>NZ_CP167998.1:0-4873070 GCF_041519315.1 Xanthomonas axonopodis pv. maculifoliigardeniae | reverse complement strand
CAACGTGTGATCATCTGTTGCCGGCCGCGGGGCGCAGAAAAGCGCCGTGCTCGCAGCCCGGTAGTGAAAAGAGGATGGACCAGACTAGCACCGAGGGCAGGGTTTTCCCAGAGTTATTCACAGGGCCATCCACAGGCCGCCGCCGTCCTCCTCCGCGGTAAGGCAAGCAGGGTGTTGACCTGCGGCGCGGCAGGCCTATAGAATTGCCGGTTCTATTCGTCTCCATTCATGCAGAGGGCCCCATGGCCACCAAGCGTACTTTCCAACCCAGCAATCTCAAGCGAGCACGCGACCATGGTTTCCGCGCACGTATGGCAACCGCCGACGGCCGCAAGATCCTGGCTCGCCGCCGCGCCAAGGGCCGCAAGCGCCTGAGCGCTTGATTGCCGCGCCGCTCCCTGCGGCCGAGGCAGTCCCTACCGTGAACGCATCGAACCCGTGCAGGCGATTTCCTCGCTCTGCGCGGGTTCGTACGCGTGCGCAATATACGATCGTTTTCGATACTGCACGTCGCACCTCGGACCCACTTCTAAGCCTGCACTGGCGCACCGGCGATACACCGCCGCGCCTGGGCATGGCCGTGTCGCGCAAGGTCGATACGCGCGCGGTCGGACGTAACCGCATCAAACGTGTGCTGCGCGATGCCATGCGGCATCTATTGCCCGAGCTGGCCGGTGGTGACTACGTCATCGTGGCGCGCTCGGCGGCGGCAAAAGCGACCAATCCACAGATCCGCGATGCCTTCGTGCGTCTGCTGCGCCGTGCCGGCGCATTGCCCCTGCCTGCTGCGCCCGGCACAATGCCGCCCGCCAGGACGGTGCGCCCATCCTCCCCTTCCCCGACAGAGCCGGAACTGTAGTTCCGACTGAGCGAGTTGCTGCCCGATGAACCAGACCCGTGTTTTCCTGATTTTTGCCTGGCTGATGGTCGCGGCGTTGCTGTGGATGGAGTGGGGCAAGGACAAGGCGGCTGCCAATGCGCCGGTGGCCGCGGCGACCCAGGCGGTGCCGGCGGCGCGCGATCCGGATGCGGCAGCGCCGAGCGCGGCCAATGTGCCTTCGGCCCAGCCCATTCCGCAGGCCGGCGCGCCGGGCACGGTGCCGGCGACCAGCAGCACTGCGGCAACACCGGCTGCAGCCGGCGCTGCGCCGGTGGTGACCCTGACCTCGGATGTGCTGCGCCTGAAGCTGGACGGCCGCAGCGTGCTCGATGCCGAGCTGCTGCAATTCCCGCAGACCAAGGACGGCACCGCGCCGGTCAGCCTGCTGACCGAAGATCCGGCGCACCCGTATAACGCCACCAGCGGCTGGGCCAGCGAGCATTCGCCGGTGCCGGGTGTAGGCGGCTTCCGCGCCGAGCAGCCGGGCACGACGTTCGAAATGGCCAAGGGCCAGAACACGCTGGTGGTGCCGTTCGTCTGGAATGGCCCCGACGGCGTCTCGATCCGTCGCACCTTTACCCTGGAGCGCGGCCGCTATGCCATCTCGATCAAGGACGAGGTGATCAACAAGAGTGGCGCGCCGTGGAACGGCTACGTGTTCCGGAAGCTGAGCCGGGTGCCGACCATCCTCAGCCGCGGCATGACCAATCCGGATTCCTTCAGCTTCAATGGCGCGACCTGGTACAGCCCGCAGGAAGGCTACGAGCGGCGCGCGTTCAAGGACTACATGGACGACGGCGGCCTGAATCGCCAGATCACCGGCGGCTGGGTAGCGCTGCTGCAGCACCACTTCTTCACCGCGTGGATTCCGCAGAAGGACCAAGCCTCGCTGTACGTGCTGGCCCAGGACGGCCCGCGCGACGTGGCCGAGCTGCGCGGCCCGGCCTTCACCGTGGCACCTGGCCAGACCGCCAGCACCGAAGCGCGGCTGTGGGTAGGCCCGAAGCTGGTCAGCCTGATCGCCAAGGAAGACGTCAAGGGCCTGGACCGCGTGGTCGATTACAGCCGCTTCTCGATCATGGCCATCATCGGCCAGGGCCTGTTCTGGGTGCTGAGCCATCTGCACAGCTTCCTGCACAACTGGGGCTGGGCCATCATCGGCCTGGTGGTCCTGCTGCGCCTGGCGCTGTATCCGCTGTCGGCTGCCCAGTACAAGTCCGGTGCCAAGATGCGCCGCTTCCAGCCGCGCCTGGCGCAGCTCAAGGAGCGCTACGGCGACGATCGCGTCAAGTACCAGCAGGCGACGATGGAGCTGTTCAAGAAGGAAAAGATCAACCCGATGGGCGGCTGCCTGCCGCTGCTGATCCAGATGCCGATCTTCTTCGCGCTGTACTGGGTGCTGGTGGAGTCGGTGGAACTGCGCCAG
Organism: Xanthomonas axonopodis pv. maculifoliigardeniae; assembly: GCF_041519315.1. Classification (NCBI taxonomy): domain Bacteria; kingdom Pseudomonadati; phylum Pseudomonadota; class Gammaproteobacteria; order Lysobacterales; family Lysobacteraceae; genus Xanthomonas; species Xanthomonas axonopodis. Next base: position 4,870,764 of record NZ_CP167998.1, on the reverse strand, counting down.
GCGCCGTGGCTGGGCTGGATCCAGGATCTGACTGCGCGCGACCCGTACTTCATCCTGCCGCTGCTCAACATCTCGATCATGTGGGCGACGCAGAAGCTGACCCCGACCCCGGGCATGGACCCGATGCAGGCCAAGATGATGCAGTTCATGCCGCTGGTGTTCGGCGTCATGATGGCCTTCATGCCGGCCGGCCTGGTGCTGTACTGGGTGGTCAACGGCGGGCTGGGCCTGTTGATCCAGTGGTGGATGATCCGCCAGCACGGCGAGAAGCCGAGCAAGATCATCCAGGCCAACGCCAAGTAAGTACACGAAGGCCCGCCGCAAGGCGGGCTTTCTGCATATCAGCCCGCATTGAGTGCCTGTTGTCTCTTTCGCCAAGGACGCCGTCGTGACCACATCGCCGTTGCATCGCCTGTTGCTGTGCGCAAGTTGCGTCGGAGTGCTGGCACTGGCCGGCTGCGGCACGCAGGACGCCAGCGATGCTGCCGGCGCTGCGAAGCCCGCGGCTGCAACGAGCGCTGGCACGCAGGCGGACAAGACCGGGAACGCCACCGGTGCATTGATCGCGCAACTGCGCGAACAGCTGGACCGGCACCGCCGCATCATCGTGCTGCTGGCCGATGAGGACAAACAAACGCCACGCGATCGCGCCACCTCCAGCAGCGTGGGCCAGCAGTTGTTTCATGAAAACCTGGAGCAGCGCGAACGCATTGCCGCATCGTTGGACACGATTCTGGCTTCCAAGGATGCACGCCGGTTCGCGACGATTGCCGCAGTGCTGGACGAGGTGGAATCTGCGTCGGATCTGTTCGATGCCGACCGCCTGGCATTTGCCGAGGTGCTGCGCGATCTGCATGCGCGCATCGGCCGCGACTCTGCATTGCCGGCGGTGAAACTGCATCAGCGCATCGGCGAGGATCTGGAGGCGCTGGACGAGATCGAGCGCAGCTACAACAAGGAGTTGACGCAGATCTTCAGCCGTTTCGATCGCAGCCGCGCCATCGTGCCCAAGCGCGAGAAATGGGGCGACTACGTGGCGCAGTTGCGCACGCTCTATACGCGCGAGAACATCCTGCGCGACCATGGCGTGGTCGAGCCGTACCCGTTCGCCGCGCGCGACAGCGACAGCGAAGTGTTCGGCCGCGACCTGCCGCCCAAGACAGTGGTGCTCACCTTCGACGATGGCCCGCACAAGGCCTACACCGAAGAGATCGTGGCGATTCTCAAGCGCTACGATGTGCCCGGCGTGTTCTTCGAAGTGGGGCGCAACCTCGGCAGCCTGGATGCCAACGGCAAACCGCAACTTGCGCCGCTGTCGAAGATCAGTCATTCGCTGATGGAAGAAGGCTATGCGGTGGGGAACCACAGCCTCACCCACGCACAGTTGTCCAAGACCACCGGCGATGCACTGCGTCGCCAGGTTCTGGATACCGACACCTTGCTGCGTGCAGTGGACGACAAGCGCGCGCCGCTGTTCCGGTTTCCGTATGGCGCACGCAATGCGGAAGGCTTGCAGCTGCTGGGCGAAGCCGGCCTGAAATCGATCATGTGGAACATCGACTCGCTGGACTGGGCCGATCCGGTGCCGGAATCCATCGTGCAACGCGTGCTCGATCAAGTGAACAAGGAGCAGCGTGGCATCGTGCTGTTTCATGACATCCACGACCGCGCAGTGAAGGCGCTGCCGCAGATTCTGGATCGTCTGATCGCCGACGGTTACCAGTTCGCCGGCTGGAATGGCCGTGAGTTCTCGGTCGCGCGCGCACCCGGCGCGGCGGCCGATGCCACGGTGACCACCGGCTATGCGAAATCGTGGGCGATCGTGATCGGCATCGACGACTACGCGCATTGGCCCAAGCTGGAATATGCGGCCAACGATGCGCAGGCGATTGCCAGTACCCTGACCGGGCCGTTGGGATTTCCGTCCTCGCAAGTGATCGTGCTCAAGGACGGGCAGGCCACGCGCAACAATATCCTGGCCGCATTCCACGACCGCCTCGGCGAAGGCCGTGCACAAACCAACGACCGCGTGTTCGTGTTCTTTGCCGGGCATGGCGCCACACGACGGCTCGCTTCCGGTCGCGATCTGGGTTACATCATTCCGGTCGACTCGGACCCGCAGCATCTGGCCAGCGATGCGATCGCAATGAGCGATTTGCAGAACATCGCCGAAAGCCTGCAGGCCAAGCACGTCTTGTTCGTGATGGATGCGTGCTACAGCGGGCTGGGATTGACGCGTGGCGGGCCGACGTCCAGCGCGTATCTGCGCGAGAACGCGCGGCGCATCGCGCGCCAGATGCTCACCGCCGGCGGCGCCGATCAACAGGTGGCCGATAGCGGGCCCAATGGGCATTCGGTGTTCACCTGGGTGCTGTTGCAGGCATTGGCTGGCAAGGGCGACCTCAATGGCGATGGCTTGATCACCGGAACCGAACTGGCCGCGTACGTGGCGCCCGCGGTGTCGGCAGTCTCGGCGCAGACGCCGGCATTCGGCAGCCTGCCCGGTTCGCAAGGCGGCGAATTCGTGTTCCAGGTTCCCAGCGGCGAAGAATTTCTCACTGCGCAGACCGCGCAGCTGTCGGCCGATGCGATTGCGCTCAACTCACGTGTGGACGCAGCGCGCCCTGTGCCGGCCGCAGCCGGTGTGGCAGTGGCTGCAGTGCCGGTGACGGTGAAGACACTGCAAGGTGGCCAGGCCACGCTGGTGTTGCCCACCGCAGCAAAGAGCAGCGATCGCCAACGTGCACAACTGGCCAACGAACGCGGCCTGCAGTTGTACAAGGAAAAGCGCTATGCCGATGCGGCCGAGCAATTTGCCGAGGCACTGAAGCTGCGTCCGGATTTCGCGCTGGCGGCCAACAACCTGGGCTTTGTGTATTACCGTCAGGGGCGCTTTGCCGAATCGGCGCGCTGGCTGGAAAATACCTTGAAGATCGATCCCTCGCGCGCGGTGGCCTATCTCAATCTCGGCGATGCATATGCCAAGGCAGGCGATCGCGACAAGGCGCGCAAGGCCTATGCCACCTACCTGGAATTGCAGCCGCAAGGCAGTGGTGCCGAGCAGGCGCGCGCACAGCTGCAATCGTTGTGACCGGACGCGCGACACGACATGGCGTGCAGACGCCAGACAGCGCGGATGTCGTCATGGGAGGTGATTCAAAAGTGCCCGCAAATATGTGGGTCGGCGTTGTTGACTGCGCCGTTTAAACTACAGGTGTCCTTTTTCAATCCACGTAGAGCAGTGCCCATGTCGTCTTCCGCTTCGACCATCGTTGCCATCGCCAGTGCTGCCGGAATCGGCGGCGTGGGCATCGTGCGCCTGTCCGGGGCGCAGTCGGTGCAGATTGCAGCGCAACTGGGAATTGCGCGGATGCAGCCGCGGCATGCGCACTACGCGCGTTTTCGCGACGGGCAGGGCGCCATCATCGACGATGGCATTGCGCTGTGGTTCAACGCGCCGCACAGCTTTACCGGCGAAGACGTCGTCGAGCTGCAAGGCCATGGCAGCCCGGTGCTGTTGCGGCAACTGGTTGCCCGTTGCATCGAACTGGGTGCCCGCCAGGCACGCGCCGGTGAATTCAGTGAGCGTGCATTTCTCAACGGCAAGCTCGATCTTGCGCAGGCCGAAGCGATCGCCGACCTGATCGCAGCCGGCGACCTGCGGGCGGCACGCGCCGCGCGGCGCGCACTGGACGGGGTGTTTTCGCGACGGGTCGATGCGGTGGCGGACACACTGACCCGCCTGCGTATCCACGTGGAAGCGGCCATCGACTTTGCCGACGAGCCGCTCGACACCTTGGGCGGCAACCAACTACGCGATGGTCTGGGTCAGGCGCGCAACGTGCTCGCCCAGCTGCTGCGCGATGCCGAACGCGGACGCAAGTTGCGCGACGGCCTGCATGCGGTGTTGATCGGCCCGCCCAACGCCGGCAAGAGTTCCTTGCTCAATGCGCTGGCCGGAAGCGACCGGGCGATCGTCACCGATGTCGCCGGCACCACCCGCGACACCTTGCACGAAGCCATCCAGCTCGACGGCTTCGAGTTGACCCTGGTCGATACCGCCGGCCTGCGCGATGGCGGCGATGCGATCGAACGCGAAGGCATGCGCCGTGCACGCGCCGAGCTGGAGCGCGCGGACCTGGCACTGGTGGTGCTGGATGCACGCGACCCGCAGGCCGCCCGCGATGCCATTGGCGATGCCATCGATGCCGTGCCGCGTCAGCTGTGGATCCACAACAAATGCGATCTGCTCGGCAATGCCGCATCGCTCGATGCCAATGCGATCGCTGTCTCTGCCGTGACCGGACAAGGACTGGAGCAATTGCACATCCGCCTACGCGCGCTTGCGCTCGGCGATGGCGTGGACAGCGTCGAGGGCGAATTCTCTGCCCGCACGCGGCATGTTCAGGCGCTGCGTCGCGCCGAACAACACGTGGACGCTGCCGATCTGGAACTGGGTTTCGAGCAGCTGGAACTGGCTGCCGAAGAACTGCGCCTGGCACATGAAGCGCTCGGCGAGATCACCGGAAAGCTCAGTGCCGATGACCTGCTCGGCAAGATCTTCTCGAGTTTTTGCATCGGCAAGTGATGCGGCGATGCCCAGCGCGATGAGGCGCGCGGGAACCGTCGGAACCGGGCCGCACCCAGACGCAGCTGCCGCCGCACATCATCTGCGTGGACGGCGATGCGGGCGCAACCTCTCGCACGTCGTCCGAGCACCGCAGGCGCATCCGCCGTGCGCGTGCGGTGGACTACATCACCCCAGGCAATGCGGTCCCTAGCGCTTGGTTTTCCGCGTTGCACGCAGCCACCGAGGACGCAGCCGGCTGCTTGGCCTGCGCCTGTTCGATCTCGCGGCGTGCGGCGGCCAGGTCTTTTTCGAACGCAGGATTGGCGTGCAATGCGGCGACCGTGGCAGCGCCCACCACGCGGCCCTGGGTCACATCGCTCTGCCAGTGCACGTTGCAGACCAGGCGGCTGTCGCCGAAGGCGCGGCCGCGCGCGAGCAGGGCGTCGCGGTGGGCGGGGGCGATTTCGGACAGGATCAGACCCCAGGTCCAGCCGATGGCGGTGTGGCCGGAGGGGTAGGAACCGTTCTTGCGCAGGGCCGCGTCATCGGCCGGGGTGCACATCGGTTGCGCGTTGCGCATGAACGGGCGTGGACGCTGATAGCGTGCCTTGGCGGCGCTGGTCGCGGTGCTGGCATCGCGCATGCTGCGTTCGAGCAGACGGATCAGATGCGGGGTGCTGGTCTGGTCGATCTGTATGCCGAGCGCGCAGCTGAAGTGCGTGGCCGCAGCCGGAAAGCTCAGCACCGCGTCCTGCGCGGCCAGCTCCCAGCGCGGTGTCCCGCGCAGGGCGAGCATGGCCTTGGCCACTGCCTCGTCGTTGGCGAGCGCAGCGCTGCCCTCCTGCGGTGGCGGTGGCACCAGCTGCACGCTGTCGGGCAGTTGTTGTTTCTCCAGGTACCCATGCGCATCGGTGGCGAGCACCGAATCTTTCGCGGCTGCCTTGTCCCGTGCACTTGCGATGCCGCTGCCGATCAACAGCGCGGCGATGGCAACGCTGACCAGCGTCCGGTGAGAGTGGCAAGCAATGCGCTGCGACATGGCAACCTCAGACAACACGAATGGAAGAGCCCGCAGATTACGACGGCTCGATGACAGCTGCATGCCAACGCGACGCAGCAACGGCCAGGGATGCGAAACGGTTGTCGTTGCACTGTCATGTTTCGGTCGCATCGACGCAAGACAACTGTCGCACGCTTGCCGCCATCTTTTGACTCGTCCCCAACGCCGCTCATGCCCAAGACCCATCAGTTAAGTGCCGCCGTTCTCGCCGCGCTCGTGCTCGCGCCTGCCGCTTACGCCGCCGACCCTGAGGTGTCTGCCGATACCGGTGCGACCGTGCAGCAACTCGATGCGGTGTCGGTGATCGGCCAGGGCGAAACCCGCCAGGTGCAGCGCATCACCCCGCAGGACATTGCGGTGCTGCCGCCGGGCACCAGCATCCAGAAGCTGCTCAACCGCATGCCGGGCGTGAACGTGCAATCCAACGATGCGTTCGGTGCCAACGAAGAATCGCAGACGATCAGCCTGCGCGGCTTCAACGGCACGCGCCTGGGCTATACGCTCGACGGCCTGCCGCTGGGCGACAACGCCTATGGCAACTACAACGGCCTCAACATCAGCCGCGCATTGATTGCGGAAAACTTCGGCGGCGTGGAGCTGGCTTCGGGCATCGGTGCGTTGGGCACGGCGTCGACCAGCAACCTGGGCGGCACCATCCAGTATTACTCGGCAGATCCGTCCAGCGTATTCGGCGGGCAGGTATCGCAGACGGTGGGCTCCGATGCCAATCGGCGTACCTTCCTGCGCGTGGATACCGGCGATTACAACGGGTTTTCGGCATATGTGTCGGGCATCAACGCCGAAGCCGACATGTGGGCGCGCCCGGAATCGCCGACCACCACGCGGCAGTTCAATGCCAAGGGCGTGTACCAGTTCGATGGCGGCAAGCTGACCGCATTCGCCGATACCTCGCGTACTTCGCAGGCCGACTATGCGTACCTGTCCAAGAGCGGCATGGCACGCGGCCTGGGCTGGGACTGGAATCTGTACGCGCCGGACTGGAACCGCGCATTGGCTGCAGCGTATTGCGCACCGGCCACGCGCAATGCCGCGCGTTGCGGTTTCAGCGGCGGTGTCGACAACATCGACGATGCGTATTACCAGAGCCGCGCCTTGCGCGACGACGACCTGTTCTACGTGGCCGGCGATTTCCAGCCCAACGATGCGATCAGCCTGCATACGCAGGTCTATCACCATGAAAACAAGGGCCAGGGCCACTGGTGGTCGCCGGGCCAGGCGTCCAATCCGGGTACGCCGCAGGCATTGCCGATTTCCATCCGCAGCACCAATTACTGGATCAACCGCACCGGCGGCATCGCCTCGCTCGGTTGGGATCTTGGCCCGCATCATCTGGAAGCGGGCCTGTGGTACGAGCGCAATCATCACGATGTGGAGCGCAATTTCTACTGGATCGATGGTCCGGTCAGCGACGACAAGTTCCTTCAGAATCCCAATCGCCGTTTGTTCTCGCAGAACTACATCATCACCACGCGGCAGTTCTACGTGCAGGGCAATTTCAGGTTCCTGGATGAGCGTCTGAGCCTGGACCTGGGCGTCAAGAGCCCAAGCACCGAAATGACCGCGCGCGAGACGCCGGGCGTGGCAGTGGAAGCGCCGGTGGCCACCGGTTCGCTCAAGGCCAGCGAATCGGTGTTGCCGCAGATCGGCGTGGGCTATCGCCTGGCCGAAGGCCAGGAAGTGTTCGCCTCGTACGCGGAAAACATCGCCGCGTTCCAGGGCGGCGGCGCCGGCGGTCCATTGCTGGTGACCCAGGCCTCGTTCGATGCCAGCGTCGGCGCATTGGAGCCGGAGAAATCGCGCACGCTGGAAGCGGGCTATCGGTTCGTGCGCGACCGCTTCGAAGCCTCGCTGGTCGGTTACGACGTCACCTTCGATAACCGCCTGCTTTCGCTCAACCCCTGCGCCAGCATCCAGCAGGGCACCACGCCCGCATGCACCACGCGCTTCTTCAACGTGGGCTCGGTGAGCAGCCGCGGCGGCGAACTGACGGTGATCTGGAAGCCGACCAGCTACCTGCAGTGGTACAACTCGGCCTCGATCAACCGTTCGACCTACGACGACAACTACGTGCAGAACGGCGTGGTGATTCCCACCGCCGGCAAGTACACCGTCGACACGCCCAAGCGCATGTTCGCCAGCGAACTGGCCTTCAATTACGGGCCGTGGAATCTCAACCTGCGCGGCAAGTACACCGGCCAGCGCTACTACACCTACACCAACGACCAGGGCTTCGGCGGCTACACCGCCTTCGATGCGGGCGGTGGTTATGACTTCGGCCAGGTTGGCGTGCTGCAGGGGCTCAAGCTTTCGCTCAATGTCACCAACCTCACCGACAAGCGTTACGCCTCCAACCTGACGGCCTTCGCCAATAGCGATCCCAACGGCCGCCAGCTGGCCTTCCATGCCAGTGCGCCGCGGCAAGTGTTCTTGACGCTGGATGCGAAGTTCTGAGGACGGGAATCGGGATTGGGGAATCGTAAGAGCCGGTCTTGCGGTTGCTTACCGAATTCCGGTTTCGATCGACGCAGACAGTTTCAGGCTGGCGAACAAGACGTCGCGAGTGATGTTCCGGCGGGTGCTGACGATGCAGCGGAAGCGGGATGTACAGTCGTACCTCCCGCGCCGCCTATCGACCAGACTCGCCCGGCGGTCATACGTCGATTCGGTACCTGTTTTTCGTTGGAGAGATGCATGATGCAGTTCGGTCGTATCTGGTTGGTGGGAGCGATGATGGTTGGCATGAACGGCCCGGCAGTTGCCGAAGCGCCGCTGGCCAAGACGGTGCAGATCTTTGCGCACCGCGGCGCCAGTGCGCTGCGTCCGGAACACACCCTGGCCTCCTATGCCAAAGCCATTGTCGATGGCGCCGATTTTGTCGAGCCGGATCTGGTGTCCACCAAGGATGGCGTACTGATCGCGCGGCACGAGAACGAGATCGGCGGCACCACCGATGTGGCCAGCCACCCGGAATTCGCTGCGCGCAAGACCCGCAAGACCATCGACGGTCAGGCGATGGAAGGCTGGTTCACCGAAGATTTCACCCTGGCCGAGTTGAAGACGCTACGTGCGCGCGAGCGGCTGCCGCAGCTGCGCGGCACGCGCTGGGACGGGCAATTCCAGATCGTGACCTTCGAGGAGATCATCGATTTCGTCGCCGCAGAATCGGCAGCGACCGGCCGCACCATCGGGCTGATTCCGGAGATCAAGCACCCCAGCTATTTCAAGGCGCTGGGCCTGCCGATGGAAGACAAGGTGCTGGCCACCTTGCAGGCGCATGCCTATACCCGGACTGCGCCGGTGATCATCCAGTCGTTCGAGACCGGCAACCTGCGCTATCTGCGCGACAAGATCGGGCGCACCAGCAACATCGGCCTGCTGCAGTTGCTCGGTGGCGCGCAGATGGCGCTGCCCGCCGGCACGGACGATGCGCCGAAGACCTACGGGCAGATGATCACGCCGGACGGCCTGAAGCAGGTCGCGACATATGCCGATGCGATCGGCCCCGACATCCGCAGCATCATCCCGCTGGATGCGCAGCAACGTTTGGGCGCGCCCACCAGCCTGGTGCACGACGCACATGCGGCCGGGTTGCAGGTGCAGCCGTATACGTTCCGTCCAGAAAATTATTTTCTGGCCGCCAACAACCGCAGCGGCGGCGCGGTGACCGAGCGCAACGACGCCGGTGCGTTGGTCGAGTTGAAGGCGTATCTGGATGCGGGCATCGATGCGTTCTTCGCCGACGACCCGGGCCTGGCGCGGCGCGCATTGAGCGGGCGCCCCGCGCGCTAATCAGCATCTGTAGGAGCGCGCCAGAGCGCGACGGGTTCTATCGGTACGGCCCGTCGCGCAGGCACGCTCCTACGCAGGGCAGCGCAGCGCGATCGACCGATTCGTGGTTGCCTGATCCGTCTCAGGTACCTGGTGGCCGTTCGCGCGGCGGGAAATGCAGCACCACGTTGTCTGAGCCATCGTCCTGGCGCTGCCACAGCACCGGCACCTGACGCGGCGGTGGCGGTTCCAGCATCGCGTGCTCAGGGTTGCTCACCTCCCAGGCGGCGTCTTCGTCCTCGTCTTCCCAGCTGTAGCGCGGCCTGGCCTGTTGCGGGTCGCGCAGGCGCAGCAGCAGGGCGGCGATCAGGCCGGCCACCGCACCGCCCAGATGCGATTGCCAGGACACGCCGGCTTCGTGCGGCAGGATGGTCATCAGCATGCCGCCGTAGAACAGGAAGGCGATCATGCTGGTGGCGATCGCGGGGCGGTCGCGGCGCAGCAGGCCCAGCACGAACACCAGGAACATCAGCCCGTGGGTCACGCCGCTGGCGCCCAGATGCCGGCTGCCGGGTTCGCCCAGCAGCCATGCGCCCAGGCCCGAGCCCAGCCACAACAGCGGCAGCGCCATGACGGTGGCACGTGGATACACGCTGCCGGCCAGCGTGCCCAGGATCAGCAGCGCCGCGGCGTTGGCGCCCAGGTGGGCCAGCGAACCATGCAGCAGCGGTGCGGTGAGGATGCCGCGCAGGCCGTCGGCCTGCAGCGGTGCCACCGCCCAGGCGCGCAAGTCGAACATGCCCTGGGCGGTGAACACCGCCACCAGCAGCAGCACGGCGGCAAGGCTCACATTGAAGGCGCGCAAGACCCGGGAACGATCCAGGCGAGCTTGGGCGGTGGTGTCGGCGGCGGCAACAGGATGCGGTGTCATACCTTCACGGATGGCGTCGCGCGGGTTTTTTTACAAGCCTCTCAAACTCGGGATAAGCAGGCCCGGCGGCGGGATAATCCAATCCCGCCGCCGAATCCTGGCGTCGTCTGCCGCGCATGACGCAAGTGGATGAGGCGCGGCACCGCACGTGCCGCGCCATCCGCCATCTGCAAAGTCCACTTCCGGCCGATCTGCAGCTTGGCTGCAGGGCCCTTGCCCGCCCACCATCGCGGGACACGCTGCAAGTACGTCCTTGTAAGCTCTGGCGCGGCATCCATGCCGCTCAAGGTCCCGCGACGGTGGGCGGGCAAGGACCTGGCGAGATGGTCGGTGCGCATGGTTGCCAGCAGTGCAGGCTGCGCCACGATTCCCGATTCCCGATTCCCTCAGTGCCCGGCAGGCCTGGGCGGGCGCAGCAGGCTCAGCACGATGGTCGCCACCAGGATCGCAACCACCACGCCCAGCGACACCAGCACCGGGATCTTGTACAGATCGATGATCATCATCTTGATGCCGATGAACACCAGGATCACCGCCAGGCCGTAGGGCAGCAGGTGGAAGCGGTCGGCCATGCCGGCCAGCAGGAAGAACATCGCGCGCAGGCCCAGCACCGCGAACACGTTGGAGGTGAGCACGATGAACGGGTCGGTGGTGATCGCGAAGATCGCCGGGATGCTGTCCACCGCGAAGATCACATCGATCACCGCGATCAAAATCAGCACCACGAACAGCGGCGTAAACCAGCGCTTGCCGTCCTTGATCACGCTGAGCAGGTTGCCGTGGTACTGCGGGCTCAGGCGCAGGTGCCCGCGCATCCAGCGCAGCACCGGGTTGGCTTCCAGATCCGGCTCCTTGCCGGCGGAGAACCACATCTTGATGCCGGTCAGCAGCAGGAACGCACCGAACACGTAGAGCAGCCAATGGAACTTGGCCAGCAGCATCGAGCCGGCAAAGATCATGATCGCGCGCAGCACGATCGCGCCCAGCACGCCGATGATCAGCACGCGCTGGCGCTGTTCTTCGGGCACGCCGAAGTAGGTCATCACCATCAGGAAGACGAAGATGTTGTCGACCGCCAGGGATTTTTCCACCAGGTAGCCGGTGAGGAACTGCAGCCCGATCTGGTCGGCCTGGGCGTCGCCGACGCTGCCTTGCAGGTACCACCACAGCCCGGCATTGAAGGCCAGCGCCAGCAGCACCCAACCGATGCTCCACCAGGTGGCCTCCTTGAAGGTGACCTTGTGGGCGCCGCCGTGGCGCATCAGCACCAGATCGATCAGCAGCGCGGCGATCACCACCACCGCGAAGCCACCCCATAACCACACGTTGCCAATGGTTTGCATAAGAATCCCGAAAAAAGTGAAAGCGGCCTGGACAGCCGGCGGGCTGAGGCCTTGTGACACGGAAATCGTGGATTCCGGGTGACGGACCTTCGCCTGCGCGGCGAAGGTCTCGCTCGCAACCGGCCGGGCCGGTTGCCGTTGCACCGGAGCGCTGCACATGGCGGGCTCGTAATGACGGCGACAACGCTGGGAGCTACTCCCCTTCTGCGCCCGATTCTGCGTGCACGGCGCAGGCACGTCAATCCAGCCGGATACAATGGACCGATGAATATTCCAGTCCCCGTCGTCCGTCTCAAGAATGCCTGGCGCTCCAGCCACCCGTGGATCTTCCAGAAGCTGGTGGAAAAGCCCGCCGCCAAGCCCAAGCCCGGCACCATCGTCGATGTGGTCGGCGTGGATGGGGAATGGATTGGCCGCGGCTTCTACAACGGCCATTCGCGCATTGCCGCGCGCATCCTGGAAACCGACCGGTCGGTACCGGTGGATGCGGGCTGGTTCTCGCGCAAGATCGCCGCGGCAGTGAGCCTGCGCCGCGACTGGCTCAAGCTCGATGGCGTGTCCGACGCTTGGCGCGTGGTGCACAGCGAAGGCGACGGCCTGTCCGGCCTGGTGGTGGACCGCTACGGCGACCTGGTGGTGGTGGAGTTCTTCGCCGCCGGCATGTTCCGTCATCGCGAATGGATCTACGAGGCGCTGCGCGAACAGTTCCCTGGCTGCCGCTTCCACAGCTTTGCCGACGAACATGTGCAAAAGCAGGAAAGCTTCGATTTCCACAGCAACACCACCACCGAAGCGGCGGTGATCACCGAGCACGGCATCAAGTTCCGCGCCGACCCGGCCGGTGCGCACAAGACCGGTTTTTTCGCCGACCAGCGCGACAACCGCCAGTGGCTGAGCGAGCAGGTCGAAGGCAAGAGCGTGCTGGACCTGTGCTGCAACACCGGCGGCTTTGCGGTGTATGCGGCCGCCCGCGGTGCGGCCGAAGTGCTGGGCGTGGACATCGACGAAGACGTGATTGCCATTGCCAAGGGCAACGCCAAGCTCAATAACGTGCGGCCCAAGTTCGTGCAGGCCGACATCTTTCCGTGGCTGCGCGATGCGGCCAACCGCGGCGAGCAGTTCGATGTGGTGATCCTGGATCCGGCCAAGATGACCCGCGACCGCGATCAGGTGATTCCGGCGCTGAAGAAATACCTGGACATGAACAAGCTGGCCTTGGGCGTGGTCAAGCCGGGCGGCCTGTTCGCCACCTTCTCGTGCACCGGTCTGGTGGCCGAGCAGGAGTTCCTGGACATGCTGCGGCGCGCCTCATATTTCTCCGGGCGCACCATCCAGATCCTGAAAGTGGCCGGGGCCGGTCCCGATCATCCGTTCATGGCGCACGTGCAGGAATCGCGCTATCTGAAGGCGGTGTTCTGCCGGGTGATGTAGCAGCGCGTTGCGGCGAAAGACGCCCGCTGCCGTGTGGCAGGTAGCGTCTTTCGCGGCGCGATGCCATCGTCGGCCAGCAGTAGGTCAACGCAGACATGCAACCAGGAGCCGGCAGCCGATGACCTCCAGCGACGAAGACGAACGCAAGGCCCTGCGCCGCTTGCTGCGGCAGATCGAGCGGCCCAATGCCAGCCTGCTGGCCAGCAACTGGCCGGTGTTCGGCGTCTGGCTGCTGTTTTCCGGGGCTTTCATGTATCTGTTCCAGACCGGCGACGGTTCGCCGCTGCACCCGTTGCTGCTGGCGCTGGGCTCGACCTGTCTGGGCGTGTTCGGTGCGTGGATCGTGTTCCGTTCGGTGTGGGCGCGGCAGTGGCCGCATGTGCGCGAACACATCGATGTGGACAGCGTGCGCGCGCGTCTGGCAGAACTGGACGACTGAGCGATATAGCGCGCGAGGCGGTTTGCGCGCGCTGCCAGGCAGATCAAACCGATCTGCAACGACGAGCGGCCGCCCGCGCCGTGGTTGCCGGCATGGCGGCGTCGCTCGACAGCATCGCGCGTGCGCACGCCATCGGCATCGCCGCAGAACTGCGCTTGCATCGCGCGTATCGCACGCCACGCCGTGCGGATCGACCGCAGCGCTGCAGCGTCCCACGTGTGGCCGCAGTGCGTGTAGCCAGCCGCTATGATCGGCTCACCCCCACTGCCTGTGAGATCGCATGCACCTGCGTTCGCTTTGCCTGTCTGCCACGTTGTTGCTGGCCGCTGCGCTGCCCGCACATGCGCTGGAGTTTTCCAAGGCCGAACTGGCGCGCGCGACTGCCCTGCAGAAACGCCTGGTCACGCTGGATTCGCATCTGGACACGCCTGCCAATCTGGAACGCGCCGACTTCGACGTCTTGCAGGCGCATGCCGGCAACCGCCTGTCCCAGGTGGATTACCCGCGCATGGTCGAAGGCGCGCTGGATGGTGGGTTCTGGGCGGTCTACACCGGGCAGGGCGATCGCAGTGCAGCCGCGCACCTGGACGATCGCGATGCCGGTCTGCAGCGCCTGCTGAAGATCCACACATTGGTGGCCGCGCAACCGCAGCGTTTTGCACTGGCCACCACGCCGGCCGACGCCGCGCGCATCAAGGCCGCCGGCAAGCGCGTGGTGTACATCAGCATGGAAAACGCCAGCCCGCTGGTAGCCGACCCCACCTTGCTGCGCTTCTATTACGCGCAGGGGCTGCGCTTGATGAGCACCGTGCACTTTCTCAACAACGAGTTCGCCGACTCGGCCACCGACCCCAAGGGCGCGGAGTGGAACGGCCTGAGCCCGGCCGGCAAACAGCTGGTGCAACAGGCGCAGGCGTTGGGCATCGTGATCGATCAATCGCATGCCTCCGATGCGGTGTTCGACCAGTTGATCGCGCTGTCGCCGGTGCCGATCGTGCTCTCGCACAGCGGTGCGCGCGCGGTCTACAACCACCCGCGCAATATCGACGATGCGCGCCTGAAGGTGCTGGCCGCGCATGGCGGGGTGATCCAGGTCAATTCCTACGGCGGCTACCTGGTGGACAGCGGCGCCAGCCCCGAGCGCAAGGCCGCCGAGAAGGCGCTCACCGACCAATACGGCGGCTGGGAGCACGTCAAGATCGCCGACGGTACCAAGCTCAGCGCCGCGCTGAAGGAGCTGGATGCGCGCTACCCGATCAAGCGCGCCACCGAAGAAGACTTCTTCGCGCATCTTGAGCACTTATTGGCAGTGGTCGGGCCCGAGCACGTGGGCATCGGCATGGATTGGGACGGCGGTGGCGGGGTGGTGGGCCTGGAAGATGTCTCCGACCTGCCGCGCATCACCGCGTGGCTGTTGCGCAAGGGCTACACCGAGCAGCAGATCGCCGGCATCTGGGGCGGCAACCTGTTGCGGGTGATGGGCCAGGCGCAGGCGTATGCGGCCGGGAAACGGGAATCGGGAGTGGGGAGGTAGTGCTGGGGGACCAGGGATTCGGGATTCGGGAATCGGGATTCGCAAAGCCGAGGCGGTGTGTCGTGTGGGGCTGGGTGCTGGCCGCCGGCTTGGTTGTGGGTGCAGGGCTGGGGTAGAGGCAGCGTTGCTGCCGCGGGCTTCTTCGCCGGATGGGCTGGTTGGGGCGCGCGCGGAGTGCGCCGGCGCTAGGTGTCAGCCAAGCGGTTGGGTGGCGGGGCGCCGTCGCTGCATCGGGGCGGCCAGCCCTGCACCAACAGCATGGTGGCTGTTGCGTTCCGAGCCCGGCACACGCCGGGAGCGGTTGCAGTTGATTTGGGCATTTGCACGAAAATTTGCGCGTGCCAGCCGGCAGACAGGCAACACCCTGACGATGATTCCGGGAAAACGCTCAATCTAAAATGCGTCGACCACCTGCCTGGTGTCGGTGCTGCCGCACTGCGCACCGGCTGGCCTTCCGACTGCTGGAGCGTGCGATGACCCAAGCCACCCGGCCCCTGCCGCCCTCCGATGACATGGGTCCGACCTACCGCAAGATCCTGTGGCGGCTGATCCCGTTCCTGTTCGTCTGCTACCTGTTCAATTACCTGGACCGGGTCAACGTGGGCTTTGCCAAGCTGCAGATGCTGGGCGACCTGGGCATGAGCGAGACCGTGTACGGGCTGGGCGCGGGCATTTTCTTCATCGGTTACCTGGCCTGCGGGGTGCCGAGCAATCTGATCCTGCAGCGCATCGGTGCCCGACGCTGGGTGGCGATCATGATGGTCAGCTGGGGCCTGCTCTCCACCTGCCTGCTGTTCGTGCGCACCCCGGCCGGGTTCTACACCCTGCGCCTGCTCACCGGTGCGGCCGAGGCGGGCTTCTTTCCCGGCATCGTGCTGTACCTGACCCGCTGGTTCCCGCGTGCCCGGCATGGCCGGGTCATGACCGTGTTCATGTCGGCGATCCCGATCTCCGGGGTGCTGGGCGGGCCGTTGTCCGGCTGGATCCTGGATCACTTCTCGGCCGGGCAGGGCGGCCTGGCCGGCTGGCAATGGATGTTCCTGCTGCAGGGCCTGCCGACCGTGTTGCTGGGCATCGGGGTGTGGTTCCTGCTCAGCGACGGCGTGCAACAGGCTAGCTGGCTCAACCCGCAGGAAAAACAGGCCTTGGCACGCGTGCTGGCCGAGGACGAAGCAGGCAAGCCGGCCGGCGCGTCCACCTCACTGGGCGCGGTGCTGCGCAATCCGGCGGTGTGGCTGCTGGGCACGGTGTACTTCTGCATCCAGAGCGGGGTGTATGCGATCAACTTCTGGCTGCCGTCGATCATCCAGGGCAGCGGTGTCACCGACCCGATCCGCATCGGTCTGATGAGCGCGATCCCGTACCTGGCCGCGGCGGTGTTCATGGTGCTGATGGGCCGCTCGGCCGATCGCCGCTGCGAGCGCCGCTGGCACCTGGTACTCCCGTTGCTGATGGGAGCGGCCGGGCTGTGCATCGCCGCCAGCGTCACCGACAACCTGGCTCTGGCCCTGTTCGGCATGACCCTGGCCACGATGGGCGCGGTCAGTGGCTTGCCGCTGTTCTGGCCGCTGACCAACGGCTTTCTCACCGCCGCCGCCGCGGCTGGTGGGCTGGCGCTGATCAACTCCACCGGCCAGGTCGCCGGCTTCGTCAGCCCGTACCTGGTGGGCTGGATCAAGGACGCCACCCACAGCACCGAGCTGGCGCTGTATGTGCTGGCCGGGGCCATGCTGCTGGGCGCCGCGCTGGTGCTGCGGGTGCCGGCACGCGCGGTGAACCAGTGATGCGTCCGTCCCAGCGAGTGTGCCCATGAAGATCGTCATCGCCCCCGATTCCTACAAGGAAAGCCTGTCCGCGCTGGAGGTCGCCACCCAGATCGAGGCCGGTTTCCGCGAGGTGTTCCCCGACTGGCAGTACCGCAAGGTGCCGGTCGCCGATGGCGGCGAAGGCACGGTCGATGCGCTGGTGGCGGCCACCGGCGGGCGGGTGATCGACTGCACGGTCAGCGGCCCGCTCGGCACCCCGGTGCAGGCGTTCTTCGGCCTGACCGGCGACGGCCGTACCGCGGTGATCGAAATGGCCGCCGCCAGCGGCCTGGCCCTGGTGCCGCCGGCCGAGCGCGCGCCGCTGCGCACCAGTACCGCGGGCGTGGGCGAGTTGATCCTGGCCGCGCTGGATGCCGGCGCGCGGCGCTTCATCATCGGCATCGGCGGCAGCGCCACCAACGACGGCGGCGCCGGCCTGGCGCAGGCGCTGGGCGTGCGGCTGCTGGATGCGCAGGGCGAGTCGATCGGCCCCGGTGGCGGCGCGCTGGCGACGCTGGCGCGGATCGATACCCAGGACCTGGACCGGCGGCTGCAGGACTGCCAGTTCGAAGTGGCCTGCGATGTGGACAACCCGCTGATCGGCCCGACCGGCGCCTCGGCGGTATTCGGCCCGCAGAAGGGTGCCACCCCCAGCATGGTGCGCCAGCTCGACAGCAACCTGCAGCGCTACGCCGATGTGCTGCAACGCGACCTGGGACTGCGCCTGCACGACCTGCCCGGCGGCGGTGCGGCCGGCGGCCTGGGCGCGGCGCTGGTGGCCTACCTGGGTGCGCAGTTGCGGCCCGGGGTGGAGATCGTCGCGCAGGCGCTCGGGCTGGATGCCCTGGTCGCCCAGGCCGATCTGGTCATCACCGGCGAAGGCCGCCTGGACAGCCAGAGCCTGCACGGCAAGACCCCGGTGGGCGTGGCGCGGGTGGCGCAACGACACAGCAAGCCGGTGATCGCCATCGCCGGTTGCCTGGGCAACGGCGCCGCGCTGCTGCATGGGCACGGCATCGACGCGATGTTTGCGGTGGTGCATCGCGCCTGCACGGTGGAGCAGGCTCTGGCCGAAGCCGCCAGCAACGTGCGCATCGCCGCCCGCAATGTGGCCGCGGCGCTGCAGCTGGGCGGGGCATTGGCACAGGTCGGGTCGGGGCGCGAGCGGGGCTGACGGCAGTGCCCGGGTGGCTCGGAGGGGTGGGGCACCTGCGCTTGCGTTCGGGGCGGCCTCCTGGACAGGGTGCGTGCCCACTGCATGTACGGCCGATCCGCAAAGGTAATCAGCGTTCTTCGCACCGATCCCGGGCATCGGCCGCAACTGCTCCCGTCACACACCTGCCAAACATCCGCGAAGCGAACATGCCACCGTGACCGCCCCTGATCGCGGCAACAGACCCCCGCCCATGCTCACGCTCGACCGCACCCTGGCGCAGTCCATTGTCGACCGCGCGATGACCATCATCGACGGCAACGTCAATGTGATGGACCACTCCGGCGTCATCATCGCCAGCGGCGAGCCGGCCCGGATCGGCCAGCTGCACGAAGGTGCGTTGCTGGTGCTGTCCCGGCAGGGCCGGGTGGAGATCGACGCCGCCCTGGCGCAGCAGCTGGATGCGGTGCGCCCCGGCGTCAACCTGCCGCTGATCGCCGAGGGCCGCATCGTCGGCTGCGTCGGGCTGACCGGCGACCCGCAGCGCATCGGGCAGCAGGCCGAGCTGGTGCGCATGGCCGCCGAAGCGATGCTGGAACAGGCCGGGCTGCTGCGCCTGCTGGCACGCGACGCGCGCCTGCGCGAAGAGGTCACGCTGGGCCTGATCCGGCCCGATGGCCCGACCCCGGCGCTGGCCGGCTGGGCCGAGCGGCTCGGGATCGCGCTGGACCTGCCGCGCGTGGCCGCGGTGATCGAAGTGGAAAGCGATAGCCTGGACCTGGACGCGATGCTGGTGGAACTGCAGCGCCTGCACACCCTGCTGTCCACGCCCGAGCGCGGCAACCTGATCGCCGCCACCGCGCTCAACGAGCTGGTGGTGCTCAAGCCGGCACTGGACCGGCGTGGCCACTGGGACGTGGAGGAGCAACGCCGTCGCGCGCACAGCCTGCTCGAGCGCATGCGCGCCAGCAGCCGGCTGCGCATCCGGCTGGCCCTGGGCCAGTATTTTCCGCAGGCCAACGGCCTGGCGTTGTCGCATCAGATCGCGCGCACCACCATGCGCATCGGCAAGGCGCGCACCCCGCATGCCGACGCCTTCTTCTACGACGATTACCGCCTGCCGGTGCTGGTGGACGACCTGCGCCAGGCCTGGCAGGCCGAGGAATTGCGCAAGCCGCTGCAGGCACTGCTGGCGCAGGACCGTCGCAGTCAGTTGCTGAAGACCTTGTCGGTCTGGTTCGGCGCCGGCATGCGCATGGCCCCCACCGCCAAGGCGCTGGGCATTCATCGCAACACCCTGGATTACCGCATGCAGCGCATCCAGGAACTGTGCGCGGTGGACCTGGGCAATACCGACGACTGCATGCGCCTGTACCTGGCGCTGCAGATGCGCCACGACAGCGCCGCAACCACGCCGGACACCGACGCGCACGCCCCCGACTGAGCGAGGCCACAACCGCCGCAACGCTGCCCTGTGCAGTGGCGCACGGAACGCCGCCTTGGCTGGTATGCGCAGTCCGCTAGACTGCGCGGATTGCCCGGCCGCGAGCGCTCCGTTGAACCAGTGCGATACCGTCGTGTCATCTGCGTCTAGCGAGGCCCAGCGCCTGGCACGTCTGGCGCTGTTGCAGGTGGTCGACACCGCCGCCGAGCCGTTCTTCGACGCGCTGGCCGCTGCCGCGCAGGCGATCGCCGGTACCCCCATCGCACTGGTCTCGCTGGTGGACGAACATCGGCAGTGGTGGAAGGCCAACATCGGCCTGCCGGGGGTTTCGGAAACCCCACGCGAGCTGGCGTTCTGCGCCTACACCATCCAGGGCGATGCGGTGATGGAAGTGCGCGATGCGCCGGCCGACCCACGCTTCCACGACAACGCCCTGGTCACCGATGCGCCCGGTATCCGTTATTACGCCGGCGCCCCCATCGTGCTGCCGGATGGCTTACGCATGGGCACGGTGTGCGTGATCGACCAGCGCCCGCGCGCGCTGGAGCCGGCGCAGTTGCAGGCCTTGCAGCAACTGGCCAGGGTGGCCGCCGAAGGCCTGGAGCAACGCCGTGTGATGCTCGAGCGCGAGGCGGCCAATGCCCAGCTGCAGCAGCGGCTGCGCGAGAGCGAAGCGTTTCTGGAGCGCACCGGCCGGGTGGCCGGGGTCGGCGGGTGGGAGGTGGACGTGGCCAGCGGCACGCTGATCTGGTCGGACCAGACCTGCCGCCTGCACGATGTTCCGCCCGGTTACCGGCCCAGCCTGACCGAGGCGATCGGCTTCTATCCGCTGGAGGCGCGCGCGGTCATCACCGAAGCGGTCGAAGCCTGCGTGCGGGACGGCACGTCCTGGGATCTGGAGCTGCCGCTGACCAGCGCCACCGGGCGGCGGCTATGGGTGCACAGCACCGGATCGGTGGAACACGTGGATGGGCGCATGCGCCTGATCGGTGCGGTCCAGGACGTGACCGACCGGCACCAGGCCGTGGACGCGCTGGCCGCCAGCGAGCGCAAGTTCCGCAAGATGTTCCAGTACAGCCTGGGCCTGATCTGCACCCACGACATGCATGGCCGGCTGGTCAGCATCAACCCGGCCGCCGCACGCTCGCTCGGCCGCAGCGTCGAGCAGATGGAAGGCCGCTCGCTGGTGGAATTCGTGCGCCCCGAGCGCCACGCCGCCTTGCGCGGGTACCTCTCGCGGATGGTGCTCGATGGCCAGGATTCGGGAGTGATCGAACTGGTGGCCGGCGACGGCAGCCTGCGCCATTGGCAGTACCACAACGTGCTGGACGTGGAATCCGACGCCACGGTGGTGCTGGCGCATGCCCAGGACATCACCAACCAGTACCGGCAGGAGAAGCAGCTGCTGGAATGGTCGTTCACCGACCCGCTGACCAACTGCTACAACCGCCGCTTCCTGGACGAACTGGACAAGCGCGACCCCAGCGTGCGCTGGGGCTGCATCGTGG
The DNA here is from genome assembly GCF_041519315.1 of Xanthomonas axonopodis pv. maculifoliigardeniae. Taxonomy (NCBI): domain Bacteria; kingdom Pseudomonadati; phylum Pseudomonadota; class Gammaproteobacteria; order Lysobacterales; family Lysobacteraceae; genus Xanthomonas; species Xanthomonas axonopodis. The sequence goes on along the minus strand of NZ_CP167998.1, from coordinate 4,849,757 downwards.
TGGACCTGGACAAGTTCAAACTGGTCAACGACACCCATGGCCATCAACGCGGCGACGAGGTGTTGGTGCAGATGGCATGGTTCCTCAACCAGCCGCTGCGCACCCAGGACCGCCTGGTACGCCTGGGCGGCGACGAATTCCTGGTGTTGCTGCACCAGGCCACCCAGGCACAGCTGGATGCGTTGACGCGCGACTACATGGGGGCCATCGAGGACGCGCCGATCCGCTTCACCCTCGGCACCGCCCTGCGCCAGGACGGCGAAGCGCTGGCGGCGGTGGTCGATCGCGCCGACCACTCGCTGTACTCGCTGCGCCGCGCCCGCCGCGGCACCGGCACCAGCGACCAGCGCTGAGCCTGCGCACACCCGGAAGCTGCACCGGACCCATGTGACCGGCTGCGGGGAAGCGTGCCGATGAATACGCGATCGCCTATCATGTAAACGTTTACAACTACATGGATTGGAATGGATACCTTCGATCGCACCCAGCTCAGCCCCAAGTGGCAATTCCGCTTCGCCTTCTTCGACCGTCACGGCGGTCCCAGGGACCCTGCCTACAAAGAGGCGCTCAAGACCCTGCCGTTCGGGGAGAAGCTCAAGGTGGGCATGAACTTCTACGCGTTGTTCTTCGGCTTCATCTATTTCTTCATCCTGGGCCTGTGGCGCAAGGCGCTGGGCCTGATCGGCGTCGGCCTGGTGGTCGGCATCGTAGCCTCGTTCCTGCCCGCATCGATCGGTAACGCGCTGAGCATTCCACTGGCCCTGCTGGCCGGCATGAGCGCCAACTACGCCTACTACCTGGACAAGGTGAAGGGCAGCACCAGCTTCAACCCGTTCGAAGGCATGCGCTGGTAAGCCACCGCCGGGCCGCGGACCCTCCCACCGACGCCCTGCCGCCAAGCCCGGTCCTGTGACCGGGCTTTTTTGTGGGCCAAGCGCGCCGGCCTGAGGACAAACGTGTGGGCATCATTTGCATGCCAGATGGCAGGGGATCGCGGGAAAAGCGCATTCAATCCTCGCCGTACGCGACTCAGGCCGCGCGGGTGCAGACGCGATCGCAGCAACGCCAGGATTTGAGAATAGGCCTCGCTGCACGGCCATGCGTCCTGGGCAGCCTCCCGCGCACGCTGCGAGCGGGGTTGTCGGCGCAGAGCACCCTCCGATCCGGCAGCGCCACGGCTGCCGCAGCGGCGTTTGGCCCTGGAAATGGGCGCCGGACCAACTGCCGTCCCGGCAGCGTCGGAAGTCACAGCCGGACTCATCCGTTAGCGAAGCTGGCAAGGCGTTTGGGTTAATACTCCAAACCATTGATCCAAAAGACGTCTCTACCTCGAAGACGCGCTTGAGACCGCCCGGATTGTTGCGTCGCGGCGTGGTGTGGGTGCTGCCGCATGCTTAATCTTTGCCAACACATGACACACCGCCCTCCTGGGTTTAGATCGATCCAAGCGCGCCCATCGCCCGCAAGTGTTTGAAAAGAAATTGTCTTTCCGTCGCACTATCATCCTCGACGAGACGCTTGAATGACCGCTTTTCGCCATTGCCGCCACACCCGCCTGTCGCAGGCGCTGCTGCTCGCATCACTGTCGCCCCTGGCTGGCCTGGCCCAGCAGACCCCCGCCCCGCAACAGCTGGACGCGGTCACCGTCACCGGCTCGCGCATCAAGCGCGTGCAGGCCGAAGGCCCGGCGCCGGTGCAGATCATCGGCGCCGACGAGATCCGCGCGCAGGGCTTCACCACCGTCTACGACATGCTCGGCACCCTCAACCAGGCCATCGGCACGGTGGAGGCGGACGTCAGCTGGGGCTCGCATACGCCCAATGCCAGCCCGCTCAACCTGCGCAACCTCGGCCCCAACCGCAGCCTGTTGCTGGTCAACGGCCGCCGTGTGGCCGATTACCCGTTGCCGTACAACGGCCAGAGCAACGTTTCCAACTACAGCAACATCCCGGCCGCGGCGGTGGACCGGGTGGAAGTGCTCACCGGCGGCGCCTCGGCCATCTACGGCTCGGACGCGATCGCCGGCGTGGTCAACGTGATCCTCAAGCAGAACTACAGCGGCGACCAGTTCCGCATGCGCGGTGGCACCTCCACCGAGGGCGGCCGCGACACCGCCGACGTGTCCTGGGCCGGCGGGCGCACCGGCGACCACTGGAGCGTGACCTACGCGCTGCAGTACACCAGCCGCGACCCGCTGTTCGGCCGCGACCGCCCTCAAATGGACGATGCCAGCGATGCGCCCTACAGCGCCTGGACCACCGAACAGCGGCGGGTGGGGTTTCGCCCCAGCAGCGGCATTGCGCTGATCGACAATGCCACCGGCACCCGCCAGGCGCCGCCGCCCGGTGCCTGCGATCAGTTCGGCGGCGAGTACTACCTGGCCGACCGGCTGCTCTACAACCGCAATACCGGCGTCACCACCAATACCGGCCAGCTGTGCGGGCTGAGCGCCGACTACGGCCAATGGCTGCTGCGCAGCGGCGGCAAGGACCTGTCCGGGTATCTGTACGGCACCTGGGAGTTCGGCAACGGCGTACAGGCCTGGACCAACCTGGCGGTGTTCGACTCCGAAGCGCAATGGGGCACCTCGCCGCCCTATGTGCAACTGCCGGCCGAGCTGGACTATCCGGCCTTTTACGATACCGCCAGCGGCCAGCAGCTGATCGGCGTGCGCCAGTTCACCGCCAGCGAGGTCGGCAGCCAGGCCGGCCTGCGCAACCGCAATCGCGAGCGCTCCTGGGACATCAGCGCCGGGCTGCGCGGCACCCTGGCCGACGGCCGCCTCGACTGGGAAGCCTCGCTGGGGCGCTCGTACTACCGGGTACAGGAGCGCATTTCCACGGTCGATTGGCAGCGCGCCAACGACTACTTCCTGGGCCCGCAGCAGGGCACGGTGGACGGGCTGCCGGCCTACACGCTGGACCGCGCGCGCTGGTGGACGCCGCTGACGCCGGGCCAGTACGCGCAGATCGGCGCGCATTCGGTCAACCGCGCCGCGTCCTGGGTCAACCAGGGAGCGCTCAGCCTGAGCGGTCGGCTGTTCGAGGGCTGGGCCGGGCCGGTCGAATTCGCCGCGGTGCTGGAAGCGGCCCAGCAAGGGTATCGGCTCAATCCGGACCCGCGTGCCAATGTCGATTACGAAGTGCAGAACGTCGACCGCGGCGGCGGCGAGCGCACCCGCTACTCGGGCGGCCTGGAGTTCGGCGTGCCGTTGACCGCCACGCTCACCGCCACCCTGGCCGGCCGCTTTGATCGCTATGGCGACTACACCGCATTCAACGACGCCGCCGACCAGTTGGACATCGGCACCCAGAAGGAATCCACCTGGAGCGCCGGCCTGCAGTGGCGGCCGATCGACAGCCTGCTGCTGCGCGGCAGCTACGCCACCAGCTTCCGCGCCCCGGACATGCATTACCTGCTCGGACAACCCAGCTCGGCGCAGGTGCGCACGCTCGACCAGTACCGCTGCATCGCCAGCGGTGCCTACCAGATCAACAACTGCACCGGCGACAACACCGAGGTGACCTATCCCTTCGCGATCAATCGCCGCGGCACCCCGGATCTGGAGTCGGAACTGGGCAATTCCTGGACGGTGGGGTTTGTCTGGGATGCGTTCGAGAACCTGTCGTTGACCGCCGACTTCTGGCGCATCCATCTGGAAGAAGAGATCCGCGACATCGATGAAACCACCATCCTGCGCGACGAGGCCGGCTGCCGCACCGGGCTGACCATCACGCCTGGGCAGGCCTGGTCCAACCCGGGCGGCGCCGATTACTGCGCCTCGATCCTGGCGCGCGTGCAGCGCAATGCGGCCGGCGCCATCACCGCCATCGAGCGCGGTCCGATCAACCTGGCCCAGCGCGATGTCAGCGGCATCGACCTGTCGGCGCGCTACCAGCTCAAGACCGGTGTCGGCGATTTCCAGATGGGGCTCGACTACACCAACCTGCGCTCGATGCGCGAGCAGACCTACCGTACCGACCCCAACCCCGAGCGTCGCGACCGCGACATCCGCAGCAAGCTGCGCGGCAGCGTGAGCTGGCTGTACGGCAACTGGAATGCCACCGTCTATGGCGATCGCGTCGGCGCGGTGCCGGGCGTGCGTTCGCACTGGGGCCTGGACCGGCTGGACAACCCCGGCGGCTGCGTGCCGTTTGCCGATGGCGGCGTGCCCGACGACCGCGCCAACTGCACCGACACCGATCCGGCCAGCCCCACCTTCGGCCAGAGCACCCGCAAGTACTACGGCCGCATCGGCCCGGCCATCACCTGGAATGTCAATGTCGGCTACCGCATCACGCCGGCGATGAAGCTCAACCTGTACGTCAACAACGTTTTCAACAGCACCGGCTACAACCACAAGGATCCGTACAAACTCGATTACGAGTTCTATAACAGCCGCCTGTTCAGCCCGGCCGGGCGCGAGATCGCGGCAGAATACGTGTTCGATTTTTGAAGCGCGCAATCGGCGACGCGTGCGTCGGATATGGACAGGTGGTGTTTGCGGCATCGTCCGGGCACGCAAGATGCCTGTCGATTCCGGGCACGGCCAAAACGCACGACGATGCCGGCGCTTGGTGTCTCGTGTTGCGCGCACGTGTCGTGCGTCGGTCGCTGCGCATCGCAGCGGCGGGCACGCGCCTTCCACCTGCGGCTTTGGCCGCCCTCTCCCCCAAGGGGTTCTGCATGCTGTCAGTCGTACCGCCCAACCGTTCCACCGCGCGTGCTGCGCGCACGCCGTTCTGGCGCCGCGCCGCGGTCGGTCTGTGCCTGCTTGGCGTGGCCATGTCCGGCCCGCTGGCCGCGCAAGACCCGGCGCAGGTCAACACCTTCATCGGCAGCAAGGACGACGGCAATACCTATCCGGGCGCCTCGGCGCCATTCGGCCTGATCCAGGTCAGCCCGATCGGCGCGCACTACGCCGGCTGGCGCTATGACGACCCCAGCATTCGCGGCTTCGGCCATTCGTTCCTGTCCGGCGCCGGCTGCTGGGAGCAGGGCGGCCAGGTCTCGGTGCTGCCGGTGACCGGCCGCATCGGCCCCGGCGGCCACTTCGACACCAACGATGCCAAGGCCTTCGACCAGAAACGCTATGCCGCGCGCTACACGCACGATGGCGAAGTCGGCCAGGCCGGCTATTACAAGGTGCGGCTCACCGATTACGGCGGCATCGACGCCGAAGCCAGCGCGCTGACCCGCGCCGCGACCGAGCGCTACACCTTCGCGCCGGGCGCCGACACCGGCCATGTGCTGGTCAACGTGGCGCAGGCCAACGACCGCCATGTGGTGATCGGCAGCCAGGTGCAGATCGTCGGCGACCGCGTGGTCGAGGGCAAACTGACCACGCAGAGTTTCTGCGGTGGCCACGAATACACCACCTGGTTCCGGCTGGAATTCGATCGCCCGTTCACCGCGCATGGCGTCTGGGGCGAAGAGGGCGGTGTGCCCGGCGCGCGTCACGGCATGGGCGGCGAACTCAAACCCAACGGTGCCTGGCTCAGCTTCCCGCTGGGCAAAGACAAGCGCGCGCGTGCGGTGACTGTGGTCAGCGCCATCTCGCATGTGGATGCGCAAGGCGCCCGCAGCAACCTGCGTGCCGATGGCATGCAGGGCGGCAAACTGCTCAGTCTTGAACAGATGCGCCAACGCGCGCAGCAGGCCTGGCGCAATGCGTTGGCCAGCATGCAAGTGGAAGGCGCCAGCAACGACGAGCGTTCCGTGGCCTATACCGCGCTGTATCACGCCTTGCTGCAGCCGCTGACCGGCAGCGATGCCGATGGCCGCTATCGCGGCTACGACGATGCGATCCATCGCGCCGATGGCTGGACCTACTACGAGTATTTTTCGCTGTGGGATACCTACCGCTCGCAAAACCAGCTGCTGGCCTTGCTGCAGCCAACGCGCGCGCGCGACATCGGCCGCTCGTTGCTGGCGATCCGGCAGCAAGGCGGCTGGCTGCCGCGTTGGGGCTATGCCAACTACGACACCAACATCATGACCGGCGACCCGGTCACCCCGTTCCTGGTGGATCTGTGGCGCTTCGGCGCGTTGCAGGGTAACGAGGCGCAGGCGTATGCAGCGCTGCGCCAGAATGCGTTCGGCCAGCCGCCGATCAATTCGCGCCACGCCGGGCGCTCGGGCAATGCCAACTATCTGGCCAACGGCTTCGTGCAATACGACCGTGCGTTTCCCTCCAAGGGCATGGACGTGGACCCGCATCACGGCGGTTCGGCCACGCTGGAATACGCGCTGGCCGATTGCGCGCTCGCACAGATGGCGCAAGCGCTGGGCCACGGCGATGACAGCGCGCAGCTGCGCAAACGCGGCGGCAACTGGCACAACGTCTGGGATGCGGATGTGGGCGATACCGAGACCGGCTTTGCCGGCTTCCCGCGCCCGCGGCTGGAAGACGGCAGCTGGTATGCGCCATCCGACGATCGCTACAGCCCACGCTCCGAGCACGGCTTCCACGAAGGCACAGCCTGGCAATACCAGTGGCTGGTCCAGCAGGACATCCCCGGCATGCTGCAGGCCATGCATGGCCGCGAACACACCGGTAAACGCCTGGACGCTTTCTTCGCCTACGACGATCTACTGAAAGATCCGCTCACTGCCGCACGCACGCACTGGGTGGTCGGCCCGTACAGCTATTACAACCAGTACCGCTACAACCCCAACAACGAACCGGACCTGCACGCACCGTGGATGTACACGCTGATCGGGCAACCATGGAAGACCGCCACCGTGGTGCGCGCCGCGCAGCAGTTGTTCACCAATGCGCCTAACGGCGTCACCGGGAACGACGACCTTGGCACCATGTCGGCCTGGTATCTGTTCAGCGCGCTCGGCCTGTATCCGGCAGTGCCGGGCAGCGGGCAATTCCTGCTGCATGCGCCGCGTTTCAAGCGGGTCACGCTGAATCTGGGCAACGGCAAGCGCCTGCGCATCGACGCGCCCGGGGCCAACGGCCGCGCGCTGCAATACGTGGACAGCGTGCGTTGGAATGGAAAGCCGCAGCCGCAGGTGTTCCTGGATTGGGCGCAGCTGCAGCAGGGCGGCACGCTGTCGTTTGCGCTCACCCCGCAGGCGCCCACCCAAGGCTGGGGTACGCAAGCGGATGCATTGCCCACTTCATTCTGCGCCACACCTCAGGCGCAGTAACACCACGGCGGTTGAAGCCCTCTCCCTGCGGGGCGAAAAGGCACAGCTTGCGCGCTACTGGCGCGCGTGCCTTGGAGAGAGAAGGACGCTCAGCCCGCCTGATTCAACCGGCTATTGCGTCGCCCATATGCCAGGTACACCACCACGCCCAGCGCATTCCATAGCAGGAACCAGACCTGCGTCTTGCTCGGCAAACTCCAGAACAGGTACAGACAGCCGCCGATCGCCACCGGTCCCACCACCCACGCCAGCGGCGTGCGGAAGGCGCGCGCGCGGCCGGGCTCGCGCACGCGCAACACCAACAGGCAAGCCGCCACCGCGGTGAATGCGGCCAGCGTGCCGGCATTGGCCAACGCGGCAATTTCGTCCAGCCGGGCCACGCCCGCCAGTGCTGCCACCAGCACCGCGGTGAACAGCGTGATCGCCACCGGCGTGCCGGTGCGTGCATTGACCTTGGACAGGCCGCGCGGCAACAAGCCATCGCGCGACATCACGAAGAAGATGCGGCTCTGCCCGTACAAGAACGCCAACAACACCGTCGGCAACGCAATGATCGCCACCGCACCGATCACCAGGGCCGCCTTGCCGTGGCCGAGTTCGCGCAGGATCAGCGCCAACGGCTCGGGGCTCTTGCCGAACACGGTAAAGCTCATCGCACCCACCGCCGCCAGCGCCACCAGCACATAGATCAAGGTGCAGCCGATCATCGAACCGACGATGCCGATCGACAGATCGCGTCCGGGGTTCTTGGTTTCTTCGGCGGCGGTGGAAATCGCATCGAAGCCATAGAACGCGAAGAAGATGATGGCCGCCGCTGCCATCACGCCGCGCTCCACGCCATCGGGACCCATTGCCTTGGAGAAGCCATACGGCATGAACGGCTGCAGGTTGGCGCTGTTGAAGGCCGGCAGCGCAATGGCCACGAACACGCCCAGCGCGATGATCTTCAGCACCACCAGCACGGCATTGAGCGTGGCGCTTTCCTTGGTACCGGCCATCAACAGGCCAGCCACCAGGAAGGTGATCACCACCGCCGGCAGGTTCACGATGCCGCCGGCATGCGGCCCGGCAATGAGTTCATGCGGCAAGCCCACTCCCAGCCATTGCAGGAACCCGACGAAATAGCCCGACCAGCCGACCGCCACGGTGCTGACCACCAGCGAGTATTCCAGCACCAGGCTCCAGCCCACCACCCAGGCAATGCTCTCGCCCAGCGCGGTGTAGCTGTAGGTATACGCACTGCCGGCAGCCGGCATCATCGTGGCCATCTCCGCATACGCCAGCGCCGCGCAGGCGCAGACGATGCCAGCCGCCACGAACGACAGCAGCACCGCGGGGCCGGCCTTGTCGGCGCCCACGCCGATCAGCGTGTAGATACCGGTACCGACGATGGCGCCGATGCCTAGCGCGATCAGATGCGGCCAGCTCAGGCTGCGGACCAGTTGCCGGCCAGTCTCGTGCACGGTGACCTGATCGATGGATTTGCGCCTGAGCCAAGACGACATGCGGACCTCGCAGGAATCAAAAGAATGCGCGAGTGTCGCCCAACGCAGCGCAGCAAAGCTATCGGTCCAAGGTCATGCGGTGGCTATGCCCGGGCAAGGCGGGCACGCGATGGCATCAACTCATGCGCGGCGCATCGTGCCTATCCTTGGCCAAGCACCACCATCCATCACGGCGTGCGCGATCGACGGCACGCGTTCGCCCACCACACTGCCGCTCACTCAATCGAGGCGCGATGCGGCGGGCGCGCGTTGCGATAGATCAGCTGCACCGCCCAGGCACCGGCAAGCCCGACTACACCGGCAGCGAAGTGGCTCCAGTCCAGCACCCGCGGCGCCGCGCCATTGGCGTCATGGCCCCACAGGTTAAACCACAGCAGCACCAACGCGGTGATGCCCATGCCCATCCAGAACCACAGCCGGGTTCCGCCGATTGCGTAGATCAAAAACGGCAACGCCGCTCCGATCAGAAAATGCACCGGAAAAAAATACGCCGTGCCGTAGGGGCGCATCAGGTACCAGACGATCGCTGCGAACGTGCCCAGAAAAACGAACAGGCCAAGCGCCAGCAGGCGGGTTTGGTTGGTGGCAGTGGTCATCGGCAAGTCTCGCAAAAGCAGACCCTCACCCTACCCATGCCCAGGTCAATGCAGTGCGAGCGTGCTGCATGCATCGCTTCGGCGGTCTGGTTCGCTTCGCACAAAGGCGACGTGCAGCATCACGGTGCCGTGCAGCCATGGCGCTGAAATCCGGCGCGTGTCTGCAAGTGTGCGTAATACGCCGCCACCGCAGGCAATGCCGCATGCGCGATGGGGCTGGCGACCCAGCGCTGTGTCGACACCCCCAGCACGATGTCGGCAAGCGTAAAGCATGCGCCCAGGACGAACGGACCGCCGCGCTGCAGCTGCGCATCGAGGATCGCCATGTGGCGGTTCCACTGCTCCACGCTCGCCGCAATCGCCTGCGCATCGGTATGCGCGGCGCTGCCACGCACGGTGGCCATGAATGCGTAGCGCCAGGCGGTATTGAGTTCGGTGGCCTGCCAATCCATCCATTGCTCGACCAATGCGCGCGCGGCGGGCGCGGCCGGCAGCAGATCATCGCGTTGGCTGCGCGCGGCCAGGTAGCGGCAGATCGTGTTCGATTCCCACAGCACCAGTTCACCCGCGCGGATGACCGGCACCAACGCATTGGGGTTGAGTGCGCGAAATTCCGGCGTCTGCACCGACGCAAAACCGCTGCCATAGGCATGCAGCGTGTAGTCCAGCCCCAGCTCATCGCACAACCACAACACTTTGCGCACATTGATCGAGCTCGGCTTTCCGTAGATCTCCAGCATGTGTTCCTCAGTGACGCGCGTAATGGCCGGCCGTTGGCGGTGGTGATCCGTGCTGCCTGCAACCCCGCACGCGCCTTGTGCAGCGCGTGCAGCCGGGTGCATCCATGCACGCTGCGGTCAGTCGCAGAGCGGTGCATTCTCGCCGCTGCACTCTTGCGCCGCTACAGCTCGATCTTGCCCGCGTATGCATCGCGCACGCTCTGGCTGATGTAGGTGCTCAGCCCGCGTCCGGCCGTGGCAAGCCGCTGCATGGTCGCGACCGCCTCGGCACCGGCGCTATCGGCGGTATACACATAGGTCTCGCCGCTGCGAAAGCGCACGGCGATGGCGTCGTCGGCCAGCGCGTAGGCCACCACGCCCGAGTGGCCGTCGCGATTGCCATAGCGCTGCATGCGAACCGGGCGGGGTGCGGTCATGCCGGCAGGCTAGAACCGCTGCAGTGATGGGCGCTTCAACGAACACGGCAATAACGCGCTACAGCCCGCAGGCCATGCGACATCGAAACAGGTGTGCTGGCCATTTCAGCGTCATGGCCCAGCCGTGCAGCCACCGTTTGCACGCCGGCCACGCGAGGGCCGCCGTGATGGCAGGTACCGCGCGTGTGGCAGATGGCGCAGCGCATGCAGGTGTGGCGTGTGGATGATGCGCGTCTGCGCGCATCGCATCGACCGCCGGCCTTCTGTCTAGCCAAGCGATCGCGCCGATCGCGCCACTGCGATCACCGCATCACCCCATACCAACCCCATCGGCCTGCAGCGGGTACAACGCCGTCAGCGCCTGGCAGCGCTGCGCAAACAGCGCATGCAATTGCCGGATCGCTGGCGAAAACTGCTTGCGGTGCGGGCACACCAGCTGCAGCGGCAGCCGATCGCCGTACTCGGGCAACAGCGCCTCCAGCCGCCCGGCCTGCACGTCTGCGCACACATCCAGCCACGACTTGTAGGCAATGCCTTCGCCGGCGACTGCCCAACGCCGCACCACATCGGCGTCGTCGCACAGCATCGCCCCGCGCACCGGCACCACGTGGCGGCGGCCGTCCAGGTCGAATTGCCAACGGTCGTAGGCGCGCCCGGCCAGCACGTACAGCAGGCAGGCGTGCTCGCGTAGCGCATCCAGCGTGGCGGGGCGCCCGTGGCGCTGCAGGTAGGCGGGCGCGGCCACCAGTACGCGGCGGTTGTCCGGTGCCAGCGGCAATGCCACATGCTCTGCATCGTCGATACGGCCGAGCCGAAATGCCACATCCACCGGCGCGCGATACAGGTCGGCCACCTGATCGGACAGGTGCAGGCGCAGGGTCAGCTTCGGGTGCGCGGCGCGGAATTCGGTCAGCCACGGCAGCAGCACGTTGCGCCCCAGGTCCGACGGCGCCGTCACCTGCAGCAACCCCTGCAGCGCACTGTCGGCGCCCCGCACATGCTCGCGCCCGTCGCGCAGCAACTCCAGCACGCCGCGCGCATAGGGCAGGTACTGCTCGCCCTCGGCGTCAGCCGCAGGCTGCGCGTAGACCGGGCGAACAGACGCAGATCCAGCGCGCGTTCCAGCCGGGCCACCGCCGCGCTGGCCTGTCCCGGCAACAGATCGGCCTCGCGCGCTGCGCTGGAAAAACTGCCCAGCGCCGCGGTCCGCACGAACAGCGCCAGGTCGTCGAAGCGGACCATCTTCACTCCAGTGGTGAAAGTGCTTGTGCAGTTTGCCGGTTTTTCCGTGAATCCAGGTGGTTGACGATGCAACTCCCTCCCGCACGACGCCTGCCATGAAAGCCATCGCCTACCCGCAACACGGCCTGCCCATCGACGATGCGCGCGCGCTGATCGAACTCGAGCTGCCGCTGCCCACCCCCGGCCCGCGCGACCTGCGCGTGCGCATCCACGCCGTGTCGGTCAACCCGGTCGACACCAAGGTGCGCAGCAACGCGGCGGTGGATGCCCCGCGCGTGCTGGGCTGGGACGCCAGCGGCGTGGTCGATGCGGTCGGCGAGGCGGTCAGCCTGTTCCGCCCCGGCGATGCGGTGTACTACGCCGGCGCGCTGACCCGCCCGGGCACCAATGCCGAGTTCCACCTGGTCGACGAGCGCCTGGTCGGGCGCAAGCCGGCCACGCTCGACGACGCTGCGGCCGCCGCATTGCCGCTCACGGCCATCACCGCCTGGGAGCTGCTGTTCGACCGGCTCGGCATTGCCGAAGGCGGCGGCGAAGGCCAGGCATTGCTGGTGGTCGGTGCGGGCGGGGGCGTGGGCTCGATCCTGGTGCAGCTGGCGCGCACGCTGACCAAGCTGACCGTCATCGGCACCGCCTCGCGCCCGGAAACCCAGGATTGGGTGCACGCACTCGGCGCGCATCACGTGATCGACCACAGCCAGCCCCTGGGCGAGGGCCTGCAGCGGATCGGCATCGCGCAGGTGCAGCACGTCGCCAGCCTCACCCACACCGACCAGCACTTCGCCCAACTGGTCGAGGTGCTGGCCCCGCAAGGTCAGCTGGCGCTGATCGACGACCCGGCCACGCTGGACGCACTGCCGCTCAAGCGCAAGAGCCTGTCGCTGCACTGGGAACTGATGTTTACCCGCTCGCTGTTCGAAACCCAGGACATGATCGCCCAGCACCATCTGCTCAATCGCGTCGCCGAGCTGGTGGACACCGGCGTGCTGCGCACCACCCTGGGCGAGCACTACGGCCGCATCACCGCCGACAACCTGCGCCGCGCCCACGCCGCGCTGGAATCGCACCGCACCCGCGGCAAGCTGGTGCTGGAAGGCTTCTGAGCGCAGAGGCCTCACGCACGACAGCGCTCTGTCATGGCCGCTGTCGTGCAGCCGCACCCTGCAGCGTTGGCACGCGATCGCCGCTGGCCAAGATCCGCGACGCAGCTATTGCGACAGGCGCCGCTACACTGCGCGCATGTCATCTCAATCCCTGATCCTTCTCGGGCTGCTTGTCGTAGTCCTCGTGTTGCAGCTGCTGGCGCTGCTGCGACGTCCGTCCACCACCGCGCTGGAACATGCACTGCGCGCCGAGCAACGCGATGGCCGCGGCGAATTGCGCGAGCAACTCGAAGGCCTGGCGCGGCAGCAGGACGCCCGCCTGGAAACCTTCGCGCGCAACCTCACCGAGTTGTCCACGCGCACCGACCAACGCCTGGACCTGCTGCGCGACGCGCTCGGCGAAGACGCCCGCAAGGCGCGCGAAGAAAGCGGCCTTGCACAACAACGCACCGGCGAGCTGCTGACCCTGCGGCTCACCGAATTGCGCACCCAGCTCGAAGGCTTCGGCCAGCAACAGGAAACCCGCATCCACGTGTTCGGCCAGCAACTGACCGAGCTGATCGCGCGCACCGATACGCACATGGCCGCGCTGCGCGACGCGCTGGCCGAAGACGCCCGCAAGGGCCGCCAGGAAGCCGGCCAATCGCAACAACGCTTCACCGAAGCGCTGGGCCAGCGCTTGAACGAACTCACCCAGCGCAACGAACTGCGCATCGGCGAGATGCGCGCCACGCTCGAGCAACAGCTGGCCAACCTGCAACACGACAACGCCAGCAAGCTCGAATTGATGCGCGCCACCGTCGATGAAAAACTGCAGACCACGCTTAACACACGCCTGGATGCCTCGTTCAAGCTGGTCTCCGAACGGCTGGAACAGGTGCAACGCGGCCTGGGCGAAATGCAGCAGCTGGCCACCGGCGTGGGCGACCTCAAGCGCGTGCTCACCAACGTCAAGGACCGCGGCGGCTGGGGCGAAGTGCAGCTGGACAACATCCTCGAGCAGACGCTGACGATGGAGCAATACGCCCGCGGCGTGCGGGTCAAGCCCGACAGTGCCGAAGCGGTGGATTTTGCGATCCGCCTGCCCGGACGCGGCGACGAGCAGGTGGTCTGGCTGCCGGTGGACGCCAAGTTCCCGCGCGAGGACTACGAACGCCTGATCGACGCGCAGGAAAAGGGCGACCTCGACGCGATCAAGCAATCGACCGCGCAACTGGAACGCGCCATCCGCATCCAGGCCAAGTCGATCAGCGACAAGTACGTCTGCCCGCCGCACACCACCGATTTCGCGGTGATGTTTCTGCCCACCGAAGGGCTGTATGCCGAAGTGATCCGGCGTGCCGGCCTGGTCGATCTGCTGCAGCGCGAACACCGCGTGGTGCTGGCCGGCCCCACCACGTTTACCGCCTTGCTCAACAGCCTGCAGATGGGCTTTCGCACGTTGGCGATCGAAAAGCGCTCCAGCGAGGTCTGGCAGGTGCTGGGCGCGGTGAAGAGCGAGTTCGGCAAGTTCGCCGGCATTCTGGAAAAGGCCGAGCGGCAGATCAGCACCGTCGGCAAGAGCCTGGGCGAAGCCAGCCGCAAGACCCGCACCATCGAACGCCGCCTACGCGGAGTGGAAACCCTGGCCGGCGAGCAATCGCAGGCGCTGCTGGACGATGGCAGCGACGACACCGGCAACAGCAGCGAAGACGACAGCACCGACGAGCAGGCGTGATTGGCTGCCGACGCCAATGCATGGCCTGCACAGGCGACAGCACACGTAGGAGCGCACCCGGGCGCGAGCCGCTTTACCGATAACGCTTCATCGCGCCCGGGTACGCTCCTACGAATGCAGGTTTGCGGCACGTGCTTGCGCCGATCGCCAGCACATCGTGCAGACATCGCCACCGCGATGCTTGCATCCACCTGATTCAAGACGAGAGTTTCAACATGGCGACCCGATGGATCCACGCAGGGCTCTGCGCGCTGCTGCTGACTGCCTGCAGCAATGCGCCAACCGCCTCCCCTGCCTCGCCAGCCGCGCAGGCCCCTGCTGCACAGACGAGCGCCGACGCCGCTGCCTGCACCGCAAAGGGTGGCCAACTGCGGCCGGTCGGCCGCATGCAGATTCCGCGCTGCATCGTGCCGTATGCCGATGCCGGCAAGACCTGCACCGACAACAGCGATTGCAGCGGCGACTGCCTGGCCACCAACATCGTGCCGACCGGCGCGGCGGCCACCGGGACCTGTCAGCGCGACAGCGATCGTTTCGGTTGCCGCCAGGAGGTGGTCGGCGGCAAGGGCCAGGCGGCGTTGTGCATCGATTGAGGGCTTCGAAAATGGCCGGACGCGTGTCCTGGCCGGTCAGCCGTTCGGCCCGTGGGCGTCGCTGCAGACAACCGCCAGCCGCCTGAGCCAGCGGCATCGCTCGCTCCACCCTGGCCGTTTATGCTTTCGGCTCTACCTGTCCAGGACGCATCGATGAGCCAGACGCTGTATGACATTCCCGTGACCCGCATCGACGGCCAGCCCACCACCCTGGCCGACTACCGCGGCAAGGTGCTGCTGGTGGTCAACGTCGCCTCCAAGTGCGGCCTGACCCCGCAGTACGAAGGCCTGGAAGCGCTGTATCGCGACAAGCGCGCACAGGGCCTGGAAGTGCTGGGGTTTCCGGCCAACGACTTCAACGGCCAGGAGCCGGGCAGCGAAGCGGAAATCGCGCAGTTCTGCCAGCTCACCTACGATGTCACCTTCCCGATGTTTGCCAAAATCGCCGTCACCGGCGACCAGGCGCACCCGCTGTATCGCGCACTGACCAGCACGCACCCGCACACCACCGGCGAGGGCCCGATGCGCGAAAAACTGGCTGGCTACGGCATCGCCCCCAACCCCGCGCCCGGGGTGGTGTGGAACTTCGAAAAATTCCTGATCGGCCGCGACGGCAAGATCGTCGACCGCTTCGCTCCGGACATCCCCGCCGACGATGCGCGCCTGCGTGCGGCAGTGGATGCGGCGCTGGCCACCCACGCATAGCGCGCTGGCGGTATTGCGATGACGCGTCACGTTCTTATCGGGAGCCAGGGAACAGGCAATGACCTTCAATCACTTCTTCAGCTCTTCAATACTCGCGTTGTCGATGGTGACTGGCTGCTCGCACATGCCCGGCACGGCGTCCACCCCTGACACGCAGGCGGAGCGGTACATCGTCGACTGTTCTCGCGACTGGGCAGAGTCTGTCGTGACAGGAGATCGGTCAAAGCGCAGGATTTACTTTGCCGACGACTTCATCGGGACTGACACCAAGGGCCGCAGATACGATAAATCCCAGGTCACTCGCGAGACTGGTCCTGCCAAACAGATCATGTCCAACACACTCGACGAGATCAACGTCAGATTCTTCGGAGAGACCGCAATCGCGCACGGGAGCGAAACGTGGACCCGTAAAGACGGGTCTACGGGCCGGTATGTCTGGACCGATATCTGGATCAAGCGGAGTGGTCGGTGGCAAATCATCGCTGCGCAGGATGCAGCGGTACCGGTACCGACACCGCCTCGCAACGACGGCACCTAGCACTGCTGTCACACCGAGGCGCTTGGCAATGCGGGCGTTCGTCGTGACGTCGCAACGGGTCCGCCTGGTGCCCAACACACAAAAAGCCCGGGATCGCTCCCGGGCTTTTACATTCATCACTCGCCAAAACCCTAACCGCTCAACGCACCCAGTTCGGGATCGGCATGGCGTTACCCGGCACGGTATTGTCCTTGTCGTCGCGCAGGTATTCCGGCAGCTCGTTGTTCTTTTCGCGATGGCTGCGCAGATCGCGGGTGATCTGGTAATTGCGGCGCTGCATCCACGCATCGCGGGTCAGCGCGTATTCGTCCGGCGCCTGGTCGCGCAGCGAATCCAGAGACATCAGCTGCGCGCGCGTGTCCACCAGCTGCAAGCCCTGCAGGGCGAAGCGCGTACCGCCGTCGTCCACCTGGCGAATCCACGACAGCGGAATATCGCCCGCCAGCCCGAAGGTGTCGCGCACGGTGCGCGGGCCGAACAACGGCAGTTCGAAGTAACGCGAGTTACGCCAGCCCCACGCGCCCAGCGTCTGGCCGAAGTCTTCGCTGCGCCGCGGGATGCCGGCCGCCGAGGCGGGGTCGAACAGCCCAGCCACACCCAGGGTGCTGTTCATCACAAAGCGCCCCAGCGACTGCATCGCATGGACCGGGTGGCCTTGCAGCAGCTGGTTGACCATGGTCAGCGGCGTGCCCAGGTTGTCGAAGAAGTTGGTCACGCCCAGACGCGCCGGGCTCGGCACCACCTTGGTGTAGGCCGTCGCCAACGGACGCGCCACGCCACGGTCAACCGCCATGTTGAAGCGGTGCATGCCGCGGTTGTAGCGCTCCCACGGGTCGTATGCCGGCGCCGCGCCCGGTTGTGCCGGCGCACCGTTGGCACCTGCTTGCGGGGTGGTCGGGCCATACAGCGCATCGAAATCGCTTTCGGCATCGGTGGGCGCGCCTGCAGCGGCGGTGCCGGTACCCGCCGCTGCAGGCGCATCGGCAGGAGCAGCAGCGCTCGCCGGCAGCGCGTCCGGGGCGGCCATCCCGGCGGCGGCCGGCTGCGCGGTCACTCCGGCATCGTCGCGTACCGGCGCCTCGGTCGCAGGCGCGATGGCGGTACCGCCCGACGGCGGTGCGGATTTGGGCGCCTGGCTGGCGCAGGCACCCAGCAGCAGGCTGGCCAACAACGGGAGAGAACGGAACTGGGTCATGGGCTGGCGCTCAGGCCTGAAAATCGAGAGTGGGGGACAACCGGTAGGCGGCGCGCAATTCGTCCAGACCGGACGCCTCGCCCACCACCGCGCCGCTGCCGGCTTGGCGTAACCGGGCAGCCAGTTCGGCCAGCATCGCCACGCCGGCACTGTCCAGGCGTTGTACACCCGACAGGTCCAGCGTGCGCGCGCCATCCAGCTGTGCGATCGCCTGCGGCCAGGCCGCGGTGACCGCCGCACGGTCGAGCACGCCGGTGATGACCAGCGTGTCGCCCGAGCGTTGCACGGTATCAGTTGCCATTGGCCGGTGCCGTACCGACCTGCAGGTTGCCGCTACGCAGCTCGGCGGCCACCTTGGCGATGCCCTTCTCGCGCAGCGGGCCGTCGAACTGGGTCTTGAAGGTCTGCACGTAGGAAATGCCTTCGATCATCACGTCGAAGATCTTCCACTGGCCGCCGGTATTGCGCATCAGGTAGTCGACCGGGGTCGGGTCGTTGCCGGCACGCAGCAGGTCGGTGGAGACCTTGACGCCGCGGTTGCCCGGCAGCGCGCTCTCGGACTTGGCGCGGAAGGTCGGCTTGCCTTCGAAATTCAGCAGCGCGGTGCCATACCGCTGCATCAGGTTGTCGGCCAGCGCATCGGCAAACAGCTTGACGTCGGCATCGGAGGCGCCACGGCCATGCACGCCCAGCACCAGGCGGGCCGAGTAGTCGCGGTCGAAGGCCTTGTTCAATTCGCCATTGATGAACTGACGCAGCGCCGCCGGATTGCTGCGGAACTCGGCACGGCGCTGGTCCAGCGTGCTCAGGATGCGGGTGCTGCTGTCGATGACGGTCTTGGTCGCCGCGCCCTGCGCAGGTGCGCTGGCAGCGGCCGGCTGCGCCAGCACGGTGGCCGGTGCGCACACCAGCAGGGTCGAGGCCAGGACGGCAGAAAGCACAGTGGTCTTCATTGGTGTGGTTCCGTAGAGGGAGGAGCGGTTTGGGCAGGCGCAGGCGCCTGGCCGTTGGCGGCGGCCGGGGCATTGCTGCCGCCACCGCCACCACTGAACATGTATTTGCCGACCAGCTGCAGCAGATCCACCGCCGGCTGGGTGAAGCCGATTTCGTCGCCCGGCTTGAGGGTGTCCGGGTCGCCGCCCGGCTGCAGCCCGATATAACTCTCGCCCAGCAAGCCGCTGGTGAAGATGCCGGCCGAGGTGTCGGCCGGCAGGTCCTTGTATTTGGTATCCAGCGACAGGGTCACGATCGAATCGAACTTGGTCGGGTCCAGGCTGATGTTGGACACCTTGCCGATGGTCACCCCGCCGATCTTTACCGGTGCCTGCGCGCGCAGCTGGCCGATCTGGCTGAAGCGGGCGGTCAGCGTGTACTGGCTGGAGCCAAAGCCCCAGCGCTGGTTGGTCGAGGCCACCGCCAGCACCAGCAGCGAGGCCAGGGTCAGCAGCAAAAAGGCGCCGACGGCGAATTCGAGTCGTGGTCCACGCATGGCCATAGTTATTCCACTCACCTAAACAACATTGCAGAAAGGACGAAGTTGAACATCAGCACCAGCAAAGAGGCATTCACCACCGCGCGGGTGGTGGCGACCGAGGTGCCTTCGATGGTCGGTTCGGCATGGAAGCCCACGTAGGCGGCAACCAGTGCAGCGGTGCCGCCGAAAATCGCCGACTTGAGCATCGCCACGCCGAAGTCGTCCCAGACGTCCACGCTATTGCTCAGCCCGGACCAGAACGTGCCGTTGTCGATCCCCAGCACATGCACCGCTTCGAAATAGCCACCGGTGATGGCCAGCGAGCAGAACACGCCGGTGAGCAACGGCACCGTCAGCACCGCCGCCCAGAAGCGTGGCGCCACGGCCTTGGCCACCGGGTCGATGGCCATCAGCTCCAGCGCCTTGATCTGGTCGGTGGCGCGCATCAGGCCGAGCTCGGCGGCGATCGAACTGCCGGCGCGGCCAATGAACAACAAGGCGGTCAGCACCGGCGCCAGTTCGCGATACAGCGACAGGCCCAACAAGGTGGACAACGCATCGGACGCACCGTAGGTGGTGAGCGTGCGGTAGCCCTGCAAGGTCAGCACCAGGCCGACGAAGGCGCCGCCCACCGCAATGATCGGCAGCGAGCGCGCGCCGACCTTGTAGATCTCGCGGACCAGTTCGGCAATGAAATCGCGCGTGGGCAGCGAGCCGCGCAGCACCGTCAGCGAAAACAGCCCGGCGCGGCCGAAGGCGCGAATGGAATCGGCGAAGGCCATCAGGCAGCACTCCGGTCGCGGCGCGGGGCGGCATCGAAGGCGATCGGGCCGTCCGGCTGGCCGTGCAGGAATTGCTGCACTAGCGGGTCGGTACTGTCCTGCAGCTGCGCCGGCGTGCCGGCGAACACGATGCCGCCATTGGCGATCACCACCGCCTGGTCGCAGATCGGCAGCGTCTCGTGCACATGGTGGCTGACGATGATGCTGGTCAGCCCCAGGCTGTCGTTGAGGCGCTGGATCAGGCTCATGATCACGCCCGAGGCGATCGGGTCCAGTCCGGTCAGCGGCTCGTCGTAGATCATCAGCGGCGGGTCCAGCGCCAGCGCGCGCGCCAGTGCCACGCGCCGTGCCATGCCGCCGGACAACTCGCGCGGCCAGGCATCGGCTGCGGCCAGCAGGCCCACTGCATGCAACTTCATCTGCACCAGGCGCTGCAGCACCGCTGCCGGCAACCGCGTGTGGGTGCGCAGCGGCAGTGCGACGTTCTCGGCCACGCTGAGGTCGGTGAGCAGGCCATTGCCCTGCAGCAGCACGCCGACGTTGCGACGCATCTCCAGCAACGCGCGGCTGCCGGTGGGAATGGGATTGCCGAACAACGTGACCGTGCCTGCGACCGGGCGCAGCTCGCCGGTCAGCGCCGCCAGCATGGTGGATTTGCCGCTACCGGACGGACCGAGCACGGCCGTGATGCTGCCGCGTGGCACCTCCAGCGACACATCGCGCAGGATCGTGCGCCCGCCGCGATCGATGCGGACACCGGACAACTGCACGACAGGGGAAGTGGAAGCCGTCATCGGTGCCTTTAACAAAATTACAACGCGATAGAGTAGCCCGTGCACCGCTGAACATAACCAGACTGGCGCGTGCAGTATTGTCGCATTCACCGAAGGGCGATGTGCGGGTTGCGTGTCGCTGTCTGCGTAACAGCGTGTCCTGCAACGCAACCAGGCCCACGCATACGGGCGTGATCGGCAAACGTACGCTGCGGTAGGGACGTAAGCGAGGTTGCCACAGCACGCAGTGTGTACCTTGAGACTGGCAGGTGCCCCTGGTCGTCTTGCCTGTCGCAGTTGCGCAACGATCTGCCTAGCATGTCGCGTTGTCGGCAGCGGCATCTTGTCGAACCGGCCACAAAACGTGACGATCCACGCTACTTCGTCGCTGCAGGAATCTTCCATGGAGTTGCTGACGCTTGAACACTTTGCCGGCAGCGTCAACGAGACCTTTGCCGCCGCTTTGAATGAGGGCGAGGTGCCGTTCGTGCTGGTGGAGGCGCGGCCCTTGCAGCACGCGCGCAATTCGCAACGTGCGCCGTTCTCGCTGCTGTTTCGGAATGGTTCGGCCTTTTTGTTTCCGCAGCAGACCTATCAGATGCGGCATGCGCGGCTCGGCGAGATCGGTATCTTCCTGGTGCCGGTGGCGCGCGAGCGCGACGGGTTCTTGTATCAGGCCGTATTCAATTGAATACGGCCAGCTGCACGTTCAACTGAGCAGGTGATCGTGCCGATGCCAGTGCATCTGCAGATGGGTCTGGGTGCTGTCGCCTGCAACGAATCCGAGGCGGGCATACAGGCGTTGCGCGGCGGGGTTGGCGTGCAGCACATGCAATGACAAAGCACATCCCGCATCGCGGGCGCACGCCTGCGCATGTGCAATCAACTGCGTGCCGATGCCCTTGCCATGCCAGTCCGGCAGCAGGCTGATATCGACCAGCGTGTGGTGTGCGGCGCCGCGGTGCAGATACAGCCGGCCGATCGCTAGAGCTTTGGTCTGCACGATCAGAAAGTCCGCATCGGCAAACTGCTGCCGGTAATGCGCGCGCTGCAGGGCGAACTGCTGCTGCAGGAAGGCGCGCTTGGTCGCTTCCGGCCAAGGCACCGGTGCCAGCTCCTCGCGACGCGTGCTGGCGTACAGATCCTGCAACCAGGGCAGATCCGCATCCTGCTCTTCGCGCAATGCAATGGCGTGCGCACCCGGCAACGTGGTCTGGCTTGCGCCGCCGGATGCCTTCACGACCTCGCCGGAAAGCGGGCGTGTCATGACATCAACTGAAGACAGGGTAGTCGCCGGACAGCGCGATGCAGAAGTTTACCGCCAGATACGGCTGCCGGTTCTCGTGGGCCTGGCCGTTGCCGGTGGGAATCAACATAACGGGAGAGAACTGCTTGTCGGGCGCAATTGCGTTATATGGACGTGCGCTGCTGCTACCTGGCGACGACAGCGCGGCGCCGCCGACGGGCGCACCGCTCTTCTTCGTCTGGTCCGCTAAGGAGAACGAGTTGACGCCGTGCTGGTGCATCGGCATCTCCGAGCCCGACAGATTCACCCCTGCGGAACCAAAATTGCTGCCCAGCGTGTGCGGGGTCAGGCCAGGGCCCGGGCCCTGCTGACAGCCAGCGCGCGCGGTGAAGTTCGGCAGCTGAAACGTACTGGAGCCATTGCCGCCGTAGGCGATGCCGAGCAGCGAATACAGCGCGCTGTTCTGCGTGATCGGCAGGACGGCACCATTGCACAGGGCCCAGCCGTAAGGGTTGTAGTCGAAGCCGAACAACTGGATTTCGCCGAGATAGGGTTCGGTCATGAGCGGATTCCTCCGATGGAGCGGATGCGTGCCGCAGCCACGTCGACGCGGCGCATGGGATCAGGCTTGCTGCGGAAAGATGCCGGTGGTGGCAATGCAGTACTGCACCGTCAGTGTGGGCATGACGTTGTCGTGCGGCTGGTTACCACCGGCGAATGAGGTGCTCTGCCCCGACATCGCTTGCGCCGTGGCGCCGCCGGTGGTGGTGAGATAGAAAGTGTCGCCGCTCACCGCTGCAGGCAACAGGCCCGAGGGTGCCGTCGCTGTCGCCCCCGCGGTGGTAGCTTGCGCGACGTGCGTATGCGCCGGCATCTGCAGATCGGTCAACGTCACCGTCTCGGTACCGGCACGCTGGGCAAGCACGTAGTTGCTCAGTCCCGGCCCCTGGCCCTGGTGGACCGGCACGCGGCCGCGCAGGTCAGGCACTGCAAAGGTGCTGGTGCCATTTCCACCGTAGGCGGTGCCGAGCAGGACATATAACGGCTCGTATTCGGAGATCTGCAGCAATGAGCCATCGCACGCTTGCCAGCCCTGAGGAGTGCGGCCAAAGCCGAACAGGCGGATTTCGCCGATGAAGGGAGTACCCATGAGATTCTTCCTGGTCGATGAGGTGATCCGCGCACCAGTGCGCTGCGCACCCGAGTGCGGATGCGCCTAGCTGCGCGAAGGGAAGATGCCGGACAGCGCGATGCAGAAATTGATCGTGGTGTATGGCTGCACGTTCGGATGCGCCTGGCCGCCGCCCTCTGCGCCTACCGTGGCTTGCGAGAGCGGGACCACGCTCCCCGGCGCGGCGTACAGCGGTGTCGCCGTTCCCGACGTGGCGCCATTGTTGGCGAATAGGCGCCCGGTTGGGTTGCGGTTATTGCCGGCGGCGCTGGCGCATTCCATCAGATGGAGGTGTGCAGGCAACTGGTTTTCCACCAGCGTCACCGTCTCCGCACCAGCGGCCTGACCCATTGGCATCGCCGTCGGCTGCCATGCCGGATCCGCCGACGGCCCATAGCCCATCGGCGTGCGGCCGCGCATGTCCGGCAGCGCGAAATTGGTCTTGCCGTCGCCGCCGAACCGCGTGCTGAGCAGACTGAACAGGGCCTGGTTTTGATTGATCGGCAGCAATTGTCCGTTGCATTGCGCAAAATACTTCGGCGCAAACGCGAAACCGGTCAGCATGATCTGACCGATGAAGAACTCGCTCATGCGGATCTCCCCTAGGGTGTTTGACGCCGACATCGCGCCTGGCGCTGCTCTACTTAATCACGTCTTCTGCGCAATGCAAGCATTGATAATGCTGAATCGGACAGGGGCGACGTATTTGGTGCTTTACGAATACGTAAATTTACTGTTCAAATGCTAGCGCAGCATGGTGGGGAATATGCCTTTCAAGGCCTATAACCATGCTGTCTGAGGCACCAGGAGCGTTGCCGGCGCCAGCGGGTGGCGTGATTTTCCGGGGAAATGGAATATGTCTACGAATTGCACCAATATGGCTGCAGGCGTGCGCGTCGTTTTGCGTTGGCCGCTGGTGTTCGCGCTGCTGCTGTTGAGTACGCTGTATTCCGGCAAGGCCGCAGCAGCGGCGTCGCAATATTGTCCGACGTTGAACGCCACTGTAGTTCAGGGTGGCTCGGTGCAGATCGACGTCACCACCTGCGACGGCACTGGCGTAGACGACATCGGCGTTGGCTGGGACGGAGTGCAGCCTCCCCACGGCACTCTGACCGTTCCTAATCCAAGCGGAGCACAGGGAACGCAGATCGTCACATACACGCATAATGGCGACAGCGCCACCAGTGACACGTTTCCGCTGGAAGACGGCGCTGGCGATACCATCACAGTCAATATCACGATTACCCCCTCGCGGACCGCCAGCATCGCGGTTAGCCCGTCCGCCGCCAACGAGGACAGCGGTACCTCCTTGGTCTACACGGTGACGCTGAGCCAGACCAATACCTCGGCGACCACGGTCAACCTGACCCGCAGCGGCACCGCGACCAGCGGCACGGACTACTCCGGCGCTGTGACCAGCGTGGTGGTGCCGGCCAATACCGCCTCGGCCAGCTTCAGCGTTACCCCGATCGCCGACACCGCGGTGGAAACCGACGAAACGGTGATCTTCAGTGTCGCCAATGGCACCGGCTATTCCACCGGCAGCCCGTCCAGCGCCACCGCCACCATCGTCAACGACGACTTCCCTTCCGCGAGCATCGCCGTCTCCCCGGCCAGCGTGTCCGAGGACGGCGCCACCAATCTCCTCTACACGGTCACCCTGAACCAACCGTCGCCCACCGCGCTGTCCATCGGCTTTGGCGTGAGCGGCACCGCGACCTCGGGCACCGACTATGCGGCCGTCAGTTCGCCGCTGGTGATCGCCGCCGGCCAGACCACCGGCACCATCACCATCAATCCGACCGCCGACAGCACGGTCGAGCCCGACGAAACCGTGGTGATCAGCCTCAACACCGGCAGCGGCTACACGGTCGGTTCGCCGAACAGCGCCACCGGCACCATCCTCAACGACGACCAGCCGGCGCTGTCGATCAACGATGTTTCGGTCAACGAAGGCAATGCCGGCACCACCAATGCCACCTTCACCGTGTCGTTGAGCGCGCCGGCCGGCGCCGGCGGCGTCAGCTTCGATATCGCCACGGCCGATGGCACCGCCACTGCGGGTGTGGACTATGTCGCCTCCAGTCTGATCGGGCAGACCATCCCGGCCGGCAGCAGCAGCGCCACCTTCACCGTGCTGGTCACCGGCGACACGCTGGCCGAGCCGAACGAAACGTTCTTCGTCAACCTCAGCAACGTCACCGGCGCCAGCGTGAGTGACGGGCAGGGCCTGGGCACGATCGTCAACGACGATGCGCAGCCGGCCTTGTCGATCGACGATGTGAGCGTCAACGAAGGCAACAGCGGCACCACCACGGCCACCTTCACGGTGAGCCTGAGCGCTGCCAGCGGCCAGACCGTCACGGTCAACTACGCCACCGCCGACGGGACCGCCACCGCCGGCAGCGACTATGTCGCGCGCTCCGGCACGCTGAGCTTCGCGCCGGGCGTGACCGCGCAAGGCGTGGCCGTCACCGTCAATGGCGACACCGCGGTCGAGCCCAACGAAACCTTCAGCGTTGGCCTGTCCGGCGCCAGCAATGCGACCATCGCCCGCGCCACCGGCACCGGCACTATCCTCAACGATGATGCGGTGGTGACGATCTCGCCGGCGTCGCTGCCCGCAGCAACCGCAGGCAGCGCGTACAGCCAGACGCTGAGCGCCAGCGGTGGCACCCCCGGCTACAGCTTCGTGATCAGTGCCGGTACGTTGCCGGCCGGAATGACCCTGAACGCCGCCGGGGTGCTGTCCGGTACGCCGACTGCCAGCGGCAGCTTCAACTTCACCGTCACCGCAACCGACAGCGGGGCACCGACCAGCGGCAGCCGCGCCTATACCCTGACCGTGGCCGGCGCCAACGTGATCTTGCCGGCCACCACCTTGCCGGCCGGCACCGCGGGCCAGGCCTATTCGAGTGCGATCACTCCGGCCGCCGGCGGCATTGCGCCCTACAGCTACGCGCTCACCGCCGGCGCGTTGCCCGCCGGCATCACGCTCAATAGCGGTAGCGGCGCATTGAGCGGCACCACCACCAGCGTGGGCAGCTTCAGCTTCACCGTCACTGCGACCGACAGTACCAGCGGCACGCCTTCGCAGGGCACGCGCGGATACACGTTGAACATCGCCGCGCCGACGATTGCAGTGGCGCCGTCCACGGTTCCCACCGCAACACGTGGCACCGCCTACAGCCAGACGCTGACCGCCAGCGGCGGCACGGCGGCCTACACCTACGCGATCACGAGCGGTGCATTGCCGGCCGGGATCACCTTGGCCAGCAACGGCACCTTGTCGGGCACGGCCACGCTGGAGGGTACGTTCAACTTCACCGTACAGGCCACCGACGCCAACAGCTTCACCGGCACGCAGGCATACAGCCTGACCGTGGCTGGCCCGAACCTGGTGTTGCCGGCGTCGACCTTGCCGGCAGGGACGGCCGGGCAGGCCTATGCGGCTGCGGTCACGCCGGCCACCGGCGGCACCGCGCCGTACAGCTATGCAGTCACTGCCGGCGCGCTGCCGGGTGGCGTGGGACTGGACGCTGCCACCGGCGGCCTCAGCGGAACGCC
Source organism: Xanthomonas axonopodis pv. maculifoliigardeniae (assembly GCF_041519315.1). NCBI lineage: Bacteria > Pseudomonadati > Pseudomonadota > Gammaproteobacteria > Lysobacterales > Lysobacteraceae > Xanthomonas > Xanthomonas axonopodis. Next base: position 4,823,233 of record NZ_CP167998.1, on the reverse strand, counting down.
GACGGTGTCGGGGACCTTCACCTTCACCCTGACGGTCACCGACAGCACGCCCAGCCCCGCCGCGCAGGCCAGCCGGAGCTACTCGCTGACCATCAACGCCGCAACGCTGGTGCCGGGGCAGCCCACCTTGCCGCCGGCCGTGCGTGGCACCGCCTACAACCAGGTGCTCACCGCCAGCGGCGGCGTTGCGCCGTACCGCTACAGCATTGCCAGCGGCACGTTGCCGGCCGGATTGACGCTGGCCAGCGACGGCACGCTGTCGGGCACGCCAACGGTACAGGGCACCACGTCGTTCACCATTGCGGTGGCCGATGCGGGCAATGCCAGCGCCACGCAGGCCTACACCTTCACGGTGAACGATGCGGCGCCGGTGGCGGTGGCCGATGTTGCCGCCACCATGACCGACACCGCCGTGACCGCAGCGGTCACCGCCAACGACACCGGCAGCATCACCGCGATCGCCATTGCCAGCGCGCCCACCAACGGCACGGCCGTGGTCAACGGGCTGGAAGTGGTCTATACGCCGAACGCCGGCTTTGCCGGCACCGACGTGCTGAGCTATACCGCCAGCGGCGCAGGCGGCACCTCGGCAGCGGTGACGCTGACCATCACGGTCAACGTGCGGCCGGTGGCGGTGTCGGTGACTGCGGCGGCAGTGCCGGGCGAAGCGCAACAGGTGGACATCACCCGTAACGCTACCGGCGGGCCGTTCGTGGCGGCTGCGGTGGTTGCGGTGTTGCCGGCCTCGGCCGGCACCGCCACCATCACCCGCGTGGGCGGCACCGCCAGTGCGGCGGCGGCGCGTGCCTCCGGTCTGTCGCCGGCGGCCGCTGCAATGGCCGAGACGCCGACCTTTACCCTGACCTTTACACCCAACCCGGCCTTCGTCGGCCAGGCCACGGTGCAGTTCACCTTGTCCAACGCATTCGCCACCTCGGCCCCGGCCAGTGTGGTGTTCAACATCGCGCCACGGCGCGACCCGAGCGTGGATGCGGAAGTGCGTGGCCTGATCGATGCGCAGTCCGAGTCCACGCGGCGTTTTGCGCGGGCGCAGATCGACAACTTCCAGCGCCGTCTGGAGGCCACCCATCGCGGCGGCGGCAGCTTCACCAACGCAGTGAGCTTCCAGCCGACCTCGCATTGCCGCCAGGCCGAGCGCGGCATCAGTGCGCAGCCCTGCAGCCCGGACACGCAGGACGTCGACAACGACTTCCGCGATGCGCCCGCGGCGACCGGCACCACCGGCAGCAGCGCGCAGACGCAGGGTGACCTGGGCCTGTGGGTGGGCGGCGCTATCCGCTCGGGCAGCCTGAACCGCCAGACCAACAGCAACGGCGTGGATTTCCAGACCGATGGGTTGAGCGTGGGTGCCGACTACCGGGTTGCCTCGTCGCTGGCGATCGGCGCGGGCCTGGGTTGGGGCCGCGACGACAGCGACGTGGGCAACAACGGCAGCCACAGCAAGGCCACTGCCTACACGATGGCGTTGTACGCCAGCTTCCATCCGGGCAAGGCGTTCTTCTTCGACACCTTGGTCGGCTACCAGCTGCTGTCTTACGACCTGCGCCGCTTCGTCACCGATGACAGTTCGCTGGCCGAGGGCAACCGCGACGGCACGCAGTGGATCGCCTCGCTGTCCACCGGTGCCGACCTGCAACGCGGCACGCTGCAGATCACCCCGTACGCGCGGGTGGATGTGGCACGCGCCACCTTGGACGGCTATGTGGAAGCAGGCGTGGCCCCGTTCGCGCTGCGCTATGCCGACATGGATGTGGCCACCACCACCGGCAATCTCGGCCTGCGTCTGGAATGGCGTCGCGAGGTTGCCTGGGGACGGCTGACCCCGCAGTTGCGCGTGGAGTACCAGCGCGACTTCCAGGGCCGTGGCGATGCGATCCTGAGCTACGCCGACCTTACCGGTGGCCCGTTCTATCGCACGGCGCAGAGCGCGTTCGACCGCAACCGCCTGATGATGGGCATCGGTGCAGCGCTGTTGACCGAACAAGGCCTGTCGACGCGGCTGGAATACCGCGGCATCACCGACGGCGACAGCAACAACGATCAGACCTGGATGATCAATCTGGAAAAGAAATACTGATCGGGTTGTAAGCCACGCGGTCATGCAACGCGATGGGCCGGGCGAACGCCCCGGCCCATCACGTTTGTGATGTCGGCGGCGTGTTGCGCGCGTGGTTGCGATGACGCTCGCGGACGCAGTGAATGGCTGCGTTGGGCGCCTCGAAGGTTGCACGTAACGACCGCAGTACGTCGAATGTGGTGTTGAGCCTGATGGCAGTGGGTGACGCACGGTGTGCGGCGCGCCGTCGATCGGCATCTCCCGCGCAGCGCTGTTGCACGGTGCCGTGCGGCCTTGCGTCCCAGCGCGGCGACCTGGCCGCCGACACGGCGGCCAACAACGCCTCACGCGCGCATCCGGCACAATGCGCCACGCATGCACGCCACTTCCGCGCCCGATTTCCGTCTTTATCCATCCAATGCGCTGGATACCCTGGCCGCCTTGCTCGCGCAGGAGTTGCGCCGGCCGATGCCGGGGCAGCCGTTGCTGCAGCCGGAGGTGGTGCTGATTCCGCAGGTGGCGATGCGGCGCTGGTTGCAGTCCACGCTTGCGGCCGAGCACGGTGTTGCGGCGAATCTGGAATTTCTCACGCCCGGCGAATTCGTCGCGCGCGCGCTGGAGCGCAACCTCGGCGCGGCCGACGACGACCTGGACATGGCCACCACGCAGTGGCGGTTGTATGCGGCCCTGCAGTCGGACCTGGGCAGCGACGCGGCCCTGGCCCCGCTGGCCGGATACCTGTCCGATGGCGATGCGCTCAAGCCATGGGCGCTGGCCGGCGAGCTGGCCAGCGTGTTCGAGAAATACCAGGCATGGCGCCGCGACTGGCTGCTGCGCTGGGAAGCAGGCGCCGACCCGGACGACCCGCAGGCACGGTTGTGGCGCAGCATCGCCACCGGCCGGCAATACCGCGCCCGGCGCATCGGCCAGTATCTGGATCGCCATGCGCGTGCCGACGGCCCGTTGCCGCAAGGCCTGCCGCCGCGCGTATTCGCGTTCGCCATCTTGAACATCTCGCCGGACGTCCTGCGCGTGCTGGCCACGCAGGCGCGCGTGGGCACGCTGCACTTCTATCTGCCCACGCCGACGCAAGGCTACTGGGGCGACCTGCAGACCTTGTGGCAACGCCGGCGCGAAGACGGCGCCGTGCAACTGTTCGCCGAGCAGGTACAGGAAAACCCGTTGCTGCAGGCCTGGGGCGCAGCCGGGCGCGATTTCATGGCGTTGGTGGGCGATTACGAAGTGGTGCACCCGCTGGCCGAAATCGCCGCCTACGCCGACCCGCTCGATTCCGGCCGCCGCACGCTGGCCGCTGGCGGGTTGGGCGACAGCCTGTTGCGGCGCATGCAGAGCGATCTGTTCCATCGCCGCGCGCCTGCGGCGCACGCGGTATTGCCGGCGGTGAATCTGCACGACCCCAGCCTGCAGGTGCATGCCTGCCACACGCGGCTGCGCGAGTTGCAGGTGTTGCACGACCAACTGCGTGCGCTGCTCGACGATGCACGCTTCGACCCGCCCCTGCAGCCGCGCGAGATCGCGGTGCTGTCGCCCAATATCGACCCGTACGTGCCGTATCTGGATGCGGTGTTCGGCAGCCATGGCAACGACGACGCGCTGCCCTATGCGCTGGCCGATGCCAGCCCGTTGGCGAGCGAGCCGCTGGCCGAGGTGTTCCTCACCTTGCTCGGTTTGCCGATCGCGCGTTTCGGGCTGCATGAGATCCTCGACCTGCTGGCCAGCGCGCCGATCGCCGAAGCGGCCGGGTTGGACGAAGCCGGGCTGGAACGCCTGCGCAGCTGGCTGCACGCGGCCGGCGCGCGTTGGGGCCTGGACGCAGCGCACCGGCGGCAGCACCAGGCACCGGGCGACGATGCCTACACCTGGCGTTTCGCGCTGGACCGGCTGCTGCTCGGCCATGCCAGCGGCGCCGACGAGGACATCGATGGGGTGGCGCCGTGGCCGCAGCTGGAAGGCAGCGCGCTGGCCGCACTGGACACCTTGTTGCGGTTGTTGCGCGTGCTCGAACGGCATCAAGCCGCGCTGGCCGAGGCGATGACACCGGTCGAGTGGCGCGAGCGGCTGCTGGGCCTGCTCGAGGCATTGATTCCGACCACGCCGACTGCGCCGCGCGCGCAACGCGCGCTGGATCGCTTGCGCGCGTTGATCGATCAATTCGCCCGCGACGCGATACGCGCCGAGTACGCCGGCAAGGTGCCTGCCGAGGTAGTGCGTGCGCATTTTGCGGCGGTGCTGGGCGAATCGGATACGCGCGCGCCGCTGCTTACCGGCGGCATCAGTTTCGGGCGCATGGTGCCGATGCGCTTGCTGCCGTTCCGCGTGATCTGCCTGCTCGGCATGAACGATGGCGACTTCCCGCGGCGCGACCCGGCCGCCGGGCTCAATCGCCTCACCGCGGAACTGGGCACCGAGCGTCGCCGGCACGGCGACCGCTCCACGCGCGAGGACGACCGCTTTTTGTTCCTGCAGTTGTTCGCTTCCGCGCAGGACGTGTTTTATCTGAGCTATCTCGGCGCCGATGCGCGCGATGGCAGCGTGCGCGAGCCGTCGGTGCTGGTCAGCGAATTACTGGCAAGCGCTGCGCAGTACCACGCCGCCAGCAACGCGCTCGACACGCTAGTGGTGCGACACCCGTTGCAACCCTTCGCCGCTGCCGCGTTCGGCGCGCTGGGCGACGACGGTGCCGACCCGCGCCGTTTCAGTTATCGCCGGCAGTGGCGGCCGGCGGTAGACAGCCTGGTCGGCCAGCGGCAACCGCTGGCGCCGTGGGTGGCCGGTGCATTGCCGGCCGAAGGGATCGCCTTGCCGGCCAGCATGTCCATCGACGCGCTGCGCCGCCTGTTGACCGACCCGGCCGGGCAGTTCCTGCGTCATCGATTGGGCATGCGCCTGCCCGATCCGGCCGGAGAGGACGCCGATCTGGAGCCGTTGCTCGCCCCCACGCGTGGGCTGGATCAATACGGGTTGCAGCAGCAGATATTCGACGCTGCGTTGGCCGGCGACACCGAGCACCTGTACGCGCGTCTGCGTGCCCGCGCGCTGCTGCCATCCGGCCCGCTGGGGCGGCGCCAGCTCGACGAGCGCGTGGCGCAATTGCGCCCGTATGCCGATGCGTTCCGGCAGTGGCGTGGCGAATCCCCGGCCCAGTCGCGCCGCCTGCAGGTGCAGATTGACGAGATCGAACTGCACGGTCGTGTGCCGGGCTGGTACGCAAGCGGCGTGGGGCGCGTGCAGGTCGGCGCGCTCAGCGGCCGTAGCGCCATTCGCCACGGCCTGGAATGGCTGCTGCTGCGCGCCGCCGGTGAGCACGCGCCGTACGTGCGTTTCTTCGAACACGACGACGGCCTGGGCCCGCATCCCATCGACGCGCAGCCGCTGTCGCAGACACAGGCGCGCACCGCGTTGGCCGAGCTGCTGCAGCTGTATCGCCAGGGCTTACAGATGCCGCTGGCGTTCGCGCCGTACAGCAGCTGGAAATATCACCAGGCCGCACGCGGCGGCGACCTGGACAAGGCCATCAAGGAGGCGGCCGGGCAGTGGCAATCGGGCTTCGGCTGGAGCGAATCGCACAGCCCGGAACTGCGCCTGGTCACCCGCGGCCGCGACCCGTTTGCCGACGCGCAACGCTTCGCCGAGTTCGCCGCCACCAGCCATCGGGTGTATGCATTGCTCGAACAGGGAAACACTGGCGCGCCGCTGGAGACCGAGCGCGTGATCGACAGCTGGCGACACTGGCACGGCGCGCAGGAGGATGGCGAATGAGCGTCAGCCCCGTCACCGACCCGTATCTGCAGTTGCCGCTGCACGGCGTGCGCCTGATCGAGGCCAGCGCCGGCACCGGCAAGACCTTTACGCTGGCCACGTTGTTCACCCGGCTGGTGGTCGAGCGCGGCTTGCGCATCGGCCAGATCCTTGCGGTGACCTTCACCGAAGCGGCCACGCAGGAGCTGCGCCGCCGCATTCGCGAACGCCTGGTGCTGGCCGCAAGCCTGGTTCCCGAGGCGCCATCGCCTCTCGCAGGAGCGGCTTCGGCCGCGACCGAGTCGTCCGCAATCCAGTCGCCCGACGCCCCATCGGCTTCTGCAGGAGCGGACCTGGGCGCGACCGACCTCGCCGATGCCCCGTCGCAGCCAGGGCCGCTCCTCCATGAAGCGCCCGACGTGTTACTCACCCGTGCCATCCTCGCCACCCATCTGGGCGGCGGCAGCGAAACGCCCGTCGCCTTGCGTCGCCGCCTGCAGCAGGCGGTGGAAGAAATCGATCTGGCCGCGGTGTTCACCATCCACGGCTTTTGCGCGCGCGTGCTGCGCGAACACGCACTGGAAAGCGGCCAGGCGTTCGCCGCGCCGGAACTGCTCGCCAACGATCGCCAATTGCTTGGCGAAGTGGCGGCCGATCTGTGGCGGCAGCGCGCCGCCGATGCGGTGATGGCCGAAGATCTCATCGCCCTGTGGTCGGGCGGCCCCGAGGCCTTGGCCAGCGATCTGCGCGCGCTGGTGCGGCACCCGACGCTGTTGCCGGCAGTCGCCACAACCACCGACGATGCACCTGCCTTGCTGCAGGCCGCGCACGCGGCAGCCAACGCACTGGCCGCCGCATTCCAGACGCACGGCACCGCATTCTTCGACGCCATCATGGCGGCCATCGAGGGCGGCATCCTGAGCAAGGTCAGCTACAAACCCGAGTGGCTGGCATCGCTGTGGCACTGGTTCGAAACCTTCGCCGCTGCGCCTGCGCTCAACACCGCGCCGCATGCCAAGTTGCTCAAGTTGACCGCGGCGGAACTGGCTGCCGGCACCAACAAGAAGTTCGTCGATCGCACGCCGTCTTCGCCGATGAGCCACCAGATCGATGGCTATCTCACTGCGCTGGCGCGCGTGGAAGAATGGCGCAGCCGTCGCCGTATCGCATTGCTGCACGCGCTGCGCGACGATGCCATCGCACGGCTGGCGCTGCTCAAGCGGCAACGCCGCGTGCAGACCTACGACGACCTGGTCGATGGGGTGGCGCACGCATTGCAGGGCGCGCAGGCCGACGCCTTGGTCAAACGCCTGCGCACGCAATACGCCATCGCGCTGGTGGACGAATTCCAGGACACCGACGACCGCCAGTGGTCGATCTTTTCCAACGTGTTCGGCGAAGGCCGGCTCGCACGAGCAGCAGGGCTGGAACCGGCGCTGTTTCTGATCGGCGACCCCAAGCAGGCCATCTACGGCTTCCGTGGCGGCGATGTGCGCACCTATCTGGCCGCGGCCGTCACCGCCGAACTGGCGCCGCCGCTGAGCCACAACTTCCGCTCGCGCCCCGGCGTGCTGGCAGCCATCGACGCGCTGTACGCACAGGCCGGCTACGCCGATGCCTTCCTCACCGACGGCATCGCCTTCCACCCGGTGCGGGCCGGGACCAAGCGCGTGGATGAAGACCTGCAACGCAATGGCGTCACTGCGCCGGCACTGACGCTGTGGCGCGCGCCGGAACCGCCGCCGCCTGCGAAAGGTAAGCCCAAGCCCTGGAGCGCCGGCCGCGCACGCGAGCTGGCCACCGCCGCCTGCGTTGCAGCGATCCGCGGCTGGTTGGCCGGCGGCCGCGACGGCACGGCCACGGTGTGCGGCCGCCCGGTGCAGGCCGGCGATATCGCCGTGCTGGTGCGCAGCCACGGCGAGGCCACGCGCATCCAGCAGGCGCTCGGCGCGGTGGGCATTCCGGCGGTGGCCGCCGGCAAGCAAAGTCTGTTCGCCACCGAACAGGCGCTGGAAGTGCTCGCCTTGCTGCAGGCCTTGCTCGATCCGGGCGACGACAGCCGCCTGCGCGCCGCCTTGGCCACGGTGTTGATCGGCGAAGACGCCATCGCCATCGCCGCACTTGAACGCGACGGCGAGCGTCACCGCCACTGGCAGCAACAGGCGCTGGACTGGCGCGAACGCTGGCAGCGCGGCGGCCCGCTCGCCCTGATCGGCGAACTCGGCGCCACCCACGGGCAACGCCTGCTTGCCCTGGTTGATGGCGAACGCCGCCTCACCAACTATCTGCAACTGGCCGAACTGCTGCAGGAAGCCGACGCGCGCGCACTCGGCCCGCATGGCCTGGTCGACTGGCTGTCGCGGCGCATCGCCAATGCCGACGACAACGACGAAGCCCAGCAGTTGCGGCTGGAATCGGACGCGCGCCGCGTGCAGATCGTCACCCTGCACAAGAGCAAGGGCCTGGAATATCCGCTGGTGTTCCTGCCGTATATCGGCATCGGCCGCAACGACAAGGGCGCCGGCCGTCATTGCGTGGTGCATGCGCCGGACGTGGGCCGCCAGTTGCACTGGAAGACAGAGCGCGACGACCCGAGCTGGAGCGCCGCCGAAGCCGCCTGGAAACAGGAACAACGTGCCGAAGACGCGCGCCTGCTGTATGTCGGCCTGACCCGCGCCGAGCACGCGCTGTGGATCGCCAGCGGCCCGTTCCATCAGCACGAACGCACTGCGTTGTCGGCCATGCTGCGTGCGCTCGATGCGCTGCAGGGCGCGGCAGGCGAGGGCACCGTGGTGGTGGACACCAGCACGCCGCCGGCCCACTTGCCGCGGCTGCCGGCCCCGATCGAGGCGCAGGTGCCGCCCGCGCGCAGCGCGCAACGGCACATCGCCCCGGAATGGTGGGTGTATAGCTTCACCCAACTGGCCAACGCCGATGCCGGCGCGGCCACCGACCCGATGGCCAGCGCCACCGTCGTCGGCAGCGGCGGCAGCGATGAACCGTCCGGCAGCGAGGCGGTTGCCGTGGCCGTTGCCAGCGACGCCGAACCGTTCGATCCGCGCTTTGCCGGCAACCGCTTCGGCGTGGTGATGCACGATGTGTTCGAACGTTGCGACTTCGCCGCCTGGCAGGCCTGGCGGCCCAGTCAACCCGCGCCCGAGGGCCAGGCCGCACCCATCCTCCAGGCCCTGCAACGCGGCGGCTACGCCCAGGACGACCTCGACGACGGCCTGCACATGCTCACCGCGCTGATCGGCCACACGCTCACCGTGGCCTTGCCCGAAGGCACCCGCCTGGCCGACGTGCCCGAACCGCAGCGCCGCAACGAAATGGAATTCCATTTCGCCATGCGGCCCACCCGCGTCGATGCGTTGCTGGCCCTGCTGCATCGGTTCGGCGTGGTCGGCGACCGCCAGGCCTTCGGCGCGCGCCAGCGCCTGGAAGGCCTGATGACCGGCCTGATCGACCTCACCTACAGCGTGGACGGGCGCTGGTATGTGCTGGACTACAAATCCAACCGCCTGCCCAGCTACGACGCCGACGCCCTGGCGCGGGCCATGGCGCACAGCGAGTACGAACTGCAGGCGCTGATCTACACCGTGGCGCTGCACCGCTGGTTGCGCTTTCGCCTGGGCGAGGCCTACGACTACGCCCGCGACTTCGGCGGCGTGCGCTATCTGTTCTGTCGCGGCCTGGATGCCGGGCGCCCTGCGGAGGCTGCCGGGTCGGAAGCCGTTGCCGAAACCCCTGGCCATTCCATCGCGGGCCAGCGCATGTCCGCAACCGCGCGCGATTCCACGGGCGACAGACCCGATTCCGCTCCGAACGCCGGCGCCACCACCACCGGCGATGCGCGCGCGCCGCTTGGCGATCCGGCACCGGGCATCCACGCCTGGCGCTTCGAACCGGCGCTGGTGCTGGCCGTGGACGCCTTGTTCGCCGGCAAGCCCGCAGATGCGCTGTCCAATGACGCGCCAGCGCAAGGGTCCCGCAACGGCCTCGAGCCCTTCTCCCCCCGGGAGAGGGGTTGGGGCGAGGGTACGTCCGCAGCAGGGACCCCCACACCATGAAGCAGCGCACCACGCCACTGGCATGGCCGACCCGCACCGCGTCCAAGCCTCTCCGTGATCGCGCCGAGCAGGCACCACCCGCGAGCCACGGGCGCCAATGCCGCTGCGCGCCCGCAAAGCAAGCCAGCGCCACGCACGCCAGCACAGGTGCGCGGAGCATGACGGGGCGCGCGCGCGCGTGCGCCAAGGGAATGCCGACGCCATGACCCATCCAAACCTGCTCGCTGCCCTCAACCAGAGCGGCGCCCTGCGCACCCTGGATCTGGCCTTCGCGCAAAGCCTGCAACGCCTGGAGCCGGACACCGACCCACGGGTGCTGGCCGGCGCCGCGCTCGCCTCGCTGGCGGTCACCAGCGGCCACGCCGGCCTGGACCCCGCCCGCGCCGCCATGTTGCTGGACGCGCGCGATGGCCCGGCGCCCACCTTCCCGGACCCCGCCGACTGGCAACGCAGCCTGGCTGCCTCGCGCTGGGTCGACCAACCGCAGCCCGACGCCCCGGCCGCCGCCGATTGCCCGCTCGTCCTCGAACGCGGCCTGCTCTACCTGCGCCGCTACCGCGAGTACGAACGCCGCCTGGCCTTGGGCCTGCAACGCATCGCCGCGCAACCGCTGCCGCCGGTCGACGCCGCCACGCTGGCGCCGCTGTTCGCGCAGTTGTTCCCGAACGCGATCCCACCCCCTCGTACCGCGGAGCCAACCCCGCTCCCCCCGGGAGAGGGTGCCCGACGGGCGGGTGAGGGTACGGGCCTGCCCGCGCCAATCCACTACCAAGAGGGAACAAACCCCCCCACGCCATCCCACCCCCCGGACCGCCAGGCCCAGGCCGCCGCACTCGCGCTACGCCGCGCGTTACTGCTGGTCACCGGCGGCCCGGGCACCGGCAAGACCACCACCATCGCCCGCCTGCTGTTGCTGCGCATCGCCCAGGCACGGGCATCCAGCACGCCGGCCCCACGCATCGCCCTGGCCGCGCCCACCGGCCGCGCCGCCGAGCGCATGGCCGAAAGCCTGCGCGCCGCCATCGCGCGTGCCATCGCCGACGGCATCAAGCTCCCGGCCGCCGGCTCGCTCCCCGCGCCATCGGCAAGCGCCGGCCTCATCACGTCCACGCATCCGACCAACGCCGCCGCGTCCGCGTCGCCGTCCACCGGCGCCGGATTGGAACTGCAGACGCATGCCGCCTCAGAGCAGGGCGCGCCGCCCAGCTGGGAAGCGCTGCTGCCCAGCGGCGCCAGTACCCTGCATCGTCTGCTCGGCGTCATCCCGGATTCCCCGCACTTCCACCACAACGCCGACAACCCGCTGCCGTTCGACCTGATCGTCGTCGACGAAGCCTCCATGGTCGACCTGCCGCTGATGTGCAAACTGGTCGACGCCGTCGCCGATGGCACCCAGCTGATCCTGCTTGGCGATGCCGACCAGCTGCCTTCGGTGGAAGCCGGCGACGTGCTGGCCGCCATCCTGCAGGCCGCCGGCCCGGGCGATGCCCTGCAGCCCGAAGACGCCCAGGCACTGCAATCGCTGCTCGGCAGCGCGCCCGTCGAGCGTCCGCCTGCGGCCACCTCCGCCACCCGCAGCGGCGGCCTGGACGGCCACCGCGTGCACTTGCTGCGCGGCTATCGCCAGGCGCAGGATTTCGCACTGGCGCCACTGGCCGACGCCATCCGCGCCGGCGATGCCGACACCGCCCTGGCCCTGCTGCGCAGCGGCGAACTGCCCGGCGTGCACTTCCACGAAGACGGCGAAGATCCGTTGGTACTCGGCCGCGACGCGCTGCTCGCGCACTGGCGCGCGCTGGCCAACGCCCAGGACCCCGCCGCCGCCCTGCGCGATGCCGGCCGTCTGCGCCTGCTCACCGCGGTGCGTGCCGGCCCGCAAGGCGCACGCGGCCTCAACGCCCGCATCGAACAACTGCTCGCCGACACCGGCTCCGGCGCCCGCCGTCTGGGCGGCGCCTCGCCCTGGTTCCAGGGCCGCCTGCTGCTGATCACCGAAAACAGCTATCGCCACGGCCTGTTCAATGGCGATGTCGGTATCTGCCTGCGCAGCGACGCGGACCCTTCCCCCGGGCAGGGCGACGCAAGTGCCGTGACCGCGCGCGGCCACGCGGCACCGTCGTCAAGGCCGGACCACGCTGGCGACAGCGCACGCCCTGACGCCCCCGCCACCGACCGCCGTGCCCAAGGCCCCCTGGTCGCCTGGTTCGAAGGCGACGGCGACGGCCAGGTGCGCGGCTTCCACCCCGCCGCACTGCCCGCGCACGAAAGCGCCTTCGCCATGACCGTGCACAAGGCCCAGGGCAGCGAATTCGACGAGGTCTGGCTGCAACTGCCCACCCGCGACGCCCGCGTACTCAGCCGCGAACTGCTCTACACCGGCATCACCCGCGCCCGCCGCGCCCTGCACCTGGCCGGCAGCGAAGCGGTCATGCGCGCCGCACTGGCACGCCACGCCGCGCGGATCTCGGGCTTGGCGTGGCGGTTGGGTGCAAAAGACGACAAGCCACCGCCGGTTCCAGCACCCACGCCAGCGCCGCTTCCACAACCGCCGCCCAGTGCGCCTGTGCAAGGTGCGCTGTTCTGATCAATCCAGTCGGTGCCGGCGCTGTCCCGCAATGGCCGACTGCACATTGGTCACATGATCAGGCGCTTTACCGACAAGGAAGCCGAAAAGATCTGGGCTGGGTGAGCGTTCCCACCGGTTGCCTGCCGACATCCAATTGGTCGCGCGCCGCAAATTGCGCATGCTCAATGCCGCCGCGCATCTCGACGATCTGCCGATTCCGCCCGCCAACCGGCTGGAAGCGTCGAAGGGCGAGCGGCGCGGCCAGTACCGCATCCGGATCAACGATCAATGGCGCATCTGCTTCCGATGGATGGAAGGCGATGTGGTCCAGGTCGAAATCGTCGATTACCACTGAGCACGAGGCATCTGTCGATGACGGTCCCACCCAATATCCACCCTGGCGAAATTCTGCTTGAGGAGTTTCTCGAGCCTCTGGGCATCAGTCAGAACGCACTGGCACGCGCCACCGGCGTCCCGCCGCGCCGTATCAACGAAATCGTGCTGGGCAAGCGCGGCATCACTGCCGACACTGCCGTGCGTCTGGCCGCCGCGTTGGGAACCTCCGAGCGCGTCTGGCTTGGCCTGCAGGCCGACGACGAACTGGAGCAGGCGCATCGCGCGCTGGGCGACTTGCCGGCGCGGATCAAGCGGCTGGCGGCATGATCCGGGCGGCTTCCAGCACATGCTGCTAAGTCGGCATAGCGCATGCGCTGCTCGCCAACACCGGCGTCGGGTTGGGCTGATGCGGCGGCGTGCCGGCCGGTGACGCTTCGTCGCCGCACACAGGAATTCACCACGCCGCCCTGGCGCTGCGCTGGAGGTGGGTAACGTTGCGAGCCTGGCCGTCCGCTGGATCGCGTGATCGCGCCGCACGCCATTGCCGCGGCCCACGGTGGCACGCGTGAGCGCGAACAGGCGACAGTTTCGTGCAGCCTTGCGCATGCATGAGCGAGAGCACCGATTCTGTCGTGTTGCCGACGGGGGCTGCCAGCACCGCCGTTCACTGCCAGAGGTCCTCCCATGCAGCCCACCGCAATCCGTTCCACCGTCGGCTTGCCCGGCGCAGACATGACGGCTGACCTACGCGATCCTCCACCCATCGCCGTGCCCGCACATTCCGCCGCAGACGCGGCCGCGCCGCCGCCGGGCGCCTTGCAGACCATCGTTGGCCGTCCTCCCCGCCCGGACGGACCACGGCACCGCCGCACGCAGAGCTTGCCCGCGCGATTGACGCCTGCCCAGCGCAGCATGCTGGCCGAGCTCGGCGTGGCCGACACGTCCGTGCTGACGCCCACCGAGGCGGCCGTGCTGCGGGAGCTGCGTCTGCACCGGCCGCCGTTGCCGCTCGACACGCTGCTGTTCACTGACCCGAACAAGGACCCCGACGATGTCGTGACCTACACCATCGCCAAGCAGCTGCAGGCCGAAGGCTTTTTGCGTCTGACCGACGTCGTCGTCACCCTGGGCGATGCCGACATGCGATCGCAACGCGCGCAGCTGGCCAAAGGTGTCTTCGATCGCCTGGCATTGCCGGAGGTTCGCGTCGCGCGCGGTCAGGACTATCCCATGACGTCCACGCAGGCCCGGGAGCATTCCAAGTTCCTCGCCGAGGGAGCCGCGCTGCGTGCGGCGCCGGACGCGGTGCACACCGATGGCGTCCGCGCGATGCGCGAGCGCCTGGCGACCTCGCCCCACAAGCTCGGCATGGTGGTCATCGCCGGAATGACCGACGCCAGCGCCTTGCTTGCGGAGGCGGGCGATCTGGTGCGGGAAAAGGTCGCGTCCATCAGCATCATGGGGGGCATCGACCCGGCCAGGGACGCCGATGGTCTCGTGCAACCGGACACGCGCGCCTACAACAACGCCACCGACATCCACGCCGCCCGTGCGCTCTACCGCCGCGCGCAGCAACTCGGCATTCCGCTGCGCATCCTGAGCAAGGAAGCTGCCTACAGGGCCGCCGTACCGCCGGCGTTCTACGAAGGCATCGCACGCAATGGCCACCCCGTGGGCGAGTACCTGCGCGACGTGCAGAAAAACGCCTTGAAAGGCCTGTGGGAAGGCATCCAGGCCAACCTGATCCCCGGCCTGGATACGGCGTGGTTCTTCCGTACGTTCGTCGCAGCACAACCGCAGGATCCAGCGGCAGCGGATCAGCAAGGCGCCCTGAGCTTCGACGCCATCTGGCCACAGGTGACCAAGCTCAATCTCTACGATCCGCTGACCCTGCTGGCAGCGCTGCCCGGCGCCGCGCGCCTGCTGTTCCAGCCAACCCCCATGCACCGCGAGGGAGCCAGCCCGGTGGAGCACGTGGGCCACGCCGAGGTTGTGCGTCCGGAAAAAGCCAGGCTGTTGCTGTCGGCGCTGGCCAAGGCCGCGCTCGCCCAGCAGGACGAGGGGCAACGCGGGCGCTGAGCGCTCCGCAGCTTTCGCGGAGTGGCGCCGTCGGGCGTCATCCGCGAAGCGCGAGGTTGGGCTTCCCCTCCAGTTCGTCCGCCTGCCAACAGGCCGGGCGGCTTACTTGCCCCTCTTTTCCTGCTTGGCCGCGCGCTTTTCTTTCAGCGTCTTGGTCGGCTCTTTCTTCTGGTTCTTCTTCTGGTCCATCCCCTTGCTCATGACACCCTCGTGGTTGCTGGATTGAACGGTCGGGCAGCGCCGGACCCGGCGTGCCAGCGCACTGTAAGGCTTGTGCGCCATGGAAGGGCAGAGGGTCTGGCGCAGGGGAAGACGCGACAACCGGTGGCGGCAGCCGGCGCCCATCGCCTCAGCGTGGCGCAAGCAGCTTGGCCAGGGTGTCGGGCCGCCCGGCCAGCCGCTCCAGCCGTGGGTAGCGCAGTGGTCCGGTGTACTGGATCTGCACGTCTGCACGCTGCTCGTCCTGTGCGATGCCCAACACGATGGGGCGGCGAATGCAGTCGCGCACCGCATCGCGCAACGCGTCCTGCTCGAACGGCGATCCATTGACGGTCAACACGCGCGTGCCCGGCCGCAGCCCGGCCGCGAACGCGGGGCCGTTCCAGGCCACCGTGCGCACCATGCCGTCGGCGCGTACCGTCAATCCGATCGAGTAGGTGAGATCGGCAACGCCAGCTTCCGCTTCGCTGGCACGCAACGCGGCCGTCGGCGTGTCGGTGTAGACCAGCGCCCAACCGTGTTGGGCCAGTCCGCGCGTGGTGTCCAGTTCGTCGTGGGCATCGATCCACCCGCGCAGGAAACCTGCCCAGTTCGCTGGCGCCACCGCATGCAACGTGGCGCAGATGTCCTCGAACGTATAGGTCCGCGTGGGCGCGTCCGGCGTGGCGCCGGCGAAGAAGCGCTGCGCGAAATCGTCGATGCTGCGCTTGCCGCCGCTGCGCGTGCGCAGTTCGGCATCCACGGCCAGCCACAGCATCACGCCTTCGGAGTAGTAATCGCGCCGGCGCTGCCAGTCGCGCCACGCCACCGGCTGGCGCAACATGAAAGCCGGGTAGTGCACGTCGTCGGATAAGGAGCGCCATGCCCGCCCGGGCCGCGTTGCGATCTCCGCTGCTTCCAGCGCCAGGCGGTCGCGCACCTCATCGGGCGTGAACTGGCCGGCCCGTGTCGCCAGCACGCGGCCCCAGAACTCGGTCTGTCCCTCGTACATCCACAACAGGCTTCCGGAGACCGGCACGTTCGGCGTCGGTGCCCATAAATCGGCAGGCGTCCGGTAAAAGCCGTTCCAGGCATGCACGATTTCGTGCGCAATCAGGTCGCGCGAGAGGATCTGGCCCGGCCAGTCCTGGAAATGCGACGAGGCCAAACCGTTCTCGCTGGACGCACGATGCTCGGTGCCGCCAGCCGACCCCTCGTCGCTCAGCCGCGCCAGGATGGCGTAGCGTGCAAACGGCGGCGGACCGAACACCGCGCCCAGCTGCGCAAGCAGCGAACGTAGTTCGGCCACACGTGCGGGCGGCACCTGCAGGTCGGCGGGCCGCTGCGCCACGATATCCAGCGACACCGCCCCGCTCAGCGGCAGCTGCGCGGCGTATCGGCCGGCGAGCACCGGCGCATCCAGCAGCGTTTCCAGCGATGTCGTCTTGAAGACGTAGTGCGTGCCGCGCACGCGCTCCATGTCCAAGGCACTGAACGGTCGCAGCCCGTCGGGCAGCGTCAACATGGCGGCCACGGGAATATTCCGCGCATACCAACCGGCCGGATACAGCACCAACCGCTGCCAGGGCACAGACACGATGTCGCGTGTCAGCAACTCGCCGCCGGCCACCATCTGGAACCGCACATCGAGCTGCTGCACGCCGGCCGGCACCTGCACGTGGAAGGCATGCGGCTCATAGGCATCGCGCCGCCATGCCAGGCGGCGGCCCGCTGCACTGACCTCCAGGCCGGCAAGATCGGTCACTGTCAGGCTCGGCCCGTGGCTGGCGGCCTCCCAACGTGGATACAGCAGCGTTATTATGCCGCCCGCGTCTACCGGTATCTGCTGGCGCACAGCGAAGATGCGGCGCGCTACGTCGGTGGCATCCACGTCCACGCGCATCACCCCGGCAAAGGCATGGTCTGCCGGCGGCGCAACCGTCGGCGTCGGGGCAACGTACGTCGGGCCGTGACTGGATTGCGCGAACCCTTGGCCTGCCAACAGTGCGAGCACCACCGCCAAGACCGACGCACGCGCAAAGCGAAAAGGGGGAATGTGTCTTGAATGGATGCGCATTGCACGGCCTCGAACAAGGCCGTGATCCTATACGCCTGCAACAGCATGCAGCCATCTCGAAAACAGCGCGCTGCTACAGCTCGCTTCGGCGCATGCATCCGCATCGACGGACGCACACACGTGCCCAGATGCCGAACGCCCGCGTGCGGCCGTCAAGGTCTGCACGCGGGCGCCGGTGACAGCTGCTCTTATTTGGCCGGTACGCGCTCGTATTGCTCACCACCGGTATTGAGATGGCCGTTGCTCTCGTCGATGGCGAAGTTCACCGTCTCGCCATCGTTGGTGACCTGCAATGCGCCGTCCTTGTACACCGCCGGGTAGCTTTCGGTCTTGGGCTGGCGGCTGAAGAACTTCGGTGTGGTGCTGCGCACCATGAAGGTCTCGCCATTGCGCTCGATGTCCATCGTCTCGTCCTGCGACTGCAGGTTGACCCAATGCCCAACGAACTTCTCGCCTTCCACCTTGGCGCAACCGCTCATCAACACTGCCGCGGCCAGCGCGGTGCCCATCCACTTCATCATCGTGCGTTCTCCAGTTGAGGCTGCAGCGAGGATGGCGGGTGGGGGATGTATGGGAGGTCAAGGGGTATTCGCCCAGGCCTCGAATGCGAGCACCGATGAGGTTGGAAGAAGTCGACCCGACTCTTGTCCTACGTCAATTCTGCCTCTGCTCCCGCACCTTCTGCCAAGTGCGAAAACGCGTCACATGCGAACCTGTTGCGACAAAAGACCCCCTCAAATAGGCTGTTTGAACTGCCTTCGCAAAAAATTACGGAGATATCGTGAAGCACATATGGAGCGCTGTGCTGGCGACAGGATGTGCCGTTGTCTCGGCCTGGGCCCAGGCCGTTGCAATCCGGTGCGACACTTGCCGAGTAGACAGCGATTTTCGTGCTGAAGCGGTGCGCAGGGGACCCGGCACCCACATCGTCTACAACGTAGAAGATAACCTGGTTCAACAGTGGTACGTTGGATCAGACGGCGACACAGTGCCCGCATCGGAGAAAGCTCCACCGACGCCAATCGCGCAGCAGCAGACGCCATCCGCTGGAGCGACTCAAGAGCTCGCCAACGCGCACACGTTTCACGTGATCGATGGGGGCACCATTCGACCTATTTACAATATCCCGATCGAGATGCTGGGATTGAATTCTCATGCACGCGAGAAAAGCGCATACGATTACGTCACCGACGCAAATCTCAGGGCCATGGTTGAATCTGCCACGGGCAGCAGCTCGCTGATACAACAGGTCACAGGCTCCGGGACCACGGCGTCGCGGGCCAACCCGCATCGGGCAAACTTGCTTTTCAGAGTTGTCTTCAAGGACGGCTCATATGTCGGCGTGATCGTTGATGTGAATCAGGCCAACGGAAAATCCGAACCCGGTAGCGAAAGAACCGCAGCGGGCCAATCGATTCCGAAGCAAGCCAGCGAACTTTCGGGTACCTGGACCAACAACGGGGGCGACAACCTGGCCCCGATGGTGGCACTCATGCAACGCCTTGGCGGCACTGTGAGCGACGCGGGGTCTGCGGGCGCAGGCGGCACAATCACTGCCATCGTGTGCGTGGCTCAGCACTGCACGGTAGCGCGTTCGGCGTCGTGATCGACCGTTGGCATGCATTCCAGGCGCTTACGACGACCGTTCGCTGGGCGGCTGGAGTGCTCGACATGACACAGGCAGCAAACCGGAAAAACCGCGCTCAGGCTTCACCCAATAGCGCGCTGCAGGTTCGGCGCCACGCTGGAGCAGATCGATCGGTTCTCGGTGTCGCGACGCACGGCCAGTGCGCAAGGCGACATGGCGTGGCGACGGGATGCCGGAGTACCCCCTGATCGGCGGCAACCATTGGACAAGGCCACCGAAAAAGTAACCCCGGCCGCGTTTCCAGCAAACATGGCGACAACCGCCACCTGCGGGCGATCGAGCGCGCGGTCGCCCTGGCGGATCGCAGCGCTCTGGCAGCGGCCTAAATCGCCATGACTCCGCCATCGATAAACAACTCGTGCCCCGCGATGAAGCTGGACGCGTCCGAGGCCAGGAACAGTACCGCCTCGGCAATCTCTTCGGCGTCGCCCAGACGCCCGAACGGAATCATCTGCTTGAACGCGTCCTCGGCCCCTGCATTGGCTTCCAGGTAGGTCTGCATGGCCGGTGTGTGGACCATGCCGGGCGACACCACATTCACGCGGATGCCGCGGCTTTTCAGGTCGCTCGTCCAGGTGCGCGCGAACGAGCGGATGGCTGCCTTCGTGGCGCTGTAGACCGAGAGCGCGCCAATGCCCTTGCTGCCAGCCACAGAGCCGGCCAGGATCACGGCGCCGCCGCTGGCCATCAGTGGCAGCGCCTTCTGCACGGTGAAGACCGTGCCCTTGATGTTGGTCGCCAGCAGGCGTTCCAGGTGCGCAACGTCGATCTCGCCAAGCGCGGCCGACTCGGAAACCCCCGCGTTGGCAAAGACGACATCCAGCCGGCCGTGCTCCTGCTGGATGCGCGCATAGAGCCGGTCCATGTCCTCGGGCACGCCGACATCGCCCTGCACGCCCACCGCGCCGCCGCCGATCTCCGCCACCGCAGCGTCCAACCGGTCCTGCCGCCGCCCCGTGACGTAGACCTGCGCGCCTTCGGCCGAAAACGCCTGCGCGGTCACCAGCCCGATGCCGTCCGTACCGCCAGTGACCACGACCACCTTGCCTTCGAATCGCTTGCCCATGGTGTTTCCCAGCAAGTGGAGGATTGCTCCACTTATTATATGGAGGTAGCCTCCACTTCCACAAGTCACGCCGGAAGAGCCCGTTGACCGCCGACACTCCCTTGCGCGCCGATGCCCAGCGAAACCGCGAGCGCCTGCTCGCCGCGGCCGAGGAGGTATTCCTGGAGCGCGGCGCCGAGGCGTCGATGGAAGACGTCGCCAAGCGCGCCGGTGTGGGCATCGGCACGCTGTATCGGCGCTTCCCCACACGCGAGTCGTTGTTTGCCGCGGCCTATAGCGGGCGCTTCCTGTCGCTGGCGGCTTCCAGTCACGCGCGCGCCAGTTCGCTCGACGCGCTGGCCGCGCTGCGCGCGTATCTGGAGGATCTGGCACTGCACACCAGTGTCTATCGTGGCCTGGCTGCGTCGCTCGGCGCCGTGCTGCAGAGCGGCACGCCAGGGTGCGAGGCCGTCAGCAAGGAAGGGCAGCAACGTTTGCGTAGCGCGCAGAACAGCGGCGTCGTCCGCTGCGATGTCTGCTTCGACGATCTCGTCGTCGTCGCCATCGCCACCTCGCTGGCCACCGAACAGCATGGCTCGCCGAAGACGCGCATCGCGCATCTGATCGGGCTGTTCGTCGACGGCATTGCAGCGCCAAGGGCGGCGTCGGCTGCATGAGGCGGCTGACACGATGACGTCCGGATTGCCCGATCGTTCGTGTCGGGTGGTGAGGGCTCGGAACCTACGCACGCGCGATCGTTGACAAGGGAGAACGATCGTTCTACCTTGGCGCCGTGGACAAGCCAACCAACGACACCCAACAGAAGATCCTGGCAACGGCTGAGGCGCTGATCTATCGGCACGGCATCCATGCCACCGGCATGGACCTGCTGGTGAAGACCTCAGGCGTGGCGCGGAAAAGCATCTACCGCCACTTCGACAACAAGGACGAGGTGGCCGCCGCGGCACTGAGCGCGCGCGACGTCCGTTGGCTCGAGTGGTTCAGGCGCGAATGCGACAAGGCCGACAGCCCCGAGGCGCGCATCCTGCGCATGTTCACGGTGCTCAAGGAATGGTTCCAGTCTGTCGGTTACCGCGGCTGTGCCTTCATCAACACCGCAGGCGAGGTCGGGGACCCCGACGATCCAATTCGCAAGATCGCCAAGCATCACAAACAGAAGTTGCTCGACTACACGCTGGAACTGACCGGGCAACTGGGTATTACGCAGCCGGCCGCACTGGCGCGCCAGCTGCTGCTTCTCATGGAAGGCGCAATCACCGTCTCGCGCGTGATGGGTGACGAAGACGCCGCAGACACCGCAAGGGATATCGCGCAGTTGTTGCTAAAGCAGGCCACCGGCTAGCGGCCTGACGCTCCGTCGCAAGCTCAAAACACCGATGTATCCACTTTGATTGGAGGCTGTGCCATGTCCAACGCTCACGCTCGCCCGCCGCTTCCCCCCTTCACCCGCGAATCGGCGATCGAAAAGGTACGACTCGCCGAAGACGGTTGGAATTCCCGCGATGCCGACAAAGTGTCGCTTGCCTATTCGCTCGACACCCAATGGCGAAACCGTACCGAGTTCACCAACGGTCGGGAAGAAGCGCGGCAGTTTCTTGCGCGCAAATGGAACAAGGAGCTTGAGTACCGCCTGATCAAGGAACTGTGGGCCGTTACCGAAAACCGTATTGCCGTGCGCTACGCCTACGAATGGCGCGACGATTCAGGCAACTGGTTCCGCTCCTACGGCAACGAGAACTGGGAATTCGGCGCCGATGGCCTGATGGAGCGCCGCTTCTCGTGCATCAACGACATGCCGATCAAGGAAAGCGACCGCAAGTTCCACTGGCCGCTGGGCCGTCGCCCGGACGATCATCCGGGGCTGTCTGATCTGGGTATGTAGAGGTTCTAGGCGACTGAGATGCAAGCCCTCGGCGGTGCTTCTGCACGGGGGCTTTTGTCTGGCCCCGGCTGCGTCATTGGCATGCAGGGGAGGTGGCAAGGAAACAGGGTCAAGTTCACTCAGAAAGTAAACCTGACTCCGTTTCCGCCCCGTTTCCGTAGTTGTACCTTATTCGGAGGACGACGCTGTGGCGGCCGCCGTCACCGACCTTCTAAAGGCAAGCAGGCGATCGACCAGCGCGTCCGCGTCATCGCCAACGCCGCTGGCCGCCTCCCATAGGCCCGGCTCCAATCTGGAAGGCTCCCACGTCGCCAACCGCAGCAGATCGTCGGCGAGCAGCTGGGTCTCATGCTCGTTCATCGGATGCGCGGCGCGATCGTGCTCCTCGGGCATCGTGACAATGTCGACCGCGCGGTTCATGCAGCCGTCCGTCATTCCCATTGCGCGGGCCCTGGAACTGATGTTGTTTCCATACGCATAAGCGTGTGCCAGGCGCTGGACGGCACTGAGCGCGCAGGTAGTGGCAACACCGGCCAGCGCGGCAATTCCGCTGTACTTTGCAAGTTGGTCTTTCTCGCTGATATAGCCCATGAATGCGACCATGGGTGGAGGAATCGAAGCGATACCAGTGAGAGCGGCGCCGATGCCGGCGACGGTCGAAACGTGGCCTGCAATCCGTTGCCCCGTCGTTCTGGTCGAAGCTCTGCGCACCGGTTGTTGTGGTAGGCCTTGCAACTGTGCATCTATCCGTGCATCGGCATGTCGCGGCTCTGTGGCGCCGAGTTCGATCTCGGCATGACCGCGTTCCAGATCGATCTCTTCTCTTCTCGCCATCGGCGACAAGGACGGTAACACTGCGGGATGCATGAGACACCTCACCATGGATGGTCGAGGCCAATTTTCTCATCGAAACATCGCCGCGCCTCATCGCGCGCCGAAACGCACGCGCTTTCGACGAAGTCGCAAGAACGGAATCAGGTCCATTTAGAAATTCAACCTGACCCAGTTTCCTGGTTTACACACTTGAACCTACCTAGCTTGCGCCGAGGACTCAGACTGAGCCAGCTAAGCTATCGGTAGATACAAAACCATCATTGTAAATGCACCAGCCTGGCTGTCACGACCAAGAGGAAAGTGTCTCAACGATACGAGCAAATTCCTTTAACGTCATAATTTTAGGATACTCGACGTAGTACATCCGCTCATATATGTCGCGGCGCTCTTTCACATCAGTAAGGCGCCCCGCATTACTGGTATCGCAAAGTTTTTCCAGTTCCTCGAGATCAAACCGTTCCTTGCCGACGGCATCGGCGTGTACTAATGCTGACGCGATATCAGAAGCATGTAGGGCTTCATTGCGTTCCTTAAGCTTCTTATGAAATTCGAGCGCCTCTGCGCCTTTCAAAGTTTTCATCGCTATTTTCCTGTCAATCAAATTAGCTCGCTATGAGCAGCTAGCGCGGCCGACCATGACTTGCCGTTATATTTTTTCAGCGCGGCTCGCGTATTCGCCGCGCGTTCGGGATCATCTATATTATTTGTCAGACGATCAATCAATTCATTGTCGATTATCTTATCAGCCAAATCACCGGTAGCCGAGGCCTGCGGGGACGTTATCTTTTCATATAAATCAGCATCCTCTACACTCAACTCACCGCCCATGACGCTAGCAACCATGACCTTCTTACCATCCTCGGCTGTTCCGAATAGTCGATAGTTTCCCAAGCCCGGATCGGCGATGAACCTGTCTATCACACCCAGTCTATTGCTTCGTACGGCCACAAATCCACTTGAGACTACAGGGTAAGGAGGCCTAGGATCTTCACCTTCAGGTTTCCGTTGCAAAACTCCCGTCAAAGAATTCTCAAGGGGTGCATCGATATCGCACAATTCAACTTTTCGACCTGTTTCTTTGGCTAGTTCTATATAGCTGTCGATTTCGTACGCCCTTGCCAAGCGCTTGTCGACAACAATGCTAGCGATTGCACCGCTGCCTGTCCTTTGAGAGCGAAGCCCGTCTTCAAAATGGTCAGCAAGAAAACATGATTCGTTATGAACTTGCGCCGAGCTAAATATCTTGGCGCCGGCCTCCGACTTCGCAAGCGAACTCTTGAATACATCTGGATTGATGCAACCTTTCCCACCTGTCTTCTCCAGAGCTGCGGCGAGAGCTGGAATTTTTTTTGTGGCTATCCGCGTTTTACCCGTGGCAGTGTTTCCGCGCAACGCAAACAATGTCGGTTGGCAGCCATCGCGCTCAAGAGATTCCGCCAGGGTCAAGGCAGAAGATCGTGCTTCTTCTAATAGCTTTTCGTGTAACTTACGGCGCTCCGGATGCCAGTTCTCTGGATTCGCCAGATACTCCCATCGCCCCGGACCAGAAGATGGGAGGTTGCCCAAACCATATAACTCATCGGTGCCTTTAAGCTGAGTAGCCTGTTGATGTGTCACCGCGGCGGTCGATGTACCTGCGATCGGCACCGAATGCGGCGGCGATGCATGAATATAAGCATGAGTGGTGTTACTGCTCTTCGAACTAGGGGGTCTAGCCGGCAAATTATCAAGCTGGGTCTGGAATTTATACTCCGGCGCCGCTTGTGATGACTCAGCTTGGACGCCTTTGGATTCTGCGTCATCGAAAGGAACATGAGAAGTAGAAAGCCCGGCTGTGCCAGCAATGCCTATCTTGTTTTTCATGTTAAAAAATGTCCAGAGTCCAAGAAAATACAGTCCGACTGACTCTGCAACATTAGTCGCGATTCGAACCGCGACTCGCACACCCACGAACTACATGAGCAGCAAACGAACCTATGAAAAATGAAAAAAACGGGGGTCAGGTTCGCTTACGAAGTTCCTCTGCACTTGGGAAACTGGATACAACCTAGGAAGTCCTGGCCGGTGCGCCGGTTTGTCCTCTGCACAAGCGTGCTGCCGCAGCGTGGGCAGCCTGGATTGACGAGATTTCCAGAAGTAGAAGAATCAGGTGAAGCAAAGACAGGCTCAACGCGCGCGGATATCGCCATCGGCTGCCCTGTGTCTTGCTGCTGCACCGCTTGGATCATGTTCAGCAACTGTTCGCCGCCGATCAATTCGATCGGTTTGCCTTCGGCAAAGCGCTCGGCGTCTTTCGTGTAAGTGCCGATGCAGGCGATCTTGACCGCGTGGGCCTGGTGATGTGCCAGCAGGCCGTACATTTCGCGCACCACGCTGACGCCAACCTGCTGGCGTTTCCACTGTTTGCATTGCACGAGTGTGCGGCGGCCGTCCTTGCGCAGAATCAGGTCGATGCCGCCGTCTGCACCGCCCAGGCCGGTTTCTTCGACGCTATAGCCTTGGCGGCGAAATGCTTCGCCTACCAATCGTTCGAATTGGCGCCAGCCGCCAGCGGCCAGGCTCTCCAGGGTGGTACGTGTGTCCAGAAAGCGTTGCCGGCTGCGTGAGCCCAGATAGGAGCACAGCGCGGCGAGCCAGCAGATGCCGAGCAGCATCCACGCCAATGGCGCGAACGCCCCACTCGACTGTTGGGCAAACCCTTGCGACAGCATCCCGCCATGGTGGGAGAACCACCAGCCGATGCCGTAGCGCACTCCAAGATACCCAACGATTCCCGCTACAAGGCCGAGCGGCCACGGCAACGCGGCCAACGCTTCAAACCCACTCTGCTTCTTTCTGCGTCCCATGCAAGAACCCCCGTTCCAGGTTCGAACATAACTGCTGAAACGCGTGTTGTCAGCAAGCGAACGATGCTATTGCGATCTGCACCCCATCAAGTGATTAGGATCGTGCACTTCAGCGCGGAAGGCTTACACGGATCTCAATGCTTGAGTCCGCTAAAACTACGTCGGCAGTTGCATCGGCAGCCGCAAGCCGACTCTTGAACGGGTTGCGCGCGGATTGTTTTCGGATACGACGATCAACATGACCAGATGCAATGCGGGCTAGTGGTCGCCAACTTGGCCATCGTTACGAGCGGAGTCTTTGGATCGTCGGTGGAGGCAGGTTTGAAGGTTCTCTGCCTTGAGATCAAGCGGGCAACACTCAGTTGCGGCAACTCGTTCCATTCAACCCCTTCCCTTGAAGGGGAAGGGGCTGCCGGCCCGGAGTGATAGGCGAATACTTCGTCAAATCATTTCACTGCCGAAATCAGTTTGGTGGTGCAATCGTATAATCAGGCTGCTCACGGAAGAACTGAGCTGTAGATGTATAAAACATCATGTTCAGATTATCGTATTGACCTTTAATGATCCCATGCATCACTCCCGATGAGCTCACCACCGGTCCGCCGGAGTCGCCTGGACCTGTCAGGCCGCCGAAGTCCGGGGTGGCGGCATGCAGTCCTTGGAGTCCTGGGTCTGGGAAATTTGCAGGAATGCGCGCATCGGTCCAGTCGCACAACACGTCGGTGCTCATGCCGCTTGTGCAGAAGCGGTCAGTCGGAGGAGCGGGCGTGTGGCCATTGACCGCAATCGTATCGAGCCCGCCAGCGCGCGACCGATAAAGAATTGCCCGCGAGAGCAGGACCTTGCCTACCGCACGCGGCTCGTAGGTCGAAACGATTGTGCAGTGAATTCCCGTTGATGGCGCTTCGCAGTGCCGGTAGTTATGCAGCACCGGTTCCACGCGAATCAATTCGAGATCTGAAACGCTCGATTTCCATGAGACATAGCCAAGATCTGCCCCATCTACGGACACTGTGCTGTTGTAGTCACCACAGTGACCTGCAGTCAGAACGAACCGGACCGCTCTCCGATAGGGCGTCAAGTTAGCAAGGACGCCTGTCTGCTTAAGCACAAGGCCGGCAGTGCAGCGGTTACCCAGGCTCATCGTCAGCACCGTACCGCCAACCACTGGCTGCCGGAGTCTGGCCTGATCAATGGCAAGCGCCGAGGCAGACGCAAGGAGCGCCAGGACACCAACGGCGATCAAAGAGCCGCGACGTGCACGTCCCATTTTCTTTTGAGACGTATCTGGACGCGCGAAGTAAATATTAATCATCTTTTCCTACGAGGTTATGGTGAAACAACTCAAGACATCGTAATTCCTCGGCAATTAACTATTTTTTTAGGGACGAAGCGCCGCCGCAGCAAACGAAGTAGATCGCTGCCGCGCTTTTGCGTGCAGCTGCGCATTGACCAATCCGGAACTGCGCAAGATTTCAACATGCAGCTTGATCGGCTTCAGCGGTTGAGCAAGCTGTGCGCATCACAACAAGGCCAGATTCGATGACGCAGTCGCCGGCACAAAGGGGCTGGTCCTGGGGATCCTTGATCGCATGACCGAGCAGGCTTAAGCCACTCGGCCACACAATGCGCGTCCTCGCCAGGGAACGGGGACACGCAGTTCGATTTACTTGATTTCCACCGCACCCACATCGCAGACCGCGGTATCACGCGCAACACCACGCTGGTCGATCGTGCGGCAGTTGCTGCCGAGGTTGCGCACCGGGCTGTTGGCCGCCGGCAATTGGGTAAGCGTGGGGCCGCCATTGGCGGCCGGTGCGCCCAGCAGCGGATTGGTGGCGCGTGCGAGGCCGGCGGTGAGGCAGCTGTGGAACAGGCCGCCCGCAGCCGAGTACTCGATCAGGTTGTTGCCGGTGCTGCTTTGGTCGCTGCAGAAGGTGCGCTCGGTCTTGGAATAGAAGATGCTGTTGCGGATGTCGAATCCACTACCGAACAACGTCGACCCTGGCGTGTTCTCGGCGAAGGTGACGTTGTTGAAGCGCACCGTGGTCTTGCCCTGGTCGCCATTGGACGGCTGCCAACCCACATGCTGGATCGCCGCGCCCACACCCTTTGCATAGTTGCCATAGAAGGTGCTGTTGCTGACGTTGCAGGACGGGCCGTAGCAGTCCATGTACAAGGCGCCGGCGTTGCTCTTTTCGGCGCGGTTGGAGATGAAGCTGGTTTCTTCGACGTTGATGATGCCCGGCGTACTGATTGTGGTGCCGGAGTGTGTGGTATCGCCGAAGCCCAGGCTGATGCGCGCACCGCCGGCCGGGCCGCCATAGGCGATGTTGTTGGCGAAGGTGGAGTAGCGCACGTCGATGGTGTCCGGTGCATACGCCCACAACGTGGCGCCGCCGCCGCTGTTGGCCGCGCTGTTATTGCGCACCACCGTGCCGCACACCGAGAGCGTGGCGCCACCGGCGGCGGCGTTGAGGTAGCCGGCGAGCGAGGCGCCGTCGGTGTCGATTGCGCCGCTGTTGCCGAACTGGTCGGCATCCGGGAAGCCGGCCGGCGCATTGATGGCCTGGTTACCGACAAATTCGGAATTGACGATGGTCAGACGGCTGAGCTGCGTGTAGAGCGCGCCGCCCAGCCAGGAGGTGTTCTTGGAGAACGCGCTCTTGACGATGGTCACGTCGGTATCGCTGCCGGCAAAGATGGCACCACCCCCAATGCTGCTGCGGTTGCTCAGGAACTGGCTGTTGATCACTTCCAGCTTGCCGCGGTAGCTGACCTTGATCGCGCCGCCACCCCAGGTGCCGGGCGCGTACTGGGTGTTGGATGCCGGCTGCACGGAGCTGCCGTTCTGCAGTTTGAGATTGCGCACCGACAGTGCATTGCCGTTCTGCACCTGGAAGATACGCGCGGCCTGGCGGCCATCCAGGGTGATCTTGCCCTGACCATCGATCACCGTTGGCGTGCTGGCGCTGATGTTGATGGTCTGGTTGACGGCGATGCTGGTCGCACGCGTGCCGCAGTTGAAGGTGACATAGCCGCCTTGCGCCACCGCAGTGGCGAGTGCGCTGGCGGTACAACTGGCGGCCGTGCCGTTGCCGACCACCACGCCGGCATTGGAGTGCGCCCACGGCTGCGGCGTGGTGCATTGCGCCACCGATGGCACGGCGGCGATGGCCGCACTGGTGGTGACCAGCGCAAGAAGCCCCGCCGTCACGACGGTGGCGTGAAGTGTTGAACGCATGGTGATGTTCCTGCTTGAGAAAGGGATCGAAGGAGAGCCGGTTGCACGTACGCAACGTCAACGGATTTGATGACAGGTGTATTGCAAGCCGCAGCGTCGCGATCGAGGCGTGGCATGCGGCGCGATCACACGCATCGCGCTTCCAACCTAAGTTCCATCACACCACGCGTCGATGCGGCGCCATCGCGCGGGCGCACATCGCTTCGCGCATGCCGACTACGGCCAGTGCAGCGATCGACCGATGCTGCACTGCTGCATGCAACTGCCACGCTGCATGCAGTGCGTCGCCGCATCGCGCGTTACCATGCTGCACTCTCGATCCTGTTGCGATCCCGGCGATGCCCGATGCACCCCGTACCTACGATGGCACGCCGGCCAGCCGCTTCCAGCTGCCTGCCGGCCCGTGGGTCTCGGTCTTCGAGGCGCTGTGCGCGTGTTTTCCGGCGATCGCGGCCGAGCGTTGGCGCGACCGCTTCGCACGCGGCCTGGTGCGCGATGCCAACGACCAGGCCCTGGCGTTGTCAGCGCCGTATCGCGTGGGTGCGGACATCCGCTATTTCCGCGAGGTCGCCGATGAGCCGGTGATTCCTTATGTCGAGACCGTGGTGCATGCCGACGCGCAGTTGGTGGTGGCCTGCAAGCCGCACTTCTTGCCGGTGGCACCCGCCGGTGCATACGTGCGCGAGACGCTGCTGACGCGACTGGTGCGGCGGCTGGACAATCCGGCGCTGGTGCCATTGCACCGCATCGATCGCGAAACCGCGGGGCTGGTGCTGTTCTCGGCCAACCCTGCCACGCGCGGGATCTATCAGGCCTTGTTTCGGCAACGGCGCATCCGCAAGCACTACCTGGCGGTGGCACCACCGCTGCCACAGCTGAGGTTTCCGCATGTGCACCGCAGCCTGTTGGTGCCGGGCGAGCCGTTCTTCCGCATGCACGAGGGCGTGGGCGAAGCGAACAGCGAGACGGTGATCGAGGTGGTCGCACGCAACGCGGACACCTGGACGTATCGGCTGGAGCCGGTGACCGGGCGCAAGCATCAACTGCGTGTGCACATGGCCGCGCTGGGCGCGCCGATCCTGCACGAGCGGTTTTATCCCGAGCTGGAAGCCCAGCGGCCCGATGACCCGAAACGCCCGCTGCAGCTGTTCGCGCATACATTGGCGTTCGATGACCCGCTGACCGGTGAGCCACGGAGTTTTAGAGCGAAGGTCGGGCCGAACAGTTAGGAACAGAGCAACCAGCACTGCACCTGTGGATTACTTCAGTTCTTTCTCGAACTCGGCAACGAATTTGGTCAGTGAGGTTCCGCATGCATTACAGAAGTCTCGCAACTGAAGCAGATCCATCCGGCGACTGCCTCGCTCAACGTCACTTACATACGACTGCGGGCGCTCCAACGCGTTGCTCAAGGCGACCTGCGTTAAACCGGCGGAAAGGCGAAGTTCGCGCAATTGCTGCAGCAGGATGTCGTAATGATCTTTGTGGATCGACTTGATTGGCATGGCGGCGAGGTTGGTAGGCCGCACTGAAGCTATATCCCCTTTTCAAATATCTGAAAAAGGGATAAATTCAGGCTGCGGATATCCCGTCCGTTTCCGTCGAGGATGGGCGCCATGACGACCTCAAAAACCAGCAAAACGGCCGCGCTACGAAAGCAAGAAGAAAACTTCACCTTCGGCGTCACGGTCGAGCAGATCGACCGCTTTCACACATTGCTGCGCACGATCACCGCGCAGAGCGATATGGTGGCGGTCTGCAGCGGCAAGCCACTGGACGCCACCAGCCTCTCGGTGTTGGGCGAGAGCATCTTCAATGCCGCCCGTGCGGTGCGCGGTGTGGTCGATGAGATTTACGAACAGCGGCTCGGCGGCCATGGCCCTGCCGATGCGGCCGAGCCGCGCGTGCAGAGCGGCGCCAGGGCCTGACTGGGCGCCGCGTGCAATCGCGTCGGCCTCAACGCACCTTGTACAACACCGCCGCACCCGGCCTGGGTTCGAACATCGGCACGGTCTGCTGTTTGAGCGCGGTGCCCTTGGCGTCCCACACCAGGGTGTCGGTGGGGTATTCGTCCTTGCGGGTCATGCTGTCGATCTGTTTGGCGATGACGGTGGATCCGGCTTTCACGTCCGGGTTCCAGGCGAACACGCCCAGGCGGCCGTAGAACACGGCCGGTGCTGCGGCGTCCAGGCGACGGTCGGGGCACATGACCAGGCCGCGTTCCAGCATCACGCGCAGCGCGCCGACCGGCACGGCCTTGACGGTGGGCGTGGTGCGTTCGGTGCTGTGGCCGGGGCAGACATTGGCCGAGCGGGTGAGCATGTCTTCGACCACCTGGCGGTCGGACTGGGCCAGCGCCGGCAGCGCGGCGGTGGACAGGGCAAGCATGGCAAGGGCGGATTTCCAGGGCATCTGACAACTCCTCATGAGGTGAGACTCCAACACTGCAGCCCATCCACGCGCGGGCTGCTGCCAGTGACGCGCCCGGATGCTAGCAACCGCTGCGTTAAGTGCTGCGAAGGCGGGCAGGCGCGGGCGACGCCGTGCAGGCGATGCGCCGGCCAGCACGCGTGTTCCACGCCGGGCCGCCGCGCCGCGCTGCATCACGCAACGGCCGCTGACGCGCCTGGCGGCTGTCAGGAGTCTCCCGATTGAGCGGCAGCAGCGGCCCGGTTAGCGTGCGCGCACGTACTCAGCTGGACAACCCATGGAACGCGCCGACCTCATCGCAGCAGTGCTTACCGGCATGCGGCGCGCCGAAGATTTTCGCGCGCAGGGCGCGCTCTACAGCACCGCGCACAGCGAGCAGATGCAGGTGGACCACGGCAAGGCGGCCGACGCCGAGCTGGTGCTGTCGATGTTTGCGTTCACCCCCGAACACCTCAAGTTGCTTGGCACCGCCGGCATCGAAAACCTGGGCGAAATCGTTTGCCACGCGTGGGCCTTGAACGGTGGCAATAACGAGGCATTGATCCGCTGGTTTCGTCAACCCATGAATGCCCTCGACGGCCAGACGCCTGCGGCGATGGTGCGTGGCGGGCGCATCCAGGTGCTGCTGCTGGTGCTGCGCCAGCAGGTGGAATGGGAATTGCCGCGCTCTGCCTGATGCCTGATGCCTGATCGACACCGCCGTGCATGCGGTCCGGCATGCGCGGTGCGGTTGCGGCGGGTGTTGCACGCGCGCGTAGCCGTGTGCAACGCGATGATCTCAGCCACTCACCGTTTCGGTCGCGCCACTGCGTACATCTCTGCGGCGATCTTCTTCATCAGCGCGTCGTTGTCGTCGCCCTCGGTGTAGAGATCGAAGTGGGTGCGGCCTTCCAGATAGCGGAAATCGCTCCTGGCGCCCAGGCCATCGAGCACCGCCTGGAATTTATGCGCCGCGCCATCCAGGTAGAACGTATCGGCGGTGCCGACGATCACATGGATCTTGCCGTCCAGGTCCGGCTTGAGCGTGGGCCATTGCGCGGCCACGCGTGCGGAAATGTCGTAGTGGGTACGCCAATAGGCCACCACGGCCGGGTCCACCTTGCCGGTGTCGCGGTCGAACATCGGCAGCGGGCGGCCGTCGGCGCCGCGCGGCGAAAAGACCCACTCGAACGAGGTGAGCTGGCCGCCGTACGGGCCGAGCACCCGTTCGAGCTTGGCGAAGGTTTCCAGATCGGCCAGCACCTTGCCGTGGTCGCGGATCAGCGGAAACTGGCTGCCGTCGGCGCGGCGGTAGACGTTGGCATTGGGCGCGTACAAATCCGGGCCGGTGAAGTCACGGAAATCGCTGGAATCCGGCGAGGTGGACCAGGTGCCGCCGAACAGTTTGGGGTAGCGCGTCTGCAACCACAGCGTGGCCCAGCCGCCGGACGAATGCCCGTTCAAGAAGCGGCCGCTGGCCTTGCCGTCCATCTTGTACTGATGCTCGAGCGCCGGAATCAGCTCTTCGGTCAGCGCGGTGCCCCACGGGCCGTTATTGACCGAATCGGCGAACTCGTGGGTACCGGTGGGCGTGGACTGATCCAGGAAGACCCAGATCATCGGCGGTATCTGCTTGGCCGCCATCAGGCGCCAGGTGGATGCAATGCTGCCGGCGAAGCGGTTGTAGTTACCGCCGAAGCCATGCGTGACATACACGGTGGGATAGCGCGTGGCGGCCTTGGCGTTGTAGTCGGGCGGCGTCAGCACACGGGCGCGCAGCGAGACCGGTCGGCCCCAGAACGCGCTGAGCGACGGACTCACCATCGAGGCATCGGCGCTATGCAGCCTGGCTTCGGGCACCGCATCGCGCACCGCCTGCGGCGCGCGTGGCGAGACCTGCCACGGATCGTCCGAGACCGGCACCTGCTTGCTCAAGGTCAGCGCCGGCAGCGCCTTGCCGTTGGCCAATGTCACGGCGGTGACCTCGCTCAGCAGATCGCCGCCATCGCGGCCGCTGTAGCCATAGCTGCCATCCGGGTCGAGCACGGCCTGGAACAGATAATCGCCGGCCGGCAGCGCAGAAAACCCGCGCGGGAAGGCGATGTTGTCCAGATCGATCTGCACACTGCCGCCGGGCGCCAGCGCGGTGACCTCCTGCGCGGCCACCGCCACTGCGGTAGGGCGGAAGGGATTCATATCCACCTCCTCCACCTTGCCGTCTTTCCCGCTTTGCTTGGCCTGCGCCTGGGCATCCTTGGCCAGGGTGGCGAACACCAGCAGGCGCCCGGACGTGGCCTGGTCGGTCGCCCCGCCCAGGGTGACGCGCAGCAGACGATGCGCCGGCGCCGGCTCGGCGGCGTGTAAGACACAAGCGCACAACAGGCCGACGGCCAGGCCCAGGCGTGGGGCAAGACGATGCAGGGACATGCAGATCCTTGAAAGCGGATGTGTGGGGTGGGCTTGGTGGCCCTGTGCGGACTGTAGCCAGTTTCTGGGGGAGCTGCGCGCGCTGTGGGCGAGATGAGGTCAGCGCATCCAATCCAGGTATTTTACGCGCTCAGGTTGGGGTCGCTTGCGGCGCAAGAGTGGCTAGAGTTGCATGTGTTCAAGGCGTTTGTGGTGAGGGCGGACTAGCTCAGCGCAGCTGATACAGCACAGATACCATGCAGTTAGATCGACTGTCTGAACTGCTGAGGCAACCGGATATCCAGGTCACGTCGAATTTGCGAGTGGAGCTTAAGACATCGATAGGCAAGCAGCAGACAGGCGTCAGATAAGTTATATGGCGATATTTGTAGTTAGAAGTTCATGCATCGCTGCGACCCGGTAGAAAGCGACCTATGGACGCTTGTCTACTGGTAGAGTGGCGAACTGATAATTCCTACTTCTTCCCTGTGCCACTCGGTGCAGACAACGTCGTCGATGCCGGCAGTCAGCTTCCGGTGCACTTGTCCGACAGCCCAACGCTTGATCGCGTGGGCTAATTGCTGGCAATGCCGATATGACGGTCCAGACTCGTCGAGCGCTATGTTGACGGGCCCGGAGCACGTCCACAATACAAGTTGATTTTGATTATGTTTCTTGCGCTTGTAATCATATGCAACTAACCAGTTCGCCGTGCTTATCGCAATCCGAGTGCGCCATGACTTGGTTGATCTATCGAGCGTGATGCTTCCTGTGCGGGGGGCTGTACAGCTTGCTGGTTTGCGGTTTCCAGCTTCTGCAGGTTCTCTGCCAACGGCTGCTTGACGGCCTCACCTTTGTCGACATGGGTGCGCAGGAGGTCCATGTCATTTCCTGGATTCTTATAAGTTGCGAAGACATTGCCATTGGTTTGGCTTGGAACGACTTCTTGGATCTCGGGCAGAGGCGGACGATTAAGTTTTGCCTGGACAGCCAGGGCGCCGGCAATCCGATCCTTGTCTTGCTGATTGGTGTAAACACCAGCATCTGGACCCAGCTTGTCGAGTCCAGCAAGAGCCTGTTTGAACAATGGATCATCACGCAGCCGGGCTTCTTGTTGCGGATCGAGAGGTGCTCCACCTGCACTAAAGGCACGTCCTGAATTACCTAGACCTGGTACCGCGGGCTGGACCGACTCGTCCAGCTGTCGCCCCGATGCAGGCGCCCAATGTCCTAAGACTCCGTCGTTTTTCGGTTCCTGAAGACCCACGTCCCGCAGAACGCTATCAGCGAGTGTGTTTGAGTTTTGCAGCAGGGGATCGTAGGGATATTTGTCATCCTTACTCCTGGCATTAGCGACCATGCGGCCCCACGTTCCGGACAAGTCCGCGCCATTTGCAATCTCTTCCCGATACTGCTTTTGGCCAATTGCATTCGGATTGTCCCGATGATCAGGGTTGTTTCGGTCATAGGGGAGGTTGGTCTCAACGTGCATCCGTCCGTACGGCAATCCAGGTCGCTCATCGCCAGTCCAGCCGCTAATAGTGCGCTGGTTGCCCTCCTTGTCCGTGTAGAGAAGGAACTTGTGGTGGTATTCCTTGCCGAGAGCAGCCCCGATATTCCGGTACCCGACTTCGATCTTCTCATCCATGACATGCTCCTGTGGCTTACTGATTCTTGATATGAACGGCTGCGACGTGTGTCACCTTGCCGTCGGCATCCAAAGAAAAAGTCATCACTACGGAACGTGCATCGGGATCCAACATCGCTTGTCCCTTGTTGTCCCTGACGACAATCTTGCTTTCGGTGTCTTCAACGACCTTCGAGGTTGGAGATTTACCGAAGGTCTCTAGCACCGACGCCTTTGTAGTGCCCAACGGTATGTATTTCGTAACGATATTGCTCACATCGATCTGCTCGAATCGAACGGGTTTTTGGGAAGCATAAATCTCGTCAAACATTGGGCTGGCTCCTGTCATCGAGGGGTCTTCCTGTGTCGAAGTAGTGCGCGCATTGTCCGCATTGGCGCAGGACGAAAGTGGAAGTACCGCAACCCCGACAAGTGCAAGTGTTGCGGCCAAGCCCTTCGACATGATGCGTGGCATGGCGATCTCCTGATGCGACTAATCACGTGATTCGAATATCCGCGAGATACTGTCCTTCTCGGCCAAGCTCGAAAACCGAGTAGCGTTCGGGCGGAAGGCTGCCAGCTTACTACAAGCTCTCAAGAGCCGATAGTCGTTGAGCGGATTGTCAATGGGCTTTGCGCTGACGCTTCTGGGCCAAGCCCAGCATGGATCGGTGAGTAAGAGCAATCCATGAGTCATCAATAGACGCTCAGACTTCAGTAGCGGCCCTGACGTACCGAGTCGCTCACTAAGTGACGGATCCGTTCTGTCTCAGTTGTTTTCTAGCTCGATCGACCGAACCCGGTTTGTTCTCCTCTGAAAATCAAAACTGCATCACGTAACGAAATCGCTGAGACGATTTGTCGGGTTGGCATGTTGCAGAAACTCAAAATCGCTGCACCAGAAAGTAATCGATTAAACATCGATGGAGATCTGGAATTACCTTCAACGCCGTATCTAATCGTCAAAAGCGCAAGCGATTATCTGCTGTTTGAGATGTTCGCAAATGGCACTGCGTGCTCTTTCAAAGCGCAGTACATCGCACTACAAACCGTGGCCGCTGATCGTCCTTGCACCATAAACTCACACTCAGGAGTGATCAAAATGATCCAGAAAAAAAACCGTCGCTGTGCGCTTGCGGCATGCAGCCTCTCGCTTGTGGCGATGGTGCTGTGTATGAGCGCAGCTGTTGCCGCAGCGGTGCCCGGGAAGGAAACGGTTACGTTGCGCCATGTCTTCGCCACGCTGCAGAACGGCCAGCAGGATCAGAAGCCCGAAGATGTTGCCGCGTGTCGCAAGCAGGTTGCGGAGCCGACGTCCAAATACCTGGGAGTGGCCGTCACCACCACCTATTCCATCGATGTGCAGTCGAAGATGATGACCGCTTCGGCGTCGCTGCCATCGCCTGTTGCCACGCAGCCGCTGATGCTCACGGTGCCGCTGTCGCCGTTGGGGTTGTCCGGCGAGTATGCGTTTGGTGCGTTCCGGCCGAGCGCACTGCCCAACACTTATGTGCTGTTCTCGGTCGGGCTGAATTTCAAGGACCCCAAGTCGTCCGTGCTCGTGCTCAACAGCGACAAGCGCTACAACTGCCTGGTCACCAGCGATCCGGCGCCCTTCCAGGGAGCCTTGAGCAGCCAGCTTGGAAAGGACCAGGGGCGTTGATGTTGCAGCGTCCCAGTCGCCGCCGGACGGGCCAGCCGACCAGGGCTTCAGTGCGTTCGAGCAATCGCTAAGCGGCCGCGTTCCCGGAGCAGGATTTGCCCAGCACAGGACGCTGGCGATGGGCGAGCGGTGGCGTTGTCCGGGACGCCATATCCGAGCAAGCGGCGTGGTTGCCTGCCGCGATGTGTGGCAGGCAACCAGCCCTCAGCGATACGGCCCCGGCCCACGCCAGACCGGTTCGCCCTGGCGGTAAACCTCCATCATGTTGATGACTTCGCGGGCGTCGCCGATGGACTTCAGTTCGGGCGAATCCGGCGGCAGCAGGCGGCATTTGCTGGAGCCGCGCTTGAGCGCGACATCCAGCGGGCAGATCATGCGTTGCTGGGTGCCGGGCAGGATGATGGCGATTTCCTGCATGCCTTGTTCTTTCCAGGCGCGCAGCTGGGTTTCGCTGCGCACGTCGTAATAGACCTGGAAGCCGCCGATATCCAGGCTGGGCTGGGCGTTGTTGCGGTCGTTGCGGCGGCCCTGGCTGATGGTGGGGGTGTTGGCCATGCCGTCTTCGGCGCCGTCGGCCGGTTCGTCCAGCATGCCGGGCGGCCGGCCAGTCCAGGTGTCCGGGCGGCGCTGTGCGGATGCCGCCGGCGGTGCGGGCGGTTGCGGCGGGGTGGGGCGTTGCTGGCGACGCGGCTGGCGGCGTTCGGCCAGGCTGCCTTGCGCGGTATCGCCCTGCGGCGGCACCGGATTTTTGGCCTGCTGCACCAGCGTGGACTGCACCGGCGAGGCCGCCGGTGGCGGCTGCACGGGCGTGGATGTCGGTGGTACCGGGGTGGGCGAGGGCACCGGCTGATCGGGCTGGGAGGTGTCGCCGACAAAATCCACCTTGATGCGTCCACCGCTGGCCGAGCCCTGCGGCGGGGTCATGGCGGGGGTGGAGGCCGACAGCAGGATCAGCAACATCAGCACGTGCAGCAGCGCGCTGATCAGCGCGGCAATCCACGGTTCGATGCGTTCGATCAGCGGCTCGGTGCGGGGCAGCCAGTCGCTGGCATCCAGATGGACGTGCAGCACCTGCAGGGCGCCCTCGCGCACGCGGTAGACCAGCACGTACGGGGTCTGCTTGACCACCCATTCGCGGGTGCCGGGCACGCGGCCAGCGCGGCCACGGCCGGGTTGCTCGGCCAGGGTGCGGGTGGCTTCCAGCACCTGCCGCGCCATCGCGGCAGCGGCGGTCGGGTTGAGCGCGTGGTAGTGATCCTGGGCGTGTGCAAGCTGCGTGGCGGCCGGGACGGTCCAGTCACGCCGTAACATCAACGCCCCATCTGGCGAACAGTGCGCTCACCTGTGCCGGAGCCGTCAACGCACCCTGATCTGCAGCGGCAATGCCGTCCTGCACCGCGGCCTGGAAGCTGGCGTCGGCCACGACGCGGACCACGTCACTCCATCCAGCCGTCTCGGGCAGCGTGTCGATCAGCATGTGGGCGTCTTGCTTGATGGCGGACATGGCACGGCGGTGGGGGAGCACTGCGCAAGTCTACCCGCGCCGCTCCTGTTCGCGTGTGGCAGGCGCCGGCGTCCGCGCGCGGCGTTCACCGGGCAGGCGGCAAGCGCCTGCGCAGCAGCGGTCTGGGTGGCGCACGGCCTAACCGCATGCCCGATGCCGGGCAGCGACCGGCAGTGCTGCCGCCTGCAGAAAGTGACACTTGGCACCTTGTTCGGGCCCACGGCTGGTTTCATTCTGCGCGGGTCGCTTCACTCATTCGCAAAGGACTCGCCATGCCTGCCGCTGCCATCGCACCCCTGACGCCGTATCTCTCGATGGCCGCCATCAGCTACCTCTACTACCGGCGCATCCGGCGCAGCTTCGGGCGCCAGCAATGGAAGCCGATGGCCACGGCGGTGCGCAGCGCGGTGCTGCTGATCGCGGTGGCAGCACTGGCGTTCGCGGTGTACGGCTTGCCGCAGGTGCGGTTCGGCATTGCCGCAGGCGCGCTGGTCGGCATCGGCCTGGGTGCGCTGTCGCTGCGCTACACGCATGCCGGATGGGTGGATGGCCAAGGCTGGTACACGCCCAATCCCTGGATCGGCGGCGGTTTGACGCTGGTGTTGCTGGGGCGCCTGGCCTGGCGCTGGGCCGATGGCGCGTTCACTGCCGGTGCGGCGGCGGCCGGTTCGCAGGCCAGCCCGCTGACCCTGGGGATTGCCGCGGCACTGGTGCTGTATTCGCTGGTGCACGTGGGCGGGTTGTGGTGGCGGCTGCGCCAGCTGCGCCTGCAGGCGGCACGCTGACCCGCCGCGATTGGCCCTGCGCGCTCACACCTGCGAGCGGAACGGGAACACCAGTTTCTCGCCAAGCCTTTGCCGCAACGGCCGCGCGCGCCAGCGCTCCAGCGAATACTGCTCGGCACGTTGCAGATCGCGTTCGAATACCTCGGTCATGCGTGCGGCCAGCGTGCGGTCGTAGACATTCAGGCTGGCCTCGTCGTTGAGGCGGAACGAGCGGATGTCGAAATTGGTGGAGCCCACCGACACCAACAGGCCGTCGATGATCAGCAGCTTGGTATGCAGCATGGTGGGCTGGTATTCGTGGATCTCGATGCCGGCCTGCAGCAGCGGCTCCCAGCTGGCCTTGGAGGCCAGCCGCACCGAGACGGCATCGATATGCTTGCCGGGCAGCAGCACCCGGATGCGCACGCCGCGCGTACGTGCTTCGAGCAGCGAGCGGGTGATCAAGGCATCGGGTACGAAATACGCCGCAGCCAGGTCGATGCTGCTGCGTGCGGCGGCGATGGCGATCAGGTACATCAGGTGCATGCTTTCGCTGCCGCCGGCCGGCGAGGCCACGAACAACTGCGCATCGCTGTCGCCGGCAGCCTCCAACGCCGGGTAATACTGCGCGCCGTTGACCACACGGCCGGTGGTCTTGATCCAGTTGTCGTTGAAGGCGGTCTGCACCTGCGCCACCACCGGGCCCTCGATGCGGTAGTGGGTGTCGCGCCAATGGTCCGGGTCCTGCGCGTCGCCCATCCATTGGTCGGCCACGCCGACCCCACCGGTGAAGCCGATGCGGCCATCGATCACCAGCAACTTGCGGTGGGTGCGGTTGTTGATGCGGTGCAGGTTGTACCAGGCCAGCGGGCGGTAGCGATGCACCTCCACGCCGGCCTCGGTCATGGTGTCCACCAGTGCATGGTCCATCTTCAGGCTGCCACCCCAGTCGATGGTGACCCGCACATCCACCCCGGCACGCGCGCGCTCGGACAAGGCGTCGCTGAACTCGCGGCCGATCTCGCCCGACCAATAAATATAGGTTTCGAACGTGATGGTGTGCTGCGCGCTGCGGATGGCCTCCAGCATGGCCGGAAAGATCTCGCGGCCGTTATTGAGCACGTCGATCCTGTTGCCCGGCAGGATGGCCGGCCCCAGCAACACCGACATCTCGCGCTTGAATTGCGGATCGGCAACGTCGTACAGGTGTTTGGGGATGTGCTCGAGCTTTTTCTCCGGCGTGGCGAAGTTGAGCAGCAGCAGCCCCACCAGCAAGGTGACCGCCACGGCGGCCACGATGATCCATGTCATGCATCCCACTCCGATGTCCCGCCACTGCGGGCGCAAGCGGCCGGCATTTTGGCAAGGCCGGTGGCATGGGGTTTGTGAAGGGGCAGCAGCAGGTGGTGGCATGCACGCGATGTGCTGCCTGCCTCACTCCACCAGATGCAGGTAGTTCGGCGGTACATGCCGCGTCAGCCAGACGCCGTTGTCGGCCTGGTAAAAAACATGGCCGTCCTCGTGCATCTGCAGGCTGTGCACGCGTAGCACACTAGGTGTGCCGTGTCGTGCGCCGACCGTGGTGGCGGTCTTGGGATCAGCGGACAGATGCACATGAGGGCGTTGCCCGGGCTGCAGGCCTTGGGCAAGGATCGCCTCGAGAAAGCGGGTCGCGGTGCCGTGGTACAGCATCGATGGCGGTGTGCGCGGCACATGCACCAGAGCGACGGTCGCTGTGGAGTGGCCTTGGACTGCGCGGATTTGCCGACCATCGGCAGACAGCGCAAAGCGCTGCTTGTCGTTGCTGAAGACCACTGCACGGATCAGGTCTGCATCCAGCGCCCTTCCAGCGGCAGTGGCGGCAGCGATCAGGGCATCGATGTCTGCCCATCCTTCGCGATCCAGTGTCAGCCCGATGGACTGCGGTGCATGGCGAAGGACATAGCTGAGGAACTTGCTGGTCTCGGTGTGCAGCGAGCGCATGTGCAGTGCTAGGGTGTGGTGCGTGGATGCGAGTCTACCGCCGCGCGCTGCGCAGACCCCACGCACTGCACGATGCGCGGCATGCAGCGCGTGTCTGCGTGCGGCGTCGCGCAGGCACATCGACATCCACTTCCGTGTCTGCGTCTGCGTCTGCCGCATCACGGTGGCGGGCTGTCGGTCGACAGGGCAATGCCGCGTTGCGCCTCGAGTTCGGCCAAGCGGGCGCCCAGGGCCTGCCGGATGGAATGGTAGGCGCTGGCACCCATCACCAGACGCCGCGGTGGCGGGGCGTGTTCGGTGCTGGCGATCATCGCCTCGACCATGCGTTGCGGGTCGCCAGCGATGACCCAGCTGCCATCGTCCAGTGCGCGGCTGAGCGCCCCGACCGGCGTGTCGGCGTAGTCGGCAGGAATGTGGGTGCGCACCAACGCGGCGCCGAAATTGGTACGGGCCGGGCCGGGTTCGGCCAGGGTGAAGTGGATGCCGAAGCCGGCCACTTCCTGCTGCACGGCCTCGATGAAGCCTTCGATGCCCCACTTGCTGGCGTGGTACAGGCTGAAGCCGGGATAGGCGATCTGCCCACCTTCCGATGACACCTGCACCACGTGCCCGCCGCCCTGCTGGCGCAGCCGCGGCAACACTGCCTGGATCACTGCGATGGAGCCGATGAGGTTGGTGTCGATGATCGCGCGGACCTGCGCCTCGGTGGCGGCCTCGGCCGCGCCCAGCGTGCCGTATCCGGCATTGCTGACCACCACATCGATGCGACCCAGCGCTGCGAATGCCTGCGCCACCGCTACGTGCACGGCTGCAAAGTCGCGCACGTCCAGCTGCAGCACCGTCGCTGCATCGCCATACCGGGCCTGCAGATCGGCCAGCGCCTGTGGTTTGCGGACGGTGGCGACGATCCGGTCGCCGCGCGCCAGCACGGTCTCTGCCAGGAGGCGGCCGAAGCCGGACGATGCGCCTGTAATGAGCCAGGTCTTGGACATGGGAGTGGCCTTGTTCGCTGGAGAAGGCGTCACTCTAGGAAACGGGAATTGTTGGGTCTATGCCATAAAATTCGAATGACTTGATGCGGTTTTGCCACCAATGTCCAAGCCCAGCTTCAACGATCTGGTCGCCTTCACTGCGGTGGCCACGCACCGCAGCTTTCGGCGTGCCGCCGCTGAGGTGGGCTTGGCGCCGTCCTCGCTCAGCCATGTGATCAGCGCACTGGAGCGCAATCTCGGCGTGCGCCTGTTGCACCGGACCACCCGTAGCGTGTCGTTGACCGAAGCCGGCGAGCGCCTGTACGCAAGGCTGGTGCCGGCGCTGCAGGAGG
The DNA here is from genome assembly GCF_041519315.1 of Xanthomonas axonopodis pv. maculifoliigardeniae. Classification (NCBI taxonomy): domain Bacteria; kingdom Pseudomonadati; phylum Pseudomonadota; class Gammaproteobacteria; order Lysobacterales; family Lysobacteraceae; genus Xanthomonas; species Xanthomonas axonopodis. Next base: position 4,780,871 of record NZ_CP167998.1, on the reverse strand, counting down.
TGGACCACGCGTTGCTGGCACTGGACGATTTCCGTGGCGGGCCCACCGGCACGGTACGCATCAACGCACCGGAAGTGGTGGTGCAGGTCTTGCTGCAGCAGGTTGTGCCGCAAGTGCTGGCGCGCCACCCGGCGCTATCGGTGGATCTGGTGAGCGAAGGCCGGCTGGTGGATATCGTGGCTGCAGGATGCGATGCCGGCATTCGCTTCAGCGAGTCGGTGCCGCAGGACATGGTGGCGGTACCGTTCGGTGGGCCTACGCGTTTCCTCGCCGTCGCGGCGCCCGCCTATCTTGCGCGCGCCGGGATTCCATCAACGCCCGATGCCTTGCACCGGCATGCCTGCATCCGCCATCGCATGCCCAGCGGCCGGCTGTACCACTGGGAGTTCGAGCGCCGTGGCGAGGAGGTGGTGATCGATGTGCCCGGGCGGCTCACCCTGGACCAGATCGCGCCGATGCGCGAGGCGGCCGAAGCCGGCCTTGGCATCGCCTACGTGCCCGAGTACGCGGTCAGCGCCGCCCTGCAACGCGGCACGTTGGTGCCTGTGCTGGACGCATGGTGTCCCACCATTCCGGGGCTGGTGCTGTACTACCCGGGGCATCGGCATCTGCCGCCGGGTCTGCGCGCCTTTATCGAGACGCTCAAGGAGCTGCTGCCGCAGCACGGCTGAAGCGCACCTCACGGCTCCGACCATGGCGCTGCCTGCACGATCACGCGTGCGCCAATGCGCGGCAGCAACAGCAGAACCCGGCGGTGTGCGGTGCTATGGTTCGCGCCATGCGTCCGGCCGCCGCCATCCGGTTCACTGCCACCTTGCTGCAACCGGCAACGCCGGCCGATGCCAGCTGGCTGTTTCTGCTGCTGCCTGCAGCGGCGAGCAACGCGTTGCCCACGCGCAGCATGGTGAGCGTCACCGGGACGGTGGCCGGGCACCCACTGCAGGCGACGCTGCAGCCGGACGGGCGGGGCGGGCATTGGCTGACGATCGAACGCGCCCTGCAGCAGGCAGCCGGTGTGTGCGCTGGACAGACGGTGGCGCTCGCGCTGACGCCCGTGGCCGAAGAGCCCGAGCCGCTGGTGCCGGACGATCTGCATGCAGCGCTGGCCGCGCATCCGGCCGCGCGTGCGACCTGGGACGACATCACCGCCGTGGCGCGGCGCGATTGGATCTTCTGGGTGGTGTCCGGCAAGAAGGCCCAAACGCGGGGCAAGCGCATCGCCACCGCATGCGCCATGCTGGCCTCGGGCAAGCGGCGTGCGTGCTGTTTCGATCGCTCCGGCAAGTACAGCCACGCGCTGGCGGCACCCACGCCAAAAGCGGGCTGAAGCAGGCGGCCCGGTGTACGAGTTGCCGCCATCTATAAGCCAAAATGCTTACATGCGTCACACAAGCGCGCACCTATACTCCGGGGCTGTCCCACCGAAGAGGTTCTGACCGCATGAGCGCACCCCCATCGTCTCCGATCGCTGCCGGTTCTGGCACAGCTGCCGGCAGCCTTCGCCGCTCGGTGTCCAACACGCTCAAGGGCTCGGCCGGCAACCTCGTCGAGTGGTACGACGTCTACGTCTATTCGGTGTTCGCCACCTACTTCGAGTCGCAGTTCTTTTCCAAGGAAGACAAGAACGCCACCATGTTCGTGTGGGCGATCTTTGCGATGACGTTCCTGATGCGCCCGATCGGCGCGTGGTATTTCGGCCGCTTCGCCGACCGTTATGGCCGCCGCCTGGCGTTGACCATTTCGGTATCGGTGATGGCGCTGTGCTCGTTCGTGATTGCGATCACGCCCACGGTGGCCACGATCGGCATCGCTGCGCCGATCATCTTGCTGGTGGCGCGCCTGCTGCAGGGCTTTGCGACCGGCGGCGAATACGGCACCAGCGCCACATACATGTCCGAAGCGGCGATTCCCGGCCGGCGCGGGTTTTTGTCGTCGTTCCATTACGTGACGCTGGTGGGCGGGCACGTACTGGCACAGACCACCTTGCTGATCATGTTGCATTTCTTCGATGCGTCGCAGGTCTCCGAATGGGGCTGGCGCGTGGCGTTCGGGCTGGGCGGCATCGGCGCGTTGGTGGTGTTCTGGCTGCGCCGCACGATGGATGAGTCGCTGAGCTCCGAATCCATCGCCGATTCGCGTACCGGCAAGGCCAAGGCCTCCGGCTCGATGCGCGAATTGTTCGTCAATCAGTGGCGTCCGCTGCTGTTGTGCTTTTTGATCACCGCCGGCGGCACGATCGCGTTCTACACCTATTCGGTCACCGGGCCGAAGATGATCCAGACCGCGTTCGCCGGTGGCGACGTGATGGCCGGCACCATCATCAATCTGGTGGCGCTGACCGTGCTGATGCTGATGCAGCCGGTGGGCGGCTGGTTGTCGGACATCGTCGGGCGCAAGACCTTGCTGGTGTTCTTCGGCATCGGCGGCGTGCTCTACACCTGGTTCCTGGTGATGGAACTGCCCAAGCAGACCGACTGGTTGACCGCGTTCGCAATCCTCACCGTGGGCTTTGTGATCCTGACCGGCTACACCTCGATCAATGCCGTGGTGAAGGCGGAATTGTTCCCCACCCACGTGCGCGCGCTGGGTGTCGGCCTTGGCTACGCGCTGGCGAATTCGGCCTTCGGCGGAACCGCGCCGTTGCTGTATCAGGCCTCGCTGAAGACCAACCACGTGACCGAGTTCGTGATCTATGCGACAGCGGTGATTGCGGTGTCGTTGGTGGTTTACATGTTCTTCCTGACCAACAAGGGCAGCAACTGGCTGGACGACGAAGCGGCGATGCATCAGCGCAAGCGGTGATGCGCGCGCGCGGGCAGAGCCCTTCCCTTCTCCCTGCGGGACATTGTCCCCCTCATGGGGTGAAGGTGCCCGAAGGGCGGATGAGGGGCGCCTCAGGTGATTGGCATACCGAGCGTGGTAAACGCGTCGCCACGCGCAGCCAAGGTGAAGCTTCGATGCTGCGGTCGTGCATTGGTAGCCAAACCCTCAGCTCAACCCCCGCTCCGCGTCCCGGCCTGCACTAGCAGCGCGGCCGCTGCAAGACATGCGCGCCAGTGGAGCGCAAGCAGTGCCTTATCGTCCTGGCGGGAGAGGGGCTAACGCGGGCTGCTGTTCTGCGCCGTCCTGATGCTGCGCTGTTGTCTTAGCAAACACGCTGTAACGCAAACCAATCAACCCCAACAACGCTTCATCACGATGCGCGCCTGCCGGCACCTTGCCCACGCGCGTCAGCGACATATCCAGACGATCACGCAAAGAGTCAGGACCCGGCAACGGACGCTTCCCTGCAACCTGCCGCCGGTAGTGCGCAGCCACGTCGCGCAACATCGCGTCCACCGCATCGCGACTGGACGCCGGCAAGCCATGCCGAGCGCGGCGCAGCTGCAGGATGTTCAAGCCTACGCGCACTTCGTTGAGCATATCCACCGAGGCCAGGTCGCTACCTTCCGGCGTCAACGCCAGCCGTGGCGCAAGCAGACCAAGCAGATCCAGCATGCGTGCGGCAAAGTGCTGGCGATCCTGCGCGCCATGTCCGTCGGCGGCATCGGCCAGCGTGCGCCAGCCCTGGCGCACCAGTCGGCGCGCGCTCCATTCCGCACCGACCGAACGAAACAGACGCGTCAGCACCACCGCAAACCCGATCCCCAGCACCATCGCCACCGCCGCGTTGACGAAGCTCTGCAGGTTGGCGCTGTAGGTGTTCTGCAGGCTCAGCAGCGCGGTGAGGTTCACCACCAGCGGCAAGGCGATCAGCATGCTCCTGGGGCGATGCAGCAGTGCGCCCAATGGCAGGAAGACCGCCGCCAGCACCACCACCAGCATCGGGAAATCGTGGATGGCCGGGAAGATGCCGAACTGATAGATGCCGGCAACCACGCTGGCCACCACCGCCCAGGTCAGGAACGACAGCATGCTCGGCGCGGGGTCGTCCTGCGCGGCGAAAAACGCAGCAGTCACTGCGGCCATCATCGCGCCGTTGCCGCCGCCTTCCCAGCCGATGCCGATCCACAACACGCAGTACGCCATCAGCGCAAAGCCGGCGCTCAGCGCGGAAAATGCGGCCATGCCCAAATCGATGTGGCGCGTGGCGTGTGCCGCAACCGGAGTGTCAGCGATCTCTGCAGAGGGCTGGCCCGATGGCTGCCACGCTGCCGCACGCGTTGACGAGCGCAGCGCGCCATCGCGCGGCGCCGCGTCGTCCTGCGTGGGCACGGCCGGCTGCGCCGCGAGACGGCGCGAGAAGCCCAGGCGCTGCAGCAACGCCCCGGGCGCTGCGGAACGCGCCGCGGCATCACGCGCTGCAGGGTCGGCTTGTAGGGATGCATCAGGCGCCGGCGCCGGCAGCGCACGCAGTGCAACGGGCGCGGTGCCCTGCACCAGCGCCTGCTGCAACGCGCGGCAGTCCTGCCACAGGTCGAGCAGCTCCTTCAGGCGCAGCAGCACACTGTCCAGCAGCAGGTGATCGATGTCCTGATCCACCACCGGGCGCAGTGCCTCGATGCGCGCACGCAGTGCATCAGCCTGTCGGGCGGCATCGGCATCGGCACTGCCGGTGTCGGCGACATGATCCACCCACGCAGCAACAGCTTCCAGCAATGTCGCCAACTCCGGCCCGTGCGCGGCGTCGTCGCGCTGCAAGGCGTCCAGGCGGTCGGCAATCGAGGACAGCACCGGCAACAGCATCAGCATGCGTGCGCGCAACTGTTCCAGCGCAGGCGCGGCGCCGGCATGGCGTGGGTCGTCATGGCGCACGAAGGCGATCAGGGCCTGGAACTGCACCAGATCGGCCGCCAGCCGATTGCGCGGCGCCTGCGACGGGCCGCGCTGCAGCACCTGGCGGCACCATTGCGCCGCATCCTGCATCCAGTTGCCGATCCGCGCGGTGAGCATCGGCTTGACCGAGGCCGGGAACAGCAGCGACGCGAACAGCACCGCCATCACCGTGCCCAGGATGATCTCTTCGCTGCGGGCCACCACGGTGTCGAAGATGCCTTCCGGCGAGGTGACCGCAGGAAAGCCGATGAAGGCGGTGGTGTAGCCGGCCAGCAGGAATGCATAGCCGCGCGGGCCGCGATTGAGCAGCGCCAGGAACAGGCAGGCCGAGAGCCACAGTGCCATCGCCGCGCTCAGCAGCAACGGCGTTTCCACCAGATTCGGCAGCATCACCAAGGTGGCCACGCCGGCCAGCAAGGTGCCGAGCACGCGGTACACGCCCTTGGCACGGGTGGGGCCGAGCAGCGGTTGCGAGACGATGTAGACCGTGGCCATGGCCCAGTACGGTCGCGACAGATTGCCGGCCAGTGCGACATACAGCGCCGCGATCGAGGCGGCAAAGGTCTTGGCCGAAAACAGCCAGGCCTGGCGATCGCGCAACAACGGGCTCATCGTGCAGCCGTGGTGGTGTTGCGCCCGGCGTCGGCATCCCAACCGCCGCCCAGCGCCAGAAACAGCTGGATCTGGTCCTGCGACACCTGCGCCTGTGCGTTGGCCAGGGTCATCTCGGCGCTGGCCAGGGTGCGCTCGGCGTCCAGGCTGGACAGGTACGGCGTGCGTCCGCCCTGATACAGGCGCCGGTTTTGCGCCGACGCCAGCTCGGCCTGTTGCTGCGCCTGTTCCAGCAGATGCAGGCGGTCCAGGTCCTGCGCATAGCGCGACAAGCTGGTCTGCACCTCGCGCAAGGCCTGCAGCACGGTGTTGTCGAACTGCGCCAGCGCCGCATCGGCGCCGGCTTCGGTGGCGCGCACCCGCGCACGCGCACCGCTGGAGGGCAGCGTCCAGGAAATCAGCGGGCCCAACGACCATGCGTGTGTGGCCGGCTCGCCGAAATCCGCCAGCAGGCCGGTGGCGCCGATCGAACCGCCCAGGCGGATGTCCGGATACAACGCGGCAGTGGCCACGCCGATGCGCGCGGTGGCGGCGGCGAGCCGGCGCTCGGCCTGGCGCACATCCGGCCGTCGCGCCAGCAGCGCGCGGCCATCGCCGATCGGGATCGGCTGCTGCACTGCAGGCGCGTGCGCGCAGCTGTCCACGCCGGGCGGCAACTCGCCGGGCGTCTTGCCGAGCAGCGCGGCCAATTGGTAACCGGCGGCCTGGCGGCGTGCGCGCAACGGCGGCAGCGCCGCTTCCAGCATCGCCACCTGTGCGGTGGCGCGCGCCAGATCGGGCGGCGTGCCGCGACCGGCCGCGATCAGGCGCTGGGTGATCTGGCGGCTGTGTTGCTGCAACTGCAGCGAATGCGCGGCCACCTGCAGCTCATGGTTGGCGTGGCAAATCTCCACATAGCTGCCGGCCACCTGCGCGGCCACGCTGACGCGCGCCAGATCGATCGCCGCCTGCGCCACCTGCGTGTCGGCATGCGCGGCTTCGGCGCCGCGTTGCAGCTTGCCGAACAGATCGAACTGGTACGACACGCCGAACTTGCCATCGGCCAGGTTGAATACCGGCAGCTTTTCTTCCTGCAAAAATGCTTCGGCCGAGACCTGCGCGCGGCTGGCACCGGCTTCCACGTCGTAATCGAACCCGCCGGCATCCATGGCCTGTTCGTACACCGCGGCAGCGCGGCGCAGGTTGGCACCGGCCACCTTCAATTCGACGTTGTCGCGCAGGGCCTGCTCGATCAGGCCATCCAGCATCGGGTCCTGATACAGCGCCCACCAGCGCGCCGGCAGCGCGGCGCCGGGCTGCACCTGCGCGTTGCCGGTGTCCAGGAACGCGGCATTGGCGGCCGGGCGCTGGTAGGCCGACTCGGCCGGCACCGCGTAGTTCGGGCCGACCGTGCTGCAGGCACTGAGCATGCTCAGCAGTGCGGCCACTCCCAGCGGACGCAACATCGCGCGGTTCATGGCGCCGCCTTGGCCTGCACATGGGCAGGCGCGGTCGCCGGGGTTGGGTGCGCTGTGTCGGGCAGAATGCTCACCGTGGCAGTGCGCCCTGCGATCAACTGCACATGCGCAGGCACGCGATCCAGCACGATGCGCACCGGGATGCGTTGCGCCAGCCGGACCCAGTCGAACGCCGGCGTGACATTGGGCAGTGCGCCGGCGCTGCCGCTGCGGTAGCGGTCTTCGATCCCGGCGGCGATGCTCTGCACATGCCCCTGCAGCGTGACCGGCTCGCCCATCAGCTGCACGTCCACGCGCTGGCCGGGGTGCACGCCCTGCAGGCGGGTTTCTTCGAAGTAGCCATCGACGCGGAACGAGCCGGTGTCCAGCACCGCCACCACCGGACGCCCGGCGTTGACGTAGTCACCCACCCGCACGGTGCGGTCGCTGACGCGACCGTCGGCCGGGCTGCGCACCTGGGTGCGGTCCAGGTTGAGCTGGGCCAGATCCACCGCCGATTGCGCGGTGGCCACTGCGGCCTGCGCCTTCTGTACGTTGGAGCGGCGCACTTCGGCATCTTCGGCGGCGACCAGATCCTGCAGGCTGCGGTCGCGCGCGATCTCGCGGCGCAACTGGGTCAGCGTAGCCTGGCGTTCGGCCAGCGCGGCGCGTGCCTGTTCCAGCGCGATCGCATAGCGCGCGCGGTCCACCACGAACAGCAATTGCCCGCGCGTCACCGGTTGGTTGTCGGCCACGGCGACCGATTCCACCAACCCGGAGACATCCGGCGCCACCTGCACCACATCGGCGCCCACGTGCGCATCGCGCGTCCACGGCGCCTGCATGTAATAACGCCACAGGTGCTGCAACACCCACGCGGCCAGCACCACCATCGCCAGGGTCAGCAGTGCCGGCCCCGCGGTCTTGATCAGCTTTTTCACGATTGCATCCAACGGGTAAGGAAGAACAGGCCGCCCAGCAGTGCGATGTACAGCGCCAGGTTGAACAGCGCCGGGTGCCAGATGTAGCGGTACGCGCCAGCGCGGGTCAGCAGCGCGGCGATGCCGCTGTTGAGCAGGTAGGCCAGCGTCATCAACGCCAGCAAGGTGGGTACGAACACACCGTAGAGACTGAATTCGCCGTACATCGGGCACATCCTGGAAAAGAACCACAACGCCCGGCGCAGCGCGCCGGGGCATCGGAAAGGGCACAACGGGCGTCGCGCGCGACGCCGACAGCCGACTCAGTCGGCCTGGCTCAGCCGCGCATGCGCCTGCGCGATCTGCTCCCACAAGGTCAGCACCACCTGCACGTCGGCGTCGCTGAGTGCGCCCAACACCTGCGCACGCAGTGCATCCAGGCGGATCTCGATCTGGCCGACCAGTGCCTGGCCTGCATCGGTGAGCCACAGCTGGTTGGCGCGGCGGTCGCTGCTGTCGGCCTCGCGGCGCAGCAGGCCCTGCGCGGCCAACTTGTCCAGCAAACGCACCAACGAGGGGCCTTCCATGCCCAGTTGCTGGGCCAGCGCCACCTGGCGGATGCCGCCGCCGGAGCGCCCGATCATCAGCAATGGTCCGGTGCAGGCGCTGGACAGGTCGAACTCGGCAAACGCCTGATCGGCCAAGCGTTGCCACTGACGGGCAGCCACCAGCAGGCCGGAACTGAGCTGGGCGCGTGGAGAAAGAGCAGGTTTCATAATAGATAGGATGCTATCAATTCATAAATGAATCAATAGTCACTGAACATTTGCAAGCTGGCGCAACCGCCACTGGGGCGGCCGGGCCGTCCTCGGGTACCATGCACGCCCCCTTTGGGTGCACCTGCGCATGAGCCAGTCCAACCAGCCCGATTCCTCCGTCACCCAGACCCAAGCCGAAGAGGCCGTGCGCACCCTGTTGCGCTGGGCGGGCGAAGATCCCACGCGCGAGGGCCTGCTGGACACCCCGCGCCGGGTGGCTGAAGCCTACGGCGACTGGTTCAGCGGCTATCGCGAAGAACCGCGCGAATACCTGGAACGCACCTTCGAGGAAGTGGCCGGCTACGACGAGTTGATCGTGCTGCGCGACATTTCCTACGAAAGCCATTGCGAGCACCACATGGCGCCGATCATCGGCAAGGTGCACGTGGGCTATCTGCCGCGTGGCAAGGTCGTCGGCATCAGCAAGCTGGCCCGCGTGGTGGAAAGCTACGCGCGCCGCTTCCAGGTGCAGGAAAAGATGACCGCGCAGATCGCCCAATGCATCCAGGACGTGCTGCAGCCGCTTGGCGTGGGCGTGGTGGTGGAAGGCGCGCACGAGTGCATGACCACCCGCGGCATCCACAAGCGCGGCGTCAGCATGGTGACCTCCAAGATGCTGGGCACCTTCCGCGAAGATGCGCGCACCCGCGCCGAATTCCTGCAGTTCATCGAAGTGGGCGGCAAGCGTTGAGGCAGTCGCGGCAGCGCCCATGAAGCACCAGGCACGTATCGCCGGTTATCGGCAACTGCGCGAGCAGCCGGTATGGAAACTGCTCGCCGCCGACCACGCACCCGAACTGGTCGGCCTGCTGCAGACGGTGCTGATGGATGGCGAACGCCGCCTGCCTTCGGCCGTGTTGCACGAACGTTTGCAGCGCCAGCTCGACGCCTTGCGCGCCGACGAGCTCTCGCGCGAACTGCCGCGCACCGCACAGGCATATCTGGCGCATTGGTTGGCACAGGGCTGGCTGGAACGCCGCCTGCCTGAAGGCGCAGCCGAAGAAGAATACGAACTCTCGCGTGCCGCGACCCAGGCCATCCGCTTCATCGCCGGCCTGCGCGAAAGCAGCAGCAGCGCCACCGAAAGCCGCCTGTCGCTGGTGATCCAGCAACTGGTGCAGCTGGCCGGACAGACCGAGGCCGATCCAGAGCTCCGGCTGGCCGCGCTGCGCGATGAACGTGCGCGCATCGATGCCGAAATCGAACGCGTGGCCTCCGGCCGCGTGGCGGCGCTGGACGGCAAACGCGCGCTGGAACGCGCGCGCGACCTGATCCATCTCTCTGACGAGCTGGCCGAGGATTTCCACCGCGTGCGCGACGACTTCGAGCAGCTCAACCGCCAATTCCGCGAGCGCATCATCGACGACGAAGGCGCGCGCGGCGACGTGCTCGAACAATTGTTCAACGGCGTGGATGTGATTGCAGACAGCGAAGCCGGGCGCACCTTCGAGGCGTTCTGGAGTCTGCTCAACGACACCCAGCAAAGCAGCCAGCTCGACCAGGCGCTGGATGCGCTGCTTGCCCGTGGGTTTGCCCGCAAGCTCGATCGCCGCGAACGCGCCTTCTTGCGCGGGCTGACCGGCACGCTGCTGGAGCGCGGCGGCGAGGTGCACACGGTGATGCAGCATTTCGCGCGCAGCCTGCGCGGGTTCGTGCAAAGCCGTGGGTATCTGGAACAGCGCCGGCTCAATCAATTGCTCAAGCAGGCGCAGGGCGAAGCCTTGCAATTGCGCGACAGCCTCCACGCCACCACCGCCACCGGCTATACGCAGGCACTCAGCAGCAGCCGCCTGCGCTCGCTGTCGCAATGGCGGCTGCACGATCCACGGCTCACCCAGGTCGATGGACGCGTGCAGGCCGCCGACGCGGCCGAGATCTCGCTGGACAGCGTGGGCGATCTGGTCGCGCAATCGGAGATCGATGTGCGCAGCCTGCGCAACGACCTGCATGAGCTGCTCGGCCAACGCCCGCGGCTGACCATCGGCGACGCCTTGCAACAACGCCCGGCCGTGCAGGGCCTGGGCAGCGTGATCGGATACCTGTCGCTGGGCACGCGCCACGGCATGGTGATCGAAGGACAGATGGAAACGGTGCAATGGGAAGGCAGCGACGGCGCCGTGCGGCGCGCGCGCATTCCCTTGGTGTGGTTTACCCGGGAGAAACGCAATGAACTGGTCTGAGGACGCCGGCCCGGACGCCGACGAGAGCACCGCGGTGTCGGCCATCGACGACCGCATGCCGATGACGCAAGCCTCCAGTGCCGAGCCGCGCGGCGAGCTGTTTTTAGGCGACACCGGCACGCTGCCGTTCGACGCGCGGCGTGCGCTGTGCCAGTTGCTGGCAGGGCCCAGCATCGATGCGCAACGGCACGGCGCGCTGTGGCCGGCGTTGTTGCGCAACGAGGTGGCGATCCGCCAGGTGCTGTGCGAGCTGTTTCTGGAGCTGGTGCTCGACCGCGAGGGCGGGGTGGCCTTCACCCGCCAGGCCGACACCGCCGAGCTCGAATCGCCCACCTTGCTGCGCAGCGCGCCGCTGACGTTCATCGAGTCGGTGTTGCTGCTGTTCCTGCGCCAGCAACTGGCCGAGGCCGATACGCGCGGCGAGCGTGCGGTGGTGGACGAAGCGCAGTTGGTGGAGGCGTTGTCGGTCTACGAGAAGAACGTGTCCACCGATCGGGCGGGCTTCGCGCGGCGGGTGATGACGGCCATCGGCAAGATGCGCGACAACCAGTTGCTGTCGCGCTTGCGCGGCAGCGAGGAGCGCTATGAAGTCTCGCCGGTGCTGAAGCTGTTGTTCTCGGCAGAGGATGTGCAGGCCTTGGTGGTCGCGTATCGCGGTTTGCGGGAAGGGGATGTAGCTGCTGAGTAATTTTCCTTCTCCCGCGCCGGCGCGCCGGCTTCCGTTCTCGCGTCGGGACATTGTCCTCCTTCATCGGGAAGAAGCTGCCCGCAGGGCGATGAGGGGACGTTGTGGCGTGGTGCTTGGGAACATGTCGTATGTGTTGCATCTACTGCGACGACGGCAGTTATAGGAATCGCAGCATCGACAGCAACAGCGCCGCAGCAACACACCACACAGCAGCGCGGCACCATGCGTCATCCGGTTTTTCGCGTTCCACGTCGTCCCGTTTTGATGAGTGAGCTATGAATTCCCAGTCCAATCTGTCGCCAGCGCAACCAGGTGCCTCCTTGTTTGCCGAGACGCTCGCCGAGCAACGTGCGCAGCAGTTCCGCATGCGGCGCTTGCAGGTGCACAACTGGGGCACCTTCAACGGGCTGACCGAAGTGCCGATCGCGGAGAAGGGCTTCCTGTTTGTCGGGCGTTCGGGCTCGGGCAAGTCCACCTTGCTGGATGCGATGTCGGCACTGCTGACGCCGCCGAGCATCGTCGACTTCAACGCCGCCGCGCGCGAAGCCGAGCGCAGTGGGCGCGATCGGAGTCTGGTGTCGTATGTGCGCGGTGCGTGGGCCGATCAGCAGGACAGCGCGTCCGGCGAAATCGCCACCCAATACCTGCGCAAGGGCGCCACCTGGACCGCGCTGGTGCTGGAATACGCAAATGCGCACGGCGAGGCGGTGAGCCTGATCCGCTTGTTCTGGATCGCCGGCAGCGGTAACGCGGCGGCCGATGTACGGCGTCACTACATGGTCGCGCCACGCCGTTTCGACGTGGCGACCGAGCTGGATGGCTTCGATCTTGACCTGCGCAAGCTCAAGGCGCGATTGGGTGAGGACGTTGCGCATTTTGACGGCTTCGCCGGCTACGCCGAACGTTTCCGGCATGCGCTGGGCATCGGCAACGAGATGGCGCTGCGGCTGTTGCACAAGACCCAGTCGGCCAAGAACCTGGGCGATCTCAATGCGTTTCTGCGCGGCTTCATGCTGGACGAGCCGCGTACCTTCGAAGCGGCCGACCGGCTGGTGGAAGATTTTGCCGAGCTCGATGGCGCGCACCATGCGGTGGTCACCGCCCGGCGCCAGGTGGAAACCCTGACCCCTGCGCGCGAGCACCACGCGGCGCTGATGGCGCTGCGCCACAGCGTCGGCGAGTTGCGCGAGCTGCAGCTGGGCGTGGACAGCTACCGCGAGCAGCAGCGGCTGGCCTTGCTGGAGGAGCGGCTGCAGGAACTCGACAACCAGGACCGTGGACTGGCCGGCGAAGAAGGCCAGCGCCGCGAATCGCTGGATAACCACGAACAAAAACTGGTCGGCCTGGAGCGCGAGCAGCGCGCCGCCGGTGGCGAGCAGATCGAGGAACTGGAACGCGAACGCGCGCGCGTCGAGCGCGAGCGCGACGAACGCCTGCGCCGCCGTGCACAGATCGAACAGGCCTGCCGCCAGCTCGGCACCGCCCTGGCGGCCGGCGCCAGTGGCTTTGCCGCGCAGATCGCGCATGCGCAGACCGTGCTGGATAACGGCAAGCACGACGCCAGCGCGCTGGATGAGGCCATCGCCGAACGCATGGGCGCGCGGCGCGACGACGAGCGCCGGTTTGCCGAAATCCGTGCCGAACTGGAGGCGCTGAAGCGCGCGCCATCGAGCATGCCCGCACCGATGCAGGCCCTGCGCGCGCGCTTGTGCGAAGACACCGGCATTGCCGAGGCCGCGCTGCCGTTCGTGGGCGAGCTGGTGCAGGTGCGCGAGGACCAGACGGCCTGGCGCGGTGCGATCGAGCGGGTGCTGCACGGCTTTGCGCAATCGCTGCTGGTGGACGAGCGGCATTACGCGCAGGTCAGCGAATGGGTCAACCGCACCCATATCGGTACGCGTCTGGTGTACTTCCGTGTGCGCCGCAACGACGAGCTGCATTCGCGGCGGGTCGATCCCGGCGCGCTGCCCGGCAAGCTGCAGCTGCGCGAGCACGCCTTTACCGAATGGCTGCGCAACGAGCTGACCCGTCGCTTCGACTACGCGTGCGTGGACAACGCCGCAGCATTGCGCAACGCCGACCGCGCGATCACCCGCGAGGGCCAGGTCAAGCATCCTGGCGATCGCTATGAGAAGGACGACCGCCACGCAGTCAACGATCGCAAGCGTTGGCTGCTCGGTCACGACAACCGCGACAAGCTCAAGGTGTTCGAGCGCGAAGCGCAGGCGCTGGCCCAGCGCATCGCCAGCTGCGATGCCGATGTGGCAGCGCTGCGCAAGCAGCGTGAGCAGGACCAGGAACGCCAACTCGCTGCGCACACCTTGGTGGAGCGCGACTGGGACGAGATCGACGTCGGCCCCAAGCTGCAGCGCCTGAGCGATATCGACGAACAATTGGTGCAGCTGCGCGAAGGCAACAGCGGCCTGCGCGTGCTCGGCCAGGCCATCGAGACCGCACGGACCCTGCGCGACCAGGCCAAGCGCACCTATGAAGATGTGCGGCTGGAGCGCGCGCAACTGGCGCGCGAACGCGTGCGGCTCGAACAGCAGCACGCGGCCTGCGCGGGCCGCGCCGGTTCCGCCACGCTCACGCCCACCCAGTTGCAGGGCTTGCGGGAACGGCTTGCCGCATTGACGCCGCTGTCGCTGGACAATCTGGAAGCGCATTTCCGCGTGGTCGAACGTGGCCTGGCCGAGCAGTTGGCCGACAGCCAGGGCCGCGACAGCCGGCTCAGCGCGCAGTTGCTGGAATGCTTCCGCAAGTATTGCCAGCAGTGGCCCGAAGACAGCGGCGATTTCACCGTGAGCCTTGCCAGCGCCGACGATTTCCTCGCGCGTCTGGACCGACTGGAAAGCGATGGCCTGCCGCGTCACGAGCATCGTTTCTTCGACCTGTTGCAGACCCAGAGCAAGAACAACCTGCTGGCCTTGCAGCGTTACACCGCCGAAGCCCACAAGGGCATCAAGCAGCGCATGGACGAGGTCAACGCCAGCCTGGAGCAGGTGCCGTTCAATCGCGACACCGTGCTGACCATCGAGGTCGGCGACCGTCGCCTGGCCGAGGTGCAGGAATTCCAGCAGCAGTTGCGCGCGGTGCTGTCGCATCAACAGACCGAAGACCGCGCCCTGGCTGAAGCGCAGTTTTCCACCTTGCGTGCGCTGGTGGCGCGCCTGGGCGCGCAGGAACCGGAGGCACGCCGCTGGCGCGAACAGGTGCTGGATGTGCGCCTGCACGTGGAGTTCATCGGTGTGGAACTGGACGCGCAGACGCGCGCGCAGGTGGAGATCTACCGCAGCGGCGCGGGCAAGTCCGGCGGTCAGCGCCAGAAACTGGCAACCACCTGCCTGGCGGCCGCGCTGCGCTACCAGCTTGGCGGCGAAGACGGCGAACTGCCGCGCTACTGCGCGGTGGTGCTGGACGAAGCCTTCGACAAGGCCGACAACGAATTCACCGCGCTGGCGATGAACATCTTCGAGAACTTCGGCTTCCAGATGGTGGTGGCCACGCCGTTGAAGTCGGTGATGACCTTGGAGCCCTTCATCGGCGGCGCATGTTTTGTCGAAATCAGCGGCCGCCATAACTCCGGCGTGTTGCTGATCGAATACGACGAGCAGGCACAGCGATTGAAGCTGCCGGAGCGCTCGCGTGGCGATGAGGCGGCAGCTGCCGATGCTGCTGGCGCAGCGCCGTCGATCGCGGCGTTGAGCGAGCCTGCAGTCGTGCAGGGCGCTGCCAGCGCAGATGGCATGGCAGCCGACGGCGTGCCGCTGCACACGGCATCGCCTGCGGCGGAGGAGACCTCGTCCGCGGCGCCGGAAACGCAGACTGGTCAGCGCAAGCCGGCCGTCGCGACGGCGAACAAGCAGAACAAGGCCGCCAAGAACGCCAGGACTGCATCTTCCACGCGCGCTGCGGCACAGTCTCGCGCAACGCAGACCAAGAAACCGACTTCGCGCACGCCAGCTGTGGCCAACATGCCGGCATCCGGCAAACGCACGGCGGACGCGTCGGCGGTGTCTTCAGGAGCCAGGTCCAACGTGGGCAAGACCACTCCGTCTTCAAACACGCCGGGCAAGCCGATTGCGGCCGCAAACGCATCCAACGCCACATCCAGGAAGGTCGCCGCTGCATCTGCGCCAGTGAAAAACACTGCCGCAGCCAAGCCACGTGCAACAGCTGCATCGACTGGTCAGCCAGCGCGTGGTGCCGGCAAGACATCTTCATCACGTGCGGCAGCGAAACCGTCGCCGGCCAAAAAGCGTGCCGCTAAGGCGAACGCCCCGCAGGCGCGCGGCAAGCGCTGAAGACAATCCACGGGCGACGCCATCTGCACGTGGCGTCGCCGGTTCGACTACGCTGCGTTGGCAGCGGGTGCCAGTGATGAGTGCAGCAGATCCCAGCCCATCTTGCCGATCAGCACGATCACCAGCACCAGGAACAATTTGCGGATCAATGGCGTGCCGCCACGTAACGCCATCCGTGTGCCGGCCACCGCGCCAGCCACGTTCGCCGCCGCCATCGGCAGGCCGATCGCCAGCATCACCTGCCCGCTGGGCAAGAAGAACGACAGCGCCGCAAGGTTGGTGGCCAGGTTGACCACCTTCGCCGCCGCCGAGGCGCGCAGGAAATCCAGCCCGAAAAAGCGAATGAACAGGAAGATCAGGAAGCTGCCCGTACCGGGGCCGAAGAACCCGTCGTAGAAGCCGATCGCCGCTCCCATCGCCAACGCGGTGGCCAGTTCGCGCCGGCCGATCTGACGTGGCCGATGCAGCGCGCCGAAGTCCTTCTTGATCAGCGTGTAGATCAACATCGCGATCAGCAGCACCAGGATCAGCGGCCGCACCGCCTGCCTGGGCATCAGGCTGACAGCGGTCGCGCCCAGGAACGAGAACGTAAACGCCGCCGCGGTGGCATACAGCACCGGCCGCCACGGAAAGCGCACCGTGCGCGCGTATCGCCACGCCGACGCAGCGGTGCCGAACATCGCACTGAACTTGTTGGTCCCCAGAATCAGCGACGGCGCCTGCTGCGGCAGCGTCGCAAACAGGCCCGGCAGCTGGATCAATCCGCCGCCGCCGACCGCCGCATCCACCAACCCGGCCACGAACGCAATGCACAGCAGCCACGGCAATTCGGTGGGAATCAGTTCCAGCAAGACCACGCTCCGCGCAACGGGGGCGACAGCATAGCCGCCGCTCCCGCGTCCCGCTTCGCAATGCAATCCCCAATCCCCAATCCCATCCCGCACAATCCCCGCATGCCGACCGCACCCACCGACCCCTGTCCCTGCGGCCGCCCGGCCGATTACGCACGTTGTTGCGGCCCGTATCACGCCGGTGCCGCCGCGCCCGACGCCGAGACGTTGATGCGCGCCCGCTACAGCGCCTACGTGCGCCGCGATGCTGCGTACCTGCTGGCCAGCTGGCATCCGTCCACGCGCCCGGCCGCGCTGTCGCTGGACGAAGGCGGGCGCACCACCTGGCTTGGCCTGAGCGTGCAGCGCACCCTCGAGACCGGCCCCGAGACGGCCGAGGTGGTCTTCCTGGCGCGCTATCGCATCGGTGGCGGCAGCGCAGTCCGCATGACCGAACACAGCCGTTTCGTGCGCGAGGCAGGTCACTGGTACTACCTCGACGCGCGCTGAGACCCACGCCGACCGTCCCACTCCAACCCGACGTCGCCAGCCAACTGCGCCCTCGATGCACCGCCCGCCAGGCCGGTCCAGCCCGACGAACGGTCTTTACGCCCGCCATTTGTCGACGCCGCGTTCGCAGCCGATCGCCGAAGCTTGCCGCGCAGGCGAACTCCGCCGCGGGGGGACTTGGATCATGGCAACCTTCAATCTCTGGCAGTGGGTGCTTCTGGCGGCGGTCGTGTTCGCGATCGTGCTGCCGGCGTGCGTGGC
The DNA here is from genome assembly GCF_041519315.1 of Xanthomonas axonopodis pv. maculifoliigardeniae. Classification (NCBI taxonomy): domain Bacteria; kingdom Pseudomonadati; phylum Pseudomonadota; class Gammaproteobacteria; order Lysobacterales; family Lysobacteraceae; genus Xanthomonas; species Xanthomonas axonopodis. Next base: position 4,763,536 of record NZ_CP167998.1, on the reverse strand, counting down.
GACCGCACTGATTCGCTTCGGCCCGCGCCACGATGCGCCGCGCCATGCCCGCCCCCGCCGAGTGACCGACAACGCCCCATCCGCGCCGGCCCTGTCGATGCTGACCGGGATCACCGGCGACGGCAGCTGAGCCCGTCGGGCCGCCGGCCTCTCGCTCGCACCGAGCCGCCGGCCCCACCCAGGGACGCCTCACGTATCGCCCTCTGCACGCTTGTGACCTCCAGGTTGGCTATGCTCGGCGGCTCGACTTGCCGCGCAGGAGCACTTCGCCGCATGAGGTCTGTCCACCCGCCGGCCATCGCGCCATGACGCTGGCCCGGCGCGCATTGCCGTTCGTGTTGGGACTGCTGCCGCTGGCAGCCTCTGCCGATCCGGCCTTCGACCGCTGCCTGGCTGGCCTGCAGCCCCAGGCCGCTGCCAAGGGCGTGGACGCTGCCAGCTTTCAGCGCTTCACCGCCGGGCTGGCGCCCGATCCCAGCGTGCTGCCGCTGCTGGATGCGCAGCCCGAATTCACCACGCCCATCTGGGATTACCTGGCCAGCCTGGTCGACAGCCAGCGTGTCAGCGACGGCCAGGCCATGCTGGTTACCCACCGCGAGCTGCTCAGCCGCCTGTCCGAACAGACCGGCGTGGACCCGGCCACCATCGTGGCGGTGTGGGGCGTGGAGAGCGATTACGGCCGCGTCACCGGCAAACGCCCGCTGCTGGTGTCGCTGGCCACGCTGTCGTGCGCGGGCCGCCGCCAGCCGTTCTTTCGCGGCGAATTCCTCGCCTTGCTCAGCCTGCTGCAGCAAGGCGATCTGTCGGCGGACGGACTCACCGGCTCCTGGGCCGGCGCGTTCGGGCAAACCCAGTTCATGCCCTCCACCTACGCCCGCATCGCGGTGGATGGCGACGGCGACGGCCGTCGCGATCTGGTGACCAGCATTCCCGATGCACTGGCCTCCACCGCCAACTACCTGGTCAAGGCCGGCTGGGAACGCGCCCGTCCGTGGGGCATGGAAGTCACCCTGCCGCGGGGCTTCGACGCCAGCAAGGCCGGGCGCACCCGCCGCCAACCGCTGCAGGCCTGGCAAAGCGCCGGCCTGCTCGGCACCGACGGCACACCGCTGGCACCGGCCGGACTGCCGGCAGAAACGCCGGCCGCCTTGCTGTTGCCGGCCGGTGCCAGCGGCCCGGCGTTCCTGGTGTTTGGCAACTACGACGCGATCTACGCCTACAACGCCGCCGAAAGTTACGCGCTGTCCATCGCCCTGCTCGCCGATCGCCTGCGTGGCGGCCCCGGCCTGATCGCGGCCTGGCCCACGGACGATCCGGGCCTGGGCCGGCCCGAACGGCGCGAACTGCAGCAGTTGCTGCTCGCCCGTGGCTACCAGATCGGCGAGGCCGACGGCATGGTCGGCAGCGCCACCCGCCGCGCCATCCAGGTCGAGCAGACCCGCCTGGGCCTGCAACCGGCCGACGGCCGCCCCGGCCAACGCATCCTCACCGCGCTGCGCGCCGCCCCGCCAGTTACCGGCGCCGCCGCCATGCGCGCCACCGCGTTCAAGCTGCCGGCCGCATACCCGGCCTTCGCCCAATCCCCCAGCGTCCACAAGGCATCCCCCATGTCCGACACCACCGGCCTGACCACAGGCGATTTCCACGGGTTTCCGTCGCTGCTGATCGACACCCCGTTCTCCACCGCCGCCATCAGCCTGTTCGGCGGTCAGTTGCTCTCGTTCGTGCCCAAGGGCGGACAGGACGTGATGTGGCTCTCGCCCAGTGCCAAGCAGCCGCCTACCCCGATCCGCGGCGGCGCGCCGGTGTGCTGGCCGTATTTCGGCCGCCAGGACCAGACCGGCGACGTCCCCGCCCACGGCTTCGTGCGCACGGTGGCCTGGCAACTCACCGAAAGCCGCCGTGAAGACGACGGCACCGTGGTGCTCACGCTCACCCCGCCGCGTTTCGACGACCTGGCGCTGCGCCTGCGCATGACCCTGCGCATCGGCCGCACGCTGGAGCAACGCCTGATCACCGAAAACACCAGCGCCGCCCCGGTGCGTTTCACCCAGGCGCTGCACAACTATTTCCGTGTCGGCGACGCGCTCAAGGTCAGCGTGCAGGGCCTGGACGGCCTGGACTATCTCGATAAGTACGAGAACTACGCCACCGCCCACCGCCAGCAAGGCGCCTGGAGCCTGCGCGACCCACGCGACCCCGGCCGCAGCGACCGCATCTACACCAATGCAGGCGGCCGCTACACGCTCACCGACCCGGTGCTCGGCCGCCGCATCGTCATCGCTACCGAAGGCAGCCGCTCGCTGGTGGCCTGGAACCCGGGCCAAGAGGCCGGCAAGCAGATGGCCGACGTGGGCGAGGGCTGGCGCGACTACGTCTGCCTGGAAGCGGCCAATGCCGGCCCGGACGTGATCGAACTCGCTCCCGGCGCCAGCCACACCCTGACCCAGACCATCAGCGTCGAGTAGCCGCCCAGGCCCGCGCTGCTGTCTACGCCAAAAATAAAGCAGCATCGAGGCTTCCTTCTCCCATCGGAAGAAGGTGCCCGAAGGGGCGGATGAGGGTAGGCGCGAAGCCTGGTGGAGGCTGAGCGCACATGTCGCTTCGCCCCGTACCCTCACCCCAACCCCTCTCCCGCAGGAGAGGGGCTTTCAGTAGAGGGGGACCTTGGGCGCATCAGACGACAGCCCACCCCAACCCCATCATTCAATCCACCGCTAAACTCGCCGCTTCGCCCAACTGCGCCGCGCGATGTCCCTCTCTCCCGATTCCGCTCCCGTCCCCGGGCGCCGCCGCGCCGCGCTGATCTTCATCTTCATCACCGTCCTGATCGACGTGCTGTCCTTCGGGGTGATCATTCCGGTACTTCCGGATCTGGTGCGCCACTTCACCGGCGGCGACTACGTGGTGGCCGCCGGCTGGATCGGCTGGTTCGGTTTCCTGTTCGCTGCCATCCAGTTCGTCTGCTCGCCATTGCAGGGCGCGCTCTCCGATCGGTTCGGTCGCCGCCCGGTGATCCTGCTCTCGTGCCTGGGCCTGGGCCTGGACTTCATCCTGATGGCCATTGCCCACAGCCTGCCGATGCTGCTGCTGGCGCGGGTCATCTCCGGCGTGTGCTCGGCCAGCTTCTCCACCGCCAATGCCTACATCGCCGATGTCACCCCACCGGACAAACGCGCCGGCGCATTCGGCATGCTCGGTGCCGCCTTCGGCATCGGCTTTGTCGCCGGCCCGTTGATCGGCGGTTGGCTGGGCAGCATCGGGTTGCGCTGGCCGTTCTGGTTTGCTGCCGGGCTGGCCCTGTTGAACGTGCTGTATGGCTGGTTCGTGCTGCCCGAATCGCTGCCCGCCGAACGTCGTACCGCGCGGCTGGACTGGTCGCACGCCAATCCGCTGGGCGCGCTCAAACTGCTGCGCCGCTACCCGCAGGTGTTCGGCCTGGCGTCGGTGGTGTTCCTGGCCAACTTGGCGCATTACGTGTATCCCAGCATTTTCGTGCTGTTCGCCGGCTACCAATACCATTGGGGCCCGCGCGAAGTGAGCTGGGTGCTGGCCGGGGTCGGTGTCTGCAGCATCATCGTCAATGCGTTGCTGGTCGGCCGCCTGGTGCGCCGGCTCGGCGAACGCCGCGCGTTGCTGCTGGGGCTGGGCTGCGGGGTGATCGGCTTCATCATCTATGGGCTGGCCGACAGCGGCACTGCCTTCCTGATCGGTGTGCCGATCAGTGCGTTGTGGGCCATCGCCGCACCGTCCGCGCAGGCCCTGATCACCCGTGAGGTCGGCGCCGACGCGCAAGGTCGCGTGCAGGGCGCGCTCACCGGCCTGGTCAGCCTGGCCGGTATCGCCGGTCCATTGTTGTTCGCCAATGTCTTCGCCTGGTTCATCGGCAGCGGTGCACCGCTGCATCTGCCGGGCGCGCCGTGGTTGCTGGCCGCTGTGCTGCTGGCCGCAGGCTGGGGCATGGCCTGGAAACGGGCTGCGCGCGGCGCCGGCACCAGCCCCGCGGCGCAGCCGTGAAGCCAACCTATTCAGCTTGCGCTCGCGTCTGCTTTTTCTGATTTGCGCAGGCACTGCTAGGCTGGTGTCCTTCGTGCCGCGGCACCGCTTTGAGCTCCTATGGTTTCCGACGTCCTGGCAGTTCCGCCATCGGCTGCGCTCGCACTGCGCCACGCCACCCAGGATGCCCATCGCCTGGTCGAAGCAGTGCCGCTGATGCAGGCGTTAGCGCAGGGGCGGGTCGATTCGGCCGCCTATGTGCAGATCCTGCGCCGCCACCATGCCTTGCTGAGCGGCTTCGAAGCGCAACTCGGCAACTGGCTGGCCACCCTGGTCGGCAACGGCTGGCATTACCGCCGTCGGGTGCCGGCACTGCGCGATGACCTGCGCGCGCTCGGCCAGCAACCGGATCTGCCGGCCGCACTGCCCGCCACTGCCGACGATGCCGCGCGCTGGGGCATGTTGTACGTCATCGAAGGCTCGCAGCTCGGTGGACGGGTGATCGCACGCAGCGTGCGCAAGCAGCAGCCCGCGCTGGCCGGCGCCCTGCGCTATTTCGAGATGGCCGACGACGACCCGGCCGGCTGGCGCCGCTTCCAGGCAGCGCTGGACCGACGCCTGGCCACCCCATCCGCACGCGACGCCGCCATCGACGGCGCGCAGGCCATGTTCGCCCACTTCCATACCTGCCTCGCAGCGGAGCCACAGCCGTGAATCAGTCCACCGAACCTCTGGATATGGATGTCTGCGCGCGGGAACCGATCCATATTCCCGGCCTGATCCAGCCTTACGGCGTGTTGCTGGTGATCGAACCGGCCGATGGCCGCATCGTGCAGGCCAGCAGCACCGCCGCCGATCTGATCGGCGTGCCGATGGATGCCCTGCTGGGCATGCCGTACACCCAGGTGCTGGAACTGCCCGATGCGCAACCATTTGCAGTAGACGATCAACCGCAGCACCTGCTGCACGCCGATGTGCGCTTCCCGCAGCGCAGCGCGCCGACCGATCATCCCTGGGTGGCCGCCTGGCATCTGTATCCGGAGCAATGGCTGATTGAAATCGAGCCGCGCGACGCGCGCCTGATGGATGTCACCCTGCGCGAAGCGCTGCCGCTGTTGCGCAGCATCGAGCGCGATGCCGGCATCGACGAAGCGGCGGTGCGCGCGGCCAAGGGCCTGCGCAGCATGATCGGCTTCGACCGGGTGATGGTCTATCGCTTCGACGAAGAGTGGAATGGCGACGTCATCGCCGAAGCGCGCCAGCCCGAACTGGAAGCCTATCTGGGCCTGCATTACCCGGCCAGCGACATCCCGGCGCAGGCACGCGCGCTGTACCTGCGCAACCGCGTGCGCCAGATCGCCGATGTGCGGTACCAGCCGTCGCCGATCCAGCCCACCTTGCATCCGCGCCTGGGCACCCCGGTGGATCTGAGCGATGTCAGCCTGCGCAGCGTCTCGCCGGTGCACTTGGAATACCTGGCCAACATGGGCGTCAGCGCCACCCTGGTGTCCTCGATCGTGGTCAACGATGCGCTCTGGGGGCTGATTTCCTGTCACCACTACAGCCCGCACTTCACCAGCCATGCCATGCGCGATGCCACCGATGCGGTGACCCGCGCGCTGGCCGGGCGCATCGGCGCGCTGCAGGCGGTGGGGCGGGCGCGGCTGGAGTCGGTGCTGCTCACCATCCGCGAAAAGCTGATCACCGACTTCAACGACGCCGAGCACCTGACCGTGGACATGCTCGCCGACATGGCCCCGGACCTGATGGACGTGGTCGACGCCGATGGCGTGGCAATCTTCCACGGCAACGAAATCAGCCGTCATGGCAGCGTGCCGGATGCAGAGGCGTTGCGCCGCATCCGCGACCACATCGAATCCGAGCATCACGACGCCCTGCGCGAGGATGCGGTCGGTGCCCTGCATGTGGACGCCATCGGCGAGGTGTTCCCCGAGCTGGCCGACCTCGCTCCGCTGGCTGCCGGCTTCATCTTCGTGCCGCTGATGCCGCAATCGCGTAGCGCCCTGTTGTGGACCCGCCGCGAGCAGGTGCAGCAGGTCAAATGGGCCGGCAACCCGCAGCTGGCCAAGCTGCAGGACATCCCCAATTCGCGGCTGTCGCCACGCAAGAGTTTCGATCTGTGGCAGCAGACCGTGCGCGGCCGCGCACGGCGCTGGTCGCCGCTGCATCTGGAATCGGCGCGCAGCCTGCGTGTGCTGATCGAACTGATGGAACGCAAGCGCTTCCAGCAGGATTTCACTCTGCTCGAAGCCTCGCTGTCGCGGCTGCGCGACGGGGTGGCCATCATCGAACGCGGTGCCAACGCCGCTGCGCACCGGCTGATGTTCGTCAACCCGGCGTTCGCCGAACTCAGCCAGACCGAAGTGGCCGAGTTGATCGGTTGCGACATCCTCGCTTTGCTGGCCGACGATGCCGCACGTGGCAAGGTCGAACTGTTCGAAGAGGCGCTACGCCTGGGTCGCGCCGCCTATGTCACCTTGCCGCTGCGCACCCGCGATGGTGCACCGGTGTATCGCCAGTTCCATCTCGAACCCTTGCCCAGCCCCAGCGGCGTCACTGCGCACTGGCTGCTGCAGTTGCGCGACCCGGAGTAAGAGCGCTGCGATCACCGGCAGGCGGCCAGCGCATGCGTCTGCCGCACTTGGTGCTCCATCAGCGGGCACGCACGCTAAGGCGCTGGCTTCGTCCGCAATGCCAGCAACGTGATCGTTCCGGCCACCAGGCCCCAGAACGCCGCGCCGATCCCGACCAGCGTCAGCCCGGAGGCGGTGACCAGAAAGGTGATCAACGCCGCTTCGCGTTCGCTGTCCTCGCGCAATGCCGCCGCCAGGCTATTGCCGATGGTGCCTAGCAGCGCGATCCCGGCAATGGCCATCACCAATTCACGCGGGAAGGCCGCAAACACCGCTGCCACGGTCGCACCGAACAACCCGACCAGCAGGTAGAACACGCCTGCACTGACCGCAGCGGTGTAGCGCCGCGCCGGATCTTCATGCGCTTCGCGACCCATGCAGATCGCCGCCGTAATCGCCGCCAGATTCAACGCAAAGCCACCGAACGGCGCCAGCACCGCATTGACCGCACCGATCCAGCCGACCGTCGGTGAGATCGGCACCGCATAGCCGGACGCCCGGATCACCGCCACGCCCGGCACGTTCTGCGAGGCCATGGTCACCACGAACAACGGAATCGCCAGGCCGAACAGCGCCGCCCACGATAGCGACGGCACTACCAGCACCGGGTGGGCCAGTTGCAACTGCACCGCCTCCAACCGCAGCAGCCCGCCGCTGGCAGCGATCGCAATACCCACCAACAAGGTCGCAATCACCGCATAGCGCGCGAACCAGCGCCGCCCGCCCAGGTAGGTCGCCAACATCGCCAGCGCCAGCAACAGCTGGCTCTGCATCGCCACAAAGATGTCCAGGCCGAAGCGCAACAACACGCCGGCCAGCATCCCGGAGGCAAGCGAGACCGGAATCCGCCGGATCGCGCGTTCGAACAATCCCGAAAACCCGGCCACCATCCCCAACACCGCGGCCACCACAAACGCACCGACCGCCTCGCCCAACGGCACCCCGGCTGCACTGCCGATCAGCATCGCCGCGCCCGGCGTGGACCAGGCCGTGACCACCGGCACGCGGTAGCGCAGCGACAAGCCGATACACGTCACGCCCATGCCGATGCCCAGTGCCCACATCCACGATGCAATTTGCGCCTGGTCGGCGCCCAGATGGCGCGCGGCCTCGAATACGATCACCGCAGAGCTGGCGAACCCCACCAGCACGGTGACAAACCCGGCGGCAATCGCGGGCAGGGATAGATCGCGAAGCAGATAGCGGGAAGCGGGCATGAGGGCGCTCTCTGTCTGGTACATGCATTTTCATCGAGCCATCCCGCGATCGAGACCGCACCGTTACGCCTCCGGGTGTCGATCAATGAGCCTGCAGCCTGCATGCGTGCGGGACGTGGTGAGAGTGCGCAATCGCGTGCCGTATCCGCGTCGATACAGGTCGATGTCATGCCAGCGTCAAAAAGTGCTTGCACTTCTGCGTGGTCTCGATAAACTGCGCGGCCTCGCTCAAGACGGCGGCGCTTCTCGAAGCAGCGCAACAACGAACGAGGCGAATCGGAGACATCACAAGGTGTTGACGAAACGAAAAAGCCGGCTATGATGGGCGGCTCGCTACACGGAAAGACGCTACGGCGGATTGAGGTGCAGCGGCGGCAACTTCCTCTTCACGAGGGGTTGACGAGGATGAAAAGCCTGCTAATATGGCCGGCTCGCTTCGCAGAAAACCTTCGGCTTCAAACGAAGCAGCGTCAACCGCCTCCAAATGAGGTGTTGACGGCAAGAAAAAGTCCGCTATAATGGGCGGCTCGCTTCGACGGAAACGGCGAAGCTGACGGGAACGGCGCTGAGGCCACTTCCCCATGTTCTTTGACAGTGTGCGCAGGTAATTTGTGCGGACGCCTGCAGGAAGGATGATTGTCCATCTTGCAGACGTTTAATCAAGCAACATATTAATTGCTTTGCAAGCGATAAGTTGCCAGTGGTTGGACTTCTGCAGCTAAAGTATTTGCCTTCGGGCATGTAATTTTAAGTGAAGAGTTTGATCCTGGCTCAGAGTGAACGCTGGCGGCAGGCCTAACACATGCAAGTCGAACGGCAGCACAGTAAGAGCTTGCTCTTATGGGTGGCGAGTGGCGGACGGGTGAGGAATACATCGGAATCTACTCTTTCGTGGGGGATAACGTAGGGAAACTTACGCTAATACCGCATACGACCTACGGGTGAAAGCGGAGGACCTTCGGGCTTCGCGCGGTTGAATGAGCCGATGTCGGATTAGCTAGTTGGCGGGGTAAAGGCCCACCAAGGCGACGATCCGTAGCTGGTCTGAGAGGATGATCAGCCACACTGGAACTGAGACACGGTCCAGACTCCTACGGGAGGCAGCAGTGGGGAATATTGGACAATGGGCGCAAGCCTGATCCAGCCATGCCGCGTGGGTGAAGAAGGCCTTCGGGTTGTAAAGCCCTTTTGTTGGGAAAGAAAAGCAGTCGGTTAATACCCGATTGTTCTGACGGTACCCAAAGAATAAGCACCGGCTAACTTCGTGCCAGCAGCCGCGGTAATACGAAGGGTGCAAGCGTTACTCGGAATTACTGGGCGTAAAGCGTGCGTAGGTGGTGGTTTAAGTCTGTTGTGAAAGCCCTGGGCTCAACCTGGGAATTGCAGTGGATACTGGATCACTAGAGTGTGGTAGAGGGTAGCGGAATTCCCGGTGTAGCAGTGAAATGCGTAGAGATCGGGAGGAACATCCGTGGCGAAGGCGGCTACCTGGACCAACACTGACACTGAGGCACGAAAGCGTGGGGAGCAAACAGGATTAGATACCCTGGTAGTCCACGCCCTAAACGATGCGAACTGGATGTTGGGTGCAATTTGGCACGCAGTATCGAAGCTAACGCGTTAAGTTCGCCGCCTGGGGAGTACGGTCGCAAGACTGAAACTCAAAGGAATTGACGGGGGCCCGCACAAGCGGTGGAGTATGTGGTTTAATTCGATGCAACGCGAAGAACCTTACCTGGTCTTGACATCCACGGAACTTTCCAGAGATGGATTGGTGCCTTCGGGAACCGTGAGACAGGTGCTGCATGGCTGTCGTCAGCTCGTGTCGTGAGATGTTGGGTTAAGTCCCGCAACGAGCGCAACCCTTGTCCTTAGTTGCCAGCACGTAATGGTGGGAACTCTAAGGAGACCGCCGGTGACAAACCGGAGGAAGGTGGGGATGACGTCAAGTCATCATGGCCCTTACGACCAGGGCTACACACGTACTACAATGGTAGGGACAGAGGGCTGCAAACCCGCGAGGGCAAGCCAATCCCAGAAACCCTATCTCAGTCCGGATTGGAGTCTGCAACTCGACTCCATGAAGTCGGAATCGCTAGTAATCGCAGATCAGCATTGCTGCGGTGAATACGTTCCCGGGCCTTGTACACACCGCCCGTCACACCATGGGAGTTTGTTGCACCAGAAGCAGGTAGCTTAACCTTCGGGAGGGCGCTTGCCACGGTGTGGCCGATGACTGGGGTGAAGTCGTAACAAGGTAGCCGTATCGGAAGGTGCGGCTGGATCACCTCCTTTTGAGCATGACGTCATCGTCCTGTCGGGCGTCCTCACAAATTACCTGCATTCAGAGATGCGTATCGGCACAGGCCGATATGCGAAAGTCCCATCATGGGGCCTTAGCTCAGCTGGGAGAGCACCTGCTTTGCAAGCAGGGGGTCGTCGGTTCGATCCCGACAGGCTCCACCATTTGAGTGAAACGACTTTGGGTCTGTAGCTCAGGTGGTTAGAGCGCACCCCTGATAAGGGTGAGGTCGGTGGTTCGAGTCCTCCCAGACCCACCACTCTGAATGTAGTGCACACTTAAGAATTTATATGGCTCAGCGTTGAGGCTGAGACATGTTCTTTTATAACTTGTGACGTAGCGAGCGTTTGAGATATCTATCTAAACGTGTCGTTGAGGCTAAGGCGGGGACTTCGAGTCCCTAAATAATTGAGTCGTATGTTCGCGTTGGTGGCTTTGTACCCCACACAACACGGCATATGACCCTGAGGCAACTTGGGGTTATATGGTCAAGCGAATAAGCGCACACGGTGGATGCCTAGGCGGTCAGAGGCGATGAAGGACGTGGTAGCCTGCGAAAAGTGTCGGGGAGCTGGCAACAAGCTTTGATCCGGCAATATCCGAATGGGGAAACCCACTGCTTCGGCAGTATCCTGCAGTGAATTCATAGCTGCTGGAAGCGAACCCGGTGAACTGAAATATCTAAGTAACCGGAGGAAAAGAAATCAACCGAGATTCCCTAAGTAGTGACGAGCGAACGGGGAGCAGCCCTTAAGCTGGAATGGCTTTAGAAAAACAATCTGGAAAGATTGGCCATAGAAGGTGATAGCCCTGTATTTAAAAGGGCCACTCCAGTGAAGACGAGTAGGGCGGGGCACGTGAAACCCTGTCTGAATATGGGGGGACCATCCTCCAAGGCTAAATACTCCTGACCGACCGATAGTGAACCAGTACCGTGAGGGAAAGGCGAAAAGAACCCCGGAGAGGGGAGTGAAATAGATCCTGAAACCGTGTGCGTACAAGCAGTAGGAGCTCGCAAGAGTGACTGCGTACCTTTTGTATAATGGGTCAGCGACTTACTGTTCGTGGCAAGCTTAACCGTATAGGGGAGGCGAAGGGAAACCGAGTCTGATAAGGGCGCATAGTCGCGGGCAGTAGACCCGAAACCGGGTGATCTAGTCATGGCCAGGGTGAAGGTGCCGTAACAGGTACTGGAGGCCCGAACCCACGTCTGTTGCAAAAGACGGGGATGAGCTGTGATTAGGAGTGAAAAGCTAATCGAACCCGGAGATAGCTGGTTCTCCTCGAAAGCTATTTAGGTAGCGCCTCATATGTATCCTCTCGGGGGTAGAGCACTGTTATGGCTAGGGGGTCATCGCGACTTACCAAACCATTGCAAACTCCGAATACCGAGACGGACTGTATGGGAGACACACGGCGGGTGCTAACGTCCGTCGTGAAAAGGGAAACAACCCAGACCCACAGCTAAGGTCCCAAATTCACTGCTAAGTGGAAAACGATGTGGAAAGGCATAGACAGCCAGGAGGTTGGCTTAGAAGCAGCCACCCTTTAAAGAAAGCGTAATAGCTCACTGGTCGAGTCGGTCTGCGCGGAAGATTTAACGGGGCTAAGCAGTGAACCGAAGCTTGGGGTGCATAAAACTTGTTTTATGCGCGGTAGAGGAGCGTTCCGTAAGCCTGCGAAGGTGGATTGAGAAGTCTGCTGGAGGTATCGGAAGTGCGAATGCTGACATGAGTAACGATAATGCGGGTGAAAAGCCCGCACGCCGAAAGCCCAAGGTTTCCTTGCGCAACGTTAATCGACGCAGGGTTAGTCGGTCCCTAAGGCGAGGGCGAAAGCCGTAGTCGATGGGAAGCAGGTTAATATTCCTGCACCTCGCGTGAGTGCGATGGAGGGACGGAGAAGGTTAGGTGTACCGGGCGTTGGTTGTCCCGGGGAAAGGCGGTAGGTTTGGATCTTTGGCAAATCCGGGATCCTTTAAGACCGAGCACCGAGACGAGCCTTTATGGCGAAGTCACTGATACCACGCTTCCAGGAAAAGCTCCTAAGCTTCAGCTCACGAAGACCGTACCGTAAACCGACACAGGTGGGTAGGATGAGAATTCTCAGGCGCTTGAGAGAACTCGGGTGAAGGAACTAGGCAACATGGCACCGTAACTTCGGGAGAAGGTGCACCCTTTTTGGTGGCTCGTGCGAGCTATAGCTGAAGAGGGTCGCAGAAACCAGGCCGCTGCGACTGTTTATCAAAAACACAGCACTCTGCAAACACGAAAGTGGACGTATAGGGTGTGACGCCTGCCCGGTGCTGGAAGGTTAATTGATGGGGTCAGCCGCAAGGCGAAGCTCTTGATCGAAGCCCCAGTAAACGGCGGCCGTAACTATAACGGTCCTAAGGTAGCGAAATTCCTTGTCGGGTAAGTTCCGACCTGCACGAATGGCGTAACGACAGCGGCGCTGTCTCCACCCGAGACTCAGTGAAATTGAAATCGCTGTGAAGATGCAGCGTTCCCGTGGCAAGACGGAAAGACCCCGTGAACCTTTACTATAGCTTTACACTGAACGTTGAGTTCGTCTGTGTAGGATAGGTGGGAGGCTATGAAACTGTGGCGCTAGCTGCAGTGGAGCCATCCTTGAAATACCACCCTGTCGTGCTTGACGTTCTAACCTAGGTCCGTTATCCGGATCAGGGACCGTGTATGGTGGGTAGTTTGACTGGGGCGGTCTCCTCCTAAAGAGTAACGGAGGAGCACGAAGGTACGCTCAGCGCGGTCGGACATCGCGCACTGTGTGCAAAGGCATAAGCGTGCTTGACTGCAAGATCGACGGATCAAGCAGGTACGAAAGTAGGTCTTAGTGATCCGGTGGTTCTGTATGGAAGGGCCATCGCTCAACGGATAAAAGGTACTCCGGGGATAACAGGCTGATACCGCCCAAGAGTTCATATCGACGGCGGTGTTTGGCACCTCGATGTCGGCTCATCACATCCTGGGGCTGTAGTCGGTCCCAAGGGTATGGCTGTTCGCCATTTAAAGTGGTACGCGAGCTGGGTTCAGAACGTCGTGAGACAGTTCGGTCCCTATCTGCCATGGGCGTTGGAAGTTTGAGAGGGGCTGCTCCTAGTACGAGAGGACCGGAGTGGACGAACCTCTGGTGTTCCGGTTGTCACGCCAGTGGCATTGCCGGGTAGCTATGTTCGGAAGCGATAACCGCTGAAAGCATCTAAGCGGGAAGCGCGCCTCAAGATGAGACTTCCCGGGGCACAAGCCCCCTAAAGGAACCATGTAGACTACGTGGTTGATAGGTCAGGTGTGTAAGTACAGCAATGTATTGAGCTAACTGATACTAATGATCCGTGCGGCTTGACCATATAACCTCAAGTTGCCTTGGTCCCAACGAACGTTGGTAGATCATCAAATGCAAGCTACGTCACAAGTTAACTCTGCGAGACTGGGCGCCTTAATCCGTTTCTTGGATGGCGACGCTCCAACCGTCTCCCTGGTGAAATTAGCGCTGTGGAACCACCCGATCCCATCCCGAACTCGGAAGTGAAACGCAGCTGCGCCGATGGTAGTGTGGCTCAAGCCATGCGAGAGTAGGTCATCGCCAGGGGCTTTACCCCGAAACCCTCAGTCCAAACGGACTGAGGGTTTCTTTTTTGCGCGAGCGCTGCATAGCGCCGCGCGCAAACGCGCCTCGCATCCCCCACGCGTTACCACGCAAGGCGCTGGCGCATCTGCGCCGCTTGCCGACCGGCACCGATGTCATGCCGTACGTACAGTACCGCCGGGGCCGGTAGCCCGTCAGGACGCTGGCACCAAGCCTCGCCACACACGCCACGCGCCCATCTCTTGGAGAAAAGGGCGCGATCCATCTGTTGGCCAAAAACCTGCCTGGCCAATGCCAGATGCACGGGTGCGGTAGTGGCTGAAGCCGATAACAGACATCGCCCATGACAGCCTCGCTCGGCCGACGTCCTAGTGCGCATATCCTCGATACAAAGAACGGCCTGGAGCGGGTCGATCACGGCATCAGTGATGGGCCCCACATCCTTGGTGAGACAAGACGCAAGGAGGACGTTTCACATATCCAGTCCCAGAAACTGGATCGCCAACGCAGGGCTCAGCATTACATCGCTGCGCCATTGATCGGCTCCACGCGGTGCAGTCGAAGAACGCGTAGATGCGAGCCAGAAACGCAAGGGCCGCCGCTGCGAAAGATCAGCAGGTCACGTCGAAACGAATCGTGATCCGATATCTTCAGTTCACGGTATGACGTGGAAGTAGCGCTTCTATCAGGCGGGCAAGGCAGGGATAGACCAGCGATGGCACGCCGGCAGCGTCGCATTGATTGCATTTGAGTGTTTCGACCCCATTAGCTGCCTTGCCGGTATGTGACCGGCGCTTGTTGGATGCGCTGATGCCCGAGTTGCCCGAGGTCGAAACGACGTTGCGTGGCCTGTCGCCGCATCTGGTTGGGCAGCGGATCCATGGCGTGATCCTGCGTCGGCCCGATTTGCGCTGGCCGATTCCCGAGCAGATCGAGCGCTTGCTCCCCGGCGCTACCATTACCAACGTGCGCCGACGCGCGAAATATCTGTTGATCGATACAGATGCGGGCGGCAGCGCGCTGTTGCATCTGGGGATGTCCGGAAGTCTGCGGGTGCTGCCAGGCGATACCCTGCCGCGGGCGCATGACCATGTGGATATCAGTCTGCAGAACGGGCGCGTGCTGCGCTTCAACGATCCGCGTCGCTTTGGCTGCCTGCTGTGGCAATCCGGCACACAAACCCATGAGTTGCTCGCTGCGCTTGGTCCAGAACCATTATCGGACGCATTTACTGGCGATTATCTCCACGCACTGGCACAAGGGCGGCGTGCCGCCGTCAAAACCTTTTTGATGGATCAGGCCGTGGTTGTCGGGGTTGGAAATATCTACGCTGCCGAAAGCCTGCATCGGGCGGGAATCAGTCCGCTGCGCGAGGCGGGAAAAGTGTCGCTGGCGCGGTATCGGCGTCTGGCTGACGCAGTGAAAGACATCCTGGCGTATGCCATTCAACGCGGCGGGACTACCTTGCGCGACTTCATCAGCCCGGATGGTGCGCCTGGCTATTTCGAGCAGGAACTCTCTGTGTACGGGCGCGAAGGCGAGGCCTGCAAGCAGTGCGGGCGGGTGCTGAAGCACGCGACGATTGGTCAACGCGCCACGGTGTGGTGCGGGAGCTGTCAGCGATAAGCGCGATATCGCGCCGACGCGGTGTTTGAGCACTGGCACTCGCGGTGTTTGAGCACTGGCACTCGCGCGATCGTGTCACCATCGTTGCCGCGCAAGTCACAACAAAGCGACTCCGATCAACTCTCCATATGGCTCGACTGCGGGCGTGCTACACGCGTCTGCTCTGCGCAATGCTGTGACGGTCGACGCGGCTCTCTTGGGCACCGTAGTTTTCGGCATGCACTGGCTGGTTGCGGCGCATGCGGTCGGGCCGCCCGAGACTACTGAATCGATCGCTATACCGCACCTTTAAAGCGGCCAGCTAGCTGCAGGAATCGTCGCGATCGTTACGCTCGCTCTGGATACCGGCATCGGGCGTGCGCTCCAACCTGCATGCATGTCCGGGCGCAGGTGCCGACCGCACGGAAACCCTCTTCTGCTCGAGTCCGTCGAGAGTGCTCAGCGCCCAACGTGGCCAGTTCTCCAGGCAAGCATAGTGCGACATCGCACCTTAGCTGCAGCGGAGGTACAGCAAGCAGCCGCGAGCAGCGGTGTCCTGGTGTCCAGGTAGGCGGCGGGCCACAATCGTGAAGTCCTCATGTGGAAGCGCTGTATGTCCAGCTCGCGACAGCTTGTCATTCCTCTGATCCTTATCGGTGCATGTGCGCTGGTAGCCATGCCGTCGACCGGCGCGATGACGCCCTCTTCGAGCGCGGCAGCTGCCGTAGAGCGTCTCCAGTTGAAGACCAACGCGATAGAGCTGAGCGTCACGCCGGCATTTGGCGGGCGCGTGCTGTCGTTCCATCTGCGCGGCCAGCCCAACGTGTTGAAGGTCGGTGCGGCAGTGGAGCAACAGCCTGCGCCCGAGGTGTCGGTCACTGCGGGGGATATTCCCTATTTCGGCCATGATGTGTGGGTCGGGCCGCAGAGTCAGTGGTGGTTGCACCAGCAGCTCAACCACGAGCGTCAGGCGGCGGCCGCGGTGTGGCCGCCGGATCCGTATCTGTCCCTGGCGCAGACGCGCGTCAACGTGCGTCGTCATGACGTGGTGGAATTTGAAGGGGTGCCCAGCCCGCTGACCGGGGTGCAATTGCGCAAGCAGATCAAACGTTCTGCAGTGCGTGCGGATACCGTCGACATCCAGGCCAGCGCACGTAATATCCGCGCGCAGCCAATTGCCTGGGATCTTTGGTTCAATACGCGGGTTGCGGCAACGACGCGGGTGTTTGTGCCCGTTGCCGCTGCTGCGGATATCCGGCTGCAGCCGCCGCGCGAGCCCGGCACGATTGCGCCGCGCTATCAGCATGAGCGCGGCCTGCTCGCGCTGCGCGCCGATACGCGTCCAGACCAATTGATCCAGCGCGGCAAGCTATTGCTGCAGCCGTCGGCAGGATGGATGGCCGGGTTCGCAGGCGGGCAGGTCTTGGTGATTCGCTTCGCGCATCAACCGCTGTCGGCGATCCATCCCGAGCAAGGCCAGGTGGAGTTGTATCTGGATGCGCCACCCCGGCATCCGGAACAGGGATTGCTGGAAATGGAGGTGCACGCGCCGTATCGGCAGCTTGCGCCAGGTGCGCAAATGCAGGCACAGGAGCAGTGGACGCTGCTGCGCTATACCGGGCCGGATGAGGAACAGGCGCAGCGGCGGTTCCTTTGCAGCCACGCCAACGCGCTGGCGCTGGCCAATGCGTGCGATGCGTCGCCTGCGCCTCGCTGAGATGCGCATTCACGTCGATGCCGGGCTGTGGCTATGATGTCGCCCATTCCCTGACCAGATCGATGCGCATGCAACGACGCCACTTCCTGAAGAATGCTGCTGCCGCATTGGCCGCGCTCGGTTTGCCGACGTTGCCGCAGTGGGCGCTGGCGGCCAAGGCCGTTGGCCTGCGTCGACTCGGGCAACCGCAACCCTTCGACTACGCCTGGTTGAAAGGGCAGGCGCGCGCGCTGGCGAAGGCGCCTTACAAAAGTCACAAGCAGGTATTGCCGGGGCCGCTTGAGGCGCTGAACTGGGATCAGTATCAGTCCATCCGCTACCGCCAGGACCACGCGTTGTGGGCCGATGGCAACGGCAAATTCCAGGCCAAGTTCTTCCACCTGGGACTGTATTTCCATACCCCGGTGCACATTTACGACATCGTCGATGGCAAGGCACAGCAACTGGCCTACGACCCGGCGGCATTCGATTACGGCCGCAGCGGGCTGGGCGGCAAGCAATTGCCAAAGGATCTGGGCTTTGCCGGTTTCCGGCTCAACACACGCAAGGACACCGAACGCGACTTCTCGGCATTCCTGGGTGCAAGCTATTTCCGTGCGGTCGGCAAGGAAGGCCAGTATGGGCAGTCGGCACGCGGGCTGGCCATCGATACCGGTACCGGCGGGCCGGAAGAGTTTCCGGATTTCATCGCCTATTACCTGGAGCAGCCGGCCGACGATTCGGACACGGTGGTGGTGTACGGCTTGCTGGATTCGCCCAGCGTTGCCGGCGCGTACCGCTTCGCCATCACCAATGGCGATGTGCTGCTGATGGATATCGACAGCGCGCTGTACCCACGCAAGGCGATCGAGCGGCTGGGTATCGGCCCGTGCACCAGCATGTACCAGGTCGGCGAAAACGATAACCGGATGGACTGGGATTGGCGTCCGGAAATTCACGACACCGATGGCCTGGCGATGTGGACCGGCGGCGGCGAATGGATCTGGCGCCCGTTATGCAACCCGCCGCATCTGCGTTTCAACATGTTCGTCGACGAGAACCCGCGTGGGTTCGGGCTGCTGCAGCGCGACCGCAACTTCGACCATTACCAGGACGATGGCGTGTTTTACGAAAAGCGCCCGTGCCTGTGGGTGGAACCCAAGAGTGGTTGGGGCAAGGGCTCGGTGCAGCTGGTCGAGATTCCGACCGTGGACGAGACCTTCGACAACATCGTGGCGTTCTGGAACCCGCAAGCCAAGCCGCAGCCGGGGCAGGAACTGCTGATGGGCTACCGGCTGTACTGGGGCGCGCAGCCGCCGGCCAGCTCGCCGTTGGCGCATTGCGTGGCGACCCGAACCGGCCTCGGCGGCATCGTCGGGCAAAAACGCAGCCATTTCTCCTGGCGCTTCGCGGTGGATTTTGCCGGTGGCGAACTGGCCGCGCTGGCAAAGGACGCAAAGGCCAAGGTGGAGGCGGTGTTGCAGGTGTCGCGCGGCACCACTGAAATCGTGTCGGCGCGCCCGCTGCACGAGCTCAAGGGCTATCGGGCGATGTTCGACCTGGTGCCGCCGGACGAGGGCACCCAGCAGATCGATATCCGCCTGTATCTGCGCGCCAATGGCAAGCCGCTCACCGAAACCTGGCTGTACCAGTGGACGCCGCCGCCGCCGAGCGAGCGCAAGATTTACTGAGAAGCGCCGGGCGGGGCGGCCGGCGACGCTTGTTGCGGGCATCGCGGGGCCAGCGCGGTCGCATGCGGCAATGCGGCGCCAGGGGACGCGTGGCCAGCTGCGGCATGCAGCATGCGGTTGGAGCGCCATCTGTTGTCGGACGTGTTTGCGGGACGATCGTCGCTGCGTAAAGCACTCAGGCCGGCGCCGAGGTGCCGACCAGGTGAAGTCGTCCGCGCGGACGTGTGCAGGCCAGCTCCACGCGGAAGCAGGTGCCGTCCTTGCCGCTGATGATGCGTAATTCGCCTTGATGGGCCTTTGCGATCTGCGCTGCCATATGCAGGCCCAGATCGACATCCGGTAGCGCACGTCCGCCGGTATGCACATGGGTGGAAGCGTGCAGCACATCCAGCCGCCGTGGATCGATCCCATCCAGATTGCAGACTTCGATGCGTAGCCGGCCATGTTCGGTGACCGCGACCGCCTTGATCAGCGAACTTTGCGGCCCTTGCACGACGGCGTTGATCATCAGGCTGCCGAACATCTGCGCCAGCCGAATCGCATCGCCGTGCACCGGCTCGTCGATGGCCACATGCGTGGACAGCACCTGGTTGGGGTAGGCGGCGCGGGTTTCGTCCACGACCTGGGAGAGTGCATCGACCAAGTCGCTCCCGTCGCCATAGTCCAGCTGCAACCAATCGAGTTCGATGCCGCGAGCGAAATCGCAGGCGAAATCGATCAGTTCTTCCATGCGCCGCAGGCTACGCTGCAGCGAGCGGATGGAGCTGCCGTAGCGATGGTCGAGTTGGTCGATGGACAGCATATCCACCACCGCATGCATGGACTGCAATGGGTTGCGCAGGTCGTGCCCGAGAATGCCGATGAATTCTTCGCGCAAGCGCGCCGAGGCGCCAACACGGCCCAGTTCGCTGCGGGCGCGTCGCGATTCCAGCGCGCTTTCTTCGGCGCGTTGCTCGGCCTGGATCTGTGCGGCCAGCAACTGTGCGAGCAGTTCGACCTTTTCCACCAGCGGTGCGTCCATGACGCGCGGCTGCGGATCCAGCGCGCACAAGGTGCCGAACACGCTGCCATCGTCGAACCTGATCGGCACCGAGACGTAGCTTTCGAAGCCGTAGAGCCGCGGCGAGGGATGATCGCGGTAGATCGGGTCATCCGATGCATGCCCGAACCACACCGCATTGCCTTTCACCCGTACGCTGTCGCAAAACGTGGTGGCCAGCGGAAGTTCGTCGCCCGGACGCAGGCCAAAGGACAGTGCATCGTGCACCTGGCAGGTGATCCAGCGCGCGTCGGTGACGCGGGCGACGGCGGCAAATCCCATCCCGGTCAGGCGGGTGAGCACGCTCAACACGTCGGCGACCGAGGAGAGCCGGCCGACACGCGCGATATCGGCGCGCAATGCGGGAGGCAGTGGATCCATGAGTGCCTCCAAAGAGTGGACGCTTGCCAGTTTACAGGACCGCGGTTGCGCCCGGTTGCGTGGTGCGCCGCTGTCTCACAGGCGCCACGATACGCCTGTCTGATGGCGCTCGCGACGCCGGCGTGACCGCATGCCCGCACGGGTTTAGCAGCGCATGCAAAGCGTATAGAGCGTGGCCGGCGGTCGCGGCTGGCTGTCGACGAACGCGGTGCCGCACCGTGTGCTGATGTGTGGTTGTAGCCGCTGGCGCCAGTGCGGCGGTGAGCGTTTGGTGTTGGCGAACGACCAACGGCGATGTGCAAACCCCTGCTTCCAGCGCGATATCGCAGCGCAAACGAGGATGCGCGCACACGCTGCTCCGGGGCAGTGCTGTCCTGGATGCACCACGGCAGCGCGGATGGCCGCGGGTGCGGTACCAGGCCCCGGCGCTAGGCGACGGGCAGCGGCAAGGCGATCTGCAGCGGATCGATGCGGCCTTCGCCACGCATGATCTTCTTGAACTCGGCCCGGCTGACCGACACATAGCGCTCGTTGCCGCCGATTTCCACCTGCGGACCGTCCTGCACCGCGTGCCCGTGTGCATCCACGCGGACGGTCATGGTGGCCTTGCTGCCGCTGTGGCAGATGGTCTTGATTTCTTCCAGCTCGTCGGCCCAGGCCAGCAGGAACTGGCTGCCCTCGAACAACTCGCCACGAAAATCGGTACGCAAGCCGTAACACAGCACCGGAATCCGCAGCCGGTCGACCACCTCGCTCAACTGCCAGACCTGCGCGCGGCTGAGGAATTGCGCTTCGTCCACCAGCACGCAGTGCAACGCGCCGTCGTTGTGGATGTCGCGTTCGACCAGCTGCTGCAACTCGGTGTCGCGCTCGAAGATACGCCCGTCCGCGCGCAGGCCGATCCGCGAGGCGACCACGCCGCTGCCGGCGCGGTGGTCGAGCTTGGGCGTGAGGATCAGCGTGCGCATGCCGCGCTCGCGGTAGTTGTGCGCCGATTGCAGCAAGGTGGTGGTCTTGCCGGCATTCATCGCCGAATAGTAGAAATAGAGCTTGGCCATCGGGCGATTTTACCGGGCCAGGCAGCAGGATGCGGCGCCTGTGTGTGCTGCGCTGGCGCGGTCGGGCGGGGTCGACGCCTGCCGTCGAGCGTGTGGGAGCAGCCTCCGGTTGTGGGCAGGGCTAGCCGCACTGGAGACATGAATCCATCGCGTCGGCCAGCCGTGGGCAGCCCCGGTACAATGGCGCGCTCTGTCGGAAGCCTCTATGTACGGTCTCAATCCCCCGCAAAGCGCCGCCGTGCTGCACTGCGAAGGTCCCCTGTTGGTGCTGGCCGGCGCCGGCAGCGGCAAGACGCGCGTGATCGTGGAAAAGATCGCGCATCTGATCGCCATCGGCCGCTATCCGGCCAAGCGGATCGCCGCGATCACCTTCACCAACAAATCCGCCAAGGAAATGCGCGAGCGTGTGGCCAAGCGCATTCGCGGCGACGGTGCCGAGGGCCTGACGATCTGCACCTTCCACGCACTGGGCCTGAAGTTTCTGCAGATCGAGCACGCCGCCGCCGGTTTGAAGCGCGGCTTTTCGATCTTCGATTCGGACGATGCCGCCGCGCAGATCAAGGACCTGATGCATGGCGCCAAGCCCGATGCGATCGAAGATGCCAAGAACCTGATCTCGCGCGCCAAGAATGCCGGCCTGTCGCCGGAGCAGGCGATGGCGGCCGCACGCAGCACCCGCGAAAAGGAAGCGGCCAGCTTGTACGAGCGCTACCAGGCGCGGCTGACCACTTTCAACGCAGTGGACTTCGACGACCTGATCCGTCTGCCGGTGCAGATCCTGGAAGCCAACGAAGACATCGTGATGGGCTGGCGCGAGCGCATCGGCTACCTGCTGGTGGACGAGTGCCAGGACACCAACGATGCGCAGTACCGGCTGCTGAAGATGCTGGCCGGGCCGCGCGGCAACTTCACCTGCGTGGGCGACGACGACCAGAGCATCTATGCCTGGCGCGGCGCCAATCCGGAAAACCTGCAGCAGATGGCGCGCGATTATCCGGCGCTGGAAATCATCAAGCTGGAACAGAACTACCGCTGCTCCAATCGTGTGCTGCGTGCGGCCAACGCGTTGATCGCGCACAACCCGCATGAGCATTTGAAGACCTTGTGGAGCGACCAGGCCGACGGCGAGCGCATCCGCGTGTGGGAATGCCGCGACAGCGAGCACGAAGCCGAAAAGGTCGCCGCGGAGATCTCGTTCCTGGGTACCGCCAAGCAGGTGCCGTGGAGCGACTTCTGCATTCTGTTCCGTGGCAATTTTCAATCGCGGCCGCTGGAAAAAGCGCTGCAGCTGTTGCGCGTGCCGTATCACCTCACCGGTGGTACCGCGTTTCTGGAGCGGCAGGAGGTCAAGGACTTGCTGTCGTGGTTGCGGTTGATCGTCAACCCGGATGACGACGCGGCGTTCTTGCGTGCCGTGCAGTCGCCCAAGCGCGAAGTCGGTGCGACCTCGCTGGCGCGTCTTGCCGAACTTGCCAGCGCCAAGTCGGTACCGATGTCGCGCGCAGCCGAGTCGATGGGCGCCTTGCAGCATTTACCGCCGCGCGCGGCCAACGGTTTGAGTGCGTTTACCGACATCCTGCGCGACATGCGCGAGCACTCGTCCAGCATGCCGGCCGGCGAGCTGGTGCGCCTGCTGGCCGACAAGTCCGGTTTGCTCAACGACTTGCGCAATCAATCGAAAGACGAGACCGGCTTCCAGCGGCGCAAGCGCAATCTGGACGAGCTGGCCGAGTGGTTCGAAGGTGGTCCGCGCGGTGCAAGCGCCAGCGATCTGGCTGCGCAGTTGGCGTTGCTGTCGCGCAACGACAAGGACGATGGCGGCAACCAGGTGCGCATGATGACCATGCATGCGTCCAAGGGACTGGAATTCCGCTATGTCTTCATCGTCGGCTGCGAGGACGGCGTGCTGCCGCACGAAGTGAGCCTGGAAGAAGGCAATCTGCAGGAAGAGCGCCGCCTGCTGTACGTGGGAATCACCCGCGCCAAGGAGCAGCTGTGGATGAGTCACAGCAAGCTGACGCGCAAGTTCGGCGAGCATGTGCGACTGAAGCCGAGCCGGTTTTTCGATGAGATTCCGGCCGAAGAACTGCAGCGCGATGGTGCCGACCCGGTGGCCGACGCCGAGCGCAAGAAGGAACGCGCCAGTGCGGGATTGGCCGCGATCCAGGCATTGTTCGACTGAGTTCTCCTGAGCCGCGCGGGCAGCTTTGGGCCACATGAGGTGAGTCTGGCAGGCAAGGCGGCGCTGGGCGCCTGCCGGATGCACTGCGGGTGAGTGCGTGGCACACATCGGTTGCCAGGCGTGCCTGACGCTGAGCCTCCCGGGCCGGCTGCCCTGCGCGGCACGCGTGCGCAAGGATGGAGCGCATCGTGAACGTCTCGGCCGTGATGCGCTGGCGGTCAGGCGTGCATCGATGCGCAGTCTTGCCGCTCGACGTGCGTACTACGCGCTGCAGCACGCGACCTGCAACAGACGTGGAACAGCCTGGCATGCAGGCCCGGCATGATCGCCCGCGCCGTCGCTGGCACGGCCCAAGGCTGGAGCGTTGCTGGCCAGCCAGGCGAGCCGGCAACGCGCCGGTGGCGCACGCCAGTTGCACCACCCAACCGGAGTGATATCGCCAACCGTGCGGGTACTGCAGCGTGGCCATGCATGCGGTCGTCAGACTTGTCAGTGCCACTGCCGCACGGCAGTCTGAGGTTCCCGCCAACGGAGTGCGCCGTGACCGTCATCCTCGAAACCGCACGCGTGCGCTTGCGTCTGCTCGATCCCGAGCGCGATGCCGAGGCAATGCTGGCGCTGGTCAACGATCCTGCGTTCATCGCCGGCATCAACGACCGCGGTATCCGCACCCGCGAGCAGGCGCGCGAGCATGTGCGCGAATGGGCGCAGGCGCATCAGCAACGACACGGCTTCGCGCACTGGGCGCTGGAAACGCGCGAGGCAGGCACCTTCATGGGCACCTTGGGCCTGTTGTGCCGCGAGACCTTGCCGGTGCCGCATATCGGTTTTGCGCTGTTGCCCGCGTATCGCGGCAAGGGCTATGTGACCGAAGCCGGGCGCGCGGTGCTGGAGCATGCACGCCAGGTACTGGGATTGACGCAGGTGTGCGCGATCGTCTCGCCAGGCAATGCGGAGTCGATCCGCGCGCTGGAAGCACTGGGGCTGCGCTATGAGAGCCTGCGGGTGCTGAGTCCCGGCACCGAGGCCGTGGCGTACTACACGATCGACCTCGGCCCTGGTGGCGTGGACAGCTGAGCAGCGCTGCGTCACCCTGCCGGCTGTTTTCCACCGCACAGGGAGGCCTGCATGGCACTGTTGGTCAACGCCTATTCCACGCTACGCACGCCCCTGTGGCCGGACTTCCTGCCGCAGACTGCCGTGCAGCATCGCGACCACGCCGACCCGGAACTGGCCGCGCATCTGCACGGCTTTGTCGGCTATGTGAATCAGGCCGGCGATGGCCAGATGACCCAAGCGCGCTATCACCTGATGCGGCATGTGCAGCGGGTGCGGCAGCACTTCAGCTTCGAGGTGGACGATGCGGACGTCGGCGCGCTGGCGCAGTGGGCCGAGCACGCCAATGCGGTGTGTTTCCTGGCCGATGGCAGCGTGCGCGACCCGCAGGGGCGGGTGCTGATCAGCCAGGGCGAGCCGGCCATCGACGACGATGCGCAGGTACCGTATCCGCCCGATGCGTTGCAGCGGCGCGCGCAGCAACTTTCCGTGCTGGCCGCGCAAGGCATCCGCGTGCCGCCCAGCCTGCCGCCGGTGCCCGGCGAGGCCGAAGCGCGCGTGCGCGATGCGGCAGTCGTCAGTCGACGCATGCTGGCGTTGTTTGCGGTGGCGCTGCGTGCAGAGATCCTGGCCGCTGGCGATACGCCGCCGTCGCTGGCCGAGGTGGAGACGCGTCTTCCCGGCGTGGCAGATGCGCTGTCGCCGCAGGAGCGCGCCTTCTTCGCCCAGCCAGCGCCGGATGCGCAGGCGCTGGCAAACTTCGGCTGGCGTTACGAAAGCCTGGCCGTGCTGCAATGGGCCTTGGGGCTGGCCGACACGCTGCCGGAACCCAACGCGCTGTGCGATGTGCCCCTGGTTGCACAGCGCGCGCTGGACAACGCACAAGCTGCCGAGCGCCCGACGCTGGCGCGACGCCCGCTCGCCGAGCTGCTGGACACGCTGGACCGCCACCTGCGCCTGCACTGGGCGGTCCGCCAGGCCGGCCAATCCGGTCAGACGGTCCCCGCCGGCATCGTGCCGGGCGTGGTGTATGAGCGGCATTACGCGCTCAATTGGCTACTGCACTTCGAAGATGCCGAGTGGGACGAGGTGGACACGCCGACCTGAAGCTGGCGTGCCCCGACCCCGACCCCGGCGTTCGTGCGCGGGCAGCGCTTGCACCGACGCGGCAGGACTGGCCGGTGCATCCATCCAACACGCGCACACACTGACATCGTGCGGCCGGGCGACAAGACCGTGCGGGTCTTGCAGGCGATGCCGCATGCCTCTGCGTGCCGTGGTGCGTATCGAGCGATCCTGCAACTGCTGGGTCACCCAAGGCAGCTGACGTCGATGCTGCAGCACACCTGCCGCGCTGCCGCTACGGCCGTCGGTGGGTGCCGCGCACAGATCAGGCGCCAGCTGCGTCCAGCCGCGCCTGTACCGCGGCAAGCGCCTCCTGCAGTTCGACGACCGTTGCTTCCAGTGCCTGCATCCGCGCGTCCAGGTCGCTGCTGTCGCTGCCACTGCGCGCGCTCGGTGCCGCACGCGTGGCAGCGGCCTGCAGCGCCTCCACATCCAGCTCGCCGCTGAGCAGATGCATGTAACGGTCTTCGCGCTGACCGCTGGCGCGCGGCAGTTGTGCGGCCAGGCCGCGCTGGATCAGCCGCTCCAGGTGATGGCGCACGTCGTCGGCATCGTTGAAGCGCGCCAGGCGCTCGCTACGTGCGTACAGCTCGCCCAGCGTCTGCGGGCCGCGCAACAGCAGCAGGCCGATCAGTGCGACTTGCTGGCGGGTCAGATCCAGCACGCTGCCCAGGCGGTGCTCGTAACGCTCGGCACGCGAAGAAAACTGCTGGCGCACCAGGCCCAGGGTTTCCAGCTGGCGCAGCGCGTGGTGCACCACGCCAGTCTGCAGATTCAGCACCGGCTCGCGCGCGGTTTTCTGGTTGGCGGCCACCTGCGCAGCGTTGACGGTGAGCGGGTACGCGTCCGGCGTGGTGGCCTCCTTTTCGATCAGGCATCCCAGCACGCGGGCCTGGGCGGTATCGAGGACGGGCGGGGGCGAGGTCTCTGTCATGGATGACTCCGGAGGGCGATCAGCGCACAAGGATATGCCGATCCGCTGCCGGCATTCTTCCGCTGCGACGCGATGCAAGGTGGCCGACGCCATCGACGGTGTCGCGCATGTCAGCGTCGTGCGCCGGCAACGGGCGTGGGCATCCAGGAACGGGCACGGCACATATTCGCCATCGTGTGGAAGACCGATGCAGCCACGCGGTTGGACGACCGGTATTGCGGCGACCGTCATCCGTGCGCCCCTGTCATTTCGATGGCGGCGCCATCGGCCAGCGCGAGCGGTACGGCGCGAACCGGCTAAAATCGCACGCTTTATTGTCGACCCTGTCCCGGTGGATGCCATGCGCCCCTCGCTTTACGCTCCGTTGTCCTTCATCGCCTGCACCGCGCTGGCCCTGGGCGCCTGCAAGCCCGCCGACACGCAGCCAGCCCCGCACGCGCAGGAAGCCACCGCAACTGCCAATGCCGACGCCAGCGCTGCGGCCAGCAAGGCCGCAACGTCGTCCACCACTGCACCGGCCGGCGACGACAACCTCAACGCAGTGCTGTGGATGCAGCGCTCGGAGGAATACCGTGCCGTGGCCGAGCAGACCTATCGCGCTGCGGCCGACAAACTGGACGCGGCACTCAAGCAACCCAACTGGGACGCGCTGGTGCCGGAGGAACGCGGCAATGCCGCCACCGGCCTGAAGCCGGCGGTGGTGCTGGATGTGGACGAGACCGTGCTGGACAATTCGCCCTACCAGGCGCGGCTGCTGCGCGATGGCAAGGAATACGACGAGCTGAGCTGGGACCAGTGGGTGGCCGAGAAGAAGGCCACTGCCATTCCCGGCGTGGTGGATTTCGCCAAGGCCGCCAATGCCCGCGGCATCACCCTGATCTACATTTCCAACCGCGCGGTGCACCTGAAGGACGCCACCTTGGCCAATCTGCGCAGCGTGGGCCTGCCGGTGGCCGATGACAGCGTATTTCTCGGCCTGGGCACGGTGGTGCCCGGCTGCGAGCAGAACGGCAGCGAAAAGAACTGCCGCCGCCAGCTGGCCGGACAGAAGTACCGCGTGCTGATGCAGTTCGGCGACCAGCTGGGCGACTTCGTGCAGGTCACCGCCAATACCGGCCAGGCGCGTGGCGCCTTGCTGCAGCAGTACCACGACTGGTTCGGCGAACGCTGGTGGATGCTGCCCAACCCCAGCTACGGCGGCTGGGAGCCGGCGCAGTTCAACAACGACTACGCGCAACCCTGGCAAAAGCGCCACGACGCCAAGCGCGCTGCGCTGGAGGTGGCCCGATGAGCCGCGCGCCCTTGCCGCTGGCCGCGCATGAGCGGCTGATCTTCGCGCTGGATGTGCCCGGCCACGATGAAGCGATCGCCTGGGTGGACCGGCTCGGCGATTCGGTGTCGTTCTACAAGATCGGCATGGAGCTGCTGGCATCGGGCGAGTACTTCCGCGTGCTCGATGCGCTGGCCAAGCGCGACAAGCGCGTGTTCGTGGACCTCAAGTTCTTCGACATTCCCGCCACCGTGGCCGGCACGATTCGCCGCCTGGCGCAGTGGCCGGTGAGTTATTGCACGGTGCACGGCTGGCACGCCGGCATGCTGCAGGCCGCCGCCGAGGCCAATCACGGTGACATGCGCCTGCTGGCGGTCACGGTACTGACGTCGATGGGCCGCCCGGACCTGGCGGCAATGGGCATCGACCGTGAACCGGTGGACGTGGTGGTGGAACGCGCGCTGGCTGCGCAGGCCGCCGGGATCGATGGCGTGATCGCTTCGGGGCAGGAAGCCGGCCCGATCCGCCGCGCCACTGGCCCGGACTTTTCGATCGTCTGCCCCGGCATCCGCCCCGGCGGCCCGGTCGGCGACGACCAGCAACGCACGGTCGGCGTGGCGCAGGCCTTCACCGACGGCGCCGACGCGATCGTCGTTGGCCGCCCGATCCGCCAGGCGAGCGACCCTGCAGCCGCTGCCACCGCCATCCAGGACGAGATCCGCGCGGCACTGCCGCAGAACGGAAACTGATCGGGCCGAAGCAGCGGCCAGCTTCCAAATAAATCAATAGCTTAGGCGGCAACAATTAAAGCATTGCTTTAATGTGAAAGTCTCGTTAACATGCCAGCGTCCGATGTCAGTCGGAAGCTGTGCCACTCATTGTCCACCGGGCTTGTCCCGGTTTTCGAAGGGATCGGGCCTTGTGTCCGATCCTTTTTTTTGGCCGTCACGTTCGCGTGTCGTGGCGACCGACATCAGTGGCTGGCTGCGTGGTGGCATAGATCGCGCGTTACCCGCGGCACCAGGCGAGCATGCATCGCCTGGACGCACGCGCGAAGCGCGGCGTTAGCGCACGCTTGGATCCCTGCGTTCGTTATCGGTCATGCGCAACTGCCACCACCTTCAGCATCAGTTCCAGCCGCAGTGCAAACCAAGGCACTTACGGTAACGCAGCCGCCTTGCAATAGCGGTCGATGAATTGCTGGTGGCTTGGCATCACGTCCACGCAGTGGCTGATGGTCTGCGCCACGCTGGCCAGGAAGCCCTCGGCGTCGGTATCCGGCACCTGGTCCACCAGCGGGTGATATCCCTGCGGCAGGATGCCCTGGCCCACCAGTACCTGGACCCAGCTGATCTCGGCGAACATTTCTTCGGCATTGCGATAGAAGCGCCCGCTGTCGCGGAACAGGTCCAGCGTGGTCTGCAGCTCCGGGGTGATCGGCATGTGGCGGCAATGCCGCCAGAACGCGCTGTCGTCGCGCTCGGTGGCGTGGTAGTGCAGCAGCAGAAAGTCGCGGATGCGGTCGAACTCGAATGCAAGCCGGTCGTTGTAGCGCTGCACCAGCACCGGGCTGATGCCCTCGCGCGGAAACAGCTCCAGCAACTTGGAAATGCCGGACTGGATCAGATGGATGCTGGTCGATTCCAGTGGCTCCAGAAATCCGCTGGCCAGGCCCAGTGCGACGACATTGCGGTTCCAGCACTGCTTGCGCCGCCCGGTGGTGAAGCGCAGCGGGCGCGGGTCGGCCAGCGGCTTGCCGTCCAGATTGGCCAGCAACGTGGCGGCCGCTTCGTCGTCGCTGATGTGCGCGCTGCAGTACACATAGCCGTTGCCGGTGCGGTGCTGCAGCGGAATGCGCCATTGCCAGCCGGCTGCGCGCGCAGTGGAGCGTGTGTATGGCGTGGGCGGGCCCACCTTTTCGCAGGGCACTGCCAGCGCGCGATCGCACGGCAGCCAGTGGGTGAAGTCGTGATAGCCGGTGTGCAGCGCCTCTTCGATCAAAAGCCCACGGAAGCCGGAGCAATCGATGAACAAGTCGCCGTGCACCGTCTGTCCGGACGCCAGCTGCAGCGATTGCACATGGCCGCTTTCCGGATGCAGCTGCACCTGCTCGACCAACCCTTCGATGCGGGTCACGCCGCGCTGCTGCGAATACCGGCGCAGAAAGTGCGCGTATTGCGTGGCGTCGAAGTGGTACGCGTAGGCGATGTTGGCCAGCGGCGAGTTGGCCGGCACATCGCCGGCGGAGGTCATGAACTTGCCGCGCGCAGCCGCCACGGTATTGAGCGTGTACGCGCCCAACGGCTGCGCTCTGCCGCGTGCGTGTTGCTTGATCCAGTATTGGTGAAACGGCAATAGCCCCAGCGGGTGCCCGATCTGGGTGCCGAAGCCATGCATGTACGCGGTTCCCGGGCGTTGCCAGTCGACGAACTCGATACCGAGTTTGAAGCTGCCCTGGGTCTGGCGCACGAACTCGGCCTCATCGATGCCGAGCAGGTTGTTGAAGGCCTTGATGTGCGGCACGGTGGCTTCGCCCACCCCGACGGTGCCCAGCTGGTCGGACTCGATCAGCTGCACCTTGAAAGTGGGCCCGAGCACGCGCGCAAACGCGGCGGCCGCCATCCAGCCGGCGGTGCCGCCGCCGACAATGACGATGTTGCGAAGTGGAGCGGGAATCATGTCGATGCATTCCTGAGCAAGACAGCGGACGGACACACGAACGGGGCCAGCCGGCCCCGTTCGAAATACCACATGCCCGTGCCGGCGCATGTGGCAATGCGCGCATCAGAACTTGGCGCCGATCTCCAGCACCACGCTGCGCGGCACGTAGTTGATCTCGCCACTGGTGTTGATGGCGATGTCCGGAGCGAACTGACCATTGCTGCCGAAGCCGTTGTAGGCGTAAGCGCTGTAGTTCTTGAAGTTGAACGCGTTGAGCAGGTTCACACGTGCGTTGAGCTTGAAGTCGCCGGCCACGGTGAACTCCTTGGTGGCCTGGAAGTCCACCGTGCGGTAGCCCCAGATATCGCCGCCGACCAGGAACTTACCGCTACCCGGCGGGGTGACGCCGACCTGCTGGCAGGTGGCGCCATCGGGATCGGTGAAGCCGAAGCAGGCGATCGTGTTGATCGGCTCGGGCGTGGCCAACACCAGCTTGGCACCGAAGGTCACGCCCCACGGACCATCGATCGAACCGGAAGCGACAAAGCGATGTGCGGCCACGGCATCGGACTTCACGAACGGATAGCCGCGGATGGTGGCCTTATCGAAGCCGTAAGGCTCGTCGATGTTGCGGTTCTGGCGCGCGCTGGTGTGGGTGTAGGACAAGGTCAGGCCCCAACCGGATTCCTTGGTGTACGGCTTGTCGGCCGACAACAGCACCTGGCTGTTGCGTTGTTCCAGGCCGTTGCTGCCCAGGATGGTGTTCTGATAGCCCGGCACCGGCTCGCCCCACGGCACGTTGCCGTTCTGGAAGTAGGAGCCATCCGGATAGCGGTTGATCAAGCCCATCGCGAAACCGTCGTAGCTCAGGATGCGCTGGAAGGTCACATCGGTCAGCCAGTCGCCCACCTGGTTGGTGATACCGATGCTGTACTGGTCGCTGTACGGCGTCTTGAGCTTGTTGTTGAACATGAAGAGCTCGGCGCTGCCGGCGACACCGGGAATGGTGTTGAGCTGATCGATGCCGTTGAGATAGCGCGGGTCGAACGCTACGCAGGTGCGGTCGGCGCGATAGCACGTGCCGGTGGCCGGGTTTTCGAAATACACCGCCACCGGCGACAGCGCCGCCTTGCTGGTTTCCAGCGCCAACTGTTCGAACAGGTTGCGGTCGTACGAGCGCGCGGCACCGCCATGCACAATGGCGGCTTCGTCGCCGAAGATGTCATACGAAAAACCGAAGCGCGGCGCCCAGGCATCCTTGAAGTTCTTGCGGTTGTTGCCGGTGCTGATGTAGTCGGCCACGTTGATGCCGCTGGGCAGCAGACGGTTTGCCCACGGCTGGCCGGGATTTTCTGCGTCGTTGGCATACAGCGCATCGACGAACGCCTGCGAGGTGACGAAGTTGGTGTAGGCCGGGGTGTCTTCGTAATCCCAGCGCACACCGATGTTGATCATCAACTTGTCGGTGGCGGCCCAGTCGTCCTGCAGATAGATACCGTACTGCTTGGACGGCGAGACCACCGTGGCGCGCTGGCCTGGCGTGGTGTAGGGCGCAATGAAGTCCACGCGGTACGGCGTTGAGTCAATGCTGCCATTGCTGACGCGATAGCTGAACTGCGGATTCAACGCCGCCGCATCCTGCGAGGTGAGCTCGATGTCCTTGTAGTTCACACCCATCTTGATGGTGTGTTCGCCATGCCACTGGAAGCTGGTGAAGGTCAGATCGTTCTGGATGAACCAGCCTTTCTGGCTCTTGCGCTGCGCGTTCTTGCCGCCAGCCGAACCGGTGGTGAGGAACGTGCGCTCATCGATATCGGTGGAGCCGGCACGTGGCTGGAAATAGGTGTAGACGATGCCATTGCCCAGGGTGCGCGGGGTCGGGTTGTTCTCCGAATTTTCGGTGCCGACGATGACCTCGTTGAACCAGTTGTCGGCACTGTGCTGCCAACGCAGGTTGGTGCGCTTGTCCTTGTTGATCTTGTCAGTGGCCTGCGCGAGCGTGTTGGTACCGCCGACGTTGGCAGTCTGCGTCTCGTCGCGGTAGATCGTGCTCAATTCGATGCGATCGCGATCGGTGGGCTCGAAGTCGATCTTGCCGAACAACAGGTCTTCTTCGAACGGCATGTTGGCCGGGCCATATTGGCTGGCCAGGTTGGCCGGCAACTGGCTGACGAAGGCCGCCGCCTCCGAGCTCGGCTGCACGCTCTTGGGCGCCACGTTTTCCTTGCCTTCGTAGGCAACGAAGAAATGCATGCGGTCCTGGATGATCGGCCCGCCAAGTGCGAAGCCGTATTCCTTGGTCTGCGAGTCGATCTTGCCATTGGCTTCTTCGTCGGGCCGCTTGTCGCGCAGGTCCTGATCGGTATAGCGATAGAACGCTTCGCCGTGGAATTCGTTGGTGCCGGACTTGGTGGCCGCGGTAATCGCCGCGCCACTGATCTGGCCGTACTCGGCCTTGTAGTTGGAGGTAATGACCTTGTATTCGCCGATCGCCAGCTGCGGGAACGGATTGCCCTGCGTATCGCTTTGACCGGCGACGCCGCCGCTACGCACGTAGCTCTTCTGGCCTACGCCGTCGATATACAGATTGCCGGCGCTGGCATTGGATGCACCGCCGCGCAGCTTGGTGTTGCCGTTGCCATCGACCTGAAACACCATGCCCGGCACGGTATCGGCAAACTCCAGGAAGTTACGCGTGGCCTGCGGCAACTGCTGGATCTGGCGCGCGCTGATGGTGTTGCCCACTTCCGAGGTCTTGACGTCGCGAATCATCGGCGCGCTGACCGTCACCGTATCCAGCGTGGTCGCATCACCGGCAGGCGCCGCGGCCGTCTCGGTGCCTAGATCGACGATGGCGCTGGAGGCCACCGACAGGGTCACCGTGCGGCTGATGCCGTTGGATTCGACCTTGTAGGTGCCCGGCTGCAGCCCGACGATGGTGTAGTTGCCGTTCGCATTGACCGGCGCGCGTCGCACCGAGCCGGTGGCGATGTTGGTGACGACGACTTCGCTGCCGCTCTGCGCGGAAGCGACCTGGCCGCGCAAGGTGGCGTTGCTGGACTGGGCCATGGCCGGAGTGGTGGCGAACAACGAGGCGGCCAGGGCGCAGCACAACAGGCTGCGCGCCGGCAGGGTGGAGACGGTGCGGTGATTCTTCATGACTTTCCCCCTCCCAGGGGTAAAGCGCGACGCAGTGCAGTGACTGGCGCGTTGGGTTGGTGCTTTGGTGTGGAACACAGGGACAACAGGCAACAGCAGCCGCAAGGGCTGCAAGAACAACAAGGGTCTGCGGTGACGGGTGCTTGCTCCTTCAGGCACGGGTCGAGACGGGTGAGGCAATGACGACGCGTGGACGATGCAGTGCCGTGGCAATCACCGGGCAATGCAAGACCAACGATGCACCAGGGTGCGTGCCGTGCACGATGGCCAGCACAGGCGGCACCCCTGTGCTGGCGACTGCGGCGGAGCTAGCGACTTACCAGATGATGCGTGCGCTCAGGAACAGCGTCCGCGGCGAGGTGGACAGCGCCCCGTACTGGTTGATGCTGGCACGCGGGTTGTAGACGCCGTCCTGGCCCCAGTCGATGGCGTACTGGTCGTAGTTGCGGAAGTTGAGCGCATTGATCAGATCCCCGCGCACCTGCACGGTCAACGCCTCGGTGACATGCATGTCCTTGGACAGCGACAGATCCAGCTGGCGCGTGCCGAAGATGTCGCCGCCGGCGATGAACTTGCCGCCCGGTGCATCCACCGAGACGATGCGGATGTTCTCCGACGGCTGGCCGCCGTACTGGTCGTAGGACACCGCCTCATTGCGCGGCGGCACCGTGGCCAGGGTCAGCTTGGCCGAGGCGCTGATGCCCCAGAACAAATCGTAGATGCCGGTCAGCACCAGGCGGTGGCGCGGCACTGCGTTCAGATCCAGGAACGGGTAGTCGGCGATGGTGGCCGCATCGAACCCGTAGCGCTCGTCGTTGCCGCGGTTGCCGCGTGCGCGCGAGAACGTGTAGGCCGCCGTCAGCCCCCAGCCGCTTTCCTGGGTATAGGGCTTGTCGGCCGACAGCAGCAGCTGTCCGGTCTTGGTTTCCACGCCGTTATTGCCGATCAGCAGCGAACCGAAGCCCGGCGGATTCTCGTTCCACGGCTGGCCGCCATTCTGGAAGAAATCGCCATTGGGATAGCGGTTGCCCAAGGTCAGGATCAGACCGTCCTTGCTGTGAATGTAGGACACCGTGGCCGAGGTGTTCCACTCGCCCAGCCGCGTGCGCAGGCCCAGCGAATACTGGTCGGAATAAGGCGTCTTCAGATCGTTGTTGAGCAGGTCGATCTCACCGTTGCGCACACCCGAATTGACCAGACCGCCGAGGCTTGCCGGGTCGCTGAGGTAGGCCGGGTTCCAGTTGACGCAGGTACCCGGCGCCGGCGTGCAGCCGGGCGCGGCCTCGGCGAAGCGGAGCGTGTACTGCGCCAGCGCCGACTTGACCTGCTCCAGCCCCAGGATGTCGAACAGGTTGCGGTCGTAGCTGCGTCCGGCACCGCCGAACAACACCAGCGATTCGTCGCCACGGAAATCGTAGGAAAAGCCCAGGCGCGGCGCGAAGTTGTTGTTGTCCTGCTTGCGGTTATTGCCGGTGCTGATGTAGTCGTTGATGTTGACGCCGCCCTTGGCCAGTTGCTCGGCGTAGGTGGCGCTCACCGTCGGGTCGGTGCCGGGGCCGTTCAAGGCCGCCACCACTTCCGGCGGGGTCACGTTGTCCAGGTAGGATGGAATCTTCTCGCCATCCCAGCGCACGCCCAGGTTCAATTGCAGCTTGTCGTTGACGTCCCAATCGTCCTGGATGTACAGGCCCAGCTGCTTGCTCTTGGTCGTCACCGAGGGCGCCGCACCGGCAAACGGCAGGTTGAACTTCACCTGGTACGGAATTGCCGAGGTTCCCAGGCCATCGGCCACCGCGTAATAGAACGAAGGATTGACCGTCGAGTTTTCGCTCTGGGTCAGCTCCACCTCCTTGTACTTCACGCCCATCTTGATGACGTGGCTGCCGTGCCAGTCGATGCTGTTGAAGGTCAGGTCGTTCTGGAAGCTCGGGCCTTTCTGTCCCTTGCGCTGGATCGCCAGGCCGCTGGTGGCGTTGTCGCGGATCAGCACATCGTCTTCGGCAACGCCGCGGGTATAGATGTTCTGGTTGCCCAGGGTGAAGGCATTGGGGTTGAACAGCACGTCCTCGTAGGAGACACGCGCCTCGTTGACGTAACGTTCGCCGAAATGCTGCCAGCGCAGGTCATAGCGCTCTTCGGTGTTGAGGTTGTTCTTGCCGGCGATGGCGGTGTTGCGGTCGCCCACGTCGTCGCGGCTCTTTTCGTCGCGGTACTTGGCGGTCAACTCCAGGCGATCGTTCTCGCCCACGTCCCAGTCGATCTTGCCGAAGTACAGATCTTCCTTGAACGGACGGGTGACCGAACCCAGGCGGCTCTGCACGCCGGCCGGCAGGTCGTCGCTCAGGGCGCTGAAGCTGTCCGGCACCGAGACCGGGTTGGCCGACACCTCGAAGCCCTTGCCTTCGTAGCTGACGAAGAAATGCGCCTTGTCCTTGACGATCGGCCCGCTGAAGGCCATGCCGTATTCGTCCTGGTGGGTCTGGCGCTTGCTGCCGTCGGCATTGGGCGCACCGGCGCGCTCGTCGGCCTGACGCGCGCGGAAGTCGGTATTGGTGGTGCGCCCGAAGATCTCGCCGTGGAACTCGTTGCCGCCAGACTTGGTGGAGGCCACGATCGCGGCCGACCCCACCTGGTCGAACTCGGCCTTGTAGTTGGAGGTGATGACCTTGTATTCGCCGATCGCCAGCTGCGGGAACGGGTTGCCCGCGCTCTGCTCCTGGCCGGAGACGCCGCCGAACAGATAGCTCTTCTGGCCCACGCCGTCGATGTAGACGTTGACCGCCGAGCTGGCCTGCGCGCCACCGCGGATGCGGCTGTTGCCGTTGGGGTCGGTCTCGAACTGCATGCCGGGCACGGTGTCGGCGAACTCCAGGAAGTTGCGCGTCAGCTGCGGCACCGTGTTGATCTGCTTGAGCGACACATTGGTGCCCACTTCGGAGGTCTTGACCTCCTGCAGCGAGGTGGCGGTGACCTTGACCGTGTCCAGGGTAGTGGCGGTGCCATCGGCGGGCGTCGTCGCCTCGCCGACACTGCCCAGATTCAGGCTCACCGACGAGGCCACCGACAAGGTCACCGTCTTCTCGGTACCCGGGCCGGCATCCACCTTGTAGGTGCCCGGCGGCAGGCCAACCAGGGCATAGCTGCCGTCCGGCCCGGTCGCCACGCGTCGCGTGGTGCCCGTGGCGACATTGGTGGCGGTCACCGTGGTGCCTGCCTGGGACGCGGCGACTTGCCCGCGCAGGGTGGCATTACTGGACTGGGCCATGGCCGGGCTGGCGGCCAGCAACGAAGCGGCAAGGGCGCAGCACAGCAGGCTGCGCGCCGGCAGGGTGGAGACGGTACGGTAGGTCTTCATGACTTCCCCCTCCCAGGGGTCAGGCGCGTACCGGCAGCGTGGTCGGCGTGGCGCAGGGTGACGCGTTGTTTCAAGGACGAACGAGCAGCGGTAGCGGCAACGATAGAGTTATAAAAAACATAAGAAACCGTAAAGAATTCGTGAAGATGCGACAGGGTGCATAGACGTCAATGGCCCGATGTGCTGCGGGCGGCGCTGGACGCACGCACGATCAGTTCCGGAACCATCTGCGAAAACGCCGGCGGCGCAGCGTCGGAAGGCGGTGCAGGCGCATCGACCAACTGCTGGCCCAGCAACAACTGCAACGCGCGCGCGCCCAGGCCGGCGATATCCACCCGCATCGTGGTCAGCGCAGGCAGCACGTAGCGCGCCATCGGCACATCGTCGAATCCGGCCAGCGCAATGTCCTGCGGCACCTTCAGCCCGGCGTGGCCGAGCGCGAACAGGCAGCCCAAGGCCATCATGTCGTTGGCGGCGAACACGGCGTCGGGCCGCGTGTCCCGGGCCAGCGCCTGGCCGGCGCGATAACCGGATTCTTCGTCGAAATTGCCGGGCAAGACCCAGGGCTGCGCGGCCGGGTCCAGCGCCAGTTCGTCGCGATACCCGCGCAGGCGCTCATGCGCATCGAAGTTGTCGTCCGGCCCGGCGATGAAGGCGATGCGGCGGTGGCCACTGTCGCGCAGATGCCGGGTCATGACCCGCGCGCCGCCGTAGTTGTCCACATTGAGCACCGGGCGCTGGCTGGCGCTGCCGGCGCAGTTGAGCAGCACCGCCGGCAGGCCACCGGGCAGCGCGTCTTCATGCACGCCCGAATCGCCCAGCGACGGCGACATCACCACCACGCCGTCCACGCGCCCGGGCAGGCGCTCCAGTGCACGGCGCTGCGCCTGCGGGTCGCCGTGCGAACTGGACACCAGCAGGTGATAGCCCTGCTCGCGCGCCACCTGGTCGATGCCGCGGATCAATTCGGAAAAGAATTCGCCATGCAGGTCCGGCAGCACCACCCCGATGGTGTGGGTGCGCCGGCTGCTCAGGCTGCGCGCGGCGTGGTGCGGGATGTAATTGAGCGCACGCGCCACCTGCAAGACCCGCTCGCGTACCGACTCGGCCACGTGCTGATGCCCGTTCATGGTGCGCGAGACCGTCGCCACCGACACCTGCGCTTCGCGCGCAACGTCCTTGATGGTGACGCTGCCGCCTTCGGACCGTGGCCGACTCATGCTGTGGCGTTCTCCAGGTCAACGCGCGTGGCACCGCGCGCCAGGGGGAGGCGCACGGCCTGCTGGCACCGAGCGCCCGTGTCACACAGGCACATGAATGACATCAGCCCCATCTGATGGAGACCCCCCAAGCGAGATGCAGCGCACGCTAGCAGGAACTGCAAGCGCTTACATGATGCGCCGCAGCATTGGGCTAAACGCAAGTGGCGCAAGGGCTGAAGCCCGATCGCTGGACAAGTTTGTCCGAATAAGACATCAGCAGCCAATGTCGGACACTGGTCGACAACGTGCCAGGAACTACGAAAACGTAACATCTACCTACCATACCGTGGCGCACGGTTTGCGCCCGCCTTGCCGCCAATGCCTCCAGACAGCAAGATGCGCCGATCGATCAGGGGGAACATCGTGCGCATGTCGCTACCTACCGTCCGTGCAGGGCGGTTCCACTTCGCCGCGTGGCTGCTGCTGGCCGCGCTGTGCGTGAGCGGCTGCCAGCGCAACCAGACCGCGCCCGCACTGCCCGGCGCCAAGGCCGAGCCGGCCGCGGCGATGCAGGCGATGACCCTGCCGCTGCGGCGCAATGATCTGGTGGCGTATGCGCGTATCCGGGTGACGCCTGCGCAATACACCCAGCTGGAGGCGGCGTGGCGCAGCGGTGCCAGCCGTTGGCCGCTGACCGAACTGCCGCTGCCCAATGAAGTCGGCGCGCTGCTCGGGTCGTTGTCGGCGCCCGATGCCGAACGCCGCCTGCAGCAGGCCTTCGATGCGCAGCTGGCCGGCCAGGCCCAGGGCATCGCGCAGGCGGCGCAATCGCTGGGCCAGTTCGGCGTGCAATACCTGCGTAGCCGCAACGACTACCAGCCCGAGCAGCGCGCCCATTACGTGCAGTTGGTCGACGCCTTGAGCGCGTGGGCCGCCACTGCGCCGCTGGCCGATCGCCCCCGCGCCAAGGCCAGCATCGCCGACCTGGTCACCGCCGCCCGTGCCA
Source organism: Xanthomonas axonopodis pv. maculifoliigardeniae (assembly GCF_041519315.1). NCBI lineage: Bacteria > Pseudomonadati > Pseudomonadota > Gammaproteobacteria > Lysobacterales > Lysobacteraceae > Xanthomonas > Xanthomonas axonopodis. Next base: position 4,724,341 of record NZ_CP167998.1, on the reverse strand, counting down.
CCGGCATCACCTCCGATGCCGACCTGCAGCGGCTGGGCATGGAAGAAAGCCTGCGCCGGCTCGGGCCGTTCTGGGAAACCTGCAAGAAGGTGCTGGAGCGCTACGACCTGTCGATCGACGGCAGCCTGGACGCGCTGCGGACCGGCTTGATCAAGCAGGATGCCGACACCGCCCAGGTACGGCTGCGCTATCCGCTGGCCGCCCACGATATCGATCTGAACGTCGCGCTGATCAAGCGCGAGGGCCACTGGTACCAGCTGCAGACCCAGAACGAAGTGCAGGCGCTGCTCGATGCCCAGGCCGCGCCCTTACCCAGCGCCACTGCAGTGCCCGACACCGCAGCGGTCGCGCCGGCGAAGGCTGCCGACACCGGGCAACGCCCGGCTGGGCGATAATGACCGTGATGCCAGAACAGAATCCCCTGCCGTTCCCGGACGGCCAGCCCAGCCCGCCCAGCACTGCCGCAGCCGACACCGGCGCCACGACGGCGGCCTTGCCGCTCGCCGAGCCGGTGCCGCCGGCGGTTGCGCCATCGATCGCCCCCGGCGTTGCCGCTGCGCGCAGCGCCAAGCGCCCGTGGTGGGCGCGCCTGCTCGGCCGCCTGGCCGACCCCTGGCTGAGCCTGACCATCGAGCCGGACCAGCCCGGTCGCTACGACGACGGCCGCCCGGTGGTGTACGTGCTGGAAGACTACGGCATGTCCAATGCGCTGATTTTGGACAAGGCCTGTCGCGAAGTCGGCCTGCCGTCGCCGCTGGTGCCGTTGCCGGGCGACCCGCTGGAGCGCAAGCGGGCCTACCTGGCGCTCTCACGGCGCAGCAGCAGCAATTCGCTGATTCCCGAGCAGCGCGGCGGCAAGACCCACTCCGATTCGCTGGCCAAGTTGCTGCAGGCGCACCGCGTGCGCGCCGACCTGGACGTGCATCTGGTGCCGGTATCGATCTTCGTCGGCCGCGCGCCGGACAAGCAGAGCGGCTGGTTTGCGGTGCTGTTCTCGGAAAACTGGGCGCTGGTTGGCCGCTTCCGCCGCCTGCTGTCGGTCTTGCTCAACGGCCGCACCACCATCGTGCGCTTCGCCCCGCCGATTTCGTTGCGCCAGACCATGGCCGAAGGGCTGCCGCCCGAGCGTACCTTGCGCAAGTTGCAGCGCGTGTTGCGCACGCACTTCCGGCGCATCCGCGAAGCGGTGATCGGCCCGGACTTGTCTACCCGCCGTTTGCTGGTGGACCAGGTGCTGGCCGCCGAGTCGGTACGCGAAGCCATCGCCATCCAGGCCAAGCGCGACAATTCCAAGCCGGTCGATGCCTGGCGCAAGGCGCATGCCTATGCGTGGGAAATCGCCGCCGACTATTCCAGCCCGGTGGTCCGCTCGGCCAGCTTCCTGCTGACCCACGTGTGGAACCGCATCTACGCCGGCGTGCTGGTGCATCACCTGGACAAGCTCAAGCAGGCCGCGCCCGGGCATGAAGTGGTGTACGTACCCAGCCACCGCAGCCACATGGACTACCTGTTGCTGAGCTACCTGCTGTACGAACGCGGCATCGTGCCGCCGCACATCGTGGCCGGCATCAACCTCAACCTGCCGGTGGTCGGCACGTTGCTGCGCAAGGGCGGCGCGTTCTTCATCCGCCGCTCGATCAAGGGCAATGCGCTGTATTCGGCCGTGCTCAGCGAATACGTCGCCCAACTGGTGGCCGGCGGCTATTCCATCGAATATTTCGTCGAAGGCGGGCGTTCGCGCACCGGGCGTCTGCTGCAGCCCAAGGGCGGCATGATCGCGATGACGCTGCGCGCGTATCTGCGCCAGCCGCGCAAGCCGGTGCTGTTCCAGCCGGTATACATCGGCTACGAAAAGTTGATGGAAGGCAACAGCTACCTGGACGAGCTCACCGGCCGGCCGAAGGAAAAGGAATCCATCTGGGGCCTGCTGTGGTCCATCCCCAAGGTGCTCAAGCAGAACTACGGCCAGGTGGTGGTGAACTTCGGCGAGCCGATCGCGCTCAACGACGTGCTGGCCAGGCACGCGCCCGATTGGGACGGCCAGCCGCTGCCGGAAGACGAAAAACCCACCTGGCTGGCGCCCGCGGTGGACATGCTGTCTACGCAGATCCAGACCCGCATCAACTGCGCCGCCGACGTCAATCCGATCAACCTGCTGGCGCTGGCCCTGCTGTCCACGCCCAAGCACGCGATGGGCGAGGCCGACCTGATCGCGCAGATCGAGTTGTGCAAGAAGCTGCTGGCCGAAATGCCGTACTCGGACCGCGTCACCGTCACCCCGCACACGCCGGCGCGCATCATCACCCACGCCGAAGAGATCAACGTGCTCACGCGCGTGTCGCACCCGCTGGGCGATGTGCTCAGCGTCAGCGGCGATACCGCGGTGCTGCTGAGCTACTTCCGCAACAACGTGCTGCACCTGTTCACCGCTTCTTCGTGGGTGGCGTGCTGCTTCCAGAACAACCGCCGCATGAGCCGCGCCGGTCTGTTGCGCCTGGGCCGCACGGTGTATCCGTTCCTGCAGGCCGAGTTGTTCCTGCCGTGGAGCGAAGACCGCTTTGCCGAACGCATCGAACAGACCATCGACATGTTCGTGCGCGAAGGCCTGCTGCTCAACGTCACCGACGACGACGGCGGCATCCTGACCCGCAACACCGGGCAGACCGACGAAGTGTTCCGCCTGCGCGCGATCGGCCATTCGCTGCAACAAGCGTTCGAGCGCTATTACATCGCCATTTCGGTGCTGGTGAAGAACGGCCCGGGCGTGCTCGGTGCCGGCGAACTGGAAAGCCTGTGCCAGCAGGCCGCGCAGCGTCTGAGCCTGCTGTATGCACCGGCCGCGCCGGAGTTCTTCGACAAGACCCTGTTCCGCGGCTTCATCCAGAAATTGCGCGAGTTGCGCCTGGTGTGGCCGGACGACAACAGCAAGCTGATGTTCGACGAGCGCCTGGATGCCTGGGCCAAGGACGCCAAGTTCATTCTCGGCCGCGAACTGCGCCATACCATCGAACGCGTCAGCCCGGCAGCGGCCAAGCCGGACGTGGCTGTGCCGCCGCAGTAAAAGCGACTGACAAGACGTGGCGAGCAGTCGTCAGGTGGGTGTGGACGGCGGGCAGGAACCGGAGCGTACGCGTGGTACATGCCGATACCGGGCACCGGCCGCGCCCGCCTGGCGGCTGCACAGTCGTTTTGTTGGATGCTCTAGGCCGTTGGCGAATGCCTTCACGTCTTGCAGGGCGCGTCGGGCGCGTGGCGAGGTGGCGGTAGGCGAGCGCCGGCGGCTTTCACACAGCGGTTCCGTTCGCTTCATCGGGCGCTTGCAGCGTTCCCGTTAGCATCGCAGCACCTTTCACTGTGATCGGCTGCGTTGCACCACGGGCGTCGCCGACAGGAGACTTGCATGCGCGCAGCCATCCACACCCAGTTCGGCGACCCGGCCAAGGTGCTCGAACTCGGCGAACGGCCCACACCGCAACCCGGCAAGGGCCAGGTCCGCATCGCGATGCGGCGTTCGCCCATCCACAACCATGACCTGTGGACGGTGCGCGGCAACTACGGCTACAAGCCCACGCTGCCGGCGATCGGCGGCAGCGAAGGGTCTGGCGTGATCGATGCGCTGGGCGAAGGCGTGCAGGGCCTGCAGGTCGGCCAGCGTGTCGTCGCCGCCGGCGTGCACGAGAGCTGGGCCGACTACTTTCTGGCCGACGCAACCGGCGTGGTCCCGCTGCCCGACGCACTGGATGACGACCGCGGCTGCCAGCTCATCGCCATGCCGCTGAGCGCGTTGATGCTGATCGAGTTCCTGAATGTCGACAAAGGCGACTGGATTGTGCAGAACACCGCCAACGGCGCGGTCGGCAAGACTGTGGCCATGCTGGCTGCGGCACGCGGCATCAACGTGATCAATCTGGTGCGTCGCGATGCCGGCGTGGACGAACTCAAGGCACTGGGGATCGGGAATGCGGTGTCGACCGCGCAGGACGGTTGGCAAGACCGCGTGCGCGCGCTGGCCGGCGATGCACCGATCGTGCGCGCGATCGACTCGGTGGCTGGCAAGGCGGCAGGCGAGCTGATGGGGCTGCTCGCCGAGGGCGGCGAGTTGATCTCGTTCGGCTCGATGACCGGCGAACCGCTGGAGATTGCCAGCGGCGATGTGATCTTCAAGCAGGCCACCGTGCGCGGCTTCTGGGGCAGCAAGGTCATGGCCGCCACCAAGTCCGAGGACAAGCGCCGCATGATCGGCGAGCTGTTGAAGGCCGCGCTCGACGGCAGCCTGGCGCTGCCGGTGGAAGCGGTGTTCGATCTGGAAGACGCGGCCAAGGCGGCAGCGGCCAGTGCCGAACCGGGGCGAGGTGGCAAGATCCTGCTGCGCGCCGGTTGAGCGGGGTGCGCCGATCGAAACAGCGCCAGCGCGGGGACGGAGTGGCAGGTCGCCCGCGCTGGCTGGATGGCAGTGTCGCTTGCGCGGTGGAACTCTCAGAGCGGCTCCTAGCGAGCACTGATCTTTCGTGCGCCGCGCGGTTGTATGTGTCGTGTGGCCGATGTGGGTATTGATCCGTTGCAGCCAGCGGTCTTTCGCAGTTAGCGCTGCGCAATCAGAGTAGAGCGACTTGGCCGTTGACAACGTTCAGCACTCGTACCCTCATCCGCCCCTTCGGGGCACCTTCTCCCGGTGGGAGAAGGGAGCTTATCGGCGCGATGGGTTTAGCCGGTTCGATGCAGGAGACGTGCAGTTCCGGCTGCGATGCAGTGAGCTTCTCCAGGTACGAGAAGGAATGTCTCGACGCGAAGCGCTAGAGCCTGCTTCGGCGAAATAAGGAAGCCGCGAACCAGCGCTTTACAGAGCGTCATCCCACCAGCACAGATCAAAGCCTTTCCTCACGTCGGGGCGAGAACGCATGGCTGGTGCGCCCCTGGCGCTCGTGCCTTCGGGTGCCCGCGTCGCAAGCACGGGCTCTGGTTGAGGGACCGTTTCTGCAGCTGACGCAAGCTACCGCCAACCAGCCATCACGCCGGCTCGTCGGGCACCAACTCCATCTCCAGCCGCGTGATGCAGTCCTTGATGTGCAGCTTGCGCTTCTTCAAGCGCTTCATCTGCAGCTCGTCGTCCAGGTTCGCGGGCACGCGCTGGATCTCCTCGTCCAACGCGCGGTGGGCGCGTCGCAACTCGGCGATCTGTTCGACGATCTCGGCGGTTGACAGGGTTTCCACCCCCCGAGCATACACAACCCCGGGCTGCGCGCGTCACCCACGCTTGCCAAGCGGCCCGGGGCTGCGACAATGCCCGCGCGCCGCGGGGAAACGGCGGCGCGCCCCGTCCATCATTGCCGCGCGGCTACGGCCGTCGAGAAAGGAGTCTTTCGATGCGTCTGCATCCTTCCCTGCTGGCCCTGGGCCTGTTCGCCGCCGCCAACCTGGCCAGCGCCGCCGATGTCGCCAAGTACGACGGCTTTCTGTGCTGCAACCTGCGCACCGACGGCAGCTGGATCAGCGACAGCAACTACGCCGAAGACGGCAAGCGCATGCTCCCGGTCGGCACCCCGGTCAGCGTCACCGGCTTCGGCCGCAACCGCGTCAACCTCAAGATCGCCGGCGAAAAGCAGTCCATCGGCAACGATTACAGCCGCGACCTGGACAACACCGCCTTTGCCGCCCGGTATGTCGTCACCACCGACCCCAAGCTCAAGCTCGCTACCTTCCCGCCCAAGATTCGCCAGGCGATCAACGATGGCAAGCTAACCGGCGGCATGACCCGCGAACAGGTGCTGATGGCGGTCGGCTACCCGATCAGCAGCGAAAACCCCAACCTGGACGCCTCGCTGTGGCGCTACTGGCGCGACAGCTTCTCCGAGTACCAGGTGCAGTTCGGCCCCAGCGGCAAGCTGGTCAAGGTGACCGCCGATCCGCAGGTGATGAATTTGATCTGGGTGCCGTGAGGCACTCAGCGGAGCAGCAGGCGCCGGCGTGAGCCGGCACCTGTCATCGCCCCACGGTTGCTGATCACTGATGTCGCGTGCGTGCGCGCTGGCGAATGCAAGGCATCGACGACACCGCGCGGGTTCATTGAACGTGCGACCCCGACGAGGGAAGACATGCACGATGGTGAATTGATTATCCCGCCCGACGCACTGGCCGATCCGGAGGCCTTCGAACTGCTGCGTCTATGGGCCGCGAATGAACAGCTGCACGTGAGCATCAATCGCGATCTGGGTGGCGGTGCAGAGGACTTCGGCGAACTGCTTGCGGATCTGTTCGAGCATGCTTCGCGGATGTACGCACAGCGCGATGGCATGCCGCTCGCGCAATGTCGCACGCTGATGCTGGATGACTTCTTGCGACGCGTTGCCGACCCGAGCGGTCGGCAAGAGGGAGCGCTGCCAGTCGAGCACTAGCGGCGCCGTGCAAGGCCCTTGTTGCGCGATCGCGCGTCCCGGGCAAGCCTCTATTGACTGCGATGACTCGGTTAGCAGTGCGCCGGGCACGGACGCATCGCCGTGCTGCCTTTTGGATACCATCGACGCTGGCTTTCTCGCCCAAGGGCAAAGATCCTGGCGTCACTGGCCTTCCCGACCAACACCTGATGAGAGCGTCCTGATGAGAGTGTCATGCAGCGAGATCTGATTCTGTATCCCAAAGACGATAACGGCGACACGCTCTGGCATATCGCACAGCAAGGTGTCGACCTTTCAAAGCCGCGGGAAATCGCTTTTTCGGTGGTCTTCCCCAGCAAGGAATCGGCGCTGGAGTTCTCGGTGAAGATGCTTCGCTTCGAGCAGAAAGTCCGCTGCTGTCATTACCCGGAAAATACGGCGTTTCCCATGGATGTGACGGTCTATCCGATCATGGCGCCGTCGTACAAGGCGATTTCGGCATTCGAGGACGACTTGGCAACCGAGGCCAAGCCCTTGGGCGGCTTGAACGATGGATGGGAACTTTCTGTGGACGCGAACGACGCCTGAGGCGCTCGACCGGTTCGAGGACTGCACGGCGTGCAGATCCTCCTATCAGCGCTTTCGCATCAGCGCGCAGACTGCGGCACGCGTCGCAGCCGCGACACGTCGTAGCCCATCGCCGCGATACGCTCGACCGCTTGCTGATAGTCGGCATCGGAGACCTGCGGGGTACGCGCCATGTACCAGACGTAGTCGCGCTTGCTGCGCGCCACGATGGTCTGCGTATAGGCTGCGTCCCGCCAGGCGATCACGTACTCGGCCTTGAACGGCCAGAAGAACTGCATGCGCCAGAGCGCGCCATTGCCTTCCTTCGCCACCTGGCCGATCGGATGCATCGATTTGAGCGGCGCCTGGAAGCTGCCCTTGCGAAAGGTGAAGGTGGTCTGGATGCGACCATCCGGTCGCAGCGCGTAGCTCTCCACCGCGTCGTAGGCGCTGCGCTCGGGCCGGGTCGGAATATGCGCAATCACATACCAGTCGCCCATGAAGCGCGGCACATCAACGGTGTCTGCGCGGGGCAGGGCAGCGCGTGAATCGCTTGCGCCAGCACTGCCGTGGACCGCGAGCGTGAGTAACAACAGCATCGAACTACGTCGCATGACACTTCTACCTAAGAGGGCACGTCTAAAGCAATACGTAGCTGCACTGCGTCTGGATGCGAGCCCATGCGATGTGGTCCCAGCCTGGAGGCAAGACTGGTGTTGGTGCGTGCGACATCTCGGTGCCGTTTGCCGAGTCATCTGCGTTCAAGAGCCAAATAAGGAGCCACTCAAACGCCGGAAACGCCCAATTTATGCCGTGAGTATTGTTCAACCCTCAGCCGCCGTGATGACGACAAGGTGCGCTGAAGCATCGAGCTGAAAGGACGTTTCTTCCACCGTCAGCTGCCCAGCGATCACTGACTCGAGGGATGTCGGCGGGCGGTTGCCCAACGGCACTCACCAAGGCGATACCGCGTCTTCCCCATACGGATAAATCGTCGCGATCGTTCCATCTGCAGCATGTTCCAGCGGTGCCATCTTGATGCTGCGCAGATGCGTCTGGCCGCCCGAAAGCACGCTGTCGTGATAGAACAGATACCACTGCTCCTGGAACAAGCAGATGGAGTGATGCGTGGTCCAGCCGACCACCGGTGCGAGCAGCACGCCCTGGTAGTTGAACGGGCCGTAGGGTGAATCGCTGGTGGCGTAGCAGATCTGGTGGGTGTCGCCGGTGGAATACGACAGGTAGTACCGACCTGCATGTTGGTGGACCCAGGGACCTTCGAAGAAGCGGCGGGCGTGGTCGTCTGCGCGCAGCGGGGCGCCGTGTTCGTCGAGGATGACGACTTCGCGGCTGGGTTCGGCCAGTTCGGTCATGTGCGCGTGCAGGCGCGCCACGCGCGGGCCAAGTGCGGGTGCCTCGCCCACCGGTTCCTGATGCGTCTGCGCGTAGGCATTGTCGCGGTAGTGCTGCAGCTGGCCGCCCCAGATGCCGCCGAAGTACAGGTAATGGGCGCCGTCGTCGGCGGCGAGTACGGCCGGGTCGATCGAGTAGGTTCCGGCAATGGGCTGCGGCTCGGCGACGAACGGGCCTTCGGGGCGATCGCCCACCGCCACGCCGATCTGGAACATGCCGTCGGCGCGTTTTGCGGGGAAGTACAGATAGGTCTTGCCGTTGCGTTGTGCCGCATCCGGTGCCCACATCTGCCGCTGCGCCCAGGGCACATCGCGCACATGCAGCACTTGCCCGAGGTCTTCCACCGCCGCACCCGGATGCGCCATGCGCAACACGTGGTAGTCGGCCATGTCGAAATGCGAGCCGTCGTCGCTGAAGGCCACGCCGGCATCGAGGTCGTGCGAGGGATAGATATACAGCGCACCGTCGAATACATGTGCGGACGGGTCGGCGGTGTAGAGGTGGGTGACCAGCGGTGCGGAAATGGCGGTGCGCGCCAGCGCCTGCAGATTAGCGGCTTGCAGTTCATCGGACATGCGCGTACCTGTGCATGAAGTGGGAGGGGAGGTCAGACAGTGGCGAGCGGTGCGGCCTGGCGGCGCATGCCCAGTTCGTGCTCGATGCGGGTTTCCAGCGCCTTGTCGATTTCGTACAGCGCCAGCAATGCAGTGCCGAACAGGAAAGGAAGCGAGGCGTACACGCTGATGGCCAGGCGGATGCCGTTGGTGACGGCCGCGCCTTGCTGCGGCAGTGCTGCGTCATAGCCATAAAACGCCAGGATGCCGGCGACCAGTGCGCCGCCTACGCTCAGTCCGATCTTCAAGCCGCACAACATCGCCGAGAAGATGATGGCGGTGGCGCGGCGGTGGTTCTTCCACTCCGAGTAATCGGCCACATCGGCGATCATGGCCCACAGCAACGGGATGGTGATGCCGTAGAAATACCCGTGCAGGACGTAGGAAGCGAACACCCAGCCGATCGCATTCGGTGGGTACAGATAGAACGCCAGCAGGAACAGCGTGGAGATCAGCAGCGCGCCGCCGAAGACATTGCGCTTGCCAAAGCGGTCGGCCAGGCGTTTGGAAAAACCGATGCCCACGATCATCGCCAGGATGCCGCCGGCGCTGAATACGCTAAATGCGGAAGTCGGCGCGTCCTGTGGCCACTGCAACGCGCTCATGCCGGCGCCAGTCAGGACGCTGTTGATGCCGGCGATGAAGCGGTTGAACCCGGCGTGGTCGAGAAACTGCGTCAACGCATTCGCGTCGAGGTAGTACTTGAAGTAGTAGATGTACATCCCGCCCTTCATCGCCAGATTGATGAAGACCAGGATGGTGAGCGCCAGCATCACCAGCCAGGGCTTGTTGCGGACCAGATCGGTCAGGTCCTGGCGCACGCTGTTGCGTTGTTCGCTGATCGGCAGCACCCGCTCGCGCGTGGTGAAGAAGGTGATCAGAAAGCACAGCGTGCCGATCGCCGCGAACAGCGCCATGGTGTTGCGAAAACCCTGCGCCTTGTCGCCATTGCCCAGGATCAAGACCAACGGCAGTAACAGCACCTGGATGATGAACTGCGCAAAGGTCACCGCCAGAAAGCGATACGCCGACAAGCTGTTGCGCTGCTCCATGCTGCCGGTGAGCACGCCGCTCAAGGCCGAATACGGCAGGTTGTTGGCGACGTACACCAGCATCAGCAAGGTGTAGGTGGCAAAGGCGTAGGCGATCTTGCCCTGCTCGCCGAGCGTGGGCGTATTGAAGGCGGCCAGCGACAACGCCCCGAAAGGCAGTGCGGTCCACAGGATCCACGGGCGGAACTTGCCCCAGCGGGTGCGCGTGCGATCGGCCAAGATACCGATGACCGGCGTAAACACGAACGCGCCCAGCATGCCGACCACAAAGATCAGCGTCGCTGCCACGCTGGCAGGTATGCGGAACACATCGGTGTAGAAGAACGCCAGGAAAGTGACCAGCGTCTGGAAGATCAGATTGGCAGCCAGGTCGCCCAGGCTGTAGCCGATCTTTTCGCGCAAGGAGAGCTGCTGTGACCGATCGTTCATGAGGTGGGGCGGACTCGAAGAATGCTGCGGAAAACGCCGCGGCGCGCATTGCGCCATCGGTCGCCGCTGGGAGGAACGGCGACCGATGACGACAACACTCAAAAGGTACCGCGGATGCCGAGCATGACGGTGCGCCCGGGCTCATACAGGTCGTAGGTGGCGTTGGGCCAGGCGAAGGTCGTGCGCAACGATTCGTTGGTGATATTGGTGACGTTGAGCGTGATCTGCGGCTTGGACGGCAGCCAATCCAGTGCGTAGCTCGCCGACATATCGAGCTGGCCGCGCGCATCGGCGTTGAGGCGCGCATACGGAATGCCGTTCTGGTTGGCGCCGGAGATCACCATGTCGTCGTTCCAGGTGTAGGACAGGCGGATCGAGGCTGCGTCCTTTTCCCAGTAGACGGTGCCGTTCCAGAGGTTGGGTGCGACACCGACGGCCACCGCCGGCACGCCTTCGCCTTCGGACTGCTGGTTGACGTGGGTGTAGTTGAGGCTGAAGCCCAGGCCGTCGAACAGCTTGTCCAGCGGCTGCACCCAGATGGCCTCGGTGCCGCGGATATTGAGCACACCATCGGCATTGACCTGCGTCTGCACATCCACGGTGGCCGCATTGGGGCCGCCGCGCTGGGCCAGGCCGGCCTGCTGGATCGGCAATAGCGTGTCGTAGTTCACGCCCAGGTCGTTGAACGGAATGCGGCGGATGCCGTTGACGGTGAAGCCGGTGATGCGCTTGTTGAACAGGGTCAGGCCCACATAGCCTTCGCCGCCGGTGTACCACTCGCCGCCGAAATCAACATTGGTCGACAGATACGGCTTGAGGTTCGGATTGCCCTGCGTGGCGGTCTGCGCGGAAGGGTCGCTGAAGTTGGTGTTGGGCAGCATCGCGCTGGGATCGGGGCGGGTCAGCGTGCGCGAGCTGGACAGGCGCATGACCACCTTGTCGGCCACGTCCCATGCCACGTTGAACGAGGGCAGGGTTTCCTTGTAATCCGAATCCAGCACCTGCACGCTGCGGACGCCATTGATGGTGACCGGGCCGGTAATGGTCTGGTCGGTGGTCACATAGCGCACGCCGGCGTTGAAGCGCATGGTGCGGTTCCAGACATCGGCTTCCGCATTGGTCTCGATGTAGAAGCCCAGATTTTTTTCGCGGATGCCGCCGGTCGAAGCGCCGGTGTTGGCCGAGTTGCTCTCCGGTGCGGCATCGCGCAGCGCGTAGTAGTTGGTGTCGGCCAGGAAGCGGGAGAAGTCGGCCGTGATGAAACCGCCTGGGCCGGGTTTCAGATAGCTGGCCAGGGCCGCGTTCGGGATTGCCGAGCCGGCGCCGCCGTTGCACACGTTGCCGCCATTGCCGCGGCATACCACCTGTTCCCAGGCAGTGCTGTTGTCGAAGCCACGGATGGTGCGCTCGGCCATGTCGTAGGACGCGCCGATCTTGACGTTGCGCTTGTCCTCGCCGAACTGCAGATCAGCGCGCGCGCCGCGCGTTTCGGTCTGGCGCTTTTCGTTCTGGATATTGACCCGGCCACCCGTCCAGCCCCAGCCCAGGTTGGGGTCGTTGAGATCGAGCGGGCTGGTGATGCTGGGGTGGTCGCCGCCTTCGTTGCGGTAGTCCACGGTGGTGAACGGCGAGGTGACCAGGATGCTGGGCGATTCGCGCGCGAGCCAGCTACGGGTGGCATTGGCCTGCACATTGAGCTTGATGTCCTGCTCGGCGCCAAACAGCAGTTCCGCACCGGGATTGACGCTCCAGAACTTGACGTTTTCGTGGTACGGGCGCGCTTCCAAAAAGTACTGCGCGTTGGCGAAGGTGGCGCTGGTCACCACGTTGTTCTGATCCAGCTGCATGCCGAGCGGAATCATGTTGCCGTTGCGGCCGATCAGATTCATGCTGATCCGCTCGGTGGTGCGCTCGGCTTCGGAGTACAGCGTGTCCAGGTAAAAATGCATGCTGTCGGAAGGGCGCCATTCCAGCGACATGACCGATGCATCGCGGTCGCGATCGCCACTCATGTAGACGCTGCGGCCCAGACGCGGGATCAGCGCGTCGCTGATCTGGTCGATGCTCAGGCCCGGGTTGCGCGCCAGCAGCCAGGCGGCGTCGATGGTCTCGCCGGTGGTGAGGCCGCTGCCGGCAGTGGCGGGCACAGTGTCTGGAATGCGCCAGTTGCCGCCGCCATTGACGTTGCAAGCCGCCGGTTGGTTGGTGGCTGGCGTTCCTGCCGGCGGCGCGAGACCGCACTGGGTGTAGGTGAGGCCGGGGTTGGTCCAGCCCACGCTCTCGAAACCGCGCACGCCGAGTTTGCTGCGGACCGACGCCACACCGAACAGTGCGCCGAAGGTGCCTGCTTCATTGGTCCAGCTGCCCATGAAAGCGCCGCGTGGGGTGGTTTTTTCGCTGGTGCTGTTCCAGTCGGCCTGCGCCTGATAGGTGAAGTGCACGCCGGGGCGGTCGAACGGGCGCGCGCTGCGCATGTCCACCACACCGGAAACGCCGCCTTCGAGCATGCTCGCGGTGGGTGTCTTGCTCACCGTGAGCTGGGTGAAGAATTCGGTGGGGAACAGATTCAGATCGACTTCGCGGTTCTGGTTCTGCGCATTCAGGCCGATCGAGGCGGTAGCGATGCTGGCGCCGTTGAGCGTGGTCTTGGTGAAGCTGGTGCCCAGGCCGCGGATGGCGATATTGAGACCTTCGCCGTTGACGTCGCGCGCCAGCTGCACGCCGGGAATGCGGTTGAGCGACTCGGCGATATTCATGTCCGGAAACTTGCCGATGTCTTCGGCAAACACCGTGTCGGCAAAGCCGACCGAATCGCGCTTGGCGTCGGTGGAGAACTGGATGCTGCGTCGGTAGCCGGACACGGTGACGGTATCCAGCTGGGTCACCGCATCGTTATTGCCGGCAGTGGTTGGCGGGGTTTGCGCCGTGCTCTGGGCATCGGCGGACTGTGCCCAGGCGGCGGTGCTGGACATGCCCAGCAGGATGGATCCCAACGCGCAGGACAACGCGGTTCGTGCGTAGCTGTTCTTCACCGTAATCCCTTCCCTAACAGGTAGCAGATGTCCCACGCATCGCCCCTGCGCAGGGAGTGCCGCTGCCGTTGCGCGGCGCGACGATGGTGCGATGGGGGAGACGGACGATCAGTGCATTTGATGTTAGCGCTAACAAAATCGGAACATCACGCTGCAGGGCAGCATAGATGCGTGCACGCGCCGGCAGGCCGCCGGCCAACCCACGCCGTCGCGCCGGACGCGCTTGCGTACGGGGGCGCAGTGTTGCACTGCGCGATGGATTTATCGCGATGCCGTGTTAATGGTAGCGCTATCATCCGTGGCGCAAGGCCACCTTCGTGCAGGTGCAGTGGTCGATGAATCGAACCGAAGAACACGGCAGCGACGGTCCCGGCCGGCACCTGATGGGTGCACGCTTGCACCACGTCGGGCAATCCGCGCAGGAAGCTGGCGCGCTGGCGCGCCCGCATAGGCCACGCGCATGAGCGAGGTGCCCGCCGCGGCCCCGGGGGCCGCAACGGCAAGGCTCGGCCGGGTGCGCTGGCGGGTCTGCGCCCTGCTGCTCGCGGCCACCACCATCAACTATGTGGACCGCCAGGTACTGGGCGTGCTGGCGCCGTTTCTGCAGACGCAGATCGGTTGGAACGAAATCCAGTACGGCTATATCGTCACCGCATTCCAGGCGGCGTATGCGCTGGGCTTGCTGTGCAGCGGTGCGGTGATCGACCGCTTCGGCACTCGGCTCGGCTATGCGCTGGCGATCGGCCTGTGGAGCCTGGCGGCGATGGGGCATGCCTTGGCCACCAGCGTGGTGGGGTTTGCGATTGCGCGGTTTTTCCTGGGCCTTGGCGAATCGGGCAATTTTCCTGCAGCGCTCAAGACGGTGGCCGAATGGTTCCCGCGCCGTGAGCGCGCGCTGGCCACCGGCATCTTCAATTCCGGCTCCAATATCGGGGCCATTGTTGCCCCATTGTTGGTGCCGTTGATTGCCACCGCCTGGGGCTGGCAGGCGGCATTCCTGTTCACCGGCGTGCTCAGTGCAACCTGGTTGGCGGTGTGGTGGTTCAGCTATCACCCGCCCGAGCAGCAACCCCGGTTGTCTGCCGCAGAACTGGCGCACATCCGCAGCGATGCGCATGAGCCGGTGCAGCGCCGGCTGTCGTGGTTACAGGTGCTGCAGCATCGGCAAGCCTGGGCGTTTGTGCTGGGCAAGTTCATCACCGACCCGATCTGGTGGTTCTTCCTGTTCTGGCTGCCGAAGTTCCTGCACGCCGAATATGGCCTGAGCCTGCTGCAATTGGGCGTGCCCTTGATCGTGATCTTCGTGCTGGCCGACATCGGCAGCATTGCCGGTGGTTGGGTGGCCGGGCGTTTCATCGCACGTGGCTGGAGCGTCAATCGCGCACGCAAGACCGCGATGCTGATCTGCGCGATTTCCGTCGTGCCCATCGTCTTTGCCGCACGCGCCGACAACCTGTGGCTGGCGGTCGCGCTGATCGGGCTGGCCACTGCCGCCCATCAGGGCTGGTCGGCGAATCTGTTTACGCTGCCTTCGGACATGTTTCCGCGCCACGCGGTTGCCACGGTGGTGGGCATCGGCGGCTTTGCCGGTGCGGTGGGCGGCATGCTGATCGCCACCTTCATCGGCTTTCTGTTGCAAGCCACCGGCAGCTATGTGCCGGTGTTTCTGATGGCAGGCTCTGCCTACCTGCTGGCCTTGGCCGTCGTGCACACGCTGGTGCCGCAGCTGGAGCCGGCGCAGTTGCCTGCCGATCCAGCGCCGATATCGTCCTGAGGTGAGCCTATGCACATGCGCGCAGTAACACTGGGGTTATTGATGGCGGCGGGCATGGCCGCGCCAACCCACGCGGCACCGCTGGCAGCGGCGGCGTCCAAGTTCCTCGGAAGTGCGTACGGCGCGCAGCAGGCGCCGGGGTTTGCGCAGTACTGGAACAAGCTCACCCCGGAAAACGGCGGCAAATGGGGCAGTGTGGAGGCGGTGCGCGACCAGATGGACTGGAGCACGCTGGATGCGGCATACCGGTTTGCCCAGGCCAATCAGATGCCATTCCAGATGCATGTCATGGTGTGGGGCAACCAGCAGCCGGAATGGATCAAGACCTTGCGGCCGGCCGAGCAGCGCCGCGAGATCGAGCAATGGTTTGCCGCCGTTGCGCAGCGCTACCCGGATATCGCGCTGCTGGAGGTGGTGAACGAGCCACTCAACGACCCGCCCAGCAAGGCCGATACCGGCGGCGGCAATTATCTGCAGGCGCTGGGGGGTAACGGCGACAGCGGCTGGGAATGGGTACTGCAATCGTTTCGGCTTGCGCGCCAGCATTTTCCCAACACCAAGTTGATGATCAACGACTACAGCATTACCAATAGCGCGCAGGCCACGCAGAAGTATTTGCAGATCGTGCGGCTGCTGCAGCGTGAGAACCTGGTCGATGCGATCGGGGTGCAGGAGCATGCCTTCGAGACCACGCCGGAGGTGGCGATGTCGGTGCATCGCGACAATCTGGATGCGTTGGCCGCCACAGGCCTGCCGATCTACATCACCGAGTTCGATCTGGACGGGCCGACCGATGCGCAGCAGCTGGCCGACTATAAGCGTGTGTTTCCGGTGTTCTGGGAACACCCGGCAGTGCATGGCATCACCCTGTGGGGCTTTCGGCCCGGGTTGTGGCGCGACAAGGAAGCTGCCTACCTGATCCGCGCCGACCGCACCGAACGTCCGGCGCTCGCGTGGCTGCGCGACTACGTTGCAGCCCATCCCGGTGCACCTGCGCCATGACAATTATTGATGCGCGCCGCGCTCACAGACCTTTGTCTGGTGTCCTGACCTTATGCCGATGCGCGCACGTCATCGTGTTGGCTGCATGCGCCGTGTGGCAAATAGCCGCGCTGACCGCGCTGACCGCGCTGACCACTGCCGCACACCAAGGCGGGTCGGCATGTCCTTTTACGCTGCTTGCTGACCTGCTTGCTGACCTGCTTGCTTGTCCTGCAGTCGCAAGAATGGACAGCCTCGGCGCCATCCTGATCACACCGTTCATTGGTTTCGTTTTGCAGGCCATCGGCGGCTACATTTCGAAATTTTTTTACGGTGGGTGCGGCCTACATTCTGGCGCTGGCGGTGGTGCACCGCCTGGTGTCACGACGCAGCCGGCGCGAGTGGAGCAACCGGCCTAGACGCGGTTCCAGGTGTCTGCGCACTTGGCGTCGATCCGACGCACGTCAGCGCACCTGCTCCTTTCCGTAGCTGCCTTGCTCACTTATCGAGGATGCCAACATGTTGAAACTCCGTTATCCGCTCACGCTTGTGCTGTTGCTGGGCGCGTATGCGTCCGCTGTTGCCGGGCCCATCGCTGCCGGCAAGCAGCGCGTCCTGGGCAGCGCCTACAGCCCACAGCAAGCGCAGGGCTTCACCAACTACTGGAACGCCGACGTGCCCGAAAATGCGGGCAAATGGGGCAGCGTCGAGCCCGTGCGCGGCCAGATGAACTGGGGCCCGCTCGACGAGGCTTACCAGTTGGCCAAGCGCAACCACATGCAATTCCAGTTCCATGTCGGGCTCTGGGGTGCCCAGCAGCCGACGTGGGTGCGCAACCTGCCGCCAAACGAGCAGCTTGCGGCGATCGAGCACTGGTTTGCCGCGATTGCGCAGCGCTACCCCGACATCGACTTGATGCAGGTGGCCAACGAGACGCTGCCGGGTCACAACCAGCCGGACAATCGCCGCAGCGATACGGGCAACTATCTGCGGGCACTGGGCGGCACCGGGGCGACCGGCGTGGACTGGGTGCTTGAGGCATTCCGCCTGGCACGCAAGTATTTCCCCCATACCAAGTTGATGATCAACGACTACAACGTCACCGAGTACAACGACCAAGCCAGGCAGTATCTGCACACCATCCAGCTGCTGCAGCAAGAACACCTGATCGATGCGATCGGCATCCAGGGGCACCTGTCGAGCAACGGCCCCTCAGTTTCGGTGCAGCGCGCCAACCTCGACCTGTTGGCGTCCACCGGACTGCCGATCTACATCACCGAGTTCGACCTGGATGGGCGTACCGACGCTCAGCAGTTGGCAGCCTGGCAGCGTTTCTTCCCGATGTTCTGGGAGCATCCGGCCGTGCGTGGCGTGAACGTGTGGGGTTTCCGTCACGGTCTATGGCGTGAAAATGAAGGTGCATATCTGATCAATTACGACGGCAGCGAACGCCCGGCCTTGACCTGGCTACGCAGCTACGTTGCCAGCAGGCCCTGACCGGGCTTCCTTCTCATTGTCCATAGGGCTGATATCGATCATGCGTTCTTCCGTGTTGTCCTTGCATCCCGATCGTTTGTTGCCGGCCGATCCCGGCACGCGCGCGATCGCCCGCCGCCTGTACGCACAGGTCGCAACGCTGCCGATCATCAGCCCGCATGGCCACACCGACCCGGCCTGGTTCGCCACCAATGCACCGTTTGCCAACGCCACCGAACTGTTGTTGGTGCCGGACCACTATGTATTCCGCATGTTGTACAGCCAGGGCATCGACCTCGATGCCCTGGGCATCCCGCGCGCAGATGGAACCCGCGCAGCAGTCGACCCGCGTGCGGCATGGCGCGTGTTTGCCGAGCACTACACGTTGTTGCGCGGCACGCCGTCGGCGCTATGGCTCAATCATGTGTTCCATGATGTCTTCGATTTGCGTATCCGTCTCGATGCCGGCACCGCCGATCACTATTACGACCACATCACCGCCGCGCTGCGAACGCCGGCATTCCTGCCGCGTGCGCTGTTCGAGCGCTTCAATATCGAGGTGATCGCCACCACCGAATCGCCGCTGGATCGGCTGCAGCACCATGCGGCCATTGCCGCCAGCGGTTGGCAGGGACGGGTGGTGACGGCGTATCGCCCTGACCCGGTCGTGGACCCGGAGCACGAGCAGTTTGCCGGCGCGCTGCAGCAGTTCGGCGCGCTCACCGGTGAGGACGTGCTCAGCTGGGATGGCTACCTGCGTGCGCATCGGCAACGGCGTGCGTTCTTTGCCGCGCATGGCGCCACCTCGACCGATCACGGGCACCCCAGCGCCGCGACCGCCGATCTGTCACCAGCCGAAGCGCAGCGCCTGTTCGATACGGTGGTGCGCGGTGCGGCCACGCCGGAGCAGGCCGAACTGTTTCGCGCGCAGGTGCTGACCGAAATGGCGGCGATGAGCCTTGACGACGGCCTGGTGATGCAGCTGCATCCGGGCTGCTTCCGCAATCACAATCGGCAGCTCTTCGGGCAGTACGGACGCGACAAGGGCGCCGACATTCCGATGCGCACCGACTACGTGCATGCGTTGAAGCCCCTGCTGGATCGGCATGGCAACGACCCGCGCCTGCGCCTGATCGTGTTCACCCTGGACGAAACCAGCTACAGCCGCGAGCTGGCGCCATTGGCCGGGCATTACCCCTCCCTGCTGCTCGGCCCGGCGTGGTGGTTCCATGATGCGCCGGAGGGCATGTGGCGCTTTCGCGAGCAGACCCTGGCCAGCGCCGGCTTCTACAACACCGTGGGCTTCAACGACGATACCCGCGCATTCCTGTCCATTCCCGCGCGGCACGATGTGGCGCGGCGCGTGGACAGCGCCTTCCTGGCCAAACTCGTTGCCGAGCACCGGCTGGAAGAGGACGAGGCAACCGAGGTGGCAATCGACCTGGCCTACCGCCTACCCAAGCAAGCGTACAACTTGTGAGGTGGCGTAAACGGAGGGCGGCAGTGCCGAGGCGTGCGCACGCGGCGCCACTGCATCCTGCGCAGCGGCAGGATCGGTGAACTGATGCGTGAACACGCCAAGCACAACGTCACACGAGCGCTGCGCGCAGGTTATGCAGCACGTGCCTGCACAGGGCTTTTCTGGCTCTGCAGTGCATGGCCCATCATCGCAGCACCGCACGCTGCCAGCGACGCCTCGCGCGAACGTATTTCGCTGGATGCGCAGTGGCGCTTTCATCGTGGCGACCCGCCCGCAAACCAGGAAATCCTGGACTACGATGTGCGCCCGCAGGTGGTGCGCAGCAGCGATGGCAAGGTGGCCGATGCGCAGCCGGAACAAGCGCAGCTCATCGATGCGCCCGCCGTGCGCGTGCTCAAGCCGTGGATCCTGCCCACCGCCAACGGTTTGATCGCAGACCCGGCCCAACGGCACATACGCCCTCCAGGCAATCCGGGCAGCACGGTGGCGTATGTGCAGCCGCACTTCGACGACAGCGCATGGGAAACCGTGGACCTGCCGCATGACTGGGCCATTGCCGGGCCGTTCCTGGCAGATGGGCCTTACGGTGGCATGGGTCGGTTGCCGAGCTGGGGCATCGGCTGGTATCGCAAGCGCCTGGACATCCCGGCCAGCGATCGCGGCCGCGCGATGTTTCTGGATCTCGATGGTGCGATGTCTTACGCCACGGTCTGGCTCAACGGCAAGCTTGTCGGCGGCTGGCCGTACGGTTACAGCTCCTGGCGCGTGGATCTGACGCCGTATGTGATCGCAGGCAAGCGCAATCAATTGGCCATTCGCCTGGATAACCCGCCCGAGTCAGCGCGTTGGTATCCAGGCGGTGGGCTGTATCGCAACGTGTGGCTGACCAAAGCGGCGCCGTTGCATATCGCGCACTGGGGCACGCAGCTGACCACGCCGTACGTCTCGGCCGATGCGGCGCAGGTGCAGCTGACCGTCACCTTGGACAACGCCGCCCGCGGCGCAACCCAGGCGCAGGTGCGCACAGCGATTTATCTGCTCGACGATGCAAGCGACCGGCCCAGTGGCGAAGCGGTCGCGCGCATTCCCGCGCAGCCCATCAGCGTCCCTGCCGGCGGCACGGCGCAGGTGCAAGGCAGCACCCGGATCGATGCCCCGCGCCTGTGGGGGCCTCCACCCACGCAGCACCCGCATCGCTATGTGGCCGTCACCGAGGTCGACCAACAGGGACGCGTGGTGGACCGCTACGAAACCCGCTTCGGCATTCGCAGCATCGTGTTCGACGCCGACAAGGGCCTACTGGTCAACGGCGAGCACGTGCCGATCCGCGGGGTGAACAATCATCACGACCTGGGCGCGCTCGGTGCAGCGTTCAACAGGCGCGCCGCCGAGCGACAGTTGCAATTGCTGCAGCAGATGGGCGCCAACGCCATCCGCATGAGCCATAACCCGCCTGCGCCCGAATTGCTCGACCTGACCGACCGCATGGGCCTGCTGGTGGTGGATGAGGTGTTCGACAGTTGGGAGATGAAGAAGACCCCGCTGGACTTTCATCTGGTGTTTCCGCAGTGGCATGCCGCCGATCTGCGCGCGATGCTGCGCCGCGACCGCAACCACCCCTCGGTGATGCTGTGGAGCGTGGGCAACGAGGTTGGCGAGCAATACACCAGCCAACAGGGCGCGGCGATTGCGCGCACGCTGCGCGCCATCGTGCATGCAGAAGACCCGACGCGCCCGGCCACGGTGGCGATGAACTACGCCTCGCCCGAGATGCCGCTGCCCGCTGCGCTGGATGTCGTCAGCCTCAATTACCAGGGCGAAGGCATCCGCGATGCAGCCGAGTTCGAGGGTACCGAGCGCATCCGTAAACCGCCGCAATACCCCGCGTTCCATGCACGGTTTCCACACAAGGCCATTGTCAGCAGCGAGACTGCCTCGGCACTGAGCAGTCGTGGCGTGTACCTGTTTCCGGTCACTGCGGACAACAGCGCACCGGTACGCGATGGCCGTGGCGGCGATTCGGTGGCGCATCAGGTCAGCGCGTACGAACTGCATGCGGTGGACTTTGGCTCCAGCGCGGACAAGGTGTTCGCTGCGTTGGATCAACACCCTTACGTGGCCGGTGAGTTCGTCTGGACCGGGTTCGATTACCTGGGCGAGCCCACCCCGTATTACAGCTCGCGCAGTTCCTACTCGGGCATCTTCGATCTGGCCGGCTTCCCGAAGGACCGTTACTGGCTCTATCAGTCGCGCTGGCGTCCGGAACTGCCGGTGGCGCATCTGCTGCCGCATTGGAGCTGGCCAGGGCGCGAAGGACAGGTCACGCCCGTGCATGTGTTCACCTCCGGCGACGAGGCCGAACTCTTCGTCAACGGCGTTTCGCAGGGGCGCAAGCGCAAGGCGCCACGGCAGTACCGGCTACGCTGGGACGCGGTGGTGTACCAGCCGGGCGAATTGCGGGTGCAGGCGTACAAGGACGGCAAGCCGTGGGCCAGCGAGCGCGTGCAGACGGCAGGCCGCGCCGCGCGCATGCAGCTGACGCCGGATCGGGGCAGTATCCGCGGCGACGGACAAGACCTGAGCTTCATCACCGTGCGCCTGCTCGATCGCGACGGACGTCCCGCACCGACCGCGGGCGACCGCCTGCGCTTCCGCATCGAAGGCCCTGGCGAGTTGGTGGCCACCGACAACGGCGACCCCACCAATCTGGAAACGTTCGCTGCGTCGCAACGTCATGCCTTCAATGGGCTGTGCCTGGCGATCGTGCGTGCCAAGGCCGGGGCGCGTGGCACGATCACCGTGCATGTGGAATCGGACACGTTGCAAGCCGCACAGACCCAGGTGGCGGTGCAGTGATGCGATCCAGTGCAATCGAAACCTGTGACCTCTCAACGGACCTGCTCATGCACATCAACCGCGCCAACCTCACCAAACGCCTGGGATTGCTGATCGCCGGCCTCAGTGCAGTGTGCACGCTGCAGGCCCTGGCCGCGTGCGGGACGCCCGGCACCTCGCTCAAGCAGGCGTATGCGCAAGGGTTTCTGCTGGGGACTGCCGTCAATGCCGATATCGTCTCCGGCAAGGACGCAGCCTCCGCTGCGTTGGCGGCCTGTCACTTCAATGCGGTGACCGCGGAAAACGTGATGAAGGCCGAAGTGGTGGCGCCGCGTCGTGGGGTGCAGGATTTCAGCGCAGCCGATGCATTCGTGGCCTACGCACAGCGCAATCGGCAGTTCGTGGTCGGTCACACCCTGGTCTGGCACAACCAGACACCGGAGTGGTTCTTCACTACCGCCGATGGTCGGCCCAATACGCCGGCACAGCAGCTGGAACGCATGCGTGCGCATATCGCGGCGGTGGCCGGGCGTTACACGGGCAAGGTGCAAGCCTGGGATGTGGTCAACGAAATCATCGACGAAGACGGCAGTTACCGTTCGACCAACTGGGTACAGCGCGTGGGCGACGGCGACACGGTGGTCCGCAATGCCTTCACCTTCGCACAGCGCTATGCACCGGATGCGCAGCTCTACTACAACGATTTCAATGCATGGCGGCCGGCCAAGCGTGATGGCATCGTGCGCATGGTCAAGATGCTGCAGCAGGCTGGTGTCCGTATCGATGGCGTGGGCATGCAAGGCCATTGGGGGCTGAACTACCCCAGCTTGCGCGACATCGAGGACGCGATCGATGCGTACGCTGCGCTTGGCGTCAAGGTCATGATCACCGAGCTGGACATCGATGTGTTGCCGCTCACCAAGGAAGGCCAGATCATCGGCACCGGCATGGCGCACAAGCAGTTTCAGCTGCCGGAATTCAAGCGCTTTCTCGACCCCTATCGTGATGGTTTGCCTGCCGACGTGCAGGCGCAATTGCGCGACCGGTATGCCGAACTGTTCGCGCTGTTCTGGCGCAAGCGCGACAAGATTGCGCGCGTCAGCGTGTGGGGCGTCAGCGATGACATGTCGTGGAAAAACGATTACCCGGTACCTGGGCGCACCAACTATCCGCTGCTGTTCGATCGCAATCATCAACCCAAGCCGGCGTTGGATGCGGTGTTGGCCGTGCCCACCGCAACCGCTGCACGCTAGCGGCTGCCGGCCCAAGAGCTGCTGACAACCAGGGCCCGGGCAACAGGCGAGCACGGCCGATGTTCGGTGCGGCATGGATGGCTCGAAACACCGCATTCCTGCGTGCCGTGCACCTCATAGATGCATGCGCGCGATGCATTGGTGGCCGCTATGCGCAGTCGCCTGCACACGCATGATGGCATCATGCCCCCAACCATGAGACAGGACTGACCGATGCGCTTGCCGTCTTATCTGCTGTTGGCCGTGCCGTTGCTGGCGGTGCTTGCTGCCTGCACCAAGCAGACTCCACCGACGCCGCGTTTTGCGGCCATCGGCCAGCTGCAGACATTCGACCGCCGCTTCGGTGATGTGGTGGCAAGCGATGCGCGCATCGAGAAGCTCACCGAAGGCTTCACCTGGTCCGAAGGCCCGGCATGGGTACGCAAGGGAGGCTATCTGTTGTTTACGGATGTGCCGGAAAACAAGCTGTATCGCTGGTCCGAACAGGCCGGCCTGTCGGTCCTGCTCTCGCCCTCCGGCTACACCGGCCCGGAACTGCCCACGCTGCGCGAAGCCGGCGCCAATGGTCTGTACGCCGAGCCCGACGGCACGGTGCTGCTAGCCGATTCCGGCACGCGCATCCTGGCCAGGCTCGATCCGGTCACGCGCAAGAAGACACCGCTTGCGACTGCCTTCGAGGGCCACCGCTTCAACAGCCCCAACGATGTCGTGCGGCGCAGCGATGGCGTGGTGTTCTTCACCGACCCGCCGTACGGGTTGAAGGATCTGGATAAATCGCCGGTCAAGGAGCTGCGCTTCAATGGCGTCTATCGCCTGGACACCGATGGCAGCGTGCATCTGCTGGACGATGGCCTGAGCTTTCCCAACGGCATTGCCCTGTCGCCGGATGCGCGCACCTTGTACGTCTCCAACTCCGATCCGCAACGGCCGATCTGGATGGCGTATGCACTGGATGCACAGGGCGCCGTCACCGGCAAGCGTGTGTTTGCCGATGCGTCCGACCTGATCGCCAAGGATGTTCCCGGCCTGCCCGACGGCATGGCGGTTGCCGCCGACGGTACGTTGTTTGCGACCGGCCCCGGCGGGGTGATCGTTTTCGATCCCGCCGGCCAACGCCTGGGTCGCATCGCCACCGGCGAGGCCGTCTCCAACTGCGCCTTCGGCAACGATGGCCACACGCTGTACATGACCTCGCACGCGATGCTGGCGCGCGTGCGCGTGAAGTCGCTGGGCCTGCAGTTCGTGCGCTAGACGATCGCGGCGATGCTGCTGCATCGCCTCGCGATGGACACGCACGTCTGGCCGCATGCGTGTCTGACCGCAGCGCCAATCGCCTGGTACTGCCGCTGTATCGGCTGCCTTGTGTACTGCCTCGGTCAATCGTCCAGCCGCCACAGGCCGCTTGCTTGCAGACAAGGCCAGCGGCCATGACGCGCGCCCGCACGACGCGTCCTCGCCCGTAGCGCCACCGCTGCCGGTCTTACCGAGCAGCGTGGTGCCCGCACCTCCGACCGCCGGCCGCAGCGCCTGCGAGCCAGGCCTTTTACCTGGCTCGCCGCACCAACGTTGGCGACCGCAACCGTGGTGCGGCGCGTCAAAACAGGCGTGCACCGAATCGCTCTTGCACCGCGCAACGCCTGCTGCGCCAAGGCGTGCAGCTGTCCAGGCAATCGCCACGCTTGAGCCTGTTGCAAAAAGGTAATCATCGCTATACGGTAGTTTTCACTACTGTCATGAGCGGGTTGCCCGCGGGGTTGCGGCAATGAACGAAGCTTGCGTTTCCCGGTTGCTGCGCACCCTGGCGTGCGTTGTCGTAGCGGCGCTGCCGCTGATGCCTGCGCTGGCGGCAGCGTCCTCGCCGGTACAGGGCCTGTGGCTGACTGCGGCCAAGGACGCCGTCATCGCATTTGCGCCGTGTACCGATGCCGCCAGCGCGATGTGCGGAAAGGTGGTGTGGGACAAGGACGCCGGCACGCCGAAGGACACCTGCGGTGTGCAGATCGCGCGCCTGGAGCGCGACGACAACGGCACCTGGCGCGACGGTTGGGCATTCGATCCGCGCAGCGGCAAGCGCTACAAGGCCACGCTGCGTAGCAAGGGCGACAGCCTGACCCTGCGCGCGTTCATCGGCGCCGAAGTGCTCGGCGAAGACATGCTGTTTACCCGCGTGCAGGCCCTGCCATCCACGCCGGTGTGCGCCAGCCACTAGCTGCGGCCAGCGCTACATGCGCGCGCAGCACCGGCCGCCGCGATCGCGGCGGTTCTCACTCACATCCACCGGGGGAATCCAGATGGCGAAGATCCATGTCGGCGCGGTTGTCGCGTGTGCGTTGCTGCAAGGTGCGGCTTGCCTGCCGGCGCAGGCCCAGCAAGCCGACCCGGCCAGCGAAGGCAGCGTGGCGACCTATCAGTTCGACAACCAGGTCAAGCTGATGAGCGAACAGCGCACGCGCGGCATCTCCGATTCGTTGATGCGGCCCTCGGCCAAGTGGAGCACCCAGTTCGTGCATGCCAGCGGGCTGGTCGCCTTGCTGGAAGTGGCCGGGGTCAGCAAGAAGCAGTTCGTCAATGGCGACGGCCTGGGCGTCACCCTGGCGGGCGGTTATCGCTTCGGCAATCCGGACGGCTGGCACGCTGGCGTGGGCTTGGCCACCGAGCGATTCCCGGGCGCACACTTCATGGCGCCGCACAGCATCGACCTGGAAACCGGCACGCCGACCGACGTGCGCACGACCAACTACAACAGCGACTTCGCCGTGATGGAGCTGGGCTACGGCATCGTCGAAGGGCGCGTGTTGTATGTAGTGTCCAAGACCTACCGCGGTGCCGATACCGGCGGCGTGTGCGGGCAGATCCTGCGCTTCTCGATCGATCCGACCGCCGCATTGCAGTGCTACGCGCGCGGCGAACAGGATTCGCGTGGCACCGTGTTGGCCGACCTCAATACCCAGGTGCCGTTGCTGCCCTCGCTGCTGCCGTCCACGACGCTGCGCCTGCATGCCGGCTACCAGAAACTGGCCAACTTTCGCGAAGGCAACTTCGCCGATTACCAGATCGGCATCACCCATCGGCGTTGGGGCCTGGACTGGAACCTGGACTGGCTGACCACCAACACCAACGCGCACCAGTTGTACTGGGTGCAGGACGGCGAGCGTATCCGCAAGACCGACGGCGATGCGCTGGTGTTCTCGATCGGCTACACGTTCTGATGCGCACCCAAACGCTCGCAGACGACACCGGCGGCAATGCGCCGCTGGTGCTGGCGGTGGACCTGGGAACCTCAGGCTGCAAATGCGCGTTGGTGACGCTGGACGGCAAGGTGCTCGCCTGGGCGTTCGAACCGGTGCAACTGCACGTGCAGGGCGTCGCTGCCGAACAAGACCCGCACGCGTGGTGGGACGCGTTCAGCGCCACCGCCGCTGCCGTGGTGCAGGGCGATGCGGCGCTGCGCCGACGCGTGGTGGCCGTGTGTTGCTCGACCCAGGGCGAAGGCACCGTCTGCGTGGACCATAACGGCCAGGCGCTCGGGCGCGCCATGCTGTGGCTGGACATGCGCGGCCAGGCGGCCATCGCCCGGCGTCTGCAGGGGCGTTGGCTCAATGTGCGCGGCTACGATCCCCTGCGCCTGTGGCGATGGTTGCGCCTGAGCGGTGGCGCGCCTGCGCGCAGCGGCAAGGATTGCGCCGGCCACATCGCCTATCTGCGCGATCACCAGCCCGTGCGTTACCAGCGCACGCACAAGTTTCTCAACGTGCTCGATTACATGAACCTGCGCCTGACCGGCCGGTTCTGCGCCACTCCCGATTCGATGCTGACCACCTGGGTCACCGACAATCGCGACCCGCACCATATTCGCTACGACGCGGGCCTGCTGGACATGGTCGGCGTGGAGCGCGACAAGTTGCCGGACCTGGTGCCTTCCACTGCCGTGCTGGGTCCGCTGCTGCCGCAGGTGGCCCAGGCGCTGGGCCTGTCGCCGCAGACCGTTGTGGTGGCCGGCGCGATCGACACGTCGGCCGTGGCGGTCGCCGCGGCGGTGGAAGACCACGCCGCGCACCTGTACCTGGGCACCTCGTCGTGGTTGGGCGCGCATGTGCCGCGCATGAAAACCGATGTGCGCAGTACGATCGCCGCGGTGCCGTGCGCGGTGGAAGGGCGCTATCTGGCGATCGCCCTGCAGACCACCGCCGGTGCCAACCTGTCCTTTCTGCGCGACCGCATCCTGTTCCATGCCGACGAACTGCTCAGCGACGAGCAGCGCCCGGACGTCTATGAAGTGCTCAATCGCATCGCCGCACGCGTGCCCGCAGGGTCCAACGGGTTGATCTACATGCCCTGGCTGTTCGGCGAACGCACGCCGGTGGAAGACCCGAGCCTGCGTGCGGGTCTGATCAATCTCTCGTTGATGCACAGCCGCGAAGACATGATCCGCGCGGTGATGGAAGGGGTGGCGTTCAACACGCGCTGGATGATGGAGCCGTTCGCGCGCCTGCTCGGCTGCGACCCAGGCACGATTGCCGCGGTCGGTGGCGGCGCGCAGTCGGATCTGTGGTGCCAGATCATCGCCGATGTCAGCGGCCGGCCGATCCGGCAATTGCACAATCCGATCCAGGCCAATGCGGTCGGCGCGGCCTTTATCGCCGGGGTCGGCCTGGGCCGGCTCGGCTTCGGCGATCTGGCGGCACTGCAGCGACCCCGGCGGGTCTACGAGCCGGATGCGGGCACGCGTGCGCTGTACGACGACCGCTACGCGGTATTCAAGGATCTGCAGCGCACCTTGGCGCCGATCTACCGACGGCTCAATCCCTCCACGCCTGCCGCCGCCCCGGAGGTCGCCGCGCATGTTTGCCCTTGAACAACGCCAGCGCGTGGTGGCGCTGTGCATCGAACTGTCGCGCCGCGGCTATCTGGCCGGCACCGGCGGCAATGTCGCCTTGCGTATCGATGCGGAGTGTTTCGCGGTCACCCCTTCGGCGATCGACTACCTGAGCATGCAGGCCGAGGATATCTGCATCGTCCGCACCAAGGACCTGCACCAGCTCGACGGCACGCGCACGCCGTCGGTCGAAACCGGCCTGCATGCGCAGGTGATGCGGCGGCGCCCGGACGTGGGCTGCAGCATCCACACCCACCAGCCGGTCGCCAGCGCCTGCACCCTGCTGGGCGCGCCGCTGGAGGTGACGCAACCGGCGTTGCGCCGCCTGCTCGGCGCACGGATTCCGATTGCCGGCTACATGCCGTCGGGCACCGGCCTGCTGGCCCGCCTGCTGGCCCGGCAGCTGCAGCCCACCGTCAACGCCTATCTGCTGCGCAATCACGGCGTGGTCTGCTGCGGCACCAACCTGGAGGCGGCCGTCACCGTGGTCGAGGCGTTGGAGCTGGTCGCGCGCAGCCACCTGCAGACGCAGATCCAGGCGCGTGCGGCGCGCGAGCCCGACCTCGCGGCCGGCCTGCAGCGGGTGCTGACGGCGCTGGATTCCAGCCGGCACACGTCCGGCGCGTCCTCCCTTTCCCAGACATGATGGCACCGACAATGAGCGTGACTTCCGCGATTTCGCAATGGCCCGATGTGGACCAGCTGTATCGCCGCTTCGATGCGTTGGTCAAACAGCCGATGCGGCCGGTCCGGCGCGAAGGCATGGACAAGGTGATGCGCTACTTCGAGCAGCGCTGCCAAGGCTCCAAGCAGTTGGGCGACGCCGCGCAGCGGGTGATTCCCGGCGGCGTGCAGCACAACCTGGCCTTCAATTACCCGTTCTCGCTGGCGATGCGCAGCGCCGAGGGCGCCTACCTGACCGACGTCGACGACAACCGCTACATCGATTTCCTGCAGGCCGGCGGACCGACCTTGCTCGGCTCCAACCCGCCGGCGTTGCGCGCACGCGTCAACGAGGTGCTGGACCAGTGCGGACCGGTGACCGGACTGCTGCACGAATACGAGGTCAAACTGGCCGAGCTGGTCTGCGCCAGCATGCCGGCGGTGGAGATGGTGCGCCTGCTCGGTTCGGGAACCGAGGCGGTGATGGGCGCGGTGCGCCTGGCGCGCGCGTATACCCGCAAGCGCTGGATCATCAAGATCGGCGGTGCGTATCACGGCTGGAGCGACCAGTTGGTGTACGGCCTGCGCCTGCCCGGCACCGGCCGCATGGAAGCGATCGGCATTCCGCGTGGGGCGACCGCGCATACCCAGGAATGCCTGCCCAACGATCTGGACGCGTTGCGCCGCAAGCTGCAATTCAATCGCCTGCGCGGCGGCACCGCGGCGGTGCTGCTGGAACCGCTGGGGCCGGAGAGCGGCACCCGCCCGGTGCATGCGGACTACAACCGCCAGGTGCGCGCGCTGTGCGACGAGTTCGGGGCGCTGCTGATCTTCGACGAAGTGGTCACCGGTTTCCGGTTGGGCCCCGGCGGTGCGCAAGGCTACTTCGGCGTTGCGCCGGACATCACCGTGCTGGGCAAGTGCCTGGCCGGCGGCTATCCGATGGCCGGGGCGATCGGTGGCCGCCGCGAGGTCATGATGAGCCTGGTGGGCGGCATCGGCACGACCGCGCGGCGCGCCTTTGTCGGCGGCACGCTCTCGGCCAATCCGCTGTCCTGCGTGGCCGGCTACTACGCGTTGCTGGAAGCGCAGCAGAACGATGCCGCCGGCCGCGCCGGTCGCGCCGGCGATCGCCTGCGTGCGGGTCTGGAGACGATCATCCAGCGCCGCGGATTGCCGTACGTGGTCTACAACATGGGCTCGATCGTGCACCTGCAGACCTCCGGCGTGCTGCTGCTGGACACCGGCAACCTCTACAAACTCTGGCGCGTGCGCAACGAAGCCAAGGCGCGCAAGCACATGATGGAAGAGATGGGCGCGGCGTATTCGGCGCATGGCCTGATCACCCTGGCCGGTAGCCGCATCTACACCAGCATGGCCGACACCGATGCGGTGATCGACGAGGCCCTGAACCGTTTCGACGATGTCTTTGCACTGGTCTGAGCCGATGAACGCCACCGATGCCCTGCGCGACACCTGGCTGCAGACCCGCGAACGGCTGCAGGCCTCCCACTTGCTCGGCGACGATGACGCGGCCTTGTCGTTGCGTTGCCCGGGCGCCACGCAGATATGGATCGGCAGCGCCACCGCGTCAACGCCGCTGCTGCTGGACTGGCGCGAGGATGCCGCGCTGGATGCGGCGCAGCGCCTGCATGCGCAGGTCTATGCGCAGCGTGGCGATGTGGGGGCGGTGGCGTGGTCGGCCGGTGCCTTCGGCCACTGCCTGGCCGACTGCGGCGGCGCGTTGCCGCAGGTGTTCGACGAACAGGCGCGGCATCTGGGGCCGATGCCGCCGCCGGTGCGCGCGGCCGACGCGGCGGCCACGCTGGCCGGGGCGATCGGCAATGCCGTGCTGGTGGCACGGCGGCCGCTGTGCCTGGGCACCAGTGCGCGTCGCCTGGCGCTGAACATCGCGTTGTTCGAAAAGTGCGCCAAGGCGTATGTGCTGGCGGCGGCCACCGGAGGACCCACCCGGCAGCTGCCGTGGTGGGTGCGTCGCATCGCCAACGGGCGTCTGCGCAAGGACCAGGTACGTGCGAGCGCCGCATTCGCCAATGGCGCCCTGCCCACCGAAAGCACGGCCTACTGAGGGCATCTCATGCGCAGCAGTCATCCATCCGCGTTGTCCGCCGTGGCCGTTCCCGCCTCGCAGGGGTTGCCGTCCGGTTTGTTGATCGGTTCGATCGCCCTGCTCATCCTGGGCGTACAGCCGATCCTGCTGGGAACATTGGTCGAGCAGAAGCTGATCACGCTCTCCGGCGTGGGCATCGTGGCAATGGGGGAGATCGTCGCGCTGGGCCTGGGCGTGGCGTTGGGCGATGCGCTGTTGCCGCACCGCTGGCAGCGCCAGGTCGCCGTGCTGGCGGCGCTGTTGGCGGCACTGCTGGACCTGGCCACCACCCAGGCGGTCGGCGACACCGCATTCGTGCTGGTACGCGCAGCTGCCGGCCTGGCGGAGGGGCTGCTGTTGTGGGTGGCGACCCTGACCATCGTGCGCGCGGCCAAGCCGGATCGGGTCACCGCGGTGTTCATGCTGACCCAGGCGGTAGCGCAGATCGCACTGGCGAACCTGCTGGCATTGTGGGTGCTGCCGTCCACCGGCTGGAAAGGCGGTTTCGTGGCGCTGGGCGCGGTGACGCTGTGCGCGGCCCTGCTGACACCGTTGCTGCCGGCGACCCTGTCTGCGGTGAGCGCAACCGCGCCGGCCAGCCGCGTGCGCTGGTCGCCGACAACCCTGTTGCCCTTGCTGATTGCCTTCGTGCAGATGGCCGCGACCGGCGCGCTGTGGGCGTACCTGGAACCGTTGGGGTTGCGCGCGGGCCTGGATGCCGGGGCGGTGCAGGCGCACACCTCGCTGGTGCTGGCGATGCAGATCGTCGGCGCGCTGGCGGCGATCTGGTGGGTGCGCCGGCTCGGTCACGCGCGCACCCTGGTGGTCGGCAGCCTGGTGCTGGCAGCGGTGGCGGCCATCATGGCGCGTGCGGCGCCGGCCGGCACTGCCGCGTTCACGGTTGCCTGCGTGGGCTTCGGCCTGGTCTGGATGTTCCTGATGCCCTTCCACGTGGGCCTGGCGTTCGGTGCCGACGCGCATGGCCGGGTGGCGGTGCTGGTGCCGGCGGTGCAGTTGCTGGGATCGGCAGCCGGCCCCTTGCTCGCTTCGCTGCTGCTACAGCACGATGATCCGGCTCCGGTACCGGCGTTCAGTCTGGCCGCCGCATTGCTGGCGGCGGTCCTGGCGGCGGCAGCCGGCCGCGACCAGCGCCGCCGGGCGCCGGCCGGAGCGCAGCCGAACAGGGGGGATCGATGAGCGACAGCGTGTGCGGAATGGGCCGCAGCGTGCCGGCGCGTCCGGCGCGCCGGTCGCGGATGCGTTTGCGGTGTGTGCGCTTGCAGCAGGGGCGTGCGCGTCATGCACGCTGACCTGGACGTCTGCGCCGAGGACATCGCGGCAGTGTTCGCCGCCCAGCAGCCGGTGGCCGCGGCCTGGCGCAGTTCCACCGCCGCGCAGCGGCGCGAGCGCCTGCGCGCGTTGCGCAGCGCGCTGCTGGCGCGGCGGCAGGCCCTGTATGCCGCCTTTGCCGGCGACTTCGGCAAGCCGGCACTGGAAGTGGAGCTGAGCGAGCTGTTGCCGGTGGTCGACGAAATCGCCGCCGCCATCGCCGGGCTGCCGCGCTGGATGCGCCCGCGCAAGGTGTCGCCCACCTTGCTGACGCTGGGCACGCACGCGCAGATCGGCTATCAGCCCAAGGGCCGCTGCCTGATCATCGGCCCATGGAATTATCCGGTTGCCACCGTGCTGGGGCCGCTGGTCTCGGCGCTGGCGGCAGGCAACACCGCCATCCTCAAGCCGTCCGAATTCACCCCGCAGGTCAACGCGGTGCTGCGCGAGCTGCTGGCCGAGGCGTTCGACCCTTCCGAAGTGGCGATGGTGCAGGGCGGGGTGGCCACTGCGCAGCGCTTGCTGGCCTGCCCGTTCGACCATGTGTTCTTCACCGGCTCACCGGCAGTGGGGCGGCAGGTCATGGCCGCCGCTGCCGCCCAGCTGGCCTCGGTGACGCTGGAGCTGGGCGGCAAATCGCCGGCCATCGTCGACCGCAGCGCCAACCTGGAACGCGCCGCGCAGGTGCTGGTGTGGGGCAAGCTGGTCAATGCCGGGCAGACCTGCATCGCGCCCGATACGCTGTTCGTGCATCGCGAGGTCCGCACGGCGCTGCTGCAGCGGTGCCGCGAACTGCTGGCGCAGCGCTACGGCAGCAGCGCGGCGGCGGTGGCTGCCAGCCCCGACCTGGCGCGCATGATCCATGTCGGCCATGCGGCGCGCCTGGCGGCCCTGATCGATGAAGCGCGCGCTGCCGGTGCCGAGCTGGTGGCCGGCGGCGAGCATGACGTGGCGCAGCGTTTCATCGCCCCGACGGTACTGGCCGATGTTCCGGAACACGCGCGCATCGCGCAGGAAGAAATCTTCGGGCCGGTGCTGCCGGTGGTGACCTTCGACCATCTCGACACCGTGCTCGCCGGACTCGACGCCGCCGCCAAGCCGTTGGCGCTGTATCTGTGGAGCAACGATGCCGCACAGGTCGCCCGCGTGCTGGCGCGCAGCAGCTCCGGCAGCGTGGTGGTCAATCACTGCCTGCAGCAATTCATGCACACCGGCTTGCCGTTCGGCGGCATTGGCCAGTCGGGGATCGGCAGCGCGCATGGCCTGCATGGATTCAAGGCGTTTTCGCACGAACGTGCGGTATTGCGCGGCGGCCGCCTGCTGACCGCGCGGGCCTTCTTTCCGCCGTATCGGGGCTGGCAGCACCGCGTGGCCACCGCATTGACCGCCTGGCTGGCCCGCCGATGACGCGCGCGGCACAGATCGCCCGCGACGCAGCGCGTATGATGTGGCTCTGGCAAACACCGGCCGTGCAGGCGCATGGCTTGGCGGTGGCATGGCGCTACTGCAGACGATGGACGCCGCCTGGCCGGCGCGATGCAGCAGCGACGCAACGGCGCAGGTGCAGTCGCGGTGGTCTGGCCGACGCATCACTCCGTGTTCGAGGAATCCCCCGCCCATGTCCACGACCAAGTCCCGTCCGCGCGCGCCGCTCAAGGCGCCCGCGCCCAGGCTGACCGGCAACAAGCTCCCGGCCCAGCATCGCGCGACCGAGACCTACGAACATATCCTGGCGGTGACCGCGCAATTGCTCGGCGATGTCGGCGTGGAACGGCTGTCCACCAATCTGGTCTGTGCGCATGCCGGACTGACGCCACCGGCGCTGTACCGCTACTTTCCCAACAAATATGCCTTGTTGTCCGAGCTCGGCACGCGCCTGATGCAGCGGCAGAACGCGCTGGTGCCCAAGTGGATCACGCCGCAGGCGATGTCCGGTTCGCGCGAACAGGTGCAGCAGGCGCTGACCGGCCTGGTGCTGGAGACCTACCGGGTGACCAAGGCCACCGAGGGCGGTGTCTGGATCCTGCGCGCGCTGCGTGCGGTGCCGGCCTTGCAGCAGGTGCGCCTGGACTCGCACGCGCAGGTCACCAAGGCGCAGGTGCGCATGCTCGCCGAATTCTTTCCCGATGCAGACCCGCGCCAACTGCGTCTGGTCAGCCGCATCGTGGTGGACCTGATCTATGCGACCGTGGAGCTGCTGTTCGATGTGCGACTGAGCAGCCGTGCGGTGGCCGAGACAGTCGGCACGATGATCGCCGGCCACGTCGAGCAGTTGCGCGATGCAACGGCCGATGTGCCGAAAGGCAGCGCTGTGGAGCGCCGGCGAGGTTCGCCACCGGCACGGCGTTCAAACCGCGCTGGGTGATGGGCCGGCAGCGGGCGCGGTCGTCAGAGCCTGCGAAGGACGCGCCTTCCCTGCACCGAGGCATCTGGCAGGTGCAATGCGGCTGCTCGCAGGCGCTGAATGCCGCAAGCACACCTGCGCCGCATGCAACGCTCAGGGCAATGACGGCAGCACGAGCAGATCCTGCAGTTCCGGTCCGCCGCCGCGGTTGCCGCTGCCTGCGGCGATGTACAGATCCTCGCCCACCTGTGCCGCCTGCGTGCCGTGCCTGCCGCGCGGCAAGGCCGGACCGGTCTCCCACCGCGCGGTGGCCGGGTCGTAGGACTCCACCTCCGCGTGGCCGGCGACCTGGGCCGTGCTTTCGCCGCCCAACAGCATGACCCGGCCGTGATGCGCGACGGTTGCCGCGCCCGCGCGCGGGGTGGGCAGCGTGGCATCGGCCACCGACCAGGTGGCCTGCCGCAGATCGTAGATATCCAGCTGCGGAATTGTTTGCGACAGCGTGTCGCCGGTGTCGTGCGAAGACCGGCGCCCGCCGCCCGCGTAGAGCTTGCCGTCGAGCACCACGGCCTGGAAGTGATCGCGCGCATGCGGCGCATCGGGCAGGCGCGTCCAGCGCTGGGTCCGCGTGTCGAAGGCGTCCAGCCAGGGCACATAGCCGCTGTTGTGGCCACGCGTATTGCCACCCACCAGATACAGCACTCCGTCGTGCGCGACGGTACCGGCCGAACCGCGGCGGCGATCGGCAGGAATCTCCGCGCCCGTCTGCCAGCGGTCGGTGGCCGGGTCGTAGATCAGCAGATGCGTCAACGCCACTTCGTTGGGATAGTCGCCGGTAAACCCGCCCACCAGATAGAGCTTGCCTGCCCAGACCGCCGCCTGGGCGTGGTTGACGGCCAATGGCGGTGCGCTGCCGCGCGACCAGCGCCGGGTGCGGGTATCGAAGATATCCAGCGGGCGTTCGCCGCGACCGCCGAGCAAATACAGGCGCTCGCCAATGGCGGCCATGCTGTTTTCGTGGCGTGCGTGCGGCTCGCCCTGCGCCTGCACCGCGCGCCATTGCCGCTTGCTGGTCGATCCGGCTGGTTCGAGGTCATTGGCCTGCCCGCTGACAGGCATGCTTGCGGCCACCACGAACAGGACCACCGCGCAGAACGACGTTGCCAAGCGATGCATCGGTGTTCCTTGGTTGCAAAGAGCGGCCAGTCTACTTACCTGTCGACGCACCGCCATAGCAGAAAGCGGACAGAGCCGCGACGCACGTAGCGACCGCGACAGTTCAGCGCTGCCACCACGCTTGACGATGGCAGTGGTCGATCATCTGATTGCGGTGTTGCAGCCGGATACGCAGCGCACTTCAACAAGCCCAGCGCCTTTGCTGCTTGCAAGTGCCCGGGGAGACGCCGGCTCTTCACGTCCGACAGCACCGCGTATGCAAACACTACCGCGACCGCAATGACAGGAGACCTGCGTGACGCGTTCCCCGACAACTTCCCGTTCGGCGACAACGCCGCCCAAGAGCGTCGCCGCTGCGGCGGCGCGTGGACTGCGCCTGCGCGAGCAGCACGGCCGTGGCGGTACCGCCGTTGGTGTGGCGCGTGCGCGCGATCTCTCCGCACAAACGTCGCTGTCTGCACAGACCATTGGACGCATGCATGCGTACTTCGCGCGACACAGCGTGGACAAGAGCGGCAAGGGTTGGGCGGATGCCAAGGCGCCATCGGCCGGCTACATCGCCTGGCTGCTCTGGGGCGGCGATGCAGGCCAGCGCTGGGCAGCGCGTGTGTACGCGCGCCTGCACCAGGCAAGCGCGACGAAGGGCGCCAGCAGCGGAAATGGCTCGAAAAAGACTGCTGTAAAGAAGGTTAAAGCAAAGAAGAGTGCAACCAGGCAAGCCGCAGCCAAAAAAACGGCGACCAAGAAGTCAGCAAAAAAGACAGTCGCAAAAAAGACCGCACCGAATAAGCGCACCACGAAAAAAACGGCGGCCGCAAGCGCCTCTGCCAGAAAGACTGCATCGTCCAAGGTCGCAAGCAAGGCAAGCAAGGCAAGCAAGAAAGCTGCAGCAAGGAGCAGCGCGGCTGAGAAGAAAGGCGCGACCAAGAAAGCGCCATCAAGGCGCACTGCGGCCAAGAAGAAGAGCACCTCCACAGCTGCGAAACAGCGTGCAGGCAAGACGTCCGCGCCCTGGAGCACGTCCAGCCCAAAGAGCGCTTCGCGCTCCAAGCCACTGTCTGCATCGCAGAAGACCCAGGCCCGCAAGCGCGCAAAAGCCGCAGGCCGCCCATATCCGAATCTGGTGGACAACATGGCCGTCGCCAGCAAGCGCAGCACGAGCAAGCGTGCGGCCAAGTCCGGCGGCACGAAACAGCGTGCAGGGAAGAAATAGCGGTATCGTTAACCCGCGTTTTTGCATGCTGCGCTCGGAGGTGCGGCGGCACAGGCCCGTCTCTTGTCGGCATGCCCCCGGTCCGAGGCAGTGCCGACTAAGCCGTGGAGCGGTGGCGCTTGCTGTCGCCCCGGCATCGGTCCGAGCAGTACTTCACCTGGTCCCACACACGCTCCCACTTCTTGCGCCAACGAAACGGCCGCCCGCATTGCACGCAGACCTTCTCCGGTAGATCCTGTTTTTTGCGTGTTGCCATAGGCTGGAAGGACTGGGACACGTGTCGGTGCAGGGGGGTGCAAAGCATGTCATAGCGAGGTCCACTGCAAAATGCCGTCTCGGACTTCATGCAGGCAGCTGCCCAGAACACAGCAGTACATGGGCGGGGAGACCGGCGCGCACGCTTTGTTATAGTTAGCAGGAAGCGGTTTGGCGGCACGTCTCGGACATCGCAAGGCGGCACGCTCACATTCTCAAACAAGGACGTGCGTGAAAACATTGTTGCTGGTCGCGTCGGCCCTTTTGTACGTTGCCGCACTCTGCCTTCCTGCACTGCATGGTGGTGCCGAGCACGTGAGCGGCGTTGTCCTGCTCCTGTTCGGCTGGATCCAGGTGCTCGACGGCCAATGCGTCGCCTGGTTAGGCAACCTGCTGTTCTTCAGTGCGTGGCTCTGTTACCTCTTCAAATCTGATAGGACGGCATTGGGTCTGCTGCTGTCGGCATGCCTGATCGGCATGGATACCTTTCGTGCCACCCGCTATCTGAAAAACGAAGCCGGGCACGAAGTGATGATCGACCGGGTAGGCGCAGCCTTCTACGTATGGGAGCTGAGCTTTCTGGTCCTGGTGATCGTGGTGCTGATGCGTCTGTCGGAGACGCGTGGCGTCACGCGACCGAATACGGTTTGATACCGTAACCGCCGCCAGGACTTTTAAGGCGCGTGGGGAGCGAGCCTGTCACTTCCATCGAGCTGCTCACATAAGCGCTTCTGAAGCTTGGATACACGGAGGTTGGTCATGGACACCAGCATCAATGTAGAAACGCAAACCATCCCGACCCTGCCGAGCCGTTCGATTCCGCAGACGGTGGCGTTCTATCGGCAGCTGGGCTTTGTCGGCGATGCGCATCCGCATGATGCAGGTTACGCAATCCTGCGACGTGGCGATGTGGAGCTGCACTTCTTCGCGCATCCGGACCTGGATCCGGCCGGCTGTTATGCGGGCTGTTACATCAGGGTAGGCGATGTGGATGCCGTCCACGCAGCGATGAAGCTTGCCGCCTTGCCCGAGCAAGGCATTCCACGGCTCGACCCGGTTGGCGACAAGCCCTGGGGCATGCGTGAGTTCGCCATCGTCGATGAGAGCGGCAATCTGCTGCGGATCGGGCAGGTGATCGCGTCCGGGTGATGCATTGCGTGGGCGAGGCGACTGCACTGCTCGCCCCGCCTGATTCCACCGCTCGCCAATGAGATGGTGCTGTGCACCGTCTTACACGTCACCCATCGACCCAAGGGCGTGTGTCACTTCAGCAGGGGTGGCCATGCCGAGCGCTGCATAAGCCGCCTGCAAGGACGCAGGAAAACGTGCGTCTGCGGGCAACGATCCGAACACCGCCTCCAATGTCAGAAAATCAGCGACATCATGACCTGCATCGCCAGTCGCGTTGCGGCCAAGCGCGCTGAGGACATCGTTCAACGGGTCGGTCAGCGGAACGCCGTTGTGCGCCTGCCTGCGGACAAAATGCAGCCACGCCGCAACGGCCAGGCATAGGCGCTGGATCGGTCGGCCGGTAGCGAGTGCGTCGCCGATCGTGCCGAGCAGGCGCACCGGGAGTTTCTGCGAGCCGTCCCAGGCGATCTGGGCGAGCAGGTGCCCAATGGCGGGATTGCGAAAACGGGCAAGGATGGCGTCGCTGTAGCGTTGCGCATCGAAGCCCTGCATGGCCTGCAGGGTGGGCGCGATCTCCGCGCGCATCAACGTTTCCACGTATGCGGCAAGTTCGCGGTGACGCATGGCCTCGGCCACGGTTTCCAGGTCCAGCAGGCTGCCGAGATACGCCAGCGCCGAGTGCGGCGCGTTGAGCAGACGCAGCTTGGCGCGCGCGTAGCCGGCGATGTCTTCGCTCAGGGTGACGCCCACGCGCTCGAATGCGGGGCGACCATTGCAGAAGCGGTCTTCGATTACCCACTGGCTGTAGCGCTCGCGCTGGATCGGCCAGGCATCGTGCACGCCAAGCTGGTCGTGTACGCGCGTGCGCAGCGCGTCATCGGTGGCGGGCGTGATGCTGTCGACCATCGAGCGCGGGAAGGCTGCGTGCTGCGTGATCCATTGCGCAAGCGCGGGGTCGGTCTGTTCTGCAAGCCGCACGACCGCGCGCTGCAGCAGCATGCCGTTGTCGGTGAGGTTGTCGCAGCTCAACGCAGTGAACGGCGCGGTGCCGTCGTGCCTGCGTTGCTGCAGCCCGGCGACGAGGTAGCCGATGGCGCTGCGCGGGCGCGCGGGATGGGCGATGTCGTGCACGATGTCCGGATGCGAGAGGTCCAGCGTGTCGCCGGCCAGGCAATAGCCCTTCTCGGTGATGGTCAGCGTGACCAGGCGCACTGCCGGGTCGGCAAGGCGCGCGAGCACGGCGGCGTGTTCGTCTGCGGCGCACAGTACTTCGCGGATGGCACCGATGACACGCAGGTGCGGGTGTTCGTCGAGCAGGGCGAGGGTGTACAGACCATGCTGTGGGCGCAAGGCATCGCGCACGTGCGGGCGATGCAGCGAGACGGCGCTGATGGCCCAGCTGGGGTCTTCGGCAAGCAGGTCATCGATGTAGACGGCCTGGTGAGCACGGTGGAAGGCACCTGCGCCCAGATGCACGATGCCGATGGTGGGGCTTGCCGGGTCATAGCTGGGCCTTGAAACCACCGGCGGCAATGTGGCCAGGGTGTCGCGCGAAAGACGTGGTGCTTGCATCGTGTCGCCTGTGAGGTAGGAGTGTTTGGAGGAAGGGCTGCGCCGAACCCTCACCCCAACCCCTTTCCCGCAAGGAAAGGGGATTTGCAGTAATCGTGGCCGAAGGAGTTGTCGATCCACGGCCGCATGGCGAGAGTGTGGGCGGCTGTTACTTCTCGGTCACGGTAAAGCGCTGCCTGGCGCGGATATCTGCACTGGAGGCGCCGATCTGCACTTCATAGGCGCCGGGGTCCACCGCATACGCCTTGCGCTGCGCGTCGTAGATGCGCAGCGCGTTCTTTGCGTCGAGGATGAAATGCAACGCGCGCTGCTCGCCCGGCTGCAGGGTGATACGTTGAAATCCGTGCAATTCCTTGCCGGCACGTTCGCGTTGCGGGGTGAGCGGATGCAGATACAGCTGCACTACCTCATCGCCTGCGCGTTGGCCGGTGTTCTTGACCGTGACGGTGGCAGTGAGCGAGCCATCGGCTGCGATGGTGGTGCGGTCCAGGCGCAGGCCGGAATAGGCGAACTGCGTGTACGACAGGCCGTGGCCGAACGGATACAGCGGCGTGCCGCCGAAGTAGCGGTAGGTGCGGCCGCGCATGGCGTAGTCGTCGAACGCCGGCAGGGTTTCGCTTTCCTTGTAGAACGTCACCGGCAAGCGGCCGCCCGGGTTGGCATCGCCGAACAGCGTGTCGGCCACCGCGGTGCCGCCGCGCTGGCCGGGATACCAGGCCAGCAGGATCGCCGGCAGGTGCTGCTGCGCCCAATCGATGGCCAGCGCCGAGCCGGTGGTGAGCACCGCCACCACCGGCTTGCCGGTGGCCTGCAAGGCTTCGAGCAGGTCGCGCTGCGGCTTGGGCAGGCGCAGGTCGGTGCGGTCGCCGCCGGCAAATCCGGGGTAGTTCACCTTCATCTCTTCGCCTTCGACATCGCCGGTCAGGCCACCGACAAAGACCACCACGTCGGCGCTGCTCGCCACGTCCAGCGCCTCCTGCAAGGGCGGCTTGGCACCGGGTTGGCGCCAGGCCAGGCGCACGCCGGCATCGCGCTCGCCTTCGAAGTATTCCAGCCGCACCTGGTAGGCACGGCCGGCCTGCAGCTGCACGTCGACGCCATCGGCGTGCAGGCGGTCGCTGGTGCTCCAACGGTCGATCACCGGCTTGCCGTCCAGGTACAGGCGCACGCCGTCGTCGGCGGCCGCTTCCAGGTGGTAGGTGCCGGTAGTCGGCGGGACCAGCTGGCCGCTCCAGCGGATGCTGAAGTTGTCCGCCGGCACCGCCTCGCTCGGGCCAGCCTCGCCACGCGCCAGCAGATTGTCGGTCGGCGAACCGCGGTCCCATTTGAAGCCGATTTGCGCATCCACGCGCACCAGGGCCGGCGTGCCGGACAAATCGCGGTTGCGAAAATACTCGCCCCGCAAACCGCGTTCGGGCGAGTTGGCCGACGGCCGCAGGTATTGCGGTTCGATCAGCGGCGTGGCGGCGGGGTCGTCGCGCCCCTCGACCAGGTCGGCGCCGCGCGCGTACAGCACCTGCGCATTCGGGGCCGCGGCGCGGATGCCTTGCAGCACGGTGACCGGCGCGGCCGGCGTGCCGTAGTAGTTGCC
Organism: Xanthomonas axonopodis pv. maculifoliigardeniae; assembly: GCF_041519315.1. NCBI lineage: Bacteria > Pseudomonadati > Pseudomonadota > Gammaproteobacteria > Lysobacterales > Lysobacteraceae > Xanthomonas > Xanthomonas axonopodis. The sequence goes on along the minus strand of NZ_CP167998.1, from coordinate 4,682,804 downwards.
GAGCAGTGCCATGGTGTCATCGGCGGTGGGGCCGATCACCGCGATGCGCTTGAGCTTGGCCCGCGACAACGGCAACAGGCCATCGTTCTTCAGCAGCACCAGCGATTCGCGCGCGGTGCGCCGCGCCAGCGCATCGTGCGCCGGCGACTGGTTGACCGAGGCGGGAATCGTCGACCACGGCAACTGCCCGGGCGGATCGAACATGCCCAGGCGCATGCGCGCGGTCATCAAGGTCTTCAACGCGGTGTCGATCTGCGCCTCGTCGATCAGGCCCTGGCGGACCGCCGCCGGCAGGGTGGAATACTCCTCTCCGCATTCCAGTTCGGTGCCGTGCTTGACTGCCAGCGCGGCGGCTTGTTCGCGGGTGGCGACGATCTTGTGGTGCTTCCAGATATCCACGATTGCCCAGCAATCGGACACCACGTAGCCCTTGAAGCCCCATTGCTGGCGCAGCACATCCTGCAGCAGGAACTTGCTGGCGCTGGCCGACTCGCCGTACACGCGGTTGTAGGCCCCCATCACCGCATCCACCTTGCCGTCCTTGACCAGTGCCTCGAACGCCGGCAGGTAGGTCTCGTACAGGTCGCGCTGGGAGGGGCGCGCATCGAAGTGGTGACGATCGGCTTCCGGGCCGCTGTGCACGGCGAAATGCTTGGCGGTGGCGTCGAGCTTGCGGTACGGCTCACCTTGCGCGTTCTTCGGTGCGTCGGCGCCTTCGCCCTGCAGGCCCTGCACGAAGGTCACGCCCATGCGCGCGGTGAGGAAGGGATCCTCGCCGTAGGTCTCCTGGCCGCGGCCCCAGCGTGGATCGCGGAAGATATTGATGTTCGGCGACCAGAAGGTCAGCCCCTGATAGCGCGCGTGCTGGTTCTGGCGCAGGAACTGATGATGCTTGGCACGCGCCTCGTCGCTGATGGCGGTGGCGACCTCGTGCATCAGCGGCAGGTCGAAGGTGGCGGCCATGCCGATCGCCTGCGGGAACACCGTCGCCCCGCCGGCGCGCGCCACGCCATGCAGCGCCTCGTTCCACCAATCGTAGGCCGGCACCCCCAGGCGCGGAATCGCCGGCGCAGCGTTCTGCATCTGCGCGGCCTTTTCTTCCAGCGTCATGCGCGACACCAGATCGGCCGCGCGTTGTTCGAAACTGCGTTGTGTATCCAGATACGGCGGCGGTGTCGCGGCATGGGCAGCGCCTGCGGTACATGCCAGTGCGAGCAGGACACCCTGCGCGAGCGAACGAAACGGGGCGGGCGGATGCGAAGGCATGGTCAGTCCTGTGAAGGGCGGTCGGGATGCGATTGGGCGAATGGCCCGATCACGCTGCCGACGAAGCCGCCGGCCTTTTCGGTGCTGAGAAAGCTGGCGTCGTCGTTGCGGCGTAGCCATTGCCAGCCGCGGCCATCGGCATCGAAGGCGAAGCTATACGCACCACCATCGCCGCTGATCTGCAGCCGCAGCTGTGCAGTGGCCGGGATGCGGGTCTGCGCCAGCGTGGTGGTGGCCGCGCCCTCGCGCTTGTCCAGAAACACCTGGACGGCATCGCCATCGCGACGGGCGCCGAGTGCATACCACGCGGTCGAATTCTGAAATGCGGCCAAGCCTGCACGGATGCCCGCCTGGGTCGGGACCTCCAGTGCGGTGCTGGCGGTGAAACGCAGATGTTGCTGGCGGCGTGCGAGAAACGCGGGCGTGCCGGTACCGTCCAGCCCCTGGCTGCTGGCATGCAACGTCAACCAGCCTGCCCGCGTGCGCAGGTCGGCCACGTCGTGCTTTGGCACGCGCACGGTCAGCCATTCGCGTTGCAGCGTGGCCTGATCGAAATCGTCATGCCAGACGAAGTTGCCCGACAATGGTGCCTGCGTGGCAACTGCCTTCATGCCTGCGGGCGCCTTGGCGATGTAAGGAATCGGCTGTCCCGCCGGCAGGATCGAGGGCCAGCCATCGCGCCACTGCACCGGCAGCAAAAACGTTTCGCGCCCGGTGTTGTAGTGATCGCCGCGATACGGACGGCTTGCGAGAAACACCGCCCACCACTGCCCGTCCGGTGTGTCGACCAGGTCCACGTGGCCGGCGTTGCTGACCGGATGCGCGCGCCCGGCCGGCAGATCGCGTTGGGTCAGGATGGGGTTGTTCGGTGCCGGTGCATACGGCCCCCACACGTTACGGCTGCGCAACACCACCTGCGAATGCTGCGGCCCGGTGCCGCCCTCCGCACATGAGAGGTAGTACCACCCGTCGCGTTGATACAGGTGCGGGCCTTCGATCCAGATCGGCTTGCTGGCCAGGTCCACGCCGCCATTGAGCAGCACCTTGCGCGGGCCGACAGGCGCATTCTTCGCGATATCGAAGCGCTGCATCCAGATCGCGCGATGCCCGTCGTACAACGGCGTGCCTTCCGGCGGGCCGTTGTTGAGCAGGTACGCGCTGCCATCGGTATCGAAGAACAGGGACGGGTCGATGCCGTCGATGCTGGGCAGCCACGTCAATGCCGACCATGGCCCCGCCGCATTGCTGGCACTGGCGATGAAATTGCCACCGCTGTCGACCGAGGTACCCACCACGTAAAAACGCCCGTCGTGATGGCGGATGCTGGCGGCATACATGCCGCGCGACATGCGCAGCCCGTCGTAGTCGAGCTGCTCGCGGCGTTCGACCACGTTGCCAATCTGGGTCCAATGCACAAGATCGGTGCTCTCCAGCACCGGGATCGCCGGAAAGTAGGTAAACGTCGAATTGACCAGGTAATAGCGCTCTCCCACACGCGTGATGCTGGGGTCCGGGTAGAAACCGGCCAGCACCGGATTGCGGTAGTGCCCGGCCGGCAGCGGCGTGGCGAACACCGCATCGTCGCCGCGGTATTCGAACCAGTCGAACGCAACATCGGCAGCGGCCTGCGCCTGCGCGTTCGCAGGCACCGCCAAGGCCATCAGCAGGGCCACACACGTGGCAGAAAACGCGCGCATCACCAATCCCACATCGCGCCGTCTTCCAGTCGCGCGATCGGCAACTGCTTGGGCACGTAGGGATACTTCGCTGCAAGCGCTTCGTCGATGTCCACGCCATGCCCCGGTGTCTCGCCGCAGTGCAGGCGGCCATCGCGGAATTGGTAGTCGTGCGGGAACACCGCATTGGCCTCGTCGGAATGGAACATGTATTCCTGGATGCCGAAGTTGGGCACCCAGGTGTCGAAGTGCAGGGCGGCGCCCATGCACACCGGCGAAAGGTCGGTGGCGCCGTGGAAGCCGGTGCGCACCTGATGCAGCGCGGCGAAATCGGCCAGCCGGCGCACATGGGTGATGCCGCCAGCGTGGACGATCGTGGTGCGGATGTAGTCGATCAGCTGCTGCTCGATCAGGTGCTTGCAGTCCCAGATTGAGTTGAATACCTCACCCACTGCCAGCGGCGTCACGGTGTGCTGGCGAATGATCTCGAACGCACGCTGGTTTTCCGCCGGTGTGGCATCTTCCAGCCAGAACAGCCGGTACGGCTCCAGGTCGCGACCCAGCCGGGCGGCTTCGATCGGGGTCAGCCGATGATGCGCGTCGTGCAGCAGCTCGATCGCGTCGCCGTGGTCGTTGCGCAGCTGTTCGAACAGCTTCGGCACCACGCCCAGATAGCGCGGCGTGGACCACACGGTTTCGGTGGGCAGCTCGCTTTCGGCCGGTTCGTACGGTTTGCCGCCGACAGAAATGCCGTAGGTCTTCTTGATGCCGGGCACGCCGCATTGCGCGCGAATCGCGATGAAGCCCATCTCGCGGAAGCGGCCCACCTCGTCGCTGGTTTCGGCGATATCGCGGCCGTTGGCATGGCCATACACCAACGCACCCTCGCGCGAGCGCCCGCCCAGCAGCTGGTACAACGGCATGCCGGCCATCTTGCCCAGGATGTCCCACAACGCCACGTCCACCGCGGCGATCGCGCTCATCGTCACCGGTCCACGCCGCCAGTACGCACCGCGGTAGAAGAACTGCCAGATGTCTTCGATGCGCCCGGCATCGCGACCAATCAGGTTCGGCACCAGGTGTTCCTGCAGATACGCGGCCACTGCCAGTTCGCGCCCGTTGAGCGTGGCATCGCCCACGCCGGTGATGCCCGAACGCGTGCGGATCTTCAAGGTGACGAAATTGCGCCCCGGGCAGGTGACGATGACGCGCGCCTCGACGATCTCGCGGTCGCGGGCAGAGCCTTGCAGCGGTGCAGGGGAGTCGGAAGTCTGTGACATCGTGATCTCGCTCAGGGGGAAGAGGTGGCAGTGATGGGAAGTTCGAACGGGCCGGCCGGCAGGCCGCTGCGGTCGTACAAGGTGCACACCGGGCTGTCGGCCCAGCAGTAGCGCACGCGCGTTGCGGTCATGCCGGAAGGAATGGGCACGCTGACATCGTGGCCCTGCAGTGTGGCGCTGGCATAGCGGCAAGTGCCGGACGCCTCGCCGCACAGCTCGAAGCCGATCGGTGCGTCGTTGCCGTAACTCAGTAGCGTGGTGTCGACATCGTCGAAGCCGATGCGCACGCTGTCGCGCTCGCGCTGCACGCTGCGCGGCACCGGGCCGGACGGCGCAATCGCCTCGCCATACACCACATGCCGCGCCGCGCGCGCCAGGCGCCGGCCCAGCTCCTGCTTGTTGGCCGGATGGATGTCGTAGCGGTCGCCGATATCGATCGCCACCGCCAATCCTGCGTGCGCGTCGCTGGCCACAAAGCGTCGCTGCGCCTCGCGCAATTGCGCCCAGCCGCTGTCGGTCGGCTGGGTAGGCGGTGCGCCGTAATTGGCCAACTGCACCACCAGCAACGGCAGGCCTGCACCGAAGCGCTGCCGCCAGTCGCGCTGCCAGGCAGTGAGCAAGGCCGGATAACGCGCTGCATCGCCGGTATTGGATTCGCCCTGGTACCACAGCACGCCGCGCAGGCCCAGGTGTTCCAGCGGCGCGATCATGCCGTTGTACAAGGTGGTCAGCCCGGCGGCCGACGACCACGGTGCGCGCGGTGGCGTGCCCACTGCCTGCGGCACGATGCGGTATTGCCAGGGCGCGTCCAGTGCCACTGTGCTGCCGTCTGCAAATTGCAGTGCGCGCGATGGCGCGTCGCCCAGCAGCCCGCCGCGGCGATAGGTATTGAGCACATTGAGCACGATGCTGTTGCGCCCGGCATGCAGCAGTCCGCGCGGTAGCGCATAGCGACGTGGTTGATCGGCGCCATAGCTGCTGCCCACGCCGCGTCCGTTGACCCAGGTCTGGTCCAGTTCGTCCACCGGCCCGAGTCGCAACGAGGCGTCCTGTGCGGCCTGTGCCGGGGTCAGCTCGACGCTGGTGCGGTACCAGACCATGCCGTTGAAGCCGACCAGTTGCGGCACGCCCCAGTCGTCCCATGCGCCCAAGGCCGGCGGCGCATCCTGCCAATGGCCAGGCGCATCCGGCTGCCACGGTTCGCCTTCGCCATGGGCACGCCACCAGCGTTCCCACAGCGCGGCCCACCGCGGTGCGGCCGCCACCGGGTCGGTTGCATAGCGCGCCAGCACATCCAGCGCCGGACCATCGTCGCCGGCCGCACGCAGGGCCTTGTCGCCGATCCAGGCCTGCAGTTGCGACCCGCCCCATGACGCATTGATCAACCCCATCGGCACGTCGACCTTCTTCTGCAACTCGCGTGCGAAGTAGTAACAGGCAGCCGAAAAGTCCTTCACCGTCTCCGGTGTGGTGCGCTGCCAGGTTGCAGCGCCGCCGAAGCCGCGTTGCGGTGTCGGGCTGGATTGCGCGGGCACCTTGAACATGCGGATGCTGGGGTGCTCGGCATCGGTAATCTCGCTGCGCGAATCCAGCGTGCGATGCACCTGCAGTTCCATGTTCGATTGCCCCGAACACAGCCAGACATCGCCGATCAGCACGTCATCGATCTGCTGCATCGCACCGTTGGCAGTGCTGGCCTTCAGGCTGTACGGGCCGCCGGCGGCGTGCGCGGGCAAGCGCGCCTCCCAGTGACCTTGCCGGTCTGAGCGCGCCTGCACCTGCGCACTGTCCAGTTGCACGGTCACACGCGTGCCCGGCGCCGCATCGCCCCACAGGCGGATCGGCGCATCGCGTTGCAGCACCGCATGGTCCTGAAACACCGGATGCAGCAGCGGCGCATCCGCGGCGCGCGCAAGTTGCGGCAGCAGCAACGCCGACAGCGTGCCGATCAATATCTTTACGCGACATGCGCTCACTTCGGATTCCCCGGTGCATACGGAAATGTCAGTGCCTGGTAATACGCCAGCGGGTGCGCCGGCGGGCTGACGCCTGCAGGCAGCGGGCGCCCGGACACGCTCTGGAAATAGGCGATGCTGGCATCGCGCCACCACTGCGCCTCACCTTGCTGGATCGCCAGAAAATCGGCGACCTGCTGGTAGCGCTGTGCATCGATCTTGCCGGCCAGATGCTGCCAGGTCGTGCGCATCGCAGCGACCTCGGCCACGCCATGGTCGTAACGTCGCACCAGTTCGTCCCACAGCGGTCTGCCGGAGGCCATGCGGTGATCCCACGGCACATGATGGAACCACAGCAGCAACGGCTCGGGCACGCGCCGCACATCGCCGAACTCGCGCGCCACCGGCGGCGCATATTGCGCAACGGCATTGCTGCCGCTGGCGCTGCGGTCGAAGCCGATCCCGTTGCGGTCGGCGCGGTGGTAATACACCGGATCCCAGTCCGGACGTTCGCTGCCGGCATCCCACGGCGCCGGGCCGTAATGGTGGCCGCGCCCCATCAGGTGATGCAGACCGAGCGGAGTCATGTAGTCCACCACTGCCTCGCGCGAACGCAGCATCATGCCGACCACCGGCTCGACCACTGCCGGATCGTTGGAAAAGGTCATGCGCGTCCATTCCTGCGCAATGGCCTGCGGCGACAGCTGCGGGTCCCACGCCAGCCGCCCGTACGCGTACCAGTTGGCCTGATCGAAGATCGAGCCGCTCCAGTTGCGATCGGCGCCGATATTGGCCACGCCGGCGATCCCGGTCAGCCGTGTGCGTTTGCTCTCGGCGAACAAGCTGCCATCCACTGTCTTTGCAACGGTCGAGCCCTTGCCGCGCGCATAGGTGTCGGCTTGCAAGGTCTCGGAAAACAGCGGGCCCAGATAGGCCAGATGGGTGGAAAAGCCCAGATATTCCTTGGTGATCTGAAACTCCGGCATCAATGGCGTCCTGCCCATCGCACCGAACAATGGGTGAAACGGCTCGCGTGGCTGGAAGTCGATGGCCCCGTTTTTCACCTGCACGATCACGTTGTCGGCAAACGCGCCATCCAGCGGCACGAACTCGCTGTAGGCCTGCTTGGCGCGGTCGTCCGGTTGCTCATGCGAATAGACGAAGGCGCGCCACATCACCACCCCGCCGTGCGGCGCCAGGGCATCGGCCAGCAGGTTCGCGCCATCGGCGTGGCTGCGTCCATAGTCCTGCGGGCCGGGCTGGCCTTCGGAGTTGGCCTTGACCAGGAACCCGCCGAAATCCGGAATGCGCGCATAGATGGCGCCGGCGGTGTCGCGCCACCAGCGCCGTACCTGCGGGTCCAGCGGGTCGGCGGTTTTCAGGCCACCGATTTCGATCGGTGCACTGAAACGCGCGCTGAGGAACACACGAATCCCGTACGGACGAAACACCTTCGCCAGCGCCGCCGCCTTGTCGAGGTATTGCGGCGTCAGGCTCCAGGCCTTGGCGTTGACGTTGTTGAGCACGGTTCCGTTGATGCCCAGCGACGCATTGGCACGTGCGTAGTCGGTGTAACGCGGATCCAGATAGCCAGGCAGCGTCTGCCAGTTCCACAGCGACGCGCCGGCATAGCCACGCTCCACCAGACCATCGAGATTGTCCCAATGATTGAGCATGCGCAGCTGCAAGCGTGGCGACGCGCGCACATCCAGCGCTGCGAGCGATTGCCCGGTCTGCAGCAGACGCAACAGGTGGAAGGTGCCGTATAGCACCCCGAGATCGCTGCCGCCGACAATGGCGGTGATGCGATGCCCATGTACCTCGGCGCTCCGAATCAGATAGCCATCGCGGCCCAACTGGCCTGTATCGAGCTTCATGGCGGCAATCTGTGGCGCGCTGGCGGCGCCCAGGACGACGGCGCCATCTTGCGTCACCGCGTCCACGCGCGGCGGTGTGCGTGCCAATAATCCCTGCAGGCCGCGCGCCAGTTCATCGCGTGCTGCATGCAGGGTGGGCGAATCGCCAACGACGACCAATTGACTGGCACTATCACGCAATTGCGCGGCATTGGCCAGCGGTTGGTAGCGCAACCATAGATCGTAGCCATCCTCGGCATGCGCGTTGGCGCCGATCAACAGGCCACTGCATAACAGCGCCGCCCACATCACTGCCTGCAGCGTAAATGCGCCGACACCCGTGTCGTGCTGCTGCATTGCAGACCGGCTCATGCGGCATGCTCGAGCGTCACCGGCGCATGCAGGCGCATATCGCCGCTCTGCCTGCTTCCCGGTACCATGGCTCGCATCGTCATACCTGCACCCGGCGTCCGCGTTACCGCAGCAGCGCCCGTGCATCCCGCAGCTTTCGCACGCATTTGAAGAGGCCACGCTTGGAGAAGGTCAGGAAATCGGTCCGCCGCACCAGCCGCGCGACCACCATCGACGAGGTGGCAGCGCTGGCAAAGGTCTCGCCGATGACAGTCTCGCGCGTGGTCAACAACACCGGCAGCGTGCGCGATGCCACCCGCGAACGGGTCATGCGCGCGGTCGACAAGCTGGGCTACACGCCCAATCTTGCCGCCAGCGCACTGGCGGCCGCGCAGAGCACGCGGATTGCGTTGATCTACAGCGATCCCAGCGGTGCCTACCTGCGCGAGTTGCTGCTGGGCGTGTTGCGGGTGGCATCGCGTACGTCGATCCAGCTGGTGATCGACTGCTGGGACGACCTGGACGCCGATGCCGAACGCAAGGCCGCGCGCAAGCTCGCCAAAGGCGTTGCCGGTGTGATCCTGCCGCCGCCCTTGTGCGAATCCAGGGCCGCAGTGCTGGAATTGGTGCGCGCCAAGGTGCCGGTGGTGGCGATCGCCTCCAACCATTTCAGCCCGGATGTCGCGTGTGTGCGCATCGACGAATTCGCTGCTGCCAAAGAGATCACCGAACATCTGATCGCACAGGGGCATGCGCGCATCGGCTACATCGCCGGGCATCCGAACCTGTCGGCCAGCACGCGGCGCTTCGAAGGCTTTCAGGCGGCGCTGGCCGACGCCGGTCTGCGCCTGGATCGGCACCTGGTGCAGCCAGGCGATTACACCTACAAATCCGGCCTGGTCGCCGCGGAAAAACTGCTGGCGCGCAAACGCCGTCCCAGCGCCATCTTCGCCAGCAACGACGACATGGCCGCCGCGGCAATCTCGGTCGCGCACCGGCGTGGGCTGGATGTGCCGCGCGATCTGTCGGTGGTCGGGTTCGACGACACCTCTGCCGCCACTGCGGTGTGGCCCGAAATCACCACCGTGCAGCAGCCCATCGCCGCCATGGCCGATGCCGCGCTGGACATCTTGCTGAAGACGATTCGGGCCAAGGAGCGTACGGCAAGGATGGTCGATCATGTGGTCGCGCACCTGCTGGTCAAGCGGGATTCGGTGGCCGCACCGACAGCGGACGATGCGGCCGAGTCAACGTAGCGATCAGACCCCTGCATGCCGCAAGCCGGATGTGGTCGCCTCGCAGGCTTGCATGCAACACACCAGCATTGCCGGTGTGCGCTCACGTTTCTGGTGACCGCGCATCACATTGGCAGCCATTGCTGACCGCTGCAGTGATAGCTGGCCCACCGTCGCAATGCAGACGGTCATTGCACGCGCCAGGTGAGGCGAGGCGCATGCAGTGGCAATGCTCAACGCGTCAGATACTGATTGATCAGGTTTTCATACGCTTCCTGGCGGCCGCTGAGCTGCTGGGGCGCATTGCCGGCCGCGTGCTTGGCCAGATCGGCCAGCGTGGTCTTGCCTGCGGCAAAGTCCGCGCCGGCGCCGCTGTCGAAGCTGGCGTAACGCTCGGCGCGCCACTGTTCCAGCGGCGAGGCGGTCAGCAGCGCGTTGGCCACTTCCAGCCCGCGTGCGAACGCATCCATGCCGCCGATGTGGGCCAGGAACAGGTCCTGCGGGTCGGACGATTCGCGACGCACCTTGGCATCGAAGTTCAAGCCGCCCGGTGCCAGCCCGCCCTGCCGCAGCACCACCAGCATGGCGCCGACGGTGTCGTACAGATCGGTCGGGAACTGGTCGGTGTCCCAGCCGTTCTGCGGGTTGCCGCGGTTGGCATCGATGCTGCCGAGCAGGCCGGCATCGGATGCTACCTGCAGGTCATGCTCGAAGCTATGGCCGGACAGCGTGGCGTGATTGGCCTCGATGTTGAGCTTGAAATCCTGGTCCAGGCCATGCTGGCGCAGGAAGCCGATCACCGTGGCGCTATCGAAATCGTACTGGTGCTTCATCGGCTCCATGGGCTTGGGCTCGATCAGGAAATTGCCCTTGAAGCCGATCGCGCGGCCGTAGTCGCGCGCCAGGGTGAGGAAGCGCGCCATGTTGTCCTGCTCGCGCTTCATCTGCGTGTTGTGCAGACAGGCATAGCCTTCGCGACCGCCCCAGAACACGTAGTTTTCGCCGCCCAATTCAACGGTGGCATCGATCGCGGCCTTGACCTGCACCGCCGCACGCGCCACGACATTGAAGTCCGGGTTGGTCGAGGCGCCATTCATGTAGCGCGGATGCGAGAACAGGTTGGCCGTGCCCCACAACAGCTTGATGCCGGTGTCGGCCTGACGCTGCTTGGCGATGCCCACCATGTGCTTGAGGTTGCGCTCGTACTCGCCGATGTCGTCGGCATCCGGTGCCAGGTCGATGTCGTGGAAGCAGTAATACGGCACGCCGAGCTTGGTGAAGAACTCGAACGCCGCATCGGCCTTGGCTTCGGCACGGTTCAACGCGGTAGTGCCCGCATCCCACGGATACGCACGCGTGCCCGGGCCGAACGGGTCGGCGCCATTGCCGCAGAAGCTGTGCCAGTAGGCCACGGCAAAGCGCAGATGCTCGGCCATGGTCTTGTCGCCGATGGTTTTGTTGGCGTCGTAGACCTTGAACGCGAGCGGGTTGTCCGAATCGCGGCCTTCGAAACCGATCTTGCCGATGCCGGGGAAATATTCTTTCGCGCCGATGTACACGGTGTTGCTCATGGGGTGAACTCCTGCAGCAGGGGAGGGAAGAGAGGGAAAGCGTTACACCGGGACATCGGCATCAGCGCACAGGCCATGGCCACGTACGCGTTGCGCAGCGCACATGGCACCGGCAAGCGATGCGTCCGCGCGACTGCCATCGGCATCCAGCCAAAAAATGTTAGCGCTACCACAACTGCGACTGAAAAAAGCCGCGCGTTGTAGCGAAGCTGAAGATGCCATGCCGGTCCCGGGTCAAGCGACCTGCCGACTGTACCGAGCCTGCCGCAGAAAGGCTTGCTGCGCTGCGAGATACGAGCTGTGCTGTGGCATCGCACCAGGCAACGCGGGTCAATGGAGGCGGCCCGCAAGTAACAACGCGCGCAGCTACCGTGCGCATTGCACGCTGACGACTGCATGCATCTGCGGACAAAAACCTGGGCTGCCGGCACGTGGTTACCTGGCAACGGCCGCAGGACACCATGTGCGGGCAACAGGTCTGCATCGACCGGCGCCACTGCCGCGTCAACGTCCAATGCGTCACAAGGGCTGCGTGTCGGCGTGCCGCCCCCGCGCGCAGCCAACCCCGTCGCCTGCCAGCCCCCGGCAGCTACAATGGCCAGCTTATGACCGCTGTCCTGCCGCTGCCGCAACCCCTGGCCGACCCCGCACCGCGCGACCCGCGCCAGCGGTTGCAGCGCGAACAGCTGCGCCTGGGCAAACGCCTGCAGCGCCAGGTCGGCCAGGCGATTGCCGATTTCGGCATGATCGCACCCGGCGACAAGGTCATGGTCTGTCTGTCCGGCGGCAAGGACAGCTACACCTTGTTGGACATGCTGCTGCAGTTGCAGCGCAAGGCGCCGGTGCCGTTCAGCCTGGTGGCGGTCAACTTGGACCAGAAACAGCCCGACTTTCCCGCCCATGTGCTGCCGGCCTACCTGCGCGGGCTGGGGGTGCCGTTCGATATCGTCGAGCAGGACACCTATTCGGTGGTCAGCCGGGTGATTCCAGCCGGCAAGACGATGTGTTCGCTGTGCTCGCGGCTGCGGCGCGGCGCGCTGTATGCCTACGCGCAGACGCATGGCGTGACCAAGATCGCGCTCGGCCATCACCGCGACGACATCGTGGCCACCTTCTTCATGAACCTGTTTCACCACGCGCGGCTGGCGGCGATGGCGCCCAAGCTACGCAGCGACGACGGCGCGCATGTGGTGATCCGCCCGCTGGCCTATGTGCGCGAAGCCGACATCGCGGCGTACGCGCAGGCGCGGCAGTTCCCGATCATTCCGTGCAACCTGTGCGGCAGCCAGGAAAACCTGCAGCGCCAGCAGGTCGGCAAGCTGTTGCAGCAATGGGACCGCGAGTTCCCCGGCCGCGTGGAGCAGATCGCCCGCGCCTTGGGCGATGTCCGCCCCGAGCAATTGGCCGATCGCACGTTGTTCGATTTCCTGGCGCTGGGCCGCAGCGGCGATGCGCCGAGCGATGTTGATCCCGATCCCAGCGCGTGGCTGTCCGCCAGCCACGCCCCCCACGACAGCGACTGACGCCGCCGCTCCGGCTGCCGGCAGTCTTCCACCCTCCACGTTTTTCTTCATTCGGTCCAACGCATGTTCTTTCGCAACCTCACCCTGTTCCGCTTTCCCACCACCCTGGATTTCTCCGAGATCGACACCTTGCTGCCGCCGGTGCAGCTCAAGCCGGTCGGCCCGCTGGAAATGAGCTCGCGCGGTTTCATTTCCCCGTTCGGCCGCGACGAGCAGGAAGTGCTCTCGCACCGTCTGGAAGATTTTCTGTGGCTCACCGTCGGCGGCGAGGACAAGATCCTGCCCGGCGCGGTGGTCAACGACCTGCTCGAGCGCAAAGTCGCCGAGATCGAGGAAAAGGAAGGCCGCCGCCCCGGTGGCAAGGCACGCAAGCGCCTCAAGGACGATTTGATCCATGAGCTGCTGCCGCGCGCCTTCGTCAAGAGCTCGCGCACCGACGCCATCCTGGACCTGCAGCACGGCTACATCGCGGTCAACAGCTCCAGCCGCAAGAGCGGCGAGAACGTGATGAGCGAGATCCGTGGCGCGCTCGGCAGCTTCCCGGCGCTGCCGCTCAATGCCGAAGTGGCCCCGCGCGCCATCCTCACCGGCTGGATCGCCGGCGAACCCTTGCCCGAAGGCCTCAGCCTGGGCGAAGAGTGCGAGATGAAGGACCCCATCGAAGGCGGCGCGGTGGTCAAGTGCCAGCACCAGGAACTGCGCGGCGACGAGATCGACAAACACCTGGAAGCCGGCAAGCAGGTCACCAAGCTGGCGCTGGTGCTGGACGACAATCTGTCGTTCGTGCTCGGCGATGATCTGGTGATCCGCAAGCTCAAGTTCCTCGACGGCGCCCTGGATCAGCTCGAACACAGCGAAGACGATGGCGCACGTGCCGAACTCGACGCACGCTTTGCGTTGATGAGCGCGGAAATCCGCCGGCTGTTCCTGTTGCTAGAAACCGCGTTGAAGTTGAGCAAGGCCGAGTAACCGGAACGTCGCACGGTGGCGGTGTCGAGGCGCGATGCGTGGCGTGAATCAAACGCTTTCGGTGCGTCGAGGGCGCGGTGCCCTCGCCACACGCGGGACACGCCGTGAATCCATCCGTGGAGGCTCGGCGGCGGTATCCATGTCGCCACACGGTCCCGCAAGCGGCAAGGACACCGCACCAGACAAGGTGCGGATCGTTTTAGTGAAGGCCCTGCACACCGGCCAACTCGACGAGTCCTTGCCCGCCCGCCGTCGCGGGACACGCCGTCAACCCGTCGCTGGGGATTCGATGGCGGCATCCATGCCGCCAAAAGTCTCGCAGGCCTTGAGAACACCGCACCAAAGCGTTCTTCCGCTGCTCTCGTGAAGGACATACGTGCGATGTGTCCTGCGCGGTGGCGGACAAGGGCCCGGCAGCAACGTCGCAGATCAGCTGCCCCACCACTGATCGATCGGTGGCCAATCGCTTCCAGGGACGACACCGATCACGGTCTGGCACTCACCGAGTGCGGCAGTCAATGCGTCTCACCGCCTGACACATCGCGGCGGTATCCTGTGCGCATGTTCAAGCCCGTCCGCCGCCTGATTGTTCCGCCCTCGCAGGTTGTCGAACGCGACTGCGTGCACGTGCAGCTGGACGGCCGCGACATCGCGGTGCTGCGCGTGCGCGACCCGCGTGCGCGACGCATCAAACTCAGCGTCGACGAGCGCGGCGCACGGCTGACCTTGCCGCTGCGCGCAAGCCTGATGTCCGGCGAACGGTTTCTGCATGCGCATCTGGACTGGCTGACCACGCAGCTGTCGCGGTATCAGCAGGTCGATGCGTTTCCTGCGCTTGAGCGTGGCGTGCCCGGGCAACTGCCGTTGCGTGGTGCGTTGCTGCCGTTGAGCTGGCACGAGGGGCGCTATGCACGCATCGATATCACCGACGACGGGGCGCAGTTCCATGTGCCCATCCGCCTGGGCGATGCCGGCCTGCGCCGCACCTTGAAGGAATTCTACGAAGCGCAGGCACGCGCCGACGTCGGCCGCTGGTTGCCGGGTTATCTGCCCGGCCTGCCGCGCGCACCGGCACGGCTGCGGCTGAAGGTGATGTCCTCGCAGTGGGGCTCGCTCGCACCGGATGGCTCGATGGCGTTGGACCTGGCGCTGGTGCTGGGTCGCCCTTCCGCGTTCGAATACGTGCTGGTGCACGAGCTCTGCCACCTGGTGCAGGCCAACCACTCGCCTGCGTTCTGGGCCGAAGTGGAGCAACGTTTTCCCACTTGGCGCGAGGAACGCAGTTACTTCCACGAACACGGCCGCCAGCTCAAGGCGCAACTGCGCCGGTTGCTGCACGTGCAGTGACGCAGGCGTAGCGCGCGGCTGCGATGACGTGCCTTTCGCGACAGTGGTGCAGCTACGGGTGCGGCAACAGCAACAGGCGATCGGTGCGGCTGGCACCGGCGAGTGGTCAACGCTGCAACGAAGACGCCGCTAGCGCCACGCGTAGGAGGCAGCCCGGGCAAGTTGCCGGCAGGCCAGCGGCGACAGCCAGGCAAAGCGTTTTGACACGGCGTGTTCTGCAGCCGCAGCGCCTGCGTCCAGGGTGCGCGCCGACATCCAGTGGTCGGCGTGACACGCCGCTGCCCATGCCTGCTCCAACAGGACGCGATCGCCCGCATCCAGGTGGGCAGCGGCGCGCACCGCCTGGATGAAGGTCCACGGCGCATGCCACCGATCGAAGGATTCGAGTGCGCCCACGACACGGGCTGCATCTGCCACGTTCACCTGCGCGATTGGCATCTGCGTATCACGCGTGACGCACACCATCCAAGAAGCCGTTGATCACCGCCGCGACTGCTTCCGGCGCTTCCATATGCACGTGGTGCGTGCCGGGCAGCAGCTGCAGGCGTGCGTCGCGCATCACCGCCACGCGGTGGTCGCGCAATGCTTCCGGGAAATACGCCTGGGCGGGCGTGGCGAAGATCGCCTGGGCGGGGCAGGCGATGGAGGCCAGCAGCACGTCGATCTGCGCTTCGGTCATGCGGATGGCGGTGGGCAGGGTCAGGCGCGGATCGCTGCACCAGCTGTAGCCACCTTCCACCACGCGTACGCCGCGTTCGACCAGCAGCCGTGCAGCCGGTTCGGTGAGTTGGTTGGCCATCATGCGCGCGCGTACCGGCATTTCCATCGACGGAAACACCCGCAGCGGCCGCTCTGCCAGCGTGCGTGCCGACGCAACGGCATCGCGCAGGCGTGTGGCAGTGCTTTCCACGGGCTCGGCCAGGGCGCCCAGCGCCTCGATGGCGATCAAGGCCTCCACGCGCTCGGGCGCAGCGGCGGCCAGCAGGCTGGCAATGCCGCCGCCCATCGAGTGGCCGAGCACGGTGAAGCGCCCCCAGCCCAGAGCATCGGCGACCTGCAACAACATGGCGATCGCGCTGCTGAGCGTGTATTCGGCGCCTGTCGGCAGCCAAGCGCTGTGGCCATGGCCGGGCAGATCCAGCAGCACCAGATCCAGCTCCTGCGCGTGCAGATGCGCGCTCAGCGGCACGAAGCTGGCCGCGTTGTCCAGCCAGCCATGCAAGGCCAGCACCCGGCGCGGGCCGCGATCTTGGTTGCGCAATCCGGTGACCCGGCCGATGGCCAGGTCGCACGCAAACGGCTCCAACTTCACGCGCGGCGCGCCACGGCGGCCAGCGCGTGCGCATGCGCATCGCTGGCGTTGAGGCAGGGGATGTAGCTGAGCGTGGCACCACGCTCGGCCAGCGTTTCGGCAAAACCCAGCGCCACTTCTTCCAGCGTTTCCAGGCAATCGGTGGCAAAGCCCGGGCAGACCAGGTCGAAGCTGCGCACGCCGCCTTCGGCCAACGCCCACAGCGTGGGTTCGGCGTACGGCTGCAGCCAGCGTTCGGCGCCGAAGCGCGACTGGTAGCCCATCTGCCACTCGTCCTCGCCCAGCCCCAGCGCTGCCACAATGGCCTGCGCGCTGCGTTCGCACTGCTGCGGATACGGGTCGCCGGCATTGGCCACGCGCTGCGGCAGGCCGTGGAAGGAAAACATCAATTTTTCGCTGCGCCCATGCACCTGCC
This sequence comes from Xanthomonas axonopodis pv. maculifoliigardeniae, assembly GCF_041519315.1. NCBI lineage: Bacteria > Pseudomonadati > Pseudomonadota > Gammaproteobacteria > Lysobacterales > Lysobacteraceae > Xanthomonas > Xanthomonas axonopodis. The sequence continues at coordinate 4,666,048 of NZ_CP167998.1, read as the reverse complement.
AGTGCGCGCGAATCGACTCGGCGATCGCGGCCACCCAGCCGGCGTCCTCGCAGTAGTCCTGGATCACCTCCACCGCGATCTCCGGCGCGCTGGTGCGCCATGCCTCCACCACATCCTGGATCGAGGCGGTGGTGGTGGTGGAATACTGCGGATACAGCGGCAGCACCACGATGCGCCTGATGCCGCGTGCGCGCAGCCCGTCCAGCGTCTTGCGCAAGGCCGGCTCGCCGTAGCGCATGGCCCATTCCACATGCCAGTCGGGCATGACCGCTTGCAGGCCGTCGGCCAGGCGGCGCGTGTAGACCGCCAGCGGCGAGCCCTCCGGCAACCACACCTTGGCGTATTTTTCGGCCGATTTCGGCCCGCGGATCGGCAGGATCACCCCGTAAAGCAGCGGCTTCCAGAACAGTGGCGGAATCGCGACCACGCGGCGGTCGCTGAGGAACTCGGCCAGGTAGCGGCGCACGGCCGGCGCGGTCGGCGATTCGGGAGTGCCCAGGTTGACGACCAGCAGGGCGGTATCGGGTGTCGTGTTCATGCGCACCATTCTGGCAGAGCCGGGCACCGCTGCCGACAGCAGCGCAACGATCGCTGCGATCGGCCGTCTCTTCCACGCCGGTTGCGCTCACCACCGATTCATTGCGCCGGCACTAACGTCGCGGCATTGCTATCTTTGACGGATTCTTCCTTGGAGCTTGTCATGCCTCGTTTGTCGCGCCTGGCCCTGTTGTTGTCGCTGACGTTGGTCGCCGGCCATGCCGTCGCCGGCCCGGAAGAAGACCAGCGCGCACGAAATGCGGTGCGGGTGCTCACCGAGATCATGAAGATCCCCGAGCAGGCCATTCCGGACAAACTGCTCGACGAGGCGCGCGCCATCGTGGTCATTCCCGACACGCTCAAGGCCGGTCTGGTGATCGGCGGCCGCCGCGGCCACGGCCTGATGTCGATGAAGAATGCCGACGGCAGCTGGTCGCAACCGGTGTTCGTCAAGCTCACCGGCGGCAGCATCGGCTTCCAGGCCGGCGTGCAGTCCTCCGACGTGGTGCTGGTGTTCCGCAACGACCGCAGCCTGGACAACATCGTCAACGGCAAGTTCACCCTCGGCGCCGACGCCGGCGTGGCCGCAGGTCCGGTCGGGCGCAACGCCGCCGCCGCCACCGACGGCCAGCTCAAGGCCGAAATCTGGTCCTGGTCGCGTGCCCGTGGCCTGTTCGCCGGCGTGGCGCTGGACGGTGCGGTGCTGCAGATCGACGATGCCGCCGACCTCAATGCCTACGGCAGCGGCGCGACTCCGCGCATGATTTTCGAAGGCCGCACCAACGAACGCCCGTCCACCGATGTGATCGCTTTCCGCGACCGGCTGGAAGAGGCGACCTACACCGCGCGCGCCAATCGCAGCACCGATGCCGCCGCCGATGGCGCGCCGCCGGCACCGCGTCCGCAGACCCCGCCGCCGGTGCAGGCACAGCAACCGGCCAATGTGCCGCCGCCGGGCAGCGAAGCCAGTACCGTGCCGATGCAGCCCAGCACCACGCCGCCCGCCCAGCAAGGTTTTCAGCCGGTATCGGAGGGCGAAATCCGCACCGAATCACTGGACGGCAACCGCTAACGCACTGTCATCCCCCTGCGCGGTGCGCTGGGGTATCCTGCGCGTTCCATCTTTCAAGCAAGCGAGCAGATCATGGGCGGTTTCAGCATTTGGCACTGGCTGATCGTGCTGGTGATCGTGTTGCTGGTGTTCGGTACCAAGCGGCTCACCAGCGGTGCCAAGGATCTCGGCAGCGCGGTCAAGGAATTCAAGAAAGGCATGCACGACGACGACAAGCCGGCCGGCAAGCTCGGCGACGACTCCCGCACTGCCGAGCAGGCGCGTGAGGCGCAGGCCGAACGCGACCGCGACGCGCGCTGATCCGGAGCGGCGTCGGTGTTTGACATAGGTGTTGGCGAACTGACGCTCATTGCGGTCGTCGCCCTGGTGGTGCTCGGCCCCGAGCGTTTGCCCAAGGCGGCCCGATTTGCCGGATTGTGGGTGCGCCGCGCCCGAATGCAGTGGGATTCTGTCAAGCAGGAACTCGAACGCGAACTCGAGGCCGAAGAGCTCAAGCGCAGCCTGCAGGACGTGCAGGCCTCGCTGCGCGAGGCCGAAGACCAGCTGCGCAACACGCAGCAGCAGGTCGAGCAGGGCGCCCGCACGCTGCATGACGACGTCAGTCGCGATATCGACATCCGCGCCAGCGCCACGCCGGTGGCAACGCCGCTGGAACTGGCCCATGCGGATTTGTCTGCCAGCCCCGATGTGGATGCAACAGCCGGCGTAACCGATGCGGCTGGAGCTGCACATACCGCGCCGGTGATTGCGCAGGCCCAACCCATTGCGCCAGCGCCGCATCAAACCCTGGTTCCGGCTCCGCACGACACGATAGTGCCCGCGCCGCATGCCGCGCATCTTGCCAGCGCGCCCGAGCCGGTCGCCGTTGCGCCAGTCGATGCGGGCACACCGGCCGCGTGGACGCCGGGCGCGCCAGCCAAACTCCAGGAGAAACAGCCGTGAGCCTGTTCGACGACGCACAGGCCGAAAGCAGTCTGATCGAGCATCTGGTCGAATTACGCGCCCGCCTGGTCCGCGCACTGATCGGTCTGGGCGTGGTGTTGCTGGCGCTGCTGCCGTTTTCGCGGGCGATCTATTCGTGGCTGGCCGCACCGCTGATCTCGCAACTGCCGCTGGGGCAGACGATGATCGCGATGAATCCGGCCGGCGCGTTCTTCGCCCCGCTCAAGCTGACCTTCTTCGTGGCGGTGTTCTTCAGCGTGCCGTGGCTGCTGTATCAGGCCTGGGCGTTCGTGGCGCCGGGGTTGTACCAGCGCGAAAAGAAGCTGGCATTCCCGCTGCTGGCGTCGGCGGTGGCGCTGTTCTATATCGGTTGCGCGTTCGCCTATTTCCTGGTGTTGCCGGCGGTGTTCCACTTCCTGACCACGTTCAAGCCAGACGTGATCGCCATTACCCCGGATGCCAATTCGTACCTGGATTTCGTGCTGGCCATTTTCTTCGCCTTCGGCGCGAGTTTCGAACTGCCGGTGGCCTTGGTGATCCTGGTGCTGCTGGGCTGGGTCAGCCCCAAGCAGCTCAGCGAAGGCCGTGGCTACGCCATCGTCGGCATCTTCATCCTGGCCGCCGTGCTCACCCCGCCAGACGTCGTATCGCAGCTGATGCTGGCCATCCCGATGTGCCTGCTCTACGAGCTGGGCATCATGGCTTCGCGAGCGGTGGCGCCGAAGAGCGCCTAGTGCCGTCGCTGCACCCAAGCGCGCCGCCATGCAGGTGCGCGGTGCGGTGGTCTTCGGGCACATGCGTCGCTGCGCGGCATCGCCCCGGACGCCATGGTCCACGTTAGGAGCGCGCCCGGGCGCGACGAAGCCTACGTCGAGAAGCCTTGGTCGCGCCCGGGTGCGCTCCTACGGCTAAGCGAATTCAAGCAACAAATACATCCGGTCGCGATGGCCGGGCTGGTTGGGCGGCGGCGCCGGCGTGGGTGAACATCTGCTTCCACGCGGCGTAGACCGAACCGGCGAACACCGGCATCAGCACCGCCATCAACAGCAGTTGGGCCAGCCACATCGCCACGGTCTGGCCGGCAATCAGGCCGACGATCAGCGCCACGATCATGACCGCGAAATAGATCGCGAAAATGGCGATGAAGGCCAGGACGAAGAACACCAGCATCGCCGGCAGGTTGTGCAGGCTGGCGCGCAGGCTCTCGCGCAGCGCGTGGCCGCCGGTGCTGCGGTCGAACATGACCTGCGGCGGCATCACGAACAGCGCCAGCGTCATCGCCGCGAAGGTGGCGATGGTCAGCAGCAGCCACAGCAGGATGCGCCCGGCCGGCAGGCTGGCGGCCAGCTGCTCGATCTGCACCGGGTCCGGCTGCGCGCCGGACTGGCTGATCTGGTTGATCTTGACCATCACTTCGGACAGCTGCTGCAGCCCGCTGGCGCCGATCATCGCCAGCAACAGCACGCCCAGCAGCAGGCCGGCGATCAGCTGCGGCAGCAGCGACACCAGCAGGTGCGGCGCGCGGCCGTCCTGCAGGCCATGCAGCAGATGCGACGGTTTGGCGATGCGGCCTTCGTCCACTTCGCGGATGGCCCACAGCAGGCCGCCCATGAACAACGGGCCGGCCAGCACCAGCAGGAACTGCAGAGCCGGGCCCAACAGCGGCACCAGGACCGACAGCGACACCACCAACGAGGCGGCCACGCTCCAGATCACCCCCATCGAGCCAAGCGCCAACGGCGCCCGCTTCAACAGCGAGAAACCGGTCAACAGCCACTCTGCGCCGGCAGATGCCGGCACCTTACGAATTTCGCTCATTCCCATTCCGGATCGATACGCGCGCCGGACCATCCGGCGTCACGCGATTATCGCTGCTTTTACGTGTGCGCGGCGGGACGAGCGCTCACGGTTTGCAACCGGCGTGCGTGATGCACGAAGCGGCGCAACAGCTTGCGGGCGATGGGGGCGGCGGTGACCTCGCGGGCGACCGTGCGGGCGCAATGTCCGTGGCGCGCAATGCAGTCGGCACGCGCCTGCACATAGCCGCGCATGTGGTGGGTGGCGAATTCGGGGTGGAACTGGACGCCCCAGGTGGCCCGGCCCCAGCGGAAGGCATGGCAGCGGTCCTGCCGGGAGTGCGCCAGCACGATGGCGCCGTCCGGGGCACGCACGACCGTCTGCAGATGGGTGGCATGGGCCGGGAACTGCGGCGGAAGCCCTGCGAATAAAGGATCCTGCTCGGCCGGCGGGTGCAGCTCCAGCGCGATGGTGCCGGATTCGCGCCCGGCCGGGTTGTAGTCGACCTCGCCGCCCAGCGCGTGCGCCAGCAACTGGTGCCCGTAGCAGATGCCCAGTAGCGGCATGCCCTGATGGGCGGCATGGCGCAGCCATTCGGCACTGCGTTCGCTCCAGTCGGCGCGGTCGGTGACGAAGGCGGCCGAACCGCTGACGATGATGCCGGCAAAGTCGGCCGGGTCGGGCAGCGCGTCCCCATTGGCAACGTCGATGGCCACCGTTTCCTGCTCGGCCAGCCCGGCCGCCACGCGGATCCAGTGCGGAAAACGGCCGTATCGCTTCATCTCCGGCACGGGCTGCCCGGTTTCGATGATCAGGAACGGCAAGACGGACATGCGCAAAGATCCGGACACAACAGATGCCCCCGATTGTAGGCGGCAACGACGCGTTTTTTTCAAGCGGCACTCCAAGACGCGCGCTGCGGGTCATTGCCGAATGACATGTCCTGATGCCCTCGCAGCGAGATGCGGATGATGGTAGCGGTGGTTGCCGACTGGTGCATGTCCTGGATATCGGCAGACAAACGCAGGGCTGCAATGACAGTGCCTTTGCGCCGTCGCGGTGGTCAGGTCGAGGCAAGGTTCGGCGGGGTTGGTGTGGAAAAGCATCGAATCGTGCATACCCTTCAGAACACTGCGCTTGACGGCAGCGGAGCACGTCGCCGTGCCGGCGTGCTGCATCCCACGCGTTCAATCCATGCAATGTAGTAGGGCCATTGGCCCAATGCGCAGCGGGCGTCGCACACGTCGTCGGCGCTTCGTATTGAAGAAGTCGTTCGCGGGCAGATTGACTAAATTTCCAGGCATGAAAACCCATGCCACCCATCCAACTGCGTTCCGCACAAACTCGCCTTACGCTCATGCCGAAAAGCCCGGGCTAACGGAGGATCAGGTAGCAGCCAGCAGCAGCGGCACGCATCAACCGCTTGGACGGCCGCCTAGAAAACGGCAGAGGATAGAATCGGATGACCCAGGGGCCTCGACGCGCGACAGGCAGCCCTTTACGGCAAACGCCTTAAAGAAAGAGGAAATCGATGCCAGCGAAGGCGCATGGGACAGGCGCGTTCGGCAGTGGCAGCCGGCTGCCGTCAAAAACGCGCGCATCAAAACCGAGCGGTATCCGGACAGGGTGACCGCTGACGTCGGCGCGTCGTCAGCGCAGCATCGACCACAACGATCGTCGCAGCATGGTGGGGAGGTAAAAGCATCTCTTCGACCGCGCGAACAACCCTCCGAATGGTCCGCCAGAAAGCGACCGCGTGAAGAGCAGGCGCCCTCTCGGCAGTCAAAGCGGCCATTCCATGGCATGGGGCTGACCGAGGATCTGCGCAGGGCCGAACATCAGCTGGACTGGGCCGCAAGCAAACGGCTACAGGCACAGCGACTGCAACAGCAGCGACAGTTGAGCGAGCCCCACGGAATCGCTCGCAACCACAATGCGGGTCTGTGCGTGTCGATGGCATATGACAACGAGCTGGCGCCTCGCATGCGTGACGGGATGGCGTTGCCCTTCCTGGAAGAGAGTTTGCATGCGCAAGTCAACGCGAGTCGGCTCGACAAGTACCTCAAGCTGGTTGCCAATGCACAGCGCACCAGGGGGGCAACGCCCCGCGATCTTGATCGTTGCATCGAGCTTGCGGCGCAGTACCTGTCCGGGACCGGATGGTTCGAAGGCGCATCGCTGGCGCAGCTGGCGCATATGGGCAACAAGCTGAGCAAGCACCCGAACCTGCCTGCATGCATGGAGGCAATCGCGTGGATCGCCGGAGAGCTCACCCAGGCCGACGATCTGGTGGGGCTGGGAGGCTACCCCTCAGTTCTGCTTCTGAACGCCTTCTCGAAGAATCTCGACAGCGGCCGGTGTGAACGCGCGGTGGCGCGTGTGGCACGTCATCTGTGGCGTGACGATCACGCCCGACAGGCTCTGAGTGCGCAGCACATCAGCCTGGCACTCAATGCCTTCAGCAAGTGGTCCGAAAACCCGGACTGCCAGGCGATGGCGCACCGGTTTGCCGCGCTTGTCGCCAGCGACTACCACCTGCGTTGCGCCATGGATGCCCAGAGCGTGGCGACCGCGCTCAACGCCCTGTGCAAATGGCCCGACGCGCCGGACTGCGGGAATGCCGTCAGCGCGCTCGCCGAGCGGTTGGCCGACGAGTCCAGATTGCGCAAGGAGCTGAAGCCGCAGGAACTGGGAAACGCACTCAACGCCCTGAGCAAATGGGCCGATACCCCGATCTGTGCGGCGGCCGCCAGTGCGCTGGCCGAACGGCTGGTGGACGATCCCCGGTTGTGCAAGGCCCTGGACCCCATCAACGTGACGCAAGCGCTCAACGCGCTGAGCAAATGGGCCGATATACCGGTGTGTCCGGTGTGTGCGGCCGCCGCCATCGCACTGGCCGAGCGGCTGGCCGACGACCCCGAGTTGCGCAAGGCTCTGAACGCGCGAGGCCTGTCCAACGCGCTCAACGCCCTGAGTAAATGGCCCGACAACGGGGTCTGTGCGGCCGCCGTCGGTGCGCTGGCAGGGCAGCTCGCCGACGATCCCCGGCTGCGCGAGGACCTGGACCGGCAAGGCGTGTCCAACGTGCTCAACGCGCTGAGCAAGTGGCCCGACACTCCCATCTGTGCAGCGGCCGCCAGTGCACTGGCCGAACGCCTGGTCGACGATCCCGAGTTGCGCAAGGATCTGGATCCGCAAGGCGTGGCCAACGCGCTCAACGCGCTGAGCAAATGGCCGGAGACACCGATCTGCGGGCAGGCCGTCAGTGCGCTGGCCGGGCGGCTGGCCCACGATCCCGAGCTGTGCAGGGCGCTGGACCCGATCAACGTGACCCAGGCGCTGGACACGCTGAGCAAATGGCCCGACACGCCGGTCTGTGCGGCCGCCGCCAAAGCGCTGGCCGGGCGGCTGGCCGACGAGAGCGAATTGCGTCATGCCCTCAAGCTGCAAGAAGTGGTCACCGCGCTCCATTCCCTGAGCAAATGGCCCGCCACGCCGGTCTGCGCGGAGGCAGCCTGCGCGCTGGTCGAGCGGTTGGTCGACGATCGCCAGTTGCGCAAGGCGCTGGACGCATACCAAGCTGTCACCACGCTCAAGGCCTTGAGTAAATGGCCTGACAAGCAGGTCTGTGCGGTTGCCGCCAGCGCGCTGGCCGGGCGGCTGGCCGACGAGCGTCGGCTGCGCACGGACCTGGACCGGCAAGGTGTGGTCATCGTGCTCAACGCATTGAGCAAGTGGCCGGACATTACGGTTTGTGCTGAGGCCGTCAACGCGCTGGCCGAGCGTCTGGTCGAAGAGCCCGACCTGCGCAACGCACTTGGCCCGGTCGACGTGACCAACGTCTTGAACGCCTTGATTAAATGGCCGGGCACCGAGGTCTGTGCGGAAGCTGCCCGCATGTTGGCAGGGCGCCTGGTCGGCGATCGCCAGTTACGCAAGGCCTTCAATGCACTGGACGTGGCCAACGCGTTGAATGCCTTGAGCAAATGGCCTGACACCCCGGTCTGTGCCGCTGCCGCCGGTGTGCTGGCCGAGCGGCTGGCCGCCGATCCCGGGTTACGCAAGGATCTCAATCCATTGGACGTGGCCAATGCGCTCAATGCCCTGAGCAAATGGCCCGGCACGCCGGTCTGTGCGGCCGCTGCCAGCGCATTGGCCGCACGGGTGGGCGCCGAACCCAGGTTGCGCAAGGCCTTCGACGCGCAGCAAGTGGCCACCGTGCTCAACGCCCTGTGCAAATGGCCCGACAACCAGGCCTGTGCGGCGGCCGCCAACACCTTGGCCGAGCGACTGAGACGCGAGCCCGACGTGCGCGACGTGCTCAAGCCGCGAGAAATGACCAACGCGCTTAACGCCCTGAGCAAATGGCCCGACACGCCGGCCTGTGCGGGCGCCGCCAGCGCGCTGGCCGCACGGGTGGCCCACGATCCCAGGTTGCGCGAGGCCTTCGACGTGCAGCAAGTGGCCACCGTGCTCAACGCCCTGAGCAGATGGCCCGACAACGCGGCCTGTGCGGCCGGCGGCGGCGCGCTGGCTGAGCGCTTGGCCGACGAACCCGCGTTACGCCACGCTCTGACCGCGCATGGCGTGGTCACCGTGCTCAACGCCCTGAGCAAGTGGCCCGACAACGCGGCCTGTGCGGCCGCCGCCAGTGCGCTGGCCGAGCGGCTGGTCGACAATCCGGAGTTGCGCAAGGCCCTGAGTCCGCATCGCATGGCCACTGCGCTCAACGCGCTGTGCAAATGGCCGGGCATGCCGGTCTGCGCAGCCGCTGCCAGCGCGCTGGCAGAGCGGCTGACCGACGATCCCGACCTGCGCAAGGCGCTGGACGCTTCCAGTCTGGCCCAAGTGCTCAATGCCCTGAGCAAATGGCCGGACGTGCCGGTCTGTGGCAAGGCGGTCAACGCGCTGGCCCAGCGATTGGTCGACGATCCCGAGCTGCGCAATGCGCTCGACCCGTTCGGGGTGGCCAATACGCTCAACGCCCTGAGCAAATGGCCCGAGATGCCGGTGTGTGCGGCTGCCGTCGCCGCGCTGGCCGCACGGCTGGCCGACGATCCCGGGTTGCGCAAGGATCTGTGCCCGCAAGGCGTTGGCAACGCACTCAACGCCCTGAGCAAATGGCCCGACGCGCCGGTCTGCGCTGCCGCCGCCAGCGCACTGGCCGAGCGGCTGACCAACGATGCCGGCTTGCGTCGCGCCTTCGACCCTATCAACGTGAGCCAAGCGCTCAATGCCCTGAGCAAATGGCCCGGCACGCCCGCCTGCGAGACCGCCATCGACGTCCTGGCGGCGACGCTGGCCGACGATCCCGATTTGCGCAAGGCCCTGGACCCGCAAGGCGTGGCCGTCGCGCTCAACGCACTGAGCAAATGTCTCGCCAGGCCGGTGTGCCGGTCGGCATTCGTGCTGGTCGCCGAGCGTGCAGGCTCGGCCGAGCTGCCCTGGCGGCAGTTCCAGATGCGGGGGATCGCGGTGGTGGCCAACGCGATGTCCCGCCTGCTGCCCCTGGACGATGAGGACGATGAGCAGTTCCAGACCCTGGGTGTCGCCAAGCTGCAGGCGATGGCCGGGCACCTGGATGTGCATCGCGAGCGGTTTGCGTCCGCGTCGGCCGCCGACATCGGTGTGCTCTTCAAGGCCCTTGCATCGGCGCGGCTGCAGCGCCAGATGCGTCCGCTGGGACAACCGGCGCTGGAGCGGGTGTCGATCCTGATCGGGGACGACGGATTACGCCAGACCAGCCTTGAGGGGATCGGCAGCCTCTGCATGGGACTGTTGCCGCTGATCCGCAGTCCGGAGTTGGCCCCTCGCCATCGGGGCCAGGCATTGCGCGTGTTCGATACGTTGCAGCCCATCGTCGCGCGCAAGATCGAGCTGTACCTGCGCGGCGACGGCGCGCGCGCGTCGGCCGACATCGAACAGCATGCCACGCGCTGCCCGGCGCTGACCTTCTACCAGGTGCTCAAGGCCTACGCGGTGGTGAGCCGGCAGTGGAAAGCGCGCCATCTGGACGGCCCGCGCAAGCAACTGCGCCAGCGCCGCGACGAACTGGTGAAGTGGGTGGACCTGACGCTGGCGCGCACGCGCGAGGCGATCGAGGCGGACCTGGGCGAGATGAGCTGGAACCTGATCGCGCAGATCGAGGCCGGCGACCGGATGTTCGACGCCCTGGACCTGCGCATGGCCAAGGACGCGCCGGCCATTACCCAGGCCCATCCACCCACCCGCTTCGACCTGGACAGTGGGCGCCTGAGCATGTCCACGGTTCCCGGCCGGCCGGTGGCGCCGGCGCCCGGCCGCGGCAGCACGACCCATGTGGTGGTCGATCTGGTGGGCAAGGAGCTGTCGACCAACCGGTCCGAATCGGACAAGCCGTATTCGCTGTTTGCACGCCTGACCGGGCTGCCACTGGTGGAGGTGCAATTGCCTGGTGAGCTATCGACCTTCATGCTGGCGCGGACGTTCAACTACAACGGCGAGCCCTGGCGCTTCGACATGTTCGGCGGCAGTCGCGCCGCGCGCAGCAAATCCGGTAGCAGCAGTCTGGTGATGTCTCACAGGAAGGAGTCGGCGTCGCTGTTGCCGGCGTTCCGCTATGCCGACACCGCCCCGGGCAGCAGCCTGATGCATCTGGCGGCCAAGCTCGCTCCGCAACGCGAGGACTGGTCGCGCATGCAGCGCTCGCTGCTGGAGATGGTGCCCAGCGACCATGTCGTGGAGGGCACGCTGCGACTGGGCGTATTCGATGACGTCGAGGGCCCTGCGCATCCGTTCAAGCCGTTGGCCGTGGATGGCACGGCCCTGGCGTTGTGCCCCAACGATGGCTGCGGCTTCCTGAAACTGGAGGTGGCCTTGGCCATTCCGGCCTTCCGCAAGCATTACGAGGCCTGGCACGCGGTGCAGGCGAACCAGGCCACCGAGGAGCAGCGCGAGCTGGTGGCCAAGGACAAGGGTCCTTCGCTGATGCCGGCGCAGGCGCTGCAGCATTACCCGCGCGATGCGGCGGCGCTGGAAGAGGCGCACGCGGCGCTGCAGGACCGGCTGCAGACACTGGAGCCGACAGGCGATGATCCGCTGTGGGTGTACAGGCCGCTCATCGGCGGTGGCTACCAGGGTCAGCGGGTGCGGGCGGTGCCGTCGGCCGACGACAAGGTGCATCTGCCGCAGCAGCGCAGCCAGGCCTTCGACGTCGCGGGCGGCCCTTTGCTGCTCGGCAAGCCTCCCTACGACAAGGAGAATCTGCTGCCGGTGCCGGAGCAGCGCATCGCCACCGTGGCCCAGGGCGATGCCACCGCCGCGTTCCTCTCCCAGTGCTTCGGCATCCAGTACAGCTACACCGGTTTCGATGATCGTTCCGGCGTCGATCCGCAGATGCTGCACAGCAAGGGCATGCTGGTGGTGGTGCCGGAGCAGCAGTGGCCGGCCGCGTTCAGCGACACCGACCTGGCCTGCTCCAAGGAAGATCTGAAGACGCTGTCGTGCTGGACAAACGGCCGTGACCGCGGTGCCTTGCCGCGCGATATCCTCAGCACCGGCAGCCTGCGGCTCAAGGACATCGTGGAGCCTGGGCGCCTGGGCGCACTGCCGATCGACGAGTTGCGCAAACGCGACATGGACACCGATGGCGACGACGCCTTCATCTACGCAGGCTATCCCAAGCTGGCTGCGCTGATTTCGCGGGTGATGGATCGCAAGGCCAGGCTCGGTCGGCAAAAGTCCTTCAAGCCGCCGAAGACGGCCACGCCGGCCATCGATCCGGTGACCGGTCACTACCAGCCCGGGCGGCTGGCCGAGATCATGGCCCTCAAGCGCGGTCAGCGCATCACCTCGGCGGCCGCCACGCTGGCGGCGCGCTTCATGGGGCAGCCGAACGAACTGCGCGAAGCGATGGCGCGCGACATGATGTTCGGCACCTACGATGGCATCGAGCGCGGCTTGCGCAACGGTTTGCGCGAGCTGCTCGAAGAGCCGGTCCGCGATCCGGTGGTGTTGGCCACGCTGCGCGTGCAGGCGCGCGAGGCGATCGAACGCGCCCACCTGCCCGAGGCGCGTGAAGCTGCCGAGTTGCTGCACGCGCAGCTGCTTGCGCTTGAGACGGACCCGGCCGCCGACAGCGACGCCCCGGCGTTGCCCGACGCCCTGGCGGAGGCGTTTCCCGGCCTGGCCAAGGCCTACGACGCCGCTTCTGGCGTGGATGCGCGCATCCACGCCATCCTGGACAACTACCCGGTGTGCCGGCTGTCGCATGCGCAGTTCCCGGACGGGCAACCCGGGCTCGTCCCCGGCGAGCCGGAACTGACCATGCGCAACCTGTTCACCATCGCGATCAAGGTCGGCACCGATGCGCTGAAGTCCGACACCGGCACGGCGCTGTTCGCCAAGATCGTGGAGGCCTGCGAACGGGCCGAGCGGGGCTTCGCCGAGCGGGTCCGCAACGTGCCCTACAGCAGGGCAACCGCCCGGGCCATGCAGGACGGGCGCTTCGATCCCGAACAGACCAAGCTGCTGCTGCAGCGCATGCCGTCGATGGCCGCCGGCGTCATGGAAGACGCGCTCGAGGCACTACAGCAGGCCGGCTGGATCGCCCGGTCGCAGCCGCCGGCCGAGCGTCTGCGCGACGTGCAGCCGCAGGACATTGCGCTCAAGGCACAGGCCTTGCTCAGGCGCGCTCGCCAGATGGAGCCGCAGGTCACCGACATGCTGCAGAACATCGCCGCGCGCCATGGTGGGCAACTGGCCGGCACGCAGCATCAACTGAAGTCCTACGGCTCGTTGCAGGACAAGCTCAAGCAGCGGATGGCGCTGAAGAAGCAGCCGTTGGACGAGGCGGCAGCCAGCGTCAACGACGCGCTGCGCTACAGCGTGGTGCTGGAACCGCAGGGCTTTACCGCCGGCCTGCGCGCCGTGCTGGCCGCACTGGACGATCAGGGCCATGCACGGGTCAAGCTGACCAATCAATTTACTGAATACCCGCCAGTCTTCAAGGCCATCAATGTCACGCTGCGCAGCCCTGAGGGTGCGCTATGGGAGATCCAGTTCCACACCCCGGAGACCTTCGCGCTGAAGGAGCGCTTCCACGATCTGTACAAGCACGCCCATGCGCTGGCGCTTGGCGGCGCATCGCGGGCCGAGCAGCGCAAGCTACAGGCGCCTGCGCTGGAGGCCTTCAAGCGTGTGGCCTCGCCGCCGGGGTGCGAGGAGATCGACGACTGGCAGGAAGAGACCGTGCCGGCGCTGGCAAGCGCGACGCCGACGCCCGGCTCCGAACAGACCCCCGTCAATACAGGCGCATCGCCGGCACACAGCGTGTTCCATGCCGCCACACGCAAGCAGGCGTCGCTGACGCCGGTGCTCGACACGCTGGCCGACGGCTTGGGCGCGCGGCTCTGGGGCAACGTGCGCTACAACGCCAGCCAGGGCCGGATCGAGCAGGTGCAACACGACCCGTTCCAGAAATCGGTCGCCTCGATCAAGGACAAGATCCGGCGCCATCAGCGCGCCGGCATGACAACAGAACAGGCCACGCAACGCGTGGGCGATGCGCTGCGCTATGCGCTTGAGTTGCCGTCCGAGGGTTTCGTGGCGAAGGTGCAGGCGGCCCAGGACGCACTGCGTCGGCACGGGATGACGTGCGTGAAGCTGCAGAATTACTTTACCTCGGGAGATGGCACCTACCGGGGCATCAATGCCAGCTTCACCGATGCCGAGGGCTACGCGTTCGAAGTGCAGTTCCACACGGCCGAGAGCTTCAACGCCAAGGCGCAAACGCATCTGTCCTACAAGCGGATGCAGTTGGCGCAGACACGCCTCGAGAAGGAGCGGCAAAAACCCCGGCCCGATCCGGTCAGGCAGGCAAAACTGACGCAGGAAATCGCAGGGCACAGACAGGCGATGCACGAGATGACGGCCAGGGTGAGCAAGCCCGCCCACATCGAGCGCCTCGGAGGCCGCGTATGAGCACCCATCAACGCGCAAGACCTGGCGAATCTGCGGCTCTCAAGCCGGTTTAGCTGTGCGCCGGACGATATCTCCGCCCTCAAGGCATGAGCGCCGAGTGCCACTGGGGCGGGAATCACGCGCGTGCGGCTCGCAGGCGCGGGCGAACGCGTCGATCGCCATCATGGCGATCGACCGCGACGTGCGCGAGACCGGCATGCACTCCGGAGGCGTTGCTGCATGCATGCCACGCAACCGTGCACCTGAGCGAACACGAGCACCCGGCAGGGATCGGTCCTGCCGCCAGCACAGCAGTTTTCAACCGAATCCCACTGCCCTCGACCCCTCGCCGCGTCGAAGGTCCCTACGGATCATGCGCGCGCAAGCGGCGTGGTCGTCAGAACGAAGGAGGCGTCTATTCCCGCGGCGGCAACACCGACAGCACTTCTTCGATGGTGGTCAGCCCGGCGGCGACCTTCTCCAGGCCGGTGCGGCGCAACGTGCGCAGGCCTTCGCCGCGGGCAGCCTGGCTGAAGCTGGCAAGCTCCGTGTCGGGGCGGATGAGGGTACGCAGGCGCGGGCTGACCGGCAGCAGTTCGTACAGGCCCACCCGGCCCAGGTAACCGGTGCGGCGGCATTCCAGGCAACCGACCGGTGCGTGCACGTTGAGCGGTTCCGGCAGCGCTTCGCCGGGCTCGCGGATGGCCGCCCAGTCGGCGTCGCTGAGCGTATGCGGGCGCTTGCAGTGCACGCACAACGTGCGCACCAGCCGCTGCGCCAGCACGCCGTTGAGGGTGGAGGCCACCAGGTAATGCGGCACGCCCAGGTCGAGCAGACGGGTGATGGCCGAAGCGGCATCGTTGGTGTGCAGCGTGGACAGCACCAGATGCCCGGTGAGCGAGGCCTGCACCGCCATCTGCGCGGTTTCCAGGTCGCGGATTTCGCCGATCATGATGATGTCCGGGTCCTGGCGCAGCAGCGTGCGCACGCCGCTGGCGAAATCCAGGTCGATGTTCTGCTGCACCTGCATCTGGTTGAATTCCGGCGCGATCATCTCGATCGGGTCTTCCACGCTGCACACGTTCACGTCCGGCGTGGCCAGCCGCTTGAGCGTGGAATACAGCGTGGTGGTCTTGCCCGAGCCGGTGGGGCCGGTGACCAGCACGATGCCGTGCGGGCGCTCGACCAGCGCGCTCCAGCCGGCGGCCTCTTCCGGACTGAAGCCGAGCTGCTCGATGCTCTTGAACGCCGAATCCGGGTCGAAGATGCGCATCACGCATTTCTCGCCGAACGCGGTGGGCATCGTGGACAGGCGCATTTCCACCTCGCGCCCGCCCGGCGAGCGGGTCTTGATGCGGCCATCCTGCGGGCGACGGCGTTCGGCCAGATCCATGCGCCCGAGCACCTTGATGCGGCTGACCACCGCCGTCATCACCGACGGCGGCACTTCCAGCACCTTGTGCAGCACGCCATCGATGCGGAAGCGCATGCGTCCGGCCTCGCGCCGCGGTTCCAGATGGATGTCGCTGGCGCGCTGTTCGTAGGCGTACTGCAGCAGCCAGTCGACAATGTGCACGATGTGGTGGTCGTCGGCATTGACGTCGCCGGCGCGGCCCAGTTCCACCAGTTGCTCGAAGCTGGGCAGGCCGGCGTTGGGTTCGGTGCTGCGCGCATCGCTGCGCGCGCCGCGTACCGACTGGGTGACACCGAAGAACTCCATCGTGTAGCGATGCAGATCCAGCGGGTTGATCAGCGCCAGCTCGATGCGGCGCCGGCTCAGGTGTTGCACGTCGGCCAGCCAGTCCAGCGCCAACGGCTCGCTGGTGGCGATCAGCACGCGCTCGGCATCCAACGCCAGCGGCAGGATGCGGTGGCGGCGCGCGTAGGCGTGCGAGACCACGCCGGTGACGGCGGCCACATCGATGCGGGTGGGGTCGATGCGCAGATAGCGCAGCCCGGTGCGGGTGGCCAGCCATTCGGTGAGCCGTTCCAGGCCCAGCTCGCCGGCCGGCGGCTGCGCGGCGTGCAATTTCAGATTGGCCAGCAGCACCAGCGGATGCACATCGCTGGCGGTGCGCGCGCCGCTGGCGGAGAACTGCACGCGCTCGTGTTCGTGCGGTACCACCATGCCGTCGGCCAGCAGGGCCGCGGCCACCGGGTCGAACATCAGCCGGCCGCGCGGCAGCAGTGCCACGGCGTTATCCGGGTCGGCGGTACGCCGCTGTTCCATGCGTGTTTTCCCCAGCAGCGGTGCTGCGCGGCAAAGCGCCGCGGGTCGGCCGGTATACTAGCGCACCCCTTCCGTACGGCCTTTGCTGCATGTCCGATTCCCGGCGCGTTCCAATCACTTTCCAGGGCCTGATCCAGACCCTCAACCAGTACTGGGCCGAGCAAGGCTGCGTGCTGATCCAGCCGCTGGACCTGGAAGTGGGCGCGGGCACGTTCCATCCGGCCACGTTCCTGCGCGCGCTGGGGCCCGAGCCGTGGAATGCGGCGTACGTGCAGCCTTCGCGCCGTCCCACCGATGGCCGCTATGGCGAAAATCCCAATCGCCTGCAGCGTTATTACCAGTACCAGGTGGCGATGAAGCCCAACCCGGACAACATCCAGGACCTGTACCTGGGCTCGTTGCAGGCGCTGGGCATCGACCCGTTGGTGCACGACCTGCGCTTTGTCGAAGACAACTGGGAATCGCCCACGCTCGGCGCCTGGGGCCTGGGCTGGGAAGTCTGGCTCAACGGCATGGAAGTGACCCAATTCACCTACTTCCAGCAGGCCGGCGGGCTCGAGTGCAAGCCGGTGCTGGGCGAGATCACCTACGGCCTGGAACGGCTGTGCATGTATCTGCAGAGCTGCGACAACGTCTACGAGCTGGTGTGGACCTACGGCCCGGACGGCGCCGCGGTGACGTATGGCGATGTGTACCACCAGAACGAGGTGGAGCAGAGCACCTACAACTTCGAACACGCCAATGTGGCCGAGCTGTTCCATCGCTTCGACGCCTGCGAAGCCGAAGCCAGGCATCTGGTCGAGGTCGGCCTGCCGCTGCCGGCGTACGAGCAGGTCACCAAGGCCAGCCACGCTTTCAACCTGCTGGATGCGCGCCGCGCGATCAGCGTGACCGAACGCCAGCGCTACATCCTGCGCGTGCGCGCGCTGGCCCAGGGCGTGGCGCAGGCGTACTACGCCCAACGCGAGAAGCTGGGATTTCCTGGTGTGAAGAAATAACCGAGAGCCCCTCTCCCACCGGGAGAGGGGGTGGGGTGAGGGTCGGGGCGTAGCCCTCATGCACCCAACCTCCACAGGGCTTCGCCCGTCCCCTCATCCGCCTCTGCGGGGCACCTTCTCCCCCATGAAGGGGGACAATGTCCCGCAGGGAGAAGGGACTAGCGAGCCCCTCTCCCCTCGGGAGAGGGGTTGGGGTGAGGGGACGAGGCGCAGCCCTCATGCACCCAACCTTCCACAGAGCTTCGCCCGTCCCCTCATCCGCCCCTTCGGGGCACCTTCTCCCGCAGGGAGAAGGGACTACGCAAAGGTCCATGTCATATGAGCGAACAACTTCCCCTGCTGATCGAACTGGGCACCGAAGAGCTGCCGGTCAAGGCGCTGCCGGGTCTGGCGCAGGCCTTTTTCGATGGCGTGCTGAGCGGCCTGGAAAAGCGCGGCGTTGCCGTCACCCGCGGCGATGCCAAGCCGCTGTCTACCCCACGCCGTCTGGCGGTGCTGCTGCCGGGCGTGGCCACCGAGCAGCCGGAGCAGCGCTCGGAAGTGCTGGGGCCGTATCTCAACATCGCCCTCGACGCCGAAGGCCAACCGACCAAGGCATTGGCCGGTTTCGCCGCCAAGGCCGGTATCGACTGGACCGCGCTGGAACGCACCAGCGACGCCAAGGGCGAGCGTTTCGTGCATCGCGCAGTGACGCCGGGCGCGCGCACGGCCGACTTGTTGTCGGAGATCTTGCGCGAGGCCATCGCCGCGATGCCCATCCCCAAGCCGATGCGCTGGGGCGCGCACGAGTACGCCTTCGCACGGCCGGTGCAATGGTTGGTGCTGTTGTTCGGCAGCGAGGTGATTCCGGCCGAGTTGCTGGGCGTACGCGGCGACCGCATCACGCGCGGGCACCGCTTCATGCATGAGGGCGCAGTGTCGCTGGCGGCACCCGGCGACTACGTCGATGCGCTGCGCGCGGCGCACGTGCTGGTGGATCCGGACGCGCGCCGTGCCCGCATCGTCGACGAAGTGCAGGCGGCCGCCAGGCAGGCCGGCGGCAGCGCACGCATCAGCGACGACAACCTGGAGCAGGTGGTCAACCTGGTCGAATGGCCGGCGGCGGTGCTGTGCAGTTTCGAACGCGATTTCCTGGCGGTGCCGCAGGAAGCGCTGATCGAAACCATGGAGATCAACCAGAAATTCTTCCCGGTGCTGGACGACGGCGGCACCTTGACCGAGCAGTTCATCGGCATCGCCAACATCCACTCCAAGGACGTGGCCGAAGTGGCCAAGGGCTACGAGCGCGTGATCCGTCCGCGCTTTGCCGACGCCAAGTTCTTCTTCGACGAAGACCTCAAGCAGGGCCTGCAGGCGATGGGCGAAGGCCTGTCCAGCGTCACGTATCAGGCCAAGCTGGGCAGCGTGGCCGACAAGGTCGCGCGCGTGGCGGCGCTGGCCGAGGCGATTGCACCGCAGGTCGGTGCCGACCCGGCGCAGGCACGGCGTGCTGCGGAATTGGCCAAGAACGACCTGCAATCGCGCATGGTCAACGAATTCCCGGAATTGCAGGGCATTGCCGGCCGCCATTACGCCAAGGCCGCCGGCGAACCGAGCGAGATTTCGCTGGCCATCGACGAGGCCTACCAACCGCGTTTTGCCGGCGACGACATCGCACTGTCGCCGCTGGGCAAGGTGCTGGCGATTGCAGAACGGCTGGATACCTTGGCCGGTGGCTTTGCGGCCGGGTTGAAGCCGACCGGCAACAAGGACCCGTTCGCGCTGCGGCGCAATGCGTTGGGGTTGGCGCGGACGGTGATTGAGAGTGGGTTTGATCTGGATTTGAAGGCGACGCTGGTGGCTGCGGTCAAGTTGCTGCCGTGGGATCGCCTTGTCAGAAAAGCCAAGCTAACCAGCGAAGAAACGATTTCCGATATCGACACCACGCAGTACGCGCAGCTTGCCCAAGAAATCTTCGACTTCATCCTCGACCGCCTACGCGGCTATTACGCCGACAAGGGCGTACCTGCAACGCATTTCAACGCGGTCGCCGCATTGTTCTCCGTCACGTCCGAAGCCGTGCCGACACCGACCAGCGTAGGAGCGCACCCGGGCGCGACCCACGGATCGCTCTACGACTTCGACCGCCGCATCGATGCCATCGGCATCTTCGCCACGTTGCCCGAAGCCGACGCGTTGGCCGCGGCGAACAAGCGCATCCGCAATATCCTGCGCAAGGTCGAGGGCGAGATCCCCGGCGACATCGACACCAGCCTGCTGCGCGAACCGGCCGAACAAGCGCTCGCCGAAGCGGTGGAAGCGGCCATCGGCGACACCGGCGATGCCTTGCATCGTCACGACTATGTCGCCGTGCTCGCACGCCTGGCACGCCTGCGTCCGCAGGTGGATGCGTTCTTCGACGGCGTGATGGTCAACGCCGACGACCCGCAGCTACGTGCCAACCGGCTCGCACTGCTGAAGAAGCTCGGCGACCGCCTCGGCAGCGTCGCCGCCATCGAGCATCTGTCCAGCTGATGTCCAGGTCGGCGGGCGCGCTGCACTGGCAGGCCGCCCAGGCCGCGTTGGCGCGGCGCGACCTGGGCGTGGCAGCGTCTGCATTGCAGGCGCTGCTGGAGGTGGAACCGACGCATGTGGCTGCACGCGTGCTGCTGGCCGGCACCGTGTTGGCCAACGGCCGCATGCGCGAGGCCGTGACGCAACTCCAGCTGGCCGCTCGCGATGTGGGCGACGATGTGGCGATGCGTTGCCGTGTGGCGCAGGCCTTGTTGCGCGTGGGCGAACATCGCGTGCTGCACGCGCTGCTGCGGCATCCCTCGGTGACGCAGTGCCGCGACGGCGCGACCTTGGCTTTGCTTGCACACGTGCACCAGTCCTTGGGCGAACACGTCGAGGCACTGGCGATGATGCAGCGCGCACAGGCGTGCGGATTCGATGGTCCGGACTTCCGTTTTTTTCTTGCGGTGCAACTGCAGTTCAATGGGCGCCTGGATGAGGCGGCGCAGGCGCTGGAGCAGACCCTGGCGCTGTCGCCCGGCTACGGCCGTGCAGCGCTCGCGCGTGCGCGACTGCGCCGTCAGACCACCGGCAGCAACCATGTCGCGCAATTACGTCAGCAATTGCAGCTCGCCAAACCCGACAGTGAAGATCGTGCCGGGCTGGCCTTCGCGTTGTACAAGGAGCTGGAGGACCTGGGCGACACCGCTGCCGCCTGGGACGCGCTGCAGCACGGCAATGCAGTGATGCATGCACGTCTGCGCCACGATGCCGATGCCGAGGCAGCGCTGTACGCGCAACTGGGTGACCTGGCTGCGCGGGGCGTGTTCGCAGCGCAAGGCACCGGTGCCGTACAAGGTCCGCAGCCGATCTTCGTGCTCGGCCTGCCGCGCTCGGGCACCACGGTGCTGGAGCGCATGCTGGGCAATCATTCGCAGGTCGTTTCGGCCGGCGAATTGAACGACTTCGGTCATCAGTTGCGTTGGGGCGCCGATCAGGCCGGGCGCAGTCTGCTGGACGCGCCGCTGTTGCAGGCGCTGCCCACGCTGGATTATGCGCAGATTGGCGCGCGGTATCTGCAACAAACGCAGTGGCGTGCCGGATCGGCGCGCTGGTATATCGATAAATTGCCGGCCAATGCGGTGGCGATCGGCGCGATTGCGCGCGCACTGCCGGGTGCACTGATCGTGCACCTGGTGCGTGAGCCGATGGCGGTATGTTTTTCCAATTACCGCGTGCTGTTCGGCGATTCGTATGCCTACAGTTACGACCTGCACACACTGGCGCGTCACTATCGGGCGTATCACGGCTTGATGGCGCAATGGCGCGCTGCCTTGCCGGGCCGGGTGATCGATGTGGACTACGCGCAGATGGTGCGCGATCCATCCACGGTGCTGCAGCAGTTGATGGCACATTGCGGGCTGGACATCGAGCCGGGGCAGATCGACATCACGCGCAATGCCGCAGCGTCGGCCACGCTGAGCAGCGTGCAGGTGCGCGAGGGCGTGCACAGCCGCAATTTGGAGGAATGGCGCCGCTATGCAGTCCAGCTGGAGCCTTTGCGGCAGGCGTTGTGGCAGGCGGGTCTGCTCGATGCTGGCGTGCATTGACAGCAGCCATTAGGTCTTGGGCGGCGCACCAGACGCGCTGCGAGCACGTTTCATCGGCCTCCAGTTCGATACGCGCCGAAGCAGTCGCCCCGATGGACAGCGGTTGCGCCAGCCGGGTCTGCTTGCGCAACGCCATCACTGCATGCTCTGGCATGCAGGCGAGCAACAGTGCCGCAGCTGCGTCACAAGCCCAAAAACGCCGGCGGCAGCCGTATTGGCTGCCGCCGGCGGTGCGCATGCACAGTGCAGTGAATCAGTGCGCGCCGAAGCGCCAGTTCAATTCCAGCATGTAGGAACGGCCGTAGCCGGTGTAGTTGAAGATGTTGTAGTACGGGTAGCTGGTATAGGTGCGGTCACGCGGCGGGCGGGTATTGGCGAGATTGTTGACCGTTGCCGTCAGCGAGATATCGTCGCTGATCGCGTAGTCCAGCGTTGCATTGAACGTGGTCCACGCGCCGATCTTGCGTGCTCCTTCCACTGCGTAGCCGTCGGTACTCTGCTGCGACAGAAGGTTCGGGGTGCGGCCGTAACGCTGGCCGAACAAGGTGGTCGTCCACGCATCCTTCTGCCAGGTGACCGAGGCATTGGTGATGCTGTGGAACTCGGTTGAGAAGAAGGGCTCATTGAGCAGGTCGCGTACCGGGTCCTGCGGGAACTGCTGGCTTTCGTGTTTGAGGGTCAGGTTGTACTGCGCGTCGAACACGAACAGGCCCCAGGATTCGGTCGCCAGGTTGTACGTCGCCTTGCTGAGCACACCGGAGATTTCCTCGTTGGAAATATTCACCGGATTGATGCGGATGCTACTCAGGCGATTGGGCACCGGTGCATCGGGCCCGGTGCGATCGATCCGCGAAAGCGCGTCCACGCAGGTAGGCGAATTGATGTCCAGGCTGCCCAGGCGGCACGCCGATTCGGTCTGCAGCAGATTGTCGGTGCTCAGATCGCTGACCTTCTGGTCGATCTTGATGTTGTAGTAGTCGGCATTGACGCTGAAGCGTGCACTTGGCGACCACACCACGCCGGCGCCCCAGGACTTGGCCGTGATCGACTTCAGGTCGCGATTGCCGGCGCGGCGTCCTGAAATCGTGGTGCCAGCGTAGGTGCAATCGGCGATCGGCACGCCTGGTTCTTCCACCGCGCAACGGTAGTAATCGTTGACGCCCTGGAAGAAGCCGCTGTCGCCGGCAAAGCTGAAGGCCATGTCCGGCGCCTTGAAGGCGGTGGCGTAGTTGCCGCGAAACAGCAGCGAGTCGATCGGGCGGAATTCTAGTGCCGCCTTGTAGGTGAATTTGGAATCCCCACCGCCTCCCTGGTTCTTGTAGTCGTCGTAGCGACCAGACAGGTTGGCGGTCAACGTGCTCAGGATCGGGATCCGCGTTTCGAAGGCGGCCGCCCAGTTGTCGCGCTTGCCGCTGCCTTGGGTGCCGGTCAGCTGATAGAAGTCGCCGGCGATGACACGCGGGTCGGTCGGGTTGGTCCAGTACTGATTGCCTGCCTGCAACACGCCGGCGATGCCAACAGCGCCGGCCGGCAGGTTGAACAGCTCGGTGTTGGTCAGCTGCAGGTTGACGTTCTGGGTCCAGGTTCTGGACTTGGTACGGATTTCGTCGTTGAAGCTGCGGTACTGCGCCGGCGTCAACGCGCGATAGAAGTTGGCATCGTTGGGCGAGTAGATCGGGTAGCCGTAGTACTCGCCTTGCGGTGCACCGAGGAATTGTTCGCGGAAGAAGTCTTCGATGCGATCGGCCAGCGGCCATTGCTGGCGGCTGTCGATGCGGTATTCCGAACGGGCGTAATAGGCATCGTAGGTCCAGTTGCTGGCGCCCAGGCCGCCCTTCAGGCCAATTGCGATGTTGTAGGAATCGGCGGTCTGGCGCTGATTGTTGAAATTCAGATTGCCGGTTTCTTCCGGCGCAAAGATGCGCTGATAGCTTTCCAGCTGCTGGCTGTCCTGGTTGTAGAACAGACCGCCGGTGTCAGAAGAGGCCTGCCAGAACTGCGAGCCACTGTTGACTTCGACCTTGGTGCGGTTGAGCAGCAGGGTCGAATACAGCTCGGCGTTGTCGTTGAATGCATAGCTCAGGTTGGCATAGCCGCTGGCGCTGCGCTCCTTGTTGAGGATGCTGGCATAGCCAGGCTCGGCACGGCTGCTGCAGAAATTGCCACGGTTGGCACGGTTGTCGTATTGCACCGAACCGTTGAACAGCGCGCCCAGCGCGGCGCAGTTGTCGGCACCGGGGTCGATGTAGGTGCGCGGTGTGTTGTGCAGCGCGATGCGCGAGCCGTAGCGCAGGGTCGGGTCCGGGTTGTCGTTGGTGGAATCGAAATCGCGCCGCTGAAAACCGTAGATCGGGTCCTGATTATTGAGCTGCAGCCCCCACACGATATTGGCGCCGCCGATCTCGTTGCCGCCGGTGAGCTGAAAGCGCTGGTTGTTGCCGCCGCCACCATCGTAGGTGCCCATGCGGTAGTTCATCTGCACGCCGTCCATGCGCTTTTTCAGGATGATGTTGACCACCCCGGCGATGGCGCTGGAACCGTAGATCGAGGACTGGTTGCCGGGTGCCACGTCGATACGCTCGACCATGCCGACCGGCACGCTGGCCAGATCGACGAAGTTGCTTTGGCCGTTATAGAGCAGCGGGTAGTCGGCCATGGGCCGGCCATCGATGAGCACCAGGGTGAAGCCCGGGTCCAGTCCGAGCAGGCTCAACGACTTGGCGCCCGGAGTAAAGCCGCCGCTGAACTGACCGTCCTGCACGGAGCCAGTGGCCATCGGCTGCGAGCGCAGCACGTCGTAGACGTCCTTGAAGCCGCGGCGCTGGATGTCCTGGGCAGTGATCGAAAACACCGGGGTCGCGGTTTCGATCTGGGAGCGGGGGATCAACGAACCTGTCACGGTGACCTTGTCCAACTGGGTCACGTCACCTTGCTCCTCTGCCATCGCAAGCGATGGCATCGTCAGGGCGGTGCATACGGCGGTAACCAGCAAACGACGCTTCATGAAACGGACCTCTCTCTCAAGGTGTAAACGGGCGAGCAGCAATTGGGGGGCCGCTCGCAATCGATGCCAACGAAACGTTAACAACACGCCGACTGTAACCACTTCACTCGGCCCCCGTATAGTCGCGCTTGCCTAGATTTTTTGTCCCTTCACGCCGAGGCTGGGTATCCTTTGACGATGCTTAAAGTCGCGTTTGCTCTTTCCTTGCTGTGCACCCTGTTCGTTCCGCTGCAAGCGGTTGCTCGGGCAACCATCGACAAGATCGAAATCAAGGGGTTGGACGGCGGCGACGACGCCGAGATGATCGAGAACATCCAGGTCTCCCTGTCTCTGTATGAGGCCGTGGGCAAGGAGCAGGGCGAATCGCGTCTGGAATATCTGTTGGCACAGGCCGAGCGGCAGACGCGTGAGGCGCTAGAGCCCTTTGGCTATTACTCGCCGACCATTACGCTGGCCGCACCGCGCGCCGGCGACAGGGTGACCGTGGTGATCACGGTGGACCGTGGCGAGCCGGTGCGGGTGCGCACCTCGCATATCTCGATCACCGGCTGGGCCGAGCAGGACCGCTACCTGGGCCAGGACCTCAAGCAGTTCGAGCCGCGCGAGGGCCAGGTCTTCAGCCATCCGCAATACGAAGCCAGCAAGGTGCGCATCACCCGGCGCCTGGCCGAGCGTGGCTACTTCGATGCCGACTTCACCCAGCGCCGCGTTGCGATCACGCGTGCCGAGCATGCGGCCGACATCGATCTGAACTGGGACAGCGGCCGCCGCTACGACATGGGCAAGGTGCGCTTCGACTACGACTACTTCCGCGACGGCCTGTTCGACCCGCTGGTGTACTGGGAGGAGGGCAGCTACTACCACGAAGGCAAGCTGGATCGGCTACGCGAGTCGCTGACCAAGCTGGATTACTTCAGCACCATCGATATCCAGCCCAAGCCCGAAGAAGCCGACGACCAGGGCCGCGTGCCGGTGGACGTCAAACTTACCCGCGCCAAGCGCACGGTCTACACCGCCGGCTTGAGCTACGGCAGCGAAAGCGGTGCCGGTGTGCGCGGTGGCGTGGAGCGGCGTTACGTGAACTCGCGCGGCCACAAGATGGACACGCAGCTGGATTACGCGCAGAACCGCAAGAGCCTGACCACCAGCTACCGCGTGCCGGCGTTCCGTTGGCTGGATGGCTGGTACACCGCCTCGGCGCGGCTGTACGACGAGCAGACCGATTACATCGACCTGCGCAACGTCAAACTCACCGGCAGCCGCAGCGGCCAGATCAACGAGCGTTGGAGCGCGATCGCCTCGATCAACGCCTTGCGCGAGCGGTGGCGTTTCAGCAGCGGCGACGATTTCGAAGGCGCGGTGTACGAGACCTCCACCCTGATCTATCCGCAGTTGCAGGCCAACTACGTCAATGTCGACGACCGGCTGTTTCCGCGCAGCGGCGTGTCGGCGCAGATGTTCATCCGCGGCGGCGCCGAAGGTGCCGGCTCCGATACCAACTTCGGCCAGCTGTATGGCCAGCTGCGCTGGTTTCTGGGCGCCGGCGACAACAGCCGGTTGATCCTGCGCGGCGAAGGTGGCACCACCTGGACCAGCGACCTGGTGGCGATGCCACCGAGCCTGCGCTTTTTCGCCGGTGGCGCGAACAGCATCCGCGGTTATGCGTTTCGCGAAGTCGGCCCGCGTACGCCCAAGCCCGACGAATTCGCGCTGGGTGCCAAGAACGTGGTCACCGCCAGTGCCGAGTACGAGCATTACCTCAAGGGCGGCCCCTGGGGCGGGGCAGTGTTCGTCGATGGCGGCAGCGCCTTCGATGACCGGCCCGACTGGCATACCGGCGTCGGCTTTGGTCTGCGCTGGCGCTCGCCGGTGGGCCCGGTGCGGGTGGATATCGCACATGGCTTGAACGATCCCGACTCGCAGTTTCAGCTCTACATCGATATCGGGGCCAACCTGTGAGCGCACCTTCCCCTACGCCGCCGGCACCGCGTCCGCGCTTTTATCGCCGGCGCCGGTTCTGGGTGGGCTCGGGCCTGACCGTGCTCGGGCTGGTGTTGCTGGCCTTGATCGCGGTCTATTGGCTGCTGCAGACCGTGGCCGGGCGCGACGTGTTGCTGGCGCAGGTCGTGGCGCGCCTGCCGGTGGGCGCCACGTTTACCTACGGCAAGGTCGAAGGCCCGGTGGCCGGCCCGCTGACCTTGCGCGATGTGGACTTCCATTATCAGGACATCCACTTCACTGCAGAACGCGTGTATCTGGAGCCGGACCTGCGCCCGCTGCTGGGGCGCAAGCTGCAGCTGGACGCGGTGCAGGTCAGCAATGCCACGTTGAACCTGGGCAAGAGCGAGGAACCGTTCACCCTGCCCAGCTGGCCCGAGTCGCTGCCGCAGATCAACGTGCCGCTGGCGATCCAGGCCGACAGGATCGATGTGCAGAACCTGCGCATCACCCAGCTGCAGCAGCCGATGATCGTGCTGCACAAGGTGCAGGGCGGGCTCGAGGTCGCCACCGGCGAGCTGCGCACGCGCGATCTGGTGATCGACACCGACATGGGCGACTTCCGCCTGCACGGCGATTACCTGCCCAACGACGACTACCGTGCCGATCTGACTGCCACTGCCGTGCTGCCTGCCGCACGCGGGCGCACCCCGGCCAGCCTGGGGCTGGTGGCACGCGGGGATCTGGACAAGATGGAAGTGGCCATTGCCGGCCGGGCGCCGGCGCCGCTGCAGGCCAGCCTGGTGTTCACCGGCCGCGACGACCCGACCTGGGCATTCAACGCCGTGACCGAGGCGCTGGATACCTCGTTGTTGATTCCGGCCGCGGAGGGGCAAGCCAACCCGCCGGCCACGCCGATCGCGCTGAACCTGCAGGCGTCCGGCAAGGGCGGCAACGCCGATCTGCACGGCAGCCTCAAGCAAGGAGAGCTGAGCGCCACGCTGCAACCCTCGCATGTCCGCCTGGCCGAGCAGGTCCTCACTGTCGAACCGTTGGTGATCGACACCTTCGAAGGCCGCACGCAACTGCGTGGCACCGCCGATTTCCGCGACACCCAGAATCCGAGTTTCCGGTTTGCGGTCAACGCCAGCGGCCTGCGCTTCACCCCGGCCGCGGATCCGGCCACGCCGGACGCGCCGCTGGTGCCGGTGGAGTTGCAAGACGCACGCCTGGGCGTGGCCGGCACCTTGAAGGCCTGGGCCGCGATCGGCCGCGCCTCCCTGGAGCGCGATGGTCAGCAGGCCGAGCTGGTCTTCGACAGCCGCGGCAACGACCAACGTGCACAGCTCAAGCAGGTGCAGGCAAAAACGCCGGGCGGCGCGCTGGATCTCACCGGTGAAGTGGCCTGGGCGCCGGAGCTGCAATGGGATGTCAGCGCGCAACTGGCCAAGTTCGACCCGGGCTATTTCGCGCCGGGTTGGAACGGCAACCTGTCCGGCAAGATCGCGTCCAAGGGTCGCCAATTGCCGGCACCTGCCGGCGGTGTCTCGCCGGGGTTCGAGGCCACTGCAGAGATACCCAGCCTGACCGGGCAGCTGCGTCAACGCGCGCTGTCGGGCAACGGCAAGTTCGCGTTGCGCGGCGAACAGGGCGAAGGCGAATTGCAACTGGCGCTGGGCAATAGCCGCATCAACGCCAAGGGCAAGCTGGGCGACCAGCTCGATATCGCCGCGCAGCTGCAGCCGTTGCAGCTGGACGACGTGCTGCCTGGCGCCACCGGCATCGTGCGCGGGCAGCTGCAGGTCAGCGGCAAGCGCGACGCACCCGACATCACCGCCGACATTGCCGGCAACGGCCTGCGTTGGGACACCTATAGCGCCCAGAGCATCAGCCTGCGTGGCCGGCTGCCGTGGCGTGGCAGCGACGGGCAATTGGCCTTGCAAGGCACCGCCATCGAAGCCGGTGTGGTACTGGATAGCGTGCGCGTGCAGGCGCGTGGCGCGGTGGAGGCCTTGCGACTGGATGCGGACATCGCCAACAGCATGGCCAGCGTCGCCCTGCAGGGCGATGTGCGGCGCAACGGCGAGCGCTGGCAGGGGCAGGTCGCCACGCTGCGCATCGCACCGGCCAAGGGCGATGCCTGGGCGCTGCGCAAACCGGCGCAGTTCAGCACCGATGGCGCCGCGTTTACCTTGTCCGACACCTGCCTGGGCGCGGCCACCGGCGGCGCGCTGTGCGCCAGCGCCAACTGGCCGCGCGAGGGCATGGTGGTGCACGGCGACGCATTGCCGCTGTCGCTGGTGCAGCCGTGGCTGCCCAAGCAGGAAGGTCGGCAGATCTATCTGCGCGGCGAACTGTCGCTGGACGGCAGCTTCAAGCCGCGCGGCAACGCCTGGGAAGGCAGCCTGCGCATCGCCTCGCCCGAAGGCGGCATTCGCTTGGGCGAAACCCGCTACGCGGCAGTGGCCGGCAATCCCAATCGCGGCGAGTTGCTGCGCTACGACCAATTCAGCGTGCAGGCCGATTTCACCCAGCAACAGATCCAGGGCAAGCTCGGTATCGGTTTCCAGGGCGCCGGCTTTGTCGATGCCAAGTTCAATACCGGCTGGGATGCGTACGCGCCGCTCAACGGCGAGCTGTATCTGAACATGTCGCGGCTGTACTGGCTGGAGCTGGTGATTGCCGACGTGGTGCGGCCGAAGGGGCTCGTCGAGGGCCACGTGAGCCTGCGCGGCACCCGCGACAAACCGCTGCTCGGCGGCGATGCCACCCTGAGCGATTTCACTGCCGAATACCCGTCGATGGGTTTGACGCTGAGCGAGGGCAAGGGCCGCTTCGATGCGCTGCCGGACGGCTCGGCCAAGATCACCGCCTCGGCCAAGTCCGGCCCCGGCACGCTCACTGTCGATGGTGGGTTGTCGTGGTTCGGAACCAGCACCCCGTTGCTGCTCAATATCCGCGGCGACAACGTGTTGGCCTACAACACCAGCGAGTTGCGCATCATCGCCAACCCGGACATGCAGTTCGGCATTACCGACAACACCATGCAGTTGCGCGGCAAGGTCACCGTGCCCGAAGCGGACATCGACCTGGAACGCCTGGACCGTGGCACCTCGGTGTCCGAAGACGTGGTGGTGCTGGACCCGGTGGACCCGGAACAGACGCCCGCATCGCCATTGGACATGGACCTGGCCATCGTGCTCGGCGACAAGGTCAACATGAGCGGCTTCGGCCTCAAGGGTGGACTGAGCGGGCAGATGCAGATCCGCGCGCGCCCTGGCCGCGAAATGACCGCCAATGGCGGGCTGGATGTGCGTGGGCGCTACAAGGCCTATGGCCAGGATCTCACCATCACCCGTGGCCAGCTGACCTGGAACAACAACATCGTCTCCGACCCGCGCGTGAGCCTGCGCGCCGAACGCAAGATCGGCGATGTCACCGCCGGCATCGACGTCAGCGGCCGCGCCGAATCGCCGCGTGCCGATGTGTGGTCCGAGCCGGCGATGTCGCAATCGGAGGCGCTTTCGTACCTGGTCCTCGGCCGCGGGCTGTCCACTGCCAGCAGCGACGAAACTCAGCAGGTCAGCGCCGCCTCGGCCGCGCTATCGGCCGGCAGCAGCCTGATCGCCTCGCAGATCGGCGCCAAGCTCGGCCTGGACGAAGCCGGCGTCAGTCAATCCAGCACGTTGGGCTCGGTGGTGGGTTTCGGCAAATATCTCTCGCCCAAACTCTACGTCGGCTACGGCGTGTCGATGGTCGGCGGCGGCTCGGTATTGACGCTCAAGTACCTGCTCAGCCGCGGCTTCGATATCGAAGCCGAATCGAGCACCATCGAGACCAAGGGGTCGGTGAACTGGCGGCGGGAGAAGTAAGCGACGGTGAACTGGCAGAAACTGCTGGCGACCGATGATCTCTGCCGCCGTTCGCGTGCAGCGCTCGTTGCATGGGTAGAGGATTACATCGGTTGCATCTGCTTTACCTGCGCTGCGCATCGGCATCGATGGCGCGTTGGACTGTGTCTACTGATGGAAAGCGCGCCATTACGCACTCTTTATGCTCGCGCCCCGGCGCGCGAATAGCTCCTTTATGCCCGCCGGGCCTACCTTGGCACTCCCGCACTGTGGTGCGTTGAGTCGAACACGATGTGTATCCTGATTTTGCGCGGTCCTCAGGCCGATCCGGCACCGTCGGTGACGATGCAGTTGCCTGAGTGTGCTGGCCGTGCGTTGCGCACGTTGGCGTGTGCCGATGTGGATCGCTTGATTGCCGAGCTGCATGCGGCCGGTGGCGATGCCGAGGTGGAGCTGGTGTTGCTGGATTCGGGCGATCTGCCCTTGTCCGAGCGCAGTTGTGCGCGAGCCTTGCGTGCTGCCGTGGACGCGTTGCCCACGCCGTATATCGAGCTGCATACCGATGCCGATCAGGAACTGGAGCCGTGGCTGCATGCGCAGCATGCGCCATTGGCAGTGGTGATCACGCCGCACGATGCGCCGCGTGCATATGCGATGTCGCTCGGCATTGCCGCGCGGTGTCTGCCGCCGATACACGCGCCACTGCGCGTTGCTGCCTGAGGAGGTCGCCATGTCGATCATGATCATGCGTGGGCCGGAGGCGGCCATGCCGCAGGTGCGTGGGCCGCAGCCGTTGCCGCGCGCCGTCATTCGCCAATTGGTGGCGTGTGCCGGGGACGCGGGCAAGACGGTGGCCTTGCGTGCCTGTGGCTCGGAACAGGAACTGCTGGATGCGCTGCGTGTGGCCGGCCAGGCGCGGATGGAGATTGCGCTGATCGATCCGGGCAGCTGTGTGGACAGTGCGCGGTTGCATCGCGTGTTGAGCCAATTGCCTTACCCCTATGTCGAAACGCACGACGACAGCGTGGACCGTCCGGAACGCTGCCTGCCGCACGGTTTGGGGCAGTGCATCGCCACGGTGCGTGGCTACTGCGCGCAGAGCTATCTGTTGGGGCTGGAGATCGCGCTGGAACATCTGGGCTGCACGGAGATTCAAGGCGATGTCCACGTCGGGACCTGAGCGGCGCCAGCTGCATTACTTCGCCGATTACGAGGGCTACTGCGATGGTCGGCCAGTGCTATGGGGGCAACTGGCGCATAGCGTGGACGTGCCGGCCGATGGCGAACTGGACGCAGCCGCGCTGGTGCGCGCGCTGCGTCGCCGTGCGGCCGAGGCGCACGGCCTGGAAGCAGGGCAGATTCGCCTATGCCAGGTCACGCGGTTGTAACTGGGAGCCCGGAGCAGCCACCACCGCGTGTGCGGCAGCCACTAGCAGCCACTCGGCGGGTGCGGCCTCTGCTCGTCCGGCATGGCCTGTGGACGCTGCGGTTGCTGCACGCTGTCCTACGCACCTGGCAACCACTGGCGACGTTTAGTTTGCTGCGCTGTGTTTGGCGCGTGGACGCGGCGTCATCGCTGCAGACGATCCCGCACCGCATTGCGGCTCACGCCGTGCAGCGCTTGCAGCCATACCAGCCCAACAACAATCACTGAAAGACACTGCCGCCCGAAGGCGGCAGTGTCGTGTTGCAGACAGGACGCGTCACTGCCGTCCTGCTAACTCCGCTCACTTGGCTGCTGCGTTGTCCGGCACGAACTTGGTCAGCTGGTTGCCGGTGGCCGCGGTGCCGAAGTTGAAGCGGCCGTAGCCGGCGCCCCAATACAGCGCGCCGTTTGCGATGGCCGGCGAACTGATCACCGAGCCGCTGGCGTTGTAGTTCCACACGGTGGCGCCGGTGTCGGCGTCCAGTGCCACCATATTGCCGGCCATCGAGCCCGCATACAGCAGGTTCGGCGACACCGTCAGCGAGCCCTGGCCGCCCGCCGGCACGGTCGGATTCACCGGGTTGACGCCGGGCACCTTGACCTGCCATTTGATCTTGCCGGTTGCCGCGTCCAGCGCGGCCCACGAACCGCCGTTATGGGTCTGCACGTTCGCCGGCCCCAACGTATAGGTGGCGTTGGAGTTGTTGTTGATGGCCACGTAGATCTGCGACTTGTACGGGTCGAACGCGGTACCCCATTCCACGCCACCGGTGGTGCCGCCGGGGCCGACCTGGGTCGACCAGACCTTGGCGCCGGTCTTGGCGTCGAAGGCCCAGTAGATGCCGCTCTTCTGACCAGCGCCGACCAACTGCTGCAACCTGCCGTTGCGCGGCACGGCAAACAGTTGCACGCCGGCACCGCCAAAGTCGTAATCCGGGCCGGTCAGGTTGGTTGCCTGCGTGTTGGGGCACAGACCGTTGGTTGGCGCCACGATGCAGGACAGGTTCCACGCATCGTATCCCTGTGCACGGTTGGCCCAGATCAATTTGCCGGTATCCAGATTCAATGAAATCACCGAATCGACGTAGTTGTCCGGCGCCATGCAGTTGAGCTCATCCTGCACGGTGAGTTCG
This sequence comes from Xanthomonas axonopodis pv. maculifoliigardeniae, assembly GCF_041519315.1. Lineage (NCBI taxonomy): Bacteria > Pseudomonadati > Pseudomonadota > Gammaproteobacteria > Lysobacterales > Lysobacteraceae > Xanthomonas > Xanthomonas axonopodis. The sequence continues at coordinate 4,633,078 of NZ_CP167998.1, read as the reverse complement.
CTGCCGCGATAAGAGCGCGCGTTTGAAATGCAGTTACCCACGCCCTGCGGAATGTTGTAGTTGTTGCCGGTGCCGAAATACAGGCGACGGTTGATCGGATCGATGGCCACCTGGCCCCACACCGATGCGCCGGTGTAACCCTCGGGCACGTTGTAGAACTGCCATACCTTCTTGCCGGTGTTCAGATCCACCGCCACCACGCTGCCGCGGAAGCTGAAGGTGTGGTTGGCCGCCAGGTTGCCCCAGTCGCCGGAGGAGACGCCGACGTAGATGCGGTTGCCGTAGATGACCGGCGAGGAGGTGATGCGCGCCTGCGGGTTGGCTTCCACCGTGGTCTTCCACAGCAGCTTGCCGGTCTTCTTGTCTAGCGCCAGCAAGGTGCCGGCGACCTGGTCGCCAACGATGATGCTCTTGGCGCTGATGGCCGGCGTGTTGCGCGTCACCGAGTTGGCGTTGCCGGTGTAATCGGACAGTTTGGCTTGCCAGTTCGGCTTGCCGGTTTGCGTGTCCACGCTATACAGCGTGCCACCCCAGTCGGGCACATACAGGGTGCCGCCTTCGACGCTGGGCGTGGCCGAGATGTCGCCGGTGGTGGTCAGCGTCCACGCCGGTTTGAGCGTCTTGGCGGTGGTGCGATTGATCTTCCACTCGCCCGGTGCGAAACGCGAGTTCAAGTAGCCGCCACCGGCGGTGGTCCAGTTGGTGGGGCTGGCGAAGGGAAGGTCTTGACCGAAGCTGCGCCAGACCTGGCCGGAGCGTGCGAATGCCTCGGTATCCAGGGACGATACCGGCTGTTGCGCGGTGGTGGCGCCAGACTGCGCGAAAGCCACGGCACTGACGAGCAGGCAAGGAACGAGCGTCAAACTGCAAAATCGCAAACGGCGTTTGGGATTGGTCATCACGGCATGTCCTAGATGGAAGGAAGCGCTGGATCCCCCCGGATCTGCTGACCGAACGATGGACGATTGACGTGACTGCGCAACACCTGCGCGGCGCTGCATTCAGACAGCGGTCGGGTCCGTTTGCATCTGGTGCGACCAGCTTGAAAAATTTACGTTCAATCGGTTCGTTATTCGCACCAATCGTGATGATTCATCACTATTTCCTGGGTTGCGATAGAAAAAATGATTGATGCGGGCTTGGCCCAGGATGCGCCGATGACGGCGGTTTGCAAGAAGTAACCAGGAAATGTTGCGCAACCTTGTGTGGTGGGCCTTTGCAACGGATGGACGCGATGGGGAAGGGCGCGAGGAGAACCCAGTGCGCAGCGTCTCCGGTCGATGGCAGCGTCCTGCGGTATGTACCGAACGGGGCGTTTGGGATCGGCGCTGTGGCCGATTGCATTGCGCATTGCTTGTCGTGCCGCGTGCGGCGGTGGCGGGATGCGCGATGCGGGTGGCCGTACCCTCATCCGTCCCTCGGGACACCTTCTCCGGCAGGAGAAGGGCATGGCGCGTTGCAGATTCGCGCACTTCGCAGCGGCGTGAGGTCGTGCGGCTGCGCGCTGGATACGCAAGCCAGCGCGACAGCAGATGTTTCGCGCGCTACGCCGTGATGGGTACCACCGATCTGCACTGCGGTAACGCTGCGCGCCGCGCATCGCTGCAGGTTATCCATCTCGACACGGAAGCGGCAGCCTTGCGACGCACAGCGCACAACGCACAACGCCTAGACGGCACCCACTGCACGCATCACGCAAATGGTCTGCGTCCGCTTACACCCGCTCCGACGCGCGCGAAGCATGTTGCACCGCAGCGGGATCGATCGCTGCCAGCTGTGCGATCGCATCCTGCACAACCGCTGGCACGCTGGCGTCCACGTCCACCGATACCACGTCCGCTTCGTCCAACGGCAGCTCCAACGTCTGCAGCTGGCTGTCGAGCAAGGTGGGTGGCATGAAGTGGCCTGCGCGGTTGCTCAGGCGGGCGGCGATCACGTGCGGGGCCGCATGCAGGAACACAAAGCGCATCGGCACGCCGCTGTTGCGCAGCAGTTGGCGATGCGCGCTGCGCAAACCGGAGAAGGCCAGCACCACCGATTCGCCGGCCTGTACGCAATCGCGCAGCGTGGCCGATAGCAGTTCTACCCACGGCAGGCGCATCGCGTCGGTGAGCGGTTGACCGGCCGCCATCTGCGCGCGTGCTGCCACGCTGTGGTAGTCGTCGGCATCCAGAAAACGGAAGCGGTAATGCGCTGCCAGCGCGTGTGCAATGGTGGTCTTGCCGCTGCCCGACACGCCCATCACCACGATGGCAAGCGGCGAAGCGGACGCGGGCGTGGCATGTGTGGCGGTGTCCATCACGTCAGGTTATATCTCTGGATCGATTCGGCATTCGAATGGATTTCACGTTGGCGGCAGCCGATGCGTGGTGTAGCGTCGGCGCTCCTCGCCAGGTGCGCGGGCACCCAGCGTAACGGCGTGCTCGGCCGGGTACAACGCATTTGAAGGTGTGTCGATGACGTCATCGCCCGCAACGTCTCCTGCATCGGCGCGCCTGCGCTGGCGCGAAAAGCTGGGCTATGGTGCCGGCGATCTGGGTCTGAATCTGTACTGGGCCAACATCTCGGCGTTCTTGCTGATCTTCTACACCGACACCATGCACCTGCCGGCGGCTGCAGTCGGCACCATGATCCTGTTGACCAAGATCGCCGATGCGATCGCCGACCCGGCGATGGGCGCATTGGCCGACCGCACGCGCAGCCGGCTGGGCAAGTTCCGCCCTTACCTGTTGTGGGGTGCGTTGCCGATGGCCGCTGCCGGCGTGCTTGCCTACACCACGCCGGATCTGGACCAGCATGGGCGTATGTGGTGGGCCACGATCACCTTCCTGGTGATGATGCTGGCCTACACGGTGGTGAGCATTCCGTACTCGGCACTATCCGGCGTGATCACCGCCGACAGCCAGCAGCGCACCGGTCTGATCAGCTTGCGTTTCATCGGTGCATTTGCAGGGACCACGTTGGTCAATTACTTCACGATGGACCTGGTGCGCTGGTTCGGCGCAGGCAACGATGCGCTGGGATGGCAACGCACGATGCTGCTGTATGGCGCAGTGGCGCTGGCGTTGTTCGTCACCGTGGCGCTGACCACGCGCGAACGCGTGCAGCCGCCGCCGCAACAACGCACGCCGATTCGTCGTGACATCGCCGACCTGCTGCAGAACAAACCGTGGTGCGTACTGTTCGTGCTGTCGTTGATCATCATGATCACGATCACCATGCGCGGCGGTGCGGGCGTGTACTACCTCAAGTACTACGTACAACGTCCGGATCTGGTCGGCCTGTTTCTGGGCAGCTACTCGGTGGCCCTGGGCGTGGGTGCGGCCATCACGCCGCTGCTGACGCGGCGCTGGGACAAGCGCCAGCTGATGTTCTGGCTGATGGTGCTCGTCGGCCTGCTGAGTTGTGCGATGTTTTTCGTGCCGGCCGATGCGGTGTGGGCGGTGTTTGTCTTGAACATGCTGATCGGCCTGGCGCTGGGGCCGAAATCGCCGTTGGCGTTTTCGATGTATGCCGATAGCGCCGACTACACCGAATGGCGCACCGGCCGCCGTGCCACGGCGATGACGTTCGCCGCGGCGACGTTTTCGCAAAAGCTCGGCGGGGCATTGGCCTCGGCCGGCATTGCCTGGGTGCTGGCTGCAATGGGCTATGTCGCCAATACCGCGCAGTCCACCGGGTCGTTGACCGGCATCGTGCTGTTGCTGACAGTGATTCCAGGCGCGGTTGCGCTGCTGGCGGCCTGGACCATGCGCTTTTATCCGCTGGACGACGGGCTGTTGAACCGCATCCAGCTCGAACTGGCCGCGCGCAAGCGCGACGAACCGGAGCACCCCTGACCGTGTCTGCAACGCCCCCCGCCACGTCCGATGCGCTGTCCAGCCTGATGGCGCCCAGCGCCGATGGTGCGCGCTATGCGCTCTATAGCCCTACTGCAATGCCCAATGCCGGCGGCTTCCTGTGGAACCGCCGCATGATGGTGCAGCTGACCTGCCGCGGTTATGCCACCGGCCAGTTCATGCAGCCGGAGCCATCGAAATACGCGCATGCGCCGATGCTGGAAGCGCGCAATTTCATGATGCCCGAGCAGCCGTACTACGCGCATCATCCCGGTCGTTTTTTCTATCTCAAGGACGAAGACACCGGCGCGTTGTACTCGGTGCCGCACGAGCCGGTGCGCGCGCAGCCGCAGGCGTTTGAATTCTCTGCAGGCAAGCACGATGTGCGCTGGCGGGTGCGCCACGACGACATCGTGGTGGAGTTGTGCGTGTCTCTACCCACCGACGATGCGGTGGAGCTGTGGGAATGTCGTGTGCACAACCTGTCCGGGCGCGCACGCAGGCTGAGCCTGTATGCCTATTTCCCGGTCGGCTACATGTCGTGGATGCATCAGTCCGGCGGTTACGAGCCGGCCTTGGGCGCAATCGTCTGCCGTAGCGTGGCGCCGTATCAAAAGGTGGACGATTACTTCCGCCAGCGCGATTTCAAGGACTGCACCTTCCTGCTGCACGAGCAGACGCCGGTGGCCTGGGACGCGCAGCAGATGGCATTCGAAGGCGAGGGCGGGTTGCACGCGCCTTCGGCCGTGCAGGCCGAGCAGCTGGGCAACCACGATGCGCACTACGAAACGCCTGCCGCCGCGTTGCAATACCGGCTGACACTGGACGCCGATGCGGCCAGCGTGTATCGCTTCGCATTCGGGCCGGCCAAGGATGATGCCGAAATCGCTGCGCTGCGTGCGCGCTATCTCTCCGAAGCCGGTTTCGCCCAGGCGGCGCGTGAATATGCGGAGTATCTGCAGGCCGGCCGTGGCTGCGTGCAGATCGCAACACCCGATGCGGCGCTGGACAATCTGGTCAACCATTGGTTGCCGCGCCAGGTGTTCTATCACGGCGACGTCAATCGCCTGACCACCGATCCGCAGACGCGCAATTATCTGCAGGACCATATGGGCATGGCCTACCTGCAGCCTGCCACCGCACGCGCGGCGCTGTTGCACGCCCTGTCGCAGCAGGAGCCCAGCGGCGCAATGCCGGACGGCATCTTGTTGGTGGAAGGCGCCGAGCTGAAATACATCAACCAGGTGCCGCATACCGATCATTGCGTGTGGTTGCCGATCTTTTTGAGCGCCTATCTGGCCGAAACCGGCGATACCAGCATCCTGGACGCGCTCGTGGCAACCCATGACGGGCAGCGCCTGAGCGTGGCCGAGCGCCTGGATGCGGCCATGCAGTGGCTACTGGATGCGCGCGATGCACGTGGGTTGAGCTTCATCGCGCAGGGCGATTGGTGCGACCCGATGAACATGGTCGGCTGGCGCGGCAAGGGCGTGTCCGGCTGGCTTACCGTGGCCACCGCGTATGCAGTGCGCCTGTGGTCGGAGATCTGCACCGCGCAAGGGCGCAGCGCGCAGGCGCAGGCATTCGGCGAAGCGGTTGCCGTCATCAACGCCGACGCCAACCGTGAGCTGTGGGACGGCAACTGGTACGCGCGCGGCATCACCGACGACGGGGTGCGCTTCGGCATCGCCGACGATGTGGAGGGGCGCATCTATCTCAATCCGCAGAGTTTCGCGCTGCTGGCCGGCACTGCCGATGCACAGCAACGTGCGGCGCTGCTGGAGGCGGTGCGCGAGCAGCTGCACACGCCGTATGGCCCGGTGATGCTGGCGCCGGCGTACACGCACATGCGCGATGACGTAGGACGGCTGACCCAGAAGTGGCCGGGCGCGGCGGAAAACGGCGCGGTGTACAACCACGCGGCGGCATTCTATTTGTACAGCCTGTACCAGATTGGCGAGGCCGACCGCGCCTGGGAAATCCTGCGCGCATTGCTGCCGGGGCCGACCCGCGAGGATGTGCTGCAACGCGGCCACCTGCCGGTGTCGCTGCCCAACTACTACCGTGGCGCGTGGCATCAATACCCGCGCACGGCCGGGCGTTCGAGCCAGCTGTTCAACACCGGCACGGTGGCATGGGTGTATCGCTGCGTGCTGGAGGGCTTGTTCGGACTGGCCGGGCAGGGCGATACGCTGGCGATCCGTCCGCAGCTGCCGTCGCATTGGCCGCACGCGCGTGCGAGGCGCCAGTTCCGTGGTGCGGACTTCGACGTCACGCTGACGCGCGAGCCGGGTCGCACCGCGATGGAGGTACTGGTCGATGGCGCGCTCTGTCCGGAGCAGCGCATCGGCAACATCGCGCGCGGGCAGGTGTATCGGGTCGAGGTCCGGTTGCCCGGATGAGTCCGCGGGCCGGTCGCCGCCTCGGCGTTGGCGGCGGCAATGGACGGCTGAAGCGGCTGGAGCGCGCTTGCGACGCCCTCCAGCTGGCTTGCGTCAGCGTGTCGGCGCTGGCCCCAGATAGGAGGCAGGCACCGGCACGGTGCTCAGCACGAGCTTCTCCAGGACGATGTTGTCGTCGATCCTGAAGACCTTGATCGTGTGCCGACCCTTCGCCAACGCGCCCATCTGCGCCGAGACGAACACCGCATTGTCCCGTACCGCGGTTGCCCAGGCTTTTTCGGCGGGCGTGTTCTGTGCCCCGCCGGTCGGGTGCAGCTCCCAATTGACGGTGGTCACCGGACCGTCGTCGATGGAGACGCCGAGGCGAAGCGGCCCGCGGTTGGACGTATCCAGTGTGGGCGCAAGATACAGGCCGAGCGTCGCAGGGCCCGGCGTGGTGACCACCACGTCGTACTCCACTGCGACACGGTCTTCGGCCGTGGTGGCAGGCTGTCCCTGCGGCAGCGCGACCAGGGCGCCTTGCGTTCGTCCCAGCGCGGGGATCGCCGTCCATTGCAGCCCCTTGTTGGCGATGACCCGCGAGAACATGGGCGCTTCGAGCGCAAGCACCCCTGGCGTTTGCGGGGCAGGCGGGGCGAATGCGATCGAGCGCGCGATCCGGTCGGGCGGCGTATCGCCGCCAACGCGGCTGATCGAGGGCATGGACTGTTGGGTCGGGTCGTTCCAGATCACATAGCTCATGTGGACCTGATTCATCATGCCGTCCCATTTGCCGCCGTTGATCGCGTGGTAGCGCTGTGTCAGGGCCTTGTCGCGCTCGAAGGTGGTTTCGACCATGTCGGCGAAGTAATTGGCACGTGCATCGTTGCGAGCGGCCAGGCGCTTGTTCCATGCGGCCGCGTAATAGAGCTGGTACAGATTGGAAACTGCCGCGATCGGGTATTCGATCAACTGGTAATAGGCATCTTGCTGGTCGGCAGGCAGGCTCGCCTTGACGCCGAGCATGCGCTGCTCGAGCGCCTGCCACTGCGCAACCATTGCGCCGAACTCGCCGCCATCCAGCTTGGCCGGCGCACCTTCGCCCAGGGCGAAGCTGTCCTGATCGACCAATTCCGGCTTTCGCCGTGCAACCAGCATGCTGTAGCGGGTGATCAGCTCTCCGATGCGTGCGGCATGCGCCGCGTCGAACGATTCCTGCGCCCATTGCTGCGGATACGCCGCAAGTGCGCCGGGCGTAATCGCTTCCGGATTCCAGGCCATCTTCAGGAAAAAGCTCAGTGGATATTCCATCGGCTTGATATCGCCGACGTTGACCACCCACAGTTGCCGTGCGCCGCGCCGATAGGCCAGATCCATCTGCTGCCAGATCTTTTCGACCTGATTGGTATTGATCCATTTGTAGTTGCGCGGCACCCCCACATAATCGAAGTGGTAGTACACGCCGTACCCACCGGCGCGCTGCAGGTCGGTGACCGGAAGACGGCGGATCTGGCCCCAATTGTCGTCGGAAAACAGCAGCGTGACATCGTCGGGCACCTGCATTCCGTGGTCGTAGTAGTCCTGCACTTCCTTGTAGAGCGCCCACACCTGCGGCGTTTGCGTGGCCGGCGCCTTCGTCACATCGGCAATGATGGCGCGCTGGTCAGCCACAACCTGTTCCAGCAAATGGCTGGCCGTGCTCTCGGCCATCGGTTCGTCGCCATCCCCGCGCATGCCGACGGTCACCAGGCTGTCGTAGCGTTGGCCGCTGCCCTTGGACATCATTCGCGCAATGCCGCCCTTCCAGAAGGCGCGCAGGTTGGCGGCATTGCGGGTGTAGTCCCAGGCGCCGCCGCTGTTGGGGATGCTCTTGAGATGCCACTCCTTCTGCGCGCGCATCATCGGCTCATGATGGGAGGTACCCATGACGATGCCCATCTGATCGGCCAGCACCATGTTGTTGGGATCATCGACATTGAATGCCTTGCCCCACATCGCCGGCCACAGATAGTTGGCCTTCATGCGCAGGCCCAGCTCGAAGACATGCGCGTACATCTTCGCATTGACGCCACCGAATTTCTTCGTCGCCCAGCCCTTCAAGGCAGGGTCTTCGTCGTTGATGAAGAATCCGCGGTAGCGCACCTTCGGCGCATCGGACACGCTGCCGCGGGTGATGAACAGGTTGGATCGATGCGCCGTTGCGACGTCGGCAAACCAGTACCACGGCGACACGCCAATCTTCTCCGAGACATCGTAGGTACCGAAGACCGCGCCACGGCGATCGGCGCCGACGATGACGAGCGCCCGATCGATCTGCGGCGTGGGGCGATCGACGACAATCTGCGTATACGCCTCCCAGCGTTGCAGCAAGGCGCGCCTGTCGATTTTCCCGGCGGCGATCAGCGCATCGATGATCGGGCTCTGGCCGAGCGTGCCCACGATCACGGCCGTTCCGCGGACGCCTGCCAGATCGGTGCTCACGCCACTGGTGCGGCCGGCAACCCGTTGCAGGTCGGCTGCGAAATTGTCGGCCACCGATCGCACGGCGGAATCGGCCGAGGCATCGACCACGACCGTGGCGGGTACGTCCGAGCGAATCAGCGCAAACGCACCGACGCTGTCGCGTTCGCACACCGACACCGGCGTGCGACAGGCCCAGGCACCGTCGGCGGCGAAAAGGCCGGCCACGATGAGCAGCAGGGATCGCACGCCCGACGGCGCACTAGACGAGATCTGGCTTCTTGCTTGAACGGACATGGGCTCTCCACATGCGGTGCTGATTTCTGGATGGTGCGACACACGGATCGATGGCACTGCCAAGCGGCGGTCGCGGCCGATGCACCGCACCGGTCTGCGCCACGCCTGCACGAGGGGGCGCGTTCCATCGCGTGGTGATGAACGCGCAATTGGGTGCGTTGACTGCCGTCGTTGCACTGCAACAGTCGATCGCACTGGCGCAGTGACGCAAGCGATGACCTTGTGCCTGGCATTGCTGTCATGCAAGACGCCATCGAGCAATGAAATGCTTTGGGTACATCGTCCGATTCAAGGTGGACAGACAGTATGTTGTGTTAGCGCTAACATCAAGCCCGCCGGCAAGCGCGGCTGCTCGGTAGACGCTCCGCAGCCCTGCGCAGGTCGCGTCTTGCGCGGCGATGGTTTCGCCGAGCGCGGCGATGGTCGCTGTGTGGCTCAACCGTGCGGCATGTGTGAATGGCCACGGGCGCCGCGCCGGTGGCCGCACACCAACCGCAGATATGCCCCCAGTCCGCGCGGGCATGTTTGCGCAATCTGCGATGCCTATGCCCGGCAAGGCGGGGCGCAGTGCAGGCCACCAAGGCCTTGCGCAGCCCGGCAGGACGCAACGCGCATGCCGATGCACCCACACCGCAGAGCCGCCCGGCCCGGATGCCGCGCCTGCAACGCCGATGGGCGCGACTGCGTAAACTCCACCGCTGGCGCTGCGCCACGTCGGAGGACATGTTGGTCTCGAGCTGGATCCTGCTGCTGGTGTCCCTGGGTTACGCAGCCCTGCTGTTCGGGGTGGCGTGGTGGGGCGACCGCCGCCCGCTGTATCCGGAGCGGCCGTGGCTGCGGCCGGCGGTCTACAGCCTGGCGCTGGCGGTGTATTGCTCGTCGTGGACCTTTTACGGCGCGGTTGGCTCGGCGGTGCGCAATGGCATCGGCTACCTGCCGATCTATCTGGGCCCGCTGCTGTTGCTGCTGTTCGGCTGGCGCATCATCGAGCGCTTGGCGCTGATCGCGCGCGCCGAAAATACCGTGTCCATCGCCGATTTCATCTCCTCGCGCTACGGCCGTTCGCGCCGCCTGGCCGCGTTGGTGGCGGTGATTGCACTGATCGGCATCGTTCCGTACCTGGCGCTGCAATACAAAGCGGTGGCGATGAGCCTGGAAGTGCTGACCGGGCATAGCAGCGCCGGGCGCGGCATCTTCGCCGACCCGGCGTTTTATGTGGCATTGCTGATGGCCCTGTTCGCCACCTTGTTCGGCACCCGCCAGGTCGACGCCACCGAACACCACCGCGGCATGATGCTGGCGATCGCACTGGAGTCGGTGATCAAGCTGGTCGCCATCGTGGCGGTGGGGCTGTTCGCGTGGCTATGGTTGAGCGAGCACCAACTGCATATCGCCGATTCGGCGCGCACGCTGTTCGAGCACACGCCGTCGGTGGGCTTCATTTCGCAGACGCTGCTGAGTTTTCTGGCCGTGATCTGCCTGCCGCGCCAGTTCCATGTGGCGGTGGTCGAATGCAGCGACGTTGGCGATATCCGCCGTGCGCGTTGGTTCTTCGGCGCCTATCTGGTGATCATCTCGGCGATGGTGGTGCCGATCGCTTCGGCAGGCATCGCATTGTTCGGCAAGGGCAGTGCGGTGGTCGACGATGCGGTGGTGCTGGCCCTGCCACTGAGCCAGGGCAACACGGTGCTGGCGCTGGTGGCGTATGTGGGCGGGTTTTCGGCGGCCACCGGCATGGTGATCGTGGCCAGCATCGCGCTGGCCACCATGGTCAGCAACGACCTGGTGATGCCGGTGCTGCTGCGTCGCCGCGGCAGCGCCGATGCGCGCGCGGCGGTGGCCTCGCGCGTGTTGTGGATCCGACGTGTTGCCATCTTGCTGCTGGCGCTCATTGCCTATGGGTATCACCGCAGCGTGGCCAACGACACCACGCTGGCTGCGTACGGGCTGATGGCATTTGCCGCGGTGGCGCAGTTTGCGCCCGGTGTGATCGGCGGGCTGTATTGGCGCGGTGCCAGCCGCAAGGGCGTGGAGACCGGCATGGCGCTCGGCTTCATGACCTGGATCTACACGCTGCTGCTGCCGGCGGCCACGCGCGCCGGCTGGCTGCAGACCGACTGGCTGGTGGACGGGCCGTTCGGTATCGCCTGGCTGCAGCCGCAGCAGCTGTTCGGCATGCGCGGCTGGGACCCGTTGGCGCATGGCACGTTCTGGTCGCTGCTGATCAACGTGGGCGCGATGATGCTCGTCTCTGCGCGCTGGCGTCCCGGCGTGGACGAACGGTTGCGTGCAGCGCCGTTCCTGGACCCGTACGCGCAGCGCCCGGCGGTGGCCGGCGACTGGCCGGGGCATGTGCGCGTGGCCGATCTGCAGGCGCTGGCCGAGCGTGTGGTGGGCGAGCGGCACGCGCATCGCGCTTTCGTCGACCAGGCGGTGCTGCTGGAACGCGAGCTGCAGCCCACCGTGGTGGCCGACCGCGCCTGGGTACAGTTCACCGAACGCCTGCTCGCGGCCTCCATCGGCGCCGCCTCCGCGCGCCTGGTGCTGACCAGCCTGTTGCGCGGTTCGGGCATGGAACTGGGCGAAGTGGTGGCAGTGCTGGACGAAGCCGGCCAGGAGCTGCGCTTCAATCGCGAGATCTTGTCCACCACGCTGGAAAACATCAGCGCCGCGGTCAGCGTGGTCGACCCGGACATGCGCCTGACCGCCTGGAACCGGCGTTATCAGCAGTTGTTCGGCTATCCCGATGGCATGTTGTATGTGGGCCGGCCGGTGGCCGATCTGATCCGCTACAACGCCGAGCGCGGCGAACTGGGCGAGGGCGATATCGAAGACCAGATCGACCGGCGTATCCGGCATATGCGCGCCGGCTCGCCGCATGTGTTCGAACGCACCCGCAGCGACGGCAAGGTGATCGAGATGCGTGGCCAGGCGCTGCCGGGCGGTGGCTACGTCACCAGCTACAACGACATCACCGACTACAAGCGCGCCGAACGCGCGTTGCTGGACGCCAACGAAAACCTGGAACAACGCGTGGCCGATCGTTCGCGCGAAGCCGAGCTGGCGCAACAATCCAAGACCCGCTTTCTGGCGGCCATCAGCCATGACGTGTTGCAGCCGCTCAACGCCGCGCGCCTGTTCGCCTCGGCCTTGCGCGAGAGCCATCAGAACAACGAAGAGCAGCGGCATCTGGCCGAACGCGTGGATGCCTCGCTGCGTGCGGCCGAAGAATTGCTCGACGGCTTGCTCGACGTCTCGCGCCTGGATGCCGGTGGATTGCGTCCCACGGTCGAGGATTTCGACGCCAGCGCGCTGATGCACGAGCTGGCCGCGCAATACGCGCCGGTGGCGGCCAGCCGTGGTCTTCAGCTACAGGTGCATGTGCGCCCGATCTGGGTGCGCAGCGACCGCCGCCTGCTGCGCCGGGTGATGCAGAACTTCCTGGCCAATGCGCTGCGCTACACGCGCCAGGGCCGCATCGTGCTGGGCATGCGCGGGCGTGGGCAGCAGGTGGAGCTGCAGGTGTGGGACACCGGCCCTGGCATTCCCGAGCACCACATGCGGCAGATCTTCGAAGAATTCCGCCGCTATCAGCAGCCCTTCGATTGGGGCGAGCAGGGTCTGGGCTTGGGTCTGTCGATTTGCCAACGCATCTCGCGCCTGCTCGACCACGACCTGAGCGCGCGTAGCCAGGTCGGCCGAGGCAGCATGTTCTCGATCCTGTTGCCGCGTGTGGCGCCGGTTCCGGTGGCACCGCTGTTGCCGGTGACGGCCGCACGTGCATCGCCCAGTGGCGATTCGCTGGCCGGCCTGCGCGTGCTGTGCGTGGATAACGACCGCGAAATTCTCGATGGCATGCGCGCGCTGCTCGGTCGCTGGCAGGTGGAGGTGATCACCGCCAGCACCGTGGACCAGGCACTGGAACGTGCGCGCGAACAGCCGGACCTGATGCTGGTGGATTACCACCTGCACGACCGCATGGATGGCCTGGACACGCTCGATGCCGTGCAAGCCGCCGCACCGGCGCCGATCGCCGGCGCCCTGCTCACGGCCGACGGCCGCGACGAACTCAAGCAGCTTGCGCGCGAACGCGGTTACCGGCTGCTGACCAAGCCGGTGAAACCGGCCTCGTTACGCGCGTTCCTGAGCGCCTACCACGATGCAAAGACACGCTGACAGGTGCGACTGCAGCGTAGCAGCGTGCCTGCGCGCGATTGGGCATTACCGATAACGCTCCGTCGCGCGCAGGCACGCTCCTACGAGGAGAGGTGCTTACGCCGCGCCGCTCAGGTGCTCGTAGAGAATCACGCTGCCGACGATCACCAGAATCAGTCCACCCAGCATTTCAGCGCGCTTGCCGATCAGATTGCCCAGCGCGCGGCCCAGCATCACTCCGGCAGTGACCATGCTGAAGGTGCACAGGCCCACCACCACCGCCACCACGCCGATATGCACATCAAGAAACGCTAGGCTGACGCCGACCGCCATCGCATCGATGCTGGTGGCAAAGCCGGTGGTGGCCAAGCCCAGCACGCCATGCCGTTTTGGCGTGTCGGAGGCTGCGTCTTCGGCATCATCCGGCCCGTCGCGCAGGCCGGCAACGATCATGTGCGTGCCCAATGCGCCCAGCAGCACGAAGGCGATCCAGTGATCGTAGGCAGACACATAACTGGATGCGGCACGGCCCAGCAGCCAGCCGATCACCGGAGTGATGGCTTCGATGCAGCCGAAGATCAGGCCGGCGCGTAGCGCATCGCGCCACTGCGGTTTGCGCATCGCCGCGCCCTTGCCGATCGCCGCGGCAAACGCATCGGTCGACATCGCAAAACCGATCAACACAATGGAAAAAGGAGACATCGACACTCTCGGGTTGGGCACGGTCACAACGACATGCGCCCGCGCCAACCGTCGTCGTGCACGCATGCCGCTGGTCTCGCCAAACCGAACTGGTTGCCTGCACCACGGCGCACTGGCCGAGTATGTTGATGCAGGCGCTTTCGATGCACGAAAGCAGGCTACTCCCCAAGGGGCGCGCAGTGTACCAACGCATTGCCGCGTTCGGTGCGTTTGCACTGCACGCGAAGGTCGGTCTGATCTTTATAGCCGTGGCTATCCGGGCGCCATGCGTGCGGCCTGCCCGCTTCTTCGAGCTGCCCAACAAGTGTGTATTTCTTACATCGCAGGCATCGACGTGCGGCGCAGTGGCAGCACGGGCGATGCGGCATCGCGCAGGAGCCGGGCGCCTGGAAACGCGTATGGCAGGCGACGGCGCGCGTGCGCCGGGCGTGCAAGTGGCTAGTGCAGCGCGCTGGAAATCTCGGCGGTTGCCGCACACAGGGCCTGCAACGCCGCTTGCGGGCTCACCAGCGCAGGGCGCCGTTCGATGAAGGGCACCGTGAGCGTGTAGCTGGCGCTGCCGCGTTGCAGGATCGGTGCAGTCAGATCGACCACGCCCACCACTGCCTCGCTGGGCTGCATGGCATAGCCATCGCGGCGCGCCTGCGCGGCGGCGGCCAGGAACTGCGCGCGCTCGAATGGCACGTCGCTGGCTTCGAGCATGTCCAGCCAGCGCGCCTGCACCTCCGGCTGCTGGAAGGCGAACAGCACCAGCCCGGAGCTGGAATGCGTCAACGGGCGACGATGCCCCGGGCGCACCACCAGGCCCAGGTCGCTGGGCACGTCCATTTGCGCGATCACCACGATCTGGTCGCCGGACGGCGCCACCAGGTGGCAGGGCTGGAAGATCGCATCGGACAGCCGCCGCATCACCGGCAACGCGGCCTCGCTGATGCTCTGCACGTGCGGCTGCTGCATGCCGAGCATGAACAGCCGGTTGGTCAGCACGTAATCGCCTTCGCCATCGCGCGTGAGGTAGCCGCGCTCTTCCAGCACCTGCAGCATGCGAAAGATCTCCCCGCGCGAGCGCCCGATACCCTGTGAGATCGCGCCCATGCTCATCGGCTGTGCCTGGCGGGCGAGCAATTCCAGGATGTCCAGCCCCTTGTCCAGGGCGGGTGCGCGGTACTTGGCGGGTTCGGTGCTCATCCGTTTGCGGATCCAGGCAAGGTGCGGCGCGCCAGGGTACAGGCATCGCAGGCACGGCGGCGGTGGAGGTCTCTTCGTGCAAATATAAACAAAGATTTTATATTTGCATGGTGCTGGCCTGCGCAGTACGCTCGTCCGATTGCAACGCAAGCGCCACAGCCTTGGGAGGGGAACGGTCGCATGCATCACAGTGACATTGCCGCGTCGCCGCGCGGCAACCTGGCGCGCACCGCCATGGTTCCCCTGTTGTTGATCGTCAGCCTGTTCTTTCTATGGGGCATGGCCAACAACCTCAACGACATCCTGATCAAGCAGTTCAAGAAGGCGTTCGAGCTGACCGACCTGCAGGCCGGGCTGGTGCAGAGCGCGTTCTACATGGGCTATTTCGTGTTTGCGATGCCGGCGGCGATGTTCATGCGTCGCTACAGCTACAAGGCCGCGGTGGTGCTGGGCCTGCTGCTGTACGCCTGCGGTGCGTTCCTGTTCTATCCGGCCGCGCAGGTGCACACCTACTGGCTGTTCCTGCTGGCGCTGTTCGTGATCGCCAGCGGCCTGGCGTTCCTGGAAACCACGGCCAACCCGCTGGTGACCGTCCTTGGTCCGGCCGATGGCGCGGCGCGACGCCTGAATCTTGCGCAGGCGTTCAATCCGCTGGGCTCGATTACCGGCGTGCTGGTCGGCCAGCACTTCATCTTCTCCGGCGTGGAGCACACCCCGGCCGAACTGGCAGCGATGGCGCCGGCCGCGCGCGAGGCGTTCTTCGCCACCGAATCGGCGGCCGTGCAGATGCCCTACCTGATCATCGGTGCGGTGGTGGTGCTGTGGGCGATCCTGATCGCGCTGGTGCGTTTTCCCAGCGGCGCGCCGGAGGCAGACACCGGCGTTGCGCCCAGGCGCGCACGCTTCGGCGAACTGCTGCGTAACCGCTTGTTCGTGTTTGCGGTGGTGGCGCAGTTCTTTTACGTGGGCGCGCAGGTCGGCATCTGGAGTTATCTGATCCGCTATCTGCAGGACGCAGTGCCTGGCACGCCGGAGAAAACCGCTGCGACCTATCTGACCATCTCGCTGGTGCTGTTCATGGCCGGCCGCTTCATCGGCACTGCGCTGTTGCGTTACCTGGCGCCTGCGAAGCTGTTGGCAAGTTTTGCCGTGATCAATCTGGTCTTGTGCGCGGTGGCCATCGCGCTACCCGGCTGGACCGGGCTGTACGCGCTGGTGGCGGCCAGCGTGTTCATGTCGGTGATGTTCCCGACCATTTTTGCGCTGGGCCTGGACGGCATGCACGACGATGCCCGCAAGCTGGGCTCGTCCATGCTGGTGATGTCCATCATCGGCGGTGCCTTGCTTACGGCGGCGATGGGCGCGGTGTCGGATATGGCCGGCATCCACTGGGCGATGGTGGTGCCGGGTGCGTGCTTTGCGGTGATTTTGTCGTTCGCGTTGCGCGCACGTCGCGCGGCGCCCGTCGTTGCAGGAGCCTGAGCATGCCGCGTCTTTGTTATGTGCTGGATCTACACGACGATGCAGCGCTGATCGCCGAGTACGAGCGCTGGCATCAGCCCACCGAGGTGTGGCCGGAGGTAGTGGTCTCGCTGCAGCAGGCCGGCATCCTGGAATTGGAGATCTTTCGCAGCGGCGACCGGCTGGTGATGCTGATGGAGGTCAGCGAGGACTACGACCCGGCCGCCAAAGCCGCGCGCGATGCCGCCGACCCGCGCATCCAGGCGTGGGAGCAGTTGATGTGGCGGTTTCAGAAACCGCTGCCCGGCAGTGCCCCAGGCGAGAAATGGCGGCAGGCCGGGCGGATCTTCGCGCTGGGCGAGGCGATCCACGCGCAGCGCTAAGAGCGCCCTCATCCGCCCTGCGGGCACCTTCTCCCGCAGGCGGGAGAAGGGCATGCTCCGCGTTGATCCAGGCGTGGCAGGTTTAGGCAGCCAGCCGTTGGCTGTTCTGCATGGCCGAAAGTTCAGGCCGAGATGTGTCAATCCGAATTGCCGAGCGGTCCCGTACCGTTTCCTTCACCCGCGCGCGGGAGAAGGTGCCCGAAGGGCGGATGAGGGAACGCGGGCTCAGGTCTTCGCGCTGGCCGCCAGATCCTCCACCCAGAACCGTCCACCCGGATAGCTGAACTCCGCGATCGAGGCGGCGTGCATTTGTGCGGAGAAACCAGCCGCTTCCGGGGCCAGATAGCGGCCGTGGCGAATGCGCACCGGGTCCAGGAAGTGTTGGTGCAGGTGGTCGACGAATTCGATGGCGCGGTCTTCCATCTTGCCGGTGATGGCCACGAAATCGGCCATGGCCAGATGCTGCACCAACTCGCAAAGACCGACACCGCCGGCATGCGGGAACACGCGCACGTTGAACTTGGCGGCCAGCAGCAGGATGGCGAGATTCTCGTTGACCCCGCCCACGCGCGCGGCATCGATCTGGATCAGGTCCACCGCGCCGGCCTGCAACAGTTGCTTGAACACCACGCGGTTCTGCGTGTGTTCGCCCGTGGAAACCGGCACCGGCGCGATGCCCTGGCGGATGGCGGCATGGCCGAGCACGTCGTCCGGGCTGGTGGGTTCTTCGATCCAGGCAATGTCGAATTCGGCCAGCTGGCGCATCCAGTCGATCGCAGGGCCCACGTCCCAGCGCTGATTGGCATCGACCGCCATGGCGATATCCGGGCCGATCGCTTCGCGCGCCAGGCGGCAGCGGCGAATGTCGTCGCGCACGTTGGCGCCAACCTTGAGCTTGATGGTGCGGAAGCCGTCGGCCACCGCTTCCTTGGCCAGCCGCACCAGCTTCTCGTCCGAGTAGCCGAGCCAGCCTGGCGAGGTGGTGTAGGCGGGGTAGCCTTGCTCGATCAGCTGCGCGATGCGCTGCGCGCGCTTCGGCTGCGCAGCGCGCAGGATGGCCAGCGCTTCGTCGCGGGTGAGCGCGTCGGTGAGGTAGCGGAAGTCGAGGGTGTCGACCAACTGCTCGGGCGTGAGTTCGGCGATGAAGCGCCACAGCGGCTTTTTCGCCGCGCGTGCGGCCAGGTCCCAGGCGGCGTTGATCACCGCGCCGATGGCCATGTGCATCACGCCCTTTTCCGGGCCCAGCCAGCGCAGCTGCGAGTCGTTGGTGAGCCGGCGCGCGAATGCGCCCAGATCGGCGATGACCTCGTCGACCGACAGGCCGATCACATGCTCGGCCAGGGCCGCCACCGCGGCGGTCTGCACGTCGTTGCCGCGGCCGATGGTGAACACCAGGCCGTAACCGGCCAGGTCATCGGCTGCATCGGTGCGCAGCACCACATAGGCGGCCGAGTAATCCGGATCCGGGTTCATCGCGTCCGACCCATCGAGCTCGCGCGAGGTGGGGAAGCGGACGTCATGGGTTTCGAGGGCGATGATGGTGCGCATGAAAATCCTGGGCGGTGAAGGGTGGAAGAAGAACGGACCGACAAGAACGGAAACAGAGAATTGCTTTAGCCCCTCTCCCACCGGGAGAGGGGTTGGGGTGAGGGTACGAACGCTTAGCGCCAGGGATGTTGAGGCGCTGCAGTGACTCATGCCTTTGCAACGCAGCCCAATGAATCGATCGCACAACCAGCTGTGTATTGCCATCGAAGCGCTACACCGTTTTTGAAATGCAACGCGGCGGCAAACTCCGCAAGAGCAACGTGGTTGTGATGCGTCAGCATGAGCGTCTACATGTCAGACCAAACAACAGACGGCATGACATCGAATTGCGCGACTCCGTGGCTACGTACCCTCACCCCAACCCCCGCTCCGCGCCCCGGCCCGCGCCAGCAACGCGGGCGCTTCAAGGCACGCGCGCCAATGGCGCGCAAGCTGTGCCTTGGCGCCCCGATGGGAGAGGGGCTTTGCGTTGTCGTGCGATTCGAGTTGCGTGAGTCCTTCGGCTTTCGCGCAAGAAAAATTCTTAGGGGTGGTACGCAATGTAGTGCAGTGCTACCTCAATCCTTCTAGAGAACCTCAAGCCGCATCGCGCGGGTGCGCCACCACCGGCTGGCGCTGACGACCCAGGCCTTCGATCTCCAGCTCCATCACATCGCCGGGCTTGAGGTAGACCGGCGGCTTCTGGCCCAGGCCCACGCCCGGCGGCGTGCCGGTGCTGATCACATCGCCCGGCATCAGCGTCATGTAGCGGCTGATGTGGCTGACCAGTTCGGCCACGCCGAACACCATCGTGCGCGTGCTGCCGTTCTGGTAGCGGTGGCCGTTGACCTCCAGCCACATCGACAGGTTCTGCGGGTCGGCGATTTCGTCGCGGGTGACCAGCCACGGGCCGATCGGGCCGAAGGTGTCCGCGCTCTTGCCCTTGACCCACTGGCCGCCATGTTCGAGCTGGAACTCGCGCTCGGACAGGTCGTTGATCACCGCGTAGCCAGCCACATGATTCAGCGCTTGCTCCACCGATACATCGCGCGCCACATCGCCGATCACCACGCCCAGCTCCACTTCCCAATCGCTCTTCACCGAGCCGCGCGGGATGATCACCGTGTCATTGGGGCCGCACACCGCCGTGGTGGCTTTCATGAAAAGAATCGGCATCTTGGGCACTTCCATGCCCGATTCGGCGGCGTGGTCGGCATAGTTCAAACCCACGCAGATGAACTTGCCGATGCGGCCCACCGCTGCGCCGTAACGCACCTCACCTTCGATCAACGGCAGCGTGGCCGCATCCAGTGCGCGCAGTTTTTCCAGGCCGGCGTTGGTGATGTGCTCGCCGGCGACATCGTCGATCACACCGCTGAGGTCGCGGATGCGGCCTTCGCTGTCGATCAGGCCAGGGCGTTCGTGGCCTTCGGCGCCAATGCGTACGAGTTTCATGCGGTCTTCCTTTGCAGATGAGAAGGGGAGCGGCTAGCAAACCTAGCGCGCATGCATCGGGTGGGTAAGGACGGTGTGCGCATCCTGACGCAGACACATGCGACAGATCGCGTCACGCGATCGCTGCGCCTGCGTGTGTGGCGGGCGGCCGCATGCGTCGTTGCCGTGCTCAGTTGGACCAGCCGCCATCGATGATGTGGGTCTGGCCGGTGGTGAACGACGATTCGTCCGAAGCCAGGTACACCACCAGCTGCGCAATCTCGCGTGGGTCGCCCAGGCGGCCCATCGGTTGGCGGTCGGTGAAGCTCTTCCACACCGCCTGTTCGTCGCCGCCCAGGGCCTTGACGCGTTCGCCCAGCGACGGCGTCTTGATGGTGCCCGGGCAGATCGCGTTGCAACGCACGCCCTGCGCCACGTAGTCGGCCGCGATCGCCTTGCTCAGGCCGATCACCGCGGCCTTGGTCACGCCGTACACGAAGCGGTTGGGCACGCCCTTGATGCTGGAAGCCACCGAGGACATGTTGATGATGCTGCCGCGGCCGCGTTCGAGCATGCCCGGCAACACCGCCTTGCAGGTGTAGTACATCGCATCGACATTGATCGAGAACGAGCGGCGCCATGCCGGCTCGTCGCAGTCGAGAATGCTGCCCTGATGTACGAAGCCGGCGCAGTTGAACAGCACGTCGAACGGGCCGTGTGCGGCGATCAATGCGTTGATCGCGGCGGCGTCGGTGACGTCGAGCAGCTGGGTGGTGATGGCATCGGATTCGGCGGCCAGCGCCTGCAAGGCCGCGGCGTCGATGTCGGTGGCAATCACCTGTGCACCGGCGCGTGCACAGGCCAGCGCGCTTTCGCGCCCGATGCCGGCGCCGGCGGCGGTGATCAGGCAGCGCTTGCCCTGCAGGCGGGTGTTGGGTGTGGTGGAGATCGAGACAGTCATACCGATGAGGTTCCGTGGGTGGGGGCCGCCGGCCGTGGCAGACGATAGAACGTGCGTGCGTTGTCGCCGAAGATGGCTGCCGCGTGCTCGGCGGCATGCCGGGTGACGAGTTGCTGGGCGAGCGCGAACCAGTGCGCGTAGTCGGCGCGCAGGGTCAGCACCGGCCAGTCGCTGCCCCATAGCAGCCGCTGCGCGCCGAAGCGGGCGAACAGGTGCGCCACATACGGCTCCAGCGCGTCCACGCCCGCGCCGCGCGCGGCTTCGGTCAGCAGGCCGGAGAGTTTGCAATGCACAGTGGGATGCTGCGCCAGGGCCGCCATGCCGGCGGCCCAGGCAACGAACTCGCCGGCCGCAATCTGCGGCTTGCCGCCGTGATCGACCACCACGCGCAAGCCCGGATGGCGCTTCAAGCGCGCCTGCAGTGCCGGCACATGCACGGCACGAATCAGCGCATCGAAGGCCAGATCGTGCGCCAGCAGTGCATCGAAGGCGGCATCCAGGGCGGGACTGGCCAGCCAGTGCACGTCGGCGATGTCCTGCACCATCGGGCGCAGGCCCTTGAGTACGCCGCCGCCGGCATGCACCAGTGCGCCGATGCGTGCAGCGGCATCGGGCGCAGCGAAGTCCACCCAACCCACCACGCCGGCAATGCGCGCATCGTCGCGGGCCAGCTCGAACAGGTAACAGGTCTCGGCTTCGGTGGCGGCCGCCTGCACCACCACCACGTGACCGACATTGGCCGCGTCCAGCGCAGCGTTGACGTCATCCGGGCCGAAGTCGCGGTACAGCGGTGCCAGCTCGGGCGTCAGCCAGTGGTAATCGCCACGGGCCAGGTGCCAGAAATGCAAGTGCGCGTCGACCCGGCTCATGGCGTGGGCAACTCCGCTGCGAGCAGGCCCTCATCGCGCAGGCGTTGCCACAGTGCCGATGGCACCGGAGCTGCAAGCCGCGTGGCAGCCGATCGCACTTCGGCCACGGTGCGCATGCCGGCCACCACCGTGGTCACCGCCGGGTGCGCCAGCGGGAACTGCAAGGCGGCCGCGCCGATATCCACCCCGAACGCCGCACAGGCCGCGTACAGCCGCTGCGCATGCTGCAGCGTGGCGGTATCGACCGGGGCGTAGTTGTAGGTGGCGCCGGGGCCGCCTGCCTCGCTGAGCAGGCCGGAGCTGTACGGGCCGGCCGACAGGATCGCCACATCGCGTTGCTGCGCCTGCTGCAGCAACGCGCGCGCGCCGTGCTGTTCCAGCAGGGTGTAGCGGCCGGCCAGCATCACGCAATCGAGCGGAAAACGCGGCAACACCTCCAGTGCTACGTCCTGCTCGTTGACGCCCAGCCCGATCGCCCCGCAGGCACCGGCCGCCTTGAGCTCCGCCATCGCCGGCAAGGCCTCCTCCAAGGCCTGGCGCAGCACGTTGGCGTGGTTGTCGCCGTGGGTCAGCGCGCCGATGTCGTGCAGCAGCAGCACGTCGATGTAGTCGGTGCCCAGGCGCTGCAGGCTGGAGTCGAACGCCCGGCGTACGCCGTCGGCGCTGTAGTCGAACTCGGCACGCCGCCCGGCCACCGCAAAACCGTCGCGCCCGGCAACGGCGTGGGCGTCGTCGTAGACGCAACGGCCAACCTTGGTCGACAGCGTGTAGTCCGCGCGCGGCACACCGGCCAGGCCACGACCCAGACGCGCTTCGCTCAGCCCGTAGCCGTAGTAGGGCGCGGTATCGAAATGGCGAATGCCGGCCTCGAACGCGCCTGCGACCGCTGCCAGTGCGTCTGCTTCGTCCACTTCCGTGTACAGGTTGCCGATCGGGGCGGCACCGAAGCCCAGTGCAGAAAGCTGCACGTCCGTGCCGCCCAGACGCTGCCGCGCCACGCCGCTCATGCGCGCCGCTCCGCGAGCAGGGCGCAGGTGCGGGGGCTTGAAGAATCCGTCGAGCAGAAGCTGAGCATTGCAACGTCCACCATCCGGCAGGTGCCGGACTGTTCGCATATGAATATGGCAATCATCAATGAACAGATCACGCTGCAGTGCAGCATTGCGGTGCCCGGGTCTGCACACCGTCGTGAGGCCGGCGGCGCTATGTCGGATTTCGCAACTGGCATGACCAGTTCCTATAACGCCCGGCCTGCGGTTGCGGCATGAAAGCCGGTGCGGCTAGATACCTGCCTTCTTCGACGAAGCTGACGCATGGCAGACACGACACGGCGGGACTTGTTCAAGGGACTGGCTGCCGGCGCACTGGTCGCACCGCTGGCGGCCGCGGCCCAGGCGTCGACGCCACAGTGCGCAGGCACCCCGCCGTGGGCGCGCGGTGTGGAGGGGCAGCGCAAGGCGGATCTGGGCAACGGCACCTATCTCAACCCCATCGTGGCCGGCGATCACCCCGACCCCACCATCCTCAAGGATGGCGACGACTACTACATGACGTTTTCGTCGTTCTTTTCCTACCCGGGCATCGTGCTGTGGCATTCCACCGATCTGGTCAACTGGACCCCGATCGGCCCGGCGTTGCATCAGGGGCTGGGCACGATCTGGGCGCTGGACCTGTGCAAGCACAACGGTCGCTACTACATCTACATCCCGGCCAATCCGGACGACACCGGCTGGTCGATCTTCGTGATCTGGGCCGACGACATCCGCGGGCGGTGGAGCGCACCGATCGACCTGAAGATCACCGGCTGCATCGATCCCGGTCACGTGGTCGGCGAAGACGGCAAGCGCTATCTGTTCGTCAACGGCATCCGCAAGGTACGCCTGCGCGATGACGGCCTGGCCACCGACGGACAGCTGGAACCGGCCTACGCGCCGTGGCGCTATCCAGACCACTGGGTGGTGGAGAATTTCGCGCCCGAAGGCCCCAAGCTGACCTGGCACGATGGGTGGCTGTACCTGGTCACCGCCGTTGGCGGCACTGCCGGGCCGGTGACCGGGCACATGGTCATCGCCGCGCGTTCGCGCTCGGTGCATGGGCCGTGGGAACACTGCCCGCGCAACCCGCTGGTGCGCACCCAATCGGACCAGGAGCCGTGGTGGTCGCGTGGGCATGCCACGCTGGTGGAAGGGCCGCGCGGCGACTGGTGGATGGTCTATCACGGCTACGAAAACGGCTTTCGCACGCTGGGGCGGCAGACCTTGCTGGAGCCGATCGAGTGGACGGCCGACGGCTGGTTTCGCGCCACTGGCGGCGATCTGTCCAAACCATTACGCACACCGGCACGCGTGCCGGCCGCCGGCATGGCGCCGGCGACGGGGCTGGCGTTGTCCGACGATTTCTCCAGCGACAGGTTCGGCACCCAATGGAGCCTGCATGCGCCCAAGCCCGGCGAACAGGCGCGGGTGCGGCGCGCGAACAAGGCGCTGACGCTGGCCTGTGCGGGCAGCTCGCCGATCGACAGCACGCCACTGACCTGCGGCGTGCCCGATCGCGCCTACATGGCAGAGGTAACGCTGGAACTGGTCGGCAATGCCGAAGGCGGCATTGTGTTGTTCTACAACCACAAGGCCTTCGTCGGCATCGGCTTCACTGCCGACAGCATGAAGACCTACGAATATTCCGAAGAACTGGTCTGGGCGCGCGCACCCAACACGCATCGGCGCATTCGCGTGCGGCTGACCAACGATCACCAGGTCGTAGGGTTCGAGTATTCGGTCGATGAGGGCCGGCAATGGACGCGCCACCCCACCCGCATGGAAGTCTCCGGATTCCATCACAACGTGTTCGGCGGTTTTCTCAGCCTGCAGCTTGGCGTGTATGCCGCGCAGCAAGGCGAGGTGGTATTGCGCGATTTCCGCTATCGCGCGCTGAGCTGAGCGCGCATCACGCCACCCAGCGTGACAGTCAAACGGCGAGGCCCGGGGGGACCTCGCCGTCAGGCGTAACTGCGACCATCGAGGCCTTGCGCACAGTGTCAGCGGGATGCGGACGGCGCGAAGAATCGCCATGGATACGCGGTACATGCCGATTCCGTACGCCGGCCTGCTCCATCTGGCAGCGACGCAGCCGCTCTATCGATCGCAGTTAACCGCAGCAGTAGCAGACGTTGCCCTGGCCCAGGTCGCCGCCGAATTCCGGACACTCGGCTTTGCAGGCCCATGCACTACACGATTCGACTTTCGGCTGTGCGTTATCGACCGCCATCACCTGGAAGGCACCGAAGCCGGTGCTGGCCAGAAAGGTCGCTGCCATCAACGCACTACGCAAGCTTACCCAACGCTTCTTCATGCATTACTCCTTCACCGTTGCAAAAGCCGCTGGCGCGTCCGTGCGGCGCAAGGCGGCAACGAGGTCCTGCACCCGCTCCGTGGTATCGAAAACGCCAAGATGCGAATGACGCACGCGCCCCTCCCCATCGATGGCCATCAGCAGCGGCACGTTGCGTGCGCGGAACAGCATCAACGCGCGACGATCGGTCAACGTGACCACCGGAAAATCGAAACCGTGCACATGTGCGTAGCGCGCAGCCTGCGCGGCATCGCAATGGCACACGCCCAGCAGCTGCGGCCGGCCGGGCAGGTTGGCCTGCAGCTGCCGCGCTGCCCGCAGCACGGTCGGTGCCGAGCGCTGGCAGTACGGGCAGGTGGTGGTGAAAAAGAACAGCACCTGCGCCGGCCCATGCGGCGCACCGAGCAGATGCCGTCGGCCATCGCCATCGGTCGCTTCGATACGCGGCACGTACATGCCGTCATACGGCGTGCTGATGCGCGTCTGCAGCCAGTGTTGCTGCACGCGTAGCTGCCGGTTCTGCCACGCCAGCACCGCAATCAATGCACAGGCCACCAGCAGGCCCATCCAGAGCCAGGGGAAACGTCGCGCCATGCCAGCTCCAAAGCGTCCTTGGTGCTCGAGCCTTGCCCAGGCATCAGCTCATGGTCAATGGTGATATCGACAACTGCGATGTCGCACGGTCTGCGGTTGTGGATGCGATCACGCCCCCGCGCTTGGGCTTGTCACTGACGCGTGGTGTCGCGATTGGCATTTGCGCAATCAGCGCGCCATGGAAGCGTGCATGCGGCATTGGCGTGGCAAGCGTAGGGAAGGCCGGATGACGGTGCGAGCGCACTGGCGCGTTCAAATCACCCAGCACGCTAAGCGGGCCCCACAGCAACGCCGCCACCAAGGCGAGCGAGCGCATGCGGACGGTCGAGGTGCGTCGCCTCGCGTGCAGGCTGATCCGTAGGCCAGGCCAACGCCACCAGCAAGCACGACAGCACCACAAACACATCAGACCCTGCGCCATTGCCGCACGCGTCGCGCGACGCGCTGCCCACCATTCGGTCGAGCCCGCGCGTGGCATGCTGTGCGGCCCGGCGCGCGGGTACGCCGGCCTTTCAAGGATCACCTCATGCGTGCAATGGCGTTTTCCGTCCGGCTGTGTGTGCTGGCACTGTGTGCCTGCAGTGCTGCACAGGCCAATGACAGCAGTTTCGGCGACGACAATGGCACCATCCGCCTGCTGCATCAGCCCGACATCAGTATGGACCGCGAAGCGCTATTGCTCAGCGAAGAACGCGTGCAAGTGGACTATGTGTTCACCAACACCAGCGAGCGCGACCTGAGCGTGCCAGTGGCCTTCCCGATGCCGCCGATGTACTTTGGCATGGCCGACCATAATGCGCTGAGCGATTTCAAGCTCTGGGCCGACGGCAAACCGGTTGCCACCACGCGCAAGGTGGTAGTGCTGCTGGATGACGGTAGTGACATCTCCACCGCGTTCGCCGCCACCGGCTGGACCCAGGATGATGTTGCCGTTCACCGAATCGGCCACGCCCCCGAAGGGGCGCAAGCCGCTGCCCGCGCGCTGGGTCGATGGCGATGGGCAACCGCGTTTCACGCTCAACGCCTACTTCGTCTGGCAGCAGAAATTTCCTGCCAAGGCAAGCGTGCAGATCCGCCACACCTATACACCCAGCCTGTCTACCGGCGTCCCGCAGCCCAGCAGCTATTTGCTGAAGGCGTATGCAAAAGACACCTGCATCGAACCGGCGACCAAAGCCAGCATGCAGCGTCGTGAGGGCAAGTACGGGTTGGGATGGGCCAACCTGCGCTACGTGCTCACGACCGGCAAGAACTGGAACGGCCCGATCAAGGACTTCCAGCTGACCATCCGCAAGCAGGCGGCCAGCGACATCCTGAGCCTGTGTTTCGACGGCGACCTGAAAAAGATCGACCCGCTAACCTTCCAGTTCAAGCAGGCCAACTTCGTGCCGATGCGCGATTTGAACGTGTTGTTCGTGCGCGCACCGGAATAAACCGGACAAGCAGCAGGGCAGCAGGGCGCGACGAAGCGTTTTGCAACGCTCACCACGATCGTATGCGCCAACGCGCATCGGTTGTCTTCTGCAAAGCGTTGCCGAGAACGCGCATCGTACCCAGGTGCGCTCCTACGTTGGTGCCACGCTGCGTTGCATGGCACGTCCGTCGATTGCCCACCACCGATGACGGCCGAGGTGGCGGGAGCACGGGCACGAGCGCACCCGGACGCGACCAAGCCTCACCGATCAACCCCAACGCACGCAGTCCTACACCTGCGCGCGTCAGTCTTCTTCCGGCGGCGGCAGCACGATGCCGTCGGCATCGATGGCGAGCTTGCCGGCCATCAGCACTGCCTGGGTGCGATTGGTGACGCCGAGCTTGCGCAGGATCGCGGTGACATGGGCCTTGATGGTGGCTTCGGATACGCCCAGGTCGTAGGCGATCTGTTTGTTGAGGCGCCCCGCGCCCAGCATCTGCAACACGCGAAATTGCTGTGGCGTGAGATCGCGCAGACGCTGGCCAACCTCGCGTTCCTCGCTGTCGGTCGGCGGCAGGTTTTGCGCTTCGGCCGGGATCCAGCGCTCGCCATCGAGCACGGTGGCCAGCGCCCGCCCGATGGTGTCCGAATCGGCGGATTTGGGAATGAAGCCGAACGCACCGTGGTCGATCGCGCGTCGCATGACGGTGGGCTCTTCGCGTGCGGAGACCACCACCACCGGCAATTGCGGATGCAGCGAGCGCATGTGCACCAACGCGCTGAATCCCTGTGCGCCGGGCATGTTGAGATCCATCAGCAGCAGATCGGCGTCCGGCTGCGCATCGGCCAGGGTGTACAGCGCATCCACGTTATCGGCTTCGAACAGTTCGACCCCCGGCATCACGCGCTGCACCGCCCCGCGCAAGGCTTCACGGAACAGGGGATGGTCGTCGGCGATGAGCAGGGTGGTCATGGTGGGGCCGGGATTGGGGATTGGGGATTGGGGATTCGTAAAAGCAGGGATGTTGGGATTCGTAACTGCCCGCACGCATTACTGTTCGACAATGCAGATCCGGAGAGGAAAATGGAAAGAGATTGGAAAGCCGCTTCTGCGAATCCCCAATCCCGAATCCCCAATCCCGAATCCCGAATCCCGAATCCCGAATCCCGGCCCTTCGGCGCGTCAGCGCGCCAGGCGCTCGTTGACCAGCGAATCCACCACCGACGGATCTGCCAGCGTGGAGGTGTCGCCGAGCTGGTCCGGCGCGTTCTCGGCGATCTTGCGCAGGATGCGGCGCATGATCTTGCCCGAGCGGGTCTTGGGCAGGCCGGGCGCCCACTGCAGGTGGTCGGGCGAGGCGATCGGGCCGATCTCCTTGCGCACCCAGCTGACCAATTCCTTGTGCAGGTCTTCGCTCGGGCTCTGCCCGGCGATCAGGGTGACGTAGGCATAGATGCCCTGGCCCTTGACGTCATGCGGGAAGCCCACCACGGCCGCTTCGGCGACTTTGGGGTGCGAAACCAGCGCGCTTTCCACTTCGGCGGTGCCGATGCGGTGCCCGGAAACATTGATCACATCGTCCACGCGGCCGGTGATCCAGTAGTAGCCGTCGGCATCGCGACGGCAGCCGTCGCCGGTGAAGTAGCTGCCCGGATAGGTGCGGAAGTAGGTGTCGATGAAACGCTGGTGGTCGCCGTACACGCTACGCATCTGGCCCGGCCAGGAATCGAGCAGCACCAGATTGCCTTCGGTGGCGCCTTCCAGAATCTTGCCTTCGGCATCGACCAGCGCCGGCTGCACGCCGAAGAACGGCAAGGTGGCCGAGCCCGGCTTGAGATCGACCGCGCCGGCCAGCGGCGAAATCAGGATGCCGCCGGTTTCGGTCTGCCACCACGTATCCACGATCGGGCAACGGCTGTCACCGACCACCTCGTAATACCAGCGCCAGGCTTCCGGATTGATCGGCTCGCCAACGCTGCCAAGCAGGCGCAGGCTCTTGCGCGAGGTCTTTTTGACCGGTTCCGCACCGTCGCGCATCAGCGCGCGAATCGCGGTGGGTGCGGTGTAGAAAATGGTGACCTGATGCTTGTCGATCACTTCCCAGAAGCGCGACACGTTCGGGTAATTGGGCACGCCTTCGAACATCACCGCGGTGGCGCCATTGGCGAGCGGGCCATAGACGATGTAGCTGTGGCCGGTGACCCAGCCCACGTCGGCGGTGCACCAGTAGATGTCGTCCTCGCGCAGGTCGAACACCACTTCATGCGTGTAGCTGGCAAACAACAGATAGCCGGCGGTGGTGTGCAACACGCCCTTGGGTTTGCCGGTGGAGCCGGAGGTGTAGAGGATGAAGAGCGGGTCTTCGGCGTTCATGCGCTCGGGTGTGCACTCGGCCGGCTGGCCGTCGACCACATCGTGGAACCAGCGATCGCGCGGTGCCTGCATCTCCACTGCGCCACCGGTATGGCGCACCACCAGCACGGTTTCCACCGTATCGGTGCCGGGAATCTTCAGCGCTGCATCGACATTTGCCTTGAGCGGAATCTTCTTGCCGCCGCGCAGGCCTTCGTCGGCGGTGATGATCAGCTTGCTCTGGCAATCGATCACGCGGTCGGCGATCGAGTTGGCAGCAAAGCCGCCGAACACCACCGAATGCACCGCACCGATGCGCGCGCAGGCGAGCATGGCCACAGCGGCGTCGACGATCATCGGCAGATAGATGGTGACCCGGTCGCCCTTCTTGACGCCCAGGTTGCGCAGCGCATTGCCCAGCTTGCAGACGCGCTCGTACAACTCGCGGTAGGTGACCGGGTAGGACTGCGCATCCGGGCTGTCGGGTTCGAACAGCAGTGCGGTCTTGTCTCCGCGTGTGGCCAGCTGGCGGTCCAGGCAGTTGACGCTGGCGTTGAGCTCGCCATCGCCGAACCAGCGGATATGGAAGTCGTCCAGCGCGTAGCTGACGTCCTTGATCTGGGTGGGTTGCTTGAACCATTCGAGCCGCTGCGCGGCCTTGCCCCAGAACTGTTCGGGGTGTTCGATCGATTCGCGGTACAGCGCGGCGTACTGCTCGCGCGTCACGCGCGCATCGGCGGCGAACGCGGGATCGACGGGATAAACATCAGCCATGGCACCCTCACTTGCGATGAACTTGTCGGAAGAGGGCGTTGCGGCTGCCCTCGGTAGACAATCAGTGTGCCGCATCCATTCTGTCCCGGCGGTCAACGGCGCCTTAGACCATGGTCGTAACCGGGGTGAGTGCGCCAACGCACATGCCAGGCGTGCTGCGGTGCGACCATCGGTCATCTTGCGCAATGCTGCGTTGCAGCTACGACCAAAGGCGAATAGGCTCCGAAGCGCGGACTGCCTCACGCTCCGCACAGCATCGCCATCAAGCGCGAGGCCTTCATTGGGGAGAGGGTTCCATGAAACACCGTATTGCACCGCTGGTGCGCCATCCGTTGGCGGCCGCCTTGTTCGTGGCCACCATTTTGCCGGGCGCTGCGTTCGCCCAGACGTCCAAGGAAAAGGCAC
Source organism: Xanthomonas axonopodis pv. maculifoliigardeniae (assembly GCF_041519315.1). Taxonomy (NCBI): domain Bacteria; kingdom Pseudomonadati; phylum Pseudomonadota; class Gammaproteobacteria; order Lysobacterales; family Lysobacteraceae; genus Xanthomonas; species Xanthomonas axonopodis. The sequence continues at coordinate 4,602,533 of NZ_CP167998.1, read as the reverse complement.
TGGAAGCGCGCATCGCCGAGCTCGAGCGCCAGGTCCAGATGCTGGTGTCTGCGCAGCAACAGCAGCAGGGCCAGATCGCGCAGACGCAGACGCAGGTCACCGAAGTGCGCACCTTGCAGGCGCAGACGCCGCCTGCACCGGCGGTGCCGGCCGGCAAGAAGCCGATCCAGCTGACCAGCATCACGCCGAACGCGTTGCCGGGGACAACGTTCCGTTACGGTGGTTTCATCAAGGCCGACTTCATGACCACCCGTACCAGCGACGGCGCATTGCCTGAGGGTGCGGTGGGGCGTTACCTGTATATCCCGACCCAGACGCCGGTCGGCGGGCAGGCGTCCAGCACCGATACCGACTTCCATGCCAAGTTCTCGCGCTTCAATCTGGGCGTGGACACCGTCACCGAAAACGGCGACAAGCTCACCGCCTTCATCGAACTGGATTTCTTCGGCAACGCGCTGGCCAACCAGGTCAACAATCTGTATGGCGGTACCTTGCGGCACGCCTACATGAGCTGGAACAACTGGCTGGCCGGTCAGACCTGGTCCAACTTCATCGATCCCACCATCCTGCCGGAAGCGGCCGACATCGTCGGGCCGACCGACGGTGCGTTGTTCAGCCGTCAGACTCAGATCCGGTACACCCGCGGCGCTTTCAGCGTGTCGGCCGAAAACCCCGAGACGCTGACCACCCCGTACCAGGGCGGCAACACCATCCTGGCCTCGGACCATGGCGCGATGCCGGACCTGACTGCACGCTACAACTGGAAGGGCACCTGGGGCACCTTCGGTCTGTCGGCCATTGCGCGCCAGTACCGCACCCGCAGCGCGCTGACCAACGACACCGACTTCGGCGGTGCCATCGCCGGCGGCGGCCGCTGGATCATCAACTCCAAGAACGATCTGCGTTACCAGCTCAGCTACGGCGAGGGCCTGGGACGCTATCTGGGCCTGGGCAACGGCTCGGATGTGGAGATCGACATCGACGGCAATATCCAGACCGTCACCACGGTTGCCGGTTGGGTGGCCTGGCGCCATGACTACAACGCCAAGCTGCGCAGCACCCTCATGTACTCGCGCGTGAATTACGACCATTCGCTGGCCAATACCGGTGGGCTTGCCAGCAAGTCCCAGCAAAGCATTCGCGCCAACGTGTTCTATTCGCCGTTGCCGAAGGTGGATGTGGGCGCCGAGCTGATGTACGGCCGTCGCGAAGCCGAAAACGGCGACAGCGGCGACATTTCGCGGCTGCAGTTCACCACCAAGTACAGCTTCTAGCGTTCTGCCACTGGCGGCCTGCTCCACTGCGGTGGAGCGGGCATCGCCGCCTTATGTCTTACCAGCGCTCTACCAGGAGACAGACCATGACCGTCTCGAATGACGCGTTGATCGCCAAGATCGATGCCAATCCGAAGTACCACGCACTCAAGCGTCAGCGCAACACGCTGGGCTGGACGCTCACCATACTGATGTTGCTGGCCTATTACGGCTACATCGGCCTGATTGCCTTCGACAAGGAATTCCTCGCCAAGCCGATCGGTGCCGGCGTGACCTCGATCGGCATCCCGATCGCGATCGGAGTGATGGTGTTCACCATCGTCATCACCGCCATCTACGTGCGTCGCGCCAACAACACCTATGACCAGCTGACCGCGCAGATCCTGGAGGAAGCCCGCAAATGAGCAAGACTTCGCGCCTTCTCCTGATCCTGGCCGGCCTGATGCCTGCCGGCATCGCGCTGGCCGCCGGCGGCGACCTGGGCCAGGTCGACAAGCAGCCCACCAACTGGGTGGCGATCGCCATGTTCGGCTTCTTCGTGCTGGCCACCCTGTGGATCACCAAATGGGCGGCGGCCAAGACCAAGTCGGCCGCCGACTTCTATACCGCTGGCGGTGGCATCACCGGTTTCCAGAACGGCCTGGCGATCGCTGGCGACTTCATGTCGGCGGCGTCGTTCCTGGGCATCACCGCTGCGGTGATGGCCAACGGCTACGACGGCCTGATCTATGCGATCGGCTTTCTGGTCGGCTGGCCCATCCTGACCTTCCTGATGGCCGAACGCCTGCGCAACCTCGGCAAGTACACCTTCGCCGACGTGGCCGGTTACCGCTTCGCGCCCACAGCGATCCGCAGCTTTGCGGCGTCGGGCACCTTGGTGGTGGTGCTGTTCTATCTGATCGCACAGATGGTCGGTGCCGGTGCGCTGATCAAGTTGCTGTTCGGCCTGGACTACTGGGTGGCGGTGACCCTGGTCGGCGTGCTGATGATGATCTACGTGTTGTTCGGCGGCATGACCGCAACGACCTGGGTGCAGATCATCAAGGCCGTGCTGCTGCTGACCGGCGTGACCTTCATGGCCGTGGCGATCATGTGGCATTTCAACTTCAGCTTCGAGGCGCTGTTTGCCGAAGGCGTGCGGGTGAAAACCGCGGTCGCGGCCAGCGGTGGCGCTTCGCCCGAGGATGCAGCAAAAGCAGGCTTGTCGATCATGGGGCCGGGCGGTTTCGTCAAGGACCCGATTTCGGCGATTTCCTTCGGCATGGCGCTGATGTTCGGTACCGCCGGCCTGCCGCACATCCTGATGCGCTTCTTCACCGTTCCCGATGCCAAGCAGGCACGCAAGTCGGTGCTATGGGCCACCACCTGGATCGGGTACTTCTACATCCTGATCTTCATCATCGGCTTCGGTGCGATCGCACTGGTGTTGACCAACCCGCAGTTCGCCGATGTCGCCACCGGCACCATCCACGGCGGCAAGGGCGCGGCCAACATGGCGGCGGTGCTGGTCGGTAACGCGGTGGGCGGCAACGTGTTCATGGGCTTCATCTCGGCGGTGGCCTTCGCCACCATCCTGGCGGTGGTGGCCGGCCTGACCCTGTCCGGCGCCTCGGCGGTGTCGCATGACCTGTATGCCACGGTGATCAAGAAGGGCAACCCGGCGCCTGGTTCGGAGCTCAAGGTCTCGCGTGCCACCACCCTGGTGCTGGGCGTGATCGCGGTGCTGCTGGGCATCGTGTTCGAGAAGCAGAACGTTGCCTTCATGGTGTCGCTGGCCTTCGCCATCGCCGCCTCGGCCAACTTCCCGGTGCTGATCCTGTCGTTGCTGTGGAAGAACTGCACCACCCGTGGTGCAGTGACCGGTGGTTTCCTCGGCCTGATCTCCTCGCTGGTGCTGACGATCCTGTCGCCGTCGGTGTGGGTGGACACGCTGGGCAACGCGGCCGGCTCGGCGCCGTTCCCGTACACCTCGCCGGCGCTGTTCTCGATGACGATTGGTTTTGTCGGCATCTGGTTGTTCTCGGTGCTGGATCGCAGCCCGCAGGCAGCCAACGAACGCGCTGCCTTCAAGGCGCAGCAGATCCGTGCCGAAACCGGCCTGGGTGCCAGTGGCGCCTCCGGTCACTGATCGACGGGTTGATGGTTGCTGTGATCGCAGAACGCCGGCACTGGGCCGGCGTTCTGCGTTTTGGCGATGCCGCCGCTGTCGGGGCGGCCCGGCCAGGAACGTGTGCGAGATGCCCGCGCGGCCCTGGCCCAGGTGGCCGCGTGTTCGCGGTGGTGCGCGCATACTCCGGTGCCACGGCTGAGGTCGGCACGGGTGAGTAGGCCGGCCAGACGCAGGCGGTCGCGCATGTCGCGCTCGTCAAGGCTCAGGCCGGGGAAGGCAGGCGACTGCGGTGGCGACGCGACTGCGGCGGATGACGGCATGGCCGGCGGTCTCATGGGGGTCAGGCCAGCTTATCCACTTCGACCGGGCGGGTTGCTTCACGTCAAGTGATTGAATGACGGCGGCTGTCCGGTGCAGGTGCCCGCCTCGTGCCTTCGCTCACGGGCGGCGGCGCCCGACCGGTAGCGCCCGCGCATAGGCGCAGGCCGCTCGCCAACGGTCGGCGGCAAGCGCGTCAGTTGCGCTGATCCAGTGCGCCAGCTCGCAGGGTGGCGCCGATGACGCGCACGCCAGGCCGGCACGCGCGCCTTCCCACACACGGCACGGCAGCGCGTGGCGGAATAGCCCGGTTCCGCCACGCCGGGCTCCACCGTCCTGAGGGCGACGCATGGCGCGGTACCATTGGTGGTTTGAACCACGGTCCGCGCCATGAAGATTGCCTCCTGGAACGTCAACTCGCTCAATGTGCGCCTGCCGCACCTGCAACAGTGGCTCGCCGCGTTTGCGCCGGATGTGGTGGGCATCCAGGAAACCAAGCTGGAAGACCACAAGTTTCCCGATGCAGCGCTGGCGGCACTGGGCTACCGCAGCGTGTTCTGCGGGCAGAAAACCTATAACGGCGTGGCGATCCTGTCGCGCTCGCCGGCAGTTGACGTGCAGATGGGCATCCCCGGGCTCGACGATGTGCAGCAGCGCGTCATCGCCGCCACGGTGGATGGCGTGCGCATCATCAATCTGTATGTGGTCAACGGCCAGGACGTGGGCACCGAGAAGTACGCCTACAAGTTGCGCTGGCTCGCCGCAGCGCACGACTGGATCGCGCAGGAGCTGCAGCGGTACCCGCAGCTGGTGGTGCTGGGCGACTTCAACATCGCCCCGGACGCGCGCGACGTGCACGATGCAACGGTGTGGAACGAGCACCACATCCTCACCTCGACCGACGAGCGCGCCGCGTTGGACAAACTGCTGGCGCTGGGCTTGCACGACGCATTCCGGTTGCACAACCAGGACGCCGAGCACTTCAGTTGGTGGGATTACCGCCAGGCCGGTTTCCGCCGCAATCTGGGCTTGCGTATCGACCTGACCCTGGTCTCGGACGCGTTGCGCACGCGCGCGGTGGAATCGGGCATCGATCGCGAACCGCGGACCTGGGAGCGGCCCAGCGACCATGCGCCGGCGTGGGTGCGGCTGGCGGAGGTCGGCGCATGAGCGAGCGGCATCTGCGTCGGAGCACGCACAAGGTGGGCGATGTCACGCTGGGGCCGGTGCATCGCCTGAGTTGCCACTGCGGTGCAGTGCAAATCGATCTGGATCTGCCGCATGGCCTGCTCGATCCACGCCGCTGCGATTGCTCGATGTGCCGCCGACGCGGCGCCATCGTCGCGTCGGTCACCCTCGATGGCCTGCATGTGGTGCAGGGCGAGGAAGTGCTGCAGCTGTATCAATTCAACACGCAGACCGCAGCGCATTATTTCTGCGGCGTGTGCGGCATCTACACCCATCACCGGCGCCGCTCCAATCCCAACGAATACGGCTATAACGTCGGTTGCCTGGAAGGCGTCAATCCGTATGCGTTGAACATCGCCGTGCCGGTGGAAGACGGCGTGCACCACCCGGCCGATCGCATTGCCGCGAAAGGCTGAAACGACAACGCCCGGGCAGGCCCGGGCGTTGCGCGACGCGAGAGCTGTGTGAGGCGCTGCGTTAGCGCAGTCGGCCGCGGGTCACCAGATTGACGATGGCCAGCAAGATCACCGCACCCACCAGCGACCACACGAAGGTCCACAGCGTAATGGCCTGGTTGATGCCGCCACCAAACAGGAAACCGGCGATCAGTGCGCCCACGATGCCCACCACCACATTGAGGATGATGCCCTGCTGCGCGTCGCGGCGCATGATGATGCTGGCCAGCCAACCCACGATGCCGCCGACGATCAACCAGATGATGATGCCCATGTTGCTGATCTCCATGTTCGCGTGCACCGGAAGTGGTGCATGGGCGCCATTGGACGCAGCTGCGCGTGAAGCAGCTGTCGAGCGCGATGAACGATGTGGCCGAATGTTCGGCTTGGTGCACGGCGCGTGACAGCGCATGCGAGCTGGCAGGTTGGCCCGGTGCAGCTGTGGCTACGCCCGCACCGCCCCGGCGAGCGTGGCGAGCCGCAGGCGCGTCAGCTGCTCGGCCCGGCCTTGGGCATCGACCCGGCAGTGGTGCCATTGCAGCGCGATGCACGCGGGCGTCCCTCGTTGCAGCCGGCGCTGCCCGACCGCGATACCGGTTGGAGCCACAGCGGCGACTATCTGCTGGTAGGGCTGGGCCAGGGCGTGCGACTGGGCGTGGATCTGGAGCGCATTCGTGCGCGCCCGCGTGTGCTGGAGATCGCGCAACGCTTCTTCCATCGCGATGAAATCGCCTTGCTCGCTGCGCTGGCGCCGGACGCACAGCACGCGTTGTTCTTCCGGCTGTGGTGCGCCAAGGAAGCCTTGCTCAAGGCCCATGGGCATGGCCTGTCGTTCGGCTTGCACCGGCTTGCGTATGCGCCCGCGCCCGACGGCGCACTGCGCCTGCAGTGGTGCGATCCGGAACTTGGCCAGGCCGAACACTGGCAGCTGCACGAATGGTGGGCCACTCCAGAGTGCCGCGCCGCATTGGCGTTCCATCCGTTGGCAGGCGCTTAACCCGTCCGCTGCGTGGGCCTACGCCACGCCGTGCGGCAGAATCGGTTGACGGAACTGCGCCACCCCATCCAGGTCGCGCAACGTCACCGTGAGGACGCCGCTGCGGCCATCGATGTCCACTTCGCCAAAGAACTGGTAACCGGCCAGCGGCGAGGTGTTGGGCGCAGGTGGCGCTTTTTGAAACACCACGCTCGGGCCGAACGTGGCATCCAGTGCATTGGGCCCGAAACTGCCGGCATTGAGCGGGCCGCCGACAAATTCCCAGAACGGTTCGAACTGCTGAAACGCGGCGCGATCGGGGTGATAGTAGTGCGCCGCGCAGTAATGCACGTCGGCGGTGAGCCACACCGTATTGCGGATGCGTGCGCGGCTGATGAAGCGCAACAGCGTGGCGATTTCCTGTTCGCGGCCACGTGGCACGCCGGGGTCGCCATTGGCAATCGCCTCCCAGCGCGGGCGCCCGTTTCCATCTTCGCCATCTGGCACCTGCAGGCCGATCGGCATGTCGGCGGCAATCACCTTCCATTGCGCGCGCGAGCCGGCCAGTTCGCGCTGCAACCACGCCAGTTGCTCCGGCCCGAGAAACGCGGCATCGGGACCGGGCCGCGGTTGCAGGTTGTCGCTGTTGGCGCCGCGGTAGGTGCGCATGTCCAGCACGAACACATCCAGCAACGGGCCGTAGGCAATCTTGCGGTAGATACGCCCGCTGCCGTCGGCACGCACACCGCGCATCGGCGCATATTCCAGGAACGCCTGGCGGGCGCGCCTGGCCAGCACGTCGATGTCGCGCACCTGATAGCGCGCATCCAGTTGCTTGCCGGGCGACCAATTGTTGGTGGTTTCGTGGTCGTCCCATTGCCACAGTTGCGGCACCTCGGCATTGAAGCGGCGTACGTGCGCATCGAGCAGGTTGTAGCGATAGTTGCCGCGAAATTCGTCCAGCGTTTCGGCCACCTTGCTTTTGGCCGCGGTGGTGAGATTGCGCCAGCGCTTGCCGTCTTCCACCGTCAGCTCGGCCGGGATCGGGCTGTCGGCATAGATGGTGTCGCCGCTGTGCAGGAAGAAATCCGGATTGCGCTCGCGCATCGCCGAGTAGATGCGCATGCCGCCGATGTCCGGGTTGATGCCGAAGCCCTGGCCAACCGTGTCGCCGCTCCAGACAAAGCGCACATCGCCACGCGCCTGCGGTGCGCTGCGCAGATGGCCGTGGACGGGCGCGCTCAACACACCGCTGTCGGCATCTTCGAAACGCACGCGATAGAAGATGTCCTGGTCGCGTGGCAGGCCGCTCAGGTCCGCACGTGCGGTGAAGTCGTGCGCCGCCGATGCGATCGTGCCGTCCACGCGCCGCGCCTGACGCAGGCTTGGGCGGGTGTCCCATTCCACCCGCAACCGCGCCGGGCGGTCGGCACGGCTCCACAGCATCGCGCGGTCGTCCAGCACATCGCCGCTCTGCACCCCGTCGGTGATGGTGGGTCGTCCCGACGGCGCGGCCAGGCTGCGCGCAGACCAAGCGGCAGTGGCCGGCAGCAACACACCGGCACCCAAGCCTTGCAGGATGCGGCGACGGGCGGGATCGGAGACGGTCATGCGTGTCCTTCAGGCGGCTACGGCTGCGTGCAGGTGTAGCGCCGCCGTCTTACCGTCACGTGTCCGTGACCACCCCCGGGCGCGTTAACGCGATGGGCCGCACAGTGCGCCGCGAGCAGGATGCTGCGCGCACCAGCCTCGGGGCAGTGCGTCCGCGGCTGCCGCCCCGGCTCAGGCCTCCACTGCGCCGGGTCTGCCGTCCTCCACCACGAAGCGCTTGGTTGTCGACACCGTGGCGTTGCGGTCGCGCCGATCGGAGATGCCCTGCAGCCGGGTTTCCATCTGGCCCGGCGTAAGCGTCACCGACACATAGCCGCGCGTTTGCCCGTCCACGTAGTGCACATGCGGGTTGGCTGCCATGGTCGCGTGCAGTTCGTCGTTGCTCTGGCCGTCGGAAGTGATCGAAGTGCCGACGAATTCGGTGGCCAGCGTTGCCGACGCGTCGTCGCCCGGATCGGCCTTCAGGTCGGTGACCCAATACGAGTGGATGTCGCCGCCCCAGAACACCGGGTTGCGCAGGCGCGTGTTCGCAATCGCATCGAGCATGCGCTCGCGCGTGGCCGGGTAGCCGTCCCAGCCATCGGTCCAGTGCCCGACCACGCCGTCGCGCCCAGCCTGTCGCATCGGTGCCACCAGCAGATCCTGCGCAATGACGTTCCAGCGTGCTGGCGACTGCGCGAAGCGGCCATGCAGCCAGCGCTCCTGCTCCCAGCCGAGCATGGTGCGCTGCGGGTCGGTGCGCTGGCGGCAACTGTCGGCCACCACATGGCCGCCGCGCCAGCCATTGGCTTGCGGGCAGGGCTGCTCGCTGCGGTACTGGCGGCCATCGAGCACATAGAAACGCGCCAGCTGGCCGTAATCGAACGAGCGGTAGATGCGCATGTCCGCGCCGTGCGGGCGATGCCGCGCACGCAGCGGGAAATGTTCGTAGAAGGCGCGGTAGGCGGCAGCGCGCCGCGCCAGAAAGGTATCGACCGGAATCGAGGGGTCCTGCGACCAGCGATTGGCGTAATCGTTCTGTACCTCGTGGTCGTCCCAGGTCGCCACGCAGGCGCTGCCGGCGTGCAGCGCCTGCAGGTCCGGGTCGGTGCGGTAGAGCGCGTAGCGGTTGCGGTAGCCGGCCAGATCCAGGCATTCGCCGCTGCCGTGCGCGCGCACGATCTTGTGCGCCGCCTCGCCGTGGTTGCTGTACTCGTAGATGTAATCGCCGAGGAAGAACACCAGGTCCGGCTGTTCCGCGGCGAGGTGGCGGTAGGCACTGAAATACCCCAGTTCCCAGTGCGAGCAGGAGACAAACCCGAACCGCGCTGCGTCCGGGGTCCGATGCGCCGCCGGCAGGGTGCGCGCGGTGCCGATCGCGCTGCATGCACCCAGGGCCTGAAAGCAATACCAGTAGGGACGATCGGCCGCCAAACCGGTGAGCTCCACGTGCACCGCGTGGCCCCAGGCGGGGCTGGCGACGGTCTCGCCCTGGCGCACGATGGTGCGCATCTGCGGGTCGCTGGCCACCTGCCAGCGCACCGGCACCGCTGCGCGCAAGCCGCCGCGTCCGTCCGGGTCCAGCGGGCGGGGTGCCAGCCGTGTCCAGAGTACGAAGCCATCGGCCAACGGGTCGCCGGCCGCAACGCCCAGCGTGAAGGGATCGGCACTGCCGCTGGCGCGTGCGAACGGGCTGAGCAGCCCCGCCGCGGCCAGGCTGGCGCCGGCAATGAGGATGCGCCGCCGGCTCGGATCCGGTGGCGCCGGCGTGGCAGCGCAATCAGGCAGGGATGAGGCGGCAGACGGGTCGATCACAGGCATGGACAAACGGCAGGCAAGCAGACACGACCATGCTGTGGCCACGGCATGTCCGTTTTGTGTCACGTGTTGCAGCGTCACGGCCGGTGGTTCAGCACAGCCAGCCACGGCGCGGCCGGGCAGCACGCGGCAGGGCAGCGGCCTGCCGAGGCAACCACGCCATTCCCAGCCGCGATGCAAAGATCGGTGCGCGCATGCCCGCCAGCCCAGCTGCGATAATCGCGCCATGAACGATGCCGCACTCGCCCCCGATGTCTCTGCCGCGCTCGAACGCGGCCTGCAGGCCCAATCCCTGGATGCGGCCTTCGCCGCACCGCTGCTGCGCTACCTGGCCCTGCTGGTGCGCTGGAACAAGACCTACAACCTGACCGCCGTGCGCGACCCGCGCGAGATGGTCACCCGCCATCTGCTCGATTCGCTGGCCATGCAGCCCTACATCGCCAGCGGTACCCTGGCCGACCTGGGCACCGGCCCCGGCTTGCCCGGCATCCCGCTGGCGATCACCCGCCCGCAGCTGCAGGTGACGCTGGTGGAAAGCAATGGCAAGAAGGCGCGCTTCATGCGCGAGGCCTTGCGCCATCTGGAGTTGGGCAACGCCCGAGTGGCCGAATCCCGTGCCGAAGCGCTGGACGAGGCGGCCGCCTACGACCACCTCACCGCGCGCGCGCTGGACACGCTGGCCGGCATCATCGCCGTCGGCGGCCACCTGTTGCGCCCGGGCGGCAGCCTGTTGGCGATGAAGGGTGTGTACCCGCACGAGGAAATCGCCGCATTGCCGGCCGGCTGGACCGTTGGCGAGGTGCACCCGCTGCAGGTCCCCGGCCTGGAGGGCGAGCGGCACCTGGTGGTGGTGCGCAAGGGCTGAGCCGAAGCCGCGTCGGCCGGTCTCAAGCGGCCCTCACCCCGACCCTCTCCCACAGGCGGGGGCGATACCGCACTCACCAAGAGCGTCTCGTCCTTCCCTGACAAACCTAAAAGTCCCTTCCCCCGCCTGCGGGGGAAGGTGCCCGAAGGGCGGATGGGGGCAGTCCCCCTGACACGCCCGTCAATAACAGGGCAGCACCGACACTCCAGCCATGCCCCTGCACCAGCCCGTGTTGGGACTTCCGGCCCATGGCAGCACGACCGGGTGCTGCCATGATCGGGCGTTCGCTCCAGATCAGGCTTCCGCACGTGACCTCTCCGCTCGCCGCCGCACTCTCGCTCGCCCTGCTGGGCGCAGGCTTCGCCGCCCCCTCGGCGCAGGCCGCCACGCCACCGGCCCCGGCCACGCTCACCGCCGAGGCACCGGCCGATGCACGCTTTCGCGCGATCTACGAGAAAGAGTGGGCCTGGCGCCAGGCCGAGACCGGCCAGGCCGACGAAGACAGCGACACCACCGGCGACAACACGCATCTGCCCGATGTCAGCGCGGCCGCGCAGCAGGCGCGTCTGGCGGTATGGGACGGCGTACTCAAGCAGCTCGACGGCATCGACCCGAAGCAGCTCTCGCCGGCCAACCAGATCAACTTCGCCATCTACCGCCCGCAGGTGGAAAACCTGGCCGCCGAAGTGCGCCTGCGCCTGTACGAAATGCCGTTCAATTCGGATAGCTCGTTCTGGTCGAATCTGGGCTTCATGGCGCAGCGGCCGATGAAGACCGCGGCCGAGTACCGCGCCTACATCGCGCGCCTGAACGATGTACCGCGCTATTTCGACCAGCAGACGGTCAACATGCGCGCCGGCCTGGCACGCGGATTCAGCGTGCCGCGTGCCGTGCTGGACGGGCGCGATGTCTCCATCGCCACCGTGGCCGATGTCAAAGATCCCACCGAATCCACTTTCTACGCGCCGTTCAAGCAGCTGCCTGCGCAGATCCCGGCGGCCGAGCAGGCGCAACTGCGCGAACAGGCCAAGGCCGCGTTGCGCACCGCCGTCCTTCCGGCCTACAGCAAGCTGCTGACGTTCTTCCGCAACGACTACATGCCCAGGGCGCGCACCACGCTGGCGGCCGAAGCACTGCCCGACGGCAAGGCGTTCTACCGTCAGCAGATCCGCGAATACACCACGCTGGAACTGACGCCCGAGCAGATCCACCAGATCGGCCTGGACGAAGTGGCGCGCATCCAGACCCAGATGAACGCCATCATCCAGCAGGTGGGTTTCAAGGGCAGCTTCGCGCAGTTCCTGGCCTTCCTGCGCACCGACCCGCAGTTCTACGCCAAGACCCCGCAGGAGTTGCTCGATCGCGCCGCATGGATTTCCAAGCGCGTGGACGGGCAGGTGGGCAAGTTCATCGGCACGCTGCCGCGCGGGCGCTTCACCATCAAGCCGGTGCCCGACGATATCGCCCCGTTCTGGACCGCCGGCCGCGGCGGCGCCACCACTTACTGGGTCAATACCTACAACCTGCCATCGCGGCCGCTGTACAACTTGCCGGCGCTGACGTTGCACGAGTCCTCGCCGGGTCATTCGCTGCAGGGGTCGCTGGCGCTGGAGCAGGGCGAGCAACCGGCGTTCCGGCGCGAGAACTACATTTCCGCCTACGGCGAAGGTTGGGCGCTGTACACCGAAAAGCTCGGCCAGGAGATGGGCATCTACGAAACCCCGTACGAAGAATTCGGCCGGCTTACCTACGAAATGTGGCGCGCCTGCCGGTTGGTGATCGACACCGGTGTGCACCATGACGGCTGGAGCCGCGAGCAGGCATTGGCCTATCTGCGCGACCGCACCGCACTCAGCGAGCACGAAGTCACCACCGAAGTGGACCGCTACATCTCCTGGCCCGGCCAGGCGTTGAGCTACAAGCTGGGCGAGATCACCATCGTCAAGCTGCGCGCCGAGGCAGAAAAGGCGCTGGGTGACCGCTTCGACATCAAGGCCTTCCACGATGTGGTGCTGCGCCAGGGCTCGGTCACCTTGCCCGTGCTGGAACAGCAGGTGCGCGCCTTTATCGCTGAGAGCAAGGCACGCCCGATAGACGCCAAATCGCCCGGTCGCGCGGCGCCGTGATGCTGGGTCGCATTGCCGACCGCCGGCCAACCTTCTAGTGCGGTGAGGGCATCGCGCCCTCAAGGTCTTCGCGTTTGCTGCAGGGCCCTTGCCCGCCCACCATCGCGGGACACGCCGCAAGTGCGTCCATGTAGGCTCCGTGGCGGCATCCATGCCGCCAGGGTCCCACGACGGTAGGCGGGCAAGGACCAGTCGCGTTGGTCGGTGTGCAGCGTTTTCAACAAGCAACCAGCAGACCACCGGACGCGGCTCTCGCTCTTCAGTAAGAATCACCAGCCAACTGTCTGGTGCGGTGTCCTCGCCGCTTGCGGGACCGTTGGCGGCATGGATGCCGCCATCGAGCCCCCATGGACGGGTTGACGGTGTGTCCCGCGAGCGGCGAGGGCATCGCGCGCTCGAACCACCGAGCTTTGAAAGCCACCGAGCATCAAACAACGCAACACCCCGTGCAATTGTGTAACCACCCCGGCCCCTATACGCTGCGCCCATGCTGCTTCCTCGCGCCCGCCTGTCGGACCCGTTGCTCCGCCTGATGGCGTTGCTGGTGCTGGTCATGGGCGTGCTGGTTGCACCGGTCGCCTGCGCACTGGGCGATGTGCATGCGCTGGCGCACGATCAGGCGCATCTGGACGACACCGCACCGCATGGCCATGACGGTGCCGACGAAGGCGATGCCGGCGAACGCGACGGTGCCGGTTTGCTGCATGCCTTGATGCACAGCGGCTACTGCCACGGGCACAGCCCGGCCATGCTGCCGGCGTTGGCCTGGGGCCCGTTGCCTGCGCGCACGCACGGGCAGCCGCCCGTGCTGACCACCGCCTACCGCTCGCATCTGAGCGAGACCGGATTGCGTCCTCCGATCGCGGCCTGATGTATCGCCGGCAGCTGCCGGCCTGTCCATCGATCCCGATTCCGGAGACACCCTCATGTGGTTGCGACTGACGGCGCTTGCCGTCTTCGCGGTGGTGCCGTGCGCCAAGGCGCAGGACCTGCCGCCCAAACCCGTGCTGACCCTGGACGACGCCATTGCACGCGTCGCCCGCCAGCACCCCGATCTGCGCCTGGCCGATGGCCAACGCGCGGTCCTCAGCGCCGACGCCGAGCGCGACGCCCTGCGTCCGCCGTTGCGCATCGGTGCCGAATTGGAAAACGGGTTCGGCACCGGCCCCACCCGCGCGCTGGACCAGGCCGAACTCACCGTCACCCTGGCCGGCGTGCTGGAACGCGGCGGCAAGCTCGACGCGCGCCGCACCCTGGCGCAAGCACGTCTCGATGCGCTGGCACCGCAACGCGCCCTGGCCCGGCTGGATGTGCTGGCCGAAGTCGCGCGGCGTTACCTGGCCATCGGCATGGCCGCGCAGCGGCACGCGGCGGCGCTGGACACGCTGGCCCAGCGCCAGCGCACCGTCAGTGCTGCGCGCCAACGGCTGCAGGCCGGCGCATCGCCCGAATCGGTGCTGCTGACCGCCCAAGCCCTGCAGGCGCGCGCAGAACTGGAGCGCGATCGCGCCCAGCAGGAGCTGCTGGCCGCACGCCGCCAGCTGGCGGTGTTGTGGGGCGATCGCACGCCGGACTTCGGCGCCATCACCGGCGACCCGTTGCAACTGCCGGCGATTCCCGAGTTCGAGGTATTGGCGCAACTGCTCGACGCCACGCCGGAACTGGCACGCTTGAACGGCGAGCAACGCGTGCGCGAAGCACGGGTGCACTTGGCACGCAGCCAGGCGCGCCCGGATCTGGACTGGCAGGTGGGCGTGCGCCGGCTCGAAGGCAATGACGCCACTGCATTGCTTGGCAGCGTCTGGCTGGCATTGGGCAGCGCTGCACGTGCGCAGCCGGAGATTCGCGCCGCCGAAGCGGAGCTGGCGTTGCTGGACATCGAACGTCAATCGCAGGCGTCGGTGCTCTACGCCACGCTGGCCGATGCGCATGGCCGCTACCGCGCGACACAGCTGGAAGTGACGCGCATGCGCGAGGATGTACTGCCGGCGCTCGCACGCGCCGATGCCGCCGCCGAGCGCGCCTATCGCGCCGGCGCCACCAGTTATCTGGACTGGGCGCAGCTGCAGGCGCAACGCAGCGATGCACGCCAGCAGCAACTGGCCGCCGCACTGGAAGCACAGACCGCGCTGATCGAAATCCAGCGCCTGACCGGGCAGCCGTTCGTGCGCGAGCCTGCCGCGCAGGTGACGCCATGACTGCTGTTTCGGTACTGCGTTTTGATGCCGCGCGTGAGGGCGTTATCGGAATCGCCGCATCTGCAGCGATGTCGGCACCCAGCGCTCGCCAAACGCTGCCCACCCCAGGCGCACCTTCTTCGCAACCCACTTCCATTCGTTCGCCCGACGCAGTGCGTCGGCGCCAACCAGGACCACCTTCGATGACACGTTTCATGATTGCGCCGCTGCTGCTGGCGCTGGTGCTCAGCGGCTGCGGCCGCAACAGCGACGCAGCGCACGAAGACCACACAGGGCACGCCGCCGAAGGCGAGGCGGGCGCCGATGCGCACGCTGATGAAGCCCAGACCGGCACGCACGGCGGGCGGTTGCTCAGCCAGGACGGCGACAGCGTGGAGCTGGCCATCGCCGAAGACGGCACGCCGCCTACGTACCAGGCCTGGCTGTACCGCGATGGCAAACCATTGCCGGCCACCGCCGGCAAGGTGGAGGTGCATCTGACCCGGCTCGGCGGTATCAATGAAGTGCATCGCTTGCGGCCGCGCGACGACGGCAGTCTGCTGGCCGACAGCACGGTCGGCGAGCCGCATTCGTTCGATGTGGAGGTGCGCGCCACCGTGCAGGGCAAGACCCATCGCTGGGCCTATCCCAGCTATGAAGGCCGCACCACCATCGCGGCGAAAGTCGCGCAGGACGCCGGCATTCGTGTTGCGCCGGTGGGCGCCGGCAGCATTGCCGACCAGCACGAAGTGCAGGGGCTACTGACGCCGGCAGAAGGCGCGCAAGCACAGGCGACCGCGCGTTTTCCCGGCCCGGTACGCAGCCTGCGCGTCAACGTGGGCGACCAGGTACGCGCCGGTCAGGTGCTGGCCACGGTGGAGAGCAATCTGAGCCTGACCACCTATTCGGTGAGCGCACCGATCAGCGGCACCGTGCTGGCGCGTAATGCCAGCCTGGGCAGCAATGCCAGCGAAGGCCAGGCCTTGTTCGAGATCGCCGACCTGTCCACCTTGTGGGTGGATCTGCACATCTTCGGCGCCGACGCCGGGCATATCACCGCCGGCGCACCGGTGACGGTCACGCGCATCAGCGATGGCGTCGTGGCGCAAACGAACCTGGAGCGTGTATTGCCCGGCACGGCGACGGCGAGCCAGAGCACGGTGGCGCGCGCGGTGCTGCGCAATAGCGATGGTTTATGGCGGCCTGGCTCTGCGGTGAAGGCGCGGGTCACGGTGGCGCAGCAACCGGCAGCGATGGTGGTGCCGGTGGGGGCGTTGCAGCGGTTCCGCGACTGGGACGTGGTGTTTGTACGGGTGGGCGATGTCTACGAAGTGCGGCCGGTGAAGCTGGGGGCGCGCGATGCGCAGCATGTGCAAGTGTTATCGGGCTTGGCGGCAGGCGATGCGGTGGTGGTGGAGCAGAGTTATCTGGTGAAGGCCGATATCGAAAAGTCGGGGGCTTCGCATGATCATTGATCGCGTTGGTTTGTGTGGCAGTGCGTTGTCGAGTGGGGGCGTTTGTTGGGTGCAGGGGGACGTGCCACGTCCAAGGCCTTCGCGCCCTCTTGGGCTGGAGCAGAGGCTTTCGCGCCCCTTCGGGCTAGGGCAAAGGCTTTCGCGCCCTGTCGGGCGCGAGTCACTTTTCTTTGCTTGTGCAAAGAAAAGTAACCAAAAGAAAGCACACCCCGTCCTCGCGCCCTCCGCGCCTGCGGCGCTGCGGGTTCGCAAGGCCGGCAGAAATTTTTGTAAGGGACGTCCCTGTCCCTTACAAAAACGTCGCGCATCCATGCGCGCCGCCCTGCGGGTTGTATCTGCCGGCCTTGCCGCTGCGGTATGGGGCCCCGAAAGCAAACAACAGCAACAGCAACAACGAGAACTAATACCACGACAGTGCTGGCGCGTGGGTGAGTGTCTGTTTGATGTGGTGCGGCGCGTTCCTGTGGGGCAACGGCGCTGTCTGTCGGTGGTGCGACCAGTGCGACGCTCGGCGGCTTGCGGTGCCATGTCTGCACGGGGGAGCGTGTCATGCTGACCAACATCATTCGCTTTGCGATCGCGCAGCGGTGGTTGATGCTGGCGTTGACCGGTGTGCTGATTGCGATCGGGGCGTGGAGTTTTTCGCGCTTGCCGATCGATGCAACACCGGACATCACCAACGTGCAGGTGCAGGTCAATACCGCAGCGCCCGGCTATTCGCCGCTGGAATCCGAGCAGCGGGTGACGTTTCCGTTGGAGACAGTGCTGGCGGGCTTGCCGGGTCTGGAATCCACCCGCTCGCTGTCGCGCTATGGCTTGTCGCAGGTCACAGCGGTGTTCGCCGATGGCACCGATCTGTATTTCGCGCGGCAACAGGTGGCCGAGCGTCTGCAGCAGGTCAAGTCGCAATTGCCTGCCGAGCTGGAGCCGCAACTAGGGCCGATTGCCACTGGCCTGGGCGAGATCTTCATGTATACCGTGGAGGCCAAGCCGCATGCGCGCAAGCCCGATGGCAGTGCATGGACGGCGACCGATCTGCGCACCTTGCAGGATTGGGTGGTGCGCCCGCAGCTGCGCAATGTGCCGGGCGTGACCGAGGTCAACACCATCGGCGGGTATGCGCGGCAGATCCATATCACGCCCGATCCGGCGCGCCTGGTCGCGCTGGGATTTACCCTGGACGACGTTGCCCAGGCGGTCGAGTCCAACAACCGCAACATCGGCGCCGGCTATATCGAACGCAACGGCCAGCAGTTTCTGGTGCGGGTGCCGGGGCAGGTGGACGACATCGCGCAGATCGGCGCGATCGTGCTGGATCGGCGCGCCGGCGTGCCGATCCGCGTGCGCGATGTGGCGCAGGTGGGCGAGGGGCGTGAGTTGCGCACCGGTGCGGCCACCCAGGACGGCACCGAGGTGGTGCTCGGCACGGTGTTCATGCTGGTCGGCGCCAATAGCCGCACCGTGTCGCAGGCCGCTGCCGAGCGCTTGAAAGTGGCCAACGCCAGCCTGCCGGCCGGCGTGCAGGCAGTGCCGGTGTACGACCGCACCGCACTGGTGGACCGCACCATCGTCACCGTCGCCAAGAACCTGATCGAAGGCGCATTGCTGGTGATCGTGGTGTTGTTCCTGTTGCTGGGCAACGTGCGCGCAGCGCTGATCACGGCCGCAGTGATTCCGCTGGCGATGCTGTTCACGCTCACCGGCATGGTGCGTGGTGGCGTGTCCGGCAATTTGATGAGCCTGGGTGCGCTGGATTTCGGCCTGATCGTCGATGGTGCGGTGATCATCGTAGAGAACTGCCTGCGCCGCTTCGGCGAAGCGCAACGCCGGCTGGGGCGCGTGCTCGAACGCGATGAGCGCTTCGAGCTCACTGCCGAAGCCACTGCCGAGGTGATCCGCCCCAGCCTGTTCGGCCTGGGCATCATCACCGCGGTGTATCTGCCGGTGTTCGCGCTCACCGGCATCGAAGGCAAGATGTTCCACCCGATGGCGATCACCGTGGTGCTGGCGCTGACCGGCGCGATGCTGCTGTCGCTGACCTTCGTGCCGGCAGCGATTGCGTTGCTGCTCGGCGGCAAGGTGGCCGAGCACGACAACCGCGCAATGCGCTGGGCGCGCGGCGTCTACGCGCCATTGCTCGATCGTGCGCTGCGCCACGGCCGGTGGGTCGGCATTGCAGCGTTTGCAACGGTGGCGCTGTGCGCGGTGCTGGCCACGCGCCTGGGCAGCGAGTTCATCCCCAATCTGGACGAAGGCGATATTGCGCTGCATGCCCTGCGCATTCCCGGCACCAGCCTGGAGCAGGCCATCACCATGCAATCCACGCTGGAAAAACGCATCAAGCAGTTTCCGGAGGTGGCGCATGTGTTCGGCAAACTCGGCACCGCCGAAGTGGCCACCGACCCGATGCCGCCATCGGTCGCCGATACCTTCCTGATCATGCATCCGCGTGCGCAGTGGCCGGATCCGCGCAAGCCCAAGGCGCAGTTGCTGGCCGAGATCGAGGAGGCGGTGAAGCAGCTGCCCGGCAACAATTACGAGTTCACCCAGCCGATCCAGATGCGCATGAACGAGCTGATCTCCGGTGTGCGTGCGGATGTGGCGATCAAGGTCTATGGCGACGATCTGGACACGTTGGTCCAGCTCGGGCAGCGCGTGCAGGAAATCGCCGGCGCGGTGCCCGGTGCGGCCGATGTGAGTCTGGAACAGGCCACCGGTTTGCCGATGCTGGCGGTGGTGCCCGATCGCGCCGCGTTGGCCGGCTACGGGCTCAATCCCGGCGTGGTGCAGGACACCGTGGCGGCGGCCGTAGGCGGGCAGGAGGCCGGGCAATTGTTCGAAGGCGACCGGCGCTTCGACATCGTGGTGCGCCTGCCCGAAGCCCTGCGCCAGGACCCGACGGCGCTGGCCGATCTGCCGATCCCGCTGCGTGGCGATGGCGAACGTGCCGATGCGGACGAGTCCAGCCGCGCGGCAGGCTGGCGCAGTGGCGAGCCGGCCACCGTGCCGCTGCGCGAGGTCGCCAAGGTCGACACCGTGCTGGGGCCCAACCAGATCAACCGCGAAGACGGCAAGCGCCGCATCGTGATCACGGCCAACGTGCGCGATCGCGATCTGGGGAGCTTCGTGGCCGAGGTGCAGCAGCGCGTCAAGGCACAGGTCAAACTGCCGACCGGGTACTGGATCGGCTACGGCGGCACCTTCGAGCAACTGATCTCCGCCAGCCAGCGCCTGGCCTGGGTGGTGCCGGGCACCTTGGTGCTGATCTTCGCGCTGCTGTACTGGTCGTTCGGTTCGTTGCGCGATGCGGTGGTGGTGTTCAGCGGCGTGCCGCTGGCGCTGACCGGCGGCGTGGTGGCGTTGGCGCTGCGCGGGCTGGCCTTGTCGATTTCCGCCGGTGTGGGCTTTATCGCGTTGTCCGGGGTGGCGGTGCTCAACGGTCTGGTGATGATCGCCTTCGTGCGCAGCCTGCGCGCTGACGGCATGCCGCTGGAGCAGGCATTGCGCGAAGGCGCGCTGGCGCGGCTGCGACCGGTGCTGATGACCGCATTGGTGGCCGCGCTGGGCTTTGTGCCGATGGCCTTCAACGTCGGTGCCGGTGCCGAAGTGCAGCGCCCGCTGGCCACGGTGGTGATCGGCGGCATCGTCTCCTCCACCCTGCTCACCCTGCTGGTATTGCCGGTGCTGTATCGCTGGCTGCATCGGGAGCGGTCGCCACGCGTCGCATCGCTTCCCAGGCAGCCGCACGGGAGCACGCCATGAGCGATGCCTGCTGCGGCTGCGGCAAGACCCTGGATGTGGCCGCCATGCAGGCGCGCCAACGGCGCGTCCTGTGGTGGGTGCTGACGATCAATACCGGCAGCTTTGCGCTGATGTTGGCCGGCGCGCTGCACAGCGGCGCGGCCTCGCTGCTGTCCGGCAGCCTGGACAATCTGGGCGATGCACTCACCTATGCACTCAGCCTGGCTGTGGTTGGCGCCAGCCTGACCGGCAAGGCGCGGGTGGCCCTGCTCAAGGCCGGCATGATCCTGCTGGCGGCGCTGGCGGTGGCAGCCGAGATCGGCTGGAAACTGGCCCACCCACAGCTGCCGCTGTTCCAGAGCATGGGGGTGGTGGCGGGGCTGAACTTCGCCGCCAATCTGGTCTGCCTGCGCCTGTTGTGGCCCTACCGTAGCGGCGACATCAACCTGGCATCGGCCTGGGCCTGCTCGCGCAACGATGTCTACGAGGGCGTGGCGGTGCTGGCGGCCAGCGCAGCGGTGTGGGCGTTCGGCAGTGGTTGGCCGGACCTGCTGATCGCAGGGGTCTTGCTGCTCTTGTTTCTGCGCTCGGCCTGGCAGGTGGCGCGTGGTGCCTGGGCGGAACTGCGCCGGGTCGCTGCGCCAGCGCAAGCCGGAGGCGGGTGATCGCGCGTTGGCACCGTTGCCGGGTGCACCGCCGACCGCGTCCGGGCAGGTAGCGTAAGTGCTTGCGGCACATAGGAAAGCCGTGCATAATGCGCGGCTCGCTGTGCCCGGATCGCTCCGGATGGCGGTACCCAGCGCAATGGGGTTGCCGGCCTGTTCCAGCGTAAGTTCTTGATTCCCAACGTTGCGTGACAGCCCTGCGCTGTCGGGGCCGCCGCTCCCCAGGCTATGGGTGGCAATTCATTTATCGAGGTGCGTAATGTCCCGCGTATGCCAAGTGTCCGGCAAGCGTGTGCAGACGGGTAACAACGTCTCCCACGCAAACAACAGAACCCGTCGTCGCTTCCTGCCCAACCTGCACGAGCGTCGCTTCTGGGTTGCCAGCGAAAACCGCTGGGTGAAGCTCCGTGTTTCCGCGCATGCATTGCGCACCATCGACAAGAACGGCATCGATGCCGTTCTGAAAGAGCTGCGTGCGCGCGGCGAAAAGGTCTGAGGAGTAAGCAGTCATGGCAAAAGGCAAGCGTGACAAGATTCGTATGATTTCCTCGGCCGCTACCGGCCACTTCTACACCACGGACAAGAACAAGAAAAACACGCCGGGGAAGATGGAAATGATGAAGTACGACCCGGTCGTGCGTAAGCACGTGATGTACAAGGAAGGCAAGATCAAGTGATCGACTGATCGCTGGATCCGCTTTCAAGCAAACACCCGCCGCAAGGCGGGTGTTTGCGTTTGTGGGGTTGGGGAATGGTGTTGATGCGTGCAGGTGCCGATGGCAGTGTGATTTCCACTACCGGGTTGCCAGCCAAGCCCAAGAGAAACAAAGGTGCGTGATAAAGCCCCTCTCCCCTCGGGAGAGGGGTTGGGGTGAGGGTACGGGGCGAAGCCTCGCAATTATTCTGACTGCACGAGGCTTCGCCCGTACCCTCATCCGCCCTACGGGCACCTTCTCCCCCATAAAGGAGGACAATGTCCCGACGGGAGAAGGGGACACGGCTACAGCCCACGCGCACGCAATTGTGCGTCCAGCCGTGGATACACCCGCCGCGCATTGCCCTCGAACACCTTGTGCTTGTCGGCATCGGAAATCGCCAGCGCATCGATGTAGCGTTTGGTGTCGTCGAAATAGTGGCCGGTCTGCGGATCGATGCCGCGCACTGCGCCGACCATTTCCGAGCCAAAAAGGATGTTGTCGATGTCGATCACCTTGAACAACAGGTCGATGCCGGGTTGGTGATACACGCAGGTGTCGAAGAACACATTGCCCATCACATGCGTTGACAGCGCAGGCTTGCCCAGCATGTCGGCCAGGCCGCGAAAACGGCCCCAGTGATACGGCACCGCACCGCCGCCGTGCGGAACGATGAAGCGCAGCTGCGGAAAATCGGTGAACAAATCGCCTTCGAGAAACTGCATGAAGGCCGTGGTGTCGGCATTGAGGTAATGCGCGCCGGTGGCATGGAAATTGGCATTGCAACTGCCGGAGACATGCACCATCGCCGGGACGTCGAGTTCGACCATTTTTTCGAAGAACGGATACCAGGCGCGGTCGGTCAGCGGCACACCGTTCCAGTGCCCGCCGGACGGGTCGGGATTGAGGTTGCAGCCGACGAAACCCAGCTCGTTGACGCAACGTTCCAGTTCGGCGATCGCGTGCGCGATCGGCACGCCCGGTGATTGCGGCAGCTGGCATACGCCGATAAAGGTCTGCGGATACAGCTGTACCACGCGGGCAATCAGGTCGTTGCAGTGGCGCGTCCACGCCTGGCTCACGGCTTCGTCGCCGATGTGATGCGCCATGGTGCTGGCGCGTGGCGAAAAGATCGTCATGTCGGCACCACGCTCGCGCAGCAGGCGCAGTTGGTGCATCTCGACACTTTCGCGCAGCGCATCGTCGCTGATGTGCGGATACACCGGCACAGGCGCTTGCGCATCGTTGTAATGCGCGATCTGCGCCTTGCGGAACGCATCGTGCGCGGCAGGCGCGGTGGTGTAGTGGCCGTGGCAGTCGATGATCATGGCGATGGTGGGTGCGTTGCAGCGGAAGCGGTGCGCCAGCGATTGCCTGCGCGCAAGGTGGGGCGGCCGGGGGCACGGACGCTGCAGGTCCCGACGGATGTGGCGGTCCCAATGCGCAGATCGGCACGGATCACGACGCGCTGCGTGTCAATGGCCTGCTCAGGCGGTCCATACGCACACGTGCCGCTGCGATGGCGGCCGCGGCAGCTCGGCGATGCAACGGCACGTTCAGCCATACAGCTCACCATCGAACAATTTGCGCGCCGTGCGGACCACCGCGGCACCGACCACGCTGCCCTGCGCATCGAGCTCGATCAGGCAACTGCTCGCACCGCTGGGATGTTCGACGTCCAGCCGCTGGCTGCGCCCGCCAGGCACCTGCGCCAGCGCGTAGGCGGGCGAGCTGGGCAGCAGGCAGGCGGTAGCGACGGTCACCGCACCCAGCACGCCTATGGAGGCATGGCAGCGGTGCGGGATGAACGAGCGCACGCTGATGGCACCACCGGCGCGCGGCGCGGCGACCAGCATCATTTTCGGCACTGTGGCAGTGCCTACATCGCCCAGATGCATCAACGGGCCTGCCTGCAGACGCAGCGTTTCCAGGCGCGCCCTGAGCGCAGCATCGGCGTCGAGCGTGGCGCGGTCTTCGTAACCGCTGATGCCGACATCGCTGGCGCGTAGCACCACGCAGGGCATGCCGTTGTCGATCAGCGTGACCTGCAGGCCGTCGAGCGTGTCCACCGCATGCCCGCTCGGCAGCAGCGCGCCGCACGAAGAGCCGGCGATATCGGCGAATGCCAGCGCGATCGGCGCGGCCGTGCCGGGGACGCCGTCGATGCGGGCATCGCCGTCGTACCGCACCGTGCCACCGGGCGTCTGCACGGTGGCGGTGGCCAGGGTGCCGGTGTTGCGCATGAAGATGCGCACCTGGGTCTGGCCATTGCGCGTGGGCAGCAAGCCGCGTTCCAGCGCGAACGGGGCAACGCCGGCCAGCAGGTTGCCGCAGTTCTGTGCATCGCTGACCTGCGCGTGTTCCACCGCGACCTGCAGGAACAGATAGTCCACGTCGGCATCGGCACGCGTCGAGCGCGACACCACGGCGACCTTGGACGTCAGCGGGTCGGCGCCGCCCATGCCGTCGATCTGGCGCGCATCCGGCGAGCCGTAGGCGCGCAGTAAAAACGCGTCGCGCGCGGCGGTGTCGGCGGGCAGATCGTCGGCCAGAAAGAATCCACCCTTGGAGGTGCCGCCGCGCATCCACATCGCGCGCACGCGCTCAGACATAACGCAGGCCTTTGGCGGCCAGACGTTCGCGCATCGCATAGATGTCCAGGCCAAGTTCGCCGTTTGCCAGGCGTTCGCGCTTGCGCAGCTCGCGTGCCTGGCGCGCCTGTGCCTCGGTCAGCACCTCGGCAGCGGTGGCACGCGGCACCACGCAGACTCCATCGTCGTCGGCCACCACCACATCGCCGGGCTGGATCAGTTGCCCGGCGCACACCAGCGGCACGTTGACCGAGCCGAGCGTCTCCTTGATGGTGCCCTGCGCGCAGATGGCGCGGCTCCAGGCGGGGAACTGCATGGCAGTGAGATCGCGCACATCGCGCACGCCGGCGTCGATGATCAGGCCGCGACATCCGCGCGCCTGCGCCGAGGTGGCCAGCAGGTCGCCGAAGTAGCCGTCGCAACAGTCGCTGGTGGGCGCGACCACCAGCACATCGCCTGCATGCAGTTGCTCGATGGCCACATGCATCATCCAGTTGTCGCCGGGCGGAATCGACACGGTGACCGCGGTGCCGGCGATGCGGCAGCCGGCGTAGATGGGACGTAGCCGATGGTGCAGCAGGCCGCTGCGGCCCTGCGCTTCGTGCGCGGTGGCCACGCCGGCCTGCGCCAGCCCGTCGACGATGGCCAACGGCGTCCGCTCGATCCGGGTAACGACCTGGCTCATCCATCCATCCTCGTTAAGAGTGCGCCGAGTCTGGCTGGCCGAAGCCAGCTGGCTCAAGATTCATTTGAGGTATGCATATTGGTTTTGCTTATAGTTAGAGCATGCAGCCGATCCCGGAACCAAATCTGCGTCACCTTTACGCGCTGGTCGTGGTGCACCAGGCCGGAAGCATCAGCGCGGCGGCGCCGCGGGTGAATCTGTCGCAGCCGGCGCTGACCCAGGCGGTGGCGCGATTGGAGCAGCACCTGGGCGTGCGTCTGTTCGACCGGCACCCAGGTGGCATGTCGGCCACCGAGGCTGCCGGGTTGCTGGTGCCGCGTATCGAGCGGGTGCTGGCGCATCTGGCACGGGGGATCGGGGTCGCGCGGCGTGCGCTGCGCCTGCCGGCGCGCCCTGGCCTGGAGCGGCGGGTGTCGCTGGGCCAGCTGCAGGCCTTGGTGGCGGTGGATGCGGCAGGCAGTTACGCGTTGGCGGCGGTGCGCGCCGGCGTTTCGCAGCCGGCGATCTATCGCGCGGTGCAAGCGCTGGCCGATTTAATCGAAGTGCCGTTGACGGTACGCCGCGGCAAGACCATGCAGCCCACGCCGGTGGCGCTGCGGCTGCTGCGGCAGGTGCGGCTGGCGCTGGCCGAGTTGCGCGCCGGGCTGGACGAGGTGGCCGCGTTGCGTTCCCAGCACGCCGGGCGCCTCACCCTGGGGGTGATGCCGCTGGCGCGCGCCATCCTGTTGCCGCAGGTGCTGGCGCGGTTTGCGCGTGCCCATCCGGGGGCCAGCGTCCAGGTGGTCGAGGGCCCGTACGAGCAATTGCTGGCGCGTCTGCGCGAGGGCGGCCTGGATCTGTTGATCGGTGCGCTGCGCGACCCGTTGCCGGTGCGCGATGTGCTGCAGGAGCCGTTGTTCGACGACGAACCGGTGATCGTGGCGCGTAGCGGTCACCCCTTGGCCGGGCAGGGCTACGCGTTTGCGCAACTGCGCGATTACCCCTGGGTGATCGCTGCCGCCGGCACGCCGGTGCGCGCGCGCTGGGAGCAGCTGTTCGGCGACCACCAGCTGGAGCCGCCGCCGGTGCGTATCGAATGCGGCGCCGAATTGACCGTGCGTGGCCTGCTGCTGGAAGGCGACTGGTTGACCTTGATGTCGCGCGACCAGTTCCTGTTCGAGCGCCGCGCCGGCCTGCTCGAGGAAATCGGCAGCGCCGGGCCGCTGCTGCGCCGGCAGATCGGCATGACCACGCGCAGCGACTGGTATCCCACCCGGATGCAGTCGGCCTTCGTGCAGACGTTGCGGCAGGTCTGCGCCGAACGCGTGCAGCCGGCCGATGCGCAGGGCGGGCCGTTTCGTTATTGCCCCCCTGTCTATGCACCGCCGTTGCGTTTGCGCGCGGCCAAGTCAGAATCGGATTCCTGATGAAAACGGACCACTGATGCTGCCCGATTGGGTCACAGGTACCTGGCTGCTGGCGCTGGACTGGGCGATCCGCCTGGCCGCGCTGCTATGGATTCCCGCCCGCACCACGCCGGGTGCGGCGCGCAGCTGGCTGCTGTTGATCGGCTTTGTGCCAGTGGTCGGCCTGCCGCTGTACCTGTTGTTCGGCCACCCGTGGTTGTCGCGGCTGCGGGTGGAGCGGCAAGCCACCGCTTCGCAGGTGATTCGCGAACAACAACTGCCCTTGCATGCGTTGCGCTGGATGCCGCAGGCAGACACCAGCAGTGCCGAAGTGGTGCCGCTGATCGAACGCGAGGGCGATTTCATGCCCACCCTGGGCAACGCGGTGGAATTGCTCGACGACTACGCGCAGTCGTTGCAGGCCCTGATCGCGGCGATCGACGCGGCCGACAAACGTGTGCACCTGCTGTACTACCTGATGTTCGACGATGCGGTGGGCGAGGCGGTGGTGGCGGCGCTGGAACGCGCCAGCGCGCGCGGCGTGCGTTGCCGCGTGCTGCTGGATGCGGTGGGCGCCAAGCGCGGCCTGCGCCGTTACCGCAAGCGCCTGCGGGACGGCGGCGTGCAGGTGCTGGCGGTACTGCCGGGCGGCCTGCGCTGGCGTCGCAGCGGCCGCATGGATCTGCGCAACCATCGCAAGATTGCGGTGCTCGACAACCGGGTGGCATTTGTCGGTTCGCAGAACCTGGCCGAAGCCGGCTTCATCCCTGGCGTGCCCAATCGCGAACTGGTGGCACGCGTGCGCGGGCCGGTGGTCAATCATCTGGAAGCGGTGTTCGCCAGCGACTGGTTCACCGAAACCGGAGAGCGGCTGGACGTGTGGCCCGATGCACCGGTGTGCGAGGCCAATATCGCGACGCAGTTGCTGCCCAGCGGGCCGGCGTACCCGTTCGAAAATGCGCGCGATGCGATCAATGCGGTGATCCATCTGGCGCGGCGCAAGGTGGTACTGGTCACGCCGTACTTCGTCCCCGACGAAGCCTTGCTGAGCGCATTGCGCATCGCCGCCGTCTCGGGCGTGGACGTGCAGCTGATCCTGTCCGAGCACAACAATCAACGCCTGGCCGCGTGGGCGCAGGAAGCCTATTTCGAAGAACTGCTGCGTTGCGGGGTGAAGATTTCGCTGTATCGCCCGCACTTTCTGCACGCCAAGCACCTGAGCATGGATGAAGACATCGCGCTGGTGGGCTCGATCAATCTGGACATCCGCTCGTTCGCGCTCAACGCCGAGATCGGCATGCTCTGCTACGACACCGGGGTGGTGCAGCGGTTGCGTGAGATCGAGCAGGATTATCTGGCCAACGCGCGGCAACTGACGTTGGAACAGTGGCGTCGCCGCCCGGCCTGGCGCCGCAGTCGCGAGGGCATTGCGCGGCTGGCCGACGCGTTGATGTAGGGCGCCTGGGTCAATCCAGGCGCATGACCTGAAAGACGTTGCCCTCCGGGTCGCGGCCGTCGTACATCTGGTACGCAAAGCCGGGGTAACGTTTGAGCTCGCCCACCTGCACGCCTGTGTGCTGCAGTTGCGCACGATGCGCGACCAGATCGCTGGTCATCGCAAACACCAGTTTGGTGGTCGCGTGTGTCGCATCCGCGACAGGAGCCAGCGCATGCGTCGACGGCCGCTGCCGGTAGGCTTGGCCCACCCGATGCAGCGCCAGCTCGATGCCGCCAGCTGCGAGCACCACCCACTCGTCGGCAATTTCCTCGGTGACCGGGAGCGCGAAGTGGGTCTGGTAGAACGCCTTGATCGCCGCCACATCGTGGACGTAGAGGATGAGCCTGACCAGGGTGATGGACATGTTGCAGATTCCCCAAGGGCGCGTGCCGATGCTGATCAACCAATCGTAAGCGCCTGGCATGCAGGGCGTGTGGGAGGCGTTGACACACACCGCGCTTGTGATGCCGTGAAGACAATCACTGCCGGCGTCGGCCTGCGGGTATTGCGCATGCATCGCCTACAATGTCGACATGAATACACTGCGTGATCCCGGCGATGCCGTCATCGCCATCGTCGGTGGTGGCGCGTCCGGTGTGCTGGTGGCGCTGCAGCTGCTGCGCCAGGCCGCAGCGCCGTTGCAGATCGTCATGATCGAGCCGCATGCGGCGCTTGGCGAAGGCGTGGCGTATTCCACCGCGCGCGGCGAACACCTGCTCAATGTGCCGGCTGCGCGCATGAGTGCGCTGCCGGAACTGCCTCACGACTTTGTCGATTACCTGCGCGCGAACGCCTGTTGCCCCGAACTGGACGATGCGCAGTTGCCGCAGCAGTTCGTGGGGCGTCGGCACTACGCGCCGTATCTGCGCGACCGCCTGCAGGCGGCGCGTGCGCACAGCCCGGCGACGCTGCGCGTCCACCCCGCACGCGTGCAGGCGCTGCAGCCCAATGCCGGTGGCGCACTGTTGCAGCTGGACGATGGACAGGTGCTGCAGGCGAGCGTGGTGGTCTTGGCAGTGGGCAATGCGCTGCGACCGCTGCCGCTGCGGGGTGCCACCGGGCTGTCGCACGCGCAGCGTGTCGAAGCCTGGGAGACCGAGGCGGTGGCAGCGCTGCCACCGGACGCGGCCGTGTGCATCGTCGGTTCGGGCTTGAGCATGGCCGATACCGTGATGACGCTGGCAGCGCAGGCGCATCGGGCAAGCGTGCACGTGGTGTCGCGGCATGGCTTGCTGCCGTTACCGCAGGCGCACGGCGGCGTGGCGCTGTTCGATCCACAGCCGCTGCTGACCATGCCGCTGCGCGCACGCATGCGCACACTGCGCCAGCACGCGCGTGCCGCCGCCGCGCAGGGCCTGCCATGGCAGAGCGTGATGGAGCGCATCCGGCCGTTGAGCCAGGCGTTATGGCAGACGCTGTCGGTTGCCGATCAGCGTCGTTTTCTGCGGCATGTGGTGCGCTACTGGGACGTGCATCGGCATCGCATCGCCGCAACGGTGCATGCGCAGCTGCAGGCCATGCAGGCAAGCGGGCAGCTGCAGGTGCATCGCGCACGGCTGGACGTGGCCTTCGAGGTGGGTGCTTGCGTGCGCGTGAGCGCCGGGTTCGCCAGCGCCGGACATGCCTTGCAGCTGGATGTGCAGACCCTGGTCAATGCCACCGGCGTGGAAATGCGGGTGCAGGCGATGCGCAACCGGCTGCTGCAGCAATTATTGGGGCAGGGCATTGCAGTGGCCGGTCCACACGGGATCGGCGTGGACACCGGCCCCGATGGCAGCCTGATCGATGCCGATGGACGTACGCAGCCGCAGTTGCGGGTGATCGGCAGCCTGCGTATCGGAACGCTGTGGGAAAGCCTGGCGGTACCGGAGTTGCGCGAGCAGGCTGCGGCGATTGCGCGGGATGTGCTGGTGCTGCTGGGGCGGTGATGGGCGTTGTTCCCTTCTCCCGCTGGGAGAAGGTGGCGCGAAGCGCCGGAAGAGGGTGCGAGCGAAGCCTCGTGTTACCGATCACTCGTAGTGGCTTCGCCCCGTACCCTCACCCCAATCCCCGCTCCGCGCCCAGCCCGCGCCAGCGGCGCGGCCGCTCAAAGGCACGCGCGCCTTCGGCACGCAAGCCGTGCCTTCTCTCCCCGAGGGGAGAGGGGCGGCTATCCGGCGAGCAATCACCACAATCCCAACCGCTTCATCGCAATCTCAGCCGCAGCGACGCCACAACCGGTAAAATGCGCCGGTGGATGTCTCTCATTTGCTCGATCATTTAAACCCCGCCCAGCGCGAGGCCGTTTCTGCGCCGCCGGGGCATTACCTCGTGCTGGCCGGCGCCGGCTCCGGCAAGACGCGCGTGCTGATCCATCGCATCGCCTGGCTCAACGAAGTCCAGGGCGTGCCCAACCACGGCATCTTCGCGGTGACCTTCACCAACAAGGCGGCCGGCGAAATGCGTCACCGCACCGACCTGCAGCTGCGCAATGGCAGCCGCGGGATGTGGATCGGTACATTTCACGGGCTGGCCCATCGCCTGTTGCGTCTGCATTGGCAGGACGCGCGGTTGCCGGAAGGCTTCCAGGTCATGGACAGCGACGACCAGTTGCGGTTGGTCAAGCGCGTGGTGCAGGCGCTGGAGCTGGACGAGAGCAAGTATCCGCCCAAGCAGATGAGCTGGTGGATCAACGAGCAGAAGGATGAGGGCCGCCGTCCGCAGCATATCCAGCCCGAGCCCAACGACGATTGGACCGAGGTGCGCCGGCAGGTGTATGCGGCTTATCAGGAACGCTGCGACCGCTCCGGGCTGCTGGATTTCGCCGAGTTGCTGCTGCGCGCGCACGAGTTGCTGCGCGACACCCCGGCCTTGCTGGCGCATTACCGTGCGCGCTTCCGCGAGATTCTGGTCGACGAGTTCCAGGACACCAACGCCATCCAGTACGCCTTCGTGCGCGTGCTGGCCGGCGAATCGGGCAATGTATTCGTGGTGGGTGACGACGACCAGGCCATCTACGGCTGGCGCGGTGCCAAGGTCGAGAATGTCCAGCGTTTTCTCAAAGATTTCCCCGGCGCGCAGACCGTGCGGCTGGAGCAGAACTACCGCTCCAGCGCCAATATCCTGGGCGCGGCCAATGCGGTGATCGCGCACAATCCGGACCGCATCGGCAAGCAGCTGTGGACCGATTCCGGCGATGGCGACCCGATCGATCTGTATGCGGCCTACAACGAAGTGGACGAGGCGCGTTATGTGGTCGAGCGTGCACGGCAGTGGGTGCGCGACGGCGGCAGTTATGGCGAAGTGGCGGTGCTCTACCGCAGCAATGCGCAATCGCGCGCGCTGGAAGAAGCGCTGATTTCCGAGCAGTTGCCGTACCGCGTGTATGGCGGTATGCGCTTCTTCGAACGTGCCGAAATCAAGGACGCGTTGGCTTATTTGCGCCTGCTCACCAACCGCAGCGACGACGCGGCGTTCGAACGCGCGGTCAACACGCCCACGCGTGGCATTGGCGACCGGACGCTGGATGAGGTGCGCCGGCTGGCGCGTGCCAGTGCGCTGTCGTTGTGGGAAGCGGCCATGTTGTGCACGCAGCAGAACACGCTGGCCGCACGCGCACGCAATGCCCTGGCCAGCTTCCTCAGCCTGATCGGCCAGCTGCATGCCGAAACCGGGCAGATGGAACTGGCCGAACGCATCGACCATGTGCTGATGCGCTCGGGTCTGCGCGAGCATTGGGCCAAGGAAAGCCGTGGCGGGCTGGATTCGGAATCGCGTACCGAGAACCTGGACGAACTGGTGTCGGTCGCCTCGCGCTTCACCCGCCCCGACGACGAAGACAGCCAGGGCATGACCGAGCTGGTCGCCTTCCTGGCCTATGCCTCGCTGGAGGCCGGCGAAGGCCAGGCCCAGGCTGGCGAGGAAGGCGTGCAGCTGATGACGCTGCATTCGGCCAAGGGCCTGGAGTTCCCCATCGTGTTCCTGGTCGGTCTGGAAGACGGCCTGTTCCCCAGCGCGCGCTCGTTGGAAGAGAGCGGGCGGCTGGAAGAGGAGCGTCGCCTGGCGTACGTGGGCATCACCCGCGCGCGGCAGAAGCTGGTGCTGTGCTACGCCGAATCACGCCGCATCCACGGCCAGGACAACTACAACGTGCCCTCGCGCTTCCTGCGCGAGATTCCGCGCGACCTGCTCAACGAAGTACGCCCCAAGGTGCAGGTTTCGCGCACTGCATCGCTGGGCGCGGCGCGCGGCGGCCCGGTGCATGGCATCGTGGAGACCGCGCCGATCAAGCTCGGCGCCAATGTCGAACACCCCAAGTTCGGCGGCGGCGTGGTAGTCGATTACGAAGGCGCTGGCGCGCATGCGCGCGTGCAGGTGCAGTTCGACGAGGTCGGCGCCAAGTGGCTGGTGATGGCCTACGCCAATCTGACTGTGGTGTAGGCGGCTCGGCACTCGTCAGCGATTGCGCGTTGTTCAGCAGGCGAGGGCGTCGTGCCGTTGCATTGTGCGTGCAGCAAGCAGAGCCGGCCGCTGCTGCACCTCATACGTCGAGCGAGATCGCATGACCATCCGTGACAGATGATCGATGGATGAAGCGTCGCCTCCGCTGCGCTGTTGCGCGCCTACATTTCCCAGCTGAAGCTTGAGTTGATCTGCTTGCCGTTCACGGCCAGTGTCGACCTGTTGGCGAGCACGACCAGGGTAAAGGGCGGCACGCGCGTGTCGTCGCCTGTGTAAATCAGGCGCAGGATTCTGCGTTTGGTATCGAACGTCCTGACCTGGAAATTGCCTCGCAACAACACGGCCTTGCTGTCGCCGGGGGCGTAGAAACGAAGACTGGCGATCACTGGTCGGGTGACGTGACCGATTTCGAAATCTATCCAGTATCCGCCGCCTTCGAATGAAAGTGAGGAAGTTGCGTGCGCAGAGGTGCTGAGGTAGGCCGACAGCAACAACGCAATGCAAGCGGCTACAAATCGTGTCATGACGTCATCCTTGAACGTGGTCGCACCGGAAGGGCACGGCCTGGAGTATCGATGCCGGCGCCGCGGCATTGCAACGGATGCGACAAGCGGTGAAATGGCGACACAGTCACCTCGCGGGTGAGGCCGGTGCTCGAACTCCCATTGGCGGTTTCCGGTGGTGAGCGCGTCAATCGCTTTAGCGAATAGGCAGATCGTGAGGTTCTGTAAGCCACTTTGAGCCGGCAATCGGGGCTATTGGTGCATCGCTCGATGCGTAGCGCGCTGCATCCATGCCACCCTGTCAGCAGTTCATTGCACAGGTACCCGGCGGCATGCAAACCGAAAAACAGAAGATGCTGGCAGGCGAGCTCTACAAAGCCACCGATGCGCAACTGCAGGCCGATCAAGCGGCGGCTGCGGCGTGGATGGAGCGCTACAACGCCACTGGCGCGCAGCCATCCACACAGCGGCATGCATTGCTGGTCGAGCGGCTCGCCGAGGTGGGTGCCGGTGCGGTGATCCGGCCGCCATTTCATTGCGATTACGGCTACAACATCCATCTGGGCGCGGGCGTGTTCCTCAATTTCAATTGCGTGATTCTGGATATCTGTCAGGTGCATATCGGCGAAGGCACGCAGGTGGGGCCCGCCGTGCAGTTCTACGCTGCCGATCATCCGCGCGATGCGGCCGGACGCGCCAGCGGGCTGGAGTTCGGACGGCCGATTCGCGTCGGGCGCAATGTGTGGATCGGTGGCGGGGCGATCATCCTGCCGGGCGTCAGCATCGGCGACGACGCAGTGATCGGTGCCGGTGCGGTGGTCACGCGCGATGTGCCGGCCGGCGCGACCGCCGTGGGCAATCCGGCGCGCGTGCGCGTACCCCGGGGTGCTGCCGATGAAGCGCCCACCGACTGAAGGCAACCAAGAAGCGCCGCGACCGAAGCTGTCAGGCGGACGTGGCCGCTGCGCAATGCAGCTCATACGCAAACAGGGCAGTTTTGAGCGCGTTACTGGCGCCGAGGTGATGGTGGCTCGTCAGCCAGATGAGCGGCTTGAAGCGCTACAGTCCGTGACGTGCAAGATTGATTTGTATCAAGGTCTGCGTTGTTGAGTGCTGTCAATCTCAAATCGCCGGCGCCGCTGCCGGTCCATCCGGGAGGTCATCATGTACAAACGAATCCTGATCGCCATTGATGCGTCCGAGCTGTCGCATCGCGGCCTGTTTCAAGGCCTGGAGCTGGCCAAGGCGACCGGTGCGAAAGTGGATATCGTCACCGTGTCCGAGCCGTGGGCGATGGGCATGTACGACGCAATGGGCTGGAGCGTGGGCTACGAGGCCAGCCCCGAATACCGCAAAGAGCGCGAAGCGGCCGCCGAAAAGATCCTGCGCCCGGCGCTGGAGCTGGCCGCCGCTGCCAACATCAAGGCCACGCCGCGGCATGTGCTGGATCGTTTCGCGGCCGAGGGCATCGTGCAGACCGCCAAGGACTGCAACAGCGATCTGATCATCATGACCTCGCACGGCCGCCGCGGGATGCAGCGCATGCTGCTCGGCAGCCAGACGGTGGAAGTGCTGACCCACAGTGCGATTCCGGTACTGGTCATTCGCTGATGCCGATGCCAGTGCCTTGCCTCACCTGGGCGCGTACCTGGGTGCGATGTGGCGCCCAGGTCATGCACTTCGTGCCCAGGCGCGCTCCTACGCAACTCAAGGTGCTTCGCTCTCCATCGGATCCAGTTTTGCCGCAAAGCGCGGGGCCGGTCGGGCGAGCCGGCGCAGTGCTTCGGTATGCACCAGCGGAGAGCCGTGCGTGGGTGTGGCTGCACCGCTGCGCATGGATGCGTACTCGGGTTGTACGTGCTGGCTCAGTTCGCGCATGAAGCGCCACATCGGCACGTAGTGACCACGCCGTGGTGCAGGAAGATGCGGCGCAGCGCGGCACTGGCGACGCCACTGCATGGGCGGCATGCCGAAGCGCTGCTGAAACGCGCGCTGAAACTGACGCTCGGACGCAAAGCCCATCTCGTAGAGCAACCAGGTCAGGCTGCAGTCCGGATAGGCCTGCAGGTAGCGGTGTGCGGTGCTTAGCCGCTGCTCGCGGATATAGCTGGCCACGCCGCCGCGCGACTGGAACAGGCGGTACAGCGATGCGCGCGATAACGCGAACGCGTGCTGCAACGACTCGGTGCCCAACTCCGCTTCGCCGATGTGCTGCTCGATATACGCCAGCAGGTCGATCATCAGCGGCGTGTGTGCCTCCCCGGCCGTGGATACGTGCGGAACGATGGCGCTGTAGTAACCGGTGCTGCTCATGCGGATGCTGCCTGCGGCCCACTCCCCGGGGCCTGTCCCCTGGTCAACCGAGAAAAGCAGCGCCAACCCATCACGCCTCTTTCACAAAGTCGGCGCTGGATCACGCATCCGTACCTGCCTGCGCACGATCGCGGCGATTGAGACGATTTGTCGGGTGAGCCCACGGGCGCATTTCTATCCTCGCCGCAGCGCTGAGGAAGCGTCATCGCACGGCCTGCCGCTTCGGTCCGCGTGGTGCACGGCGGTTGCGGGCTAGCCCGCGGCAGCGGCGTTGCACGCAGGCTGCAGGCATTCCGCCGGGCCGGCGACATCCAAGCCACATGGCAGCGCACGTGCACCGCACGCTGGCGCAACGGGCAAGCTCAATCGGAGATCAGGCATGGCCAGCAGTCAGAAGTTCATTGCCCGCAATCGGGCGCCACGGGTGCAGATCGAATACGACGTGGAGGTCTACGGCGCGCAGAAGAAGGTGCAGATTCCGTTCGTGATGGGGGTGATGTCCGATCTGTCCGGCGCCAATGCCGGTGAGCTGCCCTCGCTGGATGAGCGCAAGGCACTGGAGATCGACGTCGACAACTTCGACAGCCGCCTGCAGTCGATGCGGCCGCGCGCGCAATTCAAGGTGCCCAACACGCTCACCGGCGAAGGCGAGCTGGCGGTGGATATCACCTTCGAAAGCATGGACGATTTTTCGCCGGCCGCCATCGCGCGCAAGGTTGCGCCGCTGGCCAAGCTGCTGGAAGCGCGCACGCAGCTTGCCAACCTGGACACCTACATGGACGGCAAGGCCGGTGCAGAGCAGCTGATTGCCAACGCCATCCGCGACCCGGCGTTGCTGCAGTCGCTGGTGTCGGCCGCCAAGCCTGCCTCCGAACCGGAAGGAGCCTGACGCCATGTCCGCGACCGAAGCCGCACTGGCCACCAGTAGCACCGAAACAACCGAACAGGGCGACTTTGCCGCGCTGCTCAATCGCGAGTTCCGCCCCAAGAGCGAACGCGCCAAGGAAGAAGTGGAATCGGCCGTGCGCACGCTGGCCGAGCAGGTGCTCAACCGCAGCGATGTGGTCAGCGAAGACGTGTCGCAGACCATCAAGGCCTATATCGCCGAGATCGATCGTGCCCTCACCGAGCAGCTCAACCAGATCCTGCATCACGCCGATCTGCAGCAGCTCGAAGGCGCCTGGCGCGGCCTGCATTACCTGGTCAACAACACCGAGACCGACCAGCAGCTCAAGATCCGCGTGCTGAACATCAGCAAGAAGGAACTGGGCAAGGTGCTCAAGCGCTACAAGGGCACCGCCTGGGACCAGAGCCCCATCTTCAAGAAGGTCTACGAGCAGGAATACGGCCAGCTCGGTGGCGAACCGTATGGCTGCCTGGTCGGCGATTACTATTTCGACCAAAGCCCGCCGGATGTGGAACTGCTCAACGGCATGGCGCAGGTGGCTGCTGCCGCGCATGCACCGTTCATTGCCGCGGCCGCGCCCAAGTTGATGGGCATGGACAACTGGAGCGAGCTCTCCAACCCGCGCGACCTGGCGAAGATTTTCTCCACGCCCGATTACGCCGCATGGCGCTCGCTGCGCGAATCGGAAGATTCCAAGTACATCGGCCTGGCCATGCCGCGCACGCTGTCGCGTCTGCCTTACGGCGCGGCCACCAGCCCGGTGGATGAATTCGATTTCGAAGAAGACACTGCCGGCGCTGACTCGTCCAAGTACACCTGGCAGAACGCTGCCTATGCGATGGCAGTGAACATCAATCGCTCGTTCAAGCAGTACGGCTGGTGCTCGCGCATTCGCGGTATCGAATCCGGCGGCGCAGTGGAAGGCTTGCCCACCCACACCTTCCCCACCGACGACGGTGGCGTGGACATGAAGTGCCCGACCGAAGTGGCAATCACCGACCGCCGCTCTGCCGAATTGGACAAGATGGGTCTGATGCCGCTGGTGCATCGCAAGAACTCGGACATGGCCGCCTTCATCAGCGCGCAGTCGCTCAACAAGCCCGACGAATACGACGACCCGGATGCCACCGCCAACGCAGCGTTGGGCGCGCGCCTGCCCTACATGTTCGCGTGCTGCCGCTTTGCGCATTACCTCAAGTGCATCGTGCGCGACAAGATCGGTTCGTTCTCCGATCGCGAACAGATGCAGAGCTGGCTGACGCGTTGGGTCACCCAGTACATCGACGGCGACCCGTCCAACTCAAGCGAAGAAACTAAGGCGCGCAAGCCGCTGGCTGCCGCCGAGGTGGTGGTGGAAGAAGTGGAAGGCGCGCCGGGCTATTACAGCTCCAAGTTCTTCCTCAAGCCGCATTACCAGCTGGAGGGCCTGACCGTGTCGTTGCGGTTGGTCTCGCGCCTTCCCTCGGCCGCCAAGGCCTGATCCGACGCATTCGCGTCACGGGCACGACGCGAATGCGCGTCGCGCCACCTCGTGTTGTCACTCTCATTGAAGGAGCAGTTCCATGGCGTTCGACATGCACATCAAGTTCGGCAGCGGCAAGGTCAAGATCGAAGGCGCGTCCAACCACAAGAAGCACAAGGGCGAAATTCCGATCCTGGCCTGGTCTTGGGGCGCGAGCAATTCCGGCGACCTGCACACCGGTGGCGGCTCGGCCAGTGGTGGCAAGGCGCATATCCAGGACATCTCCATCACCAAGTACGTGGATGGTTGCTCCAACGCATTGCTCGATGCGGTATGCACCGGGGCACGTGTGGAAAACGCCTGGCTGTACGTCACCAATGCCACTGGCGAGCAGAGCGACTTTCTCACCCTGGAATTGAGCGAAGGCGTGCTGATTACCTCGTTGTCGACCGGCGGTTCCGGCGGCGAAGACCGCCTGACCGAAAACGTGACGCTGCACTTCGGCAAGTTCAAGTACGGCTTCCAGCCGCAGGACGACAAGGGTGCCGCCCAGGGTGGCGCGAAGGAATTCACCTACGACATCCAGGGTGTGGCCAAGGCCTAACACGAACGCAGGCAACCACGACGCCTTCGCCACGCAGGAGCGTTTGGGCGATGCAGTGCGGCACGCAGCACGCGTGTAGACGCTCGCGCTGCGCCGCCAAGCCGCCAAGCCGCCAAGCCGCCAAGCCGCCAAGCCGCCAAGCCGCCAAGCGGATGTTGGCGCTGTGACGTTGGCTGCCTCCGAAGGCGTTCATGCAATGACGGGCGGTGCCGCGCACGGCACCGCCACCTTCTTCGACAAGGAACCGCGCGATGGATGCCACCGCACAGACCCTGCTGGCCCAAGGCGAGCCGGCGCAGGCGTTGCAGCAACTGATCCAGCAGGTGCGCCGGCAACCGGCCGATGCAGCGCAGCGCGTGTTCCTGTTTCAGTTGCTGGCCGTCCTCGGGCAGTGGTCGCGCGCCGCAGACCAGCTGCGCGCCTGCGCTGAACTGGATGCCGCCACGCTGCCCTTGGTGCAGACGTACCTTGCAGTGCTGCAGGGCGAACAGACGCGCGCCGAGGTGTTTGCCGGCACGCGGCTACCGCATGTGATTGGCGAACCGGCCGAGTGGCTGGCAATGCATCTGCAGGCGCTGCAACTGGCGGCGCAGGGCCATGGCGAACAAGCTGCGGCGTTGCGGGCGCAGGCCTTCGAACGGGCACCCACCAGTGCGGGCGTGCTCGATGGCGAACGCTTCCAATGGCTTGCAGATGCCGATACCCGTTTCGGACCCTGCATCGAGCTCATGCTCGACAGCGGCTACGCCTGGGCACCGCTCAGCCACATCCAGCAGCTGCGCATGCAAGCGCCGCTGGATCTGCGCGACACCGTGTGGGCGCCGGTGAGCGTGCTATGGCGCAACGGCGGCCAGGCCTTCGGCTACCTGCCGGTGCGTTACCCCGGCAGCGAGCACCTGGATGCCGGCGAGCTGCAACTGGCGCGCCGCACCGAATGGACGCATGGTGCGCAAGGCGAAATCGGCCTGGGCCAGCGCATGTGGAGCACAGAGTCGCACGAGATTGCGCTGCTCGATGTGCGTGACGTGCAGTTCGACGCGGGCTGACACGCCATGGCCGAACTCACCACCACCGAACGCTTGCAGCCTTCGCTACTGGACCGGCTCACCGATGCCGCGCCCAGCCAGCGCGAAGAGAGCCGCGAGCAACGCGTGATCTCGGCCACGCGCCTGCGCGAATGCGTGATCCGCGATCTATCGTGGTTGCTCAATGCCGTAAATCTGGAAACTAGCCGCCCGCTGGAAGCGCACCCGCAGGTGCGCAGCTCGGTGCTGAATTACGGCATCCCGGACCTGGCCGGTGTTGCAGTGGCCGGCATCGATGCGGCAGCGCTGCAACAGCGCATCCGCGAGGCGATTCTGGCCTTCGAACCGCGGCTGATACCCGAGACGCTGCGCGTCAGTGTGCATGCCGATGCCGCACGCATGGACCGGCGCTCGCTGCTATTCACCATCGAATCGGAGATGTGGGCGCAACCGCTGCCGTTGAATCTGTATCTGAAGACCGCGCTGGACCTGGAAACCGGGCGGCTCGATGTCGTCGAAGGGCACGGCTGACGCCATGGACCCGCGCCTGCTGCCGTACTACACCCGCGAATTGCAGCACGTGCGCGACATGGGCGCCGAGTTCGCGCGCGAGTATCCCAAGATCGCCGGGCGGCTCGGTCTGGACGCGTTCGAATGTGCCGACCCGTATGTCGAGCGGTTGCTGGAAGGCTTCGCGTTCCTGGCCGCGCGCGTGCAACTCAAGCTGGACGCGCAATACCCGGTGTTCACCCAGCACCTGCTGGAGATGGTCTACCCGCATTATCTGGCACCGTTGCCGTCGATGGCGGTGGTGCAGTTGCAGCCGGATCTGAAAGACAGCGGGCTGGCAGCAGGCGTGGTGGTGCCGCGGCAAAGCGCGCTGCGCAGCCTGGTCGGCCCGGGCGAGCGCACCGCCTGCGAATTTCGCACCGCGCATGCAGTGAGCTTGTGGCCGTTGCAGCTGGCCGAGGCCAAGTATCTTGAATCGCCGGCCGCAGTGGCGGCTGCCGGCATCGCCTTGCCGCCCGGGCGCGTGGTGCGTGCCGGCGTGCGTCTGCGCTTTGAGCTGGTGGGTGGCGCGCAGACGCACGCGCTGGCGCTGGATCGGCTGCCGCTATTCCTGGCCGGCGCCGACGGCTTGCCCAAGCGGTTGTACGAACAGCTGCATGCCGATACCACCGCCGTGGTGGTGCGTGGTAGCGATGCCAGCGGTGGCACGCTGGAGATGACGCTGGGCGCCGATACCGTGCAGATGCGCGGCTTTGCCGACGACGATGCATTGATTCCCTACGACGGCCGTTCGTTCAGTGGCTACCGCCTGCTGCAGGAATACTTCGCCTGTCCGGAGCGCTTTCTGTTCGCAGAACTCACCGGGCTACGCGCGCCATTGCGGCGGTTGCACGGCAGCAGCTTCGAGGTGGTGGTGTTGCTGCAACGCAGCCTGCCGAGCCTGGCTGCGGCAGTGGGCGCCGAGCATTTCAAATTGTTCTGCACCCCGGCAATCAATCTGTTCCCGCGGCGTGCCGATCGCATCCATCTGCACGCCGGCCTGCACGAATACCACGTGCTGGCCGACCGCACCCGGCCGATGGATTTCGAGATCCATCATTTGGGCGAAGTGGAAGGCTTCGGCGATCGTCAGGAGCCGGAGCAACGCTTCGCGCCGTTCTATGGTGGCGACGCACGCACCTGGCATGCCCGGCATGGCGCGTTCTACAGCATGCGCCGCGAGCCGCGCATGCTATCGGCCCGCCAGCGCCGCGATGGCGCGCGGTCGAGTTATGTGGGCAGCGAAGTGTTCGTCAGCCTGGTCGATGCCGACGATCAGCCGCACAGAACGCGCCTGCGCCAGCTTGGGCTGCAACTGTGGTGCAGCAACCGCGATCTGCCGCTGCATATGCCGGTAGGCAAGGGCACCACCGATTTCACCATGGACAGCGGCGTGCCGGTGCAGAGCGTGCGCTGCGTGGCCGGGCCGACCAAGCCGCGCCCGGCGTTGTCGGATGGGCAGACTGCGTGGCGCCTGCTCAGCCAATTGCAGCTCAATTATCTCTCGCTCTTCGAAGACGGCCCCGACGGCGCCGCTGCGCTACGCGAGATCCTCACCTTGTACTGCGACCCGTTCGACGCATCCGCGCAGCGGCAGATCGAAGGCGTCAAGCAGGTGAGCGGCACACCGATCGTGCGGCGTATCCCGGTGCCTGGCCCGATCACCTTCGGCCGCGGCCTGGAGATCACGTTGACCTGCGAGGACGCCGCGTTCGAAGGCACCGGCGCCTTCCTGCTGGCTTCGGTGCTGCGGCACTTCTTCGCGCGCTATGTCTCGGTGAATTCCTTCACCGAAACCGTGCTGCGCACCACCGAACGCAACGAGGTGGCCCGATGGCTAGCCCAGCCCGGCACGCGCCCACGCCTGTGAGCGCCGCGGCTGCGGCGCTGGCCCAGGCGCTGCAGACCCGGCCACAGGATTTCAGCCCGTTCGCTGCCTTGCGCGCGATCGAGCGCTGCCATCCGCTGCAGCCACGCCTGGGTGAATCGACGCGCGCCAGCGACGATGTGCTGCGGCTGCGGCATGCGCCATCACTGGCATTCGCACCCCATGCGCTGCACCGCTACACACCGGCAACGCACGATCAGCCTGCCGCGCTGTACGGTCTGTTTTTAGGCCTGTTCGGTCCCAATGCACCATTGCCCTTGCACCTGACCGAATACGCCATCGAGCGTGCGCAGCAAGCCAAGGACGGCACCTTTGCCGCATTTGCCGATGTGTTCCACCACCGCATGCTGAGCCTGTTCTACCGCGCCTGGGCGCAGGCACAGCCCAGCGTGCAGGCCGAGCGCCCGGCGAGCGACCAGTTCCGTGCCTGGCTGGATGCACTGGTCGGCATCGCCAGCCCGCATCTGCGCGACCGCGACGCGTTGCCGGACGATGCACGTCGTTACTACGCCGGCCGTCTTGGCACCGCCACGCGCACGCCGGAAGGCTTGCGGGCACTGCTGCAGCAGTTGTGCGAATGGCCGGTGCAGGTACAGGAATTCATCGCCGAATGGATGCGCCTGCCGGCCGATGCGCACCTGCAACTTGGTCTGGGTCCGCGCAACGCGCGGCTGGGCGTGGACAGCGTGGTGGGCGCACACGTGCGTGGCGCCCAGCAACGCGTGCGCATCTGCCTGGGGCCGCTGCCGCGCCTGGCGTTTCAACGCTTTCTTCCGGGCGGCCAGGCGCTCAGGCAACTCACCGCTGCGGTGCGCAGTTATCTGGGCGACGAATTTGGCTGGGAACTGCAGCTGTTGCTCAAGGCCGACGAGGTCCCCACGCCGCACCTGGCGCGCAATAGCCGGCTGGGCCTGGATACCTGGCTCGGCCGTCGCGCCTGGAGCATTGCCGACGCCGACGAGGTGCTGCTGCGCCCATCGGGCTGACGCACACCGCTCTACCTTTCGCTCACACGTAACGTACCGACTTCGAAGGACGCACCATGGCCGAGATCTCCCGCAGTGCCCTGTTCGGCAAGCTCAATCCGCTGGCCTACCGCGGTATCGAGAGCGCCACCGTGTTCTGCAAGCTGCGCGGCAACCCGTATGTGGAGCTGGTGCATTGGCTGCATCAGTTGCTGCAGCTGCAGGACTCGGACCTGCACCGCATCATCAAACACTTTCAGCTCAA
The DNA here is from genome assembly GCF_041519315.1 of Xanthomonas axonopodis pv. maculifoliigardeniae. Classification (NCBI taxonomy): domain Bacteria; kingdom Pseudomonadati; phylum Pseudomonadota; class Gammaproteobacteria; order Lysobacterales; family Lysobacteraceae; genus Xanthomonas; species Xanthomonas axonopodis. Next base: position 4,559,980 of record NZ_CP167998.1, on the reverse strand, counting down.
CCCCTCCACGCTGGCGCGTGATGTCACGTCGGCCCTGGACGCCTTGCCGCGCGGTTCCACTGCCGTCACCGACCTGTCGACCAATGTCGAAGAAGCGGTGGAGCGCGGTTGGGTGTATGCCTCACTGAGTTTTGGTGAAGCGCAGGTGCGCACCGGCTATCTGGTGGTTGGCATTCTGAGCGTGCGCGGTTTGCGTAATGCATTACTGGCGATCTCCAAGGAGTTCGACAAGCTCAAGCCCGCGGTACTCAGCGAAGACTTTGCGCAGATCGTGGCCGGCTCGCCGGAAGATGGTTTGCTGCCCAGCGATGGTTTCTCACTCGGTCAGACCGCTGCACCTGGGGAGGCTAGCGGCGCCATCGCGCCGGCCGCACTGGGAAAGCAGGAAGCACTGAAGAAATTCACCACCGATCTCACCGCACAAGCACGCGAGGGCAAGCTGGACCCGATCATCGGCCGCGACGACGAGATCCGCCAGGTGGTCGATATCCTGATGCGCCGCCGCCAGAACAACCCGATCCTGGTTGGCGAGGCCGGTGTCGGCAAGACCGCGGTGGTGGAAGGCTTCGCACAACGCATCGCGCGCGGCGATGTGCCGCCCGCGTTGAAGGACGTACAGCTGCGCACGCTGGATGTGGGCCTGCTGCAGGCCGGCGCCAGCATGAAGGGCGAATTCGAGCAACGCCTGCGCGCAGTCATCGACGAAGTGCAGGCCAGCCCCAAGCCGATCATTTTGTTTGTCGACGAAACCCACACCCTGGTCGGCGCCGGTGGCGCGGCCGGTACCGGCGATGCGGCCAACCTGCTCAAGCCCGCACTGGCGCGTGGCACCTTGCGCACCGTGGGGGCGACCACGTTTGCCGAGTACAAGAAGTACATCGAAAAAGACCCCGCGCTGACGCGGCGCTTCCAGGCCGTGCAGGTGGACGAGCCGGACGAAGCCAAGGCAGTGCGCATGATGCGCGGCGTCGCTTCGATGATGGAACAGCACCACCGCGTGCAGATCCTGGACGAAGCGCTGGAAGCGGCGGTCAAGCTCAGTCACCGCTACATCCCGGCGCGGCAGCTGCCGGACAAATCGGTGAGCCTGCTCGACACCGCCTGCGCGCGCGTGGCGGTGAGCCTGCACGCTACGCCTGCGGAAGTGGACGACAGTCGCCGCCGCATCGAATCGCTGGAGACCGAGCACGCCATCATCGAACGCGAGCGTGCGATTGGCATCGTGGTGGATGAGCGTGCTGCAGCTTGCGCCAACCTGCTGGAAAGCGAACATACCCGCCTGCGCGAGCTGGAACAGCGCTGGGTTGGCGAAAAGGCGTTGGTCGATGAGCTTTTGTCGCTACGCGCGCAACTGCGAGGCGCCAATGCGCCGGTGGAAGGCACCGGCAGTGCGCTGGAAGCGGAGGCCGAACAGCGTGCGCCTGGCGATCTCGCCGTGCTCGAGGCACCGGTGCAGGTGGATCGCGACACGCTGTTAGCACGCCTGCAACTGGTACAGGCCGAACTGGCCGCACTCCAGGGCGAATCGCCTTTGATCCTGCCCACCGTCGATTACCAGGCGGTGGCCGCCGTGGTCGCCGACTGGACCGGCATTCCGGTCGGGCGCATGGCGCGCAACGAGATCGACACCGTGCTGCGCCTGCCCGAACTGCTGGCCAAGCGCGTGATCGGCCAGGACCATGCCATGGAGATGATCGCCAGGCGCATCCAGACCAGCCGCGCCGGTCTGGACAACCCGGACAAACCGATCGGCGTGTTCCTGCTCGCCGGCACCTCCGGCGTCGGCAAGACCGAAACCGCACTCGCCCTGGCCGAAACCTTGTACGGCGGCGAACAAAACCTGATCACCATCAACATGAGCGAGTACCAGGAAGCGCATACCGTCTCCTCGCTGAAGGGTGCACCGCCGGGCTATGTGGGCTACGGCGAAGGCGGCGTACTGACCGAAGCGGTGCGACGCAAGCCGTACTCGGTCGTGTTGCTGGACGAAGTGGAAAAAGCCCACCCGGACGTGCACGAACTGTTCTTCCAGGTCTTCGACAAGGGCTGGATGGAAGACGGCGAAGGCCGCCGCATCGACTTCCGCAATACCTTGATCATCCTCACCAGCAACGCGGGCACCGACCTGATCGCCAGCCTGTGCAAGGACCCGGAACTGATGCCGGATCCGGACGGAATGGCCAAGGCCATCCGCGAGCCGTTGTTGAAGGTGTTTCCGCCGGCATTGCTCGGCAGGTTGGTGGCCATTCCGTACTACCCGCTGAGCAACGCCATGCTCGGGCAGATCGTGCGACTGCAGTTGAACCGCATCAAGAAGCGGATCGAAGAGCGCTACAAGATTCCGTTCGAGTACGACGACTCGGTGGTGGAGCTGGTGGTGAGTCGGTGTACCGAGAGCGAGTCGGGTGGGCGGATGATTGATGCGATTTTGACGAATTCGATGTTGCCGGCGATGTCGAGGGAATTCCTGGGGCGGCTTGCACACCAGGCATCCATCGGAGGCGTAGGAATGAGCACGAATCCAGACGGCTTCTCGTACCTGTTCCACTGACAGGCGCAGGCGCGCACGGACAGAATCCAAAGAGAGGACTTCGATGAAGATCAGTGATGCATCGGAATTGGAAATGGTGTTGTTCCTGGATGAGAATTTCCAGGTTGTCGATGGTGTCCAGATCGAAGCGACGCAGCGGATGAGGGACATGCTCGTCTTCGCGCGCATGGCCAGTTTCCTTTCCGACAACGAAGCGCTTGCGTCGGCGGTCAAGGACCTGTCCTTTGAGCTGGGCACGGAATACGCAAAGTTCCGTGAGGTACAGCGCGATGGCGTCAATTATCGCCGTCTCGGCGCCTTCTCCTGTGCGCTTGGAAAATATGCATCCTATTACGGGTTCAGTAGGAAAGTGGTCATTCTCAATGGCCAGATTAGCCCTGCTGATTTCAACGATGTAGTGGGGGCGAAGATCATGTTTCGCGACCTTTTCACCCGCGCCCATGGCGAGTTCACGCACGCGATACAGTGGCTTCTGCTGGTCCAGCGATTCGGCGAGGTGGCGGCCGTTTACTACGCCAAGTCAGTCCAGTACCGTTCCACCCGGACGTTTCTCGCACAAGGCGGGCCACAGCGAGCCTATATGTGGAATTTCCTGGTGGACTGCTTCGACGGTGCGGAGGACTATCGACAGAACATCTACGCTAAGACATTCAGGTGCCCGCAGATCGCTACCGAACGCCTGCGGACGCTGCTCCCGACTCAATCGTGGTTGGGGGAATTCCTCTACGCTCGCCGGCACAAGGGCTTGAAAAATGGGGAGGAACCCTACGTAGACGCACACTACACGAATGGGCGGACCATCAACATGAAGCCACCCCACATCAACAGGACGGTCTGGACAAACGACGGGGAAGAAATTCGGGCCTATACCCAGCTGCGCGAAAACATCTATTACAAGTCTGTCATTGAGGGGAGGAAGAACTGAACTTTTGGAATTGTCGGGTGCGCGGCCAAGATTTCCGTAATGCCCGATAAGAACTAAAAGGAGCGCAGAGCATATGAATTCCGAGCTAGACCGGTGCAGGCAAAAACGAAGAACTGCAGAACTGCGAAGCTGCATTCTTCATCGCCGCCACTTCCTCGACGATCCAAGCCATCGGCAACAAGCGCGAGCGTGCTCGGGAACAGCGTTAGGAACACTTTAATAAAAAATCGGATCAGGTTCGGTTTAGAAGTGAATCTGACCCCGTCTCCCGGTCCAGGAGCGTTACAGGATTATTTTCAAGCATGACGATGCGCTGATGGAACTAGTGATGATTCGGTTTGCCGCGGTAGTGAAACGGAACGACGAATGATCGATGCGATTTTGTCGAATTCTTTGTTTTCCCAGATTTTCGGGATTTGGTGACGCCTATTCGGATTGGAGAACTGTGATGATTAACACCAGTGGCAGAAGGCGGTGGCTTTGCTATCAGTCGAATTTTTTAAAGGCAGGGTGCCTGGAATGAGGATCCTATTCTGGAATGTCCAGCGGCTTGGTACTGGAACGCCAGGCAGCAAGCAAAAAATAATGGAGCAAGTTGTCGCTGAGGCTTTCCATCTGCACAACGCAGAATTTGCTGTCCTATGTGAAGTTACAAGCGACCTTGAGCTTGGAGGTGTGGCCATCAACAAGCAAGTAGTCACTGCTAAGCGGACCGCAAAGGGGACCAAGGCTCAGCTTGGCTATGCAGCTATCGATGATGACCTCGATGAAAGTGTATTGATGCGCTTTAATCCTCCAAGCTTCAGGGACGTTTTCGGGACTTCGCCTTGGAAAAAAGGCGGAGGTGAATTCACGAAGCAAAGCAAGCGTCATGTTGCGTGTCTGGGGGCTTTGAACGGGATAAGTTTGTATGTTTACCATGCCAATGCTAGCGGGAAGGCGGCCTTTTTAGTTGGGTGGGTAGCCGAGGCACTGCATCAGCTGCACAACGGCTCGTTTGTGTTAATGGGAGATCTGAATTGTGAGCCCGCAGGTCTCATCCTCGCCATGCAAGAGAGTGGTTCCGATCTGAATTATTTCAATGTTGCTTTTAATGGAGACACGCATAACGCTAAGATTGGAGTTTCCAAGACGTACGATTATGCAATCTCCGGAAGCAATGTTGCGACCAATGTTGAAGTGCTTAATATTGCTCCCGCAGTGGCCAACTTTTCTAAAAGCATCAACCCGCTCGACGACATATCAGATCACTGTCCAATCATTGTGACGTTCTGAAAACCATTTGTCAGCAATGTGCCGGAACGAACGAAAGTGCAAAATAGGTAACTGGTATCACAAAGCCGGGGTAACCGGGCCAGGCTAACCTATCGGTCGACAACAGCGACTTGAGATGCCGACGAGCCGCTGAATGCCCGCAAAAAGATGCGTCTATGGCCGCTGTGCTTGCGCGTCGGCGGAAACTGCAGTTCTTTGCACTTCCATCGCCGGCCAGAGTTGTGTCCGGCGCAAAAAAAAAGGGCTGCATGCGACATCGGTCAGCGAGCACTGTGCGTCTGCTTGGCGCTGCCATCGGCAATGTGCCGGGTTCATGGCGGTCCAAGCCGGTCCAAGCCGGTCTGTAACAAGCCGCCAGGCGCGCTTTACCCGTCTTCGTCACTGAAGAAGAGAACGCGTGCTCCAAGAGACAACCTTCGTTCTCCGCTATCGGTAAGCTATGCCGTTTGGGGGGAGGCGTAAATGAAAATAAGTCTTGCGCTGGTGATGTGCGTATTGTCGTTACCGGCAGCGGCGCAGTCGGCCTACAAGTGCAGCGATGCAAAGCTGGGGACCGTTTACCAGTCCACGCCGTGCGCCGACGGCGCCGAGCAGAAGCGTTGGAACAAGCAAGCCGGGCCGGCTCCGACCGCAACGGTTACGGCGACGCAGGCAGGCCCGAACACGGCGTCTGCCACGGGCCAGGAGTCAAACCTGGGCTTACGCCTGATCAGCTACGAGCGCCAGCCGAGCCCGGAGGCGTGTATGCGCGCCACCCATGTGCGCGACAGCGCCCGCGCCGATACTACGATGCGTGGCGATCCGGATTTCATGCAGGCTCTTGAGCGAGCGGTCGTGCAGGCCTGTCGCTAGCAAGGGTGTTCAAGTCGCGCATCTGCAATCAAGGCACGGCAAGGAAGATCGATGCAAGGACGTGAAGGGGCTTTTTCCAAATGGTGCGAGTTGCTGATCGTGGTGACGATCGCCTTCGGTCTGCTGATCTGGTCCAGCCTTTCGGCGGTGGCGCGCGATGCCATAGAGCCGGTCTTCTCCGACGCTAGCCTGTGGGGCATGGTGGTCTACGAACTGCTCGTTCTGGCGATCTTGCTGCCAGTGCTGTGGTTCCGCGGATGGAGGCCGCAGTCGGTCGGGCTGCAGTGGCAACTACGCGACTTGGCGGCGGGACTCGGCTTGCTGGCGGTGTGTCTGTTGCTCACCTATCCACTGACGCTGTTGAACTGGAGCTCGGGGAGCAACACGAATCCATTCGATGCGATGGTCGCCGGGCGGCTATCGATCGCGGCTGTGCTGGCGATCTCGCTGATCAATCCGATCTTCGAGGAAGTATTGGTGTGCGGTTACGTGATCCGCGCGCTGGAGCCGCGCTATGGCCCTGCAGTTGCGGTGAATGTCAGCGTGGCGGTCCGCGCCTCGTATCACCTGTATCAGGGTCCGATTGGTGCCATCAATATCTTGATGTTCGGGCTGATCCTGGGCTGGTGGGTGGCCCGACGCGGGCGGCTGTGGCCGGCGATCCTGGCGCATGGCGCGCTGGATTTGCTGGGCTTGATGGCCTACACCTGAGTGGCCTGGCGTAGCCGCGATGCCGCACACTTGCCGCTTAACCGAACACAGGACGAAGCAATGGCACGGCGATATGGATGGAGCGGGATGCTGGTGTGGCTGGTGGCGTTCGGCGCGGTGGCGGCTGGCCCGACGCCCGGCGAATACGGCACCAAGCAAGGTTGGGGCAGCCTGCAGGTCAGCGACAAGGGTGGGGCGCGCCACTTCGAGATTCTCGCCGTGGGCGCCAACGGCCACACCTGTTCGCTGGAGGGCACGCTGCAAGGCGACAAGGCGGAAGTGCGCGATGCCAGCGACACGCCTTGCAAGCTCGCGTTCAAGCCGGTGGCCGGTGGCTTCAGCATCGCCGCACTGACGCAAGACAGTTGCCGCGACTACTGCGGCATGCGCGCCAGCTTCGAAGGCGACTATCTGAAGTTGCCTGCCGGCTGCACCTCCGCGGCCAGCAGCCGACGACGTGAGGCGTACCTGCGCGACTATCGCGGCAAGCGCTATGCCGAAGCACTCGCCGGCATGCAGGCGTTCGCGGGCGAGTGCGGCGAGTTTTTCAACTGGCTCGATCGCGACCGCTTCGCCAACGACCGCGCGCTCACCCTGCTGCGCCTGAACCGTCCGCAGGAGTGCCTGAAGGCGCTTGATCAGACCATGGCCGGTCGCAGCCGCGACGAGGCCTCGTTCCAGGCGGAGATGGACAAGGACAGCACGATGCTACCGCCAAGCGACTGGGATGCGTACCTGCCCATCGCCAAGTCCACTTGGTTCAATCGCAAGCTCTGCGAGGCGGCCAAGCGTTGAATGGGAGATGGCTTGCCTTGCTGCACGCAGGGAAGCCCTTGCGCGCGGCGTCGCACGGAGCGTCGCTCGTGGTTGATCAACGTGATGTGCAAGAGAGTGGGCGCTTGCAGCCGCGCGCGCTGGTACTCATAACAGTATCGCCACTTCAGCCCGCGAAGGATGGACAATCGAGTTCATCGTTGGATTCTTGCCAATACGCAGTCATGCCGTTCCCGATCGTCCATCGCCGCAATGCTGCGGCTGATCGCACTAGAGCGTCTTACCTAGCGTGATGACCTGGAGCCCGCTGCAGACAGAACCACCATTCTCGATCTTCGCAACCGGCTGAAACCCGTTACCTTGCCGCGTAACTACTGCCGAGCGTCAGCGCGGATCTGTCCCGAAAGCGCCGGCATCTGCTGTCGACTCCCCGTAAACTTGATCCAGCCATAACTAGAGGTCTCCGGGCACACTAGCCATCAAGGAGACCACCAATGCGCAAGAGCAAGTTCACCGATAGCCAGATCGTCGCCACGCTGAAGCAGGTCGAGGGTGGCCGCCAAGTCAAGGATGTGTGTCGTGAGCTAGGGATTTCCGATGCGACGTACTACGTCTGGAAATCCAAGTACGGCGGCATGGAGGCCGCTGATGTGCAGCGCCTTCGCGACCTGGAGACCGAGCACAACAAGCTCAAACGCATGTACGCCGAGCTGGCGATGGAAAACCATGCATTGAAGGATGTCATCGCAAAAAAACTGTAGACCCGGCGCACAAGCGCCCGCTTCTGGCCTGGCTCATCGAGCAGCATGGCTGGAGCGAGCGCCGGGCCTGTTCGGTGGTTGGCGTGGCGCGCTCGACGATGCGCTATCAGCGTCGTCCCGATCGGGATGATGAGGTTATCGCGCTGTTGTCCGAGTTGGCCGAGCGTTTTCCTGAGCGTGGATTTGGAAAACTTTTTCAAATCATCCGCCGTCGCGGACATGTGTGGAACCACAAGAGGGTCTGGCGCGTGTATTGCCTGATGAAGCTCAATCAACGTCGTCGCAGCAGGCGCCGGGTACCGACGCGTCATCCACAGCCGCTGGCCTGCGGTGATCGCCCCAATGCTGGATGGTCGATCGACTTCATGTCCGATGCGTTATGGGACGGTCGGCGTTTTCGCACGTTCAATGTCATCGACGATTTCAGTCGGGAAGCCTTGGCGATCGAAGTGGACCTGAATCTTCCGGCCGCCCGCGTCATCCGCACGTTGGAACGCATCGCAGCTTGGCGCGGCTATCCGAACAAGCTACGTTTGGACAACGGGCCGGAATTTGTCGCGCTGGCCTTGTCCGAGTGGGCCGAGCGTAAGGGCATCGCCTTGGACTTCATTGAACCGGGGCGTCCGATGCAGAACGGTTTTATCGAACGCTTCAACGGCAGCTACAGGCGCGGCGTGCTGGACATGCATCTCTTCCGCACGCTGAGCGAGGTCCGCGAACAGACCGAACACTGGCTTGCCGACTACAACCAACAGATCCCGCACGACAGCCTGGGCGGACTAACGCCCGCTGAGTTCCGTGATCAACATCAACCGCAGACCTCTAGTTTTAGCTGGCATTGAATTGCGGGGAGTCGACACTGCGGTGCTGTTTGATCTTGGATGTGGCGCCGGAACTGCACGAAGTTGAAAGCCCGTGCACGCATGGAGTACGGGATTTTAGGCGGTACGCAATTGCGGAGCGTTGCAGAAGTACGCCATCGCGCGCTGCGAGGATGCCGGCCGAAGCCTCGTCGTGATTGCCGCAGACAAGAAAAGCGGCGCCAGACCGACGCCGCTCCGTTGCAGTGGTAGAACCGTTCGCTCAATCCTTCCGGTAGATCACACCCAGCTTGTCGATGGCATCGCCGGCGCGGCCGGTGAAGCCGGCGATATGCCAGCCGGTGGGAGCAGTGAGGGTGTAGCGCTCGCTGGTCGGGGTGCCGGCGGCGATGCTGCGGCCCTGGTTGGTGGTCAGGCTGAGCGAGAACAGCCGGGTGCGGCCGTTGTACTGGCCGAGCGTGACGGTGGCCGCGGTCAGCGTTTCGCCGCTGCGCAGGGCCAGGGTGGTGGCGGTGCCGCCGCTGCCGCCGTGGGCGAGCGTGGCGCCGTTGTCCAGGCTGGCGGCCACTGCATCCAGGCGTTCGGCACCGCGCAGGGTGACACTGCGCAGCTGGCGCTGGTGCGCGCCGCCGGCCACGTCGTTGAACGGTACGCCATGCGGTCCGCCGAAGCTGTCGCTGGTGCGCACGTCGGTGCCCACCGCCCAGCCGAACTGCGTGTACAGCGGATAGTGATCCGACAGCGGCTTGCCGGCGCTGTCGTAGAAGTTGCCTGGGTCGAGCTGGTAACGATTGGCGGCCAGGGTCAGCTGCGGCGCGGCGCGGTACAGGATCTTGTCCACCACCTCGCAGGTGTTGGTCGGCGGCGTGCCGCACAGCAGCGGCGCGGCGCCGGCGGCCGGGGCGGTGCCCTTGATCAGTTCCACCCACGGATCGATCAGGTTGTTGCTGGCGATCAGCTCGCGGATGTTGTCTTCGCTGCGGGTGTAGCGGGTGTTGGAGTCCATCATCACCAACACCGCGTTGCCGGCCGACCAGGTGCCGATGAATTGCGACAACTGGCTGATGTTGGCGCGGCGGGCGGCCAGGTCGGCAGTTTCGGTACCGGCATTTGGATGGGCGTTGTAAACGTCCAGCAGCACGCCGTTGTCCAGCCGCAGCTGCATGTAGCTGAAGCCCTTCGGCGTGAGGCAGTCGGTGCCGTTGCACTTGTCCCATGTGACCCGGGTGAAGTCGTTGAAGGGATAGTTGCTCAGCGTGTTGAGGCCATCGCCGATGGCGGCGCCGCCACTGGTGGGCGTGCGGTAGGGATGGTTGTCGCCGGCGTAGAGCGCCGCGTGGTAGTTGAAGTCTTCCTGCACGTGAACCAGCGCATACGGCGCCAGTTTCGGTGCCAGCAGCGGCGTATTGGTGGCGGGGTTGCTGCTGGAGATGCCCTCCGGCAGGCCAGCGACGTTGTAGGTGAGCACGTCGAGGACGCCGACGCTGGATTGGGCGTGGGCGACACCGGCGCAGGCCAGGGTCACACCGATTCCGACGCTGAGCAGAGAACGCAGATGCTGAAGCATGATGACCTCGTGCGGTTGGGTAACAGCGGATGGACGCGACGCGTTGGGCCCAGCGCGCCGCGTGGAGGGGATCAGTGGTCCATGGCGAGCGGGTCGAGGGCGGCCTGGACGATGCGGGCGAACTGCGGCAATGGGCAGTCGTACGCCGGCGTCGCAGTGCTGCAGCCGGGAATGAAGATGGCCGCGCTCGGCGGCGGTGCCTGCAGCGTCAATGGCACGCGTTCGCGCAGCTGCGTCAGGCTCTGCGCGGTGTAGCGCAGGCGGATGACGCGCTCACCGTCGGCACGCCGCCAGCGCTCGAACACCAGCGCGCCACCGGGCACGGTTTGGTCCGGTTGGTAACCGGGCAACTGCCAGTGCAGATCGAACATGCCGGCCAGCAGGGTCAGGGTGCCGTCGTGGCCGGACACCACCACCAGACGCGCATCGCCGCCGATGGCGTCGGCCGCGGCGTGTGCATCGCTACCTTGCTGCAGCGTCGCCAGCAGGCGTGCGGCCAATGGCGTGCTGGCCAGACGCGCGACGGTCGGCGCACGCAGACGCAGCGCGAACTCGGCCTGATGCGGGGCGAACACGCGCAGCAGCGTGGCCTCGTCCAGGCTTTGCCAACCCAGCGCGGCGAAGTCCTGTCCATCGGCCCAGCCCATCAGCAGGCTTTCGGTGATGCCTGAAGCGGCGGCAGCCGGGCCATCGATACCGGGAATCGACGGGCCGGCATCATCCAGCCCGGCCGGCACCGTGGTCAGCCGCAGCTTGCCGGGCGCAGCCTGCGGCGGGCAGGGACGTTGCGCGCATTGCAGCAGCAGAAGTTCGAGCGTGTCGATCGCATCGGCCTGTGCGGCGTTCCAGGCGTGGGCGTCGCCGCCGATGCGGCCGGCGATGGCGGCCTGCATGCGCGCACGCGCTTCGGGCTGACGCAGCGCAGCGGTGCCATCGAACAGCACATCGGAAGTGCCGGTCGGCACGTGATGGACGGGGTTGGCGCAGCCGGGCGTCAACGTGCTGGCCAGCGCTTGCGCCGAGGCAATGGTGCGTTGGGTGCGGTTTGCCCAGTAATAAGCCTGGCTGCAGCCGTCGCCGATCAACAGACCAAGCGCGGTGTAGCGGGCGTGGTAGTAGTCGCCGAACAGGCGCTCCAGATGCGCACCGTTGGCGGTGAGGTGACCGGCCGGCACGGCAAAATGCGGCCATGGATGCAGCGAATAGCGGCCCAGCTGTTCGGGGCTGGACATCGCCGCACGCACGCCATGGCGTTTGAGGATCACCACCTTTTCCAGCGTGTCGGGCGCCGCATCGGTGGCGTGTGCAGGGCAGAGCGGTACGAGCGCGAGTCCGAGCAGGGCGGTGGCGCGGCGGCAAAAACGCAGAAGCATCGGCAAATCCAGTGCGAATGAAACGGTGGGGCGAAAAGAACGGCGCAGCACAGTGACGGCCGCGCGCGAGGGCGACGACCGTCAGCCGCGCATGCAGGCGCGCTTAGAACCGCGCGCGCAGACCCAGCGACCAGGTCCGGCCGTAGTCGGTGTAGCCGCCGAACAGGTGATCGCCGACGTATTGCCGCTGCACCTGACCGGTGAGATTGATGGCGTTGACGAACACCGACAGGGTGTCGTTGACCTTCCAGGCCACGTTCGCGTCCAGGCTGCCGAAGGCATCGCTGTTGAGCGTGGCGACATTGGCCGTGCCCACCGCGTTGACGATGTTGTCGCTCCAGCTGTAGCTGGCGCGCGCCATCAGCGGGCCCTTCTCGTAGAACAGCACGGCGTTGTAGGTGTTCCTGGCCACGCCTTCCAGGCTGTCGGTGAAGCGGCGCGTGCCGTCGCGGTAGGTCGCCTGGCTGTCGGTGAAGGTGTAGTTGAGCTGCATGCCCAAGCCGTCCAGCGGCGCCGGCAGGCCGGTGAACACCTGCTGGTAGGCCAGCTCCACGCCCTTGACGCTGGCCTGGCTGCCGTTGGTCTTGGACGAGAGCAGGTAGGTCTGGCCCTGGTAATCCAGGTAGGACAGCTGGGTCTGGATGAAACTGGAGATGTCCTTGTAGAACACACCGCCGGTCAGTGCCGAGGTGCCGTCGATGTACCACTCGAAGGTCAGATCGTACTGCCAGGCCTCGAACGGCCGTAGCGCCGGGTTGCCGCCGCTGGCGGTCAGCACTTCGCCACTGGAGTTGAAGGTGAGCTTGGACGAGAGGTCGGTGAGATCCGGGCGAGTGATCACCTTGGCCGCGGAGGTCCGCAGCACCATGTCCTCGCGCACGTCCCAGGCGGCGTTGAACGAGGGCAACGCGTTGGTATAGCTGCGCTCGAAATGCACTGGCTGGGCGGCGCCGTCGAGATCGGCATGGCCATCGGTGGTCTGCTCGGTGCGCACCAAGCGCACGCCCAGGTTGCCGCGCAGATCGCGCCCGGCCAGCGCGCCGCCGAAGTCGGTCATCGCATATGCCGAGCCGATCTTCTCGCGCACCTTGTAGGAATTCTGCAGGTCGGCACTATTGGGCGTGCCGCTGAGGTCGGTGGCGGTGGGCCAGTCGCCCCAGAACGGCGCCTCGATCGGCGCCAGCCACTGCCGCGGCAGTGTGCCCTTGCCGTCGACCAGCATGTCGCTCACGGGCAGCGCGGTGAAATAGCTGCCCGGAAAACGTACGCCGGCGATGCGGTTGAGCAGCAGGTCGGCACGGTCGTAGGTGCGCGAGCGCTCGCGGTACTTGGCGCCGAACTTGATGTCGCGCAGCCAGCCATCGCCGAGCGTGCGCTTGGCGTCCAGCTGCAGTGCGTTTTCCTTGTCGCGCGCATCGATCTCGCGCCATTCCAGCCGGCGCCCGCTGACGCTGGCCGGGTTGGTCGGATCAAAGCCATTGGTGAAGCTCCAGTTGGGCACGTTGTCGTCGTCGGCTTGCGGCATCTCCACGCGCATCGACAGGTTGGTGCCGCTGCGCAGGCGCGTGCGGCGAATCGGGTCGGAGTCGTAGCTGTGTGCCTGCGAATGGAAGGCCACCGCACCGAGTGTCCACAGATCGCCATTCCAGGTGCTGGACAGGCGCGCGCTGCGGTTGTCGTCGGTGATGCCGGAGGTTTCGCGCGACACCTGCACCTGGCCATTGCGATAGTCGAAGCCGGTCACGCCGCCGTGGTCCACCTGCAGGTTGCTCATCTTGGCCACGCCGTCGAAGCCCACGCCCAGGCTGTATTCGTCGTAGTGCACCGTCTGCTTGGCATACAGCAGGTCCAGATTGGTTTCCCAGGCGGCGCTGGGGCGCCATTGCAGCGAGGCGGCCACGCCGGTGCGCTCGCGCTGTTCCAGTTCCAGCGTCGGGCGCAGGCCGGTGGGCAGGTAGGACGCACCCGGCGCACCCGGCACGCCGTTGGGGTAGTAATCCCAGCTCACTTCGTTGACGCGGTCCTGGCGCAGGCTGCGCTGGGCATACGCACCGGACACCAGCATGCCGAAGGTGCCCTCGGTATTGACCCAGTTGAACAGGCCGGACACGCGCGGGTCGTTGGCATGCGTGCGTTGCGCCTGGCTGGATTCCAGCGAGGTGTTGAGCAAGGTCTTGCCCAATTCCAGCGGGCGGAAGGTGCGCACATTGACGATGCCGCCGATGGCGCCTTCATCCAGATCGGCGGTGGGGCTCTTGATCACGTCCAGGCCGGAGACCAGTTCCGCCGGCAAGGTGTCGTAGCGAAACTGGCGGCCGGTCTGGCCGGAAGTGCGCACGTTCTCGTTGACCGCCATGGTCTGGCCGTTGAGCGTGGTCACCTGGAAGTTGGGGCCCAGGCCGCGCACGCGCACGTACACGCCTTCGCCGCGGTCGCGCACGATCGACACGCCTGGCACGCGCTGCAGGGCTTCGGCCACGTTCTGCGCCGGCAGCTTGCCGATGTCTTCGGCGGCGATCACGTCCACCACGCTGTCGGCATAGCGCTTCTCGCGCAGCGCGGCACTGAGACTGCCGGCATAGCTGCCCAGCACCTGGATGCTGTCCAGTTCGCGCACCGGTGCACCGGCGGTGGCCGGGGTGGCGGTGGTGGCTGCGGCAGGCGGCGTTGCCGCGGGCGCATCGCTCACCGTCTCGGCCGGCTCGATGGTCACCGTGGTCGGCGTCAGGTAGCGATAGCGCAATCCGGTGCCTTGCAGCAGTTGCTGCAAGGCCTGCTCGGGCGCGGCGCCGGCGGTGGTGCCGCGACTCTGCTGCGTGCCGCCGACGCTGGCCGCATAGACGAACTGCAGGCCGGTCTGGCGCGACAGCGTATTGAGCGCGCGCGCCAGCGGTTGTGCGGGAATGGCGTCGACTGCGACGGGTGGCGTCTGGGCGCCGGCAGCGCCGGCATGCAGGGCGAGGGCAACGGACAGGAACAGGCAGCAGCGCATCATCACTTCCAGGCAGAGGGAGAGGGGCGTCGCACCGATCCACGCGGATCGCTGCGGCGACTACCCCCTCTACGAGGGGCGACGAGCCGAGTCGGGCACCGTTTTTCGATGAATTTTCTGTGACACGTGCAAGGGCGATGGCGTGCGCGTGCCGTGGCTACGCGCAGACCGGTGGTGCGCGGGAAAAAGCACGTTGCCCCTCCGATCGCCGATCGCGTCGATCGTTGCGTTGCGCGGCACCATGCAGCGCAACGCGTGCGCCTAGATCGAATGCGCCGATTCGGATGCCAGCCATTCGCTGCGCAGATGCGTCGGCGCCAATACCCGATGCAAACAGGCATGGCCGTGCGGCACTGCGGCGTGTCGGCCAATGGCAAGCACACGTCGGGCAATGCCGTGGTGCCTGCCGTGCGATTTCTGCGCGCACGTTAGCGCCAGCGTGTCGGTCGCGTCGGCCGCGTGCGCTACCGGTCGGTGGTCGCCGGTGGTGCACCGCCGACGATGTGCAGCGCATCGGCGTGTTGTTCGAGCCGCAGGCCGGGCTGCCTTGCAAGAAACGCGCGCAGGCCGGCGAGATCGTCGCTACGCAGATTGCCGGTCAGGCGCATTGCGCCGGCGCGCGCATCGTCGATGTGCAGCTGGATGCGATTGAGGCGATTGAAGTCTTCGGCCACGTTGCGCAACGGCTCGTCGCGAAACACGATGCGCTGCTGCTGCCATGCATGCATGGTGGCGACATCTTCATTGCTCAATGCGAGCTGGCCGGCCTCGTCGATGCGCGCGCTTTGTCCTGCGCCAAGATTGGCCAGCATCGGCTGCGCCGGGCGGTCGGCACGCCAGACATGCACGCGACCGGCAGACACGTCGATGCGTGCCTGCTGCCCATGCAGCGCAATGTCGAACGCGGTGCCGATGTCTTCCACGCGCAGGTCCAGTGCCCGGACCTGCAGCGGGCGCCGGTCCGCTGCGACAGCGAAGCTGGCCTGGCCCTGCAGCAACTGCAGGCGGCGCGACCACGGCGTCATGGTGGCCTGGATGCGCGTGTCCGCATTGAGGAACACCACGCTGCGGTCGGACAGTTGCACGCGGCGTTGTTCGCCATGCGCCGTCGCATAGGTCGAGGTGTGCGGCCAGGCCCAGCTGCCGAGCACCGTCAGCAGACCGAGCATGGCGGCCAGACCGACATGCCAGTGCGGCCGGCGTGCCGCCGACTGCGAGCGAGCGGTTCCCCTTGCAGCGACGGGATGCCGTGGCGGCAACGGCAGTGCGATCACGTTGCGCGCCATCCCGGTGTCGTGTCGGCGGTCGGCCTGCAGCAGCGCGTCGACATCCAGCGCCATCGCATCCAACGCCTCACCGAGCGCACCGGCCACCTGCGTCACTGCCAGGTATTCGCGCACATGCGCCGGCGAGGCGGTCAGCCAATCCATGAAACGCGCCTGCTGGTCGGCATCCAGCGGCTGCATGCGTTGCAGCGCATGCCAGTGCGCCGCTTCCTCGGTCAGGCGGCGCGCCGCCAGCGACGCGACGCTCACCACCATTGCGCTCCCTCGTCGGCCAAGGCCTGTCGACAGGCCGACAGGCCACGCACCACGTATTTCTTGACCATGTGCGAAGACACACCCAGGCGTTCGGCGATCTGTTTGTAGCTGAGGCCATCGCGGTACTGCATCACCAGCACCGCGCGCACGCGTTCGGGCAGCCCGGCCAGCACGGTCTGCAGGCGTTGCTGGCGCTGTTGCCGTTGGGCGCTGTCTTCGACATCGTCACCGGCCACCAGCCGTTGCGCGAACTGTTCCATGTCCTCGATACGCAGCGGCGCCTGCTTGCGCCGCACCGCCTGCTCGCGCGCCAGATTGACCGCCACCGTGTACAGATACGCTTCCGGGTTGGCGATGGCCTGGCCCGGCTGCTGATGCGCACGCAGCAGGCGCAGATAGGTTTCCTGGACCAGGTCTTCGGCGTCCTCGTTGGCCCCGCGGCGCACGAAGAAGCCGCGCAGCACCGGGCCATGTTCGGTGAACAAACGTGCCCAGGCGCGCTTTGGATGTGCCGACACCCCGACCTCCGGCCGATTGCAGGGGCGCAGGCTAGCGGCGTCGTATGACGTGGCGGTGACGCGTTGGCTGCCGATGACGTGGCGGCGGGCACGCACGACCGGCGCCAGACCCGTGCCTGCCCATGCAGCCGCCGCGACCCGAGACCGCCGCGTCCTGGGACCGCGCTCTGCCGGGGACAGGCTGGGCGTACCTGAGGCGGACCCGGCTGCCGGCGCACCCTCGCTACCTGCCTGGGCTGCTCCGCGCTGTCGGGCACGGTGATCGGGGGTCTGAATGATTACCGGCGGCGTGTTCCGCGTCGGTGCCAATGCGGGATACTGCGTGTCCACGCAGGCGAGATGGGCTTGGATGTCCGAGCTGCCGATCACCGAGTTGTTGCAGGCCTGGCAGCGCGACGAACCCGGCGCGGGCGACGCCTTGGCGCGCCAGGTCTATGACGTGTTGCGCGCCACCGCCATGCGCGAGCTGCGTCGCGACGGGCGCGCTGGCTTGCAGGCGACCGAGCTGGTGCACGAGGCGTGGATGCGGCTGGAACAGGGCCAGCAGGGTTTTCGTTCGCGGGCGCACTTCTATTCGGTGGCTGCGCTGCAGATGCGCCACCTGTTGGTGGATCTGGCGCGCCAGCAGGCCAGCGCCAAGCGGTTGGGGCAGGCGGTGACGCTGACCATCAGCCTGTCCGACGGCGCCGCACGGCCGGAGGCATTGATGCTGGTGGCCGATGCCTTCGACAAGCTGGCCCAGGTGGACGAGCGCAAGGCCCGTGCATTCGCATTGACCGAGCTGGTGGGCTTCAGCGTGGCCGAGGCCGCCGAACAGCTGGAGGTGTCGGTGCCGACGCTGGAGCGCGATCTGCGCTTTGCCAGGGTGTGGCTGGCGGCGCAGCTGTGAGCCTGGCCGCCACCGCGTGGCAACGTCTGGAAGCCTTGTTTCATCAGGCCTGCCAGTTGCCTGCCGCCGAGCGCGAGGCATTTGCGCGCGCGCAGGCCGGCGACGACGCCAGCGTGCGCGACCAATTGCTGGCGATGCTGGCAGTGGAATCGCAGGCCACCTTGCGCGTGCGGGCGCCGTTGAAACAGGCCGCCGCCGCATTGCGTGCGCCGTTACCGGAACTGCCGGCCGGCACGCGCTTCGGTGCCTGGGCGATCGATCGCCTGATCGGCGCCGGCGGCATGGGCCAGGTGTATCTGGGCCACCGTGCCGATGGCGCGTACGAGCGCGAGGTGGCGATCAAGCTGGTGGCCGCCGATGCGCTGGATGCGCAGGGCCGTGCACTGTTCGAATTCGAGTGCCGGCTGCTGGCGCAGATGGTGCACCCGGCGATCGCGCAGATCCACGACGTGGGCACCGATGCCCACGGCCAGCCGTACCTGGTGATGGAATACCTGCGCGGCGAGCCGATCACCTGGTGGTGCGACCAACACCGCCTGTCGCTGCATGCGCGCGTGTTGCTGATGCTGCGTGTCAGCGAGGCGGTCCAGCACGCGCATCAGAAGGGCGTGATCCATCGCGACCTCAAACCCAGCAACGTACTGGTCAGCGAGATCGACGGGCGGCCGATGCCAGGGGTGATCGACTTCGGCATCGCCATCGATGCGACCAACCCGGGGATGACCTACGCGCACGATCGCGGAACGCCGGGTTACATGAGCCCGGAGCAGGCACGCGGCGCGCCGGATGTGGACGCGCGCAGCGATATCTATGCCTTGGGAGCGATGTTCTACGAATTGAGTTGCGGGCTGGCGCCGGTGGCCGGGCGCGACGGGGTGCCGCAGCCGCCGTCGCAGCGGCTGGCAACAGTGCCGGCCGATGCGCGTGCACGCATCTGCGCGGCGCGCGCGACCACCTACCAGAAACTACACGAGCACCTGCGCGACGGGCTAGATGCGATCGTGCTGCGCGCGCTGGAGCCGCAGCCGGGCGCGCGCTACGCATCGGTGTCCGCATTGCTGGACGATCTGCATCGCTGGCTGGACGGCTACCCGCCGCGCGCCCTGCAGGCGAGCCGCTGGCTGCGGCTGCGCAAGTTCACCCAGCGTCATCGCAGCGGCGTCGTCGCCGCCGGCCTCGCTGCGATTGCCGTGGTCGCCGGGCTGGGGGCCACGCTGTGGTCGCTGCAGCAGGCCGCGCGCGATGCGCAACGTGCGCAGGTCACCGGCGATTTCATGAGTTCGGTGTTGTCCAGCGTGGACCCTGGCGTGGCGCGCGACCTGGACAAGACCCTGATGCTGCGCGTGCTGCAGCAGGCCTCGCAGCGTGCGGCGCGCGAACTGGCCGACCAGCCCGATGCGCGCACCCAGGTGGAACTGACGCTGGGCCGCACGCTCATTGCGCTGGCCAATTTTGCGCAGGCCGTGGAGCATCTGCGCATCGCACAGACCCTGGCGCAGCAGACTGCCGGTGCGGGCAGCCTGCCGGCCTTGAAGGCCACGTCCATGCTGGGCCAGGCGCTCACTGGCGACGGCAAACCAGGCGACGCCGAGCGCGTCTTGCGCCAGGGCATTGCGCAGGCAGCACGCGGCGATGCGCAACAGCAGGCCATGGGCAACGAGCTGCGTGCCTGGTTGGCGTGGGCCCTGCGCGAACAGGGCCGCATGCGCGATGCGTTGGCAGAGAGCCGGCATGCCTATGTCGCCGCGCTGGCCAATGCCTCCAGCAGCGCGGACCAGCGTATCGACGCCGGCAACAGCTACGCCGCCATGCTGGCCGATAACGGCCAGCTGGTACCGGCGATCGCCTTGCAGCGCAGCCTGTTGCGCGAGCGCATGGCCATGCATGGGCCCGAGCATCCATTGGTGGTGTCGATGCGCAACAGCCTGGCAGTGTTCCTGCTGATGCAGCGCGACTTTGCCGGTGCCGAAGCCGAACTCGTCCCGCTGCTGCAGGTCGCACGCGCGTTGTATGGCGAGAGTGCCGCCGACACCTTGATGGTCGAAGGCAACCTGGCCGGCGCGTTGCGCCAGCAGGGCAAGCTGGCCGAAGCCGGGCCGTACTATCGCAGGACGCTGGAGCGCGCACGCGCGGCCTTCGGCAACGATGCACCGGCCACCATCGCCTATCGCAGCAACCATGCGTTCTGGCTGCTGGACGACGGCCAGGTGGAAGCATCGCTGGCCGAACAGCGCGCCGCGCTTGCTGCCTCGGAGCGTGTGCTGGGGCGCGCGCATCCGCAAACGGCCGAGATCCTGCGCGGCATGTCCGAAGCCGAGCGCAGGCTGGGCCAGACCGTGGCGGCGCGCGACCACGCGCAGCAGGCCCTGCAGATTCTTACCGGCATTTTCGGCAATGCAGACCAGCCCCTGCGCGCGGCGCGCCAGACCCTGGCGTTGGCGACGCCGCCGGTGGATACCAGCGAGGCACAGACCACCACCTCGGTGGCGCAGCGCTGAGACGAATTGTCGGGTGACCGCTGCGGCCTGGCGGGATAGTGCCGTGCATGGCCACGACCGAAGCGTGCCGATGCAACCTGCCGCGCGCCTGACCGATTTGCATGTCTGCCCCATGGTGACCGGGGTGGTGCCGCATGTGGGCGGGCCGATCGTCAGCCCCGGCGCGCCAACGGTATTGATCGGCGGCCTGCCGGCGGCGCGGCTGGGCGACATGGCCGTATGCGTCGGCCCGCCGGACAGCATCGTGGCCGGCGCACCGACCGTGTTGATCGCAGGCCAGCCGGCCGCGCGACTGGGCGACAGCACCGCGCATGGCGGGGTGATCACCCTGGGCTGCTTCACCGTGCTGATCGGGTGAGTACTGCGTGGCGGCTGGTGGCCGGTGGCAGGCCGCCGCCAGTTGTCTGCCCATGGCGCGCATGCGCCGGTACTCGAGCCTGCCGGCGCCCGCGGCGATGCCAGGCGGTGGCCGCCCCGGCGCATCGGCACCACGGTCGGGGTGTTGGCGGCTCGTTGCAGACATGACGCCGTGCCCCTGCGCGCTCACATTCGTACCCGCACCACCGGTTGCCGTGTTTTTGGAGAAGCTCATGCAAACTGCGCCACAGCCACATACCGAGCCACTGCAGCAGGCGATCGCCGCGCACCGCAGTGGCCAACTCGAACATGCCGCGCAGCTGTACACGCAGCTGCTGGACGATCAGCCCGCGCATGCCGACGCGCTGCATTACCAGGGCATCCTGTTGCATCAGCGCGGCAACAGCGCCGCAGCAGTGGCCTCCATCACCCAGGCGTTGACGCTGGCGCCCGCGCAACCGGATGCCTGCAACAACCTGGGCAACGTGCACCGCGAATGCGGCCGCCTGCGCGATGCCGAACACTGCTATCGCCGCGCACTGGCGCTGGCGCCTGCACATGCTGATGCACTGGCGAATCTGGCAGCGGTGCTGGAAGCGCAGCGGCGCAGCGAAGAAGCCTTCGTCACCTACGCGGCGCTGTTGCACACCTATCCGCAGTCCGCGCATGCGCATTACCTGCTCGGCCTGTTCCTGCGCAACAACGCGCAGGCCGCCGAGCATCTGCAGCAATCGGTGCAGTGCCTGCAGCAGGCCTGCACGCTGGCACCGGACCACCTGCACGCCCGCGAGGCGCTGGGTACCGGGCTCTACCTGTTGGGCGAGCATGCGCAGGCGCAAACGGTGTATCGCGACTGGCTGGCGCTTGAGCCGGGCAACCCGGTGGCAACGCATATGCTGGCGGCCTGTGGCGGCGCCGAACCGCCGCCGCGTGCCGGCGATACCTATGTGCGTGAACTGTTCGATGGCTTTGCCGACAGTTTCGACGAACAGTTGCTGCATCACCTGGAGTACCGCGCGCCGCAACGGCTGACCGAGGCACTGGCGGCCTGCCTTGCGCCGCCGCATGCGGGCCTGCGCATGCTCGATGCCGGCTGCGGGACCGGGCTGTGTGCGCCGCTGTGGCGCCCGTATGCACGTCAACTGGTGGGCGTGGACCTGTCGCCTGGCATGGTCGCCAAGGCACGCCAACGCGGTGGCTATGATCGGCTCGACGTGGCCGAACTCACCGCGTACCTGCACGCGCAGCACGCGCAGTGGGATGTGATTGGCTCGGCCGACACCTTGGTGTACTTCGGCGCGCTGCAGCCGGTGCTCGCTGCCGCTGCCGGCGCGCTCACGCCAGGGGGCGTGCTGGGTTTCACGGTCGAAGCGCTGGACGAGCCGGACGACCGGGTCGAACTCGATGCCAGCGGGCGCTATCGGCACAGCCATGCGCACGTGCGCGCCGCATTGCGAGGCGCCGGTTTGCAGCCGATCGCGTTGGAATTGGACGTGCTGCGCAGCGAACGCGGCCAGCCGGTGCACGGCTGGGTCGTGACCGCGCGCACGCCTGGGCCAGCCTGAGACGAAATGTCGGCTTTGCTGCACGCACGCATGTGAGCATGCGCGTGACAGTTGCCGTGCCTTTAGCCGCCTGCCGTTGCACGCGCGGGCGCAACACGGCGCCGTCGGTCAGCGCAACGTGCGTTGCCCCATCACCTGTGGATGCTTCGATGCCGCGCACCATCACGCTGCACTCCGACCTTGGCGAGCGCCTGCTGCTGCATCGCATGCAGGCCAGCGAAGCGTTGGGGCAGCTGTTCGACTACCGCATCGATGCGTTGTGCACCGAACTGCAGCCCAACCTGCGTGATCTGCTTGGCACGCCAGTGGCGGTGCAACTGGCCGATGGCGAGGGCGAACAGCGCTGGTATCACGGCATGGTGGCCAGTTGCGCGCACAACGGCTACGCCGTGGTCGATGCGCTCGATTACGCCGTGCTTGAACTGCAGGTGGTGCCCAAACCCTGGCTGCTGACCCAGCGCCGCGATTGCCGCATCTATCAGGACATGAGCGTGCCGGAGATCGTCACCAGCGTGCTGGGCGAGATCGGCTACGGCGATGTGCAGCAGCAGTTGAGCGCGCAGTACGCCAAGCGCAGCTACTGCGTGCAATACCGCGAGGACGATTTCAGCTTCATCAGCCGGCTGCTGGAACGCGAAGGCATCTACTACTACTTCACCCATACCCGCAGTGCGCATACGTTGGTGCTGGCCGATGCGCT
Organism: Xanthomonas axonopodis pv. maculifoliigardeniae; assembly: GCF_041519315.1. NCBI lineage: Bacteria > Pseudomonadati > Pseudomonadota > Gammaproteobacteria > Lysobacterales > Lysobacteraceae > Xanthomonas > Xanthomonas axonopodis. The sequence continues at coordinate 4,537,310 of NZ_CP167998.1, read as the reverse complement.
GGGTGCGCATGCAACGAAGAACGGCGTGGACAGCCTGCCCTATGTGCCGCCGGGAACCGACGACCGGCGCCTGATGCGCTCGGTGGTGAGCCATTGGCGCAGTGCGCGCGGCGTGCATTCCAGCCAGCATGGCAGCACCGACTACGACCCGCTGCAGCCGCGTGCATCGCTGGCCGCCGATGCCGATGCCGGCGGCGAACAGTTGCACACCGTCGATGGTCTGATCGCCTTCGACTACCCCGGCGCGCATACCGTGCAGGCCGACGGTCGTCGCTACATGCAGGTGCGCACCGAGGCGCACAACGTGCAGCGCGCCAGCCATGCAGCCACCACCAATGCCTGCGGCCTGATGGTCGGTGCCTTGTTTCACTTGCGCGGGTTTCCGCGCGCCGAACTCAATCAGGAATATCTGGTGCTGTCGGCGCACACCACGCTGGCCGCGCCCGAACACGGCAGCGGCGAGCCGCCGTTTTCCAGCAGCGTGCAGGTGATGGAAAGCCGGCTGCCGTTCCGTAGCCTGCAACGCACCGCAACGCCGACCATTGCCGGCCTGCAGACGGCGGTGGTGACCGGCGACACCGACGAGGACATTGCGGTGGATGCGCATGGCCGCGTGCAGGTGACCTTTCACTGGGCCACTGCGGCACGCCCGCATGCCGCGCCGTCGTGCTGGGTGCGTGTGGCTTCGATGTGGGCGGGCAAGGGCTGGGGCGCAATGAGCCTGCCGCGCGTGGGGCAGGAAGTGGTGGTGAGCTTTCTGGAAGGCGACCCGGACCGCCCGTTGATCGTGGGCAGCGTCTACAACGGCGACCATGCGCCGCCGTTTTCCTTGCCCGATAACAAGACCCAAAGCGGCGTGCGCAGCCGCAGCCTGCTGGGCGGCGCTGCCGATTTCAACGAGTTGCGTTTCGACGACAAGGCCGGCGCGGAAGAACTCTACCTGCGCGCGCAGCGCGATTTGCGCGAAGAGGTGCAGCACGACCACACCAGTACCATCGACAACGATCGGGTCCTGGCGGTCAAGCACGACCGTCGTGCGCGGATCGACAACAACGACAGCGTGGAGGTCGGCAAGAAGCTGCTGCTGAAAGCCGGCGAAGAGATCGAGTTGGTGACCGGCAGCGCGCGGCTGGTGATGAAACACAACGGCGAGATCGTGTTGAGCGGCATCAAGATCCTGGTCGATGCCAGCTCGGAGGCCAAGATCACCTCCACCGCCATCAAGCTGTTGGCCAATGCACAGCTGCAGGTCAAATCGCCGGCCACCGAGGTGGCTGGCGATGCCACGCTCAAACTGACCTCCGGCGGCATGCTTAGCGCCGAAGCCGGTGCCTCGGCCACGCTCAAGGGCCCGTTGGTCAGCATCAAGGCCGACGCCTTGGTGCAGGTCGGCGGCGGCCTGATCATGATCGGATGAGCGCGCCCACGCTCTCACTGGCGCAGGCCTGTGCGCAGATGCAGCTGTCTGCGCCGGCCTGCGCACAGCTTAGTACGCCGATCACGCCGCAGGCGGCGGTCAGCGCGCTGCTGGCCAGCGGTCACGGCGAAGATGCCATCAAGCTGCTCGCGCGCCTGCTGCCCAAGCGCTACGCGGTGGCCTGGCTGTGCCAATGCGTGCGCGGCGAAACCCTGGACGAGGAAGACCGTGCGGGCGCGGCACTGGCCGAGAAGTGGGTGCGCGAGCCCAGCGAGGCGCATCGTCGCGCCGCGCAGGCATTTGCGCATGCCGGCGATTATGTCTCGCTGGGCGCGTGGCTGGCTGCGGCAGTGGCCTGGTCCGGCGGCAGCCTGGCGCCGCCGCAACAGGCCACGCCGGTGCCGCCGGCCGACCATCTCACGGCGCGCGCGGTGGCCGCCGCCATCACCTTGCTGGCCGCGCGCGAGCCGGCGCAGCTGGAGGCGCGGCGCAGCGGCTATGCAGCGCATGCCATGGAGTTGCTGACCAGTGTGGGGGCGCCATGAAGCCACCTGATCGTCGGAGTGGCGATCCGCGCGCGGCACATCGTGGGCGCGGCATCGGCGCCAACTGCGCGAGACGCAGCTGGTGTTCCAAAGCATGGTTGGATGCGGCGCACACGCCAAGCTACCGCACCAGGAGAAGCCTTGGTGCCGAACCGACAGCGCGGGGGCGCACGGCGATCAGCATTTGCGACTGTGCTCCAGCGCAGGCGATATCCGTTTGCCGCATGCCCTCCACCGGCAATGACGCACGCAGCGTTTTCTGCCGACATACACGCATGCCAGTCGCACCTTCCGATCACCGTATGCAGGAGTCCATGGCGTGTCCAGTTCGCAGTTGATTCTCACCGTCAGCGGCGCGCAGGCCGCGCAGTTCGGTGCCAGCGCGCAGAAGCGCTTTGCCGGCACCGGCGGCAGCATCGGCCGCTCCGACGAAAGCGATTGGGTCCTGGCCGCGCCCGGTGTCTCGCGCACGCATGCGGTGGTGCGCTTCCTCAACGGGATGTATTTCATCGAAGACCGCAGCACCAACGGCATGTCGCTCAACGGCACTGCGCTGACGCGTGCGGACCCGTCCGCGCTCAGCGATGGCGACCGCCTGCAGCTGGACAGCTTCGAGATCCAGGTGCAGGTGCAGGCGTTGGCTGCAGCATCGCCGGCAACACCGGTGTTTGACCCGCTGCCAGATGCGATGGACGACCGCACCCAGGTTGCGCCACCGCCGTCGACGTTGCGTGCCCCCTCCGCCACAGCGGGCTTCGATCTGCTGGAGTTCGGCACGCCGCCTGCGGCGCGGCCTGCGGTGGACGCAGTGTTGGACGAATTGCTGCTGAGCGGCGCATCCCGCGAGCTGGATCCGTTGCGCCTGCTCGACCCGTTGCCTGCGCCGGCGCGCGATGCCAGCCCCAGCGCGTGGAATCAGAGCAACGCCCGCCACGACCATTTCCGTCCGCCGGCCAGTCCCGATGCACGTGCCACCTTGCCGGAAAACTGGGACATGACGCTTGGCGATTTTGCGCCACCCGCGCCATTGCCTGCGGTATCGCCCATGGCCGCGCCGGTGGCTTCGCCATTCACGCCGCCGGCGGCGCCGGTTGCAGCCGCAGCATCGGCGGCAACGACGGTGCCGCCGGAGCTGGATCGCATCTTCGCCATCGTGGTCGACGGCGTCATGGACGTGCTGCGTGCACGCGCAGAGATCAAGAACACTTTCCGGCTGCCGGTCACGGTGATCCAGCGCTCGGAGAACAATCCGCTCAAGTTCGCCGCCACCGCCGAAGATGCGCTGCAGAAGTTGCTCGCACCGCCAAGCGCGTCGTTTCTGTCCGGCGTGCCAGCGTTCGAAGATGCCTTCGACGATATCCGCTGCCATCAGATGGCGATGCTGGCCGGCATGCGCGCGGCCTTCGACGCCATGCTGTTCCACTTCAGCCCGGACCGCCTGGAGCAGGAAGCCGACGCCGGCGGCAAGCGCCTGAGTTTCGGTGGCAAGGGGCGTTACTGGGAGCGTTACCGCGACAACTTCGAGCAGCTACGCAGCGACCCGGACGAATGCTTCCGTCGCCTGTTCGGCGATGAGTTCGCGCGTGCCTACGAAGCGCAACTGGCGCGCCTGAAATCGGCACGGCGGCAGCCGGCGGGGCGCGGGATCTAGAACGCTTCATCCAATCGCATCCCGTCTGCACGGGCACACCGGCGGCGTTGCCGGCGCGCTAGTCAGGCAGAGTCTTGACGAACTCGATGAAGGCGCGCAGCGCCGGCGGTGTGAGGGTGCGATTGGGGTAGTACAGGTACGGGCCCTGGAATGGCTGCCACCACGGGCGCAGGATGGGTTCAAGCGCACCTGCGTCGAACTGCGGCTGCAGCCATTGTTCGAACAGATGCATGATGCCGCTTCCGGCGATCGCCGCCTGGATCGCCAGCTCGATCCCGCCGCCGATCTCCACCAGCAATTGCCCCTGCGGAACGATGGTGACCACTTCACCGTCGCGCTCGAACTCCCACTCTGCAATGACGCCGCTTGGGAAGCGCCCGCGGATGCAGTCGTGGGCAACGAGTTCCCGCGGGTGGGTGGGGCGTCCGCGCCGGTCCAGGTAGCCTGGCGCAGCCGCCGTTGCGATGCGTTGCACGCGCGGGCCGATCGGGATGGCCACCATGTCCTGCTGCAGCCGTTCGCCATAGCGGATGCCGGCGTCGCAGCGTGCGGCGATCACGTCGACAAAACTTTCTTCGGTCAGGATCTCCAGCGTGATGTCCGGGTACGCCGCCATAAACGCCGGCAGGATCCTCGGCAGCACCAGGCGCGCGGCACTGACCGGCACGTTCAGCCGCAGCGTGCCGGTCGGCGTATCACGAAAGGCGCTGACCACCTCCCTGGCGTTCTCCAGTTCCAGCAAGGCGGGCGCGATGCGTGCCAACAACGCATTGCCTGCATCGGTGAGCACCACGCTGCGTGTGGTGCGGTTGAACAGCCGCACGCCGAGCGATGCCTCCATGCGCTTGATCGCATCGCTATAGGTCGATGCGCTCACACCCGCGCTCTTGGCGGCTTCTCGAAACCCTCCCGCGCGCGCCACGCGCACGAAGGCCTCCATGTCTGCCAGGTGACCGCTCATTGTTCGACAATCCGTACGGCCCGTCCGCTTTGTACCGGATTGTCGCACAAGGGCGGCCTACGTACAGTTCCCTTGCGCCGCGGTAGCGGCCACGCAGTCGCCGCAGCGCACGTCCAGCGTTGCTTCTTGCTTCTTCAAGCCACGCAAAGATCCCGTCGCAATCTCGGCGTGTCCCAACACACGCGGCGGTTTGGCACACACACCAAAAGGATTCCCATGAACAACGGCAAGCCCCTTGGCGGCACATTGACCCTGCCCGGCACCACCCTTGCCATCAAGCGGATGGGCTACGGAACCATGCAGTTGCCCGGACCGCATGTCTGGGGACCGCCGGCCGACAAGGCATCGGCCTTGTCGGTGCTGCGCGAAGCAATCGCCCTGGGCGCCAACCACATCGACACCGCGCAGTTCTACGGCCCCGATGTGTCCAACGCACTCATCCGCGAAGCACTGCATCCCTATCGCAGCGATCTGGTCATCGTGACCAAGATCGGTTTCAGCCGCGGCCCCGATGCTTCGTGGAATATCGATGTGTCGCCTGCAAGCCTGAGGCGGCAGGTGCATGAAAACCTGCAGAGCCTCGGCCTGGAGACACTGGACGTGGTCAACGTGAGGCTGGGCACGGCAATGGACACCGACGAGCGTTCGATCGCCGAACCGGTCGCGTGCCTGGCCGAGCTGCAACGCGAGGGCCTCGTACGCCACATCGGCTTGAGCAACGTCACTGCGCGACAGTTCGAACAAGCGCAAACACTGGCCAGCATCGTCTGCGTCCAAAACCAGTACAACCTGGTCAAGCGCGACGACGACGCCTTCATCGAGATGCTCGCGCAACAGGGTGTGGCCTATGTTCCGTTCTTTCCGCTCGGCGGCTTTTCGCCCCTGCAGTCGGAGCTGCTGTCGGGCGTTGCCAGGCAGGTAGGTGCGACGCCGAAGCAGGTTGCACTTGCATGGCTGCTGCAGCGCTCGCCCAACATCCTGGTCATCGCGGGAACATCGTCGGTGACGCACCTGCGCGAGAACTTCGCATCCGCCGAGCTGAGCCTGTCGGCCGAGCAGGTCGCAACGCTCGATGGCATCGCTGCCGAGGCCAGTGGCGCTCAATAGGAAGGTGAGCGGCAACATGCCGATGGAGATCGGCCAACCCGTCTCCGCGCAATCGCCAGGCGGGTGCCTACGCACCATCCAGGCCGCCCAGACGACTCGCGAGGTCTTGTTGGCCGTTCCACGATGCGCCTGCCGCATCGACACCGCAGGCCTGCTCTCACGGCCAGCGCCCCACAGCCCAACGTCTCGCCCAATGACCGCAACGTGACCGGCTGACGGCAGCGGCGCAGGCGTTGGCGCCTGTCCGACAGGACGCGGCGCCTGAGACGTTTTGACGGGTGACCACCTTGGGTGCGCCGCAGAATCGTTCCACCGACACGCATCGGCGGTGCGGCGCTTGCGTCGGCAAGGACCGCCGGGCGTGCCGCGTGCAACGCAGCTCAATGCACCCGACAACGCAGCGCGCAGGCGTTCCTGCAGGCATGCCTGGCAGTCGCATGCAATGCGATGTGGACGCCTGTGCGCTGCATCGGTGGCCGACCTTTTCTCAGCGAGTGGATCATGCAGAACAACAAGGTCGTGTGGAGCGAAGGGCTGTTCCTGCGCCCGCAGCATCTGCAGCAGCAGGAACGCTACCTGGAGCGCTACGTGGACCTGCGTGCGGCGCGGTTGCGGCCGCATGCCTGGGGCGTGAGCGAGCTGGAATGGGAGACCGATCTGCTGGCGGTCGGCAAGCTGGGCCTGCGTCGTGCGCGTGGCGTGTTCGCCGATGGCACGCCCTTCGCCATGCCGGGCGACGACCCGCTGCCGGTGGCGCTGGAGGTCGAGCCCACTTGCCGCGACCAGATCGTCTATCTCACCGTGCCGCTGCGGGTGCCGGCGCAACCCGAACTGGGGCGCCCGGAATCGCCGGCCGATCAGCTGTTTCGCTACCGCGTGCGCGAGACCGAGAGCAACGACGCCTCCGGTAGCACCAGCGAAGCGGTGTTGATGGAAGTCGGCGGGTTGAGCACGCGATTGTTGCCGCACTCGCAGCCGTTGGAAGGGCTGGACCGCATCGCGGTGGCGCGCATCATCGAGACGCGCGCCGACCGCCAGGTGGTGCTGGACCCGCATTTCATACCCAGCGCGATGGTGTGCCAGGCGGCGCCGCGCTTGACCACGTTTCTCACCGAGCTGCTCGGCCTGTTGCATCAGCGCGGGGAGGCGCTGGCATCGCGTGTGACGCTGACCGATCGCGGCGGTGCTGCCGATATCGCAGACTTTCTGTTGCTGCAGCTGGTCAACCGTTGGCAGCCGCAGATGGCGCATTGGGCCGCCGCGCCATTGGCGCATCCGGAAGAGCTGTTCCGTGCCCTGGTGGCGCTGGCCGGCGAATTGAGCACGTTCACCGCTGCCGGCAAGCGCCCCCCTGCATGGCCCGCCTATCGGCACGATTCGCAGCAGGACAGTTTCGAGCCGGTGATCGGCGCCCTGCGCAGCAGCCTGAGCGCAGTGCTGGAACAGACCGCCACGCCGCTGCCGATCCAGGCGCGCAAGTTCGGCGTGTGGGTGGCGATGGTGCCGGACCCGGGCCTGCTCGACAGCGCAGCGTTCGTGCTCGCGGCCAAGGCCGACATGCCCAGCGAAGAGTTGCGCCGGCAATTGCCCGCGCACGCCAAGATCGGGCCGGTGGAGCAGATTCGCGATCTGGTCAATCTGCAGTTGCCCGGCATCGTGGCCACGCCCATGCCGGTGGCGCCGCGACAGATTCCGTATCACGCCGGCTATCTGTATTTCGAATTCGACAAGAGCGCAGCGTTGTGGCGAACGCTGAAGACCTCCGGCGGCATCGCATTCCACTTCGGCAGCGAATTCGCCGGGCTGGACCTGCAACTGTGGGCGATCCGGAGCTGAGCATGAGCCGACCTGTTGCCGATCTGGCGCCTGCCTACGCCGCACCGCTGCCGGCCGCCGAGGGCAGCGGCGTGCCCAGCGAAGATACCGACATCAGCGAACTGCTGGGCCGCAGCGTCAACCCGTTGGTGCAGGCGGCCACGCCGCTGCTGCTGTTGGCGGTGCAGTTGCGCCACAGTGCGCAATCGCCCGATGTGGCCCGCCTGCGCGAGCAGGTGATGGCGCAGGTGCGCCGCTTCGAACAACGTGCACGCGATGGCGGCGCGCCGGTGGAGGCGGTCACCGCCGCGCGCTACGTGTTGTGCGCGCTGCTGGACGAAGCGGTGCTCAATGCGCCGTGGGGCGAGCGCAGCGGCTGGTCGCAGAAGACCTTGCTGGTGACTTTCCACAGCGAATCGTACGGCGGCGCCAAGTTCTTCCAGATCCTGGAGCGCTTGTGCGCCGATGTGCCACGGCATCTGGACTTGATCGAGCTGATGTACCTGTGCCTGGCGCTGGGGTTTGTCGGCCGCTACCAGATCGAGTCCGGCGGCATGGTGACGCTGGCGGCCATCCAGGACGATGTCTATCGCCGCATCCGTGCGGCGCGCGGCCCGGCGCCGGACAGCCTGGCCCCGCGTTGGCGCGGGGTGGAAGACCGCCGCCGGCTGGGCCGTTATCTGCCGGTGTGGGCGGCTGCGTTGCTGGGGGTGAGCGTGGTGGTGGTGACGTTCGTGTGGTTGCAGGCGCGTTTGAACAGCCTGTCCGCACCGATCAGTGCGCAGGCTGCCCAATGGGGCATTGCGCCGGCCACGCCACCGGACGCTGCGCCCGTGCCGCCGCCGGTGCGGCTCAAGCAGTTGCTCTCCGCGCAGGAACGCGCCGGCCTGCTGCGCGTGGACGAACAGGCCGACGGGCAGACGCGCGTGCGCCTGAGCAGCGCGGCGATGTTCGCCTCCGGCGGGGTGGAGGTGGAGCCGCAGCAGCGCGGCTTGATCGCGCAGATTGCAGCGGCCATCGAGCAATTGCCGGGGCGGGTGATCGTGGTCGGGCACACCGACGACGTGCCGGTGCGCTCGCTGCGCTTCCAGGACAACTACGCCTTGTCGGCCGCACGTGCGCAGGCGCTTGCGCAGGTGTTGCAGGCGCAGCTGAGTACGCCGGGGCGGGTGGACGCCATCGGCGCTGGCGATTCGCAACCGATCGCACGGCCAGTGCAATTGCCGGCCAACCGCGCGCGCAATCGCCGCGTGGAGATCCTGTTCCAGCCTGGGGAATGACGATGAAGACGCTGTTGTCCAAGCTGAGCGCAACGGTAGTGGTTGGCCTGCTGGCGCTGTGCCTGCTGTCGGTGCTGCTGTGGGTGGGTGGGCCGTATGTGGCGCTGGCCGGCTGGAGCCCGCTGAGCAGCGTGGCGGCGCGGCTGCTGGCGATCGTGTTGCTGGTGGTGGCGTGGGTGGGCGTGCTGGCGCTGCGCCGCTGGCGCACGCAGGCACGTGCGGCGACCTTGTCCAGCGCGCTGGCGGCGCCGGGCCGCGACGACGACCGCGAGCTGCGCAGCGGGCAGGAACGCGCGCAGCTGCAGGCGCGCTTCCAGCAGGCGATCCAGTTGCTACGCAAGCGGCGCGGCGGCGCCGATCTGTACACGCTGCCGTGGTATGCGCTGATCGGCCCGCCCGGTTCGGGCAAGAGCACCTTGCTGCAACATTCGGGCCTGCAGTTTCCGCTGGCTGCGCGCATGGGCGATGCGGCGTTGCGCGGCGTCGGCGGCACCCGCGATTGCGAATGGTGGTTCACCGACGAAGCGGTGTTGCTGGACACCGCCGGGCGCTATACCACGCAGGATTCGGACCAGGCGGTGGATGCCGGCGCGTGGCGCGATTTCCTGCGCCTGCTGCGACGCTATCGCCCGCGCCGCCCGCTCAACGGCGTGTTGGTGACGATGAGCATGTCGGACCTGTTGCTGCTCGACGATGCCGAGCGCGACACCCACATGCAGGCGATCCGCCGCCGCCTGGACGAACTGGCCGAGCAGTTGCAGGCCAGCGTGCCGGTGTATCTGATCTTCACCAAGTGCGATCTGATCGGCGGCTTTGGCGAGTTCTTCGACGATCTGACACCGGCGCAGCGCAACCAGGTGTGGGGCATGACGTTTGCGCTGGCGCAGACCCTGGACGGGCAGGCGGCGCGCAGGTTCGCCGACGAGTTCGGCGTGCTGCAGCAGCAGCTGAGCGCGCGCCTGTTCGAACGCCTGCACCTGGAACGCGACCGTCTGCGGCGTGCGGCGATCCTGTCGTTTCCGCAACAGGTTGCCGCACTCGGCGAGCGTGCGCGGCAATTCGTCGAGGGCACCTTCGCCGGCAATGCGTATGGCCCGGCACCGTTGCTGCGCGGGGTGTACTTCACCTCCGGCACGCAGGACGGCACGCCGATCGACCGCATGATGGGCGCGGTGGCGCGCACCTTCGGCCTGGAAGAAGCGCGCGTGCAGGCGCCGGGCGCGCAACGGCGCACCTTTTTCGTCGAGCGGCTGCTGCGCGAGGTGGTGCTGCGCGAATCCGGCCTGGCCAATACCCCGCCCACCCGGCAGCGCCGCAGGGCGTGGCTGCAGGCCGCCGCGTACGCGGGTGTGGCGCTGCTGACCGGCGCAGTGCTGGCCGGGCTGGGGCTCAGCTACGTGGGCAACCGTGCGTATCTGCATCAGGTACGCGCTGCGCTGGACGCGCGGCCGGCAGTGCCCGATCCCAATGCCGCCACCGGCATGCCCGAGTACGTCGCGCGCACCCTGCAGCAAGCCGATGCGACGCAGGCGGTGGTGAAGGTGGCGCAGCAGTATCACGCCGGCGCGCCGTGGTCGTTGCGCATGGGGTTGTTCCAGGGCCAGGCGGTGGGCGAGCAAGTGCAGGCCGGCTACCTGCGTCAGCTCAACGCCACCTTGTTGCCGGCCTTGGCGGTGCGCCTGCGCACCGGTCTGGTCGATAACGCACAGGCACCGCAGGCGCTGTACTACACGCTCAAGGGCTATCTGATGCTGGGCCAGCCGCAGCATCTGGACCCGGCGCAACTCAGCGCGCTGGCCGCCATCGAAGCGGCAAAATTGTTCCCGCGCGAGCCGGCATTGCAGCAGGCGCTGGGTGCGCATCTGCAGGCCGTGCTCGATTCGCCCACGCGCGTGCGTGCGCTGTCGCTGGACAACCAGCGCATCGCCCAGGCGCGCGCCAGCCTGCGCGCCGCCGACCTATCGACACTGATCTACGGCAACCTGTTGCTGACCCCGCCGGACGGCACGCCGTTGCGGCTGGATAAAGCGCTGGGCCTGCTGGCCGACACCTTCGTGCGCCGCAGTGGCACGGCGTTGTCCACCCCGGTGCCGGCGCTCTACACCCAGCCGGTGTTCGCCGCGTTGCAACGCGATGGGATCGGCCAGGCGGTGGAACGCTTCGGCCGCGACGATTGGGTCTTCGGCGGTGCGGCGCTGAATGCGTCCGCCAAGGCCACGCTGGTGCGCGAAGTGGGGCAGCGCTACACGGCCGATTACATCCGTTACTGGGATGCGTTGCTGGCCGATCTGCAACTGCGCCCCTCGGCCGATCTGGCCGGTGCCAGCGCCACGGCCGCCAAGCTGGCCGGGCCCAGTTCGCCACTGCGGCTGCTGCTGGGCGTGGTCGGCGAGCACACCCAGGCAATGGACCGCGCACCACCGGTAGACCCCGCGCAGCGCGCGTTGGCGGCTGCCGCCAACTCGGCAGGCACCAAGGCGACTGCCGCCGCGGCCAAACTCCCCGGCGGGGCGGCGATGAGCGCCGCGCTGGCCACGCCCGCCGAGGGTGGCGCAGCTGCAGCGCCGGCACCGGGTGCGGCGATCAGCGAGCATTTTCTGGCGCTCAACGCCTTGGCCGCAGGCGCGCCTGGCAGCACGCCGCTGGACCATCTGCTGAGCGTGCTCGATCAGCTCGGCAAGCAATTGCTAGTGATTTCCCAGGGCGGCGGCGATGCCGCGGCGGCCAACGCGCAACTGGCATTGGCCCGGCAGGAAATGGCGCAACTGCCGCCGCCGGTGACCGACTGGCTGCAGAGCCTGGCCGGCAGCAGCGCCACCTTGATGACCCAGGGCGCACGCGCCGCGCTGGATGCGCAGGTCAGGCAATCGGTGGGCGAGGTGTGCACGGATTTCGTGCGCGGCCGCTACCCGTTCGATCCGCAGGCGCAGGTGGAGATCCCGCTGCAGAATTTCGGCGAGTTGTTCGGTAGCGGCGGCCGTCTGGATGCGCTGTATACCGGCACCGTCAAACCGCTGCTGGACACCCAGTCCCCGCAATGGCGCTGGAAGGATGGCCCGGACGCGGTCACCGGCGCGCCCGGTCTGCCGGTGCAACTGCAACTGGCGCAGCGGATCCGGCAGAAATATTTTCGCGGCGGGCCCACGCCGCAGATCGGCTTTACCGTGCTGGCGCCCACGTTGGGCGAAGGCGTGACCCGGCTGACGCTGGATATCGAAGGCCAGCGCTACGACTACCAGCCCGGCGCGGCGCAAAGCATGCCGATGATCTGGCCCGGCCCGGTGCCGGGGCATGTGTCCATCGCCGCCTTCGGCGCCGATGGCGTGGCGCTGGGTACGCTGGACTACCAGGGCGATTGGGCGCTGTTCCGCGCGCTGCAGGCCGGGCACCTGGAAAACCCGTCGGACCTGCGCTTTGTCGCCCGCTTCGCGCTTGGCGGCCACGACGTGCAGGTGCCGCTGCGTGCCGGCAACCTGCGCCACCCGTTTCTGGACAGCGACGTCCAGCACTTCGCGTGCGGCCGATGAGCATGCCGGCGCACGAACCACTCGGTTTCCACGGCAAGTTGCCCGGCGTGGGCGACTTCGTGCAGCGGCGCCTGCCGGCCAGCTTCGTGCAGCCGTGGGACCTGCAGTTCGCCAACTGCCTGGACACGGCGCGCCAGCAACTCGGGCAGCACTGGCCTGGCGCGTATCGCAACAGCGGCCTGCGCGCGTTTGCGTTGGGGCCGGGCGTGTGCGGCGCGCAGGCCTGGGCCGGCCTGCTCGGCCCGGGCGAAGACCGCGTGGGGCGCTGTTTTCCGCTGACCGTGGCAATGCCGTTGCCGCACCTGTGCCTGCCGTCGGCGGCATGGTTCGGCGCGGTGGCTGCGTGCCTGGGCCGCAGCTTGCGCGCACGCACCGATGCGGCCGGATTCGATGCCGCGCTGCGCGCGCTCGGCGTGCCGGCCGCGCCTTCCAGCACGCATGTACCGGCGCCCGGCCAATCGCTGTGGTGGCGGTTGGGCGCGGCCGCGCAATCGATCGACGGGCTGCCCACCGCCCAGATGTATCTGGAGTGGTTGCTGGCCGAGCAGGACATCACCGAGGTGACCCGATGAGCGCGCCCTACCAATCGGCCGGGCACACCGAAACCGGCAAGGTGCGCCGGCTCAATGAAGATGCCTTGCTGCTGCGCGAAGACGCCGGCCTCTGGGTGGTGGCCGATGGCCTGGGTGGCCACAGCGCCGGCGATTACGCCAGCCAGCTGCTGGTGCAGCGGCTGAGCGCATTGGTGCGCCCGGCCGACCTGTGCGATTTCCTGGATGCCATCGACGACACCCTGGCGCAGATCAATCGCGAGCTGCTGCAGGTTGCGCGCGAGCGCCGCGTGGACATGATCGCCACTACCGTGGTGGTGCTGGTGCACGACCCGGATTTCATGCTGTGCGGCTGGGTCGGCGACAGCCGCATCTACGCGCAGCATGGCGGCCCGCTGCGCCAGCTCACCCGCGACCACGTGCACGGCGTGCGCGAGGATGTCACCCAGTTCGGCAGCGCACACGCCAGCGCCGCGGCGGCCGGCGTGCTCACCCGCGCGGTGGGTGCGCAAGAGCCGCTGTTCGTCGATTGGGTGCTGACGCCGAGCCTGCCGGGCACGCAGTTTCTGCTGTGCAGCGACGGCATCAACAAGGAAATCCCGGACCCGGAGCTGGATGCCGAATGCCATCGCTTCGGCGATCCACGCGCGCTGCTGGCGCGTCTGTTCGAATTGGCGATGGGGAGGGCGGCACGCGACAACGTCACCGCCGTCGTCGTCCGCCTGCAGGAGTGAGTGCATGCACGAAGACACCGCCACCGTGACCGAACTGGTCACCGCCATGCGCCGCGGCGCGCTCGACCTCAATGCCGTTCTGGCCGCGCTGGGCAAGCGCGCCGCGGTACCGGAGGCCGAATACCGTGCCGGGGTGGAAACGCTGTGGACGCTGCAACGCCAGCACCTGCTCGACGATGCCACCGTGACCACGCTGGTGAGCCGGCTGGATGCGTTGCGCGATCGTGCGATTGCGCCTGCGCCTGCGCCAACGCAGCAGCCAATACCCACGCCAACGATGGTCGACGACGATGCCACCGTGGTGATGCCACGACCCGGCTCGGCGCGCGTGGTCGAAGACGACATCACCCGCGTGCAACCGGCGCAGCCCCTGCCCGGCGATGCGCCCAGCCTCACCAGCCTGGGGCTGGGCACGCCCACCCACCTCGGCACGCACACCGGCACCGGCACCGGCACGGCCGGTACCGCCAGCCTGTCCAGCTGGCAGCACCTGGCCGAAGCTACCGGTGGCGATCATGCCGGTGTCGGCAGCCTGCTCAAGGGCCGCTTCCAGCTCGAACGCGAACTCGGCCGCGGCGGCATGGGGGTGGTGTATCTGGCCCGCGACGAACGCAAGGTGGAAGCACGCGACCGCGATCCGTGGCTGGCGGTCAAAGTGCTCAGCGACGAATTCCGCCGCCATCCCGACGCACTGGTCGCCCTGCAGCGCGAAGCGCGCCGCTCGCAGAAGCTGGCCCACGACAACATCGTGCGCGTGTACGACTTCGACAAGGATCGCACCCTGGTCTTCATGACCATGGAATACATCGACGGTTGCGACCTGAAAACGCTGATCCGCGAACAGGCCTACAACGGCATGCCGCTCAAGCAGGCCTGGCCGCTGATCGAGGGCATGGGCCGGGCGCTGATGCGCGCGCACGCGGCCGGCATCGTGCATTCGGATTTCAAGCCCGGCAACGTCATGGTCACCCGCGATGGCGTGGCCAAGGTGTTCGATTTCGGCATCGCACGCGCCGGCAAGCATGCGGCCGATGTCGCCGGCGAACAGACCGTGTTCGATGCGGCCACGCTGGGCGCATTGACGCCGGCCTATGCCAGCCTGGAAATGATCCGCGGACAGGCGCCCACCCCGGCCGACGATCTGTACGCGCTGGGCTGCGTGTGTTTCGAATTGCTGACCGGCAAGCACCCATTCGACAAACTCAGTGCCGAAGTGGCGCTGCGCGAAGGCCGCCGCCCGCCGCCGGTGCCGGGCCTGACCCGTCGCCAGTACGCCACGTTGTGCGCGGCCGTGGCATTCCCGGCTGCGCAGCGGCTCACGCGCGTGGACCAACTGCTCGACGGCCTGCGCCAGGTGCCGCTGCGCGAGCGCGCGCTGCCGTTGATCGGCTATGGCGCCACCGCGCTCGCGCTGGTCGGCGTGGGCGGGTGGGGCGCATCGCGTTATCTGCATCAGCGCCATCTGGATGAGGTCATCGCACGCTTCGGTGCGCAGGACCCGCAGCAGTACCGCAACGAAACCCAGGTCATGCAGGCGCTGTCCAGCCTGAGCGCAGACGACCGCCGGCGCGTGCTGATGGACCGCAGCGACCTCATCGAAGATTTCCTGCTGCGTCGCCTGGACGCGCTGTGGAATCCGGCTAACGGCCGCGACGATTACCGCGGCGCGTTGCAGGTGTTCGCCTTGCGCGACCGGTTGCGGCTGTATTCGCCCGCGCTGGATGCGCGTCGCCAGGCCATCGAGCGCGAAAAGAACCAACGCCTCAACGCGCTCGACACCACACTCAATCGCCAGCTCGATGCCGGGCTGTTGTTCCGCACCCAGCCCGACAACGCACTGGCCACGCTCGACCAGGTGCGCCGCATCGATCCGGGCAGCAGCCTGCTGCGCCATTCCGCACTGGAAGTACGCCTGGACGCGGCCATCGCGCAGGCGGTGGCGGCCGGGCAACTCACCACCGCGCGGACCGAAGTAGAACAGGCGCGCGCAGCGTTTCCGGACTCGTTGCGCCTGCAGTTGCGCAGCGCCGAGGTCGGCGTGGCCGAGCAGCAAGCCAAACGCACGCCGGTTACCGCCGCGCCGCGCGATGCCGACAGCGCGCGCAAGGCACTGGCTGCCGATCTGGCCAACCCCAGCACCGACCCGGCCTGGCGCGCGCGTATCGACGCCGCACTGGCCGCACTGCCGGTGGCCGAGCGCAGCAGCCAGGGCAGCGCGCTGGCCGAGGCCATCAGCACGGCGGTTGCCGCACAAAGCGACCCCGCACAGCTGGCTGGCGCGCAGGCGCTGGTGGATGTCGGCCTGCGCGTGGCCCCGCAATCGGCCAGCCTGCTGGCCCAGCGCACACGCCTGCAGACGCTGGAGCACCAGCTCGAACAAGCGTTGGCGCGCGAAAGCGCCGAGTCCGAACTGGCCGCGCGGATCGAGTCGCTGCGCCGCGCCGCCGCCGCCAACGATCTGGGCAAGACCCGCGATGCGCTGGCGCGCATCCGCACCCTGCAACCGGACCATCCGTTGTTGCGCAGCGAAGGCCCGCAACTGCTCTCGCAGGTGTATCGCAACACCGCCGGCGATGCGTTCGCACACGGGCGATACGCCCAGGCGGCCGACCTGCTGAGGCAAGGGCTGCAGACACTTGGCCAGCGCGACGAACTGCGCAGCGCGCAAACCCGTTATGCGGTGGCCGCCGCAGTGATGACCGCGGGCACGCTGGCGCCCGGCGAACGCCAGCAACTTGCCGGGCGCCTGCAAACGCTCTATCGCACCGACGCCAGCGCGCTGGCGCAATTGGAGGCGCAGATGAAGGCGGCCGGCCAATTGCCGGAAGGCTCGTTGTCGGCCCGTCTGCAACGCGCGCCCGCCGCCGATGCGCCGGCCGACGCCAGCGTGCCGCCGGGCGGCGCCACCGAGACAGCTGCGCCGGCCGCCGGCGCAAGACCGGCGCGCGGCAAATCCGCTGCCAAGCCCGCCGCCACCCCAACGACTGCGCGCGACCCCGCCGCTGCGGCATTGCCCGCCAACGCGGACGATACCGACAGCCTGCCGCCGGTGCCCACCGGCCCGGATCCCTGCGCCGGCCTGGCCGGGCGTGCCGCGGCGTGCTTCGACACACTCGGGCAGACCCGCGGGCCGATGCTGGTGGTGATCCCGGCCATCGCTGGCGGCAAGCCGTACGCGTTGTCGCGCGGCGAAGTGGCGGTGGCCGATTTCAACCTGTTCTGCCAGGCCACCGGCCGCTGTACCGCCCAGGCCGCCGCCACCCCGGAGCTGGCGCGCGCGCCGGTGCGCAATATCAGCCTGACCCTGGCGCGCGCCTATCTGCGCTGGCTCACCATCGGCAGCGGCGGCTGGCGGTACCGGCTGCCCAGCGATGCCGAGTGGCTGCATGCCGCGCAGGCGGCCAGCAACTGGCGGCAGGCCGAAGACAGCAATTGCGTGCCGCCCAACGCCAGTGCCGGCGATGCCGCGCGCGCACCGGTGTCGGCACGCGGGCGCGATGCCAATCCCTGGGGCCTGATCAATCTCACCGGCAATGTCTGGGAATGGGTATCGACCGGAACAGGCGTGCAGGCCCGCGGCGGAAGTTTTTCCAGCTACTGGTCCGATTGCACGGTGCAGGCCAGCCGTGCCGACAACGGCTCGGCGCAACCGGACGTGGGCCTGCGCGTGCTGCGGGAGCTGCCGTGAGCGCCGCCCCGCCGTCGCCCACCGCTGCCGCTGCGCACCCGGCCAATGCGCAGCTGAAGGCGCTGGCGTTGGCGCATCAGCAGGGCCAACTCGACCGCGAGCAGTACCGCGCACGCCGTCGGCGCGTACTGGACGCCGCCCGCCAGACCCAGGGGGTGACCCTGCGCAACGCCTTGCCGAGTTCGCCTGATGCCCGGCCGGGCCCGCTGTCGGGGCATCCGGTCGCACGCAAACTGCGCAGTCAGGTGGCAGCGGTCTTCATAATCGTGATGCTCATCGCAATAATCTTGCTAACATTGCATAAATGTACGTCGGGGTTTGATCGACGTTCAGCAAGGGGCGAGGTCAGACACGCCGATCGCCGTGCAGTCGCCGCCGTGGCGCCTGCGTGTGCAGCGGGACACGTCGGCCATGCGCAACACCGGATGGTCTCAGGGGAAATGGACGTATGCGTATGACGTGTCTGGCCGCGGCGGTGTCCGCGTGCCTACTGCTGGCCGCACCTGGGTGGGCGCAGTCGCCGACCGATGCCACGGCTGCTGCGCAGTCGGCAGCGGCGGTGCCGGCCATGAGGGACCGGACCGAGGCGGTCACCGTGCAGGTGCGCGGCTTTCGCGTGCGCGATGTGGGCCACTACCCGGAAGCCGGCATCGACCCGGCCCGCATGCAGGCCGTGGCCGACGCTGCCTTCGCCGAGCTGGCCCAGGGCCAGCCGGTGGTGGCATTGCGCTTCGATCAACTGCAGGCGGTCGCCGATGCGGTCACCCGCGCCTACCGGCAGGCCGGCTTCATCGTCAGCACGGCCTATCTGCCGGCGCAGACGCCGGGCCCCGACCAACTGATCGAAATCCGCGTGCTGGAAGGGCGCATCGGCCAGATCAGCGTGCAGGGCGCCGCACGCTACCGCGGCAACGCATTGTCGGCACCGCTGCGCCAGCTGCAGGGCCGCCCGCTGCGCAAGCAGGACGTGGACACCGCGCTGTTGTATGCGCGCGATCTGCCGGGCGTGTCGGTGTCGTCGGTGCTGCAGCCGGGCCAGAAGGAAGGCGAGACCGACGTGGTGCTGGTCGCCAGCGAGGCCGCCCGCCCGTATGTGATCACCCTGGGCGGCAACAACTACGGCACCGAGCTGACCGGCCGTTATCGCGCCCAGGCCGGCATCACCTGGAATAGCCCGCTCGGCCTGGGCGATGTGTTCGCCGCCAACTACGCCTATTCGCTGGCGCCGCGGCAGAGCCAGATCGGCGCGCTGTCCTATGGCCTGCCGATCGGCAGCGTGTCCGGCCTGAGCGCGGTGATCGGCGCCAGCCGCAGCGAACTGGAGGTGCGCAACGGCGTGTTCGCCCGGCTTGGCCTGAAGGGGCCGACCTCCATCGTCTACATCGGCGCCGACTGGAAATTCATCAACACCGAAACGCTGCAGCTGCAGGGCTCGGCGCGCTATCTGCGCGAGCAATCCAAGCTCAGCGCGCTGGGCATGCAGTTGTCCGACCAGCAGTTCGATGTCGCCGAACTGGGCCTGTCGTTGCGGCGCACCGACCTGCGCTGGCGCGGCGTGGATCTGCTGCAGGGGAGCGTGCGGCAATCCTTGCGCGACCGCTCGGCGGCGGTGGACCAGATCAGCCCCGGTCGCGACAGCTATTTCACCATCGCGCGGCTGGCCTACACGCGCCTGCAATACCTCACCCGCACGCAGCGGCTGTACTTCAAGTTCAACGGCCAATACAGCGACGACACGCTGACCCCGATGGAGCAGTTCGCTGTCGGTGGGCCCGACAGCGTGCGCGCCTATCCGGTCTCCGATGCATTGGGCGACCGCGGGTATTACACCGCGCTCGAATACCACATCGATGCCCCCGGTTTTGCCGATGCCGCATCGCCGTTCAATGGCCGGCCCTGGCGCGAATTGCTGGAGCTGGATGTCTTCGCCGACCACGCCCGCGTGTTCGCCGCCAATGGCCGCCTGGCGCCGGCCAGTTTCGATGCCGCCGGCGTGGGCCTGACCTTCCGCTTGCCGCAGTACGCCAATTTCGAGTGGCGCATCAGCGCCGCGCTTCCGACCGGTGCGCGCGATGCCTCCGACGGACGCGACGACGCCCGCATCTACACGCGTTTCGGCTTCACTTTCTGAGGGATCTGCGCATGCACGCCACCATCCATACCGCGACCTCGCCGCGCACGCTCCCGTTGCGTCACTGCCCGCTGGCCGTTGCGCTGGCAGCTGCCCTGATGGCCATGCCGGTCAGCGGCCTGGCCCAGGTGGCGGCCAACCAGCTGCCGACCGGCGGCAGCATCGCCGGCGGCACCGGCACCATCAATGCCGTCAACGGCAGCAGCCGGACCGTCGACCAGACCTCCTCGCGCATGGCGCTGACCTGGTCGGCGTTCGACATCGGCTCGTCGGCGACGATGATCTTCAACCAGCCCAGCGCCAGTTCGGTGGTGCTCAACCTGGTGCAGAGCGGCAACCCGACGCAGATCTACGGCAACATCAACGCCAATGGGCAGGTGTTCCTGCTCAACAGCAACGGCGTATTGATCGGCAACACCGCCAACATCAATGTCGGCGGCCTGGTGGTCAGTACGCTGGGCACCACCGTGTCCAAGTTCATGAGCGGCGACTACAGCCTGGATGCCGGCGGCACGACCGTGGCGCAGGTCATCAACAGCGGCACCATCAACGCCGCTGCCGGGTCGGCCGTGCTGATCGGCGGCCGGGCGTCCAACAGCGGCACCATCACCGCCACCGCCGGCAACATCACGCTCGCCGGTGCCGACGCAGCCACGCTGACGTTCGAAAGCGGCGGCTTCGGCGTGCTGATCGACAAGCCGCTGCAGCTGAGTCTGGCGACCGAAGCGGTGGACAATTCCGGCACCCTGAGCGCGCCAGGCGGCGCGATCCAGCTGCAGGCGCGTGCGGCGCAAGGCATCTTCGATCGACTCATCAACAACAGCGGCACCATTCGTGCGGCGTCGCTGTCCAATGGCCCCGACGGCAGCGTGTCGCTCATCGCCTCCGGCGGTGGCAGCTTCGACGTCGCCGGCGGCGGCAGCATCGATGCCGGCACCGGGGCGATCACCCTGAGCACCGGTCGCGGCGTGCAACAGACCGGCATCTACACCGCCGGCAGCCTGGGTGGCTTTATCGGTGGCAGTGCCACCTTCAGCGGGGCCAACAAGATCAGCGGCCTCGGCAACCTGGATGTAGGCGGCAACCTCAGCCTGACCAACACGGTCGCGTTGTCCCAATCCGGTGCGCTGGCGGTGACGGGCACCAGCCAATTCCTGCAGTCCGGCAGTGCGCTTTCGCTGACCAACGGCGGCAACACCTTCGGTGGCCTGGTCAGCGCCAGCGGCACCGGCATTGCCGTGAACGCGGCAGGCAATCTCTCGATCGGCACGTTGAACCTCGACAGCAACAGTGCGCTGTCGTTGAGTGCCACCGGCGCATTGACCTTGCCGACAACGGCGATCAACACCGGCAGCGCCAACCTCACCCTGTCCAGCGGCGGCAGCCTCAGCACGCGCGCCACGCTGACCGGGACGAACGTGGACCTCACCGGTCGCGGCGGCATCGCGCTGGCGCATGACGTCACGGCAAGCGGCACGCTGAAGTTGACCGCCACCAACAACGCGGTCACCCAGACCGCCGGCAGCGTGGCCACCACCGGCACCAGCACCATCAATGCCGGAACCGGTGCCATCACGCTGGACGGCGCAGGCAACGACTTCCAGGGCGTGGTGGCGCTGACCGGCGGCAACACGCGCATCAGCGACAGCGGCGCGCTGACACTGGGTGCGGTGAACGTCAACGATCTCACCGCCATCAGCAACGGCGCGTTGAACCTGGGCAGCGGCCGGGTGGGCGGTGCCTTGCTCGCCACCAGCAACAACGGCGCGATCACCCAGTCGGCCGGTAACTTCCTGACCATCGTCGGCACCAGCAACCTCACTGCCGGCACCGGTGCGATCACCCTGAACAACAGCGGCAACGCCTTTGGCGATCTGGTCAGCGCCACCGGTCGCGGCATCTCGTTGAACGCTGCCGGCAATCTGGCCATCGGCACCCTGAATCTTGGCAACAACAGCGCGCTGTCGCTGCGTGCCAGCGGTGCATTGACCTTGCCGGCAACGGCGATCAACACCGGCAGCGCCAACCTCACCCTTTCCAGTGGCGGCAGCCTCACCACGCGCGCCGCGTTGGCCGGCACGAACGTGGACCTCACCGGCACTGCCGGCATGACTCTGGGGCATGACGTCACTGCAAGCGGCACGCTGGCACTGACCACCACCAACAGCGCGATCACCCAGACCGCCGGCAGCGTGACCGCCACCGGCACCAGCACCGTCAATGCCGGAACCGGCGCCATCGAACTGGATGAAGCGACCAACGATTTCCAGGGCGTGGTGACGCTGACCGGCGGCGACACACGCATCGCCGACACTGGCGCGCTGACGCTGGGTGCGCTGAATACCGGCAGCCTCACCGCCACCGGCAATGGTGCGTTGAACCTGGGTAGCGGCAGCGTCCGCGGCACCCTGGATGCAACCAGTGGCAATGGCGCCATCAGCCAGAGCGCCGGACTGATCGTCGATGGCAGCGCCACCCTCAACGCCGGCAACGGCGCCATCGCGCTGACCGACGGCAGCAACGATTTCCGCAGCAGCGTCAGCCTCACCGGCACCGGCATCAGCGTGGTCGATCGCGACGATCTAAGCGTCGCCTCGATCAGCAACGGCACCAATGGCGCCATCGCCCTGACAGCCGGCGGCGCGCTCACGCTGCCCACGCAGAATCTTTCCACCGGCACCGGCGCACTCAGCCTGGTCGCCAATGGCGGTGCCTTGAGTACGCTCGGCACCTTGAGCGGCGGCAACGTCAGCCTGAGCGCGCGCGATGGCGTGGCGCTCAATCACACCGTCACCGCCGGCGGTATCCTGGGCCTGACTGCCACCAACGCCGCAATCACTCAGAACGCGGGCGTGCTCGACGTTGGCGGGCTGGCCACCGTCAATGCCGGCAACGGCGCCGTTTCGCTCACAGGCGATAACGACTTCAAGAACGGCATTGCATTGACCGGCCGCAATATCGCAGTGGCCGATGCGAACGACCTCAGCGTGGTCTCGCTCAACAACGGGGGCGCCGGCGCCATCGCACTCACCGCACGCAACTCGCTCACGCTGCCTGCCAGCGGATTGACCAGCACCGACAACCTGACGCTGCGCGCAGACAGCGGCACCCTCACATTGGGCGGCAATCTGGTCGGCAATGCGGTGTCACTGTTCAGCGCCAACGCACTGACGCTGGCGACCAGCATCGACAGCAGCACCTTGTCGGTGTCCACCAACAACGGCGCGATCAACCAGACCGCAGGCGCCTTGCGCATCGGTTCGACCTCCAGCTTCAACGCCGGCACCGGTGCGCTGGCACTGGGCAGCGCCGGCAATCACTTCGGCGGCGCAGTGAGCCTGACCGGCAACGGCGTGTCGATCAGCGACAGCGGCGCGCTGACGCTGGGCACGCTCAACACCGGCAACCTCACTGCCACCAGCAACGGCGGATTGAACCTGGGCAGCGGCCGCGTTGCCGGCACCCTGGCTGCGAGCAGCGGCAATGGCGCCATCGGCCAGGCCGGCGGGCTGATCGTCGATGGCAGCGCCACCCTCAACGCCGGCAGCGGCGCCATCGCGCTGACCGACGGCAGCAACGATTTCCGCAGCGGCGTCAGCCTCACCGGTACCGGCATCAGCGTGGTCGATCGTGACGATCTGCGCATCTCCTCGATCAGCAACGGCACCAATGGCGCCATCGCCCTGACAGCCGGCGGCGCGCTCACGCTGCCCA
This sequence comes from Xanthomonas axonopodis pv. maculifoliigardeniae, assembly GCF_041519315.1. Classification (NCBI taxonomy): domain Bacteria; kingdom Pseudomonadati; phylum Pseudomonadota; class Gammaproteobacteria; order Lysobacterales; family Lysobacteraceae; genus Xanthomonas; species Xanthomonas axonopodis. Next base: position 4,514,189 of record NZ_CP167998.1, on the reverse strand, counting down.
CGCAAAACCTCAGCACCGGCACCGGCGCGCTCAGCCTGATCGCCAATGGCGGCGTAGTGAGCACGAACGGCAGCTTGAATGGCGGCAATGTGAGCCTGAGCGGCCGCGATGGCATCGTGCTCAATCACAACGTCACCGCCAGTGGCAGCCTGGGCCTGACTGCCACCACCAACGCGATCTTCCAGAATGCAGGGGTGCTCGACGTCGGCGGCCTTGCCACCGTCGATGCCGGCAACGGCGCCATTTCGCTCGCACGCGATAACGACTTCAGGAACGGCCTTGCACTGACCGGCCGCAATATCGCGGTGGTCGATGCGAACGATCTCAGCGTGGTCTCGCTCAACAACGGTGGAGCCGGCACCATCGCGCTCACCGCACGCAACTCGCTCACGCTGCCCGGCAGCGGATTGACCAGCAGCGATGACCTGACGCTGCGCGCAGAAAACGGCACGCTGACATTGGGCGGCGATCTCGCCGGCAATGCGGTCTCGCTGTTCAGCGCCAACGCACTGACGTTGGCGACCAGCATCGACAGCAGCACCTTGGTGGTGTCCACCAGCAACAGCGCGATCAACCAGACCGCAGGCGCCTTGCGCATCGGTTCGACCTCCAGCTTCAACACCGGCTCCGGCGCGATCGCGTTGGGCAGTGCCGGCAATCACTTCGGCGGTGCAGTGAGCCTGACCGGCAACGAGGTGTCGATCCGCGACAGCAGCACGTTGACGCTGGGCACGCTGAACACCGCCAACCTCACCGCCACCAGCAACGGCGCATTGAACCTGGGCAGCGGCCGCGTTGCCGGCACCCTTGCTGCGAGCAGCGGCAATGGCGCCATCGGCCAGGCCGGCGGACTGATCGTCGATGCCGCCACCACCCTCAATGCCGGCAGCGGCGCCATCGCGCTGATCGACGGCAGCAACGACTTCCAGGGCAGCATGAGCCTGACCGGCGCCGGCATCGCGGTGCGCGACAGCAACGATCTCACGCTCTCTTCGCTGACCAGCAACAACGGCGGCACGATCGCGCTGACCGCCGGCGGCAACCTGATCCTGCCAGGCACGACGTTGAACAACGGCAGCGGCGATATCAACCTGATCGCCAACAGCCTGAGCCTGTCTGCCGCACTGCTTGGCGATGAAGTGAGCCTGCGCGCCAACAGCGGCTTGGCCTTGGGCCAGAACATCACCGCGCGCACGTTGTCGCTTGCCAGCAGCAATGCCGCCATTACGCAAAGCGGCGGCGCACTGCTGGTCAGCGGCGCCACCACGGTCGATGCGGGCACCGGTGCGATTTCGTTGCTGCAAGCCGGCAATAACTTCAACAGCGTCAGCCTGACCGGCAACGGCATTGGCGTGATCGACGGCGACAACCTCAGCCTTGCCGCATTGACCAGCACCGGCAACGGCAGTGTTGCAGTGACCGCCGGCGGTACCTTGAGCCTGCCGTCGCAGGCTATCGCGGTCGGCAACAGCAACCTGACCCTGGCATCGAACGGCGGCGCACTGAGCACGGCCGCAGCCCTGGGTGGCAACAACGTGACGCTGTTCGGACGCGACGGCCTGACTCTGGGCCACACCGTCACCGCCAACACGCTCGCCCTGCGCAGCACCAACGCCGCCATCGTGCAGAACGCCGGCGCACTCGACGTGGTGGGCACCAGCACCGTCGATGCCGGTAGCGCCAGCATCGCGCTCAACAACGGCAGCAACCGCTTTGGCGCCGGCATCCGTCTCACCGGCACCGGCATCACGGTGGCCGATCGCGGCAACCTCACCATCAATGCCTTGAACGCCGGTGCCAACGGCACCATCGCGTTGACCGCCGGCGGCGCACTGAACCTCTCCGCGCAGAACCTGGACACCGGCACCGCCGATCTTGCCCTGATCGCCAATGGCGGCAGCATGAGCACCGGCGGCGACTTGCGCGGCCGCAACGTCACCCTGTCCGCACGCGACGGTCTCACCATCGGCCACACCATCACCACCACAGGCGCGCTGTCGCTGAGCAGCAACAACACCGCGATCACGCAGACCGCCGCGGCACTCGACGTTGGCACCACCACCACCGTCAATGCAGGCAGTGGCAACGTCACGCTCAATACCGCGGGCAACACCTTCAACGGCGTGGTCAATCTCACGGCAGGCGACGTGCAGATCGCCGGCAACGCGCTCAGTTTCGGCACGCTGTCCACCAATGCACTCACCGCCAACAGCAGTGGCGCACTGCATCTCGGTAACGGGGTGGTGCGTGGCGCGTTGAACGGCACCAGCGGCAATGCAGCGATCACCCAGAGCGGCGGTTTGTCGGTCGGCGGTGCATCCAGCTTGAATGCCGGCAGCGGCGACATCGCCTTGACCGATGCCAACAACGACTTCGTCGGCGCGGTTGCGCTCACCGGCAATGCCATCGCCGTGCAGGATCGCAACGACCTCAGCATCGCTGCGGTGCGCAGCGGTGGCAACGCGGCGATCTCGCTGGTCGCCGGCGGTGACTTGAACCTGCCGGCCAGCCAGATCGACACCGGCACCGGCGCGCTGACGCTGACAGCCAACGGCGGCACCTTGCGCACCGCCGGCGCCTTGCGCGGTGGCACGGTGCAACTGACCGGCGCCAATGGCATCGCGCTGAGCAACACGCTCACGGCAGGCAACGCGCTGCGCTTGAACAGCACCAACGCCGCCATCACCCAGACCGGTGGCGCGTTGCTCGTCGCAGGCGACACCACGGTCGATGCCGGCAGCGGCGCCATCACCCTGGAGGCGGCGGGCAACGACTTCCAGGGCCTGCTCACCCTGAGCGGCGGGGCCAGCAGCGTGCGCGATGCCAATGGCTTGACCCTGGGCACGCTCAACACCGGCAACCTGCAGGTCCGTAACAGCGGCGCGCTGAATCTGGGCGTTGGCCTGGTCAATGGCGATCTGGATGCGGCCAGCAATGGCGGTGCCGTCACCCAGAGCGGCGCGTTGACCGTGACCGGCAGTACCCGCATCAACAGCAGTGGCGCTGCCATTGCATTGACCGATGCCGACAACGATTTCCAGGCGGCGGTGAGCCTGAGCGGCGGCGCGGCCAGCGTGCGCGATCGCAATGCGCTGGTCTTGGGCAATCTGGAGGTCGATGCACTGGATGTCGCCAGCGGCGCCGGCCTGGATCTGGGCCAGGGGCGCGTCGGCGGTGCGCTGGTGGCACGCAGCGGGAGTGCAGCAACGGCCCAGGCCAACACGATCGTTGCCCAGGCGATCGCCGTGCCTGCGGCCACCGCTGCCGGCATTACCCAGCAAGGCGCGCTGACCGTGGCGGGCAACAGCGTGCTCGATGCCGGCACCGGTGCGATCGTGCTGGATGCGGCCGGTAACGATTTCCAGGGCACGGTGCAGGCGCGCGGCAGCAGCATCGCCATCGTCGATCGCAACGACCTGGCGGCGACTGCGCAAGCCAGCGATGCCCTGCGTCTGCAGGCCGGTGGCCAGCTCACCACCGCTGGCGCGCTCAGCGCCAACGCCATCGCCCTGCGCGGCGGCACCGGCGTGGCACTCGGTCACGACGTTGAAGGCGCCAGCGTGGCCTTGAGCAGCGGCGGGGCGATCACCCAGAACGCCGGCAACCTGCGCGCCGGTCAGCTCGGCGGCAATGCCGCCGGGGCGGTCACGCTCACCGGCAGTGGCAACGCCATCGACGCGCTCGGCGACTTCAGCGCGCAAGGCCTGAATCTGGTCAGCAATCGCTCGCTGCTGGTCAGCGGCCGCGTCGACGGCGGCCCCTCGCTGCGCCTGCGCAGCGGCGGCGAGCTGCAGCTGAGCGGCCAGCTCAGCGGCGCCACCAGCTGGTTGCAGGCCGCTGCCGGCATCCGCCAGCGCGCCGGCAGTTCGATCACCGCCGGCCTGCTCAGCGGTAGCGCAGGCGGCGCGGTGGTGCTGGGCGATGCGGCCGGTTTCGTCGACAACCGTGTCGTACGCCTGGGCGACTTCGTCGCCAGCAATGGGTTCAGCTTCACCAACGGCGGCGATTTGCTGCTTGTGCTGGCCAATGGCAGCAGCTACAGCGTGGATGCCGGCAACAGCGCGATGTTCCTGTCGGTCCGCGGCAATCTGTTCCAGGACGGCCGCGCGCCGCTGCGCAACGGCACCGGCACCTTTGCCGCCACCGGCCAGATCGGTACGCAGCAGAACCCGATCTATGTGATCGGTACCGGCACCCAGACCGTGGCGGCGATCGGCGCGCCGCCGGCGTATTTCAACGCCACGACGGTCGACGGCAGCCTGCTCGATCTGGCCGGCGGCTCCGGCTTCAATGTGCCGGCCTCGGCGTTTGCCGGCCGTGCGCAGAGTTCGGCCAGCCGCACCGTGGCCTTCGTGGACCTGTCGGCCAGCGGTACCCCGTACCGCGCCTTCGGCCTGGTCCGCCCCGGCCTGCGGTTGCCCGACGACCAGCAGCCGGCCTGCGACGCCGGCGACCCGGATGCCGTCTGCAATCCCGAGTGACCTGCCTGCCGCCGCCCACCGCGGCGGCTTCCCCGATGGAGGCCGTGCCATGCAAGACGACAGTTCCCTGGAGACCCTGCTGGCGCCGCTCGGCGACGACGCCCCGGCCGGACCGGATCTGGAATACGACCCGGAATTCCTGCGCCTGGAGCGCGAATCGTCGGCCCGCGCCGAGCGCTCGCTGGGCGAGAGCGTCATCGCCGCCGAAGAACCGGACTGGGACAAGGTGCAGGCGCTGGCGCTGGAGCTGAGCCGGCGCAGCCGCGACCTGCGCGTGGCCGGCAAGCTCGGCGCCGCCTGGCTGCGCCTGCGCGGCCTGCCGGGCTGGGCCGATGCGTTGGCGTTGATCCACGGCCTGCTCGAGCGTCATTGGGACAGCGTGCATCCGCAGCTGGATGCCGACGACGACAACGACCCGACCTCGCGCATCAATGCGCTGGTCGGCCTCAGCGACCCGATGGGCCTGCTCGGTGCGCTGCGCACCACCGCGTTCGTGCAGTCGCCGCGGCTGGGCCGCTTCAGCCTGCGCGATCTGCGCGTGGCCAACGGCAGCATCAAGCTGCCCGACGGCCAGAGCGGCCCCAGCCTGGCCGAAATCGAAGCCTGCTGCCAGGACTGCGCGCCGGAAACGCTGGCCACCTCCGCCCAGGCCATTGCCGAGGCGCTGCGGCAGGCGCGCGCGATCGATGCGCTGCTGAGCGAGCGCGTCGGCACCGCTGCGCCGGACCTGCGGCCGCTGCTGACCGACCTGCGCGATCTGGAGCGCTTCGTACTGCCGCATTGGCAAGCGCGGCAGGGCGTCCTTGCGGTCACTGAAGACGGTGAGCAGGCTGCCGGCGAGGGCCACGCCGCCGCCACGGCAACCAGTGCCACCCGCCGCAACGACGAGATCGCCGGCCCCGAGGATGTGAAGCGGCGGCTGGAAGAGATCTGCGCCTATTACGCCCGGCACGAACCATCCAGCCCGGTGCCGATGCTGCTGCGCCGCGCCCAACGCCTGGTCGGCTGCGATTTCCTGGCGCTGATGAAGGAGCTGGCCCCGGCCGGCATCGACGAACTGCAACGCGTCACCGGCCCGCTCGAAGAAACCTGAGCCGCATCGCCAGGCAAGAAACCCGAGCACCTGGTGTCCCGCCGGGCAGGGAACGCCGAGCAGCGGTTGCGCTGGACAGGCAGGGCACCTGAGCGGTGCGCCCAGCGATCGTGAACACGGTTGAGTAGCGCCCAATCGTGTGAAAGAGCGCCGGGCACCGCTGCATGCCGGCAGCCCATCGTCAGCGCTACCGCAAGCGCACCACGCGGGTGTGCGGCGCGCTGTGCGCGAGGGGACATCTCCGGGCACGGCGGCAATTCGGCCAAGGCAATGAACCGCAGATCAAAAACGCAACGCCACCGGGCGTCTCAACGCCCGACGCATGCCCCACGAATCGCGAATCCCAACTCCCCAATCACCAGCTATAGAGCTGCCAATACACCTTGTTGACCTTGTCCTTTTCCGCGTCGGTATGCCCGTCATGGTCGCGGTCGTACAGGAAGTAGGGCGCCCCGCGCGCCGGCGTCACCCGCACCATCTCCAGCTGACCGTTGACGCGGTATTCGTCGACCTTGTCGCCGTTGCCCATGGTCTTGCTGGTGACATCGGCGCCAGCCGGGATATCGCCACCGGCGCGGTCGCCGCCGCCGGTGGCACAGCCGCCGAGCAGCAGTAACGGCAGCAGCAAAAGACGTGCTTTGTTCATTGTCGTTATCCGTGTTGATCGCCAGCCAGTATGCGCTGGCGCGGTGTGCCCTGGGCGTGCAGCGTAGAATCGGGCCATGAGCAGATTAGTCCTGATCGACGGGTCCAGTTACCTGTATCGCGCGTTCCACGCGCTTCCGCCGCTGACCAATGCCCAGGGCGAGCCCACCGGCGCCTTGTTCGGCGTGGTCAACATGTTGCGCGCCACCTTGAAGGAGCGCCCGGCCTACATCGCCTTCGTGGTGGATGCGCCCGGTAAAACGTTCCGTGATGACTTGTATGCCGACTACAAGGCCAACCGACCGTCGATGCCCGACGACCTGCGCGCGCAGGTGCAGCCGATGTGCGACATCGTGCATGCGCTGGGCATCGACATCCTGCGCATCGACGGCGTGGAAGCGGACGATGTGATCGGCACGCTGGCGCTGCAGGGCGCCGCCGATGGGTTGAGCGTTACCATCTCCACCGGCGACAAGGACTTCGCCCAGCTGGTGCGTCCGGGCATCGAACTGGTCAACACCATGAGCGGCAGCCGCATGGATTCGGACGCGGCGGTGATCGCCAAGTTCGGCGTGCGGCCCGATCAGATCGTCGACCTGCTGGCGTTGATGGGCGACACAGTCGACAACGTGCCCGGCGTGGAAAAGTGCGGCCCCAAGACCGCCGCCAAATGGCTGGCCGAATACGACTCGCTCGATGGCGTCATCGCCAACGCCGACAAGATCAAGGGCAAGATCGGCGACAACCTGCGCGCCGCATTGCCACGCCTGCCGCTCAACCGTGAGCTGGTGACCATCAAGACCGATGTCACCCTGGCCAGCGGCCCGCGCGCGCTGGACCTGCGCGAGCCCAACGCCGAGGCGCTGGCGGTGCTGTACGCCCGCTACGGCTTCACCCAGGCGCTGCGCGAACTCGGTGGTGCGGCCGCCCAGGCGGGCCTGCTGGCCGAGCCGGTGGCGCTGGGCGCTGCTGCTGCCACTGCGCGCACCGAACCGGGCCGCGCGCGCGGCACCGGCTTCGTCTCCGGCCCCGTCAACGCCGCGGTGGATCTCGATCCGTCGCTGTCGGCGCCCGGCCAGTACGAGACCATCCTGACCCAGGAGCAGCTCGACAGCTGGATCGCGCGGCTGCGTGCCGCCGGGCAGTTCGCCTTCGATACCGAAACCGACAGCCTGGACCCGCTGCAAGCCGATTTGATCGGCCTGAGCGTGGCCGCCGAGCCCGGCCAGGCGGCGTACCTGCCGTTCGGCCATCACTTCCCCGGTGCGCCGGCCCAACTCGACCGCACCCAGGCATTGGCGCAACTGGCGCCACTGCTCACCGACCCGGCCGTGCGCAAGCTCGGCCAGCACGGCAAGTACGACCTGCACGTGATGCGCCGGCATGGCGTGGCGCTGGCCGGCTATGCCGACGACACCCTGCTGGAGAGCTTCGTGCTCAATTCCGGCAGTGCCCGCCACGACATGGACAGCCTGGCCAAGCGCTATCTCGGCTACGACACCGTCAAGTACGAAGACGTCTGCGGCAAGGGCGCCAAGCAGATCCCGTTCGCCCAGATCAGCCTGGAAGACGCCACCCGCTACGCCGCCGAGGACGCCGACATCACCTTGCGCCTGCATCGCGTGCTCGGCCCCCGGCTGGCCAGCGAACCGGGCCTGGAGCGCGTCTACCGCGACATCGAAATGCCGCTGGTGGACGTGCTGGCCCGCATCGAAGCCAACGGTGTGTGCGTGGATGCGGCCGAACTGCGCCGCCAGAGTGCGGACCTGTCCAAGCGCATGCTCGCTGCCCAGCAGAAAGCCACCGAGCTGGCCGGGCGCAGCTTCAACCTGGATTCGCCCAAGCAGCTGCAGGCCCTGCTGTTCGACGAGCTCAAGCTCCCCGCCGTGGTCAAGACGCCCAAGGGCCAGCCCTCGACCAACGAAGAAGCACTGGAAGCCATCGCCGACCAGCACGAGCTGCCACGCGTGATCCTGGAGTACCGGGGCTTGGCCAAGCTGCGCAGCACCTACACCGACAAGCTGCCGGAGATGATCCACCCGCAGTCCGGGCGCGTGCACACCAGCTACCACCAGGCTGGCGCCGCCACCGGGCGGCTGTCCTCGTCCGATCCGAACCTGCAGAACATCCCGATCCGCACCGAAGACGGTCGTCGCATCCGCCGCGCCTTCGTCGCCCCGGCCGGACGCAAGCTGATCGCCTGCGACTATTCGCAGATCGAGCTGCGCATCATGGCGCACCTGTCCGGCGACCCCGGACTGGTGGGCGCGTTCGAATCCGGCGCCGACGTCCACCGCGCCACCGCCGCCGAAGTGTTCGGCCGCACCATCGACACCGTCAGCGGCGATGAGCGCCGCGCCGCCAAGGCCATCAACTTCGGCCTGATGTACGGCATGAGCGCCTTCGGCCTGGCCCGTCAGCTCGGTATCGGCCGCGGCGAGGCGCAGGACTACATCGCGCTGTACTTCAGCCGTTACCCGGGCGTGCGCGACTTCATGGAAACCACCCGCCAGCAGGCGCGCGACAAGGGCTACGTGGAAACGGTGTTCGGGCGCCGGCTGTATCTGGACTTCATCAATGCCGGCAGCCAGGGCCAGCGTGCCGGTGCCGAGCGCGCCGCCATCAACGCGCCGATGCAGGGCACCGCCGCAGATATCATCAAGCGCGCCATGGTCAACGTGGACGGCTGGATCGCCAACCACGCGCAACGCGCGAAGATGATCTTGCAGGTGCACGACGAACTGGTGTTCGAAGCCGATATTAATTTCGTCGATACGCTACTGAGCGAGGTCACCACGCGCATGGCGGGCGCAGCTGAATTACGCGTGCCGTTGGTGGTGGATTCGGGCGTTGGCGATAATTGGGACCAAGCGCATTGATGCGGTGAATGGCTGCGATATGCTGAATACGCAGATCAGCAATAATCCGTTCCAAACATAATGTGAATTCAGCTGAGTTAATGGAATGAATACCCCCTAAATTCTACATTTTTTTAACAGTTATCTTCACGATCCATCAATGTAGAAAATGTTGTTATATCCCTCGACGGGCGCAACGCCTGTCGGTAGATCTCTCCCATCCCCTGGAGCAGATCTCGGAGCGGAAACTCCTCCCCAAGTTTCCGTTCCCTGGCCCCGCCGACCTCCCCCTGGTCTGCGGGGCTTTTTATTTGTGTCCTTCCACTATGCGCAAGCGCTGCAGCGTTAACAGCGATGCTGCAGGTGCCTTCGGTGTGCGCAGGGCGCGTGGCGTGTAGCGACACCACTCCAAGACCCTGCGCAGGCAACGCATTCGCTTGGCGCCAAGCCCCAATGCATGCCGCGTTGCAGCGTAAATGCCCGCTCATCGTCGGGTGCGGCGATGCAGAGGGAATGCTGCGCCGGCGGTACGAGGCCATGCTGCTCATTCAGTTTATGGGCGGGCAGCACGCGTATTCATCTATCGATTTACGGTTGTTGCGTTTGCGCGCGCCTGCCATGCACGCTACCGCTACCGCTACCGGCGCTGGTGGGCGAGTTTCATTCTGCCAAGGAACAGGGCGCCGTCGCGTCGCGCGATCCGCGCCTGTGCGGCCACTGTCGCCGGGCAGCGTGGCCCACCGATGACGCGCAGTGGATCGAGCCGTCAGCAGGCAACGCACTTGCTCGCGACGCGCTGTAACGTGCCCGCCAGTGCCACCGCCTGCGTGGACGCCCGCCAGCACGCCGCGCCTTATGGCGGCGGTTCGATCAACCGAGCCAGTCGCGTGGAATCAGGTAATCGGCCAGCCGCGCTTCTGCGCTGCCCGGCTCCGGCGTGAAGCCGTACTCCCAGCGCACCCGCGGCGGCAAACTCATCAGGATGCTCTCGGCGCGCCCACCGCTCTGCAATCCAAAGAGGGTGCCGCGGTCGTAGACCAGATTGAATTCCACGTAGCGCCCACGACGGTACAACTGAAACTCGCGTTCGCGCTCGCCGTAGGGTGTGTCCTTGCGCCGCTGCACGATTGGTATGTACGCATCCAGAAAGCCATCGCCCACTGCGCGCTGGTAGGCGAAGTCGCGCTCGAAATCCTGACCCAGATCGTCGAAGAACAGCCCGCCCACGCCACGCGTTTCATTGCGGTGGCGCAGGAAAAAGTATTCGTCGCACCAACGCTTGTGCGCGGCATAGCGCTCTTGGCCAAACGGCTCGCACAGCGCCTGTGCAACGCGGTGCCAGTGCTGCACATCCTCATCGAAGGGATAGAACGGAGTCAGGTCGAAGCCACCGCCAAACCAGGCGGCCACCACCTCGCCATCGCGCTCGGCGCGGAAGTAGCGCACGTTCATGTGCGTGGTCGGGATATACGGGTTGTGCGGATGAAACACCAACGAGACGCCGCATGCACGCCAGGTCGCACCGGCAAGCTCGGGCCGGTGCGCACTGGCCGACGGCGGCAGGCGCGTACCGGACACATCCGAAAAACCGATGCCGGCCTGCTCGAACACCGCGCCGTCGCGCAGGATGCGGGTACGGCCACCGCCGCCTTCCTCGCGCTTCCAAAGGTCCTCGGCGAAGCGTGCCTTACCGTCGGCAGCTTCCACAGCGGCGCAGATGCGGTCCTGCAGGTCGGTCAGATAATCGCGTACACGGTCGAATTCGTTCATGTCCCAATTCTAAGCCGTGCGCTCCGCGCGGTGCATCCCGCGCAAGCGCGCCCGTTTGTCGCAGTGCGATGCGGGATGACGGCGCAGTGATCACCGCTGGGCAATGACCAGTCGAGATGGTCGTATGCCAGCGCAACCGAGGGGCGAGACTCGCTTGTTCTACAGCGCCGTTTCCGTATCAGGAGCTACTTCATAAACTGCCGACCAACGTGTGGTGCAGTGTCCTTGCCGCAAGGATGGGTTCACGGCGTGTGCCGCGAGCGATGCGGGCGCCGTGCATTCGAGCTGGGATTGAAGATAGCCAGGCAACCGCACACGCAAGCTCTCAGTTTTCGATGCGCAACTGGCGAGCGAGGCGTATTTCGTTGCAAGGCAGCTGAACTGCTGCAGGTTGCAACGTCCTTACCGGCTATCAGGTCGCTCAGCTTGCGAAAACTCCGCGCGGACAGCGGGCGTGCATAGCCGCCATGCCAATGCTGCGTGGACGCAGCCGATCGCCAGCGCACCCAGGCCGGTGAGGACCAGTGCCATTTGCTGGGTGGCCTGCAAACGTGCCTGCATCTGCGGCCACTCCGGGCTTTGCAGCACATCGGCGGGCAGCAGCGTCTGCACGCCGTCGAACAAGGGCCCGATCAACGCCAGTCCGCCGAAATTGAGCAGCCCGGTCACCAGCAACACCGCCACGAAGCCACGCCTTGCCCACTCGCGCCGCTGCAGCAGCGCCCAACTCAACCAGCAGAACGCAGCCGAGAGCACCACGCCGGCGACCGATAACGACAGCGCGTGATCGATCAGCCATTGCCAGGAGGGGGGCAGGGTGATGCCTTGGGGCAGCCCTAGCGATGCCGCACCTGGCGCCAGTGCGATCATTGCGATCTGCATCAGATTGGCCAGCACGCTGACCGCCCCCAGCAACAGGGAAACCCCAGCCAGCGGAGTGACGAAGCCACCGCGCTGGCGCGCCGATGCTGGCCGGACGGCGCTCATCGTAGTGATGCGATGTGGGCAGCCACCATCGCCTGCCCGGGCGGATCCAGCGCAGGTTGCAGGCGCGCGTACCACTCGGGCACTGCGTCGGCTGGCAGGCATTGGCGCAACAGCGGCGTGCTGCGCTCAAGAAATGCTTCGAGAAACGGCAGCCCGCGCACGTACAGGAAATGGCTGTCGGTAATGGACATGCCAGCATATGCCTCGCGCAGCCATTCCAGGTGCGGCAGCGCGTGCGCCCCGTGGCCGGCGCGGGTGAGCGCGGTGAGGAAGCTGGTACGCGCGGTCGCCGGCGAGGTGGACCGCTCCTGTGCATTGAGATCGTCGAAGGTCAGCAACCACTGCTCGCCCTGGGCGATCTCGTTGCACATCACCGAGGTGGTTGCCAGCTGCAGTGCGTTGTGTGCCGTGGGCTCCAGCGCATACAGCGCCAGCCAGTACGGGTAGGCCTCGCGATAGCGGTCCAGCGCGCTCAACGACAGCGCGCACAGGCGCTGCGCATCGGCACCAAGGTGGCGCTGCGTCTGCGCAGCGTTGTAGGCAGCCACATGGTCGCCGCGCTGAAACGCGCTCAGCGCCGGTTGCAGTGCGGGATCGATCTCGGCCCCCGCCTCCGAGACGTCTGCGGCAGCGACAGGCGCAGCCGTCGGTGCCGTGCGCGGCGTGTTTGCCGCAGTGCTCTTGCGTCCAAACAAACGGTCCCACAGGCCCATCGCGTCTCCCTTCCCTGCGCCCGTGGTGAGTGGAAGCGCCGTCATGCCGGCGGCGCACCGGTCATGCGGCGGACCGGTGCAGCAGCACGCGTGCAGCGATGGCGCGTTACCGGTCCAGCGCCAAGCTTAGAGCCACTGGCGTAGCAACAGGTGAGCGGGAAGCAACCCAGACGCCGGTGTTGGTTTGCCCGCGCACGTGCCGCGTCGTTGATCCTGATCGCAGCGTCGTCGCTGCAGTTGGCCGGATCGGCTACGTTCTGCGCGGTTGGTCAGGGCGCATCGTGACTGCGAGATGGCCTGACCCCGGCATCTGCGTGCAGGACGCGCGGCGCCCGCCCCGTGCCGCTGGCGGCCGACCCGTGGGCAAGGCGCACGCCCTGTCTCGACGCGCCACAGGACGCTTCGCCCTCACCTCGAAGTACCTGGCATGCTCTAAGGCTTCACCTGCTCATTGAACAGCTCGAGGATGCGCTTGTACTCGTCCAGCCACGAATCGGCGCGCGTAAAGCCGTGGCGCTCCAGCGGGTACGGCGCCACCTGCCAGTTGTCCTTGTGCAGCTCGATCAACTTCTGCGTCATGTCCACCGAATCCTTGAAGAACACGTTGTCGTCGATCATGCCGTGGGCGATCAGCAGGTGGTCGCGCAAGCCCTCGGCGTAATTGATCGGCGAGGAGATCTTGTAGGCCTCTGGATCGAGCTCGGGCGTGTTGAGGATGTTGGAGGTGTACTCGTGGTTGTACTGCATCCAGTCGCCGACCGGGCGCAGCGCCGCCCCGGCCTTGAACGTGCCAGGGCTGCGGAACAGCGCCATGTAGGTCATGAAGCCGCCGTACGAGCCGCCGTAGATGCCGGCGCGTGTGCGATCACCCTGCTTGGTGGCGACCAGCCAGTCCAGGCCATCCAGATAATCTTCCAGCTCGGGGTGGCCCATGTTGCGATAGATCGCCGTGCGCCAATCGCGGCCGTAGCCTTCGGAGGCGCGATAGTCCAGGTCCAGCACGATGTAGCCCTGCTGCACCAGCAGGTTGTGGAACATCTGCTCGCGGAAATACGGGGTGTAGCGTTCGGAGACGTTCTGCAGATACCCGGCGCCGTGCACGAACATCACGATCGGATACTGCTTGCCCGGCTCGGGCGTCTTGGGGCCGTAATACTTGCCCCAGACCGTGCCGGCACCGTGTTTGGACGGGATTTGCACGTACTGCGGCGCAATCCACGGCTGCGCCTTGAAGGCTGCCGTGCGGGTGTCGGTGAGCACGGTGGCCTGACCGCCTGTGGCCGGTACCACGGCCAGTTGGGTCGGCAGATAGCTGCCGGAGTAACGCACCAGCAACTGCTGCCCGTTGGGCGAGAGGCTGAAACCTTCCACACCGTTCAACGCCGTGATCTCGGTGAGCTGATCGTTGCGCAGATCGAGCTTGCAGACTTCGTAATCGCCCGGCCATTTCTGGTTGCACAGGAAGAACATGCCGCTGCCGTCGGCGCTGGCCACCGGCATCGACACTTCCCACTTGCCGCGCGTGCGCTGGCGCGGTTTGCCGTTGCCTTCCACGGTGTACAGCTGCGAATAGCCGGATTCTTCCGACAGCAGCCACAGCGTACGGTTGTCGGGCAGCCAGCCGAAATCGTTGAAGTCCCAGTTGATCCACGCGCTATCGCTCAAACGGTGACGCGGCTGCAGCCTGGCGTTGTCCAGGTCCACGCTGGCGATCCAGCGGTCCTTGTTGTCCACCGCGCGAATTTCCACCGCCACGTTGCGGCCGTCATCGCTCCAGTGCACGGCCGGCCCGCTGCCGTCGCCATCGCTTTCCACGCGCACCGCGCGGTTGCCCTTCAGGGGGTCGCGCTTGGCGGCTTTGCGCAAGGCCGCCAGCGGATCGGTGGCGATGCCGGGGAGTGGGTCGAACGACAGCGATCTGGCCGTGCCCGCGCCAACATCCACCAGCCACAGCGCATGCGCTGCCGGGGCGTTGCGGCCGACACGGGTGCGCACTTCCTGGAATTCTTCGTAACCGGATTCGGTCACGTATCTGGGCATCTTGCCGGCCTGACCTTCGTCGGCGTTCTTGGCCTGTGTGACCACCAACAGATGGCGGCCGTCCGGCGACAACGCGCTGTCGACGATCTCCACCTCATCGCCCAGATACACCGGCGCCGCCGCACGCGTGGCATCGGCGCGGCGCCAGGCGTCTTCCTGCGTGCGCAGCGCGTCGCGTTGCTCCTTGTCGCGGCGCAAGGTGGCCAGCGTCGCCAGTTGCTGCTCGCGCAGCACATCGGCCTTGGGAGCGGCGTTGGGGTCGCGCTCGGCCTTGACCACCGCCACCTGCGCAGTGCCGCCGTCGGCGCGCCAGTGGTACCAATTGTTGCCCGCGCGCCAGATCGCACCGCCGTCGCTGGCGAACTGCGGACGCGATTCGGTCTCGTTGCTGCGGGTCAGCTGGGTCAGCGCACCTGTGCGCAGATCGCGCAGGAAGATGTCGCCGTTACGTGCGAACAGCATGCGCTGGCGGGTGGCATCGTAACTGGGGTTTGCCGCATCCAGGCCGGCGCGCGCGGTATCGGCCACACGCTCGGCGGTGCCGCCGCCGGTGCCCTGGCGATAGGTGTCGCGCACCGGGCTGCCATCGCGCTTGAGCAGGTATTGCACCTGTTTGCCGTCCCATTGCCACCAGGCCTGGTCCACCGCCGGCCCGATCCAGTCCGGGTCGGCCATCGCCTGTTCGATGGTGAGCGGGGCGGCAGCCTGCGCATGCGCAGTGGTGGCCAGCAGCAGAAGGGTCAACGGCAACAATCTAGGCATCGGACACGGCTGGACGCAAAGGAGAGCGCGCAAGCCTAGCAGTTCGCCTTCGCAGCAGGCTTGGGCCACAGGTCATGCGTGCGTGGCTGCATGCAGCGCCCGGTAGCACCTGTAAGCGCGCAATGAGCGGGCGCGACCATGGGCCGGCGCTGCGCAAGCATGCACTCGCAGATGAGAGCGGTGCGCGGCATCGGCGCTGCACGACACGACAGCGCAAATGAATCCTTCAACGCCACGGCACTGGTAACGCCACGCGCTCAACTGGCACACGCGCCGACGAACGCAACGAAAATCTCGTATGGAAGCGCACCTGCGCAGAGGCGCCGCACGAGTGCCCTGCACACCTGCAGCCCGTCGGCGTATCGCACTGCCCAGCGCAACCACGCACTGGTGAAGACTTGCCGCGTGCAGCGACGATGATGTGCCATGCCGCACAAGGCGCGCGTCGCACACCAACTGGCCCGGCCACCCGCATGCCACACCCCGGCGGCGATCCACTTCGCGCGTCGCAGAGGAAAACCCCTGACTTGCCAGCGGCGCAGGTGGCGGCCAAGCTAGCGCGCTTTTGCGACCGTCGGTTTCCATGTCCAGCCTGCCTGCCCCCGCTATTTCCCATCCGATGGCTGTTGGTGCGCCCGACCGGCCGCTGGCCTGGCGCGCGGGGCAGTCGGTCGATCTGGCGACCTTCATCGCGCACGTGCACGGCCTGGCGCAGCAGCTGCCCGCGGGCCGCCATGCGGTGAATCTGTGCGAGGACCGCTATCGTTTCATGGTGGCGTTCTATGCATGTGCGCTGCGCGGGCAGGTCTCGCTGCTGCCGTCCTCGCGAGCGCCGGCAGTCGTGGGCGAAGTGCAGGCGCGTTACGTCGATACGTATTGTCTGGGCGACCTGACGCTGGAGCTGGCGCCGCCGCGGTACTGGCAGCTGCCGGCCGAGTTGCCGCAGGCCCAGGGCCCGATTCCGCAGCTGGCCGACGATGCGCTGGTGGCGATCGGTTTCACCTCCGGCAGCACGGGCAGCCCGCAACCCAATCCCAAGACATGGGGCAGTTTTTTGACCAGCACGCGCCAGGATCTGGTTGCGCTGCAAAGTCTGTGGACGCACACCGATGCCGTCCCGCACGTGGTCGCCACCGTGCCGCCGCAGCACATGTACGGCATGGAGTTGTCGGTGCTGCTGCCGATGGTGACCACGCTGGCGGTGCACGCCGGGCGCCCGTTCTTTCCGGACGACGTGGCACGTGCACTGGCCGATATTCCCGCGCCGCGTGTCTTGGTGACCACACCGGTGCATCTGCGTGCGTTGGTCGAATCCGGCGTGGCGCTGCCGCCGCTGGCCGGCATCGTGTCGGCCACCGCGCCGCTGGCGCCGGAGATCGCCGCTGCCGCCGAAGCGCGTTTTGGCGGTGAGGTGCGCGAGATGTTCGGCTCCACCGAAACCTGCGTGTTCGCCGTGCGCCGTACGGCGCTGGAAGCGGCGTGGACGCCTCTGCCCGGCGTGCGCCTGGAAACGCAGGCCTCTGGCACGCTGGTGCATGCGCCGCATCTGGCCACGCCGGTGCTGTTGGCCGACATGATGGACGTGGCCGACGACGGCCGCTTCCAGGTGCGCGGCCGCCAGGCCGACCTGCTGGAAATCGCCGGAAAGCGCGCATCGCTGGCCGATCTGACACGGCGCTTGCTCGCCATTCCCGGCGTCATCGACGGGACCATCGTGCAGCTCGCGCCCGACCCCGGCCAGGCGGTCGGCCGCATCGCCGCGCTGGTGGTCGCCCCCACCCTGGACGAAGCCCAGGTGCTGGCCGCGCTCCGCGTCAGCGTGGACCCGGTCTTCCTGCCGCGCCGCCTGCGCAAGGTCGCCGCCCTGCCACGCAACGAAACCGGCAAGCTGCCGCGCGATGTGGTGCTGGGATTGCTCAACGGCTGAGCGTGACCTGCCGCGTGTGCGCAACGGCAGGCGTCATGGACGCGGCAGTCAGCGTGGCGATGAATGGCCGCAGACACAGCGCGAAGAACGCGCGGGCAGGCGTGGTCGACGCAGGCCACAGAGCGTTGCCGCCTTGCTGGTCGTCATCTGCGCGGTGGTGTTGTCGGCGTTCATCGGCACCTGTGTGGCGCCTTCGATGCGGGGTCAGGGATGCGCGGCACGAATGCCCGCATCAGGTCAGCCCGCATCGCGCCATCCGTGGGCGCTGCTCGATCGATCGCCGCAGATGGCCTCCGCGGCACGTGGCATCACCCATGCACCCCATCGATCTCCACCGCCAGCTCATCGCGGCAGATCACGGCGTGCAGCAGCAGGCGCGGGACCGCATCGCCGAAGCGGGCATCCAGTGCCTGCGCAACCCGGGGCAGGTCGTCGCGCTCGCGCACATAGACTTTCAGGCGGGTGCCGGCGCCGAACTGCGCCGGTAACGCCGGTGCATGCTGACGCGCGGCGCCAAGCAGGGCGTCGAAGTTGGCGAAGGTTTCTTCCAGCTGCGCCAGCAATTGGCCGGTGTGCATCGAGGCGTGGCCCACCACCGCAGCGGTGCCTGACAGCAGCAGCGGCATGTCGCTGCCGGCCGGTGGCAGCATGGCACGGGCGAAACTGGGCGGCTGCGGGCCGTACTGGCGCGGGTAATGGTAGGCACTGACCTGGCGCGGGTTTTCCAGCGGCGTGCCGGCATTGGTGGCGGCCAGCCAGTAGATCTGGATGATGCGCTCGGCATCGCAACGGCCCACGGCGGTGGCCGCCGGCAACTGCGCGGTGTCGAATGCGCCCAACCCGCGTGCACGGCCCACGCAGAACTGCCGGTAACGTTCGCGATCGCCGCTGCCCAGGGTGATGGCGTCGAGGTAATTCCAGATCCGCAGCAACCGCGGCGTCTGGCCGTTGCTGACGAAGGCGGTGATTTCCGCATATGCCCTGGCAGCGGCTTCTTCGATATCGACATCCTGCTCGTCGATCTCGATCACGCCGAACTGCAGGTGCCCATCGCTGGACCAGGCGATGTTGCCATCGCGGCCGCTGCTCACCGGCGCATCGGTGCGCCAGACTTCCAGCACGCTGGCCTGGTACGGCTGCAGCGGCACGCGCAGATAACGCGGGTCGTGCAGGCGCGGCGCCGCATCGCCGAAGCCGAACACGGCCAGCACCTGCGGGTCGGTCAGCAGCACGGCAGGGTCGGTCTGGTCGACATAGTCGACCTGCAGCCGGGGATGGCGCACGGCGTGCGTGGTCTGGGCCTGGGAAGCGGTCATTGAGCGTCTCGTTGTTGCGTGTCGCATTGCAAGGTGTCGCCGTCGAAGCCGAGCTTGGCCTGACGCCGGCGATGGCGCCACGACTGCCAGGCGCGCGGCATCATCGACAAGGTGGTGAGTGCGTACAGGGCGCGAAAGGCGCGCAGGCGGATGCGGACTTTGGGGGCGTCGAAGACATCGCCGGCCAGCATTGCCACCACCGCCTGTTCCACCTGCCAGGTGTTTTGCGGGTGCGCGAACAAGGCGCGCATGGTGGGCGAAGTGAAGCGGTAGATGAACCACTTGAATTCATCCACACCGCGCGTCAGTTCGCGCTGCAGGGCACGCTGCAGTTTCGCCTCCGACTGCGGTGCGCGTAGTGCCGCATCCACCATCGCCGCGCCACGTTCGGCGCTGTGCATGGCCAGGAACACGCCAGAGGAAAACATCGGGTCGACGAAAGTGTAGGCATCGCCCAGCATCAACCAGCGCGGCCCGGCCATGCGCGTGCATTCGTAGGCGTAATTGCCGGTGGCATGCACCGGCGCCACGCGCTCGGCGCCGAGCATGCGCGCGTTGAGCTCGGCATTGAGCGCCAGCGTGCGCATCAAGAAGCCCTCGCTGTCGCCCTTGCGGGTCTTCATGTACTCCGGGTAGCAGACCGCGCCCACGCTCATGATGTCGTCCGGCAGCGGAATCAGCCACATCCAGCCGTGCGCATGCCGGTAGATGCTGATGTTGCCGGCATCCTCGCCCGGGCGTCGCGTCACGCCGCGGAAATGGCTGAACACCGCGGCCGACTGATGCGTTGCATTGGCGCGTTTGAGCTTGAGGCGGTTGCCCAGAAAGGTGTCGCGGCCGCTGGCATCGAGTAGATAGCGCGGGCGGAACTGCTGCACGCCACCGTCTGCCGTGCGTGCCTGCAGCACCGGTTGTTCGCCGTCGAATGCGACCTGCTCCACGCAGACCTGCTCGCGTGCATCCACGCCCACCGCACGCGCACGCTGGAACAGCACGTGGTCGAATTGCGCACGTGGCACCTGGAAGGCGAAATCGGCCTTGGCATCGAGCGCGTGGGAGAAACGGAACGTGTTGTAGCCGCCGCTGTCGTTGGGAAAATCCGCCCCACGCTTCAGAACGCCGATGGCGCGCACGTCTTGCAGCACGCCGAGGCGTTCAAGAATCGGCATGTTCATCGGCAGCAAGGACTCGCCGATATGAAAGCGCGGGTGCTGCGCCTTCTCGAGCAGGGTCACGGACCAACCGAGCTCGGCAAGTGCGATGGCCGCGGTGCAGCCAGCCGGGCCGCCGCCGACGATCAGAACATCCGGACACTCCGGTCCGGGAGCCGGCCCGGCTGCCGGCATGGCGGTCGGGGTAAGGCGAACAGCGGTGGAAGTCATCCTGGAACGAACCTGCGGCGGGCGAGCGTCATGCAGTCATGATAGCCTGACAGGCGGCCCGGCCAGCTTGCGGCCCGCCGATTCATATGTGAAGAACGACCGGCAGCACGTGCAGGCACCGGCCAGCCGCGCGGCAGATGCTCGGATTGGCAGCGGCGGCAACGTACACTACGGCCCGGCGCGACGCTCATGCATGCCGATGCTCGTCCGCGCTGCTCCTGCTTGTTCTCACTCTTGTTGCCCGACCCTGACCTGTGGAAATCCTGGATGTCCTCGCAAACCGCTGCCGAACGTGAACTGGCCGAACTCCTGGTCGAAAGTCTGAACCTGGAAGACGTCCAACCCGCCGACATCGATCCGGAGGCGCCGTTGTTCAATACAGGGCTGGGGCTGGACTCGATCGACGCCCTGGAACTGGCGCTGGCGATCAGCAAGCGCTACGGCTTCCAGCTGCGCTCTGACAACGACGAAAACCGTCGCATCTTCGCGTCGCTGCGCGCACTGTCGGCGCATGTCCAAGCCAACAAGACCGTCTGATCTGCCAACTGCGCCATCCCCCGACGCACCCGCGTGGGTGCTGGGGCTGGGCGTTCTGCTGGCGGTGGCGTATTCGCCGTTGGCGCATTGGGCCAATGCCAGTCACCGCCCGGAATTGGCCGTCATCGCCGGTGGTTTGCTGGTGCTGATGGTGTTGATCGAACCGATGGTTGCACGCCGGCCCTGGGCCTGGGCGTTGGCGCTGTTGCTGCTTGCCGGGCTGGGCGCGCTGTGGCATTCGCCGTATGCGATGTTGGTGCTGGCGGCGCCGCCGGTGGTATTTACCGGTTGGGTGGCCTGGTTTTTCGGGCGCAGCCTGCGGGCCGGACGCACGCCGCTGATCACGCGCATCGTCGAGGGCCTGTACGGCCAGGCCGGCATGCTGATCACGCCCGAACAACGCCGCTATACGCGCCGCCTCACGCTGGCCTGGGCAGTGCTGCTGTGCGGTCTGACCCTGGCCAATCTGGTGCTGGGTCTGTGCGCCGAGCCCAGCGGCGTGCTCGCGCAGCTGGGTCATGCCTCGCCGCTGCCGATCAGCGACGCGCGCGCCTCGTTGTTCGCCAACCTGCTCGCCTATGGGGTGATTGGCGGCTTCTTCGTTGGGGAATATCTATTGCGTGGCCGCTGGTTTCCACAGCGCCCCTATCGTAATCTGCCAGACTTCTTGCGTCAGATGGCGCGGCTTGGGCCGGATTTCTGGCGCGATCTGCTGCGCTGAGTGCGTGGCCTGGGGCAGCGACGGACGTGCATATTTTCGGGGACAAGACAAAAATGCCGTTGGCAAGGATGCCGTCGCGCCTGGCGTGGGCTGTGTTCAACCTGTTGCAATTGGCGTTCACGCTGGCCTTTACCGCTGGCGGGATCGTCTACGCATTGGCATCGCTGGCGATCACGCGCGATGCCGACCGGATGTTGCGCATGGGCAGCTGGATGTGGGCGCCGGTGCTGTTCCGCGGTGCGGGCGCCACCGTCATCGTGGAAGGGCGCGAGCGGGTGGATTGGTCCAAGAACTATCTGTTCGTGAGCAACCACCAGTCGATCATCGACATTTGCGCGCTGTTCCATGCCTTGCCGGTGCCGCTGCGTTTTTTACTCAAGGAAGAAATGCGCAAGGTGCCGTTCGTGAACTGGTATGCGCGCGCCGCCGGCATGCTGTTTTTGGACCGCGACAGCCGCAGGGCAGGGGCGCTGGTGCGGCGCCAGGCGGCCGCATTGCTGCGCGAGGGCAAACAGTTGTGTCTGTTTCCCGAAGGCACCCGCAGCCGTACCGGCGCATTATTGCCATTCAAGGCCGGGCTACTGCAGGCCGCTATCGATGCTGGCGTGCAGGTGGTGCCGGTGGCGCTGGATGGCTGCGGCAAGGTCTTGCCGGTCGATGGCCTGTTCAGGGTGAGGCCGGGCATCATCCGCGTGCGGATCGGTGCGCCGATCGCGGTGACCGGGCCGGATGCGCCGGATCGCCAACAATTGACCGAGCAGGCACACAAGGCCGTGGCTGCAATGCTTCAACCCAGGATCTGAGTTCTGCGCTTATGGATTTCGTTGTGCCGCATGATCATCCCTGCCTGCCCGGACATTTCCCGGGCCGCCCCGTGGTGCCTGGCGTGGTCGTGCTCGACCATGTGCTGCAGGCGGTGGAAGCCCTGCATGGTCCGCGCGCGGCCATGCGCCTGCCGCAGGTGAAATTCGTGCAGCCCTTGCTGCCCGGCCAGACCGCCTCGGTCACGCTAGAAGGCGATGGCCCGCGCTGGCGCTTCCGCGTGCAGCGCGCCGAGGCGTTGCTGGTCAGCGGCGAACTGGTGGCCGAGGCGGCGGCATGAGCAAGCACTGGAAACAGCGTCCGGAAGGTGGCGGGCGCTTTGCGTTGTGGCTGATCCGCGGCATTGCACGGCACGCCGGACGTGCGGTGGGGCGTGCGCTGCTGTATCCGATCACGCTGTACTTCCTGCTGGTGCGTGGCCCCGAGCGCGCTGCCTCGCGTGCCTATCTGGGGCGGGTGCTGGGCCGCCCGGCCACGCTGCGCGATGTGGCGCGGCACATCCATACCTTCGCCTCGACCATCCTGGACCGGGTGTACATGCTGTGCGGGCAGATGCAGCGTTTCCGCGTGGACATCACCGGCCTGGATCAACTGCACACGCAAATGGACCGCGGCCGCGGCGTGCTGATCTTCGGCTCGCACCTGGGCAGCTTCGATGCGCTGCGCGTGCTGGCCACCGAGCGCCCGGACGTGCAGGTCAAGGTGGTGCTGGACAAGGCGCACAACCGCGCCATGACCGACCTGCTGGGGGCGCTCAACCCGCAGTTGGCCGCCAACATCATCGACGCCGGCATGGATGCGACCTCGATCGTCATGGCGATCAAGGAAGCCACCGATGCCGGTGCGCTGGTGGCGCTGCTGATCGATCGTCCGCGCGAAGGCGACCCGGCGCTGCCGGCGATGTTCCTGGGTCGCAATGCGATGTTCCCGACCTCGCCGTGGTTGATCGCCGCGGCGCTCAAGGTGCCGGTGGTGCTGGCGTTCGGCCTGTATCACGGCGGCAATCACTACGAGCTGGCGTTCGAAACCTTCAGCGAGGGCCTGGACGTGCCGCGTCGTCAGCGCGCCCCGGTGCTTGCGGTACTCATGCGCGATTACGCTGCCAGGCTGGAACATTACACCTGCTACGCGCCGTACAACTGGTTCAACTTCTACGATTTCTGGAACACCCACCATGCCGATGTGCCGCACCCTGCCGTGGATGCTGATACTGCTGTTCAGCGCCGCACCGCTATGCGCCGCACCGCCTGAGACGCTGGACGTCGGGCAGGTGCTGCAGCGCCTGGCGCGCCCCGCACCGGTCAACACCGAATTCGTCGAATTGCGCGGCTCGGCCTTGCTGAAGACGCCGTTGCGCGTGGAAGGACACTACCGTCGCCCGGACGCGCAGACGCTGGTGCGCGAGGTCAGTGCGCCGTACCACGAAACCACCACGCTGACCGGCGACGAAGGCGTGCTGGAACGCGAAGGCAAATCGCCACGCCGTTTCTCGTTGAGCCGCGTGCCCGAGCTGGCCGGTTTGAAGTCCGGCTTCGGCGCGTTGCTGTCCGGCGACCGCGCGCTGCTGGAGCAGCACTACCGCGTCAGTGGGCAGGGCCAGCCGCAGGCCTGGCAGCTGACGCTGCAGCCCAAGGACGCTGCCGTGGCCAAGCAGGTGCACGAATTGCGCCTGTACGGAGGCAACGACGAACTGCGGTGTATCGAAAGCGTGCCCGCCAAGGGCGACATGCAGCGCACCCTGCTGGCCGGTGCCGCGCGCGCGGCCGCCGGCGTGACCGATGCCGCCGCGCTGACCGCGCTCTGCCACGGTTCGGGCGCGTGACCGCGCGCGGGATGGTTGCGCCGGTCGTCTCTAAACACATCACACCCTTCGCAGCTGAAACCCGCACGTTGCCAATAACGACCGATGTCGCGCGTGCGGCCGGCGGGCGTTCGGCCGCTGCAGCAGGATATGCATGCCATGGCGCTTGAATTGAACGCAAACCGCCGCATCGGCCTGGCGCTGTTTTGGCTGGCCTTGCTGGCAGTGGCTGGCTTCTGGTTGAGCGAGACGCTCAAGGTCACTGGGGACTTGCGCAAGTTCATGCCCGCCCCGCGCACGCCGGCGCAAAAACTGCTGATCGAAGAACTCGGCGAAGGCCCTGGATCGCGGTTGCTGCTGATGGCGTTGTCCAACAACGATCCGGTCACCTTGGCCGAGCAGTCGCAGCAACTGCACCAGGCGCTGTCCGCGCAGCCGGCGTTGTTCGAACTGGTCAGCAATGGCGGCAATGCCGGATTGGAGGCGATTCCCAAGCGCTTGCTGCCATACCGCTATCTGCTCAGCGACAGCTTCGACAAGACCCCGCTCGACGCGGCGACGCTGGAAGCGGCGTTTCAGGCGCGCGTGCAGGATCTGGGCTCGCCGGCAGCGGCCATGGTGGAGCCGTTGTTGCCGCGCGACCCCACGATGGAAATCCTGCATCTGGCCGAAACCCTGCAGCCGGCAGCGATGCCGCGCACGCGCAATGACGTGTGGTTCGATCGCGCCGGCACTTCGGCGCTGTTGATCGTGCAGACCCGCGCGGCCGGCTTCGACCCCACCGGCCAGCAACTGGCCTATGACGCCGTGCAAGCGGCGTTCGCGAAGGTCAGCAAGGGCACCGCCACCCGGCTGACGCTGACCGGGCCGGGCGCATTCGCGGTGGAAATCACCGCGCGCACGCAGGGCGAGGCGCAGTGGATCGGCACGCTGGATACGGTAGGCCTGGTGTTGCTGCTGCTGGTGGCCTACCGCAGCTGGAAGATTCCGGTGCTTGGCGTGTTGCCGCTGGCCAGCGCCGGTCTGGCCGGCCTGGGTGCGGTGGCGCTGCTGTTCGACGGCGTGCATGGCATCACCGTGGCATTCGGCTTCACGCTGATCGGCGTGGTGCAGGATTACCCGATCCACCTGTTCAGTCATCAGCGCCCCGGTCTGGATCCGCGCGAGAACGCACGGCACCTGTGGCCGACGTTGGCCACCGGCGTGGTCTCTACCTGCATTGCCTATGTGACCTTCCTGTTTTCCGGCGTGGACGGCCTGCGGCAGTTGGCGGTGTTCACCATCGCCGGACTTGCCACCGCCGCGGTCACCACGCGCTGGCTGTTGCCGGCCTTGATCGACCCGGCCCCGCGCGACTACGCGGACTCGCGCCTGCTGGCGGTGCTGTGGCGTGGCATTGCGCGCCTGCCGCGGCCACGCATCAGCCTGGCGGTGATGGCCGTGATCGGCATTGCGGTGATCGTGTTCGCGCCCGGGCAATTCTGGCAGAACGATCTGTCGAAGCTGACCCCGGTGCCACCCAAGGCCTTGGCGCAGGACACCCATCTGCGTCAGGAGCTGGGCGCGCCGGATGTGCGTTACGTGCTGGCGCTGCCGGCAGCCAGCGATGAAGCGGCGTTGCAGGCCAGCGAGCAGTTGCGCCCGCGTCTGGATGCGCTGGTGCGCGATGGTGCGTTGCTCGGTTACGACATGGCGGCACGCTATCTGCCCAGTGCCAAGACCCAGCGTGCGCGACAGGCCGCATTGCCCGATGCCGCCCAGGCGCGCGCGCTGACCGAGCGCGCCGTGGCCACCACGCCATTCCGCAGCGATGCGTTTGCGCCGTTCCTGCAGGATCTGGACGCCGCCAAGCGCGCCGCACCGCTGCTGCCGAAGGATCTGAGCGGCTCGCCGCTGGCCACGTCGGTCGGTGGCCTGCTGCTCGGCCGTGGCGATCGCAGCACCGCATTGGTGTCGTTGACCGGCCTGCGCGATCCGGCGGTGTTGGCGGCCGCCGTGCAGGGCAGCGGCGCGCAATTGCTGGATCTGAAGGACGCCTCCGAATCGCTGGTGGCCGCCTACCGCGGACGCGTGCTCGGTGCGCTGGTCCTGGCTGCCTTGTTGCTGGCGGTGACCGTGGCGATTGCATTGCGCAGCCCGCGCCGCATCGTGCGGGTGCTGCTACCGATGGCGCTGACCACGGTGCTGATCCTGGCGATCCTGCGCGGCACCGGGGTGGAGCTCAATCTGTTCCATCTGATCGCGCTGATCCTGGCCGCCGGTCTGGGCCTGGATTACGCGCTGTTCTTCGATCATGCCGGCGACGATCACGCCGACCAGCTGCGCACGCTGCACGCGTTGATCGTCTGCAGCCTGATGACACTGCTGGTGTTTGCGCTGTTGGCCGCTTCCAGTATCCCGGTCTTGCGTGCCATCGGCAGCACGGTGGCGCTGGGCGTGTTGTTCAATTTCATTCTGGCCTTGCTGGTGTCGCGCGAACCGGCGCTGGAACGCACCGCGAACGGAGAGCCGCATGCAGGGACGTGACGCAATCGCTGCGCTGATTCCGCATCAGGGCAGCATGTGCCTGTGGGAAGAAGTGATTGAGTGGGATGCACAGCGCATTGTGCTGCGCAGTCACGCACACCGCAGCGATACGCATCCGCTGCGGTGCAACGGGCGTTTGCGCGCGCTGCATCTGTGCGAGTACGGCGCGCAGGCCATGGCCGTGCATGGCGGATTGCTGGGTCGCCAATCCGGCATGCCGGTACGCCCGGGCATGCTGGTCGCGCTGCGTAGCGTGGAATTGCACGTGGTGTATCTGGACACCTTGCCGGATGCGATCCACTGCCAGGCGCAGGTGTTGATGCAGGGCGACGACAGCCAGCAATACAGTTTTCGCCTGACCCATGGCGAGCAATTGCTTGCCGAAGGACGCGCCACCGTGATGCTGGGTGCCGCCTGAGGCCTGCGCTCAGGGATTGACGGGTGTCTTCGCCGCGATGAGCGCGCTCAGATTGCCGACGCCGGGCAGGCGGTGCGCATACAGCCGCGCGATGTCACTGCCGCTGTGCAGATGCTCGAAATGCTCCAGACCGATCGACAGGAATTCCGCACTGCCATCGTGCGGCGTCTTGATCTCGCCGACTTCGAGTGCCTTCAAGGCGCTGATCCAATGGAAGGACTGGCCAGCGTCTTCGCGATTGAAATAGGCGTACCAGACCGGAATGCGGAACAGCCGCTCAAACGCCACCGCGCGTCTGAGTTCATCCTCATAGGGCAGGCTGTAACAGGTTTTCTTGTACCTGTTGCGGTTCTTGACGTCGATGGCGATCAAGCCGATCGACTCCAGCAGCAGCAGGAAATCCGGCCGTTTGACCGCTGTGCCGAACAACGGCGCGAAGGTGTCCGGCGCTTGGCAAATGGCCACATAGCTGAAGCCATGGAGCTGCAACCATGCATTCATCGCGTCCTCGCCTTGCTTGCCAAGGCCCGCCAAGTTCACTGCATTCATCTCGTTTCGTTCATCGCCGCCCGTGTTCGAAAGCTACCAGCCGGATTCGAAAGCGCTCAAGCGGCAGCGATCGGATTTGCGGCATGGTCAGGCAAATACGCGAGAAGTACCAAGAGTCCGTCCTTCAACGGGCAGCTTGATCTAGGATAACGCTCCTTATCTGCTCATATGGTTCGTGGCTTATGAACTCAGCTGCAAGACGCGCACTTGTTACCGGCGGCAGCGGCGATCTTGGCGGTGCGATCTGCCGGCACCTGGCTGCGCAGGGCCGGCATGTCATCGTGCACGCCAACCGCAACCTGGCACGTGCGGACGAGGTGGTTGCCGCGATCGTGGCCGATGGCGGTAGCGCACAGGCAGTGGCCTTCGATGTGGCCGACGCGCAGGCAAGTTCGGCGGCGCTGGAGAGCTTGCTGGACGCTGGCCCGATCCAGATCGTGGTCAACAACGCGGGCATCCATGACGACGCGCCGATGGCAGGCATGAATGCCGAGCAGTGGCACCGCGTCATCGACGTGTCGCTGCACGGTTTTTTCAATGTCACCCAGCCGTTGCTGCTGCCGATGGCGCGCACGCGTTGGGGCCGCATCGTCAGCGTGTCGTCGGTGGCGGCCGTGCTGGGCAACCGCGGGCAGACCAACTACGCCGCCGCCAAGGCGGCGTTGCACGGCGCCAGCAAGTCGCTCTCGCGCGAAATGGCCAGCCGCGGTATCGCAGTGAATGTGGTCGCGCCGGGCGTGATCGAAAGCGACATGGTCGGCGACAGTTTTGCGCCGGAGGTGATCAAGCAACTGGTGCCGGCCGGCCGCGTCGGCAAACCCGATGAAGTGGCCGCGCTGGTCGCCTTTCTGTGCTCGGAACCGGCCGGTTACATCAATGGCCAAGTGATTGGCGTCAATGGTGGGATGGGCTGAGGACGACCAACAAAACGAGTGCGTAGTGCCAGTCGGGCGCGGCCTGCTTTGGGGTCGCTATCAGTACACGGCTAGGCTGGCAGTTGAGAGCACCATGTAGTCGAAGCTTTGAGTTGCTGCAGGGTCCTTGCCCGCTCACCATCGCGGGACACGCTGCAAGTACGTCCTTGTAAGCTCTTTGGCGGCATCCATGCCGCCAAAGGTCCCGCGACGGCGAGCGGGCAAGGACCAGTTGGGATGGTTGGTGCGCGCAGGTTTCAACAAGCGAGCATCGAACCGCGCGACGCGGTGTCCTCGCTCTTCAACAAAACCACCAGCCAATTGTTGGTGCGGTGTCCTTGCCGATTGCGGGACCGTTGGCGGCATGGATGCCGCCAACGAGCCCCCATGGACGGGTTTACGGCGTGTCCCGCGAGCGGTGAGGGCACCGCGCGCTCGACGCCGTGCGTTTGCTGCTGGTTCTTGCTTGCCCATCATGGCGGGACAGGCTGCCACTATGTCCCTGTAGCTCTCCCGTGGTGTCGATGCCGCGTCAGGTCGCGCTGCGTGGGCCGGCGAGGACCAGTCGAAAGTGTCGGTATGCAGGACTGCGAGCAAGGCATGCCGGCTTGGCCGCCGGACTCTTCTTCTCTTCATGATCAGAGCGCGCCTGCGTGAAGCACGTGCCGCTAGAGAACATGCGTTTCTAGGGAAAAGCGCCAGGGTTGGCGCGTTCCACAGCCTCACGCCGCGTCGGCATACCACGGCGCCGTAAGAATCGCCTCGCCGCTGGCATCGGCCGTGAGCGCATCCAGGCCGTGATCGGGCAGGTCGGGGTAGCGTTGGCGAGCCTGTTGCAGGATCTCGCGCGCCAGCACTGCCATCTGCGCGACATTGCCGTGGATGCGTGCGACAAACGCATCATCGTCGAGTGTGTCGTTCAAGGCGCCATTGAGTTCGTTGAACCAGCCGATCAGGTATTGGTCCAGCAGCCGTCCGCTGCCGGCGGCGATGCCCTGGGCGGTATTGCGCACGCCCCATGCATGCAGCACCTGCTGCATTGCCAGGTTCATGTCGCGCGCGTGCAGGAAGTCGTTCTTCATGCGCGAGAGCAGGCTGAGATGGGCGATGCGACCGCTGCAGAACAGCGGTGCCAGCAACGACCAGTAATAGGTGTAATCCCAGATCACCTTGACCGGCATGACCTGCTCGTCGCCGAACAGCGCGTACTGATCCTGATACAGCGTCAGCGTGTTTTCGTAGAACGAGAAATACAGCTGCTGGTACAGCTCCACGTACGGGCTGAGCGACTTGCCGGCGCGGTCGCGGCCGATCAATTCGCAGATGTAGGTGTTGGAGATGGCGATGAAGTCGCTGCCCGGCGAATAGAACGGGTCCAGGAATACGCCCGCTTCGCCGGTCAGTGCCCAGCGCTGTGACGAGAACACCTGCTTGCAGCCATACGAGAAGTTGCGCAGGAACAGAAAGTCCTGCAGCCGGTAATCGGCCTGGTCGAGCGTGGCGGCCACCTGCGGCTGATGCGTGCGCAGCCAGGTCATCGCCTTCTCGTGGGTGTTCATGCTCTCCAGCGGATGCAGGTCTGCATCGCAGACGATGCCCAGCGAATGCGCACCCGACGACAGTGGGATCAGCCAGAACCAGTAGCCGGGCCCGCACATGTGATTGGTCGAACGCCAGCGGTCCGGCGGCGTGCAGCGTTGCAGCCAGCTGCTGTCCTGCGACCAGCCGTTGGGGTCGATCAGGCCTTCCACGCGCCACCACACTGCATTGGCGTTGTGCGCGTTGTCCTGCGCCAGACCGAGCTTGCGCTTGAGCAGGCCGGCACGTCCGCTGGCATCCACCACCCAGCGCGCACCCAGCGTGCCTGGCGTGCCGTCGCGTTCGAAGCGCACGGCGTGGTCGCTGTCGTCTTCGGACAGGTCCACGCCCTTGACGCTGCAGCTGTCGATGAAGGCAATGCCCTGTGCACGCGCGCGTTCGCCCAGAAAATTTTCGAAGCGGCCGCGGTCGATCTGCCACGACGGCGTGGGCAGGATCTTGCTCACGCCCAGTTCGGTGCAGCGGTCGAT
This sequence comes from Xanthomonas axonopodis pv. maculifoliigardeniae, assembly GCF_041519315.1. Taxonomy (NCBI): domain Bacteria; kingdom Pseudomonadati; phylum Pseudomonadota; class Gammaproteobacteria; order Lysobacterales; family Lysobacteraceae; genus Xanthomonas; species Xanthomonas axonopodis. Next base: position 4,483,858 of record NZ_CP167998.1, on the reverse strand, counting down.
GTCGTGGCGTTGGTCGGAGAAGAAGAACCGGAAACCGAACTTGCGGATCTGCTCGGTCTCCAGATGCTCGCGCAGGCCCAGTACGTCGGCAAAATAATGCGCGCCGATTTCCACCGTGGATTCGCCGACCTTGAACGCGGCCTCGCGGACCGGATGCGCGCGCCGTTCCAGCACGGTGATGGCAAGCTGCGGATCGCGCTGCTTCAGTTGCAGGGCCAGGCTCAGGCCAGCCAGGCCGCCCCCGGTGATCACGACATCGGCGCGCTGTGCATTCATGAGGAGTGCTTGCTCTTGGTGACCGCGGGGACAGTAGCAAATTCGCCATCGGGATCGTCAACGATCACCGGGTTGGCGCGCACGCGCCGATATTCGCGCCACACATGGCCGTGTGCCCACACCTGTTTGACCACGTGCGAGGTGATATTCCACAGGTCGCGCACCAGCCGGAAATGGCTCTTGCGGAAGGTGCCCGGCGAGGTGCCGGCGTAGCGGGTCTCGATCGGCACGGCGACCACGCGCGCGCCAGCCTGGCGTGCGGCCGAAATCAGCAGCTGCGCTTCGAACACGAAGCCCTCGCCGGGCACGTTGGGCAGGGTGAACACCGAGGCCGGATACAAGCGTTGGCCGCTTTGGCTGTCGATCAGGCCGAAGCCGCACCCCCAGGCAATGCCCCAGTCGCCGAAATCATTGCCGATGCGGCGGATGGTGGGCTGGGCGGCGCGCTTGCGCATGCGCGCACCGATGATCACGCAGCCTGGGTGGCGGTTGGCGGCGGCCAGCAGGCGCGGGAAATCGGCCGCCTTGTGCTGGCCATCGCCGTCCATGGTCATCACCGCGCGCATGCCAAGCCGCTGTGCTTCGGCAAAGCCACTGCGCAGTGCCGCGCCCTTGCCCATGCGCTGCGGGTGACGGATCAGCGTGACCGGCATGCCGGCGATGCACTCGGCGGTGCCGTCGTCGGAGCCGTCGTCGATCACGATGACGTGCGCGCAATAGGTCAGCGCGTCGGTGACCACTTCGCGGATGCGCAGCGCCTCGTTCAAGGCCGGCACCAGGATGGCGGTGTCCTCGCGGCTCAGCGGTTGCCGGCTCATTGCCGGACCTCCACGCGCAGCACCCGGCCCGGCGTGGCATACAGCGCCACGCTGCCGCCATTGCCGGCCAACAGGTCCAGCAGCGGCAGCATCGGCGCCATTGCATTGCCGGCGATGTGGCGCGCCAGCGCGCCATCGCCGGGCGAGGGCGCGCCGTCGTCCAGATGTGCGTGCAGCTGCGGCTTGCCGGCCTGGCCGGGGGCGCCCAGCACCAGCGCGCTACCCAGCAGCCCCTGGCTGGGGGCGACGCGCCCGAGCGGCCCGACCGAGCGGGCGTCGTAGCTGGCCAGCAGCACGGCCTGGGCGCCGGCAGCGCGTTGCACCAGCGCTTCCAGCAGGCCCTGCGCAAAGCTGCCCAGGCTGGCGCTCATCGCCGTGGCCGGGGTCATCGCACCGGCGCCGATGGTCCAGTAGCCGGCGGCGGCGTTGTGCACCGAGTTGTGGAACTTGGTTGGCGAAATCGCCAACGGATCGCTGGCCAGCGTGGTGCACATGTAGTCGGAGATGGCCAAGTCGCCGTAGGTCGAGGTAAAGATCGACGGCAGGCTGGCCGGGTCGCGGCCTGCGGCGTTACAGGCGGCCAGCGCGGCTTCCAGCGACACGGCCACCGTATCCGGCGCACGCCGGCGTTCGTTGGCGGCCAGCAGCTGCGGCGCCGGGCGGGCGGGGGTTTCCTGCAGGGCGCCGCCGCGCGCGAAGGCGCTGGCAGCGTCCCAGTTGGGCAGACCCTGGGTCCAGAAGCCGATCCCTTCGATGGTCGCGGTCAGCATCAGCGGGCCCGCCCGAACAGCAGCGAACAGTTGTTGCCGCCAAAGCCGAAGGAGTTGTTCATGGCGTAATCGATGCGGGCATGGGCGTTGTCGAAGCGGATTTGCGGGCCACAGGCCGGGTCGGGGATGTCGCTGTTGAGCGTGCCGGGCAGCACCTCGTCGCGCAGCGCGAGCAGTGCGATCACCGATTCGACGATGCCGGCCGCGCCCAGGGTGTGGCCGGTCCAGGCCTTGGTCGAACTGGCGTGCAAGGTGCCGGGGAAGATCGCTGCCACTGCGGCGGCTTCCACGCTGTCGTTGGCCGGCGTGGCGGTGCCGTGCAGATTCAGATAGCCCACTGCGGCCGGCTCCAGACCGGCGCGGTCGAGCGCACCGCGCATCGCCAGCTGCGCGCCCAGCCCTTGCGGATGCGGCGCCGACATATGGTGCGCGTCGCTGGATTCGCCGTAGCCGTACAGCCACAGCGCGGCATCCGGTGCGGCGGCCGGGCGTTCGAGCAGCGCAAAGCCGCCGGCCTCGCCCAGGCTCAGGCCGACCCGGCGCGCGTCGAACGGCTGGCACATCTCCGGCGCCACCACCTGCAACGAGTTGAAGCCGAACAGCACGCTGCCGCACAAGGTGTCCACGCCGCCGACCAGCGCCGCGTCGATCACGCCGGCCTCCATCAGCCGCGCCGCCTGGGCGAACACCTTGGCGCTGGACGAACAGGCCGTGGCCACGGTCACGCACGGGCCACGCAGGCCGGTGGCGTGCTGCACGAAGTCGCCCAGCGAATGCGGGGTGTGCACGATCGGGCGATTCAGATCCTCGGGGAAGCGCGCGCCGTCGGCGTCGTCGACCAGCCGCGTATACGCTTCTTCGCTGGCGCCGATGCTGGAGGTGGAGGTGCCGATGATCACCGCTACCCGCTCGGCGCCGTAGCGCTGCGCGGCGGCCTGCACGGCCTGCGCCATCCCGTCCTGCTGCAGGGCCAGCCAGGCCAGGCGGTTGTTGCGGCAATCCCACGCGTGCAGAGAATCGGGCAGCACAACCTCTTCAACGCCATCGACGCGCCCGACCCAGCAGGGCAGCAGCGGTTGCGGCCCGAAATCGTTGCGACGCAGGCCGCTGCGTCGGGCGGTCAACGCGGCGGCCTGGGCGGCAAGCCCGGCACCGAGTGCGGTGGTGGAAGTGAACGCGGTGACGGCAACCGGGGCCATCTGGGACGAATGCTGCGCTTGGCTCACGATGGTCTGGCTGGCAAAAAGTGCGGTCAGTATATCGATGGCGCGCGTGGGTCCCGTGGACGGCGCAACTGAACGTCACCGTCATGTCGCTGACGCGGCTGGGATTTTTCGCACAGGCCGCGCTTTCGCCGTCGCCGCAATTGCGACACAATCGACGCGACACATCTCTCTTCCGAGCGCGACCACGCGCGCATGCACGCCTACGTCTATAAAAGCCAACGCAAGCAGGACACCTTCGTCTATCTCGCCACACGTGACGATTTCTCCGGTCTTCCTGCCGCCGTGCAGGCGCAGCTGGCGCCGTTGACGTTCGTGCTGGATGTGGCGTTGACGCCGGAGCGCCGGCTGGCGCAGGCCGACGCGGCCACGGTGCGCGAGGCGCTGGGCAAGCACGGCTTCTATCTGCAATTGCCCAAGACCATCGTGCTCGCAGGCGAGTGCGACCATGACTGAGCCTGTGCGTGGCGCACGGATGCGCGCCGCAACGCTGGCCGGTGCGGCTGGCGTGGTGCTCTGCCTGCTCGGTGGCATTGGCGGCGTGGTTGCTGCGCTGAGCTTGTGGCTGGCGCAGCCGGCGTTCGCGCTGGCGGTGTCGTGGGCACGTGGGACGCGCGCAGTTCCGGGCCAGCCGCGCGCGGTCGCGCAGGCGCTGCCGCCGTTGCTGGCCATCTGGGGCGTGGGCCTGCTGGCGCTGGCTGCGCTGATCAGCTGGCCGCTGACCGCCCTGCGCGACAGCGGCAGCCTGGCTGCCGCGCTGGCGCTGAGCGTCGCAGTCAGCGCGGCCTTGCTGGGGCTGTGGCGGACCTGGCCGTTGTGGGGCGAAGTGGAACGCGACGGCGGCGCGCTGGCGCCACGCTGGCAGGCGCTGGCCGCGCAGGAATTGCATGCCTGGCGCGGCCTGCTGGCGGCTGCACTGGTGCTGGCAGTGTGCACCCTGGCCGTGGTGCTGGCCTGGCCGGGCTGGTTGTCCGGCGGCCTGCGCTGGGGCTTGGCGGTGGCTGCCGGTGTGCTGCTGCCGGTGGCCCATCTGCTGCTGCAACGCACCGCCGCACCCATGCGCAGCGATGCGCCGCATACGCGCCAGGCCGCCGATTTCTTCTCCGAAGCCGCCGCCGAACCGCGCCCGCTGGAACCGGTGGCCCGGCATCAGCTGGTGCCCGAACTCTTCGAGGCCGCGCGCAGTGGCCGGGTGGACCGCGCGCTGCAATTGCTCGAGGCCGGTGCCGACCCGCAGGCGTTGCCGCTGCCGGAATGGCGCGATCAACGCAGCCTGCCGGCGCTGGCGGCCGTACTGCCGGATCTGCGCCTGCTGCGTGAGTTGATCGTGCGCCGCGTCGACGTCAATCAACCGCATCGCGGCATGACCCCCTTGCTGGCCGCCACCCGCGACAGCTGGCACGGCCGCCCGGATGCGGTGATGACCTTGCTGGCCAACGGCGCCGATCCGCGCGCCAGCGACAACGACGGCAACACCCCCTTGCATCACGCCGTGCGCAGTTCCGACCCGGGCGTGGCCGCGCTGTTGCGCGATGCCGCCGCCGAGCTCGACGCGCTCAACAACGAAGGCCATTCGCCGTTGGCGATGGCCTGCCAGGTCGGCAACTGGCGGCTGGCCAAATTCCTGCTGGAGCGCGGCGCGCAGTCCGAACCGGAGGGCGGCGCCCCGGTGCTGCTGGCGGCAGCCGGTACCGAAGAAGACGACCCGGCCGGCGTGCAGTTGCTGCTCAAGCACAAGGCGCGTGTGGATGCGCGCGATCGCCAGCGTCGCAGTGCGCTGCACGAAGCCGCGCTGGCCGGCCACGGCGACATCGTCGAGGCGCTGTTGTCGGCCGGAGCAAATCTGGAAGCGCGCGATCTGCTGGGCCGCACGCCGTGGCTGGATGCCGCGCGCCAGGCACGCAGCGCCGTGCTCGAACGCCTGGTCGCGCGCAAGGCCGATGTGCTGGCCATCGATGGCGACGGCCGCAACGCGTTGATGCTGGCCTGCGCCGCCGACAATGTGTCGCCGGCGCTGATCCGCCGCCTGCTGGACCTGCAGGTACCTGCCGACAGCGTGGATGCGCACGGTCGCCGCGCGGTGGATGTGGCCGCCGAGGCCGGACGTTGGGCGATCGTGCAGCTGCTCGATCCCGCTTACCCGTTGCCGGCCGCGGTCAGCGACGCGCAGGGCGAGGCGCCTGGCGTTGCCGTGCTGCCCGATCGCCCGCCGCTGGTGCTGCTGCGCGAAGGCCTGCAGCTCGGGCAGCGCGACGGTCTGGTCGCGCTGGCGCGGCTATGCGCCCCGGAAGAACTGGGCGGCCTGCTGCACGACGCGCATCTGGCCTTGAACGCCGAGGCGGTCGACTGGCTGCTGCGCCATGGCGCCGATGCCGAAGTGCGCGACGCCTGCGGCGATGTCCCGATGTTTGCGCTGCTTTCGCGCGGCGTGGAGGCGGTACCGGCGCTGCAGGCGTTGCTGCGGCATGGCGCCTCGCCGGCAGGCGCCGGTGGCCTGACCCGGCTGCTGAGTGCCTGCGTGCAGCACGATGCGGCATCGCGCGGGCTGGAACAGTTCGCGCTGGAACTGCTCGAACGTGGCGCCGACCCCTTCGCTCCGTCGGCTGCCGGCGATCCGCCGTTGTCGCTGGCGGTGCGGCTGGGCTGGCTGCGCCTGCAGCAGTGGTTGCTGGAACATGGCGTGGACCGCGAAGCGCGCGACAGCCACGGCATGACCGCGCTGCATCTGGCCACCGCGCTGGGCCGCGATGCCTCGCTGAAACTGCTGGTCAAGCAGGGCGCCTCGCCGGAAGCGCGCGCTGCCGACGGGCAGACCCCGCTGGGCGTGGCGCTGTCGATCGGCCGCCGCGATCTGGCCGACTGGCTGGACTGGCGCATTTGGTCGCTGCCGCGCCGCACGCTGCGCGAAGCGGATGTGCCGGCCGCCGCGATGACCGGCGATACCGATGCGGTGCGTCGCCTGATCGATCTCGGCCTCGCCGTCGACGCCGTCGACGCGCAAGGCTGCACCGCACTGCTGCGTGCTGCCGGTGGTGGCCATCTTGGCGTGGTGACGCATCTGCTCGGCCGCGGCGCCGATCCGCAGCGCGCGGCCAACAGCGGCGCCACGCCGTTGTCGGCGGCCGTGAGCATGCGCCAGACCGAGATCGTGGCCGCCTTGCTGCAGGCCGGTGCGCAGATCGAACACCGCCTGCCGGGCGGGGTGACCGTGCTGATGCTGGCCTGCGCGTTGGGCCTGCCGGACATCGTGGCGCGCCTGCTCACCGCTGCGGCCGACGTGCACGCCACCGACAATCAGGGGTTGGCGCCGCTGCATTGCGCGGCGTTGTACGGCTTCACCGCGCGCGACAAGAACCGCCTGTTGGCCCTGCTGGACACCTTGCTGCTGGCCGGTGCCGACCCGGACTACCTGGCCGGTGGCCGGGTCAGCCCGTTGCTGCTGTTGCTGGGCGCGCGTGCCGAACCGGGTACCTCCTGCGACGAGCAGGTGGTGCTGGCCGGCGTCGAACGCCTGCTCGACGAAGATGTCTCGCTGGATGTGGCCGACCAGCGCGGCTTCGGCCCGCTGCATCTGGCTGCACTGCACGGCCTGCCGCTACTGGTGCAGCGCCTGCTGCGGGCCGGTGCCGATGCCGACCGCCGCGATGCGCTCAACCGTACCCCGCGCGAGATCGCCATCATGCGCGGCTTCATCGACGTGGCCGGCCAGTTCGAACCCGCGCTGCCAGGCGTCTCTTCGATGGCGCGCTTCCTGCGCGAAGGCCGCTGAACCAGCGCGTCGGGTAACCGCTGCGGGTGCCGTTCGTGTGCAGCCGCACCCGCCTGCGCAGCCCCACCGCCGAGCGCGTCTTCGCCGACTGGCCCGGCGTGCAGGCGCAATCGGCCGGCTGGCGGCCGATGCGCAAGTGCAGGTCAACCCGGAGTTCCTGCAGGACGCAGGTGGTGCTGGTCATGGAGCGTCGCCGCGCACCTACGCCATCGCCGGGTGATCTGCCTGCAGCGTCCCGACGAGGATGCGTCTATGCACCCGGCACTGGTACGCCGCCTGGAACACACGGTGCCACCGCTGCTGGGTTTACCGGCGCAGTCGTAACCTGATCCCGACACGACCCATGCAAGACTGCGCGTTCTTTCGCCTGAAGGAAGCGCCCAACCAATGAGCGTGCGTATCGAGGACCACGCAATGCTGGGCAACTGCCACAGCGCGGCCCTGGTCGACCATCGCGGCACCATCGACTGGCTGTGCCTGCCACGCTTCGATTCCGATGCGGTGTTCGCTGCCTTGCTGGGCGAGGAACAACACGGGCAATGGGCGTTGTCGCCGGCTGCCGACTTCCGCAGCGAGCGCGCCTACCAGGACGATAGCCTGGTGCTGTGCACGCGCATGATCACCGACAGCGGCGCGGTGGAACTGATCGATTTCATGGTCGCCAGCGAAAACGGCGAAGTCCATCAGCATCTGGTGCGTATCGTGCGCTGCGTGCAGGGCAGCGTGCCGATGCACATGCGCCTGACCTTCCGCTTCAACTACGGCCGCACGGTGCCATGGGTGACGCGCATCGTCGATGGCATCCGCGCCATCGCCGGCCCCGACCAACTTGCATTGCGTTCGCCGCAAACGCTGCGCGGCCAGGACATGGGCACCGAAACCGACTTCACCCTGCGTGAGGGCGAAAGCACCTGGTTTCTGCTCAGCCACGGCGCCTCGCATCAAGCCACGCCGCCCTTGATCGACGCCGAACAGGCGCTGCAACGCACCACCGCGTTCTGGCACGGCTGGGCGCGCCGCTGTACCGATGTCGGGCCGTGGACCGAGCAGGTGCGCCGCTCGCTGGTGGTGTTGAAGGGGCTGAGTTATCTGCCCACCGGCGGCATTGTCGCCGCGCCCACTGCCTCGTTGCCGGAGCATCTGGGCGGCACGCGCAACTGGGATTACCGTTACTGCTGGCTGCGCGATTCGGTGTTCACGCTGATCGCGTTGTTGCAGGCCGGGTACCGCGACGAAGCGGCAGCCTTTCGCGATTGGGTCCAACGCACCATTGCCGGTTCGCCGGATCAATTGCAGGCGCTGTATGGCATTGCTGGCGAGCGCCGCTTGCAGGAATGGGAAGCGCACTGGCTGCCCGGCTATGAACATTCCGGCCCGGTGCGCATCGGCAACGGCGCGGTGGATCAGTTCCAGCTCGATGTGTATGGCGAGTTGATCGGCGCGTTCCATTACGCCCGCGAAAAGGGCGTGGGCCTGCCGTCCGACGACGACGGATCGTCTGCGTCGCTGCTGGAAAAGATTCTGGAAACGCTGGAAACCCTGTGGCGCGAACCCGATGAGGGCATCTGGGAAATCCGCGACGAGCGCCGCCACTTCGTGCATTCCAAGGTGATGGCCTGGCTGGCCTTCGACTGCGGCGCGCGCGATGGCATCACCAATGCAGACGCAGAAAAACGCGCGCACTGGGGCCGCATTGCCGAAGAGATTCGAGCCGAAGTCCTGGAAAAAGGCGTGCATCCGGACGGTCACTTCGTGCAGAGCTATGGCTCGGACCGGCTGGACGCTTCGCTGCTGCTGATCCCCATCGTGGGTTTTCTGCCGCCGGACGATCCGCGCATCGCCGCAACTGCCGATGCGATCGCACGCGATCTGACCATCGACGGGTTGGTCGAGCGCTATCGCGCCGACGACAGCGCCGACGGTTTGCCGGCCGGCGAGGGCACCTTCCTGGCCTGCAGTTTCTGGCTGGTGGAAAACTATGCATTGCTCGGCCGCACCGACCAGGCGCGTGCGCTGCTCGAACGTCTGCTCGGGCTCTGCAACGACGTCGGTCTGCTCGCCGAAGAATACGACCCGCGCAGCAAACGCATGCTCGGCAACTTCCCGCAAGGGTATTCCCACGTGGCCCTGGTCAATGCGGCATTGCGCCTGCATGGACGCATGGGCGAAAAGGAAACGCATCCATGAGTGAGCAAGCAACCACACCGCCGTGCATCATCGTGGTGTTCGGCGCACGCGGCGATCTGACCAAGCGCCTGGTCATGCCGGCGCTGTACAACCTGCGCCGTTCCGGTGCGCTGGGCGATGAGTTCGCCATTGTCGGCATGGACCATGGCGACATCAGCGAACGCGCGTGGCGGACCAACATGGGGCAGTCGATGACGCAGCTGCTCAGCAGTCGCGATGCCGAATTCCAGACCGATGAATTCGACACCGCCACCTGGGACTGGTTGCGCGAGCGCATGCATTACCTGCGCGGCGACTTCACCGATCAGGGAGCCTACCGATCGCTGGGCGGCGTGCTGGACAAGCTGCACAAGCGCTATGGCACGCAGGGCAACGTGCTGTTCTATCTGGCCACCGCCGCGCGCTTCTTCGAGCCGGTATTGCTTAACCTGGGCGAGGCTGGCCTGGTCAGGCAACGCGAAGGCGAAGGCTGGCGCCGGGTGATCGTGGAAAAACCCTTCGGCCACGATCTGCCCAGCGCCCAGCATCTCAATGCCACGGTCGCCAAGGTGCTGCACGAAGATCAGGTGTTCCGCATCGATCATTTCCTGGGCAAGGAAACCGTGCAGAACATTCTCGCGTTCCGCTTCGCCAATGGCTTGTTCGAGCCGGTGTGGAATCGCGATCGCATCGACCATGTGCAGATCACCGCGGCCGAAACCATCGGCGTGGAAGGGCGCGGACGGTTCTACGACCCCACCGGCTGCCTGCGCGACATGGTGCCGAACCATCTGTTCCAGCTGCTGGCGATGATTGCGATGGAACCGCCAGCGGCGTTCACGACCGAGGCGATGCATCGCCGTCGCGCTGAAGTGATCGAGGCGGTGCGCCCGATCAAGCCCGAAGATGTGGTGCGCGGGCAATATGCCTCCGGCGCGGTCAATCGCAATGCGGTGCCGGGCTACCGCGAAGAAGACACCGTCCCCGACGATTCGGACACCGAAACCTACGTGGCGATGAAGCTGCAGGTGGACACCTGGCGCTGGGCCGGCGTGCCGTTCTACCTGCGCACCGGCAAGCGCCTGCGCGAACGCACCACCGAGATCGCGATCCGCTTCAAGCCCGCGCCGCTGGCGCCGTTCCGCAGCACCGAGGTGGGCGGCTACGGCCCCGACTGGCTGGTGCTGCATATCCAGCCGGACGAGGGCATCTCGCTGCAGTTCGACGTCAAGCGCCCGGGCGCGCAGGTGGCACTGGCGCCGGTGCGCATGGACTTTCGTTACCGCGACTGGTTCCCCAAGGAATACACGGTGGGCTACGAGCGCCTGCTGCAGGACTGCATGAACGGCGAGGCCGGCCTGTTCCAGGATGCGGCGATGGTGGAGGGCGCATGGCGCATCGTGCAACCGATCCTGGATGCATGGAAACAACCGCCCAGCGACTTCCCTAACTACGCCGCAGGCAGCGCCGGCCCCTCGGCCGCCGACGCATTGCTGGCCATGAACGGCGGACACGCCTGGCGCGCCCTCACGCCCGGCCGCAAACCGCCGCCGCGCCGCCCCCCAGAAGCGCGTGCTGGTGCTGCGACGCCGGTGAAGAACGCCACCCGGAAGACGGCAAGCAAGGTCGGCAAGGCACCGGCCAAGAAAGTCACCAGGGCGTCTGCCAGACGCGCGTCCGCCGCTACAGCGAAGTCCTCGCAGGATGCGGCGACGTCGTCTGGCAGCGCGGCCAAGAAAGCGGTGCGCAAACGCGCCACCAGCAAGGTCGCAAAAACCGCCGCCAAGACGGTGAGCAAGACCGCGGCGGGCAACGGTGCAGCGAAGAAATCGGTGAGCAGAACCGCAGCGCGTACGCCACGCCGCTGAGGACGCGAGCGGCATGCACTCGCTGCAAATGTAGGAGCATGCCCGCGCGCGGCGGGCTTTCCGTTGACGCCTGTTCGCGCGCAGGCGCGTTCCTTCGGAAGAGCTCAGCGGTCCTGCGTGGTGGGTGCAGGTTCCCCATCCACATCCGCCTTGACGTCGGCTTCGAACAGATTCATCAGGTCGGCACGTGCATCGCGCGAGGTCTGGATGACCTTGGCTTCGTCGTCGTAGACCAGGTGCTGGCGGCGTAGCAGGTCTTCGTCGTGCTGGCGGAAGCGTTTGACGTGATCGTGTGCGAGGGCTTCGCCCAGGCCGAGCGAGGTGAGGACGCGTTCGCTCAGCTCCAGGCTGGAGGCGAAGACCTCGCGGAACGGTTCTGCGCCCAGGTCCATCAGTTTCCAGGCATGTTGGCGGTTGCGCGCACGCGCCAGCACGGTGGCTTGCGGGTACAGGCGACGGATCAGCCGCACCGTCTTGATGTTGGTGTCCGGGTCGTCCACCGCGATCACGAACACCTTGATGCGCTCGGCACCGGCAGCGCGCAGCAGCTCGGGGCGGGTGGGGTCGCCGTAATACAGCTGGCTGCCGAACCGACGCAGGTCTTCCACCGTGTCCGGGTTGTGTTCCAGCGCGACGAACGGCACATGCCGTGCGGTGAGCAGGCGCGCGACCACCTGGCCGAAGCGGCCCATGCCGGCGACCAGCACCTTGGGGGTCTGTGCATCGATGGTGTCGTACGGGCGATCAGGCTTGGGCGCGCGCACGCGCAGCGGCCCGTTGAGGATGCGCTGCATGCCGAGCAGCAACAGCGGGGTCAGTGCCATCGACACGCCCACGATGGCCACCAGCCGGTCGTGATTGGCCGGCTCCAGCAGGCCCACGCGGTCGGCTTCGTTGAACACCACGAAGGCGAATTCGCCGCCCAGCCACAGCACGCTGCCCAGCATCAGGCTGCTGCGCAGCGGTAGCTTGGCCACGCTGCCGATACCCACCAGCAGCGAGAACTTCACCACCAGCAACATCGCCACGCCTGCTGCGATCAACCACGGCTCGGCCACCACGCGGTGGAGATCGATCCCCATGCCCACCGAGATGAAGAACAGGCCCAGCAGCAAGCCTTCGAACGGTTCGATCTGCGATTCCAGTTCGTGGCGGAATTCTGAATCGGCCAGCAACACGCCGGCGATGAAGGCGCCCAGGCTGGCGCTCAATCCGGCCTCCTGCATGATCCAGGCGGTGCCCAGCACCACCAGCAAGGCGCTGGCGGTGAACACCTCCGGCATGCGCGTGCGCGCCACCACGTTGAACAGGTGACGCAACACAAAGCGCCCGCACACGATCACCAGCGCCAGGGCCGCCATCGCCTTGGCCACGTCCTGCCATTGAAGCGTTGCATTCTTGCTGCCGCCGAGCAGCGGGATGGCCGCCAGCAACGGGATCGCAATCAGATCCTGGAACAGCAAGATGGCAAACGCCAGCCGCCCGTAGTCGCTGCTCAGCGCCTTGCGTTCGGCCAGCAATTGCAGCCCCACCGCGGTGGAGGAGAGCGCCAGCGCCACGCCGACGATCAACGCGCTCTTCCAGCCCAACTGGGCTGCCATCAACAAACCGCCCAGGATCACCGCCGTCACCAGCACCTGGGTGGCGCCAGCGCCGAACACCGAATGGCGCATCACCTTCAGGCGCGCCGGCGACAGTTCCAGCCCGATCACGAACAGCAGCATCACCACGCCGATCTCGGCCGCGCCGCTGATGCGTTCGGCATCCTGCACCACGCCCACGCCATCGGGCCCGAGCACCACGCCGGCGACCAGGTAGGCCAACACCGCACCCAGGCCGAAGCGCTTGAACACCGGCACTGCCACGATGGCGGCCAGCATCAGCACCAAGGCCAGTTCCAGACCACCGCTATGCATGCGTACTCTCCATTGAGGCACGCATTATGACGCGCAGTTCCGTTGGCCTGCGCGCACGCGTGTGCCATCTGCACGGCGACGACGCGCGGCTGCGCGATGCGGCCCGGCACCTATCTGCGGATGCGCGCGCGGATCAGTCCGGCACCGCCTGCGCCTGCACGGTCAGTGCGCATGCAGCGCATGGCACCGCACACGGTCGACACTCCGTGCGAGCAATCAGCGGCTTTTAAGCAGAAAACGCCGATCCAGCGGCTGCAGCGGGCGCGCATTGAACGGGTACACGCGTTCGAACGCGTTGATCTGTGCCTCCGACACCTGCACCGGCTGGCTGAGCACCACCCAGTCCACCGTTTCGCTGCACGGCGGCGTGGTCAGCGAGCCTTCGTAGCGATAGAAGCTGCGTTGATTGCTCGGCGGAAGAAACGCCTCGGCACTCACCGTTGCGTTGGCGACCTGCCGGGTCTGGTCCTTGTCCTTGGGCATGGCGTCGAGCACCCGCTGGAACGCCGGGTTGGCCTTGCCGGTTTCGAAGAAGATCGCCAGCACGCCCAGCGTGCCGTCCGGGCCCTGGTGCACCAGATGCGCCTCCATCGGGAAACGCCGGCCGTTCAACAGGTGCTCGCTGGGGTGATGGAAGTGCAGTTGCAACGCTTGATACTGCTTGCCGCCGGTCGCCATGGTGCCGCCGTCGTGCAGATCCAGCTGGATGGAATGGCCGGTGTTGCGCACGACCAGCGGCACGGCGCTGTAGCTCAACAGCAGCGTGCCCAGGTTGGCGTCGATGGCGCCTTTCAGATCGATGGGGCTGTTCTGCTGGCCATTGCCGCACAGCGCATTTTCCTTGGCCAGCTCGGCCCAATGCTCGGCACCTTCCGGGCCGGTATAGCCCCATTCGTGCCCGCTGTGCGGCGCGGTCTCGTGCGCCTGCACCGGAGTGCTCTCGGGCAGTGCGGTTTGCGCCATGCCCACCGCGCCCCATCCGGCGGCGATGCACAGGCACAGCGGGCTGATGCGACGTAACAGAAGCGACCTTGAAACGGGCATGCACAAACTCCGGAAGGAAAACGCACTGCGTGGATGCGATGGCCGATGCCATCGCGTAAGAGCAACGCATCGGGCGCTGCGGGAAGCGGACTGTAGCAATGAACTGTGACGGTCAGCACGGCGCGGCGACAGGCGGTTGCGCGGCGCCATCTCGGCGGTGCATCGGCACCTGGCAACCCGCCTGCCCGGCACGCATTGGCGTATCGCCGCGCGAGCGTCCCAGCCTTTCCGCAACGCTGCGCAACCCCCCTGCGCCGGCACGCCACAGGGCGCTTCCCGGAGGGTTGGCCGCCAGCGGCACGCAGCGGGCGCCGTGCCGCTGGCCTTGGCGGCAGTCAAGCCGGCCACGCAGCACCCGCTCCGCACCGCTGCCCGCCAACGCATCTCGTCTCAACGTGCATAACGCGCTTTAAGCGGCCTGCGCGCAGGGCATTGACCAAGCCGACTCAGGCGCGCAGACTGCGCCGCGCCATCACCCGGATCACCGGTCGGTACGCACCTTTGGAGCCCTTCCCCATGTCCAGCGACAGTCACCCTAGACCCGGGTCGATGACCCAGCTGGCGCGCGCCTGAGGCCCAGGTTCGCCGGCTGTCATCGACGACGGTCGTCACCAGGCGAACCACCATGTACGACCAAACCCTGCGCCTTGCCGAAGGCGTCGATGCACTGACCGCACCCCTGGCCGAACTCAACACGGCCGATGCGGTGGAATATCTCAACACCCTCGACCGCGACGACGCGGCGCAGGTGCTGGCCGCATTGCCTTTGCTGCGCGCGGTGAAATTGCTCGAACAGCCGGAGTTGCGCGATGCCAGCATGCTGGTGGCGTCGCTGCCGGCCGAGCAGGCCGCCACGCTGCTTGGCCAGATGGCCGACGACCGCGCCACCGATATCTTCCATGGCCTGGATGCCGAGCAGCGCCAGCCGCTGCTGTGGCTGCTCAGTGCCGAGGCGCGGCTGTCGATCCAGGCGCTGATGCGCTACCCGCCCAACACCGCCGGCGCGCTGATGACCACCGAGTTCGTGGCCGTGCCGTCGGACTGGACGGTGGGCCGCACCCTGCAGCACATCCGCGAAGTGGAGCGCAGCCGCGAGACCGTCTACGCGATTTATCTGCTCGACCCGCACACCCGCGTGCTGCAGCAGGTGGTGACCATGCGCCGCCTGATCACCGGCGCGTCGGAGGCGCCGATCCTGGACGTGGCGCAGGTCAATCCCCCGGTCACCGTGGACCCGGCACTGGACCAGGAAGAAGTGGCACGGCTGATCCGTCGCCACGACCTGCTGGCGATCCCGGTGGTGGATGCGCGCGGCCACGTGCTCGGCATCGTCACCGTGGACGATGTGCTCGATGCGCTCATCGCCGAATCCACCGAAGACGTGCACAAGTTCGGCGGCATGGAAGCGCTGGACAAGCCGTACATGCAGATTGGCTTCGGCCAGATGATCAAGAAACGCGCCGGCTGGCTGAGCGTGCTGTTTCTGGGCGAAATGCTCACCGCCAGCGCGATGCAGCACTTCGAGGACGAGCTGTCCAAGGCGGTGGTGCTGACCTTGTTCATCCCGCTGATCATGAGCTCGGGCGGCAATTCCGGCTCGCAGGCCACCTCGCTGCTGATCCGCTCGCTGGCGCTGCGCGAAATCCGCCTGCGCGACTGGTGGAAAGTGGCGCTGCGCGAACTGCCCACCGGCCTGACCCTGGGCGCGATCCTGGGCGTGCTGGCGATCGTGCGCATCACCATCTGGCAGACCGCCGGCCTGTACGACTATGGCCCGCACTGGCAGATGGTGGCGCTGACCATCGGCGCGGCGCTGATCGGCATCGTCACCTTCGGTTCGCTGTCCGGCTCGATGCTGCCGTTCGTGTTGCAACGCTTCGGCTTCGACCCGGCCAGCGCCTCGGCGCCCTTCGTCGCCACGCTGGTGGATGTCACTGGCCTGGTGATCTATTTCAGCATCGCCGCGCTGATCTTGAGCGGCACGCTGTTGTAGAGGCCTCGCGCTCGGGTAATCACGGATGCATGCACGTGCGCATGCATCCGTCACCCCATGCCCTGAAACGCCAGTGCGTGTACCGTAGCGCGATGGCATTCGCGTCCCCCGTCCGATGAGTACGTACCACCTGCAGCAGGTCTTTCGTCCCAGCACCGTCGCGGTGGTGGGCGGCAGCCCGCGCGAGCGCTCGGCCGGGCGGGCGGTGGTGCGCAACCTGCGCGCGGCCGGGTTTCCCGGCCGGATCGGTTGGGTGAGCCCGCGCTATAGCGAGATCGATGGCGTGCGCACGGTGGCGCGGTTGACCGATCTGCCGTGGGTACCGGACCTGGTGGTGATTACAGCGCCGGCGCGCATCGTGCCGCGCATCGTCTCCATCGCCGCGCGGCGTGGTGTGGCGGCCGCCATCATCCTCACCGCCGGCCTGGGCAGCGGCCCCGGCTCGCCGGCCGCGCGCATGGAGTCGGCCGCGCGCGCCAAGGGCATGCGCATCCTCGGCCCACACTGCCTGGGCGTGATCGCCCCGCATGCGCGGCTCAATGCCAGCATCGCCGCGCATTGCCCGCAGGCCGGCGACCTGGCGTTGATTTCCGAATCCAGCGCCATTGCCGCCGCGCTGGTGGAGTGGGGTGTGGCGCGCTCGGTCGGGTTTTCGGCGGTGGTGTCGCTGGGCGATACGCTGGACGTGGATTTCGGCGATCTGCTCGACTACTTCGCCACCGACTACCGCACTCGCGCGATCCTGCTGTACGTCGAACGCATCGGCGATGCGCGCAAGTTCATGTCGGCCGCACGTGCCGCCGCGCGCGCCAAGCCCGTCGTGGTGGTCAAATCCGGCCGCCAGTACCGCATCAATCCCAATGCCGACACCCACGCGCAGGCGCTGGCCGGTTCGGACGCGGTGTACGGCGCGGCGTTCGCACGCGCCGGGCTGTTGCGGGTGGGCGCGCTGGACGAGCTGTTCGCCGCCGCCGAAACGCTGGGCCGGCTCGGCAGTTTCCCGGGCCGGCGCCTGGCCATTTTGAGCAACGGCGGCGGGGTGGGGCAGCTGGCGGTGGACCAGCTGGTGTTGCGTGGCGGCACCCTGGCCGAGTTGTCGCCCAAGACGCTGGAAAAACTCGATCAATCGCTGCCGGAAGGCTGGTCGCGCAGCAACCCGGTCGACATCATTGTCGACGCCGACGGCGCGCGCTATGCCGCAGCGATCGAAGCGCTGCTGGACGATCCGGAAAACGACGCGCTGCTGGTGGTCAATGTGCCCACCGCGTTCACCTCCTCGGCCGATGCGGCCAAGGCGTTGACCCGCGCGCTGGACCAGCGCAACCGCTACCAGCGCGACAAACCGGTGTTTGCGGTGTGGCTGGGCCAGGACGATGCGGCGATCGCCGCGCTCAACGCCGCACGCGTGCCCACCTATGCCACCGAATCGGATGCGGTGCGTGGCTTCACCCACCTGGTGCGCTACCGCGAGGCGCAGGCGGCGCTGATGGAAACCCCGCCCAGCCTGCCGGAAGACTTCGTCGTGGATGCCGGCATCGCGCGCACGCTGGTGGAAGAGGCGCTGGCGGCCGGCCGGCGCTGGCTGGATCCGGTCGCCACCAACCGCCTGCTGGCCGCCTACGGCATCCCGGTCGTACCGCTGCAGGTGGCCGCCACCGCCAACGAGGCCGCATTGCTGGCCGACCCGTTGCTGGCCGTCGGCCGCACCGTGACATTGAAAGTGTTGTCCAGCGAGATCGCGCATAAGTCCGACGTGGATGGCGTGCGCCTGAACCTGTCCAGCGTGGCGGCGGTGCGCGAAGCGGCCACCGGCATCCTGGCGCGTGCGCGCGCCGCGCATCCCCATGCAGTGATCGAAGGGGTGATCGTGCAGCCCACGGTGCTGCGGCCCAAGGCGCGCGAACTGATCGCCGGCATCGCCGACGACCCGGTGTTCGGCCCGGCGATCGTGTTCGGGCGCGGCGGCACCGCAGTGGAAGTCATCAACGACCGCGAGCTGGCCCTGCCGCCGCTGGATCTGCGCCTGGCCCACGAACTGATCGGCCGCACCCGCGTCTCGCGCATCCTCAAGGCCTACCGCGACGTGCCGGCCGCCGACGAGCGTGCGGTGGCGCTGGTGCTGGTCAAGCTGGCGCAGCTGGCCGCCGACATCCCCGAAATCACCGAGCTGGACATCAACCCGCTGCTGGCCGACCGCGATGGGGTGATTGCGCTGGACGCCCGCGTGGCGGTGGCGCCGGCGCGCAAGCTGCACAAGGGCCGCGGCCATCCGCGCTTTGCGATCTTCCCGTACCCCAAGGAATGGGAGCGCCAGATCGGCCTGGGCGATGGCACCCATGCGCTGGTGCGCCCGGTGCGCCCGGAAGACGACGCGCTGTTCCGCGCCTTCTTCGCCCGCGTCACCGACGAAGACCTGCGCCTGCGCTTCTTCCAGTCGGTCAAGCATTTCAGCCATGAATTCATTGCCCGGCTGACCCAGCTTGATTACGCCCGCTCCATCGCGCTGGTGGCCATCGACCCCAAGACCGGCGACATGCTCGGCGCGGTGCGCCTGCACGCCGATGCCGATTACCAGCGCGGCGAGTACGGCATCCTGATCCGCTCGGACCTCAAGGGCCACGGCATCGGTTGGCAGCTGATGCGCATCATGATCGAGTACGCGCGCTGGCTGGGCCTCAAACAGATCGAAGGCCAGGTGCTGCGCGAGAACCGCACCATGCTGGCGATGTGCCAGAGCCTGGGCTTTGGCGTGCGCCCGGATCCGGACGATGCGACCCTGATGGCGGTGACACTCCCTATAATGGGCGAGCCGCGCCCGGCCTGACGTTGCGTCACGCCGCGGTCCCCCATCCTCCACTGCACGCCGGGCTGCCAGGCCTCGATCTGGCCTATTGCTCCGGCTGTCGTCTCGGCCCGCCTGGGAGTGTCAATGTTTCGCGATTTCAGAATGTCGTTCGTGGTCACCGCCATCTGCCTGGGCCTGGCTGCGTGGTGGGGCCATACCTCATCGATGGGGATCTGGCAGGCGCTGTGGCTGTGCCTGGTGCTGAGCGTGCTGGAAGTGTCGTTGTCGTTCGACAACGCGGTGGTCAACGCCGGCGTGCTCAAGCACATGAACGCGTTCTGGCAGAAATTGTTTCTGACCGTGGGCATCCTGATCGCCGTGTTCGGCATGCGCCTGGTGTTCCCGATCGTGATCGTGTCGGTGGCCACCGGCATGGGCCTGGTGCCGGTGATGCAGATGGCATTGAAGGAGCCGGACCGCTACAGCCAGGTGCTGACCGATAACTACCCCTCCATCGCCGCCTTCGGTGGCATGTTCCTGCTGCTGGTGTTCCTGAATTTCCTGTTCGACCAGGAGCGCAAGCTGCACTGGCTGGGCCCGGTGGAGCGGCTGGTCGGCAAGCTGGGCAAGGCCGATGCGATGTCGGTGATCGTGGCGGTGTCGGTGCTGCTGGGCACCAAGCTGTTCCTGCCGGAGGCCATCTTCCAGAGCGTGCTGTTCGCAGGCCTGGGCGGCATCCTGCTGTATCTGCTGGTCGGCAGCGTGGATGCGTTGTTCGAGGCCGAAGAGAGCGAAGACGGCAGCATGGGCCCGGCCAAGCGTTCGGGCATCGCCGCGTTCCTGTATCTGGAAGTGCTGGATGCCTCGTTCTCGTTCGACGGCGTGATCGGCGCCTTCGCCATCACCCGCGACGTGGTGATCATCATGCTGGGCCTGGCGATCGGCGCGATGTTCGTGCGCTCGATGACCGTCTACCTGGTGCACAAGGGCACCCTGGACGAATTCGTGTTCCTGGAGCACGGCGCCCATTACGCCATCGGCGTGCTGGCGATCATCATGCTGGTGGGCACCGTCTACCACGTGCCGGAAGTGCTGACCGGCCTGATCGGCGTGGCCTTCATCGCCGCCTCGGTGTGGTCGTCGATCCGCTACCGCAAGCGCCACCATCTCGGGCCGACCGAGATCTGAGCGATCACCGGCGAGCTTGCGCGGTCGCTGAACGGCTGGTGGCGCGTGGGTCGCCCGGCGGGTTAAAAAAACGCGACCGATAGCACGCCTGGTGTCGACGGCGGGTGAGTGCGGCGAGCGAATCAGGACCCTCCCGACTTGACCTGCGCAGTCGGATTCGTCCTCCCGCCGCGCGAGGCGACCGCTCGTCAGCGCAGCCCGTTGTGCCGCAAGGCTCGGCGCAATTTGGGCACATTTGGTGTTGACCCCCTGGGGGTACCCCACTATCTTGGGGTTCGGTGGTGACCGCCCCCAAGTGGCACCGATCAGACGAAGGCGATGCGCAAGTGCGACATTGCCTGCGGCTCCCATCTCAGCGACCTGTACGCGCCCCGGCATTGCCGCGGTCGCTTCCGGCCCGATGACGGCAGCGCGTTGCCACCGAACACCATCATGCGACAGCACACCGCGTGATGGCGGCCGTGGGAGTTCAGGGAAATTGGTGGGTGATGCCGCCGCAGGCCATGGCCTGCGCGCTGTGCGTCCTGTGTCGCCAATGCACCCTGGACGCCGCTCGGTCGTTGCCTGCTCCGGCAGGTTCGTGTGCCTACGCATGGAGGACGCATGACCACCAACGACACCCTTTCCGCGATCGCCGCCGGTACCGCAACACCCACCAGCGTTCCCGCCAGCGTTGCCGCGCCCGCCTGCGGCGCGCCGGAATTGACCGACCCGTCGGACATCGTGCCGCCTCCCCGCCAAGCCATTGCAATGCACGCACAGACCATCGAAGAACAAAACGTCTCCACCTGGATCACGAAAGAAGCGGGCAATCGCAAGATTCCGTTCGAGCCGGAGCGCCTGAATCGCGCCATTGACCAGATCCATGCCGAGTTCCCGCAGCTGGACGTGGCCGATTACAAGCGCTCGGTGTTCGGGTTTGTCGAGCGCAAGGACAGCGTCAACGCCGACGACCTGGTCGACCACCTGATCCGCGAGGCCGAAGCCCGCGTCGACCTGACCACCCCGGAGTGGGAGCACTTCGCTGCGCGTCTGTACCTGCGCCGCCTGTACAAGCGCGCCAGCCGCAACCGTTTCTACGACGCCAGCCAGAAGTACGGCTCGTTCGTCGGCCTGCAGGAGAGCCTGGCCGACCGCAATGTCTATTCCAACGACATCCTGCGCCGCTATTCCAAGGACGAGCTGATCGAAGCCGGCAAGATGATCGAGCCCGAGCGCGACAAGCTGTTCGCCTACAACGGCCTGTACCTGCTGGCCACGCGTTACCTGGCCACCGATAGCTCGCGCGGCGTGTTCGAACTGCCGCAGGAGCGCTGGCTGACGATCGCGCTGTACCTGATGCAGGACGAGATCGGCACCGGCAAGGGCAGCCGCGAGCGCCGCATGCAGCTGGTGGGCGAGGCCTACTGGGCGCTGTCCAACCTGTACATGACGGTGGCAACCCCGACCCTGGCCAATGCCGGCAAGGTCGGCGGCCAGCTGTCGAGCTGCTTCATCGACACCGTCGACGACAGCCTGCAGGGCATCTACGACTCCAATACCGACGTGGCGCGCGTGTCCAAGCACGGCGGCGGCGTCGGCGCCTACCTGGGCTATGTGCGTTCGTCGGGTTCGGCGATCCGCGGCGTGTCCAACTCGTCCGGCGGCGTGGTGCCGTGGATCAAGCAGCTCAACAACACCGCCGTGTCGGTGGACCAGCTGGGCCAGCGCAAGGGCGCCATCGCGGTCTACCTGGACATCTTCCACCGCGACATCGAAGCGTTCCTGGACCTGCGCCTGAACAACGGCGACCAGCGCCTGCGCGCGCACGACGTGTTCACCTCGGTGTGCATCCCCGACCTGTTCATGGAAGCGGTCGAGCGCCGCGGCGACTGGTACCTGTTCGACCCGCACGAAGTGAAGCGGATCAAGGGTTGGTACCTGCAGGACTTCTATGACGAGAAGAAGGGCGACGCCAACGGCAGCTTCCGTCGCAAGTACGAAGAAGTCGTCGCCGACGAGCGCATCACGCGCAAGACCGTCAAGGCGATCGAGATCTTCAAGCGCATCATGGTCAGCCAGCTGGAAACCGGCAACCCGTTCATGTTCTATCGCGATGAAGTCAATCGTAAGAACCCGAACAAGCACGAGGGCATGGTCTATTCGTCCAACCTGTGCACCGAGATCCTGCAGAACATGAGCCCCACGCGCATGATGCAGGAGATCATCAGCGGCAATCAGATCGTCACCACCAAGAAGGCGGGCGATTTCGTCGTGTGCAACCTGTCCTCGATCAACCTGGGCCGCGCGATCACCGTGCAGGCCGACCAGGCCGATCTGCTGGGCGCCGACGTGCTGGAGCGCCTGATCCCGATCCAGGTGCGCATGCTCGACAACGTGATCGATCTGAACCAGTTGCCGGTGCCGCAGGCCACCATCACCAACCAGAAGTACCGCGCGATCGGTCTTGGCACCTTCGGTTGGCATCATCTGCTGGCGCAGAAGTCCATCCACTGGAATGCCAAGGAAGCCGAGGACTACAGCGACGAGCTGTACGAGCGCATCAACTACCTGACCATCCAGGCGAGCATGGAGCTGGCCAAGGAAAAGGGCACCTACAGCGTGTTCCGCGGCAGCGACTGGCACAACGGCGAGTACTTCCGTGCACGCGACTACAACAGTCCGCAGTGGCTGGAGCTGTCGGCGCAGGTGGCGGTCAATGGCGTGCGCAATGCCTGGATGCTGGCGGTGGCGCCGAACATGAGCACCGCGCAGATCGCCGGTTCCACCGCCTCGATCGACCCGATCTACAGCGCGTTCTACTACGAAGAAAAGAAGGACTTCCGTCGTCCGGTTGCCGCGCCCGGCCTGTCGCTGGAGACCTGGCCGTACTACGAAAAGGGTGCCTACAAGGTCGACCAGTTCGCCAGCGTGCGCCAGAACGCGCGCCGCCAGCGGCATGTGGACCAATCGATCAGCTTCAACTTCTACGTGCCCAGCACCATCCGTGCGAGCACGCTGCTGGACCTGCACATGACCGCCTGGCGCGAAGGGTTGAAGACCACGTATTACGTGCGTTCCAACGATATCGACATCAGTGAGTGCGAGTGGTGTTCGAGCTAAAGCGCATGCAGTAGCTAAGCGCATTCGCGCTTCGCTTCCACGGTTCGCGTTGCGAACCGTGGACCCTGCTTCACAAGTATCCACACCCCGCGCCTTCGGCGCGCCCCCTGACTCAGGGGGCTTTCCTCCAGAACGATTGCTGCCGTCGTCCCTGCTGTACGCGCGCGCGACGCCTGAAACACGAGTAGAAACCCATGTCCGCAACACCGCTCGACCGCATCAAGATCCTTGAGCCGCGCAACCCGAACCGTTCGACCGGCATCATCAACGGTCAGACCTCGGGCATCCTCAACTGGAACGATATTCCGTACCCGTCCTTCTATCGGGCCTACAAGGAACTGTCGACCAACTTCTGGATCCCCGACGAGGTGGACATGAAGGGCGATGCGCGCCAGTACAACGAGCTGTCGGCGCGCGAAAAGAATGCCTACGATTCGATCATCGGCCTGCTGGCCACGCTGGATTCGCCGCAGACGCGTTTCATCTACAACGTGGCCGAATACATCACCGACCCGGCCGCGCACGCCAATGCCGCGATCATCGGCCAGCAGGAAGTGATCCATAACGAGAGCTACAGCTATGTGCTGGCCTCGATCACCGGCCTGGCCGACCAGAACCGCGTGTTCGAGATCGCGCGCACGCACCCGACCATCATCAAGCGCAACGCGCCGATCATGGGCGCCTACGAAGACTTCATGCGTGAGAAGACGGCCGAAACGCTGATCCGTTCGCTGATCCAGTCCTCGATCCTGGAAGGCATCAACTTCTATTCCGGCTTTGCGTATTTCTACAATCTGGTCCGCCAGAACCGCATGACCGGCACCGGCAAGATCATCAGCTTCATCAACCGCGACGAGCTGGCGCATTCGAAGTTCATCAGCGAGCTGATTCGCGC
Source organism: Xanthomonas axonopodis pv. maculifoliigardeniae (assembly GCF_041519315.1). Lineage (NCBI taxonomy): Bacteria > Pseudomonadati > Pseudomonadota > Gammaproteobacteria > Lysobacterales > Lysobacteraceae > Xanthomonas > Xanthomonas axonopodis. Next base: position 4,460,045 of record NZ_CP167998.1, on the reverse strand, counting down.
CATCATCGGCGAGAACCAGGCATTGCAGGGCGACGAGCTCACCGACTACGTGCACAAGGCCTTCGAACACGCGATCGACCTGGAAACCCAGTGGACCGCCGAGGTGCTGGACGGCATCGACGGCATCGACGTGGACGAGATGATCCGCTACGTGAAGTACCGCGCCAACAAGATGGCCGGCATGCTCGGCATCGAGAAGCTGTACGAAGGCGCCAACGACAACGTGATGCCGTGGATCAAGGCCTACGCCGACAACTTCACCGAAACCAAGACCGACTTCTTCGAGATGCGCAATGCCTCGTACAAGAAGACCAACTCGGATAACGGCTTCGACGATCTGTGAGGAGCCGGGATTTGGGATTTGGGATTCGTTGAAGCGCCGGGATTAGGCATTGGAGATTTGGGATTCGTCACAGCAGCACTGCGCTAAGACACATCGATCAAGGACTTTCAATGACGTACCAGTTGCGGCTTTTGCGAATCCCCAATCCCGACTCCCCAATCCCCGCCCCATGAACATCCTGCTCGCCCTGGCATCGTTGAGCGGCAACACACGCGATCTGGCGCGTGCGGTGGCGCTGCGCTGCGAAGCGGCCGGGCATGCGGTGACCTGGTTGGAAACCGACATGCAGACCCTGGCCCAGGTGCCGCATGCGCCAGGGCAGTACGCGTTGTTTTTGCTTGGCAGTTGGACCGACAACGGCGGCCGTACGCCGGCAGAGATGAAGCGTTTCATCGTCGAGCTGGTCGACACGCTGGGCAAGCCACCGCGCGTTGCCGTGTTCGGCACCGGCGAAACGCAGTGGGGCGAAGAGTATTTCTGCGGTGCGGTGCACCGAATCGCGCGCTTCTTCGACAGCCCGTTTCCCCGTTTGACCATCGAACAGATGCCCCACGGCCAGCGCGACGCGCAGGCCATCGCCGCCTGGACCGATACGGTTCTGGCCCAATGCAAGAACGATCCCAATGCAGACCATTACCGTCACGTCGCCTGAGCACTACACCCAGACCCTGGCTGCGCATCCGCGCGCGCTGGTGGATTTCTACAAAGATAACTGCCCCGGCTGCCGCATGCTCGACATGTCGCTGGACAAGTTCGCCACCAGCGACGCCGCCAATGGCGTGGCCTTGTTGAAGGTCAAGCTGGAAGTGGTGGGCGAGGACTTCTTCCGCGAGCTGGGCCTGCGCCAGACGCCGACCCTGGCGCTCTACCGCGACGGCAGTGAAGTGGCGCGTCTGCCCGGCTTTCAGTCGCCGGCGCAGGTGGAAGCGGCGGTCCGTAGCGGCCTGTGATGGCGACGGGCGCCCGGTCGATGCGAGGTGCCCTGCGATGAACACCACGGTCAGCATCGTCGCCTGGAGCTTCCTGCTGGCGGGGTTGGGCTTGTTGACCGGTGCGGCGCTGCTGCCGGATCAGGCGCGCTGGATCTTGTTGCTGCTGGGCGTGACGTTCGGCGGCGTGGGTGGTGGCATTCTCGGCTATCGCGTCTGGCATGCGCGCCGTGCTGCGTGGTTGCGCCGGCATGGCACGGTGGTGGAGGCGCGTTTTGTGTGCGTTGAACGCAATGCGTCTTTGCAGGTTAACGGCGTGCACCCGTTCCGTATCCTGGCCCATCGCCACGACCGCACGCACGACACCTTGACCGAGTATCGCAGCGATAATCTGTGGGTCGATCCGCAGCCGTTTATGGCCGATGGACAACTGCTGCGGGTGTTCGTCGATCCGCAGCGGCCATTGCGCTACCACCTGGACCTGAGCTTCCTGCCGACGCTGCGCAGATGATCGGGCTGGCTTTCCTTCCTTCTTACGGCACTTCTTCATGACCAGTTCCACGCCCGTTGCACCGACCGAAGCCCGCATGGCCGAGATCGTGTTTCCCAATCACACCAACCATCTGGGCACGCTGTTCGGTGGGCAGGCGCTGGCGTGGATGGACAAGGCCGCGTTCCTGGCCGCCTCGCGCTATGCGCGCCGCACCGTGGTGACGGCGCGTTCGGATCAGGTGGATTTCAAGCTGCCGATCCGCCAGGGCCAGATGGTGGAAACCATCGCCCGCGTGGTGTTGGTGGGGCGTAGCTCGATCACGGTGGAAGTGGAACTGATCGCCGAAGACCTGCTCAGCGGCGCGCGCGAGCTGTGCACGCGCGGGCAGTTCGTGATGATTGCGCTCGATGCCGATGGCAAGCCGACTGCGGTGCCGCCCTTGCCGGCAGCCGACTAAGAGCAGCGAACAAAAACGACAGCGCTGCCGCCATGTGGGCGCAGCCGGCGCTCGGTGCGGTATGTATCACGTGCACTGTGGTTGCTGCGCTTCATCAACACCCGCCTGACGACCGCTCGCGACGTGGTGTTCGCCGCCGTGAGCGCGCTTACTCCTGCACTTCGCGGTCTTCGCGCTTGGTTTCTTCCATCGCCTCCGGTTCCAGCTCTTCGGCGCTGCGATTGAGTTTGACGAACACACCCCAGGCGATCAGCAGCAGTGCCGCGCAGGAGCCAACGGCAGCCGCGTAAGGCAGCTTGGCCGGGTCGGCATGCATCAGTTCGAAGATCGACACCAGCGTTTCGATTGCCAGCGCGATCACGATCACCACGAAAAAGCGCGACAGATACCGCCGCACGCGCGTTGGGCCACTGACCTTGACGTCGCGCAGGATCTCTTCTTCGAAGATGGTCTGGCCCAGTTCGAGCGTGACCAGCGCCACCGTCAGCAGGCCGATGGCTTCGAGCACGACGTTGAAACGGTCGCGCACCACCATGTCGCCGCCGGGTGTGAAGCCGTGCCACAACTCCAGCCCGGCCATCGTCACCAGGCCCGCCGCGCACAGCACGAAGAACGCCAGGATCACGAAATGACCGGCACGAAACAGGTGGCTGAGCGCTTTCATCAGGGGCGAAGTGGGCGATGGGAAGCAGAGCATCGTGTGCACTGCGTCGTTGCAGCGCGAAGGCTGCGCCAACCCGGCGCACCCTCATCCGGCGCGTTGCGCCACCTTCTCCCGCGAGCGGGAGAAGTGACGTCCCAGAGCAACGCGGTGGAATGGATATGCAGGCCTTTGGCCCATTGCCGTGTAGCGACCCGCATCCTTTGTCCGGCGCTCTTCCCCCGCCTGCGGGGGAAGGTGCCCGAAGGGCGGATGGCGCAGACGGCTCACACGCGCAGGCGGCCCCAGTTGCCCGCCATGATCAACTATGCCGCAACACCTGATACGCCTGCAGGTGCACATTGGCCGCCATCAGCAGAGGCGCGTTGCGCCCGGTTTCGCGCACGCGCACCAGCATGTCGCCGACGATCTGCGCCGCTTCCACGTCCTGGCCGGCTTCCAGGTCGCGCAGCATCGAGGCCTTGAGCGGCGAATCCACCTGCAGCAGCGTTTGCAACGCTTTGGCGCGAGCCGGCTCGGGAATCGATTGCCCGGCCGCATCGGCGGCCCACAGGCATTCGTTGTACAGGCCGTTGATCAACGCGCGGCCGTCGTCGGTGGCCACGATCGCGCCGACCGGCGCACGCATCAGGCACGTGGCCGAGGCCAGTGCGGTGAGGAAGCTGTACTTGTTCCACTGCTCCTGCGCAATCTGGGTGCTGGCCACGTAGTCGATGCTGGCCTGCGCGCAGGCGGCGGCAAATGCCTGCACCCGGGTCGAATGTGCGTCACCGCTACGCTCGCCGAAGGTGATTGCCGCCGGCTTGCCAAGGTGCAGAATCTCGCCGTGCTCGCCCTTGGTCGCGCTGATGAAGCACAGCCCGCCCAACACACGCGCTGCACCGAAGCGCTCGTCCAGGGCCGCGTAATGGCGCAGCCCGTTGAGGATGGGCAACACCGTGGTGTGCTCGCCCACCGCCGGCGCAATCGCCTCGATCGCGCTGTCCAGGTCGTAGGCCTTGCAGCTCAAGATCACCAGATCGAACGGCCGCTGCGCTACCAATGCCGGCAAGTCCTGCGCGGTGACATGCGCCACCTGCAGATCGGCATCGCCCAGTGGGCTGCGGATGCGCAAGCCGTCGGCCTGCAGCTGCGCCGCACGCGCTTCGCGCACCAGGAAGGTGGCATCCACGCCGGCCTGCGCCAGACGTCCGCCAAAATACCCGCCGGTGCCGCCGGCGCCCAGGATCAGGATGCGCATGGCCATCAGCTCCGCAGCCCCACACCCCGCCGCAGCAACCACAGCGCCAACGCGCTGAGCACGGCGACAAAGCCCAGCATCAATGCGTAGGCGACCCAGATCGGCACGTCCGAGCTACCGAGCAGGCCGTAGCGGAACGCGTTGACCATGTAGAAGATCGGGTTGGCGTGGGTGGCCGCTTCGGCCCAGCCGGGCAGCAGTTTCACCGAGTAGAACACGCCACCCAGGTAGGTCAGCGGGGTCAGGATGAAGGTGGGCACGATCGCCACGTCGTCGAACTTCTTGGCGTAGACCGCATTGACGAAGCCGGCCAGCGAGAAGATGGTCGCGCCCAGCAGCACCGTGGTCAGCGTGACCAATGGATGCGGGATCCGCACCGGGGTGAAGAACATCGCGATGATCAGCACGATCGCCCCGACCATCACCCCGCGCAGCACCGCGCCGGACACGTAGCCCCACAGGATCACCCAATTGGGCATCGGGCTGACCAGCAGTTCTTCGACATGGCGGCCGAACTTGGCGCCGAAGAAACTCGAAGAGATGTTGCCGTAGCTGTTCTGGATCACGCTCATCATCACCAGGCCCGGCACGATGAATTGCATGTAGCTGTAGCCGCCCATCTCGCCCACGCGCGAGCCGATCAGCCCGCCGAAGATCAAAAAGTACAGCGTCATGGTGATGGCCGGCGGCACCAGGGTCTGACCCCAGATGCGCAGGATGCGCTGCACTTCGCGGCGCACGATGGTGCCCAGCGCAATCCAGTTGCGTTGGCGGGGTGTGGCGGGCGTGGCGGACATCGACGGCTCCGAAGGACTCATGGGTGGCCTGCCGGGCGCACGGGCGCCGTTGCGGCAGGAGCCGGGGCGGCGACGGTCTCGCCAGGCCCGGTCAGACGAACGAACAATTCTTCCAGCCGGTTGCTCTTGGTACGCATCGAGCGCACGCGGATACCGGCATCGCCCAGCGCGGCGAACACGCGGTTGAGGTCCATCGCGCGCGGCATGTCCAGATCCAGCGTGTGGCCGTCGATGGCGGTGAGCGTGGTGCCTTCGATCACCGGCAACTGCGCGGGCAGCTCACCGTCGATATCGAACAGGAAGCCTTCCACGTCGAGCTTGGCCAGCAGTTCGCGCATCGGCCCCTGGGTGACGATCTGGCCATGATTGATGATGGCCAGGTTGCGGCACAGGTGCTCGGCCTCTTCCAGGTAATGCGTGGTCAGGATGATCGTGGTGCCGGCGGCGTTGATGTCCTTAAGCACGCGCCACATGTCGCGGCGGATTTCGATATCCACACCGGCGGTGGGTTCATCCAGGATCAGCAGGCGCGGCTGGGTCATCATGGCGCGGGCAATCATCAGCCGGCGCTTCATGCCGCCGGAGAGCGTGCGGCTCATCACCTGGGCCTTCTCCCACAGGTGGGCGCGGCGTAGTTCCACTTCGGCCAGTGCTTGCGCCTGGCTGCGCGGCATGCCGTAAAAGCCGGCGTAATTGACCAGGATGTCGAACGGCTTTTCGAACAGGTTGAAGTTGATTTCCTGCGGCACCAGGCCGATCAGGCGCATCGCATCGCTGCGGTGGGCGACCAGGTCGGTGCCGAACACTTCCACCTGGCCGCCGGACAGGTTCACCAGCGAGCTGATGATGCCGATCAAGGTGGACTTGCCCGCCCCGTTGGGGCCGAGCAGGGCGAAGAAATCGCCTGGCGCCACGTCCAGCGAGACGCCCTTGAGCGCCTGGGTGCCGTTGTCGTAGGTCTTGCGCAGATCGCACACGCGCAGGGCGGGCGCACGGGGAGATGGGGAATTCAAGCCGGGTCCTTCGCGCCAGGGTGACGGCGCAGCGAGTTGCAGCCCGTTATTATAGAAGCCCGTTGGGGCTTGCCCCGATCACAGACTGTCCCAAATACGTTCGTGCCCGTTCAATTCCCCCTCAAGCTTGTCGACCGGCGCATGATTGCGCCCACCGTGGCCCACTGCCAGTTCGTCCGTGACGACGGCCAGCCGCTGGATTTCCAGCCCGGCCAGTTCATCCAGATCCATTTCGACTATGCCGATGGCACGCCGACCAAGCGCAGCTATTCGCTGGCGACCATCCACGATCATGCGCTGGGACCGGGCGAGGCAGTGGAGATTGCGGTGAGCTTCGTGCCCGGCGGCTCGGCCACGGCCTTGTTCGAAGGCCTGGAGATTGGCGACCAGTTGCAGGCAAGCGGTCCCTACGGGCGCTTTTGCCTGCAGCCGGGCGATCACAACCAGCGTTACGTGCTGATCGCCACCGGCACCGGCGTCACCCCGTACCGCTCGATGCTGCCGCTGCTGGCCGAGGCAATCGCCACCCGCGGTGTGCAGGTGGTGTTGCTGCAGGGCGCACGCACCCCGACCGAGCTGCTGTACGGCGACGACTTCCGCGCGTTTGCCGATGCGCACCCGCAGTTCCGCTACGTGCCGTGCTTCTCGCGCGAAGTGCCCGAGCAGCCGCATGCCGATGTGCGGCACGGTTACGTGCAGCAGCACCTGGCCGAGTTCGCGCCCGATGCCGCGCACGACATCGCCTACCTGTGCGGCAACCCGGACATGGTGGATACCTGCCTGGACGCGCTCAAAGCCGCCGGCCTGCCGAGTGCGCAGATTCGCCGCGAGAAGTACGTCAGCTCCACGCCGCCCAAGGTCTGAGGTGGCATGCAGGCGGCGCGTCGATGCCGCCTGTGTCTGCAGGCGTGCTGTGGGCTGCAGCGTGTGACGCCAAGTTGCTGCGGTTTTAGCCGGCAGCGTCTAGAAGCGCCGGGCGCTGCAGCTCCACCGTGACATGCACCAGTTCTTCATGGATCTGCAGTGCGCGGCGCACCAGCTCCGCATCGATATCGGCTGCAGTGACCAGGCTGACGACGCAGGCATAACGCTCGCTGCCGACCCGCCAGACATGCAGGTCGGCGATGTCGATCGCATGCCCAAGCTCGGCGATGACCTGTTTCACTTCGACCACCACCGGCGCGTCCATCTCCGCATCCAGCAACACGCTGCCGGTGCTGCGCAGCAGCCCCCAGGCCCAGGCGGTGACCAGCACCGCGCCGACGATGCCCATGAGCGGGTCCAGCCAGGTCACGCCCCAGTGCATGCCGGCCACCAGTGCGACGATGGCGAGCACCGAGGTCGCGGCATCGGCCACCACGTGCAGATACGCCGCGCGCAGATTCAGATCGCTGTGCGCCTCCTGGCCATGACCATGGCCCTCGTGCGTGTGCGCATGTCCGTGACTGTCATGCGCGTGCACGTGACCATGGTGGTGACCGCGCGCATGCCCATGCGAGTCGCGCAACCACCATGCGCAGATCAGATTGACCAGCAGGCCGATCAGCGCAATCACGGTGGCCTCCTGATACTGGATGGGCTTGGGCGTGAACAAGCGTTCCACCGACTGGAATGCCATCAGCGCGGCAACCCCCAGCAACAGGACCGCGCTGGTGTAACCGCCCAGCACCTCCACCTTCCAGGTGCCGAAGGTGAAGCGCACATCGCCGGCATGCTGCCGCGCAAAGCGGTAGGCGAACAACGCCAGTCCCAGCGCCAACGCGTGCGAGCTCATGTGCCAGCCGTCGGCGAGCAGGGCCATGGAATTGAGCGTCCAACCGCCTACGATCTCCACCGCCATCATGAGCACGGTCAGGATCACCGCCTTGCGGGTGCTGCGCTCGGCGAGCGGGTTGGCGCTGGCAAAGGTATGCGACTGCGCGCAATGCGGCGCAGCGTGCGTGGTCGACATCGGCGGTAGCTCTGGCTAAGGTACCCCCAGAGGGTATCCTAAATACCCCCAGGGGGTATATGGCGTGGCACATCTCAATCAGGACAAATCGAAACTGCTCGCGCGCGTGCGCAGGATCCGCGGGCAGGTGGAAGGGCTGGAAAAAGCCCTGGCGCAAGACGTGGACTGCACCGCGTTGCTGACCCAGGTGGCCGCATTTCGCGGCGCGGCGCAGGGCTTGATGGTCGAGCTGCTCAGCGAGCACCTGAAGCATCACGTGGCCGCGCCGGATGCATTGGGTGAGCGTGAGCTGGCAGTGGATGACATCACGGCCATCCTCAAGACCTATCTGAAGTAAGCGCGGCCGACACACCATTGCGCTCACTCTCGGCCGGTTATGGTCCAGGCGCGCGGGACGGCCTGCATGGGCGTGTCGCGCCCCGTCGTCCTGATGCGCGGCACCCTGGCGCTTGCAGTCAGTGCGCCGCCGGCTCCAGCGTCAGCAGCACCACATCGTTGCTGCGCATCGGTACCGCGATGGCAACCACGCCATCGGCGCCCACACGCACACGCCGGTCCTGTTCGGGCGCATCGCGCGTGGCCTGTTGCAACTGCGTCAACTGACGCGGCGCAAGCGCCTTGGGCATGCCCATGTCGATATACAGCGATAAGGGGTCGTTGCGCCGATAGCCGGTCCTGCGCACCTGCAACTGGTAGGTGCCGGCAGGCACGTGGGTCATGCGCATCTGCAACGGTGCGCTATCGGTGGCGGGCACCTGCTTGGTGTAGAACGGCGTATTGCTCACCGCCTGCACGGGCTGCTGCCAATCCCACACCAGCGCGGCGACACGCGTGCCGTCCACTGCGGCGAGGGAGTGTGGGTCGCCCAGCGGCACATTGCGGCCCTTGAGTGCATTCAAATATTTGTAGGCGAACCAGGCCGGCTTGCGAATGCCTTCGCGGTTCATCAGCCCGAATCCGCCGTGGAAGGGCGTGGGCGGTGGGCCGGGTTCTTCGAACAGATCGGTATAGGTCCAGTAACTCATGCCCTGCACCAGGCCCTGCACCTGCTTGAGCTTGGTCAGGATGTACGGCGCGCTGATGTAACTGTCGTGGACGAAATCGCGCGGCGTATAGCTGCTGCTCCACTCGGTGAAGTACAGCGGCAGGTCCGGAAACGGCGAGGCCTGGATCTGTGCGCGCACGCGCCGCACATCGCCGATGATGGCATCCGGCGACGCAGACAGCTTGGTGTCCTGGTTGCCGTCTTCATCGAGAAACCCGCCATCCACGCCATAGGTATGTGTCGTGACGAAATCGATCGGCAGCTTGTTGGTGGCGACAAAGGCCAGTAACTCGGGCACCCAGGCGGCGCCTGCCGTGGATGGACCGCCGACGCGCAGTTGCGGGTCGATCGCCTTGATGGTGCGCGCCGTGTTCGCATACAGATCGAAGTACGCCTGCTGGTCGGCGTTCTCCCAGAAATCCTTCAGATTGGGCTCGTTCCACACTTCGAAATACCACTGGCGCACTTCCTCGGCACCGTAGCGCGCGCGGATGTGGCGCACATACGCATCGATCAACTGCCTCCACTTGGCAGGATCCGGATGCGAGGTGTTGCCCTTCCAGTAGAACAGCGTCTGCTCGGAGGTCTTCATCGCGCTTGGGGTAAAGCCCAGTTCGACGAAGGGGCGAATGCGCTTGGCCAGCAGTGCGTCGTACAACTGGTCCAGCTTGGTCCAGTCGTACACCAGTTTGCCGTCGACCTGTCTGACGGTGCCGAGCACATCATGGAAGACATCGTGGAAGCGGATGTAGCGAAACCCCAACTCTTGCACGGCAGGCAGCAGATGCGCCTGCGTGTCGCTGCGAATCAAGGTGCCGGGAAAATCCGAGCCAACCGACAGGTCGTAGAAACGATCGATCGGCGCAACCGCCGTGGCCAGATCCAGCTGGATCGTGCGCGGCGCTGCGTGCTGCGCCGGTGCAGAAGCCGTCACGCAGCACAGCGCCGCTGCCAACAAGACATGTGAACGCATCGCCGCTCCTGCTGAAGTGCCAGCCGGCAGCCTAACGCATATGCGGCAGACCACTGCCGACACGCAGGGTGATGCAGCGAGGCCAACAACACTGCTGGGCAGCCGCCATGCGAACGCGGCCGCGGCTCGGCATCGGCATGTGCCGTGCGTACGCTGCGGCGGCTGTGTGTCGTCTGTCTTACCTGCCGACATCCCGCGACGGGTGTTCGCCGCTTGGGCCAGGCAATGACGGCGGACGCAAAAAAAAACCGCATTGGAATGTGTAAAGGGTGCTTGACAGCAAGCGCCAGTGGGCGCATCTTGCCTGTCAAGCGTACTTGACAGGCGACTGAGATGCGGCGGCAGCATAGGCACATGGATTGCAGGCATCACCGCGCAACGCGATGCGCTGTGCGCACGGTCGCCGGGCGTGCGCGCAGCGATCGGGCAGCGCGTCATGGCTTCGCCGAGGTCGTGCGATGACTAGCTGCAAGCGCAAGGCGCTGCTGGTGTTCTGCGTGGGACTGGTCTTGCTCGGCATTGGGCTGCTGGGTCTGTGGCACGTGCTGCCGTTGAACAACTACCTAGCCGGGGTCAGTGCCGGTATTGGTGGCTCATGCATGCTGCTGTCGGTGCCGATGTGGCTGGCGCGCGGCAATCCGCGCGATAGCACCCGTCCGGCGTTGGCGCGGCGGTACTACCGCGAATTCGGCATCCCGATGCTGTTGTACGTGCTGGTGATGCTGTTCTGGCGCTATCTGCTCGGGCATGTCGGGCCGCACTGGGCGCGCGTATTGATCGCCCTGCTGCCGGCGGTGCTGGTGGTACTGGTTATTCGTGCGGTGGCGCGTTACGTGCGCGATTCGGACGAGATGCAACGACGGATCGAGCTGGAAGCGATCGCCATTGCCGCCGGCCTGGTCAGCGGTGCGTACATGACGGCCGGATTTCTGCAGGCCGCCGCGCTGATCGATGTTCCGGCGAGCGCGGCGATGCTGTGGGTGTTTCCGTTGCTGTGCGCCATCTACGGCATCACCAAAAGCATCCACGCGCGTCGTTTTGAATGAATAGCCGCGTGCGCGAATTGCGCGAGGCCAATGGGTGGTCGCAAGGAGAACTCGGCGAACGGCTGGGTGTGTCGCGGCAGACGATCAACGCGCTGGAAACAGGCAAGTACGATCCCAGCCTGCCGTTGGCGTTTCGGATCGCACGCCTGTTTGGGGAATCGATCGAGCACGTTTTTCTTTACGAAGACGGGCAGTAACGGTCACGTGTGGCCGCATGCAGCGTCGGGGGACAGGCAATGCCAGGAGACAGGATGACGATGGTCAAGCAATCCACGATGGTGGCGGCAGTGCTGATGGCGATGCTGGCTGCCGGATGCCAGCGCGCCGCAGCGCCGGCCGCAGCAAACGACGTTGCAGCAAAATCCACCGCGACAGCGCCGGGTACGACTGCGCAGCAGTCCGCCTCAAAAATGCCGCCCGGCACTGCCGCGGGCAATCGTTACGGCACGCTGCTGTTCACGCCGTGCACGCTGAGCGCTGGTGGTGCTGCCGGCAACATCGAAGCGCAATGCGCGAGCCTGCGCGTGCTTGAAAATCCGGCCGCGCCGAGCGGGCGCAGCATCGCGTTGAAGATTGCCTGGCTGGAAAGCGAAGCCGGCGCCGGCAGCACGCCGGACCCGGTGTTCTTCATCGCCGGTGGGCCGGGGCAATCGGCCACTGAGGTCGCGGCGATCGTGGACATGGGCCTGCACGAAGTGCGCAAGCAGCGCGACATCTTTCTGGTCGATCAGCGCGGCACCGGCGGTTCGCATCCACTGGAGTGTCGCGACGCGGCGGGCAAGCCGCTGGCGCTGGAGAACAGCAGCCAGGCCTCCGCCGAGCAATTGACTGCGTATGCGGCCCGATGTGCCGACGGTTTGCGCAACGACGCCGACCCGCGCTACTACACCACCAGCGAAGCCATCGGCGATCTGGATGCGGTCCGCGCAGCGCTGGGCGTGCAGACGCTGAATCTGATCGGTGCCTCGTACGGCACGCGCGTGGCGCAGCACTATGCCGCGCGTTATCCGCAGCACACGCGCAGCGTGGTGATCGATGGCGTGGCGCCGAACGATCTGGTGATCGGCGGCGAGTTCGCGCGCACCTTCGAAGATGCGATCGCGCTGCAGTCTGCGCAATGCCGCCAGCAGCCTGCATGCGCCAGGCGCTTTCCAGTCGATACCGCCACGCAGTTGCGCCAGGTGGTCGAGCGGCTGCGGCAGGCACCGGTGGCGGTGGACTACCGCGACCCGCGCACCGGTGGCTTACGCCACGAGCAGGTCACTGCCGACACCGTGGCCGGCCTGGCGTTCGGTTTCTCGTATGCGCCGGAAACCGCATCGTTGCTGCCGTTGGTGCTGGACGAAGCTGCCGCAGGCCGTTACGCCTCGTTGATGGCCTTGGCGCAGATGAGCGCATCGGGCATGTCCGATCAGATGAATCGCCTGATGCAATGGTCGGTGTTGTGCAGCGAAGATGCCGGGCGTTATCACCCACCCGCACACCAGGACACCACGTTACTGGGCAACGAGGTCGCCGAGATGTTCTTCGCACCGTGCAAGGTGTGGCCGTCCAAGCCGGCGCCGGCCGCCGCAAGCGCGCCGTTCCGCTCCACCTTGCCGGTGTTGCTGCTCTCCGGCGCGCTCGACCCGGTCACGCCGCCACGCTACGCCGAGCGCGTGCTGCAGGGGCTGCCCAACGGCCGGCATGTGATCGCGCCCGGGCAGGGGCATGGCGTGTTCCGGCTGGGCTGCATGCCCAAGGTGCTGAGCCAGTTCATGCAGACCGCCGATGCCAAGGCGCTGGATACCACCTGCGTTGCCAGCCTCAACACCGTGCCTGCCTTCACCTCGTTCAACGGATGGGAACCATGAGTCGCATCGACCACGCCACGGAGGCGCTCGCATGATTGTCGTCGATACCCTGCATAAGTCGTTCAAGACCAAGACCGGTCTGGTGAAAGCCGTCGACGGGGTCAGCTTCAGCGCTGCCGACGGCCAGATCACCGGGCTGCTCGGCCCCAATGGCGCCGGCAAGACCACCACCTTGCGCATGCTCTACACGTTGATGACGCCCGACCAGGGCAGCGTCACGGTCGATGGCGTGGATGCCGCCCGCGACCCGGTGACGGTGCGCCGCGCACTCGGGGTGTTGCCGGACGCACGCGGCGTCTACAAGCGCCTGACCGCACGCGAGAACATCGCCTACTTCGGCCAGTTGCATGGCCTGTCGCGCAGCCAGATCGCACAGCGCACGCACCTGCTGGCCAGCGCGTTGGACATGGACGATATTCTCGACCGCCAGACCGAAGGCTTCAGCCAGGGCCAGCGCACCAAGACCGCGATTGCGCGCGCATTGGTGCACGATCCACGCAACGTGATCCTGGACGAGCCCACCAACGGACTGGACGTGATGACCACCCGCGCCATGCGCGGCTTCCTGCAACAACTGCGTGCGGAGGGGCGCTGCGTGATTTTTTCCAGCCACATCATGCAAGAGGTCGCCGCGCTGTGCGACCGCATCGTCATCATCGCCAAGGGCAAGGTGGTGGCGGCCGGCAGCGCCGACGAACTGCGCGCTGCCACCGGTGAACACAACCTGGAAGACGCCTTCGTCAAGGCGATCGGCTCGGACGAGGGACTGCACGCATGAGCACCACATCGTTGTTGTCCACGCTGTGGACCGTGCTGCGCAAGGAATTGCGGGACATCTCGCGCGACCGGCGCACCCTGGCATTGGCGTTGCTGTTGTCGCCGCTGCTGTACCCGATCCTGATCCTGGGCATGGGCGCGTTGAGCGAAAGCCGCGTGCGCACGCAGATCGACAAGCCGCTGGAGATCCCCACGCTCGGGCGCAGCAACGCACCGAATCTGGTGCGATTCCTGGCCGCGCAGGGGCTCAATGCCGTGGATGCGCCAGCCGATCTGACCGCGGCCATTCGCAACCAGGATGTGGATGTGGCACTGCGCATCAGCGACAGCTACGCCGAGGATTGGCGCGAAGGCCGGCCGGCGCTGGTGGAGATCATCAAGGACAGCACCCGCCGCGAGGCCGATGTGCCGAGCATGCGCTTGCAGGCCGCGCTCACCGGCTACAGCCAGCAGGTCGGCGCATTGCGGCTGCTGGCGCGCGGTATCGATGCGCAGGTGTCCAGGCCCCTGGAAGTGGCCGCGCAGGACCTGGCCACTGCCGAAGCCAAGCGCGGCCAGGTGATGGCGATGCTGCTGCCGGTGTTGCTGGTGATCACCTCGTTTCTGGGCGGCGCCTCGTTGATTCTGGACGCCACCGCCGGCGAGCGCGAACGCCAGTCGCTGGAGCCCTTGCTGGCCACGCCTGCGCCGCGTAGCGCCATTGTCAGCGGCAAGATCGCTGCGGCCTGCGTGATCGGCATGGTGTCGCTGTTGCTCACCTTGCTGGCGTTCAAGCTGAGCGCGCAGCTGTCCACATCCAACCTGGGTCGCCAGCTCAATGTCGGCTTCGTGCCGATGCTGCAGATGCTCTTCATCCTGGTCCCGATGCTGTTTGTCGGCACTTCGCTGCTGACCTATCTGGCCGCCGCGGCCAAGAGCATGAAGGAAGCGCAGGCGCACATGACCTGGTTACTGCTGCTGCCAATGCTGCCGGGCTACGCCTTGATGGCCTATCCGCTGAAGACGCAGCTGTGGCATTTTTCGGTGCCGTTTCTGGCGCAGAACCAGATGCTGTTGAAGGTGATCCGCCACGAGACCATCAACCTGCAGACCTGGGCGGTGTATCTGCTGGCCGGCTTCGGTGTGGCGGCATTGCTGTGGTATGCGGCAGTGCGCCGGTATCACCAGGAGCGCCTGGCGATTTCGGGCTGAGGGTATTGGGTGGCGGCTGTTTGCGGCAAGTCCCGGCGGCACCCTGCAACGCGCAACACCAGAGTTGCACCACCGCTACAACGCACCACCGCCACAACGCAAAAGCCCGCATCGCTGCGGGCTTTTGCGTTTCCATGTCATCAACGACGCGGACATCAATCGCCCGGATTGAACGACAGCGTACGCCGCGTGGTCACCGGTGCGGCCACCGGTTCGAAGCGCCAGCGCTTGACCGCGTTGAGGGCTTCGCGGTCGAACACGCGCGGCGGGTTGGCGCGCAGCACACGCGAGGCGGTGATCGAGCCGTCGGTACCGACCGTGAGTTCCACCAGCACTTCGCCCGAGGTCCCCGAGCGCAGGGCTTCGGCGGGGTAGCGCGGTGCCGGGGTGCTGATCGGACGCAGCGACTGCGCGGCCGGTGCGGCTGCAGCGGCGGCTGCCGGCGCCGGACGCGGTGCCGCCGGTGTGGGTGCCGGCGCTTCGGCCTGACGCCGCGCAGCGGCCTGGCGCTCGGCCTCGGCGGTCTGCTGGCGGGCCGCTTCCTGCTGGGCGGCAATCTGCTGGGCAGCGGCGGCCTCGCGGCTCTGCTGCTCGGCCAGACGCTTCTGCTCGGCCGCCTGCTTGGCCTTGTCCTCGACCTGCTTCTTGGCCAGCTCGGCATCCTGCTCGGAGCGGTTGGCAGCAGTCTTCATGCCCGTTTCCAGGCCGCTCTTCAGGCGCGGCAATGCCGGTGCCTGCGGGTCGACCTTCTCGATCAACGCGATCAAACGCTGCGCTTCGGGAAATTCTTCGCGGCTGATGCCTTGTTCGGCGGCGATCAGGGTATAGGGAAGCAGATCGGTCAGCGCGCTGTTGACGGTGGCATCCTGCGGCTGCTTCTCGCGCAAGGCCAGGTAGTACTCCACCGCGTTGTCGCCGGCCGGGGCGTACATGCGGTTGTCCTGCAGCGCTTTGGTGGCCGATTCGCGCAATTGTTCGGCAGCCATCGACTGCACCTGCGGCGAGACCGCCGTGGCCGGCGTGGGTGCCGTTGCCGCCGGTGTGGCGCCGGTCGCCGGCGTGGTGGTGGCGGCCTTGTCTTCCTGCTTGGAGCAGGCGGCCAGGCCCACCAGCAAAATGACCGGCGCGATCCGGCGTGCCATACGGCCCTGTGTCAGATCCAACATGCGTCCCCCTTACCCCGAGTGCGAAAGATAACGTTGCTGCGGCGAGCGCCGGCCATTGTTCCCGCAATGGACGGCAATGCCGCAATCTAGCATTGCTGGGGCGGTCTAAGCCAAGGGTTGCGCTGCAGATCGCCGAAATTTATCCCGCCGGGGTCGCCATGACCGGCGGGGCCGGCACGCGAGCGGCCGGTTCGGGCAGCGGCGGGGCAGGGCAGTAGCGCTGCAGGAAGTCCGCGTGCGCAGGCAACCGCACCAGCGCGGCCTCCACCCGGGCGCGGATGGTCTCCAGAAAGCGGCCCAGCTCCGCATCGCCCATCAGGTCGGCCACCGGGTGGTGCTGCTGCGGCACCACGCCCTGGCCCAGCATCACCTGCACCCACGAGTTCTCGGCGAACAGCTCGTTGGCCTGATGGAAGACCCGCCCGCTCTGGCGGAACAACTCCACCCGGTGGCGCAGCGAATCGGGGATGTCCATGGCCGCGCAGTCGCGCCAGAACGGCGTGTCGCGGCGATCGGTGGCGTGGTAGTGCAGGATCACGAAATCCCGGATGTGGGTGATCTCCTGGGCCGCCTGACGGTTGTACTCGGCGATGTCGACAGCGTTGATGACCTGCGGAAAGGTCTGCAGCAGGCGGATGATGCCGCGCTGGATCAGATGGATGTTGGTCGATTCCAGCGGCTCCAGGAATCCGCTTGCCAGGCCCAGCGCCACGCAGTTCTTCTCCCACACGCGGTGGCGCTGGTTGGGCGTGAAGCGCAGCGGCCGCGGTTCGGTCAGCGCGCGCCCGGTGAGGTTGCGTTCCAGCACCGCGCGGGCGCCATCCTGGTCCATGTAGCGGCTGGAATACACGATGCCGTTCCCCACCCGGTGCTGCAGCGGAATGCGCCACATCCAGCCGGCCTGGTCGGCGCGCGAACGGGTGTAGGTCACCGGCGGACCCACCGATTCGGTCTGCACCGCCAGCGCGCTGTCGGCGAACAACCAGCGCGACCAATCGTCGCTGCCCACGCCCAGCGTCTTGCCGATCAGCAGGCCAGCAAAGCCGGTGCAATCCAGGAACAGGTCGCCTTCCACCCGCGTGCCGTCCTGCAACGTCAGTGCGGTGAGAAAGCCGCTTTGCGCATCGGTCTCCACCTGGCCGATGCGGCCTTCGATGCGGGTGACGCCGAAGCCTTCGCTGAAGCGGCGCAGGAAGCGCGCGTACAGCCCGGCGTCCAGGTGGTAGGCGTAATTCATGCCGCCATTGGGCAGGTGCGCGAAGCGGCCTTCCTGCGCCGCACGCAGTTCCAGGCAGTAGTCGCCGAAGTCGCGCGCCACTCCACGCTGGCACCCCTTCAACCAGAAATGCTGGAACCCGGCGCTCCAGTGGTCGGTTCCGGCATGCCCGAAGGAATGGATGTAATGCTGGTCCACATCGCGCCAGTGTTCGAAGGCGATGCCGAGCTTGATGGTGGCCTGGGTGGCGGCCATGAAGGCGGCTTCGTCGATTTCCAGCAAGCGGTGGAAGGTGACCAGGCTGGGGATGGTGGCTTCGCCCACCCCCACCGTGCCGATCTCGTCGGACTCCACCAGGGTGATCTGCAGGTGCCGGCCCAGCAGTTTCGACAGCGCTGCAGCCGCCATCCAGCCGGCCGTGCCGCCACCGGCGATGACGACGCGGCGTACCGGGCGCTGTTGCGGGTCCGAAGGCGTGGTGTCGGGCATGGTCAAATCCTCAGCGATTCAAGCGTTGCAGCAGCCGCGCACGCAGGCTGCGCGCGCTGGCGTCGTCCATCGGGGCCAGCACGCCGCGTGCGGCATCAGGCAGATGCGCGGCGGTGCTGTCGTCGGACTCGAAGACATAGTGGCGGAACACTTCCTGCCAGGTGGCGCGTTGTTCGGCCGGCAGGTCGCGGATGGTCAGCAGCGCCAGCATCAGCGCGTTCATCGGCGAATCCATGTAGGCCGGGCTCTGCCGCCACCAGAAATTCACCAACACGTTGAAGCTCTCCAGTGCCTCGACGTGATGCCACCACATGCTGGGAATGAACAGCGCATCGCCCGGCGCCAGCTCGGCGACCAGGGCGTGGTCCAGCGCCTGCGCATAGCGTGGAAAACGCTGCAGGTCCGGTGCGGCGATATCCACCAGGCTGACCGGCTGCCCGGCCGGGGTGAGATCCAGCGGGCCGATGTAGAGATTGGCCAGCTGATCGGGCGGGAACAGCGTAAAACGGCGGCGCCCGGCAACCACGCAGGCCAGGTTGTCGGGCAGGTCCTGATGGGCAGCGATCCGGGTGCGGTTGCCGATCCAGATGCTGGCCAGCGGCTCGCCCTGTGGCAGCGCGATCGGGTTGTGCGCGCGCAAGCCGGGCAGGTAGGTGTCCAGCGTGGTGGAGCCGACATAGATCGCCGGCGGCTGGGAGGCGTGCAGGTCGCGCAGCAAGGTGTCCAGCACCACGCCCAACGGCACGCGTTCGGGGCGGAAATTGAAGCCGCTCATGTCCGCGTTGTAGAAAAAGCGCCCACCGATCTCCGGTGGCCCAACCTGCGCCACCACCGCCTCGCCGCGGTCGAAACCACGCAGGTAGGCGGCAGCAGACTGCGCAGAACTGGCACCGGCGCGGGCCAGCGGCCAGTCGCGCACCAGCCCGCGCAGCACCAGCGGGCTGGTGGAGCGAAGGATGGCCGGGTCCAGCTGTTGCGGGTCCAGGCCGTGACGCTCTTGGATGGGGCGTGGCTCAGCCGGCATGACGGCGGTTCATGCGTTCGAGCAGATGGCGCAATTGCGCAATCGAGGCCACCGCCATGTACAGCGGTTCCAGATCGCCATGCCGGTGCAGTTCGAGCAGCGCCGCCTCATCGAGTGCGCGCAGGCGTTCTTCGTGCACGACATAGAGCCCGGCCAGGCGGCATTCCAGGCCGTTGTTCAAGGTGGCTTCGAACACGAAGGGTTCGAGCAGGTCGTAACGCAACGCACGTTCGACGAATGCCGTGCTGGCCGCCAGGCCATCGTGCAGCGTGCGCAGCACCTGGCTGATGTGGTCCAGAAATTCGGTGGTGCCGCCGTGTTCGCGAAACAGCAACTGGCCCTCGGTGGTGCTGACGCGTGGGCTGTCCAGGTCCACATGCACCATCGGCCCATCGGGCTGTTCGCCGATCAGGAACGGCTGGCGTTGAATCGCCAGCGGAACATAGGGCGCATCCCAACGCGCGCCATCCAGGAACAGGTTCTCGCCCAGGCGTAATCCCAGCAATGCCAGCGGCTGGAAACTGCGCTCGCCGCTGCGATGGAACACGATGGGGTATTGCGCCTGCAACTGGCGAAATTCCTGCGGAAAGGTCGCAGCCGACATCACGTCATCGCCATAGGCGGCGCCGTGCGCGGTGATCACCCGCAGATCGCGGTGATCGAGATTGTTCAACAACACGGCATTGGTCATGGGGATTGGCACAGCACGCGGGGGCGCGTGGCCCATGCTTCAACGAATCGCCATTGCACGGCAAGCCCCGGATGCCTTTACGTCCCCGGGCGGGTGCAACGGCCGTGTACGTTTCCCGGCAGCCAGGCTGCCGGGAAACGTGTGGGTTGCTGTAGCGATGCAGTCAGTCCTGCATCGCCCAGCGGCATCACCAGAACTTGTAGCGCAGGCCCAGCATGTAGCGCGGGCCGGTCTGGGTGGCATAGATGATCTCGTTCTTCTGCCGGCCATGCTGGCGCTGTATCTCGTTGGTGAGGTTGATCGCTTCCAGGCTCAGCGACAGGTTCTCGGTCCACTGGTAGCCGATGCTCAGATCCAGCTGGCCATAGGCTTCGGTGTAGACCGGGTTGGGCAGGCCGCTGCCGTCAAAACGCGCGGCCAGGAACTCGTCGCGCCAGTTGTAGGCCGCACGGACCTGCCATTGTCCCTTGTCGTAGAAACCGACCAGGTTGGCCGAATCGCTCAAGCCTTCCAGCGCGAACTGCTCGCCGATCACGTAGTTGTTGTAGGTCAACCCGGAGTCGACCTTGGTGTAGTTGGCCGACACGCCGAAGCCACTCTGGCCGAACATGTGCTGCACGTTGAATTCCCAACCATCCAGCGAGGCCGAGCGCTGGTTGGCCGGCGCGGTGATGGAGAAGTTGGCGACCGGGTCGCCTGGCTGACCGCTGATCGTACCGGTGGCATTGCCATTGGTGTCGTCGGTTCCGCGGACCACGCCCGGCTGGCCGGCGAAGTTGCGGAAGATGTAGTTGCGGATGCAGGTCAGGTCGGCGGTGGCGCAGCCATTGGCCAGCGCCTGGTTCCAGTAGGCGCCGCCCACCGGCGTGTGCAGGCCGAGCGAGGTGTCGTTGCGGGTGGTGACGCCGACATAGTTGTCGATGTTCTTGCGGAAGAACCCCACCGAGGCGTAGCTCGCTTCGCCGTAATACCACTCCAGCGACAGGTCGATGTTGTGCGACAGCAATGGCTTCAGGCCCGGATTGCCTTCCTGGCCCGAGCCGCCTTCGATGCGGCCGATCTGGTTGAGCGTCTGCCCGCCCTGGATGTCGCCCCAGCCGGGCCGGCCGATGGTTTCGCCGTAGCTGCCGCGCAGCACCAGGTCTTCGCGCAGCTTGAAGCTCAGGTCCAGGCTGGGCAGCCAGTATTCGTACTTGCCGCTGCCACCGGAAAACGCCGAGTCGGCCAGCCGGATCGGCAGCTCGTTGTTGGCGACCCAGTCGATGCCCACGGCCACCGGCACCAGCGCCCGCGCTTCCACTTTGGTTTCTTCGTAACGCACACCGGCCGCCAGGCTGATCGGCACGCGTAGATCGTCCCAGCTATTGCCCCACTGCAGGTAGGCGTTCTTGGATTTTTCGGTGACGCGGCGGTCGGTGGTGAACACCGGCGAGATGCGGTACAGCGACTCGTCGCCAGCGGCTTGCGCAGCGGCCTGGCGCGCGCGCTCGAAATCGAACAGGAACAGCTGGTTGAACTGCGCCGGATTGCCGCTGCCGTCGATCGCATCGAAGTACTGCGCGAACGAGCTGGGAATCCACAGGTCGTCCGGATAATCGGCCGCAGTGCCGTTGCCGCCCCAGGTGTCGCGCTGCACGTTGGAAAACGCCGAGCGGTTCTTGACCTCGGTGCTGCCGATGCCGAACTTCAACTGCGAATAGTTTTCGAAGGTGAAATCGCCGTTGACCTGCGCCTGATCGATTTCCGACTTCATGTAGCTGTTGCGGAACGCCGAGCCGGTGACCAGCGTGCGCGACGGGTCCAGGCCGTTCAGCCCGAAGCCCAGCTGCTGCTGCAGCACCGGGAAATCCTTGCTGAAATCCACCACCGAGGTGCCGCGGTAGAAGCCGGACACGCCCAGCGAGTTGCTCGACCCGTACGGGCTGTCCGCGCCGGCTTCGGCGGTGGAGCGGTGGATGTCGAAGTTGAGCTTGAACTGATCGTTCACCGCCCAATCCACGTTGAAACCCAGCGACTTGTTCTGGTTACGCGTGGCCGCATTGGACCCGGCGGTGGCCAGATCGCTGGTGGGCGGATTGACGATTTCCGAATAGGTGATCGGACCGGCGACCGGTCCTTTGGTCCAGGAGCTGGCGGACGGCCCGTAGTTGAACCACACCGACATCTCGTTGCGCTGCTGCTGGATCTTGTTTTCCGAGTAGGTGTAATCCAGCGTGGTGGTGATGTTGTCCAGCGGCTTGTACTGCAGCACCAGCTGGCCGTTGGTGCGCTGGCGTTCGACGCCGACCACGCGGTAGTTGAGGTTCTGCGGCACCGAATAGATATCGTTCGGACCGGGGCGGTTGACGATGTTTTCCGAACCCGGTGCGCCCGGCTGCGGAATGGTGCCGTAGGCGGTGGAATCGCCGCGGAATGCGCGCCAGCCATTGGGGACGCCGACCTGGCTGTAGCCGAAGTCGCGTTCCTGGTAGCTGCCGCTCAGCGACACGCCGAAGCGTCCGTCGGCCGAGGTGTTGCTGAAGATGCCGGAGATTTCCGGCGTCAGCGAATCGCCCTGCAAGCGGCCGGGCAGGTTCTCGTTGGACGAGTCGTGCACACCCTTGAGGCCCACGTTGGCATGCATGCCGGGATTATCCAGCGGCCGGGCAGTCTTGATGTTGATGGTCGCGCCGATACCGCCGGTGGGCGTGCTGGCACGGCTGGTCTTGAACACCTCGATACCGGAGATCGACTCGGACGCCAGGTTGGCGAAGTCGAACGCACGCGAGTTGGAGGCATTGGATTCTTCGATGCTGGCGCCCGGCATCTGGCGGCCGTTCAACAGCACCAGGTTGAAGTCCGGGCCGACGCCGCGCACGGTGACGCGCGAGCCTTCGCCCAGCGAGCGGTCGATCGACACACCGCTGATGCGCTGCAACGACTCGGCCAGGTTGGTATCGGGGAATTTGCCGATGTCCTCGGCCACGATGCCGTCGACGATGCCTTGCGCATCGCGTTTGACGTTCATCGACGAGGTAAGGCTGCCGCGAATACCGCTGACCTGGACGGTATCGAGGGTGGCGGGGTCGGCCTGACTGGAACCCGGGACAGTGGATGCCGACTGCGGCGCCGGCGCGGTCTGCGCGGCCAGCGGAGTCGACAAGGCGAACAGCAGGGCAGACGTCAAGCGCCGCGTGCGCGGCAGGGTGCGAGTCTCTCTCACGGTGATTGCTTCCCCAAACAGAAGATAAGGCCGGCCCCACGGGGGCAGGCAAAGGTCGACGGAACAATCGAGCATTTGTTAGTGCAGCCTTAACAAAGTCAATTTGCACTGCAGCATCGGCCGCGACCCTGTCGCGTCACACATCGTTCCACCGAGCCAGGTGTGTCATGCCGCCATAGGCAAACGCTTGGCCTTACCATCGCGCTTGGATGGCAACCTCTCTCAAGATGCGATGGCACTGAGGTAGCGGGCACACGCCTTGGATGCGCACCTGGCAAGCGGATTCGTCAGGTGCGAGTGCGTTGCCGGCCCGACGCCTGCACGCCAGGCAGCCGCCCTTGAGTCAGGCCTGCCGCAACGACCACCTTTGACTGGAGCGCACGATGATCGATCTGTACTACTGGCCCACGCCCAACGGGCACAAAGTCACGCTGTTTCTGGAAGAGGCGGGGCTGCAGTACACCCTCAAGCCGGTCAACATCGGCAAGGGCGAGCAATTCGAACCGGCATTCCTGCAGATTTCGCCCAACAACAAGATGCCGGCCATTGTCGACCATGCACCGGCCGATGGCGGCGGTGCGCAGAGCGTGTTCGAGTCCGGCGCGATCCTGCTGTATCTGGCCGAGAAGACCGGCCGCTTCCTGCCGCGCGATGCCCGCGGCCGGATCGCTGCACTGGAATGGCTGTTCTGGCAGATGGGCGGGCTGGGCCCGATGAGCGGCCAGATGGGTCACTTCAACGTCTACGCACCGGAAAAGATTGCTTACGCGATCGAGCGCTACAACGCCGAGGTGCGTCGCCTGCATGGCGTGCTCGACAAGCGCCTAGCCGACCACGCCTTCCTGGCGGGCAACGACTACGGCATCGCCGACATGGCCAGCTATCCGTGGATCGAAGTGTATGGCGACCTCAAGCCGGACTATTCGGCCTTCCCGCATCTGAAACGCTGGCACGACGCCATCGCCGCCCGCCCCGCCACCCAGCGCGCCTACGCGCTCAAGGAGCAGGTCAATCCCAATGCGGGCCAGCCGCTCAGCGATGAAGAGCGCAAGCACCTGTTCGGCAAGCGTTGAAGCAACGTCTTAGGCGCGGATGCGTAACAGTACACGCGCATCAAACGCGCGCGGCACATCAACGGGGCGGCATGCGCCCCTCTCCCACGGGAGAGGGGTTGGGATGAGGGTACGGCATCGCCGGAGACTGACAGCGACCCCAATTGCGCTCCCTCGCCATACGTAGCGGCGCGTTAGTCCCCATCGTCCACAGACATCTTGCGATGCATGCGCATCCCCGGCCCCATCAATCCCAACGCGCGCACGCCTGAGCGGCCAACGCCAGGATCGCCGCGCTTCTCAAATCCACAACGCCGCCGCATCCTGTGCGCAGTCGTCAGACAGGATCATCGATGCGCGCCCTGTTCGTAGCCCTTGCCCTCATGCTCAGCACCGTTCCCATGGCCCATGCCGAAAAACTCACCCTGGAGGCCATCACCGGCCCATTGCCGCTTGCCGGTCCCACGTTGATGAAGCCCAAGGTAGCACCGGATGGCTCGCGCGTGACCTTCCTGCGCGGCAAGGACAATGATCGCAATCAGCTGGATCTGTGGGAATACGACATCGCCAGCGGCCAGACGCGCCTGCTGGTCGATTCCAAGGTCGTGCTGCCCGGCACCGAGGTCTTGAGCGATGTCGAAAAAGCCCGCCGTGAACGCCAGCGCATCGCCGCGTTCACCGGCATCGTCGATTACCAATGGGCACCGGATGCGCACGCGCTGCTGTTCCCGCTCGGTGGCGAGTTGTATCTGTACGACCTGCGCAAGACCGGCGCGGCCGCGGTACGCAAGCTCACCCACGGCGAAGGCTTCGCCACCGACGCCAAGCTCTCGCCCAAGGGCGGCTTCGTCAGCTTCGTGCGCGAGCGCAACGTGTGGGCCATCGAGTTGGCCAACGGCAACGCGCTGCAGCTCACCCACGATGGTAGCGAGACCATCGGCAATGGCGTGGCCGAATTCGTCGCCGACGAAGAAATGGATCGTCACACCGGCTATTGGTGGGCGCCGGACGACTCGGCGATCGCCTTTGCGCGCATCGACGAATCGCAAGTGCCGGTGCAAAAGCGCCCGGAAGTGTATGCCGACCATACCGAAGTGATCAGCCAGCGCTATCCGCAGGCCGGCCAGCCGAATGTAGCGGTGCAGCTAGGTGTGATCGCGCCGCGCGCCAAGGCCACCCCGCGCTGGATCGACCTGGGCAAGAACCCGGACATCTATCTGGCGCGCGTGGATTGGCGCGATGCACAGCGGCTGACCTTCCAGCGGCAGTCGCGCGACCAGAAAACCCTTGAGCTGATCGAAACCACGCTGGCCAGCGGCGTGCAGCGCACGCTCATCACCGAAACCTCGCCCACCTGGGTGCCGCTCAGCAACGACCTGCGGTTTCTCAAGGACGGCCGCTTTCTCTGGAACTCCGAACGCAGCGGCTACGAGCATTTGTATCTTGCATCCGAAGACGGCCGCACGTTGACGCCACTGACTTCCGGCAACTGGGTGGTCGATGCCCTGCTCGCCGTCGACGAGCAGGCCGGCAACGTGTATTTCGCCGCCAGCAAGGACGGGCCCACACAAACGCATATTTACGCCGTGCCACTGGCCGGTGGCGCGATCGAAAAGCGCTCCAACACCAACGGCACGCATGCGGCCAGTTTCGCAAGCAACGCCAGCGTGTACGTCGATACCTGGTCCAACACCACCACGCCGCCGCAGATCGAGTTGTTCCGCGCCAGTGGCGAAAAGATCGCCACGCTGCTGAAGAACGACCTGAGCGATCCGCAGCATCCGTACGCCACCTACCGCGATGCGCAGCGCCCGATCGCATTCGGCACGCTCACCGCTGCCGATGGCAAGACACCGCTGCATTACCGGCTGACCAAGCCCGACAAGTTCGACCCGGCCAAGCGCTACCCGGTCATCGTTTACGTGTACGGCGGCCCGGCGGCGCAGACCGTGCTCGATGCCTGGCCCAGCCGCGGCGATGCCTTGTTCGACCAATACCTGGCCCAGCGCGGGTACGTGGTGTTTTCGCTGGACAACCGTGGCACGCCGCGGCGCGGGCGCGCGTTCGGTGGCGCGCTGTACGGCAGGCAGGGCACGGTGGAAGTGGACGACCAGTTGCAAGGCGTGGCCTGGCTCAAGCAACAGCCCTGGGTGGATGCCAAGCGCATCGGCGTGCAGGGCTGGTCCAACGGCGGCTACATGACCTTGATGCTGCTGGCCAAGCACAGCGACGCCTATGCCTGCGGCGTAGCCGGCGCACCGGTCACCGATTGGGGCCTGTACGACACCCATTACACCGAGCGCTATATGGATCTGCCGGCTCGCAACGCCGCAGGCTACCGCGAGGCACGCATCGCCACGCATCTGGATGGCCTGCGCGCCAAGCTGCTGCTGATCCACGGCATGGCCGACGACAATGTACTGTTCACCAATTCCACCGCGCTGATGAGCGCGCTGCAGCAACGCGGCACCCCATTCGAATTGATGACGTATCCCGGTGCGAAGCATGGGTTGTCGGGTGCCACGGCGCTGCATCGTTACAAGACTGCCGAAGCGTTTATCAAACGCTGCTTGGGGCCAGTCGGGGGCCCGACGTCTGTTGAATAGCTCTGTTCGAGACTGACGAAAGCTACGAAAAATAGAGAGTGGCGACTACTCCTTGGTCAGAGATTCAAGCTTTCTTCTCATTAAGGAGTAGACGGCTCAATGCATAGTATTGAAGCCGGGCGACCTTTGGATAAAGCAGGGCTCGCGTCTCGCTGCAGAATTGCGCGTAGAGAGGTGCAGCGCTCGCAAGAAACTCCGCGCTTGCTGCACTTCAAACCAAGCGGTATCCGGAAGGCGCCGTTTAATGGTCAAACGGAACTTTTTCAGGCCGTTGCTTTCCTTTCCACTGGCCCTGCTTCTTCGCCTGAGGACAAATACTCATGTACTGGCCCACTGCTTTGACAGCGGTCTGTGTCCAGACGTTGAAGCAGACATTGCCAACACAACATGGGCCGGTACTTGTTGGCCATGGGCAGTAGCCTGGAACAGCGACCCAGGTTCCGGAGATCGGATCAATCGGAGTCCAGTTTTTGTCCTCGTCTTTGCACCCCTGGGTACAAAAAACAAAGGGGTCATTGCTGCGGCATGCCAGCTCCTGATAAACACTTTGTCCCGCTGCGCTAGCCGCCTGAGTGAACAGAAGAACTGCAAACATCCCTATCCAGCGTTTCATGACAATTCCTTGAGTGCCGATTCTTGAAGTGTACGTTCTATCTATGGTAAGTCAAAGTCGGTATGCGTGCAGCTGGCCTCGGAGGGGGGCAGTCTTCTGTTTTCCCGCTCAATGTCTGAATCGCTTCGCCTGTCTGCTTGCATCGATTCTTTAGTGTGCGGTGAGAAGATGGACTGTGGCAGCAGGCACGATGACCTTCGGCAGGTTGTCGACGCCGCGCGCTCCGCGTACGGTCGCGCATCGCCCTGTTGGAATCTTCTCGATGAAGCCTCTTGTGATTGCCGTCGCTCTGGCGCTCGGCACCTGTTTGCCGCTGCAGGCCCAGACCAGCCAAAGCACCGCCAAGGTACCCGCCAGCCCGGCCTGGGTGCAGACCAGCAACGGCTATGCGCAGATCCTGCTCAATGCGCAGGCGCCGTTCCAGCCCGAATACGCCAGCTTCTTCGGTGTGCCCGGCTACGACGATCAGGTCGTCGACCTCGGCCCGGACAACGCCGCGCGCTATCGCGATGCCATGCGCAAGGCGCGCGCCACGCTGCAAACGAAGTTGACCACCGAGCGCGATGCCAACGTGCGCCAGGACCTGCAGATCATGATCGGCGCGGCCGAGCAGAACATCGAAGGCAGCGAGCTCAACGAACGGTATCTGTTGCCCTGGAGCGATGCTCCCGAGGCGGTTTTCAGTGGTCTCAACGGTCTGCTCTCCGACCAGACCGTGCCCGAGCGCCGCGCCAAGGCGCTGGATCGCCTCAAGCGTTACGTCGGCCTGTTACCGGGAAGCACGCCCACCACCACGCTGGCGCGCCAGCGCTACGAGGAAAAACTGAGCAACAAGGCCCTGCTGCAGCCCACCCAGCGCGAAGTAGAGCAGGCGCTGGCCAATGTGGACACCTACGTCGCCGGTATTGGCGAGCTGTTCGCCAAGTACAAGATCGCCGGCGCCGACGAGGCGCTCAAGGCCATGTCCACGCAACTGAAGGACTACGCCGCGTGGACCCGCGCCACCGTGCTACCCAAGGCGCGCAAGGACACCCGCCTGCCCGAGCCGCTTTACGCTTTCCAGCTCAAGCAGGTCGGGATCGATATCGCGCCGCAGCAGCTGATCCAGCGCGCGCAACTGGAGTTCATGGAGACCCGTTCGGCCATGCGCCAACTGGCGCCGCTGGTGGCCAAGGCCAAGGGCGTGCAGGGCGGCGATTATGTGCAGGTGATCCGCGCCCTCAAGGGCAACAAGATCGCCGACGACCAGTTGGAAACCCACTACCGCGGCGTGATCGATCAGATCGACCCGATCATCCGCCAGCAGCGCATCGTCGATGTGCCTAACCGCCCGATGCAGATGC
This sequence comes from Xanthomonas axonopodis pv. maculifoliigardeniae, assembly GCF_041519315.1. Classification (NCBI taxonomy): domain Bacteria; kingdom Pseudomonadati; phylum Pseudomonadota; class Gammaproteobacteria; order Lysobacterales; family Lysobacteraceae; genus Xanthomonas; species Xanthomonas axonopodis. Next base: position 4,431,874 of record NZ_CP167998.1, on the reverse strand, counting down.
GCCTGGGCAGCGCCGCCGAAAGCGCCGCGCAACCGGCCCCGCACTTCCTGCCGGCCCCGTTGATCGGCAATACCGGCCAGCAGGGCCAGTTCGTGTTGCCGCTGGGCAACCCGACCGCCGATGGCGCCAAGAAAGAGCAATACGACGACTTCAACTTCGGCTCGGCCGCCTGGACGCTCAGCGCTCACGAAGGCCGCCCCGGCCACGAGCTGCAGTTCACCGCCATGGTCGAACGCGGCGTCTCGCTGGCGCGCAGCATGTTCGCCTTCAACTCGGTCAACGTCGAAGGCTGGGCACTGTATGCCGAAGCGGAAATGGTGCCGTACGAACCGCTCGACGGCCAGCTGATCGCCCTGCAGTTCCGCCTGCTGCGTGCCGCCCGCGCCATGCTCGACCCGATGCTCAACCTGGGCCTGATCGACCGCGAACGCGCGCGCCAGGTACTGGAAGACGATGTCGGCCTTTCGCCGGCCATGACCCGCCAGGAACTGGACCGCTACACCGTCCGCGCCCCCGGCCAGGCCGGCAGCTACTTCTACGGCTACACCCGCATCCTCGAACTGCGCATGCGCACCGAACTGGCCCTGGGCAAAAAGTTCGACCGCCTGGCCTTCAACAACTTCCTGCTCGACCAGGGCCTGCTGCCACCGGATCAGCTGGCCAAGGCGGTGGAGACGCAGTTCATTCCGGCGCAACAGGCCAAGCGCTGACCAGCTCCGTGGAGTTCAAAAAAACAGGGCGCGATAAAAGGCCGCAAACAGCCTTCCGTCGCGCCCTGGCGCAGTGATGCGGGTGATTCTTTGCGGGCTTTACCGCGTCGCTGGGGAGACGTCCGGTGCCGGACGCTGCTGTGCCCCCGCCGGCACCCAGATCGCTACTCCGGCCGCGCGCTTTTGGGTGGTGGGGATGCCGATCCCCAAGCCGCCGCCGACGCGGCCGCCGTAGCTGCCACCGCCCACCGACAGGCCGCCGCCGGAGCGTTCGGAGCCCACGCCGACGATGACCACGCCGTTGGCGCCGAGCTTTGCGGCTTCGCGCTTGAGGCGTTGCACGGCAGCGTCGGTCTGGCCCTGGGTGCCGAAGCCGGCGGCGCTGGTCGATTCGAGCTGGGCGATTTCCACCGAGCCGACCGGGGCGTTGGAATACACCTGCACCTGCGCCGGGTCGATCGGCGCGCGCGCCTGGCCCAGCATCACCTTGGAGCTGCTGGCGCAACCGGCCAGCAAGGCGGCGGTCGCCGCGGCGATGGCGACGTTCCTGATCAGCGATTGCTTGTGCATGGTGGACCCCCCTTGGGTGATGAAAGCTGGGTAATGAAATCCGCGTAGTGGCAGCGATGATCCGGCGCCTGGACTGAATCGCGCCGCACTTTGGCGCACCCTAGCCATGCCGGTGTGAGGCTGCCGCCAAACCGCCATTGGTCATGATGACCACCCGCCCACGGCGTGAGGACGGCCGCGCCGGTAAGCTCGTGCTTTCTTCAAGACGAGGTGGCACGTGGGACTGATCAGCCTGTTGTGGGGCATCGTGGCGCTGCTCTGGATGGTGTTGGCCTTCATTCCGCTGCTGGGTTGGGGCAACTGGTTCCTGATTCCGTTCGCGGCGGTGGGCGCGCTGATCGCCGCCATCGCGCTGTTGTTCACCTCGGCAGGCAACCGTGGCCGTGCCAAGACCGGCTTGGTGCTCAACGGCCTGGTGATCGTGGTCGGGGTGATGCGCCTGACCCTGGGCGGCGGGATTATCTAACGGGCTCTCGACAAGGCGGCGATGCGCACCTGCGTGTGCATGTGTCGGGTGCGCGCGTGTCCGGCAGGGTCTGCATCGCCAGACGTCGGCGCCTTGCTCGACCTGTGGCTGAGAGAAAGCGAGCAAGAACCCGCGTGCCGTTGCAGCGCTGCGACACTGCGTCGCAGCGCGTTCTGCGCATCATGGCGGGCGTAAACTGATGCGCTGTCTACAGGAGCCTTGTCATGGCCCACCCGCACTATCGCCCCCGCCGCATGCGCCACGATGGGTTTTCGCGTCGGTTGATGCGCGAGAACACGCTGACCACCGATGACCTGATCTGGCCGGTGTTCGTACACGAACTGCCTGGCCGCGCGCCGATCGCGTCGATGCCCGGCGTGGAACGCCTGTCGCTGGACGAGCTGCTGCGCGAGGCGGAAAACGCGCTGGAACTGGGCATCCCGGTGATCGACCTGTTCCCGGTGATCGACCCGGCCGGCAAGAGCCTGGACGCGGCCGAAGCCTGGAACCCGGACGGCCTGGCGCAGCGCGCGGTGCGGGCGTTGAAGTCGCGCTTCCCGGAGCTGGGCGTCATGACCGACGTGGCGCTGGACCCGTACACCACCCACGGCCAGGACGGCATCATCGACGCGAAGGGTTATGTGCTCAACGAGATCACGGTCGAGGCCTTGGTCAAGCAATCGTTGTCGCATGCGCAGGCGGGCGTGGACATCATTTCGCCTTCGGACATGATGGATGGCCGCATCGGTGCGATCCGCCGCGCGCTCGATGCCGACGATCATCTCAACGTGCGGATCATGGCGTATTCGGCCAAGTACGCCTCGGCGTTCTACGGCCCCTTCCGCGATGCGGTAGGCAGCGCCGGCAATCTGGGCAAGGCCGACAAGACCACCTACCAGATGGACCCGGCCAACGGCGATGAAGCCTTGCGCGAGATCGCCCTGGATCTGGAAGAAGGCGCGGACATGGTGATGGTCAAGCCGGGCATGCCGTATCTGGATGTGGTGCGCCGGGTGAAGGATCAATTCCGCGTGCCGACCTTTGCGTACCAGGTCAGCGGCGAGTACGCGATGCTCAAGGCGGCGTCAGCCAATGGCTGGCTGGACGAGCGCAAGTGCGTGCTCGAAGCATTGATGGCCTTCAAGCGTGCCGGCGCCGATGGCGTGTTGACCTATTTCGCGCCGCAAGTGGCGCGTTGGTTGCGCGAAACGCGCTGAGCGCGAGCACGGTGCGACGGCGCTGCCACTCAGTTACGCAAGAGTGAGGGCCGCTCGCGTCGGCCAGGCAGTCGCCTGCGTGCAGTGGGGTCTGGAGCGGGCGGTCTGGTTCGATGGGCGTCGTTAGCCTGACAGATGCGCCAGCGCCCGCTGGATCGCGGGGAGTCGACGTGCCGCCTGCATCAGATGCAATACGGCACGTCGCTCCCATGCACTAGCGTTCAAACCTTTGGATGGTATGGCTTGCGTACGCCGCAACAGGACCGGCGCGCTACGCTTGAAATTTCCGGGTCAGCCGCGCAACGCGCCTGGCGACGGCGCAGTGCCGAGCCAGCAACTGATAGTGGTGCAAATCCCGAATCCCAAATCCCGTCTCAGGGCAGCACCAACGCGATCGCCTGCGACTTCACGCTGGCGCTGAGCGAGGGGAACGGGTCGACGTTGGTCATCACGACCAGGTCGTCGATCGACACCACGTCGCAGTTGATGCTGCTGTCGTTGACGCACAGATACGCGCCCGCGCCCACGCCCGGTTCGTAGATGGCCTTCCACACATACGTCGGGACGGCGACGTTGTCGGTGCCGATCGTCGTTGCAGTGCCGCTGTCGAATGCCGGGCCGGTCACCACGTACAACTCGCCGTGCTGCTTGGCCAGCTGACGCACCTGCTCTTCGATGTGCGCCCACTCGCCGGTGTTGAGCTTGTGGTCCTGCGGGACGACATTGGCCATGGAAAATGTTTCTTTTTCCGAACTTTCGGTCGATGCATCGCCGGCCGGCGTCATGTGCCCGCGGTCGTAGCCGGTATTGGTGTAGTCGGAACTTTTCGAGCGATCAGCGGCGGGGATGCCGGTTTCGTCGTGGAAGGAGCCGACCCGGCCGATCGCCTCGGCGCCGGCAACCTGTTGGTCGGTGAGGTGCTCGGCCGAATACACCGGGTCCTTGGTCACGCCCGAGGCCAGCAACACGTATTCGGTGTGGCAGACCTCGGTGGCGCGGGTCGTGCTGCTGCCCACGCTCGGCGGGGTGCCATTCGCGTAGAGGCTGGGACAACGGGTGGCGGCCATCGCCACGGAGGTCGTGCACAACACTGCCAGGGCCACACAACCGCGCAGGAGGAAGGACATTGCAGAGCTCGCTTGCCAAGGGAAGTGAGGAAGGTGGCAAGGCGCGATGTCCAAACGATGACCGCGCCATGTGCGGCAGATGACGGCGCGGCAGCACGCGTCAGACCAGACAGACCGCTGCCGGGCGCGGCGTGCAGCGAGCCATAGAACGCCGTCGGCATCGATGCAGATCGGACGCGAGACTCATTCTCATCTACAATGGGCGGCCGTCCTGTTTCGTGTCCAGGTCTTGATCAAGACGCTCCTGTTCCAGCTGCATTGGCTGCTCGGCATCACTGCCGGGCTGGTGCTGTCGGTAATGGGGTTGACCGGCGCGGCGATGTCGTTCGAAAACGAGATCGTGCGCATGGCCAATCCGGCCATTGCGCAACTGGCGCAACGGCATGCGGCGGGCGAGCAGCCCTTGCCGGTGGATGTGTTGCTGCAACGGCTCGATCTGGCGCCAGCCGGTGCCGGGCAGAAACAGACGGTGACGCGCCTGTTGATCGATCCCACTGGTGCGCGCCCGTCTGCCGCGCGCCTCTCCGGCAAGGGCGCGGGCCGGGTGTATTTCGACCCCTATACGGGTGAGCGGGTCGCGCCGCCGCGGCTGAGTACTGCGTTTGCCTTCATCGAAGACCTGCACCGCAATCTGACGGCCGGCAAACGCGGGCAGGCGGTCACCGGTGCGAGCGCCTTCATCTTGCTGTTCTTCTGCGCATCTGGGCTGTATCTGCGCTGGCCGCGACGGTGGTGGAGCCCGCGCACCTGGTGGGTGGTGGAATGGCGGCGGCAGGGGCGCAGTTTTTTGTGGAGCCTGCACGCGGTGTTCGGCACCTGGTGCTTGCTGGTGTATTTGCTGGTCGCGCTGACCGGGCTGACCTGGTCCTACCCCTGGTATCGCGATGGCATGATGGCCTTGCTTGGCGGCCTGCCTGCGATACGCGGCGACAAAGGCGATAACCGCCCGGCCACCGTCGATCTTGCACGCGTGCAGCGCACGCTCGATGGCATTCCCGCCACGCGCAGCGCCGCCCTGGATCTGCGCATTCCCGCGCGCGCCGGGCAGCCGTTGAATGTGCGGTTCTTGCCCGACCATCCCGCTCACGATCGCGCCTACAACAGTCTTGATATCGCGCCGGACAGCGGAGCACTGCTGCAGCGCCTGGACTACGCGCTGCTGCCGCGCGGGCAGCAATTGGCGGCGAGCATGTTCCCGCTGCATTCGGGCAGTTTCTTCGGGTTGCCCGGGCGCATCGTGGTGATGCTCGCCAGCCTGGGCATGTCGGTGTTCTTCGTCACCGGCTGGATGCTGTATCTGGATCGGCGCCGCAAAAAACGCGAACTGCGCGCTGCGCGCAAGGTGTTGCAAGACGCAGCACCGGCCTCGCAAGCGGCGCCGTGGTTGATTGCGTTTGCCAGCCAGAGCGGTTTTGCCGAGCGCCTGGCGTGGCAGGCCGCCGGGCATCTGCAGGCCGCCGGCTTGCCGGTGCAGGTGTGCTCGCTGGCGCAGCTGGATGCGCAGGCGCTACAACGCACCGGGCATGCGCTGTTTGTGATCAGCACGTTTGGCGATGGCGAGCCACCGGATGCGGCACGCGGTTTCGAGCGTGGGCTGCTGCGGCAACGCCTGGAATTGCCGCACCTGACCTACGCGGTGCTGGCGCTGGGAGACCGCCAATATGCGCAGTTCTGCGGGTTCTCGCGGCGTGTCGAACAGTGGCTGGATGCGCAAGGTGCACGCGCGCTGTTTCCTGCGGTGGAACTGGATAACGTCGACCCGCAGGCGCTGGCGCAATGGCATACGCAGCTGGGCCAGATCGCCGGTGCACCCATGCGCGTGGCGCCGCTGGCACGGCCCAAATTGACCGAATGGACCCTGTCTTCGCGCATGCATCTGAATCCGGGCAGCGAGGGGGCGCCGATCTGGCGCGTCGATCTGCAGCCGCCTGCAGATGCGCAGTGGCAGGCCGGCGACATCCTCGAAGTGCAGCCTGCGCATGCCCAAGCACAGGTGCGCGCCTGTCTGGCGGCATGGGGCCTGGCGCCGGACGCACTGGTGCACGTGGATGCGCAGCTGCTGCCATTGCAGCAGGCTGCCGCCGAGCGCGTCCTGCCCGAGCCGCCCGCAACGCCGCTTGCCCATCGCCCTGATCCGCAGACCTGGCTGGATGCATGTGCCTGGCTGCCCACACGCGATTATTCGCTCGCCAGCGTACCGGCTGACGGCACCGCGATGGTGGTGGTGCGGCTGACGACGCGTGCCGATGGCAGTCCCGGTCTGGGTTCGGGGTGGTTGATCTGCCATGCGGCGATCGGCACGCCGGTGCGCGCACGGTTGCGCACCAATCCCGGGTTTCATCGGCTCGAAACAATGCCGATGGTCTTGATCGGTAACGGCACCGGCATTGCGGGCCTGCGCGCGCTGCTACGCGAGGCCGAGTTGGCCGGCGTGCATGGGCACTGGTTGTTGTTCGGCGAACGGCATGCGGCGCACGACCGCCTGTTCGCCGACGAGCTGCAGGCCTGGCAGGCGAGCGGGCATCTGCAGCAGCTGGAGTGGGTGTTCTCGCGCGATCAACCACAAAAACGCTATGTGCAACATCACTTGCGCGACGCCGGCGACACGCTGCGACACTGGATCGACCGCGGCGCGGTCATTTACGTCTGCGGCAGTCTGGACAGCATGGCGCGCGAGGTCTATGCAACCTTGCGAGAACTGCTCGGCGACACGCGATTGGAATCGCTGACCGCGGCCGGCCGTTATCGACGCGATGTGTATTGAGCGCGGCGCTGATGGCGCCAGCCCCGCCTTACATCGGCTAGCAGAACCTGGCGAGTGAGCATTGTGCGGGTGCGCAGAGTAGAGAGCCGCAGACCACCGTGGACGACGGATACGCGCCCACTCCGAGTGGCGAGCGTTCTACGTTTGCATGGCATTGGTGCAGCGTTGTGTCGGCTGACGACCTGTTGGACCCATCAACAACGCCTCGCCGGTCGAGCGTGCGCTGTCCTCGTCGCGCGCGGGACACGCCATGAACCCATTCCTGTGGTTCAACGGCGGCAGCTATGCCGCCAACGGTCCCGCAAGCGGCGCAGGCACCACGCCAGTCAGTTCGCGGGCTGTTTATCGAAGAATGAGCACGTCGCGTCGCACGGTTTGCTTGTCCCCGCATTGGAAGTGATCAGCAGCTCTGCGGCGAATGCCCAGGCAACATCGTCTCGATCGGACCGATGCACCCATCCACCTCAACGACAATTCGCATCGCCGTCGGCTGCCGGTGCCTTCATCCGGTAGATGTCCAACTGCCCTGCGCGCGGCGCACGGGCGCTGCCGGTCACCAGCAATTCGCCCGGCTTGGCGGTATCCACGACCGCGCCAAAAGTGCGCTCCTGCGGCCCGTTGAACGACAGTGGCAGCGGCAAGCCCTGGGCAAAACGACCGTCCTTGCAGATGGCCAGCAGCAACTGGCTGGGGCCATTGGTCTTCCCCCGGGCCCAGACCAACGCGCGCCCGTCGCCGAGCCAGGCTGCGTCCAGCTCGTCGGCTGCGCTATTGATGTCGACCGGGGCCACCGGCGTGGTGAACGCCTGCCCATCCCAGCGCGCGACGAACAGATCCATGCCGCCAGCACCGCCATGACCGTCGCTGGCGAACAGCAGGCGTGTGCCGTCCAGCGACAGCGTCGGTGCGCGCTCGTTGCCGGCGCTGTTGATCGCCGCGCCCAGCGATTGCACCGGGCCCACGGCGCCTTGCGTATCCACCGGTGCACGGTACAGGTCGCTGCCGCCGGCGCCGCCGGGCCGGGTGGAGGCGAACAGCAGCCAGCGGCCGTCGGCACTGAACAATGGGGTGGTCTCGTCCTGCGCGGTATTGATCGGCAGCGGCTGCGCGTCCTGCCAACGCCCGCCGCGCAGCTGCGCCTGCCACAGATCCCAGCCGCCGGTGCCACCGGCCCGGTCGCTGGCCCAAACGATGCGCTGCCCGTCCGGGCTGAGCGTGGCGCGCGCCTCGTTGGCCGGCGTGGAGACCACGCCCATGCCCTCGATGCCGAATTCAGCAAGCCCCGAAGCAGACGGGACGCAGAGTAAACTTGCCGCCAGCGTGAGCAGCGTCCATCGATAGTGCATGCGGTGTTCCTGCCTCAAGAGCGGCTCCAAGTCGCGCACAGTCTAGTCAACCAGAGAGCGTTTCATGCCCGTATCCCGTTATGCCGTGTTCGGTCACCCCGTCGCCCATTCGCTGTCGCCGGCCATCCACACCGAGTTCGGGAAGCAGACCGGCATTGCGCTGGAGTACACCGCCATCGACGCGCCGCTAGAGGATTTCAGCGCCGCGCTGCAACGCTTCGCCGATGAGGGCGGCAAGGGCGCCAACGTCACCCTGCCGTTGAAGGAAGCCGCCTATGCGCTGGCCAGCAGCCTGAGCGATCGCGCGCGGTTGGCCGGGGCGGTGAACACGTTGGTGCGCAACGACGGCCAGTGGCAGGGCGACAACACCGACGGCGCCGGCCTGGTGCGCGATCTCACCGAACGCCAGGGCCTGGATCTGCGTGGCCGCCGCGTGCTGCTGCTGGGCGCCGGTGGCGCTGCACGCGGTGTGGCGCCGGCGCTGCTGGAGGCGGGCATCACCGCAATGGTGGTGGTGAACCGCTCGCCCGAGCGCGCCGATGCCTTGTGCGATGCGCTGGGCGAGCCGGCGCGGGTGACCTCGCGTTACATCGAAGACCTGCGCGAGCTGGGCGACTTCGAACTGATCGTCAATGCCACTGCCGCCGGTCGCGACCGCGATGCCGGTGCGTTCGCATTGCCACTGGGTCTGGTCAACAGCCTGACGGCCGCGGTCGATCTGAATTACGGCGACACCGCCATTGCGTTTCTGGCCTGGGCGCGCGCGGCGCAATGCCGGTACGCCATCGATGGACTGGGCATGCTGGTGGAACAGGCTGCCGAGAGCTTCGCGCTGTGGCATGGCGTGCGCCCGGACACCGACCCGGTCTATGCCGCGCTGCGCGCGCGCGAGACCGTGCTGGTCAGTGCCGACTGACGTGGGCAGCGCCGATGCCACCGCGATCCTGCTGACCCTGGTCACCAGCCTGCTGTCGCGCGTGCCGATGCTGATTGCGGTGCTGCTCGGGCTGGCTCTGTTGTGGCGCGTACCGCATAGCCCGCTGCGGCGCGCGGGGCTGGCCGCGCTCTGGCTGCTGCTGGGCTGCCTGTTCGCCGAGGTCGCCGTCCAGGCGATTCCGATGGTGTTGCTGCAGCAAGGCAACGTGCGCCAGATCAGCGTGGTGGTCGGCATCGCCCACTTCGTGCTGATGGCCATGCAGGCCGTCGGCATCGGCGTACTGGTGTGGACGCTGGCGGCCAGCCTGCAGCGTTTGCCGGCTGGCACTGGTCCGCGCCCGTGATCCCGCTCAAAGCCATCTTGCTGGTGATCGTTGGATTGGTCTGTGCCGGGCAGGGCGTGTGGACGCTGCTGCATCCGCAGGCGCTGGCGGCGGTCAATCGCGGCGGCCTGCTGTACGAACGTTTCGGGCCCAATGGCGTCGGCGCCGGCATGCTGTTGATGGGCGTGGCCATGGCGGCCATCGGCCTGGTGTGGGCGCGCCATGCGTGGCCGGCACGCCGGCAGCGGAACTGAGCGCGCACCGATCCTGCCGACGCGTTAAAGACAGCGGCGTTTCGTGCATCGGCATTCACTGCGCCGCCTTCCGGGTCGCGCCGGCGGCGAGTGCCTGCAGGCGGCCGGTGCTGGCAGGCCACGATCGGAGAATCGAACCATGCCCTCGGCCGCGTAGCAGTCGTACCGGCGTGGGAGTGGCCGGGTGGCCGCCGCAAGCAGGCAACCTGTTCAGCCGTGCGGCGCGCCGGTCGCAGTCACTGCGCCGGTCCGTGCGAAAATAGCGCGATGAGTGAAGTTGCCCCACCGGCCGCGCCGTCGGCGCCCGTTTCCACCCAGCGCAGCCTGACCGACCCGATCAAGGCCAGCATCCGCGACGCTTACGCCAAGCTGCAGGCCAATACGCCGGGCTTTGCCACGCGGCGCGCACAGAGCCAGATGATCGGCCTGGTCTCCCGTGCCCTGGCCACCTCCGGCGGCATCGGCATCGCCGAGGCGCCCACCGGCGTGGGCAAGAGCCTGGGCTATCTCACCGCCGGCGTGCCGATCGCACTGGCGACCAAGAAAAAACTGGTCATCAGCACCGGCACCGTGGCGCTGCAATCGCAGCTGGTGGAACGCGACATCCCGGCCTTCCTCAAGGCCACCGGACTGGAAGCGACCGTGGCGCTGGCCAAGGGCCGTACCCGCTATCTGTGCACCCGCAATGCCGCCGAACTGGAAGGCGACACCAGTCAGAACGCCATGTTCGAAGACGAGCAGGCGCTGTACGACCGCCCGCTCAGCCCCGTCGATGCGGATCTGGCCAAACGGTTGGCCAAGGCCTACGCCGCCCGCACCTGGAATGGCGATCTGGACGATGCGCCGGAACAGATCTCCGTGCCGCTGCGCATGCGCATCACCACGCCGGCCTCCGGCTGTGCGGGGCGCCGCTGCAGCTACGCGGCGCAATGTCCGGTACTCAAGGCGCGCACCGATGTACGCGAGGCGCAGATCGTGGTCACCAACCACGCCTTGCTGCTGTCGTCGCTGTCGCTGGGCGATGCCGAAAACGGCCAGCCGCTGATCGCCCCGCCAGCGGACATGCTGCTGGTACTCGACGAAGGCCACCACATCGCCGGCGTGGCGATCGACCAGGGCGCGGCGAACCTGCCGCTGGACGAGATGGCCAGGCGCACCGGGCGCCTGCAGCTCCTCATCGCGGCCGCTTATCGCGCAGTGGACAAGGACAAGCTGGGCAACTTGCTGCCCAACGAAGCCATCGAGGTGGCTGCGCGCGTGTCCAAACTGCTCAAGGCCTTCCACGCCGAGGTCGAACGCGTGTGGAAGCCCGAGCCCGGCGAGCGCGATCCGCTGTGGCGCGCGGCCAATGGCAAGTTGCCGCCGCAGTGGGGCCCGGCCATCGAAGAGCTTGGCGAAGAAACCCGCGCACTGTTCAACTGGGTGCATGCCGCACACAGCGCCATTGCCAAGGGAAAACAGGACGATTCCGCGCGCGAACGTCTGCAGCGCAGTCTCGGCCTGGCGCTGGAGATGGCCGAGCAGCAACACAATCTGTGGAGTGGCTGGCGCCGCGAAGACAAGGAAGGTCAGCCGCCGATGGCGCGCTGGATCACCCTCTCGCGCGATGGCGACCTGATCTGCCATTGCTCGCCGGTGTCGGCCGCGCAGGTGCTGCGCACGATGATCTGGAACGAGGTGGATTCGGTGGTGATGACCTCGGCCACGCTGACCGGTGGCGGCGATTTCCAATCCTTCGCCATCGACAATGGCTTGCCCGATCACGCCGAAATGGCATCGCTGGCCTCGCCGTTCGACCTGCCCAACCAGGCCGAATTGATCGTCCCCAATTTTCCGGTCACTCCCGACGACCGCGAAGGCCATCCCAAGGAAGTGGCCAAGTATCTGGTGCGCGAACTAGATTGGAACGCCAAGGGCAGCATTGTGTTGTTCACTTCGCGCTGGAAGATGGAAAAGGTGGCCGACCTGATGCCGTTGGCGCAGCGCAATCGCGTGCTGGTGCAGGGCGAAGGCAACAAGTCGCAACTGATCACCGAACATTTGCGCCGCATCGGTGCCGGCGAAGGCTCGGTATTGTTCGGCCTCAATTCCTTCGGCGAAGGCCTGGACCTGCCCGGTGAAGCCTGCACCACCGTGGTCATCACCCAGGTGCCGTTCGCCGTGCCCACCGATCCGCAAACCTCCACTTTGAGCGAATGGTTGGAAAGCCGCGGGCACAACGCCTTCAATCTGATCGCCATCCCGCATGCGTTGCGCACGCTCACCCAATTCGCCGGCCGCCTGATCCGCAGCTCCAGCGACCATGGCCGCGTGATCATCCTCGACTCGCGCCTGCTCACCCGTCGCTACGGTAAACGCATCATCGATGCCTTGCCGCCGTTCAAGCGGGTGATTGGGCGTTGAAGATCGCCTGGCGATGCTAGTGCCATCATCATCGCATCGCGCAATCTCGCGTGCGACGGTGATGGCGCAGCCGATACGGATGTATCGCGCCGGTTCGGATGTTGCGCGATGCAAGCCAGCGCCGCGCTGTGCAGCTACACAGGGAGCATGGCCAGTCGTACCGCATCGGCATACGCGCAATGGTGTAGCTGCAGCGTTGGAGGATCTCGTGCCGCGGCTCTGCATAATCGGCGCTGCAGACGTGGCCCAGTCCTGCATCGCGCGATGCGCAATGGGCCACTCGCGTCATCCACACTGCGCATGATCCTGCAGCGCAACATTGGCTGCGCGCGATTGAAACTCAGGTCTCGCAAAAAAACGCAATGACGCACGTAGCGCTTGATAATGCGGTTATTTGCTATGTACCGCTCGCGAGTTTGGCGATGCATATCACGCAACGCAGTCATCATCATCTTCCCCTATCGAAGCGATCATAACTAACGACTTCTCACGCTCCGGCCTGCTAGCGATGATTCAGCCTCCTCAAACGAGCTGACGCCATGCGCCCTGGACACCTCATGGTGCTAGCCCTGCTAGCCCCGACGTTGATCGCTCCGCCGGTCTTCGCCCAATCCGTTCTGACCCGCGACAATGGCGCCAAGGTCGGCGATAACCAGAATTCACAGACAGCCGGTGCCACCGGCCCGACGCTGCTGCAGGACGTGCAGCTGATCCAGAAGCTGCAGCGTTTCGATCGCGAACGCATTCCCGAGCGCGTGGTGCATGCGCGCGGCACCGGCGTCAAAGGCGAGTTCACCGCCACTGCCGATCTCTCCAGCCTGACCAAGGCCAAGGTCTTCAGCGCCGGCGAAAAAACTCCGGTGTTCGTGCGCTTTTCTTCCGTGGTTCATGGCAACCATTCGCCGGAGACGCTGCGCGACCCGCATGGTTTTGCCACCAAGTTCTATACCAGCGAAGGCAATTGGGATCTGGTCGGCAACAACTTCCCAACGTTCTTCATTCGCGATGCGATCAAGTTCCCCGACATGGTGCACGCGTTCAAGCCGGACCCGCGCACCAATCTGGATGACGATTCGCGTCGCTTCGATTTCTTCTCGCACGTACCAGAAGCCACGCGCACGCTGACCCTGCTGTACTCCAACGAGGGCACGCCGGCCGGCTATCGCTTCATGGACGGCAATGGCGTACACGCCTACAAGCTGGTCAACGCGCAGGGTGAAGTGCACTACGTCAAGTTCCATTGGAAGACGCTGCAGGGCATCAAGAACCTCGATCCCAAGCAGGTCGCCGCGGTGCAGGCCAAGGACTACAGCCACCTGACCAACGATCTGGTCGCTGCGATCAAGAAGGGCGATTACCCGAAATGGGATTTGTACGTGCAGGTGCTCAAGCCGGAAGACCTGGCCAAGTTCGATTTCGACCCGCTTGACGCCACCAAGATCTGGCCCGACGTGCCGGAGCAGAAGGTCGGCCAGATGGTGTTGAACAAGAACGTCGATAATTTCTTCCAGGAAACCGAGCAGGTGGCCATGGCGCCGGCCAATCTGGTGCCGGGTATCGAACCTTCGGAAGACCGCCTATTGCAGGGCCGTATCTTTTCCTACGCCGACACCCAGCTGTATCGCATCGGTGCCAATGGGCTGAGCCTGCCGGTCAATCGCCCACGTGTAGCGGTCAACAACGGCAACCAGGACGGCCAGGGCAACATCGGCCAGACCACCAGTGGGGTGAACTACGAGCCGAGCCGCCTGGAGCCGCGTCCGCAGGACACCGCTGCGCGCTACAGCGAGCTGCCGCTGTCGGGCACCACCCAGCAGGCCAAGATCACCCGCGAGCAGAACTTCAAGCAGGCCGGCGAGTTGTATCGCTCCTACAGCAAGAAGGACCGTGCCGATCTGGTGCAGAGCTTCGGTGAGTCGCTGGCCACCACCGACACCGAAAGCAAGCACCTGATGCTGTCGTTCCTGTATAAGGCCGACCCCGAGTACGGTACTGGCGTCACCCGCGTGGCCAAGGGCGATTTGGCGCGGGTCAAGCAGCTGGCCTCCAGCCTGCAGGACTGATCCGCCCGACGACATCGCGGCCTGCGCCGCGGTGTCGTCTTTACTTCGGGAGATCCCTATGCGCACCCTGTTGTTTCTGATGCTTGGCAGCGTGTCTGCGATTGCCAACGCTGCGTCGCCTGCATCTGCATCTGCATCTGCATCTGCTGCCAGCGCAACGGCCACTGCCACTGCCACGCCTGAGCAGATCAAGCTGCAACTGCGCGAGTATTTCTTCGACGCCGCGCGTGAGGGCCGCCAGGAGATGCTGGCCGAATTCATCCGTTCGCATTACGACCTCAATACCCGTGACGAGAAGGGCTATACGGCCCTGATCCTGGCCGCATACCACGGCCAGCGGCCGGCGGTGGAGCAATTGCTGAGCGCCGGCGCCGATCCCTGTGCGCAGGACAAGCGCGGCAACACCGCACTGATGGGCGCCATCTTCAAGGGCGAGCTGGGCATCGCCAAGCGCCTGATGCAGGCCGATTGCGCGCCGGACCAGCGCAACAACGCCGGCCAGACCGCTGCGATGTATGCCGCGTTGTTCCAGCGCACCGACGTGCTCAAGGACCTCGCCGCCAAGGGCGCGGATCTCAGCCTCAAGGACGGGCAGGGCAACGATGTGACCAAGCTACAACGCGGCGAATTTGCCACCGTGCCGGCGCGCTGAGCGCGCCAGTCTTGCCTGCCAGGCGCGCCCCTGACAGCGTGCCGCATCGGCCGCGATGCGTCCGTGGTTGCGCTTCACTCACTAGAAGCAACGGGCGGCTGCTCGTGGCCAACGGCCGTGCAGCAGGTTGTAGTCACACGCGCTCTTGTCGCAACGCCCCGGCTCTCGCGAAGACGCCACGCTTGTGGGTGCACGCCGCGCCCCCCGGTCGCTGCATATCCTCCAGCTCTTGCTGCACCTGCCATGTCGACGGCGTCGATCGGGATCGCCGCATCCATCGCAGCACTCAGAACCGCTGTCTGGTACCCCCAAACCGCGCCTGGCAGCGCCGTCGGTTTTCCGCCACGGCCGCGCTGGATCTCTGACAGTGGCGGTGAAATCTTCGCCATTGCGTCAGGATTTTTCTGACGCGCAAACCCTTGTGCGCCAAGGCTTTGACAGAAAACTGAGTACTTGCTGACCTGCTTTAAATCGCCTGGAAAAAATCGCAGAAAACAGTTCAAGAAAGCGCCGGGAACGCCGATGCTGCAGCTATCGCATCGCACCTTGGAACCCCCGGACCATGAAGCTCGATCCCTCCATCCCTTTCCTGATGTCGCTGCTGGCCATGGTGCTGTGCACTGCCGCTGCCGTGGTTGCGCTGGTGTTCGGCCAGGTGCATGTGCTGGCCAAGTCGTGGAGCTTCTACACGGTCATGGGCACTGCCCTGATCACGCTGGTTGCCTCCTACCATGCACTGGGCAAGCCGCTGAGCGCCGAAGAGCGTGTCGGTGTCCGTAACCCGTAAGTTCCGGGTTCGTCCGGGCGCAGCGGTCACCGCGGCACCGGACCTGGAAAGCTCCGCTCGTCACTGACGATGCAAGGCGTTCGCCGCAGAGGCGAACGCAGACAGGCACCGCGCATCCTGCAGCGCTGCCTCCGTTACCGCCCGCACTTGGCGAGCGAGGGAAACTAAAACAGCGTCAACGCGATCTTCGGCGCTGTTGCCGTTGCCGACAGTAAAACGCACCCGTGGTGCTGGCCGCCCAAGCGCGTCACCAGCGCCACTCGCAATCGCGCGTCATGCTCGTCGCCGGCCAGCTGATAGGGGGCGATCCCGTGGCGCAACGAGTGGGCGATCCTGCAGCTAAGTCCCAAAGCAGCCGCTCCAGCCGCCCACTCCGCACCGCCGCAGATTCATCGACGCCCGTGTAAGCTGTTGATCCTGCTTCGCATTCTAATGGCTGCTCGCTGCGGCCACTTCGTCGATGACCGCTTCCGCCGATCGCTACGCCGCCTCCCTGCGCCTGTCCGTCGCTCCGATGATGGATTGGACCGACCGCCATTGCCGGGTCTTCCACCGCCTGTTGGCGCCGTCCGCGCGCCTGTACACCGAGATGGTGCACGCCAACGCGGTGATCCACGGCGATCGCGCCCGCTTGATCGGCTTCGATGCGGTGGAACATCCGCTGGCGCTGCAGCTGGGCGGCAGCGATCCCGCCTTGCTCGCGCAGGCGGCGGCGATTGTGCAGGAGTGGGGCTTTGATGAGATCAATCTCAACTGCGGTTGCCCCTCCGACCGTGTGCAGGCCGGGCGTTTCGGCGCCTGCCTGATGCGCGAGCCGGCGCTGGTGGCCGAGTGCGTCGCGGCCATGTGCGCGGCCACCCACGTGCCGATCACCGTCAAGTGCCGCCTGGGCGTGGACGACGATGACGACTACACGCTGTTTGCCCGCTTTGTCGACCAGGTGGTCGCAGCCGGCGCGGCCATGGTGGTGGTGCATGCCCGGAACGCCTGGCTCAAGGGCTTGTCGCCGAAGGAAAACCGCGAAGTGCCGCCGCTGCGGTACGACTGGGCTTACCGGCTCAAGCAGGAGCGGCCCGGTCTGCCGGTCGTGCTCAACGGTGGCATCGTGGCCGTGGACACGGCCATGGCGCATCTGCAGCACGCCGACGGCGTCATGCTCGGCCGCGCCGCCTACCATGACCCGTACGTCCTGCATTGTCTGGATGCAGCCTTGAACCAGCGGCCCGAGCAATCGCGCGAGTCCTTGCTGCGCGCCTATCAGCCGTACGTGGAATCCCAACTGGCACAGGGTCTGGCCTTGAAGCACATGACCCGGCACGTCCTCGGTCTGTTTCATGGTCAGCCTGGAGGCAGGGCGTTCCGGCAGGTCCTGAGCGAGGGCGCCCATCGCCCGGGCGCCGGTTGGGAACTGGTCGAGCAGGCCCTGGAGCGCACCGACACCCGGTCCTGGCGCGTGGTTGCCTGACGTTGGCCCACCGCTTGCATTCCTGAACGGGCTGCCTGGATCTCCGAGCGTTTCGGTGGCTGCCGCAGCAGGCGCGTCCGTAATACCGCGTGCTCGCCGTGTCGGCCACTCTGATCGGCATTCATTTCACTGAATGCCGTTAACGTGAAGCTAAAAAGTTCAGATCGGATTCACCCCGAAAAATCAAGAATTTGGCTCGATTCCGATGCTCGACCCTCAGGTATGCGTGGTCGATTTCACGAATTTTGAATGTTTCTGAACAACCCGCTAGGATTTGTTTGTGACCCAATTGCACTGCCGCGCTCGCCAAGTCGCTCTGGTTGCCCTCTGGGTTGCCATGGCCGCGCCGTCGGCCTGGGGCCAGGGCTATCCGATGGTGCAGAGCGGACGCGAGGCGATGCCGCCCTCGGCACGCGGCAATAGCCGCACGCTGTCGGACACCATTCGGCATGTGCAGCGGTCTACCGGTGGACAGATCCTGGGTGCCGAGCGTGTGCCGTTCGATGGCGGCAATCTCAATCGGGTCAAGTACATGAAAGATGGGCGCGTGCACACCGTGTATGAGCCGGAGCAGACGCAGGCTGCGCCTGCGCGTAACTTGCCGCCGCCCGACGCGCCACCACGCGACGATAACCACTGAACGTAGATAGTTCTGCGTTCAGTCTTATAAATTCCCCGGCCGCTGGCCGACAACGTAACTAGGGAGAGTGCATGCGTATCCTTTTGGTCGAAGACGAAGCTCCGCTGCGCGAAACCCTTGCGGCGCGTCTGAAGCGCGAAGGCTTTGCGGTCGACGCTGCACAGGACGGCGAAGAAGGTCTCTACATGGGCCGCGAGGTGCCATTCGACGTCGGCATCATCGATCTTGGCTTGCCCAAGATGTCAGGGATGGAGCTGATCAAGGCCCTGCGCGATGAAGGCAAGAAGTTTCCGGTGCTGATCCTGACCGCGCGCTCGAGCTGGCAGGACAAGGTCGAAGGCCTCAAGCAGGGTGCCGACGATTATCTGGTCAAGCCGTTCCATGTCGAAGAGTTGCTGGCGCGCGTCAACGCGCTGCTGCGGCGTGCTGCTGGCTGGAGCAAGCCCACGCTGGAATGTGGCCCGGTCGCGCTAGACCTGGCGGCACAGACGGTGAGCGTCAACGGCGCCAACGTCGATCTGACCAGCTACGAGTACAAGGTGCTCGAGTACCTGATGATGCATGCCGGCGAACTGGTCTCCAAGGCCGATCTCACCGAGCACATCTACCAGCAGGACTTCGACCGTGATTCGAACGTGCTGGAAGTATTCATCGGTCGCCTGCGCAAGAAGCTCGACCCCGATGGCGAACTCAAGCCGATCGAAACCGTGCGTGGCCGTGGTTATCGCTTCGCCATTCCGCGTACCGAAGGCTGAGTCAGCGCGTCAGCGAGCAGGAAGACCAAGTGCCGGGCCGCTCCAAGTGGTATAGACGCTGGCGGCCGCGCTCATTGCAGGCCCGCCAGCTGCTGGCCGCCAGCCTCAGCCTGGTGGCCTTCCTGGCGCTGGCGGGTTACGCGCTGGACGTGGCGTTTGCCGACACCGCCGAGAAGAACCTGCGTGAGCGGCTGAAGAACTACGCCTCCGCGTATGCGGCCAATATCGATTTCGTACGCGACGGGTCGCTGTACATCGGCGGGCAACCGCCCGACCCGCGCTTCGATGTGCCTGGCGGCGGGCTCTATGTTGAAGTTGTACGCCCGGACGAAAGCTGGACCTCGATGTCGGCCGAAGGCCCGAACATTCCGCACGGCCGCATGCTCGAGCCGCGCCAGGAAGAATTCATCGGCCCGCTGGAAATGACCCAGATCGACGGCAGCCTGGGCCAGCTGTATCGCTACGGGCTGGGCGTGAGCTATGTCGAACGCGAGCACGGCGGCGAGATTCCGTACACCATCTACGTGATGGAGGACGCGCGCTCGATGGGTGCGCAGCTGCGCGTGTTCCGTGGTGCAGTGTGGTTCTACCTTGGCAGCGCCGGTGTGGTGTTGCTGGTATTGCAAGCCTTCATTCTGCAATGGAGCCTGCGTCCGCTGCGGCGGGTCATCAACGAGTTGACCAAGGTGCAGCGCGGCGAGATCCAGCGCATGAGCGAGCAGCATCCACGCGAACTGGAGCCGCTGACCGACAGCATCAATGCCTTCATCGAAAGCGAACGCGACAACCTGGAACGTCAGCGCAACACGCTGGCCGATCTTGCGCATAGCCTCAAGACGCCCATCGCCGTCTTGCGCACACAACTCGATAGCGGTGCGTCCGAGCGCGACCTGCACGAAGAGATGGATGTGCAGCTGCGCCGCATGAACGACCTGGTGTCGTACCAGCTGGCGCGTGCGGCGTCCAGCGGGCACAAATTGTTCGCGGCACCATTGCCCATCGAACCGACCGCCGAAGAAATCGTGCGTGGCCTCGAGAAGGTGTATGCGGTCAAAGGCGTGTTGTGCGAATTCGATATTTCGCCCGAAGCACGCTTTCACGGCGAGCCGGGCGATTTGCAGGAACTGCTTGGAAATTTGCTGGAAAACGGCTTCAAGTGGGCGCGCAGCCGGGTGCTGCTGACCGCAAAACCGGGACCCACCACCGGTAGCCGTCGTGCCGGGCTGATTCTGTCGGTGGAAGACGACGGCCCCGGCATCGCGCCGGAAGACGTGGCCAAGATTCTGCAGCGCGGTGTGCGTGGCGACGAGCGTGTGCAAGGGCATGGCATCGGCATGTCGATCGTGCAGGACCTGATCAAGGGCTATCGCGGCGAGCTGCAGGTGGTGCGCTCGCAGGAACTGGGCGGTGCCCGCTTCGATGTGACCCTGCCGCCTGGATTGTGACCGCCGCAGGGCCGATGAACCCGTGGCCAATGTGCGCTGGCGTTCCGACAACCGTTTAACGCCTCACGCGTTGGCTTACCCATACTGGGCGGGCAAGCCGTTGCGATGGAGGGGCTGCATGTTCGAGCAAGTTGGCCAGGCCGTAGGCGTGGATGCGCGCGTCGCGCACGTGCGGCGCACGCGAGGATGGCGTGTGCTGCCGCTGTTGATCGGCAGCCTGTACGCGCTCACCTGCACGGCTGCCGAAACGCCGCTGACCCCATCGCAGATGCGCTGGCTGCAGCGGGCCACCTATGGGGTTGATGCCAGCAGCGCGACGCAGCTGACACGGCTGGGCCCCAAGCGCTATGGTGCGTTGTTGTTGCAGCCCAGCGACGACGCTGCGTTGCCCGCGCCGGTAGGCGCGCAGCTGCAGCGCTTCGACGCATTGCATACCCCGCTGGTGGCGTTACTGACCCAGTACGAAGCCGACAAGGTCCGCCTGCAATCCATGCCCGATGGCGATGAGAAGGTTGCCTTGCGCAAGGAATGGCAGGCGCGCGGTGGTCAGATGCTGGTGCAGGCGCGGCAGGCGCAACTGTTGCGCGCGGTGTACGCGCCGGATCAACTGCGCGAGCAACTGGTGTGGTTCTGGCTCAATCATTTCAGCGTGTATGCCGACAAGGCCCGGGTGAAGTGGATGGCGGCCGACTACATGGAAAACGCGATCCGCCCCAATGCCACCGGCAAGTTCGCCGACCTGGTGATGGCCACGCTGGAAAGCCCGGCGATGCTGGAATACCTGGACAACGCCAAGAACGCCAAGGGCAAGGTCAACGAAAACTACGCACGCGAGTTGATGGAACTGCATACGCTGGGCGTGCACGGCGGCTACGGCCAGCAGGATGTGCAGCAACTGGCGCTGATCCTCACCGGCGCGGGCCTGGTGCCGATCAAGGCCAATGGCGCGCCGCCGTTGCCGCCTGCAGCGCCAGGGCAGGCGCAGGTCGTGCGCAAGGGTCTGTTCGAATTCAATCCGGCGCGTCACCAACCCGGCGACAAGATACTGCTTGGCCAGCGCATTGCCAGCGGTGGGCTGGATGAGATCGAACACGCCGTGCAGGTGTTGGTGCGCCAGCCGGCCTGTGCGCATTTCATTTCGCAGCGTCTGGCCGAGTACTTCGTCAGCGACGCCCCGCCTGCGGCGCTGGTGACGCGCATGGCCAATACCTTCCAGCACAGCGATGGCGATATCGCCAAGGTCATGCAGACCATGCTGGCGTCGCCGGAGTTTGCGCAGGCGCAACCGCGCAAGTTCAAGGACCCGAACCGGTTCGTGGTGTCGGCGATGCGGGTGGCGTACGAGGGTCAACCGGTGATCAACGCCGCGCCAATGGCCAGTTGGGTGCAGCAGCTGGGTGAACCGTTGTTTGGTCGCATCACGCCCGATGGTTGGTCGCTGCAGTCGCAGGCCTGGACCAGTTCCGGGCAGCTGGCACGCAGGTTCGAGGTGGCGCGTTCGATCGGCGGCGCACCGAAGCAGTTGTTTCGTCTGGAGGGCGACAACCAGACGCCGATTCCTGCGCCGGTGCAGATCGATACGCACCCCTCGTACCGCTGGTTGGCGCCATCACTGTCGGCCGCCACACGGCAGGCGCTGGAGCAGGCGCGCTCGCCTGTCGAATGGAATGGGTTCTTGCTGTCGTCGCCAGACTTCAATTATCGCTAAGGCCATGGCGCCGAGTCGGATCTGCCGATTCAAGGCCCACGCGTCACGTTCGCAGATGCAACAACAACCGATCCAGCGATCCAACGAATGCCAGGCGCTCAATGCCGCGGGAGTACACCATGCAACGACGTCAATTTCTGCTTGCCTCTGCCGCCGCTGCAAGCATGCCGTGGGCCGGCCGTCTGTTCGCTGCGCCACGCGATAGCGCACGCATGCTGGTGGTGTTTTTACGTGGCGGCTACGACAGCAATAATCTGCTGGTGCCGCATGGCAGCGATTTTTATTACCAGTCGCGGCCGAGCCTGGCGATTGCGCGGCCAGATGCCGCCAATCCAAACAGTGCCCTGGCGCTGGATGCGCAGTGGGGTCTCAACCCGGTGGTAGGCCAGACGCTGCTGCCACTGTGGGAACGCAAGCAAGTGGCCTTCGTGCCGTTTGCCGGCACCGACGATCTATCGCGCAGCCACTTCGAAACCCAGGACGATATCGAATCCGGCCAGGCCGGCAAGCACCGCGATTACCGCTCCGGGTTCATGGCGCGCCTGTCTGGCGTGCTCAGTGGCGTGCCGGCCATCGCGTTCACCGATTCGTTGCCGCTGACGTTCCAGGGCGGTGGCGATTTACCCAACGTGTCGTTGCGGAGTATCGGCAAAGGCGGGCTGGATGCACGGCAGGCGCAGATCCTGTCGCAGATGTACGACAGCACGCCGCTGGCCGCCGCTGCGCGCGATGGTCTTGCATTGCGTCAGCAGGTCACCGCGCAGTTGCGCGAAGAGATGGAGCAAGCCGGTCGTGGCGCCGCCAGTGCACGCACGTTTGCCGATGAAACCCGGCGCATGGCGACCTTGATGCGCGAGCGCTATCGCCTGGGGTTCGTCGATGTCGGTGGCTGGGACACGCATGCCAACCAGGGCAGTGTGGAAGGTGGCCTGGCCAACAACCTGCGCAATCTCGGCGAAGGGCTGGCTGCCTATGCCGATGCGTTGGGCCCGGCCTGGAACGATACCGTGGTGGTGGTCATCTCCGAATTCGGCCGCACCTTCCGCGAGAATGGCAGCAAGGGCACCGATCATGGCCATGGCACAACGTACTGGGTGCTGGGCGGTGGCGTGCGCGGCGGCCGCATCGCTGGCGAGCAGGTGGCGGTCGAACAGGCGCAGCTGCTGCAAAACCGCGATTACCCGGTGCTCAACAACTACCGCAGCCTGTTCGGCGGAATGCTCGGCCGTCTGTGGGGGCTGTCGCCA
Organism: Xanthomonas axonopodis pv. maculifoliigardeniae; assembly: GCF_041519315.1. Classification (NCBI taxonomy): domain Bacteria; kingdom Pseudomonadati; phylum Pseudomonadota; class Gammaproteobacteria; order Lysobacterales; family Lysobacteraceae; genus Xanthomonas; species Xanthomonas axonopodis. The sequence continues at coordinate 4,408,996 of NZ_CP167998.1, read as the reverse complement.
GCGCAGTTGGAACGGGTATTCCCAGGTGCCAAGCCACGCGATCTTGGATTGGTGTGAGTGTGCATGGCGAGCGATCGCACCGTGCGTGGTATCGACAGCCGGCTTGTGTCGATCCCGCGGCGTCTGCTTCGGGCGACGGCTGCAGGTTGCTCCTGCCAAGTGCGATACCGCACGCCGCTCCGCGACGCGGCACATCAACGTTGCATTGAATCTGCAAACGGTGAGCGCCCGTAAAACCGTTCCAGGTGCAAGGCGACCTGCGGCATCGTGCGCAAAAGCACGCGCGGTGCGGAGAAATGATATTCGCTGACCACTGCGAAGAATTCCTCCGGGGCTTCGGCGGCATACGGATCGATCTCGGTGTCTTGACCCGCATCGACGCGTTGGCAAAACAGATCGTAGGCATGCTGGAAATCGCGCGCCCAGGCGCGTTGCGCATCGCGCGGCAGGGGCGGTGTGCCGTCGAGCGCGCCATCCAGTGCATCGAGCTTGTGCGCCATCTCATGCACGATCACGTTGAAGCCTGCCTGCGGGTCGTCCAGGTCGGCTTGCACATCGGCCCAGCTGACGATCAACGGACCTTGCTCCCAGGCTTCGCCGATCAGGGTGTCGTCCCAGGCATGCATCACCCCGGCCGCATCCATGTGGGTGCGCTGCACGCGGAACGCATCCGGGTACACGATCAGCTGCGACCAGCCGCGCCAACCGGCGGCGCCGATTTCCAGCAGCGGCAGGCAGCAGGTCGCGGCCAGCACGAGTTGATCGTTCGGTTGCAGCTGCAGCCCGTCGACAGGCGAAATGGTCTTTTGCTGCAGGAACTGCGCGGTCAATGCGCGCAGGCGTTGCTGGCGGAGTGGATCGAGCGCGGCGACCCAGGCGCAACTGCCGCACAGCCGCTGCCACAGCGCATCAGCAATGTCGGGAGGCGGCCGGCGCAGCCAGCGCATCAACCACTGGATCAGCGGAACATGCCCGGCAGGAAACTGTGCCAGCGCGGCATCGTGCGCATGCGCGGGAACAACGAATCGCCATCGCTGCCACCGCCGCCGCCGGTGGACGGCGTGGCCTTGTGCGGGCTGTTGCGTGCCGGTGCGGCTTCGGGCGCCGGTGTCCTGCCGCGCGCGGCCGAGTTGGTGCTGATGCAGCTGTCATGATCGCCGTCGATCAGCTGGTCCGATGCCAGGGCGGCAAGCGGAGCCAACAACAGGAGCAGGCAAACCGTGATTCGGCGCATCGTCCACATCCAGGGCAAGCGGCGTGAGTCGCCGATCATAACGCGCTTTTCACTCCCTCACGCAAGCCGCGCTGGGCGCCCGGGAGGGCTTGGCGCATACTTTGGCGGATGGATTCGGGGACTTTGCGCGCAATGCACTGTGAGATGAAAGGCGCCGGCGGCCGGCAGTGCGGCGCCGGCGCTGCGGGAGATTGGTCGGGCGCGCGCGCCGGTCAGCCGCAGGGCGCATGCCCGGTGCGGTCGGTCACCGAGCCCACCGCACGCCTGGTCTGGGTTGTCGATGTTGCATCACGCGCGTTGCCTCGGCGGCGCGCCGGCCGCGTCGCGCAGGCATTCCTCCCGGGTGCTGCAGCCCGCGCCGTTGCCACCTCACGCCGCATCGCCCGCCGCAGCCGTGGATGACCGTGCGTTGCTGGCCAAACTCGCCGGTGGCCGGTTGTCCGGCGATGCGTTGGCGCGCGATGCCGGGCTGACCCGCGCGGCGGTGTGGAAGCGCATCCAGAATCTGCGTGCGGCCGGCGTCGACATCGAAGGACGGGCCGGTGACGGCTATCGCCTGGCCACGCCCTTGGATCTGCTGGACGCGGCGCGTATTCGCGCCGGCATGGCCCCCGGTGCGGCAGCTGGGCTGGCGGCGCTGGATGTGGCCTGGACGCTGGAATCCACCAACACCACCTTGCTGGCGCAGCCGGCGCCCGAACAGGGCGTGGCGGTGCTGCTGGCCGAGCGTCAGACCGGCGGCCGTGGCCGGCGCGGGCGTCAATGGACCTCGCCGCTGGGCGCGCATATTTATCTGTCGGCGTCGCGCCGTTTCAATGGCGGGCTGGGCCAACTCGCAGGCCTGAGCTTGGCCGTGGGGGTCGCAGTGGCCGAAGCCTTGCGTGGTTGCGGGTTTGCCGATGTCGGGCTGAAGTGGCCCAACGATCTGCTGGCGCGGCAGCGCAAGCTGGGCGGCCTGTTGATCGAAGGCGGCGGCGAGATGGCCGGCAACGCGCGTGCAGTGATCGGGCTGGGCTTGAACGTGCACATGCCGGCGACCGCAGCGGCCAGCATCGACCAGCCCTGGATCGACCTGGATACCCTGGCCGGCGGCCCGGTGTCGCGCGACCAGGTGACGGCAGCGGTGCTGTCCGGGTTGCTGCCGGCACTGGACCTGTTCGAGGCGCAGGGGCTGGCGCCGTTCCTGGGGCGTTATGCAGACCTGGATGTCTTGCACGGGCGTACGGTGCAAGTCGAGGAAGCCGGCACCCACCATCGTGGCGTCGCGCTCGGCCTGGCGGCCGACGGCGCGTTGCGGGTGCAACTGGGCGAGACAGTGCGCCTGTTCCACTCCGGAGAAGTGAGCGTGAGACCTGCATGAGCGAGTGGTTGTTCGACCTGGGAAATTCGCGCTTCAAGTACGCGCCACTGCACGGCAACCGTGCCGGCCAGGTGCAGGCGTGGGCGCATGGCGCCGAGGCGATGGACGCGGCGGCGCTGGCGGCGCTGCCGTCCGGGCGTATTGCGTATGTTGCCAGCGTGGCCGCGCCGGCATTGACGCAACGCATGATCGCCTGCCTGCAGGAGCGCTTTACGCAGGTGCGCATCGTGCGGACCACCGCCGAATGCGCCGGCGTCCGGATTGCTTATGCCGACCCGAGCCGCTTCGGCGTGGACCGCTTTCTGGCGTTGCTGGGTGCGCGGGGCGATGCCCCGGTGCTGGTGGCCGGCGTGGGCACCGCACTGACCATCGACGTGCTCGGCGCCGACGGCCTGCACCGCGGCGGCCGCATCGCCGCCTCGCCGACCACCATGCGCGAAGCGCTGCATGCGCGCGCGGTGCAACTGCCGGCCAGCGGCGGCGATTATGTCGAGCTGGCCGTCGACACCGACGATGCCTTGACCTCCGGCTGCGATGGCGCGGCGGTGGCGCTGATCGAGCGCAGCCTTCAGCACGCCCAACGCAGCCTGGGCGTTCCGGTGCGGCTGCTGGTGCATGGCGGTGGCGCGCCGCCGTTGCTGCCGCTGCTGCCCGATGCCTCGTTCCGCGCGGCCCTGGTGCTGGACGGTCTGGCGACGTGGGCGACCGCTGCGGCGTCCCCGTAGAATCGGCGCATGTATGTCCGCGCGCTCATCGTCGTTTTGATCGTCCTCAATGCCGGGGTGGCGTTGTGGTGGGCCTTGCAGCCGCCACCGGCACCACCGCCGGCGCCGCTGCAGCCGACCGGTGTGGCGCGGCTGGAATTGCTGCCGACAGTGACCGGTGCTGGCGGGCCTGGGCTGCCTGCTGCAGCGCGTACGGGATCGGGGTCTGCGGCAGAGAGTGCGTCGACAGCACCGGCGCCATCGCCATCGACAGCATCCGGGCCTGCATCGGTACCCACGCCGACCACGCCGGCAGTTGCCGGTCCCGCCGCGCCAACGTCTGCAGCGCCGCCACCGGCCACCACTGCCGCAGCGCAAGCGCCGCGCGGCACAGCGGAAGCGTCGGCAGCGGCGAACGCTGCGATGAAACCGACCAATGCCGTCGCCGCGACGGCGGCACAACCATCGCCCGCCCCATCCCCGCCTGCCGCGGAGCGCTGCGCCAGCCTGGGACCTTTTGCGGCACGCGCCGATGCCGATGCGGCGCTGGCACGCGTGCGTGGGCAGGCCAGCCGCGCCAACGTGCGCGAGGACAAGGACGCCGGCATCAGCACGTTTCGGGTGATGTTGCCCAACGTGGGCGATCGCGCGGCCGCGCAGGCCCTGGTCAAGCGCATTGCCGCGGCCGGGATGGGCGACTACTACGTGATCGCGCAGGGCGAGGACAACACCGTGGCGCTGGGCCAGTACCAGAGCCGCGAGCGCGCCGAGCGGCGTCAGGCCAGCCTGGTCGGCGCAGGATTCCCGGCGCAACTGGTGCCCAGCGGCAACGGGCAATCGCGGTGGTGGATCGATGTCCGCACCAGTGCGGCCACCAACGCCCTGCAAGGGGCTGCCGGTGCCGCCCGTCAGCGTTCGCTAGATTGCGCCGCGCTGCGCTAGAATGCGCACCGGCGCGCAACGCGCCTGCCTTCGCCGGCATAGCTCAGTTGGTAGAGCAACCGCCTTGTAAGCGGTAGGTCCCCAGTTCGAATCCGGGTGTCGGCACCATCCTCGATCCACGCAAGCGTGGCAATCACGCTCGACGTTGCTGCTGTTGGAGCACGCGATGCGGTGTGGGATCTTTGCATCAACCGGTTACCAGGCACGATGGCGCGTTGCCTGCCGCCATCTGTCCCAACGTACGTTAGCGTGCCCAGCGTTTTGTAAGCCGGAGGGTGCGTCGCGCTCCGGTTTTTGAGCGTGCTATCCACGCTCACTTTGAAGGCTGCTCGCCCCGTTCGGTCGCCGCTTCAAGTGGCGTGCACCATGGCACGCGCATCGCGCGATGTTGATCGCGCCATGCGAGGTGCAGCACTCAGGCCGGGCGGCCGCCCGAGAGCAGTTCCAGCGCGGCCTTGCCGGTGTCTGTGTGTGCATCGCCGCTCAGTCGGTCGGCCAATGCGGCCACGATGATGGCGTGGGCCTGACGCAGCACGCTGTCGGCATCGGCGCTGGCGTCCACCACGTGTTTGCCGGGCAAGTCCAGCGCGGCAAAAATCGTGCGGCAGCGTTCCAGGTTGTCCTGGGTTTCGAAGTGGTTGGGCGCATCGCCACGGGCGCGGATCCGGGCCAGGCCGGTGGGTGGGGGCAGGTCGAGCAGCAGCAGTACGTCCGGGCGCGGCGCGAAGGCGTTGCGCTCCAGGAGTTCGTCCAGCGGCAGACCGGCCGCGCCCTGGTAGGCCACCATCGAGGGAAAGTAGCGGTCCAGGATGACGATGTCGCCGCGTGCCAGCGCGGGCGCGATCAAGGTGTCCACGTGTTCGTGGCGGTCGCGGATGAGCAGCTCGGCTTCTTCCTCCGCACTCAGGCGGCCGGTGGCGGCGGACTGGCGCAACTGGGTGCCCCATGGGCCGTTGGTGGGCTCCTTGCTCAGCACGACACGCGCGCCGGCCGCGTCCAGGGTGGTGGCCAGGCGGCGGGCGAGCGTGGTCTTGCCGGCGCCGTCGATGCCTTCGATGGCGATCAGCAAGCCGCCGGGCTTCAGTTCGATTGTCATCGCGCTACTTTAGCTGATCGTGGCGATGAACCTAACCGGCAGCAGGGCGATGAAGAGCGTGCAGTCTGCGCGACACGCGCCTGGCAAAACTCAGCCGCAGGAGCACATGGCATACGCGACGATGCAGCGACAGCGTTGCGGTGACGCGCCCGGCGGCGCGCGACGGGAGGAAACAGAATGAGTTGACGTGCGCTGTGGCGGATATTGCCAAAGACTTATCGCCGGTATGTCCTGCGCGATGTCGGAAATGTCCCGATATCCTGGCTTCTGGCTGCGGGCCATACTGAACAAGTCAGACACACTGCACACGCGTCTCGCGACTGAGTCGTGTTTTTGGCTTCAAGGAAGACGGACGCGTCGCCGCCACCCTAGAGGCGGCATCCCCCGCGTGACGCCCGCTCAGGCACCGTCGTGACCAGATTCCTTGTCTTGCTGGCCGTACCCGGCGCCGGCGCCAGGCGCGCTTTCGATCAGCTGGTCGCCGAGGTGTAGCGATAGGACAGCAGCGACTTCACCAGGAAGGTGATCTGGGTGGCCGAGCGCGCATCCACGCGCATGACCGGTACGCGGAAGCCTTCGGCCACCAAGGCCTCGCGAAAGGGCGGCACCAGGAAATCCTCGACTTCATCGGTCATGGTGATGCCCACCGCCAGGCTGGCCTCGGGTGCGATCTGCGAAAACTCGCGCAACAACTCCAGCGTGGCTGTGAGCATCTGCGGGTCGCGTGCGTTGGTCAGCACGATCACACCCAGCGCACCGTCGCACACCAGCGGCCACATGAAATCCAGGTATTTCTGACCTGGCACACCGTAGACATGCAGCAGCTCGCCGTCTTCCAGCTCGATCGAGCTGTAGTCCAGCGCGACGGTGGTGTAGGTCTTGTCGCCGTAGGCGTCCTGGCTGAGCGGCATTTCGGTGCTGACCGGCTCCACATCGGAGATGGAGCGCACTGCGGTGGTCTTGCCGGCGCCCATGCCGCCGACGAACACCAGCTTGTTGGCTGGAAGACTCATGACTGCGCCTGGAAGAGGGAAAGGCCGAACCGACGTGCGACCCAGGAAAAGAACCGCGTGTTGCCGCCATCTGGGCGGCGCTGCGTTGCAGGCACGGGAATCTCCGCAGTCTGGGCAAGGCCGCTGGCAAGTGCAGCGGCGAACAGGCATTCCACCGTTTGCAGCGGCAGCTTGCAAGCATTGGCCAGCGCCTGTGGGCGCCAGGGGCGTGCATGCAGGTGGGCGATGGCCAGCAACTGGGCTGGCGAGCTGGTCTCTGCAGTCAACTCCGGCCACTGGCGCAATTGCAGCGCATGGCCGGGTTCCACTGCCGGCAGCGCCTGGCGCAGATGCTCGGGCAGGGCGAAAAACAGCGCTTCGAAGGAAATGCGTTGGGGCAACGCGGTCGCGGCAAGGTCGGGCACGACGTGCCAGCCCGAGCGGTCCAGCGCGGCGATGACCTGCGCCAGCGCCACGCCAGCGGGCAACTGCACGCAGCCATTGCCCGGGTCCACACGCACCTGCAACTGCGCATGCTGCAGCGTCGCTGCGCCGGCACCGAATTCGCCACGGCAGTGCCGCAGCAGCAATGCCGGCTCCGCGACCGGGGTAGCGTGCGGCGAGGACAACAGCAGGCGCATGTGTTCGTTGAGTTCGCGCACGGTGGCGCCGTGCTTGATCCAAGCGCCAGCCACGGGCGTGCGCGACACCACCAGCACCCGCACCGGTTGACCCTGCAATGCCTGCCAGGCGGCCAAGCCATCGGCGCTGTCCAGGCCCAGTACCACCACATCGGCCGCGTGCTGCGGCCATTGGCCCAACTGCACGTCGATGCGGTCGGCGAGCAGCAGCGAGCACGCCAGTTTCAGGCGTGTGGTGTGCAGCAGGTCCAGGCCGGCCGTGGCGACCCGCATGGCGTTGATGGGTGTGGTCATGAGCTGGCGCCGTAGCGGCGCATTGGATTACGAGATGCCTGCCGGTCTGCACCGGCAGGCTGGATCAGGCGATGCGCTGGCACCGCGCTGTCGGCATCAACCGAAATCGAGGGTCTTTTCGAACGCCTTGAGCTCGTGACGGGCCATGGCCAGGTTGGCCTTGGCACGGTCCAGCACCACGTACAGGAACAGCGTGCTGTTGCTTTCCAGCGGGCGCAGCAGGTGGTACTGGCGTGCAAGCGTGATCAGGATGTCTTCGATGGTGTCGTTCAGGCCGAGCTGTTCGGCGATGCGGCGCTTGGCGCGCACCACTTCGGTGTTGCCGGCCGCCGCCAATTCCAGGTTGAGCTCGGCACCGCCGGTCATGCCCAGCGCCATGCCGCTGTCGCTATCGACCAGCGCCGCGCCGACGAAGCCGGCCAGCGAATGCAGGTGTTCCAGATTGAGTTTTGACACGTGTGGTCCTTGGAAACGATGAGGAATGGGTGCCTTGCGGCATGCACGAACAGTGCCAGGTGCTCAGCCTTGCGGCGGGGTCAACACGGTGGCGAGGCGGCCGGCGCAATCGCGCGCATTGAACAACAGCGCAGCGGCATTGATGTCGCCACTGCCCACTGCGGTGAGCGTCAGCGGCTTGTCGGCGCGGATGCGGATCAGCACCAGCTGCCCGGCACGCGTGCTGACGGTGGCGTAATCGGCCTCTTTCAGGCTGGATTCGCGCGCCAGGGTCTCGCCCAGGGTCAGGAACGAATTGGCCATCGCGGCAAGCCGGCGACTGTCCACGTCCAGGCTGGAACGCTCGGTGATGGCGCGCCCGTCGGCCGTGGAAAGCATCAACAGGCGGATGCCCGGCTCACGTTCGATGGTCTGCGCAAACTCGTGACCGATGCGCTGCAGATCGTAGAAATGCAACGCCCGCGGGACTTCGCCTACGGCAGCCTTGACGACCTGGTTGACGGCGTTGTGCGGCATGAAAATCCCCCTGTTGCGTGATGGCCCGGGCGCGTACGTGCGTGGTGTGCCGCGCCGGGCGGCGCACCATACCACCCGGATCCGAGCAGGCTGTCACGCTCGCCCGTGGTGCTTAACTGGGCGGTCAGACAGGCAGAATCGGCAAAGTCCGGTGCGCCACAAAGTGCCTTGGTACGTCACGATAGCGGCGCGACGAGGCAGATCTAAACCTCGCGTTTGCTCGCACTGTTCAGTACGGGCGACATGCGTGCTGCGCTGCCGCGCGTCACTGTGCGGGCGGGCAACTAGACTGCACGGCTTTATCGATACTGGAGCAATGCATGGCAACGCAGTACGTGCCGGTTTCCTTGATTGGCGTTCCCACCGACATCGGCGCGGGCCACCGCGGCGCGCGCATGGGGCCGGAGGCGCTACGCATCGCCGGCCTGCAGGAGGCGCTGGTCGGCCGCGGCGTGGAGGTGCGCGATCTGGGCAATCTGGATGGTCCGCGCAATCCCTGGCAGGCGCCGCAGGCCGGCTACCGGCATCTGGACGAAGTGGTGGCGTGGAACCAGGCGCTGATGGACGCCAGCTACGCCGAACTGCGTGCCGGGCGCATGCCGATCATGCTCGGTGGCGACCATTGCCTGGGCATCGGCTCGATCACGGCGGTGGCCAAGTACTGCCGCGAGCAGGGCAGGCCGTTGCGGGTGCTGTGGCTGGATGCGCATTCGGATTTCAACACCAGCGAGGTGACTCCTTCGGGCAACGTGCACGGCATGCCGGTGGCCTGCCTGTGCGGGCTGGGGCCCGAGTCGCTGACCCACCTGGGCGGCAGTGCGCCGGCGTTGTTGCCCGAGCAGGTGCGGCAGATCGGCATCCGCTCGGTGGACCCGGAGGAAAAGCGGCTGATCAAGCAGCACCGCATCGATGTGTACGACATGCGCTACATCGACGAAGCCGGTATGAAGCGCACCATGGAAGCGGCGTTGCAGGGCATGAGCGCCGATACCCACCTGCACGTGAGTTTCGATGTGGACTTCCTCGACCCCAGCATCGCGCCGGGCGTGGGCACCACGGTGCCCGGTGGCCCCAACTACCGCGAGGCGCAACTGGTGATGGAAATGATTGCCGACACCGGGCGCATGGGCTCGTTGGATATCGTCGAACTCAACCCGGTGCTGGACAACCGCAATGCGACCGCCGAACTGGCGGTGGATCTGGTCGAGAGCCTGTTCGGCAAGTCGACGCTGATGCGGGATTGATCCGGACCGAGCGCACCGGGACGCGTTCACATCAAATCCACGGCCGCGCAGTCAGATTTGGCGCCAAGCCAGGTGCGCTGGCACCGTGATAGAACGAGGACAAGCGATGAAGCGACTGCTGACACTGATGGTGCTGGGCCTGTTTTCGGCCGGCGTGATGACGGGCTGCAACACCGTGGCCGGCGCCGGCAAGGACATGCAGGGTGCGGGCGACAAGGTCGAGAAAACGGCCGAAAAATGCAGCGACGGTAAGTGCTGATCCGTCACATCGCGTGGCCCTGTTGAATTGATCGATCTGCGGCAACGCGCCGCTTTACCCCTGAGGAGTGTGTTATGAAGCGTGCAATTGTGCTGCTGGTGCTGTCGATGTTGTCGGTGGGAATGCTGGCGGGTTGCAACACCGTCGCAGGCGCCGGCAAGGACGTGCAGGGCGCTGGCGAGAAGGTGGAAGACGCAGCGCGTAAGTAATCCGACGCCGCATGCAAAAAAACGGGCCGCAAGGCCCGTTTTTTGTGCGTGCTTTACGTACAAGGCGGCCTCCGTCGACGCATGCAACATGCAGTGCGACCAGCGGCGGGAGTAGGCAACGGTTCAGTGCGGTGATCGGCGGTTTGACACCTTTTGATCCCGGACCAACGCCCGCGTGGGCAGGCTGGCGCCACGGTCAATCGCGACCGCATCAGCGGAGTCATCGCATGAACAGTGACATCATTTCCGGCAAGTGGACCCAGTTGAAGGGCAAGGCCCAGGCGAAGTGGGGCGATCTTACCGACGACGATTTCAAGGTTGCCGAAGGCAATGCCGAATATCTGCAGGGCAAGCTCCAGGAGCGCTATGGCTGGGACCGCGATCGCGCCCAGACCGAAGTGCGCGCGTTCGAAAAGTCGTTGCGCGACGACACCTGAGGGTGCGCGGGTCTGCCGCCGGTTGAGGCGAGCAGCTTGCAGACGACGGGCCGCCTGGTGCGGCCCGTTCTGCGTTCGAGCGCGGAGCCAACTCCCCGGCGCCTGCGGCGGTGGCAAAAGTGCGGAACCGCTAAACTTGGGGGCTACCCCACCCTGGCATGACGTAGATGACCACCCGTGTCCTTACTGGCATCACCACCTCCGGCACCCCGCACCTGGGCAATTATGTCGGTGCAATCCGCCCGGCCATCCAGGCCAGTGCAGGTGCCGATACGGAGAGCTTCTATTTCCTGGCCGATCTGCACAGCCTGATCAAGGCGCAGGACCCGGCGCGTACGCAGCGTTCGACACTGGAAATCGCCGCCACCTGGCTGGCCTGCGGCCTGGACCCGGACAAGGTGTGGTTCTACCGGCAGTCCGATGTGCCCGAGACCACCGAGTTGATGTGGTTGCTGACCTGCGTGGCCGGCAAGGGCATCCTCAATCGCGCGCATGCCTACAAGGCGGCGGTGGACAAGAACCGCGCCGATGGCGAGGACGAGGATGCCGGCGTCACCGCAGGCTTGTTCATGTATCCGGTGCTGATGGCGGCCGATATCCTGATTTTCAATGCGCACAAGGTGCCGGTGGGACGCGACCAGATCCAGCACATCGAAATGGCGCGCGATTTCGCGCAGCGTTTCAATCATGTCTACGGGCGCGACTTTTTCACCTTGCCCGAAGCGGTGATCGACGAGCAGGTGTCCACCTTGCCAGGCCTGGATGGCCGCAAGATGAGCAAGAGCTATAGCAACACCATTCCACTGTTTGCACCGCGCGAGGAATTGCGCAAGCTGGTGTTTTCCATCCTGACCGATTCGCGCGCGCCGGGCGAAGCCAAGGACACGCAGGGGTCGGCGTTGTTTCAGCTGTACCAGGCGTTTGCCACACCGCAGGAATCTGCCGCCTTTGCGCAGGCGTTTGCCGACGGCATCGGCTGGGGTGATGCCAAGCAGCAGTTGTTCGAGCGGATCGATCAAGAAATTGCGCCGCTGCGTATGCGCTACGAGGCGTTGATGGCAGAGCCAGCCAAGATTGAAGCGATCCTGCGCGCCGGTGGTGCACGTCTGCGCGCGCGCTATGCCACTCCCCTGCTGGCCGAGTTGCGCGATGCGGTGGGCTTGCGCGATCTGTCCAGCCAGGCCGCCACCGCGGCGGTGCAGTCCAGCGAAAAGGTCGCACTGCCGGTGTTCAAGCAATATCGTGAAAGCGATGGGCAGTTCTATTTCAAGTTGAACGATGGCGCGGGTGCATTGCTGCTGCAGAGCGATGGCTTCGCTTCGCCACGCGATGCCGGACAGGTGATCGCACGGTTGAAGCAGGCTACCCAAGCCAGCGATCTGCAGCTGCCGGGCGTGCATGCGCAGGTGGATGCCGACGTGATTGTTGCCGCGATGGATGCCTTGCGCGAGGCGTGAGCTGCGCGGCGCAACAGGCGTCGAGGTGGGTTGTTGTGGTTGCGTAGGTCGTGCCTGTGACGACATGCGCGACCGCGACGCCAGGCTTGGGCCTACACTGCAGTTCCGACAGCCGCCGCGGGGTGCGAATGACAGCGACAGCCGAGTTCAACATCCACACCATCGATACCGGCTTTGGCGGCGTGCAATTCGATGCGGCGTATCTGGTGGTCCAAGCGCAGCAGGCCGCCTTGATCGATTGCGGTACCTCGCTGTCGGTCCCGCAGATGCTGGCCGCGGTGCAGGCGGCCGGCTTGGCGCCAGCGCAGGTGGAGTGGTTGATCCTGACCCATGTGCATCTGGATCATGCTGGCGGTGCAGGAGCCTTGTTGCGGCATTTGCCCAATGCGCAGGTGCTGGTGCATCCGCGCGGTGCACCGCACCTGATCGACCCTGCGCGGTTGATTGCCGGCGCCACCGCGGTGTATGGCGAGGCGGACATGGCGCGCCATTACGGCGTTATCGAGCCGGTGCCGGCCGAGCGTGTGGTCGCGGCCGGCGAGGGTCATACCGTGATGCTGGGCAAGCGCGCGCTGCGCACCGTCGAGACGCCTGGACATGCGCGCCATCATCTGTGCGTGTGGGATGCGCGCAGCCGCAGCTGGTTCACCGGCGACACCTTCGGCCTGTCGTATCGCCAGTTGGACAGTGCGCGTGGCGCTTTCATCGTGCCGACGTCCTCGCCGGTGCAATTCGAACCCGAGGCCATGCTGCAGTCGATCGCGCGCCTGATGGACGCCGCACCAGAGGCGATGTATCTGACCCATTACGGCCGTGTCACCTCGCCAGAACCGTTGGCGCGGGCGCTGGGCGAGCAGATTCATGCGATGACCGACATTGCGCTGGGCTGCGCGCAGCGTCCGGACCGGCATCGCTGCATGGTGGCGGCATTGACCGAACTGTATCTGGAACGCGCACGCCAACATGGATGTCGGTTGGACGATGCCGCCGTGGAGCAACTGCTGGCAACGGACATCGAGCTCAACGCGCAAGGGCTGGGCTGTTGGCTGGATCGTGCAGCGCGCATGCGTTAGCGCTGGTTGAGGGGTGACACACCCTCTCGAACGCTATAGTGCGTGGTCGGGTCGTTCTGGTGCCGCTAAGGCCGGATCAGTCGGGTGCGCGGTGCCCTCACCGCTCGCGGGATACGCCGTGAACCCGTCCATGGGGCTCGACGGCGGCATCCATGCCGCCAACGGGCCCGCAATCGGTGAGGACACCGCACCAGAACGTTGGCTGGTGGTGTTGTTGAAAGCAGTGCACATCGACCATCTTGATGGCGCACGCGCAAGCGCCTTGCAGCCACACCGGAGATCATCCGCGCTTGGCCATGCATGCGATCGACTGCATTCTCGTGTCATTGCGCTCCGTGTTGGTCGCACGCTTGTAAACTATGTGTCATCTACCGTTGCAAGGCCTCACCGTGAATCCGATGCGCATCCTGCTGTTGTCTGCCTGCCTGTTTGTAGGAGGTGTGGCGCAGGCCGCCAACGATCTGCCGGGCGGTGGCATCGATGCCGAGGCATTGTCGCGTCACGTGCGCTTGCTGGCGTCGGACGAATTCGAAGGGCGCGCGCCGGCCAGCGCCGGTGAGCAGCGCACGGTCGATTACCTGGTGGAGCAATTCAAGGCGGCTGGCCTGGAGCCAGGCGGCGAGCAGGGCAGCTGGACCCAGGCCGTGCCGCTGGTGCGCGCGCAGGTGGATGGCCCGGTGCGCGCAAGCCTGCGCGTCGGGGGCAAGACCCAGGCGCTGGTCAATGGCAACGATGTGACCCTGCAAAGCCTGCGTCCGCAGCAGGCGGTCGCGTTGAAGAACGCGCCACTGGTCTTCGTCGGCTACGGCATCAGTGCGCCGGAGCGCCAATGGGACGACTACAAGGGCGTGGACCTGCGCGGCAAGATTGCGGTGGTGCTGATCAACGATGCCGATTTCGAATCGCCGCAGCCGGGCGCATTCGACGGCAAGGCCGTGACCTATTACGGCCGATGGACCTACAAGTACGAAGAGGTGGCGCGGCGCGGTGCGGCCGGGGTATTGATCGTGCACGAGACGGCGCCGGCGGCGTATGGCTGGGCCACCGTGCAGAGCTCGGGCATGTCGCCGTTGTTCGACATCGAGCGCAGCGATGCCGATGCCCGCGCGCAGCACGTGCCGGTGCGCGGCTGGATGCAGCGTGCATTGGCGGTGTCGTTGTTCAAGCAGGCCGGCCTGGATTTCGAACAGGCCAAGGCGCGTGCGCAGCAGCGCGACTTCGCGCCCGTGGCACTGGGCGATGCGGCGTTGTCGGTGAATTTCAAGCTCAAGCGCGAGCGTGTGGTGACGCATAACGTGGTGGCCAAACTCACCGGCAGCCGGCATCCGGATGAGACGGTGATTTTCTCCGCGCACTGGGATGCATTCGGGATCGGCAAGGCCGATGCCGGTGGCGATACGATTCGACGCGGCGCCGTGGACAACGCCACCGGCGTGGCCAGCGTGCTGGAACTGGCGCGCGTGTTCGCAGCCGGCCCCAAGCCGCAGCGCACGTTGTACTTCATTGCGTTGACTGCCGAAGAAAAGGGCCTGCTCGGCGCCAATTACTACGCCGCGCATCCGCTGGCGCCGTTGGACAAGACCGTGGCCGTGCTCAACATGGAAATGTTCAGCCCCGATGGCCCGACCCGCGACATCGCCTCGTGGGGACGTGGGCGGGTGTCGCTGGAAGGCGATCTGGAAACCGCCGCCAAGGCGCGTGGTCGCAGCTATTCGCCGGATCCGAATCTGGAAGCAGGCTTCTTCTACCGCGCCGATCATTTCGCGTTCGCGCGCATGGGTGTGCCGGCGATCACCGCCGGCCCCGGCCTGGACATGCTCGACGGCGGCGTCGCGGCAGGCAAGGCACTGCGCGAAAAGTATTTCGCCGATTGCTACCACCAGCCGTGCGATCGCTGGACCCCGCAATGGGATGCCAGCGGCCATGCCGCCGATACCACGCTGGTGTACGACGTGGGCGTGGCGCTGGCCAATGGCCGGCAGTGGCCGAGCTGGCAGGATGGCTCGGAATTCAAGGCGATCCGTGCCAAGAGCGATGCGGTGCGCAAGTAAGCGCGCAGGAGCGAGAGGGCGCCGTGCCCTCGAGAGAGGCCAAGCGCAGCGACCAAGACGACTGCGTTGATCGCCAGACGGGCGCAGCTGGATTCGATGCGGCCTGTGCGCTCGTACATTCGGGGTCCTGCACGCTGTCCATGCGCATCGGATGACTGAGCGCGACGCCAAGCGAACGCAGCCGCTGCCCGGTGGCCTGCATTTGCTTGTGCGTGTGCGGATCCCGCGCGCCGTCCAATCTCATCAGACGGCCGCTCGGGA
Organism: Xanthomonas axonopodis pv. maculifoliigardeniae; assembly: GCF_041519315.1. Classification (NCBI taxonomy): domain Bacteria; kingdom Pseudomonadati; phylum Pseudomonadota; class Gammaproteobacteria; order Lysobacterales; family Lysobacteraceae; genus Xanthomonas; species Xanthomonas axonopodis. The sequence goes on along the minus strand of NZ_CP167998.1, from coordinate 4,393,770 downwards.
CGTTTGTCGTTGCTCGGTGCACAGGCTGGCGTTGTGATCAATGCCATCGCATTGAACGACTGCGCATAGGCGTGCCTACGGCTTGGCGGCGTTGGGTGAGTTGCCGCCGCCGGCACGCGTGCTCTTGTCGCCGCCGCTGCACGGATAGCGCTTTGCCAGCACCTGAACGATCAAGTCAGGTGCGGCTTGGTCCTGGCGTGTATCGGGCAGCGCGCCGATATCGGCGATGACCGCCTGCAGATCGGGCGAGCCGGTGCTGCCCGCCGGCATGCACCAGCCGGTGCGATAGCTGGCGCTGGCGACGCCGAGCAGATACGCACCGGCGCGGCTGGCCGAAACAAGCACCTTGAACTCGCGTTGCTCCGGCGCGGTGATTTCTGGCGCAAGCGATCCGTCCAGTCCGGCGTCGATCAGCTTGCGGCCGCTGAGTTCCCACGGCTCGGGGGCACGCGCCGATGCCGTGGCGGACGTTGCGAACAAGGCGGCCAGGGCCAGCCAGCGAAGAGGGTGCTGCATCTGCACGCTCGGATGCGGTGGGAAGTGCACCATAGCGCGACCGAGGTGCGGCGTGGGCTTTGGCATGTGCTCTAGAATCGAAGGTTCCGCTGCACTGCCTGGCACTGTTCCGATGTCTTCCTCTCACGATGCTGCCGCGCCTGCGCGCAGCGGGTTAGTCGTTCTCGCCTTGTTGCTGGTCTACGTGGTGTGGGGCTCGACCTATCTGGCGATCCGCTTTGCGCTGGAAGGTGGCGCGCAGCCGCTGACGATGGTGTCCGGCGCACGTTTCATCGTCGCCGGTAGCGTGCTCTACAGTGTGCTGCGCTGGCGCGGTGTGGCGGCGCCAACGCGCGCGCAGTGGAAGAACGTGGCGCTGATGGGTGCGGCGTTGCTGCTGCTCGGCAACGGCATGGTGGTGCTGGCCGAGCGCAGCGTGTCGTCCGGGCTGGCCGCCACGGCGGTGGCGTCGGTGCCGTTGTGGATGGCCTTGTTCGGCGCATTGCGCGGGCAGCATGCCAGCGGCGGCGAATGGCTGGGCATCGTGATTGGCTTTGTGGGCGTGGTGTGGCTCAACGCCGGCAGCAGCCTGACCGCGACGCCGGTTGGCCTGGTGTTGCTGCTGATCGCACCGATCGGCTGGGCATTCGGGTCGGTGTGGTCGCGCGGGCGCGATCTGCCTTCGCCGTTCATGACCGCTGCCGGGCAGATGGTGTGCGGCGGCGTGCTGCTGGTCAGTACCGGCCTGCTGATCGGCGAGCGCCCGCAGGTGTGGCCGAGCCCGCAAGGACTGCTGGCGGTGGCGTACCTGTGCGTGTTCGGCTCGATCGTGGCGTTTACCGCCTACGTGTGGCTGCTGCATCACGTGCGTCCTGCGCTCGCCGGTAGCTACGCCTACGTCAACCCGGTGATTGCGGTCAGCCTGGGTGCCTGGTTGGGCCATGAGCGCTTCAGCGCGCAGGACATCGGTGCGATGGCGGTGATTCTGGCCGGCGTGCTGGTGGTCACCTTCGCCAAGGCGCGGCGATGAGCGCGGTGTCGTCGCAGGAAGCACGCCGCGGGTTGTTGATCACCGCCTCCACCTTCGTGCTGTGGGGGCTGGTGCCGGTGTACTGGCATCTGCTCAAGGCGGTGCCGTCGCTGCAGATCATCGCCCACCGCATCGTGTGGAGCACGGTGCTGGTGGTGGCCTGGCTGCTGGCGAGCTCGGGCCTGCGTTGGTGGCGCAGCATCGCGGCGCAGCCCCGCGCGCTGCGCATGCTGGCCGGCAGCAGCGTGGCGATCGCGTTCAATTGGGGCCTGTACATCTGGGCGATCAACGCCGGGCATGTGATCGAGGCCAGCCTGGGATACTTCATCAACCCGCTGCTGAGCGTCTTGCTGGGCGTGCTGGTGTTGAAAGAGCGCCTGCGCCGCATCCAGTGGGTGGCGGTGGCCTGCGCGGCAGCGGGCGTGCTGTGGCTGACCATCGATGCCGGCGCGCCGCCGTGGATTGCGTTGGGGCTGGCGGTGTCCTTCGGTATTTACGGGCTGCTGCGCAAATTGGTGGCGGTGGATCCGGTGGCCGGGCTGGGCGTGGAAAGCGTGTACCTGTTCGTGCCGGCGTTGCTGCTGGCGGCGTGGGGCGAGCAGGGCCACGGCGGCGCGTTCCTGAGCGGCTGGAGCCTGCGGACCGACGCGATGCTGATCTTCGGTGGCGTGGTGACGGCGCTGCCGTTGATCGGTTTCGCCTACGGTGTGCGGCGCATTCCGCTGTCGTTGGTGGGCATCCTGCAATACATCGCGCCGAGCCTGCAGTTGCTGCTGGGCGTGTGGTTCTTCCACGAGCCGTTCGATCAGGGGCGCGCGATGGGCTTTGCCGCGATCTGGGTGGGTTTGCTGTTATTTGTCGGCGACAGCGTGGTGCGGTCGCGGCAGCCGGTGCTGACGCGCTAAGTCAGCGCCACCCTGCACGCTGTGCGTGTGGCATTCATCAGTGCGATTGCTTCGCGTCAGCGTGCGCGATTGCCGTGCTCAACTCTGCGGCATCGCCAGGGGGTTGGTTACGGCCAGCGTGGACGCGGGCAGCGCCTGCGGTGCAGGGCAATGGCTGGGGTCTTGGTGCACCTGTGCCAGCCATTGGTCGATCGGCCCGCCGAGCACGTCCAGCCGTAGCGGCAGGCTCAAATGGTTTTCGCCCGGCAGTTCGAGGTAATGCGCACGCGCACTGGCCAGGGCCAGTGCACGGCCGTGCGCCACCGGAATGTGTTGATCGGCATCGCCGTGCAACAGCAGCACGCAGCTGCGCGTGTCGGCCAGGGCGTGCGCGACATCGACACGGTCCAGGTCCAGCTTGAGCTGGGTGTCGGCCGCTGCAATCACCGCGTCGATATTCTGGTCGGCATAGCGCCAGCGTGCATACGCCGCCACCGCCCGCCCACGCCACCCGTGCGGCTGGCTGGCGAGCAGGTGCGGCACCATGTCGCGGATGCCGCGCCCGGCATTGGCGAAGGATTCCATCGCCACCACGCCGGTCACGCGCGGGCCGAGTTTGTCGGCCGTAAACAGCGCGGTGGCCGCGCCGTAGGAAATGCCGAACAGATACAGCGGCCCGCGGATTTCGCCGCGTGGTTGCAGGGCGTCGAGCACATCGATGACGTCGTCGGACTCGCGCGTGCCGTAGCCGGACGGCCCGCCGCCGGAATGACCATGGTTGCGCAGATCGATGGTGACCACGCGGTAGCCGGCCTGCGCAAGCTGCAGCGACCAGGGCAGCAGCGAGTCGCCATCCATCATCCAGCCGTGCAGCAGCACCACGGTGCCGCGCGGCGCCGGCGGTTTGGCAGTCGGTGCCTTGAAACTGAAATCCACATCCAGCGCATGCGCCGGGTCGCTGCGCTGCCCCATGTAGCGATAGTGCATGGCGTACTGGCCGGGGTCGATCGCGCGCCAGAAGATCGGCACGCCATCGCGCGTCACCACATGCCCGCTGCGATTGGGCACCGTGGCGATGGTGGCGGCAATGCGTTCTTCGTCCAGCAGCGGCGAGGTACCACCGGGCGCAACCAGGCGCTCGCTGAGCGAGGTCGAAGAAGAGGAGCAGCCGGCCAGCCACAGGCAGGCGCAGACCAGCAGAAGCAGGCGCGTCATGGCGATCGATCGATGGAGCAAACGGCCGAGCAGGCTACGGCCTGCCCGGCTGGCGCATCTACCGCACTGCGGTGACAGAACCATGACAGCCTGCAATACGTTCAGCCGCCGCCGTGCGCTTTGCCGCGGCTGTCACCATTGCCGATCCCCGGCGGGCCAAGGCCCGCCTACACCTCACGCAGCGCCGTGGTAATCGGCAGACGCGCCGCACGCAGCGCGGGAAACAGTCCGCCCACCAGGCCGATGCCCAGCGCCCACTTCAGCCCGCTCCAGAGCAGCTCCGGCGAGACCTTGAACTGGAAGACCACCTGGCTGAAGTTGCTGCCCAGCGTGGAGACGGTGTAGCCGTTGAACACCGCCCAGGCGATCGCGCCGCCCAGCAGCCCGCCCAGCAATGCCAGCAGCATGGTTTCCAGCATCAGCGCCATGATCACCGGCGTGCCGCGAAAGCCGATCGCACGCATGGTGGCGATCTCGCGCGCGCGCGTGGCCACCGCCGCATACATGGTGTTGAGCGCGCCGAATACCGCGCCCACTGCCATGATCGCCCCGATCACCGTGCCCAGGATGTTGATCAGCTTGTTCAGGCCGCCGCCCTGTTTGCCGTAGTAGGCGCGGGTGGTTTCCACATCCAGCTTGAGCCGCGGATCGGCGGCCATGGCGGTCTTGAACGCGCTGAAGCCTGCCTTGCCGTTGGTGCGCACGCTGATCGACTGATAGGCACTGCGGTTGTAGGTGGTGGCCAGCGTCTGCGCGTCGGTCCACAACTCCGAATCGTGCGCATCGCCGGAGGCGAACACGCCCACCACCGTCCACTGCTGGCTGCCAAGCGTGAGGGTCTTGCCCAGCTCCAGTCCGCGGAACTGGTTCAACGCGCCCTTGCCCACCACCATTTCGCGCAGGCCGGTGTTGAAGCGGCGGCCCTGCACGATCTTGACCTTGTCATGCACGGCCCAGGCCTGTTCGCCCACGCCACGCAGTTGTGCGTTGACGTCGGTGCCGTCGGCGCGGGAGGCGATGTTCACCACTTGCGACAATTCCGGCGACAGCATCGGGCGGCCATTGGCATCGGCCGCAATGCCGGGCAGGCTGCCGATCAGCGGCACCAGGTCGCGGGTGATCACCGAGTTGGTCTCCGCCTGCGAACCGCCGCGCAGGACGATCGCGGTGGTGTCGTCGCCGGTGCTGTTGAGCGTGGCCTGAAAGCCCTGGCCCATTGCCAGCATCGCCACCAGCACGCCGACCACGCCGGCAATGCCGACCACGATCACCGAGCTGGACCCCCAGCGCTGCGGCAGCGTGGCGATGCCGATGCGTGCGGCCGCCAGCGAGAGCCTGCCGCTGCGTGTGGCCACCAGCCACACCGCCAGCAATCCACCGATCGGCAGCAGCACCATCCACGGCAGTGCGATCCAGGCCGCCAGCCCGATTGCCAGCAGCACGACCGACAGCGCGTTGACCCCACGATCTTTCCATTTGCGTTGCATGTGCATGCTCCTGTCAGCGGCCGGCGAGTGCATCGACGATCTTCAAGCGCTGCGCGCGTAATGCCGGCAGCACACCCACCACGATGCCGATGCCGGCCATCAGCCCGACCGCGACAAGCCAGGTCTGCAGCGGCACGGTCTGGGTCGGCATCAGGCCGCCGCTGCGCGCTGCAACCGCCGGGATCACCAGCGCCGCCAGCCCCATGCCGATCAGCCCGCCCAGGCCGATCAGCAACATCGACTCCACCATCACCAGGCTCAGCACGGTACGGTCCTGAAAGCCCAGCGTCTTGAGCGTGGCCAGCTCCGGAATCCGCTCGCGCACGGCCTGTGCCATGGTGTTGCCGGTCAGCAGCAGCAAGGTGAAAAACACCGCGGCCATGATCGAGGTGACGATCAAGCCGATATCGGCAAACTGCTTGACGAAGGCTTGCTGAAATGCCGATTCGGTCTGCGACTTGGTTTCATGGTCGGAGTTGGCCGACAACGCATCGATGGCCTGCGCCACGCGCGATGCCTGGTCGGCGTTGCGCAGCGTCACCGTGTACCAACTCACCCTGCTTTTGATGTAGTCGTTGGACTCGTCGAAGTACTTCCAGTTCATCATCAACTGGCGTTCCTGGTTGGCGGCCACGGTGCGGTCTTTCATGCGGAAGATGCCGACCAGTTGCAGCGGCCAGTCGTTGCTGCCGCCGCGCGGAAAGATGGTGGCCTGCAGCGGAATGGTGTCGCCGATCTTCCAGCCATTTTCCTTGGCCAGGCTTTCGCCGACCACCGCGCCGGTGCGTGTGGTCTGGAACGCCTTGAGCTGGTCCTTGGGCAACTGGTATTCGCTGTACACATCGAAGAAATTGGGCGCCACCGAAAAATTCGGGAAAAAGTTCTTCGGGTCGCGGTAGATGCCGCCGAACCACATTGCCGAGGTCACATCGCGCACGCCCGGCACGCTGCGGATCTGGTTTTCCAGATTGATCGGCAGCGATTGGGTGATCGACAAGCGCGATGCCACCACCAGCCGGTCCACGCCGCTGACGCTGCCGCCGGAGGTAAAGGCCACGCGCACCGAATCGAGCATGCCGAACAATAAAAACGCCGCGACCACCGAGAGCAAGGTCAGCAAGGTGCGGGTCTTGCTGCGGAACAACTGCGCCCATACCAGCGAGAGATACTTCATGGCAGCGCTCCCTTACAGTGCAAGCGGCGCGTCGGCCAGCTCGCCCTTGTCCAGATGGATGGTGTGGGTGGCGTATTCGGCGGCCTTGGGGTCGTGGGTGACCATCACGATGGTCTTGCCGTGTTCGCGATTGAGCTCCTGCAGCAGGCGCAGGATTTCTTCGGCATTGTGGCGGTCCAGATCGCCGGTGGGTTCGTCGCAAATCAGGAAGGTGGGATCGGAGACGATCGCGCGCGCGATCGCCACGCGTTGCTGCTGGCCGCCGGACAATTCGCTGGGCTTGTGGTTGCGACGCTCCTGCAGGCCGACCAGGGTCAATGCGATCTCGGCATTGCGCTTGCGTTGGGCGGCATTGAGCGAGGTGAGCAGCAACGGCAGCTCCACGTTCTTCTGCGCGGTGAGCATCGGCATCAGGTTGTAGAACTGGAACACGAAACCGACGTGGTGACTGCGCCAGGTCGCCAGCTGCCCGCCGCTCATGCGGTCGATGCGCTCGCCTTCGATCTCGATCTCGCCGCCGCTGGGGCTGTCCAGCCCGCCGATCAGGTTCAGCAAGGTGGTCTTGCCGGAGCCAGACGGCCCCATCAGTGCGACGAAGTCGCCGCTGGCAATGTCCAGATCGATGCCGTGCAGCACCTGCACCTGCTCGGGGCCGCGTTGGTAGGTCTTGGTGATGTTGCGCAAACTGACGAGAGCGGACATGGCAACTCCTGGCGGTGCGATGGAAGAGGTGACAGCAGTGCGCAGAGCGACTGCGGATGTGGTGCGGCACTGCAGTAACACGATGAGCTGAAATGCGATGAAGCGATGGGGCGAGTGCAGGCAAAGGCATCGGTTGCTGTGGCGACACCTGTGCGGCGCACGCTGCCGATGCCTGAAACGTGCCTGCGACGACAGCGGCTGAGATATCGACGAACATCGCAACTGCAGATGCGCAAGCACAGCCGATACCGCGTTACTGGATTTCACCGGCGTTCGCTCGCAGCGCGACGCAGGCGCTTACGTCGCTGCCGTTTCCATCAAACGCGCTTTCCGTATTGCCCTGAGTGGTGACCGCCTGCGCTGTGTTGGTTGTGCGTTATTCGGCAGCGTCCGGCGCTGCTTCGGTCACCTTGTCGCCATCGGTCAAGGTTTGCGGCGGATTCAGTACCACACTGTCGCCTGCGGCCAGGCCGGAGAGCACCTGCCTGTCTTCGCCCATCACCATGCCGGTGGCGACGGCATGCGCGCTGACGGTGTCGTGCTCGCCGACCACGAACGCGACCGTGCGCGTGTCGCGCTCCACCAGTGCGGCGGCCGGGACGCGCACGCCCTGCGGTTTGGCTGCTTGCTGCGGTTTGGCCTGCTCCAGAAAGCTGACCCGGACACCCATTTCCGGCACGATGCGCGGGTCCTTGACCTTGAGCGCCACGCGCACTTTCACCGCGGCCTTGCCGCGGTCGGCGGTGGGGATGATGGCGATGACCTCGCCCGGAATTTTCCATTCCGGGTAGGCATTGAGCACCGCTTCCACCGGCATCTTGGGTTGCACGCGGCCGATATAGGACTCGCCCACTTCCACCTCGATTTCCAGCGATTCCATGTCCACGATGGTGCCGATACCGGTGCGGGTGAACCCGCCGCCGGCCGACAACGGCGAGACGATTTCGCCCGGCTGCGCCGCCTTGGCGGTCACCACGCCGGCAAACGGCGCGCGCACCACGTTGAAGTCAGAGCGGATACCGGCAATGGCCAGTTGGTCGGAAGCGACCTGCACATTGCGCTGCGCGTTCTGCAGCTGGGCGCGCAAGGCATCGCGCTGCGCAATGGCCTGGTCGTATTGCGAGCGCGACACCAGCTGCGCACCCACCAACGACTGCAGGCGCGTGGCATCGGCGTTGGCTACCGCCAGTTGCGCCTGCATGTTGTCGACCTGGCTGCGTGCGGCCGACAACTGCGAGGCCGACAAGCTGCGCTGCGCATCGGCATCGAGCGGGTCGAGTGTGGCCATCACCTGGCCCTGTTCGACGCGCATGCCTTCTTCGATCATCACCTCGCGCACCTTGCCGGTGACTTGCGCCGACACCGTGGCCATGCGTCGTGCCACCACATAGCCGGAGGCGTCCAGCACCGATGCGCTGCTGCTGCCGGCGCTGATCGCCACCACCGGCGCGGTCTGCACCTGCACCACCGGGCGGCGCGTGAACCACCACGCGGCGGCGGCCAGCACGATGACGAGGATCACTGCGGCGAGGATCCAGCCGGTACGGCGGGCGGGCGGCGGCGTGGCAGGGCGCTGGCGGTCGATGCGGAGTTGCTTGAGCAGATCGGCGGAAGTGTTCATCGATGACCAGGACGGAAGGCTGCGCGAAATGTGACGGTCTACAGGCGATGCCGCAAGCTGCCGGAAGTCACCAACTGCGGTGCGGCGACAAACGGTCGATGCGCCGATGCCACCGCCAGCTGGTGCGCAGCATGCAGTCAGCACGGCGCGCTCACCAGTGACAGCTGTCATCTGCACGCCATGACACCGGCAACTGGTGCACCAGCGCTGCGGCAGGCCATGCTGGCGGCTCCTCCGGCAATCCGCTAACGGCATGCTTTCCTTCGCATTTGCAGACTGCACGTATCTGGCTTGCGCTTGCGCAGGCCAATCGCAACCCCGGTGGGCGATCGCATCGCAGCAAGCACCGGGAGCATGCATGAGGCCGCTCACCCGTATCGTCCTGCACGCAGCCGCACGCAGCCGCACGCGGGCGGGCCCGGCAGTGGCAGAATCCGCTCATCCACACGGACCTTTGCTGATGCGCCTCCGGTTTCCCGCATGGCTTCGCCCCGCCGCCAGTTCGCAGGTTGCCGCGCGGCTGGCGCAGGGCCAATCGCCGTGGATGGACAGCGTGCACTTGCTGTGGTCGGCCTGGGTATTCGTGGTGCCGGTGTTTTCTGCGCGGGGCTACGACAGGACCTGGCTGTTGTGCACGCTGCTTTCGTATCCGGTTTTCCTGCTGCTGTACGCACGCATGTTGCTGGCGCCACGCGGCACCTTGTATCGCTACGCCTGGGCGATGGCGGTGATGAGTGCTGCCTTGTTGCCGGTGTATTCGTCGGGCATCAGCTACTTCATCTTTGCCTGCCTGAGCTTGCGTCCCTCCACGCGGCCTGGGTTGTGGCGGCACTTTGCGATGTTGCTGCTGATGAACGCGTTGTACCTGAGCTGGGCGCACTGGCTCGGGTTGAGCATGCAGGCGCTGGTGTGGATGCCGGTGACGGTACTGGGCATGGCCGCCGTGGGCGCGGTGTACAGCATCAACGAACGCAAGGACGCGTTGCTGCGCTTGTCGCAGGACGAAGTTCGTCGTCTGGCGGCCACTGCCGAACGCGAGCGCATCGGCCGCGACCTGCACGATCTGCTTGGCCATACCTTGTCGCTGGTGGCGCTCAAATCCGATCTGGCTGCGCGCCTGATCGAGCGCGACCCGCAGGCCGCACGCAACGAGATCGACGCGGTGGCGCAGGTCTCGCGCGAGGCGTTGGCGCAGGTACGGCGCGCGGTCACCGGCATCCGTGCTGCCGGCCTGGTTGCCGAACTGGCATCGGCGCGGGTGCTGCTGGACCTGGACGGCATTGCGCTGGAGCAACAGCTGGAGCCGCTGGCCTTGCCGCCCGAGCACGAAACCGCGCTTGCGCTGGTGGTGCGCGAGGCGGCCACCAATGTGCAGCGCCACGCGCAGGCAAGACGCGTGCGTGTGCAACTGCGCGCGCACGGCGATCAGGCGGTGCTGGAGATCACCGACGACGGCCGCGGCGGCGTGATCGTGCCGGGCAACGGCCTGGACGGCATGCGCGCACGCCTGCACGGCCTGGGTGGCGCGCTGGATGTGCAGGCCTTGCCGCGCGGCATGCGATTGCGCGCCAGTGTGCCGTTGCCGCGGCCTGCGGTTGTCCCCGCAACGCCGCCGGTGATGCCGCAGCCGCTCTAACGCGCCCCGGTTGCGCTGCCAAGTGCACGGCATGCGTCGGCGCTGTTATCGTGCGCAACCGTTGCATGCATGCGAGCGCGACCGATGATCCGGGTGTTGTTGGCGGAAGACCAAGCCTTGCTGCGTGGCGCGCTGGTGGCCTTGCTCGGGCTGGAGGACGATATTGCGGTGGTCGGCAGCGCCGGCGATGGCGAAAGTGCGTGGCGCGAACTGCAGCGCCTGCAGCCGGACGTGCTGGTCACCGATATCGAGATGCCTGGCCTGACCGGGCTGGAACTGGCGCAGCGGATCCAGCGCCAGGCGTTGCTGGTACGGGTCATGATCGTCACCACGTTCGCGCGTCCGGGATTTTTGCGCCGTGCCCTGGATGCCGGCGTGGCCGGGTATCTGCTCAAGGATGCGCCGGCCGAACAGCTGGTCGATGCGTTGCGGCAGGTGCACCGCGGCGGGCGGGTGATCGACCCGCAGCTGGCCCTCGATGCGTGGGTGGAAGCAGACCCCTTGAGCGAACGCGAACGGACTGTGCTGCGGCTGGCCGGCGAAGGCCGCTCCGCCAGCGAGATCGCCCAGCAGTTGCAGCTCTCGCACGGCACGGTGCGCAATTACCTGTCCGAATGCATCGGCAAACTGGGCGTGGCCAATCGCATCGAAGCCTACCGCCTGGCGCGGCAGAAGGGCTGGTTGTAGTGCAGCCAGTCGATGGTTTGCGTGTGCGGGAAGCTGACGTTTTCGGGGTGCGGAATTGCATGCAGGTGCGCCGCGCCTAATCGACGCGAACGCACTACAAAGCCGCCATCGACGACGGTGCATCGGTTGCTTCATCCGCCAATCCGCAGCTATTCCAAACGCGTGCGAAGGCATGCGATTTGCACCCAGGTACACTGCACAGCATCGAAAAATACGGCGAGCGATGCATGAAATCTCTGTGGCTGTCGGGCCTGCTGTGGATGTGCGCCTTCAACGCGTCTGCCGAGCAATTCAAGATATTGGTGGCTGCCATTCCCAACCAGTATCACCACGACTATATCCCCGTGGCCAAGCCGCAATTCGAAGCGATGGCGCGCAAGCATTATGTCCAGATGGTGTGGGCGTGGAATGCCAAGGCGTTCGATGGCGACCTGTCGCAATACGCGGCCATCGTGTTGCTCAATACGCCGGCCACCGATCTCGACCCGGCGCAGCGGGCCAACTTCCAAAAATACGTGCGTAACGGCGGCGGCGTGGTCGCGGTGCACAAGGCCTTTGCGATCAAGCGCGGTGAATGGGAGTGGTACGACCACATGATCGGCCGCTCGTTCCGCACCCATCCGTACATGCAAACGGCGATGGTGGATGTGGCCGACGCCAATTTCCCGGCCACTGCCGGCCTGCCCAAGCGCTGGGTATGGAGCGACGAATGGTACGAATACGATCCGCCCTACAGCGACGACTTGGTCACGCTACTCACCGTCGACGAACGCAGTTATGACCCCACCTTGATCTGGCCAGGACAGGTCGCCAAGGGCATGGGCCAACAGCACCCGGTGGCGTGGTACCACCACTTCGAAGGTGGCCGCATCTTCGCCACTGCGCTGGGCCATCTGGCCGAAGCCTATAACGACCCGCGCTATCTGGAGCATTTGTACGGTGGAATTTATTGGGCGGCCACCGGCAAGGGCATCGAATCATCGGCGCCAGCGGCCAAAACAAAACGCCAGCGTTAGGCACCAGCCCCTCTCCCCGGCGGGAGAGAGGTGGGTAAGGCGACGGGCGAGGCCGGCCGCGTGGGCCTACTTCAATCGGCTGCGCCCGCATCCTCGTCCGCCCCTGCGGGGCACCTTCTCCCCCATGAAGGGCAGACGATGTCCCATGGAGAAGGAACTGCGTGCTGCCACTGTGTGCCGATCCTCTGCCGAGCCGCGTCAGCCCATCATCAACCGCGACCCCATCACTGCGCAGACCGCTCTCCACGCGCCATGCTGGAAAACACCCCGTCGCGGCGCACCCAGGCGTGAAACAACGCCGCGCTCAGATGCCCCAGCACGGTGGCAAATAACAGATACGCCAGCCAGCCATGCGCGCTGCGCAGCCAGGCATACAGTGCAGGGTCGTGCGGTGCGATCGCCGGCAGGTTCGCGCCTGGCCACAGCACGATCGGGTAGGCGCCGGCCGACAGCATCGCCCAGCCGATCAACGGCATGCCCAGCATCAATGCATACAGCAGCCAATGCGAGGCAATCGCGGCAGCCCTTTGCCATGCCGGCAGATCGGCCGGCAGCGGCGGCGGGCGATGGCGCAGGCGGTTGATCAGGCGCAGCACCGCCAGGATCAGGATCGCGATGCCCAGCGGGCGATGCAGATCGATCAACCACGGCCGCTGCGTCACCGAGGCCACCATGCCCACGCCGACGAACAGCATGGTCAGGATCATCGCGGCCATCAGCCAGTGCAGCACGCGCGCTGGCAGATTGAAGTGGGTACGGCGGCTCATTGGCGTGCTCCCTGGCCGGTGGCGGCGCTGCCCGTGCCGTTGGCGATCTCGCGCTCGCGGCGGTTGAACGATTGCGAATACACCGACGAGCGCGCTGCCAGAATCGGGTCATTCGATGCGGCAAGGCCCTTGGGCAAAATCAACGGGTCGTAATTGAGATCGCGACACGGGCCGGTGGCCTGCGGCTGCGCACGCTCGATCGAGAGCGTGCCGGCCACGATCTGCTTGCGGCGTTCCGGCCACGGTTGCGACGGGTCGTCCACCGCATCGCCGGGCTCGGCGATGGTCAGCACCATGTCCCAACGCAGCGGCCCGTGCGCCAGCCGCGCGTCCAGGTCGGTGGCGAGAAAATCGCCATCGGCCTGCTTGCGTTGCGCGGCGCTCAGTTCCTTGAATGGCGTATGCGGGCGCATCGACCAGCGGATGTAGCGTTCGCGTCCGTCGGCGGCAATCGCGCGGAACGCATTGACGCCGTTGTATTGCGTATTGGCCCAGCTGTCCGACCACGGCGCAGTCTTGGCCCACTGCTGGAACTTGGCCGCTTCCGGATACTGCTTGCCGAACGCCGCCAGTTTTTCGGGGTCCGGCTTGCCGGTGGCCGGGTCTGGCTTGGAGGCCACGTTGAGCGCCTGAAAGCCGGCCGGCGTGGCGACCACGAAGAACGGGAAGCTGTTCATCGCCGTGCGCCATTCCTGCCCATCGTCGCTGCGCAACAGCAGCGCCATGCTGCGTACGCGCGCCTGCCCGTCCGGCCCGTGCGGGTCGCCGCCGCCGATGGACATGCGCCCCAGCACCGGCGTGCTGGGCTGGCTGAAGATGCGTGCCGACGACAGCCAGGTGGCCTTGCCGCTGGACTGGAATTGCCCGCTCACGCACACCCCTTTGGTATGCGCGCGGCGAAAGCCCGGATGCGGCGGCCCGCTGGATTCGATGGTGTCGGTCATGCGCGCGGCAGTGAGCCGGTCGCCACCGATCCAGCCGGCCGTCCAGGCAAACGCAAGCGCAACGCCGCCGGCAATGGCGGCAATCCCCAACAATGGCAGCACGGGGCGGCGCGCGCGCGGGGGCGAGGGAGGTGGCAACGTCATGGCTGGCTCCGGTGGTCGATACTGTGAGTGGTTGATACGAGTGAGACGACATGCGAGCCGCGTTATTCCCTCGTCCACCAACGACGGTGGCACGCACCGATCGCGGGAATAATCCACGCTCCAGTGCGTCTACCGTGTGATGCCACCACCACGCCCGCCAATGGATGCTCTGGACGATGACCAACTGCGCGCCGTGCTGCCGGCGCTGCGCCGCTTTGCGCGCTCGCTGAGCGGCGAGCCCGCCAGCGCCGACGATCTGGTGCAAGCCACACTGGAGCGCGCGCTGCGGCGGTGGCACACCCGGCATACCGCCGAAGCCCTGCAGCCCTGGCTGTTCGCCATCCTGTACCGGCAGTTTCTGGATGGGCAGCGGCGTGCCGCGCGCTGGCAGCGGGTCGTGGGCCTGTTCGCGCCGCAGCAGCCCAGCCAATCCGCGTCCGCTGAGCAGGTGCACGACGGCCGTGCCATGCTGGCCAGCCTTGCATCATTGCCGGCCGAACAACGCGCGTTGTTGCTCTTGGTCAGCGTGGACGGTTTCAGTTATCGCGAAGTGGCCGATACCCTCGGCATCCCGATCGGCACCGTGATGTCGCGCCTGTCGCGTGCGCGCGAACGCCTGCGTGCCGTGAACGAAGGCCAGGTGAATCACGCACCTGCATTGAGGATCCTGAAATGACCACCATGCCGCCCGACGAACACGCGCTGCACGCCTACGTCGATGGCCGCCTGACGCCGGAGCAACATGCAGCAGTGGCAGCCTGGCTGCAGGCACATCCCGCTCAGGCCGCGCGCGTGGCGGGCTGGAAGCGCGATGCCGAAGCGCTGCGTGCCGCACACGCCGGCCTGATGGCGGAGACTGGCGCCGTCGCCTTCACGCCTGCGGCGATTCGCCGTGGCTTGCAACAGCGCCGTCGTACCGCGTTTGCCGTGGCCGCCAGTTGCGTGCTGGCACTTGGCCTGGGTACCGGGCTGGGCTGGCAGCTGCATGCGAGCCGGATCGCCAGCCAACGCGTGCCGATGGCCGATGCAGTGGCCGCCTACCGCCTGTTCGCCGATGCCGACGCGCATCGGGGCATTGGGTTGGACGTGCAGCGCCGCGCCGAGTTGGAACCGTGGTTGCGCACGCATTTCGGCAACGCAGGCGCGGTGCCGGATCTGCGTGCGCAGGGGTATACGTTGCGCGGTGGGCAATTGCTGTCCACACCGGAAGGCGCGGCCGCGATGCTGGTCTACAGCGATGCCGACGGCGCACGCATTGGCCTGTATCTGCGTCCACGCAGCGGCCCGATGCCGACCGGCGAGCGCCGCGATGGCCGGCTGTTGGCGCAGTACTGGGCCGAAGGCGACACCGCATTCGCGCTGGTCGGCCCGGCGACGCAGACACGCATGCGCACGATCGCGCCGTTGTTGCGTCGCCAGGGCTGACCAGCGCAGCGCAAGCGTTGTGCTGGCCTCAGCCTGATTGCAGCGCTGCCCGCGCTCAGCCGCCGTAGCGTTGTTGCAGCATGGCGAACGCCGAGCGCAGTGCCAGCGCTTCGCCGCCGGCGGGGCGGCCGGGGCGGTCGCTGTCATTCCAGGCGTAGACGTCCAGATGCGCCCACGGCCGGCCGGGTGCCACGAAGCGTTCCAGATACAGCGCGGCGGTGACGGCGCCGGCCATGCGCGAGCCGGCGTTGGCCATGTCGGCTACATGGCTGTTGAGATAACGCAGGTATGGGCGCCATAGCGGCATGCGCCACACCGGGTCGCGGGTCTGTTCGCCGGCACTGATCCAGGCCTGCGCCAGCGCATCGTCGTTGGCAAAGAGCGCCGGCAGGTCCGGGCCCAGCGCGATGCGTGCCGCGCCGGTAAGCGTGGCGAAATCCAGGATCAGATCCGGGTGCTGCTCGGTGGCATAGCTCAGCGCATCGCACAGCACCAGGCGGCCTTCGGCATCGGTGTTGTCCACTTCCACCGTCACGCCGGCGCGGGTGGTGATCACTTCACCAGGGCGGAATGCATCCGGGCCCACCGCGTTCTCCACTGCCGCAATCAGCAGCGTCAGCCGCACCGGCAACTGCTGCGCCATTACCAGACCGGCCAGCGCCAACGCATGCGCCGCGCCGCCCATGTCCTTTTTCATGTTGCGCATGCCATCGGCCGGCTTCAAATCCAGCCCGCCGGTGTCAAAGCACACACCTTTGCCGACCAGCACCAGATGCGGATGCGCCGTGTCACCCCACTGCAACTGAATCAGTCGCGGCGCGCGATGCGAGGCGCGCCCCACGGCATGGATGGTGGGGAAGTTCTGCGCCAGCAACGCGTCGCCGACGATCGCATCGACCTGTGCGCCATGCGCCTGTCCGAGCGTGCGTGTGGCCTCTTCCAGATGCTGCGGGCCCATGTCTTCGGTGGGCGTGTTGACCCAGTCGCGCACGCGCAGGCACGCCTCGATCAGTGCGTGCGTCTGTGCCGAGGGCGTTGCAGCCAGTTCGGCCGGCGCGCGCGGCACCTTGCGATAACGCGAAAAGCGATAAGCGCCCAATCCCCAGCCCAGATGCAGCAACGCCTGCTCGGCATCGCTCAGCGGGTTGGCCAGCGTCCAGCGGCTGGCCGGCGGTAGGGCCATCGGCGCATGCGCGTAGGCGTAGGCATCGGCCCGGTCGCCGATCCCCAGGACCGCGCCGGCCAGCCCGTTGTCGCCCGGCAACAACAGCACGCTGCCCGGCGCGGCATCGAAACGCTGTGCCTGCGCCCACGACAGCACACCGGTGGGCTGCTCCGCGCACCAGCGCGTAAAGTTCTCGCGGTCGAGCACATACAGCGGCAAGGCTGCGGCATGGGGATCGGTGAAACCGGTGAGGTGCGACATGGAAATCCTCGAGTGCAGCGCCGTGCGCCGCGCAGAGTGGCTCAGGCGGGAAGGGTGATGCCGGCGTTCATCGGGCCTGGATGCGGCTGCTGCGCGTCCAGCCAATCGGCCAGCCCGGTCATGCTGTCGAATTCCAGATCCGGCTGCTGGGTGGGATGCGACCACACCGCGCCCTCGCGATTGATCCAGCAGGCGCGCAGGCCGGCATCCAGCGCGCCCAGCACGTCCATGCGCACATGGTCGCCCACATGCAGCACTTCCGAAGGCGGCACCTCGAGCCGGGCACAGGCGGCCAGGAAGATGCTCGGGTCGGGCTTTGCGCTGCCGTGTTCGCGCGAGCCCAGTTGAAACGCGAAGTGGTGCATCAGCCCGATGCGCTGCAAATCGGCATTGCCGTTGCTGAGCGCGGCCACCGGCACATGGGCGGCAATGCGCGCCAGCGCGTCGAGCGCATCCGGGTAGCATTCCACCTGGTTACGCGCCGCATAGAACACCTCGTAGGCCGGCTCCAGCAACGCCAGATCGCCGCCGCTCTCGCGCAACGCCATTTCCAACGTCAATCGGCGCAGCGCGCTGAGGTCGTGATGCAGGTGCGGGTTGTCGGCAAAGCTGCGCTCACGCAACTGGCGCATCGCCTCCACCGGAAAGCGCTCGGCAGTCACCGGGCTGTGCTCGCGCATCCAGTCGTACAGCACCTGATCGATCCGCGCCCCGATCGGCGCAAAGGGCCACAACGTATCGTCGAGGTCGAGGGTGATGGCGCGGATGTGGAAGCTCATCGCACGATTGTAATGCCGGGAATGGAGAGTCGGGAATCGAGAATGGGTAGAGCACCGCCTCTGCGCTTGCGATTCCCAACTCCCAATTCCCCATTCGCGGCTACTCCAGTAGCCGGGCCCAGCGCTGCATCCCGTCCACCCGGCTCAGCACCATCTTGATGCAGACCAGCAACGGCACCGCCAGCAGCAGGCCGACCATGCCCCACAGCCAGCCGAACAGCATCAGCGCCAGGATCAGCATCAGCGGCGAGATCGCCATGCGTCGGCCCAGCACGATCGGCGTCACCACCTGGCCTTCGATCGTGTGCAGGGCCAGGTACAGGATCGCCGGCAGCAGCGAGGACAAGGTGGTGCGAAATTCCACAAAACCCATCAGCAGCATCAGCATCACGCCGATCAACGGGCCGACATACGGTGCGAAATTCAGCAATGCGACCACCGTTCCCCACAGGATCGCTTCGGGCAGCGGAATCTGCAGCACAGACAAAATGCCGGCAAATACCAGCCCGACCAGGGTGTTGATCACGCTGATGGTGAGCACGTAGCGCGAGACCTCGCGCTCGATGTCCAGCATGATCTCGGTGGTGAACCGTTGCTGCTGCCGGTTCGGTAGCAAGGCGATCGCATGCCGTTGCAGGCTTTCGCCATACACCATGAAGAAGAACGTCAGCAGCACCACCGCCAGCACCGAAGCCGCCAGCTTGGGCGTGCGGACCAGCGCCTTGTAAGGGTCGTCCATCTGCGTGCGAACGATCTGCACGCCGCGCTGGCCTTCGCCACCGGCCGCGCGTGCAAAGTTTTCCGCTGCCTGGTTGGCTTGCATCACCGGCTTGGTGAGATCGCGCACATCGCGCGCAATCTGGCGCATCTGCCGTGGTGCCTGTTGCACCCATTCGGCGGCAGGGCCGGCCAATTGCGTGGCCAACGTGACGGTGCCGGCCAGGCCTAGGCACAGGATGAGCAAGGCGCCGAGAAACCGCGGGATGTACAGCTTGCGCAGACCCCGCAGGATGGGGTTGCCGATCAGCGCGAAAAACGCGGCCAGCATGATCGGCAGGATGATCGTCTGCGCTGCCCAGAGGGTGTAACCAACGGCGAGCGTGGCCAGCACCACCAGCGAGGCCGGCGCGCGCGGGCGGGGCGCCGGTGCGGGCGGAAGCGAATCTGCCGCGGTAACGGCATCCGGTGAGTCGACGGGAAGAGACATGCGCGCCCTGGCAGCAGACTGGCGTGCTGCCAGCGGTGCGCCATTATCGGCGCAATGCGTCAACGGCGCGCACAGAGCCTGTGGCAGGATGTCAGCGAACCAACGCTAGTCTGGCGAACTCGGCAGCAGCGCCCCTGTGCAGGTCGCGGGGCGTAGAGTCGGTTGTCGAAGTGGGATTGCCAGTGACCGCAGGATCCTGCCGCATGCTGCTGACTGCGACAGCACGCATGCCGTGCGGAATTGGCCGTCAGGCGTCAGCGCTCTGGGCGAGGAAAGGACCATTTGTCGCACGATTCCCGCATTTCAGCGCTGATATCCGTCAGCCTTCGCAGCGAGCAGTTATCCAGCGGAAATAGACAGCGCGGATGCCAGCATTGCGGGCCCGTCGTGCAGCGGTCTTTCAAGCATTTACCAAGCGCACTACGCGCGGACTGCATGCAGCGCCGGGATCAGAACGCAGCGCCAGGACCAAACATGACCATGTGGCGGTGGCACCTCTTCAAAGCGGCACTGGTATGTTGATGCCTTGCACAGGCAATCCGCTACTCTCGACGGCGGCCTGGCAAAGCGCTAGCCGCCGTGAATACCGTCCGCGCTCAGGCGGCGCGGTCGGCCGGGACCTGCACCACGGTCACCGGCGGGTCGGCTGCAACTTCCTCGGCATTGTCTGCCGCACGTTCGGCCTGCTCGGAAGCCTCCTGCGCACGGTGTGCAGTGAACAACGCAGAGATGGTACTGATCATCTGCAGAAGCTTGGGAATACCGCCAAGCTTGCTGGCGATGCTGCCCAATGCCGCCTGCGGTTCGTTGCGGCCGGTAACAAAGCCGAGCCCGAAGCCTACAGTCATGATCCGCAGTGGCGACCACCCGGCACGCCAGGTCTGGCGGAGTTCGCTCCAGTGCAGACGCGTTTCTTGCGCGCGTCCTTCGACCAGAAACTCGGCGCGTTCGACGCGTTGACGCAAGGTTCCAAACTTCATGGGCGTGCTCCACTGGCAGAGGTTGCCGCGTCATCGTCCTTGCTCGGGTCATCGAAAATTCCCAGCTTGATGAGCTGACGGCGCGTTGCATTCATGCCGGTGTGGTCGAAGTAGAAAAACACGCGCCATGCCGCGATGCCGGTCACCAACAGACTCGCCAACGCAGTGAAAAACATCGCCTGGAACCACGACAGCCCGGCACGTTGCAGCAGGGCGATGATGGCACCGGCCAGCAGCAACCACGACGAGGCACCGAACACCACGGCCACGCAGGCCCAGGCCAGGCCACGCCCGAATGCGCTGCGTGCCAGTTGCAGATCGGCCGACACCAGCCGGCGCAAGGCGCGGCTGGTGTCCTTGGCCGAGCCCAGCGTTGCACGGCCGGCTGCGCCGACCGCACGTACGCTTTCGTCCAGTCCTGGCGTCTGCGCGCGCGCGTCTGGCGCGTCGGTTCCGGCAGCGGGAGAGGCCTGATCGCTCACGACTTAGTTGTCGTTGCTGCGTGCCAGCTTGGCGATGACCCAGCCAGCGGCGAAGGCAACGCCGAAGGCAGCCAGCGGACGCTCGCGGATCAGATCGGTGGCGCTTTCCAGCAGATCGTTGCCCTTGGCAACCAGGACATCCATCTGCTCCTTGGCAGCGGCACCGCCGAACTCGGCAGCGGCCATGCCGGCCAGCGCGGTGTCAGACAGCTCGGCCTTGACGTTGGCGCGACCGAGCTTGAGCTCATCGCCAGCGGCGCTGGTGGCGCCCCTGACCGCTTCGCCAGCGGCGCTCGCTGCCGACTTCAGGTGGGTGCCGGCTTCGCTCAGGTTTTCCTTCAGCTGATCGGTATTGGTGGGGCTCATGCGATATCTCCTTCGGTCATTGATGGCAGCCGCCACTCACGTGCGGTCGAGCAGTAGCAATAGCATCGGGGGGGTGTAGGAGGCGTTAGTGGAAGCAACGCCCGGTACACATCGCGTCAACGCATCAGCGCGTCGTACTGCGCGTTGCCACGCAGGATGCGCACGACAAGCTGTTGCGGTTTACGCTGGAAATTGGCCCGCCAGCTGGCAAGGTCGGCGAACTCGCCCACGCTGCTGGCCACGATCACATCGCCGGCGACCAGGCCGTTGGCGGCAGCGCGACCGCCGCGTTTGACCTCGCTCACCATCACCCCGGTGATGCCTGACTGACGCAGCGATTCGGGGAGATCGACGAAGGTCGCGCCGGTCAGGCGCGGGTCCAGCATGTCGCCGGTGACGGCGCGGTCCTGCTCTTTCAGCGTGGCCTTGAGCTTGAGCGGCTTGCCATCGCGACGGATGTCCAGGGTCACCGCACTGCCAACCGCCTGCAGGCCTTCGTAATTGTGGAGCGCCTCGGCGCTGTCCACGCGCTGGTCGTTGGCCGCTACCACGACATCGCCCGGTTGCACGCCTGCCGCCGCCGCTGCGGAGCCCGGCAACACCCGTGTCACCAAGGCGCCGCGCAATGAATCCACGCCAAGGCCCTGCAACATCTGCTGGGTGAGGTTCTGGGTTTCCAGGCCGAGCGTGCCGCGCACCACCACGCCCTTGGTCACCAATTGCTCCACCACATTGCGCGCCAGGTTGGACGGAATCGCCAGCCCAAGGCCGATATTGCCGGCCATGCTGCCCTGTGGATTGAAGCTGGCGGTATTGATGCCCACCAACTGGCCTTGCAGGTTGACCAGCGCGCCGCCAGAGTTGCCGGGGTTGATCGAGGCGTCGGTCTGGATGAAGTTCTGATAGCCCAAGCCGCGAATTCCGCTGCGTCCCACAGCCGAGACGATGCCGGAGGTGACGGTCTGGGTGAAGCCGAACGGGTTGCCGATGGCCACCACGAAATCGCCCACGCGTAGCGCGTTGCTGTCGGCCAGTTTGATATCGGTGAGGTTGTCGGCCTTGATGCGGATCAGCGCAATATCGGTATCGGCATCGGAGCCGATGAACTCGGCCTTGACCGTGCGTCCGTCGCCGAGCGTCACCTGCACGTCGTCGGCGTTTTCGATGACGTGGTGATTGGTCAGTACGTACCCTTTTTGCGCATCGATGATCACGCCCGAACCCAGCGATTCGTTGATGCGGTCCTGCGGCACCTGCGGAAACAGCCGGCGCAGGATCGGGTCGTTGAAGAACGGGTTGCGGACGCGCACCACCTGTTTGGTGTTCACGCTCACCACCGCGGGCATGGCCTGCTGCAGCATCGGCGCCAGCGATGGCACTGGCTGGCCGGCCACCGCAGCCGGCAATGCGGCGGCCGTCGGCAGGGTAAAGGCGGCGTTGCTGGGGGGCGTGGCTTCGGCGCGATTGTCCAGCCAGGCGTTGATGCCGGTGGCGGCAAATCCGCCGAAGGCAGCGGCCAGCGAAAGAGTCAGCAGGGTAGGCAGCGGTCGCATGGAACGGATTCCGGGTTACGCGGTGGATGAGGAATAGGGCGTCTGACTGCGTAAATCAAGCTGAACGAGAGTGCCTGCGCGCAATTTAACTGCCGGTGAAAGTGCCGCACATCCCTTGCCCTGATTGCGTTGACAGCCCGACGGGCCGGGCGTAGCGTCCGCTTGATCCGATGCCTGTTCAGCATGTTGCGTGCGGTCGCGCATCGCCTGAGTTTCCCGCACTGACGCCCTTAAGGAGGGTCTATGAGCAACGGCAATGGCGTAACGGCAACCCTGTCCGACGCCGTCGATAGCGTAAAAAGCACCGCCACCGAATTGACCGAGACCATCGCCAGCACCGCCAGCGAGGCGGTCGCCAGCGTGCAGGAGGCCGCAGGCACGGCGGTGGAAGAGGTCAAGACGCAGGTGGCCAAAGCGCGCAAGGCGGTGGTCAAGGTCGAAAAGAACGTGGCCAAGAACGCCGGCACTGCGGCCACCGCAGTGAAACGCAGCGTGGCCAAGACCAAACGCTCGCTGGCGGCCACCAAGGACGCTGCCAAGGACAAGCTGGTCGCCACCAGGGAAGCCGCCAAGCAGAAGCTTACCGCCACCAAGGACGCGGCCAAGCAAACGTTGACCTCGACCACGCAGGCCGCCAAGCAGAAGTTGAGCAGCACCAGTGCCGCGGCCAGGAAGAAGATTACCGACACCAAGGCCACTACCAGGCGCAAGCTGGAAACCGCCAAGGCCAATGCCAAGGCCGAAGCGGCCGCATTGAGTGCCAAGACGGCTGCCAAGAGCGCCGCACGCAAGACCGCCGTCGCAACGGTGAACGCACGCACGGCGGCGAAGAAGGCAGCGAAGAAGGCAGTGGCCAAGCCGGCGGCAGCGACGAAGACGTTGCTCAAGCCTGCAGCGAAGAAGGCGCCGGTGGCCAAGCAAACCGCGACCAGGCAGGCCGCAGTGAAGAAGGCCCCGCTCAAGAAGGCCGCGACCAAGACCGCGTTGAAGAAAGCCGCCAAGGTGACCAAGACCCCGGCCACGCGTGCCGTGGCAAAGACCACCGCCGCGCGCAAGGCAGTGGGCAAGAAAGCGGCAAAGCGCGTCACGCGCTGAGGTTGTCACGCTGCGGCGCAGGGTGCGATGTGCGGGTCGCCAGGTAGCCTGGAAGGCGTGCAACGCACGCGATAGGTGTCACCGTCCCTGTGCAATGGTGAAGACGCCGGCGCTGTTCCACAGCGTCGGCGTTTTTGTTGCAGCGGCTTTGGCCAGCGCTCCCCGTCTGCAGCCAACACGCTGATGACCCTGCACTGCGCGGGAGGATTGCCCGAACGTATCGCGTGCATGCACTCCGATACGCACAGGCATCGCGCATGCAATAAAAGGAGCAGGGCCTAGCGCATGCCATCGACCAACTGTTGCGCACCCAGGCCGATCCCTGCCTTGGCCGCGTCATAAGCACCAAGGCTGGCCTTGATGTTCATTGCATTGGGGTACTGCTTTTCGACATAGGCCGCCAGCAGGCGATCGCTTGACGCGTCGAAGATTTCCACCGCATAGCTGACCGAGCCGGAGAATGCGCCCTCCTTGCCACGCGCGGCCTGCACGGCATTGTAGGCGCCGCCTCCGATATCGACCTTCATGAAGGTGCCGAGCACCCGCTTGCTGGGTTTGGCGCCGGTCAAGGTGAGCCGCACACGCAAGGTGTCGGGCCCGATGGCGGTGGTGGGCTGCCAGCGCTGGCCAATCGCGTCGCCGAACTCGCGTTGCATGAGATCGGCGAGCATGCGTTTGTCCTGCTCGGGTACCCCTTCGAATTGCGCGTCCGCGCCGCGGTAAATGCGCACCGGCTCGACCAATGCGGTGCGATACCGCGACCAATCGACCTGGCCGTGATACGCGTACGGCATGCGGCCGCCGCGGCTGCCATCGTGCGGGCGCAGGTAGCTCGAAGATGGCAGTTGGCGATAGGGCGTGGGGCGGGTGCTGGCGCAGCCGATCAGGCTGACGCTGACGACGGCGAGTGCGCAGTATCGAACGAAGCAAGAAGTCGACATGGAGAACTACCTGGTGGAAGAAGGCGAGTGGGCGCAGTTCCAGCGCGCTGGCGTGACCTGATGTTCAGTGCAGTAGAACGCTGGCAGCGGCCAAGGCCAGAACGGCCGTTGCGGCAGTGAACAACACGCCGCGCCTGGCCAGGTGCTGCAGGCGGCGGGCAGCGCGCGCGCTGCGGATATCCGGCAACGCGCACCAGATGTCGCGGTTGCGCGTGCCGGCAGAGCCGCAGCGAAATTCCGGCGCGAGAGGCCGTGGCAGCGGATGCGCAGCGACGGGGTCGTTGGCAGCGCACTGCCCGACCGGCAGCGACGGCGCGGTGGGGAAGTGTTGCGTGAAACGGATCGAATGAGGCATCACCAGGCATCCTTGATGCGTGCGGTGAGTGCACTGTAGGCAAGCGATTTTGGGAACTTATTGGATCAACGCGACGAACGCACCGCTTGGCGAAAGCGCGACATTTCTTTGCAGCACGCAATGGTGTCGGCATTAGAGCGACCACCAAAATGTAGCGAGCAGGTGGTGTGGACGGCGCTCGGGAGCCGCGATGTACGCGTCAGATGGGCCGTCTCGCGCTGCGCGCTGGGCGCTGGGTGTGTGCGTGCGCAGTCGCGCATTTCACGTACCCCTGCTGGTCCATCGCGCACCGCGCACTCGCCGCGCCAGCCTGTGGTTGCGCCGTCGTTTGGTTGGCCGCATATCGTAGTGCTCTCGCGCTGCAGCGCAGGCGGCTTCAGGTCGCGCCGGCAGGGCGGTTGCCGGCAAACACCACGCGCACGCAGAGGCCGCGTCCATCGTTGCCGTCGCCGGCTTCGATCGTTGCTCCGTGCAGGCGCGCAATGCCGGCGACCAGCGACAATCCGATGCCACTGCCCTGTACCGCGCTGCCGGGCACGCGATAAAACCGCTCGAAAATAGAAGCCTGCGCGCTTTCGGGCACGCCGGGACCGTCATCGCTGACCTGCAGGAACGGGTGCAGTACGTCAGCGCGCACACAATAGCCGCAGCTCACTTCCACCTTGCCATGCAGGCGGCCATAGCGGATGGCGTTGTCGACCAGGTTGCGGATCAGAATGCCCACTGCATCCACATCGCAACGCAGCAGGCAGGGCGATGCCTCAACCTGTAACTGCAGCTGGCGTGCGTCGGCCTGCACGCTGAATTCGTCCAGCACATGCGAGATCAGCTCGCCCATTTCGACTTGATGATAGGCGGCTGAACTGATGCCGGCATCCAGTCGCGCCAGATCCAGCAATTGTTCGGCCAGCCGGTTGCTGCGCCGCGCGGTTTCCAGCAGTTGGCCCAGCGCGGCGTCCTTGGCCTCCGGTGTGGACGCGCGCAATGCGACCTCGGCGTAGGCATGCAGTGCCGAGAGCGGGGTGCGCAGTTCGTGCGCGGCATCGGCGACGAAATCGCGCTCGGCCTGGACGGCTTGTTCCACCCGCGCCAGCAAGGTGTTGAACGAGGCGATCAACGGGCGGACTTCGTCGGGCGCCTGTGCCAGCGGCACCGGCTCGGTATCCAGGCCGGTACGTTGCGCGATGGCGCCGGACAGGGCGCGTAGCGGCCCCAGCGAGGTCCGCACGGCCCACCACATCAATAGTCCCAGGATGCCCAATTGCACGGTGTTGAGCACCACGGCAATCAGGGTCTGCTTGACGCTCATGCGCGAGGATGGGTTGCCGATCGGGGTCGACGTGGCTGCCGCGCCGGGCGTCTCTGTCTGCGTATCGAAGCGGTGCTGGAGAGCGTCGGGCAAGGTGGCGATCAGTCGATCGCCGAGAAGGTTGAGTTCCTGCTCGAACACGCTGTGATGACCCTGGGTGACCAGTGCGACCAGGATCCATAGAGAGGTGGACCAGCTCAGCAGAACGATCGCGGCCAGCGCCGCCAGCATGCGTGCCTGCAGCGACTTCATTCCGGGGTCTTTCCGACCATGTAGCCCTGGCCGTAGACGGTGGAGATCAGCGCATCGCCCAGCTTGCGCCGCAACTGGTGCACATACACCGCGATCATGTTGCTGCCGCCTTCGGACGGGCCGCCATAGACGCCTTCTTCCAGCTGATCCTTGGTGACCACGCGTCCGGCACGTTCCATCAACGCCAGCAGCAGGCGATATTCGTGTGCGCTCAGCGCCACCCATTTACCGTCCTTGGTGACCTTGCGGTTGCCCGGATCCATGCAGACGTCGCCGTGGCTGAGCAGGGGCACCACGCGGCCCTGGCTGCGCCGGGTGACCGCGCGCAGCCGTGCCATCAGCTCGTCGAACTGAAACGGCTTGACTAGATAATCGTCGGCGCCGGCATCCAGGCCGCGGATGCGGTCGGTGAGCTGGCCACGCGCGGTCAGCGCGATCACCGGGGTGGCATCGTAGTGGCTGCGCATGAAACGGATCACGCTCAGCCCGGACTCGCCCGGCAGGCCGATATCCAGCAATACCGCACTGTAGCGGTGGTCCACCAGCACCGTCTTGGCGGCATTGGCATGACCGACATGATCGATGGTCCATGACTGCTGACGCACACCCTCGCAGATGGCGCTGGCCAGCATGGTGTCGTCTTCGACGAGGAGCAGATGCATAGGTGTTCTGCCGTGCGCAGGGCCAGTCCGAGATCCGCAGCACTGTCGGTGATGAAGTTTGGGCAAATATTAGGGCATGGCCAAACCGCATGCAGGCCAGGCCATGCATGCCGTTCGATCCCGTCTGGTCAGGCCCTGGCCGCCGCTCAGCGCTGCAGAATGGCGCGCAGCGCAGCGTCCAGGTGCAGGTACTGGAAGCGGAAGCCGGCATCGAGCGCGCGTTGCGGCAGCACGCGCTGGCTGATCAGCAGCAGGTCGGCCATCTCGCCGAAGCCCAGCCGCAGCACGCCGGCCGGCAGCGCCAGCAGGGCAGGGCGGTGCAGCACCTTCGCCAGCGTGCGCGCGAAGTCGGCATTGGTCACCGGATTGGGCGCGGTGGCGTTGTAGGCGCCGGGTTGGCCGTGCTGCAGCAGCCACAGCAGGAGCGCAACCATATCGGCGCGGTGGATCCAGCTCATCCAGTGCCGGCCATCGCCGAACGGCCCACCGCCGCCGAATCGAAATGCCGGCAGCATGCGGGCCAGCGCGCCGCCATCGCGATCCAGCACGATCCCGGTGCGCACCCAGCTCACCCGCGGGCCGAGTGCGGCGATGGTGTTGGCTTCGGCTTCCCAGTCGCGGCACAGCACGGCAGAGAAGTCATCGCCGGCGGGCTCGGCCTCGGTCAATGCCGTATCGCCACGTTCGCCGTAGTAGCCCACGGCCGAGCCGGAAATCAGCACCGAGGGGCGTTGTGCGGCCGGCTGCTGCGCAATCCAGTCATGCAATTGGCGCGTGATGCCCAGGCGCGATTGGCGGAAGCGCTGCTTGCGGGCATCGGTCCAGCGGCCGGCGGCCAGCGGCTCGCCAGCCAGGTTGATGACCGCATCGGCCTGCACTCCATCCAGCGTATGCACGGCGGCCGTGCCGGGCAGGATGCGCTTGGCGCGGTGCGGGTCGCGGGTCAGCACGCTGACCTGATGGCCGGCCTGCAGCAATGCCGGGCACAGGGCCTGGCCAATGAAGCCGGTGCCGCCGGTGATGAGCAGATGCATGGAGGGCTCCTGGCCGAATCGATGCGGCACGATAGGCCAGGATCACGCCAAGCGAGGTGAAGCTAGCGCGCGCATGCGGCCGTGCGCTGCAGGGTCAGCCTGCGGCGTGGCCCAACGACCTCAAGGACAGCCGCATGTGCTGTCCACCCAACGCAAACGCGCCGGACTGGCCGGCGCGTTTGCAGGGCAAGCGCCTGATCGGCTGCTTACTTGGACGAAGACACCGCGTGGGCGCGTTCGAAATGCGCCGAGACCACGCGACGCGTCTCTTCCAGATGTTGCTTGACCGGCGCGCTTTCGGCGGCGGGCAGCAGTTCCGAATCGATGATCTTGATGGTGTCGCCATGGTCGATGACCATGTTGCGCATGAATGCATTGCGGTAGGCATCCTTGCCGTCCGGCAGGGTCAGCGTCTTGGACAGCGCTTCCACTGCCGCCTTGCCCTTGGCACGTATGGCCTGCGCGCGCGGGCTCTCGGTTGCGCCAAGCGACTTGGTCTTTTCAAGGTTGGCCTCGTGGTCGTGCAGCATCTGCTGCGCGAACTCGCCGGTGGCACCGCCCAGATCCTGTTCGATGGCCTGCTTGGCGAGTGCGATCTCGTTGTCGTCGATCGCAGCCAGCACGCCCAGCACCGCGCCATCGCCCTTGGCCAGCTCGGTCGCGCCGCTTCCGCTGACGGGCGCAGCCGTCGGCTCGGGCGACACCGCTGGCGCGGTGCGCGAAGCATCGCCGCCGGGGCGGTCGCAGGCAGTCAGAGAGAGCATGGCCAACAGCGAAGCGGTGAGAAGCGTGACTTTCATGAAGATCCTGGAATGATCGGCAATTGCCGGGGTGGAATGCAAAGGAGCCGCTAGGCGGCTCCGGGGAGGTCGGTCAGGCCCACTGCGGCTGGGCAACGGGCGCCATGCCCAATGGTCTGGCGGGCGCCTTGGGTGCGCGCACGGCCTCCTGCGCACTGCGGCAGGTACGTGCCATGCGAGCGGTACGTTCGCGAATCAACGCGTGTTCGCTGATCGGCGCGCTACCCAACAGACTGGCCACGTGGAAGCCAAGGATTTCCTCCGCGCGGTCGCCCTGGTCGCTGACGATGTGCGGCACCAACCGCTCCAGTCGTTCCAGCTCCTGCTGCACTTGATACGGGGTTTTCATGACGATCTCCAATGAAAAACAGATGTTGCTCGATACTGCGGACTCAACTATTGCGCGCGCCCAAGCGCTGCCAGCAATCGGTTGCCAACTGTTCGTAGTTGGACTGCGTGCTGGATGAAATGAAGTGGTGCTCCAAGCGGTCCCGAAATAGGCGCAGACGTTCCTGGTCGCTCGAACGCGGGGCTTGCAGGTAGATATCGCAGGCCATTTTCACCACCGGGGACAACTCGCTGAACTTGCCTGCGCCGAGGTTGCCCTGGGCATGCCGCGCCTGCCAATGCGCGATTTCGGCCTGTACATCGATGACGGATGGATCTCTGCTCATGACTTGGGGTGTTCCGGTATAAACAAACTTGACCTGCAGAGTAACTGCGGGTATGTCAACGATTGATCATCGAACCCGACCATTGCAGCACTTCGGTGCATTGCACGCTTAACTGGTCAGATTGTTCGAGTGCATCTACACGCAATGCATGCAGGTGCGTGCATGTGGTCAATGCGTACCAAGTGACGCGTTTGAACCCGTGTGGTCGAAGCGACGCGTTGGTCTCGCATGCGTTTCGATGTCACGACTGCAACGTGGCCTGATCACACCAGGCAGGTGATCGCCGATCGGGCAAAATCGCTTTCGCAAAGCCGCATTTCACGGAAGATTCTGAACCGCTCCACACCTGTGTAACGTCTGATCATTAAGGTAGGCGGCGACGTAATGGAGCGAGAGTACCCAGGATGCAGGACAGCGAGACCCGTAGCCCTAAGCCGCATCATGCAAGCGGCACACCTGAAGCGCGCGTGTGGTGGCATGCCTTGTTGGAGTTGCGCGGCGGGCGTATTGCCATCAGTTTGATCGTGGTGTTCCTGATTGTGCTTGGCTTGTATCTGGCACTGAAGTAAGGCTCCGGCGATACCCACTGCCACGACTCGTCCCTCAGCTGCGACCGAGGCCAGCAACGACGCGCGATCACGCCGCAGGGGAGATGTCATGGCACAGACACACTATCGGCAGGTGCTTGGGCATGCCACGCGCGTGGTGCCCGAGCATGGTCATGAGCGTGCAACGCACGCATGGGTCTGTCGCGAGGTCGCGCATTTGCTGGGCGTGCCCGATGCCGGCGTCGCTGGCGATGGCGTGATCGAAGTTGGAACATTCCACGTACCCGATGACACGCTCACTACCGCGCAAGCGCGCGGGCTGGGCATCCACGGCGTCGGTGACTTGCTCGGCGGTATCGTGCCGCATGCGTTTCTGGCCACCAAGGTCATCGGTCACCCACTGGTTTCTGACGACGCGGCAAGCACTGCGTGCTGGGACCAGGCGCTGGCCATGTCGCTGATTCCCGCCACGCTGCCGGGCTACACCGCGTTTTCTCGCCCGGATGCGATGCATGCGTTCGAGGCGCTGTCTGATGGTGGAGACGTGCGCCTGAAGCTGCCCACCGGCGTGGGCGGCAACGACCAATGGCGCATTGCCGACGCATCGCAGCTGGCGCAGGTACTGGATAGCCTGCCCGATACCTATCTAGGCACGCATGGCGGCGTGCTGGAACGCAATATCTTGCAGCCAACGACGCACAGCGTAGGCGAGTTGTGTCTTGCCGGCGTCCAGATTGCGTATTACGGCACGCAATGCAGCGTGCCCGATGCGGACGGCAGCGATGTGTATGGCGGCTCGTCGCTGTGCGTGTACCGCGGGTCGTTGGAGGCACTGATGGCCACAGCTTTGCCATCGCTGGAGCGACGGGTGGTCGAGCAGGCGTGCAGGTACGATCGATGCGTCACCGCCGCTTATCCTGAGCTGCAGATTTCCCGCCGCAACTACGATGTGGTCAGCGGTCAGGATGCTGGCGATGTCCCGGTATGCGGCGTGCTGGAACAATCCTGGCGAATCGGTGGTGCAACCCCGGCAGAACTCGCTGCAATCGCCGCCTTTCAGCAAGATCCCGCATTGCAGTGGGTAAGGGCGTCCACACACGAAATCTATCAGGGCCAGCCGCCGGCCGATGCACAGGTCTACTATCGCGCAACCCAATCCGGTCCAGGGCCGCGCTACAAATACAGGAGGATCTCTGCGACGTAATGGAAGCCAAACTTTCTAGCATCGACATTCCGGTCGGCCAGGACGCACTCAGCGGCACCTTGCTCACGCCCTCAGGCATGCCTGCAGTGTTGTTCGTGCACGGCTGGGGCGGCAGCCAGCACCACAGCCTGGTACGTGCGCGCGAGGCAGCAGGCCTGGGCTGCATCTGCATGACCTTCGATCTGCGTGGGCATGAGGGTTACGCATCGATGCGCCAGACCGTGACACGCGGGCAGAACCTGGACGACATCAAGGCTGCCTACGATCAACTGGCAGGTCTACCCTACGTGGATGCGCAGTCGATCGCAGTGGTCGGCCTGAGCTACGGTGGCTATCTGTCCGCATTGCTGACGCGCGAGCGCCCGGTGGAATGGCTGGCGTTGCGTTCGCCTGCGCTCTACAAGGATGCCCACTGGGATCAACCCAAGGTCAGCCTCAACGCCGACCCGGACCTGATGGCGTACCGCCAGCAGCGCCTGCGTCCGGCAGACAACATCGCCTTGGCCGCCTGCGCCGAGTACAAGGGCGATGTGCTGTTGGTGGAAGCCGAGCACGATGCGATCGTGCCGCAGCCGGTGCTGCACAACTATGCGCAAGCGTTCGTGCAGGCGCGTTCGCTCACATCGCGTGTCATCGCTGGCGCGGACCATGCGCTCAGCATCAAGGAACACCAGCAGCAATACACGCGTGCCCTGATCGACTGGCTGACCGAAATGGTCGTCGGCCGGCGCATTGCATTGGCCAAGGAGGTGGTGGCCACGCGCAAGCAGTTGCTCAAAGATCAACAGGGCGCTGCTGCGGCCCCGTCGGAACAGACCACTGCGGTATTTCGCGGCGACATCCGTGCGGTGGAGAAGACCGCAGGGTAGTGATCCGGGAAAACGTGGCGTGCAAAGCCATGGGGTCGCGCACGCGTCGCTCTTTTCTTTCTGCGTGTTGAAGACCCGGTGGGCCCGCGGATTGCCTTGTGGATTCGTCAGCCTGAGATCATCTCGGTACTGCTTTTTTTCTGAGCGCCGCCGAGTGAGCAGGAACCCGCATTACTCCATAACGCAGAACGGGCCCGAGTGGGCCCGTTCTGGTTCAACGTCGTGCGCTGGCCGCGGCACTTGTGACCGCGCCGCTGCGATCACGCGTTAGACGCGCGGGTCGGTCGGGTGACGGCGCGCCGCTGCATCGTGATGATCCGAGTCGAATGCCTCACGTACCGCATGCTTGGCCTTTTCCCAGCTCAGGCGCGAATTGGCCTTGAAGCGGTCCCAGCCATCGCCCAGATCGCGTTCCAGGTGGTCGTCCCACTGGCGGCCGGCGTGCTGCTGCCGTGCCTGCATGCCATAGCGATAGGCCGGGCGATAGTCGTCGTACGAATAGTCGACATCGCGGTAGCTGGCGCTGTCGAAGCGGCCTGCGTAATGCGTGTCGCTGTCGCGATAGACAGTGTGGGTACGGTCCGCACGCTCCCATGCATCGCGTGCTGCAAGCCGGGCTTCATCCCATTCCAGGCGCGATTGCCCGCGGTTACGCGGCCATTCGCCGGCCAGCGTGGCTTCGGTTTCTTCCCAGGTGCTGGTCGGGCGGGTTTCGCGTGCCTGCAAACCGAATCCGTAGACGGTGGCGTAGTCGCGATCGTAGTCGGTGCCTTCCTTGTAGTAGGGGCGGTTGCGATGCTCCTGGCGCCAGTATTCGGTCTCCACAGTGGGGTCGAGCCGTTCGGCCACGCCCTTGCCAGCCGCTGCGCCAGCAACCACGCCGGCCGCTGCACCAATCAAGGTGCCGAGCGGCCCGAACACCGTGCCTGCAAGCGCCCCTGCCGCCGCACCGCCGGCGATGCCGCCCACACCGACGCCAACCGGATGCGAACCAGGCGCACCGGAGATCGGGTCGCGGTTCAAGTCCTTTGCTTCTTCCTTGCGTTCCTGCTTGTCGAGATTGCTCATACCGCCTCCGGATTATCTGATGGATGCGCCCTGTAGATCAGACCGCGAACGAGGCGCAACGATGGCGTCGCAAGAGTGAAACGTGCGTGCTTTGATGTGAGCGCGATCGCGACATGACTGAACTGTGCATTGCATTGCGGATGAGGTTGCTCACTCGCACTTGCAACGTGTCTGTAGCGAAAAGGGCCGCTGGCGCGGCCCTTTTCTATCCCTTGATGCACACCACCTGGCGCAAGGTGTGCAGCACCTCGACCAGGTCCTGCTGCGCCGCCATCACTGCATCGATGGACTTGTACGCTGCAGGCGACTCGTCGAGCACCGCCGCGTCCTTGCGGCATTCCACATGTGCGGTGGCCTGACGATGCTGTGCCAGGGTGATCTGCGCGCGTGCAGCGGTCCTGCTCATCACACGCCCCGCGCCGTGGCTGCAGCTGTGGAAACTGTCGGCGTTGCCCAACCCACGCACGATGTAGCTGCGCGTGCCCATGCTGCCCGGAATGATGCCCAGCTCGCCGACACGAGCGCTCACTGCGCCCTTGCGGGTGATCAACAATTCCTCACCAGCGTGCGTTTCCTTCTGCACGTAGTTGTGGTGGCAATTGACTGCGAGCTTTTCCAGCTGGAATTTGGGCAAGCGGTGACGCATCTCGGCCAGCACGCGCGCCATCATCGCCTCGCGATTTTCGCGGGCGTAATCCTGCGCCCACGACACCGCTTCGACGTACTCGTCGAACAACGGCTCGCCCTGCATGAAGAAGGCCAGGTCCTTGTCGGGCAGATGGAAACCCAACACGCGATGCGCCAGTTGTTCGCGCGCGCGCTCGATGAAGTACGTGCCGATCAGGTTGCCGGTGCCGCGCGAACCGCTGTGCAGCATCACCCATACCGCATCGGTTTCGTCCAGGCAGATCTCGATGAAGTGGTTGCCGCCGCCCAGCGTGCCGATCTGGCAGTCCAGCTTGTCGGTACGGATGCGCTTGTGCTGCTGCTTGATCGCATCCAGACGCTGCACCAGCCCGGACTGCGCAATGCGGGTCTCGATGCTAACCGGCAGCTTGCGATGCTCGCCGCCACGTCCATTGCCCACCGGCACGCTACGCTCGATGCTGGAGCGCAATTGCGCCAGATTGTCGGGCAGGTCGTTGGCGCGCAGCGTGGTGCGCACCGCAGCCATGCCGCAGCCGATATCCACGCCGACCGCCGCCGGGATGATCGCGCCACGGGTTGGAATGACCGAGCCCACGGTTGCGCCTTTACCCAGGTGTACGTCGGGCATCACCGCTACCCACGGACCGACAAACGGTACCGCCGCGATATTGCGCAGCTGCGCATGCGCCTGCTCTTCCAGGGGCACGCCGCGCACCCAGCCCTTGATCGGGGTGGTGCTGCCCTCGGCATGCAGAAATTCAAAGTGTTGTGATGTACTCATTGTTGTCATTGCCTTGCGGCAGTGCGTGGCAGATCCTTCCGCCACGCGCAGCCTTCATTGCCTGATCGTCACCAATTGCTTCAGCACGCCATCCAGGCCGCCGAACACGGTGAGCTTGTCGATCTTTTCGGTGACCTTTTCCAGCGCCTCCAGTTCCTTCAAACGCATCAGCACCGGGCTGTCTTCGATCAACTTGGCGGTGTTGAGCAACGAGCGCGTGGCATTGGCCTCTTCGCGCTGGCGGATGACGTTGGCTTGCGCCTGCTTCTCCGCTTGCACGACCGCGTTGAGGATCTCGCGCATCTCGCCCGGCAGGATCACGTCCTTGACGCCGACGCCCAGCACCTCGATGCCGAAGCCGCTCACGCTGCCGCGCACATACCCGAAGATATCCGCATCCAGGCAGGCCTTGTCGCCCAACAACTCGTCCAGCGTCTTGGACGAGACCGCGCGCCGCAAGCCGTACTGCAACTCGCGATACAGGTAATCGCCGGCCTTGGCCACGCGCGTGCGCATTGCCACCGCATCGGTGACGCGCATGCTGGCGGCCAAATTGACGCGCAACGACACCTTGTCGCGCGTCAACAGCTCCTGCCCGGACACTTCGACCGACTGCACGCGCAGATCGATCACGTCGGTGGTGATGTTCTTCTGGAAATTCCAGAACGCATACGCCCCCGGCCCGAACGGTGCAAACAGCTTGCCGTCGACGAACACCAGCCCTTGCGACTCGGCTGGGACGTCCATGCAGACCGCCACACGCGACAGCGTGCCGAGCTGACGCAGCCTGCGCTGCACATCGGTGGGCACCTGCAGCCCATCGCCCAATGGCAGGGTCTGCACCTCGATTGCCGCCGGACCACGCCAGTACAGCGTGCGTGTGCCCGGTGGCAGCACGTCCTCGAGCTTGCCGTTGCGGATCAGCAAGCCGACCTGCGCGGTGCCGATGTCGGCCAGCACGAAGTGTTGCGGCAGGGTGCTGCCGAGCGTATCGATCAGCATCTCCGCATCGCGGCCCATATAGGCGCCTTGCGTGATGGCGTGGACGATGACCTCGCTGCGACCCAACGGGTCGAACAGGCGATAGACGCCGGGGACGAGCACCCGCTCGAACCGACGATTGCGATACACCAGGCCGCGCTCGCCGTCACCGATCACGACCCTCTTGGTCCAGAACATGGCACTTCTCCTTAGGTTTGGCTCTGGTGGTCCGATCCGGGAATGCAAGCGTTCCGCCGCCCGGATCGGACTGCTGGCGGAACGTGTGCCGATGCAACGCGGCGTTGAAGGGTGGAAACGCCCGTGACGGCGGCCGTGCGGGGCGCAATGCGCTGTTGGCGCCTGCAGGTGCGTGGCTGATGCGGTGCGATGTCTTGCACAACGGCAGCGAACGGCGCAGCACGCGCGTTCAGGACAAAGGCCCGGCAGGGGCGCCGCTGCTGCAGGCAGTCAGGCGATGGCTTGCCTGTTTGCCTGCGGCATGGGCGTTTCCGTAAAGGGACTTGCGTCCCGAGGAATGACCGAAAAGGTCATGCATGGAGCGGGATTCGAACCCGCGACTAACAGATTACAAATCTGCTGCTCTACCAATTGAGCTATCCAGTGGTGGGTATTCCGGAATTGAACCAGGCCTACGGCTTGCGCCGCCGCTCCACCAGGAGCCGATACCCGTAACGAGAAACATGAAAAAGAGTTCGGTATACGCCACGGCATTGCCGCGCGCACCAGCTGGAATAAATTCCAGGCCGCTGAATATCTTTCGCAATGTTTCTGATTACCGTTTTATTCAAACGGCAATTCTTGTATGCGCATGACCACGCGCCACCCGTGCCCGGCACGTAGCGCTTTGGCGCCTGGTCGCGTGCAACGTCCGTGTTGTCGGGCAATTCCATGCCCGGGTACCTGGAGGGTCATCCACAAGAGTCGGTGCGAACGCATACGAAAACGCCCCCGGATGCTGCATTCGAGGGCGTTCGCTTGCCTCGGAGATCGGGTGACCGATCTCCTTGTCAGGACATCAGTCGAAGAGGGTGATGCGCACGTCTGCTTTCTTAGTGCGCACACACGATGCCGCGCGGTGAGCGCTGGGCAGTCGGTTGAGTGTGGCGGAGTTGAGCAGGGACATGAGGCCGATTGGGTAAAAGTGCAGACGTGGCTGCCGAGGGCGCGAACATTACCCGTGTCTTTTTAGCGATGCAAGCACTTTATGCAATTATGTTCTGGATTATCTCTCTGGCGGTCGGAGTCGGTCGTCGGAAACAGAATCGAAATCGCGTCGCGGCAGCAGGCGAGAGCCATTGCGTGGGATGGTCGACACAAGCGATGCCACGATTTCGAAATTCAGGACCAGGCGAGCCGATGCGGCGCGCGGCGAGCAATCGACATGCAATTCAAGCGGCGCGCTGTTGGCCGGTGCAGCCCGTGATCCATGTCCACGCGGACACTGGACGCGCTCACGCGGCCTGCAGCCTTGTGGATTTGTAGGCCATGTAAGCCTTCGCCTGCAGCGCTTCCATCGCTTCGAGAGAATGGGGCGGCAGCTAGAGTCTTTGCACAGATGCCGCATGCGTCGCATTGGGCGAGGCATCGCTCGTCGCGCATCGATGCTGCGGGCCGTTTCGCCTCTGTGCCGATGACAGAGGGACGACACGTCACCGCGCGTTGTGTGCGCCCGCATGTCGCCAGTCACGCAGGATGGCCTGAAGTGTTGGATCAGAGTGGCTCGCAAGAGCGATGCCGCACCCGCCACGTCTTTGAAGATCCGTGATCCGGCACGACGCTGACCGCCTGCGGTGTCCCTTCCGCCCGCACGCCAGCGCGCGCGCCAACGTCAGTGCAGACAATCAGCCTGCGTGGGTGCCCAGCGTGCGCGCGCCGGTCAGGATCATGCGCAGCATCTGCGAGATCTGCTCGATCAGCTCGGGATCTTTTTCCGGTGGCGAATCCATTGCCACCGCGCCCATCGCAAATACCAGCCGGGTGATCGCCTTGGACACCAGGGCAGGCGCGTGCAGCTTGGCGTTGTCGGCCGCGGCCAGGCGAATCAGGTCCACGCGCAGCTCGTCTTCGAAATAGGTGAGTTCGCGCTCCACCGCTTGCTTGAAGGCGTCCGAGCCCACCGCGCCTTCGCGCAGCAGTACGTGCAGCAGCTTGTCGTCGGCGCGCAGCTGTTCCATGAAGGCTTCGACCGAGACACGGATGACGCTGCGGTCGGTGGAGGTCGCGCGCTGGCGCGCTTGGCCGATGATGGTGCGTAGCGAACGCCCGGCCCGATCGATCAAGGCCACGGCGAGCTCGTCCATGTCGCGGAACTGGCGATAGAAGCTGTTCGGCGCGATGCCTGCCTCGCGTGCCACTTCGCGCAGGCTCAGCGTGGACAGGCTACGGTGCGGGCCAATCAAGGACAGCGCTGCAGCGATGAGATCCTCCCGTGAAATCGCCGGCTTGCGGGACGGCGGCGCGTCGTGGGAAGGCAGGGCGATAGAGGTCATGGGGCTGCAGCCGGGCGTGGGCCTGAATCATAGCCCCTCTGGCAATATACAAGTGTATACACGGGTGTGCATGCATGCGTATAGTGCGGCCCATGAACCTGGCATCTCCTCGTAAGTCCAAGTCCCCGCTGCCGGCACGCCTGGCGCGCCGACTGGTGTCGCCGCAACTGTTCGATTTCTGGGCAACCCGGCTCAACCCGTTGTGGACGCTGGAACAGCCGATGGCGCGGCTGGTCCAGCGCACCCCGGCCAGCCGGGACGCGGTGACCCTGGTGTTGCAGCCCAACGGCCACTGGCGCGGCCTGCAGGCCGGCCAGCACGTGAGCCTGGGCGTGGAGATCGACGGCCGCCGGCTGTTGCGTAGCTACAGCCCCACGGTGCAGGCCGACGGCCGGCTGGCGATCACCGTCAAGGCGATCGAGGGTGGGCTGGTGAGCCGCTTCCTGGCGCACGATGCGGCCTTGGGCACGGTGGTCTCGCTGGCCCCGGCCTTCGGCGACATGCTGCTGCCGACCACGCCTACCCCGCTCCTGCTGCTGGCCGCCGGCTCCGGCATCACGCCGATGCGTGCGTTGCTGCAGGCCGCCGCGCAAGCCGGCATGCCGATGGACGTGGACCTGCTGTATTGGGTGCGCCAGCGCGACGAAGCCTGCTTCGTCGACGAATTCGCCGCGCTGGCCGCGGCGCATCCGCGCCTGCGTGTGCAACTGCTGACCACCCGCGAAGGCGAGACTCCTGCAGAACGCGTGGACACCTATTCGTTGGACCACATTGCCGCGCTGGAGCAGCGCCATGTGATGGCCTGCGGGCCGGGTGGTTTTGTGCAGGCCGCGCGCGAACGGCTGCAGGGACGCGTGGCTGCATTTCAGGCCGAAGCCTTCAGCGTGCCGGCACTGGACCAGGCCGAGACCGGCCAGGTGCAGGTCCAACTGTCACGCAGCGGCCGTACCCTGACCCTGCCGCGCGGCCAGTCGCTGCTGGAAGGGCTGGAAGCGCAAGGCCTGCGGCCCAAATATGGCTGCCGCATGGGCATCTGCAACACCTGCGCCTGCCCGCGCCAATCCGGCACCACCCGGCACCTGCTCACCGGTGAACGCAGTAACGAACCCACCGCACAGGTGCGCCTGTGCATTAGTGCGCCAAGCACTGACCTGATCCTGGATCTGTAAGGAATCTTCATGAGCCGAGTCCATAACCGTGCCCTGTCCGCTGCCGAACTGCAGTCTTTCGGCGACGAACTCGATGCCATCCGCGCGCGCGTGCTGAGCCAGGTGGGCGCCGCCGATGCGCGCTACATCCGCCGCATCGTGGCCGCCGTGCGCTGGACCGGCGTGGCCGGTCGTGCGCTGCTGTTCCTGGGTGCGTTCGTGCACAGCGTGCTGGTTCCGGCATGGATCGCCGGCGTGCTGCTGCTGGCGTTGTCCAAGATCCTGGAGAACATGGAGCTGGGCCATAACGTCATGCACGGCCAGTACGACTGGATGGGCGACCCGCAGCTCAACGGCAACACCTACGAGTGGGACATCGTTGCCACCGGCGACAACTGGCGCAAGACGCACAACTTCAAGCACCACACCTACACCAACGTGCGCGGCATGGACGACGACATCGGCTACGGCCTGCTGCGCATCTTCCCCGAGCAGCGCTGGCGCCCGTTCTACCTGCTGCAGCCCTTCATTGCGGTGGTGTTCGCGCTGCTGTTCGAATGGGGCGTGGCGATCCAGGACCTGCGCCTGGGCCGTTGGTTCGCCGGCAAGATGAAGGCGGCCGAACTGCGTGCCTCGTTCCTGCCGGTCGGCCGCAAGA
Organism: Xanthomonas axonopodis pv. maculifoliigardeniae; assembly: GCF_041519315.1. NCBI lineage: Bacteria > Pseudomonadati > Pseudomonadota > Gammaproteobacteria > Lysobacterales > Lysobacteraceae > Xanthomonas > Xanthomonas axonopodis. The sequence goes on along the minus strand of NZ_CP167998.1, from coordinate 4,354,213 downwards.
TGGGCCGCCAGATGCTCAAGGACTACATCGTATTTCCGCTGCTGGCCGGCCCGTTCTTCCTGACGGTGTTGCTGGGCAACCTGGCGGCCAACGTGCTGCGTAGCATCTGGACCTTCGTGATCATCTTCTGCGGCCACTTCACTGCCGATGCGGAAGTGTTTCCGAAGGAATCCATCCGCAACGAATCGCGTGGCCACTGGTATCTGCGTCAGCTGCGTGGTTCGTCCAACCTGACCGGCGGCAAGCTGATGAACGTGCTGTCGGGTAACCTGAGCCACCAGATCGAGCATCACTTCTATCCGGACCTGCCGGCTAACCGCTATGCGCAGATCGCCGTCGAAGTGAAGCAGGTCTGTGCGCGCTACGGCCAGCACTACAACACCGGCTCGCTGCCGCGCCAGTTCGGCCAGGTGATGTGGCGAATCGTGCGCCATGCCTTCCCGAGCCGGCCCAAGCCGGTGCGGCAGAGCAGCGCTGCATTGCAGGGCGCGTGATCGGATTGCGCAACGCATGATCGACATCGAAAGGCCGCCAATGGCGGCCTTTTTTTTTGCCGGTTCACTGCGTCGCGCTGCGTGCCTGTGCGTAGTAGGCGATGAAACCAGTGGCCGGCAACGCGCGCGAGAACAGCCAGCCCTGCGCCAGATCCACGCCATGGGCGCGCAGATAATCGAGCTGTTCCTGCCGCTCGACTCCTTCGGCGATGGTGCGCAACCGTAGCGTCTTGGCCATCTCGATGATGTGCGCGGTCACGGCGCTGGTGGCCGAGTGGGTGCCGATGGTGTCCACGAACGACTTGTCGATCTTCAACGCGTCCAGCGGCAGGCCCTGCAGATACTGCAGGCTCGAATAGCCGGTGCCGAAATCGTCGATGGAGACCGTATGGCCGGCACCGCGCAGATGGGTGATGGTGGTGCGTGCCGCATCAATGTCCATCAGGCTGCGTTCGGTGGCCTCCACCCACAGCTGGCCGCTGTCCACGCCGGTGCCCCGCAACGCTTGCGCCAGCACGCCCTGCACGCGGCCGCTCTTGATGTCGTCGGCGGAGACATTGATGGCCACGTGCAGCGCTGGATCGGCGGCCAGGGTGGGGCCGAGTTCGCGGATGACTTCGGCCACCACCAGATCGGTGATCGGCAGGATCAGCCCGCTTTGTTCGGCCAGCGGGATGAAGGCGTCCGGCGGCACCAGCACGCCGTCGGGCTGCTGCCAGCGCACCAGCGCTTCGGCACCGACGCAGGCACCGCTGTCGAGCGCGATGATCGGTTGGTAGTGCACGATGAACTCGCCACGCTGCACGGCGATCTCCAGCCGCGCCAGTGGCGACAGCCGCCGCCGCGAGACCCACAGCACTGTACCGACCAGCAGCAGCGCCACTGCAATGCCGACCGGTACCAGCTGCAACCGTGCCGCCGCCAGCGGCCTGCGCAGATAGGCCACCGGTTCGGTGACCACCGCGGCCCAGTCGCCACGACGGTCGCGCCCGAACAACACCTGCGACAGCAAGAGGTCGCCCGGCTCACGTGTGGCGGTGGGGTCGGTCAGCAAGCGTTCGGCGGCGGTACCGGTGCTGCTGAGGATCTGCCCGTCCGGCGTGCCGATCGCCAGTTGCAGGCCAGGTGGAATATTGATGTCGGCCAGCGTGTTGGGGTTGATCAGGGCGTTGTAGTCGCCCAGTTGCAGTGCCATCAGCGGACGCTGCGGATTGGCCAACGGCAGCAGCCGCGTGGTCACCGCGATGCCGCGCTTGACCACGAAATCGGCGGTGCGCTGCGGAATGGTATTGCGCAGTTGGCCCCATGAGGTGCAGCTGAGACGACCTTGTTGAAACCGTCCCAGCTCGACGATGTAGTGGCTGGTCAGCACCAGGGCGCGCATCTGCGCCAGGTGCGCAGGCGAGCACGGCGGCAACCGCGAGCCGGCCATGCTCAACAATGCGCCATGCGCCTCGTCGAAGGCGGTTTCAGTACGCCGGATCGACAGCGCAGCCAGCTGGCTCAGCCTGCCCTCTTCGCGCGCCAAGGCCAGCCGCCAGGCCAGGTAGTAGGACAGGCCGATCGGCAGCGTTGCGCTCAGCAACACCAGCAGCACGGTGACACTGATGATGCGTTGGCGCTTCACCTCACCACCTGCGACGGCTGTGCTGCCGGTTCACGCATGGCTCCTCGAGAAATGCCGCCAGCGCAGGCTTGGGCAGATGGAAGGTGCACGCCAACCGGGTACGCGCGAACGGCGCACGTAGCGATTGGTGACGCACGGCATTGATTGATGAGGCTGCACGTCGCGAATGTACGACACACGCGTGCATTGCGCGCGTTTGCGGAGCGAAGCGGCTGTGATTTTTTTCCGATCGTCCTGCGTCGCATCCTGGCAGTCGGGGCCGCCTGCGGATTCACGCCCCTGCACGCACTACCGCGCTACGGTCGGATCGTCTGCGCTCCCGCCCGGGAGCGGCGGGACAACGGTCCCACGCAAGGCGCTTTCACTGGAGGAATCACGCATGACAACGCAAAAAGAACGCGTCGGCGGCACCGATGCGGTGCCGATCTTCAAGATGCAGGAAACAACACGCGACGGCGAGCTGACCAAGTACGTGGTCGGCGATACCGGCGTGGCCTTCGACAGCCTGGAAGGTGCACAGGCCGCTGCCAGGGATCTCGGCACGCTCGACGATTGAGAGGACGAGCGCTGGCCTGCGCGATGGAAGGGCTAGGCCAGTGCGCTGGGTCGCCATGGCCGTGGACATGGCGATTGCGTCGGTGGGCGACTGTCGTCTGGCTGGTCGTTGAGAGCATCGCGTGCCTGTCGTCCCTTGGTCGGTGCCTCGATGCGACCGGGGTTGCAGGCGCGACGGTGCTGCCGTTGCCGGTTTGACCAGTTCCCCAACCAGCCGGGGTCGCCTACGGAAGCGGTTGCTCGGTCAGCCGCCCGGTATGCGGGGTGTGGATCAGTGGCGCCAGGTCGAAGCCCTGTTCGCGCGCATGCGCCAGATAGGCCTGGGCGATGTTTTCGTCCAGCTGCGGCAAGCGTGCCAGTAGCCAGAGGTACTTGCGATCGGGGCTGCCGACCAGTGCAGCGGTGTAATCGGCATCGATGCGCATCACCCAATAGTCACCCTTGGTGAAAGGGATCCAGCGCAGACCTTCGGGCAAGAAGGTCACTTCCAGGCGGCTGTGCGTGTCGTCGATGGCGCGCGCCTGGCCGATCGCTTCTTCCAGCTCGCCTTCCGCGGTGAAGCAGCGATTTTGGACGCGCACGCTGCCGTCCTCTTCCAGGGTGTAGTGCGCCGACACATCGGTGCAGTCGGCATCCTCGAAGCGGGTCGGCAGGCGGGCGATTTCGTACCACGTGCCCAGGTAGCGATTCAGATCCAGCGAAGGGACCGTGGCGAGTTCGGGATGGTGGCTCATACAGGCCTCTGCACAATGGAGTGGCGCCTGTTGTACGTGTAGCGCCATGAAATGCATGTTGGGATGTTGCGCCAGCGGTCGTGCAGCGAGGGCGGGCGTCCGCGAGGGCACCGGCTCGGTGCGCACGGCCGGTTGGCACGATGTCGCTCGTGGGCCGATTCCGCGCGAGCGATCAATTGGCTGCATCCGATGAACTCCGTGGCGGCGAATGAGGTTGCGCACCGACACCGAAACCGAAACCGAAACGATGCCCTGACAATGCGGGCGCTTTGCGGTACCAAGGTGTCACGCCAGCGGATGGCGTGCGAATCGCGCGCGCCTGTCGACCTGCCGAGCACGCTACGCCGCGCTGGCGGTGCCAAGCGCACGATCCAGTTTGCGGTAGCCGATCGCTTCGGTGAGATGGCGTGTGGCGATGTCCGGGCTGTCGTCGAGATCGGCGATGGTGCGCGCAACGCGCAGGATGCGATGCATCGAGCGTGCGGACAGCTGCAGGTGTTCGATGGCGCGCTCCAGCAGCACCTGATCGTCGTGTTGCAGGCGGCAATGGCGGTCGGTGTCGGCCTGGTCCAGTTGCGCATTGGGCAGCGCACCGCGTGCAAGCTGTCGCTGTCGCGCGGCGACCACGCGGGCACGCACGCAGGCGCTGTCTTCACCGAGGTTGCCGCTGCGCAGCGCCTGCGGAGGGAGGCGCGGCACTTCGACATGCAGATCGATACGGTCCAGCAACGGGCCGGAGATGCGGCTGCGGTAGCGACGGATGCTGTCGCTGCTGCAGCGGCAGCGCCCGCTGCCATCGCCTGCCCAGCCGCACGGGCAGGGATTCATGGCGGCGACCAATTGAAAGCGCGCCGGAAAATCCACGCTGCGTGCCGCGCGCGCGATCGTGACCACGCCCGACTCCAAGGGCTCGCGCAACACTTCCAGGGTTTGCCGTTGCCACTCGGGCAATTCGTCCAGGAACAGCACGCCGTTGTGAGACAGCGAGATCTCGCCGGGGCGCGGGTGCGTGCCGCCGCCGACCAGGGCCACTGCGCTGGCGGTGTGGTGCGGGGCGCGGTAGGGGCGTTGCCGCCAGCGGGCCAGATCCAGCCCACGGCCGCTGATCGAGGTGATCGCAGCGGTTTCCAGTGCTTCTGCTTCGCTGGCTTCGGGCAATAGACCGGGCAGGCGCGAGGCCAGCAGGGTCTTGCCGCAGCCAGGGCTGCCGACCAGCAACAGGTGGTGACCACCGGCAGCGGCGATCTCCAGCGCGCGGCGGGCGTGCGGTTGCCCGCGCACGTCGGCCATGTCGGGCAGGGCGCGGGCGCCGAGCGCCTGCACTGCCAGCTCGGCGGCGGGCGCTTTCTGGCTGCCGTTGAGCGTGGCGCAGACATCCAGCAGGGTACGCGCGGTGAAGGCTTCGACGTGTCCGGCGATGGCCGCTTCGGCACCGTTGGCGAGCGGGACGATCAGCCGTCGTCCGGCCTGCGCGGCCGCCAGCGCCGCGGGCAGCACGCCGTCGACGCCGCGCAGCTCGCCGGTCAGCGCAAGCTCGCCGAGGAATTCGTAATCGGCCAGGGCCTGGCGGTCGATTTGCCCGCTGGCAGCCAGGATACCGAGGGCGATCGGCAGATCGAACCGGCCGCCTTCTTTCGGTAAATCGGCCGGTGCCAGGTTGATGGTGATGCGCCGGGCGGGAAATTCGAACTGTGCGCACAGCAGGGCGGCACGCACGCGTTCGCGCGATTCGCGCACTGCCGCTTCGGGCAGGCCCACGATCTGGGTGGAAGGAAGACCGCCGGAGAGATGCACTTCCACCCGAACCTCAGGCGCATGCACCCCCACGCGGGCACGGCTGTGCACCAGCGCCAGACTCATGGTGGTGGCCTTCGCTCAGGGGATGGTGGGCGGTGCAGCGGGTGGCGTGCCGGGCGCGCGCGCCTCCAGTGCGGCGACGGTCTGCTCCAGCGCGTCGAGTTTTTCGCGGGTGCGCAGCAAGACCGCGCGCTGCACGTCGAACTCTTCGCGGGTGACCAGGTCCAGCTTGCCCAGGCCGGCCTGCAGCGCGCCCTTGAAGGTGCTTTGCAGTTCTTCGCGCGATTGGCGCAGGCCCGGCGGCACCAGGTCGCTGAGGCGGCGGGCGAGGTCGTCGAGCTGGTTGAAATCGATCATGGTGTTCTCCGCAGGTCCGTAGGAAGCCTAGTGCAGGCCGGGACACGCGGGACATCGGCAAGGCAGTCGGCAGGCGGTAAGGATAGTCCCATTCGGCTGTCGTCCGCGGTGATGGCGGCGCGCGGTTGGATGAGTGTTGCGCCCGTCCACGGTATGCTGCGCGGCCGTCATGCCCTGGGACCTGCACCGATGAAAATGATCATGGCCATCGTCAAACCGTTCAAGCTCGACGATGTGCGCGAAGCGCTCGCCGGCTGCGGGGTGGCGGGCATCACGGTGACCGAGGTCAAGGGCTTCGGCCGGCAGAAAGGCCATACCGAGCTCTATCGCGGCGCCGAATATGTGGTCGATTTCCTGCCCAAGGTGAAGATCGAAGTGGCGGTGACCGACGACCAGGCCGAGCGTGTGGTCGAGGCGATCGTCGCGGCGGCCGGTACCGGCAAGATCGGCGACGGCAAGGTGTTCGTGTACGACCTGGGCACGGTGGTACGCATCCGTACCGGCGAGCTGGATAGCGACGCGCTGTAGGTTCGCAACGCGGCGCCCGCTGCTTGCCGGATGTGCGGTGGGTGGTGAGGGGTTTGCTGCCCTCTGCCGGCGCAACGACGATGCCCGGGCCACGTATTGCTGAGCCAGCACCGCAGCTAGTGGCGCTGGATCAGGCGCATTGCAGGCATTGCACGACTCACAGGAACCCGACCGCCCAAGTTCTGCGGCGCGCCACGTGCGCTGACTGCGTTGGCTGTGCGCGCATCACCGCGGCTGATGCACGGCTGGGTGCATCCGCGCCAGGCCGCTCTCAGGCGCAAACGCCCCACTTTTCATACCATTTCAATACCGCCATGTATCGCTGCCGCACCTTTCTGGATTGCGATGCAGAAACGGGCTGAAGTCACCGCACGGCAGCCCAGCGCTGGCCAGAATGGAAATCCCGGCCGCGCTTGTCGCCGCCGCCCGACTTGCCTACTCTAGGGCGTAATACCATTCCAATACCGGAGTTCGAGATGAAGCCACGCAACAGTACGCCGGGCGTGCGCCTGCTTTCGGTATTGGTGGCGTTGGGCCTGGCTGCTCCGGCGTTGGCACAGGCCGTGACCGAACCGGTCACCCAGCCGGCGATCTATCCGACGCCGGTCTCGATCACGCTGGATGGCGCAACCGTGACCTTGGGCCGCTCGGTGGTGCTGGTGGTGGCCCCTGGCGCGGACAAGGCCACGGTGGCGCTGGTGCGCCGCATTCTCGACAGCGCCGGCGTCACCAAGATTGCGACCGCCACACGCCTGCCTGCCGCGTTGGACCGCCCGCACATCGTGCTCGGCACCGGCGATGCGGCCGTGGTGCGCGATGCGCTGACGCGCAGCAAGGCGACCCAGGACACCCATAAGGAAGGCTACACGTTGGCCAGCGTCGCGCTCGATCGCGGCAGCCTGATCACGCTGGCCGGCCACGACGACGATGGCCTGTTCCATGCGGCGCAGACGCTGCGGCAGCTGGTCGAGCGGCCGGCCATCCCGACGTTGACGATCCAGGATTACCCGGCCATGCCGATCCGCGGCACCATCGAAGGCTTCTACGGCGCGCCGTGGTCGATGAGCGATCGCAGCAAGCACATCGATTTCCTCGCCCGCACCAAGGCCAACACCTTCATCTATAGCCCCAAGGACGACCCTTACGCGCGCGATCGCTGGCGCGAGCCGTACCCGAGGGCGACCTTGAAGGCGCTTGGCCAGCTGGCCGCTACCGCCAAGCGCAATCACGTCGATTTCGTCTATGCGATTTCGCCTGGCCCCACCGTGTGCTTCTCCGATCCGGCCGATGCCAAGGCCTTGTTGCGCAAGTTCGATGCGTTCCGTGCGCTGGGCGTGCGCAGCTTCTACGTGGCGCTGGACGATATCGAATACACCAAGTGGAATTGCGAACGCGACAAGACCACCTTTGGCGAGTCCGGCGCGCAGGCGGCCGGTATCGCGCAGTCGCATCTGCTCAATCTGGTGCAGGCCGATCTGGTCGCGCGCCACGATGCGGCCGCTGAACTCATCATGGTGCCGACCGAGTACTACGACGCCAAAGAGAGCCCGTACAAGGAAGCCTTGCGCAAGCATCTTGACCCGAAGATCGTGGTGCAGTGGACCGGCACCGATGTGGTGCCGCCGGCTATTTCCATTCCCGATGCGCGCGCGGCCACCAAGGCGTTCGGTCGCAAGACGCTGTTGTGGGACAACTACCCGGTCAACGATTTCGAAACGTCGGCCGGGCGCCTGCTGATGGCGCCGTATGCGCGGCGCGAGGCGGGTCTGTCGGCCGAGTTGTCGGGCATCGTCTCCAACCCGATGAACCAGGAAGCGCCCAGCCGCGTCGCGGTGATGGGTGTGACCGCGTTCGCCTGGAACGACAAAGACTACGACGCGCAACGCACCTGGCATGCGGCGGCGCGCGATCTGGCCGGCGGCGATGCGCGCGTGGCTGCGGCCTTGCTGACCTTCTTCGACACCCAGCATCTGGCGCCAACCTTTGGCAGCCAGCCGTGGCAGGAACAGGCTCCACGCTTGAAGGCCGTGCTCGATCATGTGCGCGAGGCAATCGCGCTTGGCGATGCGGCAACGCGCACGGAGGCGATTGCCGAACTGGCACGCGCTGCCGACGAACTGGCTGCGGCACCGCAGATCATCCGCGACGGCGTCGCCGACAAGGGCTTTGCCGAGCAATCGCGTCCCTGGCTGGAGGCAATGGAGGATTGGGGCCAGGCCCTGCAGAAGACGGCAGCCGGGCTGGATGCGGCAAATCGCGGCCACACGCAGGCGCCGGCCTTGTTTGCCGAGGCGGCTGCGATCGCCGCCGTCGCAAGCCAGATCCCAACGATTCCCGGCGCCACGCGCTTCGGCGGCCCGGTCAAGCTCGCTGACGGCGTGCTCGACCGCTTCATCGCGCAAGCGCCGCGCTTGATCGCCTATCGCGTGCCGGCGGTTGCCGACTCGGCAGCAGCAAAGTGATGGGGGAGTGCAATAACACAGCGACGCGCATCGGGAATTGCTCGCGTCGCTGTGCCTGCAAATGCGGGAGCGCCATTGCCACTGCATCGCAGCACCCGGCATGGCGCGCTCGAAGGATGTCTGTGCTGCAGATCAAACCGAAGACATCAGCGCAGTAGCTGGGCGTAACGGTGTGCCCAGTCGCCGTGAGCCAGCAGCGCTGATCACGCCTTGCCTTTCAAACGCCGATATAGCCGCTTCCAGCCGCTGCGAATCGCCTGCACCCAGCGCGGTTCGGCACTGCGGGCCGATTCGTCGGCAGTCGGTGCGATGCCGGCAAGGCGCTGGCGCATTTTCTGAAAATTGGCCACGTCGCTGCGCTGCAGCTGACGCGCCAGCGTGCCGCGCCGCAGCCAGCGCGGAAATCGCCACGCCGAGGTGAAATCGATCAGCACCGGCACGCCGGCACTGACCACCACATTGGTGCCGTGCAGATCGTTATGGGTGATGCCGAACGCATGCAGCCTGCGCAGCGCCTGCTGCAATTGCTGGAAGACCTCCTGGCCCACGACGGTGCTGGCGCTGAGCGTGTCGCCTGGAATGAATTCCATGCCCAGCGCCAGCCCGCCCAGCGTGCCGAGCAAGGCCGGTGCATGCCGCCAACCCTGCAACTGCCGCAGCATCCTGGCCTCGTGGCGCACCATGAGCCGGGCGATCGGCGACAACAGCGTGCGGCGATAGCGGCCGTAGTCCTTGACCACTGCCGGTTGCCCGTTCACATGGGTGCGGTAGACGTCCGGCTCGAGCAGCCGGGTGCCTTGCTTGAGCAGAACGGGAGTGACGAGGTGCAGGCTGGACACGTCCAGCGGCTGGTAGTGCATGGCAGTTCTCCAGACCTTGGCGGCGCGGAGCTGTCACGCGTTGCGCAGGTTCACGGTGATCGCGAGGATCGGTCTGCCCAATTTTAGAACTTGTGAGTATGGAAATTATATTTATTTAACAAATGAAATGTTCCGGGAGTGGAACAGCTTTTGGAATCAGGTGTTTGGCGGACCCCATCAGAATCGGCATGTGCCAGCGACTGCATGCAGACCTGCCACTCCAGGCCATGGTGTCGTCCCGCCAGCGTTGCGTCCTGCCTCAAGACAGGCACTGTCAGCGCAACCCGGCGTGCGGTAGCGGTCACGCCGCTTCTTGACAGCGATTGAGACTCCAGACACTGTGCCGGCTGCGGTCAGGGGGCTGCAGCACGCGTTAACACGGGCACGCTCTTCGAGCGTCGCCTGCATCGATGTCGTACGACATCCAGGTGATGCCGGGTGCGCCTCCGAATGCGACCGCAACTGCGCCACTTCCAGACGCCGTCAGGTGCCACCTGCGTGCGCAAGGATGCGGAAACGATGGAGTACGACTCATTGGGGATGCAATGAAAAGGACCGCAACAGTGCTGTTGGCTTGCACGGCGTTCGGCGTCACGGCTCAGGCCTCGGCGCAGTCGTTGTCGCGCGGCTGGGACAGCTACCGTCAACAGCAAAAGCAGCAGGCCGGCACCCAGCGCGCCACCGCGCCTGCAGCGCCATCCTCGCGCCCGGCGCAAGCGGGCGTTGGCGGAGCGCCGGCCGCTGTCGGTGGAAGCGGCAGCCAACCTGGTGCGTCCGGCGGGTTCACTCCGGTGACCGAGCAGACTGAGGCGGTGGCAGTTCAGCCTGCCGCTGCTTACCCTGCAGCGCCTGTCCCCGCAGCGCGCTACACACGGGTGGAGGAATCGCGCATTGAAAGGGGCGCGTTCATCGGCGTGCAGCGTGGTCGAGGTGAGGTTTTCAGTGGCTATAAGCAAGACATGCTTGGCCTCAGCGCCGGCTATCGCTGGCGTGCTGGCTCGGTCACGTTGATCGGACTTGAGGGATCGATTGGACGCCTGGAACGCGGCGATACAACCGACGATGTCTTTATCCCCGCAGTGAAGTTTGGCGGCATCGGGGGTACGGCACGTTTCAATTTTGGTGACACTCCGCTGTTCGCGGTAGTCCGCCTCGGCTCATGGTATGCCGAGGTCGCAGACATGAGCGACGAAATCTTTGGTGGTTACGCAAGCCTCGGCCTGGGCGTCGATATCGGCAAGCATGCGAGCGTGAGCGCGATGTACACCAACTACGTCTACGCCAATGACTACTACGACTATGCTCAAGACACCACCATCAACCGTGCAGAGGTACTGAACGCAGTAGTGGAAGTCCGCTTTTAACTAGCGATGTCGAAGGGCGGGCAGCAGCGCTCACCCTTCCCCGTCACGCGGCATGCAGCGCGATGCCGCGGACGGCAATCCATTTGAAGCTGCACCGCAAACGGTCATCGGCATTGCACAGCCATCCATGCGGCTTGCTGTAGTGTCTTGGTCAACGCACTGATTCAGCCATGGGCGAGGGCAGATGGACGCATTGGCGCAGTTCTTGACAGACGAACAGGACCCGGTGGCGGTGGGCAAGATCCTGCCCAAGATCACCGAGTTGCTGACCCGCGACGAGCAGGTCGAGTACATCGCCGTGCAGAAGAAGATGGTGATGAACCTGTCGCCGGATGCGGTGGTGCTGACCAACCGTCGCTTCATCGTGGTCTACCCAAAGCTGCTCGGCATGACCTTCCGCGATTTCCCCTGGCGCGAGGTGCTCGATGTGCACATGAGCGAACAGATGCTCGGAGCCACCATCATGTGCCGCACCACGCAGGGCGCCTACGCATCCATCGACAGCCTGCCCAAGAGACAGGCGCGGCGCGTGTACGCCTATGCGCAGCAGGTGGAAGAATCCGCCTACGAACAGCGCCAGCAGCTGGAGATCGACAAGTTGCGCGCGGCGGCCGGTGGCGTGGTGGTGCATGCGCCTGGTGCGCACGGCGCAGCAGTGCCCTTGCAAGCCAGTGCCGTTCCTGCAATCGACGATCCGGTGCAGGTGCTGAGCAAGCTCAAGCAATTGCTGGATGCGGGGCTGATCACGCGGGACGAATTCGACGCCAAGAAGACAGAGGTGCTGGCTCGCTTATAGCGTGCGCAGGACATCCGCGCATCGGTCGGCTTCAACTACGTCGGCCCATGGATCGCAGTGACGCAGCAACTGACGCGTCCATCGCACGGCGGCGCTGTCGGTGGATCGCCGCGCCAGAAGGCTGCTGGCCGCGCACTGGCCTCACGCTCCAGCAGCGCCGCGCGACCACGGCAGCCTGATCGGTGCGAATGCATCAGCCCGCGCGCTGTAAGCACGCAGGCCATGTCACGCGAAAAAACCAGCAAACCGGCCGGGCTTATCGCCAAGCGGGCGCGGCCGGCTGCCGTAACCCGCCACGTCCATCCAAGCGCCACGATTCAACGAATGTCGTCTGCGCTTTTTGCCGGCGATGCTCGGCCAACCGCGATTACTCGCCCAGCGCCTTGGCCACGAACGGCGGGGCAACCAGCACGCCGGTGTGCAAGTGGGCGGTGTAGTACAAGGTGTCGAAGCCCTTGGCCTGCGCGTCCGCTTGGCGGAAGGCGAAATCGGCGTTGGCCTGCTTGCTGGCCATGGTCACGCTCCACCAGCCGGTGGGGTAGCACGGCTGCGGGAACGGCAGGGTCTTGAACGACTGGAAGCCGGCCTTGCCCATTTCGGTGCGCATTTCGTTGATCAGGTCCAGCAGCGCCAGCGGCGATTCGGACTGCTGCACCAGGATGCCGTCGTCCTTCAAGGCCTTGAAGCAGCTTTCGTAGAAGGCCTTGTTGAACAGGCCCTCGGCCGGGCCGACCGGGTCGGTGGAATCGACGATCACGATGTCCACGCTGCCGGCCGGGCAATTGGCCATATAGGCCACGCCGTCGTCGAACAGCAGTTCGGCGCGCGTGTCGTGGTTGGCATCGCACAGCTCGGGGAAATACTTCTCCGACATGCGGGTGACCTGCTCATCGATATCGCATTGGGTGGCGCTTTCCACGCCCGGGTGCTTGAGCACCTCGCGCAGCGTGCCGCAGTCGCCGCCGCCGATGATCACCACGCGCTTGGGCGCAGGGTGGGTGAACAGCGCCGGGTGGCTGATCATCTCGTGGTAGAAGAAATTGTCGCGGCTGGTGAGCATCACCGCGCCGTCGATCAGCATCAGCTTGCCCCAATCGGTGGTCTGGTAGATCTCGATCTTCTGGAACGGGGACTGCACCTCGTCCAGCTTGCCGCTGACGCGGAAGCCGATCGCCGAGCCGGTCGGCTGGAAGTGTTCGATATACCAGTTGTCGTTGGTGCTCATGCGGACGTCCTAATCGAAAAGAAGCGGGCGGTTCCTTCTCCCGGCGGGAGAAGGTGGCGCGTAGCGCCGGATGAGGGTCGGGTGCAGCCCCGTGCAGCCAAACTGCGCGGCGGCTGACCCTTCAGCCAAACTGCGCGGCGGCTGACCCTTGCTCGGCCCCGCTCCAACCAGGAGAGGGGCGTGAAGTCGGCGCGGATTGTAACGGACCCTGCGCATGCCAGGCGTTACACTTCACGCCCTTTTTTATTCCAGCCGAGACAGCGAAATGAGCGATTGGTCCCTCGACCAAGCCCGCAAGACCTATTCGATCCCGCATTGGGCCGACGGGTATTTCGATGTGAACGCTGCCGGACACGTGGTGGTCACCCCGACCGCCGATGGCCCGGCGGTGTCGCTGCCCGAGGTGGTGGATGCCGCGCGCGCAGCCGGTGCCAAGCTGCCGCTACTGGTGCGCTTCCCGGACATCCTGGGCCAGCGCCTGGGCAAGCTGCAGGCAGCGTTTGCGCAGGCGCAGTCGGAGTGGGATTACGCCGGAGGCTATACGGCGGTGTATCCGATCAAGGTCAACCAGCATCGTGGCGTGGCCGGCACCCTGGCCGGTCACCACGGTGAGGGCTTCGGGCTGGAAGCGGGCAGCAAGCCCGAGCTGATGGCGGTGCTGGCGCTGTCGCGTCCGGGCGGGCTGATCGTGTGCAACGGCTACAAGGACCGCGAATACATCCGCCTGGCGCTGATCGGCCGCAAACTCGGCCTGCAGACCTTCATCGTCATCGAAAAGCCCTCCGAACTGACCCTGGTGCTGGAAGAAGCACGCGCGCTGGACGTCAAGCCCGGCCTGGGCGTGCGCATGCGCCTGGCCTCGCTGGGCGCGGGCAAGTGGCAGAACAGCGGTGGCGACAAGGCCAAGTTCGGTCTCTCGCCGCGCCAGGTGCTGGACCTGTGGAAGACGCTGCGCGACACCGAGTACGCCGACAGCCTGAACCTGCTGCATTTCCATATGGGCTCGCAGATTTCCAACGTGCGCGACATCGCCAACGGCATGCGCGAGGCCACGCGCTATTTCGTAGAGCTCTCGCGCCTGGGCGCAAAGATCAGCCATGTGGACGTGGGCGGCGGCCTGGGCATCGATTACGAAGGCACGCGCTCGCGCAGCTATTGCTCGATCAACTACGGCCTGCACTCGTATGCCAGCAACATCGTGCAGCCGTTGGCCAGCGCTTGCGAAGAGCATGGCCTGGCCCCGCCGCGCATCGTCACCGAGTGCGGGCGCGCAATGACGGCGCACCATGCGGTGCTGATCGCCAATGTGTCGGAAGTGGAGCAGGCGCCGGAAGGCCGCGTGCCGGTTGCGCACGACGATGAGCCGGCCGCGATCCGCCACCTGCGCGAGATCCATGACGAGCTCGATGTGCGCCCGGCGGTGGAGCTGTTCCAGGAAGCCCAGCATTTCCATGCCGAAGGTTTGAGCGCGTATGCGCTGGGCCAGATCGACCTGCCGCAGCGCGCGCGCATCGACGATCTGTTCTACGCCATCGCACATGGCGTGCGCGCACGCCTGAGCTTCGATGAAAAGAGCCATCGCCCGGTGCTGGATGAGCTCAACGAGCGGCTGGTGGACAAGTACTTCGTCAACTTCAGTGTCTTCGAATCGATCCCGGACGTGTGGGCGATCGATCAGGTGTTCCCGATCGTGCCGATCGAGCGCTTGAACGAAGCGCCGCAGCGGCGCGGCATCATCGCCGACATGACCTGCGATTCCGACGGCATGGTCAAGACCTATGTCGAGAACGAAAGCCTGGACAGCTCGCTGCCGCTGCATGGTTTGAATGCCGGCGAGAGCTATCGCATCGGTTTCTTCCTGGTGGGCGCCTACCAGGAAATCCTGGGTGATATCCATAACCTATTCGGCGATACCGATGCGGTGGAAGTCGTGGTGAATCGCGATGGCTATCGCATCGCACAGCAGCGCCGCGGCGATACCACCGACGTGATGCTGGACTACGTGGGCTATCAGCTGGACACGCTGCGTGCCACCTATGCCGAGCGCATTGCTGCCGCAAATCTGTCGCCCGAGCGGGCGCAGGAACTCGGCGCTGCGTTGGAAGCGGGGCTGACCGGCTACACCTATCTGTCCGACGAGCCGCTGAGCTGATCCGCAGTGCGCTGCGGCTGGGCCGCAGCGCTGGCTGTGCGCGACATGGCCCATCTTGCACGCGCTCCTGCCGCGAGCGCCGCTTGCAGCAGCAGGGACATCACCGGCATGGACGCTGCAGGTTCTGCAACACGTCGATGCGCCATCGCGCCGACGTCGGGTGCGATCTCGCACTTCAAGTCGACCTGTTTCGTCGCATCGAGCAAGAGCGCCTGCGCTTACCTTGCGCGACGCCGTCGATCGGTTCGACTCACGCTTTTCGCGCGTTTGTGCTGCATGCCGATGACAATCAGGCGACCATCGCGTGATCGTGCGCTTGTCGAGGCAGACGCGTTGAACGCGTCTTTTTTCTCCTGAAGTGATTTGCCGAATACCCTAATTCCGGCAACGCTGATTTGGAATTGGTCTTATTCAATGCGGCTTTTTATCTGCCGTGGTGCGCGCATATTCGCCTTGAAGCCCATGCGTATCGTCGGCCATGCCCTACGCCGGATGCGGCGCGGAAATTGATCGGATGTATGCATGCAGAACACTAGTTCAAATCACACTTCAGTGAAAAAATTTTAGGTATCACGCGATTTCCGTGATTTTTTGCACGGTTTCGGCCCCGCGCGAATTGTTAGTGTTCGTTTAACTTGTCGGGATACAAGTGCTTCAACGAGTCACCCGCACACCGTTGTTCGATTGTGCGATTCGCTGTGCTGTGCGTCTTCATCATGCGTTTCCATCGCGTATTACCGGCAATTGTCGGTGGTCGGCGGTGTTTCTTACCCCTCGTTTTCTTAGGCCAGGTGCTGATTCGGCGTCCATCGACCGTATGACGGTTGAGGGGTGTCGACGGACTGCGCGCCACACCAGAAGGATGCACGCAATGCACGCTGACGCCTCTCCCGTTTTTCCCCTGACCAAGGCGCAACGTGGCCTTTGGGTGGCCAACAAGTTGCATACCGACAACACCTTGATGTTGGCCGAAGTATTGGAAATGTTCGGCCCGCTCAATCCCCAGGTGCTGATCCGCGCCAGCATGCAGCTGACGCACGAGTTCGATACGCTGCGCCTGTGTATCGTCGAGCGCGAGGGCGTGCCTTCGCAGGTGGTCTTGCCCGCGTACAATGGCACGATTCCATACTTCGACGTCAGCTCAGATCCTGCTCCGCGTAATGCCGCCGAACATTGGATCGACGAAGAAATCCGCAAGCCGGAAGACCTGCAGAACGGGCCGCTATGGCATTGCGCGGTGTTCCGTCTTGGCGAGGATCATCATTTGTGGGTGCAATGCGTGAGTCATCTGGTGATGGACGGCTATTGCGCGTCGATCATGATGCAGCGCATGGCCGTGCTCTATAACGCCTACCTGGCCGACGTGGAGCCTGCGCCTGCGCAGTACGGCAGTGCACTGTCGCTGCTCGAAATGGAACAGCACTATCGCAACTCCGATCGGTTCCAGCGCGATCGCGAGTACTGGATGCAGCAGTTGGCCGATCTGCCGCCGCCGGCGACGCTGGCGCGGCCGGGCAATCAGCTGTCCACCGGGTTGTTGCGCGGCACCGGGCAGTTCTCGCCGCAGCAGGTGGTGCGTCTGCGCGCGCTGGGCAAGGAGTACGGCGCCAGCCTGCCGCAGATGCTGATTTCGCTGATTGCCGCGTACTACTACCGCTGCACCGGTGCCGAGGATCTGGTGCTGGCGATGCCGGTGACCGGCCGCATCAATGCGCGCTACCGGCAAACCGCAGGCCTGGTGGCCAACGTGATTTCGCTGCGCCTGAAGATGGACCCGCAGCAGCCCATCCATACCTTGTTCGCGCAGGTGTCGTCGGTGGTTCGGCATGCATTGCGCCATCAGCAATATCGCTTCGAGGACGTGCGCCGCGATCTGGGCATGTTCGGGATGGAGCAGAAGTTCGCACGCCTGGCGGTGAACATCGAGGCCTTCGACTACACCTTGCGCTTCGGCGAGGCGTACGCGGTGCCGCATAACCTTTCCAACGGCCCGGCCGACGACCTCACCATCTTCTGCTACGAACGCGGCGATGGGGCAGCGCTGCGTTTCGATCTGGATGCCAACCCGGCGCTGTACGACAGCGAGGAGCTGGCCGAACACTGCCGTCGTCTGACCCATCTGGCCGACGCGGTATTGGCCGATCCGGAATGCGCGCTGGGCCAGGTCGATGTGCTCGGCGATAGCGAGCGCCGGCGTTTGCTGCATACCTGGAACAACACCGCAGCGCCGCTGCCGGAACCGGCCACGCTGTTGCACGGCATGCTGCAACGCGCCGAGTTGATGCCTGCGGCCGTGGTTGCGCAATACGATAACCGCACGCTCGACTACGCCACGCTGTGCGAGCTTGCCTCGCGCATCGCTGCGCAATGGGTGGCCGATGGCGTGCGCCCTGGCGATGTGGTCGCGGTGGCGTTGCCGCGCAGCGAACAATTGCTGGTGGCGTTGCTGGCGGTGATGTGGAGCGGGGCTGCGTATCTGCCGCTGGATCCGGAGAGCCCGGCTGCACGCAACCGCCAGATGCTCAACGATTCCGGTGCCATTGGCCTGGTCTGCGAGCCAGCGCTGTGCGAGCGCTATCTGCTCGGTGGCATGGTCTGGCTGGATCCGCGCCCGGCCGTGTTGCCGGAGGCAATCGCACCGCTGGCGACGCCCGACGGCACCGCGTACGTGCTGTACACCTCCGGCTCCACCGGTGCGCCCAAGGGCGTGGAGATCAGCCATCGCAACCTGTTCAATTTCCTGCATGCGATGGAGCACGAGCTGGCATTGCGCCCGCGCGACCGTGTGCTGGCCGTCACCACCATCACCTTCGATATCGCCGGGCTGGAGTTGTACCTGCCGTTGCTGGTGGGGGCGCGCGTGGTCATTGCACCGGCCGGTATCAGCCACGACCCGCGCGGCCTGTCGCGGTTGATCGCCGACGAACACATCAGCGTGGTGCAGGCCACGCCATCGCTGTGGCGCATCCTGCTGGCCAATGAGGATCTGGTGCTGGATCGCATCCATGCGTTGATCGGCGGCGAGGCGTTGGTGCCGGAACTGGCCACCCAACTGCTCAGCCGGGTGGGGCGCCTGACCCAGTTGTACGGGCCTACCGAAACCACGATCTGGTCGACCATCATGCCGTTGCAGTTGACCGATGCCGCCGCACCGCCGATCGGCAGGCCGCTGCTCAATACGCGCGTCTATGTGCTGGATGCGCAGCGGCAACCGCTGCCGACCGGTGCGATCGGCGAGCTGTATATCGGTGGCGCAGGCGTGGCCAAGGGCTATCGCGGCAAGCGCCAGCTGACCAGCGAGCGCTTCATGCGCGACCCGTTCGCCGACGACGGCAGCAGCATGTACCGCACCGGCGACCGCGTGCGTCAACGCAGCGATGGCCTGCTGGAATTCATCGGGCGCGCCGATGCGCAGCTGAAGATCCGCGGACATCGGGTGGAGCCGGCCGAAATCGAAAGCGCCCTGCTGTTGCATTCGCAGGTGGCGCAGGCGGTGGTGGTGGGCCACGGCGATGGCGAGCATGCCTTGCAACTGCTGGCCTATGTGGTGGGCAAGCACGGCAATACGCCGTCGATCGAGTTGTTGCGCGCGCATCTGCAGCAGCGCCTGCCAGCATCGATGATTCCCACCCTGTGGGTGCCGCTGGAGGCGTTGCCGCTGACCCCCAACGGCAAGCTGGACCGGCGCGCGTTGCCGGCGCCTGGCGCATTGCCGCAACGCGCGCACCTGGCGCCGCGCGATGCGCTCGAACGCCAGCTGGCAACGATGCTGCAGGAGGTGCTGGGCATCGAAGTGGTGGGCGTGGACGACAATTTCTTTGAGCTTGGCGGCGATTCGCTGCGTGCGGCGGAAATGGCCGCGCGTTTCCCGCAGATGTTCGGGGTGGAACTGCCGCTGGGCACGTTGTTCCATGCGCCGACGGTCGCCGGCCTGGCCGAGGTGATCAAGCGCAGCGCACACACGCCCAACGACCCGTTGAGCGTGCTGCTGCCGCTGCGTGCAGGCACCGCCGGCAGCACGCCGCTGTTCTGCATCCATCCGGTCATCGGTCTGGGCTGGTCGTATCTCACCTTGCTGGGTCAGCTGGATCCGCAGTGGCCGGTGTATGCGCTGCAATCGCCGGGCTTGAGCGACCCGCAGCACCGTCCGGAGAGCATCGAGGCGATCGCGCGCGATTACCTGGCGCGTCTGCGCAGCGTGCAGCCGAGGGGGCCGTACCGTCTGCTGGGCTGGTCGCTGGGCGGTTTGATCGCGCACGCCATCACCGCCGAATTGCATGCACTGGGCGAAGAGGTCGAGGTGTTGGCCATGCTCGACAGTTACCCGCATCTGGAACAGGCCGCAGCGTTGTCGGAATCGGAGAACGTGCGCGCCTCGGTGCACGCGTTGGCCTTGCATCTGGCGCCGGGCCAGTCGATGCCGACCACGGTCGCCGAGCTGGCGAGCCTGTTGTGCGATCACTACGGGCTGAACGAATTGCCTGCGGTGCGCCAGTTGCTGGAGCAACGTCCCACCTTGCTGGACGATCTGGGCGCCCTCACCCAGCATCACCTGCAGCTGGCGCGGCGTCATCGGCCCAGGCAGCTGGACCAGGATGTGGTCTTTGTCGAAGCGAGCGTGCGCATGAGCTCCGGCGGCGACGATGCGCTGTGGGTGGATTACCGTCCCCAGGCGTGGCACCCGTACGTGCGCAACCTGCAGCTGCACGTTCTGGACAGCGACCACCATTCAATGCTCTCGCCGACGCATGCGGCCACGCTCAGCACCTTGCTGCACGCGGCCACCGCAGAGTCCACCCGGGCTGTGCGGCCGGTGGGACAGGCCGGCCGTGGCGCGGTCGCCGGCGACGGAGTGACCGAATATGCCTGAGTCCAGCGCCGATCCGTCACGCCAGCGCCCGGTGGTGATCGCCACCCTTGGCACGCATGGGGACGTGCGCCCGATCATTGCGCTGGCCCTTGGCCTGCAGCGGCGCGGTTATCCGGCGCGGGTGCTGACCAGTTCCAACTTCGAGTCGTTGATCCGTGCGCACGGCCTGGAATTCTTCCCGCTCAGCGGCGATCTCCAGCAACTGTTGCACGACCATCCGGACGTTGCCGAGATGCGCGGTGCCCCTGGCATCTTGCGCAAGAAGTTGCTGGAGTGGGCGCGCGATTGGCCCGCGCAGGGCCGCGCGGCGTGTGCCGATGCCGGCTTGATCCTGGGCGTGGGCAGTGCCAGTTTCCTCGTCCATAGCCTGGGCGAGGCGTATGGCGTGCCGGTGGCGTTTGCGCAGTTGCAGCCGCTCACCGAGTCGCGCCACCTGCCGTTGATGCTGATGCCCAACCTGCGTCTGCCGGGACGTGTCAACGTGGCATTGCATCGCCTGATGCGCTTTGTCGGCTGGCAGCTGATGCGGCCGGCCTTCAACGATATCGTGCGTCCGGCGTTGGGGCTGCCGGGATATCCGTGGAGCGGTCCGGATCGCAGCGCACTACGCGTGATCTACGGCTATAGCGCGCACGTGTGTCCGCGCCCGCCGGACTGGCCGCAGAGCGCGCAGGTGTGCGGCTTCTGGCAGCTGCCGCCGTCGCAGTGGCAACCGCCGGCCGCGCTGCAGGCGTTTTTGCAGGCCGGGCCGCCGCCGCTGTATATCGGCTTCGGCAGCATGACCAGCAGCGCGGTCGCGCAGCTCACTGCCACGGTCAAGGCAGCGGTGCGACTGACCGGGCAGCGCGCGTTGCTGGCCAGCGGCTGGGGCGGTCTGGGGGCCGGGGACGCCGCTGTCGCCGATGACGCCGAGCGCTTCTTCCATCTGGAACAGGCACCGCACGATTGGCTGTTCCCGCGCGTGGCGGTGGCCGTGCATCACGGTGGCGCCGGCACCAGCGGTGCCGCGTTGGCGGCGGGCATTCCCTCGGTGGTGCTGCCCTTTGGCTACGACCAGTCGTTCTGGGCCCATTGCCTGGCCCAGCGCGGCGTTGCGCCGCCAGCGCTGGCGCGTGCCGGGCTGCAGCCCGAAGCCCTGGCCGCTGCCATCCGGCAGGCGGGCACGCCGGCCATGCGTGCGGCTGCGCGCGCACTCGGTCAACGGATCGGCCAGGAAGACGGCGTCCGCAATGCGGTCGATCAGCTGGAAGCCTGGCAATTGCTTGAACCCGCGGCAGTGACGCCCGCGGCGGCCGCACGGACCGAGCAGCACGCCATCGCATAAGCATGGCGATGCTGCGCATCCGCCGCAGCGCTGATGCGCGCACTGCGGCGCGGTGGAGCAGTGCGTGGTTGGTGGCGACGCCCTGCGCGCTGCCGGCATGCGGCACAATCGGGCTCCCTCGGTTGATCTGGCCCGCATGCGCTATCCCGCTTTGGACCTGTTGCGTGGCATCGCCATCGTCTGGGTGATGCTGTTCCATTCGTTCGTGGTCGGCGGGTTGGGTTCGGACTGGGAATGGCTGTCGCGCTACGGCTGGATGGGGGTAGACCTGTTCTTCGTGCTGAGCGGCTTTTTGATCGGCACCCAGGTGCTGACCCCGCTGTCGCGCGGCAAGCCGCTGGACTTCGGCGATTTCTACCTGCGCCGCGCATTCCGCATCCTGCCGGCGTTTTTGGTGGTGTTGGCGATCTACATGGCATGGCCGGGTTTTCGCGAATCGCCCGGGCTGGCGCCATGGTGGATGTTCCTCACCTTCACCTTGAATCTGTTCGTCGATTACGCCGAGCAGGCGGCGTTCTCGCACGCATGGTCGCTCTGTGTGGAAGAGCATTTCTATCTGGTGTTTCCGTTGCTGGCCACGTTGTTGTTGCGGCGTCCATCGGCGGCACGCGTGGTCGCGGTGTGCGTGGCGGTGGTGGTCGCCGGCATCGCGTTGCGCACTAGCGTGTGGCTGCACAACACGGCGCTGGATCAGATCGGCAGCGGCCAGCAGCGCAACTGGTTTGTCGAAGATCTCTATTACCCCACCTGGAACCGGCTGGACGGTTTGCTGGCCGGTGTGGTGCTGGCAATGACGAAGGTCTTCCGCCCCCGCACATGGCAATGGCTGCAGCAGCGCGGCAACACCTGGGCGCTGGCCGGCGTGGCCATGCTGGCACTGGCGATGTGGCTATTTCGCGAGCGCACCGGTTTGATCGGCAACGCGGTGGGCTGGCCGGTGCTTTCGCTGGGGCTGGCCTTGCTGGTATTGGCAGGCACCGCGACCGACAGCGCACTGGGCCGGTTACGCGTGCCGGGTGCCGCCTGGTTGGCCGCCATTTCCTACAGCGTGTATCTGACCCACAAGGCGATGTTCCATGTGACCCAGGGCTGGCTCGGCGCCACGCTGGACGGCCGTGGCGTCCTGGCCTTTGCAGTGTATGGCGTGGTGGCGCTGACGGCGGGTGCGCTGCTGCATTACATGGTTGAACGTCCGTTCCTGCAGCTGCGCGGCGCGTTGCTGCGGCGGCGCGCAGCCGTGCGCCGCGATGCCGAACGTGCGTGATGCGATGGTGGCGGAGAACGGCGAGCGTGCACGGGTGGCGGCGTGGCGGCCGCCGCTGCAGCACCTGGTGTCGGGCAACCGGTCTGCGCAGTTGCTGCGACCATGCAGCGCTGATGTAACGAAAAGCCGCGCAGTGCGCGGCTTTTCGATGCTTCGTTCGATGCTCGGTAGGGCTTGCGCGGCGCAGCGGGGGGTGCGGCTGGCGCGCTGCACGCCCACCGCCTAAGCCCTTGCTTCGGTGCACGCCTCACTGCGCGTCGCGGGCCACCTGGAACCCCGCAAAAGACTGCGTCACCGGCATGATTTCCAGGCGGTTGATGTTCAAATGCGCCGGCAGGCTGGCGACATAGAAGATCTGTTCGGCGATGTCTTCGGCCGTCATCGGGGTGGCGCCACGGTACAGCGTGTCGGACGCGGCCTGGTTGCCGCCGGTGCGCACCAGGGTGAATTCGGTCTCGGCCATGCCCGGTTCGATCGAGGTCACGCGCACGCCGGTGCCGTGCAGGTCAGAGCGCAGGCCCAGCGAAAACTGCTGCACGAAGGCCTTGGTACCGCCGTAGACGTTGCCGCCGGTGTATGGGTAGGTTGCCGCCACCGAGGCGATGTTGATGATGGCGCCGCGGCGCGCAATCAACGCCGGCAGCAGGCGGTGGGTGAGGGTGACCAGGGCGGTGACATTGGTGTCGATCATCTGCTGCCACTGCGCCAGGTCGGCCTGCTGCGCCGGCGCGGTGCCCAGCGCCAGGCCGGCGTTGTTGACCAGTACGTCGATGTCGGCGAAGGCCGGCGGCAGCGCGTCGATCGCATCCGACAAGGCGTGTGCATCGCGCATGTCGAACGCGGCGGTGTGGACCTGCCCGGCCGGCAGTTCAGCGGCCAGCGCCTGCAGGCGTTCGGCGCGCCGGCCGGTGGCGATGACCTTCCAGCCGGCTGCAGCGAAGCGGCGCACGGCGGCGCTGCCGAATCCGGAGGTGGCACCAGTGATCAGGACGGTCTTGGACATGGGGAACTCCAGGGGGACAGGGGGCGGGAACCAGATTCAGTGAGCAGGCCGCGGCTTCGCCGTTGCGGCATGCCGCGCACGCAGTCGCTCTTCGGTCAGGGTCTGGCGTGCGACGACCTGGCCACGCCGCAGCTGCAGCACCACGTACGGGGCCGGTGCGTGCGCAGCGCTCGTCGCGGTGGCGGGCAGCGCGACGATCAACTCACCATCCACCCAGACGGCGGGCACGGGCGCTGGCTGGCCAGGGAACAGCACATCCAGCGGCAGGGTGGGCGGCGCGTCGTTACAGGCGCCCAGGACCACGCGGTCGAGCACCAGCTGTTGCCCGTCCAGACGCCAGTGGGCGCGGTAGCCGCGCCAGTTGGCGCTGCAGCTGCCCAGCGCGCTGCCTGCGTGCGCCGCAAAACGCTTCCAGGTGGCCGGGTCGTCCAGTGGGCCGGACAAGGGTTCGGCCAGCAGCGTCGCCTGCTGGCCGTCGATCTGGATCAGGTCGGGAAGTTGATCGGTGGCCTGCGCCGGGCCGGCCCACGCCAGCACGCCCAGCAACACGCCAGCGCTACGTCGCAACACGGGCGTTTACTGCGCCTTGATCGCGATGGCGGACAGGCCACTGCCGGTGAGCTTCTGCTTGGCCTCGGCAAGCTCGCTGGCACTGCCATAGGGCCCCATGCGCACGCGGTAGACCGTCTTGCCGCTGATGTCGGCCGATTCCACGCGTGCGGCCAGGCCCATCATCGCCAGCTTGGCCTTGGTGGATTCGGCATCGCCGGAGGCGCCGAACGAGCCGGCCTGCAGGATGTAGCGGGTGTTGTCGGCGACCGCCGGCGCTGCAGCCGCGGGCGCTGTTGCAGCGGCGGCGGTTGCAGCGGGCTTGGGCGCGGCAGCGCCCGGTGTGGTGAGTGCGGCGGTGCTGGCCGGAGCCGGCGTGGCGGCCGGGCGTGCCGGTGCGGTTTCCGGCAGCGGCTTGGGTGCGCTGGCGGCGGTTTCCTTCAACGGCGTCGGGACGCTGGCCGCCGGTGTGGCGGCTGCCACGCTGGCGCCGGGTGCGGGGGGCACGGGTTTGCCTTCCAGCGCCGCACGCGCACGCGCGGCCTCTTCGGCGCGCGCGCTGGCCGCCAGTTCGGCGTCGGACATCTGCACTTCCTTGCCGGGCAGCAAGGTGTAGAAGTCGTACTGGGTCTGCGCATCGCCGGGTTTGGCCTGCGGCTTGGGCGGCTGCGCGCTGGGCTTGGGCAGTTCGGCCGGCGTGTCCACGTCGGCATCGGCCACCGGCTCGGGCTGCGCATCCGGATTGGCACGCGGGCCCACGCGCAGGAAACCGTCGCCGTCCTTCTTGAACAGGTTGGGTGCGGCCAGGAAGATCACTGCCGCAATCGCGGCGCCAGCCACCAGCCACACCCAACCGGGGGTGCCATTGCTGGTGTTGCGCCGGGCCTGACTCTTACCGCGTCGTGCTGCCATCTACCACTTCTCCGAATCGTGTCGTTGCGGGCCCGCTGGCCCGGCTTGCTGTGGCAATGCGCGCCGTTGCGCTGATTGCCCGGTGAGCGCCATCGGCGCCCGAGGTGGCAGGCCGGCGCCTGCCGCAGTGCCACGCGCTGCGCCGCTGCCTGCGCCGGCACCCGGGAGCTGCCGCCTGTCTACATCTTTTCCGGAGCGCTGACGCCGAGCAGTTCCAGGCCATTGGCCAGCACCTGTTGGGTGGCGACCGCCAGGGTGAGCTTGGCGTCGCGCTCGGCGGCATCGTCCACCAGCACCTTGCTGTTGTGATACCACGTGTGGAAGGCGTGCGCCAATTCACGCAGGTATTGCGCGATCTGGTACGGCTCCAGCGCCTGGCCGGCGATTTCCACCACTTCCGGGTAACGCGACAGCTCCAGCATCACCGCCAGCGAGTGTTCGTCGTCCAGGCATGCGAGCTCGGCCAGGCCGTGGGCCTGGTCGTACTTGTAGCCCTTTTCCTGCGCCTGGCGCAGCACGCTGCACACCCGCGCATGCGCGTACTGCACGTAGAACACGGGGTTGTCGTTGCTTTGCGCGCGCGCCAGGTCGATATCGAAGGTCAGCTGCGAATCGGGCTTGCGCGCGATCAGGAACCAGCGCACCGCATCGGCGCTGGTTTCTTCGATCAGGTCGCGCAGGGTGACGTAGCTGCCGGCGCGCTTGGACAGCTTCACTTCCTCGCCGCCGCGCATCACCGTGACCATCTGGTGCAGCACGTATTCCGGCCAGCCTTGCGGGATGCCCAGTTCCATCGCCTGCAGGCCGGCGCGCACGCGCGTCAGCGAGCCGTGGTGGTCGGCGCCCAGTTCGGTGATGGCGCGCTCGTAGCCGCGTTGCCACTTGGTCAGGTGATAGGCCACGTCCGGCACGAAGTAGGTGTAGGTGCCGTCGGACTTGCGCATGACGCGGTCCTTGTCGTCGCCGAAGTCGGTGGACTTCAGCCACAGCGCGCCGCCTTCTTCGTAGGTATGGCCGGAGGCGATCAGCTTCTGCACCGCTTCTTCGACCTTGCCGTCCTTGTACAGCGAGCTTTCCAGGAAGTAGATGTCGAAATCGACCCGGAACGCGGCCAGGTCGTGGTTTTGCTCGTTACGCAGGTACGCCACCGCGAAGCGACGGATCGATTCGAGATCGGCTGGGTCTTTGGTGCCGGTGACCAGATGGCCTTCCAGGTCGACGGTGTCGCCGGCCAGGTAGGCACTGGCCACATCGGCGATGTAGTCGCCGCGGTAGCCGTTTTCCGGCCAGCCGTCGCTGTCGGGGGTGAGCCCCTGCGCGCGTGCCTGGACCGACAGCGCCAGGTTCTCGATCTGCACGCCGGCATCGTTGTAGTAGAACTCGCGCTTGACGTTCCAGCCGTTGGCGTCGAGCACGCGCGCCAGGCTGTCGCCGATCGCCGCGGCGCGGCCGTGGCCGACATGCAGCGGGCCGGTCGGGTTGGCCGAGACGTATTCCACGCCCACCGAACGGCCGTTGCCGGCCAGCCCGCGGCCGTAGTCGTGGCCTTGCTTGATCACATGCGCCACTTCGCGCTGATACGCGGTGGGGGCCAGATGGAAATTGATGAAGCCCGGACCGGCGATATCCACCTTGGCTACGTCGTCGCTGGCCGGCAGCGCGGCAACCAGCGCCTGCGCCAGTGCGCGCGGATTGCTGCGCGCAGCCTTGGCCAGCAGCATCGCGGCATTGGTGGCGAAGTCGCCGTGCTCGCGGGTCTTGGGTCGCTCGACCACAAAATCCGGCGGCAGGGTGTCGGCGGGCAGGGTGCCATTGGCGCGCAAGGCTTCAATGCCTTGGCCGATCAGTGCGCGGAGTAGGGCTTTCACGTGGGATCTGCTTGGAACCAAACCAGCGATTTTACCCGACCGCGCGGCGCAGGGTCCGACCGATGGTTCAGGTCAGCGCACCACTGCTCATTCCAGCCAGCCGCGCTCGGCGAACGACACCGGTCGACCATCGCCGATGACGAAATGGTCCAGCAGGCGGATATCCACCAGCTCCAGGCTGTCCAGCAGCCGCTTGGTGACCGCGCGGTCGGCCTCGGAGGGCTCCGGATTACCCGACGGGTGGTTGTGCCCGACGATCACCGCCGCGGCGTTGTGCAGCAGCGCCCGCCGGACCACTTCGCGCGGGTGGATGTCGGCCCCGTCGATGGTGCCGGTGAACAGTTCCTCGAAGGCGATGGCGCGGTGGCGGTTGTCCAGGAACAGCGCGGCGAACACTTCATAGGCCCGCGCGCGCAGCCGCTGCGAGAAATAGCGGCCCACGCTGGGCGGGTCGCTGAGCGCCTCGCCGCGCTCCAGCGCGCTCATCAGGTGCCGCTGGGCCAGCTCCATCGCGGCGGCAAGCTTGCAGGCCGAGGCCGGGCCCAGCCCGGGCAGGCGCGCCAGCGTCTTGGCCGGGCGGTCCAGCAACAGACGCAGCGGGCCGTGCCGGTGCAGCAGATCGCGCGCGGTCTGCACCGCATCCTGGCCGCGCAGGCCGGAGCCGACGAAGATCGCCAGCAGCTCGGCATCGGACAAGGCGGTGGCCCCGCGCGCCAGAAGTTTCTCGCGCGGGCGTTCGTGGGTGGGCCAGTCGTGTATGTGCATATGGCGAGATTGCCGGTGCTCATCGCCGACGCCCATCAGGCCAAGCGGAGGCATCGGCTAATCTAGTTGTCCTTGTAACCGTAGGACGACCCCGACGTGATCGGCTCCACTCAGGCCCGCCCCCTGGACGGACAGCGTTTGCTGCTGTGCGTCGGCGGAGGCATCGCCGCTTACAAATCGCTCGAACTGGTCCGTCGCCTGCGCGACGCCGGTGCGCAGGTGCAGGTCGCCATGACCGGCGGTGCGCAACAATTCGTCACCCCGCTCAGCTTCCAGGCATTGTCCGGGCAGCCCACCCGCACCACGCTGTGGGACAGCGCCGCCGAGCAGGCGATGGGCCACATCGAACTGGCGCGCTGGGCCGACCGGGTGATCGTTGCCCCGGCGACCGCCGACCTGCTAGCGCGTCTGGCGCATGGTCTGGCCGACGATCTGGTCACTACGCTGTGCCTGGCCACGACCGCGCCGCTGACCGTGGCGCCGGCCATGAACCACCGCATGTGGCTGCATCCGGCCACCCAGGCCAACATCGCCACCCTGCGCGCGCGCGGGGTGGCGGTGGTAGGCCCTGACGACGGCCCGCTGGCCGAGGGCGAATCCGGCCCCGGCCGGCTGGCCGAACCGGCGGCGATCCTTGCGGCGCTGGCCGGCGGCGCGGCGGTCGCCAGCGCAGCCCCGGAGGGCGCCAAGAGCGTCGCCGCGCCCGTGTTCATCCCCAGCAGTGCCCAGCTGGAAGGCCTGCGCATCGTGATCAGCGCCGGCCCCACCTTCGAGGACCTGGACCCAGTGCGCTACGTCGGCAACCGCAGCAGCGGCAAGATGGGCTACGCCCTGGCCGCCGCCGCTGCCAGGCAGGGTGCCGATGTGGTGCTGGTCAGCGGGCCGGTGCACCAGACCACCCCGGAGGGCGTGCAGCGCATCGACGTGCGCTCGGCCGCGCAGATGCGCGACGCAGTGCTGGGTGCATTCCCGGCCGACATCTACATCGGCGCTGCCGCCGTGGCCGACTACACCCCCAAGCGGGTGGTGTCGCAGAAGATCAAGAAGACCGGCGAAACGTTGACCCTGGAGCTGGTACGCACCCCGGACATCCTGTCCGAGGTCGCCGCACAGACCGGGGCGCTGAAACTGGTGGTCGGTTTTGCTGCCGAAACGCACGATGTGGAGCATTACGCCCGTGGCAAGCTGGCGGCCAAGCGGCTGGACCTGATCATCGCCAACCAGGTGGGGATCGAAGGCGGCGGATTCGAAAGCGACAACAATGCAGCCACGGCCTATTGGCAGGGCGGCGAGCGTGTGTTCCCCAGCAGCAGCAAGACCGAGTTGGCAGACCAACTGCTGGCCCTGATCGCGGAGAGATTGCAGGCATGAGCCCCCCAACCCAGTCCTTGCAGGTGAAGTTGCTCGACCCGCGCTTCGGCGATCTGTGGCCGCTGCCGGCCTACGCCACCGAATCCAGCGCCGGCATGGACCTGCGCGCCGCGCTGGAGGCGCCGATGACGCTGCAGCCGGGCGATGCGGCGCTGATCCCCAGCGGTATCGCGATCCATCTGGCCGACCCGCAGCTGTGCGCGGTGATCCTGCCGCGCTCGGGGTTGGGCCATCGCCACGGCATCGTGCTCGGCAACGGCACCGGTTTGATCGATGCCGATTACCAGGGGCCGCTGCTGATCAGCACCTGGAATCGCGGCCGCGAGGCCTTCACCATCGAGCCGGGCGACCGCATCGCGCAGCTGGTGATCCTGCCGATCGTGCGTATGGGCTTGCAAGTGGTGGATACTTTCGTCGACAGCGCGCGGGGAGCGGGTGGATTCGGCCACACCGGCGTGCGCTGACAGGGGAAATTACATGAGCAAGGCGAACGAGCGCAGGCAGGGGATGTCCAGCGTGCGTACGAGTGGTCCGGTGTTGGGAGGCATATTGCTGCTGCTGGCTGCCTGGTTCGGCTGGAACAGTTATGCGCAATGGCGCCAGGACGCGGTGGCGCAAGGGCTGGAGCAGGCGCGCGACCGCGCGGTGCAGGACGTGGGCCAGGCCATGGCCACCCAGGCCAGCCAGCTCGACGCGGTGCTCAAGCAGCCGCCGGTCATCGCTGCGTTGGCCGGTGGCGACGCGCTGGCGGCCGCATCGGCCATCCGCGAGCGCTTCAAGGGCGCCGAGGATGTGCAGGTGCTGCCTGGCGACCTTGCCGCGGCCTATGCCAACCCCAAGGATTTCGGTTACGCGCGTCTGAGCCTGCTCGAATCGGCGCAGGTGGCCGACCGGGCGCAGGTCCGGGTGGTACGCGAGGCCAAACAAGTCCGCCTGGGCGTGGCTGCCGCGGTGCGCCTTGGCGGGCAGCCGGCGGTGGCGTATGCGCGGTTGCCGTTACTGCGCCTGACCGGCCCGCTGGATGCAATCGCGGCACCGGACAGCGCCTACCTGGCCGTGCGCCAGGGCAGCTACAACGTGGCCCAGCAGGGCGATATGGCATTGGCCGATGCGGCCGAAACGCTGGCCAGGCCGCTTGGGACCAGCGGCTTGCGCGTGGCTGCGGCGGTGCCGCAAGGCGACAGCGGCCCACTGGGCCTGGGCGCCGTCGGTTGCGCCATCGTGGCGGCATTGCTGCTGATCATTGCGGTACTGCTGGTGCTGGCCAGCCGGGGTCAGGTGGCCTTGCCACGGCGCCGGGGTGCCGACCAATCCGGCGCCGATGAACCCACCTTCAGTCAGAGCCTGCAGCACGACGCCAGCGTTGCCAGCGAGGCACGCGCGCTGGACGCCGAGGCACCGCCGGCACCGCCAGCGCTGGTGCCGGCGGTGCAGGTCGCCACCGAGATGTTCCGTGCCTACGACATCCGCGGCGTGGTCGGTAAGGACCTCAACCCCGGCGTTGCCGCCTTGGTCGGCCAGGCCATCGGCAGCGTGATGCAGGCACAGGGACTGCGCGATGTGGTGGTCGGTCGCGACGGCCGGCTGTCCGGGCCGGAGCTGAGCAACGGCCTGATCGAAGGCCTGCGCCGCGCCGGCTGCAACGTCACCGACATCGGCCTGGCACCGACGCCGGTGGTGTACTTCGGCGCCTACGAGCTGCGTGCCGGCAGCTGCGTGGCGGTCACCGGCAGCCACAATCCGCCGGACTACAACGGTTTCAAGATCGTGATCGGCGGCGAGACCTTGTCCGGCGCCGCCATCGCCGAACTGCACCAGCGCATCAACGAAGGTCGCCTGCATACCGCCGCCACGCCTGGCGAACTGGAACAGCGCGACATCAGCGATGCCTACATTCAGCGTATCGCCGACGACGTCCAGCTCGATCGCCCGATCAAGGTGGTGGTGGACGCCGGCAACGGCGTGGCCGGTGAGATCGCACCGCGCCTGCTGGAAGCGATCGGCGCCGAAGTGGTGCCGTTGTACTGCGACATCGATGGCACCTTCCCCAACCATCACCCTGATCCGAGCGAGCCGCACAACCTCAACGATCTGGTGAAGATGGTGCAGCGTTTCGATGCGGATATCGGCGTGGCGTTCGATGGCGATGCCGATCGCCTGGGCGTGGTGACCAAGGAAGGCGCGATGGTGTTCCCCGACCGCCTGCTGATGCTGTTCGCTGCCGATGTCCTGCAGCGCAACCCTGGCGCATTGGTCATCTACGACGTGAAGTGCACCGGCAAGCTGTCCGACTACGTGTTGCGCAACGGCGGTAGTCCGCTGATGTGGAAGACCGGGCATTCGCTGATCAAATCCAAGATGCGCGAGACCGATGCCGAACTGGCCGGCGAGATGAGCGGCCACTTCTTCTTCAAGGAGCGCTGGTACGGCTTTGACGACGGCATCTACGCCGCCGCACGCCTGCTGGAAATCCTGGCCCAGCGCGAGGAAACCCCGTCCGACGTGCTGGACGCCCTGCCCGAGAGCGTCTCCACGCCGGAGATCAAGGTGCCGGTGGAAGGCGATGCGCATGCGCTGGTGGCGCGCTTTGTCGCGCGTGCGCAGACCGGCGAAGAATCGCCGTTCGAATCGGCGCGGCTGTCGACCATCGACGGGCTGCGCGCGGACTTCATCGACGGCTGGGGGCTGGTACGCGCCTCCAATACAACGCCGATCCTGGTGCTGCGGTTCGAAGCCGACAGCGAGGCCGCATTGCAGCGGATTCGCACGCTGTTCCGCAACGAACTGCAGACGTTGTTGCCGGAGCATCCATTGGCGTTTTGATCGCCGGATGCGCGGACCGTCCGCTGCGTTGCCTGGGCAGGGGCAGCGCAGCTGGGCCGGCGGGCGACGCGGCGGGCCGTTATCCGGCTCGCTTCGGTGTACGCGATCAACCGTGTGTTGCGCCTGTTCCGGTTGGCTCGGCACGATCGCAGTGCGTGGTGATCGACGCGGCGTCGTGACCGTCCGTCAATAGCCAGACTGCGTCCCAGTACGGATACTCGCCCACCTGCTCGGCCAGGCCCGCCCGCAGGGGCAATGCGACCAGCGTGCGCGCGAACTGTCGATGATCGCTTTGCTGCGGGAGCGCCGAGACCTGCATCTGCGGCTGCCACACCGTTCCACCACGCCCGCGTGCGCGATTGACTGCATCGGCGGTCCTCAGTCGCGCCGTCGCGGCCAATTGCAGCAACACCGCCTTGCTCGGTGCCTGCAGCAACCCGCACCACGCCTCAGGCAACAGCACCCAGCACAGCAACTGCGCACCTTGCCAATGGCGTGGCAGCGCCAGGCTGGCCGCCGCGGCGCGAGCGCAGCGCCAATCGGCGAATAGCGGCACGCGCTGATGCGTGGGTAGCCGCAGATGCCAATACGTGGCTTCAAGCGTCGGCGTGGACAGGAGGCGATGACGGAGCGCAGTGGACATGGTCACAGGTTGCCCGCGGCGCGAGAGCGGCAACATCGGCGGGCAGTCCATCATCGCGTCGGCCGCGCGCGCAATGGCGTGTCCGAAAAGCGGGCATCAGCGGTCAGCGCTATCGCCACGCCTCCGGCAAGCTGCGCTGCATGGGGTGGATGCCGCAGGTGGCGTCAAGGCGCGTAGGCGCACATCAATCACGCTGCATCGCACCCCAAAACCTTGTCAGTGAGATGCAGTGCAGCCGTATCGCTTGCGTACGCTGAGGCATCGCCAACCACGATGGATCACCGAACATCGGATGCAGCAACGCGCTTTGCAGCGCACCGGGATCATCTCGATCCGCCGCGGATCACCAAGAGCGTTAGATCACCAGTAACCATCCGGACCAAGTGATTCGAATCCCGAATCCCGAATCCCCGCCTCAATGACCGGCCCGGTCGCGTTTCCACCCGCGATGCTTCACATCCAGATACAGGCTGTAAAACGCGGTAAACGCCGGGAACAGGTTCTGCAGCACACCGACCGAATCCTGCTTGGCCGAAAACACGAAATAGCTCAGCGTCATCAGGCTGCCGACCACGCTCATGTACCAGAACAGGCGCGGAATCACCGGCTTGCCGGCGCGCTTGGAGGCAACGAACTGCACCAGCCAGCGGCCACCGAACATCAGTGCGCCGACATAGCCGATCAGCTTCCACCCGGTCACATGGATGCCGGTCCAGTACAGCCAGGTCAGTTGTTGGTCGAGCAAGGACGGGTCCATCAGCGTTCCTGCACCACGGTGCGCTTGCTGCGGGTGATCAGCCAGGCCACGCCGCGCAGGTCGCGGATGCCGACCAGGGCGCGATTGAGATTGTTGTACTTGGACACGCCGGCGGTGCGGTGGCGGTGGTTGACCGGCACGCTCACCGTGCGCCAGCCGGCGCGCTGCATCAACGCCGGCAAATAGCGATGCATGTGGTCGAAGTACGGCAGGTCCAGGAACGCCTCGCGCTCGAACAACTTGATGCCGCAGCCGGTGTCGGGCGTGTTGTCGCGCAGCATGCGCGAGCGGATCGCATTGGCCCATTTGCTGGCCCAGCGCTTGGAGCCGGAATCCTGGCGGTTGACCCGCCAGCCGGCGAACAGCTTCACCTGCGGCTCGGCCTGGCTGCGCGCGATGAGCAGCTTGGGGATGTCGGCCGGGTCGTTCTGGCCGTCGCCATCGAGCGTGGCGATCCAGCTGGCGCGCGCGGCCTTCACCCCGCTGCGCACCGCCGTGCTCTGGCCGCTCTGGGTCACATGATGCAGCACGCGCAGTTCCGGCGTGGTGCTCTTCAGGTCTTGCAGCACCGCGAGCGTGTCGTCACGCGAATGGTCATCGACATACACGATTTCGAAGGCCACCACGCCGCGCAGGGCGCGGACGATTTCGCCCACCAGCGTGGCGACGTTATCGCGCTCGTTGAATACCGGGACGACGACGGACAGCTGAGGTTGGCTCATGGATGCGGGGTAGCCGGATGAAGGCTGAGCGAAAAAGATCGGGCATTGTGCCCTGACTCTCTGAGTCAGGCATGAAGCATGCACGCGTTATGCGCATTGGACCGGTTGGAAGCAGCCTGTAGCGTACGGTGGGAACGTGGCAGGGCTGCGAAGGCGTGGGCCAGCGGGCCGATCACGCGTCCTCTTCCGGTGCATCAGCTGGCACATCGCCATGCATTGCGTGGCTGCCATGCGGTCGTACGCCCGGGCGGCTGCTGGAAGGTAGGCCCTGCATCTGGCTCGCATGGCAGCCTCGGCGCTCCGCGCTCCGTGCGCCCATCGAGCCTTCGCACCTCCCCCCGTAAATCCCGCCAAGCGCTAGGTGCGCTCGCCGAAATACTGCCGGCACCACTCCACGACCTGCGGCAAACCACGCTCAACCGGGGTCGCCGGATCGAACCCGAAGGCCGCCTGCGCACGCTGCGTATCGGCCATGGTGCGGATCATGTCGCCCGGCTGCATCGGCCGGTAGACCTTTTCGGCTGCGCGGCCGGCGGCCTGCGCAATCACGTCGATGAAGGTCTCCAGCTCCACCGGCGTGTGGTTGCCCAGGTTGAACACCCGGTGCGGCACCGGCGCGGTGCTGGGCGTGTCCAGCGCGCCCAGCACACCGGCCACGATATCGTCGACGAAAGTGAAATCGCGCTGCATCTTGCCGTGGTTGAACACCTCGATCGGCCGCCCCGCCAGCACCGCACGGCTGAAGATCAGCGGCGCCATGTCCGGCCGGCCCCACGGCCCGTACACCGTGAAAAAGCGCAGTCCGGTCGCGCGCAGGCCATACAGCTGCGCATAGGTGTAGCCCATCAATTCGTTGGCGGCCTTGGTTGCCGCATACAACGAACGCGGTTGGTCCACGCGCTGGTCTTCGGAAAACGGCGGGGTGGCCGAATCGCCGTAGACCGAACTGCTCGAGGCATACACCAGGTGCTGCACGCCGCGGTGCCGGCACAGCTCGAGCATGTTGACGAAGCCAACGAGGTTGCTGTCCACGTAGGCGTGGGGGTTTTCCAGCGAATACCGCACGCCCGCCTGCGCAGCCAGATGCACCACGCGGGTCGGCTGGATCTCATCGAACAATGCGGCCAGGCCCTCGCGATCGGTCAGGTCCAGCGTGCGGATATCGATGCCGGGGCACAGCGCCGCCACCCGGTCATGCTTGAGCTGCGGGTCGTAGTAGCTGTTGTAGTTGTCCAGCCCCACCACCGTCTCGCCGCGGGCTGCCAGCGCGCGGCAGGTGTAGGCACCGATGAAACCGGCAGCGCCGGTGACGAGAATGGTCATGGCTGTGATCCTGGGAAATGCGGAAACAAAAGGCTGGCGCTCCGGATGCGCATGCGCGGCGCATTGCAGGCGCCGCTGCGAGCGGGTTCGGCATCTCTATGCTGCCAACGCGCCTGCCGTGCGCAGCGTGCCAGGCGCGATCTGCCGCGGTCGCCGCGCATGCGGCGCTCGAAATCAAGGCTGCAGCGCGCCACGCGTCTTCGTTCACCGCAGCGCGAGCGGCGCTTCGCTGGCAAGCTTGGCCTTGCGCTCGGCGCTGAACTTCCACCACGGCTGCGCCGCCTCGCCGTCCATGAAGCGCACGATCGACAGGAACACATCGATCACGCAGGGGTCGTGCAGCACGCCGGTGCGCAGGCACAGCTGTGCGTGCATGTCGTAGGCATCGCGACCGCGCAGCTGCGCAGGCACGCGGATGCCGATCAGGCGCAGGTCCTTTTCGCAGGCCGGCCCGACGTTGGGCAGGTCGGTCAGCTGCAGCAGGTGCTGGCGGTCCACCTTGGCGGGATTCATGGCCGACGAAGATCCTGTTGGATGTGCAAGCGATCAGCTGCGCTGCATGCGCAGGCGTTCGAGCACGCCGTCCAGCGTGTCCAGATCGGTGTAATGGATCACCAGCTTGCCCTTGCCGCCGCGGCCATGATTGAACACCACCTTGGTGCCCAGCGACTCGGACAGTTCGGTTTCCAGCGAGGCGATATCGGCCTGTGGGGCCACCGGCGCCGGCTTGCCCTTGCGCAGCGAGCCGGGCACCTTGCCGGCGGCAAACTGCTGCGCGCGGTGTTCGACCTCGCGCACCGACCAGCCCTGGTCGGCCGCTTCCTGCGCCAGCTTGCTGGCCAGCTCCGGCGCCAGGGTGAGCAGCGCGCGCGCGTGGCCCATTTCCAGCCGGCGGGTTTCCAGCAACACGCGAATGGCCACCGGCAATTCCAGCAACCGCAGCAGATTGGAGACCGACGCACGCGAGCGTCCCACCGCGCCGGCGGCCTCGGCATGGGTCAGCGAAAATTCGTCGATCAGCCGCTGCAACGCCTGCGCTTCTTCCAGCGGGTTGAGGTCTTCGCGCTGGATGTTTTCGATCAGCGCCATCGCGATGACGGTGCGGTCGTCCAGCTCGCGCACCACCACCGGCACTTCGGTCAGCCCAGCCAGCTGCGAAGCGCGCCAGCGACGTTCGCCGGCCACGATCTCGAACTGCCCCGGCGCCAGCTCGCGCGCCACGATGGGCTGGATCACGCCTTGCGCCTTGATCGACTCGGCCAGCTCGGCCAGCTTGACCTCGTCCATCTCCCGGCGCGGCTGATACTTGCCCGGCTGCAGCTGGGTCACCACCAAGGTGCGCAGGGTATCGCCGGGCTGCAAGGCCTGTTCGTCGGCACCGGCCGGTGCGGCGGCGGCGGCCGCGCCCTTGGGCCCCAGCAGCGCTTCCAGACCACGGCCCAGGCCACGCTTCTTTGCCAGCGGCGGCTTGCTCATCAGACGGTCTCCACGGGCCGGACGGCCTTGTTGCGGTCGTTCTGGCGGCGCACGATCTCACCGGCCAGGCCCAGGTAGGCCACCCCGCCACGTGAGGTGCGGTCGTAACCGACGATGCTCTGGCCATGGCTGGGCGCCTCGGCCAGGCGCACGTTGCGCGGCACGATGGTGCGAAACACCTTGTCGCCGAAATGCTCGGTCAGCTCGGCCGATACCGCATTGGCCAGGTTGTTGCGGATGTCGAACATGGTGCGCAGCACGCCTTCGATTTCCAGCGTCGGGTTGAGGTTGGCGCGCAACGCTTCGATGGTTTCCAGCAGCGCGGTCAGCCCTTCCAGCGCGTAGTACTCGCACTGCATCGGCACGATGATCGAATCGGCCGCGGTCAGCGCATTGAGCGTGAGCAGCGACAATGCCGGCGGGCAATCGATCAGGATGAAGTCGTACTCGTCGCGGATCGGCGCCAGGGCGCGCTTGAGCCGCTGTTCGCGTTCGCCCTGGTCCATCAGCTGGATCTCGGCAGCGGTCAGGTCGATGTTGCCTGGCAGCAGGTCGAAGCCTTCCGGCGCGGTCACCCGGATCTGCGCGGCGGTGTTTTCGCCCAGCAACAGGTCGCAGGTGGAGGCGGCCACATCGCGCTTGTCGATGCCGCTGCCCATGGTGGCGTTGCCCTGCGAGTCCAGATCCACCAGCAACACACGCTTGGGCGCGCGCGCCAGGCCGGCCGCCAGATTGACCGCGGTCGTGGTCTTGCCGACGCCGCCTTTCTGGTTGGCAATGGCGATGATCCGGGCCATGCGGGAGAGCCTCGTGGGCAAAGAGTAAGACCGGCCATTATGCGGGCAGGGCGTCGGATCGGGAAATGCCGCCCGCGGCGGTGCGCCGCACGGCCGGAATGACGCAGGCGCCGGTCAGCCGGCGGGCGGGGTGCCGGCGGGTGGCTCCTTCATGGCCCGGTAGCGCTGCAGGATGTCGGCGATCTCGCCATCCAGCGCCACCCGTTGCTGCTCGAAGCTGATCTGCAGACGCAACTGCGCCATCAGATCGCGATGGCGCTGCTGGATGTCGCCGGCCAGCTTGTCAGCCACTGCCTGGCCGGCCAGCTCGCGGTCGCCGGCGCTGCGCAGCAGGCTGGCCAACCCCTCGCGCAGGCTGGTCACGTTGAAGCGCGCGGTATGGATGTTGTTGTCCACGATGGCGATGCGCTCCTTGAACACCCGGCGCAGGTCGTCCTCGCTCTGATAGGACATCAGCATCGCCTGGTCGGTGCGCTGGCGCATCTGCTCGGCGGCCAGATCGGCCTGGCGTTGCTGCTCGCTGGCCGCAGCGGCAGCGCGCTCATCGCTGCTCATGGCGCGCTGCACCTCGGCGCTGCGCATCCCGCTCTTGACGTTGAATTCGTCGCGCGCCTGGTTCACCGCCTCCGGGGGCAGCGTATCGCTGCACACGCGGGCGCCGTTCTGGTTCCAGCAATACAGCTTCTTGCCGGCCGGCTTGTCTTGCGCGCCGGCCGGCGCCGCCATGACCAAGGTCGCAGCGACAGCCGCCGCAACGGCGAACAATGCCGAACGTGTATGTATTGGCATCATCGCAGCCCCCTGTCGCCTGCCGTCAGCCTGTGGTGTCGGTCCCGTAGCGGCCACGATAGGCCAGCAGCGGTTCCTGGAAGCCCACAAGGTCGGCGTTTCCTGCCGCAAAAGCAAGCAGGTCGCCCAGGTTGGCCACCGCGATCACCGGTATGCCGGCCTCGGCCGCCACCGCCTGGGCGGCGGAACGGCGGTCCTGATCGGACGCGATCTCCTGCCGGTCCAGCGCCACCACGATTCCCGACGGCATGCCGCCGGCGGCGCGGATGATGGCCAGCGCCTCGCGGATCGCGGTGCCGGCGGTGATCACGTCATCGACGATCAATACCTTACGGCCGGCCAGCGGCGCGCCGATCAGGGTGCCGCCTTCGCCATGGTCCTTGGCTTCCTTGCGGTTGAACGCCAGCGGCAGGTCGCGTCCGCGCCCCGCGTAGGCGCAGGCCAGCGCGGTTGCCAACGGAATGCCCTTGTAGGCCGGCCCGAACAACAGGTCGAAGTCCAGCCCGGCCGCATCGATCGCATCGGCATAGCACTGCGCCAACTGCGCGGTCTTGGCTCCCGAATCGAAGCGCCCGGCATTGAAGAAGTACGGGCTGAGCCGCCCGGACTTGAGCGTGAACTCGCCAAAGCGCAGGGCATCGGCGTCCAGGGCCAGCTGCAGGAAACGGGTGCGGTGGTCGGTCATGTGACGAGATTGGGGAGTAGGGATTCGGGATTGGAAAGCATAGCCGGTCGCGCCTTGCGGCATCCGCTGATGCGGTACGCTTTGACGAATCTCCAATCCCCATTCCCGAATCCCGGCTCTTCATCCATGCGCATCATCAGTTTCAACGCCAACGGCCTGCGTTCGGCCGCCAGCAAGGGTTTCTTCGCGTGGTTCGCCGCCCAGGACGCCGACGTGCTGTGCGTGCAGGAAACCAAGGCCCAGGAGCATCAACTGGCCGGGCCAGACTTCCTGCCCACCGGCTACAAGGCCTGGTTTCGCGACGCCAGCACCAAGAAGGGCTATAGCGGCGTGGCGATCTACAGCCGGCACGAGCCCGACGAGGTGCGCACCGCGCTGGGCTGGCCGGAGTTCGACGAAGAGGGGCGCTATATCGAAGCGCGCTTCGGCAACCTCAGCGTGGTGTCCTTCTACATCCCCTCCGGTTCCTCGGGCGAATTGCGCCAGGACTACAAGTTCCAGGTGATGCAATGGCTGCGGCCGATCCTGGAGCAGTGGCTGGCCAGTGGCCGCCAGTATGTGCTGTGCGGCGACTGGAACATCGTGCGCACGGCGCTGGACATCAAGAACTGGAAATCCAACCAGAAGAACTCCGGCTGCCTGCCGCCCGAGCGCGATTGGCTCAACGGCCTGTGCGCCGACGCGCCAGAAGACACCAACCCCGCCGAAGGCCGCGGCTGGGTCGACAGCTACCGCGTGCTGCATCCGCAGGGCCAGGACTACACCTGGTGGAGCAACCGTGGCGCGGCGCGCGCCAACAATGTCGGTTGGCGCATCGACTACCAATTGGTCACCCCCGGCCTGCGCGACACCTTGAAGGCCTGCTCGATCTACCGCGAAGAGCGCTTCTCCGACCACGCGCCGTACATCGTGGATTACGCGCAGTGAGGCAGGCCAAGGCTATGGTTTCGGTCATAGCGCGCCGGCATGTTGCAGAACGGGGCCAAGACTTCGCCGGCAACATCGCCATCCGGCGGCAGCTCGGCCACTGCAGCACGCGCGGCGGCTCTCATTGGCCCTTACGCAGTCGTCCGATGCCTTTCGCAACGTTCTGCTTCGGCACGGGAGTGCGTCGTTACGGTCCTGCACAGACCGCTCAAGACAGGACGCGTGACGCCATGACGGCCCTCCGCGGCGGGCTGCATGCAGCGGTGCCGTGGGCCGCGCCGGCCACGACCACTGGCGTTCGTGCTCGCCGGAGTGACGCATGACCACGTCTGCACCGGGCTATAAGGGCTGGCGTGGTATCCAGCGCGCCTTCGCCACGCCATCGGCGGCGACCATGGCACTGCTGGGCTTCGGAAGCGGCTTGCCGTTCCTGCTGATCGCCTCGCAGACCTTGTCGACCCGCTTGCGCGATGTGGGGCTGGACCTGGGCAGCATCGGCTTGATCAGCCTGGCCAGCTTCTTCTATCTGCTCAAGTTCCTGTGGGCACCGCTGATCGACCGCTATGCGTTTCCGCTCACCGCGTTTCTGGGGCGCCGTCGCTCCTGGCTGCTGGTGGCGCAGATCGGCGTCACCATCGGCCTGTTCGCGCTGGCATTTTCGCGCCCGGACCTGAGTGTTACGGGATTGGTGGGCTGGGTGTTGTTCGCCTCGTTCTGGGGCGCGACCCAGGACTCGGTGGTGGATGCCTACCGCATCGAAATCGCTCCGGATGCCGCGCAGGCCGCGTTGGCGGCGACCTACACGCTGGGCTACCGCATCGGCCTGATCCTGGGCGGTGCCGGTGCGTTGTACATGGCCCAATACCTCGGCTGGACGTGGGCGTACGTCGGCATGGCCGCACTGATGCTGGTGCCGATCGTCACCACCTTGCTATGCCGCGAGCCCGACCGGCCCGAGGCGACGGTCGTGCGCCGCGTGGACGTCGCCGGTGCGTTCTGGCAACCGATTTCCAGCTTCTTTTCCAGCAATGGGCTGGCGCTGGGCATCGTGCTGCTGCTGTTCGTGGGCCTGTACAAGTTTCCCGACCAGGTGATCGGCGTCATGGCCGGTCCGTTCTATCTGGATTCGGGCTTCACCAAGGCCGATATCGCCACCGTCTCCAAGCTGTTCGGCGTCTGGATGGGCATTGTCGGCGCCTTCGCTGGCGGCGCGGCAATTGCCGCGTTCGGGTTCCGGCGCATGTTGCTGGTGGCCGCGCTGGGGGTGGCCTTGTCCAACCTGGCGTTCCTGCTGATGGCGCACAACCCCGGCAAGCTGTGGGCGTTCTATGCCGCGCTCAGTGCCGATAATCTCTTCCAGGGGTTCGCCGCAACGGTGCTGGTGGCTTTCATGTCCTCGCTGACCGACCGCAACTTCACCGCAACCCAGTATGCGTTGCTGGTCTCGCTGGCCAACCTGCCGGGCAAGTTTGCCGGTGGCGTGTCCGGGTTCGTCGTCCAGGCGACCTCCTACAGCACCTTCTTCATCCTCAGCGCCCTGACCGTCATTCCCACGTTAATGCTGCTGGCCTGGCTATGGCCGCGGCTATTGGCGCACGACAGGCGGC
The DNA here is from genome assembly GCF_041519315.1 of Xanthomonas axonopodis pv. maculifoliigardeniae. NCBI lineage: Bacteria > Pseudomonadati > Pseudomonadota > Gammaproteobacteria > Lysobacterales > Lysobacteraceae > Xanthomonas > Xanthomonas axonopodis. Next base: position 4,312,787 of record NZ_CP167998.1, on the reverse strand, counting down.
CGGATTGAAACGTCCGCCAAGGTTGCCGATGATGCGCGCGGAGCAGCGCATTGCACGAGGCAGGGCATGACCGATCTGGTATTGCGTGACATCGACCCGGTGCTGGTGGACCGTATTCGCCGCATTTCCGTCGCACGGGGCTGGACCCAGCACCAGACCGTCATGCATCTGCTCGAACAAGGCCTGTTCGCCAGCGAATACGAAGTCACCGGCGGCCTGCAGCACCCGGAGGTCGATGCCCTGGCCGAGGCGATTGCCGCGCTCAAGGCGCTGCCGGCGGGAAATAATCCCTAGCGCTGCCGCAGCTTCATCCCGGCCAGCACAGGCCAACGGGCTCACGCCGGATAGATCGCCCCCAACAGCCGAGGCCCGGCCGCCCCGGTCACCGCGGGCAGGTTGGCCGCGCGTCCGGCCAGCAGCTCGGCTGCCAGCCAGGCAAAGCCCATCGCCTCCAGGTAATCCGGGTCCAGTCCGTATCGCGCGCTGGATTCCACCACCATGCCCGGCAGCCGCGCCGCCAGTCGCGCCAACAGCACCGGGTTGCGCACGCCGCCGCCGCAGACTAGGACCCGTCGCGTGGTTGGCTGCAGCCGCAACAAGGCATCGGCCACGCTGACAGCGGTGAGTTCGAGCAAGGTCGCCTGCACATCGGCAGCATCCAACCGCGCGCTGCCCATCGCCTGCACGGCCCAGTCCAGATGGAATTGCTCGCGGCCGGTACTCTTGGGCGGCGGCAACGCAAACCACGGATCGGCCAACAGCGCCTGCAGCAAAGCCGCATCCACGCGCCCACTGGCGGCAAACGCACCTTCGGCATCGAACGGCGTGCCGTGATGGCGTTGGCACCAGCTGTCCAGCAACGCGTTGGCCGGGCCGGTATCGAATCCCAGCACCGCGCCATCGCGCGGAATCAAGGTCAGGTTGCCGATGCCGCCCAGATTGAGCACCGCGCGGTCTTCGTCGCCTGCGCCCAGCATGGCCAGATGGAAGGCCGGCATCAGTGGCGCGCCCTGGCCACCGGCGGCCACATCGCGGCGGCGGAAATCGGCCACCGTGGTAATACCGGTGTGCTCTGCAATCCGGCTGGCATCGCCAATCTGCCAGGTGAACGCCGGGTTGGCGTTGGGCCGGTGGCGGATGGTCTGCCCATGCGAGCCGATCGCACGAATCTGCCGGCGCTCCACGCCACTGTCGCCGATCAATCGATTGGCCGCCGCCGCGAATGCCAGCCCCACCTGCGCGTCCAGCTGGCCCAGCGCATCGATGGCCACCGTCTCGGCGCCCTGGCCGAGCGCCACCAAGGTCTCGCGCAGTTGCGGCTCCCACGCCACCGTCGTCCCGGCCACCAATTCGCAGCGGCGGTGGGTGGCATCAGCAAAGCGCACCAGCGCGGCATCGATGCCATCGGCGCTGGTTCCCGACATCAGGCCCAGATACAAGGGGGAGTCAACGTGTTCCAAGACAGACATGCCGAAGCCAGAAAGACACGGCCGGCCAGCTTGTGCAGCCGGGCCGGGTCCGTCAACCGGTCTTACCCCGGTGGCAGCCGTGCAGTGGGCGCGTCATCGTCGGGCCACGTGCTGCAATCGCTGCCGCGAGAATGACCCACGCCTCGAGATTCCCCGCCCACTTCAGGCATCGTCAAGGTCTGCAGTCGCCTCAGAAGCTGTCGGTCGACAGCCAAGACCAGGTGCCGCATGGGGACATCGCAGCGTTCAGCACCTGCAGTGCACCGCAACCCGTAGCTGCACGGCAACTACCAGGCGACACGGCTGGAGGCAGCGCCGAACCCGCCCGCCACCCACCTGCGCAGCCGCAACGCAGCTGACGCAGTGACCAGCCGCAGGCCTCAACTGCGCGACTTGCCCTTGGCCGGCTTGCCGGCGTCGGCGTAGATCAGCTTCTCCATGCCCTCGATACGGGCCATGGCCGGCGCCGTCTGCGCGCGGAACGCCGCCAGTTCGGCGCCCTGCAGCGGCTCCGGCGGCGGCATCGTCACCGACATCGGGTTGCGCTGCTGCCCGCCCACGCGGAATTCGTAATGCAGATGCGGGCCGGTCGCCAGGCCGGTCATGCCGACATAGCCGATCACCGTGCCCTGGTTGATGCGTTGCCCGGCCTTGATCTTGCCAAAGCGCGACATGTGCCCGTACAGCGTGCTGTAGTTCTTGCCGTGATCCAGGATCACCACGTTGCCGTAACCGCGCTGGGTCCCGACAAACACCACCCGCGCATCGCCGGCTGCCATGATCGGCGTGCCCGAGGCGGCCGCATAGTCCACACCCTTGTGCATGCGCATGGTGCCCAGCACCGGATGCTTGCGCGCACCGAAGGTGGAGCTGATCCGGCTATAGGCCACCGGCATGCGGATGAAGCTCTTCTTGAGCGGGCGGCCAGTGATGTCGAAGTACTCGGCCGGTTTGCCGGCGCGCTCGAAGCGAAACCCCGTATAGGTCTTGCCGCCAGTGGTGAACGTCGCCGCCAGGATGTCGCCGGTGCTGATCCGCTCGCCTTCGCGCCAGGTCTCATCCATGACCACGCTGAACCGGTCGCCGGGCTGCAGATCCTTGTCGAAGTCGATGTCGTACTTGAAGATCTCGTCGGTCATGATCGCCACCGCCGCCGGCGACAGTCCGGATTTGCCGGCCGAGGCATACAACGAACTGCTGATCTCCCCGCTGGCCACTACCGTGCGCGTGGTCGTCGCCCGCTCGGTCACGTTCTCGCGCACGGCGTCGCCCAGCAGGCGCAGTTCCACCCGATGACTGTCGTCGCGATCGAAGCGCAGTGCGCGCAGCTGCCCCGGCGTCGGCATGTCGAAGGCGATCTCGGTACCCGGACGCAGCTTGGTCAGCGCCTCCTTGGTCCCCGGGTGCGCCAATACCTGGTACATCACCGTGGTCGGGATTCCCAGCTCGCCGAACAAGGTACTCAGGGTCTGGCCCGGCTTGACCTGCAGAATTTCCCAATCGGTGCTCGGTGCCAGCTGCTTGCGGCTGGGAATCAGCGGCGGCAATGGCAATGCCAGCGTGGAATGGCTGGAAAGCGGTGCGTCGATGGCGTTGGAAAAACCCGGCACGATCGTGGCGACCAGCGCACCGATGGTGGCGAACAGGCTGGCGTGAATCCAGTGACGGCGTGTCCAGCGGTCATTGAATGCCGCCGGCAGATGCGCCTTGAGCTTGCGATGCAGTGCAGTGTCGTGGAGGACGTGGAGGCGTTCGTGAAAGCGCCGCTTGCGTGCACGGCCCTGCTCTGAGTTCTGCATCGTTCAAATTCCTCGCTGGCTCGAAGTGCGAGCCCAATCGCCGGTACCATAGACAGCCTGTAACAGCGCGTCAAACCATTGAGCCTGTTCATTATTTTCACTTGGCGCGGAATTAACCCGCGTTTAACATCATTCACGTTTTTGACGGCAAGCGCCGCTGGAGTCTGTGGTTGGCCACTATCGAAGAATCCCTCGCACTCATCGGCCGTGGTGCCGAAGAGATCCTCAAGCTCGATCAGCTGCAGGCGCGGCTCGCCACCGGTAAGCCGCTGCGGGTGAAGGCCGGCTTCGATCCCACCGCGCCGGATCTGCATCTGGGCCATACCGTGCTGCTCAACAAGATGCGGCAGTTCCAACAGCTTGGCCATCAGGTGATCTTCCTGATTGGCGACTTCACCGGAATGATCGGCGACCCGAGCGGCAAGAACGCCACCCGCAAGCCGCTCAGCCGCGAGGATGTGCTGGCCAACGCACGGACCTACGAAGAGCAGGTCTTCAAGATCCTGGACCGCGAACGCACCGAGGTGCGTTTCAACTCCGAATGGTTCGGCCAGATGAGCGCGGCCGACATGATCAAGCTCTCTGCCCAGCACACCGTCGCGCGCATGCTCGAACGCGACGATTTCGCCAAGCGCTTCGGCAGCCAGCAGCCGATCGCCATCCACGAATTCCTCTACCCGTTGGTGCAAGGCTACGATTCGGTCGCCCTGAAGGCGGACGTCGAGCTGGGCGGCACCGATCAGAAGTTCAACCTGTTGATGGGGCGCGGCTTGCAGGAGCATTACGGTCAGGCGCCGCAGATCGTGCTGACCATGCCGCTGCTGGAAGGCCTGGACGGCGTAGCCAAGATGTCCAAGTCGTTGGGCAACTACATCGGCATCAACGAGCCGGCCATCGACATCGTCACCAAGACGATGAAGATCGGCGACGAGCTAACCTGGCGCTGGATCGACTTGCTGTCCTTCGATATCAGCCTGGCCGAAGCGGCGCGCCTGAAAGAGCAGGTCGCTGCGGGAGAGCTGCATCCGCGCGAGGTCAAATTGCGCCTGGCACGCGAGCTGGCCACCCGGTTTCACGATGCCGCAGCCGCAGAGCAGGCCATTGCCGGCTGGCATGCGGTGGTGACGGGGCAGGGCGACACCAGCCTGCTACCGCTGCAGGAAGTGGTGGTTCCCGATGAGGGCCTGCGCCTTGCCGGGCTCCTGACTGCCGCCGGCCTGACGCCCAGCAACTCCGAAGCCACCCGCAAGCTCAAGGAACGCGCGGTCAAGATCGACGGCGAAGTGGTAGAGGATCCCAGCCGCGTCTTTACGCACGGCTTTGAAGGGGTCATCCAGGTGGGCAAGCGTAATTTTGCCCGCGTATTGCTCGTCACTGCCTAAAGCGCACCGAGGTTGCCGCAGGGCGGCAATCTCGGTGATCTCACGCGTCTTACACGTTGGATAGAAGTGACAGTCCCCAGGCCCTCAAAGCTTTTCTGCTGGCGTGACTGGGGCATAGCGCCAGTTTTTGGCAACTTCGTGAAAAATTTTTCACAAAACGCTTCCCAAATCGGATCGGTGGGCATATAGTTCGCCTCCCCCGACGCAACGGCCTCCGCAAACGCGGAACCAGAGCGAAAGGGTTCGAAAACGCCTTGAAATAAGGTGTTGACGAAACGAAAAAGCCGGCTATGATGGGCGGCTCGCTACACGGAAAGACGCTACGGCGGATTGAGGTGCAGCGGCGGCAACTTCCTCTTCACGAGGGGTTGACGAGGATGAAAAGCCTGCTAATATGGCCGGCTCGCTTCGCAGAAAACCTTCGGGTTCAAACGAAGCAGCGTCAACCGCCTCCAAATGAGGTGTTGACGGCAAGAAAAAGTCCGCTATAATGGGCGGCTCGCTTCGACGGAAACGGCGAAGCTGACGGGAACGGCGCTGAGGCCACTTCCCCATGTTCTTTGACAGTGTGCGCAGGTAATTTGTGCGGACGCCTGCAGGAAGGATGATTGTCCATCTTGCAGACGTTTAATCAAGCAACATATTAATTGCTTTGCAAGCGATAAGTTGCCAGTGGTTGGACTTCTGCAGCTAAAGTATTTGCCTTCGGGCATGTAATTTTAAGTGAAGAGTTTGATCCTGGCTCAGAGTGAACGCTGGCGGCAGGCCTAACACATGCAAGTCGAACGGCAGCACAGTAAGAGCTTGCTCTTATGGGTGGCGAGTGGCGGACGGGTGAGGAATACATCGGAATCTACTCTTTCGTGGGGGATAACGTAGGGAAACTTACGCTAATACCGCATACGACCTACGGGTGAAAGCGGAGGACCTTCGGGCTTCGCGCGGTTGAATGAGCCGATGTCGGATTAGCTAGTTGGCGGGGTAAAGGCCCACCAAGGCGACGATCCGTAGCTGGTCTGAGAGGATGATCAGCCACACTGGAACTGAGACACGGTCCAGACTCCTACGGGAGGCAGCAGTGGGGAATATTGGACAATGGGCGCAAGCCTGATCCAGCCATGCCGCGTGGGTGAAGAAGGCCTTCGGGTTGTAAAGCCCTTTTGTTGGGAAAGAAAAGCAGTCGGTTAATACCCGATTGTTCTGACGGTACCCAAAGAATAAGCACCGGCTAACTTCGTGCCAGCAGCCGCGGTAATACGAAGGGTGCAAGCGTTACTCGGAATTACTGGGCGTAAAGCGTGCGTAGGTGGTGGTTTAAGTCTGTTGTGAAAGCCCTGGGCTCAACCTGGGAATTGCAGTGGATACTGGATCACTAGAGTGTGGTAGAGGGTAGCGGAATTCCCGGTGTAGCAGTGAAATGCGTAGAGATCGGGAGGAACATCCGTGGCGAAGGCGGCTACCTGGACCAACACTGACACTGAGGCACGAAAGCGTGGGGAGCAAACAGGATTAGATACCCTGGTAGTCCACGCCCTAAACGATGCGAACTGGATGTTGGGTGCAATTTGGCACGCAGTATCGAAGCTAACGCGTTAAGTTCGCCGCCTGGGGAGTACGGTCGCAAGACTGAAACTCAAAGGAATTGACGGGGGCCCGCACAAGCGGTGGAGTATGTGGTTTAATTCGATGCAACGCGAAGAACCTTACCTGGTCTTGACATCCACGGAACTTTCCAGAGATGGATTGGTGCCTTCGGGAACCGTGAGACAGGTGCTGCATGGCTGTCGTCAGCTCGTGTCGTGAGATGTTGGGTTAAGTCCCGCAACGAGCGCAACCCTTGTCCTTAGTTGCCAGCACGTAATGGTGGGAACTCTAAGGAGACCGCCGGTGACAAACCGGAGGAAGGTGGGGATGACGTCAAGTCATCATGGCCCTTACGACCAGGGCTACACACGTACTACAATGGTAGGGACAGAGGGCTGCAAACCCGCGAGGGCAAGCCAATCCCAGAAACCCTATCTCAGTCCGGATTGGAGTCTGCAACTCGACTCCATGAAGTCGGAATCGCTAGTAATCGCAGATCAGCATTGCTGCGGTGAATACGTTCCCGGGCCTTGTACACACCGCCCGTCACACCATGGGAGTTTGTTGCACCAGAAGCAGGTAGCTTAACCTTCGGGAGGGCGCTTGCCACGGTGTGGCCGATGACTGGGGTGAAGTCGTAACAAGGTAGCCGTATCGGAAGGTGCGGCTGGATCACCTCCTTTTGAGCATGACGTCATCGTCCTGTCGGGCGTCCTCACAAATTACCTGCATTCAGAGATGCGTATCGGCACAGGCCGATATGCGAAAGTCCCATCATGGGGCCTTAGCTCAGCTGGGAGAGCACCTGCTTTGCAAGCAGGGGGTCGTCGGTTCGATCCCGACAGGCTCCACCATTTGAGTGAAACGACTTTGGGTCTGTAGCTCAGGTGGTTAGAGCGCACCCCTGATAAGGGTGAGGTCGGTGGTTCGAGTCCTCCCAGACCCACCACTCTGAATGTAGTGCACACTTAAGAATTTATATGGCTCAGCGTTGAGGCTGAGACATGTTCTTTTATAACTTGTGACGTAGCGAGCGTTTGAGATATCTATCTAAACGTGTCGTTGAGGCTAAGGCGGGGACTTCGAGTCCCTAAATAATTGAGTCGTATGTTCGCGTTGGTGGCTTTGTACCCCACACAACACGGCATATGACCCTGAGGCAACTTGGGGTTATATGGTCAAGCGAATAAGCGCACACGGTGGATGCCTAGGCGGTCAGAGGCGATGAAGGACGTGGTAGCCTGCGAAAAGTGTCGGGGAGCTGGCAACAAGCTTTGATCCGGCAATATCCGAATGGGGAAACCCACTGCTTCGGCAGTATCCTGCAGTGAATTCATAGCTGTTGGAAGCGAACCCGGTGAACTGAAATATCTAAGTAACCGGAGGAAAAGAAATCAACCGAGATTCCCTAAGTAGTGACGAGCGAACGGGGAGCAGCCCTTAAGCTGGAATGGCTTTAGAAAAACAATCTGGAAAGATTGGCCATAGAAGGTGATAGCCCTGTATTTAAAAGGGCCACTCCAGTGAAGACGAGTAGGGCGGGGCACGTGAAACCCTGTCTGAATATGGGGGGACCATCCTCCAAGGCTAAATACTCCTGACCGACCGATAGTGAACCAGTACCGTGAGGGAAAGGCGAAAAGAACCCCGGAGAGGGGAGTGAAATAGATCCTGAAACCGTGTGCGTACAAGCAGTAGGAGCTCGCAAGAGTGACTGCGTACCTTTTGTATAATGGGTCAGCGACTTACTGTTCGTGGCAAGCTTAACCGTATAGGGGAGGCGAAGGGAAACCGAGTCTGATAAGGGCGCATAGTCGCGGGCAGTAGACCCGAAACCGGGTGATCTAGTCATGGCCAGGGTGAAGGTGCCGTAACAGGTACTGGAGGCCCGAACCCACGTCTGTTGCAAAAGACGGGGATGAGCTGTGATTAGGAGTGAAAAGCTAATCGAACCCGGAGATAGCTGGTTCTCCTCGAAAGCTATTTAGGTAGCGCCTCATATGTATCCTCTCGGGGGTAGAGCACTGTTATGGCTAGGGGGTCATCGCGACTTACCAAACCATTGCAAACTCCGAATACCGAGACGGACTGTATGGGAGACACACGGCGGGTGCTAACGTCCGTCGTGAAAAGGGAAACAACCCAGACCCACAGCTAAGGTCCCAAATTCACTGCTAAGTGGAAAACGATGTGGAAAGGCATAGACAGCCAGGAGGTTGGCTTAGAAGCAGCCACCCTTTAAAGAAAGCGTAATAGCTCACTGGTCGAGTCGGTCTGCGCGGAAGATTTAACGGGGCTAAGCAGTGAACCGAAGCTTGGGGTGCATAAAACTTGTTTTATGCGCGGTAGAGGAGCGTTCCGTAAGCCTGCGAAGGTGGATTGAGAAGTCTGCTGGAGGTATCGGAAGTGCGAATGCTGACATGAGTAACGATAATGCGGGTGAAAAGCCCGCACGCCGAAAGCCCAAGGTTTCCTTGCGCAACGTTAATCGACGCAGGGTTAGTCGGTCCCTAAGGCGAGGGCGAAAGCCGTAGTCGATGGGAAGCAGGTTAATATTCCTGCACCTCGCGTGAGTGCGATGGAGGGACGGAGAAGGTTAGGTGTACCGGGCGTTGGTTGTCCCGGGGAAAGGCGGTAGGTTTGGATCTTTGGCAAATCCGGGATCCTTTAAGACCGAGCACCGAGACGAGCCTTTATGGCGAAGTCACTGATACCACGCTTCCAGGAAAAGCTCCTAAGCTTCAGCTCACGAAGACCGTACCGTAAACCGACACAGGTGGGTAGGATGAGAATTCTCAGGCGCTTGAGAGAACTCGGGTGAAGGAACTAGGCAACATGGCACCGTAACTTCGGGAGAAGGTGCACCCTTTTTGGTGGCTCGTGCGAGCTATAGCTGAAGAGGGTCGCAGAAACCAGGCCGCTGCGACTGTTTATCAAAAACACAGCACTCTGCAAACACGAAAGTGGACGTATAGGGTGTGACGCCTGCCCGGTGCTGGAAGGTTAATTGATGGGGTCAGCCGCAAGGCGAAGCTCTTGATCGAAGCCCCAGTAAACGGCGGCCGTAACTATAACGGTCCTAAGGTAGCGAAATTCCTTGTCGGGTAAGTTCCGACCTGCACGAATGGCGTAACGACAGCGGCGCTGTCTCCACCCGAGACTCAGTGAAATTGAAATCGCTGTGAAGATGCAGCGTTCCCGTGGCAAGACGGAAAGACCCCGTGAACCTTTACTATAGCTTTACACTGAACGTTGAGTTCGTCTGTGTAGGATAGGTGGGAGGCTATGAAACTGTGGCGCTAGCTGCAGTGGAGCCATCCTTGAAATACCACCCTGTCGTGCTTGACGTTCTAACCTAGGTCCGTTATCCGGATCAGGGACCGTGTATGGTGGGTAGTTTGACTGGGGCGGTCTCCTCCTAAAGAGTAACGGAGGAGCACGAAGGTACGCTCAGCGCGGTCGGACATCGCGCACTGTGTGCAAAGGCATAAGCGTGCTTGACTGCAAGATCGACGGATCAAGCAGGTACGAAAGTAGGTCTTAGTGATCCGGTGGTTCTGTATGGAAGGGCCATCGCTCAACGGATAAAAGGTACTCCGGGGATAACAGGCTGATACCGCCCAAGAGTTCATATCGACGGCGGTGTTTGGCACCTCGATGTCGGCTCATCACATCCTGGGGCTGTAGTCGGTCCCAAGGGTATGGCTGTTCGCCATTTAAAGTGGTACGCGAGCTGGGTTCAGAACGTCGTGAGACAGTTCGGTCCCTATCTGCCATGGGCGTTGGAAGTTTGAGAGGGGCTGCTCCTAGTACGAGAGGACCGGAGTGGACGAACCTCTGGTGTTCCGGTTGTCACGCCAGTGGCATTGCCGGGTAGCTATGTTCGGAAGCGATAACCGCTGAAAGCATCTAAGCGGGAAGCGCGCCTCAAGATGAGACTTCCCGGGGCACAAGCCCCCTAAAGGAACCATGTAGACTACGTGGTTGATAGGTCAGGTGTGTAAGTACAGCAATGTATTGAGCTAACTGATACTAATGATCCGTGCGGCTTGACCATATAACCTCAAGTTGCCTTGGTCCCAACGAACGTTGGTAGATCATCAAATGCAAGCTACGTCACAAGTTAACTCTGCGAGACTGGGCGCCTTAATCCGTTTCTTGGATGGCGACGCTCCAACCGTCTCCCTGGTGAAATTAGCGCTGTGGAACCACCCGATCCCATCCCGAACTCGGAAGTGAAACGCAGCTGCGCCGATGGTAGTGTGGCTCAAGCCATGCGAGAGTAGGTCATCGCCAGGGGCTTTACCCCGAAACCCTCAGTCCAAACGGACTGAGGGTTTCTTTTTTGCGCGAGCGCTGCATAGCGCCGCGCGCAAACGCGCCTCGCATCCCCCACGCGTTACCACGCAAGGCGCTGGCGCATCTGCGCCGCTTGCCGACCGGCACCGATGTCATGCCGTACGTACAGTACCGCCGGGGCCGGTAGCCCGTCAGGACGCTGGCACCAAGCCTCGCCACACACGCCACGCGCCCATCTCTTGGAGAAAAGGGCGCGATCCATCTGTTGGCCAAAAACCTGCCTGGCCAATGCCAGATGCACGGGTGCGGTAGTGGCTGAAGCCGATAACAGACATCGCCCATGACAGCCTCGCTCGGCCGACGTCCTAGTGCGCATATCCTCGATACAAAGAACGGCCTGGAGCGGGTCGATCACGGCATCAGTAATGGGTCCCACATCCTTGGTGAGACAAGACGCAAGGCAGATGTTTCACACATCTCTGTTGAGACCAAATGCAAGACCAGTGGCAGCGCCAGGCGCGGTGAAGGCGTTCGATAAATCTCGGTTCGAAGCCAGCGATGTGTATCGCGGGGCGCACGCCCGAAGCCGTCGACTCGAACAGCCGGCGAAGCGCACCGCGAAGGCGCGCCGTTGTCGCCAGGTTGGGGGCGATGATTTATGTCGTTGGGATACTCACCACGACTGACGGCTTGAAACGTTGCGCCCAACCAACAAAAAAACCCCGCCTGAGCGGGGTTTTTTTGTTGGTACAGTCGGTACATCTGGCTGCAATCGGGTCATGACGGACCGACCAGCGGGCGGACGCCGCTATCTGCTGGCCGGCATCAGTCACCCAACGTCAATAGCGAGGCGTTGCCGCCTGCCGCGGTGGTGTTGACGGTGACGACCTTCTCGGTTGCGAAGCGCAGCAGGTAATGCGGGCCGCCCGCCTTGGGACCGGTGCCGGACAGGCCCTGCCCGCCGAACGGTTGTACGCCGACCACGGCGCCGATCTGGTTGCGATTGACGTAGACGTTGCCTACCGCCACGCGCGAGGTGATGCGGTCGATCGTCTCATCGATACGCGAGTGGACACCCAACGTGAGGCCGTAACCGGTCGCGTTGATCTGCTCGATGACGGCATCGAGCTGGTCGGCCTTCCAGCGAATCACGTGCAGCACCGGCCCGAAAATCTCGCGCTGCAGCTGGGACAGCGATGTCAGCTCATAGGCGCGTGGAGCGAAAAAGCTGCCATGCGCGGTGCTGGCGTCCAAGGTGGTGCTGCCGATCAGACGCGCTTGGCGATCCATGCGTGCCGCGTGATCGTCGAGAATCTTGAGCGCATCAGCATCGATGACGGGGCCAACGTCGGTCGAGAGCAGGCCCGGATCGCCGATCTTCAACTCGCCCATCGCGCCGGCCAGCATCGTCATGACCTTGTCGGCGATGTCGTCCTGGACGAACAGGACGCGCGCCGCGGAGCAGCGCTGCCCGGCCGAGATGAAGGCACTGGAAATGGCGTCTTTGACCACTGCTTCGGGCAGCGAGGACGAGTCGGCGATGAAGGCATTCTGGCCGCCGGTTTCGGCGATCAAGACGCCGATGGCAGCATCGCGTGCGGCCAGGGTGCGGTTGATGATGCGTGCGGTTTCGGTAGAGCCGGTGAAGGCTACGCCGGCAACGCGCGGGTCGTTGGTCAGCGCAGCGCCAACGGTAGCGCCATCGCCTGGCAGGAACTGCACGACCGCTTCCGGTACGCCGGCTTCATGCAGCAGCTTGACCGCTGCAAAGCCGATCAGGTTGGTCTGCTCGGCCGGCTTGGCGATGACCGTATTGCCGGCCGCCAGCGCTGCGGCGACCTGACCGAGGAAGATCGCCAACGGGAAGTTCCACGGGCTGATGCAGACAAAGACGCCGCGCCCGTGCAGCTGCAGCTCGTTGGATTCGCCGGTCGGTCCGGGCAGACGCTCCGGCGCACCGAACTGCGCACGTGCCTGGCCGGCGTAGTAGCGCAGGAAATCGACGGCCTCGCGGACTTCGGCCACTGCGTCGGGCAGCGTCTTGCCGGCTTCCTTGACGCAGATCGCCATGAAGTCGGGCATGCGCGTTTCGAGCAGATCGGCTGCATGTTCAAGGATGGTGGCGCGGCTCGCTGCAGGCGTGCGGTTCCAGGCCGGTTGCGCGGCCGCAGCGCTGACCAGCGACTTCTGGACGGTATCCGGATCGGCCGGGTGCCACTGTCCAACCGTCTCGCGACGATCTGCCGGATTCAACACCGCCTGGCCGGGCGTGCTGATCAGCGCACCGGGTACCAGGGGCGTGGCCTTCCACGGCTTGATCGCGGCGTTGAGTTGCTCGGCCAGCTGGCGCAGATCGTTGTCGTTGGCGAGATTGGCGCCCATGGAGTTTTTCCTGTTCTGGTTCTGGCTACGCAGCAAATCGGCTGGCAGCGGAATCTTGGGATGCGGGATGGAAGTAAATGACGTCACTGCCTCGACCGGGTCGCGGATGAGGTCCTCGATGGCGACATCCTCGTCGGTGATGCGATTGACGAAGCTGGAATTGGCGCCGTTTTCGAGCAGGCGACGTACCAGATACGGCAGCAGATCTTCGTGCGAGCCGACCGGTGCATAGACGCGGCACGGCAGATCGAGACGATCGGCAGGAATCACCTCGGCATACAGGTCGTCGCCCATGCCGTGCAGTTTCTGGTGCTCGTAGGTCTTGCCTGCCGCAATCGCACGTACCGCCGCAATGGTCTGCGCGTTGTGCGTGGCGAACATCGGGTAGAGCGCGTCGCTGTGCGCGAACATGCGACGTGCGCATGCCAGGTACGACACGTCGGTGTTCTGCTTACGCGTAAACACCGGGTAGCCGGGATGCCCTTCGATCTGCGCGCGCTTGATCTCTGCGTCCCAGTACGCGCCTTTGACCAGGCGCACCGGAATGCGTCGCCCGACACGGCGCGCCAGATCGGCAAGAAAATCGATCGTGTACGGCGTGCGTTTTTGATAGGCCTGCACGGCCAGGCCATAGCCTTCCCAGCCATCCAATGACGGGTCGGAGAAGGTGGCCTCGATGATGTCTAGCGACAGTTCCAGCCGGTCGGCTTCTTCGGCGTCGACGGTGTAGCCGATGCCATAGGACTTGGCTAGCTGCGCCAACTCCAGTACGCCCGGAACTAGCTCGGCCATCACTCGCGCACGCTTGGCATGTTCGTAGCGCGGATACAGCGCCGACAACTTGATCGAGATGCTGGGCGCGGCAAATACATCGGTACCGACGAAGTTGCCGCTGCGGCCGATCGCATGAATCGCATCCCGATACGCCTGCAGATAGCGCTGCGCATCCTTCATGGTGAGCGCGCCTTCGCCCAGCATGTCGAACGAATAACGGTAGTTGGCGTTGTCGCCCTTGCGCGAACGCGACAGCGCTTCGCCGATGGTGCGGCCCATGACGAACTGATGGCCCATGATCTTCATGGCCTGGCGCACGGCCAGGCGAATCACCGGCTCGCCGACGCGGCCGATCAGGCGTTTGAAGGCGCCCGGCACATCGGCGCGGGTGAGGTCGTTGAGCTGCACCAGCTGACCGGTCAGCATCAGGCCCCAGGTGGAGGCGTTGACCAGCACCGAATCGCTGCCGCCCATATGCTTCTTCCAATCCGCATCGCCGAGCTTGTCGCGGATCAGCTTGTCGGCGGTGTCCTGGTCGGGAATGCGCAGCAGTGCCTCGGCCACGCACATCAGCAGCACGCCTTCTTCGCTGCCCAGGTCGTATTGGCGCATGAAGGCTTCGATGGCGCCCTGGTCCTGCGCGCGTGCCCGCACACGGGTAACCAGGTCGGCCGCGACCGCCTGCACCTTGGCTTGCTCAGCGGCGGGCAGGCGTGCCTGGTCGAGCAATTCGCGCACGTGCTCGGCTTCGTCCTTGAGCCAGGCCGCGGTGATGGCGGCACGCAATGCGCCAGGTGCGGCGGGCAGTTCGGGCGCCAACAGCGGGCGCGCAACTGAGGTGGAGGCAAGCGGGTCGAGCTGTGCGTTCATGCGAAAGGTGCCTTGGATTCCGTGCTCATTCTAGTGAGCCAGACGGCTTGCGCACTTGTGTGGAAGCGGCGGCTTTCCCGCCGTTTTGTGCATGCTGCCACCACGCAGAGTGACGGCACGGCCATTGTCGAACAACGCGGAAGTGATTGATTTGTGCGCATTTTTAGCTGCACTGCAGCAAATTCTTGATCGCCGGAAATGCTTGCCGCATGCGTTGGCGCGGGTCTACCATCGGGCTATTCCCGCAGTGCGCTGCGTGCCGTCTATGATCGAAGTGCTGCCGTTGATGTCCGAAGGGGTTGGGACGCAGCTGCGGTTGCGGCCTCCGCGGGCACTGTCGGCCAGGCAATTCGTGCAGCTGTTCGCAGTGCTGGCGGGAACGATGTGGTTATTTGCAGGCCTGGGGTGGTGGACCGGCAATGCGTTCGCGCCGGTGTTTGCCCTGGTGCACAGTGGTGTGGTGGCGCTGGCGCTACGGCAGTTGTGGCGAAGTGGCGAGCGCGAAGAAGCGATCCGGGTGGGGGAAGCCGTTGTCGAGGTGTTTCCGTCCGGGCATGCGCCACCAGCGTTTCAGGCACATCCGCACTGGGTGCGGCTTTGCGTAGAACGCGATGACAGGGTGTTGCTGGTCAGCAGCGGCAAGCAGATCGAGATCGGAAGTTTTCTCGGGCCGGCCGAACGTGTGGAACTGGCAACAACGCTCAAACGCTTGCTCGCGGCCGCCAATGGCCGTCACCGATGACGTAAGGGTCTAGGCAATGACGCAACGCAGCAGCTGGAAGTCGATCAACACCTGCACACACGTGGGCCTGGCGATGGCGGCGCTGCTGAGCGCGCCGGTGGCCTGGGCGCAATCGGCCGATCCCAAGGAATGGCAGCTCAACATGGGGCGCGGGGTGACCCAGACCGCGCGGATGGCTTACGAGGCGCACATGGTGGCGCTGTGGGTGTGCGTGGTGATTGGTGCGCTGGTGTTCTCGGCGATGGGCTATGCGATGTTCAAGTTCCGCAAGTCCAAGGGCGCGGTGGCCGCACAATTCAGTCACAACACCACCGCGGAAGTGCTGTGGACGGTGATTCCGGTCCTGGTGCTGATTGCGATGGCGTGGCCGGCGACGGCAAAACTGATCGCGATGTACGACACCCGCGAATCGGAAATGACGGTCAAGGTGACCGGCTATCAGTGGATGTGGAAGTACGAATATCTGGGCCAGGGCGTGGAATTCACCAGCCGCCTGGCACGCGAATCCGATCGTATCCGCCAAAGCGGCGAGCGCCCCACCGCGGCCTCGCAGCCGCACTATCTGCTGGATGTCGATAACCGCCTGGTGCTGCCGGTCAACACCAAGATCCGCTTCGTGATTACCGCCGACGATGTGATCCACGCCTGGTGGGTGCCGGCGCTGGGATGGAAGCAGGATGCCATTCCCGGCATCGTCAACGAAGCCTGGACCAATATCGAACAACCGGGCGTGTATCGCGGGCAGTGCGCCGAGTTGTGCGGCAAGGATCATGGCTTCATGCCGATCGTGGTGGAGGCGCTGCCCAAGGCTGACTTCCAGCGCTGGCTGGCGTCGCGTCGTAGTGCGTCAGGCACAGCGCCGGGAGCCGCGCCAGCGGCCGCACCGACGCCGGCCAGTGCACCGGCCGCTCCGCAAGGTGACGCCGTGCCTGCGGCGGCACCGGCCCAGGCCGCAACACCGACCGCCGCTCTTTAATCGCCCGCAACCGCTCGCTTCGCAGAGGTCGTTCCGTCATGGCGCATACCGCAGTCGATCACCACGGACACCACCAGCCCGGTTTCGTCGAGCGCTGGTTCTTTTCGACCAATCACAAGGATATCGGCACGTTGTATCTGCTGTTTTCCTTCGTGATGTTCATCATCGGCGCGGCGATGAGTGTGGTGATTCGCGCCGAATTGATGCAGCCCGGCTTGCAGTTCGTCAAACCGGAGTTCTTCAACCAGATGACCACCGTGCATGCACTGGTGATGATCTTCGGCGGCGTGATGCCGGCTTTCGTCGGCCTGGCCAACTGGATGATTCCGTTGCAGATCGGTGCGCCGGACATGGCGTTGCCGCGCATGAACAACTGGTCGTTCTGGTTGTTGCCGGTCGCCTTTACCCTGCTGCTGCTGACGCTGTTCCTGCCGGGCGGCGCGCCAGCAGGCGGCTGGACGCTGTACCCGCCGCTGTCGCTGCAGGGCGGCTACAACGTCGCCTTCAGCGTATTTGCGATCCATGTGGCCGGCGTCAGCTCGATCATGGGCGCGATCAACATCATCGCCACCGTGCTGAACATGCGCGCGCCGGGCATCGATCTGCTCAAGATGCCGATCTTCTGCTGGGCCTGGCTGATCACCGCGTTCCTGCTGATCGCGGTGATGCCGGTGCTGGCCGGCGCGGTGACCATGCTGCTGACCGACAAGTTCTTCGGTACCAGCTTCTTCAACGCGGCCGGCGGCGGCGACCCGGTGATGTACCAGCACATCTTCTGGTTCTTCGGGCACCCGGAGGTGTACATCATGATCCTGCCGGCGTTCGGCGTGGTCAGCGAGATCATTCCGACCTTCAGCCGCAAGCCGCTGTTCGGTTACCAGGCGATGGTCTACGCCATTGCCGCGATCGCCTTCCTGAGCTTTATCGTCTGGGCCCACCACATGTTTACCGTGGGCATGCCGCTGGGCGGCGAAATCTATTTCATGTTCGCCACCATGCTGATCTCCATCCCGACCGGGGTGAAGGTGTTCAACTGGGTCAGCACGATGTGGAAAGGCTCGCTGACCTTCGAATCGCCGATGTTGTGGGCGGTGGCGTTCGTGATCCTCTTCAGCATCGGTGGGTTCTCCGGCCTGATGCTGGCGATCGTGCCGGCGGACTTCCAGTACCACGACACCTACTTCGTGGTGGCGCACTTCCACTACGTGCTGGTGACCGGTGCGGTGTTCGCGCTGATCGCGGCGGTGTACTACTGGTGGCCCAAGTGGACCGGGCGGATGTACAACGAGACCTGGGCCAAGGTGCACTTCTGGTGGACGATGGTGTTCGTCAACCTGCTGTTCTTCCCGCAGCACTTCCTTGGCTTGGCCGGCATGCCGCGGCGCATTCCCGACTACAACGTGGTGTTCGCCGACTGGAACCTGGTCAGTTCGATCGGTGCGTTCGGCATGTTCGTCACGCCGTTCCTGATGGCCGCGATTCTGCTGTCCTCGCTGCGCAGTGGCGCGCGTGCACAGGCCCGCTCCTGGGAAGGTGCCAAGGGTCTGGAATGGACGGTGCCGTCACCTGCCCCGGCGCATACCTTCACCGTGCCGCCGGTGATCAAGCCTGGAGATCTTGCACATGAAGACATCGGCCACTGAGTCCGCCTCGGAGCCGGCGGTGACGCGTCTGTTATCTGCTGCGGAACGGCAGGCGCAGCAGCGCCGTGCGGTACGCCGTACCGCGATCACGGTCGGCATCATCGCGTTGCTGATCTATGCGGGCTTCATCGCCTCGGGAGTCATCGGGCGGTGAGTGCACGCGCGCCCGCACACGCACCCACAGCCGGCTTGTTCAAGCTGCTGGGCGTGGTGCTGGGCGTGTTCGTGCTGACGTTTTCCCTGGTGCCGCTCTACCGCATCGCCTGCGAGAAAGTGTTTGGCATCCGCATGGAGCGTGCGCCCGGCAGCTCGCGCGCAAACGCGGGCGCGCCACCTGCCGCCGGCAAGCGCACGGTGCGCGTGGAGTTCGATGGCGGGGTCAATTCCAAACTGCCGTGGACCTTCCATCCCGAACAGATGACGATGGATGTGGTGCCGGGCGAGCTCAACGAGGCGCTGTATTTCGCGCGCAACGATGGTGCACGTGCGGTGGTGGGCAGTGCGGTGCCTTCGGTTGCACCTGCGCGTGCGTCGGGCTACTTCAACAAGACCGAGTGCTTCTGCTTTACCGCGCAGACCTTGCAGGCCGGCGAAATGCGCGACATGCCGCTGCGTTTCATCGTCGACCCGGCACTGCCGCCGGAAGTCACTACGATCACCCTGTCCTACACGTTCTATCGCAACGACGCGCTGACCTCCGAACTGCAGGGCGGAGGCGCAGCTGGCGCGCCACGCGCTGCGCCGTAACCTTCCATCCACCCGTACCACGACACGGAAGCAACGCCATGGCCGATCACAGTCCCAACGCCGATGCGTATTTCGTCCCGAGCCAGAGCAAATGGCCCTTTGTCGGGTCGATTGCGATGTTCGTGATGATGATCGGCGTGGCCAGCTGGCTCAACGACGCGGCATGGGGGCGCTGGACCTTCTTCGCCGGCGTGGCGATGCTGCTGGCGACGTTGTTCATGTGGTTTGGCGATGTCATCCGCGAATCCAATGCCGGGCATTACAACCGCCAGGTGGATGGCTCGTTCCGCATGGGGATGGTGTGGTTCATCTTCTCCGAGGTGATGTTTTTCTGCGCTTTCTTCGGTGCGCTGTTTTACACGCGTGTGCTGACGCTGCCCTGGCTGGGCGGGGAAGGCGACGGCGTGATGACCAACGAGCTGCTATGGAATGGTTATTCCGCTGCG
Organism: Xanthomonas axonopodis pv. maculifoliigardeniae; assembly: GCF_041519315.1. Taxonomy (NCBI): domain Bacteria; kingdom Pseudomonadati; phylum Pseudomonadota; class Gammaproteobacteria; order Lysobacterales; family Lysobacteraceae; genus Xanthomonas; species Xanthomonas axonopodis. The sequence continues at coordinate 4,293,674 of NZ_CP167998.1, read as the reverse complement.
TGGCCGACCAATGGCCCGGGCACCATCGGTGGGCAGTTCCAGACCATCCCGGCCTGGGGCCTGCCGCTGATCAACACGCTGATCCTGCTCAGTTCCGGCGTGACCTTGACCATCGCCCACCACGCGCTCAAGGGCGGGCGCCGCGGCGCGCTGCTGTTGTGGCTGGGGTTGACCGTGCTGCTGGGCTGCGTGTTCCTGTTCCTGCAGGCCGAGGAATATATCCACGCCTATACCGAGCTCAATCTCACCCTGGGCTCGGGCATCTATGGTTCGACCTTCTTCATGCTGACCGGCTTCCACGGCATGCATGTGCTGCTGGGCACCATCATGCTGGCGGTGATGTGGCTGCGCGCGGCGAAGGGGCATTTCAGCCGCGACAACCACTTCGCTTTCGAAGCGGCCGCGTGGTACTGGCACTTCGTCGACGTGGTGTGGCTGGCGCTGTTTTTGTTCGTGTATGTCCTTTGAGGCGGGGATTCGGGATTGGTGATTTGGGATTCGTAAAAGCGGAAGGCTTTAGTTTTCACGAATCCCCAATGCCGAATCCCCAATCCCGGCTCCTCAGCGGCCAAGCCCATGCGGCTTGATCCAGCCGGTGTAGATGCCGAGGATCACGATGGCGATCAATGCCACCGATAGACCGATGCGCCAGGTCAGGGCGTTGACGGTGCGCTTGGTCTGGCCACGGTCGGTCAGCAGGTAGTAGAGGCCAGCGCCCAGGTTCCATAGGATCACGATCAGGAAGGCGACAATCAGCAGCGTCTTGAGCGAATCGTTCACAACAGCCCCGGGTGCAGTCGGCGTGGTCATGGCATTGCACGCCTTTTTGCGCCGCTTGTCATGACGCGCAAGCACACGGCGGTGTTTGGCTGGTGTCTGGCGCTGCTGGTGAGCGCGGGTTTCGCGGCGCTTGGGCATTGGCAGTTGCAGCGCATGCAGAGCAAGCAAGCCTTGCTGGACCGTGCCGCACATGTGCGCGACACCACGCTGCCCTTGGCACCGGCGCTGGCGACGCAGAATGAGTTGGCATGGGTACGTGGGCAAGTGCGTTTTTTGCCGCAACTGGTCTTGCTGGACAATCAGCTGCATGACGGGCGTGCCGGTGTGCGCGTGTATCAACTGGCAGTGCCCGAAGGTGGATCGACAGACGTGCTGGTGGATCTGGGCTGGCTGCCATTACCGGCCGATCGGCAGTTGCCCGGCATCGTTGCGCTGAAAGGCGTGCAGACCGTGCAGGGGCTCTTGAGCGCTCCGCCGTCGGCGGGGCTGGCGATCGGACCGGCGCTGTCGCCGGGGGCTGCGGCGCAGACCTGGCTGGCCACGCGACTGGATCTGCAGGCCTTACGCAGCACGCTGGGCAGGCGCGACATTTCGTCGCAGGTCCTGCGCCTGGACCCTGCACTGCCGGTTGGCTACGCACGCGATCTGGACATGCTGCCAAACACGCTACCACCCGCGCGGCACTTGGGTTACGCGGTGCAATGGTTCGGGTTGGCCGTCGCGGTCCTGGCGACCGCAATGCTGCTGACATGGCGTGCGCGCCGCCGCGACCGCGGGCACTGACGCCTGCGGCATGAGAAAATCGCCGGCATGACCTCCTCCACATCGGCCACGCCGCATTCGGTCAAACGCGGCCGCAGGATGCTGATTGCCCTGGCGGTGCTGTTCTTCGGCTCGATGTTGCTGGCCGGCGTGCTGCGCTTCTCCGGATGGCAGCCGGCGTCGATGCGCAATCACGGCGAGCTGCTGAAGCCGCCCGCGGACCTGCGGGCGCTGGTGCCGGTCCGTGCCAACGGGCAACCGTATGCATGGGCGCCGAGCGAGCGCATCTGGCGCATTGCAGTGGCGCCGCCGGCCGATTGCACGCAGCAGTGCGTGGCGTTGGCCGCGGAACTGGACAAGGTGTGGCAGTTGCTCGGGCATCGCGCCGACAAGGTGGAGGTGCTGTGGATCGGCCCACCGCCGGCCGGGCTGCCGCCGATGCCTGCATTGCGCGTGCTGCGCGACGATACCCGCCTGCGCCAGGCATTGCCGCGCGGCACCGATGCGGCCGGCGTGCCGGTGTATGTGATCGACCCCAATGGCTTTGTGATCCTGCGGTATGCCCCGGGTTTCGACCCGGCCGGCCTGCGGTCGGATCTGGTCAAGCTGCTGAAACTGATGTGAGCCCGTTTCGATGAACCTGTTTGCGCCACCGGCGTTGTTCCGTCACTTCCATCGCATGGCCTGGCTGGCCGCGTTGTTCACTGCGAGCACGATCCTGTTCGGGTCGTTCGTCCGTTTGTCCGATGCCGGCATGAGCTGCCCGGACTGGCCGACCTGCTACGGCCGCGTGACCTGGCCGCAGACCAGCGACGAAGCCAACACGCACGTGGCCAGCAAGATCCGCCCGCTGGAATCGCACAAGGCCTGGCGCGAACAGGTCCACCGCTTCCTGGCCGGTGCGTTGGGCGTGGAAGTGCTGGTGCTGTCGTTGCTGGCGGTGCGTCGCCGTCGCATGGGCATTGCCCAGGTGGTGTCGGCCGCGGTGCTAGTGGCGTTGTCGATCCCGCTCTATATGTCCGGCTGGCACGCCATGGCCTTCGGCGTGGCGATCGCCGGCGAGGCCATCCTGCTGCTGGCGGCATTGCGCTGGAGCAACATCGATCTGGCGCGTGCAGCGGTGCTGACGCTGGCGGTGGTGATCTTCCAGGCGTTGCTGGGCATGTGGACGGTGACGTTGCTGCTCAAGCCGATCGTGGTGATGGGACACCTGCTGGGCGGCATGCTGATGTTCTCGCTGCTGGTGTGGATGGCCTGGCGCGCGACGCATTTGCCGATCACCCTGGCCGATGCATCGCGCTTGAAGTGGCTGCTGCGCCTGGGAGTGGCGGTGCTGGGCCTGCAGATCGCGCTTGGTGGCTGGGTCAGCGCCAACTACGCCGCGCTGGCGTGTGGCGGCGGCAGCTGGTCGGCCGACAACTTCCCGCGCTGTGTCAGCCAGTGGTGGCCGCCGCACGATTTCCGTGAAGGTTTCACGCTGTGGCGCGGCATCGGAGTGGATTACGAAGGTGGCGTGCTGGACGGTGCGGCGCGTATCGCGATCCAGATGGCGCATCGGCTATGGGCAATTGCGACCGCGCTGTACTTGTGGTGGCTGGCCTGGCGCTTGTCGCGCTCGCCGGGCATGCGGGTGTGGGCCGGCGCATTGGCGCTGCTGGTGGCCGTGCAGGTGAGCCTGGGCATGCTCAACGTGAAGCTGGCGCTGCCGCTGGAGGTCTCGGTCATGCATAACGGCGGGGCGGTGGCGTTGCTGTTCGTGCTGGTCTCGCTGCTGGCGCGGCTGCGCGCGCCGGAGTGAGCATGGCTGTCAGCGCACGCGATTATTGGGATCTGACCAAACCCAAGGTGGTGGCACTGATCGTGTTCACCGCGTTGGTGGGCATGTTCCTGGCCATTCCCGACATGCCGACCTGGCTGCAGGTACGCACCGGCGCGCTGGGCTTCCTGGGTATCTGGCTGGCGGCTTCAGCGGCGGCAGCGATCAACCAACTGCTCGACGCCAAGATCGACGCACAGATGGCGCGCACCTCATGGCGCCCGCTGGTGGTGGGCAAGGTGCGGCCCTGGCAGGTGCTGGTGTTCGCCGGCGCGCTGATCGTGATCTCCATGACCATTCTGGTGGTGTGGGTGAATGTCATCACCGCGGTGCTGACCTTCGCCTCGCTGATCGGGTACGCGGTGATTTACACCGTGTACCTGAAGCGTGCGACCTCGCAGAACATCGTGATTGGCGGCCTGGCCGGCGCCACCCCGCCGATGCTGGGCTGGGCCGCGGTGACCGGGCTGCCGACCAGCGCCGACTGGATCAATGCCTCGCTGCTGGTGCTGATCATCTTCATCTGGACGCCGCCGCATTTCTGGGCGCTGGCGATCTTCCGCCGTGCCGATTACGCCAAGGCCGCGATCCCGATGTTGCCGGTGACCCATGGCGTGCCGCATACGCGCAAGCAGATCCTGGTGTACACCGTATTGCTGGCGATCGTGACCTTGGCGCCGGTGGCGGTGGGCATGAGCGGGGTGTTCTATCTGGGCGGTGCGATCGTGCTCAATGCGGTGTTCCTCTGGTACGCGTGGCGCATGCTGAACCCGCCGGACGAACTGTTTTCAATGAAGATGTTCGGGTACTCCATCGTGTACCTGATGGCGTTGTTCGCCTTCCTGATGGTCGACCATCTGCTGCTGCCGTGGGTGCGCTAGTCGCCGCAGCGAGACGAGCGGCAATGCGGTAGCTCTGCCCGATGACTTGCGTGGCAATCAGGCGGATGGATGGATCACGCCTGCAGCGCCTGCCGCGTGTGGCGAAAGGTGCCGGATGCGTGCCGCGTGCGCCGCGTCGAGGTCACCAGCGGCGTCCATGTCAGCAGACGCCGCGGTTTGCGGCTTGCCACGCTCTGATCATCATGCGTTGCCGGCACACGGCACTGTGTCGACTCAACTCAGCCAACTGGCGCACTCGCTGGGAGTTTTGCTGTCGCAGCTGGACTGCATTTTCTGCTGCAGACGCGCCAGCACTGCACTGCCTTCGCGGCGATGCTGCTTGCTCCAGGTCTTCAATGCGGTGCCGAGGGTGGCGAAGCGCTGACGGGTCCGTTGCCGGTAACCATCCGGTTGACCGGCCAACTCGCCGATCACCTGGGTGGCGGCGCCCTCGATGCCGACGGTGTCATCGGGGCTGAGCCGGATGAGCCCATCCACGTACATCACGCCCCACTGCACGCGTGTGGCGGGACCTTGCGCGCTGTCGTAGGCCCGTTTGAGCCACAACAGGGCGGTCTTCTTGTCGCCGCGTTGTTCGGCCAGATCCGCCAATTCGGGCATGTAGTAGTACGGCGTCTTGCTGCGCGACAACTCGGCCAGCAGCAATTGCTCTGCCGCGCTGCGATCGCCCACCTCGCTCAGCAACGCGGCGGCCATGCTGATGGTGGATTGGCGCTCCTCGTCGGTCTTGGCGGTGTCGGTGGCCCACTGCACGCGCTGGTGCACCACCTCCACCACGTCTTTGGGCAACGGTGGTTGCGGGCCTTCGGCTTCGGTTTCGGTGGGCTGGCCTTGTGCCAGGCGTGCCAGCTGGATGCGCGCGTATGCGGTGCCGAGCCGGTCGGAAATCGGCAATGAAGGATCGGCGTAGACCTTGTCCAAGGCCTGATTCAATGCGTTGGAGAGCGTGCTGCGCACGTCGGCCTCGTTGCTGGCGGCGGTGACCAGGCGTGCCGGCACATAGTTCAGCGTGCCGAGATTGGCGCGCACTTCTGCCGGGTCGGCCAACACCGCTTCCAACAGCGTGCGGTTGGCGCTGCTGGCAGCCGGTGGGTGTCTGGCGGCACTGATGGCGGCCAGGGCGAAGCTGCGTTGCAGTGCCGGCTGTGGCGCCGAGGTGGAGAGCCGGGTGAGCACGTCGGCGGCGGCATCGGGTTTGACCAGCGTATCGTCGGTGCCCCAGGCGTAGTTGCCGAGCACGGCCCAATCGTCCGCGCTGAGCTGTTGTGGTGTGTGCAGCGCCTTGTCGAGCAATTGCTGGGCGGTACTGGTGCTCTTGGCCGCAACCCGCAACACCTCGGCCAGGCGCGCGTTGTCGGCATTGCCGGCCAGCCGGGTGATCTCGCTGCGGTCCGGGCGCAGCACGATGATGGTGGGATACGCCTTGACCCCGAAGCGCTCGCCCCAGGCCTGCGCGCCCTCCGAATCGCCGTCCAGGTGCACGGCGACGAACTGCTGGGTGCGCGCGATGAAGGCCGGATCCTTGAACAGCGTGGCCTTGAGGCGATTGCAGGGCGGGCACCAGGCTGCGCCCCAATACAACAGGATCGGCTTGCCGCTGTCCTTGGCTTCGGCAAAGGCGTCTTCCACGTCGCCCTCGCGCCAAGCGATGCCGGCAACGGGTGCCGGCGTGGACGCCGTCTTGGTGAGTGGTGCGGGCGCCGCAGGCGGTGCTGGCTTGTCGCAGGCAGTCAGCGCAGCCAGCACTGCCAGCAGCGCGATCAAGGAAGGGGAAGGGCGTGGCAGCGACAGCGTCATGGCAAATCACCGTGGGGCGGCAGAAGGTCGATCGCGCACTCTAGCGGCCGCTGGCGGACCTGGGCGGGCGTGCGTCATCACCGTTGTACATCTGCTTACAACCTGGATGTGCAGCGATGCGAACTGCTGTTACGCGATACGCAGCGGGCAGGTGCTGGCGCGGTGCAGCGTCAATGACGCTCGGCTGCGCCTTGCGGCTGGCCCAATGCACTGCGCGCATACCGTGCGGCCACAACGGCACAGACGATCAGCTGCAACTGGTGATACAGCATGATCGGCAACACGATCGCGCCCAGCCCGCCGCCGGCAAACATCACCTTGGCCATCGGCACGCCGGTGGCCAAACTCTTTTTCGAGCCGCAGAAGACGATGGCGATTTCATCGGCGCGGCTGAAGTGCAGGCGCCGGGCGATGAAGGTGATCGAAAGCATCGCCATGGCCAGCAACAACGCTGCAGCGCCGAGTACCGCCAGCAGTGCAGGCAGCGGCGTCTTCTGCCACAGCCCTTCGTTCACCGATGCACTGAAGGCGGTATAGACCACCAGCAGGATGGTGCCTTGATCGGTGTAACGCAGCACGGCGCGGTGACGTTCGACCCAGCCGCCGATCCACGGACGCATGAAATGGCCGGCCAGAAACGGCACCAGCAACTGCAGCAGGATCTTGCCGATCGCTTCGGCCGGATGCGCCATGGCGCCCTGACTGCCGACCAGTGCGCCCATCAGCAACGGGGTGAAAAACACGCCCAGCAGGCTGGAAAGCGAAGCGGCGCAGACTGCGGCCGGCACATTGCCGCGCGCCATCGAGGTGAACGCGATCGAGGACTGCACCGTGGACGGCAACGCGCACAGGAACAGCACGCCGACATACAGCTCCGGCGTCAGTGCCAGATGCGCCAGTGGTTTGAACAACAGCCCCAATAGCGGGAACAGCACGAAGGTGCAGCCCAGAATCACCAGATGCAGGCGCCAGTGCAACGCGCCGGCCTTCACCGCTTCGCGCGACAGCCGCGCGCCGTGCAGGAAGAACAGCGCCGCGATCGCCACGTCGGTGACATCGTCCATGACCGCCGCAGCCGTGCCCGTGACCGGGAGAAACGAGGCCAGTGCAACTGTGCACAGCAGCGCGAGGGTGAAGGGGTCAATGCGCAACCGCGCCAGCAGCTTCTTCATCGAGGTCCAGTGGTAGCGCGCGATCTTGCGCCTGGTATGGGCCATTCTACGATGCGTGCAGGCCTTGGCTGTGGCATCGACGTCACCGGTCAGGCCTGAAACGGCACGGCAGTGCGCGATGGCCTTGCGCTGCCTTCGGCCAGGCAGCACTGCATCACAACGCTGCGAGCGCCTTGAGCAGTTCGCGCATTTCGTATTTGTCGGTGTCGTCCAGCCCTTGCGCGCGCTGTTTGGCCTGCAGCTCCTCCACGCGTTGACGCAGCAATTGCTTGTCGAGTTGCGCGACGACGTCATGCAGTTCAAGCGTCCAACTGTGCTCGTCGCCGGGAAGCTCCTGCGCCGCCAGCTTCTGCAAGGCAGCAAGCTCCTGGCGCTCGGCGAAGTGCTCCAGCAGCGCGCCGGTGCTGATTTCCGGGCGTTGCCGCACCAGGTCCAGTAACTCCATCAACAAGTCGATCCCGGGCAGGCGCAGCCCGGAAAAATCATGCACGCCCTCCAGGCTCATCGCCAAGGACGGCCGTTGCAGCAGGATGGCGATGGACGCACGCACCAGGCTGCGTTTCTGCGTGGGCGCACCCATGCGCGCGGGCGGCCGTGGCCTGGGTGCGGACTGCTGCGCAGACGCGGTGGCACCGACCCCGGTCAGGCGCGCCAGTTCCTGTTTCATCAGATCGCCGAACGCACCTTCGGGGATCTGCGCCAACAGCGGGCGCGCACGTTCGGCCAGGCGCGCCTTGCCGTCGAGCGTGTGCAGGTTGATCTCACGCGACATCTCGTCGAAGAAGAACTGCGACAGCGGCGTGGCCTGCTTCAGGCGCTGATCGAAGGCCTGCGCGCCTTCCTTGCGCACGATGGTGTCCGGGTCCTCGCCATCGGGCAGGAACAGGAAAAACGCCTGGCGGCCATCCTTCATGCGCGGCAGCACCGATTCGAGTGCGCGCCAGCCGGCCTTGCGCCCGGCGTTATCGCCATCGAAACAAAAATACACATCCGGCGCGTTGCGAAACAGCAGCTCGGCATGTTCGGGCGTGGTGGCGGTGCCCAGCGTGGCTACCGCCTGGGTCACGCCGAACTGGAACAGCGAGACCACATCCATGTAGCCCTCCACCACGATCAGCCGCTCGATCTTCTGATTGGCCTGGCGCACCTGCCACAGGCCATACAGCTCGCGGCCCTTGTGGAACAGCGCGGTTTCCGGCGAATTGAGGTACTTCGGACCCGGGTCGCGGCCATCGGCCGGCGCGCCCATGATGCGCCCGCCGAAGGCGATCACGCGGCCGCGGCGGTCGAAGATCGGGAACATCACCCGGTCGCGGAACTTGTCGTACACATGGCCGCGATCGTTCTTGGAAAACAGCCCGGCGCGTTCGAGCACGCTCATGCGGCGCGCATCGGTGCCCAGGGTGTCCTTCAGTGCGCTGTAGCCATCGGGCGCGTAACCGATCTGGAAGCGCGCGCGGTTGTCGGCATCCACGCCGCGACCGTCCAGATAGTCGCGGGCGCGTTCGCTGCCCTCGAGCTGGCGCTGGAAGAACTTGGTCGCCGCGTCCAGTGCCGAATACAGCTCGCGGCTGTCGTCCTGCTGTTGCGGGGTGCGTTGCTGGGTCTCGCGCGGGATGTCCATGCCGGCGCGCTTGGCCAGCTCGTCGACCGCATCGAGAAATTCGAGGCGGTCGTAATTCATCAGGAAACTGATGGCGGTACCGTGCGCACCGCAGCCGAAGCAGTGATAGAACTGCTTGGTCGGCGAGACCGTGAACGAGGCCGAGCGCTCGTCATGGAACGGGCAGCGCGCCGAATATTCCTTGCCCTGACGCTTGAGCGGCACACGACCGCCCACCACCTCGACGATGTCGGTGCGTGCTAGCAGTTCGTCGATGAATGCGTCGGGGATGCGGGCCATCCCGATAGGATATCCCAGCGGCCTGCCAGCACTTCGTCGCCCCCGCTGACGAGGCCGGCGAGGCAGGCTTTGCAGCAGTCCTCAGCCGCGTGGCAGCGCGTGCGAGTCAGACGTTGAAGATGCAGGCGCCGCATCGGCAGGCGGCACGATCACCGGCGGATGCTCCGGGTCCACGCCCGCCTCGCGCAGCTTGCGATGCGAGCGCACCCGCTCGTCGATCACCGCAGTGATCAAGGCGCCGACGAAGAACACCACCGAGGCGTAGTACATCCACACCAGCAAAATGACCAATGTCCCCATCGAACCGTAGGCGCTACCCGGCGCTGCGGTGGCGATGTACACGCCGATGGCGTAGCGCCCCAGCGCGAACAACACCGCGGTGATGACGCCGCCCAAAAATGCCTGGCGCCAGTCGACGGTGCGATCGGGCAGGTAGCGATACAGGAACGCGAACGCCAGCGAGTACAGGGCCAGCGTGGTCACGTAGCCGACCGCCGGCAGGACCGAGGGCAGGCGCGCAAAGACCACCTGCAACGCGGTGGTGGCGATCATCGACACGATCAGCAAGAAGCCCAGCGCCAGGATCACCCCGAACGAGAACACCCGCTTCTGCAGCCAGGCCATCAAGCCGTCCAGGCGTTGCTTGTCGGTGCGAAAGATCAGGTTCAAGGCGTTCTGCAACTGCGCAAACACCGCCGTGGCGCCGATGAACAGCAGCAGCGTGCTCCACACGCCGGCCAGCGAGCCAACGCCAGGTTGATCGGTGGCATTGCGAATGATGGTCTGGGCGACTTCGGCCGCGCTGCCGCCGGCCAATTGCCCGATTTGCTGCACCAACGCTTCTTGCGCTGGCGGATAGAGCGAGGCGGTCAGCCACAACAGCAGCACCAACAACGGGGCCAGCGACAGCAGCGCATAGAACGACAACGACGCTGCCTGCGTCATCACGTCGATCTCGATGAAGCGGTTCAGCAGCGCCATCGGCACGCTGCGCTGCAGACGGCTCAGATGCTTGTGCAGATAGGCGGATGAAAGCGTCGTCACCGGCGGGAGAATCCTTGGCGCATACCGTTGGCGCGCAGGCGACGTCAGGGCAAGGTCGGTATGCGGAAGGACCTTGCCCATGCCTGCGCTGGCGCACCCGTTCTAGCAGGGCCGGATCGAAGGACGGGTGAAAGCGCGCACGCGCTATGGGTAAAGCAGGAGGCGGCGCATCTGGTACGCGCAGTCTGTTGCTCGTCGGGAGCAAGGTGCGCGGTGTGTCTGTCAGCGCATTCAATGTGCGCCAGATGCCGATCTACCTGTATCAGTCCGTGCCTGGCACTGCCAGCTGTCCACGCGATGACGAGAGCGCACACTGTGCAGAGCGCTTGGTCCGCATGCTGGGCCAGACGCGTCTGAAGACGGCATTGCGCCTTGCCTGATGCGTTGCGTGTGGCAGATGTGCAACGGCCGTGGCGCTCCAGCGGCGTCTTGCACCATCACTGTTCGTTGGAAGGTCCGCCTTCCACTGAAAAAGCCGCTCGGTGATGCGGCAGGCAGTGCCGCAGCGCGCACTGCGCACCGGTCGCAGCGCCCTGGCCGTGGCAGGGCGCTGCGGCGATCCATCAGCCTGCCAGCTGCTGCTTGACCAGGGTCGAGACCAAGCCCATGTCGGCCTGACCGGCCAGCTTGGGCTTGAGTGCGCCCATCAGCTTGCCGATATCGGCCGGGCTGCTTGCCCCGGTCTCGGAGATCGCGGCCCGGATGGCGGCCACGATCTCGGCTTCGCCCATCTTGGCCGGCAGATAGCGCTCGATCACCACGATCTCCTCGCGCTCGATCTGCGCCAGGTCGTCGCGCGCGGCGGCTTGGAACTGGGTGACCGAGTCCTTGCGCTGCTTGACCATCTTGTCCAGCACGGCGATCACGGCGGCATCGTCCATCTCGATGCGCTCGTCCACTTCCTTCTGCTTGATGGCGGCGTTGATCAGCCGGATCACGCCCAGGCTGTGCTTGTCGCCGGACTTCATCGCGGCCTTCATGTCATCGGTGAGTTGCTGCTTCAGGGACATGCGGTAACTCCTGAGTGTAGGGATCGAGTGGTGGCCAAGGCGCCCAAGCGGGCTGGGTACCTCGGCCGAACGGAGGCAGGGCGTGCGTGGAGAGATGTCTTGCAGCGCCTCGCGCGCGGCGCAGACTGCCTGATGTCTCCAGCGCAATGCCTTGTGGCAGGCCAATACAAAAAGCCGGCGACGCTTGCGCGTGCCGGCTCTTGGGTTCGCTCCCGCCAGGTCGCGCCTTCAGCGCAGACCTACCGGCAAGGAACCGCGTTCGATCAGTACAAGCGCTGGCGCTTGGTGACGTCGCGCGAGGAACGACGCAGCTGACGCTTCACGGCAGCGGCAGCCTTACGCTTACGCTCCTGGGTCGGCTTTTCATAGAACTCGCGCTTGCGGGTTTCGGCCAGCACGCCGGCCTTTTCGCAGGTGCGCTTGAAACGACGGAGCGCAAATTCGAAGGGCTCGTTCTCGCGGACTTTAACGCTGGGCATGTGTTCTCCAGAAATGGGATTTCCGTCCGGGAGCCCCGGGCGGGTGCGAGCGGACTCGCGTGACGGAATTTCCGGGTTGCCCCGGCGAGCCGCGCATTATAACGACTTGCCGACGACCTGCAAGCCCCTTGCAGAATTTCCCGCCGCGACACTGATAAAGCGTGCGCCCGGGCCATATGCGGCCGGCACGGCAGGGCGGAGCAGCATCTGGGAATCGGCCGATCTGCGCAGTGCAAAAGCTGCGAAAATAGTGGCATCTCCCTGCATGCCGAGCTGCCGTGAAAGTCCTTGGGATCGAATCATCGTGCGATGAGACCGGTGTGGCGGTCTACGACACCGCATTGTCGGGCGTGCCGGCGCTGCGCGCCCACGCGGTGTACAGCCAGATTGCGCTGCATGCCGAATACGGCGGCGTAGTGCCCGAGCTGGCCAGCCGCGACCATGTGCGCAAACTGCTGCCGCTGATCCGCCAGACCCTGGGCGAAGCCGGGTTGAGGATCGACGAACTCGATGGCGTGGCCTACACCGCCGGTCCGGGCCTGGTCGGGGCCTTGCTGGTCGGTGCCGGGGTGGCGCGTTCGCTGGCCTGGGCACTGGATGTGCCGGCGATCGGCGTGCATCACATGGAAGGCCACCTGCTGGCGCCGTTGATGGAGGACGACCCGCCGCAGGCGCCGTTCGTGGCCTTGCTGGTCTCCGGCGGGCATACCCAATTGGTGTCGGTGAAGGCGCTGGGCAGCTACGAAGTGCTGGGCGAGACGCTGGACGACGCGGCCGGCGAAGCCTTCGACAAGACCGCCAAGATGATGGGCCTGCCGTACCCGGGCGGCCCGCAGCTGGCGGCCTTGGCCGAAACCGGTACGCCGGGGCGCTATAAGTTCGCGCGTCCGATGACCGACCGGCCTGGCCTGGATTTCAGTTTCAGCGGGCTCAAGACCCAGGTGCTGCTGGCCTGGCGGTCCAGCGACCATTCCGACACCACCCGCGCGGACATCGCGCGTGGCTTCGAAGACGCGGTGGTGGAAACCCTGGCCATCAAGTGCCTGCGCGCGCTGGATGCGGCCGGCTGCAACACCTTGGTGGTGGCCGGCGGCGTGGGCGCAAACAAGCGCTTGCGCGCGCGCCTGCAAGAGGCCGCCCAGCGCCGCGGCGGCCGGGTCTGCTTCCCGCGCCCGGCCTTGTGCACCGACAACGGCGCGATGATCGCCTTCGCCGGCGCGCTGCGGCTGCAGGCCGGCGAACATGCGGATGCGGCGGTGCATGTGACGCCGCGGTGGGATATGGCGGGCTTGCCGCCGCTGGCGGCGGCGCGGGAATCGGGAGTGGGGAATCGGGAATAGTGAAGAGCTTTACGCCGATCCTGTCCGTACGTGCGCTGTTGTCTTTGCTCCTCCCCATTCCCTATTCCCGACTCCCGATTCCCCATGGATAAAGTGTTTATTGAAGGTCTCGACATCGATGCGCTGATCGGCATCTACGATTGGGAACGGCGCATCCGGCAGACCTTGCGGTTCGATCTGGAAATGGGGTTCGACAACCGCATTCCGGCGGCCAGCGACGACATCGCCGATACGTTGAACTACAAGGCGGTGAGCAAGCGCTTGATCGAGTTCGTGCAAACCTCGGACTTCGGGCTGGTGGAGACGCTGGCCGAGCGCTGCGCGGCGCTCGTGCTGGACGAATTCGGCGTGCACTGGCTGCGTTTGAAGCTGAGCAAGCCGGGGGCGGTGCGCGGCGCGCAGGCGGTGGGCGTGATCATCGAACGGGAACGAGCGGTCTGATCGCCGCCTGCGCACCCGCCTGCCGGCCATTCACTCCATGGCGGAAGCCGGGAGGGCTGGAGGCGCCTGGCGGAGAGGGCTGCGCCGCTGCGGCATTCTGGCGCGCACTGTGCGTTGCAACCGGCCTCTACAAATCACCAAATCCCACTCCCGGCCCTCGAAACTTGCCTGCGCGCAGGTGCGTCAGGCTAGAATTGACGGCCATGTAAACGTTTTCTCAAGGATCTCATGGCTGCTGATCGCATCGAAACCCTGATTGCCCGGATGACCGTCGAAGAGAAGGTCGGACAGTTGGGTGTGTTCGCCGACATGGTGCGGCCGTTCGCGCCGGACGTGAATCCCGAGGCCAACGTGCTCAATGCCGACGAGGTGCTGCAGCAGGTGCGCCTGGGTCGGGTCGGCTCGCTGTTCAACGGGGTGGGCGCCGCGCTGGGCGTGCAGATCCAGAAAGTCGCGGTGGAAGAGAGTCGCCTGGGGATCCCGGTGATCCTGGCCGCCGACGTGATCCACGGCATGCGCACGGTGTTCCCGATCCCGCTGGGCGAGGCGGCCAGTTTCGAGCCGGCGTTGGCCGAGCGCACCGCGCGCGCCACCGCGATCGAGGCCACCGCTGCCGGCCTGCACTGGACCTACGCGCCGGCCGTGGACATCGCCCGCGACCAGCGCTGGGGCCGTGGTGCCGAGGGTGCCGGCGAAGACGTGATGCTGGGCGCCGCCTTTGCCGCTGCCCGTGTGCGCGGGTTCCAGGGCAGCGACCTGACCGCCCACGATTGCCTGTTGGCCACGCCCAAGCATTTCGCCGCCTATGGCGCAGTGGCGGCGGGCATGGAATACAACACCGTCGACATCGCGCCGCAGACGCTGCGCGATGTGCACTTGCCGCCGTTCAAGGCCGCTTTCGAGGCCGGCGCGTTGACCGTGATGTCGTCCTTCAACGACATCAACGGCGTGCCGGCCAGCGCCAACCATGAGTTGCTGACCGAGATCCTGCGCGGGGAATGGCAATTCCCAGGCGTGGTGATTTCCGATTACACCGCCGACATGGAATTGATCGCCCATGGCTATGCCGCCGATGAGCGCGACGCGACCAAGAAAGCCTTCCTGGCCGGGTTGGACCTGAGCATGCAGAGCGGCTTTTATGCCGCGCATCTGCCTGCGCTGGTGGAAAGCGGCGAGGTGCCGATGGCCACGTTGGATGCCAGCGTGCGGCGCATCCTGCAGCTGAAGGACGCGATCGGGCTGTTCGACAATCCGTATCGCTCGCTGGACCCGGCGCGCGAAGCCGACACCACGCACCTGCCGGCGCACGATGCGCTGTCGCGCGATGCGGCGCGGCGCTCGATCGTGCTGTTGAAAAACGAAGGCGGCGTGTTGCCGCTGAAGAAGAGCGGCCAGCGCATCGCGTTGATCGGCCCATTCGTGCAGGACCGCGAGAACATCGAGGGCTGCTGGACCTTGTTCGGCGACAAGGAACGCTACGTGACCCTGGAGCAGGGCGTGCGTGCGGTGGTCGGCACCGAAGATCTGAGCGTGGTGGCCGGTTGCGGACTGGAAGAGGCGCTGCCGGGTGGCATTTCCGCTGCGATCGATGCAGCGCAGGCGGCCGATGTGGTGGTGCTGGCGTTGGGCGAGCCGCAGCGTTTCAGCGGCGAGGCACAATCGCGCACCGAGATCACCTTGCCGCCGGCGCAACAGGCACTGGCCGAAGCGATTGCAGCGACCGGTACCCCGATGGTGGTGTTGTTGCGCAATGGCCGCGCGCTGGCCTTGAGTGGTGCGGTGCGCGATGCCGACGCGATTGCCGTGACCTGGTATCTGGGCACGCAAACCGGGACCGGCGTGGCCGATGTGCTGTTCGGCGACTACAACCCGTCGGCGCGTCTGCCGATCAGCTTCCCGCAGGTGACCGGGCAACAGCCGTATTTCTATAACCATCTGCGCACCGGACGCCCGGAATTGCCGGCCCTGTCCGAGTACAAGGCGCGTTGGCGCGAGATGCCAAACGAACCGTTGTATCCGTTCGGACATGGATTGAGCTACACCACCTTTGCGTATGCGCAGCCGCAGTTGAGCGCGGCGCAACTCGGCTGGGATGAGACACTGACCATTACCACGCGCGTCACCAACACCGGCAAGGTCGCCGGCGAGGAAGTGGTGCAGTTGTATGTGCACGATCGCGTGGCCAGCCGCGTGCGCCCGGTGCGCGAACTCAAGGGATTTCGCAAGGTGTTGCTGCAGCCCGGCGAGAGCCAGGAGGTGGTGTTCACACTGGAGCGCGACGCGCTGGCATTCACCAACCACAAGGGCATCTTCGGTGCGGAGCCGGGTCTGTTCGATCTATGGGTGTGCGCGTCGGCCAAGAGCGGCGAGGCCGTCAGCTTCGAGCTGCTGGAACGCTGATAGCGGCGCGCTTGGCACCGACAGCCAGCGGCTATCGTGCGAACGGATGACCACGGCTACAACACGAAGCCCCCGCTGATGCGGTGCTCAGACGCGATGACGACTGTTCATGTCGTCATCGCGTCTGCCGGTGCGCTGCGTCAGCTACACCGGCTCATGCTGCGGAATCGATCAGGCGTCGTTCTCGACCGCGGCCTTGCTCTTGGGCGTCAGCTTCAGCAGACGTCCGGTGCTGCCACTGGCTTCGTCTTCCAGTAGCCAGAGCGCGCCGTCCGGACCTTGTTCCACTTCGCGGATGCGTGCGCCCATGTCGTAACGCGCCACTTCGCGCGGCTGGTCGCCCAGCGACACCTGCACCAGCGCCATCGACGACAGCCCACCGATGAAGCCATTGCCGCGCCACGCCGGGAACTGCTTGCCGCTGTAGATCACAAAGCCTGCCGGCGAAATCACCGGTGTCCAGCTGATCTTGGGCGCGGCGAACTCCGGGCGCGTGTAGTGGTCGGGGATCGGCGTGCCGTCATAGTTGTCGCCGTTGGAGACGATCGGGTAGCCATAGTTGGCGCCACGCTGGATCAGGTTCAACTCATCGCCGCCGAGCGGGCCCATTTCGTGTTCCCACAGGCGGCCCCTGCTGTCGAAGGCCAGACCAAGAATATTGCGGTGGCCCAACGACCACACCTGCGCGGCAACGCCGCCTTGCGCAACGAACGGGTTGTCGGTCGGTACGCTGCCGTCGTCGTTGAGCCGGATCAGCTTGCCGAGGTTGGCTTTCATGTCCTGGGCAGGAGTGAATTTCTGCCGTTCGCTGGAGCTGATCCACAGTTTGCCATCGGGCCCGAACGCGAGCCGATGCCCGAAGTGGCCATTGCCGGTGACCTTGGGATCCTGGCGCCAGATCACCTTCAGGTCCGACAGCGTGCCGCCGCCGGTTGCATCCAGCGTGAGTTTGGCGCGCGCCACCGCGGCGCCCCGCGTGTCGCCCTCGCCGGGCTCGGCATAACTCACGTAGACCAGCCCGTTCTTGGCGAAGCGCGGATGCGCCAGCACATCGCCGAAACCGCCCTGGCCACCATAAGCAACGGCCGGAATACCGGTAATGGCGCTCTTGCGCTTGGTCTTTAAGTCCAGTCGCATCAAGGCGCCGCGCTTTTCGCTGACCAGCAAGCTGCCATCGGGCAGAAAGGTCATTGCCCACGGTTCGTCGAAATCGGCGACCGTGGTGGCCTGAAATGGCCACTGTGCCTTGGGAATGGAGGCCGCGGGGGCGGCTGCGGGCGCAGCAACTGCAGTGCCGGCAGTAAACAGGGTGGCCGAGCAGGCCAGGGCAAGCAGACGACGGACAGACATGGGGTCCTCCTGGGGATGGGCGCGGTACGTTGCAGCCCTCCCGCAACGTGTCCCGCGTCGGGTTTTCAAGTACCTTACACGACGTCGCCGGGGGCACCCTTGTTGCAGATCACTGTCTGCACGACGCCCGCGTCTCACATCGTTGTATGTCGTGCATCGTTTCACCATGGAAAGACGTTTCCATAGCCACGCAAAAAACCTCGCCTGCTTTTATCGCTGCATCCTGGACCGCCTTGTTGCTAGGCAGTGCGGCATATCTGATCGAGTTGTGGAATGCCGAGAGGTTGCTCAACGAAAAGGGTTACTACTTCACGCTGCTACTGTTCGGTTTATTCGCATCGGTATCATTGCAGAAGAGCGTGCGTGACCGTGCCGATGGGATTCCGGTCACTGGCTTGTACTACGCCATTTGCTGGTTTTCGCTGATCGTCGCATTGGTGCTGCTGACCATCGGCCTGATCAATGCCACGCTGTTGCTGAGCGAAAAAGCTTTTATGCCATGGCATATGCTTTGAGCCTGTTCGGTGCGGTTGCGGTGCAGAACAATACCCGCGATGCGATGGAGATCACCGACGCGCCGCGCAGTGCGCGTAGCGTACCGCCAGAACTCGACTGAACCATTGCAGATCGTAAGATGCAACAACGCCACCTTGACGGTGGCGTTGTCGTCTCAGCGCTTATGCGTATCGTCGCCGGTGACGAAATCGGCTGCGTTTTCCCAGGCGCGCTTGACGGCATGTCGCGCCTTGCTCCAACTCAGCGACGAGGTGCCGCGCTTGGCTTCCCAATCGCGATGCAACTCGGCTTCGACCTGATCGTACGCGCGCGCGTTGTCGCGGATACGCGCTTCATGGCCTGCCAGATAAGCACCTTCGTAGTCTTCGTAGCGATCGCCTTCGGTGTAATACGGCTCTTCGGTGAAGCGTTCGCGCCAATACGTCGATATGTTCTGACTGCGGTCTTCGTCCGGTGCCCGGCCCGGAATCTGATACGGCACGTTCATGCCTGTCTCCGTGGTGGATGTGCGAATTACCCTAGGCCGATCGCCGTTAATTTCATTGCCAGGGCAGGTGAGGAGTACATCAATGCAGCAGGCTCGAAGGGCGGCGTCGGCCACGCTTTTCAACGCGCTATCGCTGCAGCGTTGCGTGGCAGATTCTGGTCGATCGCTTCACGTGGTCGCTGAGGCCGCTTCATACGGCAATGGGGTGGCACCTGCCGCCACCATGGCGGCCTCGGCGTCCTGGAGCGCCGGCTGCTCTGCGTCGATGATCACCAGCACGCGCCCGGCCTGGATTTGATCTTCGAACTGACGACGCACCGGATCGGGCACCGTGGCGCCGATCAACGCCGACGACCAACTGCCGACCAGCGCACCAGCCAGTGCCATGACGCCCGCGCCGGCCAAGGTCAGCCCGATCGGCGGTACTGCGATGGCGACCAGGCCAGCCACCAGGCCGGCGGCACCGCCGGTGGCGGCGCCGCGTGCGGCAGCGGGAAGGAAGTCGGTCTTGACGTCCTTACGTTCGTCCGGCACCTCCTGCAGCTCGATATCGGAGCGGGCAATCAACGACAGCGCATCATTGTCGATGCCGGTACTGCGCGCGGCCTGCAGCACGCGCTGGGCGCTGTCGAGATCGGCGGTGCTGTAGACATGGCGCAGTTTCATCGCAAGCTCCCATGCAAGTAGAAGCGCAGCGTTGGGTGCGCGCGGTTAGGCGTGCGTGAGCGCTGCGCGAGCATGCCGCGAAATCGCAGGTCATCGCCGGGCGCGCGGCTCACTGCCCGATGGACGGGAACGTGCAGCAAACATGCGTTCGTGCGCGCATGCCGCCTCGAAGGCTGCTCAACCGCAGTTCGTCGTGCCCTCAGCCGCTTTCGACCTGCTTGCGCGGAAACAGATAAAACACCCAGCCGACCAGAAGTGCGACGCCTGCTGCGGCCAGATTCTGCCAACTGGCGCTGGCCAGCAGGCCCAGCGACAGCACCAAGGCGGCAATGGGGATGGCCGGGCCGCCGGGCAGGCGCAACGTGTCGGTGCGCTGCCGGTACCTGCGCGCCAGCACGATCACTGCTGCGGCGGTGCCGATGTAGGCGAACAGGCGGGTGACCATCGACAGCAATGCCAGCTGCGTAAACGATCCCGACAACGCCAATGCAAGCGACAACGCACCCTGCGTCAGCACTGCCGCGGCGGGCGTGTGGAAGCGCGGATGCACGCGTGCGAGAAACGCAGGGCCATAGCCATCGCGCGCAAGCGCAAACAGAAAGCGCGGGCCGAGCATCACGGTGTTGCTGGTGGTGCCGAGGATGGAAATGGTGGCACCCACGGTGAGGATCAGTGCCAACGCTTCGCCACCGAATCGGCTTGCGGCATCTGCCAGCGGCGTCGGCGAGGCCGCAAGGTTGGGCAGGGTGCCTTGCGCCACCACCTGCACGGCGGCGTAGATCAGGGTGACGGTGACGATCATGGTGATCAACGCAAATGGCACATCGCGCCGCGGGTTGCGGTATTCGCCAGCGGCCGCCGGAATGTTTTCGAAACCCGCGTAGGCGAACAGCAGCAGCAAGGCCGCTTCACCGAGATTGCCCAGGTCGCGCAGATCGGGCGCGGTGCCGGCAAAGGCCCACGACCAATCGACATAGAACAGGCCGATCGCCACGAACAGCAACAACGGCACCAGCTTGCCGATGACCAGCGCGATGCCGGTGCGCGCGGCCGACTTCACGCCGATCACGTTGATGGCGGTGAGCAGTCCCAGCGAGCCGACGACGACCAGCAAGCGCGCCCAGGGATCGGTGGAGGCCGTGGGCCAGAACCGCGCCACTGCGTCGGCCAGGCCATTGCTCAAGGCGGCGGCCGAGCTGATGCGGGTAAGCCAGATCATCCAGCCAATCTGAAAACCGACGAACGGGCCGAATGCTTCGCGCGTATAGAGATAGCTGCCGCCCGGCGTATCGAAGTAGCTGCCCGCCTGCGCGTAGCACAGCACCAGCAAGGCGACCGCGAGGCCGGCCAGCATCACGGCCCACAGGCTCATCGGCCCGAGCAGCGCGGCGGTCGCGGCAGGCAGCAGGTAGATGCCGCTGCCGATGACATCGTTGATCGACAGGCCGACGATCTGCCATCGGCTGACGACACGGACCAACCCCGTCGCGTCCGGCGCAGGTTGCGGCGTGCTCATGGCGCGTCCTCGGTCAGTGCAGGCAATTGCCATGCAGTGTGCAGGCGTGCGTATTCGGTGCGTGGCAGCAGCACGAACAACGGGCGATCTTCCGGCTTCAGCCAGGCGAGCAGGCGTTGCATGTCGGCCGCCGCCATCGCAGTGCAGCCGGCGGTGAACTGGCCCGGCGTGCGCCACAAGTGCGCGAAGATGCAGCTGCCGCGCCCGGGAATGGCCTTGGGGTTGTGCGCGATCACGAAACCCTCGCTGTAGCGCGCATCGCCTGGGTGGCGCAGATCCAGACGCATCGGCTCGGTCGAGCCGGCGACGGCGGCCTCGCCCACTTGCGCGGCATCGACGATGCGGTTGTACAGCGGCGAGCTGGGCACATCCATGCAGTAGTGGGTGGCGCTCATCGCCTGGTACGGCATCGCGGTGTCGATCTTCGAGGCATAGCCGAACGCCGGGCCGATGGCGAAGACGCCGGCAGGGCTGCGGCCATCGCCTTCGCGCTTCTGCGGGCCTTGCGTCTGCGCCGGATGCAGGCCCTCGCCCCAGGCACTGCCATGCCGCCCGAGCGCGACGGTAAAGCTCCGGGCAGCCGGTTGCCATTTGCCATCCACACGGGTGAAGGTGTGCAGACGCGCCTGGGTGCTGTTCCAGTCCGCGGTGGTCACCACGATCAACGTGCGTGCCTGATTCAACGCATCGACCGGGCTGGCCGCAATGGAGAGACTGCTACAGCTTGTCAGCGCCAACAGCACAAGGGATCGAAACACGGTGGCAAGGCGCATGCAGGCTCCGGGTGTTGGGTCGAGCGGGATGAATCTAGGGGCGACACACGTTGCTGAAGACGGGGGCCACGCTGGTGTCGCGTGATCGCACCGCCTTGTCGTTACTGTACTCAGCAATGCCGCCCGGTGGTGCATATGCGTGCCGCGCAGCAGGCAGGCGCGTCCGTTGCCCGGAATCGGCGAGTAACGCTGGTCATACCAACGTTTCAGCGCGGTCTGCTCCACTTGGGAGCCGTGCGCTGCACCGCGTCGGCCGCTTTCACGCCGGCAACAGCTCCAGCCCACGAATGCGGCGGATGCCCAGTCCCGGCGAATCGTCGATGTGGATCTGCGCCTCGTCGAAATGCGCGCCGCCCTCGGTGGGGTCGAACTGCCCGAGCGCAGGTGCATCCAGATCGGCCAGGGTGATGCTGTCGGCCTTGGCCACCGCCAGATGCACCGCGGCGGCCACACTGATGCTGGATTCGATCATGCAACCGATCATGCATGGCAACCCGTACACCCCGGCGATGTCGGCGATGCGGATGGCATTGGACAGCCCGCCGGTCTTCATCAGTTTGATGTTGATGATGTCGGCGGCGCGACGCTGAATCAGCTCGATCACCTGCGTGGGCGAGAAGACGCTCTCGTCGGCCATCACCGGCGTGTCGATGCGTGCGGTGACGAAGGCGAGCCCGTCGAGGTCGGCGGCCTTGACCGGCTGCTCCAGCAGCTCCAGCGCGATGCCGCCATCTTCCAGCGTGCGCATGGTGCGCACCGCTTGTTTGGGCGTCCAACCTTGATTGGCATCCAGCCGCAGCGATGCGCGCCCGGCCACTGCCGCATGAATTGCCGTGACGCGTTCGACATCCGACTCGATGTCCTTGCCGACCTTGATCTTCAGTGCGCGATAGCCACGTGCGAGCGCGGCCTGCGCCTGCGCCACCATGGTGTCGATCGCATCGGCACTGATGGTGATGTCGGTGGTGATACGCGGCGTGCCGCCACCGAGTAACCGGTACAGCGGCGCACCAAACGCCTGCGCCCACAGGTCGTACAGTGCGATTTCCACGGCGGCCTTGGCGCTGGTATTGCGTTCGATCGCGTGTTGGACGCGCCCGCATAGCCGGTTGAGATCGGCCACGTCCTGGTCGATCAGCTTGGGGCCGATGCAGTGTTCGATCGCGGCAATGATGCTGCCATGGGTGTCGCCGGTAATGGGCGCGGTGGCGGGCGCGGCGCCATACCCGATATGGCCGCTGTCGGTCTGCAACAGCACCACCACGTCCTCGATTGCCTGCACCGTGCGCACGGCGGTCTTGAATGGTGTTTTCAAGGGCACGCGCAGCATGCCAAGCCGAAAGCCGGTGATCTTCATAAGGTGGCCGTTGGAAAAACGCGTTGAATGCGGGTGATGTGGTCGATGAATGCAGTGCCATCGCTGGCAAGCAACGGCAGCAACGGGGTGACCGACACACCATTCAAACGCGCGCGCTGCACGCTGCCATCGACGACGCGGTAACTGGCCCCGGCCACATCATGGATCACCCATGGCGTGCCATCTGCATGCCCGATGACCAGCATCACATGGCCTGGAATGTAGATCAGATCGCCAACCTGCAGCTGTGCGAGCCGTTGCAGGCGGTGCGCCAACGGCGCGCCAGCGTCGAACGCAACACCGTGCAACACCGCGCTGCGCGCCTGGTCGCCGGTATTGCGAGGCAGCACGAGACCGAGGCTGCGATAGACATCCAGCACGAAGCCGCTGCAATCGCGCGCATCGTAGTCGTTGCCCCAGCCATAGCGTTCGCCAAGGAATTTGAAGGCCTGCTGGAGCAGTGCGGCGTCGGTGGCGGGCAATGCGCCGATGCGCACATCGGCACCGCGCGGCATCAATGCGGGCACCAGCTGCAGACGCCCATCGGCACTGCGCACCGGCAATTGCACCACGTGGGCCGCTAGCGGCAACTGTCCGTTGACTGGCTGCTGCGGCGGCCAGTCGCCGAGCAAGGGCAGGCTGGTGCCCATGTCCAGGGTCAGTGCAGAAATTGCCGGACGTTCGGGTGTGTAGACGGTCTGCGCGCGGGCTGCGGTGACGATCAGGCGCGGGCTGCGCTGTGCGTAATTCAGCACCTCGGTGCGGCTGCCTTCGGCAAGCTGCGTGCTTGCGATCCAGGCAGCGTAGTTGGCGGCGATCACGAACTTCCACGCGCCATCGGCACTGCTGTGCAGGACCGCCACCGGCGTGCCGGGGTATAGCGCCGATTCCTGGAAGCGGTCGATATCGCGGTCGTCGGTACTGGTGAACACACGCTGCGCAGTGGGGAAGGTGCGCAATGCGCCACGTGTGACGACCAGCGCAAAGCGCAGTGGCACCTGTGCGGGTATCGCATCCAATGCCAAGGCCGTGCGCAATGTCGCCAAGCGTGCGGTATCCAGACGCCGCCCGTCTGCGTCGTAGAGCGGACGCGTCGGTATTGCCGATAACGCGTCGATACGCGCTCTCACATCGGCTGCGGGCAGCGTCTGGGGAAGTTGCGCGATGTCATGCATCGATGCATCGTCGCGCAGCAGGCGTGTATTGACGTCGGCAATCTGCGCGGGGTCGATCCGCGGCATCTGCGCGTTGCGGCTGCGCCGGATCCAATACTCTGCGGTGAGCTGTGCATCGCTGACGACAAAGGGCGGTGCTTGCGCGGCCGGCGTGGCAGCAGGCGCTGGTGCGGCGCCGCTGGAACGGGCAAGCGCGATCAGCAGCAACATCAGCAGGTGGCGCGACAATGGCATGCAGGGCTCGGGAGGAAGGCAGCCGCTGGCGCGCTGCGAGGCAAGGCCGATAGTGGCATGCGGCGCAGAGCGTATCCACATGTCCTAACTGCGTGGCGACTCTTGCCGGCAGGGGACGTTTGGGGGCGCGTTGGTGCAGAGCGTGCGGGAAGCCCATGACCCTCCTTGCCGCAGCCGTAGATACGCGAGTGGCCGCTACTGCCGTCTCCGCAACGGCGATGCTTGCCAAGCTGGGAGACACCACCTGCGACTCACCGATGGCAGCGCGTAAGGCACCGCGCTGCCGACGGTCCCATCGGCAGACGGCCGCGCAAGCACGACTCGGCCGATAATGGTGCTGCGCAGGTCGTCCGGCCTTCCCAGGAGTAATCCGTGCTGCCCAGCTTTTCTCTCTCGTCATCGGCCTGGCTGCGTGCAGCTGTTTGCCTGGCCGCTCTGTCGCTGGGCGCCTGTGCCCACGCACCGCAGCGCAATCCGCTGGCGCAGTGGGTGCCATCGCCCAACTACGACACGCGGCGACCGATCCTGATCGTGTTGCATTTCACCGACCAGCAGTCAGTCCGGCAAAGCCTGAGTACCCTGCGCGGCCGCAACAGTGGCGGGCGCGTCAGTGCGCACTACCTGATCGGCGAAGACGGCCAGCGCTACCAATTGGTCAGCGATGGGCAGCGCGCCTGGCACGGCGGGGCCGGGCGCTGGGGCACCATCACCGACATCAATTCGGCCTCGATCGGCATCGAACTGGACAACGACGGTAGCGAGCCATTCGCGCCGGCGCAGATCGACAGCCTGCTGGTGTTGCTGGACGATCTGTGTCAGCGCCTGCGTATTCCGCGCACGCAGATCGTCGGCCATGAAGACGTGGCCCCGACGCGCAAGAACGACCCCGGACCGTTGTTCCCCTGGAAGCGCCTGGCCGACGCCGGTTTCGGCCGCTGGCCCGCTGCCGACGCGCCCGCTGCCCCGGAAGGTTTCGATCCGTGGCAGGCGCTGGCCCTGATCGGCTACAGCATCGACGATCCGGCCGCCACCCTGCAGGCGTTTCACCACCACTATCGCGGCAACAGCGCCACCACCCTGGATGCCGAAGACCTGCGCATCTTGTCTGCGTTGACCCACCACGCGAGACCTTCCAGCCCGCGACCGGCGCTTGAGCCAACTGAAGGCGACGACCACTAGGCCCACAGGGATCGCGCCACGCTGTAGCCGGTGGCGAAAGACGCGCGGCTTGATCTACCGCGCAAACGCGGCATCTTGCAAGGGAACCGAAATGACCGACAACCTGCTGTTCCGGAATGGGCGCTGCTGGCGTCAGTGCTTTGTTCAAGGCGCTTTGCTGATGAGCGCCGTGGCGCCATTTGCGCTGGTCGCCGGCCAGGTGCATATGTCCTCGGCAAGGACCGCGGCAGAGGCCGGCCTTGTGGACGTGCACGCCCTCGCGCCGGATATCGCATTGGACATGCGGTATGCGAGCAGCAACAACTTCACTGGGCGGATGGTACCGGGCTATGACGCGCCGCGGTGTTACCTGTTGCGGCCGGCTGCCGACGCATTGGCGCGGGTAGCGCAGACGCTCAAGGCCGAGGGCTATCGGCTACAGGTGTTCGATTGCTATCGGCCGGTGCGGTCGGTGAAGGCATTCGTCACCTGGGCTGCGGATCTGCAGGATCAATCGACCAAGGCGCAGTACTACCCGCGGGTGGACAAGCGCGCACTGCTGGGCGATTACATTGCGCCCACCTCCGGGCACAGCCGTGGCGCGACGCTGGACCTGGGCTTGCTGGAGTGCCGGCCGGGCGGGTGCCGTGCAGTGGACATGGGCACAGGATTCGACTTCTTCGATGCGCGGGCGCACACCCACGCGCCCGACATCAGCGCAGCGCAACGCGCGCACCGCCAGCGCCTGTTGCAGGCGATGGCGGCCGAAGGATTTTCCAACTATCCGATGGAATGGTGGCATTTCACGTTGCGTCCCGAACCCACGCCCGAGACGGCCTACGATGTTCCGGTAGACTGACAGCGACCAGGCAACACGCTCTTGGTCGCTGATCGATCTGGTCGTGCTCGCGATCGGTTGGCCGCTCGCGAGAGCCGTGGAGGCAGGCAGCGTGTCGACGTCGGCCGCACTTACATGGTCGGGCGCGCGCTCGCCTCATGCAGATCGTGCTGGCATCGGTCGCCTCACCGGCACGGCGCAAGCACCAGCGCAGCGCCAGTCGTACACTCCGATGTCCGCCAGCAGCATCGGCCGGGGTCGCCCGCCACGTCCGGTCACTGGCTTCGATAGATCCAAGGAACCGTCATGTCCGACCCGGAACGCTTTGTCGATATCGCCTGCCCGTACTGCGGGGAGTGGATCACGCTGGCGCTGGACCTGACGGGCGGCGATCAGCATTACATCGAAGATTGCCAGGTCTGCTGCAAGCCGATTGCGGTAAGCGTGCGCTGGGACGAAGAAGGCGAAGCGCAGGTGACTGCGCGTGGTCAGGACGACGCCTGAGCCATTGTGCGGGCGGCCGCATCTGGCCCGCCTGTGATTGTGATACGCGACAGTAGCGCGCCCGGTGGCATGCGTATGCCGGCAATCGCCTGTCATCTGCAGGTCGTCACGGCCGCGCCATGGGCCTGGCAGCCTCCGGTTCGTTCAGGGCACCCGCGTTGCAAGGCGCGCGGATCCGGGCGCTGCAGCCGCTAGACTGGTGCGCCTGCTGCCTGGATCGTCACAATGAATCTGCCCTTGCATTTCGGCCTGCTCGGTTCACTGGAGGCCGGGCTGATTGCGCTCGTCCTGGGCGTGGTGGTCTTTGCGGCAGTGGAGCGGGGCGGGCGACGGTTGCAGTTCAACCATGGCCACACGCTGGGCATTGCGTGCCTGCTGGCCGTGGCCATCGGTGCCGGATACGACATCTGGCATCTCGTCTACACCAGCATCGTGCGGCTGGAATCGCCGTTGTATGCGCGCCTGGCGCTGGCCAAGATCCACGACCCCAACGAACTGGGCTCGCGCGTGGTGCTGGAAGTGGCCGGCGCGCTCGCTGGCGTGGTGCTGGGTTGGAAACTGTTCAGTTCCGGGAGCTGGGAAAACGACCCGCCAAGTGCCTGAGCGTGCGGCATAAAGTGCGGGGCAGGTCGCAAAATTCCATGCATTGAATGAGGCGCTTCGGTTTGACTCACTTACGCCTAACAGGCGCTTAGCCGCAAATATTCAGGCGGTGGTTAAAAGCCTGTTTTGCGCGAAATTACGCCGGGTTGGGCGTTCATTTGCGATGGGTAGGGTGGTGCCATGTGCGGCGACACCCGCGCATTCCCAAGCATAAGGAGACCACCCCAATGAAGAATCGCAACCGCACCTCGCTGCTCGCCGCTACCGCCGCTCTTGCTGCCGCCCTGGCGCTGCCGGCGATGGCGCAAAGCACTTCTCAGGACGCAGCGGCGCAATCGGGCAGTTCGGCCACCTCCGCACAATCGAGCGGTGCAAGCTCCGGTGGCGGCCAGACCTGGGCCAGCGTGGACACCGACAGCGATGGCGCCATCAGCAAGCAGGAAGCGCAGGTCAACGCCGGCCTCGCGCAGATCTTCGATCAGGCCGACGGCAACACCGATGGCAAGCTGACCCCGGATGAGTACAAGGCCTTCGTCGCCAAGCAGCAGGGTGGCGGTGCCACCGGTTCGCAGGGCAACTAAGCCACGTTCAACATAGCGCTGGTTTGAGGAAGTAAGGCAAGCAACGCGCCGGCACAGAGTCCCGTCGGCGCTCAGCGACCAGCTTGACCTGCACCAGCAACAGGATGGACACGCGGGAGCGATCTGCCAGGGTCGCTCCCGTTTTGTTGACGTCTGCCGCGTTAGGGTGAGCCGTTCCGTGTCGAGCGCTCATCGATCATGTCGCACTTACGTCTTGCCCTTCTGCTCGGGTTGGCGAACCCCGTGCTTGCGCTCGCCGCACCGCCGGTGTTGCCGCCCGCCACCCCGACGACGTCGGTGCCGGCAACCGCTGGCAGCACCACACCGGCGATGTCGCCGTTGCCGATCGATCCGCCGGCTCCGGCCACCACGCCCCTGCTGCCGACGGCACCCGGGCCCGCCAAGTCCACGAGCGGTGCCGAGGCGTCCGCTGCCGCCGCCGGCAGCCTGGCACCGCGCAGTTTCCGTAGCCTGGATACAGACGCCGACGGATCGCTGACGCTGGCCGAAGCAAGCGCCGACCCGGTGTTGCGCGAAAACTTCGCCAGCTTCGACAGCAATGGCGACGGGCGTCTGTCGCGCGAGGAATTCGCCAGCTATCAGCCTGGCCCGGGCGATGCTGCAGGCGATTGAGCACGGTGCCATACCCGTGCGCTGCTAAACTTGCCCGATGAGCTCACTTGCACAGCGCGACGGCCAGGCGATCCAACTGGTCGGCTTCGATGGCGACGATACCCTCTGGAAAAGCGAGGACTATTACCGCACTGCCGAAGCGGATTTCGAAGCGATCCTGGCCGGGTACCTGGATCTGGGTGACAGCCGCATGCAGCAGCATTTGCTGGCGGTGGAGCGGCGCAACCTCAAGGTCTTCGGGTATGGCGCCAAGGGCATGACGCTGTCGATGATCGAAACCGCGATCGAACTGACCCAGGCGCGCATTGCCGCGCACGATATCCAGCGCATCGTCGAGATCGGCCGCGCCACGCTGCAGCATCCGGTGGAAGTGATTGCCGGGGTGCGCGAGGCAGTCAGTGCGATTGCCGCCGAGTACCAAGTGGTGCTGATCACCAAGGGCGACCTGTTTCACCAGGAGCAGAAGATCGAGCAATCTGGCCTGGCCGATCTGTTCCCGCGGGTGGAAGTGGTGTCCGAAAAGGATCCCCGGACTTATGCGCGCGTGCTCGGCGAATTCGGTTTGCCGGCGCAGCAGTTTGCAATGATCGGCAATTCGCTGCGTTCGGATGTGGAACCGGTACTGGCCATCGGTGGTTGGGGCATCTACACCCCGTACGCGGTGACCTGGGCGCACGAACAAGAGCACGGGGTCGCGGCCGACGAACCGCGCATGCGCGAAGTGCCCGACGCCGCCGGCTGGCCGGCAGCGGTGCAGGCGCTGGATGCGTTGGCGCGGCGGCAGGGCTAAGCTGGGGTGGGGCGCCGTTGTTGCGGCTATGCTGGTTTGGTAAGTTGATGCGTCAACGCGCGGGCGCCTCACGCGCCCAACGACAGGATGTTTACGGCTGTGCATGCGTGCGCGGCCGGAGCTTGGAGGGAGTGCCGATGACCATGGTGTCCGTTGCCCAGCGCGCCGGTTTGGCCTTGTTGCTCGGGCTGCTGATCGGTGCCGCACCGCTGGCTGCCGCCGAGCTGGAAGAGGAAATCATCAACCCGAGCGAAGTCACCTTTCGCGACGGGCAGCCTTACTACGACGACGGCGGCGATTACGTACGCCTGCAAACGCGCCGTGTGGGCGGTGAGTTGGTGTATTTCCGTAAGGTGCGCTTCGATCGTGAGCATGGCTATGTGGATGCGCACGGCGAGAGTGTCGCCAGGTCGCAGGCTCGAGCGAGCGAGCGCGTTCGCAGCGACGGGTTTGTCGGCGCCGGGTACGACGACCGGTATGTGGGCGATGGCGGATATCGGGCCGGTGGTGGCCCACTTCGCCTTGGTGCTTCGCGCAACCGCCCCTACGGCCAGATGTATTATGGCAATGGTCTGTATGGTACGGATCCGTACAGCAGTCCGCACAACCGCGACGCACGCCAGCGTTACATCGGCCCCGGCTACATCGGCTCCTGCGATCTGAGCGGTTGCCGCGAGGTTCACCAGTTCGGGTTTTACGAGCTGCGCTAGGAGTCAGGGTGCGGCCCACGCCATCCATTGGACGTACCGTGTCATTGCCGCGCAGATCGCCGTGGCCGATCTTTCGCCGGACCTTGGACTGCGCGCCGCGGCTGACGACCACTGCAATGGCTGGTTGAAATCAGTGCGCACGGGGCCGCTGCGGCCGACGCGCTGATCTATGCCCGATAGCGCACCTGGGGCACTGCGCTGCGCTTCCTCGCCAGGCGTGGGCGTTGATACGCGGGTGTGCCAGGCGCCCAGCAGCGGCGCTTGACCCGGCGCCCGCCTGACAGCACCGCACGCATGCGGCATCATCGCTGCATGCCTGTCTCTTGCTCATCCGTGTTGCGCTCCGTGCCATTGCTGATGGCCTCGCTGTGGCCGGCGCTGGGCGCAGCGCAGGCCTCGCCGGCATCGGCGACCGCAGCTGCAACGGAAGAAGCGGCGCCAGCGGTGACGCCAGGCACCGGCGACGCCTGGGTGGATCAGCACCTGGCCGATATGGGCAGTTATGCGCAGCGCTATCCGGCCAGCTTCATCGACGAGGTGGCGCGCTATACCGGCACGCCGCGCGCGTATGTGCAGGCGCTGCTGCAAGTGCACGGCTGGCATGCCGGCGACATCTATTTCGCGTGCTTCTGGGCGCAGACCGTGCAGCTGTCGTGCCGGGACACGGTACGCGCTTACAGCCGCGACCATCGCGATGGCTGGGAGGGTGTGGTCACGCGGCTGTCGGTGGCACCGGACAACCTGCACATGCGCGCACTGCGGCATGCCATCGTGGCCAGCTACGACCGCTGGGAACGTCCGATCACCCTGGACGCATTGCTGCGGCGCCAGCTCGGCGATCATGCGCAGCGCCTGGAAGCGGCGCGCCAGGCGAGCGAAGCGGCCGAAGCGGCGGTGCAGGCCGGGCTCTGACGCGGTCGCTGCGTCGTTGCGCCATGCACTTGCCGGCATGGCGCGGCTGTCTGCGCAACAACACGTCGCCTGCGATGCTGCCGTGCCGCTGGTCGACCCAGGCCGCGGTCGGCGAGAATGCGCTACCGCTGGCGTTCGGCCGGCACCTGCCCAAGACCAGCCCATGCGCGATACCGCCTTTGTCTCTCCCGATCAGATCCGCAGCTGGTTCGCCCAGGCGATGTCGGACATGTATCGCACCGAGGTGCCGTTGTATGGCGACCTGATGTCGCTGGTGGCGCAGGTCAACGCGCAGACGCTGCAAGCCAATCCGGCGCTGGCGCAGCGGCTGCAGCGCAACGACGAGCGCGCGCGGCTGGATCTGGAACGGCACGGCGCCATCCGCGTCGGCACGGCGGCCGAACTGGCGACCTTGCGTCGGTTGTTCGCAGTGATGGGCATGCAGCCGGTGGGCTATTACGACCTGTCGGTGGCCGGCGTGCCGGTGCATTCCACCGCATTCCGCCCGATCGACGAGGCGGCGCTGTCGGCAAATCCGTTTCGCGTGTTCACCTCGCTGCTGCGGCTGGAACTGATCGAAGACGCCGCCCTGCGCGCACAGGCCGAGCAGATCCTGCAGCAGCGGCAGATCTTTACCGCCGGCGCCGTGCAGTTGATCGAGCGCTACGAACAGCAGGGCGGGCTGGATGCCGATCAGGCACGGCAGTTCGTGGCCCAAGCGCTGGAAACCTTCCGCTGGCATGGCGATGCCACGGTGTCGTTGCCGACCTATCGCGCGCTGAGCCAGGCGCATAAGTTGATTGCCGATGTGGTGAGCTTCCACGGCCCGCACATCAATCACCTCACGCCACGCACGCTGGATATCGATGCCGCGCAGGAACAGATGCAGCGCGCCGGTATCGATGCCAAGGCGGTGATCGAGGGGCCGCCGCGTCGACGCGTACCGATCCTGTTGCGGCAGACCAGTTTCAAGGCGCTGGAAGAGCCGGTGCGTTTTGTCGGCGATGGCGGGCAACCGGAACACGGCACGCATACCGCACGCTTCGGCGAGATCGAGCAGCGCGGCCTTGCCCTCACGCCAAAGGGTCGCGCGCTGTACGACGCGCTGCTGGCGCAGGCGCGCGATGCCGATGGCGCCGGCAGCACCGGAACCGATTACGCCACCCGGCTGCAGACCGCCTTCGTGGCCTTCCCCGACGACGAGGCGTTGCTGCGGCAGGAAGGGCTGGGCTATTTCCGCTATGCGCTCACCGATGCCGGCCGCGCCGACCCCGCGCAGGTGGCCGCCATGCCGGCAGAAACCGCGATCGCGCTCGGCCTGGTCAGTGCCGACCCGATCATTTACGAAGATTTTTTGCCGGTCAGCGCGGCCGGCATCTTCCAATCCAACCTCGGTGGTGCCGAGCAACGCGCCTATGCCGCCCATTCGAGCAAGCGCAGTTTCGAGCAGGCGCTCGGTGCGCAGGTGCACGACGAATTCGCGCTGTATGCGCAGCTGGAGCGGGAGTCCTTGCAGGGGTTGCTTGCGTAGCATCGCGGCATGCCGCATGCCGCATGCGTCGGCGGTATCAAGCCGGGCTCAGCGCATGCGTCCGTGCTTGCTTTGCGCAGGTGTCCTCGCCCCACGGCATGGGTCCACACGCAGACGAGCGCCTGCGTGTTTCCGGTTGCTCGCACCGAGGCTGCGCTGCCGGGCCGGGCGGGTCAGTCGAGGCGAAACCTCAATGCGCCGGGGTGGCCGGGCGACGCGCTGCCGCGCGTTCTGAACGGCGTGCGCGCGCACGGGCGCGACGCGCCTTCCAGCGCTCGCTCAGGCACGAGAAGATCACGTACAGCGCCGGGGTGCTGAGCAGGGTCAGGCTCTGTGAGAACACCAGCCCGCCGATCATCGCGATGCCCAGCGGACGACGCAGCTCCGAGCCTTCACCCAGGCCCACCGCCAGCGGCACGGCGGCCAGGATCGCCACCATCGTGGTCATCATGATCGGGCGGAAGCGCACGATCGAGGCCTCGCGTGCGGCTGCGCGCGCATCCATGCCGTGCACGCGCTGCGCCACTAGCGCGAAGTCGATCATCATGATGGCGTTCTTCTTGACGATGCCGATCAGCAGCACCAGCGCAATCATCGAGATGACCGACAATTCGGTGTTGGTGATGAACAACGCCAGCAGCGCGCCCACGCCGGCGGCCGGCAAGGTGGACAGGATGGTCACCGGATGGATCAGGCTCTCGTAGAGCATGCCCAGCACGATGTAGACCGTGAGGACCGCGGCCAGCAGCAGGATGCCCATCGAATTGGGACTGAGCTGCACGTTGAAGCTGTCGTCGCCACTGAGGCGGATGCCGTCGGGCATGCGCAGGCCCTCCACGGTGGATTTGATGATCAGATCCGCCTCGCCCGTGCTGACGCCCGGCGCCAGGTTGTAGCTCAGGTCCATCGTGGTGTACTGGTTTTCGTGGATGATCTGCGGCGGCGCCAGGCCCGGTACCTGGGTGGCGACCGCGGTGATCGGCACCATCTGGCCGGCACGGTTGGGCACGAAGATCTGATCCAGCGCCTTGGGGGTGGCCGTCTGCGACGGCAATGCATTGACCACCACGCTGTACTGATTGAGGTCGGAATAGATGGTGGAAATGGAGCGCTGGCCGAACGCGCCATACAGCGCACCATCGATGGCGCCCACCGAGATGCCCAGGCGCGCCGCCTTGGCACGGTCGATCACGATGTTCTGGCGCAGGCCGGCGGTATCCACGTCGGTACCGACATCGCGCAGGTGCGGGTTCTTTTTCAGCGCGGCCTGCAGTTTGGGAAGCCATTCCTGCAGCTGCGCCAGGTCGTTGCCCTGCAGCGACACGCGGTATTGCGCGCCCTGGCTGGTGCCGCCGCCGCCGTCGCTGGGCAGGTCCTGGATCGCACGCAGGCGCAGGTCCAGGTCCGGGTAACGGTCGGCCTTGGCGCTCAGGCGCGCGACCACTTCGGCGGTGGTGTCGCGACGGCCCTCATCGCGCTTTTTGAGCTCGATATTGAACGATGCGCTGGAGCCCTGACGGCCGGAGCCCAGGCGTGCGCCGACGGTTTTCACCGCCGGGTCTGCCATCAGCATGTCGGTGATGCGGCGCTGGCGGCTGACCATATCGGCGAAGGACACCGTGGCGCTGGAATTGGCGCGGCCCCAGATCAGGCCGGTGTCCTGCGCGGGAAACGAGCCCTTCTTGACCGCACTGCCCAGGAAGAGGGTGGCGGCAATCAGCAACAACGGCGTCAACGACAGCAGGAGTGCATGGCGCAGCGAGAAATCCAGCGCCACCGTGTACACGCGCAGCATGCGTTCGTGCATGCGGTCCAGCCAGGCGCCGAAACGGCCGGGTTTTTCAGGCTCGGCGTGCGGCGACAGGAAACGGCTGCACAGCGCCGGCGTCAAGGTCAGCGACACCAGCATCGACACCACGATCGCCGCCACCAACGTCACGGTGAACTCGCGGAAGAACGCACCGATCATGCCGCTGGCGAACAGCATCGGGATGAACACCGCCACCAGCGAGGCGGTGATCGACACGATGGTGAACCCGATCTCGCGCGCACCGGCCAACGCCGCGTCCAGGCGCGACATGCCTTCGTCCAGATGCCGCATGACGTTTTCGATCACCACGATCGCATCGTCGACGACAAAGCCAATCGCAATGACCAACGCCAGCAGGCTGAGGTTGTTCAAGGTGAAGCCGAGCACGTACATCACCAGCGCCGAGCCGGCCAGCGACAGCGGCACGGTGACTGCGGCGATCAGGGTGGGCGCCAGCCGGCGCAGGAACAGCGCCATGGTCAGGATCACCATCGCCAGGCTGATCATCAGCGTGGCCTGCACCTCGTGCAGCGAGGCGCGAATGGTGGGCGTGCGGTCGAAATAGGGCGTGAGCGTGGTGCCGGGCTGCAGATAGCTGCGCAGTTCGGGGATCTGCGCCTTCACCTGGTCGACGGTTTCGACGATGTTGGCGCCGGCGCGGGTGAAGGCGTACATCACCACCGCCGGTTTGCCGTCGAACCAGGCGGCTTGATAGGCATCCTGCTGGCCGTCGTAAACGGTGGCCACATCGCCCAGCCGCACGATGCGTCCGTTGGACTGGGTGGAGATGGCCAGCTGCGCAAAATCGGCGGCCTTGGACACCGAATCGTTGGAGATGATGGCCATGGTGGTGTTGCCGTCGGACAGGAATCCGGTCGGCGAGGTCACATTGGCCGCGCGCACCGCATTGCGCAGATCGTCCGGGGTCAGGCCCAGCGCATTGAGTGCGCGCAGGTCCACGTCCACGCGGACTGCCGGGGTGGACGCACCGGCGATGTCCACCGAGCTGATGCCGGTGATCTGGCGCAGCCGCTGCGCCAGCAGCGAATCGGCCACGTTGTAGAGCTCGTCGGCCGATTGCGTCTCCGAGGTCAACGCGATGGCGATCACCGGGTCGTCGTTCGGGTTGGCCTTGGAGTACATCGGCGTCCCGAGCCCGGAAGGCAGGTCCGATTGCGATGCGTTGATGGCGGTCTGGATGTCCTGCGCGGCCGAATCGATGTTGCGGCTGCTCTGGAACACCAGCACGACCAGGCTGCTGCTCTCCGAACTGGACGAGCGCATGCGGTCGATCCCGGGCAATTGGCCCAGGTGACGTTCCAGCGGCGCGGTGACGGTGGAGGCCATGGTGCTGGCGTCGGCACCGGATTGGGTGGCGTGCACGAAGATGATCGGAATCTGGATGTTCGGCAGCGCCGCCACGCCCAGCCGCAGGTAGCACATCAATCCGATCACGAACAAACCGATCGCCAGCAGCGAGGTGCCGATCGGGCGCTTGATGAAGGGCGCGGAGATGTTCATCGGGTGACTGCCGGGAATCGGGATTCGGGATTCGGGAATCGGTAAAGGCAACAGCCAGCGCGGCCTCCACGCGTGCGTGCGCGCAGGCGATGCCGTGGGCAGGCAGAGCGATCAGCGAAGACGTCAGCAGTCGTCATGCCGATCGCTCCGAGGTAGATGCCGGTGTTGCGCCGTCATGGCGCGCTGCGCGGCGCGCGCGCCAGGCGCGCAGCCGCTCGCCGGCGCGTTCCATGTACAGGTAGATCACCGGGGTGGTGTACAGCGTGACCAGCTGCGACAGCAGCAGCCCGCCGACGATCGCGATGCCCAGCGGGCGGCGCAGTTCCGAGCCGATGCCGGTGCCCAGCGCCAGCGGCAACGCGCCCAGCATGGCGGCAGCGGTGGTCATCATGATCGGGCGGAAGCGCAGCAGGCAGGCGCGCCGGATCGCATCGTGCGCGCTCGCCCCTTCGCGGCGTGCGTCGATGGCGAAGTCGATCATCATGATGGCGTTCTTCTTGACGATGCCGATCAGCAGCACGATGCCGACGATACCGTCCACCGACAGGCTCAGCCCGCACAGCATCAGCGCCAGCAACGCACCGACACCGGCCGGCGGCAGCGTGGAGATGATGGTCAACGGGTGGATGTAGCTTTCGTACAACACGCCCAGCACGATGTAGATCACCACGATCGAGGCCAGCAGCAGCCACACGATATCGGTCTGGCTGCCGGTGAATTCGGCGGCCTTGCCGACGAACTGCGCATGCACCTGGGTCGGAATCTTGAGTTCTTCGCGCGCCTTCTCGATTGCCGCCACCGCCTGCGACAACGAATGCCCCGGCGCCAGGTTGAACGAGATGGTGACGGCCGGCAGCTGCTGCTGGTGGCTCACCACCAACGGTGTATTGGTGACCTTGGCTTCGGCCAGCGCGGCCAGCGGAATGATGCTGCCGGCACCGACCACGATGCCGGTGTTCTGCGCGCCCACGCCGGTGGCGGTGGACGAGTTGGACGAGGTGACCTGGCCGAAGCTGGTGGCGTTGGTGCCGGTGAGCGCGCCGCTGCCGTTGCTGGCCACGGCCAGCTGGTTCATCAGGGCCGTGCTGGTGCGGAATTCCGGCGCCACTTCCAGCACGACGCGGTACTGGTTGAGCTCGGTGAAGATGGTGGAGATCTGGCGCTGGCCGAAGGAGTCGTACAGCGTGTCGTCGATGGTCTGCATCGGCACGCCGAGCATGCTGGCCTTGTCGCGGTCGATGCTCAGTTCCAGCGCACGTCCCTGGTTGGCCAAGTTGTTGTCCACATCCGCCAGCTCGGGCAGCTTGCGCATTGCCTCGGTCATGCGCCCGGCCCAGGTGGCCAGCTCGCTGCTGTCCACGTCCGAGATCGAATACTGGTATTCGGTGGCGGCCACCCGCGTGTCCAGGGTGACGTCCTGCACCGGCTTGAGGAACAAGGCCACGCCCGGAATGCCGGCCACGGCGTTCTGCAGCCGCGGCAGCACCTCGTCCAGGCCCTCGCGGTCGCCGCGCGTCTTCAGCACGATCGACAGCTGGCCCTGGTTGAGCGTGGGGTTCATGGTGCCGGCGCCGATGAAGGCTGCCACGCCGGTCACCGCCGGGTCCTTGCGCAACGCGGCGGCCACCGCCTGGGTGCGTTGCTCCATCTGCGGGAACGCCACGTTCTGGTCGGCCTGCACCACCCCGGTGATCAGGCCAGTGTCCTGCTCGGGCAGCAAGCCCTTGGGAATGGCCACATACAGCACCACCGTCAACGCCACCGCAGCGATCGCCACGCCCAGGGTCAGCGGTTGATGGGCAAGCACCCAGTCCAGGCTGCGCTCATAGGCGCCCACGGTGCGCGTCCACAGGTTGGTCTTGCCGGCGGCGGTTGCGCGCTCGTGCGCGTCTTCGCCTTCGGGCAAGGCATCGGGCTTGAGCAGGTAGGCGCACATCATCGGCGTCAGCGTCAGCGACACCAGCATCGAGATGACCACCGCGATCGACAGCACCCAGGCAAACTCGTGGAATAACCGCCCGGTGACGCCCGGCATCAGCAGCAGCGGCAGGAACACCGCCACCAGCGACACGGTCAGCGACAACACGGTGAAGCCGATCTGTTTGGCGCCGATTTCGGCCGCTTCCGGCCCGCTCTTGCCCTGCTCGATGTAGCGCACGATGTTTTCGATCATCACGATCGCATCGTCGACCACGAACCCGGTGGCCACCACCAGCGCCATCAACGAGAGGTTGTCCAGCGACATGCCGGCGAAGGCCATCACCCCGAAGGTGCCGGCCAGCGACAACGGCACCGCCACCGAGGGAATGATGGTGGCCCACAACCGGCGCAGGAACACGAAGATCACCGCCACCACCAGGGCGATGGTCAGCACCAGGGTGAACTTCACCTCATGCACCGAGGCGCGGATGGTTTCGGTGCGGTCGGAGAACACCTCCAGATGCACATCGGCCGGCAACACCGACCGCAGTTGCGGCAGGATGTTGCGGATCTGCTCCACCGTCTGCACGATGTTGGCGCCGGGCTGGCGGCGGATCTCCAGCAGCACCGCCTGTTTGCCGTCGGCCCAGGCGGCCAGCTGATCATTCTCCACCCCATCGACCACGTTGGCCACGTCGGCAAGCCGCACCGGGCGGCCGTCCTTGTAGCTGATGATGGTCTCGCGGTACTGCGCCGCGTCGGTGAGCTGGTCGTTGGTGCCGATGCTGTAGGACTGGGTCTTGCCGTTGAGCGAGCCCTTGGGCGCACTGACGTTGGTCTGGGTCAGCGCGCTGCGCAGCGACTCCATGGTCAGGCCCATGTTCGACAGCTGCGCCGGGTTGACCTGGATGCGCACGGCAGGGCGCACGTTGCCGGCGATCGACACCAGGCCCACGCCCGGCACCTGCGACAGGCGCTGGGCCAGGATCGCATCCGCGTAGCGGTTGACCTCGCGCAGCGGCAGCGAATCGGAGGTGAGCTTGAGCGTGAGAATGGCCGCATCGGCCGGATTGACCCGGTTATAGACCGGCTGGTACGGCAGCGAGGAGGGCAGGGTGGCCTGACGGATCGCCGCCTGCACGTCCTGCGAGGCGATATCGATATCGCGCTCCATCGAGAACTGCAGAATGATCGTGGACAGGCCCGCCGACGAATCGGAGGTCATCATCTGCAGGCCGGAAATCTGCCCGAACTGGCGCTCCAGCGGCGTGGTCACCAGCGAGGCCATGGTGGTCGCATTGGCGCCGGGGTACTGGGTGGTGACGACCAGGCTGGGCGCGTCGATTTCCGGCAATGCCGAGACCGGCAATTGACGGTAGCCCAGGATGCCCAGCAGCAGGACGCCGGCCATCAACAACGAAGTGGCGATCGGGCGGCGGATGAAAATGGTCGAAAAGCCCACGGGGGGTGTCCTTGCTGAAGACGTCAAGCGAAGCCGGCGCATGCAGCGCCGGCGCACATCGGCGACGGAGGTTCCGCCGCCGGTGGTCGAGGATTAGCGCGGACCGCCGCCACGACGGCCGCCTGGGCCACCACCACGGCTCTGTTTGTCCTTCGCGGCCTTGAGTTCGGCCTCGGTCGGTTCCGGCGGCGTCTCGCCCGGCTTGAGCGCGCTGACCTTGCTGCCCGGTTTCAGGCGGAACTGGCCTTCGGTCACCACGCGCTCGCCGGGCTTGAGGCCCTTGGTGATCTGCACATGGCTGTCGTCCACCTCCACGCCCTGCACCACGGTGCGCATCTGTGCGGTGTTGTCGCTGCCCACCACGTACACGTAATCGCCGTCGGGGCCGCGCTGCACCGACTGGGACGGCACCACGGTGCCGCCGGCGATGGTGCGCAGCTGCAGGCGCACATTGACGAACTGGCCCGGCCACAGCGCGTTGTCGGTGTTGTTGAAGATCGCGCGTGCGCCGAACGTGCCGCTGTCGGCGGAGATGCGGTTGTCGATCACATCCAGCTTGCCGTCGCTGCTGATCACATGCGCATCGCCACGATCCAATGCCGCCACGGCCAGTGGCGCCGCCGTCTGACCGGTACGCACTGCCTGCAACTCACGCTCGGGCAGGTTGAAAGACACGTAGATCGGGCGGATCTGGGTCAGGGTGACGATCGTGGAGCTGCTGGTGACGATGTTGCCCACGTCCACGCCACGGATGCCGGCGATGCCGTCGATCGGCGCAGTGACGCGAGTGAACTGCAATTGCACCTGCGCCGAGCGCATCTGCGCATCGTTGGCCGCAACCGCGGCCTCGTACTGGGCAACCTGGTTGCGTTGGGTGTCCAGGTCTGTGCGCGAGACGTACTGCTTGTAGGCCGGGTCGTTGGAACGCTGGTAATTCACCCGCGAGGTCGCCAGCAGCGCCTGGTTCTGGCGTTTGGCCGCCAGCGCCTGGTCGTAGCTGGCCTGCAGCGTGCGCGGATCGATCTGCGCGAGCAGATCGCCTTTCTTCACTTCCTGGCCTTCCTTGAAGTTCAGGCTCATCAGCTGGCCGCCCACCTGCGGGCTGACGGTGACCGTATTGAGCGCGGTGACCGTACCAAGCGCGCTGGCATAGACCGGAACATCCTGCGTGGTGGCCGCCACCACCGTCACCGGTACCGGGCCGCTGTTGTCCGGGTCATTGCCGTCCGGTGCGCCCGCGCGCTTGCCGTGATTGCCCCCACCCATCATCCGCATTGCGACGAACACCACGACAAGCACCGCGACAACCAGCAGTGTGATCTTCCAAAAACGCGACATGCGACAACTCCTGAGGGCGGGCCGGGCGCGTGAATGCGACCGTGGGGGCGGCGGTGCAAAGCATATCGTTGCGCTCTGCCAATTGAGCGTTACTGAAGTAACGGCTCGGCTGGCGAAATGACCGCAACGGTCACAGGTGCACTGCAGCGGCAACGCGCCACGGCTGCCGCGGTTGACCGCCGGGCTGAATCGGGCCCCACTGCAGCCCATCCGGCGCGCGCCTGCACTACATTAAGCAACCATCTATCGAGGATTACCGATGCGCCCCTCCCGCCTGCTGACCAGTGCGCTGCTGCTCGCCCTGCCCACGCTCGCCACCGCGCAGACCGCGCAGCGGCCCGAAGTTCGGGCCGCTGCCGCCCCGCTGCAGGCCAAGCTGGTGCAATGGCGCCGCGACTTCCACCAGCATCCGGAGTTGTCCAACCGCGAGGAGCGCACTGCCGCCGCCGTGGCCGCGCAGCTGCGCAAGCTGGGCCTCAAGCCGCGCACCGGCATCGCCCATCACGGCGTGGTGGCCATCATCAAGGGCGGCAAGCCGGGGCCGAAGATCGCGCTGCGTGCCGACATGGACGCGCTGCCGGTGAAAGAACAGACCGGGCTGCCGTTCGCTTCCAAGGCCACCGCCGAATACCGCGGCGAGCAGGTCGGGGTGATGCACGCCTGCGGCCACGATGCGCATACCGCGATCTTGCTCGGCGTGGCCGAAGCGCTGGTGGGCATGCGCGAGCAGTTGCCCGGCGAAGTGATGCTGATCTTCCAGCCCTCCGAAGAAGGCGCGCCCGGCAACGAAGAGGGCGGCGCCTCGCTGATGCTCAAGGAAGGCCTGTTCGCCGATTTCAAGCCGCAGGCGGTGTTCGGCCTGCATGTGTTCTCCAGCGTGCAGGCCGGCAAGATCGCGGTGCGCAGCGGCCCGCTGATGGCGGCCTCGGACCGCTTCGCGATCAAGATGATCGGCCGCCAGACCCACGGCTCGGCGCCGTGGAACGGCATCGACCCGATCGTGGCCAGCGCCGACATGATCGGCGCCGCGCAGACGGTGATCAGCCGCCGCGCCAACCTCTCCAAGCAGCCGGCGGTGCTCAGCTTCGGCGCGATCAAGGGCGGCATCCGCTACAACATCATCCCCGATGATGTGGAAATGGTGGGCACCATCCGCACCTTCGACGAGGGCATGCGGCAGCAGATCTTTGCCGATCTCAAGAACGTGGCCGAACACACCGCCGCCGCGCACGGGGCCAAGGTCCAGGCGCAGGTGCCGGATCAGCCAGGCAACCCGGCTACCGTCAACGACCCTGCATTGACTGCGAAGATGCTGCCCAGCCTGCAGGCCGTGGTGGGTGCCGACAATGTGTACGAGCCGCCGTTGCAGATGGGCGCGGAAGATTTCTCGTTCTACGCCCAGCAGGTGCCGTCGATGTTCTTCTTCGTCGGCTCCACCGCCAAGGGTATCGATCCGGCCACCGCACCCAGCAACCATTCGCCGCAGTTCCTGCTGGACGAGTCGTCGCTGGATGTGGGCTTGCGCGCGCTGTTGCAGGTGTCGCTGGATTATCTGCAGCAGGGGTGAATCGGGAATCGGGAATCGTCTGCGGCTGGGCGATTCTCGCTTCCGGCGGCGGTGCGGGGTGATTGGGCACGAGCGATGCTCTGCGAGTGCTCCCTTGGCCCGTGATACGCCTCGCCATACACCTCACGGCCAGCCCGTGCGGCCTAAAATGGCGGCATGAATACCCCAGAAGATTCCACCCTCGGTCGTGAGGTCGCCTATCCGAGCGGC
This sequence comes from Xanthomonas axonopodis pv. maculifoliigardeniae, assembly GCF_041519315.1. Taxonomy (NCBI): domain Bacteria; kingdom Pseudomonadati; phylum Pseudomonadota; class Gammaproteobacteria; order Lysobacterales; family Lysobacteraceae; genus Xanthomonas; species Xanthomonas axonopodis. The sequence goes on along the minus strand of NZ_CP167998.1, from coordinate 4,251,666 downwards.
TACGACCCGTCGTTGCTGTTTCCGATTCCGCGTGCGGCCGGGCGCCAGGCCATCGGGCTGACCGGTGAGCTGCCGTTTATCGGCCGCGATCGCTGGCATGCCTACGAACTCAGCTGGCTCGATGCGCAAGGCAAGCCCTGCGTGGCCACCGCCACCTTGCATGTGCCCTGCGATTCGCCTTCGCTGATCGAATCCAAGTCGCTCAAGCTGTATCTCAACTCGCTCAACGCCACCCGCTTCAACAGCGCCGAAGCGGTACGCACGCGCATTGCCACCGACCTGTCCACGCGCGCCGGCGCCGATGTGGCGGTGGAGTTCGGCCTGCCGCCGATCGATGCGGTCGGCGAGGGCGAATCGATCGATGCGCTGGATGTCAGCATCGACGATTACGGCCCGCCGAACGCGGCCTATCTCTGCGCACGCGCGCAGCCAGCGGTGGAAGAAGTGCTGACCTCGGCCTTGCTCAAATCCAATTGCCCGGTGACTGGTCAGCCGGATTGGGCCAGCGTCACCTTGCATTACCGCGGCGCACCGATCGATCGCGAGGGATTGCTGCGTTATTTGGTGAGTTTCCGCGACCACGCCGAGTTTCATGAGCAATGCGTCGAGCGCATTTTCAACGACGTGCTGACCCAGTGCGCGCCGCAGTGGCTGGTGGTGGAAGCGCGCTACACACGTCGTGGCGGCCTGGACATCAACCCGCTGCGCAGTTCGGCCAGCGTGCCGACGCCGCTGTCGATCTTCCGCGACCTGCGCCAATAGATCGCGCTCATGCGGGATCGCGCGGGCTTCACGGCGGCGCGATCCACGCTTAACAGCGCCCCGCGCACCCTGCTGACACCGCGATGCACAGGGATTGCAGCAATGAGTGTCGACAAGAAAGCAGATTTCTCCAACGTCACCTCATCGGTCGATAGCACCGCTGAAGTGACGCCTGCGCCGGATTTTTCCAACGTGCGCACCAGTGTGCAAAGCACCGCGCAGCTCGTTGAAGAATCGGTCACCGTCCAGGCCGGCGACAGCCTCTCCAGTATTGCCAAGCGCCATCTGGGCGACGGCAATCTGTGGCCACGTATTTTCGAAGCCAACCGCGAGACGCTGCAGGATCCGGACAAGATCTTTCCCGGGCAGGTACTGCGCCTGCCTGCAAAGTCGTAATCGCAGGTCGGCGTCCAGTCTCGCTGGCGGCGGCACGATTCAACACACCTAGACACCCACTCGAGCACTGCGACTGCAGATGTTCTGGCTACCGGAGAATCGATTTATGCGTATCACCTCTGTTTCGAGCAGCTTGGCCCTTGCCCTGGCCGGCGTTCTCGCAGTGTCCGGCTGCAGCAAGAAGGCCGACGACGACAGCGTTTCCAAGGACCCCACGTCCGGTGCCGCAACCGACGCGATGCCCGGCCCGGCTGCCACCCCGCCGGGGAGCGATCAGGCTGCCCAGGGTAGCGCCACCGGTGCGGCCAGCACCGATGGCGGTGCTGCGATGGGCAGCGCAGTGACGGTGTCCAGCGTGGCGGTCGGCACCCAGGCCGCGGCGGACAAGACGGTGACGCCGGCCACCAGTGTCGGCAGCAAGGACACCATCATCGTCTCGGTCAAGACCGACGGCAGCGCCAGCAACGTGGCCGTGTCGGCGAAGCTGACCTACCAGGATGGCCAGGTGGCCGGCGAACAGAATGCGACGTTGAATACCACCGGTGCGGAAACCACCAACCTGAGCTTCAGCAAGCCCGATGGCTGGCCGGCCGGCACCTACACCGCGCAGGTGATGGTGGACGGCAAGCCTGCAGGTAATCCGCAGACCATCACCGTCAAGTAAGGATGGGTGATGGAGTGGGATGTGCAGCCTTGGCCGCGCGTCGCCACTGCTTCAGTCAACGGGTGGCTCGACGTGGCACCAAGCCACCCAAGCAGGGCGCGACCGATGACGTCGCGCCTTTTTTTTGCATCGCATTTGTTACAGCTGCATCCATGTCGATTGCCCTGGTGACGGGACGAAGCATCCGCCTGTGGTCGCTTTACCCGGGCGCGGCTCAGACGCGACAATGCCGTGCTGATCCATCGCCGCATCCAACGCGCTGGTTAACCGGTGTGCATCAACGACCCCGTCGCGCGCACCACTGCCATCGTCCGTGAATGCCGGCGCTCCTCCCGACCACAAGAGCCATCGCACCTCATGTCGAAGACACCGAAGATCCTGTACACGCTCACCGACGAAGCACCCTACCTGGCCACGCAGTCGCTGCTGCCGATCATCGATGCCTACACCGATACCGCCGGCATCGTGGTCGAAACGCGCGATATCTCGCTGGCCGGCCGCATTCTGGCGCTGTTTCCCGAGCATTTGAGCGACACGCAGAAGATCGCCGACGACCTGGCCGAACTGGGTGAGCTGGCCACCACGCCGGAAGCCAACATCATCAAGCTGCCCAACATCAGCGCCTCGGTGCCGCAGCTCAAGGCCGCGATCAAGGAACTGCAGGGCCAGGGCTATGCATTGCCGGCGTATCCGGATGAACCCAAGGATGCCGCGGAAAAAGACATCAAGGCGCGCTACGACAAGGTCAAGGGCAGCGCGGTGAATCCGGTGCTGCGCGAGGGCAATTCCGATCGTCGTGCACCGCTGTCGGTAAAAAACTACGCGCGCAAGCATCCGCACCGCATGGGCAAGTGGAGCCGCGATTCCAAGTCGCACGTGTCGCACATGGAGTCTGGCGATTTCTTCGGTAGCGAACAGTCCACCACGCTGGCCGACGCCGGCACGCTGAAGATCGAGTTCGTGGGCAACGATGGCAGCAGCACCGTGCTGAAAGACAAGGTGGCGGTGAAGGCGGGCGAAATCGTCGACGCTGCCGTATTGAGCAAGCGTGCGCTGGCCAGCTTCATCGACGCGCAGATTGCCGATGCCAAGGCCCGCGACGTGCTGTTCTCGGTGCATCTGAAAGCCACCATGATGAAGGTCTCCGACCCGGTGCTGTTCGGCGTGGTGGTCGGCGAGTTCTACAAGGACACGCTGAGCAAGCATGCCGATGCGCTCAAGTCGGTCGGCTTCGATCCCAACAACGGCATCGGCGATCTGTACGCACGTATCACGTCGCTGCCGGAAGCGAAGCAAACCGAAATCAAGGCCGATATCCAGGCCGAATACGCGCAGCGCCCGGGCCTGGCGATGGTCAATTCGGACAAGGGCATCACCAACCTGCATGTGCCCAGCGACGTGATCGTCGATGCTTCCATGCCGGCGATGATTCGCGACTCCGGCCAGATGTGGAATGCCCAAGGCAAGTTGCAGGACACCAAGGCGGTGATTCCGGACCGCTGCTATGCCGGCGTGTACCAGGCGGTGATCGACGACTGCAAGGCGCATGGTGCGTTCGATCCGGCCACGATGGGTTCGGTGCCCAACGTGGGGCTGATGGCGCAGAAGGCCGAAGAATACGGCTCGCACGACAAGACCTTCCAGATGGCCGCTGCCGGCACCGTCAAGGTCACCGATGGCAACGGCAAGACGGTGTTCGAGCACGCCGTGGAAGCCGGCGATCTGTGGCGCATGTGCCAGGTCAAGGACGCGCCGATCCAGGACTGGGTGAAGCTGGCCGTGGAGCGCGCCCGCCTGAGCGAGACGCCGGCCGTGTTCTGGCTGGACAAGGCGCGCGCACACGATGCGCAGGTGATCGCCAAGGTCGAGCAGTATCTGAAGGATCACGACACCAACGGCCTGGATATCCGCATCCTGCCGCCGGTGGAAGCGACCACGTTCTCGCTGGAGCGCATCCGCAAGGGCCAGGACACCATCTCGGTCACCGGCAACGTGCTGCGCGACTACCTCACCGACCTGTTCCCGATCATGGAACTGGGCACCAGCGCCAAGATGCTCTCCATCGTGCCGCTGATGGCCGGTGGCGGTTTGTTCGAAACCGGTGCCGGTGGTTCGGCGCCCAAGCATGTGCAGCAGTTCGTCGAAGAGAACTGCCTGCGCTGGGATTCGCTGGGTGAATTCCTGGCCCTGGCCGCGTCGCTCGAGCATCTGGGCAACCGTTACGACAATCCGTCGGCCACGGTGCTGGCCAAGGCGCTGGATGTCGCCAATGGTCAGTTCCTGGACAACAACAAGTCGCCCGCGCGCAAGGTCGGCGAGCTCGACAACCGCGGCAGCCACTTCTATCTGGCCATGTACTGGGCGCAGGCCCTGGCCGCGCAGACCGAAGACACGGCATTGCAGGCCAAGTTCGCGCCGCTGGCCAAGGCCCTGACCGAGAACGAAGCCACCATCGTGGGCGAACTCAACGGCGCGCAGGGCAGGCCGGTGGAAATTGGCGGTTACTACCATCCCGACCTGGCCAAGGTCAGCGAGGCGATGCGCCCGAGCAAGACCTTCAACGACATCCTGGCCACGCTGAAAGCCTGAGTCGCCGCACCGCCTGCGGTCTCCGCATGGCGTGTTCAAGGCCCGTCTCGCAAGAGGCGGGCCTTGTCGTTTCAGCGAAACGGCGACAATGCCGTCACGCCACGCAGCAGGCGTCGGCTGAGCCGCGCCATGCGTCGCTCGCGCCGGCGTTGCGAAGGCGGATCGGTCATTGTCTGAACGTCTTGCCGTGGCTCCGCGGGAGATTCCGGCGATTCCATTGAGGTCTGCCCTTGCATCGCCTCCACTGCCGTGTCCGGTTCCGCCAGGCGCTGGGCCAGTGCCACATTGGCAATGTGGCCGTGCTGAAACAACAGTTCGCTAAAGATGCGCATGGCCCACCTCCACTTGAGTGGAATCCACGGTAGGCGCAGGCTAGGGGACGTAAAAGCGAGACTTTTACAAGTGAGTCTTGAAATCCATTCAAGGGTTGGCCATGTCGCGTCCGCCGCTTCACGCATTGCAAGGCTTCGTCAGCGCGGTACGCCTGGGCAACCTGTCGCGCGCTGCTGGCGCGATGCATCTGACCGTCAGCGCACTTAGTCACCAGATGCGCGCGCTCGAACAACGGCTGGGGTATCCGCTGCTGCAACGGCATGCGCGCGGCGTCACCGCCACGCCGCAGGGCCAGCAACTGCTCGACCGCATCGCACCGCACCTGGACGCCATCGCCGAGGCATTCGAGCCATTCGGTGCGCGTCGCGAAGACACCCTGACCCTGAGTCTCACGCCGTCGATGGCATCGGCCTGGCTGGTGCCACGCCTGGGCGAATTTCTGGCCATTCATCCCACCATCGAAATCAACCTGTTGTCGAGCGAGCGGCTGGTGGATTTCGAGCGCCAGCAGCAAGTGGATGCCGCCATGCGCATCGGCGCCGGGCAATGGCCTGGCGTCATCGCCGAGCCCTTGTTCGACGAATGGCTGGTGCCGATGGCAAGCCCGGCCCTGATCGCCCGCATGGGCGGCGTGGAGGCGCCACCGTTGCATCAGTGGCCATTGCTGGGCGACCCGGATGACGCCTGGTTGCGCTGGTTTGCCGCGTTCGGCGGCGATGTGCCGCGACGCTATGTCGCCGTACTCGACGAATCGGAGGCACACCACCGTGCCGCCCTGGATGGCGTCGGCGTCGCACTGGGCCGCGTGACGCGCGCACGTCTGTTGCTGGCGTCCGGCCAGCTGGTGGCGTTGTCCACGCAACGGCTCAAGACCAGTTGGTCGCATTACCTGGTGTATCCGCCACGTTCCAGCACGCATGGCGGGTTTCTTGCGTTTCGCACCTGGCTGCAGGGCCAGGCGCGCGAACACGCCGCGCATGCGCAGCAGGCGACCGCCATACCACTTGCCGCGCGCCGCAAGCGCTCCGGGACACTGCCGCCATGAGCCATCCACCCTTGCCACCACAATCCGAGCGCCGCGCGCTGGCGATCGCCCAGGCCGTGTACGAAGCGTTCGAGGACTATCACGCGCGCTTTTCCGAAATCACCGCACGCGCCAAACAGCGGTTCGAAGCACGCGACTGGAGCGGCGCGCGCGAAGACGCGGTAGCGCGCATCGCGCTGTACGACCAATACATCGCCGAATGCATGTTGCGCCTGCGTGCAGTACTGCTGGGCCAGGCGCACGATCGCGCGCTGTGGATGCGTGCGCGCGATCATTACGCCGCCTTGCTGAGCGGGTTGATCGACCAGGAGTTGTACAAGACGTTCTACAACACCCTGACCCGGCGCTACTTCGGTACCCACGGCGTCGATGCCGATATCGAATTCATCGCCCTGGATATCGAACCGACCGACGCCATCACCGTGCCTGTTGCGCGCCACACCTATGCGGTCTCGCCCGGCCGCCTGACCGACATGCTGGTGCGGGTGCTCGGCGACTACGCGTTCGCCGTACCGTATGCGCACCGCACCCGCTGCGCGGCCGCCATCGCGGTGCGTCTGCTCGACGACCTTGCGCATTGGGGCGAGCATCCGGTGCGCAGCGTGGAATTACTGGAGACGGTGTTCTATCGCGAGCGGCGCGCGTATCTGGTCGGACGCGTGTTCGGCGAACATCGCTTTTCGCCGTGCGTGATCGCGCTGATCAACGACGAGGCAGGCCTGCGCGCCGAAGCGGTGTTGACCCGGCGCAGCGATGTCGCGCAATTGTTCAGTAACTCGCGTAGCTATTTTCAAGCCGACCTGTCCACTGTCGGCGACGCGGTGGTGTTCCTGCGCAGCCTGCTCACCCACAAGCCGGTCGATGAGCTATACACGATGCTGGGTCGCGCCAAGCAGGGCAAGACCGAGCGTTACCGCACGTTTTTCAGCCATTTTCAGGCGCATCCGTCCGAACAGCTGGTGCACGCCGATGGCACTCCCGGCATGGTCATGGTGGTGTTTACGCTGCCCAGTTATCCGCTGGTCTTCAAACTCATTCGCGACCGTTTTGCGTATCCCAAAACCATGAGCCGCGCGCAGGTAGAGGGCAAGTACGAACTGGTCTTCCAGCTCGACCGCATCGGCCGCCTGCTCGACGCGCAGCCGTATCGCTTCCTGCGCTTCCCCAAGGCGCGCTTCTCACCGGCGTTGCTGCAAGAACTGCAGACCAGCTGCGCGATGAGCCTGAGCGAAGACGGCGACGATGTCCTGATCGCACTGTGCTATGTGCAGCGCCGGTTGCGCCCGTTGAATTTGTACCTGCGCGAACAATTGCCCGAAGCCGCGCATGCCGCAGCGCTGGACTACGGCCAGGCCATCAAGGACATGGCGCGCAACAACATCTTTCCTGGCGACATGCTGCTGAAGAATTTCGGCATTACCCGCCATCAGCGCGCGGTGTTCTACGACTACGACGAGCTATGCCTGATCACCGAATGCAACTTCCGCGATTGGCCAGTGCCCACCACTTACGAAGAACAGATGGCCGCAGAACCCTGGTTCCATGTCGGCCCGCGCGACGTCTTTCCCGAGCGCTTCGCCTTGTTCATGGGCCTGCCCGCCTCGCAACTGGAAGCGGTCAAGCACCAGCACCCGGAACTGTTCGACCCACGCTGGTGGCGCGACCTGCAAAGCCGGCTGCGCGAAGACGATTATCCCGACACCCCGCCCTATGCGGAGTCGCGCAGGCTGGCGTAGCGATTTACCGGCAGCGGCAACACTGGTACAACGCACGCTACATCTTCAGGGAGTGCGGTCATGCAATGGAAGCAGCGTTTCAGTCTTGGCATCCTGTTGGCATTGAGCAGCATCGCAGCGACGCAGGCACGTCCAGGTGCAGAACAGGCGCACATGCAGATTGAGGCCAGCATGAATGTGGCAGGCGAGTTGACCCTGACCCCGGACGGCACCGTCACGGCAGTGAAACTTGCCGACGAAGCGAGCTTGCCGCCGGCAGTGCGCGAGCGGATCAAGCGTTCGGTCGCATCGTGGCGCTTCGACCCTGTGCGCGACAACGGAAGCGCCTTGCCCGCGCAGTTGCCGATGAGCCTGCTGCTGGTCGCCAAACAGGGGGAAGGGGAAAATTATCTGGTGTCGATCCGTAGCGCGCATTTTGGCGGCCAGGCGCAGGACGCGACGAGTGTGCGCACCAACGACATGCGGCCGCCGCGCTACCCCGAAGCGGCGTTTCGGGCCGGTGCCACCGGCGTGGTCTATCTGATGCTCAAGATCGGGCGCGACGGCAAGGTCCAGGATCTGATCGCAGAGCAAGTCAACCTGACATCCCTCGTGCCGGAATCCAAACGTGCACGGTTGCGCCAGGCGTTTGCCGATGCGGCCTCGACGAAGGCGCGTGCATGGACGTTTCTGCCGCCGACAGAGGGTCCGGACGTCAAGGCGCCGTACTGGGTCATGCGTGTTCCGGTCAGCTTCGACATCGGAACGTCGCCACGCGATCTGATCGCCGCACAACAGGTCCAGAAATGGCGTTCGTATCTGCCTGGCCCCCGTCAGGCCGCCCCATGGAATGAACAGCGCGGCGCAGCGACATCGAGCGACAGCCCGGATGCCCTGCCTGCCAGCGGGTTGTTCTCCGCACGCGGAGAAGGTGTTCGCCTGGTCACGCCGCTGCAAGGAAGTTGAGCGCGGCTGACAGAGCTGACAGAGAAGGCTAAAGCCTGCGCAACGGTCGTCTCGCACAAAAAAAGCCCCGCAATGCGGGGCTTTTCGTCTCGATGAACCGACTGAACTCAGCGCTTCATCGAACTGAAGAACTCGTCGTTGGACTTGGTGGTCTTCATCTTGTCCAACAGGAATTCCATTGCCGCGATTTCGTCCATCGGGTGCAGCAGCTTGCGCAGGATCCAGATCTTCTGCAGCAGTTCCGGCTCGATCAACAGATCTTCGCGGCGCGTGCCCGAACGGTTGATGTCGATTGCCGGGTACACGCGCTTTTCGGTGATGCGACGGTTCAAGTGCACTTCGCTGTTGCCGGTGCCCTTGAACTCTTCGTAGATCACCTCGTCCATCTTGCTGCCGGTTTCCACCAGCGCCGTGGCGATGATGGTCAGCGAGCCACCTTCTTCCACGTTACGCGCCGCACCGAAGAAACGCTTCGGGCGGTGCAGGGCGTTGGCGTCCACACCGCCGGTGAGCACCTTGCCGGAGCTGGGCACCACGTTGTTGTAAGCGCGCGCCAGGCGGGTGATGGAGTCCAGCAGGATCACCACGTCCTTCTTGTGCTCGACCAGGCGCTTGGCCCGCTCGATCACCATCTCGGCGACCTGCACGTGACGCGCAGCCGGCTCGTCGAACGTGGAGGAGATGACTTCGCCGCGCACGGTGCGCTGCATTTCGGTCACTTCTTCCGGACGCTCGTCGATGAGCAGCACGATCATGTGCACTTCGGGATGATTGGTGGTGATGGCCGTGGCCACCTGCTGCATCATCATCGTCTTACCGGCCTTGGGCGGGGAGACGATCAGCGCACGCTGACCCTTGCCCTGCGGTGCCATCAGATCCAGGATGCGGCCGGTGATGTCCTCGGTGGAACCATCGCCACGCTCCAGACGGAAGCGGCGGCGCGGGAACAGCGGGGTCAGGTTCTCGAACAGGACCTTGTTCTTGCTCGCTTCCAGCGGCTCGCCGTTGATGGTGTCGACGATCGACAGCGCGAAATAGCGTTCGCCGTCCTTGGGGAAGCGGATGCGGCCGGACAGGTGGTCGCCGGTGCGCAGGTTGAAGCGACGGATCTGGCTGGGCGAGATATAGGTATCGTCCGGGCCGGCCAGGTAGCTGGCCTCGGCCGCACGCAGGAAACCGAAGCCGTCGGGCAGGATTTCCAGCACGCCGTCGGCGGCAACGCCTTCACCGTGACGGGTCAGCACCTTGAGCAGGGCGAAGATCACGTCCTGCTTGCGCGCACGCGCCACGCCTTCCTGGATATTGAGCTGGTCGGCGATGTCCAGCAGCTTCTGCGCCGGCATCCGCTTGAGGTCGCTCAGCGAATACACCGGAAAACCTTCCGGCACGGCCGGATGCGGACGCGCGATGAACGGCTCGTTATTGCCGTCGGACGAGGGCATGCCGCCGTCGTTGCCGAAGCGGTCGCGCGGGCCGCGGTCGCGGCGGTTGCGGAACCGGTCACGGCGGTTGCCCTGCTGGTTCTGGCCTTGCTGGTTTTGTCCCTGACCCTGACCGCCCTGGCCTTGCTGATTCTGGCCGGCGTTCTGGTTCTGGCCCTGCTGCTGACCTTGGCCCTGGTTCTGGCCTTGATTTTGGTTCTGCTGTTGCTGCGCCTGGTTGAAGCGCTGCTGCTGCGACTGGCCACCCTCGCGGGGCTCGCCGTGGGTGTCGCCGCCGTGGCTGGCGCTGGGCGCCTGACCGGCGTGTGCGCCATCGCTGGACGTCTGCGCCGGTGCCGGATCGGCAGCGCGCGACGGTGCCTGCGGGGCACGGGGTGCTTCGGGTGCGGGACTGGTGGGCAAGGGCAGGTTGGGCTGCTGTGCGCCAGCCTCTTCAGTGGCGGCGGCGGTCTTGCTCACGCGCGGCTTGCGCACGCGCTTCTCGACGGGAGCGTCGACGCTGCTCCCGGTATCGGAGGAAGGATGATCGGACAAGTGCGTGATTCCTCGCTAAGGTGCGAGCGCCCAACTAGGGGGCGAACTGGTGGTAGATGGGAGTCTAGAAGAGCTTCTAGAGGGGTGCGGCGGCGCACGAACGTGTGCCGGACCAACTGACACTATCACCGCCGCGCGTGACCGCGCAAGCGTCTTCCCGGGCATGATTTAACTGCCGGCGCATCATCGGGCGCCCATTGCTGGACGCCCGCTTGCTCAGGCGGCCGCGCCACCTAGGGTCTTGTCGATCATCTGGGTCAGCTGGCCCTTGCCGACGGCACCGATCTGGGTCGCCTGCACCTGCCCGTCCTTGAACAGCAACAGCATCGGGATCGAGCGCACATGGTACTTGATGGCCAGCGCACGGTTCTGGTCCACATTCACCTTGGCGACCTTGAGGCGGCCCTGATAGGTGTCGGCCAGATCGTCCAGCACCGGGGCGATCATCTTGCACGGGCCGCACCACTCGGCCCAGAAATCCACCAGAACCGGTTCGCCCGATTGCAGTACAGCTGTGTCGAAGTCGGCATCGCCGACATGTTGAACCTTATCGCTCACCTTGGGTCTCCTGGAAACCAAAACGGCCCACCCGAACGGGCAGGCCGCTACATTGCGCTAAACTGGGGCATTGCGCGACTGAATCAAGTGTCAGTCCTGAAGCCGCGCTGTCCGCCACAACAGCCGCAGTTTGCGACGCTGTCGGCATCGATGCAAGCCGCGCCCGGGCTGCCCAGGGCGCCTCACGAAGACGGAATAATGAGCGACAAACCGCTGACCGATGTGACCTTTTCCTCGTTCGATCTGCATCCGGCCTTGATCGCCGGGCTGGAGAGCGCCGGGTTTACCCGCTGTACCCCGATCCAGGCGCTGACCTTGCCGGTCGCGCTGCCGGGCGGCGATGTCGCCGGCCAGGCCCAGACCGGTACCGGCAAGACCTTGGCGTTCCTGGTCGCGGTGATGAATCGGCTGCTGATCCGCCCGGCCCTGGCCGACCGCAAGCCGGAAGACCCGCGCGCGCTGATCCTGGCGCCGACCCGCGAGCTGGCGATCCAGATCCACAAGGACGCAGTGAAGTTCGGCGCCGACCTTGGCCTGCGCTTTGCGCTGGTCTATGGCGGGGTGGATTACGACAAACAGCGCGAACTGTTGCAGCAGGGCGTGGACGTGATCATCGCCACCCCGGGCCGCCTGATCGACTACGTCAAGCAGCACAAGGTGGTCTCGCTGCACGCCTGCGAGATCTGCGTGCTGGACGAGGCCGACCGCATGTTCGACCTGGGCTTCATCAAGGACATCCGCTTCCTGCTGCGGCGCATGCCCGAGCGCGGCACCCGGCAGACGTTGTTGTTCTCGGCCACGCTCAGCCACCGCGTGCTGGAGCTGGCCTACGAGCACATGAACGAGCCGGAAAAGCTGGTCGTCGAAACCGAAAGCATCACCGCTGCGCGGGTGCGCCAGCGCATCTATTTCCCCTCCGACGAAGAGAAGCAGACGCTGCTGTTGGGCTTGCTGTCGCGCAGCGAAGGCGCGCGCACCATGGTGTTCGTCAATACCAAGGCGTTCGTGGAGCGCGTGGCGCGCACCCTGGAGCGGCACGGCTACCGGGTCGGCGTGCTGTCGGGCGATGTGCCGCAGAAGAAGCGCGAGTCGCTGCTCAACCGCTTCCAGAAAGGCCAGCTCGAAATCCTGGTCGCCACCGACGTGGCTGCGCGCGGTCTGCATATCGATGGCGTCAAGTACGTCTACAACTACGACCTGCCGTTCGACGCCGAAGACTACGTCCATCGCATCGGCCGCACCGCACGCCTGGGCGAGGAAGGCGATGCGATCAGCTTCGCCTGCGAACGCTATGCGATGAGCCTGCCGGACATCGAGGCCTATATCGAGCAGAAGATCCCGGTCGAGCCGGTGACGTCCGAACTGCTGACGCCGCTGCCGCGTGCGCCACGCGTGCCGGTGGAAGGCGAAGAGGCCGACGACGACGCTGGCGACAGCGTGGGCACGATCTTCCGCGAAGCGCGCGAGCAGCGCGCCGCCGAAGAACAGCGTCGCGGTGGCGGGCGCAGTGGCTCGGGCGGGTCGCGCAGCGGCAGTGGCGGTGGTCGCCGCGAAGGCGCCGGTGCCGATGGCAAGCCGCGTCCGCGTCGCAAGCCACGGGTGGAAGGCCAGGCGCCCGCAACTGCGGCGTCGACCGAACATCCGGTCGTTGCCGCAGCGGCGGTACAGGCACCTTCCGCGGGCGTGGCCGATGCCGAGCGCGCGCCACGCAAGCGTCGGCGTCGTCGTAACGGTCGTCCGGTCGAGGGTGCCGAGCCGGCAGTGGCATCCACGCCGGTTCCCGCACCTGCCGCACCGCGCAAGCCCACCCAGGTGGTTGCCAAGCCGGTGCGTGCCGCCGCCAAGCCGTCGGGCAGCCCCTCGCTGCTCAGCCGGATCGGCCGCCGACTGCGTTCGCTGGTCTCAGGCAACTGACCGTTTGCGGCACTGATCGCATCGCCGCGCATCGGCGATGCGACGCAAGCACTGACGCTCCGGCATAATCGCTGAATGACCGTTCTGCGTTTCGACAACGTCAGCAAGCACTACGCCGGTGGCCACCAGGCGCTGACCGATGTCAGCTTCGAAGTGGCCGATGGCGAGATGCTGTTCGTGACCGGCCACTCCGGCGCCGGCAAAAGTACCTTGCTCAAATTGATCCACCTCAGCGAACGCCCGAGTCAGGGCGCGGTACTGCTGGGCGAACGTAACCTGCTCAAGGTACGTGGCCGGCAGATTCCGCTGCATCGGCGCCAGGTGGGTGCGGTCTATCAGGACCACCGTCTGCTCAACGACCGCAGCATCGCCGAGAACGTGGCCCTGCCGCTGATCTTGCGCGGCACCCGGCGTGCCGAGATCGGCAAGCGCGTGCGCTCGGCATTGGAGCGCATCGGTCTGGCCCATCGCGAGAAAGCCCTGCCGTCGCAATTGTCTGCCGGCGAGCAGCAACGCGTGGGCATCGCGCGCGCCATCGTCGGCGAACCGCGGCTGCTGGTGGCCGATGAGCCCACCGGCAATCTCGACCCGGCACTGGCCGCGGAAATCATGCAGTTGTTCGCCGAACTTCCGGCCCGTGGCACCAGCGTGCTGGTGGTCAGCCACGACCTGGCGCTGCTCAAGCAGATGCGCAAGCGCGTGCTGATCCTGGATCACGGCCGCCTGGTCGACGACATCTCGCCGCAGGACCTGGCCGAATGAGCAAGCCCGCCAATACCGAAACCGTCGCGCCGTCGCGGCTCGGCGTCTGGATCGACCACCATCTGCACAGCATTGCCTTCAGCCTGGGCCGTGCGATGCGCAAGCCGTGGGCCACGTTGCTGACCATCGTGGTGATGGCCCTGGCCCTGGCCCTGCCGCTGGGGCTGTCGATCGCGCTGGATAACGTCAAGCTGCTGGCCGGCAGCGTGCAGCAGTCGCGCGAGATCAATCTGTTTCTGAAGGTCGACGTGGCTGCCGAGGCGGCGCAGGCGCTGGCCGGCGAGCTGCGTGCACGCCCGGATGTCGCCAAGGTCACGCTGCGCACGCCGGAGCAGGGCTTGGCCGAGCTGCGCGAGAGCGCCAAGCTCGATGAAGCGGCCGATGCGCTGGGCGACAACCCGCTGCCCACCTTGCTGATCGTCACTCCCGCCGATGCGACCGACGACGCGCAGCTGGCCAATGCGCTGCAGGCGCTGCCGCAGACCGATCAGGTGCAGCACGATGCGCTGTGGCGCAAGCGCCTGGATGGCTGGTTGCACTTCGGCGAGCGCCTGGTCCAGGTGTTGTCTGCCCTGCTCGGGATCGGTGCGGTGCTGGTGGTCGGCAACACCGTGCGGCTGGACATTCAGTCGCGGCGCGAGGAAATCGGCGTGCTGCAGTTGCTCGGCGCCAGCGATGGCTTCATCCGCCGCCCGTTTTTGTATCTGGGCGCGTGGTACGGACTCGGCGCCGGCGCTGTCGCGCTCGCTCTGATCGCCGCCTCGGGCCTGGCATTGCGTGCGCCGTTGGCGACATTGGCCGACAGTTACGGCAGTTCTTTTACCCTGCACGGGCTGGATCTGTTGCATTCTGCGATGGTGCTGGTCGGCACCTTAGTCCTGGGTTGGTTGGGTGCCTGGCTGGTGACCGGCCATTTCCTTCGCCAGACCCGTCCTACCGAGACCTGAGGCCTGCCATGCATCCACCAGATCTCAAACACCTGATCAGCGACGCACCGCGCGTGATGGTGGTCGATGGTTCCAAGTTGGTGCGCAAGCTGATTGCCGACGTGCTCAAGCGCGACCTGCCCAATGTGCAGGTGATCGGCTGTTCCAACATTGCCGAAGCGCGGCAGGCGCTGGAAGCCGGCGCCGTGGATCTGGTCACCACCTCGCTGTCGCTGCCCGATGGCGACGGCCTGACCCTGGCGCGCAGCGTGCGCGAAACCGCCGGGCAGGCCTATGTACCGGTGATCGTGGTCTCCGGCGATGCGCAGCAGCATCTGGTGGAGCGCCGTTTCACCGAGTACGTCACCGATTATTTCGACAAGGCGCTGGGCCATGAAGCCCTGGCGACCTTCATCCGCGGCTACGTGCAGCCCGAGCCGGTGGTGGGGGCGACCGTGCTCTACATCGAAGACAGCCGCGTGGTGGCCGAGGCGACCAAGCGCATGCTCGAACGGCAGAGCCTGAAAGTGGTGCACGTGCTCACCGCCGAAGATGCCTTTGCGCTGCTCACCGCCGAATCGCTGGGCCGCACCGAACGCCGCATCGACGTGGTGCTGACCGACGTGACCCTGAAAGGCGAGCTCAACGGCCGCGACGTGGTCGAGCGTATCCGCATCGATTTCGCCTACGGCAAGCGCCGCCTGCCGGTGCTGGTGATGACCGGCGACACCAACCCGCGCAATCAATCCGACTTGCTGCGGGCCGGTGCCAACGATCTGGTGCAGAAACCGATCGAAGAGCGCCTGCTGGTGACCAAGGTGTTGTTCCAGCTGCGCCTGGCACGCCTGGAGGATCAGGCTGTCACGCTATGACTGAAGGGGAGGGACGCATCCAGCTGGAACCGTCGTGGAAGGCAAGAGTGGGCGACTGGCTGCTGCGCCCGCAGATGCAGGAGCTGTCGGCATTCCTGCGCCAGCGCAAGGCGGCCGGAGCACGGGTGTTTCCGCCCGGCCCGCAGATCTTCGCCGCCTTCGACGCCACCCCGTTCGAACAGGTCAAGGTGGTGATCCTGGGCCAGGACCCGTATCACGGCGAAGGTCAGGCGCATGGGCTGTGCTTCTCGGTATTGCCCGGCGTGCCGGTGCCGCCGTCGCTGCTCAACATCTACAAAGAGATCCAGGACGACCTGGGGATCGCGCGGCCGGATCACGGCTACCTGATGCCCTGGGCGCGCCAGGGCGTGCTGCTGCTCAATGCCGTGCTGACGGTGGAGCAGGGACGCGCCGGCGCCCACCAGAACAAGGGCTGGGAAGGCTTCACCGATCATGTGGTGGACACCCTCAATCGCGAGCGCGAAGGGCTGGTGTTCCTGCTGTGGGGCAGCTATGCACAGTCCAAGGGCAAGGTCATCGACCCGGCACGCCATCGGGTCTTGAAGGCGCCGCATCCTTCGCCGCTGTCGGCGCACCGCGGCTTCCTGGGCTGCCGGCATTTTTCCAAGACCAACGACCATTTGCGGCGGCGTGGTCTGAGCCCGATCGACTGGTCGCTGCCACCGCGCAGCGCGCTGGACACCACCTCCACCGGCGCCTGAACGACGCTGGCGGCATCTCGTTGCGCAACCAATTTGTCACGGTTTGCACAGGGGCTTGGTGATACCGTAAGCCTCGAATTTGGGGTGCCGGGCTGTAGAACACCGGTGATGCCAAAGACCCGAACGTTCTATAAATGGAATGCTGGGAACTCTTTCTGTACCCGGCAGTCCAATAGTTCGACTGCTAAGATGGTGCCTATGAACCAGACTACCTCGACTGCCCTTGTGGCAAACAATCTCCCGATTCCCAGTGCGCTCGGTTCGCTGGACGCCTACATCGGTGCCGTGCACCAGATCCCGGTGCTGTCGGTCGATGAGGAGCAGGATCTGGCCCGTCGCTTCCGCGACGAGCTGGACCTGGACGCCGCGCGCGAACTGGTCCATTCCCACCTGCGCTTCGTGGTGCACGTGGCTCGCGGCTACAACGGCTACGGCCTGCCGCTGGGCGACCTGATCCAGGAAGGCAATATCGGCCTGATGAAGGCGGTCAAGCGCTTCGACCCGGACATGGGCGTGCGCCTGGTCAGCTTCGCGGTGCACTGGATCCGTGCCGAGATGCACGAGTTCATCCTGAAGAACTGGCGCATCGTCAAGGTCGCCACCACCAAGGCGCAGCGCAAGCTGTTCTTCAACCTGCGCAAGTCCAAGACCCGTCTGGGCTGGCTCAATGCGTCGGAAGTGACTGCGGTTGCCAAGGACCTGAACGTCTCCGAGCGTGAAGTGATGGAGATGGAGTCGCGCCTGTCCGGTCGCGATATCGGTTTCGACGCGTCGTCGGACGAAGACGACGATCACGGCCCGCCGTCGCCGGTGAGCTATCTGGTCGCCAATGAAGAAGACCCGTCGCAGGCGTACGAGCGTCACGACAGCGAAGACAACCAGCTGCAGCTGCTGCGCGAAGGCATGGCTGGACTGGACGCGCGCTCGCGCGACATCGTCAAGCGCCGTTGGCTGGATTCCGATTCCAAGGTGACGCTGCAGGAACTGGCAGACGAATACGGCGTCTCGGCCGAGCGTATCCGCCAGATCGAAGCCAATGCGCTGAAGAAGATGAAGGCGCTGTTCGTCGCCTGACCCTGTCGGTCTTGCGCGAGTGGTTGTACAGACGGCCCGGTTTTCCGGGCCGTTTGCATATGTGGTGTTACGCGATTGCTACTCCGGCGGGCGCGCCACCGGCAGATGCCAGCCGTAGCGGATGGCCATGAAGCGCAGGCCGAAACACACGCCGGCGCCGGTCGCCAACGACCAGGCCTGCGGCACATCCAGGACGTGCCCGATCGCGACCAGCCCGCCACCGGCGAGCGCGGCGACCGCATACAGTTCGGCCTGCAACACCACCGGCGTGCGTGCCACCAGCAGATCGCGCGCGATGCCTCCGCCGATGCCGCTGAGCATGCCCAGCAGCGTCGCGCTGAGTGGGCTGAGGTGATAGTCCAGCGCCTTGCTGGTGCCGTAGACCGCAAACAGCGCCAATCCGGCCGCATCGAAGAGTTGCACCGGGTTGCGCAGCCGCTCCACCGCTGCATGCCAATAGAACCCGGCCACGCCGGCCAGGCAGGCCACCAGCAGATACTGCGGCTGCACCAGCGCGGCCGGCGGGGTGGCGCCGATCAGCACATCGCGCACGATGCCGCCGGACACCGCTGCCGCGCAGGAGAGCACCAGCACGCCGAACAGGTCCAGGCGGTTGCGCACCGCCAAGGTCGCTCCGCTCAGGGCGAACACGAAGGTGCCGAGCAGATCCAGCAGGAACAGGACAGTTGCCACGATCGGGTCGTCGAATCAGGCCGCACAGCATCGCACGGCCTGGGCCGCTATCACCCGTCCTTGCTGCTGGGCGGCGGGTCGTCGGCGGCGCCGCCGAAGATGATGCGTGCGGCGCGCTGGTAGCTCCAGTACGCCATCGCCCAGTTCACCAGCACCACGAACCGGTTGCGGAAGCCGATTAGAAAGTACACGTGCGCAGCCAGCCAGAACCACCAGGCGACGATGCCGGACAACTTGAGCTTGCCCACATGCACGATGGCGGCCATGCGGCCGATCGTGGCCAGGTTGCCGTAGTCCTGGTAGCGAAACGCCGGTGCGGTCTGGCCGCGCTGCCGCGCCCGGATCGCCTTGGCGATGTGCTTGCCCATCTGCTTGGCGGCCGGCGCCACGCCCGGCACCGGGCGGCCGTCCTGCTGCACCGAGGCCAGATCGCCGCCGACGAAGATGTCCGGGTGGCCCGGTACGCTGAGGTCGGCCTCGACCAGCACGCGGCCGGCGCGATCCAGCGGCACGCCCAGCGTACGCGCCAGCGGCGAGGCGGCCACGCCGGCGGCCCACACCACGGTGCGTGCCGGCACGAAGGTGTCGCCGAGCTGGTAGCCCAAGGCATCGATCTGCGTGACCGGAGTTCCGGTGTGCACCTCCACGCCCAGACGTTCCAGCTGCTTGCGCGCCTTGGCAGTGAGATCTTCCGGAAACGAGGGCAGCACGCGCGGACCGGCTTCGACCAGGCGCACGCGCGCCTGCCGCGGGTCGATGTGGCGGAACTCGTTCTTGAGCGTGTGGCGGGCGATTTCGGCCAGGGTGCCGGCCAGTTCGACGCCGGTGGGCCCGCCGCCGACCACGGCAAAGCTCAGCCAGGCGGCGCGTGCGGCGGGGTCGGATTCGGCTTCTGCGCGTTCGAAGGCCAGCAGCAGCTTGCGCCGCAGCACCAGCGCGTCGTACAGCGTTTTCAGGCCGGGGGCGTGTTCGGCCCATTGGTCGTTACCGAAATAGGCATGGGTGGCGCCGGTGGCCAGCAGCAGCATGTCGTAGCCGAGCGTGCTGCCATCGGCCAACACCACCTCGCGGCGGTCTGGTGCGATATCGGTGACATCGCCGAGCAGTACTTCGACATTGCGTTGCTCGCGCAGGATGTGCCGGAGCGGCGCGGCGATGTCCGGTGCCGACAAACCGGCGGTGGCCACCTGGTACAGCAGCGGCTGGAACAGGTGGTGGTTCTGGCGGTCGACCAGGGTGATGCGGATGCCGGGGTCGTCGAGCGCGCGGGTCGCCCATAAGCCGGCGAATCCGCCGCCAACCACAACCAGATGCAGCGGAGCTTGGGAGGGGGGAGAGGTCATCGTGAGGTCCGATGGAGTGCGACGCGGGCCCAGCAGGATGCCGCATCGGCAATGAACATGCCGCGTGAGCGCGGCCCGCCTGCGGCATCATGTCGCATCTCCCGCTTCCGGCCAGCCCATGTCCTCGCTCCCGCCGCCGTTGCCGCCGTTGTCGTCTGTGCCACCCGCTGCACCGTCGCCGGCAGCTGTCGCCCCAAAGTCGCTCAGTAGTGTGGCGATCGGGCTGATTGGCGTGGCGACGTGCGTGGTGCTGATGGCGATGCTGGTGTTTGGCGCGCTCATCTGGTTGATGTCGACCGGCTGGTCGTTGTTTGCCGATCAGGCGCGCAGTGCGCTGCAGGCCGATGCCGTGGTGCAGGAACATATCGGGCAGATCCGCGACATGCGGGTGGATCTGTATCGCACCAGTCTGGCACCGGGGAGCGATGAGTTCGTGTTCGATGTGCAAGGCGATCGCGGCACCGGGCGCGTGCATGCCACCTGGGTCAGCGACGGTGCCGAACGCGAGATCCTGAGTACGGGCGTGCTCACGCTGCGCGATGGTACCGAGTACACATTGCCGGCCGAGACCGACGTGGAGGAGAGTGAGATGGACACCGACACCGACACCGACACCGACACCGACTTCAAGACCGAATCTGCGAACTCCCTGGAGCAATGAGCATGATCGACAACCCTGACAAACGCATCGCGCTGCTGATCGATGCGGACAATGCGCCGGCCGGAAAGATCGATGTGGTGCTGGCCGAAGTGGCGCGCTACGGCGTGGCCAACGTGCGCCGCGCCTACGGCAACTGGAAGAGCCCGCACTTGAAAGGTTGGGAGGCGGCATTGCACGACTACGCGATCCGGCCGATCCAGCAATTTGCCTACAGTTCCGGCAAGAACGCCTCGGACATGGCGATGGTGATCGATGCGATGGACCTGTTGTACGCGCGCAATCTGGATGGATTTGCGATCGTCTCCAGCGATGCCGATTTCACGCCGCTGGTGATGCGGCTGCTGACCGACGGCATGAAGGTCTATGGCTTCGGCGAGAAGAAGACACCGGCGCCATTCGTCAATGCGTGCTCCAAGTTCACCTATGTCGAGGCGCTCGGGCAACAGGCTGCAGCGGCCAGCGAAACGGCTGCCGGTCGCAAGGACGCCACCGCATTACGCAGCGATACGCGTCTGGTCCAAATGCTACGCAATGCGATCGTCAGCGCCTGCGAAGACGATGGTTGGGCGCTGCTGAGTGCGGTCGGCAAGCAGGTGGCCAACCAGGCCTCGTTCGATCCACGCAACTATGGCTATCGCAAACTCAGCGATCTGGTACGCGCGATCGGCTTGTTCGAGATCAGGCAGGACGAACAGGCGTTGTGGGTGCGCGACGCGCCCAAGGGTGGACGCAGCGGCGCGAAAACCGCAGTGCCTGCCGCAGCGGCGCCGTCACCGGCCAACAAGCGCGCGGCGCGCGCACCCGCCAAGCCTGCTCCGGGGAAATGACGATGACGCATGCAGCCAGCGACCACACACCGCCGACGATCACGCTGTGGGGGCGGCGCAATTCCAGCAATGTACGCAAGGTGCTGTGGTGCGCCGAAGAAGCCGGCGTGGCCTACGCCTCGATCGAAGTGGGCGGCGCGTTCGGGGGCAACACCACGCCGGAATATCGCGCGCTGAACCCGAACGGGCTGGTGCCGACACTGCAGGATGGCGCGCTGGTGCTGTGGGAATCCAACGCGATCGTGCGCTATCTGGCCGCGCAATATGCGCCGGCGTTGTATCCGCATGCGCCGGCCGAGCGCGCGCTGGGCGACCGCTGGATGGATTGGACCACTTCCACTTTCGCTGGAGTGTTTCGCGACCTGTTCTGGGGGGTTTTGCGCACGCCCGAGGCCGAGCGCGATCACGCACGCATCGCTGCGGCGTTGACCCACTCGGGCGAGTTGCTCGCACGTGCCGATGCGGCATTGGCGCAACAGCCGTACCTGTCCGGCGAGCAGTTTGCGATGGGCGATGTTCCGCTGGGCAGCTTCATCTACGCGTGGTTCGAAATGCCGATCGAGCGACCGGAATTGCCGCATCTGCAGGCGTGGTATGCGCGCCTGCGTGCGCGGCCGGCGTACCGGCGCGCGGTAATGACCGCGCTGACCTGAGTGTCGCGCCGACGCTGAGTCAATGCGATTCATGACAGGCACCGCCTGAGCTGCCGACCCGGCACGTTGCTGCAAGCAAGTGGGCCTTGTACATCACGCAGACAGGTAGCCTGCAGTGCTGTAGGAGCGCACCCGGGCGCGAGGGCATTCCCGTCATGCCGCATCGCGCCCGGGTGCGCTCCTACCAAGGATCACGCCACGTGCGCTCAATGACCTGGGCACAGCGCGCAAGACGTGGGTCTGGCTTCTGCTCCATGGTCGAGACGCCGTGCGCTAATACAAGTCGATCGGGTCCACATCCAGCGACCAGCGCACACGGCGGGCTTGCGGTAGCGCATAGATGGCCGGCAGTTGGGTGTCGAGCAGGCGATGCAATGCCGCGCGTTGTTGCGCCGACAACAGCAGCTGCGTGCGCTGGAAACCGGCGCGGCGCGGCATCGGTGCCGGCATCGGGCCGTAGCATTCCACTGCGGCAAACGCCGGCGATTGCGTGCCGGGGTCGGCGCTGGTCAAACCGCGCACCGCCAGCAGGAATTGATTGGCTGCGGCCACATCCTTGGCTTCGGCACGGAACAAGGCCAGGTGCGCGAAGGGAGGGAATCCGGCCGCTTCGCGCTGCTGCAGTTCGGCGTCGGCGAAGGCGTGGTAGCCGCCATTGACCAGGGTCTGCAGCAACGGGTGTTCGGGGTGATGGGTCTGCAACCAGACTTCGCCCGGCCGGTCGGCACGCCCGGCGCGTCCGGCCACCTGGATCAACTGCTGGGCCAGTTTTTCGGCGGCGCGGAAGTCGGCCGAGAACAGGCCTTCGTCGATGCCGACCACCACCACCATGGTCAGCCGTGGCAGGTCGTGGCCCTTGGCCAGGATTTGCGTGCCCACCAGGATGCCGGCCTCGCTGCCCAGGCGCGCCAGCTGG
The DNA here is from genome assembly GCF_041519315.1 of Xanthomonas axonopodis pv. maculifoliigardeniae. Taxonomy (NCBI): domain Bacteria; kingdom Pseudomonadati; phylum Pseudomonadota; class Gammaproteobacteria; order Lysobacterales; family Lysobacteraceae; genus Xanthomonas; species Xanthomonas axonopodis. Next base: position 4,229,299 of record NZ_CP167998.1, on the reverse strand, counting down.
GTCTCCAGTGCGTCGCGACGCTGGGTGGTGCTGCGGTCGATGCGCACCACCGGGACGTCCGGAAACGCCTCGGTCAGGCGTTCTTCCAGTCGCTCGGTGCCGATGCCCTGCGGCTGCAGCGCGAGGCTGGCGCAGGCCGGGCAGGCCAGCGGTGCAGGTTGGCGCGCGCCGCAATGGTGGCACTGCAGACGGCGGCCGCCGGCATGCACGGTCATCGGGGTCTGGTGCAGCGGCGTGCTGCAGCGCTGGCAGGCCGCGGTCCAGCCGCAGTCGTGGCACAGCAGCACCGGTGCATAGCCGCGGCGGTTCTTGAACACCAGGACCTGTTCGCCGCGCGCCAGGGTGGCGCCGATACCGGCCAGCACCTCGGGCGACAGGCCGTCCTTGAGCGGGCGCTTGCGCACGTCGAGCACGCGTACGCGCGGCGGGCGCGCTTCGCCGGCGCGCCGCGACAGGCGCAGATGCTGGTAGCGGCCGGAATAGGCGTTGTGCAGGCTTTCCAGCGATGGCGTTGCACTGCCCAGTATCACCGGCACATCCAGCGCCTTGCCGCGTACCAAGGCGAAATCGCGCGCGTGATAGCGGATGCCGTCCTGCTGCTTGTAGCTGCCGTCGTGCTCTTCGTCGATCACGATCAGCCCGGCGTTGGGCAGCGGGGTGAACACCGCCGAGCGGGTGCCGACGATCAGCTTTGCCTCGCCGCGCCAGGCCGCCGCCCACACCCGCGCGCGTTCGCCATCGGACAGACCCGAGTGCAGTGCGTGCACCGGCACGCCCAGGCGGGTACGGAAGCGGCCCAGGGTCTGCGGGGTCAGGCCGATCTCCGGTACCAGCACCAACGCCTGCTTGCCGGCGGCCAGGCAGTCGGCGATCGCCTGCAGGTAGACCTCGGTCTTGCCGCTGCCGGTGACGCCGTCGAGCAGGTAGGTGGCAAAGCCACTGTGCGCGCGGATCGCGGTGGCGGCGGCCTGCTGTTCGTCGTTGAGCGGCGGGCCGCTGCCGGGACGGGGCGGGATGCTGTCGGCCGGCACCGCCACGCGCTCGGCGTAGTGGCGTTTGGCCAGGCTGCGCGCTGCCTGCCGCCACTGCGGCAGTAGTGGATCCAGTTGCTCTTCGCCCACTGCGCCGGTGAGCAGCAGGGTCGCCAACAGGGCGGGACGGCTGCCCGCGCGCAGGCTGGCGGCACCGCTGTGGCCGGCTTCGGTCAGCTGCCAGGCCCAGGCGTGGGTGTCGGCCAGCGGTTCGCCGCGGCGCAGCGGGCCGGGCAGGGCGCTGGTCTGGGCCTCGCCGAGCGGAGCGTGGGTGTAGCGGGCCAGCCAGTGCAGCGAGCGGGCCAGTTCATCCACCAGCAGCGGGGCCTGGTCGCACCACGCCAGTGCCGGGCGCAAGCCGTCGGCCGCGGGCAGTTGCCCGATCTCCACCACCACCCCGACCAACTCGCGCGGCCCGAACGGCACCCGCACCCGGCAGCCGACCCGCGCCGGGTCCGTCAACGGCGCATCGGTCGGAGGCAGATAGTCGAACAATTGGGGCAGCGGCACCGGCAAGGCGACGCGCAGGGTGGCGACGGTCGAAGTCATCCGGCCAGTCTACCGACCCTGTCCAGAGGCCGGCGGCCGCCCCCAAATCGGCCCGAATCCAACCCGAGCCAGCGGCCGCGGTTCTGTGACGGAAGTGATAAATACGACGTAAACCTATGTGAGGGTTAAGGAAACGGGTTTATCCACACTGGCTGTGGATAAACCTGTGAATTAGTGTCGTGCTCCACGCTGTGACGATGGATTCACTAGCCTCTGCAACCTCTTGGACATTTTTTAGCCAACATGCATAAGTCAATAAATTTCAATCACTTAGGCGTGAAACACGAATGCAACAAAGAAAAAACAACAGTTGACAGACGCTTGCGTATCGGTATGTCTGCCGCTGTGCACAACCCGCCGCGGCGGCAGGCACGGCCGGTGTGAAGGCGGAGCGGGGCCGGGCCGATCTGTCAAGCCGTCGGCGGGGGCCAATCGCGTCGGTATCATGCCGGCCGATGCTGGAGTTCTCATGACCGTAGTCCCCGACGCCCCCGTGACCCCTGCCGCGCTATCTGCCTTCTTGCGCGGTGTCGAACGCCGGGGTCTGGTGCTCGCACAATTGCAATGCGGCGACGTGGCCGCCGCCGAGCGCGCCCTCGCAGCGGCCTTGCGCGCCTTCAGCAGCCAGGCGGCAGGTCGGCCGATGGCAGGCTGGCCGATGCGCTTCTGGAGCCTGCTGGCCACCGCGCCCCCGCTGCGGCGCGAGCCGATGCCGGGCACGTGGCTGCCCCCATTCACTGTCTTGGGCCGGATGCAGACTGCCGACCGCCTGGCGCTGCTGCTGCGGATCGTGGCCGGGCTGGAAGAAGGCGTGGCCAGCGAGGTGCAAGGCGTCGAAGCGGCGGACTACCGGCAGTCGCTGGCGCGTGCCTGCCCGCGCGATGCCGCCGGCAATCCGGATGCCCAGGCCTGGCGGGCCCTGGCAGAAGCGGCGCAAGTGGAACTGCGCGACCTGAGCCCGGCCCAGTTGACCCGGCTGAGCCAGCTCCGCGATTCGGCCCTGGCCGGAATGCCGCTCACTGCCGCGCCGGCCGAGCCGGCACCGGCACCGGCGCCGCGCCGTCCTGCCGCTGCCCGGGCCCGACGGCAATGGCGGTGGCCGCAGCTGGAGCGCCGCCACGCCGGCATGGCGCTGGGCGTGCTGGCGGTGGCACTGCTGCTGGCGGGGTTGGGCTGGTGGTGGGCCCACCGCCGGCCCGCGCTTCCTCCCGAGCCTGTCTCGCAGGCGCCTGCCGGCGTGTTGCACGTGACCGACGCGGCGCCGGTGCTGGTGGAGGAACTCCCGGCGGCCGACCTGCCGGATGCCGTGGCCACGCCGGGCCTGGATCCGCGCGACCAGGCGATGCTGGCCGACCCGGATCTGGAGCTGGCCCGCGCTGCGGACTTCTACGCCTGGTATGCCGCCGGCCACCCGGTGCCGGTTGATGAATCCGGTGCGCATGCCACCGCAGCCGAGCAACCTTCCGCCCCTCTGGAGACGGTCGATGATGAAACCAACTGACTGGTGCGGCCTGGTGCTCTGCGCGTTTGCCGGCGTCGCCGGCGCGCAGCGCTTGCCGACGCCGCTGGAAGAATCGGCCGCTGCGCCGGCCGCGTCCACCTCCGCTGCCGCAGTGCCGAATACATCGCCGAGCGCCGCGCAGCAACGCACACGCTGGGCGGCGATGACGCCTGCGCAGCAAGCCGAGCTGCGTGCCCGCTATGCCGCCTGGAAGGGGCTGACGGCCACAGACCGCGTGGTGTTGCGCCAGGCACGCGAGCGGCTGCAGGCCTTGCCCGAGGATCAGCAACGCGCGCTGCGCACCCAGTTCGGCGCGATGGATCGCCTGCATCGCGACGGCTGGCGCCTGGGCTCGCAGGTGGGGGCGTTCTATGCCCAGTTGCAGCCGTTGATCGGCTACGTGCAGCCCGCCCAGCGCGAGGCCATGCTGGCCGCGCTGCGCAGCCTGGACGCCGGCCAGCTGGAGCAACTGGCGGTGCTGGCGCAGCGCACCCCGCCCCAGGAGCGCGACGGCCTGCGCGAGGCCTTCCTGGCCGAAGCGCCGGCCGCGCGCAGTATCTGGTTGAAGCGCCAACTGGCGCGTTGATCGCTCGCGTGCCGTCGGCGCGCGCAATGCCTTTCAGTGTTGCGCCGGTCATATCCGTTCTAGCGGTGCCTGCCCCATAGCGCCGCTTCAGACGCGCCGCACCCAGGCCCGGCATCGCTGCGTCGCGCTGCAATGCGGCTGTCTTAGCGCAACCGTCTGCGCAGTCAGCGCGTCAAAGACGCGCCAGACTGGCCACCATCAACAGCGCAGCGGCCACCGTCACCAACACCAGATACACCCCGCTCAGACCGATGTACTTGAGCACGGTGACCAGCCAGGACTGCGCGTACACACGCCGCTGCATCCACAGCAGATACACCGGCATCCAGAGCGTCAGCCCGAACTGCGCGACTCCGATACTCCAGGTGATCGGGCTGGCGACGTGCGCCAGCGCATCGCTGAGCAGCGACAACAGCAGTTGCGTGAGCAGGTTCAGGCACAGGAAGGCGTGGCTATACAGTGCCACCACCAGATGCTCCAGATACACCTGCCCGCTGCGCACGTAGAACACCCGCAACAGCAGTGCAAACAGCGGCACCAGCACCAGCAATGCAGACGGCACCGCTGCGAAGAATGCGTTGTAGAGCAGTTGCGGGTCGCTGCGCAGTCGCGGCAGGTTGTCGCGGATATGGCGAAGTTGGGTATTGATCCAGCGGTTGGCGAACTGCGGTAGTGCCGCATAGTGCAGTGGGTTGCTCACCGGGTCCCACGGCTTGCCCATGACCGAAAAGAAAGTGCTATCGCTGTCTGCCTCTGCGGTGGGCACGGCGCTGGTCGGACGCGCGTCGGCCTGCAGCTGCGTCAGACGACGTTGCGCTTGCGCATTGGCACGCGCGATGCCGGCGTCCACGCGCTCGCGTGCGATGCCGCTCGGCACGGCCGCGCGCGTCTGCGTCAGCGCGTCGACCAACTGCCTGCGTACCGCTTCCACCTGCGCTGGCGTGCGTGCCTGTGCGAAATCCTTGGAAACCGTGGTCTGGCTGGTGCCGGGCGCGGCGGCGATATCGCTGTCTGCGGCGGACGCATGCACGGCGATGCGCGCGATGAAGAACGTCAACAAGCTCAGTACCAGGAACAGCCGCATCGGCGCCACGTACCGCACGCGTTGGCCGCCCAGGAAGCGTTGGGCCACGCGTCCGGGCACCAGCAGGTCGCGCAGGGTGCGGAAAATGCGCCCATCCAGATGCCAGAACGATTCGAAGACTTCTTCCACCGCATGGGCGACGCTGCGCACCGGGTTGTGCGCGCTTTGCCCGCAGGCGTGGCAGTACGCCCCCTGCAAGGCAGTGGCACAATTTTCGCAGTCTGTGGGAGGGTGCGCGGTCGAATGCGGTGACATGAGCCAGGTCCGGTTGGCGAGTCGGGGAAGGCGCGTTGCCGTCGACCTGATCCCGAAAGAACGGCGTTGGCGCACGCGTACAACGGTCTCCCGCGCCGGCCCGGTTGCAGCAGCCTTCGCGTTGCCCGCACACACAGTCGCGCAGCGGGCTCTACCCAGCTGCGCGGCAAGGCCGCAGTCGGAAAGTAGGCGTAAGATAGCCGGCCCGCGCGACCCGGTGCCAGCGCCTCCCGGCACGGCCGTAGTCCGCGCAGCGATCGGTTGTCATGTCTGTTTCTTCTGCACCCCCGTCCGCGACGCCAGGCTTCGCCTCGGAAGTGCGCACCACCGGCCTGCTTGCGTTGCCGCTGGTGCTCGGCCACGTTTCCACCGGCCTGATCGGTTTTGTCGACAACGTCATCGCCGGCCACCACGGTACTGCCACGCTGGCTGCAGTCACCATCGGCACCTCGCTGCTGTGGCTGCCGATGCTGGTGCCGATCGGCACCTTGATCTCGTTGACTGCCTCGGTCTCGCAATTGCTCGGCGCCGGCCGCGAGCGCGAGATCGGGCCGCTGTTCCGGCAGGCGCTGTGGCTGTCGCTGGGGCTGAGTGCGCTGATGTTCGTGTTCCTGAGCGTGGTGCCGCCGTTGCTGCCCACCTTCGGGATTGCAGCGGACATCGTGCCCGGCGCCACCGCGTTCCTGCACGCGGTGCGCTGGGGCGTGCCGGCGCTGACCTTCTACTTCTGCATGCGCTATCTCAGCGAGGGCATGCACTGGACGCTGCCGACCATGCTGCTGGGCTTTGGCGGCCTGCTGGTGCTGGCACCGGTGGGCTATGCGCTGACCTATGGCAAGTTCGGCTTCGCCGAACACGGCGCCGAAGGTCTGGGCATCGCCTCGGCCATCACCATGTGGGTGCAGGCGAGCGTGTTTGCGCTGTATCTGTGGCGCGCACGGCGGTTTGCGCATCTGCACTTGTTCGCCCATCTGGAAGGACCGCGCTGGCGCGCCATCGGCGAGTTGCTACGCACCGGCTTGCCGATCGGCATCACCGTGTTGATGGAAGGCGGGTTGTTCATCGTCACTGCGTTGTTGATCGGCCGGCTGGGCTCCACCGAAGCGGCCGCGCACCAGATCGCGATCAACGTCGCGCAGTTGTGTTTCATGATCCCAATGGGCGTGGCCGAGGCCACCACCGTGCGCGTGGGCCACGCAGTGGGCCGCGGCGACCCGCTGGCGATGCGGCGCGCGGCCTGGGCCGGCTATGCGATCGTGCTGGGCACCCAAGCGCTGTCGGCCAGCGCACTGTTGCTGGGCCACGATGCCATCGTCGGCGTCTATACCGACGACGTGGCCGTGGCCGCGCTGGCGTCGGTGTTGCTGCTGTTTGCCGCCACGTTCCAGTTTCCCGACGGCATCCAGGTGCTGTCGGCCGGCGCGCTGCGCGGGCTCAAGGACACCCGCGTGCCGATGTTCCTGGCGATGTTTTCGTACTGGGGCGTGGGCATGCCGATCGGCGCCGGGCTCGGCCTGGGGCTGGGCTGGGGACCGAAGGGCATGTGGGTGGGCCTGATCCTGGGCCTGACGGTGGCCTCGATCCTGATGGGGCTGCGCTTCCGCCAGACCAGCCGGCGGCTGACCGCCACCGTGACACCCTGACTTCCAGCGCATGCCGCGCGCGCTGCGCAGCCGGTATGCTGGGCACCATCGATCTGTATGCAGCGTCTTTCGACGGAGCTTTCCATGAACCACCCCGTGCGTCGCAATCCCATCGCCAGCTTCTTCGTCGGCCTGTGGGATGTGATGAATTTCACCCGGCGCCTGATTTTCAACCTGGTGTTCTTCGGGTTCCTGTTCCTGCTGTTGCTGGTGTTCGTGGTGGCGCTGGCGCGTGGCGATGGCACCAAGCCGTTGGCCGAGCGCACCACCCTGGTGATCAACCCGGAAGGTACGCTGGTCGAACAATTCAGTGCAGACCCGGTCAGCCGGTCGCTGGCCAAGGCGGTCGGCGACAAGAGCGCCGAAGAAGTGCAACTGCGCGACCTGGTGCGCGTGATCGAGGCGGCGGGCAAGGACCGCAAGATCGAGCGCGTGCTGTTGAACCTGGACAAGCTGCAACCGTCCGGATTTGCTTCCCAACGCGAAGTGGCCGTCGCATTGCAGAAGTTGCGCGCCTCCGGCAAGCAGATCGTGGCCTTCAGCGAGAGCATGAGCCAGGGCCAGTACCTGCTCGCCGCACAGGCCAACGAGGTGTATCTGGACCCGATGGGCAGCGTGTTGCTGGAAGGCCTTGGCCGCTATCGCCAGTACTTCCGCGAAGGCCTGCAGGACAAGCTCGGCGTGGACGTGCATCTGTTCCGCGTCGGCGAGTACAAGTCTGCAGCCGAGCCGTACATCCTGGACGCGGCCTCGGCCGATGCCAAGGAAGCGGATTTGTTCTGGATGAACGATGTGTGGCAGCGCTATCTGGCCGACGTGGGCACCGCGCGCAAGCTGAGCCCGGCGCAGCTGGCTGCCGGCATCGACACGCTGCCCGAAGGCGTGGCCGCCGCCGGTGGCGACCTGGCCAAGTTCGCGCTGCAACAGAAGCTGGTGGACGGGCTCAAGACGCGCGAAGAAGTCGATGCGCTGCTGGTCAAGCGCGGTGTGGCCGACAGCGATGCCGACAGCGGTTTCCGCAATATCGGGTTCAACGATTATCTGAGCCAGCTGCAGGCGCAGCGTTCGCCGATGGACAGTCGCCCGCAGGTGGCGGTGGTCGTGGCGGCGGGCGAGATCAGCGGTGGCGAACAGCCGGCCGGACGCATCGGTGGCGAGTCCACGGCGGCGCTGTTGCGCCAGGCGCGCGACGACGAGGAAGTGAAGGCGGTGGTGCTGCGCGTGGATTCGCCCGGTGGCGAAGTCTTCGCCTCCGAGCAGATCCGCCGCGAAGTGGTTGCGCTCAAGCAGGCCGGCAAGCCGGTGGTGGTGTCGATGGGCGATCTGGCCGCGTCCGGCGGTTACTGGATCAGCATGAATGCCGATCGCATCTACGCCGACCCGTCGACCATCAGCGGCTCCATCGGCATCTTCGGCATGGTGCCGAACCTGACCCGCGCGCTGGACAAGATCGGCGTGCACACCGACGGCGTGGCCACCACGCGGTTCGCCGGTGCGTTCGACATCACCCGTCCGCTGGATCCGGCTGCCGGCCAGGTCATCCAGGCGGTGATCAACAAGGGCTACGCCGACTTCACCGGCAAGGTGGCGCAGGCGCGTCACCAGTCGGTGGAGGCGATCGACAAGGTGGCGCGTGGCCGTGTGTGGAGCGGCGCGCAGGCCAAGGAGCGTGGATTGGTGGATGCGTTCGGCGGCATGTCCGAAGCGGTGGCCGATGCGGCCGACCGCGCCAAGCTGAGCCGCGGCAAGTTCCGCGTGCGCTATGTGGAAAAGCCGGCCACGCCGTTCTCGCAGTTCATGAGCGGGTTTGCCGGCAGCCGCATGGGCGCCTGGATGCTGGGCGACTCGGGCATGGCGCGCGCGCTGCTGGCCCGCTCGTTGCCGGAAGTGGATACGCAGCTGCGCTTTGTCGAAAGCGCCGTGCACGACAGCAAGGCAGGCGGCACGCCGGTCAAGTCGCTGGCCTACTGCTTCTGCGGGTTCTGACGCGTTGCGCTCAGTGCGCACTTGAGGCATCGACAACGCCGGCCATGTGCCGGCGTTGTTGTGTGCGCGCGGATGATGCGGTGATTTGAACGGCCGAACGAACGAAGCAGGCGGCAAGACCCACGCAGCAATCGTCGAGCGCGCAACCATCGGCCACTCGTATCGCGCATGTCGTGCTGAGTGCAGTTACGGCCTTGGCAGGCGTTCACCGGTGGCTATTGGCACATCCGTGCGCTGATTGGCACCAACTGCAGGCGCTTCAGGGCGCCAGTTCACCGGTTGCCGAGGTTTCGCTACTGCGTGGCGGCATCGATCGCCTTGCGCTGATCGTCGGCCGCCTGGTCGGTTGCGGCCTGCACCGCGTGCGCCTTGTTCAACGGTTGCTGGATGTGGTCGCGCAAGGCGGTGGCTTGCGGATCGGGCTTCTGATCGGTGGGCGCGGGCTGCGGCCGCTGACAGGCGCCCAGCGACAACGCCAGACCAACCGCAAGCATCCAATGCATCTTCATCGTCGTGACCTCGCTTGGGGTGGCGTTATCCTAGAGCGTGTTATGTACGTTGAGGTGAGTGCGAAGCGTCCTGGCGCGTCGCGACAAGGCGCGCAAAGCGGTATCGGTGCGCCACAGGACGCTTCCCGGCGGGTTGGCCGCCAGCGGCACGGAGCGGCGCCGCGCGGCTTGCCTTGGCGCCAGCCAAGCCGGCGCCACGCAGCACCCGCTCCGCACCGCTGACGGCCAACGCATCTCATCTCAACGTGCATACCACGCTCTAACGCCCGGGCCACGCATGCGCGTCAACTGCGTTGCAGCGGCCGTTTCCTGCGCTTTGAAGAGGATTACCACGTGACAACGCACCGTTGGCGGCTGGATGGACAGACCGCCCTCATCACCGGCGCCAGTGCCGGGATTGGTCTTGCCATCGCGCGCGAGCTGCTCGGCTTCGGTGCCGACCTGCTGATGGTGGCGCGCGATGCCGATGCCCTGGCGCAGGCGCGCGATGAGCTTGCCGACGAGTTTCCCGAGCGCGAACTGCACGGGCTGGCCGCCGATGTCTCCGACGATGAAGAGCGCCGCGCGATCCTGGATTGGGTGGAAGACCACGCCGACGGCCTGCATCTGCTGATCAACAACGCCGGCGGCAACGTGACCCGCGCCGCGATCGATTACACCGAAGACGAGTGGCGCGGCATCTTCGAAACCAATGTGTTTTCCGCATTCGAACTGTCGCGTTATGCGCACCCGTTGTTGGCGCAACACGCAGCCTCGGCCATCGTCAACGTCGGCAGCGTCTCGGGCATCACCCATGTGCGCAGCGGCGCGCCGTACGGCATGACCAAGGCGGCGTTGCAGCAAATGACGCGCAACCTGGCGGTGGAGTGGGCCGAAGACGGCATCCGCGTCAACGCGGTGGCGCCGTGGTACATCCGTACCCGCCGCACCTCCGGTCCGTTGTCGGATCCGGACTACTACGAACAGGTCATCGAACGCACGCCGATGCGCCGCATTGGCGAACCGGAAGAAGTTGCCGCGGCGGTGGGTTTTTTGTGTCTGCCGGCTGCCAGTTACATCACCGGCGAATGCATCGCGGTGGACGGCGGCTTCTTGCGCTACGGGTTCTAGCGCAGGCGGCACATACCGCCTGGTTCCGAGTGGATGCGCATGGACGCAGAGCCGGCATGTTCATGCACCATGCTCATGCACCCGCCCATGCTGCGCGTCGTCTTTCAGCCAAATGGCGATTGCCCGCCAACCGTCCAGACCCGTTGGCTCATCGCACGACAGGCGTGCTCAGGGCGTGGCGGCCGGATTGGCGCAACGGCTCTCGTCGAGAACCCGGCGCATCTGCTCATAGCGTTGTTTGCGTTCGGCCGACTGCGCGTCATCGGAGAAGCGCCAGGTGGATTCGGCCTGCTCGGCGCGTTTGCGCCAAGCCTCGCACAGGCTCTGGTCCGGCACCGGCGCGCAGCGGTCGGTGACCACCTCGCAGGCGCTGCCGCCCCCGGTGGCCGGGCCGCCGGCCAGGTTGGTGGTCTGCATCGGCAGGCAGCGCGTGGCCGGTTCGCGGTCTTCGGTAAAGTAACGTCCGTTGTCGTGTGCGGTGCACTCGAACAGCGGCGGCGGTGGCAGGGTCGATGTCGAGGTAACCGTCGGTGCTGGCGGTGCGGCGGGCGTGGCCGGTGCGGCGGGTGCCGATGCAGCCGCCTGCGCAGCAGCCCGTGGTTGCGCCGCTGGCATCGCAGGTGCAGGCGCTGGGTTGGTAGCGCCGCCGGGCGCGAATGGCACCGCCGCCGGTGCGGTCATCAGCTTCTTCTGTTGTTGCATGCCCTTTGGGCACGGCATGTTCTGCACCGTCAGTGCGCCAGTCGGATCGGTACAGCGATAGATGGCCACTTCCTGCGCGCCGGCCAGCGAACCGAGCGCCATCATGCTGAGCGTCATTGCGCCCAATAACGGCCAGCGCCTCATGCGCCGCCGCAGTCGCGTTGCTGGCGTGCCTCGATGCCGCGCTGTTCGCGGCTGAGATCCTCGCGCTCGCTCTGCAGCGCGCTGTTGTAGCGGCGGATCAGCTCCCAACGGCGGTCGGCCAGCCGCGCGCAGACTTCCTGTGCGGGCAGGGCGTGGCATTCGTCGCGGATCTGCACGTTGCCGTACGGCACGATGACCGTGCCGCCGTATCCGCCGCCGTTGTAACCGCCCTGATAGCCGCTTTGGTAGCTATCTACGCCGAAGCTTGCGCTGCCGCGGACGCTTCCTCGTCCGGAGCCACCCTGCACCGAGATCGTCGGACGCGGGCTCACCGAGATCGGTGGACGCTGGATGCCGCCACCGCCGCGGACCGGGGGAGCAATGGTGTTGCCCACATAGGCGGGCCCCCAGGTCGGCACCCAGCGCGGATTGCCTTCCGGGCTGTCGCTTGTGTAGCGGTTGCCGTCTTCGGTGGTGCACTCGTACATCGGCTGTGGCGGTTGCACGGTAACGATGCGGACCTCATGCGTGGGCGCTGCGGCGACCGGTGCCGGCGGCTCCACGCGCGCTGGACGCGGCGGCGGGTCTTGCGGCCGTTGCAGATCCAGCACCTGCTGGCGACCGCTGCTGCAGGGTGCATCCTGCAGGGCGACAGTGCCGGTGCTGCTCACGCAGCGATAGACCCGCACATTCGGGTCGGGTTTGCTCGCGGTGGTGGCGGCCGACGCCGGCAGCGCCGCGGCGAGCAGCAGAAGAGTCAGGACGGTACGCATGGCTGCAGTGTGCGCGTCTGTGCGGCCGCCGCAAAGGGGGTGCGGCTGAACGAACGCTGTGCAGGGGTGAGGCGACAACGCGCCGGATGGCTGCGGCCTGCTTCCGGAATGCCAGCAGTGGCCGGGTAGGCCGCCAAGGGCGACGGCCCGGAACATTCGGCGTGGGGATAGACGACCAATGGACCCGCCGCGCGCGCCTCATGGCTGCGCGGCCGTTTCTCGGCCGCACTCAGTCGCGCAGGATCTGCCCGCTGCGTGCGTCGCGGATCTGGGTCGGCTGCGCCAGGGCGCCGGTCTCGCCATCCACCACGCCGTCGATCGTCGCCAGCAATGCCGGATCCAGGGCGGCGCGGCTGCGCGCCGGCGGCTCGCCGGCCAGGTTGGCGCTGGTCGACACCAGCGGCGCCCCCCAGGCCGCGCACAGCGCTGCCACCACGGGATGCGCGCTGATGCGTACCGCTAGCCCGTCATGTTCGCCGGTGACCCAGCGCGGCGCCCGAGCGGTGACCGGCAGGATCCAGGTGTGCGGGCCGGGCCAGCTGGCCAGCACGTCCTGCCGGCGTGCCGGCTCCAGTGCGTCGATGTCGACCCAGTCGCGCAGCAGGTCCACACTCGACGCCACCACGATCACGCCTTTCTCCACCGGGCGCCGCTTGATCTCCAGCAGCCGCAGTACGGCCGCCTCCTGGCGCGGGTCGCATCCCAGTCCCCACACCGCTTCGGTCGGGTAGGCGATCACGCCGCCCTGCGTCAGTGTGGCGACGGCGCGATCCAGGTCGAGTGTGTCGGTCATGCTGCGCCTCTCAGCCTGCGGCCTTGCTCACGGTTTTCTTGACCACGCGCTTGGCGGCCGTTTTGGCAGCGGTCTTCTTGGCCGGCGCCTTCTTGACAGCGGTCTTGCTGGCCGCGGTCTTGGTCGCGGTCTTCTTGACGGCAGGCTTCTTCGGCGCCGAATCCTTGACCGTATTCTTCTTCAGGGTGGCCTTCTTGGCGCCAAAGCCCTTGCGCACGGGCTTGCCGGTGTCGGCCAGCAGCTGCTGCACTTCTTCGAACGTCAACGACGCCGGCTCACGATCCTTGGGGATCTTGCCATTGAGCTTGCCGTCGCTGATGTACGGGCCGAAGCGTCCGTTGAGTACCTGGATGTCGCTGCCGTCGAATTCCTTGATCACCCGGTTGCGTGCGATCTCTTCCTTCTCTTCGATCAGGAAGACCGCGCGCGCCAGGTCGATGGTGTAGGGGTCGTCTTCCTTCTTCAGCGAGGCATAGGTGCTGCCGCGGCGCGCGAACGGGCCGAAACGGCCGATGCCCACGCTGACGTCCTGGTCCTGGTCCTGGCCGAGCAGGCGCGGCATCTTGAACAGTTCCAGCGCGTCTTCCAGCGAGATCGAATAGATGCTCTGGCCAGGACGCAGCGACGCGAAGGTGGGCTTGTCCTCGTCTTCAACCGTGCCGATCTGCACCATCGGGCCGAAGCGGCCGATGCGCGCGCTGACTTCCTTGCCGCTTTTCGGGTCGGTGCCGAGCACGCGCACGCTGCCGGCATCGGTCTTGTCCAGCGAGTCTTTCTTATCTTCGACCAATTCCTTGAACGGGCCCCAGAACTTCTCCATCAACGGGATCCACTCGGCTTCGCCGCGCGACACCGCATCCAGATCGTCTTCCAGATTGGCGGTGAAGTCGTAATCGACGTAGCGGGTGAAATGCCCGGACAGGAACTTGGACACCGCCCGGCCGACGTCGGTGGGGCGGAAGCTGCGGCCTTCCATCTCGACGTATTTGCGGAACTGCAGGGTCTGGATGATCGAGGCATAGGTGGAGGGACGGCCGATGCCGTATTCCTCCAGCGCCTTGACCAGCGCCGCTTCGGTGAAGCGCGGCGGCGGCTGGGTGAAGTGCTGATCGGTGACGATGCGGTCCAGCGGGACGTTGTCGCCGGCCTTCATCAGCGGCAGCTTGCGGCCCTCATCTTCGTCCTCGCTGCTCTTGGTGTCCTTGCCTTCTTCGTACACGGCCAGAAAGCCCGGGACCACCACGGTGGTGCCGCTGGCGCGGAACACGTGCTCGCTGCCGGCCGACAGGTCCACGCTGACCGTATTGAGCGTGGCCGGAATCATCTGGCAGGCCACTGCGCGGCGCCAGATCAGCTCGTACAGGCGGCGCTCGTCCTCGGACAGGAAGCGCGCCACTTGCGCAGGCGTGCGCAGCGCGGAGGTCGGGCGCACCGCTTCGTGGGCTTCCTGCGCGTTCTTGGACTTGGTGGTGTAGGCGTTGGGCTGGTCGGGCAGCGAAGCGGTGCCGAAATCGCGCGCGATCACATCGCGGATTTCCGCCAGCGCGTCCTGCGACAGGTTCACCGAGTCGGTACGCATGTAGCTGATCAGACCGACCGAGCCTTCGTCGCCGAGTGCCACGCCTTCGTACAACTTCTGCGCCACCTGCATGGTCTTGCGGGTGGTGAAGCCGAGCTTGCGCGAGGCTTCCTGCTGCAGCGTGGAGGTGGTGAACGGCGGGGCGGGGCGGCGCTTACGCTCCTTGCTGGCCACGTCGGTGACATGCAGCACGCCTTGCGCGGCCTGCTGGATGCGCAGGCGCGCCGCCTCGGCGGTGTCGCCGTCGGTCACGGTGAACTGCTCGAACTTCTGCCCGTCCAGCTTGATCAGCCGCGCATTGAACGCCTGCGAGGGATGCCGACAGTGCGCGTCGATGGACCAGTATTCGCGCGGGATAAAGGCTTCGATCTCTTCTTCGCGCTCGACGATCATGCGCAGCGCCGGCGATTGCACGCGGCCAGCGGACAGGCCGCGCTGCACCTTGCGCCACAGCACCGGCGAGAGGTTGAAGCCGACAAGGTAATCGAGCGCGCGGCGCGCCTGCTGCGCATCCACCAGGTCGCCGGCGATCATGCGTGGCTTGGCCATCGCCTCCTTGATCGCGCGCGGGGTGATCTCGGTGAACACCACCCGCTGCATCGGCTTGTCCTTGAGCAGGCCGCGCTCTTTCAGGATCTCGGCGATGTGCCAGCTGATCGCCTCGCCCTCGCGGTCCGGGTCGGTCGCCAGAAAGATGTCGTCGGCACTCTTGGCGGCACGCGCAATGGCTTCGACGTGCTTCTCGTTCTTCTCGATCAGGTCGTAACGCATCGCAAAGCCGTTATCCGGATCAACCGCGCCTTCCTTGGGGACCAGGTCGCGCACGTGCCCATACGAGGCCAGGACGGTGAAGTCCTTGCCGAGGTATTTATTGATCGTCTTGGCCTTGGCGGGCGATTCGACGATGAGCAGGTGCTTGGGCATGGTGGCAACTTCTTGGGGCGGAGCCCGGGGGGCGGGTAGCGTGGCCTAATTGGCCGGTCGAGGGAAGCAGATCGACCGTTTCCCACGCGTTAACGCCCGGGAAGGACTCCCGGGCGTTCAGTTCTCTTATTAGAAAGATCACGGCGGACGCCGCCGTGTCAAGCGGCCGGCGCCGCGAATTGCTAGCGCTGGCTCATTCCGATCGCCGCCAGCATGAAGGCGACGGCCACCACCGAGAGCACCAGGATCACCGCGTAAATGGCCAGAACCACGATGGACACGGTATCCAGACCCCTGGATTGGCGCTCCGGATGTTCGGTGAATGCCCAACGGTCCACCACCAGGGTGTCGCAGACCTTGTCGTGCGGAGCCTGCTTGCGCGCGGTCATGCCGGCCATGAAGGCCGCCACGATCACGCCGATGCCCAGGGTGAGCACGCTGATCAGCATGTAGGCCAGATAGCGCAGCACATTGCGCCAGAATCCGACCCGCCCGCCGTTGCTGTCGGCGCGCACCAGCTTGATGCCGCAGGCGAGCTTGCCCAGGCTGGCCTGATGCCGGCTGGACTGCATCCAGGCGAAATACAGCGTCGGGATGGCCAGGCCGATGCCGTAGGACATCACCACGATGGCGATGCCGAGCGCACTGCCGTCGTCCAGCGCCGAACCCGAATCGCCGCGCGTGGTGACCAGCGCCACCACGAACACCAGCGGAATCACGATCAGGTACACCGCAAAGGTGGTGATCAGGCTATCGAGAATGCTGGCGGCCACGCGCCGCCAGAGCCCGGCGTAGACCACTGGCGCATCCTGCAGCGCCGTGTCTGCGGCGGGCGCGGCGAGGGCCGGGGCATCCCAGGCCCCTGGAGGTGGCGTGGTCGCCGCTGCCGCGGTGTAACCCGGTGGCCACGTGGTGCCCGAGGGCGTGGTCGGGCTTGGATCTGACGCCAGCGGCGTGTTGGACCATGCCGAGGTGTCTGATGAAGGGGATTGATCGTGTGGCCGGTGTAATGGGGCGATTGCCGGGCGGTGATCGGCACCGGCAGCCGCGCCGGTATCGCTGGCGCTGGTGCCTGCACCCGCACCCTCAATGCCGCCATCGGCAGCTGCCGGTTGCCAGTGCGATGTCCCCCTGGCGTGGTCATCGATCGGCAGGGTCGCGGTGGGCGAACCTGTCGCCGGCGCGTCGTGGCCGGGATGCGCAGCCGACAATGGTGCATGGCTTGCCGCATCCGCCGGCATCTGCCCGCCGGCTTCCGGGGCCGCGGACGCCGCCGCGCTGTCCAAGCCCAGCTCGCCCTCGATCTCGTGCAGTGCCACCCACTGCGCCAGACCTTCGCGCCAGACCAGGCTGGAACGGTCGATGATGCCCTGCGACAGGCGCGCGCGAAGCGTGTCCGTGTCCACCGGCCCCTGGCGCTGCCGCTGTGCGTCGGCGTAGTACCACTGCGTCATGTTGTCCCCTTAACGTGTAGCGATCGGCATGCAGCAGGCAGTCAGCCGCGGCAATCCGGTGGAAGTTGGGTGTCGTCGATTTCGGAACTGCAGTGCCAGCTGCCGGCATCCGCATCCAGCTCCAGCCACACGGCCTTGCCGTCGATTCGGGCCGACTTGGGCGCATGGAGCACGGCTTCGATGCCGCATTCGCTGCCCTCGAAACGGCCGATGCGCACGCTGCTCAGCCGCTCGCTCGCGTACTGCTCGGGTGGCTTGAACCCCGCGTCGTCATTGACCGGGCAGCGGCCCTCACTGGCCAGGAATCCGGTGATCTGCGGCTTCAATGCGGCCAGTTCGCCGACCGCCTCGGCGACCTTGGCGCGGCTCAGGTAATCGTTGTAGGCCGGGAACGCGATCGCAGCGAGGATGCCGATGACGCCCACCATCACGAAAACACCGGCCAGCGCACCCAGCACTGCAACCAGCGGCCAGCCGGGGCCATTGCGACGTGGCTGCACTGGTGGCGCGACAGACGACTGGGCAGGCGGAATGTGCGCCGCGGCAGGCGGCAACGGCGGCGGAACCGCGCCCGCACGCACATCCGTGGAGACTGGCGGGCCCAGGGTGTCGGCGCACGCTGACAGCGGCAACCAGTTGTCCAGGCCTTCGCGCCAGACCAGCGTATCCAGGGCGATCACGCGATCGCGATACAGGCCCAGCAAGACGTCGTCGGCCACCGGACCATGCCGATGGCGGTGGCCATCGGCGTAATACCAACTGCGCATCCCCGTTCCCCTGCACGCACATCCGTGGCGGCTTCAACACTCAGTGTACGGGTTCAGGCTCGTCCAGGAACATCTGGGTTTCCATCCAGGCGTAGGCCGCTTCCGCCCCGGGCTGGTTGAACAACACCATCAGCACCACCCACTTGAGGTCGTCCAGATCCAGTTCGTCCTGATCCAGCGCCATGGCGCGGTCCAGCACCAACTCGCGCTGGTCGGCGTCGAGAATGCGGTGTTGCTCGAGGAACAGCAGAAACCCGCGGCAGTCGACATCGAGCTTGTCCAGCTCCGGCCCGTGATAGATACGCACCGGTCCATCGACATGCGGCCGCGCGACGCTGGGCCGCTGCTCGGAAAGCGCGTCCAGCCAATCGAAGGCCTTGCTGATTTCTGCGGGACTGAAACCGGCCTGGATCAGGCCATTTTGAAGCGAGTCACGGTCACGGACCAGGTCCGCGTCTTCGCTGAAGTAATGTTCAAACAGGTACAGCAGTACATCGAGAATGCTCTCTTTCATTGCCCTCGGCCTGCGTCGCGCGACGCTGTGGAGGTGAAGAAACTAAGGATTGCGGGTATAGCGACCGTGCTCGGTGACCACGTCTCCCTCCAGTTCCATGATGAGCAGCATGGAGGACAGCGCGGCGGCCGTCAATCCGGTGCGCTGCACCAATGAATCCATAGGGGTTGGGTCGTGGCCCAGCGCTTGCCACAAGCGCTGGTAGTCGGGATCGGAGCGGGCGGGACCGGCGCCAGCACTGGTGGTTGCCTTGCTGGGCAATTCAGTGGGGGCGGCCAGGCGCTCGCGCAAGGCGCTGGCCAATTCGCCAGACAGCTGGCCCAGTCCTTCGATGACCTGTGCAGGCTCCTGCGCCAGCGTGGCGCCCTGCCGGATCAGGTGATGGCAGCCGCGCGCGAGCGGATTGTGCAGCGAGCCGGGGAGGGCGAACACCTCGCGCCCTGCTTCGGCCGCCAGCCGGGCGGTAATCAGTGCGCCCGAACGCATCGCCGCTTCGACCACCAGCGTCCCCAGTGCCAGCCCGGCAATGATCCGGTTGCGGGCCGGAAAGTGCGCCGCGACCGGAGCAGTGCCAGGCAGATATTCGCTGACCACCGCGCCGCGTTCGGCGATGCGATCGCGCAAGCCTTGGTGCCGCTCGGGATAGGCGACATCGACACCTGTGCCGACCACCGCCACGGTGATGCCGTCGTGCTGGGCCAATGCGGCCTCGTGTGCGATCGCATCCACGCCGGCGGCCATGCCGCTGACGATGCTCAGCCCGGCGCAGGCCAGGCTGGAGGCGAATGCGCGGGTATGGTCGCGGCCGCCGGCAGTGGCCGAGCGGCTGCCGACCACCGCCACGCCCGGGTGCCAGAGGACATTGGGGTCGCCGTCCACGAACAAGGCCATCGGCGGATTGGCGATATGCCGCAACAGGGCCGGGTAATCCGGATCGCACCAGCCGATCAGGTGGTGGCCGGGCTGTTCGCACCAGCGCAGCCCGGCCTCCAGCGCCTGTGGATCGGGGCCCTGCAGCAGCGCAGCCTGCACCTCATCGCAACCAGCGGCGCGCCACGCCCCAGGCCCGGCTGCCAGCATTTCGGACGCTGACCCGTACGAGGTCAGCAATTTTCGGCGCGGCGGGCTGCGGCCGCCTGCCAGCAGCAGGATGAGCAGTGCGCGCAGGTCGGGAGCGGTTTGGGCCATACACCCAGGCTAGGCCGCAAACGACGACGGCGCCCTCGGGCGCCGTCGCGTTGGTGCATCGGATCTTTCGCTTATTGCGCGTCAGGATGCTTGACGAAATAGCCCAGGCCGGTCGGCTTGACGCTTTCCATCACCAGCGCATAGCTGACCTTGTCGAAGGTGCGGAACACCATCGCATGCGAGGCGTACTCGTCGGGCAGGCCGACGGTGGAGCCGGACGGGCCGCTGAAATCGTCGTCGGTCCGCGAGAAGCGCGAGTGCTTGACGCGGTCGCTGACCGTGCGGCCCTTGCGCCAGATCGAGAACACCGTGCCGTTGTTGATGCCTTCGCGGGCGCCGCCGGAGATGGCGATCACATCGCGCGTGCCGCCGACGGTGAAGGCATCGGAGATGGCCAGCACGCGCAGTTCGGTCTGCAGCGCCTGTTCCGACGGCGGATGCGGGATGAACTGCAGATCGTACGGCTGCGCTTCGACCGCAACGATGCGATCGCCGGCGCGCACTTCGCGGCCGCTGTCCTGCAACAGCAGGGTCGCCGCCTTGGAGTTGCCGCCTGCCGCGCTGCGGGTGATGGTGCCGACATTGACCTGCGCCATCTCGTAGCCGAGGAACTCGCGGCGCGTGCTCGGCGCGATGAAGTTCTTCCAGATGTTGCCCGAGCCGGCGGTGATGTTGCCGGCCATGTCCAGATCTTCGTTGTGCTTGGGCAGGCTGAACTTCACGGTCGGGCGAACCACCGCGAAGCGCTGGCCCGGCTGCGCGTTTTCCAGGCCGACCACGTAGGCGACCTGGCCGGTGGTGGCACGCGTGCGACCGCCTTCCAGACCCACCACATACGGCAACTGGTCGAAGTCGTCGACCACGCGCAGGTTCTTCAGGAACGGCTCGACGTCGGCCAGCGGAATGGCGTTGATCGGCGCTTCCTGGCGCGGGCCGGGCTGGATCGTGCCTTTGCCGACCCGGTCCAGATAGGCCAGGCTGATCACGTCACCCGGATAGATCAGGTGCGGATTCTGAATCTGCGGATTGGCTTGCCAGATTTCCGGCCACAGCCATGGTTTTTGCAGGAAACGCCCAGCGATGTCCCACAAGGTATCGCCCTTGCGGACCACATAGGTGTCTGGATGCTCGCCCACCGCTTGCGCGGCAGCGTAGGTCGCGACGGTCAGCATCGCCGCAGCGACGACCGTACGAAGTCGGTTCAACATAGGTGCCTTCTTGCCTGATTCCCCAACAGGTCTGCGCACTATAGTCTAGAAACCGGGGCGTCACGCAAGCATTGCGCTAGAATGACAGCGTCTTGCCGGCGCCGCGCCGGTGTTTCCAGACGGGTAACCCCATGGCTTTGCTCCCAATTCTTGAGTTTCCCGACCCGCGGCTGCGCACCAAGGCGGTGCCGGTCGATGCTGCCGAGGTCACCAGCCAGGCGTTCCAGACGCTGCTGGACGACATGTTCCAGACCATGTACGAGGCGCCCGGCATTGGCCTGGCCGCCAGTCAGGTGGACGTGCACAAGCGATTCATGGTGATCGACATCAGCGACGAGAAAAACCTGCCGCAGGTGTTCGTCAACCCCGAGATCGTGAGCAAACAGGGCGAGCAGCTGTATCAGGAAGGCTGCCTGTCGGTGCCCGGCATCTATGCCGATGTCAGCCGCGCCGACGCGATTACCGTGCGTTATCTCGACCGCCAGGGCCAGGCGCAGGAACTGCAGGCCGACGGGCTGCTGGCCGTGTGCATCCAGCACGAGATGGACCACCTGGACGGCAAGCTGTTCGTGGATTATCTCTCGCCGCTCAAGCGCGAAATGGTGCGCAAGAAGCTGGCCAAACAGCGCAAGCATGTGGCTTGAGGGCCGGGATTGGGAATTGCGGATTCTGGATTGGCAAAAGCGGGTTTTTGCAGTGTTTTGAATCTGCTGGTGTCGAATCCTCGAATGCGAAGTCTGCTGCGATCTGGCTCGTGGGCTTTGCCCGCGCATCGCGATACCGGCCCGTCTGTAGACGGATGGTCTCAAAGATCGGGATTCGGGATTGGATAAGGCACTGCCGTAGCAGGCATCGAATTGCCGGCTGCGATTCCCGCCTCGCGCTCGATGGTGACGGGCAACGCCGGTTCTGGCGCCAGGTTTCCAAATCCCCCACAAATCTGCTCCTACCTCTCAGCTCCACGCCATTCGCGCCCCGGCCAGCACACCTGCCGTTGCGAATCCCTACTCCCGAATCCCGAATCCCAGCCTTATGAGAATCATCTTCGCCGGTACGCCGGATTTTGCCGTTCCGTCGCTACGCGCCGCCGCGCAGCGGCATGAGGTGGTGGCGGTGTACACGCAGCCGGATCGCCCCGCCGGGCGTGGCCGCGGGTTGACGCCCTCGCCGGTCAAGCTGGAGGCGATCGTGCGCGGCATTCCGGTGTTCCAGCCGCAGACGCTGCGTTCGCCCGAAGCATTGGCGACGTTGCGCAAGCTGGATGCGGACCTGATGGTGGTGGTGGCTTACGGGTTGATCCTGCCAAAGGCAGTGCTGGCCGCGCCGACGCACGGCTGCTGGAACGTGCATGCCTCGTTGCTGCCGCGCTGGCGTGGCGCCGCGCCGATCCAGCGTGCGATCGAGGCCGGCGACACCGAGACCGGGGTGTGCCTGATGCAGATGGAAGCCGGGTTGGACACCGGCCCGGTGCTGCTGTCGCAGCGCATCGAAATTGGCGAGCAGGAAACCGGTGGGCAGCTGCACGACCGGCTGGCTGCGCTGGGCGCGCAAGTGCTGTCCGATGGTCTGGGCCTGTTGCGCGCCGGCATCCGTCCGGTGGCGCAACCACAGCCGGACGACGGGGTGACCTATGCGCACAAGCTGGACAAGGCGCAGGCGCGGCTGGATTGGGCGCAGCCGGCGCAGGAACTGGCGCGGCGCGTGCGGGCGTTCAACCCGTGGCCGGTGGCCGAGGCGATCCTGGCGGGCGAGCGCGTGCGCCTGCATGGCGCGGTGGCGCTTGAACTGGCCCATCAACACCCCCCGGGCACCCTGCTGGCGGCCAGCAAGCAGGGCATCGATATCGCCTGCGGTGAGGGTGCGCTGCGGGTGCGCGTGCTCCAGCGCGAGGGCGGCAAGGCGATCACCGCCGCCGATTACCTCAACGCGCGACGCGACCTGCCGGCGCTGCGCTGATGTCGGCCGATACCGCAACCGCCGGCGTTGCCTCGCGCCTGGCCGCCGCACGCGTGCTGACGGCGGTGTTCGATCAGGGCCGGTCGTTGAAGGCCGAACTTGCCGCCACCTTGCCCGGCATCGGCGATCCGCGCGATCGTGCGCTGGTGGAGGCGATCTGCTTTGCGGTCATTCGCCGGCGCCCGGCCTATGACATCGCGTTGCGGCAATGGCTGGAACGTGCGTTGCCGCCCCGCGATGCCGAACTCAAGGCGCTGCTGATGGTCGGTTTCGCCCAACTCGACGTGCTGCAGCTGCCCGCGCACGCCGCGTTATCGGCCACGGTGGATGCGTGCCGCGCATTGGGCCGGCCCCGTCAGGCCGGCATGGTCAACGCGATCTTGCGGCGCGCCCAGCGCGAAGGATTTCCGGCGGTGGCCGACGATGCCGGTTGGCCGTCGTGGCTGCGCAAGCAGCTGCGCGCGGACTGGGGCGATCGTGCCGAAGCCATTTTTACCGCCAGTGCGCAGATGGCGCCGATGTGGCTGCGCGTGCAGCGTTCGCGCACCGACCCTGCGAGGTATGTCGCGCGACTGGCCGAACTGGATATCGTGGCGCACACCGACGCGGTACTGCCGGATGCGGTGCGCCTGCACAACGCCGTGCCGGTGAGCCAGTTGCCGGGCTTTGCCGAAGGCGATGTTTCGGTGCAGGACGGCTCTGCCCAGCAGGTGGCCGATGCGTTGACCCTGGCGCCGTCGGCACGCGTGCTCGATGCCTGCGCGGCGCCGGGCGGCAAGGCGGCGCATCTGCTGGAGCGCCACCCCGGCTTGCAGCTCACTGCGCTGGATGTGGATGCGCGCCGCCTGGAGCGCGTGCAGCAGACCTTGCAGCGCACAGTCCCCGATGCGCAGGTTGCATTGCAGGCGGCCGACGCCGCCGATCCGGACGCGTGGTGGGACGGCCGGCCGTTCGATGCGGTGCTGCTGGACGCGCCATGTTCGGCCACCGGCGTGGTGCGTCGTCAACCGGATGTGCTGCTGCACCGGCGCGCCGACGATATCGATGCGCTGTGCGCGCTGCAGGCGCGGCTACTGGATGCGACCTGGCGCACGCTGCGCCCGGGCGGACAATTGCTGTACACCACCTGCTCGCTGTTGGCGCGCGAGAACCAGGCGCAGGTCGAGGCATTCCTGCAGCGCACTCCCGATGCACAGGCGCAGCCCTTGGGTGCGCAGTTCGGGCATGCCGCCGGCGCCGGACGTCAGCGGTTTCCAGGCGAGACGCACTGCGACGGATTTTTCTACGCGCTTTTGCTAAAAGCCTCCTGATCGCGCGAAGTCCAGCGCTCCACCTTCTGCGTCCGACTGCCGCCCGACATGTTCAAGAATCGCGCTTCCACCGATGTCTGGTTGCTGGCCATGACCGCCGTGCTGGTGATTGGAGCCGGCCTGGGTTTGCGTGACCCGTGGCCGGCGGACGAGCCGCGCTTTGCGCTGGTGGCCAAGCAGATGGTGTTGAGCGGCGACTGGTTGTTCCCGCATCGCGGCAACGAGCTGTATTCGGACAAGCCACCGATGCTGATGTGGCTGCAGGCGCTGTTCTACACGCTGCTGGGCAATTGGCGGGTGGCGTTCCTGCTGCCGTCGTTGCTGGCCGCGTTGGGCACATTGGCCTGCGTCTACGATCTGGGCCGGCGGCTGTGGACCCGGCGCGTGGGCGTGTATGCGGCCTGGATGCTGCTGTTTACGCTGCACTTCACCTTTCAGGCCAAGAAGGCGCAGATCGACCCGCTGGTGGTGTTCTGGATCACCCTGGCCAATTACGGCTTGTTGCGGCATCTGCTGATGGGTCCGGCCTGGCGCTGGTGGACGCTGGGCTGGTTCGCCGCCGGGTTGGGCGTGATCACCAAGGGCGTTGGCATCATCGCGCTGCTGCTGCTGATCCCGGCCGGGATTGCAGCGGCGCGTGGCTGGCCGGGCGTGCGCGTGCACGTGCGCGACCGGCGCTTCTGGCTGGGGCCGCTGTTCTTCTTCGGGGCGATCGCGCTGTGGTTCGTGCCGATGATGGTGACCGCGCTGACCGCCGGCCAGCCCGAGTACCGCGTGTATCTCAACGACATCCTGCTGCGCCAGACCGCCAAGCGCTACGCCAACTCCTGGGATCATGCGCAGCCGGTCTGGTACCACCTGCAAAGCATGGCCACGATGTGGCTGCCGACCATCCTGCTGCTGCCGTGGGCGATTCCGGCGTGGCGGCGCCGGCTGAAGCGACGCGATCCGCGCTATCTGCTGCTGCTGGCCTGGTGGCTGCTGGTGCTGGTGTTCTTCACCATTCCCAGCGGCAAGCGCGATGTGTACATCCTGCCGGCGCTGCCGATGTTCTGCCTGGCGCTGGCGCCGCTGGTGCCGGGCCTGCTGCGCCGGGCTGGCGTGCAGCGGCTGCTGTTCGGGTTCGGGCTGCTGTTGGCAGTGGCGTTCAGCGCGGGCGGCGTGGCGATGCTGATCGGCCACCCGGGCTTCGAGCAGAAGATCATGGACAGCCGCGGGGTCGGCAGCGAAGCCACCGACCCGCTGGGCTGGCTGCTGCTGGCGGTGGGTAGCTGGGGCATCGCCAGCCTGCTGCTGATGCGCGTGCGCCGCTCCGCGTTCGCGGTGGTTTCGCTGCTTGGCGCGTGGTGGGTGGCGTTCGGGCTGGTGTGTTACCCGATCTTCAACGATTCCAGTTCGGCCGGTGCGGTGATGCGCGAGGCCGGGCGCCGCATCGGCCCGGATGCGCAACTCGGGCTGGTGGCGTGGAAGGAGCAGAACCTGCTGATGGCCGACCGGCCTGCGCAGACCTTCGGCTTCAAGGTGCCATGGGAAGCCCAATTGCAGCGCGGCGTGGCCTGGCAGGCAGAGCAACCCGGCCAGCGCTGGCTGATGGCACAGGAGACCGCATTGCTGGCCTGCGTGGATCGCAGCCGCAGCCAGTTGGTGGGCGTGGCCAATCGCCGGCGCTGGTGGTTGGTGCCGGCCGATGCCGTGCGTGGCCCCTGCGTGGCCAGCTCCAGCGAGCGTGCGGTGGAAGCAAAGGAGCAGGGCAACCTGGATACCGAATGAGCCGGCCGACTCCACCGGCACACACGCGTGCCAGGTGCCATTGGCACGGCGTCAATGCAGCGGCCGGTCGCTGTCTAGCAGGGATTCATGCGTCGCATCGTTAGCTTGGCCGGCGCTGCCGAAGCCCGCGCACTGCGTTGCCTCCCTTTTCCCACCGATTTGTAGATGAATTCCTTGCGTCCCCAACCCGCGTCACTGTCGCCCTCTGCCCCGACCACCTCGCGGGCAGGCGTGCGCATTGCCGAGCTGGGCGCGTTCGCATTGACTGCGCTGGTGGTGAGCATGCCGAGCGGGTTGCTGCCGTTCGGCCTGTGCCTGCTGCTTGGTTCGTTGATGGGCTGGCGCAGCTTGCGCGAGGCCATTGCCGCGCGCGAGTGGTCGTTGCGCGTGGTGGGCTGGCTGACGGTGGCGGTGATTGCGATGTCGCTGCTGTCGATCGCGTTGTTCGAGCACGGGCTGCGCGATGTGGGCAATCGCTCGCGCTTCCTGGTGCTGCCTTGGGCGGCGCTGTGGGCCTATGCGTTGCAGCCGCGCCAGCTGTGGTTGTGGCGCGGTGCCTTGGTCGGCGTGTTTGCGGCCATGCTGATCGCGCTGCTGCAGGTGATGAACGGTGCCGACCGCGCCGAAGGCTTTACCAACGCCATTGTGTTTGCCGACATCGTGCTGATGTTGCTGGTGGTGGCAGTGTTCTGCCGCCCGCTCGGCAGCGTGCGCTGGCTGGTGGGCGCTGGGGTCGCCACCGTGGTGGTGATCGTGCTCAGCGGCAGCCGCGGGGTGTGGCTGGCGATGCTGGCCACGCTGGGCGTGCTGATCTGGGGTGCGCCCTGGCACAGCACGCGCGTGCGCCTGCTGACCTTCATCGGCGGCGCGGTGCTGGCGGTGGGCGTCGCGCTCAGCGTGCCGGCGCTGACCGATCAGATGCGCCTGGGCGAATTGCAGCGCGACCTGCAGCGTTACGAAGTGGGCGACACCGATTCGTCGGCCGGTGCCCGTATCGAACGCCTGCATGTGGCTTGGGACACGGTGACGGCGCATCCGCTGACCGGTGTGGGCGTTGGGCGTTTCGACGATGCGATGCACGACCTGCCGGCCTGTGCCGCCGACCCGTCGTTGTTCCGTTGCCAGTTGGGGCATGCGCACAACGATCTGGCCGAATGGAGTGCCACCCAGGGCGTGCCCGGGCTGTTGCTGCTGCTTGCCGTCTACGGCGTGCCGCTGTGGATGTTCGTGCGACTGCATCGGCGCAGCGGGCAGCAGCAGTTCCGCGGCCCGGCGGCGGCCGGGGTGATGCTCGTGATCAGTTATGCCTTGTGCGGCCTGACCCAATCGATGTTCGCGCACCAGGTGGCGGCGAGCTTCTACACGGCCATGGTCGGCGTGCTGGTGGGTCTGTCGGCGCGGCAGGCGCAACAGGTGCAGTCGGACGTGGCACGCGCTCGATAGCGGCGGATGATCCACCGGCTGCATGTGGCGCATGCCCCGGCAGCGCGCTTTCGGTGCCTGGGCACACGCCCGTGCACAAACAGAAGGGGGGCGGTCGTTGCCGGAGTCGGCATGCGTTGGCTTTCACAGACCGACTTCCACGCACCGTTGGCGCGTTCGCAGCAGCGTGGCTGCAGCTCGGAGTTTTTACCGGTTCTTATTCGCTGCGCCGATCCGGCGCCCGTGGCGGGTCCTGCACCGGCTGATTGTTTTGCAGCAGCCACAACATGATGGTCTTCTGGCGGACGTAGTTGGCGCGCACATAGGCGTAGATCAGCCCATGCCAGCCATCGCGAAAGCCGCCGCGCAACAGGTAGCCGCGCCAGAAGCGCCAGGCCGGCGCCAGCACCAGCTTGCTCCAGGTGGCGCGTTTGCCGCGTGCATGTTCGTGCTCGGCCATCATCTGCGCGTAGCGCTGGGTCTTGGCCAGCTGCTGCATCAGCGAGCGGTACGGGTAATGGATCAGATCGCCCGCCAAGGTCTCCACGGGGCCATCCACGCTGGCCGCCTCGTGGATCTCGCGCTTGCCGCGCCAGCCGCCGCGACGGCGATCGAACAAGCGCAGCACCCGGTCCGGATACGCATTGCCGTGGCGCAGGAAGCGACCGAAGTAGTCGGACAGGCGTGCGAAGCGGTAGCCGGCCGCCGTGGCGAAACCGGCGTCGCGCGCAGCGATGATCGCCGCGCGCAGGGCATCGCTGACGCGTTCGTCGGCGTCCAGGCACAACACCCAGTCGTGGCTCGCCTGCGCAACGCAGAATGCCTTCTGGCTGCGGTAGCCATCGAAGGTGCGTTGCAGCACGCGTGCGCCGTGTGCGCTGGCGATGGCGGTGGTGGCATCGGTGGAGCCGGAGTCCACCACCACGATCTCGTCGCAGAACGCCAGCGAGGCCAGACAGTCGCGTAGGCGATCGGCCTCGTTGAACGCGATAATGCAGGCGCTGATGCGCGGCCGTTCGTCGGGTGCGGTCGAAGAGGACATGTGATGGCCGATTACCTGCTGTTCGCAACGGAGCGTTACGCGTTGCCTATTCTGGCGCCATTGGCGCAGGCGTTACAGGGCTGCGGGCATGCGGTGTCGGCCTGGTTCGAAGGTGGCGCGCGCGGGCTGGCGCTGCCGGGCGTGCGCGAGGTTGGCCTGCGCGAGGCGCTGGCGCTGCGCCCGCGTGCGGTATTCAGTGCCGCCAACTGGGTGCCGCCGTTTGTGTCGGGCGCGAAAGTGCAGCTGTTTCACGGTTTCAATGTGCAAAAGCGCGAGGACAACCGCGGCCATTTCCGGGTGCGTGGCCTGTTCGATCTGTACTGCACGCAAGGCCCCGCCACCACCGCGCCGTTCCGCGCGCTGGCGCAGCGCGAGGGCCATTTTGCCGTGGTGGAAACCGGCTGGCCCAAGCTCGACCCGGTCTTTCGCGACGATGGCGGCCGCAGCGCGGCCTTGCGTGCACCGGCCGCCGGCCGCCCGGTGATCCTGTTCGGTTCCACCTTTACCGAGCGCCTGAGCGCGGCGCCCGCACTCTACGACGAGATCGCCGCCGACATCGCGCGCGGCGCGCATTACTGGTTGCTGACCTTGCACCCGAAGTGCGCGCAGGAATTGTTCGATCGCTATCGCGCACTGGCAGGCGCCAACGCACGCTTCATCGAACCCGAAGAGGTCATGGCCGCGCAACGTGCGGCCGATGTGCTGGTTTCCGATACCTCGTCGATCGTGTCCGAGTTCGTGGTGCAGCACAAACCGGTGGTGACCTTTCGCAACCGTGTGCCGCAGCCGCACATGCTCGACTTCCGGCAGGCAGAGCACTTGCCGCAGCAGCTGGCGCGCGCGCTGGCGCCGGATGCGGCTTTGCGTAGCGCGCTTGCCAGTTATGCCGATGCGATTCACCCGTATCGCGACGGGCATTCTTCCGAGCGGGTGATTGCCGCCACTGAAGACTTCATTGCCGGCAAGCTCGGCGGGCTGCGTCGCAAACCGCTGGGTGCAGTGTGGCGCGGGTTGCAGATCCGTCGCGAGTTGGGCTACTGGGGGCCGGCGCAGCGCTGAGCGCGATCAGCGGCAACGAGCGGGTGGTGATGATCGGCGACGTTTTGCCGAACTTACGTCCTTGTCATTGATCAGATCACTGACCCGGATTGCGACTGACGAGCAGCACCAAGGCTGATCGCGGATGTTGATCAGTGCAACTACTGAGCGCTAACGCTGATCACCAGCGCAGCTTGCGCCGTGCCAGCGCGGCACCGAGTTGCGCCTGCAGCGCCTGCGCCTGGGCAAGCGGCACAAAGCGCAGCCGCAATGCCGGGCCGGTGGCACTGGCGCCGGCTGTATCCAGCCATAGCGTGGCGGTGCCGGATAGGCGATCCAGCGGCGAGCGCTGCAGTTGCAGCGCCTGCAGCTTGTCCAGCTCGGCCAGCCGCCACCAGCGCTTCCACCAGCCGCCGCGCACCGCAACGTAACGCGCATCCACCGCATAGGCCATGCGCTGCACCTGGCGCTGCGCCTTGAACGCGCTCCACGGCAGCCACACCAGCAACCACAAGGCCTGGCTGCCGAGCTGCCACGCCAGGCCCGCCGTCAGCGGCAGCAGCATCAGCGCGGCGGGCAGACTCAATCGCCACCAGCAATGCGTGGCGATTGTCTGCCATTGCGTCGGCGGCCAGGCGATACCAGGCAGCAGGCGTTGCAGCAAGGCGTCGCACTGTTGCGGGTCGGCAATGGGCGCGAGTTCCTTCAACGCGCTGCCGTGGGTGTCGCCAGTGCCGGCCACTGCGGTGTCCACCCGCAACTGGCGACGGCCGAACAGGCGATGCAGCAGGCCCTCGTACAACGTCCACGACTGGATCCGCCGCAACGCCACGCTGCTGCGGATCCGCGTCAGCAGCCCGCGCTCCACGGTGAGGCGGCGCTCGGATTCGCTCAGATGGAAGCCGTGGTACTGGGTCACCGCCAGGGCGACCGACAGCGCGCGCATCGCCAGCAACAGGGCGAGCGTGGCGAGGATCGCCAGCGTTGCCGTGACCGCAACGCCGGGATGGATCTGGCTGACGTAGCGATAGGCCAGCTCGCCGTTATGCTCGACGAAGTTGGACACCGTGCGGCGCGGAATCATCTGGTAGATCACGCCAAAGCCGGCCGCCACCACCACCATGCCGCGATTGGAGATCAGGCCCAGCCGGATGACCTCGGCCATCGGCAGGCGCAGCAGGCTGCCGCTGTCTTCCTCGATTTGCGGCGCCGGCACGCCTGCCTCGGTTGCACGGCGCCGTATCAGATCTTCCAGCGCAAGCGCCTGATCCAGCCGCAGCACGCGCATTTCCGCTTCCGGCTTGTGCCCCCCGGCCGATTCCAGCCGCACCTCGGCCACGCCGGCCAGACGGTGCAGCAGCGATTGATGCACCACCACGTTATGGATGCGCGCAAACGGAATATCGCGCCGGCTGCGTTCCAGCAGGCCACTGCGAATGGCTACGCTATCGCTGCCGATCCGGTAGCGGTAGGTGAAGTAGCGCAGCACCGAGATCGCCACCAGCACCGCAATCACCACCCCGGTGGCGATCTGGTCGGCAACATCGCGATTGCCGTCGCGGCTGCCGAACAGGATCAGTGCAGCCAGCGGAATCAGGAACTGACGGATCTGCTGCAGCAACACGAACACCCACGACAACGGATGCAGGCGCTGCTCGTCGTTGCCGGGATGTGCAACGGCACTCATAGCGCGTCGTCGTCGTGATCGAGCTGCCGGGCCAGGCGGTCGCGCAGGCGCTCGGCGTCGTGTTGATCCAGCCCCGACAACGCCACCGCGTTGAGCCGGCTGCCGGCGGTGTGCACCACCAACGTGGTCAGGCCGGTCGCGCGTTCGATCGGCCCGCGGCGCAGGTCCACATGCTGCACGCGCGAAATCGGAACGCGCGTATCGCTTTGCCATAGATGGCCGCGCTGTAGCGCCAGGCCGTGCTGATCGAGTTTCCAATGTGTCAGCCGATGCCGTTTGACCGCCAGCCAGGCGCCGAGCAGAGCGATGACCGCGGTCACGCCCAGCGCCATCGGCCAGTAACGCCAGGCGTGCAGCCAGACAATCGTGACGCCGGCTGCGATCAGGCCCGCACATCCGCCGCCGAGTGCGCCATTGATCGCCGCCACATACGCACCGCGCCGCGGCAGCGACTGCCACTGGCTGTGCGTCACGGCTGGGGTTTGTGCCGGAGCGGGCTGGACCATGACGTCGGGGTGCGGCGGTGGAGCGTCGTGCACGTGGCTGGCCTGCAGAAGCGGTGCGCAAGCATAGCCGGCTGCCCAGTGCAGGCGCACCCGGCGCCGGGCGCGTTATTGCGCGGCCAGGATCAACGCATCCACATCCAGCGCGTGGCCGGCGCGTGCGGCCTTGGTGCGCAGGTACTGCTCGTTTTCGGCGGTGATGTCGCCGGTGATCGCGATGCGGTCTTCGACCACGATGCCGGCCGCGCGCAGGCGCTCGGCCTTGGCCGGGTTATTGGTCAGCAGCCGGATCCGGCTGATGCCCAGCCCGCGCAGCATCGCCACCGCACTGCCATAGCGGCGCTCGTCCGGACCAAAGCCCAATTGCGCGTCGGCATCGATGGTGTCCAGGCCTGCATGCTGATAGCCGTAGGCGCGCATCTTGGCGGCGATGCCGGTGCCGCGACCTTCCTGGTCCAGATACAGCAGTACGCCGCCACCGAGGTCCTTCAGCTTGGCCAGGCCGTGCCGCAGCTGGTCGCCGCAATCGCATTTGAGCGAGCCGAACAGGTCGCCGGTGAGGCACGACGAATGCACGCGCACGGGCACGGCAGTGCCCAGGTCAGGCTGGCCGACCACGATCGCCACCTGATCACGTTGCGCCACTCCGCCGCGAAACACCACGAACTCGCTCATGCCCAGGCCGCGCAGCGGCACCGGAGTGCGGGTCACCAACTCGTAGCCGGCAGCCGAGGAGGTGGCACAGCCGCGGCTCAGATCGTCCAGCGCCAGCGACTGGCAGCCGGCGAACGCGGCATGGTCGTGCACATCGCGCAGCTCCACCGCCAGCAGCGCCGGCAGCAGCAGGCCAAGCCGCGCGATCTCCACGCCGCCGGCATCCAGCGCATCGCCGGCCGTCCACTGCGCGGGCACCGGGGTGTCGCGCAGGTAGGCCAGCGCGGCGAGCTGGTCGTAGCTGTGATCGAGCAAGCCCACGCGCGCGCCCTGCGGCGCACTCAGCCCCAGCACCTGAGCGCGGGTGGGCGTCACGAAGAGATAGTGGCGGCCCCGCGCGGCGCGGGCGAAAGCCGCATACGACTGCGCCGTGCTGCTATCCAGCGCCAGCACCGCACGCGCCTGCCCATCCGCCGCCGTCAGCAGGACCGGGCGCCCGGCGCGCAGTTCGGAGGCGGCGCGCTCACAGCGAATGGCCGCCGGATCGCCGAAGGCCTGTGCGCTGGGGGAGGGGAGGGGGCTGCTCATGCACGACTCCAAATGGGGATTGCCACGGCCGCTTCAAGGCGGACGCCGCCGCGGTCACTGCCTGATCGCATCTGCCCATTGTCGCGCGCCTGGCAACAGGCAGTCGCCACAACCGGGTAGAACGCTGCATCCAGCCGCTGCCGATTGAGTGGGCGGGCCTGCGCCGCTTGGTTGCCCTGCGGCCCGCGTTGTTCAGGGTGCGGCAATGCTTTCTAATCGGGCCACCTCCATGTTCGTCGGGCCTCATGCACATTGTCGATTGCAGCCACGCGCGCCACGCCAGCGCCATCCTGGACATCTTCAACGAAGCCATCGCCAATTCCACTGCGCTGTACGACTACCGTCCCCGGCCACCGGAGAGCATGGTCGGCTGGTTCGCCACCAAGCAGGCGGGCGGCTTTCCGGTGATCGGCGTGGAGCACGACGACGGCACCCTGATGGGCTTTGCCAGCTACGGCACCTTTCGCGCCTGGCCCGCCTTCAAGTACAGCGTCGAGCATTCGATCTACGTGCATCGCGACCATCGCGGCAAGGGCCTGGGACGTCTGCTGCTGCAGGCCCTGATCGCAGCGGCGCAAGTGCGCGGCGTGCACGTGCTGGTGGGCGGCATCGATGCCAGCAACCAGGCCAGCATCGCGTTGCACGAACAGTTCGGTTTCACCCACGCCGGCACCGTGCGCGAAGCCGGTTTCAAGTTCGGGCGCTGGCTGGACCTGGCGTTCTACCAACGCATCCTGGACACACCTGCCGATCCGCACGACGACTGAGCTCGGTCGCTAGTGCGGATGCCGCTCGGTCGCATACGGGTTGGCCTCGCCGCTGCCCGGCGGACGCAAGGTGTAGCGCTTGTAGGTCCACTGATATTGCGCCGGGTCGCGCCGGGCGATCTGTTCGATGCCGGCGTTGAGCGCGCTGGCCGCACGCACCGGGTCCGCATCGGCCACTGCCGGGTCGGCCGGTTGCACATGCAGCGCGAACTGCAGATCGTCGCCGGCACGCTCGCACCAGCCGTACAACACGATCGCCCCGGTCCGCTCGGCCAGCCGGTTGACCAAGGTCATGGTCAAGGCCGGAATGCCGAAGAACGGCGCGAACACGCCATCGCCCATCTTCGGTTGCTGGTCGGGCAGGATGCCGACCGCGCCGCCGTCCTTGAGCACCTTGAACAACTGCCGCACCGCCGGGCCTTCGGCGCGCACCTGGCGCACGTTGTCGCCGCCACGTGCCAACTGCAGGAAGCCATCCACCGCCTCGGACTCCGGCGGCCGGTAGACAATCGCGATTGGCCCGCGTTCGGACAGCCACTGGTTGAGCAGTTCCCAGTTGCCGAAATGCGGCGCCGCCACGATGACCCCGCGCCCGGAGGCCAGCGCGGCGTCGTAGAGTTCCTGGCCGTTGCGCTGCAGGCGCGCCAGGTTCTCCGCCGGCGGGCGGGTCCAGGTGCGCAGCACTTCCAGCGTCTGCCGCGCGGTCGATTGCAGGATCTGCGCATGCAAGCGCGCGCGCTGCTCGGCGCTCAGTTCCGGATACGCCAGTTCCAGATTGCGGCGCGCCACGCGTGATTCGCGTGCATTGAGCTTGCGCCAGCTCCAGGCCAGCGTGTCGGCCACGCGCTTGAGCAACGGCCACGGTAAGCGGCCCACGGTGGCGGCGGTGGCATACAACAGGCGAGCGCGAACATCAGGTGTCATCGGCGCAATTCTAAACAGCGCAGACCACGAAGGCCCGCGCGTGACAGTGCCGGCAGCGCTGGGCATGCTGCGCGGCACAGTTTGCCGCCCGAGAATGCCCATGCTTGCACTGATCCAGCGCGTCACCCGCGCCGCCGTCACGGTCGATGACCAGATCGTCGGGCAGATCGGCCCCGGGCTGCTGGCGCTGATCGGCGTGGAGCCCGGCGACAGCGACGCGCAGATCCGGCGCCTGGCCGAGCGGCTGCTGAGCTACCGGGTGTTCGGCGACGACGCCGGCAAGATGAACCGCTCACTCACCGATACCGGCGGCGGCCTGCTGCTGGTCAGCCAGTTCACCCTGGCTGCGGACACCAGTTCCGGCAACCGCCCAGGCTTCAGCACCGCCGCGCCGCCACTGGAGGCTGAACCGGCGTTCAATCGATTGGTGGCGATCTGCCGCGAAAAACATCGCGGTGGGGTGGAAACCGGGCGTTTCGGTGCCCATATGGTTGTCGACCTGGTCAACGATGGCCCGGTGACCTTCCTTCTCAGACCCTAGATACACCACGTCCACCAGCGGTCCCGTCTTGAATCCGGCAGACCGGGCTTCACGCTGGTATAATGCTAGGTTCTCTTTCCAATCTCAAAGCCGGTGGCGCGAGCACTCATGGCCAACGAACGTCCTGCCCAGCAATCCGACATCAAGCTACTGATCAGCAAGGGCCTGGAACAGGGCTATCTGACCTACGCCGAAGTCAATGACCATCTGCCCGACGACCTCGTCGACCCGGAGCAGATCGAAGACATCATCAGCATGATCAACGGCATGGGCATCGATGTCCATGAAGTTGCACCCGATGCCGAAACCCTGTTGCTCAACGATGGCAACACCGGCAACCGCGAGGTTGACGACACCGCCGCCGAAGAAGCTGCCGCCGCGCTGACCGCGCTGGACACCGAAGGTGGCCGCACCACCGACCCGGTGCGCATGTACATGCGCGAGATGGGCACGGTCGAGCTGCTGACCCGCGAAGGCGAAATCGCCATCGCCAAGCGCATCGAGGAAGGCCTCAGCCAGGTCCAGGCCGCATTGGGCGTGTTCCCGCTGTCGACCGAAATGCTGCTGGCCGATTACGAAGCGCACAAGGAAGGCAAGAAGCGTCTGGCCGAGATCGTGGTTGGCTTCAACGACCTGATCGAAGAAGCCGATGCAGCCGCTGCTGCGCTCGCCGCGGCCGGCCCGGTCGCCGTGTCCGACGATGAAGCGGTCGACGAAGACGACGACGAAGACGGCGATGACGAGGCCGCCGAAGAAGAGGCCGGCCCGACCGGTCCGGATCCGGTGGAAGTGGCCACGCGCATGGAGAACCTGGCCAACGAATACGCCAAGTTCAAGAAGGCCTATGCCAAGAACGGCGCCGAGCACAAGCTGGTGGTCAAGGCCCGCGAAGACATGGCCGCCATCTTCACCACGCTCAAGCTGCCGCTGCCGCTGACCGACGCGCTGGTCACCCAGCTGCGTGGTGTGGTCAATGGCATCAAGGATCACGAGCGCAAGGTGCTGCACCTGGCCACCACCGTGGCACGCATGCCGCGCAAGGACTTCATCCGCTCCTGGGAAGGCAACCAGACCAACCTGGAATGGGTGGAAGACGCACTCAAGCGCAAGCAGAAGTGGTCGTCGGCGCTGCGCGACGTCAAGGACCAGATCATCTCCGAGCAGCAGGGCTCGATCGAGATGGAAAAGGCCAACTACCTGACCCTGGGCGAGATCAAGGAAATCAGCCGTGCGATGGCTTATGGCGAAGCCAAGGCGCGCAAGGCCAAGAAGGAAATGGTCGAGGCCAACCTGCGTCTGGTGATCTCCATCGCCAAGAAGTACACCAACCGCGGCCTGCAGTTCCTGGACCTGATCCAGGAAGGCAACATCGGCCTGATGAAGGCCGTGGACAAGTTCGAATACCGTCGCGGTTACAAGTTCTCGACCTATGCCACGTGGTGGATCCGTCAGGCCATCACCCGTTCGATCGCCGATCAGGCGCGCACCATCCGTATCCCGGTGCACATGATCGAAACGATCAACAAGTTGAACCGCATTTCCCGTCAGATGCTCCAGCAGTTCGGCCGCGAGGCCACGCCGGAGGAACTGGCCAAGGAAATGGACATGCCCGAGGACAAGATCCGCAAGGTGATGAAAATCGCCAAAGAGCCGATCTCGATGGAAACCCCGATCGGCGACGACGAGGATTCGCATCTGGGCGACTTCATCGAGGACACCAATGTGGAGTCCCCGATCGACAACACCACCAACATCAATCTCTCCGAGACGGTGCGTGACGTGTTGGCCGGCCTCACCCCGCGCGAGGCGAAGGTGCTGCGCATGCGCTTCGGTATCGACATGAACACCGATCACACGCTGGAAGAGGTCGGTAAGCAGTTCGACGTCACCCGTGAGCGGATTCGTCAGATAGAGGCCAAGGCGTTGCGCAAGCTGCGTCACCCGAGCCGTTCGGAACAGCTGCGCTCGTTTCTGGATATCGACTGATGCCGCGGTCGTAACCGTGCAGTGATCACACAGCAGCCCCGCTCATGCGGGGCTGTTGCGTTATGGCGCAGGCAGTTGGCTATGCTTGGTAGCGGGTAGCGGTTGGTCGCATGCAAGGCATGCGTCAGTGAGGTAGCGCCGCGATGTTTCACGTACCGCCGACGAAGCTACACGGCCACGCAACATTAAACCGATGTTTCTGCAAACCTCACGTGGCGTTCTGACCGCGACTTCTAAGTTGGCCGACGAATGGAGACGAGATTGCTTTATGAGCAGGCAAAGCCGCTTTGAAACCACCACGTACCGCGAACACGAGATCCGCGTACGCGCCGAGCAGGCTTCCCCTGATGCCAAGTGGACGCTCTGGGTGGACGTGTACGCGCTCGGCGGCAAGCGCCAGCCGCGTATCGGTTGCAATGGGCTGGCCTATGCGACGTACCAGGAGGCCATTGCGCACGGCTTCCGCGCGGGTCGGCAGCTGATTGATGGGCAGTTTGAGACGGCTGATGCGTAAGGGGCGGGGATTTGGGATTGGTGATTCGGGATTGGTAGGTTTGCTGGGTGCGTCTAGATGACGCGATCGCGTGCATCACGCTAGAAATCTGATGCCAAAGCCCAGCCGCCGCTGGGCTTTTCGTTGTAGGCAGCCGACACGGGATCTCGCGGCAGTGAGCGCTGTATTGCTGCAGGCAGAGGGCGCATAGCAGACACGGCAACGTCCACACAGGTAAACTTTCGCGTCCGCGGCACGGCCCGACATGCTCGCCATCTCGCCGCCAGACACACGGGCCTATAGCTCAACGGTTAGAGCAGAGGACTCATAATCCTTTGGTTCCAGGTTCGAATCCTGGTGGGCCCACCAATTGCGCAGGCGTAGCGCTCTCTTTGTTCGTGTAAGCATAAGTTGGTCGAATCTGTCAACTTATGATGTCAATGCAGGCATAAGTTGTCCGCTGCAACTCGTGACACTAGTGGCTCGAGGCTAGGTCAGTCGAGTTCGCGAAATTCATAAAAAACAATTGCTTATAGAATTTCTGTTGACGGTGCAAAAAACCGAATGGCGAATTCTTCACCAGCGCATCCGTCGTGAGTCCGCGAAACATCTTGGGGATCTGATGGATAGGATTCTCCAGGATCCTGTGCCGAGCTTTTGCGTAGCAAAGGCTGGAGACTCCCCAGCTTTTGCATAAGGAAATGTTGCGCAATGCCCGTCGGATGATCTTCGCGGCGACGCCCCCCCGCTCTGAGTAGCGGCCGGGTTTAGAGTCCGGGGTTGATGATATCGGTGTTGGCCAGCTGTTGGGCATACGCAGATGGCGTCATGCCGCCAATGGCCTTCTTGGGTCGCTCCTCGTTGTATTCGCGTCGCCAGCGTTCGATCTCGGTACGCGCATGCAGCAGGGTTGGGAACCAGTGCTCGTTGAGGCATTCGTCGCGCAGCCGGCCATTGAACGATTCGACGTAGGCGTTCTGGTTTGGCTTGCCAGGCTGGATCAGCCGTAACTGCACGCCACGCGCATGTGCCCAGGCCACCATCGCTTTGCCGCAAAACTCCTTGCCGTTATCTGTGCGGATCACCTGTGGCAAGCCGCGACTGTGCGCCAGCCGATCCAGCACGCGTGTCACGCCATGGCCCGAGATTGCGCGCTCCACCTCGATGGCGATCGCTTCGTGGGTTGCATCGTCCACGATCACCAGACACTTGATCACTCGGCCTTCGGCGCTGCGGTCGAACACGAAATCCATCGACCACACCTGATTGGCCTGCGATGGCCGCAGCAGCGGCTGACGCTCTCCTATCAGCACCTTTTTGCGCTTGCGGCGCCGGACCTGCAGCTGCTGCTCGCGGTACAACCGCTCCACACGCTTGTAGTTCACGATGCGTCCTTCCTGTCGTAATTTGAGATAGATCATCCCCACACCATAACGGCGATGGCGATGCGCCAACGCACAGATGCGTTCGCGCAGTTCGACGTTGCGATCTTCGCGCGGGCAATATCGCAGCGCACTGGCGCTCATGCCGATCACTGCCAACGCACGACGCTCGCTGGCACCACGCCCGATCCACTCGCGCACCAGCATGCGACGCGCCGGTGCGCTCACCACTTTTTTCGCAGTGCATCCTTGATCAGGTCGTTCTCGAACAGCTGCTCGGCCAGCAACTTCTTCAGCCGCGCGTTCTCGGACTCAAGGTCCTTGAGCCGCTTGGCATCGGGCACGCTCATCCCGCCGAACTTGCTGCGCCACAGATAATAGGAAGCCTCGCTGAAGCCATGCCGCCGGCACAGGTCCTTGATCGCCACACCGGCATCAGCTTCGCGCAGGAAGCCGATGATCTGTTCTTCAGAAAAACGCTTCTTCACGTCCAATCTCCTCGAGTTAGGGAATTGGACTCCAAACTGAGGTGCTACTCAAAATCGGGGGGGCGTCGGGACCTCAGGAATTCACTCGGGAAGGTCGTCCAACGTCTCGACCCGAAGGACTTCGAGACGCTGGTGGACATGATGTTCCTTGCGGCGGGATGGAGGCGCTTGGGCCGAGTCGGGAGCACAGAGAAAACCAAGGATCTTGATCTTCAAATGCCTGTCACCGGAGAAACCGCGTGGGTGCAGATCAAGTGTGCAAGTAATGTCGGGGTATTCAATCGTTACTTGAAAGACAACGAGAAAATGAGTCAGTACGACAGGATGTTCTTTGTCTATCACACGGGAGAAGAGATCAGGTCCGATCAGGAGAATGTCGACGTACTGGGGCTGGAGAAGGTTGTCGACATGGTCATCAATGGAGGCTTTGTCGACTGGGTGCTGGAGCGCGCCCGATAGACGCAATTGTAGGTCCGAGGCCGGGCCGTATCCTCCTGCCTCGGCAGCTGCATCAGGAAAGCGTCAATATCGCGGCTGTTTTTTCATCTACCTCAAGCTGTACGTACTGGTTGCGTATCTCGTCTATCCATTGCTTTTGGCCGAAATCATACGAGAGCAGATGCAGATTTGCTGCGCTCAGCGCGGACGTGACAACGGCGATGCGATAGCTCGGCAACGAGCCGTCCATATGCAGGCGAATATAGCGATACTCATTTGGGGTCACTCCAACCGTAAGGTCCGGTCCCGACAGACCCTTCACCTCAACTCGTCGGAATGGCGCCTTCTGCGCGTCCAGGTCACTCTTCTGGAATACATTGAGGTCCCAGCCAACATTGTCTTTCTCGACGCTGCGAATTGGGTGAGCAGCGTAAAACTCCTTAACAACGGCTACTGCCGCGGCCTCAACCTGGGCATTGCGTTCGGGATCAGAGGTTCTGTTGGCGCCGCAGCTACCCTTCCGTGACGTTCCTAAGAAGCAATGCCGTGCGAGCAAGGCGCGGACCTGCGTCATGAATGCTGGAACGTCGGCATGCTCGCTGTGCCCCGGAAACCACCAGTTTGCCTGGCCAATCCAACCAGGGGGCCGGCCCAGTACAAGCGTCCGTTCCTCGATCGGCAGGCATCGGACATTGCGTGTATTCGCGGAGACCATGTAGCTGTCCACCTTGTCGAGCTTATGTTGAGAAGTTGGCGGCTTCTTGTGGAGCTGACGCCCGCGATAGACCACTGCGTCCAGATAGTAACCAATCACCCGGCGACCACCGCCGTTGGGCTCAGTCGAAACCCATATCACGTCAATGTGCTCGATGCTGTCCGCGTCGTCGCTAGCACCCAGCTTTCCGATGCTGACTTTCCGGTCGACTTTGCCCTTGATGGTTTCGAAGTGCCCGAAAACCGATCCCGAGGGCATCGTTAGAAAATTGCAGCATTCGTGCCCATGATGATTCTCATCAACCCACTTGCCCCCTCCGACAATGCTGTCTGGTTGTCGCTCCAGCCCTTGGTACCGCGCCATCCACCCAATGTTGCAGACCAGTACTGGCCGAGATTTGGCTATGTTCATTCGTTTGGATCGCCCTCGTATTGTCTCCGTCGGCCGGCATCCCCCACTTTTCAGTAGTGGGCTCTGTAGTGTCCAGGATTCATCGTAGCGGTTTTCTTGGATCTCGCATGACTTCTATCCGCTCCAGCCAGGCCTTGCCAGGCCTGCGCGGACTGCCGCTCTAGCCTCTGGCCGGCCTGGCCTCACGAACCCGTCCGCTCGCGTAGCAGAAAGCGTCGTTATGCCCTTGTCCCTTAGCGCGGATAGGCCTGACCAGAATGCTGTAGTTAGGGGTAAATAGTTCGCGGACAACTTATGCTTTTAATTGGCGGACAACTTATGTCTTCAAGAACACTCTTCCTGTAAGCATAGTTGGCTTGAGGATCCCCGCTAAGCTCGTTTCCGCCGACGCAAGACCGCCGCGGTTAGCGCGTCGCGCTTGAACGCCACCTACTTCCCTTACACCTGGTGGGCAGAAAACAAGTTCACCACGCTGGCAGGCGAATTGAAGCCGAAGAACTGTGCATGATTGCTCGCACTCTGCTCCGCGAGAGCGGTGCTACGTGGGAACAGCGCATTGTCATAGGCACTCAGTGCCGCCTCGATCTGGCCCGGGTTCTCAATGATCGAACGTGCGAGCTCGGCTCCGTCGTAGATGGCGAGGTTTGCACCTTCTCCCGCAAACGGTGACATCAGGTGCGCAGCGTCGCCGACGAGCGTTACGCCCGGAGTGCGTGCCCAAGCATGTTCGATCGGCAGTGCATAAATCGGGCGAATGATGGGTGCGCTGTCAGTGTGGGTAATCATGGCCAACAGAGCTGGAGCCCAATCTTCGAACTCGTTGGCAATGCGGCGCATCGCGGCTGTAGGCCGACCAAAGTCGAGCTCGCGAAACCATGCTTCGGGCTTGGTCAACGCAATGTAGCTGCGTAGCGCGCCGTCTGCGTATCTGTGGGTAAAGATGCCTTGGCCGGGGGCTAAAGCCATCAATGTGCCGCGCCCGACCATCTTGGCGCTAGCCGGACATTTGGTGCTGGCATCGGTGAGAGATGTCTCGATAAAAGTGGTGCCCACGTATGCGGGGGTGCGGTCGACAGCAACGGCCGAACCTTCGACCATGCGCCGTCCGCTCCGACAACCAGGCCCGCCGTGATCGATGAACCGTCGGCAAAAGTGAGGGCAAGCGCTCCGTCCGCATTGCGTGCTGCCCGTATGAGCTTGCGACCCCAATGAATGGCATCGGAGGGCAGAGAGTCAATCAACAGCCGGCGGAGTGCGCTGCGGTCCACCTCCGGTCTGAGAGAGCCGACAGAGCGTTGTCTGTCGAACAGAATCGTGCCGTGCTTGTCACTCACGCGCTTGGCGTCCTCGCCCGGGAGGACGAGGGACAGGAAGGCGTCGTGGAGGCCTGCCGCGGTTAAGCCTAGCTGCCCGTTCCATTCGTGTATGTCTAGCAGGCCGCCTTGTGATCTGGCGTCGCGTGAAGCCTCGGCCTCATAGATGGTGGCGGAGATGCCGTTGATGTGGAGGACACGTGCGAGTGTCAAACCGCCCAGACCAGCACCGACGATAGCGATCTGATCAGTTGAAGATAGACGTGGGTTGGTGTTGTTGGCTGTCATGAGCGCTCCAAATACAACGAGCGTTCGCACAGGCGGCAGCTCGAAGAAAGGCCGGGTGATCTCGGCGAGGGGCGCT
Organism: Xanthomonas axonopodis pv. maculifoliigardeniae; assembly: GCF_041519315.1. NCBI lineage: Bacteria > Pseudomonadati > Pseudomonadota > Gammaproteobacteria > Lysobacterales > Lysobacteraceae > Xanthomonas > Xanthomonas axonopodis. The sequence goes on along the minus strand of NZ_CP167998.1, from coordinate 4,187,207 downwards.
GGCCAACCTAGCAAGCATGCTGGATGGCGTGTATTCGATCTCTTGGTGCCGACGGCACGCAGGCGAACGTTTTTCGCGTCGCGCGCATTCTTGCATTGATCCGCTTCCTCGAACAATCCCTTGGAAGAGCAGGTTCGTAACGCGTCAGCCGCACTCCGAACATGGGCTGATCAGCGCCGCGCCGCGGCAGCCACCGCAAAGCTGTCTTCAAGCATCAGGAAGTGCGAGATCTCGTTCCCCGTGATGGTGAGCACGATCGTAAACGGCGTCTCGATGAGCTTTCCGCTGGCGGTGATGCGGCTGGCGAGCTCGCCCACGATGACGGCGCGGTCGTTGCTGGCCAGTAGGTCATGCACCTCGAACCGGATGCGCTCCATCAGGGTGCCGGAATCACGCACGAACGCTTCCACCGCGCCGCGCCCGCTGCGTCGCCCAATCCACGGCAGTGCGGATGGATCGCCTGGGATATGCCATTGCAGATCCGCACTGAACATCGCCGCGATCGTCTCAGGCGATGCACCGGAGCCGATCTTTTCAAGGAAGTTTTGCGCAATCGCCAAATTGTTTTGCATGCTCATCTTGTTTGTCTCTGGTGGGCTGGAAGTGCACTCACGGTAGCGCGCTGCACGTATGGTCAGATCTGGGTCAGGCCGCCGTCCACTGTCAGCTCGATGCCGGTGATGTAGGAGGCATCGTCCGATGCCAGGAAGGACATCGCCTTGGCCATCTCATCCGGGCTCGCTGCGCGGCCCAGCGGGGCCTTCAGTTGGATTTCGGCCAGGTAGGCGTCGATGTCTTCGTCGCTCATGCCCAATTCGGATTTATAGGCGGGTGTGACCACGACGCCGGGCGCGATCAGGTTGATGCGAATGTCGCGACCTTTCAGTTCCGATGCCCATGTCCTGACGAAAGAGCGCAGTGCCGCCTTCGTTGCGGCATACACGCCGAAATTGGCGACGCCTTGATTGGCCGCGATGGAGCCCGTCACCACGATGGCGCTGCCGGCGCGCATCAGTGGCAGCGCCTTCTGCACGGTCAGCAGGGTGCCCTTGACGTTGATGTCGAAGTACTTGTCGAAGCCTGCTTCGGTAATGGATTCGATTGGCGCAAATTCGCCGCCGCCTGCGTTGGCAAGCAGCAGGTCCAGTCGTCCATGCGCGGTGGCGATGACGTCCATGACGGCGTCAAGCTCTGCACCAACGGAAATGTCGGCGCGTACCGCCGTGGCGCCATGGCCGATCTCGGCGACCGCCCGGTCCAGTTCCTGCTGCCGGCGGCCGCTGATGACCACCGTTGCACCCTCCAGTGCCAGCCGCTTTGCGGCGGCCAGGCCGATGCCCGAGCTGCCGCCGGTGACCAGGGCAATCTTCCCGGCGTGTTTGGTGGGATGGATGTTGGCCAGATCCTGGACGTGCATGGTGTTTACCTCTTGAGCGGAGTTCCCGCGTTGCAGGCAGTCTATTGACCCTCGCTGCGGCGATAAATCGGCGTATTGTTGATTCTTTATTTCCCTGCGGGAATAATCCGGCGCTCTAGGCGGAGCGATCAATGGATCACCTGCAGGCAATCCGCGCCTTTGCGCGCGTTGTGGAAACCGGTGGGTTCAACCGTGCGGCGGAATCGCTGCAGATGCCTAATGCCACGCTGAGCAAGTCGATCAGCGCGCTGGAAAAACATCTGGGAGTCACATTGCTTGAACGCAGCACGCGCCGCGTGCGTGTCAGCAACGACGGCGCTGCGTATTACGCGCGCGTGCGGCACCTGCTCACGGAGCTGGACGACGTGGAAGCCACGTTGGGGCGTGCCCAGGGCAGTCCCAAGGGCCGGCTTCGTGTAGATACGGGCGGCTCGACGGCGTGCGGATTGTTGATCCCCGCATTGCCGGAGTTCTGTGCGCGCTATCCGGATATCCAGCTGCAGCTCGGCGTCACCGATCGCACGGTGGATGTCATCGGCGAAAACATCGACTGCGCGATCCGCAGCACGGCAGACGACGGCGCGCTGATATCGCGCAAGATCGGCAGCCTTGCCTGGACCACCTGCGCGAGCCCTGACTATCTCGCACGCTACGGTGTCCCGACCCACCCGGAACAGCTGAAAAGCCCGGCGTTTCCCGTGGTGGGCTACTTCTCCGCGCATAGCGGCAAAGCGCCGCCGCTGCATTTCCTGGACGATGGCGCGCCGCTGGAGATCGTTCCCAACTGCAGCGTGATGGTCAACGAGAGCAACGCGCATCTGGCGACCGGATTGGCCGGGCTCGGGCTGATCCACACGCTCGATTTCATGGTGCGGCCGGCCATCGAACGCGGCGCGCTGGTGCCGGTTCTGCAGGACTGGCGCCCGGCGCCATTGGATGTCTTCATCGCCTATGCGCCCAGCCGACAGTTGAGCACCAAGGTGCGTGTGTTTATCGAGTGGGTGAGCGAAATCTATGCCCGGATCGGGCGGACACATTCGGTGGTCGAGCGCTGACGAACGCAACCTGTGGCGTTCACGTGATGTGCGGCGTTTGCTTCCGGGCGTTGTGGCATCGCATCGGCCCGGGGCCGGTTCGCTTTTGTGCCGTGCTCACCGTACTGCGAGGTTGCCGGGCCTGTCCGACAAGGCACGCAGCACACGCCGGACAGGCATCGCCCTCCACGGCGCCCCGCCCCGGAGCGATTGCGTGCAAATATACGTTTCATATACGATTCGTATATCGACGCAAAACGAGAGCCATCATGGGCATCGTCAATATCGACGACGACCTGCACGACCAACTGCGCCGTGCGTGCACGGTGAGTAGCCGTTCGATCAATGCGCAGGCCAATTTCTGGATCAAGGTCGGCATGCTGTGCGAGATGCATCCGGACACGACGTTTCAGCAGATCGTGGCCGAACAATTGCGCGCGGCGGGCGTACGGCCGCAAGCCTTGAAACCGGGCCGGGCGTGATCAAGTCGCCCGATGAGATCGCGCTGATGGCGGTGTCTGGCCAGCTCCTGGCGCAGGTATTCGATGCGCTGGATCGCTTGCCGCTGGAAGGTCGCAGCACGCTGGAACTCAACGGGTTTGTCGAGCGCATGATTGTCGATGAGCTCGACGCACGGCCTGCGAGCAAGGGGCAGTACGGTTTCGAGTTCGTACTCAACGCATCCATCGACGATGTGGTCTGCCATGGCGTGCCATCGGCCGACGACGTGTTGCGCAGCGGGCAGATCGTCAACCTGGACATTACGCTGGAAAAGAACGGCTATATCGCCGATTCCAGTACCACGTACCTGGTGGGCGAGGTCGCTTACCCGGCACGTCGCCTGGTGCAGGCCACGTATCAGGCGATGTGGAGAGGGATTGCAGCGGTGCGCCCGGGCGCGCGCTTGGGCGATATCGGCCATGCCATTGCGCGGCACGCGCGTGCGCACGGCTATAGCGTGGTCAAGGAATACTGCGGGCACGGCATCGGCCGTGAGATGCATGAAGACCCGCAGATCCTGCACTACGGTCACGCGGGCACCGGCTTGGAACTACAGGAAGGCATGGTGTTCACCATCGAGCCGATGATCAACCAGGGCCGTGCGGCGATCCGTTCGCAACCGGATCAGTGGCCGGTGCATACGCGCGATGGCAGGTTGTCGGCGCAGTTCGAGCATACCGTGGCGGTGACGCGCACTGGCGTACGTGTGTTGACCTTGCGGCCCGGCGAAGTGCCGCTGTGCGTGGTGGAGTGACGCACCGCAACGCATGGCGTCAGGCGGGTGTCAGTCGGCCTGCACGCGCGGCGTCGCCTCTGGTCGGCGCGGAATCAGCGGGGTGGTGTTGGTGTGCAGAAGCATGCGCACGGCCGCTTCGACACTGATGAAACGGCTGCGTTGCAGCAGATAGGACAGCATGAGAAGTCCCGCGAACATCAGCGTGGCCCCTGGCCTGACGACGGCTGCCGGAACCAGGAACCCGACCACCATCATCACTACGGTCCAGTTGCAGAAACCGCTCACGATGATCTCGCGTTGCCGACGGTCGATCACGATGCGCCCGCGCATGATCATCGGATAGACACCGCCGACGAACAGGAAGGTTTCGCGAAACGCGTACACGTCTTCGGACAGGCGATGGAACCGCAAGTCGGGCCAGCGCGATGGCTCGACCGCATTTTCTACCTGCGCCAGCGAAAAGCAGGCCAACGCATCGCGGGTCACCGCAATACGCCGTGTAAACACCGGCAGGCCCCAGCTGAAGTAGGGGCGGTTCCAGGTGATCAGCAAGAGGCCTTCGGTGGCAATCAAGCCCAGCAGCAGGTAGAGCATCGTGCATCCCTGTTCGAGTGGCTCAACGATCGCACGCGCAGGTGCGCCGCGTGCCGGCTCCGATTCTGGCGCCTGAATGCCTGGCCCTGCAATCACGCCTGCGGCGCGGCGCGCGTTTCATCGCCGCGCCAGATTGGCTCAGGTCAGCGGCGCTCAGGCACACTAGGCCCCACAGCGGACGCCGGCTCTGCCGGTGCCGACCCCGCAATCACTGGTCCCATGCAGCCACTTTCCCACACCTTGCCGGCCGTGCACGCCATGGCGGCGCAACTCCGCCGGCCGCTGGACGGCTTGCGCAGGCAGCTGCGCGCCAACGATCTCTGGTTCATCGCCCTGGCCGCGCTGGTGGGGCTGATCGCGGCTGGATTGATGGTGCTGCAGGCCGGTATCGCGCATGGCCTGCAGAGCTGGCTATACGCGCTCGCGCCCGAGCAGCGGCTCAGCACGGCCACCTCGATGACGGCAACGCAGCTGCTGGTGTTGCCGCTGGGCGGCTTGCTGGTTGGTCTGGTGACGCTGATGGCGCGGCGGCGCAAGCGGCCCCTCGTGGATGCGGTGGAAGCCAATGCCTTGCATGGCGGGCGCATGTCGATGCGCGACAACCTGATCGTTGCGGTGCAGACCTTGTTGTCCAACGGCTTCGGTGCGTCGGTGGGACTGGAGGCGACCTACACGCAAATGGGGTCGGGTGCCGGCTCGCAGCTGGGGCGCGTGTTGCGGGTGCGGCGTGCCGACATGCGCACGCTGGTGGGCGCCGGCGCGGCCGGTGCGATTGCCGGCGCCTTCGGCGCGCCGCTGGCCGGTGCGTTCTATGCGTTCGAGATCGTCATCGGTGCCTACACGCCATCGGCATTGGCACCGGTGGCCGCCGCCGCATTGGCTGGCGCGTTCATGGCCAATGCCCTGGGCGCAGCGCCGTACTCGTTGCCTGCTGCGGTGGCCTACCAATTGCAGCCGCGCGACTATGCGGTCTACATCGCGCTGGGCCTGGCGTGCGCGTTGATCGGCATTGCGGTGATGCGCCTGGTCGCCGGCATCGAACGCGGCGTGGGCCGCATCAATCTGCCGGTGTGGGGGCGCCCGGTCATCGGTGGGTTGCTGCTGATTCCGCTGGCGCTGTATTCGCCGCAGGTGCTGTCCTCGGGGCATGGCGCATTGCATCTGGACCTGACCAGCAGCAGTACCTTGCAGGTGCTCGCCATCCTGCTGGTGCTCAAGTGCATTGCGTCGGGAATTTCGCTGGGTTTCGGCTTCCGCGGCGGTCTGTTCTTCGCATCGTTGTTCATGGGCTCGCTGGTGGGCAGCCTGTTCGCGGTGAGCCTGAACCTGTTGCTGGGCGCTGCGGTGGTGGACACCACCAGTGCATCGCTGGTGGGCATGGCTGCATTGGCGGCGGCCATCGTTGGCGCGCCGATGACCATGGCCATGTTGATCCTGGAAGGCACGCACGATTTCGTGCTGGCCAGCGCAGTGATGGCGGCGGTGCTGGTGGCCAATACCGTGGTGCGGCAGGTGTTCGGTTATTCGTTCTCCACCTGGCGGCTGCATCTGCGTGGCGAAAACATCCGCAGTGCGCGCGATGTGGGCTGGGTGCGCAATCTGTCGGCTGGCAAGATGATGCGCAAGGATGCCAACCACACCGCGCACGACATCAGCGTGGCCGAATTCCGCCGGCGGTTCCCGTTGGGCTCCACGCAACGCGTGGTGCTGGAAGATGCAGACGGACACTATGCCGGCGTGGTGCCGCTGGCCGTGCTGTACGCCGACAATGTGCAGCTGGACGCCCCGGTCGGCGACTATGCCAAGCACCGCGATGCGGCGCTGCTGGCCGACACCGACATCGTGGCGATCATGAAGGTCTTCGATACGACACAGGCCGATGAGTTGGCCGTGATCGACAGCGATCGCAAGGTACTGGGCGTGCTGTCGGAGGGATTCGTGCGCAAGCGCTACGCCGAAGAACTGGAAAAACGCGAGCGCGAACTGATGGGCGAACGCGTGGCTAGCGACGACTGAGCCGCGTGCTGTCAGCAACGGCTGCGCGCATGCGTGCGCATCGTTGATCTGTGTCTGATGTTCGATGCGCAGACACAGGCGCAGCGTCGGGTTGTTCGGGCTAGCCTGAGCGCGTTAGTATCGCCACTGCTCAAGAACGATCTCCTTGGACACATGACACCACCCTGACCTCAGGCCTTACGCGCTCGCAGTTGCTGCGAAGGTCCAGGTGTTTGACGTGCATGTAATGCGCCGTGTGGTTGCCGGCGCAAGGAGTCGTTCAATGTCCAGAAGTTTCCCGTTGCGCCAGCAATGGCTCGGCAACGTGCGTGGCGATGTGCTCGCCGGCATCGTGGTCGCGCTTGCGCTGATTCCCGAAGCCATCGCGTTTTCGATCATTGCCGGCGTTGATCCCAAGGTTGGGCTCTACGCGGCGTTCTGTCTTGCAGTGGTGACTTCGATCGCCGGTGGTCGGCCAGGCATGATTTCTGCCGCCACCGGTGCCATGGCGTTGTTGATGGTGGATGTGGTCAAGGACCATGGGGTGCAGTACCTGCTGGCGGCGACCGTGCTGGCGGGCGTGCTGCAGCTGATTGCAGCCGCATTGCGTCTGGGCGCATTGATGCGTTTTGTCTCGCGCTCGGTGATCACCGGCTTCGTCAACGCATTGGCAATTCTGATCTTCCTGGCACAGCTGCCGGAGTTGGTCGGCATGCCATGGCCGGTGTATGCGGTGTGTGCAGCGGCATTGGTCATCATCTATCTGCTCCCGCGCGTCACCACGGCGATTCCTTCGCCGCTGGTCGCAATTGTGGTGTTGACGGCGGCATGCGCGTACTGGCACCTCGATCTCCGGCACGTGGGCGACATGGGCCACCTGCCTGATAGCCTGCCGGTATTTTTGCTGCCGGACGTGCCGCTGACATGGGACAGCGTGCGCATCCTGCTGCCGGTATCGACGACGCTGGCGGTGGTCGGCTTGCTGGAGTCGTTGATGACGGCGCAGATTGTCGAAGACCTGACCGATACCCCATCGCAGCGCAACCGCGAATGCGCAGGTCAAGGACTGGCGAACATGGTGGCGGGCTGCTTCGGTGGCATGGCTGGCTGCGCGATGATCGGGCAGTCGGTCATCAATGTGCGCTCGGGCGGACGTGGGCGCTTGTCGTGCCTGGTGGCCGGCGTCGTCCTGCTGCTGATGGTGGTCTATGGCGCGGCCTGGGTGCGCCAGATTCCGATGGCGGCACTGGTGGCGGTGATGATCATGGTCAGCATCGGCACCTTCAACTGGGGATCGCTGCGCGATCTGCGCAGGCACCCGGCAAGTTCGTCGGTGGTGATGTTGGGCACCGTCGTGGTCACGGTCTGGACGCACGATCTGGCGCGCGGCGTGTTGGTCGGCGTCCTGCTGTCGGCACTGTTCTTCGCGCGCAAGGTCGGGCGCTTGCTGCAGGTGCATGCCAGCGATGGCGATGATGGGGTACGCGTGTATGCGGTGCGCGGCCAGGTGTTCTTCGCATCGGCCGGGCAATTCGTCGCCAGCTTCGATTTCCTCGGCACGCCGCCGAAGGTGCTGATCGATCTGAGCCACGCGCATTTCTGGGACATCAGTGCGGTAGCGGCGCTGGATCGGGTGGTGTTCAAATTGCGCGCGCACGGCGCCGAGGTCGAGGTGGCTGGCGCGAATCAGGCCAGCAACGCGCTGATCGACACCCTAGGAACCCATCGGCGCGATGGCGCGCGGCTGCAGCTCGGTCACTGAGCTGGGCTGCTCGCGCCCAGCCAGCGCGGCTGTCGGCAAGGCCGATTGGCGTGCATGCGCGTCCAGCAACGCGGACAGGCGACGATGGCAATCGCGGAAGGCCAGTGCAGAGGCCGGCATGTCGCAGGCGTCGAAGGTGCGTGCCTCGGCCTTCCAGGAGGCGAGCAGGTCTTCCAGATCGCAGATCAAGCTCGGCATGGTGTTTCCTCGGTAGGCGTCCTGCTGTCTACGGGGAGAGGCGATACGCGGATGCAAGCCGGCGCGGGGCGACCCTGCGCTGAGCCACAATGGTTCAGATACTGCGATGAACGGCGCATTTTTTGGGTGCGGCACACGTGCGCATCACAGGGCCGGGAGGAGGGTGGGCAGGCGGTCTTCTGCCGCGGGAGCTGACCATGGGCAACAACCAGAATGCCAACCGGGGTATCGACGACCCGACGCCACCCAACGGCGTCAAGGCGCCGGGCAAGAATGAGGATCTGCTGCAGGACGGGCCTGCGCAGGACAGCGAAATCGATGACGACGACAGCATCGAGGACGAACTGGACGAAGAGGACGAAGGGGACGAAGAGGACACCTGAGCTTGGTTCTGCGGGACGCACGCGATTGCGGCGAGCCCCGACGGCGCACGACAGGCCCCGATGCTGTCGACGGCGCGAGGTGCCATGGCCGTCGCTGCAGTGGCGGCCGGTGCGCCTCTTTCAAGGCAGGCGCCAGCGACACGGCGGACCCGGCCTGCCGAGAATGCAAGGCGTGTGGATGTCCGTCATCGACCGCCGGCGGCCAGCGTCAACACAAGCCGGCTCGCCACACATTGCGTGCGGTCCTAAACTCCAGGGCCTTTCGATCGCGTTGATACCGCCATGGACACCCTGCCGCCGTTACCTTCCATCGCACTGGGCGAGTACCGTCATTTCAAAGGCGGCCGCTATGAGGTGCTCGGTGTGGTGCGCAGCAGCGAAACCCTGGAGCCGCTGGTGCTGTATCGGCCACTGGAGCGCGATATCGGGTTGTGGGTGCGCCCGTATGCGATGTTCGTCGAGCAGGTCGAGGTGGACGGTGTCGCCCGCGCTCGCTTCGAACGCGTGGAGTGAGCGCCGCGCGCACTGCCGCGATGCGGCAACCGTACGCCTGGCCTTGAGCGCGCGATGACTGCCGCGACCACGCCCCTCACGACGCCCGACGGCCGTTACCTCGTCGTGCGAGCGCGCCTGTGGCGCACCAGCAACCCGCACCTGAGCGAAGAGGTGCGTGCCGCGTTGGTCAGTGCACTCATGGATGCGCGACGCGCGGTCAAGGCCGCCAAGCGCGACGACGATGCACAACGCCTGTTGGCCGCGCGCGGTGCGGTCGATGCAGCCAAGGTCGCCTTGGGTGAACGCGGCGCGGTGTGGTGGACCGATGGTGCCAAGGATTTCAACCGGCATCTGGTCAAGAACACCCCGTACGCTGCGTGGTTTGCGGCAAGCGGCCCCGCGCCCCGGCCTGCAAGCGTCGACACGCCTGCAGGTCTCGATTGACAACGACGCCTGTGTCGCTACGACGAATGCCCTGACCGCGGCGTCGCATTCCACCGGCATGGTCTCGTTCAACCGGGCAAAAACCCTTTGGCGCGCAGTGCTGGCTCGAAACGGCGTATGCCGACATCCACCAACTGATGCAGCACGAACGGGTCTTGCGCCACAACCCGATCCAGTGCCGACGCATCGGTGTGGTGGGCTAGCACGATGCCGCCAAGACCATCGGCCGATGGGCCGGCCGCGAGGAATAGCCCAGTATCGATGTGCTCCCGCAACCACTGCTTGTGGGCGTCCAGATGTGCGGCCAGTGCCGGCGGGGCGACGCGATAGGTGAGGGTGATGAGATGCAACATGGCTCAGGCCTCCACGCGCGCGCGCGCGACCCCGCGCCCGACACTGCGCACGACATCGGCAATGGAGGCCTGCGCACTGATCAATGCGGCCGCGGCCGGCTCCGGACCACGCGACTGATTTTCCGCGCGCACGAAGTGCACGTCGCGCACGCCCAGAAAGCCGAACGTTGCGGTCAGATACGCCTCCTGAAAATCCAGTGAGGCCATCGGCCCTTGCGTGTACATGCCCCCGCGCGAGGACGCCACGATCAGCTGCTTGCCGCCGGCCAGGCCTTCGGGCCCGTTAGCGGTATAACGAAACGTACGGCCGGGCTGGGCGATGCGATCGATCCAGGCCTTGAGTTGGGTCGGCACCGAAAAGTTGTACATCGGCGCGCCGATCACCACGATGTCGCTGGCGAGGAATTCGTCCACCAGTTGCTCGGACAATGCATGTTCGGCCACCAATGCCGCGTCGCTGGCTGGTTGCGGCAGCGGGCGGAAGCCGGCAGCAATCGCGCCGGAAAGGTGCGCGATGGGAACCGCGGCAAGGTCGCGATAGGTGGCGTGTAGATCGTCAATCGCTGCGTGCAGGTCCTGCACCACCTGGGCGGTGAGCTGGCGGGAGACCGACGTGTCGGTCAGGATGCTGGAATCGAGATGGAGCAAGCGCATGGTGGGCTCGTGTGCTGTGGTCGGTGGCGGCACTCTACGAAGCGCCCTCGGGCGCAGGTAGGCCGCTGGCGGATGACAAACTGTCCTGCCTGGCAGGACAATGACGGCCTCCTTGCGTGGGGTTGGATTCAGATGGAAGACCTCAACGACTTCGCGCTGCTGGTGGCAGTGGTCGACCACGGCAGCTTCTCGGCGGCCGGTCGCGCGTTGGGGTTTCCCCGCTCCAAGGTCAGTCGGCGGGTGGCAGATCTGGAGCAACGCCTGGGCGTGCGGCTGTTGCAGCGTTCAACCCGTGCGGTCAGCCTCACCGAGGTCGGTGCCGAGTTCTATACGCACTGCAAATCCATCACCCGCTCGGCGCAATGGGCGCTGGATGTGGCCGAGCGCGCCACGCAGCATCCCTCCGGCCGGATCCGCGTGAGCTGCCCGACCGGTGTGGCGCATCTGTTTCTGGCCGAGCTCTTGCCGCGGTTTTTGTTGGCGCATCCGGATGTGCAGGTCGATCTGGAGCTGACCAGTCGACGGGTGGAACTGATTGCCGAAGGCATCGACGTGGCGATACGGGTGCGTTCGAGCCTGGACGATTCCGGCTTGATCCTGCGCTCGTTCGGCGTCAGCCGGCAGGCGTTGGTGGCAAGCCCCGGGTTCGTGCACGCGCATGGGCCGTTCGCCTCTGCCGCGGCACTGCATGAGGTACTGGGAATGGGCCCGCGTGGCGTCAATGGCGAGCCGCCCCGGTGGCGGCTCACCAGCCCGCAAGGCACCAGCGAACTGGTGGACTACCGTTCGCGCCTGTTCACCGAGGATGTCGAGCTGCTGCACCACGCGGCGCTGGCCGGCATGGGCGTGGCGCAGTTGCCGCTGGCCCTGTGCAGGGGCAGCATCGCCCGCGGCGAACTGGTGGTGCTATTGGGCGACCACACGTTGCCGGTGCATCAACTACACGCCGTGTATCCCTCGCGTCGCGGACTGGCGCCGGGCGTGCGCGCCTTGATCGAGTTCCTGGTCGACGTCCTGCCTGCGGTGCTGGAGAGCGCCGAACACGAGGTATCAGGCTAAGCGCAGCGAACAAAACGACTGTGCAGCGCCAGGCGGGCGCAGCCGATGCTCGGAATCGGCATATACCACTCGTAAAAGGCGGTTCTGAGCGCGTCGTCCGCACCCGCCGGACGACTGCTCGCTACGTTTTGTTAGCCGACCTGAGCGCATGTAAGGGCCGCCGCGACACGCCAGGTTCGTGTTGGTGCTCACCGCGATGGCGTACCGATGGTACGCGCGGCACGTGCGATGAACTCGGCCACCTTGGCGGGCTGCGCAACCAGCGAAAGATGGCTGGATGCGATGGTGGTACTGGTGGCACCGATCTGCTTGGCGATGGCGCGCTGCACATCCGGACGCAACGCATTGTCGTTGTCGGTGATCAGGTACCACGTCGGTTTGCGATGCCACGCGGCCTGCGAAACCGCGTCGCCGAACGCGGCAGCGGTCATCGGCTGCTGGACGGCGGCAAGCTGCCGGACCTTGGCCAGCGGCACATCGGCGGCCATCACGTGCTGGTAGGTCGCCGCGTCGTCGAGCCAGACCAGGCCCTGCGCATCCGGCTGCAAACCTTCCATCGGCGCTTTCAGGCGTGCCAGCAGCGTGCCGACCGACTCGCCGGTATCGGGTACCAGGGCCGACAGATAGACGATGCCCTTGACGTTGTCGGCGTTGCCCGATTCGGTCACCACCGCGCCGCCCCAGGAGTGCCCGACCAGCAGCACGTCGCCAGGTTGTCGCTCCAGCACGCGGCGGGTCGCAGCGACGTCGTCGGCCAGCGAGGTGAGCGGATTCTGCACTGCAGTGACGTGATAGCCCTGGCGCTGTAACGCCTCGATCACGCCAGACCAGCTGGAGCCATCGGCAAATGCGCCATGCACCAGCACGATGGTAGGCAGGCCCTGCACAGGTGCGGCGGTTGCCGGGCCGGCAGCGAAGATCGACAGGGCGCTCAGCAAGGCGAGGCCGGCGTTGGCAGACAAGGGGGATGGCATGAGCGTGATCGCAAGAGGTGGGAGAGAGAGTGCGATCAAGCATATGTCGGCCGTTGGCCGTCAAAACAGCGCAGACCTCGCCAATAAATGTGGCAGCGCTGACACACCTGACACATGGCTGGCGCCCGCGGGACCGCAGTCCATTCCACCGGCACGCCGGCTCTGCGATGGAGATGTCGAGCCGCGCGCAGGCTGTCACGCAGGCGGCGCGGCGCCACGCAGCCAGTGCCCGCCGTGCCGTGACCCAACCCGGCACAGGCCGGGCTGGGCGGCATGCCGTGGATGCAGCGCGACTCAACCCAGATCGCAATTGCTCGGCTGCGGCCAGGTGGTGGACGGCAGCATGGCTTTGACAGCCGCCGGTGCGCTGATGCCGATGGTGCTGGCGCCGTAGAGGTCTTCGAGTTCGTCGATGCTGACGATATAGCTGTCCAACGCACCCAGGTTGGCGCTATTGGGAATCAGCCAGCTGATGGCGCGCGAACCGCCGCTCGGGTTGGCGGTGATGATGGTCTTCCAGAAGAAATCCGGCGTGCGGATGCCGTGGCTGCTGAGGAAGTAATCGTTGCTGGTGTCGCTGTAGATCACGCCGCCGTAAACCTGCACGCTGGCGATGTCGCGATAGCACTCGGCCACGTTCTCTGCCTGTACCCAGATGCCCTGATTGAAGCTGGCCACCTGCGGCACGATGTTGCTCATGAGGTTGGCGCGGCGGATGTAGGTCGCGTTGTAGTCCATGTGGTTGGAGGTCACCAGATGGCCGCGGTCATAGCCGGAACGCACGCTGGCATACGAGGCCGTGGAGGTCTGGCCGGCACAGCCGCTGGGCAATTCGGTATCCAGATTGAAGCTGGACGGGCGTGCAGCCGAGCCCGTGTCGGCCTGCAGCACGTATTCGTAGCGCAGTGCGGTGCGGTTGGTGCAGTCGTACGTCAGCGTATAGCCGCCCTTGTTGAGGGTTACCACCTGCGCCTGTGCGGCGGCGCTGAAGGTGGTGAGAAGCACAACGACGAAAAAGGTCTTCAAGCGCATGGAAGTCAATCTCCTTGAAATCATCGGACGCACGAAGCCGCCGCCGCGATGCGTCAGCACATCGACGTTGGACAACGCGCCAGGGGAACAGAGGGCTCGCGGCATGGCGAGCGCTACAGCTATCGCATACGAATGTTGCTTGTTGGTGACTTGGGCCCGAGCAGCGTGCGGTCGCCCAGATCTTGTTTCGGCGTGTAGCCAAGCGCTTGGCATTCGGTCTGGAGGCGATGCCGTTGATGAGGCTGATGCTCTCGGCGATCTTCTTCGCTGATGTTTGGAGATCTGACAGGGGTGCGATGGGCACGTTGCGCGGCGTGGACACAGGCAACGCCACGCGCTGGCGAGCCAGGCGTGGCCGATCGAATGCGAGACGCGCCCGCGTGCGCTGGTTGCGTTGCGCAGGCGCAGATCTGCTGCAGGCGGGATGGCGCGCGATGACTGCCGCGCAGGCAATGGGAGGTGTTATGCAGCCTTCGCCGGCAGCTTGACCACCACCTTGATCTCAAACTGGAAGCCGGCCAGCCAGGTCACGCCGACCGCGGTGACGGTGGGGTAGGGGGCCGGGCCCCAGTAGCTGACCCACTTGTCCCACATTGCCTCGAACACCACCTCGGGGTTGACCATGAACAAGGTGACGTCGACCACATCCTGCGAAGTGCAGCCGGCCGCGGCAAGGACGGCATCCAGGTTGACGAAGGCGCGGGCAATTTCCGCGTCCAGCTCGGGCTCGGGCGAGCCGTCCTCGCGGCTGCCGACCTGGCCGGCGACAAACAGCAGGTCATCGGCGCGTACCGCCGGCGAGTAATGGTGGCGCTCGTACAGGGCGTGGCGCCCCTGCGGGAAAACGACGTCGCGTGTGGCCATGTGGCTCTCCATCGAAGTGCATCAGAACGAAGGCACACGTTAGGCGGGTCTGCAGTTGCGATAAATCGGCAGCATCGACCAACACTGTTTGTAGAATCCAAACAATCTTGGCCGCGGGAGCAGTGGTGGATCGATTCGATGCAATGCAGGCGTTTGCGCGCGTGGTCGAGACCGGCAGTTTCACCAAGGCGGCCGAACACTTGGACATGAGCCGCGCCAGCGTGACCCAGCTGGTGCAGCAACTGGAAGCGCGCCTGCGGGTGAAGCTGCTCAATCGCACCACGCGCCGGGTGCAGGTCACTGCCGATGGCGCGGCCTATTACGAGCGCGTGCTGCGCCTGCTGGCAGACCTGGACGATGCCGAAACCAGCCTGTCGGTTGCAGCCAGCTTGCCACGCGGGCGCCTGCGCGTGGACGTGCCCAGCCCATTGGCGCGGCTGATCCTGATGCCGGCGTTGCCGGCATTCCATGCGCGTTATCCGGAGATCCAGCTGGACATGGGCGTGAGCGACCGCCGGGTGGATCTGATCGGCGAAAACGTCGATTGCGTGATACGCGGCGGCACCATCACCGACCAGTCGCTGATCGCGCGTCACGTGGGCGACCTGCAGGCCGGCGTGTACGCAGCGCCCGATTACCTGCAGCGGCTGGGCACCCCGACGCATCCAACCGAGCTGGAAAATACACGGCATCGTTGCGTCGGCTTCATGCGCTGGGGCAGCAGCACAACCGTGCCGTATGTGATGCAACGCGGCGACGAGGCGGTGCGCGTGCATGGCCGCCACGTGGTGGCCGCCGACGATGGCAATGCCTATCTGGCCGCCGGCCTGGCCGGCATGGGTGTGCTGTGGCTGCCGGTGTACATGGCCAACGCGCATGTCGCCAGCGGCGAACTGGTGCCGATCTTTCAGGACTGGCAGCTGGAAGCGATGCCGCTGTCGATCGCCTTCCCACCCAACCGCCATGTCAGCGCCAAGCTGCGTGTGTTCATCGATTGGGTGATTGCGCTGATGGCCGAGCATGCGCCAGTGATGGCGCCCGCACCGCGGTGAGCGCCACAGGGATGCGCGGCGCTATTGCCTCACTTCGCGCCGCACCGGATACCGCCAGCCGCTGATCGCTGCATAGGGCGAACGTGCATAGACCCACTGCAGGCGCGCATCGCCATCGGCGCGGAACGCTGCATCGTTGGCCAGTTTTTGCTCGAACGCGCTGCGTAACGCGGCATCGCTGCGCAACACGCGTTCGCTGAATTCAACCAGCTCGGTGGCGTACAGCCCGCTGTCGGGGCTGCCGGCATGGCGGAAACGTCCGCTGGCCAGCAGCGAATCGTTGCTGCGCGGTTCCAGCAAGGCGGCGGCCAACATGCGCATCGGTTGATCGGCCGGCACGCGGACGCTGCCGGCGGGAAAGACTTCTTCGACGTCATGGGTGTGCGGGATCTGATCGCTGCCGGTCTTGCTGATGCGTATCTGCTGCACCGCGCGCCGGGCCGGATGTTGCAGACGGTCGTAGCCGATGCCATGCGCATCGAGCAAGGCGAGCACATCGTCGTTGCCGGGCGGAATCCACCACGCCACCGGGTACTGCACCGCCTGCGTCTGCCGGTAGCCGATCACCGGCATCGTCCAGGTTTCGTCGCGGCCTTCCCAGCGCACTTCCGGCCGGCCGGACACCGGCGACAGGGCGCGGGTGTAGGTCACGCCCTTGAACGGAATATGGTCGATCGGCTGCGGCAGGCGTTCCCACGCCACCATCAATTCCTGCGGGCGCGCCGCGCGATCGGCACGCTTGGCGGCATCGATGGCGTGTGCATCGCGGCCGACCAGGCGCAGGGCTTCTTCCAGCAGCACGTAATCGCCGAGCACGCGTTGCCGGTATGACTTCAGGCGGTGGTTTTCCACCAGCACGGTGGGGATGCCGGCGAAGTCGCCATAGCCGGTGGAATAACGCGGGCCTTCAGGCGAATAGCGCAAGCCCGAGCGCGGCGCGTCTTCGTCGATCAGGCTGGGGTAGATCGCAGGTTCATGACCCTGGCGGCGCAGCGCGGCGTCGACGGCTGGCGTGAAGCGCTGCTGCAGCCAACCGGCCGTGGCGCGCGAGCGCGCGTAGGTGCCCCAGCCGGCGAAGGTGAAGGTGATGTCGTACTGATGATCGAGCCCACCGCTGACATGCAGGTCGATATACAAGGCGGGGTCGAGCGTGTGCAGCAGCCTGACGATCGCGCGCGTCTCCGGCGCTTCTAGGTTGAGATAGTCGCGATTGAGGTTGATGCCGCGCGTGGTGGTATTCCAGCCCATCTGCTGCGGGCCGCGCAATGCGGCGCCGATGAGCGGGCCGCGTTGTTCGTGCCCATCGCTGTTGAGGATGGGCACGAATACGAAATCGACCTCGTCCAGCAGATCGTCCTTGCCGCGTTGTGCAATATCGCGCAGCAGCATCAGGCCGGCGTCCTTGCCATCGATCTCGCCGCCATGGATGCCGGCCTGTGCCAGCACGACCGGTTTGCCGGGCTTGCCCTTGCGCGCGCGTACCAGCAGCAAGTCGCGCCCTTCGCCGGTCTTGCCGAACACCTCCAGCGACAGCAGCGGCGAAGCAGCAACCAGCCGTTGCAGCCACGCACGCGTTTGCGCGTAGCTGGGCGTGCTGACGAAATCGCTACGCTCGGCCGGCGTCATCCACGGATCGTCCGGTGCCACGATCAATGCTTCGCTGGCACCGTGCCACGCGCGGACCGGCGGCAACGGGGCACTGGTATCGATGGTCTGCGCGTTGAGCTGTGCGGCAGCGAACAGTGCGATGGCCAGCCCGTTGGCGAGGCGTTGGGTGCTGCGCGCGGTGTTGCAGGCCTTGGCGTCAGCGGGAGCGTGGCGGTCGAAGTCATGGAAAGCATCGGGCGGATGACAGCTGCGCGTTTCGAAGGTCATTGTGTGTGAGGGTCTCGAGTGGTGGGCGACGGTGTCTGCTCGTGCGGGTCAGCCGTGTCGGCGCAGGCGCCTGGCTGGACGTTCGCGCCGCAAGGCGCTGACCGCAGGCGCGATGCGCGGCGCGGCGGTTATTAGTGCCGGCCGGGCTCCTGCCCGCGACGGCGGGCGGATTTTGGCGGTGCAAGCAATGTGATAACGTATCACTTCCTGATATGTCTGTGTCCACGCCCTTCAATTCTTCAATGACCCACGCGATTTCAATCTCCAACCTGTACGTGGCCTACCGTGGCCGCGCGGTGCTGCAGGGGCTGAACCTCGGCGTCGCGCCCGGCAGCGTCTACGCCTTGCTGGGCGGCAATGGCGCCGGCAAGTCGTCAACGCTGTCCACGTTGCTGGGCTTCGTCAAACCCGTCTCCGGCAACCTGCGCGTGGACGCCGTGGACCCGGTCGCCGACCCCGGCAAGGCGCGCGCGCGCTTGGCCTATCTGCCGGAAAACGTGGCGCTCTACGAGCATCTGAGCGCATTGGAAAATGCCGACTATCTGCTTGCCCTGGCCGGCCAGCGTCGCAGCCAGGCCGCCATTGGCGAGGCATTTGCGGCCGCTGGCCTGCAGCGCGATGCCTGGGCGCAACGGCTGGCAGGGTTCTCCAAGGGCATGCGGCAGAAGGTGGCCATTGCCGTGGCCACATTGCGCGAGGTGCCGGTGCTGCTGCTGGACGAGCCCACCTCCGGGCTGGATCCGCGCGCCATCGCCGACTTCAATCGCCTGGTCGGCAGCGTGCGAGAACGCGGCGCCGCGGTGCTGATGGTCACCCACGATCTGCTCGGTGCGGTGGATGTGGCCGACCGCATCGGGTTTCTGGAAAACGGCCGGATTGCCGAAGAGATCGGTGCCGGCGACAGCGGCTTCGACGTGCGCACCCTGCATGCGCGTTTCGCGCGCCCGCAGGATCGCGCTGCGTGAGGCTGCACGTATGAGCCCGGTGTTGCTGGTCGCACGCGAAGAACTGCGCTATATGGCGCGCAACCGGTCCGCTGCCATCGGTGTGGTGCTGCTGATGTTGCTCACCCTGGTGGCGGCGTTGACCGCTGCGCACCACCAGCGCGAAGTGGCCGATTTCCGCACGCGGCAGCAACAGGCAGCGCAGCAGGCGTTCCAAGCGCAGCCGGACCGGCATCCGCACCGCGTGGTGCACTACGGCCATTTCATCTATCGCCCGTTGCCGGCACTGGCTGCATTCGATTCCGGCGTGGATGCGTTCACCGGCAACAGCATGTTTCTGGAAGGGCACCGCCAGAACACTGCCAATTTCGGCGATGTGCGTCAGAGCTCGTTGCTGGTGCGTTTCGGTCAGCTCACGCCCGCCTTCGTGCTGCAGGTGCTGGCGCCGCTGATGTTGGTCTTCCTGGGCTATGGCGCGGTGGCGCGCGAGCAGGAAACCGGCACCTTGCGCGCGCTGTTGTTGCAGGGCGCCACGCGCCGGCAGTTGCTTGGCGGCAAGTATCTGGCGCTGGCGACGGTGGCCGGCGCCTGCCTGCTGCCGGCCTTGATCGGCCTGGCACCGATCGCGTTGTTGCCAGGGCAAGCACCGCTGGTTGCGCTGCTGGTGCTGGCCTATGGCGCGTATCTGTTGGTGTGGTGTGCGCTGGTGCTGGCGGTGTCGATGCGGTGCCGGCGCGGCCGCGATGCGCTGTTGGTGTCGCTGGCGGTATGGGTGTGGCTGGCCTTGCTGGTACCGCGCGTGGCGCCGGACGCGGCCAGTGCCGCGTACCGCCTGCCGACCCGGTTGGAAACCGATGTGGCGATCCAGCGCGACCTGCGCACGCTCGGCGACAGCCACAATCCGGACGACCCGCACTTTGCGCAATTCAAGCAGCAGACGCTGGCCCGTTACGGCGTGCAGCGCGTGGAAGACCTGCCGGTGAACTACAAGGGCTTGCTGGCACTGGAAGGCGAGCGGCTGAGCGCAAGCCTGTTCGAGCGGTATGCGGGCCGCGATGCATCCATCCAGCAGCAACAGAACCTGCTGGTGCGTGCATTCGCCTTGCTGAGCCCGACGGTGGCGCTGCGCGAGGTGTCGATGACGCTGGCAGAAACCGACCTGCGCGCGCATCTGCGGTTCCTGGCCCAGGCAGAGCACTACCGCTACACGCTGGTGCAGCAGCTCAACCAACTGCAGGCCGACGCGGTCAGCATGGCCGACGACACCGCCCAGGATGCAGGTGCCGATCGGCGCAAGCGGATTTCGTCCGAGCACTGGCATGAGATTCCGGTGTTTGCGTTCCAGCCGGCGCCGGCGACCGAGGTGATCGGCACGGCAGGTGCGGCGTTCGGCCTGATCGGGGCCTGGCTGCTTGCTGCGCTGTGCATGCTGGTGGCAGCCGGGCGAGGTGTGGGAGTGGCGCGCTGATGGTGCTGTGGAAATACGAACTGCTGTTGCTGCTACGCGCGCGTGCGGCGCTCGCCGGATTGCTGTTGCTTGCGCTGCTCACCGTGTGCAGCCTGCTGTCCGGGCAACATGTGATGGCGACGCAGCGCGACAACATCGCCAGGATTGCAGCGCTGCAGCGCGAAGACAGCGCGGCGGTAGAAGACTATGTGGCGCGTTCCAACGATGCCGGCAGCGCGGCTTATTACAGCTTCCACCCCACCTGGGACCCGCCATCGCCGCTGGCGTTTGCGGCGGTCGGCATGCGCGATGTCTCGCCGTATATCTTGCGCGTGCGCGCGCTGGGGCTGGAAGCGCAGATCCATGACGGGGACAGCTACAACCCCGAGCTCGCATTGGCTGGCCGCTTCGACTACGCGTTCGTGCTGGTGTTCCTGCTGCCGCTGTTCGTGATCGCGCTGCTGTTCGATCTGCGTTCGGGCGAGCGTGAAGCGGGGCGTGCACGCATGCTTGCCGCACTGCCCGGTGCGGGCGCTGCGCTGCTGGTACGGCGCGTGGTGGTGCGCGCAGCGGCGGTGTTTGTGTGCCTGAGCGTGCCGTTCGTCATGTTCGCTACGTTCAATGCGGTGCCGTGGTTGCAGCAACTGGCGGTGCTGGCACTGGGCGGTGCGTACCTGTTGTTCTGGGTGCTGCTGTCGGTGCTGGTCGGGCGCCTCCAGTGGCGGCCTGCCGCGCATGCCACGGCGTTGGCTACCTGCTGGGTTGTGCTGGCGTTGGTGGCGCCGGCGCTGGCGCACGTGGCAATCAATCAGGCAGTGCCGGTCAACCAGGGTACCGAGATTGCGCGGTTGCAGCGCGAGGCGGTCAACCACGCCTGGGACATTCCGCGCCAGGACACCATGCAGGCGTTCTACGCGCGCAATCGGCAATGGGCCGACTCGGCGCCGCTGACCACGGCGTTCCACTACAAGTGGTACTTCGCATTTCATGAAAATGGCGACCAGCAGGTGGCGCCGCAGGTGGCAGCGTATCGCCAGGGGCTGCAGCGTCGCCAAGCGTTGGCGCAACGCGTGGCCAGCGTGCTGCCCCCGGTTGCGCTGCAGGCGGCGCTGACGCGCCTGGCCGACACCGATCTGCAGGCACAGCTGGCCTATCAGGATCGCATTCGCGCTTATCACCGGGCGCTGCGCACGTTCTACTACGGCTATCTGTTCCGCGACCGGCCGTTCACGCGCGACGATTTCGGGCGAGCGCCACGCTTCGAAACAACGGCCGGCCCTGCTTCATAGCGGTATCTGCGTTTCACCTTTCCTTGCGTCTTTTACTTGCGCCCCGGATGCACTGCGCCGGGGCGCTTCAGGAGTTCTGCCCGATGCCCGTGTTCTCGCGCCACCGCACGCTGCGCGCGCTGCCCTTGCTCAGCCTGCTGGCCTGCACCTGCGGCACTGCCTGCGCGCAGGCTGCGCAGTCGCAGTCGCAGGCGCGCGACCTGGATGCGGTGCAGGTGCGCAGCCAGTACACGCCGTACCGCGCGCTGAGCATTACCGGTGCCACCAAGACCGATGCGCCGCTGCGTGACCTGCCGATCAGTGCGCGGGTACTCGACCGGACCTTGCTCGAAGATGCAGGCGTCACCGATCTGGCTGGCGCACTGGAGCTGGCCAGCGGCATCACCAAGGCCAACAACCTGGGCGGGCTATGGGATAGCTATTCGATGCGCGGCTTCACCGGCGACCCGAATTTCAGTTCGGATTACATGGTCAACGGCTTCAATGCCAGCCGCGGTTACAACGGTCTGCGCGATGCGGCCAATACGCAAAGCATCGAGGTGATCAAGGGGCCGGCGTCGGCGTTGTACGGGCGCGGCGAGCCGGGCGGGGCCGTCAACATCGTCACCAAAAAGCCGCTGTTTCAGCCGCAGCACAGCGTGGATGTATCGGCAGGCCGCTTCGACAGCTATCGCGCGGCCATCGATAGCACCGGCCCGCTGAGCGAGAACGTGGCGTACCGTTTGAATGTGATGCACAAGGATCAACACAGCTTTCGCGATACCGTCGACAGCGACAGCACCTTGCTGGCGCCGTCGCTGTTGTGGATGCCGACGCCCGATACGACGGTGTCGTATGAGCTGGAAGCGGTGCGCCTCCACACGCCCTTCGATCGTGGCGTGACGGCCATCGGTGGCGATGCCAACCGGCTGCCGGCCTCGCGCTTTCTGGGCGAGCCGCGCGATGGCGATATCGACCTGCAATCCACCGGGCACCAGCTGTTCGTGGTGCACGGCCTGGATCAGACCTGGTCGGTGCAGGGTGGGGCGACTTACCGCGACAGTGGCATGCGCGGATTTTCCACCGAGCCCTGGACGCTGCAGGCCGACCAGCGCAGCTTGCGCCGCGAACGCCGCTACCGCGACTACCAGGGCCGCGATATCGCAGCGCGTGCAGAAGTGCTTGGCAGTCTTCAGGCCGGCAGGGTCACGCACAATGTGTTGTTCGGCATCGATGGCAATCGCTTCGACGACAGCCGCTTTCAGCAGCGCGCCCGTTCCGCGGCCACGCCCTACAGCATCGATGTGCTGGCGCCGCGTTATGGCCTGGCACAGCCAGGACGGCTGTCCACCATCACCGATACCGACGAACGCCAGCAGGTGTGGGGTGTGTACGCGCAGGACCAGATCGACCTGGGCGCGCGCTGGAAGGCCTTGCTTGGCCTGCGCTACGACCACTATCGGCAAGGCCTGGACAACCACTTGCGCGGCACCACGCAGCGGTCATCCGACGGCGTGGCGAGCCCGCGTGCAGGCATGACCTTCCATGTCGACGATGCGCTGTCGCTGTACGCCAGTGCGGCGGCGGGTTTTCGCCCCAACAGCGGTGTGGGCGCCAACGGGCAAAGCTTTGCACCTGAGAAAAGCCGCTCGCTGGAGACCGGCTTGAAATACGTGCAGCCCGGCGATGGCCTGGAAGCCACCGTGGCCGCATTCCGCATCGACAAGAAAAACGTGTTGAGCCTGGACCCGGCCGACACCAGTTTTTCGCTGCCGGTGGGCCAGATGCGCAGCCAGGGCGTGGAGCTGGATCTGCTGGGCAGGTTGAGCCCGCACCTGGCCGCGTCGGTGGGCCTGGCCTATACCGGTTCGCAGGTGACGCGCAGCAGTGCTGCTGCCGCCAGTACGGGGCTGGCTGAAGGCCGGCGGTTTCCGAATGTGCCGCGTTTGAGCGGTAACGCGTTCCTGAACTACGAGCAGCCGCTGACCGGCAAACGAAGCGCGGCGCTGGGTGTGGGCGTCTTGCACACCGGCGAGCGGCTGGGCTCGGTGGATAGCAACACCGATTTCGTGTTGCCGGCTTATACCGTGTGGCGAGCGGTTGGCCATTACGATCTGAGCCAGAGGCTACGCCTGTATGCCAAGGTGGAAAACCTCACCGACCGCCGTTACGCGGCGTTTTCGTACAGCGAGCAATGGGTGTATCCCGGTGCGCCGCGGAGCTGGACGGTGGGTGCGCAGTTGCGGTTTTGAGCGATGCTCCACGACAGCCGAAGCGGCGATCGGCGCATGCGCCAGCGTGGTGGATGTCAGCGTTACCGACGGCCGCCACGTTCCAGTTGAATACGCTTCGCGCTCGGGCGTGACTGCAGTGAGTGACTGCAACGCGCCGGCGAGTGCTTGCTGGACATCGTTGTGCGCTTGCATGCAGCTGCCGCTGCCGCGTGAGCAAGTGCAGCGCGGTTCGCAGCCAGAGGCGTGCAGTGACCTCATGCTCACGGCGGGTGACCTGCCACACGCTGCATCTCCGAGATCGGAGCCTGCGTCAGTCGGCCCGACGTAGATCCGGACCGATCGAGGATCTAACTGCGTCGCTTCGACGGACTCTTGCTGCGTTTCTTGCCCGGCGTCGCCGGCGCAGCCTCCTCGTTGGCCAACGCGCCGCCGGTGTGCAGCTGCTCCAGCCACGACAACGCATCCACATAGCCGAGAAAGTGCTGCAGATAGCCCGGCGAGCGCTCGCGCATCAGCGTGATGCAGCGATGCACCAGCACGCTGGAATTGAGCGGGCCGGCATCCTTGGGCGCATCCTGCAGCGACTGCCGCACCTGGCTGGCGGTGCGCACGGTGGTCCAGGTGCGACGAAAGTCGTCCAGCGCCGGCAGCTCCGGAAACAGCATGGCATCTGCGCTGGCAGTCTTGCGGCTGTCCACTTCCATCAGCGCCGCATGCCCGGCCATCTGCGCGGTGAGCGCACCCAATGCGCTGGGCTGCGGCGACGCCGGCGTCGGGGAAGGCACTGCACGGTTCCCGGCACGGCGACGCGCTGTCTGCTGCAGCGCTGTCGCATAGCCATCGACCATCGCGCCAAGCTTGTGGTCCAGCACCTCACGCACCGCATCGGCCTGCGCATCGGCACGCGCTGCCAACGCTTCCATCAGATGGAAGCGCACCGGATCCAACCGATCGGCGCCCTGGCTGCGCCAGCGCTCCAGTTGCGCGCGTGCGGGCAGTGCCGGCTTGCTCATCGCGGTGCAGCGGTTGCTGCGGGCGGCGCCGATGCGCTTGCGCGCGACGACGGGCGCGCGATCGGCGCGATCTCCACGCGGCGGTTCTTCGCGCGGCGGGCTTCGTCGGCGTTGGAATCCACCGGTTGCTGCGAGCCGAATGCGGCGGCGAACACCGATGACGCCGGCACGCCTTCGGCGATCAAGGCACGGGTCACCGTGAGTGCGCGTTGTGCGGACAGTTCCCAGTTGTCGGCGTAGCGGCGATTGCCGCCCAGCACCGGGCGGTCGTCGGTAAATCCGCTGACCATCAGGATCTCGTCGCGCGCGCGCAGGTAGTGCGTCAATGGCGTGGCCAGCGACTTCAACACCTCGCGTCCTTCCGGCTGCAGTTCGTCGGAGTTGAACGCAAACAGCACATTGCCGCGAATGCCGATACGGCCATCGACCAGGGTCACGCGGCCGGCAGCCAACGGTGCGGCCAGTGCCTGTTCCAGCGTCTGCCGACGTTGCGCTTCGGCCTGGCGTTGTTTGACCTCCGCGTCCAGGCGGCTGGACAGTTGCAACTGCACGCCGATCACGCCGACCAGGATCAGCACGAACGCGCCCAGCAACACCGACATCAGGTCGCCGAATGCCGCCCAGATGGGCGTGCCCAGCTCGCCGTCGCTTTCGATCTCGTCGCTCATGCCGTTTCTGCTTGGCCGGGTTCGCCACGCCCGCGATCGAGCTGGCGCAGTTCTTCGATGATCTGCTTCTGCGAGAGCATGCTGAGGTCGACCACTTCGCGCGCCTGTGCCACGTAGTAAGCAAGTTGGTCGTCGCTGCGTGCCAGCGAGGCATCGAGTGCCGTGGCAACGTGCTGCAGGCGCTCATTGAGCTCGCTGGTGGCGCCGCTGAACAACTGCACCGCCATGCCGAACGCTTCGCCCAGGCTGGCCACTTCCACTGCGCTGCCGCTGACATGCGCGGCCACTGCGCCCAGCTTGCCGGTTTCGCTGCCGATCTGTTCGGTGAGCTGGCTGCCCACGCGCTGCAGCAGGTCGGCCGAGGTGGTCACCAAGGCATCCACCGCTTCGCGTTGTTCGGTGGAGGCGTGATTGACTGCGTTGAGCAAGGTGTCCAGGGTGGCAAGCAGCTTGCTGCGTTCTTCCAGCATGGCGGTGTCGCGCACCATGCTCTCGGACAGCGACTGGCGCAGCTCGGCCACGACATCGGCCGCGGCCTTGGGCGCTTCGGAGGCGATCTGCATCAGGCGCGACACTTCGCTGATCGTCGCGCTGGCCTGCGCCTGCGCCTGCGTGGACAGCTCGCTGGCGGTGCTGGCCAGGGTGTCGCAAATGGCCTGCTGTTGCCGGGCGACGCGTTCGCCGGTCTGTTCCCATTGTGCGGTCAGGGCCGTGCTCATCGCGCCGAAGCGCTCGCTCCACAGCGCCAGGCGCTGGGTGTCGCGCGCTTCCAGTGCCGCCTGCAGGTCGGTGTGCGATTGCTGCAAGGTGCCGACCAGGGCCGCCGCATGCGCCTCGAAACTGGCGGTGGCGGCGGCAAGTGCGCTGTGGTGCTGGCTGGACAATGTGGCGCTGGCGTTTTGCTGCTGAGCCAGTGCATCGCGCCACGC
Organism: Xanthomonas axonopodis pv. maculifoliigardeniae; assembly: GCF_041519315.1. Taxonomy (NCBI): domain Bacteria; kingdom Pseudomonadati; phylum Pseudomonadota; class Gammaproteobacteria; order Lysobacterales; family Lysobacteraceae; genus Xanthomonas; species Xanthomonas axonopodis. The sequence continues at coordinate 4,161,282 of NZ_CP167998.1, read as the reverse complement.
ATTGGCAGCGTCGGTGCTGGATTGCTGCATGCGTTGCGAGACCGCATCCACCAACGCGGCGGAGCGTGTCTCGAAGGTGCTGGCAAATTGCGTGAGCGTGTTCTGCAACTCCTGGGTGAGCGTGTGATTGGCGCGCTGCTGCTCGGCCACCGCAGCCGTCCAGGTGGCCGCTGCCGTGGCGGTGCTGGCTTCGAAGCCGCTGCTCAACCCGTCCAGCTGCTGCTGCACGGCCTGCTGCACGCCTTCGTGCAGGGCACTGGTCTGCTGCGTCAGTTGTTCGAGGGTGGTGTGCAACTGCGCGCTGTGCGTTTCGGTGGCACGTTGCTGTTCGGCAAGCACGGCCGCCCAGGTGGCGGCGCTGGCCGCGGTGCTGCTGGCAAAGCCATCGTTGAGTGCGCTCAATTGCTGCTGCACGGCCTGGGTGACGCTGTCCTGCACGGCAACGCTGCGCTGGTCGATTTGTTCCAGTGTGCCCTGCAACTGTTCGGCCAACGTGGCCTGGGTGCGTTCCTGCGCAGCCAATGCCACCTGCCAGTGCTCGGTCGCCGTGCGCGCGTTCTGCTCGATGGCTGCACTGACGCCGTGCAACTGCTGCTGCACGGCGCTGCTCACGCTGTCCTGCACGGCTACGCTGTGCGCGGCAATCTGTTCCAGCGCGGTCTGCAACTGCGCGTTGTGGGTCTGCTGCGCGCGTTCCTGCGCCGCCAATGCCGTGCTCCAGTGCTGCGCCGTGGTGCTGGCACTGGTCTGGAAGCCATGAGTAATGCCGTCCAGCTGTTGCTGCACGGCTTGCGTGACGTGTTCCTGCAATGCGGCGGTATCGCGTGCGATGCTGGCCATGGTGGCTTCCATCGCCGGCTGCAATGCCGCACCGACCGCCCGTGCGCTTTCGGCGACACCGGCTTGCAGCGCGTGCTCCATGGCCGTGGCCAGCCGCGCATACGCCGCTTCGCTTTTGGCCTGGAAATCGGCTTGCTGGGCGGCCAGGCGCTGCTCGGCAGCCATGCTGTGCTGTTGGATGCTGTGCACCAGCGTCTGCAGCTGGTCGATCAAGGCTGGCATCAAGGCGCTTTGCTGCTGCTGCAGCTTGAATGCTTCGCCACGTCGGTGCGCGTCCGAATGCGTGTGCAGTTCGGCAGCGATCTTCAGGTCCAGCCGTTGCACCACCTGCAGGCGCTCGCGCCGGCACAGCGCCGACAACAACCCCAGCATGGCCGATGTCGCCACACCGGCGATGGAGGTACCGAACGCGAACGCCAGGCCTTCCACCGGTGCTGCGAGCGAGCCGCGAATGGCCTGCAGGTCGGTGGCGCTCTGCAATGCAAAGCCGGTGCCCTTGAGCGTGGCCATCATGCCGAGCAAGGTGCCGAGCATGCCGAGCAACACCAGCAAGCCGACCAGATACGGCGTCAGCACCGGGGCCGGCAACGCCACGCGCTCGCCCTTGATACGCAGGCGCACCGCATTACGCAGGCCAGGATGAACAGTTTGTAGCCAATCGCCCAGGGCAGAAGGCGCCGTGGCCAGCCCATCGACTGCCGCTTCCAGCGTCGCCGTGGCCTGGCGGTAGCGATACAACTCCAGCGCGCCGGCCACATAGCAGGCACCGATCACCGCCGCGACACAGGCGCCGAGCGGGTTGGAGCCGAGATAACCGATGCCGACCCAGCAAACCGCCAGCAGGCCGACGAGAAACACACACACGTGTACGAGAGTTCTGAACATGACGTCCCAGTTAGCGGGTACGAAGCGCTGCAAGCAGGCCTTCGATCGGGTGAAAACGAACATCCAGTTCGGCGAGCAACACGCTCTGCATGTCCTTGCGGAAGACATCCAGCCAGCCATCGGGCACCGCGCGTGGCGCGGCATCGTCATCGGTCGGCCGGTGCTGCGCCTGTGCAGCATCGCGCAGGCGTTCGAAATGTGCGCCGAGCAGGCTCGGCACGGTGTTCAACAGGCTCTGCTCGCGCGGGCTCAGGGTGAGCTCCATCACCGCATCCACTTCGGCCAACCGCGCCATGTCGGTGGAGGCCAATGCGAGCAGGTCGCGCAGGCGCCCGCGCAGATCGCCGGTGGCGGTACGCATGGCGCGTTGCATGGCCAAGTAGTGCTGCCGGAATGGTGCGAAATCCGGCGCGGCGACGGGTGCGTCTGCGAGCGCGGCGTTGCGCGCCTCGGCACGCACGCGCACAACCAGCGCGTCCAACTCGGTCACGCTGCTGGCAGCAAGACCGGTGCGCACGCGTGCGCAAGCCTCCGCATCGAGCGGGCGCGGTTCGGGCAGGTCGTCGGTGTCGGGCAGCTTGCCGTCCAGCGCCTTGGACACGGCAACCGCGCGCGTCCAGTCGATCCACTGGCTCAGCCGGTCGGCCAGCGCGTGGTTGGACTGAGCGATGTGCGCGTCGCTGAGGCGAGCAAGCAGGCGAATGAACGCCGGGCCCGACAAGGGCGCCCGTGGAGCAACTTTCGCCATTCTTCCGGTCAAAAACCGGGCATTTTACACGGGAACGCATGCCGGTCGGCGCGTCAGGCGGCAGCAGCGAGCACGCTGCCGGAAGCTTGCGTGCTGGCATTCAGCCGGTCCGAGGCGGGCGGCAGGCCCGGGTATGGCGGACGGCCTGACCTGCGGCGCTGCCAGCCACCGGCGCACTCAGGAGGCAGCAAGCAGCCCCAACCAGACGCCCGACATGCAGTATCCGCCAGGCTTTCTAACCAATTCAGGTCCAGGCCTCCGGCCATCCGGCTGACTCGATTTTGTAAGGTGAACGGGTATAAGCTGCGGGCCGGGGAATACCCCATCGAGGTAACACAATGGACCGCTCCGACATGCAAGTGTCCGATCTGCTGGTCTTGGAGCTGCAAGGGTTCCACGATGCCTATGGCAATGGGCCCGACTTCTGGGACGCCTACCAGCGCATCATGGGCATCGCGGCGCAGGCCGGCGGCAACATGGTCGCCTTGGCCAACGAAATGGCCTCACTGGCACAAGGGCTTGGCGCGACCAAGCGCGCGCAACTGCTGTAACTGCCCATGTCCGTGCGGGCGGCGACGCCTGCGCGCGGTGCCTGATCTGTTGAGCACTGAGTCCGCGTGCGCTGACTGCCCAAGCAGCTTCTGCAGTGCGGCCCAGAGTTGCAGCTGCCCTGATCGCGTGGTTGAAGCTGATGGCCGACTACGTCGCATCGCGTCGGTAATGGCGGACGGATGCGCGTAGGCGCCCGCGAGGCATCCGTTGCTGTCTTACTCGGCCTCGGCTGCGACGGCCGGTGTGACTGCGGCGGCTGGCGCAGCCTCTGGCGTGCCGCGCTTTTTTTCGCGACGTAGCGGTGTATCGCCCAGGCGCTCGATTGCGCCGCCCGATTGCTGAAATGCCTGCAGATCGGCGGCCAACCGCTGTTCGGACAACCGCGGCTTGCCCGGCTGGTTACTGACGGTCATCGACTGGCGGCGGGAATGATGCATCGCAAATCCTCATGCGTTGTACAGCGTCAAGGGAATGCCCCGGCGGCGTTGATCGTCGTAGGTGGCACGTACGTCGCGGCAATACGGGCCGGACATGACGAAACGCCGGCAGATCGCCGGTCGCGTCTCGTAAATCGAGCAACACATGCGCGCAGCGTCGATGGCCACGCACCAGCCTTCCTCGTCGCGCGCCATCACATGCCAGCCTTGCGGCGTCACGCTGGTGAGATGGTGTGGGATACGGTCGGATGGATCGACCATGACGGTGAGCCGGCAGCAGACGGCGTCGCAGCGTTCGCAGAGATTGTCGATGGAAAGGGCCAGATGAAATGAGGGCGATACCGGATTCCGGCCGCCCATGCACCATACACCCTGGACGCGTGCGGATGTGAACCCAAGGCGCGTCGTCGCATGGCGGCCGTGCAGGTGCAACTGCGTGGGTGCCGGATGCCGCGTTCGGCGACACTGCTGGTCGCCACAGCGCTGCCTGACTTCATCTGCGCAAGCACAGGTCGCGCCCGGGCGCCGCGCGTGATCGAGAGGGACCATGGTTGCGCCGCATGGGAAGGAATGCGAGACCGCACCTAATGCACTGCATGGCCCGGCATGCACAGTGCAGCACATCCGTTGCCTTTGTCGTTGATGTGCGAAGACGCTTTTCACCTGTGCCAACGCAGCGCACCGTAGCGTAGTGGCTCGCATCACGTCGTAGGAAAACACATGAGCACATCCAACCAGATTTCCTCTGCAAACGACCACGCCGAACAGCGCGATCAAGCGCCGCACGACCAAACGCAGCACGACAAGAAAAAGCAGGACGCGCTGCAGGACGAAGCGGTGGAAGAGACCTTCCCGGCCAGCGACCCGGTGTCCCCGTTCGTGCCGGCCAAGCCGCTGGACTGAGCCTGTTGCCAACAATCAACAGCTATACAACATGCAGACGGCGCGGTCGAAGATCGCGCCGTCTGCATAGATCCCACTCACGCTTTTACGGCGTGAGCACCACCTTGCGGCAATCGTCCTGCTTCTTGTCGAAGAGTTCGTAGCCACGCGCCGCGTCAGCCAGCGGCATGCGATGCGAAATGATCGAGCTTGGCTTGAGCTGACCATTGCCGATGCATTCCAGCAGATGCGGCATATGCTTTTGCACATGCGTCTGGCCCATCTTGAAGGTCAGGCCCTTGTCGAATGCATCGCCAAACATGAAAGCGTGGATGAAGCCGGCATACACGCCGGGCACGCTCACCACACCGCAACGACGGGTTGCGGCGATGCACTGGCGGATCGCCACGCCGCTGCTGCCTTCCAGTTTCAGGTTGGTCAGTGCGGTTTCGATGGCGCTGCCTTCGGCCTCGAAGCCGACCGCCTCGATGCTGGCATCGACCCCCCGGCCATCGGTCTGCGAGACGATCACATCGGCCGGGTCGTCGACCTCGTCGAAATTGATCGGAATCACGCCATAGGTCCTGGACGCAAAATCGAGCCGGTATGCGTGCCGGTCGACCATGAAAATGCGCTCTGCGCCCAGCATGCGGCAGCACGCCGCGGCCATCAGGCCGACCGGGCCGGCGCCGAAGATGGCAACGGTCGAGCCTTGTTTGACGCCTGCATCGACGACGGCTTGATACCCGGTCGGCAGGATGTCGGACAGGAACAGCACCTGCTCATCGTGCAAGGCATCGGGCACCACCAGCGGGCCGACATTGGCCTTGGGCACGCGCACGTATTCGGCCTGGCCGCCGGACAATCCGCCATACAAATGGCTGAAGCCGAACAGCGCGGCGGGCGGGCGCATGTCCTTGTGATTGAGCGCCGCGCCCTTGCCGGTATTGGTGGTTTCGCACGCGGAAAATTCCTGCAGCACGCAGTGGAAACACCGCCCGCAGGCGACCACGAACGGAATCACGACCCGGTCGCCCGGCTTGACCGCCGTGACATCCGGGCCCACCTCTTCCACGATGCCCATGAATTCGTGGCCGAGAATGTCGCCGGGGCGTAGGTCGGGAATCTTGCCGCGATACAGATGCAGGTCAGAGCCGCAAATGGCGGTGGCAGTGACGCGCAGGATCAGGTCGTCGCGTTCGACCAAGAGTGGATCGGGCACGGTTTCCACTCGCACATCGCGTGAACCGTGGTAGTTGAGGGCAAGCATGTCTGTCTCCTGTGGGCATTTAGACGCGGCGGCGCACTGCAGTGTTCGTGCAGCGGTGTTAAACCTGTCAGCACACTGCGTGGGCGCGGTGTGGACGCGCCCGATCGCCGACGCGGCGTTGATGCGCAGGTCACGTCTGGATAACCCCCGCGCTCGCAGGCTCATATGACGCGCTGGGACGCAGGCATGCCGCCTTCGCCGTCCCTGCGAACCCAACAATCAACGACCGCCAGACGCGATGAAAGATCGCGCTCAACAGGAGACAGCGATGGGACTTTTCAAGATGGTGACCGCCGGCGCGGTGGGCTATGTGGCGTACAAGGCCTGGCAGCGTCGGCAGGGGCAGACGAGCGATCCGCAGGATCTACAGAGCAACGTAGCCACGGTGGTCGGTAGCACGCCGCCTCACGGCGACCCGTTGCGCGATAGCGTGGGCGATGCCCGCGACCGCAAGCAGGCGCTTGGCGCGCTGGCAGTGTTCAACGAGAACGAACGCACGCTTGCGCAACTGGCGGTGGTCAAGGGTGTGGAAGGCGAGGTGCTGGCATTTGCACGCAAGATGGACGAAGCCCACAGCGCTGCGTTGACGGACCTCAGCCGGTTTGCGCCGGATCGCAATGGCACGTTAGGGCAGGCCGCCACCGCGGGCGCCGAGGGCGTGCGCAAGCGCCTGCAGGACCTGCACGGGCAACAGTTCGAGTCGCAGTATCTGCAAGCCAGTGTGGACAGCCACGAACAGGCGTTGGCACTGCTGGACACACAGCTCAGCAGCGAGCCGGGCTCCAGCGACCTCGGTAAGGAGTTGCAGCGCGCACGCGACACCATCGCCGAGCATCTGGAACACGCCAAGGCGCTGCGCGCCAAGCAGGGCCAGCCCCACTGACCACAGCTCGCCAGACAACGCGTCGATGCGGCAGCGCTGGCAAACCGTGCGAAGCGCCGGCGTCGCAGCCGGCTCACCAGATGTCCTACATGGGAGATCGCCATGGGCGAACCACGGGATGCAAATCGTCAACCTACCGACATGCACAATGTAAGCATCAACGAGGAATGGGAGTTGCAGTACTGGGCGCGCGAACTGGGGATGTCCGAAGACGACCTCAAACGCGCAGTGCAGGAGGTCGGCAACGTGACGACCAGGCTGCGCGACTATCGGCCACCGCATTGAGGCGTTGTGCAGGAAGTGGAACAGGCAGCCAGACGCTGCCTGTTTTTTTGCGCGCCAGCGATTGCAAACGGGGTCTGCTGTCGCGGCGGAAAGCGCTTCCCATGCCATGCTCGTCGCACTGGGCCAGCCGCAGGCTGCGTCTGCCTCGCCGCGCATGACGCAAGGCAAGCAGCGCTTCTGGGCGCAGCCGCCTCACGGTGCCTCCGGTGCCGTCTCGAATCCGGCAGCCTGGCGCTGCCATAAACTGTCGAACACGCCACCGCGGCCGCGCAGTTCCGCAGGGCTGCCATCTTCGACCACACGGCCGTCCTGCAGCACCACGATGCGATCGAAGCCAATCACCGTGGACAGGCGATGGGCGACCGCCAACACGGTGCGGTCGCGCATCAGGTGATCCAGTGCGGCCTGGATCTCCGCTTCCGATTCGGTGTCCAGTGCCGAGGTGGCCTCGTCCAGAATCAGGATCGGCGCATCCTTGAGAAAGGCGCGGGCAATCCCCAGCCGTTGCCGCTGTCCGCCCGATAACATCACCCCGCGCTCGCCCACCTGTGTGTCGTAGCCCTCGGGCAATTGCCGGATGAAGCCATCGCAGAATGCATGCCGCGCCGCGTCGTGCACCTCGGCATCGCTGGCATCGGGACGTCCGTAGCGGATGTTGTCGGCGATGCTGCGATTGAACAACGCAGTTTCCTGCGGCACCACTGCAATCTTTTCGCGCAGGCTGTCCTGGCTGACCCCGCGGATGTCCTGCCCGTCGATCAGCACGCGTCCGGATTCCACATCGTCCAGGCGCTGGATCAGGGCAATCAAGGTGGATTTGCCGGCACCGGAGGGCCCCACGATGCCCACTTTCTGGCCGGCCGGAATATGCAGGTTCAATCCTTCCAGCACCGCGGCGCGCTCGGGATAGGCAAAACGCACCTGTTCGAAACGCACATCGCCTTCGGCCGAGGCCAGCGGCACGTCCGCATCGACGATGGCGTGCGGTTGCAGAATGATCTGCAAGGTGTCGGCAATGGCGCCCAGTTGCTGGGTGGTGTCCACCAAGGTCAGCGCCAGATCGCGCGAGCCATGCAGGATGCGGAAGGTCAGCGCACTGACCAACACCACATCGCCTGCACTCACCGCTCCGGAGCGCCACATGCCGATGGCCCAGATCAGCATGCCGCCGGCCATCAGCGACAGGCAGATGTCGTGAATCACCCGCGCCTTTTCCACGTACATCCAGCTGCGCCGATGCGCCACGGCCTCGTGACCGATCTGTTCGGCCAGCCGCGCGCTTTCGCGATCGCGCGCGGCAAACGCCTTGATCGTCCACACGTTGGAAACCGCATCCACCAGCTCGCCACCCACCCGGGCGGCCTGCGCGGCAAAGCGCTGATGCTTGGCGCGGCCGCGAATGCCGAAGCTGGTGATGATGGCCGCCACGATCGCAATGAAGCCGACCAGCGTGGCGGCCATGCGCCAATCCACCGTCAACAGCAGCACGATGGCGCCGACGAAATCCACGATGGGCGGCACGATCTTCCACGCCAGTCCACCGAAGATCTGCCCGGCGGCGCTGCCGAGCGCGGTGATGCGGTTGCCCAGCGCACCGGCAAAATGCTCGGTGAAGTAGCGCATCGGGTGGCCGGTGAGATGGCGGAACAAATCCACGCGGATGTCCACCACGCTGGCCACCACGGTGCGGCAGCCCAGCCAGCCGCCCAGGCGCCACAGCAGGTTTTCCACCGCGATCAGGCTGATGAACAGGCCCAGCGGCAGCCACACGTTTGCCTGGCTGCGTTGATCGGTGGCCATCGCGTCCACCAGCATTTTCATGCCGTATTGCACCGACACCGCGCAGCCGGCCGCGCCCACGATCAGGAGCAGCAAGCCACTGAAATGCCACGGCCGTCGGCCCACGTAGTGCCAGAGAAAACGCGCCGGCGTGTCCGGCAGCAAGGTGGAGTGGGCGGACGTACTCACGGGGCGATATCGGCCAGCGCGAACTGCGGTGCGCGCAGACCGAAACGCGCGTGCTCGCGGCGCAGTTGGTCGGCTAGGCCTTGGTGCAGCGGTCGTTCGCCGTGCTCGTCCGCATAGCCGAGCACGCCGGTGGGGCAATGCCGGTCGTTGTCCCAACCGGGGTAGTCCAGCACCGGATACAGACAGACACCTTCCATCGCCACGCCGTGCTGCAGGGCCAGCGCAACCTCGCTGCCGACATGATCGAGCCAGGGGGCGCGTTGATCGGCTTCGGCACCGGTTTCGGAGACGATCATCGGGCGGCGATAGCGCTGCCAGAACTCCAGCATGATGGTCGAGAACGGGCGGTGGTCGGGCGAGTTGCGCAGGATCGGCACGCCGCCCAGATACCACTGATTGTCCGAGTAGTAGTTGAGGCCGATGATGTCCAGATACTCCGGCGCCCCGCCGAGTCCTGGCCACTGCTTGCCGCAGATCATGTCCCAGGCTTCGAACTGCGCCAGCCGCAGGCGTTCGGCTTCGCGGCGCGGGCCGGGCCGGTCGTTGGATGGCACCACATGGATCGCTGGGTCCACCTGCAGGAAGCGTGCGCGCGGATCCACCTGGCGTATTGCGTCGATCGCGGCGATGGTGGCGCGGACCAATTGATGCTTGAGCTCGAAACCACGCCCGCGCGCCATCGGATGCATGCGGGCGTGATCGCCGCCATTCCATGCCCAGAACGAGATCTCGTTGAGCGGCGCGTAGAACGGCACGGCGTCGGAGGCGTCCTTGATGCACTGTGCGGCGGCGGCAGCAAAGCGCGCGAAGCGGTCGACGAACTGCGGCGTCCAGATGTCCACATCGTCCGGCCAGCCGTAATGGCACACGTCCCAGATCACCTGCGTGCCCACGCTGTCGGCCGCGTGCAGCATCGGCAGGAAACTGGACCAGTCGTAATGCCCGGGGCGTGGTTCGATCAGATGCCAGCGCAGGCCATCGCGCGCGGTACGTAGGCCATGCGCCGCCAACGCCGCGTAGTCCTTGGCGGCCCAACGGTCATGCCCGGTGGCGGCAATCAGGTCGAGCCTGCGCCCGTCGCGGCGGCGGTGGGTCGAACACTCGAACCCCGCCATGAAAAAACTTTCGAACAGTGTGGGGGTATGCATCCAACATCCTGCTGCGCGCGCCGCTGGGTTGCAGCGCTGCGTCGATAACTGCCCTGCAGCCACGGTGCTGCAGGGCGGGGCGTGCGTTGTCAGACCGCCAGCTCGGCGCGCCGCGGCTCGGCGTCTTCGATGCGCTTGTACAAGGCCAACGCCTGGCCGACCACCTGATCCATGTTGTAGTACTTGTAGGTGCCCAGACGGCCAAGGAAGGTCACCTTGGGCGTCTCGGCGGCCAGGCGTTCGTAACGCCGATATAGCTCTGCGTTCTCCGCGCGTGGAATCGGATAATACGGGTCGCCCTCGGCAGAAGGATACTCGCGGGTGATGCTGGTGTTGGGATGTTGCTGGCCGGTGAGGTGCTTGTATTCGGTGATGCGCGTGTAGGCCACCGCTTCGTCCGGATAATTGACCGTGGCCACCGCCTGGAAGTGCTCCTGATCGAGCGTGCTGTGCTCGAACCTGAGCGAGCGGTACGGCAGCTTGCCGTAGCAATAGTCGAAGTATTCGTCCACCGGCCCGCTGTACACCAGCTGGTCGTACTCCAGCTCGTCGCAGATCTCGCGGTAGTCGGTATTGAGCATCACCTTGATGTTGGGGTGATCGAGCATGCGCTCGAACATGCGCGTATAGCCATGCAGCGGCATCTGCTGGAAGGTGTCGGTGAAGTAGCGGTCGTCGTCGTTGGTACGGGTGGGCACGCGCGAGGTCACCGACTTGTCCAGCTGCGACGGATCCAGCCCCCACTGCTTGCGCGTATAGCCGCGAAAGAAGGTTTCATAGAGCTCGCGGCCCACCTGATTGACCACCACATCTTCGCTGGTCCGGATATCGGCCACCGGCTCGGCGCGGCTGGCCAGGAACGCTGCGGCCTGTTCTTCGCTGCTGAGTTGCAGGCCGTACAGACGGTTCAACGTGGTCATGTTGATGGGGATCGGCACCTGCTGGTCTCCCACCTGCGCAAGCACGCGGTGCGCATACGGACGCCATTGGGTGAAATTGGACAGGTAATCCACGATGCGCTGCGCGTTGGTGTGGAAGATATGCGGACCATAACGATGGATCAGCACGCCGGCATCGTCATGGAAATCGTAGGCGTTGCCGCCGATATGCGGGCGACGGTCGACCACCAGCACACGCTTGCCGAGGCCGGCGGCCAGCCGTTCGGCCAACACGCTGCCGGCAAATCCTGCGCCGACGATGAGGTAATCGAAACCACGCCGTGCATTGCCGCGCGTGCGACGGGCGGCGAGCGGCGCGGCGGCCGGCGGGGTCATTGCGTCCAAGAAAGCGTCTCCTTCATCAGGTCGTAGGTGTGGTCCCAGGACATGTCGCCCAGCACGGCATCGGCGCGGTCGAGCAACTGCGCGCGATCTGCACTGTCCTGCAGTGCGGCTTCGCACGCGGCGACGAACGCGTCGGCGGTCGCGGCAATGCGCACCACGCCGGTGTCGCCATAGGTGCGCACCACATCGTGGATTGGCGTGGACACCACTGGGCAGCCGCCAGCGAGGTATTCGGGTGTCTTGGTCGGGCTGATGAAGCGGGTGGAGGCATTCATCGCAAACGGCATCAACGCCACCTCCCAGCCGGAGAGATAACCAGGCAGTTCGTCGTAGGTCTTGCCGCCCAGATAGTGGATGTTGGTGGCCTGCGGCAGCTCGGAGGGGTCGATCTTGACCACCGGGCCAATCATCACCAATTGCCAGTGCGGCCGCTGCGTCGCGATCGCGCGTAGCAGCTCGACGTCGAACCGCTCGTCGATGACACCGTAGAAACCCAGCCGCGGGTGCGCGATGCCGGCCTGGTCGTCAGGCTCCTGCTGCGGCGTGCGCGCGGCGGCGAAGTGCGCCACGTCCACGCTACTGGGGAACGCGTGCGCATTGGCGTGCAACGCGCGCTTGGCCTCCCAAATGCTGTAGCCGCCGGTGAAGACCACATCGGCGCGCTGCAGCAGTGCGCGCTCGCGTTGCACCAGCTCCGGGGGCGCGCCACGAAAGGCCGACAGCTCGTCCATGCAGTCGTAGATGACCATGCGCGCACGCAGATGCGCACTGAAGCTCTGGCTCATTGGCGTGTAGTACCACAGCAGCAGGTCGCGTACGCCAAGCTCGGCCAGGTAGCCGTCCAGCAGGCGACGTTGCACCTGCACGGCCTCCTCGCCCCCGCACCCGACGGGCAGGCGCGGCACCAAGACGTGCACGCCGTGCTCTTGGCCACGCACCTCCAGCCAGGGTTCGGCTGCATCGCAGGCGATGGGCTCCTCCCAGAACAGCACATTGGCATCGCGTGCAAAGCGCGACATCAGGTGCTGCGGGCGCTGATAGACAAAACTCCAGCGCAGATGCGACAGACACAACAGTGTGGGCCGCGCCGGATCGAACTGTGGCGTGCTGTCGGATGGAACCGCGCGGCGGGTCTTGCCGATCGCGTATTGGAACTGGCCAGCCCAACTCATGGAATACCCTCGTAGGAAAGAAACGGGTCGTTGCGTATTACGCGCCGGAGAAACCATCGGCGACCGCCAGCGTGCGTACCGGCTCGCTGCGACGGCGCGTGTCCGGACCGGGCGGTCGCCGGCGCGGTGATGTCGGCAGCTCGCGCGCACTTTCGCGTTCGGGCACGGCCGCCGCGGAGCGCGGGCGCGGCAGACGCGAACCGGCGTAGCCATCCGGGTGCATCGATTGCCAGCGCCAGGTATCGCGGCACATGCGGTCCAGGTCGTATTCCGCGGTCCAGCCCAGCAGCCGGTTGGCCAGCGCAGTGCTGGCGAAGTACACCGCCACATCGCCATCGCGACGTGGCGCAATGCTCAGCGGAATGCGCCTGCCACTGGCGCGCGCGAACGCGGCCGCCACCTCGCGCACGCTGTAGCCGCGCCCGGTGCCCAGATTGACCACCAGGCCCTTGCGTTCGCGCTGCAGGTAATCGATGGCATCCACATGCGCGCGCGCCAGATCCATCACATGCAGATAGTCGCGTACGCCGGTGCCGTCGTCGGTGGGGTAGTCGTCGCCAAAGACCTGCAATGCCGCGCGACGCCCCACTGCCACCTGCGCGATGTAGGGCATCAGGTTGTTCGGTACGCCTCGCGGATCTTCGCCCAGATACCCGCTGGGGTGCGCACCCACCGGGTTGAAGTAGCGCAGCAACGCCGCATTGAAATCCGGCCACGCGGCGCTGAGGTCGCCGATCATTTCTTCCATCATCAGCTTGGTGCGCCCGTAGGGGTTGATCGCCTTCAGCGGCGCGCTCTCGTCGATCGGGCTGCGGTTGGCGTCGCCATACACGGTGGCCGACGAACTGAACACCAGGTTGCACACCTTGGCAGTCCGCATCGCGCGTAGCAGCGCCAGCGTGCCGGTGACGTTGTTGTTGAAGTACAGCAGCGGCTCGCGCACCGATTCGCCAACGGCCTTGAGTGCGGCAAAATGCAGGACGGCGTCGATGCGCTCGCTGGTCAGTAGGTCGGCAAGCTCGGGCGCACGCACATCCATGCGATGAAACTCCGGGCGGAACCCCATCAGATGCTGCAGATGGTCGAGCACGCGCTCGGAGGAGTTGCTCAAATTATCGACAATGCACACGTCATGACCGCGCCGCGCCAGTTCCACGCAGGTGTGTGAGCCGATGTAGCCGGTGCCACCGGTGACCAGAATTCGCATTGTTGTCTGCCTTATGGGGGCGCTACTGCGCTGGCCTGCCAATGGCGCGGATGCATCAGCTCGCATGCGTCGACGCATGTGGGCGATGTCGTTGCGCCAGCAGTGGGTTCGCACCTGCGCCACGCGGGCGTGGCGGGCAGCACTGTTTGGAGAGGGGTGGTGCATCACGTTCCAACGCCACCTACGGTAGGAGGCCGACCGTGAGCGCAACCGCATGGGTGTGTGCGATGCGAGCGCAACGTTGACCGGAAACTCACCTTGGCTGTGCGTTTTTTGCGCGCTGTGGCAATGCGCCCGAACGACTGCACGGGCAAGCAGACGCGAGGAGGCATGCGCTGGTGAGCGCTGAGCGTTCACCTAAAAGATTGAGCCAATAAAAAGCCCGCGTCGCTCGATCAGCGACGCGGGCGTGGCAATAATGCGACGGCGTTACAGCGTGACTGCGCCGCCAGAGATGGTCAGCAAGGTGCCCGATGTGTAACTGGCCGTGTCGGCCGCCAGCATCACGTAAGCCGATGCCAGCTCGACCGGCTGACCTGGGCGCCCCATGGGCGTCTGCCCGCCGAAGTTTTCCACCGACTCTTCATCCATGCCGGAGGGAATGAAGGGTGTCCAGATCGGGCCCGGCAGGACCGCATTGACGCGGATGTTCTTCTCCGCCAGCACGCCGGCCAGGCCGATGGTGAGGTTGGCCAGCGCACCCTTGGTCGCGGCGTAGGGCAGGATGTTGGGCGTGGGTTTCTTCGATTGCACCGAGGCGGTATTGATGATGGAGCCGCCATCGGTCATCAACGGTACCGACAGGCGTACCAGATTGAAGGCCGCATGCACGTTGGTGTCGAAGGTCTTGCGCCATTCGTCCAGGGTGATGTCTTCGAAGGTCTCGAAGTACTTCTGGTAACCGGCGTTGTTGACCAGGATATCCAGGCCGCCCAGCGTGCTGTTGACCTTGTCGATCAGGGCCGCTGCCTGGCCGGGGTCGCTGATGTCGCATCCCACCAGCAGCGCCTTAACGCCGGCTTTTTCGATCAGCGCGCCAATGCGCGCTGCATCTTCCTGCTCGTCGGGAAGGAAGGCGATGGCCACGTCTGCGCCTTCGCGTGCATAGGCGATGGCAACCGCAGCGCCTATGCCGCTGTCGCCACCGGTAATCAATGCGCGCTTGCCCTTCAACTGGCCGTGGCCAACGTAGCTGTCTTCGCCATGGTCCGGGCGCGGGTCCATCTTCTCGGTGCGTCCGGGAAAGCTCTGCTGCTGTGGCTTGAAGGGGGGGCGTGGATAGTTGGGTACGGGCATCGTGGTCTCCTGGCAGTGGAAGTCGTTGGTTGCACGCCAGTGTGGTCGCGCAAACGTAAACGTCCGGGCTAAACGATGTGCGCGTGGTGTGTTGCGGGTTGCGCCCTGTGCGTGGCAGTCACCCATCGCGCGGCATGCGGAACAGCGCGGTTGCACGCAAACTTCATGCGGTTTTGCCCAGGACGCTCGATACTGCGCGCATCGTCAGGAGGTCATCCATGTTCTTGCGTCGTAACGGGCTGTCGTTGTGTCTGCTTGCGTTGACCATCTTCTTCATCGGTTGCCAGATCTATGCCGGGTTGCATGCATACAACGACGAATTGCGCGAGCAGGGGCAGCCGACGCTGCTGCTGTCTGCGTATCTGCACAGCCCGCATTTCATGTCGGCACTGTTCGAAAACTGGGAGAGCGAGTTCCTGCAGATGGGCATGTACGTGTTGCTCACCGTGAAGTTGCGGCAGGTGGGCTCTGCCGAATCGCGCTCGCTCGATCCGGCTGAAGAAAGCGTTGAGATCAAGCCTGGCACCACGCCCTGGCCGGTGCGTGCCGGCGGGATATGGCGACGGCTGTACGACCATTCGCTGGCCATCGCGTTCGGAGCGCTGTTCCTGATGAGCTTTGCGCTGCATCTGGTCGGCAGTTGGCGACTGGAGGTGGTGGAACGTGCGCAGAAGGGCTTGCCGCCCATCACGGTCTTGGAGCATTTCACCAGCGCAGCGTTCTGGTTCGAATCGATGCAGAACTGGCAGAGCGAGTTCCTGGCGGTGTTCTCGCTGGTGGTGTTGACTATCTGGTTGCGGCAGAAGGATTCGCCGCAGTCCAAGCCGGTCGAGGCGCCGCATTCGCAGACCGGCGGGTAACGCGGCTTGAGCCCTTTGCGAGGCGGCGAAGTGTACGCAGCCGGAGCCTGTGCTGTCTGGTGCGGGGAGTGCATTGCCACACGCACTTCACGCCACCACCGGGCTTCGTTCACCACCTCGCAATGCCTGCGCGCCTAGCGTTGGGTCATGACGACCACGCAGGAGATGAGCATGGGCAGCGAATCGAAAAAGCCATGGGGCCCGGAAGACGATCAGAAAAAGCCGTTTACGCCACAGGAGCGTCGCAACGAGGATGTCGCATGGAAGGTGCACGACATGCCCGACGAAGATCCCGAGGTCAACAAGGCCGACCCCGAACACGACTACGAGCGGCCGGACGGCTCGGAAAAACGCTGAAGCACACCGCCCGTATCGCCAAAGCGCCCGCAACGCGGGCGCTGTTGGGTTGTCTGAAGACATCTGCCGCAACGCCTCGCATGGTGCACACGCCTGCGTGCCGCACTCTCGCTCAGTGATGATGGTGATAGCCCACATCGGCGGTGATCTTGCCGCGGAACACGCGGTACGACCACACCGTATAGCCGAGCACCAGTGGCAGCAGTACCACCAGGCCCACCATCGGAAAGATTTGCGAAGAGGGTGGCGAGGCCGCCTGCCAGATCGTGTAGCTCGGTGGCACCAGATACGGCCACATGCCCAACACCAGGCCGATGAAGCCCAACACGAAGATCGCCAGCGTCAGCAGGAAGGGCCACGCATCGCTGCGCGAGCTGTCGCTGCTGCGCCAGAGCGCAAGCGCTACGGCTGCGGTCATCAGCGGAATCGGCGACAGCCACCAGAAATTGCCATGTTCGAACCAGCGCGCCATCACATGCGAGCTCAGGAACGGCAGCCACGCGCTGACCAGCACGACGAAGGTGACCACCACGCCCACCAGCGGCTTGGTCAATTGCCGCGCCAAGGTATGGGTGCGCCCATCGGTCTTGAGGATCAGCCAGGTGCTGCCGAGCAGCGCATAGCCGAACACCAGCGCAGCACCGGTGAGGATGGTGAACGGGCTGAACCAGCCGAACACGCCGCCGGTGTAGCGCCCGTTGTCCAATGGCATGCCTTCCACCAGCGCGCCGAGGATGATGCCTTGCGCGAAGGCGGTCAGAATCGAGCCGGCGATGAACGATAACGTCCACAATCGACGCGAGCGCTGCGCCTTGAAACGGAATTCGAACGCCACCCCACGAAACACCAGCGCCATCACCATCAACAGCACCGGCAGATATAGGCCGGACAGGATCACCGCATACGCCGTGGGAAACGCAGCGAACAGGCCGGCGCCGCCAAGCACCAGCCAGGTTTCGTTGCCGTCCCAGATGGGCGCGGCGGTGTTCATCATCAGGTCCACTTCCTGTTCGTCGCGCGCGAAGGGCGCCAGCATGCCCAGCCCGAGCACGAAGCCGTCCAGCACCACGTACATCAGCACGCCGAAACCGATCACGCCAAACCACACCACCGGCAACCAGTAGTTCAGTTCCATGGCGTGTTCTCCTGTTCCAGTGATGTATCTGCCGCGGACAGCGGGCGTGCCGGCGTGTGTTCGCCGCCGGCCACATCCGGCCCGTCGCGGCTGGGTTGCGGCCCGGCACGGACCAGCTTGATCAGATAAAAGATTCCGAAGCCGAATACGAACGCATAGCCCAGCAGATACACCAGCAGCGAGACCGCCACTGTCGCAGTCGATTGCGGGCCCACCGCATCGGCAGTACGCAACAGCCCGTACACCACCCACGGCTGGCGCCCGATCTCGGTGACGAACCAGCCAGCCACCAGCGCCATGAATCCAGCCGGCAGCATGAGGTTCCAGGCCAGGATCAGCGGCCTGGCATGCAGGCGTCCACGCCACCAGGCAATGGCCGAGATCCACGCCAGCAACAGCATCGCCATCCCCAGGCCCACCATGATGCGGAAGGCAAAGAACACCGGAGCCACCGGCGGGCGTTGATCGCGCGGCACCGACGTCAGCGGCGTAATGTCGCCGTCTGCACTGTGGGTCAGGATCAGGCTGCCCAGGCGCGGGATGGCCACCTCATAGTCGTTGCGCTCGGCCTGTGCGTTGGGCAGCGCAAACACCACCAACGGCACGCCGGCGCCATCGCTTTCGCTGTGCCAGTGCGCCTCCATCGCGGCGACCTTGAGCGGTTGATGCTCCAATGTGTTGAGCCCGTGCTGGTCGCCTACCAGGACCTGGATGGGCAACACGATGGCGGCAAATGCCACCGACAAGCGCAACATGCGGGCGCCGGCATCCACATGCAGCCCTTTGCGCAGGTAGTAAGCGCCGACGCCGCCAACCACAAAGCAGGTGGTGATGAACGAACCCAGCGCCATATGGACCAGGCGATACGGAAACGACGGGTTAAAGATGATCTGCAGCCAGCTGACCGGCTGCACGATGCCGTTGACCATCGCGTAGCCACGCGGGGTGTGCAGCCAGCTGTTGGACGACAAGATCCAGAACGTGGACACCAGCGTGCCGATCGCCACCATGCAGGTGGCGAAAAAGTGCAGGCGTTCGGAGACCCGGCCCCAGCCGAACAGCATTACCCCCAGGAAGCTGGCTTCCAGGAAGAAGGCAGTGAGCACTTCATAGCTCAGCAGCGGGCCGATCACGCTGCCGGCAATGCGGCTCAGCTCGGGCCAGTTGGCGCCGAACTGGAAGGCCATGACGATGCCGCTGACCACGCCCATGCCGAAAGACACCGCAAAGATCCGCAACCAGAAGAAGTACAGCCGCTTCCAGGCCTCGTCGTGCGTGCGCAGCCAACGCCATTCCAGAAACCCGAGCAGGTTCGCCAGGCCGATGGTGAAGGCCGGAAACAGCACATGGAACGAAATGACGAAGGCGAACTGGATACGGGACAGCAGCAGCGCTTCCACAGGTTTCTCCTATGCCTGGCGGTATGCGGCGGCGCCGACACCACGGCCGCGGCATGCGGCGCAGGCCGGGCAAGCGCAGCTGGCACCTGCAGCGTGCGCGAACAACGGGCACCTGGGCACGCATGCCGCCACCGCGTGCAGACGCGTGGTGCCAATGACAAGCCTGCGCCCATCACGCGCGAAAAAGAGTGAACTGACGCACCGTGCGATACCTTGCAGGCCCGAAGAGCCCCTTCCGAGCACGGCAGGCGTGCACCGCACTAATCAAGCGGGCCCAACCTGTAGCTGCATCACGCCTGGCGGAGGTGGCGCAGGCAACGCGGCGCCAGCCAATCGGCGAGCACGGCATTCATCGAGCCGGGAGTCAGGCACAGCGCATCGCGCACGGCCTTGACCGCTTCTGCATCGGTCAGGTCGGGGCGTGCGTTGTATGCCGCGCAGACCGCCCGGATCGTGCCTTCGGGAATGCCGTCGAAGGCGTGATAGCCAAGCTGGCCCCGGCGGTGCTCGCCACGCCAGTACTCCAATTCGGTTTGCACATCGGCCTGCACGGGCGCCGAGACTGCGTGCATGGGACACCTCGCTCGCTGGATCGAGCGAGTGTTCGCCGCACCGTGGAAGGAACGCGTGAGTGCGTTGTGCACGCCCTCTCCACGAGCGGTGCGTAGGCTGTGGGTAACCCAGTGGACCGATGCAGTTTCCTGACGGGTTCATGCGGCGCCATGGTGGCGTCGGCTTACGTCAGCCCCGGCTGATATCCTGGCTCCGATGCAGGCACGCAAGCGAGCTCAGCCAGCGCTCGATCAAGACCGCACCCGTCGGTGGACCGGCGGCTGCCGCGGCAAACCTTGCACTCCTTGGCGTTTTGGCATTCTCGAAGCGGCGACCGACCCAGAGCGTGACGCTTGGCACTGGCGCAATCGAGCGCTTCCATGCGTACTTCGCCCACAGCCGTCAGGGCGGGCTCGACTGGGGGAAGAGCGCCGCACCACAGAACGTGACAGCAGCAGGCAATTTCCGATGTGGTGTGTCAGCGCATTTCGCGCGGCCGTCACAATTCTCAACTGAACATGTATCAGTCATTGCGGACAGAAGCGCTCATGGACCGTCTTTCCTGCGCCATCATCGACGACGACGTGGAGTTTTGCGATCAGGTGGTTGAACTCGCCACCGATAGCGGCTTCCGTGCCAAGGGCATCCACACCCTTGGCGAAGCCAGCCGCTGGCTGGACAGCAACTTTCCCGACCTGTTGGTGGTGGATGTTGGCCTGCCGGACGGCAGCGGTTTCGACCTGATCGAGCGGCTCGACCCGGACCACACCCCGCAGATCGTCGTGGTCTCGGGCGATTACGCGCGCGAAACCCAGGGTCGGGCGCAGCAGTTCGGGGTCAGCGAATTCCTGACCAAGCCGTTCGCGCCCGAACGCCTGGAGCGGGTGCTCGGGGGACTGCGCGAAGCGCAGCAGGGCAACCTGGGCATCGTTGGCAACAGCGACAGCATCGTCATGCTGCGCAAGGACATCGTGCGCGTGGCGCCGACCGATCTGAATGTACTGGTGACCGGCGAAACCGGTACCGGCAAGGATCTGGTTGCGCGCGCTATCCACCGTGTGTCCGGTCGCCGCGGCCGTTTCGTGCCGGTCAACTGCGGTGCCATTCCGGAAGAGTTGCTGGCCAGCCAGTTGTTCGGCCACGAGCGCGGCAGCTTCACCGGCGCCGACCGTCGGCATGCCGGATTCCTGGAGCAGGCCGCAGGCGGCACGCTGTTCCTGGATGAAATCGGCGAGATGCCCAAGCGGCTGCAGGTGTATCTGCTGCGGGTGATCGAATCGCGCAGCTTCATGCGCGTGGGCGGCAACGAGGAAATCGCACTGGATGCGCGCGTGGTGGCAGCCACCCACCAGCACGTGCAGCGCGAGCAGGCGGTGCTGCGTGAAGACCTGTTCTACCGTCTCAATGAATACCCGATCCAGGTGCCGCCGCTGCGCGAGCGCCGCGGCGATGCGCGCCTGCTTGGCTTACGCGTGATCGACGAGCTCAACGTCAAGTATGGCAAGCGCAAGTTGCCGACCAAGTCGTTGCTGCGCTACCTGGCATACCATGCCTGGCCAGGCAACGTGCGCGAACTGCGCTCGTTCATCCACTACCTGTATCTGCGCTCCGATGGCGATCTGTTGAGCGCCCCGGATGTGGAGCAGACCGTGCCGCAGGCCGACCAGGACGGCTTGCTGATTCCTGCCGGCTGGACCATGCGTCAGGCCGAAGACGCGATGATCGAATCGGCACTGGCGCGCACCCGCTTCAACAAGAAGGCCGCCGCACGCGAACTGGGCATCAGCGTGCGCACCTTGCACAACCGTCTCAGCGACAAGGGTGCGGAGTGAGCGAGGCACCGCGTGGGCAGCGGCGTGAGCTGCTGCACCAGTTGCGCAACCGGCTCAACGTGATGGGTTTTGCGTTGTATGCGTTGCGCAACGAAACGTCTAAGCCGCTGGAGACGCTGCGCACGGCGCATCAGTCCGCCGTTGAACTGCTCAACCAGCTTGGCGAGCAGGAGCGCGCCTTGCAGCAGCCCGGCGTGGAACCGGGCGAGAGCGCCCAGCCCGCCTGCACCGATCAGTGATCGGCCAACTCGGTCTGGTGGCTGAGCAAGCTGGTGATCGTGCGCGGGTTGTAGGGCTTCATGCAGTACGACAGATGCGCAAAGCGCTGCGGCAGCGTATAGCGGTCGTAGCCGGAGCAGAACGAAAACGGCACGCCGCGCTCCATCAATGCATCG
Source organism: Xanthomonas axonopodis pv. maculifoliigardeniae (assembly GCF_041519315.1). Lineage (NCBI taxonomy): Bacteria > Pseudomonadati > Pseudomonadota > Gammaproteobacteria > Lysobacterales > Lysobacteraceae > Xanthomonas > Xanthomonas axonopodis. Next base: position 4,139,895 of record NZ_CP167998.1, on the reverse strand, counting down.
GCGACCGGAAACACCGCCTGGCCGCGCACGTTGACATCCAGCAAGGCACCATCGATGGCCTGACCTGACGCTACCAGCGAAAGCGCGTCAGGCACACTGCCGACCGGCCCCACCACGTTGATGCCAGCTTCCACCAACAAGTCGTTGAGCGATTCGGCCAGCAAGTAATCGTCCTCGACAACAAGAATGCGGCGGCCGGCAAGTGCAGTGTCGTGCATGACAGGCTCCAAAGCAGTGGCGTTTCGGACAACACGCGTGCGCATGGTGCTCGCACTGCAGGTTAACACCGCGCGCAAGCAGACGCTTCCAGGACCGGTCTCTGCAATGTGCGCACGCGATGACGCATGTGCTGCATGGTAGTCCGCCGCGCTTTACGCGATCATGGCCGATTGCGCTTGAATCCAGCGTTGCAACGATAGTGCCGCCATGACCGACGACGAAACTTCCAACAACGACATCGCCACGGATGCGAACACGCAGCCGCCCTTGTTCGTGCTTGGCGTGGGCGCCGCCGGTATGGACGCCGATCGCCTGGCAGAATTGCTCGATGCGATTGCTGGCGCGTCGAATCTGGCCATCATGCTGTTGTTGCGCGACCGCCAATTATTGGATGAGGCACGCCTGCGCGAACTGCTTGGCAGTCAGGCCACCCTGCTGTCGGTACCCAGCGATGGCGACCGGCTGCAACCGGGGCGCTTCTATCTGCCGCCGGCCGATACGGTCGTCACGCTGGAGGAAGGGCGCATCCGTCTGCGCGCCTTGCCCGGTGGCGAGAGCGACCACGGGTTGATCGACAGCTTCTTCGTCTCGATGGCGCACGATCAGGACGGCAATGTGATTGGCCTGATCATGGGGCGCTTCGACGGCGACGGCACGCTGGGGACCGCGGCGATCCGTGAGTGCGGCGGTCTGGCGCTGGCCGTGGACGATGCCGCACTGCATGGGCTGGACCTGCGCAGCGCCAGCAACCCGGCCGCCATCACCGACGACATCCTGCCCCTGCCACAGATCGCCGCGCGTATCGCCGCGCACATGCAACGCCATCACGGCTACGGTCATCCGGTGCCGACCGGCGTGCGCAATGGCAGCGAGAGCGACAAGCTCAGCCAGGTCGCCGCCATCCTGCGCAATACCACCGGCCACGATTTTCATGGCTACAAACGCGCCACCTTCCTGCGCCGCGTGCAGCGGCGCATGCAGGTCGCGCAGGTGGAAACGCTGGAGCAGTATCTGGAGGTGTTGCGCAATCGTTTCGACGAACCGTTGCAGCTGTTCAACGACCTGCTGATCGGCGTGACCAAGTTCTTTCGCGACCGCCGCGAGTTCGAATTCCTCGAGCAGCAGGTGATTCCGCGCTTGTTCCAGGGCAAGCACACCGGCGACAGCCTGCGCATCTGGGTGCTGGGCTGCTCCACGGGCGAAGAGGCCTATTCGCTAGCGATGCTGCTGCGCGAACACGCCGAAACCCTGGACACCGCGCCACGCATCCAGATCTTCGCCAGCGATATCGACGGGCGCGCACTGGCCACTGCACGGGTGGGGCGCTATGCCTCCAGCATCGTCGGTGAAGTTGCACCCGAACGACTGCGGCGCTGGTTCGTCAAGGAAGGCGACACCTATGTGGTGAGCAAGGAGCTGCGCGAGCTGTGCGTGTTCTCCCAGCACAGCATCGTCAAGGACCCGCCGTTTTCGCGACTGGACCTGGTGTCGTGCCGCAATCTGCTGATCTATCTGGATGCCGAGTTGCAGAACCGGGTGGTGCCGATCTTTCATTTCGCCATCCGTCCGGGCGGTTACCTGTTCCTGGGCAATGCCGAAAACGTCTCGCGGCATGCGCAACTGTTCACCCCGGTGGAGCGCAGCTTCCGGGTCTTCCAGCGCATCGATGCGCAAAGCAACGTGCATGCGACCTTCCCAACCGTGCAGCCCGCTGCGGTTGCCAGGGTGCCGACACCACCGCAACGGCAGCGCACCTCCAGCAATGCGCTGGTGCGTGCCGGCGAGCGTATCGCCGACCGTTATGCGCCGGCGTATGCAGTGCTGGACGAGCAGTTCGAGGTGCTGCACTTCTCGTCTCAGGCGGGGCGCTTCATCCGCCCTGGCGGCGGCACGCCCAGTCTCAACCTGCTCAACCTGATCCATCGCGATTTGCGACTGGATTTGCGCAGCGCGCTCAGCCGCGCAGAGCGCGAACGCGCGCCGGTGCACGTCAGAGGCATCCAGGTGCACGAAGATGCGGCGACCTGGGCGGTGAACCTGTTCGTCGAGCCAACCGCAGACTCGGACGTGCCGCGCGGCTACGTGGTGCTGTTCCAGGAAGTGGAAGCGCGCGAACCGGTGGAGCTGCCCGCCCCACACGACAGCGTGCACGACGATGGTCATGTGCAAGTGCTGGAAAACGAGCTGCGCATCACCCGCGAGCGCCTGCAATCGATGATCGAAGAGCTGGAGAGCACCAACGAGGAGCTCAAGTCTTCCAACGAGGAATACCAGTCGCTCAACGAAGAACTGCAGAGCGCCAACGAGGAGCTGGAAACCTCCAAGGAAGAACTGCAATCGGTCAACGAGGAAGTGACCACCGTCAACGGTGAGCTGGCCCATCGCGTGCAGGAGCTGGCGCATGCCAACAGCGATCTGAAAAACCTGCTGGAAAGCACCCAGATCGCCACCGTCTTCCTCGACAACGAATTGCGCGTCACCAACTTCACCCCGGCCGTCACCGACATCCTGCCGCTGGTGGAAAGCGACATCCAGCGCCCGATCAGCCACATCAAGCTGCATGTGGATTACGACGAACTGCAGGACGATGCGCGCCGGGTGATCCGTACCCTGGCGGTGCTCGATCGCGAGGTCGAAAACCCCACCACGCATGCGCGCTACATGGTGCGCGTGCTGCCGTATCGCACCGTGGACAATTTCATCGGTGGTGCGGTGCTGACCTTCATGGACGTCACCCCGCTCACGCGCGCCGAGCGTGCGCTACGCAGCAGCGAGCAACGCCTGCGCACCTTGATGGAAGGCATCCCACAGCTGGTGTGGCGCTCGCTCGATGGCGGCCGCTGGACCTGGTCCAGCCCGCAGTGGTCCAGCTACACCGGCCAGGGCGATGCCGAAAGCCTGGACCTGGGCTGGTTGCAGGCGGTGCACCCGGACGATCGCCAGCCGACCATGAATGCCTGGCTGGGAAGTGCGTCCAGCGGCGGGCTGGATATCGAACACCGCCTGTTCAATGCGGCCGAACAAGGTTACCGCTGGTTTCATACGCGCAGCGCTCCGGTACGCGATGAACGCGGCCAGGTGCTGGAATGGCTGGGCACCTCCACCGAGTCGGACAACCTGCGCCGCCTGCAGGAAGAACAGCGCGTATTGGTGGCCGAGTTGCAGCACCGCACGCGCAATCTGATCACGGTGGTGCAGTCGGTGGCCAAGCAGACCGTACAGGCCAGCCAGAGCATGCCCGAGTTTGCGGCCAAGTTCGAAGACCGGCTGGCCGCGTTGTCACGCGTGCAGGGGCTGCTGTCGCAATCGGACAATATGCCCACCACCATCGGCGCCTTGCTGCGCATGGAACTGGATGCGCTGGGGGCCGAGCCGGATCAAAGACGCATCGTGGTGGAGGGACCGAACGTGGCGTTGCGCAAATCCGCCGTACAGACGCTGGCATTGGCGTTGCACGAATTGGCCACCAACGCGCTCAAGCATGGCGCGCTGGCGGTGGAGACCGGCACCTTGTCGATCCGTTGGGAGGTCGTCTCCGGCAGCGATACGCCTGCGCGCCTCAAGCTGTTGTGGATCGAAGAAGGCGCCAGCCAGCAGCTGCGCGGCGACCGTGATGAGGCCGGCGGCTTCGGGCGCCGGCTGATCGAAAATGCCTTGCCCTATAGCCATGGCGCGCAGACGCGCTACGAGCTCAGCGACACGCGCCTGGAATGCGAGATCCAGTTGCCGCTCAATCCGGTGAACGGGTGAGTTGGATCGCAAGACCTCGGGCCTGCGGGGACATGGCCACTGAGGTGAGCAGCGGATGCACATGCATCGCCTGCCCACGCTGCAATCCGCAGGTCTGAGTGCCGGGCACGCGCCCTCGCGACGATGAAGACGTGCGCGACCATCGAAACCGCGAGTGAAAGAGCGCTGTGCTGCACGCAAGACGCCCGTGCAGTGCGCGTGTGCGGTTGACAGCAAACGCTGCTGCACGTGCATCTGCATCCAACGGCGTTGCCGTGCGCTGTACACATGCAGCCAACGGCAAATACTGCGCGATGGTGCAGAACCTGCGACCGATTGGGCTTTCGTAGTGCATGTTGCGCAACTGAAGCCGCGTCAAACGCTTGCAGCACCGACTTTTGCGAACGTCAGAAAGTTGGCGCGCATTGTGCGTAACAACCTATGTCATCGAGATGCACATAGTGGAGTAGGCATGATTACGCGCATTCTTCAGTTGTCCGCCCGCATGGCGAGCAACGCATGGGTCGAAGTCGGGGTGGGCGCCGATGCCGACATCTTCGTCGCCGACCGTGGCGGCAAACGCGAGGAGCGCGCGACCTTCGGCCGCCGCGCACCGGGGCAGCAGCGTTCGATCCATTTGCAGGAGCCCGGCGGATTGGGCGGCGTGGATCTGGCCATCTGGGAAACCCAACGCTGCGCCATTGCGCTATGCGGTTTCGTCTGCACTGCATCGGCGGATGGCACCACCGCCGCGACCTGGTTGAGCCAGGATGGCAGCGCGGTGTATGCCGCCGGATTGCGCAACGTGATGGACATCGGCGGACGCCTGCAGATGGGATTCTCGCTGCTCGTCGCCTCATCGGCGAGCATGCCCACCTACCGGCCGCTGTGTATCGACGCGGACCTGAGCAAGTGGCTGCACATGGGCGGCGCCGAAGCCATGCGCCATCTCACGCCCTGGCGGCTGGAACGCTGCGCCGCTGCGGCAGGCGTACGCCCGGAGTGGGCGAGCGAAGGGGCCACGGCACCGATTGCGCGAGCATAAGCGCGTGCGCCATGCAGCCAACAAAGAAGGGGCCCAGCGGGCCCCTTCATCGTTTCGGTCGTGTGGGTCGATCCTGATCGCTGCCTGCTAACGATCGCGCCGCGAACAGGTCAACCCACCGACGGCAGGCTCGCAATCGATCAGTTGTCTTCTGCTTCCTCGGCGTTGTCGTCCAGGGCGCGTTGCTGCGCGTCGATGTGTTGCTGCTTGCCGTAAGTGCCGCTCTGGCCGAAGTTGGGTTGCGTGCTGCCGTCACGTTCCGGGTGGCCGTCGGGTTCGCCTTCGCCCAAGGTGCCGCCGCGGCCATGACCGCGTTGATGCAACGCTTCCGGCGCGTCGTCACGCGGCGGCAGTGCATCGCGGGTCTGGACAGCCGATGGATCGTTGCGGCCCTGGCCATCCACCGATGCGTCGGTACCGTTCCCGCGATAGGCCGATTGGCGTTCGTCGTGTGTGTCGAGCGTGGATTTTTCGTTCATGGCAACTCCTGTGCAGTGCAATGAAAAAGCCCGGAGCGTACTGGCTCCGGGCTGGTGATGGGTGCAGCTGCACCCATCAGGTCTAACGCTGGATATCGCCGGTGGTGGAACCGGCGCCCGGGCCCGCACCCAGGTCAGCGCCGGTCACGCGGTCCAGCTCGGGATTGGAGAGCAGCCGCTCGGACATGGCATCCAGTGCCGCGGTTTGCGTGGCATCCAGCGCGACCGTGGCAGAGCCGTCGCCACCATCCACGGCGGCCTGCGCCTCGCGGTCGGCCACCACTTCCCACTGCTCGCCGGCATTCCACGGACCGATCATGTCGCCCTCGCCCTGGGAGGTGTTGTAGTACTTGTCGGTGAAGCGCGGATCGCCCGGCAGCTTACCCGGCGGGAAATTCGGCTCGATCGAGTACAAGGCCTTTTCGAACGACTTCTGATGCGCCACTTCGCGCGTCATCAGGAAACGCAGCGCATCCACGATCCCCGGATCGTCGGTGACGTTGATCAGGCGCTCATACACCAGCTTGGCACGCGCTTCGGCCGCGATATTGGAGCGCATGTCGGCCGTGGGGCAACCGATGCTGTCGACATACGCCGCCGTCCACGGCACGCCGCTGGAATTGACCAGGGCCGGGCCACCGCCATACAGAATCTGTTGGGTATGGCTGGTGCTGTTCTGGGTCATGTTGCGCATGTCCATGGCCTCTTCCATGCCCTCGGAGAGCACCGCCTTGGGCCCCTTGTTGAGCATGGCGATGATCGAGCCGATGATCTCCAGGTGGCTGATCTCTTCGGTGGCGATGTCGAACAGCAGGTCCTTGCGGCCCGGATCGTCTTCGCCCAGTGCCTGGGTGAAATAGCGCATTGCAGCGGCGAGTTCGCCCTGCGGTCCGCCGAACTGTTCCAACATCAGCGTGGCCAGATCCGGATTGGGCTGGGCGACGCGGACGGTGTACATCAAACGCTTGTTGTGCATGAACATGGGTGGTGCTCCATGGCTGACGCCCGGCAACTACGACCACTCAACGAGCGGGCAGAAACGTGGGGCTTTGGCTTCGGGGGGATGCCCGCAGGGATGCAAGCGACGCAGGACGGCGGCGACCGTCCTGCGCGGTGACTCAGGCGGCCTTGCTGGCCTTGGATGCCTTCTGGTTGCCGCCTTGTTCGGCGAGCAGGGTCAGCTTTTCGTCGGTGGCCTTTTCTTCTTCCAGCGTGGCCAGCAGCAGCGGCAATGCATCGGCATAACCGAGTTGCTTGGCCATGGCGGCAATGGTGCCGTACGAGGCGATTTCGTAATGCTCCACCTTCTGCGCGCCGCCGATCAGTGCAGCGTCGCGCACCGGGCCGGCCTCGATTTCGTCGATGACCTCGCGGCTTTCTTCGACCAGGCCTTCCATCGCAGCGCACTTGATGCGCTTGAGCTTGATGCCCAGTGTCTCCACGACTTGATCGATGCGTTCGATCTGGCCCTGGGTCTCTTCCAGGTGGGTTTCAAAGGCCTGCTTGAGTTTCGGCTCGGTGGCCGCGCGCGCAAGACGCGGCAGCGACTTGGTCAGCTGCTTCTCGGCGCTGTAGATGTCCGACAGTTCGTGGATGAAAAGTTCTTCGACAGTCTTGATCGCCATGTGTGGCTCCTTGGGGTTGGTCAGAGGATGGGTTGCTGCGGTTCGCCATGTTGGTGGCGATGCCTTGATGAACTCGCGTCGCACGCCTGCGAACAAGCGTGCCGATGCAGCACGTGCGACAACTCCGAAATCGTCGTGGTGCGTGTCACCCGCCTGCAGCACAGGGTCGTGCGCACTTCACCTGACGTTCTTCGAAGTACACCGTGGTCATCGCGTCGATCTCCAGGCAGTACCGCGTGGTCGCTACGCTAGCCCTGCGAGTGTTAGCGGGATTGGTGGAAACGGTGATCCCGATGCGATGGCGAGCTGTGCTGTGATGCAGGCCGCGCTCGCTGCGCCTGCAACGAAGGGGTGCAATGGCGCACCTACTACAGCCATCACCTCGGCGCCGATGCGGCTAGGCTTTGCGCATCGCTGCACTCCAGCATCGATCCACGTCGATGCGGTACAACGACGATCGAACCTTTTGCGAGACCGTGCGATGACGCCGCTGGACAAACCCTTACGTCGCGAACTGCAGATCGGCGATCAGGCATATACCTTGATCATCGATCCGCAAGGTTTGAAACTGGTCGAAAAAGGCAGGCGCAAAGGCGTGACCTTCCGCTGGGAAGAACTGGTCAGCGGCGACGCTGCGCTGGCCAGTGCATTGCAGGCTTCGCTTGAAGACCGTTAGCCTGGCGGTGCCGGGCAGCGTGTGAAGCGCGAATGGAACCACTGCGTTCACCGCCTGGCGGGCGCGGCTGGTGACCGTGCGGTCGCGCGTCCTCCGCGGTTCACCTGCGCCGTCCATGCCGACCTGAGGCGTGCTTGATGGTGGTCGACGCTGCGCTTGGCGTGGCTCGACCTTCCAACGACCAGAACAAGTGCAATGGCTGGTTCGGCACGACCACCTGCAATGCCGGCGTCCGGTAGAGGCCATTGCACGTTACTGCCAGCACCGATGCGCTCTGCAATGCACGCAGGCCACCACCGCGCTCGCGTCGCTCAGCGTGTGGCAAACAGCCGCGCCAGTTCGCGCACCGCCGCTTCCGTTGCGGCGCGGTCGGGCATGGCGTCTGCGTTATTGAAGTCGTGTGCGCCTTGCGCCTGCACCAACAACCCGTCGCGTCGCGGCACGACGTTGAGATTGTGGCCGCGCCAGACCAGGCCATAGGTGACTTCCGGCTGCGGGATCAGGCGCGCGGTCTGCCCGCGCACCGGAATCACGCTGTCGTCGCCCAGCAAGGCGCGCGCCCCGTAACCGGTGGCGTTGATCAGGATCTTCTCGCGCAGATCGCCGAATTGGCGCGGATGCTCGAACTCGCGCGTGTAGAGCTCGCCGCCTGCCTGCAGGAAGTCATCCATCAACAAGCGCGCATACGCGCTGAGGTTGAAGGTGAGCTGGCTGTAGCGGCGCACGAACGCCACCGGAAATGGATGATCACCGGGCGCCACCGGCTGCGAGCGCGGGCCCAGATCATCGAGCAGTTCGCGCTCCAGCGGCGGATAGTCCGGCTCATGCGCTTCGGCAGAGGCGACAGGTTGATCGAAGGGCACGTCCGAGAGCACGTAGCCATCGCGCCATTCAATCGGCTCGCCGGGCAGGCCCAGCAAGGTCTGGTAGCGGCGAAACGACGTGCGCGCCATTTCTTCCCAGCGCCTCTTGAAGTCGGCAGTGGCGTGGTCGCTGGTGCACACGCGCGAATCCGGCGACCACACGCCGGTGGCATAGAACGAGCGCACATCCGGCAGGCGCTCGCGCGCGTAGATGCGCACACGCAAGCCGGCGCGTTGCGCCACCAGGGCGGTGGTCAAGCCGATCGCGCCGCAGCCGATCACCGCCAGCACGCGCGCCTGCGGGTCGGCGGCACGCACCAACCGTAATGCCTGTTCGGCGGCACCCCACGAGAGCGACCACCCGCTGCCGCCATGTCCATAGTTGTGCACCACCGTCTTGCGGCCGATGCGCTCGGCTTCGATCCGCGGCCCCTGCGCGCGGAACGGACGCGTGCACCCGTTGATGGCGATGATGCGATCGACCGAGGCGCGCATCGGCGCCAATGGCGGGGCAGCCGCGAACGGCGCAGGCAGACCACCCGGCAGCGTGACCGGCTGGGTGGCGGGCGGGACGGCGAGCGCCTTGTTCGTTGCTGCCCAGCTCGCGGTGGAGGCGGCCGCCAGCGCAACACCGGCGCTGCGTAGAAAATGACGACGGTGCATGCAACTCCTTACAAGGTGTGGTGGGTGATGGGGTCGCCATGATGCGGCTCGCCACGCCTGCGCGGAGGCATGCCGAGGCCATCTTCAGATGCTGTCTGCCGCGTGGCAGCAACCGAGCGCGGCATGCGCAGCGCAAGCGTGCATCCAGCATAGCGCGCGCATCTGCCGCGGCCATGGCCCGGCACCAGGGTTTCGCACCGCAATCCTGGCGTTTGATGCCACGCTGGCGGCCATTCGTCGCCCGGGGCTTTCGCAGTGGCGCGCGCCGGCTATGCTCGCTCCCGTCCCATCCCAACGAGCTGCCCACCCGTGTCTGCCAGTGTCTTCCTGATCGTGCGCATCGTGTTCGCCTGGGCCGCCGCGTTGGTGGTGGCAGGGATCATGTGGACGCAGTTGTTCGGCTCCATCGGCCCGATCTTCGCGCTGGCCTGCATGGTCTTGCTGACGCTGGCGTTGATGAGTTCGGTCACCCATGTGCGGCGCGTGCGCCTGATCGCCGATCGGCTGGACCACACCACCTTGTCCACCCGCCAGCGCCGCCAGATCGAAGTACCGCTGGATGTGCAGGCCAGCTTCGCGGTGATGGAAGAGGCGGTGCGTGCGCTACCGCGCGTGCAGGACATCGAATGCGCGCCGGGCAGCCTGCTGATTCGCGCCAAGGTGCGCCGCATCGACCCGTACGCAGGTCGCCAGCCCTCGCGCTGGAACCTGTTCGCGCGCTTTGCCATCACCCACAACCAGATCCTGGCGACGATCGCGCCGGGGCAGGGCACCAGCAGCGTCACCGTGTTGTGCGAGCCCGACGCTGGCGCCTGGGTGGATCTGTTCGCGGTGGACGAAGGCAGCAACTACGAAAACGCCGAGGCGATCAATCGCGCGGTGGTGCGCCGGGTCGGTGAGCAACGTCGTGACGAACAGGCCGCCGCCGAGCAATCGGTCATGGAAAAGGAACTGGCCGTGGCGCGCCTGAATCTGCTGCACGCCCAGGTCGAGCCCCACTTTCTTTACAACACGCTGGCCAGCGCGCAGGTGCTGGCGCGCACCGACCCGCCGCGCGCCGAGATCATGATCGGCCATCTGATCCAGTACCTGCGCAGCTCGCTGCCCAGCGCCGACGGTGCCATCGCCACCCTGGGCGAGGAACTCGAACGCACCCAGGCGTATCTGGAGATCCTGCGCATCCGCATGGGCACGCGGCTGGCCCTGCAGGTGGAAGTGCCCTACGAACTGCGTGCGTTGCCGCTACCGTCGATGATGTTGCAGACCTTGGTGGAAAACGCCATCAAGCACGGGCTGGAAGCCAAGCCCGGTGGCGGCACCGTGTGGATCCTGGCGCGTCGCCACGATGACCATGTCACGCTCACCGTGGCCGACGACGGCCAGGGCTTCAACACGCACAGCCACGGCACCGGCATCGGCTTGAAGAACCTGCGCGAGCGGCTGAAGCTGATTTATGCCGACAAGGCGAGCTTTGCCATCGTGTCCAACTTCCCCAGCGGGGTGGCGGCCACCTTGAGCCTGCCGCTGCCGACGCAGTTGGGTGCCGCGCCACCGCCGCCGTTGCCCGTTGCGGGCGCGCAGGCCGCACACGCCGCACAGGTGCGGGCATGAGCGCGCTGCGCGCCGTGGTGGCCGAAGACGAGGCCTTGCTGCGGCAGTCGTTGCTGACGCTGCTGGCCGAGGTGTGCCCGCAGTTGCAGATCGTGGGCGACTGCGAGGACGGTGCCAGCGCGCTGGAGACCATCGCCGCGCAGCAGCCGGAGGTGGTGTTTCTGGATATCCGCATGCCCGGCCTCACCGGCATCGAGGTGGCGCGTGCGATGCGCGAGGTCAGCCCGCGCAGCCAGGTGGTGTTCGTCACCGCCTACGACCAGTACGCCATCGATGCGTTCGAACACGGCGCAGTGGATTACCTGCTCAAGCCCATCGGCCGCGAGCGGCTGCAGGCCACCTGGCAGCGCGTGCAACAACGCGCTACTGCCGGCCAGCCGGATGGCGCGCTGCTGGAGGCTTTGCTGCAGCGTCTGTCCGCGCGCCCGGCCGCTGCCAGCCACACGCCGCCGCTCGCCTGGCTGACCGCCAGCAGCGGGCGCGAGACGCGCTTGATCGCGCTGGACGAGGTGGCGTATTTCCAGGCCGATCAGAAGTACACCACGGTGATGACTGCGGCCGGCGACGCGGTGTTGCGCACGCCATTGCGCGAACTGCTGGATGTGCTGGACCCGCAGGTGTTCAAACAGATCCACCGCTCGACCATCGTCAACATGAAGGCGGTTGCCTCGGTGGTGCGCGAGGACACCGGCAAGGGCCGGCTGGCGCTGCGCGGCCGCAGCGAAACGCTGACCGTCAGCCAGCCGTTCATGAGCCTGTTCCGCGGCATGTAAGTGCGACTGCAAGACATCGCGCGCAGTCCCGGATGGATGCGGACAGCGCGCGTGGAACCTACGTATGCGCGTGAGTGCCACAGCGTTCCGATGACCGACAACCGCTGCCTGACGCGCTGCAGCCTGCCTTGATTCCCCCGTTTGCATCGACTGAAAGGACTGTCTCCATGCGCCTGATCGCCTCCCTGGTGTATTGCCTGCTTGCCCTGGCCGGCTGCCATGAACGCAATGGCACCACCTCGATCACCCGTGCCACCCGCGATGGCCACGATGTGATCTTCAGCAAGACGCTGATCACCGCGAGCAGTACCAGCGTGCATTGCCTGGCCAGCGATACCGGCCATTGCTACTACCTGATCTTTGAGGAGCAGTGCGGCGCTCGCGGCAGCGGCGATGGCGCAAGCGCACCGACGTGTGCCCGCAAGACCCTGGACAGCTTTGTGCTGGTGCCAGGGCAGGTGCGCGAATTGCGCGGCGTTCCCAGCCAGGCGCACACCTGCGTGGAGACCACCGCACCGCAGGCCGATTGCCACGGCTGAGGAAGGCGCACGCACGCACCGAGCTGTGGTTGGGCGTGCGTGCGTGTGCGTAGGCCACGCGCAGAAGCCTTAGTGCCCATCGCGGGTGCCTGCGGGTTCCGGGCACCGGCGGCGCCAGCCTGGCGGCTGTGCAGGCGCTGCTGTCGCTGCTGCAGACAACGAGCCCTGGCGTGCGTGGATCTGCCGCGCACTGCCGGATCGGCAGGATGTCGGCAGCGACGCCCCGGTCGTGCCTGAATACGCACTGACGGCAAGCGGTCGCTTCTGCGATCATTACCGGCTTGTTGCCGGTTCACGGCGTCCTCACTGCCAGGCTCCTCATGTCCGAACACTCGCTACGCCGCGACGTTGGCCCCTTCGCCCTCATGCTCACCGGCCTGGGCTCGATCATTGGCTCTGGTTGGCTGTTCGGCGCCTGGCGCGCGGCCGGCCTGGCCGGCCCCGGCGCGATCTGGGCCTGGGTGCTGGGCGCGGCGATCATCACCACCATCGCGCTGTCGTATGCCGAGCTGGGCGCCATGTTCCCCGAATCCGGCGGCATGGTGCGCTACAGCCATTATTCGCACGGCTCGCTGGTGGGTTTCATTGCCGGCTGGGCCAACTGGATCGCCATCGTCTCGGTGATCCCGGTCGAGGCCGAGGCCTCGGTGCAGTACATGGCGTCCTGGCCATGGGCCTGGGCGCAGGGCTTGTATGTGCAGGCGCCTGGTGGCGCAGGCGAGCTCTCTGTGCCCGGCCTGCTGATTTCCGCGGTGCTGGTGCTGGTGTATTTCTTTCTGAATTTCTGGAGCGTCAAGCTGTTCGCACGCTCCAATACGCTGATCACCGTGTTCAAGCTGGTGGTGCCTGCCGCCACTGGCGTGGCGCTGATCGCCAGCGGCTTCCATAGCGAAAACTTCAGCGTCGGCATCCACGGCGATTCGCATGTGCTCGACCTGGCTGCGGTGCTCACGGCGGTGGCCACCGCCGGCATCGTCTTCAGCTTCAACGGCTTCCAGAGCCCGGTGAATCTGGCTGGCGAGGCGCGTAACCCCGGCCGCAGCATTCCGTTCGCGGTGCTGGGTTCGATCGCGCTGGCCACGGTGGTGTACGTGATCCTGCAGGTGGCCTACATCGGCGCCGTGCCGCCGGATCTGCTGGCCAAGGCCGGCTGGCACGGTATCGATTTCCGCTCGCCGTTCGCCGAGCTGGCCATCATCGTCAACCTGCATTGGCTGGCGATGCTGCTCTACATCGATGCGTTCGTCAGCCCCAGCGGCACCGGCATCACCTATACCGCGACCACTGCACGCATGGTCTACGGCATGGAAAAGAACGGCACCATGCCGGCCGTGCTGGGCAAGCTGCACCCGGTCTGGGGCGTGCCGCGCATGGCGATGTTCTTCAACCTGGCCGTGTCGTTCGTGTTCCTGTTCTTTTTCCGCGGCTGGGGCACGCTGGCGGCCGTGATCTCGGTGGCCACTATCATTTCCTACCTCACCGGCCCGATCAGCGCGATGGCGCTACGCCGGCACGCGCCGGAACTGCACCGCCCGCTGCGTATCGCCGCACTGCCGGTGCTGGCCGGCGTGGCCTTCGTGATGGCCACCGAACTGCTGTATTGGGCACGCTGGCCGCTGACCGGCGAGATCATCCTGCTGATGGTCGTGGCGCTGCCGGTGTACTGCTATTACCAGGCCAAGCAAGGCTGGCCGGATCTGCGCCGCAACCTCAAGGGTGCGGCCTGGATGATCTGCTACCTGCCCACCATTGCACTGGTCTCGTGGGCCGGCAGCACCGATTTCGGTGGACATGGCTACCTCAGCTACGGCACCGATCTGATCGTGGTCGCAGTCGTGGGCGCGGTGTTCTACGTCTGGGGCGTGCGCAGCGGCTGGCGGACACCCTCGGTGGAGAAGGCGGTTGCGCAGGCGTGAATGTTCACAGGCGCTAGCCGGCGCCGACTCCCGGAAACCGGCTGGCGGTCACCGCTGGGAATAAACAAGAACGGCCGGTGCAGTGCGCACCGGCCGTTCTTGTTTGCAGCCGAATCATTGCTGCAGGTAGCGTGTTTCTCGGTCAACGCGTCGCTGCATCGCCACGGGGGGGGGCTGGTCAGGAATTGACCACCAGCCGTGGCGCGCCATCGAAGCGGTCGAGGTCGCGCAGCAGTTCGGTATAGCGGCGTAGCCGGCCCATTTCGCGCATGTTGACGATGTCTTCGTGGCGCAACTCGCGCTTGGACGTGACCTCCTGCTTGTAGCGCAGCACCTCCGGGTAGCGGCGCGTCATGTCCAGCGCGTCGGCAACGCATTCGACCGAGTCGGCGTCCGGCGTCACCCGCGCGCGGCTGTTGAAGGCGCGTAGCCAGCGTTCGAAACCGGCGCTGTGGTCGAACAGGTCGGCGATGTACCACATCACGAACAGGATCGACGCCCACGAGGTGAAGATGATCACCACCCGGCTGAAGGTCAGGTGGTAGTCGTTCTGCCACAGCTGGTGCGTGATCACGCCCAGCAATATCAGCGAGATCGCCTGCCAGCCGATGATCGAGGCGATCACCCACTGCTTTTTGGCCACCTTGAGCAGCGAGAGCTCTTCGTCGAGCTGCGCGTCGGTCTTGTCGCGCCAGTGAGCCACCTGCTCGTCGAAGGGGAGCCGATGGAGTGCGTTGTCCTGCAATAGCAGGCCTAAACCCTGGAACAAAGCGATCATGACAAGCTCCTGACGGATGGCTGGTACGAACGACTTGCTGCACTGGCCGCGGCCGGTGCCCTGGAGCGTCCGCAACGTGCTGGCGAAGCAGTGCGTCGACGGACGGCCTTAGTTCTAGCACTTTCGCTGTGCATGGCAATGCCTCAAACGAAGCGCTGGCCGCGCAATTCTGCGCGGACGCGCACAAATTGCTGAATTCAGGCGGATTTGCTGCCATGCCGTCGCCGCGTGCCTGCGCGGCGCCTTCGATCTTGCTGCACTGCACACCCGGCGCTGCGGCAATTGCCGGGTTCCAAGGACAGGCAAGCTGGCTTGCCGGACATGCTGCAAGGGTAGGACGTTCGGCGACGCCGGGCCCGTTGGTAGAAAGCTCAGCGGGCCTGATCGCCCGGATGGTCAGTACCCCACCCAGGTGCCAGGTCGCGTTCTTCCGGCCGCGCGGTCACGATGCCCGTCAGCATCTGGTCGCCATCGCCATCGCCATCGCCACACTGACGTGCCGAACGAATGCCGGTCAGCGCTACGCTGACCTGGCGTTGCAGATGGGCTGCGTATCATTGCCGCATGTCAGCCGTCCTGCGCACTCTCACTGCCCCCGCCGCCAAACAGATCCACCGCTGGGTGCTCGACGCGTTTCCGCGTGGTCAGAGCACCATCGAATACGATCAGCCGCTGGGCGATCCCGGCATCTTCGGGCCCGACAGCATCACCTGGCGCATCCACTCCGAATTTCCGGGCATGCTGTCCGGCGGCCTGTGCGCATTGATGTTGCAGTTGTTGCATCCGCGGGCGCTGGCCGGGGTCTACGACCATTCCAACTTCCGCACCGATTTGATCGGGCGGCTGCGGCGCACCACCAACTTCGTCGCCGGCACCACCTACGCGCCAGCCGCGGAAGCCGAACAGCTGATTGCGCGCGTGCGCAAGATCCACTCGCAGATTCGCGGCCACACTGCCGACGGCGTGCCTTACGAGGCCAACGACCCGCAGTTGCTCACTTGGGTGCACGTGACCGAGGCCTATGGGTTCTTGCAGGGATGCCGGCGTTATTGCCGCCAGGTGCCTGCTGCCATCGCCGACCGCTACTACGACGAAGCGCGACGCGTGGCCGAGGCGTTGGGCGCAGCCGATGTGCCGGCCAGCGAGGCGCAGGTGGATGCGTATTTCGCATCGGTGCTGGGAGAGTTACGCATGGACGCGCGCTCGCGCGAGGTGCTCGACATCCTCACCAGCATCCAGCTGCCGGTGCCCGCCGCGGGTCTGTCGCGCGGGGTATTTCTCGGCGCCGGCACGGCCTTGTTGCCCGGCTGGGCCAGCGACATGCTCGGCCGCACCACCACCCAACGCGCGCAGGCGCGCGCATCGGCACGGTTGCTGCGCAGCCTGTCGCCGCTGTTCCGCACGGCCTTGCGCGACGGACTGTCTGCGCGCGCATGCAGGCGCATGCAATTGCCGCCGGCGATGTTGCTGGAGTGGCCTGACAGCGTGTAACGGCGGTGGGCCGGGCGGAGCGGGTGTTCTGAGGTGCGCTGGTGGCGCGATAGGCAATCGCTGGTCGTGCCGTTTTTTCGACGGCAACCACGACGTGGGTACTCACGCACTTCGCCATCCCCCGGCATGGCACTGCCGCGCGCCACGACAAACAATGCCGCAGACACCAGCTCCACTGGCGCTGCATCGACCTCGACCAGCACCTACCAGATCCTGACCCGCTGCTCCGGCGCCAGATACAGCTGCTGACCCTGTGTCACATCGAAGGCCGGGTACCAGGCATCCAGGTTACGCACGGTTTGCGCGCGGAAGCGGCCAGGTGCATGCACATCGGTGAGTAGCGCATTGCGCAGTGCCGCGTCGCGATACTTGCCGCGCCAGGCCTGTGCAAAGCCAAGGAAAAAGCGCTGATCCGGGCTGAAACCGTCCAGGGTCCGGGGCTGCTTGCCCTGCAGCGACAGCTGGTAGGCGTCATATGCAGTGGCCAGGCCTGCAACGTCGGCGATGTTTTCGCCCAGCGTCAGCTTGCCGTTGACCGACAAGTCGTCGAACGGTTGGTAGGCGCTGAACTGCGCGGCCAAGGCGTTGCCGGCGCTCTCGAATTTTTTCAGGTCTTGCGGTGTCCACCAGTTGTGCAGCTCGCCGTGTTCGTCGAACAGCGCGCCCATGTTGTCGAAGCTGTGGCTGATCTCGTGGCCGATCACCGCGCCGATCGCGCCATAGTTCACCGCATCGTCGGCGGCGGGGTCGAAGAACGGCGGTTGCAGGATCGCCGCCGGGAAGATCAGGCGGTTTTCCAGTGGTACGTTCAGCGCGTTGACCTCCTGCGGCAGCATGTACCACTCGCGATGATCGACTGCCTTGCCCAGCTTGGCCAGGTTGCGGCGGTATTCGAAGACCTCGGCGCGTTGCACGTTGCCGAGCGCATCATCGCGGCGCACGTCCAGCCCGCTGTAGTCGCGCCAGGTGTCCGGGTAGCCGACCGCCACCGTCAGGCCGGCGATTTTCGCCTTGGCATGCTGTTTGGTTTCGGCGCTCATCCACTCCAGTGCGTCGATGCGTTTGCCGAACGCGGTGATGATGTTCTTCACCATCTCTTCGGCACGCGTCTTGGTCTGCGCGCTGACGTACTTCTGCACGTAGCGCTTGCCGACCGCTTCGCCCAATGCGGCGTTGGTCGCGTCGATGCCGCGTTTCCAGCGCTGGCGCTGCTGCGGGGTACCTTCCAGCGTGGTGCCGTAAAACGCGAAGCGCTCGTCGGCGAAGGCCTTGGACAGGTAGGGCGAGGCGCGATCCAGCGCGCGGAAGCTCAGGTAATCCTTCCAGGTCTGCAGCGGCTCGGACTGCACCAACGCCGACAACCCGCTCACCGCGCGCGGCTGCCATACGATGAAATCCTGTTGTGCGTTGAGGCCCGCTGCCTCGAAGAACACCGCCCAGTCCAGGCCGGGCGCATTGCGCGCGAAATCGGACTGCTTCCAGGCATTGGCGCCGGCCTGCACGTTGTTGGTCTGCTCGGGAGTCGCGTGCACACGTGCCATGGCGATTTCCAGCGCCAGGATGCGCTCGGCCCTGGCGGGCGCATCGTCGATGCCGGCCAGCTCCAGCAAGGTGACGATGTGCGCGCGGTAGGCTTCGCGCAGCTGCGCCATACGCCCGCCGTCCAGGTAGAAACTGCGCTCGGGCATGCCCAGGCCGCCTTGCACCAGATAGGGCACGTAGCGGCCCGGATGATGCAGGTCCTGCGACACCCACAGGCCGAACAGCCGGTCGGTATGGAAATTGGTGGCGTTGAGCAGATCGACATCGGCACGCAGCTGGCCGCCCAAGGTGCGCGCCAGGGCCTGCTTGTCGTCGAGCTGGGCGATCGCTTCCAGTTCCGGTTGCACCGGGCGCACGCCCTTGGCCTCGATGCTGGCTTCGTCCATGTAGGCGGCGTAGTAGTCGCCGATCTGTTTGTCTTCACCGGTGACGCGGTCGTTGGCGGCAGCGCCTTCGATGATGTCGCGACTATGCCGCTCGGTCTCGATGGCGATGGAAACGAAACTGTTGAAGCTGGCGCGATCTTCCGGGATCTGCGTGCGCTTGACCCAGTTGCCGCTGGCGTAATCGAAGAAGTCGTCGCCCGGCGCCACGCTGCGATCCATACCGGCCGCATCGAAGCCGAAATCGCCGAGCTTGGGCTTGCTAGGGGGCGGCGCGGGGTGCGTGCTCGCGACCGGTGTCGCGCCATCGCGGTGGCATGCGGCGGTGGTCAACAGCGCGGCAGACATGGCGGCGATGAGGACGGGGCGATGCAAAGAAGCCATGCGGCGCAGCTCGTATAACCAAAACGGACAGCACAGTGTAGTGGCCTGCAGTGCCGGGTGCCGGTTCCAGCGTAGGCTTCGCCGCGGATCGCGGTGATGCGGACACGCTCGGTTCAGCGCCGGCGCTGATACCAGAAGCCGAGCGCGTCGCGGGTCTGCAGCATGCGCCGCCCGCGCCACAGAAACCGCAACAGCAGGCTCAGGTGCTCGCGCTTGGAAAAGCTGCGCAGCTTGCGGTCGGAGGTGTGCACGGTCTGGCGCAAGATCACAAAGCGTCCGCAGCGCGCCAGGGCGCGGCTCAGTGCCACGTCTTCACCGGCGTAGTAGCGCGTGTTGAAGCCCCCTGCACTGACGAAGGCCACCCGCGTGCAAAACAGAAAGCACCCGGGCGCAATGCCGGAAACACGGAAAAACCAGCCAAACACCGCCTGCGCCATGCGCTCGGACCACACCCGCTTGCCCTGCAGATGCACCTGCGCCCCACCGCCTACCGCGCCGGCATCGAGCGCAGCCAGTGCTGCGCCAACGACGTGCGGGTTGATCAGTGTGTCGGCATCCAGAAACAACAGGCGCTCGCCTCGTGCGGCCTGTGCGCCGGCATTACGCGTGGCGGCGATGTGGCGCAACTGCACCTCCAGCACCTGCGCGCCATGGCTGCGTGCGATGGCTGCCGTGGCGTCTTCGCAGGCATCGGCCACCACGATCACTTCATAGTCCAGCTGCATGGCCTGCGCGCAGGCATGCAGGCACTGCAGCGTGTCGCCGATCAGGGCAGCCTCGTCATGGGCGGGAATCACGAAGGACAGCATGGGGCAATAGGCGTGTGAACTGCAGCCAGTGTGCAAGGGGCTGCGAAGCGGGAGTGTGAGCAGGGGCGGTCAGCATCCAGTACGCGCGATCGACGAGCGCTGCGAAACACACACGCATCTATCGATTGCGGTGTGACAGTTGGATGGCAGCAGTGGCGCGCGGCAAGCTCCACCGGCGCCAACGCAGTGCCGCAGCGCTGGCTGTGCGCTGCGAGGACCCGCGGCATACCGCAAGGCGATTGCGCTCACCGCCATGCGGGCGCGGCCGTGCCCAGAATCGGCATGTGCCACGTTCGTACACGCCGGTTCCAAGTGCGCCGTCCGCAGCCACCTGGCAGCCGCCGCTGCGTGTCAGCCAACCTAGGCCACGCAGCACGGCTCAGCGGTTGACCGCGCCCATCATTGCTTCCGGGTAGCGCGTGCCAGCCGCAGCCTGCGGCGGGAAGATGGCATCGATGCGGGCCAGTTCGTCCGGCATCAGGGCCACATCCAGCGCAGCGATGTTTTCTTCCAGATAGGCCAACCGCTTGGTGCCCGGGATCGGAACCAGGTCCTGGCCTTGCGCCAGCACCCAGGCCAGTGCCAGTTGCCCCGGTGTGATGCCCTTGTCGGCAGCAATGGTCTTGACCTGCTCCACCAGTTGCAGGTTGCGGGTGAAGTTTTCGCCTTGAAAACGCGGCGAATGGCGGCGGTAATCGTCGGCATCGAAATCGTCCGGCGACGAAAACGCGCCGGTCAAAAAACCGCGCCCCAGCGGCGAGTAAGGCACGAACCCGATGCCGAGTTCGCGCACCGCGGCGAATACGCCGTTGTCTTCAGGCTCGCGCGACCACAGCGAATATTCGGTCTGCACCGCAGTGATGGGGTGCACCGCGTGCGCACGGCGAATGGTGGCTGCGGCCGCTTCCGATAAGCCGAGAAAGCGCACCTTGCCCTGTTCGACCAGGCGCGCCATCGCGCCTACGGTGTCTTCGATGGGCACGTTGGGGTCGACGCGGTGTTGGTAGTACAGGTCGATATGCTCCACGCCCAGCCGACGCAGGCTGGCTTCGCACGCGGACTGCACATACGCCGGGCTGCCATCGATGCCGCGCACCGACGGGTCGTTGGGGTCGAGCTTGATGCCGAATTTGGTGGCCAGAAACACTTCATGCCGGCGCGAGGCAATCGCCTTGCCGACCAGCACTTCATTGGTGTGCGGGCCGTACATGTCGGCGGTGTCGAGCAAGCTGATGCCACGATCGAGCGCGCGGTGGATCACCGCGATCGAGGCGGCCTCGTCGCTGCGGTCGCCATAGAACGCGCTCATCCCCATGCAGCCAAGGCCCAGGGCCGAAACGGTGGGGCCGGAACGGCCAAGCGTGCGGGTTTGCATGGGGGGACTCCGTGCAGCAAAAGGTCGGGAGACAATGGCGTGAAAGGCGTTAGCGCGATGTGGCCCACGCGCTAACGCACGGCCCGCGCAGATCGGCAGGCCATGCTGCGATCTGCGCGGGCTGGCGCGGTGTGCAATCAGCCCTTGAGCTTGGCGGCCACTTCGGCCACGCGCTTGCCGAACAGCTTGGCCGTTTCCAGGTCGCCGCGACGCGGCGCTTCGTCCGGCGACGCGTCCGATGGCGAGATCGCCAGTGCACCGCCCCAGCCGCCAGTCCAGTTCACGTCCTGCGGCCCATGCGCCTTGGTGTTGGCCGGCGGCAGCCCGGTGCCCACCCAGATCTGGCCATGCTGTTGCGACAGCGTCCACAAGTACTGGATGGTGGTGGCCTTGTCGCCGTTGGCCGATGCCGAATTGGTGAAGCCGGCAGCGACCTTGTCCTTCCAGGCCTGCGCAAACCACGGTTTGGAGCTGGCATCGGCAAATTTCTTGAACTGCCACGCCGGGCCGCCCATGTAGGTGGGGCTGCCGTAGATGATGGCGTCGGCGGCACTGATGGCATCCCACGCGTCGTCGGGCAGGTTGCCGTCCTGGTCGATGCGGTACAGCGTGGCCTCACCAACGCTGGCCGCGCCTGCGTGCACGGCTTCGGCCTGCTTGACGGTGTGGCCGTAGCCGCTGAAATACACGATGGCGATCTTGCTCATGGGCACTCCTGTTGAACGGGGAGCCGGATTGTGCGCACACCGGTCGCGACAGCAGAATGACCACGCACGGGACGAACTGTTGCCGCGGTCGTTTGCCGCCGCGGGTGAACCGGGATGCGTTTGTCGAAATGTCGCGTGCTTGCGCGCCCAGTTCCCCGATCCCACATCCCGGCCGCATTGGCTCACGTGCCGGATCAGCGACCTGTTTCTTGGCGTCGCCGCTGGCTCAACCAGGTCCGGGCTCGGCCATGCATTCGATCAGGTAATCGATGAAGCTGCGCACCTTCGGTGCCAGGTGGCTGCGGCTGGTGTACACCGCAAAGATGCCGATTTCGTCCAGTGCGTAGTCCGGAAGGATGCGCACCAGCCGCCCTGCGGCGAGGTGCGGCTCGGCCAGGAAATCCGGCTGCATCACGATGCCTTGCCCGGCCAGCGCGGCAGCGTTCAGCACATGCCCGTTGTTGGCGCGCAGGCCGCCGCGCAGGCGCACGTCGATATCGCCCTCCGGGCCCTGAAAGCGCACCTCGTCGCCGCTGGGGGAGTAGTGGTAGAGCAGGCATTCGTGGCCGGCCAGATCGGATGGGTGCCGGGGTGTTCCGGCACGCGCCAGATAGGCCGGCGATGCACATGCCAGGATGCGGACCTTGCCCAACTGCCGGGCGATCAACATCGGCGCCGGCCGGCGGGTGATGCGGATGGCGACGTCGAAGCCTTCTTCGACCATGTCCACCAGGCGGTCGGACAGCGACAGGTCCAGTTCCACCTGCGGGTAGCGTGCACGAAAGCCCGGCAGCAATGCGCCCAGGCGCTCGATGCCATAGCTCACCGGCGCGTTCACCCGCAGTACGCCGGCTGGCTCCAGCGCTTGCGCGCCGATGGTGGCCTCCAGGTCGTCTAGATCGGCCAGCAGCTGCCGGCAGCGCTGGTAGTAGGCGCTGCCGGCACTGGTCAGGCTGACCCGGCGGGTGGTGCGGTTGAGCAGGCGGGTGTCGAGCCGCTGTTCAAGCGCGGCGACCTGGCGGGTGACGCTGGCAGTGGAGCGGTCCAATGCATCGGCGGCGGCGCTGAAGCCGTTGCGCTCGGCCACCGCGGCGAACACGCGCATCGCATCGAGGGTATCCATGGCGGGTCCGATTGTTACCTCAAGTGAAATAATTTATCTGAAGTAACTGTATTTATCAGAATTCTGTAACGAATAGGCTGGTGTGGTGCCTACTGGAGTCCGCCATGACGGCTGGCCTTGCATCTTCGCGTCCCCATCGGCACGGCTGTCTGCATCAGCGTGTGCGTTTGCGGTGCCCGGCATGACCTGCGTGATGGCGTGCGCTCCGGCCGGCTTGCGCCCGCTGGCTGGCGCTTGTGGGCTTGCCGCCGCCGACAGACACGCTTGTCACCGTGGCTGGCGCCCGAAACCCGGGCGGCGACCGGGGACCTGGCGTCATGGGCGGAGTCGGTGATCGCCCGGGCCTTGCCCGACCAGGCGCATTCGCCATGAGGCCGTCGCGCTGATGCTGTTTTCATCGATCAAGGAGCTGTCCATGACCCGCTTGCCTTCCCTGTACATCTCGCACGGCTCGCCGATGACTGCGCTGCAGCCGGGGCAGGTCGGCGAGCGCCTGGCCGACCTGCGGCACGCGTTGCCGCGGCCGCGTGCCATCGTGGTGGCGAGCGCGCACTGGCTGGGCCGTCGCCCGCTGGTCAGCGGTGCGCTGCGGCCGCCGACCATTCACGACTTTGGCGGCTTCCCGGCGCCGTTGTATGCGCTGGACTATCCGGCGCCCGGCGAGCCGGCATTGGCGCAGCAGATCGTGCGCCGGCTGGAGCAGGCCGGCCTGCATCCGCAGCTGGACCCGCAGCGCGGCTTCGATCACGGCGTCTGGGTGCCGCTGCGCCTGCTGTATCCGGACGCCGACATCCCGGTGGTGTCGCTATCGATCCAGCCCGAGCTGGGACCGGCGCACCAGTTCGCGGTGGGGCGTGCGCTGGCGCCATTGCGCGATGACGGCGTGCTGGTGGTTGGCTCAGGCAGCATCACCCATAACCTGCACGACTTGCGCCACGGCTACAGCGCCGAGCGGCAAGCGCCGTACGTGCGGCCCTTCATCGAATGGACCGAACGCAAGCTGCTGGACAACGACATCCCCGCGCTGCTGGACTACCGCCGCCAGGCGCCGCATGCCGCACGCGCGCATCCCAGCGACGAGCACTGGCTGCCGCTGTACGTGGCGATGGGGGCGGCCGGCGATGACCGGCTTGGTGCGCAGCGCATCGACGCCGGCATCGATGCGGGTTTGATGGCCATGGATCTGTATCGCTTCGACGGCCCTGCAGCGGCGGCGGAGCCGATCGCGGCATAGCGCCGGGGTGCGGACGTGGGCGCATCGGCATGTTTGCGCCAAGTGCTGCAATGCCGATCGGGATGGTGCAATCGCACGGTCGGCAGGGGCGGGACGCATGCAGTTGCGAGCGGCCGGATCGCGCCAACCCGCAGCGCTCTAAAGCATTCACGATCGGGTGCATGCGAGTCTCATAGGCTGAGACGCCACCGCTGCATGCTGCCCGCGTGAAAATCCTCGACAAGCTCGCCGTCCTCGCCGACGCCGCCAAATACGATGCCTCCTGTGCTTCCAGTGGCGCCAACAAGCGCAACTCGCTGGGCACCGGCGGCATCGGCAGCACCGAGGGCATGGGCATCTGCCACTCGTACACGCCCGATGGCAGATGCGTGTCGCTGTTGAAGATCCTGCTGACCAATTTTTGCATTTTCGACTGCGCGTACTGCGTCAATCGCGTGTCCAGCAATGTGCGCCGTGCGCGCTTCACGCCGGAGGAAGTGGTCACGCTCACGCTGGATTTCTACAAGCGCAACTACATCGAAGGCTTGTTTCTCTCCAGCGGCATCATCCGCAACTCCGACTACACCATGGAGCAACTGGTGGAAGTGGCGCGGCAGCTGCGCGAGGTGCACCATTTCGCCGGTTACATCCATCTCAAGACCATCCCGGATGCGGCCCCGGAGTTGCTGGCAGCGGCCGGACGCTATGCCGATCGCTTGAGCATCAATGTGGAGTTGCCCACCGAACAGGGCCTGACGCTGCTGGCGCCGGAAAAAAGCGTGGGCGGCATTCGCTCGGCGATGGGCGAGTTGCGCTGGCGCATCGAAGAGAACCAGCTCGAACGCAAGGCCGAAACGGTGCGCCGCGCCAAGCCGCCACGCTTTGCACCGGCCGGGCAGAGCACGCAGATGATCGTCGGCGCCGACAATGCCAACGACCGCAGCATTCTGGACACCAGCCACAACCTCTACGGCAATTACCGCATGCGCCGGGTGTATTACTCGGCCTTCAGCCCCATCCCGGACGCCTCGTCCAAGCTGCCGTTGCAGGCGCCGCCCCTGCAGCGCGAGCACCGGCTGTATCAGGCCGACTGGTTGCTGCGTTTCTACGAGTTCAGCGTGGAAGACATTGCGCCGGCGCAGTCCAGCGGCATGCTCGACCTGGACGTGGACCCCAAGCTGGCCTGGGCATTGCGCAATCCCGAGCGGTTTCCGGTGGATCTGAATGCGGCACCGCGCGAAATGCTGCTGCGCGTACCGGGCCTGGGCACGCGCAACGTGGAGCGTCTGTTGTTGTCGCGGCGGCATGCGCGCTTGCGGGTTGGGGATCTGGCACGGCTGCGCGTGCCAATGAAGAAGTTGCTGCCGTTTGTGAGTGTGCTGGATCATCATCCGCGTCAACGCTTGGATGATCCTGTGCGGTTGCGGGCGCAATTGGCACCTGCGCCTAGGCAGGCGGGGTTGTTTGATTAGTGCCTCTGCGATAAGGCCGCACCGGTCCCCTGCGCTCCTCGCCACGCGCGGCACGGCGCCCAAACTCGCTACGCTCAAACAAGGGCGCCGCTTCGGCCACGCATGACTGCGGTGCTCGGCTCGCTTTAAGGCGACGGGGTGAAGCAAGATCCAC
The DNA here is from genome assembly GCF_041519315.1 of Xanthomonas axonopodis pv. maculifoliigardeniae. Classification (NCBI taxonomy): domain Bacteria; kingdom Pseudomonadati; phylum Pseudomonadota; class Gammaproteobacteria; order Lysobacterales; family Lysobacteraceae; genus Xanthomonas; species Xanthomonas axonopodis. The sequence goes on along the minus strand of NZ_CP167998.1, from coordinate 4,114,326 downwards.
GGCCACGGCCACGGCCACGGCCACGGCCACGGCCACGGCAATAGCAGCGGCGATAGGGTCTTGGTGTTGATGGTGGCGTTAGTCTCTGGGGAGTGCGGTGTGAGCGATGTTCAGCGCTGAGGTGGAGCCGCCGTGGAGCTTTGAGGCGTGGCGCGCGTTGGCGCGGGCGGGCTGGTGCGCGCAGGTGGAGCCGGACGATGTGGCCTGGAATGGCGGGGCGCAGGGCGGCTTGTTGATGGGGCAGGGCCTGTTGGCCTTGCCGGCTGTGGTGCCACCACCACGGGTCTCTGCGGATTTCATGCAGCTGGCGGCCTCGGTGCTGTGTCACCGCGACCCGCAACGGCATGCCGTGTTGTATCGCTTGCTGTGGCGCGTTGCCTCTGGAGAAAAAGCCTTGCTGGAGCGCGCCACCGATGTGGATGTGCACCGGCTACGGCAGTGGCAAAAAGCGGTGCAGCGCGATACGCACAAGATGAAGGCCTTCGTGCGCTTTCGCCGCCTGCCCGGGGAAGAAGAAGACTTCGTGTCCTGGTTCGAGCCCGAGCACTGGATCGTGGATCGCGTGGCGCCGTTTTTTGCGCGCCGGTTTGCCGGCATGCGCTGGGCGATCCTGACCCCGTACCGCAGCGTGCGTTGGGATGGGCAGGCGTTGGCCTTTGGCGAAGGCGCGGTGCGCACCCAGGTCCCGGCCGACGATGCGCAGGAGACGCTCTGGCGCACGTACTACGCGCACATCTTCAACCCGGCGCGGCTCAACCCGACCATGATGCGGCAGGAAATGCCGCAGAAATATTGGAAGAACCTGCCCGAAGCCACGCTGTTGCCGGAGCTGATCCGTGAAGCCGGCGTGCGCGTGCGCGAGATGGCCGAGCGCGCGCCCGAGCCGGTACGGCGACGGGTGCCGGCGGCGCCTGCGCCACTGCCGGACGTGGCCACCCAAAGCCTGGCCCAGTTGCGCACTGCCGCACGCGATTGCCGGCGTTGCGAGCTGTGGCAACCAGCAACGCAAACAGTGTTCGGCGAAGGGCCCGACGATGCGTCGGTGATGGTGATCGGCGAGCAGCCTGGCGATGAAGAGGACTTGAGCGGTCGTCCGTTTGTCGGGCCTGCCGGGCGCCTGTTCAACATGGCATTGGGCGAGCTGGGTGTGGACCGAGAGAAGTTTTACGTCACCAATGCGGTCAAGCATTTCCGTTTCGAGCAGCGCGGCAAACGGCGGCTGCATCGCAATCCCGAGCGCACCCATGTACAGGCCTGTAGCGGGTGGTTGCAGGCCGAACGGGCGCAATTGCGTCCGGCCCAGATCGTCTGCCTGGGCGCGACTGCGGCGCAAGCGGTGTTGGGAAGCAGCTTCCGATTGATGCGCGAGCGCGGGCAATGGCAACGCCTGGACGACGGCACGCCGGTGTTGACCACGGTGCATCCGTCCTGGGTGTTGCGCCAGCCATCGACCGATGCGCGCGAAGAAGGGTATCGCGGATTTGTCGAAGATCTCCGTCGATTGCTGGATCCACCGCCGCCGTCCAGCGATCAGTCGAGATAGGGAAACCGCGCGTCGCACGGGCAAAAAAATACGCGTGCAAGGGCACGCGCACGGTGTCGGAGAATCAGGACACCAAGCGGAGCCACCGGCACGCCGGTCACTCCATCACCGCCGCTTGACGGTTTGATTGCGGTCGCTGGAGGCTGGCTCGCGCGACGCACAGCATGTTGAACGAAGACCTGCCTTCGGTAGGACGTTCGCAGATCCACTGCCCTCCACCGTCGATCGGTGGCTTGGAGTTGCTGATCCACTAGCGACAAACAGAACCCACAGGGCAGCCGTCATGCGGTGCCTCTGGTTGCCCGATACCGCACTAGCCGAGACATCTTGTGTGTCGATGTCGCGTAAGGTCTGCGCTTGCTAAACGGTCGCCTCATCGACGGAAACTTCTTCAAGACAGCGCGTCTGAGGCCATGACGCTGCATGAAAGCGCTGCGCCATCGGCGGAAAAACCACATTCCGCCGATGGCAGCGTGCCTGCGTCAGCCGCGACGCGTCGCAGTGCGACGGCAGGCCATTACGGCATCAGCACCTTGTCCACCACGTGGATCACGCCATTGCTCTGCATGACGTCGGCAATGGTGACGTTGGCGGTATTGCCCTTGACGTCGGTGATGGTGACCTTTTTGCCATTGAGCTTTGCGGTCAGCGGTTCGCCCTGCACGGTGGTCAGCGTGGCGCTGCCGCCGCCGGCCTTGATCTTGGCGATCAGCGAAGCAGCATCCACCTTGCCCGGCACCACGTGATAGGTCAGCACCTTGGTCAGCGTCGCCTTGGATTCGGGCTTCAGCAAGGTGTCGACGGTGCCGGCCGGCAGTGCCGAGAAGGCCGCATTGGTCGGTGCGAACACGGTGAACGGGCCCGGGCCCTTCAGCGTGTCGACCAGGCCGGCGGCTTTGACGGCAGCGACCAGCGTGGTGTGGTCCTTGGAGTTGACCGCGTTGTCGACAATGTCCTTGGTCGCCAGCATCGGCGCGCCGCCAACGGTCGGATTGGACGCAGCATAGGCGGGAGCCATGGCGCTGCTCAGGGCAATGGCGGTGGCAACGGCAAGCGACTGGAATGAAGTCTTCATGAGGCATCGATCCTTTTGGGTTGGCGATCGCCTGGATGGCAACCGTAACGTCAATACGCGCCTGCGAAACGGCCGGATGCATCACGCTGTTTTGACATTCATCACCACGTTTGGCGTGGTGATGGTGGCGTCACAGGTGGCTGGTGCCCGCGTGGGCCACGACCGACAGCGATACGACAGCGGTCGCTGCACCCGCACGCGCTCGCGCGTCATCTGTGGCTATAGCGCGATGGTTCGTGCCCTTCCAAGAAAGCGGCAAGGCGATGCGCAACGCCCTTCGATGCCGTGGGCGCGACATGCCTTCGGCTCGATCGGATCGGGCGTTCATGCACTGCGGCCGACGCAGACGTGCCTGTGTCCAACATGCCGGCTGCGGTTGCGGAAACGCCTGTGCGTCATTGCATCGTTCGTCACCGATCGAGCCGCAGCCGCTCGCCACCGCGTCGCTGCACGATCGGTTTGCCGCAGGGCGCGCACTTGAAGCGCGTCACCGCGCCTGCCTCCATTCGCCAGCGTATCGGACGCCGGCCGATTGAACCGATCCGCAACAACCCTGCCGCATCGCCCAACCTGCCAAGGTGCGAGGCAATGCGGTGGTTTTCATCACCGGGTGCAACACGGTATGGTCCGGTAGGTGCGTTGTTGTGCGTCGCAATATGCGATGCCGCGCGTGCGGCCGTTTCTTCATTCCGGGTTCTTCATGCATTCGATCGATGTCGTCCTCGCCATGTTGCTGGCGGTCGCGGCCAGCGGTTACCTCATCCGCATCCTGCCGTTTTCGCTGCCGCTGCCGTTGGTCCAGATCGCGCTGGGCGCGGTGGTCTCCGGCGTCTTCGATGCCGGGCACGAGCTGGAACCGGAGCTGTTCTTCCTGTTGTTCCTGCCGCCACTGCTGTTTCTGGATGGCTGGCGCATTCCCAAGCAAGGCCTGTTCCGCGACAAGGCGGCCATTCTGGAACTGGCGTTGGGGCTGGTCATCTTCACCGTGATTGGGGCCGGCTTCTTCATCCATTGGCTGATACCGGCGATGCCGCTGGCCGTGGCGTTTGCGCTGGCAGCGATCATTTCGCCAACCGACCCGGTGGCGGTGTCCTCGATCGCCTCCAAGGTGCCGATCCCCAAGCGCCTGATGCACATCCTGGAAGGCGAGTCGCTGCTCAACGACGCCTCGGGCCTGGTGTGTTTCCAGTTCGCGGTGGCAGCGGTGCTGACCGGCACCTTCTCGGTGGCGGCCGCTTCGCTGACCTTTCTGTGGGTGGCGCTGGCCGGCCTGGCCCTGGGCGTGGCGACGACCTTTGGGTTGAGCCGCATCCAGGCCTGGATCTGGCGGCATTTCGGCGAGGAGCCCGGTTCGGCGATCCTGGTCAACCTACTTACCCCATTTGCGGCGTATCTGCTGGCCGAAGCCTTCCATGCCTCCGGCATCCTGGCCGCAGTGGCCGCCGGCATCACCATGAGCTACGTGGAAATGGCCGGCAACGCCCCGGGCAATATGCGCCTGCAGCGTTCGGCGGTGTGGGACACGGTGCAGTTCACCTTCAACGGCATCATCTTCGTGCTGCTGGGCGAGCAGTTGCCGGGCATCCTGGACGGTGCGGTGCGCAGCGTGCAGGAGGCCGGGCACCTCAATCCCTGGTGGCTGGCGGTGTACGTGGCCACCATCAGTCTCAGCCTGATGGCGTTGCGTTTTGTGTGGGTGTTCCTGTCGTTGCGCTGGAACATCTTCAAGGCGCAGCGACGCGGCGAGGCGCATGTCAGCCCGCCGTGGCGCATCGTGGTGGCGGTGTCGCTGGCCGGCGTGCGCGGTGCGATCACCCTGGCCGGCGTGCTCACGCTGCCGTTGATGCTGGAGGACGGCTCGCCCTTCCCGGCCCGTCAGTTGGCGATCTTCCTGGCGGCCTCGGTCATTCTGGTGTCGTTGCTGGTGGCCAGCGTCGCGTTGCCGCGGCTGTTGCGTGGGCTGGAGTTGCCCGAAGAAGAAGACGAGCAGCTCAAGGAAGACCTGGCCGTCAAGGCCGCTTCGCAGGCGGCGCTGGATGCAGTGGAAAAGCTGCGCCAGCGGCTGGTGGAAGACAGCAAGCATGCCGAGCGCTACAACGCGGCGGCCAACCAGGTGAGCCAGCGCTATCAGCGCAAGCTCGGCGCGGTGGACATGGCCGAGACCGATCCGGAAGAGGCGGTTGCCTACGAAAAGGCGCTGCGCCAGTTTCGCCATGCGGCCTTGGTGGCCGAGCGCAATGAGCTGTTCAAGCTTGCGCGACGACGCGAAATTTCCGACGACCTGTCGCGGCGGCTGGTGCGCAATCTGGATCTGATCGAGTCGCGCAAGCGCGCGTGAGCGCGCTGATGCGCGCGGGAATCGGGAATCGGAAGTGGGGAATCGCAAGAGCCAAGGCGGTTGCGATGTTTGGGTAGGAGCGCACCTGGGCGCGATGGGGCATTAGCGGGAAAGCCCCATCGCGCTCAAGCGCGCTCCTGCATAGAGATACGCCAACACCGGGGTGCAGCGTGCGTGCGCAGCCCAGTTCGCTCACGCTCCTGCGCGTGTGTCGGGAGACACCATCCCACTCGCACTGCTGCCATTTTCATGGCGCACGGCCTACCCTGTGGCGCTTATCCTCCCGTGCCAGACCCATGACTTCGATCGTCTCCATCCAGGGCTTGAGCAAGACCTACGCCGGCGGTTTCCAGGCGCTCAAACAGGTGGATCTTGAGATCCGGCGCGGCGAGATCTTCGCGCTGCTCGGCCCCAACGGCGCCGGCAAGACCACCTTGATCAGCATCATCTGCGGCTTGATCAACCCCAGCTCCGGCACTGTGCTGGCCGACGGGCACGACATCGTGCGCGACTACCGCGCCGCGCGTGCCAGCATCGGCCTGGTGCCGCAGGAACTGGCCACCGATGCGTTCGAAACGGTGTGGGCCACGGTGCGTTTCAGCCGCGGCCTGTTCGGCAAGCCGGCCAATCCGCAGTACCTGGAAACCATCCTGCGCGAGCTGTCGCTGTGGGAGAAACGCAACAACAAGATTTCCACGCTCTCCGGCGGCATGAAGCGGCGTGTGCTGATCGCCAAGGCGCTCGCCCACGAGCCGCGCATCCTGTTCCTGGACGAGCCCACGGCCGGTGTGGACGTGGAGCTGCGTCACGACATGTGGCAGATGGTGCGGCGGCTGCGCGAGCAGGGCACCACCATCATCCTGACCACCCACTACATCGAAGAGGCCGAAGACATGGCCGACCGCGTCGGTGTCATCAATCGCGGCGAGCTGGTGCTGGTGGAAGACAAGCACACGCTGATGCGCAAGCTGGGCAAGAAACAGCTCACGTTGAGCCTGCAGGCGCCGTTGCAGGCGCTGCCCGCCGCGCTGGCCGACCTGCCGCTGGAGTTGGCCGCCGAAGGCAACGCCTTGATCTACACTTTCGATACCCAGGCCGAGCAGACCGGCATCGGTGCGCTGCTGCGCCGGCTCAACGAGCAGGGCATCGACTTCAAGGACCTGCATTCCAGCGAGAGTTCGCTGGAAGAGATCTTCGTCAACCTGGTGCATGGCGCACGTCAGCAGGAGGTGCGCGCATGAACCTGCATGCGATTGCGGCGATCTACCGCTTCGAAATGGCGCGCGCCTTCCGCACGCTGACCCAGTCGATCGCCTCGCCGGTGTTGTCGACCTCGCTGTACTTCGTGGTGTTCGGCGCGGCGATCGGTTCGCGCATGGGCGATATCGACGGCATCAGCTACGGCGCCTTCATCATTCCCGGCCTGGTGATGTTGTCGCTGCTCAACGAGAGCATCTCCAATGCTTCGTTCGGCATCTACATGCCGCGCTGGGCCGGCACCATCTACGAGGTGCTGTCCGCGCCGGTGGCGTGGTGGGAAATCGTGATCGGCTACGTGGGCGCGGCGGCGACCAAATCGGTGATGCTGGGGTTGTTGATCCTGCTGACCGCGCGGCTGTTCGTGCCATACGAAATCGCGCACCCGGTGTGGATGCTGGGCTTTCTGGTGCTCACCGCGCTGACCTTCAGCCTGTTCGGTTTCATCATCGGCATCTGGGCCGATGGCTTCGAAAAACTGCAGGTAATTCCGCTGATGGTGGTGACGCCGCTGACCTTCCTGGGCGGCAGTTTCTATTCGATCAACATGCTGCCGCCGTTGTGGCAGAAGGTCACCCTGTTCAACCCGGTGGTGTATCTGATCAGCGGCTTCCGCTGGAGTTTCTACGGCAAGGCCGATGTGCATATCGCGGTGAGCACCGGCATGACGTTCCTGTTCCTGCTGGCGTGCCTGGGCGTGGTGGCGGCGATCTTCCGCAGCGGCTATCGGCTCAAGGCGTGAGTGGTGAAGGCAGTGGTGTTTGTCGCTGCAGTTTGGTGGATGCGGCCAGAGGTCCGGGTCGAACGGTGAGCGAGGCGAGGGCGCGGTGCCCTCGCCGCTCGCGGGACACGCCGCAAGTGCGTCCATGTAGGCTCGGTGGCGGCATCCATGCCGCCACACGGTCCCGCAAGCGACAAGGGCACCGCGCTAGAAAGTTGGTCGATTGCTTTGCTTGAACCCTGCGGACCGACACTCTCGACAGGTGCTTGCCCGCCTACCGTCGCCGGACCTTACGCGGCATGGATGCCGCGTAAGAGCTTGTAGGGACGTACTTGCAGCGTGTCCGGCGATGGTGGGCAGGCAAGGAGCCTGCAGCAAACTCGCGCTCAGCAGCTCTGCAATGGAACAGCGTGAAGTCGTTTGGTCAGCCGCTCTTACTCGGCAGCAGGCTTGGCGTCGTGCCTGGTGTCCAGGAAGTAGGCCACCACGTCGCCCTTGATCTTCATCGTCATCGGGTTGCCGCGACGGTCGCGTGCCTTGCCGACCTGCACCTTGATCCAGCCTTCGCTGACCGAGTACTCCTCCACGTTGTCGCGTTCGATACCGTTGAAGCGCACGCCGACGCCGCGGTTGAGGGCATCGGCGTTGTGGAACGGGCTGCGTGCGTCGATGGCCAGGTGATCGGGAGGGGTATCGCTCATGGGAAAGGCGTCATGGCGGCCGGGATAGCCGTCTTCGGCCGCACAGGATACGGGCCTGCGCCGGGAAGACCAGCCCCGGCGACGCAACGACGTGCGCCCATCGGTTTGCTTGCGCGCCGTCAGGCCTCACACTTTATGCCCCTGCACTCCAGCAAACGAGACCGCAATGCCTGACAACAGTGCCGACTACGAAGACGACGAAGGCCTGCAGCCCGAGGGCGACGAAGACGATGTGGATGACCATCCCGCGCGGGTGTGGAACCTGCTGGTGCTGATCAACCCCGGCGACGAGGACACCGCGCTGGCCCAGTTCGACGCCTGGCGCGAAACGCAGGCCGAGACCGATGGCGACGACGGCGACGATGCCTGGTTGTGGGCGCTGAAGGACGTGATCGATTGGCGCTCGGGTTTCTATGTGGACTGGAAGGACGCCGATGCGTTCATCGCCGCCATCGACGAACTCAGTGCGCGCTGGAACCTGCGCATCGATTGGGGCGGTGACCTGGACGACGAAGACTTCGCCGGCAACCTGGAGGTCCCCGACTTGATGGCGGTGGCATTCGATCGCCTGCGCGAGCACGGCTACTCGCTGTGGAACTGGAACACCGGTGGCGACGCCTATGCCGGCTGGATTGCGCTCAGCCGCGACGACGACGCCATGCTGGCGCTAACCTCGTTGCTGGGGGTGGAAGTGCGGCTGGGGAATGAGGCGTTCTGAGGGTTGGGATTGGGGAGTTGGCATTCGGGATTCGCAGGGGCGGTCCCGTGCTTGCTGTTGCGTGAGTCGATCTTTGCGCGCGCTGAATTGCGACAAACGTAAAGCCGCACTCATCAGGCTGTGCGGACGCCGAGCGAGTGCGGCTGTTGCTCGGAATCGGTGGACCACCGCGGCGTTCGCATCCGCCTGACGGCTGTTCACAACGTTTTGTTCGCCACGCTGATGCGCGCACTGGCTGGTCGGAAAGTTTGGGCAAGCGGCAGCAAGACAGATGCGCTGCTTGGTTGGGAGCACGCTTGCCGGCATGACGCGTGATGGAAATGGCCTTGCTCGTGCGTTCAAATCAGGCCTCCCGATGTGCTTATGCGCACGTGATCGACGCAATCGCCCGGCACTTGCGAATCCCGAATCTCCACTCCCCAATCCCGGTTTTCAAGGCGCCTGGCCGCGCGCCTGCGCCCGCGCATTGGCGATCAAGCCCTTGAGCAGCGCGCGGTCGGTGTGGCGGGAGATGGGAATGGCGCCCAGGGCAATGGCCTCAAGGCGCAGCGGCGCGGGCACGTCGTAGTGCGCACCGCTGAGTTTGTTCTGGAAGGCGCGGCGGGGAATGCCCAGCCGCGCCGCCATGGCATGCAGCTCGTCCAGCGTATCGCCGAGCAGGTGCGCCCAGCGCTGGTCGCGCCACAGGTGCACCGCATCGTCGACGTAGACGGCCATCGGCCGGGTCAGGCCTTCTTGGACTTCTTCGGCTTCTTGCCGGCGCTGTCGCCGTCGGGCGCGTCCGCTGCAGCGTCGGAAGCCTGGTCGCTGGCATCTGCAGCACTGTCGGTGGCGCTGGCAGTGTCGTCTTCAGCCGCGTCGTCAGCACCGGCCTCGGTGCCGGCGTCCTGTGCTGCGTCTTCCGCCTCGCCGTCTTCATCCGCATCGGCGTTCTGGAACTCGGACACCAGCTTGGTCAGGTATTCCTCGGCGGTCTGGCCTTCGTCGGCGGCCAGGTCGTCGATCATCTGCTGCAGCTGGGTCGAATATTCCAGCGAAATGGTCTTGCCTTCGGCTTCCTGCAGGTTGGCCAGGTGCTTGAGCATGGCCAGCATCGGGACCGGGTTGTCGGCGCTGCCCATGGTCTGGCCGCCGATCGACAGCATCCACTCGCTGCCACCCTGCAGGCCGATCGCGGCGACCACGCGGCCATCGGCGTCCTGCAGCACGGCATGGTTGGTGACCTGGGGCGCCTGGCCCAGACGGACGAAGGGGCGCTTGGGCTGCTGCTTCTTGCGCTTGTCGCGCTTGGCCTTGGAATTACGGGACACGGTGTTCTCGACGCTGGGAATGGCCGGCCATTCTAGAGCGTGCGCCGCACGATGCGATGCGTAGCGGAGTTGGCCCGTGGATGCGAACCGGCTGCCGGGGGGCACCGTCTCCGCAGGCACCGACCTGAGAGCCGCCACCAGGACGCCCCAAGCCCGAACCGCCGCAGGCCATCTCCCGGTGTCGAGTGCCTGGCGAATCCGGAAAATCCCGGCCCGCGCCACCAAGCCTGCCGGCCTGCGTTACCGCTTCTCCACCGCCGCTTCGGCCGCTTTGGCGAGCGCCGTGGCAGAGGCCACCTGCGCGCTGGACGACATGCGCGGTCCTGCCGGACGCGCAGCAGCAGTTCCTGCCGATGCCAGGGCCGGAGCCGGGGTCGCAGCCGCGGCGGCGGCGACTGGCGGGGCCGCGGCCGGTTTTGCGCTTTCGGCAGGCGTCCCCACGGTGGCGGTGCCGGTGGCCGCGGCGCCGCTCAGATCCGGCACCTGGGTGTCGGCATCGTGCAGCGACTTGCCCAGTGCCACGCCCTGGTCTGCGCCGGCCAGCGCTGCGTTTTCGGCGTCCTGGGTCATCACCACGATACTGATGCGGCGGTTGATCGGGTTCTGCGGATCGGTCTTGTCGAACAGCACCGACGAGGACAGCCCCACCACACGCGTCACCTTGGCATCGGACATGCCCCCGGCCACCAGGGCGCGGCGCGCGGCATTGGCGCGGTCGGCGCTGAGTTCCCAGTTGGTGTAGCCGGCATCGCTGCTGTAGGCGGTGGTGTCGGTATGGCCGGTGATGCTGATGTGGTTGGGCACCTGGTTGATGAAGCTGGACAGCTCGCGCAGGATCGCCACCGTATACGGCTTGAGCTGGTCGCGGCCGATGTCGAACATCGGGCGGTTCTGCTTGTCCACGATCTGGATGCGCAGGCCATCGGGCGTGAGGTCCAGCAGCAGCTGGTCCTTGAACGGCTCCAGCGCCTGGCTCTTGTCGATGGCCTCCTTCAGGTCCTGCATCAGCGCTTCCAGGCGCCTCTTGTCCTTGGCGCGGCTGTCCACGTCGGTATCGGCCGCGTTGTCGCGCTTGCGGCCCATTTCGTCCTTCTGTCCCTTGGCCATGTCGGCGGTACCGCCGAGCTTGATCATCGAGGTGCTGGCGCCACCGGGTCCGTTCATGCCGGGCGAAGGCGCCGGCGATTTGCCGGACAGCGGGCTGGGGTTGCGGAAGTATTCGGAGATCGCCGCGCGCTGTTCCTTGGTGGTGGCCGCCATCAGCCACAGCACCAGGAAGAAGGCCATCATCGCGGTCACGAAGTCGGCAAACGCCACCTTCCAGGCGCCGCCATGATGGCCGCCACCCTGTACCTTCTTGACCCGTCGGATGATGACGGTGGATTTGGCCTCGGCCATGACCGCGGCCCTACTTGATCGTCTTCAGGTGCGTTTCGAAATCGCCGAAGCTCGGACGCACGTTGGAGGGCAGGGTCTTGCGCGCGAATTCCAGCGCGATCTTCGGGTTGTAGCCACGCAGGCAGGCCAGCAGCGCGGTCTTGACCGCTTCATAGATGCGCCCGTCCTGCTCGGCACGCGCTTCCATCGCCGCCGACAACGGCGAGACGAAGCCGTAGGCCAGCAGGATGCCGAGGAAGGTGCCGACCAGCGCGGCGCCGACGTGGTGGCCGATCTCCTCGATCGGCCCGCCGATCGAGCCCATGGTGATCACGATGCCGAGCACCGCCGCCACGATGCCGAAGCCGGGCAGGCCGTCGGAGACCTTGCTCAGCGCATGCGACGGCGCCAGGGCTTCGTGATGGTGTTTTTCCAGTTCCAGTTCGAGCAGCGGTTCCAGCTCGTGCGGCTCGATGTTGCTGCCGATCATCAGGCGTAGGCAGTCGGTGATGAAATCCAGCAGGTGATGGTCGGCCACTACCTTGGGGTAGTTGCCGAAGATGGTGCTGTCCTGCGGCTTTTCGACGTGGTCTTCCAGCGCCATGAAGCCGTCGCGGCGCGCCTTGTTCAGCAGTTCGTAGATCAGGCTCAGGGTGTCCTTGTAGTCCTCGGACTTGTACTGCGGGCCCTTGAACACGCCCATGATGCCGCTGAGGGTTTCCTTGACGATCTTGCCCGGCGTGCTGACCAGGAACGCGCCCAGCGCTGCGCCACCGATGATCATCAGCTCGTACGGCTGCCACAGCGCGCCCAGCTTTCCGTGCGACAGCACGTAGCCGCCGAGGACGCTGACGATGACGACGATGAAGCCAACGATGATGAGCATGGCGCAGCCGGAAGCAAACTGGGGTTGCTAGTGGTTTCGGCTTGCGCGGCCGATTCTTGAAGCGCGTGGCGTGAAGACGTGCGCTGTAGCTGAATGTCTAACCGATTGTGGTGGCGGTCTCATGCACGCATCTGATCGCCTCGCCGCCTGCCAGCGACAGTGTCGCTTCGCCGGCGTGTTCCCAGAATTGGTTGCCCTGTGCATCGGCAAAGCGCGCCCCGGATGCTGCCTGGGCACTGAGCAGGATCAGCCTGCGGTCGTCGAGGGTCAGCTGCAGGGCATCGGTGGCCGCATTGAAACGTGTCGCGACCGTGCGCGGGCCGCAGCGCCAGGCCACCGTCTGCGCGGGAAGCGCGGGGTCGGCCGCCGCCGCTGGAGCGGGCGTCTTGGCCGGACGCGGCAGCGGGCCGGTCACGCTGGCGTCGGTGCCTGTGGCAAGCGGGCGGGCATCGGTTTGGACACCGGCTGGCTGGGCATGTGCGGGCTTGCCCGCCTGCGCTGCCGGGGGCGGGCTACCTGCGCTGCAGCCGGCGAGTGCGGCCGCCAGCAGGCCGGTGAGCATCAGGGATGAGGACGTGTGCATCTGCGTACTCCTGCCTGGTTTGGATTGCCGCCGTGTTTGCGGCGGTTGGGACCTGGGCGCCGGCCCGGCGCCCCAAGGGCGTGCATCTTGCGCGCCGGGGCCGGAAGGCCTGCCTATGACTGAACACGCGACCGCTTTACCGCTGGGACCTAGCCTGCATGTGGCCGGCCGTATGGAAATCAAGCCGTATCTGGGTCTCTCGCCGGCGACCGATCTGCACATCGTCATTGCCGGCTCGAGCCGCGTGCAGGCGGTGCCTGTCATGGCGCGCAAAGCGCAGGCAGGCGTTGTTTACTTCCTCCCGGGCACTGCAACGGCGGTGGCCCACAAACGCGGCGCCATCAGGCCGGTTGCGCCTCGGCGCCTTGGCGCTGCAGCGGGTTCGGCAGGGCCTGGCCGTTTTCGGTGAAGCCCAGCGAGACCGAGTTCAGGCAGTGGCGCTCGCCGGTGGGCGGCGGGCCGTCCGGGAACACATGGCCCAGGTGGCTGTCGCAGCGCGCGCAGACGATTTCGGTGCGGATCACGCCGTAGCTGGTGTCGCGGATCTCGCGCACATGGGCCGGGTCGTAGGGCGCAAAGAAGCTCGGCCAGCCCGTGCCGGACTCGAATTTGGCGCTGGAACGGAACAGCGGCAGCCCGCACAGCCGGCAGGTGTAGACACCGTCCAGCTTGTTGTCCAGAAACACCCCGCAGAACGGCGCCTCGGTGCCATGGTGCAGCAGCACGCGCTGTTCCTCGTCGCTGAGCCCGGCGATCAGGGCATCGCGTTGGGCGGGGGAGGGAGGGGTCAGATCGAACTGGCTCATGGGGCTCTCGCATGCGCTCGCCAGCGGGGTGCCGGCGCCTGCTTCCGTGATGTGGGCAGTGTCGGGGTGGTTCAACCGGTGAGACGCAGCCAACGGCCCGCCACTGCGGCGGAGGTCAGCCTTCTTCGCACCGCAACCACCTTGCGAAAGCGTTCATCCCCCGGCCGGTCGCATGCATTGCCGCAGCGTCCTTGCGCCCCAATCACTGCATGACCCTCAAACACGCAAGGTGCCTGTCATGGCGATCCACGCATCAAGCCGCCGCGTTCTGCTATGCGTTCTACTGACGCTGACCGGCGCGGTGGCGGCGCAGTCGGCCACCACCACGCGCTCATCCACGACCTTGCAGCCCATCACCACGCCGACGCCCGTCCCGCCCACGGTAACGCCGCCGCGCGCGCTGCAGCCGGCGCCTTCGGCCGCACCGGTGCCTTCGCAACTGGGGCAACGCTCGGTCGCGCCGAGCATCCCCACGCATGGGCCGGCACAAATGCCGGTCGCGCCTGCCGGCAGCCAGGTGACGCCGACCAAGGCGATGGTCTACGACCGCAACGGCCGTCTGCTGCAGGGCATGCAGCCGGCCGGCGCCAACCGGGTGCTGGATACCAAGACCGGCCGCTACTACGACGCGGTGCCGGCGGGCGATGGCATGCGCGTGGTGCGCTGACAGCAGCAGCGCGATCTGATGGCGCCAACCGCCAACCGCCAATCCCGAATCCCCGCCTCAATCGGCGATCGGCAACGCCAGCGTCTCCTTGACCTCTTCCATCACGATATAGCTCTTGGATTCGCGCACATGCGGCATGGTCAGCAAGGTGCTGCCGAGCAACTTGCGGTAGGACGCCATCTCGCTGATGCGCGCCTTGAGCAGGTAGTCGAAGTCTCCGGAGACCAGGTGGCACTCCAGCACGTTGGGCAGCTTCAGCGCGGCGCGGCGGAATTCTTCGAAGATGTCGCCGGACTTGTAGGCCAGGCTGATCTCCACGAACACCAGCAGGCTGGCCTTGAGATAGTGCGGGTCCAGCCGCGCGTAATAGCCGGTGATGGCGCCGTCGCGCTCCAGCCGGCGCACGCGCTCGGTGCACGGCGTGGTCGACAGTCCGACCCGCTCGCCCAGTTCGGTGAACGAAATCCGCCCCTCCTGCTGCAGGATGCGCAGGATCTTGCGGTCGATCTTGTCCAGCTCGCGGGCGCGGGTGCTCATGAGGTTTGTCTGTGCAGGGTTTGGCAGGAAGTTTCACTGCAAAGCCGTGCCGATTCCAGAAATGGCACTGCCTGGCTCGCAATATACTGCGTCTAACTGTCCCCCTCGGCGCGTGGTTGTGGGGGAATGCCCTTTTCAGGAGAACGACATGCGTGTGCTCATTCTCGGTAGCGGCGTCATCGGCGTGACCAGTGCGTGGTACCTGGCGCAGGCCGGTTGCGAAGTGACCGTGGTCGACCGCCAGCCGGCAGCGGCGCTGGAGACCAGCTACGCCAACGCCGGCCAGCTGTCGTTCGGCTACACCTCGCCGTGGGCGGCGCCCGGCGTGCCCGGCAAGGCGGTGAAGTGGCTGTTCGAGCAGCACGCACCGCTGTCGATCCGCCCCACCCGCGACCTGCGCCAGCTGGCCTGGCTGAGCCAGATGCTGCGCAACTGCACCGCCGAACGCTATGCGGTGAACAAGGCGCGCATGGTGCGCATGTCCGACTACAGCCGCGATTGCCTCAACGCCCTGCGCGCCGAGACCGGCATCGAATTCGAAGGCCGCCAGCTTGGCACCACGCAGTTGTTCCGCACCCAGCAGCAGCTGGATGCGGCCGCGCAGGACATCGAGGTGCTGGCCCAGTACGGCGTACCGTACGAGCTGCTGAGCCCGGCGCAGATCGCGCAGTTCGAACCCGGCCTGGCCGGCGGCGGCGCGCAGATGGCCGGCGCGCTGCGCCTGCCCGAAGACCAGACCGGCGACTGCCGGCTGTTTACCCAGCGCCTGGCCGAACTGGCCGCGCAGGCGGGGGTCACGTTCCGCTACGGGCAACAGATCGAGCGGCTGGAGCACGGCGGCGGCCAGGTCAGCGGCGTGCAGATCGATGGCCGCATGGAAACGGCCGACCGCTACGTGCTGGCGCTGGGCAGCTATTCGGCCGATTTGCTGCTCTCGCTCGGCCTGCACCTGCCGGTGTACCCGCTCAAGGGCTATTCGCTCACCATCCCGATCGTCGATGCGCAGCGCGCGCCGACCTCCACCGTGCTGGACGAGAGCTACAAGATCGCGCTCACCCGTTTCGACGACCGCATCCGCGTCGGCGGCATGGCCGAGGTGGCCGGCTTCGATCTGTCGCTGAATCCGCGTCGTCGCGCCACCCTGGAAATGGTCGTTAACGACCTGTTCCCCGGCGGCGGCGATCTGGCCCAGGCCGAGTTCTGGACCGGCTTGCGCCCGGCCACCCCGGATGGCACCCCGGTGGTGGGCGCCACGCCCTATGCCAACCTGTTCCTCAACACCGGGCATGGCACGCTGGGCTGGACCATGGCCTGCGGCTCCGGACGCTACCTGGCCGACCTCATGCAGGGCCGCACGCCCGAGATCGATACCGAAGGCCTGGACGTGTTCCGCTACCTGTCGCCGCGCAGCGCGCGCGCGCAGCGGGAGGCCGCGTAGTGCGTCCTGCGCAAGCTTGGATCGATCTGGAGGCATTGCGCCACAACTACCGCCTGGCCAGGCGCCTGGGCGGCAGCAAGGCGCTGGCGGTGGTCAAGGCCGACGCGTACGGGCACGGTGCAGTGCGCTGCGCGCAGGCGCTGGAGCCGGAAGCCGATGGCTTTGCAGTGGCCTGCATCGAAGAGGCGCTGGAACTGCGCCAGGCCGGCATCCGTGCGCCGATCCTGTTGCTGGAGGGATTTTTCGAACACGACGAGTTGCGCCTGATCGCCGAGCACGATCTGTGGACGGTGGCGGCCACGCCGCAGCAAGTGCGCGCGCTGGCCGAGTTCCAGAGCCCGCGGCCGTTGCGGGTGTGGTTGAAGATGGACAGCGGCATGCATCGGCTGGGCCTGTCGCCGGAGGATTTCCGCGCCGCCTGGTTGCGCCTGCGCGGGCTACCGCAGATCGCCTCGCTGGTGCTGATGACCCACCTGGCACGTGCCGACGAGCTGGACTGCAGCCGCACCGACGAGCAGGCGGTGGCCTTTGCGCTCACCGCCGGCGGCATGCGCGCAGAAACCAGCCTGCGCAATTCGCCCGGCCTGCTTGGCTGGCCGGCGCTGCGCAACGACTGGTCGCGCCCCGGGTTGATGTTGTACGGCGCCAACCCGTTCCCGCAGCACACCGAGAACACTGCGCAGCTGCGTCCGGTGATGACGCTGCGCTCGCGCATCATTTCGGTGCGCGAGTTGCCGGCCGGCGAGCCGGTGGGCTACGGCGCCCGCTTCGTTGCCGAACGACCCACGCGTGTCGGCGTGGTGGCGATGGGCTATGCCGACGGCTATCCGCAGTTCGCGCCCAACGGCACCCCGGTGCTGGTGGACGGGCAGATCTGCCCGTTGATCGGTCGCGTCTCGATGGACATGCTCACCGTGGACCTCACCGACCACCCGCAGGCCGACATCGGCACGCCGGTGCAGCTGTGGGGCGACGCACCGCAGGTCAGCGCGCTGGCAGCGCAATGCAACGTCAGCGCCTACCAGCTGCTTTGCGGGCTCAAGCGGGTACCGCGGATCTATGTGGGTGAGGCGGAAGTAGGCAAACTTTCAGCATAGGTGCATCCCTTCTTCCCCACGGAGAAGGTGGCGCGTAGCGCCGGATGAGGGTGCGAGCGAAGCTGCGTGCAGTTTGAATGCCAGGCGTGCTGCGCGCGGTACCTTCTCCCCCAACCCCCGCTCCGCGCGCCGGCCTGCGGCAGCGGCGCAGGCGCACCAAGGCACGCGCGCCAGTGGCGCGCAAGCTGTGCCGTGGCGCCTCGACGGGAGAGGGGCTTTCAGCGGCAACTCACAACCCGGCGGTACTGCGATCGCCACGGAACTGCTTGCGCACCCAATCGTCGATCATCGCCTTTTCGAAGCGCAGCGGATCGCTGTCGGTCAGGCGCGGTCCGCTCATCAGAAAAGCCGAATCCACCAGCTTGCGTTCGCCCTGGTCGATCACGCGGCCATCGGCGCCGGTAAGCGTGTAGGTGAAGCTCAGGCGCGGCGGGTAGATGTCCTTGACCACGCGCACGTCCTGCATGCGCGGCCCGTGCCAGGGCTCGTACTGGCCGGCGCGGCGGATGTCGGTAATGGTCACGCTCAGATGCTGGCCATCGGGCAACTGGCGCGCTGCGCTCTTCTGAAAGTGGGTGGCCAGCTGGGTCACCCAATCGCCGCGTTGCGCCTCCCAACGGTTGCCGCTGAAGCGCATCTCGGAGAACTGCGCAGGGTCGGTCCAGCGCACGTCCACCTTGCCGTCGCTGCCAAGCGCGCGCGGCGCATCGGGGTCGGTGACGTTGCGCACCCCGGCCTGCACACCGGTCGCGGCAAGCACACCCGCCAGCAGCAGGCTGGCGCCGGAAAGATTGGAAAGTTTCATCGAAAGCCTCCAAGCGGAAGGTACGGTGTGTACCGGCTGTTTTCGCAGTGTGGGGGCGCCTCAGAACGCCCGCAACGCGCTGCACGCCTGGGTTCGTCACCACGTTGCCGCGCGGTTAATCAGCTTGCGGAACACCATGACGGCGGGTTCACTGCGCCTGCGCCCGCGCTTCACGGCACAGCCCGGAAGATCGCCAGCATGGACACCCACACTTTCCGCACAAAATCAGCGTCTTCGGCGCCGGCTCACATGCCGTCGGATGTGCGTTTGCAATTCATCGACTGGGCCAAGCAGCACGGGCACAACCCCGCCTCCGGCGCGGCCGCCTTCGTGGCATTGCAGAGCGAGGTCGACCTGGATCTGGCCACGCGCGCGCTGCAGCTGGAGCCCGGTGCCGATCCGCGCGCGGCGCTTCGCGAGCATCTGGCTGCACTGGCGCGCCAGGTGGATGTGGCCGTGCAGTTCCCGCCGGTC
This sequence comes from Xanthomonas axonopodis pv. maculifoliigardeniae, assembly GCF_041519315.1. Taxonomy (NCBI): domain Bacteria; kingdom Pseudomonadati; phylum Pseudomonadota; class Gammaproteobacteria; order Lysobacterales; family Lysobacteraceae; genus Xanthomonas; species Xanthomonas axonopodis. The sequence continues at coordinate 4,095,993 of NZ_CP167998.1, read as the reverse complement.
TACACCTATACCGCGGCCAATGGCCTGGATTACCGCTACTCGCTGATGCTGGTCATTGCCGAAGATTGCGTGGAGTGGACCGGCCGGGTCTGGCACGACCTGGACTATCAGGGAATGCTCACCGGCCGTGGGCAGGGTCCGCGTGCTAACTACACCCAGCTGGCGCGCATGGCGCTGGAACATGAGCTTGATCAGGAGCGTCCCCGTTATGTCCAGGCATGAACTCGAACTGCAATTGCCGGTGGGCGCGCAGATTGCCGGTGGGGAAGACGGCTTCAGCCAGCGCTGCCGCGAGGAATGCGCGCAGATGGGGGTGGCGCGGGTCCGCCTGTTGCTGCTGGATTCCGATTACGCACGGTCCACTGCCTGGCGCGAGGAAGCGCAACGCTGGATGGACGAACAGCTGCGTCGCGAGGGCGAATGGGTGTTCCGCGGCGTGATCGCCGGCATCGTGGTGCTGGCAACCTGCATCGGATTCGCCGCCACCACCTTGTGGTGAACACGGGGCTGGGCGAGGAAAGCGTGAACTTGCCCAGCCCCACGTGCACCCGCTGACGACATCAGGCATGGTTTCATCTGCCCGTCATCCGCTCCGGCAGCATCCGTGGTTTCCGATTTGAGCACTCCTTCTTCCAGCCCCACGCTGGCTGCCGCACTGCCGGCCGCCATCGCCGAGCCGTTTCTGGACCCGGCGATGTATCACGAGATTTTCCACAACATCGATGCCGGGTTTTGCGTCATCGACATGGTGTTCGACGGCGAGCAGGCGGTGGACTATGTGATCCGCACCACCAATGGTGCCTTCGAGCGCTACACCGGCCTGTCGCCCAACGCACTGAACGTCTCCATCCGCAACCTGCTCCCCGAGCACGAGCAGGAATGGTTCGACCGCTACGGCCACGTCGCGCGCACCGGCAACCGCATCCACTTCGAAATGCAGGCCAAGGCGCTCAAGCGCTGGTATTCGGTGGATGCGTTCCGGGTCGGGCAGCCAGAGCAGGCACGGGTGGCGATCCTGTTCATGGACATCACCGAGCGCAAACGCGTGGAGCGCGAGCTGGCCGAGAGCGAGGCGCGCTTCAGTGCGCTGGCCGACGGCTTGCCGATGCCGGTCTGGGTGCTGGACGCGCAGGGCGTGGTGCGCTTCGTCAACAGTGCGTATGGCGAATTTTTTGGCCTGGATATTTCCAGCGGTACGGTGTCGGCGTGGAGCGAACTGCTGCATCCGGACGACTTGCCGACGTTCCAGTTCGAGTTGGCCGCATCGCTGCAGGAACAGCGCGGCCTGCGCGCGCTGGTGCGTGCGCGCCGCCATGATGGGCAGTGGCGCTGGATTGAAATGACCGCAACCCCGCGCTATTCGGCCGACGGCCGCTTCATCGGGCTGGCCGGCAGCAGCCCGGACGTGACCGAGCAGCGCGAGATCGAACTGGCGCGCGAGCAATTGCTGGAATCCGAGCGCAGCGCGCGCAACGAGGCCGAAAGCATGGCGCGGTTGAAGGACGAGTTCCTGGCCACGCTGTCGCACGAATTGCGTACCCCGCTGACCACCATCCTGGGCTGGAGCGAGTTGCTGCTGCAGCGGGTCGAAGAAGGCCAGCCGTATTACAAGGGGCTGTCGGTGATCGCCAGCAGCGCACGTGCGCAGAAGCGGCTGATTTCCGACATGCTCGATCTCAGCAGCATGTTGCTGGGCAAGGTGCAGCTGGAAGTCGAATCGCTGGATCTGGTCGAGCAGGTGCGCGAAGCCTTGAACACCCAGGAACTGGCTGCCGAAGGCAAGGACCAGGTCCTGGAGCTGCACGTGCCGCCCACGCCCTGCCTGGTGCTTGGCGATGCCACGCGCCTGCAGCAGGTGTTGTGGAACCTGCTGTCCAACGCAATCAAGTTCACCCCGGCCCATGGTCGTATCGACGTCAAAATCGAGCGCGACGATGGGCATCTGGTGGTCTCGGTCTGCGATTCCGGCGACGGCATTGCAGCCGAATTCCTGCCGCACCTGTTCGGTCGTTTCCGCCAGGCCGACGGCACCACCACGCGCCAGCATGGCGGGCTGGGTCTGGGCCTGGCGATCGTGCAGCAGCTGGTGGAAATGCACGGCGGACAGGTCGGCGCCACCAGTGGCGGCCGTGGCAAGGGCGCGACCTTCACCGTGCGGCTGCCGGAACATATTCCCGACCAGGCCAAGCGCCCACGCCGCGAGCTGCGGCGGCGTCTGATGTCCGAACAGATCGTCGAAGCGCGCGCGCTCAATGGCTTGCGCCTGCTGGCGGTCGAAGACCAACCGGACATGCTCGATTATCTGCGGCGTCTGCTCGAAGAGCAGGGCGCCGAAGTGGTGGTCGCCGGCAGCGCCACCGATGCGCTGGCATTGATCGATCATCGTGGCCACGCGCGCTTCGATCTGATGCTGACCGATATCGGCATGCCGGGCATGGACGGTTACGGCTTGATCCGTACCGTGCGCGAAAACCTCGGGCTGGATGCCACCGCGTTGCCGGCCGTGGCAGTCACCGCGCTGGCCCGCGAAGACGACCGCAAGCGCGCGCTGGAGTCCGGGTTTCAGGAACATCTGGCCAAGCCCTACAGCGTGGCGCAACTGGTCACGGCCGTGCGTGCCGCGCGCCAGGCGGTGGAGTAACCGGCGCGCAGCGCACAGCCGCGCAGCGGGTCACCGCAAGGTGGTGAGGCGACGCGTTGGATGCGCAGTAGCGTGTGTGTGGCTTGCGTACCTGGCGTCTTTCCATGAGGCGCCGATCTACCCCAGAACAACCGATCGTCATGCGACGCACAGGTGGTTTCGTGGATGAGCCTTTCACCACCGTTGCAGCATGGCCGCGCTAGAAGACGGATGCGTGCGCATGCGTGGCGACAATGCCGCGCCAATGCCGAGCACCGACACACGACACGTTTTCTGCCTCTTTCACGCATGCTGGCCTAGCGTGGTGCGCTCAGCTCACGGAGATCGCGCAATGCCCAAGTATGCCCCGCACGTGTATTCAGAACAGGTCCAGATCGCCACGCTCGAACATTGGGTGTCCCTGCTCGATGGTCAGGAGCGTGTGCGCATCGAACTCGACGACGGCAGCATGATCAGCGGCACGGTTGCCGTGCGCCCAAGCCTGCAGACCTATCTGGACGACCACGACAACGAGGGATTGAACGGTCAGCTGCGGCTGGACCAGCTGGATGCATCGCAAGAGCCGCAATGGATCTGGATGGACCGGATCGTGGCGGTGCACCCGTTGTTGCTGGGCGCCGATCCGCAAGTCATGCCGTGACGGTGGTGTGTTGACGGTGTGTTTACTTCTCGCCGTCGCGTTGGCGGCATGATCGCTGGCTGACGCAACCGTCCAGGATTTGCCCGCAATGAATGCATCCCGATTGAAGTTCGCTCGCTGGCCGCTGTCGTTGATGGCGCTGGCCGTCCTCGCCGCGTGCGGCGACACGGCAACATTGGCGATCGAACAGGGAACCGGGCCGGACCCGCAATTGCCCGAGCCGGTGAAGCGTCTGATTCCCACCGTCAAGGTGGCGCCGGTCAAACGCTGGGCAGCCAATGCCAAGCCCATCGCGGCCGACGATCTGCAGGTTGCTGCGTTTGCGCGCGATCTGGATCACCCGCGCTGGGTCTACGTGCTGCCCAATGGCGATGTGTTGGTGGCCGAAACGGCCGAGCCGCCCAAGCCCGAGGATGCCGAAGCGGGCGGTGGGCTGCGCAAGAAAGTGCAGGGCGCGATGATGAAAAAGGCCGGCGCGGCGGTGGCGAGCGCCAATCGCATCACCTTGCTGCGCGATGCCGACGGCGACGGCGTGGCAGAAGTGCGCACGCAGTTCGTCAGCGGGCTGTTTTCGCCGTTCGGCATGGCGCTGATCGGCGACCGCTTCTATGTCGCCAACGCCGATGCGCTGGTGAGTTTTCCGTACAAGCCCGGCGACACGCATCTCACCGCCAAGCCGACTTTCGTGGCCAATCTGCCCGGCGGCATCAACCATCACTGGACCAAGTCGCTGCTGGCCAGCCCGGACGGCAGCAAGCTCTATGTCGGCGTCGGTTCCAACAGCAACGTGGCCGAAAACGGCATGGAAGCCGAGCTCAATCGTGCGGCGATCCTGGAAATCGACCCGGCCACCGGCAGCAGCCGCGTCTTCGCCGGCGGCTTGCGCAACCCGGTGGGCACCGCATGGGAGCCGCAGAGCAAATCGCTGTGGGTGGTGGTCAACGAGCGCGACGAGATCGGCAGCGACCTGGTGCCGGACTACCTCACCTCGGTGCGCGACGGCGGTTTCTACGGCTGGCCGTACAGCTACTACGGCCAGCATGTGGACGAGCGGGTCAAACCGCAGAATGCCGAACTGGTGGCCAAGGCGATCAAGCCCGATTACGCGCTCGGCCCGCATACCGCATCGCTCGGCCTGAGCTTCGCCAGCGGTACCTTGTTGCCCGAGCGTTTCCGCCAGGGCGCCTTCATCGGCCAGCACGGCTCGTGGAATCGCGACCCGCCCAGCGGCTACAAGGTGTTGTTTGTCCCGTTCGCCGATGGCAAGCCCAACGGCCCGCCGATCACGGTGCTGGATGGATTCCTGGATGCCGAAGGCAATGCGCAGGGCCGCCCGGTGGGTGTGGCGTCGGACAGTCGCGGCGCACTGCTGGTGGCCGACGATGTGGGCAATGTGATCTGGCGGGTGACGCCGAAGGCGCGTTGAGACGGGCACGTCGATCGCTTGCGCAGACCAGCGGGCACTACCAGTTGGTTGCGGGAGACGCACGGCCCCCAAAGGGCCATCCCCCCGTCTCTCATAGGAGGGCGGCCCGAAGGTGGACGAAGGCGATGTGCGCAGCCTGGGTCTGCATCGTGTAGAAAACGGTTTGTCGCAGCGCTGCTGACATGTGCCGCAGGCAGCAATTGGAAACACGCGGCTGGAAACACTCGGCAATTCCGAGAGTGCACCCTCGGTTGATTGCCGGAAAATGCGAAGGTTCGCGAGCTGACCGATGTGAGCGGTCGGACGAACCGCATCCGATCGGCAAAACATCGCAAGAACCCGGTCCAGCCTCGTGCAGCGTGTCGGCTGTGAACTGTGCGCTGCAGTCGAGGGCGCCTGACGCATGCTTCATCGCATGCGGCAGGGAAGGGTCCAGGCGCCCGCATCAACTACCTCGTTCCCTCAACGTGGCGCTTCCGGCGAGGCGCTGAAGCGGCGCGCATAGCCACGCTCCTCGGTAATGCGGGTGATGTCCTCGTCTGCCATTTCCGGGGCACCGTACACCGCGTAGGCCACCGTGCCATCGCCGCGTTCGCCGATCTGGTGCAGACGGTAGCGGGGTCTGCCGGCGCCGGTGTTTTCGGGGTAGTGCATCGGTGGCGGGGTGTCGTCCAAATCCATTTCGCTGTTGTCGACAACTCCTCCTACGAACAAGGCTCGCATCGCGTCTCTCCGTGTGGGCTTGGATCCCAGCCTAGGCGGGCGAATGTTGCGCGCGCATCAATGGTCCGTATACACAATGGAAGGCGCGCGGCGGGCATCTGGCACACGTCCCTTACAATGACGGCCTGTTCCTGACCCGATGATCCGATGGCTGGCCCGCACGACGCCCCGCTTCAAGCCCTGTTCCTGCCTTTTGCCCAAGGCGCGCTGCCATGGCCGGAAGGACCGGTTTTGTTCCTGCGCGCGCGCGACGGTTTTCCGCTGCGCGAGCAGGCAAGCACCCAGACGCTGACCTGCGAGCAGAGCTTCCGTCCGTTTGCCGAAGCGCTGGAGCGCAATGGGTGGACCGTGCGCGAAGAAAGCGAGATCGAGGCCGACAGCACGCGCTATGCCCTGGTGCTGGTGCTGCCTCCGCGGCAGCGCGAGGAGGCGCGCGCGCTGTTCGCACGTGCGGTGGCGCTGACTGCGCCCGGTGGCCGTGTGGTGGCCTGCCAGTCCAACAACGAAGGCGCACGCTCGGGGGAAGCCGATCTGCGCCAGCTCACCGGGCTGGCCGGCAGCCTGACCAAGTACCACTGCCGCACCTATTGGAGCGCGCCGCTGCCGGCCGACACCGATGCCGCGCTGCAGGCGCGCTGGGCCGCGCTGGATGCGCCACGCAAGATTCTGGACGGCCGCTTTGTCAGCCGTCCCGGCGTCTTCGCCTGGGATCGCATCGACCCGGCGTCCGCGCTGCTGGTCGAGCATCTGCCAACCACGCTGGCCGGCCATGGCGCCGATCTGGGCGCGGGTTTTGGTTATCTGTCGGCCGAAGTGCTGGCGCGTTGTCCCAAGGTCACCGCGCTGGATCTGTACGAAGCCGAGGCGCGCGCATTGACGCTGGCGCGGCGCAACCTGCAGGACATCGCGCATCCGGCGCAGCTGCACTACCACTGGCGCGATGTCACCGCCGGGCTGGTGGCGCAATACGATTTCATCGTCAGCAACCCGCCGTTCCATACGCCGTCGCGTGCCGACCGCCCGGACATCGGACAGCGCTTCATTGCGGTGGCCGCACAGGCACTGCGCCCGGGCGGGCAATTGATGCTGGTCGCCAACCGGCACCTGCCTTACGAACAGGTGCTCAACGACAGTTTCGGACAGGTCCGCGTGGCTGCCGAACGCGATGGGTTCAAGCTGATCGCGGCGATCCGCGGCCGCGGAGCGCGCCCATGAAGCTGGTCAAACACATCGCCAATCTCGGCTACGGCAGCCGCAAGCAGGTCACCCAGCTGTTCCGGCAGGGCGCGATCACCGATGCGCAAGGCGAGGTGCTGTATGCCGACGACCAGGTGGAGCACGACGCCATCCGCATCGATGGCGAACCGCTCGACCCGCCAGCGGGCTTGAGCCTGTTGCTGCATAAACCCAGCGGCTACACCTGCTCGACCAAGGACACCGGCCGGCTGATCTACGAATTGCTGCCGCCACGTTTCCGCCTGCGCGCGCCGGTGTTGGCGCCAGTGGGTCGGTTGGACCGCGAGACCAGCGGCATGCTGTTGATGACCGACGACGGCGCGCTGCTGCACCGGATCATTTCGCCCAAATCGGCCCTGGACAAGGTGTATGACATCACCCTGGCCGAGGACCTGCGTGGCGAGGAGGCCGCGCTGTTCGCCAGCGGCAGCTTGCTGTTGGACGGCGAAACCAAGCCGCTGCTGCCGGCCGAGCTGGAGGTGCTTGGCCCACGCCAGGCGCGGCTGACCTTGCACGAAGGCCGCTATCACCAGGTGCGGCGCATGTTCGCTGCCGCCGGTAACCACGTGGTCGCGCTGCACCGCAGCCGCATCGGCGGCCTGTCGCTGGATGGATTGTCGTCGGGGCAATGGCGTGCGCTGGAAGCGAACGATCTTGAGGTGTTGTTCGGCCGCGGCGCTCCGGCATGACCCACAGTGCAGCGCTGCCGTTTCGCCCGCAGGCGGTGATCTTCGACATGGATGGCTTGATGCTCGATAGCGAGCGCGCCATCACGGCCTGTCTGGCGCAGGCCGCCGACGACCAGGGTCTGCAGATCGAACCGGCCTTCTGGTTGCGCATGGTGGGCACCGGCGATGCGGCCTGCCGCCGGCTGCTCGGCGAACGGATCGGCGAGGCCGCGGCCGACACCATGCTGGCGCATGCGCAACGGCTGTATGCCGCTGCGGTCGAGCGCGGCATCCCGCATCGGCCCGGCATCGTTGCGCTGTTGGACTATCTGGCAGCCCAGCGCATGCCGCGCGCGGTGGCCACCTCCACCCAGCGCCCGCTGGCGCTGCGCAAGCTGGAAGCGGCCGATCTGTTGTGGCGCTTCGATGCCGTGTGCACGGCCAGCGACGTGGTCCATCCGAAACCTGCGCCGGATATCTACCTGCTGGCTGCGCGCACCTTGGCGGTAGACCCTGCGCACTGCCTGGTGCTGGAAGACTCGCCCACCGGCGTGCGTGCAGCATTGGCGGCCGGCATGACACCGATCCAGATTCCGGACCTGCTCGAGCCCGACGCCACCGTGCGCGCGCTCGGCCACCGCATCCTGCCCTCGCTAGTGGATGCACAACGCTTGCTGGAAGCACGCTTGTCGGGGTGACGGGTTCGGGTGGATACGTCGCGGGGCCAGTTCATGCGCCAACCCGGCTGTGATCACGCAGGCGCTGCCGACCGCCTCGCTGCGCTTACGCGTAGTGCATCTTGCGCGACATGCCACCGTCGACGATGAAATCCTGCCCGGTGACGAAACCGGACAGCTGCGGCGCAAGCAGATACACCGCCAGCTGCGCAATGTCTTCGGGCGTGCCCACGCGCCCGGCCGGGTGCTGTGCATGGTCGCGACGCGACAATTTCGGCGCCCGCCGGCGCTGCGGCGCGCGCCACGCGTCGGTGCTGATCCACCCCGGGCTGATGCTGTTGACGCGCACATGCGGTCCTTCGCTCAGCGCCAGCGCGTGGGTAAAGGCCACCAGGCCGCCCTTGGCTGCGGCGTACGCTTCGCTGTGCGGCTCCGATTGCCAGGCGCGGGTGGAGGCGATGTTGACGATCGCCCCACCGGCTGGCGCCTGCCTGAGCGCGGGCAGCGCCTGCCTGCTGCACAGGAAGGCGCCGTGCAGGCTGGACAGCCGGCTGTTCCAGGTGTCCCAGTCCAGTTGCGGCAGTGCTGCGATATGCGGATCGGGCACGCCGGCATTGTTGACCAGCCCATCGATGCGCCCGAAGCGCTTGAGCGCTGTGGCGACCAGGCGCGTGGCCTGCGCCTGGCGCGCGGCATCGCAGCGGACGAAAGCGCTACGGCGCGGCAGTGCCCACTCCTGCAGGCAGGCCTTGCCGGCATCGGCATCCAGATCGCCAATCACCACGCTGCCGCCCGCGCCCAGCACCGCCTGGGCAATGCCGCGGCCGATACCTTGCGCCCCACCGGTGACCACCACCACGCGGTCCTGTAGCGGCGACGGGTTCCATGCGGAAACTGCGGGGATCAAGGCCATGGCATGCGGCACGTGGGTGAGGGTGGCGGCACTGTAGCGCGCGGGCTGTCGTCGTCGCAGCAACGTGGAGCGCGGATGAGGATTGGGGCGCACGTGCCATGCGTGCGCTCGATGTCATCCACATTGAACCTGACGGATGCAGGCTGATCCGGGCAGCTGCCCGGATCGCGTGCGTTCCGCAATGTCCCGGTGCCGCCGGTGCTGCTGCGCTTGCACTCAATCACACGATTGCCCGGTACCACGCGTGTGCAGCGTGCCCGGCGGCATGCGGCGCTCGACCAGTTCGACGCCGAGCACGTGATCCGCATGCGGCTGAAGAACTTCCGCCCTGTTTTATGCCGACGACCTGCGGGCGCAGGTGGCGAAAATCGCACTCGCTGCAGTCCCGGACGGCAGGTGCAGCACTCAGTGCTCTGCACCGTTGAGCACGCGCTCCCAGCCATCGCTGCCCAGGCGTTCGAGCGTCTGGATATTGCGTTCCACAATCACATCCGGATCCGGGAACGCCGCCACCGCACGCTCCACGCTGTCTTCGCGCAACAGGTGCAAGGTGGGGAAGGGCGAGCGGTTGGTGAAATTGGCCACATCGTCCAGCGCCGCGCCTGCGAACTGGTACTCCGGATGGAAGCTGGCCACCTGCAACACGCCTTGCAGGTCCAGCGCTTCCACCGCCGCATCGGCGTTGTCGAGAAAGTCGTTGTAGTCCAGGAAGTCGGTGAGCACGTCCGGATGCACGATCAGCGTGGTGTCGATCTGTTCGGCCGGCGTATCGCGCAGCAGCACCAGTTCCTCGGCCAGTTGTTCCAGCAAGGCTTCGGGCGTGCTGGCATCGCTGAGCACCAGCCGCACCTGTTCCTTGACGTACACCGCCTTGGCGAACGGGCACAGGTTCAATCCGATCACCGCACGTTCGATCCATTTGCGGGTCTCGGCGATCGGATCGGAGGTTGCGGGCGTGGTGGTCATCGTGGCGGCAGCGGCCTGGCGCGCCAGTGTATGCGATCGCCATGCAGCGGACCGCGCGCGTGGTTGGAGGCAGCAGCGGGCGCTAGCGGGGCACCATCGCGACGCTGCGCGCGAGGCGGCAGGTTTCTTCCGCCTCGCGCGCAGACCAGCTTGCGCTCACGCATTTAGGCCGTGCGGCGCAGCACGGAGCTGCGCCTGCAAGAACGCGATGGACGCCTGCGCGACGGCGCCGGCCAGCGGGGTCTTGTGCGGCGACCCGATCGCATGCGCGCCGGTGTCGAAGGCCAGCGCCTGCCTGTGTGCCGGCGCAGTGCCCAGCGCTGCGAACATCTGCAGCATCGCCGGCACCGAGGCAACGCCGTCTTCGCGGCCGTCGGCAGCGCGGTAATAGCCTAGAAACACCGGGCAGCGCACCTGTGGCCACGGCGGGTCGGCGGCGATGAGCGCAAACAGGTCACGCAAGGCGCGAAATCCGTCCGGATGGATCGTTTCCGACCAGAACGCACGCGCGGCAGGCGTGCGCGTGCGCGGGTCGATCAACGGCGCCTGCGCGGCGCAGATCTGCTCGAGCAATGCCGGGTCGGCTGGCCGGATGCCGGGTGACCAGGCAACCACGCCGGCCACCGCGTCCGGGTACCGCGCGGCCAGCCACAAACCCAGTGTCGCGCCCATCGACGAGCCGACAATCGCAACCCGCTCGCCCATGCGTTGCGCCTGGGCCAGTGCCTCCAGCGCCGAGGCCTGCAACACCGCCGGTGTAAGCCCCTGCATTGCATCGGCGGCGGTGAGCCCGTGCCCGGGCCAGCGATGCACGTAACCGTTGGCGCCCAGCGCATCGGCCATCTGTTCGGGTAGCGCGCCTGCTTCGCCCGGGCTGGCGCTGAAGCCGTGCAGGTACAGCACCGCCAGCGGCGTGCCGGCGTGCGCGGCATGCTGCCAGTAGGCGCGTGCGGCGTTGCCCGGCTTGAGCTCAGGGGCGTGCATGGCTGGCGTGCCGGGCGAGCAGTGCCAGCAATTCGTGCGCATTGATCGGCTTGGGCAGATAGCCGGCCACGCCCGCCGCGCTGGCGTCGCGCATCGAATCGGTCCGCGTGTCGGCGGTCAGCACGATGATCGGCGGCAGCGCCGACATCGCATCGCGCGCCTCCCGCAGCGCATCCCAGCCGGACGTGCCCGGCATGTGCAGATCCAGGAACACCAGGTCCGGCGCTGCCTCGCGGATGCGCTGCACCGCGTCGGTGCCATCGACCTGGAAGCTCACCCGATGCCCGGCGCGGGTCAGCAGATTGCCGATCACCAGACGATTGGTATCCATGTCTTCAAAGACCAGGCAATGCAGGGAAGGCACGTTTTCTGCGTGCTGGGCCAGCGCATCGCGCAGCGCGAGCGTATGGCTGCCGGCCGCGGCGCCGGGCAGTTCGAAAATCCAGCGGAAGATGCTGCCACCGGCGGGGTTGTCGCTCACGGTCAGGCTGCCGCCCATCGCATCGGAAACCGACAGCGCGATGTAAAGCCCCAGGCCTACGCCGCCTTCGACGCGGCTGAAGCCGGTACTGAGCTGAGTGAACGGAGTGAAGATGTAGGCCTTCTGATCGTCCGGTACGCCGATACCGGTGTCGGTGACGGTCACCGCGATGCTCCAGCGCTCCTGCACCTGGGTCGCGTCGATCAGTAGATCCACCGTGCCGCCGGCCGGGGTGAACTTGATCGCATTGATCACCAGGTTGCTGATCACCTGTTCGATGCGGCCTTCGTCGCCCATCACGTGCGGTGCCTGCGGGCTATCGACACGCACATCGAGCGTGACGCCCTTGCTGGACGCTGCGGTGGCGCAGACCGCTTTCACCGTGGTGACCACGTCCAGCAGGTTCAACGGCTTGCGATGCAGCTGCAGGCGTCCGCCGTCGATGCTGGCCACATCCAGCACCTCGTTGACACGATGGCGCAGCGCGGTTGCATTGACGGTCACCGATTGCAGCAGCTCGCGTTGCTGTGCCGGCATTTGCTCGGTTTCGATCAATTGGGCGCAGTTGATCACCGCATTCAGCGGCGTGCGCAATTCGTGACTCATGGTGCTGATGAAACGGCTTTGCGCATCGCGCGAGGCCAGTGCCTGCAGTGCCACTTCCTGCATCGCAAGCACGATCCGCGCCACCAGCAACGGCAGCACGATGATCAGCGCCACGGCATAGACGAAATACGCCGGACGCGACAGCCAATAGCCTGACGGTGCGGTCAATAGCATCAGCACGAAGGTGCTGAGCAACACCGGAAATATCGCGCGTTGCCCGTAACGCGCCACCGCCGCGATGGTGATGAACGGCAAAAATGCATTCAACGACATCAACAGGATGAAGGCCAGGTAGGTCTGGATGCCGATGAACAGCAGGTTCATCGCAAAGCCCATCGCATCGAGCCATTCGCTGGGCGCAATGACACGGCGGCGTACCAGCAGCATCCACACCACCGACAGCACCCACAGGCCGACCGCGGTGGGAAAGACATGGTGCGCGTCGGCCACCAGCACCGGTTGCGGCCCGTACAGCCAGCCCAGGCACCACGCGGTGACGATGCTCTGCACGATCACGCGGCCCACGCAGGCGCGATATTCCAGGAACGACTCGAACAGCCGCACCAGTCTGTCGTTGCGCAACTGCCTGGCGGCCAGGATCAGGCCGGGCGCTGCGCGGTTGGGAGTGCTACGCATGAGGGTCCGCATCGTCGGAGGGAAGGGTACGCCGGTACTGCTTGACCAGCAGGCCAGCCGCGTTCGCCACCGCAGTGAAACGCTGCGCAAGCGTTTCGCCCAGCGCGCCATGGCTTGCGGCATCGCGCAACTGGTCGCAGGCCTTCAGCAGTTGCTGCGAGCCGGTCAGCGAGATGGTGTTTTTCAACGAATGGATCTGCTGCAGCGCCTGCGCCTGCGGCGTGCCGGCATCGCCGAGCGTGCAGGTGGCGATGGCATGTTCGATCTCCACCAGGAAGGCATCGGCAAACGCCGCTGCCGCCACCGGATCCAGGTCGGCCATGGTGTGCAGCGTCGAGCCGGTCTCGATGCGTGGTTGCGCATGGGCGGCGGCGTGCCGGGCATGTTCGCCCGCTGCGTTGGCCGGCCCGTGCATGCGCAGGCGTTGCAACAGGCTGGCGAACAGGTCGCGCATGCTCGCAGGCTAGGCCAGTGCGGCGAGGTGACGGGCGCCACCGCGCCGCGTGCCGCGCGCAGGCCGCAGGCGCCACTCCGGCTCACCCGGCCGCACGGCGCGCACGCGCAGCGCCGTCCCGATCGTTGCGGTCACCCCGCCGCACTCAATCGCGGAAGTTGTCGAACTGCAGCGGCAGTTCGAAGTCGGCCTTTTTGAGCAGCGCGATCGCGTCCTGCAGATCGTCGCGCTTCTTGCCGGTGACGCGCAGCTTGTCGCCATTGATCTGCGCTTCGACCTTGAGCTTGGCTTCCTTCAACTTGGCCACCAGCTGCTTGGCCTGCTTCTGCTCGATGCCTTGCTTGACGGTCACTTTCTGCCGCGCGCCGGCCAGGTTGGTTTCCACCTCGCCAAACTCCAGGCAGCGGATGTCGATGCCGCGCGCCAGCAACCGCGCGCGCAGGATGTCGGTCATCTGCTTGATCTGGAAATCGCTGGGCGCGGACTGGTTGATCACCTTGCCGTCTTCCAGCTCGAACTTGGCCTGGACTCCCTTGAAGTCGAAACGTGTGTCCAGCTCGCGGTTGGCCTGATCCACCGCATTGGTCAGTTCGTGCTTGTCTACTTCGGACACAACGTCGAAGGAAGGCATGCAAAGCTCCTGCAATTGAAAAACAGCCGCCATTCTAGGCCATCGTGCCGGCCCGGCCGTCATGTCGGCCTTGGCGGGCGTGCCAGTGCCGCGGCGATAATGCGTGCATGCCCACCACCCGCTCCCCGCTTCCCGCCATCGCCTGGATGGTGGCCGCCGTGGCCTGTTTCTCGCTGATGGACGCGGGAATGAAGCTGCTCTCGGCGCATTACCCGCCGCTGCAGGTCACCTTGTTGCGCGGCGCTGCCTCGTTGCCGTTCGTGCTGGTGTGGGTGTTCGCCACTGCCGGGCCGCGCGCGATCGTGCCGGTGCGCTGGGGCCTGCACCTGCTGCGCGGGGTGCTGGGCATGGTGATGATCGGCTGCTTCGTCTTCGGCATCAAACGCATGCCGTTGTCCACCGCCTACACGCTGTATTTCGTGGCGCCGCTGCTGGTGGCCGCGCTGTCGGTGCCGCTACTGGGCGAGCACGTCGGCCCGCGCCGCTGGACCGCGATCGGCATTGGCCTGGTCGGGGTGATCGTAGTGCTGCGCCCGGGCGTGGACGGGCTGATCTCGCTGCCCGGGCTGATGGTGCTGCTGGCCGCCATCGCCTATGCCGTCGCGGCGATCACCGTGAGCCTGCTGACCCGCACCGACACCCCGCAGGCCATGGTGGTGTGGTTTTTGCTGTTCATGGCCATCGGCGCCGGGTTGCTGGCCATCCCCGGCTGGGTGCCCCTTCAGGCCGGGCATGCCGGGCTGATTGCCGGCATGGGCCTGGCCGGTGCGCTGGGCCAGGTTGCGCTGACCCAGGCCTTCATGCGCGGCGAGGCCTCGATGATCGCCCCGCTGGAATACACCGGTCTGGTCTGGGTGATCGGCTGGGATTGGCTGCTGTGGCAGACCCTGCCCGACAGCTGGACCTGGACCGGCGCCGGCATCATCGTCGCCAGCGGGCTGTATTTGTTGCGCCGGGAGCGGATACGCCAGGCGGACAGGCCGTTGCCGCTTGAGAGGCCGTGAGGACGGGATTTGGGATTCGGGATTCGGGATTCGGGATTCGGGATTCGCAACAGCCGAAGCGCCGTGGCCTTTGCGAATCCCTGGCGGCCGTGATTCGGGATTCGCGATTCGGGATTGGCAACAGCGGGGCCGCCGTGGCCTTTGCCAATCCCCAATCCCCAATCCCCAATCCCCAATCCCGATGGTAGGCTTCACGACCCCCCAACCGGCCACGCGCGGTGATCCAGTTTCAGCGCCTGCACAAGTCCTATTCCGTCGACGGTCGCCAGATCGTGGCGCTGCATCCGCTCGATCTGCGGATCGGCCCGGGTGAGGTGTTCGGCATCATCGGCCATTCCGGCGCCGGCAAATCCACGCTGATCCGGCTGATCAACCGGCTGGAAGAGCCCAGCGGCGGTCGTCTGCTGATCGGCGACGAGGACGTGACCGCGCTGGACGGCCAGGGCCTGCGCGCCTTGCGCCGCCGCATCGGCATGATTTTCCAGCACTTCAACCTGCTGTCCTCGCGCACCGTGGCCGGCAATGTCGCCTTCCCGCTGGAACTGGCCGGCACGCCGCGTGCCGAGATCGATGCGCGCGTGGCCGAGCTGCTGGCCCGGGTCGGGCTGCAGGAGCACGCCAACAAGTATCCGGCGCAACTATCGGGCGGGCAGAAGCAGCGCGTGGGCATTGCGCGCGCGCTGGCCACCCGCCCGCAGATCCTGCTGTGCGACGAGGCCACCAGCGCGCTGGACCCGCAGACCACCGCCTCGGTGCTGCAGCTGCTGGCGCAGATCAATCGCGAGCTCGGCCTGACCATCGTGCTGATCACCCACGAGATGGATGTGATCCGCCGTGTCTGCGACCGCGTCGCGGTGCTGGACGCCGGCAAGCTGGTGGAAACCGGCCCGGTGACCGAGGTGTTCCTGCATCCCAAACACGCCACCACCCGGCGCTTCGTCTCCGAAGCCGAACATGTGGACGAAGCCGAGCTGCATCGCGATTTCGCCGCAGTCGGCGGACGCATCGTGCGGCTGACCTTCCTGGGCAACGGTACCTACGAACCGGTTCTGGGCCGCATCGCCCGCGAAACCGGGGTGGACTACAACATCCTGTCCGGGCGGGTGGATCGCATCAAGGACACGCCCTACGGCCAGCTCATCGTCGCCCTGACCGGCGGCGACCAGAACGCTGCACGCGCCGGTTTCGTCGCCGCCGGCGTGCAGGTGGAGGATCTGCGCGTATGACCCCGATCGTTGCTGCCGCCGGCGGTTTCTTCCGCAATCTCGATGCCGCCAAGTGGGGCGACATCGGCCAGGCCACCCTCGATACCTTGCTGATGCTGGCCGGTGCGTTGCCGCTGACATTGCTGATTGGCCTGCCGCTAGGCGTTGCGCTGTTCCTGTGTGGCGCGCCGCAGTTGCGCCGGCGCCCGGTGCTGTACGGCGCGCTCGCGGCGCTGATCAACCTGCTGCGCTCGGTGCCCTTCATCATTTTGATGATCGCGATGATCCCGCTCACGCTGATGCTGATGGGCACTTCGCTGGGCGTGCGCGGCGCGATCCTGCCGCTGGTGGTCGGCGCCGCGCCGTTTTACGCACGCCTGGTGGAAACCGCGCTGCGCGAAGTCGACCGCGGGATCATCGAAGCCAGCCAGGCAATGGGCGCCACTACCCGGCAACTGGTGCTGCGGGTGCTGTTGCCCGAAGCGCGCCCCGGCCTGATCGCCGGCGCCACAGTGACCACCATCGCGCTGATCGGCTTCACCGCGATGGGCGGTGCGATCGGTTCCGGCGGCCTGGGCGATGTGGCCTATCGCGAGGGCTACCTGCGCTCGCACTCGGACGTGGCACTGATCACCGTCATCGCCTTGCTGGTACTGGTGCAGGTGCTGCAGATGCTGGGCGACCGCCTGGTGGCGCATTACAGCCGGCGCTGAGCCGGTGCGCGGCTGTTGGGGCGCACGTGACCCAACAGCTGCATCGCCGCCCCGTTCGCACCGCGCGGTGCATCGCTGCCACACGCCGCGTCTGGTAGGTTGAGCGCCTGCGGCAGGTCCGCATTCCTCCTCCCACGGATCCCTACATGAGCACATTCGCGTTTCGTTCCCTCCTGGCGGCAGCCACGCTGGCATTGGCGTCCTGTGGTGGTGGTGGCGGTGGCGGTGGCGGCAGCGGCGGCGACACCCTGACCGTGGCCGCCACGGCCGTGCCGCATGCCGAAATCCTGGAAGTGGTCGAACCGCTGCTGGCCAAGCAGGGCGTCAAGCTCGATGTACGGGTGTTCAACGACTACGTGCAGCCCAACGACCAGGTCGTGCAGAAGCAGATCGACGTCAACTACTTCCAGACCGAGCCCTATCTGGATGCGTACAACCGCGACCGCAAGAGCCAGCTGGTCACCGTCGTCGGCGTGCATATCGAGCCCTTCGGTGCCTATTCGCGCCGCTTCAAGGCGCTGGCCGAGCTACCTACCGGCGCCGATGTGGTGATCCCTAACGACCCGAGCAACAACAGCCGCGCGCTGATCCTGCTCGACAAGGCCGGGGTGATCAAACTCAAGGACCCGAGCAACGCCCTGTCCAGCCAGCGCGACATCGTCGAAAACCCCAAGCAACTCAAATTTCGCGAACTCGATTCGGCCATGCTGCCGCGCGTCCTGGACCAGGTCGATCTGGCGCTGATCAACACCAATTACGCGCTCGACGCCGGGCTTAATCCCACCCGCGATGCGCTGGCGATCGAAAGCAAGGACTCGCCGTACGTCAACTTCCTGGTGGCGCGCGCCGACAACAAGGACGATGCGCGCGTGCAGAAACTGGCCAAAGCGCTGACCAGCCCGGAAGTGAAAGCCTTTATCGAGCAGAAGTACAAGGGCGCGGTGCTGCCGGCGTTTTGACTGCGGGCAGCGGCGCTTTTACACCCAGGCGTCTTCACCACGACTTGTAGTAATAGATGCCATCGGCCGTCATGACCAGGTTGATGGCATTCTCCTCGCCGTTGCGATCGCTCATGCTGGGGTGCAGCTTGGCGCCTACGATATTGAAGTCGTGCCCGAGCGCCAGCAGGTCTCTCTCGATTTCGAAGCTGCCCAGCTCGTCTTGGTTGGAGATCATGCCGCCTACCAGGAATATGTCGGGCTTACGCACGCCTTCTTCGCGCATATCGTCGCGGATTTCGGAAAGTGCATCTTGTGCATCCTGTATCCCCGAATAATGCAGCAGGCCCAGGATGTCGTGGCCGCGAGGATTCTTTCCTTTCGCACAAATGCAGACGCATGAAGACAAACCGTGCGTGCCGATCGAATCAAATCCATCTTGCGCAAGATTGATGACGACACATGCGTCCATATCCACATCCATTGTCCGGCTGGCTTGGATATCGCGTACAGACCGGACGGCGCGGATGTGGGGCGTGCAAAAGAGTGCGGCGTATTGTCGTTCCAGATCGTGAAATGGCTGGATCTGCTCCCGGGTAAAGCCGTCCGGGATGGCGAATGCGTCGCTGCCGCATGGGCGCGCACGGCTGCCGGCGCGTGCGCCATCGCCATCGCCCGCGGTGTCGGCAACACGCTTTCTGGGTCGTTGGCGCGGCAACCCCTGGCAGTCGGGGTGGGGCGCAGGCCATTGCGCAATCCCGTCGGCTGGATCGGCCGACGGCGGCGGCTCCGCGGTGTAAGCGGTGCTGGTGGATGTGTCGGGTCTGATGGAAGCCGGCTTCATGGAGTCAGGACCGCCCGCGATACACGTCTGGATCCTCGCATCGCCCCTGCATGAGGGCACGCCCGCTGCCGAACCAATGGGGCTGGAAAACGAAGTGTTCTGCTTGGACGAAAACGGATGCGCGAAGCCTGCTTCTTCGAACATCGCATCTTGATCGCCTGGCGGCGCGCCGGTACCGGGATCAACAGCCCAACGATCCAGTTGCAGCTCGCCAGGCGGGTGTCCCGTTCTTGCCAAAGGGCGCCCAGATCGCAGCTCTGCGGCAACATTGCCGACGATGTCTCCGTGGTCGCTGCCGATCTTCGGCAGGACGCGCTCGATCCTTCCCAATGCGTATCACGTTGGCGCGTTCGCCCCGAGCCGAGCGCGTTCGCCGTGCTGCAGATGGGCGCAATTGGCACCGAACACGCGCTGCTGCACGTATACGTAGTAGCGTCATCGGCCATCTTTCTACGGCAGTCTCCCGATGCCTTTGCTGCTTGCCATTCCGCTGGCTGTGATCATTGCCCTGGCAGTGTTCGTGGTGGTGTTCCCGTTGTCGCTGCTGCAGCGCTTCCGCATGGGTACTGCACGTCGTCAGGCGCGTGGATGGCTGCTGATGATCAACCTGGTGTCGGCGGGCATCTCCAGCGTGCTGTTTGTGATCTTCAGCTTGATCGCGGCGGCGTTCTGGCCCGGCGCGATCAGCCACGCCGCATTCGGCTGGGCCTGCGGGTTGGCGCTGGGCGCGTTGGCGTTGCGCCTGACACGCTTCGAACGCACCACGCAAGGCCTGTTTTACCGGCCCAATCTGTGGCTGGTGCTGGGCTTGACTGCGTTGGTCGTGGTCCGGGTGATCGCCGGGATGGTGCAGGGCTGGCGTAGCGCCTGGCAGGGGGTGGCCTGGCCAACCGACGGGTGGCTCAGTCATGCCAGCCTGCTCGGCGCTGCCGGCGTCTTGCTCGGTTATGCGCTCGCCTATGCCACCTTGCTGTGGTGGCGCTGGCGCAGCGCACGTTTGCGCGGCAGCGTTTATTGGCGGTGAGGGCGTTTGAAAGCGCGCGCCAGGCGATTGTGTTCGACGCATGCACGGGGGTGTCGACGCATGCAGGTGCACGGAGTTGCAGACGCATTGGAAGCGATGAAGCAGAGTCGGAGGCAAATAGTCACGCCACTATTCGCATTCGTACCGGAGAGCTGACACGGCACCTCAGGCCTCGGTCGTAACGGCCCGCACCCCACATCTCACGCCACACACAAAAAAAACGGGCCTTTCGGCCCGTTTTTTCTTCAACCAACGCCCTGGTGGGCAGCGGTCTGCTTAGAAGCGCGCACCGATGCCGAAGCCAACGGTCCACGGATCCAGTTCCAGCTCGCTGCCGGTACCCTGGCCACCCACGCGCAGTTCCGGACGCGAACGCATGTAGCGGGCGTCGGCACGTGCGAACCAGGTGGAATTGATGTTCATGTCCACACCAACGGTGCCGATGACGCCCTTGGCGGTGCTCAGGCCCACGTGGTCGCCGGTGGTCGACGCCGCGTCGATCTTTTCGTTGCTGAAGTTCGACTCGTAGTAGCCCACGCCCACGAACGGACGGAACACGTTGTCCGCTTCGCCGAAGTGATACTGACCGCTGATGGCGATCGGCTGCTGCTCGACGGTACCGACCTTGCCCACGCCATCGGCGTTGACGCGGTGGTTGAACTTGTCGGCGGCGCCCCACAGTTCAACGGCCCAGTTGTCGTTGATGTAGTAGCTGGCGCTCAGCGTCGGTGCCGGGCCGCCATCGACGTCCAGGCCCGGCGCCGGGTTGTTCTTGGGGTTCAGCAGCGCCACGCCACCGACCACGGCCCAATGCTTGCCAGAAGCGGTATCGCTGCTGGTGGACATCGTGCTGGAAGAAGTCGAGGAGGTGTCGCCGGTATAGGTGGTGTCCTGCGCGAACGCGGACGGTGCAATCGCAAGTGCAGATACAGCAGCCAGGCTCAGGATGGAAATGGAACGCATGAGGGTCTCCTCGTCTTGTTGTTGGGCCCGTGGAGTGGGCCGCGCCAAAACTATTCCTAAAAATCTGAATCCACGCCCACCTGCGGCCCGCTAAAATTTCGTTTGTTCAGGAATTCCCCCAAGAAGGCCGTCGTTACGTCATGCAGTCTGAAAAAGACATTCACGCAGATGCGATTGCCGTGACGAAAAAACACCTCAGCCAAGGCTTGCCAGCGCACGTTCGCAGCGATTGCAGGGTGTTGCTGCTTGGTTCGATGCCCGGTGTCGCGTCACTGGAAGCCGCGCGTTACTACGCGCATCCACGCAATCGTTTCTGGCCGCTGATGCATGCCCTATTGGGCATTGATGCGGCCGCAAGCTATGCATTGCGCTTGCAAGCATTGCTCGACCATCGCGTGGGCCTGTGGGACGTCATCGGCCAATGCGAGCGGCGCGGCAGTCTGGATACGTCCATTGTGGCGGCGAGCATCGTGGTCAATCCGCTGCCCGCGTTGCTGGCCACGCTGCCGCAGCTGCGCATGGTGGCCTGCAATGGCGCTGCGGCAGCACAGGCCTGGCGCCGGCATGTACAGCCGCAGCTATCGGCGCAGCTTTGCGCGCTGCCAGTCGTCGCGTTGCCATCCACCAGCCCGGCCAACGCGGCCTGGTCGCTGCCGCGGCTGGCCGCAGCCTGGCAGCCGCTGTGCGATGCGCTGCGCTAGCCGGGGTGAGACGCCGCGAGGTCGATATGGAATGCCAGCGTCGCAGTGACCGCGCCGCCGTCGCGGTGCCCCCGCATTGATCGTTGACGCACGCTGCCCGCCTGCGTCGACACCTGCGCTGCGCGCGTGGCCGCCATTGGCCAGAAGTCATGCCAGCCTCCGGCACAGGTCTGCGTGCCAGAGGCGCAGGCATGCTGCAGCCTGTCCGCAACGGAGTGGCGAGATGGCGATCAAACACGCAATCACGATGGCAGCAGCTGCGCTGTTCGGGCTGTTGAGCGGCGCAGGGGTGGCCGCTGCCAAGGACCAGGACCTGCACTGCGAGGTCAGCAGCGATTACGACCTCACGCTCAACGCCCGCAGCCTGATCCTGATCCGCGAATCCGGCACGCCGCAGCGGCTGGTGATGCGCCAGGGCGCCCTGTTCGTCGACGACCGCTGGGTGGCATTGAGCGAAGACGATCGCGCCCGCCTGGTCCAGTTCGAGCGCCAGACCCGCGAGGTGGTGCCGCTGGCGCAGGCAGTCGGGCGCGAAGCGGCCGATATCGCAGTCACTGCATTGGGCGAGGTGGCCGCCGGCTTCAGTCGCAGCCCCGACGCCACGCGCGCGCAGTTGGCAAACGTGCGCGAGAAGATCGATGTGCGCTTGAAGCAGAGCTTCGGCAAGAGCCAGCTGACCCCGATCGATATCGACGACGACATCGGCGCGCTGGTGGCCGAGCTGCTGCCGCAGCTGATCGGCGATGTGGTGGCCGGCGCGGTGCAGTCCGCGATCACCGGGAATGACGTGCAGCTGCGTTCGCTCGATGGCATGGAGGCGCGCATCGAGCGCCTGGTCGAGCCGCAGGCGCGTGCATTGCGGCCACGCGCGCACCAGTTGTGCCAGCGCCTGGAAGCGCTCGATGCGCTGGACAATGCGCTGGCGTATCGTTTGCCGTCGGGCGAGCCACTGCAACTGTTGCGGGTCGATCGGCGCGCGGCGAAATGATCGGCGTACGCACGCATGCGGACGCTGCATCCCGCCGGGCGCGCGATTTTTTGCACGGCAATGGTTGGCGCTGCGGCCCGCAGCCGGCCACAATAGGGGTTTCCCCATTCTGTTGCCGGAGTTCCCCGTATGGCCGAAATCAAGGAAGCACTTGTCCCCGATATCGGTGACTACAGCGACGTCCCGGTAATCGAGGTGCTGGTGTCCGTCGGCGATACGGTCAGCAAGGACCAGAGCCTGGTCACGCTGGAATCTGACAAGGCCACCATGGAAGTGCCTTCGTCGGTGGCGGGCGTGGTCAAGGAACTCAAGGTCAAGGTCGGCGATTCGCTCTCGCAGGGCGCGCTGGTGGCGTTGATCGAAGTGGCCGATGCCGGCGCCGAGACCGCCAAGCCCGCCGCCGCCGCACCGGCCAAGGCGGCGCCCGCCGCCGCCCCGGCACCGGCCGCCAAGGCCGAATCTGCTGCGCCTGCGGCCTCCTCGGAAGGCGGCCTGATCGAAGCGCGCGTGCCCGATATCGGCGACTACACCGACATCCCGGTGATCGAGGTGCTGGTGGCCGTGGGCGATACCGTCGCCAAGGACCAGAGCCTGGTCACGCTGGAATCGGACAAGGCCACGATGGAAGTCCCCTCCTCGGCCGCCGGCGTGGTCAAGGAACTCAAGGTCAAGGTCGGCGACACGCTCTCGCAGGGCAATGTGGTGGCGATCATTGCGGCCAGCGATGGCGGCACCGGTGCGGCGCAGTCGCCGGCCAAGCCCACCACCGACACCGCCGAAACCGCGGGCAAGGTCGAGCCGGTTGCCGTCCCGGCCGAGCCGGACAAGCTGGCCCAGCGCGAGATCGCGCAGGTGCAGGGCGCGCGTTCCGGCGCCGGCACGCAGGCAGCGCAAGGCGGCCAGCCGTCCGCGGGCAACCCGAGCAGCCCGCCGGTGACCTTCGATGCCGACAGCGTGCTGCCGTCCAAGGTGCCGTACGCCAGCCCGGTGGTGCGCGTGTTCGCACGCGAATTGGGCGTGGACCTGAACCAGCTCAAGGGCAGCGAAAAGGGCGGCCGCATCACCCGTGAAGACGTGCAGCGGTATGTGAAGGCTGCACTCAGCGGTGGCGCACCGGCCGCAGCCGGCGCTGCGCCGGCCGGTGGCGGCAACGGCCTGAACCTGCTGGCCTGGCCCAAGGTGGACTTCAGCAAGTTCGGCGAGACCGAAACCCAGCCGCTGTCGCGCATCAAGAAGATTTCCGGTGCCAACCTGGCGCGCAACTGGGCCATGATTCCGCACGTCACCCAGTTCGAGTCGGCCGACATCACCGACCTGGAAGCCCTGCGCGTGGCGCTCAACAAGGAAAACGAGAAGGCCGGCATCAAGCTGACCATGCTCGCGTTCCTGGTCAAGGCCAGCGCCGCGGCGCTGAAGAAGTTCCCCGAGTTCAACGCCTCGCTGGACGCGGCCGGCGAGAACCTCACCCTGAAGAAGTACTTCCACATCGGGTTTGCGGCCGATACGCCCAACGGCCTGGTGGTGCCGGTGATCCGCGATGTCGACAAGAAGGGCGTGCTGCAGATCGCGCAGGAAAGCGGCGAGCTGGCCAAGAAGGCGCGCGACGGCAAGCTGGGCCCGGCCGACATGAGCGGCGGCTGCTTCTCGATCAGCTCGCTCGGCGGTATCGGCGGCACCGCGTTCACCCCGATCATCAATGCGCCGGAAGTGGCGATCCTGGGCGTATCCAAGTCGGCGATGCAGCCGGTGTGGAACGGTAAGGAGTTCGCGCCGAAGCTGATGCTGCCGTTGTCGCTGAGCTATGACCACCGCGTCATCGACGGCGCCCTGGCAGCCCGTTTCACCACCTACCTCAGCCAGGTGCTGGCCGACATGCGTCGCGTCCTGCTGTGAGGGCCGCGCTGCTGACCATCGCCGCGCTCGGCGTGCTGCCGTGGGCAAACGCGGCCGCACGCGAATGCGAGAGCACGCTCGGCCGCGGCTGGCCGCCGGCCGTGGGCAACTACGGCACTGCCGTGACCACGTTGCTGGATGGCGGCACCAAGCCGGCCTTGTCGTTGCTGACGCTGCCCACACGTGGGGTAGAGAGCGCGGTGTCGCTGGTGCCGGGCAAGGAAGGCGCCGACTGGACCCTGCGGCATAGCCGCGCCGACGAGCGCGTCTACAGCTGGGTCAGCCAGACCGACCGCGGCAGCGTGCAGTTCCGCACCGAGCAGACCCCGGAAACGGTCGAGGTCCCGATCCCGGCGCCGTTGGCCAAGCGCCTGGTCAGCAACTGGACCAACACGCTGACCCAGCTCGCACCGAACGGACGCACCGCGCCGGTGAGCGAGGGCGAAGTGCTCTCGTTCCAGGTCGATGGCGTGCGCTACAGCGGCGCGCGCCCCAGCTGCGGTGCCGGCGAGTTGCTGCTGAAACAGGCCGCGCTGCTGATCGAAGCCAGCGAAGGCAAGGAAAAGAAGCGCGACAAGCGCTGGACCCAAATCGAATCGTCGCTGGATGAACTCCAGCAGACGCTTGCCGGCACGGCCGGTTGAGCTACAGGAGAAGCAAATGGCGGTCATTGAAATCAAGGTTCCCGACATCGGCGATTACAGCGATGTCCCCGTCATCGAAGTGCTGGTCGCCGTTGGCGACAGCGTGGCCAAGGACCAGGGCCTGGTAACGCTGGAATCGGACAAGGCCACGCTGGAAGTGCCGTCCTCGGCGGCCGGTGTGGTCAAGGAACTCAAGGTCAAGGTCGGCGACACCCTGTCCGAAGGCGCGCTCGTGCTGCTGCTCGAAACCGAAGGCGAGGCTGCCGCGCCGGCCAAGGCCGAACCCAAGGCTGCCCCGGCCGCTGCAGCGCCTGCCGCCGCACCGGGCAGCAAGCCGCCGGTGACGCCGTCGCACCGTGCCCCGGCCGAGCCGGCCGCGCCCAAGCCGGCGCTGGCCAGCGGCAAGCCGGCCGACATCGAATGCAAGATGGTGGTGCTCGGCGCCGGCCCCGGCGGCTACACCGCTGCGTTCCGCGCGGCCGATCTGGGCCTGGAGACGGTGCTGATCGAGCGCTACGCCAGCCTGGGCGGTGTCTGCCTCAACGTCGGCTGCATCCCGTCCAAGGCGCTGCTGCATGCCGCCGCGGTGATCGACGAAGTGGCCCATGCCGGCGACTTCGGCGTGGACTTCGGTCAGCCCAAGATCACCCTGGACAAGCTGCGCGAGTACAAGGAAAAAGTGGTCGGCAAGCTCACCGGCGGCCTGGCCAGCATGGCCAAGCAGCGCAAGGTGCGCACCGTCACCGGCGTGGCCAGCTTCGTCTCGCCCAATGAGCTGGAAATCGTCGGCGACGACGGCAAGACCCAACTGCTGCGCTTTGAGCACTGCATCATCGCCGCCGGCTCGCAGGCGGTGAAGCTGCCCAACTTCCCATGGGACGACAAGCGCGTGATGGACTCCACCGACGCGCTGGAGCTGCACGACATTCCCAAGACCCTGCTGGTGGTCGGCGGCGGCATCATCGGCCTGGAAATGGCCACGGTGTACAGCGCGCTCGGCAGCAAGGTCACCGTGGTGGAGTTCATGGACCAGCTGATGCCGGGCGCCGACAAGGACCTGGTCAAGCCGCTGGCCGATCGCCTGAAAAAGCAGGGCGTCGAGGTCCATCTCAAGACCAAGGCCACCGACGTCAAGGCAGACAAGGCCGGCATCACCGTGTCCTTCGAAGCGGCTGTGGAAGGCGAAAAGCCCGGCCTGCAGGCCACCACGTACGACCGCGTGCTGGTCGCCGTGGGCCGTAGCCCGAACGGCAAGAAGATCGGTGCGGAAAAGGCCGGCGTCACCGTCACCGAGCGCGGCTTCATTCCGGTCGATCGGCAGATGCGCACCAACGTGCCGCACATCTTCGCCATCGGCGACATCGTCGGTAACCCGATGCTGGCGCACAAGGCCACCCACGAAGGCAAGCTGGCTGCCGAAGTGGCTGCCGGCGAGAAGAAGGAATGGGTGGCGCGGGTGATCCCGTCGGTGGCCTACACCAACCCGGAAATCGCCTGGGTCGGCGTCACCGAGACCGAAGCCAAGGCCAAGGGCCTGAAGGTGGGCGTGGCCAAGTTCCCGTGGGCCGCCAGCGGCCGCGCCATCGGCATCGGCCGTACCGAAGGTTTTACCAAGCTGATCTTCGATGAACAGACGCATCGCGTGATCGGCGGCGCCATCGTCGGCGTGCATGCCGGCGACCTGCTGGCTGAAATTGGCCTGGCGATCGAAATGGGTGCCGAGGCCGAAGACATCGGCCACACCATCCACGCGCACCCGACCCTGAGCGAGTCGGTCGGCATGGCCGCCGAGGTCTACGACGGCACCATCACCGATCTGTACATCCCCAAGAAGAAGTGACGCCGCTCCGCACGACCGTGCCGCCACGTGTGGCACGGTCGCCGCGGTGGTGACGCCATGCACGGAGGTCGCCGTGGGGCAGGGCAATCTGTGTCCCGAACTGCAGGCGCTGCTGCAGCGCGAATTGGCCGGCGGCAACCGTATCGCCGAGCCGCCGCGGAGGACCGACTGGCCCCATCCGGGCTCGGTGTTCGTCTCGCTGAAGCGCGACTTGCGCAGCGACGTGGCGTCGCTGCCGGCGACGGTGCAGCATGCGATCTGCACCGATCCGCACTACGGGTGGCACGACGAGTGCTACTGCATCACGCACCAGCATCTGTTGGTAGCGGGTGCGACCAAGCCGCCCTGAGCCTGTGTCCGCTGCTGCCCTGTGGCCGGCGCCGCGTCGGTGACGTGCCACGCATCCGTCAAACGACAAAACCCCGCATCGCTGCGGGGTTCTGCATGAAGCTGCTTTTCGGGTCCCGGGTCCCGGGTCCCGAGAGGATCAGAACGCGAACGTCACGCCTGCCACCGGGCCCTTGAACTCCTGCTTCAGGCCGACCAGGCCGTCGCTGCCCTCGCGGTCCACGTCCAGCTTGAACCAGTCGTAGCCGGCGAAAATGCCGAAGTTCTTGGTGAAGCGGTATTCGGCAATCGCGTTGGCGCGGCTCAGGTCGCCATCGTAGTCGCCGAAGTCGCCCCAACTGGTGTTGAGGTACTGGCCCTGCACATTGAACAGCCAGTGTTCGCTGGGACGCGCGGTGAAGCGGATACCGACGACCGGCGCAACGCCGTCTTCGCTTTCGTCCAAGACGTCGCCACTGAACAGCGTGCCCAGATCGGCGTAGGCATTGGCCTCGACCTTGGCGTACTCGGCACCAATCTGCAGGCCCAGGCTGAATTCCGGAGAATCGATCACCGAGTAGTCGTACACGAAAGTGGCGACCTGGTACTTCAGCTCGCCCTTGATGAAGCTGCCGGACGGCACGGTCACGCCGCCGGCGCTCAGATCCTGGCTCAGGGTCTCGCGGCGATCCTTGTCATACTTGAAGTAGTCGAAGATCAGGCGCTGGCGGGTGCTGATGCGGAACACGCCATCCACGCGCGGCTCCCATTCCTTGCCGCCCAACTTGAAATCTTCGTTGACCGAGACATTGTTGCCGGCCAGCAGGGTGTTGCCGCGCAGGGTGTTGTCGTTGTCGACATTCATCGCGCCAAGGCGGAGCTGGAAGCGATCATCGGTGTCTTCGGCGTGTGCGGGCGCGACATAGGCGACGGCCAGGACGCACGGGATCGCCAGTGCGAGGAGGTGTTTCATGGGGGCTCCGAATTCTTGGAATGGTCAGGCGGTTCGGCCTGTGCAGCGCATAGTCGATAAGCGCGCGTCTTTCAAAAGTGAAGGGGCCGTCCAGTGGGCGTGAAGGCGGCCGTAGCAATCGGACAAAACGGTCCGCTTTGCTAATTCTTTGGTGGAGTCACGGAACACGTGCAGCGGCGCTGCCAAGGGTCGTTCGGAGGCAACGCAAACCAGGAAATCGATTGGACCGCCGATGGGAAGGTCGCAGGGTGCGACAAAATGCGTACAAAAGCAGGAGCCCCGGTCTCCCAGGGCTCCCAGACGCGGCCTGCGGCGCTACCTTTCGACGAGGATGTGCAGGCCTCGCAAGTTCTGACCGCCGGTTTGTGGCAAAGTTCCCACCCGCGACGGGGGCAGCCATGTGGTGCGTTGCAGCAAGCGATGACCTCTGCCGGTTGTCTCGCAATTTGTCCCATTGCTATACTTTCGCGGCTCGACGAGGCGCAGCTGCGCTTCCCACTCATTCACACGTAAGGTAACCGTAGTGCTGAACTCCGTTGACGCGGGTCGGCGGTTGATGCTGCGCGCTGCGGTATATCCGCTTGCCGCCGTAGCTATAACCAGTCTGGGGTTGCTGTTGGTCGGTCCCCGTTACGCTGCCGGTCTGGCATTGACCGGATTTGCGACGGTGCTGGGCGGTTGGGTTGCGGCACGTACCGCGCTAGGTGGCGGTATCCAGGCAGCGGGCATCGCCATGGTGCGGCTGATCCTGGCGATGGTGCTGAAGTGGGTGTTGGTTTTCGTGGCGCTGGCGCTGGGCTTCGGCCTGTGGCGGCTGCCTCCTCTGGCTTTGTTGGCGGGTATCGCCATCGGGCTGATTTTTCAGGTTCTGGCTCTGGCCAGGCGTTGATTCGAACTTAAAGGGCTCCGGACACATGGCGGGCGAGGCAGCAACACCTACCTCCTATATCCAGCATCACTTGCAGAACCTGATCGTTCCGGTTCGCGATGGTGGCGGCACGTTTTGGACCATCCACCTCGACACCCTGATCATGGCGGTGTTGATGGGCCTGGTCATGGTCCTGGCGTTCTGGACGGCGACCCGCAATGCCACGGCCGGCGTGCCGGGCAAGTGGCAGGCGTTCGTGGAAATCTGCCTGGAGTTCGTCGACCGCCAGGCCAAGGACACCTACCACGGCAGCAGCAAGCTGGTGACGCCGATCGCGATCACCATCTTCTTCTGGATCCTGTTGATGAACCTCATCAAGATGATCCCGGCCGATTTCATCGCCATTCCGCTGGGTTGGGCCGGCGTGCACGCCTGGAAGCCGGTGCCGACCGCCGACGTCAACGCCACCTTGGGCATGTCGATCAGCGTGTTCTTCCTGATGATCGTGTTCTCGCTGCGCTCCAAGGGCGTGGGCGGCATGACCAAGGAATTCCTGACGGCGCCGTTCGGCAAGTGGATGATGCCGTTCAACCTGCTTTTGAACATCGTCGAGTGGCTGAGCAAGCCGATTTCGTTGGCGATGCGACTGTTCGGCAACATGTTCGGCGGCGAGATCGTCTTCCTGCTGATCTGGGTGCTGGGCGGTGCAGGCATCGCCGGCATGGTTGCTGGCGGCGCATTCGGCCTGGGCTGGATGCTGTTCCACCTGCTGGTGATTCCGCTGCAGGCCTTCATTTTCATGATGCTGTCGATCGTGTACCTGAGCCTGGCTGAAGACAGTCACTGAGTTTGCGTCACCCTTCATCTGCTTTATTCCGCTTCATCCATCACCCTTAGAAACTTTCGTTCGGAGATCACCATGTACCTCGCCGTCCTGACCAACCTCGCTCAAGTCCAGAGCTCCACCGTCCTCGCCGTCGGCATCATGATCGGCCTGGCCGCGCTGGGTGCCGGCCTCGGTCTGGCCATCATGGCTGGCAAGTTCCTGGAATCGGCTGCGCGCCAGCCGGAACTGATCCCGGTGCTGCAGGTTCGTATGTTCATCACCGCCGGCCTGATCGACGCCGCGTTCATCATCAGCGTCGCCGTCGGCCTGCTGTTCGCCTTCGCCAACCCGCTGGCCCAGGTGTTCATCGAGCGTCTGTCGCAGGCTGCCGGCTGATCCAGCGGTAGCAGGATGTGGATGCGGCCCTTGGCGGTTGCATCCGCGGATGAAGGTCGGAAAGCGCCGCCCGCGCGGTGGCGCTTTCACCCCTAAACAGCGATTGAGCGACCCATGGATATCACCCTTACCATCTTTGCCCAGGCGCTGGCCTTCGCCGGTCTGATCTGGATCGTCGCGACCAAGATCTGGCCGCCGCTGCTGCAGGCGATCGAAGAGCGTCAGCAAAAGATTGCTGAAGGTCTGGCTGCGGCCGACCGGAGTCAGAAGGACCTGGCGCAGGCGCAGGAAAAGGTCAACGAAGCACTGAAGGACGCACGCACCAAGGCCAACGAGATCATCGATCAGGCCCATGCGCGCGCCAACCAGATCATCGAAGCGGCCAAGCTGGAGGCAATTGCCGAAGCCAACCGTCAGAAGGATCTGGCGCAGACCGAAATCGACGCATCCGCCACGCGTGCCCGCGAGGAGCTGCGCAAGCAGGTCTCGGTGCTGGCCGTCAGCGGTGCAGAAAAGCTGCTCAAGCGCGAAATCGATGCCAACGCCCACAAGGCGCTGCTCGACGAGCTGGCGGCGGAGATTTAAGCGATGAGTCAGGCCCTCACCCTTGCCCGTCCCTACGGCCGTGCCGCGTTTGCGATCGCGCGTGAGGGCGGCAACTTCGCGCCCTGGTCCGATGCGCTGGCCTTTTCGGCGCAGGTGGCCGGCGACCCGCGCGTGGCCGCATTGCTGCTCAACCCGGCCCTTGGCCAGGAACAGGCAGTGACGCTGCTGGCCCCGCCGCAGGCGGGCGAGGACTATCTGCGTTTCCTTGGCGTGCTTGCCGATGCGCAGCGGCTGTCGCTGCTGCCGGAAGTGGCAGGCTTGTACGAACAACTGCGTGCCGAGGCCGAACATGTCGTCAAGGCGACGGTGACCTCGGCCGCTGCAATGAGCCAGACCGAACTCGACACGATCGCTGCTGCGCTGAAGAAGCGCTTCGGCCGCGACGTGGGCATCACCACCGCAGTCGATGCGTCGCTGATCGGCGGCGCGGTGATCGACACCGGCGACGTGGTCATCGACGGCTCGCTGAAGGGCAAGCTTGCGCGTCTGCAAAGCTCGCTCTCCCACTGAATTCACATAAACGCACGGCCCTCGCGGCCGGCACCTAGGACTGAACGATGGCAACCACGCTCAACCCCTCCGAAATCAGCGACCTGATCAAGACCCGCATCGAAGCGGTCAAGCTGTCCGCAGAGTCGCGCAACGAAGGCTCCGTGACCAGCGTGTCCGACGGCATCGTGCGCATCTTCGGCCTGGCCGACGTGATGCAGGGCGAAATGATCGAACTGCCGAACAACACCTTCGCGCTGGCACTGAACCTGGAGCGCGATTCGGTCGGCGCCGTGGTGCTGGGCGATTATGAAAGCCTGCGCGAAGGCGACGTGGCCAAGACCACCGGCCGCATCCTGGAAGTGCCGGTGGGCCCGGAACTGCTGGGTCGCGTGGTCAACGCACTGGGCGAGCCGATCGACGGCAAGGGCCCGCTGGGCGCCACCCAGACCGCACCGGTGGAGCGCGTTGCGCCCGGCGTGATCTGGCGCAAGTCGGTCGACCAGCCGGTGCAGACCGGCTACAAGTCGGTCGATGCGATGATTCCGATCGGCCGTGGCCAGCGCGAGCTGGTCATCGGTGACCGTCAGACCGGCAAGACCGCGCTGGCGATCGACGCGGTGATCAACCAGAAGGGCACCGGCATCAAGTGCGTGTACGTGGCGATCGGCCAGAAGGCCTCGACCGTTGCCAACATCGTGCGCAAGCTGGAAGAAAACGGCGCGCTGGCGCACACCGTGGTGGTGGCTGCCACCGCGTCTGAATCGGCCGCGATGCAGTACATCAGCCCCTACGCCGGTTGCACCATGGGCGAGTACTTCATGGATCGCGGCGAAGACGCGCTGATCGTGTATGACGATCTGTCCAAGCAGGCCGTGGCCTACCGCCAGATCTCGCTGCTGCTCAAGCGCCCGCCGGGTCGCGAAGCCTATCCGGGCGACGTGTTCTATCTGCACTCCCGCCTGCTCGAGCGCGCCGCGCGCGTGTCCGAGGAATACGTGGAGAAGTTCACCAACGGTGCGGTGACCGGCAAGACCGGCTCGCTGACTGCGCTGCCGATCATCGAAACCCAGGCCGGCGACGTGTCCGCGTTCGTGCCGACCAACGTGATCTCGATCACCGACGGCCAGATCTTCCTGGAAACCGACCTGTTCAATGCCGGTATCCGTCCGGCCGTCAACGCCGGTATCTCGGTGTCGCGCGTCGGTGGCGCCGCCCAGACCAAGATCATCAAGAAGCTGTCCGGCGGCATCCGTATCTCGCTGGCGCAGTACCGCGAGCTGGCGGCGTTCGCGCAGTTCGCCTCGGACCTGGACGAAGCCACCCGCAAGCAGCTCGAGCGCGGTCAGCGCGTCACCGAGCTGATGAAGCAGAAGCAGTACGCGCCGATGTCCATCGCCAACCAGGCGCTGTCGATCTACGCCGTCAACGAGGGCTACCTCGACGACGTGCCGGTCAACAAGCTGCTGGCGTTCGAGGAAGGCCTGCACGCGCACTTCGCCAACACCCAGGGCGAGCTGGTCTCCAAGATCAACAGCACCGGCGGTTGGGACAACGACATCGAAGCCAGCTTCAAGAAAGGCATCGAAGAGTTCAAGACCACGGGCAGCTGGTAAGCCAGTCGCCGGGATTTGGGATTGGGCATTCGGGATTCGTAGGAGCGATGGTTCGGGGCGTTGGCCGATTTCGAATCGTTGTTCCCATATCCCAGAAGTTAGGCATCCGGGGTTCGCGGAAGCGGTGAGGTAGGGAGGCTGTTGCCAATCCCCAATCCCGATTCCCGAATCTCACTAAGCGAGCGAAGCGAGCGAGTATGGCAGGCGGACGCGAAATCAAAACCAAGATCAAGAGCGTGCAGAACACCCGCAAGGTGACGCGCGCGCTCGAAATGGTCTCGGCCTCCAAGATCCGCAAGGCGCAGGAGCGCATGAAGACCTCGCGTCCGTATGCGCAGGCGATGAAGCAGGTGATCGGGCATCTGGCGCAGGCCAGCACCGATTTCCAGCATCCGTTTCTGGTCGAGCGCGAACAGGTCAAGCGGGTCGGCTATATCGTGATCTCGTCCGACCGTGGCCTGGCCGGCGGTCTGAACAACAACCTGTTCCGCAAGATGCTGGGCGAAGTACGCCCGTGGCAGGACACCGGTGCCGAGATCGACGTGGTGACCATCGGCCAGAAGGCCTCGGCGTTCTTCCGTCGCATCAAGGTCAACATGGTCGGCAGCGTGACCCACCTGGGCGACAGCCCGCAGGTGGAGCAGCTGATCGGCGTGATCAAGGTGATGATCGATGCCTTCATCGAAGGCAAGGTGGACCGCGTCTACCTGGTCTACAACCGCTTCGTGAACACCATGACGCAGAAGGCCAGCTTCGATCAGCTGCTGCCGCTGCCGGCCGCCGAACACAAGGTGGCGCACCACGATTGGGACTACCTGTACGAACCCGATGCCGCCACCGTGCTGGAGCACGTGATGACGCGCTACATCGAGTCGCTGGTGTACCAGGCCGTGCTGGAAAACGTTGCGTCCGAACATGCCGCGCGCATGGTGGCGATGAAGGCCGCCAGCGACAACGCCAACAAGATGATCGGCACCTTGCAACTGGTCTACAACAAGGCACGTCAGGCGGCGATTACCCAGGAAATTTCGGAAATCGTCAGCGGCGCAGCGGCCGTGTAGTGCCGGGATTCGGGATTGGAGATTCGGGATTGGCAAGAGCAGCGCAGCGCGCTTTTACCAATCCCGAATCACGAATCCCCAATCACGAAATCCATGGGATGGCGCAGGCCATCCGGACAGAACTAAAGCTAACCGGAGCAGCAAAATGAGTCAGGGCAAGATCGTTCAGATCATCGGCGCGGTCGTCGACGTCGAATTCCCGCGCAATGAAGTGCCGAAGGTGTATCACGCGCTGAAGGTCGACGGCACCGAAATCACCCTGGAAGTGCAGCAGCAGCTCGGCGACGGCGTGGTGCGCACGATTGCGCTCGGCTCCACCGACGGCCTGAAGCGCAACCTGGTCGCCACCAACACCGAACGCGCCATCTCGGTGCCGGTCGGTGCCGGTACGCTGGGTCGCATCATGGACGTGCTGGGTCGCCCGATCGACGAAGCCGGCGACGTGCAGGCCTCGGACCACTGGGAAATCCATCGCGGCGCACCGTCGTATGAAGACCAGTCCTCCAGCACCGAATTGCTGGAAACCGGCATCAAGGTGATCGACCTGATGTGCCCGTTTGCCAAGGGCGGCAAGGTCGGCCTGTTCGGCGGCGCCGGCGTCGGCAAGACCGTCAACATGATGGAACTGATCAACAACATCGCTAAGGCGCACTCGGGCTTGTCCGTGTTCGCCGGCGTGGGCGAGCGTACCCGCGAGGGCAACGACTTCTACCACGAGATGAAGGACTCCAACGTCCTGGACAAGGTGGCGATGGTCTACGGCCAGATGAACGAGCCGCCGGGCAACCGTCTGCGCGTGGCATTGACCGGCCTGACCATGGCCGAGTACTTCCGCGACGAGAAGGACGCCAGC
The DNA here is from genome assembly GCF_041519315.1 of Xanthomonas axonopodis pv. maculifoliigardeniae. Classification (NCBI taxonomy): domain Bacteria; kingdom Pseudomonadati; phylum Pseudomonadota; class Gammaproteobacteria; order Lysobacterales; family Lysobacteraceae; genus Xanthomonas; species Xanthomonas axonopodis. Next base: position 4,061,539 of record NZ_CP167998.1, on the reverse strand, counting down.
GGCAAGGGCAAGGACGTGCTGTTGTTCGTGGACAACATCTACCGCTACACGCTGGCCGGTACCGAAGTGTCCGCGCTGCTCGGCCGCATGCCGTCGGCGGTGGGCTACCAGCCGACCCTGGCCGAGGAAATGGGCGTGCTGCAGGAGCGCATCACCTCGACCAAGAGCGGTTCGATCACCTCGATCCAGGCCGTGTACGTGCCTGCGGACGACCTGACCGACCCGTCGCCGGCGACCACCTTCGCCCACCTGGACTCGACCGTCACGCTGAGCCGTAACATCGCCTCGCTGGGTATCTACCCGGCGGTGGATCCGCTGGACTCCACCAGCCGCCAGATGGATCCGCTGGTGATCGGCCACGAGCATTACGACACCGCCCAGCGCGTCCAGCAGACCTTGCAGAAGTACAAGGAACTGAAGGACATCATCGCCATCCTGGGCATGGACGAGCTGAGCGAAGAAGACAAGCAGTCGGTGTCGCGCGCACGCAAGATCGAGCGCTTCTTCAGCCAGCCCTTCCACGTGGCCGAAGTGTTCACCGGTTCGCCGGGCAAGTACGTGTCGCTGAAGGACACCATCCGCGGCTTTAAGGCGATCTGCGACGGCGAATACGACCACCTGCCGGAGCAGGCGTTCTACATGGTCGGCAGCATCGAAGAAGCGGTCGAGAAAGCTAACAAGATGAGCGCCAAGGCGTAAGAGCCGGGATTTGGCATTCGGGATTCGGGATTTGGTACGGCGGTAATTGGGGAGCGGAAACGAGGTGAGTGACCACAGTGAAAGCTGCGGTTGCCAATCCCGAATCCCGCATCCCCAATCCCCGCCTCACAGAGTGAGGCAGCATGAGCACTATCCGTTGCGACATCGTCAGCGCCGAGAAGGAAATCTTCCACGGTGAGGCGACGCTGGTCGTGGCTACCGGCGAGTTGGGCGAGCTGGGCATTGCGCCCAAGCACGCGCCGCTGATCACACGCCTGAAGCCGGGCAAGGTGGTGGTGACCACCGCCAATGGCGAACAGCTGGATTTCGCCATTTCCGGCGGCATCCTGGAAGTGCAGCCGCAGGTGGTGACCATCCTGGTCGACACCGCGGTGCGTGCGCAGGACATTGACGAGGCGGCCGTGCGCAAGGTCAAGGAAGAGGCCGAGCGGCTGCTGGCCAACCGTGGCAACACGGTGGACGTGGCCGAGGCACAGCGTCAGCTGGCCGAAGCGACAGTACAGCTGCAGGCGCTGGAGCGCTTGCGTCGCAACCTCAAGCACTAAGCGTGGTCTGTCCACTCCAGGGTGGGCATGCACGTCCGACTGCTGCAAGTTCGTCTGCAGATATGAAGTTCGAAACGCCGACCATCGTGTCGGCGTTTTCGTTTTTGGAGCGCCGCGTGCGGGTGCGTGAATCCGCGGTGGCGCGCGGCAGGCACACTGCGTGCCTTGGCGCACCGCTGCACCGCAGCGCTGCATGGCAAGCTTATCCCGGCACGTTGAGGAAGATGGCATGACCCGTTCGATCGATGGCATTCGCGCTTACATGGTGAGCGGCCTGTTGGCCGCCGGACTGCTGGGGTGCGCATGGCCGGCGCGCAGCCAGCCGCCGTTGGATCTGCTGATGGATCGCATCGTGCAGCGCAATGCCATTGGCGATGCGGTAGCGCTAAGCAAGTGGGACAGCGGCAAGCCGGTGCTGGATCAGGCGCGCGAGGCGGCGGTGCTGCAGAGCGTGCGCGATCAGGCGCCGGCGCATGGGCTGGATGCCGACGACGCGGCGCGGTTCTTCGGCGCGCAAATCGAGGCCAACAAGTCGGTGCAGTACGCGCTGCTCAACCATTGGCACGAGCGCGGACATGCGCCGAACACCGCACGTCCGGATCTCAGCGCGCTGCGCGCTCGCCTGGATCAACTGCAGAGCGAACTGCTCGATGCGCTGGCCGATGTGGCCTCGACGCGCAGCGCGCCCGACTGCCCGGCCAGCACCGCGCGTGCCGCTGCGCATTACGCAGAGCAGTGGCAGCTGGATGCGCTGCATCGTGCGGCACTGGTGCGCGGCCTGGGCGATTTTTGCCACTGATCCATAGCGGCAACGTGTCTGCGAGACCAACGCGCTGTCATGCGGTTGGAGCGGCCGACAACACGTGTCCGCGTTCGCTTGGTGGCGATTGCAGCGGTTTTGTCGGCCGCATCCTGGTGGATGCAGTCAGGCGTTCAGATCGAACGCTGAGCGTGTCCAAGGCGCGGTGCACTGGGCGCTCGCCAGGCGCGCCCTCAACCCGTCCTGGAAAGGCGATGACGGCATCGATGCCGTCAACTGTCATGCAATCGGCGAGGACGCTGTACGAGAAAGGTCGCTGGCAGCCTGGTTGAATGCCACGCACACCGGCCGACGCGACTGGTTTTTGTTCCCCGACCGGGTGTGGACCCGATGCAGCATGGATGCCGCATAAGAGCGACAAGGACATCCGCGCGATCGATCAGCACTGGAACAGATGCCGCGCCTGTGCTGCGCGCTGTCTGCGCGCAAGCGGTGTCCCCTTTTGCGTCGTATCGCCACACGATCGAGCAATCGCTCGGCGCCTGCGCATGCCTCGATCAGCGATACACCACATGCCGGCCCAGGAAGAACGACACGACCGCCAGCCCGCCTTCGACCAGCGGTTTTGCCAGCCATGCCTGACGCAGGCCGAGTAGGTCTACCGTGGTCGAGAGCAGCCAGGTGCTGATCAGCGTGAGCGTCAGCCACATCACCGCAAAGCGGCCGAAGCGTCGCCAACCCAGTCGCGCATCGCCTTGCTGGGCGAAGGTGTAGCGGCCGTTGAGCCAGAAGCCGAGCATGGCGCCGCCGATGCGTCCGAGCAGATTGGCGGGCACCGCGGGCATGCCTGCGGCGGTTGCGGCGATGAAGATGCCGCAATCGACGACCAGCTGCAGGGCGCCAATGATCATGAACTGGCTGCCTTGGCGGAACAGACTCATGCGTGCGGGGCAAAGGAAAGGGGCGCCCATCCTAGCGGCAGCGAGGCGCAAACGTTGTTAGTGCGGGCGAACGCTGCATCCGGGCAACGACGCGAGGGGGCGCAGCGACTAGAATTTGGACATCCCTATGCCTGGAATGTCTTGATGACCCTGCCCCTGCACGTTGTGATCCTGGCCGCAGGCGAAGGCAAGCGCATGCGCTCGTCCCTGCCCAAGGTGCTGCAGCCGCTGGCGGGCCAGCCGATGCTGGCGCATGTGATCGCCACTGCGCGGCAGCTGCAGCCGGCGGCGATCCATATCGTGTACGGGCATGGTGGCGACCAGGTGCAGGCAGCCTTCGCCGATCAAGGCGATCTGCAGTGGGCCGAACAGCGCGAGCAGTTGGGCACCGGACATGCCGTGCAGCAGGCAATGCCTGCGATTCCCGATGCGGCAACGGTGCTGGTGTTGTATGGCGATGTGCCGCTGATCCGCAGCGAGAGCCTGTTGCAGTTGCTGCATGCACCGGGCCGCATGGCGGTGCTGGTTGCCGAACTGGCCAATCCCACCGGCTATGGGCGCATCCTGCGCGATGCGGAGGGCAAGGTGGCCGCGATCGTCGAGCAGAAGGACGCCAATGACGAGCAGCGCCGCATTCGTACCATCAATACCGGCATCCTCACCGCTGAATCCACTGCGCTGCGCCGTTGGCTGGCTGGTTTGTCCAACGACAATGCGCAGGGCGAGTTCTATCTCACCGACGTGTTCGCCAGCGCCGCAGCCGATTTCACGCCGGCCGACATGGTGCACGTGGCCGACCCGCAGGACGTGGAGGGTGCCAACGACCCGTGGCAACTCGCCCAGCTCGAACGTGCCTGGCAACTGCGCGCCGCGCGCACGCTTTGCCTGCAGGGCGTGCGCATGGCCGACCCGGCGCGTGTGGAGCAGCGCGGCAGCGTGCAGGTGGGGCGCGATGTGCAGCTGGATATCGATGTGATCCTGGAAGGCAATGTGACGCTGGGCGATGATGTGGTGATCGGCCCGTTCGTGCGCTTGCGCGACGTCACGCTCGGTGCCGGCACGCACGTGCGTGCGCACAGCGATCTGGAAGGCGTGGTCACCGAAGGCGCGGTGCAGATCGGCCCGTTCGCGCGTTTGCGCCCCGGCACCGTGTTGGCCGATGGCGTGCATATCGGCAATTTCGTGGAGACCAAAAAGGTCACCATGGGCGTCGGCAGCAAGGCCAACCATCTGACCTATCTGGGCGATGCGGTGATCGGCAGCAAGGTCAACATCGGCGCCGGCACCATCACCTGCAACTACGACGGGGTGAACAAGTCGCAGACCACCATCGGCGATGGTGCGTTTGTCGGCTCCAACAGCGCGTTGGTGGCACCGATCGAGATTGGCGCCAATTCCACCATCGGTGCCGGTTCGGTGATCACGAGCGATGCGCCAGCGGGCCAGCTCAGTGTGACGCGTGCGCGGCAGACCGTGATCGAAGGCTGGAAGCGGCCGACCAAGAAATAGGCTGCGGTGCACGCTGGATCGCAGGGAACAGCGCCGCATTGGCGCTGATTGCGCCTGTTGGCCCGATGCATGGGAAGTGCGCAACAGCTCCGCCGTTCTCGGAACGACGCATCAAGGCTGCTCGCGGGACCAGGCGGCCCGGCCGCTGGCGGAGCGCTGAACGTGCGGGAGCGCCCCCGGGCGCGATCGGCCGTCCATCGCGCCCAGGGGTGCTGCCATGACATGCGCGGGGCGCGTGCGCTGACGGAAGGCGTGATGCAACGCATGGATTGCATCGCAAGTCCTGCAAGCCTTGCTGCGTTCAAGCCGCCAATGGCAACAGCAAGGTCACGCACAGGCCGCCGTGTTCGCGGTTGTGCAGCGAGATGCGGCCGCCGTGCGCTTCGGCGATTTCGCGGGTGAGGGCAAGCCCAAGACCTGTGCCATTGCGCTTGGTCGAATAGAACGGCATCAGTGCGTTGTGCAGCACCGCTTCGTTCATGCCGTTGCCGCGGTCGAGCACTTCGATGCGTAGCCACTGCGGCACGCGCGTGACGCGTAGGGCGACATCGCTATTGGGCGGCTGTGCTTCGCTGCAGGCCTCGTGGGCATTTTTCAGCAGATTGAGCAGCGCCTGCTCGATCTGCGCTGCATCGATCCGGCTGGAGACATCGGTCAGCGTGCCCTGTACCTGGAACGGAATCTGCTGCTGCAAGCGCTGCAAAAACGGCGCCCATTCGATGGTCTGCAGCTGCGGTTGCGGCAATTTGGCAAAGCGCGCATAGCCGCGGATAAAGCCTTCCAGGTGACGCGCGCGTTCTTCGATGGTCTCGAACACCGTCCCCAGGCGATCGGTGCGTTCGCGGCGCAGCAGCTCGGCGCCCGAATGCGCCAGCGAGGCGATCGGTGCCAGCGAATTGTTCAATTCGTGGCTGATCACGCGGATGACTTTTTTCCAGGTCTGCACTTCCTGGCGGCGTAACTCGGTGGTCAAGGTGCGGATCAACAACAGCTCGTGCCCGCGCCCGTTGATGTGAAAGCTACGCCGCGACAGGTGATAGATCTGCTCGTCTTCTTCGTCGTCGCCATCTTCGCGTACCGCGAACAGGCAATCCCCGCCACGTGCCAGGGCGTCGCGCAATTCGGCCGGCATGCGGCCGAGCACATCGTCCAGATGCTGGCCTTCCAGCTTGCGTCCTTCGTACAGCAGCTTGCGTGCGGCATTGTTGGAAAACCCGATCCGCCGCAGGCCATCGCCGCCGGCGACCACCAGCAGCATGGCCACCGGTGTGTTCTGCAGCATGGTGTCGAGCATCAGCTCGCGCTGTACCAGATGACTACGCTGCGCACGCAGCACATCGCCAAGCTCGGCATGCGCCTGCACCAGTTGCGCCAGTTCGTCGTTGCCGCGCCAATACACACCGAAGTTGTATTCGCCATCGCGGTAGCTGCTGGTGGTGCCGGCCAGCGCACGAAACAGCGAGCGCATCGGTGCGGTGGCGCGGTTGAGGCTGAACCACATCGCTGCCAGCAGGACGAGGACCGAAATCGCCGCCACCTGCCAGCCGTGGTCCAGCCAGTACGCCATGAACCATGGCAATGCAGCCGCCAGCGCAAGCACTGGCAGCAAGCGTAAAAACAGCGAAAACGTGAAAGAGCGGTTCCGCATGCGAAGGTTCATTCCGAGCTGATGCCGTAGCGGTCCATGCGCCGATACAGCGCCTGGCGGCTCAACCCCAGCTCGGCGGCCGCTTGTGCGATCACGCCTTGCGCGCGTGCCAGCGCCTGTTCGATACGCGCGCGATCCGGCTCGCCTGCAGCCGGCGTCGCCGGCCGTGGCGCGGCTGCACGCGGCAGGTTCAGATCGCCCGCCTCGATGCGCGCGCCCTGCGCGAGCAAGGCGGCACGTTGCAGCACATTGCGTAGCTCGCGCACGTTGCCGGGCCAGGCATGCCGTTGCAAGGCATCGCGCGCCTGCGCGGATAGCGGCTTTTCACCGGCAAGGAAGTGCTCGGCCAGCGGGCCGATATCGCCGGGGCGTTCGGCTAGTGCGGGCAGTGCGATTTCCACCGTGTTGAGCCGGTAATACAGATCCTCGCGAAAACTGCCGTCGCGGATCATCGCCGGCAGATCTGAATTGGTGGCGCTGATCACGCGCACCTTGGCGTGGCGTTCGCGGTTGGAACCCAGCCGCTCGTAACGGCCGGTTTCCAGCACGCGCAGCAACTTCATTTGACCCGCCAGCGGCAGGTTGCCGATCTCGTCGAGAAACAGCGTGCCGCCATCGGCCGCTTCGAACTTGCCCTCGCGCGCTTTGTTGGCGCCGGTGTAGGCGCCGGCTTCGGCCCCGAATAATTCGGCTTCGATCAATTCACCTGGCAAGGCGCCGCAGTTGAGTGCAATGAACGGACCATGTTTGGTGGCCGAATTGGCCTGGATAATCTCGGCAATCTTTTCCTTGCCGCTGCCATTGGGGCCGGTGATCAGCACTGGCAAGTCAGAGCGTGCGACCTGGCAGGCCAGGGCGATTGCGCGCTCGCTGGCCGGATCGGCGAACACCGCGCCGCGCAGGTCGTAGCGCTGGGTCAGCTGCTCGCGGCCGCGGCGTTCGCGTTCGCGACGACGTTCCAGTTCGCGGCGTGCTTCGGACAGTTCCAGCAGGTTGTTGACCGTGGTCAGCAGCTTGGTGTCGTCCCAGGGCTTGGCGATGTAATCGGCCGCACCGGCCTTGACCAGGCCCACCGCGCTGCCCAGGTGCGTCCAGGCGGTGAGCAGGATCACCGGCAGGTCCGGATGACGCTGACGCAGTTGGGTAAACAGCGCCTCGCCTTCTTCGCCGGAGGTGGTGTCGGCGGTGAAGTTCATGTCCTGGATCACCAGATCGAACGCCTGCTCGTCCAGCAGCGCCAGCCCGGCCTTCGGCGAATGCGCGTGCCGCGCCTCGATGTCGTGCAACGAAAACAGCACTTCCAATGCAGTGGCCACGGCCGTGTTGTCGTCGATGATCAGGATGTGCGGCATCGCATTGCTCAAGAAGGCGCGGGATGGGATCGGCACAGAATACTGGCAACACGCAGCGACAACGCGCTGCTCGGCGGGGGCGGCAGATCGCCGGGCGGCAAGGTCGGCGGACTCAAGCGGCCGATGCAGGGTGCATCGGCTGTTGCCGGCACGGCGCTGGTTATGGAGCCGCGGGCGGCAACAGCGGTGTGTACGTGGCCGCTGTCCAGATCAGGTGCACCTGCACACCATCGCGCATGACATCCACAGCGATGGGGTTGCCTGCAGCAGCCTGCAGTGCGGCCAGCAATGTTGCGATTGTGGTGATCTGGGTTCGGCCTGCCGTGCGCACGCGGTCGCCACGTTGCAACTGCAGGCTGAGCGACGCGCTGGCCTGGGTCACCAGCAATCCGTCGCTACTGGCGACGAGCTCCAGAATTTGATCGTCATGGCGCCAGTTCAGCCGGGTGTCGTCGATGGCGAGCACCTCTTGCGTCGAAGTGCTGGACGAGGCCGACGCCGCGTGCGCCCGCGTTGCCGCATCGGCCTGGCCGGGGTGAAGGAGGCAGCAGGCGGTCAGGGCGATCAGTGCCGATGATGCAAGAGAGCAAGGCATGAGGGAATCCGGTTCGTAACGATGGTGGAAACGCACGGTGGATGGCGAGCCGGGTTGCTTCCCCACTGCCAAGCGACGGGGAAGCAACGCCGGCCATCATGCACTGCGGGTGGCAACAGCCGGGGGCACTGCGGCTGCGCGGCGGGCCGGCCAGAACACCGCCAGCTGGCCGAGCATCCATAGCAGCAGCGCGCCAATCGGCAGGTAGATTGCCGGCAGTCGCGGCAATTCATAGCGTGCCATCAGCCAGACGTTGATCGAGTAGGCCATCAGCATGCCGAGCACGATGCCGACCGAGGCGAGCAGGAAATTCTCGATCTGGAAGTAGCGCAGGATCTGGCTGCGCGTTGCACCCAGCGCACGGCGGATACCGATCTGCTTGGTGCGTTGCTGCACCCAGAAACTCGCCAGGCCGACGATGCCCAAGGCGGTGACGATCAGTAGTGCGATGCACACCGCTCCAAGCAGCCAGATCATGGCGCGATCATTGCGGAAATACTTTTCGCGGATTTCGGTGTAGGTCTCTTGTTTCAGCACCAACCGGCTGTTGTCCACTTTCATCAAGACCGCCACTGCCGCCTTCAGCACTTCCGCCCGACGCAAGGGATCGGTGACACGTAAGATGTATTGCCCGTTGTTATACGGTGGACGGATGGGCAGCAGCATCGAATAGTCCTTTGCCGACAGTCCATTGACATTGTTCGGCCGCGCCAGGGTGCGCACGATTCCGACGATACGCAGCGGGACATCGCCAGAGTAGATGGTCTTGCCGAGCGCGCTGTGGTCGGGGAACATCTTGTCCGCTGCCCCCTGCGTCAGAATGACCGCCGCACCCTTCTTGCGGACTTCATCGTCGTTATCAGCCTTTTCCTGGCTGATGTATTCGTCGGGGCTGAAGTCGCGGCCGGCATTCAATTGCAGGCCAAGTGCGTCCAGGCTGCCTTCGCTGACCAGATACTGCGCGGCATTGAGCGTGGGGCGTTCCTGCTCCGGGGTCAGGGTCAGCCCCGTGTTGGACGAGTAATTGACGAAGGGGATCTGATTGGTGATGACCGCATTGCGCACGCCGGGTACCGCGCGTAGCGCTGCCAGATCCTCCCGGGTACGTGCATCGGCATTGGCCTGCGGGCCGATGCCGTCCAGCTGGATGCTCAGCAACTCCTGTTCGGCGATGCCGCTGGGAGTCCGGAGCGTGTCCAGACGATTGCCGATCAAAAACAGCGAATTGCAGATGATGGCGCAAGCCAGTGCGATCTCGAGCACGATCAGTGCAGCGGCCGTCTTATGGCGGCGCAAGGTGGAGATGATGGGTCGGATGTCCATGGGCTGACCTTGAAGATAGGAAGCGTGGCTCGCCGCGATGCGGCGGGCAGGAGGTTCAGGACGACTTCAACTGCAGTGCCGGTGCGACCTGGATGGCGCGCCAGGACGGCAGGATGCCGGCGAGCAGGCTCGCGGCGATCGCAATGGCGAATGTCAGCAGCAGCATCGTGAGATCCAGATGCGCCAGCGCGGCGTAATCCACCGGTTGCTGACGCACGGCCCACAGCCCCAGCCACGCCAGCCCAAGTCCGCCGATGCCGCCGGCCAGGCCGATGGTCCCTGCCTCCACCAGGCACTGCGCAAAGATTGCGCCACGCGACGCGCCAAGCGCACGCCGCACGCCAATCTCTCCGCTGCGGCGCAGGAATTTCGCCAGCAACAGGCCGACCGTGTTGAGCAGGCACACCAGCAGAAAGCCCATGGCCAGCCACAACTGCAGACGGACGTCGCTGGGAACCACCTTGTTGTAGTCCAGCCACTGCATCACGTTGCGCAGGCGCACATTGTTGGGCCGGGTAAAGCGCCCGGCGGCACGTTGTTGATCGGAATAGTTTTCGAGGTAGGCCTTGTAGTCGCCCGCTTGCTTGGCATTTTCCAGCTCCACCCAGTACTGCACCCAGGTGCAGGGCGCATTCAGCGCGGTGGTGTCGCCCGCCTCGACCTTGCCGGAGCAGTTGGTCCCGCCGGCGTGGGCCAATTTCAGATCCATCGCCGTACTGAACGGCACATACAGCTGTTCGTTCGAGCCGTAGGTGTCTGTGATGTCGTAGAAGCGTGGGTCGATCTTCCAGGTATCCAGGACGCCGACGATACGGAAGGTGTTCTTGTCCACGCGCACTTCGCGCCCGACGCTGTTGCCACCGTCGAACAGCTTTTCGTTCAGCGACTTGCTGATCACCGCGACACGTTCGTGCCGCTCGTCGCTTGTGCCGGACCACGCTTGGCCGTAGAGCAAGGGCACGTCGAACATCGCAAAGAAATCGGCCGAAGTGAAACGAGCGTTTAGCTTGAAAGGACTCAATCCACTGCGCTGTGGCTCGATCGCGACACTTCCGCCTGACATCATCGCCTGACGCATGGCGCGCTTCTCACGCAGCAGCGCCTCGGCGTCGAAGCGGGTGGACTGGTAATCGGGCTCGTCTCCCGGCTGATAGCCCGACTTCGGTTCCGCATCCACCTGCACATAGAACAACCGATCGCTCTTTTGCGGAATCGGGTCGCCCGACAACACATGGAACACCGTCAGCGTGGTCATGCTGGCGCCGATACCCAGCGCGATGGCCAGCACCATCAGTGCGGTCAGCACCTTGTTGCGGCGGAAGCTGCGTACCGCAAGATTGAAGTAGTAGCCGAACATGGGTGGGCTCCTCAGTCGGCCAGGGTTGCAACGGCGGCAGGCGTGCGCATCAGGCTGGGATTGCGTTCCAGGTCGGTGGCCTGCCCGTCGACGATGTGCACGTTGCGCTGCGCGCGTGCGGCCAGTTCCGGATCGTGGGTGACCATGACGATGGTGGTGCCCTGGCTGTTGATCTCTTCCAGCAGTTCCATCACCCCGCGCGCCATTTGCGAATCGAGGTTGCCGGTGGGTTCGTCGGCCAGCAGCAGGCGTGGACTGCCGGCCAGTGCGCGCGCAATCGCAGCGCGCTGCTGTTGCCCACCGGAGAGTTCGGTGGGGTAGTGACGCAGGCGCGAGCCCAGGCCGACCTTGGTCAGTGCCTCTTCGATGCGCTGCTTGCGCTCGGCTGCCGCCATGCCGCGATACCGCAGCGGCACATCGACGTTGTCGAACAGGTTGAGGTCGGGAATCAGATTGAAGCCCTGGAAGATGAAGCCGATCTTGCGGTTGCGCAGGCGCGAACGTGCATCGTCGGACAGATGGCTGACGTCTTCGCCATCGAGCAGATACTGCCCGCTGGTGAAGGTTTCCAGCAGCCCGGCCAGGTTGAGGAAGGTGGTCTTGCCCGAGCCGGAGGGGCCGGTGACCGCGACGAACTCGCCTTCGCGCACATGCAGGTCCAGCGACCGCAGCGCATGCGTTTCCACCTGTTCGGTGCGGAAGACCTTGGAGACCGCTTGCATCTTGAGCATTGCCGATTCCTTTGCGAAGAGAGTGTGCGACGAGTGGAAATGAGTGAATCAGTGGACGGTGACGCGCGGTGCGTCGCCAAAGTTGTCTGCACCGGAGACCACCACGCGGTCGCCGACCTGTAGCCCGGAGAGCACCTGCACTTCGCCCAGGCTGCTGACACCGAGCGTGACCGGGCGCCGCGCGGCGGTGTTGCCATCCATCACATAGGCATAGCTGCCGCCGGATTGTTCGACAAACGGGCCGCGTTCGACCTTGAGCACGTTGCGGCGCGTGTCCATCAACACGCGTGCGCTCATGCGCTGGCTCTGGCGCAGGCCTGGCGGCTGCTTGTCGGTGAAGCGGATGCGCGCGGTGACTTCGCCATTGACCACTTCCGGCGACACTGCCGAGATGGCGCCGGCGAACGGTTGGCCGCTGCCGCTGGTGAGCTGGGCCGGCATGCCGATCGCCAGATCGCGGGCGAAACTCTCCGGCACCTTGATCTCCACTTCGAACTTGGACAGATCCACCACGCCCAGAATCGGCGCGTTCGCCGCCACCTGGGTGTGCTGCACCGCCTGCACCTGGCCGACCTGGCCATCGAAGGGCGAGCGCAGCGTGAGCGCGTCCACCTGGCGCTGCACTTCGGCCACCACGGCGCGTTGGCGGTCTGCCAGCAGGCGCTTGTTGCGCGAATCCAGGTCCGCACCCTGGCTCTTCAACGCGGCATCGCGCTGGGCGTGCTGCAGGTCGATATCGGTCTTCTTCAAGGTGTCCTGCGCCTTGGCCAGTTCCACCTGCGGCACGGCGCCACCGTCGTAGCCGCGTTGGTAGCGCTCCAGGTCGCGTGCGGCAGCCTGCTTGTCGATCTGGGCCTGGTCGGTGAGCTTGCTGGCGTTGGCACGCGCCAGGGTGGCATCCAGGGCCGCGCGGCTGGATTCGGCCTCCAGGCCGGCCAGGGTGGCCTGCTCCTGCGCCAGCTTGCTGCGCAGCTCGGGGCTGTCGATGCGCGCCAGTTCCTGGCCCTGCTTGACGACGTCGCCAGCCACCACGCTCAGCGTCACCGTGCCGGCAGAGATGGCGTACAGCACCGGGCTGTTGGCGGCGATCACGCGGCCGTCGGCGGCGATGTCGCGTACCAGGTCGCCTCGGGTGACGGTGGCAACGCGCACGCGGCTGGCGTCGAACGAGCGGCTGCCGGCGCTCCACGCAGCCACGGCCCAGCCGATCCCGGCAAGCACCGTCACCGCGGCGACGCCAGGCCACAGCCAACGGCGCCATGGCGCGCGCTGGGCGGGTGTGCGGAGAACCTGGTCCTGGGCAGAGGTATCGCGAATCATGGTCGGCTGGCTCGGTGGCGTCACTGCGATAAAGCAGGACCCGTGCCAACGTTCAAGTCATTGAAATGGATGGTTTTGTTGGCGTGGCGACCGGTGTCCGCAGTGTCCGCGGACACTGCGGGCGGACACGCTGTCCGGGCACGGTCATGCAGCGGACAAGAGCGGACACGCTAAAATGTCCGACTTCTTTTGCGAGAGCTGTCCTATGTGCGGCATTGTCGGAGCGATCGCCGGGCGCGATGTGGTCCCGGTCCTGATCGAAGGACTCAAGCGCCTGGAATACCGCGGCTACGATTCCTCCGGCATTGCAGTGCTCGATGGCGTGCAGGTGCGCCGGGTGCGTCGCACCGGGCGGGTGGCCGAGATGGCGCAGGCCGCGCAGGCCGAACAGTTCGGCGCCACGCTGGGGATCGGCCACACCCGCTGGGCCACCCATGGCGGCGTCACCGAAGCCAACGCGCACCCGCACATCAGCGCCGGCGTGGCGCTGGTGCATAACGGCATCATCGAAAACCACGAGGAGCAGCGCGAAAAATTGCGCGCGCTTGGCTACACCTTCGAGTCGCAGACCGACACCGAGGTCATCGCGCATCTGATCCATCATCATCTGGGCAACGCCGGCGACCTGCTCACCGCGCTGCAGCGCACCGTCAAGGAACTCACCGGTGCCTATGCGCTGGCGGTGATGAGCCAGGCCGAACCGGAACGCTTCGTCTGCGCGCGCATGGGCTGCCCGTTGCTGATCGGGGTGGGCGAGGGGGAAAACTTCGTCGCTTCCGACGTGTCGGCGATCGTGCAGGCCACGCGCCAGGTGATCTTCCTCGAAGAAGGCGACACCGCCGAATTGCACCGCGATGGCGTGCGCATCTTCGACGGCAACGATGCACCGGTGGAGCGCCCGCTGCACCTGTCGGACGTGTCGCTGGCCTCGCTGGAACTGGGCCCGTTCCGGCATTTCATGCAGAAGGAAATCCACGAGCAGCCGCGCGCCTTGGCCGACACCATCGAGGCGGCGATCGATGCCAAGGGTTTCCCGGCATCGCTGTTCGGCGCCAACGCAGAAGCGGTGTTGCGCGACATTGAAGGCGTGCAGATCCTGGCCTGCGGTACCAGCTACTACGCCGGCATGACCGCCCGTTACTGGATCGAAGCCATTGCGGGGCTGCCGTGCAGCGTGGAGATCGCCAGCGAATACCGCTACCGCGCCGCGTATGCCAACCCGAAGCATCTGATCGTGACCATCTCCCAGTCCGGCGAAACGCTGGACACGATGGAAGCACTGAAATACGCCAAATCGCTGGGGCATTTGCACACGCTGTCGATCTGCAATGTGCCGGAAAGTGCGATCCCGCGCGCCAGCGAGCTGGTCTGCTACACGCGTGCCGGCGCCGAGATCGGCGTGGCCTCGACCAAGGCCTTCACCACCCAGCTGGCGGTGTTGTTCCAGCTCACCATGGTGTTGGGGAAGTTGCAGGGCCGCATCAGTGACGCCGAAGAAGCCGAGTATCTGGAGCAGCTGCGCTTTTTGCCCGGCAGCGTGCAGCATGCATTGAATCTTGAACCGCAGATCATGGCCTGGGCCGAACGATTTTCGCCGAAGGAGAATGCGCTGTTCCTCGGTCGCGGCCTGCATTATCCGATTGCATTAGAAGGCGCGCTCAAGCTCAAGGAAATCTCATATATCCACGCCGAAGCGTATCCGGCCGGCGAGTTGAAGCATGGGCCGCTGGCACTGGTGGATGCGGCGATGCCGGTGGTGGTGATCGCACCGAACGACCGCCTGCTGGAAAAGGTCAAATCCAACATGCAGGAAGTGCGCGCACGCGGCGGCGAGCTGTTCGTGTTCGCCGACCAGGACAGCCACTTCAGCGACTCCGAAGGCGTGCATGTCATCCGCACCCCACGCCATGCCGGCGTGCTGTCGCCGGTGATCCACACCATCCCGGTGCAGCTGCTGGCTTACCACACCGCCCTGGCACGCGGCACCGATGTGGACAAGCCGCGCAATCTGGCCAAGTCGGTGACGGTGGAGTAAGCGCTGCCGCGGTGCCGTCTGCGCGCACTGCCAGCTGCATGCAGTCGATGCATGCACGCAGTGCAGGTTCGGCTCTATCGCTGTCATGTTCCAGGATGGCGATTGCGTGCAACGTCGTGCTGGTTGCGCTGACGCGCAACGCGCGAGGTTCAGCTCCTCGCAAAGCAGTCGTCGACGTCCTGCCTTTGCACGTGGCGATGCCGCTTCCAGGAGTGGCCGTATCCGTCTGGCGAAGGCGCGGTCGCACTGCCAGCGGCCGATCCTTAGCGCTCCACCACAGCCTCTGCCAACGCAGTGGCCCAAGTTATGCATAAGCTCCTGGCGAGGGTCCACACCACGCAGGAGGACGTATGCACGAGTCTTTCAAACAGGGGGCGCCGGCCGAGTTGTGGCAGGCGTTGGTGCGCGAGGCGGGGCAGCGGATTGCGCGTCCGCTGGACGAATCGCGCGAGCATTATCTGGTGTTCGTGTTGCTGCGCTTCCAGCGCGATGCGCATCTGCTTTCGCGCACACAGGCGCTGGCATGGCTGCATGCGCAGGACCAGATCGGTAGCGTGCGGGCCGACGCATTGCGTGACGTGGGAGACGGTTGCCTGCTGATTGCAGGCCTGTTTCCGGGCGTGGCGCAACGCCGGCGCCTCAGTGTGGATTACTTCATCGATCTGGGCAGGGGCGCGTATTCCGAAGTGGCCGACACCCGCTGCAGCGATGCAGGTCTGTTCGCGCAACTGGCCCAGAGCTATCGCGAGCTGGTGCGTATATTGGCCGCATTGCGCACGCCACGCGATTGGCAACCAGGCCCAGGCGGAATCTTGCATGCCTAAGCAGTGAGCATCTGAGGGGCGGTCCCCACACATGCGTGGGGACCGCCCCGACTGCGATGGCTGCCGTGTGCGGGCACACTATCCCTGCAGGACGATCGGCCGGGTGCGTTTGTGCCATTACCCGTCGATCAGCGCCCTGCATGTGGGAAGCCGTCGTGTGCGAGCGGTGGCGCATCGGTCGCGCTGCATGGGGGACATGCAGCGCGTCGCACTTATCCATAGGGACAGGGATTCATGAAGACGTGTATCGCGGCGGTGCTATTGGCACTGCCGGGGCTTGCTGTTGCGCAAGACGTGCCGCTGGGCTATGCCGGACAGGGCGGAATGACGCTGCAGGAGATCGACCCTGCCATTTATGCGTATCACTATGACCACGGATTCGTGGGCGAAGATGCGATGGGCTGGGATCCTGCGCTGCAATTCGCCTGGTCGCGCATCGCAGCCGCCAAGGTCTGCGCACAGCAATCGCCGTCCGATGCATTGATCGGCAAGCTGGTGGAGCAGTACGGCAAGGATGCCGGCGTGCACCAGATCAACGGCATTGGCTTCCATGAGGCACAGATGCGGGCGGCTGGTACCTTCTGTACCGCTGCGCGCGTGACCGAAGCCACTGCGGTGGTGCCTGCGTTTGCAGGCGGAGATTTCTCCACGGCAACTGCCTATGCGGCTGCTGCAGTTGCAGGCACTGTGGCGGTTGCCGCAACACAGGCGCAACCAAGTCCGCAGTCCGATGCAGGCGTTGCCATGACGCCCTCGGCAGATTGGGCCTTGCAGCTCCCATTGCATTCGAGCATGCGGGTGGGCTCGAACGGCCTGCCCAACGGCGACGAAATGCTGCGTGTCGTCCGCCGCGGACATACCGGGATGGTCGTCGGTTTGCAGATTGCCACCAGCCTGTTCGCGCGCGGTGTTGCGGTCTCTGCCTTCGGAAAAGATCAGCTGAAAGGCGAAAAGATGGAGGCCCTGGGGAATCCCGGCTATCAATTGCAGCGCGATGCGGTCAACGCGCATTTGAAGACCTACTTCACCGGGCATCCGCGGGCCGTACCCGCAGAACCGTTCCCGTTGCAGGTGTTGATGTCGGACTGGCTGCTGGTGTATCAGAGCCTGGCCGATACCAAGTCGCCTTACGAGCTGCGCTACGCAGTGACGATCGGTGGGGAGCGCAGCGGCTTCTTGAAGCGCAAGGCGAGCCCGGTCAGTCTGGACTGCGCGCCGACACCGCGTACTGCCTCGCTGGAAGAATGGGAAGCCAACGATTACGCGTTGGTCAAAGCAGCCGCACAAGCCTACAGCGACGAATGCGCAGCGAAATTCGCCGAGCAGTTGCCGCAGTGGTTCCCTGACAGAGAAGCTGTTGCGACGTCCAACTGACGGACCAGTGCTGGTGGCGCCGGATATCCGGCGCCCGATGTGATGGGAAACAGCGCGTAATGCAGGCGTAAACCAGAAGAGGCACCGATCCATCGATCGGTGCCTCTTCTGTGTTTGTGTTGCGCGACGATCAACCGACGCTGCGCGCCTGGCTGCGTTGTTGCTCGTGCTGATCTTGAACCTGCGTCTGCGTCTGCGCTTCCTGCCGCACAGCATTGCTGCTCTGCTCCAGCGGCCGTTCCGCAGCGGTTGCCTTGTCGGTGTAGATCCGCTGATGCGCCGGGTCGGTTGGCTGACCCTGCACGGCAAACAGTCCGTTGCCGTCCTTGCTTTGCGCCACCATGTCGATGCGTTGCATGCCGCTGACCTTGGCTTCGAAGGTCATGTGGCCGGCCGCATTTACCAACTGCTGCCGATTGGCGAAGGCATTCGGACCGAGCTGCTCCAGCTTGTTGACGGCCTGATTGAACAGCGGGTGGTCGGGATTGGTTTTCTCCGAGAGCAGGGGCGTCTTTTCCGCCTGCTTCAACGCAGCCTGCGTATCGCGGCCAACCACGCCATCGTCCTGCAGCCCATGCGCACGCTGGAATGCCTTGACCGCCTCGCTGGTCCGTTGGCCATAGGCGCCGTCAGCCTTGAGTTCGTTACCGCCTGCGTCCTTGTAACCCAGTTGCTGCAGCGTCTGCTGCAATGTGCGCACTTCTGCGCCACGCGCATTTTCGCGCAGGACACCCGGCGCATCAGCGGCGGCGTGTGCCTGGCTGGGTTTGTGCTCGGTCGCTGCGTGAGATTGCTGCTTGTTCTGGCTGCGCTCCTGCAGCAGGTCGCGCGCCTCAGACAGCGGGTCGCTCGCATACAGCTTGACGCCCTTGGCGTGCTTGCGCTCGAGGTAGGAATCCAGCGAACTGAGCTCGACACCCTCGCCGCCACGGGATTGGCTGATCTTGAGCTGGCCATCCTTGGGGTCACGCACCACCATCGTGATGTGGTCGATGCCCTTGTAGCGCCCCTTGTCCCAACTCTGCGGGCCATTGTCCTCGCCGATGATCATGCCTTCCTTGAGGGTCTGGGCAGTCACATCCTTGCCTTGGATCAGCACGCCGGAGCGCAGCTCGGCCTTGCGCAGCAGTTCGGATGCACTGTCGAAACCAGGACTGAACTTTTCGTCCTTGGTGAAGATGGCCTTGCCGGCGCCCTTGTTGATCTCGTCCATGGTCGCGTTCTGCATCTCGACCACCCAGCCAGAACAATCGACCCTGCCTTTGTCGGGATCTTTCGCGCCCAGGCCGTATTTGACGTGATCGTATTTGTTGGTGAGGTCATAGGCTGCGTGAAGCGCAATGCCTTGCGCTGCGGGTTTTTCCGGCTGGGCAGGCGCAGAGTGCGCTGGCGCAGCGTGCGAGGGTGCCTGCTGCGTGGTCGAAATCGGCTCGATGCCTTTTTCAGGAATCCGGATACGGTCCATCTTCGTATCCCAGTACTGCACGAAGGTCTGTGCCATGTCCTTGTCGGACATGCGCCGGAACGTCGCCGAATCGACGCCGGTCAGGGACTTCAGCTCTTTCTCGCCGACATTGTTGAGAATGTTGGCGCGTGTGCTTTCCAGGCCAAAAGATCCCGTGGCGATCGCGGTCTGCAAAGA
The DNA here is from genome assembly GCF_041519315.1 of Xanthomonas axonopodis pv. maculifoliigardeniae. NCBI lineage: Bacteria > Pseudomonadati > Pseudomonadota > Gammaproteobacteria > Lysobacterales > Lysobacteraceae > Xanthomonas > Xanthomonas axonopodis. The sequence goes on along the minus strand of NZ_CP167998.1, from coordinate 4,042,863 downwards.
GCGATAGCCACCGGCGCCTTGCTGATGGGCCAGATACATATCCAGGCCATCGGGCTCGGGCTTGCCCGACAGGTACGGCCGCCCATCGCGTTCATGCCGATTGACCAGGCTCGTCCGGTTGTCCAGATACAGCCGCGCTGCTGCGTCGGTATTGGCCACCGCGTCCAGCTCGCGTCCGGCAATGCCGTACTGCTGGGCAGTTGGCGGCGTGAACTGGAATAGTCCTTTCGCACCGCCGGGGCCGCGACTGGCCAACTCGTCGAAGGCGCCGCCAGTCTCTACGTGGGCAAAACGCAGGAAGTCGTCACGCGGAATATTCCGCTCGGCCGCTTCGCGTTCGATGATGTCGAGCACTTGGGCTCGTGAGTAGTTCGTCGGCATCGCTCAAGGTCCTTGATTGAGTGCTGCAGCCACGCGGCTGCAGCGGTACGCCGCCCGAACCAATTCCTTTGGTCCTGTATCAAGGGGTCGGCAAATACGATTTGCTGGCGGCATCGTAGCGGTATTCAACCGTCGCGTCACCCCCGCTCGTCGGGGGAACGGCAGAGGCCGTTACCCGCAATGCGGGCAGTCCTGGCTGCTTCACGAACGCAAGCGTGCTGGTGTTCTTGACGCAGGCAATCTTGCCGGGCGCATCTTCGCCACAGTTGGCGCTGTTGTCCTCACCCGCCGGAATGTTGCCGATATAGGTCCAATGCTTGTCGTTGACGTTATCGGTTTCTTTCGGGTTGAACACGAGTGCGTCGTAAGAAAGGATGCGCACGCCCGACTGCAGGCTCCACGTCGGCACGGCCAGCACCAGCCTGCCGTCATCGGTGACAAAGGTCTGTGGTTGACGCGTCGTGTCGACGGTGTTGCCCTGCTCCATGCCGCCGAATTCGCCGATGTAAGGCTCTGCGCCAAGCAGCTTCCATGGAGACTTGCTCCCCGGTTCGCTGGCCACAAACGTGGCGTGAGCAAGCGTCACCTTGGTACCAGGGGCAGCATCGTGATTCTCGCGCTCGGCGCCATAGAGCTCGGGCGTTTCCCAGGCGAAGCCGGTGTAATACCGGGTACCGCCGAGTTCGAACTGAAAGCCGTACCAATAATTGATCCAGCTGCCATTGGCGACCTCGTAGGAGGTTGCGCCATCGCCGTCCACGTTGCTGATGAAATACAACACGCTGTCGGTCCGCGGCGGCTGCAATTGCTGGGTCGATCCCTGGGTTGCGTCCTGCATGGGAGGTGCATCCTTTTCTGACGGTTTTGGAGGAGTGCCGGCCGCGGCTGCGGCGGTCTTCGGAGCGGTGGCGTCCGGTGTCGTCTGTGTGCAGGCGGCGATCGTTGCTAGCGCAAGGACAAGTGAAATCTTCCTGACGAGCATTGGGGTGCATCCATTGCGGAGGGCGGCGAAAGTCTACTCCAGCCCGCCGTTGTGTCCAGTCGTTGCACCGGGCCTGGCGGCTCCCGCACGTCGTTGCGGCGCGGGGCTTCCACGTCGCGGATGCGCTGCGTTCGGCCTGTGCATCCGCTGACGCGCCAGCTTGCCGCTGAGCGGCGGACTTACGCCAAGGGCGTATTGGAAATGATCTCCACCCAGTAACCGTCCGGGTCCTTGATGAAGGCCAGGTGCTTCATGCGGCCGTCTTCCAGGCGTTTCTGATACGGCACGTTGAGGCTGTCGAAGCGTGCGCAGGCAGCATGGATGTCCGGCACCGAGATACAGATATGGCCGAAACCGCGTGGGTCGCTGTTGCCGTCGTGATAGACCGGGCCATCCTGGGTTTCGGTGCCATGGTTGTGGGTGAGTTCGAGCACGCCGGGGATGCCGGCCATCCACAGGCGACGCTGCGCGTCGTCATCGGGAATGGCCGTGCCTTCGGGCAGCAGCGCGAGAAAATACAGGCTGAATTTTGCGTCGGCAAAATCGCGTGCGTCGAGCAGGCGGAAGCCCAGGACACGGGTATAGAAATCCAGCGACTGTGTTGCGTCCTTGACGCGCAGCATGGTGTGGTTGAACACGAAGCCGTGCGTGTCGGCGGGCGCGGCATTGGCGCCTGGCACGTGTTGCAGATCGTTCAAAGGCATGGCGGTCTCCTGGTGTGGATTGCGGGTGGGGGGTGTTGCGCGAAGGGGGATGGTAGCCAGGGCAGGGTTGTCGGCGTGTCATGGCGAAAGGGCAGCGGTTCGAATGCGCTGGCGTTGGAGGAGAGGGCCAACTGCATCTGCCCGTGCACGATGCTATCGCCTCAAAACCACACGCGCACACCGGCAACAAAGCGGCTGTCGCGTGCGGGGGCATCGTCCATCGCGGCGCGTTGTGCGCTATCGCCGAAGCTGCGGCTGTGCACCCAGCCGATGTACGGCGCGAAGCGGCGGGTAATCTCGTAGCGCAGGCGCAAGCCAAGTTCCACCGCTTCCAGACCGCTGCCAATGCCGCGGCGGTTGTCGTCGGTAAGCGCGATGTCGGCTTCCGCACGCGGCTGCAGGATCAGACGGTTGGTCAGCAGTACCTCGTATTCGCCTTCCAGCCGCAGCGCCGCGCGGCTGCCAGTGCCCACATACAGCGTGGCTTCGGTTTCGAACTTGTAGGGCGCCAGGCCTTGCACGCCGAAAGCGGCCCAGCTGCGATGTTCGCCTGCGCCGATGTCCTGGCGCGCGCCGATGAGTACATCCCACCATGGCGAAATGGCATGGCCATAGAACGCCTCCAGCGAGGCAGGTTCGGTGCGCCCGTCGTGCCGTTCGCCCTCGCTGCGCAGCCAGAGCCGGTCGATGTCGCCGCCGATCCATGCGCGCGATTCCCAGGCCTGGCCGCTACCGCGATGCGTGTTGGACGCTTCAAGCCGATCGAGCAGGACATAGTGGTTGATACCTGCCGAGTGCATCGTATGCGTGTGCAATGGTGCGAATGCGGCGGCGATGTCGTCCGCCGTGGGTGGGGGAATGGGGTCGCGAGGGAGTGGGTGACTGCGTGTCTCGGCGGGTGATGCAGGAGTTTGTGCAGCGTGTGTGGGCTGCGTGTGGTGCATCTTGGAGTGATCCATCGACGCGTGATCCATCGCCTGGTGGTGCATGGATGCATCGCCCATGGATCCATGCTTCATCGATTCATCGTCCATGGGGCCGGTACCCGTGTCAGCGTGCGCCATGTGAGCGTGGTCCATGTGAGCGGCCTGAGATGAGGCAGGGGTCGTCTGCATGCCATCGGTCACTTGCATCGCATGGTCCTGCATGTCCTGCGGTGCGTCCTCCAGCGCATCGTGCTGATGCTCCTGCGCAAGTGCAGATGCGCTCGCCAGGAACGCAGCAGCCAACCAGGCCTGTGTGCGAAAGCGACTCATGCCTCCACCCGCACTTCGCGCATCATTCCTGCTTCCATGTGGTACAGCAGATGACAGTGATAGGCCCAGCGGCCGAGCGCATCGGCACGCACGCGGTAGGTGCGGCGGGTGCCCGGCGGCATGTCGATGGTGTGCTTGCGTACCTGGAAGTTGCCGTGTGCATCTTCCAGGTCGCTCCACATGCCATGCAGGTGAATCGGGTGCTGCATCATGGTGTCGTTGACCAGCACGATACGCAGCCGCTCGCCGTATTGCAGACGCAAGGGTTGCGCGGAAGCGAACGCGATGCCATCGAAGGACCAGGCGAATTTTTCCATGTGCCCGGTCAGATGCAGCTCGATGTCGCGCCCGGGTTCGCGCCCATCCGGATCCTCGAACACGCTATGCAGATCGGCGTAGCACAGCACGCGGCGGCCGTTGTCGCGCAGGCCCACGCCGGGGTCGTCCAGGCGCGGTGCGGTGGCATTGCTGCGCATGTCGATCAGCGGGTTGCCGGTTTCGCTGGCGGGATGATGCGGCGCCTTGTCGTGTGCCTGGGCATCGTCGTGCGAGTGCATGGTGTGCGTCCCATGCGCCGCCAACATCCCGGGCGCGCCGTGCATTGCGGGTAGCGCGTGGTGCATCCCATCGCCATGTCCCATGTCCTGCATGGTCAGGATGGCGCGCCGATCCAGTGCGGGAATCGGCGCCTGCAAGCCGTGTTGCACTGCCAGCGTGCCACAGGCAAAGCCGGTGCGGCCCATGTCCTGCGCGAATAACGTAAACGCATCCTGGCCGAGCGGTTCGACGATCACGTCGAAGGTCTCGGCCGCGGCGATGCGCAGTTCGTCCACGCTGACCGGATGCACGTACTGCCCGTCGGCGGCCACCACGGTCATGCGCAGGCCGGGAATACGGATGTCGAAGTAGGTCATCGACGAGCCGTTGATGAAACGCAGCAACACCTTTTCGCCTGGCTTGAACAACCCGGTCCAGTTGCCGGCCGGCGCCACGCCGTTGAGCAGGTAGGTGTAGGTGTTGGCGTTGACGTCGGACAGGTCGGTCGGGGTCATGCGCATGCGCCCCCACATGCCGCGGTCGGCCAGCGTGGCGCGCAGGCCGTCGTCGCGCGCATCGCGCAGGAAATCGACGACCGTGCGCTGCGCGTAATTGTCGTGGCTGGGCATCTGCTTGAGCCGGCGGAACAGGGCGGCCGGGTCCAGGTCGGTCCAGTCCGAGAGCAGCACCACATGCTCGCGATCGTGCCGGTACGGCGGCGGCGTCAGCGGGTCGATGACGATGGCGCCATACAGCCCGGACTGCTCCTGAAACATCGAATGGCTGTGGTACCAGTAGGTGCCGGACTGGCGCAGCGCAAAGCGGTAGTGATACTCCTGGCCCGGCGCGATGCCGTCGAAACTCATCCCCGGCACGCCGTCCATGTTGGCCGGCAGCAACAGGCCATGCCAATGCACCGAGGTGGCTTGGTCGGCCAGCGCGTTACGCACGCGCACGCCCACCGTGTCGCCCTCGCGCCAGCGCAGGGTGGGCGCCGGCAGGCTCTGGTTGACCGTGATTGCGGAGCGGGTGTGTCCGGTGAAGTTCACCGGCAGGCGGCCGATCTGCAGCGACTGGCTGCTTCCACGTAGCACCGGCGTGGTGGCCTGGGCGGCGGCGCGCGCGTCGTAGCGCCACAGGCCGCTGGCTGCGGCGACGCCGCCCAGGGCCAGGCCCTGGACGAAGCGGCGCCGGCTCAGACCGCTGGCGGTTGAGCCGTGGGAAAACGGGGGATCGAAAGACATGACATCTCCTGCGCGCTCCATCGGCAAGATGGAGCGCAGCGCAAAACTGAGGAAACCCGCGCAAGCACGCGCGGGGCCGAGGGCGGCCAAGGCAGGGCCGTCGGCGCTCAGGCGATGGGAGGTCGTACCGGTTGGTCGGGCAGCGGGCTGCTGCGCCCCTCGGTCAGGGTGTCCGGCACCGCCGGGTGGCCGAGCAGGCCGGCGGCTACGGCAGGCAAGGTTAACAAGGCGAGGCTGGCGTGCTGCAGGCAATCGCAGCTGCCCAGCTTGCAGCAGTCGGGCGCGTGCGCACGCGTGGCCTTGTCGTGCCACTGCATGGCTGTCGGCGTAGGCATCGCGTCATGGCACGGCACGGCTGCCGGTGACTCGCTCTGGGTCGCGGCGGTGCCTCCCGCCATGGTCACGGCGGGCATCGCGCCCGACGCCATTGCCGGCATGGCCATGCCCACCGACGCCCACGCGCCGGTTGCCGTATTGGCAACCAGGCTCAGGCACAGCAGCAGGCGGAGCAGGCGATGCAGCACAGGTAGTCGCGGCAGTGACAGGTGCAGCGAGCATAGCATCGGCCCCCAGCTGTCCGCCCGATGCGCTGGGTGCGTAAGCGGGCAGGTGGGGGCGGTAGAATTGAGGCTACTTTCGCAGCCAAGTCCTGCCATGTCGCAGCGCCAGTGGGTGGCCGCCGCCATCCGGAAGATCGAGGCCGATTTCAATCGTTCGGCCGACACCCACCTGATTCCGATGGAACTGCCGGGCTATCCGGGCATCGACCTGTACTTCAAGGACGAGTCCAGCCATCCGACCGGCAGCCTCAAGCACCGCCTGGCGCGCTCGCTGTTCCTGTACGCGCTTACCAATGGCTGGCTGCGCGCCGGGCGCCCGGTGATCGAGGCGTCCAGTGGCTCCACGGCCATTTCCGAAGCGTATTTCGCGCGTTTGCTCGGCGTGCCCTTCATCGCGGTGATGCCCGCCTCGACCTCGCCGGAGAAGATCGCCGCGATTCAATTCCAGGGCGGCCGCTGCCACCTGGTCGAACGCGCCTGCGACCTGGACAGCGCCTCGCACCAGCTCGCACGCGAGACCGGCGGGCACTTCATGGACCAGTTCACCTATGCCGAGCGTGCCACTGACTGGCGCGCCAACAACAACATCGCCGAATCGATCTTCAAGCAACTGGCCGAAGAGCCGCACCCGATCCCGGACTGGATCGTCTGCAGCCCCGGCACCGGCGGTACCAGCGCCACCCTGGGCCGCTACGTGCGCTATCGGCGCCATGCCACCCGCATCCTGTGCGCCGACCCGGAAGTGTCGGTGTTCTTCGACGGCTATTGCCGCGCAGTAGACGGCCAATGTCCCAAGGAGCTGGCCATCACCGGCGGTTCGCGCATCGAAGGCATCGGCCGCCCGCGGGTGGAATCGAGCTTCATTGCCAGCTGCGTGGATGTGATGATCAAGGTGCCCGATGCGCTGAGCCTGGCGGCGATGCGCCACGTCAGCGCCACGCTGGGCCGCCGCGTGGGCGGCTCCACCGGCACCAACTTCGTCGGCGTGCTGCAGGCTGCCCGGCGCATGCGCGACGAAGGCCGGCAGGGCTCCATCGTCACCATCCTGTGCGATGCCGGCGAACGATACGCGCACAGTTATTACGACCCGGCCTGGTACCAGGCGCGCGCGATCGATGTCAGCGACAGCGATACAGCCATTGCGCTGGCCGTGAACGGCGGCGATTTGCCTGCCTTGCCTTGTGCGGCGCTGGAATGACCGCCATATCCGGGACGTAGGCATCAAGGCGCTGCGCTCACCGCCACGCCCGTGCGATCGGTGTCCGCAGTCGGCGGGTCCAGGCGCGCACCGTGCCCTCGGTGCCGTGCTCACCTGCTGACGGTTGCGTGCCACGTTTGCCGATCCTTGAATCCACTCATCCAGTCCATTGCCGGAGCGCTCCATGACCAACCCGCTGCTCGATCTGTCCGGACTGCCGTCCTTCGATGCGATCGGCCCCGAACACGTGGGCCCGGCGATCGACCAACTGCTCGCCGAGGCCGAGGCGGCGGTGAAGGCGGCCGAGCAGGTCAGCCCGGTGTGCTGGGACAGCTTCGTCACGCCGCTGGACGATGCCACCGAGCGGCTATGGCGTGCGTGGGGGCAGGTGGGGCACCTGCAGGCGGTGGTCAACACGCCCGAGCTGCGCGAGGCCTATAACTGCAATCTGCCCAAGGTGAGCCGCTTCGGCAGCGCGCTGGCGCAGAATCTGGCGCTGTATGCGCAATACAAGGCGCTGGCGCAATCGCCGGAAGCCGCACACTTCGATGAGGCGCGTCGCAAGGTGCTGGAAAACGCGCTACGCGATTTCCGCTTGGGCGGTGCAGAACTCGATGATGCCGCCAAGGCGCGGTTCGCACAGATCCAGGAAGAACTCTCGGCGTTGGCAGCCAGGTTCTCGCAGAACGTACTCGACGCTACCGATGCGTGGTCGTACGTGACCGAAGACCAGACCCAGCTGTCGGGCCTGCCGGCAGAAGTGATTGCCGCCGCACGCGCCGCCGCCGAAAAAGACGGCGTGCCGGGCTGGAAATTCACCTTGCAGATGCCGTGCTATCTACCGGTGCAGAGCGATGCCGACAGCCGCGACCTGCGCGCGCGGCTGTATCGCGCCAATGCCGAGCGCGCGTCCGAATTCGGCGATGCCACGCTGGACAACAGCGCCAACATCGATCGCATCCTGGCCCTGCGCGCCGAGTTGGCGCAGCTGCTCGGCTTTGCCAGTTACGCCGACTATTCGGTTGCCACCAAGATGGCGCAGAGCCCCGACGAGGTGATGGGCTTCCTGCGCGATCTGGCCGCGCGCGCCAAGCCGCATGCACAGCGCGACCGCGCCGAGCTGGAAGCCTTTGCGCGCGACGAGTTGGGTCTGGATGAACTGCAGGCCTGGGACCTGGCCTACGCCTCGGAAAAACTCAAGCAGGCGCGTTACAGCTTTTCCGAGCAGGAGGTGAAGCAGTACTTCACCGAACCGAAGGTGCTGGCCGGCCTGTTCGATGTGATCCACAGCCTGTACGGGCTCACCGTCAAACCCGACAGCGCGCCGGTGTGGTACCCGGACGTGCGGTTCTACCGTTTGGAAGATGCGCAAGGCACCCTGGTTGGCCAGTTCTATCTGGACTTGTATGCGCGCGAAGGCAAACGCGGCGGCGCGTGGATGGACGATTGCCGCAATCGCCGCAACACCGCCAACGGCGTGCAGACGCCGCTGGTGTATCTGGTGTGCAACTTCGGGCGCGGCAGCGGCGATGCACCGGCCACCTTCCGCCACGGCGAAGTCACCACGCTGTTCCATGAAATGGGCCATGGCCTGCATCAGTTGCTCACGCGGATTGGCGAGCTGGGCGTGGCCGGCATCAATGGCGTGGAATGGGACGCGGTAGAGCTGCCCAGCCAGTTCATGGAAAACTTCTGTTGGGAGTGGGAGCGCGTGCAGGCGATGACCGCGCACGTGCAGACCGGCGAACCGCTGCCGCGTAACCTGTTCGATCGCCTGCTGGCGGCGCGCAATTTCCAGAGCGGCATGTTCACCGTGCGTCAGCTGGAATTCGCCCTGTTCGACATGCAACTGCACAGCACCTACGACCCGTCGCAGGACAGCGTGCTGCAATTGATCGAGCGCGTGCGTGACGAAGTGGCGGTCAATCGGCCGCCGGCATGGAATCGCTTCCCGCATCAGTTCAGCCATATTTTTGCAGGTGGCTATGCGGCCGGCTATTACAGCTACAAGTGGGCCGAAGTGCTCAGCGCCGATGCCTATGCCGCATTCGAAGAGGCGCCCGATCAACTGGAGCAGACCGGCGCACGGTTCCGCGCCGAGGTGCTTGCGCGTGGCGGCAGTCGTCCGGCGGCGGAGAACTTCCGCGCGTTCCGCGGTCGGGCCCCGACCATCGATGCGCTGCTACGGCATAACGGCATGGCGGGCTGACGGCGCCGATGGCGCAGTCGTCACCTGCTACCGTCGCCACGGCGTTCGCATTGCATTGAGGTGAGCTGTCCTATAACCGCGACCTGGCGCCTCTTCGGGAGGCGCAGCATGCGGCGGGATAGGGCACAAGGAGAGCGCAATGCAGCGACGTTTTTCATGGAGTGCACTATGGCTGATGGCCGCGGCCCTGCCGGTTTGGGCGCAGCACACCGGCCACGCCAACGGTCTGGTTGGCCTGCGCGCCGGACCTTCCGAAGAGTACCGGCGCGTGGGCGAAGTTCAGCCCGGCGGTACGCTGCAGGTCTATGGCTGTCTCGACAGCGGCGTCTGGTGCGATGTGCGTTCACCGGAGGCACGTGGCTGGCTTCCTGCGGCCTCGATCGTGCTCGCTCACGGCGCCCTGAATCAGGTGGTGCCGAAGCTGACGTTTTCGCTGGATGCCTACTGGGACACGCATTATCGCGGCCGCGCATGGACCGTCGAGAGCGAGCGCGCCTACTGGCGCGATCACACTCCAGGGGACTCGCTGCCACTAGAGCTGCTAGCACCTGGCGAGGGCGTGACGGCGGACGGAGTACAGTCCCTGGCAAGGCGCGCCAAGGCCGAAACACGCGCAGAAACCGAGCGCACCCAGCGCGAGCGGGCCGTGATCGACCGGGCTGCGCTGAATCGGATAGATGCCGACAGGCGGGACGACAAGATACATCGGTGCGAACGCTCGGGAAGTCAGGACGACGCCGTGCAGAGCTGCATCTCCCAGGCACGCAGCGATTACGAGCAATCGGTTCGGCAACGGTGCGAAAATTCACGCAACCAGGATGACGCGCTACAGCGTTGCATCGATTAGACACGCATCGAGTGCGAGAAATTGCCTCGGCAATGGAAATTGGTGGCCGTCACGATTGCCAGCCGACCGCTCGTCGAACCAGGCCCGGCGTGCACTAGGAGGATACGCGCGGTTGGCCGCTGGGCCGGCATCAGCGGCGCAAGCGTGCGCTTGCTACGGCAGGCCTGACGCTTCGGCTGAGTGCCTGCAAGACCCTGGCAGCATTGCGTGATCTAGGCGCGCGTTGCCGCATCGCAGGCGAGCCACCGCAGCGTGATCGCGGCGGTGGCGCCAGTGGTTACACCCGGCCGAAGACCAGTGCCGCATTGGTGCCACCAAAGCCGAAACTGTTGGACATCACCGTGTTCAAGGTCGCGTCCTGTGTCTGCCGCAAGATAGGAAAGCCTTCGGCACGCGGGTCGAGTTCGTCGATATGCGCCGAGCCGGCCATGAAGCCATCGCGCAGCATCAGCAGGCTGTAGATCGCCTCGTGCACGCTGGCCGCGCCCAGCGAGTGCCCGGAGAGCCCCTTGGTCGAAGACAGCGGCGGCACGTTGTCGCCGAATACCTCGCGCACCGCGCCCAGTTCGGTGACATCGCCCAACGGCGTGGACGTGCCATGCGTGTTGAGGTAATCGATCGGGCGCTGCAAGCCCTGCATGGCCATGTGCATGCAGCGCACGGCGCCTTCGCCGCTGGGCGCGACCATGTCGGCACCGTCGGAGGTCACGCCATAGCCGAGCAGTTCGGCATGGATGCGTGCGCCACGCGCGATGGCGTGGTCGTAGTCTTCCAGCACCAGCATGCCGCCGCCGCTGCCGATGACGAAGCCATCGCGCTGCGCATCGTACGGGCGCGAGGCCACGGCAGGGCGATCGTTGAAGCCGGTGGACAGCGCGCCCATCGCATCGAACATGACGCTCATGGTCCAGTGCAGTTCTTCGCCGCCACCGGTGAACATCACGTCCTGCGCGCCATGCCGGATCAGATCTGCCGCCGCACCGATGCAATGCGCAGACGTCGCGCACGCGGCCGACAGCGAGTAGCTCAGCCCGCGTATTTTGAACGCGGTGGCCAGCGATGCGGACACCGACGAACACATCGTGCGCGGCACCATGTATGGGCCTACTTTGCGCACGCCACGGTTGCGCAGCAGGTCGGCGGTTTCCACCTGCCATTGGCTGGAGCCGCCACCGGAGCCGGCAATCACGCCGGTGCGCAGGCCGCTGACCTGCTCGGCATCCAGGCCCGCATCGGCGATCGCATCGCGCATTGCCAGGTATGCGTAGGCCGAGGCATCGCCCATGAAGCGTTTGAGCTTGCGGTCGATCAGGCTGTCCAAATCCAGCGCCACCGCACCGCCGACCTGGCTCCGCAGGCCTGCTTCGGCGTGATCGGGCAGCGCGGTGATACCGGAGCGGCTCTCGCGCAGTGCGCTGGAGACGGTGTCCAGATCGTTGCCCAGGCATGAGGTGATGCCCATTCCGGTAATGACGACGCGACGCATCAGAAATTCTCCGTTGAAGTGAACATGCCCACACGCAGATCCTTGGCGGTGTAGATCTCGCGCCCATCCACCAGCATGCGTGCATCGGTCTGCGCCATCACCAGCTTGCGGTTGATGACGCGGCTGACATCGACCTCGTAGCGCACCAGCCTGGCGCTGGGCAGCACCTGGCCGGTGAACTTGACCTCGCCGCAGCCCAACGCGCGGCCACGGCCTGGCGCGCCGATCCAGGTGAGGAAAAAGCCGGTCAGTTGCCACATCGCATCCAGGCCCAGGCAGCCTGGCATCACCGGGTCGCCGATGAAGTGGCAGCCGAAGAACCACAGGTCCGGGCGGATATCCAGTTCGGCACGAATCAGCCCCTTGCCATGTGCACCGCCGGCGTCGCTGATCTCGGTGATGCGGTCGAACATCAGCATCGGATCGTTGGGCAGACGGCCGCTGTCGGGCGCAAACAATTCCCCACGCGCGCTGGCCAGCAATTGGTCGCGCGAGTACGTACTTTGACGAGTCATGACGAACGTGTCCTGCAAGGAGCGAGAGGCGAGGCGGGGAAGGGTGCATGAGGTCGCGCGGTTCAATCAAACGTTTTATCCGTACGCATGCGTGCTGTTTTCCGCTGAGTGTGCAGTGCGCAGATGCACTGTTGCAGGCGAAGTCACGGTGCTCGGGACCGCCGTCGGCACATGCGTGGCAGGCCTGCATGGTAGTCGTGCAGGCGCTGCCGTCGATGCGTTACCTTGCTATTGAGTACGCGCTCGTGTTCGCTTTGCCAATCCGTGGCGATGTCTCTCGACGCAAGGGGTGAGACGGCGCTGGCTTATCATGGGCGCAGACCTGCGACAGAGAACCCCGCTTGATGCGCAAGATCGTGCACGTGGACATGGATGCGTTCTACGCGTCCGTGGAGCAGCGTGACGATCCGGGCCTGCGCGGCAAGCCGGTAGTGGTGGCCTGGCGCGGCGCGCGCTCGGTGGTGTGCGCGGCCTCCTACGAAGCGCGGACCTTCGGTATTCGCTCGGCGATGCCGGCCGTGCGTGCCGAGCGCCTGTGCCCGGACGCGATCTTCGTGCCGCCGGATTTTGCGCGCTACAAGGCGGTGTCGCGGCAAGTACGCGAGATTTTCCATCGTCATACCGACTTGGTGGAGCCGTTGTCGCTGGACGAGGCCTATCTGGACGTCACGCACGCCAAAACCGGCATGCAGTTGGCCACCGAGGTCGCGCAGTTGATCCGTACGCAGATCCGCGAGGAAACCCAGCTCACCGCATCGGCCGGCATCGCGCCGAACAAGTTCCTGGCCAAGATTGCGTCGGATTGGCGCAAACCCGATGGCCAGTTCGTGATTGCGCCCAGCCGCGTGGATGCATTTTTGCTGCCGCTCAAGGTCAATCGCATTCCCGGCGTAGGCAAGGTGATGGATGGCAAGTTGGCGGCGCTGGGCATCGTCACCGTGGCCGATCTGCGCCAGCGGCCATTGGAGGAACTGCAGGCGCATTTCGGCAGTTTCGGTCAGAGCCTGTATCGCCGCGCGCGCGGCATCGACGAGCGCCCGGTCGAGCCGGATCAGGAAGTGCAATCGGTCTCCTCGGAAGACACCTTCAGCGAAGATCTGGCGCTTGATGCACTGGACCCGCACATCCTGCGGCTGGCCGAAAAGACCTGGCTCGCCACGCGCCGCACCGAACGCATCGGGCGCACGGTCGTGCTGAAATTGAAGACCTCGAATTTTCGCATCCTGACGCGCTCCTACACGCCCGAGCAGCCGCCTACCTCGCAGGAGGCGCTGGCGCAGATTGCCCTGGCATTGACCCGCCGCGTGGAGCTGCCCACGCAGACGCGCTATCGCCTGGTCGGTGTGGGCTTGAGCGGTTTCAGCGATGTCGAGGATGGCGCCGTGCAGGGGCAGTTGTTCGGCCAGATGCCGCCGTTGGAGTGAGCGGCACGTGCTGCATTGCGTCTCGCATGCGGCGATGACTGCATCTAACGCAGGTGGCGAGCAATCCCCAGCGCTTGGCAGTGACATGCGCTGAATCTTGCACTGCGTACACTGCGGCTCTCCCACGCACGAGGCCGTCCGAATGTTTCCGTATCCGCTGGTGATCTTCGACCTGGATGGCACGCTGGTGGACAGCGCACCCAATATCGCCGAGGCTCTCAACGGCACATTGCAGGAGTTGGGGCTACAGCAGTTCAGCCAAGCCACGATCCGCAGCTGGATCGGCGAAGGCGTCAAGGTATTGCTTGCCACCGCATTGCGCGAAGCCGGCAGCACGCGCGATGCCGATGCCGAAATGCCGGTGATGATGCGCCATTACGAGGCGAGCCTGCTGCACGACCCGCAGTTGTACCCGGGCGTTGCCGACGCGCTGGCCGGCCTGCGCGATGCGGGCGCCACGCTGGCCTTGTGCACCAACAAGCCTGCGCGTTTTATCGCGCCGTTGCTGGAGCATCTGGGTATCGCCGCGCATTTCAGCCGTGTGCTCGGGGGCGATTCGTTGCCACAGCGCAAGCCCGACCCGGCACCGCTGCTGCAGCTTGCCAGTCACTTTCAACGCAGCCCGCAACAGTGTCTGATGGTCGGCGATTCGGCCACCGATGCCGCCGCCGCAAACGCCGCGAACATGCCGCTGGCGATGGTGCGTTACGGCTACCTGCGCGGTTTCGATGTGCAGCGCGCCGGTGCCGTGGCCATCGTCGACGACATGCGTGAACTGCTCGCGTTGCGCTGACCTTCGCGCGCACCACGAATCGACCGATGCGGCAGCGTGCGTTACGGCCCCAGGCGCAAGCTCGGGCGTCGGCGCTGAAGCGGGAGATTGTGCAACAGCGACCTGTGCCGCTGAGCAGCCAGCACCCAGGACACGGTGGTGAGCCATGCATGCCGACCGGTGCGTGTCGTCGCAGGACCTTGCGCTTCAGGCTCTGAAACGAGCCATGCGTAGTGCGACGCGAGGCTGCATGCATGAGCGCGCGTATGGGCCAGCTGCATCGATCAGCCGATTGCCGGGCGCTGCCGGCCGATTCAATCCTCGCCTGCTCGCTCTGCATCCGCAGCGTCGTAAAGGTCGGTTGCCGTATCCGCGTCGCCGTGCGTATCGTCGTTGTCGGCGCGCACATAGTGCACGGTTTCCACCGGACCGCCGACGGCACGGCCGCGCACCGGCAGCAGCGCGCTGGCCGCTTCATATTCAGCGAGCAAGGCATGCCGGCGCGCTTCGGGCACGTCCTGCCAATGGCAATCGGCCAACGCGCCTTCCAACGAATACAGCAGGTTGAGGCTGGGCTTGAAGCCCGCGCGGCGCACCTTGACGAATGCGCCCACCGCACCCACCGCTTGCAGGTCCTGCTGCGTGCGCAGCCCGACCTGGCGCAGCCATGCCGCGCTTTTGGGCCCGATGTTGCGCATCCGCTCGGTGGTCACGCCAGCGCGTCTACGAAGAGTTGCGCAATGGCTTCCAGGCCACGTTGATCGTCGGCATCGAAGCGGTCCAGCTCCGGGCTATCCAGGTCCAGCACGCCGATCAGCGCATCGCCTTTGACCAGTGGAATCACCAGCTCCGAGCGCGATGCCGAATCGCAGGCAATATGCCCGGGGAACGCGTCCACATCGGCAATGCGCTGGCTCTGCCGGGTACTGGCGGCCGCACCGCACACGCCCTTGTCCAGCGGGATGCGCACGCACGCCGGCAGGCCCTGGAACGGCCCCACCACCAGCTCGCGGCCGTCGTAGAAGTAGAAGCCGGCCCAGTTGAGCGACGGCAACGAATGGAAGATCAGCGCGGCCAGATTGGCGGCATTGGCGATCCGGTCCGGCTCGCCGTGCACCAGTGCCTGGGCCTGGGCGGTGAGCTGGGCATATTGTTCCGGCTTGCTGCCGGTCAGCGAAGAGGTGGCGAACATCGGCAAAGTTTAGCAGTGGCCGTCTTGCAGCGTGGTTGCGATCGGGCAAGGAACGCGCAGGAGCTTTCCAGCACTGAGTCGCGATCATTGGCCGAGGCAGCCAGCGGCGCGCACAGGGGCAACGTGGCCCCGCAGGCAAACGACAACCAACCGTCCTCAGCCGCACGTGCAGTGCGCACGCTATGCTGCGCGCCCTCACGGCAATGGCGGCGCGGCCGCAGGATCAGGCGTATGCAGCATCCAGCTTTTTATGTCACCGGCACCGATACCGGCATCGGCAAGACCATGGGCAGCACCGCGCTGTTGCACGCCTTGCGCGCACGCGGCCATCGCGCCGTCGGCATGAAGCCGGTGGCCAGCGGCTGCGAGCACACGCCGCAGGGTTGGCGTAACGAAGACGCGCTGGCGCTGCAGGCGGCCAGCGATCCGCAGCCGGACTACGCCACGCTCAATCCCTACGCCTTGCCGGCGCCGCTGGCACCGGAACTGGCGGCGGCCGATGTCGGCGTAACGCTGGCGCTGGAGCCCATCGCACACGCGTTCGCGCAATTGCGCACGCAGGCCGAGGTGGTGGTGGTGGAAGGGGTGGGCGGGTGGGTCGCGCCGCTGAGCGCGACCCTGGACCAAGCCGATCTGGTGCGCGCCTTGCAGCTGCCGGTGGTGCTGGTGGTCGGCGTGCGGCTGGGCTGCATCAACCACGCGCGGCTCACTGCTGCGGCCATCGCCGCCGATGGGCTGCAGTGCATCGGGTGGATCGCCAATGAAATCGATCCGCAGATGGAGCGCATCGAAGAGAACATCGGCATGCTGCGCCAGCGCCTGGCGATGCCGTGCTGGGGCCGGATCCCGTGGCGGCCGGGCGCCGACGCTGCCGCCCAGGCACACGGGCTGCAGTTGCCGCGCTAGCTGGCACGGCGCGCTCGCGCGGGCAATAAAAAAGCCCGACAGAGGGAGGGATCTGTCGGGCCGGATTGCACGGGGGGAGGGACCCATGCAAAGACGCTGAATTTATTGGCGCTTACTTACGCCGGGTCTTGCCTGATGCGCCGGCCTGGTCGCTGCCGTTTTCGAACTGCTGCTTGGCAAACTGCCCAAGCTCGCTGGACATCTTCAATCCCAGCCCGACCACTTCCTGATTGACCGAGGCCAGGCGTTCCAGGTTGTCGCGCGCAACCTGCAAGCCTTTCGGCCAGAGCGTCTGGTAGGCGCCCAGATCGCGCGCCTGCGCAAACTCGCCGAAGAAGCTGCTGGTCGCGTTGACGTTGCGTTCCAGTGTCTCCAAGGCCAACTGGTTGGCACGTGCTGCGACAGACGCGAACTGATTGGTGAAGCTGTTTTCGAACTGCGCCGACATTGCGAACCCCTTGGGGAAAGCCGTGACCGTTTGTTGCGTTGCAGCATACGCCGATGTTGCTGCGATGCAACACGTTTCCTGAAGATTTTCCAAACGTGCGTAGAGGCGCTTTAACATCAATAGTTTAGCCGGCCGCTCAAATAAGAAAAGCCGCCAGCTGGCGGCTTCAGGTCACCCCACTGCGCTGCCGCTTAGCCGCGATAGCGACAGCCGGAGGTGCAGGTCTCGTGCACCACGATCTCGCTCAGCTGCGGCAGCGCCGGCTTGAGCTGCTGCCAGATCCAGATCGCCAGGCGTTCGCTGGTGGGGTTTTCCAACCCTTCGATGTCGTTGAGGTAATGGTGGTCCAGGCGGTCGTAGATCGGCTGGAAGGCCGCCTTGATGTCGCCGAAATCCATGATCCAGCCGGTCTCGGCGCCGGGTTCGCCGCTGACATGCAGCTCGACGCGAAACGAATGGCCGTGCAGGCGCGCGCATTTATGCCCAGGCGGCACGTTGGGAAGCCGGTGCGCGGCTTCCAGGGTGAAGACCTTGAAGATGTCCATGATGGTGGTTCGGCAAGCAGGAAGAGGGAGGGATGCGTGACTGCACAGGGCAGGATCCCGCAAGAGACCGGGCAGGCCGGGACGGACAGAACAAGGGCCGCATCGCGGCCCTTGTTCTCAGCGCATGCCCAGCGCTCAGGCGCCGCGGTTGGCCGGACGGCCATTGCCGCCACGTCCACCATCGCGACGGCCTGCGCCCGCGCCAGCGTTGGCCTGACGCGGCCCGCCGCTGCGCTGGCCACCCGGCTTCTTCGGGCCGGCATGCGCATGCGCCTGACGCGGTGCATCGCCATGCGGACGACGGGCGTGGCTCTTGCGCGGCGCGCGCTCGCCACCCGGCTGCTCGGCGCGACCCGGCGCGCTGTTGCCCCAACGGATCGGGGTCTGCGGCTCGTAGCCCGGCACGTCGCGGATTTCCACGTCGCGGCCCAGCATGCGCACGATCTGGCGCAGCAGCTTGGCTTCGTCCTGCGCCACCAGCGAAATCGCCTCGCCGGTGGAGCCGTTACGGCCGGTGCGGCCGATGCGGTGCACGTAGTCTTCGGCCACCATCGGCAGGTCGTAGTTGATGACCTTCGGCAGCTGGTCGATATCGATCCCGCGCGCGGCGATATCGGTGGCCACCAGCACGGTCACGCGGCCTGCCTTGAAGTCGCTCAGCGCACGCATGCGCTGACCCTGGCTCTTGTTGCCATGGATCGCCGCGGTCTTGATGCCGGACTTCTCCAGGAACAGCGCCAGCTTGTCGCTGCCGTGCTTGGTGCGCGCGAACACCAGGGTCTGCTCGCGGCTGTCCTGCGCCAGCAGGTGCAGCAACAGATCGCGCTTGCGCGCGCCATCGACCGGGTGCACGCGGTGGGTGATGCTCTCGGCCACGGTGTTGCTCGGGGTGACCTGGATCTGCATCGGGTTGCGCATGAACTCCAGCGCCAACTGCTTGATGTTCTCTTCGAAGGTGGCCGAGAACAGCAGCGTCTGACGGTCCTGGCGCGGCAGCTTGGTCAGGATGCGCTTGATCGACGGCAGGAAGCCCATGTCGAGCATGCGATCGGCTTCGTCCAGGATCAGTACTTCGATACCGGACAGGTCCACGCTGCGACGTTCGATATGGTCGATCAGGCGGCCCGGGCAGGCGATCAGCAGGTCCACGCCACGACGCAGCGCATCGAGCTGGTTGCCCATGCCCACGCCGCCATAGATCACCGCGCTGGGGATGCGCAGGTACTTGCTGTAGCCGCGCAGGCTGTCGTGCACCTGGGTGGCCAGTTCGCGGGTGGGGGTCAGAATCAGCGCGCGCGGCTTGCGCGGGCCGTTGACGGTCTGCGGCGCGGTGCCAAGGTGCTGCAGCAGCGGCAGGCCGAAGGCAGCGGTCTTGCCGGTGCCGGTCTGCGCGCCGGCCAGCAGGTCGTGACCGGCCAGCACCAACGGGATCGCCTGCTGCTGGATCGGGGTGGGGGTTTCGTAGCCCTGCTCGGCCAACGCGCGCAGCAGGAAGGGCGCAAGGCCCAGGGATTCAAAAGACATCAGGAAGCTCCAAGTAAAGCGTCGCCGCCAAGCCAAGCCCGGAGCGCAAACGCATTGCAGATGCAAGAAGGTGAGGCTCGGAGCGTTCCCGTGAACCGCGCTGCGAGATGGTGGATCAACCCGATCAAGGAGCGATGGGTTTGTCGGCACCACGAAAGGCGTCGGGTGGGGCGGGCGAGCGGATCGATCGATCCTGGCCTCGCCGGCTGTCCCTAAGGGAAACGGACGGCCGCATGCAGACCCGGCAAGTGTACTCGCGTTTGGCGCGCTGCACAAAATCGCGGTTTCGCGGTTGTGGTCACGGTCAGTTGTTTCAGGTGCAACCAGTAGTGCGGCAGGCCGTACAATCGTCCGATCAGCCACAGCACAGGATGGTCATGAAGCTAGGTTCCCTGAAGGAAGGCGGCCGCGACGGCAGCCTGATCGTGGTCTCGCGCGACCTGCGCACCGCCGTGCGCGCCACCGGCATCGCGCCCACGCTGCAGCGCGCGCTGGAGGACTGGAGCAATGTGGCGCCGCGCCTGAATGCCTTGTCGGCCTCGCTCAACGATGGCAGCGCCGACGGCGTGTTCGATCTGGATGTGCAGGCCTTGGCCGCCCCCTTGCCGCGCGCCTACGAGTTCGTCGACGGCAGTGCCTACCTGCCGCATGTGGAGCGGGTGCGCCGCGCACGCAATGCCGAAGTGCCGGAAAGCTTCTACACCGACCCGCTGATGTACCAGGCCACCAGCGCCGGCTTCTATGGCCCGCGCGATGCCATCAAGGTGATCAGCGAGGACTACGGCATCGACCTGGAAGCGGAGATTGTGGTCATCACCGACGACGTGCCGATGGGCGCCTCGCCCGAGCAGGCGGCCGCGCATATCCAGTTGATCGGCCTGGTCAACGATGTCTCGCTGCGCAACCTGATTCCGGCCGAGCTCGCCAAGGGCTTTGGTTTCGTGCAATCCAAGCCGCGTTCGGCGCTGTCGCCGGTGTTCGTCACCCCCGACGAGCTGGACGATGCCTGGCGCGACAACAAGGTGCATCTGCCACTGGTCACGCACGTCAACGGCGCCTGGTTCGGCGCGCCCGAAGCCGGCAACGACATGCAGTTCGACTTCGCCCAACTGATCGCCCACGCCGCCAAGACCCGTCCGCTGTCGGCCGGCACCATCGTGGGCTCGGGCACCATCGCCAACCAGGACACTGCCTTGGGCGCCTCGTGTTTTGCCGAGCAACGCGTGGTCGAGACGCTGCGCGACGGCAAGCCCAGCACGCCGTTCATGGCCTTTGGCGACGTGGTGCGGATCGAGATGTTCGATGCCAGTGGCGTCAGCATCTTCGGTGCGATCGAACAGCGCGTCGAGCGGCAGCCGCTGCCATGACCTGCGGCGCAGCGACGACAGGCGGTCGCGTATGAGCGCGGCCCTGGAGCTGTTTTCGTACTGGCGCTCCAGCGCGGCGTATCGCGTGCGCATCGGTCTTGGGCTGAAGGTGCTGGATTACATCGCCCGCCCGGTGCATCTGGTGCGCGATGGGGGCGAGCAGCACGCGCCGGCCTATGCGCAACTCAATCCGCAGGAACTGGTGCCGACGTTGCGGCATGGCGATGTGGTCATCACGCAGTCGCTGGCGATTCTGGAGTATCTGGAAGAGGCATTCGCGCGCACCACGGCGCTGCTGCCGCGCGCGCCTGCCCAACGCGCCCGGGTGCGCGCATTGGCGCAGCTCATCGCCTGCGATGTGCACCCGCTCAACAACCTGCGCGTCATGCAGGTGCTGGAGCGCGAGTTCGCGCTGGAGGGCGCACAACGCCAGCAGTGGACACGGCGCTGGATGGAGCGGGGCTTTGCGGCACTGGAAACGCAGCTGGCGCGCGATGCGCAGACCGGGTGCTTCTGCCACGGCGATGCACCGGGCCTGGCCGATTGCGTGCTGATCCCGCAGCTCTACAACGCGCACCGGTTCGAGGTCGATCTGACGCCGTATCCGACCCTGCGGCGCATCGAGCAGGCCTGCCTGCAGTTACCGGCCTTCGACGCGGCGCGCCCGGAGATGCAGGCCGACGCGGTGGGCTGAGGGCAGGCTGTCACAGCCCTCATCCGCCCTTCGGGACCTTCTTCCGTGCCACGGGAAAAGGGCAGGCAATCACCCGGTTCGGGCAGTCGGCGTCACGCCAGGCGAATTGGAATGCAAGTTTGAGAGCTTCGGCACCGGCACCTGAAAGCACCGTGCGAGCGCCGATCTCGTCCTTCTCCGCAAGCGGGAGAAGGTGGCGCGCAGCGCCGGATGAGGGCGCCGGTTGCATCGGCATCGCGAATGCGGGTGCGCGTGGCAGAGTTCGGCCTGAAGGGGCAGGATCCAGCGGCCCCCGGTGACGCAAGATCACCGATCGTCGCCGCTAAACCGATTAGATGAACCCGTGACTGATCTTCGGTGCCGCGGCCGCTTCGTAATCCGCATACGGGTCGTGCTCGCCGGAGCCGCCCTCGGAGAGACGGAACTTCAGCGCCAGGCCGTCGCGCGAGTCGGCCGCGCGCAGTGCTTCTTCCTGCTCGATTTCGCCCGACTTCACCATCCGGAACAGGCATTGGTCGAAGGTCTGCATGCCTTCTTCCAGCGACTCTTCCATCGCTGCCTTGACCTCGTGCACCTGGCCGCGCCGTAGCAGGTCGCGGATCATCGGGGTATTGAGCAACACCTCGGTGGCGGGGCGGCGGCGCCCGTCCACGCCCTTGACCAGGCGCTGGGAGACCACTGCGCGCAGATTCAGCGCCAGGTTCATCAGCACGTTCTTGTGCGCGCTTTCCGGGAAGAAATTGAGGATGCGCTCGATGGTCTGGTCGGCGTTGTTGGAGTGCAGCGTGGCCAGGCACAGGTGGCCGGTTTCGGCGAAGGCGATCGCCGCCTCCATGGTTTCGGCGTCCAGGATCTCGCCGATCAGGATCACGTCCGGCGCCTCGCGCATGGCGTTCTTCAGCGCGCTCTGGAAGGCGTGCGTGTCCAGGCCCACCTCGCGCTGGTTCACGATCGACATCTTGTGCTTGTGCAGGTATTCGATCGGGTCCTCGATGGTGAGGATGTGCCCGGTGGTGGTGCTGTTGCGGTGGTCGATCATCGACGCCAGCGAGGTCGACTTGCCCGAACCGGTCGAACCCACCACCAGCACCAGCCCGCGCGGGGTCATGATGACGTCCTTGAGCACCTGCGGCAGGTTGAGCTCTTCGATGCTGGGAATCCGGCTGCGAATGGCGCGAATCACCATGCCCACCTCGCCGCGCTGCTTGAAAACGTTCACGCGGAAACGGCCGGCATCGGGCAGGGCGATGGCCATGTTGAGCTCGAGCTCGCGTTCGAACTGCGGCACCTGGCCTTCGTCCATCAACGAGTAGGCGATTTTCTTGACCATTCCCGGCGGCAACCCCGTATTGCCGAGCGGGTAAAGCTTGCCCTCGATCTTGATGTACACCGGCGCGCCGGTGGTCAAGAACATGTCCGAGGCATTCTTTTCGGTCATCAGCTTCAGGAAGTAGCCGATATCCATGCGCAATGGTTCCCCAACAAACAGCAGCGTCTCGTTGCAAGTCCGCCGCAGGCTTCCGACAATGGCCGTGCTCGAGACTTCTCGCTACGGCTCCCCTAATGACGGCTAGCTTCGCATACTTGCGGCGATCCCTGTATGGCATCGCCTGTTTCATGGTCCTTTCCTCTCCGGCCGCCGCCCAGGTGGCACCGGAGCTCACCGCCGCCGAACAGGCCGTGCAACGCGCCACCCAGGCCGATGCCGACCAATACGCCCCAGACCTGGTCAACCTGGCCCGCCAGGAATTGATGCAGGCCCAGCAGGCGCAACTGGACAAGCGCCAGCGCAAGCAGGTGCCCCAGATCGCCTTGCGCGCCGCCGCCGACGCCGACCTGGCCAAGGCCCGCAGCGAAGAAGCGGTGGTCGCCGCTCAACTGGAACAGCGCAGGAAGGAAGTGGCGCAGTTGCAGAACACCCTCAATACCGGGGAGGGCGGCCGATGAAACTGCGCCCCCTGCTGTATCTCGGTGTGTTGAGCCTGGTCACGTTGCCGCCGCTGGCGATGGCGGCCAAGGACGACCCGCAGGCCGACGCGCTCAACCGGCGCCTGGCCGCACTACAGAACGACCCGCAGACCAATGATCTGGCGCGCTTTGAGCGGCTGCAGGCACAGCAAAGCGTGGCTGCGCTGGCCGAGGCCAAACGCCGCGACCGCGACGAGCTGGTGTTTCTGGCCGACCGGCGGGTCGAAATCGCCGAACTCACCGCCCGTACCGCGCTGGCGCGGCGCGAATTGGACCGCCTGGAAGGCACGCGCAACGACTTGCTGATCGAAGCCAGTCGCCGCGATGCCGCACGGGCGCGCCAGGAAGCCGAACGCCTGCGCGTGCAGGCGCAGATCCAGGCCGAGGCCGCCGAGCAGGCACGCCAGGCCGCCGAACAGGAAGCGCTCGCCCGCCAGGACGCCGAGCTGGCGTTGACCAGCGTGGCCGGCAAGCAGACCGCCAAGCTCAACGCGGCCCAGCAGAAGGCGGTGCAACTGGCGCATGAGGAGGCCGAGCTGGTCGCCGGGGCCAAGCTGCCGGCCGCCAAGTTCGACAGCCGCGGCGAAGTGTTTTCCCTGGGCAGTGGCGCCTTCGGTGGCAAGGCGGCGTTGTCCGGGGATGCCGCCGGGCAGGCCAAGGCATTGGCCGAATATCTGAACATCGGCAAGAAGGGCCGGGTCAGCATCGTCGGCTTCGACACCGATGCAGCCATTGCCAAGAAGCGTGCCGAAGCACTGCGCGATGCGTTGGTGGCAGGCGGCGTGTCGGCCTCGCGGCTGCAGGTCACCGGCACCAAAGGCGCGGCCAGCAAGACCCGCGCGGCCGAGGTCGTTGTCGCGCCCTGATGTCATTTGTTGCAAGTGATTGGAAGTTAAGGTCTTTTAACCCGTGCATGACGCCTGGTTGAACCGCGGTCACTGATTGAGGCAGGGAACGGCAAATGCGGCCGTTTCGGTCTTGAACCCCCTGGGCGACCGGCGTAGGGTCGTACCTCCGGGCAGCAACTCCGCGGCCCGGGAAGTACGGAGGGCCGGGCCAGTGATGCAGAGGCACGCAACGAGACAACATGGTGGAGCAGTTGTTGGTGGTTCCGCCGGTGTGTCGGCCTTTGCAACGCGTTGGTCTTCCATCCCCAAGCTGCGCCCCGTGCCTTCGCTGGCCGGGGCGTTCTTGTTTTAAGTGAAGGAGGTAACGCCATGTTCGAAGGGCAACCGCAGACCGAAATCGACGCATTGATGAAGTCCGATCCCCAGTTCAAGCAGCTCTACCAACGCCACAAGCTATTGAACAAGAAATGCATGGATGCCGAACTCGGGGTGCTCCCGATCGACGACGTGACCTTGGGCCAGATGAAGCGCGAGAAGTTGCAGGCAAAAGAAAAGCTCACCCGGATGTACGACCAGCTCACCCACTGATCCTTCCCCACCGTTAGAACAAGTTCACCGTCGCGGGCGGTGGCGGCCTCCTCGTCGGCTTGCCACCGTCCGCGTCTTTAGTTGGAGCGGCGTTTGCTGGCGGGGCACATCGGCGAACGGTTGAGCCTGTTCGTTCATCGGCCTGTGCAATCGGTTCAATGCTGAATGAGCATTCCCCGGCGGTTCGTCGGATAATGACCGGTCTAGCCCGCGTGGCGCAGCGACGATATCCCGATGGCGATTCATTCCTCCGTACTCGAACTGATTGGCAACACGCCGATCGTCAAGGCCCAGCGCCTGGACACCGGCGTCTGCGAGCTGTTCCTCAAGCTGGAGGCGAATAATCCTGGCGGATCGATCAAGGACCGCATCGGTCTGTCGATGATCGAAGCGGCCGAGCAGCGCGGCGATCTCAAGCCCGGCGCTACCCTGGTGGAGGGTACCGCCGGCAACACCGGTCTGGGCTTGGCCCTGGTGGCGCAGCAGAAGGGCTACCAGTTGATCCTGGTGGTGCCGGACAAGATGAGCCGCGAGAAGATCTTCAATCTCAAGGCCATGGGCGCCAACGTGGTGCTGACCCGCTCGGATGTGGCCAAGGGCCACCCCGAGTACTACCAGGACCTGGCTGCCAGGATCGCAGCCGAGACTCCCGGCGCCTACTTCATCAACCAGTTCGGCAACCCGGACAACCCGGCCGCGCACGAATTCGGCACCGGCCCGGAAATCCTGGCGCAGATGGGCGGCCAACTGGACGCCATCGTGTTCGGTTGCGGCAGCTCCGGCACCATGACCGGCCTGTCGCGCGCCTTCGCCAGCGCCTCGCCGCACACCGAACTGGTATTGGCCGACCCGGTCGGCTCGATCCTGACCCAGTACATCGAAGAGGGCACGGTCAGCGAAAAGTCCGGCAGCTGGTTGGTCGAAGGCATCGGCGAGGATTTCCTGCCGGATATCTCCGACTTTTCGCGGGTCAAGAAGGCCTATTCCATCAGCGACGCGGAAAGCTTCCATACCGCGCGCGAGCTGCTGGCCAAGGAGGGCATCCTCGGCGGCTCGTCCACCGGCACCCTGCTGGCCGCGGCGCTGAAGTATTGCCGCGAGCAGACCACGCCCAAGCGCGTGCTGGTGTTCGTCTGCGATACCGGCAACAAGTATCTGTCGAAGATGTACAACGACTACTGGATGCTCGACAACGGCTTTTTGGAGCGCCCGCAACATGGCGATCTGCGCGACCTGATCCTGCGCCCTTACAACAAGCGCGACACCGTGGTGGTGGGCCCGAAGGATCTGCTGACTACTGCCTACCAGCGCATGAAGTTGTACGACGTGTCGCAGTTGCCGGTGATCGACGACGGCGAACTGGTGGGCATCGTGGACGAAAGCGACGTGTTGCTGCATGTCTATGGCGACGAAGCCCGTTTCCGCGACCCGATTTCCACGGCCATGGTCAGCAAGCTGGATCGTCTGGACGTGGCTTCGCCGATCGAAGCGCTGCTGCCGGTGTTCGACCGTGGCCAGGTCGCCATCGTCATGGACGGCACGCAATTTCTTGGCTTGATCACCCGCATCGACCTGCTCAACTACCTGCGCCGTCGCGTGCAGTGATCGTGCAGTAATCCGGCACTGCCGCGCGCTCGGATGAGACGCGCGGCACGGGCCATTCAGACCTGCTTGTTACAATCGCCCACTTTTTCGGGAACCTCCATGTCCAATCGCACCACTCATAGCCATGACGGCGAGCGCGCGCTGTCGCTCGCAACGCTGGCGATCCATGGAGGGCAGTCGCCAGATCCGAGCACCGGCGCGGTGATGCCGCCGATCTATGCGACGTCCACCTATGCGCAGTCCAGCCCCGGCGAGCACCAGGGCTTCGAATATTCGCGCACCCACAACCCCACGCGCTTCGCCTACGAGCGTTGCGTTGCCGCGCTGGAAGGCGGTACGCGCGCATTTGCGTTCGCTTCCGGCATGGCTGCCACCTCGACGGTGATGGAGTTGCTGGATGCCGGCAGCCACGTGGTGGCGATGGACGACCTGTACGGCGGCACCTTTCGCCTGTTCGAGCGCGTGCGCCGTCGCACCGCCGGCCTGGATTTCAGCTTCGTCGACCTGACCGACCCGGCCGCTTTCGAAGCTGCAATCCGCCCCGACACCAAGATGGTGTGGATCGAAACCCCGACCAACCCGATGCTCAAGCTGGTCGATATCGCTGCCATTGCAGCGATTGCGCGCAAGCATGGCCTGTTGATCGTGGTCGACAACACGTTCGCTTCCCCGATGCTGCAGCGCCCGCTCAGCCTGGGTGCGGATATCGTCGTGCACTCGGCCACCAAGTATCTCAACGGTCACTCGGACATGGTCGGCGGCATCGCGGTGGTTGGCGACAATGCCGAGCTCGCCGAGCAGATGGCGTTCCTGCAGAACTCCATCGGTGGCGTCCAGGGCCCGTTCGACAGCTTCCTCGCCCTGCGCGGCCTCAAGACCCTGCCGCTGCGCATGCGCGCGCATTGCGAGAATGCCCTGGCGCTCGCGCAATGGCTGGAAACCCACCCTGCGATCGAAAAGGTCATCTACCCCGGCCTTGCTTCGCACCCGCAGCATGCGCTCGCGAAAACCCAGATGTCCGGCTTCGGCGGCATCGTCTCCATCGTCCTCAAGGGCGGCTTCGACGCAGCCAAGCGTTTCTGCGAAAAGACCGAATTATTCACCCTGGCCGAATCGCTCGGTGGCGTGGAAAGCCTGCTCAACCATCCCGCCGTCATGACCCACGCCTCCATTCCGGTTGCCCGCCGTGACCAGCTTGGTATCAGCGATGCGCTGGTGCGGCTGAGCGTGGGGATTGAGGATGTGGGGGATTTACGGGCCGACCTTGATGACGCGCTGCGGAGCTGACATGCACGATGTGCTGCAAAGGGCGACTCGCATTTCGCCGACTGGTCCATTCCACGCATTGTTGCATTACCCCAGTCTGACCATGGAGATGACCAGGCGTGACGTGCTTGGTCGCTACCGCGGCGCAAGCTTTGGTCTGCTGTGGTCGTTGATTAGTCCTTTCATGATGCTAGTCATCTACACACTGGCATTTGGTTACGTGCTGAAATCACGCTGGCCCGGCACCAGTGGCAACATCGCGGACTTTGCCATGTTGCTGTTCCTCGGGCTGATCGTGCATGGGCTGTTTGCCGAATGCCTGGCGCGTGCGCCTACCTTGATTATCGGTAATTCGAACTTGGTCAAGCGGATCGTGTTTCCGCTGGACGTGCTGCCGTGGACGATGGTGATGTCTGCACTGTTTCATGCCTTTACCAATTCGCTGGTATTCGTTCTGCTGAACCTGATCGTGCGGCATGAGCTGCATCCGACGCTGGTCTTCCTGCCAATCGTCTTTCTGCCACTGGCGGTCGGATTGCTCGGGTTGGGATGGCTGCTGTCTTCCCTTAGCGTATTCCTGCGCGATATCGGGCAGATGACTGGTGTGATCGCCACGGCAACGCTGTTTCTGTCTTCTGCCATCGTTCCCGTGAGTACGCTGCCACCGAAGTACCAATTTGTTTTTCACCTCAACCCCCTCACGTTCATCATCGACGAGGCGCGCGACGTCGCGTTTTGGGGGCGTGCGCCGGATTGGACTGGGTTGGGGCTGTATACGCTCGGCGCCTTGGCGTTTGCTTATCTTGGCTATTTTGTTTTTCAGAAGACGCGTCGAGGATTTGCCGATGTCCTCTGAACTCCAGGTTGCGTCACACGTGTTGAATCCGATTTCCGGCGACGCCGACCTGATAGTCGATGCACGTGGGGTCGGCAAGTGCTATCACATCTACGATCGACCTTCGCACCGCTTGTTGCAGGGCTTGGTTGGCGGCTCGCGTCGCTATTACCGGGAATTCTGGGCACTGCGCGGCGCCGACTTGCAGGTGCGTCGGGGCCAAACGGTTGGCCTCATCGGTCGCAACGGTTCGGGGAAATCGACGTTCTTGCAGATGATCGCCGGCACGTTGACTCCAACAGAGGGCAGCATCCAGGTAAAGGGGCGCGTCGCAGCGTTGTTGGAATTGGGAAGCGGCTTCAACCCCGAATTTACTGGGCGCGAAAACGTCTATCTCAACGCCGCCATTCTCGGATTGAGCAAGGAGGAAGTGGATTCGGCGCTTGATCGCATTCTCGCCTTTGCCGACATTGGCGCGTTCATCGACCAGCCGATCCGCAGCTACTCCAGTGGCATGGTGGTGCGATTGGCGTTTGCGGTGCAGGCGCAGGTGCATCCGCAGTTGTTGATCGTCGACGAAGCCTTGTCGGTCGGCGACGCAAAGTTTCAAGCCAAGTGCTTTGCGCGTCTGAAACAGCTCAAGGACGACGGCGCTTCGATCCTGCTGGTCAGTCACTCGGCCGATCAGATCGTCCAGCACTGCGAGTTTGCCCAGCTGCTGGACAGCGGCCGCGTCCTGCGTCAAGGCAAACCCAAGGACGTGGTCAATGCCTATTACAACCTGTTGTTCGGTAGCGGAGATACCGATGCTCTCTCCTCCGATGCAGGCGAACGGGCTGCAGAGGCGCCATTTGAAGAGACTGTCCCATTTTCCGGTGCGGACAGTAGCTACGAGTCGCGTCCTAACTACAATCCGAACGAATTCCGCTGGGGCGATGCAGCGGTCCGTATCACCGACTTCGAGTTGAGATCGGCGCAGATGCTTTACCCGCCGATTCTTGAATCCGGGCAGGAAGTACGCCTCGTGGTCAGGATGGTGTTCGATCGTGAGGTGGTTCGGCCAATCATCGGGTTCACCTTGAAGACGGCAGAGGGGGTCGTGGTTTACGGCACCAATAGCGAGTACAAGCCACTGCCTGCGTTCATAGCCGGCGGCATCGCTGGCAGCACGGTCGATGTGGTGGCCGTCTTCCGCTGCGACTTGGCCGATGGCGACTATTTCTTATCCGTCGGCGTGGCCAGTCGCGGCGAAGAAGATGTGGTACCGCATGACAGGCGCTACGACAGCATCCATTTCAAAGTGATCAACGCTGACTTTTTCGGTATGGGCGGACTTGATATGCGGCTGGAAATGGCTGCTCCTCGCCAGTCCGGCTGACCAGTCGCATTGATGATTCAAGGAAACATTGCATGAACGATCTATTGGTAGCAGCTGGCTATGTCCTGCCTGCCGACGTTGCCGTGTGGCGCCGCGAGGGTTATGACAGTATCGACTACAGCGATGGTGACAACTCAGAAGATGGACTTCTGGCGACGTTACGCGCAGCTGCCGACGTCAGTGTGTTCTCGGCCGAACTGGCAGTTGCTTGCGTTGATTGGCCGAGTCGTTATCACCTGTCCACGGAGCGGGCGAATCTGCTGCGGCCGTTTGCGCAGTATCTTCAGCCAGGTGCGCGAATTCTCGAAATCGGCGCCGGATGCGGTGCGATCACCCGCTACCTCGGCGAGAGCGGGGCGGACGTTCTGGCGCTGGAAGGCTCGTTGCGGCGTGCCAGCATTGCCCGCGAACGTACCCGTGAGTTGCGCAATGTCGCTGTGGTGGCCGAGCGTTTCCAGGACTTCGCTGTTGCCGAACGCTTCGACGTCGTGACCTTGATCGGCGTTCTGGAGTACGCCAGTCTGTTCTCCGATGCAGAGAATCCCGCGTTGCACATGCTACAGGCCGCAAGGGAGTTGTTGGCGCCGGGTGGGCGACTGATTTTGGCCATCGAGAATCAGCTGGGCCTGAAATACATGGCCGGCGTGCCGGAAGACCATCTGGGACATCCGATGGTCGGGATTGAAAATCGCTATCAACCACGTGGCGCACGCACCTACGGAAGATCCGAGCTCGATAGATTGCTCCGTGAAGCCGGGTATGGGCGCAGCCGCTTTTCGGCGCCTTTGCCCGACTACAAGATGCCGGCAACGATCGTCACCGAGCGCGGCCTTTCTGCCGATCCGGCGCACTTCGATGCTGGCGCGCTGGCCGCACAGGCGGTTCGTCGCGATCCTCAACTCACACCGACGACCTTCAATCTACAGCGCGTCTGGCCGGTGGTCGCTTCCAACGGTTTGGCACTGGATCTCGCCAACTCCTTCTTGGTCGAAGCTGTGGCCGAAGACGTGGTGATGGCCGAACAAACCGAATTGGCTTACCACTACAGCACGCAGCGGCTGGCTTCTTATGCCCGCGAAACGCTTTTTGTGGTGGAGCCTGACCGGTCGTTGCGGGTACGCGCACGCAGATTGTCCGATTTGCCTCCAGCAGAGGGCGGCGTTCGCTTGCATGTGCAAAGCGATTCTGACTACTTTCAAGGGGTTTTGCTGGTCGACGGAATCCGCGCGGCACTAGCCAAGCCCGGTTGGACCCGGAACGACATCGTTGCGGAAGCGCGTCGCTATTTGCATGCTTTGGCGCAGGTTCTCCACGACGATGGGCATGTCGTATCGCTGGACAGTGCCGACAGCATTTTGCCCGACGACTATCTTGACGCCACCCCATCGAATTTGTTGTGCACCGCTGATGGTCGGATCGTCTACTTCGATCGCGAGTGGGTCGTCGAGCGTCCAACGCTGGGCTGGCTACTGCTGCGTTCGCTGCTGTTTACTTATGGCGGCAGTGTCGTGGCCACGATGGCAGAGGGCGAGCCGATCAATCTGCGGACTCTGTTGCTGGACGTTTTTGTTGACGTGTTTGCTTCGGTGCCAAATGGCAATTTTGATCTGTGGGTCGACCGCGAATTGGTATTTCAGCGGCAGGTGACGGGTAAGGACCAGCGTGACGCAATCGAGGGCATGCTGGATGTGTCCGTGCCGCGCACAGCGGGGCACGTCCCGGGCGGCGACGGAAGGCACCTGGAGATCGCCGACGGGTTTGCGTCGCTGCAGCACTCGCTCAATCTGGCGGGCCAGCACGGCGTAAACATGTACGCGTCCATCGCGCAGCTACATACTTCTCTTGGAGACGGTCTTGCATATATGCAGCCGACCTTGCAGCGGATCGAGGCCGTCGTTCAGCAATTGGCCGAAGGGCAAGGCGCGTTGCATGACCGGCTCGTTGCCACCGACGGCCGTCTGGTGGAGTCGATCCAGCACTGGGGAACTCAGCAGAGCGAGCTGACCGCGAGGCTTGGCGGCGCGCTTGAGAAGATTGAGTCATC
Source organism: Xanthomonas axonopodis pv. maculifoliigardeniae (assembly GCF_041519315.1). Taxonomy (NCBI): domain Bacteria; kingdom Pseudomonadati; phylum Pseudomonadota; class Gammaproteobacteria; order Lysobacterales; family Lysobacteraceae; genus Xanthomonas; species Xanthomonas axonopodis. Next base: position 4,011,540 of record NZ_CP167998.1, on the reverse strand, counting down.
CGAAGCGCTGCGTGCACTGGAATCCAAGTTGGATGCGATGGCCGAGATTCAGAATCAGCAGATGGCCATGCTCGTGAAGATGCAAGGGCGCAGATGGTGGAAGCTGCGGTGACAGTGCCCACCGCGAGCCAACGTCTGCCGACACGAGTGCGCCTGGATGCGACGCCGATGGCTAATCTTGCCGCAACGGTCTTCGGCGGCATCACATGCTGGGAATCTGTCGGGTCAGACCCACAGTTCGCGCTGATCCACCCGGAATTGCCTCTTGCTGCCGGCTGGTACAGGCTGCGTGGCAGCTTGCGAGAATTGGACGGTCTTCTGGCCAATCCCTGCCTCTATCCCGACTATGGCAGCGGGATCGACGAGCAAACCCGCATTGATCTCGGTCTGGCTGTGGGCAGTGGCATGTTGGATGCGGTGGTGCATTTTTCCGCAGCCTTGCAGGCGCTGAGGTTCGATCCGACAGACGCATATGCAAGGTTTGAGCTGGGGCCGCTTGAGATCTACCGGTTGAGCGAACGCGAAGCGTTCTGGTTGTTGTTGCGAAACGGGGTTGGCGCGCGCTTGCGAGATTCGCCACAGGAGGCGCTGGAGTTTGCCGATAGCGCGCGGTCGCAATGGCGCGAGCAGGGTGCGGCTGCTTCGTTGCAGGCGCTGCTCTGCACCGAGCGGAAGGATGTCAGGACGCGCGATGCCGGCTACAGGACCTGGGCGCTGCGCGAAGACCGGCGGCTGGCGGAGTTGGTATCTTCGGCAGGCAACGATACATCGGTGCGGGCTGGCGTTCTTTCGTTGATCTTGCACGACCAAGAGGGTGCGGATTTCTCGGCATGCCTTGAAGCGCTTGCACGCTTGGCTGGGCAGTCCGTCGAAATCGTGGCTGATGCCCGGCAAATCGGTGAATGGCCCAAGAACTGTGCGATGCCTTCGCTACGGGAGGTGGATGTCTACGCATCGCTGGGCGCTCGTCTGCGCATGGCTCAAGCGAACTTTGTCGCTGTGCTTGCTGCGGACGATCGCATCCATCCAGTGACCGTCAAGGTCCTGGCCATGGCAGCTTCTTCGTTCCCGGCAGCGTCCGTGCTCTACAGCGACGAAGACAGGGTGCAGGAACAGGAGCAGCGTTTCGCTCCGCTGTTCAAGCCGGTTTGGGATCGTTTGCGCTGGTACGAGCAGGATTATCTTGGGCGCAGTGCGTTCGTGCGCAGGCAAGAGATCAAGGATAGCCTGCTCGATGGCCTGGATCCGGAAGTGCCGTGGTTCTCGTTGCTGTCTGCATTGATTCACGAGCACGGCGCAGTCCCGCTGCACGTGCCGCATGTGCTGCGCCATGTGAGCGGCGATGTCGGCCCCATCTATGCGCCATTTGCGCGTCACGAGGTGAGCGCGGTGGCGCGTGCGCGCGTGCTTGGGCGGTCTTTGCGCGCACAGGGCGCGGAGGTCGAGGTCTTCGGACGGCGCCGCCTGCGCGTGCGGTATGGGTTGGGCGCAGAGCCAGAAGTCGAGATCATCATCCCGACGCGCGACCGCATCGACCTTCTTGAGCGGTGTATTTCCACTCTTCTAGCCACGACACAATATTCGCGCTATCGCATCACCGTGGTGGATAACGGTTCCGTTGAAGCGCAATCGCATGCCTATTTCGACGCGATCAGCCAAGACGCTCGGGTTCGGATACTGCGTTACGATCGCCCGTTCAACTATTCTGCGATCAACAACTATGCGGTGGCGCAGTGCGATGCCCAGGTCGTGGTTTTGCTCAACAATGATATCGAGATCACCGATGCTGGTTGGCTGCAGGAACTGGTGCGGCTGGCTTTACGTCCGAGGGCAGGGGCAATTGGCGCGAAGCTGTTCTACCCGGACGGCTCGTTGCAACACGCAGGCGTCGTGCTGGGCGTCGGTGGTGTTGCAGCGCATGCCTTTGCCCATGCGCCGCACGATTTTGCCGGCGAATACGGGCGCGCTCTTGTGGTACAACACTATTCGGCGGTCACCGCCGCCTGTCTGGCGGTGACGCGTGCAGCCTATGTCGCCGTTGGAGGCCTGGATGAATCGATCGCGGTAGCCTTCAATGACGTCGATTTCTGTTTACGGCTACGTGCGCACGGTTACGAAAATGCGTGGACGCCGCACGCCCAGGCCTATCACCACGAGTCGGCTAGCCGGGGCATTGAAGATGATCCAGAGAAGCAGGCGCGGTTTGCCGGCGAGGTCTCCACGATGCTGGCGCGTTGGCAGCAAGTGCTTGTTGCCGACCCGGCCTACAGTCCATGCCTATCGCTCGATAGTCCCGCCTTCACGCTAGACCCGGACCGCCATGCGGAAACGCTGGCAAGGGATTTGCAGCCCGTTTATCCTTTAGAATACCTACCCCCGGTGACCCGAGGGACCTTCCCCGAGGGCTAGATGTCCGAAACAATTGCACTTAGCGTTATTCCCCTGCAGCAGATTGCGCCGCTGTCCTCGACATTCCCGACCGCCGCAGCGCACGACGCCAGGTGGCGAGCCTCTGGCAGCGATCCTCAGGTGCAATTGCTTTGGGAGGGCGAAGACTTGGTCGGGGGCTGGTATGTGCTCAGCGGCGAATTGTCTATCTACCGCGGACGCATGTTCGCGCCGGTGCTATACCCATCCTATCGTGTCAGACACTTCGGCGAGGCCGATCGCATCGATCTTCCGTTGAACTTGCTCAGCGGCGAAACGTGCCGATTTGAGATCGTAATCCGTCTCGTGGAGTCGACCACAGGCATCCGGTTCGATCCATCGGTCGCACCAATGGATTTCAGTCATTCCACCTTGCAATTACAGCGCATCAACCGCGGCGAGGCCCTGCGGCGTTTATTCGGCGCATCGTTTGCCCGCCGCGAAAGTAGCGTAAGCAAGCTTCGGCTATTGGCGCGGACGGCGATCGATGTGTTGACCAAGGGGGTTCGCAGCATGGCCGATCGCCTCTATCACGAGTATTCGGCGCGCATGTACTCGGTGTCTTTCTCCGATTACGAGGTGTGGCAGGAGTTCTACGATTGCCGTGACGCTGCATGGAAGCAGGCTGCTGATGCAGAACTTGCTTCCTTGACGCGTAGACCGCTGGTATCAGTCATCGTGCCGACGTACAACACTCCCGAGCGTTGGTTGCGCCGCTGCATCGAAAGCGTGCGCGAGCAGGTGTACCCAAATTGGGAGTTGTGCATCGCCGACGACGCCTCCACCGATCCTGCGGTGATGCGTGTGCTTTCAGAATATGCTGAGCTCGACGAGCGCGTGCGGTTCCAGCGACGCGAGCAGAACGGACATATTTCTGCGGCGTCGAACACCGCGCTGCAGATGGCCAGCGGTGAGTTCGTGGCATTGCTCGACCACGACGACGAATTGCATCCCCTGGCCCTGCTCAAGAGTGTCAAGGCGTTCGAGAACAATCCGCACTGGCAGATGCTGTTCACCGACGAAGACAAGATCGACGTGGAAGGGAAACGCTCGGATCCCTACTTTAAGTCGGACTGGAATCCAGATCTGTTCCTTTCGCAGAACTGCGTCTGCCACTTGACCGTCTATCGCGCCGAAGCAGTGCGTGCGGTCGGCGGGTTCCTCGAAGGGTTCGAGGGTGCCCAGGATTGGGATCTGACGTTGCGGGTCGCCGAAAATCTTCCGCACGATGCGATCGGCCATCTTCCGTTCGTGCTGTATCACTGGCGCATGATCAGCGGCTCCACCGCGATGGCGCCAGGCGAGAAATCGTACGCGCACCTTGCCGCGCTGCGCGCGGTTCAGACGCATCTGGATCGCACCGGCAACGGTGGCAAGGTGCTGGAGATGACGAGCTACAGCGGGTACTTCCGTATTTCCTATCCGTTACCGGAACCGCGACCGCTGGTCAGTCTGCTGATCCCCACCCGTGATCGCATCGATCTGCTCAAGCAGTGCATCGATTCGATCCTGCAACGTACCGATTATCCGAACTACGAGATCGTAGTCATTGACAACGATTCCCAGGAGGAGGCTTCCAGGGAGTATTTTGCGCAGGTACAGCAGGATCCGCGCGTCCGCGTGCTGCCGTACCCGCATCCGTTCAACTACTCGGCGATCAACAACGCCGGCGCGCGCGTTGCCCGTGGGAAGGTGCTGGGGCTGCTCAACAACGATATCGAGGTCATCAGTCGCGATTGGCTGGACGAGATGGTCGCCCACGCACTACGTCCCGAGATCGGGGTGGTGGGAGCGATGCTGTACTACCCGAACAACACGATTCAGCACGCCGGCGTGATCCTCGGCATCGGTGGCGTGGCCGGGCACTGCTATGTGGGCATGGCGCGTGGCTGGCCGGGCGACAAACATCGCGGTGGCTTGGCGCAGAGTCTTAGTGCGGTGACTGCGGCCTGTGCGATTGTGCGCCGCTCGGTGTTCGAGCAAGTTGGCGGATTGGACGAGCAACTGGAAGTGGCTTTCAACGACGTCGACTTCTGCCTCCGCGTTCGTGAAGCCGGCTACCGCAACCTGTGGACCCCTTTCGCCGAGCTCTATCATCACGAATCGGCTTCGCGTGGCTACGAGACCACTCCAGAAAAGATAGCCCGCTTCAAGCGCGAAGAAAGCTTCATGAAAGGGCGCTGGGGCAAGTTGTTGCAGCAGGACCCTTACTACAACCTCAATTTGACAATTGAATCGACGCCATTCACCCTCGCCTATCCACCCCGCGTTTCGGGTTGAATGGCCTCTTCTACGCAAGTCGATCACCTTGGAGTTCTGAGATGCGACCGATTATTCTGATCGCTTCCCTGATGCTGGCATTGCTGGTGGGGTGCAAGCGGCACGAAGCACCGGTCCCAGAAGATCCCGGCACCACTGCCGTTAAATCCGCGCTCTACCAAGCCCCCGCGCAGCCACTTGTGGCCGGGGGTAGCTGTGCATTGGATTCGGTAGACGGTACCCCGGCAGCGAATGCGTCGGTCAAAGCGGGTGCGGGTTCGTTGTTCGCTGGTTGGATGGGCGATGCACAAAAGCAGGTTCCCGAGAAGGCTATGCTGATTTTTAAGGGGCAAGCCCAGTCCTATCAGTATCCGCTTCGTGCGAAAGGCGAGCGTCAAGACGTGGTTGCCGCACTTGGAGCTCCAGGACTGGCAATGTCCGGTTATAACGTTGTGCTTTCGCTGAAAGGGATTGCACCCGGCAAATACTTCCTTTCCATCATCAATAACGAAGAGCCGGCGACCGAATGCAATTTGAACATCGAACTCACCGTCATCAACTGATTACCATCAGCGCCAGCGCTGTCGCTGGCTCTGTCCATGCTCAAAAGAGTGATCGTCAGGCTTGGCGCCAGCTCCACGGACATCAGGATTGAAGTGGTAATATTCGTGGCGTCTAATCCTTTCGGCGCCGATCGATAATGCTCGCCGCCGCATGATACCTCGCCGTTCGCATCGTTCTATCCAATGTGATCAGCACGTACTGGATGGGCGAAGAATTCGTTCTCTGCCGTTTCGCAGGATTTGAGCAGGTGAAGTTCCAGTATGCCGGCGGCCACGGCAGTAAGCGTTGAACTACAAGAAGATTCAGATGTGCCCTGCAGTAGACGTCGAAGTACTTTCCGCTCGCCGTTAGATTCTTTTGCGATCGACAAGGTATGATCGGTTGCGGCTAATTTTGAATTATTTCAGCGATCTCTGGTGGTTCCAGCGGATACGTCGCGTAACCTCACTTCGTCGGGTCAGTTCGGCGAAAATAGGACAAGCGAAGGGCGCTTATGTTTCCAATAGTGCTGCTTCCACTCATTCTTCAGCGTTGATTTCCCTGCGAAGAGCGTCGAAGCATCTGCCTTGGATCCGGAATCGCCAGCGTCAGCTGCCTCCGTTCCCAGCAGTATCTGTGTGTCAGTTATCCATTTGATCGGATTCGTGACACGCTCAGTGACATACGCTGCTATAGCGGAAACGGCTTTCACCCAGCGCGGCAAGTAGTCAATTTGGCTGACGATGTAATCGTTTCTGGGGTGGCCATTGCGTCCCCCCCTTGGGAACGCTTATCTCTGAATCGGGGCTCTCCGCTCCAAGTAGTCGCATAGCGGCTCTGCGCTCCCGGCTTCCGGACGCAAAGCCGAAGAAGTGGCCCGACCTGAAGCTCCAGCTAATCTTCTGCAATGCCTCGACACAACTAATCAGTAAGGCCCAACTTGGCTCCAATGACGCAATTGCCAATTTTGCAAAAAAGTCCGAACAGGAAAGACTCACAGTAGATATCCGATCTTCTGCGTGATTCTCGCTTGCCTCAGTCTTTCTCGTTGGGCAGGATTCTTCGCAATGTGGGGTCATCGAGCATCTGGCGTAGAAGATCTGCACGTGGGTAGGGGATCTCGAAATGGGGCACGTTCAATGCTTCCGGGTCGCCCGTGCGTAGGTACCGCAGCGTGTTGTGCTGTTGCAGGGCAAGCGCGCCGGATCTGCCCACTAACTGTGCCCAATCGAGGGGAGTACGGACTATCAGGCCGCCGAGTAATACGCCCGCAAATGCGGTAGTAGCTATGCGTGCCGTCCAGCGGATTTGACGATTCTCAATATCGGCTTTCCACATGCGTAGCGCGAACCAAGCATTGGCAAACAATCCAGGCAACAAGAGCTCGCTATAGCGTGGTGTCAATTCGATCAGGCCTTGCCCGCGCCCCATAGCGATCGCCAGTGCTTGGATTGTGCTCCAGCCGGCCAAGCCTGCCATAATCAAGTCAGTACGGGTCACTTGCTTCCGCCAAATCAGTCGGACAAACATGATCGGACAGAGTAGCCACAGATAGAAGACAGCCCAGTGGTAACCGATGATCGGCCAGCCCAGGATGTGGTTGAGTGCGTCTGCGAAGTGCAGCAGGTCGTGGGGACGCATCGTTTGATGTGGGAGAATGACCGGCGTCTTCAGGAACGCAAGAATAGCGAGTGGGATCAGCACTGCGCAGGTGAGCAATGCGGGCCAGCGGCGGCCTGGGAGCACCAAACATGCCATGAGATAAACAGCGGTTGCTGCTATTGGCGTGAGAAGTCCCGATGCCATGGTGCTGCAGGAGACCGCCGACAGCAGCAAGACTAATCCGCAGGCGATAAGGTTGTCGTGCCTACTCGCGGCGATGGAGACGGTTGCGATGCCGAACACGATGAGAAAATAGAACTGGCTCTGAAAACCAATCAGAAAATTCTCCCAGCCGAAGGGCAGTGCTGCAAAGAGCACTGCCAGCCCGACCAGTGACCACCGGTGACGGCCGAGACTGATGTCCCGCAATGCGATCCAGCTGAGACTTGCCGGAATCAATGCATAGATGAGGGTGCTTGCGCGGGCTTCATAAAGGTTGTTCCATGTGCCGGTAAGTGCGTACACCGCCAGGGTCACCAGCCGAGTCGGCAGGATACGGTGTTCGTTATGCGGGGCAAACAGATCAACCATCCGCAGCGAGCCTTCGATCCAAGGCTTCAACAGATGCAAGCCTTCGGCATCCCACTGATCCCAGAAAGGCATAGCGACGGCAAAGTGCTGCACGTACATCAGTCGAATGAGCGCAGCAGCCACGGCAACAAGCAGCACCGACAGCACCTGACGAGCACGAGCAAGTTGTGGGGTCTCGGGTAGTTGAAGCCGTTGATCGTGAGTCGATGCATTCATGAGCGAAGCTCCCGGAATGTCAGCGCCTTATGCCCGGCGTAGCTTGTGAAAACGGGGACCGCAACACCCACCAAGTGAGCGACGGCTTCGGCATGGAAACGCATCCCGATTGCGGGAAACAGCCAGCGCGCCAACAGCAGGCTGACAGCCAATGTCTGCAAGACAGCCAACATATTGATCGCCACGAACCAAGCTGCCTGATGATGCAAGGCGTTGCCTGATTGCGCGAACACAAAGCGCTTGTTGAGCAGAAAAGCAGTGATCATGCCGATGATGTAGGCCACGATGATCGCAGGCGCGTACGGCATGATATTGCTTAGCGCAATGCGCGAACCGAAGTTCACCACTGCGGCGGTTCCGCCAGCAACGATGAACCGGAGGAACTGTTGGCTGATCATCCCCGCAGGACTTCTTCTGCGAGACGATCTGCAGCCTGCAGACTCTCGGAGATTGAGCGGTCCTCCGGGTAGTAATAGGCAGTATCGGCCATGAAAAATCCGGACACCGGGGTGCGCATGGCTGGCAGCATATCCTGGAATCCAGGCGGACAAATGGTCTGCGCGAACTCATAGCGGTGGCAGTGCGTTGCCAGAACCCAGTCGCGTTGGAATGACGGATTCAGCTTCGGCAGATAGCCAAGTACCTCTTCGATCAATGCTTCGTTGCTCATGCTCCATTTCGGATGGGTCTTGGGCATGTAGAACGGGGCGTACAGGATCTTCTGCCCCGGCGGCGTGGTGGGATTGAGGTTGCTGTATTCGATTACGCCCGGAATCGCGATGTTCGGGTCGCTGATGTTCATCCAGAAATTTTCGCTGACCGCGTGCTTCAGTTTCAAAATGACGCAGGCGACCGGAATATTCTCGATGGCGCGGATTTGGGCGCTGAAATCGGAAGGCAAGCCGGGCACCATTGCCGGCACGTATTGGATGGGAGCCGTCGAGACTACGCCATCGTAGGCCAGGAACTGGCCGCCTACGCGGACGCCGCTGACGTTGCCGTTTTCACTCACGACTTCATCGATGCCCTGCGACAGCACAATGCGACCGCCGCGGGAGGTGATGTCTGCGGCCATCTTGTCAAGTAGGGTCATCGAGCCGCCATCCAGGTAGCCAAGGCTCTCGTGCATAAGGCTGCGCCGCGATAACGCGATCCGCTTGATGCGCGTACCGATCCAGCTGGCGGACAGATTGTCTTTGTATTCGAAGAACTTCAGCCGGAATGCATCCTTCCACATCACGTCGTATGCCTTGTCGCCAATCCACTTGCGGATCCACGCGGTCGCATTGACCTTGTCCAGCGCCGTCCAGTCCTTGATGCCTTTGGTATAGATGACGTGCAGCGCGTAGCGGAGCTTGCTGATCGGCCCAAGATGCGGGAAGCCGAGCAATGCGAACGGCGTTCCCCACTTGTAGAGCTTTCCATTGTAGAAATAGCCCATCTTGGTATCCGTCCAATGCAGCTTGTCCGACATGCCGTAACGGCCCAGCAGGGCGAACAGCGGATCGTCGGTCTTGCAGATGAAATGATAGTAGCGTTCGATGGAAAGGCCATCGAAATCGAAGGTCGCGGACATGCCACCGATGCGGTCGTCGCGTTCGTAGATATCCACGCTGTGGCCGGCGTCGAGGAGCCGAACGGCCGCCATCAGGCCCATGGGGCCGGCGCCGACGATCGCGTAGTTCTTCTTTGAGGTCATGTCATTGGCTTCAGTAGAGGGGCGCCAGCGCCAGAATCAATGGGTGGCGCGGCAGGCAAGAGGGAAGTTTAGCCTGTCATCGCCGTCGGTGATGCGGTGCCGGAGTGAGGTGGGCCGGCGCAGGGATGGCGATCATTGCCTGCGCCAATCGTAGTGCGTAGGGCCGCAGCGAAAAAATTAACACTCGCGGTTCTCATCCATATTCTGCTGAAGCCAGGCTACAGGAGGCGAGCAGGCCCCCCGTCAATGCCAGGGTGGCACCGATATAGATTGCGGACGACGCGCCATCAAAAGGCCTGTCGAAGGCATAGGCAAGTGCCGCGACCGCGACATTGAGCGCGACGACGGCATATAGTGCCGGCGGAAGGCATTGAGCAAGCATGATTAGTACTACCAGCATGCTCATCAGGAAGCTGAAGTAGGCGCCCTGATGAATGATCGTCTGTCCAGGCTCGTAGATCACCAGGATCCAGAGCAGGAACGAGAATGCTGTGGCGAGTGCCAGGTCGGAGGGGAATCGCACTAGGCGCAAGTTGCGGTGCTTTGCCAGCGCGTAGGCAATGCAGGGCAGCAACCACAGAGGCGACGCAAACCACAGCGAATAAGCGCCGTAGAAAAAACTGTTATCGACGACGGTCGTGATCGCTGCAGGGCTGTAACTTCGGAACAGCGCAAGTGCGTCGCCGAAAAAACCAAAACTGCCGTGCATGAGGCTGTTTAAATTGTAGGCGCGGCCAGCGAGCCATTGGCCAAAGCCAAGATCGGCATAGGCTGCACGCAGGACGTGTAAGAACGAATCCTGGGTGACCGTGACTTGCCCGGCGAAATGCCACTTTAACAGTCTGTCGCCGGGCGGATCGATAAGGCGCTGGTAGCCAACCCAAGGCAGGTAGGCGGACACGGCAAGGATGCCAGTCTTGACAAGTACCCATAATGCTTGCTTGCGCTTCAATAGCAGTAGGGCGGCTGTGGATCCGACCAGGGCGAATAGCGCTCCGCCATGTGACAGCATGGCCATGGCTGCTGCAAGGCCGGCCATCGACCACCGCGCTGGCCTGGCGATGCTGGCTGGCCCGAACAGGGCGATGTGGAAGATGGCGCAAAACGTCGCTGCAAAAAGTTTGGGCCAAACGAACAGGCCGTTGAGTAGTACCAGCGGCGAAAGCGCCAGCGCGAAGACGATCGCGGCCCGTTGCGAACGCAGCGGCAGCGTGCCGACCAAGACGAGCAGCGGCACTAGCACCAGGGCTTGGGCCCACGTCGAAAGGGCCTGATAGATAAGGCCGCCGCCCGGTAGCCAGGAATGAAAGAACAGCAGATACAGGCCAGACTGCAGGGGCGGCCGATCGCTACTCAGCCAGTCGCCGATCATGGGTACGTCCAGGCGCCCGGCCGAAACCATCTCGGCGAAGGTGAGTGGTAGCCACGAGTCCATGGGCAGGTTACGCCAACGATTGGCGGCGACCTGCCAGTCCTGCCCGTCCCATGAGAACGGATAGAGTCCGATCCAGAGAATCAGCAATGTCAGCAGGAACGAGGGAAAGAAGATGTGGTGTAGAGCGGCGGCCTCGGCAATCGGTGCCGGTCCTCGGCGCAGCCGAAGCGGTAGCGCAAGCAGCGGCAGTGCGGCAAGGCCGTAGGCGATGATTCCGCCGAGGGTGGGAGATGCGATGTAGCTCGCAATGACGCACCCGGATGCCGCACCGAGCGCCAGGACCGCGCACAACGCGCGCGCCGGTATCGTCCAGGTTCGTGGCAGCAGCAAGCCGGCGAGGATTATCCACAGGTGCGCGGTCAGGATAGCCAATGCCATCGGCAGCGCGTGGGCAGGCAGGGTCGTGGACAGGCCGGCACGATCAAAGCCCATTCCAGCCCAGCCGAATGGGCCGGTCGCGTCGTCGACGAGCTGAAGGTAGAACGCGTGCGTCTGGGCCGCCTCGGGCAACTGGAAGGTGACCGATTTCCAGCTCTCCCCGATCTTGTCCGCCTTCAATGTCGAAGTGAAACTGCCGTCGGTGGCGACCGCCAGGATGCGGACGCCCCCGGTATCGGGATATCCCGCCATCATCACGGTCACGCGCCGGGTCCCGGCGGGGTATGCCGTTGTCCTGATTTCGCCAGTGGAGGCGTCCCCCTGGTCGCAGTAGGTGATACGCCCGTCGATGCTCGGCGCCTGCTTAAGATAGGGAGACTGCTTCGGGGGGCAGCCACCCTCCTGCAAGAGACCCGGGTGTGGTGATTGCTGGCATGCCAACAGCGACATGCTCAGGACGGCAATGGCATGCCACTTGCGAAATAGGCAGAACATGGACTTTTCTTCGAAAAAGAAGGGAGCAATCGCGCTCTGGCAATGGGCCCGCGGATCCCATCGCACAGCGTGCGAAGCATTGGTTTTCCCTGCGGCATTTGGAGGCGGAACCGACATGTATCCGCCAAAAATAAACATAAAGACAATGCGCGCGGATTTCAGTTTCCCGGTGGGACGGGCGCTATTCCTTCGTGGTGATGGAGGCTTCCCCAGCCCTTAGGGTTGAGCTTGATGGTATGAGAGCAGATTGGTCAAGTTTGCGAAGTTCTTCGGCGGGCACAATAAAGAAGACCCACTAGAAGACGATTTTCAATGCTGGGAAATAGCGGTCTCTTTAGCGCTGCAGAACGATGCGGCTATACCGAGGATCGGTGTAACTCTCCCGGATTGCGTCTTCGAACGGCGTCTGGCGTACGCCGAACACGGCTTCGGTATCGACGCCCTTGAAGTCGTCGCCAGCGCTCAGCGCCTTCAACTGGTCGGCGGTGAACGGCGGCTTGGAACTGAAGAGCGAATACACGCGCAGCAGGAAGGCGAAGAAGCCGATCGGGATGTGCACGATCAGGGTGTGCAGTTTCTTGACCCGCTTGATCGTCTTGATGATGTCGACGTAGTCCACGCGCGTATCGCCAACGATATCGTAGACATCGCCGTCGGGCTCGCGTTCGATGCACTTGGCGATGCAACGACAGAAGTCGCGCTCGTACAGCGGCTGGCGCATGAAGCGGCCATCGCCCGGAATCGGGAACACCGGCGTTTTGGCCATGAAGCGCGACAGCCAGCCCAGGTGCTTGGGGTCGAACCAGCCGAACATCAGGGTTGGGCGTAGCACGCAGTGGCGCAGGCCACTGGCGACCACCATCTCTTCCTGCGCGCGCTTTGTGTTGGTGTAGTCATCCTTGGCCACCGAGTTCACCACCGAGGAGCTGATGTGCACCAGATACGGCACCTTCGCCGCGCGGCAGGCATCGAGCACGTGCGCGGTCGCGGTCAGGTTGTTTCGGGTGAATAGATCGGTTGTCTTACCGGTGATCTGCGCGTGCAACTGGGCGACGCAGGCTGCACCCTCGAACTCGCGTGCCCAGTCGCCGGGCTCGGCAAGGTCCGTCTGCACCACGCGCACGGCCGGGTGCAGCTCGCGCAGGATCTGCAGGTTGTGCGCATGTTTGTCGATCGCCACTAGCTGGGTGTAGCCCTGCTGTTCGAGTTCGACGATTAGGTTCTGGCCGACCAGGCCCGCGGCGCCGGTGATGACGATCTTGGCGTGTTTGTCCGTCATGTCAGAGCTTGATCCTGCGAAAAATGAATTCCGGGATGTTCTTGATCACCAGCATGATTGCCCACCAGAAACTAGGCAGGTAGGCCACAGCGCGACGCTTGTCCACTGCACTGAGGATCCCCTTGGCAATCTGGTCCGGCTTCGCCCACAGTGCGCCCTTTTTGAAGGCGGCGGTCATGGGGGTGTCGACGAAGCCCGGCTTGATCGTGAGCACGTTGATGCCCTGCGGGCGCAGGTGTTGTCCCAGGCCGCTCAGGTAGGCGGTCACTGCGGCCTTGGCGCTTCCATAGAGGTAATTACTGGCTCGGCCGCGATCTCCGGCCACTGAGGAAATGACTGCTAGCGTAGCGCCCGACGTCAGTCGCGGCACAACCGCTGCGCACAGGGCAATCGTGGAGGTGCCGTTGGTGGCGAATTCGCGCAGCGACAGTTCGACCGATGCGTTACACGCAGCCTGATCCGGCAGCGTGCCATGTGCGATCAATACGACATCGACACCGCCCAATGCAGCCCAGGCTGCATCCAGAACCTCGCCATGATGCGCATCGTCGTTGACATCCAGCACGCCGATGCTGCTTCGCGCGCCGCGGGTCGTGAGGTCGGCGGCAATTATTTCCAGGCGCGGGACTTGGCGGCCGAGCAGGTGGATGGCCGCACCGCGTGCGGCGTAGCGTCGGGCGGTTGCTTCGGCAATGGCCGAGGTGGCCCCGATAATAAGGACGCGTTGCATGTCTACTCCGTGACCCGGCGCCAGAAGCCGGAAGAAAAACGTGGATCGAGATAGCTGCCGAACTCGCGCCAGCGGCCATAGGCACGCTGAAACGACTGCGCTGTCATACGTGCGTCCTTGGCAGGGTACAGAGCACCGCCTGCGTCGTCGACAATGCGGTCCAGTCGCTCAAGCAGGCGGAAGACGCCAGGACCGGTATTGGGGAAGTCCAATGCCAAGGTCGTGCCTGGCCTTGGGAAAGACAGCATGCCAAGGGAAGGTGTGTTGCCGAATTCCTTCAACACGGCCAGGAACGAGCCACTGCCGCTGCGCGCGATCTCTGCAAGCAGCGCGTCCACTCCGTCCCGCGCGGTTGCGGGCGGCAAGACACATTGATACTGCAGAAAGCCAGAAGGACCGTACATACGGTTCCAGTCACGGATTCCATCAAGTGGGTAAAAGAACGGTAAGAGGTGGCTGACGAAGCGTTTGCGCGGCGCGGGCTGGCGCCAGTAGTAGAGCGTGTTGAAAGGCCGCAGGGAGAACGTATTCACCAGCGATATCGGCGGAGTGAAAGGCATGGATAGACCTGCACCTGGCGGTTTCGGTCGCTCTTGCGCAAGCCCGGTACAGTGATCTGCGCGGGTAAAGTGCCCGCGACCACGCGCCTTGCCGCTTGCCAGACAATCGATCCACGCCACACTGTACTCGTGGCTTTCGGCTGCGGCCGCCGACAACGCAAAAAACTCATCAAGCGAGCCGAAGCGAATGTTTTCTGCTTCCAGCATGGGGCCGCCGACCCGACGCAGCTGAATTTCCGCCCAGGTGATCAGGCCGGTCAGCCCAAGTCCTCCCACTGTAGCTGCGAACCAGCGATCGGCCTCATCCGGCGTACACAATCTGCGCTCGCCGTCGCTACGCAGCAGCTCGAATGCGCGCACATGGTGGCCAAAATTGCCGGTGCGATGATGGTTCTTGCCATGCACATCGTTGGCAATGGCGCCGGCAACGGTGACGTAGCGCGTGCCGGGCGTCACCGGCAGAAACCAACCTTGCGGCAATACCAGCTCGATGATCTCGGCAAGGGTGACCCCCGCCTCGCAGCGAAGGACGCCATTGCCGGGATCAAAGGCAATGAATCGATCAAGCCCGCGTGCGCACAGCAGTGCGCCATCCGGATTCAGGCAACTATCGCCATAACTGCGTCCGTTACCACGAGGCAGCGCAAAGCCGTCGAATGCGGGCAGATTCGCCGCTCGATCATTGATCGGTAGCAGCGTCTGCTGCGCTCTGGGATACCGCCCCCAGGATTGCCCCGGCGCCATCAGATGGCACTCAGGGCGAATAACCCGCACAGCACCACAACGATCTGACTGACACGGTCGGTGGCAGCGAATACGATCGGGTCGTCATGCATCTCTCCACGATGAGCAATGATCCAGACCCTGCTCACCCAATACAGCAACACCGGGCACACCAGCCAGAGCAGCTTGGGATTGCGGTACAGCTCCACACTCTCGGGACTGTTGATGTACAGCGCCATCACCATCACCGCGATGTAGCCGGCCGCCGCACCCATGGATTGCAGCAGCGAGAGATCCTCCACCGAATAGGCCCGGCCACTGGCCTTGGTCTTGCCGCTGCTCAACATGGCATGCAGTTCCGTGTAGCGCTTGAGCAGCGCGAGCGACAGGAACATGAACATCGAAAATGCCAACAGCCAGAACGACAATTCGATACCGATCGCCACGGCGCCGCCGATGATGCGCACGGTGTAGAGCGCTGCGAGCAGCACCACGTCGATCATCACAATGCGCTTCAAACGTAGCGAATACGCCAAGGTCATGACGTAGTAAGCAAGCAAGACCAGGGTGAATTCAATATTGCATGCCAGCGACAGCAGGAGGCCTGCCACTGTCAGTGCAGGGGCAACCAGTAGGCCATGCAGAAGCGGGAGTCGGCCTGCCGCAAACGGGCGCTTGCGCTTACGCGGATGCTGACGGTCAGGCGTCAAGTCCAGCAGATCATTGAGCACATAGACGCCGGAAGCGCATAAGCCGAATGCGACCAGCGCAATCGTGGATTGCAGCACCGATTCCAGATCCAGGAATCGGTGCGCGGTCAGCAGCGGAACGAACACGAGCAGATTCTTCAGCCATTGGTGCAGGCGCAACGCTTTCAGCCACGCACGGGCCCGCGACGGGGCAGGCCAATGCGCATGCACGGTCGTCCTTTGCGCCGCTGCCCTTGCCAGTGCGGTGCCGTTGTTGACGACCCAGGCGCCCCCGGCCTTGTCCCAGACGTGCAAATCCACGCTGCCGTTGCCCGCGTAATCGAAGTTGCCCTGACCAAACGCGTCGATCAGCACCTCTGCCTTGTTGCGACCAGACAGATTGCGCTTTCCATCACTGGCAATGACCTGCTCGAAGAGGCCCAGATGCTCTGCAATGGGCTGCACCAGGAGTGCGTCGGAGGCGGTGCACAACACGCGCGGGCGTTGCGCTGTGGTGCGCAACAGCTCTAGCACCTGGTGGTTGTAGGGCAGGGTCTCTGCAGGCAGGACGACGCGGGACGCAAGTTCGCGCTTCAGCGCGGCCTTGCCACGCAACAGCCACAGCGGCAGCAAGAACACGTAGAGCGGGTTTCGCGCCAGCAACGCCAGCACCGACTCATAGAGAATGTCCGAATTCAAAAGCGTGCCATCCAGATCCACGCACAAGGCGCGTCCCGAAACAACCGGACGGGTGGTGCTGCTGGTAGGGGAGGACATCGACTGCCTGGCGATCCATTGCGGGGCGCCGATTATACCTGTCGTTCACCGCGCGCTCTTGCGGACGGCGAATTCTGCAGCAAGCATGGACACTGCACCGACGAGAATGGCGTACCAAAGCGTCACCAGGCGCGCCGCGACAGCGACCGCAATGGCGTCTGCAGTAGAAATTCCGAGCCGGTTGAGCATCAAGACGATGGCCAGTTCGGTCGAGCCGACGCCACCGGGAACAAACGACAGTGCGCCGATCAGCATCGCAAGTGGGTAGATACCGAGCGCGACAGTAGGCTCCAGTTGCAGGCCCATGCCGATGCAAAGGCTTACGAATACCGCCGATGTCAGTCCCCAGGCGATGAACCCGGCAAGCATGCTTTGCCCGAACGCAGGCAGATCCAGGCAGCTACGCAATTCCAGGGCTGCTGCAAGGAAAAAATGCGCCAGTTGCCGCAGCCAGCGGCCGGGAAGTCGCGCGGTCACGCCTTTCAGGTTGTCCAACAACGCGGGCCAGGCGGCTGCGCCGAACAGCGCGCAGACAAATCCCAGCACGACTGCAGCTAGCGCGCCCAGGGTGGGGAATACGGATGCGGCCAGCAGGGACAGCGACAGGATGACCAAAAGGTCGGATGCGCGCTCGAAGACGAAGACACCCAATGTGCGCTCGGCGGGAATGCCCATCCGCGCGAAGTAGCGAATCCGCATCAATTCGCCTGCCTTGCCTGGCGTAGCGGTCAGGGCGAAGCCCGCCAGATAGCCAGCCAGGCCAAGCCCCATTGGTACGCGATGCCCTTTGCGACGGAGCAGCCATTGCCAGCGCCAGTACCGAAACAGGTACGTCAGCGATACGGGCACGATTGCGAGCAACATCAGGTGCCAGACGTCACTCAGCCGCGAGAACGTCCCGTTCCCGTGGTCTACCCAGACCAATGCGGCGATATAGCCGCCGCATAGCAGCACGACGAAGCCGACCAGATAATCCAGACGGTGCCGCGATGTCGCGGCACCGTTGATGCGGGAAGACGAAGGCGCATCCATTGCAGCAGAAGGGCCTCAGCCCAACGCAGCCTCCAACTCCGGCAGCAGCGTAAACAAATCTCCCACCAGCCCGATATCGGCAATCTCGAAGATCGGCGATTCCGGGTCCTTGTTGATCGCCACAATCGTGCCGGCGTCCTTGATGCCGGTCAGGTGCTGGATGGCGCCGCTGATGCCGATGGCCACATACAGTTCCGGAGCGATGATCTTGCCGGTCTGGCCGACCTGCAGCTCGTTGGGTACGTAGCCGGCGTCCACTGCCGCGCGCGAGGCGCCCACGGCGGCGCCGAGTTTGTCGGCCAGGCTGTAGATATGCTGGAAGTTCTCGGCCGAGCCGACGCCGCGGCCACCAGAGACCACGCGCTTTGCGCTCTGCAGGTCGGGACGGTCGGAGCTGCCTGCTGCCAGACCGACAAAACGGGTATGGGTCGGCAACGCGGCCTCCACCGTGGCCGCCTCGACCGTCGCGCTTCCACCGCCGGCCGCTTCCGGCCAGGAGGCGCTGCGCACTGTCGCGACCACGATATGCTCGGCCGGGGCCTTGACGGTGATGATGGCGTTGCCTGCATAGATCGGACGCTTGAAGGTGTAAGCGTCTTCGACCGACATCAGATCGGAGATCTGGTTGACGCCCAGCAGCGCAGCCACGACCGGCATCAGGTCCTTGCCGAAGGTGGTGGAGGGTCCAAAGACATGCGTGTAGCCCTGGCCGGCAAGCTGGGCGATCTGCGGCCCCAGCACCTGCGCGATGGCGTGTTCGTTTGCGGCGTTCGCCACCGTCAGCACTCGGGCAACACCGGCTAACTGCGCGGCTTGCGCTGCAACCGCGGCCGGGTCGGCAGCCAGCACAACCACATCAATTGAGTCGGCCGAGATCGCCAGCGCAGCGCTGAGGGTCTTGGCGGTGGCCGCATTGAGCTGACCGTTGAGATGTTCGGCAACAACGAGAACCTTGGCCATTACAGCAACCCCTTCTGCTTGAGTGCGGCCACCAGCTCGGCGGCGTCCTTGACCATCACGCCGCGGCTGCGCTTGGACGGCGCGGCGTAGTGCGTGGTGGTCACGCTGTCATGCGCGTCGACGCCCAGGTCGGCAAACGCCAGCGTTTCCAGCGGCTTGCTCTTGGCCTTCATGATGTCCGGCAGCTTGATGAAGCGCGGCTCGTTCAGGCGCAGATCGGTGGTGATCACTGCCGGCAGGTCAATTTCCAGCGTCTCCAGGCCGGCATCGACCTCGCGCGTCACCGTGGCCTTGCCATCGGCAACGACGAGCTTGCCGGCGAAGGTGGCCTGCGGGCGGCCCCAGAGGGTGGCGAGCATCTGGCCGGTCTGATTGGCGTCGTCGTCGATGGCCTGCTTGCCGAGGATGACCAGATCCGGCTGTTCCTTCTCGACCAATTTGAGCAGCGCGCGCGCGGCGGTCAGCGGCTGAACAGCCGCATCGGTCACCACATGGATTGCGCGATTGGCGCCCATGGCCAGGCCGTTGCGCAGGTGCGCAGCCGCATCGGCCGGCGCCAGGGTGGCGACCACGACTTCCGTGGCGATGCCGGCATCGCGCAGGCGCAATGCTTCTTCCAGGGCGATTTCGTCGAACGGGTTGGGCGAGAGCTTGACGCCCTCGGTCACCACGCCGGAGCCATCCGGCTTGACCTGAATGCGGACGTTGTAGTCCACCACGCGCTTGTAGGCGACGAGGATTTTCATCGTGTACGAGATCCTTCAGCTATTGCGGGAAGGCCCGGCCGCGGCGGCAGGCACGGGAGTGGGGGCATTCTAACCGGGTGAAGCGAACCATGCGATGGCGTATGGATGGTGCGGTGCGGCACGTTGTCTCCCAAATTGGTCAGTGCTTAGGCCCGGTATTGCGCTAACCGTATATCCTGTGTCGTTTGAATACGCAGCGCGGTTCGCGCGCGATAAGGAGATAGGCAGTGGCAACTTGGCTAGTAACCGGCGGCGCCGGCTTCATCGGTGGGAACTTTGTTCTTGAAGCAGTGGCTCGCGGGGTGCGCGTGGTCAATCTTGACGCGCTGACCTATGCGGGAAATCTGAACACATTGGCTCCCCTGGAGGGCAACCCGCACCATGTTTTCGTCAAGGGCGACATTGGCGACGGCGCGTTGGTCGCCAGTCTGCTGCACGAACACCAGCCCGATGCGGTGCTGAATTTCGCGGCCGAGAGCCATGTGGATCGCTCGATCGAAGGTCCGGGCGCGTTCATCCAGACCAATGTGGTTGGGACCCTGGCCCTGCTTGAAGCGGTCCGTGACCACTGGAAGGCGCTTCCGAAGGAGCGTCAGGATGCGTTCCGGTTTTTGCATGTGTCCACCGATGAGGTCTACGGCACGTTGGGTGAGACCGGCAAGTTCACCGAAACCACGCCTTACGCGCCCAACTCGCCGTACTCCGCATCGAAGGCTGCTTCCGATCACCTGGTGCGCGCGTTCCACCACACCTACGGTCTGCCGGTGCTGACCACCAATTGTTCGAACAATTACGGTCCGTACCACTTCCCCGAGAAGCTCATTCCGCTGGTAATCGCCAAAGCGCTGGCTGGCGAACCACTGCCGGTCTACGGCGACGGCAAGCAGGTGCGCGACTGGTTGTTCGTCAGCGACCACTGCGAAGCGATTCGTACCGTGCTGGCGAAGGGCAAGGTCGGCGAGACCTACAACGTCGGTGGCAATTCAGAGCGGCAAAACATCGAGGTCGTACAGGCGATCTGCGCACTGTTGGATCAGCACCGTCCGCGTGACGATGGCAAGCCGCGTGCGAGCCAGATCACCTATGTGACGGATCGCCCGGGCCATGATCGCCGCTACGCGATCGACGCTTCCAAGCTGAAGAACGAACTGGGCTGGGAGCCCGCCTACACCTTCGAGCAGGGCATCGCGCAGACGGTGCATTGGTATTTGACCAACCAGGCCTGGGTGCAGGGCGTGCTGGATGGCAGTTACCGGTTGGAACGGATCGGTGCCTCGGCGTAAAGCGCCCCAGCAAGAGCCCGCGCGGTCGTGTGCGGGCCTCACAAGGAACTATCTCATGACACAACGTAGAGGCATTATTTTGGCGGGTGGGTCGGGCACGCGCCTGTATCCGATCACCAAGGGCGTCAGCAAGCAGCTGCTGCCGGTCTATGACAAGCCAATGATTTATTACCCGCTGAGCGTCCTGATGCTGGCAGGTATTCGCGATATTTTGATCATCAACACGCCGCATGAGCAGGCGCTGTTTCAGTCTCTGCTCGGCGATGGCGCGCAATGGGGAATCAATATTCAGTACGCCGTGCAGCCCAGTCCGGACGGGCTGGCGCAGGCGTATCTGATCGGCCGCGATTTTGTCGATGGCAAGCCGAGTTGCCTGGTGTTGGGCGATAATATTTTCCATGGCCACGGTTTGACCGAAACGCTACGCCGCGCAGACGCGCGCGAGCAGGGTGCGACGGTGTTCGGTTATTGGGTCAACGATCCTGAGCGCTATGGCGTGGCCGAATTCGATCAGCAGGGAAAGGTCATCGATATTGCCGAAAAGCCTGAAAAGCCCCGCTCCAACTATGCGGTCACCGGTCTGTACTTCTATGATGGAAAAGCCAGCGATTATGCGGCCGCCTTGAAACCTTCCCCGCGTGGCGAGCTGGAGATTACCGATCTCAATCGCTGCTATCTCGATGCTGGTGACCTGCATCTTGAGCCGCTGGGACGCGGGTATGCATGGCTGGATACCGGAACGCACCAGTCGCTGCATGAAGCGGCCAATTTCATCGAGACCATCCAGATGCGTCAGGGTCTGCAGGTGTGCTGCCCTGAAGAAATTGCATTCGGTCAGGGCTGGATCGATGCGGAACAGCTGGAGCGGCTGGCCGCCCCATTGCTGAAAAACGACTATGGCAAGTATCTGCACGAATTGGCTGTGCGAGGAGTAGTACCGTGAAAATCGTCGAAACCCGTTTACCAGGGTGTGTGGTCATCGAGCCGGCAGTGTTCGGCGATGAACGCGGATATTTTTTTGAAACATGGAATGCGGAGCGCTTCGGCCAGCATGGTCTGCCGACGAAATTCGTGCAAAGCAACGTGTCCACCTCGGCCAAGGGCGTGCTGCGCGGTTTGCACTACCAGTGGCCGCGTCCCCAGGGCAAGCTGGTCAGCGTGCTTGAGGGTGAGGTCTACGATGTGGCTGTCGATGTCCGCCATGGATCGCCCAACTTCGGGCAGTGGGCAGCCGTGGTGTTGAGCGCGGAAAACAAAAAGCAATTCTGGATTCCAGAGGGATTCGCGCACGGCTTTGCAGTGCTGTCGGAGCGAGCAGTGTTCAGCTACCTATGCACCGACGTCTACGTGAAGGAGGCCGATGCCGGCGTGCGCTGGGATGATGCGGCAATTGGCATCGACTGGCCGATCAGCAACCCATTGTTGTCTGCAAAGGACTCCGCCGCGCCGTTTCTGGGCGATGTGCCGGCCGAACGCCTGCCGGTGTATACGCCGTGACCACGCTGGTACTGGGAGCCAATGGACAGGTCGGCACGGAATTGCTGCGGGCATTGGCGGCCAATGGCCCGATCCTAAGTAGCACCCGCAGTGGTCGGTTGCCGGATGGGGCAGCGTGCGAGGTGGCAGACTTCGACGCACCGCAACGCCTGAGCGAATTGCTGGACCGCTTGCAGCCAAGTTGCGTCGTCAACGCAGCCGCCTATACGGCCGTCGATCGTGCCGAGCAGGAGCGTGATGCCGCCTTCCGTGCCAATGCCGAGGCGCCGTCGGTCATCGCGCAATGGTGCGCGCGCGCCAGTGTGCCCCTGGTCCATTACTCGACCGACTATGTCTTCGATGGACAGGGCACGCGCCCCTATCGGCCGGACGATGCCACCGCGCCGCTCGGCGTGTACGGGCAAAGCAAACTGGCCGGCGAGCAGGCAGTGCAGGCGGCCGGCGGCCGTCATCTGATCTTCCGCACTGCCTGGGTCTACGCGGCGCATGGACACAATTTCCTGCGCACGATGCTGCGCGTGGGCGCCGAGCGCGACGTGCTGCGCGTGGTCGCCGACCAGATCGGCACGCCAACGCCAGCGGCGTTAATCGCCGACATCACGGCGCACGCGCTGCGCCAGCCGGGCGAACCCTCCGGCTTGTGGCATCTGACCGCCGCCGGGCAGACCACCTGGCACGGCTTCGCCGAAGCCATCTTCGCGCAGGCGCGCGCGCGCGGCCTGCTCGCCCATGCGCCGCGCGTGGAGGCGATCAGCACCGCCGACTATCCCACGCCGGCCACGCGCCCGGCCTATTCGCGACTGGATATCCACAGCCTGCAGGACACCTTCGGCGTCCGCCTGCCGGACTGGCAGGATGGACTGAGCCAGGTGCTGGACACGCTCGCCCAACGATGAGCGTCGTCGGTGGTGCCACCGATCGGTGCGGCTTCAGCACCGACTCATAGCTTGCACTTCGCTTCGGCTACCATCAGGGTTGATCCGCGCCGGACCGGCGATCTGCTCCACGCAGGTCGCGGCCGACGTGGATGTGCCGCTGAAGCGGATGCCACGCACGATGCATACGTTGGATGCATGCAGGTGTGCGCTGTATCGCATCAGCCGGCACTGTGCAGGTTCTCGCGTATCCCCCAGCGGGCGCGCCAGCCCCATTGCGGGCTCGGCCGTCCCGTTATTACGCCGTGACCTGCATGCAGCGCGCTACATCCTCCCCCATCCAATGTCGCAAGGAATTCCAATGAAGATCGCTGTCGCGGGTACCGGCTATGTCGGTCTGTCCAATGGCGTATTGCTCGCCAAGCACCATGAGGTGGTGGCGCTGGACATCGTCGAGTCCAAGGTGAAGCTGCTCAACGAAGGCCGCTCGCCGATCGTCGACAAGGAACTCGAGGCCGCGCTGGCCCAAGGTGGCTTGAACTTCAAGGCCACCCTGGACGCCAAGGAGGCGTTTGCCGGCGCAGAGTTCGTGATCATCGCTACGCCCACCGACTACGATCCGGACACCAACTATTTCAACACTGGGTCGATCGAGGTCGTGATCGCCAAGGTGCTGGAGATCAATCCGCAGGCGACCATGGTGATCAAGTCGACCATTCCGGTCGGCTACGTCGCCAAGCTGCGCGCGCAGTTCGGTACCGACAACATCATCTTCTCGCCCGAATTCCTGCGCGAAGGCCGGGCGTTGTACGACAACCTGTACCCGTCCCGGATCATCGTCGGCGAGCGTTCGGCGCGTGCGGAAACCTTCGCGCGGCTGTTGCAGGAAGGCGCGCTCAAGCCCGACGTGCCGGTGTTGTTCACCGAGCCGACCGAGGCCGAGGCGATCAAGCTGTTCGCCAATACCTACCTGGCGATGCGCGTGTCCTACTTCAACGAACTGGACACCTACGCGCTTACCCATGGGTTGGATAGCCGCCAGATCATCGAGGGCATCTGCCTGGATCCGCGTATCGGCAGCCACTACAACAATCCTTCCTTCGGCTATGGCGGTTACTGCCTGCCCAAGGACACCAAGCAGTTGCTGGCCAACTACCAGAGCGTGCCGCAGAACATCATCCGGGCGATCGTCGATTCCAACACGACCCGCAAGGACTTCATTGCCGCCGACGTGCTACGGCGCAATCCCAAGGTGGTCGGCATCTATCGGCTGATCATGAAGGCCGGATCGGACAATTTCCGTTCGTCCAGCATCCAGGGGGTGATGAAGCGCCTCAAGGCCAAGGGCGTGGACGTCATCGTGTACGAGCCGACGCTGAGCGATCCTGAGTTCTTCCGCTCGCGCGTGGTCAACGACCTGGAGGCCTTCAAGCGCGAGGCCGATGTCATCATCAGCAACCGCATGGCCGACGCGCTGCAGGATGTGCAGGACAAGGTGTATACGCGCGACTTGTTCGGCGACAACTGAGCCAGACAGGTGCTTATTAAGTCCTGGCGGTGGCGATGCCACCCGCCAGGCCGCCCATGGGACTCACGGCGATGCGGTGCTGTTTACCGCCTCGCAGGCAGGTACCCGCGGTGGCGAACCGTGGGCGATGCAGCTGCGTTGCCCGCATTCACAGGTGTGCGACACAGCCAATGAGGCGTGTGGCCTCTGATCCGCGCGCGCGCCGTATCGCGATAAACGTGGCCACGGATAACGCAGGACGGCGGCCGAAGGCCGCCGTCGATATTGCCGTCTACGGTGAGACGCGCGATCAAGCGCGGCCGTAGGTGTCTTCGAAGCGCACGATATCGTCTTCGCCCAGATAGCTGCCGGACTGCACCTCGATCAATTCCAGCGGCAGCTTGCCCGGATTGCGCAAGCGATGGGTGACGCCCAGCGGGATGTAGGTGCTCTGGTTTTCGGTCAGCAGCAGCACTTCTTCGCCACGCGTCACTTCGGCCGTGCCGCTCACCACGATCCAGTGTTCGGCGCGGTGGTGATGCATCTGCAGGCTCAGCACTGCACCGGGTTTGACGGTGATGCGCTTGACCTGGTGGCGTTGGCCCATGTCGATGGAATCGTAAGCGCCCCATGGACGATAGACCTTGCGATGCCAGGTGGCCTCGGAACGGCCAGCGGTCTTGATCTGGCTGACGATGTCCTTGACCTCCTGGATGCGGTCGCGGTGGCCGACCAGCACGGCGTCCGGCGTTTCAACGACCACCACATCCTCAAGCCCAACCATGGCGATCAGGCGCGAGCCGTACGCATACGTGTTCTGGCAATCGAGCTGGATCACGTCGCCATGGTGCGCGTTGCCTTGCGCATCCTGGCTGGAAACATCCCGCAGCGAAGACCACGAACCGACGTCGTTCCAGCCCGCGTCCAAGGGCACCACAACCGCATCGGCGGTCTTTTCCATCACGGCATAATCGATCGAATCCGACGGGCTGGCGGCGAAGGCGTCCTTGTCCAGACGGGTGAAATCGGCGTCGCGCTTGCCGTTTTCCCACGCCTTCTGGCACGCATCGGCAATGGCGGGATGGAACTTGCGCAGCTCTTCCAGGTAACGCGACGCACGGAACAGGAACATGCCGCTGTTCCAGTAGTACTCGCCGCTTGCCAGGTAGCTTTGTGCGGTGGCGAGGTCGGGCTTCTCGACGAAGCGCTCGACTGCGCTTGCACCGGTACCGGCGCCGGCCTTGATATAGCCATAGCCGGTTTCGGGCGCAGTCGGCTTGATGCCGAAGGTCACCAGCTTGCCTTGCTCGGCAGCAGTCGCTGCCAAGGTCACTGCCGCCTGGAACGCAGCCTCGTTCTGAATGACGTGGTCGGAAGGCAGCACCAGCAATAGCGGGTCGGCACCGTCGCGGGTCGCTTCCAGCGCTGCAACGGCAATTGCCGGCGCCGTGTTGCGTCCCTTGGGCTCCAGCAGGATGGCCGAAGGCTTCACGCCTAACTGCTGCAACTGCTCGGCGGCCATGAAGCGGTGTTCTTCATTGGCGACCACGATGGGGGCGTGACCTGCGA
Organism: Xanthomonas axonopodis pv. maculifoliigardeniae; assembly: GCF_041519315.1. Taxonomy (NCBI): domain Bacteria; kingdom Pseudomonadati; phylum Pseudomonadota; class Gammaproteobacteria; order Lysobacterales; family Lysobacteraceae; genus Xanthomonas; species Xanthomonas axonopodis. Next base: position 3,985,668 of record NZ_CP167998.1, on the reverse strand, counting down.
CGGGAGCCGCGCGCAGCCAGGTCGACTGCAGCATGCTCTTGTCGCCGACCAGCGGCAGGAACTGCTTGGGATAGGACTCGCGCGACAGCGGCCACAGGCGCGTGCCGGAGCCGCCGGACAAGATAATGGGTAGGACGTCGCTCATGGGCGGGGGAAACTCCAAAGTGCGTCTATGGGTGGGAGAGGGGTCAATCAGCCGCGCAACAGGTCAGAAATTTCCTGCGTACGCGTTTCCAGCAGTGCGGCATCGCCGCGCGTTTCCACGTTTAGGCGCAGCAGCGGCTCGGTATTGGAGCTCCGCAGGTTGAAACGCCATTGGCCAAAATCGGCGCTGATGCCGTCGGTGTAATCCAGCTCCGGCGACAACGACGCGTAATGCTCCATCACGCGGGCAACGGAGGCCTTGGCATCGGCCACCTTGAAGTTGATCTCGCCGCTGCAGGGGAATTTCTGCATGCGCGCTTCGACCAGATCGGCCAGCGAACGGCCCGACTGCGACACCAGTTCGGCGATCAGCAGCCACGGAATCATGCCGGAGTCAGCGTAGGCGAACTCGCGAAAATAGTGGTGTGCGCTCATCTCGCCGCCGTAGACGGCATTTTCGCTGCGCATCTTTTCCTTGATGAAGGCATGGCCACTCTTGCACAGCACCGGAATGCCGCCGGCTTCTTCGACCTGCTCGACCGTGTTCCAGGTCAGGCGCGGGTCGTGCACGACCTTGCCGCCCGGCTGCTTGGCCAGGATCGCCTGGGCCAGCAGGCCGACCAGGTAATAGCCTTCGATGAAGCGGCCGGTGTGATCGAAGAAGAAACAACGGTCGAAGTCGCCGTCCCACGCGATACCGAAATCGGCGCCGTTGTCCTTGACCGCCTTGGCGGTGGCGTCACGGTTTTCCGGCAGCAACGGGTTGGGGATGCCGTTGGGGAAGTTGCCATCGGGCTCATGGAACACGCGCACGAATTCGAACGGCAGATGCGGCGCAAGCAAGTCGACGATCAGACCGGCGCCGCCGTTGCCGGCATTGACCACCAGCTTGAGCGGCTTGAGCGTGCTGCGGTCCACGTAGCTGAGCAGGTGCTCCAGGTACGCGGTCTTGTCGGTGCGGCTCTGCTCACTGGCGGTGGGCTCGCCAGGCGCTGCGGTATCGGCCGCGACCGTGTCGCGGATGGCGAACAGACCGGTATCCGAGCTGATCGGTCGCGCTTGCTCGCGGACCAGCTTCATCCCGTTGTAGTCCATCGGGTTGTGACTGGCGGTCACCATCACGCCGCCGGCGGCCTTGAGGTAATCGGTCTGGAAATAGACTTCCTCGGTGCCGCACAGGCCGATGTCGATCACTTCACGGCCACTGGCGCGCAGGCCCGCCGAAAGCGCTTCCTGCAGCGCCGGGCTGGCCAGGCGCACGTCGTGGCCCAGGACCACCGGCCCTTGATCCAGTTGCGCCGCCAGCGCCACGCCGATGCGGCGGGCCAAGTCCTCGTTGAGTTCATCCGGCACACGGCCGCGAATGTCGTAGGCCTTGAAGGCGGGTAGCGTCATGGGCAAATCCTGAAGTGGGGGACGCCCGAGTTTAGCGGCTGCGTCGTGTCTTGGGTGTGGCGGAATTGCGACCGGGGACAGGGAACAGTCAGCGGATAGAATGGGCGCTTCACATCAGCGAGGTGAGGGCGGTGATGCGCAGTGACGGACGTGGTGCGGCAAGCGGCAAACGCTATGCCGATGCCAAGGCAGCACTGGACGGGGTATTGGCCAATGGTCAGACCCTGGCGGTGGGCGGCTTTGGGTTGTGTGGAATCCCGGAGGCATTGATTGCAGCCGTGCGCGACAGTGGGATCGGCGGGTTGACCGTGATCTCGAACAACGCCGGCGTCGACGGATTCGGGCTTGGTCAATTATTGGCCACCCGGCAGATCCGCAAGATGATTTCGTCCTACGTGGGCGAAAACAAGGAATTCGAACGCCAATACCTGGCGGGCGAGCTCGAGCTGGAGTTCAATCCGCAAGGCACCCTGGCCGAGCGTTTGCGCGCCGGTGGCGCGGGCATTCCTGCGTTTTACACTGCCACCGGCTACGGCACGATCGTGGCCCAGGGCAAGGAAACGCGCGAATTCGACGGCAAGCATTACGTGCTTGAAACCGCGTTGCAGGCCGACGTGGCGCTGGTCAAGGCATGGCGCGCCGATACCGCCGGCAACCTGGTATTCCGTAAGACCGCGCGCAATTTCAATCCCGCCTGCGCCATGGCTGGACGCGTGTGCATCGCCGAGGTCGAGGACATCGTGGAGCTGGGCGATATCGATCCGGATCAGGTGCATCTGCCCGGCATTTACGTGGACCGCCTGGTGCTCAACGCCACGCCGGAAAAACGCATCGAACAGCGCACCGTGCGCGAAGGACAGCAGTGATGGCCTGGACCAGAGACCAGATGGCCGCACGCGCGGCACGCGAACTGACCGATGGTGCCTACGTCAACCTGGGCATCGGCCTGCCGACGCTGGTCGCCAACCACATCCCCGACGGTGTGGATGTGTGGCTGCAGTCGGAGAACGGCCTGCTTGGCATCGGCCCGTTTCCAAGCGAAGACGAAGTGGATGCAGACCTGATCAATGCAGGCAAGCAGACCGTGACCGCCCGCGCCGGTGCCAGCTATTTCGGCAGCCACGATTCATTCGCGATGATCCGTGGCGGCCACATCGACCTGGCGATTCTCGGCGCAATGCAGGTCACCGACCGTGGCGATCTGGCCAACTGGATGGTGCCCGGCAAGATGGTCAAGGGCATGGGCGGTGCAATGGATCTGGTGGCCGGCGTCAAACGCGTGGTGGTGTTGATGGAGCACGTCGCCAAGGACGGAAGCCATAAGATCTTGCGCGAATGCGACCTGCCACTGACCGGTGTCGGCGTGGTGGACCGCATCATTACCGATCTGGCAGTGTTCGATGTCACTGCAGATGGATTGGTGCTGGTGGAGGCGGCAGACGGAGTGGAGTTGGACGAGTTGCGCCACAAGACGGGCGTTGAAATCTTGGCATCTCAGTCGTAAGGCGAAGCCGGATGACCGTTAGGTCATCCGGCCTTAATCAATCCGCGACCGGTAAAGTGATCGTCGAGTTGCAGGTCCGCCAGCCATGGCGCCTGCCAGCAGGCGGAACCGATGCAGTGTAGTGGGATCTGGATCGAAGTGCGTTCAAATTCCAGTAGATAGCTTTCTTCTTGGGTGACTCTGCAGACATCTGCAATAAAAGCTAGCGCGCCTTCATGCACCTGCGCGATTGTCGCCCACTGCGTCGGCGATAGCTCTGGAGTGGCGTAGACCGCAGTTGGAACCTCGGAGGTGCTCGTGAAGTACGAAAACTGCGGTGAGGGAGCAGTGAGAAGTGTCTCCAAAAGCAGATCGTGACGCAGGAGCGTAGATTGATCCGGATCACCTTCGGTACGCCCATCGAAATAGCGGGCAGCAGCCCAGCTCTGGTTAGTGATCTTTGCGGCGCGCGCATTCAATGCAAAATAAGCGCCACCCAGTGGCTTGCCGGTCAACCGTGTGAGGTTGGATTGGATGCTGCCTGAGTACCCTATGTCCGCTACCATGGCAGCACCGTCACCTACGGTAGCTCTCCAATAATGCAGATAAGCCGCCCTTTCAGTTTCCGCAAGCGACAGTAATTCGTTAATGGCTGGGGTAATGAGTTCCACAAGCTCGGCGTGCATCTCCGGCAGATAGACATCGCGTTGCATCGCCGGGCGCCCTAAGCGGCGTTCCAAAATATCCGCTGCACGACCACCTAGACGCGCCTGTATAAGGCCGCTCAGCGTTCCGGTATAAGTGCTGTCCAGAAGCAATCCAAGATCATCCGGTGCATGCAGCGATGGTGTTCCGGTTCCCCGGCGCGATGCGAGCAGATACTTGCCACACAGCTGCTGTAATGAAGGACAAGCTTGCCTTATTAGGTCAAACCCCTGCTGCAGTAAATGACCTTCTCGACTCAAGAATAAGATCGTTTCGGTGTTGCTTTGGGTTGCCAAGCGGATCAGCCAAGCAAGGTAATCGAAGATCAGTGGGCCGAGCACTACATAGCCAAGACATGCTGGGGAAAGAATCGGCACTGGCCTCAAAGTCTCAGGTTGCTGGTCGGCTAGGTCGGCGAAACGATTTGCCAGTAAGCCGAGCCACAATTGATCCTGCCATCGCGTTGCTGCACCTGAGGCTGGCCTAAGCGAGCGCAATCCGGGAATAATCTCCAATAGCGCGGATGGACGGATGACATGCACGGGCGTCAACAAGCCATGCATCTGTGGGCGCTGAATATCCGCCTGTTCATTATCACCGACATGTAGCCACTGTGAAGGATCTATTTTTTCGATCTTCGGCAGCTGCCTCCAGGCACTGTCAGCATCCTTGCGCCAACCTGTCTCGCATGACACATACCAAGCAGCTGGCAGTGCGGCGACCTCGTAGGGGAGTGCCTGCTTCAGCAACGTGCTACCTAGATACATGTCCGAAAGCGCAACCAAGCGGATACCACGTCGTTGCAAGCCGCTGACTGCTGCGATCACACCTTGCCGTGGTCGTAGTAAGGCAGTTTCCAGGGCCACTTCCGATGCCTGAATTGCATCGATTGGAAGTCCTTTCGCATCGGACAGGCCAGACAGCGTCGCGTAGATGGTTGACAGGTCGACATCGGCGCCAGCTTGATGGCGTGCTTTGGACTCGGCAAGTTCACGGAGTTCAAGGAAATTTACGACCCCGAACCGACCCGCTAACAAGTGGGCAAGATAGGCGCGGGCACCTGCAGGAAACAGGAATGGCCGCACTACCAATGTGTCGAAGATATCCAGCGACACTAGTCGAGCCTGAAGAGAGGATAGTGTTAATCGCGTGGCAATCGGCGCGTCAAACGAAGCCTGCCAGTTGCGTTCGCCCTCGCCACTGAGTGACAGTGTTCCGTCTTGCGGCAATATTCCCACTCGAAAGTGCTGATGACGCACAACAGCAACGAACATACGCTCCATCGCGTGGTGCAGGGTGCCGTCGATCTGTCCGTGCTCTTCAGGGAAGTCTTTGAGTTCCAGATTCAGCGCGTACAACGGCCTCAATGCATCCACTTTCGCCCAGAACATCGATCCCGCAGGGAAGTCGATATATTCCGACGCATGGATATCGAATCCGAGTCGCTGGGCCAGCATGCGACACATTTCAAAATTACTAAGCCAGGTATGTGCCCAAAGAGGAACGCGTTCGTAACTCTCAGGGTAGAGCATGCCAAGGCGTGGCTCAGCCTGAAACATGCCAAGTTGCCACACGATACGTTCCGCGTTGCCCATCAGGGACGACATTAGATACCGACGCCAATCACCTTGCTCGCTACCCGTGTACAAAGATTTCTTTGTATGCAGGTGGCAGACGACATCCAGCACTAGTATCTCCTCGCGGAACGTCACCAGAAGCGGTGCGATGTCACGTCCACGATTAGGTACGATGCGGATATCCAGATTCTCGATCCGCTGCAGCTTTGAAAAGCGGTTTCTCGCTAGGGCTTCGGCTGCTTCGTCCATTACAGAGACGAGCAGGTCATAGCCAATTGGCATGTACTGGAGCGACTGTGCGAGTTCGTCGATGAGGTCCGGATAGAAGACGTGCACCATCACGCCCACCTTTAGCTGCAACTGCGGCAAAGGTACTGGCCTGCCAAATGGCGCTTGTTCCGACATCCATTGAGCCGCCGGCTGCTTGCGCCCAGCCAATCGAACTCGTTTTAGAAAGCCGCGTAGTCCCAGGGCACGAATCACTTTGAATGCGCGCGTTGCGACCGCAGTTGCACCGGAAAAACCGCCACCATGCAGCTCTACAGAACGGCGCGTCGCAGCCAGGAGTTTGGTGAGGCTGCCAGTCACGCGGTTTGCCATTCGTTATTCACAGATTCTGGTAGTTCGGACCCGAACCACCCTCCGGCGTGACCCAGGTGATGATTTCGTACGGGTCCTTGATGTCGCAGGTCTTGCAGTGCACGCAGTTGGCCGCGTTGATCTGCAGACGCTTGCCGGAGGGGCTGGCGGTGTCTGCGACCATTTCGTAGACGTTGGCCGGGCAGAAACGGGTGCAGGGGTTGTCGTATTCGGTCACGCAGCGGGTGGCGCATACATCGGTGTCCAACACCTTCAGATGTACCGGCTGGTCTTCATCGTGCTCGGTGGCGGCGAAATACACGGCTTGCAGGCGATCGCGCGGGGCGAGGTCGCGGGTGACGTAGTCGCGCTTGGGCTGTTCGTACTCGCCGAGCTTGTGCAGCGCCGACCAGTCGGGTTTGTTCTTCAGCGTCCACGGCGAAGCGCCCTTGAGCGCGGTTTCCCAGGCCGCGTTGAGTAGGCCGAACCACAGGCCCTTCTTGAAACCGGGCTTGATGTTGCGGACTTGCTTCAGCTCGGCCATGACCTCGGAGGCGCGCAATCTGGCATCGAAGCCCTGCGGCGCCAGCTGCGATTGCACCAGGTGTTCGGCGGCCAGCATGCCGCTGCGGATCGCCTGGTGGGTGCCCTTGATCTTGGGTACGTTGAGCAGGCCAGCGGTGTCGCCGATGAGCAAGGCGCCGGGCATGTCCACTCTCGGCAGCGATTGCCAACCGCCGCTGACCAGTGCGCGGGCGCCGGCAGACACAATGCTGCCACCTTCCAGCAGCGGCTTGATCATGGGGTGGTTCTTCCATTGCTGGAAGGCTTCCCACGGTTGGTAGGCCGGGTCGCTGTAGTCCAGCCCGCTCACATAACCGAGCGCGATCTGGTTGTTGTCCAGGTGATAGACGAAGCTGCCGCCGTAGGTGCGGTTGTCGGCTGGCCAGCCAATGGTGTGCACGATCTTGCCGGGCGTGACGCGGCCTTCGGGCACCTGCCACAGCTCCTTGATGCCGATCGAATAGCCTTGCGGGTCGCTGTCGGCGGTGAGGTCGAAGCGCTTGAGCAGCCGCTTGGTCAGGTGGCCACGCGCGCCTTCGGCCAGCACGGTGACCTTGGCGCGGATGTCGATGCCGGCGGTGTAGCCGGGCTTGTGCGTGCCGTCTTTTGCAATACCCATGTCGCCAATGCGCACGCCCACCACCTGGCCGCTGTCGTCGTGCAGCGTTTCGGCGGCGGCGAACCCTGGATAGATTTCCACGCCCAGCGCTTCGGCCTGCGGCGCCAGCCAGGCGCACATCGCGCCCAGGCTGACGATGAAGTTGCCATGGTTGCGCATGCCCGGCGGCACCACCGGGAACTTGCGTGCGCTGTCCTTGCCGAGGAACCAGAATTCGTCGTCGGTGGCCGCCACGCAGATCGGCGGCGGATTGTCGCGCCAGCCTGGCAGCAATGCATCCAGCGGGCCGGGCTCGATCACCGCACCGGAGAGGATATGCGCGCCGATGGTGCTGGATTTTTCGATCACGCAGACGCTGATGTTCGGATCGAGCTGCTTGAGCCGGATCGCGAACGACAGCCCGGCCGGACCGGCACCGACGGTGACGACGTCGTATTCCATGACGTCGCGCTCGACCGCCTCTGACGCGTGTGCGCCCACTCCCGCTTCCGACATTGCTCCGCTCCCGTTGGCTCGATGGCTGTTGCGCATTTTCCGGGATTGCATGTGACGGCGGCAAATCGGGTCGATTCATCCGCGCCATGCCGGGCTGCGTGCTAGCGTTTCCGGCATGAAGATTCGGGTGGCATTGCCGGGGGCGGAGATCAACTGGTGGCGCGGTTGGCTGCCGCCCGCGCAGGCCGATGCGCTGATGCAGGCGCTGCTGGCGCAGGCGCACTGGGAGGTGCACCGCATCCGGATGTTCGGACGCATGGTGGATTCGCCGCGCCTGAGCAGCTGGATCGGCGATCCGGAGGCGAGCTATCGCTACTCGGGCACACGGTTCTCGCCACAGCCCTGGCTGGAGGTGCTGCAGCCCGTGCGCATGCGGCTGGAGGACGAAACCGGTCACCGGTTCAACAGCGTGCTGGTCAATCGCTACCGAAGTGGCAGCGATGCGATGGGCTGGCACAGCGACGACGAGCCTGAGCTGGGCGCGCAGCCATTGATTGCCTCGGTGAGCCTGGGTGCGACGCGGCGCTTTGCGTTCAAGCACCGCGACGATGCGGCCCTGAAGCAAATGCTGGAGCTCGGTCACGGCGACCTGTTGCTGATGGGCGGCGACACCCAGCGCCACTACAAACACGCTTTGCCGCGCACCGCCAAGCCGGTCGACGAGCGCATCAATCTGACCTTTCGTCAGATCGCGGTGCGCGTGTCCCAGCCATGAGCGGCTAGCAACTTGCAGCGCGCTCGCCTGGGCAGTGAGCCCGGTGGGCGTGTCGGCCGCAGCTTGCGTGGGCGCAACCAGCAATCCAGGTCAAACGATGAGTGGATCGAGTGCGCGGTTCCCTCACCGCTTGCGGAACACGCCGTGAACCCATCCATGCGGGCTCGATGGCGGTATCCATGCCGCCAACGGTCCCGCAAGCGGCAAGGACACCGCACCAGAAAGTGCATTGATGACGTGATTGAAGAGCGAGGACGCCCCGCCCAGACAGTCGACTGGCTGCTGTGTTGAAGAACGAGCAGACCGCGTCGAGAAGCCGCTACGTGCTTTTTTGAAAGCTGTGCACACCGAGCATCTCAACTGGTCCTTGCCCGCCTAGCCTCGCCGAGCCCTTGGCGGCATGGATGCCGCCAGGAAGCATGCAGGGACGTACTTGCAGCGTGGCTGGCGATGGTGGGCGGGTAAGCGCCCTGCAGCCATGGCACAGATCAGCCGCTCTGCAAGAGACCGGCGTGACGTCGCCTGTCAGCCGCTTCAAGCCTGTCGCTTGCGCTTACAACGAACGCGGCACGTTCTGGCTGTCCTGTTGCCCGGCGGTTAGCGTCCAGCCGACCAGCTCGGTGGTGATCTGGGTCAGCGCCTGCTCGAAAGCCACCGCGACTGCGGCGGTATCGGTGCCGGTGGACGGGCGCGCGACCAGGAAGGTGCGCGAGGCGACCACGCGTTGGTCGGTCGAATGCAGCAATTTGGCGTTGAGCTCGATCGTGGCCGAGGGCAGCGACTGGCCGGCGTAATCGGATTCGAAGCGGCGCAGATCGATCGCCAGCTTGTAGTCCGAGCGGATGCCGGTGCCGATATGGGCCACCGCGGCGATCTTGCCGGAGTCTTCGAACGCGCGCACCACGCTGTCTTCCAGCATGTCGGTGGCTGGCTGTGCCCAGCCAGCGCCGTGGTAGACCTGCAGTTCGCCAGGGGTCGGGCGCACATTGATGCGCGGGCTGTCAATGACGCGTGCGGCGCTGGGCTTGGCCACCACCAGCTGCCAGGTCACCTGCGGCCAGGTGGGATTGGGCGTCACGCGCACCGTCGGGGCGTAGATGGTGGCCGGCTTCTGGTCGCCGCCGGTCAGCACCGAGCAGCCGCCCAGCGCCAGCAACGAGGCGCACAGCAGGGGACGCAACACACGCATGGCAGTCATTTCGGTTCGAACTCCTTGGGTGCGTCGCGGCCGAGCAGGTAGCGCGCAGGGTTGTTGTCCAGTTTGTCGCTGACCCGGCGCAGGTCGCGGATCAGGCCGCGCAATTCGGTCAGTGTGGGGCCGAGCTGGCCCAGCCCATCGTTGGCAAAACTATTGATGGCCGCGCGGTTCTCGCCAAGGATGTTGTCGGCATTGCCGGCGGCCGAATCCAGCTTGACCAGGGTGGCATCGAGTTTTTCCAGGATGCCCGGCAGCTGCTGTACCAGGTTCTGGTCCAGCCGCTTGATGGTGCCGTTGGTGGTGGTCAGGGTGGTGTCCAGATTGCGCGCGGCGTCGCGCGCGCTGACGATCAGTGCCTGCATGCCTTCGTCGCGATCGGCGATGCCACCGCTGATCTTCTCCAGGTTCTGCAGCGTGGCCGAAATGCTGGCCACATTCTTGTCCGAGAGCATCTGGTCCATGCGCTCGACGATGCGATTGGCGGTGTCGGTGATGTTCTGCAGCGCCGACGGGGTGGTCTGGATGATCGGCGCGTCGCTCTTGTCGATGCTGGTCAGCGCCGGCGCTTCGGGCGTGCCGCCGGAGAGCTGGATGATCGACGGGCCGGTCAGACTGGTGATCGCCAGCTTGGCGCGGGTGTCGCTCTTGATCGGCGTGGTGGAGTTGACGCGCACATGCGCGACCACCTGCCGCGGGTCGTTCGGCGCCAGGGTCAGCTCGGTGATCGAGCCGACCGCGATGCCGTTGTACTGCACCGGGCTGCCGACCGACAGGCCGGTCACTGCCTCGCGGAACACCACCCGGTATTGCTGCCAGGTGCGGTCGGAGGAGTACTTGGCGGCCCATAGCCCGAACAGCAGCAGGGCCAGGCCGGCCACGATGGTGAAGGCGCCGATCAGGACGTAATTGGCTTTGGTTTCCATGCTCAGGCGGTCTCGGTGGAGTCGGTCTTGGCCGCGCGCGCGGCGCGGGCGCGCGGACCGTGAAAATAGTCCTGGATCCAGGGGTGATCGATCTGCTCGACCTCGGCCAGCGGCGCGTTGGCGATCACCTTGCGATCGGCCAGTACCGCGATGCGGTCGCAGATGGCGTACAGCGTATCCAGGTCGTGGGTGATCAGGAACACGGTCAGGCCCAGGGCCTGTTGCAAGGTGCGGATCAGACGGTCGAAGGCGGCCGCACCGATCGGATCCAGCCCTGCGGTGGGTTCGTCCAGGAACAGCAACGGTGGATCCAACGCCAGCGCACGTGCCAGGCCGGCACGCTTGCGCATGCCGCCGGACAATTGCGAAGGCAGCTTGTCCAGCGCATCGGCCGGCAGGCCGGCGAGCTTAATCTTCAGCAGCGCCAGTTCGAAATACCAGCGCTCGGGAAACTCGCCATGGTGTTCCTTCAGCGGCACCTGCACGTTTTCGCCCACGGTCATCGACGAAAACAGCGCCCCGTCCTGAAACAGCACGCCGGTGTTGCGGGTGATGTGCTGGCGGTCGGCGAACCGGTCCGAGCGCGCGTCCGCGCCCAGCACCTGGATGCTGCCGGCATCGGGTTCGCGCAGGCCCAGGATGCTGCGCATCAGCACCGACTTGCCGGTGCCCGAACCGCCAACCACGCCGAGGATTTCGCCGCGCCGCACATCCAGATCCAGGTCTTCGTGCACGGTCTGGCTACCGAAACGGTTGGTGAGCCCGCGCACGGAAATCGCCAGCTGTTCGTCGTCGGCCTCGGCCTGTGGGCCGGGATTGGGGAGTGGGGATTCGGGAGTGGTCACAGCACCTTCCTCTCCAATACCAGTGCAAGCGCCGCGCTGCGGCTTTGTACGAATCCCGAATCACGCATGTCTAATCCCGGCTTCATCACCACCCCATCTTCATGAACCACAACGCCGCGATCGCGTCGAGGATGATGACCAGGGAAATCGTCTGCACCACCGAGGACGTGGTGCGTTCGCCCACCGATTGCGCGGTGCCGCTGACTTTGAGCCCTTCCAGGCAGCCGATCAGGCCGATCACCAGCGCAAACAGCGGCGCCTTCGAGAGCCCGACCAGGAAATGCCGCAACTGGATGGTTTCGTGCATGCGCGCCAGATACATCTGCGGCGGAATATCCAGGTCGAACGCGCCCACGGTGACGCCACCGGCCAGGCCGGCGATCATCGCGATGAAGGTCAGCAGCGGCAGGGTGAAGATCAGCGCGAGCAGGCGCGGGATCACCAGCAGGTCGATCGGGTCCAGGCCCAGGGTGCGGATCGCGTCCACTTCCTCGCGCGATTTCATCGCGCCGATCTGCGCGGTGAAGGCGCTGGCGGTGCGGCCTGCCAACACAATTGCCGTCAGCAGCACCGCGAATTCGCGCAGGAAGGCGATGGACACCAGCTCCACCACGTAAATTTCCGCACCGAAGTCGCGCAGGATGGTCGAGCCCAGGAAGGCGATCACCGCGCCCACCAGATACGACAGCAGCACCACCAGCGGCACCGCGTCCAGGCCCACCTGCTCCATGTGATGCACGGTGGAGGTTAGCCGGAAGCGCCGCGGCTCGTGGATCAGCCGCATGATCTTGACCAGGTTTTCGCCCAGAAAACTGTTCAACTCCAAGATGTCCTGGCCGACGCGATGCGTGGCCCGGCCCAGGCGGTCGAGCGCGGCGACGAAGCCGTAATCGCGTTTGGGCTTGGGGCGCTCGTCGTTGAGTTCCTCGATGGTGCACACCAGTGCCTGGTGCTCATCGCGGAAATCGATCGCGTCTTCCTTCAGGCCCATGCGGCCGGCAAAGCGCAGCAGCTGCAGTACGCCGGCCGAATCCAGCTGCTGGATGCCGCGCGCGTCGATGCGGCGCACCCCGTCGGGTACGGCCTGCAGCAGTTCTGCCTGAGGCAGGGCGGTCGCCAGGACCCAACTGCCAGCGAGGCGGACCTGTGCCTGATCCTGCGAGTCTTGTTCGATGCGTGGAGGTTGCGGTTTGATCATGGGTGGCCTGTCCGTGGCGCCAGCATACAGGGCCAATGTGAGCGACGGATGGGGACGCAACCACAGCGGTGTGCCGATGGCCGTCGATGAGGGCGCCGGCTACGCGCGCTGCGGCATACACTGGCGGCCTCGCCGGACACGGCGTTTCTCCGATCCGACCCGCCACGCATGTCCGCTGCCACCGTCGTCCTCCCGTCCGCCAGCGCCACCTACGCCCAGCGCGTCGCCTTCGTGTCCGAAATTGCCGGGCGCCTGCATTCCTATGGCACCACCGCGCAACGGCTGGAAGCAGCGGTGGTGGGGTTGTCGCAGAAGCTGGGCCTGGACTGCGAGCCCTGGTCCAACCCCACCGGCATCATCCTGAGCTTCAGCGACCCCACCAAGGCGATCGGTTCCAGCGACATCACCCGGGTGATTCGCCTGGCGCCGGGCGAAAACGATCTCTACAAGCTCAGCGTGGCCGACTATGTGGCCGACAGCGTGGCCAACGGCCGCATGAGCATCGCGCAAGGACACACCGCATTGCGCCGGCTGGACCGCGAGGTGGACCGGCGCGGCAAGACCCTGCAGGTGCTGGCGTTCGGGCTGGCCGCCGCCGGCGTGGCCGGGCTCTGGAAGCTGCCATGGCTGGATATCGCCACGGCCGGGGCGATCGGCATGTCGATCGGCCTGCTCACCCAGTACACCGACAAGCGCGCTGCCACCAAGGAAGCCGGCGAGGCGCTGGCCGGTCTGCTGGCGGGCGTGGTGGCCGCGCTGGTGGCCTCGCTGATCGGGCCGTTGAACCTCAACACGGTGATCATCGCCTCGCTGGTGGTGCTGCTGCCCGGCATGTCATTGACCAATGCGTTCAACGAGCTGGCCAGCCAGCACTGGGTCTCCGGCACCGCGCGTCTGGCCGGTGCGGTCACCACGGTGCTCAAGCTGACCGTAGGTGCGGTCATTGCGGTGACCCTGACCCAGCTGGTTGGCCTGCATCCCCAGGTGGCCGCGCTGCGGCCGCAGGCCGGCTGGGTGGAATGGGCCTCGCTGGTGGTGGCCGCTTATGCGTTCGCGGTGCTGTTCAAGGCCAATCGACGCGATTATTTATGGATCATGGCGGCGGCCATGTCAGGTTATGTCATCGCGCGTTATGCAGGACATGCCTGGGGTGGTCCGGCCGGGGTATTCGCTTCGGCAATGGCATTGACCGCTGCGGGCAATTTATTCGGGCGCGTGGTCCACAAGCCCGGTGCGCTGATCCGGTTGCCCGGCATCATCATGCTGGTTCCCGGGAGCGTCAGTTTGCGTGGCTTTTTGACCTTGGTGCAGCAACAGGATGTCAGCGTCGGACAAGCCGCACTCTTGGCGGTGACCAATATCGTGATGGCATTGATGGCCGGATTGCTGTTTGGCAATCTGCTCATTCCGGCCCGCAAGAATTTATAAGGGCAAACACCCCGCAATAAAAACGCCGGCATGGCCGGCGTTTTTATTGGTTTGAATCAGGCAGCCTTGGACTTCTTGGCGGCGCGCTTGGTGACGGCCTTGCGCGGCGAGGCCTTCTTGGCGGTTGCTTTTTTCGCACCGCCGACCTTGCTGATCAGGAAGTCTTCCACCTTCTTGCCGGCGGCGGTCAACTCGGCCAGCCAGCGCGGCTGCTTGCCACGGCCGGTCCAGGTTTCCTGGGCGTTGGCGGGGTTGCGATACTTCGGCGGCACCTTGCCCAGCTTGCGGCCGGCACGCGGACCCGGCTTGCCGGCACCCGCCGGACGGCCCGGACCGGCACTGGCAGAAGCGCCAAACAATTCTTCGATGGAATAACCCTGGGCTTTTGCAGCGCGGACCAGCTGCGTGCGGACCTTGGCGATCGGCGCGCGCTTGGCAACCACGGTCTGCTGCTTCTTTGCATTTTTGATCAGGGCGCTCAACTGCTTGGCCGACAGGCCACTAAGATCGATCGACATCACTGCTCCGGAAGATGAGAGAAAAAGAATGCCGGTCCATGGCAGCGGTGGCCATCATAAAGTGAGAAAACCGGTGTGACAAATGCGCCGAAATAATTCGGCGCTTTGTGTTCATCCATTTGAAGCCGATACCCGGGGTTTGATCAATGCGCCAGGCGGGAGAATAACGCTGCTTTATCCAGGCTTTCCGCTGCATCGGCGGTACGGGCGCGATATTCAAATGTGCCAGCCGCCAATCCACGTTCCGAGACCACCACCCGATGCGGAATGCCCAGCAGTTCCATATCGGCGAACATGGCGCCCGGGCGCAGTCCGCGATCGTCCAGGGCGGCATCCAGGCCGGCGGCAAGCAATTGGTCCAGCAAGGCCTGGGCGGCGGCGAGCACCTGTGGGTCCTGCTTGGGATTGATCACGCAGACCACCACCTGCCACGGCGCCATTGGCGCGGGCCAGATGATGCCGGCATCGTCGTGGTTCTGTTCGATCGCCGCGGCCACGATGCGCGAAATGCCGATGCCGTAGCAGCCCATCTTCATCACCGCCGCCTTGCCGCCTTCGTCGATGACAGTGGCTTGCAGCGCCTGCGCGTACTGGCTGCCAAGCTGGAACACATGGCCCACCTCGATGCCGCGAGCCAGGCGCAGTTCACCGCCGTCTGCCGCGCGTTCGCCTTCGACCACGTTGCGCACATCGGCCACGGTTTCCGGTTCGGGCAGGTCGCGGCCCCAGTTGACGCCGACCAGGTGGGCGCCGGACACATTCGCGCCGACCACGAAATCGACCAGTGCGGCGACATCGCGGTCGGCCACCACGCGCACCGGGCGCGCGGTGTTGACCGGGCCCAGGAAGCCCGGCTCGCAGCCGAGGTGTTCGCGGATTTCGCTTTCGTTGGCCAGGCGGTAATCGGCCAGACCGGGCACCTTGGCCAGCTTGATCTCGTTGACCGCGTGGTCGCCACGCACCAGTACCAGCACAAAGCCGGCCTGGGTCATCACCGCCACCGACTTGACCGTGCGCTGCAGCGCGATGCCGAGCAACTGGGCCACGTCTTCGCAGGTCTTCTGGGTGGGCGTTGCCACCTGCTGCATTGCTTCGCTGGCCGCGGCGCGCGGGGCCGGCGGTGCCGCACTGGCGGTTTCCACGTTGGCGGCGTAATCGGAACCGGTGGAGAACGCCAGCGAGTCCTCGCCGGAGTCGGCGATGACGTGGAATTCCTGCGATGCATCGCCGCCGATGGCGCCGGAATCGGCCTGCACGGCGCGGAAATCCAGTCCCAGGCGGGTGAAGATACGCGTATAGGCGGCGCGCATGTTGTCGTATTCGCGCGCCATGTCCTCGTCAGTGAGATGGAACGAATACGCGTCCTTCATCAGGAACTCGCGCGCACGCATCACGCCGAAGCGCGGGCGGATCTCATCGCGGAATTTGGTCTGGATCTGATAGAAATTCAGCGGCAGCTGCTTGTAGCTGTTGATTTCCTGGCGCGCGAACTCGGCCGCGGCCTCTTCGGCGGTGGGGCTGTAGCAGAACTCCTGTTCCTTGCGGTCCTTGATCTTGAGCAGCTGCCCGCCGAACTTCTCCCAACGCCCGGTAGCGTCCCACAGCTCGCGCGGCTGGATGGTGGGAAACAGCACTTCCACTGCGCCGGCGCGGTTCATCTCTTCGCGCACGATGGCTTCGACCTTGCGCAACACGCGCAGGCCCAGCGGCGACCAGGTGTACAGCCCGGAGGCCAGCTTGCGGATCATGCCCGCGCGCAGCATCAGACGGTGGCTGACCAACTCGGCGTCGGCCGGGGTTTCCTTGGTGGTGTGCAGGTGGAACTGGGAAAGACGCATCGGGCTTCGCTTGGGCGGAAAGCCGCTAGTTTGCCAGTCTCGCGCCCTGCCGGTCATCGCCAGGCGCGCGTTGCCGGCTGTCGCTGGCCAGCGCAGGCCCCTGCGGGGCGGCTCGAATGGCAGGCTTGCCGGCGCATGTGCGCCGTAGGCCGCGCGGTCGTCCGCACGTATCCATCACCGGTGCCGGGCGCTCATGCGGCCCCGGGGGCACGCTTTCTACCACCTACGCATGTGTTGCCATCAGGTCGGGCGCGCTGACGCTGCCGGTGGCCGCGGCACCAGGCGCTGAACCCCAGCCCTGCGGCGGGACGGCAACTCCCGTCCCCCTGGGAGCTTTTCCCGGCTCAGGTGGCCGGGCCGCCTGGGGCTGCCGGCTTGCAATAGGCCTTGACGGCGGCGTCGGCCAGGTTCCTCTGGGTCGCACGGGTTTCCTGGTCCAGGACGGCGCCAGGCTTGCCATCGGCGCCGGCCGCCATGGAGACCTCGCCCTTGCCGCTGAGCAGTTCCAGATTGCGGCGCGCGGTGAGGCAGTCGGCCGATTCGGGCGCGGCCGTCTCTGCTGCAGCGATGGCGGCGGTGCCGCTGCGCGCATCGATTCGGCGCGCTTCATAGCGCTGGCCGGTCGGTGGCGGGGTTTCGGTGTAGTGGGTCACGCCCTTGGCGTCCTTCCACTTATAAAGATCGGTCGCGCCGGCGGCGGCGCTGACCAGCATCAACAGGGCGCAAAGCCCGGACGACAGCTGCATGTGGCTTCCCCTGGATGATTCCCGCCGCGATTGCAGCATCCGCAGCGGGCGCTGGCAAGTGATGGGCGCGCAGGGCGCTGAACCAGCCAGCGCGCTACCGCCGGACAGACCTCAGGCCCTACACTTGGCGGATGGATGAGATGAGACCGCCCCCGCGCTCGCGCACGATTTACCTGCTGCCGAACCTGTTCACCACCGCCGGGCTGTTTTCCGGTTTTTACGCCATCATCGCCGCCGCCAATGGGCAGTTCGTCCAGGCCGCCATGGCGGTGTTCGTGGCTGCGGTGATGGACGGGCTGGATGGCAGGGTGGCGCGTCTGACCAATACCAGCAGCGAATTCGGTGTGCAGTACGACTCGCTGGCCGATCTGGTCAGCTTCGGCATGGCGCCCGCGCTGGTGATGTACCACTGGTCGCTGTCGGCACTGAAGTACGACAGTAGCGTGATGGGCCGGGTCGGTTGGTCGGCTGCCTTCCTGTATGCGGCCTGCGCGGCGCTGCGGCTGGCGCGCTTCAACACCCAGGTCGGCGTGGTCGACAAACGCTGGTTCATCGGCCTGGCCAGCCCGGCGGCGGCTGGTCTGATGATGTCCTTCGTTTGGGCCTTCGCCGACGACAGCCTGGGCTTCGATGGCGAGCAGCTGCGCTATGTGGCGCTGGCGGTCACGGTGGTGGCGGCGTTGCTGATGGTCAGCCGGATCCGGTTCTGGAGCTTCAAGGGCGGCGCGCGCGGCCCGCGTGCCGACCGCGTGCCGTTCCTGGCGCTGGCGATCGCCACGGTGGTGATTGCGCTGTTGGTGATCGATCTGGCGCGCTCGTTGCTGGTGATCGGGGTTCTGTACGCCTTGTCGGGTCCGTTGATGTGGTTGTGGCGACGCTGGCGGCGCGTGCCCGAGCTGCCATGAGCCGGTTTTTGTGAGCGAGGCGATGAGCGAGCCGATGTGGTCCGAACTGCAGGTATCGTATCTGCAGGCGTTGGGGCACACCGTGTATCTGGACCGCGCTGCGGTCGATGCATTGCCGGCGCCTGTCGAGGTTGCCGAGCGCGCACCCACGGCCGCACCGACGCGTATGGAGCGTGCGCCGTACCCTGCAACGGCCAATGCGCCCGTTGCGCGGCGGAATGCACCGGCGGCACCGGCCCAAGCGCCCCGCGCGCCCAGCACTGCGCCAGCGTCGGCGCCGCAACGGCGCAGCCGTGTCGGCATGCCGGATCGCCTGCAGATGGCCTTGCTGCGCGCGTCCGGCTGCAATCCGGGCGATCCTGCGACCCAGGCCTTGATGGCCTCCTGGCCGCTGGCGGAACTGCGCGGCAATCCGGCCGCCAAGCGCGCGCTGTGGCCGCAGCTGCGCGCGCTGCGTCGGCGCCGGGACCCGGCGTGAGCGCATTGAACGCGCCGCAACCCACCTCGCTGCGCGCCATGCGCGAGAGCGACCTGGATGCGGTGATGGAGATCGAGCTGCGCGCCTATCCATTTCCGTGGACGCGCAACATCTTTCGCGACTGCCTGCAGGCCGGCTACCCCGGCTGGGTGATGGAGCAGGGCGGCCGTGTCATCGGCTATGGCGTGATCAGTATCGCCGCCGACGAGGCGCACGTGCTCAACGTCTGCATCGCACCGGAGGCGCAATCGCAAGGACACGGTCGCGTGTTGCTGCGCGCGCTGATCAAGGGCGCCTGCGATCGCGGTGCGCGGCGCGCGTTCCTGGAAGTGCGCCCGTCCAATCCATCGGCGATCGCGCTGTACCACTCCGAAGGCTTCAACGAAATCGGCCGGCGCCCGCGCTATTACCCATCCCACACCGGGCGCGAAGACGCGTTGGTGATGGCGATCGAATTGTTCTTCGAAGGGTTTTCCTGAGCGCACGCACTCGTCGTTGAGGATGCGGCTGGTTGGCGTCGCTGCGGTGCGCGGTTGCTGCGCTGGATGCCGGCGCTGATGGTTTTTCGATTCGATGCTTGCGCTGAGCGGTTGCATGACGCACCTGCGCATGGCGCGTGCGGTATCACGCTTGCCCAACGGGCTGGTCTTGCGCACTACCACGCGGCTTGATGAGGTCCGCAGCGACACGGTGGCCCAATTGATTAAGGGCAGCGCTGACCCATGCGTATCAAAACGCATGGGGTCAACACAATGCTGCGCCTGTGCAATCGATCCCAACGTGGTCATGTGGAATGCCGGCAACACTGCGGCGATGGGTTTGCGCTTCGCGCAGGGTGTTGGCAGATACGGCCGTCTGCGAGGTGGCGAATGTTTCGCCATGGGCCGATAAGCGCTTTTTTCGTTGCGGTTTATGTCCAATGCCGCAGCGCGGCAATGGATTGCAACGACGAGCACGTCGAAAAATACAGGTATTTGCACGGTGGCGTGCCTTCTCGCGTGGCACCCCGCATGGCGTGACACCCAATCTTGCTGCGTTGCAGTGTCCTTGCGCTGTCTCCGCGTGTCCTGATCGCAGCGTTTTGTCTCTTCTTTTGTGTCTCGCAAGCGTTTGCGTGATTACGCATGCATATCCGAAAAACGTCTAGATACAAGCGGTTGCAATGCTCCTAGTATCGGCTCCGCGGAATGGAATATTCCACAGCTGAATAATACGTTCCGAGTCTGCTGGACCAGGGGTGCGCCGCTGCGCGGCGCATCGAACCCATCTGAGGGAGAGATCAAGATGAAGCCGAAATTTTCGACGGCGGCCGCCGCGTCGCTGTTCGTTGGGTCGTTGCTGCTCACCGGCGTTGCCTATGCCGATGCGGCGTTGGAGGTTGCAACCACGGGCTGGGCAACCCAGAACGGCGGCACCAAGGGCGGCTCCAAAGCGGCTGCCGCCAATATCTACACCGTCAAGAATGCCGCCGAGTTGAAAGCTGCATTGAGCGCAAGCGTCGGTAGCAACGGACGCATCATCAAGGTCAGCGGCATCATCGATATCAGCGAAGGCAAGCCGTACACCAAGACCTCGGACATGAAGTCACGTGCGCGCCTGGATATTCCGACCAAGACCACCTTGATAGGCATCACCAGCAACGCGGAAATCCGCGAAGGCTACATGTACGTCAAGGCCAACGACGTCATCATCCGCAACCTCACCATCGAAAATCCATGGGACCCGGAACCGGTCTGGGACCCGGATGACGGCAGCGCCGGCAACTGGAATGCGGAGTACGACGGCCTGACCGTGGAAGGCGCCAGTAACGTGTGGGTGGACCATGTCACCTTCACCGATGGCCGCAGGACCGACGATCAGAACGGCACCGCCAATGGCCGTCCGAAGCAGCACCACGACGGCGCGATGGACATCAAGAAAGGCGCCAATTTCGTCACGGTCTCGTACTCGGCCTTCAAGTCGCACGAGAAGAACAACCTGATCGGCTCCAGCGACAGCGCGTCCAGCACCGACAGCGGCAAGCTCAAGGTCACCATTCACAACACCCTGTTCGAAAACATTTCTGCGCGCGCCCCGCGTGTGCGCTTCGGTCAGGTGCATCTGTACAACAACTACCACGTCGGCAGCACCAGCAATAAGGTCTATCCGTTCTCTTACGCGCATGGCGTGGGCAAGGAGTCGAAGATCTTCTCCGAGCGGAACGTGTTCGAGATCAGCGGTGTCAGCAGCTGCGACAAGATTGCCGCCGACTATGGTGGCAGCGTGTATCGCGATCAGGGTTCCCTGCTCAATGGCAAGGCGCTGTCGTGCTCGTGGAATACCAACATCGGCTGGACCCCGCCCTATACCTACAACCTGCTCTCGGCCGACAAGGTCGCTGCAGACGTCAAGGCCAAGGCAGGCGCCGGCAAGCTCTAACCGCCACTGGTTGCAGGGCTGCAAAGTCAGCGCCGCACGTCGTTGCACAACGCCCGCAGTGATGCGGGCGTTGTGCGTTCCGCGTGGCGATGTGGGGTCTCACGGAAGTAGCGGCGTTGCAACGGGCAGTCGGGAGCTGCTTGCAACACTCTTACCCATCCATGCCTATCCATGATCGCTGGACGCGCTGCAGGTACATCCTTGCCGGTCCCTGCGTGGCGTCCATGCTGCGTCAGCTGCCGTACGCAATGACGGCGCTACGCACTCGCCAAGGCCCTGCAACCGTGCAGGGCGCCTGGCGTCGCTCAATCCTGCGCGGTGTTATTGGCTGCCTGGCCCGGGGTACAGACCGGCTTCAAGCGCTTGTCCACCAGCTTGCCCATGAGCCGGTCGCTGAGCGGCAGCATGTCGCCGTTGAGGCGCCAGTCGTAGATCACGCTGAAGGCCAACACGCGCGCGACATAGTCGCGGGTTTCCTTGTAGCTGATGGTTTCGATCCAGAAGTCCGGCTCGAAATTCGGCCGCTGCGACTGCCAGCGCCCGGTGGGGCCTGGACCTGCGTTGTAGGCGGCAATGGTGAGGTAGGGCAGTCCGTAGGTGTTGAGCAACTGGCGCAGATACGCCGTGCCGATGGCGATGTTGGTGTCCGGCTCATAGAGGCTGGTGGCACCCGCATAGCCGGGTAGGGCGATCCCCTTGGCGACGGCCGCGCCAGTGCCAGGCAACACCTGCATCAGGCCCATTGCGTTGGCCGGCGAGCGCGCGCGCGGATTGAAGATGCTTTCGGCACGAATTTCCGCAGCCACCCAGGCTGGGTCGATCGCATTCTTGGCGGCCTCGCGACGAATGCTGTCGTCGTGGTGCAGCGGAAAACGCAACGCATACAGCCGTTGTTCGTCCGGCTGCTTGCCGAGCGCGAACACCGCACGGTCGAACCAGCCGTTGTCGCCGGCAACTTCCACTGCCAGACGGCGCTGGGTGTCGTCGAAGCGGGTGGCGGCATCGTTCCATTCGGCCACGGCCCAACCGGGGCGGTCGATCTGAAATAACGCGATTGCGCGGACCAGGGCCGGGTCGCGCGCAACAGCGGCCTTCGCCTGCGCGCTGTCGTTGGGCTCCCAGGGGCACAGCCGGTAAGGCTGCTGCAGGCGGTCGGCGGCCAGGAATCCGTGGAAGGTCGGCGATTGCGCGGCGGCGCGATACAGCGGCTGGGCCGCCGCAGCAGCGCCGGTCTTTTCGGCCAGGCGGGCTTCGAAGTACTGCCAACGTGAGTCGCTGCGCTGGCTCGCCGGCATCTTGCGAATCGCGGCCAATGCCGCCGGCCAATCGCCGCGCGACATCGCCTCACGTGCACGCCATTCGTGCAGGCGTTCGTCGTAGGACGCGTCCGGTACGGCATTGAGCCGACGCGCCGAGTCCGGCAGGTACGAGGCGACGGTCCACAATGCGATCTGGTACAGCACCTGCCCACGCTGCGCCTGGCTGAAGCCGAGCGCACCGGCAAGTTGCGGTAGCTGCTGCTCGGCAGCGTCGGGATCGCTCTTGGCCAACTTGGCCAGCCCGTCCACCGCGATGCGGCGGCTGCGCTCGGTCTTGGGCCAACCTAGTGCACGCGGGTGGACCTTGTCGAGAAATGCAGCGTAATCGGTGGCCAGGGCCAGATCGGCGGCGGGTAGCCCGCGTGCGGCCGTACGCATGATTGCAGGCTGTTGTGCATCGGCAGCAGCTTCCACACGTTCCCAGCGCAGCGCCGGCGTGAGTTCACCGCGCGATTCCAGCCCGGCAACCACTGCATCGCAAGCATCGGGCAGCGCCTTGCCGTTGCGCCACAGCGTCAGCGCATCGCGGCTCCATTGGGCATCGGCCTTGCCAGTGGCCAGGCGCGCGGTCAGTTGCGCGCAGCGCAGGCCAACGTTGTCGGTGGACTTCCAGTTGGCCAGCAGCGTGTTCCAGTCCTGCCGCCGCGCCACTGCCGGCAACCACGTGCTGCGGAAGCTTTCAGCCACAGGCTGGCCGGCGTAGCGCTGCAAGAATGCTTGCGCCTGCGCGTTGGAGACAGTGTCGATAGTGCGCTTGAGCGTGGCAAATTCCAGCCATCCATACAGCGGATGGCGGCTCAGCGCAGCGAGCTGACCGGCATCGGTCTGGCCGCGCTCTGCGGCCGCGATGGCATCGCGCATTGCAGTCAGCTGCGGGTCGAGGGTTTGCGCGTGCAATGCGGTGCTGCCAAGGCACAGCAGGCCGATGAAAACAGTGGCAAGGCGGGGGGCATAAGTCATGAAGTGATGATACCCAAGCACGCCTGAGCGCCTGAGTGAATGCGCGTCGCTTGCGCGTGATGGTGAGGAAAGTCTTCGCTTGCAAGCGCTATGGGTCGAGCACGCGCGTGCGTGCAGATGACACCTTGTTGCGACCGCTGTCGCGCGGTGCGCTGCTGCACCGCCAGTTGCGATGCGTTAATGTTTCGTTTAAGAATTGGGAAGGACCGCAGGGCACGGGGGCGTGCGGACACTCAAGAATCCTTCTGGAGAGAGAAAGGATGAAGCGTCTGATTGGCCCCCGTCGGTCATGCCTGGCCGTGCAGTTGTCGTTGTGTCTGATTCCCACACTGGCCTGGGCGCAACAGCCCGAGGCCGCACCGAACACGCGTACGCTCGACAGCGTGCAGGTCACCGGCACGCGCATCAAGACCGCGGAATTGCAGGGCCAGGTACCGATCCAGACGCTCAATCGCGCCGATATCGAACGCACCGGCCTGACCTCCATCGGCGAAGTGCTGCAGGAGCTCACCGCGTCCGGTTCGGCGCTCAACGCCAAGTTCAATTCGTCCGGCAACTTCGGCTTTCCGCCCGATGGCAGTGGCGTGGGTGCAGGCTCGGCGCAGGTGGATCTGCGCCATCTCGGTTCCAAGCGTGTGCTGGTGCTGGTGGATGGCATTCGTTGGGTCAATGAATCCTCCGCCTCCGGCGTGGGTTCGTCGACCGATCTCAACACCATTCCGCTGGCGATCGTCGAGCGCATCGAAGTGCTCGAAGACGGCGCATCGTCGCTATACGGCTCGGATGCGATTGCCGGTGTGGTCAACATCATCACCCGTCGCACGTTCGACGGTGCGCAGGTCACGCTCAACTACGGGCAGTACGGCAAGGGCGATGGCGCCAACCAGGGCATGGATCTGGCCTGGGGTAAAAGCGGAGAGAATTTCAGCCTGTTTTTGGGCGCCAGCTACGTCAAACAGGATCCGATCTATGCGCGCGATCGTGCGCAGGCCCGCTTCCCGATTCCTGGCACCGGGCTGACCTTCGCCAGCTCGGCAACGCCGGATGGCCGCTTCCAGTTCGTCGATCCCAACACCGGCGTGCGCCAGAACCTTACGCCCAATGCCGGCGTGGGCACACCGCAATACGATGGCGGCGGCGGTTGCACGCGCAGCGACGACTATCACTGCTTCGGCACCGCAGACCGCTACAACTTTGCCGAGCAGAACCTGTTGCTGACGCCGTCCGAGCGCAAGGGCGTGTTTGCACAGTTCCGCTATTACTTCAACGACGACGTGCAGTGGTACGTCAAGGCGTTGGGCAACCGGCGCGAATCGACCAACCAGGCCGCACCGGAGCCCATCTTCCTCGGGCCCGATGCCGGTACCGGCAACCCGTTGGCCGACAATATCGTGATCTCCGCGCTCAATCCGTTCAACCCGTTCGGATTCGATCTGGATTCGGCCACCAATCTGATCCAGATCGGTCGCAGGCCGGTGGAAGGCGGGCCGCGGCGTTACGAGCAACAGGTCGATACCCAATATTTCGGCACCGGCCTGGTCGGCACGTTCGAAGGCGCAGGGCGGACCTGGTTCTGGGACGTCAACGGCATGTACAGCAAGAACAAGGCCGAGCAGACCAACTACGGCAGCTACAACCTCTACAACATCAACCTGGCGCTGGGCGACCCGGCTGCCTGCGCGGCCGTGGCCGGCTGCGTGCCGCTGGATATCTTCAGCGGTGCCGGCAGCATCACGCCGGAGATGTTGCGCTGGATCCAACCGGTGGTGCGCGACCGCAGCCAGAACGAATTGAGCCTGTTCACCGCCAATCTCAGCAGCGAGTTGTTCCAGTTGCCCGGCGGTGCGGTGTCGTTCGCCAGCGGTTACGAATACCGCAAGTACGAAGGCTCTTATCAGCCCGATCCGCTCACCGTGGCCGGGCGTTACAACGGCGTGCCCTCCTTACCCACGGCAGGCAGCTACGACGTCAACGAAGCCTATCTCGAACTCAATATTCCGATCTTCGCCAACTCGGCATTGGGCGACAAACTCGATCTGAATATCGCCGGGCGCTATTCGGACTATTCGACATTCGGTGGCGAATTCACGCCCAAGTACGGCCTGCGTTGGCAGGTCACCGATGAGTTCGTGTTGCGCACCAGTTATGCCGAGGGCTTCCGGGCGCCCACCATCGGCGAGCTGTTCGGTTCGGCGGCGCGTGCGGACCTGCAGTTGTCGGACCCGTGCTCGATCGGTCTGGGCGGTACGGCGCCGCGCGGCAGTGCGGCCAACTGCGCAGCACTCGGTGTGCCTGCCGGTTATCAGCAGGCCAACCAGCAGATCTCGGTCACCACCGGCGGTAACGCGCAACTCGATCCAGAGCGTTCGCGCAGTTTCAGTGCGGGCTTCGTCTTCAGCCCGGGATTTGCGAGCGATGCCAGCTGGTCCGACCGCCTCGACCTGGAGGTGACCTTCTATCGCCATCATGTGGATGGCGCGATCCAGGCGATCAATGCGCAGACGCAGCTGGATCTGTGCGTGGATACGCTGGATGCGTTGTACTGCGATGGCATCGGGCGGGCATCCACCGGCGGCATCAACGCCTTCAATAACCGCTTGACCAACCTGGGCTCGATCAAGACCGACGGCTGGGACGTGGATCTATTCTGGACCTTGCCGCAAACCGCATTCGGGCGCTTCAAGCTATCGTGGCAGAACACCTTGGTAGGCCGCTACGAGGCGCTGGGTGCGGCGGGTCAGCGACAGCCGCAAGGGCCGGGCATCGAGGTGGTGGACAGCGCAATTCCGGAGTGGACCAGCAACGCGGTATTGGATTGGTCGCTGGGTAACTGGACGGCTTCGTGGACTGCGCGGCACATTTCCAAGCTCACCGAGCAGTGCGGTGACGCGGTGGAGTTTGCGGTGTGTTCGGATCCGTCGGTGGGAACCAACCGCTTGGATGCGATCACCTATCACGACGCGCACGTGGGCTATCGCATCGATTGGCTCAAGGGCCTGCAACTCACGGCCGGCCTGAACAACGTCTTCGACAAGGATCCACCGATCTGCCTGTCGTGCTCCCTCAATGGTTACGACGCATCCACCTACGATATTCCCGGCGGACGCTTCTGGTATGCGCGTGTGGATTTGAAGTTCTAGTCCAACGGTGCCTGGCTGGTGCGATGCGTTGGCAAAACGGCACTGGCGCTGCGGCTTTCCTGCAGGGTCCTCGCCCGCCCACCATCGCAGGACACGCCGCAAGTACGTCCTTGTAGGCTCCTTGGCAGCATCCATGCCGCCAAGGGTCCCGCGACGGTGGGCGGGCAAGGACCAGTCGAGCTGGTCGGTGCGTATGTCTGCAATCAAGACATGACGGACATGCTGATGTAACGGCTGGTCCCGCAAGCGGCGAGGGCACTACGCCCTCGATACGCTAGCAGCTGATCAACCGCTTCAGATCTTGGCGCGCTGCTCGCGCAGGCCGGTGAGCTGCGTGGTCCAGTCGTTCAAGCGCGCACGCTCTTGTTCGACCACGGCGGCCGGTGCGTTCTGCACGAAGGTGGCGCTGCCGAGTTTGCCGTTGCACTTGGCGATCTCGCCTTCCACGCGCTTGATTTCCTTGTCCAGGCGAGTGCGTTCGGCATCCATGTCGACCAGGCCTTCCAATGGCACCAGCAGCGTGAGTTCGCCGACGATGGCGGCGGCCGACGGCGGTGTGTCCTGGCCAGCGTCCAGCCAGTCGATGCGTTCGAGTTTGAGCAGGAACGACAGCTGCGAGGCGAAGCGGGCAACGCGCGGGCGGTCGTCGGCAGTGCCGGCCTGCAGCAGCAGGCGCACCTGCTTGGACGGTGGCACGTTCAATTCGCTGCGCACGCGACGCAGCGCCGACACCATCGACTTGAGCCATTCGACATCGGCTTCAGCGGTGGCATAGCTGCTGGTGTCGACATCGCCGGGCTGCGGGAAGCTCTGCAACGAGATCGTCGCAGTGGTGATGCCCAGGCGCGGCGCGACCTGCTGCCACAACTCTTCGGTGACGAATGGGGTGAGCGGGTGCAACAGGCGCAGCAACGACTCCAGCACATACAGCAGCGTGTGGCGCGTACTGGCGGCCGCGTCGGCGTCCTGGTTGTTGAGCGCCGGCTTGGCCAGCTCCACGAACCAGTCGCAGAACGCGTTCCAGGCGAATTCGTACAACGACTGCGCGAGCAGGTCGAAGCGATAGTTGGCGTAATGCGCGTGGGTTTCTGCGGTGGCCTTGTCCAGGCGCGCCAAAATCCACTTTTCCGCTTCGGTGCGCGGCTGCGGCACGCCGGTAAAGCGTGCGCCTTCGGTGTTCATCAACACGAAGCGCGTGGCGTTCCACAGCTTGTTGCAGAAGTTCTTGTAGCCCTCGGCGCGGCCCAGATCGAACTTGATGTCGCGGCCATGCGTGGCCAGCGCGGCGATGGTGAAGCGCAGCGCATCGGCACCGTGGGCGATGATGCCGTCCGGGAATTCCTTGCGCGTGGCTTTTTCGATCTTCTCGGCCATGCGCGGCTGCATCAGGCCATGGGTGCGCTTGGCGACCAGATCCTCGATGCTGATGCCGTCGATGATATCCAGCGGATCGAGCACGTTGCCCTTGGACTTGGACATCTTCTGGCCTTGCGCATCGCGAATCAGGCCGGTGATGTAGACATCGCGGAACGGCACCTGGCCGGTGAAGCTGTCGGTGGCCATGATCATGCGCGCCACCCAGAAGAAGATGATGTCGAAGCCGGTCACCAGCACGCTTGAAGGCAGATAACGCTCGAAGCCGCGCTCGGCCATCGCCTGCGCATCCGGCCAGCCCAGCGTGGAGAATGGCCACAGCTGCGAGGAGAACCAGGTTTCCAGCACGTCGCTGTCCTGGTGCAGCGCAATCTCCGCACCCAGGCCATGTTTGGCGCGCACCTGCGCTTCGTCATGGCCCACGTAGCACTTGCCGGCCTCGTCGAACCACGCCGGGATGCGATGGCCCCACCACAGCTGGCGGCTGATGCACCAATCCTGGATGTTCTCCATCCAATGGCGATAGGTGTTGATCCAGTTCGGCGGCACGAACTTGATCCGGCCGCTTTCGACCAGCTCCAGTCCGCGCTTTGCCAGCGCATCCATCTTCACGAACCACTGGTCGGTGAGGTAGGGCTCGATCACCTGGCCGGTGCGATCGCCGCGCGGCACCTGCAGCTTGTGCGGTTTGGTTTCCACAAGGATGCCCAGGTCTTCCAGCTCGGACAGCACCAACTTGCGCGCGTCGTAGCGATCCAGCCCGCGATACTTATCTGGAATAGCTTCCAATCCGTGAGCGTCTCTGACGCCCGACGCGAAAGGTGCGGTGCGATCGGAACTTGGGATGACGTGCTGGTCAGGGCCGCCAATGATTTTGGCTTCCGGGGTCAGGATGTTGATCATCGGCAGCGAGTGCCGCACACCCACCTGGTAATCGTTGAAGTCATGCGCCGGCGTGACCTTGACCACGCCGGTGCCGAAGGCGCGGTCGACGTAATCGTCGGTGATCACCGGCACGTGTCGGCCGGTCAGCGGCAACACGATGCGGGCGTCATGCAGCGTGAGATAACGCGCATCTTCCGGGTGCACCATCACCGCGGTATCGCCCAGCATGGTTTCCGGGCGCGTGGTGGCCACCACCAGATAATCGCGGGTTTCGCGCAGCGTCTCGTTGCCGTCGGCGTCGTGCTCGACGTGTTCGTAGCTGACGCCATCGGCCAGCGGGTAACGGATCGACCACAGGAAGCCGTCTTCTTCGACGTTTTCCACTTCCAGATCCGAGATCGCGGTCTTCAGCACCGGGTCCCAGTTGACCAGGCGCTGGCCACGGTAGATCAGACCCTGCTCGTACCAGCGCACGAACGCTTCGTTGACCGCCGCTGACGGCTGCGGATCCATGGTGAAGGTGCTGCGCGACCAATCGCTGGAGGTGCCCAGCCGGCGCATCTGGCGCTCGATGGTGTCGCCGGATTCGGCCTTCCATTCCCACACTTTGGCAATGAAGCCCTCGCGCCCCAGCGAATCGCGCGTTTCGCCTTTGCCTTCCAATGCCAGATTGCGCGACACCACCATTTCAGTGGCGATGCCGGCATGGTCGGTGCCCACCTGCCACAAGGTGTCGTACCCGCGCATGCGGTGATAGCGCACCAACGCATCCATCAACGTCTGCTGAAACGCGTGGCCCATGTGCAGCGTGCCGGTCACGTTCGGCGGCGGCAGCAGCACGGTGTACGGCTCACCCTTGCCGGACGGCACGAAATAACCGGCTGCCTCCCACTGCGCGTACAGGCGCGATTCGAAGGAAGAGGGGTCGTAGCTGGAGGCGAGGGTGGTCATAGGGGCGCCGGGATTCGTTGTTCGGGATTCGGGATTGGTTGCGTCATGGGGCCGGCGAGAGTCACCGGCAATCCACTCGTCAACGTCGGTGTTCGTGCTGCGGAGCGAAGATCGGCTGTCTGAGGTTGGATGCAGTCGTTGGAGACGCAAGATCTGCTTTACGAATCCCCAATCCCAACTCCCCAATCCCCGCCGCACTCACATGTCGTACTTGGTCAGTTCCAGGCCCAGGGCCTTGTACTGTTTCCAGCGTTCGCGCAGCGGTTCGCGGGCGGCGGGGTCGGCCGGCACCACTTCGAGCACGCGGTCGCAGGCGCCCAGGTAGGGGTCGTCGCGCAGGTTGATCACCAGCGGGCGCGAGGGGGCGGCGAACTCCGGGGCGGCAATCAGCACCGGGGCCAGTTCGTCTTCCTCATCGGTGCCGGCGATCTGGTGCGGCACGTAGGCCTCGTCGTCGAACGCCCACAGCAGGTCGTCCAGCGCCTCGGCCTGCTGCGTATCGCGGGCCAGGATCAAGGTGGGCAGGTTGGCGTCGTTGGCCTTGCGCGCCAGCTCGCAGACCAGCCGCAGCGGTTCGTTGAGGAAGCGCGGCTTGGCGATCAGGTAGAAGTCGGCACGGGGCATCAGGCGGTCACAAAGCGGGAGGAGAGCAACAATTCGGTGGTCATGCCGGCGGCCACGAACAGGGCCGCACAGCCGAGCACGGCCAACAGCAGGCCGCCGAATGCGCGCAGGCGGCGCCCGGGCGGGCGCGAACGGTACAGGTACACCGGCAGGAACAGCACGGCCAAGGCCACGATGCCGATATTCATCCAGGCCGGCCGGCGGTAGCCAAGCCGGCGGCTGTCGGCCGCCAGCCACACAAACAACAGCAACAGCTGCACGACGATCCAGAGCAGATCGATGCCGGGGCTGGTCCAGCCCGGCACCACGCTGGCGGCTCCGTTCACGACGGAGAAGCCAGCGATGAGCGCCAGTGCAGCGCGCGGCGACATCAGGCGGCGCGATCCAGCAACCACTGGGTCAGCAGACCGACCGGGCGACCGGTGGCCATGCCGCGCTTGCCTTCGTCGCTGGCCACGCCGGCGATGTCCAGGTGCGCCCAGCGCTGGTTCTCGGTGAATCGCGACAGGAAGCAGCCGGCGGTGATGGCGCCGCCCCAGCGGCCGCCGATGTTGTAGACGTCGGCGAAGGTGGAATCCAGCAGGCCCTGGTATTCGTCCCACAGCGGCAGGCGCCAGGCGCGGTCGAACACGTGCTCGCCGGCGGCCAGCAGTTCGTTGGCCAGGTCGTCGTGCTTGCTCATCAGCCCGGCTGTCTGGTGACCCAGCGCCACCATGCAGGCGCCGGTCAGCGTGGCCACGTCCACCAGCGCCTCGGGATTGAAGCGCTCGGCGTAGGTCAGTGCATCGCACAGGATCAGGCGGCCTTCGGCATCGGTATTGCCGACTTCGATGGTCTTGCCGGACATACTGGTGATCACGTCCGACGGGCGGTACGCGTTGCCGTCGATGGCGTTCTCCACCGCCGGCACCACCACCACCAGGTTGATCGGCAGCTCGGCCTTGACCGTGGCCACGAAGGTGCCGATGACGTTGGCGCCACCGCACATGTCGTACTTCATTTCCTCGATGCCGCCCTGCGTCTTGAGGTTGACGCCGCCGGTATCGAAGGTGATGCCCTTGCCGACCAGCACGTACGGGCGCGCGTCGCCGCCGCCGTTCCACTTCAGCACGATCAAGCGCGGGCGGTTGGCCGAGCCGCGTGCCACCGACAGCAGCGAGCCCATGCCCAGCGCTTCCATCTGCGCCTCGTCCAGGATCTCGGCTTCGGCACCCGGGAACTTGCCGGCAAATGCCGCGGCGGTCTCGGCCAGGTAGGCCGGGGTGCAGTAGTTCGGCGGCAGGTTGCCCAGCTCGCGGGCGAATTCCACGCCTTCGGCGGTAGCCACGCCCACGGCGAGCGCGCGGGCGTCGTTGCCGGCAATCGCCAGGGTGGTCAGGCCGGTCTCGTCCACCTTCTTCTTGCCCAGTGTGGCGGTGTAGCGGTAGGCGGCATGGTCGCTGACGGTCACCGCCTGGCGGATGTTCCAGGCCGCATCGCGGGCCTTGACGCTGAGTTCGGTCAGGGTGAGCAGGGCGGTGCCGACCGCGCCGGTCTTCAGCGCGCGGGTCGCATCGCCGACGGCCTTGAGGTAGGGCGCCACGCCGAACTTGCCGGCTTCGCCCAGGCCGACCACCAGCACGCGCGGCGCGGTGACGCCGGGCAGGTCGTGCAGCAGCGTGGTGCTGCCGGTCTTGCTGGCCACGTCGCCGCGCGCGACCAAGGCCGTCAAGCGACCCTGACTGGCGCTGTCCAGCGCCTGGGCAGCGGGCGAAAGGGTCTTGTCGGCGAACACGCCAACCACGATGCAGTCGACGGCAGCGCTTGCCGGCGCGTCTTGGTTCAGGGTGAATTGCAGGGCCATTGATCAGATTCCGTAGGCAAATCCGTACAATCGCGGGCTGTTTACGCCAACCGGACTAGGCTGGCGGCGCCGCGAACGAATCCGAGAGTTTAAAACAAGCCCACCCCATGCCGAAGCTCGATCGATACCTGCTTAGCGATTTCACCCAGAGCTTCCTGGCCACCTTGATCGTGCTGCTGGTCGTCAGCGTCGGCGGCGTGCTGGTGGATATCCTCGGCAATATCGCCGACGGCCGCATCCCGGCGCGCTTGCTGCTGTCGCAGGTAGGGCTGCAATTCGTGGCGTATCTGCCCATCATCCTGCCGCTGGCCTTGATGCTGGGCCTGCTGCTGGCACTGGCGCGGCTGTACCGCGATTCAGAAATGGCCGTCATTACCGCCATTGGCGTGGGCCCCAGGCGCATGCTGCGGCCGATGCTGATGCTGGTGGTGCCGGTGGTGGTGGTCATCGGGTTGTGCTCGCTGTGGCTGGGCCCCTGGGCGAGCCGTACCGCCGAGGCGATGCTGGAAGATGCCAACCGCAGCGTGCTGATGGCCGGCCTGGAGTCGGGCCAGTTCACGCCGTTGTCCGGCGGCGGGGTGGTCTACCTGCAAACGATCTCTGCCGACGGCAAGGGCCTGGGCAAGGTCTTCATGCAGCGCCAGCAGAACGACCGCATCGATGTGGTCACCGCCGACCGCGGCGCGATGTTCTTCGAAGGCAAGACCGACCGTTACCTGCGCCTGGACGATGGCTACCGCACCGAGGGCCCGGCGAGCGGCGCGACCCTGGACTACCGCTTGATGAAGTTCGCCAGCAGCGATATCGCCCTGCCAGACCGCACCCGCGTGCACGATGCCAACGACCCTGAAGTGATGTGGACCACCCAGCTGCTGTCCGACGAGCGCCCTGCCGCGCGCGCCCAGCTGCATGAGCGCCTGGCGCCGCCGTTGCTGGCGCTGGCGTTTGCCTTGCTCACCTTGCCGTTGTCGCGCAGTGCGCCGCGGCAACAGCGTTATGGCCGGATCATGCTGGCGTTTCTGGCCTACATGGTGGGCACCAATCTGATGATCGTCGGCACCCAGTGGATCGCCAATGGCAAGACTCCGGCGGCGCTGGGCCTGTGGTGGTTGACGCTGCCGCTGCTGGCCGTGGCGGTGTGGGCGTATGCGCGCGATGGCCGCGTGCGTCGGCCGGGGGCGCGCGCATGAAGCTGACGCCGCGGGTCCACGATTGGTATGTCGGTCGCGTGGTGCTGTTCACCGTGCTGCTGACCTGGGCGGTGCTGCTGGGGCTGGATCTGGTCAACGCCTTCGCCAGCGAAGCCAAGAACATCGGGCAGGGCAGCTACACCTTCGGGCACGCGGTGGCTTACGTGGCCTACACCGTGCCGCGCCGGGCCTATACCTTGTTCCCGACTGCCGCGGTGATTGGCGCGCTGATGGGCCTGGGCCAGTTGGCCGCCACCTCCGAGCTGACGGCGCTGCGCGCGCTGGGCGTGTCGCGCAAGCGCATGTCCGCCTCGGTTGTCGCAGCGATGGCGCTGCTGACCGCCAGCATGGTGATCAGTGGCGAAACCATCGGGCCGTGGGCACAGAATCAGGCCGACACGCTCAAGGCCAGTGCCCGCTTCAACAGCGATATGGCGTCTTCGCGCTACGCCGGGCTGTGGGCACGCGAGGGCGACACCTTCCTCAATGCATTGAGCGGTGAAGAGAAGCTGCTCGATGGCGGTGGCACTGCACTGGATCTGCACGATGTGCGGCTCTACCACCTTGATCCCAGTGGCAGGATGCAGCAGTTGACCTACGCCTCGGTGGCCGAACACCGCGACGGCCGCTGGACCCTGCGTCAGGTCCGTCGCGACACCTTCCAGGAACGCTCGGTGCAGCGCGAAACCTTTCCCGAATTGCCGTGGCAGTCGCAACTGAATCCTGCCGCGCTGGCCGCTGGCCTGGCCAAGCCGCGCAATCTTTCTGCGCACGATCTGGAGCAGAGCATCGAATACCGTCGCCGCAATGGATTGGACGCGCGCGATTACGAAGATCAGTACTGGAGCCGGTGGTTCTATCCGCTCAACGTGCTGGCGCTGTGCATGGCGGCAATCCCGTTCTCGTTCGGCTCGCTGCGCAGCGGTGGCCTGGGCAAGCGCCTGTTCCTGGGCATCCTGTTCGCGCTGGGTTTCTGGCTGCTGCAGCTGTTCTTCGGCCGCATGGCCGGCGCGCTCAAGCTGGATTACCGCATTGCCTATGCGCTGCCGCCCATGGTGATGCTGGGTGTGTCGGCGTGGTTGTTCCGCAGGCGTAGTAGCTGAGCGCATGCGGCGGGTAAGCGTGTTGGGTGTGGCGCTCTGCCTGCTGTATCTGGCGGCGGCTGCTTTTTGCGTGTGGGGAGCGCTCAGCGCTCAGGGCGATCCCAAGGGCCACTTCGTTCTGCTGCAACTGCCGTTGACGCCTCAGCTGATCGCACTGGATGCTCTCCACGCGGATGCCTGGTTGACCAACATGCCTTGGGCGACAAGTTATGCGTTGTTGGTTCCGCCATTTCTGGCAGTGCTGTATGCAGTTGGGCATGCGTTTCAGTGGCTGATTGCGCGCGTCTTCTTGGGCGCCAAATAAGCCGCAGCCTGGCTTGGTCACTGCCGCCGGCCCCATCCCACTCCAGGTGCAAGTCGCATGTATGGAACATACCGGAGCCTGGATATGGGGGTGATGGACTGCCGACCTGATTACTTCAATGGCCTGGCAGTCCGTTCCAGCCGTGTGTGACTCGCACGGTCGTGCCAGGTCAGCCGGTCGCGATCCAGCCACGCC
Source organism: Xanthomonas axonopodis pv. maculifoliigardeniae (assembly GCF_041519315.1). NCBI lineage: Bacteria > Pseudomonadati > Pseudomonadota > Gammaproteobacteria > Lysobacterales > Lysobacteraceae > Xanthomonas > Xanthomonas axonopodis. The sequence continues at coordinate 3,951,009 of NZ_CP167998.1, read as the reverse complement.
CACCAGAACCCCAGCCCGCCCAGCGCCAGCGACAAGGTGCCGACGGCATAGCGGATCCACAGCGCACGCCATGACACCCGTGGGTCGATCAAGCGCAGCCGCCAGGGGCGCATGCCCAGCGTCTGCCCGCCGCGCCGCCAACTCACGGTGGCGTAGATACCTGCGGCGATCCAGCAGCACAGCCACAACAGCCATTGCCAGCCGCTGAAAGGCGCGATGTTTTCGCGCGCGGGGTGCCCGGCGAGCGTAAAGCCCAGCGTGAACACGGTGGAGATCAGCATCGACAGCGCCAGCACCGGCCAGGCGTCGTAGCACAACGCCAGCAGCCGCCAGCCCACCAGGGCAGGGGGGCGCGCAACGCGAGGCGAAGGGATCGAGGTCATGGCGCGAGCATAACGGTCGCCAAGCACGGCGCAACGCCGCGCTGCAGTAGCCGCGCTCTGGTGCCTGCACGCGCTGACGCACGCCACGCATCGAACGGCGATCAACCGCATCCTGGCGCGACGGCTGGTGCGCAGACGCGGCGTGTTTAATCGGGCGCATGCCCATGCCGGGACCTACCGGCCATGGCGGCGCTGGCGTCGCGATCCGGGTCGCCTTTGCGCCTGCGGCCGACGCGTGCTGATCAGGCAGAACAATGACGCGCACATCTACCGCCCCGCGCGCGCAGGCAACACACCTACCGGCAACCCACGCGCATCGGCGCTCAAAACGCGCGCCGCGTTTTATGCTGTGGCGATGTCTGCCAGCAGTCCCGCCGAACGCCGCCAACTTGCCCGCCAGCTGCCACCGGTGCAGGCGGCCGATGCCAGCGTGATCGAACGGTTTCTCGACCGGTTCTGGGCCGAGCAAGGCGTGGCGCGGCAGACCCTGGAGAGTTATCGGCGCGACCTGGAAGGGCTGGCGCGTTGGCGCGACGGCGCACATGGTGGCTTGCTCGGCATCGACCGTGCCGCCCTGTTCGACTATCTGCGCTGGCGTACCCAGGCCAATTATTCCCCGCGCAGCACGGCGCGGCTGTTGTCGACCTTGCGTGCGTTCTACGGGCTGTGCCTGCGCGATGGCGTGCGCAGCGACGACCCCACCACCCTGATCGATCCGCCGCAACTGCCACGCTCGCTGCCCAAGGCCTTGACCGAAAGTCAGATCGAGGCCTTGCTGGCCGCGCCGGACGTTGACACCCCGGCAGGCCTGCGCAATCGCGCCATGCTGGAGTTGATGTACGCCGCGGGCCTGCGTGTGAGCGAGCTGGTCAACCTGCCGGCAGTGGGGGTGAACCTGCGCCAGGGCGTGCTGCGGGTGACCGGCAAGGGCAGCAAGGACCGGCTGGTGCCGCTGGGCGAGGAGTCCCAGCATTGGCTGGAGCGTTACCTGCGCGAGGCGCGCCCGCTGCTGGCCGCGAACAAGCCGGTGGCGGCGGTGGACGGGCAGGTGCCATTGTTCATCGACGCCGCGCGCCGGCCGCTCAGCCGACAGCAGTTCTGGGCGTTGGTCAAACGCTATGCAGCAGTCGCGGGTATCGACCCGGACACGGTCAGCCCGCACGGGCTGCGCCACAGCTTTGCCACCCATCTGCTCAACCATGGCGCCGACCTGCGCGCGTTGCAGATGCTGCTGGGCCATAGCTCGTTGTCGACCACCCAGATCTACACGCTGGTGGCGCGCCAGCATCTGCAGAAACTGCACGCCAGCCATCATCCGCGCGGTTAGTCGGCCCAGCGCCCTGCCATGCGCATGCGTGCCGGCGACGCACCTGTCGCGGTTGCGGCAGAACTGCCAACAGGTCATCGCCGCGCTGGCGGCCGCACCAACATCGCCAGCCGACGTTGCTGGGTGGCTCGCCAGACACGCTCGGCGGCTCCGGCGGCGTTGCTGGTCAGGCTGGCATCGGCTGGCGTGACCTCCTGGTTGTCATACCTCGAGCTGACGCTCAGCGCCGGACGTCACGCGGCGGTGCACTCCAGGAAACAATCAGAGCGGGGGACGACGCTTACGGGCACCTTCAAGGCGCCTTGCGACGGCGAAAGTGCCCAGCCCGCCGCCAGACCCGGCAAGCCACGCTCCGTATTGCGTCTGTCCAGCAGGTGCAGCAACGGGGTGCCTGCAGCGTTCACAATCTGTCGCGGCCGCGGCCAGGCTTCATCTGCGCTGTGCGAGAATCTGGGCACCTCATTCCATCTGGATGCGTGAATGTATCGTCTTGCCATCGCCGCGCTGCTGGGCGCGATCAGCCTTACCGCCTGCGCACAATCCTCGCAGCCTGCGGCAAGCACTGCCGGCGCCAAGCCCGCCGCCGCGCCCGCCGCCACCGGCACGGTGGACCAGCGCGTGAGCACGGCGCTCAAGGCACTGGACCCGGATTTCAAGCCCGATTACATCGGTGCCGCGCCGTTCCCCGGCTTCCGCGAAGTGGTCGTCGGCGGGCAGGTGCTATACGTCAGCGACGACGGCCGTTACCTGATCCAGGCGCAGCCGTTCGACATCCAGAACAAGCAGTTCGCCGCCAGCCCGGGCTTGCTGGCCTACCGCCGCAAGCAACTTGACACCGTGCCCAAGGCCGACCGCATCGTGTTCGCCCCGGCCAACCCGAAGTACACCGTTACCGTCTTCACCGATGTGGAATGCGGTTACTGCCGCAAGTTGCATAGCGAGATCGGCGAGCTCAACAAGCAGGGCATCGCGGTGGAATACCTCGCGTTCCCGCGCATGGGCCTGGGCAGCCAGGACCACAAGGAAATGATTGCGGTGTGGTGCGCTGCCGATCGCAAGCAGGCGCTCACCGCTGCCAAGTCGGGTCAGCCGGTTGCCTCCAAGGACTGCAAGAACCCGGTGTCGATGGAATACAACCTGGGCCAGCGCCTGGGCGTCAACGGAACGCCGGCGATCTTCGCGCCCGACGGCACCCAGCTCGGTGGCTACCTGCCGCCAGCGCAGTTGCGTGAGGCGCTGGAAAAGCGTGCCGTGAGCACGGCAGGCGGCAGCCGCTGAGGCCGTCTCGGCTCTGATCATCGTGGCGTCGCCGATGGCGACGTTGCGGTGGTCGTTTGCGCAATGACAAGGGCCCAGGTGCGACCGCATCCGGGCCCTTGCCGTTTCTGAGGGGTGGCCGCCATCTGGCCACCTCCTTCATGCTGGCCGGCGCAACTCTCTGGCACGGAAGCGGCGACAACGCTCCCGCCCGACGATTCCCCATTCCCGATTCCCGATTCCCGGCCATCGCACGCCCGGTCCGGCGGCAACCCATCAGCTCCGTTACAATCTGCAGCCCCGTTTCTGACACGGTTCCCCGGACATGATGGTCCTCGAGGGCGCTTCCGCCCTTTCGCCGTTCCGCCGCGCTCGGCTCGAAACCCGCCTGCAAACCCTCGTTCCCGCGCTGCGTATCACTGGCGCCTGGCACGTGTACTTCATCCGTGCCGAGGCCGGGCAGTCGCCCGACCAGGCCACCTTGCAGCGGATCCTGCAGGCCAACGCCGCACCCGCCGCGCGCGATGCCGATGCCTCCTCGCGCTACGTGGTGCCGCGCCTGGGCACCTTGTCGCCGTGGTCGAGCAAGGCCACCGAGCTGGTGCGCGGGGCCGGGCAGCCGATCCAGCGCGTGGAGCGCGGCACCCGCATCGACCTGGCCGGCTGGCCGGACGACGCGGCCGCTCAGGCCGCCGTGGCCAAACTGCTGCACGACCCGATGACGCAATCCCTGCTCGGTTCGGCCGCTGCCGCCGAAGCGCTGTTCAACGTGCCCGACCCGGGCCAGTTGCAGCGCGTGCCGCTGGATGGGCTGGAGCAGGCCAACCGCGACCTGGGCCTGGCGCTGGCGCAGGACGAGATCGACTACCTGCGCGAACGTTTCGGCGCGCTGGGCCGCGACCCGGCCGACGTCGAACTGATGATGTTCGCCCAGGCCAACTCCGAGCATTGCCGGCACAAGATCTTCAATGCCAGCTGGACCATCGACGGCAAGCCGCAGGAGCGCTCGCTGTTCCGCATGATCAAGCACACCCATCAGCAGACCCCGCAGCACACCTTGTCGGCCTATAGCGACAACGCGGCGGTGGTGGAAGGCGTGCCGGCCGCGCGCTATCGCCCGGATCCGGCCACCGGCCAATACCGCAGCGAAGCGGTGCTGCCGTCGGCGTTTGCGATCAAGGTGGAAACGCATAACCACCCGACCGCGATCGCACCGTTCCCCGGCGCGGCCACCGGCGCCGGCGGCGAAATTCGCGACGAAGGCGCCACCGGCCGTGGCGGCAAGCCCAAGGCCGGGCTGACCGGGTTTTCGGTCTCGCACCTGCGCATTCCGACCCTGCCGCAGCCGTGGGAAGCGCCGCGCGCGCTGAACCCGCGCATGGCGCCGGCGCTGGACATCATGCTCGACGGCCCGCTGGGCGGCGCCGCGTTCAACAACGAATTCGGTCGCCCGAACCTGCTCGGCTATTTCCGCAGCTTCGAGCTGGCCGAAGGCCAGGGCCTGACCCGCGCCTACGACAAGCCGATCATGCTGGCCGGTGGCCTGGGCGCGATCGATCGCAACCAGGTGGAAAAGCTGCGCCTGCAGCCGGGCGATGCGGTGATCGTGCTCGGCGGCCCGGCGATGCTGATCGGCCTGGGCGGCGGTGCGGCCAGTTCGGTGGCGGCCGGCGACAGCGCCGAGGCGCTGGATTTTGCCAGTGTGCAACGCGAAAACCCGGAGATGGAACGCCGCTGCCAGGAGGTCATCGACCGCTGCGTGGCGCTGGGCGTGGATAACCCGATCCGCTGGTTCCACGACGTGGGCGCGGGTGGTTTGTCCAACGCCATTCCCGAGCTGCTGCACGATTCAGGGGTGGGCGGCATCATCGACCTGGGCCGCGTGCTCACCGACGACCCGTCGCTGTCGCCGCTGGAACTGTGGTGCAACGAATCGCAGGAACGCTACGTGCTCGGCGTGCCGCAGGCGCGCCTGGAAGAGTTCGCCGCCATCTGCGCCCGCGAACGCTGCCCGTTTGCCGCCGTCGGTGTGGCCACGGAAGAGGAGCGGCTGGTGGTGGGGTATGGCGTCCTGGATAACGGGATTGGAGATTCGGGATTCGGGATTCGCAACGGCGCATTGCCGGCAACCGATGCCGCTTCTAACCAATCCCCAATCCCGAATCCCGAATCCCAGCTTCCAATCGATCTGCCCATGGACGTCCTCTTCGGCAAGGCGCCGAAGATGCATCGCGATGCCGCGCATCCGGCCGCTCCCAGGTGGCCGGTGCTGCAGACCGCGTCGCTGGACCTGCAGCAGGCCGGTTTGCGTGTGCTGGCGCATCCCACCGTGGCGTCCAAGAGCTTTCTGGTCACCATCGGCGACCGCAGCGTGGGCGGGCTGACCGCACGCGAGCAGATGATCGGCCCGTGGCAGCTGCCGCTGGCCGATTGCGCGATCACGCTGGCCGGCTTCGAGACCTTCGAAGGCGAAGCGATGTCGATCGGCGAACGCACCCCGCTGGCGCTGTTGAATGCCGCCGCATCCGCGCGCATGGCCGTGGGCGAAGCCATCACCAACCTGTGCGCGGCACCGGTGCAGCGGCTGGACAGCATCAAGCTCTCGGCGAACTGGATGGCCGCCGCCGGCCACAGCGGCGAAGACGCGTTGCTGTACGACGCGGTGCGCGCCATCGGCATGGAGTTGTGCCCGGCGCTGGAGCTGAGCATTCCGGTGGGCAAGGATTCGCTGTCGATGCAGGCGCAGTGGGCTGAAGCCGGGATTGGTGATTCGGCATTCGGGATTGGCAACACACCGGAATCCGCCGCTGTTGCGAATCCCCAATCTCCAATCTCCAATCCCGTCTCTCACAAAAGCGTTTCGCCGGTCTCGTTGATCATCAGTGCGTTCGCGCCGGTGACCGATGTGCGCACGCAGCTGACCCCGTTGCTGCGCAGCGGGGAAGACAGCGAGCTGTGGTTGATCGGGCTGGGGGGCGGCAAGCAGCGGCTGGGCGGGTCGGTGCTGGCGCAGGTGTATGCCGACGACAGCGCGCTGCCGGCGTTCGGCGGCGAGGCGCCGGATCTGGACGATGCGCAGCGGCTGCGCAGTTTCTTCGAGTTGATCCGCGACGCGCGCGAGGCCGAGCTGTTGCTGGCGTATCACGATCGCAGCGATGGCGGTGCGTTTGCTGCGTTGTGCGAGATGGCGTTTGCGTCGCGGCAGGGCCTGGATATCACGCTGGATGCGTGGGGCGACGATGCGTTCCGCAGCCTGTTCAACGAAGAATTGGGCGCCGTGGTGCAGATCGACAGCGAAGACCGCGCCGCGTTCGCCGACCTGGTCGAGCGCCACGCATTGACCGAATGCGCGCAGCGCATCGCGCGCCCCACCGGCACGCCGCGCATCCGCGTGAGCGGGCAGGGCCGCGTGCTGGCCGAGTGGCGCTGGGAAGAGTTGTTCGACGCCTGGTGGTCGGTGACCCATGCGATGCAGAAGCTGCGCGACAACCCGGACAGCGCCGATGAGGAGCGCGCGCTGGCACGCGATTTCAAGGCGCCAGGCCTGCGTCCGAAGCTGGTGTTCGACCCTTCCGACGATGTGGCGGCGCCGTTCGTGGCCACCGGTACGCGGCCCAAGGTGGCGATCCTGCGCGAGCAGGGCGTCAACGGGCAGATCGAGATGGCCTACAACTTCGAGCGCGCCGGTTTCCGTCCCTACGACGTGCACATGAGCGACCTGATCGAGGGCCGCGTGAACCTGGGCGAGTTCGTGGGCTTTGCGGCGTGCGGCGGTTTCAGCTACGGCGACGTGCTGGGCGCCGGCCGCGGCTGGGCGACATCCATCCTGGAACGCTCGGCGTTGCGCGATGCGTTCGCCGCGTTCTTTGCACGCAGCGATACGTTCGCGCTGGGTGTGTGCAACGGGTGCCAGATGCTCAGCCAGCTCAAGGACATCATTCCCGGTGCCGAGCATTGGCCGCGCTTTTTGCGCAATCGCAGCGAGCAGTTCGAGGCGCGCACCGCGCTGCTGGAAGTGGTGGAGTCGCCGTCGATCTTCCTGCGCGGCATGGCGGGCTCGCGGATTCCGGTGGCGGTGGCGCACGGCGAAGGCCGCGCAGCGTTCGATAGCGCCGTGGACCAGGCCGCTGCACGCGTGGCGCTGCGTTACATCGATGGCGATGGTGGGGTGGCCTCGCAGTATCCGCTCAATCCGAACGGTTCCCCGGACGGCATCACCGGGCTGACCAGCAGCGACGGCCGCGTCACCATCCTGATGCCGCACCCGGAGCGTACGCCACGCAGCGCAAACCTCAGCTGGCACCCGGCCGACTGGGGCGACGACTCGCCGTGGCTGCGGATGTTCCGCAACGCGCGGGTGTGGTGCGGTTGATGGCGTGCGGCTGATCGGCAGCCGCTGACGCATGATCCGACGGCCGTGTGCAGCGATGCACACGGCCGTTGTCGTTTTGGCAGGCGCGCTGAATCTGCAATTGGAATCGGTTGCAGGCTCGTCGCGCGCTGCCGCTACCACTCCATTGCGCGGTGCCCATTGCAAACCCATGCGTGGTTGCCGGCCTCGCCAGCATCGGGCACACGCGACCGGTGGCGCGTGTGGCGCGCTCGAATCAGGCGATGGAGCGGCTCGATGACGATGGTCGCGCGATTAGCCAAGTGCGCCTCGAAATTTTTTCGAGACTATTTTTGTAGTGGCAGCGAAGATGGGACTAAATAATTAATCGGCACCTGGTCATTTTGAAATAACTAACAAAAGTATTAGTTATTTATTTCGCATGACTGATTGCGTGCTATGTGTGACGGCAATCGCATTTGAAAGTTGGTTTTTTCAATAAATTCATCCGGCGTTATCGATCTTTCGATCTCCGCATCTTCTTATTTACTGTGTTGAATCTTTCGCGGTGGAAAACTCCATCGCTGAAGCAAGTGCGCGCGAATATAAAACCTCAGGGGGACCGTGCGATCTGTTCGTGCGGTGGTCGGTTTTTTACACACCAGACCAAAATGGGGAGTTAGGCGTTAATGAAGCGAATTTATCTGGAGGCTGGTCGCGCGTCTTGTGCTCACGACCAAACGGTGACGCGTGCTCGCACGGTGGGAAATACGCAGGGGAGACTGCCGCGCGACCATGCCGGCGGAGTGCTGGCCACGGCAATGGTGATCGTGTTGTTCGGCATGGCCGGGGCGGCCTGCGCCACGACCACGCCGGCGGCAGCGACCACGCAGTGCCAGGTGATCGATGGCAGGCGACAGTGCCCGGGCGAGGCGGGCACGGTGGCTCAGGTCGCTACTGCAGGAGCCAACGACAGCGCCACGCAAGTGGCAGCAATATCCGCCGCCGATGCGCAGATCCCGGCATTCGCGGACGGCGAGGATGCGCTGGCATTGGGCAATGCGAGCAATGCGCTAGGCGATGGAACCATGGCATTGGGCGGTGGAAGCCTGGCCTTGGACCGCGACGCGACCGCGATCGGTCATAACGCTGCGGCCGCGGGAGAATCGGCGATTGCGGTTGGCGGCGTAACGACCGTGTTTGATTACGATGCCAACGGCTTCGTCATCGGCCAACGCGAACAGGCCACGCAGGCCTCAGGTGTGGGCGCCACGGCTGTGGGCGGTGGTGCGGTAGCGGGCACGCCGTATGCCAGCGCCATCGGCAGCGGCGCCAGCGCCAGTGGCGTGCAGAGCACGGCGCTGGGGTATCGCGCACAGACTTCCAGCGACGGTGCCACCGCCGTGGGCGGGCTTTCCAGCGCCAGTGGCTTTCTTTCCACTGCCGGCGGTTATTCCTCGCGCGCCAGCGCAGACACCTCGACCGCATTCGGTTACAGGGCGCGAAGCGACGGTGCCAGTAGCGTCGCAGTTGGCGACACCGCATTGGCCAGCGGAGCACAGAGCGTTGTCGTGGGCGGCGTCAGCAACTTCGGCTCGATTACCGCAGCGACCGGTCTTGGCGGCATTGCGCTGGGCTCGGGTGCGCAAAGCCAATCCGATTATGCGATTGCCATTGGCTACGATTCCAACGTGTTTCCGAATGCGCCCGGCAATACCGATGCGGTAGCGATCGGGCACAGCGCCGGGTCGTTCGCACCACGCACCGTGTCATTGGGCGGCTTTGCCCTGGCGTCCGGCGATGGCGGCATCTCGATCGGACATGGCAGCACCGCTTACAACGAAAATAGCGTGGCGTTAGGCGCGCGTGCGATGACCTCGCAGTTCAATGGCGACAGCACCGTCATTGGTGCGGACGCGCAGGCCAACGGCGTGGATGCCGTGGCGATCGGTTACGGCGCGAAGGTGGGATCCTGGGTCGACGATGCCTGGAATCGTTCGGCATCCAGCGCGGTTGCGCTGGGTGCGCACTCCTATGCGTTTCGCAGCAATACGGTGTCGGTCGGCGATGTGCAAGCCGGCTTGACGCGCCAGATCACCAGCGTTGCAGCCGGTAGCGAAGCCACCGATGCGGTGAATGTGGCCCAGCTCGATACGGTGCGCGCCGCCACGTCACGCATCGATGGCTATCTGGCAGTGACGCCGGCCACCACGGACGCAGCGGCGGCATCTGCGCAGGGACAGGGCGCCATGGCGCTGGGTGGCGCAAGCAGCGCGCTTGGCGCATCTGCCACCGCGGTGGGCTTCAATGCCACCAGCGTTGGCCAGGGTAGTGCTGCGTTGGGTAGCCTTGCGGTTGCTGCCGGCGAGCGCAGCGTGGCGGTTGCCTCCGGCAGCCGTGCCGCGGCCACCGGTGCCAGCGCGATAGGGGCGGACAGCAGCGCCAGCGGCGTGAACAGCACTGCGATGGGCCGGCAGACCAATTCCATCGGCGAAAACGGCGTTGCGCTGGGCTACAACGCCTTCGTCCGCGAAAGCGGCAGCAATGCCGTGGCACTGGGCGCGAATGCCGGTGCCAACGGCGCCGATTCGGTGGCTCTGGGCTCGGGCTCGCGCACCTACGATGCCAATACGGTGTCGGTGGGCAGCGGCAACGGCCGCGGCGGCCCGGCCACGCGCCGTATCGTCAATGTGGGTGCCGGCACGATTGCCAGTGCCAGCACCGATGCAATCAATGGCGGCCAGTTGTTCCAGTCGTTGAGCAATGCGGCCAGCTTCCTCGGCGGCGGTGCGGCGATCGGTGCGCAAGGCGTATTTGTTGCGCCGACCTACGTGATCCAGGGGGCCAGCTACAACAACGTCGGTGCGGCACTGACGGCGTTGGACAGCAAGGTCAGCGAGCTGGATGCCCGAGGCGGCGCGGCAACAGCTGCCTCACGTGCATCTGTCGCACGCCTGGCAACGGCGCGCACTGCAGCGGTCGACGCAACAGCCGATGGCGTGCAGCCGGCAGCGCTGGCAACCGACGCCACAGCCGACAGTGCCTTGTCGTCTGCAGCGACGGCCACTGCAACTGGGCTTTCCGCAAGCACGGCGGTGCAGGGCACGCCCACCGCTGCCGTGGACGGCAGCATCACGCCGGCGGTCACGTCCACGGCAGTGGGTACGGCAGCAGTGGCCAACCACGTCACCGGCACGGCCATTGGCGGCAGCGCGTATGCGCATGGTCCCAACGACACCGCCATCGGCAGCAATGCCCGCGTCAATGCCGACGGCAGTACGGCGGTGGGTGCCAACACGCAGATCGCGGCGGTGGCGACCAATGCCGTGGCGATGGGCGAAGGCGCGCAGGTGACGGCCGCGTCGGGCACGGCGATCGGCCAGGGCGCCCGTGCCACGGCACAAGGCGCCGTCGCACTGGGCCAGGGCTCGGTTGCCGACCGTGCCAACACGGTGTCGGTGGGCAGCGTGGGCGGCGAGCGTCAGGTGGCCAATGTGGCGGCCGGTACGCGTGCCACCGATGCGGTCAACAAGGGCCAGTTGGACAGCGGCGTTGCCGCCGCCAACAGCTACACCGACAGCCGCTACAACGCGATGGCCGACAGCTTCGAAAGCTACCAGGGCGATATCGAAGACCGCCTGCGCCGGCAGAACCGTCGCTTGGATCGCCAGGGCGCGATGAGCTCGGCGATGTTGAACATGTCCGCCAGCGTGGCCGGTATCGCCTCGCAGAACCGCATCGGTGCCGGTGTCGGTTTCCAGAACGGCGAGTCGGCGTTGTCGGTGGGCTACCAGCGTGCGATCAGCCCGCGCGCCACCCTCACCGTGGGCGGCGCACTCAGCGGCGATGACCGATCGGTTGGGCTGGGCGCCGGTTTCGGCTGGTAGCCGCAGCACGGCCACGCGGTCGCATGCATTCCCGCCGCCCGTTGCCGGGCGGCGCGCTTTCTTCGTCATGCCCTTTCGCACTCACCTCGAAGGAATCCCATCGTGATCCAGAGTTCTTCTACGCAGGTCCTTGTGCTTGCCTGCTGTGTCCTGGCGGCCTCGTGCAGTACAGCGTTGGCCGCCAACGCCAACGCCAACGCCGATGCGGCAGCAGCCAGTGCCCAACGCCAACAGGCCATGGCCAATGCGCCGGTTGACAGAATCATCGTCCGCTACCGCAGCGGGCAGGTCGGTACCGCGCGCGATATCGGCCGCAGTGCCTCGGCGGCAGTCAGTGCGGCCGCCTCGCGCGCATCCGTCCGTCTTGCGCCTGCCGCACGCACCAGTGCCACCGCAGCGCCAACCTATCTGCGCACGCTTGCCGCGGGCGGCGAACTGATCAAATTGCCCGCCCAGCTCAGTCGTGCCGATGCCGACCGGCTTGTGCAGGAATTGAGCGCAGACCCGGCGGTCGAATCGGCGCAGGTAGATCTGCGCATGTATCCGCTGCAAACCAGCGGCGCATTGCCGAACGATCCGCTGCTGCAAACCAATCAATGGCATCTCATCGACCCGGTGGGTGGCATCGACGTCGCCCAAGCCTGGAAAACAACGCAGGGCGAAGGCGTGGTGGTGGCGGTACTGGATACCGGCGTCCTGCCCGATCATCCGGACCTGGCCGGCAATCTGCTCACCGGCTACGACTTCATCACCGACCCGTTCTTCTCGCGTCGCGCCACGGCCGAGCGTGTGCCCGGCGCACTGGACCTCGGCGATTGGATCGCCGAAGACGGCGACTGCGGGCTGTTCTCGGTGGCCAGCGACAGCAGCTGGCACGGCACGCACGTGGCCGGCACGGTTGCCGAAGCCACCAACAACGGCATTGGCGGGGCAGGCGTCGCCTACAGGGCGAAAGTGCTGCCGGTGCGCGTGCTCGGGCACTGCGGCGGGCGACTCTCCGACATCTCCGATGCCATCGTCTGGGCGTCCGGCGGTCACGTCGATGGCGTACCGGACAACCGCGATCCGGCCGAAGTGATCAACCTGAGCCTGGGCGGTGGCGGCGCATGCGGTTCGGCAATGCAGGCCGCGATCGATGGCGCAGTGGCGCGCGGCACCACTGTGGTGGTGGCGGCGGGTAATTCAACGGCCGATGTATCGACGACGACTCCCGCCAACTGCGCCAATGTGATTGCCGTTGCCGCCACACGCGCAACCGGTGCGCTTGCCGATTACAGCAATTTCGGCCGTCAGATCGACCTGGCCGGCCCGGGCGGCAGCTCGATGTCCTTCATCACCAACGATGGCCCGGTCCGCAGTTTTGTTTGGCAAACCCTCTACACCGGCAAAACCACACCAACCTCCGGGCAGTTCACCTATGGCGGCACGCGTTACGCCGGCACCTCGATGGCGTCGCCGCATGTGGCCGGCACTGCCGCATTGGTGCAGAGCGCATTGATCGCCGACGGCAAACCGCCGTTGTCGCCGGCCGCAATGGAGAGCCTGCTCAAGCGCACTGCGCGCGCATTCCCGGTGTCGATTCCGGTGGCAACGCCGGCCGGGGCCGGCATCGTGGATGCCGGAGCCGCAGTTGCGCGCGCGTTACGTCGCTGCGATAGGGGCGATGTGGGGTGTCAGGTGGATGCGCAGCCTCTGCGTAATGGCGTGGTCCAAAGCGGCATCTCCAATCTGTCGGGCGATGCGGGGGTGTTCACGTTCCAAGCGCAGGCGGGTGCGGTGCTGAGTTTCATCAGCTTCGGTGGCAGCGGCCAGGCGGGGTTGTACGTGGCATTCGGGCGCGAGCCCACCGCCACCGACAACGACGGCGCGTCCACGCGTCGCGGCACCAGCCAGACGGTGCGCTTCACTGCGCCGCGTGCCGGCACCTACATCCTTAAGCTGGAAGGCAGCGGTTTCGACGCGGTGAGCCTGCTGGCGCGCCAATGATCCGACACGTCGCCATCGGTTCGGCGAAATCGTCATTTCCTTGGCGGTGAACGCCTGAAACACGGCCACCTCGCGCGCCGATCGACCGCGCATGCTGGCTGTGGGGCATGTTGGCCGCAGATCTGACCGGCCACCCCTGCATTTTGCGCAACCAAGCCCGCTGGCGTCCTGCCAGCGGGTTTTTTTGTCTGTTTCAGTTCCGCCTATTCAGCCCTGAAATGTCTCGAAGGACATGATCTAGGTCGCTGTTTTCCAAAGATTTATCAAAAATCTAATAAAAGCAAGCCGAAGTGTGATCAATCGCGCACTTCTCTTCGCTTTCTGTCAAAAACTTGACGCCCGAAATGACGGCTGTTAACACTCCGCTCAGTTCTATGGTTGGGTAGCGTTCACTTTTTGACTATCCAGGAAGCAGGCGCGAGCCGCTCCGCCGCAAGGCCCATGGGGCGAATCACTGCGGTCACTGCAGGCTGGAACGCCTTCTGCCGCCGGGTGTTCGCCACAAAAACCAGTCCAACAACTCAGGAGTCGTGCGTCGATGAATCGGATTTATCGCAAGGTCTGGAACAAATCGCTTGGCGTGTGGGCCGTAGCCTCGGAATTGGCCAGCGGCGACAGCCCCGGAGCGGTGGCCTCAGCCGCATTCATCGATCGCCGCCAGAGCCTGGCACTGGCCGCCGCCATCGCCCTTGCGCTGGGTGGCGCCGGATTGGCCACGCCGCTTCCTGCCAATGCGCAATCGGTCGAAGTGGGCCGCGGCGCCGCGGCGACGGCCAGCAAGGCCACCGCCATCGGCGCCAATAGCCATGCCAGCGCCATCGGTGCCGTGGCCACCGGCGCCGACAGCAGCGCCAGTGGCGTCAACAGCAGCGCGATCGGTCGCCAGACCAATGCGATCGGCGAAAACGCCGTGGCCATCGGCTACAACAGTTTCGTGCGCCAGAGCGGCGAAAACGGCGTGGCGCTCGGCGCCAATGCCGGCGTGACCGGCGCAAATTCGGTGGCGCTGGGCGCAGGCTCGCGCACCCACGAAGACGACGTGGTGTCGGTGGGCAGCGGCAATGGCCGCGGTGGCCCGGCCACGCGCCGCATCACCAACGTCACTGCCGGCGTCAATGCCACCGATGCGGTCAACGTGGCGCAGTTGCGCGACGTGGCCGATGTGGCCGAAGACACCGCGTTGTTCTTCAAGGCATCCTCGGGCGAAGACAGCGTGGGCGCGTATGTCGAAGGCGACAGCGCCCTGGCTGCCGGCGACGGCGCCAATGCCGTCGGCACGGCGACCACGGCGCTGGGAACCGGTGCCAATGCGGTAGCCAACAACGCCACTGCAGTGGGCGCAAACGCGCTCGCGTCCGGGCAGAACAGCGCAGCATTCGGTCACAACGCACAGGCCAATGGTCCGGCGAGCGTGGCGGTGGGCGGCGCTGCCGTGGACGAAGACGGCGAGCCGTTGGTCACCAACGGCGGCGTGCCGGTCACCACCGGCGCCACCAGTGCCGGCGTCGGCGGCACCGCAGTCGGCGCCAGCGCCAATGCCGATGGTTTCGCCGCCTCGTCGTTCGGCGTCGGTGCCTATGCGGCCGGTACGCAGTCTTCCGCGTTCGGTGCGGTGGCCAATGCGGCGGGCGATTACGCCACCGCCGTGGGCACGCAGACCAGCGCCAGCGGCACCAGCAGCACCGCGGTCGGTGGTCCGGTCGATTACATCCCGGGTCTGGGCTTCTTCGTGCAGACCCAGGCCAGCGGCGAAGCCTCCACCGCGCTCGGCGCCGGTGCGATCGCATCAGGCACCTACACCACGGCAGTGGGCACGCTCAGCGAAGCCTCCGGCACCGAAGCCACCGCAGTGGGCTACTTCGCGTATGCACCGGGCGAAGGCGCAACTGCAGTGGGTCCGGAATCGTGGGCCAGCGGCGAACTGAGCACGGCGCTGGGCTATTACAGCACTGCCCGCGGCGCAAATTCGGTGGCGTTGGGCGCCAACTCGGTCGCCACGCGCGCCAATACCGTGTCGGTGGGTGCTGATGGCGCAGAGCGCCAGATCACCCATGTGGCGGCAGGTACCGAGGGCACCGATGCGGTGAATCTCGATCAGCTCACTGCGGTGTCCGATGTGGCGTCCACCACTGCGCGCTCCTTCGTCGCAACCGGCGATGGCGTTGCGATCGCACAAGGCACCGACAGCGTCGCTGCCGGTTCCAACGCATTGGCCGACAGCGACTACAGCACCGCGCTGGGTTCCAGCAGCGCGGCATCTGCGCAGGGTGCAACTGCCGTTGGCAGTGGCGCCAATGCCACCACCGACAACGCCACGGCAGTCGGCTTCAACAGCACTGCGGTGGCGCAGAACACCACGGCGCTTGGCGGCAACAGCAGCGCCTCGGGCGATGCCAGCACCGCAGTGGGCGGCGCGAGCCAGGCCACCGCCAGCGGCGCGACGGCGCTGGGTTACGAGAGCATCGCCAATGGCGCGGACGCCACGGCACTGGGTGTGGGTAGCGTGGCATTCGGCGACACCAGTACCGCCGTGGGTGGTGCAAGCGTGGCCTTCGGTGCCGACAGCGCTGCTTTCGGCGCCAATGCCGCGGCCGGCGGCACTGCATCCACGGCGATCGGCGCAAACAGCAGCGCCTTCGGCGAGCGCACCGTTGCGCTGGGCGGCGCCAGCAACGCGTCGGGCGATGACAGCATTGCGCTCGGTGCGAGCAGTCAGGCCGCTGCGCTGGGCACCACGGCCGTCGGCAGCAATGCCAACGCCAGCATCGCCAATGCCACTGCAGTCGGTTTCAACAGCAGTGCCGGCGATGACTACGCCACCGCACTCGGCGGTGACAGCAACGCATCGGGATATTTCAGCACCGCCGTGGGCGGCACCAGCATCGCCAATGGGCGCGGTGCAACGGCGATCGGCTACGAAACCATCGGCAATGGGACTGCATCGACCGCGCTGGGTTTTGCCAGTGTGGCGTGGGGTGACGGTGGTACCGCCATCGGTACCGAAAGTCTCGCCTACGGCGACAACAGCACGGCAGTGGGCGCGAATGCGGCTGCGGCCGATACCGGCTCGATTGCGGTGGGCACCTACGCAAATGCATATGGTCCGCGTGCCATTTCGCTCGGCGGCCAATCCAGGGCGACCGGCGATGAGAGCATTGCGCTGGGTTGGGAAGCGCAGGCTGAAGGCGACCAGGGCATTGCGCTCGGCGCGCGCAGCCAAGCCGGTGAGATGAGCACGGCCATTGGTAACTACGCCAGCGCCAGTGCCTCTTCTGCCACGGCAGTGGGGAACAACAGCAGTGCTGTTGCTAACAACGCTACCGCGCTGGGTATCGTCAGCATGGCGTCGGGGGATTCCAGTACGGCCATCGGCGGTTTCAGTGTCGCCAATGAGCGTGATGCAACGGCGATCGGCCAGGCAAGTATCAGCAGCGGTGTCGCATCGTCAGCGCTGGGCTCCGCCAGTGTTGCGCGAGGTTTTAACAGCACCGCAATCGGTACCGAAAGTTTGGCCGATGGTTACTACAGTACAGCGCTGGGCGCGAGTGCGCGGGCGAACAACTATTCGTCAACCGCCTTGGGCACTTACGCAAACGCGGTGGGGACAAGCACCACTTCGCTTGGCAGCCAGTCCTTTGCGCTTGGTACCGAGAGTGTCGCGCTGGGCTGGCAATCCAATGCTTCGGGCGAGCAGAGCATTAGTCTCGGCAGCGGTGCGTATACACCTGCCGACAACAGCGTTGCGCTGGGTGCAGGTTCGCTCGCCGATCGCGCCAACACGGTGTCGGTGGGTGCAGCCGGAACCGAGCGGCAGATTGCCAATGTTGCGGCCGGCACCGAGGGCACCGATGCGGTGAACCTGGATCAGCTCAACGCCGTGGCTGGCGCCGCTGAAAACACCGCGCGCCTGTACGCCGGCACCGGCACCGGCACCGCCGATGCGCAGGGCGAAGACGCGACCGCCGCCGGCTCCAATGCCACGGCCGACGGCGATTACAGCAGTGCGTTCGGGTCCAGCAGCCAGGCCACGGCCATCGGTGCGGTGGCCATCGGCAGCGGCGCCAGCGCCACTGCGCAATACGCCAATGCGGCCGGTTACAACGCAGCGGCCAGCGGCTTTGGCAGCGTGTCCAATGGCGCCTTCAGCCAGGCCAGCGGCGACTATGCCGTGGCCGTGGGTGGCGAAAGCGAAGCGGCCGGTGCGCAGAGCACCGCACTCGGCGCCGCCGCCGGTGCGTATGGCGATGGCGCGCTGGCAGTTGGCGCATTGAGCGAAGCGCAGGGCAGCGAATCCACCGCGATGGGCTATTTCGCCAGCGCCAGCGGCGAATCGGCCACTGCCGTCGGCGCGGAGAGCGTTGCCAACGGCACCAGCGCGGCGGCGTTCGGTTTCGGTGCCGAGGCGACGTCCAACTACTCCACCGCCTTGGGTGGGTATTCCAGCGCCAGCGGTTTCAACAGCACCGCGCTGGGTAATTTCAGCACTGCCAGCGGCTCCAATACCGTCGCCGTGGGCGGTGATGCGGCCGCCACGGGTGCCTACAGTGTTGCCGCCGGCCAGGGTAGTGTGGCCAGCGGCTACCACAGCGTATCGGTCGGCGGTGCCTTGCTCGGCCTGTTGCCGACCGAAGCCTCCGGCGATTACTCCACTGCCGTTGGTGGCGCGGCGTGGGCGCCGGGTCTCAACAGCACGGCGCTGGGTAATTTTGCCGAGTCCACCGGCGAAAGCAGCGTGGCGCTCGGTGCCGATTCGGTGGCCGATCGCGACTTCGCGGTGTCGGTGGGCAGTGCCGGCAACGAGCGTCAGATCACCAACGTGGCGGCCGGCACGCAGGGCACCGACGCGGTGAATCTGGACCAGCTCAACGCCGTTGCCGAAGCCGGCGCAGCCACGAGCAAATACTTCCAGGCCAGCGGCAGCGCCGATAGCGATGCAGGTGCCTACGTCGAGGGCGATAACGCGCTGGCGGCAGGCGAGGGTGCCAATGCCACCGGTACCGGCACCACCGCATTGGGTGCGGGCGCGCAGGCCGTGGTGGACAACGCCACGGCCGTGGGCGTGGGCGCATTGGCTGGCGGCACCGGCGCGGCAGCGCTGGGTAACAATGCCCAGGCGCTGGGCGAAAACAGCAGCGCGGTCGGCAGCAACGCGTTGGCCAGCGATATCGGCGCCACGGCAAATGGTGCAGGCGCGCAGGCGATTTCGACCTACACCACAGCGCTGGGCAGCGAAGCGGTGGCGTCCGACAATCAGGCCATCGCTGCGGGTTTCCGCAGTACCGCATCCAATGTCGGTAGCGCCGCCTTCGGCGGTTACAGCGAATCGACCGGCCGCCTGTCGTCGGCACTGGGCTATGGCGCGGTCGCGTCGAGCGATTACAGCACCGCCGTCGGCGCCGTTGCGTTGGCCTCCGGGGCCAGCGCCGTCGCCGTCGGCGAATTCAGCGAAGCTACCGGCGACGAGAGCGTGGCCGTGGGCGGCAGCACGTTCTTCGGGTTCATCCCGGCACGTGCCTCCGGCACGGGCGCAGCGGCATTCGGTGCCGGTGCCTGGGCCACCGCGGACTACACCACCGCCATCGGCTGGAATTCCTATGCCGACGGCGTCAATGCCAGCGCCTTGGGCCAGAGCGCAGCGGCGCTTGCAGACAACACCCTGGCATTGGGCGGCGGCAGCCGCGCCGATGCGGTCGGCGCCAGTGCGGTTGGCGTGGATGCGTCGGCGACCGGCATCAACAGCACCGGCGTCGGTCGTCAGGTGAATGCCATCGGCGAAAATGCAGTCTCGGTGGGCTACAACTCGTTCGTGCGCCAAAGCGCGGTCAACGGCGTGGCACTGGGTGCCAATGCGGGTGCGACCGGTGCCGATTCGGTGGCACTGGGGTCTGGCTCGCGCACCTACGAAGCCGACACGGTGTCGATCGGTAGCGGCAATGGCCGCGGTGGTCCGGCCACGCGCCGCATCGTCAACGTCAGCGCCGGCCAGGCGGCCACCGACGCGGTCAACAAGGGGCAACTGGATGCGCTGGCGGCCGATGTGCAGACCACCAGCGGCATGCTCAAGACCACCGGCGACGGCGTGGCCTCGGCCACTGGCGATCGCGCCACGGCGGCAGGTGCCGGCGCCACCGCCAGTGGCGCACGCAGCGTGGCGGTTGCCTCCGGCAGCCGTGCCTCGGCCACCGGTGCCAGCGCAATGGGTGTGGATAGCAGCGCCAGCGGCGTGAACAGCACCGCGATGGGCCGGCAGACCAATTCCATCGGCGAAAACGGCGTTGCGCTGGGCTACAACGCCTTCGTGCGCGAAAGCGGCAGCAATGCCGTGGCACTGGGTGCCAACGCTGGCGCCAGCGGTGCCGATTCGGTGGCATTGGGCTCGGGCTCGCGCACCTACGATGCCAATACGGTGTCGGTGGGCAGCGGCAATGGCCGCGGCGGCCCGGCCACGCGCCGTATCGTCAATGTGGGTGCCGGCACGATTGCCAGTGCCAGCACCGATGCGATCAACGGCAGCCAGTTGTTCCAGTCGTTGAGCAATGCGGCCAGCTTCCTCGGCGGCGGTGCGGCGATCGGTGCGCAAGGCGTGTTCGTGGCGCCGACCTATGTGATCCAGGGAGCCAGCTACAACAATGTCGGTGCGGCACTGACGGCGTTGGACAGCAAGGTCAGCGAGCTGGATGCACGCAGTGGCAGCACGCCGACCAGCACCGCCGCACGCACCGCATCGCTGCGCACTGCAACGGTGCCGGCAGTGGCGGCGACTGCGGTCAGCGATATGTCCAGCAATGTCGCCAGCACTACGGGCAATGCAACGGCCGCGGTGCAGGGCACGCCCACCGCTGCTGTGGACGGCAGCATCACGCCGGCGGCCACGTCCACGGCAGTGGGGACGGCAGCAGTGGCCAACCACGTCACCGGTACTGCAATTGGCGGCAGCGCGTATGCGCATGGTCCCAACGACACCGCCATCGGCAGCAATGCACGCGTCAATGCCGACGGCAGTACGGCGGTGGGTGCCAACACGCAGATCGCGGCGGTGGCGACCAATGCCGTGGCGATGGGCGAAGGCGCGCAGGTGACGGCCGCGTCGGGCACGGCGATCGGCCAGGGCGCCCGCGCCACGGCACAAGGCGCCGTGGCACTGGGCCAGGGTTCGGTTGCCGACCGTGCCAACACGGTGTCGGTGGGCAGCGTGGGCGGCGAGCGTCAGGTGGCCAATGTGGCGGCCGGTACGCGTGCCACCGATGCGGTCAACAAGGGCCAGCTGGACAGCGGCGTTGCCGCCGCCAACAGCTACACCGACAGCCGCTACAACGCGATGGCCGACAGCTTCGAAAGCTACCAGGGCGATATCGAAGACCGCCTGCGCCGGCAGAACCGTCGCCTGGATCGCCAGGGCGCGATGAGCTCGGCGATGTTGAACATGTCCGCCAGCGTGGCCGGTATCGCCTCGCAGAACCGCATCGGTGCCGGTGTCGGTTTCCAGAACGGCGAGTCGGCGTTGTCGGTGGGCTACCAGCGTGCGATCAGCCCGCGCGCCACCCTCACCGTGGGCGGCGCACTCAGCGGCGACGACAGCTCGATCGGCGTGGGTGCCGGTTTCGGCTGGTAAGGCGTTCTCGCATCAAGCGCGGCGGCGCCAGGTGCGCCGTCGCGATCTGCAAGGCCTGAGGGGGCGGGCAAGGACCGTGGCTGGGCCGGCCAACGGATTCGCATGGAGTGATGGCCGTACCAGGGGTGGCCGACAAGGACGCAGCGCACCGCACCGCGGCTACGCAGCGATTGCGCCGGCTGCGCCAAGCCTGATTCACGAAAAATACGAAGAGGACTTCACCGTGATCGACAAGAATTTCCGTCTCAACCCGCTGACCGGCGCCATCCTGATGATGGCCCTCGGTGCCTCTGGCACGCTCGCTGCCGCCCCCAAACTGCTGGTCAAGGAACCGACCCAGGCAGCCCCGGCCGGCGCAGCGTTCGGTAGCCGGTTGATCGTGCGCTACAAGGACAATACCGCCGCTGCAACCGATCGCAGCAGCAAGCTGAGCGCCGTGCAGGCCGCGGTGGGCCGCGTTGGCGCCAGTACCGGCGCGCGCAGCAGCGCTGCCGCCGCCAAGGCGACGTATGTGCGCAAGCTGGGCATCGGCTCGGACCTGATCAAGCTGTCCAGCACGCTGACCGCCGCGCAGGTGGATAAAGTGGTGGTCGAGCTCAAGAACGACCCATCCGTGGCCGACGTGCAGATCGACCGCATGCTGCGCCCGATCGATATCAGCAAAAGCCTGCCTGCCACCGACGTGAGCCCGCAGCTGGTTCCCAACGACCCGTTCTACGCCCAGTACCAGTGGCACCTGAGCAACCCCAACGGCGGCATCAACGCACCGGGCGCCTGGGATCTGTCGCAGGGCGCAGGCGTGGTGGTGGCGGTGCTGGATACCGGCATCCTGCCGGATCACCCCGATTTTGCCGGCAATCTCCTGCAGGGCTACGACTTCATCACCGACGCCGAAGTCTCGCGTCGTCCCACCGATGCGCGCGTGCCGGGCGCACTCGATTACGGCGACTGGGAAGAGGCCGACAACGTCTGCTACGCGGGCTCGCAGGCGCAGGAAAGTTCCTGGCACGGCACCCACGTTTCGGGCACCGTGGCCGAGGCGACCAATAACGGGGTGGGCATGGCGGGCGTCGCGCCGAAGGCGACCATCCTGCCGGTGCGCGTGCTCGGCCGTTGCGGCGGCTACACCTCCGACATCGCCGATGCGATCGTGTGGGCCTCCGGCGGCAGCGTCGACGGCGTGCCGGCCAACACCAATCCGGCCGAAGTGATCAACATGAGCCTCGGGGGCGGCGAGCCCTGCGATTCGGCCACCCAGCTGGCGATCAATGGCGCGGTGTCGCGCGGCACCACCGTGGTGGTCGCGGCCGGCAACAGCAGCGAAGATGCGGCCAACCATTCGCCGGCCAGCTGCAACAACACCATCACCGTTGGCGCCACGCGCATCACCGGTGGCATCGCCTACTACTCCAACTACGGCAGCAAGGTCGACCTCTCTGGTCCGGGCGGCGGCGGTAGCGTGGACGGCAATCCGGGCGGTTACGTCTGGCAGGCCGGGTACACCGGTGCGACCACGCCGACCTCCGGTAGCTATACCTATATGGGTCTAGGCGGCACCTCGATGGCCTCGCCGCACGTGGCCGGCGTCGTGGCGCTGGTGCAGAGCGCAGCCATCGGTCTGGGCGATGGCCCGCTGACCCCGGCTGCGGTCGAAGCCCTGCTCAAGCAGACCAGTCGCCCCTTCCCGGTGACTCCGCCGGCCAGCACCCCGATCGGCAGCGGTATCGTCGACGCCAAGGCCGCGCTGGAAGCCGTGCTGGAGGAGCCGTGCGACCCGGCCACCGAGAGCTGCGCGCCGAGCGCCATTGCGCTCACCAACAAGGCGCCTGTTGCTGGATTGAGCGGTACCGCCGGCAGCTCCACGCTGTACAGCTTCGAGGCCAAGGCCGGCGCCGTGCTCAGCTTCATGACCTACGGCGGCACCGGCGATGTGTCGATGTACGTCAGCTTCGAGGCCGAGCCCAGCGCCACAAGCTACGACGCCAAGTCGACCCGTCCGGGCAACAGCGAAACCGTGCGTTTCACTGCCCCCAAGGCCGGCACCTACTACATCAAGTTGGTCGGCGCGGC
This sequence comes from Xanthomonas axonopodis pv. maculifoliigardeniae, assembly GCF_041519315.1. Classification (NCBI taxonomy): domain Bacteria; kingdom Pseudomonadati; phylum Pseudomonadota; class Gammaproteobacteria; order Lysobacterales; family Lysobacteraceae; genus Xanthomonas; species Xanthomonas axonopodis. The sequence continues at coordinate 3,928,157 of NZ_CP167998.1, read as the reverse complement.
GAGCTACGCGAAGCTGACGCTCGTTGCACGACAGTAAGTAGCGAAATAGTGTGACCGATGCCCCCGGCCAATCGCCGGGGGCATTGTTTTTCAGGGCGTTTCAAATGCGTGCGGTTGATCGTCGCGGCAAACTGCTACAGTCGGCGCCGGACCAGTGGAGACGAGTGTGAACGCGGTTGCCGTCGATCCAATCGAGCATCGAAGTGCGGAGCAGCGCATCGTCGATGCGCTGCTTGAACGCCGTCGTCTGAAAGACACCGATCTGCTGCGCGCGCGCCAATTGCAGGCCGAATCCGGCATGGGCCTGCTCGCCTTGCTCGGCCGTTTGGGTCTGGTGTCCGAACGCGATCATGCAGAAACCTGCGCTGACGTGCTTGGCTTGCCGTTGGTGGACGCACGCCAGCTCGGCGACACGCCGCCGGAAATGCTGCCGGAAGTGCAGGGGTTGTCGCTGCGCTTTCTCAAGCAATTTCATCTGTGCCCGGTCGGCGAACGCGATGGCCGGCTGGAACTGTGGATCGCCGATCCTTACGACGATTACGCCATTGATGCGGTGCGTCTTGCCACCGGCTGCACGTTGCTGTTGCAGGTGGGCCTGCGTTCGGAAATCGATGACCTGATCGAGCGCTGGTACGGCCAGGGCCGCAGTGCGATGGGCACCATCGTGGAAACCGCCGATGGCGATGCCAACAGCAGCGACGACATCGAAGCGCTGCGCGATCTGGCCTCCGAAGCGCCGGTGATCCGGCTGGTGAACCTGGTGATCCAGCACGCGGTGGAACTGCGTGCCTCCGACATCCATATCGAACCGTTCGAAAGCCGGCTCAAGGTGCGTTACCGCGTGGACGGCGTGCTGGTGGAAGGTGAAAGCCCACCGGCCAAGCTCACTGCTGCAGTCATCAGCCGCATCAAGATCATGGCCAAGCTCAACATCGCCGAGCGCCGCCTGCCGCAGGACGGCCGCATCATGCTGCGCGTGCAGGGCAAGGAGCTGGACCTGCGCGTCAGTACCGTGCCAACTGCGCATGGCGAAAGCGTGGTGATGCGCCTGCTGGATCGCGAAACGGTGGTGTTCGACTTCTACAAGCTGGGCTTTACCGAAGACTTCTTGCCGCAGTTCCGCAAGGTGCTGGAGCAACCGCACGGCATCATGCTGGTCACCGGCCCCACCGGCTCGGGCAAGACCACCACGCTGTACACCGCGCTGAGCCAGCTCAACACCTCGGATGTGAAAATCATCACTGTCGAAGACCCGGTGGAATACCAGATCGAAGGCATCAACCAGATCCAGGCCAAGCCGCAGATCGGGCTGGATTTCGCCAACGCATTGCGCAGCATCGTGCGTCAGGATCCGGACATCATCATGATCGGCGAAATGCGCGACCTGGAAACCGCACGCATCGCGATCCAGTCCGCGCTCACCGGCCACCTGGTGCTGTCCACGCTGCATACCAACAACGCGGCCGGCGGCATCACCCGTCTGCTCGACATGGGCGTGGAGGATTATCTGCTCACCTCCACCATCAACGGCATCCTGGCGCAGCGCCTGGTGCGCAAACTCGACCTGGCCAACGCCGAGCGCTACGCCGCCTCGCCGGAAGAAATCGCCAGGTTCGACCTGCGTCGCCTGCAACCGGAGGGCGAGATCTTCCTGTATCGCCCGCGACCCTCGGCCACCGCGCCCACCGGTTATCTGGGCCGCACCACCATCGTCGAATTCCTTGTGATGAACGACGAATTGCGCCGTGCGGTGATGCGCCGTGCCGGCATGGGCGAAATCGAACAACTCGCCCGCCAGGCCGGCATGCGCACCATGTACGAAGATGGGCTGTCCAAGGCCCTGCGCGGCGAAACCACCATCGAAGAAGTCCTGCGCGTCACGGAGGATGCGTGATCGGTAAGGCGGCAGAAACACGCCTGGCAGGCACCGGACCAACGAACCGCCAGCACAGCCACCCGCCGGCTCTGCTGTGCGTGCACAGCGATGCGTGCGCGATGTCGCCAATACGCAGCGACGTGCTTTTCCCGATTCCCCAATCCCAATTCCACAATCCCGGCCTCCCAGCCTGATGCCCCTCTACCGTTACAAGGCCCTGGACGCCCACGGCGAAATGCTCGACGGCCAGATGGAAGCGGCCAGCGATGCCGAGGTGGCGTTGCGTCTGCAGGAACAGGGCCATCTGCCGGTGGAAACGCGCCTGGCCACCGGCGAAAACGATTCGCCGTCGCTGCGCATGCTGCTGCGCAAGAAGCCGTTCGACAATGCGGCGCTGGTGCAATTCACCCAGCAACTGGCCACGTTGATCGGCGCGGGGCAACCGCTGGACCGTGCGCTGTCGATTCTGATGGATCTGCCCGAAGACGAAAAAAGCCGGCGGGTGATCGGCGATGTGCGCGATACCGTGCGCGGCGGTGCGCCGTTGTCGTCCGCACTCGAGCGCCAGCACGGGCTGTTTTCCAAGCTGTACATCAACATGGTGCGCGCCGGCGAAGCTGGCGGCAGCATGCAGGACACGCTGCAGCGGCTGGCCGATTATCTGGAGCGCAGCCGTGCGCTCAGGGGCAAGGTGATCAACGCGCTGATCTACCCGGCCATCCTGCTGGCGGTGGTGGGCTGTGCGTTGCTGTTCCTGCTCGGTTACGTGGTGCCGCAATTTGCGCAGATGTACGAAAGCCTGGATGTGGCACTGCCATGGTTTACCCAGGCGGTGTTGAGCGTGGGCCTGCTGGTGCGCGACTGGTGGATCGTGCTGATCGTCGTGCCGGGCGTGCTGGGGCTGTGGCTGGATCGCAAGCGTCGCAATGCCGCGTTCCGTGCATCGCTGGACCAATGGCTGCTGCGCCAGAAGGTGGTCGGCAGCCTGATTGCCCGGCTGGAAACCGCACGCCTGACGCGCACCCTGGGCACCTTGCTGCGCAATGGCGTGCCATTGCTGGCGGCGATCGGCATCGCGCGCAACGTCATGTCCAATCTGGCGTTGGTGGAGGATGTTGCCAATGCGGCCGACGACGTCAAGAATGGCCATGGCCTGTCGATGTCGCTGGCACGCGGCAAGCGCTTTCCGCGGCTGGCGCTGCAGATGATCCAGGTGGGCGAAGAGTCCGGCGCACTGGACACGATGCTGCTCAAGACCGCCGACACCTTCGAACTGGAAACCGCGCAGGCCATCGACCGCGCACTGGCCGCGCTGGTGCCGTTCATCACGCTGGTACTGGCCTCGGTGGTGGGTCTTGTCATCATTTCGGTCCTGGTCCCGCTGTATGACCTCACCAATGCAATCGGCTGAGAGCGGAGCTCTGCGCAACGGTGCAGTCTTCACTTGGGCACAGCCGCTGCTCGGAATCGGCATGGCGCGCTCGTACACTGCACATCCCGCGCGTGTGCCGCGTCCAAGGGCCAAGCGCGCGCAATGCCCTGTCAGCCACGCGCTTGACCGGGCAGCGTATTCACCACAACGTTCCGGTGACCGCACGACACCCATGCGGGAACCTTTGCAATGCCCGCCGTGTCATGTGTTGGCGGCAGCATCCTTCATCGACGTGCAAGGAAATCGTTCATGATCAAGCGTTCCATCACCCGCAGTCCGTCGCGCGCAGGCCAGGCCGGTATGAGCTTGCTGGAAATCATCATCGTCATCGTGCTGATCGGTGCGGTGCTCACGCTGGTCGGCAGCCGCGTGCTGGGCGGTGCCGATCGCGGCAAGGCCAATCTTGCCAAGTCGCAGATCCAGACGCTGGCCGGCAAGATCGAGAATTTCCAGCTCGACACCGGCAAGTTGCCGAGCAAACTCGATGACCTGGTCACCCAGCCCGGCGACAGCAGCGGTTGGCTGGGCCCGTATGCCAAGCCGGCCGAACTCAACGACCCATGGGGCCACGCCATCGAATACCGGGCGCCCGGCGACGGTCAGCCGTTCGATCTGATCAGCCTGGGCAAGGACGGCAAGCCCGGTGGCAGCAGTTACGACGCGGACATCAAGTACCAATAAGCGCTCGCCATGCGCGTTGCGTGTCAGCCGTTGCGTCATCGGCATGGAGTGGTCGGCCCTGGTCGGGCACGCGCGCGTGGCACCTCGTTGCTGGAGATGCTGCTGGTGATCGCGTTGATCGCAATAGCCGGCGTGCTTGCTGCCGCAGCATTGAACGGCGGCATCGACGGCATGCGCCTGCGCACTGCCGGCAAGGCCATCGCCTCGCAGCTGCGCTACACGCGCACCCAGGCGATTGCCACCGGCACACCGCAGCGGTTTCTGATCGACCCGCAGCAGCGGCGCTGGGAAGCACCCGGCGGCCATCACGGCGATCTGCCGCCGTCGCTGGAAGTGCGCTTCACCGGCGCGCGCCAGGTGCAATCGCGGCAGGATCAGGGCGCGATCCAGTTCTTTCCGGATGGCGCGTCCACCGGCGGGCGCATCGATCTGCAGGTCAAGGACGCCCGATGGCGTGTCGACGTGGGATGGATCACCGGTGAGGTGCGTTCGGGCCCCTTGCGGACGCCGGCGCCATGAAGCGTCAGCGCGGTTACACCCTGATCGAAGTGATCGTTGCCTTTGCGCTGCTGGCGTTGGCATTGACCCTGTTGCTGGGGTCGTTGTCCGGCGCCGCACGCCAGGTGCGCGCGGCCGATGAAAGCACGCGCGCCACCTTGCACGCGCAGTCGCTGCTGGCCGTGCAGGGCATCGACAAGCCGCTGCAGCCCGAGCAGCAGCAAGGCACGTTCGAAAACGGCCACTTTCGCTGGTCGATGGACGTGCGCCCGTACGACGAGCCACGGCGCAACCCGCAGGCGCCGATGTCGCCCGGCGCGCACCGGCTGCTGCAACTGACCTTGGTGGTGCGCTGGGGCGAGCAGCCCAATCAGATGCTGCAATGGCGCACGTTGCGGCTGGTGGCGGCCAACACGCAGGGCAGCCCGCCATGAGCCGTTCGCGCAGCGCAGGCTTCACCTTGATCGAAGTGCTGCTGGCCACGATGTTGCTGGTCGGTGGGTTGGCGTTGGCGTTTGCCACCTTGCGCTCGGCCAGTGCGGTGAGTCAGCGCGGCGAAGCGATCGCACAGCGCAGCGAGCGCGTACGTGCGGTGGAAGAATTCCTGCGGCGGCGCCTGGCCGCCGCATTGCCGATCGCCATGGGCATCGATACGCAAAGCCAGCAGCCGATCCTGTTCATCGGCGAGCCGCAACGCCTGCGCTTTGCCGCAGACGTGCCCGATTACCTGGGCCGCGGCGGGCCGTATCTGCACGACCTGTCGGTCGCCGGCGATGGCGATCGGCGCAACCTGCTGATTGCCTTGACCATGCTGCAGTCCGGCAAGTCGATCGAAGAAAGCAGCCCGCTGCCGCCGGAGACCCTTGCCCAAGGCGTGCAACAGGTGAGTTTTCGGTATCGCGGCATGGATCCGCAAACCGGGCGCCTGAGCGCGTGGCTGCCGCAGTGGGAATGGCACGACCGCCTGCCGCTGATGGTGCGCATCGACATCCGCAGCGACGATGCCGCATGGCCGCCGATGGTGGTGGCGTTGCCGCAATCCAGCAACCCGGGGGCAGGGCAATGAGTCGTTCGCGCGGTGCCGCGCTGGTGCTGGTGTTGTGGTTGATCGCATTGCTTACCGCGATGATCGGTGCGTTCGCGCTCACCGCACGGGTGGAAGCGCTGCAGGGCAGCATGCTGCGCAACGGTGCGCAGGCGCAGGAGTACGCACGTTCTGGCCTGGAATACGCATTGTTTCGCTTGCAAGATGCCGACACCCAGGCACGCTGGCGCCCGGACGGCCGACGTTATCGCTGGCAGATGGACGATGCCAGCGTGGAGATTCGTATCACCGATGAAAGCGGCAAGGTGGATCTGAACATGGCCGAGCCCACCTTGCTCGCCGGTCTGGTGCGCGCGGTGGGCGGCGAGCAGGCCAGTGCCGGGCGCATCGCCGGTGCCATCGTCGATTGGCGCGATGGCGATTCGTTGAGCCAGCCCGGCGGTGGCGCGGAAGATCGCGATTACGCCGATGCCGGGCTGCCGTATGGCGCAAAAGACAGTCCATTCGAAACCCTGGGCGAACTGCGCCTGGTGTTGGGCATCGACGGCGAGTTGTATCGCAAGCTGTTGCCCAACGTCACGCTGTACAGCGGTCGTTCGCGGCCTGAAGCGCGTTTTGCGCCCGCCCCGGTGCTCACCGCGATGGGGCTGGACGCGCAGCAACTGCTGGCCCAGCGTGACGCGCCGCTGGGTTTGCCGGGCAGCGAGGCGACGGTCGGTGGGTCTGACACTTATAGTATCGAGAGCCGGGCGCGACTGAGTCAGGGACGCGAGGCCGTGTTGCGGGCGGTGGTGTCGACCAGCGCGTCCGCATTACCAGGGTCGGCCTATACCGTGTTGCGTTGGGAAGAGGGAGCAGCAGTGCAATGACCGCATGGCGGGATACCTTGGGTCGTATCGGCGTACGCGCCATGCCGGGAGCCGGAGGCTTCTGGCGTTGGTGGCAACAATCGCTGCTGGCCTGGCTGCCGCAGCGGTGGCAATGGCAGTTGGGTCTGTCGCAGGCACGCCTGTTGTTGCAACAGGATGGCGACACGCTGCAGTTGCTGCGCCAGCGCGATCACAGCTGCGACACCGTCGCCAGCCTGCCGTGGCCGGTGCATCCGCAGGAAGTCAATGGCTTGCTGCCGACAGCGCTTGAAGGCCTGCCGCGGCATTGGCTGTTGCCGGCCGCGCACGCCTTGCGCCGGCCATTGCGCCTGCCCGCAGCGGCAGCGGCGCGCCTGCAGGACGTGGCGCGTTTCGAGATCGATCGACAAACCCCGTTCACTGCCGACCAGGTGTATTTCGATGCGCGCGTGCTCGATGTGCGCGAAGACGGCCAGCTCGATGCCGAACTGGTGGTGGTGCCGCGACGCATGGTCGATGGCCCGGCCGGTGTGCCGGACGCATGGAACAGCGCGCTGTCGGGCATCGATGTGACCGACGCCAATGGCCTGCCGTTGGGCGTGAACCTGCTGCCGCCGACGCGACGCCTGCGCCGCAGCGACCCGATGCAGCGCTGGAATCTGTTGCTGGCCGCCTCTGCGCTGGTGCTGCTGGCCGTTGCCGGCTGGCTGCTGCTCGACAACCGCCGCCAGGCCGCCGACGATCTGCGCGCCAAGGTGCAGGCCAACGCCGCGCGCGCGCGCAAGGTCGCTGCCGAACGGCAGCAATTGATGGACCTGGTCGAAGGCGCGCGGTTCTTCCAGCAGCAACGCGCCACCCGCCCGACCTCGGTCGAAATCTGGGACGAACTGAGCCGGCGCCTGCCCGGTGGCACGTATCTAGAAAAATTTTCGGTCGAAGGCGGGCAACTGCAGTTGATCGGATTGAGCAACGAAGCCTCTTCGCTGGTGCGTCGTCTGGAAGGCTCGCCGTTGTGGCGTACGCCGTCGTTGACCGGCGTGCTGCAGAGCGATGCCGGCCGGAATGTCGACCGTTTCACCATCACCGCCGAGCTTGCCGGCCCCGATGCGAAGGAGGCGGCCGATGCCACGCAGCGTTAAGCGCGATCGCTGGATCGCTTTGGGCCTGCTGTTGCTGGTGATCGGCGTGGCCTACCTGGTGCTGGTGCACCCATGGTTCACCCAACCGATGATCGCGGTGCAGGACGACCTGCAGGCGCTGCGCGAACGCGAGCTGCGCGTGCGCGTGCAATTGCAGCAGGCGCCGGAAGTCAGCAAGCGGCTGCAGCAGGCGCGGCAGACGCTGGAAAGCCGCCCGGGCTTCCTGCCGGAAACCTCGGCCGAACTCGCCTCCGCCGGGCTGGTGCAGCGGCTGGAACGCGCGGTGGTGGAGGCCAGCCCTGGCAACCGCAGCTGTGCCATCAGCAACCGCTCGCCGTTGCAGCCGGAGAGCAAGAACCGCTTCACCCGCGTGGCGGTGCAGGTGCGTCTGCGCTGCGGCACGCCGGAACTGGCCTCGGTGCTGTACAGCCTGGAAAACGGCACGCCGCGCTTGTTCGTGGACAACCTCAACGTGATGGCGCAGCGCTACCAGCTTTCGCCCAACGAAAGCGGCAACGGCCTGGATATCGCCTTCGAGCTGGCCGGCTATCTGCGCCCGGGCGCCAGCGCCGCACCGCTGAACAACGAGGCCGCACCTGCTGCCCCCAACGCCGCGGAGGCCAGCAATGCGCCTTGACATGATCGGCCTGCGCACCTGGCTGCTGGCCACCGTGGTCGGTTGGGCGCTGCTGGTGTGCGTGCTGGCCGTCGCCGGCCTGGGCAAGCGCGTCGAGCTGCTGCCCGACGACCCGGCGCTGGTGCAGCGTCTGCCCACGTTGCCGGCACCGGCGCCGGAGCGCCTGGGCGCATTCGAGAAATATTCGGAAATCGCCGCGCACCCGGCGTTTGCCGAAGACCGCCTGCCGCATCCGTTCTTCCTGTCCGGCAACGATGGCAGCAGCGCCGCTTCGACAGTACGCCTGACCGGCGTGCTGCTGACGGACAACTTCAAGATGGCGACGTTGACCCTGGACCCGCAGGATTCGGTGCGCGTGCAGCTGGGCGGCGAAGCGGTGAAAGGCTGGCGCCTGCTCGCCCTGCAGCCGCGTAGCGCAACCATCGAAGGCCCCAGCGGCACGCAAACCCTGGAATTGCATGTGTTCAACGGCCAGGGCGGGCAGCCGCCCACCGCCAATGCCGCCGCACGGGGTGCCGCCACTGCCACCCCGCCGGTACCGTCCCCCGACGCTGCCGCACTTGCCCCGCCGCAGCCGCCGCAACCGCAACCGGTCGCGCCGGTGCAACAGCAGCAGCCAGGCGGGCAGACACCGCCAACCGTGCCGCCGCAGCGCAGCGATGGCGCGCAGGAAGCCCCACGCCCCTCCGACGATCAGATGCGTGCCATCCGCGAACGCATCGAAGCCCGACGCCGCCAGCTGCAACAGCAGCGCCAGAGCGGCTCTACCCCCGGTTAGACCCAATGAGTGAACGCATGACGCCGCGCCTGTTTCCCGTGTCCCTGCTGATTGGCCTGCTGGCCGGTTGCGCCACCACTCCGCCGCCGGACGTGCGCCGCAACGCGCGCCTGGATCCGCAAGTCGGTGCTGCCGGCGCCACCCAGACCGCCGCCGAGCAGGCTGCCGATGGCAACGCCAACGCCAGTGCCAAGCCCAGTCCGGTGATCCGGCGCGGCAGCGGCACCATGATCAACCAGGGCGCCGCGTCCGCGCCGGCGCCCACGCTGGGCATGGCCAGCAGCGGCAGTGCCACCTTCAATTTCGAAGGCGAATCGGTGCAGGCGGTGGTCAAGGCGATCCTGGGCGACATGCTCGGCCAGAACTACGTCATCGCGCCCGGCGTGCAGGGCACCGTGACCTTGGCCACGCCCAATCCGGTGTCGCCCGCGCAGGCGCTGAACCTGCTGGAGATGGTGCTGGGCTGGAACAACGCCCGCATGGTATTCAGCGGTGGCCGCTACAACATCGTGCCGGCCGACCAGGCGTTGGCCGGCACCGTGGCGCCCAGCACCGCATCGCCCTCTGCCGCACGCGGTTTCGAGGTGCGCGTGGTGCCGCTGAAGTTCATTTCCGCCAGCGAAATGAAAAAGGTGCTGGAGCCGTACGCGCGCCCGAATGCCATCGTCGGCACCGACCCGGCGCGCAATGTGATCACCCTGGGCGGCACTCGCGCGGAGCTGGAAAACTACCTGCGCACCGTGCAGATCTTCGACGTGGACTGGTTGTCGGGCATGTCGGTGGGCGTGTTTCCGATCCAGTCCGGCAAGGCCGAAAAGGTCAGCGCGGATCTGGAAAAGGTGTTCGGCGAGCAGAGCAAGACCCCCAGCGCCGGCATGTTCCGTTTCATGCCGCTGGAAAACGCCAACGCGGTGCTGGTGATCACCCCGCAGCCGCGTTATCTGGATCAGATCCAGCAATGGCTGGACCGTATCGACAGTGCCGGTGGCGGCGTGCGGCTGTTCTCCTACGAGCTGAAGTACATCAAGGCCAAGGACCTGGCCGATCGGCTTTCGGAAGTGTTCGGTGGCCGCAGCAACGGTGGCGATTCCAATGCGTCGCTGGCGCCGGGGTCGGAAACCAGCGTGCTCGGTGGCACGCTCGGCAACCGCGACAGCAGCCTGGGCAGCAGCTCCGGCATGACCGGCGGCAGCATCGGCGACAGCAGCGATGGCAGTTCGTCGGGCAGCGGTTTCGGCACCAGCGGTAGCAGCAGTGGTGGTTTGGGTAACGGCAGCCTGCAGCTGTCGCCGCGCAGCAATGGCAACGGCGCAGTGACGCTGGAAGTGGCCGGCGACAAGGTGGGTGTCTCGGCGGTGGCCGAGACCAATACCTTGCTGGTGCGCTCCACGCCGCAGGCATGGAGCTCGATCCGCGACGTCATCGAGAAGCTCGACGTGATGCCGATGCAAGTGCATATCGAAGCGCAGGTAGCCGAGGTGAACTTGACGGGCGCGCTGAGTTACGGCGTCAATTGGTATTTCGAAAATGCGGTGAATGCTGCCTCCGATTCGACCACCTACGGTTTCGGCGGCGCGGGGTTGCCCAGTGCCGCAGGGCGCAACATCTGGGGTGATATCGCCGGCAAGGTGACCGGCACCGAGGGCCTTGCCTGGAGCTTCCTCGGCAAGAATGCCGCCGCCATCATCACCGCCTTGGACAAGGTCACCAATGTACGGTTGTTGCAGACCCCTTCGGTGTTCGTCCGCAACAACGCCGAAGCAACGTTGAATGTCGGTTCGCGTATCGCGATCAACTCAACGTCCATCAATACCGGCATCGGCACCGACACCAGCTATTCGTCTGTGCAGTACATCGACACCGGCGTCATCTTGAAGGTGCGTCCGCGCGTGACCAAGGACGGCATGGTGTTCCTGGATATCGTGCAGGAAGTCAGCAGCCCGGGCGATCGGCCGGCGGCGTGCACATCGGCAACCGCCACCATCAACGCCGCTGCCTGTAACGTCGACATCAATACGCGCCGTGTCAAGACCGAGGCGGCGGTGCAAAGTGGCGATACCATCATGCTGGCCGGTTTGATCGACGACACCACGTCCGATACAAGCGACGGTGTGCCTTTCCTGAGCAAGTTGCCGGTAGTGGGTGCGCTGTTCGGAACCAAGGGCAAGACCAGCAACCGCCGCGAAGTCATCGTGCTGATCACCCCGTCGATCGTGCGCAACCCGCAGGAAGCGCGCAATCTCACCGACGAATATGGCCAGAAATTCAAGGCCATGGAACCTCTGAAACCCAACCAGAAGCCGCAATGAGTGCAGCGCTGCCGGTCGTGCTGGTGCCGGTGGGCACCGACGACGAGGCGCTGGATGCGTGTCTGGGCGCATTGGATGCGGCCACGCCTGCAGGAACACGCGTGTGGCTGGCCGATGATGCGCAGGCCGGCCCGCGCGGGCGCGCAGTGATCGAACATTGGCTGGCACGCACGCCATTGCAGGCGCATTACACCCGTCGCCAGCGCATGCTGGGCGAGGTGGCGCATCTGGACGAAATGCTCAGCGCCTGCGGCGATGCCGACGTGGTGGTGCTGGGGTTGGATGCTTGCCCGTTGCCGGGGTGGTTGCGGCAGCTGACCGCGTGTTTTGCACGCGACGCCGCGATCGCCACCGCCACGCCATGGAGCAATGTGGGCGAGGCCTGCAGCTGGCCGCGGCTGGGCGAACTCAACCCGATGCCGGATTCACCCGAGCGGCTTGCGGCTGCCTGTGCCGCGATGCCGCCGCTGCACCCGGAACTGCCGTCGGCGATCGGGCATGCGGTGCTGTTGCGTGGAACGGCGCGGCGCAAGGCCGGTGGCCTGGACGCCAGCAGTTACGGCTCCTGGTACGCGGCGCTGGTGGATCTGAGCCTGCGCATGGGTGGGCTGGGCTGGCGTAACGTGCTGTGCGACACCGCCTTCGTTGCCTCCCCGCACGAGGGCCGCCCGGCCGAAGGCGACATGGACGCGCTGGCTACCCGCTGGCCGGCCTGGCATGCGCGCCTGGCCAATTTCCTCATGCACGACCCGTTGCGCGCGCAGCGCGACCAGCTGACGCAACTCCTGGCGCACCTCCCGCCACCGGATCTGCAACGCGCGTTGTTCGACGCCTAGCGTCGCCGCCGGAACGACCTGCCCACCGCCAGGCACGGTGATCGTCCGCAATCTACATGGATCACGCAGGCACGACGACGTTCGTCATCCGATCATGCGCACATGGCAACTGCAGGTTCCACTCCGCTGCAGCCTCGCTGCTCTCGCGATCGCACTTGTCGCATGACCGGATCGATGTCGTTACACCTGCATCAAGCGAAAGGCGGAACCACCGCTCAATCAGCAGCCGTGCCCCGTCGATGCCGCCGGCACGTCACCGATGCGTTCTGGCCGAAAACGTCATCCGTCCTATCAAGCAGCTTCGAATCTGCTGTTGATGACACCGAGGTGGCAGCAAAGCCGCACACACCACGAACGCAATAATGCGGCACGCTCTTCAACGATTCCCGATTCCCGATTCCCGATTCCCACCCCTAAAAAGCAGACCGCGTCGGCGCCTCGGTCCGCACCACCACATCCAATGCGTCGTGGCGCCAGGATTCGATATCCAGTTCCACCGCGCGGCCGTCTTCGGCAAAGCTGATCCGCTGCAGCCGAAAACACGGCGTGCCGGGCGTGGACTGCAGCAGCATCGCCTGTGTCGCGTCCAATCCGGCCGGATGCATCGACAGCTGCGCGCGGCTCAGGAACAGTCCCAGCCGCTGGTTGAACACGCTGGACAGCGACCCTGCCAGATCGTGTTCGAGCAGGCCCGGCGCCCAGTCCGCAAGCACCACATTGGTTTCCAGCAGCACTGCGCGGCGGTCGATCCAGCGCCGACGTTGCAGGACGAACACCTCGTCGTACGGGCTGTCCAGTCGCAACGCCGCGGCGTACGCCGCGCCCGCGACCTGCCGGGTGGCGCTCAATAATTCAGTGCGCGGCTTGCGTCCTTGCGCCGCCACGTACTGCATGAAGCCGGCGATGCTGGTGGGGTCGTAGCGCACGCGCGGCGCGCTGACGAACCAGCCGCGGCGGTTTTCGCGATAGATGCGGCCTTCGGCTTCAAGCTGCTGCAGCGCTTCGCGCAGCGTGATGCGGGTGCAGGAAAATCGCTCGGCCAACGCGCGTTCCACCGGCAGGCGCTGATCCGGTCCCCATTCGCCGGCTGAGATTTGTGCGGAGATCGCTTCGGTGATGGTGTGTTGGCGCGACACGCTCATGCGGCGAACCGCAGGCGGAAGACGCAGGGCGTGAGCAAGGCAATGAGGTGGCAGGCGTGCATGTTGCGATGGTAAAGAAGAACGCGCGCACAAACCGCGACCGGCTTAGCGTGCGACGGCCAGGTTCTGTTTCTGTTGGGTTTTCCAGCTATGCCAGCCGTACACCGCAAGCGCCACGAAGCCTGCGTAGAGCAGGGCAGTAGGGTACAGCCCCTTGCTGATGAAGACGCCGACGTAGACGCAGTCGAGCACGATCCACAATACCCAGTTGGCGATGCGCTTGCGTGCTGCCCATACGCTGGCCACCAGGCTGAAACTGGCCAGCGCCGCGTCCAGCCACGGCAGCACCGCATCGGTGCGGTAATGCATATAGGCGCCGAGCGCCGCAGCGAACGCCGCGCCGATGCCCAGCGAAAGCCAGCGTTCGGCGGACGGCATCGGCAGCGGGCGTATCCGCGTGTCTGCAGCGTTGCCGGGTTGCCAGTGCCACCATCCGTAGAGCTGGGTCAGCACGTAGACCCCTTGCAGCAGCATGTCCGAGTACAGCTTCCACTGGTAGAACAGCCACGCATACAACGCCACCGCCACGATGCCCACCGGCCAGCACCAGCGAATGCGCCGCGCGGTGAGCCACACGCCCAGCAGGTTGATCACGACAGCGATGGATTCGAGCAGCGACATGCGGTACCTGGTGCGTGATAGGTCAACGTGTTGCGGCGTAGGAGGCGTTGGGACGACGGTGCATACAGTTCAGCCTTGGAACACGGCACCTCGTCGTCCACGAGCACAATCCGCAGGCGAGCTGGCAGCGCCGGTGACCGGCTGTCGACGCTGCCCGACAGCGCATTCCCCCTCATTCCTGTGCATGCACGGCAGGGCGCGCAATGTGTGCCTACAGTGCAGGTTAGAAATCCACCTGCACCGTCAGCCGTGCGGTGCGCGGCGCACCGGGGAACAGATACGCATCGCCCTGATATTCGCCGGAATCGCGCCAATAGCGCTTGTCGAACACGTTGTCCACGTTCACGCGCCAGGTGGTCGCCAGCCCGCCCAGCGCCGTGGCGTAGCGGGCACCCAGGTTGGCCACGGTGTAGGCCGGCACGCTGGCGTTGCCGAGGCGGTCGGCAAACTTGCGCCCGCTGTATTGCACACCGCCCAGCAGGGCCAGACCATCGATACCGGGCACGCTGTAATCGGCCTGCACGCTGGCGCGCAGCTTGGGCACGTTGATCGCCTGATGGCCTTCGTACTCGGCAATGTCGGTGTCCTCTGCACGCGCGCGGATTGCCGCGACGCTGGCGAACAGACGCAGCTGCCGGGTCGCTGCACCGTCGGCAGATAGCTCCAGACCGCGGTTGTGCAGGCGGCCCTGCTGCACATAGAGCAGACCGCCGTCGGCCTGCGGTTGGGTGAACTGATAGGCCTGGCGGATGTTGAACAGTGCCGCGCCCAGACGCAGGCCCTGCAGGTCGATCTTTGCGCCGGTTTCCAGTTGGTACGCATTGGTGGGCGGCAGGATCTGGTCGGCGTTGTCGGCAAACCACGGCGCCGTGCCGCCGGCCGCCAGGCTCTTGGCGTAGCTGGCATACAGCGACATGTTCTGCTGCGGTTTGAACAGCAGCGCCGCCTGCGGCAGTACCGTGTCTTTGCGCGTGCGTCGCTCCAGCAGGCCGTCGCGATCGAAGCTGCGCTCGTCCAGCTGCACGTAGCGCGCGCCAAGCGACAGTTCCCACTGCGCGCCCAGGCCGATCCGGTCGGCCATGACCAGCGCGCGTTGGCGGCTGTCCAGACGGCGCTGCTTGGGGTCCAGCGCAACATCCGTCTGCGCAAAGACCTCCGGGTCGCGATCGATGCTGCCGCTGCCGACGAATTCGTTGACCGAACCAAAACGGTCGATGGTGCGGCGCAGCCACTCGCCGCCCATGCTCAGGTGTTGCTCCAGCGCGCCGGTCGCGACATGGCCTTCGAGCGTGGCACGCAGCTGATCGTGCATGCGGGTGTCGTCGGGACTGCGGTAATCGTAGATGTCGTATTCGCCCTGCGCGCTGAAGAAGTTCGGCGTGGCGATGTCGGCGCAACTTGCCGCGCCATAACAGCCCCAGGCGAATGCAGAGAAATCGTTGATCTTCGAGCGACTGCGCGATGCTTCGGCGGTGGCGCGCCAGTCGTCGTTGAACTGGTAGGCGTAACGCAGCTGCGCGTTGAGCGAATCCATTTCCACCGGCCGCGCCCACGGCTGGTAGCCGAGCAGGCGGTGCACATCGATATCGCGCGGTACCTGCGTGCCGCCCAGCAGTTGATAGCCGGGCACCGAGCGCTGTTGCCGGTGCTGATACTCCACGTCCAGCTGCAACAGCGCCTGCGGGGTGATCTTCCAGTCGCCGGCCAGCGACAGGAAATTGCGGTAGCCGTCGGCGTGATCGACATAGCTGTCGATGTCTTCGCGTGCGGCGTTGACGCGTAAGCCCAGCGTGCGTTCGGCACCGAACCAGTCGCCCAGATCGGCGGCGATATAGCGCGAGCCCTGTTCGTCGGTGCCCAGGGTGACGCTGCGCACGTGCTCGGGTCGCTTGGTGCGGTAGTCGATCAGTCCGGCCGGTTCGTTGACGCCCGATTGCAGCCCGGCCAGGCCCTTGAGCAGTTGCACCTGCTGTTTGTTTTCCAGTGCGATCGATTGTTCGCCCACCGCGCTCATGCCGTTGATGCGGTAACTGTTGGCGGCATTGAGCGAATAGCCGCGCACCACGAAGTTTTCGTAATAGCCGATCGGCGCATACGCATCGCCGGAAGAGGCATCGGCGCGCAAGACCTCGCTGAGTACGCGTGCCTGGCGATCAAGCAATTGCGCACGATCGATGACCGCGATCGAGGCGGGGGCGTCCAGCAGCCGGGTGGCGCCAAATCCGCTCAATGCCGTGCTGGTCTGCGCGCGCTCGCCACGCACGTTGACCGTGTCCAGTTCGACCGCATCGGCGCCGGGTTGTTGCTGCGCCAGTGCGGGGGCGCAGCACAATGCCAGTGCAAGCGCGAGCGGGCAGCGGGACAGCAGGGGGAAGGCAACGGACATTGGGCAGGACTCGACAGAGAAAGGAAAGTGCTCACGGCAGCCGGCGCGCACGTGCGTGCAGATGCGCGAGCAGGTGCTGGCCATCGGTGCTGGCGAACCAGTCCGCGTGGCCGAGCAGATAGCGGTGATAGGCGATATCGACATTGGCGGGCGAACGCGTGATGCCGGCGAAATATTCCATTTCGCTCAAGGCGAAGTCGGCATGCACGATCGGCAGCAGCGCAGCCAGGCGGTGCAAGTGGTTTGCGTCCAGTGGGCGATGCTGCGCGTAGCCCTCCAGCAGCGCGTCGAGCTGGTCGAGCTCGGCCTGTGCGCGTGCGCCGGTGTCCAGCCGCAACCAGGGGATGAGGTTGCGTTCGATCGCGGTGGCCAGATCGAATAGCGCGCTGCTGCAATCGCTCAATCCGAAATCGAAGACGGCGCTGACGCGGGTGGCTCCGTCGGTGGTGTCCCACAGCAGGTTGGACGCATGCCAATCGCCGTGGGTCCACAGCGGCGGTAGCGCGCCTGGCGCAGACAGCAGCGGCCACGCCTGCGCATGCCAGGGCAGCACGTGGGTGGCCAGATCGTCTGGCCAGGGGCGGTCCTGCAGGGCTGCTGCAAGGTGCGGCCGCGTTGGCAAGGCATCGTGCAACGCCTGCAGGGGGTCTGCCTGGGCAAACAATCGCAGATTGGCGACCAGCACGCTGGTGGAGCGTGCCGGCGCATCGAAGCCCTGGGCCGCGCAATGCAGTTGCGCTAACGCAGCGCCGGCCGCCCGCGCATGCGCAACATCGGAGAACGGTGTCCATGACAATGCATCGCGGTAGAGGTCGTGCCCCGCACCCACCCGCTGCACTTCGTACACCCAATCGGCGTGCGCCAGCGCAGTGCGGCCCCGGGCGTCGTGCAGCACCTCCACCACCGGCGCGCCGGCCCAGCGCAGATGGGCCATGAAGCTGTGTTCCTCGCGCAGCGCGGCTACGCTGCGCACACTGCAGTGGTGGCGTTTGACGATGACCGGGCCGCTTGCAGTGTCCACGCAGGCCGCTGCCGAGAACGGGCGCGCGC
Organism: Xanthomonas axonopodis pv. maculifoliigardeniae; assembly: GCF_041519315.1. Classification (NCBI taxonomy): domain Bacteria; kingdom Pseudomonadati; phylum Pseudomonadota; class Gammaproteobacteria; order Lysobacterales; family Lysobacteraceae; genus Xanthomonas; species Xanthomonas axonopodis. The sequence continues at coordinate 3,910,819 of NZ_CP167998.1, read as the reverse complement.
TATGCCAGCGCACCGCAGTGAGGCGGCCCACCGCCGCAAACCGCTGCAGCACGCGATGGATTTCATCGGTGGTCAGGACTGGCCAGTCCGGCAATGCCAGTTCCAGGCTCATGCCATGCACCTGATGCGGCACGTTCATGGCCTGACTCCCGACGGGCGCGGCAACCGTGCTGCGCCGGTGAGTGGTATAGACCAGGTTATCGGGAGTAAGGCGGCGGACGCGGCGCGCGCGCCGGCAAGAACAAGAACGGCGCTGCCGGGCCGTTGTCGCATCGCATCCGCCATCAGGTCGCGGCGATGCAAGCAATGAAAAGGCAGCGCGAAACCGCAAGGTCGCTAACCGTCATCTCAACAATCAGGTGTGGGAGTGCACCAAAAGCAACCTGCAACCCGGCTGGCGATCAGGTGCAGCGGGCGACGCGCTCTGACGCAGATGTACCCCTGGTACATGCATCGCGTGCTGCCCGCGCTTGCCTGGCTGCGCAGTCGGTTTGCCGGTTGCACAAAAGTGTGGCAACGGAAACCGCGTGCGGCTCCGGGCGCGCAGTATGCGCCTTGCGGCGGTGGGTCGCCATGCTGCAAGGCGCGTTCGCGCCCGGTCACTGCGTGCAAGCGGAAGCGTGGCGCCGTTCCAATCGCGTCCGGACGTCGGCGCGATGCGGCCGCGGCAGCGCCTGTCGCGCAGCGAGCATCGGCCAACCCAAGATGGCGCTGCGCCGCTCCGGCACCGGATAATGGCCGGATGACTCCCGTCCAGATCGCCGCCGTCGTCGTCACTTATGAAAGCAGCAGCACCATCGATGCGTGCCTGTCGCGATTGCGCGCGGCCGAGGGCATCAGCGAGATCCGCGTGGTCGACAACGCTTCCAGCGACGACACCCTGGAAGTGGTGCAGCGTCATGCCCTGGCCGATGCGCGGCTGCATTTCATCGCCAATCCCGACAACCCTGGTTTTGCGACTGCCTGCAACCAGGGCGCGCGCGATTCGCAGGCACCCTGGCTGGTCTTCATCAACCCGGACCTGATGGTCGCGCGCGATACCTTGCTACAGCTGTACGACCGGGCAGCGGGACATCCGGCGGTGTTGCTGGGGGTGGAGCAGGTGGATGAGCAGGGGCGCCCGGATGCGGCCGTGCGCCGCCGCGACCCTGACTTCGCCGCGATGCTGCGCGCGCCGCGCGCCGCCGCCAATCTGGCGGTGCCGGCCGATCCGTCGCGCGCCTTGCAGCCGGTGGATGCCATTTCCGGGGCGTTGATGCTGATGCAGCGCAGCCTGTTCGACCGGCTGGGCGGCTGGGACGGCAATTACCGGCTGCATGCTGAAGACCTGGATCTGTGCCGGCGCGCCCGCCAGGCCGGTGCCCTGGTGGCGGTGGCCAACGATCTTCAAGTGCTCCACGTACGCGGAGTCTCCAGCCGCGCGCGGCCGTTCTTTGTGGAGTGGCACAAACATCGTGGATTGTGGCGCTATTTTCGTAAATTCGAGGCCGATCGACGCGGGCTGCCGACGCGGCTTGGCGTGTGGCTTGCGATCTGGATCCACGCAGTGGCCCAGGTGCCGCGTTTGTTGCAAAACAAATGAGTTGGATCGCGTTAAATTTGTGATAAGTCGGTGATGGGGCGCCGGCCGCAACTGTGATACGTTTCGCCCCGAAGTGTGATCAACCCTAGCTTCCTGTCCCTTCCGGGTCCCCCATCAGGAATCGTGCAATGTCTTTACAGAACGACCCGCAAAGGCGGGTACGTCGGTCGTGCGCTACCCCGCTGCAGTCCAGTTCGATTGCCTCGCCGTGTCATCCCAATCCAACCCAACCGCGTGCGCTGTCGGTCCTGGCATCGGCGCTTGCACTGAGCTGTGTGCTGGCCGCATTGCCGGGCACCGCATTGGCCGGTGCGTGGACCCAGCCGCAGGGCGATGCCCTGGTGATCGTCAAGGCGCTGCATAGCGATGGCCGCGGGTGGTTCGACGACAGCCACCACCGCACGACCTTCGGCGACGGCCAGCAGTTCGATGGCAATGGCCGCAGCCGTCAGGACCAGCTCAACGTCTACGTCGAGCATGGTCTGACCGAAAAGCTCAGCTTCATCGGCAACTTCTATTTCAACGACGTGGGTTTCAGCAACCACGATGCCGTCAACGGCCGTCAGCAAACCACGACGACCGGTTTTGCCGATCAGGAAATCGGCTTGCGCTATGCGTTGCCGAGCGCGCAGAACGATGTCTGGCGCAGTGCCGTGCAGGCCCTGGTGAGCATCCCCGCGTATGGGCGCAGCAAGACCTACCACCCGAACAATCCTTCTGCCAATTCCGACCCTGCGCTTGGCCTGGGCGACTATGGCCTTGAGCTGCGCTACAGCCGCGGCCGTGGCTACACGCTGGGCGGCCGCAACGGCTATGTCGATCTGGGGGGTGCGGTCCGCCTGCGCGGAAGCGCGGCGTCCGACGAACTGCGGGTAGACGCGTCCACAGGTCTGAGTCTGACCCCGAGTTGGCTGCTGTTGGGCGAACTCAATGTGATCCAGGGGTTGGGCAACGGGCGTGGCAACTTCGATGTTGCCGGTAGCGGTGGCGGCGTGGGCTTCGTCGCCACCGGCACCAACTACGATCTCACCAAGTTGCAGTTGTCCACGCTGTACACGGCGCCGGGTGGCAGCCAATGGCAGGTGGGGTATCAGCAGCCGGTGATGGGGCGCAACACCGGTGCCGCGGGCGGGCCATTCGTGGCCGCCTGGTGGCGTTTCTGAGGGGCCGCACATGACGGTCACCTGCGAAACGGACGCGCTGGGACGAGCACCGGACATCGGCCGCGAACGCGGTCTGCTGGGTCGTGCGCTGGTGTCTGCAGGCGTCATCACCGATGAACAGCTGCGCTCGGCGCTGGCCTTGCAGCAACGCTGGAATTCGCGCCTTGGCGATGTGATCCTGGCCCAGCGCGGCGTGCCGGCGCAGCGGTTCTACGCCATCGTTGCCGCGCACTTCGGGCTGCAATTCATCGATCTGGTGCAGCAGCCGCCGGATCCTGCACTGCTCACCCCCGGCGACCTGGATAGCTACGCGCAGCGCCTGGTGTTGCCGTGGCGGCGCGAGGACGGTGTGCTGGTGCTGGCGGTAGCCGATCCGGATCCGGCCTTGTTCGCCTGGGCACGTGCCCATTACGGCGAAGACGTGCGCTTTGTCGGTACCGCCAAGTTCGACATCATCTGGAGCCTGCAGCGCTATGCCGACGAGCAGCTCACCGACAACGCGCTGAACCTGCTTGCGGCGCATGCGCCGACGTATTCGGCACGCCAGGTCATCACGCGCGGGCAGAAGTTCGCGTTGTGGGCGTTGGCGGCGGTGATGCTGGCGACGTTGGTGCTGTTCCCGGTGCCGGCCCTGATTGCCGTCAACGTGCTGGTGGCGCTGGGCTTTCTGGCCACCTTCGGGTTGAAGTTGCTGCTGGTGTGGTTCGGCTCGCGCCATCGCATCGACATCAAGGTCACCGAAGACGAGGTGGCCGCGCTGCGCGACGACGACCTGCCGGTCTATACCGTGCTGGTGCCGATGTACAAGGAGCCGGAAGTCCTGCCGATCCTGGCCAACGCGCTGCGCAAGCTGGATTACCCGATCAGCAAGCTGGACGTCAAGCTGGTGCTGGAAGCGGACGACCTGGACACCATCGAAGCGGCCAAGAAACTCGGCCTGGAAGCGTTCTTCGAAATCATCCGGGTGCCGCCGTCGCAGCCCAAGACCAAGCCCAAGGCCTCCAACTACGCACTGCATTTTGCGCGTGGGCAGCTGCTTACCATCTACGACGCCGAAGACAAGCCCGAGCCGGACCAGCTCAAGCGCGTGGTGGCGGCATTCCGCAAGGCCGAAAAGGATGTGGTGTGCATCCAGGCGCGGCTGAACTACTACAACGCCGACGAAAACTGGCTGACGCGGATGTTCACGCTGGAGTACACGCTCTGGTTCGACTTCTACCTGCCGGCGCTGGAATACCTGCGCATTCCGATTCCGTTGGGTGGCACCTCCAATCACTTCCGTCTGGACGTATTGCGCCAGGTGCGCGCGTGGGATCCGTACAACGTCACCGAAGACGCCGATCTGGGCGTGCGGCTGATCCAGAACGGATACCGCGTCAACGTGGTCAATTCCACCACCTTCGAAGAAGCCAACGTCAGCATTCCCAACTGGATCCGGCAGCGGTCGCGCTGGCTCAAGGGCTATATGCAGACCTGGCTGGTGCACATGCGCGACCCGGTGCATCTGTATCGCAGCACCGGCTTCAAGGGATTTTGGGGGTTCCAGTTCTTCATCGGCGGCGGTTTTTTCACCGCATTGGGCGTGCCGGTGCTCTGGGCGTTGTACGCGGCGTGGGCGCTGACCGGCACCACGATGTTCGAGCGCTTCTTCCCGCCGTGGCTGGCGGGGGTCTCGCTGGTCAATCTGCTGCTGGCCAATGCGTTCTTCATCTACATCACGCTGGTTGCAGCGTTCAAGCGCGACTACTTCAAGCTGGCGCCGTACGCACTGACGGTGCCGTTCTACTGGGCGTTGCAGTCGATCGCCGCCTACAAGGGTCTCTGGCAGCTGATCCACAATCCGTTCTATTGGGAGAAGACCACGCATGGCATCAGCAAGCATTCGGAAAACGAGCGCCGCGCCGCACTCGAAGAGTGAGCCGGTTGCGCAGCGTCGCGAGAGCGGGCTGCCGGCGTTTCTCATCGCCGTGGTGGCGCTGTCGCTGCTGAGCCAGCCGCTGCTGGTGCAGTCGGTGGCCACGACGCCCGCGCTTGCGCCGGACATCGGCGTGCCGGCGACCGGGTTGCTGGCGTGGGCGGTCGATCTCACCTTGCATCGCTGGAATCTGCCGTTCCAGGTCTGGCCATGTGTCGCGGTTGCTGCGAACGCGCTGTTCCTGTCGCTGCTGTGGCGCGATCTGGCTGGCGTGTTCGGGCGCGGCTGGGCCAGTGCGCTGACGCTGCTGGTGGGCTGCAACCCGCTGTTCCTGCTGCCGATCGCTGCCGGCGGCAGCCAGGCAGTGGGGTTGCTGGCCTTCTACGGTTTGTGCCGCACCTTGCGCCGCTTGCAGGCGCCAGTGGAAGCCTTCACCTATCTGCGCATTGCGGGCTGGTTGTGCATTTTGCTGTGCCTGGATGTGCAGACGCTGGCGCTGTCGACAATGGTCGCGCCGTGGCTGCTGCTGGTCATGCCGCCGCAGATGCTGCGCAAGGCACCAGGCTCGTTCTATCTGGTGTGCTATCTGCCGTTCGCATTCCTGGTCGGCATGTGGGCCTACGTGAATCTGGTCGTGTTCAATGCGCCGTGGCCGACGCTGTCCAGCATTGCCCAGGCGTCGCATCCGTTGCCGTTGCCACTGGCCGGCCATGCCGACGGCTGGTTGCCGGCGGTCCGCTGGGGTGTGGCGGCCGTGGCGTGCTTCCCGGTGCTTGCGCTGGTGGCGCGTGCGCGCAGCGGTGCGTTGGCGCGTGGCGTGGTGGCCAGTGCCGGCACCGTGATCTGCGCGGCTGCGTTGTCGTTCGCGTTCGGCTGGGCTGGCTTCGATGCCCTGCTGCTGTTGTGGGTGCCGGCGGCGTTGTTGCTGCGTGCGCTGCACGCCGACCAGCGCGGCCAGGCGGCCGGATTGCTAGTGTTGGGCCTGGTGGGTGCGATCTGGGCACAACCGCAGGGTTGGGGTAGCTGGATGCGTGCCGCAGCGCCCGACGAACAGGCCCTGATGCAGGGCGAGGCCGTTGTCATGACGACGCCGGTATCGTTGCCGGTGCGTGCGGCGGCCGCTCCCGCTACGCAGGAGGCTGGGGTGATGCAGCCGGCGATGGCCCAGAGCGCTGCGGTGGCCCCGGCTGCAACGGCATCTGCCGACACTGCCGAGCCGGCCAACCCGGCAGCGGTCACGGCGGTGCCGCAGGACAAGAACAGTGCATCCTTGCGTGCGACGGCGTGCTCCCGGCACGCGGCGCCGCCGAATGCCGAGGTGTCTGCTGCATGTTCAAGCGCGTTCTAAGCGTCGCAACGTTGATCGGCGTGTGTCTGCTGGCAAACGGCTGCAATGCCGCCGCGCCGACCTGGATGGGCGCCAACGTCAAGGTGTCCGCCAACGCCCCGTGGGAAAGTCAGGCTGCAGCGCAGTCGCTGGACGCACTGGCCAAGACGGGGGCCAGCAAGGCGTTGCTGGTCGCGTTCGTGTGGCAGGCCAACCCGCAGTCCAACGACCCGGTGCTGGGCAGCGACAGCAGTGTGGACGCCATGCGCGCTGCGTTGCGGCAAAGCCTGCAGGCTGGATTGCAGCCGACGCTCAAGGTGCATGTCTGGATTCCGGGACACTGGGCCGGCGATGCCGCGCCCACCAACCCGGCGGCGTGGTTTGCGGCCTACCAGCAGGCATTGCTGCCATTGGCCAGGTTGGCCCAGGACGAACACGCCGAAGCGTTGGTGATCGGCACCGAGTTGCGCAAGTTGCAGGACGCGCCGCAATGGCCGGCGTTGGTCGCGGCAGTGCGCAAGGTCTACCACGGAAAACTGCTGTATGTGGCCGACGGTATGGAGCATGCCGAGAGCTTCCGTTACTGGTCGTTGTTCGATGCGGTGGGCACCAGCCTGTATCCGCGCCTGTCCGAAGCTGCCGATGCACGCAGCGCTGAAATGACCGCTGCGGCGCAACGCCTGCAGCAGTTGGGTCAGCGCGTGGGCAAGCCGGTGTGGGTGGCCGAGCTGGGGTTGCGTTCGGCGCGCGGTAGTCTGGCGGCGCCGTGGGAAAGCCCGGAGCAGCGCACGGCTGCCGTCGATACGCGCCTACAGCTGCAGGTGTTGCAGCAGTGGCGCAAGGTACTGCAGGCGCATGGCGTGGAAGGCATTGCGCTGTGGTGCTGGTATACCGACCCCAAGGCCGGCGGCCCGGGCGACAGCGATTTCACCGTGCAAGGCAAGCCGGCGCAGCAGGTGCTGGCGCGCTGAGGGCGACTGGCGAACAGCTGCGTTCGCCGCAGCGGCGGGGTGCGGCCAGTGCCCGGGATCGCCAGAACCCGCTCGCACGCTTGGGCTTCTGGCGCCGGCCACGTCACGCGATGCAGGCTCGCTCTGGTCGCCGGTCGCGCTAGATCGCGCTGCACGTGCATGGCGTGCGCCTGCGCTGTGCGTCAGACGGGCGCAGCTGCACGTGCTGGCGTCACGTTGCATGCCTTCCGACGTGCTCCTTCCGCCAGCGGCTGCGCTGCGCAGAACGGGTTGGAACGCGCTGGCCCAGCTTGGCAATCGCGGCTGTCTACCTGACGACACAGGTGCGCTGCGTTCTCACGCGGCTTGCGCACTGCACGCGCTGTCATCGCCGCCAAGGGCATAATCCGGCGGCATGATCATCCATTCGCTGCTCGACACCGACCTGTACAAATTCACCATGATGCAGGCAGTGCTGCACCAGCACCCGGCAGCGCAGGTGGATTACCGCTTCAAGTGCCGCACCCCCGGCGTGGATCTGGCGCAGTTCGTCGATGAGATCTCGCGCGAGATCGATGCGCTGTGCCGGTTGCGGCTGCGCGAGGACGAAGTGGATTACCTGCGCAGCCTGCGCTTCATCAAGCCGGACTTCGCCGACTTCCTGGCGCTGTTCCATCTGGATCGCAAGTATCTGAGCCTGACCGCATCGGCCACCCATCCGGGCGAGATCGAGCTGACCATCCGCGGCCCCTGGCTGCACACCATCCTGTTCGAGGTGCCGCTGCTGGCGATCATCAACGAGGTGTGGTTTCGCAATACCTCCGAGCCGGATTTCGAAGAGGGCCGCAGCCGCCTGCGCGAGAAGGTGGCGAGCCTGCGCAGCATGCCGGCCGGCTGCAAGATCGCCGACTACGGCACCCGGCGGCGCTACTCGCGGCAATGGCATGGCGAGTTGCTGCCGCTGCTGCGCGATGGCCTGGGCGAACAGTTCGTCGGCACCAGCAACGTGTATTTCGCCAAGCAGTACGGGCTGACCCCGCTGGGCACGATGGCGCACGAGTATCTGCAGGCGTTCCAGGCGTTGGGGCCGCGGCTGCGCGATTCGCAGGTGGCGGCGCTGGAATCGTGGGCGCGCGAATACCGTGGCGATCTGGGTATCGCGTTGTCGGACGTGGTTGGGCTGGATGCGTTCCTGCGCGATTTCGATCTGTATTTCTGCAAGTTGTTCGATGGCATGCGCCATGATTCGGGTGACCCGTTCGAATGGGGCGAGCGCGTCATCGCGCATCTGGAAGCGCACCGCGTCGATCCTCGGACCAAGGTGCTGGTGTTCAGCGACGGGCTCAATATCGACAAGGTGATGCGGCTGTACCAGCACTTCCACACGCGCTGCCGGCTGGCCTTCGGGGTGGGCACCAGCCTGACCAACGATCTGGGGCCGACGCCGCTGCAGATCGTGATCAAAATGGTCCGCTGCAATGGCCAGCCGGTGGCCAAGCTCAGCGACTCGCCCGGCAAGAGCATGTGCGAGGACATCGGGTATCTGCGCTATCTGCGCGACGTGTTCGGACTGCCGCCGATGGCAGAGGGATGATCGCTCGGGGCGATGCCGGCGGGGACTGACGGGCGGGCGTCGCCACCCGCTACAGAAATTCCCTACACGCTGTCGGGGAATGCCCGAAAAAAGTGAGACGCAGCTCTCGATTCGAGGATGGCGGCCGCTAACATGTCATCACGCATGCATCACATCGGGTGCATGCGTCGCATGTGACGGCCCTTTTTTCCTTGCGAAGTCTGTTGAATGAGCGCACTCGACCCGCTGCCGCTATACCGTACGCGCAGTTGCTCCCGGCAATGGCTGGGGTTTGTGCGCGCGATGGCCGAGGAGTTCGGCGCCGAGTTGCCCGAGGACGATCTGGCCCTGTTGATGGCGCGAATCGGCCAGCGCTTCGCACGCGAACAGCGGCTTGCGCCGTGCGCCACGCTGGACGACGCGCAGCTCGCGGCCAATGCGGTCTGGGACCGCTGCGATTGGGGCCAGTGCGTGTTGGAGGAATACACCGACCATGTGCAGATCCGGCACGCGGGGGCGCCGTTGAGCGTCGCGCTGAATGGCGCCGCGTGGAGCGATGGGTTTTTGCAGGGTGTCTACGAGGGGTGGTTTCAGCAACTGGGGATGCTGGCGGGTCTGGCGGTGCAGAGCGTGCCGAGCGACACCGTCGATCTGCGCCGCCTGGTGTTGGCGCGCACGGCATGAGCATGTCTGATCGGGCAAGGAGAGTGTGATGACAGCAAGGAAGGGCAAGGACGCACCCCAACATGACGATGTGTCGGGCCTGTTCGCGCGTTTGGGGACGCCGGCGAGCCAGGGGTACCACGATTTCGCCTATACCCAGCTGTCGCCGCGCACCTGCAGCCTGCCGCAGGCCGGTGCGCCGGCAGCGGTCGAACCGATCACCGTTGCGCCCGATGCCGTGCAGCCGCCGGTGGCGGTTGCCGCGCCGACGCCGAACTTGGGCATGCCGGCCGCCGTACCGGCGCCAGAGCGTTCGCTGCAACCCGTCGTGACGGCAGCAGACCCGGTGCCGGATGCGCTCGCCCCGCTGCGCAAATTGCGTCAGCTCGACGAACCTGCGCCGCGCGGCGTGCAGCCGGCCGATCGGCCGGCGCAGACGCCGTTGGAGCGCTTGTTCCAGCGCCTGTTGCAGGCCGATGCGCGCAGCTGCGCGCAAAGCCCGCTCAAGCGCCTGCGCTCGCGTTGACCTGTTGCCCGTTGTTTCCCGCTGCAGGCGCCGGTGCGCTTGTCGCTTGTTGTGCCGCACGCCGCCATGCCTGAAGGACGATTGATGACCGCTGCCAACCGCCATTGCGCATCACCGCTGCCGACGCTGGCGACCTGGGCGCTGTGGTTGCTGGGTGCGTTGCTGCTGGTGTTCGTGGTGGCCGTGCCGATGGATGTGACGCAGCAGCTGGTGTTTTCCGGCGTGTTGTTCGCGGTGGCGCTGGCGGTGCGCAACCGCGGCGGGCGGGTGGTCATCCTGATGATGATGGGGATGTCGCTGGCGGTGTCGTGCCGCTACATCTGGTGGCGCATGACCCAGACCATGGGCGTGGGCAGCGCGGTGGATTTCATCCTCGGCCTGGGCCTGCTTGGCGCCGAGCTGTATGCCTTCGTGATCCTGGTGCTGGGCTATTTCCAGGTGCTGTGGCCGCTCAACCGCAAGCCGGTGCCGCTGCCGGCCGACCAGCGCCTGTGGCCCAGCGTGGACGTGTTCATCCCGACCTACAACGAGCCGCTGTCGGTGGTGCGCACCACCGTGCTGGCGGCCAGCGTGATCGATTGGCCGGCCGGCAAGATCACCATCCATTTGCTGGACGACGGCCGTCGCGACGAGTTTCGCGCGTTCTGCGCCGAGGTCGGCATCAACTACGTCACCCGCACCAACAACGCGCATGCCAAGGCCGGCAACATCAATGCCGCGTTGAAGAAGTGCAGTGGCGATTATGTGGCCATCTTCGATTGCGACCACATTCCCACCCGCAGTTTTCTGCAGGTGGCGATGGGCTGGTTCCTGCACGACACCAAGCTGGCACTGGTGCAGATGCCGCACTATTTCTTTTCGCCGGACCCGTTCGAACGCAACCTGGACACGCATGGCAAGGTGCCCAACGAAGGCGAGTTGTTCTACGGCCTGCTGCAGGATGGCAACGACCAGTGGAATGCCACGTTCTTCTGTGGCTCGTGTGCGGTGATCAAGCGTACCGCGCTGGAAGAAGTGGGCGGCGTGGCGGTGGAAACGGTCACCGAAGATGCGCACACCGCGCTCAAGCTGCAGCGCCGCGGTTACCGCACCGCCTACCTGGCCGTGCCGCAGGCGGCGGGTCTGGCCACCGAAAGCTTGTCCGGCCACGTGGCGCAGCGCATCCGCTGGGCGCGCGGCATGGCGCAGATCGCGCGCATCGACAACCCCTTGCTGGGGCGCGGGCTCAAACTGTCGCAGCGGCTGTGCTACCTCAACGCGATGCTGCACTTCTTCTATGGTTTGCCCCGCATCATCTATCTGACTGCGCCGCTGGCCTATCTGTTTTTCGGCGCGCACGTGATCCAGGCCTCGGCGTTGATGATCCTGGCCTACGCCTTGCCGCACATCCTGCAGGCCAACCTGACCAACCTGCGCGTGCAGAGCCGCTTCCGCCATTTGCTGTGGAACGAGGTCTATGAAACCACGCTGGCCTGGTACATCTTCCGTCCCACGCTGGTGGCCCTGCTCAATCCCAAACTCGGCAAGTTCAACGTCACGCCCAAGGGTGGGTTGGTGTCGCGCAGCTATTTCGACGCGCAGATCGCCAAGCCGTATCTGTTCCTGTTGTTGCTCAACGTGGTGGGCGTGGTGGCTGGGGTGCTGCGGTTGATCTATGTGGGTGGCAGCGGCGAGCAGCAGACCATCTGGTTCAACCTGGCCTGGACGCTCTACAACATGGTGCTGCTGGGCGCCACGATTGCCACCGCCAGCGAAACGCGCCAGGTGCGCAGCGCACACCGTGTGCCGCTGGATGTGCCGGTCACCCTGTATCTGCCCGACGGCGGTGTGCTGCCGAGTCGCTCGGTGAATTTTTCCACGGGCGGCATGGCGATCACGCTCGCGCAGCCACAGCCGATCGAGCCGGGTCTGCCGGTGCAGATCGGCCTGAGCCACCGTGGCGTGGAGCAGACCTTGCCGGCGGTGGTGCGCCAGGATCGCGATGGACAGGTCAGCATCCAGTTCACGCAGATGTCGATGGAACAGGAGCGCTGGCTGGTGGCGTCGACCTTCGCGCGCGCCGACATCTGGCTGTCGCAGTGGGGCCAGCACGACCGCGATGCGTTCTGGCGCTCGATGGGCCAGGTGTTGGAAGCCAGTGCACGCGGATTCGGGCGACTGGGCGGGCATATCGTGGACAGCGCGCGGCAGGGCTTTCGTCCGAGGCGCCCGGTGGATCTGGAGTCGTGAGTGTGATGCGTGGTGTTTCCCTTTCCTTTACCAAGATGCCGCTGATGCGGATGTTCCCGGCTGTGTTGAGCTGTGCGTTGACCTTGCTGGCAGGCCTGGCGCAGGCGCAGCCCATGCCTGCAACGCCATCTGCGCAGGCAGGCAGCCAGATGCAGGCAGTCACCCCAGCGCAGGTGCCCGTCGCCTTCGCAGCGGCACCGTTGCCAGGCGGCAGCACGCGTGCGGCAACGCTGCGCGAGCTGGGCATCGATTACGAAATCACCTTGCGCGGGGTGCAGGGCAGCGCCGGCGTGCCCTTCAGCGTGCGCAGCGATGAGATCGTCACCGCGGCCACGTTGAATCTCAAATACAGCTACTCGCCCTCGCTGTTGCCCGACCTGTCGCACCTCAAGGTCACCATCAACGGCGTCACCGTGGCCACGCTGCCCACCGACAAGGCCAACGCCGGCAAGTTGCTCTCGGCCGATCTGCCGATCGACCCGCGCCTGGTCACCGATTACAACCAGCTCAACCTGCAGTTGATCGGCCACTACACGCGCGATTGCGAAGATCCCGACCACAGCAGCCTGTGGGCGAATGTGGATGCGGCCACCAGCCTGTCGCTGACCACCACGCCGCTGGCCTTGGCCAACAATCTGGCGTTGCTGCCGGTGCCGTTCTTCGATGTACGCGACACGCGCCGGCTGGAATTGCCGTTTTATTTCCCGCAGCGCCCGGACACGGCCACGTTGCAGGCGGCCGGCACGGTGGCCTCGTGGTTCGGTAGCCTGGCCGGCTACCGTGGCGCGGTGTTCCCGGCCTCCACCGAGGCCTTGCCGGCGTCCGGGAATGCGGTCGTCTTCGCTACGCCCGGCACCTTGCCCGCGCAATTTGCGACCGCCGACAGCGGCGTGGCCGACATCCGCGGCCCCACCGTGGCCGTGCTGGCCAACCCGAACGATCGCAACGGCAAGCTGCTGCTGGTGCTCGGCCGCAACAGCGAAGACCTGCAGCGTGCCGCCACCGCGCTGGCCTTGCGCGCACCGTTGACCGGTGCGGTGGCCCGCATCGGCGACATCAGCGCGCCTGCGCCGCGGCGGCCCTACGACGCGCCCAACTGGGTGTCGAGCGAGAGTCCGGTACGCTTCGGCGATCTGGTCACCCAGCCCAGCCAGCTCAACGTCACCGGCTATCACCCCGACCTGATCCGAGTCGGCCTGCAACTGCCGCCGGACCTGTTCGTGTGGGAACGCGACGGCATCCCGGTTGCGTTGAACTACCGCTACACGCTGCCTGAGCAGGACAACAAATCCGCGCTCAATGTCAGCATCAACGAGTCGTTCGTGACCACGCTGCCGCTGACCGGTCGCCCATTCGCTCAATCCACGCCGATGCGCTGGTGGAACAGCCTGGGGACGCGCGGCAGCATGCCGGTGCATCAGGACCTGACACTGCCGGTGGGTGCGTTTTCGGCCAACAGCCAACTGCGCTTCCATTTCTTCTTCGATCGCCCGCAGGGCGAAGCGTGCAAGAACACCTTCCCGGATGTGTCCGGTGCCATCGATGCCGATTCCACCATCGACCTGAGCGGCTTCCACCACTACATGGCGATGCCGAACCTGGCGGCGTTCGCCAATGCCGGCTACCCGTTCACGCGCCTGGCGGACTTGTCCGAATCCACCATCGTGCTGCCCAACAATCCCGGCGATCAGGACCTGAGCAATGTGCTGACCCTGCTCGGGCATTTCGGGGCTTCCACCGGTTACCCGGCGCTGCATGCGCAGATCATCGGCGCCGGCGCAGTGCAGCAGCATGCAGGCCGCGATCTGTTGCTGCTCGGTAGCGCCGAATCGCAACCGTTGTTCAAGCAGTGGCGCGCGCATCTGCCGATCGGCCAGGACGGGCGGGCGACCCGCTTTGCGCTGACCGACTGGCTGTTCGAACGACTGCCGCGCTTTCTCTCCTTCGATGCGCGCCGCACCGACCTGCCCACCACCGCCGAGATCGCCCTGCAGCCGCAGCCGGACGACGTCCTGCTGATGGGCTTCGAGTCGCCACTGGCAGCCGGCCGCAGCGTGGTCGCCTTCCAGACCGAAGACCCGGCCAACATGAGCCGCCTGTTCGATGCCTGGTTCGACCCGACCCTGCTCAAGGATTTCCAGGGCAGCGTGGTGGTGCTGCAGCAGAACAAAGTCACCAGTCTGGTCGGCAACCAGACCTATTACGTGGGGCATCTGCCGCTGCCGACCTGGCTGCGCTGGTATTTCTCGCACCACCCGGTGTGGCTGGCCCTTACCGTGGTGCTGCTGGCGTTGTTGCTGGCCCTGGCCGCACGCGTGCTGCTGCGTAGGCACACCGCCGAGCGGCTCAACGACGGTGGCGGTGCATGAGCGCGCACGCACATACCGGTGGCATGACGCGCCGTCGCCTGCTGCATGCAGGCGCATTGGCCGGCGTGGCCGCGCTGCTGCCGGCAGCCGCGCTGGCGGCGCCCAGCCAGTGCGGGCCGTGGCCGCTGTGGAGCGCCTTCGTCGACAAGCACATCCAGCCCGATGGGCGGGTGGTGGATTTTCTCAATCCCGATCAACGCTCCACCTCCGAAGGGCAGTCGTATGCGCTGTTCTTCGCATTGGTCAACAACGACCAGGTGCTGTTCGACAAGGTGCTGAGCTGGACCCGCCACAACCTGTGCGGCGGCCGCCCGGATCTCAACCTGCCGGCATGGCTGTGGGGCCGCGATGGCAGCGGCGCCTGGCGCGTGCTGGACGCCAACACCGCCAGCGATGGCGAGTTGTGGATTGCCTATGCGCTGCTGGAAGCCGGACGGTTGTGGAGCCGCCCGGGCTACCTCAAGGCCGGCCAGCAGATGCTGCAGCTGATCCGCACCCAGGAAGTGGCCACGCTGCCCGGGCTGGGCCCGATGCTGCTGCCGGGCCGCACCGGTTTCGTCGACAACGGGCGCTGGACGCTCAATCCCAGCTATCTGCCGATCCAGGTGCTGCGTCGTTGCGCCAATGCCGACCCCAAGGGCCCATGGGCTGCCATTGCCGCCAACAGCGCGCGCCTGCTGCGTGACAGCGCGCCGGTGGGGTTTGCCCCGGATTGGACGGTGTGGGACGGCAAGACCTTCAATGCCGATCCCAAGCGCGGCAATGTCGGCAGTTACGACGCCATCCGCGTGTACCTGTGGGCCGGCATGCTGGACGCTGGC
This sequence comes from Xanthomonas axonopodis pv. maculifoliigardeniae, assembly GCF_041519315.1. Taxonomy (NCBI): domain Bacteria; kingdom Pseudomonadati; phylum Pseudomonadota; class Gammaproteobacteria; order Lysobacterales; family Lysobacteraceae; genus Xanthomonas; species Xanthomonas axonopodis. Next base: position 3,895,701 of record NZ_CP167998.1, on the reverse strand, counting down.
GAGCCGCTGCGCGCGCGATTGCTGAAGGACCTGTCCGGACCGGCCGACCTGCTCGCCGCGCAGCAGACGCCGGCCGAAAAGATCGACACCGCGCGCGGTGTGGGCACCGGCGCCCTGCCGGTGGGATTTTCTGCGGCGTTGCTGCCGTACCTGAGCGCACTGGGCAAGCCCGCGCTGCTCAAGGCGCAGGCGCAGCGGGTGCCCGCCGCCACGCAACCGGCCGCCGCTGCATTGCCGTATTTCGAACGCACGCTGGCCCTGTTCGGACAGGGATGGCTTGAGAACCGCTACCGCTTCGCCGCAGACGGGCGCCTGTTGCCCGCCTGGAGAACCCCTGCATGTGCCGCAACGACCTGAAGCCGTTCTACCTCGCCGGCATGCTCGCGCTGTGCCTGCTCGCCGCACCGGCAGCGCACGCGCAGACCAGCGCCGCCCAGCAGCTGGTGGAGCAGGGCAATTACTGGCACGACCAGGGTCGCGACGATCTGGCCGCCGATACCTGGAAGAAGCTGCTCGGCATCGACCCGGACCAACCCGACGCATTGCTCGGCCTGGCCCAGATCGATCTGGCGCAGGGGCGCCAGTCCGAAGCGCGCAAGCGGCTGCAGCAACTCGAAGGCGCGCATCCGCAATCGCCGCAGGCGCAGCGCCTGCGCGTGGCGATCGGCGCGCGCGGTAGCAGCAACGCGGGCGAAGATTCCAATCTGCGCAATGCACGTCGTGCCGCCTCTGCCGGGCGCTATGTGGAAGCGGCGCGCAGTTACGAAGCCGCCTTCGCCGGCAAGTCGCCGCCGCCGAACCTGGCGCTGGAGTACTACCAATCGCTGGCCGGCACCCCCACCGGTTGGGAGCGCGCCCGCGACGGCCTGCGACGCTTGCAATCCAGCGACCCGGGCAATCCGTCCGTGCAGCTGGCGCTGGCGCAGGTCCTCAGTTACCGCGAACCCACCCGCCGCGACGGCATTGCGCAATTGCGCACGCTTGCCCAGCGCGCGGACGTGGGTGGGCCGGCACGCAGCAGCTGGCGCCAGGCGCTGCTGTGGCTCAACGCCGGCATGGCCGATGCGCCGCTGTACCAAGCGTTTCTTGCCGGTACCCCGAACGATGCCGAAGTGGCCGCCAAACTCGGCCAGCTGCGCGCGCAACGCACTGCCGCGGCCACGCCGGCCGATCCCAACGGCGTGCTGCTGGGCGAAGGCTTTCGCGCGTTGAGCGCCAACAATCTGAGCGCCGCCGAACAACGCTTTACCCAGGTCTTGCGTGCACGTGCGCGCGACCCCGAAGCGCTCGGCGGCCTGGGCTCGGTACGTCTGCGTCAGCAGCGTTTTGCCGAGGCCCAGGAACTGCTGCGACCGGCCGCGGCCAGCAACGGCAAATGGAAAAGCGCGCTGGAGAGCGCCCGTTACTGGCAGCAGCTGCAGCAGGCCGAAGCGGCGCGCGCGCGCGGCGATCTGGCGCAGGCGCGCCAGCTGGTAGAGCAGGCGGTGCAGCTGCTGCCCAACGAGCCGGCCGGACACGTGGCGCTGGGTGACGTGCAGGCCGCCGGCGACCCGGTTGCTGCCGAAGCCAGCTATCGCAAAGCCTTGTCGCGCGAGGCCGACAATGCCGGCGCGTTGCAGGGCCTGGTCGGGCTGTACAGCCGCCAGGGCCGTCTGCAGGAAGCCAGCGCCTTGTTCGACCGGCTGCCAGCGGCCGAGCGCGCCAAGTCCGGTGGCCAAGCCTTGCTGCGCTCCAACGTGCAGCGCGCCCGTGCGCGTCAGTTTCTGGATGGCGGCGATGCGGTCAGCGCGCAAACCGAACTGGAAGCGGCCATGGTCGAACGCCCCGGCGATGCCTGGATCCGTCTCGACCTGGCGCGCCTGTACCAACAGGCTGGCCGCCCGGATCAGGCGCGCAGCGTGATGGACGGCCTGCTCGCGGTCCATGGCGACCAACCCGAGGCGCTGCACGCCAATGCGCTGCTGGCGCAGGAAAGCGGCGACTGGCAGGGCGCCTACGACAGTCTGGACCGCATTCCAGCTGCGGCACGCACGCCGGCGATGGCCCAGCTGCGCGCCACCGCCTGGATCGAATTGCAGGCGCGTCAGGCGCGGCAGCTGGTTGCGCAGGGCCGGGTGGGCGAGGCGCAGCAGTTGCTGGCGCGTACCGAAACGGCGCTGGGCAATCAGCTCGACGATCCGCAACTGCTGGCCGCCCTGGCCGGCGCGCATGCCGACGCCGGCAACACCCAGCGCGCGCTGGTGCTGGCCCAGCGGCTGGTCACCGGCGCCAACCCGCGCACCGAAGACCGCCTGCAATACGCCAGCGTGCTGCTGCGCGCGCATCAGGACGCCGAGCTCTCGGCGGTGTTGCGTCAGCTGCAGGCCACCACCCTGACCCCGGAGCAGCTGCGCCGCTACCAAGGCCTGCGCAGCGCCTACACGCTGCGGCAGGTGGATGCATTGCGTGAGCTCGGCAATCTGGAAGGCGCCTACGACGCGTTGTCGCCAATACTGGCCCAGCAGCCGGACAACCGCGATGCGCAGGCCGCGCTCGCGCGGTTGTACGCGGCCGCCGGCGAGCACCGCCAGGCGCTGGCGATCTACCAGCAGCTCCTGCAACGTCAGCCCAGCGATCTGGACACGCTCACCGCAGCGGCCAACAGCGCCGCCGCGCAATCGGACCTGCGCAATGCAGAGAGCTATCTGCAACGCGCGTTGGCGCAGGCACCGGAGTCGCCGGAGGTGCTCGCGGCCGCCGGCCGCGTGTATCGCAGTGCCGGCAAGAACCGCAAGGCCGAGCAGTATTTCCGTGCAGCGCTGGCCGCGCAGCAACGTCAGGCCGGGCAGCTCGACAATGGCCTGGCGTCTGCACGTGGCCTGGCCGCCGTCGCCGCATCCGGTCGCCCGCTCAACCCATTCTCCGGCATGACCGGCGCCATGCCGCGTGCGCCGGCGGTGCTGTCCGAACGCATGGACGCCGGCAGCGCCTACACCGATGTCGCAACCGCGCCTGTCGCATCCATCGCGCCGCTCGCCATGCAGCCCAGCGTCGTACCTGTCGCGCCTGCCGCACCCGTCAATGCTGCCGCCGACATCAGGAGCGACGCGTTGCCGCAACCGGTGCGCGCCAGCACCGTGCCTTCCACGTTGCCTGCGCCCGGCAGCCGCTTGCGCGCTTCCTCGCATGGCACGCTGCCGCCTGTGTCGGGCAGCGATCTGCAGCCGCGCAGCAACCTCGCGCAAGCACTGCCTGCGCGCAGCAGCGGCAACAGCGTGCTCGACGAACTGCGCGCCGTGCAGGCGGAAAACAGCGGCGGCCTTGCCGGCGGCGCGCTGTATCGCGCACGCGACGGCGAAGACGGCCTGGGCCGTCTGGACGACATCGAAATGCCGGTGCAGGCCGAATTCGCAGTCGGCGAGGGCAAGCTCGGTGTCACGCTGACACCAACCGTGGTGGATGCCGGCACGCTCGGCACCGACTACGCCACCGCCAGCCGCTTCGGCACCGGACCGCAAAGCGCCATCGGCGATGCGCTGGCCGCAAACCGTGGCCCGATCGACACGCTGGTCGATTCGCCGGTGTATCAGCTGCTCGCCACCGAAGGCGATACCGCCGCCACGCGCGAACGCCTGCGCCGCTACAGCTTGAATACCGGCCTGTTCAATGCACTGCTGGTGGAGCACAACAACAGCAATGCCGCTGCGCTGACGGCGCTGGCCAACGAGCCGCTGCCGGCCTACCTGCTCAGCATCAACGCCTCCACCACGCCGATTGCGCAGCTGGCTCGCGACATCCTGGGCAATGCCGCGCTCAGCGAACAGCTGGGTGCAGGCGATGCGGCCGCATTGCGCGCGTTGGCCGGCAGCACGGCCGCCGCGCAGCAGACGCCGACCGGCCTGGTCGACACGCTCAATGCCATGGCCGCCAGCGGCAACGGCAGCCGCCGGCTCAGCCAGGACGACACCGGCGTGGGCGTCGGCGTGCGGTATCGCAATGGCGGTTTCAGTGCCGACGTGGGCAGCACGCCGATCGGGTTCCAGGAGCACAACCTCATCGGTGGCGTGGGCTATCGCGGCGAGCTCGGTGACACCGTCAGCTGGTCGGCCGAGGCCTCGCGGCGTGCAGTCACCGATAGCGTGCTGTCGTTTGCCGGTGCGCAGGACGCGCGCAGCGGGCGCGAATGGGGCGGTGTGACCAGCACCGGTCTTTCGCTGTCGGCCACTGCCGACAACGGCCTGCTCGGCGGCTACGCCAACCTTGCCGCGCACCGCCTGCAGGGCAACCACGTGGCCGACAACGACCATCGCCAGGTCGACCTGGGCTTCTACGTGCATGCCTTGGAGACCGAGCATCAATCGCTCACCGCCGGCGTCAATCTGACCACCATGCAGTACGACAAGAATCTCAGCGGCTTCACTTACGGGCACGGTGGCTACTTCAGCCCGCAGGACTATGTGGACCTGGGGTTCCCGGTGCACTGGAGCGGGCGCACGGCCGGGCAGACGGTGAACTGGAAGGTCGACGCCAGCGTCGGTGTGCAGCATTTCAGCACCGAGGCCTCGCCGTATTTCCCTACCGACCCGACCTTGCAACAGGCCGCCTACGACGCCGCGTCGCTGGCCGAGCTGCTCGGTCTGGTCAATCGCTACACCGACCCGGTGTATGCGGGCGAAAGCCGCACCGGCGTGTCCTACAACCTCAGTGGCGCGGCCGAATGGCAGGTGGCCCCGCAGCTGTTTCTGGGCGGGCGGCTGACCTTCAACAATGCACGCGACTACAACCAGTTCAGCAGCAACCTCTACTTGCGTTTCGTGATGGATCGCCTGGGCGCTGCGCTGGGGCGTGCGCCGCAGGTGCTGACCTCGCCGTATGCGGCGGAGCATTGAGGTGACGGCAAACCTGGTGCCTCGCTCCGAAGGCGCGCAGCAGGGGCTGCAGCGGATGCGCGCAGGCGACGGGATGCCGCGCGTGCATGGGTCCGCATGCTCGCCTGCGACGTGGTGTGCATCGCCGCCACGCTGCAGGGACCGCCTGGCCTGCGCGCCACCACGCGGCAGCAGATAAACGAACGGCGCCTTCCGGCGCCGTTCGCATTGCATCCCATCACGCGTTCGGCGCTTACGGACGCACCTTGGTGGCGCAGACGAAGACCGCTGCCTGTTGTACGCGGCTGATCACGCCCTGGCTCTGCAGCTCGCGCGCGTGTTCGTCCATGCAGGTCAGGTAACCCAGGCGGTTGCCGGCGTTCTGCGTCTTGCACAGGCTGCTTTCGGCAGACACGTTCGCACCCGGAATCAGGCCGCCGGTTTCCACCGTCGGGACCAGGGTGTTGCAGGTGCCCAACTTGGCCGGCCCGGTGTTCAAGGTCCAACCGATGTCGGCAAACAGCGCCGGGGTCAGGTCGATGTTCACGTGCGCCTGCACTTCCGGCGTGTCGAAAGGTTCCATCAAGGCATTGGGCTGCAGATCGGTATCGAAGTGCGAGAACGTCGAACCACCGGCCACCACGCTGGGCGAGTACAGCCGCGTGCGGCCTGCGCTGTCGGTGCCCTGCAGCAGTTGCGGATCTTCGTACAGCGACGCAACCACCGCAGTGCTGCCCTTCAGGCGCGCGCCGTCGGCCTGCGAGACCATGATGGCGGGGATGGTGATGTCGGTGATCGGCGGTGCTGCGTTGCCCATCGTCTGTACACCGGCCGCGTTGTTGGCGACGATCACGCCCACCGCGCCGTTGAGCTGCGCATTCTTCACCTTGATCGCGAAGGCGCAGGTGCCGCGGTCGATCAGCGCCACCTTGCCGGCCACATCGGCCGCATTGACGAACGGGGTTTCGCAGCCATCGCTGGCCGATGCGGCCGCCACGCCGTCATTGACCGTTACCACCGAACGCGCCGGGAAATTGGCCGCGGTGGCCAGCGGACCGAAGCTGGCAAAGCCCACTTCGAACTTGCCCGCAGCGCTGGCCGGTGCGGTGACGCGCAGCAGCGTGCGTGGATCCAGGATCAGCGCCGCCTCGCGGTTCACGCGCGTCCCGGCCCAAACCGTACGGCCGGGCGTGCGCATCGCTTCGGCACGCAGGGCGTTGGTCATGGTCGGGTCGTCGAAGCGCTTGTTCTGGACGTTGTCGTAGGCCTGCGAGGTGTAGACGTCGGTCAGGCCGCTGCCCGAGCCCAGCACGCCGGTGGTCTTGTTGAGAAAGCCCGCCGCGCCCAGACCGTGGCCGATCTCATGCATCACCACGTTGAGGAAGTTGATCTGGCCTTCGGGCGTCTTGCCGTCCAGGCCCAGATACCAGCCCGAACCGGCCAGGCAATCGTCCTTGCCCAGGTCGCCGTTGAACTGCGAAAACACGTCGGCCGGATCGGCCGGATCCGGCACCAGGTCCTGCCCGGCGATCGCATCGCCCAGCGCGGACGGATACAGCGTATCGGCCTTGGCGCCGGGGAAGTTGTTGACGATCCAGTTCGGGCCGGCCTGGCCCAGCGTGCCGCCGGTGGCGGTACAGGTCAGCCGTGCGAACGAGGCATACACCTTGATCTCGACATTGCTCTGCAGCACCGCGCCCCACAGGTCCATGGCGTACTGGTAGGCGATGCGGCGTTGCTCGCCGATCGTGCGGCCCGGGTTGCCGCCCAGTGGTGCGGCAGCGGTCGGGTCGTTCAAACCGACCACGGTGCCGGCATCGCCATTGATCAGCGTGACATTGGCTGCCCGGGCGTGCAGCGGTGCCAATGCGGCCGCCACGGCCAGGGACAACAGCAACAAGGGCTTATTCATGCGGCAGCGCTCCGTGCTCGGCGTGGGTGGGTTGGGTGGTGTCGGCGTCGTCGCTGTGTTCGATGACGATGCGTCCATCGGCCTGGCGGGTTGCCGTCAGCGAACTCATTTGGGTGGCCGGCAACTTGCGCGCCACGGTGCCATTGGGCAGGCGCCGCTCGGTCGCGCGCGCGGCCGCTTCGGTCTGCGGAACCGAGCTGCGTGCGGCGCTGCCGCGTGCTGCGGAGGCCGCTGCAGCCGCCTGCTGATCCAGTGCCGCGCTCTCGGCGTCGGTCAGCGGGCGCAATTTGCCGGTGGCAGGGTCGATACCGACCTTGGAACTGCTGGTAGCTGCTTCCTGCGCTGCAGCGATCGCCGGTAGGCATGCGACACACAACACACCGGACAGCATCCATCCGGGCTTGCGAAAGCTCATCATCGTTGGGGTTTCCTTGGGTCCAACAGGGGAAAAAACGCCGTGCTGACACCGGCGCTCGGGAGAATCCTTCCATTTCAGTCTGTTCATGACTGAATCATGAATCCGTGATTCGTGTCAATCTTTTGACACATTCGCCGTCGAATGCGAAGCGGCAACCTGAAAAAGTTATCGGCAGGGTTGCAGTCTGGGAGTTCACCCCAGGCATCGTCGCCAAGGCGCCTGCGCACGTCGTGGCCAGCGCTCGGCACGCCCGGGCGCCACTCGTACACTGGCCGGTCTGGGCGTCGTTCGGTCATCCGTTGCCGGCGCCGCCAGCCACCAGCCACCAGCCAACCCAGCGCCAGGCCACCATGCACGCCGTCATCTACCACAATCCCGGTTGCGGAACCTCCCGCAATACCCTTGCCCTGATCCGCCACACCGGCATCGAACCGCAGATTGTCGATTACCTGCAGCATCCGCCAAGCCGCCAGACGCTGCAGGCGCTCATCGCCGCTGCCGGCATCACGGTCCGCCAGGCCATCCGCGAAAAAGGCACGCCCTATCTGGAACTGGGACTGGACGATCCCACCCTGGACGATGCGGCGTTGTTGAGCGCAATGCTCGCCCATCCGATCCTGATTAACCGCCCATTCGTCCAGACCACGCGCGGCACACGCCTGTGCCGCCCCTCCGAATTGGTGCTCGACCTGTTGCCGCCAGCCACGCACGGCTTCATCAAGGAAGACGGCGAACGCGTGCTGGACGAGGCCGGTCAACGCATTGGCCGCTGACATGTTTGAGCCGGTTCAACCGGCGCCAAGCCGGTGTTGCGCCATCACGCTGGCCGCAGCGCTGGCGATAGATGCAGTGCGCCTATTCACGGCGCGATGAACAAGCCGGCTGCACGCCCACTTGCGCATGCACGACACCTGCTGAGCGCGGCACAGCAGGCCGGCTGCACGCACCGTGCGCTGGCGCGAGCGTTGCCCGGTGCCGGCATCCACAACCCGCGGCAGCGACCGCTCGTACACTGCAGCGCCTGCGGACCGTTGCACCGCCCGGCGCTTGTTCGCTACCGGGCGGCAGCCGCCCTAGAATCCACGCCACGATCGTCAGGAGCACCCGCATGATTCGCGAAATTATCCGCATGGGCGACAAGCGCCTGCTACGCGTGGCGCCACCGGTCAGCAACCTGGGCAGCGCCGAGTTGCACACGCTGGTGGCCGATATGTTCGAAACCATGGACGCTGCGCGTGGCGTCGGTCTGGCAGCACCGCAGATCGCGGTGGATCTGCAATTGATGGTGTTCGGTTTCGACGCCAGCGAGCGCTATCCGGAAGCGCCCGCAGTGCCGCGCACGGCCCTGGCCAACGCGCAGATCGAACCGCTGTCGGAAGAAATGGAAAACGGCTGGGAAGGCTGCCTGTCGATTCCCGGCCTGCGCGCAGTCATTCCACGCTATCGCTTCATTCGCTACCGCGGCTTCGCACCCGACGGCACTCCGATCGAGCGCGATGCCGAAGGTTTCCACGCACGCGTGGTGCAACACGAATACGACCATCTGGTCGGTCGCCTGTATCCCTCGCGCATCGAAAATTTCGACACATTCGGTTTCGAAGACGTGCTGTCTTACGACCTGTAGCAGGTCCTTCGTTGTGTCCGATGCGGCGTGGCTGCCGCCATGGACGGCAGCCACGTCCTGGACTGCGCCGCATTCAAGGCAATCATCAGCACGCTGCCTGGCGCGGTGCCTCGTCATTGCGGCACCGTTGGCGGCATGAATGTAGCAATCGACTCGCGTGATGGATGACGGCGTGTCTGGCGAGCGCATCGCACCCCCGCCCATGCCTCAGACCGAAAACGCGTGTGGCTCTGCAGCAAATCCGACCGCCAAGGCGCCCTTGCCGACGTTGACCATGCCGGTCAGGCTCATCACGCTTTCCAGCAGTTCCACGCCGTGGGTTTGGCAGGCGCCCTGCAGTGCGGCATAGCCGGGCAGGGCATGCAGCTCGGCCAGCTCGCCGCCGTAGCCCACGCACACCGTTGGCGTCATCAGGCCGTCGCGAATCTTGCGCACGGTGAAGCCGAACAGCTTTTCGGCCGAAGGTTCGAAACCCTTGAGCTTGGCCACTGGCTCGGTAACGCCGCGGTAGGCGCGCAGCACCGGTTTGATGTCCAGCGCGCTGCCGAGCGCGGCGCCGATCAGGCCGACGCTGCGATCGCCCTTGGTGCGTGCACGTGCGCGCAGGTAATAGAGATCGCGTGGAATCATGTAGCCATAGGTGTGCTCGGCCAGCTGTTCCAGGCGGGTACGGATGGCCGCCACGCTCTGGCCCTGGTCGCGCAGGCGGACTGCTTCCACGGCGGTGATGCCCTGGCCGGCGAACAGGTTGAGCGTGTCGATCACCCGTAGCGCGAACGGCGAGGTGTGGCCTGCGGCCTGCCGGATCGGCTTGTAGTCGTTGAGGATCGCGAAGCTGGCCTGCATCGCATTGTCGAAGATCTGGCTGCGGAGTTTGGAAATGGTCAGGCAGAACACATGGTCGTAGTCAATGACCAGTTGTTGCAGGAACAGATCGCGGATCTGGTTGACCGAAAACGGCGTGGTTTCCGCTTCGTGCCCGCGCTCGGCCACATGCGCCTGCAAAAAGCTCAGCGTGGCTTCCTCGTCGCGATGATCGGCCAGCACGGCCTCGCCGATACGCACGCTGATCGGCAATACGATGATGTTGTGACGTTGGATGAAGTCCTGCGGCAGATCGCACGCACTGTCCACCACGATTCCGATACGCATCGTCGCCCCCTCCGGCTGTTGCGTTGTCTGTAGTGCGAACGCTATCGCAAAACGGCTCCGCCGCGTAGGCCTGAGGTGGAGCGTGTTGCGGGCGCCGATCGCGCGGATGGCGACCGGACTGATGCAGGCCGGTGGCAGCGACGCCGCACTGCATTGAAAGGCATTGCACGCGCAAGCGACGCCGCCGGCACGTGCGGACACGGGCGATGCGTATGTGGCTGTGCACCATTTACCGCCCCACGCGCGGGCGTCTTTGGCGCGAAACCCGCCGCTACGCCCGTGTCCGGTGACCTAAGTGCTAGCCAGCGCACGCTCCAAGTGCAAGGTGGCGCCCGCTATCGCGCTTGGCCGGGTGGCGCCGCCGGAATCGTTATAGCTCCCCGCGTGGCGCCGCTGCTACGGTCCGACCCGACTGCCGCACGGCAGGTCCCGACGACGCTGCACCAGCGCCGCCGCGCTGAATCATACGGAGAGTCACCATGCACAACTGCCCATCCAGCTCCCTTGTCCAGACGTGCGCCCAGGCGCCGACCACGCGGCGGCGCGCCTCGCGCTGGTGGACCGCGGCGCTCGCTTTCGGTCTGGTCGCACTCGCCCCGGCGGCGCTCGCCGGCCCGTACAAGATCTTTGGCAACCACTATGCGTGGGTGAACAATTTCAACGATCCCAACAACATCATCCAGGGCACGTTCGGCACCGGCAGTACGCCGGAGCTGACGGTCACCTTCAACTTCGCCGACTACAACCTCTACGGCTATCCAGCGATCGTGCGCGGCTGGCATTACAACTGGAATCCGACCACCGACACGCTGTTCCCCAAGCAGATCTCCTCGATCAGCTCGCTGCCATTCAAATTCAATTACAGCGCAGGCGGCACCAATCTGGCCGGTGATTTCGCTTACGACATCTTCTTTCGCTGGGACACCGCCAAGGGCAATCCGCAGCTGGAAGTGATGATCTGGGGCGACCACAATTCCTGGCCGGTCGGCACCGTGACCGCGACCAAGGTCATCACCGCGGGCGGGCGCACTTTCGATCTGTGGGAAGGCTTCAATTCCGGCGCCGGCTATTACGTCTACACCTTCATCCCGACCGGGACCGCCGGCCAGCCGACGCTGAAGACCAGCGGCAGCCTCAACGTGGATGCCAAGCCGTTCCTGACCTGGCTGCAGAACAACCGCGCCAAGGATGGCCGCTACAGCAACAGCATGTACCTGCATGCGGCCGAAGCGGGCTTTGAAGTGGTACGCGGCAATGGATGGGCCAAGGTCAGCGCGACCTTGGATGCGAAGTAAGCGCAGCCCGGCTGTATCGTGCGTGTCGGCGGTATCGGTCGGCACGCACGCGGGTTTTTTCAACGTTGGACAAGTCGCCGCCTGTGCATTGTTCGAGCGGCTGGCGGCGCAGCGCTGCGCATGTGACAGCCACGTGCGGTGTGTGGCGCCTGTCGCCTCGATATCGGATTTCGGATGAGCTCACGTGAGCGATGTGCATGGATCACTGCGCCTGCGCCGCGCGTGGCCGCGGATGCGCTGGCGCGCACATCTGGAGCGGCGAACAACGCGCCGCTACGCGGGCAGTGCCGGCCCGAAGAACATCGGAACGGTTGAGCGCTGCATGCCGATGCCACCTACCAGCCGCGCGCGCCTGCCACTGCGCGAATCGTGTGTTCGGACGTTGCTATAACGCCACCAGCTGGATGCTGTCGAACACGATTGCCGGGCTGAGGTAGCCGTTATCCGGGGAGCCGGAGGCAATGCCGATCTCGATGCGGTTGTTGCCGGCCTGCAAGGCCGAGGCAGGGATGTCCACTTCGTAAAGGGTATTGTTGCCGCGCGCAGTGCCGCGCGTGATGCCGCGTGTCTTTGGTTGCGTGGGCGCGGCAGGCAGCGGGCCGTTCCAGCGTGCGTTCACGCTGATCTGCGGACGTGCGCCGCCCTGTGCCAACGGCACGAAAAGACGCAGGCGATAGCCGCGTACCTCGTTGGCGGGCAGGGTGAAGTCGATCCGGCTCGGGGTGTTGATGCCGCGCCACTGCACTGCCGGAAAGCTGCTCACGCTGCTCGATCCCACGGTGTAGGTCACCGCAGACCAGTGCATGCTCGCATCGGAAGGGTGCGCCCGCGGCAGCAGGTCCGCGTCGCTGAACCCCACCGGCGTGCCGTCGGGAATGCCGATCTGCCACTTCACCGTGCCCGGCAAAACGACCGCCTGCAGTGCGGCGTGCGCAGTGGCACCGGCAGAAACCTCGATGTTGCGTTGTGCGACCTCCAGTTCGTTTTGGTAGAGCGTCATGCGATAGCTGCCCGGGCGAACACCCGTCACCTGGTAGTTCCCGCTGCCGTCGGCGGTGGCCCAGTACTGCGCCTGCGCGTTGCGCAGGCCGATGACGGCCGGCTGGCCCGGCAGCACGCCGCCGACGTGCCCACTCACGGTGCCGCGCCCGCTTGCCGGCAAATAGCCGCTCAGGCCCAGCGTGGCATCGACGAACGCGGTGTCCAGCTGCGCACTCGACGGCAAGCTTCCATCGGTGAACAGCAGCCCGTACACCCCGTGCAGGCCGCCGCGAAAGGCTTCGGTCTGGGTGTGATCGGAATACATGTAGTTATAGAGCTCATGCGTCAGGCTGGTTTTTTGCGTCGCAATGTCCTTGAAGAACGGGCCGCCCGCGCTGCGCTCGCGGTTGCCCATCAGCATGAACACGGCAACGCCAGGGCCACTGACGCCATGCACCTGGTCGTCCATCATTCGACGTGCAGAATAGAACTTGGAGCTGGTGCGCCCATCCGGCAATAGAAAGACATCCTCACTTTCGATCGCTCTGCCGACATTGGAATCGGGCTCCTGCTGCGCATTGGGCAACTTGGACACGTTCAAGCGGGCGACGAAGCGCAATTCGCCCACTGGCAGCAAGGTGGGCGCATCGGTGGCCATGTAGATCGCGTTGCGGCCCTTGCGTGCGATGTAGTACTGGACCAAGTCGCCGGCCTTGGCCGACACCACGATCGTCCCGCCAACGATGCGTGCATCCACACTGGCACTGCCCAACCCCGAAGCGATGTGCGAGCCCTTCGATTCGGTGGTCTGCAGTTCGTTGTCGCGATAGCGCATCGACACGATGTCGCCATTTCGGGCATCGACCGCAAACACCAGCTCGGCGCCGCTGTCGACGATCACGCGGTTGCCGCTGCGGCTGATCCCGAAGTCGGCCAGTGCAGGTGCGCTGATGCCGGCATAGAGCAGCAGTGCGCAGGCGAAGTAATGTCGAAGATTGCGAGGCATGCGGGTGAGCTGTCGGAAGCAAGGCATGGTGGCGATGCGTGCGCGCGATGCTAGGCCAGTACCGAAGACAGAGAATGTACGCACTGTTCGAAATTACAGCGATCAAGGGTGGCGTCGTTGGTTACCTGCGGGCATCGCTGACTGTCGCCGCAGTGGGCAACTGCAATACGCAGTTCCGGCATCGGCCATGGAGAGGCTACCAAAACCTCGAGAGCCTTTGTCGGTTGTCGGTTGTCGGTTGTCGTGGACGGCGCACGGCCACCGCGCTGCACGAGCGGGACATGCCGCACGGCTCGGCGGCCGCCTCCGGCTTGGCGGTGACGCAGTCGCCTTGCCAGCTGCCTCTGCGACGCACCGGCGTCCTTGCACGGCTCAGCGCAGGGCATCCCGCGCCGAGGCGATGTCCGCCATCCATTGCGTGCGCTTGCCGATCACGAAGCGGTATCGCTTTCCGTCCTCCAGCCGCACTGCCAGCGATGTCGGCGCGATCGGCAGCAGGCCGAACAGGCGTGTCCAGCAGGACTGAATCGCCACGATCTGCGGCAAGGGCAGGCTCAGCGTCTGGCGCTGTACATTGAACGCGTGCGGCTGAAACAGCAGCGCATCGGCGGTGAGAATCAGACGCCCGCCCACCGCTTCCATCCCGCGCTGCAGATTGGCAGGTGCCTGGCGCAATACCGCCCGATCGATCGAACGCAAGCCGCTACCGTGGAAGAGCGAGCTCACGGTCGTGCAACGGCGAGGTGGGCACGCGGCATATGCCGTAGCAAGACGCCAAGGCGGCCAAGCGCTATCAAGAGCGAAACCGAAAACATGCGATAGGCCTAGTGGGAAACATCACAACAGCGAAGGCCGCCAGCAAGATGCGGCAGGACGCCATGACAGCACATCACCTGTGCACAGCAGCAAAGCGGTGAAGCGGTGCGCCGGTACCCGCTGTGCCGGCACACCAACGATGAAAGACCATGCTCAGGTGGCGCTTGAGCAACCCACCGCACGCTTACTTCAGATAGGCGCGCGGCAGCGGGCCGGCCCGCTGCATGTAGCGGTCGCGCAGCTCGCTCTGGCGCGATCGCATCGGCATGTCGCGGCCGCCCAGCCAGACCTGCTCGGCATAATGCGCCACATCCAGCGGGTCGCCTTCCCACAGCACCAGGTCGGCCTGCTTGCCGATCGCAATGCTGCCGATGCGATCGCCCACGCCGAAGATGTCTGCCGGCACACGGGTCAGGCCGGCCAGGCCGGCTTCCCATGGCAAGCCATTGGCGACCGCATTGCCGGCCAGCTGGCGCAGTTTGCGTGCGTTGTGCGAGGCATCGCCGTTTTGGGTAAAGCTGACCTCCACGCCGGCAGCGCGCAGACGTGCGGCGTTTTCCAGCGTCGCGCCAATCTGGTCGAAGGTCGATGGCAGATCCGCCAGCGCGTCGACCAACACCGGGACCTTGGCCTGCGCCAGTTGCGGCGCAAGCTTCCAGGCTTCGGCGCCGCCGGCAATGGCAATGCGCACCTTTTCGCGCTGCGCCCAGCGCAACAGCTGGCGGATGTCGGCTGCGCGTTCCACCTGCACCACGATGCGACCCTGGCCGGCCAGGTAGTTTGCCAGTACACCGCGTCCAACCGGGGTCAGTAGCGCATGCGGCGAATCGGCCGGGATACGCCCGCGTGCTTCGGCAACCAGTTGATCCAGCAACATCCATTGCGCGGCGCGCGAGCTGCCGGTGAGATCGGACGCCGCCGCTCCGATGCGAAGAAACAAGGCATGCGGGCCGACCGGATCCGGGCTGCCATCCAGCCGCACGATGCCGCCCTGGCCGGCAATGAAGGCGCCACTGGTGGTCGCCCCCAACGCGGTAAAGCCGATGCCCTCCACGCGCGCCACCGGCACCAGCACCGAATCGGGGTTGTAGGCCAGGGTGACGTCGAATTCCGGGCGCATCGGTTGATCGGCCAGCTTGACGCCGCTGTCCACGGTGCTTTCTTCGCCGGAGACTTCTTCGACACCGATTTCGGTGATGCCGCCGAACAAGGCCGGCGTCAGTGGGCGGCCGTTTGCTTCGACCACGCGGCCGTCGGTGGGTACTGCCAGGTTGCGGCCGATGGCGCGAATCACGCCGCCCTGCACCAGCACGTCGGTGTTCTGCAGGGTGCCTTGCGCGGTGGCAGTGTGCACGGTGGCGCCGCGAATCAGCACCTGCTGCGCGAAGGCCGGCAATGCCAGCGTGGCCATCACCAATGCCGCGATCGCGCGCAACCGCGGGGGCATGTGCGTGACGCGGCTCATCGTGCCACCTCCTGGCCGAGCATGAAGTCCGACACCGGCTGCAGTGCGCGGTTGTGCCGGTCGTAGACCTGCGCGCCGTCGATATACACCTGCTCGGCCAGCGCATACGAACTGAAAGGGTTGCCGTTCCAGACCACCACATCGCCCATCTTGCCCGGCTCCAGTGCGCCGGTCTGCTGCTCGATCCCGAGCGCCTTGGCGGCATTGCTGGTGAGCCAGCGGATGGCGCGCTCCGGCGGGATCTCCATGCCACTGCGACGCGCGTTGGCGATCACCTTGGCGGCCTCCTGGTTGAGTCGTTGGATGCCTTCTTCCGAATCCGAATGCACGATGGCGCAGCTGTTGGCCGGGCGATCGACCAGTGCGATGTTTTCCTGGATGCCGTCGAAGGCTTCCATCTTGAAGCCCCACCAGTCGGCCCACAGCGCGCCGCAGACGTTGTCCTGCGCCAGGCGGTCGGCCAGCTTGTAGGCCTCCACGCCGTGATGGAAGGCGGCGATGTGGAAGCCGAATTCCTTGGACAGATCCAGCATCGTCGCCATCTCATCGGCGCGGTAGCAGTGGATGTGCACGCGGATGTCGCCGTTGATGGCACCGGCCAGTGTGTCGAGCTTGAGATCGCGCTTGCCGCCGGCATCGCCACTGCTGTCGTTGTCGCCGCCGCGGCTCCACCAATGGCGCTTTTTGGCGGTTTTCTTTTTCGGCGCGTTCTTCTGCAGATACTCGGCCGCGTCGATGAACGCAGCGCGGTAACCGGCCACGTTGCCCATGCGCGTGCCGGGGCCACCTTTCTGGCCGTACACGCGTTTGGGGTTTTCGCCGCAGGCCATCTTCAGGCCCCATGGTGCACCGGGGAATTTCATGCCCTGATAGGTGGTGGAAGCAACGTTCTTGAGCGTGACGCCGCGCCCGCCGATCAGATTGGCCGAGCCCGGCAACACCTGCAGCGAGGTGATGCCGCCGGCCAGCGCAGTGCCGAAGCCGGGATCCTGCGGCCAGATCGAATGCTCGGCCCACACGTTGGGCGTCACCGGTGCGGTCATCTCGTTGCCGTCGCTATGCGCGCTGACGCCCGGGCTGGGATACACGCCCAGATGCGAGTGCACATCGATGATGCCGGGCGTCACCCACTTGCCGGTGCCGTCGATACGGCGCACGTCAGCGGGCGCCTGGAGCGCCTTGCCCACCGCAGCCACCTTGCCGTCGCGCAGCAACACGTCGGCATCGTCCAGCCGCTCGCCGGTGCCGGTGAGCACGGTGGCGTGCTGGATCAGCACCGGAGCGGACGCGAGCGCGCGATAGGTGCTGGGGTAGGGATCTTGCACGAAGCGCGATGCGGCCGATGCCGCAGACGCAGGCCCGCACAGCACCGCCGCGCCCAGCGCGGCGAACAGGATGGAACGCATGGATTTCCCCGGTAACACGAAAACGTCAGCCGCCAACCTAGTCGTCGGCGGCGTGCTTGCCAAGTGCTGGAGGTCGAGAGCGGCGGGCTCATCACATGCACCCGTGCATGCTATGCCGAATTCGTCAGGGGATGTGCCGATGATTGCCAAAACAGAGCGCAACAAGCAGGCCGATGTGGTGTTGGCTTTCTGGGAGCTTGCCGGCGCGGCGCGCTGGTTCACGCACAACGACGCCTTCGATGCCAATTTTCGCCAACACTTCAGCGAGCAGCATTTTGCCGCCGCACGGGGTGAGTACGCGCAGTGGATGGCACGCGCCGAAGATGCACTGGCCTTGCTGATCCTGCTGGATCAATTTCCACGCAATGCGTTTCGCGGCAGTGCGCATGCCTATGCCACCGATGGCCTGGCACTGCGGTACGCCAAACAGGCGCTCGCCAGCGGCTTCGATCAACAGGTGTCGGCGCAACTGCGTCTGTTTTTCTATCTGCCCTTCGAGCATGCCGAACACGCCGATGAGCAGGCGCGCGCGGTGCAGCTGATCACTGCACTGGGCGATGCACAGACCACCCACTGGGCGCTGGAGCATCAGCGCATCATTGAGCGCTTTGGCCGGTTCCCGCACCGCAATGCGGTGCTGGGACGTGAGACCACGGCAGAAGAGCAGCAGTTTCTGGATGAGGGTGGATTTGCCGGTTGAAGACCTGCATCGGCGATCTGCATGCCGATGATCGAGGTCTGCCGTGCAGCGTGGGTAACGACGCTGCTGCAGCCGGGCACAGGTGGGCATCGCAACGCAGAAGATGCCGCCCTGCGCATGCCGCACCGGGCAGCGTGCAAGCAGTCAACACCGATCAGCAGCCGCCCGGCAATGCTTCCGACCGCCAGCTGGCGCCTTCGCCGAGCAGCAGAGAAAACCCGTAACTTTCGTAGCCGCTTTCGGCCAGCACGAAATCGAGCGTGCCGTTGCCGTCGATATCCCCGAACTGCAGCAGATGCGTGCGCAGCGGCAGGTCTTCGCAATCGTCGCAGCCGCTGGCAGCGTGACCCTTGCGGAACTGCCAACGGCTGCCGTCATGCTCGAAGATCGCAAGGACGACGAGCACGCCGGTGGGGTTTTCCGGGTTGCCGGTCTCGATGGGATGGTTGGAGGTCAGGATCGCCACGCGTCGCTGCGGTTGCTGCGTATCGGTGACGATCTGCAGCGCCGCCAGATCCTGCGCGCGATCGGCATCGAACGCGGCCAGCGCCTGCGCCAGGGCTGCCGGCTTGACGCGCTTGCGCAGCGGCGCGGTGTTGTTGACCTGTGCAAACAGCTCGGCCCGTTCGCTGACGGTGGCTGCGCGGCCGGCAAAGCGCTTGCCGGGATTCACATCCACGGTCGACAGCAGCGGCGAGTCGGACAGCGTGGGGTTGCCCTTGATGCGCAGCTTCGCGGTGCCGCCGCACATGCTGTTGTCGTCTACCGTCAGTGCCGCAAGCCGCACGTTGCCGGTGGAAACGCCTGCATTGAAGACCCGCAACGGCTGGCCCAGCAGCGCCTTGGGCAGGGTCGATTCCCTGGCGATACCCTCGCCGAGCCAGACCGGGATGTATTCCAGCGGATCGTCGGTCGGCTGGTTGTCGTAGGTCTGGACCAATAGCACCGCGCGCGACGGTTCGGCGGCGTGGGTGGCCAACGGCAGCAGCGCGGCCAGGGCGACAGAGAGCAGGCGGGTATGCATTGCAGCGATGTCCTTGTGCAGGGTGATCCATGAAAAAACGGGCGCTCCAGGGAGCGCCCGTTTCGGTCTGAGGTGCGCCGGCCTAGGTTGCCTCTTGGCGAACCGCGGTCACGCGGTTGTCGCAAGCGCAGCAGTCTACCCAGGAAGCATGACCGGCGAGCGGCAGCCGCAACCGTGCGACGACCGCCGATGTGTTGCTCAGTATTTCGCCACGCCGTTGTCCACCTCGTCCGACCACGCATCGATGCCGCCGGTGACGTTGTAGACATTGGTGAAGCCCAGCCCACGGAAATGTTCGGCGGCCTGCAGGCTGCGGCCGCCGCGGTGGCACAGGAACGCCAGCGGGGTGTCCTTGGGCAACTGTTCGATGGCGGCGCGCTCGTGCGCATCCAGCGTGCGGAACGGTGCGGCCACCGTGGCCAGTGCGCGCTCGTCGGCCGGGCGCACGTCCACCAGGGTCAGGCTGCCGGCCTTGAGACGGTCGTCGGCATCGCGCACCGACAGCTCCTGCACCGGCTTGGGCGCATTGGGGTTATCGATGGCCAGGCCACGGCCGCGGATGTCGTCGACCCAGTCGATGGTGATGCCGTCGGCACGACGCGCGCTGGCCAGGTCGAACTGCACGCGCAGCCCGTTGGATTCAGCCGCAATGGCGTTCGGGTTGGTCGGCGCCAGCTGGAAATTGGGCTGGAAATTGGCATCGATGGCCAGCGTCAGCGAGGCATCCGGCGCATCGGCCAGCGCACTTTTGAGCATCTCGACCGCGGCGGGGGTGATGGTGATCTTGGGCGGGCTGCGGTCGGGCGCCTGCAGGCCGAGCATGCTGCTCAGCTCTCCGCTGTCGGCCATCTGCACGATGATGTCGCTGCCGCCGATCAGCTCGCCGTCCACGTACAGCTGCGGGATGGTCGGCCAGTCGCCATAGGCCTTGATGCCCTCGCGGATTTCCTGGTCGGCCAGCACGTTGACGTGGGCATAGTCGATGCCCAGGCCGTCCAGCACGCCGACCGCCTTGGCCGAAAAACCGCACTGCGGCATGCCGGGCTGGCCTTTCATGAAGAGCACCACGCGGCTGGATTGCAGCAGCGTATCGATACGGGAACGCAGGGCGGGATCGAGAGACATGGCAGCACTTGGGTGGCAGCGTGGAGACCGGGCATTCTACGCCGCATGGCATCATTGGGCATGACCACGCCGGAAACGCTGTATCGCACCCCTTCGCGCCCCTACCGCTGGGTGGGCCTGTTGGCCCTCTCGCAGGCAGCGGTGGCACTGCTGTGGTGGCATCTGGGCTGGGCCTGGGGGCTGCCTGCGCTGCTGCTGTCGCATGCGCTGTTCGTGGTGCCGGTGTTCCTGCCGCGCGCGCGGCTGTATGCGCCGGTGCTGGCGCGGTTACCCGGTCGCGCGCCGCATGTCTGGCTGACCATCGACGATGGCCCGTCCGACGACACCCCAGCCATCCTCGACCTGCTGGATGCCTACGACGCCAAGGCAACGTTCTTCCTGGTCGGCGCGCGTGCCGAGCAGCGGCCCGAGCTGGTGCGCGACATGGTGCGGCGCGGGCATGGCATCGGCAACCACAGCCACACCCATCCGCAAGCCTGGTTCTGGGCGCTGGGGCCGCGCCGGATGGCGCAGGAAATCGGCCAGGCGCAGCGCGTGCTGGCGTGCATTACCGGCCAGGCGCCACGGCTGTACCGCTCGGTGGTCGGCATGACCAACCCCTTCGTCGCCTCGCCGCTGCGCGCGCACGGGCTGACCCGGGTGGCCTGGAGCGCGCGCGGCTTCGACGGCGTGCAATGCGAGCCGGACACCACCGTCGCCCGCATCGTGCGCGACCTGCAACCCGGCGCCATCGTGCTGCTGCATGAAGGCGCTGCGCACGGGCACAACCTCACCATCCTGCGCGGCGTGCTGGAGGCGATGCAGGCGCGCGGGTTGGTGGGGCGGCGGCCGGATTAAGCGCGACGGACAAAACAATTGCAGTCGCCGCCTGGCGGGCGCTGCCGGTGTTGGCGCGGCATGCGCCGCCCAGACATGACAGTTCCTTCCCCGCTTCGACGTCTGGTCGACGATTGCTCGCAACGTGTGCCCCGTCGCCTGCCACGCTCAGCGTGGCTCTGCAACGATCAGCCAGTTGTTGAAGGGCGTGTTGCCATACAACGGCGCAAACGTGGCGCGCAGACCGGCCGCGTCCAGGTGCGCCTGCAGGCTCTCGCGCGTGGGATAGCTGCGCGGCATCCGCTGCATCCAGCCGCTCAGGTGCGCCAGGACGTCGGTGACACGGCTGGTGCGGCCACGGCTGCTGGCATCGCTCAGCGCGCTCCGAATCACCAGCTTCGCGCCGGGCGTGAGCATCTGCGCCACGCTGCGCAGCAGACTGGCCTGCATGTCCGCTTGCAGATACTGCAGCACATCCAGGATGGTGACGCTGCCCCGATGCTGCGGCCACGCCACGCTCAGATCGACCACTTCGAACTTGGTAGCGCCCAGGTTCGAGCGCTGCGCGATGTGCTGTGCGCGGCGAATCTTGGACGCATCCACATCCACGCCGTGATAGGCCAAGGCCTGGCCATCGGCGCGCAGTGCATGGGCCAGCAGGCCGAGCCCGCAGCCCAGATCCAGCACCGGCGCCGTGGTCGTGCGCAGCTCGGCCAGCACGCCCGGATACAGCGGGTCGGTGCGCAGCTTGGCTTGCGTGTAGTAGTAGTCGTAGCGGTTGCCCAGCGGATGCGCCGGCAGAAATGCGCGTGCAATCGTCAACGCCTGCGCGCGGCTCATCGGTTGGGTGGCAGTGGTGTGCAATGTCGTTCCTTGGCAATCAGGCGTGCTGCGCGGCTAGCTTAGGGCCTGCCGGGCTGGTTGGGGTAGGGCGGGTTGGCAGTTTGCGATGCGTGCCCACGGATGCATCGGTGGCTGGTATCCGACCTGCGCGGATCGAAAGACCTGGCTGCAACGCCTGCTGCTACCGCATCGACGTAAAGAGGGCTGGCATTGATTGCGTGCGACATCTCGCGCTGTGGAGGCAGGTGCAAACCCACGCGCGCACAACCGCGGCAGAGAAGCGCAGCAAAACGCTGTGACTTGGTGCCTTGCCAAGATGTTGCGCGCAGCCAGCAGATGGGCTTGGGCCGCATGCAAGAACTGCAGCGTACGGTTGGTGAATCCTGATTCCGGGCGCCGGCCGCAGCTACCTGGCAGCAGCCCGGTCTGTGTTGCCCAGCTACGCTTAGACGATCGTGTCCAGCGATCCAGTTGCGCCCAACGCATCGCGCGCTGCCGGTAGCGCCAGTGCCGTCCAACGCGCATACATTGCGCCGGAAGGATGCAAACCGTCGTCCACCAGCATGTCCACCGCATCGCCGCCATCGCGGCTGGTGGCCGTGATGTCGACAAAGCGCACCGCATGCGCACTGCAGCGGTCGGCAGCGATTGCATTGAACGCGTCGATCTGCGCACCGATCAACGCGGCATCGCCACTGCGCGCGCGCGCAAACGGGGTCAGGCCCCAATCGGGAATCGACAGCACGAACACGCGTGCCGGGTGGCCGTTCGCGCATGCAATTGCACGCAGCAGCAGGGCGTCGAACTGCTGGCGGTACTCGTCCAATGGGCGCCCGCGATACTGATTGTTGACGCCAATCAACAAGCTCACCAGGTCGAACGGACCCTGCGGGGCTGCCGCGTCGATCCCGGCCTGCAATTCGTCGGTGGTCCAGCCGGTGGTGGCGATGATCTGCGGCGGCGCCACGTTCCAACCGTATGCACGTAAGCCAACGACCAGTTGCGAAGGCCAACGCTGGGCAGGCGCAACGCCTTCGCCGATGGTGTACGAATCGCCGAGCGCCAGATAGCGCAGCGGCGCGCCAGGCGCAGTCATCAGGCCACGCTGCGTGGCTTGAGTGGAACCACCTTGGTGACCGCTTCGGCGCGGCGTGCCAATGCACGGTCGATGCGGGCGAACACATCGCGCATCACACCGGCTTCCGGCATCAGGGTCACGCGGAAATGGTGGCGATACGGCACGTTGAAGCTGGAGCCGGGAACCACCAGCACGCCTTCTTCGTTCATCAGATCGAGTGCGAACGCATGATCGTCGAAGTTGCGCGCCGCTGCGCCCACCACCGCCGGGAACGCATACAGCGCCCCGGCCGGTGCCACCAGCTGCAGATGCTCGCTGGCCGCACAGGCCTCGATCACCGCGCGGCGGGTTTCATACAGGCGGCCGCCCGGCGCGCACAGCGCCGAGATGGTGTCCGGCCCGTTCACGGCCGCATCGATGGCGTACTGGCCTGGCACATTGGCGCACAGGCGCAGCGCGCCGAGCAGGTCCATCGCATTGCGCAGGTCGTTGATGCGCGCTTGGTCGCCCGACAGCAGCGCCCAGCCCACGCGCCAACCGCAGGCGCGATGCACCTTGCTCAGGCCGCTGAAGGTGATGCACGGGTGCGCACCGGCCAGCGGTGCGACCGGCACGAAGGCCGCGTCGTCGTACAGCACCTGGTCGTAGATCTCATCGACCATCAGCAGCAGATTGTGCTTGGTGGCGATCGCCACGATGCGCTCCAGCAGCTCGCGCGAATAACTGGCGCCGCTGGGGTTGTTCGGATTGATCAGCACGATGGCGCGGGTGCGCGAGGACACCAGCGTCTCGATCTCCACCGGGTCCGGCTGGAAGCCGTTTTCCGGCGCGCAGCGGTAATACACCGGGCGGCCGTCATTGAGGATGGTCGCCGCCGACCACAGCGGATAGTCGGGCGAGGGCACCAGCACTTCGTCGCCGGGATTGAGCAGCGCCCGCAGCGACAGATCGATCAGCTCGCTGACGCCGTTGCCGATGAAGATCCGGTCCGGATGCGCGTCCGGATGCTGACGCCGCGCATACGCGGTGGCGATGGCCTCGCGCGCCTCCGGCAGGCCTTGCTGATGGGTGTATGGGTCGGTGCGGCCCATGTCGTCGGCAATGGCGCGCTGCAGATGCTCCGGCGCACGGAATCCGAACGCACCGGGGTTGCCGATATTGAGCTTGATCAGCTTGCGGCCCTGCGCCTCCAACTCCCGCGCTCGCCGCGCCAGTTCGCCCCGGATCTCGTAGCGGACTTCGGACAGACGCTCGCGGATGGCGAGCGGCTTTTGCGGGGCAGTGGACATGCGACGGGCCGGTTGTAGGCGTGAGGCTTGGCATGGTATCGGAAATATGACAAGCGGACATGCTTGCATCGGCAACGATGTCAAGGAGTGCCTGCCCGCCATTAGTTATCACCAGGTATGTCTATTTTGGAATGACGGGCCCGCGCAGTAGCTGCGTCTCAGCCCGGAAGACGCTTGATCGAGATAATAGATCGTCAGCAAGGGATTAGCTGATTGACAGGTTCTTAACATCCCGGGATTCTATTCCTTCAGTTGAGCCCGCCTTGTGCTCTACAGCAAGGAACGCGTATGTCAGGGGGAAGTGCGTCGCTCTCGTTGGTCGAGGGCGGCTCGTCGGTGCAAGATCGGCCGGATCTGGGGCTGCAGGGACTGGTGCTGCTCGCGCAATTTCATGGCGTTGCCGCTGATGCCGTGCAGTTGGCGCATGGGTTCGGGCGCGGCGGCGAGCCATTCGACGAAACCACGCTGTTGCTGGCAGCCAAGCAGTTGGGACTGAAAGCCAAAGTCGTGGCCCAGCCGGCCGCGCGGATCGGCATGGCGGCGTTGCCGGCATTGGCGCTGGTGCCCGAAGGAGACGCTTTCATTGTCGCCAAGGTCGGTGCGGACCAGATCCTGATCCACGATTTGGTCGAAAAGCGGCCGCGCTCCATCTCGCCCGCCGAGTTCGAAGCACGTTACCAGGGGCGGTTGCTGCAGGTGGCCTCGCGGGCTTCGGTGCTGGGCGATCTGGCCAAGTTCGACTTCAGCTGGTTCATCCCTGCGGTGGTGAAGTATCGCAAATTGATGATCGAGGTCTTCGTCGTCTCGTTCTTCATCCAGCTGTTCGCGCTGATCACGCCACTGTTCTATCAAGTGGTGATGGACAAGGTGCTGGTGCACAACGGCCTGACCACGCTGGACGTGATCTCGATCGGGCTGGTCTCGATGGCGGTGTTCGACGTGTTGCTGTCCGGGCTGCGCACTTATGTGTTTGCCCACACCACCAGCAAGATCGACGTGGAGCTGGGCGCGCGGCTGTTCCGGCACGTGTTGGCGCTGCCGTTGGCGTACTTCGAGTCGCGGCGGGTCGGCGACACCATCGCGCGCGTGCGTGAGCTGGAGAATATCCGCAACTTCCTGACTGGACAGGCGCTGACTTCGGTGCTGGACCTGTTCTTTACGGTGGTCTTTCTGTCGGTGATGTTCTGGTACAGCGGCTGGCTGACCTTAATCGTGGTGCTGTCGTTGCCGCTGTACGCCACCATCTCTGGCCTGATCACCCCGGTGCTGCGTCAGCGTTTGAACGACAAGTTCGCGCGCGGCGCAGACAACCAATCCTTCCTGGTGGAGACAGTCAGCGGTATCGGCACGGTCAAGGCGATGGCGGTGGATCCGCGCGTGACCCGTACCTGGGACAACCAGCTGGCCGGCTATGTCAGCGCCGGTTTCAACGTCACCCGCATTGCCACGCTGGGCCAGCAAGGCGTGCAACTGGTGCAGAAGCTCACTGCCGTGGCGGTGCTGTTCTGGGGCGCCAAGCTGGTGATGGAAGGCAAGCTGTCGATTGGTCAATTGATCGCCTTCAACATGCTCTCGGGCCAGGTCACCGCGCCGATCATTCGGTTGGCTCAGTTGTGGCAGGACTTCCAGCAGGTCGGCATTTCGGTCGAGCGGCTGGGCGACATCCTCAATACCCGCACCGAGGTGCCGGGCAGCCGCCTGGCATTGCCGCCGATTCGCGGGCAGGTGACGTTCGAGCGGGTCACGTTCCGCTACCGGCCGGATGCGCCCGAGGTGCTCAACGGGATCGAGCTGGATGTCCGCCCAGGCGAAATCATCGGCATCGTCGGCCGTTCCGGCTCCGGCAAGAGCACGCTGACCAAGCTGGTGCAGCGGCTCTACACGCCCGAGCGCGGGCGAGTGCTGATCGATGGCCAGGACCTGGCGCTGGCCGATCCGGCCTGGTTGCGTCGTCAGCTGGGCGTGGTGCTGCAGGAAAACTTCCTGTTCAACCGCAGCGTGCGCGAGAACATCGCGTTGACCGATCCCGGCATGCCGCTGGAGCGGGTGATCCATGCGGCCAAGCTGGCAGGTGCC
Source organism: Xanthomonas axonopodis pv. maculifoliigardeniae (assembly GCF_041519315.1). Taxonomy (NCBI): domain Bacteria; kingdom Pseudomonadati; phylum Pseudomonadota; class Gammaproteobacteria; order Lysobacterales; family Lysobacteraceae; genus Xanthomonas; species Xanthomonas axonopodis. Next base: position 3,869,828 of record NZ_CP167998.1, on the reverse strand, counting down.
CACGACTTCATTCTGGAACTGCCGGAAGGCTACGACACCAAGGTTGGCGAGCACGGCACCGGCCTGTCCGGTGGGCAGCGGCAGCGCATTGCGATCGCGCGCGCACTGATCGGCGATCCGCGCATTCTGATTCTCGACGAAGCCACCAGCGCCCTGGATTACGAATCGGAACACGCGGTGATGAGCAATATGCGCGCGATCTGCAAGGGACGCACCGTGCTGATCATCGCGCACCGCCTTTCTACCGTGCGGCAGGCCAATCGCATTGTCGTGGTGGAGAAGGGACGCATCGTCGAGAGCGGCTCGCATGCCGAGCTGGTCGACCGCCCGGAAGGCCAATACGCACATCTGTACAGACTGCAACAGGGGACACCATGAAGCACCTGCTCCAGGGATGGCGCGATTTCTTTCTCCGCTATTTCAACATCTTCAAATCGGCCTGGGCGGTGCGCCGCCAGCTCGACCCGCCCGCGCGCAGCGCCGACGAGCGCGCGTTCCTGCCCGCCCATCTTGAGCTGACCGAAACGCCTGTCTCGCCCACCGCGCGCTGGACGATGCGCATCATCATCGGTTTCTTCTGTGTCGCGCTGCTGTGGGCGTGCCTGGGCAAGCTCGATATCGTCGCCGTGGCACCAGGTAAGACCGTGGTCGACAGACTCGCGGACCAAGGTGGTGCAGACCGCAGAAACCGCGGTGGTGCGCAGGATCCTGGTGCGCGACGGACAGGCGGTGAAGAAAGGCCAATTGCTGGTCGAACTCGATGCCACCGCCACCGGCGCCGAGTTCGCCCAGGCCGGCGACGCGCTGGTCAATGCTCGTCTGGCCGCGCTACGGCAGGCAGCGTTGGCAACAGCCATTGCCACCGGACTGCTGCCGCAGCTGGATCCCGCCCCGGATCTGCCCGCCGAGCGCGTGGCCAACGAGCAGCAATTAGTCAGCAGCCAATTCGACGCATTCCAGGCGCGCCGACACAACCTGCAAGCCAGCATCGCCCAACGCCAGGCCGAACTGCAGACCACCCAGGACGCGATCGAACCGCTGGCCGAATCCGCACGCATCTCCAAAGTGCGCGCAGAAGATTACGGCCGCCTGGTCGAAGGCAAGTACGTCGGCCGCCACGACTATCTGTTGCGCGAACAGGAACGCATTGCCGCAGAAAGCCAGCTCGCTACCCAGCGCAATCGCCTGCGGGAAATCCGCTCGGCGATCAGCGCGGCGCAGGAAGAGTTGCGCGTGCTTGTCACCGACACACGCCAGCAGGCACTGGATGCCTTGCGCCAGGCAAGCGAGCAAGCCGGCCAGCTGACCCAGGACGTCGCCAAGACCGGCCAGCGCGACAAGCTGATGGCGCTGCACGCCCCTGTAGACGGCACCATCCAGCAGCTGGCCGTCCACACCGTAGGCGGTGTGGTCACGCCCGCACAGCCGTTACTGGTCGTGGTGCCGGCCGAAGAAGCACTGGAGGTAGAAGTCACCGTCCTCAACAAGGACATCGGCTTCATGCGCCCGGGCCAGCCGGTCACCGTCAAGGTCGATAGCTTCCCCTATACCCGCTACGGCTATCTGACCGGCACGGTCGCCAGTGTGTCCCACGATGCTGCACAGGACGAAAAACTAGGTTTGGTATTCCCAGCGCGCATTAAATTGAACGGCAGCACGCTGGAGATCGATGGGGTCAAGGTGCGGATGAGTGCTGGGATGAGCTTGAGTGCTGAAGTGAAGACGGGCAAGCGGCGAGTGATTGATTATTTGTTGAGTCCTTTGCATCAGCACGGATCGGAGTCTTTGAGGGAGCGCTGAAAAATACCTTTTGCAAGTAACTATAATGGTTGGATTGGGGTGGTTGCCTGCAGAATCATTGGTTTAAATAAATCTAATATGGTTGTGAGGTTCTTTTTTTCTGTGGAATGCATGCGTGAATAATTTTCGGGGTGCTATGAATATTGAACTGGATAAAAATAGGCGTGGTGGCCATGGGGGTTCTGAAAAAATAAGCTCTGCTCGGTTGATATCACTTGGGGCGCTAATTAACTGTTTTCTACCGATAGTGGGTTTCTCAATATCGGGTTTTTATAAAAGCTCCATTGCGTCCAGCATGGCTGGCTCAAATAACTTTATCTGGTTGCGAGCGCTGGAAACTAGCTTTCCGGAAAGTGCCTTTGTACTGACTATTTCCGGGCTGCTAGCTCTGCTGATCTCTTATGTTCCTCTGTATGTTGCCGTTTCTCGAATAACGCTCGTTAGGTTGGCTATATTTAAAGATACTATTATGGTATCTCTGCATAAAGAAGGAATGCCTTATAGATTTTCTGGCCTATTGGCCCCCCTGATTACCTCAGTCATCTCATTGGTCGTGGTTATTGGAGGGCCTGTAGATATGGCTATTTTTTGTAACGGAGGCATGTGTATATCTGAAAATCCTGTAATTTTTTTAATTTCGCGAATCGCAATTTTCTGTCTTATCTACGCCTCTAGCTTGTGCGCTTTTGTCTGGGGCATGGCCTACTCAAAATTAAGGAAGATGAAATGACTTCGACTACTCCCGTGAGAGATGGAATATATAGTGCAATTATTTTGGAGTCAGAAAGGTTGCCTGCTAAAGATCCAAAACCGCCGCAATATATGAACGCTGAGGAGCTAAGCAATTATATAAAAAAACAAATTCAAGACTCATATGTCGACGGGGCTGCCTCACTTGTTCAGGCATCGCTGCTCCCAACCGAGCAGGCCGCCTTAGCTGAAAAGGCACGCTGGTCTCAAATGGCCGCTCAGAATGCCGAGTCAGCGGCTTTTATGCGTCGATTAGCAAATGGTATGGCTGACGCTGTTTCGCAGACAGGTGGAGCCTCAACAACCCAGGAGGCTATGATAATTAATAATCTCCGTCGTGCAGATGCTTTTCTAGGTCAAGCAAATACATATATTGGAAACGCGCTGGAAAGCGGAGCTACTGCAAAGTCGCTAAAGGCGATAGGTGGTGCGGTGGGTGCTGCTGCTAGTTTGTATGGGTTGGCAATGAATGGCGTAAGCGATGGATTGCAAGGGGTCCGACGTCCCCCCGCTCTGAGTAGCGGCCGGGTTTAGAGTCCGGGGTTGATGATATCGGTGTTGGCCAGCTGTTGGGCATACGCAGATGGCGTCATGCCGCCAATGGCCTTCTTGGGTCGCTCCTCGTTGTATTCGCGTCGCCAGCGTTCGATCTCGGTACGCGCATGCAGCAGGGTTGGGAACCAGTGCTCGTTGAGGCATTCGTCGCGCAGCCGGCCATTGAACGATTCGACGTAGGCGTTCTGGTTTGGCTTGCCAGGCTGGATCAGCCGTAACTGCACGCCACGCGCATGTGCCCAGGCCACCATCGCTTTGCCGCAAAACTCCTTGCCGTTATCTGTGCGGATCACCTGTGGCAAGCCGCGACTGTGCGCCAGCCGATCCAGCACGCGTGTCACGCCATGGCCCGAGATTGCGCGCTCCACCTCGATGGCGATCGCTTCGTGGGTTGCATCGTCCACGATCACCAGACACTTGATCACTCGGCCTTCGGCGCTGCGGTCGAACACGAAATCCATCGACCACACCTGATTGGCCTGCGATGGCCGCAGCAGCGGCTGACGCTCTCCTATCAGCACCTTTTTGCGCTTGCGGCGCCGGACCTGCAGCTGCTGCTCGCGGTACAACCGCTCCACACGCTTGTAGTTCACGATGCGTCCTTCCTGTCGTAATTTGAGATAGATCATCCCCACACCATAACGGCGATGGCGATGCGCCAACGCACAGATGCGTTCGCGCAGTTCGACGTTGCGATCTTCGCGCGGGCAATATCGCAGCGCACTGGCGCTCATGCCGATCACTGCCAACGCACGACGCTCGCTGGCACCACGCCCGATCCACTCGCGCACCAGCATGCGACGCGCCGGTGCGCTCACCACTTTTTTCGCAGTGCATCCTTGATCAGGTCGTTCTCGAACAGCTGCTCGGCCAGCAACTTCTTCAGCCGCGCGTTCTCGGACTCAAGGTCCTTGAGCCGCTTGGCATCGGGCACGCTCATCCCGCCGAACTTGCTGCGCCACAGATAATAGGAAGCCTCGCTGAAGCCATGCCGCCGGCACAGGTCCTTGATCGCCACACCGGCATCAGCTTCGCGCAGGAAGCCGATGATCTGTTCTTCAGAAAAACGCTTCTTCACGTCCAATCTCCTCGAGTTAGGGAATTGGACTCCAAACTGAGGTGCTACTCAAAATCGGGGGGGCGTCGCGGGTTGGGTAGCACCGCCGAGATTCAGACTAGAATTCCCCCCATGAGCATTGTGTCCCCCGATTACCCCACCCTCCAGTCCATTGGCTGGCCCTGGCCTGGCCCTGCCGAGGATCCGGCCTGGCAGGCGCTCTTTGCCGCGCATCCGCAGGCGTTGCCGGCGCGGGTGGTGGAGCAGCATCGCACCGGCTATGTGGTGGCCGATACGCCGGAGGCCGGTCTCAAGGCCGAGTCGTTGCCGGAGTGGCAGCGGCCGCGGTTTCCCAGCCATGAGCGGGCGTCGGTGGGCGATTGGGTGTTGATGGAGGGCAAGCGCATCGTGGCGTTGCTGCCGCGGCGCACCTCGATCAAGCGGGGGGCGGCCGGCGAGCATTACCACCAGCAGGTGATCGCGGCCAATATCGATACGGTGTTCATCGTGTGCGGGCTGGATGCGGACTTCAATCCACGCCGCATCGAGCGCTATCTGTTGCTGGTGGGCGGCGGCGGTGCGCAGCCGGTGGTGGTGCTGACCAAGGCCGATCAGACCGAATACGCCGAGGATGCGTTGGCGGTGCTGGAAGAGCTGGAGGCGCAGAACATTCCGTTACGCGCGGTCAATGCCAAGGATCCGGACAGCGTGGCCGCGTTGCGGCCGTGGCTGGGCGATGGCCGCACGGCGGTGCTGGTGGGCTCGTCCGGTGCGGGTAAATCGACCCTGACCAATACGCTGCTCGGCACGCAGAAGATGAAGACCAATGCGGTGCGCGAGAACGATTCGCGCGGCCGTCACACCACCACGCATCGCGCGTTGATTCCATTGCCGTCCGGGGCGTGCCTGATCGACACGCCTGGCATGCGCGAGCTCAAGCCGACCGGCGAAGAGGATCTGGCCGAAGGCGGTTTTTCGGACGTGGAGGCCCTGGCGGCGCAGTGCCGCTTCAACGATTGCGCGCATATCGCCGAGCCGGGCTGTGCGGTGCGGGCGGCGATCGACGCAGGCGAGCTGGACCCGGAGCGTGTTGCCAACTACATGAAGCTGCGGGTGGAAGTGGCCAGCGCCGCCGAGAAGCTCGCCACCCGCGTTGCGCAGAACAATCGCGGCAAGGGGTCGGGCAAGCGGCCGGCCAGCGTCGATCGTCCCGGGCGGCGCTGATGCCCTCGCGCAAGGGGCCGCCGGACATCGTCCATCACGCGGCGCTGGATGCGCGCCTGGTCAAGGCCGTGCGCGGTGTGCGCCTGCTGGCCCTGGCCAGCTGGCCGCGCTCGCTGCAGGAGCCGTTTCTCAACAGCGTGGCGCGCGGGCAGCCGGAATTGCCGCAGGTCGAGTATCCATCGCTGGATTTCGGCGACACCCGGCGCGAACTGGCCGCCATCGCCAAGGACGCCGACCCGCATCATCCGCTGGGTGAATACCTCATCGATTCGGCGCATAGCTGGAGTCTTGCAGCAGGTTTGCTGGAGTCGTTGGGCACCCCGGCGGTGAGCGAGTACTCGGCGCAATTGTTCGGCGTGCCGGAGGACCCGATGCCGGGCAACGGGCCGAGCACACGCGAAGCGGCGCAGCATTTCATCCAGATCGCGCAGGAGCTGGATCGCGAACTGATGGCGCCGGAAGAGCAGGTGCCGGTCTCGGCCACCGCCTTGCGCATGCAGTTGCAGAACGATCTGGACGGGTTTTTCGAGGGGCGCGTCATCACTGTCACGCTCGATCCGGATCTGCTCGCCAAGGCGGCGGCCGGCGCGCATCGCATCCGCTTGCGCACCGGTGCCACGTTCAGCGATTACGACCGCGCGCAGCTGTTCCATCACGAAGCGCTGGTGCATTCGCTGACCGCGCTCAACGGGCGCGCGCAGGTGCATCTGCCCAGCCTGGGCATTTCGTCCCCGCGCACGACCGCAACGCAGGAGGGCCTGGCCACGTTTGCCGAGCAGATCACCGGCAGCATCGATATCGAGCGCATGAAGCGCATCAGCCTGCGCATCGAAGCGATTGCGATGGCACGCTCGGGTGCGGATTTCATCGAGGTATTTCGCTATTTCACCGCAGGCGGGCAGAGCGCTGCAGAAAGTTTTTCGTCGGCGCAGCGCGTGTTCCGCGGCGTGCCGACCAGTGGCGGCGGTGCGTTCACCAAGGACACCGTGTATCTGCGTGGTTTGGTCGCGGTGCACACCTTCTTCCGCCATTCCTTGCAGCGCGACCAGCTGCAGCTGTGCCGTTACCTGTTCGCCGGCAAGATGGCATTGGGCGATGTGGCGCGCTTTGCGCCGTTGTTCGACAGCGGCGTGCTGGTCGCGCCACGCTGGCTGCCGCCGTGGGTGAGCCGAGTCAGCGGGCTGGCCGGCATGCTGGCGTTTTCGTTGTTCGCCAACCGCATCCGCATGGATCAGCTGCAGCCGCCGGCAATGAATGTGTGAGGCGAGGCGTTTGCTGCCGTTGCGGCGCATCGCAGCGCCCGACAGTTGCTAACAACGCTGGCGAGACATTGTTGGGTGGGCGCGAATGGCGCGCAGGAGCCGGCATGTAAAAAGACACGTGCGGCGCCCGGAGCACCGGCGGCGCGCCTGTCAGCTGCATTGGCTTGTTGGACGCGATCCCAACATTCATGAACACATGCAGCGGGCACCACGCGCTCTACACGAGGCTGCAACGGGCTGAACTGCACACTGGTCGCCTTGCCCAGTTGGGCCATGACACGAGGCAATGCGATGAAAGTTTTGATGGTACTGACGTCCCACGACCAGCTTGGTGACACCGGCAAGAAGACCGGGTTTTGGCTGGAAGAATTTGCCGCGCCGTATTACGTGTTCAAGGATGCAGGCGCGGACATCACCCTGGTCTCGCCCAAGGGTGGCCAGCCGCCGCTGGATCCCAAGAGCGACGAGCCCGACGCACAAACCGACGCCACCAAGCGCTTCAAGCAGGACCAGGATGCGCAGAAGGCCCTGGCTAGCACGCACCGTCTGGCCGACATCAAGGCCGAGGACTTCGATGTGCTGTTCTACCCGGGCGGCCACGGCCCGCTCTGGGATCTGGCCGAAGACGCCGATTCCATCGCGCTGATCGAGACGTTTGCCAAGGCCAACAAGCCGCATGGTCTGGTGTGCCACGCACCAGGCGCGCTGCGTCGGGTCAAGGGCAGCGACGGCAAGCCGCTGGTCAATGGTCGCCGCGTCACGGGTTTCACCAACAGCGAAGAAGAGGGCGTGGGCCTGACCAAGATCGTGCCGTTCCTGGTCGAAGACGTGCTGACCGAACTCGGCGGCAAGTACGAAAAGGGCGCCGACTGGGGCGTGTACGTGGTCACCGACGGCACCCTGGTCACCGGTCAGAACCCGGCGTCTTCGGAGAAAACCGCAGAAACGCTGCTGGCGCTGGCAAAGCGCTGATTCCTGGCAATTGACGGGTCTTGAAAAAGCCCCGTTCCCGTCAGGGCTCAATGCATGGCCCGCGCGCTCCTGGTGCGCGGGCCATGCTGCGCTTGCATTAGTAGGTGATTGCGCGGAGCGAGCTTAGGCGAAGATGCGGCTCACCAAACGCGCGGCCAATCACCGCTTACGCTTATCGGGTGCATGTTCAGCCCTTACGCTGCAACCAACGCACGCCGTAAGGCGGAAGCACGATCGATACATCGTCGCTCACGGCCGCAGCATCGACCGCGTCGTCGATGGCCAGCAGCGTCCATCCATCGACGCCGACCGCCGCAAGCTCCACGTCGAGCGGCTGGTCACTGAAGTTATGCAAGGCGATAAAGCTCTCGCCACGCGTCAACGCGAACACGCGAGCATCGTTCAACGCGATGCTGCCCAATGCCTGATCCGCCGCCAACGCGGTGAGTGCGGTACGTTTCCGGATCAATCCACGCAAACGTCGGTACACCTTGCCACTCAGGCTGTTGGCATCGTGACGTTGCGCGGCAAGCTGCCAATCCATCGCCGGCCGATGCAGCCAACGGCCTTCATGCTGGCGGAGCGGATCGTCGCGATAGCCGGGGTCATTGACCATCGCCAATTCGTCGCCCATGTAGATCAGCGGGACACCCGGCATGGCAAGCGCAATGGCATACAGCAACACCAGCCGGTCCACTGCAACCGCCAACGCCGCCGCATCGCCTGCCTCCTGCGCGGCCTGGATGCCCGCAAGTGCAGCAGCCATGCCATTGGTTCCATGCACGCCGTCGCCGCTGCTCTGGAAACTCTCGCCGCGCGCGTAACTGCCAGGCACCGCGTTGGCATAGAAGCGCGCCACATCGCGTAGCGAAAACGGCGGTTGCGCTGCATTGCCGCTGGCTTCGTGCTGCAGCACATTCCAGCCGATATCGTCATGGCAACGCACATAACTCAACCATGCACAGTGGCGCGGCAGCGGTGGGCTGTGCGCGATCACGTTGTGCAGGATGTCGCCGCGTTGCAACGCCAGCGCCGACCAGCCGGCCGCCATCAAGCTGCTGTGATAGGCCAGATGGCATTCGTGGCCCTGGTCCGTGCCGCTCCCGAAGTATGGCGGCAGTTGCGTCATCGGCACGATGGCTTCGGCCTTCATCACCACCGCCGGCGCGACGATATCGGTCACCGCGCGCAGAGCCACCAGCAAGGTGTGCGCTTCGGGCTGGTTCATGCAATCGGTGCCGATACGCTTCCACAGATAGGCCGTGGAATCCAGGCGGAATGCTTCCACGCCCAGGTTGGCCAGCCGCAGCATCGCCAGGGCCATATCGCCGAATACGGCCGGGTTGCTCCAGTTCAAATCCCATTGATACGGATAGAACGTGGTCCACATCCATTGCGCGGTGTCGTCCACCCAGGTGAAGTTGCCAGGCGCTGTGTGCGGAAACACCTGCCCCAGCGTGGCTTCGTACCGGTCGGGCAGGCTGCGGTCGGCAAAGTGGTGGTAATAATCCAGATAACGTGCATCCCCGGCGCGGGCCGCCTGTGCCCAGGCGTGATCGTCGGCGGTGTGATTGAGCACGAAGTCCGCGCACAGGCTGATGCCCGCTTCGCGCAGGCGGGTGGTGAGTGCGATCAAGTCGTCGTTGGTGCCCAGGCTGGGTGCCACCTGGCCGTAGTCGCTGACCGCAAAGCCGCCGTCGTTGTCGCCGGCACGTGCGCGCAGGAATGGCAGCAGATGCAGGTAGCGCACGCCCAGTTCCTGCAGATACGGCACGCGTTCGGCCACGCCCTGCAGCGTGCCGGCAAAGCGGTCTGCGTAGGCGCTGTAGCCGAGCATGTACTGTTCGCCGAACCAACCGGCGTGCCGGGTGCTGTCGAGCGCTTGCAAGGCTTGCGGGCGTTGCCGGGCGATCGTGCCTACCTCGCCCAGCCACTGCGCCAGCCACGATGCATAGTCGGCACGCTGGCCGTAGAGCGCGTGCAAGGCATCCAGCAAACGCGACGCGTGCTGGTCGTAGCGCGACAACAGCACGTCGGCGCGTTGCGGGTCCAGCGGCGCGGCGAAGGCCGCGCGCAATGCGGTGGAATCGATCGGGGAGGTGCTCATCAGAGGCCGCCGGGCAGGGCCCGGCGCGGGGTCCTTAAAAGTCGTAACGCAGGCTGATGCTGGTGGTACGGCCGGCAATCGAGCGCGCGCGGATGATGCCATTGGCCGGAATGGTCGCCTCTTCGGCTTCGGTCAGGCCAAAGGTGTTGAACAGGTTGTTGACGTTGAGCGCCACGGTGAGCGCGTCGGTGACGCGGTAGTCGCCGAACAGGTTCACCTGCGTATAGCCGGGCATCTTCAACTGATTGGCGTCTTGCGTGTAGGCGTCGGTGGTGCCGATCAGGTTCACGCCGAACTGGTAGCTGTCGCCGCGGTAGCTGGGCGTGAGCTGCCACACCACATCGGCCTGGCGACGCGGCACGTTGCCGGTGTTTTCCGGGGTGATCTGATCGCGCGAGATTTCTGCATCGGTCCAGGTCAGGCCGCCATTGAGGGTGAAACCTTGGTAGCGATAGCTGGCTTCCAGTTCCACGCCGTGCGCTTCATAGCTGCGATTGAAGAACCGCTGGCTGGTGATTTCGAAATTCTGCTCCTGGGTCCGTGCAGAGAACGCGGTGGCGAACAGGCTCAGCCCGTCGCGGCGCCACTTCAGGCCGGCTTCGGCCTGGCGCACCACGTTGACGCCTTCCTCGGAAGACACCGAACCGTCGTCGCGCACCACGCCGAACAACAACCGGTCTGCGTTGGCGCGTGCGCCGCGGCTGATGCGCGCAAACGCGCCCAGGTCGTCGGTGATCAGATAGTTGCCGCCCAGCGAGTACGACAGGTAATTCCAGTCGTAGTCCACCGGGCGCGAATTGGCGGTGTCCACCGTGGCCACGCGCTGTTCCACCGGTTGGATCACGCCATCGCCGTTGACGTCCAGGTTCTGTGCGATGGCAGTGCCGTTGTAGCTGCCGCGCGCATCGCCCATGTCGTAGCGCAGGCTGCCGTCGACGCTGAACTTGCCGCTGTCGAAGGTGAGCGCAACGTAGGGCGCGTTGACGTCGTAGCGCACGTCGTAGCTGCGGGTGACGCAGCAGTCGCCCCAGAACGGCGTGCCGTAGGCGTACAGGCCGTTCTGCGAGCGTGAGACGCCGGCCGCGTCCACCACGTTGAGCAAGCGCGAATTGCGGCCCAGGCTCTGCACGTACGAGTTCCAGGTCCAGTCCATGTCGATGGTCTGGCGTGAGCTGTAGTAGCCCATGCGCAGGTTCAGCGTGCGCCCGTCGCCGCCGAACTCGCGCGAGACGCTGAGGTCGTTGGTGACGTTGCCCAGGTCGTTGATGGCCACGTTGAACAGGTGGGTGCGAATCGCGTTGCCGGTGTAGGCCTGGCCGGCATTGGGTCCGCCGGCTTCCACCAGTTGCGCACCGGCACCGCCGATGGAAGCGGCCAGCGACGCGGCGTCGGTGACTTCGGCCGGGAACGGGCTGACGAAGCGGCCGCTGTTGTCGGCGACGCGGAACTTCTCGCTCAGGTTCCAGCCATTGCCCAGGTCGAACCAGGCCTCGGCACCGATGGTGCGCGAGATGGGATGCATGCCGTCGCCCAGATCGGTGCGGCGCGGCTGGTTGTTGCCGTCCAGGCCCACGTCGGTGCGAAAGTTGCGGCTGTACAAGGTGTCGTTGCCGGGATCGAAACCGGGAAAGCCGCCCAGGTCTGGTGAGCCATCGCGGCCGCGCACCGAGGTGGGCACCGGCAGGTAGCCGGCGGCGCGGTCGTTGAGGTATTTGCCGTACAGGCGCACGTAGCCGTTGTCGAACAGGCGGGTGAGGTTGGCCTTGAGCTGGCCACCCTTGTCGGTGGTGTAGCCGGCATCGCGCACGCCATCGCCCTGGCGGAAGAAGCCGCCGATATTGAACTGCCACTGCTCGGCAAACGGCGCGCCGTAATCGAAGTCGATGCGGGTGTTGTCGTAGTCCAGGCCGCGGCTGACGCCGACACTGCCGCCTGCGGTGTCACCGGTCTTGCTGATGAAGTTGATGATGCCGCCGGGCGCGTTGCTGGTGAAGGTGGACGCCGAACCGCCGCGGATGGCTTCGATGCGGTCCAGGGTGAAATCCGAACGCAGGAAGATTTCCGAGTTGCCGAAGGCGATATCGCCGAACTCCATCACCGGCAGGCCGTCTTCCTGCAGTTGCAGGAATTTCGCACCGCCGGAGGCCACCGGCAAACCGCGCACGGCGATGTTGGCATTGCCTTCGCCACCGCTGGATTCGGAGCGGATGCCGGGGATATTGCGGAAGATTTCTGCCGTGCTGCGCGGCGCCGATTGTTCGATCGCCTCGGCGCCGACAGTGCTGACCGAGACGCTGGATTTCAATTTGGTGGTGGCGGTGGAGGTGCCGGTGACGAACACCGAATCCAAATTGACCGCGGCGCTGTCGGCAGCCGGCGGCGTGGCCGGCGCAGCGGCGGCGGTGTCCTGGGCCAGCGCGACGGGCGCGCACAGGCAGGAGACGACCGCGCAGGCCAGGGCATGCAGGCGCATGGTGTGCAAGGTGGACATTGCGATTCTCTCTCTCACAGATGGTGGTGTGCCGACGCCTGCATCGTCCCCTCCCAGGGAGTGGCCATGTGGCCTGCAGTGCGAGCGCAGTAATACGCTGTAATACAATCGATTGCAATCTTGCGTCGCAGCATAAATGGCAAGTTGCATCTGATTTATTTCAGATGGGGAAACGTGCTGCGATGCAGCGTTACAATCGATTGCATCAACGGCAGGGTACAGTGCGCTGCGGCCACCGGGAGCCGCACCGATGCCCAGGGCCTTGCATGTCGTCGACCGTTCCTAAGCTCTCCTTCGCGCGCATCCTGGCGCTCAACGCCGGGTTTTTTGGCGTGCAATACAGCTTCGGGCTGCAGCAGAGCAACATGAGCCCGATCTACAATTATCTGGGCGCCGACCACGCCAACCTGCCGTACCTGTGGCTGGCCGGGCCGATCACCGGCCTGGTGCTGCAGCCGTTCGTAGGGGCGTGGAGCGACCGCTCGGTGACGCGGTGGGGCCGGCGCATGCCGTACATGGTGCTAGGCGCGCTGGTGTGCAGCCTGTGCCTGCTGGCGATGCCGTTCAGTACCGCGCTGTGGATGGCGGTATGCCTGCTGTGGGTGCTGGATGCGGCCAACAACGTGGCGATGGAGCCCTACCGTGCGCTGGTGAGCGACGTCCTGGCGCCGCCGCAGCGACCGTTGGGATATCTCACCCAGAGCGCATTTACCGGCCTTGCGCAGACGCTGGCCTACCTCACGCCGCCGTTGCTGGTGTGGATGGGCATGAACCAGGACGCTGCCAACGCACACCACATCCCTTACGTCACCATTGCCGCGTTCGTGATCGGCGCGGGCTTTTCAGCAGGCTCGATCCTGCTCACCGCACGCAGCGTGCGCGAGCCGGCGATCGCGCCGGCAGAGATCGCACGCATCCGCCAGCGCGGCGCCGGGCTGGGTGCGACGGTGCGCGAAATCGGCAGCGCGCTGCGCGAGATGCCGCCCACCATGCGCCAGTTGGCCCCGGTGATGCTGTTTCAGTGGTACGCGATCTTTTGCTACTGGCAATACATCGTGCTGTCGCTGTCGACCACATTGTTCGGCACCACCGACCCCACCTCGCATGGTTTCCGCGAGGCCGGCCTGGTCAATGGGCAGATCGGCGGGTTCTATAACTTCGTTGCGTTTCTGGCGGCGTTTGCGATGGTGCCGGTGGTGCGTCGCTTCGGTCCCAAGTACACGCATGCGGCCTGCCTGGTCGCCGCCGGTATCGGCATGTGGCTGCTGCCTGGCATCGAAAATCGCTGGCTGATGCTGCTGCCGATGATCGGCATTGGCCTGGCCTGGGCCAGCATGATGGGCAACCCGTATCTGATGCTGGCCGACAGCATCCCGTCCGAGCGCACCGGCGTGTACATGGGCTTGTTCAACCTGTTCATCGTGCTGCCGATGCTGATCCAGATCGTCACCTTGCCGCTGTATTACGAGCATGTGTTGCACGGCGACCCGCGCAACGTGGTCCGCCTGGCCGGCGCGCTGATGCTGGCAGCGGCATCGGCGATGCTGTGCGTGCGGGGCCGCAAGCAGGGGACGATCCCGGCAGGGGCGTAGCAATGCGGGGCTGACATCGCTGGCTGCCACAGATGCCAGACGCGAGTGCCTGCCGGGTTGCCTGGGGTGGCGAGTACGGTGGATCGGCTGGCCGCCGGCCCTCATCCGCCCTTCGGGCACTTCCCGCAGGCGGGAGAAGGAAGCGGGTTGCCGGGCTGGTATCTCCCAATCCCGAATCCCGAATCTCCGCCTCACGCCGACTCGCGCACCACCAGTTTCACCGGCATTTCAACCGATTGCACCTGCTCGCCCGCAATCAGCGCCAGCAGCCGGTCTACCAACAACCGCGCGGCCAGGCCCAGATCCTGCTGCACGGTGGTCAACGGCGGTTGGCTATAGGCGGCCAGCGGGATGTCGTCAAAGCCCACCAGCGAAATGTCCTGCGGCACGCGATGGCCGGCCTCGACCAGGGCGCGGATTGCACCCACGGCGATGACATCGGAGGCGGCGAACAGGCCATCGGGCGGGTCGGCTTTCTTGAGCATCGCGCGGGTAAGGCGGTAGGCATCTTCGCTGACGAAATGGCTGCGCGCGTGCAGCCGCGTATCGAATTCCAGCCCGTGCCGCTCCAGCGCGTGGCGATAGCCGGCAAACCGCGGTGCCACCTCGGGCAATTGGTCGTCGCCCAGAAAGGCGATGCGCTGGCGGCCGCTGGCGATGAGGTGTTCGGTGGCGAGCACGCCGCCCTGGAAATTGTCGCTGCCCACGCTGATGTACGACTGCCCATCGATGCGGCTGCCCCATACCGCCATCGGCAGGCCGTCGCGTGCGGCTGCATCCAGCGCGGCGTGTTCGGAACTTTGCCCCAGCACGATGACGCCGTCGGAGCGGCTGCCGCGCGCGAGTTGTTCCACCCAGCCATCCTGATGCCGGTCCAGTTTGGAGAGCAGCATGCTGTAGCCGCGTCCGGTGAGTTCTTCGGCCAGCAGCGCCAGCATGGTCATCAGGAACGGGTCCGAAAGCGGCTGATCCAGCGCATGCATCATCGGCACTGCCACGCTCACGGTGTTGGAGCGTTTGGCGCGCAGGCTGCGCGCCACCGGGTCGACCTGGTAGCCGGCATCGGCCGCAATCTGCTTGATATAGGCGCGCGTGCGTTCGGCCACGACCGGGCTGCCGGCCAGGGCCCGCGACACGGTGGATTCGGACACGCCCGCCATGCGCGCGATGTCGGCCATCTGCGGACGGGCAGTGAGCGTGGTGCGGTCTGAAGGTTTGGCCATGGCAGCGCGCTGCGGAAAAGCCAGAGTGTAATCAGTTCGCACTAGAGGCGGGTTGTTCGCACGGTGGCGGCTGCTTGTACGCGCGGGCGCGGCGCGCACGCGCACGGATCTGCTGGCCTTGTGGGCGCTGCCGCAAATCGGGCGCCGGACGTGCGGGGCAGGTGGGCAGCGAGACATGTAGCGGTGCGCGGCGAGAGCGTGTTGTGCGTACAGCGCAACCGGCCTCGTTTGCGCGCTCGCTCAGCCCATGTAGAGCCCGCCATTCACCGCGTAATCGGCGCCGGTGACATAGGCGGCCTCATCGGAGGCGAGCCAGGCGCACAGTCCGGCAACTTCGGCCGGTTTGCCGAGCCGGCGCACCGGCACCGAGGTGGCCAGGCGATCGAGCACATCCGGCGGAAAGCTGCTGATCGAGGCGCTGGCGATATAGCCGGGCGAGATGGTGTTGACGGTGACCCCGCGCGAGGCGACCTCTTGCGCCAACGCACGGCTGAAACCATGCATCGCCGCCTTGGCGGTGGCGAAATTGATCTGGCCGATCTGCCCCTTGTGCGCGCTGACCGAGCCGATATTGACGATGCGCCCCCAGCCGCGCGAGGTCATGCCATCGACCACCTGCTTGGTGATGTTGAACAACGAATGCAGGTTGCTGGCGATCACCGCATTCCAGTCGTCGCGGCTCATCTGCCGGAACAAGGTGTCGCGGCTGCCGCCGGCATTGTTGACCAGCACATCGATCTCGCCGACTTCGGCCTTGACCTTGGCGAACGCAGCCACGGTGGATTCCCAATCGGCGGCATTGCCTTCGGATGCCACGAAATCGAAGCCCAACTCGCGCTGCTCGCGCAGCCACGACGCCTTGCGCGGCGAATTGGGCCCGCAACCGGCAACCACGGTGTGCCCGCTGCGCGCCAGTTTCTGGCAGATCGCGGTACCGACACTGCCCATGCCACTGGTGACGTATGCGATGCGGAGAGTCATTGGGTGTCACTCCTTCGGAGTTGGGATTCGGGATTGGGGATGACGGGATTCGCAATAGCGGGCAGCGGTATTCGCTTTTGCGAATCCCCAATCCCGAATGCCGAATCCCGGCGCGCGGCTAGCGCGCCAAAGGGAACAGACCAAACAACAACCCGCCGCCCAGCATCAACAGCGAAATCAGCACCGCCCACTTGAGCGTGAAGCGTTGATGGTCGGCGAAGTCGACCTTGGCCAGGCCGACCAGCAGATAGGTCGAGGGCACCAGGGGGCTGAGCAGGTGCACCGGCTGGCCGGCAAGCGAGGCGCGGGCCATTTCCACCGGGGTGATGCCATAGTGGCCGGCCGCTTCGGACAGGATCGGCAGCACGCCGAAATAAAACGCGTCGTTGGACATGAAGAACGTAAACGGCATGCTGACGATCGCCGTGATCACCGCCAGATACGGGCCCCAGCTGTCGGGAATGACGGCCAGAAAACTGCGCGACATCGCTTCGACCATGCCGGTGTTGGACAGGATGCCGGTGAAGATGCCCGCAGCGAAAATCAGCGACACCACCGACAGCACGTTGCCGGCGTGATTGACCAGGCGGCGGCGCTGCTCGGCGAGGTTCGGGTAGTTGATCATCAGCGCCAGCGCAAAGCCGATCATGAACAACACCGGCATCGGCAGCACGCCCACCACCAGCGCGCCCATCAGCGCCAGGGTCAGGATCAGGTTCACCCACAGCAGCTTGGGCCGCTTCATGTCTTCGGTATCTTCCACGCGCGGCAATGCGTCGTTGTCTTCCGGGATGCTGGTGTCCAGCCAGTTGCCGTCCGCCGGCAGGCGCACCACGCCCAGGCGGCGACGTTCGCGCATGCCCAGATACCAGGCCAGCGCCAGGATGCCGGCGATCGCCAGCAGCATGGCCGGCACCAACGGCACGAAGATATCTTCCGATTCCACATGCAATGCGGTGGCCGCGCGTGCGGTGGGGCCGCCCCACGGGGTCAGGTTCATCACGCCGCTGGACAGGATGGTGACGCAGGTGAGATTGAGCGCGTTCATGCCCAGGCGCTGGTACAGCGGCAACATCGCAGAGACGGTGATCATGTACGTGGTGGAGCCGTCGCCGTCGAGCGAGATCAGCATCGCCAGGATCGCCGTGCCCATCACGATCTTCAGCGGATCGCCCTTGACCAGGCGCAGGACGCGGCCAACCAGCGGATCGAACAGCCCGGCATCGATCATCACCCCGAAATACAGGATGGCGAACATCAGCATGACGCCGGTGGGCGCGATCTTCTTGATGCCTTCGAGCATCATCTCGTTGATGCCGGTGCCGAAGCCGCCCAACAACGCGAACACGATCGGCACCGTGATCAGAGCTACCAGCGGCGACAACCGCTTGCTCATGATCAGGTACATGAAGGTGATCACCATTCCGAAACCGAGCGCGGTCAGCATGCGGGCGAATCCTTTGAGGCGTACGGCAGGGGGAGAGTGGAGCGCAGCGTTGCGCAAGGTGCGCAGCGCCGACGATGCAGGTATGCGGTTGCTGCTGGACGTACGCGAGCTAGCGCAAGCGCGGCGCTGCGCGCGGACCTGCCGCGGTAGCGGCGCGTTGCGCCGCTATGCGCGAACAGCGTGCGCACGTCGGTGTTTCTGATTGCCGACACGATGCAGTTGCGCATCAGAAGTCGTACTGAAAGCGGCCGGTTACCGCCAGCGTGTGGTCGACCACTGCGTTGGCGATGCGATCGCGGTTGTGGCTATCGATCACGTTGAGCATCACGCGCAGGTTCGGCTTGAAATACCAGTTGCCGCCCAGCGTCCACGACTGCGTGCTGGCGTTGATGAAGTCCGGTTGCCCGTCCAGATGCTGGCCGCCACGCATGTAGTCGTAGCGCAATGCCAGCTCGAACGCACCGGACGGGCGGTTGGGCGTGGCAATGCGGCTGAAGCGGCCGGTCTTTCGGTCGTACCCGCGCGATTCGCCGGTGACGAACCAGCTGACCAGCCCATAGCTGGCCAACACCTTGGCGTGCTGCGCGCCATCGTCGAGCAGGCCACCGCTGAATTCGCTCTGCCACGACCACGGGCCGAGCACTTCGGCATATTCCAGCGACCATTTGTCGAAATCGGTATCGCGGCCATCGGCAAAGCGCGCCAGAGTGATGCGGCTATTGTTGGCCAGATCGTTTTCCGGACGTGGGCGGATCAGCAGCGATGAAGCGCCCCCACTGCCCGGATGCGAATAGCGCTCGTGCGCCAGCGAGACACCCAGGTGGCGCAAGCGCGCCTGGCCCATCTCCGGCGCGTAGGTCAGGCGCGTGCCGAGCGCACCGCCCTTGGTCGAAGAATTATCGATGCTTTCCAGGCTATAGGCAGACGTGGACCAGGTTGCATCCGGGCGACTGGTCTGCCAGGAAATGGCCTTGCGGTAGATCGGCGCCAGCGTGGTCGAGGCGTAGCCGCGTTCCAGGAATGGGCCGTAGTTGGAGCCGGTGCGATCGTCGAGCGAGAAGTACTGCTTGAATTGGCCAACGGTCAACGTACCGGCCGAGAACTTCTTGGCGATATAGACATCGCGCGCCAGGATGCCGCGGCTGCCCGCCTCGTATTGCAGGCCGGCGAAATCCGCCTCGGCCTTGTAGTTGAAACCGTAGAACTTGCCGGACACGTCCAGCCACACGCGGCGGAACTGGGTGTCGTTGCGCTCGCGTGCACCACGGTCGTCGTTGTCGAACATGGTGAAGTCCCAATGCACGCGCCCGCCCACTTCGGCAGTGACCGGGCCGGCCTCGTCGGCTGCATGTGCCGCCGGTGCCAGGCAGATCGCCGCGCAGGCGCCCAAGGCACGCAAACGCAAGGTGTCGTTGCTCACAGACCCTCCCAGGTACAGGTGTGAATCACGTTTGGCAATGCACCGCACAACCGCCGCGGCGCGTTGGCAGCAGCCTAGTCCGGCGAAGCTGTCATGGACCTGTCGTTTGGGGGCGGGGATTGGGGAGTCGGGATTTGGGATTCGCAAAAGCAGAGTTGCAACAGCGGCGAGCTTTTGTACGCGTGGCCTGTTACCTTCCGGCCGCGACCAACCGCTGTTCCGAATCCCCAATCCCTATTCACGAATCCCTGCCCCATGCGCCTTCTGCTAGTCGAAGACAATGCCGATCTCGCCGATGCCATCGTGCGGCGTATGCGCCGTAGCGGGCATGCGGTGGATTGGCAGGCCGATGGGTTGGCGGCGGCCAGCGTGCTGCGGTATCAGAGCTTCGATCTGGTGGTGCTGGACATCGGTCTGCCCAAACTCGATGGGCTGCGGGTGCTGGCCGGCATGCGCGAGCGGGGCGATACCACGCCGGTGCTGATGCTGACTGCGCGCGATGGCATCGAAGACCGCGTGCAGGCACTGGATGTCGGTGCGGACGATTACCTGGGCAAGCCGTTCGACTTTCGTGAGTTCGAAGCGCGTTGCCGCGTGTTGCTGCGGCGTAACCGGGGGCAGGCCAGCGAGGTGGTGCAGATCGGCGGATTCGTCTTCGACAATGCCGCGCACACGCTGCTGCTGGATGGCGTGCCGATCGAGTTGCCCAATCGCGAATATCGCCTGTTCGAGATCCTGATCGGACGGCTCGGACAGGTGGTTGGCAAGGACGAGATCGGCAACGGCTTGTTCGGCTTCGACGACGACGCCGGCCCCAATGCGATCGAGCTGTATGTCGGCCGGCTGCGGCGCAAGCTGGCCGCCGCGCCGTTGCGTATCGTCACCGTGCGCGGTGCCGGTTACAAACTCGAAGAAGCCGACCCGCATGCGCCGGTGGAGCCGGGCGCCGATGGCTGAGCCGCTGGTGGTGGCACCGTCGATCCGGCGCACCTTGCTGCTGTACCTGGGCAGCCTGTCGCTGCTGGGTGCAGTGGTGCTGTTCTTTGCCGCACGCGATTACGGCGAGCGGGCGGCCAATCGGTCCTACGATCACCTGCTGGTGTCCTCGGCGCTGTCGATCATCGACAGTGTGGCCTTGGTCGGCGGCGACTGGCAGGTGGATCTGCCGTATGCCTCGCTGGATCTGCTCGGCATGGCGCCGGAAGACCGCGTGTTCTATCGCGTGTTCGATGCGCAGGGCCGCACCATTACCGGCGAAGACACGCTGCCGCCGCCGCCGCGTGCGCCCCGCGACGAGCGGCCGCTGCTGTTCGATGCGCAGTACAGCGGCGAGCCGGTGCGCTTTGCGGTGGTGATGCATCGGGTGGCGTCGGCCTCGGGGCAGGGCGAGGTGCGCGTGCAGGTGGGCCAGACCCGGCGCGCACGCGATGCGGTGGCGCGCGATGTGGTGCTCAACGCCTTGGTGGCGATCGGCGTGCTGTCGCTGCTGGCGCTGGGCCTGGTGTGGCTGGGTGTCTACCGCGCGTTGCGGCCGCTGCAGCGCATCGAGCGCGATCTGTCGCGGCGCGAATCCTCCGACCTCAAGCCGCTGAACGTGCCGGCGCCGCAGGAAATGCAGTTGATGGTGACCGCGCTCAACCGGTTCATGGCGCGGCTATCGTCCAGCAACGAAACCCTGCGCGCCTTCATGGCCGAAGCCGCGCACCAGATGCGCACACCGCTGGCAGCCTTGCGCGCGCAGGCGCAGCTGGCGATGGACGACGATGACCCGCACGAGATGCAACGCAGCCTGGTGGCGATCGAGCGCAACGCCAGCCATATGAGCCGGCTGCTCAATCAGTTGCTCAGCGATGCCAGCGTGATCCACCGTGCCAACCTGCAGCGCTTTGCCACCGTGGATCTGGCCGATGTACTGCATCAGGCCCTGCACGAAGCGCTGCCGCGCAGCCCAGGCGCACCGCGCGTGCAGCTGGCGATCGACCCGAAACCGGCGCTGCTGCGCGGCGATGCCTTGCTGCTCCGCGAGGCGCTGAAAAACCTGATCGACAACGCCTGCAAATACGGTGCCGGTGCCGGTGCCCCGCTGCAGGTGGCGCTCACCAGCGACGGCAACCACCACGTGCTGACCATTGCCGATCATGGCCCGGGCATTCCGGCGGCCGAAGCCGAGCGTGTGTTCGAGCGTTTCGTGCGGGGGGCGGATGCGCCGGCCGGTGGCGCCGGGCTGGGGTTGGCCATCGTCAAGCGCGTGGTGGAAGCGCATGGTGGGCGCATCGATCTGTCCAACCGCATCGGTGGCGGCTTGATCGCCTCGCTGCATTTTCCCGGAGGAGACGCGTGATGCGGGCGATGTGGATGCTGCTGTTGCTGCTGGTCCATGGCCTGGCCTGCGCGGCGCCCGGCGATGTGCGGCGCTTTCCTACACAGGGCCCGGTGCGTGTGCAGCTGCGCGTGCAGGGCTCCACCGACCTGGAAGTGTTCGGCGCAGTCATCCGGGATTACCAGCGGCTGCATCCGGGCACCGAGGTGATCTACGAAGACGTGATTGCCTGGGACATCTATGACCGTTATCTGCACCCAAGTCATGGCGCACCTGCTGCAGACATGCTGATCAGCGCCAGCATGGATCTGCAGACCAAACTGGTGAACGACGGCCACGCGTTGGCGCATCGCTCCGCACAGACCGAAGCCTTGCCGGCATGGGCGCAATGGCGCCATGAAGTGTTCGGCATCAGCTACGAGCCGGTGGCCATCGTCTACAACACGCGCAAGCTGGATGCCGCCCGCGTGCCGCGCACGCGCCGGCAGTTGCTGGCGTTGTTGCGCGCGCCCGATGCACCGCTGCGCGGCAAGGTCGGCACCTACGATGTCGAACGCAGCGGCGTGGGGTATCTGTTCGCTACCCAGGACGGCCAGGTGGGCAGTATCGCCGGCGCGCTGCTCGCGGCGCTGGGGGCCAACCGGGTGGTGTTGGAGGAGCGCACCGGCAGCCTGCTCGACCGGGTCAGCCGTGGCGAGCTCCTGCTGGCCTACAACGTGCTTGGCTCCTACGCGCAGGCCCGCATCGATGCGGGCGCGCCGCTGGGCATCGTGCAGCCGCAGGACTACACGCTGGTGGCGCTGCGCACGGCGGTGATCCCCAAGACGGCGCCGCATGCGCCGGAGGCGCGCCGGTTTCTGGACTACCTGCTTTCGCCGCGCGGCCAGCAGGTGCTGTCGCGCGAGGCGCGGCTGATGCCGATCCTGCCGGCCGCCGGTGGCCGCGGCGGTTCGGCGCAGCCACCGTTCCGCCCGATCCCGCTCGGCCCCGGTCTGCTGGTGTATCTGGACAAGCTCAAACGCCGCCAGTTCCTGGACGCCTGGCGGGCGAGCACGCAGCCGCCGCGTTAGAGCGTGTGATGCACGTTGAGATGAGATGCATTGGCCGTCAGCGGTGTGGAGCGGCCACCGCTTGGCTTGTCTTGGCGCGCCAGCCAAGCCGGCGCCACGCAGCACCCGCTCCGTGCCGCTGACGGCCAACCCTCCGCTTCGCACTCACCTCAACGTACATGACACGCTCTAGTGCAAGGCATCGGCGGCGGCCCTGTGCCAGACTTGGCGTATGGCTGATCTCACCATTCTCGTCGCCGACGACCACCCGCTGTTCCGCGCCGCCGTCATCCACGTGCTGCAGCAGACCCTGCCGCAGGCCAACGTGGTGGAAGCCTCCAGCGCTGCCACCCTGAGTGCCATGCTGCGTTCGCATCCGCAGGCCGAGCTGGTGTTGCTGGATCTGGCCATGCCCGGTGCACGCGGTTTTTCGGCGTTGTTGCACGTGCGTGGCGAACACCCGGACATTCCGGTGGTGGTGATCTCCTCCAACGATCATCCGCGTGTGATCCGGCGTGCGCAGCAGTTCGGCGCGGCCGGGTTCATTCCCAAATCCACGCCGGCCGAATCGATCGGCACCGCGGTGGCCAGCGTGCTGGAAGGCGGCACCTGGTTCCCGCCGATGACCGCCGAGCGTTCGGAGGCCGACGCACAACTGGCTTCCAAACTCGCCCAGCTCACGCCACAACAGTTCCGTGTGCTGCTGAGCCTGGCCGATGGCCTGCTCAACAAGCAGATCGCGCACGAACTGGGCCTGGCCGAGAACACCGTCAAGGTGCATGTCACCGCGATCCTGAAAAAGCTCGACTGCTACAGCCGCACCCAGGCCGCGGTGTTGGTCAAGGCGCTGGAGCCGGAAGGCGAGGGCTGAGCTAGCCTGCGCAACGGGTGGCCGCGCATTGCCGTCTGCAGCCCACATGACACATCCCGCAGAACGCATGCAGGCATTGCGCCTGCGCATCAAGAGCGGCTGGCAAAACGCAGCGCGCAGTCGTCAGGTGAGCATGGACTGCGTACTCAGACCCTCAGTGCACGCACAGCTACATGCGGCAGCGAGCACCAGCCGCATGGCGACTGCCGCAGTGTCTATTGGCTCTAGGCCGGCGGCTGCCGATAGAACACCATGCCGCCATGATGCAGCTCGTCGTCGGTGACGAAGCGGCCATCGGCGGTGAAGCCGGTGTCGTCCCAGTATTCGATGTGAGTGCCGGTGATTTCGTAACGGCCCTGGTAGGCGCTTTGGCGCGTGCCGCGGGCCTCGTCGTAGCGGCCGTTCGGCAGGAGTTCCTGCCGGATCCGTCCGTCGCCGGTGACCCACATGCCGAGATAGGGGTGTGCGTGCATCGGATGTCCTGGTTGCTGGGTCGCGATCGTGGCGGGTGCCGTGGGCGGTTGCGCAGCTGCCGCGAACGGGCAGGCGAGCGCCGAGCCGGCGCCCAGCGCCACCGCGATGGCGGCTTTCATCGGCCTGTCGCTCATGGGCTGGCCCTGCGTTGCATTTGGCTGCGACCGCGCTGCAGCACGGCGTCGTAGGCGGGCAGGTCCAGGAACGCGTTGACCTCGACCGCCTTGCCACCGGCCATCCGCATGATCCATGCGTAGCGATTGCGATAGCTGCCGCCATCGCGCAGCGTGGCCACGCCTTCCCACTGCACGATGACGTGCTCGCCATCGGCCCAGATGCGTTGCTGCACGGGCCGCAGTGGCGAGGCCAGGCGCTCGCTCAGCGGACGCACCGCGGCGTCGACCAACACCTCGCGACCACGCAAGGTGCCGGCGCTCGGACCGGAGCCTTCGATGGTCCACACCACCTCGGGCGACAGCAGCGTCTCGAAGATACCGCTGCCCCCGTTTCGCCACTGCGCAAAGGCCGCTTCGACGATGCGCTTGTTGCAGATGGGCACGAGTTGCTCTGCGCAGGTGTCTGTGGATGCAGCATCCTTGGATGTGGCGCCGGCATTGCCTGCGAACGTTGCGGCGACAAGCAGCGCTGCTGACGTGATGGTTGGGAGTCTGGTCATGGCTGCTCCGTGGTGGTTAGGTGCGCAGCTGCACGTGATGGGTGCCGTAGATCAACTGCTGCGCCATCGGCCTGCCGATGAAGCGTTCGGGAAAGATCGGCGGCACTGCGCTGACCGCGTCCAGGCGCGCGACATGCGCGTCGCTGAGCACGATCTCCAGCGCGCCGAAGTTGTCTTCGGCCTGCTGCAAGGTGCGTGCGCCCATCACCGGCGACACGACGGCCGGGTTGCGCAAGGTCCAGGCCAGCGCCACCTGCGAGCGCGATGCGCCCAGTTCATCGGCGACCGCACCGACCACATCGGCGATCTCCAGCGCGCGTGCATTGAGATGCCCGGTCGAGGCGATCACGCCCTTGCGGCTGCTCGACACCTCTGCCGCATTGTCGTCGGTCAGATCGGCGCGGCTGTATTTGCCGGTGAGGATGCCACCGCCCAGCGGCGACCACGGCAACACGCCCAGGCCGAGTTCGCGCGCCATCGGCAGCAGCTCGTGTTCGACGCTGCGTTCGACCAGGCTGTACTCGATCTGCAGCGCCACCAACGGCGACCAGCCGCGCAGGTCGGCCAGGGTCTGCAATTGCGCCACGCGCCAGGCCGGCGTATTGCAGATGCCCAGATAAAGCACCTTGCCCGATTGCACCAGATGCTCCAGCCCGCGCATCACCTCGTCCGGTGCGGTGGTGAAGTCCCAGGCGTGCAGGTACAGCAGGTCGATCCGGTCGGTGGCAAGTTGGCGCAGGCTGGTTTCAACCGAGCGAATCAGGTTCAGGCGATGATTGCCGCCGGAATTGATGTTGTCCGCATCGCGCGCCATGGTGAATTTGGTGGCCAGCACGAAGCGTTCGCGTCGGTCCTTGATCAACTCGCCGAGGATGCGTTCGGAGCCGCCGTTGGTGTAGTTCACTGCGGTGTCGATGAAGTTGCCGCCGCGGTCGGCATAGGCGTCGAAGATGCGTTTGGCTTCGCCTGCATCTGCGCCCCAGCCCCAGGCTTCGCCGAAGGTCATGGTGCCCAGCGACAGGGGCGAGACGCGCAGGCCGGAGCGGCCGAGCAGGCGGTAGTGGTCCAGTGAGCGTGGCTGATGCATGCGTGATGTCTCCCGGTAGCGACGTGGTGCGTGTTGCCAGCCACTGTGCCGCGGCGCGGGGGGCGAGCGTGAGCCTGGTTATCCGGCATCCTTGCCTGATCGTCCGAATGGCCGCGGCCAGTCATGGCTGTTCCCCTGCCGATGCATGCACTGCGCCCGAATGCAGCGGCTCTCTTGGCGTCAGACGCAGCAACGCAGGCAAGCGTCTATGCTATGGCGACCGCCATCGAACACTGAAGCCGCGGCACCGTGACCATCAAATTCGACCTCAACGATCTGCAGGCATTCCGTGCGGTTGCCGAAAACGGCAGCTTTCGCCGCGCTGCCGAACGCATCCGCATCACGCAACCGGCACTCAGCCGCAGGATCGACAAGCTCGAGTCGGCGTTGAACGTCAAACTGTTCGAGCGCACCACGCGCAAGGTCACGCTCACCACCGTCGGCCAGGCGTTCATGCCGCAGGTCGAGCGCATGCTCGACGATCTGGACATGGCGCTGATGAGCATCGGCGATGCAGGGTCCAGCAGGATGGGCACGGTGACCGTGGCCTGCGTGCCGTCTGCGGCGTACTACTTCATGCCGCAGGCGATCCACGGGCTGCATCAGTTGTTTCCCAAGATCCGCATCCGGCTGTTCGACGGCAGCGCCAGTCATGTCAGTGCGGCAGTGGCCTCCGGCGAAGCGGATTTCGGGGTCAGCTTCAGCGGCAACCTGGCGCCGGAGGTGGAGTTCGAACCGTTGTTGCAGGAGCGCTATGTGATTGCCTGCCGCCAGGACCATCCGCTGTCCGGGCGCGCACAGGTCAGCTGGCAGGAGGCCTACGGTTACGACTACATCACGCTGGACAAGACATCGGGCAACCGGCTGGTGCTGGATCGGGCGCTGGCTGCATTCACGCCGGACAAGCCGAGCATCTGCGAGACCCGGCATGTCACCACGTTGCTGGGGTTGGTGGAGGCCGGCGTCGGTATTGCCGCCGTGCCGTCGATTGCCATGCCGTCCGGCCCGCATCCGGTGCTGGCGGCGGTGCCGCTGGTCGAACCGGAGGTGTCGCGCAACGTGGGGCTGCTGAAACGTCGCGGACGCACGCTGACACCGACCGCGCTGGAACTGGCGGAACTGGTGCGACGGATGCCCGCACGTTCAGGGTGACACCGGGTCCAGGCCGGTCGCGCGCGCCACCGCCTGCGCATTACCCGACTGCAGGTACGCAAGCAGGCGCTTGGCCGCCTCGGGATGCTCCGCGTTGACCGGAACGCCCGCCGCATAGCGCGTGATCGACTGCAGCGGTTCGGGGATCTTGCCGACAAACTCCACGCCTGCCACCGGAAGCAGCTCGGCCACCTGCTGAAAGCCGAGCTGATAGCTGCCATCGGCCACCACCGTGCCCACCGGGATGCGCGGAATCTTCTTGCTCTTGGCCATCATCGGGCCTTCGATCTGCAACTTTTTGAACAGCGTGGTTTCGATGTAGACGCCGCTGGCGCTGTCGGAATAGGCCACCGAATCGGCGTGCAGCAGCGTCTGTTTGAAGTGCTCGACGCTGTCGATCTTGGGTTTGGGTGCACCGCTGCGCACCACCATGCCGATCCTGGAATCGGCCAGTTCCACCCGCGATGCCGGGTCGACCACGCCTGTGTCGATCAGCTTCTGCAGCGCGCTGCCGACCATGATCACCACATCGGCATGCTCACCGCGTGCAAGCCGGTTGGGAATGGCTTGTGGCGTTTCGCCCATCGAAGGACCGAGCAGGGTGGTGACCTTCACCCCGGTCTGCTTGCTGTATTGCGGCGCCAGGCGATCGAAGGCGGCCGTGAAACCGCCGGAGGTCATCACGGTCAACTCCTGTGCGCCCGCCGCTGTGGACAGCAAAACCGTTGCAACGATCGCAGCCAACCATTTTTTCCACCTGCTCCGCATCATTTCGTCGCTCCTGCCGCAGCATCCAGGCCGGTCGCCGTCGCTGGATTGCCTTGGCGGCGATACAGAAACAGCGTGGCCCCCAGCGCGCACGCCGACGCGAAGACCAGCCAATAGCCGGGCGCCGCCTTGTCGCCGGTGACATGGATCAGCCAGGTGGAGATCACCGGCGTAAAACCGCCAAACACGGCGGTTGCCAGGCTGTAGGCGAGCGAGAATCCCGCAACCCGCACATGCGCCGGCATCCGTTCGGTGAGCGCCGGGATCATGGCGCCGTTGTAGAGGCCATAGATGAAGGACAGCCACAGCAGCGCCTGCAACATATGCGTAAAGCTCGGTGCGGCCGCAAGCAACGCGAGCACCGGATAGGCCGTCGCGATGCACACCACCGCCATGGTCACCAGCAGCGGCTTGCGGCCGAAGCGGTCGCTGAGTGCGCCGCCGATGGGGAGCCAAATGAAATTGGACACGCCCACCAGCAGCGTCACGATCAATGCATCGCCGGTGCTGAGTTTGAGCACGGTCTTGCCGAACGTCGGTGCGTACACGGTGATCAGATAGAACGCGGTCGTCGTCAGCGCGACCATCAAGCCGCCGGCAATCACGATGCCGGCATTGTTCGCCAGCCCGCGCATCACCTGCTTCATCGTGACCGGCTGCCGGCGCTGCGCAAATTCGGCAGTCTCCTCCAGGCTTCGCCGCAGCAAGAAGATGAAAGGGATGATGACGCAACCGATGCCGAACGGAATCCGCCAGCCCCATTGCGCCAGATCCTGCGGCGCCATCAGCTGGTTGAGCGCAAACCCGATCGCGGCTGCCGCGACGATGGCAAGCTGCTGGCTGGCCGATTGCCAACTGGCATAGAAGCCGCGCCGGCCCGGTGTCGCCATCTCGGCTAGATACACCGACACGCCGCCCATTTCCGCGCCGGCCGAAAAGCCCTGCAGCAAGCGCCCGAGCAGCACCAGGGCCGGGGCCCACAAGCCAATGCTGGCGTAGCCTGGCACCAGCACGATCAGCACGGTACCGCTGGCCATGATCGCCAAGGTGACGATCAGGCCTTTGCGGCGCCCGACATCGTCGATGTAGGCACCCAGGATCACCGCACCCAGCGGCCGCATCAGAAAGCCCGCACCAAACACGGCGAAGGTCATCATCAGGGACGCGAATTCGTTGCTCGCCGGGAAGAAGGCCGCGGCGATCTGCGTTGCGTAAAAACCGAACAGGAAGAAGTCGAACTGCTCGAGGAAGTTGCCCGAGGTCACCCTCAGCACCATCCCGAGTTTGGACTGTTGCGTTGCCTCACCGCTGGAACTGTGCATAAATCGCCCTCCACGATAGGTATGCATGGACGTCTGACACCTGAGGCACTCGATTCTGGTCCAGATGGTCGATGTTGATAATTGCTGCTTTCTCATCGATTGATGCGCGTTGAACATCGGCCCGCGCGGCTGCAGTACGCGACGCGCAGTGACCTCGCCACGATGCGCATGCCGCATTCGCCAGCGGCCGCTGGCGTTGCCGCCTGACCTGAAGGTCGATCCGTCCATGCCGTCGCCGCAGGTGCGCTGGCGGCCTGCCGATGCGCCGACTAGATCGGTGCGTGCGCTGCCGGTCTTGGGCGCATGAGAGCAAGCAGGCAGCGCTGGCAGCGCGCTACCCGCGCCGCATCAACATCTGCGTCACCAGCGCACGCAAGGCAGGCGGGCGGACCGGTTTGGACAAAAATCCCCAACCCAGATCCAGCGCATGCTCGCGCAGGACAGGGTCGGGTTCTGCGGTGACCAGGATCACCCGTGGCTCGCGTTGCCAGCGTTCCACCAACTGCGACAGCAGCATGGGGCCGTGGTGTGCGCCCATGCGCACATCCAGCAGCAGCAGTTCCGGCACCTCCTCGGCATTGGCAGCGCTCAATGCCTCATCCGGGCCGCCGGCGAAATCCACGCGGCATTCCCAGCGTTCCAGCAGCGTGCGGGTGGCTTCGCACACCAATGGCTCATCGTCCACGCACCATACCCGGCAGCCGTGCAGGATGGGGTCGTTGCCGTGTTCGGCAGTGCTGGCCGCCGCTGGCAGTTGCCGAGCGATGGCGGTGCGATCGCCCAGCGGGACAGTCACCGAAAACACGCTGCCGGCGCCCAGGGTGGAACGCAGCCCGATGCGATGTCCGAGCAGACGGCCGATGCGCTCGACGATGGCCAGGCCCAGGCCTGCGCCGCGATCGTTGGCCACGCCGTCGTCCAGGCGGCGGAATTCTTCGAAGATTTCGTGTTGCAAGGCGTCGGGGATGCCGGGGCCCTGGTCGTGCACTTCGATAC
This sequence comes from Xanthomonas axonopodis pv. maculifoliigardeniae, assembly GCF_041519315.1. Classification (NCBI taxonomy): domain Bacteria; kingdom Pseudomonadati; phylum Pseudomonadota; class Gammaproteobacteria; order Lysobacterales; family Lysobacteraceae; genus Xanthomonas; species Xanthomonas axonopodis. Next base: position 3,840,232 of record NZ_CP167998.1, on the reverse strand, counting down.
GCAGCCAGCCGCCACGGCGACGGCAGCCGATCAGCACGCGCCCGCGCGGCGTGTAGCGGATGGCGTTGGACAGAAAGTTCTGCAGGATGCGGCGCAGCAGGTTTTCATCGCTCAATACCACCGCCGAGGTCGGCACCGATTCCAGCACCAACCCGCGGTCTTCGGCCAGGATGCCGAAGTCGCGCGCCAGGGTGTCCAGCAAGGGCGCAAGCGCAAAGTCGCGCACCTGGGTCTTCAGGCTGCCCGCTTCCAGGCGCGAGATGTCGAGCAGGCTGTTGAGGATGGCGTCCTGCGCAGCCAGTGCACCGTCGATGTTGTCGACCACGCGTGCGCTGCCAGCCTCACGCACTTGCCCGCGCAGCACCGAGACGAACATGCGCGCGGCGTTGAGGGGCTGCAGCAGGTCGTGCACCGCCGAGGCGACGAAGCGGGTCTTGTAGCGGTTGGCGCTTTCGGCTTCGCGCTTGGCCGCCGCCAGGTCGCGGGTGCGCTCGGCCACGCGGTGTTCCAGCGCGTCGGCCAGCGAACGCAGTTCGCGTGCGGCGTTCTTGTAGCTGGTGATGTCGGCGTAACTGGTGACAAAGCCGCCATCGGGCAGCGGATTGCCGCGGATTTCCAGCACGGTGCCGTCTTCTTTTTCGCTCTCGCGCATATGCGGCTTGCCGCTGCGCAAATGATTCAGGCGCCGCTCGATCGCCGCCTCGATCGGCCCCGGCCCCAGCAGGCCGCGGCGTGCATTGAAGCGGAACAGGTCTTCGATCGGGCGGCCGATCTTGAGCAGTTCCGGCGGGAACCGGAACAGCTCCACATAGCGCGAATTCCACGCCACCAGGTTGAGCGCCTCGTCGATCACCACCACGCCTTGCGGCAGATGTTCCAGGCTGCGGCTCAGGCCGGCATTGGCCTGCTGCGCGGCGGTCACCACGCCGTCCTGGGCCGTGCGCAGTTCTTCGGCGTGTTGCTGCAGCAAGGTTTCCAGTTCGTGCCGGCTGCGCTGGCGTAGCGCCGACAGCCGCCGCCGTTGCTGCACGAACAACCACAGCAGTGCCAAGGCCAGCCACGCGCCGGCGGCGGCAATCGCCGCGGCGCGGCCGGCAGCGGCGCTGGCGCGGGTGTCGTGCAGCAGATGCAGGCGCCAGCCGCTTTCGGGCACTTCCAGGGTCTGCCACAGCACCTGCGCACCGAGCGGCGGGTCGCGCACGTCGGCCAGCACGCCGCCGTACCCGGTCTGCTCGATCAGCCGGCGCCGCAGCGGCAGCAATTCCTGGTCGGCGTACTGGCGGGTGCTCTGCAGTTCGCGGCGATCGCGGTCGCTGAGCGGGGCCAGCACGCGGTAGCGCCACTCCGGCTGGCTGGCCAGAAACACCACATCGTGCGCGTCCGACGCCAGCACGATATCCGGGGTCTGCAGCCACTCGCGCTCCAGCGCAGCCAGCGCGATCTTGATCACCACCACGCCCTGCACCCGGCCGGCGCCATCGACAATGGCCTGCGACAGGAAGTAGCCTGGCTCGCTGGTGGTCATGCCGATGCCGTAGAAGCTGCCGCTGCCGGTGGCCAGCGCCTGCTGGTAATACGGACGGAAGGCGTAATCCACGCCCACGTTGCTCCGTGGCGCCCGCCAGTTGCTGGCGGCCAGTGCCACGCCGTCATGGTTGATCAAGGTCAGCGTGGACGACTGCGTGACATTGTTGGCGCGTTCGAGCTTGCGGTTGAGCGCATCCACCTGTGCCGGCGACAGCGGGCCGGACACGGCCGCGCGCAACTCCGGGTCCAGCGCCAGAATCTGCGGCAACGTGCGATAGCGGTCCACGCGCTGCTGCAGCGCCTGCGCGTAGAGCCGCAGCTGGCGGCGCACGGTGGCGCTTTCATCGTGCAGCGCGCTCTGTTCGACGAAGTGCCCGGCCGCCACCATGGCCACCACCATCCCGCCCAGCACGATGGACAAGGTGAGCAGCAGGCGACGGCGTTGCGATGCGTACATGGGCGCAAGTATGCGGTCTGCTGCCGGCTCGCGTAGCCATCAGCGCGTAACGGCCAACAAGAAACGGTTGCGCTCACCTCCAGACAGACGCAGCCGGCGCTGGTGCCGCATGTGCTACGCGTCGACGACGGTTCCGGGCGCTCGGCCCGCAGGTGCCTGGCCGCTGCTCGCGATCTGTGTCAGCCGCTCTGATCGCACGCTGAGCAAGCGCCGAATACGACAACGGCCGCACCCGGGATGGATGCGGCCGTGTCGAATGCCTGTGGCGGTGCGGTTCCGGCGGCGCGTCGGCGAACCGGCGCGCGGCCATGACTGCTTTTGCTCAGTGCAGCTTAGAACTGCACCTGCGCACGCAGTTCCATCACGTGCGGGGTTTCATGCACGCCATTGCGCGAGGAATCCACCCAGCTGTAGTTGGCCTGGAACTTGAAGTGGCTGGTGAGGTACCAGTTGGCGCCGATGGTGGTGTCGTGCTGACGGCCGCCATGCACATTGTTGTCTTCCAGGTTCAGGCGGCTGTAGCGGGCGGTCAGCTCGACCGCGCCGTAGTCGTGCGACGGCTTGATGTTGCCCGGCACGCCGCCGGCATAGCTGCGCGATTCGCCGGTCAGCGTCCAGGTGCCGTAGACGTACTGGCCCTGGGCGATGAAGTGCGGCTGGTTCGCGTTGCGCGCCACTTCGGCACGCAGGGCTTCGCTCTGCAGCGAGAACGGGCCGTGGATCCAGACCGCTTCCAGGCCGGTGCGGATCACATGGTCCACATCGAGGATGGTGCCGGTATCGATCAGGCGCACATCGGTCAGGCCGGCTTCCGGGCGCGCACGCAGGCGCACACGCGGGCTGAACGACACGCCGCGGCCGTCGCTGTAACCGCGCGGGTTTTCGATCGAGCCGGCGATGCCCAGGTGCAGCACGTCGCCTTCGGCCTTCATCGGGGTCCATGCCGCGTGCACGGCCTGGGTGGTGCCCGGGTTGTCGCCCTGCAGATCCTTGCCGCCGTACGCGCCGGCCTGCAGCAGGTACTGCTGACGTTCCAGCGTCCATTCCGCGCCGGTACGGCGCCCCTGGAACACCGCCTGGATCGGCAGGCCCAGTTCCATGAAGCTGCCCGCACGCGAGCTCTGCACCGCTTCCAGGCCCACCGGCACCTTCATGTAGCCCAGGCGCACGCGGCCGTAATCCTGGCCGAACAGGGCCTTGGTCTCGAACCGGTAGAACACGTCCAGCCACAGCTTGGACTCGAAGTCGTAGTACACCATGGCGTCGTAGACGCCCTTCTTCTTGATGGTGGCGCCGAATTCCTTGCGGCGGAAGTCGTTGCGGTCTTCCAGGCGGTCGTCGCCGGAGAAGTTGTTGTCGTCGTAGGCGTAGTTGCCGGTCAGGCCAAGCTCGGTGCCGTCACCGAAGGTGTACTTGGTCGGCCAGTTTTCGATCGAGGTGGCTGCATTGGCAGCGGCGGGGACGATGGCAGCAGCCAACGCCAGGACAAGCAGATTGAGGCGCATAGGTATGGTCTTCGGCAATGAAAAGGGGCCGGGCGTCCTGCCATGGCGGTCGCAATGAATGTCTTCAGCAAGCGCGCAGGGTCCGGACGACGGCAGCACAGAAACGGTGTCTGCGTTAAACGGAATTAACGGCCGGCGGCGGCGCGGCTGAAGTGTAAGCCCACGTTCAGCCGCTGGACACGGGGTAGTACCAATGGGCTATCGGCCGGGGCTGTGACGTGCGGCCAGAATGCGTGCAACGGGTGCCTGCTCGGCACCCTCTCTCGTCTCTCGGAGTGGTGTCATGCACATCAGCAAGCCTGCCGGCCCCCTGCCGGCGTCCGTCCCCTTCTATCGCCAACTGTATTTTCAGGTGGTGGTGGCGATCGTTCTCGGTGCCCTGCTGGGCCATTTCGAGCCCGCCTTCGCCGAAAGCCTCAAGCCGCTGGGCGACGCGTTCATCAAGCTGGTGAAGATGATCATCGCCCCGGTGATCTTCCTGACCATCGTCACCGGCATCGCCGGCATGACCCATCTCAAGACGGTGGGCCGGGTGTTCGGCAAGGCGATGGCCTACTTCCTGTTCTTTTCCACCTTGGCCCTGGTGGTCGGTCTGGTGGTTGCCCATGTGGTGCAGCCCGGCGCCGGCATGAACATCAATCCGGCCGATCTGGACCAGAGTGCAGTCAAGAGCTACGTCGAGAAGTCGCATGACCTGACCCTGGTCGGCTTCCTGATGGACATCATCCCCAACTCGCTGATCGGCGCGTTCACCGGCGATCAGGTCGTCAACGGCAAGCTGACCGGGCCGAACATCCTGCAGGTGCTGTTCGTGGCGGTGCTGTTCGGCGTGTCGCTGGCGCTGGTGGGCGAGCGCGGCAAGCCGGTGCTGAACCTGCTGGAAGCGCTGATCGCCCCGGTGTTCAAGCTGGTGCACATCCTGATGCGTGCCGCCCCGATCGGTGCCTTTGGCGCCATCGCCTTCACCATCGGCAAGTACGGCGTGGAGTCGCTGGTCAACCTGGCCTGGCTGGTGGGTTCGTTTTATCTGACATCCCTGCTGTTCGTGCTGGTGATCCTGGGGCTGGTGAGCCGGCTGTGCGGGTTTTCGGTCCTCAAGCTGATCCGCTACCTGAAGGCCGAGCTGCTGCTGGTGCTGGGCACGTCCTCGTCGGAGTCGGCGTTGCCGTCGCTGATGGAGAAGATGGAAAAGGCCGGCTGCGAGAAGTCGGTGGTGGGCCTGGTGGTGCCAACCGGGTACTCGTTCAATCTGGACGGCACCAACATCTACATGACGCTGGCGGCGCTGTTCATCGCCCAGGCCACCAATACCGAACTGACCCTGGGCCACCAGATCGCACTGCTGGCCGTGGCGATGCTCAGCTCCAAGGGAGCGGCCGGCGTCACCGGTGCCGGCTTCATCACCCTGGCCGCCACGCTGGCCGTGGTGCCTGAAGTGCCGGTGGCCGGCATGGCGCTGATTCTGGGCGTGGACCGTTTCATGAGCGAATGCCGCTCGCTGACCAACTTCATCGGCAACGCGGTGGCCACCGTGGTGGTCTCGCGCTGGGAAAACGCCCTGGACCGCGACCGGCTCAAGCTGGTGCTGGACGGCGGCGAACCGCCGCTGCTGGCCCCGGTCGGCCAACCCGGCGTGGCACCTGCCAGCCTGCGTTGATGCTTCCTACGGCCCTGTCTTCCGTCGGTGTTAGCGACGGGATGCAGGGCCGTTCTTGTTTGGCTTCCACGCCGGCTGCGCCGCCCACCACGCCGCATCCGTGATTTCCCTGCCGCGCTGACAGCTGCGCGACAGGCCCTTGTTCAGGCAGGAGGGTAGAATTCAGCCTCCTGCGCCTTCGAGAACCACACCACCGATGTCCACCGACGACTTCAAACAGGCCGCCCTCGACTACCACCGCCAGCAGCCGGCCGGCAAGATCAAGGTCACCGCGACCAAGCCGATGCTGACCCAGCGCGATCTGTCGCTAGCGTATTCGCCGGGCGTGGCGTTCGCCTGCGAGGCCATCGTCGAAGATGCCACCCAGGCCAGCGAGCTTACTGCGCGCGGCAATTTGGTGGCGGTCATCACCAACGGCACGGCGGTGCTGGGCCTGGGCAACATCGGCCCGCTGGCCTCCAAGCCGGTGATGGAAGGCAAGGGCGTGCTGTTTCAGAAGTTCGCCGGCATCGACGTGTTCGATATCGAAATCAACGAGAACGACCCGGACAAGCTGGTGGACATCATCGCCAGCCTGGAGCCGACCTTCGGCGGCATCAACCTGGAAGACATCAAGGCGCCGGAATGCTTCATCGTCGAGCGCAAGCTGCGCGAGCGCATGAACATCCCGGTGTTCCATGACGACCAGCATGGCACCGCGATCATCGTCGGCGCCGCCGTGCTCAACGCGCTGGTGGTCACCGGCAAGAAGATCGAAGAGGTCAAGCTGGCCACCACCGGCATGGGCGCGGCCGGCATTTCCTGCGTCAACATGCTGGTGTCGCTGGGCCTGAAGCCGGAGAACATCCTGGCGCTGGACCGCGATGGCGTGATCCACACCGGCCGCACCGATCTGGACCCGGACAAGCAGCGCTACGCCCGCGATACCGACAAGCGCACCCTGGCCGAAATCGTCGAAGGCGCGGACATCTTCCTGGGCCTGTCGGCCGCCGGCATCCTCAAGCCGGAGATGGTCGCCAGCATGGCGCGCCAGCCGGTGATCTTCGCGCTGGCCAACCCCAATCCGGAAATCACCCCGGAAGTGGCCAAGGCGGTGCGCCCGGATTGCATCATCGGCACCGGTCGGTCGGACTATCCGAACCAGATCAACAACGTGCTGTGCTTCCCGTACCTGTTCCGCGGCGCGCTGGACGTGGGCGCCACCGGCATCAACGAGGAAATGAAGATCGCATGCGTCAAGGCGATCGCGGCGATGGCGCGGCGCGAGGCCTCCGACCTGGGTGCGGCCTATGGCGGCGAGACCCCGAGCTTCGGCCCCGACTACCTGATTCCGCGTCCACTGGACCCGCGCCTGCTGGTGGAACTGTCGTCTGCGGTTGCGCAGGCGGCCATGGATTCGGGCGTGGCCACGCGCCCGATCACCGACATGGAGGCCTACCGCGACAAGCTCGGCCAGTTCGTCTACCGCACCAGCCTGATGATGAAGCCGGTCTACGACCGCGCGCGCGCCGACAAGCAGCGCGTGGTGTATGCCGAGGGCGAGGAAGAAGTGGTGCTGCGTGCGGTGCAGAACGTGGTCGACGAAGGCCTGGCCTTCCCGATCCTGATCGGCCGCCCGGACGTGATCGAAGCACGCATCGAACGCATGGGCCTGCGCCTGACCGCCGGCGTGGATTTCGAGATCACCAACATCCTCGACGACCCCCGCTTCAACGATTACTGGCAGTACTACCACGCGCTGACCGAGCGTCGTGGCGTGACCGTCACCGCGGCCAAGGAGCTGATGCGCTCGCGCCCGACCCTGATCGCGGCAGTGATGGTGGCGCGCGGCGAAGCCGACGCGATGCTGTCCGGCGTGGTCGGCCGCTTCCACAAGAAGCTGGGCTACGCGCGCAGCGTGATCCCGCTGGAACCGCGGGTGAGCTCCACCTCGGCGATGACTGGTGTCATCAACCAGCTGGGCGTGTTCTTCTTCCTGGATACGCACGTGCAGGAAGACCCGACGGTGGAGCAGGTGGTGGAAGCCACATTGCAGGCCGCGTACCGCCTCAAGCTGTTCGGCATCGAGCCGAATATCGCGCTGCTGTCGCACTCCAACTTCGGCAGCCACGACTCGCGCGATGCGCTGAAGATGCGCCAGGTGCGCGAAGCGCTGCTCAAGCGCAAGCCCGAGCTCAACATCGACGGCGAAATGCAGGGCGACACCGCCTGGGACGAGGCGCTACGCAAGCAGATCATGCCCAACAGCACCTTGAAGGGCCGCGCCAACCTGTTCGTGTTGCCGAACCTGGAAGCGGCCAACATCGCCTACAACCTGGTGCGCGTGTTCACCGATGGCGTGGCGATCGGCCCGATCCTGATGGGCATCTCCAAGCCGGTGCATATCCTCACCACCAGCGCCACCTCGCGCCGGGTGATGAACATGACCGCCATCGCAGCGGTGGATGCGCAGATCCGCAGGCAGCGCGATGCGGAAAAGGCGGCAGCCGACAAGGGCAGCGACTGACTCGAGATGTTCAGACTTGCCAGGTCCAAGACTTGGCCGAGTGCTGCTTGATTTGAAGCAGCAAGCGCTCGGCCGGCAAGACAACGGCCGATAAGTGTCTTCCTCGATAGGGTGCAAGGCGCCCAGGCACTTGGAGCGGCTAACAAAACGTAGCGCAGTAGTTTTGTTAGCTGCTCTTAGTCCCCAGTCTGCAGCAATAACCCACAAGCCCCTCTCCCCGCGGGAGAGGGGTTGCGGTGAGGGTACGGCCTACCCTTGGCAGCGACTCAGCGTCGACCATCCAAAACGTTGACGAGCGACGCAAACAGCAGGCGTCGCGGGTCGTCATCATCCCAGCGATCACGCCCAAAACCTCAGTCCTCAGCGCCCATCCGGCACCGCACCCAGTAACTCGATCTCCGCCACCTGTGCACGCGCAGGCGCGGTCCAATGCAGCCGATACTCCGCATACGAACCGGGCGTCGCGATCCGGAACGGGCGCGTTTGAAGTGGCCATTGAAAACGCTCCTCGCGGCGCGTATCGACGACGCGCCACGTGCCTCCTGCAGTGCGTGCTTCCAGCGTCCACGCGGCCGACGCAATCGCAGCGTCGCCGCTGGTCACGGTGTAAAGCATGGCCTCACCGCGATCAAGACCGCTCAACGTCAGCACCGTGGCGGGCGACACCGCGCTCGCGCTGCCCGCATCGTCGTCATGCAAAGCCGTCAGCGCGCGACCATCGGCCTGCGTCACGCGTGCGCTGGCACCCAGCAGGTCACGCAACGGGGCAGGGCGCTTGCCTGGCGCGGTCAACGACGGCGGCACATCCTCTGGTGCGCTGCCCCAGCGCGAGGGCGTGGGCCCCATCTCGAAGTCCAGCGTCGCACCCTTGGCGATCGCCGCATGCGGCAACCAGGTCTTGCGCCATGGCTTGCCGTTGAGCCTGAGCGATTGCACATACACATTTTCCGGCGAATTCTGCGGCGCATTGACCGTCAGCGTACCGCCGCCCGGCAAGCGCACGCGCGCCTGCTTGAACAGCGGCGAGCCGATCACATACTCCGGCGCTCCCATCCGCAACGGATACAACCCCAGCGCAGCGAACAGATACCACGCCGACATCTCGCCATTGTCTTCGTCGCCAGGGTAACCCTGGCCGATCTCGCTACCCAGGTACAGGCGCGCCAGAACTTCGCGCGTAATGCGCTGTGTCTTCCACGGTTGCCCTGCATACAAATACATCCATGGAATGTGGTGCGCAGTCTGGTTGCTGTGCGCGTACATGCCCATGCGCACATCGCGTGCTTCGGTCATCTCGTGAATGGTGTTGCCATACGAGCCTGCAAACTGCGCTTGGGCAGTCTCGGGCGTGGCGAAAAACATGTCCAGCTTGGCGGCCAGTGCCGCGCGGCCACCGTAGAGCGTAGCCAGGCCTTCGCCATCGTGTGGCGCGTTGAATGCAAACGTCCACCCGCTGGATTCGGTGTAATCGTTGCCCCACACGCGTGGATCGTACTGCGCCGCGTCCACGCGCCACGTGCCGTCGGGTTTGCGCCCCTGGAAGAAGCCGACCGCCGGGTCGAACAGCGCCGCATACCCGGCTGCGCGGTAGCGAAAATACAGCGCTTCGGTCGCATAGCGCTCGCGCGCTGCGGCAGTGTTGGCCTGGATGGACAACGCCTCGGCCATGTTGGCAATGCCGAAGTCGTTGAGGGCGCCCTCCATCGACCACGACATGCCTTCATGCGTGTCGGTATCGGTATAGCCGCGGAAGGTCGAGCGCGCCATGCCCTTGCGCCCGACATGCCGGTCCGGCGCAACGACCGTGGCGTTCTTCAGTGCAGCGGCGTAGGCCTCGGCCGGGTCGAAGCCTTGCACGCCTTTTCGCCAGGCATCAGCAAACGCCACATCCGAGCTGGTACCCACCATCAGGTCTGCATAACCGGGCGACGACCAGCGCGCAATCCAGCCGCCCGCCCGGGATTGTTCGACAAACCCCTGCACCAGGGCGCCGGCATCATCGGGCGCAAATAGCGCATACGCAGGCCAGGCCGTGCGAAACGTATCCCACAGCCCGTTGTTGACGTACACCCGGCCATCGCGGATCGGTGCGAAGCTGCGCACCGCGCTGCCGTCGATAGTGTCGTCCGACCAGCTGTTCTGGCTGGCGTAGCGCCAATCCGGGGCAGTCGCAGTGCCCACGTTTTCATGCGCCGAGTTCGGATACAGGTACAACCGGTACAGGTTGGAATACAGCGTGGTTGTCTGGTCGGCAGTGGCATCGGGCACTTCGAACCGCCCCAGCAATGCATCCCAGGCCTCCTGCGCGCGCGCGGCGACCTGCTCGAAGCTCGCGTCTGCGGCAATTTCCAGTTCTGCATTGTGCTTTGCCTGATCCACCGACATCAGCGAAGTGGCAATGCGCATCTTCACCTGTCGCGCGCTGCCGGCATCGAACTTGATCCATCCGGTCGGGCGGCCGGTGTCAAGCAGGCCGCTGCTGTGCCAGGGCCTGTCGAAGCTGGCATAGACGTACATGCGCGTTGCGCCCGTCGACAAACCGCTGCGCACATCGGTGTAACCGGACAGTGTCTGGGTCGCCGCATCCAGCTTTAGCCCGCCGCGCGCGTCCACGTTGTCGAACAGCAGATTGGCATCGCCCCGCGCCGGGAAGCGAAAACGAAACAGTGCCGCGTGATCGGTGGGTGCGATCTCGGCATGGATGCCGTTGTCCAGTTGCACGGCGTAGCGATAGGGGCGGGCCTGTTCGTCGTCATGCGAAAACCCCAGTGCACGCCTGCTGCGATCGGCATCCGGCACGCCGGCAGTGAGCGAGGGCATCACCTGAAACGTCTGCCGGTCGCCCATCCACGGGCTCGGTTGATGGCTCAGCGACAGCGCCTGCAGACGCGGGCGATTGTCTGCACCGTTGTGCTCGTTCCAGCGGTATAGCCAGGTCAGCGTTCCCGCATCGGTGACCGGCGTCCAGAAGTTGAAACCGTGCGGCACGGCCGTCGCAGGAAAATTATTGCCGCGCGAAAACGTGCCATTGGATTGCGTGCCGCGCGTGGTCAGCACCCGATCCGAGGGCCGCGCCGGCGTTGCCAGCGGCACCTCGGCAATGGCGATATCGTCGATCCACCCGGCAGCGCGCGCGCCCGCAGGCGGCGCCACGTCCAGCTCGATCGCACGCACACGCCGCCCACGCAGCCCGGGCACATCTCCCAACCGCACCTGCTTGCGCGCCCACTGTTGCGGGTACAGCGTCTTCGAATCGCCTTGCGCCTGCGCACCCAATGCCACGCCATGTTGATCGCGCGCTGCGCTGGCAGAGACATGTGTGCCGTCGTCCAGCAGCAGGTCCAGCGAGACATACGTGGATGCCACATGGTCGTTGCCGACACTTTCCGGCAAGACCATCCACGACAGCGTGGTCTGCGTCTGGATCAGCAGATCGGTGGTGAACAACGCGCGTCGCCCACCTGCGCCGTTGCTCGCGTAACGCAGCGCATGCGCCCCGCTGTAGCCGGCATTTGGCTTGGCGGCGTACGGCGCTGCCGGGCCGGCGCCGACGGCAACCTGCACGGCAGTGTCGGTCACCGGCATCGGTGAGGGGTCACCGTCCTCGAACGCGCTTGCGAAGTGCGTGGCGGCCATCGCCGGCAGCGCAGCGAGACAGAACAGGGCAATGGCGATGGTGCGCGGCAGACCACGCTTATGCAGCAGGACAACAGGCAAGGTCACGGGGCAGTGTCTCCTTGGGGCACGTAACGGCACGTGCGCTGGGCCGATGTTGCGCCCGGTATGGTTCACGTCGCCGGTTGGATAGACGCCGGCTCCGGATGATAGGCGGCATGCGCGGTGCGGTGTCGTTGCGCTGTCGCGCCGCCGATTGGGGGCTGCTGCAGAATCGCCGATTCCATAGCGGCCTCGGCGATTGGATTGGCAACTCTTGCAACTCACCCCCGCGCGGGCCTGTACCGCCCGGTCGATGGGCCGATCACCACGCGGGCTGCTAGAATCCGCGCTCTGCCTTTGCCTTCCGATCGCACCGCCATGAGCCAGACCGCCACCGCGCCCGCCAATGCCGAAAAGCGTTACACCGTGCACCGCGGCGACCTGCCGCTGAGCTGCCCGACGCCGCAGATGGCGCTGTGGAACTCGCATCCGCGCGTGTACCTGCCGATCGAAGACGAGCCCAACGGCGAAGCCAAGTGCCCGTATTGCGGCGCGCTGTTCGTGCTCGCCGACTGATACTGGCCGGATGCACCGCCTGACCGTGGTGCAACTGCTGCCGGCACTGCAGTCCGGCGGCGTCGAGCGCTCCACCCTGGAAATCGCTGCCGCGCTGGTGCGCGCCGGTCATCGCGCCGTCGTCGTGTCGGCCGGCGGACGCCTGGTGCAGCCGCTGTTGGATGTGGGTGGCGAGCATCTCACCCTAGAGATCGGCCGCAAATCGTTGCTGACGCTGCGGCATGTGATCGGCTTGCGTCGCTTGTTCGCCGAACTCGGGGCCGACATCGTGCATGCACGTTCGCGGCTGCCGGCCTGGCTGGGTTGGTACGCGCTGCGCGGCATGCCCGAGGCAACGCGGCCGCGCCTGGTGACCACCGTGCACGGGCTTAATTCGCCTAGCCGCTACAGCGCAGTGATGACCTACGGCGAGCGCGTGATCTGCGTGTCCAAGACGGTGCGCGAATACGTGTGCACGCATTACCCGCAGACCGATCCGGCGCGGCTGCGCACCATTCCGCGTGGGGTGGATATCGCGCAGTTCCCGCGCCGGCTGCAGCCGGACCGCCGCGCACGTGCTTGGGCACAGACGCTGCTGCCCGCTCTGCCGGCCGATGCACCGCTGCTATTGCTGCCGGGCCGTGGCACGCGCCTGAAGGGGCATGCCGATGGCCTGCAGCTGCTCGCCGACATCCGTGCAGCCGGCGTGCCGGCCTTTTTGTGGTTGCCCGGCGCATGCGAGCCCGGGCGCGAGGCGTACGTGCGGGAGCTGGAGACAGAAGCGTCGAGGCTGGGCGTTGCCGAGTCAATCGCCTTGACCGAGCCCACTGCCCGCATCGCCGAGGCCTATGCGGCCAGCGATCTGGTGCTGCAGCTTTCGCGCAAGCCGGAAGCCTTCGGCCGCACCGTGGTGGAGGCGCTGTCGGTCGGCCGTCCGGTGCTGGGCTGGGCACACGGCGGCGTTGGCGAATTGCTGGCCGAGTTACAGCCCGGTGGTGCGGTCGCCGCTTTCGATGCCCGGGCCTTATGCACGCAGGCGCTGCAGTTGCTGCAGCACGCCCCGGCAGCGCCGGCCGTGATCCCCTACACGTTGCAGGCCATGCAAACGGCCACCCTGAAGGTCTATGACGAACTCCGCCGCTGAGGCCCTCCCGCGGGCGCCCGTGTTGACGCCCGATGCCGGCCGCTGGGCGCCGCTGTGGGTGATCGTGTTCGTGGCGCTATGGCCTACGCCCGGCCTGGCCGAAACGGTGTTGTCGTTGGGCGCGTTGTTCGCGGCGTACCGCCTGTTGCATGCGCGCTTTCGCGGCGGCACGCGCCTGCTCAGCGGCGCAGCCTGGGCACTGACCAGCGTGTTGTTCCTGGCGTACTGGTTGCCGCAGATGCTGTCGGCGTTCGACGCGATGGATGCCGGCCGCGCACTACGCAAGTCGGCCACCGATCTGCGCTACCTGCCGTTCATGTGGTTATGCGCCATCGCCGTGGCCAATGCACAGCGTCGGGGTCGCACCTTTACCGGGCTGGCGGTCATCGGTGGGGTGTGGACGCTGGACGCGTTGCTGCAGGCCGCCTTCGGCACCAGCCCGTTGTTTTTTGGCATCGATCAGATCAAGCAGCTGATCAGCGGCCATGGCCTGTGCACGGCCCAGGAACTGGCGCTGGTGGACCGGTTGAGCGGCGTGCTGGGCCCCTGCAATCTGAAATTCGGGCAGACCCTGGCCAGCCTGTCGCCGTTCCTGTTGCTGGCGTTGGGGCGGCGTCATGTCTTGGCCTGGCTTGTCGGCGCGGCGGCGGTCGGCATTGTGTTGGTCCTGGCCGGCTCGCGCGCGTCTTGGATCACCTATGGCGTGATCATGCTGCTGTCCGGTTGGCAGCTGCTGGGCGGGCGTCGTTCGCTGGCCGCGGCGGTGGTCGGCGCACTGTTGGCCGTGGCGGTGGTGGCGGTGGCGCCACAGGCGCGCGAGCGCATCCAGCGCACCACGCTGGCGTTCGGCAATGGCGAACAGGGCGTGGACCAGGCCTTGTCCGGGCGTGCCCAGATCTGGGGGGCATCGCTGTGCATGATCCGCGCGCATCCGCTCAACGGCGTGGGCGTGCGCGGGTTCCGGCAGGCCTATCCGGACTGCAATCCGGCACCTGGCCAAGCGCCGGCCTGGGGCGGCGGGCCGGCCTTTCATGCGCATCAGATCGTGCTCGAGATCCTGGCCGAAACCGGCGTGATCGGCTTGCTGCTGTGGCTGGCTGGCGCGGCGCAGGCATGGCGTGCGTGGCGCTACTCAAGCGTGGTGGTACGCGAGCAGGCGCGGCCGGCGATGATTGCGTTGGTGGCCACGGTGTTTCCGTTCAACACCCATCTGGCGTTCTATTCCAGCTTCTGGGGCGGGCTGAGCCTGATGCTGGCCGGGCTGTATGCCGGCGCCTTGCTCAACGACGATGCGGACCGCGCGCCGCAGTAGCGCGGCGCACGCGGTTGATCGGCACTTCCTCCCTTCGCGAGCTGCGGCGGCGACGCCCATACATGCGTTGCAGGCGTTCGCCGAGCCGGCGTCAGCGATAGAAATCGCTACGTCCACCCGGTTGGCGCTTGAAGCGCCGATGGATCCACAGGTATTGGTCCGGCGCTTCGCGCACCATGTCTTCGATGGCGGCATTGACCTGCGTGGTATCGGCGATGACGTCATCGGACGGAATGTCGGCCAATGGCGGTGCGATCTTGAGGATGTAACGGCCACCTTCGCGACGATGGAAGTACGGCACGACCGCGCAGCCGGTCAACCGTGCCAGCTGATGCGTGGCGGTAATGGTGGAGGCCGGATGTCCGAAGAACGGCACGAACACGGTGTCCTTGCCGCGCATGTCCTGATCCGGCGCATACCACAGAAAACCGCCGCGCTTGAGATGCTTGATGGTGGCGCGCAGGTCTTCGTTGGCGAACATGTGCGTGGCATAGCGCAAGCGCCCACGCTTGACCGCCCACTCGAACACCGGGTTGCGATGCCTGCGGTACATGCCGGCCAGCGGCACATGGTCGCATAGCAGGCGCCCGCACATTTCCAGCGTCATGAAGTGGCCGGACACCAGCAGCACGCCACGTTTTTGCTGCTGCAGTTGCTGCAGATGCTCCAGGCCCTCGATCTGCACGCCTGGTCGAATGACATCGATGCTGCCCCACCAGGCGCGCGCGAACTCGAACAGGCCCACGCCAAGCGCGTCGAAACTGTCGCGCAACAGCCGCGCCCGCCAGGCATCGTCCTGCTCGGGGAAACACAGTTTCAGGTTGACCTCGGCCGCGCGCCGACGCGTGCCCGCCAGGCGCATGGCAATCCAGCCCACGCCGCGGCCCACGGCACGTTGCAGCGTCCAGGGCAGGCGCCCTGCCACCACCATCACCGCCAGGCCCAGATACATCGGCCAGTGCTTGGGGTTGCGCAGGGAAGGGCGGACGGCGACGTTGGCGGGCTCGGACATGCGTCAATTCTAGAGCGTGTGATGCACTTTGCGATGAGATGTGTTGGCCGTCAGCGGCGCGGTGCCCGCTCCGCGCCGCTGACGGCCAACCCTCCGGGAGCGCCCTGTGGCACACCGATACTGCGTTGCGCGCCTTGCCCAGGCTGGCCGCCTGGGCAAGGCGCACGCGGGTCTCGACGCGCCACAGGACGCTTCGCACTCACCTCAACGTACATGATGCGCCCAGCGGGCAGCGTGCACATGCGCACGCACGGGCGCTCCCGTATCCTGCACGGATGCGGAAAGATCCGATCGAATGGCTGTTGCGCGGGCTGTACTCGGCGCTGCTCTACCTGTTGTTGCCGGTCACGGTGTACCACCTGGTGTGGCGCGGTTTCCGCGTGCGCGAATATTTCAATCGCTGGAACGAGCGCTATGCGTCCTACACGCACGCCTGCGGGCGCCCGCGGGTGTGGGTGCATGCGGTGTCGGTGGGCGAGGTCAACGCGTCCGCGCCGCTGGTCAATGCGCTGCGAGCGCAGCGCCCGGATATCCGTTGGGTCATCACCACCATCACCCCCACCGGCTCCGAGCGCGTGCGCGCGCTGTGGGGCGATGCGGTGGACCATGTGTATCTGCCCTACGATGTGCCGGGCAGCGTGGGGCGGTTTCTCGAACACTTCCGCCCGCGCCTGGCCTTGATCCTGGAAACCGAGCTGTGGCCGAACATGTTGTTCGGCTGCCGCGATCGCCAGATTCCGGTGTACATCCTCAACGCACGGTTGTCGGCGCGCTCGTTGCGCGGCTATCGGTTGCTGGCGCCGTTGATCAGTCGCGCGCTGCGCACCGTCACCTGCGTGGCGGCGCAGTCGCAGGACGATGCCGAGCGGTTCGTCACCCTGGGCGCGCGCCCGGATCAGGTGATCGCGCTGGGCAATCTCAAGTTCGATATCGCAGCGCCAACGCAATTGCAGGCGTTGGTCGCGCAGTTTCGCATGCACGTGCCGGCCACGCGCCCGGTGTGGATCGCCGCCAGCACGCACGAAGGCGAAGAGGCCGCCGTTGCCGATATCCACGCACGGTTGCTGCTGCAATTTCCGGATTTGCTGCTGTTGTGGGCACCGCGCCATCCCGAGCGCTTTCCCAAGGTCGAGACGTTGGCACGCGAGCGCGGCTGGCGCGTTGCCACGCGCAAGGCGCAGCAATGGCCGCAGGCGGGCGACAAGGTATTCGTCATCGACACCCTGGGCGAGCTGATGAGCTTCTATGCGTGCGCGCAGGTGGCTTTCGTCGGTGGCAGTCTGCAGCCGATCGGCGGGCATAACCTGCTTGAGCCGGCCGCCGTCGGAACGCCGGCAATCACTGGCCCGCATCTGCATAACTTCTCGGAGATTTCGCGGCGCATGCGCCAAGCCGATGCGGTTGCCATCTGCGAGGATGCCGAGTGCGTCTACCAGGCCTTGGCGCGCCTGCTCGCCGACCCCGCACAACGCGAGGCGATGACCACTGCAGGCCTGGCGCTGGTCGCCAACGGCAAGGGCGCGGTGGCCCGCACCTTGGTGCAGATCGCTGCCGATCTGCCGCCGCTGGCGAGCGCGGGCGTTGTGGCATGAGGTTTGTCGCTCGCTGCGTGGCTGCGTGCATGGCCGTGCCACACTCCGCCGAGCCTGTCGCCGGAGTGCAGCCCTCGTTGCGCTCAACGGTGAGAACTTGCGCCGGGCAGTGAGACGCGTGGTGGGTTCACTTGCACCGGATGCTGCACGCCGGCGTTGCCGGGTTAGCGCACTTGCAGCCGCCGTCACGACAGGCGCGCATGCGGTTGCATCGCGCACAAAAAAGCGGGCCTTAGCCCGCTTTTTTTTGTGCATCCAGCTCGCCTTACTGCAACGACCCACTGCCCTGCAGCTTGGATTCGGCGTCCTGCGATAGCAGGCGGTTGACGTCCTGCAGATCGGTGATGTCGAGCTTGCCGATGGCCTGGCCCAGCAGCAGGCGGTTCTGCAGGAAGTTGTAACGCGACTGTGCGTAGTTCAGTTGCGCCTGGAACAGCGTGCGCTGGTTTTGCACCACGTCCAGCACCGTGCGCGTGCCCACTTCCAGACCCACTTGCGAGGCGTCGTAGGCGGCTTGCGCCGACACCACGGCCAGGCGGCGGGCTTCCACTTCGCTGATACCGGCAACAACAGTCTGGTAGGCATTGCGGGTGTTGCGATCCAGCGCGCGCTTCTGCTGCTCGTAGGTGTCCTGCTGGATATCGCGTTGCGACAGTGCCTGACGCACGGCCGACTGGGTCGCGCCGCCGGCAAAGATCGGAATCGTCAGCGTGATGCCGACGGAATCGGTGTCGATGTCGCGGCCTGCGGTGGTGAAGTTGCCCGCCGCCTCATCCACCGTTCCCTGACCACCCCAGCTATTGCTGCGGCCGACATTGGCACCCAGGCTCAGCGTGGGCAGATGGCCGGCACGCGCGGCACTGACCTGCGCCTCGGCAGCGCTGACCTGCAACTGTTGCGCCCTCAGCGCCGGATTGTCGGCGATCGCGGTGGCAACCAATTGATCCACGTTGCTGTAGGCAGCCGGTACTTCGGGGCGGAACTCATCTGGCAATGCGCGCAAGCCGACCACAGGCTGGCCGGTGAGCTCGGTCAGTGCCTGGTAGTAGTCCTTGAGCGTATTGCGCGCGTTGATGGTGTCTGCCCGTGCCTGGTCGTACTGGGCGCGGGCTTCGTGCACGTCGGTGATCGGTGCAAGACCCACTTCCAGACGCTTGTCGGCGTAGTCGAACTGCTTCTTTGCGGCCGCTTCGTTGGTCTCGGCTGCCGCCAATGACTCGATCCCCACCAGCACCTGGAAATATGCCGCCGAGGTGCGGGTGATCAGGTCGTTGTTAGCCGATGCGAGGGTGAAATCCGCAGCCTTGGCCACTTCGCGCTGCGCACGCAGGTTGGAAAACTGCGCCCAATTGAAGATGGTCTGGCTGCCCTGAATCGCGTACTGGCGCTGCTTGGTCGTGGAGCGGCCATCGACGCCCTCCAGCTCACGATGCGACTGGGTGTAGCTGGCGCTACCGTCCAGCTGCGGCAACAACGCCGCACGCGCCTGCACCTGACCCTCCCGATTGACCAGGCGCGTGGACTCGGCCACGGCCAGCTGCGGATCGCCGTTGCGGGCCATTTCGTAGACCTGCAGCAGGTCGGTGGCGTGCGCAGCCATCGGAGACAGGGCGGCGGCCAGGGCCAGGACAAGGGATCGGCGGATCATCGGGGGAGCTTCCTTGGGAATCAGAATTGGAATCGGGGCGTCGGTGCGGCGCCCTGGAGATAGGCGAGGTCGGTTTCGAACAACGATTCGATGCGCGGGGCGTTGACCTCGCCACGGACCAGGACCGCTTCCATCACCGGGTCGTGACCGCGCACGACGAACAACCGGCCGTTCGGGCGCAACCACTGCAGCCACTGGACAGGCAGCGTGTCGACCGCGCCGGTCACGCAGATGGCGTCGAAGCGACGCTCGCTCTGCCAGCCGAAGACATCGGCGGTTTCGATACGGACGTTGCTGCCCAGGCCGGTGCGGTCCAGATTGGCGCGCGCAGCCGCGGCCAGCGCCGGGTCGATCTCCAGGCTGAGGACTTCGCGCGCGAGTGCGGCCAGGCAGGCGGTGGCAAAGCCGCTGCCGGTGCCGATTTCCAGTACGTCCTCGCCCGGTTGCAGGTCCAGTGCCTGCAACATGCGGCCTTCGACCACCGGCTTCATCATCTTGTGACCGGCCGACAGCGGAATTTCCACGTCGACATAGGCCAGCGTCTTGTAGGCCTCCGGCACGAAGGCTTCGCGCGGCATGCGCGCCAGCACGTCGAGTACGCGCAGGTCCAGCACGTCCCACGGCCGGATCTGCTGCTCGACCATCTTTTCGCGGGCCTGGGTGAAATCGATCGTCATGGTGCGGGTATCCAACGCGGTGGGGCGAACATTTTACCGGTGCGCGAGGCACCTGGCGCATCTAGCATCGCCGCGCGCTGCCATCCGGCGCAGTGCCGGAAGTCATCGCCACCAAAGGCCGGGGGCGCTCAGCGCGGCGCATAGGCCCTCAAAAAGAAGTCCACGCTGGTGTCGATGTGCTCATTGACCTGGGCGCGGGTGGGTTGGCCGTGCAGGCCGCACATCATCAAGGCGTAGAGCTCGCCCTTGAGCAGGCAGAAGAATTGCGAGGCAGCGCGCGCCACGTCCGGGATCTCCAGCTGGCCGTCGGCCACCCGCGCAGACAGGAAATCCGCCAGCGCCCGCTGCGTGCGCTTGGGGCCTGCATCCCAGAACATCTCGCGGATATGCACGTCGCCGGTCCCGGGCGCCATCATCATGCGGTGGGTGGAGATGGCCGATTCGGTGCTGACCATGGCGAAGAACGCATGGGCAATCTCGGTGAGCTGGTCGCGCAATGCGCCCTTGGGGGCGTGATCGAACAGGTCGTCCGGCATCATGTGCTGGCACTGGGCGCGGATCGCCTCGGAAAACAGGCTCTCCTTGTCGCCGAAGTGGCTGTACACGGTCAGTTTGGAGACGCCGGCCTGCGCGGCGATCCCATCCATGCTGACCCCTGCATAGCCCTGCTCCATGAACATGGTGCGGGCGGCACCCAGGATGGCGGCACGCTTTCCAAGATCCTTGGGACGACCAGGGCCATTGCTCTTGGTCTTGGAATTGAGGGGGGACGAGCTGGACATGCCGTCAATACTAGACCATCGGGTTCTATATTTATACTCGGCGCCCGACCGCTACGTTAACGGTTCCGCCTGCCCGGTTCCCGGTGTCGTGCCGCTCCCGGCAGCTGTCAGGGATCCACCGAAGGCAGCACAAAAACCCCGGTGATAAATTGGCCGTAGGCCTGCCGGTGCATACGGGCAGGTATCTCCAGCGAGCACGGACGAGGGGACGGGGAGCGTGGGAAGGGGCGGTACGCAGGCGCACATAAGCTGCGTTCGCAGCACGTGCGTGCGGCGGATCGGGCTGGCGTGGCTGTGGCTGCTGTTGTGTTGCGCACTGCTCAACGCCTGGCCCGCGGCCGCGCAGGTGCTCAAGCACGCCGCGTACCACACCGTCACGCGCTGGAACATGGACGACGGCCTGCCGCACAACCTGGTGCACGCGGTGGCCCAGGGCGAAGACGGGCTGATCTGGCTGGGTACCTGGGAAGGCGTGGCGCGCTTCAATGGGCGCGATTTCACCGTGTACGACCGCCAGAACACTCCCGGCGTCGAGCTGGGCGGGGTATTTGTGGTGGTTCGCGACAGCACCGGCGGCATGCTGTTCGGCACTGCGTTCGACGGCGTCTACCACTATCAGGACGGTCATTGGCAGCAACTGGGCGATGCGTCGGCGCGGCATCTTGCGGTCAGCGCCCTGCTGCGGCGTGCCGATGGCGCGCTGTGGGTGGGCACGCCGCAGACGCTGTACCGCATCGAGGGCGACGGGCGGGTGGTCGACGTCGGCCGCCAGACCGGCTTGCCGCGTGCGCGCGTCACGGCATTGTCTGCGGACGAACGCGGCGACCTGTGGGTTGGTACCGAGGTCGGGCTGTATCGGCTGCCACACGATGGCGTCCAGGCGGTGGCCTCGGGAAGGGGGCACGGGATGCGCGATGCGCCGGTACGGCGGCTGGCCAGCGACCGTCAGGGCGGCCTGTTGGTCGCCGGCGACGATGGCGTGTGGTGGTGGAGCCGTGGCGGTGGCCTGCAGCGTTTCCGCCAGGGCCAACGCGTGGACTCGGTGTTGCTGGACCGCCGCGGGCACCTGTGGATGAGCCTGTCTTCGGGCACGCTGGTGGTGCACAGCGGGCCGAACGACCCGGACGAGCAGATCGCCATTTCCGGCGTCGCCAGCCCGGCGCTGCTGGAAGACGCCGAAGGCCTGATCTGGGTCGGCAGCACCCACGGGCTGTTCCGCATTGCCGAGGGCGCCGCGCACGGCGTCACCCACGACGAGGGTCTGAGTTCGGACTACGTGCGCTGCGTGCTGCAGACCGGCGAGGGCACGGTGTGGGTGGGCAATGCCGTCGGCCTGGATCGTTGGCGCGAGGGCACCATCAGCCGCGTGTCGCTGTCGCCCAGCGAAGGAGGGCGCGTGCTCGAGCAATCGGTGCTGGCGCTGGCCGATGCTGGCGATGGCGGCGTGTGGGCCGGTACCTATAGCCAGGGCGTGGTGCGTCTGGACGCGCAAGGCCACGTGCTGGTGCGCATCGGCGCGGCCGATGGCCTGCCCTCCATGTCGGTGCGTGCGGTGTTGCCGGACGGCGACGATCTGTGGATCGGCACCACCGCCGGGCTGGTGCGGTGGCGCAACGGCAAGGCACGCCGCTACACCGCAGCCGACGGCGTACCGGATGGCTCGGTGCAGGTGTTGTACCGCGATGCGCAGGGCATCGTCTGGATCGGCACCGATCGCGGCGTGACTGCGCTGTCGCCGGACGGCAGTACCCGCGCCTGGCTGGGCGAGCAGGATTTCCCCGGGCAGAACGCCTTCGATTTCCTGCGCGATGCCGCTGGCGATGTGTGGATTGCCAGCGATCGCGGCCTGCTGCGGTTGCGCGGCGACAGCTTCCGCGTCTACGACCACCGGGTCGGGCTACCGCGCGACAAGGTGTTTCGCGTGATCGACGACGGCCGTGGCTATTTCTGGCTGTCGAGCAACCACGGGGTGTTCCGCATCGCACGCGATAACTTCGACCAGCTCGATGCGGGCACGCGCGAGCAATTGAGCGTGGAAGTGGTCGACCGCAGCGACGGCATGCCCAGCAACCAGGGCAACGGCAGCAGCGCGCCGGCTGGCTGGCTGACCCAGTCCGGGCAGTTGCTGTTCCCCACCGCCGCAGGCCTGGGCGTGATCGACCCGGCCCGCGTGGGCACCTTGCAAGGCCATCGGGTGCCGATCGTCTTCGAGCGCCTGCTGGTCGATGGCATGGTGCAGCCGCTCAGTGGCCCGCACCGGTTCGGCGCCGAGACCCGGCGTATCGCGATCGTGTATGCCGGACTGAATTTCCGCGGCCCGGACAAGGTGCGGTATCGCTACCGGTTGGAGGGCTTCGACCCGGAGTGGGTGGATGCCGACAATGCCAGCGAAGCGGTCTACACCAATTTGCCGCCGGGCCGTTTCCGCTTCCGCGTGCAAGCGATGTCGCTACCGGTGGATTGGCGGCAGAACGACCTGCTGGGCGAAGCCAGCCTGGTCATCGAACTGGCGCCGCCGTGGTGGCGCCGCGGCGAAGTGATCGGCCTGGGCATCCTCGGCCTGGCCAGCGTGATCTACGGGTTGTATCTGTGGCGTACCGCCAGCTATCGCCTGCGTCAGCGCCAGCTCAATACCGTCATCGACCGGCGCACGCGCGAACTGAGCGACAAGAACCTGGCGCTGCAGCAGGCCAGCCAGGAGCGCGAAGCGTTGATGCGCCAGCTGGAATACCGCGCCAGCCACGACGTGCTGACGGCGCTGCCGAACCGGCGCGAAGCCGAGCGTGTACTGCAGCAATGGTTCGATGAGGCGCACGCTGGTGGCGCGGCGTTGGCGCTGGCGTTGATGGATATCGATCACTTCAAGCGTATCAACGACGACTACGGCCATGAGGTGGGCGATGCGGTGCTGTCGGCCATCGGCGAGGTGTTGAGCGAGCAGGATCAGGCGCGCTGCTTTGCCGCGCGTCATGGTGGCGAAGAATTCCTGCTGGCGGCCACCGGGCTGGATGCGGTACAGGCGCGCGCGCTGTTCGAGCGCATGCGACAGCGACTGGCCGGCATCGAAGTCGATGCGCAGGGCATGACCGTGCGTTGTACCGCCAGCATGGGCATGGCGATGAGCGAGGAGGCGCCCAGCCGGCGCGAATTGCTGGCGTTGGCCGACCATCGCCTGTACGAAGCCAAGCGGCAGGGGCGGGATCGTTTGATCGGGCCGTAAGACGTTGCTGAGGCCCGTGGACTGCTGCATGCGGGCCCGATGCAAGACAGGTGTTGTTACATTGCACGGGCGGTGCGTGGCGAAGAAGTAGCGCAACATTGCCAGCCGGGCCGTGGCATCGCCGAGTCAGCAACCCGCGTGTGCAGGACGCATCGCACCTCTCGTGCGCTCGTGCCGAGATCAAACTGCTGACGTTATCTTTCGCCAACACGTGCAGCACGCTGCAGACATTCGCCCACAGCCTACGTCTGCGCCAGATCCGCCTGCGCATGCAACAACGCAACAAACGCCTGCGCCGCACGCGACAAGGTGCGCCCGCCATGGGTGACGCATCCCAGCTCGCGGGATAACGCGACATCGGCCAGCGGCAGCACCACGATCTGGTGGTCGATCATGCGCTCGGGCAGGACGCTCCAGGCCAGCCCCACCGACACCAGCATCTTGATCGTTTCCAGGTAATTGGTGGTCATGCGCAAACTCGGCACCAGGCCGCGCTCGGCGAACAGGTTGGCAACGATGCGATGGGTGAATGTGCCCGGATCGGGCAACACCGCCGGGTGCGCCACCACATCGTCCAGCGACACTGCAGGCAGTGCCGCCAACGGGTGATCGGGCGCAACGACGAACTGCAGGCGGTCGTGCCAGATCGGCTGCGCGCGCAGCGGAGCGCGCGTGTCCGGTGCCAGGGTGGTCACTGCCAGCTCCACCTCGCCGCGCAGCACCGCGGCGTACGCCAGCTCCGAATCCAGGAACTGGATGTCCAGCGCCGCCTGCGGATGTTGCGTGGCAAAACCGCGCAACAAGGCCGGCAGGCGGTGCAGACCCACATGGTGGCTGGTGGCCAGGCTCAAGCGGCCGCCAACGGCTGCACCCAAATGCTCCAGCACGCGGCGGGTGTCCTGCAGCTCGGCCAGGATGCGTTGCGCGCGCGGCAGCAACGCCTGTCCGGCTTCGGTCAGCACCACCTGCCGGCCCAGGCGATCGAACAGCCGCGCCGACAATTGCGCCTCCAGGAGTGCAATGCGTTTGCTTACCGCAGGCTGGGTCAGGTGCAAGGCCTCGCCGGCTGCCGAAAAGCTGCCGCTCTCGGCGATCGCCACGAATGCATTGAGGCTCGCCAGGTCCATTGCTATTCCTAAAATTCATTTCTTGAATAAACAATATGAATTTGCGTAATCCAAGGCAAGCTCCTAGCATCGATCTCAGCCAGGTGGGCGCACCCACCATCCGCCACTCGGATTGCCGCGATGACTGCCAAGACCCTGTACGACAAGCTGTGGGACCTGCATGAGGTCACACGCCGTGACGATGGTTCGTCGCTGATCTACATCGACCGCCACATCCTGCACGAGGTGACCTCGCCGCAAGCCTTCGAAGGCCTGCGCCTGGCCGGGCGCAAGCCATGGCGCATCGACGCCAATATCGCCACGCCCGATCACAACGTGCCGACCACGCGCGCCGAGCGCCAGGGCGGTCTGGAGTCGATTTCCGACGAGGTCTCGCGCCTGCAGGTGCAGACCCTGGACGAGAACTGCGACGACTTCGGCATCCTCGAGTTCAAGATGAACGATACCCGCCAGGGCATCGTGCACGTGGTCGGCCCGGAGCAGGGCGCCACCTTGCCGGGCATGACCGTGGTCTGCGGCGATTCGCACACGTCCACGCACGGAGCATTCGGCGCGCTGGCCCACGGCATCGGCACCTCGGAAGTCGAGCACGTGCTGGCCACCCAGTGCCTGATCGCCAAGAAGATGAAGAACATGCAGGTGCGCGTGGAAGGCACGCTGCCGTTCGGGGTGACCGCCAAGGACATCGTGCTGGCGGTGATCGGCAAGATCGGCACCGCCGGCGGCAACGGGCATGCGCTGGAATTTGCCGGCAGCGCCATCCGCGCGCTGTCGATGGAAGGCCGCATGACCATCTGCAACATGGCCATCGAAGCCGGTGCCCGCGTGGGCATGGTGGCGGTGGACGAGAAGACCATTGCCTACGTCAAAGGGCGGCCGTTCGCCCCCAAGGGCGCCCACTGGGATGCGGCGGTGGCGCTCTGGAGCACGCTGGTCTCCGACCCGGACGCCCACTTCGACACCGTGGTGGAGTTGCGTGCCGAAGACATCAAGCCGCAGGTCAGCTGGGGCACTTCGCCGGAAATGGTGCTGGCCATCGATCAGCACGTGCCCGATCCGGCCGCCGAGCAGGACCCGACCAAGCGCGATTCGATCGAGCGCGCGCTCAAATACATGGGATTGACCGCCAACCAGCCGATCACCGCCATCCGCCTGGATCGCGTATTCATCGGCTCGTGCACCAATTCGCGGATCGAAGACCTGCGCGCGGCCGCCGCAGTGGCCAAGGGCCGCAAGGTCGCTTCCACCATCAAGCAGGCGTTGGTGGTGCCGGGCTCGGGCCTGGTGAAGGCCCAGGCCGAAGCCGAAGGCCTGGACAAGGTGTTTCTGGACGCCGGCTTCGAATGGCGCGAGCCAGGCTGCTCGATGTGTCTGGCCATGAACCCGGACAAGCTGGGCAGCGGCGAGCATTGCGCGTCCACCTCCAACCGCAACTTCGAAGGTCGCCAGGGCGCCGGCGGCCGCACGCATCTGGTCAGCCCGGCGATGGCGGCGGCTGCGGCGGTGAGCGGGCATTTTGTCGATGTGCGTGAACTTGGAGATTCGGGAGTGGGGATTCGGGATTCGTAGAAGCGCTCCGCCCATCCGCAGCCTTTTCGAATCCCCAATCCCCAATCCCAAATCCCGGCCTCTCTCAATGACCCCTTTCACCCAACACACCGGACTGGTGGCGCCGCTGGATCGCGCCAATGTCGATACCGACCAGATCATTCCCAAGCAATTCCTGAAGTCGATCAAGCGCACCGGTTTCGGTCCGAACCTGTTCGACGAGTGGCGCTATCTGGATATCGGCGAGCCTGGTCGCGACAACAGCACGCGCCCGCTCAATCCCGAATTCGTGCTCAATTTCCCGCGCTATCAGGGCGCCAGCGTCTTGCTGGCCCGGGAAAACTTCGGCTGCGGTTCCTCGCGCGAGCATGCGCCGTGGGCGCTGGACGAGTACGGCTTTCGCACCGTAATCGCGCCGAGCTTTGCCGACATCTTCTACAACAACAGTTTCAAGAACGGCCTGCTGCCGATCGTGCTGGCCGAAGCACAGGTCGATGCGTTGTTCGAACAATGCCTGGCGACCGAGGGCTACCAGCTCACCGTGGATCTGGCCGCACAACGCGTGCGCCGCCCCGATGGCGTGGAGTACGGCTTCGACATCGATGCCTTCCGCAAGCACTGCCTGCTCAACGGGCTGGACGATATCGGCCTCACCTTGCAGGACGCCGATGCCATCGGGCGCTTCGAGCAAGACCATCGCGCGCGCCAGCCGTGGTTGTTTGGCGCGCTGCAGTGAGGTTGAGCCGCACGCGCGTGCGTCGATCGTGCCGCGTGCGTGTATTGCATTGAATTCAATGACGCTGCGGCGTCACTTCACGAGGGTGGCATGAGCAAGCAGATTCTGATTCTTCCCGGCGACGGGATCGGCCCGGAGATCATGGCCGAAGCGGTCAAGGTATTGAAGCGCATCGACGCGCAACACGGTCTGGGTTTCGAGATGGTGTATGACGAGCTGGGCGGCGCTGCGTACGACAAATACGGCAGCCCGTTGGCCGATGAAACACTGGAGCGCGCGCGCGCCGCCGATGCGGTGTTGCTGGGCGCGGTGGGTGGCCCGCAGTGGGACACCATCGACCCGTCGCTGCGCCCGGAGCGCGGTTTGCTCAAGATCCGCTCGCAGCTGGGCTTGTTCGCCAACCTGCGGCCGGCATTGCTGTATCCGCAGCTGGCCGATGCGTCCACGCTCAAGCCCGAGGTCGTGGCCGGACTGGATCTGCTGATCCTGCGCGAGCTTACCGGCGGCATCTATTTCGGCCAGCCGCGTGGTAACCGCACCTTGGACAACGGCGAACGCCAGGCGTACGACACCTTGCCGTATAGCGAGAGCGAGATTCGTCGCATCGCCAAGGCAGGTTTTGAGATGGCACGCCTGCGCGGGAAGAAGTTGTGTTCGGTCGACAAGGCCAACGTGCTGGCATCGAGCCAGCTATGGCGTGCAGTGGTCGAGGAAGTGGCCAAGGACTACCCGGATATCGCGTTGTCGCATATGTACGTGGACAACGCGGCGATGCAGTTGGTGCGCGCGCCCAAGCAGTTCGATGTGATCGTGACCGACAACATGTTCGGCGACATTCTCTCCGACCAGGCATCCATGCTCACCGGTTCCATCGGCATGCTGCCGTCGGCCTCGCTGGATGCCAACAGCAAAGGCATGTACGAGCCGTGCCATGGTTCGGCGCCGGACATCGCCGGCAAGGGCATTGCCAATCCGCTGGCCACGATCCTGTCGGTGGCGATGATGTTGCGCTACACCTTCGCGCAGGCCGATGCCGCAGACGCCATCGAGCGCGCCGTGGGCAAGGTCCTCGATCAAGGCCTGCGCACTGCCGACATCTGGTCGGAAGGCACCACGAAGGTGGGCACCGTGGCAATGGGCGATGCGGTGGTGGCTGCGCTGTAAAAGTGCTCGCAGTCCCGGAGCGTTGTAGTGCGCAGGAGTGGTCGCCAGCGCAATAACGCATCCGTGTCCTCAGCTGCCGACAGCAGCCGGTGGTACCTGCGCGTGTGCCGGTGTGGCAACTTGAGCGGCATGGATGCTGCGCCAGAGCCTACATGGATGTGCTTGCGGCGTGTCCCAGGCCGGTATGCGTGCAAGTGCCTGCAGCAGGCCGGAGCTTTGCCACGTTGGCAAGCGCGCAAGCAGCCAACCGACACACTTGTAAAAAGTTCGCACGCAAAAACCGAAACGGCCAGCAGATCACTCTGCTGGCCGTGAGGCTTGCATCATCGATCCAATGCGCAGCGTTACGCCACCGCAGCCGTCTTGCCGGCGACCACGCCACGTTCGCGCTGACGCAACAAGCGGTTGGCCACATCCAGCCACGCCAGCGCGCTGGCTTCGATGATGTCCTTGCTGGTGCCGGTGCCTTCGTATTCCACGCCGTCGTGGCGCACGCTCAGGCTGGCTTCGCCGCGCGCGTCCGCGCCGATGCCCACGCTGTGCACCTGGTAGCTGTCCAACTCCAGCTTCACGCCAGTGGCCGAGGCCAATGCACCGAAGAGCGCATCTACCGGGCCATTGCCCTGTGCGGTTTCGGCCACGCGATTGCCTTCCGGGTCGGACAACTCCACCAGTGCATTCGCGCGGCTGCCCACATCGCTGATGGTCATCGACGCCAGGCGGTAGCCTTCCTGCACGGTAGCGTCCTGCATCAATGCCTGCAGATCGGCATCGGTGACCACGCGCTGCTTCTCGCACAGCGCCTTGAACTGTTCGAACACCAGCTTGACCTCTTCCTCCTCCAGCAGATAACCCAGCGCACGCAGGCGCTGCTCGACCGCGGCGCGGCCGCTGTGGCGGCCCAGCACCATTTGCGAGGATTCCCAGCCCACATCTTCCGGGCGCATGATTTCGTAGGTGCCACGATGGCGCAGCATGCCGTGCTGATGAATGCCCGATTCGTGCGCGAATGCGTTGCCGCCCACAACCGCCTTGTTGCGCTGCACCGGCATGCCGACCAGGCGTTGCAACAATTGCGAGGTGGAGACGATACGCGGTGTATTGATTGCCGAATCGATGTTGTAGAACGCACCGCGCACCTTCAGCGCCATGGTGATTTCTTCCAGCGCGCAATTGCCCGCGCGCTCGCCGATGCCATTGATGGTGCATTCCACCTGGCGCGCACCGCCTTCGATGGCCGCCAGCGAGTTGGCCACCGCCAGGCCCAGATCGTTGTGGCAATGCGCGCTGAAGATGACCTT
This sequence comes from Xanthomonas axonopodis pv. maculifoliigardeniae, assembly GCF_041519315.1. Taxonomy (NCBI): domain Bacteria; kingdom Pseudomonadati; phylum Pseudomonadota; class Gammaproteobacteria; order Lysobacterales; family Lysobacteraceae; genus Xanthomonas; species Xanthomonas axonopodis. The sequence continues at coordinate 3,811,105 of NZ_CP167998.1, read as the reverse complement.
GTCGGCACCTTCCACGCTGGCGATCAGACGCGAGAACATGCCGCGGATTTCTTCCGGCGTGGTGAAGCCGACCGTGTCGGGCAAATTGATCGTGGTGGCGCCGGCGGCGATCGCCACGCGGGTGACCTCGGCCAGGAAATCTTCTTCGGTGCGGGTTGCATCCTCGGCAGAAAATTCCACATCGTCGATATAGCCGCGCGCCAGCGTTACGTGCCTATGCACCGATTCCAGCACCTGCTCGCGGCTCATGCGCAGTTTGTGCTCGCGATGCAGCGGGCTGGTGGACAGGAACACATGCAGGCGCGGGTTTGCGGCTGTTTCCAGCGCCTTGGCCGAGGTTTCGATGTCGGCCTGCAGGCAGCGCGACAACACCGCCAGGGTGGGGCGGCGCAGTTCGCGGCCCATCATCGCCACCGCTTCGCGGTCCGAATGCGAACTGGCGGGAAAACCGGTTTCGATGATGTCCACGCCGAGTTCGTCCAGCGCGCGCGCCATGACCAGCTTCTGCTGGGGCGTCATGCTGCAGCCGGGGGATTGCTCGCCGTCGCGCAGGGTGGTGTCGAAAATTCGGATACGCGGGGTCTGGTTGGATACGGTCGTGTTCACCAGGAAGACTCCTCTACGGCGATGGCGGTGACAGGCGTTGAAGCGACTGCGGATGGGCGGGAATGAACGTGTGTGGCGGGTGGCGGATTGGCGCTGCGTTCGTTGCGCAGCCGCTCGGTATTGCGACGGCGCGGCTTGCGTGGCGGACGCGGCCGCACCTCGGACAAGAGTGTGGCCAGCACGGTTGCGTCGATATTACCGCCAGAGACCACCGCACATTTGCGTTTGCCGGAAACCCGGCGACCGGCGGCCAGGGCGAGGGCGCCGGCGCCCTCGGCAATGACGTGTTCTTCCAGTGCCAGGCGTACCAATGTTTCGCGCAATTCGGCCTCGCGCACGATCACCACGTCATCGAGCAGGCTCGAGCACAGGCGGCGCGTGAGCAGGCCTGGAATCTTGACCTTCACGCCATCGGCGAGCGTCGGCACCGGGGTGATCTCGCGCAGATCGCCACGGACGGCGCGCGCCATAGAATCCACACCTTCCACCTGCGCCCCGACCACGCGCACGCCCTGCGACTTCAATGCCAGCGCCACGCCGGAGGCCAGGCCGCCGCCGCCGATCGGCACGATCACCACGTCCGGCGCATGCGCCGCCAGCTCGATGCCGACTGTGCCCTGGCCGGCGATCACGTCCGGGTCGTCGAAGGCGGACAGGAAGCGATAGCCGTTCTGGTCGGCCAGCTCGCGCGCAAACGCGAACGCTTCGTCGTAGCTGTTGCCATGCTGGCGCACGGTGGCGCCCCAATGCGCGACACCGGCAATCTTGGTCTGCGGCGCGCCGTAGGGCATCACCGTGATGGCCTGCACGCCCAGCCGGTACGCCGACCACGCCACACCTTGCGCGTGGTTGCCGGCCGAGGCGCAGATCACCGGGCGCTCGTCGCCGCGTTCCAGCCCGGCCAGCAACGCATTCAATGCGCCGCGCACCTTGTAGGAGCCGGTGCGCTGCAAATTCTCCAGCTTCAACCACACACCGAAGCGTTCGGCGTAGTGCAGCGGCGTGGGCGACAGGTACTTGCGCAGGCGCGCCTGTGCGGCCAGCACGTCGGCCACGCTGACGGCCACGTCGCCTACCTCTGGCTCCTGTGCGGAAGGGCGGCCGGAATCAGGCATTGCGGCACGCGCGCGGCCGATCCGGAAGAAGACACCTCCGGACGGCAGTCTGATGGTCGCGCGAGGTCTGCATGCTCATGCCGCAGCCTCGACCGATTCCAGTGCGGTGATTACCACCGATTCGCAGTCGTAGACCTTTTCCAGCTGCAGGCGCAGCGTTTCCGGCGGACGGTTGCTGTCCACGTCCAGCAGCAGATGCCAGCGCCCGGCATCGTCCGGCGCTGCTGCGCCCTGGATCGCACATGGGCGGAAGCCACGGCGTTCGGTCATGCCGATCACCCGCACCAACGCGCCTTCTGCCGGCTTCAGCACCAGATCAAGCCGGTAACGCATGCGATGTCTCCTTGGCCGCGTGTGCGGGATTGCTGTCCAGCATGGTGCTGTTGGCGTTGTTGGGCGGCACCAGCGGCCACACATTGGCACGCGCGTCGATCGCGACATGCAGCAGGCCTGGACCGGGCTGGGCCAGCAGCTCGGCCAGTGCCGCATCCACGTCGCCGCGGGCGATGATGCGCTTGGCCGGAATGCCGAACACTTGCGCCAGCGCCGCAAAATCCGGGTTGTCGGACAGGTCGATTTCGCTGTAACGCTCGGCAAAGAACAGTTCCTGCCACTGCCGCACCATGCCCAGCGAGCTGTTGTCCAGCAGCACGATCTTCACCGGCAGCTTGCAGCGTGCGATCGTCACCAGCTCCTGCACGTTCATCATGAAACTGCCGTCGCCGGAGACCAGCACCACGGTGCGGTCAGGGCAGGCGAACTGTGCGCCCATCGCGGCCGGCAGGCCGAAGCCCATGGTGCCGAGGGCGCCGCTGGTGAGGTGATTACGCGGATCGTTGAAGCGGCAATGCTGCGCCACCCACATCTGATGCTGACCCACATCGCAGGCGATGATGGTGTCGGCCGGAGCCACTTCGCTCAGGCGCTTCAGCAGCGCCGGTGCGTAGATATCGGTGCCGGGCGCGTCGTAACGCGCGCCGAACTTTTCGCGGTTGGCAAAACAACGCGTGCGCCAGGCCTGGCAGTTGCCGCGCGCCGCACTCAAGGCCTTCAAGCTGACTGCCACGTCGCCGGGCACCGCGATATCGGCAGTGCGCAGCTTGGAGATTTCATACGCGTCGGCATCCAGATGGATGACGCGCGCAAACGGAGCGAACTCGCTCAGCTTGCCGGTGGCACGGTCGTCGAAACGCGCACCGACCACCACCAGCAGATCGCATTCCTGGATGGCCATATTGGCCGCACGGGTCCCGTGCATGCCCAGCATGCCAAGGTAGTCCGGATGCGCATGCGGCAATGCACCCAGGCCGCGCAAGGTCAGCGCGGTCGGGATGCCGGTGGCTTCGACGAAACGGCGGAACGCCTCCACCGCGCCGGCCAGCGCGATTCCGCCCCCGCCGTACACCACCGGGCGCTCGGCACTGGCGATCGCCGCCAGTGCTTCGGCCAGCTTTGCGTCCTCCGGCGCCGGCGGCGGCTGCACCGCTGCCGGAACATGCAGGGGCAGATGCGAGGCGTCGGCCACCTGCACGTCCTTGGGCAGGTCGATCAGCACCGGCCCGGGACGTCCTTCGCGCGCAATGCGGAATGCCTCGCGCACCATCTCCGGAAGCTCCTCCACACGCCGCACCAGAAAGCTGTGCTTGACGATCGGCATGGTCATGCCGAACACGTCCAGCTCCTGGAAGGCGTCGGTGCCCAGCAGCGGCGTGGCGACCTGGCCGGTCAGGCAGATCATCGGCACCGAGTCCAGCATCGCGTCGGCGATGCCGGTGACCAGGTTGGACGCGCCTGGGCCTGAGGTGGCCACGCACACGCCGACCCGGCCGCTGGCACGGGCATAGCCGTTGGCAGCCAGTGCAGCGCCCTGTTCGTGACGAACCAGGATGTGCTTGAGCCTGGAATCCACCAGGGCGTCGTAGAACGGCATGATGGTGCCGCCCGGATAGCCGAACAGCGTTTCCACGCCTTCGGCTTCCAGGGCCTGCGTCAGCCAGCGCGCGCCATTGCGGGGCGTGCTGTGTGCGGAGGTGTTCATGCGTTGCGGACCTTCGGTTTAAGCGGTGGGGGAGGCGGCGGCGTTATGCCGCCTGTTGATTCGCAGGTGCGGCAGCGGCTTGCTGTTGCCCGTTGAGCCACACCATCTTGGCGCGCAGCTTCTTGCCCACTTCCTCGATCGGGTGTTCCAGATCGGCCTGCTTGAACTTGTTGTAGTTCGGCAGGCCGGCGTCGTATTCGGCCACCCAGTTCTTGGTGAAAGTGCCGTTCTGGATGTCGGTCAGCACGTCCTTCATGCGCGCCTTGGTGCCGGCATCGATCACGCGCGGGCCGCTGACATAATCGCCGTATTGTGCGGTTTCGGACACGAATTCCAGCATGCGGGTGATGCCGCCTTCGTAGAACAGGTCCACGATCAACTTCAATTCGTGCAGCACTTCGTAGTACGCGATTTCCGGCTGATACCCGGCCTCGACCAGCACTTCGAAACCGGCCTGCACCAGCGAGGAGGCGCCGCCGCACAGCACGGCCTGCTCGCCGAACAGATCGGTTTCGGTTTCTTCCTTGAACGTGGTCTTGATGATGTTGGCGCGCGCGCCACCCAGGCCGCCGGCATAGGTCAGCGCGAACTGCTCGGCCTTGCCGCTGGTGTCCTGGTACACCGCATAGATGCACGGCACGCCGCGGCCGATTTCATATTCGCGACGCACCAATGCGCCCGGGCCCTTGGGCGCGACCAGCACCACGTCCAGATCGGCGCGCGGTTTGATCATGTCGAAGTGCACGTTCAGGCCATGCGCGAACAGCAGGCAGGCGCCCTGCTTCATGTTCGGCGCGATGACCTCTTCGTAGAGCTTCTTCTGCACCATGTCTGGGGTCAGGATGGCGACCAGGTCAGCGCTCTTGACCGCCTCGGACGGCGCCACGACGGTGAAGCCATCGGCCTGCGCCTTGGCTTCGGTCGGGCCGCCGGCACGCAGGCCGACGGTGACGTCGAAGCCGGAATCGCGCAGGTTCAGCGCATGTGCGCGGCCCTGGCTGCCGTAGCCGATGATCGCGATTTTCGGTTGGGTGTCGTTGCTCATGGAATGTCCTTGCGGGGTTGGCAGTGGAGATGGGCAGTGGATAAATGGATCAGCCGGCAGTGCGTGCACTGGCCGGCTGAGCAAAGCGGGGACGCGCGATGACAGTGCGCAGGCAACCACAGGCACTCATGCGCAGCTGGGCGCATGGCGATGTTGCGGATGTGGCAGTGATGTCGTTCATGTCATTCGAAACTTTTGGTGATCCCTGAAACGCGAAACCCCGCGCCGTTGCCGGTGCGGGGTCTGATCGAAGCCTTGTGTGTCTGTTGCCTACACGAAGTCTCGTCCCGCACCGGTTGGCGAGGTAATAAGTACGAGCACGAGAAGCGACGCAGCCAACGCGCCGGAGGGCGCGGACAGTGGGGCGTTCGAGGTGGTGAAGTGGTGCGGCATGGGCCTGAGATAACCACCGCGGCAACCAGGGTGTCAACCCTTGCGCTTGAAACATCCGCATCGATGGGCCGAGTCGCGTGCAAAGCCCCGTCGCAGCTGCATGGTTACTGCTGAAACCTGATCGGGACGGCACGACAAGCGCCGACGGGGATCACCATCTGCGCGGCATTGAGCGCGCTGCCAAGTGTCGATCGGACGGCAGGACGCGGCCCGCTGGTATGGTTGGCACCTCATTCTCAGTGTCAGGGGCCCTCGGTGATGCGTCGCGTACCTGTGTTGTTGGTGTCTGCTCTGGCGTTGCTCGCGCCGCCCCTCGGCGCTGCCGACCGCGTCACCGGGCAGCCGTTTGCCACCCGCTCGGAAGTCATTGCGCCGCATGCCATGGCCGCGACCTCGCAACCGCTGGCCACCCAGATCGCGCTGGACGTGATGAAGGATGGCGGCTCGGCGGTGGATGCAGCGATCGCGGCTAATGCGGCGCTGGGCCTGATGGAGCCCACCGGCAATGGCGTGGGAGGGGATCTATTTGCGATCGTTTGGGACCCCAAGACCCACAAGCTCTACGGCTACAACGGCTCCGGCCGCTCGCCCAAATCGCTGACCCTGGCCGAATTCCAGCGCCGTGGCTTGAAGGACATTCCGCCGACCGGCCCGTTGCCGGTGTCGGTGCCGGGCGCGGTGGACGGCTGGTTCGCGCTGCACGCGCGCTTCGGGCGCAAGCCGATGGCACAGAACCTGGCGCCGGCGATCCGCTACGCGCGCGAAGGCCATCCGGTCGCCGAGACCATCGCCTATTACTGGGACCGTTCGGTGCCGCGCCTGTCGCAATACCCCGGGTTCAAGGAGCAATTCACCATCGACGGCCACGCCCCGCGCAAGGGCGAGCTGTGGAAGAACCCGAACCTGGCCAACACGCTGCAGCAGATCGCCGACGGCGGCCGCGACGCGTTCTACAAGGGCGAGATCGCGCACACCATCGGTGCCTACTTCAAGGCCAACGGCGGCTACCTCAGCTATGAGGACCTGGCCAGCCATACGGGCGAGTGGGTCGAACCGGTGTCCACCAATTATCGCGGCGTTGATGTGTGGGAACTGCCGCCCAACAGCCAGGGCATCGCCGCGTTGCAGATGCTCAATATCCTGGAGGGTTACGATTTCTCCAAGATTCCGTTCGGCTCGGCCGAGCACGTGCACTTGTTCACCGAGGCCAAGAAGCTGGCCTTCGCCGACCGCGCGCGCTTCTACGCCGACCCGGCGTTTCAGCCGGCACCGCTGGCCAGGCTGATCTCCAAGGACTACGCCAACCAGCGGCGCGCGCTGATTTCGATGGACAAGGCGCTCAAGGAAGTACAGCCAGGGACACCCAGGCAACTGGAAGAAGGCGACACCATCTATATGACCGTGGCCGATGCCGACGGCATGATGGTCTCGCTGATCCAGTCCAACTACCGCGGCATGGGCAGCGGCATGGCGCCGCCGGGGCTGGGTTTCATCCTGCAGGACCGCGGCGAGATGTTCGTGCTGAAGAAGGATCATCCCAACGGCTACGCGCCGGGCAAGCGGCCGTTCCAGACCATCATCCCGGCCTTCGTCACCAAGGACGGCAAGCCCTGGCTGAGCTTCGGCGTGATGGGCGGGGCGATGCAGCCGCAGGGGCACGTGCAGATCGTGATGAACCTGGTGGACTTCCACATGAACCTGCAGGAAGCCGGCGACGCGCCGCGTATCCAGCACGAGGGCTCCACCGAACCGACCGGGCAGGCCACCGCGATGCGCGATGGCGGCGAGGTGAATCTGGAAACCGGCTTCTCCTACGACACCATCCGCGCGCTGATGCGCAAAGGCCACCGGGTGATCTTTGCCGACGGTCCGTACGGCGGGTATCAGGCCATCGCCCGCGATGCGGCCAGCGGCGTGTACTACGGTGCGTCGGAGAGCCGCAAGGACGGCCAGGCGGCCGGATACTGAGCGCGCGACACGGTTGAGGTTGCCGCTCAACTCCGGCCGCCGCACGCCGCTAATCACGGGATGGAGCAGGAGCCCCTCATGAATTCGATGCAACAGCCCGACCCGCCGTCGCAGACCCAGACGGCCGTGCTCCCGGATGCGCCCGTGGCCTTGCTGCGGTTGTCCGCCGAGGCGTGTGTGGTGGCCTGCAACCGCGTCGGCCTGGATGTGCTGGGCAAAACGGCGCTCGAGCTGCAGGGCGCGCCGGCCTCGGTGGTGTGGGGCTTGAGCGCGGCCGATCTGGTTGGCGAAGACGGCGTCTGGGCTGCCCCGGGCGACGACCCGGCGCGGCGCGTGCGCTATGTGCGCGACCGCGCGCATGGCGGCTGGATGCTGTCGCTGCCGCATGTGGAAACGGCGATCCTGCTGCGCGAGGCCACGCGTCTGGCCGACGGCAGCCGGCCGGTGCCGATCTCGCCCCTGCTGCAGCCGCTGGTTGCACGCCTGCAGGCCGAGCACGAAGACCGCACGGTGCTCGAGCGCACTGCCCAGGCGCTGGCCGGCTGCGAACTCGAACTCCTGTTGCCGCCGGGACTGGCGGAAACCGAGATGGGCCGGCGCCTGCAAGCCGGGTTCGGCAATCTGGCCGAGGCCATCCGCCAGGCAGTGGCCTTGTCGGTGCAGATCGCTGCCGAAGTGCCGCCGCTGGTGGCCGAGAACGATGAAATGGTGCGCCAGTCGCAGGCGCAGAACGAGGCGTTGGACGGTGCGCGCACCGCGGTGGAGCGGCTGTCGTCCAGCCTGCAGGACGTCAATGCCGAGCTGGCGCAGGTGATTGCGCTGGCCGCCAGCGCCGACGACAGTGCGCGGCAAGGTATGGCTGCCGCGCATGCGCTGGGCCAAGCAATGCACGAAGTGGAGCGCCGAGCGTCACGTGCGGGCGAAGTCATCGAAGTCATCGATTCGGTGGCGTTCCAGACCAATATCCTGTCGATCAATGCCAGCATCGAAGCCGCGCATGCCGGCGATGCCGGGCGCGGGTTTGCGGTGGTGGCCACCGAGATCCGGCGGCTGGCCGAACGCGCCGCAGCGGCGGCACGCGACGTACGCGCGATCCTGGCCGAAACCAGCGCAGCCGTAGGGGAGGGCGCAGCCTCTGCACGTGGCACAGAAGCGGTGCTCGATGGCATCACCCGTGTGCTCGGGCAGGCCAGCAGCGCGATGACCACCGTGGCCGGGCGCATCCAGGCGCAGGACGGGGAAATTCGCGGGATCGAGCGTGCGGTAGATGGCGTGGTGGCGTTGGGCCGCAGCAATCTGCAGCATGCCGCGCACGTGGCCGAACGCAGCGAAGCGCTGGAGCGCGGCACCGAAACCCTGCGCGATTGCGTGGGCTTGTTCCGGTTGCCGCCGGACCCGCTGCAGGTGCCCAGGCACGCGCGGGTCAAGGAGCTGGCCGTTGCCACGGCCGGCAAGATCGGCAGTGCGCTGGCGCAAGCCATTGCGCGCGGGCAGATCGAGCAAGCCGCATTGTTCGCGCGCACCTATACGCCGATCGCCGGCGTGGAGCCGCCCAAGTTCAGTACCGACTTCGATGCGCTCTGCGACCAGCTACTGCCCGCTTTGCAGGAGCCGCTGCTGGACGCGCACCCGTGGATCGTCTTCGCCATCTGCGCCAACCCCGATGGGTATGTGCCCACGCACAACCTGCGCTTCACCCAACCGTTGACCGGCGATGCCAAGCGCGATCTGGTCGGCAACCGCACCAAGCGCAAGTTCACCGACCGCGTTGGGCGCAGCGTGGGCGCGCATACCGATCCTTACCGTCTGCAGGTCTATCGCCGCGATACCGGCCAGATCATGTTCGACCTGTCCACGCCGATCTTCGTCGGCGGCAAGCACTGGGGCGGCTTGCGGGTGGGCTATACGCTGGAGTGATGGCGTCGCCCGGCCGGGGTTTGGCTGCTGCGCCTCCACCCGGACAACAAAAAAAAGCCGCCGAAGATCGGCGGCAGGGAGAGAGAGCAGGTTTCTTGTTGTAGTGGCTGCAGGCTAGCGGTGCGATGTGCCCTGGAAATGTCTGTGCATGTCGCCATCGCCGTGCCGTGTGCCAAGCGCTTGATTGCGTGTTAGCCGTGCCACACAGACAACGACCTCCCGAAGGAGGTCGTTGTGACAACACGTGGATCAGGACAGCGTGCTCAGAAGCGCTGCGTGTACTGCAGGTAGCTGTAGCGTCCCGGGATGGCGTAGGCCGGATCGAACGAGTTGGCCGAGGCGCTGAGCGCGACCGGCGGATCGCGGTCAAAGACGTTGTTCAGACCCAACCGCACGGTCGCATTCCATGGAAGCTGGTAAGACACCTGCATGTCGTTGAACGCAGTCGCCGCAACGTGGCGATAGTTTCCGTTGTCGTCCAGTTCCGAATCGTAGTCCTTCATGCCCGAGTAGTACCGCACGGCCCAGTTGGCGGCCAGATTGCCGTAGCTCCAGTCCAGGGTGAGCGTGCCGCGGGTGCGCCAGTTCGGGTTGTTGGTGTGGTAGATGCCGTTGTAGCTTTCCCACGCAGAATTGTCGTCCTGCTTCTGCTCGTTGACCGCCACGTAGGTCGAATCCAGCGTGAGCATGAACTGGCCGATTGCGGTCTGCGGCAGTTTGTAACGCGCGGTGAAATCGTAGCCTTGCATGCGTTGTTCGCCGACATTCACCGGCTGGATCACCAGGCCGGTGATGGTCCCTGTCGCATCGCGGGTCACCAGATCGCAGAACGCCGAGACGTTGAACTGGTAACACTGCGACAGGATCTGATTGGCGCTGAATTCGGTGATGGCGTCGGTGATTTCGATCTTCCACCAGTCCAGCGATACGTCCAGGCCCTGCACCGAAGCCGGGCTGTAGACAAAGCCAAGCGTGGTGTTCTTGGATTTTTCCGGTTGCAGATTGGCGTTGCTGGTGTAGGTGAACGGATAGATGGTCTGGCCGGAGTTGCCGCTGGCGCTGTTGTATTCGGCGACGTAATTGGCAGGCACGCCGCGGGCTGCGCATGCGGCCGCAATCGCGCTGGTGTAGGAGGTGCTATTGGTCGAGCAGGGATCGGAATAGGTGTCGAAACTGTCCGAGGCGCCCAGGTACAGATCTTCGATCGATGGCGCGCGGAAACCGGTGGCGTAATTGCCGCGAATCAGCAGGTCGGCGACCGGCTTCCACTTGAAGCCGAACTTGCTATTGGTGGTGCTGCCGAAGGTGTTGTAGTCCGAATAACGCACTGCTGCGCTCAATTCCAGCAACTGCGCACCGGGCACATCCTTCAGCAGCGGAATCGCCACTTCGGTGTAGTAGTCGTTGAGCGTGTACGAGCCAGAGGTGGGCGTGAACGAATTGCCCGAGGTATAGCCGGCCGAAATCAAGGCATCCGGTGAGGAGAATCCGCTTTCCTCGCGATGTTCGACACCGGCGGCAAAGCTCATCCAGCCGGCGGGCAGCTCGAACAGCTCGCCGGTGAGGTTGGCGGTGAAGCTGTTGTTTTTATATTGATATGTGTTGTGCGCAGTGAACAGGATGTAGTCCAGCATTTCCTGGGTCACGCCACCAGCCGGCGACAAGGGGTTGAACGGTACGCAGCCGGCAATGACGGCGCCGCCGCTGTCCAGGCACGCCAGGGTGCCATTGACGATGCCCGATGCACCGAGCGCATTGCCCAGGTTGAGCAGATTGACATCGCCATACTGGGTTTCGGTCTGGTCGGTCTGGTTGTGCGCAAAGCCCACATCCCAACTGAACTGCCTGTCGGCAAACTGGAAGTCGCCTTCCAGCCCGGTGTACACGTGCGAGGTCTTGACGTCCTGCTGATAGGTGCGTGCGAATTCGGTCAAGCGGTGCGACCAGCCCACATCGCGCCCGTCGCCGCCGTAGGCAGTGTTGTACGGGTTGTAGTAGCTCTCGCCGCTCAACAGGATGCCGGTGTTGACGGAGGCCAGCGGAAAGCCTGCCAATTGCTGCGACGACTGGCGCCGGTTATACAGCCCATCGAACTTGAAGCGCACGTTGTCGGTGAGTGCGTAGTTGCCCTGCACGTACAACGCGTCGCGCTTCTGCGGCGTGACCAGGTAATTGTCCTTGGCGTAGTTGTAGCCATATTCGGACGTGTTGAAGGCGGTGTACTGGTCCAGGCCATAGCGCGGATACCTGCTGTCGCCGCTCGCGGTGGCGCTGTCGGGCAATACCGTCCAGGCGCCGCTGGTGCCATTTGCACGGAGGCGGCCGCTTGCCGAGTAGCTGCTATAGGCCGACGAGCCCGCGCCGTACACCGGCTCGGCGGAGATCTCCCGGTCGCCTGCCATCACCGCATCTTCCTTGACGCTGGACAAGCCGATGACCAAATTGCCGCGCTCGCTGGTGGCGCCCACGGTCGCGTCGAAAGAGGTGCGCTGACCGTCGCCCTGGCCGTATTGGCCAACGTAGGCGTTGACTTCGGCGCCATCGAAATTGGTACGGGTAATGATGTTGACCACGCCCGCGATGGCATCGGAGCCATAGATCGACGAGGCGCCATCCTTGAGGACTTCCACGCGCTCCACGATGGCCGAGGGGATGGTGTTCAGATCCACCGAACCGGACAGGCCCGAGACCCAGCGCCGGCCATTGACCAACACCAGTGTGCGTGAGGCGCCCAGGTTGCGCAGGCTCACCGTGGCCGAGCCGTCGCCGCCGTTGTTGACGGTGCTGTTCATCGTCGCGCCATTGGAGGGAATGCGCTTGAGAACGTCGGCAACCGAGGTCAAGCCCTGCTTTTCGATGTCCTGGCGCGTCAGTACCAGTACCGGTTGCGAATTTTCCACATCGACCGAACGGATGCGCGAGCCGGTGACTTCGATCTTGTCCAGGTTGGTCGGACTCTTGTCGGTTTGTTCCTGGGCGATGGCGCTCGTGCTGACGCACAGGCTGATGGCGATCGCGAGCGAGCCCCGACGCATCGTCGGGTGGAGCGTTGTCTTAGTCATATGTACGGCGGTTCCCGGTAGAGGAGGAGCGACAGCGCGATCCCCGTGAATGACACCTGTATGCGTGCGGCGTCTTCGGCACGCCACGCAGGCTTAGCGGGAATTTAACGAGCGGGTTTCGCCGCCGTTTTTCGTCAATCGGCGCCTTGTTGCGTGGCGACGCGCGCAATGCATCGGCGCGCCATGTAATGCCCGGGCGACGCTGGGCGTGTGCTGCAGCGACGTGAGATGACCTGTGCGGACATATGTCGCCGCCGAACGCGACAACCTTGCGACGCGCAACAGCAGGCCGGTGCGGCCGCTGCGTCAGTGCGGTATGCCCTACGGGTTTAGCGCGGGCCGTGCGCGCTGCGGGTATGTGGCGGATTTTGTTTAGCTGCGCAGGTGCGATGTGGTTTAATCGCCGCCGAAGTGGGGGTACCGCAGCGTGCTGCGGTTGAGATAGTCCCTTCGAACCTGATCCGGCTGATACCGGCGTAGGGAAGCTTCGTCAGATGCGATGGTTCGTGCGTGCACGGGCAATCAGTATCGAGCGCCGCCGCTTCGTCCGCACTGCGACTCCTTCGCAGGGCCAGCACACAGGACGAATGCCATGAATGCCGCGCCCACCGTTTTGCAACAACAAGCCCAGTCGTTGTCGGAGGCTGTCACCCAGCCGATTCCCGGTTCACGCAAGATCTTCGTGCAAGGCTCGCGCGCCGATCTGCAGGTGCCGATGCGCGAGATCGCCTTGACGCGCACGCCCACCTTGTTCGGCGGCGAAGAGAATCCGCCGCTCAGCGTCTACGACACGTCCGGGCCTTACACCGATCCGCGGGTGGCGATCGATCTGGCAGCCGGTCTGGCACCGCTGCGTGCGCAGTGGATTGCCGAGCGTGGCGACACCGTCGCCCTGGACGGGCTGAGCTCCAGCTTCGGGCGTGGCCGCGAGCACGATGTGCGTCTGGATGCAGTGCGCTTTCCGGCGCGGCGTCTGCCGCGGGTCGCGCGACAGGGCGCCAACGTCACCCAGATGCATTACGCGCGCCGCGGCATCATCACGCCGGAAATGGAGTACGTGGCGATCCGCGAAAACCAGCGCCTGGAAGCGGTGACCGATGCAAGCTTGCGCAGGCAGCACCCGGGCCAGGCGTTCGGAGCTTCGATCCAGCAACGCATTACACCGGAGTTCGTGCGCGAAGAGATCGCACGGGGCCGCGCGATCTTGCCCAACAACATCAATCACCCCGAGAGCGAGCCGATGATCATCGGCCGCAATTTCCTGACCAAGATCAATGCCAACATCGGCAACAGCGCGGTGTCTTCAGGCATTGCCGAAGAGGTCGAGAAGCTGGTGTGGTCGATCCGCTGGGGCGGGGACACGGTCATGGATCTGTCCACCGGCAAGCACATCCATGAGACGCGCGAATGGATCATCCGCAACTCGCCGGTCCCGATCGGCACGGTGCCGATCTATCAGGCGCTGGAGAAGGTCGATGGACGCGCCGAGGCGCTGACCTGGGAAATTTTTCGCGACACCTTGATCGAGCAGGCCGAACAGGGCGTGGATTACTTCACCATCCACGCCGGCGTGTTGCTGCGTTACGTACCGCTGACCGCACAGCGCGTGACCGGCATCGTCTCGCGTGGCGGTTCGATCATGGCCAAGTGGTGCCTGGCGCATCACAAGGAGAATTTTCTCTACACGCACTTCGAAGACATCTGCCAGATCATGAAGGCCTACGACGTGGCGTTTTCGTTGGGCGATGGCCTACGCCCCGGCTGCATCGCCGACGCCAACGACGCGGCGCAATTCGGCGAGCTGGAAACGCTGGGCGAGCTGACCAAGCTCGCCTGGAAACACGATGTGCAGACCATGATCGAAGGCCCCGGCCATGTGCCGATGCAATTGATCAAGGAAAACATGGACAAGCAGCTGCGCGAATGCGGCGAGGCGCCGTTCTACACCCTGGGGCCGCTGACTACCGACATCGCGCCGGGCTACGACCACATCACCAGCGCGATCGGTGCGGCGATGATCGGCTGGTTCGGCACCGCCATGCTCTGCTACGTCACTCCGAAAGAGCACCTGGGCCTGCCCAACCGGCAGGACGTGCGCGACGGCATCATGGCCTACAAGATCGCCGCGCATGCCGCCGACCTGGCCAAGGGGCATCCGGGCGCGCAGGTGCGCGACAACGCCTTGAGCAAGGCGCGTTTCGAATTCCGTTGGGACGACCAGTTCCATCTTGGCCTGGATCCGGAAAAGGCCAAGGAGTTCCATGACCAAACCCTGCCCAAGGACGCGCACAAGCTGGCGCACTTCTGTTCGATGTGCGGGCCACACTTCTGCTCGATGAAGATTACCCAGGACGTGCGTGATTACGCGGCCGAGCACGGCATGAGCGAGGCGCAAGCGCTGTCGACGGGCATGCAGGAAAAGTCCGCGCAATTTGTCGCGCAGGGCGCGCAGGTCTATCGCGCCACGTGACGCGTTACATGGCAGCGTTTCATAAAACGTGATGTAGCGCCTGCTTAGGAAAAGTTCAGTTTTGTACTGAACAGATTGCAGCGCGGTCCGCAAGTGCCGCGCTATGTCAGGGTTGCAAGCGATTCCAGTAAATAAGGGTTTCAGCTGATTTAGCTGAATCGCAGATAAAAAAATCGCGCCAGAAGGCGCGAAGGGTACGTCGTAATTATTCGAATTCGTCGGCGAGAGAGAGAGAGCCTGACGCTGCCGCCTGTCTTAGGAAGCAACGGGGCATAGCGTAAAATTTGCACCAAATGGATGCATGACACAGTTGGTCGTCGTCCTTTGCTGAATTTGGCGTTTCGCGGAAGGCGCGGGGCGCTCTTTGTTGTTCTTGCATGCCGACGCGTGTTTTTGCCGATGAGTGTTCCTCCCGCTATTGCAATGCCATCGGGCCGGCTGCGTGTCGGTCAGTGCGTGGTCGACGTTGCCTCGCGCGAGGTGCACGCACCTGGCGCAAAGCGTCCGCTGCGGCTGGCGCCCAAATCCCTGGCGGTGTTGCTGACCCTGGCGCGGCAGCCGGGCCAGGTGGTCACGCGCGAGCAACTGCTTGCCGAGGTTTGGCCCGATACCTTGCCGACCAACGATGTGGTGACCCAGGCGGTCACGCAGCTGCGCAAGGCGTTTGCCAGCCACGGCGGGCAGCGCTCGGAGCACATCGAGACCATCGCCAAGACCGGGTATCGCTTGATGGCGGCGGTTGTGTGGGAAGCGCAGGCACCTGCATCGGCGACGCTGCCTGGTGAAGCACTGGGTCCGGATACGCTCGAGCCGGCGCAGCCAGACCAAGGCGTGGCGTCCGTCCCCGACCAGTCCGACGCTGCCGCATCGCCCGTCCGCACCGCGCCTGTCCAGCCCGTAGCGCCCGTCTTTGCGGCGCCGGCCGCGCCACGACACCGGCGCTCGATGGCGCTGGCAGTCGCCAGCGTGGCGTTGCTGGTCGTGCTGAGCCTTGCGGTATGGACCTCATGGCGACCTGCCCCGGCACCTGAGACCGCGCAAGCGCATGCGGTGCTGGGCAGCCCCAAACGGCCGTATCAGGTCATTACCGCAGGCGGTGGATTCGATCTCACGCCAAGCCTGTCGCCCGATGGCGCGAGGGTGGCGTACGCCTCATTGACCCGCGATCGCACCGGCACCTCAATCCTGGTCAAGACCACCGACAACGCCTATCCACGGGTACTGGAGACGCCTGCGCCCGGCGTCTCCGATCGTTTGCCGGCGTGGTCGCCGGATGGCCGGCAGATCGCGTTTTCCAGGCAGGCGCCCGATGGCAGCTGCCGGGTCATGATTGCCGCAGCCACCGGGCCTGCGGCGTCGCGCGAGGTAATGCGGTGCGATGGTGCCGACATGCTGAGTTTCAGCTGGTCGCCGGATGGGCGCGCGCTGGTGTTCGGCAGCATGACCGGCACGCACGGTGCGGCCCGCATGCGTCGCCTGGATCTGGCAACCGGGCAGTGGCAGACGCTTGACTATCCGGCGCAGGCGGGTGATTTCGATTACGCGCCGCGGTATTCGCCCGATGGGAATTGGATCGTGTTCCTGCGTAATCCGCAGCTCGGGGACCTGTGGCGGATCCCTGCCGAAGGCGGCGTCGCCGAACGGCTCACCCATGACAACGCCGATATCCGTGGATGGAGTTGGCTGCCCGATGGCAGCGGTTTGATCTTCGGGCGTCGCGTGGACAGCGAGGCGCGGCTGTATCGCCTCGATCTGCGGGACCACAGCTTGCACGATGTGGGCGTGGACGATGCGCAAGCACCGGACGTGGCGCATGGGCATCTGGTGTTCGTGCAACGCAAACCGCAGTTTGGCGTCTATCAGGTCATTGGCGACACGATGAACGGTGGCTACATTCGACGCCGACTGTTTCCATCCAGCGGGCGCGACGATCAGCCGATGATTGCGCCGGATGGGCGCCAGCTGATCTTTGCATCCAATCGATCCGGTGCGTACGCACTGTGGTGGGGCGATGTCCGCAAGCCCGGTTCGGTGCGCTTGATCGAAGGGCTGCGACCGGATTCGCGCCAGGCCGCCGACTGGTCAGCCGATTCGCAACGCGTGCTGGTCAGCGGCAGCGATGCGGCCGGGCATGCGGCGCTATTCGAAGTGACCCCCAGTAGCGGCCAGGTGGTGCGACTACCCGTGCCGCAGCCGCGCCCGCTGCAGGCGATCCATCTTCCCGATCCGCACCGGCTGCTGGTCCTTGCTGCTGCCGACGACGGGCATACCTTCGCAACGCTGTACGACCGGCGCAGCAGCCCATGGCGTGCGCTGGCGACGCTGCAGGACGTCTCGCAATTGCGACTGGACCGCGCCAGCGGACAGGTCTTGCTGACCCGCCTCAGCGGGGGCGGTGTGTGGCAGGTCGCTCCATCGCTGGCCGCCGACACCTTGCATGCTGTCGATCCGCAACAGCCATCGCGCTGGCGGTATCGCAGTTGGGCGCCGGGCGTGAATGGCCAGCTGCATTACCTGTCGTCCACCGACAGTTGCGCTGCCTACGATCGCGAGTTGCGCAGCGGCCGCGGCCAGTGCCTGGATGCGGTCAAGTTCACCACCATCAACGGTTTCAGCCTGAACCAGCGCGATGGGACGCTGTATGTGTCGCTGGCCGAAGAAGATGGCAGCGCCATCGCGTATATGCCGTTGTCACAGCATTCCGTGGCGCCTATTGGTGCCATCGCTAACTTATTGTCGGTATTGAGAAAAATCGCCTCGTAAGTTCTTCGGAAAGGCTTCGTGGCAATTTCGGCGCAGTTTCGTCAAAACTTCCTGACTGACGCCACAGTCGGCAAAACACTACGCCCTCTTTTGTACAGGGGGCTGCCAACATGCAACAGGTCATCACCGCGGATCGTGGGCTTGCGCTCGCGCTCGATAACGCCAACGAGTCGACATCGACTATCTGTCTGGCGGTCTCGCGGCTCGGCAGCATCCGTACCAACGCGGCGACATTCACCTTGTGGATACAGCTACGCGGACGCGCATGGGTGGAATCCAAGGAGGGCCGCTTTCGTCTGCGTGCCGGCGACTGGATCGCCTTCGACAAGGATTCCCATCCCACCGTGCAGGCAGATCGCAGCGCGCTATGCGTGGGCGTCGGTCTGGATGGCGAGAGCCTGCAGTCGCTTGCCGAACTGACCGATGCCACGCTGTATCCCGGCCGCGCCCAGTTGTCGCGCAGCGATCTGCGCATTGCCTTGCGCCTGTGGCGCAATGCCGCCGCACAAAGCGGCAGTGCGTCCGCGCGGCCGTTGCTGTTGCACCTGGCCGCGATGCAACGCGATTTTATTGCGCAGGAACAGCGTTGCCCGGGCCGCTCGCGCAGCCGTCGGCGTCAGGTGTTTGGGCGTATGCAGCGTGCACGGCTGTACCTGGAAGGCAACAGCGACCGCGTGGTGCGCATCAGCGAACTGGCGCAGCTGACCAACTTTTCCAGTTGGTACGTCTCCAAGACGTTTCAGAGTTTGTACGAAGAAAGCCCGCAGGCGCTGTCCGCACGCTTGCGTCTGGAACGTGCATCCGATTTGTTGCGCGATACCTCGATGATGATCGGCGAGGTTGCAGCCGCAAGCGGCTTCGACAATTGCTGCAGCTTCGCGCGTGCATTTCGTGCGCGCTTCGGTGTCTCCGCATCGCACTACCGCGACCAAACGGCAAATCCGCCAGATTCGGCAAAGCCACGTAACGTGACGCGCAAAGCGACGGCGTTCACGCAATCGTAATTTGCACAGGGGCGCTTAACGCGCCACTAACGAACCCTGGAGAGATTGATGAACCTTCGCACCTCCGCAGTGCGGCTGGGCCTGTTGCCCGCCGGTATTGCGATCGCGTTGACGCCGGCTTTTGCCGCCGCACAAGAGTCGACCACCACGCTTGACCGTATCGAGATCACCGGCTCGCGCATCCGCAGCGCCGACGTCGAAACGCAGCAGCCGATTTTGACCCTTGATCGTCAAGCGCTGGAAAAGCAGGGCCTGACGTCTGTTGCCGATGTGCTGCAGAACCTGACCTCCGCCGGCTCCCCGGCCATCTCGCGTGCCGACGCGCTGTCGTCCGGCGAAGACGTTGGCGGTTACTACGTCGACCTGCGCAACCTCGGCGCGCAGCGTACGTTGGTGCTGGTGAACGGTAAGCGTCTGGGTGCGTCGACCTCCGGTCTGCAGGATCTCAGCCAGATTCCGATGTCGGCAATCGAGCGTATTGAAGTGCTGAAGGACGGCGCCTCGTCCATCTACGGCTCCGACGCGATCGCCGGTGTGGTCAACGTCATCACGCGTAAGCGTTTCGACGGCGCTGAAGCCAGCGTGCAGTTCGGCCAGTTCGGCCAGGGCGACGGCGACACCACGCAGTACTCCTTCACTGTTGGCTCGCAGGGCGAGCGCGGTGGCGTGACGCTGTCTGCCGAATATTCCAAGCAGGACCCGGTATTCGCCAAGAACCGCTGGTTCAGCCGCGATGGTTCGCGCGGTCCCAACTCGACCCCCAACAGCTGGAGCCCCATCAGCCAGAACGGTTCGTGGTGCAATCCGCTGCAGGTGGACTGCGATGATCCGGACACCGCGGTGTGGCAGACGCTCAATGCCGGCGGCAACCCGAACAACCCGGCCGACTATCACCCGATCACGCCGGCCGAGTACGCCAACTCGAACCAGCAGATGATGGTGCAGACCGGTATCGAGCGGAAGTCGGTATTTGCAAACGTCAACTACGACGTTGCCGATGCCATCACCTTCAACGCCGATATTGCCTACAACGAGCGCACGACCGACGGGCAGATCGCGGGCTACCCGTATCAGTCCGGTTCCTTCGGCACTCCGCTGGAAGGCAGCAGCGCATTCAATCCGATCGGCCAGGATGTCGACTTCCGTCGTCGTCTTTGGGAAGTGCCGCGTGCCAGCGAAAACCAGCTCAAGACCCTGCGCTTCGCGCCGACCTTAAGTGGCTACTTCGACATCGGCGGCAAGACCTGGGATTGGGATGTGGGTGCGTTGTGGAACCGCAACGAGAACACCAAGCGTAGCCGTGGCGACATGAGCCTCATCGCGTCGCGTCAGGCGCTGGGCCCGTCCTTCATCAACGGCCAGGGCGTTGCGCAGTGCGGTACCGCTGCAGATCCGATCTCGCTGTCGGCCTGCCGTCCGTGGAATCCGCTGCTGCCGTACAACGTTGCAGGTCAGGGCTCGCTTGCCGACCCGGCGCTGCAGGAATTCCTGTTCCCGACCTTCACCGATACCGGCCTGACCAAGACCACCAGCTTCACCGCAAACCTGTCCGGTTCGGTGGTTGAGCTGCCGGCTGGCGATCTGGGCGTTGCGGTGGGCTACGAACACCGTAAGGAAGAAGGTCGCTTCTCTCCGGATGCGTTTGCGCAGTCGGGCGAAAGCACCGGTCTGGGTGCCAAGACCACGCAGGGCCAGTACTCGCTGGACGAGGTCTACCTCGAATTGAATGTTCCGCTCTTGAGCGATGTCGCCTTCGCCAAGGAACTGACCTTCAACGCTGCAACGCGTTACTCGGACTACAGCAACTTCGGTAACACGCTGAACTCGAAGTTCGGCCTGACCTGGCGTCCGCTGGAAGACCTGCTGGTGCGTGCGACGTATGCGGAAGGTTTCCGTGCGCCCACCATCAGCGACCTGTACGGCGGCCTGAGCAGCAGCTTCGAGGATTACATCGATCCTTGCGGCGTCGGCGCCCCCAACAGCGTCAACGGCAACGCGGCCTGCACCAACGCTGGCGTGCCGCTGGGCTACACCCAGCTCGGCCAGGGCTTCGTGCCTTGCACGACCTATCCGTGCCAGACGCCTGATGAATTCATCAGCGGCGCCAACCCGAACCTGAAGCCGGAAACCTCCACGAGCAAGACCGCCGGTCTGGTCTGGAGCCCGCGTTGGGTGCAGGGTCTGGACATCTCGCTGGATTGGTACCGCTACGAGATCAACGACATGATCATCGCCGATAGCGTCGACCGCATCCTGCGCGACTGCTATGTGCTCGGCGACGCTGAACGTTGCGCCAATGTCACACGTGCAGCCGATGGTCATATCTCGGCGATGAGCTACGGCGTGGCCAACCTCGGTCAGATGGAAACCGAAGGCTACGACCTGGGTGTGAAGTACCGCCTGCCGGAAACGGCCATCGGTTCCTTCACCTTCGACTGGCAGACCAGCTACGTCAGCAAGTACGACGAAGCCGGCCAGGACAGCGCAGGCAACGCCATCATGATTGGCCGTGTCGGCGAGCCGGGCATCTTCCGCGTGCGTTCGAACGTTGGCGTGAACTGGTCGCTGGGTGATTTCGGCGTCAACTACACCCTGCGTTACTACTCGGGCATGAAGGAAAGCTGCATCACGCTGGCCGAAGGCTATTGCGATGCGCCGGACCATATCGCCAACGGCGAGTCCGACCCGCTGCGTCACACCGGCGCCAATACCTTCCACGACCTGCAGGTCAACTGGAAGGCGCCGTGGGACGCCACGATCGCACTCGGCGCGAACAATGTGTTCGATCACCGCGGTCCGCTGCAGTACTCGGCACCGAACAGCAGCTTTGCCTACTACGGCGGCTTCGAAATCGGTCGTTTCATGTACATGAAGTACACCCAGCGCTTCTGATCCATCGACGCGCGTAGTAAATGAAAGACGGGCCGCAAGGCCCGTCTTTTTTTATGCAGTGCCCTGTTGCGATGAGGCAATGCGCATGCGGCGCGTGATTTAGATGCGAAGTCATCGCTGCGCGACTCAAGCGGTGCGGCAGTTCCGCGAAAAACGCGCGCAGGATGTGGAAGTTGCTCAGCGACTCCGCTCGCAAAGAACTGCAGTCTTTCTTCTCGGGCAGCTTCCACAGCGCTTGAGCGCATCGTCTGCCTGTAGTGCGGTGCGCTTGGGGTGAGTGCCGTGACACATCGCCCAGACCAAGGCTTGCAATGCGCGGCCCTGGCGCAACGGCCCCATGCAGGGCGGTCGAAGAAACGGCATAAAAAAACGCGGCCTTGGCCGCGCTTCTTTCGGGATGCCGCAAGCGAGTGCCTTACGCCTCGGCGAGCCCCAGCAACGTATCGGCCTGTTCGCGCCAGCTCGGCAGGCGGGCGATGACGCCGACCTTGGTCAGGTACTCTTCGTCCACGCTTTCGCCGCTGGCCAATGCCGTGGCGACATGCACTGCGCCGGTGACCCAGAAGCTGCGCATGCTGGAACGCAGCGGATGGCGATGGAAGGCCACCGCTTCGATGATGGGCATCGGCAAGCCCCACAGGCCGAGCAGGTAGGCGCCGGCTTCGGTGTGACCCAGGCGTTCGTCGCCACCTTCGGCCGGCGCCTCGCGCTCGTCGCGTACGCCCGGCAGCAGCAAGCCGATGTCGGCCAGCAATGCGGCGGTGGAACCGAGTTCTGCGCTGGTCGGCGGAAGCACCTTGGCCGCCAGGCGCGAAGAGAGCAGGGCGCGGCGCTGCATCGCGTTGCGCTCGGCCGGCGTGAGCGTCTGGACCGAAAACACTTCGCTGGCCAGCACCAGGTCGCGCAGCGTCGCCACGCCCAGGCGGGTCACCGCCGTGCGCAGGTCGGTGATGCTGCGGCCACCGGAAAAGAACGCCGAATTGCACAATTGCAGCACTTTTGCCGCGATCGCCGGGTCGCCGGCGATCAGCTTGGCGATATCGGCCGCGTCGGCGCCGTCGTCCTCTTCCAGCGCATGCATCAGGCTCAGGTACAAATGCGGGGGCGAGGGCAGTTTTTCGATCCGCCCGATCGCCGCGCGCAGGCGCGGATTGCTGAGCAGCTCGCGCAGTTCCTCCAGGCTGGTAACCGCTTCGAGCAGCACTTCGGGCGCCAGCGGCATCGGCAAGAAGCGATGCGCCACGCCGATGATGCGGGCCGGCGGCGTGCGCTGGCCGCCTTGCGCATCGATCAACGCAATACGAATGGTGTCCGGGCGCAGCGTGCGGATTTGCCCCAGCAAGGTGGCGGCAGTCAGGTCCGGCAGGACCGGGGCAACGATGACGGCGTCGAACGGCGACAGCGCGGCAGCTTCGATCGCCGAATTGCCATCGGCCACCTGCTGCGCCTGCCACTGGTCGCCCAGGTCGGCGACGTAATCGACAAGGTCGGACGGAAGACTGGCTTCGTCCCCAACAAACAGAATACGCAAGACACTTCCCCAGAAGTCACCGGTGACAGACACCGGCCAAACGCTTTCGGCAATGTACCCAATCTGCCGACTGCGGTCACCGGGATCACGCCAGAAGCGTGATCCCGATCGCCCCCTACACGCAGGGCAGCATCACGATCGATGGATCAGGGTGCGTCGGAATTGTAGCGTTCCACCGACTCGGTCAGGATGCGCTTGGCCTCGGCCGCGCCGCCCCAGCCGTCCAGCTTGACCCACTTGCCCTTCTCCAAGTCCTTGTAATGCTCGAAGAAGTGGCCGATACGTTCCATCCAGTGGCTGGACACCTGGTTGATGTCTTCGATGTGCGCGTAACCGGAGAAGATCTTCTCGATCGGCACAGCCAGGATCTTTTCGTCGCTGCCGGCCTCGTCGCTCATGCGCAGCACGCCCACCGGACGGCAGCGCACCACCGAGCCCGGCACCAATGGCAAGGGCAGCACCACCAGCACGTCGGCCGGGTCGCCATCGCCGCACAGGGTGTTGGGCACGTAGCCATAGTTGCAGGGATACCGCATCGGGGTCGACAGGATGCGGTCGACGAAGATCGCCCCGCTGGCCTTGTCGACTTCGTACTTGACCGGCTCCGAATCCTTGGGGATCTCGATGACGACGTTGATTTCTTCCGGCAGATTCTTGCCAGAGGTGACCAGTTCAAGGCCCATGCGGGTAGCTCCGAGGCGTCAGCAGTGTGTGGAGCGCGATTCTACGCGTTCGGCTGTTGCGCTGCAGCGACACTGAATGGGCAATGTCCTGACCGCTGCGTGCGGCATAGCCCGCGTTCATCGCGGGTGACTGCCTGATCGTTGCGGCCCGGCCGGAGGCGCACGCTGCAGGCTCATCCACCGCATAGGAATTGCCCATGTCCAGGCTTGCGCGTTTGCTGGTTCTCCTGCTGCTGTCCCTTACCGCCCAGTTCGCTGCCGCCGCGACGCCTCCGCCGACCTTTGTGGATGCGGTGGACTGGCCCGCCAATGGCGAGGGCTGGGAGGCGTTCATCGATCTGGAGCAGCGGCTGGACCGCGATTTCGACAATATCTGCGGCGACACCTTTTGTGGCGGCGACTTCAGCGACTACCAGCCGCTGCGCTTCCGCTGCTCGGTGCATCGCGTCACCGGGGTGGTGCGGAGCTGCATCTGGACCTTCGGCGCCAGTGAGGTCAGCGTCGACCCGCGTAGCGGTTACTTGCGGTCGGACAGCCGGGTGTGGCGCTGCACGGCACCGTTGAAGGCCGGTACCCGCCTGGATGAGATGTATCGCACGCTTGCGGTGGCCAATCCGCTGTTCAAGCCACTGCCGGGCGGCGCACCGCCGATCTATGACGGCCTGATCGGCTGCCTGTGATCGTAGGCCGGGCGGGACGGGGGCTTGCCGGCACAGGCCAGCCCCTTCTGCCTGATGGCGCCATCTTCATTATCGACGATGGGGGCCGCCAGCGGGCCCCGGCGCGATGCCGATCCTGAGCTGGGAAGGGCAAATGCCCCGGCCCGGCGACGCCTTATTGGCCCGTTCCCTATGCCCCAGTTGCCGCTTTCCGCAGTGACCGGTTCGGACTTGCCGCGACGCGTTCGGTCGGTCGGCTGCTTCCCGACGTCATGACCGCAGGTCACGTGCCCTGCGGTCATCGCAGCGTTACAGCAGGGGCACGAGCAACAAGGCCACGATGTTGATGATCTTGATCAGCGGGTTGATCGCCGGCCCCGCGGTGTCCTTGTACGGATCACCGACCGTGTCGCCGGTGATCGCAGCCTTGTGCGCCTCGCTGCCTTTCCCGCCGAAGTGGCCGTCCTCGATGTATTTCTTGGCGTTGTCCCACGCGCCGCCGCCAGTGGTCATCGAAATCGCCAGGAACAAACCAGTGACAATCGTGCCGATCAACAAGCCCCCCAGTGCACGCGGACCCAGTAGCAACCCGACAATGATCGGAACCACCACCGGCAGCAGGGAAGGCACGATCATTTCGCCAATCGCCGAGCGGGTCAGCATGTCGACGGCGCGGTCGTACTGCGGCTTGGCGGTACCGGCCATGATGCCGGGAAGTTCGCGGAACTGGCGGCGCACCTCTTCCACCACGGCGCCCGCGGCGCGGCCGACCGCTTCCATCGCCATCGCGCCGAAGAGATAGGGAATCAGCCCGCCAATCAGCAGCCCGATGATCACCGTGTGGTCGGATAGATCGAAGGCGTACACCTGGTCGGGATTGGCCGCCTGCAGGTTGTGCGTGTAGTCGGCAAACAGCACCAGCGCCGCCAGCGCCGCCGATCCGATCGCGTAGCCCTTGGTCACTGCCTTGGTGGTGTTGCCCACCGCGTCCAGCGGGTCGGTAATGTTGCGGACCTCGGGAGGGAGCTCGGCCATCTCGGCGATGCCGCCGGCGTTATCGGTAATCGGTCCATACGCATCCAGCGCAACGATCATGCCGGCCATCGACAGCATGGCCGTTGCTGCAATCGCAATGCCGTACAAGCCGCCGAAGTGAAACGCACCCCAGATTGCTGCGCAGACCGCGATCACCGGCAGCGCGGTAGATTTCATCGAAATACCGAGCCCTGCGATGATGTTGGTGCCGTGCCCCGTGGTACTGGCCGATGCAACATGCTGCACCGGGGTGTACTGCGTGCCGGTGTAGTACTCGGTAATCCACACGATCAGGCCGGTGAGCACCAGGCCGATCAGTGCGCAGGCGTACAACGCCGCGGCGCCGTGGGTGTTGTCGCGCATCAGCGATTGGGTGATGGGCCAGTAAGCCAACGCCGCCAGCACGCCCGACACGATCACGCCTTTGTAAAGCGCACCCATGATCGAACCGCCACCTTTGACCTTGACGAAGGCCGCGCCCACGATCGAAGCGATGATCGATACTCCGCCGAGCACCAACGGATAGAGCACGGCATGCGGACCGGTTTCGGCCAGCGTCAGACTGCCGAGCAGCATCGTGGCGATCACGGTGACTGCGTAGGTTTCGAACAGATCGGCGGCCATGCCGGCACAGTCGCCCACATTGTCGCCGACATTGTCCGCAATCACTGCCGGATTGCGTGGATCGTCCTCGGGAATGCCGGCCTCGACCTTGCCGACAAGATCGGCGCCCACATCTGCGCCCTTGGTGAAAATTCCGCCACCCAGGCGCGCAAAGATCGAGATCAACGACGACCCGAATGCCAAGCCCACCAAGGCATGCAGGTTCTGCTCCAGTGGCAGCCCCATGGCCTGCAGCACAGCAAAGTAGCCGGCCACGCCGAGCAGCCCGAGGCCGACCACCAGCATGCCGGTGATCGCGCCGCCGCGGAACGCCACATCCATCGCCTTGCCGATGCCATGCCGCGCCGCCTCGGCGGTGCGGACATTGGCGCGCACCGAGACGTTCATGCCGATATAGCCGGCTAACCCGGACAACACCGCACCCAGTGCAAACCCGATCGCGGTGTACCAACTCAGGAACAGCCCGACCAACACGAACAGCACTGCCCCAGCAACCGAAATGGTGAGGTATTGCCGGTTGAGATAGGCACGCGCGCCTTCCTGGATCGCGGCGGCGATCTCCTGCATGCGTGCATTGCCGCTCGGCTGCGCGACCACCCAGCGCGCCGACACGATTCCATAGACGATTGCCAAGACCGCACAACCCAGCGCAAGCCACAACCCATAGTGTTCCAGCATGACCCCTCCCAAGAGAATGGATGTCGTCCGGTCGGGACGAACCAAGGGCGATGCACACAACGAGTGGACTGACGAATACGGACTCGACGGCCGCCTGGGCCGTAATGCGCGTCGCGAATGTTCAGGTGGCCGGATCGCGACCGAGTATGCGCCGCGCCTTGCGTGGCGACCAGCGTTATGGCTTTGGCGCGTCGTTCAGTTGCGGCGTGACAGCCTGCGGCCAACGTGATTCGGTCGACCCAGGAGTGTCCATGTCCCACCATGCTGCGCAAAAATACGCCGCGATGCTCGCAACGCTGTTGCTGACGAGCCAAGCGTTTGCGGCCGATCCCACGCCCGAACTCAAGCCGCGCGCACCCGGCACCGCGCAAGCGGTCGGCGCCGTGCACACCTTGCGTCAGATCCCGGAAGCCTGCGCACGACTGGAAGGCGTGTTTACCGGAAATGCTGCACAGCCGTATACATTGTCGGTGGTCCGCAGCAGCCCCACCTGTCAACCACGCGCACGCTTCGTGGATTTCGCCAAGGCCGCACCCAGTGTCGCCTCGGGCTGGATCTTCAACGATGTGATCCGCGTGCCAAGCGCAGCCTGCCCGTCACAGCAAGCGGTCGTGCGCGTATGGCGCAAGCCGGTGGATGCCAAACCGCAGCTCGATGGACAGGGCCAGTCGCGCATCTATCTGGAAGACGCCAAGCAACAAGCCGCTGCCGGCAAGATCCCGCAGGTGCCCATGTTCGCTGCGCAGATGACGGTGGAAGGCAAGGCGTGTCAGTAAGTCGAGATTTGCTCTTCATCCGTAACAACGAACCCCGGCCAGGCCGGGGTTCGCTTTCAGTGCATGCACAGGTGGATCAGTTACTTCGACAATTGCCTAGACAACGCGCTTTCATGATCCTCTCGAAATGACACACGCCCCCAGCGCCACCTTTCGTTAGGGCGCAAGCCACGCGCGTAAGTGCCCGATTTGCTGCACCTCAGTGGAGAGTTGATCATCGCTGTGCATCCCACGCGGCTTCGATCTCACCCTTCCCAAGCCGGCAACTTCTTCGCCACCGCGACATTCTTCAAACTCACATACTTCGGCAAGCCATCGCTGCCGTAGGCCAGCGGCGCTTCGCCCTTGATCAACGGGGCGAAATAGCGGCGGGCGCGTTCGGTGATGCCGAAGCCGTCCTTGCGCAGGAAGCTGGGCGGCATCTTCTTTTCGTGATTGGCCACCTTGTGCAGGGGTGCAGGCACGATCTTCCAGCGGTATGGTGCGTCGCTGACGCGTTCGATCACCGGGATCACCGCGTTCATGCCCTTGATCGCGTACTGCACGGCGGCCTTGCCGACCGCTTGCGCCTGTTCCCAGTCCGTCTTCGATGCCAGATGGCGCGCGGAGCGCTGCAGGTAATCGGGTAGCGTCCAATGCACCTTGTAGCCGAGCTCCTGCTTGACCTGTGCGGCCAGGAACGAGGCCACGCCGCCGAGCTGTGCATGGCCGAACGAGTCGGCCGCGCCGCCGGCATCGGCGACGAACTTGCCGTGTGCGTCCTGGATGCCCTCGCTGGCCACCACCACGCACCAGCCCACCTTGTCCACGACCTGTTTCACCTTGGCCAGGAATGCAGCCTGGTCGTAGGCGCGTTCGGGCAGCAGGATGATCTGCGGGGCGTCGTCCGGGTCTTGCCCGGCCAGGCCTGCCGCTGCGGCCAGCCAGCCGGCATGGCGGCCCATCGCCTCATAGATGAAGACCTTGGTGGAGGTGTCGGCCATGGCGGCGACATCCAGTGCGGCCTCGCGTACCGAGACGGCGGTGTACTTGGCCGCCGAGCCGAAGCCGGGGCAGGTGTCGGTCACCGCCAGATCGTTGTCGATGGTCTTTGGCACGCCGATGCAGTGCAGCGGGTACCCATAGGCCTTTGCGAGCTGCGAGACCTTCCACGCGGTGTCGGCCGAGTCGTTGCCGCCGTTGTAGAGGAACCAGCGGACGTCGTGCGCGCGCAGCACGTCGAGCAGGCGCTCGTACTTGGCGCTGTCTTCTTCCAGCGATTTGAGCTTGTAGCGGCACGAGCCGAATGCACCGCCGGGCGTCTGCGCCAGGGCGGCAATGGCGGCGGCGGACTCTTTGGAGGTGTCGATCAATTCCTCGCGCAAGGCGCCCAGGATGCCGTTGCGTGCGGCCAGCACCTTGATCTTGCGTGCGCGCGCTTCGGCGATGACGCCGGCTGCAGTGGCGTTGATGACGGCGGTGACGCCGCCGGATTGGGCATAGAGCAGGTTGCCAGTGGTCATAGGGGGACAGACTCCTCACATGGGGACATGGCGCAGGGGACAGTGCCGGGACATTCCCCGGATGCGGTAAGCTGCACGACCATACGGTCAGCGCCGGCGAAGACGTGAGTCTAACGCCGCCCACCGCAACGCGTTTTTATTCGAAAGTGGAGTCCACTGATGCGATTGGTTCTATTGGGACCGCCCGGTTCGGGCAAGGGCACCCAGGCGACACGTCTCAAAGACACGTTTGATATTCCGCACATTTCCACCGGCGACCTGTTGCGCGCCGAAGTGGCCGCTGGCTCGCCGCTGGGGTTGAAGGCCAAGGAAGTGATGGCACGCGGGGACCTGGTGTCCGACGACATCCTGCTCGGCATGCTGGAGGCGCGCCTCGGCCAGGCCGATGTGACCAAGGGTTTCATCCTGGACGGCTACCCGCGCAACGTGGCCCAGGCCAATGCGCTGGACGAGCTGCTCGGCAAGATCGGCCAGCCGCTGGATGCCGTGGTGCAGCTGGATGTGGCCAGCGAATTGCTGGTCGAGCGCATCGCCGGTCGTGCCAAGGCCGAAGGCCGCGAAGACGACAACCCCGAATCGGTGCGCAAGCGGCTGCAGGTCTATACCGATTCCACCGCACCGGTCATCGGCTTCTACGAGCAGCGCGGCAAGTTGGCGCGCGTGGACGGCGTGGGTTCGCTGGACGAAGTGCTGGAACGCATCAGCAAGGCGCTCGGCCGCTGAGTCGGCAATGGGCCGGGCGCAAGGCCCGGCCGCAGGCGCGGCGTCTGGTCGCGCCGTGTTCTCGCCGTGATCGCCCGGGCAGTGGTGCCAAAAGAAAAACCCCGGACGTACAAGACGCCCGGGGCAGAATAACGCCAGTAGTAGGCTTGCTCAGAGCCCCAACAGCATGAGCTCCCTGGGGATTTGGCCTCTTGGGGAGTAGGACCAAAGGGATGCTGCGACTGGCGTTCAGCATAGTGAGGGATGTGACCGGGTTCGCACATCGGGAAATTCCCGACAGTACGGTAGGAAATCCCCGACACTTGGGCCTGCGTTGGAATGGAATGTCCGGCAACTGCGGCGATCGGCGACAATGGGCGGCATGAGCAAACTCCACATTCTCGGCATCGCCGGAACTTTCATGGGCGGTGTGGCCGCCCTGGCGCGTGAGCTGGGCTGGCAGGTGGAAGGCAGCGACCAGGCCATTTATCCGCCGATGTCCACACAGCTGGAAACGCTGGGCATTGCGTTGGCGCAGGGCTATGCGCCGTCCAATATTTCGCCGGATGCGACCGACGTGGTTGTCGGTAATGCGCTTTCGCGCGGCAATCCGGCGGTGGAGGCGGTGCTGGATGCCGGCCGCCGGTATACCTCCGGCGCGCAATGGCTGGCCGAGCACGTATTGCCCGGCCGCGACACGCTGGCCGTGGCCGGCACCCACGGCAAGACCACCACCACCACCATCCTGAGCTACCTGCTGGAGGCGGCCGGGCGGGCGCCCGGGTTTCTGATCGGTGGTGTGGCCGAAGATTTCGGCGTGTCGGCACGACTGGGCCAGGGGCGCGAATTCGTGGTGGAAGCCGATGAATACGACACCGCGTTTTTCGACAAGCGCAGCAAGTTCGTGCACTACCGGCCGTTGGTGGCGATCCTCAATAACCTGGAATACGACCACGCCGACATCTTCCCGGACGTGGCGGCCATCCAGCGCCAGTTCCACCACCTGGTGCGCACGGTGCCCGCGCGCGGTCGCCTGATCGTCAACGGCGAAGACGCGCACCTGGCCGAGGTGCTGGCGATGGGATGCTGGACGCCGGTGGAGCGATTCGGGTTCGATGCGTCGCTGGACTGGAGCGCGCGGTTGATCGCGGCCGATGGCAGCGCGTTTACGGTGCTGCACCGTGGCGTGGAAATTGGCCAGGTGCAGTGGCCCCTGGTTGGGCGGCATAACGTCCTGAACGGGTTGGCGGCGCTGGCAGCAGTACAGGCGGTAGGCGTGGATCCGGCGACGGTGATGCCGGCATTGGCACAGTTCCAGAGCGTCAAGCGGCGGCTGGAAGTCATCGGTAGCGCGCGCGCGATCACCGTGTACGACGACTTTGCGCACCATCCCACCGCCATCGCGACGACGTTGCAGGGTCTGCGTGCGAAGGTCGGTGCGGCGCGTGTTGTGGTGGCAATGGAGCCGCGCAGCAATTCGATGCGGCTGGGCGCGCATGCCCAGGCGCTGGCGCCGTCGTTGCACGATGCCGATGCAGTGGTGTTTTTGCATCGGCCGGAACTGGCCTGGGACGCGGCACCGATCATTGCGCAGGTGCGCGGCGAGGCACGCGTGGTGCAGGACGTGGATGCCTTGCTGCGCGCGCTGGGCGACATTGCCCGGCCCGGAGACCATGTGGTGTTCATGTCCAACGGTGGCTTCGACGGTGCGCCGCGTCGTTTCCTGGCGCAGTTGTCCTGATGGTGCCGATCCCCGCCACTGCAGACACCAGCGCGTTGCCGCTGTTCCCCTTGCACAGCGTGCTGTTGCCTGGCGCGGCGATGGGCTTGCGCGTGTTTGAACGCCGCTATCTGGATCTGGTACGCGAATGCGGCCGTAACGGCACCAGCTTCGGCGTGTGCCTGATCCTGGAAGGCAACGAAGTCGGCGTGCCGGCTACGCCGGCCGCGTTCGGTACCGAAGGACGCATCGAGGATTTCGATGTGGGCGCCGACGGCGTGCTGGTGCTGCGCTTGCGTGGCACGCGGCGTTTCCACGTACAGCGCTCGCGCATTCGCGATAACGGTCTGGTGGTGGGAGATGTCGCCTGGCGCGAACCGGATCCGGACGACGAATTGCGCCCCGAGCACGGCCTGTTGTCCACGGTGCTGGAGCGCATGCTGGAGCAGGTGGGGGGCGAATTTGCATCGGTGGGACCGGGGTTGATGGATCAGGCCGCCTGGGTTGGTTGGCGGTTGGCCGAGCTGCTGCCATTGACCGAGCAGCAGCGGCTCTCGCTGTTGCAGCAGGACGATCCGCATCGGCGGCTGGATCAATTGCTGGCCTGGATGCCTTAAGAGCGGCTGCTAACACGGCTGCGCCCGCCACATGGGTACGGGCTGCGCTCCGAACTTTCATGCGCCACGTGTGCACTGTGTTCCCGCACGCCGTGCACACCCAACGGATGGCCGCTCGCGACGCCTTCCATCACGCCGGTCGCGTGGGGCAATGGTTTCGATCCGCCCCATCACCGTGCTTGCACCGTGGCAACGGCACACTGCGCACGCTTGAGTGCGCTACCGACCGCATCCATGCACTGGATGCGCGCAATGGCGTCACTCGTTTCTTTTGATGGAGTGTGCCTTTGATTGTCGATGTAAAGCCGCGTGTGGCAGATGTGATCAGCCAGGTCTGGCGGACCCTGGCGGTATTGTTCGTATGGGATGTGTTGATCACCATCATTTACTACGTGCTGCCGTTCCGTGCGCCGGCGTTGCCGCTGACCATCTTTGGTTCTGCGCTGGCGTTGTTCCTGGGCTTTCGCGCCAATTCCACCTATCAACGCTGGTGGGAGGGGCGGGTGCTGTGGGGCCAGATGATCAATGCCTCGCGTAATCTGGTGCGCTTGAGCGTCAGTATCCTGTCCGCACCGGAAGCCGGCGATCTTGGGCGCACCATTGCGCTGCGCCAGATTGCCTACGTCAACGCGCTGCGCTGCCAACTGCGCCGGTTGCCGGTGGCGATGGCATTGTCCCCGCATGTGGACGCCGACGAAGCGGCGGCGGTGGTGGTGCGCACCAACGTGGCAAACGGGTTGCTCGATACCACCGCGCGCAGCGTCGAGCAGGCGCGTCGTGAGGGCTGGATCGACAGCATCCAGCAGGCCAGCGTCGAACGCATTCTGGTGGACATCGCCAACGCGCAAGGCGGCATGGAGCGCCTGAAAAATACGCCGCTGCCGTATCAATATCGCTTCTATCCGAACCTGTTTACGCGGCTGTTCTGCGTGCTGCTGCCAATCGGCTTGGTGGAAACGCTGCAGTACGCCACGCCGGTGGGATCGACAGTGGCCGGCCTGATGTTTCTGGCGGTGCTGAAGATCGGCGATGAACTGGTCGACCCGTTCGCCAACACCATCCACGACCTGCCGCTGGATACCATGTGCCGCACGGTGGAGATCGATGCGCTTCAGGCAATTGGTGAGCAAGCGCCGGAGCCGATGCAGCCAGTGGATGGCGTGTTGTGGTGAGGCATCGTGCGCTGATTCAACGCGGTTTTTGCATATCCGAACGGCGCTGATTCCCAGTGCCCCAATCGCTTTGAAAGGCGATTGAACGGCGCTGACAGTTGCGGAGCCGATGATCCGCGGCTTTGCCGCAGGGCCCTTGCCCGCCCACCATCGCGGGACACGCTGCAAGTACTTCCATGTAAGCTCCGTGGCGGCATCCACGCCGCAAAGGGTCTCTCGACGGTGAGCGGGCAAGGACCAGTCGAGAGGGTCGGTGTGTCGGTGCAGGCGACAGGCAATGTTCGATGGCTATGTAAATAAGCGCTGGGAGTTGGCAACGCCCAAGCGCGAAGCCGCACACCGCCTTCGCACCACGAGCCGCTTTTATAAAACTGCCGACCCACTGTCTGGTGCGGTGTCCTTACCGATTGCGGGACCGTTGGCGGCATGGATGCCGCCATCGAGCCCCCAGGGACGGGTTTACGGCGTGTCCCGCGAGCGGTGAGGGCACCGCGCACTCGACGCACGAGGCTTTCGTCCTAAAATTTCAGCTGCATCCAGACAACGCCAACACACGACCGCCACCGATACGGCGTTCATTGCTGGCAGCTCCTATCTACAGAACCGTGCGATCAATATCGGCTTGCTATTGCTGCCAGATCGATCAGCGCCGCCGATGTGACGAACCCGATGCAGCAGCACCGGACGCAGTGGATCCCGTCTGCGATACAGCGTTGTCGTTGTCGTTGTCCTCACCACGCACTGCACTGCCCGAGGTGCTGTCGATCAGGATCACCGGCACCTGCGAGCGACGACGCTGTTCCATGCGATGGGGCAGCGGGCCGAGTGCCTCGCGCAACGCGCTCAGTGCAGGATCGACGCCGCGCAGCGGGTACCACAGCCCGATCAGGCTGAAATGGCGGCTGTAGCGCAAGGTCTGGGTGCTGCCCACCCACAGCGGTTGTGCATCCGGCTGCAGGCGCGCTGCCGCCGGCCACAGACGCAGCACATGCACGTGGCCGGGCGCGGCGTGGCGCACCATCAACAGGGCCTCGACCTGGGTATCCAGCGTGGCCGGCAGAATCGGCACTTCGTCCGGGCGGCCGCTGACGTCGAGCAGGTGCAGCGCCTGTTCCCAGCCCGCCTGCGGCTGGACCCGCCAGCCGCGCGCCTGAAGCTGGCGCTGCAACGGGGCGAGCGGGCCGGCCAACTGGACGTCCAGCGGCCAACGCTGATCGTCGTCGAATTCGTTGCGGCGTGCCGGCAGCAGGCGCCATTGGTCTTCCCACCACGCGTTTGCGGGTAACTCCATCACTGCCGGCGGCGGCGGTTCGAACTTGGCCAGCTTGAGGTCGAGGTTGCGCGGCGCAAAATAAATTGCGCAGCTTACGAACACCCCGTAGAAGATCCACGACACCGGCTTGACCCAGAACGCGCGCGTGGCACGGCGACGGTAGGCAATGCCCAGCACCAGCAGCCAGAAGATGCCGAACAACATGCCGCCGACGACGTCGCTGAGCCAGTGCGCACCGAGGTACAAACGCGCAAAACCGATCAGCGAGACGATGGCGCCGCTGACCAGATACGGCCACACGCGGCGGCGGCCAGGCAACTCGCGCGCGATCAACAGCGCGAAAAAGCCGAAGGCGATCGTGGCCATGGTGACCGCAACCGACGGAAAGCCGAAACCGCTGCTGGCCGCAGGCGGGCGCACCACCTGCACGGTGGCGCCAAGCAGCTGCGTGAGCGCCAGGCCGAACGCCAGCGCGATGACCCAATGGGCCACGGCCATCCAGCGACGGCGCCAGGCCAGATAGCCCATCGCGGCGGCAATGGCCGGCAACAGCACCTGCCAGTCGCCCAACGAGGCCAGCGCCACCATCGGGTAGTCGGCCAACGGGTTACGCAGCGCCAGCATCAGGTCGTGCACGGCCAGGTCCACGCGCAGCGGCTCGCCATGCGCCAGCACCACCATCAGCAGCACAAACCAGCCCCAGCCGAGCAG
Source organism: Xanthomonas axonopodis pv. maculifoliigardeniae (assembly GCF_041519315.1). Classification (NCBI taxonomy): domain Bacteria; kingdom Pseudomonadati; phylum Pseudomonadota; class Gammaproteobacteria; order Lysobacterales; family Lysobacteraceae; genus Xanthomonas; species Xanthomonas axonopodis. The sequence goes on along the minus strand of NZ_CP167998.1, from coordinate 3,776,149 downwards.
CAAGAGCATCAAGGCCATCATGGCCAGCGGCACCGATTCGCGACGGCGTGGGTCGAAGACGCCGACCGACCAATTCCCCAGGACCGGATGCCGGTGCGACCACTCCAGCAGGCGCGCCAGCAAGGCATCCAGGTGACCGGCCGACCAGCGATACGAATACAGCACCACCGCCCAGGCAAGCCCGATCACGGCCGCCAGCAAGGCAACCACCACAAATAGGCGCCCGGCCACTGCGGCCACTGCGTCGTAGGCCGTGCCCAGCACCCAGCCGGGCACCAGGAATAACAACGCCCACGACACGCAGGCCAGGCCGCTGGCGACCAGATACCGTTTGAAGGGCATGCGCGACATGCCGGCAATCGCCGGCACGAACGGGCGCACTGCCCCCACGTAGCGCGCAATCAGGATGCTTTTGAAGGCATTGCGGCGGAACAGCAGCTCGCCGCGTTCCAGCAGTTGCGGGTAACGCCGGAATGGCCAGTAGGTGTGCAGCTGATGGCCCCAGCGATGGCCGACCCAGAAGCTCAGCGCATCGCCAACGAAGGCGCCCAGGGTGGCGCACACCACCGCATAGGGGCCGTTGATCTGCCCGAGCCCGATGAGCACGCCAATGGCGAACAGCAACGGCAACGCAGGCACGATGGCGCCCAGCACGATCACCGCATCACAAAATGCGATGCCAAAGATCACCACGCCAGCCAAGGTGGGGTGGTGTCCGATCCACTCCAGCGTGGCGTCGATCCATGAGTTCATACCTGAATTATAGGTGGGCGCGGCGGCGCCTGACCTGCATCGTCCTCACATCGGGGGATCGGCTTCACCTGAGGTTGCGGCCATGCAGCTGCCGCACGCGCGCGCGCCGCAAAGGTGGGCAGCGAGACAGACCTGCCGCCTACAATGGGGGATGACTCACGACCCTGCAGCCAATCTGCCGCTGAAGTCCGATACGTTCGGACGCATTCTGCTGATCCGCGATGGCCAACGCATGTTCGTGCGTCGCGACCTGAGCGTGGCGCCGTGGCTGTTGCGCGGCGTGGCCTGGTGGCTGGCACGCCGCGAAGCGCTGGCCTTGCGCCAGCTGGATGGCGTGCCGCGCACACCGCGGCTGCTGCATTGGGACGGGCGGCACCTGGACCGCAGCTATCTGGACGGCGCTGCGATGTACCAGCGACCGCCGCGCGGCGATCTGGCCTACTTCCGCAGCGCGCGCCGGCTGTTGCAACAGCTGCATCGCCGCGGCGTGGCCCACAACGATCTGGCCAAGGAAGCCAACTGGCTGGTGCAGGAGGACGGCAGCCCGGCGGTGATCGACTTCCAGCTGGCGGTGCGCGGCAACCCGCGCGCGCGCTGGATGCGTCTGCTTGCCCGCGAGGATCTGCGCCACCTGCTTAAACACAAGCGCATGTACTGCCCGGCCGCACTGACCCCGGTGGAACGCCGCGTGCTCAAGCGCACCTCCTGGGTTCGCGAGCTGTGGTTTGCCACCGGCAAACCGGTCTACCGCTTCGTGACCCGCCGCGTGCTGCACTGGGAAGACAACGAAGGGCAGGGGCCCAAGCCCTGAGCGGCGGGGATTGGTTGTTCGGGATTGGGGATTCGCAAGAGCGTATTGCTTGAGCGGTGTGTGGTTGGTGGTAGCAATGAAGGAATAAGCTCTTACGAATCTCCAATCCCGACTCTCTAATCCCATGACGTTATCGGGCAAAACCCTGTTCATCACCGGTGCCTCGCGCGGGATTGGCTTGGCGATTGCGTTGCGGGCGGCGCGCGATGGGGCGAATGTGGCGATTGCGGCCAAGTCGGCGGTGGCCAATCCCAAATTGCCTGGCACCATCCATAGCGCGGCCACGGCGGTGACGGCGGCCGGTGGGCAGGCACTGGCGCTCAAGTGCGACATCCGCGACGAAGATCAGGTGCGTGCGGCAGTGGCGGCAACGGTCGATGCGTTCGGCGGGATCGACATCCTGGTCAACAACGCCAGTGCGATCTGGTTGCGCGGTACGTTGGACACGCCGATGAAGCGCTTCGATCTGATGCAGCAGGTCAACGCGCGCGGCAGTTTCCTGTGCGCGCAGGCGTGCCTGCCGCATCTGCTGCAGGCGGCCAATCCGCACATCCTCACCTTGGCCCCGCCGCCGTCGTTGAACCCGGCGTGGTGGGGGGCGCACACCGGCTACACGCTGGCCAAGATGGGCATGAGTCTGGTCACCCTGGGGCTGGCCGCGGAATTCGGCCCGCAAGGCGTGGCGATCAATGCGTTGTGGCCGCGTACCGTGATCGCCACTGATGCCATCAACATGCTTGCCGGCGTGGACGCGGCGGCCTGCCGTCGGCCGGAGATCATGGCCGACGCCGCGCATGCGGTGCTGACGCGCGCCGCAGCCGGGTTTTACGGCCGGTTCCTGATCGATGACGAGGTGCTCGCCCAGGCTGGCATCACCGACTTGAGCGGCTATGCAATGGATCCATCGCGCGCGCTGTTGCCAGATCTGTTTCTGGACTGAGAGCGGCTAACCACAGGGTACGCACTTGTCGTGAGCGTGGACGGCACGGCGCAACCGCCGTGTACGCGTGGCACACGCACTGCCGAGCAACGGCCGCGTCCGCCTGACGGCGGCGCCGTGGCGTTGGCTGCTCCAGCGCCTCAGCCGTTGCCCAGCTCCGGCAGTGGCTCGGCGCATTGCCGGCAATAACGTGCGTCGGCCGCGTGGCCTTCCAGCCCGCAGCGGGCGCAGTTGCGCGCATCGCGTTTGCCGGTGTGGCCACCGTCGCGCAATGAGCTGGCCAGTTCGGCAGTGTAGATGCCGGTGGGCACTGCGATGATGCTGTAGCCGATCAGGATCAGGGCCGAGGTGACGAAGCGACCCAGCGTGGTCTGCGGCACCAGATCGCCGAAGCCCACCGTGGCCATGGTGACGATGGCCCAGTACATGCTGGTGGGGATGCTGGTAAAGCCGTGCTGCGGGCCTTCGATGATGTACATCGTGGCGCCGGCGATCACGGTGATGGTGAGCACGGTGAACAGGAACACCAACACCTTGCGACGGCTACGCCACAGCGCATCCAGCAACTGTCCGCTTTCTTCGATGTAGCGGGTGAGCTTGAGAATGCGGAACAGCCGCAGGATGCGCAGCACGCGCACCACCAACAGCGTCTGTGCGCCGGGCACGAAGAACGAGAGATAACTGGGCAGGATCGACAGCAGGTCGATCACGCCCCACACGCTGAGCGCGTAATGCAGCGGTCGCCGCACCACGGCCAGGCGCAGCGCGTATTCGATGGTGAAGATCACCGTGAACGCCCATTCCAGCGGCACCAGCCAGTCCGCGGCATGCGAATGGATGCGCGGCACGCTGTCGATCATGATCACCACCACGCTCGCCAGGATCGCGACCACCAGCATCAGGTCGAAATTGCGCGAGGGGCGGGTGTCGTGGCGGTAGATGATGTCGAACCACTGCCGGCGCCAGCCATCGTCGGTGGCGGCAGTGAGTTGCGGATCGGAGAAGGGGCGCATGCGCGCATTGTGCCGCAGGCCGGCGAATGCGCGAGAATGCCGCTTCTCCCTCCGCTTCTGCGACCCATCCTCATGAGCACCGCTGCCGATTCGCCCCTGTCCCTCGCGCACTACTACCTGCCGGTGTATCGCCCGCGCCAGGTGGTGCTGGAGCGCGGCCAGGGCAGTCGCGTGTGGGACGATGCGGGCCGCGAGTATCTGGATCTGTCGTCGGGCATCGCGGTGAGCGGGCTCGGCCATAACGACCCTGATCTGGTGGCTGCGCTCACCGAGCAGGCCGGCAAGCTGTGGCACACCAGTAACGTGTTTTTCAGCGCGCCGCCGCTGAAACTGGCCGAAGAACTGGTGAGCGCCTCGCGTTTCGCGCACAAGGTGTTCCTGTGCAATTCCGGCACCGAGGCCAACGAGGCGGCGATCAAGCTGGTGCGCAAGTGGGCCAGCAACCAGGGCCGTCCGGCCGACAAGCGTGTCATCGTCACCTTCCGCGGCAGTTTTCATGGCCGTACGCTGGCATCGGTCACCGCCACTGCGCAGCCCAAGTACCAGGAAGGCTACGAGCCGCTGCCGGGTGGATTTCGCTATGTGGATTTTAACGATGTCGCGGCGCTGGAAGCGGCGATGGCCGGCGGCGATGTGGCGGCGGTGATGGTCGAGCCGATCCAGGGCGAGGGCGGCGTGATGCCGGCCGCGCCGGGCTTTCTGAGCCGCGTGCGCGCGCTGTGCGACCAGCATGATGCGCTGCTGGTGCTGGACGAAATTCAATGCGGCATGGGCCGCACCGGCACGCTGTTTGCGCATTGGCAGGAGCAGGTGACGCCGGACATCGTGACCCTGGCCAAGGCCTTGGGTGGCGGTTTCCCGATCGGCGCGATGCTGGCCGGGCCCAAGGTCGCCGAAACCATGCAGTTCGGCGCGCACGGCACCACCTTCGGCGGCAACCCGCTGGCCGCGGCAGTGGCGCGCGTGGCGCTGCGCAAGCTGGCCTCGCCGCAGATTGCCGATAACGTGGTGCGGCAATCTGCGGCATTGCGCGCCGGGCTGGAAGCGCTCAATGCCGACTTTGGCCTGTTTGCGCAGATTCGTGGGCGTGGCCTGATGCTGGGCGCGGTACTGGCTCCTGCGCACGCGGGGCAGGCCGGGGCGATCCTCGACCTGGCGGCCACGCATGGCTTGCTGCTGCTGCAGGCCGGCCCAGATGTATTGCGCTTCGTGCCGGCACTCAATCTCACCGATGCCGAACTGGCCGATGGCCTGGCGCGCTTGCGTCTGGCCATTGCCGAGTATGTCGCCCAGGCGTGATGTCGGGCGGTGCTTGCGCGCCCTCTGGCCGGCACCATGTCGGCTGGAAGGGCATTGGAGATGCGTGGTGTGTGGCATGTAGCGCGCTGACGCAGTGCCCGGTCTTTTTATTGCCCGGAGGGGATGGCTGTCTTCCGCCGTACCCTCACCCCCAACCCCTCTCCCGACGGGAGAGGGGCTTGGTTTCATGCAAGTCCGTATCGCTTCAGCACTCGCCGCAGTGCACGCGCATCGCGCACGGTGTCGGCGTGCAGGCCGGCCGCGCGTGCGCCACGCACGTTGACGAACAGGTCGTCGACAAACAACGTGCGTTCGGCGCGTTGCTCAAGTTGCGCAAGCGCGCGCTGATAGACCGGCACATCCGGTTTGCGGCCGCCCAGTGCACCGCTGCACAGCACGCGGCCCCGCAACAACGGAAATAGCGACGGCACGATCCGCTCGATCGCTTCTGCCATCAACGGGCCATTATTGGTGAGCACCGCCACCGCCGTGGTCGTCGACACCGCCAGCACCTGTGTCACCACCGACGGGTCGGCGCGGCAGGCCGCCACGCGCGCACCGATCCAGGTTGCGCGATCGATCGGCTGCCCCAGCCCTTCGCTCAACTGCGCCAGATACGCCTGCGTGTCGATCGCACCCGCATCGTAGGCGCGCTCCAGACCCTGCACGAACAACACCTCCTGCACGCGCTGCGGTGAGCACTGCGCCGCTGCGGCAAGCGCGGCCAGGCGCCGTGGCCGCGCGTAGTGCGCGAGCACGCCGTCGAAATCCAGCAACAGCAGCGATGGTGGTGCGGGCGACATATGCGTGCTCGTACGGCGGCTGCGCAGCGTTGTCGATTCGGCGCGGCATGGCAAGCGCGCAAGAGCTGCAATGCAGGGCATTCGCGCAGGTAGGTGGCTGCGCTACCTATTCAGAGTTTTGAATTCGGTAGCGACCTACCCGCCTGCGCCGAGCCCACCCGCCGCACCCAGGTCAGGCAGCAATCGCGCTGGTTATGGTCACTGCACGCCGCATCCGCGGTATCAGCCGGTCTCGGGGGAGCGCCCGGTCACTCAGCACGCCACACGTCTCCAGGGGTTGATTGCATGCCAAAGTGCTCGAACACCGATCGATTGGCGGCCTCGGTCGCCGACATCCTCGCCACTACCCGCCCGCGCCGCGCGCTGGCATCAATGACCTTGCTGCTGGCCGGCGCGCAGAGCTTGCCTGCGCTGGCGCAAGACGCACGCACGCTGGATGCGGTCAGCGTGGTGGGCACCGGCTCCACGCGCACCACCGCGTCCATCTCGGCGGACGAGATCCAGGCGCAGGTGCCAGGGGTGGCGCCGCAGCAGCTGTTGGCCAGCCTGCCCGGCGTGAACGTGCAGACCACCGACCCGTTCGGGCTGTATGAATTCGGTGATTCGATGACCATCCGCGGGTTTTCCGCCAACCAGATCGGCGTGACCTTGGACGGCATTCCGATCGAAACCTTCGACACCCGCGAAGGCGGGCCGATTACGCGCTACGTCTCCAGCGAAAACCTGCTCGATGTGACGGTGTCCGCCGGTTCGGGCGATGTCACCCAGCCTTCCTACCATGCACTGGGCGGTGCGATCCGCTACACCAGCCTGCCACCAAAGGGCGGCGACAGCTGGAGCGGCAATCTCACCCAGACGATTGGTTCGGACGATCTGGTGCGCAGCTTCGTGCGCCTGGATACGCCGGACTGGTGGAAAGGCGGCCCCAGCGCGTATCTGTCCGCCTCGCGCACGCAAGGCGGGGTGTGGGACATGGAGCCGGCCACGCAGAAGAGCGATCACTTCGAAGCCAAGATTCGCCAGGCCTGGGACGCTGGCAGCCTGACGCTGGGATGGATCTACAACAACCGCAAGGACTACGACGTGCAGTCGTACAACTCCGACGGTTCGGTGGCGTGGGACCTGCATGAGCGCATCACCGGCAACCCGGAAGTGGATGCCGAGCATTACAGCGAATGGCAGAACGGGCGACGCGACTCGCTGCTCAGCCTGCACGGCAATTTCCTGTTCAACGATGCAATCGGCTTCACCTTTACCGGCTATTACGAGAACAAGCATGGGTATGGCGTCGGCGGCACTCCGCCGAGCACGGCGACAGGCCTGTACAACGATGCCATCGCCGGCACGCCGGGGCGCACCGACATCGCCATCAACGACCCGCAGATCGTCGATGCCAACGGCACTGTCACCCACGTCGGTGCGATGACGCGGCGCGAAGAAATCATGGGGGGCGATCGCTATGGCCTCACCACAGCGGTGTCATGGGAGACCGAGCACAACAAGCTCGAAGTCGGCGCGTGGTACGAAAACTACGACTTCGATCAGGTGCGCCCGCTGTACAACCTGGACCCGGCCACCGGCGAGCTGCTCAAGGGCGCGCTGCCGATCGTCATCTACTACGACAACCACTTCTCCACCGAAGTGAAGCAGCTCTACATCAAGGACACGCTGCGCCTGCTCGACGACCGCTTGACGATGGAGTTCGGTGCCAAGGGGCTGGATGTCAAACGCGACTACAACGGCATCGCCAATCTGGATGATTTCAATGTCGGCGTGCGCCGCGATGTCACCATCAAGAACAGCGACTGGTTCCAGCCGCAGGTGGGCGCCAGCTTCCAGCTTGCCGAGGGCGTGCAGGTGTTCGCCAACTATGCGGAAAACTTCAGCTCGGCGCCGCGGCTGGCGCTGACCTCCGGTGCGTTCAACCCGGATATCGCACCGGAAGAGTCCACCAATATCGATATCGGCATCCGCGCCGAATCCACGCAGTGGAGCGGCTACATCGCCGCCTACAGGATCGATTACGAGAACCGCATCATCGCGCTGACCGACCCGGACCCGCTGGTGGTGGCGCCCACCGTCTACGCCAACGTCGGCGACGTGCAGACGTACGGGGCCGAAATGTCCGGCATGTGGAAGCCGGCGCCAGGCTGGCGGCTGGGCGCATCGCTGACCTGGAACAACTCCGAGTTCCAGGACAACTATTTCGGCCCGGTCAGCGGCAACCTGGTGCAGGTGAAAGGCAACGAGGTGCCGGATGCGCCGAAGGTGATGTTCAGCGTCAACGGCGGTTGGGAAGGCACGCATTTGTTTGCCAACCTCGATGCCAAATACACCGGCAAGCGCTACGGCGATACGCTCAATACCGATCGGGTAGATGCCACCCTCATCGTCAACGGCAGCGTCGGGTACCAGGGCGAAGACGGCGGGTTTCTTGCCGGTGGCCGGCTGCAGTTGTCGGTCTACAACCTGTTCGACAAGGACGATGCGATCGGGGCGGTATTTCCCAACGAAAGCTCGGGCTCGTATCAGTTGATCGCACCACGGCAGCTGTTCGCCAGCCTGGCCTACACATTCTGAAGTGCAGCCGCGGCCGGCAGGGTTGCCGGTCGCGTGCGTTGGTCCACGACATGCAGGGGACGTGCGTTGATGCAAGGCAATCACACGGGAGCGATGACGCGGCGGCAATTGCTGGCGCGCATCGGTATGACCGCCGGCGGCGCGATGATGTATCAGGCGATGAGCAGCCTGGGCATGGCGGCCGAATCCAGTTTCAAAGGCCCACTGCAACTGGATGGCGACCCCAAGGGGGCGTCGGTCTTGATCCTCGGTGCCGGGCTGGCCGGCATGAGCGCGGCGTTCGAGTTGCGCAAGGCCGGTTACCGCGTGCAACTGCTCGAATACAACGAACGCCCCGGCGGGCGTAACTGGACCCTGCGCGGCGGCGACCGCTATGCCGAGCTGGGCGGGGCTAGGCAGCATTGCCAGTTCGACGAGGGTTTGTATCTCAATCCCGGGCCGTGGCGCATTCCGCATCACCACAAGGCGGTGCTGAGTTACTGCAAGCAGTTCGGCGTGGCGCTGGAAGCGTTCAATCAGGTCAATTACAACGCGCTGCTGCACAGCCAGAAAGGCTTCGGCGGCAAACCGCAGCGCTTTCGTGCCATCGACGCCGACTACAAGGGCCATGTGTCCGAGTTGCTGGCCAAGTGCACGCAGCAACGCGCCCTGGACACGGCCGTCAGCCGCGAGGATCAGGAGCTGCTGCTGGAATCGCTGCGTACCTGGGGCGCGCTCGACCAGAAGTTCGGGTATGTCAAAGGCAAGGACAGCAGCGAGCGGCGCGGGTTTGCGCGCTATCCCGGCGGTGGCTTGTCGGGCAGGCCGGAATTCTCCGATCCTTTCAGCGTGCAGGACGTGCTGCGCTCGCGCCTGTGGACCACACTGGCAGCCGGCAACAACTATGAAATGCAGACCACCATGTTCCAGCCGGTGGGAGGCATGGACCAGATCGGCAAGGCGTTCGCGCGTCAACTGGGCAATGCCATCACCTATAACGCCAAGGTCACCAAGATCGACCAGGACGGCAGCGGCGTGCGCGTGTCCTGGCAGGATGCGGCGCGTGGCGGAGAAGAACGCCTCGCCACTGCGGATTGGTGCATCTGCACCATTCCGTTGTCGGTGCTCAGCCGCATACCGGTCAACGCCAGCGATGCGATGACCACGGCGATCGGCAAGGTGCCGTATGCGGCCTCGGTGAAAGTGGGGCTGCAATTCAAGCGCCGTTTCTGGGAAGAAGACGAAGCGATCTACGGCGGCATCAGTTACACCGATCTGCCGATCACCTTGATCAGCTACCCCAGCACCAACTACCACAGCCCTGGCAAAGGCGTGCTGCTCGGCGCCTATGTGTGGGGGCTGGATGCCTACCAGTTCACCGCGATGTCCCCGGAGCAGCGCGTGCGTAAAGCAGTGGAATACGGCACCCAGCTGCATCCGCAGTATCCGCGCGAATTCGAAAACGGCATTGCGGTCGGCTGGCACCGCGTGCCGTTCACGCATGGCTGCTTCGGCATGTGGAGCGAGCAGGCGCGCGCCGAGCATTACCAACCGCTGTGCCAGATCGACGGACGGCTGGCACTGGCCGGCGAGCACGTGTCGTACATTCCGGCCTGGCAGGAGGGTGCCATTCTTTCGGCGCACGATGTCGTTGGCCGCCTGCATCGCAAGGTCATTGCCCAGGGAGGGCGCGCATGAGTCTGCTGCCAAGAGTGTGCGGCGCCACTGTTGCGCTCGCCATTCTCGCCTTGTTGGTGCCGCCCAACGTGCGCGATGCGCAGGCGCAGAGTTCCGATGCCACCCAGCTGTTTCCGCAGCAAGGCTTCGCCAAGGCCTCCGGCCAGGACGTTTACCAGGCGATCTGCCAGGGTTGCCATATGCCGGCCGGGCGTGGCGCGCAAGGTGCCGGCGACTATCCTGCGCTTGCCGGCAACCCGAAACTGGCCGCCGGCCCGTACGTGACGATGATGGTGCTCGACGGCCACGCGGGGATGCCGGGTTTCGCCGACATGCTCGACGACCGCCAGGTGGCCGAAGTGGTGAGCTATGTGCGCACGCACTTCGGTAACGACTATGCCGAGCGCGTGACCATCGACGATGTCAGATCACTCCGCCGCTGATCTTCTCTCCTACAAGGAATTGCCATGCTCCGTTCCATCACGACCGTTCTCACCGCCGCAGTGCTCTGGTCTTCCAGTCTCGGTGCCGCACACGCGGCCGAGGTGATCCGCCACAAGATTCCCAACAGCGATTTTCCCATCGCTGCCGCGGTGGAAATTCCGGCCGGCAAGGCCACGGTGTATGTCAGTGGCAAGGTGCCGGCGGTGATCGATACCAGTGCGCCGAAGGATTCGGCGGCCGCCTATGGCGACACCAAGGCGCAGACGGTGAGCGTGTTGAACCAGATCAAGCAGCAGCTGGCCACGTTGGGGTTGGGCATGGGCGATGTGGTGAAGATGCAGGTGTTTCTGGTCGGCGATCCGGCAATGGGCGGCAAGATGGATTTCAACGGCTTCATGGAAGGCTATCGCCAGTTTTTCGGCACCAAGGAGCAACCCAACCTGCCGGCGCGCTCGGCATTCCAGATCGCAGCGCTGGGTAACCCGCTGTATCGGGTCGAGATCGAAGTGGTTGCCGTGCGTCCCTGAATCCGCGTTGTCATCCTGCTGGAGGTTGTCATGAACACTGCTCTTTCGCGCCGCGCTTTTCTACGCGAGTCTGCGTTGTTTGCCGGCGCCGCCGGTGCCGGCAGCTTGCCGCTGCTGGCCAGCGCCGTCGAACGCTCCACTGCCATCGCGCCCGCACCGGCAACGGCGCTGGCACCGGTGATGATCGACTCCAATGAATTTCCGGATGGACCGTCGGCTGCCGCAGTAAAGGCCATCGCGCAGATCGCCCCGCAAGGCGGGCGGTATTTGCGGCAGGTACAGATGGAATTGATGACCACCCTGGCTGCCGAGCTCGCGCTGCCGGTCGATCACCTGATGGCGTATGCCGGATCCACCGAACCGCTCGACTACACGATGCTGGCATTCACTTCGCCCAGTGCCGCGTTGGTCACGGCCGACCCCACCTACGAATCCGGTTGGCGTGCGGCAACCCGCAATGGCGCGCGCCTGATCAAGGTGCCGCTGCGCAAGGACTTTTCGCACGATGTACAGGCCATGTGCGCGGCGGACGCCAACGCGGGCGTGATCTACATCTGCAACCCCAACAATCCCACCGGTTCGGTCACCACACGCAAGGATCTGGACTACGCTTTGGCGCACAAGCCCAAAGGCAGCGTGTTGGTGGTGGATGAGGCGTATATCCACTTCGCGAAAAACACGCGCAGCATGGTCGACATGGTTGCCGCAGGCGAAGACGTGGTGGTGTTGCGCACCTTCTCCAAACTCTATGGCATGGCCGGCATCCGCCTGGGCTATGCGGCCGCGCGTCCGGACCTGCTGGCCAAGCTGAAGTTCTACAGCGTCAACAGCTTGCCGGTCACCGCCGCCGCTGCCGGGCTGGCCAGCCTGCGTGATCCTGCACTGGTGCCGCAACGGCGCGCACGTACGGCCGCGACGCGCACGGATGTGATGGAGTTTCTCGCCAGGCAGGGCTATGCATGCACTGCCTCGGAGAGCAACTGCTTCATGGTGGATGTAAAGCGGCCTGCCGCCGGTTTCAAGGACGACATGGCCACCCATGGCGTGTTCATCGGCCGCAGCTGGCCGGTGTGGCCAACCTGGTCGCGGATCACTGTGGGCACCGATGCGGAGATGGCGCGTTTCAAGCAGGCGTTCGTACAAGTGATCGCCGGTAAGCGCGGCCCGTTGCCGGTGCCGGCCATCGCGTCCGCAGCAGCAGATCCGATGGATGCGTTTTTCCGTTACGCGTGAAGCACGCATGCGACGGAAGGTCTGCTTGCAATCAGCAGGGCGCCTGGCATCGTTGGTCGATGCGCGAGCGCATGCAGTGGGCTCGCGCGTGATGCCCTGTTGATTGCGACTCCGCGTTACTCTGGCACTATCAGCACCTCTGACCACGTCGCTGTTGCAACGGTGCGCCGCGTGCGATGTGCTGCACCTTCCCAACGCAGGAGTGTTCTCTTGAAGCTGTTTTCCACGATTGCTGTGTGTGCGCTGGCGCTGATGGCGCCGACGGCATGGGCACGGACGTGCGCGGTGACCATCACCGGCAACGATCAAATGAAGTTCGACCAGAGCGCGATCAAGCTAGCGCCCGAGTGCACGCAGGTGGAGCTTACGCTCAAGCATTCCGGCAAGATGGCTGCCACCGTGATGGGGCACAACTGGGTGTTGACCAAGTCTGCCGATTTCCAGGCGGTGGCCAATGCCGGCGTACGTTCGACCATCGCCGACAGCTATCTCCCCAAGGCCGACGCACGCGTGATTGCGCACACCAAGGTCATTGGCGGCGGCGACAGCACCACGGTGAGTTTTCCCACCAGCAAACTGAGCAAGGGCGCCGACTACACGTTCTTCTGCTCGTTCCCCGGCCATTGGGCGATGATGAAGGGCACGCTGACGTTCGGGTGATGCGTGCGGGCGGCCAACGCTGTCAGGCCTGGCCGCCACACGTGCAAACCTGCGTTGAACGCAAGATGCATGCGACCTGGCTCAGCCAGGTCGCAGCGGCTGATCTGCATGCGGGCCGCTTCCACGCAACAACCCGCGCTGCAATGCTTGCGCAAGCGCGCTTTCGCGGCTGCGCGCGTCGAGCTTGCGGTACAGGTTTTTCAGATGGAATTTGACCGTGTTTTCCGACAGGTGCAGGCAGCGTGCGATCTGCTTGTTGGAATAGCCACGCGCCAGTTGCGCCAGCACTTCCAGTTCGCGCTCGCTGAAGATGTCACCGGCCGGGTCGTCGTCGCCGCTAAGGCGTTCGAGCAAGGCCTGGATGGTCAAGGCACGCGTGGTGCCGCCCACGGTCTGCGGGTCGTGCTGGCGTAGCGAGCGCAGCATCGCCTTGGCCGGCAAGCCCAGTTCCACGATCGCCTGCCAGCTTTGCGTGAGCGCGACATGGTCCAATGCGCTGTACAGATACGGCAGGGCGGCAACCAGTTCGCCACGTTGCTGCAGTACCAGCGCGATGCGTCCACGGGCGCGCGCCAGATGGCAGACATTGTCGTTGGCCAGGCAGGCTTGCTCGATCTGTCCGAGGATGCTCAGCGCGGCGCTGCTGCGCCCGGCCAGGCGATGCCAGCGGGCCAGTGCGAAGCCCATCGCCGCGCGATCGTGCCAGCGGTGTGGCGAGCGCAAGGTATGCGCCAGGCCGGATTCGCCGCCGGTACGTGCGATCAGCACATCGATGGCGGCGTTGCCTGGATGTTCCAGTAACAGCATCAGCCGCCATGCTGCAGCCAGTTCCGACAAGCGCGCCAATTTGCGTCCGTGTGCGATCTGTTCGATATGCTCCAGCAACAGCAACGCGCTGCGTCCGCTATGGTCGCGCACGCGTTCCAGCCCCAGCGCAGTGCCGTATCCGGCGGCCAGCACGTCCACGCCGCCATCGTGCTGCTCCAGCAATTCCAGCGCCGGATGCAGCAGGTCGGCTGCGTCGTCGTGATGGCCGCGTTCGTAGTGCAACTGCGCAAGCAGGCACTGAGCGGCGGCTTCCAGCACCCGATCCGGCTGCGGGGTACGTGCGCACCAGCTCAGTGCCTGCTGATAGCAGGCTTCCGCATCGCTGAGCCGGCCGCGATAGAACAGGCTCTGCCCCAGCGACAACATGGCCCGGCTGGCACCGACCTCGCTGCCGCCACGTTGCATGGTGTCGCGCGCGTTGCGCGCGTAGCGCTCGGCAACCGCGAACGCGCCCTGCGCAATCGCGGTGGTGGCGCAGATGCAGAGCAACATGCCGCGGCCCAGATGGTCGTCTTCGTCCAGTGCTCCAGCCTGGGCGGCAATCTGGGTCAGGCCATGCGGATTGCCGCAGATTTCATCCAGACGGTCGCGCAGCAGCGCCACGACCACGGTGTAGTCGCGCTGCAGCGGCTCGCGTAACGCAGCCGGAAAATCGCGGAAGCGCTCCAGCAACAGGCGTGCGTGGGCGAATTCGCCCAGCTTGATGTGCAGGTGCGCCTGGGTGAGATTGAGCGCGGGTGTGTCGCGGATGGTGCGGTGGTCGAAATGGCGCAGCAGTGCGCGTACTTCATGCGTGCCGTGAGTCAACAGCAGCTGCCAGGTGCCGGCGCGTGCGATGTAGCTGGCGGCAAGATCGCCGCAGCCGCCGCGCCAAGCATGCCGCACCGCTTCGGCAAGCTGCTGATGATCGCCGAACCAGCGCGCTGCGCGTTGATGCAGCTGCACGCTCAGGCCTGGATGTTCGCGGTCGAGCAGTTGCTGCAAAAAGTCGGCAAACAGCGGGTGGTAGCGGAACCATTCGCGCTCGCCATCCAGCGGCACCAGCAGACCATGGAAATGCTCCAGCCGCGCCAGCAAGCGGCCGCTGTCCTGGCGTTGGCGCACCGCGTCGGCGAGCGCGGCGTTGAAGCGTTCCAGCGGGCTGGTGCGCAACAGGAGTTCGCGGGTGTCTGGGTCCAGATCGTTGACCACTTGTTCGGCCAGGTACGCGGCAATCTGCGCGCTGCGCCCGGAGAAACGTACGGTGACTTCCTGCCGACGCTGGGTATCGCCTTCCAACCACAGCCGTGCCAGTTGCAGCGCCACCGGCCAGCCTTCTGTGTAGCGCCGCAGTTCGTCCGCCACCGGTGCGGTCACGTGCGGGCCCAGCAACGCCTGCGCTTCGGTGTCGTCGAGCGCCAGCTGCGTGCTGCCGATGCGGCTGAGCTGCGCGTGCAGATCCAGCCGCGCCAGGGGTAGATTGGGTACGCGGCGGGTCGCGAGTGCCAGATGCAAACGCCCGCCACTGTGTTCGATCAGGCGTAGCACCAGTTCATCGACAGGGCTGCTGCCGAGTCGGTCGTAGTCGTCGAGAATCACGCTGATGCGGCGGGGCGCTGCGCGCAGCGCTCGAATCAGCAATGCCGCCGCGTCGCGCGGGTCGTGATCGCGGTTGTGCAGCACGGCCGCGCACAGCGCGTGGTCCGCGCCTGCGTTCTGCAGCGCATACGCAAGATGGCCGAGAAAACGCCCGGCGTCGGCATCTTCTTCGTCCAGCGACAGCCATGCCACCGCGCTCTGCTCGCGCGTACTCAGGTGCGCATGCCACTGCGCCAGCAGCGTGGTCTTGCCGAATCCGGGCGGGGCGAGCAATAGCGTCAGCGGACGTGCCTGCGCCTGATCCAGCGCAGCCAGCAGTGCGCCACGCACCACCGCGCCGGGGGGCGGCAACGCAGGCTCCAGCTTGCCGGCAAGCAGCCAATCGGGATTCACGGGGTCGCGCGACGGTGTCGGGCGCGGGGTGAGCAGCGCAACAGGCTTGAGCATGAGGCGAGGGCGGCCGTATCGAGCGTCGACAGCGCGCCGACTCGACACGCTGCAGATCGGGGTGAAACAGCGGCAATGCAGCGTCATCACCGGATTCGGCGACGCAGGTGCAGCGGCTGCTTCGAGGGTCCCCACCCATGCCCGTCCCTGAGCACCTTTTTCAGAAAGGTATGACAGCCACACGACAAAAGCAAAGCGTGTTGCGCCGAGTCGAGGAGGCATTGCGGCCGAAGCGCCGGCCCGTGCACTCGGTCAAGGAGCGCTAGAGGTCGCCTGCTCGTGGCCGCGGTGGTGAGAGAGCAGCGACTAAGAGCGGCTAACAAGACGTAGCGAGCAGCTGTCAGGTGGGCGCGGACGGCGCGCAGGAACCGGAGTGTACGAGTGGTACATGAGGATTCCGAGCACCGGCCGCGCCCACCTGGCGGCTGCGCAGTAGTTTTGTTAGCCGCTCTAAGAGCAATTGCCAAAGCGACTACGCTCGCTACCACACAGCCGCGGCCGATGCGCGATGCGGCGTGGACCACGCACCGCGGTCCTGCGCCCCGCCCAGGCCCGGCTGACGGCTACCCGCTGGGTTGTGGCAGCCGCTCCTATGCAAAGACAGCGCCATCCACAGTTCGCTGCGAGCATGGCGCGCAGTCTGGCAACGCGCACCGCCGTGCAGTCGCCGTTGCTACGAACGAAACCGCTGCACGCACGCGCAGGCTCACCAGCAGTTCCGGTGATGCCTACCTCGCCAATGTCCTGCGCCACTGCCAGTGCGGCACGATCACGCCGCACCGCAAAGCAGCAAACCAGCGACGCCTCCGCGCTCACCGATTCCCAATTCCCAATTCCCAATTCCCAACCAATCAGCGCGCCACGTCCGCAAACGCCTCGCGCGCCGCCGCCAGGGTGGCTTCGATCACCGCTTGGTCGTGCGCACTGGACATGAAGCCGGCTTCGTACGCCGAGGGTGCCAGGTACACGCCCCGCTGCAGCATCGCGTGGAAGAAGCGGTTGAAGCTGGTGATATCACATGCCGTGGCCTGTGCGTAGCTTTCCACGATGTCGTCGGTGAAGAACAATCCGAACATGCCGCCGACCTGATTGGTGGTGACGGCAATGCCTGCCGCGCGTGCGGCATCTTCCAGGCCTTCGCACAGCATGCTGGTGGCCTCGCTCAGGCGCGTGTGGAAGCCCGGCTCCTGCACCAGCTCCAGCATCGCCAGGCCGGCGGCCATCGCTACCGGGTTGCCCGACAAGGTGCCGGCCTGGTAGATCGGCCCGGCCGGAGCAACCTGCTCCATCAAGTCGCGGCGGCCGCCGTAAGCGCCCACCGGCATGCCGCCGCCGATGATCTTGCCGAAGGTGGTCAGGTCCGGGGTCACGCCGTAATGTGCCTGCGCACCACCGAGCGCGACGCGGAAGCCGGTCATCACTTCGTCGAAGATCAGCAGCGCGCCGTGCCGCGTGCACAGCGTGCGCAGATGCTGCAGATAGCCGGCCTGCGGCGGAATGCAGTTGGCGTTGCCGACCACCGGCTCGATGATCACCGCCGCCACCTCCGCGCCGATCTCGTCGAACAGCGCGGTGGCGCCTTCGAAGTCGTTGAAGCTCAGCGTGGCGGTCAGCTCGCTCAGCCCGGCGGGTACGCCGGGCGAGGTCGGTACACCCAGGGTCAGCATGCCGCTGCCGGCCTTGACCAGAAACGAATCGCCGTGGCCGTGATAGCAGCCTTCGAACTTGATGATGCGATTGCGCCCGGTGGCGCCACGCGCCAGGCGTACCGCCGACAGCGTGGCTTCGGTGCCGGAGTTGACCATGCGCACCATCTCGCAGGAGGGCACCAGCCGGGTAATGGTCTGCGCCATCGTCACTTCGGCTGCGCACGGCGCACCGAACGACAGCCCGTTGCCGATCGCCCGCTCGACCGCTTCGCGCACGGCCGGGTGGTTGTGTCCGGCAATCATCGGTCCCCACGAGCCCACGTAGTCGATGTAGCGGTTGTCGTCGACATCGAACAGATACGGGCCATCGGCGCGCGCCACGAAGAACGGCTCGCCGCCGACCGATTTGAACGCCCGCACCGGCGAGTTGACGCCGCCGGGTAGCAAGGTCTGCGCCTGGGCGAACAGGGCGTGGGAGCGGGAATGGTTCATGCGCAAATCCTTGAGGAATACCGATTGGGGGCATCGACGCCCGGCAGCGGGCATCGCGTGCGCCATTGTCAGGCCTGCGGCCTTGCGCGCCTACCCGTCGGACACCCGCCTACCCGTCGAAGTGGGCGGATGGGGGAACTTGGCTGCCTATGATCGAACGCGACGTAATCGACAGTTTGGAATGAGCTGATGGCGCGCAGTCATTGGCATCGCGCTGCAGATGTTCAGAAAGTGTGATTTCGGTAGCCATTGGCACCGTTCGTTTGTCGCCTTGCCGACAGTTCAAGACCTGGGGAGAGAGCATGAACCGTAGTATCCAGAAGCGTGCCTTGGCATTGGCATTGGTCGTGGCCATGGGCAGCGTCCACGCGCAGTCCACCACCGGCAGCATCGTCGGCAGCGTGGGGCAGGGCAGTGGCACGAGCGTGCTGGTGGAAAACAATAGCGGCTTCAGCCGCGAGGTGCCGGTGGACGCACGCGGCCGCTACACCGCCGGCAATCTGCCGCTGGGCACCTACAAGGTGACGGTCAAGCGCGATGGCGCAGTGGTGGAGACGCGCGAGAACGTCGCCATCACCGTCGGGGCCAATACAGACGTGTCCTTCGCTGCCAGCGCAGCCGCGGGGAGCGGCGTGCAGACCCTGGACAGCGTCACCGTCAGCGCCGCTAGCCTCACCACCATCGACGTCAGCAGCGTGGATACGCGCCCGTGGTCACCGCCGAACAGTTGCAGCAACTGCCGCTGGGCCGCACCGCCGAAGCGATCGCGCTGCTGGCACCGGGGGTGGTGGTCAACAGCGGCGGCTTCGACAACGGCCCGCTCGGCGGCTCGCTCCCCAGCTTCGGCGGCTCGGCCGCCAGCGAAAATGCGTACTACCTCAACGGTTTCAACACCACCACCATCAGCAATAACCTGGGCGGCCTGACCCTGCCGTACGGCGCCATCGACCAACAGGAAATCTTTACCGGCGGCTACGGCGCGCAGTACGGCCGCGCCAACGGCGGCGTGATCAACCAGATCGGCAAGCGCGGCACCAATGAGTGGAAGTTCGGCGCTGCAGTGATCTGGGAGCCGAACGGCCTCAAGGCCAATCAGCGCGACATCTATTGGCGCCCGGACAGCCAGGGCAGCACCATCAACAACGCCGCCTACCGCTATGCGCGTGCGGCCAATGGCCTGTACCAGCCCGCCAGCGAGGCCGAGGCCAACCAGACCACCTACAGCGCCTATGTCGGCGGGCCCATCATCCAGGACAAGCTGTTCTTCTTCCTGGCCGCCGAGCAGGTGAACTCCGACGGCGTGCGCGTGGGCACCAATCGCGACACCGACAACGGCCGCACCGGCGGCCTCACCGACTACGACTACACCCAGAAACGCTGGTACGCCAAGGTGGACTGGAACATCACCGACAACCACCTGATCGAGGTGACCGGTGCTAGCGACGAGGCAGAGACCAATGGGTCGATCTACCGCTACGACTACCTGGCGCGTGAGCGTGGCAGCTATATCACTAACGACGCGACCTGGAAGACCGGCCCGACCCTGTTCACCGGCAAGTACACCGGCTATCTCAGCGACAACCTCACCGTGACCGCGCTGTACGGCAAGATGAAAACGCCTGACGAGCTGACTCAGTACAACTACAACGCTGAGAATGGCCCGTTCATTGACAGCACCGCATTGCAAAATCCTGCCTACACGGGCGGTACTCCCATAGAAGGACGGCAGCCGGTAAATACGGCGATCACGTCGCCTGATCGTGCCTACAAGAAGGACAATCAGCGTCTGAACCTTGAGTGGCGCATCGGTCACCACACGCTCAACTTCGGTATCGACAACCAGAAGTCCGAGGGTATCGATGTTGGTTCCCAATTACGTGGCCCTGGATACTCGTGGACCTACGGCCAGACCGATGATCCTAACGGGGTAGGGACGGGCGGACTGGTCAGTCAGTCGGCCAATGAAGCCGGTGGCATCGGTGCGCCGAGCCCGGGTTTGGTGGATCCGGTCAATGGATCCAGTGGCTACTACGTGGTGCGCAACATCAACACCAGCCTGTATTCGTACGAGGCCAAGCAACGCGCCTATTACATCGAAGACAAGTGGCAGGTCACCGACAACGTGTTGCTGAGCATCGGTCTGCGCAAGGACGAGTTCACCAACTACACCCCGTCCGGCGACCCTTACATCGAAGTGGACAATGCCTGGGCGCCGCGCCTGGGCTTCAGCTGGGACGTCAACGGCGATTCCAGCCTGAAGGTGTTCGGCAACATCGGCCGTTATTATCTCGGCCTGCCGCTGTCGGCAGTGGGTCTGTTTACTCCTCAAATCACTACAGATACCTATTTCACCTACAGCGGCATCAACGCCGATGGCACGCCGATCCTGGCGCAGCAGCTGGGTTCGGCGGTGTCGGCCAATTCGCGCTTCGGTCGCATCCCCGATGTACGCACCGCGGTGGCCAAGGACATCGAAGGCGAAAACCAGGACGAACTCATCCTCGGATTTACCAAGCAACTCGATAGCGGCTGGGTGCTGGGCGTGCGCGGCACGCATCGCCGTCTCAATGCCGGCATCGACGACCAGAACTACGACGTCTCCAACACCGCGTTGATCGATGCGGCAGCGGCGCAAGGCGTGACCATCGATTTCTCCAAGGTGGCGGGCGCATCGTTGATCAATCCGGGCCAGACCAATACCTGGGGGGTGATCGGCACCGATGGCCAGTTCCACGAAATATCGGTGAGCCGTGAGGCGGCAGGTTTCCCGAAGTTCAAGCGCAATTATTCGGCGTTGGAATTCAATCTGGAGCGTCCGTTCGACGGCAAGTGGTATGCCAAGGTCAATTACGTCTGGTCGCATAGCTACGGCACCACCGAGGGCCAGGTGCGTTCGGATCTGTGGCGCACCGGCGGCGCGCTGGGCAGCTATCAGGGCCAGGCCTCGGTCTCGACCACGCAAAGCTGGGACCACCCTGCGTTGATGGAACACTTCAATGGCGATCAATCCAACGATCATCGCCATCAGCTCAAGCTGTTCGGCTTCTACCAATTCACCCCGCAATGGGGCGCATCGGCCAATTTCAGCCTGATTTCCGGTGCTCCGCACAACTGCCTGGGCAACTACTACGGGACCGAATATAGCGGCCGCGATCCGGCCGGCTACGGCGGCAGTGCAATTACCGGCGGCCCGTACCACTACTGCTACAACCCGGAGACCGGCACCGGCGTGGCATCGCCTCCCGGCTCGCAGGGGCGTTTGGGCTGGATCGCGCAGCTGGACATGGGCGTGACCTACAAGCCGGCATTTGCAGATGGCAAGCTGGCGTTGCGCTTGGACGTATTCAACATCACCAACGAGCAGACCGCGACCAACATCTACCCGTTCTCGCAATTGCCCGACAACACCACCAACCCGCTATGGGACCAGGTCGTCGCCTATCAGGCGCCGCGCTCGGGTCGGGTGACGTTGAGCTACGACTTTTAATCGCGCCACGCGATAGCGGCAGTCCCGGCAGCGACGCGTGATGGCACGCGTCGCTGTTTTTTTTGGGGGATGGCGGTCGAGTGGGGGCGGCTCTGCTGAGTGAAGACATACAGCCGGCTTGCTGAGCGCAGTGCACTTGATCTCGGCGTTCGGCTAGCAGGGGTACGTCATGATCGCGTGTCTGCATCGCTTTCAATAAAACTGCCAGCAAACCGTCTGGCGAAGGCACCGCGCACGCGATGTTCGAGGCAACGCGATGCAGTGAAATACATGTCGCGGTCTTGAAGTGGATTGGACGGTTTGTATGGCCAAGCCTGGGAGCCTTAGATCTGCTTCTTGGCTGCAGGGCCCTTGCCCGCCTATCATCGCCGGACACGCTGCAAGTACGTCCCTGTAAGCTCTTACGCGGCATCCATGCTGCGTAAGGTCCGGCGACGGTAGGCGGGCAAGGGCCTGTCGCGTTGGTTGCTGTGCATGTGGGAGCAGCGCTCGAGGCGCTTTCCACATCGGTCAATCACCCGCTTCTCTGGTCATTCTCTCGTCGTGCCCGGCAAGTGCCATCACGAAGCAATCGGCAGCAGCGTGGCCGCGCACGCAACGACCCGCTCGGTTGGCCGCCAGCCAACCTTCTGGTGCGGTGTCCTCGCCGCTTGCGGGACCGTTGGCGGCATGGATGCCGCCATCGAGCCTCCAAGGACGGATTTGCGGCGTCTCCCGCAAGCGGCGAGGGCACCGCGCGCGCGACGCACCTGGTTTTTCACCCAAGCGATGCAGCGAAATGAAAAACGCGCTGTCTTCAAATCGATTGAAGCGCTTGGATGAACAACTTTCAAAGCTTGCCGCGCTGAGCCGCAAACCCTGCGCGATACTCCTGCACCGCTGCGACCGGATCCGGCGCCGCGTACACGCCACTGACCACCGCAATGAGATCGGCGCCGGCAGTCACCAGCGCAGTCACCTGAGCAGGCGCAATGCCACCGATCGCGACGCGCGGCAGGTTCAGTTCGGCTGCCTGCTGCAGCAACGCAGGCGTTGCGCGCCGGGTGGTCTGCTTGGTGGTGGTCGGGAAAAATGCACCGAAGGCCACGTAATTGGCGCCCGCTTCCGCTGCGGCGCGCGCGCGCTCGATATCGTCGTAGCACGACACCCCGATGATGGCCTGCTCGCCCAGCAGTGCGCGCGCTGCCGCCACATCGCCATCGTCTTCGCCCAGATGTACGCCTTGCGCACCGACCTGCGCCGCCAGCTGCGCATCGTCGTTGATGATCAACGGCACGCCATGGGCCGCGCATGCCTCGCGCAAGGCGCCGGCCTGGCGCAGCCGCAGCGCCGCATCCGCCTGCTTGTTGCGGTATTGCAGCCAGGTGATCGACCCCAGCAACGGCGCCGTGCGCAGCAGCAGGCGCTGCGTGTTGGGCTCGTCGGGGGTGATCAGATAGACGCCGCGAACGTCGAGACGGTTGGGCATGGCAACGCTTCCGAAAGCGGTGGATGGGATGGGACAATGCAGGCCCACTGTTGCATGACCGCGATTATCCGATGAGCGAGACATCCACGACCACCTACCGCACCTGGATGTGCGTCGTCTGCGGGTTTCTCTACCACGAGGCCGACGGCATCCCCGAAGAAGGCATCGCCCCGGGTACCCGCTGGCAGGACGTCCCCGACACCTGGACCTGCCCCGATTGCGGCGTGACCAAGGAGGACTTCGAGATGGTGGAGATCGACTGAGCGCCGCCAACGGCGTGCAATCAGGCAGTGTCGGCGACCACGATGCTGCTGCGATGCGGGCCGGCCAGTGCGCGCGTTGCCGAGAACCACGCGGCGGTGGCCTATCCGGGCAGACTGGCCTAGCCAGCCGGCGCGTCTACCCGCTCAATGCGCCCGCGCGCGCTGGCTATTCAATTCCACCAGGTGTTCGTGCAGATGGGCCGCGTCCTGCGCGCCCGGGTTGAGCACCAGGTAGCGCGATAAATCGTGGCGTGCGCCGTTGCGGTGGCCCAGATGCAGATAGGCCATGCCGCGGTCGCGCAGGGCCTCGGGTTGGTCGGGCACCAGCTTCAGGATGCGGTCGGCGCTGCGGGCAGCGCGGTCCCAGTGCTCGGCATCGGCATAGACGCCGTGCAGGTTGCGCAGGATGCGGATCAAGATCGCGCGGTGCGGGGCGGGGTCGAGAATCTGCGCGAGCGCGCGGTCGTCGGGAATTTCGCCGCCCAGATGCGGGCGGGCACGTTCGCGCAGCTCATCCACGCCCAGCGGACGGCCGCCGTTGAACGGGTCCATCACCAGCACGCCGTCATCCACCGGCAGACGCACCAGGAAATGGCCGGGAAACGACACCCCCGCCAACGGGATGCCCAGCCGGCGCGCCACTTCGATCTGCACCATCGCCAGTGAAATCGGATTGCCCAGCCGGCGCTCGAACACCTGGTTGAGGTAGCTGTTACGCGGGTCGTAATACTCGTCGTGATTGCCCGAATAGCCCAGCTCGTCGAACAGGTAGCGATTGACCGCCGCCATCTTCAGCGGCCATAGATCGATTGCGTCCACTTCGCGGCGCAGATGCTCGACGTGGCTCTGCACCAGCGTGTCGTACAGCTCGGCATCCAGCTGCGGATACTCGTCGCGCGCGATCAGCAGCGCGGTGGACATCAACGGCACCGCATCGTCGTCCAGGCTGGCGAGCGCGGTCCAATGGGGAAGTGGGAGCATGTCGACCATGCTGCCAAGAGTGTCGGCAAGCGGCGCAGGGTTCAAGTCCGGTACTTCCTGACAGGGACGCGGGGCGCATGAACGCGTAACGCTGAAAGGCGGCCCTGCGTCCGACGGTCGCAAACGCCGTTCGGAAAGGTGACGCGCAGGTCTCACCCGTCGGCAGGCCCCATGCGCCTGGCTGGTATGGTCCCAGGACCTGCTTGCAGCCGCTTATTCGGGCGTCGGGATGTCCGGGCTGAAGCGCAGCGTTGCCCCATCCTTCAGGCCGAGCTTGGCGGCCTGGCCGGCATTCAGCTCCAGCACATAGCGCGCGGGCTGCCTGCTGGGATAGGGCGGACAGGCGTCGCCGGCCGAACACGGCGGCACATCGCGCTGCTGGGAGACCAGCCGGCGCTGTTCATCGAAATACAGGATATCCAGCGCGATCTTGGTGTTCTTCATCCAGTACGCCATCGGCTCCTGGCGGTCGTGGATGAACAGCATGCCGCGGTCTTGGTCCATGGCATCGCGAAACATCAGGCCCTTGGCGCGATCGGCATCGTTCTGCGCCAGTTCCACCTTGTAGCGCGTGCCTGCCAGTTCCACCCAGCTGTCGCCGCTGCTGGCGCAGCCGCCGAGCAGCATCAGAAGCGCAAGGATTAGAAGACCAGAACAACGCATGCGGCATACCGACTGGCGAGGATGCCGCACCATCTGCCAAGCGGCCGCGTGCGTCAAGCGGCTGCGGCGCGTCGTGCGGTTGCTGCAAGCGGGATATGTGCGACCCGCCATCGCTTCGCAATGCGGGCCGTCACTGCGCATGCGAAGGCCCGCACGCGATCTTCAGATCACCTGTGGTGGCTCGCCGCCCACGATCACCACATCGGCCGGGCGCCGCGCGAACAAACCCACGCAGACCACGCCGGGAATCTGATTCAAGCTGCGCTCCAGGCCCACCGGGTCGGTAATCTGCAGGTGATGCACGTCCAGCACCACGTTGCCGTTGTCGGTGACCACGCCATCGCGCCACACCGGCTGGCCGCCGGTGAGCGCCAGGATCTGGCGGGCGACCAAGCTGCGCGCCATCGGAATCACTTCCACCGGCAGCGGGAACTTGCCCAGCACCGGCACCTGCTTGCTGGGGTCGACGATGCAGATGAAGCGCTCGCTGGCCTCGGCAATGATCTTCTCGCGCGTCAGCGCTGCCCCGCCGCCCTTGATCAGACAACGGTTCGGGTCGCACTCGTCGGCGCCGTCCACGTACAGCGACAGATTGCCGGTGTGATTGAGGTCCAGCACCTCGACGCCATGCTGGCGCAGGCGCGCGGTGCTCTGTTCGGAGCTGGACACTGCGCCCTTGATGCGATGGCCGATGCGGCCCAGCGCGTCGATGAAGTAAGCCACCGTCGAGCCGGTGCCCACTCCGACGATCATGCCGTCTTCCACGTAATCGATCGCTTTTTCGGCGGCCAGGCGTTTTGCTTCGGACATGGGTAAGAGCTCGGGATTAGTGATTGGGGATTTGGGATTCGTAAAAGCCGGTCACGCGGGGTGGCAATGGGCGAATCCCAACTGCCGAATCCCCAATCACGGCGTTTCCATCGCCAGCAGCAACTTCCACTGCGCGGCGGTCACTGGCAGGATCGACAGGCGGTTACCGCGTGCGATCAGCGCAAAGCCTTCGCCCAGCGCATCGGCCTGTTGCTTGATTTCATCCAGCGAAATCGTGCGGGCGAGTTTGCGCTCGAACGCCACGTCCACCAGCATCCAGCGCGGGTCCTCGCGGGTGGATTTTGGGTCGTGGTAGTCGGAAGACGGGTCGAACTGGGTGTCGTCCGGATACGCCGCGCTCGCCACCTTGGCGATGCCGACGATGCCGGGCACCTTGCAGTTGGAATGGTAGAAAAACACGCCATCGCCCACCTGCATGCCATCGCGCATGAAGTTGCGCGCCTGGTAGTTACGCACGCCGTTCCAGGGCTCGGTGCCGACACGTTCCAGATCATCGATGGAGAACGTGTCCGGCTCGGACTTCATCAACCAGTAGCGCTTGCGGGCAGTCATTCGGAAACGGTGTCGTCTTTCAGGAAGGTGGCGCGTTCGGTGCAGATGGCGTCGACCGCCACATCCCATGCTTCGGAAGGCAGGGCGGGCACCTGCTGCGCAGCGAAGCCAGCACCGACCAGCCAGGGAGGCGGCGCCTGGCGATGCCGGAACGCGAAGCTGCGATCATACCAGCCGCCTCCCATTCCCAGCCGACGGCACGCCGCATCGAAGCCGGTCAGCGGCGTCACCACCAGTGCCATCTCCTCCGGTGCCAACGTGTCGGCGCGTGCCACATCCGGCTCCGGAATGCCGTAGCGATTGCTCACCAGCGGCTGGCCCGGCCGCCACGGCGCAAAGCGCAGCACGCGCCCGTCCAGCACCGGCAGGCAGTAGCGCACTCCCGCCGGCAAGGTCAGCTGCCAGCGGTGCAGCGCAATTTCGCCGTCCATCGCCCAATAGCCCGCCACGGCACCGCGGTGCGGTGCGAACGGCAAGGCCAATAGCCGCTCTGCCAGCGCGTCTGCCGCCACCAATCGCTGTGGTGCGGGCAGCGCGCGGCGTTGTGCGCGCAGTTGTCGGCGCAGGGAATCGCGTTCGTCGTCAGTCATCGGGCCGGCTTGGCGAGGCAGGGCGCTATTGTCGGCGCCGGCGCGCGCACTGACCAGGGCGTGTCCGCCATTCCCGAATATGTTGGATTGGGCCTGCGAGAACCAACCAGAAGGACCGCGCTTGTGTGCGGCCATTGCTGCGTCATCGCTCGGGCGTGGAAGGACGTCCATTTCCCCGCGCTTGCTTGCCGCAGGCACACGCAATTGCAGCGCAACCTGCCCAGAAATTGGTGATAGGCCATAGGCAATGGACGACACACCCTAGACGCGGCCGCCACTGGGGATCACGCGTAGAGTGCCACCGTCTGTCGGCCCCACAGCACCAGCCGCCCGGCCGTGTCCCAGATTTGCATGTCCTGCAGCGAGTAGCCGTCCTCGGCATGGCGGCTGACCGAGCGCAGCAGAAACCAATCGCCGGTGCTGGCCGGTTGCGGGAAGTCCAAGCTCCAAGTCATCGAACTGACTGGCGCCGGTTCGGTGAAGCAAGTCATCGCGGCCGGCGGCAGGCAGTCGCCCAGCGCGACAAGGGCCACGCTCGGGTCCACGCCGCTAGCGTCGCGATGGCGTGCCCAGACCAGCAATTCCGGGTCGGTCGCGGCGGACACCGGCAGCGCGCCGCCCGCCAGGCGCATGTCGAAGTTGACGACGAAGGCCGGAGTGACCACGCTGTCGGTGATCGGCTTCGCCTCATTGGGGCCGACCACTGCCGGCCGTGCCGACAGGAAGTTATGGACAATTCGGCTGGGCCGTGGCTGCGCGAACAGCAATGCCGCACGTAGGGCGACTTGGTTGTCGGCCAGGCAATCGACTGCGACCGAGGTGGCGGACTTGCCATGGCGCAACACCTGCGCAGCGAAGCGCAGGGTGCCGTCGGCGGGGCCAATGAACCCGATATGCGCGGACTTCAGCGGCGGCAACGCCGATGACGCTGTGCGCAGTGCGGTCTGCAGGGCGAGTGCTGCGGATAATCCGCCGAACGCGGTGCGGCCTTGTCGCCAGCTGCCGGGCATGTCAAATCCCGCAGCGGGGTCGAAGCTGTCGAGGATCTGGGCAAGCGTCGGCAATTCGGGATCTCCGTGGTGGGTGCACCAGTATCCCGTATTTCGAAGAACACCAGGCGCGTGGCGCCAGCCTTGCGCAGGCGACGACGGCATGCTGGGTGCGCCAAAGCATGGACGCGCAAGTCGTACACGCATAACAAAGAAACGACGCCCGAAGGCGCCGTTTCAGATTTGCATTCTCCGCCGTGACGATGCGGGCGAAACGACCTTGAACCCGGGGTTCAAGTGGGGACGTTGTGAGGCCATCGGGCTTCCCGCTACAAGGCGGACTTGCACACCCGGCTTCGTCGCGCCCCCGTGGTCGTAATTAAGGGACAAGGCGAATGTTTTGCACGCTGTCGTTTACAGCAGAGAACGCAGGTGAATTATAGACCTCTGTGCCGCGATGGCTAGCCCACTCGTCGGTCGGCGGGCTTGAGGATTCATATTTGCGATGGCAGTGCGAATTCCACTCAGCGCGGTGTGTCGGCAACGCTGTCGAGCCGGCGATTCAAGGTGTCCAGCGTCGTTGCCAATTCACGATCGTAGAGCGCCTGTTGTTCGCGCAGTTGCTGCAACTCGTGCGCCAAGTTGAGCGCAGCCAGCACTGCCACACGGTCCACTGCTGCCATGCGATTGCTGCCGCGGATCTCACGCATGCGTAGATCCAGCAGCCGCGCGGCGGCGGTGAGACTTTCGTGCTCGTCTGCCGTCACGCCCACCGTGTATTCACGATCCAGAATACGCACGCTGACCGGTTCGTTGTTGCTCACGTGTGCTGCTCCAATGACTTCAGGCGGGCGATCATCGCTTCCACCCGCGAGCGCGCCTGCTCGTTCTTGGTCAACAGTTGGGAGCGCTCGCCGATGAGCTGCTCCTGTTGGTGACGCAGGCTGCGGTTCTCGTCGGTGAGCCGTTGGGTACGCTCCACCAACGCCTCCACGCGGGCAGCGAGTGCGCGGATCTGGGCGAGGGCGGCAGCGTTGTCCATGCGCTCACGATAGGGGCGCGTGCGCGGGGTGGTCAAGCGCCCACGCTTGCCCCAATCCCTGGCGTCGGTCCAAGCCCTGCAAGGCCTGGCACCGATCCAGGCAGGCCGGCATTGCAGGAGGAGAACGCGCGCTGAAACGCGCAGGTCGCGGCTCACGCAGGCCGCCTTGGTACACTGGGAAGTCATATCGCCGGCCGTGCGCCGGCACCTTTCGCTCTTCAGCCTGGATGACCCGATGGATCTGCCCGACGTAACCGCTGTGCAACACGAAAGCCGTCAGCTCGCGCTGGCGTCCTCTGCGGCGGAGTTGCATGGTGGACTGTGCGGGTGGCTCTCCGGCGGCGGTGCCGACAGCGCCGACTGGCTGGCGCGCATTCTGGCCGACAGCGGTCAGGTGGCGCCCCAGCAGGGTGGGGCGCTGGATCAGCTGCGGCAGGCCACCGTGGCGCAACTGGAAGACCGCGATTTCGCCTTCGAGCTGCTGCTGGTCGAAGACGGCGCCCCGTTGCCGGCGCGCACCGATGCATTGTTCGACTGGTGCCGCGCCTTCCTGGGCGGCTTCGGCCTGGCTGCGCAGCAGCGTCCGGCACTGAGCGAAGAAGGCGAGGAAGCGCTGCAGGATCTGGCGCGTCTGGCGCAGGCCTCCAGCGAGGACTTCGACGCGGCCGACGAGGACGACACCGCATTGGCCGAGATCGAAGAATTCGTACGCGTGGCGGTGCTGTTGCTGCATGGCGACTGCGTGATGGGGCCGCGCTTTCGCCAGCGTCTGAACTGATTGCCGGCATGAAGAAGCTCACCGGGATTGGCGCGGCCGAGTACGCGCGCCGGCGCAAGCAGCTGATGCAGATGGCGGGCGAGCAGGCGATTTTGATCTTGCCGGCCGCGCCTGAGCGCGTGCGCAGCCACGACACGCATTACCCGTATCGACAGGATTCGGATTTCTGGTATCTGAGCGGGTTTCCGGAGCCCGAGGCGGTGCTGGTGCTGGTGCCCGGCCGCAAGCATGGCGAAGCGATTCTGTTCTGCCGCGAACGCGATGCCGAACGCGAAGCCTGGGATGGCCCGCGCGAGGGCCAGGAAGGTGCGGTGGAACGCTACGGCATGGACGATGCGTACCCCATCGACGATGTCGACGAGATCCTGCCCGGCCTGCTGGAAGGGCGTAGCCGCGTGTACTACCACTTCGGGCGCGATGTCGATTTCGATCTCAAATTGATCGGCTGGCTCAAGCGCGTGCGCGAGCAGGTGCGCCACGGGGCGCAGCCGCCACACGAATTCCTCGAGCTCGGGCATCTGTTGCACGAGCAGCGCCTGTTCAAATCACGCGACGAAATCGCGCTGATGCAGCAGGCTGCCGACATCAGCGTGCGCGCGCACCGTGCAGCGATGCGGATGGCGTGGCCGGGTGTGCACGAATACGAACTGCAGGCCGAGGTCGAGCGCGAATTCCGCGCTGCCGACGCATGGCCGGCATACGGCAGCATCGTCGGCACCGGCAGCAACGCCTGCGTGCTGCACTACCGTGCCAACAATGCGCGCAGCCGCGATGGCGAGCTGGTGCTGATCGATGCCGGTGCCGAATATCGTGGGTATGCGGCCGATATCACCCGCACCTTTCCGGTCAACGGCCGCTTCACGCCAGCGCAGCGTGCATTGCACGATCTGGTCGGTGCTGCGCAGGCGGCTGCGCTTGCACAGGCGCGCCCCGGCGTGGCGTACGAAGCCGGGCATCTGGCGGCGGTGGAAACCTTGACCGAAGGCCTGCTGCGCCTGGGCCTGCTCAAGGGAAAACTTGAGCGCAACATCGCCGATGGACACTACAAACGCTTTTATCGGCACAAGACCGGCCATTGGCTGGGCCTGGATGTGCACGATGTGGGCGACTACCGGCTGGCCGGCGATTCGCGGCTGCTCGAGCCCGGCATGGTGTTCACCATCGAACCGGGGCTCTACGTGTCGGCCGACGACACTTCGGTAGAGGCCAAGTGGCGCGGCATCGGCATTCGCACCGAAGACAATGTGCTGATCACTGCCGATGGCCACCGTGTGCTGACCGATGCGCTGGCGCGCAGTGCCGACGAGATCGAAGCGGAGATGGCCGGCGGCGCATGAGCGCCGGCGTGCACGACATTCATAAGGGCCGACACGCTGCAGCCGGCGTCATGGTGCAGGCGTTGCCGCAGCGCAATTGCCGCAGCAGTGCCATGGCGGACAACGGCTCCTGGCATCGGCCGCGCGCGCCCGGCGGCTGCGCAGGCGTGGGTTGGCTGGCGGTTATTGGCCCAGCTGCGGCGCCTGCGTGCGTTCGGGCTGTTGCACTGGCGCGCTCTGCCCGCCGAGCTGACGCGCGCGCTCGAACGATTGCTCTTCCGGCGTGCCCAGCGCCTGTTCGGTTTTCATGTGCGCGCGCAGATGCGCCGGGTTGGCCGGGTCGCCTTGCACCACGAATACGTTTTCGCCGCCGTGCACGCCGCGATCGTTCGCTTCGCTCATCAGCACATGATCCACGCGCACGAGCCCACCTTCCTTGGCCAGTGGCAGCAAGGCGGCGGTGAGGCGTGCGCTGGTCTGGTCGGGGACGCGGCCGTGCGCGGCGTCGATCGCATGCACGCCGCGTTCGATCTGTTGATACATCGGGTGGTCCGGGTGCGAACTCTGGCGTGGGTCGTTCATGGCGGTGTTCCGTAGGGTGGTGCCCAAACGTTGCCGGGCGTGATCGGGCGGTGGATGGCGCGGCTGAGCGCCCACTTCAGCGCAACCGTAGTGTCGTCAGTTGCGCCTGGTGCTCATGCGGAGGCAAAGACCGGGCGGGTCAGATTTTCCGCGCTGCCGTCGGTGCACACCACCTCATCTTCGATGCGAATGCCGCCGTAGGGCTTGAAGGCTTCCACGCGCTGCCAGTTGACGCTGGCGGCGTGGCCGTTCTTCTTCACTTCGTCCAGCAGCATGTCGATGAAGTACACGCCAGGTTCGATCGTCACCACCATGCCGGGTTCCAGCACGCGGGTCAGGCGCAGATACGGGTGGCCGGCCGGGCGTTCGATGCGGCCGCCGCGGTCGCTTGCGGCAAAACCGGCCACATCGTGCACTTGCAGGCCGATCAGATGGCCCAGGCCGTGCGGGAAGAACGCGGCGCTGACGCCGGTGGCCAAAGCCGCTTCCGGCGAGACGGTCAGCACGCCGAACTCCTTGAGGATGCCCATCAACGCCAGATGCGCCTCGATGTGCAACTGCTTGTAGTCCACGCCGGCGCGCACGTTCTGGCCCATGCGCAGCTGGGCGGCGTCCACCGCGTCGATCAGTGCCTGAAAGTCGCTGCCGGGGTCGGCGGCGTAGGTGCGGGTGATGTCGCTGGCGTAGCCGTATGCGGAGGCGCCGGCGTCGATCAGGAAGCTACGCAGCGGTTGCGGCGGCTGCTGGCCCAGTTCGGTGTAGTGCAGCACCGCGCCGTGTTCGTTGAGCGCGATGATGTTGCCGTACGGCAAGTCATTGGCGTCCTGGCCCACTGCCGCGCAATACGCCATGTGGATGCCGAATTCGCTTTGGCCGGCGCGGAACGCGGCTTCCGCAGCGCGATGGCCGCGCACCGCCAGTTGCTGTGCGATGCGCAGCAATGCCAGCTCGTAGGGTGTCTTGAACGCGCGCTGGTATTCCAGGGAATCGAGCACCGGCTGCGGGTTGTTCGGCACGTATGCACCGAGCGTGCTTTGCGGCTCGCCGAGGATCGCGCAGCGCTCAGCGTGCTTGGGCAGCAGCGCCAGCGCCTGCTCCGGGGTGCGGATGATGTGGATGTCGCAGTGGTCGACCCACCAGCCGCTGGGCGCGTCGGGCACCACATGCCAGTAGTCGAACGGCTGATAGAAGATCACCGTCGGGCGCTTGCCCGGCGTGTAGACCAGCCAGCTGTTGGGGACCCGTGTCAGCGGTACCCAGGCCTTGAACTGCGGGTTCACCGCGTAGGGGTAATCGCGGTCGTCGAACAGCTGGTAATGCGTGCTGCCGCTGGGAACCACCAGATGCTCGAAGCCGCCGCGTTGCAGCGCTTCGTCGGCGCGCGCGGTGAGAGTGCGCAGGTGGTCGGAGTACAGGCTGCTCAAGGAGGGTTGGGGCATGCGGGGCTCGATCGGCAATGCAAAGGCGATGCGCAGTTTGCCGCAATCCCTGCAACGGCGCTGTGTCTGATACGGCCGACAACCAGGGCGCAATCGTCCGTGGACGACCGCCGGCGCGAAGGAGCAACAGGCGACGTATGGGCCTGCAGCGGCAGGCAGCGGCAGCGCCCGCTTGGCCATTGCGTGGCCGTGTGTCGGCCGCGCTTACCCGGCCAGATGTTCTTCGGCGATCCAGGCGCGCAGGCGTTGCCGGTGCGGCTCGGACATGGTCAGGAAGCGGAAGCCCGCCCAGGCCTGCCCGGGTGCGTGTGCGGCTTCGGACCACAGCAGATGCACGCCGACATCGATCTCGGTCGCGCGGCCAACCCGTTCGGGCAGCGAAAAGCGCAACTGGTACAGGGCGTCGTCGTGCAGTGGCACCGAGGCCAACAACAGCATGCCGGTTTCGGACACATTGCCGACCCGGCCGATCTGCGCCTCGCTGAGCATGTCGACGACCGGCAGCAGGTCGGTCGGCTGGCGGCGCGGTGCGCGGCGGGTGTCCTGGATCATGGCTGGGCCTCGGCAACAGGCGACTGGCCGGCCAGGCTGCGCAGCGTGCGCACGGTGGCATGCCAGGCGCGATCGATCAGACGCGATTTCTCTTCCACCACCAAACGTGCCTGCCCACCGGCCATCAGCCGTGCCAGGCTGTCCAGCGAGTGCTCGCCAACCTTCTGCCCGCGCTGATTCACGAACAGCGCGTTGCCGGTCATCGGGCTGTACCAGGACAGGCGTTGCCGGCGCAGGTCGCCTTGCTGGTTGACCACGAATTCGAACCAGGTGCCGAACGGCAAGCTGCGCACCTGCAGGTAGCACTCCTCTTCGGCGGGCGTGCGCGGCGTAGCCGCCTGCTTGCGCGCAGCGTTGTCGCCCTGGTCGCCAAGCCGCGCGCGTGCCTTGAGCTTGGCGGCAAGCTCGGTGCGCGAGGTCACCTCGTCCTCGCCACCGGGCGTGGACAAGCGCCGTGCGATCGCCGCTGCTTCATCGTGGTGATACCCCACCTGCAGCAACGCGGTTTCCACGTCGGTGCCCAGCGCGATGTCGGTGGGTTGGCCCTTGCTGCGGCAGGTGACCTCGCCAATGCGTGCGGTCAGCGCCTGGCGCTCTTCCCATTCGGGCGACTGCTCGCCCTGCCGCAGCAAGGTCAGCGTGAGCACGTCCGACCAGGCCTGGCGCAGCAGCGATTGCACAAAGCGCGGCGGCGCGCTTTGTTCGCATAGCTGCTCGATGCGCGCTTGGGCCTGCTGCTTGGCAGATTCCAGCCGCTCCTTTCCGCGCGCAGCATCCACATGCCGCCGCTCGGCCACCTCGGCCTTGCGCGCGAGGGTGCGCAGATGCGTCTGGATGTCGTCGTTGGCCGCGGCGAAAACAGCCTCGTCGCCTTGATAGTCGTTGACGATCTTGTCGACCGCGCTGCCCAGCTTGTGCAGCAGTTGCGGGTCGGCATCGTCCTCGCCCAGCCACACGGCCCCGGACTCGGCGACGGTGTTGAGCAGTTCGCGCACCGGGTGCTGGTCGCGCACGAAAAAATGCGCGTCGGCCAACGCTGCGCGCACCACCGGCACCTGCAACTTGGCAAGCAGCGCCTGGGCGGGAGCTTGCTCGCGCACTTCGCGCTGCATTTGCGCATAGAGCAGGCCGAGCAGGTCGAAGGTGTCGTTGTCCTGCGGCGATAGCGCGGCATCGGGGCCGTGCTGACGGCGCAGCACTTTCAGCACCTGCCGCTGCACCGCATCGATGCCGGATGCATGTGGCGTTGCTGCCGCCTGCGTGGCCAGCACGCCTTGCAGGCTGGCCAAGGCATCGCCAAGCGCTGCCTTGGGCACCGCAGCGGCGGCACTGTGCTGCGATGCCTGGGCCACAGCGGCGAGCGAGGTGGGAGAGGGCGCCATGACCTCGTGATGGGCGGGCGCCCCCGCGCCTGCGTGGCTTGCGTGCACCGCTGCCTGCGACTGCCGTGCCGACGCCATCAAGCCGCCCAGCGCCTGGACTGCGTCGTTGAGCGCCGGCGACAGCGCCTGCGCAGGTGCGGCGATTGCCATGGCTGGTGGCGCGGCAGCGGGATCCAGCAAGGCGCTCTGCCACGCCGTCGGTGCGGCTTGGCCCGCCCAGCCGTTGGCCGGTCGCGGTGTGCGCGGGCCCGCACCGGGCGTGCTCATTGCGGCAGCGTCCTTCGACCCATGCGCCGCTGCCGGTGGCGCACGCCGCGACTGCACCTGCGTGGGTTTGACCAGATACGGGTGATAGATCAGCCCCGGCAGGATGCCTTCCTGGGCCAGCGCGCCGTTGGCACTTTCGAACAGGTCGCCCAGGCGGTCCATCACCTGGCGCTCGAACACCTTGTACAGCGTCAGCTGCCCATCCAGGTTCAGCCCCAGCGTCTGACCGCACTGGCGCACGATGCGGCACAGCGCGTAGGGACCCATCGGCAGTTCTTCCAGCTCGAATTCGGCCACCGCGCCGATCACCGCCAGGCGCTGCGCCAGCAGGTGCAGGGCATCGGCACGCCGCGACGTTTCGCGACGCGCGATGTCGCTTAATACGATGTCGCGGTCGATATCGGTGTCTTCGACCAGGGTCAGCATCTGTGTCTGCGCAGGCACATCGGTCAATGGTGTCGGCACCGGGCGCTCACGCAGGCTGGCCAGCGCGTGCGCCAGTTCCTGCAGGAATGCCTGCGGAAACCGGTCGATGTGGTCGCGCAGGCCGCGCATCTGTGCGTAGGTTTCGGCCTGGATCTGGCTATTGCGTGCATGCTCGGCCTGATGCAACAGCTCGCGCTCCAGCTCGACGACAGTCAGCCGCAGCGGCCCGCTCAATGCCTGCACGCACTGCGCGTGCAGCATGCCGAGCAGTCGCCGGCCGCGCGCGGACACCGGCGCATCGGCAATCGGGCCGCTAACTGCAGGTTGCATGGAAGACACGTGCATGGACATCCGGGGGAGGTGGGCTCGGTTCGAAGCGTGAGCTATGTAGCATGTTTTTTTGCTGACCGCGCGGCATCGGCGCGCGCCGGCGCATGCGGCCTGCGGTGTGCCAGCCGGTGGTCATGCGGGTATGCGGCAGCTCGGACGGCCGATCCATCGGTACTGCCAACGCGCCCAGGCCCGCTCACACCTCGCGCACGGGTCAGCCAGGCGTGATGGCGTACTGGACGCAGGCGATACATGCCGATGCCAGGCGCCCGGCCGCGCCGACCTGGCAGTGAACGCAGCTCTTCGCTGCGCTCAGACCAGGAACAGCTCGACCACGTCATTGGTAAAGCGCCTTCCCAACTCGGTCGGCACCATGCGCCCGTCTTGCCGCCTCATCCAGCCCTGCGCCACTGCGCGCGCCAGCGGCGCGTCGATGACGCAGGCCGCAAGGCCCGTCGCAGCCTCGAAGTTGCTGAGCCGGAAGCCCTCATGCAGGCGCAGCAGGTTGAGCATGTATTCGAACGGCAGCCGTTCGCCCGGCACGATTTCATCGCCGCCGATGGATGCGGCGGTGCCGGCACTGGCCAGATAACTTTGCGGATGCTTGTGTTTCCAGCGCCGCAACACGTGCTCTTGGGCACCGGAGCTGATCTTGCCGTGTGCGCCCGCGCCAATGCCCAGGTAGTCGCCGAAGCGCCAGTAATTGAGATTGTGCGCGCACTGTCGCCCGGGCTTGGCGTACGCGCTGACTTCGTATTGGGCGTAGCCGGCGTCGGCCAGCAGGCGTTGGCAGTGCTCCTGGATATCCCAGGCGGCATCGTCGTCGGGAATGCCCTTGGGCGGCCGCGCGAAGAACACCGTGTTCGGCTCCAGCGTGAGCTGGTAATGCGACAGGTGCGTCGGCTGCAGCGCGAAGGCGCGCTCCAGATCGTGCTCGGCCTGCATCAGCGTCTGCTCGGGCAGCGCGTACATCAGGTCGATATTGAAATTATCGTAGCCGGCGTCTTGCGCCAGTTTGATCGCGCGCTCGGCTTCGGCGCTGTCGTGAATGCGGCCAAGTCGCTGCAGTGCCAGGTCGTCGAAGGTCTGCACGCCGAAGCTCAGGCGGTTGACGCCCGCAGCGCGGTAGTGTTCGAAACGGCCGTGTTCTGCGGTACCGGGATTGGTTTCCAGGGTGATTTCGAGATTCGGGGCAAAACGCAGCCGCGCCGCCGCGGCCTGCAGGAAGCGGTCGATCGCCTGCGGCGGAAACAGGCTGGGCGTGCCGCCGCCGAAGAACACCGAATGCACCACGCGGCCCCACACCAGCGGTAGATCCGCATCCAGGTCGCGGATCAGCGCATCCACGTATTCTTCGAACGGCAGCACGCCCTTGGCCGCGTGCGAGTTGAAATCGCAGTACGGGCATTTGCGCACGCACCAGGGCAGGTGCACGTAGAGCGACAGCGGCGGCGGAATCAGCTGGGGCATTGCGCGAGGCGTGCCTTACAGCGCCATCGCATGCAGCTTGTGCTGCAGCGTAGCCAGGGCGACCGCACGATGGCTGAGACGGTTCTTCAACGCGGTGTCCATCTCCGCGGCGGTCAGGCCATACACCGGGTCCAGGAACACCGGGTTGTAGCCGAAGCCGCCAGCGCCGCGCGGTTCGGTGGTGATCACCCCTTCCCAACTGCCTTCGGCAATCAGCGGCTGCGGATCTTCCGGATGCCGCAGCAACACGATCACCGCATAAAACCGCGCGCTGCGGCGATCGGTCGGAACCTCGCGCATCGCATCGAGCAACTTGGCGTTGTTGGCCTGCGCATCGGTTGGGCTGCCGGCATAGCGCGCGCTGTACAGACCGGGCGCGCCATCCAATGCATCCACGATCAGCCCCGAGTCATCGGCCAGGGCCGGCAAACCGGTCACCGCGCTGGCATGGCGCGCCTTGATCAGCGCGTTCTCGACGAAGGTCAGGCCGGTTTCCGGGACATCTTCCACGCCCAGGTCGCCTTGCGCGACGATGCGCAGCGGCAGGCCGGCGAGCATGGCACGCAGTTCTTCCAGCTTGCCGACGTTGCCGCTGGCCAGGACCAGTTGTTTCATTGCTTGGGCTCCAGCAGATCCCACTTGGTACCGTACAGATCGCGAAACACCACGACCGTGCCGTACGGCTCTTCGCGCGGGGTTTCCAGAAATTCCACGCCGAACGCCTGCATGGCCGCGTGGTCGCGCCAGAAGTTATCGGTGTAGAGGAAATGATCCACCCGCCCACCGGTCTGGTCGCCGATGCGCGCGCGTTGCGTGGCGTTGGCAGGCTGCGCCAGCAGCAGGGCGGCATCGTCTGCACCGCCCGGGCCGATCACGACCCAGCGCTTGCCGTCATCGAGCGGGCGATCCTGCAGCACGTGGAAACCCAGCGCGCCGGCGTACCAGGCAATGGCCGCATCGTAATCGGCAACCAGCAAGGTGGTCAGGGCGATACGACGGCTCATCCGGCCAGCGCAGCGCGTTGCAGTGCGAACAACTCGCCCATGCCTTTCTCGGCCAGGGCAAGCAGCGCGTTGAGTTCGTCGCTACGGAACGCATGGCCTTCGGCCGTGCCCTGCAGCTCGATGAAACCGCCGCCGTCGTTCATCACCACATTCATGTCGGTATCGCAGTCGCTGTCTTCCGGGTAATCCAGATCCAGCACCGGTTCACCACGATAGATGCCGACTGACACCGCAGCCACCGCGCCGATCAGCGGGTGTTTCTTGATGTCGCCGCGCTTGATCAGCAGGTTCACCGCATCGGCCAACGCCACGTATGCGCCGGTGATGGCCGCGGTGCGGGTGCCGCCATCGGCCTGCAGCACGTCGCAGTCCAGGGTGATGGTGCGTTCGCCGAGTGCATTGCGATCCACGCAGGCGCGCAGTGCACGGCCGATCAGGCGCTGGATTTCCAGCGTGCGTCCGCCCTGCTTGCCGCGTGCAGCCTCGCGGTCGGAACGGGTGTGGGTAGAGCGCGGCAACATGCCGTATTCGGCGGTGACCCAGCCTTCGCCCTTGCCGCGCAGGAAGCCCGGCACGCGGTTTTCCACGCTGGCGGTGCACAGCACGCGGGTGTCGCCGAAGCTGACCAGCACCGAGCCTTCGGCATGGCGGGTGAAGGCGCGTTCGATGCGCACCGGGCGCAGCTGGTCGGCCGTGCGGCCGCTGGGACGGGAAAAGGTCATGCGATGAGTCCGGAAGTCGGGAGGTGGGTCTGGCGCCACTGCGCAGCGTGCAGGCAGCCGGCGAGGGCGGCTAGGGTACCATTCGCGCTTTGACGGCACGGGATTGACGATGATCCGAAGCATGACGGCGTTCGCTGGCAGCGAACGCATCACACCCTGGGGCACGCTCGGTTGCGAGCTGCGCTCGGTCAACCACCGCTTTCTGGAAGTGGGTGTGCGTCTGCCCGAGGAATTGCGTGCGCTGGAACCGTTGCTACGCGAGCGGGTGGCGGCGAAAAACAGCCGTGGCAAGCTGGATCTGACGCTGCGCCTGCGCGCGCCCGACAACGCGCAGACGCTGGCGGTCAACGAATCGCTGCTACAGCAATTGGGTGCGCTGGCCACGCGGCTGGATGGTCTGTTCCCCAAATTGCAGGTCGGCTTCACCGACCTGCTGCAGCTGCCCGGCGTGCTGCAGGTGCAGGACGTGGACGCCCCCGCGTTGCAGGCACAGGCGCTGGCGTTGCTGGAGGAGGTGGTGGGTAGCTTCGTGATCGCGCGCGAGCGCGAGGGCGCCAAGCTGGCCGAGGCGATCAGCGAGCGGGTAGATGCCATCGAACGCATCGCCGCCGAGGTGCGCGTCCTGATTCCGGTGATTCGCGAAGGTCAGCGCGCCAAGCTGGCCGCGCGCCTGGCCGACCTGCCGCATCCGGTCGACCCGGGCCGTGCCGAGCAGGAGCTGGTGCTGTGGCTGCAGAAGCTGGATGTGGACGAGGAGCTGGACCGCCTGTCCAGCCACATCGCCGAGATCCGTCGCGTGCTCAGGCAGCGCGAACCGGTCGGTCGCCGCCTGGACTTCCTGCTGCAGGAATTCAACCGCGAAGCCAATACGCTGGGCTCCAAGTCGGTGGACAGCCGCACCTCCAATGCCGCCGTGGATCTGAAGGTGTTGATCGACCAGATCCGCGAGCAGGTGCAGAACATCGAGTAGCCGGGATTGGTGATTGGGGATTCGGGATTGGTCGACGGCAACCTCGCGTTTCAGCGGGCTGCGGCCAATCCCGGTAGCATGTCGACCCCGGTGGCACCGGTCCGCAGTCCGTTCGCGAATCCCGACTCCCCAATCCCGAATCCCTGATCCTATGCGCGGCACTCTCTATATCGTTGCGGCCCCCTCCGGCGCCGGCAAGAGCAGCATCGTCAACGCCACCCTGGCACGCGACCCGAAGATCGCCCTGTCGATCTCGTTCACCTCGCGCGCGCCGCGGCCGGGCGAACGGCATGCCGAGCACTACCATTTCGTCTCCGCCGACGAGTTCCAGGGCATGATCGAGGCGGGCGATTTCTTCGAATATGCGCTGGTGCATGGCGACTGGAAGGGCACCGCGCGGCAGTCGGTGGAGCCGCAGCTGGCCGCCGGCCACGACGTCCTGCTGGAGATCGACTGGCAGGGCGCGCGTCAGGTGCGCCAGAAGGTGCCCGATGCGGTCAGCGTGTTCATCCTGCCGCCGTCGCGCCAGGCGCTGGACGAGCGCATGCGCAAGCGCGGGCAGGACAGCGAGGACGTGATGGCGCAACGCCTGGCCGCCGCCCGTGAAGAGATGCTGCATTTCGAAGAGTTCGATTACGTGATCATCAACGAGACCTTCGACATCGCCGTGGCGGAGATGTGCGCCATCTTCACCGCCAGCCGGCTGCGTCGGCAGGCGCAACAGCAGCGGCACGCCGGACTGATCCAGGCGCTGCTGGAGTAAGCGCCGCCGGCAGGGCGGGGCTGGTCACCGGACGGGCGCCGCCGCGCGACGGCATCCACCGCGCGTAGACCGCGGTTCTGACACGCGCCGGCTGCACCAGCGACTGCTCAGGAAGGTTCCTGATCGCTCCAAGCGGCTCAAACCGCTGATTCCAAAGGAAACTGAATGGGTGGCGGTTGCTGCGGCGCCGGCCGGAGCGTACACTCCGCCCCCTTTCCCTCATTCGATGCGCGGCCGTTGCTGGTCGCCGGGAGCCCGCATGGCCCGCATTACCGTAGAAGATTGCCTGGAAGTCGTGAACAACCGTTTTGAGCTGGTCATGATGGCCTCCAAGCGCGCCCGTCAGCTCGCCAACGGCGTGCAGCCGCTGATCGAGAATGCCGATGCCAGCGACAAGCCCACCGTGATGGCACTGCGCGAGATCGCCGCACGTCGGATCGACAACGCGCTGATCGATGAAGTCGAGAAGGCCGAGCGCGAACGCGCCGAGCGCGAAGCGCTGGAATGGGCCGCCGCCGAAGTGGTCGCCGACGAAGACATGTCCAAGAACGACGATTGATCCCAGCATCGCTGCGATCGATCAGAACAGCCCGCCTCGATGCGGGCTGTTTTCGTTTTCGGTCCCGGCAATACGCCTGCGTGTGCAAATGTTTGCCCAGACTGCACGGCTGGCATAGTCTTCCGGCATGAACCCAGGCCCCACTGCCCAGGCGACCGTCGTGACGTCTCCGTCTTCCGACCAGGCCATCCCCGACTACGTCCTGCATCTCGAGCGCGCGGCCAGCTACCTGCCCAAGGAGCAGCTGCCGATCCTGCGCCGTGCCTGGGAAGTGGGCGCCAGCGCGCATGCCGGGCAGACCCGCAAGTCGGGCGAGCCCTACATCACCCACCCGGTGGCGGTGGCTGGCGTGCTGGCCGAGCTGGGCCTGGACATGGAATCGCTGATCGCCGCAATCCTGCACGACACCATTGAAGATACGCCGCTGACGCGCGAAGAACTGGCGTCGGAGTTCGGCGAGGCGGTGGCCGAACTGGTCGATGGCGTCACCAAGCTGGACAAGCTCAAGTTCCGCGACCGCCAGGAAGCGGCGGCGGAAAGTTTCCGCAAGATGCTGCTGGCGATGTCGCGCGACCTGCGCGTGATCATGATCAAGCTGGCCGACCGCCTGCACAACATGCGCACGCTCGGCGCACAGAGCACCGAGGCGCGCGGCCGCATCGCGCGCGAGACGCTGGAGATCTACGCACCCATCGCGCAGCGGCTGGGCATGAGCCTGATCAAGTCCGAATTGCAGAACCTGGGCTTCCGCGCGTTGTATCCGTGGCGCCACGCCATCATCGAAAAGCACATCCGCAGCCAGCCGGTGGTGCGGCGTGAATCGATGGCGCAGGTGGAAGTGCAGCTGTCCCAGCGGCTGGCCAAGGAAGGGCTGGAGCATCGGCTGGTCAGCCGCATCAAGACGCCCTGGAGCATCTATTCCAAGATGCACGAAGAGAACAAGTCCTTCGACCAGGTGATGGACGTGTTCGGCTTTCGCCTGGTGGTGCGCACGGTGGCCGATTGCTATCACGCGCTGGGCGCGGTGCATGCCAGCTTCAAGCCGCTGGACGGGCGCTTCCGCGATTTCATCGCAATCCCCAAGGCCAATGGCTACCAGTCGCTGCACACCGTATTGTTCGGACCATACGGCTCGCCGATCGAAGTGCAGATCCGCACCGAAGAGATGGACCTGATCGCCGAACGCGGCGTAGCGGCGCACTGGACCTACAAGGTCGGCTCGGCCTCGCCCAACAGCGCGCAGAGTCGTGCACACGACTGGATCGTGGAACTGATCGATTCGCAGCGCGCCGCTGGCTCGTCGCTGGAATTCCTGGACAACGTCAAGGTCGACCTGTTCCCGGACGAGGTCTATCTGTTCACGCCCAAGGGCAAGATCCTGGCGTTGCCGCGCAATTCCACCGCGCTGGATTTTGCCTACGCGGTGCATACCGACGTGGGTAATCGCGCCGTGGCCTCGCGCGTGGACAAGAAGCTGGTGCCGTTGCGCACCAAGCTGGTCAGCGGGCAGGCGGTGGAGATCATCACCGCACGCTCGGCCACGCCCAAACCGCAGTGGCTGGAATTTGTGGTCAGCAGCAAGGCGCGCACCGCCATCCGGCATCAGCTCAAGCAACTCGAGCACGAAGATGCCGTGCAGTTGGGCCACCGCATGCTGGACCGCGCGCTGGAGGCAATGGACTCTTCGCTGGAACGGCTGCCCAAGGGTCGCCTGGACGCCTTCCTTGCCGAGCACCGCTATCCGCGTCTGGAAGCGTTGCTGGCCGATGTGGCGCTCGGCAACTGGATGCCCAATCAGGCCGCGCAGGCGTTGATGGCTTACGCAGAACTGCGTGGCGGTGGCCTGTCCAAGCATTCGCACGAGAAGATCCTGATCGACGGCAGCGAGCGCGGCGTGATCAGTTTCGCCAATTGCTGCCAGCCGATTCCCGGCGACGAAATCATGGGCTATCACACCGCCGGCAAGGGCATCGTGGTGCACCGCCTGGACTGCCCGAACCTGGCGGAATTGCGCAAATCGCCCGAACGGTGGGTGCCGATCGACTGGGACTCCAACGTGACCGGTGACTACGACACCGCGCTGGTGGTCGAAGTGGAAAACCGCACCGGCGTGCTGGCGCAGCTGGCCGCAGCCATCGCGCAGAGTCAGTCCAATATCGAGCGCGTGGACTATCTGGACCGCGACTTCAACGCAGCCGTGCTGCGCTTCAACATCCAGGTGCGCGACCGCCGCCACCTGGCCGAGGTGATGCGCCGGCTACGGCGTCTGCATGTGGTGCAGAGCGTCGGACGCCAGTAGCGCCTGGCGCACTCGCGCAACAGTCGAGCAAATCCGCACAAAGGCCTAAACTGCGGCAACCCTTTGCAGTGGAGTGTCCATGTCCCAGATCATCCATACCGACCAGGCGCCTGCCGCCATCGGCCCGTATTCGCAGGCCGTGCGTGCCGGCAACACCGTGTATTTCTCCGGGCAGATCCCGCTGGACCCGGCCACCGGCGAGATCGTGCCGGGCGACATCGGTGCGCAGGCACGCCGTGCATTCGACAACCTCAAGGCGGTGGCCGAAGCGGCCGGCGGCTCGCTCGACAAGATCGTGCGTCTGGGTCTGTATCTGACCGACCTGGGGCAGTTCGCTGCAGTCAACGCGGTGATGCAGGAGTATTTCCAGGCACCGTTCCCGGCGCGTTCGACCATCGAAGTCTCCGGTCTGCCCAAGGGCGCCGGCTTCGAAGTCGATGCAGTGATGGTGATCGAGTGATCCTGCGCCGCTGATCGGCCGTGTCGCGCACGCGCGTCGTCACACCGAGCCTGGCCGTCGCCGGCCAGGCTCGGCTGTCCAGCCTGCCCGGTGTCGGCCCGAAAGTGGCCGACAAGTTCGCTGCGCGCGGCATCCTGAGCGTGCAGGACCTGTGGCTGCATCTGCCGCTGCGTTACGAAGACCGCACGCGCTTGACCACCATCGCGCAGCTGCAAGGTGGCGTGCCGGCGCAGGTCGAAGGACGCGTGGAGGCTGTGGAGCGCGGCTTCCGCTTCCGGCCGGTGCTGCGCGTGGCAGTGTCCGACGCCTCGCACGGGACGCTGGTGCTGCGCTTCTTTCATTTTCGTGCGGCGCAGGTCGCGCAGTTCGCCGTCGGTACGCGGCTGCGGGTGTTCGGCACACCCAAGCCCGGCCAGCACGGCTGGGAGATCGTGCACCCCAGTTACCGCGTGCTCGCACCGGACGAAGATGCCGGGTTGGGCGACAGTCTGGATCCGGTGTATCCGGTGCTCGAAGGCGTTGGCCCGGCGACGTTGCGCAAGCTCATCGGCCAGGCGCTGGAGCGTCTGCCGCCCGAAAGTGCGCTGGAATTGTTGCCACCGCACTGGCTGCAGGACGAGCGATTGCCCTCATTGCGCGCGGCTTTGCTCACCATGCATCGCCCGCCGGTTGGCACTGATCCACAGCAACTGCTCGCCGGAGGCCACCCGGCCCAGCAGCGCCTGGCAATCGAGGAATTGCTGGCGCACCAGCTCAGCCTGCGCCGGCAACGCATCGCGTTGCAGCGTCTGCACGCGCCCAGCCTGCCCGGCAACGGCACGTTGGTGCAGCAATTGTGCAAGGCGCTGCCGTTCCAGCTGACCGGC
The DNA here is from genome assembly GCF_041519315.1 of Xanthomonas axonopodis pv. maculifoliigardeniae. Lineage (NCBI taxonomy): Bacteria > Pseudomonadati > Pseudomonadota > Gammaproteobacteria > Lysobacterales > Lysobacteraceae > Xanthomonas > Xanthomonas axonopodis. The sequence continues at coordinate 3,731,385 of NZ_CP167998.1, read as the reverse complement.
GCGCAACAACGCGTGTTCGAACAGATTGCGCATGACCTTGCGCAACCCTCGCCGATGCTGCGGCTGGTACAGGGCGATGTCGGCAGCGGCAAGACCGTGGTCGCGGCGCTGGCGGCCATGTTGGCGGTGGAGCAGGGCAAGCAGGTCGCACTTGCCGCGCCCACCGAATTGCTGGCCGAGCAGCACCTCACCAATCTGCGCGGCTGGTTGGAACCGTTGGGCATCCGCATCGTCTGGCTGGCAGGCAAGGTCACCGGCAAGGCGCGCGCTGCAGTGATGGCCGAGGTCGCCTCCGGTCAGGCGCAGGTCGTGGTCGGCACGCATGCGTTGATGCAGGAAGCGGTGGTCTTCCACGACCTGGCGTTGGCCATCATCGACGAGCAACACCGCTTCGGCGTGCATCAGCGCCTTGCGTTGCGCGACAAGGGAGCGGCGGCGGGCAGCGTGCCGCATCAGCTGGTGATGACCGCCACGCCCATTCCGCGCACGTTGGCGATGTCGGCTTACGCAGATCTGGATGTTTCGGCCATCGACGAATTGCCGCCCGGCCGCACGCCGGTGCAGACGATCGTGCTGAGCGCGGAGCGCCGGCCCGAATTGGTCGAACGCATTCGCGCCGCCTGCGCCGAAGGACGGCAGGCATATTGGGTGTGCACCCTGATCGAAGAAAGCGAAGAACCCGAGAAAGGCGCGCAAGGCCAGCAAGGCGGTCCGCCGCGCATCGAAGCGCAGGCCGCCGAAGTCACCTTCGAGGCCTTGTCGGCGCAGTTGCCGGGCGTGCGGGTGGCGCTGGTGCACGGCCGCATGAAGCCGGCCGAAAAGCAGAAGGCCATGCTGGATTTCAAGCAGGGCCGCAGCGACCTGTTGGTGGCCACCACCGTGATCGAAGTCGGCGTGGACGTGCCTAACGCCTCGTTGATGATCATCGAAAATGCCGAGCGGCTGGGCCTGGCCCAATTGCATCAGTTGCGCGGTCGGGTCGGGCGTGGCGCAGCCGCCTCAAGTTGCGTGCTGCTGTACCAGGCGCCGTTGTCGATGATGGCGCGGCAGCGTCTGGAAACCATGCGCCAGACCAACGACGGTTTCGTGATCGCGGAGAAGGATCTGGAGTTGCGTGGCCCGGGCGAATTGCTGGGCACCCGGCAAACCGGCCTGGCCAGTTTCCGCATCGCCGATCTGGCACGCGACGCCGGGCTGTTGCCGCGCGTGCAGGTACTGGCCGAGCGGCTGCTGGACGAGGCGCCGGAAATCGCCGACCGCGTGGTCGAACGCTGGATCGGCGGCGCGGTGCGGTATGCGGCCGCTTGAGCGGCCGGGAGTCGGGAATCGGGATTCGTAACAGCGTGGCGGCTGCGTGCTGCTGATTCGCGTGGCCGGCCGATCCTTGCGAAGATGCGGCAACGAATCCCGAATGCCCAATCCCGAATCCCATGACTGACAAGATACCGCTGCTGATCGACACCGACCCTGGCGTGGACGACGCCTTGGCGCTGCTGATGGCCTTCAACGACACACGCCACGAGGTGGTCGGCCTGACCATCGCCGCCGGCAACGTGGGCCTGGAGCACACCGTGCGCAACGCCTTGAAGGTCTGCGAGATCGCTGGCCGTACCGATGTGCCGGTCTACGCCGGCTGCCCACAGCCGTTGCTGCACCCGTCGGTGGATGCGGCGCACGTGCACGGTCTCGACGGATTCGGCGATGTGGGCCTGGCACCGGCCAAGCGCACGGCCGAGGCCGAACACGCCGCGCTCGCCATCCTGCGTCTGTCGCACGAACACGCCGGCAAGCTGCTGCTGGTGGCGCTCGGTCCACTGACCAATCTCGCCCTGGCGCTCACCCTGGACCCGACCCTGCCGCAGCGCGTGGCGCGGCTGGTGGTGATGGGCGGGGCGTTGACTGGGCACGGCAATATCACCGCTGCGGCCGAGTTCAATATCGGGTTCGACCCGGAAGCGGCGCATATCGTGTTCGGCGGTTTTCCGCAGTTCGACGTGGCCGACTGGGAAGCCACCATCGCGCACGGCCTGCTGCACCGGGACGTGGAGCAATGGCTGGCGGCCGATTCTGGCCGCGCCCGGTTCTACGAGGAAATCTCGCGCAAGACCCGGCTGTGGTCCGAAGACAGCCGCGGCGAGTACTGGTATGCCGCCGACGCGCTGGCGATGGCGTTCGCACTGCACCCGGAAGGCGCGCAGCGGCTGGAGCAGCGCCCGGTCCATATCGAACTGTCCGGTGCGCATACCCGTGGCATGACCCTGGTGGACTGGAACCGGCAGGGCGGGGCGCCCGACAATGCCAATCTGCTGCTGGCCTATGACATCCAGCAGTTCTACGCGCTGGTCGGGGCCGCCCTGGCGGCGAACTGAGGCGACCTTGCGCCGGCTGCCTGGGCGCAGCTATAATACCCGGCTTATCCAGGCAGCCCGGCGCCAAGTCCATGAAAGATAACGTTCATCCCAACTACAAAGACGTCGTCTTTCACGACGTGACGTCCGATTTCAAGATTCTGACCCGTTCCACCATGACCTCGAAAGAGACCGTGAAGTGGGAAGACGGCCAGGAGTATCCGCTGATCAAGGTGGAAATTTCCTCGTCCTCGCACCCGTTCTATACCGGCAAGCACAAGGTGATCGACACCGGCGGCCGGATCGACAAGTTCCAGAAGCGCTACGCGCGCTGAACTTGCAGGACGGGCTGTACCGGCAGCGGCCGCGCATTGCGCGGCCGTTGTTTTTTGGGGCGCTGAACGCTTCGCCTGTATGCCTGGCGCGATGCGTCTACGACTTCTGTCCAAGCGACGGCCAAAATGCTGCTGTGCGATAATGGTCTGATCCGAGGCGATGCCTTGGACTTCCATCACGTGCCTGCCCATGTGGGATCAGGCGCCTTCCACTGAAGGAGCGTACACAGTGTCCGATCTTGATCAGGTCACGCTCAACGCCGGCGACAAGTCGGTCGTTCTGCCGGTTCTCAAGCCCACGCTTGGCAATGATTGCGTCGATATCTCAAAGCTGACCAAAGAAACCGGTCTGTTCACCTACGACTCGGGCTTCACCGCCACCGCCAGCTGCAAGTCGGCCATCACCTACATCGATGGCGACAATGGCGTGTTGCTGTATCGCGGTTACCCGATCGAGCAGCTGGCCGAAAAGTCCAGCTTCCTTGAGGTCTCGTACCTGCTGATGAACGGCGAACTGCCGACGGCGGACGAATTCAAGAAGTTCGACCACGAAGTGACGCATCACACGATGATGCACGAGTCGCTGAAGAACTTCCTCGGCGGTTTCCGTCACGACGCGCACCCGATGGCCATGCTAGCCGGCTCGGTCGCCTCGCTGTCGGCGTTCTACCACGACACCCTGGACCTCAACGATCCGGAGCAGCGCCGTCAGGCCGCCATCCGTTTGATCGCCAAGGTGCCAACCCTGGCGGCTGCGGCGTACCGTTATTCGATCGGCTGGCCGATCCGCTACCCACGCAATAACCTGAACTACGTCGACCGCTTCCTGCACATGATGTTCGAAGTGCCGAGCGAGCCGCTGGAGATCAATCCGGTTGTTGCCAAGGCCCTGGATCTGCTGTTCATCCTGCACGCCGACCACGAGCAGAACGCCTCGACCTCGACCGTGCGTCTGGTCGGCTCGACCGGTGCCAATCCGTATGCCTCGGTCGCCGCCGGTATCACCGCGCTGTGGGGTCCGGCACACGGTGGCGCAAACGAAGCCGTGCTGAAGATGCTCGAAGAGATCGGCACCGCCGACAACGTCGAATCGGCCGTGGCCAAGGCCAAGGACAAGAATTCCTCGTTCCGTCTGATGGGCTTCGGTCACCGCGTCTACAAGAACTTCGACCCGCGCGCCAAGATCATCCGCGAGATGACCCACAAGGTGCTGGGCGAGCTGGGCGTCAACGACCCGCTGCTGGAAGTGGCGCTGAAGCTGGAAGAAGCCGCGCTGAAGGACGACTATTTCGTGCAGCGCAAGCTGTACCCGAACGTCGACTTCTACTCGGGCATCATCTACAAGGCGCTCAACATCCCGGTGGAAATGTTCACCGTGATGTTCGCCATCGCACGCACCGCAGGTTGGGTGTCGCATTGGCTGGAGCAGCAGGTCGACCCGGAAATGAAGATCGGCCGTCCGCGCCAGATCTATACCGGTTACGACAAGCGCGATTACACCGACAGCGCCAAGCGCTGATCGGTCCACGCGTACCTGCGTAAACAAACGCCCCGCAGTGCGGGGCGTTTGCATTTGGATGGTTGCGCGGCAGTCGCCTTCCAGCACAGCGTGCTGCTGTCGTGGCGATTGGCAGCGTCGTGTTGCACGACGGTTCGTCCGGCTGGCTGGGCCCGAATAAACGACCGCTGCGTAGCGGCGTCGTGACGCCGGTTAAAGAAGCACAGAGCTCGCCCGCGTAGTCAGGTTCCGCGTCATATGGCCGACTCAGCGCAGCAGCGGTGAGCCGGTGGAACCGTCGCCGTCTGTCAACAACTGTCGCACCTGCGCGGCCGACGCACGCTGCATCGGCTTTTCGTCCAGCTGCGACAGCGGCGCCTGCCGCAGCGCGTCGTAGGGCAGCACGGTGAGATCGAAGGTGAGGTCTTCGGCGCTGAACAGCCACACCGGAAACTCGCCGTTGCGCTCGCGATCCAGGCGCAGCCGGCGCGTGCGCGACTCGGCCGGAATGCGGTGTTCTTCCAGAAACCGCTGCACGGCATCGGCATCGTCGCTGTGCAACTGCAGGTGCACCGGTGCATTGGCGTCGGCGGTGCCGTCCAGCACCGGGCCGGTCAGCCGTGGCTGGAAGGGGCTGAGAAACTCAAGCGCCCGCAACGCGGCTTCGCGACGTTGGCGCAGACGCGCACCGTGCGCAGGTCCGGCGAACAGGCGTTGGTACTCGCGCAACGCATCTTCGATCTCGCGATTGCGTGGCAGCGACGCATCGTCATGAATGCCGAGCCGGCTGGCAGCCTTGAGCTTGGCTTGATGGAAATCACGGATGCCGCCTTCGGCCATCAGGCGTGCGGCTTCGTGCGCCAGACGATGGCGACGTTCCCGGGTTCGTGTATCGGCGTGCGCGCGTGCGTGATGCATGACCGGGCTCCCCTAATGAACCTGATCTGGACTCTACAACAGCTGCATGAAGACATGGCGAATGCGTCATGTCATTGCAAAGGAACGATCACGCAGCGGTGACCGGGCGATGGTCCAGGTGCGGGTATGCACGGGCAAGGCGCAAGGCGCGTGCGATATCCGTGGCGGGCAGGTGAGCGCTGCGCCGACCCGGCAACGATGCCGCCAGCGATCCATCAGGTCGGCAATGGCTGGCGCTTATCCAACGGGGGCCAACAAATTGGGGAACCGAACAGCCACGCCGCTTTCGATTCCTCAATCCCGGCTCCTCAGAAAATGTCGAACGCCTTTTCGTCCTGCTGTTCCTGCAGGCCGTAGTCGTAATCCTGCAAGCGGTCCAGATCTTCGTTCTTGACCCATTCGACGGCGCCATTGATGGTGGCCTGGGTCATGCCATCGGGCGGATCGTTGGCGGCGATCGGCTTGTCCTTGAGCGCTACGCGCATGTAGTCGATCCAGATCGGCAGCGCCGCCTTGCCGCCGTATTCGCGATAGCCGAGCGAGCGGAAGTCGTCGCGGCCCACCCATACGGTGGTGACGTAGGGGCCGCCAAAGCCGGAGAACCACGCGTCGCGGTGCTCGTTGGTGGAGCCGGTCTTGCCGCCCACGTCCTCGCGGCCGAGGACCTTGGCCGCGGTGCCGGTGCCGCGCTGGACCACGTCGCGCATCATCGACACCAGCTGGTAGGCGGTGCGCTCGTCGATCGCGCGCGGCGCGATCTTGGTCTGCGCGGTTGCCGCAGGGGCGGTCTGCGCCGGCGTCGGCGTGGCCGTGGCCGGCGCGGCAGGCGGTGTTTCCGGTGCCTGCGCGCCGAAGTTGAAGCCATCGACGACCTGGCTCACGGGCGCCACATTGCCGCCTTGCAGGGCGCAGGTGCGGCAGGCTACGGCCGGCACTTCCTTGAAGATGACATTGCCCTCGCGGTCTTTGACCTCATCCACGATCCAGGTGTCCACCCGCGAGCCGCCATTGGCGAACACCGCATAGCCGCGTGCCACAGACAGCGGCGTCAGCGAAGCGGTGCCCAGCGACATCGACAGGTTTGGCGGCAATTCGGCCTCCTGGAAACCGAATTGACTGATGTATTTGCGTGCGAAATCGACGCTGATGGCGTCCAGCAGACGCACCGACACCAGGTTGCGCGACTGCACCAGCGCTTCGCGCAGGCGCATCGGCCCGCGGAAGCCACCTCCATCGTTCTGCGGCGACCAGGTCTTGCCGCGCCGGTCGCGGAACACCACCGGCGCGTCCAGCACGATCGAGGCCGGGTTGAAGCCCTTTTCGAATGCGGCTGCGTAGACGAACGGCTTGAAGCTCGACCCTGGCTGGCGGCGTGCCTGGGTGGCGCGGTTGAACTTGTTCCCCGCAAAGCTGAAGCCGCCTACCAGGGCACGCAGGGCGCCGCTATTGGCGTCCAGCGAAACCAATGCCGCCTGGCCGCGCGGCAACTGGTCGATGATCCACTCGCCGTCCTTTTCGCCGGCGCGAATGCGGGTCAGGTCGCCGCGGGTCAGCAGCTTGGCCGGGGTCTTGCCGGTCCAGCGGCTGGCACTGGCGGGCAGGGTCAGTTCGGTCTTGTCGCTCAGCACGACCGTGACCCCGCCATCGGGATTGGTGCGCGCCACGATCACCGCACGCAGTCCGCCCTGGGTGAACGCGCCTGCCAGGTGCTTGGCCAGTGCAGGCGCGTCCGCATCGGCGGGCACGTCGAAGTGCTGCTCGACGCCATGCCAGCCATGGCGATGATCGTAGACCCGCAAGCCGTCGGCGACTGCCACATCCGCACCAGTCTGCAGGGTCGCATCGATGGTCGTGGTGACGTGATAGCCCTTGTTGAGCACATCGCCGCCGTACTTGGCGATCATTTCCTGACGTACCAGCTCGGCCACGTAAGGTGCATACACCTCCACCGGCGGCTCATGCGGCTTGGCGTGCATCGGCACGGCCTTGGCGGCGTCGGCCTCGGCCTGGCTGACAAAGCCCAGGTCGGCCATGCGCTGCAGCACGTAATAGTCGCGACGCTCCTGCGCACGCTCAGGGTTGCTGATCGGGTTGCCGCTGGACGGGAACTTGGGGATGCCGGCCAGCGAGGCCATCTCGTCCAGGCTCAATTCGCTCATCTTCTTGCCGTAGTAGTACTCGGCAGCGGCCCCGACGCCGTAGGCGCGGTTGCCGAAGAAACTCTTGTTGAGATACAGCTCGAAGATCTCGTCCTTGCTCAGCTCACTTTCGATCTTGCGCGCCAGCAGGATCTCCGCCAGCTTGCGGGTGTAGCTGTACTCCGAACTCAGGAAGAACTGCCGCGCCACCTGCTGGGTAATGGTCGAACCACCCGGCACGCGCTTGGCATCGGTGGTTGTCAGCAGCCACACCGCGCGGGCAATGCCCTTGTAGTCCACGCCGCCGTGCTCGTAGAAGCGCGCGTCCTCGGTGGCCAGGAAGGCCTGCTTCAGGCGCAGCGGCACGTCCTTCATCTGGATGGGATAACGCCGGGTCTCGCCATAAACCGCCATGAGGCGGCCATCGCTGGAATAGACGTACATCGGCTCCTGCAGCTCGACCTGTTTGAGCGATTGAACGTCTGGCAACTTCGAGGAAATGGCGTAATACAGGCCGCCGGCAGCAATAGCGCCAAGCAGTGCGAGCACGACGATCGTGGCCAGGATCCAGCCCAGCCAACGGCGAATACGGGGCATGTAAGAGAGATTCCGATTGCAGATTTCTTGGTCACAGAGTATAGATGACGCCGAGTTTGGCTGGGGCCGAACTCTGGGGATCGCAGAAGACAGCACTGGGGTCACGGTCGCGGGGTCATTGCCTTGCGCGTGAAGGGCTTGTCAACTGTTAAAATTTGATTATTAATACGAGGGCGCACGTGCGTCCAAGTGCCCGTCGGCAGGGGAGTTACCGTGGGGCTTTTACCCAAGAGTCAGTCGCCACTGATTGGTGTCGACATTAGTTCTACTGCCGTGAAGCTCTTGCAGCTATCGCGCAGCGGGAACCGTTTTCGCGTGGAACATTACGCGGTGGAACCATTGCCGCCGAATGCGGTCGTGGAAAAGAACATCGTCGAAGTGGAGGCGGTGGGCGAAGCCATTCGGCGCGCCATCAACCGTTCCGGCAGCAAGGCCAAAAACGCGGCCGCTGCTGTCGCCGGGTCGGCGGTGATCACCAAGTTGATCCCGATGCCGGCCGATCTGGACGATAGCGACCTGGAAGCCCAGGTCGAACTGGAAGCCACCAATTACATTCCGTACCCGATCGAGGAAGTCAATCTCGATTTCGAGGTGCTGGGCCCGATGCCCAGCAGCCCGGACATGGTGCAGGTGCTGCTGGCCGCCTCGCGTTCGGAGAATGTGGAACTGCGCCAGTCGGCGCTGGAACTCGGCGGTTTGACCGCCAAGGTCATGGACGTGGAGGCCTTCGCGGTCGAAAACGCCTTCGCGCTGGTTGCCAGCGAATTGCCGGTGGCTGCCGATGCGGTGGTGGCGCTGGTGGACATCGGCGCCACCATGACCACGCTGAGCGTGCTGCGCTCCGGTCGCAGTCTGTATAGCCGCGAGCAGGTGTTCGGCGGCAAGCAGCTCACCGACGAAGTGATGCGCCGTTACGGGCTGACCTATGAAGAGGCTGGCCTTGCCAAGCGTCAGGGTGGCCTGCCGGAAAGTTACGAGGTCGAGGTGCTGGAGCCGTTCAAGGAAGCCACTGTGCAGCAGATCAGCCGTCTGCTGCAGTTCTTCTATGCGGGCAGTGAGTTCAACCGCGTCGACTGCATCGTGCTGGCCGGCGGTTGCGCCGCGCTGGCGCGCCTGCCGGAGATGGTGGAAGAGCAGCTCGGCGTGACCACGGTCGTTGCAAATCCGCTTGCCCAGATGACGCTTGGCCCGAAGGTTCAGGCCCATGCGCTGGCGCTGGATGCGCCTGCATTGATGATCGCCACCGGCCTGGCCCTGAGGAGCTTCGACTGATGGCAAGAATCAATCTATTGCCCTGGCGCGCGGAGCGCCGAAAGGCACGCGAACGCGAGTTCTATTCGATGCTGGGCTTCGCCGCATTGGGCGGCGTGCTGTTGTCGGCTGATCTGGTTCTATTACGACGCGCAGATCAGCGGCCAGACCGAGCGCAATGCGTTTCTGACCACCGAGATCGACAAGGTCAAGGCGCAGAACGAAGAGATCAAGGAACTCGACAAGAAGAAGGACCGCCTGCTTGCCCGCAAGAAGGTGATCGAGGAACTGCAAGCCAACCGCTCGCAGATGGTGCACCTGTTCGATTCGCTGGTGCGCACCATTCCCGATGGCGTGGCGCTGACCAACATCAAGCAGGATGGCGACATCCTCACGCTGGAAGGTCGCTCGCAATCGAATGCGCGGGTCAGTGCATACATGCGCAACCTGGAAAGCTCGGGCTGGATGACCAATCCGGACCTGTCGATCATCGAGGCCAAGAGTCAGGACAAGGCCGGTCAACCTGCCGCGTCGTCGATGGACACCAAGACGCTGCCGTACGTGTTCACGCTCAAGGTCAAGCTGGCCAACCCGAACGAGGCTGACAAGAACGGCACCGCGCCGGGCGCAGCGGATCCGGCTGCGCCGGGCACCGCAGCACCGGGTGCTGCGCCTGCCGGTGCGACGCCTGCTGCTCCGGCAGCGGCGCCTGCGCCCGCAACGCCGCCGGCCGCTGCTCCTGCACCGACGCAGGCAGCACCGGCGCCAGCCAATCGGCCGCAGGAGGGGGCGGCGTCATGAGTAAGAAATCATTCAAGCTCAGCGATCTGGATTTCAACAACATCGGCGGTTGGCCGCAGCAGGCGCGCATCGTGTTCTGCGTGGTGGTCGGCTTGTTCATCATGGTGCTGGCCTGGTTCCTGTTGATCAGCAGCAAGCGCGATGAACTGGAAGGCCTGGAAAGCACCGAATCCCAGCTGCGCACCGAGTTCGAGACCCAACAGGGCCGCGCGGTGAACCTGGAGCCGCTCAAGCAGCAGCTCGCGCAGATGGAACAAGTGCTGCAGCAGATGCTGCGTCAGCTGCCCAGCAAGACCGAAATGCCGGATTTGATCATCGACATTTCGCAGACCGCGTTGTCCAGCGGCCTGTCCAACGAGCTGTTCCAGCCCGGTCCGGAATCGCCGAAGGAGTTTTACGCCGAAAAGCCGATCGCTCTGCGCATGGTGGGCAGCTACCACCAGTTCGGTGCCTTCGTCAGCGGTGTGGCCTCGCTGCCGCGCGTGGTGATCCTGACCATGCACGACATCAACCTCAAGCCCAAGGACCCCAAGGCCGGTATCGGCCCGCGCGGTGCGCTGGAGCTGTCCGGAACGGTCAAGACCTATCGTTATCTGGACGATGAGGAAATGGCCGAGCAGGAAAAGGCTGCGGCCAACGCTGCGAAGAAGGGCGGCCAATGACCATGAAATTGCTCAAGATTCTGTCCTGTGTGGCGTTAATTGCAGTATTGCCGGCGTGCACGCGCGGTGTGACCAGCACACCGGGCGATGCGCCGAATCTGGAAGCCTGGGTTGCCGAGGTGCGCGCGCGTCCTGCGCCGCCGCTGGAGCCATTGCCGGTGATGCAGCAGTTCGAGACCTTCGAATATGCAGCGCAGGCGATGCGCGACCCGTTCAGCGATGCCTGGGTCAGCGCGGAAGGTGGCAACGGCACGCGTCCGGATCCGAACCGGCGCAAGGAACCGTTGGAAGCCTTTCCGCTCGACGCCCTCGACATGGTGGGGACCATTGGCGGCGGTTCGGGCCTGATCGCATTGGTGATGGCGCCTGACAAGGTGACCTACCGGGTGCGGCCGGGTGTGTATCTGGGACAGAGCGATGGCCGGGTGACCGGGGTCTACGAAGACCGCATCGAGCTGATTGAACTTGTGCCGGACGGTGCGGGTGGATGGCTTGAACGGCCGGCCGCACTCGCATTGGATGATCAATAAAGTGATAGGGGATAGCACGATGACGTTTTCCAATGCCCAGCGGCTGCGTCCGGTACGACGCCACGCGATCTTCCAGGCCTGCGCGTTGGGGTTCGCGCTGGCGCTGGCGAGCGGCAGCGCGTTCGCCGCCGCGGCGCTGACTCAGCCCGCGCAGGATCCGGCCAAGGTCGCTCCGGCGAGCCTGGCGGTGTCCAAAATCGATTTCAAGCGCGGCGAAGACGGCGCTGGCCGTCTGATCCTGCAGTTCGACGGCCAGGGCGCCAGCCCGGACCTGCGGACGCAAGGCGACAACGTGCTGGTGGACATCAGCAATGCCAAGCTACCCGCCGAGCTGCAACGCCCGCTCAATGTCACCGACTTCGCCACGCCGGTGCAGCGCGTTGAAGTGAAGCCGTCCGGCTCCGGTTCGCAGCTGGTGCTGTCGACCAAGGGTGCCTTCGACTCGCTGGCCTACCAGACCGGCAACGAATACGTGGTGGAAATCACCCCGCGCAAGGGCCAGCCGGCGGTTGGCGGTGTGAGCCCGGCGGCGGTCACGCAGGCTGCCGCGCAGATCGCTGCGCGCGGCTACAGCGGCCGCCCGGTGACGTTCAACTTCCAGGACGTGCCGGTGCGCACCGTGCTGCAGCTGATCGCCGAGGAGTCCAACCTCAATATCGTCGCTTCCGACACCGTGCAGGGCAACGTCACGCTGCGCCTGATGAACGTGCCGTGGGACCAGGCGCTGGACATCGTGCTGCGTGCCAAGGGCCTGGACAAGCGCCGCGATGGTGGCGTGGTGTGGGTCGCCCCGCAACCGGAGCTGGCCAAGTTCGAGCAGGACAAGGAAGACGCCCGCATCGCGATCGAGAACCGCGAGGACTTGATCACCGATTATGTGCAGATCAATTACCACAACGCTGCGGTGATCTTCAAAGCGCTGACGGAGGCCAAGGGGATTGGTGGCGGTGGTGGCGGCCAGGGCGGCCAGGGCGGACAAGGTGGTGCGGGGCAGCAGGACAATGGTTTCCTTTCGCCACGTGGTCGGTTGGTTGCCGATGAACGCACCAACACATTGATGATCAGCGATATTCCGAAGAAGGTCGCGCAAATGCGCGAGCTGATTTCGCATATTGACCGCCCAGTGGATCAGGTGCTGATCGAGAGCCGGATTGTCATTGCGACGGATACTTTTGCGCGTGATTTGGGTGCGCGGTTCGGCATCACTGGCGCAACCGGACGTGGGATTTTGAGCGGGGCGCTGGAGAGTAACGTCAACTTCCAGAACACTTCAGCGCAACGAGCTAATGAAATCGCTAATACTGGTACCAGTACAACGCTGGCTTCGCATTTGTTCCCTTCGGGGTTGAATGTCGATTTGGGGGCTAGTGGCTTTACCAATAGCAGAGCGGCCGGCTTGGCGTATACCTTGCTTGGATCCAATTTCAACCTCGACATTGAGCTATCGGCAATGCAAGAGGAAGGGCGAGGTGAGGTCGTCTCAAATCCGCGGATCGTGACGGCCAATCAGCGTGAGGGTGTCATCAAGCAAGGTCGGGAGATTGGGTATGTGACAATCAGTGGTGGTGGTGCGGCAGGTTCCGCCGCGCAGGCGAATGTGCAGTTCAAGGAAGTTCTACTTGAATTGAAGGTTACGCCCACCATCACGAATGACAATCGCGTCTTCTTGAATATGAATGTCAAGAAGGACGAGGTGGCTCGATTCATTATTTTGGAAGGCTACGGAACAGTTCCCGAGATTAATCGCCGGGAGGTCAATACTGCTGTGCTAGTAGGCGACGGTGAGACAGTAGTCATTGGTGGTGTCTATGAATTTACCGATCGCGAAAGCGTCTCCAAAGTTCCGTTCCTTGGAGATATTCCGTTCCTGGGAAATCTCTTCAAGAAGCGCGGACGCAGCAAGGAGAAGGCCGAGCTCCTGGTGTTTGTAACTCCTAAGGTTCTTCGCGTGGCCAGCGCGAATCCGTAATTGAAACTTTTACCGGAAAAGGCCGCGAAAGCGGCCTTTCTCGTATGGATTGCAAATGAGGGGAGTCGCTAGCAGGGTTGGCCGCGTCTGATATATGCCAAACCAGGTGTGGCCAGTGTGGCGGCCTGGAGCGTGTCGTGAGGGTGATCGTATCGACGTGCAGGGGTACACAAGGGGCCGCGGCGGCTTGGCAGTCGATGCAGTGCAATAGGTGAGATTTAGGCTGCGCAGAAGTAAGCATTGTCTGCGCCGGCGCCGATGGTGCTCTAATCCAGTGCGGTTCAAATTTGTCTAATGCGAAGCAAGGGGCGCCTTCGGAAAGAACGAATTTTCCCGACCAACTGATCTTTGTGATCCAGAGCAAATGTTGGGCCTTGACTGAACCTGGCCCCATCGCCGAGTGAACCAATCGCGTTCGAATCGGTCACACTGGACCTATGAACGCACCGCCACTGCTCCCCCCCGAAGCCGTTGCCGCGCCCGCCGAGGACCGGCTGCACCGTCAATTCACCTCGCTGCGCGAATCGCTTGCGCAGCGCATCGTTGGCCAGGCAGCGCTCGTGGAGCGGCTGTTGATTGCCTTGCTGGCCGATGGCCATCTGCTCGTCGAGGGCGCGCCCGGGTTGGCCAAGACCACTGCGATCCGTGCGCTGGCTTCGAGGCTGGAAGCGGATTTTGCACGGGTGCAGTTCACCCCGGACCTGCTGCCTGCCGATCTGACCGGTACCGAAATCTGGCGGCCGCAGGACAGCCGGTTCGAGTTCATGCCCGGGCCGATCTTCCACCCGATCCTGCTGGCCGACGAAATCAACCGCGCACCAGCCAAGGTGCAATCCGCGCTGCTGGAAGCGATGGGCGAGCGGCAGGTGACGGTCGGCCGGCATACCTATGCGCTGCCGCAGTTGTTCCTGGTGATGGCGACGCAGAATCCGATCGAGCAGGAGGGCACGTTCCCGCTGCCCGAAGCGCAGTTGGATCGCTTCCTGATGCATGTGCGCATCGGCTATCCCCAGGCCGACGCCGAGGCGGAAATCCTGCGCCTGGCACGCGAGTCCGCCCGCGACACGCTGGAAAAGCACGAGACCGTACCCGACAAGATTCCATTGGAAGATGTCTTCGCCGCGCGCCGTGTGGTGCTTGACGTGCATCTGGCACCGCAGCTGGAACGCTATCTGATCGAAATCGTGCTGGCCTCGCGCGATGCCAAGCGTTACGACCCGGCATTGGCACGGAGGATCGCCTGGGGCGCCAGCCCGCGTGGCTCGATCGCACTGGAACGGTGCGCGCGCGCAAGGGCGTGGCTGGCCGGGCGCGACTACGTGACGCCGGACGATATCCGCGCCATTGCCCCGGACGTACTGCGGCATCGCGTCCTACCCAGCTACGAGGCCACCGCCGAGGGTTGGGACGGCGAACGCCTGATCGCTGCATTGCTCGAAAAGATTCCGCTGCCCTGATCGGGCAGCGTCGCTGAGGTATGCCGCACTCTCGCCAGACACCGATGTCTTCGATGCCGTTCTCGTCCCCTGCAGCCGCCCCCTCGCCAGTCGCTGGCGATGGAGTGCGCCCAGCGCTTGCAGAACTGATTGCGCTGCGCGGTACTGCAATCCATCGCGGTCAACCGGGACGTGGCCGGCACGGGGTGGTGGGGCCGGTGCCGGCCGCCACGCGCGGGCGCGGCATGGAATATGCCGAGTCGCGTGAGTACGTGGCTGGCGATGATGCGCGGCATATCGATTGGCGCGTGACCGCGCGAACCGGGCGAGCGCACACCAAATTGTTTCAGGCTGAGCGCGAGCGTTTGAGCCTGATCGTGGCCGATACCTCGCCTGCGCTCTTCTTCGGTACGCGCGTGCGCTACAAATCGGTGCAGGCCGCACGCGCCGGCGCGGTCGCCGCATGGCTGGCGCAGCGCCAGGGCGATCGCATTGCAGCCTTGCGCGGCACCGCGAGCGAGGCACCGATTGCGCCGCGGTCCGGTCAGCGTGGTGTGCTGCCGGTGTTGGATGCCTTGGCGCGTTGGTATGCCCAGCCGCCGTCCGGCGATGCGGGGCTGGAGGTGGCGCTGGATCATGCGGCGCGCCTGTTGCGCCCCGGCGCGCGCCTGACCGTGCTGGCCGATGCGCGCAGCGCCGGCTCGATTTCTGCCACGCGCTGGTCGGGCTTGGCCTTGCATCACGAGGTGGTGGTGATCGTGCTGGTCGATCCGCTGGAACTGGCGCCACCGGCACGTGCAGTCACCTTCGACGTGCGTGGCGAGCGCATCGCGATCGATCTGTCGACCCAGGCCGGACGTGCACGCTGGCAGGCCGAATTCGTCGCGCCGCTGGAGCATTTGGGATCGCTCCTGCAGGCACGCGGCGTGCGCTTGCATCGCCTGTCCACCGACGATGCCAGCGATGCGTGGTTGGGCGGCAGCCCTGCCGCGCGGAGTCGCTGACGATGTCCCCGCAGTCGCTGCCGCTGCGTGATGTGCACCTGCCGCCGTCGCCGTCGTGGTGGCCGCTGGCACCGGGCTGGTGGCTGGTGATCGCGGTTTTCGTGCTGGTGGTGGGGAGCGCATGGGTCTGGTGGTGGCGCCGGCGTCAGCGCCAGCGCCGCTGGCTGGCTGCGTTCGATGCGGAACTAGCGCGCGCCACCACGCCTGCGCAGCGCTTGGCGGCCGTGTCGGTGCTGCTGCGACGTGCGGCGCGGCGCGTCGACCCGCAGGCCGACCGCTTGCAGGGCGAGGCGTGGTTGCAGTTTCTGGATGGGCGCAAGCGCAAGGACCAGGTGTTTTCGCAGGGGCCGGGCCGGGCTGTGCTGGAAGGCGGCTTTCAGCGCGCACCCACCGTCAGCGATCTACCTGCGGTAGAAGCGTTGGCGCGGCAGCGCTTTGTGGCGTTGATGCGGGGCCGGCGATGAACTGGTTGCAGTGGTCGCAATGGCAGGATGCGTTGGCGCACTGCGCCTGGCCGTGGGCGTGGTGGCTGATGCCCTTGCCGTTGCTGATGTGGTTCTGGCCGCAACGCCGCGCCGATGCGGCCGCACTCCGCGTGCCATATGCGGAGCAGTTGCAGGCGGTGGCGCAGGCCAAAAGCGCGCCGGTGCTGCGGATGCCGCGTTGGCTGGCGTGGCTGGCTTGGTTTTTGTTGTGTGCCGCGCTGGCACGTCCGCAGCAATTGGGCGAGGTGATTCAACCCCCGCGCGAGGCGCGCCAGATGATGTTGGCGGTGGATCTTTCGGGCAGCATGAGCGAGCCCGACATGGTGCTTGGTGGCAAGGTGGTGGACCGGCTCACCGCCGCCAAGGCCGTGCTGTCGGACTTTCTGGATCGGCGCGACGGCGACCGCGTCGGTCTGCTGGTGTTTGGCCAACGCGCGTATGCGCTGACACCGTTGACCGCGGATCTGACCTCCGTGCGCGATCAGTTGAGCGACAGCGTGGTGGGCTTGGCCGGGCGCGAAACCGCGATTGGCGATGCGATCGCCTTGTCGGTCAAGCGCCTGCGCGAACAGAAGCAGGGCCAGCGCGTGGTGGTGTTGCTCACCGATGGCGTCAATACCGCTGGCGTGCTCAATCCCCTGAAGGCCGCGGAACTGGCCAAGGCCGAAGGCGTGCGCGTGCATACCATTGCCTTCGGCGGCAGTGGCGGCTATTCCTTGTTCGGGGTACCGATTCCGGCCGGCGGCAACGACGACATCGACGAAGACGGGCTGCGCAAGATCGCCCAGCAGACCGGCGGGCGCTTCTTCCGCGCCCGCGATACTGAGGAGCTTGCCGGCATCTATGCCGAGCTGGATCGGCTGGAACCGGTCAAGGGACTGGGGCCTTCGGTGCAGCCGCGCGTCGAGCGTTACTACTGGCCATTGGGCGCGGCAATCGTCGTTGCCCTGCTGGCCTATCTGCTGCCGCGGAGGTGGCAATGGACGCGCTGACCGAGCTGGCGGGGTGGCTGCAGTCGTTACATCTGTTGCGCCCGACGCTGTTGTGGGCGCTGTTGGCGATCGTACCGGCGGCTGCGCTGTGGCACTGGCGTCGCCGCGATGCCGACGTCTGGCGGCAAAGCGTGGATGCGCATCTGTTGCCGAAGCTGTTGGTCTCCGGCGGTCGGCGCGGATGGCTGGGATTCGTGCTGGCTGCGCTGACCTATGCGTTGGCCGTGCTTGCGATGAGCGGGCCGAGCTGGCGGCAGACCGAGCGTCCGGTGTTTCAATCGAGCATGCCGCTGGTAGTGGTGCTGGATCTGTCGTCCAGTGCCAACGCAACCGACCTGCCGCCTTCGCGCCTGCTGCAGGCGCGCGCCAAGCTGGCGACGCTGCTGCGCAAACGTGCCGGTGGCGAGGTGGCATTGCTGGTCTATGCAGGCGAGAGCTTCACGGTTGCGCCATTGACCGAAGACAGTGCCAACGTGGCCTTGTTTCTGGATGCACTGTCGCCGTCGGTCATGCCGGTCGATGGCAAGCGTGCCGACCGGGCGATCGATGCGGCCGCGCAGTTGTTGCAGCAGGCCGGCTTCAAGCAAGGCGAGATCCTGCTTGTCAGCGATAGCGCAGATCGCTCCGCCGAAAGTTCGGCGCGGGTGGCACGTTCGCGCGGCTTCAGTGTCTCGGCGCTCGGTGTGGGCGGCGAGCGCGGTGCGGCGTATCGCACGGCCAGCGGTGAAATTGCACAGGCCAAGCTCGACGAGGGCAGTCTGCGCACCCTGGCCGCGCAGGGGGGCGGGCGCTATGCGCGCATTGCGCCGGACGATGCAGACCTGCGGGCGTTGGGCGTGCTCGATCCATCGCAACAGCCGTTGGCCGATGAAACCGCCGAGTCCGATGGCGGCAAGAGCTGGCTCGACGAAGGCTATTGGCTGGTGCTGCCGGTGATGCTGCTGTCCCTGCTGGCGTTTCGTCGCCGCGCGGTGGTAGCCGTGCTGGCGATGGTGTGCGTGCTGCCGCTGGCGCAGCCCGCGCACGCGGCCGATGGCACCTTGTGGCAGCGTGCCGATCAGGTGCAACAACAGCGCCTGGATGCCGGGGTGCAGGCGTATCGCAAGGGCGATTTCGCAGCGGCGCAGAAGGCCTTCGAAGCGGTACCGACCGATGAGGGGCTGTACAACCTCGGTAACGCGCTGGCGCGACAAGGCCAGTACGACGCGGCGATCGCGGCCTACGACCGTGCGCTCAAGCAACATCCGAATCAGCAGGACGCCATCGCCAATCGCGCGGCGGTCGATGCGGCGCGCAAGCGCCAGCAGCAGACCAACAAGGATGGCAAGGGGCAGTCCAAGGACCAGAAGCCATCCGGCCAGGATGGGAAGGGGCAACAGCAGGCGGGCCAGAATCAGCAGGACAAGCAATCCGGCCAGGATGGGCAGAATCAGCACGACAGCAAGAACCAACCCTCTGAGGCGCAGCCGCCACAGGACGGCAGGCCACAAGATGCGCAGGCCAAGAACGGGCAGGGCGAGCAACGCAAGCAGGACACGCCGCCGCAATCTGCCGATGCCAAGGCGCAGCAGCAGGCCGATGAGGCACAGCGTCGCAAGATGCAGCAGGCCATGGCGCAGGCGGGCAACAAGCAGGCCGATGCCAGCGGCAAGCAGGAGGCCGCCGTCGCCGGCGAGACGCCGGAACAACGCGAGCAACGTCAGGCGGTGGACGCATGGCTGCGGCGGGTGCCGGACGATCCGGGCAGCCTGCTGCGTACCAAATTCAGGCTGGAATACGAACGCAGGCAACGGGACGGACGATGATCGGCAGACAGCATTTACGTCGCGCGGCAATCGGCATGCTGGCCAGCGTGGCACTGTTGGCGTGCGCGCCTGTGGGTGCGGTCACGCGCGCGTGGCTGGATCGCGACAGCGTCAATGCCGGCGATGTGGCGATGTTGAATATCGAAACCGACCAACGCGGCGTCGACCCGGATTACACGCCGCTGCGCAGCGATTTTTCGCTGGGCGCCAAGAGCGCCAATCAGCAGATGCAGGTGACCAATGGGTCGGTGACGGTGCGTGCCTTGTTCGGCGTGGTACTGACGCCACGCAGGAGCGGCGAACTCATCGTGCCGGCGATACGCGTGGGCAATGAACGCACCGAACCGCTGCGCCTGCAGGTGGTTGGCGCGGCGAACGATCCCGCGAGCAGCTCCGGCAACGCTGCCGGCGCGCCGAGTGCGGCGCAGGGCAATGAAGAAGCCTTCGTCCAAACCCAGGTGGACGACCCGCAACCCTACGTGCAGCAAAGCGTGGGCGTGGTGGTGCGGTTGTACTTCGCCACCCAACTGGCATCGGGCGAATTGGATCTTGAGGCACCCGATGGGGCATCGATGCAGCGCGTCGGCGACGACGTCAGCTCTGTCAAGGTCGTCAATGGACGTCAATACAATGTGGTGGAGCGGCGCTACCTGCTGGTGCCCGAGCGCAGCGGTCGCCTGCTACTGCCGCCGGCACGTTTCAACGGGCGTTCGGTAGGCGGGTTTTTTGACGATTACTTCGGGCGCGGCAACGGTGAGTTGAGTGCGCGCAGTGCGAGCATTCCGCTGCAGGTGCGCGCGCAACCGGCCAATGCGCCGCAGCCTTGGCTGCCGTTGCGCAGCCTGCAGTTGCGCTACACGACCACGCCTCAGCGGGCGAGAGCCGGTGAGGCGGCTCAATTCGTGGTGGAAGCCAGTGCGCGCGGCGCGACCCAGGCGCAGTTTCCCGAATTGCCCACGCCCAGCGTGCCCGACGCGCAGGTATTCGCCGAGCCGCCGCAATTCGAGGAACGCTTTGTGGACGGCTCGCCGCAACTGCGACTGACCCGGCGCTATTCGATCGTGCCCAACCGCGCCGGTCCGTTGGTGGTGCCCGGGCTGCAGATGGCATGGTGGGATGTGGGGGCAGGCGCAGCCAAGACCGCGTCACTGCCCGACCTGACGCTCGATGTGGCGGCAGGTAGCGGTGCGTTTGCGACGCCGGCGCCGGCATCGGCGCCGAATCCGGCACCCGATCAATCGGCGCCTACACCCGATCGCACGCTCACCCTGCAAGCACCATCTCCCGCGCGAGCGCCGTGGGGATGGATCGCGGCGGCGATCGGATTTGCGCTTTTGTGGATCGCCACGCTGGTGTGGGCGTTATTGCGTCGGCGCGGTGCTCCGCGCGGTGCATCAGGCGGCAATGAGGGCAACGGCAGCGACGTGCCAGCCCAGGGCAGACGTGCGACCCACGGCGTTGCCGAGTTGCGCCGCGCGCTCGACACCGGCGGCATGGACGAGGTGGCGGCGGTGCTCTGCGGCATGGCCGGCGTTGCCGATATCGATGCAGTGATGGCGGCATTGGCCGACCCGGCGCAGCGTGCAGCCGTGGCGCGCATGCAGCGCGCACGCTGGGGCGGCGACGGCGATGTGACCGGCGCGCGCGCTGCCTTGCGCGAAGCGTTCGCCAAGGGGCCGCGCTGGCGGCATGCAAGTGCGGCCGAACCGGAGGTGCTGGCGCCGCTGTATCCGCCTGCGCCTTGATTGACGGTGTCGCATTGATGGCGGCCTGGAACGACTGACATATTGGCCGCGCAGTTGCAGCCGGGGTGACGAAGGGTCTGCAACAACGGTACTTCGATTGCTGGTGGGGGATCTGCACACCTAACAGTGGCTCGTTAGATTTTGTTGGCCGCCATTACTTGCTCTGAGCGGCGACATTGCCTTCCAGCGCGGATAACGCGTCGACTTTGGATGCGCGTGATCTGCAAACTATGGGGCACAGAGCAAGGAGCGTTGGCGCTGGGTTTAGCCGCAGTGCCTTTGCCCGCCCACCCTCGCCGGACACGCTGCAAGTACGTCCTTGTAAGCTCGGTGGTGGCATCCATGCCGCCAAGGGTCCCGCGAGCGGCGAGGGCAGGCACCGCGCACTCGACAGGCGGGCTTTCGCTTTCAGCCATCTGATTTCATCTGAACGCCGCGACGGCTCGAAATGCCGGCTGTCCTGCTTTGCGCCTAAACAGCAACTCCTGCAGCCAACTGCAAAACGCCTGCCTCACCCGACAGCGAGAAGCTCGCCTACCCGCACCAGGCATATAGCAGCACCCGGGTAGGTGGCCGCATCCATGGCGTTTGTTAAGCTCCGGTCTTTGTGTCCACCAAGGCCTGACCAGATGACAGCATCCCCAGCCACGCGTCGCCCGGGCCTGCCCCTGCATTGGAAGATGGGAATTGGCTTTGCCGTTGGCCTGTTGTTGGGCCTGGCTGTCTATTACCTGGCTGGCAGCGACGCCGAGTGGGTGCGCCTGGCGACCAAGTACGTCACCACGCCGTTTTCGCAGGTCTTCCTCAATCTGATCTTCATGCTGATCGTGCCGCTGCTGTTCTCGGCGCTGGTCATGGGCATTTCCGAAATGGGCGACATCCGCGCGCTGGGGCGGGTGGGGTGGCGCACCCTGGGCTATACCGTGGTGCTGTCCGGTGTGGCGGTGCTGCTGGGGTTGGTGCTGGTCAACGTGCTCAAGCCCGGTGGGGGCGTGGACCCGCAACTGGCCAATCAGCTGATCCAGGAAAACGCCGAGCGCACCCGCGAGATCATTTCCAGCTCCGGCACGCAGCCGCAGGGCATGGACATGCTGCTGTCGATCGTGCCCAGCAACGTGATTGCCGCCGCGTCGAGCAACGGCGCGATTCTGTCGCTGATGTTTTTTGCGGTGATGTTCGGCGTGGGCATGGTGCTGACCGAAGACGAAAAGGTCGCCACATTGCGGCGCGGCATCGAAGGGGTCTTCGAGATTTCGATGACCTTGATCGGGCTGGTGATCCGCCTGGCGCCGTATGCGGTGGCGTGTTTCATGTTCAACCTGGCCGCGCTGTTCGGCTTCGATCTGCTGATTCGTCTGGGCGCCTACGTGGGCGTGGTGGTGTTGGCGCTGGGCCTGCACATGGTGGTCAGTTACGGCATTGCGGTGAAATTCGCCGGACGCTCGCCGCTGGGTTTTTTCCGCCAGACCCAGGAAGCGACGGTGATGGCGTTCTCGACCGCGTCCAGCAACGCGACCCTGCCGACGGCGCTACGCGTGGCCGACGAGATGGGCCTGCCGGCGCGCGTGTCGCGTTTCGTGCTGACCGTGGGCGCCACCGCCAACCAGAACGGCACCGCACTCTTCGAAGGCGTCACGGTGATCTTCCTGGCGCAGTTCTTCAACGTGGACCTGAGCCTGGGCCAGCAGTTCATGGTGATGCTGGTCTGCATCCTGGGCGGGATCGGCACGGCCGGCGTGCCGTCCGGCTCGCTGCCGGTGGTGGCGCTGATCTGCGCGATGGTCGGGGTCAACCCGGTGGGTATCGGCATGATCCTGGGCGTCAACCACTTCCTGGACATGTGCCGCACGGCGCTGAACGTGACCGGGGATCTGGCGCTGACGACCTTGGTGGCCAAGGGCGAAGAGTAGGGATTTGGGAGTCAGGATTGGGGATTCGCTAAAGCGGGCTGTTGCGATCGTGTGGTGCCATCGGGCCTTCCTGGATGAAGGTCAGGTCGCCCGTGCCTTCGCCAATCCCGATTCTCCAATCACCAATCCCGGCCCCCTAACGCTGTGTATGGGAGAATAGGGGCCTCCGCTTCCAGCGGTGTTCCCTCCGCTTCCATAGACGCCCATGACCCAGCCCACCCGCCGCCAGCTGGCCAACGCCATCCGTTTTCTTGCCGCAGACGCGGTCGAAGCCGCCAAGTCCGGTCATCCCGGCATGCCGATGGGCATGGCCGATATCGCCGAAGTGCTGTGGAACGACTTCTACCGGCACAACCCGAACAACCCGCAGTGGTTCAACCGCGACCGCTTCGTGCTCTCCAACGGCCACGGTTCGATGCTGCAGTACGCGCTGTTGCACCTGTCCGGCTACGACCTGCCGATCGAGCAGCTCAAGCAGTTCCGCCAGTTGCATAGCAAGACCGCCGGCCACCCCGAGCGCAGCGAAACTCCCGGCGTGGAAACCACCACTGGTCCGCTCGGCCAGGGCTTCGCCAATGCGGTCGGTTTCGCGTTGGCCGAGAAGTTGCTGGCGCAGCGCTACAACCGCCCGGAGCTGGAAATCGTCGATCACCGCACCTGGGTGTTCATGGGCGACGGTTGTCTGATGGAGGGTATTTCGCACGAAGCCGCCTCGCTGGCCGGTACCTGGGGCCTGGGCAAGCTGGTGGCGTTCTGGGACAACAACCAGATTTCCATCGACGGCAATACCGCCGGCTGGTTCAGCGACGACACCCCGGCGCGTTTCGAGGCCTATGGCTGGCACGTGATCCGCGATGTGGACGGGCATGACGCCGACAAGATCAAGGCCGCCATCGAGGCGGCGCTGGAAAACACCGACAAGCCCACGCTGATCTGCTGCCGTACCAAGATCGGCTTCGGTGCGCCGACCAAGGCCGGCAAGGAATCCTCGCATGGCGCGCCGCTGGGCAAGGACGAACTGGAAGGCGCCCGCAAGGCGTTGGAATGGCCGTACGGCCCGTTCGAAATTCCCGAAGAGATCTACGCCGGCTGGCGTGCCGGCGGTACCGGTACCTTGCGTCAGGCTGAATGGGAACAGCTGTTCGACAAGTATGCCAAGCAGTACGCCAGCGAAGCCGACGAGCTGACCCGTCGCTCGCACGGCGAGTTGCCGGCCGACTTCATCGCCAAGGCCGATGCCTACATCGCCAAGGCGCAGGAAGAGGGCCAGACCATTGCCTCGCGCAAGGCTTCGCAGCTGGCGATTGAAGCGTTTGCCCCGCTGCTGCCGGAGTTGATCGGTGGTTCGGCCGACCTGGCGCACTCCAACCTGACCTTGTGGAAGGCCAGCAAGTCGGTCGCCACCGACGACCCGGATGCCAACTACGTGTACTACGGTGTGCGCGAGTTCGGCATGACCGCCATTGCCAACGGTCTGGCGCTGCATGGCGGGTTCATTCCCTTCGACGCCACCTTCCTGGTGTTCAGCGACTACGCACGCAACGGCGTGCGCATGAGCGCGTTGAACCCGGCGCATGCGATTCACGTGTACACGCACGACTCGATCGGCCTGGGCGAAGACGGCCCGACCCATCAGCCGGTGGAACACCTGGCCTCGCTGCGCTACATCCCCAACAACGATGTGTGGCGCCCGGGCGATGCGGTAGAATCGGCAGTGAGCTGGAAGGCTGCGATCACCCGCAAGGACGGCCCGAGCTGCCTGATCTTCAGCCGTCAGAACCTGCAGCATCAGCCGCGCAGCGCCGAGCAGATCAAGTTGATCGAACGCGGTGGTTACGTGCTGGCCGATGCCCAAGGCGGTACGCCGGACGTGATCCTGATCGCCACCGGCTCGGAAGTGGGCCTGGCGGTGGAAGCCAAGCAGACGCTGGATGCGGCCGGCCTCAAGACGCGCGTGGTGTCGATGCCGTCGACCGATGTGTTCGACCGCCAGGATGCGGCGTATCGCGAGTCGGTGTTGCCGAACGCCGTGCGCAAGCGCGTGGCGGTGGAAGCGGGCGTGACCGGCTTCTGGCGCAAGTACGTCGGCCTGGATGGCGATGTCGTCGGCATGGATACCTTCGGCGCCTCGGCACCGGCCGATCAGCTGTATGCGTACTTCAAGATCACTGCCGAGCACGTGGTGGCCGCAGCGAAGGCGCTGTAGTGCGCTGATATGAGTCACAAAGACGCCGGCGAAAGCCGGCGTTTTTGTTTGTGGCGGATGTCACAACGCGCTGCGTTTCGCGCACTCGCGGTGCGATGTCTCCATTTCGAGTGCTGCGTGGCCGGCGGAGGGGGCGCCCGCATCTCTGGCAACGCTGCATGTCGCGAGAATTTGCGCAACTCGATGCGAGCGCTTCCTGCAGCGGTGGATCGGAGCGCCGCAGGCTTCGGGACGATCGCCATCGCAACAGTACGCAAGCCGCGGCATGCGTCATTGCCGCAACCCTGGCGGCCGACGGGTTGCCAGATGCATGTGTAACCGCAATGGCTGTGCGGGAGGGCCTGCACAGGGCGGCGCCAAAGCGCGAGGCCATGCCCGCCACGTATGACGGCTGATGGCAGAAGCGGGACAGCTGCGGTGCGCGGACCTGGCGCCGGCGAGCCGATGCGTACGCAGCGGCTCTTGCACGTCATGGTCTCCCACGCGTGATATCGCGACCCGGCAGGGCGTGGAGCCAGGGAGCCAGGGAGCCAGGGAGCCGGTGTTTGCCTTGTGGCGGTCGATACCAACGAGGTGTTACGCGGGCTATTTAAAATGTGAATCATTCCCATTAAAATGATGCGCTGCCAATGGTATGGCGCACCGTTCCTCCCCCTTGTTGCCGGCGCTGCGCCTATGCGGTGCGTGCGGCCCGATCCGTCTGCGTTGGAGTCACCCGATGATCCGTAGTACCGAAATGCGTCTTATTTCTGTGGGCGCACGCCGCCACGCCCTGCCCCGCGCACTGTTCGCTGCGCTGTGTACGCTGGCCGCCGGCCAGGTCTTGGCAGAAGCGCCCACCGCCGATGCCGACGTCACCACGCTGGACCGGATGACCGTGCAGGGTGAGCAGGCCAAGGGCTATACGGTGGAGAAAACCTCTGCCGGGACGCGGATGAACCTGGCGCTGCGCGAGATTCCGCAGTCGGTCACCGTGATCACCCGCGAGCGCATGGATGACCAGAACCTGCAGAGCATCACCGACGTGCTCAACAACGTCACCGGTATCTCGGCTTCGCAGAATGACAGCGAACGGTTGGACTTCTATGCGCGCGGCTTCTATATCGATAACTACCAATTCGATGGCATCCCGGCCTACATGGAGCAGGCGTGGAGCTACGGCGATTCGGCACTGGATGTAGCGCTGTACGACCGCGTGGAAGTGGTGCGCGGCGCAACCGGTTTATTGACCGGCTCGGGTAATCCGTCGGCCTCGATCAATCTGGTACGCAAGCATGCGCTCAGCCGCGACTTCACCGGCACCGTGTCGGTGGGCGGCGGGGACTTCAACAAGACCCGCAGCGTGGCCGATCTCACCGTGCCGCTGAGTCCCGAAGGCACCGTGCGCGCACGCGTGGTGGGCGTGTATCAGGACGGCGAATCGGACATGGATCGCTACAGCCTGCGCAAGAAGATCGGCTCGGCCATCATCGATGCCGACCTCACCGAGAGCACGCTGTTGAGCGTGGGCTATGAGTACCAGAAAAAGGAATCGGACGATGTCACCTGGGGCGGCTTCCCGCTGTTCTACAGCGATGGCACGCGTACCGACTACAAGCGCTCGTTCAATCCGGCGGCCGACTGGACGTTCTGGGACACGCGCCTGCAGCGCACCTTCGCCAGCCTGCAACAGAGCTTCGACAACGGCTGGACCCTCAAGGCCAATGTGAGCCACGAAAACACCGAAGCGACGAACCACCTGTTCTATCCGTTCTACACCATCTTCGGCTTCGACCGCACCACCGGCGGTGGGGTGGTGCCGTATTCGGGCAACTACCAGACCGAGCGCAAGGCCGACGGCGCCGACGTGTATGCCCAGGGCCCGTTCCAGCTGTTCGGCCGCGAACATCAACTGGTCGCCGGCGCCAGCTACAACCGGCGCGAGTACGTCAATAACGGTACCTTCGACTTCCCCGCACCCCTGGACAGCTACCTGGGCTGGAATGGCGCGTATCCGGAGCCCAACTGGAGCCCGCGCACGGTGCAGAGCGATGGCACCATCAAGCAGAAGGCCGCCTACGTGGCCGCACGCTTCTCGCTGGCCGATCCACTGACGTTGCTGGTGGGCGCGCGCTATACCGATTGGCAGATTGACGGCCGTAACGCCGATGCGACGCAGGGGCTGGTGCCGTTCTCCGACACCCAGACCGAAGTCACTCCGTACGCCGGGCTGGTGTACGACATCGACGATGTCTGGTCGACCTATGTCAGCTACACCGAGATCTTCAACCCGCAGACCTTGCGCGATGCCAATGGCGGCTACCTGGATCCGTTGAGCGGCAAGGGCTACGAAGCCGGCGTCAAGGCGGCCTGGTTCGACGACCAGCTCAATGCCTCGCTGGCCCTGTTCCGCATCGAGCAGGACAATCTGGGTGTGGCGACGAGCACGCTGGTGCCGGGCAGCAGCGATTTTGCTTACGTCGCTGCCAATGGTGTGGTCAGCGAAGGCTTCGATTTCGAACTCTCCGGCCGCCTGACTCAGGGCTGGAACGCGACCTTGGGCGCCTCGCATTACACTGCACGCGACGACAGCGGTGCCTCGATCAACACGCAACTGCCGCGCACCACCATCAAGCTGTTCAGTAGCTACACCCCGCAGGGCGCGTGGAGCGATCTGACCGTGGGCGGTGGCGTCAACTGGCAGAACCGTTCGTACTATGTGGACCCGGTGTATGGCACCTTCCAGCAGAGCCCGTACGCAGTGGTCAGCGCGTTTGCGCGCTATCGCCTGTCGCCGCAGTTTTCGGTGCAGCTCAATATCGACAACCTGCTCGACAAGCGTTACTACGCGCAGTTCAACAATGGCTATGGTGCGTGGGGCGCATCGCGCAACGGCATGCTGACCTTCAACTACACGTTCTGATCTGAAGCGACATCGGGCGTCTGCAACGCTCGCTGCGATTGCGCCATGGCACGGGCATCTTGCGAAAGATGCTTGTGCTTTTTGGTGTTCCGAGTTTCAGCAGATTGCAGGGAATTGCACTGCCGAACAGGGCCTCTGTCAGCCGCGCTGATTGCGCGATCAGGGCGCGCGGTGCATCGAGACCTCGATTGTCGTGAGGCAGCGTGTCGCGTCATCGAGTCAACATGCATGCGATGCACTAGACATCAGCGCCACACGTGCGCTGCGAAGTCCGCAATGCAAGGGGTTCGCTGTGCATGACTGCCGATCGGCGTAGCGCGCTGCGCCGATGTACCTGCTGCTTATTGCAAAAGCGGCTGCAGATACGGTGCCATGACCTCTGCCAACCAGTCGATGAAGGCGCGCAGGCGTTGCGGCAGATGGCGGCGCTGTGCAACAAACGCAGGCCGTAGCGAGGCCCATTTGGGCGACCATCTCACTGCAGGGGCTGGTCCCCGTGCAACACCGGATAGGGATTGAGCGCCTCGCCCTTCCACCATTGTTTTTCCGGCCCCAACCGATGGATCTCGAAGTGCAGATGCGGTGCGGCAGGATTGGCGTTGCCAGTGCTGCCGACATAGCCGATGACCTGGCCGCGCTTGATCGATTGTTTCTCCGCCAGGCCGTCGGCATAGCGCTCCAGGTGCGCGTAGTAATAGCAGTATTTGCCGCCAGGCTCGAACTGGTAAATCGTCAGGCCGCCCCGCTCGCTGGTGAACAGTTTCTCCACCGTGCCGTCGGCAACTGCCACAACCGGTGTGCCGGTAGGAGCGAGGATGTCGATGGCATCGTGCACGCGGCCTTCGCTGCGCGCATCGGTGAAGGTGTCCTGCAACTGGCTGGCGCCGATGCCCTCTACCGGAATCAGCAAGTCGCTGCCCGGTGCCGCAGCGGCAGGCGGCTGCGCTGGCGTTGTTGCGGCAGGCATGCCGGCGGGCGCGGGATCGGACAGTGGTGCTGAGGCAGCCATCGGTGCCGCCGTGGCGGCCGCTGCAGGGGCTGCCATCGGCGCAGCACTCGCTGAGCTGCGATCTGTTGCGATGGGTGCAGCGCTGGATGACGGTTCTACTTTCGCTTCCGGTGCGGTGCGTTCCAGCCACCAATAGCCGGCCGCGCCCAGCACGACGCCCACCACCAAGGTCATCAGCAGTTTCATGTCTATTCCTGCATCACCACCGGCACCGACGGGCCGACCACGCTGGCGAGGTTGACCACGTCCCAGTTGGTCAGACGCACACAGCCATGCGATTCGGTCTTGCCGACATGGCCGGGCTCGGGCGTGCCATGCAAGCCGTAATGCGGTTTGGACAGATCGATCCAGACACGGCCGACCGGATTGTTTGGGCCCGCTGGCAAGGTGGCCTTCTGATCGCCCTTTTTCGCATCCCAGAACAGTTTGGGGTTGTACTTGAAAACCGGGTCGCGCGAGATGCCGAGAATTTTCCAACGGCCAATGGGCAGCGGGTCGTGCTTGCTGCCGGAAGACACCGGGAATTGCGCATAGACCTTGCCGTCGGCGTCCAATAGCCGCAGCGTCGAATCGGACTTATCCACCACTAGCTTGGCTGGCTTGGCCAGGGGCGGCACCCCGTCGATGTTGGGTACCTGAATCACGCTGCCGGCCTTGCTCAGATCCACGCCAGGGTTGAGTTGGGCCAGCAGCGCGGGGTCTGCGTGGAAACGTTCGCCCAGCGCTTCGTCGACGGAGGCATAGCCAAGCGCAGTCAGCTTGGCCTGCTCGGCAGGCCCCTTGGGAATGGGTTGGAACGGGCCGGCGACATCGGCGTCGGTAAGCGTGTACTGCACCAGGGCCGGTGTGGTGTCGGCCTGCAGGGCTTGCCAGGTCGCGTCATCCAGCTCGCCGGTGGCCTTGATGTTGTGGGCGGCCTGGAACCCTGACACTGCGCGCTTTTGATTGGAGCCGCGCTCGCCGTCGATCTGGCCCGGCGAAAAATGCGCGCGATCCAGCAACACCTGCGCGTGCAGGTCCGAGCGCGCCCCGGTGGGAACAACCTTGGCCGCGGGAGCTGCGGCCGATGCAGGCGCAGCGGCAGGCGCGGGCTGTTGCGCCTGCGCCAGCGCAGACAAGGAAGTACCCAATGCAAGGGCAAGCAAGCAGGCGCGAGCGTAGGGGCGTGGTGGCATGTGCAGGTCCGAAAGAGGCATGCGCGCACCTTGCCGCAGCCGCCTGCGTTTTCTGCGTGAAATCGCTGCACCGGTACTGACTGGGCAAGCGGTGCGATGCGGCATTGCGGTGGACATTGCCGCCGCGCAATCGACTGACGCAGCACACCGTTGTGATGGAGCCTCACTACCGATACTGCGGTGCGATGATGCGGCAGCGCAATCGCGGATCCAGCAATGGCGCTGCGACAGCCGCTGGATAGCAGGTGGCAATCGCCGCAGCGGCGTACTTTCCGTTGAAAGATCACCGCTGCAGCGTGCCGGCCTATGATCAGTACGTGTAGCCCAAGGTCAGCATGTAGGTGCGCCCGGTTTGCACATAGGCACCGTCGGCGCCGGGATCGTAGGCCATGTAGCGCTTGGACTTGCCCTGCGTTTCGTAGAACGTGGCGGCATTGAGCAGGTTCTTTGCCGACACGCCGACATCGATATGGTGCGGCAAGTGATAGGTCGCATTGAAATCCAGCGACTTCACCGGCTGCAGGTAGTAATTGAGGCGGTCGGTGGTGAGCCCCAGCAGTTGCAGGCCGGTGTAGTTGTAGCTCAGGTCCGTGCGCAGGTGCGTGTCGTCGTAGAACAGATCCAGGTTGTAGATGCGTTCGGGTGCGCGCGGCAGCCAGGTCTTTTCCGGCTGGTCGCTGCGTTTGCTATCTGCCTGGCTGTGCTGCAGCGTAAGGTTGGCGGTGACGCCGAAGTTGCTCC
Organism: Xanthomonas axonopodis pv. maculifoliigardeniae; assembly: GCF_041519315.1. Classification (NCBI taxonomy): domain Bacteria; kingdom Pseudomonadati; phylum Pseudomonadota; class Gammaproteobacteria; order Lysobacterales; family Lysobacteraceae; genus Xanthomonas; species Xanthomonas axonopodis. The sequence continues at coordinate 3,700,928 of NZ_CP167998.1, read as the reverse complement.
AGAGGCCGGGCAACTGTTGCAGGCGCTTGCTCGCCGCCAACTCCAGCCCATAGAGCTTTGCGGTGCCGCCATTTTGCGGCATGGTCACCGGCACGCCATTTTCGAAGGTCGTGCCGGTTGGCACCAGGCCGCCCAGGGTGCTGTCGTTGCTGGTGGCCGATTGCGAGGTATAGATGAACCCATTGATGCGCTTGTAGTACGTCGAGGCGCTGAGCACGCCGCCCTGATGATCGTAGAACTCGGCAGACAGGTCGGCGTTGTCGGCGGTGCTCGCCTGCAGGTTGGGGTTGGGCTTGGAGATGCCGACCACTTTTTGGGTGTCATCGATCGAATACACCGTCTCGCCGGAAATCAGCCCGAATGCCGGGCGACTGAAACTGCGGCGCAACGACGCGCGATATACGGTGAGATCGTCCGGCCGATAGTTGACGCTGATGCCTGGCAAGACCTTGCCGTAGGTACTGCCGCTGCCGACGAAACTGCCGGTGCTGCCATCGCCGCTGGATTGCCAGGAGTCGGCCGAATACTGGGTCAGTTCGTAACGCACGCCGGGCAGTATGCTCACCTTGCCAAGATGCAGCGCGGCCATCGCATAGCCCGAATAGATCGCTTCGGTGCTGGAGGTGGTGTTGGCGTTGTAGTCGTTGGCGGTATAGATGCCTGCGCCGTTCGGGTCGTCGATGTACTTGTAAGGCAGCGCCTGCGCGCGCATCCAGCCGCGATCGAGCAGCTTGAACGGCCCCGCATAGTGACCATCGAATGCGTTGTACGTGATGCGGCCGGGAATCGCGCTCAGCGGCGGGCCGCCGGCGGTGGGAAACGCGTAATTGGGGCCGCCAAAGTACGGGCCGTTGGTGACGAAGTTGCCATCCTTGTGGAAGAACGGGTGGTCATAGGCGTCGCGCTCGGAGTGATCGGCCGACAGGCCAAGTTTGACGCTGTCCAGCACAGCGCCATCGACCTGGTACGCAATGTCGGTATGCGCGTTGAAGCGGTTATCGTGACTGCCGGCGTCGTGGCCCTGCACCTTCCACAACAGCGAAGAATCCAGGTTGTAAAAGAAGTCCTTCAACGCCGGCGAGCTTGGGCCGATGCTCGGGTAGGTGGGGTCGCTGAGGTCGAAGGCGAAGCTGCCCGGGGTAAACCCATACAGACTGGCCGACACATAATCCGGCCGGCTGCGCGTGCCGCGGCCGAACGAGGTACCGTAGTCCAGGTGCAGCCGGTCGAGCGTGGTCTGCCCGCCCAGTTGCACCGTGGCCAGCGTCTCGTCGATATCGTGGGTATTGAAGTACCCGCCGCGCACCGCCGTGGGCTGGTTGCGATAGGTCTCCAGGCGCGCACTGGACTGGTCCTGGGTGCCGGTGACGCCGTAACTGCCGTAGATGGCACGTGCATACAGCGCGCTCGTGTCGCCCTGCCAATCCAGCGACAGGTTGCCGCCATAGCGTTCGATCTGGCTGGCGTAGAGGCTGTACTTGTAGCGGGTGCTGATCAGCGGGCCGACATCGCGCAAATCGGTGGCGGCGGCGAGCGCAGGGTCGGCGGGCACGTATTTGCTGTTGGGCGCAGGGGCCTGCGCCATGTTGTTGTTCTTGCCGTAATAGGCCGAGGCGTAGATGCCGAACGCATCGCCTTCCCCGAACTTCCAGGCCAGCTCTTGCTGGAAGGTGCCGCCGCTGTCCTTGCCACCCAGGTGGTGGGCTAGTGCGTTGAACTGACCTTGCGCGGTGCTCTTGGCATAGAGGTCTTGGTCGAAATCAAATGCATTGGGGGTGCGCATATCGATCGCGCCGCCGATCGAATCGCCGGGCATGTCGGGCGTCGGCGATTTGGAGACCTGCACCGACTGGATGCCGAATGGCGCCAGCATGTTCAAGGAAATGGCGCGCGTCGAGGAGTCGGTTTCCGGCATGCCAAAGCCGTTGAGCGTGTATGCGTTATAGCTGGCGTCCATGCCGCGGATGCTGACGTAGGCGTTCTCGCCGGTGGTGGCCTGGCCAAGATGCATGTCGCTGTAGGCCGATAATCCCGGCATGTGCGCTACCACATCGGCAATGCCGCCGGAGGGAATTGCATCGATCTGCTGCTTGCTCATCACGCTGTTGACGCTATTGGACAGGCGCTGTTCGTTGAGCGAACCGGGCGCCGCGGCCTGGGTGGCTTGCACGTTGACCGAGTCCAACGTGGTGGTGGTCATCTCTGCAGCGCACGCCAGCGATGGCGCGCAAAGCGCCGCGGCAATGGCGCAGGTCAAGCGATGGAGGGGGCGGGAAAACTGCATCTTGATGCTCGCGTGATGGGGGAGGGGAGGCTCGCGCCCGGGCAGCGGGCACGGCCATGGATCGCCGACGCTTCCATTGCGACAGGGCTGATGCGTAGGGCCGCTTGTGCGCGTTGCTGCCCTCAGTGGTGCAGGTCGATGTCGTGGCAACCCGGGTCCGGTCGTTGCGGATTGCAACGCGCCACCGCGCCGCCATCGAAGCGCACCACGTAGCCGTTATCGGCCGGCTCGTTGATCGGGAAGTCGGTACTGAGCAATTGCGCGCCGCTGGCCAGCATGGCGTCGCGCCGGGCGGTGTCGTTGTGCTGGGCTTCCTGCAAATCCGCATCGGTGCGTGTACGTACCAGATAGCCCGCCTTGACCAGCTTTTTGATGTCATCGGCAGGGCCGTCGTTGCGTTCGACGAAGGCCGCATCGTCTTCGCCTGGCACCGCATTGGTGAAACACACCCGGCCACGCAGCGATGGGTGGCCGGGCAGATAGCTGGCACCGGCAACGCGTTGGTCGAGCAGAAATACCACCTTGCCGCGCGCCTGGGCCAACGACGGCCAGCCATGCGCGAGCACGCCTGCGTTGAGCGTAGGCGCGCGGCCCCGCACCTGATCGGGGCTGATGTATTCACCGGGCTGGAAGACCGAACGCAGTTCGGCATCCAGTGCATCCATCGCCTTTGCATCGAAGGGTTCGGGTTGTACGGTGGGAAACGTCAACTGGATCGGCGCCTGCTTGGTTTCGAGCAGGATGAAGATGGGCACGTGGCCCGGGTGCTGCTTCGACCAGGTGCGGATTTCCTGCAGGCAGGCAATCAACGGTTGGCAGTTGCTGCGCTGGTCCAGATCCTGCACATGCATGACCTTGAAGCCGGGCCTGTCCATCACTCCGGTGGGCGCGCTTGCCGGTGCGGTCGGCAGACCGGCCTTGGCGATCTGCGCAACGATGGCCGGATGTGCGTAGCGCCCGCCCTGTGCATCGGCGAAGACGTCCAGTTCAAGTTGGCGCACGCCATCGTCAAGTTGCTGCGTCAAGGCGGGATGGCGGTAATCCAGCGCGGCAAACAGTGTCGGGTCCAGTTGCTTCAATAACGCCGCTTCGCTGGGCGCAAAGCCGGCGTGGTAGCTGTTGTGGCTGCCGATGTACTGCAGGTCGGTCAGGCGCGGTGCGGCTTGCGCGACAAGACTGCTCAGCAACAGCACGGCGAAGATGGCGGTGCGCTGCGTCTTGCTTCGCTTTGGGCGCACCAACTTCGTTTTGCGATCGAACCCTGACGTGACAGCAGTAAACACGCGAAAAAAATGCATGCAGCACAGCCGGAAAGCGACGAGGTCGCCATCATCACGGCCCAGTTTGACGCATATCTTTCCGCTGTGTGTCCGTGATGCGTCAGTGCTTGCCGCGGTGCGTTCGAGCCGGTGGCAAATCGCGGCACTGTTTCTTCATGGCGCGGCGGTCTGTCGCAAGGCATGGGTCAGCAGCCGCGCCTGCAGGCGATCACCAAGGCTGTTTGGCGCATCCAGTGCCATGCGTTGCAGGCAGGCAACATCATCGGCACCGGGCGCTTGGCGCGTGAGCAGTGCGCGGGCCACCGTGGCGATCTTTCCGCCAGTGCTGGCAGTTGCGCCCTTGAGCCAGCCCAATGCGGGCAGCAGACGCCGTTCGATCTTCGTGAAGTCGCTGCCGAGCGGGTAATCGGGCAGGCTGCCGTCGCGTCGAAATGGGGCCAGTGCCTGTTCCAGTGCACGTGGTGTGTTGCGCTGCGCGCGTACCGGCAGTGCAGGCGCTGTGCGCAACTTGCGCGACCGTTCCGCCTGGGCAAGCAATTCACCCTGGAAGCGGGCATCGCAGATGGCGGCCATTTCCAGCACGCAGTCCTGGTCGGTCTTGTGGCGTAGATCGGCGATGCCGTATTCGGTGATGTAGAGGTCGCGCAGATGGCGTGGAATGGTGGTGTGACCGTAGTTCCAGCGCAGGTTGCTGGCGGTGTGTGCGCCAGCCTCGCGGGTGGCGCGCAGCATCAAGGCGCTACGTGCCTGCGGCAGTGCATGCGCCATCGCCACGAAGTTGTACTGCCCGCCGACCCCGGACACGATGCGGCCATCTTCCAGCCCGTCGGAGACTGCCGCGCCCAGCGCGGTCGCCATCATGCAGGAGTTGAAGAAGCGTGCATCCTTGCGTTTCAAGCGGTTTAGCGTCTCGTTGCCGCCGTAGAGCTGATTGATCTCGCTGATGCGGCGCATGCCGATCGCCGCGCGTGTCGGGGCTTCCAGATCGCGCAGCCATTGATAGAACGCGGGCGAGCCGAGATAGAACGCGCCATGCAGGAACTCGCCTTCGGCGGCAAGACGTGCGTGATCGGCTATGTCGGCGCTGCCATCGGCAATGCGCTGCATCAGCGGCAGATCGTCGTGCACCTTGCGACGGATCACGCCGCTGTCCACCAATTGCTTGAAGCCTTCGTTGAGCATCTCGCTGCAACCGTACAAGCCGACGGCAAACGGCTCCAGGCCGCCGCTGGCCTGCACGGCCGGGTGGTGTTCCAGTGCCGGATCCAGCGCATGCAGCACACGGCGATAGGTCGCGTTATCGGTATGCCGCAGCACCAGTGCATGGCTCAGTGCATCGGCCAGCGTGCCGATGCCAATCTGCAAGGTGCCGCCATCGCGCACCAGGGCACTGGCATACAAGCCGATGGCGTAGTCGACGCTTCTCACCGCTTGCCGCGGCAAGCCGAACAGCTGCGGGAACGGACCTGGCAAATCGATGATCAGATCGAAGAATGCGGCATCTACCGCTGCGGTGCCTCCCATCCACGGCAACAGCGGATCGACTTCCGCCACCAGCATCGGGCGCGGCAAGCCGAGTGCCTGCACCGCGTCCAGCGTGTCCTGGGTGATGTCGTTGTTGCACGACAACGACAGCCGCGTGCTGCCCGGTTCGCGCGCCACTTTCTGCACGATCAGGTTGGGCGCGCGTTGCGCCACCGCTGCAGCGGCATGCGTGTAGTTGAGGCTCGTGTAGTCGGCCTGGGCCTGGGTGGAATGCAAGAGCCCGCCGGATTGCATGTAAAACTCTTCCACCTGCACATGCGCGGGCAAGGCATCGCGCAGCATGGCGTCGACATAGGCAAGGCGGGGGAAATCCTCGCCAAAGTGGCGCGCGATGAACGGTGCGGCAAAGCGCGCCTGGAGTCCGGTACCCGGCCTGGGGGGATTGAGCGAGAGCGCCGTGTAAATCGCCAGTGGCCGCGACGGCGTGTCCTTGAGCTGTGCGTAGAGCGCGTTCAACAGACGGTGCGGCTTGCCGATGCCCAGCGGCGCGCCCACGCGCAGCGGGCCGTCGATGCGTTGCAGGATCCGCTCCACGGCGGCGCTCAGGTCGGTGAGGTGCTCGGTCATCCACGCAGAGTAGCCGAGCCGGTCGCGTGCTGCCTGCATCCCGATACTCGTGCGCCATGCTTGGCCGCCATCAATGCGGGCAGGCGTCGGGAGCCCGTTCGATCACTGCTTGACAAGCAAGCTGTTTACGCGCGTAATCGATAAAAATTACGGATGTAATCGCATGCCGATCAGCGACGCCGAAGCGGTGGTGATGCAAGTGCTCTGGGATGGTGCGCCGCGCACCGCAGAAGAAGTGATCGCCGCGTTGGCGCACACCGGCTGGGCCGAGCCCACCATCAAGACCTTGCTGAATCGGCTGCTCACCAAGGGCGCCGTTGCGGCAGAAAAACACGGCCGCAGATATCACTACGCGCCGCTGCTGGCGCGCGAACAGTGGGTGCAGCAGCAGAGCGAAGGATTGCTGCAGCGGCTGTTCGGCGGGCGCGTTGCACCGCTGGTGGCGCACTTCAGCGAACGCGGGCAACTCAGCGCCTCGGACATCGCAGAATTGAAGCGTCTGCTCAAGGAGTTGGACGATGCACCTTGAGTTGCCATTGCTGTTGCGCGTCACCTTGTATAGCAGTGCCGCGTTGCTGGCCTGTCTGCTGCTGCGGCGCGTACTGCGTGGCTGGCTGGGCGCAACAGCGGCGTATGCGATCTGGCTCGCCTTGCCACTCGCCGTATTGGCAGCTGCAATACCAGGGCCGCCGCTCGCGTCAGCGTTGCCGAAGATGCCGGCGATGGTCGCGATGCCGCTCAACCTGCAAGAGGGCGATCACGCATGGGCGGGGACCTTGATGGCCACCTGGCTGGCCGGTGCGGTCGCGATGACCGTAGCGCTCTGGTGGCGACAACGGCGATTCGTACGCAGCTTGGGCGCGTTGCATGCGCTCGAGGGCGAAGTATGGGCGGCAACCCACGATGCAGGCCTGCCGGTATCGTTGGGGCTCTGGCGCCCACGCATCGTGCTGCCGATGGATTTCGATACGCGCTACAGCGCCGCCGAACGCACCTTGATCCTGACGCACGAGCGCCTGCATCTGCGGCGCGGCGATCTGTATGCCAATCTGCTGGCCGCGCTGTTGCTGTGCATCGGCTGGTGGAATCCGTTGATGCATCTGGCATTGCGCGCGTTCCGGCTGGATCAGGAACTGGCGTGCGACGCAGAGGTGCTGACGCGCTATCCGGGCAAGCGCCGCAGTTACGCCACCGCGATGCTCAAGACCCACTGTGGTGCCGGCTGGACGCCGACGGCCTGCCGTTGGAATGCGCCGCATGCGCTCACCCAACGCGTGGCAGCCTTGCTGAAGCCTACGGTGGAGGCGCCCCGCGCGCGATGGAACCTGCGCGTGATGGTGGCATTGGCGGTGATGGTCAGTGGCGCCTGCTGGGCGCTCCAACCTGCGCGATTGCATGGAATGCGCGTGCCCGGCGATGCGCTGGATTTTGGCACCATGCAGCCGCCCAGGTATCCGCCTGACGCCGTCGCTGCAGGCCTGGCGGGATTTGTCGAACTGCAGATCGCCGTGAGCCCGACTGGAACACCCGACCATATCGCCATCGTGCGCAGCACGCCGGCAGGCGTGTTCGATCAGACCGTGCTCGACGCAGCACGCCACTGGCGCTTCACACCTGCGCTGGAGGATGGCAAGGCGGTCGCGTCCGAGGTGCGCGTGCCGGTGAAATTCGAACTGGATCCACCAGATGCGGCATCGGCAGTTGCAGATATCCATTCCGGTACCGAAGCTGCTGCAGGCCCACACGCTGCCGACCGGTCCGAACGTGTGGCCAGCTGCGCACCTGCGGGATGCGCCTCACGCGGGGCGTTGCAATGAACCGCTGCCTGATCGGTAGCCTCGCCCTGATGCTGGCCATGAGTAGTTGCGCCACGCGCCAACTGGCCGAGCAGCAACGCAGCCAGCGCGAGGATTCGGTGGATCAACGCATGCTGCCTCCACAGCCGGACGGCGGCGGCGCTGCGGGCGTCCAATCCTATACGCTGGCACCAACGCAACGCTTTCGCATGCCACGCGCGGCGCGCAGCGACGCCCCGGTGCTGCCCCCCGATTCGCCACGCCAGAGCCTGGCGCCCACCACCGTCTGCGCGCATCTCATTCTGAGCGCAGAGGGCACGGTGCAGCGCGTGGATCCAATGTCCGACCGCGACGAATGCGCCGCCGGGCTGCTGCCGGACAACGCCGATCTCATGCAAGCGGTGCGCGCCGCCGCGCTGCGATGGCAGTTTGTTCCGGCGGCGATGTGCACGTATCCATCAGGCGCTGCGCAACCGTCAGTGCCAGACGATTGCACTGGCGCCGCCCAGATCGAGCCGGTACCGGTGACGTTGTCGTTCGCGTTCACCTTCGAGGTGCGGCAAGGCAAGGTGAGCGTGCGGACCGGGAAGGTGGTCCGATAGCTGCTGCAGCCGTTGCGCAGCATGTCCAGTCACCAACAACGCGGCGCCCTCTCATAACGCGTCAACCGCTAACGCCCTATCCCCGCCCACACCGCCTTCAATCCAGCACGTGCACGCTGTCGGCAATGCGCTGCACTTCATCGGGGTTGTGGCTGACGTAGAGCATTGGCAGGCGAATCTCGTCGCGCACGCGCTGCAGGTAAGGAATCAACTCTTCGCGGCGCGCCTGATCCAGGGCCGACAACGGTTCGTCGAACAGCAGAATCGCCGGTTGCGCCAACAACGCTCGGCCAATCGCCACGCGCTGCGCTTCGCCGCCAGAGAGGTTGCGCGGCCGGCGTTGCAGCAGCGGTGCGATGCCGAGCAAGGCCACCACATCGTCGAAGCCGAACGGCGCCTTGCCGCGCGCATGCCGGCCGTAGCGCAGGTTGCGCCGCACATCCAGATGCGGAAACAGCCGCGCATCCTGGAACACATAACCGATCCGGCGCTGGTGCGTCGGCAGGTCGATGCCTTGCCCGGCGTCGTACAGGCAGCGCCCATCGATGCGGATATGCCCGGCCTGCGGACGCAGCAAGCCGGCAATTGCATTGAGCACCGTGGTCTTGCCCGCGCCGGAGGGCCCCACCAGTGCCACGACACGCGCATCGTCGTGGATGCGGATGCGGCGTTCGAAGGCGCCGCGCTGCAGCTGCAGGTCGATATCCAGCATCACGCGTCCTCGCGCGGATGCGGCCGGCGCACCAGCCATTCGGACAGCAGCAGCGCCGCCAGCGAGATCGCCAGCGCCACGCCGGCCAGCCGCCAGATGCCCGATTCCATCCCCGGGACCTGCATCAGCCCGTAGATGGCCGACGACAAGGTCTGCGTTTCGCCAGGGATATTGGACACGAAGGTGATGGTGGCGCCGAACTCGCCAAGCGCCTTGGCGAACGCGAGCACCATGCCGGCGACCAGGCCCGGCCAGGCCAGCGGCAAGGTGATGCTGAAGAACACCCGCCACGGCCCGGCCCCCAGCGTGGCGGCGGCCGCTTCCAGGCGACGATCGGTGGCCTCGATGGATAGACGGATCGCGCGCACCATCAGCGGAAATCCCATGACCGCGCACGCCAACGCCGCGCCGGTCCAGCGGAAGGCGAACTGGATACCGAGATGTTCCAGCAACCAGCTGCCCACCGGCCCCTGTGTGCCCAACACCACCAGCAGCGCATAGCCGGTGATCACTGGCGGCATCACCAGGGGCAGATGCAGCAGCGCGTCCAGCAGGGCCTTGCCGGGGAAGCGGCGCCGCGCCAGCAGCCAGCCGCAGGCAATGCCCGGCGGCAGGCTGGCGAGCGCTGCCACGATCGCGACCTTGAGACTCAAGCCGATCGCGGTCAGCTCTTCCGGGGTGAACATCGACAAACGGTGTGCCTCAATCCTTCAGCGAAAAACCACGGCGCGCAAAGATCGCCTTGGCCGGCTTGCTTCCCAGCCAGCTGACGAATGCGGCGGTGGCGGGGTTATTGCTGTTTTTCAATGCAGCAACCGGATACACGATGGGGTCATGGCTGTCGTCGGGGAAGGTGGCGATGACGCGCACCTTGGCATCGGCGCGCGCGTCCGAGCCATACACGATGCCCAGCGGCGCTTCGCCACGCGAGACCAGCATCAAAGCCGCACGCACGCTTTCCGATTCGGCAAGCCGGTTGCCGACGCTGTCCCATTGGCCGAGCTTGCGCAGCGCGGCGGCTGCGTACTTGCCGGCCGGCACACTGGCGGTCTGGCCTACGGCCAGGCGTCCGCCCTGCCCAACCGCCTTGGCAATGGCGCCGGGGGTGCGCAGGTCAACGTGCAGCTTGCTGTTCGCCGGCGCGATCAATACCAGTGTGTTGCCGAGCAGGTTGTGCCGCTGCGCCGGCAGCACCAGCCCACGCTGCTGTAGATAGTCCATCCACTCCAGGTCGGCCGAAAAGAACACGTCCGCCGGCGCGCCCTGTTCGATCTGGCGTGCAAGCGCAGAACTCGCTGCATACGACACGCGCACCGGCGTGCCGGTGGCTTTTTCGTACGCGGCCGCAGCTTCGTCCATCGATTCTTTCAGGCTCGCGGCCGCAAACACCGTCACCGGTGCGGTCTGCGCACTCGCCAGCAGGGGCAACGCCAGCATCAGCACGCACAACGCGCGCTGCCAGAAACCGATCATGCGCATCGAAGGCTCCTCACCAGGACAGGGCCCCGATCATAGCGGCTACGCGATGCGCACCGCGTGGCGAGCCTGCACGCGCTACAGGACCACTCCGGCGCAACGCCCGGCCTGAAGATTGGTTTGCAGGGCCGGGCGGATCAACTTGGGCTCTGGCAAGGTGGCATCGCGCGCCTGCCGCTGCGCCACGAAGGTCTCTACATCCACGCCGTCGCGCACATGGATATTGCTGCGCCGCTGCGCGCCGATACTGGTCTGATGCGCCACCGCGCGCCCGCCCGGGCCATAGTCGTGGCAGACGAACACGCGGGTGCTTTCCGGCAGCGCATACAGGCGCTGGATCGAGGCAAACAGCTGGCGTGCATCGCCGCCGGGAAAATCGCAACGCGCCGTGCCCGCATCCGGCATGAACAACGAGTCGCCAGGAAACAACGCATCGCCGATCAGATACGCAATGCTGTCGCTGGTGTGGCCGGGCACCGCGATGACGCGTGCTTCGATACCGCCAAGCTTGAAGCGCTCGTCGTCGGCAAACAGATGATCGAATTGCGAGCCATCGGCGCGGAAGTCGGCCGGCAATGCGTACTGCGCGGCAAGGGTGCGTTGCACTTTGCAAATACCCTCGCCGATACCGATACGCGCCTGCGGCCAATGCTGCTTCAGCCACTGCGCTGCAGACAGGTGATCGGCATGCGCGTGAGTTTCCAGCAGCCATTGCACCTGCCATCCGTGTTGCTCGATGGCCGCAAGGATGGCCTGCGCCGACTGGCTGCCGACGACGCCGCTATCGGCCGCGTAGTCCAGCGCCGGGTCGATCACTGCCGCCGCACCGGTGGCCGCATCGGCGACCACGTAGGTGAAGGTGTTGCTGTCGGCATGAAAGAAGGCAAGCACCTGGGGCTGCATCGGCGTCTCCACGTCAGGGGCCGGCCAGCGCCGCGTTGAGGATGGCGGCAAGCCGGTCACCCGCGATGCGCAGCTGGGTTTCGGCGATCGGGCGATAGGTGGCGATGTAGGTGGCGGGCAACACGTGCGCGCTCGGGTAGACACCCGGCGTGATGGCGATCTTGCACGAAGCCTGCGCCCATGCCGCAGCCGGCGGTGGCAGCGCCGCAGACCCGGCAGTGGCGGCCGGCAATGCCAGCAAGCGTTGCAGGTACGCATCGTCGCTCAGATGGCGGTCGTTGAGCATGCCGCTGTCCCACAGCGCATGCAGGTTGCTGCCCTTGCCGTCGATCTGCAGCTGGAAGTCGTTACCGCCCTTGTCGTGCGCATAGCCGGCGTGCATCGGCTGATGGATGTCGCCGACGAAATGCACCACGAACTTCAAGGCCTGGCGGCGTACGTCCAACGGCTGGGTACGATCTGCGAGCAGGGCGGCTTGCTGGTCGAGCGCGGCGATCACGCAGTTGCCGTCCGGGCAGTCGCGCGGTGGCGAGTACGTGCAGTCGTGTTCGCCCAGGTTGACGTAGTGCCACGGCCCGGAGCGCTTACCCAGGTCAGGGTCGTGCTCGCGCAGCTCATCGGCCCAGGTGGCCACGCCGTGCAGGGTCGGGTCCGGCTCGCCGGCCAGCAATTGCGCCACTTGCGTGCGTGCCTGCGGGCTCAGCTCGGTTTCGGCGATGCGCGCCACCAGGCGGTGGCCTTGCGGGCCCCAGGCCAGGGCGGTGCTGGGGTGGATTGCGGCGGCCATTGCCGTCGCAACAACGAATGCAGAGAGGGAAAGTGTTTTCATCCGGCGATTGTACGCATCGGTCCGGGACGGTTTGATGGCCCTTCCGGAGCTGCGACAGCCACGCCTCAGCATGGTGCCGGCACGTGCCTGGAGCGCGCCCGGATGGAGCAAACAGTTGCACGCAAGCGGCAACTGCAGCATCCGCGTGGGGGCATGCCGCAGCGGGCGCTGGCCGCGCCCATCTGGCGATGAACGCAGTCGTGTTGCTAGGCGCTCTTAGTAATACACCAGGTACGACACGCCGAAGGTCAACGGATCAATCCGTGCCTTGCCCAGCCGCGCGCCGTTGAGGTCGACGTTGCTGCGCGAATCGGTCCAGCGCGCATCCACGCGCAGGCCGCTACGGTCGTTGAAGATGAAGTCCACGCCGACATGCGCAGTGGCGCCGACCGAATCGTCGAAACGCAGATCGCCGCTGGTAACCGTCTGCTCGGTGTCTTCGCCCAGGAACGTGGTGTAGTTGATGCCTATGCCCACGAACGGCGACACCGTGCCATAGCCATTGATGTGGTACTGCAGCAGCACGCTCGGTGGCACCGTCCAATAGCTGCCCACCTTGCCGATGCCCTGCAGCTCGAGGTCGTGCTTGCCTGCAACTGCCGCATGCACTTCGATACCCAGGTTGTTGCGCAGGAAGTATTCGTAGGTGAACGACAGTGCCGGCGCGCCCTTGATCTCGGCCTGGGTGCCGCCGAAAGTGCCGTTATTGGACTTGGGCGAGACATAGCCGGCACCGTAACCGGTCGTCCAATGACCGGCCGACTGTGCAAGGGCGGGTGCGGCCGAGGCGGCCAGTGCGATGGCGAGGGCGGTGCGAGTCAGCGTGTTCATGGAATCCCCGGTAGGTCGGACAGGCGGGCGACGTGACCGACCTGTCCGCAACTCCGGCGGTGATGCACGTCCCTGGACGGCAAGTGTGCCAGAGATGCGCCGCCCACGCCGCGGGGATCAGAACCGGTGCACGTAGGCCAGGCCGTAGACCAGCGGGTCGATATTGACCGTGCCGATACGGTTGCCGTCCAGGCGCGCTCGGGTATCAATATCGATCCAGCGCAGGTTGACGCGCAGCGCGCCGCGGTCGCTGAGCTTGTAGTCCACGCCTGCATGCAGTGCCAGGCCCCAGGAATCGTCCAGCTCCAGCTTGCTGCCGGCCAGCGCGCCGCGGGTGTCGGTGTCGAAGAAGCGCGTGTAGTTGATACCGGCGCCAACGAACGGCGATAGCGTGCCCTGGGCGTTGAAGTGGTACTGCAGTGAGATCACCGGCGGCAGATGCTTGGTGCTGCCCACCCGGCCCAGGCCGCCAATCGCAATGTCGTGCTCGAACGGCAGCGCAGCCAGCACCTCGATGCCCAGGTTGTCTGCGACGAAATATTCGGCGGTAAACGTGGGTTTGATGTCTTTGCCCACATCCACGTCGAGGGTGCCGCCGACCAGGCTGCCATTGTCGGATTTGGGAGCGACCTGGTGGGCACCGACGGCAACGGTCCAGTCGCCTTTGGATTGCGCCAGTGCGGGGAGGCTGACGCAAGAAGCGGCCAGAGCGGCGAACAGAAGGGTAGAGCGCATACGCATGAGAAGTCTCGTGGGGTGCAATGGACGTGGGAAGTCTTCGCGCTTGGCGTCGCCGCTGCCTTGATCCTGATCAATTTGGCCGTGCGCCCAGGTGTGCGGGCCTGCAATGGCTGTTGCCACACCCTGCGCGGAAGACGGCGTTGCGCGCCGTGCTGGGGCTCGCAGCGCGCATCGCACGCGTGGCATCGTGCGATGCGCTTGGCACAGCTGTCGGCGGCGGGAGGGACGCCGACGGTTGCGTGCGCAGTGGCGTCGACAGCGATCGATCGCCGGTGCGATGTACCGCTTACTTGACCTTGGCGACCTTGGGTGCATCCACTTCCGGCATCGCCGAGCTGTGGTGGTTGATGATCAGCCACTTGCCGTCGCGCTTTTCGTATACGAAGGTGTAGCGGGCCTGCACGTTGCTCTTGTTGCCGTGCTTGTCGGTTAGCGTGAAGGTGTACACGCCGGCATCCACGGCGCTGTCGTCATCCAGCACGCGCACGGTGCGGTAATTGACCACGCCCTGCGGCTTCTTGGTCAGGAACCTCGCGAAGTAGTTTTCGATCTGCTCGCGCGAGGCGCGCACTTCGTTGGAGACCGTCGGCAGCAGCACGCCGTCCGGTGCGTACAGGTCGGCCACCTTGTGCGGGTTGCCCGTGGCCAACGCCGCGTTCCAGGTGTCGAACAGCGCAGCGACTTCGCGTTCTTCGCCGCCGGCCGGCAGCTTGGCCTTGTCGGTGTAATGCATCACGCCGCCAGCCAGCGCCGGGGTGGCAGCCAGAGCCAGAACCAGAGAGAAGAGGGTGCGACGCATGGGAAATCTCCGTGTGATTGATGGGGGGTGCCTCAGCGGGCAGGGCCAGTATCGAAATCCACGGGGTGCCGAAATTCTGCTGTTCGGCATAGCATTGAATATGCTTTTCAGCGTATTCGATTATTCTTTAAGTGGTTGAAATGTTTGGGCGTGTGACCGTTTTATCGTGCCCAATGCAATGTCGCTTGATGCGACCGGCATGGGTGCATCCGGACGCCGTCGGTCATCGATGCCGTGGCGCGCGGCTCGGCCGCTCACGCGCGTTCCCGCAGGGGCCGAGCGCAGTTGCGGCCCGGTGGCTCACCAGGCGACGCACAGAGCTGCCTCACTGGCGAACCGCCAACCAATCCCGAATGCCCGTTCCCAATCCCGGCCCACAACAACACGGCTGCAGACAGTGACGCTGCTAGAATGACAGCCCCTTTCCATCCGCCGCGCTGTCGCGGTCGCAGGAGCTAGTGAACATGGCAATCAAGGTTGGCATCAACGGATTCGGTCGCATCGGACGCAACGTGCTGCGCTCTGCGGTGCAGAACTTCGCCAATGACATCGAGATCGTGGCCATCAATGACCTGCTCGAGCCCGACTACCTGGCCTACATGCTGCAGTACGACTCGGTGCATGGCCGCTTCAAGGCCGACGTCTCGGTCGACGGCAATACGCTGATCGTCAACGGCAAGAAGATCCGCCTGACCCAGGAGCGCGACCCGGCCAACCTCAAGTGGGATGCCGTCGGCGCCGACGTGGTGATCGAGTCCACCGGCCTGTTCCTGACCAAGGAAACCGCTCAGAAGCACATCGATGCAGGCGCCAAGAAAGTGATCCTGTCGGCGCCGTCCAAGGACGACACCCCGATGTTCGTCTACGGCGTCAACGACAAGACCTACAAGGGCGAAGCGATCATCTCCAACGCCTCGTGCACCACCAACTGCCTGGCGCCGCTGGCCAAGGTGATCAACGACAAGTGGGGCATCAAGCGCGGCCTGATGACCACCGTGCATGCGGCTACTGCGACGCAGAAGACCGTGGACGGCCCGTCCAACAAGGATTGGCGCGGCGGCCGCGGCATCCTGGAGAACATCATTCCGTCCTCCACCGGCGCGGCCAAGGCCGTGGGCGTGGTGATCCCCGAGCTCAACAAGAAGCTCACCGGCATGAGCTTTCGCGTGCCGACCTCGGACGTTTCGGTGGTCGACCTCACTGTCGAACTGGAAAAGCCGGCCACCTACGCCGAAATCTGCGCCGAAGTGAAGGCACAGAGCGAAGGCGCACTGAAGGGTGTGCTGGGGTATACCGAAGACAAGGTCGTGGCCACCGATTTCCGCGGCGAAACCTGCACCTCGGTGTTCGACGCCGACGCTGGCATCGCGCTGGACTCCACCTTCGTCAAGCTGGTGTCCTGGTACGACAACGAGTGGGGCTACTCCAACAAGTGCCTGGAGATGGTGCGGGTTGTCGCCAAGTAAGTGTCTGGCGCAGTGATGAAACAGGCCCCGGCATGCCGGGGCTTTTTCATTTGTAAGCGATGGATGTTGCGTTTCTTGCACTGCAACGCCTTCGGCGGCTGACCGGAAGTGGACTTTGCTGGATTCACGTGCGCTAATTTGCACGCACGGCGGCCGTTCCCGTGTCGTGTACGAAGGATCGGGGAACTCCATGGATCGAGAGAAGAGTGATGAATAAGTTTTTGGCAAGCGCCCTGGCGCTGAGCGTGGTAGTTGCGTGTTCCGTGCCGTCGACCAGCTGGGCTGCAAAAAAGCAGACCGGGACACCGGCCTGGATGAATGCCGATGGTGAGGTGATCAAGTCGTCCGATGTCGAGGCGGGCTACGGCGAGACCGTCAAGGGCATCAACGATTACGAAGGCGAAATCACCGGCAAGCCGGCGCCTGGCAGCAAGTTCACCCAGTTGAAAATCGGTATGCCGATGAAGCAGGTCACCGACCTAATTGGTCAGCCGGACGACCAGGGTGCTTACGTGACCGGCAAGGCATTTATCCCGTTTTTCTTCGGTGGCGACCGCTACCGTTATGAAATGGCCTACAAGGGCCAGGGACGCCTGGTGTTCGCGGGCAAGTCGATGGGGACCGGCGGCAACCTGATCTGGATCATCCATAACAAGAACGACAGCGGTTACCGCGAATAATCGTTCAAAGCGCCCGGTTTTCCGGGCGTTTTCTTGTGTGAAGCATCCACGCAAGCACGCGTGCGACTGCAGCTTGCCGACGCTCCATCCATCGTCTGAGCGAGAGGCTGGCTGCCCAGCCGTAGCCCGAGGCTGTATGGTGCGCGCATTCGGCTGGACGCCGGCTCGGGGATTGCTGCGTTGGAAACGATAATCGTGTTGGTGGCCCTGGTGCTGCTCGCCGTGCCGGTGGGTGTGGTGATCGCGCTGGTGTGGATGGCTGGGCTGCGGAGACGGGTGGCGGCGCTGGAGCAGCGGCTTGCGCAGTGGCAGCGCAGTGGTGCCGGGCCTGCGGATGCGCCAGCGCAAGCACCCGCGGACGCGCAGGGCAGGGCATGGGAACGACCGGGCGAGGCGTCCGCTGTCGGCACTGGTCCGGGCTCCATTGCCGACGGCGATCTACCTGGGTACCGCACCTCCGATGCAGCGCGTCAGGCCGTTGGCTGGCAGGCGCCGGGCGCGGACCACGACGCCGTTGGCGTGTCTGCCTCGGCGGTGCCGCCGCCATTGCCGGCGCAGGCACCCGTAGAGGCGATGGCGCACGGTGCGATCGCGGGGTCGGAACGTCCCAGCCCGCAAGCGCAGGCGACGCGCGCCGAGCCGGCGCAACCGCAATCCGCACAATCGCAACCACCCCGGCCTCCGGCCGCGCCCAGCGCCATCGCGCGCGCGGCCAGCGCCTTGAAGCGTTGGTTCACCCAGGGCAATGTGCCGGTCAAGGTCGGCATGCTGGTGTTGTTGGCCGGCGTGGCGTCGCTGTTGAAGTACGCCAGCGACCAGGGCTGGATGCGCATGCCGATCGAGCTGCGCTTGGCCGGCATCAGCGTCCTGGCATTGGCCGGTCTGATCTTCGGCTGGAAGCAGCGCGCGCAGCGGCCGGGTTTTGCGTTGGCGTTGCAGGGCGGCGCCATCGGCGGCTTGTTGTTGACGGTGTTCGCGGCCTTCAAGTTGTACGGCTTGCTCGATGCCGGAACGGCACTGGGCATCAGCGTGGTGCTGATCGCAGGCATGTGCGTGCTGGCGGTGCTGCAGGATTCGCGCACGTTGGCGGTGCTGGGCGTGCTGGCCGGTTTTCTTGCGCCGATCTGGTTGTCTACCGGCAGCGGCAATCATGTCGCGCTGTTTTCGTACTACGCCGTACTCAACGCCGGCATCGTGGCGATTGCATGGACACGCCCGTGGCGCGTGCTGAACCTGCTGGGGTTTGCTTTCACCTTCGGCATCGGCACCGTGTGGGGGGCGCTGCAGTACTCGCCGGCGAAATTCGCCACGACCGAGCCGTTCCTGTTGCTGTTTTTCGCCATGTACGTGGCGATTCCGGTCCTGCATGCGCGCCGCGGCGACGGCAGTGCCGGCAGGCTCATCGATGGCAGCCTGTTGTTCGGAACGCCGCTCGTCGCCTTCGCGTTGCAGGCGCGCCTGCTTGAAGGCGATCGGCTGCCATTGGCGTTGTGCGCGGTGGCGGTGGCAGCGTTGTACGCGGGCCTGGGCAGCTGGCTGCTGCGCCGCGCGTCCACGCGCGTGCTGGGCCAGGCGCACGCGATGCTGGCGGTCGGGTTCGCAACCCTGGCCGTACCGCTGGCGCTGTCGGCACGTGCCACTGCGAGCGTGTTTGCGCTGGAAGGCGTGGGGTTGCTGTGGCTGGGGCTTGGCCAACAACGGCGGGTCTCGCAGGTCGGCGGTGTCGCGCTGCAGGTGTTTGCGGCGGTGGGTGTCGCGTTCGGCGTGGATGCCTGGCGCTACGATGCGGTCGCGGTGGCCAACGCAACCTGCATGAGTACCGTGCTGCTGGCGCTTGCCGGCTGGGCCAGTGCCTGGTTCCTGCGCGATGCCGGGCATCGGCGGCGTGCGCTGTTGGCATATCTGTGGGGACTGGGCTGGTGGACGCTGTGCGGCGTGCACGAGATCGTGCGTTTTGCCGATCTGCGCAGCGAGCCGGATCTGCTGCTGGGCTTGGTCGCACTCAGTGTATGGCTGGCGGCCGAAGTGCATCGCCGCCGTCCTGCAGCGGCGCTGGTATGGACGGTGATGTCTGGTCTGGCGCTGGCGGCGCCATTGGCGCTGTGGCAGGGCGCAGCGCACACCCAGCCATTCGCGCATTGGGGCGCGCTGGCATGGGGTGTGTTTGCGGTGGCGGGCGCGCGTGCGCTGTGGTGCTTGCGCACGCAGCAGGGCGCTGGCGCGATGGCGGCGCAGTTCATCTGGTGGCTGCTGTGGCCGTTGGTCATCTCGTTGGGCGCGGCCTGGCTGGCCGACGCGTTCTTGCTGTCCAATGGCTGGCGTTGCGCCTTGCTGGCGGCACCGTGGTTGCTGGTGGCGACGCTGGGGCTGTTGCGTTGGCCATGGCTGGCCTGGCCGCAGGGAACCGGCTTCGACCCTGCACGCAACGCGTTGCTGAGTTGCGTGTTCGCGGTACTGGGACTCGGCTGGCTGCGCGCATTGCTGGATCCGGTGAGCGCCGCCCCGTTGCCATGGTTGCCGTTGCTCAATCCCGCCGAGCTGGCGCAATTGGCGGTCCTGGCCTTGCTTGCGCGCTGGGCCTGGTCGGCAGCTGCGCCGACAGTGCTGCAGCGTTGGCGGGTGACCGCGCTGGGTGTGCTGGGTTGGGCGTTGATCACCGGCAGCACCTTGCACAGCGTGCACCACTGGGGCGGTGTGCCGTGGGATTCGGCGCTGATCGGCGCCACCTTGTCGCAGACCAGCCTCACCATCGTCTGGAGCGTACTCGGCGTGCTGGGCTGGGTGATCGGCTCGCGTCGTGGTCAACGCGGGCTGTGGCTGGGCGGCGCGCTGCTGATGGGGCTGGTCCTGGCGAAGTTGGTGTTGGTCGACCGCCAGCATCTGGGCAATCTTCTCGGCATCGGCTCGTTCATGGCCTATGGCCTGTTGTGCACCGTGGTGGGCTATCTGGCGCCGGCGCCGCCGCGTGCGGTCGCGACCGAAGGTCATGCTGTCCAAGAGAACGGCGTCGAAAAGGATCAGGCATGAACACGATGCGATGGGCACTGCTGCTGATACTGATGCCGCTGCTGGCGCAGGCCGCCGATGTGCGGCAGGACTACCGCCAGCAGTGGCCGCTGCAGGTCACCGGCGCGGATGTCGGCCTCTATCAGGTGAGCTTGGATGCGGCGGTGTATCGCACCGCGCACGACGCGGCGTTGCGCGATGTCACGGTGATCGATGCGCGTGGACAAGAGCTGCCCACCGCCTGGCTGCCGATGGATGCAGCACCGGCGGCTGCGGTACGCCGTCAGCGCCTGCCCCTGTTTGCGCTGCCGGCCGGTGCCGCGCCGGCCAACGGCGACCTGCAGTTGATTGCCGAGCGCGACGCCAGTGGTGCGGTGCGCCGCCTGGAAGGTCGCTTTGCGACCGGGGCTGTCGCTGCGGGCCGCGGTGTCAGCTGGCTGATCGATGCCAGCGCGCTGCGCGATCGCCCGCGTGCGCTGGTGCTGGATTGGGAGGGCGACATGCCGGTGCAGGCCCAGGTGCGTGTGGAAGGCAGCGACGATCTGCGCGACTGGCGCGTGCTCATCTCCAGCGCCACGGTCATGGCGCTGGACAATCAAGCGCAGCGACTGCAGCAGCGTCGTATCGCCCTGGACGATGGTGCGCGTTACTTGCGCCTGGTCACCGCATCGGGCGAGCTGCCGGCATTACGCGTGGTCGAGGCGGAGCTGGATGGCGTCGCCATGTCCACACCGCCGCAGTGGCTGGACTTGCCAGGCACCGCAAGAGATGCGGCGCTGGTGTATGCCTTGCCCGGTCGCTTTCCGATCAGCCAACTGGATGTCGGCGGCAGTCAGGCCGAGGCGGTCGAGTGGATCGTGGCAAGTCGCGATAGCGACGATGCGCCGTGGCTGCAACGTGCCGGCCCCTGGTTGGCGTATCGACTGGGCCAGGGCACGGCAGCCGCGTCGCCGCCGCAACTGCTGACTGCCCCCGTGCGCGATCGCCAATGGCGGTTGGTCGCCGCCCAGGGGCGCAGCACCGCCGTGCCGACGCTGCGCGTCGGGTACCAACCGGAGCGGTTGATGTTTCTCGCCCAGGGCCAGCCGCCATATGCGCTGGTCGCCGGCAGTGCGCGTGCGCAGCGCACCGACGCACCACTGGGCGCAATGCTGCAGGCACTGCGGCGCGAACGCGGCGCACGGTGGCAGCCGGCGCAGGCCCGCCTGGCTGCGCAGGCACAGCCGCTGGCGGGGGATGCCGCGTTGCAACCGGCTGCCGCGCCGCGCGACTGGAAGCGTTGGCTGCTGTGGGGTCTGTTGGTCGGTGGCGCCTTGCTGGTCGGCGGTTTCGCGGTGAGCCTGTTGCGTAGCGCATCGGCCAATCGCAACGGCTGATCGCGCCCGCTTCGCATGGCGGTTTGCCGCTGCGGCGCGAAGGTCGGACAATAGGCGTCCCCCGTGACCAAGGCAGCCGTATTGCCCGTCGTGTTCGACCAAGCATCCCGCGCCTTGCCAGCCGTCCTGGCGGCCTGGCGCGTGGTGGGTAACCGGCGCTGCGCGGTCCACATGCGGGCGCAACGAAGGCGCGATGGCGACCCACAGCCGGTTGCCGCTAAGGCAAAGCGCTCACAATGTTTGCACCGGCGCCTCTGCTGGGTGCGTCTGCATGTCCATTCCCATTCCCCCTCCCTAGACCGAACGAGCTGAGCCCATGTCCATTGTCCGCATGACCGACCTCGATCTCTCCGGCAAGCGCGTGCTGATCCGCCAGGATCTCAACGTGCCGATCGACAACGGCCAGATCACCTCCGAACAGCGCATCACCGCCTCGGTGCCCACCATCAAGCTGGCGCTGGAAAAAGGCGCGGCCGTGATGGTGACCTCGCACCTGGGCCGCCCCAAGGAAGGCAGCTGGACCGAAGAAGATTCGCTGGCGCCGGTGGCCACGCGCCTGGCCGCGTTGCTGGGCGTGGACGTGCCGCTGGTGCGCGACTGGGTCGACGGCGTGGACGTCGCGCCGGGCCAGGTGGTGCTGCTGGAAAACTGCCGCATGAATGTCGGCGAGGGCAAGGACGATGAGACGCTGGCGCGCAAGTACGCCGCGTTGTGCGACGTGTTCGTGATGGATGCCTTCGGCACCGCGCACCGTGCGCAGGCCTCCACGCATGGCGTGATCCGCTTCGCGCCGGTCGCCGCAGGCGGCCCGCTGTTGATGGCCGAACTCGACGCCCTGGCCAAGGCGCTGGACAACCCGGCCAAGCCCCTGCTGGCGATCGTGGCCGGCAGCAAGGTCTCGACCAAGTTGGAGTTGCTGTCCAACCTGGTCAACAAGGTCGACCAACTGATCGTCGGCGGCGGCATCGCCAACACCTTCATCGCCGCGGCCGGGCATGCCGTGGGCAAGTCGTTGAACGAGCCGGACTTGATCCCGACCGCCAACCAGATCGTGGCCGATGCCAAGGCGCGTGGCGCCGAGATTCCACTGCCCACCGATGTGGTCGTTGCCAAGCAGTTCCTGCCCGATGCGCAAGCCAGCGTGAAGTCGCTGGACGCGGTCGACGCGGACGATCTGATCCTGGATATCGGCCCGCAAACCGCGCAGCGCTACGCCGAGCTGATCGCCAGTGCCGGTACCGTGGTGTGGAACGGGCCGGTGGGCGTCTTCGAATTCGAGTCCTTCAGCCACGGCACCGAAACGCTGGCGCGCGCGATCGCCAGTTCCAAGGCGTTCTCGATCGCCGGCGGTGGCGACACCCTGGCCGCAGTGGACAAATACGACATCGCCCAGGACGTCACCTATATTTCCACGGGTGGCGGTGCGTTCCTGGAGTTTCTGGAAGGCAAGACCTTGCCAGCGGTGGCCGCACTCCAGGCCCGCGGTCAGTGAGTGCAGCCACGCTGTTTTTCGATCTGGACGGCACGCTGGTCGATTCGGAGCCAGGCATCGTTGCCAGCATCGTGCACGCCTTCGACGAACTCGGCCAGCCGCGTCCGTCGGCGCAGACCTTGCGCGCCTGGATCGGCCCGCCGTTGCGCGACAGCTTCACCGAGTGTTTTCCGGACGATCCGGAGTTGGTGCAGCGCGCGCTCGGGCTCTACCGCGCACGCTACGACGCGGTAGGCTGGACCGAACTCAGCGTGTTCGACGGCATCGGCGAGGTTGTCACCGGCCTGCAGCGCGCCGGTCATCGTCTGGCCGTGGTGACCTCGAAGAATGAGCGCTACGCGCGGCGCATCGTCGAGCATCTGCCCTTCGGCGCGTGCTTCGAAGAGGTGATCGGTGCCAGCGAAGACGGCGAACGTCGCTTCAAGCCGGATCTCATTGCCGAAGCGCTGCGCCGTTTGCAGATCGACAAGGCCGGCTGCGTGATGATCGGTGACCGGCGCATGGATATCGATGGCGCCAATCACCACGGCATCCACAGCATTGGCGTGTTGTGGGGCTTCGGCGACGAGGGCGAATTGCGCGCCGCCGGTGCCGGTGCGCTGGCACGCACGCCGGCTGAACTGGCGGCGTTGCTTCAGTGATGGGCAGTGCGCGTCGGCCGTTGCGTTCGCTTGGTCGCCGCGCCTGCAGTTGCGGTTCGCAGCGCGCAGAACACTCTTCACCGTCGCCGGGTTAGGGTGGCGACCGTTCGCATTGCTCATGGCAGCGCGGGCGCAGGCGTACGTACTGTCCCGCACTGTCTATAAGACATGCCGGAATCGGAGGAAGGCTATGCCGCAATGCCATCCTCGGTACGTGACGTGTGTGTTAAGTTTCGCGGCTTTTACAGGGAGGCCATCATGAAAGAACGTCAACGCCGCACCAAGATCCTCGCCACCCTCGGACCGGCAACGGATGCGCCCGGTGTGCTGGATACGCTGTTCAAGGCGGGCGTCAACGTGGTGCGCCTGAACTTCAGCCATGGCGACCCCTCTGGCCAGGCCAAGCGCGCCGCCGAAGTACGTGCCGCTGCGGCCCGCGTCGGTGCCGAGGTCGGCATCCTGGCCGACTTGCCGGGCCCGAAGATCCGTATCGAACGGTTTGCCGAAGGCAAGATCAAGCTGACCATGGGCGATCGCTTCGACCTGGTGGCCGATGCCAACGCGCCGGCTGGCGACCAGACGCAGGTTGGCGTCAGCTATCTGGGGCTGCCGCAGGACGTGACCGCCGGCGACGTGCTGCTGCTCGACGATGGTCTGATGCAGTTGCAGGTGACCGATGTGCAGGGCGAGCGCATCGTCACCAAGGTGTTGAACGATGGCGTGCTGTCCGACCGCAAGGGCCTCAACAAGCAGGGCGGTGGTCTGTCGCTGGGCGCATTGACCGAGCGCGACAAGGAACTGATCGGCATCGTGGCCAAGATCGGCGTGGACTTCATTGCGGTGTCGTTCTGTCGCAATGCGCAGGACATGCACGACGCGCGTCAGATCGCCCAGCAGCACGGCTGCGATGCGCAACTGGTGTCCAAGATCGAGCGCACCGAGGCGATCGAAAACCTGGTCGAGATCGTCGAAGCCTCCGATGTGGTGATGGTGGCGCGTGGCGATCTGGGCGTTGAGATCGGTGACGCTGAATTGCCCGGCCTGCAGAAGAAGATCATTCGCGAATCGCTGGCGCAGAACAAGGTGGTGATCACTGCCACGCAGATGCTGCAGTCGATGGTCGAAAGCCCGATCCCCACCCGCGCCGAAGTGCTGGACGTGGCCAACGCGGTCATCGACGGTACCGATGCGGTGATGCTCTCGGCCGAGACCGCCGCCGGCGCCTATCCGGTGCGTGCGGTGGAAGCGATGGCGCGCATCTGCCTGGGAGCCGAACACCAGTTCGAATTCGACACCGACTTCGAAGCGGCGCAACGCAATCTGCAGCGCGCCGACCAGGCGATTGCGATGGCAACCATGTTCCTGTCCGAGCACATCGGCCTGGGCGGCGTGGTGGCGTTGACCGAATCCGGCGGCACGCCGCGCTTCCTGTCGCGCTTCCGCTCCAATATGCCGATCTACGCCTTCACCCGTCACGATGGCGCGCGCCGGCAGATGGCCATGATGCGTGGCGTGTTCCCGATCAGCTTCGATAGCCGCGGCCTGACCCCGCGCGAAGCCGCGCGTGCGGCGATCCGTCTGCTGGTGGAGAACGAGCGCATGGGGCCTGGCGACCGCGTGGTGTTCACCAGCGGTGAGCACATGGAAACTCACGGCGCCACCAATACGCTGCGTTTGCTGGAAGTGGGTGAAGACGGCCGCGCCACTGGGCTGGGCGAGCTCTAACGCCTGTTGATTGCATCCGGCGCATGACCTGAGCCGGAACAGAGGCGACACACGACGGCGGCCCCAGGGCCGCCGTCGTGCTGTGTGGCGACCTGGCCGCTGGACGCGCACCCGGTCGTGGCCGGATCGTTGGTCAACGGCCGGATCCGGCAGGTACCCGGTCCCCACCACATCGCACCCGCGCTGCCGCAACGGTGCTGGTCATGGCGGAACTAAGCGCTGTCTACGATGTAACGCATGCCGCAGGCGCAGCGCTATTGCGACGGACGAAGCAGCGACGCGGCCAACCTTCAAAAATGCCGGCTGACTCACGCATGGCTCCATATCAACGCGCCAGCGCAGTCATTGCAGCCATGCATCACGGCACCGCAAGCGCCGCGCCGCGCACCATGCTCAGCTTTCCCGATTCCCGATTCCCGATTCCCGATTCCCGCGATGCGAGCATCACCACACATCCTGTCACGCAGATCACGTGTAATCGGTTGCAAGCATTCCGTGAAGGAATGTGTACGACTTTCGTCGCTATACTTTCGTTCTCCCCCGCAGCTGCCACAGGAACTACATGAGCATCGAACAGCTTGCCGAAACCGCCCAGGCGATGGTCGCCCCGGGTAAGGGCATCATCGCCATCGACGAATCGACCAGTACGATCGCCAAGCGTTTTGCCAGCGTCGGCATCGAGAACATCGAAGAGAACCGTCGCGCCTACCGCGAACTGTTGCTGACCACGCCCAAGCTGAGCGACTACATCTCCGGCGCCATCCTGTTCGACGAGACCATCCGTCAGAAGACCAAGGATGGCGTGCCGTTCGCCGAGTACATGACCGCCCACGGCATCATCCCGGGCATCAAGGTCGACAAGGGCGCGCAGCCGCTGGCTGGCATGCCGGGCGAACTGGTCACCGAAGGCCTGGACGGCCTGCGTGCACGGCTGGAGGAGTACTACACGCTGGGTGCGCGCTTCGCCAAGTGGCGTGCGGTCATCAACATCGGCGAAGACATTCCGTCCGGCACCTGCATCGAGGCCAACTCGCATGCGTTGGCGCGCTACGCAGCGCTGTGCCAGGAACAAGGCCTGGTGCCGATGGTCGAGCCGGAAGTGATCATGGACGGCAGCCACGACATCGAAACCTGCTACGAAGTCACCGAAGCCACGCTGCGCTCGCTGTTCGGCGCGCTGTATGAGCAGAACGTCGTGCTGGAAGGCACCATCCTGAAGGCGTCGATGGTCATCTCCGGCAAGAGCTGCGAAGAGCAGGCCAGCATCGAAGAGGTAGCCGAGTCCACCGTGATGTGCCTGAAGTCCACCGTGCCGGCGATCCTGCCGGGCATCGTGTTCCTGTCCGGCGGCCAGACCGACGAGCAGTCCACCGCCCACCTCAACGAAATGCACCAGCTCGGCAATCTGCCCTGGCCGTTGAGCTTCTCCTACGGCCGCGCCATGCAGCAGGCCGCGCTGAAGCTGTGGGCCAAGGACATGACCGGCAACTTCGCCAAGGCGCAGCAGGTCATCTACGAGCGCGCCAAGGAAAACGGCCTGGCCGCGCTGGGTAAGTGGAAGGGTTGATCGATTGATGGCGGCTGCAAGGCCGCCGCATCGATGAAACAAACACGCCGGCAGCGATGCCGGCGTTTTTTGTTTGCCGCATCCACAGGTGCGCTTCGATGCCGCGCGAAAAACGCAAAGGGCGCCTTTCGGCGCCCTTTGCTCCAATCGGAATCGCTCAATGGCTTGCGCAATCCAGCCGGGCGATGCGGCAGGCCGCCAACGTCAATCCGATCTCAGGCCGCCGCAGTTTCCTGGGTGGCCAGCGCCTGCTGGTAGGCCTTGTAGGTCGCCTCGTTGTAGGCCACCAAGACAATGTGCTTGGGCACCTTGTGCGAGCGCTGCCAATCGCGCGTTTCGGTCACGGCGATGCGCGCTGCCTGATACAGCGGATAGCCGTAGATGCCGCAGCTGATCGCCGGGAACGCGATCGAGTGCAGCATCATCTGTTCGGCGAGTTTCAGCGATTGCCAATAGCAGTTGGCCAGCTGTTCGGGTTCGTTGTGCTTGCCGTCGCGCCACACCGGGCCGACGGTATGAAAGACGTGGCGTGCCTTCAAATTGAAACCGTCGGTGATGCGGATTTCGCCGGTGGGGCAACGCACGCCCGGTCGCACCTGCGGCAACGCTTCGCAGGCTTCCAGCAAGCGCGGGCCGGCGGCACGGTGGATGGCGCCATCGACGCCACCACCGCCGAGCAGTGATTCGTTGGCGGCGTTGACGATGACGTCAACGTCGAGTTCGGTGATGTCGCCTTGCCAGACTTCGATTCTCATAGCGCGATAATTATGCGAATTGCATGATGGGCGCGTGATGGGGAGCACGCTGCGGAATCCGCACGCTATCGGCCATTCATCTCATCTGCTGCGACTGTCCGACGGGGTGGAATGTATGCCGCCCCGCGACACCTTGTCGCTGCCTCGGGGCGATCGGCAACAACCTTCGCCACGCATGAGGCGATGCATGTCGGGTCTACAACCAGCGGCGGACACGCGCGCAGTAGTCGTTGTAGTGGCGGCCGAATTCGGCGCGCAGCCGCGCCTCTTCGAACGGAATGACATAGCGCTGCAGCGCAAGCCACGGCAGCGGCACCAACACAACCGCCCACAGCAGGCCAAGTTGCAGGCACAGGCCGATGTAGCTCAGCACCAAGGCCTGGTACATCGGGTTGCGGGTGACGCGATACGGGCCGTCCAGCACCAGGCGCGAGGGATGGCCGCTGGGCATGATGGTGGTGCGCCGACGCGCAAACAGCACGAAGCAGCTCACCGCCAACGCCAGGCCGAGGCAGGCGATGCCGCCACCAGCCAATTCGATACAGGCCAGCGGCGCGGGAGGAGGGAGAGGCAGGTCCAGCGCGTCTTGCAACCATGCGCCCAGCCCCAGGGCGAGCGCAAAGTGGACCGGGGAGGTCATTTTTACCAGCCATGGCGCCCGTGCGGCACGGGTCTCGCTGTGTCCATACGGCTGGTTGCTCACACATCTCTCCCTACATTACGGCCGCCATCCTAACGTTTCCTTGACATGGACGGGAGTGCGGGCGTCCCGACATCCGGGAAACGGGGCGGATGCTGCGCCCAGCGCGAGGCGTGCCGGGCACGTGTCACGCCTGGTTTCGGCAATACCGCGTGCGCTTTCACCTCGGGGCGGTCACGGATCGTGGGCACGACGTGGC
The DNA here is from genome assembly GCF_041519315.1 of Xanthomonas axonopodis pv. maculifoliigardeniae. NCBI lineage: Bacteria > Pseudomonadati > Pseudomonadota > Gammaproteobacteria > Lysobacterales > Lysobacteraceae > Xanthomonas > Xanthomonas axonopodis. The sequence continues at coordinate 3,672,956 of NZ_CP167998.1, read as the reverse complement.
CGCCGCGACGCGGGGTCTTTCGGCGCAAGTGCACTGTTCGGCCGGGGCCAAAAAAAGCCGCGCATTGCGCGGCTTCGGGCCTGGTCATCGACTGCGCCCGATCAGGGCAGGCCTGCCAGCCAGTCGTCGTCGGAGCCTTCGTTGATGTCGGCAAAGAGCGGGGTCGAGAAGTAGCGTTCTCCGGTGTCCGGCAGCATCGCCAGGATGACGGCGCCAGATGCGGCGCCTTCTGCCACCCGCAGCGCGGTGGCGACGGTGGCACCGCCGGAGATGCCGGTGAAGATGCCTTCTTCGGCGGCCAGGCGCCGCGCGACGGTGATCGCGTCGGTGTCTTCCACGCTCAGGACCTGGTGGGCGGCCTCGCGGTTGAGCACCTCGGGCACGAAGTCCGGCGTCCAGCCCTGGATCTTGTGCGGCTTCCAGTCCTGGCCTTGCAGCAGGGCGGCGCCAGCCGGCTCCGAGGCGGTGATGCGCACTTCCGGTCGCGCAACGCGCAGGACCTCGCCCACGCCGGTGAGGGTGCCGCCGGTGCCCCAGCCGGTGACGAAATGATCCAGCCGGTGGCCGGCGAAGTCACGCAGGATTTCGGCAGCGGTGGTGTTGCGGTGGTAGGCCGGGTTGGCCGGATTGGCGAACTGGCTGGCCAGGAACCAGCCGTGCTGTTCGGCCAGTTCCTTGGCTTTGCGCACCATGCCGCTGCCGCGCTCGGCAGCCGGGGTCAGGATGACCTTGGCGCCGTAGGCACGCATCAGCTTGCGGCGTTCGATGGAGAAGGTTTCCACCATGGTGGCGACGAATTTGTAGCCGCGCGCTGCGGCCACCATCGCCAGTGCCACGCCGGTGTTGCCGGAGGTGGCTTCGACGATGGTGTCGCCGGGCTTGAGCAGGCCGCGTTGTTCGGCGTCGAGGATGATCGCCAGCGCCAGCCGGTCCTTGACCGAGCCGCCGGGATTGAACGATTCGACCTTGACGTACAAGGTCACGTTGTCCGGGGCGAGGCGTTGGAGCTTGACCACCGGGGTGCGGCCGATGGTGTCGAGAATGTTGTCGTACAGGGCCATGGGGTCTCCGTCGGGGTCAGGCTGCGTGGGCCAGTGTGGGCGTGTGGGGCGTTGCGCCGGGTGAGTGCGGCGGCGAGGCGCTCAGCGGCGCGCTGCCGAACCAGTGCAGCGTCTGCGCCAGCGTCGCCACCTCGCCCAGGATCAGCAGCGCCGGGGCGGCCACGGCATGCTGCCGGGCGCTGGCGGCCAGGCTGGCGAGCGTACCGGTGATTATGCGTTGCTGCGGGCGCGAGCCGTTTTCGACCAGCGCAAACGGGGTGGAGGCTGCGCGCCCGGCCTGCAGCAGCCGCTGCTGGATGGTGTCCAGGCCGGCCACGCCCATGTAGAAGGCCAGCGTCTGCCGCTCCTGGCCGAGCGCCTGCCAGTCCAGCGTGTCCAGCGAATCCTTGCAGTGCGCGGTGATCAGGCGCAGCGATTGCGCGTGGTCGCGGTGGGTGAGCGGGATGCCGGCATACGCAGCGCAGGCGATGGCTGCGGTGATGCCGGGAATCACCTGGAAGCCGATACCGTGCGCGCGCAGGAATTCCAGCTCTTCGCCGCCGCGGCCGAACACGAACGGGTCGCCGCCCTTCAGCCGCACCACGCGGCGACCGGCGCGGGCGTGGTCCAGCATCAGGGCGTGGATCTGTTCCTGCCGGGTGCTATGGCCTTGCGCCGACTTGCCCACCTCGATGAGGTGCGCGCCATGCCGAGCCAGGCGCAGGATCTGCGGGCTGACCAGGCGGTCGTGCAGCACCACCTCGGCCTGACGCAGTACGCGCAGCGCATGCCGGGTGAGCAGGCCGGGATCGCCGGGGCCTGCGCCGACCAGGCTCACGTTGCCGGGCGCCAGCGTGCCGATCGGGCTGCGCGGTGCGGGGGAGCGCGCAGGAGCCGTTGCCGACGCCGCAGGCGTCGCGGCGTGGGTCAGCAGCCGGTGGGCGCTGGCCGCATGGCGCAGGGCGTCGTTGAGCGCTTCCGATTCGCTGGCGGCAATAGTGAGCCACAGCGGTTGGTCGGGTTGCGCCAGCCATGCCGGGTCGAACCGACCGGCCAACCAGCGCAGCTGCCCGGCCTGCGCCCAGTGCCGCAGCTGCGCCGTGAGCTCGGGCGCGCCCACCAGCGGCAGCGCACCGGCCTGCAGCAGCTGGGCAGTGGCGCGTTCGGCATCGGCACCGCCGCCGACCACCAGGACGGCACGGCCACGCAGGTCGGCAAGCAGCGGGAACGCAGGAGTCACGGTTCGGCAGCATCCTTGAGGAAGGGCCAGACCGTAACGCCGGCTTATAGCCGTCGGAAATGACTTCATCCATCCTAAAAATAGCGTTCGGTTATAAGCTGGCCCGCAGAACTCCTCTACAGTCGAAGTCCTTGTAGCGCCTCGCGCTTTTTTGGATATAAGCCATGACGCTGACCCAACTTCGCTATCTGGTGGCCATTGCCGATGCCGAGCTGAACATCACCCTGGCCGCCGCGCGCGTGCACGCGACCCAGCCCGGCCTGTCCAAGCAGCTCAAGCAGCTGGAGGACGAACTGGGCTTTCTGCTGTTCGTGCGCAAGGGACGTAGCCTGGACGCAGTGACGCCGGCCGGTGTGGAAGTGATCGAGCGCGCGCGCGCGGTGCTGTCGGAGGCCAACAACATCCGCACCTATGCGGCCAACCAGCGCCGCGAAAGCCAGGGCCAGCTGACCCTGACCACCACCCATACCCAGGCGCGCTTCGTGCTGCCGCCGGCGGTGGCACAGATCAAGAATGCCTACCCGCAAGTGAGCGTGCATCTGCAGCAGGCCGCCGAAAGTGCGGCCCTGGATCTGCTGAGCCAGGGCGATGCGGACATCGCGGTGGTCAGCACCGCCGGTGGCGAGCCGAGCGCCGGCATCGCAGTGCCGCTGTACCGCTGGCGGCGGCTGGTGGTGGTGCCGCGGGGGCATGCACTGGATCACCCGCGCACGGCACCGGACATGCAGGCGCTGGCCCAGCATCCGCTGATCAGCTACGAATCCTCCACCCGGCCGGGCTCGTCGCTGCAGCGCGCGTTTGCGCAGGTGGGGCTGGAGCCGAGCATTGCGCTGACCGCGCTGGATGCCGACCTGATCAAGACCTATGTGCGCGCAGGGCTTGGCGTGGGATTGGTCGCGGAAATGGCGGTCAATGCCTTCGACGAGGACCTGCGTGCCTGGCCGGCGCCGGCGCCGATTGCCGAGTGCATCGCCTGGGCGGTGCTGCCGCGCGACCGCGTGCTGCGCGACTACGCGCTGGACCTGGTGCATGTGCTCGCGCCGCAAATCGACAAGCGCGACCTACGTCGCGTGCTGGACGGCAATCAGGCACCGAACTGGCCGTTGCCGCCGACCTGGGAATCGCTGACCCAGACCATCACCAGTTGAGCGGCACGATGACCGAGCCCTTGCGCCCCGCACTGAGCAGGCTGTGGTCGTCCGAGCCGGACGGCGGCATGTCGCTGCAGCTGTCGGCCAGCATCGCGGGCCGCGAACATGAGGTGCTGACGGTGCTGGCCGACCCGCGCGACGAAGCGTTATGGGTGGCGGTGCAGGCGGGCAGCACGCGCGTGCAGATCCCGCTGGAAGTGCTGCGCAAGGCGCTGGACGTTGCGGCCGAGGATGTGCATTCGGCCGAGTGGTTCGCGCGCCAGGATGCGGATGCGTCCGACGTCTGAGGCCGGGATATGGGCGGCTAGCACAGCCCACCGGGCAGTGGTCAGGCGATGTGGACGGCGCACGGGAGGGAGCCGGAGTGGACGTGCGTGCATGCCCCTTCCAAACGGTGGCGGCTTGGCCGTGTGATCGGTGCGTTCGCGATGACCTTGGTGCTGCACTGCAGCGCAATCGCCGCAAAAAAATATCCGCAGGATCAATGGGATGCGTGTCTGCCCGGCAGCCCTGCCATGCGTGCTGTGGGTGATTTTCCCTACCCGTGTCAGGGCGATGCAGTCGGCGTCGACCGGGCGCATCAAGTTGCGCGCTGCGTTGTCGAAAACCCTTATAGCAACCATGACGCGACACTCTCGAACGTCTAGGGGTGGACGGCGCAGAGCTGGCGATGCAGATGATCGCATTGCCGGTGTGTTTCGCGGTGTCGTCGAAGGGTTGCTAGCGCTGTCGCATCACTGTTGCGCGAGGCTGTGCACAGAGCGGCTGGCGCATCCGGGTCCCTGGGGAGAGGCCTGGCGTGCTTGGCGGCGGACCCGGGTCGGGAGCCCGGGTCCGCTTTTTTTATGTTCCGCAGCGAGCATCGGTTAAAGATGGAACAGCGCCAAGACCTGCCCATGCACGGCAGGCAGTGCGCGATCGGAGCCGGTGCTGGATTCTGACACCTGCGGCGAGTTGCCGGGTCTTAGCGGTCGCCACTGAGGCGCGACTTGGCGTGGCGCGGGCAGCTGCAACGTCGGGCCGACGGGATGGAGGGTTCGCGCGTTGAGGTCTGGCCACAGACCGGTGCCCCACTAGGTGAGACCCAGGCGTTCGCCGCGCAGCCCGAATACGCAGCGGGCCACACATCTTTAGGCCAACGGAATCCGCACCGAAAAACAGGTGCCGCCCTGCGGCCGCGGCCGGACGTCCACTTCACAGCCCAACGTCTCGGCAGTGCGATGCACGATCCACAGGCCGATGCCCAAACCGTCGCTGCGCGGGTCGGCCTGGCGAAACGCCTGGAAGACCTGCTCGGGTTGGTCCATGTTCAAGCCGATGCCGCTGTCGATGATCTCCACTTCCGCAAAACCGGGGCGGCGGCGGGTGCCGACCAGCACGCGGCCACGCTCGGTGTACTTGATGGCATTGCCGACCAGGTTGCCGATCAAGGTGGTCAGCAGTGTGGGGTGGCTGCGCACGCGCAGCGAGGTGTGCACATAGCGAAGGGCCAGGTACTTGTCGATGGCCGGTTGACGCCACACGCCGAGGATCGAATGCAGCACGTCTTCCAGCTGCAGTGGCTGCAGGTCCGGCATGGCGGCCTTGCTCGCGGCCGCCAGCGTGGCCAGCTCGTCCAGGCTGCGGCCCACCAGGCTGATCGCATCGCGCGCGGTGACCAGGTTGGGAACGGCGTCGACGTCGGCGTGCCGGCGCATCTTGTCGATGGCGTAGGCGGCAGTGCGCAATGGGGTCTTCAGATCGTGCCCGGCGATGGCCATCAGGCGGCTGCGGTAGCGATCGGATTCCTCGGCGATTGCCAGTGCGCGGCGCAATTCCAGCTGCGCCATGGTCTGGCGTGCCAATGCGCGCAGGGCTTCCACCTGCTCCTCGGTGAGTTGGCGCGGCTGCCGGTCGAGCACGCACACCGTGCCTAGCGGCAGGCCGTCGGGTGTCTTCAACAAGGCACCTGCATAGAAATGCAGCGGCGCCTCGCCGGTGACCAGCGGGTTGCGCGCGAAGCGGATGTCATGGCGCGTGTCGGGCACCACCAGCACATCGTTCTCGAGCAGCGCATGCGCGCACATCGACTTGAACAGCGGGGTTTCGCGCTCGCCCATCCCGAGCTCACTCTTGAACCACTGGCGGTCCGCATCGACCAGGCTGATCAGTGCGATCGGCGTCTGGCAAATGATCGAGGCAAGCCGGGTGATGTCATCGAAGGCCGCTTCGCGCGGGGTGTCGAGAATGCCGTAGCTGCGCAGCGCCTGCAGACGCAATGCTTCGCTGGGGGGCTTGGGTGCGCAGGGAAGCGGTTCGGCCGCTCGATCGGACAGGACGGTACTCATGCGCGCGGCTACAGGGTGGAAGCGGCAAGCATAGGGCATGCCAAGGCCGATCGTGTGCTTGCAGTCACAGAGGTGGGACGAAAGTGTGACTGCCGACCAGGACGGCGGTGCGTGGACGGGGCCGGCATGCGGTAAACGGGCCTGGGGCTGAAGCGGCAGGCCCATCCGGTTCTGGCGCGCCGGCTCCGGCGCATGCCTGGGCGCGGGTCATCCGGGGCTGACCGGGACAGCCAGGTGCGACATGCGGTCGCGCATCGGCCGCGACCATCGCCGCCGGCCTGCGTGGCGGCTTACACTTCGACGCATGCTGCGTTTGTCCCGTCGCCACCGGTTGTTGCCCCTGCTTGCCTGTCTGGCGGTGGTGCTGATGCTGGTCGCTCCGCTGATCAGCCGCTGGAGCCAGGCGCAGCCGATCGAGCCGATGTGCATGGGTGCTGCGGCACTGTCTGCAGAGCGCGCGCTGCATGCCGGTCATCGAACCCCGCCGCCCGGTCTGGCTGCGGACGCGCACTCCGGCGCCGTAGTGAACATGCCGCACGCCGGCACCCATGATGCAGCGACGCATGGCGAAGCCTGCGATTACTGCGTCCTGGCCGCACGCTTGCTGCCATTGCTCATGGCGGCGTTGCTGTGCCTGCTGCAACTGCGGCCGACGCCGGCCCCGACACTCACCCAGGCAAGCGCACGCTCGGTCTTTCGATGGGCCGCACTCGGCGCACGTGGGCCACCATTGGGCGCATAAGGTGGCCCCTGTGCGGGCGTCCACGCAGCAAGGCCCCGTGCGCGCCTGAGGTTGTCGGCGCCCCTGCCGGGCAGTGCGGGCGACTCGCTTCTGATCGAGTGATGCCGATGCGCGCCGCGATGGTGGCAGCGCACGGCTGTGCGGCCGTGCAGCCACGGCGAAGGGTTGGTCATGCGTTTGCGGTTGTTGAAAACGATGTGGTATGCGCCGTCGTTGGCGCTGGTGTGGGGGCCTGCATGCGATGTGCAGGCGCAAGACGCCGCACTCACGCTGGGCAAGGTGCAGGTGAGCGAACATGCGCAGCGCAGCCCGAGCACGGCGCGCGTGCTGAGCTCGGTGGATGTGATCGGCGGCGAGCTGCTGCAAGATCAACATGTGGACTACAGCTGGGAACTGCTGATGCGCGCGCCCGGGGTGCAGGTCACCCAATTCCGCATGGGCACCGATGCGGGGCGCTTTTCGTTCCGCGGATTCAATGGCGAGGGGCGCATCAATGCGGTGAAGCTGCTGATCGACGGCATCCCCAGCAACGATAACGCTGGCGCCATGCCGTACCTGGACGCGGTGTTTCCGCAGGACATCAGCGCCATCGAGATCGTGCGCGGCACCAACGACGCGCGCTATGGCCTGAATGCCATTGCCGGCAGCGTGGACGTGCTCACCCGTACCGGCGGCAACGACGGCCGCTTGAGCGTGACGGCCGGCAGCTTCGATGCGCGCGAGGTGCAACTGAGCAAAGGTTTCGAACAGGGCGCCTGGAGCCAGAACTACGTGCTGGCCTGGCGCGACTCGGACGGGTATCGCGATCATGCCGACGCACGCAAGCGCAGCGTGGCGGGCAAGTGGTTCTACACCGACCCGGACGGCGCATTCCGCGCGGGGCTCACCACGCGGTACTACGACAACCATGCCTTGGAAGCCGGCTATCTGGATGCCGCCACCGCGCGTGCGGCGCCGCGCAGTTCGCCGGACTATGCGCAGAACGACCGAAGCGAGCGTCGTCTACGCCAGACTGCGTTGCATGCGGACGGTGCGCTCGGTGAGCAGGCGCAATGGAGCGCCAAGGCCTACCAGAACGACTACCGCAACCAACGCTGGGTGCGGTTTTCTGCGGCCGGGCTGCAGCAGGAACGCGATACCGACGAAACCCATCGCGGGCTGCTGCTGCGTAGCAACTGGCAGCCGGACTGGGGTGCGCTGCAGGCCAACCTGGAAGCCGGGGTGGATGCGCAGTGGCAGGCCAACCAATCGCAGCGGTATCGCACGGTGGCCCGTGTGCGCGGGGCACAGCTGCGCGATTGGGACTACGACCTGCGCACGCGTGGCGCGTATGTGCAGGCGGTGCTGACCCCCATTGCGCGCCTGCAGCTGGTGCCGGGGTATCGCATCGATCGTGTCGATGGACAGCTGCACAACGTGCTGGCCGGCAGCATTGCGCCGGTCTACGACTACGGCACCATCAAGCAACCCAAGTTCAGTGCGAGCTACCGCGTGGGCGAGCAGAGCAGCGTGTATGCGAACTGGGGGCGCACCTTCCAGATCGGCAGCGGCGATGGCGCCTACCGTCGCCAGCCCGGCAACCTCGGGCCCTCGATCAACGAAGGTTGGGAGACCGGCTTCAAGTTCGCGCCGTCGTCCCTGCTGGATGGGCGCCTGGCGTATTGGGAGCAGCGCGCATCCGGGGAGGTGGCGACCGTTCTCGGCGTCAATGGCGTGGTCGGCATTGGCGATGTGGCCAATGTCGGCCGTACGCTGCGGCGCGGCTGGGATGCGCAGATCAACCTGCAGCCGGCCGAGCATTGGCGTGCATGGGTTTCGTATTCGCGGCAGAAGGCCAGCATCGCCACACCCGATCCGAGCGCCCCGGCCACGCGCGGCAAGGAGATCGAAAACGTGCCGCACTGGTTGGCCACCGCCGGGTTGGAGTGGCAGGTCAGTTCGTCGGTGCAGGTGAGCGCCTGGGGCAACGCACAAGGCGATTACTACCTGGAACGCACCAACACGTTGGGCCGCACCGGTGGCTACGCCTTGCTCAACCTGGGCGCGCGCTGGGCGGTGGACGCGCGCAATGCGCTCAGCCTGCAGCTACGCAATGTCACCGATCGCGCGTATGTGTACGCCTGGTACGACAGCGGCAGCTCCGGTTACTCGCCCGGCGATGGACGTGCGTTGTCGGTGTCGTGGGATTGGAGCTTCTGATGCATGCAACGATTGACCACGGTGGCGTGGACGAGTCGCGCCAAACCAGCCGCTGGCGCTTCTATCGCGCGGTGTGGCGCTGGCATTTTTATGTCGGGCTGCTTGTGCTGCCTTTCATCATCTGGCTGGCGGTGACCGGGGCTGCGTTCCTGTACCAGGACGCCATCGACCGCAGCGTGCACCACGGGTTGAAGGTGGTGCCGGTAGGCGATGTGCGCCTGCCCGCGCAGCAGTTGGTTGCCGCTGCACAAGGGCGCTATGGCGGCCGCTTGTTTGTGTACACCACGCCCAAACGCGCCGATGCGAGCGCGGAGATCGGGTTGGTGGATGCGCACGGCGTGCGCCAGGTGGTGTATGTCGATCCGTACCGTGCGCGGGTGTTGGGTGTCTTGCCCGAGCACGGCACGCTCAGCTGGACCATCCGCCGGCTGCATAGTCTTGCGCTGGTGGGGCCATATGCCCGCGGCCTGATCGAAATGGCCGGCGGATGGGTCATCGTGCTGGTGCTCACGGGCGTGTATCTGTGGTGGCCGCGCGGGCGACGCGGCGGCGTGATCAGCGTGCGCGGCAAGTCGACACAGCGGCTGTTCTGGCGCGACCTGCACGCAGTGACCGGTGCCGGGGTTGGTGCGATCCTGCTGTTCCTGGCGCTGACCGGCATGCCGTGGTCGTGGCTGTGGGGTGCGCAGGTCAATCGCTGGGTCAATGGGCATGATTTCGGCTATCCCGCCGGGCTGCGCGTGCAGCAGCCGATGTCGCAGCAGCGCTTGACCGACAGCGGCGAGCCGGCATGGTCGTTGCGGCAGGCGCGCCTGCCGGAATCTGTGGTGCCTGCACAGCCAACTGGCGCGGTGGATGAGCACGCGCATGGCGAGCACGCACGTGCGTTGCAGGTGGGCGACGAGCATCCCGAGCGTTCCCGGCAGGGAGCGCTCCCGACAAGCGCAGCGCATGCAGGCCATGAAGAACACGCAGGGCACTTGGCCCAGGCGGAGCACGCGGCCCAACACGCGCATTCGGCAGACAACGCGCATGCCGATCACGGCGATTCCGCTGGATTCGCTGCGCCAGGACGCGGCGCGATCGGTCTGGATGCAGCGATGGCGCGTTTCGAGGCCCGCGGCATCCAGCCGGGATATAGCGTGGCGCCGCCGCGTGGTGCGACCGGGGTCTATACCGCGTCGGTGTACCCGGCCGATCTGCAGCGGCAGCGCGTGATCCACCTGGATCAATACAGCGGTGCGGTGCTGCTGGACATGCGTTACCGCGACTACGGGCCGCTGGCCAAGCTGCTGGAATGGGGCATCAACGTGCACCTGGGGCAGCAATACGGCACTGCCAACCAGTTGATCCTGTTGTTCGCCTGCATCGCCATTGTGCTGTTGTGCGTCAGCGCGGCGGTGATGTGGTGGAAGCGCCGCCCCAGCGGGGGCCTGGGTGTACCGCCGTTGCCGGCCGACCCGCGCACGCTACGCGGCTTGATGATGCTGCTGGTGCTGTGCGGGCTGATCTTTCCGCTGGTCGGCCTGTCGTTGTTGCTGATGTGGGCGTTCGATCGTTACTGGATGCGGCGCACGCACGCCGGTGCCTCGGCGCGGTGACGGGCGCGTCGGTGCATGAGCACAGCGCGCAGTGCACCGCCGCTGCATCCTGGATGCAGCCTGCCCATGCAACTGCAGCACATGCTGGTCAAGCGTCACCTGCACAAGTGCACGTGACCGCTGCCGCTAGATGTCTTCGTGGATGCCGCACTCGCGTTTCAGGCCGAAGAAACGCGTGTCTTCCTCGCGCATGCCAGGCTCCCAGCGACGGGTGGTGTGGAAATCGCCGATGGACACGTAGCCTTGTTCCCAGAGCGGGTGATACGGCAGATCGTGTGCTTGCAGGTATTGCCACACATCGCGATCGGTCCAGTCGGCGATCGGGCTGATCTTGTAGCGCTCGCCGCGCTTCTGCACGATCGGCGTCTGCGCGCGGCCGCCGGACTGGCTGCGGCGCAGGCCGGTAAACCAGGTGCCCACCTCGAGTTCGTCCAGGGCGCGCCGCATCGGTTCGACCTTGCGCAGGTTGTTGTATTGATCGATGCCGACCATGCCCTGTTCCCACAGGCGGCCGTGGCGCGCTTCCATCCAGGCGCGGCTGACCAGCGGGCGATATACCTTGAGGTTGAGCTTGAGTCGCTCGGTCAGGGCATCGGCGAAGCGGTAGGTTTCCGGAAACAGATATCCGGTGTCGATCAAAATCACCGGAATGTCGGGGCGTTGCTGACTGAGCAAATGCAAGGTGACGGCCGATTGCGCGCCGAAGCTGGACGACAAGGCCGCGTTCTGCGGGCCATGCTGCAGCGCCCAGGCCACGCGTTGGTCGGCGCGCAGCCCTTCCAGCTGCGCATTGAGCGCGTCCAGATCGTCGAACGCGGAAGAGGTAATCGATGCAGCGGGCAGCGCGGTCATGCGAGCAATTCCAGGTCGAGGCGACGGTGCGTGGGGTAGGGCGGCAACGCGATCACGCCGGCGCGGTGCAGGAAATCGCCGAAGCCTTCATCGTTGGCGTGGTCGCCTTCGGTGGCATAGCGCGCCAGCAGCGGTTGCAATGCAGCCAGGATCTCCGGCTCGGTGATGTTTTCGCGATACAGCGTATTGAGGCGTTGGCCGCGGCGGTCGCCACCCAGCATCAGGTTGTAGCGCCCGGGGGCCTTGCCGACCAGCGCGATTTCGGCCAGGTACGGGCGCGAGCAGCCGTTCGGGCAGCCGGACACGCGCAGCACGATCGGCGTGTCGGCCAGTCCATGTTGTTGCAGCAGCGGCTGCAGCGCGGCGCTGAAATCGGGCAGGTAGCGTTCGGCCTCGGCCATCGCCAGGCCGCAGGTGGGCAGTGCCACGCAGGCCATTGCGCCGCGCGCCAGGGCGGTGGCGGCGCGGTTGCCGGCATCCAGCGCGTACTGCGCCACCAGCGCGTCGACGCGTGCGCGCTCGCTGCCCGGTACGCCGGCGATCACCAGGTTCTGGTTAGGCGTCATGCGGAATTCGCCGACGTTCAACTGCGCGATTGCGCGCAACCCGCTCAGATGCGCAGCGGTGTCGGTGTCGGCAATGCGACCGGCCGGCAAGGAGAGGGTCAGGTGCCATCGCCCGTCTTCGCCTTCGACCCAGCCATAGCGGTCGCCGTTGTGGTCGAACGCGAACGGCTGCGCCGGTTGCAATGCGAAGCCGGCGCGGCGCGCGATTTCGGCCACGATGGTGTCCAGCCCGTGGTCGTCGATGGTGTATTTGAAGCGCGCGCGCTTGCGCACCGCCCGGTTGCCGAAGTCGCGCTGCGTGGTGACCACGGCCGTGGCGATATCGAGCAACTGGTCGCGGGTGACGAAGCCGATCACGTTGGCCACCCGCGGCCAGGTCTCGGCATCGCCGTGCGAGGCGCCCATGCCGCCACCGATGCTGACGTTGTAGCCCAGCAATTGCCCATCGCGCAGGATGGCGATGAAGCCCAGATCGTTGGCGAAGACGTCCACATCGTTGAGCGGCGGTGCGGCGAAACCGATCTTGAACTTGCGTGGCAGATACCGCTCGCCATAGATCGGCTCCTCCTCGCTGCCGGAGCCGGACACGCGCTCTTCGTCCAGCCAGATTTCGTAGTACGCCCGCGTGTTGGGCAGCAGGTGCTCGGACACGCGCGCCGCATCGGCATACAGCGTGGCATGCGCCTGCGACAGCAGCGGATTTGCGGCCACCTGCACGTTGCGATTCACATCGCCGCAGGCGGCCAGCGTATCGATCAAGGTGGCATTGATGGCCTGCATGGTGGCCTTCAATTCGCGCTTGATCACGCCATGGAACTGGAAGGCCTGGCGCGTGGTGACGCGCAGCGAATGATTGGCATAACGGGTGGCGATGCCATCCAGTGCCAGCCACTGCGTGGGCGTGATCACTCCGCCCGGCGTGCGCGTGCGGATCATGAACTGGTACGCCGGCTCCAGCTTCTGCCGCCGCCGCTCATCGCGGATGTCGCGGTCGTCCTGCTGGTAGCTGCCGTGGTACTTGATCAGGGTCTGATCGTCCTCACGCAACGCCCCGGTCACCGCATCGGCCAGGCTCTGCTGCAACGATCCACGCAGACGGCGGCTTTCGGATTTGATGTCTTCGACGGAGTGGCTCATAACGGGATTCGGCATTCGTGATTGGGGATTAGCAACAGCAAAGCGCGGGCATTACCCACACAGCACAAAGATCGCGGACACCCGCTCTCACGAATCCCCAATCCCCACTCCCCAATCCCGGCACTAATAGACATCCCGCGCATAGCGCCCCTCCACCTGCAATTGGGTGAGATACGCGGCGGCGGTCTCGGCATCCAGGGCGCCGTGAGTGGCGACGATGTCGAGCAGCGCGGCGTGCACGTCCTTGCCCATGCGGGTGGCGCCGCACACATACACGTGCGCGCCGGCCTGCAGCCAGGCATGGACCTCGGCGCCACGCGCGCGCAGGCGGTGTTGCACGTAGAGCTTTTCGGCCTGGTCGCGCGAGAACGCCAGGTCCAGCGCGTGCAACTCGCCGCGTTGCAGGGCCAGCTGCCATTCGGCCTGGTACAGGAAATCGGTATTGAAATGCTGGGCGCCGAAGAACAACCAGTTACGGCCCTTGGCGCCGGTTTCCGCACGCTCCTGCACGAAGCCGCGGAACGGTGCCACGCCGGTGCCCGGGCCGATCATCAGGATGTCGCGATCGGTATCGGCCGGCACGCGGAAGCGGTGGTTGGGTTCGATGTACACCGGCGCAGTGTCGCCTTCGGCAAGCGCGGCCAGAAAGCCGCTGGCCGAACCCAGATGCGCATGCCCATGCGCCTGGTAGGCGACCTCGTCCACCGCCAGATGCACCTCATCGCCCACGCGCTTGCGGCTGGAGGCGATGGAATACAGCCGCGGGGTGAGCGGACGCAGCGCGGCGAGCAGGCCGGCGTGGTCCCAATCCGCCGGCCAGCGGCGCAGCACGTCGATCACCTGATGATCGGCGAGCAGCGACGCCAGGCCGGCAGTCTGGGTGGGGGCGAGCAGCGCTTGCAGTTCTTGCGCGCCTGCGCGCTCGGCATGTGCGGTGAGAAACGGCCGCGACAGCTTGGTCAGTTCGCGCTGGGTGGCGAGCCATGCATGCACTGCCAGTGTCTGCTCGCCGACGGTGACGACGGCGTTGCCGTCCAACCGCAATGTCTGCAGCACCGCATCGACCAACGCAGGCGGATTGCGGTGGCGGATGCCCAGCGCATCGCCCGGCTCATAGCTCAGGCCACTGCCTTCCAACGAAAATTCCAGATGCCGCACGCGCTTGCCGGGGACCGCGTAGACGCGAAATCCCGGGCCCTTGAAATCGCGTCCGCTGATGATCTGATTGGACAACAGCTCGGCGGCGAACGGCTGCTGCTGCGACCACACCGGCGTGGCCGGGGTGCTGCGCAGTGGCGTGACCGTGGCCGAGTGCAGGCCGCCCTTGAGTTGCTCGCGCGCATGCGTGAGCGCCTGCGCGCGCCACGGCACGGCGACGCTGTCGATGTCCAGATCGGCTTCGCCGCGCGGCTGCACGCGGCGGCCGCCCAGTTCGGCCAGGCGCTCGTCGATGCGTCGGGCGATACCGCAAAAATCGGCATAACTGGAATCGCCCAGCCCCAGCACTGCGTACTTGAGCTCGGGCAGCTTGGGCGCGCGACGGCTGGTCAGGAATTCCACCAGGCCGATCGCATCGTCGGGCGGGTCACCTTCGCCTTGGGTGCTGATCACCACATACAACAGCCGCTCGCTGGCCAGTTCGCGGGTGGGGTAGGCGTCGGCGCGCAACAGGCGCACGCTCAGACCTGCGGCTTCGGCCTCGGCGGCCAGGTGCTCTGCCTGGCGACGCGCGTTGCCGGTCTGGCTGCCGTACACCACGGTCAGGCGCTGGCCGTCCAGGGCGATTGCCTGTGCTTGTCCGCCCGGCAACACGGCCAGCGCGCGCGGCGGATGGCCCTGCGCCAGCCCGGCGGTGTAACCGGACAGCCACCACAGCGATGCGGTATCCAGGCCGTCGACCAACCGGTCCAGCAGCGCCTTGCGCTCGTCGGGCAAGGGGCTGGGCGGTAGCGCGGAACTGGCGGCGGTCATTCGGATCCGGGGGATTTGATGAGAGGGACGATGTTAGGGAAGCGTTGCGCCCACCAGAAAGGAATTGCCGTTATCGCGTTATGCCGGGCGCTTATTTCGCGCAGTCATCGGGGCGGCACACACTGCAGCGCCTTGCCCTACCATCGGCTGGTCTGCCCGCCGACACCCACGACATTCCGATGACCCTGCCGCCGCTGTCCCATCTCGACCGGCTCGAAGCCGAAAGCATCCACATCCTGCGCGAAGTCGCCGCCGAGTTCCGGGCTCCGGTGATGCTGTATTCGGTGGGCAAGGACAGTTCGGTGCTGCTGCACCTGCTACTCAAGGCGTTCGCGCCATCGCGGCCGCCGATTCCGCTGCTGCATATCGATACACGCTGGAAGTTCCGCGAGATGATCGCCTTCCGCGACCGCCGCGCGGCCGAGACCGGCGTGGACCTGCGCGTGCACATCAACCCCGACGGCGTTGCGCAGGACGTTGGCCCGATCAGCCACGGTGCCGCCGTGCACACCGACATCATGAAAACCCAGGGCCTGAAGCAGGCCCTGGAGCACGGCGGCTTCGATGCGGCGATCGGTGGGGCACGCCGCGACGAAGAGAAATCGCGGGCCAAGGAGCGCGTCTTTTCGTTTCGTACCGCACGCCACCGCTGGGACCCGAAGAACCAGCGCCCGGAGTTGTGGAATCTGTACAACGCGCGCACCGGTCCGGGCGAAAGCGTGCGCGTGTTTCCGCTCTCCAACTGGACCGAGCTGGACATCTGGCTGTACATCTACCGCGAGAAGATTCCGGTGGTGCCGCTGTACTTCGCCGCCCCGCGCCCGGTGGTGGAGCGCGACGGCGCCTGGATCATGGTCGACGACGCGCGCCTGCCGCTGCGCCCTGGCGAAACCCCGCAACTGCGCTCGGTGCGCTTCCGTACGCTGGGCTGCTACCCGCTCACCGGCGCCATCGACTCCGAGGCCGACACGCTGGAAGCGGTCATCGCCGAAATGCTGGTCAGCACCAGCTCCGAGCGCCAGGGCCGCATGATCGACCACGCCCCGGGCGCATCGATGGAACAGAAGAAGCTTGAGGGATATTTCTGATGGGCAGTGAATGGGGAATGGAGAATGGGGAATCGCAACAGCGGTTGCCGGAAGACGTCACGTTGGCGGAGAACGCTTTTGCGATTCCCGATTCCCGACTCCCGATTCCCGGCACCATCGGCGCCTACCTCCAGCAACACGAATCCAAGCCGCTGCTGCGCTTCATCACCTGCGGCAGCGTGGACGACGGCAAGAGCACGCTGATCGGGCGGTTGCTCTACGACAGCAAGCGCTTGTTCGACGATCAGCTTGCCGCGCTGGAAAGCGATAGCCGACGGCATGGCACCCAGGGCGGGGGCATCGACTATGCCCTGCTGATGGACGGGCTGGCGGCCGAACGCGAGCAGGGCATCACCATCGATGTGGCCTACCGCTATTTCGATACCGACCGGCGGAAATTCATCGTGGCCGATTGCCCCGGGCACGAG
Source organism: Xanthomonas axonopodis pv. maculifoliigardeniae (assembly GCF_041519315.1). Classification (NCBI taxonomy): domain Bacteria; kingdom Pseudomonadati; phylum Pseudomonadota; class Gammaproteobacteria; order Lysobacterales; family Lysobacteraceae; genus Xanthomonas; species Xanthomonas axonopodis. The sequence goes on along the minus strand of NZ_CP167998.1, from coordinate 3,656,614 downwards.
CAGTACACGCGCAACATGGCCACCGGTGCGTCGACCGCCGATGTGGCGGTGGTGCTGGTGGATGCACGCAAGGGCCTGCTGACGCAGACCCGCAGGCATAGCTACATCGTGTCGTTGCTGGGCATCCGGCATGTGGTGCTGGCGGTCAACAAGATGGACCTGGTGGACTACGACGCGCAGGTGTTCGCCGACATCGCAGAAGGCTACACCGCACTTGCCGCGCAGCTGGGCATCGCCCAGGTGCAGTGCATTCCGCTGTCGGCGCTGGCGGGCGAAAATCTGTCCAGCGCTTCGACGCAGATGCCGTGGTACGGCGGCCCGCATCTGCTGCAGCACCTGGACACCGTGCAGTTGGAGTCGCTGGACGCTGGTAGCGGCCTGCGCCTGCCGGTGCAATGGGTCAACCGCCCCAACGCGCAGTTCCGTGGCTATGCGGGCACGATTGCCGCCGGCCAGGTGCGTGCGGGCGATGCGGTGGTGGTCGTGCCGTCCGGGCGCCGCACGCAGGTGGCAAGCGTGCGCGATGCCAGCGGCGAGGTCGACAGCGCACGCGCCGGGCAGGCAGTGACGCTGACCTTGCGCGATGAGATCGACATCAGCCGTGGCGACATCATTGCCGCCGTCGACGACCCGCCGGAGGTGGCCGACCAGTTCGCCGCGCATCTGCTGTGGATGGACGATGCTGCGTTGCTGCCCGGCCGCCCGTACTGGCTCAAGATCGGCACCCGCACCGTGACCGTGAGCATCAGCGAGATCAAGCACAAGGTCGATGTGAACACGCAGGAGCGGCTGGCCGCCAAGCGCCTGGAACTCAACGAGGTGGGTTACTGCAACCTGGCACTGGACGAACCGATCGCGTTCTCGCCTTACGCGCGCAACCGCGTGCTCGGCGGATTCATCCTGATCGACCGCCAAAGCAATGCCACCGTGGCCGCCGGCACGCTGGAATTCGCGTTGCGCCGCGCCGGCAACGTGCACTGGCAGCATCTGGACGTGGATCGCAGCGCACGTGCGCGCATCAAGGGCCAAGCGCCACGCGTGCTGTGGTTTACCGGGCTGTCGGGGGCCGGCAAGTCCACGGTCGCCAACCTGGTCGACAAGCGCCTGCACGCGCTGGGCTATCACACCTTCATCCTGGACGGCGACAACGTGCGCCACGGGCTCAACCGCGACCTGGGCTTCACCGACGAAGACCGCGTGGAAAACATCCGTCGCGTGGCCGAAGTGGCCCGGCTGATGGCCGATGCCGGCCTGATCGTGCTGGTGAGTTTCATTTCGCCATTCCGTGCCGAGCGGCAGCTGGCGCGCGAACGCTTCGACCAGGGCGAGTTCGTCGAGGTCTTCGTGGACGTGCCGCTGGCCGTTGCCGAAGCGCGCGATGTGAAAGGGCTGTACCGCAAGGCGCGCGCCGGGCAGATTCCCAATTTCACCGGGATCGACTCGCCGTACGAGGCACCCCAGAACCCGGAGATCCATCTTCACGCCGATGGTGAGAATGTAGAGGCGCTGGCGCACCATGTGCTCGAATATCTGGGACTGGAACGCTAAGCGCGGCTAGTAAAACTCCTGCGCAGCCGCCAGGCGGGCGCGGCCGGTGCTCGATCGGCATGTACCACTCGTACACTCCGGTTCTGAGTGCGCCGTCCGCACCCACCTGACTGCTCGCTACGTTTTGTTAGCCGCTCTAAGGGCGGCTAACACGACAGGGCATGCGGTCGTCAGGCAAACGCGGTGCGTGTACGCAGCGGCGGTGTATGACCCCATACACGCCGTTATTGCATACCGGCGGCGCCCGTCTGGCGAATGCGCGGCCAGGTGCTGGCCGCGCTGACCAGCGCATCGTGCCAAGGACAGCAAGGGTCTTTGGTCATGGTGCAAAGCGCGCCCTTTCTGTCAATTCATGGCGGCTAGGTCGGTAAACTTTCGACGTACCCCGCCAGGATGTTCTGATGCCTGTTCTGCCCAGCGCGCGCGTTTGCGCCGCGCTCTTGTTGGCCGCTGTCCTGGCCGGTTGTAGCCGTCAGGCCAGCACGCCGGCCGCCGCCAAACCCATTCCGGTCTCGGTGCAGACGGTGGCCACCCAACCCTGGAACTCGACCGTGCAGTCGATCGCCACCGTGCGTGCGCGCGAATCGGTGGCGCTCACCGCCGCAGTCAGCGATGTGGTGGAGCAGGTGTATTTCGACAGCGGCGACGAGGTCAAGGCCGGGCAATTGCTGCTGCGTCTGCGCGGCAATTCGCAGCAGGCGGCACTGACCGCCGCACAGGCCACCTTCGAAGAGACCGACCAGTTGTACCGCCGCCAGTTGAGTCTGGTTGGCCAGCAACTGGTGGCCAAGTCCACCGTGGACACGCAGCGCGCGCTGCGCGATGCCGCACAGGCGCGCGTGCAGCAGATGCGCGCGGAAATCACCGACCGCGAAGTGCGCGCGCCGTTTTCCGGCGTGCTGGGCATCCGCCAGATCAGCCCTGGCTCGCTGATCACCTCCAGCACGGTGATCGCCACGTTGGACGATGTGGCGCGCATGTATGTGGATTTCCAGGTGCCGGAATCGCAGTTCGGCCTGGTGCAACTCGGTAATGCCGTGAGCGGCAGCGCGGCGGCGTATCCGGGCGCGCAGTTCCAGGGCGAGGTGGTGACCATCGATTCGCGGATCGATGAGACCACGCGCTCGGTGACGGTACGTGCGGATTTCCCCAACGACGATCGCCGGCTGCGTCCGGGCATGCTGCTGGATGTGCGGCTGTTCCAGCCGGCGCGGCAGGCGGTGGTGATTCCGGAAATTGCGGTGGTGCAGGTGGGGCGCGAATCGTACGTCTTCCGGGTCAAGCCCGACAGCACCGTGGAGCGCGCCGATGTGCGGCTGGGCGAGCGTCGCGACGGCAAGGTGGAAATCCTCGAAGGCATCAAGGCCGGTGAGCGCATCGTGGTCGATGGCACCGGCAAGCTGCGCCCGGGCCTGAAGGTTGCCGATCAGGCCGCGCCCGCAGCGCCACGCCCGCAGGCGGCCGCACAATGAAACTCTCCGACCTGTCGATCACCCGCCCGGTGATGGCGGTGGTGATGAGTTTGCTGCTGATCGTGCTGGGGGTGATGTCGTTCACCCGCCTCACGCTGCGCGAGTTGCCGGCCATCGACCCGCCCATCGTCTCGGTGGATGTGGAATACACCGGCGCCTCTGCCGCAGTGGTGGAAAGCCGCATCACCCAGGTGCTGGAAGACGCGCTGGCCGGCATCGAGGGCATCTCCACCATCGAGGCGCGCAGCCGTAATGGCTCCTCCGACATCAGTATCGAGTTCGTGCAATCGCGCGATGTGGAAGCGGCCGCCAACGACGTGCGCGATGCGGTCAGCCGGGTGTCCGACCGCATGCCCGACCAGGCGCGTCCACCGGAGATTTCCAAGGTCGAAGCCGACGCCGACCCCATCCTGTGGCTCAACATGAGCTCCAGCACGATGGACACGCTGCAGCTGTCCGACTACGCCGAGCGCTACGTGGTCGACCGCTTCTCCAGCCTGGATGGCGTGGCGCAGGTGCGGATCGGCGGGCGCCAGCGCTATGCGATGCGTATCTGGCTGGACCGCGACCAATTGGCGGCACGCGAACTCACCGTGGCCGATGTGGAAGCGGCGCTGCAGAACGAAAACGTCGAGCTGCCCGCCGGCAGCATCGAATCGGCGCAGCGCGATTTCACCTTGCGCGTGGAGCGCAGTTATCTCAAGCCCGAAGACTTCGCCAAGTTGCCGTTGAACAAGGGCGAGGGCGGTTACGTGGTACGGCTGGGCGATGTGGCCAGGGTGGAGCTGACCTCGGCCGAGCGGCGCGCCTATTTCCAGAGCAATGGCGTGCCCAACGTGGGGCTGGGCATCGTGCGCAACTCCACCGCCAATGCGCTGGACGTGGCGCGTGAGGCGCGCGCGCAAGCCGAAGAAGTGCAGAAGTCGCTCCCGAAGGGCACCAACATCTTCGTTGCCTTCGATACCACCACCTTCATCGATGCGGCGGTGGAGCGCGTGTATCACACGCTGGTGGAAGCGGTGGTGCTGGTGCTGGTGGTGATCTGGGTGTTTCTGGGCAGCGCGCGTGCCGCGCTGATCCCTGCGGTGACGGTACCGGTGTGCCTGATTGCCGCGTTCATTGCGCTATACGCCTTCGATTTTTCGATCAACCTGCTCACCCTGCTGGCCTTGGTGCTGTGTATCGGCCTGGTGGTGGACGACGCCATCGTGGTGGTGGAAAACATCCAGCGCCGGATCGATCTGGGCGAACCGCCGCTGGTGGCCGCCAAGCGCGGCACCGGGCAGGTGGCGTTCGCGGTGATTGCGACCACGGCCGTGCTGGTGGCGGTGTTTCTGCCGGTCGGTTTTCTGGAAGGCAATACCGGGCGGCTATTCCGCGAATTGGCGGTGGCGCTGGCGGCGGCAGTGGCGATCTCGGCCTTCGTGGCGCTGACGCTGACGCCGATGATGTCGTCCAAGTTGTTGCGCGCGCATGGGCAGGCCAAGCCCAATCGCTTCCACCGCTGGTTCGATGGGCGCATGCAGGCGGTATCCGGTGCGTATGGGCGCTCGCTGGAGCGGCATGTGCACCGCACCTGGATCTTTGCGCTGTTGATGCTGTTGGCGCTGGGCGCCAGCGCATGGCTGATGGGCCGCATTCCTTCCGAACTGGCGCCGGCCGAAGACCGCGGCAATTTCCAGATCATGATCGACGGCCCCGAAGGGGCCGGCTTCGATTACACGGTGGGGCAGATGCATCAGGTGGAAGACATCCTGCGCCCCTTCGTGGGGCCGGACAAACCCATCGTGCGCGCCAACCCGCGCGTGCCCGGCGGCTTTGGCAGCAGCGAGGAAATGCACACCGGCCGGGTCAGCGTGTTCTTGCAGGATTGGGAAAAGCGCTCCCGCCCCACCACCGAAGTGGCCGATGAGGTGCAGCAGAAACTCAATGTGCTCAGCGGCGTGCGTGCGCGCACGCAGGTGAGCGGCGGGCTGGTGCGTAGCCGTGGACAACCGTTCCAGCTGGTGCTGGGCGGGCCGGATTACGCGGAGATTGCGCAATGGCGCGACCGCATTTTGCAGCGCATGGAAGCCAACCCCGGTCTGGTCGGCCCCGACTCTGATTACAAGGAAACCCGCCCGCAGATGCGCGTCAATATCGACCGCCTGCGCGCGGCCGATCTGGGCGTGCCGGTCACTGCCATCGGCGGGGCGCTGGAAGCGTTGATGGGCTCGCGCCGCGTCACCACCTTCGTCGACAATGGCGAGGAATACGACGTGATGCTGCAGGCCGGGCGCGAAGGCCGCATGTCGCCGGAAGACCTCACCGCCATTCGCGTGCGTTCCAACCGTGGCGAACTGATCCCGCTGTCCAACCTGGTGACCTTGAGCGAAGTGGCCGAAGCCGGCACCTTGAATCGCTTCAATCGCCTGCGTGCGATCACCATCACCGCCGGCCTGGCCCCGGGCTACCCGCTTGGCGATGCCATCGCCTGGGCGCAGCAGGCCGCGCAGGAAGAGCTTCCCGAATATGCGCAGGTGGACTGGAAAGGCGAATCGCGCGAGTACCAGCAATCGGGCAGTGCGGTGTTGCTGACCTTCGGCATGGCGCTGCTGGTGGTGTATCTGGTGCTGGCCGCGCAGTTCGAAAGCTTCGCGCACCCGTTGGTGATCATGCTCACCGTGCCGTTGGCCGTGCTGGGCGCGCTGGTGGGGCTGTGGCTGACCGGCGGCACGCTCAATCTGTTCAGTCAGATCGGCATCGTGATGCTGGTGGGGCTGGCGGCCAAGAACGGCATCCTGATCGTGGAATTCGCCAACCAGTTGCGCGACGAAGGGCGCAGTGTGCATGCGGCCATCGTGGAGTCGGCATCGGTGCGTTTGCGCCCGATCCTGATGACCTCGATTGCGACGGTGGTCGGCGCGATTCCGCTGGTGGTGGCCGGCGGGCCTGGCTCGGCCAGCCGCGCCACCATCGGCGTGGTGGTGATCTTCGGCGTCTCGCTGTCCACGTTGTTGTCGCTGTACGTGGTGCCGGCGTTCTACAGCCTGATCGCGCCGTTTACCAAGTCGCCCGAAGCGGTGGCACGCCAGCTGGAAACCCTGGAAGCGCAGACGCCGTCGGTGGGTGGGCATGCGTGAACGCGGCCGGCAGCGCAACGGCTGCCGGCGTTCGTCGAGGCGGGGAATGTGTCAGGCCATCGACGTGCTGGGCCGGTGTGTGCATTCGTCCATCTGAGCGGCCGGTGTCGCTGCGCTGCGCGGTACGTTGCATGCGGCGGCGATGCCGCGTGCTGCGATACGTCTCATATGGTTGTGCACGGTAGGCCGTCGCTGCGAGCCTCATAACGGTGCCCAGCCAGGACGGGCGCGCATTGTGGCCGGTCCTGTGGGCGCGGCACAGCACGGGTGCGCGCCAGTCGCCAACCAATGGCCCATGACAGTCACGGGTGGATATGGTGCACTTCGACGATTGCCATCCTCGGAGTTGTCGATGCGTCGTCTTGCCTGCCTGCTTGCTCCTTCCCTTCTCGCGTTGTGCTGCGGCAACGTGCTGGCACAGTCGTCCGGCGAGCCGGTTCCCAATGGTCGTCTGCCGACCTGGGCAGTACCGGAGCGCTACAGCCTCGCGCTCAAGATCGACCCGGAGCAGACGCAATTCAGCGGCCGCACCACCATCCGCGTGCAGCTCAAGCAGGCGTCCGACCATCTCTGGCTGCACGGCAAGGAATTGAAGGTCAGCAAGGTCACCGTCAAGCCCGGCAAGGGCAAGGCGCTGACTGCACGCTACGTGGAAGCCGATGCGCAAACCGGCGTGGCAAGGCTGGATTTCGGCCGCACGCTCTCGCCGCAGACGCTTACCGTGGAGATCGCCTACAGCGCGCCGCTCAACCAACAGCTGCAGGGCCTTTACCAGGTGAAATACCAGGGCAAGGCGTATGCGATGACGCAGATGGAGCCGATCAGTGCGCGCTACGCGTTCCCCGGCTTCGACGAGCCGGCGTTCAAGACGCCGTTCGACATCAGCCTGACCGTGCCCAGCGATGACCAGGCGCTGGCCAACACCATCGCGACCTCGACCAAGCCCGCCGGCAAGGGCTGGAAGACGGTGACGTTCGCCCCGACCGTGCCGCTGCCGACCTATCTGGTCGCCTACGCCGCCGGCCCGTGGGACGTGGTGGATGTGGCGCCGATGCCGGCCACCCCGCAGCGCCCCAACGCCACGCCGTTGCGCGGCATTGCCGCCAAGGGCCAGGGCCCGCGCATCACCCCCGCACTGGACCAGACCCCGGCCATCATCGCCGCGCTGGAGGACTACTACGCCTTCGGTTATCCATTCGACAAGCTCGATCTGGTCGCAGCGCCGGACTTCAGCGCCGGCGCGATGGAAAACCCGGGGTTTGTGACCTTCCGCGATTGGCTGCTGTTGTTGGACAAGGATTCGCCGGCCGAGAACGTGCAGCGTTCCTTCAACGTCAATGCGCACGAGCTGGCGCATCAGTGGACCGGCGACACCGTGACCATGGCGTGGTGGGACGACCTGTGGCTCAACGAAGCGTTCGCGACCTGGATGCAGCAGAAGATCACCATGCAGCTGCATCCGGAATACCACGCCAATCTGGACCGTATCGGCGGTGCGCAGCATGCGATGGAAAACGACAGCCTGGTGAGCGCACGCAAGATTCGCCAGCCGATCACCGGCAATGGCGATATCGAAACCGCCTTCGACGGCATCACCTACCAGAAGGGCGCGGCGGTGCTGGCGATGTTTGAAGCCTTCGTTGGCGAAGGCGTGTTCCGTCAGGGCATGCGCGCCTATATCGCCAAGCATAAGTTCGGCAACGCCACCGCCGATGACCTGGTCGATGCAATCGCAGAAGCGGCCGGCAAGGGCGATGATTTCAAGGCCGCATTCCGCAGCTTCCTCAACCAGCCGGGCGTGCCGTATCTGCAGACCCAGGTGGCGCGCGAAGGCGGCAAGACCGTGGTCAAGCTGCAGCAGCAACGCTACCTGCCGCTGGGCTCCAGCGGCTCTGCCGCGCAACAGTGGGGCGTGCCGGTGTGCGTGAAGTACGGCAAGGGCAAGAACCAGGTTGGCACCGCCTGCCAGTTGCTTGAGGGCGGCAGCGGCAGCATCGTGCTGGAAGGCGCCGGCAAGAACACCTGGGTGTTCCCGAATGCGCGTGGCGCCGGCTATTACCGTTTCTCGCTGCCCAGCAAGCAGTTGGCGGCGCTGGGCAAGCAGGTCGGCCAGCTGGACGATAACGAACAGCTCGCCTACGCCGATGCGATCAATGCGGCGTACCGTCACGGTGATGCCGACAACGCGGCCGTGCTGGCAGCGCTCGCGCAGTTGGCGCCGTCGGCATCGGCCGATGTGTCGACCGCGTTGCTGGACCGCTTCGGGTGGATCTGGCGTTACCAGGCCACCACCGAGGCCCAGCGCGGCGCATTGCGCAAGGCCGCCGAACAGGCGTACCTGCCGCGTCTGCGTGCGCTGGGCTACACGCGGCGCAGCGGTGAGTCGATCGACGACACCGCACTGCGCACGTCGCTGGCCAGTGTGTTCGCCTTGCGTCTGCAGAACGCAGAGGTCCGCAAGGCCCTGCTGGCGCAAGGCGATGCGGTGCTGGCCGGCGGCAAGGGTGCGCTGGATTTCTCCGCCGCCAACCCGGACTTGCTCGGCACCGTGCTGGCAGTGACTGTCCAGGAACGCGGCGCACCGGCAGTGCAGGCGCTGATCGATGCATTGCGCACGCATGCAGACCCGGCCCAGCGCAACGCCATGATCGCCGCACTGGGTGCGGTGCAGGACCCGGCGCTGCTGAAGCAGGTGCGCGATTTCGCGCTGACCGACGCGATCAAGGTGGGCGAGATGAAGAGCCTGCTGATGCGAGGGCACAGCGATGAGCGTTCGCGTGAGTCGATGTGGGCCTGGTTCACCGCCAACTTCGACCGCATCGTGCAACGCAGTGGCTCGTTCGATGGTGGCGGGTTGCCGGCGCTGGGTGCTTCCGGTGGCTGCAGCGTGGACGAGGCCGATCGCCTGGATGCGTTCTTCAAGCCGCGCCTGGCCAAGCTCAGTGGCGCCGACCGTGGCCTGGCGCAGACCGGCGAGACCATCCGCCTGTGCGCTGCGCTACGGCAGGCGCAGGCCCGCAAGCGTTAAAGGCCATCCGCTCCGGTGGCAACGCAAGATCCCACCGGCCTGGCGTGAGCGACTCGGGATCATCACTCATCCAGTGAGGTTGGTTCTACTGCATCGGCCGCAGGCGAAAGTGCTACACGCGTTGATGTGGCACGGGCGCCACAACAACGTGCCAGGTTGGAGTGATTGCTTCCTCATGCCGAGCCGATGTTAGCCAAGGCCGCCACTGGCGATGCAGCAAGCGGCTCAGCTATAGGACCGCACGACCTGCGGCGTTGCCATCCCTCGGTTTCTCTGCGAGCGTGAAGCGCCGCCGGTTTCTAGCGGCGGCGCGAAATTACGCTTTTAGTAGTGGATGGTTGCCGTGGTGGAGGTAGTGTCCAACTGGTAGTTGCATTGCAAATCGAGGCCGGAGTTATCGATGATCTCCTCCCACGGCGGCGACCTGACCTGCTTCATCCGGTAGTCGTATACGGCCACCCCGGTGAACGTGATATTGCCGCTCGCCGGATACTCGTCACAACTGTCCACCGAGTACACCTCCAGTGCGCCCGCCATGATCTGGGTCAGATCGCCATAGGAGGTAGTGCTGAGCCTTACGCTGCGTCCGCTGGTGACATTGCGGGTATCGATGTTCCAGCTTGAGCAGACGCTTCCGGCAGCACATGTCGCATAGACGTCCCCGTTGATCTGGTCGCCGCTCTTGGCTGGAATGAAATCGCTATACCAGACCACGCCCTCCTTGCAGCAGTTCCAACTGCTCAGGTCCCAGCTGTTGCTTTCGCCGCGGTAACCCAGTACCGGTTGCAGAATGACAGGCGTATCGCTTTGCAATGCCGGAAAGAAGTAGATCGTCTGCCTCGCCACGTTGGTTGGGTTCGGCGGCACTTTCCAATTCGCCACGATGCGTCCGGGCGACACCCCGCTGTAGTACCCGGCTGAGCTGATGTAGGCGTGGTCGATGGCAGCCGGGACGGGGCTGCGCTTTTTGAAGGCAGCGCTGGACGCGCCGCGGCGGACCTCCTGACCGTCCAGACCAAGACCATTGGGCCGTACCCGAACGCCGTTGGAGGTGAAATTATCCTGGCTGCAGCGCGCAGATTGTTCCTGGATACCATTGGCTTTTTGCAGCGTGCCGTCGGCAAGAATACGTTCGCTAGCGCCAATATGACGAACACAGGCAGGCGCGAAATAACCGAACGGCGTCTGCACATAGTCCTGCGGGACACCAGCAGGCTTGTGCTGGCCGGCGAGATTGGCCACGCGCGTGAGTCGTGCGTCCGGCGCCTGGGTCTGCGCAAACGCGGTGCCGGTAGTACTCATGCCAACCAGAGTTAGAAACAGAAGCGCTGCAGCGCTCGCATAACGGCGTGACGCGGAGCGCTGGGTCGGTGATTCGGAATTCAAGAGCCTCTCCAAAGCGAGTTAAAAAAGTTGAGAAGTCGAGCTGTGCCGCCAGAGCTATGCACACGAATGCACATCGGCCTGGCACAGTCGCGAGATGTAGACGGGGGGAATGGATGATTGTTCGTCGAGATGATTGCTATGCGGCCAAAGGGGCGCTGAAGATGACCGGGCTATGAAAGTTCCGCTTGTGGTTTTTCGTCGAATTAAGCGCTCAAATACGCATACTTTCGACAAGCATGCGCTGTATCGCATTCGCATATTTAACCCCGTTTGGTTCTCGTACCGAGACGAATGGGCGCTTGCAGCGAGTCGTCTCAAAACGCGGCGCGCAGGTGGTCTGCGTGGAGCTTGATCGACTCAGGTGTCGGAGCAGCCACACACCTCACGCCAATGCAGGCACGGCTGTCGGCTCTGGCGAATCGATCCGCTCGCGCGCAGGCACGCAAGCGCAGAATGCGCGTTCGCGGCGGTGGGAGCAGCATGGCGCGTCCGCCACCGCGAGTGCCGGTATGGATCAGGCGATACACCTGCGAGGCGAGAGCTTCGTATTGCGCCGCTGGCGTGCAGACGACCTGGATGCCTTGGTGCGGCATGCCAACGACCCGCTGGTGCCGCGCGGATTGAGCGAGCGATTCCCTCACCCATATACTCGTGCCGATGGCGAAGCGTTCCTAGCGGGTAGGGTTGTCGATTTGCGAGACCCGGTGCTGGCCATCGAGATCGATGGCCAGGCCTGCGGCACGATCGCAGTGCGCCCAGGGCAGGGCGAACGTCGCTACTCGGCCGAGCTGGGGTATTGGATCGGTCGCACGTATTGGGGCCGCGGCTGGATGACACGCATCGTGGGCACGTATGTCGCCTGGGCGATGCAGACACGACCGCTGTATCGCGTGCAGGCCACTGTGCTCGATCGCAATCCTGCATCGGCCACGGTGTTGCTGCGCAATGGCTTCGTCGAAGAAGGCGTCAGCCGCTGTGCGCTGCTCAAGCCGGATGGGCTGCACGATCTGCGTGTGTTCGCACGGGTGAATCCACCCGTTGCGGTTGGCGTGCCGGTGTGCGTATCCGCCCCTGCGTGATTGCATGCACATGATGGCCAGCTGCAGGACGGGAAATGGCCGCCGCAGGAGTCTGGCAGATGCTGCTGGCCTTCGGGTCGCGTCGACGCCTCCTGCCGGGCGGCACGACGTTCAACATGCCTCAGCGCAGCCGCCATGTACGGACCATCGCGCCGGTGGCTTACCATCGGCGTCACTGCCTGTGCGGCAGCGGCCCTACCGGTGCTGCAACACGATCGACACGCAGACGGCGAAACGGCCGGAAGCAGCCGTTCCGCACTGCAAGCAACTCGAACTCCTGGATCCGACAATGACACAGCATGATGGACGCGGCGGACGGCCGCCACGCGACGGCGGCTCCGGCCCCTCGCACAACCCGTGGGGCCGCGCTGCGCCGCGCACACCTGCACCGCGCAGTGCCGCACCCCGCGCTCCAGCGCAGCACACTTCCGCTGTCACGCCACCTGCCGCTGCAGCAAGCGGCAACGCGCGTGAGGTGCGGCTGTACGGCATCAACGCCGTGCAGGCCGTGTTCAAGGCGCGCCCGCAGGCGCTGCGCAAGCTGTACCTGAGCGAGGCGCGCATTCCGCAGTTCAAGGCGCTGCTGGCCTGGTGCGTGACCCAGCGCATCGGCTATCGGGTGGTGGACGAGGCCGATCTGAGCAAGCTCGCTGCCAGTGCGCACCATGAAGGCATCGTCGCCGAGGTGCTGCGCGTCGCCCCGCAACCGTTGCAGGAATGGCTGGCCGCGTTGCCGCAGGGCCCGGTGCTGGCGCTGTGGCTGGACGGGGTGGGCAACCCGCACAACTTCGGGGCGATATTGCGCTCGTCGGCGCACTTCGGTGTGGCCGGTCTGTTGTTGCCGGCCGGCTCCACGTTGGGCCTGTCGGGCGCGGCGGCACGCGTGGCCGAAGGCGGCGCCGAAGCGGTACCGCTGGTGCAACTGCCCGACACTGCAACGGCGATGGCGCAGCTGCGCCAGGCCGGTTTTGCGATTGCCGCGACCTTGGTCGATGGTGGCCAGGACGTCTTCGCCGCCGCGCTGCCGCAGCGCCTGGTGTATGTGATGGGCGCGGAAAGCGAAGGCATGGACCGCGCCTTCGCGCGCGATTGCGATCTGCAGTTGTCGATCCGCGGCAGCGGCAAGGTGGAAAGTCTCAACGTCGCCTCGGCCACTGCGGTCTTCCAGGCCGCCTGGCACGCGCGCGTGCTCAACGGAGAACACTGATGGTGCGTTTTTGTGCGTTGTTGCTTGCGACCGGTTGCCTGTTCAGTGCCAACGCGTCTGCCGCCACGCCGGCGGCACCTCCCGAGGTGCGCACCGATCATGGGGCGGTGCGTGGCCAATGGCAGGACGACGGCAGTGCGGTCTTCCGCGCGATCCCCTTCGCTGCGCCGCCACTGGGCGCGCTGCGCTGGCGCCCGCCGCAACCGGTCGCCGCATGGACGCAGGTGCGCGACGCCACTCAGGCCGCCACGCCGTGCGTGCAGCCGGCGCTGGGCTGGAACAACGCCATGGCCAGGCGCGGCACCGAAGATTGCCTCTATGTCGAAGTGCAGACACCGCAGTTGCATCCGGCCAAGCCGCTGCCGGTGTTCGTATGGATCCACGGTGGCGCGAACGTGGCCGGCGGCGCCGACGGACATCTGCCCACCAACCTGGTGGCGCAGGGCATGCTGGTGGTGACGCTGCAATACCGGCTGGGCGCGCTGGGGTTCCTGTCGTTGCCGGAGCTGACCGATGGCGACAACGAAGCCGCCGGCAATGTCGCCTTGCTCGATCAGATCGCGGCGCTGCAATGGGTGCGCGACAACATCGCGCAGTTCGGCGGCGACCCCGCGCGAGTCACGATTGCCGGGCAGTCGGCCGGCGGCCAGGACGTGGGCTTGCTGATGCTCAGCCCGCTCGCACGTGGCCTGTTCTCGGCAGCCATCGAACAGAGCGGCACTGCCGGCTTCGGCCTGCCGGCGCGCAGCCTGGAAGACAATCGCGCGCTGGGTGTGAGCATTGCCAAACGTGCCGGCATCGACGATTCGGCCACACGGCTGGCGCAACTACGCGCGTTGCCGGCCGACCAACTGCTCAAGGCCGCGCAGGGCGTGGATGTGCCGGCCTTGGATGACGACGGCTATATCTGGTTGCAGGCGGTGGTCGACGGGCGCGTGCTGCCACGTGCGCCGGCCGAACTGCTGGCTGCCGGCGCGCAGGCAAAGGTGCCACTGTTGATCGGTTACGTGGTGCAGGAACTGCGCTATGGCGGCGAGGACGGCGCCGAGAAGCGGGTGCGCCGCGACTATCCCGACCACGCCGACACCATCCTGCAAACGCATCGTGCCGCTATCGCGCAGCGCGCCGCGCGGCAAGGCAATGCATCCATGCAATTGTCCACCGATCTCACCTTCCGCTGCCCGGCGGTGACCGTGGCGCAACGCCAGGCTGCGCTGGGCGTGCCGGTGTGGCATTACGTGTTCGATACGGCGGTGCCCGGTGGGCAGGTGACACATAGCGCCGAGTTGCCGTTCCTGTTCAAGAATCTGCCGATCGGCCAGCCGCCGGTGTCCCTGCAGCGCTATTGGGCCGCGTTCGTGCAGCAGGGCAATCCGAATGCCAAGGGCCTGCCGGCTTGGCCGGCATTTGCGCCGGCACAGGCGGGGCTGCAGTTCGATGCGCGTGGCGTGCAACCCATCAAGCACGCGCGTCCGGCGGTATGTGCAGGCGTGGACTTGCCCTGATCGATCGCGCGCACCAAACGGTGCGCGCGATCGACCCAACGCAACTCGATTCAGCGTTCGCAGCCCGGCCCACCGAAATAGAAACCACCATTCTGCATTTCCGGCGACAAGCCGGTGCGGGTGACGCCGGCATCCAAGGCATACGGATAGCTGTAACCGGCCATCGCCAGCGTGTAGCAGGACGGATGCTCCACGCTCAGCGATGACAGGCGCTGCACGGGATGGGTGACCATCGCCGCATCGCGGTAGAAGTGGTTGGCCTGGAATGCGGCCTGGCGATAGCCGGCCGCTGCGAACTGACCGCTCCCCATGCGTGTGCTGGCTACACCGCTGTTGGTCGAGACCTCGCCGCCTGCGCTCACGTACGCAACGCGTCCATCGGCGAGATCGCCCGAATACAGTGATGCTTTGTAGTAACCGATCCATTCGCCGTCCAGGCGCAGCCACCAGTTGCCGTCGGTATTCTTCTGGAATTCGACACCCAGCAGGGTCTGCTTGCCGCCTGCAATGCTGAATCCTGCGGCCGGCTGAGCGCCCAGGACATGTCGCGTGCTGGTCTGCACGAAATCGCTGCAATCCAGATTATGACAACCTGTAGTGACGTAACCGTCCTGGGTGGAATAAATGAAAACGATCGGCTTGTTGCCCCAGCCTGCGTCTGGCTGGATCTCCCAGCCCACTTCAAGTGTTTGCACTTGCTCGCTTGCGCTTTCACCAACGATCCATATCTGACTGATGGTTTGTTTCTCGTTGGTGGAGCGTAACGTGGGTGCCCAAAGATTGATGTCGGCTCCCGCGCCTGTGACCGATGTGCCGGCGGTATCCAGAAAGACGATGGAGTAGTAATGCGTTACCGGCGCCGCTTCCTGCACCGCCGGCACAGCGTCAGCCTGCCTGGGAGCGATCGCGCGCGGGGTTGTGCCGCGTAGAAAGCTACGCAGATTCGCATGCTTGCTCATCTCGGCCAAGCCGATGCGTTCGAACGGCACGCTGCCGGTGTCGCAACGTTGACCCGGGTTGACCGGCGCCACCGTCCCCTTGTTACTTGAGAGGGAGGGGGGTGCCGCCGGCGTGCTGCCATCGCGCAAGGCAGGTTGCTGCGCACTTGGAATGCAATCGAACACCTTGCCGTCCTGTTGCACGCTGCGCAGCACGGTCAGACCGTTGTAACGATTGAACAGATAACGCTGCATTTCGGCGAAGGCGGTGGGATCGCTGACCTTGGCCGCAGCACCACGTGTTGCGTAACTGAGCTGCGCCTGCGCATCCAGAAACGCCTTGAAGTCCCGCGTGACCTGCGGAAATGCCCGGGATGCAGCCAGCGACGTGCCAAGCGCGTCGCGTTGGGTAGTTGCGACGCTTGCGGTGGCCGGTGTGCGAAGCAAGGGTGGCATCAGTGTATCAATGCTGCGGTCGCTGGTCGTCGAGATCGATGGCGATAGCAGCGTGGCAGCGCCGGCTGTGGGAGCCAGTGCAAAAACGCAAAGCGCAGCAATCGCGTGGCTGATCGATATCGGCCGATGAGAACGGAAGGTCATGTGTTGTCCCTTGGCGCCGGAATGAAACTGCCTGCACGCGGCGTACCATGCAGGACAGCAGCTTCAGTCCGCAGGTGCATTCCGAGTTCCGTTCGGGGCGCATGCCTGCGTTGAAGGCGTGCGCAGTCTAGCTGTGCAAAAAACAACTGGATGGGCAACAATGCATTGCGTGACATCAGGCACGAAGCAAGCGCAATGCGCTAAGCGGATGCCATGTCAATGGTCATGCACACCTTTGCGTACGGCGTTTGCTATTGCGCAAAGGTGTGCCAGTTCACTCCACTATCAGCATGGCTGCTCTTACTTTTTTTGCAGCCTCACTGCAGCGCCGCCGCCTGCAGCAAGCGCAAGCTGCAATGTGTCGTTACGTGTGAGCCTGCGTGTGTCGATGCGTACGTCGCTCGGGGTCTCTCCATCGGTATAGATGGTGGCGGTCCAACTGCCTTCGCTCAGGAACGAGAGCGGCAGGGTCAGCGTGCGCGCCTGCTCGTTGGTCATCGCGCCCACATACCAGTCCTTGCCGCTACGCCGCGCCAGTGCGATGTGCTCGCCGATGGCGCCATCCAATGCGCGCGTCTGGTCCCAGCTTGCAGGCACATCGCGCAGGAACTGCGCGGCGGGCACGTTTTCATATTGCTCGGGACTGTCGGCAACCACCGCGAACGGACTCTCGTAGACCACATACATCGCCAATTGCTGCGCGCGTGTGGTCATCACCTGCGGCCCGAAGTGCTGTGGCTTGAACTCGGCCGGGCGGACATTGCGGAAGCCGCCAGGGGTGTAATCCATCGGTCCAAGCAACATGCGCGTAAACGGCAAGGTGAGGTTGTGGGTCGCGGTGATGCGTGCGCTCCACTTGTTGTACTCGGCGCCGAGCACGCCCTCTTGGGTGAGATAGTTCGGATAGGTGCGGGTCAGCCCGGTCGGGTGATACGCACCGTGCAGATCCACCAGCAACCTGTGCTCTGCAGCCTTGCTTAGCAGACGATGATAGAAGTCCACCATCTGCTGGTCGTCGCGGTCCATGAAATCGACCTTGATGCCCTTGATGCCCAGCTGCTGGTACCAGGTGAGCGCTTGGTCCATGTGCGCATCGAGCGCGCGCCAGTGCGCCCACAGCCACAGCCCCACATGGCGCTTGCGTGCGTAGTTCACCAGGCCAGGCAGATCGAGTTGCTCGACCGGGCGGAGAATGTCTGCATCGGCGTTGTACTGGCCATCGCCGGTACTGCCGTAGTACCAGCCGTCGTCGATCAGCATGTATTGCAGCTTCAAATCCCGCGCATGATCGATATAGCGCTGGATGGTGGCGGTATTCATGCCCGGGTTCGCCACCCCGCTGGCCAGGCTGCCCGACCACCAATCCCACGCCGATTTGCCCGCGCGCACCCAACTCGCATCGAAGGCAGGTGGCGGGTTCAGCGCGGAAATCAAATTGGATTCGATCAGGCTCGCGGGGTTGTCGGCCAGCATGATCACCCGCCATGGCGTGGCGAAATCGCGTCCCTTGGCATCGATGCTGACCGCCACCGTGGGGTCGTCCAAGCGCGGCGAAAGTTTTGCCGACACGCCCAGACCGCCATCGGAACGACCGGTGAGATACAAGCCGGCGTAATCGCGCAGATTCGCTTCGCCGATCGCAAGCGTGGTGCCGTTGGCATCGGTCTGGCACACCAGCGGTAACTCGAGCAGATGATGCGCGCGCAATCTGGATGCGGCGATTGCATCGTATTCGCCCTCGTGGCTGGTTCCGAAGCGGCCCAGATTCAAGTTCCAGCAGCGGTAATC
This sequence comes from Xanthomonas axonopodis pv. maculifoliigardeniae, assembly GCF_041519315.1. NCBI lineage: Bacteria > Pseudomonadati > Pseudomonadota > Gammaproteobacteria > Lysobacterales > Lysobacteraceae > Xanthomonas > Xanthomonas axonopodis. The sequence continues at coordinate 3,638,941 of NZ_CP167998.1, read as the reverse complement.
GTGGGGGAATGCAAAGCTGGTGAGTTCGTCGCGAATGCGCACCTGGCCCGCATCCGGCAAGACGTAACGCAGCGCAATGCCGTCGTCATACGCACGCAGTTCGATGTTGAGCTTGCGGCGTTGCGTATCGGCCAGTTGCACGCGCAGTTCTCGATAGTGGTCGCGTGCCTGTCGCGTCTTTCCCACCGCCAAGGTGAAGCGGCTGTCGTGCAGTTCGGTCGTGCTGCCTTCTAGCGTCATGTCACGGCCGAGCTTGTTGCCTCGGCCCAGATCCAGCCCGAGCGGTGCATCGTCGAGCACCAACGTGTTGCGATACAGCACGCGATAGCTGGGCACGCCGCCGTCGCGCAGCGTGAATTCCACTTGCGTGCGTGCATCGGGCGACTGTACGCGCAAGCTCTGTGCTGCAACGGGTGCAGCGATCAAACACAACAATGCACATGCCGCGGGGACTGCGGACTGGATCAGGTTTCGCATGATTCCCTCCTCCTGGGATTGCCAACCCTAACGCAGAAAGGTTGTTGTCGATATCCAGCTGGGGTAACGTTACCTCGCACCATGGCCGCTGAAACAGGGGCGGCAGCCACGGGCGGCATCACGGAGGTCATGACGCAGAACGTCTGCACGACGGGTTGCCGATTGCATCGAAGCGGTGTGCACCGTTGTGTGGCAGTAGAGCTTGGGAGAGGCCTCTAATGCTGATGGTTCGCAGGGCGTTCCGCCGCGGAGCGCTGTGGGTGTTGTGTGCTTGCATGGGTTGGACTGCAGTGGAGGCAGCGCCTGCCGACGATCCGCCCGGTCCGTATGACGTGCGCGTGCTTGCCGGTGGCGTTGCGCTGACCAAGAAGCTCGCCGCCCAGACGCCGTGGTTGTCTGCCGATGCGGACTGGAGCGTGGTTGGATGGGTGCGCCCATCACGTTCGATTACAGGTCCTGCATTGATTGCAGGCGTCGGCGATCCGCAAGGCGCAGGCCGGTACTTCGCAATCGATGGCGGCACACTCGGCTTTGCGCAGGGCGCCGACAATGTGCTGCGCAGTACGCAGACCTTGCGTGCAGGCAGCTGGACGCAAGTGGCCGCAGTTGCCCAGGGAGAACGCCTGACCCTGTACGCCAACGGCCGCAAGGTCGCCAGCGGTCGTGTGCAACGGACGGCCATCGCGCCGACGCTCGTCTTCGGTCCACGCCAGCAACCTGCGGCGTATACGCAACATTTCGGCGGCGATATCGCGGGCTTTACCGCACAGGCGGGCGCGCTGGATGCACAGGCCATTGCACGGCTTGCCGCAAACGCGCCGGATCCGGCACTGCAGCGCTTCGAAGACGCATCGCCAGGCTGGCGTTTGCAGGTCAAGCAGATGGCCGGCCAGCTTGCGCCGCAGCCGGCTGCGACGTTGCCGCGCAGCAGCGCAGCGTTCTCGGCGCCGGTTGCACAGCCAGTACCGGATGCGCCTGCGCTGCAATCGCTGGATGCCGCATCCTGGCGTGTGGATGCATGGCAACTGGCCGCAGCACCGGAGCTTGGTGCAGCGACCGGCGCCACGCTGTCGCGTCGTGATGACACCACCGGCAATGCGTCGTGGCGTGTGGCGACCGTGCCCGGTACCGTGCTCACCACGCTGGTCGACCGTGGCGTGTATCCGGATCCGGACATCGGCCTGAACAATATGGCCATTCCCGAAGCGTTGAGCCGTCAGGACTGGTGGTACCGCAGCAGTTTCGATCTGCCTGCCGCCGCGCAAGGCAAGTGTCTGGAACTGCTGTTCAATGGCATCAACTATGCCGGCGAAGTCTGGGTCAACGGCGTGCAGGTCGGGCGTACGCGCGGCGCATTCGCACGCGGTCGTTTCGATGTCAGCAGGCAGCTCAAGCCAGGTCGCAACGTCATTGCGGTACGGGTGTCGCCGCCACCGCATCCGGGCATTGCGCACGAACAATCGATGCGCGCAGGCGTCGGCGAAAACGGCGGCATGCAGGCCCTGGATGGCCCGACCTTTATCGCCACCGAGGGTTGGGACTGGATTCCCGCGGTACGCGACCGTAATGCCGGTCTGTGGCAGGACGTGCAGTTGCACGCCAGCGGCCCGCTCGCACTTGGCGACATCCAGGTGCTGACCGCGCGCTTGGCGCCGGATCATCAACGCGCCGAACTGGAAATCAATGTGCCGCTGCGCAACGACACGCCTGCCGCAGTGCAGGGCAATGTGCAGCTGGCCTTCGGCGATTTGACCATCCAGCGCCAGGTCACGGTGCCGGCCGGCGGCAGTACGCTGAAGTTCACCGCGGCCGACACGCCGCAGTTGCGCCTCGTCAACCCGCGCCTGTGGTGGCCCAACGGCTACGGCGAGCCTGCGCTGTACACGCTGCAAGTGGGGGTCGATGTGGAAGGCGCGCGCTCGGATGCGCAGCAGCTGCGCTTCGGTATTCGCGAAGTGACCTACGAGCTGTCGTTATTCGACGACGATGGCGCATTGCGCCGTGTACTGGTCGATCTCAACCAGGCCCGCCAGCGTGGCGAACGCATCGTCGATGTACGCCATGCGGCGATCCGGCCGGTACCCGGCGGCAACGCGCAGTCGCTGTATCCCGGTGCGCTGGGCTCGCCGGCAGTTCAGCAGCTGGACGATTCCACGCTGGCCCCGCATCTGGTCATCCGCATCAACGGTGTGCGCATTGCGGTGAAGGGCGGTAACTGGGGCATGGACGATTGGCGCAAGCGCGTGTCGCGTGAGCGGCTGGAGCCGTACTTTCGCCTGCAGCGCGATGCGCACTTCAATGTGGTGCGCAACTGGGTCGGGCAGAACACCGAAGCAAACTTCTTCGAGCTGGCCGACGAATACGGCATGTTGGTGCTCAACGATTTCTGGCAGTCCACGCAGAACTACAACATGGAACCGGCCGACGCGGCGCTGTTCCTGGACAACGCGGCCGAGGTGATCAAGCGCTTCCGAAATCATCCGTCCATCGTGTTGTGGTTCGGGCGCAACGAAGGCGTGCCGGCCCCCATCCTCAACGAAGGCCTGGACAAGCTGGTCGCCGAACTCGACGGCACGCGCTGGTACACAGGAAGCTCCAACGAGATCAATTTACAAGGCAGTGGGCCGTACAACTATCGCGAGCCGGTGGCCTACTTCAACAAGCTGGCGCAGGGCTTCTCGGTGGAAGTGGGCACGCCATCGTTCTCCACGCTGGAGTCGTTCAAGGCCTCGGTGCCGGCGGTTGGCGACCAATGGCCAATCAGCGACGCCTGGGCGTACCACGATTGGCACCAGTCCGGTAATGGCGATACCAACAGTTTCATGCGCACGCTGACCGACAAGCTGGGCGCACCGACCAGCCTAGAGGATTTCGATCGCAAGGCGCAGCTGCTCAATTACGAAACCCATCGCGCCATCTTCGAAGGCTTCAACGCGCAACTGTGGAGCAAGAACAGCGGCCGCCTGCTGTGGATGAGCCATCCGGCGTGGCCGAGCAACATGTGGCAGGTGTATAGCCACGATTACGACACCCACGCCGCGTATTACGGCGTGCGCACTGCAGCCGAGACGCTGCATGTGCAGATGAATCTGCCGGGGCACGACGTGGTCGTGGTCAACAACGCTGCCACGCCGGTGCGTGGATTGCGTGTGCGTGCACAGGTGTACGCACACGACGGCACGCTGCTGCAACAGCGCGAACAGCCGCTGGACGCCGCGGCAGTGGCAGTGTCGGCACCCGTGCTGCAGTTGGCGCCGTTGCTGACGGACACCAACGGGCTGGGCTTTGTGCGGCTGCAGTTGCTCGACCGCGACGCGGTGGTGCGTTCGCGCAACTTCTACTGGGTGGCGCGCGATGCGGTGGCGATGCGTGGGCTGGATGCGCTCGCAAAGGTGCCGTTGCAGCTCACCACGCAATTGCAGCAGGGCAACGAGACCGTGCTGCGCGCCACTGTCCGCAACCGGTCGCAGCAGGTGGCCCTCAACACCAAGTTGACCCTGGTGGATGCGCAAGGCCAACGCATCCTGCCGGCCTATTACAGCGACAACTATCTGAGCCTGGTACCAGGCGAAGAGCGCGTGGTGGAAATTCGCGGGCCGTCCGCTGCCACCTTGCGCAACGCCACGCTGCAACTGCGTGGCTGGAATGCCGAACCATCGACAGGTGTCGCCAACGGGGTTCCGTAGCGACGTCTGCGTGTTGCCGCGCCGTGCCATGCACAGTGCCTCGCACTGACGCACCGTCTGGTACGTCAGCCAATACCGCATTGCCGTGCCGGCAATGCCAGTCGAAACGGTCGTGGATTTGTCATCCCTGGGAGGGGACCATGAACAAGCTGCATTCGAATACCCGCCATACCCCGTTGGCCGCCGCGCTCGCGGCTGCGCTCACCCTGCTTGCCGGCGGCGCAAGCGCGCAGGACACCGCCACCGCTCCAGGCGTCACCGAACTGGACAAGGTGATGGTCAAGGGCGTGCGCGGCGCGCAGGCCGAAGCCATCGAGAACAAGCGCAGCGCGGCGCAGATCATCGATTCGATCTCTGCCGAAGACATCGGCAAATTGCCCGACGTCACCATCACCGATTCCCTGCAGCGCGTGCCTGGCGTGCAGATCCGGCGGTCGGCCGGCGAAGGTTCGCAGCTCAATATCCGCGGCATGCCGCAGGTGCAGACCACCATGAACGGGGAGTTGTACCTGAGTGCAGGCGGCGGCGATCAATATGGTCAGCCGAACATCGGCCGCGCGCAGCCGGATTTCGTGGACATTCCACCCACGCTGTTCAGTGGCGTGGACGTGATCAAGTCGCCCACTGCCGCCGATCTGGATGGCGGCATCAGCGGCACGGTCTCATTGAAGACGCGGCGCCCATTCGATCTGCCGGAAGGCTGGACCTTCAGCGGCCAGGCCGAAGGCTCGTACGGCGATCGGGTGCAGAAGGCCAACGCGCTGTACTCGGGGCTGGCCAGTTTTCGCACCGCGCGTTGGGGCGCGTTGCTGGCGGTGTCGTATTCGGATGCCACGCTGGAAAACAAGCACCCCAGCGTGTATTCCAACGGCGCACAGAAATCCACCGAACAGAACGTCGGCTTCGACTTCAACGGCGATGGACGTATCGGCAGCAATACCGACCCGGGCAACCTGCCGCGCGACTACTTCTACAACTGGGTGGCGACCGAACTGGATAACCGCAGCACCGATCGCCAGCGCACCGGCATCAATGGCTCGTTCCAGTTCAACATCAACGATTCGTGGACCGTGTTGGCGGACGCGGCCTACACCAAGCTCGAAGACCACGACACCTCGGTTGCCGCGCAGCTGCACACCGGTTGGGCGACCAATCAGTTGCAGCCGGGATCTGTGGTCGATCCCAACGGCGTGTTGGAGTACGGCAATTTTCGTTACAACCGCTTTCAGGCGCATTCGATGGCCGGGGTGGCGGATTCGGATGCGCTCAATACCAATCTGGAATTGCGTTACGACGACGGCGGCCCATTCCGTGCCTCGTTCCGCTGGGTGCATGGCGATGCGCAGCGCACCTACGACGAAGCGCGTGCCGATGCAGCAGTGACGCGCGGCGACCAGATCCCACGTGCCGGCGGCGTGACCCAGTGGGCCAACGTCAATGGCCTGCCCACCGTGGATGCATCGGTGGATTTCCGCGGCACCTACCCGGCAGTCAACCTCGCGACCGATGTGTCCAATCCAGACAATTGGCAGCTGATGTCCACCTGGGCGCAGGGCAACAAGATCGACGCAAAGATGGACGCATTCCGCGCCGATGGCACCTTCGAGTTCGACGAGGGCGTGGTACGCGGCTTCCAGTTCGGCATTCGCTACGGTGAGCGCGATTTCAAGCTCGATACCTATCGGTATCTGTCGCCGGTGTCGTCCAGCTGTGCCGACCCGAACCGTTCGCTGTACTACTACAAGGATCCGCTGATCGTCGATACCTGCAGCGGCGTGTCCGAAGCGCGCTTGCTGCCGTTCAATTCGATTCCCGGCTACTGGGCGTATTTCAACGACTTCGATCCGCTCAAGGTCACCGGCCTGGGCAGTCAGGGCCTACCGGCGATCAACCCGCAGGCGATGAAAGACCCGGTTGCTTATCTCAACAGCCTGTATCCGGGCAACGTGGCGTATCAGCAGGCAGCCGATTCCTACCAGGTCACCGAAAAAACCAGCTCGGCCTATTTCATGGCCAACCTGGAAGGCGGGACCGGCACGCGCGTGCCGTGGACGGCCAACATCGGTGCGCGCATCGTGCAGACCAAGCTGGCGATCGACCAGTACCTGAGCAGCGGCAACGTCTATATCGGCAATGTCGAATGGAACGGCGTCAGTCCCGCGATCGGCACCAACCGTCTCAATCGCCAGTACACCGATGTGCTGCCCAGCGCGAACCTGTCGCTGGACGTCACCGACGCGCAGAAGCTGCGTTTCGCCTACAACAAGGCGGTTGCGCGTCAGGACCTGCCCGATCTGGGCCGTGGTCTGGTGAGCTTCTATGCGGTCAACGGCACGCCGCCGCGCAATCCGTCGCTGCCATCGGATGCGGTGCTGTTCCTCAATGGCCGTTCGGGCAATCCGGATCTGGATCCGTATCGCGCCACCAACTACAACGCCTCGTGGGAATGGTATTTCGCCGATGCCTCGTTGATCAGCGTGGGTGCGTTTCTGATCGACGTGAAGTCGTTCCCCACCACCGTTACCAATATCGAAGCCTTGCCCGATGCCGATGGCGTCGTGCGTGCGGGCGGCCCGGTCGAGCGCATCGTCAATGGTGGCGGAGGCAAGATCAAGGGCTTTGAAATCGGCTACCAGCAGGCCTTCGATTTCCTGCCGGGCTGGCTGAGCGGCTTCGGCACCAACATCAACTACACCTTCTCCGATGCCGATACCGACAACACCGATATCGACGGCAACACGCTGCCGATCGGCGACAACTCCAAGCACCAGGCCAACGCGGTGCTGTGGTATCAGAAGGACAAGCTGCAGGCGCGCGTGGCCTACAACTGGCGCAGCAAGCGCTTCAGCCAGGTCAACAGTTCCGCATGGGGCGACGAGCTGGCGATCTGGAACGACGACGTCGGTTACCTGGACGCGTCGCTGAGCTACGACGTCAACGATCACCTGACCCTGTACGCCCAGGCCACCAACCTGACTGGCGAAAGCGAACGCCGTTACGCGCAGTGGACCAATCACTACTTCGACCAGAACATCTTCGAGCGTCGCTACTACGCGGGTCTGCGTTTGCGCTTCTGATGCCATGCACTGGTGAAAGACACTGATGTGCGGCACGGTGCGTCCCCGCGCGGTGCCGCACATGCGGTTGTCCTCCTTCCTCTCCAAGCGGTCATTGCGCGTTCTTCCCGTCGCCGTTTGATACGGCGCTGCAGTACGTTCGGCGGTGACGTCGAATACCCTCCCATTTCGGCTACATCGTCGGGAAGCGATGTGGCCGTTTTTTTGCGTGGTAGGGCGGGCGTCTGCGCAATCACGCCGGCAGTTGAATGCTGCAACTGTCAGTCTGATTGCTGTTGAAACGGCAGCGGTCGGCCGCGACGGCGCAGCGTGCGCACAGAGTGAGGTGATGCGTCTATGCCGACCCGGGATGGTGATGGCGCGCTGTGGCGCTATGTCTTCGGCGGCCCTGCCGTCGAGCCACGCTTGACCAGCGTGTACTTCATCACCTGATGCACGCCGGGTGCGGTGTCGCCCTTGCGGCGTTGACGAACCGCGTCGGCCAGCAGTGACACAGCAGCACGACCCATCGCAGTGACCGGTTGGTGCACGGTGGTGAGTTCGGGCCAGATGGTGGTGGCCACCGGCGTATCGTCGAAGCCGGCGATGGAGACATCTTCGGGCACGCGCAAGCCCAGTCCGTGCGCGACCGCCACCGCTGCGGCCGCCATGTCGTCGTTGCTGCAGAAGATCGCCGTGGGTGGTGGCCGCTGCGCCAACAGGCTGCGTGCGGCCAGAAGACCGGAGTGATAGGTGAACAGGCCCTCGGCGATCAAGCCATCTGCGACCGACACGCCGGCAGCGTGCAGGCTGTCGAGATAGCCGTTGGCGCGCAGTGCGCTCGGGGTGTGTTTGGGGTCGCCCTTGATCAACGCAATGCGACGATGCCCGAGCTCGATCAGGTGGTCGACGATGGCGCGTGCGGCCTGGTAGTCGTCGATCCGCACCGAGCTGATTTGCGCCATCGGTGCGCCGCTGGCCACCGCCACGACCGGAATGCCGCGCGCATCGAGTTCGGCGATGGTCTGGCGCGAGTCGCATAACGGCGGTGGCAGGATCACCCCATCGACGCCGGCAGCGAGCAGGCGCTCGGTGGCCGCACGCTGGCTGCGGATGGCACCGCACTTCTCCACCATGACCTGGCTGCCGGTGAGGCTGCTCTGCTCAAGCAGGCCGAGCATGAATTGATTGAGGTATGCGGCGCTCGGGTTGCTGTACAGCACGCCGATACGCAGCAGCCCGCTGGTCCGCAACGAGCGGCCGGCGAGGTTGGGCCGGTAGCCCAATGCCTGTACCGAGGCCTCCACGCGCGCGCGCATCGCTTCGCCCACATGCGGGTGACGGTTGATCACACGCGAAGCGGTCATCGGCGAGACGCCGGCGTGTTTGGCGACATCCAACAACGTCGCCGCATTGTTCGCACTGCGTTGGCGCTTGGCCACCATTGTGTGTGCTCATCCTGGAGTAAGAGCGAATGGGCGCGCTACCGGTTCGACGTGTGAAGCGACCACGGAAAACAACCGACCCATCACCTGACGCAGTACCAGCGGCGGCTGCCGGTCATCGCCGAATCCACCGCCTACGCACCGCTGCCGAGCAAGTGATGTGCCTCTACCCGGTACGACCCGCGGCCAGTGGCAGCCGCTTCATCGCAACTGCGCACTTGCCAGACGAACGCGCCGATCTGCGCAAGCAGCAGCGCCAGGCATCGTGCGATTCCTGCATGCGCCTGGCGCTTGAAAACCGGCAAATCACGGCCGAATCGAGCGTTCGGCGCATACCCCGCATCGTCCTGGCCATTCACTCGCTCGGCGGTTGCACGCTCTTCGCGCGGCTGCCGAAATCGCCATCGGCTTCTGCGGCGAGATACGCAAACACGGTGTAGGCGGCCACGTTCTGCGCGAGCGCCTTCGGGTCGATCTTGTCCAGCGTGTCGTCGGCGGTGTGGTGCAGGTCGAAGTAGTCGGTGCCATCCTGCGCCAGCCACCCCCAGGCTCCACCCTTGGCGGAAATCGGCCCGACATCCGGGCCGGGGCCGCCCTTGCCCGGTTCATACGCGATGCCCAGCGGTGCCAGCACCTCGGCAATCTGCCTGGTCGCTGCACGCGAGTCGTCCGGTGCGGCCGCGCCGGTGTTGAACGCATAGATGCGTCCGGCGCCGAAGTCGCTTTCCGCGCCGATCTGATGCAGTGCCATGTCCTTGGCATCGGTGCCATGCGCGGCGGCATACGCCTTGCCGCCGTACAGGCCTTGCTCCTCGTTGGCGAAGGCCACCACGCGGATGGTGCGCTTGGGTGGCTGCTTGAGCTGGCCGATCAGGTGGCCGGCAGCCATCGTGATCGCCACGCCGGCGCCGTCGTCGATGGCGCCGGTGCCCAGATCCCATGAATCCAGATGTCCGCCGATCACCACCACTTCCTTGGGCTTGCTGCGCCCGGTGATTTCGCCGATCACGTTGTACGAGGTGGCCGTGCCGTCCCAGCCGCAATCCAACTCCAGGCGCACGCGCGTGCTGCCCAGTGCGGTGAGCCGCGCGAGCTGGTTGGCATCGGGCACCGACAGCGCTGCAGCCGGCACCGGCGTCAGGCCCTCATCGAAACGGGTGATGCCGGTATGCGGCACGCGGTGCGAGTCGGTGCCGGCCGAGCGCATGACAAATCCAATGGCACCCTTGCGGATCGCTTCGGACGGCCCCTTGCTGCGCACGGCGCCGCCATTGCCGTAATCCTTGCCGTCGCGCGCCTTGACCATCTGGTAATCGACGAAGGCAATCTTGCCGGCCAGCGAGCCGGCTGGCGCGGCCTGCAACGCAGCAAGCGTTTCGAAACGCACCACCTCGCCCTCGACAGTGCCGCCCGGGCTGCCGCCCAATGCGGTGATGGTCAACGGCTGCGCATGCGCCCCGATCACGACAGCGTGTTCGCTGCGACGCTCCCATTTCGGAAAGGTCACCGGCTCGGTCCATACCTTGTCGAAACCCAGCGAAGCGAATTTCGCCTTGGCCCAGGCCACCGCACGCGGGTCTGCTTCGCCACCTGCAATGCGCGGGCCCACCTCGGTGGTCAACGATTGGACCACCGAAAAGCCGGTGTCATCGGCCAGCGCCTGCTCGCGTAGCTGCGCTGCGGTACGCAATGCGCTGTCGGGGATGCTGGTCTGCGCGGCGAGTGCGGAGGAGCAGGCGAGTAGGGCAGAGATGGCAACAGCGAGACGACGCATGCAGGGCGGCTCCAACGACAAGGGGACCCCGAGCTTATCAGCGCCAGGTCCCCCGTCTGCGTGCGAAAGGTCATCCTTCTGCGCGAAGTTGCGCCACAGGATGCGCCAGTTGGTTGTGCCCGCTTACAGCGCGCCCGGCGGCTTGAGCGTGTCGTTCTTGAGCGCGTCGCGAATCTCGCGCAGCAGCAGTACTTCTTCGCTCGGGCCCTTCGGCGCGTCCGGCTTGCGGTGGGTCACGCGGTTGATCAACTTGACCACCAGAAAGATCGCGAAAGCGATGATCAGGAACTGCACGACGGTGTTGATGAAATCGCCGTAGCCAATGGCAACGGCCGGGATTTCCTTGCCGGTGGCATCGACGCCGGCCGGCTTGAGTACCCACGCCAGGCGCGAAAAATCCACATTGCCGATGGCCCAACCGATCGGCGGCATGATGATTTTCTCCACCAGCGCGGTGACGATCTTGCCGAACGCCGCACCGATGACCACACCGACCGCCAGGTCGATGACATTGCCGCGCATTGCGAATTGCTTGAATTCGCTGACCATTCCCATAGTGCACTCCAACTGCGGTCGCGGACCAACTGCCGCAGCCCGATCGTAGCCGGCTCGATGTCAGCCCGCGATGATGCCGTGGCGCTCGGCGACGTTCTCCAGGCGCGCACTGAACTGGTCGCCCGGCAGCAACGGGCCGACGCCGGCCGGCGTGCCCATGAAGATCAGGTCGCCTGCGCGCAGTGCGTAGAGTTTGGAAAGCTCATGCAGGATCTCCGGCACGTTCCAGATCATTTGATCCAGCAACGACTGCTGACGCACCTGGCCGTTGACCTCCAGCGACAGATTCAGCGCCTCCAACGCGCCGACTTCGCCGGCATGCACCAGCTCGCTGATCGGTGCGGAGTGATCGAAGCCCTTCGCGATATCCCACGGCAAGCCCTTGGCCTTGGCCGCGGCCTGCAGGTCGCGACGGGTCAGATCCAGGCCCACGCCGTAGCCGTAGATCAGGCGCTCGGCCTGTTCCACCGGCAACTCGCCGGCCGGCGCATCGCTGCCCAGCGCCACCACCAGTTCCACTTCATGGTGCAGTTCCTTGGTGCCGGGCGGGTAGGGAATGTGGTCGCCGTGGCCGACCACGATGGCATCGGCAGGCTTCATGAAAAAGGTCGGCTGGCCACGCTCGGCCTTGGAGGCTGGTGCGGTGGCGCCCATCTCGCGCGCATGGTCGGCAAAGTTGCGCCCCACGCAGTAGATGCGATGCACCGGAAAACTACCACCACCCACCACAGGAATGCGCGGAACATCGGCGGCGGGAATCACATCGTGGGTCATGCGCGCATCCTCAACATACGGGCAGATGAGTCTAGCGGTTCGCCTGTGTACGACGGAACCATGACGCTTTGCATCCAGTGCATGACATGGCCGGGCTGGCAGCGCTGCGAGGCCTCTGAAGCGTCGACGCGTGAGTGGCAATGGGTACAACCAGACGATTGCGAACCCACTACAGAGCTGGCAGTGCGGCGCTGGCGTTCGATGCGAGCGCGGTGTGCATTGATGCGGCAGTGAGAAGACGTGCGCGCAGGGCGGTGAACTGGTGCTCGAAGCAGCACCCAATGCGCCTGTGGCCCATCAGCGCAGCGCAGCACCCGGCGACATGGCACTGCTCAACGCGCGGCAAGCCGTCGCACGCCAGGTGTGGCGTGCTGGAATCAAATCATCATCGATGCAGGCATCGGCCAAACCCCGCACCTGCTGCGCAGGCCGAGACCGCGGCGCAGCGATGCAGTCAGCCAAGTGTCAGTGCGACAACGGCAACGCGGGCTTGCGCACCACGTGGTACTCGGCGTCGACCACGCGTGCCTGCTGCGGTGTGCGGCGGTTCGACTTGCTCAACAGCTTCCAGGCGATGCCGCCCAGGATCATCGCTGCGCCAACGAACACGCTGAAGAAGATCAGCACCGCAAGGATCACCAGACCGGCCAGGCCGGCGGCAACGCGCACCAATGGGTGACGCGGCTTGCGCGGCGCAAACAGGTGATGGAAGTTGCCGAATTGGAAGAGGCGTGCAGGCATGGCGGTGGGCTGCCGGGCAGGAAACGAGGGCGCAGTATCGTTGCGGTTTCATGTCATTGAGTGAAAAGTTCGTTAATTGACACTGCAATTTGCGAAGGCGATCACGTGCGGCAGGCGTCGATGACGGCGTATACGGCCAGTTGTGGCCGGTTGGCTGGGCAATGGCGTTGTCCCGCAGTCGCCGTCTGGGGCTCCCCGTGCTGGCCAGGCGCGCGTGCCACAATCCAGGCCCATTGCCATCGTTGCCCGGTCCCCTGCATGTCGTTGCCATCGCCCACCACGCTTGCCACGTTGATGCAGATTCCCGATGCCGGGTTTCTGGAAGTGGAAGCACTGCTGGAGAGCGGTGCCGAATCGCTGGTGCTGTATCGCGAAGGCACCCAGGTCCGTGCGTGGTTGAACATCTGCCCGCATGCCGGCCGCCGGCTGGACTGGGCGCCGGGGCAGTTCCTGAAGACCAAGGAAGGGCAGTTGGTGTGCGCCGCGCACGGTGCGGCCTTCGAACTCAGCGGTGGCGAATGCGTCAGCGGCCCATGCCGCGGCCAATCGTTGTTTGCGGTGCCGGTGCGGGTTGAAGATGAGCAGGTGCTGCTGGGGTAAGCGCCAGCAACGATTGCCGATGACGCTTTGTCGGCCGCTCGAAAAAAGCGCAACGCCGGATCAGCGCGCCGCCCACCAGAACATCAGGTTGATCACCGATACCATCACCACGATGTAGATCAGCGACAGCGGTGCGCCCACGCGCCACAACTCGCGCGGTTGATAGTTGGCCGGGCCGGCCACCATCGAGATCACCGGGTTGGACGCGGTCATCAGGTTGTTGGACGCCGACAACGCCACGATCAGCGCGAAGGCGGTGGGGTTGCCGTTGGCGGCCAGCGCCAGATTGACTGCAATGGGCACCATCACGATGGTCGCGCCCACGTGGCTGATCACCAAGGAAAAAGCTGTGGTCAACAGTGCCAGGCTGATTTCCAGCGCCCACACCGGCACGCCTTCGGGCAGGCGGTCGATGGTGTGGCCGGCAACCCAGGCCGCGGTGCCGCTGCTGTCCATGGCCCAGCCCAGCGGAATCAGCCCGGCCATCATGAAGATGGTCTTCCAGTTGATCGAGGCGTAGGCCTCGTCCATGCGCAGCACGCCGCTGACCAGCATGCAGGCCACGCCGGTCATCAGTGTCAGCGCCACCGGCAGGCGCGAGGTCAGTGCGATCAGGATGGTGAAGGCGAAGATCGCCATCGCGATCTTGAACTTGTGCGGACGCTGCTCGCCTTTGGGGAAGTCGGTCACCGGCACGAAATCGCGGCTTTCCGCCGCCTGGGCCAGGTCCTGCCAGATGCTGTGGAAGACCAGCATGTCGCCGGCGCGCAGCGGCACGTTGCGCACGTCTTCGCGGATGACCTGCTTGTCGCGGTTGATTGCCAACAGGCTGATGCCCGCCTGCTTGCGCAAGCGCAATTCGCCGGCGCTCTTGCCGATCAACCGCGAGTTCGGCGGAATCAACGCTTCGGAAATACCGGCCAGGCTGGGATTAAACAAATCGCCCAGGTTGCGCAGGCGCGAGGACATGCGCAGGAACTGGTTTTGCGCAAAGTCGGCCACTTCCTGGCGCGGGCCCATCGCGCCGAGCACGCTGCCGACCCAGATGCGCATATCGGCCGGTGGCGCCAGGCGGGTGTCGTTACCGGTCTTGAGCGCAAGCAGCAACGGTGCATCGTGCAAGGCTTCGGCCTCGCCCAGGGTCATGCCCACCAGCGGGCTTTCGGCGGTGACGGTCAGCTCGAACACATCGCCGTCGATGCCGTAGGTCTTGGCGAAATAGCTTTCGGTGCGCGAGGGCGTCACGCCTTCGTTGATCAGGCGTTCTTCTTCGATCAGCTTGCGGTCGCCGTAGAAGCGGAAGTACAGCAGTGCGGCGATCAGCAGCGCCACGCCGATCGGCAGCGGCGCGAACATCGTCAACGGCTCGATGCTGGCCATGCCCGAGGGCAGGTTGTTGTTGGCCGAGACCAGCAGGTCGTTGAGCAGGATCAGCGGCGAATTGCCCACCATGGTGAGCGCGCCGCCCATCACGATGGCCGCGGCGATCGGCAGCAGCATGCGCTGCAAGGTGAGCCCGGTGCGTGCGGCCAGGCGCGAGGCGACCGGCAGGTACAACGCCATCACCGAGGGGTTTTGCATGAACGAGGAGTTCAAGCCGGAGATGGCCAGCGTCATCATCATCAGGCGCTGCTCGCTGCCGTGCGAACGCCGCAACAACCAGGTGGCCAACCGGTTCAACGCACCGGTGCGCTCCAGCCCCGCGCCCAGAATGGTGGTAGCGATGATGCTCATCACCGCATTACCGGAAAACCCACCGAACAGTTCTTCCGGCGCCACCAGCCCGGTGACGCCCAAGACCACCAGCACGATCAATGCCACCACGTCGGCGCGAATGCGCTCGAACAGGAACATCGCCATCGTGAAACCGACCAGCCCGAGGACGAGCTTCATATCGTTGGTCAGCGTCAGCGCGGTGTCCATTGGGGGCCGGGATTCGTGATTCGGGAGTGGAGATTGGTTAAAAGCGCTGAAGCGTCTGGTTGCCGGGGATGCCGCTGTTACGAATCCCCAATCCCGATTCCCGGTCATAAAGCAAATCCCACACACCGTGCCCAAGCTTCTGGCCGCGCGTCTCGAAGTGGGTTTGCGGGCGCCAGGCCGGGCGTTCGACGTGGCCGCGCGGGCCGGCGCGATTGACCAGGCCCGGGGTGGCATCGAGCACGTCCCACATCTGTTCGGCGTAATCGGCCCAGTCGGTGGCCGCATGCAGGCGGCCGCCCTCGCGCAGCTTGCGCACCAGCAACTGCGCGAATGCCGGCTGGATCAGGCGGCGCTTGTTGTGCCGCTTCTTGTGCCATGGATCGGGGAAATAGATACGCACTTCGTCCAGCGCGCCGTCGGCGATTTCGTGTTCCAGCACTTCCACCGCGTCGTGGTGATACAGGCGCACATGGGTGCTGCCGTCTTCGTCCAGCGCGTTGAGCAGGCGGCCCACGCCAGGAGCATGCACCTCGATGCCGATGTAATCGCGGCTTGGGTCCTGCTGCGCGGCAAAGCGCAACGCGGCGCCATTACCGAAGCCGATCTCCAGCACCTTGTGCGCATCGCGTCCGAAGGTGGCAGCCAGATCGCGCGGCGCACCGGTGTAGTCCAGCCCGAACCGCGGCCACAGGTCGTCGAAGGCGCGTTGCTGCGCGGGGGTGAAACGGCCCTGGCGCAGCACGAAGCTGCGCACCTGCCGGCGGCCCTCTTCGATGGTGAAGGGCTTGGGCGGCATCTTGGCGCCGTCGCTGGTGAAAGGATCAGTCATGAATTAAGTCATCGGCAAAACGAAAGCCCCTCTCCCACCGGAGCGAGGAGGCACAGTTTGCGCGCCATGGGCGCGCGTGCCTGGGAGCGCCCGCGACGCAGGCACGGGCCAGGGCGCGGAGCGGGGCAGAGGTCGGGGTGAGGGTACGGCGCGAGGGGGCGCTCGCAGCAACGCGCGATCTGGCAGCGGTCATATCCGGCACTCCGCACTGCCAATCATTGCGCCTCGGCCGCAATGTCAACGCAGACCGCCCACTCATCCAATCACACCATCCACCGGGCTCGACGCCGATGCATAGCGCTTGCGCGGAATCCGCCCGGCCAGGAACGCCTCGCGTCCGGCCTCGATCGCCTTGCGCATCGCGCTGGCCATCAGGATCGGGTCGCGCGCACCGGCAATGGCGGTGTTCATCAGTACGCCATCGCAGCCCAGCTCCATGGCGATTGCCGCATCCGAGGCGGTGCCCACCCCAGCGTCGACAATGATCGGCACCTTGGCGTTGTCGATGATTTCCAGCAGGTTGTACTTGTTCTGGATGCCCAGTCCCGAGCCGATCGGCGCGGCCAGCGGCATCACCGCCACGCAGCCGATCTCTTCCAGGCGCTTGGCCAGGATCGGGTCGTCGGAGGTGTAGACCATCACCTCGAAACCATCGGCGACCAGTTGTTCGGCAGCCTTGAGCGTCTGCACCACATCCGGGTACAGGGTCTTCTCGTCGCCAAGCACTTCGAGCTTGGTGAGGTTGTGGCCGTCCAGCAGTTCGCGCGCCAACCGGCAGGTGCGTACCGCCTCTTCGGCGGTGTAGCAGCCGGCGGTGTTGGGCAGCAGCGTGTAGCGCTCCGGCGGCAGCACATCCAGCAGGCTGGGTGCGTTGGGGTCCTGGCCGATGTTCACCCGGCGAATGGCGACGGTGACGATTTCGGCTGCGGCGGCTTCGGTGGCCAGGCGGGTTTCGTCCAGGTCCTTGAACTTGCCGGTGCCGGTGAGCAGGCGCGAACGGTAGTGTTTGCCGGCGATGACCAGCGCATCAGAGGGGGCGGGATTCGTCATGCGCCAATTATCACCGATCGGACGCGGATGCGCCGGCTTGCGCGGCGCATCAGCCGCCGCCCAGCGCGTGCACGATTTCCACCACATCGCCCTCGCGTAATGCGTGATCTGCATGCCGTCCGCGCGGCACGATTTCGCCATTGACCTCTACCGCGACGCGGCGTTGTGCTAAGCCTTCCTGCTCCAGCAGGGTGGCCAGCGGCAAATTGTCCGGAAGCGTGCGCGGGGTGCCGTTGAGTTGGATGTTCATGTCATCATTGTTGCATCGCGTGCCGCTCCGGCGCGCGTTTTTGCGTTATGCGGCAATGCAGCGTGAGCGCGGGCGGCCAGGGTGAAACCATGTGCCATTCGCCAGCGTACGTATGCACGCCGGTCCGGTCCCACTCACTTCAAGCAGGCATTCCGATGGCTTCCACACTTCGCCCGATCCGCTCCCTG
Source organism: Xanthomonas axonopodis pv. maculifoliigardeniae (assembly GCF_041519315.1). Classification (NCBI taxonomy): domain Bacteria; kingdom Pseudomonadati; phylum Pseudomonadota; class Gammaproteobacteria; order Lysobacterales; family Lysobacteraceae; genus Xanthomonas; species Xanthomonas axonopodis. The sequence continues at coordinate 3,621,593 of NZ_CP167998.1, read as the reverse complement.
ATGGCTATGGCCATCGCTATTGCGGCCGCCCCGGCCATGGCCGAGTCGGCCTTCGACCAGACCGTGTTCTTCGGCGACAGCCTCACCGACAGCGGGTATTACAACCCGCTGCTGCCGGCCGCTTCGCGCGCGGTCACCGGCAAGTTCACCACCAACCCGGGTTGGGTGTGGGCCGAATATGTCGGCGACCATTTCGGCACCAATGCCGCGCCCAACGGGAACGGCCAGACCGGCGACAACTACGCTGCCGGCGGTGCGCGCATCCAGGCCAGCTCGGTCAGCGCACTCGGCGCTGCGCCGTCGGTGACCAGCCAGATCAACACCTATCTCACCGCCAACGGCGGCCGTGCCAACCCCAATGCGCTGTACACCGTATGGGGCGGCGCCAACGACCTGCTCGCCGCGTCCCTCGCTCCGGCCCAGGCCCAGGCCATCATCGGCAGCGCAGTCACCGCCCAGGTCGGTGCCGTGGCCACCTTGCAGAATGCCGGCGCGCGTTACGTCATGGTGCCGACCATTCCGGACGTCGGCCTCACCCCGCGCTTCCGCGCCGGCGGCGCCGTGGGGATGGCGCAGGGCACCGCTGCGGCCACGGCCTATAACACCGCCTTGTTCAATGGCCTGCAGTCCGCTGGCCTGCGCGTGATTCCGGTCGACACCTTCCACATGCTGCAGGAAATCGTCGCCAACCCGGGCACCTATGGTTTCAGCAATGTCACCAGCACCGCCTGCAACCCGGCCGTGCCGTTGCCGGCCTGTAACCCGACCAGCCTGGTCGCCGCCAATGCGCAGAACACCTATGTGTTCGCCGATGGCATCCACCCGACCACGGCGGTGCACCAGATCCTGGGCGAATACGCCATCTCGTTGCTGGAAGCGCCGCGTCTGCAGCAGGTGCTGACGCATTCGGCGCAGGCCGGCGGCCGCGCGCGCGCCGACCAGGTGGCCTGGCATCTGGACGGCAAGCCGGACGCCGACGGCATGCGTTGGTGGGGCAGCGTGCGCGGCGACATGCAGCGTTACGACCACGCGGACCTGTACGACGGCATGGCGCCGGCCGGCCTGTTCGGTGTGGATTGGACTGCAGGCGACCTGGTGTTCGGTGGTTTTGCCGGTTTCGGCCGCATGGACGCCGACTTCGGTAACCGCAACGGCAGCTTCAAGCAGGACGACACCACCCTGGGCGGCTTCTTCGGCTGGTACACCGGCCCGGTGTGGGTCAATGCGCAGGTCAGCTACAGCTGGCTGAGCTACGACGTGGACCGCGAAGTGCAGCTCGGGCCGACCACCCGCGTGCACAGCGGCTCGCCGGACGGCAGCAACCTCACCGCCGCCCTCAACGCCGGGTATTCGCTGGGCGAAGGCAACCTCAAGTACGGCCCGGTGGCCGGCCTGACCTGGCAGAAGATCAAGCTCGACGGCTATACCGAAAGCAACGACAGCGCCACCGCGCTGGGCTACGCCAATCAGGACATCGATTCGCTGGTGGGCCGCGTTGGCTTCCAGGTGCGTCTGGACGGCGCCATGGTCAAGCCGTACCTGCAGGCAACCTACGACCACGAGTTCAAGGACGGCGGCGAAGCCAGCGCCTGGCTGCAGTCGATGCCGGAAGTGGGCATGTACACCGTTCCTGGTCAGAACTTCGATCGCAACTACGCCACTGTCGTCCTGGGTGCCCGCACCGGGCTGTGGGGCTTGCAGAGCAACATCGGCCTGAGCACCACCACCGCCCAGCGCAGTGCCCGCGACGCGACCTTGTTCGTGAACTTCAGCGGCAACTTCTGAGGCGCGGCTAGCCACAGATAGTTCACACGCAACATCTGAGGGCCGGGCAACCGGCCCTCGTTCTATCTGCGCACATTGCGCCGGACACCTGCGCCCGCATAAACTCTGTCAGCGCCAGGCGGGCGTAGCTCAATGGTAGAGCTGTAGCTTCCCAAGCTACTGACGTGGGTTCGATTCCCATCGCCCGCTCCAGAGCTTCCGCCAAGTCTGTAAGCTGTTGACTGGTTTGGATATTTTGGCCGATTGATGATTCCGAGCGATGCCCCTTTAGGTATCAATCGAGGTATCAATCTTGCCCAAGCCTCTGATGATTTCGCGCTCTGCTGGCTTGTATGCGCGCTTCTTTGTTCCCACCGATCTTCGAGCCCTGATTGGCTCGCGTTACCTTGTGCGCTCGTTGGGAAACCGTCGTGGGGACCACGCCAGGCTGGCGGCGGCCACGATGGGGATGGCACTATCGATGGCATTCGATGCCATGCGGAAAGGGATGACCGTGGATCTGGACGAACTGCTCAGGAAGGTCCGCAGTGGTGACATTCAAGAGCTCATACTGAAAGACGTGACGCTGCCGGACGGCACGCGCATCGCCCAGGCGCAGCTGGACAACCCCCCCCGATGCCGCGATGTTCGGAGACCTGATGGCGCGGTCTCGCCAAGTGGAACCGGCCAAGGTCACGTCGGCGAGGGTGGCCAAGCGTCAGCAACAGGTGCGAGAGGCCAGTCAACGCATCTCCGGCGATGCATCGAAGGCGCTGATGCTGTCCAAGGCGATGGCCGATCATTTGAGGGACCTGGCGGGGGCACGCCTACACCAAAAGACCGTGCTCGAAAGCCGCCACACCCTGCGTCTGTTTGCCGGGATCATCGGCAAGGACGTGCCCGTGGGCTCGCTGACCCAGGATCACGTCCGGGCCTTCTTCGAGGGCGTGCGTTACTGGCCTTCCAATGCGACCAAGCGGCCGGCCTATCGGGACCTGTCGGTGCCCGCGGTCATCAAGCTGGCGAAGAAGAACCAGGAGCCGGAGCCGGCGGCGTGGACCATGGCCAAGCACCGGCAACGGTTGAGCGTCTTTCTGGTGTCGCTGGTCGAGGGCAAACATCTGGCGGTGAATCCGCTGGCGGGCATCCGAGCGATTTCCACGCCTGATTCGGAAGACACGGGCTCGCCTTTCACGGACGCCGAGTTGAAGGCGATCTTTGACCCGGTGGAGTTCCCGAAGTGGGCGTCGAAGTATCCGCATCGGTGGTTCGGGCCGATCCTCGGGCTCTACTCCGGCGCTCGCGTCAACGAGATCGCGCAGCTCCGGCTGGAGGACATCGACACCATTGATGGCGTGCCCGGTTTCTTCGTGCGCAAAGTCGGGAAGAAGCAGAGCATCAAGAACAAGCACAGCCGGCGGTTCATTCCGCTGGCTCAGCCGGTCATCGATTGCGGATTCCTGACCTACGTGGAAGAGGCCCGACAGGCTGGAGTGGAGCGGCTATTCCCGGACCTGCCCAACTCGACAGGACTGGGCTATGGGCGGCAGCTGAGCCGCCAGTTCTCCGTCTATATCAAGCGGCAAGGGGTGGCGGAGAAGGGGCAGGGGTTCCACGGGTTCCGGCACACCATCGCTTCAAAGCTTGACGAGGCGGGGGTGTCGGCTTCGGCGATCGGAGCACTCACGGGGCACGGGACCGGGCAGACGGTCTTGGAGAAGTTCTACATCGACAGGCGAAGCCTGCCGGACCGGGTGGCAACCCTTGCGAAGTTCAGTCCGCCTATCTTGCTTCCTGGTTACAGTTCAGGCCTTTTCAAAAAGCTGTGCGATAAAAAAAGTAAATTCAATTATGGATACATTGACGAAAGAGGAAGTAGTTTCGGCTAAAAGGGGGGTAATAGTTGTTCGCTACACCGTCTGCGATAGTTACGGTGAGCCTGTTCCTCACTTTATTCAGCCTTACGGACGGTTCATAGTCATTGATACCAATGGGCCGCCTCAGGTGCTAGCGCAAACGGACTCCCTCGACGAAGCTTGGGGATTCGTAAACGAAAGGGCAGATCTGGTGCCTGCACAGCAGCCGTTGCCAAAAGAATTCTTGAGCAAGGCGTTTGCTCCAGGCGTCGCTGGGGATCCACCCATCGGCGACTTACACGGATCGATCGATATAGTCGGGGAGGATGGTGAGCCGACAGAGGATCAATTTGAGAACAGATGGGTCACTGCCTCTGAACACGGGACGGCAAGGATATGACCGGGCTTACCATCTTAGCCGGTTATCCATCACTGAAGTCACTGAACGAGGCATTGGCGGCTTCGACTTCAGTAAGTCTTGCTAAACCCCATGAGAGTCGTTATCGCCGGAGCTAGAATCCGGCGCCGCTCCATATGTTTTAGGAACAGCGCAGATATTCTGATGCTGCCACCTGGGGGTTATGGATGGGCCCCATGAGTAAATGTGTTCCTGCCAATGCGAAATCGCAATCTGGACGGCCCGATCTGCGTCCAGCTTTGCCTGCTCTGGGTCAACGCGCGCGAGGGACGTTAAAAAGGCCTGATTCCAAAATTCTTCGATTGTCATGTCGTTTGATTCGCTGCGATAGGTTTCGCTTCTTAACAGACTAGGAAAGGATGTCAAGGATGGAGCAGATGTTTTTAACTAACAAAGAAGCCCGGTGTTGGCGCCTTCTCGCCTTTTCTTGCTGCGGTGCTTCGCACCTATCGCTGTCCGCCGCTGCTTGGTGGCTTTGGGTGGCCCAGCGTTGATGCAATCTTGGGCTTAGCGAACTCAGGAGGGCGCAAAACCGTATCCTCTGCGCTTAGCGGGCAAGCGCGGCGAACAAACTGAACGCCATCATCAGTAACGCGGCCGACGATGACCAGGCTATCGTTAAGTCTCAAAACTCGGTCCTCCTTAAATTCACTACAAAATTTGTTGGGTTGGAGATCGAACATTAGGGCGCTGTGGCCTGCCAGCCACTCCATCGTCGGGAAAAGAACGGATTTTGCTCTGAGCACAGATGCGGCACTAGTGATAACTGCCAAACAGCCAATAATGCGAGCTAAACTTAAAATTACATCCAGATCTGCTGGTTTGGACCAAGTGATCATGGCTTTACCAAGGCTGCCAAGAATTGTCCCCGGAATGACGAAAACGCCAGCTATCGCAATCAGGGCGGCCAGGACGGGCACGAATGAAATGGGAACCAGAAAAGCCACTGTTGTAGCGAAAGCTGCCGGGTCTTGCCCAGTTGCTTCATTCACCGCCATCCGGCTGACGCCGGTCGCAGCCGCTGCTGCGGTCACGCTTCCCGCTGCGACTAGCAACTTCACAAGTGGCAGCTGCAACTTGGGAAGAATCCAGACGTAGGCTTCCCTCAAAAATCCCGCAGCGAAGAGGAAAAATGATAGGTAGCAACCTATCCGCGCGGCGTCATGGTTCAGGTGCACTGAGAATACCGTCACACTAATAACAAAGCAGGCTAGCGCGATCAGGTATACCTGAGCTGTCGGTCGTATGCCTGCCCACCAAGTTTTGAACCTTGCGAGTAGACCTGGCTTTATTGAGGTCGCCGAAGAATCCATAAGAGTCCCTGTTCTTTTGCGAAGGGACTTTAACTCGTCTGGATCTCACAACCTGATATCAGTGGCCATACCTACACCGAGGTAGCGTAGGCGACGTCGATTCAATCGTTGGCGCGCCGGTATCTCGATCGCGGCGTTCTTCCAGCGCGATGTTAAGCGGCCTAATCAAGTCCAGACGTCCTAGGCTTTCGAGCCAGCTCATTCACTCTGTAAGTTGCGCATACAGCACAAACAGAACCATGGGGAGCCCGCTGATCACGGGATGACTCAGAAGCCCCCCGATGGTCACGCAGTCATGAGCCGCCACTGGGCAGCCGTAAACCGCTGGTCGCGCCACCGAGCTGCGTAAGCCTCCTGCGGATGCAGCCGCTCCGCCCTCCTCAGGCCCCGCCGAGCCATCTGCGGCCTAACGATGAAGCCCAGTGGGCCCAGAGAGAGCGGGCTGAGGGAGAAGTAGAAGAGCCGATCGCGCGGGGATAGCCGCTTGCGGAGCCTCCTGGAGCGACCAAGCGAGAAGGGTGGGGAGCCCTCACTGCGCAGTCGGCTTCCACCGGAGGTGGTCCCGCGTCCGACTCGCAACTTCTTCTGTCAGAAAATCACCCATAATCTTGTCAGGATTGTCTGATTTCAATATAGGCCAAGCACGTCGCATCGCCATTGTGCGAAACCGAACTCTAGCGCCGTCAGTATCTTGGCATTGCCGGGGTTGTCTGCCAGCCCGCTTCAGGGCGTGACAGCGTGTTGACAAGCCCATGGCTCTGAGCAACCTTCGTCTGCGCGAGAGCATTGGGGAATGACCGCTGGTCGCGCTTCGCGCGCTCTCGAAACCTTCTACCTAGGGCTGGCCATTGCCTGCGTGAGCGAGCGCTGCTGCTTGCTGTGCGGAGCATTGGCCTGCCTATGGATACCGATGAGCTTCGTGCTGGCCTTGGTCAGTCGTCAACTTGGAAGATGCTATGGAATCGGGCAGGACCTCGCGTCAGATACGCGTGTTTGGATTGGCGCTGGCTGCTTTGATCGGACTGTCGCCTGCACTGGGTGCGGCCGAGGATGTCTACGACGACTATGGCAAGTTGATCCAATCGGGCGCAGTGGTGAAGAGCCCCGGCGACAAGCTCTTCGGCGACAACATCAACCTCTATACGGGCTCAATGGAGATCGTCCAGACCGATGTGGATCTGAAGGGCAACAATGCGCTCCAAGTCCGTGTAGGTCGTCGGTTCACGGTGGGGAGCCCGACGAAGGGCCACTTCAAACTTTGGGATTTGGATATTCCCTACATGCATGGTGTCTTCGGCTTTCCGGGTGGGAATATCGCGCCCGATGGCTGGGTGGTCAACGGGACTCGGGACACGGCTTACAGCCGCTGTAGCCGTTATGAGGTTCCCCCTGCCTTTGAAAATCAAGGTGGCTACTTTGATCCTTCGGAGTTTTGGAAGGGAAGCTTTCTTTATCGGCCAGGGAGTGGAGACCAAGAGCTTTTGCAGACCTCCGCTCAGGCGCTGCGGCCGAACGATGGCAGAACCTATCCCATCGTCTTGAAGGATGGTTCTGCCGTCCGCTGCTTGGCGTCGCTTGATGGCGCCAGCGAGTCGGGTGCTCGTGGCGAAGGCTTTGAACTGGTCGACACACAGGGCAGCGTGTATGCGTTCAACCACATGGTCTCGCGCTGGTATCCCCCCTTGAGCAAGTCTTCGCCTGTTCCCCAAGCCAATTCGGTGGGCACAGCATCTGCTGGCGGGGCGAGCATGACAACCGCAGGTATCGGGAACATTGTTCCCATGGTGGCCAACAATTACATTCTGGTTCGCAAAGAAGTCTTGATCTATCCCACACGAGTGACCGATCGCTTTGGCAACACGGTGACTTACAACTGGAATCCTGGCGCCCCTTGGCAACTGTTAAGCATCGTTGCTAGTGACGGCCGTCGAATCGACTTGTCGTATGCCGGAGGAGATGGAAACACCATTACATCAGTGACCACTGGCGGGCGGACATGGTCTTACGGCTACAGTGACACCCTGGATACAGTGACGTTGCCTGATGGCAGTAGCTGGACCTTCGATCTGGTTGCCTTGTCCCGTGCACGTGTCACCTACGGCCAGCCACCAGGCTGTGACAACATCCGCCCGTGGTCACGCACCAACGTTGTCGGAAGCATCACGGCGCCCACGGGCGCTCGCAGCGATTACACAGTCAACTCCATGCTCATGGGGCGGTCATGGGTGCCCAGGGTGTGCCGGATCCAGGAGGCCTACTCGGACATCCCCTACCAATTCTACGTCATGGCCGTCACCAGTCGTCGGATCTCTGGCCCCGGGTTGCCCGCACAGGGACTCACGTGGACGTATGACTACGGCACGCCCAACAACTGGGCAGCCAAGCCCCTACCCAAATCCCAGCGACCCTGCCAAATACGTCGAGTGCAATGCCGGTTCCCCCATCACGCGGGACATCACGGTCAAAGATCCCGCAGGGCAGGCCACGCGCTACCGGTTTGGCAATCGCTACTGGTCCAACGAGGGTCTGCTTTTGCAACAGGACTTCGGATGGAACGGGTCGACGGCCAAGCGCAGCAAGGTGAGCGACTACGCAGCGTTCGATGCAGCACCTTACGCGGCGCGGACCATGTATCCAGCCGGCAACTACGGGGACAACACCGTGGCTGCCAGGCAGCGGCCTGTGCGCCAAGTGATCACGATCGACAACGGCGACCAATTCGTCTGGCGCATCGCGGACTGCAATGGGCAGCCGTGCTTCGATGAGTTCGCGAGGCCAACGCGCACTGAGCGGTTCAGTCCTTGGCACAGCCGCACCGACGAAACCACGTATTACGACGAACGCGGCGCGTGGGTGTTGGGACAGACCGCCATGGCTCGGAACGTCAACACAGGCATCGCGACCTCTCAGATTGACTATGGCGCCAACGCGTTGCCTCAGACGGAATGGCGCAACGGGAAGTTGGTTGCAACCTATACCTACAATCCCGATGGGACCTTGGCCCAGGTTAAGGACGGCCTAGGAAATGCAACGACCCTGTCCGGTTGGAAGCGTGGCATTCCCCAGACGGTTACAAATGCCGATGGCACGGCCAAGTCCGCGTCGGTGGACGACAATGGGTGGATTCGTCAGACCACCGACGAGAATGGATTTGCGACCACGTATGGTTACGACGCGATGGGGCGGCTGAATGCCACGAACTACCCATCGGGCGACAGCACAGCGTGGAACTCGACTGCACAGACGTTCGAGCGGGTGGGGAGCGACGAATATGGCATCGGCGCTGGCCACTGGCGCCAGACCGTGACTGCCGGGAACGCGCAGAAGATCACTTACTTTGATGCGCTGTGGCAGCCGCTGTTGACGCGGGAATACGACGCGGCAAACTTGGCGGGAACGCTGCGGACCAAGCGCTTCGCCTACGACCATGAGGGACGAGCCGTCTTTGCGTCTTACCCGAGCAGCACTGAAGCGGCCAGCACGGGTGTCTGGACAGAATTCGATGTGGTGGGCAGGCCCACTGCGGTATCGCAGGACAGCGAGCAGGGATTGCTGACCACGATCACGCAGTATCTGCCTGGCGCACAAACCCTAGTCACGAACCCGCGAGGTGCTCAGACGCGCACGGGTTACCAGGTGTTCGATCAACCGGTCTATGACGCGCCCGTGTGGGTGCAGCTTCCCGAATCTGCACGAACATCGATTGCTCGGGACGTCTTTGGTAAGGCAATCAGGATAGAGCGAGGCGCGCAATGATCGGTCGAAAGGAATCTTCGATGAGAGCGTCGGAAATAAATGTTTTTAGACGACAGAGCGGTAGGCTAAAGGTGCGCTGGACCATTGCCGCTCTGCTAGTGCTCAGCGTCTTGGCTGGGCCGTCCGAAGCTGCACGGAAATGTCCTGATGGCTCGACCGCAGGATCGGCCAATGAGTGCCCTTCACCTGTGGAGCTCAAGGAGAACGACTCAAAATACATCGGCGGGTCAGTCCCAACGACAATGGTGGTTGGTCAATCGTATACGGCGAGCATCACTTTTCAGAACACCGGATGGAAGACGTGGACGCCGCAAGAAGGATATCGGTTGGGTAGTCTAGGGCCGACAGATAACACGACGTGGGGAACCTCGCGTGTTGAACTGGCCTCAAGTGTGGCCTATCCATCAAGCACTACTTTTAACTTCACGGTCCGTGCGCCTCTCACGGCGGGATCCACCCTTTTCCAATGGCGGATGGTGAGGGATGGGGTTGCCTGGTTTGGTGGAGTAGGTTCTCCAACTTACGTGAACGTTCTCCCATCCCTTATCAAAGGCAACATCGACAGCGTCACTTACGGTTCCATTTCAGGCTGGGCGTGCTCGACGAATCTGAATCGTTCTGTCGACGTGCACATGTATTTAGGCGGGCCTGCTGGCTCAGGCACCTTTGCCGCGGCTACCGCAGCTACGTTACCAAGTGATGCCGACATTGCTAGCGCTTGTAGTGCTTCGGGCAGCAACTACCGATTCTCGTTCCCCATCGATGAGAACTTCATCATCCAGAACGGCGGTAAGGCCATTTATATCCATGGCCTGTCTCCGGTAGGTGCCTCAAACGACACTATTTCCGGGTCGGGCGCAGTGGCCGTGCCTGCATCGGTGATCAAAGGGCGGATCGAGGGTATCCAGGACAACAAGGCGATTGTCGGCTGGGCGTGTTCTGCGGGACTACGCCGATCGATCGACGTCCATATGTATGCGGGCGGGGCTTATGGGACTGGAACGCTTGCTGCTATCGCTAGCGCAAGCCTTGCCAGCGAACCGGGCGTTGCCAGCGCTTGCTCATCGTCAGGAAGCAACTACCGCTTCTCAATTCCAGTTACCGAAGACCTGATTCGAAGCCAAGGCGGCAAGCCGTTCTATATCCATGGCATTTCTCCGGTCGGTCGGGACAACTCCCTCATTGATGGGTCGGGTGCACTCTCGATTCCTGCTATGCAGCGTAATGCTGCTTTCGTGTCTCAGAACATGCCCGCGCAGCTCCCAACCGGACGTTCTGTCACCGGGTCGGTGCGGTTCACGAACACGGGAAATGTCACTTGGCGCCAGGGGCAGGGCTATCGGGCTGTGTTGGTTGGCGATACGCGAGGATGGTCGCCAGGCGAAGTGGGCCTGCCATCCGATGTTCCGCCTGGCGGAAGTGTGGACTTCAACTTCAGCCTCCGCGCCCCCCTTGGTGCGGGCGGCTACAACCTGCGTTGGCGAATGCGCGATGGTGCCGGTGATTTCGGTAATGAATCCAGCAACCAGGTCGTGCAGGTGGTGGCGCCGCCACCGGTGGCGCATGGCGTTGGCCTGGCGGCCCGTAGCTACGTCTATGATGCGAACCAGCAGCTGTGCAAAGTGATCGAGCCCGAGAGCGGGTCGACCGTCATGGCCTACGACGCGGCTGGCAATCTGGCTTGGTCGGCCAGTGGCCTTGATCTTCCCAGCACGACCAGCTGCGACCTGGAAGCCGCTGCTGCCAGTGGCCGCCAGGTGGTGCGCACCTACGACACTCGCAATCGCCTCAAGACCCTGCGGTTCCCTGACAAGAATGGCAATCAGGACTGGTCCTACACCCCGGACGGACTGCCTGCACAGGTCACGACCTGGAACGATGCCGGTAGCTCATCTGTCGTCAACGCTTACAACTACAACAAACGTCGGATGCTGACATCCGAATCGTCTGGTCAGACCGGTTGGTATACCTGGTCCATCGGCTACGGCTATGACGCGAACGGAGCACTTGCAAGTCAGGCCTATCCCACTGGGCTGTCGATCAACTATGCGCCCAATGCTCTTGGTCAGCCGACCGATGTGCGCGATCAATTTGGGAACGTCTACGCCTCTGGTATTGGCTACTACCCCAATGGAGCCGCGCGGCAGTTCACCTATGGCAATGGTGTGAGCCACTCGCTCGTGCTCAACGGGCGCCAGATGCCCCAGCAGGTGCGGGACAACAACGTCGCTTCGTTCGAGTATCAATACGACGCCAATGGAAACGTCGGCGCCATCATCGATCAGCAGCGGGGGACGGGCTACAACCGCTACATGGGGTATGACGGACTGGATCGCCTGATGGAGGCCGGCTCGGAGCGGTTCGGCGGCGACAACTGGAACCGCTATACCTACGACGTGTTGGACAACATCCTCACCGCCAAGCTTCCAGGTGTGCGCGAGAACAATTACTGGTATGACGCCAAGAACCGCTTGACCAATGTCCAGAGCAATGCGGGCGCCACCACCGTCGGGCTGAGCTACGACCCGCAGGGCAACCTCAAGAACAAGAACGGTCAAGCCTATACCTTTGACTATGGAAATCGTCTGCGAGATGTCACCGGCAAGGAAAGCTATGCCTACGATGCCTACGGGCGTCGCACGATAGCTGGGCGCCCCACGACGCGGACCGTTCAGGTCTATAGCCATGCTGGCCAGCTGTTCTACACAGAGGCGTCGGGCAAGGGCAACATGGAATACGTCTATCTCAATGGGAGCTTGCTTGCCACCCGTAACGCAGGGACCATCAAGTTCCAGCACACCGATGCGCTGGGTAGCCCAATCGCGGTGACAGATGCCGCTGGTCAAGTGGTTGAACGGACTGACTACCAGCCCTATGGCAGCCCTATCGGCAAAACGGTCGATGGCATCGGCTACACCGGCCACGCCATGGACGGGGCGACCGGACTGACCTACATGCAGCAGCGCTACTACGACCAAGACCTCGGCCGGTTCCTGAGCGTGGACCCGGTGGCCGCGGACTCGGTGCTTGCGGCGAACTTCAATCGCTACTGGTATGCGAACAACAACCCTTACAAGTTCACCGACCCGGATGGCCGTTCAATTGTTATCCCCTGGGGGGCGGTCGGCGAGATAGCCGCAACTCGGGCGGCGCAGGCTGGTGTAGTGTCACAATTAGATAGTCCTCTGCCTGGTCCAGGGGATGTCATCGCAGCTGCAATCATTGTGGGTGCTGTTGGTGAGGTTGGTTACAAAATTTATCAGGCCAACTCTCAACCAGAAGATAAACAATCGACGGGTCCAAAGACGCTTGCGCCTGGAGAGCATGCTGGTGACTCAATACCGGCTAGAGGCCCAGAGCGCGACTTCACCGACGGTGAACGCGAGCAGGTCAATGAGATTGGTGGGAAGACCGGCTGCCACACTTGCGGGACTACGGATCCTGGAACAAAGCGTGGCAATTTTGTGCCAGACCACCAGCCGCCAAGCAAAGCAAACCCTAGTGGCGCGCCTCAGCGTCTATACCCGCAGTGCTTGTCCTGCAGTAGGCAACAAGGGGGGGAAGTAAGGCAATATAGGCCGCCACCGCCACCGCCGCCGGAGAGAAAGTGAAAGATCTAAACTGGATTGAGTCAAATGGAGGGCCATTGGTCCTCTTACATAGAGACTTACTGCCTCAATGGTGCGGAAGCACTGGGTCACTCGTCGACGCTGATGCGACAGATTACACACGTGCTTGTGATGTGATAGATGAGCTTGGGGTGATTGATGTTGGAGCTAGGCAAGCCCTGGTGCTGGGTGATGAGCCTGACAGGACAGCTATCACTAAAATTGAAAAATCAGTTTTCCTCATTCGCTGGCGTTGGGCGCCGTCCGAAGATGATCTGCTTGAAGAGTTGCGAGATGGATTAAATTCCCTGGATTTTTGTAGTTCAGGGTCTTTCTTGACAATGCCGGGAACGCATCTTCTCTTCGATTCCGCTCTCGCCGGACCTTACGCCGATGAGTCATCGGTCGTCGAACTGGATGCGGCCCAGTTTTCGCTCTCCAGCGCTTATCTTCATCCGAGAAAAGATATCTGTGCGCTGATTCATCGTTTACAGGAGCACTCGGCTGACTCTAGATAAGAGTCAGCTGACTCCATTACGGAAAGGCTAATGCGCAGAAGTTGCAATGCAGAGACTGGGTCGTTTGCGTCGTCGATTTCTTAATTGTGTCCACACCACAAATAACAGCATCAAAAACAATTTCTGGATAGCTCCACCCATAGTCGATAGTGATGGATGGCGGCTTCATTCACCAGTGGTCACCAGCTGAAGCCTCGGTCGCTCTTTCGCATTGCGTTGGCGGCGACGCCCCCCCGATTTTGAGTAGCACCTCAGTTTGGAGTCCAATTCCCTAACTCGAGGAGATTGGACGTGAAGAAGCGTTTTTCTGAAGAACAGATCATCGGCTTCCTGCGCGAAGCTGATGCCGGTGTGGCGATCAAGGACCTGTGCCGGCGGCATGGCTTCAGCGAGGCTTCCTATTATCTGTGGCGCAGCAAGTTCGGCGGGATGAGCGTGCCCGATGCCAAGCGGCTCAAGGACCTTGAGTCCGAGAACGCGCGGCTGAAGAAGTTGCTGGCCGAGCAGCTGTTCGAGAACGACCTGATCAAGGATGCACTGCGAAAAAAGTGGTGAGCGCACCGGCGCGTCGCATGCTGGTGCGCGAGTGGATCGGGCGTGGTGCCAGCGAGCGTCGTGCGTTGGCAGTGATCGGCATGAGCGCCAGTGCGCTGCGATATTGCCCGCGCGAAGATCGCAACGTCGAACTGCGCGAACGCATCTGTGCGTTGGCGCATCGCCATCGCCGTTATGGTGTGGGGATGATCTATCTCAAATTACGACAGGAAGGACGCATCGTGAACTACAAGCGTGTGGAGCGGTTGTACCGCGAGCAGCAGCTGCAGGTCCGGCGCCGCAAGCGCAAAAAGGTGCTGATAGGAGAGCGTCAGCCGCTGCTGCGGCCATCGCAGGCCAATCAGGTGTGGTCGATGGATTTCGTGTTCGACCGCAGCGCCGAAGGCCGAGTGATCAAGTGTCTGGTGATCGTGGACGATGCAACCCACGAAGCGATCGCCATCGAGGTGGAGCGCGCAATCTCGGGCCATGGCGTGACACGCGTGCTGGATCGGCTGGCGCACAGTCGCGGCTTGCCACAGGTGATCCGCACAGATAACGGCAAGGAGTTTTGCGGCAAAGCGATGGTGGCCTGGGCACATGCGCGTGGCGTGCAGTTACGGCTGATCCAGCCTGGCAAGCCAAACCAGAACGCCTACGTCGAATCGTTCAATGGCCGGCTGCGCGACGAATGCCTCAACGAGCACTGGTTCCCAACCCTGCTGCATGCGCGTACCGAGATCGAACGCTGGCGACGCGAATACAACGAGGAGCGACCCAAGAAGGCCATTGGCGGCATGACGCCATCTGCGTATGCCCAACAGCTGGCCAACACCGATATCATCAACCCCGGACTCTAAACCCGGCCGCTACTCAGAGCGGGGGGGCGTCGGAGCACAACAAGCTCAAACGCATGTACGCCGAGCTGGCGATGGAAAACCATGCATTGAAGGATGTCATCGCAAAAAAACTGTAGACCCGGCGCACAAGCGCCCGCTTCTGGCCTGGCTCATCGAGCAGCATGGCTGGAGCGAGCGCCGGGCCTGTTCGGTGGTTGGCGTGGCGCGCTCGACGATGCGCTATCAGCGTCGTCCCGATCGGGATGATGAGGTTATCGCGCTGTTGTCCGAGTTGGCCGAGCGTTTTCCTGAGCGTGGATTTGGAAAACTTTTTCAAATCATCCGCCGTCGCGGACATGTGTGGAACCACAAGAGGGTCTGGCGCGTGTATTGCCTGATGAAGCTCAATCAACGTCGTCGCAGCAGGCGCCGGGTACCGACGCGTCATCCACAGCCGCTGGCCTGCGGTGATCGCCCCAATGCTGGATGGTCGATCGACTTCATGTCCGATGCGTTATGGGACGGTCGGCGTTTTCGCACGTTCAATGTCATCGACGATTTCAGTCGGGAAGCCTTGGCGATCGAAGTGGACCTGAATCTTCCGGCCGCCCGCGTCATCCGCACGTTGGAACGCATCGCAGCTTGGCGCGGCTATCCGAACAAGCTACGTTTGGACAACGGGCCGGAATTTGTCGCGCTGGCCTTGTCCGAGTGGGCCGAGCGTAAGGGCATCGCCTTGGACTTCATTGAACCGGGGCGTCCGATGCAGAACGGTTTTATCGAACGCTTCAACGGCAGCTACAGGCGCGGCGTGCTGGACATGCATCTCTTCCGCACGCTGAGCGAGGTCCGCGAACAGACCGAACACTGGCTTGCCGACTACAACCAACAGATCCCGCACGACAGCCTGGGCGGACTAACGCCCGCTGAGTTCCGTGATCAACATCAACCGCAGACCTCTAGTTTTAGCTGGCATTGAATTGCGGGGAGTCGACAGTTTGATTTCAGTATGCCTAAAGCTGATATCTGTGCTGCTGCTCACTCGCGAACCATTGGGAGAGCGTTGGTCCTGAGCTTGCCGTAGAGGCACGAATGGGCGCGCGGGGTGGGGAGCCGGACAGTGCCCCCCCACGGTCCGCCAACGACGTGAGCTTGGCAAGCCATAAGCCTTGAACCGCTGGCGTCCGCTTGGCTATGATCGGGTATCACGAAAGGTATCATTTTTGGATCACCCCACTCCGGGATAAGCTAGGAAAATCAATTGGTTGGCGTGCAAGGATTCTGTTCCCATCGCCCGCTCCATATCCGGCACGTTTTCTTGCCGAGCGCATCGCTCCGCAGCTCACTCTCCCCGATTGATGCAGCCGGTAATCAGGTGATCGGGCGCTACGCGATTGCGCATCAGTCTGAGCCACAGCGCATCGACGTTGGTCATCGCGTTCGGTGTTGGCAGCGTCCCGCGCTACATGACGCATCGTGCTTGGCGAGCGGCGCAATGTGCATGCTGATGAAGTTCGCCTCTGGCACCCGTCTGGTCATTGCTTCGGCTGAATATCCTCCAGCGAATTTTCGCGTGTCATCAATAGCGACAGAGCGCGCTTATCTGCCTGCGCGCCATCCATCACACTGCGTGCCCGCTCTGCGCATGGAAGACATCTGAAGCCTGCACAAAGAACGAGCAAAAAGGATGGGCATCGCGGATGGATTGGCATACAGTGCCCGCCCCTGCGCTGGCATTGGTTGCCGGCGCAGATGTCAGGTTCGATGGAATGCTTGACCAGGCCGACCGGCTGCAGTGGCACTAAGGCAAGACACGCGGAGCGCAGTCTGCCGATTGGAAAGGAAGTGGCTGTTGAAGTTGTTGAAGTTGTTGAAATGCTGGGTGTTGTCGGTACTGGTGCTTGTTGCTTTACCTGTAAGTGCTGCAGAGCTGGTTGGTCGTGCGACGGTGACCGATGGTGACACCATCACCGTTGCCCATCAGCGCATCCGTCTGTGGGGCATCGATGCGCCGGAGAGCGCGCAACAGTGCAGCGCACACGATGGCAGCGCCTGGCCGTGCGGCCGCCGCGCTGCAGCGGCATTGGATGGCTATCTGCTGGACAAGACCGTGCATTGCCAGCCGAAAGATACCGATCGTTATGGCCGCAGGGTCGCCGAATGCTTCGTGCAGGGGCAGTCCGTCAATGCCTGGATGGTGCGCTCTGGCTGGGCGGTCGCCTATCGTCAATACGCTACCGCGTTCGAGGTAGACGAGCGCCTCGCGCAGCAGCAGCGCCGCAATCTCTGGCAGGGCGCGTTTCAGATGCCGGCAGACTACCGCCGCGACAAGAAGGCGCGGACAGCAACCACGCGCCAGGTTGAGGCATCGGCGCCAATCAACTGCAGGATCAAGGGCAATATCTCCAGTGACGGCAAGAAGATCTTTCATATGCCGGGCCAGCGCGATTATGCAAAGACGCGCATCTCGCCGGCGAAGGGCGAGCGCTTCTTCTGTTCGGTGAATGAAGCGGCCGCTGCGGGGTGGACACCGGCGCGGCGGTGATGGTGTTGCGGCGTACCGAGGCCCGCCGGCCTCCCGGCTTCTGAATTTTCTTGCGCAGAGTCGGGGAGATCCCGATTGAGCCTGCTCTAGCGCCGCCGCATAGTGCAGGCATGACCACCCATTCCCAACTCGTCGGCGCGCTGATCAAGGGGATGCGCCGTGCCGAGTCTGCGTGGGTGGCGTCGATCGCCTACGGCGCCGGGCTGGCAAGGCACGTGCGCACCGGCCATGTCACGCCGGACAATGCGGGCAAGGTCTTGGACATGTTCGCGCTCGATCCCGAACAGATCCGCCAGCTCGGGCTGATTGGCGTGGAGGAGCTGGGCGAGGCGGTCTACCACGCCTGGTCGATCAATGCCGGCGAATTGGATCGGGTGGTGCAGTGGTTTCGCACGCCGCGGGTGGAATTCGTCGGCAAGCACTGCAGCGAACTGATCCGCGCCGGGCGAATCGGCCCGGTCCTGACCATGGCCCGCGAGCACGCCCTGCTGCGCCATCGCTGAGCGCCAGCAGACCCGCACGGGCCCGGGCGCTTTACGCTGGGCGGCCCAGCGGCAATACTCGTTGACCCGCCCATACCTCATGTTTTGCCAATGCGCCAGGATTCGCCCGCTTCACCCACCGCCGCCGCCCGGGCTCAACTGCTGGAAGAGCTGCGCAAGCTTGAGCAGGAAGAAGCGCAGCTGAAATACGCCCAGACGCTGGAAGCCTTCGACCAGGTGATCGAGGTGCTTACCCAGTTCGGCAACCGTTTCAATGCCAAGCAAAAATCCCAGATCGCCTCGCTGGCGATGACCGGCAAGACCAAGGGGCCGCTGTCTTCCACCGGCGAAGTGGTCGCCAAGTACTGGATTCCGCATTCCGGCGAAACCTGGTCCGGCCGTGGTCGTACGCCGCGCGCCTTCAAGGCCTGGGAAGGCACCAGCTCTTATAAAGAGTGGAAAGCCAATCATCCGGACAAGCGCTTCCCGCTGTATCCGGGTTGAGTCACCCCACAAGGGATGTCGAAGGCCCGCAATGGGCAAGGCGTTGCTTTTGGCCTTCGATCTTTTGGTGAATGTCTGGCGCACAGCGCCCTGCTTTGCGCGTGTTATTCCAAGACACTTGGCTGATTTCGGTGGTCTGCGGAGCCATGCCGGACTTTTGATGATCTGGCAGCGATAGATGTTGTGGTGTTTGCACGCTTCAAGTCCGGTTGGCCGCAGATTTTTTGGTGGCATCTGCTGGCTTTTGGCCGTGCAATGAACGCTCGAGTGCCGCAAGCCGCGTGTCTTCAAACCACACATTCAATTCCCGATTTCAAGCAAAACCCACGCGCTCAATCATTGCGAGAAAGCGTTCGCCGTGTTTCCCGCGCAAATCCCGGCGATGGATGCTGACCTACTGATTCCTGATCCAGGGAGCAAGCAATGAGGACGTGGCCCAACGTGAGAGATCGCACAGACTCGTTGGGGTGTTGCCATCGGCACCATGACCCTGGCCACGCGCAACCCGCGTAGCGCACGCAAGACCCCTCCGTCATCCCATCGTCGGAAACAAAAACGCTTGCTGCCTCTCCGATGCCGGTAGGCAGCAAGCATCGCTCCTGAGTGCGCGTTGCTGGGACGGCTTTACTGGTCGCTCTTGCACTCGAAGACCGACACGCTGCGCGGCGGGGCCAGGAATTCGCTGGCACCGGCCGGCATCATGTCCACTTCCAGCGCTTCGTCGGTGGAGAGCACCAGCTTCCAGTGCACCGGCTCATCGGAGGAGGGCAAGGTGAAGGTCACGCCCTCGTGATAAGCATTGATGACGATGAGCAAGGTGTCGTCATTGGCCAGTTCCTTGACCCCCGAGGTCTGCGCCTTGCCTTCCAGCAGCAGGCCCACCGAACGTGCGGCGGGGTCGGTCCAATGCGCATCGTCCATTTCGATGCCGCCCGGATTGAGCCAGGTGAGATCGCGCAGACCGGCTTCTTCGTTGTATTGGCCGTTGAGAAAGCGGCCCCGCGACAGGATCGGGTAGCGCTTGCGCAGACGGGTCAGTGATTTCACGAACTCGGTCAGGCGGCCGTCGGTGGGATCGTTTTCCCAATCCAGCCAGGTGATCTCGTTGTCCTGGCAATAGGTATTGTTGTTGCCTCCCTGGGTCTGCGCGCGCTCGTCGCCGCTGAGCATCATCGGCGTGCCTTGCGATAGCAGCAGCGTGGCAAGCAGGTTCTTCATCTGCCGCTCGCGGATCTGCAACACCTCGGCGTTATCGGTGTCGCCTTCTTCGCCGTAGTTGCATGAGCCATCGTTGGACGAACCGTCGCGATTGTCCTCGCCGTTATCGATGTTGTGCTTTTCGTTGTAGCTGACCAGATCGCGCAGGGTGAAGCCATCGTGCGCGGTGATGAAGTTCACCGACGCCCACGGGCGCCGGCCGCGGCGATCGAACAGATCGGCCGAACCGGTGAAGCGGGTCGCAAATTCCGCCAGCTTGCCGTCTTCGCCTTTCCAGAATTCGCGCGCATTGTCGCGGAACTTGTCGTTCCACTCCGACCAACCCGGCGGGAAGTGACCCACCTGATAACCACCCGGGCCGCAGTCCCACGGCTCGGCGATCAGCTTGACCTCTGACAGCAGCGGGTCCTGGTTGCAGGCATCCAGGAAGCCGCCGCGTTGATCGAAGCCGCTCGGCTCGCGGCCAAGAATGGTGGCCAGATCGAAGCGGAAGCCATCTACATGCATCTCGCCGGCCCAGTAGCGCAGCGAATCGTTGACGAACTGGATCACCCGCGAATTGCTCAGATTCAGCGTATTTCCGGTGCCGGTATCGTTGATGTAGTAGCGCTTGTCGTCGGCCAGGCGGTAATAGCTGGCGTTGTCGATGCCCTTGAACGACAAGGTTGGCCCCAGCTCGCTGCCTTCGGCGGTGTGGTTGTAGACCACGTCCAGAATCACTTCCAGCCCCTGCTTGTGCATGGCCTTGACCATGTCGCGGAATTCATCGCGATGGCCGCTGGACAGGTAACGCGACTTCAGCGCAAAAAAGCCGATGGTGTTGTAGCCCCAGTAATTACGTAGCCCCTTGTCGAGCAGATGCTGGTCGTCCAGGTAGGCGTGTACCGGCAACAGCTCCACCGCGGTGATGCCCAGGTCCTTGATGTACTGGAGTACCTGCGGCTGGGCCAGGCCGGCGAAGGTGCCGCGCACCGCCTCGGGTACCTGCGGATTGCGCATCGTGTAGCCGCGCACATGGGTTTCGTAGATGACCGTCTCATTCCACGGCTTGAGCAGGCGCGTGTCGTCTCCCCAGTCGTAGGTGTCTTCGACCACCACGCACTTGGGCATGAAGGGTGCGCTATCGCGCTCGTCGAAGCTCAGGTCGCCATCGGGATGACCCACCGTGTAGCCGTAGAGCTCGTCGGACCAGATCAGGTCGCCATCCAGCTCGCGCGCATACGGGTCCAGCAACAGCTTGTTGTGATTGAAGCGATGACCTTCGGTCGGCGCATAGGGACCATGTACGCGATAGCCATAGCGCTGGCCCGGCTTGGCATCGGGAAGATACCCGTGCCAGATTTCGTTGGTGTACTCCGGCAGGTCGACGCGGGTTTCGTTGCCCTGTTCGTCGAACAGGCACAGCTCGACACGCGTGGCATGCGCGGAAAACAGCGCGAAATTGGTGCCCTTGCCGTCGAAGACGGCACCGCGTGGGAACGGGCGCCCCTGACGGATGCGGGAGGGATTGGCATAGGCCGCGCTTGCTGGACGTCGCATGGAGAGTCTCGGATGCGCCGGCACGCCGGCATTGAGGGGCCTCAAGCATTGCGTCTACAGCTGTGCAAAACGCGTTACGGCAACAGGGGTGTGGCGTGAGGGCGGCCGTCGGAACCGTTGACGTGGCGTGCCCTCGCAACGTCCCGTCGGCGCGCACGCGCGCCACAGTGCGGCCATGCGCAAGCAATCGGGCAAGGCCACCGACGGGTTGCGATCTGGATAAGGCACGCGCGAAGTGCGTTGCGCGACACGCGTCTGCGTTGCTTGAGCGACGCGCCAACGCCCTGCTAGCATCGATCCGGTTGAGGCCGTGCAGCCACAGCGTTGTTGGACTGGTCGCGGTACTTCGCTCTTTCATTCTCGGGGCCGTCGCAGTCGGCCTGATCGCAGCGTACATCGCGGGCCTGCCGCGAACGCGCAATCGGCCTGCACTGTACGGACTTGGGTCACTTCGTCATCAGACTCTGCCCATGTCCAAGCCGCGCCGCGTACCTGCCGCGATGAAAATCGCCATCCTTTCCCGCAACAGCAAGCTATATTCGACCCGGCGGCTGATCGAAGCCGGACGCAAGCGCGGGCACACCGTGCGCATCCTCGACCCGTTGCGCTGCTACATGCGCATCGCCGCCGACGGCTTCAGCCTGCACTACAAGGGCAAGCCGATCACCGGCTTCGATGCGGTGATCCCGCGCATCGGCGCCTCGGTCACCCGCTATGCCACCGCAGTGCTGCGCCAGCTCGAGTTCATGGGCACCTACACGCCCAACCCGTCGGACGCCATCCTGCGCTCGCGCGACAAACTGCGCGCGCACCAATTGTTGGCCGCGCAGGGTATCGACATGCCGGTCACCGTCTTCGGCGACAACCCCGACGACACCCAGGACCTGCTCTCCATGCTCGGCCCGCCGCCGCATGTGGTGAAGTTGAACGAGGGGGCGCAAGGCGCCGGGGTGATCCTGACCGAAAAGGCCAGCGCTTCGCGCGGGGTGGTCGAAGCGCTGCGGGGGCTGTACGCCAATTTCATCGTGCAGGAGTTCATCGGTGAAGCCGAAGGGGCCGACCTGCGCTGCTTCGTGGTCGGCGACAAGGTCGTCGCAGCAATGCGCCGCCAGGCGGCCGAAGGCGATTTCCGGTCCAATCTGCACCTGGGTGGCACTGCAGCCGTGGCCGAGGCAACCGAGCAGGAGCAGGAGGTGGCGGTGCGCTCGGCACGCGCCTTGGGCCTGGCAGTGGCAGGGGTCGACCTGATCCGGTCAAAACGCGGCCCACTGGTACTGGAGGTCAACTCCACCCCAGGTTTGGAAGGAGTGGAAGGCGTGTGCGGCGTGGACGTCGCCGCGGCGATTGTCCAGCACCTTGAGCAGTCCGTCCGCCGATCGGCCGGCTAACGGCTTTACCAAAAAATTAACGAAAATCTAATTACGGCCTCGCTAGCCTCTCCCGACCGTAGCTCCGCTCTCGGCAGTGACGGTGATCGGGATGAACTTTTGGCCCAAGTGCGGTGTCGCACTTGGGCCTTTTTATGGACGGCTTGCCGCTGTAGGGGTTCGCGTCTACATTCGCCAATGTTAAATCGGTCGGGCAAGGAGGCGTCGCATGGCAAAACGGTGGAGTGTTACGGGACTGCTGCTCGCGACGGGCCTGATGAGCGGTCATGCATTGGCGGTGGTGCTCGATCTGGACAAGCCGTTCAAGCCTCAGGCGGCGCAGGTCCGCACCGACCTTGCCGACGGCGAGAAGTACTCCGAGATCAGTCAGGATGAGCGCGCTAAGGTGAACGCTGCGCTGGATCGGATCGAAGCAGCATTCCAGACGCAGCCAGATATCCAGGCACTGCAGCCAGAGCAATTGGCAGCGGTTCGCAACGATCAGGAGCTCGTCACCCGAATTTTGACCAAGGCACGCGAAGATAGCCGGCTGATTTGTCGGCGCGAGCGCGCGACTGGGTCGCAGATGAGTACGAAACAGTGCATGACGGCTGCCCAGCGGCGCCGTCAGACCACGGTGAGTCAAGACGAAATTTCTCGGCGCCAGCGCTAAAAACAGCTTAACGAACGAGGTTCCAGTGCGAATTCTAGTAATTGAAGACAACAGCGATATCGCCGCAAATCTCGGCGATTACCTCGAAGACCGGGGTCATACGGTGGACTTCGCCGCCGACGGGGTGACTGGCCTCCACCTTGCCGTGGTGCACGAGTTCGACGCCATCGTGCTCGACCTCAACCTGCCTGGCATGGATGGCATCGAAGTCTGCCGCAAGCTGCGTAACGAGGCGCGCAAGCAGACCCCGGTGTTGATGCTGACCGCGCGCGACTCGCTGGACAACAAGCTGGCCGGCTTCGACTCCGGCGCCGACGACTATCTGATCAAGCCGTTCGCGCTGCAGGAAGTGGAGGTACGCCTCAACGCGCTGTCGCGTCGCGGCAAGGGTGTGCACACCCGCGTGCTGGAAACCGGCGATCTGGAATACAACCTGGATACGCTGGAAGTGCGTCGCCGCGGCAAGCTGCTGCAACTCAACCCGACTGCGCTGAAGATCCTGCAGGCGCTGATGGAAGCCTCGCCGGCGGTGGTTACGCGCCAGGAACTGGAAACCCGCGTGTGGGGCGAAGAACTGCCCGACTCCGATTCGTTGCGCGTGCATATCCACGGCCTGCGCGCCGTGGTCGACAAGCCGTTCGATGTGCCGATGATCCAGACCCGTCACGGCATCGGCTACCGCATCGCCTCGCCCGATGCCTGAAAGTACGAGCGAGACGCGGCCGGCGCGCCGGCGCGGCCGCTATCGGCGGCGCCTGCGCAGCCGCATCATCTTGTCGTTCGTGTTGCTGGGCTTCTGCCTGACAACGCTGTTCGCCTTCGCCACCAACTGGGCGCGCTCGCGCGTGGAAAACCAGTTGGTGGAAGACGTGATGAATCGCAACATCGACGCCTTCGCGCAACGCTTCTATTCCGATCCAATGCGCAACCCCGATCTGCCGTTGCAGCAGATGCGCGGGCGCGTGGTCAAAAGCGACAAGTTCGAAGCGCTACGCCGCGAACAACCGGAGTGGTATCAGCTGCCCGACGGCATCCACACCATCACCGGCGTGGACGAAAGCGGCAATACCTATTCGTACAAGCTTGCGGTGCGCAAGACACCGAGCGAATGGTTCTTCCTCGCTTATGACATGACCCAGGCGCTGAAGGGCGAGATCCAGCTCAAGCGCACTCTAATCTTGTCGGTGTTGGTATTCAGCGGGTTTTCGCTGCTGATCGGCTGGTGGTCCGCGTCCAAGGTGATGCGCCCGGTCTCCGATCTGGCCGCGCGCCTGCGTGCCTATCGTGGCGGCACTAGCCAACCCAAACCGCTGGCGGCGCATTTTCCGGACGACGAAGTCGGCCAGCTGGCCGAAGCGCTGGACGACTACTCGGCGCGTCTGACCGAAGTGGTGCAGCGCGACCGCGAATTCAACGCGGACGTGAGCCACGAACTGCGCACGCCGCTGGCGGTGATCCGCGGCGCTACCGAGCTGCTGCTGACCAAACCGAACCTGGACGAAAAGGTATTGCAGCGGCTGCAACGCATCCAGCGCGCCGAGCAGCAATGCAGCGATTTGATCGGCTCGTTGCTGTTGCTCTCGCGCAACGAGCGCGGGCAGGGCAGTAGCAACGTCGCCAAGGTGGCCGAACAACTGATCGACTCGCACCGCGCGCAGCTCGGTGGAAAACCCCTGGAGCTCGTGCTGGAAGGCGTGCGTGACCTGGTCATCGATGCCCCGGAATCGGCCCTGTCGGTCGCGCTCGGCAACCTGATCGGCAACGCCGTCAAATACACCCAGGATGGCCAGGTGCGCGTGCGCGTGCTGGGCGATGCAGTGGAAGTGATCGATTCGGGCCCCGGCCTGAGCGAAGAAGACGCCGCCAAACTATTCCAACGCGGCTACCGCGGGACCCATGCCGGCCACTCGCAAGGCGGCGGCATCGGCTTGTCGATCGTCAGCCGGCTTTGCGATCTGTACGGCTGGCGGGTCAGCGTGCGGCCAGGGCAGCAGCGCGGCGTTATCGCAACATTGGCCTTCCATCGCTAACCACCACCCGCACTCCCGTAGGAGCGCACCCGGGCGCGACGGCCGTACCCACTGCGCCCCCAGGGCAGCGCCTCCAGACAACAACCACACCCAAAACCCAGCTCAGCGCTCCACCACCGTCACCACCAACTTGCCCGCACGTGCAGTGATCTGCAGCTTGCACCCAACCGCAAACCCCAACTGCTCCAGCCACAGCCCGCGCAAGCGCAGGCTGGGAATCCGCTGGCTGTGTGGCCGGCCCGGCGCTGCATCGTAAAACGCATAGCCCACCGTGCAGCGCGTGCCTTGCGCGGTGGCCGCGGCGGCAGATCGTCGACGCGAGGCCTGTGGCGACGGTCGAAGGCGAGGTTGTCCGCATCGAACGTGGCGACGGCACCAGCTGCATGGGCTGCGTGTCCTTTACCGGCGTGGCCGCCTGCCTCGCGGTAGCGGGGCGCTCGGCGGTGGGTTTGGATCGCTTGGTGGTTGAAGGTGGCGTCCGGCTCATCGCCTCACCTCCGCCAGCACCACGGAGCGACGACGCCCACCAGCCAATACCGATGCATCTGTCATGACAACGCCTCCTTCGAAGAACAGGCACCGTCGCCGGCTGGCGACTGGATGTCGGGAGGTTAGAAACCGCTAGTAGTCGGCGGGCGTATTCCTCCCGAAGGAGTGTTGTATTAGCCGCCCTCCCGACGCAGGCATCGCGTCGGTTTGTACCTGCAGGCAGGCACAAAAAACCCACCAGTTTGACGGAGGTGGGTACCGCTACTAGAGGAGTTTCTACGCTCCTTGAGACAGAGGTTGCTACTGGTTACTTGGTATGTCAACTGTTTGACGAAAATCAGTCTTGCCTGTGTCTAGCCGCCACGGTGGCTAGACATAGGTGCTTCTGTTAGCCATTTAGTAGCAGATTTTTGCTGACATGCAGAACCAAAACGCTAGCGGAGCGATTCATAAATTACCGTAACAAGGATCATCCACGACGCGCCTGCAATTGCCATTATTAAACCTCGCTTGTCCCATGCTGATCGGAAAGGCTTTGTTTGAGGTGCAGCTAAGAACGATCCCCATCGAATTAGACCCCCTAGCCCAAGAAAAAATCCACCTGCAAGCATCGCTAGGATATAGGCCAGCTTCATTGCGCTTCACACGAACATTTTTTCTGCTGAATAACAACGGCATTGCCTGCAGCAGCACCATAAACAGTAGCGTCAAAACCGCCTTGGCTTTGATGCCATCCTATGCTCTCAGCTCCAGCGCCGAAGTTCCACCAGGCTCCGCCAATCGATATTTTTTGATACATCTGATAGCCCATGCCAAATGAAACTGATCCTCCAGAGAATTTCGCATAAGGACCGTTGAATACATCAGGGTCTGGTACATCATTTGAGTCCGTGAGTTCTACTTGCGAACCAGCCATTGAAATTGGTGTACCTAATCCAGCTGCACCTCCGACTGCCATCACATAGGCAGATGCGAGTCCGCCACCCGGACAGGGGGAAGTGACTTGATAGAAGTCTATGTTCAAGCCGAACTTTCCTGCGCCGACACCAATTCCAAAAGTAGAGCCCTTCCAAGTGGCCAAGCCATAAAAATCCATGTGGACAAAAGGACCCTGCAATGCGTATCCAAAAGTACTGATGCCACCTCTCAAGCCAAACGGATCACTCTGCCCATACCGCCCAGTAGCAGGGTCATAATCCCGGAAGTAGTTCTGATTCAACCCACTCGCCGCATCAAAGCGCTGCCCCGGGAAGCGCATATCCAACACCAACGCCGCCCCATCGCCATCCGGATCCTGATTTGGCGCGGTGTTGCCGAAGGCTTCACCCTTCAAGCTCCATGCCCACACCGCCACATCGCGGGTGGGGTCGATCACCACGCGTGGGCTGCCCAAGTGGTCGGGTTCGATGTAGTGCAGCGTGTTGGCATTGGCTAGCAGGCCGACTGGTAGGTCGTCCAGCCAGATCGCCTGCTGCTTGGGCGCGCCGTTGCTGTCGTAGTCGCCCAGCCAGTGGCCGGCTTCATCGTAGAGCGTGTAGGTGTTGGTGGTGCCGAGGAAGCGGCGCACCTGTTCGCCTTTACCGTTGTAGCGGTAGTTCATGGTCACCGCGCCGGCGCGGCGGGCCTGGGTCATGCGGCCGCTGGTGTCGTAGGTGTATTGGCGGGCGGTGCCGATGGCGGTGGTGTTGCCGGCGGCATCGTAACTGCGGGCGACGCCTGCCACGGCACTGAGACGATGGCTGTCGGTCGGGTAGGTGTAGGCCTGCGTGGCCGTGCCGACCTTGGCGCTGAGGCGGTTGCCGGTGGCGTCATAGCTGTAGCCGTCAATGACAGTTCCGGTGACACCATCGGTGAGACCGGTCAGGCGGCCCAGCGCGTCGTAGTCCAGGCCGATCTCCGGCGTTGAATTGCCGGCTGGCGTCAGTGCGGTGAGGTTGCCGGCCGGGTCGAAGCCGAAGCCTACGTCAAGACCGCCCGGGCGGGTGTCCTGGATCGCCTGCGGGCGGTAGTCCAGATCATAGTGGCGGGCGAGGGTGCGGCCATTGC
Organism: Xanthomonas axonopodis pv. maculifoliigardeniae; assembly: GCF_041519315.1. Taxonomy (NCBI): domain Bacteria; kingdom Pseudomonadati; phylum Pseudomonadota; class Gammaproteobacteria; order Lysobacterales; family Lysobacteraceae; genus Xanthomonas; species Xanthomonas axonopodis. The sequence goes on along the minus strand of NZ_CP167998.1, from coordinate 3,594,094 downwards.
CGTAGGTCCAGCCGGCAGCCGGGCCGAATGGATAGTAAGTGGCATTGCCCAGAAGCACCTGGCGGCTACCGCCGGCGGCCTTCACGCCGACCTGCGTGGTCTGGCCCTGCGCATTGCGCACGTAATCGACCACCGCCCCGTCGGGATAGGTCATGCGGCGCAGTTGGCCGCCGATGGTGTAGTCGTAACGCAGCACCAACGCGGTGCCGTTGCTGGTCTGCACCTTGCGCACCAAGTCGCCGAAGCGGTTGTAGCAGTACTGGGTGATGGCGCCGCCGTCCTGCATCTTGGTCAGGCGGCCGATCGAAAAGGTCTCCCCGCTGGCGCAGGCCGTCTGCGTCGCGTCGTAGGTGTAGGTGATGTTGAGGCTGGTGGTGGGGTAGGTGACCTTGGTCGGGCGATTGAGCGCGTCGTAGCTGTAGGCGGTGGTGTTGCCGCGCGCATCGGTCTGGGTGGCGCGGTTGCCGGCGCTGTCGTAGGCGTAGCGGGTGACGCCGGTGTCCGGGCTGGTGAGTTTCACCAGATCGCCGAACCCGTTGTACTCGTAGGTGGTGTCCAGGCCCTTGGGGTCGGTGACCTTGGTCAGGTTGTCGAGTGCGTCGTAGGCGAACTTGGTGTCGGCCTTGATGCCGGCGACATCCTGCAGCGTGCGGGACAGGCGATTGAGCGGGTCGTACTCGCTCTGCGTCGCGGTCGCCAACGCATCGGTCACGGTGGTGGCGTTGCCGTTGGCGTCGTACGCGAAGTCTGTGGGGTCGCTGGCCGCAGTAGCCTGGGTCTTAAGTTGGCCGAGCTGGTTGTAGACGCGCGAGAGCGTGCGCTTCAACGTGCCCGACGCATCGCTGGTGTCTTCCTTGATGCGATTGCCGGCGTTGTCCAGCGTGTAGTGGACGGTATTGCCCGCGTTGTCGGTGATGCCGGTCAGCCGATGCGCCGCATCGTAGCTGAAGGCAGTGAACGCGCCATCGGGCTGGGTGACCTGCCTGACCAGGCCGGTGGGCCAATAATCGATGCGGGTAATGCGGTCATCTGCCTCGCTGGAGGCATCGGCCCCACGCACCTTGGTGGCGGTCAGCCAACCGCGCGGGTGATAGGTGTAGTCGGTGACGATGCCGTTGGTGTCCTTGATGGACAACGGGCGACCTGCGCCGTCGTAGGCGAGGTATTCGGTGGTTTGGCCGAGGGCGTTGGTGACTTTCCAACGGTCGCCTTTGCGGTGCGGGCACGTACTCGCCGATGCCGTGCAACTGGCGTCGTTGGCAAAGTAGTAGGTGTAGCTGGTGCTATCCGCGATATCCGTGCGTGCGCCATCGCTGGCCAACAGCAAGCCGGGCAAGGAACAATTGCCGGCAGCAATATCGCTGTCTTCGCAGTAGCGCTGGGTGGTGACGCGGGTAGGACCTCCGCTTGGATCCGTCCGCGATACGGTCAGTGCTTGACCCCTGGTGTTGTAGGTCCAGCTCGTCCTTGCGACCAGGACATCATTGGCATCATAGGTGCGCCGGTCGGTGGGAACACGGAAGCTGGGATGCCAGTCCGTCTGCAGCGTGCGGCGTTTTGACAAGATGTTGTTGGCATCTTCGATCGTTTGGATCAGCAAGCCACGTGTGTCATAGCTGGTTTTGACGGATGCGCCGGAGAAATCAATGGTTTCTTTGGGGTAACCCGCCTCATCGTAAGAACGTTGTTGATAATCGCCGTTAATGCATGCAGGGCATTTCACCTGAGCCCCAGTCAGCTTTGCACGTCCGAACTGGACTTGGTAGCTGTACTCTGCAGTCGCGCCCGATGGACTATGGATCACGGCCTTTTCATTGGTACGCGTGACCGAGAACAGGTCGATGTTGCCATCGCCGTGACGGCTGCTGATCGCCTGGCCGTCTGTATCATAGGACCAGGTGGCATATCGGCTGCCACTTTCGTCGATTATTCCGGTAAGTGCATTCTGGCTCAAGGCGTCTTCGTATGTGTATCCGATATTGCTGATCTGGTTGTCGGATGCATCGATTTGAGCGACTTTTGCGAGTCGTCCGTCGCTATAGCTGTATTGCGCTTTTGTTCCGTCTGCAAAGTCGACCTCTTCCAAGTAGAGGCCGTTGACATGAAACGTCAGCGAGCGGCCCCGGCGGTCGAGGGCTTTTTCAAGCGCGCCATTGCCGTCATAGCTCAGCTGGACAACGTCCCCATCGGGGAACTCAATGCTCTCCAGCCATCCAGCGGGATTATAGTTTTCCCTGCGATCCCGTGTGTCCACCAAAGCCCAGCCGATGAAGGCGCCATCCTGGGTACGTTCGAAGAGTTGTTCTTTCACGTCGGCATCGACCACCCATTGCGTGCCGGATTTGCGGAAGATGTACTGATTTCCTGATGGTCGGCTGGCCCGGATCACGGTTCCGTCGTCATTGGATTCAATGAGGAGGTTGCGTTGATAGGAATGCCTCCAGTTCGGTCCCATCATTATTGTCGGGTTGGAAGGAATATCCGTGCTGCTATAAGACCTGGAGAAATCGAGATGGCCGGACGGGTCGCGATAGTCATAGGCAATCTCATATTTGTTGCCAGTGAACATATTGACCGGGTTCCCAACCATGACCGGGCCAGTGACTTGGCACGAACTATCGCAAGAATTATTCTTGGCAGGATCAATCGGTTGGCATGCGTCTCCAGCGCAAGGGGCTGTAGGCGAGTATCCGCGATCAAACTGTCTGTAATAGCTGCCGTCACAGGTCGGATTGGGTCCGCTATATGTGATGTAGGCGCCCAGAACGATATACGACGGTGAGGACAGGTGAGGCGGCTTTCAGCAGATTTTGCGCCGGTTACGATCTGGTAGGCCGGACCAGGCAGCGTTTACCAGTTGCTGTAGCGCAAGCTGTGCGTCTCCTTGTGTAGGGCATTTTATCCCCATATCCCAGGCCCTGTAGCATTCTTCGATTGGGCTTGAAGCTGCAATTGCAGGTCGTGTAAAAACCAACACCGAGAAAATCACCAGGGCGGCCGCCGCCAGGCCAAAAAGCTTTTCAGTGAGTTGCATTTTTTGATGATTACCGTAGGGGATTTTTGTTTTTCCAGCTTTCAGGCTGGCAAGGGCGATGCGAATGTTGATGATCGCTAGCTGCATCCATATCGTCCAGTCAGTCCGAATTGCTCGACCATGGCAAAGCACGTCGCGTAGTCCGATTTTACTCGGGGGATGCTGCGAACAACGACACCATGAGGCATCAGGGTGGCCACAGCAGCTCGAACCATGTGGCGTACCTCGCATCTGCATGCCCTGCATCGCGTCCAACTCATGAGAATGTCTACAAGGCGCCATTTTTCTCCTGCGCGAGCAGCTTATCTGAATGCATAGCTTGCTGGTGGCGAACGCTGCCCTGTTCTGCAAGCGCCCCAGTGTCGACTCGGCGCTCTAACAGTAGTCGTGGTCGGAAGGGCGATCTACCTATCATTTCTAGCGCGTAAGCGCCTAGTGATGCGCGGTGGCTGAAGTATTGGCCCGGGCACGATAGTCCACGTCCAATCCGCGTGCCACCTGCGACAACTGCTCTAGAACGCCGTGATTGCAGGCGACATCATCGGCGATGGCCAGCCGCTGCTCCCGCGTCGCCTGCGCAGCAATCATGCGATCGGCCAGTTCGGCCGTCGCTCCATCCCGCTGCATCAGGCGTTCGTGTTGCGAGGCGACTGGTACGTCGACGACGAGGATGCGATCTAGCCAGGGATAGGTGGCGCGCCCACCGGCTTCGGCGAGCAAGGGGATTGCGACAATTGCATAAGGGCCCTGTGCAGCCCGCGCTGCGCGCTGCAGTTCTCTGCGGATGGCCGGGTGGGTGATGGCTTCGAGCGCTTGCCGTTGCGCGGTGTCTGCAAAGACGCGGTAGCGTAGCGCTTGTCGGTTCAAGGTTCCGTCGGGGAGCAAAACGCTATCCCCGAAGTACGCAGCAATGGCGTCGAGGATCGGCCCCGGCTCCACGACCTGCCGCGCAACCACATCCGCATCGATCACCGGCACGCCCAGCTTCTCGAACTCCGCGGCTAGCGCGCTCTTGCCGGAGGCAATGCCGCCAGTGAGGCCGACGATGAAGTCGCTCATCGTCGTGCCCCGGTCAACGCAGGCCTGCAAAGCGCAGGTAACCGTCTACCAGGTCGTTGCCCCAGAAGAACACCACCCAACCAGCGATGGCCAGATAGGGGCCAAACGGGACTGGGGTGGCGCGGTCGCGGCCCTTGGCGACCAGCCAGATCGAGCCGAGGATGGCGCCGACCAGCGAGGAGATCAGGATGATGGGCAGGATGCCTTTCAACCCGCACCAGGCGCCGAGCGCGGCCAGTAGCTTGAAATCGCCATGGCCCATGCCTTCCTTGCCGGTGAGCTGCTTGAACAACCACCACACCGTCCATAGCGACACATAGCCGACCGCCGCGCCCAGCAGGGCAGGCTTGGCCGGCATGTAGAGGTTGTCCATCGACCCGACCAGCCCCAACCACATCAGCGGCAGAGTCAACTGGTCCGGCAGCAGCTTGTGACGCAGGTCGATGCCCGACATCGCCACCAGGAAGCAACTCAACACGATCGCGCCGAAGCCCTGCCAGCCGAAGCCGAAGCGCCACACGCTGGCGACGCACAGGATGGAGGTGAGCAACTCGACCAACGGATACTGAATCGAGATCGGCTTGCCGCTGTAGCGCGACTTGCCGCGCAGCATCGCCCAGCTCAGGACCGGAATGTTTTCCCACCACTTGAGCTTGTCGCCTGTCACCGGGTCGTGCGAGGGCTCCACCACGATCCCCGGCGGCGGCGGCTCGTAGATGTCCGGCAGCTCCAAAATCTCGCGCGCATCCCGCCTCCACTGCCACTCCATGCGCTTGGGCAAGCGCAGGATCACCACATTCAGGAAGCTGCCGATCAGCAGTCCCAGTCCGGCCGCGGCAGGAAAGCCGAGACCGGGATGCTGGTCGAGAAATGCCATGCGTCTTTATACCACCGAGCCAAGTTTGAAAATTGGGAGATACATGCCGATCACCATACCGCCAACAATTGTACCGATGAATACCATGATCAACGGCTCCAACAGGCTGCTCAGCGCGTCCACGGCGTTATTCACTTCCTGCTCAAAATACTCGGCTACTTTAAATAGCATGGCATCAAGAGCGCCCGCTTCCTCGCCAATGGATGTCATTTGAACCACCATATGAGGAAACAGGTTTACTTGCTTCATAGCCATGTTCACGGGGTATCCCACAGAGACGTCGTCGCGCATCCGCAGTACAGCTTCCTCATAGACCTTGTTGCCAGTCGCGCCGGCAACAATGCTTAGGGCTTCTACAAGGGGTACGCCAGCTTTAAATGTGACCGCCGTGGTTCGGGCAAATCGAGCAATGGAGCTGTTGTGCATAATCTGCCCGATCACTGGAAACTTCAAGACAAGCCTGTCCATTCCATGGCGCATGCGCGGCGAGCGTTTGTAGGCAAAGATGAAACCGGCTATCGCTGCGACACTCGCTAGTAGCATGAACCACCAATAAGACACCATGAAACGAGATGCTGCTACAATCATTTGCGTAAAAGCGGGAAGCTCTGCTCCAAATCCCTTGAATACATCTTCAAATTGAGGGACCACGAAAACTAGGAGGATGCCGCTGACAATAATTGCGACGGCCATTACCATGGCGGGATAAAACAGGGCTTTTTTGATTTTGCCTTTAAGGGCTTCGATATTTTCTTTATAGTTCGCAACTGTATCTAGAACAGTTTCCAATACGCCAGCGCCTTCGCCCGCGCGAACCAGGTTTCGATACAAGTCGTCAAACTGGACTGGATGTCGAGAAATAGCTTCGTAAAGTGAAGAGCCTCCTTCGATATCAGCTCGAATCTGACCAACCATCTTTTTCATGCGAGGGTTTTTGTGCCCCTCACCGATAATCTCAAGTGCGCCAACGATGGGGACTCCGGACTTCATCATCGTTGCCATCTGACGGCTGAAGAATGCGATGTCCTTTGGCGAAATTTTTTTGCCCGCAGCGCCGAAAAGTGGTTTTGGTTTAGTCTTTACAACTGTGGGCGTGATTCCCTGACGACGAAGCTCTGCGCGCAGCATGTTTGCATTGCGGGCCTGCTGCTCCCCTTTCATCTTGACGCCACGCTTGTCTGTGCCTTCCCAGACAAACGGGATCATTTCACTGACGTTTCGGTCTACCGGTTGCTTCTTGATGCTGCTGCGAGCGACTGACATATGCGTTCCCCACGACCATCCCCAGGCCGGTACAAGTCAATGGTAGCCTGTTTGCAGGAGTTCGGCATGCTCTGTGGCGGGTCGACTGCGGACCTTGCTCAGGGCGATAAGTGACCCTTAGCGTCACTTGCGTGAGCTCTTCCCAATTCTGTCATCGTGCGCTTCCACGTAGACCCCGTCTCTGCAAACATAGCTACAGGCCGCACCTATGACGCCGCGACTTGGCACAAAACGTGCTTGCAGCTACAGGCGGTCGCTGTAGATGCGCTTTTACAGGCAACTCCGGTTGTTAACTGAATCATTCAACTCTCTAGGGGATGTAGAAAATGAAGAAGCAAAACGGTTTTACTTTGATCGAACTCATGATCGTGGTCGCGATCATTGCGATCCTGGCTGCCATTGCTCTGCCGGCTTATCAGGACTACCTCGCGCGTTCGCAGGTCTCTGAAGGTCTGTCGCTGGCGTCGGGTGCAAAGACCGCCGTTGCTGAGACCTATGCCAATACTGGTGCATTCCCGGCCAACAACGCAGCTGCTGGTCTTGAGGCTGCTGCAAACATCAAAGGTAAGTACATCACCTCGGTGACCGTTAGCTCTGGCGGCGTCATCACTGCGCTGTTTAATAACTCCAATGCAAAGCTGAGTGGTAAGAACCTTGTCCTGACTCCGACGGACAACAACGGCTCGATCAGCTGGGGTTGCAGCAATGGCACCACCATCGATCAGAAGTATCTGCCTACCTCTTGCCGTACTGCGGCTACCCCGTAATAGGGCTGGCTTTAAAAAGCCCCGGCTTGCCGGGGCTTTTTTGATTCAATCGTAGGCTAAGGCCTTTAGGGGGCAAAGTGAAAGCACGTGGATTCACTTTGATTGAGTTGATGATTGTAGTTGCGATCATTGCAATTCTTGCTGCAATTGCATTGCCCGCGTATCAGGATTACCTGGTGAGAGCCCAGGTGGCAGAAGGGTTAAGTCTTGCCTCGGGTGCAAAGGTGGCAGTAGAGGAGTTTCACTGGGCTCAAAGCGTCTCTCCGACATCAAACGCTCAGGCTGGATTGGGTAACGCCGATAGCATTAAAGGTCGATATGTTTCGTCCGTTACGGTTGGCGCGGATGGCGTCATAACTGTCGCGTTCGCTACTAACGGCGCGAACGAGTCTATTCGAGGGTCGCAGTTGCAGCTGGTGCCTGACTGGTCTGGCGCAGGCTCGACAGTGTGGAGATGTGATGGAGCCGGCACGACGCTTCAGGCAAAATATCTACCGAAAGCTTGCAGGTGACGTAGTACACCGGAATATGCTGCGGTTGATTTTATCCGCGCCGTTCAGAAGTTGGGGGTAAGCATGAGCGTTTTATCGACCGCAAATCTCGTTGGAATCACCGGAATTGCCCGCAGGCTGGTGCAGGATGGCGCATTGGAGGAAAGCGCGGCTCGAAGCGCGATGGATCAGGCTGCTCTTGCGAAAGTTCCACTGCCTCAGTGGTTCTCGGAGAAAAAGCTTGTTGCTGCCTCGCAGCTGGCGGCGGCCAATGCAGTCGAGTTCGGCATGCCACTACTGGACGTATCGGCATTCGACGCCAGCCAGAACGCAGTAAAGCTCGTCAGTGAAGAGTTGCTCCAGAAGCACCAGGTGCTGCCGCTGTTCAAGCGCGGCAACCGGTTGTTCGTGGGGGTGAGCAACCCGACCCAGACCCGTGCGCTGGACGACATCAAGTTCCATACGAACCTGGTGGTCGAGGCGATCCTCGTCGACGAAGATCAGATCCGCCGGACGCTCGAGCAGTGGCAGGCCAGCAATGCGTCGTTGGGTTCTTCGCTTGGCAACGACGACGAGGAAATGGGGGATCTGGACGTCTCGGCCGGCGACGAGGACATGGGCGCCGGCGGGGATTCCGGGGTCGATGCCAAGGGCGACGACACGCCGGTGGTGAAGTTCGTCAACAAGGTGCTGGTGGATGCGATCAGGCGGGGAGCCTCGGACATCCATTTCGAGCCCTATGAAGACGATTACCGGGTGCGGTTGCGGATCGATGGGCTGCTCAAGAATGTGGCCAAGGCGCCGGTGAAGCTGAACCAGCGCATCGCGGCCCGCCTGAAAGTGATGTCGCAGCTAGATATCGCGGAGAAGCGGGTGCCGCAGGACGGGCGCATCAAGCTCAACCTGTCCAAGACCAAGCAGATCGACTTTCGTGTCAGCACCTTGCCGACCCTGTTCGGTGAAAAGGTGGTGCTGCGTATCCTGGACGGCAGCGCGGCCAAGCTGGGCATCGACAAGCTGGGCTATGAGGCGGACCAGCAGAAGCTGTTCCTGGAGGCGATCCACAAGCCGTACGGGATGGTGCTGGTGACCGGGCCGACCGGCTCGGGCAAGACGGTGTCTTTGTACACGGCGCTGGGCATCCTCAACGACGAGACACGCAATATCTCCACCGCGGAGGACCCGGTTGAAATCCGCTTGCCTGGCGTCAATCAGGTGCAGCAGAACAACAAGCGTGGCATGACCTTTGCCGCAGCGTTGCGCTCGTTCCTACGCCAGGACCCAGACATCATCATGGTCGGCGAAATCCGTGACCTGGAGACGGCCGAGATTGCGATCAAGGCGGCGCAGACCGGTCACATGGTGTTGTCGACGTTGCACACCAACGATGCGCCGCAGACCATCGCACGCTTGATGAACATGGGCATCGCGCCCTACAACATTACCTCGTCGGTGACCTTGGTGATCGCGCAGCGTCTGGCGCGGCGGTTGTGCAACAACTGCAAGCGCAAGTCGACGCTGCCTGACAACGCCTTGCTGGCCGAAGGATTCACGCCCGCACAGCTTGCTGCCGGGATCGAGCTGTATGAGGCGGTCGGTTGCGACGAGTGCACCGAAGGCTACAAGGGGCGTACCGGTATCTACCAGGTCATGCCGATGACCGACGAGATCGGCGCGATCGTGCTGGAGGGCGGCAATGCGATGCAGATTGCCGAGGCCGCGCAGGCGATCGGTATCCGCGATTTGCGGCAGTCGGCCTTGATGAAGGCTGCCCACGGGGTGACCAGCCTGGCCGAGATCAATCGGGTGACCAAGGACTAAGGGCTGGGAATCGGGAATCGGGATTGGGGAATCGAAAAGCCTGGGAACTCTACGTCCCAGGCCTTTTTGTTTGGACAGCTGGGCCAATGATTACAGCGGGCCACCGCAAGATGATGCGTGAGCCAATCCATAGCGGCGTCTCCCGCGAGAACCATCGCAGCCGGCGACTGCGCTTTTACGATTCCCGATTCCCGATTCCCGATTTCCGGCTCTTCTACTCCATCCCCAGCTTCTTCAACTTGTAACGCAGCGCGCGAAACGTGATGCCCAGCTGCGCCGCAGTCTTGGTCTTGTTCCAGCGGTTTTCTTCCAGCGCCTTCTGGATCGCGGCGCGCTCCAGTTGCTCGATGTAGGACGGCAGCGCGGCTGAGGCCGGGTCGATGTCCACGACGGCTTCGCGCGGCTCGGCCGCGGCACCTCCGTTGGGGACAGCCAGACGGTGGCCGCCGTGAGCGGGCAGGCGCAGGTCGGTGGCGCTGATCTGGTCGTCTTCGGCCAGGGCCAGGGCGCGTTCGAGGATGTTTTCCAGTTCGCGCACGTTGCCTGGGAAGCCGTAGTGATTCAATGCGTCGAGCGCCGACTGGGTCAGCAGCGGAATGGGGCGGCCATGGCTGTGCGCCAGGCGCGCGATGATGGCAGCGGCCAGCTGCGGCAGGTCGCCACCGCGTTCGCGCAGCGGCGGCACACGCAACTCGATTACGTTGATGCGGTAGTACAAGTCATGCCGAAAGCGGCCGTCGGAGACCAGGTCGCCCAGGTCCTTATGGGTGGCCGAGAGGATGCGCACATCCACCAGCGATTCGCTGGATGCGCCGACCGGTCGCACCGACTTTTCCTGGATGGCGCGCAGCAGCTTGACCTGCATCTGCAACGGTAATTCGGCCACTTCGTCCAGGAACAAGGTGCCGCCGTGCGCGGCCTGGAACAGGCCGGGCTTGTCGGCATGCGCGCCGGTGAAGCTGCCCTTCTTGTGGCCGAAGAATTCGCTTTCCATCAATTCGGCGGGAATGGCGCCGCAGTTGACCGGCACGAACGGGCCGGCGGCGCGTGCGCCTTGTTCGTGGATGGTGCGTGCGACCAGTTCCTTGCCCACGCCGGATTCGCCGACGATGTAGACCGGCGCCTGGCTGCGCGCGACCTTGCCGATGGTGGCGCGCAGGCTTTCCATGGCACTGGAGTCCCCGAGCAGGCGGCTGGCCTGTTCCGGTGGCGGCGGTGGCGGAGCGGGACGGTCGCGATTGTTCAATTCCAGCGCGTGCTTGACCAGGCCGCGCAGCACGCCGATGTCGACCGGCTTGCTGACGAAATCGAAGGCGCCGGCTTTCAGCGCTTCCACGGCCAGGTCCATGCTGCCGAAGGCGGTGATCATCGCCACCGGTGTCTGCGGGTAGTGTTTTGCGATTTCGGTGACCAGTTCGATGCCGTTGCCGTCCGGCAACCGCATGTCGGTCAGGCACAGATCGTAGGGGTTGTTGGCCAGCAACTCGCGCGCCTCGGCCAGGTTCGCCGCGGTGCTGATGCGCAAGCCCATGCGGCCCAGGGTGAGAACAAGCAACTCGCGGATATCACGCTCGTCATCGACAACCAGGGCGCTTTTGGGTTCGTTCATGGGACGCACGATAGCCCAGCGTGATGATGGTCGACAATTGTCGAGCAGGTGGCGGCCCACCGATTCACCTGCTGCGCGGGTGCATCACTGCGGCATTCAGCGCGTTTGCAAGGCGCCGATGCCAGTCGGCGATGTGGGGCTATCGATGGGCTGCGTTGCCAAACGCGTCTGCCTCCGACAGCCTTGCTGGCGTAAGCCCACACGCCCCGCAGCCAGGCACAGCGTTGGGTTTGTGTCTTCGCCAGTTGCAACGTTCTGCTATCGAACAAGTGCCGCGCTGCGCGATATCGCCACATCAGGCATCCCGCTCAGCCGATAGCCGAGCACTCACTTGCCGAGCAATCCGTTGGGTCCTTGCAACGAAATCCGGAAGCACGCACCGCCGCCGGGGACCGCGACATAGTCCAGTTGCGCCTGGTTGGCGCGGCAGAGTTCCTGGGCGATGTACAGCCCCAGGCCGGTGCCGTGCTCGGAGGTGGTGTAGAACGGGCGGAACAGTTGCGCCGCCACGGCCTCCGGGATGCCTGGGCCGCGGTCGATCACATCGATCACTGCCTTGCGCTCGAGGCGCTCGACGTGCAGCTTGACCCGCGCCGGTTCGTCCATCACCCGGCCGTACTTGAGTGCGTTGTGCACCAGCGCGGTGAGGATCTGATGCAGGTGCTTGGGGTCGACCAACGCATGCACGGAGCTCCCCTGGATGCTGGCCTCCAGGATGTCGGTTTCCATCGACAAGGTCTGGCGATATTCGACCACGAAGCGGCGCACGAATGCGGCCAGGTCTAGGTTGTCCGGGGTGGCGCGTTCCCGGCGCGCCAGTGCGAGCACGCTTTCGACGATGCCGTTGGTGCGCTGACATTGCTGGTGGATGATCTGCAGCAGGCGGCGGTCGGCATCGCCGATGTCCGGCGATTCTTCCAGCAACTGCGAGGCGTAGCTGATGGCGGCCAGCGGGTTGCGGATCTCGTGCGCCAGGCTGGCCGAGAAGCGCCCCATGGCCGACAGGGTCAGCGACTCGGCACGGCGCGACACCACCGTGGCATCGTCCAGAAACACCAGCACCAGATCGCTGTCGGCGAGCAGGCGCACGAAGCGCGGCTGCACCTCCGGGCGGTCGGCGCCGAGTTGCAGCGGGGCTTCTTCCTGGCGCCAGCCGCTACGCCAGCGCTGCAGCCGGCGCGCCAGCTCCGGGGTGAGCGCCACCAGCGACAGGTCGGTGGACGGGGTGCGTTGGTCGCCATCGCCCAGCAAGCTCAGCGCCGCTTCGTTGGCCAACGAGATGTGGTTGTGGGTATCCACCACCAGCACGCCGGTGCGCATGCGCCGGATGATCAGCTCGTTGATCTCGTACAGATTGGCGACCTGGGCGCCGCGTTCTTCGGCCAGCATCTGGTTGCGACGGGCGCGGGCGGCGATTTGTTCGCAGATGAAGGCCACCGCGACGTAGCTGGTGGCAAACATCGCAAGCTCGGCCACCGGACGAGTGGCGCCGCCGCCTTCGAGCAGGGTCCACAGGTATTCCAGCAGGATGGCGGCGCTGGCGAGCACCGCGATGCTCATGCCGTAGCGCAGCCGCAACAGGATCGAGGCGGCCGCCACGTTGAACAGCAGCATCATCGCAATCCCGGCGCTGGCACCGGGCAGGGCGTGCGTGGCCAGGGTGGCTGCAAGGATGTCGGCCACTACCGCGCACAGCACGGTGGGGGTGAGGCGGCGTTCGCCGCGGCCCCAGAACAGCAGCGGGATCGCCATGCACAGGTAGCCGATCGCCACGCCGGCGGCCAGGCGCGGGTAGCGCGGATCGGGAATGGCGTCGGACAAGGGGCTGAACACCAGCGCGGCGATCAGGCCGGCCACCAGCACCCGGTACAACGAGAAAAAGTACAGCTCGCGCTGCGGCGCGGACTGGATCCGGGCGATGAGCGATGCGATGGATGCCAAGCCGATTCCCCGCTGGAGCGAGCCGCGAGTATAGGCAGGTGCGCGGCCTGCGCAGCGCTTGCGCACAGAGTCGGCCTGCGCGCAAGCGCTGCGATCGGGCGGCCAATCCCGGGCAATTTTGCGCCGCACGGCGTGGTCGGCCACAATAGGCGGCCCGTTCGCGTCCCATGACGTGCCGCCCCGGCGGTCTGCGTTGCACGCAGCGGTCGTTTCCTTTTCCCACGGTGACGCATGAATTTCCACGAATACCAGTCAAAACAGCTGCTTGCCGAGTACGGCATCCCCGTTCCGGCCGGCAAGGTCGCGGCGACCCCGGACGAAGCGGTTGAAGTCGCCAATTCCCTGGGCAATGGCCCCTGGATGGTGAAGGCGCAGATCCACGCGGGCGGCCGCGGTAAGGCTGGCGGCGTCAAGTTCTGCAAGACCACCGACGACGTGAAGGCCGCAGCCGCCAAGATGCTCGGCACCAAGATGTCCACCTACCAGACCGCCGGCGTCGAGCTGCCGATCAACCTGGTGCTGGTCACCACGGCCGGTGAGATCGTCAAGGAGCTGTACCTGTCGATCCTGGTCGACCGCGGCACCAAGACCATCACCTATATCGCCTCTTCCGAAGGCGGCGTGGAGATCGAGCAGGTGGCTGCCGAGACGCCGGAGCTGATCCACGCGCTCAACGTCGATTTCGTCGAAGGCGTGCAGGGCTACCATGGCCGCGATTTCGGCTTCAAGCTCGGCCTCAACGCCAAGCAGGCCGGCCAGTTCGCCAGCATCATGGTGAACCTGTATCGCCTGTTCAACGAAAAGGACCTGGCGCTGGTTGAAATCAACCCGCTGGCGATCCTGGACGACGGCAACCTGTACGCGCTGGACGGCAAGTTCGACAGCGACGACAACGCCGCGTTCCGTCAGAAGCAGCTGGTCGCCATGCGCGACAAGACGCAGGAAGACGAGACCGAAGTGACCGCGTCGGAGTTGGACATCAACTACGTCACCATGGACGGCAACATCGGTTGCATGGTCAACGGCGCAGGCCTGGCCATGGCCACCATGGACGTGATCAAGCTCAATGGCGGTGAGCCGGCGAACTTCCTGGACGTGGGTGGCGGTGCGAACAAGCAGCGCGTCATCGAAGCGTTCAAGCTGATCCTGTCCTCGGACAAGGTCGAAGGCATCTTCGTCAACATCTTCGGCGGCATCGTCCGCTGCGACATGATCGCCGAAGGCATCATCGCCGCGGTCAAGGAAGTGGGCGTCAAGGTTCCGGTCGTGGTGCGCCTGGAAGGCACCAACGTGGAAGAAGGCAAGCAGCTGCTGCGCGATAGCGGCATGGCCATCATCCCGGCCGACAACATCAACGACGGCGCCAAGAAAGTCGTTGAAGCTGTCAAGAACGCCGCCTGATCCACGACACCGAAGGAACTATCCATGTCCGTTTTGATTAACAAGAACACCAAGGTGATCGTGCAGGGCTTTACCGGCCAGCAGGGCACCTTCCACGCCACTCAGATGGTCGAGTACGGCACCCAGGTCGTCGGCGGCGTGACGCCCGGCAAGGGCGGCACCACCCACATCAATCTGCCGGTGTTCAACACCGTCGCCGATGCGGTCCAGGCCACCGGCGCCGATGCGTCGGTGATCTACGTGCCGCCGCCGTACGCGGCCGATGCGATTCTGGAAGCGGCTGCGGCCGGCATCAAGGTCATCGTCTGCATCACCGAGGGCATCCCGGTGCTGGACATGCTGCGCGTCAAGAACGTGCTGACCCGTTCGCATCCGGACACCGTGCTGATCGGGCCGAACTGCCCCGGCGTGATCACCCCGGGCGAGTGCAAGATCGGCATCATGCCAGGCCACATCCACAAGCCGGGCAAGATCGGCATCGTGTCGCGTTCGGGCACGCTGACCTATGAAGCGGTCAAGCAGACCACCGAAGTGGGCCTGGGCCAGAGCACCTGCATCGGCATCGGTGGCGACCCGATCAACGGCCTGAACTTCGTCGACTGCCTCAAGCTGTTCAACGAAGACCCGCAGACCGAAGGCATCATCATGGTGGGTGAAATCGGTGGCGACGCCGAGGAAGCCGGTGCCGAGTACATCAAGAACCACGTCAAGAAGCCGGTGGTCGGCTTCATCGCCGGTGCCTCCGCGCCGGCCGGCAAGCGCATGGGCCATGCCGGTGCGATCGCGTCCGGTGGCAAGGGCACGGCCGAAGGCAAGTTCGCGGCGATGGAAGCCGCCGGCGTCAAGACCGTCCGCTCGCCGGGCGATCTGGGTGCGGCGATTGCGGCGCTGGTGAAGTAAGTCTTACCAGTGTGGTGTCGCAGAAAGCCGCCTTCGGGCGGCTTTCTGCGTTTACGGGGATACCTGATGCAGATGGCAGGGATTGCGCACTGCACGACGCACGCTGGGCCGACTGTTCGGCTCCATGCCTATGTCGATGCTAAAGCCCTGAATTGCACAAGGAGCGCATCATGCAAAGTGTGTCACAAGTGTGCTACTTTGGGTCCGCCATTCGGTCCCCCGAGGTTGCCATGTCCACGACCACCATCCGTCTGCCCGACGAACTGAAAGCGCGTGTCGCCAGGGCGGCGAAAGATGCCGGAACCACGGCGCACGGCTTTATCGTCGACGCCATCGCGGAAAAAATCGATGCATACGAGCGCCGCACGGCATTTCATGCCGAGGCGCAGCAACGCTGGGCTGCCATCCAGGAGGGCGCCAACACGCTGTCCTGGGCGGATGTACGCCAGTACATGCAGCAACTTGCCGATGGAGACGACCCCGCGCCACCGGTGGCCAGCGCCGTCGAGCGCTGACAGGTGACCAGGATCGTGCTTGCCGCGCGCGTTGCCGACGATGCACGCCGTCTGGTCGCCTATCTGCTGGAACACGATGCAGCCAATGTGCAGCGAAAACTCGCAGGTGTCTTCCAGGCTATCGATGCATTAGCGGACAATCCACTGATAGGGCGCGCGGTGCAGGGCGGATTCCGCGAACTGGTCATCGGTCGCGATGCCAGCGGCTATCTTGCGCTCTATCGTTACGCACCGTTGGACGACACCGTGTACGTGCTGGCGATCCGTTCGCAGCGCGAAGCGGGTTACCTTGAAAGCCTGTTTTGATGGAGTCAGCAGTGACAGCACACACCCTCCGCATCGCCATGGCCCAGTTCGACTTCCCGGTCGGCGGCGTGACGCAGAATACCGATCGCATCATCGAGTACATCGCAGCGGCGCGCGACGAGTTCGAAGCCGACATCGTGCTGTTTCCCGAATTGGCGATCAGCGGATATCCACCGGAAGACCTGCTGTTACGACCGGGATTCCTCGCTCATTGCGAACAGGCGCTGGCGCGGATTGCGGCGGCCACGCGCGGCATCGTGGCAGTGGTCGGCTGGCCGCAAAGCGCCGGCAGCGTGGTCTACAACGCCGCCAGCGTGTTGCGCGACGGGCGGATCGAAGCCACCTACCGCAAGCGCGAATTGCCCAACTATGCGGTGTTCGACGAGCGTCGTTATTTCGACGTGGATCCGGATGGCGAGAACTGCGTGGTCACGGTCAAGGGCGTGCAGGTGGGCGTGGTGATCTGCGAAGACCTCTGGTTCGCCGAGCCCTTGGCCAACACGGTACGGGCGGGCGCGGAGTTGGTGCTGGTGCCCAATGCCTCGCCGTACGAGCGTGGCAAGCATGCCCAACGCGATGCATTGCTGGCCGAACGCACCCGCGAGAGCGGGGCAGCGATTGCCTATCTCAACGTCGTGGGCGGGCAGGATGCACTGGTGTTCGATGGCGCCTCGGTGGTGGCCGATGGCGACGGCACCGTGCATCCCGCCGCTGCAGCCTTCGTGGACCAGTGGCTGGTGGTGGACTATGCGGCCGGCGAGCGCAGCTTCACTCCGGTGGTGTGGGTGGATGACGGCGACGAAAGCATGGATGCGCTGGCCTGGCGTGCGGTGGTGCGCGGGCTGCAGGACTATTGCCGCAAGAACGGCTTCAGCAAGGTCTGGCTTGGCTTGTCCGGCGGCATCGACTCGGCACTGGTGTTGGCGATGGCGGTGGATGCGCTGGGCGGCGACAACGTGACCGCCGTGCGCCTGCCGTCGCGCTACACCGCCACCCTGTCCAACGACCTGGCCGACGAGCAATGCCGCGCGCTGGGCGTGAAGCTGGAGACCATCGCGATCGAACCGGCTTTCGAAGGCCTGCTCGGCGCGCTGGGGCCTATGTTCGAAGGCACCCAGCCGGACATCACCGAAGAAAACCTGCAGTCGCGCAGCCGTGGCGTGATCTTGATGGCGCTGTCGAACAAGTTCGGCGGGCTGGTGCTGACCACCGGTAACAAGAGCGAATACGCAGTGGGTTACGCCACCATCTATGGCGACATGTGCGGTGGCTATGCGCCGCTCAAGGACCTGTACAAGACGGAGGTGTTCGGCCTGGCGAAATGGCGCAACACCGTCGGCGGCGCGCCGGTGATTCCGCCGGCGGTGATCTCGCGCCCGCCGTCGGCAGAGCTGCGCGCCAACCAGACCGACCAGGATTCGCTGCCGCCGTACGATGTGCTCGACGGCATCCTGTATCGCTACGTCGACCAGGAGCAGTCGCGCGACGACATCGTTGCGGCCGGCTACGCGGCCGATACCGTCGAGCATGTGCTGCGTCTGGTGCGGCTCAACGAGTGGAAGCGCCATCAGTCCGCGCCCGGGCCCAAGGTGTCGCGGCGTGCATTCGGTCGCGAACGGCGCTATCCGATCACCAACGGGTATCGCGGGCAGTAATCCGGACGGCTGATCCGGTCACTCGGCTGACGCAGTGGCTGCCGCTGCGCTGGCTGACGGCTGGGCGAACCGCGTGAGCAGATCCAGGGGCGGTTTTGGTCGGGCCAGTTCGTACATCAGGCCAAAGTGGCCTTCAGGCCCCTGGATGGTGGCCTGGTCCAGTAATTCGTAGACATTCACCTCGGCCACCACGTCGGCGTAGTTGTCACGCACGTTGCGCAACAGCTGCGCCAGGCTGTCGTAACAGCCCCGATCACCTGCGGTGCCGCCAGTGGTGCTGCCTGTATAGATCTCCGCACAGTTCAGCTCGTTGAAGAACACCGGGGTGTTGTAGGTACGCGCGGCAGTGCGCAGCTGGCCCAGATACAGGTCCGTCCAATAGCCGGCATCCTGGTAGAACGCGTAGTAGTGGAAGCTGATGTGGTCGAAGTTGAAGCCGGCCGCCTTGGCTTTTGCCAAAAACCACAGCGAGCCGTTGCGATCGCCCGGGCAACGCGCGTTGGCGCTGCGATCGTCGCTATTGCAGGCGGTGATGTTGATGGTGAAGCGCAAACCTGCGCCCAGTTCGTCGGAAGCCTGGCGCATGCCCAGGTACATCGTGGTCATTGCGGCGATGCGGGTATCGGCTTCGGCGCGGACCAGATCCTGTTCGTTGCCGATTTCCCAGACCTTGATGTCTGCGGCATAGCGGCGTGCCAGCTGGTAGCCGATCTCGCGCGACATCGGGTAGACCATCGGGCGCAGGGTGATGCCGTACTTGCGCGCCAAGGGGACGAGCGCATCCAGCGTGGCGTAATCGCGCGGATCGATATCGAACCGGTAGCTGCGCAGGTTGCGCGCTGCCAGCAGTTTGAAGCGTGCCTCGGCCTGGGTCATGGCGTAGCCGGGACGGCTGTCGTGCGCGTTGACGCCGTAGACGATGGGGGCCGCGGTGGCGCTGGCGGTCAGGGCCGCCAGCGAGAGCATGAGCAGCAACGCGATGGTGGCACGAGACATGCGGCTTCCTTGGCTGGCGCTCGAAGGAGTCGGAGCTGGTTCGGGATGAGTATAGACAGCAGACCCAAGGGCATTGGGTGACCTGGTGCCGGTTCCAGGATGCGCGCACCGGCTCCGGCCATGCGTCTGCGCGCGTGGGAACCAATTGCTCGGTGGGCGCATCAGCGGCGGCAATCGCCGCCGATCGTCGTCGGTGCAGCACTTGCCGTCCTGCCGTCATCGTCGCGGCAACAAAAAAGAGGCCTTTCGGCCTCTTTTCGGTCGTGCGCTGCGCCTGATATCTCAGTCGCGATTCATCTGCGAATTGCTCTGCCCGGTCGCGGCAGATTTTTCGCCGGCAAACGGGTTGAGCTTGCGGATGGCCCACGGGTATTTCGGCCAGTTGCCGGTCAGCCACGGATGCTGCGGGTCGTTGAGCTCCAGCACGCGGCGTGCGTCGGCTGCCAAGGTCTTGTTGCCCAGGTGCGTGTAGGCCTCGGCCAGTACCGCGACCGCGTCGTACTGGAAGGCGCTCTGCGGATAGGTTTCGAGCAGGTAGTTGGCACGACCGGCGGCCGACACCCAGGCATCGCGGCGCAGGTAGTACAGCGCGTTGTCCAATTCGTGCTGGGCGAAGATGTCGCGCAGCTCGATCATGCGCTTGCGTGCGTCGGCGGCGTAACGGCTGTTCGGGTAGCGATCGGTGACGGTATTGAAATCGTTGTAAGCCTGCTGCGGCGAAGACAGGTCGCGGCGGCTCGGGTCCAGCGACCACACGCGGCGCAGGAACACCGTGTCGCGGTTGCTGTTGGCCAGGCCGCGCAGGTAGTACAGATACGAGATGTTGCGGTGGGTCGGGTAGGTCCGGATGAAGCGGTCGACGCTGGAGACCGCGTCGTCGTGCTTGCCGGCCTTGTACTGGGCGTAGGCGGTTTCGATCATCGCCTGCTCGGTGTACGGGCCATACGGGTACTGGGCGATCAGGCGCTTGTAGCTGGCTTCTGCGCCGGCCCAGTTGCCTTTCTCCATCAGGTTATGACCCTTGCCGTAGAGCTGCTCGACCGGCATGCCCTCGTCGGGATTCTTGTCCTTGGCGCCGCGGTGGCAGCCGGTGACGACGAACGCCATGACCAGCATGAGGGCAATCAGGCGCGCAGGCGCGGAAAACGTGGACCGTCGGATCATGGGTCTGGGCAGGACGCATCAGGAAAACGAGAGCGCGATGATAGCCTAGTGGCCTGTCCGGCGACTGACTCCCGCCGCCCGGACCCCCAAATTCCCGCTTTTTGCCCGAGTGCCCGTGTCCATGTCCGACCCATCTGCCGAACCCCTCGACCCGTCCATCCGCCAGGCGATCGTGCCCGACAATGCCGCCGGACGCCGTTTCGACGCAGTGCTGGCCGAGCTGTTCCCGGAGTTTTCGCGCTCGCGGCTGTCGGAATGGATCAAGTCCGGCGACGCGCTGCTGGACGGTGAAATGGCGCGCCCGCGCGATACCTTGCGCGGCGGCGAGAGCGTGCAGCTGCAGGTGGTGCTGGAAACCCAGACCCACGCCGCGCCGCAGGACATTCCGCTGAGCGTGCTGTACGAAGACGAGCAGGTGCTGGTGATCGACAAGCCGGCCGGCCTGGTGGTGCATCCGGGCGCCGGCAATCCGGACCAGACCCTGGTCAATGCGCTGCTGTTCCGCGACCCGGCGCTGGCCTCGGTGCCGCGCGCCGGGGTGGTGCATCGCCTGGACAAGGACACCAGTGGCGTGATGGTGGTGGCGCGCACCGTGCAGGCGCAGACCGCGCTGGTGGAGCAGCTGTCCGCGCGCGAGGTGCATCGCCAGTATCTGGCCGTGGTGGTGGGCGCGCTGGTCTCCGGCGGCACCGCCAACGCCCCGATCGATCGCCACCCGCGCGACCGCCTGAAGATGGCGGTGCGCGACGACGGCCGCGATGCGGTCACCCATTACCGCCTGCGCGAGCGTTTCCGTGCGCACACCGCGCTGGAATGCCGGCTCGAAACCGGGCGTACCCACCAGATCCGCGTACACATGGCGCACCTGAAGTCGCCGATCGTCGGCGACCCGCTGTATGGCGGCGCGCTCAAGCTGCCCAAGGGCGCCACCGATGCGCTGGTGCACGAACTGCGCAGCTTCAAGCGTCAGGCGCTGCATGCCGAAACCCTGGAATTCCTGCATCCGGTCAGCGGCGAGCCGGTCCGCGCCAGTGCGCCGGTGCCGGCCGATCTGCAGCGCCTGATGACCGTGCTGCGCGAAGACAGCGCACGCGCCGCCGAGCTGGCACGCCGCTGAGATGCCCATGGCTGCGCCCTTCACCCTGCCAGCCGACTGGCCGGCGCCACCGCGCATCCGTGCGCTCACCACGCTGCGTCACGGTCTGGGCGGCTCGCTGCCGCCGTTCGATACGCTCAACCTTGGCAACCGCAACAGCGCCGAAGGCGATGTGCCCGAGCAGGTGGAGCGCAACCGGGCACTGCTTGCCGCGGCACTGCAACTGCCGAGCTCGCCTCAGTGGTTGCGGCAGGTGCACGGCGTGGACGTGGTACGGGTGGATGCACCGCCCGCTGCACCCGATTCCACCGACTGCGCGGCGGATCAGCCGCCAGGCGCGCACGAACCGGTTGCCGATGCTGCGGTGACCTCGGCGCCTGGCGTAGTACTGGCAATCCTCACGGCCGATTGCCTGCCGGTCGTGTTCGCTGCCGTCGATGGCAGCGAGGTCGCTGCTGCGCATGCCGGTTGGCGCGGGCTGGCCGACGGCGTACTGGAGCGCAGCGTGGCGGCGATGCGGACGCCACCGCAGCAACTGGTGGCCTGGCTGGGTCCTGCCGCGGGGCCCCAGGTGTATGAGATCGGCGAGGACGTGTTCGGCGCCTTCGTTGCGCACGATGCACAGGCGCAACAGGCGTTTGTCGCCACGCGCCCGGGGCACTGGCGGGTGGATCTGTATGCGCTGGCACGTCAGCGGCTGCAGCGGGCCGGTGTGCCGGCCGCTGCGGTGTATGGCGGCGGGTTGTGCACCATTTCCGATCCGCAGCGCTTTTTCTCGCATCGCCGCGATCGCCGCAGCGGACGCATGGCCACGCTGGCCTGGATCGCGCCCTGAGCGTGCCGCTGTTCGCACAGGTGCTGGGGCAGGACGCGTTCGCGCAACTGCCTGCGCCGGTGCGCGCGCTGCATTCGGTGCAGCAGCGGCAGACCTTCGCCGGCCGGGCCAGGATTCAACGCGGCACGCATGCGCTGGTTCCGTTGCTGGCGCTGCTGAGCCGCTTGCCGCGCAGTGGCGAGGTGGCGGTGGAAGTGGATTTTCTGACCGACGCGCGCGGCGAGCGCTGGCATCGGCGCTTTGATGGCATGCCGATGCATTCGCGGCTATGGCGTCATGGCGCCAGCTTGCGCGAACACCTGGGCGCGGTGCGCTTTGAATTTTCGCTGCAGGCCGATGCGCAATCGTTGTATTGGCAGGCCACCGGCGTGTGGGCGTTCGGGATGATTCGGTTACCTGCCCGCTGGTTCCGGCAGGTGCGCTGCCGCGAGCATGCCGACGGCGGCCGTTATGCGTTTCTGGTGGACGTGCAGTTGCCGCTGGTAGGACCGTTCATTCGTTATGAGGGCTGGCTTGAACCGCGCTGATCAATCGCCTGTTGCCCCACCTGCGGCGCGGGCCACCATCGTCTTCGATGGCGTGTGCCTGCTCTGCAATGGCTGGGTCAAATTCCTGCTGCGCCACGATCGGCGTGGGCGCTATTGCTTTGCTGCCATGCAGGGGCAAGCCGGGCGCGCACTGTTGCAGCAGCACGGTCTGGATCCGGACGACCCTTTGTCGTTTCTACTGGTGGACACCACCGGTGCCTGGACCGATAGCGACGCGATCGTGCGCGTGCTTGCGGGATTGGGCGGGCTCTGGCGGCTGAGCGAGGCGCTGCGCCTGATCCCGCGTCGCGTGCGCGATCTCGGCTACCGGCTGATCGCACGCAATCGTTATCGCTGGTTCGGCCGCAGCGATCACTGCATGCTGCCCACGCCCGAGCAGCACGCGCGGTTTCTGGACTGAGGCAGTGCACCCGGCATCGGGGCGCTGGCCTGAGGCGCGCTGCATCGCATTGCGATGCAATTCACTGCGAACCTACGCCGGAACGAGGCGACGCGGCGCATCGCTCGGCTGGCCTCAGCAGCGCAGCTGTTGATGGATGGCATTTCCGCAGAAACCCGGTCGCGCCCGGGTGCGCTCCTACGAATCGCTGTGCATGCCAGGCTTATGCCGCGTTGTGGAAGCTGGCGCGCGCGACGTGGGAAGCGCCGGGACGGGTGTCGGATTGCAGGCGGAAGATCGAGACTGCATCGGCCAGTTCCACGGCCTGTTCTTCCAGGCTGCGCGCAGCGGCGGTGGCTTCTTCCACCAGCGCAGCGTTGCGTTGGGTCACCTCGTCCAACTGCGCGACCGTGCGGTTGACCTGCTCGATGCCGCTGGACTGCTCGGCGCTGGCCGAGGTGATCTCGCTCATGATGTCGGTGACGTGTTTGACCGAGCCGACGATCTCGCGCATGGTCGCGCCGGCGCGGTGCACCAGGCCCGAACCCAGTTCCACCTTGTCGGTGGAGTCGGCGATGAGCGTCTTGATTTCCTTGGCCGCATCGGCCGAGCGCCGTGCCAATGCACGCACTTCCGAGGCAACCACCGCAAAACCGCGGCCCTGTTCGCCGGCACGCGCGGCTTCCACTGCGGCGTTGAGCGCCAGGATGTTGGTCTGGAACGCGATGCCGTCGATCACACCGATGATCTCGCCGATCTTGCGCGAGGCGGTGCTGATCTGGCCCATGGTGGCGACCACCTCGTCCATCACCTGGCCGCCGCTCTGCGCCACGTCGCCGGTGCC
The DNA here is from genome assembly GCF_041519315.1 of Xanthomonas axonopodis pv. maculifoliigardeniae. Classification (NCBI taxonomy): domain Bacteria; kingdom Pseudomonadati; phylum Pseudomonadota; class Gammaproteobacteria; order Lysobacterales; family Lysobacteraceae; genus Xanthomonas; species Xanthomonas axonopodis. Next base: position 3,570,593 of record NZ_CP167998.1, on the reverse strand, counting down.
GACGACCAGGCGATTGGCCTGCAGCGCGCTCTCGGCGTTTTGCTTCACGGTGGAGGTGAGTTCTTCCATCGAGCTGGCGGTTTCTTCCAGGTTGGCCGCCTGTTGCTCGGTGCGCTCGGAAAGATCCATGTTGCCGGCGGCAATTTCCACTGCGGCCTGGCGGATGGTGTCCGATGCGGCCTGGATGCCGCCGATGATCTCGGTGAGGCGGGTGACGGTCTGGTTGGTGTCATCGCGCAAGCGCGCGAAGATACCGTGCGCATCGCCGTCCACACGCTGGGTGAGATCGCCTTCGGCCAGCGCGCCGATCACGCGCGCCAATGCGGCCAGATGGGTTTCCACCGAGTCGTAGATGCGGTTGATGCCTTGCGCCAGGGTCAGCAGCACACCGTCCATGCCATCGATCTGCATGCGACGGCTGAAATCGCCGGCCGAGGCGGCGTCGATGATCTGGATCAGTGCCTGCTCGGCGTTGACCTGCGCGGTGACGTCCATCCACTGCGCGATGGTGCCGAGCTTGGTGCCGTCGGCGGCGATGATCGGGCTGTACACGAAGTCGATCTGGCGGCCGAAGAATGGCGCACGCACGGCCTTGGAGGCATTCAACGCGCGCATGCGGTCGATCGCGGCCTGGCTGTCGGGATAGATGTCGCCGATGCTGCCGCCGACGAAGCCTTCGGCATGGAAGCTGGGACGGAAGCTCTGCACATCCGGCTCGATCAGCTTGAGCATGGCGAGCAGTTTGCGGTTGGCAAACAGCACCTGGCCATCGTCGTCGGCGATGCGGATCATGGTGTCCAGATCGTCCAGCGCCTTGATCACGAACTGGCCATGGCGCAGGCCTTGCTCCATCACATCGATGCGGATGGCGAGCTTGTCCTGGGCATCCTGCAGCGCGTGCAGCAACGGTGCGAGGTCGCCGGAGGCGTTGCGCAGGTCCAGACGCTGGGTGCGTCCTTCGCCGATCGCCACCACCGCACGCATTGCCTGTTGCAACTGCGTGTCGTGACGCCGGCGCGACCACCACCAGAGCCCGGCGCTCGCCGCGCCCAACACCAGCAGGGCGGGCAGCACGCGTCCGAGCCCGCTCAGCAAGCTGCCGGGTACCAGCGTGGCGGCATAGCAGGCCAGCAACGCCAGCAGCGCGACATGTGCAGCGGCGGGCAGCCATGCAGTCCAGGTGGCGCGCGCAACGTGCCGACCAGCGGGCGGTTGGGCAACGGGGGCGGCATCGTGTGCAAGCGACATAGGCTGAGTCCAGCTGGATGATCTGAGAAGGGGGAGCGGCATCGGCAGTCCATGGCCCGCAATGGGGGTATCGGCGGCTGAGTCCGAATCATGATGATGTGAAGGTGCCGTTCGTCGGAATGTGACAACCAGGTCCCGAAATGGCGTGATGTCCTTGATATGAAAGCGATTTCAGTTCGGCAGGGTATGCGTGCCCGTGGCGATCGACGCGCGAGTAAGTCGACTCAATTGTAAATTCTGCGTGAAAAGCGCCCGCGCGAGCGAATGCCCGGCATGTCAGCGAACTGCTATTGGGGGCGGGCAAATCCCATCGAAGTTGGGGCTGATTCGGTTGCCAACGGCCTGCGCCTGGATTCGCACTTGCGCAGCATCTGACTGCCGCATGGGAGCGCCATCCTGGGAGGTTGGCCTGGGTTCGGACGTCTGAAACTCAGGTCCGACAGCAAGCGCGTTGACCGCGCGTCATACGCTGGGCCGACATCGCCGGCTTCGCCCCCACGTGCCTTCGCCGTAGCGGCAAGCGCGCACAAAAAAACCGGCCGTCTCGCGACGACCGGTTGATTGGTGCATCCGTCGGCCCTGGACCGACGGCAGGTGGCCTATGCGCCGGAGCGCAGCCAGGCGGGTGATGCGCAGCGGCCAAGGCAGTGCAGACTGCATGCGCTCATGCGCGTCGGCGTACCGCCTGGCCGCATGGTGCTTGGAGCGCTGCCGTTACTTGGCAGGCGCGGCCTGCGCATCGTCCGGCAGGGCCCAGGCAATGACGCTGTCGCCCGACTTGGTTTCCATGCGGTCGTGTCCACCGACGGCGGCCACGATGTATTGCTTGCCGTTGATGGTGTAGCTCATCGGCGCTGCCTGCGGGCCGGCGGGGACGCGGGTCTCCCAGACCTGCTTGCCGGTGCGGGTGTCGAAGCCGCGCATGAAGTCGTCCAGGGTCGCGCCGATGAAGGTCACCCCGCCAGCGGTGGCCAGCGAGCCGCTGTTGTTGGGGGTGCCGATCTCGAACTTGGTCTTGGACGGAATGCCCATCGGCCCCTGGTCGTAACCGGTGCCCAGCGGACGGCGCCAGATCACCTGCTGCGTGCGCAGGTCAACGCCGGCGATGTAGCCCCACGGCGGGGCCACGCACGGGGTGTTGAGCGGCGACATCCACGGCTCCTTGCGGGCGCCGTAGGCCAGGCCCTTCTGTGCCATGTAGCCGGGCGTCTTGCTCTTGCCGTCGAACACCGACACCACGCCCAGCTCATTCATTTTTTCGCGGGTATACACCTGCAGGGTGTACGGCAGGCGATTGCTGTTCATCACCATGATGCCGCGCTGCAGGTCCACCGAAACACCGCCCCAGTTGATGCCGCCGTGGTTGCCGGTGAAGGCCAGCGACCCCTGCAGGGTGGGCGGGGTGAACATGCCTTCGTAGCGCAGTTGCTTGAACTGGATACGGCAGACCAACTGGTCGAACGGGGTCATGCCCCAGGCATCGGATTCGATGATTTTTTCGAACTCGCGGCTCGGCGCGCCCACAGTGTTGGGCATGCCCGGCGAGATCGGTTGCGTGGCAGCGGTCCAGTCGCCGTGGTCGGTTCCCTGCGGTACCGGGATCTGCTTGACCGGCATGATCGGCTCGCCGGTGGCGCGGTCCAGCACGAACACCTGGCCGGACTTGGTGGCCTGGATCACCGCAGCACGCGTACCGCCGCCAGCGACCGGCCAATCGACCAGGTTCGGCTGCGGGCCGATGTCGTAATCCCACAGGTCGTGGTTGACGGTACGGAAATGCCAGCGTTCCTTGCCAGTAGCGGCATCCACCGCAACCAGCGAGGCGGTGTATTCCTCGTCCTGCGGGGTGCGGCCCTTGCCGAAGAAATCGCCGGACGCATTGCCGGTGGGCAGATAGACCAGGCCCAGCTCGTCGTCGGCGGCCATCAGCGACCATACGTTCGGGGTTGAGCGCGTGTAGGTCTGGCCGGCCGGCGGCTCGGCGGTGATCGCCGGGTTACCCAGGTCCCAGGCCCAGCGCAGCTGGCCGGTGAGCGCATCGAAGCCGCGCACCACGCCGGACGGCGCATCGCCTTCCTGGCCATCGCGGACCTGGCCGGTCGGCTGGATCACCACGCCGCGCATCACCACCGGCGGCGAGGTCGGGCCGACGAAACCCGGCTTGGTGTTGCCGGTGCCCGCATTCAGATCGACATAGCCGTTGTTGCCGAAGCTGGTGCACAGCTTGCCGGTCTGTGCGTCCAACGCGCCAAGGCGGCCATCGACCATCGGCCAGAAGATCCGGGTCGGGCACTCGGCGGTGCCTTCGGGCGCTTGGTAATACGACACGCCACGGCAGGTGGTGGCAGCCACGCCCGCCATCGCCTTCGGGTTGGTCTGCGGATCGAAGCGCCAGCGCTCCTTGCCGTTGGCTGCTTCCACCGCGATCACCTTCTGGGTGGGGGTGCAGATGTAGAGCAGGTCGCCGACCTTGAGCGGGGTGTTCTGGAAGGCGTAGCCCAGCTTGGAGTCCTTGGGCTTCAGGTCGCCGGTGTGGAACTCCCACGCAACCTTGAGATTCTTCACGTTGTCCGGGGTGATCTGCGCGCCGGGCGTGTAGTGGTTGGACAGATTGGAGCCCGCATAGGAGGTCCAGTTGCTGGCGTCGTGATTGGCCGCGACGTTGCCGTCGGGGCTGGGCACGGTGCCGCGGCTGAAGGCCGTGGCGCTGTCGGCCGGCAGCTTGGAGGCATCGGCCAGCTCGACATTGCGCGGCATCAACAGCGGCCACAGGATCAGCGCCGCACCCAGGATTGGCAGCACGCCGGTCACCAGCGCATAGCCCAGGCCGGACACCGGCTGCATGCGACGACGCGCCACACCCCAGAACGGCAGCAACACCAGCCCTAGCACCGACATCATGGCCAGGCGCGGCACCAAGCCCCAGCCATCCAGGCCCACTTCCCACAGTGCCCAGGCGATGGTGCCGGCCAGCGTGGCGCCAAACAGCCACAGCCCGGCGCGCTTGCCCAGCGCGAGCAGGACGCCCGCCAGGAACAGGGCAATACCCGCGATCAGGTAATACCAGGAGCCGCCGACGGCCACCAGGCGGCCGCCTTGATAGGCGAGCACCGCGCCAAGCACGGCGATCACCACGGCATAGGCCACCAGCAACCAGGTGCCTAGCCCACGTTTTGAGGATTGATCAGTCATTTTGAGATGTCAGGAAGGACTCGGGCACCAGCGAGCGGTGGCGAGTCGTGGAGGGAGAGCGATCGCAGGCGCCATCACGCGGCCCGGATCCAGAGACGAACGTTGAACGCTATGAACGCGCAGCCCCTCCCAGGGTCCTCAGCGCTAATCATGTGAATATTTTAGACCCCCACACGCCCTTTGTCCGTGACGGAATAGGAACCAGCGTTCCAACCTGCACGTTTGGCATAGCGGAAACATGCGGATGTCGAACGCTTTGCCAAGTGCGGTCCGCTGCTTGCAGAGCCGGGGTCGACATGCGCTGCTGCTCAGTGCGACCACGATGGAAGCGCATGGCGTAGCGGCGCACGTGGCGTTGCCTGTGACTGCCGTGTCGAGTGCAGCGACAGGCTATCGAGGTCCGAGGTATTCATCCCCTTGCGAGCCGGGGCAGCTTGGTCGGACATCGCCGCGGCTCGATGTAGCTGCATCATGCAGGAAGTCCTCCGGGAACTACGGACTTCAGGCTGATTGCGCCGTGCCTTCATCGGCCTTTCGGCCACTTTCTTCCTCATGAAGCAGGACAATGTCGCGGCGGAAGAAGGTTTGCCCTACACCTCAGAGAGCGCTTGCAGATAGCGCTGGCGCCAGTGGTTGATGTTGTTCTTGCGCAGGTGGTCCATCATTGCGTGCCAGCGTTCGATGCGGCTTGCCAACGGCATGCTTGCCGCTGTGGCGATCGCGTCGGCCACGCCGTCCAGATCGTGCGGGTTGACCAGCAGCGCTTCCTTCATTTCATCGGCTGCACCTGCAAACAGCGACAACACCAGCACGCCCGGGTCTGCCGGGTCCTGCGCGGCCACAAATTCCTTGGCAACCAGGTTCATGCCATCGCGCAGTGGCGTGACCAGACACACCGAGGCCGCGCGATAGAAGCCTGTCAGCGTGGCATGGCTGAAGTTCTGGTTGACGTAGCGCAGCGGCGTCCAGTCCGGCTCTGCATGTCCGCCATTGATGTGGCCGGCGATCTGTTCGAGCTGGCTGCGCAATTGACGGTATTCGGTGACATCGCCGCGCGAGACCGGTGCAATTTGCAGATAGGTCAGGCTGCCGGATTGATCCGGATACCGCTCCAGGTAACGCTCGAAGCCCTGAAAGCGCTCCGGCAACCCCTTGGAATAATCCAGGCGGTCCACGCCGATGGCCAACTGTCGGCCACGCAGGCTTTCGCGCAGATCACGCACCGCCTGCTTGCCGGCAGAGGCCTTGGCCTGGTGGGCAATCAGGTCGGTATCGATCCCGATCGGGAACGAAGAGGCGGTGAAGCGGCGTCCACCGGGGCCTTCCACCAGGTCGCCTTCCAGAATGCGGCCACCGCCGAACAGGCGTACATAGGCCTTGAAACGTTCGGCATCGCGCTGGGTCTGGAAGCCGACCAGGTCGTATGCGTAGAAGGTACTGAACAGGCGCGCGTGATCGGGCATGGCCTGCACCAGATCGGCCGACGGCATCGGCACGTGCAGGAAGAAACCCATCTTGCAGCCCACGCCCAGCTCGCGCAGCATCGCGCCGAGCGGAATCATGTGGTAATCGTGGATCCACAGCGTGTCGCTGTCTTTCAGCAGCGGCGCGAGTTTCTCGGCAAACAGCCGGTTGACGCGCATATAGCCTTCGCGGGTAGCGCGATCGTAATCGACCAGGTCCAGGCGGAAGTGCAGCAAGGGCCACAGCGTGCGATTGGCGAAGCCGTTGTAGTACGAATCGATGTCGCGCTTGTTGAGGTCCATGGTGACGAAGGTGATGTCGCCTTCGGTCTGCTCGTGCATGCCGCCGCTGTCGCCGCGCACGGTCTTGCCGCTCCAGCCGAACCACATGCCGCCGCGTTCCTTGAGCGCCGCCAACAGGCCAACTGCCAGGCCACCGGCGCGGGTTTCGCCGGGCACCGCAACGCGGTTGGATACCACCACCAAACGACTCATGACGCCTCCTGCCAGCTCCGCGACAAGCGCATCGCTGCGATGATCAAGCCAACATGCGAATAGGTCTGAGGGAAATTCCCCCAGGCTTCGCCGTCCTCGAACGATAGATCTTCCGACAGCAAGCCCAGGTGATTGCGGCGCGAAAGGATGCGCTCGAACAATTCACGCGCCTCTTCCTTGCGCCCGATCGCAGCCAGTGCATCGATGTACCAGAAGGTGCAGATGGTGAAGCTGGTTTCCGGCTCACCGAAGTCATCCGGTGCGATGTAGCGGTATAGCGCATCGCCGTGCTTGAGCACGCGACCGACCGCCTCGACCGTGCGCACGAAGCGGCTGTCGTCGTTGGCGACGATGCCGATATCGGCCAGCAGCAAGAGCGATGCATCGAGCCGGTGGCCGCCGAGGGTGTCGGTGAAATGGCCGCGCTCCTCGCTCCAGGCCTCGCTCAACACGCGTTCGCGGATGCTGTCGGCACGTTCGCGCCAGTAGCTGCTGCGCTCGGGCAGCACCAGCCGGTCGGCGATCTTGGACAGGCGATCGCAGGCCGCCCAGCACATCGCCGCGGTGTAGGTATGCACTTCGGCACGGCCGCGAAATTCCCACAGGCCGGCATCGGGCACGTTATGCAACGCATAGGCGCGCTCGCCCAGCGGTTCAAGCCGGCGGAAGGTGTCGGCATCGCCTTGATCCTTCAGGCGCAGGTCGAAGAACAGCTGTGTGGACGCCAGCACCACGCTGCCATAGACATCGTGCTGCTGCTGGATCCACGCCAGGTTGCCGCGCCGCACCGGGCCCATGCCGCGGTAGCCGGCCATGGTATCGACTTCGTGTTCTTCCAGTTGCGATTCGAAGCCGATGCCGTACAGCGGCTGCATGGTGCCGTCGGTAGTGGCGATATTGAAGATGTAGCCGATGAACTGCTCCATCGTGCGGGTCGCGCCGAGCCGGTTGAGCGCACGCACCACGAAGGCGGCATCGCGCAGCCAGCAATAGCGGTAGTCCCAGTTGCGCGGCGTGTTGGGCGCTTCCGGAATCGAGGTGGTCATCGCCGCGATGATCGCGCCGCTGTCTTCGTACTGGCACAACTTCAGCGTGATTGCGCTGCGAATCACCGCTTCCTGCCAGTCCAGCGGAATGGACAGGTAGCGCACCCATTCGCGCCAGTATTCTTCGGTGCGTTCCTGCGCTTCCTGCACGTAACCGGTGAGCGAGCGGGTCAGCGATTCGTCCACGCCCAGCACCAGGCTCACCGGATGGCTGAGCACGAACGGCAAGCCGTCGCGTACGAAGCGCACCGGCACATCGGTGGTCAGGCGCAGGGTGAATTCCGGCAACACCCAACGGATGTGATTGCTGCCCCAGGTGGTGTCCGGCGTGCGGCCGCCCCAGTCGGCCAGCGGGCGGGCGCGCACGATGATGCGCGGGTTGCCGCTCAGTGGCCGGATCTGGCGGATGATGCTCACAGGCCGATAGAAGCGTCCGTTGTTGCGCCAGCGCGGCGCGAAGTCGATGACTTCCAGCTCGCCACCGTGGCTATCGCGCAACACTGTGCGCAGCACGGCGGTATTGGGCAGGTAGTGCTGCTCGCTGCTGGCGAAATCTTCCAGTTCCACGGCAAAGTCGCCGCCTTCGGTCTTGGGCGAAAGCAGCGTGCAAAAGGCCGGGTCGCCGTCGAATGCCGGCAGGCAACTCCACACCACACGTGCCTGCCGATCGACCAATGCACCGAAACTGCAGTTGCCGATGACGCCCAGATCCAGGTTTGGCTCGGTCATGGAGTGCAAACGATCCTGTTGAAGTGAATGAGAGAAGGTGCGCTGTGCTCAGCGGCTGCGTGCGTTGCGTTGCAACCACGCGTGTACGTCGGCGGTGCCACCGACGCGAAAGCGCGCGCTGGTCTGTGCGCGATCGCCGACCAGCACGCTCCAGCCACCGAGCCGGTTGGCGGCGTCGAAGCCGAATTCGTCGGTGAGGTCGTCGCCGACGAACACCGGCGTGCGGCCGGCGAAGGTGCCGTGCTGCATCAGTTGCTCGACCGCCAGGCCCTTGTTGCTGCCTTCGGGCACGAATTCCACCACGTGGTCGCCTGGCTGCAGGCGATAACCGGAAAGCTGTGCAATTTCCTGCTGCGCGAAGGCGAGCACCTCGGGGCCGGCCTGCGGCCGGGCGCGCCAGTGCAGTGCCACGCTGGCACCCTTGTCTTCGACCAGCACGCCTGGATGCTGGTGCGTCAGCGCGGCCGCGCGTTGATGCAGGCCGTGCAGCCACTCGGACGTGTCCTGCGGCATGGCCGCGCGTGCCGCGAGATCGCTACGCAGTTGGTGCCCGTGCAGACCGGCGGCCGGCAGCAGCAATGGCGCGAACAGGGCGTCCAGCTGGGCAAGCGGCCGGCCGCTGACCAGCGCAACGGCGCCGTTGAGACGCTCGCTCAGCAGGCCGATGGCCTCGCGCACTTCGGGCAATAGCTTCACCGCCTCGGGGCGGTCGGCAAAGTCGATGAGGGTGCCGTCCACGTCCAGAAACAATGCACAGGCATCGTCCAGCAATGGCGGCGACGGTAGGGGGGAATGCGCGTCTGCCATTGCGCTAGTGTGCGCAATGGGGTGTGAGATTCAGGTTATGGAACGGCGGAGATTCGTGAGTCGGGATTGGGGATTCGCACGAAGTACGATGTTTGCCAATCCCGAATCCCGAATCAGAAGCTGTACCGCACCCGCCCATACCAATACGCGCCGTTGCTGCCGATCGGCGAGAGCACGTCGTAGGGCAGGTTGCCGAAGTAGGCGATGTCGTCGATGGAACGGTCCGAGTAGTTGTCCAGGATGTTCTGCCCGCCGATGGCCAGCGTCCATTGCGTGCCCAGGTGATATTCGGCTTCCAGGTCCAGTTGCCACTCGGCGCCGTAGGTCTGGCGCGGCACGAAGCCGCCACCGAAATCGAACACGCGCGTGGCGCTGCCGTAGCGGTTGACGCGAGTCTGCAGGTTCCAGTGCTCGTTGCTCCAGTTCGCGGCAAGCGAGGCGCGGGTGCGCGGTGCGGCGTCGGTGAGCGTGTTGCTTTCTTCCACGCCGAACAGCACGTACTCCGGGTTCAATGCGAGCAACTGGGCCGGGGTGGCGATGATGTTTTCCAACTCGGTCTTGGCATAGCTGTAGGTGCCGGTCAGCAGCAGGTCGCCGCCGAAGGCGTACTGACGCCAGTTGGCAACCAGCTCGGCGCCGCGGGTGCGGGTATCGGCGGCGTTGAGGAAATAGCTGGCGCTCTGCACGCCGGTGACGCCGTAGTTCTGCTGCACGAAGCTGGTCAGCGCATCGCCGGTGATGTCTTCGGACAGCGCAATGCGGTCGTCGATATCGATCTGGAAAAAGTCCAGCGACACGTCGAAGTGATCGCCCAGCTTGCTGGTGAAGCCCAGGCTGTAATTGACCGACTTTTCCGGCTTCAGATCGGTGGCGCCCAGTCCGCGCGCGATGGGGTTGTTGACCGACAGCAGGCGACCCTGGGTCAGGCGGCCGGCGGCGTCGTAACCGGTGGAAGTGGCTTCATAGCCGATCTGGCTGAGCGAAGGCGCACGCACGTTGTTGGAGATGGCGCCACGCAGCGCAAAGGCCGGTGCGAATGCGTAGCGTGCGGCCAGTTTGCCGGTCCACTGGCTGCCGAAATCCTGGTAATGCTCGTAGCGGCCAGCCAGGTCGGTGGAGAACTTGTCGCCGAACTGGCTGGAGACGTTGGCGTAGGCGCTGGCCACGTTGCGCGACAGGTCGGCTTCGTCCTGCGGGGTGAGCCCGCCGCCGGCCTGCGAGCCGGTGGGACGATCGGTGAACGGGCCGGCCGCGTAGCTGGCCGGATCGCCGGCGTGGGTGCGGTATTGCTCGCGGCGGAACTCGGCGCCGGTGCCGAAGGTATGGGTGGCGCCGGCGGCGTCGAACACGCGGGTCAGGTCGAAATTGCCCACCGTCTGCGCGAAGGCGAAATCACCGGTCTTGAAGCGTGTGGGGCTGCCGGGTCCCAGCGATGCATTGAGCGAATTGCGTAGCCGGTAGGTGAAGTCGTTGCGGCCGTAGTTGACGCTGGCGTCGTAATCCCAGCTGCCCCATTGCCCGCGCGCACCGGCCACGAGTTGCAGGTCGCGATTCTCGCCTTCGGAGATCGGGCGGTAGCCATTGGGGTAGATCTCGCGCCAGTTGGCGCTGCCGTCCGGGTAGCGGAAGTAATTGGCGCCTTCGGTATCGCGCTGGTTGTAGGTGCCGAAGGCGTAGAACTCGCCGCTGGCGCTGAATGGCACCTTGGTGTTGAGCCAGGCATTCAGGCCCTTGTTGGCGCCATCGCCGAGCACGTAATTGCGCTGGCCCCGCAGCGCCAGATTGGCCGGGGTCTGTTCTTCGAACGAGGGAATCTGGTCGAAGCCGGCGCGGTTGGTCGCCTCGCGGTTCTTCAGCTCCACGCCGACCTTGAAGAAGCCGCCGTCGTCGCCCAGCAGCGTGCCCACCTTTGCGCTGGCATAGCTGGTCTGGCCGTCGGTGACGCGGCGGTCGATCGGCTTCACGTCGGTGTTGTAGGCGCCGAAGCTGGCTTCCAGTTCGCCGCGCTCGGGGTTGTCGTCCAGGATCACGTTGATGACGCCGGCAATCGCATCCGAGCCGTATTGCGCGCCGGCCCCGTCGCGCAGCACTTCGATGCGCTTGATCGCGTTGATCGGGATGGAATTGAAATCCACCGGCGTGGTGCCCTTGCCGATCTTGCTGTCGGTGTTGACCAGCGCCGAGGTATGGCGGCGCTTGCCGTTGACCAGCACCAGCACCTGGTCGGGCGAGAGCCCGCGCAGCTGCGCGGCGCGGATATGGTCGGCGCCGCCGGAGTTGGACTGACGCGGGAAGTTGAAGGAAGGCAGCAGCGCCTGCAGCGCGCTGCCCAACTCGCCGTTGACCACGCCGGCCTTGCGGATGTCTTCGGCGGTGAGCACGTCCACCGGCACGGTGGATTCCAGCACGGTACGGTCGCTGGCACGGGTGCCGGTGACGATCACGGTGTCCAGGGTGGTGGCACCGGCATCGGCCTGCTGGGCTTGCGCGTTGGCGCTGAGCACGGCGGCGATGGCCAGGCCAATCACCGAAAGGGTGGGGCGGGTCATGCTGTTCTCTCTCCTGCAACTGCAACGCGCCGCGCGGTCGGCATCCGGCCGGGCTGGGGCGCAAGGGGGCGGATCGTCCACATTCATCCGGATGGAAAGATATTATCGCGTTGTTCAGGGCGGCGCGAGATGGCACAGTGCGTCCGCGCCGGCATGAGCTGATATCGGCCTTGCATGAGCCTGCCCCAAGTGCCCCCCAGACCTGTTGTGGAGAAGTCGATGAAGTTGCTGCCGTCTTGCCTGCTTGCCGCCATGCTGGCGTTGACCGCTTGCGCCACCACGCCCGGCACCGTGCCGACCGCGACCACTGCCAGCCTGCAGGGCGATGCAGCGCGGCCGGCGGCGGCACGGGGTTGGGTGCGCAGCGAGTTGTATTTCGGCGTGGGCGAAGAATCCGGCCCGGCCGACCGCCCGCAGACCCGCACCATCGACGAAACCCAATGGCGCGCGTTTCTGGACAAGGAAGTGACCCCGCGCTTTCCCGATGGTCTGACCGTGTTCGACGCCTACGGTCAATGGTTGTTCCGCGGCGCAAAGGAGCCGAACCGGCTGGGCACCAAGGTGCTGGTGATCCTGCACGAGGACACCCCGCAACGGCGCAACGACATCGAAGCGATCCGGCTGGCCTGGAAGCAGGCCACCGGACACCAGTCGGTGCTGTGGTCGCGGCAGCCGGTGGAGGTGTCGTTCTGAGTCCGCTGGCCGGCTTGCGCACCGACAGGTCCGTGCAGTTGCCGACCGCCACGCTCGCCAGCGTCGATCGGCGTATGTCGCGCGTCTTCATGCATTGGCGGGCATCGCGTGCGCAGCCGGCGAGCGAGTGTCTGCGCACCGCTTCGAGCCAGCTGCGCATGCGCCTTGGCTTCTTGCATTTGTCGCCCGTCCGCGCCGCTCGCGCACTGTTGGTTGCGATGGCAGGCGGGCTGGCGTTCGGCGCTGCGTCAGACGACACAAGCCTTCGTCTGACGCTGGATGCGCAGACCCGTGCGACCGCCACCTTGGTCGGCCAGCGCCTGCATATGGTGCTGTCTCCCGGCGATGCCGAACAGTGGTTCGACGCGAATGTGGACGATGGCGAAGGCGACGTGCAGCTGCGCAGCGACGACTACAACTTCGACGGGCGCCCGGATCTTGCGGTGTCGGCGATGCTGGGTCAGGTCAACGAGGCGGTCTGGGTCTTTGTGTTCGATCCTGCACAGCGCCGTTTTCATGCGCTCGCTGCACCGACGCGCCCGGCGGTGCAGTGCGAGGGATTCTTCAATCTGGTTGCCGATCAACAGCAGCGCAGCCTGACCAGTTCCTGCCGCGGTGGGCCGATGTGGTATGCGGATGTCTACCGCTACGACGCTGGCGGGCGGTTGTACGTTTGGCGGACGCAGCAGCGGATCGAGTCGCCGCAGATCCAGGCGTTGCTGGATTCGGGAAGCGAGGATGGCATGCCGCTGTCGGTGTGGCCGATGTACGACCCGCGCGGCGTCAAGGTGGCAAGCGAAATCGGTACCACGCTCGAGGAACCGATGCCGGTGCAACTGCACGTACAGGTGAGGCGTTTGCCGCTGTACGCCACGCCGACGGCCACCGTCACCAAACGCTATCTGGTGCGCGGCGATCAGGCCGATGCGCTGGACGTCAGCGCCGATGGTACGCGGTTGCAGGTGCGTTATCGCAGCGCCGGCCGCAGCGACAGCGTGGGCTGGATCGAGGTGGATGCGGCGATGCAGTAGCGGGCGATGGCGCCGGGCTGCCTGCTCACGGACAGCCCGACGGCCCCTGGCCACGACACGCTCTGATCCACCGCGCCGCTGTCGTCCCCGCAATGCAGCGGCTACCATCGGCCGACCCCCACGCTTCTCTGGTTCTCATGTCGGCTCCCTCTTCGCGTCCTGCGGCTGCGCCGCGCTGGTTCGTCGCTGGCGATCTCAATGGTTTCTTCGGCCTGGTGGTCGACAACCTGTCTATCCTTGGCTTCATCGCGATGGCCCTGGTCGGCATCTTCCAGTTCCCGGCCGACGTCGTGTTCCAGCGCATGTTCCCCGGCACCGCGTTCGGCGTGCTGGTGGGCAACCTGCTGTACACCCTGATGGCGCGGCGGCTGGCCGCACGCACCGGGCGCGACGACGTCACTGCCATGCCGCTGGGCCTGGATGCGCCCACCAGCATCGGCATGGCGCTGCTGGTGCTCGGCCCGGCATTTGCCGGCTTCAAAGCGCAAGGGCTGGATCCGCAGGCCGCCGCGATCGCCACCTGGAAACTGGGCATGGCCGCGTTGGTGGTGATGGGCCTGCTCAAGCTGGTGCTGTCCTTCGCAGGCGAAGCGGTGACGCGCGCGCTGCCGCGGGCGGCCCTGCTCGGTTCCATCGCCGGTATCGCGCTGGTGCTGATGGGCTTGCTGCCATTGCTGGAAACGCTCCGTTCGCCGGTGGCCGGCTTCGTTACCTTGGGCCTGCTGCTGTATGTGCTGCTCGCCAAGGGCCGCCTGCCGACCAAATTGCCCGGCGTGCTGGTGGCGTTCGTGATCGGCACCGCGTTGTATTACGGGCTTGGCCTGGCGGGATTGGGTGCCCCCGGCTTCGCCTTGCCGGCGTGGAATCCGCCGCAGATCGTGCTGCCGCTGCCGACGCTGGGCTTTATCGACGGCCTGCCGGCCACGGTGGCGTACCTGCCGTTGCTGCTGCCGTTCGGCTTGTTGATGGTGGTGGGCGGCATCAACGTCAGCGAGAGCGCGCGCGCGGCCGGCGACGATTACCGCACCCGCGACATCCTGCTGGTGGAAGCCTTGGCCACGCTGGTGGCCGGCGTCTGCGGCGGCGTTGCGCAGACCACGCCCTACATCGGCCAGCCCGCGTACAAGCACATGGGCGCGCGCTCCGGTTACACGCTGCTGACCGGGGGGTTCATCGGGATCGGCGGCATGCTTGGCGTGATCAGCGGCTTGGTGCAGTGGCTGCCGCTGGCCGTGCTGGCGCCAATCATCGTGTATGTCTCCATCGACATCACCACCCAGGCATTCCAGGCCACGCCCAGGCAGCATTCCGGTGCGATGGTGCTGGGCTTTCTGCCGTCGGTCGCGTACCTGCTGACGATCAAGGCGCCGGGCTGGATTGCACCGGATCAGCTGGTCGCGCTGACCACCAAGGTCGATGGCCACGGGTTGCCGGAGCTGGCAGTGATCTTCGCGCTGGGCAATGGCTTCATCATCACCGCGATGCTATGGATCGCCACGGTGGCGGCGATGATCGACGGCCGCTTGCGACGCGGCGCGGCGTTCCTGCTGGTAGCTGCCGGGCTGACCCTGTTCGGCCTGATCCACTCGGTGGACCCGCGCGGCGGCATCTACCTGCCGTGGTCGCTGCAAGGCCTGGCGCGGGTGATCAGCTGGCAGTTCGTCGGTGCCTATGTGGCGCTGGCGGCGACGCTGCTGTTGCTGTCGCTGCTGCCGGCGCGCAAGGAGGCGTTGCAGTGAGTTATCGGATGCGTGTCGTGCAGAGCATTGTGGCTGGCGCTTTGGTGCTGAGCGCTGGCGCCGCATGGTCGGCGTCGTTCGACTGCAAGCAGGCGGGCACGCCGGTGGAAAAGCGGCTGTGCGCGGTGCCGGCGCTCGGCCAGCTGGACGATCAGCTGGATGAGGCCTACCGCGGCGTGCTGGACACCACACCGCGCGCCTCGCTCACCGCAGTGCGCGATCAGCAACGCGCCTGGTTGCGCCAGCGCAATGCCTGCGCGCAGGACGCCAAGGTAGATGCCTGCCTGCAACGCAGTTTGAAGACCAGGATCGATGCGCTGGGCAAGACACTCGACGCCCAGCAGCAAACGCTGGACCGCATCATCGCCAGCATCCCGAAAACGCCAGCGGACGCTGCGCGCCAGTTGCAGGGCTACGACGCGCCGCTGGCATCGGCATGGCTGGCGTATCTGCATGACTTCGTGCCCGCCGCTGGCGTGGATGCGGCGTTGGCGAGCGCGCGTTTTGAAAGCGCACGCAAGGCGTTGCGCAAGACCGACGATTTCGCAGCGTCCTTGCTCGACGATGTGGAAGGCGCGCCTGCCATGCAACAGCAACAGCGTGTGCTGACCTTGTTGCGCATGTGGATCGAGCGCGAAGATCGTTCCGAGCGGCCGTATGTGCATTGCTTCATCTTCGCTGCAGTGGGCGAGCCGGCTTATGAGGCGTTCGGCCCGCTCTATGGTTCGACACGCGACAGTTTCGCGCCGATCTGCGAGCCGCCCGGTGGGCTGTTCGCGCGACCGAGCTGGAAACAGCTGGATGACGGATTCGCAGGACTGATCGAAGCCTTGAGCAAGGACGCAGGCACCATTCGCTATGCCAGCTACGCCGAGTGGCAGATCATCGCGCTCCGGGCTGCCGTGTCGCCGGCACTGTATCTGCAGCCGGAGTTGCGCAAGCGCTACGGCAACGATCCGGATCAGGCGATAGCTGCGTGGTCTGGCGACGACAGCGACTGGCCGGCGGCCGAGCGCAACGCTGCGCGCGCGCTGTTGCCGAAGGTGCGCGCAGAGACGGCCGCCTGGCTGGTAAGCGAAAAGCACATGCCGGCCAGGCAGGCCGAACAGGTTGCCGCTGCAATTGTCGCGGCTTGGGTGAACGCGCGATTGGATTTCGCCGGTTAAGCGGCGTGGATCGCGCAGCAAAGCTGCGGCTCAACGAGCGACACCGTAAATCGATGGAACCACCGCAGCATCCCACGGTCACACACTGGATGTTGTCGATGTCAGGAGTTCCACGATGCAAAGCAAATCCTCGCGCTGGCCGTGGTTGTTGGCGGTCCCCTTGATCGCTGGCGCCGCGTGGTGGCTGTTCAGCGGCCCGCCAGATTCGCAGGGCACCTTGCCTGCACCCATCAGCCGTACCGCCAGTGCCGTGGCCGCTGCGGTCAGCCCACAGCCGACGCCGGCCAGTGGCGAGCCGCGTCATCCGGTGCCGGCAGCATCGGCCGACGCTGCCGATGCTGCGATTCCTGCGTTGGCGCAAAGCGACGATGCCGCGTGGCAAGCGCTGCGGGCGTTGGTGCAGGACGATGACGCGTTGTCGATCGTGTTGCGCAAGCACCTGATCGAACGCGTGGTGGTGATGATCGACAACCTCACCCAACCCAGCATCAGCCGCCGTGCCTTGGTGCTGCAGCCGGTGCCTGGCGAGTTGCAGGTGGCCGGCACAGGCGATCATCCGGTGCTCGATCAGGCCAATGCGGCGCGCTATGCACCTTACGTGGCCGCATTCACCAGCGTGGATGCGCAGGCCATGGCGCGCAGCTATGTGCGCTTCTATCCACTGTTTCAGCAGGCGTACGCGGATCTGGGCGCGCCGGATCGTTACTTCAACGACCGCGTCATCGATGTGATCGACCACTTGCTGCGCACGCCTGAGCCGACGCAGCCGATCGGCGTGCAACGCGACGACCGTGGCCGCTACCGCTTCGTCGACCCATCGCTGGAATCGCTGTCGGTGGGGCAGAAGGCACTGCTGCGCCTGGGGCCGACGCAAGCGGCTGCAGTCAAGGCGCAACTGCAGCGGATTCGCACGGCCTTGCTGCAGGGGCGCTGAGGCCGCTGGCTTCCCGCTACCGGAGAGCGAACGCCGCATGTCAGGCGACCTGCGGCCTTCGCACCTGGGTGGGTGCGTACGTGCACGACGTAACGCTGCACGCGTCGCTCAGGGTCAGGTGGCGTTGTTGCGTGATCGATCGCAGCAATCAGCACCGCGTGCCGCGCCGCACCCTCATGCGGCGCCAGCCTGTTGCGACCGGCCGCAGCGCCCTCGCTGCCGCTGCCTATGCCGCATCCAGCTCCGGGTAATGGCGGAAGATGCCGTTGGTATTGAAGGCCACGCGTCGTTCGGACGCCAGATAGGCCGCAACGCGCGGCCGTTGCGCCACGTGCCGCTGCAGCGCCTTCAGCCCTGGCAAGTTTTTGGCCAACGTCGCCATGCGTCTGGGGAACATGTACTCCAGGCCACTGAACAACTGGAACAACGATAGATCCACGTACGAATGCGTGCCGAGCACGTGCGTACCGCCAGCCTGTTGCAGTACCTGCTCGAAATAGCCCAGGAATTTGGGCAAGCGGTTTTCACGCAGGTCCTGCGCACGCTTGGCCGCTTCGGCTTGTTGGTCTTCGTAATACAGGCCGGTTGCGATCGGGTGGTGCGTATCGTGCACCTCGGCCACCAGATCGGCGATGGTCAGCTGCAATTGCAGCGCCTGTAGCCGCTGTGGTTCCGAATCGGGCACCAATTGCAGCTGTGGCCCGATAAAGTGCAGGATCGCCGCGACCTGTGCCACCACCACGTCGCCGGCTTTGAGAAATGGTGGTGCGAACGGCTGCGCGCCCACCTGCTCGCCTTGCAAAAACGCCGTCATGACCTCGTCGCCCTGGATACGTGCGACATCGGTGTAGGCCGCGCCGGCGTCTTCCAGTGCCAGTCGCACGAATTCGCCGCGGCCTTGCAGACCGGTCCAGTAGTACAGCTGATAATGCATGCGCCGCTCCGCATGTAGGGCGCTGCAGGGTAGAAAAACGACGGCTAGACGGGCGTGATCGATGCGTCAGCAGGTTGTGACTCCGCACCGTTCGGTTGTGCCTGCAGCCAGGCGAGCTTGCGCGCACGTGGCTGGCGCTTGAGCGCGCACTCTGCGCGCGAAGCGCTGGCGCGGTCCGGGTACCGGTGGCTGGCGAGCAGCTGCACGGGCGGATTGGCACGCGTGTAACGCGCACCAGTGCCACGCAGATGGGCCTGGAAGCGCCGCTCCAGATCGTTGGTAATGCCGGCGTAATAGCTGCCGTTGCGACATAGCAGCAGGTAGAGGTGCCAGGGCTTGGGAGCATCCATCGGCGCATTATCGCCACTCATGCGCGATTGCGCAGCGTGCATGCATGACAGAGCTTGGTGCATTCGCTACCGCCAACGCACCGGGACTCAATAACCACCTAAGCATTGGTTACTGGACGCTTGGGCGCCGGCAAACAGCATGCCGTATGGCATCGCTCGGTCGAGCCAGTCTTGTTGCCTGCACGCCAGTCGTGCGGCGCCGGGCCGGTCGCGCGCAGGCGCAGCGTGCGCTGGACGCGGTGGGCCTGGGCATGCGCGGCAACGCGTGGCCGTCCGCGCTGTCCGGCGGCCAACGTCGGCCGGTGGCGCTGGCACGTGCATTGGTGCATCGGCCGCGGCTGTTGCTGCTGGACGAACTGCTGGGGGCGCTGGATGCATCGAGCCGTATCGTGATGCAGCAGCTAATCGTGATGCAGCAGCAAATCGTGCGGTTGTGGCGGCAGCACGGGTTTGCGTTGGTGTTGGTCACCCACGACGTGGCCGAGGCGAGCGCGCTGGCCGATCGCATCGTGGTGCTCGATCACGGCAAGGTCGGCCTGGATGTGGCGGGCCCGTGCCGCATCCGCGTGCGCCCGGGCTGCCGGCGCTGGCGACGATCCAGGCACAGGTGCTGTCGCGTCTGCTGGGCGCGACACAGGTGCCGGAGCCAGCTGCCCCGAAGGCGCAGGCGCGCCATGCGGTACCCCGCGAGACGACGGCACAGGAAGCCTCGCCGTTGCAACGCATCCCCCAGCTCCGCGCGTGTGGGGCTCAGCTCCCGCGACCATACCGGCCCCTGCGCACCGTTTCACCCACCGCCCAGGGCGACACGCGGCGTCGCTGGCGGGTGCGTCACCCCTGCGTAGCCATCTGCACGTACCGCTTCGCCAAGCCCGCCTGGACAGCGCCGGCCTGGCCGCTTGCATCTCCAGCACCGGCAAACCTTGAAACCTCGCTCGCCAACCGCATCTGCACGGTATCGCCGGCGGTGCCGGCCACCTGTTCAGAGGATCTCCCATGCGGATGGACAAGCTCACCTCGCGGTTCCAGCAGGCGCTGGCCGACGCGCAGTCGCTGGCTGTGGGCCGCGACCACAACATCATCGAGCCGGTGCACGTGCTGGCCGCGCTGCTCGACCAGAGCGGCGGCAGCACGCGCCCGCTGCTGTCGCAGGCCGGCGTCAACGTACCGCTGCTGCGCGAGCGCCTGGGCGAGGCGCTGGACACGCTGCCCAAGGTGTCCGGGCAGGAAGGCAATCTGTCGATCGGCAACGATCTCAATCGCCTGCTCAACCAGACCGACAAGCTCGCCCAGCAACATGGCGACGCGTTCATCGCCAGCGAATGGTTCGTGCTGGCCGCTGCCGACGATGCCAGCCCGCTGGGCGTGGCGTTGCGCGCGGCCGGTGGCGACAAGAAGAAGATCGAAGCGGCCATCGACAAGCTGCGTGGCGGGGAAACCGTGCAGTCTGAAAACGCCGAAGAACAGCGCCAGGCGCTGGAGAAATACACCATCGACCTGACCGCACGCGCCGAGAGCGGCAAGCTCGATCCAGTGATCGGCCGCGACGAGGAAATCCGCCGCACCATCCAGGTGCTGCAACGGCGCACCAAGAACAACCCGGTGCTGATCGGCGAACCCGGCGTGGGCAAGACCGCCATTGTCGAAGGCCTGGCCCAGCGCATCATCAACGGCGAAGTGCCCGAAGGCCTGCGCGGCAAGCGCGTACTCTCGCTGGACATGGGCGCGTTGATCGCCGGCGCCAAATTCCGCGGCGAATTCGAAGAGCGCCTGAAGGCGGTGCTCGGCGACCTGTCGAAGAACGAGGGCCAGATCATCCTGTTCATCGACGAGCTGCACACCATGGTCGGTGCCGGCAAGGCCGATGGCGCGATGGATGCCGGCAACATGCTCAAGCCGGCGCTGGCACGCGGCGAGCTGCATTGCATCGGCGCCACCACGCTGGACGAATACCGCAAGTACATCGAAAAGGACGCCGCACTGGAGCGCCGTTTCCAGAAAGTGTTCGTGGGCGAGCCGACGGTGGAAGACACCATCGCGATCCTGCGCGGCCTGAAGGAGCGCTACGCGGTGCATCACGGCGTGGAGATCACCGACCCGGCCATCGTGGCCGCGGCCACGCTGTCCAACCGCTACATCACCGACCGCCAGCTGCCGGACAAGGCCATCGACCTGATGGACGAAGCGGCCTCGCGTATCCGCATGGAGATCGACTCCAAGCCCGAAGAACTCGACCGCCTGGAGCGCCGCCTGATCCAGCTCAAGATCCAGCGCGAGATGCTCAAGAAGGAAAAGGACGAGGCCTCGCGGCAACGCCTGGCCGATCTGGAAAGCGATATCGACAAGCTCGAACGCGAGTTTTCCGACCTCAATGAAGTGTGGAAGTCGGAAAAGGCCGCGCTGCAGGGCACCACCAAGATCAAGGAGCAGATCGAGCACGCAAAGCTGGAACTGGAGGCCGCACAGCGCCGCCAGGACTACGCCAAGATGAGCGAGATCCAGTACGGCGTGCTGCCGCAACTGGAAAAGCAGATGCTGCTGGCCAACGAGGTGGAACACCACGATTTCAAGCTGGTGCAGGACCGCGTGACCGCCGAGGAAATTGCCGAAGTGGTGTCGCGCTGGACCGGCATTCCGGTCAACAAGATGCTCGAAGGCGAGCGCGACAAGTTGTTGCGCATGGAAGACGAATTGCATCATCGCGTGGTCGGTCAGAACGAGGCGATCAAGGTGGTGTCCGATGCGGTGCGCCGCTCGCGTGCCGGCCTGTCCGACCCGAACCGCCCCAGTGGCTCGTTCCTGTTCTTAGGTCCCACCGGCGTGGGCAAGACCGAACTGTGCAAGGCGCTGGCGGATTTCCTGTTCGACAGCACCGAGGCGATGATCCGCATCGACATGAGCGAGTTCATGGAGAAGCATTCGGTCGCACGCCTGATCGGTGCGCCTCCGGGCTATGTGGGCTACGAAGAGGGCGGTTACCTCACCGAGGCCGTGCGTCGTCGTCCGTATTCGCTGATCCTGCTGGACGAAGTGGAAAAGGCGCATCCGGATGTGTTCAACATCCTGCTGCAGGTACTCGACGATGGCCGCCTGACCGATGGCCAGGGCCGCACCGTGGACTTCCGCAATACCGTCATCGTGATGACCTCCAACCTGGGCTCGCACCAGATCCAGGAGCTGTCCGGCGACGATAGTGCCGAGGCGTACACGCAGATGAAGGCCGCGGTGATGGGCGTGGTGCAGGCGCACTTCCGCCCGGAGTTCATCAACCGGCTGGACGACATCGTGGTATTCCATCCGCTGGACAAGGCGCAGATCAAGTCGATTGCGCGCATCCAGTTGCAAGGCCTGGAAAAACGCCTGGCCGAGCGCGGACTCAAGCTGGACCTGGACGATGCGGCGCTGGAGGTGCTGGGTAATGTCGGCTTCGATCCGGTGTACGGCGCGCGCCCGCTCAAACGCGCGATCCAGTCGCAGGTGGAGAACCCGCTGGCGCAGCAGATCCTGTCCGGCCAGTATCTCAGCGGCGAGAGCGTGCGCGTGCGCGCCGACGGCGGGCGGCTGGTGTTTACCAAGGACTGAGCGCGCGGCCCGCACGGCGTAGGAGCGCACCTGGGCGCGATGGCTTTACCGGGGAACGCCCATCGCGCCCAGGTGCGCTCCTACGTCGAGCTGGAACGTGCGTCTGGCCGGTCGCCGCCGATCTCGGCGGCGCGGTGCGCCAATCCTGCTACCATGCGCGCCCCTGAGGTGACTGCCGGTTGGCCGGTGGTTTAAACGGGAATCCGGTGCGCGCGTCGCCTTGGGCCAGGCGCAATTCCGGAGCTGCCCCCGCAACGGTGGGCGAGGCCAGGTGCCGCAACATGCCACTGTGCAGCCGCATGGGAAGGCGCGGCATCGGAAGCACCAGCTTCCACTCGCGAGCCCGGAGACCGGCCTGAGGGATTGACCCGGCACGCGGTGGGCGTGGCCTTGCTCGTCTGACGCTGCGCGCCGGACGCCTGGCCCGTTGCTGCTTGCCGCCCGATTGCCCACGCGCGGGTTGGCGCGGTTCCAGGAGCAGCAGTTGATGTCCCTTTCTTCCGTTTCGCCGCGTCGTGCCGTGCTCGTCGTGGGGCTGTCGCTGTGCGCTGCCACTGCGGCCCAGGCCGAGGCCGCCATCGATCTGGACCAAGTCGTGGTCACCGCCTCGCGCACCGCACAGACCCAGGACCAGGCCCTGGCACCGGTCACGGTGATCGACCGCGCACAGATCGAGCGTCGTCAGGTCAATTCGCTGCAGGACCTGTTGCGCGGCGAAGCGGGCGTGTCGCTGGCCAACAATGGCGGACCCGGCAAGGCGACCTCGCTGTTCCTGCGCGGCACCGAGGCCGACCAGGTGGTGGTGCTGATCGATGGCGTGCGCATCGGCTCGGCGACCGCCGGCGGTGCGGCGCTGCAGGATGTGCCGATCGAGCAGATCGAACGCATCGAAATCGTGCGTGGCCCGTTTTCCAGCCTGTATGGCTCCGAAGCGCTGGGCGGTGTGATCCAGATCTTTACCCGACGCCCGCAAGGCAGTGTCGTGCCGACCTTGAGCGTGGCGGCCGGTAGCGACAACGCGCGCCGCTACGGCGCGGGCATCGCCGGGCGCAGCCCAGGCGATCTGGGCGATGCCGGTGGTTGGTATTCGGTGAACGCCGTGCACGACGAAACCGACGGTATCAACGCGTATCTGGATACCAGCTCCAGCGCCTATGACCCGGACCGCGACGGCTATCGCAACGATTCGTTGAGCGCGCAGGGCGGCTGGCGTTTCAATCGCCAGTGGGATGCCGATGTGCATGCAGTGCGCGCGCAGAGCCGTAACGAATACGACGGTTCGGCATTCGGCGGCAATCTGGGCAAGGGCGTGCAGCAGGCCATCGGCGGCCGCGTGCGGTACGCGCCGAACGAGGCGCTCACGCTCACTGCCAGCGTGGGCAGCAGCGCCGATCTGAGCGATGCGTATTACCAAGGCGCCTACCTGTCGACCTACGACACCCGCCGCAAGCAGGGTGCGTTGCAGGCCGATCTCGACACCGGCCCCGGTCTGCTCACGGTCGGCTTCGATTGGCAGCGGGACGCCATCGCCAGCAGCGACAATTACGATGCCGACAGCCGCATCGACCGCGCCGCATTTGTGCAGTGGCAGCAGACTTTTGGCAGTCAATCGCTGCAAGCCAGCCTGCGCCGCAACGACAACAGCCAGTTCGGCGGCAAGACTACCGGCAGCCTGCTGTGGGGTTGGGATTTTGCCGAGCATCTGCGCCTGACGGCCAGCTACGGCACTGCGTTCAAGGCGCCCACCTTCAACGAGTTGTACTACCCCGATTACGGCAACCCGCTGCTCGGGCCGGAAACCTCCAAGAGTGCCGAACTCGGTCTGCGCGGTCGCTACGATTGGGGCACCTGGACGCTCAGCGCGTTCCAGACCCGTATCGACGATCTCATCGCCTACGACGCGTCGTTGGTGGATGCCACGCACCCGTTCGGGCAGCCGAACAATATCGACCGGGCGCGCATCCGCGGCGTGGAAGCCGGCTACGACACCGTGCTGGCCGGCTGGACCGTGCGCAGCGCAGTGACCTGGCTTGCGCCGCAGGCCGATGGTGAAGTCAATCATGGCAATTGGTTGCCGCGGCGTGCGCGCCAGAGCGGGCGTATCGATGCCGACCGCAGCATCGGTGCATTCGGCATTGGCGCAAGCCTGTTCGGTTCGGGTGCTCGCTACGACGATCTGGCCAATACCGATCGGTTGGCCGGCTACGGCTTGCTGGATCTGCGCGTGAGTTATGCAGTGAATGCGGACTGGAAGGTGCAATTTGCCGCCAACAATGTGTTCGACCGCCACTACGAAACCGCACGCTGGTATGCCCAGCCAGGCCGCAATTATCTGCTGACCTTCCGCTACCAACCGGCGCACTGAGAGCAGCCGACGACACGACCGCGCAGCCACCGCATGGTTGCGGGCGGTGCCCGGATCCGCATGGACCAGGCGGATACTGCGTCTGCTCCTGCTGTCTGCATGCGCCTGGCGAGTGCGCGCGACATTGTGTTAGCCCGTCCAAGCGCGCCGCCGACACCGGCTGCGCGGTCGGCGCTTGCCGCTGGGTGCAAGGATCGCTACGGTTTGCAGGGGGCGATCATTTGCCAGATGTCTGTTGCGCCATCCGGGTGGCGATCGAAAATCTGAAGGAAACTATCGATGCCGCCTTTATCCCGCTCGTGCGAACGCCTGGTGTTCATCGCTTCGATGCTGCTGATGACCGCGACCCGCTTCCATCATGTCAGTGACTGGCTGCACCTGCCGGATGCCTCCATGGCGGTGTTCTTTCTCGGTGGCCTGGCATTGCGGCGGCACGGCGACTTCGTTGCCTTGCTGGGGTTGTCGGTGGCGATCGATTGGGCTGCAGTGCGCCTGGCCGGCGTCAGCGACTTCTGCATCACGGCGGCCTACGCGGCCTTGCCGGTGGCCTATGGCGTGCTCTGGTACGCCGGGCGCGCATCTCTCGCACGTGGGCGGCCAGGCGCTGCGTCGCTGAGCATCGCCTGGGGTCTGGGCACCTTGGCCGCCGTGCTGTCGTTCTTGATCTCCAATGGCGCGTTCTATTGGTGGGGCGGGCGCTATGCCGACCCGCACTGGGCGCAGTACCTGCAGCGCGCCTGGCAGTGGGGGCCGTTGTTCGTGCGCACGACAGCGCTGTATCTGGCGGTGGTGCTGGCAGCCGCATGGTGCGTGCTGCACTGGCGTCATCTGCGCGCCGCAGCGCCGTTGTCCACGCCATCGGACGTGTCGTGATGGTGGCGCGGCGCACTGCAGCGACACCGTTGCCGTTGCCGTTGCACGGCACAGCGGCCAGAGCGTGCGGCATCGCACTTGCCGGCTTGATGGTTTGTGCGCGCGGCGAACATTTTGCAAATGTGGATGCCTTGCCCACGGCCTCATGGGCGGTATTTTTTCTGGCCGGTGCGTTGCTACGCCCGCTATGGATGTTGCCGCTGCTGTTCGGGATCGTATCGCTGCTGGATCTGATCGGCCTGGCCTCGGGCAGCAGCAGCGACTGGTGCCTGTCGCCGGCGTACTGGGCGTTGGCATTGGCGTACGCCGCGTTGTGGTGGGGCGGGCTACTGTTTGCATCGCAACTGCAGCGCCAGGCCTGGCGTTGCGTCACCGGGCCGCTGTTGGCCTTGCTGATCAGCGGCAGCGCCGCCTATGTGCTCTCCAAGGCCGGTTTCTATTTCCTGTCTGGTCGCTACCCGCATGCCACGCTCAGCGGGTTCATTGCGCGCATGCCGGCGGACTATCCACACGCCCTTGCAACACTGGCCGGCTATATCGGCCTGGCTTTCGCCCTGTTGGCTGCACACCGCGCCGCTGGTGCACGTCCACCCATGGGAGCACGCGCATGACCGCCCCCGAGCACGATGAGGCGCATTACCGCGAACGCGCGCAGCGCAAGAAGGAATTGGTCGACCGGCGCATTGCACGTGCAGTGATCGACCGCGGTGTGCTGCTGGTCAATACCGGCAATGGCAAGGGCAAGAGCTCGTCCGGCTTCGGCATGCTGGCGCGCTCGCTTGGGCATGGCCTGCATTGCGGCGTGGTGCAATTCATCAAGGGCACGTTTTCGACCGGCGAAGAAGCGTTTTTCCGTCGCTTTCCGGATCTGCTCGATTATCACGTCATGGGCGAAGGCTTCACCTGGGAAACCCAGGACCGCGCACGCGACATCGCCGCCGCGCAGGCGGCCTGGCAGCGCGCGCGCGGCATGCTGGCCGATGCGCGCTACGACTTCGTGCTGCTGGACGAACTCAACATCGCCCTGGTGAAGGACTACATCGCGCTGGATGAGGTGCTTGCTGCCGTGGCCGCGCGGCCGCCCGGCCAGCATGTGGTGATCACCGGGCGCGGCGCGCCGGCCGGGTTGATCGAGCTCGCCGACACCGTGACCGAGATGCGCCTGGTCAAGCACGCCTTCAATGCCGGCATCAAGGCGCAACTCGGCATCGAGCTGTAGCCGTGGGCGTGCGCCGGGACTGCACGCCATGCTGCTGGTGACTGCCACCGTTGCCGTGCTGCTGGACTTGCTGCTCGGCGAGCCGCGGCGCGGACATCCGCTGGTGCTGTTCGGCACCTGGGCGCAACGTATCGAAGCGCGCCTGCACCGCAACCGTCGCAGCGCGGGCGTCCTGGCGTGGTGCGTGAGCGTGTTGCCGTTGACCTGTGTCGCTGCAGTGGTGCAATGGGGGCTGTGGTGCGTGTCGCCCTGGGCGGCGGCCGCGTTCGCCGCGATCACGCTGTATCTGGCGCTGGGCCTGCGTAGCCTGGGCGAACACGCGCAAGCGGTGATCGATGCGCTGCAGGTCACTGATCTGCCTGCCGCCCGCGCTGCAGTGGGTCGTATCGTCAGCCGCGATACGGCTGCGCTGGACGCTACCCAAGTCGCTGCCGCAGCGACCGAGTCGGTCTTGGAAAACGGCAGCGACGCCGTGTTCGCCGCGCTGTTCTGGGGCGTCGCGCTGGGCGCACCGGGCGCGCTGTTATACCGGCTGTCCAATACGCTGGATGCCATGTGGGGCTATCGCACGCCGCGCTACGTCAACTTCGGCTGGGCCGCGGCGCGCATCGACGATGCGTTGAACTGGCTGCCGGCGCGGCTCACCGCAGCGACTTACGCCGTGCTGGGTCGCACCCGTGCGGGCATGCGCTGCGCGTGGCGGCAGGGACGCGGCTGGAAGAGCCCCAATGCCGGCCCCGTGATGGCGGCGGGCGCAGGCGCGCTGCATGTCCGATTGGGCGGGCCTGCGCCGTACCACGGCCATTGGCAGCCGCGCCCCGCGCTGGGCGAGGGCGCGGCAGCAAGCGCAAACAGCGTGCAACGCGCATTGCGGCTGGTGCGCGCCGGGGTCGCGTTCTGGCTGCTGCTGGGCGCGCTGGCAACCGCGCTGGCGATGCGATGATCGGCACGCGGATGGCCTGGCGTTGCACCAACACGCACCGGCGCACCGTTCACGCCGGCGCAGGTAGCGCCGTTCCATCGCCGGGAGTGCGCAATGCTTGAACATGGCGGGCGCCTGCGCCGCGCTGCGCAGGCTTACAACATTCCGCTCGCGCACTGGCTGGACCTGTCCACCGGCGTGAGCCCGTTCGCCTGGCCGGTGCCCGCCATTCCGGAACATGCGTGGCAGCGCTTGCCGGAAGACGACGATGGCCTGGCAGAGTGCGCGGCTGCCTATTACGGCGCGCCGCAGGTACTGCCGGTGGCCGGCTCGCAGGCGGCGATTCAGGCCTTGCCACTGCTGCGCGCGCCCGGCCGCGTCGGCGTACTTACGCCTGGTTACGCCGAGCATGCACAGGCATGGCGGCGTGCCGGGCATCAGGTCGTGCCGATGAGCGCGGCGCAATTGCTGCACGCAGGTGAGACGCTGGATGTGGCCGTGCTGATTCATCCCAATAATCCATGCGCCGAGTGCTTCGATCCCGACACGCTGCTGCAGTTGCATGCGCGGCTTGCAGCACGCGGCGGGTGGCTGGTGATCGACGAGGCCTTCATGGATGCGACCCCGCGACACAGCGTCTGCGCTTTCAGCCAGCGGCCCGGTCTGGTGGTGCTGCGCTCGGTGGGCAAGTTCTTCGGCATGGCAGGCGCACGTGCGGGCTTTGTCTGCGCAGATCGCGCATTGCTGGATGCCGTGCGCGAACGCTTGGGACCATGGACGCTGAGCGGGCCGGCGCGATGGGCCGTGCAGCAGGCATTGGCCGATACGCCGTGGCAGGTTCAGGCACGTGCACGTCTGCACGCGGCCTCGCAGCGGCTTGCGCAGCTGTTGCATGCGCATGCGATCGTACCTACCGCAGGCACGGCGTTCTTTCAGTGGTGCCGGCGCGACGACGCGGCTGCCTTGCACGTCGCGCTGGCGCAACGCGGCATTTTGACGCGGCTGTTCGACACACCGAACAGTCTGCGCTTGGGTCTTCCACCCGACGCCGCGGGCGAGGCGCGCCTGGACGTGGCACTGCGCCAGGTGCTGGCATGAGCGCGCGCGTCCTGATGGTGCAGGGCTGCACCTCCGATGCGGGCAAGAGCATGCTGGTGGCCGCGCTGTGCCGGTGGCTGCATCGGCAGGGCATTGCGGTGGCGCCATTCAAGCCGCAGAACATGGCGTTGAATTCGGCAGTGACGGTGGACGGTGGCGAAATCGGCCGCGCGCAGGCATTGCAGGCACAGGCATGCGGGCTGGAGCCGCAGACCGATTTCAACCCGGTGTTGCTCAAGCCCAACAGCGATGCCGGTGCGCAGGTCATCGTGCACGGGCATCCGGTCGCCACCCTGGATGCGGTGGGCTATCACGCCTACAAGGCGACCGCATTCAACGCCGTGTTGGCCTCGCACGTGCGCCTGGTCGAGCGCTTCGATGTGGTGCTGGTGGAAGGTGCCGGCAGCCCGGCCGAGATCAATTTGCGCGACAACGACATCGCCAACATGGGCTATGCCGAAGCGGTGGACTGCGCCGTGATCCTGGTGGCCGACATCGACCGCGGCGGCGTGTTCGCTCATCTGGTCGGCACGCTGGCGTTGCTCTCGGCCAGCGAGCGCGCACGCGTTGCCGGTGTTGTGATCAACCGGTTTCGCGGAGATCTGGCGCTGCTGCAGCCCGGCCTGGCGTGGCTGGAGCGCGAAACGGGCAAGCCGGTGCTCGGCGTCCTTCCGTATCTGCACGGCCTGCAGCTGGATGCCGAAGATGCGGTGCCACGCAACGCGCCGCAGAAACCACAGTCGCAATTGCGCGTGGTGGTGCCGGTGCTGCCGCGCATCAGCAATCACACCGATATCGACGCGTTGCTGGCGCATCCGCAGGTGGATGTGCATTTGATCGGTCCCGGGCAGACGCCGCCGCCGTGCGATCTGATCCTGCTGCCGGGCAGCAAATCCACCCGGCACGATCTGCAGTGGCTGCGCACGCACGGGTGGGACACCGCCATTGCCCGTCACCTGCGCTACGGCGGAAAACTGCTTGGCATCTGCGGTGGTCTGCAGATGCTGGGCACCCATCTCCACGACCCGGATGGCATCGAGGGGGCAGCGGGCAGCAGCCCCGGTCTTGGGTGGCTGTCGCTGCAAACCACGCTGCAGCCGCACAAGCAACTGCATCGCGTGCACGGGCGCCTGCTGCTGGGCGATGCCAGTGTCAGCGGCTATGAAATTCACTGCGGTCTCAGCAGCGGCGCCGCGCTGGCACGGCCATTGCTGCAGCTGGACGATGGGCGTACCGATGGCGCCATCTCCGACGACGGCCAGGTGCTCGGCACCTATGTGCATGGGGTGTTCGACCACCCGCAGGCACTGGCTGCATTGCTGGCGTGGGCCGGTCTGGCGCAGGCCGCGCCACTGGATCTTGCCGCGCTGCGCGAAGCCAGCCTGGAGCGTCTGGCCGATGCGGTGCACACGCATCTGGATACCGCGGCACTGACACGCCTCATCAGCAGGGAACCGGCATGCAGCAACTGATTCTTGGCGGCGCCCGTTCGGGCAAGAGCGCGCTGGCCGAGCGCATCGCGGCAGGGTCCGGGCGCGCAGTGACTTACCTGGCCACAGCGCAAGCCTTCGATGGCGAAATGCATCGGCGCATAGCCCATCACCGCAGCCAACGCCCCGCGCATTGGCAGTGCGTGGAAGAGCCCATCGCGCTGGCGGCGACGTTGCAGGCGCATGCCGCGCCGGATCGCTGCGTGCTGGTGGATTGCCTGACCCTGTGGCTGAGCAATCTGCTCAGCCACCCGGATGCAGGCGTGTTCGCGCGCGAGCGCGATGCGCTGCTGGCAACGCTGCCGCAGTTGCCGGGGCAGATCCTGCTGGTCAGCAACGAAGTGGGGCAGGGCATCGTGCCGTTGGGCGAACTCACGCGTCGGTTTGTGGACGAGGCTGGCTGGCTGCATCAGGCATTGGCGCTACAGTGCGAGCGTGTGGTGTTGGTGGTGGCAGGATTGCCGATGGTGTTGAAGGAGAGCGCGTGTGAGTAGCGATTGGATCTTTGGTGCCTGCGCAGTGCCGGACGCGCGCATGCGCTCTGCCGCGCTTGCCCGGCAGGAACAGCTGACCAAGCCGCCCGGCGCATTGGGCCGGCTGGAACACCTGGCAGTGCAGCTGGCCGCCTGGCAACGCACCGACCGGCCCGGAGTGCAGCGGGTCTGGATCGCGGTGTATGCCGCCGACCATGGCGTAGCGGCCGAAGGAGTCTCGGCTTTTCCGCAGGCAGTGACCGGCGAGATGGTGCGCAATTTCGCACGCGGTGGCGCCGCCATTGCGGTACTGGCGCGCGAGCTGGGCGCGCGGCTGGAAGTGGTGAATCTGGGCGTGGTCAACGACCCCGGCGACCTGCCGCGGGTGCGGCGTGCCTGGATTGCGCCTAGCAGCGCCAATATCTGCGAGCAGCCGGCGATGACGGCCACCCAATTGCGCGATGCGCTCGCCGCCGGTGCCGACAGCATCGCGCAGGCCAAGAGTTGCGATACCCAGCTATTTGTCGGCGGCGAGATGGGCATCGGCAACACCACCGCCGCCGCGGCGCTGGGCTGCGCCCTGCTGTCGCAGTTTCCGCAGGCGATGGCCGGCGCAGGCACCGGCCTGGATGCCGAAGGCATCGCGCACAAGGCCACCGTGATCACGCGTGCGCTGGCCTTGCATGCCGATGCATCGAGCCCGCTGGAGCGTCTGCGCCGGCTGGGCGGATTCGAAATCGCTGCCTTGGTCGGCGCCTATATCGCCGCCGCGCAGGCCGGCATCCCGGTGCTGGTGGATGGCTTCATCACCACGGCGGCGGCACTGGTGGCCACTCGCCTGAATCCCGGCGTGCGCGAGTGGTTGTTGTTCGGGCATCGCTCGCAGGAGCGTGGGCATGCAGCGCTGCTGCGCGCAATGGATGCCGAGCCCTTGCTGCAACTGGACCTGCGTCTGGGCGAAGCCAGCGGCGCGGCGGTGGCGATTCCGCTGCTGCGCAGCGCCTGCGCCTTGCATAACGGCATGGCGACGTTTGCCGAAGCCGGGGTGTCGGACGCATGAGCGCGCAAATCACCTTGTTGCGGCATGGCGACACCGGGCAACGCAGCTATCGCGGCCAGCTCGACGACCCGCTCACCGAACTGGGCTGGCAGCAATTGCGTGCGGCCACTGCCGATGGCACGTGGGACGCAGTCGTGGCGTCCACGTTGCAGCGCTGCGCGTTGTTCGCCACCGAGCTTGCCCACGCGCGTGCCATTCCGCTGCAGCTGGACCGGCGCCTGCGCGAATATCACTTCGGCCGCTGGCAGGGCGTGCCCGTGGCCGACATCGATCGCGACGAAGGGCAAGCGCTGGGCCGCTTCTGGGCCGACCCGCTGCGCCATCCGCCACCGCAGGCCGAACCGTTTACCGACTTCTGCGCGCGCCTGTCGGCCGCGCTCGATGCCATCGTCGCCAGCTACCCGGCACAGCGCGTGCTGGTGGTCACCCACGGCGGCGCCATCCGCGCGTTGCAGTGCCTGGTCGCCGGGAGTGGGTTCTGCCGGATGACCGAACTGGCAGTGCCGCATGCGTCGCTGCATCCGCTGGCCTGGCCGCCGACCGACGCGGCTGGCGGCTTGAGATCGCCGGTCTCATCCGCGGCATTGCCACCGGCGCACGACACCGAATGATCGACGGGCTGCTGGCAGCGATCGGGTTCCTGACCCGCATCCCGGTGCCCGCCCGGGTGTTCACGCGCGCAGGCGCGCAGGCGCGTTCGCTGTGCTGGTACCCGCTGGTGGGCGTGTTGCTCGGTGGGGTGGTGTGCGGGTTGGCCTGGTGCCTGCGCGAGGTGGCGCCGTTGCTGGGCGCAGCGCTGCTGTTGAGCGCCTGGGTATGGCTGACCGGCGCGTTGCATCTGGATGGCCTGGCCGACACGACCGATGCGTGGGTCGGCGGCATGGGCGAGCGCGCGCGCACGCTGGCGATCATGAAGGACCCCGCCAGCGGCCCGATGGCAGTCACCGCAGTGGTGCTGGTGTTGCTGCTCAAATGCGCCGCACTGGCCAGCCTGCTGGCGCAGGCGCCGACTACGCTATGGCTGGCGCCGCTACTGGCGCGCAGCGCGCTGGTTGCCGCGTTCCTAAGTACGCCGTATGTGCGCGCCGGCGGGCTGGGCAGCGCGCTGTCGGGCGCCCCGCGTGCAGGCCTGTGGCTGGCGCTGAGCGCCGGCACCGCGGTGTGCATCGTTGCCGGGCTGGCCACCGCGGCGTTGTGCGTTGGTATCACCGCACTGGTGTTCGCACTCTGGCGCCGCGCCTGCCTGCAGCGCCTTGGCGGCATGACCGGCGATACCTGCGGCGCATTGGTGGAACTGACCGAAACGGCCGTGCTGGTGACGCTGGCGCTGTGGTCGGCTTGAACAGGCAGGCGCTGCAGCTGACGCAATCGTCTCACGACTGATGCCCCAGCCCCCGAGTCGTCTGCGCCTGCGTAGCGGCCGTGGGCGCTGCGACCAACGGCATCCGTCAGCGTGCGTCATCTGTTGAGTTCTCCGGCGCAGGTGCAACGCCAGCGTCGCTCGTGGCTTCCCGGCACTCAGAGAAGTCCCTTGTTTGGTCTATAAGCCTAACGAGGGCATTCCGCAACAAGGCTTAGCATTTCCGACGTCGCTGCAGCACAATCGACCTGGAAGCGCCAGGTTCCGGCAGAAGCTTCAAAATTGCGTACTCAAATTTTGAGAACGTCTTGATATCAGTAACATACGTGCGCGGTAGAACGCGAGTTTGTAAAACGGGTAAGGAAGCGCTCATGACACGACAAATCACAAAACTCGTAATCGGTGCGGGCATGATGGTCATCGCAACGCAAGTCGGGGCCAGCAAGTTTCTGATCGATATGCAAGGTGCAGCCGGAAAGCGTGTCAACGTCTACGCCAGTGACGCAATTATGGACCACACACCGATCAATGCTGATCTCGCAAATCCTGACTCAAGCCGTGTCATTCAGATTGATTTGACGATGGTCTATGAAGCGGTCGACCAACCCCTATGGTTGGAATATCAACTTCAGTTCAAATGCCCCAAGTCGCTTCGGCGCGGCCGTGGCGCACCCAAGCGCAAGGCTGATTCAACCGGCATATTGGACACGCCGGATTCCGTAGAATTCCGGGTGGCCAGCGGCGCAAAGACCATGAAACAGGATCCGGCGATCATCGATCTCCAGCCCACCGATTGGCAAAGCACGACCAGCTACACGATGCGACAGGCATGGAATGTAGCCTGCAACAGTGCCAGCATTGGCGATGCCAAACAAGCTGCGGTGGTCGATCATGTAATTAAGTCCGATACATTGCGAGCGAAACTGGCAGCCATTGGCTTGAATGGACTGGAACTGGTCCCCGCCGGACTGTCGATGAGTTCGCTTGCCGATTTTACCTGGGAAACGCTGTGGTCTGACGTGCCGAAGCCCGCGATCAATGGCGGCCGCAAGCTGACGCCAGCAGAATCGACAGCGCTCAAGGCAAAATTGGCACAAGCGCAGCAACAAGTAGCCGAAGCCCAGGGGAAGGTACAGGGCAATCTGGCAGCAATGAAGGCCGATATGGACTTTACTCAGACCGCCGCTGAATACCGTGGAAAAAGGCGTTTATCGCGCAGTGAATCGCTCCTGATCCAGGTGTGGCTGGGTAAGACTGAGCAAGAGGTCGTCGCCGCAAACGGCAACCCCGCTGTCCGTCAGGCCGGGATCGCGCGGACGCTCTCTTATGGGCAGGCCTTTGACAATCGCGTCATGTGGCAGAATCTTGTGACCGGCGCGACTTACAATGGCGGCGGTTATAAAAGTTGCAACGTCCGCTATGCGCTGATCCCGGACAGCGCCGGGATGCTGAGGGTTGCCGATGTGAATATCTTCGTTGAGTCAAGTGGCGACACAAGTGGGATGGGTCGCGCCTGCACCGACATCTTGAACGTGCCAAACGGCTGAAGTGATGGTCTATTTTCGAGCCGCGCTCATGCAAGCCGAAAGCTGGCGATACGCCAGCTGCAACTGGACAACTTTTGACCGGAACACCTCTTTCCCCTGAAGCTGGATGGCGAGCTCATTACTGTCCGGCTTTTCCTGTACCGATTTCTGCACGTCGATGGTCAGCAACAACGCCCCACTGCTCTGGCCAGGCATGCTCACATGGGCGGCCTGAACATTCTGAGTAGGGTGGTTGGTGGATGACAACGTGATCGGAGCAATCTCGGGCTTTGTCACCGGGGGGATTGCCTCGCTGATGAACCAAAGAGTGCCATGACCCTGTTTCGCCATCCCAGCGTCGGCGGGACCGCGAAACGACAAGGTGGAATTTGGCGTGATGAAATTAACCGAGCAGTGGTAACCGGTGTTGACGGGTTCGCGTACCAGCACCCAATTGCCCTCAATCCCTTTGTAGAAGGATTCGCTGAACATCGGCTTGTTCGGATCCGCGCCCCCGAGCAACTCAGGGGCGATTTGAGCAGCGCAGGGGCTAGTCCATGCCATGGTGACTACTAAGCCGATCAGCCAATTCTTCATCTGAAATCGTTCTCCATTCGTTGGTCATTGACATACGGTTTCGTGCATTCTTGTCGTGACCCCATGCAAGCGGCTACGGGCCATAGCTTAGCCTTCCAGGATTGCAGTGGGAGTTCTACCCCGTTTTCACGGACACTGACAAGAAGGTCGACTCAGGCCATGATGAGTTGTCCGTGTCAAAGCCTAGGAAGGTCAGTGCCGAGTTCAAGCGCGGTGCGGTTGAGCAACGGTTCCGAGCGTGCAGCTTCCAGCATCCGGCGCCATTCCTGCGCTTGGCAGGCGGTGAGCGACAGCCATGCCAAATCTTCCGGGAGCAGCTCGCGACCCTCGGGGAGTGATCAGGCGATCACCGAGGAAATAGAACCGGTCCGAGGGCTGGTCAGATCTATACGCTGATGCGGGTCGAACTCACTCATGCCGCGATCTCATCCTTGGCCGGGGTCTGAGGGCGCAGGCAAGAGCCGAGCCAGAGGCCAACTGATGGATGGTGCGCCGGCAATTGCTGCCGGTCCGGGTAATGCTGCCTGGCGGCAGCTAAAACCGCTAGAAAGTTGCGGAAATCGCACCAAACCCGACATGTTGCTCGTCATTGACATGCAAGAAGCTGGAATTTGAGAGGTCTAGTGGGCCATTCAGACCATCCCTAGGAGAATTGCCACTGGGCAACGATCCGTTTGGCTAACGTCTACGAAATTTCTGCACAGCTACTTCGAGTCACCTCAGGAAATTGCGGCAACAGCATATCTGCCTGTGAGCCTGCTGACGCACGCCTGAGGGTTGTTCGTCCGCAATCGGTAAGTCAATGCCCCTCCGTTAGAAACACCATCTGCGGCGGCGGGTGCATCAGGAACTGCTGGTGCGAAATATTCCACGCATACGCGCCCGCCAGCGGGAATGCCAGGCAATCGCCGGGTGCGAGTGCGGCCACCGGTTGCTGGCGTGCCAGCACGTCCTTGGGCGTGCATAACTGGCCGACCAGGGTGACCGGCGTGTCGCTGATCACGGGGGTGCGGGTGCCGCGCAATACGCGGAATGGATGATCGTGCGCCTGCGCGGCCGGCGTACGAAAGTGATGGGTACCACCGCGCGCAACCGCAAACCAGGCGCCGTGGCTGCGTTTGAGATCGAGCACTTCCATCAGGTACCAACCGCAGCTGGCGCTGAGGTAACGGCCCGGCTCCAGACGCAAGCGCAGGTCTGTACCGTGTTCGCGCAGCACGGCAGGCAGCTCGGCACAGAAGCGGGCCCAGTCGAACGACGCGTCCGGTGCCAGGTAGTCCACACCGAAGCCGCCACCGGCGTTTACCCGCAGTGGACCAAGCGCATAGGTCTGTCGCCATTGCTGCACGGTGTGCAGGTAGGCGGCCACCAGATGCAGCTGCGCGGCGGCGCTGCGTTGATGCGACATCAGATGGAAATGGAAGCCTTCCAGGCGCAGCGATGGATTGGCCTGCACTCGCCGGATTGCTGCATCCAGATCGCTTGGATCCAGGCCGAACGGCGAGGGTTGCCCGCCCATCATCAGGCGCGTGCTCTGCGCGCCGGGTACGGCGATATTCATGCGCAGGAATACGGGCACGCAGCGGCCGGCGTGCGCTGCAATTGCTGCCAGGCGTTCGAGTTCGCTCAGGCTTTCCACATGCACGGTGCAGTCGGGCAGGGCGGCTGCCTGGGCGAGTTCGGTATCGAGTTTGCCCGGGCCACCGAACAACAACGGTGCCTGCGGTTGCTGCGCATGCAGCCAGGCGAGTTCGCCGCCGGATGCGGCTTCGAAGCCATCCACGTGCGCTGCCAGCGTTTGCAGAATCGGCGGTTCTGCATTGGCTTTGGCTGCATAGAACAGCTCGCACTGCGCCGGCAGCTGCGCACGCATCCAGGCCGCATGCGTGTCCAATGCCGCCAGATCGTAGACATACGCGCAGATCGGGCCTTCGCAGCGGTCGCGCACCTGCGGCAAGGCAGCAAGCAGTGCGGCGGTGTCGATGTGCAGACTCACGCCGCCACCTGCCGCTGCGCCGTGATGCGGGGGATGGGGTTGGGCAGCGCGGTGTAGTCGGATTGGCGGTCGGCACGCTGCCAGAGACGGGTACCCAGATTGTTCTTGCCCGGCAGCGGCGCGCCGTCGACCAGACCCTGCAGCGCCGCTTGCGCGCCATGGCGTTGTTGCCAGCGCAGCGCGATCTCGCCCACGCATTGCCATAGCCGCGCTTCGAGTGCGGCATCACCTTCGCCCAGATGAAAGATGGCCTCGGCCAGATTGTTGACCAGCGCGCAATACGCCACCCGGTTCCAGCCCTGTTCTGGGGTGTAGTACAGCGATTGGCGTGCGCGTTCGCCGACGCCGCGCAGGCGCGCCGCCGGCCAGTGATGGGCGAGCAGCTTGGTGCCTTCCAGGTCGCGGACCCACACCCGCGTCGGCCAGCCGTCGGCAAAGCCGATCACGGTGTTTTGCAGATGCGGCTCCAGCGCGATGCCGTGCTGGAACAGCGCGCTCCACACTCCGTCCAGCAGCAGGCCGGCGTAGGCGCGGAACCACAGCAGCGTTGCGGTTCGGTGGCCCATCTGCGCGCTGCCGAGCGCCCGCAGGCGCGCGGCGCACACGCTATTGCCCTGCGCATCGCAGGTGAACAAGGCCGCAGCCACCTGCGGTTGCCAGCGTGCACGTTGCGCGGCGGGAATGTTTTGCCGGTACAGAATGCCGAAGCTCTCCGACAAGGTGCGCGCCGCCAACGGGTCGGCGGCATGCAATGCGGGATCGACCGACGCTACGTCCAGCGAAGTCGCCGCCGGCTCCAGCATCACATCGAAGCCCGGCACCTGTGTGGCCAGGGCACGCCAGCTCGGTGCCAACAGCTCGGTGAGCGCAACCGCGCTCTCCAGTTCGTACCATGCATTCTTGCGCACGCAGTTGGTGAGCCGCACATGCACCGAGCACTTGAGGAAATACGCAAGTTCCGGGTGGTACAGCGTGCGGACCGACGAGGTGGGCCGCAGTGCATCGCCTAATGGGCCGACCGGCGTAATCAGGCCGCGTGCCTGCAAGCTGCGCAGCAAGGGGGCGTCGAGCAGCCGCTGCGCTTCCCAGGGGTGGCAGGGATAGAGATCGTCGCTGCCGCTGAGCTGCTTTAATGTCGCGCGCACGTCGCGTCCCTGGATGCGCAGCAGGCGCGGGTCGATGCGGAACCAGAACAGCTGGAACGACGCGCGCGCTTCCGGTGCGCAGGCCAGCACCTGATCCAGATCCACACCCTCGCGGCTCTTGGGCGTCGGGTGCAGTGCATGCCCCCACAGCATCGATTGTTCGGTGTCGATCATCGCCTCGCCGGTAGCGGCGGCGACCTGGGCCTGGCGCAATAACGCAGCGGTAACGGCCACGCTATTGGCGCTTTGCGCCAGCAGCTCCGGGTTGATGTCCTGCGCGCCGCCCAGGGCCTGCAACAGGCAGCGTGCCAGCGTTTGCGCATCCAGGCTATGCCACGGCTTGCCGGCGCTCTTGAGAAACGGCGCAGAGGCGAACCGGCATCGGCCCAGGCGATCGGCATAGGCGATGCGCACGCACAGCGTCCCGACCTCGCCCAGATCGATGCGCAGCCAGCGTTGTTCGGCCACACGCGGGCCGGGTCGATCCAGCCCGCGATAGTCGAACTGCACCGCACGCTGCGGAATCGCGAATTCGCGCAGATAGCAGTTCAACCAGCAGCTGCAGGCCTGCGCGTCGGCCATGCTGTCGTACCAGGGGTCATGCATCGTGTGCGGCGACATCGGCAGTTCTCCTCGAAGGAAAGCGCACCAGAACGGTGAGCGCAGCAACGGTCGCGGCCAGTGCCGCAGCCAGGAAAGGGGTAGCGGGGCCGGACGCCTGTGCCAGTGCGCCGGCAGCGGCACCGGCGAACACGCCGGCCCATTTGCCACAGGCATCGAAGCGACCGAACAGGCGCCCGGCGCCATGCCCGCTGGCAATGTGCGCCAGGCTGCGGTTGAGCCCACGCAGCCCGAACAACATGCCGAAGCCAAACAACAGCCGCGCTGCCGCCAATGTGACGGCATCGTGCAACAGCGCCTGCCACACGCAGGCCACCGCAAACAACGCCAGGCCCGGCACCAGCCACGCCTCGCTATCACCGCGTCGCCACCAGGGCAGCACCACCAGATAGACCAGATGCGGCAGGCTGTAGAGCAAACCGGCAAGCGCATCGTGGCCGGCGCCGCGCGCAAGCGCATACGGGATGAAATACGGGAATGTCACCACCATCGCGAAGCAGAACAAGAACTGTGCGAGCAGCAGGGCTGGCCACAACGGCGCGGCATGGGTGCGCGGCGATGCAGGCGATGGAGCTGCGTGCCTGGAAGACGTAGCAGCCTTGCCGGCAGTGTGTTCTCGCGCAGCAGGGTGATCGGCCGGCAGTCGCCACGTCAACGCAAACGCCATCAATGGCAGCAACGCCAGTGCGCGATACAGCGATTGCGCAGGACCCAGCGCCAGTGCCATGCCCAGCAGTGCCGGTGCGCTCACCATGGCAAGGCGGGCCGAATATTGTGTCCAGTCCAATGCACGCGCCAACGGGCCGGCCTGCGGCTGGCTGGCCAGATACGCATTCGCCGCCGCCAGCGAACCACCACAGGTGCCTTGTACGATCAGGCCGATCACCAGCCAGGTCAGCGACGGCGCGAAGCCGGCAATCGCAAAGCCCAGCACCAGGCCCAGTTGTGCGCGCAGCAGCGAACGTTTGCGTCCATGGCGGTCCGCCCAACGCCCCCAGCTGCTTGCCGTCAGTGCAGTGCAGAGCGTGGGCAAGACATACAGCACGCCGCTCCAGCCCACCGCGGCCGATGGTGCGAGTTCGGCCAACACCTGCGGCAGAAACAGCGGCATGCCCAACGCCGTGAATGCCGCCAGATAATGCGCAGCCAGCACCGGACCCAGGATGCGCCTCATCGCGGCACGCCCGCTTGCCTGCGCGGCGGTTGTCGCGTATCGGCGAACGCATCGCCGAATGGATTGGGCGCGCTGTCGCCGTAGAACTTGTTGATGTCGGTGGCGCCGGTGACGTGCTTGCTGAGCAGGCTGCCGGCGCTGAGCAGGTATTTCACCGGCAGCCGTGGCGCAGCCAACAGCCGGCGCGCAGGGCCGGTATCGATGCCATCGGCGTCCAGTTGCGCCAGCGTCGCAGCGAACTGGTCCTGCAGCTGCGCGTATAACGGTGCGCGCAATGCGGGTTGCCATTCGGCCAGGCCTTCCAGCACCGCCTGCAGATCCAGCTGGAGCACGATCGTGCAGAACATCTGCGTCAACGCCTGCGGATCGTCCACCGCAATACGCGCATCCTGCAGCGGGCCCATTGCATCCGGCTCCGGCAGCGCCGCGCGCAACTGGGGCAGCGCAATCCGCGCAGCGTCGTTGTCCTTCATCAACAGGCGCGTGGCTTGGCCATCGGCATACACCAGCACGCTGTTTTGCTGATTGGCTTCCAGTGCAATGCCATAACGCAGCCACAGGCGCAGATGTACGGCAAGCAGCAGTTCGGTGTAGTCGCGCCACCAATGCAGCAGGTCGCCATGCGCAAAACGCTCGGCAAGATGGATCGCCATCGGGCGGCCATCGGGCATGGGCGCGCATAGCGCAGCCACCGGGACGAGCGTGGCATCGTCCAGCGCTGGGTAGCGCCGCACCAGATAGGCCAGATGCCGCGTCTGCCCGACATGCCCGCCGTGCGACTCGTCGACGAACACGCAGCGGCCTTGCAGTGCAGGATCCAGCGCATCGATGCGCCGCAACGCGCGCTCCATCCAGTGCCCGTCATACAGCGTGGACGGCTTGATCAAACGCAGGTTGAGGGCGCCCAGCGTGCGCATCGGAATGGGCAGTTTGAGATGCAGGTGTGGATGCCGCAGCGGCACCAGCGTGCGCACCGACAGCGTCGGGCGCACGTCCAGCCAGGCGTTGGGCGCTCGCAGCACGTTCTCGGGCAGTGCGAAGCCCTCCTGCTCCAGGCGCTCCCACACCAGCGGATGCACCGGCCAGGGCAGATGCGTGGCGGCCAACTCGGGCGGC
This sequence comes from Xanthomonas axonopodis pv. maculifoliigardeniae, assembly GCF_041519315.1. Classification (NCBI taxonomy): domain Bacteria; kingdom Pseudomonadati; phylum Pseudomonadota; class Gammaproteobacteria; order Lysobacterales; family Lysobacteraceae; genus Xanthomonas; species Xanthomonas axonopodis. The sequence continues at coordinate 3,529,600 of NZ_CP167998.1, read as the reverse complement.
AGGCCCAGGCTGGCGAAATCCGGCCACAGCTCGGCCGGCGGGGCGCTGGTGCAGTGCGCCAACGCCTGCGGAACCGCCAGCCAACGCAGCGCGAAGGTCGGCGCGAATTCCGGCGCGTAGTGGCGCAGCTCGGCCGCATCCAGCCCGGCCTTGGCGCGCGCGGTGGGATAGAACGGATGGTCGCGGTAGCTGGCCAGTTGGTCGCAGCGGTAGGCGCGCTCGGCGGCATCGCGGTGATGCAGCGCAGTGCGCAACGCCGGTGCCTGCGCGTGGTAGGCCTGCCGCGCCAGCCCGCGGTGCGCGGCGGCGCAGTCGGCTTCGTCGGCGTAGGCGCGATGCAGCTGTTGCGTTTCGCTGTCGAGTTCTGCGCTCAGGCGGTGCAGCCAGGCGTGCGCGCCACGTTCGACATGCACGCTGTCGTCGCTGCGCACAATCCAGCTGTCGCCGCAGGCACCGATGTCCTGCAGCACGCCTTGACGATGGATCGGCACCCACATTGTGCCGCCGGGCAGATGAGCGATGCGCCACCATCCATGCACCGGGCTGGGGTCGGTCCACTGCGCCAGCACCTGCGCATCCGGCACCGCCGCACTGCCGCGGGTCGCAATCCCACGCAGGTCTTCGCGCAGGCAGGCATCGATGATGCGGGTGGCGATGTAGCGTTGGTCGTCCATGCTGCTCATGCGCGCAGTTCCGCGCCGTCGATGCGCCACTGCAGGCCCGCTTCGGCCTGCACCACTGCGTGTTGCAGTGTCTGCGCATCGCGTGCCAACGCACTCAGCACGCCCAGGTAATCCTTGTTGGAATGGCTCAGGCGGATGCGCTCGCCCGGTGCGCGCATCCGCCGGTACTGCACGTCGCTGTGCGCATCGCGCTGGCGGCGGTTTTCGCTGGCGGCGACCAATTCGCCGTCGTGTTCGGCCACGTAGTAGCGCAGCAAGGCATGCGCATGGGCACTGCGGAGCTGTGGCAACGGCAGGCCCAGATGCGGTGCCAGCGCCGCGTTGAACCATTGCTTGGAAAACATCTCGTCGAGCAGGAATTCGCGCCGATCGCCGATGCTGCGGTAATTGATCTCCACCAGCACCGGGCCATCGGCGGTGAGGATGAATTCGCTATGGCACAGCCCGAAGCCGACACCGAACGCGCGCAGCTGTTGCAGCGCCTGCGCGATCACCGGCGTGTCCACGTTGGCATCCCACTGCGCTTCGCATTCGACGAAATGCGGCGGCGGCGACAATCGCACCTTGAAGCCGCCGATGGCTTGCAGGTGCATGCCATCGCCCAGCGTTTCCAGCGTAAACAGCGCACCTTCCAGCATGCTTTCCAACAGCACGGTGCGCTGCGGATGGCGCTGCCATCCATCGTCCAGGTACGCCTGCAATTGCGCTGCATCGGTGCAGCAGCGCACATCCAGGCTCGCCACGCCCTCGCGGGGCTTGGCCACCACAGGCCATGGAATCTGGGCCGGCAACGCCGCGCCCGGCGCCAGCGTGCAAAACCACGGGCAGGGCAGTCCACGCGCACGCAAGCGTTGGCGCATCGCAGCCTTGTTCTTGGCGGCGTAGCACACCTGCCAGTCCTTGCCCGGCAGGCCAAGCGCTGCGGCCACCAGCGCGGTGCTGGTCTGCAGATGGTCGCTATTGCTGAACACCGCGCGCGGGGTGATGTCTGCATCGTGCAGTACGTCGAGGACGCCGAGCGGATTGAACACATCGCATTCGATCACCCGCTGCGGTGCATGGGCGGGATGCTCGCGGAAATAGGCCAGGTGATCGAGCCGGTGGTCGGTCAGCAACCATACGGGCAGGCCCAGCGCGCGCGCGGCGGGCAGGAAACCTTCGGTGATGGCCGGATGGCAGACATGGGTGAGGATCACCAACGGTGCAGCGGATGTCGCAGTCATGGCAGCTCTCGTTCGACAGGACGGTGGGGGAAACCGGTACTGAACGGGCTGCCTGGCGCCATGGCGGCGTTGGGTGGCCTGCGATACGTCGATCGCATGCCGCGTGCTGCGGCAATGATGCGTGCCTCATGCACGCCGTGTTGTCTTGGCGGCTGTCAGTACGACCGCCGTCGCTTCGCGCGCAACCTACGCCTGTGTGCGTCGGTCGTGTGCAGCGCTTGCCAGGTGATGCAGGTTCAAAACGTGTACTCCAGTCCGGCAGTGACGGTGCGCGCAGGCGCGGCCTGACGCCCCCAGGGGCTGGTGTCCACGCCACGGAACCAGTATTGCCGGTCGAACAGGTTGTTGATCGCCAACGATGCGCTGAACTTCTGTCCATCGCGTTCGAACAAGGTATGGCTCACTTGCGTGTTCCACACCATGTAGGCCGGCAACTGACCCACCGAAGCGATGGCATTCTCCTGCACGGTGTTGGCAGCGTCGCTGAAGGCCTTGCTGAAGTAATAGCCGGAAAGCGCGACAGTGGTGTGACCAAGCGCGTAAGTGCCGCCCAGCGTGATCTGGTTGCGCGAGGTGTAAGGCACGCGCAAGCCGCGGAATGCACCCGATTCCTGGCTGGCATCCAGATAGGCATAACTGGCGTTGAGGGTGAGCGCACGCAGTTGCTCCGGGCTCCATTGCAGTTCCAGCTCGCCACCTTGATGGCGGGTCTTGCCGAGATTGCGGAACACGCGCGTGGTGTTGTCGAGCTGAATCTGCTGATCGAAATCGATGAGGTAGCCGCCCAGCTGGACACGTGTCCGCTCGTTGGGCTGATAGCGCGCGCCCGCCTCGTAATTCCATGCCAGTTCGGCATCCAGGTTGTTGCCGAAGATGATCTGGGTGACCTGCGGCGCACGCATCGAACGCTGCCCGTCGGCGTAGAAAAACCATTGCTCGTTTGCCTGGAAGCCCAACGTCAGCCCCGGCAGGACATCGCGCGTCTGGTTGAGCGTGCTGACGCCGGTGGCACGATTGAAATAGCGCGAATCCAGGCGTTCGTAGCGCAGGCCCGGCGTAATCGTCACGCGCTCGCCCGGCAGGGTGATGGCGTTGCTGAGGTATGCGGCCAACGCGCGGTCTTCGAACCGCCAATCGCGCACGGTGGTGAACAGCCCGTCGCGCAGACGCAGATTGCCCACGAGAAAATCGATGTCCTCGCGCACTGCACGCACCCCGGCAGTCCACTGCTGACGCACGCCACCGGCATCGCCCATGCTCCAGCTCAGCCGTGGCTCGCTGCCGACCACGCGGAAATCGCGCGGTGCGGTCTGGCGCAGTTGCGGCGGCAGGTCCGAGCGCCACGTTTCGGTGGAGGCCTGGCGCATGCCGACAATGAAATTGCGACTGCTGCGTGCACTGAAGTTGCTCCAATCCAGGCGCACCTCCTGCATCGGACCCCAATCGCCCAGCAGCTGTTCGTAGCTCAGCGACGCACGTGTGGTGCGGCCGTTGAAGCTGTCCAGCGGGCGGGTGGACTGGCGCGGGTCGCGCCGGTAATCGTCCGGACTGAGGGCACCGGCCAGGTCCATGTCGACCAGATAACGCTGCACGCTGGCCTTGAGCAGCTTGGTGTCGTCCAGCCACCATTCGGCACGGACGCGCAGATTGCTGATGTCGGTGTCGCTATGCGCGCGCCAGTACTCGCCATAGGTGCGATTGGCATCGACCTGCATCCCGAAGTTATCGGTGAGATATCCGCCGCTGCTGAGCGCGCTGTCCTGCAGGAACCGGCCCTGGCCGCCGGCAGTGACCTTGTGCGCCAGCGTGGTGCTCCACGCGCTCGGGATCTCCTTGCTGACCAGGTTGATCACTCCGCCCACGTTATTCGGCCCGTACTGCACCGCTGCGCCGCCGCGCACGATGTCGATGCGGTCGATCTGGTTGAGCCCCACCGGAAACAGCGACAGGCTGGTCTGCCCATACGGGGCCAACGCCAGTGGAATGCCGTCTTCGAGCACCTGCACGCGACCGCTGCGGCTTTCGTACAGACCGCGCAGCATCAGCTGCGGCAGTGCGCCGGTGCCGGTTTCGTCGAAGATCTTGATGCCGGGCACGCGCTGCAATGCATCGTCCAGCGAACGGTTGCCGCCATTGCGCAACTGCTCGCGGTCGATCACCTGGCGGCTGCCGGCGTAACGCTGCACATCGTCGGGTTTGGAGCGACCGAGCAGGCTGCCTTGCACCTGGATCGCATCCAGCGCACGAATCGGCGTGCCGCCACCGCTGGCATCAAGCGCATCGGTCGTCGGCGTATCGCTTGCGCGCGCCAGCTGCGGCAGCGTCAGCGTGCTCGCCGCGATAGCGATGGCTAGGGCGTGAAAACGGAACGTCGACATCTACGGCGTGCTCCTGCAGGCGGGAGGTAATTGGGGGACGGCAAGGCTGGCCAAATGGCCGCGCAGGGCGCGTTGGATCAGCGCGCGGTCTTCGCCGGCCAGCAGCCAGCGCAGCTCCGGCTGCTGCAGCCAGTGCGCACGCTGCGCGTCAGTGCGAGGGTTGGGGCAGAACGGGACGTTTGCAGCAAGACACTGCGCATGCAGTTGCAGCAGCAATTCCCACACCTGCGGGTGGGTGGGCTGCGGGCCCAGACCCAGATCCAGCGCAAGATCCAGCGCACCTTCCATCACCAGGGCCACGCCTGGGATGGCAAGAATCTCCGGCAGGGCAGCCACGCCGGCGGCGCTTTCGATCATCGGGACGATACGGGTGTTCGCATTGGCATGCGCGATGTAGGTGGGCAGATCGACATTGCCAAAGCCGGTGACACGGCCGCCGGTGATGCCGCGCCGGCCCAGCGGCGGGAAGCGCGCCGCGGCGATGGCGTCGCCGATCTGCGCCGCAGACTCGGTACGCGGAACCACGATTCCGCGCGCGCCGGCATCCAGCACGCGGCCAATCAGTTTTTCGTCCACCTTCGGCACGCGCACCCAGGCCTCGCAGCCCGACAACTCGCAGGCGCGGATGGCATGTTCCAGCGTGTCGGGCGCGTGCAGCACATGCTCCAGATCGAGCACCACGAAGCCATAGCCGATGCGGCCCAGCAATTCGCAGAGCTGCACGCTTGGCAATGCGTTGAGGATGCCGACTGCAACCGCCATGGAAGAGGCCGCCGAGGAAACGGGCGCTCATCCTGCACTTGATGGGAATGATTATCAAGTGTGTCTGGCGATGCTCTTTTTTGAGTTTTGGTCGTGGCGGTGGACAAGGGTCAGATCGATGTTTTCATCTGAACTAACCGCCCGCAACAGAAGCGCCCGCAGGGCTTGCACACCTGCAGGCTTCGATGCCTGGCTTATCTGGGCGGAGGTCGCTGCTGGCGGCGACGCTCGTGCCCGTGCAGGCGCGCCAACGCCAGAAAAGTAACTGGTGCACAGAGGTGGCGTCTCCCGGCAGGGGCTTTTTGGACGGCACTCCGCATGCGTGCGCTAGTGCAACTACGACGCCGGCACGTTCAACGCGCGGTACGGCGGGGTGGACATCACCATTTCGGCCAGCGAATAGGCCAGTTCGCGCTCGGCCAGTACCGCGCCGTCGGCGCCGTGTTCGAGCAGGTGCTTGACCTCGGCGTCGCTGTGGGCGCGCGCCAGCAGTGTCAGCGAGGGGTTGATGGCGCGCAGCTTGGCCAGTGCTTCGCCGGCTTCCAGCGGCTGCGGAATGGCCAGGATTGCGATCTTGGCATGCTCCGGGCGTGCCTCGGCCAGCACGCGGTCGGCCGCTGCGCTGCCCCGGATGCCGGGAATACCAGCCGCATGGGCCTTGGCGACGTGGTCGCCGTTGTCGTCGATCACCAGCACCGGCACGCCGCGGCTGCGCAGCAATTGCGCCAGCGAACTGCCGACGCGGCCGTAGCCGATCACGATGGCATGCCCATCGGCCGGCAATGGCGGGCCAGGCGGTAGTTCCGGTTCCACGGCGGCGGGCGCGTCCTGCGCCTGCTTGGCCTGCCAGCGGTCCAGCCACGAGAACAGGAACGGGTTGGCCACGATCGACAGTAGCGCGCCGGCCAGGATCAGGTCGCGCCCGGTTTCCGGCAGGATCGCCAGTTGCACGCCCAGGCCGGCCAGGATGAAGGAAAACTCGCCAATCTGCGCCAGACTGGTGGAAATGGTGAGCGCCGTGCCGGTGGGGTGGCCGAACGCGCGCACGATCAAAAATGCCGCCAGCGACTTGCCCACGGTAATGGTCAGAAAGGTCGCCAGAACCTGCCACGGGTGCGCGATCAGGATCATCGGGTCGAACAACATGCCCACCGAGACAAAGAACAACACCGCAAACGCATCACGCAACGGCAGCGAATCGTTGGCGGCCTTATGGCTGAGTTCCGATTCCTTGAGCAGCATGCCGGCGAAGAACGCGCCGAGCGCGAACGACACACCAAACAACGTAGCCGACACGAATGCCACGCCCAGCGCGATACCGAGCACGGCCAGGGTGAACAGTTCGCGCGAGCCGGTTGCCGCCACTTTTTCCAACGACCAGGGGATCACGCGCCGGCCGATCACCAGCATCGCTGCGACGAACGCCACCATCTTGAGCAAGGTCACGCCCAGCGCGGCCAGCAGCGAGGGCGATTGCGCATCGTGCGTCGTGGCTGGTGCGCCGCTACCGAGCACATCCGCCAGCGCCGGGAGCAACACCAATGCCAGCACCATCACCAGGTCTTCGACAATCAGCCAGCCCACCGCGATGCGGCCGCGCTGGGTGTCCAGCAAACGGCGTTCTTCCAGCGCACGCAACAGCACCACCGTACTGGCCACCGACAGCGCCAGGCCGAATACCAAGCCGTGAATCAGCGACCAGCCCATGCTCCACGCCAGCGCCCAGCCGAGCAGGGTGGCCACCACGATCTGCGCCAATGCGCCAGGCACCGCGATCCACTTCACTTCCATCAAATCGTCGAGCGAAAAATGCAGCCCCACGCCGAACATCAGCAACATCACACCCAGTTCGGACAACTGGTTGGCGATGGTCTGGTCGGCCACGAATCCCGGCGTAAACGGCCCTACGCACACGCCGGCCAGCAGGTAGCCGACCAACGGCGAGAGCTTCACCTTCTGCGCGAGCGTGCCAAGGATGAAGGCGACCGCGAGGCCGACGGCGATGATGTCGATGAGGCTGGTGTCGTGATGCATTCCAATCCGTTGTGAGAGTGTCCGGGAGATCGTCGAGCCAGCCAACGGCACTGCGCCGGGCATCGCCTGCGGGCATTGCGTGGTCATGGCTGGAGTCCGGCAGGGGGAACTGGACCGCAAGACAGGTCCGGTTGGCCGGACGCCCATAGTACACAGCGCATGATTAACGCGATGCGACACGCAGCGCATGCGTGCAGACAGATGCATGCGTCAGGTGGCGCGTAAACCGCTCTCGCCTGCGCCTGCGAGCTGAGACGCACGGCGCAAGTCCGGCATGCCGAGTCAACATTGACGACACCGCTTCGCGCTTGCGCAAGGCCGGGGCGCGATGCGTGCAGATAATCCGGGCATTCCGTGGAGCACCTGTGTCCTTGGGCAGGTGCACGCATGCATCGCCCCTATTTCGGGGGTGATGCCACATGAGCCAGGCCATGCATCTCAGCGATTTGGCAACACCCCAGTTCCGCCACGATCCCTATCCGACATACGCACGCCTGCGCGAAGAAGGCCCACTGGTGCAGGTGGCGGACGGGCGGCTGATGTCCGGCCGCTACGCCGTGGTCGATCGCCTGCTCAGCGACCGTCGGGTCGGTCGCGACTATCTGCAAAGCATTCGTCTGCGTTACGGCGAGGCGGCGGTGCACCTGCCGCTGTTCCAGGGCATGAGCCGCATGTTCCTGCTGCTCAATCCGCCGCTGCACACGCAGTTGCGCGGACTGATGACGCAGGCCTTCGGTGCGCGGCAGATGGAGTCCATGCGTGAGGTAGCCAGCGATACCGCCGCCGGGTTGATCGACGCTTTCCAGGCCAACGGGCACTGCGATCTGCTGGCCGAGTTCGCGTTCCCGCTGCCGATCGCCATCATCTGCCGGATGCTGGATATCGATGCAGCCGATGTCACCGCGCTGAGTCACGCGACCAGCGCGCTGGCGAAAGTCTTCGATCCGATGATGACGGCGGAAGAACTGCAGGCCACCAGCGTTGCGTACGACCAGCTGGCAACATATTTCCACGGCGTGATCGCGCAACGTCGCAGCGCTGGCGGCGACGATCTGATCGCGCGCTTCATCCAGGCCGAGGACAACGGCCGCCGCCTGAGCGAGGAGGAGATCGTCTCCAACGTGATCCTGCTGTTCTTTGCCGGCCACGAAACCACCTCCAACATGATCTGCAATGCGCTGGTCGCGCTGCATCGGCATCCGCAGCAATTGCGCCTGCTGCAGGAAACCCCGGGCCTGCTGCCCAATGCAGTGCTCGAATGCATGCGCTACGACAGCTCGGTGCAGATGGCCACGCGCACCGCCTTGCAGGATTTCGAGATCGAGGGCGTGGCGGTTCCCCGGGGCGCCATGCTGTATCTGATGCTGGGCGCGGCCAATCACGACACGCTGCAGTTCACCGACCCGCAGGTGCTGGATATCCGCCGCCAGCAGGGCCGCGCGCTGTCGCTCGGTGGCGGCATCCACCACTGCCTGGGCAACCGGCTGGCCATGATCGAAGTGGAAGCCGCGCTGGCCTGCCTGCTTGCGCGTCTGCCGGCGCTTCGGTTGGAGCAGCTGGACACGCTGAGCTGGAACGACCGCGCCAACCTGCGCGGTGTCGACACGCTGCTCGCCTCCTGGTGAGCCGCGGTCATCCAGTGCAGTGACGTGACCAGCCGGGACGGCATCGCAGCGGCAATCACTGCGCTGGCGATCGTCGCGGCAGATGACGCGCAGCCGCGGCACCCGAATCGAGATGCCCACAACGACAAACACCGCCGATCACTCGGCGGTGTTTGCGTATACACATGCGCGGATCGGCAGGTTCGCTCGAGCCGGCCGATCAGAAGCGGTAGGTCACCCGGCCGTACCAGTAGCGACCGTTGAAGCCGAACGGCGACAACGAGGAATACTGCAGACCGCTGGCGCGATCGTCGTAGCCGGTGGTCAGCTGTGCCTTGGTCGGATACTGGTTGGTGACGTTGTCGGCACCCACGGTGAAGGTCAGCGCCTGCCAGGTGTAGTTGGCCGCCAGATTGAGGATCCAGCGCGCCGAATATGTCTGGTCCTGGCTGCCGTCGGCCGGATCGCCGATTCGCTTGATCGCGCCATAGCGGGTGGCATTGCCGTTGAGCGAGAAGCCGCCCAAGGTCCAGTCCGCTGCCAGCATGTACTTGGTGCGTGGCGTGGATTCGGTCAACAGGCCCTGGCTGGCACGTCCGAAGTTCGGATTGGACAGCTCCAGGATCTTGGTCTTGTTGTAATTGGCGCTGGCGCTCAGGTTGAGGCTGCCGCCGGCACCGAGATCGGCCCGATAGCTGTTCACCCAGTCGACGCCGCGCGTGCGGCTGGTGGCGCCGTTGACGAAGAATTGCACCGCACCCACCTGGCCGATCGGCTGGGCGAGCTGGATCTGGTCCGAATACAGGATCTGGTCCCAGATGCGGATCTGGTACACGTCCAGCGTCGAGGTGAAGTTGGCGGTCGGCTGCCAGACGCTGCCGATCCCGTAGTTGGTGGACTTTTCCGGGCTCAGCGGACGCGCGCCCAGCTGCACGGCGATCGGGTCGGAAGTGCGATAGGTGCCGACCTGGATCAGCTGCCCGTCCTGCGGCAAGGTCACCACCGAGGCGTAGTTCTGCTGCGCCAGCGAGGGCGCACGGAAGCCGTTGGAAACCGTGGCACGCATGGAGAACGTATCGGTGAACGCATAGCGTGCCGACAGCTTGCCCGAGCGGGTGGAACCGGCATCGCTGTAGTTCTCGTAACGCCCGGCGATGCCACCGGACAGCTTGTCGGTCAGGTCCGCTTCCAGCGCTGCATAGGCCGCGTTGCTGTGACGGCCGAACTTGCCCGCTACCGAGGGCTCCAGACCGGAGAACACCTGCGCACCGCCGGGGTACGGGGTTCCGGTCTCCGGGTTGATGGTGTCGGGGTCGAAGAAATACGACGCCGGCGAGCCGGCGACGATCTCGTAGCGGTCCTGGCGATGTTCCACACCGAAGGCCAGATTGACCGGATAGGCCAGGCCCCAATCGAAGGACTTGTTGAAGTCGGCGTTGAGCGTGCCTTGTTCGGTTTCGAAACCGCCGGAATTGAAGTTCGTCGGCGAGCTGCCCGTGCTCCAGTACAGATTGGTGTTGATGCTGTTGAGGATGTTGAAGGTCATGTCGTTCTTGCCATAGGTGGCCGACACGTCCCAATGCCAGTCGCTGGCCGTGGTGCCCTTGACGCCGAGCACCGCCGAGCGGTCGTTGATCGGGTTGTAGATCTGCGGCAGGAAGCCGTTGGGATACACCGCCTGCACGTTGCGGTCGGTGTTGTCGTAGGCACGGTAGTAGCCGTTGGAGGTCACTTCGCGGCGGCTCACGCTCAGATGGCCATACAGCTCGACATTGGGCGTGAAGTCATAGCCGAACGCGACCAGGCCCTGGTAGAACCTGGCATCCGGATCGCCATGGCGCTGGTAGGGCACGCCGCTGGGATTGGCGGCGCCGGCAAGCGTGGTGGCGCGGTTGGTGTTCTCGCTGCGGTTGGTGTCCATCGAATTCTGGTAATTCCACGACAGCCGCACCCAGCCAGGCGCGGTGTCGCCGCTGGTGGCGCCGAACGGCAGGCCGACCGAGCCGTCGACGCCGTTCTGTGCGCCGTCGCCCTTGTCCATGATGCCGCCATTGACCGAAATGCTGTTGCTGCCGGCCGCGGCGCCATGCTTGAGCACGATGTTGACCACGCCGGCGATCGCGTCGGAGCCGTATTGCGCCGACGCGCCATCGCGCAGCACCTCGATGCGGGCGATCGCCGACATCGGCAGCGAGTTGAGATCGGCCGGCGCCGAACCACGACCGACATAGGGGTTGTAGTTCACCAGCGAGGAGGTGTGATAGCGCTTGCCGTCGACCAGCACCAGTACGTTGTCCGGCGACAGCCCGCGCAGCGTGGCGGGACGGGCGGCGTCGTTGCCGTCGGCGATGGCCGGGCGCGGGAAGTTCAGCGACGGCAACAGCTTGCCGAGCGCGGTGGCGACATCGGTGGCGCCGGTGGCCTGCAGCGACTCCTCGGAGATGATGTCGATCGGCGATTCGGATTCGGCCACGGTCCTGTCGCTGACGCGCGTACCGGTGACGATCAGGGTGTCGAGGGTTTTCTGCGGCTGGGTCGATTGCGACTGCGCACTGGCAGCGAAGGAACAGACGGTGAGTGCGACTGAAATCGCCAGCGAGAGTGCGTTGGAGTTGTGCATGGGAGTCAAGGCTCGAAAGGAGTGATGGACGTAGCGACGAAGCACCGTAAATACCGGGGGAATGCAACTGCGAACGGGTAATCGGCCATGCCTGCGCGCCGCATGCGTCCGCAGGACGGAGCAGTGCGCACGAGTGCAGCAACCGGCAATGCGCGGTGTGGCGCCTTGCGCGCTTTGCTGCGCGCATCCTTGCTGAAGCGGTGCAACGTGCAGCGGAAAGCGTCTAACCTGGCCACCTCATGTGTGCGAGGGTGGCCAGGGACGGTGACGTCGGCGACACGTCAGACATGCAGTGCCGCGCGACTCACATGCCGGCCGTGACCGACCGGCATTTGGGAGTTACCACTTGTAGTTCACGTTTGCATAGACCAGCGCGCCGTTGAAACCGAACGGCGAGGCGCTGCTGTAGGGCAGGTAGGTGCGCGTGCCCAAGCCGGCTTGCTGGCGGTCCGGATATTCGTTGAGCACGTTGTCGCCACCGATGGTGAAATTCCACGCGCCCAACTTGTAGGACGCGGCCAGATCCAGCGTCCACTTGGCCGCGTAGGTCTGGTCGCTGCCGGCGTTGGTGCCGAACGTACTGAACTCGCCCCAGCGCGTGGCGGTGCCGGTGAACGACCAGTTGCCCGGCGACCAGGTCCCGCCAAGGAAGAACTTGTCGCGCGGCGTGCCTTCGGTGATACGGCCGATTTCGGCGCGACCGATGCGCACCGCACTCGGATCGATCGCCATCAGCGCTGCCGGGTTATCGGCGATGCGTTTGATTTCGGTCTTGTTGTAGTTGTAGCCCGAGGTCAGCTCTGCGCTGCCGCCATCCAGGTTCCAGCGATAGGTGCCGACCGCATCGACGCCTTGCGTCTTGGTGTCTACCGCATTGGTGAAGTAACGCCCGCCACCGATGCCCGGGAACCCATTGGCCTGCAGGTAGTTGCGGACCGCAGTCGAGGTGAGGTTTTCAGACAGCACGATGCGGTCGTCGATATCGATGCGATACGCATCCACCGTGATGTACAGATTCTCCACCGGCTGCAGCACCACGCCCAAGCCGTAATTCTTGGACTCTTCGGCCTTGAGCGGTTCGGCACCGAGCGCGATCGCGGCAGGGTTGTCGGTACGGAAGGTGCCGATCTCGAACGGAATCGCGGTCACCGTGCCGTTGGGCTGCGCCACGTTGAGGAACTGGGTGGCGATCGACTGGAAGTTCTGCTGCTGCAGCGACGGCGCGCGGAAGCCGGTGGATGCAGTCGCACGTACCGCCACCTTGTCGGTAAAGGCATAGCGCAGCGACAGCTTGCCGGTGGCGGTGTCGCCGAAGTCGCTGTACTTCTCGTAGCGCCCGGCCAGCCCGGCCGAGAACTTCTCGGTCAAATCGGTTTCCAGATCGGCGTAGAACGAATGACTGTTGCGGTTGTAGTAACCGGCATCGGAGGGCTTGAAGCCTGGAAACACCTGCGCGCCGGGAATCAACGACCCGTTGGCCGAGGGAATACCGCCGTTGGCCGAGGAAGCCGCATCGCCAGGCGATTCGTTGAATTTCTCGCCGCGCCATTCGGCACCGAAGGCCAGCGTCACCGGATAGGCCAGGCCCCAATCCAGCGTCTTGGTGAAATCGGCATTGAGTACGTTCTGCGTCACTTCCAGCGTACCGGCGTGGAAGTCGGTCGGGCTGGCCAGCCCCAAGCTGTTGTTCAAGCTGTTGCGCACATCGAAGGTGAGATTGTTCTGGCCGTAGTTGTAGCTCAGATCGATGTTCAAGCCCCCTTCGGTGGAGGTCTTCAAGCCGCCTACCCACGAGACGTCCTTGCTGACGTTGTAGATCTGCGGCAGGAAGCCGTCCGGATAGATTTCCGGGCGGTTGCGATTATCACCGGCAAAGCGGAAATAGCCGTTGGACAGCACTTCGCGCCGGCTCACCATGCCGAACGAATAGAACGTGAGGTAATCGGTGGGGCTGTATTCGCCGTTGAACGAGAGCGCGCCCTGGTCGATGTCGGGGTCGCCATAACGCTGCTCCACACGGCCCTGGAACGGCAACGCGCGGTTGGTCTGATCCGAGTGCCCGGCCTGTGCGGCCAGGTGCACCTTGCCGGTGCCGGCGAAGCTGAAACCGGCATCGCCGGACAGTTGGTACTGCTCGCCGTCGCCAGCGCTGTACTTGCCGTAGCGGCCATTGATGCTGCCGCCTTCGCCGCTGCCCTTGAGCACGACATTGATCACGCCGGCGATGGCGTCCGAGCCGTATTGCGCAGACGCACCATCGCGCAGCACTTCGATGCGCTCCACCGCGGCGATCGGGATGGTGTTGAGGTCTGCCGGCGAAGAGCCACGCCCCTGGGTATCGTTGAGATTGATCAACGCCGTGCTGTGATAGCGCTTGCCGTTGACCAGCACCAGCACCTGATCGGGCGACAGGCCGCGCAACTGTGCCGGGCGCACCGCGTCGGAGCCGTCGGAGATGGCCGGGCGCGGAAAATTGAGCGAGGGAATCGCGCGTGAGAGCGCGGTCGCCAATTCGGTGGTGCCGGTCGATTCCAGTGCCTGCGGCGAGATGATGTCGATCGGCGATGCCGATTCGGCGACCGTGCGATCGGCCACACGCGTGCCGGTCACGATCAGGGTGTCCAGTGTTTTCTGGGCCGGCGCCTGCGATTGCGCAGACGCGGTTGAAGCGGAAAACGACAGTGCAAGAACAACGGCGACTGCGAGTGGACTGGTCTTGCAATTCATGCGGTGACAACTCCGAGTGGGGAACGGATGCATCGCAGGGGCCCCCTCCCGGGCCGCGTCCAGCGCGGCAGCTGCGGTGCGTTCTCAACCATTAACCACGTGTAACCGCATGTCAAATTTTGGTTACGTTGCGCAAGCAACTGTCATCTCTGACGTGCTACTGGCAACGTTGTCATCGTGCACCAAAGTGATGCGACGCCTGCACCAGACCTGCTGGGGCAGGCGCTCGCTTGCACCATAGTGGACGGCAATACCAGTTATGAAACTTGTGCATCAGAATGTGATCTGCACCGCATCAGCACTGCGTTGCGCAACACCATGGAAGACCGCTTCGATGTTGTTGCCGTCCGGATCGAGCACGAACGCGGCGTAGTACTGCGGGTGATAGGGGCGCAGGCCGGGCGCACCATTGTCGCGACCACCGTGGGCGAGCGCCGCTTGATGGAAGGCATGCACCATTGCCACATCGCGTGCCTGAAATGCCAGGTGGTGACGGCCGGTGAGCACGCCCTGTGCCACCGTGTCGCGGTCGGAAACGAACAATTCGTCGGCCCAGAAGAACCCATCGCCTTCGCCGCCGACCGGAATCCCAAGAACGTCCAGCACGGCCTGGTAGAAGCGCCGGCTGGCCGGCAGGTCCTGCACCACTAGGTGCAGATGGTCGATCAAGCGTCCGCGCGACAGCTGCGATGTTTCCATGGAGCGTGCTCCGGCAATGACGGGAGCACCGTTGATACCACCGCAGCTGCCGTCAGGTCTTCACCTCGCAGCGATACGGGGCGCACAGTGGCGACCAACGCGTCGCGCGCAGTCCTCAGGTGCGCGCCGACGGCGACACCAACCGCAGCGCACGCAGGGTCGATGGCGCGGCCGCGTCCGCCTGGTGCCGGCAGTGAGTTTGTGTGCCGTTCCAAAAAGACCTTAGGCAGATGCGCACACGCCCCAGGCTGGCCGGGGCGCGTGGTCGACCCTGGATGTCGAAGGATGCAATGGCGACACGCCATGCATGCAGCGAAGTTGCATTTGCTGATCACAGCAAATGCGGCGGATGTCTCGCGCTGATCGCGAGATGGCCGATCGCATCGCCCGCCTCACGATCACAAAGACAACCTCGGCTGCTCAAGCGCAGCGCTTACCAGCGGTAGTTGATGCGCCCATACACGTACGCACCATTGAAGCCGAACGGCGACAGATTGCTGTACGGGAATTGTCCGCTGGTGGAATTGGCGAAGTTGTTTTCGTCCGGGTATTGATCCAGCACATTGTCTGCGCCCAGCGTCAGCGTCCAGCGATCGATCTTGTAGCTGGCCGATGCATCCACCACCCACTTGGCGCCGAAGGTCTGGTCGTTGCTCGCGTCCGCTGGGCGGGTGCTGTACTTGCCATAGCGCGTGGCCCCCAGGGCCAGCGTCCAGTGTTCGGAGTTCCAGCTGCCGTTGATCAGGAACTTGTCGCGCGGGAAGCCTGCTTCGATGCGGCCACGCTCGGTGCGGTCGATGCGCTCCAGGCTCAGCCCGTTGGCCGACAACGCGGCCGGGTTGGCGGCCACGCTGCGCACTTCGGTTTCCGAATAGTTATAGCCGGCAGTCAGGTCCACGCTGCTGGCGGCCAGCTGCCAGCGGTAGCTGCCCACCACGTCCACGCCGCGCGTACGCGTATCCACCGCATTGGTGAAGTAACGCCCGCCATTGATGCCGAAGATGCCCTGCGACTCCAACAGACTGCGCACGCCCGCGCCGGTCAGGTTGGACGACAGCACGATACGGTCGTCCACATCGATCTGGTACGCATCCACGGTGAGGTAGAGCGCATCGGTGGGCTGCAGCACAAGGCCCAGGCTGTAGGACAGCGAGGTTTCCGCATCCAGCGGCTCGGCGCCGAGCGCGCGCGCCACGGTGCTGTCGGCGGGGAAGGTGCGAATCTCGAACGGATTCGGGTTGCCGGCCAGGAAGGTGGTGCTGGTGGACTGGAAATACTGCTGCGCCAGCGACGGCGCGCGGAAGCCCGAGGACACCGTGCCGCGCAACGCGATCCTGTCGGTGAAGGCGTAGCGCGCGGAGAACTTGCCCGAGGCCTGGCTGCCGAAATCGCTGAAGTCCTCGTACCGCCCGGCCAGGCCGGCAGAGAACTTGTCGGTGAAGTCGGCTTCCAGATCCGCATACAGCGCGTAGCTGTCGCGCGAGTACTGGCCCGAGACGCTGGGCGCGAATCCACCGAAGCCCTGCGCGCCACCGGCCAGCGTGCCGGCCTGGAAATACGAGCCCACTTCGCCCGGCGACTGGTTCCACTTTTCGTTGCGGTATTCGGCGCCGAAGGCCACTGTCACCGGATAGGCCAGGCCCCAATCGAAGCCGCGCTTGACGTCCAGGTTGACGATGTTCTGCGTAGTTTCCAGTGCGCCGTCGTAGAACGCCGTGGGCGAGGTCGGCCCCAGGCTGACATTGAGCGTATTGCGGGTGTGGAAATCGATGCGGTTGTAGCCGTAGTTGTAGCTGGCGTCCCAGTCCCAACCGCTGGCAGTGGAGCCGCGCACGCCGGCCACCAGCGAGCGGTCCTTGGCGTAAGTCTGGATTTCCGGCAGGAAGCCCTGCGGATACACCGACAGGATGTTCTGGCTGCTGCCCGGCGCGCGGAAGAACGCGAACGAGGTGATGTCGCGGTTACTGGCGGTGGCGAACGCATAGCCGGTGATGCTGTCGCTGAAGGCGAATTCGGTATTGGCCGAGACCGCCTGCGCATTGACCTCCGGGTCGCCGATCTTGAACGCCTTCTGGCCGACTGCCGGCTGCGAGACGCTGGGCGCGCCGGCGTAGGCGCGTGCACGGTCGGTCGGGTCCTGCTGGTTGAGCTGGGCGGCCACGTGCAGCCAGCCGCGGTCGCCGCCATAGGCCACGCCGGTGTCGCCGGAGAGCTCGTAGTTGTTGCCGTCGCCAGCCGAATACTGGCCGAAGCCGGCTTGCAGGCTGCCGCCCTTTTCTGCGCCCTTGAGCACGATGTTGACCACGCCGGCAATGGCGTCGGAGCCGTACTGCGCCGAGGCGCCGTCGCGCAGCACTTCCACCCGCGCGATGGCCGCGACCGGGATGGTGTTCAGATCCACCGCCGCCGCGCCACGACCGATGGTGCCGTTGAGGTTGAGCAGCGAGGAGGTGTGGCGGCGCTTGCCATTGACCAGCACCAGCACTTGGTCGGGCGAGAGGCCGCGCAGCTGTGCGGGACGGATCGCGCTGGTGCCGTCGCTCAGGGCAGGGCGCGGGAAGTTCAGCGATGGCAGGGCGCGCGCCAGTGCGGTGGCCAGTTCCGGGGTGCCGGTGGCTTGCAGCGATTCGGCGCTGATGATGTCGATCGGCGACTGCGACTCGGCCACGGTGCGGTCCGACACGCGGGTACCGGTGACGATGACCGTATCCAGGGTGTTGGCCGGGGCGGCGGTCTGGGCCAGGGCGGGGGAAGCAAGCAGTGCAGCGACCACGGCGGTCGCAAGCGCGGAAAGGGGGGCGTTCATGACAACTCCGAAAACGTGGGTCCAGGCAGGACCAGGCAAGGCTAGGCAGGCGGCGGTCGCGGGAGGGCGAACAAGACGGCGGCCACGCTGAAGGCGCTAATTATTCGTTAACGCTAGAATGGCGTCGCAGGAATGCTGCTCATCTGCTCATTCCTTTTCGTTCTATCGGACTGTCCATCAATGATTTCCCTGCGTAACTTCTCCATGCGACGCGGCGAGCGTCTGCTGCTCTCCAACGTCGACCTGACCATGCACGCCGGCTACCGCGTAGGTGTGGTGGGCCGTAACGGCACCGGCAAGTCCAGCCTGTTCGCTGCGGTGAAGGGCGAGCTGGAGGCCGACAAGGGCGATGTCGATCTGCCCGGCAAGGTGCGCACGGCCAGCGTGTCGCAGGAAACTCCCTCGCTGCCCGACCCGGCGCTGTCGTTCGTACTGGGCGGGGACATCGAGGTGTCTGCGGTACTGCAGGAAGAAGCCGCAGCTACCGCGCGCGAGGACTGGGAGGCAGTGGCCAATGCACACCAGAAGATGGCCGAGATCGGCGCCTACGACGCCGAAGCGCGCGCCGGCAAGTTGCTGCACGGCCTTGGGTTTCCGGCCGACACGCACCATCGCGCGGTGTCGTCGTTCTCCGGCGGCTGGCGGGTGCGGCTGAATCTGGCGCGCGCGCTGATGATGCCCAGCGACCTGCTGCTGCTCGACGAGCCGACCAACCACCTGGACATGGATGCGGTGCTGTGGCTGGAGCAGTGGTTGCTCAAGTACCCGGGCACGCTGCTGCTGATTTCGCACGACCGCGAATTTCTCGACAACGTGGCCACCCACACCCTGCACCTGCATGGCGGCACCGCCAAGCTGTATGTCGGCGGCTATACCGATTTCGAACGCCAGCGCATCGAGCATTTGCGCCAGCAGCAGATCGCGCACGAGAAGGAACAGGCCGAGCGCGCGCATCTGCAGAGCTTCATCGACCGCTTCAAGGCGCAGGCCAGCAAGGCGACCCAGGCGCAGAGCCGCATGAAGCGGCTGGCCAAGATGGCCGGCACCGAGGCGGTGCGCGCCGAGCGCGAGTTCCGCATCCAGTTCGCGCAGCCCAGCCGGCTGCCGTTCTCGCTGATCCGGCTCAATCACGTGGAAGCCGGCTATGCCGCTGCGCCGCGGGAATCGGGAATCGGGAACGGGGAATCGCAAAAGCGTGGTTCCAGCGATGCCATTACCGTGCTGCATGATGTTGGATTCGGGCTAGAGGCGGGTGACCGGATTGGTTTGCTTGGGCCCAATGGCGCGGGTAAGTCCACCCTGGTCAAGACCTTGGTGGGCGAACTGGCACCGCTGGCAGGCGAGCGCAGCGCACATCCGGATTTGCGCATCGGCTACTTCGCCCAGCACACGGTGGAGTCGCTGCACGAAGGCCAGTCGCCGATGGACCATTTCCGCGAGTTGTCGCCGGATGGTTCCAACCAGGCGTTCCGCGACTTTTTGGGGAAATGGAATTTTGCCGGTGACCGCGCCTTCGAAGTGGTGGATGGTTTCTCCGGCGGCGAGCGCGCGCGCCTGGCGCTGGCGTTGATCGCCTGGCAGCAGCCGAACGTGCTGCTGCTGGACGAACCGACCAACCACTTGGACCTGGAAATGCGCGAAGCGCTGGCCGAGGCGCTGAGCGATTTCGAAGGCGCCATCGTGATGGTCTCGCACGATCGCCATCTGATCGGCCTGGTCTGCGACAGTTTCTGGCGCGTGGCCGATGGCGTGGTCGAGCCGTTCGCCGGTGACCTGGACGAATACGCCGCCTGGTTGCGGAGCCGCCCGGCCGCGCAGGGGACCAAGCAGAAGATGGCCGAGGCGGCGCCGACCCCGCCACCGCCGACCAAGCCGCTGCCGCCGAAAAAAGCCGTCAACCCGCACAAGCTGGCCAGTGCCGAAAAGCGCGTCGGCGAGCTGGAAGCGGCGCTCGCTGCGCTGGATCGCGAGCTGGCCAATCCCGGCAACTACGCCGACAGCGAAAAGATGGCGGTGCTCGGACGCGACCGCGAAGCAACCGCGCAGCAACTGGCTGCAGCCGAGGCAGCGTGGATGGAATTGATCGACGGTGCGTAAGCGTCACTGACAAAAACGCCTGCGCAACCGTACGATGGCGTGTCAGATGGTCGTTGCGAGATGTACCAGGCGTACATCGCCGTTGCCGCGCCTGGTCTACACCTAGCGGCTGCCTGCGCGCTGCGTCGTGTTGGCCACGATGAAAGCGCGTGGGTTACGCTGCGCGTTGAGCCACACACGGATGTCGCGCGCATGATCAGCGTCACCATCAGTCTGGAAGACCATCTGGCCGCGCAGCGCTTGCATGCGCGTCACGATGCGAAACGCCTGCTCGTGTTTCTGGCAGTCCTGCTGTTGATCGGAGCGGGGCTGCTGCACCTGCGCGGCGCGAGCGAGATTATCGGCCCGGTGCTGATCGGCGGCGGTGGCGGTGGGTTGCTCGGCCTGGTGGCGTTGCACGTGTGGGGCCTGCCGCGGCGGATCAAACGCCTGCATGCGCAGCAGGCCTCGCTGCGGCATACCTACACCTACGCATGGGACGAGAACGGGCTGGAAATCACCTGGACGGACGGCCATCTGCGTCGCCCCTGGTCCGATTACATGCGCATCCGCGAAAACGACCGGGTGCTGTTGCTGTACCACAACGACCGGCTGTTCGAGCTGTTCTGCCCGCACTGGTTCGCCGACAGGGCGCAGTTCGAGGCGTTTCGCCAGTTGGCCTTGCGGGTGGGAAAGACATCCAAGGCGCTCTGAGAGTGGCAGCGCTGCTCAGCTGCTGACGTGCTGTTGGGCCAGTAGCCAATCGCGCAACCGGCGCCCGGCATCGCTTTGCGGCCGCGACCGTAGCCGCGTCAGCCAGTAGCGCCCGGCGTCGATGGTGATCGGGAACGGGCAGACCAGGCGCCCGGCATCCAGGTCCTGGCGAAACATCGGCAACGGCAACAACGCCACGCCGGCGCCGGCTGCCGCTGCGCTGGCCAGGGTAAGCGACGAATCGAACATGCTGCCGCGCGCAGGCACCTCCGTCGCACGCGCCGCGCGGAACCACTGCGGCCACTCATCCAGGCGATACGAGCGCAATAGCGGCACACGCGCCAGATCCTCCGGCACGCGCAAGCCGCGCGCCATTGCCGGCGCGCACACCGGCGCGAAGGGCGCTTCCATCACGGCTTCGGCAACCTGGCCCTGCCAATCGCCATCGCCGAAGCGGATGGCCAGATCCAGGCCCTCTCCGGCCAGGTCGACGCGGTTGTTGTGGGTGGACAGGCGCAGTTCGATATCCGCGTGCGTTGCATGAAATGCCGCCAGCCGTGGCAACAGCCAGCCGGTGGCGAAGGTGCCGACCACGCCCACGCTGAGCACCTCGCGGTAACGGCCATCGGCAAAGCGTTCCAAGGTGGCGGCGATGCGGTCGAAGGCCTCGCCTAGCACCGGCGCCAGCGCGGCGCCTTCGTCGGTCAGCGCTACACCGCGCGGCAGGCGGTGAAACAGGCTGGTGCCCAACTGCTGCTCCAGCGCCTTGATCTGGTGACTCAGCGCGGCCTGGCTGACGCATAGCTCATTGGCCGCGCGGGTCAGATTCTGATGGCGCGCGGCGGCTTCGAACGCGCGCAGGGCATTGAGCGGCAGGCGGGGGCGGGGCATGGGTAGAGATTAGTTCAATTCATGCCTGAGATCGAAACATCGCGATGGTCGGCTGCATCCTGCGCATCGATACTGCGGGCTCTCTCAAGGAGGCAACCGCATGTTGAATCGGCGACAGTTCCTGCACGCAACCGGCGCTGGCGTGCTGCTTGCAGCGTCCAGACCCGCATGGGCACTCACCCCCGCGGTAAACGTGGACGACATGCTGCGGGCACAGTGGGCGCAGATCGAACGTGGCACCGGCGGCCGGCTGGGCATCTGCCTGCTCGACAGCGCCACCGGCAAGCGCCTCGGGCAGCGCGAGGACGAGCGCTTTCCGATGTGCAGCACCTTCAAATTTGTATTGGCTGCCGCGGTGCTGCGGCGGGTGGACCAGGGCAAGTTGACGCTGGCGCAGCAGGTCAGGATCCGTGCCTCCGACATGCTGGAGCATGCCCCGGTGACCGAACGCCATGTCGGCGGTTCGCTCAGTGTTGGCGAGCTCTGCCGGGCCACGATGATTTATAGCGACAACCCGGCTGCCAATCTGCTGTTCCCGCTGGTCGGCGAACCGGCCGGGGTGACTGCGTTCCTGCGCGGTATCGGCGATGCCCAGACCCGCACCGACCGCTACGAGCCGCAGATGAACCGGTTCGCCGACGGCGA
Source organism: Xanthomonas axonopodis pv. maculifoliigardeniae (assembly GCF_041519315.1). NCBI lineage: Bacteria > Pseudomonadati > Pseudomonadota > Gammaproteobacteria > Lysobacterales > Lysobacteraceae > Xanthomonas > Xanthomonas axonopodis. The sequence goes on along the minus strand of NZ_CP167998.1, from coordinate 3,507,738 downwards.
CCCCCGCGACACCACCACGCCTGCGGCAATGGCCGCCACGCTGCGCACGCTGCTGCTTGGCGACGCGCTGCAGCCAGCCTCGCGCAAGCAGCTGACCGACTGGATGATCGACAATCGCACCGGCGACGATTGCCTGCGTGCGGGGCTCACGGCCGGCTGGAAGATCGGCGACAAGACCGGCAGCAACGGCACCGACACGCGCAACGACATCGCCATCCTCTGGCCACCGAAGGGAAGCGCGCCCCTGTTGCTGACCACGTACTTGAACGGTGCCAAGGTCGACGACGCGGCACGCGATGCGGCGTTGAAGGCGGTGGCGGTCGCGGTGCGCGAGAGCATCGCGGCGTGAGTGCAAGGCTCCGGTGTCTCACGCGCGTCATTCGCGCATGAGTTCACGACGTGCTTTCTGTTTCTTCAACCCTTCAAGGTCCAATCGTGCAAATCAGGTCGTGTCATGGGTGGATGGCAGTTGCGCTGCTGCTTGTGCATGGGCTCGCACCGGCGCGCGCCTGGCAGCCAGCGCCTGGTCAGGTCGAAATACCGCTTTGGCCGCGCGCGGTGCCTGATGCGGTGCGCCACCCGAAGCCCGAATCGGTGGGCACCGGCGAGGGGCGTTACCCATGGACCAAGCTCAGCGATGTCAGCCGCCCGACGATGACGGTATACAAGCCCAAGGCTCACAACACCGGCGCGGCGGTGCTGGTGTTTCCCAGCGGTGGTTATCAAGTCCTGGCCATGGATCTGGAAGGGACCGAAATCTGCGACTGGCTGACCGCGCGCGGTATCACCTGTGTGCTGTTGAAATACCGTGTACCGAACTCGGGGCCGACCTGGGTCAACGACCGCCGCTATTATCCGAAGGTGCAAACAGCCCTGCAGGATGCCCAACGAGCGTTGGGGATGGTGCGCGCGCGGGCGGACCAGTTGGCCGTGGATCCGCACAAGATCGGTGTGCTCGGCTTTTCTGCCGGTGGTCACCTGGTGGCCGCGATCAGTACGCATTTTGCAGCGCGCACGTATCTGCCGGTGGATGCCGCCGATCGCGTGAGCTGTCGCCCGGATTTCGCCATTGCCGTGTATCCGGGCCATTTGTGGGCGCACGAGGACGAGGATGACGACACCCGCGATCCCACCCATCTGGACCTGCGTCCGGACATTCGCGTCGTCGCCGATACCCCGCCGACCTTCCTGTTGCAGGCGCAGGACGATCACGTGGACGGCGTTTCGCAGGTGCTGGCCTACTACGTCGCGCTCAACCAGGCGGACGTGCCGGTGGAAATGCATGTGTACGCCCAGGGTGGCCATGCCTTCGGTCTGCGCGCCAAGGGGCTGCCGATCGCGCAGTGGCCGCAGTTGGTGGAAACCTGGTTGCACACGATCGGCGTGCTTGATGCGACTGGCGCGCGCTGAGTGTGACTGTGCGCAAGCCTGCTGATCAGGCATCCCCATGTGTACGCAGCGCATACCGCGCTGCAAGACTTGGGACGGCCATCAAAAACCGAGCGAACAGTCGCCAGGAGGGTCTGAGGCAGCGCGCTTAAAACTGCGGTGTAAGAGTGGGAGATTCCGCGTCGAGTATCGGCCGCGCCCATCCGGCGGTGAGCGCTGTGGTCTTGTTAGCCACGCTTAGCCGAGTGCGCCGATCGAGACAGGCATGTCCTGCTGCAATCGCGCCGGCCCACCCATGGCCGGGTCGCTGACGCTGTCTGCACCGGTTTCGATGCGCCCGGCCAGATGCTGGGCCGCGCTGTCGTGGCGCACCCATAGGTCGTACCAGCCGCCGGTTGCTGCCGCCTTCCAGCGCCGCTGCACGGTGGTGTCGGGTGCAAGACTCAGGCGCTCGCGCGGCTGTGCGGCGGTATATGCACCTGGCTGCAGCTCAATCTGCACGGCAGTGTTGCCGCTATGACGTAGCGATAGCAGCACGCAAGTGCAATCGTTCGGATCCTGCGCGATCTCGGCCAGCAGCGGCGCTGCATCGAGGTCGCCGCGGTAATGGCGATGGAAGCCGTTGGGACCGAGCAGCCACAGATCGTAGCGGCCGTCGTAGGTGGTCCACGTGCCGTCCACGATGGCGTCGCTTCCCACTGTGTAGCGGCGTGGAATTGCCGCTAGATCGAAGCGGTCGTAGACATGCAGCACCGCCGCCGCGCCCGCATTGGACATGCGGAGCTTAACTTCGCCGCGCTCGGTCAGGTGGGCCAGCTCCACGCTGGGACGATATGGCAGCCCACGCGAGCGGCGCACGCCGAACGGTTGTTCGGGCGGCTGCAACGTGGCCGGCAACGGCGGCAGTGCGTGTTCGCGCAAAGCGGCCGCGCGCGTAGCGGTTGCACCGACATCCGGCAGCGCGGCGACGAACGCGCGCGTATCGGCCTGGCGGAAATCGAAGGCATTGGTCAAATCGCCGCACACTGCACGCCGCCAGGGCGTGATTTCCGGCGCGGGCACGCCGAAGCGGCGTTCGAGCAGGCGCAGCACCGAGGTGTGGTCGTACACCTGCGAATCCACCCAGCCGCCGCGGCTCCATGGCGAGACCACATACATCGGCACGCGCGGGCCAAGCCCATAGGGCCGCCCGCGTAGCTCGGGAAGATCCACGTTCTGCTCGCCCGGCGCCGGGTGGCGGTGATAGTCATCGTCGGTAGCCAGCGTCGATGCGCCGGCAAACCCGCCCGTTGCGTGTGCATCCGGCGACGGCGGTGCGGGCGGCGGCAGATGGTCGAAGAAGCCGTCGTTCTCGTCGAACATCACCAGCAAGGCGGTGCGACTCCACACCGCCGGATCGGCAGTGAGCGCATCCAGCACGCGTGCGGTGTAGGCCGCGCCCTGGGCGGGGCTGGACGGATCCGGATGCTCGCTGCCGGCCGCGTCGGCAATGATGTAGCTCACTGCAGGCAGGCGCCCGCCCAGTACGTCCTGGCGCAACTGCGCGAGACCGCGCGTGCTCACGCCACGCGCGCGCAATTGCGGATCATGTCCGGGCGCGGCGCTGTACGCCTGTCGAAATGCCGCAAAGCCGGCCAGCGGGTTGTCGGTGAAGTTGTCTGCCATGTCCTGATAGATCTGCCAGGCCACACCGGCGTTCTGCAGGGCTTGCACGTAGGTGCCCCAACGATACGGCTCGGCAAAGCCGCCCAGTTCCGCAAAGTTGTCGTGCGAATTGCCGATCACCGGGCCGCCTGCGCGCGCCTGCGGATCGTTGCCGCCGGTCCACAGGAACACGCGATTGGAATTGGTGCCGGTCTGGATCGCAGCGTGGTACGCATCGCAGATGGTGAAGGCGTCGGCCAGCGCGTACTGAAACGGAATGTCCGCGCGCGTGTAATAGCCCAGTGCATGATTGTGCTTGGCGGCAGCCCAGTGCCCGAGCCGTCCATGGTCCCAGGCCTGTTGTGCATCCGGCCAGCTATGCGGGGTGCCCTTGACACGCATGAAGCCGAACTGCGCGGCCGTGTCCAACGCGAATGGCGTCAACCACTGGCGGCCGTCCTCGCTGGGTTGCAGCCACACCGTGCGCGCCGGTGCGCCCGGCAAGGGGGGCGCAGGGATCGGGAAACGGTCGCCGAAACCCCGCACGCCGGGCAGCGCGCCGAAGTAATGATCGAACGCGCGGTTTTCCTGCATCAGGATCACCACATGCCGAAGGTCCTCCAGCGTGCCGCTGCGCCGGTCCGGCGCGATGGCTGCGGCGCGCGCGATGCTGGGCAGCAACGCGGCCGCGCCGCTGGTGAGGCCGGCTTGCAGCAGGCGGCGTCGGGGCAGATCGATCATGTGGGCTCATCGCATCGGAAGGACTGCCCGCGCCGGTGCCTGGTGCGGGCATCGCATAGCATGGCAGTTCGCCGTTACAGGTCCAGCGTCAGGGTCAGGCCGACGGTGCGCGGGGCGGCAATGAAGGCACTGTCGCTACCGTCCACACCTTCCAGATAGCGCTTGTCGGTGAGGTTGCTGACGTTGAGCGCGAGCTGCAGGCCTTTGAGCTGCGAGGTCAGTTGCGAAAGTTCCACACCCAGATTGGCATCGAAGGTGGTCACGCCATCGAGTGCGGCGCGGTTGGATGCGTCTAGGTAGCGCTTGCCCAGGTAGCGTCCGGACACACCGAAGCGCCATGCCTGGCCGCGCCAGTCGGCCGACACCACCAGCGTATTGCGCGGTTGGCCGATCACCTGCGCACCGGGCGTGATCTCCAAGGCGGTATCGCGCGCGGCATCGCCGCTGCCGAGATAATCGGCCTTGTTGTAGGTGTAGGCGCCATTGATGCGCCAGCCGTTGTCCCAGCCGTAGCCCAGCGCTGCTTCCACGCCGCGCGCATGCACACCGCCGAAGTTTTCGTACACGCCATCGGTTTCGCCCAGGTAGTCGATACCGGTGACGAAGTTGGCCGGCACGTACACGATGCGGTTGTCGAAGCGGATGTCGTACAGCGTGACGCTGCCGGTCAACGGCCAGCGGCTGACACGCAGGCCGAGTTCGATGTTGTCGGCGGTTTCCGGTTTCACCCGACTCAGCGCCACCGGGTCGGTTTCGCCCAGCACGCCGGACGCAATCGCGGCGAAGTTCTGCGAGTAGCCGGCAAAGGCCTCCAGGCCCTGCACCGGTGTGGTCCAGGTCAGGCCGGCCGACAGCAGCGGGTCGGACTGCGAATCCGATTGCACATGCTGCGCATCGCCGATGCGGCGGTCGCGGGTCTGGTCGACAAAGAACTGCTTGACGCCCACGCGCCATGCGAATGCGCCGTAACGCATCACGTCTTCGACGTAATACATCTGCTCGTCGGTCTGGTAGTTGTCCTTGAACTGCACCCAGTACGGCTGATGATCGAAGCTGATGTTGGTGCCGACGTTGAGCAGGCGGTGCCAGTCGCGGGTGACGCTGCGCTCAACGCGTTCCAGCCAGGCACCGGCACGCACGGTGTTGTCGATGGCGCCGAGATCGGTGCGCCATTCCACATCGGCCATCGCGCCGGCGCGGTGATTGTCGTAGTGGCTATGTCGATACGATTGCACCGGCATCGAACCGGCCGGATAGCAGGCCGGATTGGATTCGGCCGGCATCGCGTCGCTGCCGGCGCAACCGGCCAGCATGGCGGCAGCCGCGCCCCCGGGGGTGAGGTAATACAGTTTGCCCAGATCGCTGCCGCCATACACGGTATTGCCGCCACGCGCTTCGGATTCGGGTGCGCCGGCGCCATCGTTGCTGACATCCACCAGATACGGCGGAATCCAGTCGCCGCGCCCCTGCATGCGGTGCGCATAGCCGGTCAGCGTGGTCTTGAAACCATTGCCGCCATCCAAGGCGCCACGCAGGTAGCCGAACGTATTCTTGCGCAAGGCACGCGAGCCGGAGCGGTAGTTCTGGTCCAGGTACGGAATGCCGGTGAGCGTGCCGGTCAACAGGTCGTGCTCCGGGTCGCGCGCGAATTGCTCCGGGGTCACGCTGGTGTATTCGGATTCGTCGGCATCGTCGTAGGATGCGTATCCGCTGAGCGTCCACTGATTCAGCACGCTGACGAATTTGCCGGCCAGGTGATCGCGGCTGGTGTGCCCGCTGCCGTCGATCCAGTCGTCATTGCGTGCCGACGAGCCACTGACCCAGGCACGCGTATTGCCGCCGATCAGGCCAGTGTCGTAGCGCGCGTAGTACTTGCGCGCCTGGTTATCGCCAATGCCGCCGATCACGCGCACACGCTGCGTTTCCAGCGGTTCGCTGGTGAGGTAATTCAAGGTGCCGCCCAGGGCTTCGTTGGAGCGCGAGGCGATGTCGGCGGTGCCCTGGCTCACTTCCACCGTTTCCAGATCCGGCATGTCGATAAAGCGATTGGCCTTGGAGCCACCGCCGTACGCCGAGCCGCCATTGGGTACGCCGTCGATGGTGGTGCCGATCTGTTGCGTATCGCGATTGCTGACGAAGCCGCGCATGCTGATCTGCGTGCCCCAATCCGAGGAGCCAAAGGCATCGGCTTCGGTCACCACCACGCCGGGCAGTTCGTTGAGCGCATCGTTGACGCTGCCGAGCACGAACTGGCGGTCCAGCATTTCCTTGCTGACGGTGGTCTTGGAATAGGTCATTGCCTGGCCGACCACCTGCACCTGATCCAGCGTCGATACTTGCTCATCGGTGACGGCCGGGTCGGACGTTGCGCCGTCGGGAACCTGCTGTGCATACGCCGGTAGGGTGAGCGAAACCAGCAGTAACGCCAGCGTGGCAGGACGGCGCACGCGCAAGGAGGACATCGAATCCATTGAAATCCACAGCGGGGGAGGGGGTCTGGAAAGACTGCCGCGCTTGCGTTGCGTGATCATGACCGCGCTACAGGCGAGGTCGCGATCACGCGCCGGATGTATGCAACCTCATGGCCAGAGCGAAGACTTGGTTAGCTTGGTTAGCGGCGTTCGGATGCTTCCAGCCGAGCTGACGAGATCTTGGGCCAAGCGGGATGTGGGCTGGTCAACGGGCTGGGTCAAACGCGGAGTCGGTCGATAGCGCGATGCCTCACCGCTTCTGGACACGCCGTGAGCCCATCCCTTGGGGACTCGATGGCGGCATCCATGCCGCCAACGGTCCCGCAATTGGCGAGGCCACCGCACCAGGCAGCGAGCGAAGTTTCGAGATCCAGCACAACCGCGCTGGCCGCAGTCGCAGGTGTGCAGTCCGCTGATCGAATTGTTCGACCATCCTAAAGCCAGCGCGAGAGAGCACGGTCAGCGTTACTTGGTTCGCGGTGGCGTTTCGGTCTGCTGTGTTTCCGGCATCAACTCCAGTGCCGACGGCGTGGTGCGCAGCATCGGGCGGAAGGCGATCGGATGGGGGCGGCGGCGGGTGAAGCGCAGCAGCCGCGACAACGTGAAGCCCGCCAGGGCCAACAACATCACCGCGAAGTACACCGGCAACGCGGCCGGGCCGAACTTCTGCATCGCGCCGCCGGCCAATGCAGGGCCGATCGCCGCACCCACGCCATGCACCAGCAACAAGCTGCTGCTGCCGGAAAGCAGGTCTTCGCGCGGCAGGTAATCGAGCATGTGCGCCACCGCGAACGGGTACAGCGAAAACGCCAACCCGCCATAGACGAAGAACAGCACGAACAGCACGGTGGTCTGTGTCTGCACCATCGGCAACGCGGCAGCGATCGCGATGCCGGCGGCCAGCACGCTCACGGTCACCAGGCCGATGCGGCGGTCATGCCCGTCGCTGATGCGCCCGATCGGCCACTGCAGCACCGCACCGCCCACGATGGCGGTGAGCATGAACATCGCCACGCCGTCGGAATTCAGCCCGATGCGGTTGGCATATACCGGCAGCAAGCCCCAGAACGCACCCATCGCCAGGCCGGAAAGGCCGGCGCCAATCGTGGCCACCGGCGCCAGGGCATACAGCGTGACCAACCGCAGGCGCGATACATGCGGCACCTCGGGCGGGATCAGCCGCGTGGTCATCACCGGCATCACCGCTGCACAGAACAGGATCGCCGTCAGCGTGAACATCGCCGGTGCGCCTGCATCGCCGATGGTGAGCAGGACCTGGCCCAGTGCCAGCGCCGACAGATTGATCGCCATGTAGACCGAAAACACCCGGCTACGCCGGCGCGCGTCGGGCTCGGCGTTGAGCCAGCTTTCGATCACGGTGTACAGGCCGACCAACGCCGCGCCAGTCACCAGGCGCAGCACGCCCCAGCCCCAGGCGTTCAACCAGATCGGATGCAGCAACACCGCAATGGCTGCCAGCGCCGCATAAAACGCAAACGCGCGGATATGCCCGATGCGGCGAATCAGCGGCGGTGCGAAGAAGGTGCCCAGAAAGAAGCCGGCGAAGTAGCCGGACATGATCAACCCCAATGCCCGCGCATCGAAGCCGGCCTGATCGCCACGCACGGCGAGCAGCGTGCCGAGCAACCCGCTACCGGTGAGTAGCAGGGCAACGCCCAGCAGTAAGGCAGTCAACCGCAACATGGATGCGGCCCTCGTGGGGGAAAAGGCGCGTCGATCACGTGTTCGAGTGTAACAGCCTGGTCGGTGCGGCTCGATCGGCGCCGTTGGCGCGTGCGCGGTTTTCGGCGATTGTGCGTGAGGATGTGATTGCCGCGGGGGGTGTTTTGCGATTGCTCGTGCGTTGCTTGGATACGCAACCCATGCATGTGTCGATCGCATGGCGTGCACGCGGAGGTGTTGTGCGCTGCGCTCGCCCCACGCTGCCGACAGCCACGCCTGCGCAGGGTGGGGCGGCATTGCGCCGGTGCGCGCAGCCCATCGGCATGTGCCGGGCGTCGAAGCGGCCACTGCACATTGCCGCCGTCGCCTGGCGCCGGCCATGTAGACGCATCACCGGCCGCCTGCTGCCCGTCGCAGGTGGCGCGCTGCCCTTGCCTGCCCGCATGCGTCTAGAATTTGCGCCCCTTGCAACGTCTTCAGCTGATCCCTGCCATGCCCATCTACGGTTTCCAGTGCACTACCTGCGGCCACGCATTCGACCGCCTGCAGAAAATGGCCGACCCCGATCCGCAAACCTGCCCGGCCTGCGCCGCTGCCACGATCAAGCGCCAGGTCACCGCGCCGTCGTTCCGCCTGTCCGGCAGCGGCTGGTACGAGACCGACTTCAAATCGGCCGGCGAGAAAAAGAAGAACCTCACCGAAAGCAGCAGCGCCGGCGGCGATGCCAAACCGGCGGCAACCGCGGAGAGCAAGCCGGCCGCCAAGCCCGCGTCCGATCCGGCATAAGTGGCCGCGGCGTGCAGGTTGCGCCGCACAGCGCGGTTGCGCGTTGCAACGACTCCACGTCGAGCACCGTGCTGCCGGCTGTGTCGCGGAGGATTGCATGGGTGCTTGCCGCCAACCCGGACGGCTGTGCCATCCCACCGCCGTTCGCCGCGGCCAGGACTGCGTTTCCCGGTAGCGCCCGGCATGCGCGGTGGACGATCTCGCTGGCCGGGCCGGTGTCGATACACCCACGTCAGCCGGGCCAAGTGCAGTCCCGGCAAACTGTGGTGAAGCATGGCGGGTAGCCGCGAGGCTGCAAGGCCCTGACGCACGCGTTGCGCGTGCGGTTTGCCGCCCTTCTATGGATCGCCCCGACTGAGTTGACAGCCGCATCCGCCTGGATGCGTGCCGTGGTCCAGAACGCTGGCGCCGGTGTCTCGCCGACGCGCGCAGGCCTATCTCACCCAGCCAGCCTGCGCGGCCAGTGCATCAACGCGCCTCGAAACGCGCCCGGCAGCCGTCGTTGACCCACACCGTGGCGCGACGATCGTCGTAGCCCCAGGTGCGACCTTCCTCACAGCGGGTGTCCGACAGCTGGCGGGTCAGCACCGGGCGGCCATAGCGGCCATCCCAGGCGCAGGTGCGCAGGCGCCGGTCGTCGCTGGCGCAGGTGATCGCATAGTCGTTGCCGGGGCGGTCATCGCGGCCGGCATAGCCGCCGTCCCAGCCACCGCCACCGCGGGCCTGCGCGAATTCGCCCCGGCAGCCGTCGTCCACCCAGATCCGGCCGCCTTCCTGGCGCCAGTTGCGGCCTTCCACGCAGGGCGTGTTGGAGAGTTGGCGCACCAACATGGCGCGGCGCCAGCCGGTATCGCAGATGTTCTGGCGCTGATCGTTGCTCTCGCAGCGCACCGTTCCAGCGACCCCGCCGACGCCGCCGGGGCCATAGCCGCCGCCCCAGCCGCCACCGCTGCGGGCGTCGACGAAACGGCCGCGACAGCCATTGTCCACCCAGATCCGGCCGCGCTCGCTGCCCCAGTTGCGGCCTTCGATGCAGCGCGTGCCGGAGATGTTTTCCACCAGCACCGCGCGGCCGCGGAACGGCGTATCGCACTCGCGGCGGCGGTTGTCGTTGCTGGAACAGGTGATGCTGGGGCCATTCCAGCCGCGCTCCTGGGCGCTGGCAGTGACGCTGGCAAATGCGCCGGTCAGGGTGATCAGGCCGAAGCCGGAGAGCAGCAGGGCAGTGCGCAGCATCGTGTCGTCCTTGGTGCAGGAGGGGCGTGGCGCCTATTCAGCCGGGCACTGACTTAAGCGCCCATGAGCGCCCGCGCATTTGCTCCTGCCGCTCGCCGGCCCCAGAATATCCGGCTTTCCGGCGCTGTCCTGCGTCGGGTTTTCAGCGGAGCTTTCGATGCGTACCCACTTCTGCGGCCTGGTCGATGAGACCTTGATCGGCCAAACCGTCACTCTCGCCGGCTGGACCGACGTGGCCCGCAACCTGGGCGGGGTGTGCTTCATCGACCTGCGCGACCACGAAGGCATCGTGCAGGTGACGGTGGAGCCGGTGGCCGGCGACGACGCCAGCGCAGAGCTGTTCAAGGTGGCCGCCAGCCTGGGCTACGAGGACGTGTTGCAGGTGGAAGGTGTGGTGCGCGCGCGTCATGCGGTCAACGACAAGCTGCGCAGCGGCAAGGTGGAAGTGATCGCCACGCGCATCAGCATCCTCAACAAGGCCGCGCCACTGCCGTTCCACGCGCACGAAAACCCGGGCGAAGAAACCCGCCTGAAGTACCGCTACCTGGACCTGCGCCGGCCGGAAATGCAGCGCATGCAGCGCACCCGCATCAAGCTGGTGCAGGCGCTGCGGCGGCATCTGGATGCGCGCGATTTCCAGGACATCGAAACCCCGATCCTGACCAAGGCCACCCCGGAAGGCGCGCGCGACTTCCTGGTGCCGGCGCGCATGCATCCGGGCGAGTTCTACGCCTTGCCGCAGAGCCCGCAGCTGTTCAAGCAGATCCTGATGGTGGCCGGCTTCGACCGTTACTATCAGATCGCGCGCTGCTTCCGCGACGAAGCGCTGCGTGCCGACCGCCAGCTGGAATTCACCCAGCTCGACATGGAATTCGCCTTCGTGCGCGAGCGCGACGTGCAGGATTTCGTCGAAGACATGATCCGCGCCATTTTTAAGGAAGTGGTGGATGTCGACCTGGCGGCGCAGTTCCCGCGCATGACCTGGGCCGAGGCGATGCGCCGCTTTGGGTCGGACAAGCCGGACCTGCGTATCGCGCTGGAACTGGTCGACGTGGCCGAGCTGGTCAAGGCCAGCCAATTCCCGGTGTTCACCGCTGCCGCCGACGATGCCGATGGCCGCGTTGCCGCGCTGCGCATTCCCGGTGGCGCCAGCCTGTCGCGCAAGCAGATCGACGAATACGCAGCGCACGCCGCCAAATACGGCGCCAAGGGCCTGGCCTACATCAAGCTGTCGGAGACCGGCGAGGTCAGTTCGCCGATCGCCAAGTTCTTCAGCGAAGAATCCTTCGCCGCGCTGCTCAAGCATGTCGGCGCCGGCAATGGCGACATCGTGTTCTTCGGTGCCGGCGGCTACACCAAGGTGTCCGACTTCATGGGCGCGCTGCGCCTGAAGGCCGGCAAGGACTTCAACCTGGTCGCCGACGGCTGGGCGCCGCTGTGGGTCACCGACTTCCCGATGTTCGAATGGGACGAGGAGGCGCAGCGTTACGTCGCGTTGCATCACCCCTTCACCGCACCGGCGGTGGACGATATTGCCGACCTGCGCGCCAACGCCCGCACCGCGGTCTCGCGCGGTTACGACATGGTGCTCAACGGCAACGAAATCGGCGGCGGCTCGATCCGTATCCACCGCCCGGACATGCAGAGCGCCGTGTTCGAACTGCTCGGCATCGGCGCCGAAGAAGCGCGCGCCAAGTTCGGCTTCCTGCTGGACGCGTTGAACTACGGCGCGCCGCCGCATGGCGGCATTGCCTTCGGTATCGACCGCATCGCCGCGCTGATGGCCGGTACCGAGTCCATCCGCGACGTGATCCCGTTCCCCAAGACCACCGGCGCGCAGGATCTGATGACCGACGCCCCGTCGCCGATCGCTGCCGACCAGCTCGCCGAAGTGCACGTGCAGGTGCGCCCGAAGCAGGTCTGACCCGTCATCGCACACACGGCCACGCCCATTGCGTGGCCGTGCTGTTCATGCGCAGCGGGCAGCTGGCGCAAGGCGTTGCTGGCCGATCTGCGCTGCACGCAACGCGCGTATCGAACCACTGCATGCGCAGCGTGGCGTGCGTAACTAACTGCCAAGCAATCGCGCACCGCGATTTTCCGTCACCCTGAGTGCTTGTCAGCAACTGCACCCAAGCTCTAGCGGGTGACGCAGCGCGTTTTTTGCATGCCGCTCCGATACGCGCGGCAATTCCAACGCACGCGGCAACCAGGCCTCTGGGTGGTAAGACCACCAGCCGAGCAGAAGCATCTGGTGCCCGACTCGCAGGGCGCTCGCCCATTCCCCATTCCCGATTCCCCACTTGCAGCAACGCCGCAGCATGCGAGAAGCTGCCGCGTCGACTTGCCAGAGGGGCCCGCATGACTCGCATTCGCCGCGCCACGCCGGACGATGCCGAAGCGCTGTCGCTTCTGGCCGCGCAGACCTTTACCGAAACCTTCGGGCATCTGTATCCGGAAGAGGACCTGCGCGGTTTTCTGGAAGAGACCTATGCCGTGGAGCGCGCGCGCACCGTGCTGTCGCATCCGGATTACGCGATCTGGCTGCTGGAGATGGACAACCTGCTGGTCGGCCATGCGGCCGCCGGCCCCTGCGGGCTGCCGCACGATCAGGTGCGTCCCGGCGATGGGGAGCTGAAGCGGTTGTATCTGCTGAAGGACTATCAGAACAGCGGCTGGGGCAGCCGATTGTTCGAAACTGCGCTGCAATGGTTGGAGCGCGATGGCCCACGCACGTTGTGGATCGGCGTGTGGTCGGAGAATTTCGGCGCGCAGCGCTTCTACGCCCGCTATGGTTTCGAAAAGGTGGGCGAATACGATTTTCCGGTGGGCAAGATCGTTGACCGCGAATACATCCTGCGGCGGGAACCGAGCCCGTCGCCGCACTGAACGTCCTTCGGATGCCGTCTCCGCCTGCCGTGCCCACGCGCGTGGCTGCATCAGCAGACGCCAGTAGCGGAACGCTGGCCGATGTCCTGCTGGTGCACGGCATCTGGAATTCCCCGCTTTGGTTGCTGCCACTGGCGCGTCGGTTGCGGCAGGGCGGGTATCGACCGGCGCTGTTCGGCTACGCCAGCGTCCTGGGTGGCCCGGCGCAGGCAGTGCCGCAGTTGATCGCCCGCCTGCGCGCGACTGGCGTGCAGGCGCTGGTGTGCCATAGCCTTGGCGGCTTGATCGCCGCGCAGGCCTTGCGTAGTGCGCCTGATCTGCCGGTGCGACGGGTGGTCTGCCTGGGCAGCCCGTTGGCCGGCAGTAGTGTGGCGCGTGGGCTGGCCAGACGCGGCCTGCCACGGGCGATGGGGCGCAGCGCCGACTTGCTGCAACAGGGCCTGGGGTGCTGGGACGGCGCGGCCGAGATCGGCCAGGTGGCCGGCTGCGTGCCGCGCGGACTGGGGCGCTGGTTGGCCCCGCTCGGCGAGGTGTCGGACGGAACCGTGAGCCTGGCCGAAACGCAGCTGCCGGGCCTGCGTGACCACTGCGTGGTCCGCGCCAGCCATAGTGGTCTGCTGCTGTCGCCTGCCGCCGCGCGGCAGACCTTGGCTTTCTTGGATACGGGGCGGTTTCAGCGCTGAGGCCGCCACCGCGTAAGGTGGCGGCAATCAGTCTGTGCGCGGTCTTCAGCGAGCTTGGACACGTCCAAATCTGCTTAGGATCCAGTCGGTCGAGCGCGCAACTCATGCTCGGCTATCCAAGCCATCTGACTAACTGATGAAGCGAAAGGAGCTGCCATCGGCGCATGACGCCACTCTTGCGGCCTCTCGCGTAGCGGCATTCGTCGGGGTGCGCCAGCGCCGCTGTATCCGATAGGCTGGGCCAGCGCTGCGGCTGGCGTAGTGGCGTGTTTTAGATCGCGCCGCAGCGGCTGGGGCGTCAGGTCCCCACTCAGTGGATTGGCGCGTGGCCGGAAACCTCGGCGACCTGTGCTGCTAAGCGCTCAATGGAGTCGTGCAGCTCAACGGCAATCCGCATGACCTTAGCTGCGTGCTGCTGTGCAAGGCTTTCATGGACGCTTGAGCGTCGAAGTAGCTTGATGGGGCATGTCCATGCAGGCGCCGGCAGTTCGGCGTTCGGTGGCCGCGCACACGTTGCGTGGGCCAGTGTAATCGCCTGAAAAGCCGCGGGGCGTACCGTTGCTTCCTGCCAGTATTCGTGTGGATGCACGAAAAAACGGCAATGGAACCAGCGGCACGCCCCTCGGTGTCATCTAACTGGACTAATTAGTTGGGCTGTACTTCCCAGGTTTGGTTGGGATTGCCCAGGCATTCCCACATCTGCACACGAGCGCCGTTGGTCGCGCCACCCGCTGAGTCGTCCAGGCACTTGTTGTTGAGATCACTGCGGATCTGCCCGCGGATACGCCAGGCTTGCGCCGCACTTCCATTGCACGTCGCCATCCGTATGGTATTGCCGTTCGCGCCCGTGGTGCCGCTCGCCTCAAGGCAGTTGCCGCCGTAGCCGATGATCGAGCCGTTCTTGCCCAGTGTCCACTTCTGGAACTTGTTGCCCAAGCAGTCATACAGCTGCACTGCAGTGCCGCTATTCACGCCTCCAGCCATCACGTCTAGGCATCGCCCGCTGGACACCTGGATCGCTCCGGTGGTGGGATTGAAATTCCAGCGCTGGTTTGCGCCACCAAGGTTGTCCCAGGTCTGCAGGCGCGCACCGTTGGCAGAGCTTCCGTTGGTCACGTCCAGGACCTTGCCGCCCGTGGCGATGATGGCGGCCGAGCGGAAGTTCCAGCGTTGGTTTGCAGAGTTCATAGTTTGGTAGAGCTGGATGCTGGCGCCGTTGTTGCTATTTACCCCGGCGATATCCAGCACCTTGTCGGTGCCATTGCTGCGCAGCGAACGGCTGACGTTTTGCCACTGCCACTTCTGCTGCCGCATGCCATTGCATGCCCAGACCTGGGTCTGGGCGCCATTGCCGGTACTGCCGCCCACCACGTCTAAGCACTTGCCGGAAGGTCCGACGATTTGCCCAGGAGAACTGGAGTCATCGAACGGCACGACAGTTGCGCGGAACTGGGTGATGTTGGGAACGGTGAAAATGAAGGCAGTTGCATTGTCGGCTTGGCCGATCACGCCGCAGGCCTGGCCGTAACAAGACATGCTGGCGGGAGTCGAATAGATGTTCACTTCACGCTGGCCATTGATGCCATAGGCCATGACGGTGTGGAAGCTGCCCACATCGCTGCGATGGCCGAAGTTGTAACCCGTCTCGTTTCCGGTTTCCCGCTGGTGCTGCGATCCGAGCAGATGTCCGAGCTCGTGTCCAAGCGTGGTCGAAGGGCAGTAGTAACTGCCGTCGACACCATCGGAAACAATCGCGTACGCATAACGAGAGTCTGTCTGGCCGTTGACCCAGGCGACGCCACAGTTGCCCTGGCTGGTAGCGTCAAAGCGGCGGACCAGACCCACCAGGTCGGCGCCATAGTTCTCGCGAATCTGGCGAATCGGGCGGAAGGCGTCGTTATAGGCCGTTACCCAGGTGAGCTCGTCCAGCGCTTGGGAATTGTCGCTGTTGTTGACGTAGCCGACTTCGATGGTGCCGACCAAGCGATAGCGCGCCTGCACGTTCGCATTGGCAAACGCCTGGTTGGCGACTTCGACCAGATTGGTCAGAACGGTCTCGATGGCCGCTTCGCCACCCCGATACGTCTTGTACTCTGGGGTATAGCCGAGCACGACGTCGATGGTATTGGTCGAGGTCGTACCCGCAGCAGCATTCACCTGATTCAAGCTGGTGAAGTTCGGGACGATGCCAGTGGAAGGTAGGGACGCCAGCGATGAAGCGTTAGCGGTCGGTGGGACCTGCTTGGCGTCGTGGCGCCTGCTGGGGGCAGCCGAGCGAAGGGCTACTTCCGCAGCAGCCATCACATAGGGCTGTCCGTTGACGGTGGAGATTCGATAAACCCGGCCGCCGCTGCTGCCGAGCGAGCCGAAGACCGCTTTCTTGCCGAACGTGATGACCGACTCTTCGCCGACCTGCGCGCCGGGCAAGCGGCCAACCCAGGTCCAATTGCCGTTCTTGCCCTCGGTATGACGGACATAATCCATCTCCAGGCGGGTGCCATCCGGCGCGACGACCGTCATTTTGCCTTCGATCGCGGCCCGCAGCGCGTAGCTTTCGCTGATGCGCGCAGGGTAGAGAGCGAAGGGACCTTCCTTGGTCGGGGTCGCATGTTCGACGTAGGAGACCAGGGTGCCTTGGTCCGGGGCGTCGAAATAGCTCGATGCTGCCGCAGCAAGCTTCGCTGGCGTGGGCTGAGATGTTTTCGAGGGGCCATGGCGCGCTGCGCCGGCGGCGGTGGGTATAGCAGCCGCAGATGCATGATCCCACGCGTGACTTCCAAGCCAGGCACCTGCCGCGACGGCGACGCAGGATGCCAGGACGATTCCCTTTTTATACATGTAACGATTCCCCTTGCTGGCTGCATGACCTGCTTTGCTTCCACTCTTTCGCCAACCGCTGATTTGGCCTCGGCGGGATCCGGAGTTAGTGCTCGCTGGTTTTTGAGCGGTTGTGTGATTGAATTACTTCGCTTCCTGCCGATCCCGCGCGCCCTCTCAGGGCGACCGGAGCAATTGGGCCGAAGAAGGCGCCGTCGATGCGCGCAAGCGCAAAGACAGCCATCTTGCTTAGCGGCTACGGATGAGCTTTCTTAAAAGGACAAACGGACGGCAAAAGAAAATTGTGATATCAATCAAAATAAAACACAATTCTAACAACTAGCCTGCGGCAGCGCGGCCGAGGCCGCATTGCAGGATGGTGGCGGTGAGCGCTGGGCACGCGGCCGTGCCCGCAAGCTATCGGACGGGGTAAGGTCGACGGGGAATGTGCTCCGGGGATGGACGTGGGAGCTGATGCGGTTCTGGCGAGCTTTCGGGTATGGCCATGGACGAGCGAGGGCGCAGTGCGATCGATCTGGTCCACGCCAGCACTCTTGAACAACATCCGGTCGCAAGCTCGTGCACGTGGCGGCTACGTTGACGTCTACCGGCGTGGCTATGGGCTGCGACCGCCGGGACGCGCCAGGCGCTGGCCTACTGGCTAGTCGCGGTTCCAGCAAGGCGACCGCCGCCACGTAATAGGGCGGCATCAGGTAAAATCCGCGCCCTGTCATTGAAGCCAGTCTGGAACCACCCATGGGTAGAGGTCCCTCGATCGAAGGCCGCAAGAACGCCTCCGACGCCAAGCGCGGCAAGATGTTTACCAAGATCATCCGCGAGATCAGCGTGGCGGCCCGCGCCGGCGGCGGCGACCCGTCCAATAATCCGCGTCTGCGGACGGCCATGGACAAGGGCCTGTCGTCGAACATGTCCAAGGACGTGATGGAGCGCGCCATCAAGAAGTCCACCGGCGAGCTGGAAGGGGTGGAATACGAAGAAGTGCGCTACGAGGGCTACGCGCCCGGCGGCGTGGCGGTGATCGTGGACTGCCTGACCGACAACCGCGTGCGCACCGTGGCCGACGTGCGCCATGCCTTCAGCAAATGCGGCGGCAACATGGGCACCGAGGGCTCGGTGGCCTTCATGTTCAAGCGCCTGGGCGTGCTGAGCTTCGCTGCCGGCATCGATGAAGACACCCTCACCGATGCCGCCATTGAAGCCGGCGCCGACGATGTGGTGGTGTACCCGGAAGACGGCGCCATCGATGTGCTGACCGCCCCGGACGCCTTCGCCCAGGTCAGGGACGCCCTGGTCGGTGCCGGGCTGGAACCGGCGCACGCCGAAATCACCTTCCGCGCCGACAACGACATCGCCGTGGACGGCGAGACCGCCGTGCAGGTCCGCAAGCTGCTGGACATGCTCGAAGACCTGGACGACGTACAGGACGTGTATTCGAACGTCGATCAAGCGGCGCTTGGCGCGTAAATGAAGATGGGGATGGCGGGATTGGGCATTCGGGATTCGCAACAGCGAAGCGACCGCTGCATTGTGTGCGTTGCGCCAATCCCCAATCCCCAATCCCCAATCCCGGCTTCCAGATGACCCGCATCCTGGGCATCGATCCCGGTTCGCAGCGCACCGGCATCGGCATCATCGATATCGACGAGGACGGTCGCAGCCGGCATGTGCACCACGCGCCGCTGATGCTGCTGGGGGAGGGTGATTTCTCCCAACGGCTCAAGCGGCTGCTGCAGGGGCTGGGCGAGCTGATCGAGACCTACCGGCCGGATGAGGTGGCGATCGAAAGGGTGTTCATGGGCAAGAGCGCCGCTTCGGCGCTCAAGCTCGGCCACGCGCGCGGCGCGGCGATCTGCGCGGTGGTCATGCGCGACCTGCCGGTGCACGAGTACGCTGCCACCGAAGTCAAGCTGGCGTTGGTCGGCAAGGGCGGCGCGGACAAGGTGCAGGTCCAGCACATGGTCGGCATCATGCTCAACCTGAAAGGCAAGCTGCAGCCCGACGCCGCCGACGCATTGGCGGTCGCCATCACTCACGCCCACGTGCGCGCCACCGCGCAACGCCTGGGCGTCAATACCCAACAGGCCTGGAGCCGCAAGAAATGACAATCGGGATTCGGGATTTGGGATTGGGGATTCGCAACCGCGAGTTCGCGTGCGCTGTACCGCTTCGGCGGTGCGCAGCCGTCGTCAACGGCAGCGAGGGAGTTCGCCAATCCCCAATCTCGAATCCCCAATCCCGGCACCACAACGGCGGTGCCCAATGATCGGCCGTCTGCGCGGGATCCTGGCCTACAAGCAGCCGCCGTGGCTGGTGATCGACGTGGGTGGGGTGGGGTATGAGCTGGAGGCGCCGATGAGCACCTTCTACGATCTGCCCGATGTCGGTCGCGACGTGATCCTGTTCACCCATTACGCGCAGAAGGAAGACAGCGTCGCGCTGTACGGTTTCCTGCGCGAAGGCGAGCGGCGGTTGTTCCGCGATGTGCAGAAGGTCACCGGTATCGGCGCCAAGATTGCGCTGGCGGTGTTGTCCGGGGTCAGCGTGGACGAGTTCGCCCGCCTGATCACCAGCGGCGACATCACCGCGCTGACGCGCATTCCCGGCATCGGCAAGAAGACCGCCGAGCGCATGGTGGTGGAACTGCGCGACCGCGCGGCCGATTTCAGCAGCGGCGCCCCGATCACCGGCCAGTTGGGGCCCGACGCCGTTTCCGAAGCCACCGTGGCCTTGCAACAGCTGGGCTACAAGCCGGCCGAGGCCGCCCGCATGGCGCGCGACGCCGGTGCAGAAGGCGACGAGGTCGCCACGGTCATCCGCAAGGCACTGCAAGCCGCGCTGCGCTGAGCGCGGCCACGAACCATCGCCTGGCCGCAAAGCGGGCGCGGCCGGCACTCGGCATCGACAGGGGCGGCCCGTACACTGCGCATCCTTGCCCGCGGCCAGCCCGTACCTTGGGTGTCTGTGACGTCAGTGCAGGCACCTTCGACAGGTGCTGGCTCCCTCATCATCTTCACGCTGTCTGGCGAAAACTGCCCACCTCATGTCCCACACCCCCAAATCAGCCGGCTCCAGCCACGCGCCCGCCAACAGCCAGACCGCCCTGGTCATCGGCGCGATCGGCGTCGTCTTCGGCGATATCGGTACCAGCCCGCTGTATACGCTCAAGGAAGCGTTTTCGCCGCACTACGGGCTGACCCCGGACCACGACACCGTGCTGGGCATCCTGTCGCTGGTGTTCTGGGCGCTGATGCTGGTGGTCACGCTCAAGTACGTCACCGTGATCATGCGCGCCGACAACGACGGCGAGGGCGGCATCATGGCGCTGACCGCGCTGGCGCAACGCACCCTGCCGGGCGGTTCGCGTTCGATGTACGTGGTCGGCATCCTCGGCATCTTCGGTGCCTCGCTGTTCTTTGGCGACGGCGTCATCACCCCGGCGATTTCGGTGCTGTCGGCGGTGGAGGGCCTGGAGGTGGCTGCGCCCAGGCTGGAGCCGTTCGTGGTGCCGATCACCTTGGTGGTACTGGGCATGCTGTTCCTTGCGCAGCGCTTCGGTACCGAACGTGTCGGCAAGGCATTCGGGCCGATCACACTGCTCTGGTTCTTCGCGTTGGGCGCGATCGGCGTCTACAACATGGCCCGCGCACCGGAAGTGCTGCATGCGCTGAATCCGTGGTGGGGCGTGCGCTTCTTCGCGCAACACAACTGGCATGCGGTGTTCGTGCTGGGCGCAGTGGTGCTGGCAGTGACCGGTGGCGAAGCGCTGTACGCGGACATGGGCCATTTCGGCGCCAAGGCGATCCGCCGCTCGTGGCAGTTCGTGGTCCTGCCGATGCTGACCTTGACCTACCTGGGGCAGGGCGCGCTGATGCTGCGCAACCCGGCCGCGGTCAGCAACCCGTTCTACGAGGCGGTGCCCGAGTGGGCGCTGTACCCCATGATCGTGCTCGCCACTGCAGCCACGGTGATCGCCTCGCAGGCGCTGATCACCGGCGCCTATTCGGTGGCCAGCCAGGCCATGCAGCTCGGCTACATCCCGCGCATGCACATTCGCCATACCTCGCACTCCACCATCGGCCAGATCTATGTGCCGGCGGTGAACTGGTGCCTGCTGGCGCTGGTGGCGGTGGCCGTGATCGGTTTCGGCGACTCGGCCTCGTTGGCCACCGCGTACGGCGTTTCGGTGACCGGCACCATGCTGATCACCACCGTGTTGATGATCATCTACGCGCGTGCCAACCCGCGCGTGCCGGCGCCGCTGCTGTGGTTGTTCGCGCTGGTGTTCCTGGCCGTGGACTGCGCGTTCTTCTACGCCAACATCATCAAGTTCCTGGACGGCGCCTGGTTCCCGTTGTTGCTGGGCCTGATCCTGTTCACCCTGATGCGTACCTGGCGCCGCGGCCGCAAGCTGCTGCACGACGAGATCCGCAAGGACGGTATCAAGCTGGACACCTTCCTGCCCGGGTTGATGCTGGCGCCGCCGGTGCGCGTGCCCGGCACGGCGGTGTTCCTGACCGCCGACCCGATGGTGGTGCCGCACGCGCTGATGCATAACCTCAAGCACAACAAGGTGCTGCACGAGCGCAACGTGTTCCTGACCGTGGAAACCCTGCAGGTGCCGTACGCGGCCGCCGGGAAACGGCTCAAGATCGACGCGATCGGCGACGAGTTCTACCGCGTGCATGTGCGCTTCGGTTTCATGGAGACCCCGGACGTGCCGCTGGCGCTGATGCGCTCCTGCGATCAGGGCGGGATCTATTTCGATCCGATGGACACCACCTATTTCGCCAGCCGCGAAACCATCGTGGCCAGCGCCAATCGCGGCATGCCGATCTGGCGCGACAAGCTGTTCGCCCTGATGCATCGCAATGCCGCTCCGGCCACCGGATTCTTCCGCATCCCCGGTAACCGCCTGGTCGAGTTGGGCGCGCAAGTGGAGATCTGAGCGTGGCCGCGCTCAAGTGGATGGTCTACGGGCGCGCACCGAGCCTGGACACCTTCTGGGATGACGCACTCAACCTCGGGCGCGTGCCGGCCACCGAGGCCGCGATCGCGGCGGCGCAAGCGCGGCTCGGTGTCCGCCTGCCGGCCTGGCTGCGTGAGTTGTACGCACGCTACGACGGCGGCGCGGTGCAGATGGCGCGTGGTCAGTCCCTGGATGAGCCTGGCAACTGGCTCAAGGCCGAATGGCTGTTCCCGCGCGCGCGCCTGCTCGGCAGTGCGGAGCTGTTTTCCTTTGCGCAAGTGCGTGCCCGCGAGGAGTACCGCGACGACGCGTTTGCCGGGCTTGCTGCCGGTGGCGATGATCGCCATCTGATCGTCATCGCGGCCGATGACCGTTCGCCGAGCCGGGCGCTGTGCCTGGACTACTCCGCATCCGGTGCCGAGCCCACACTGGTCTACGTCGATGCAGGCGACAAGCGCCGGTTGGCGGTGTTCGCCAACGTGGAGGACCTGCTGGCGCAGTTGGTCGATGTCCACTATTGGTCCCCCGCGTTGCAGGCCAAGCACGGCGCAGATGTGGTGCAGTGGCAGCCGCAGCCGCCGGCATTGACCACGTTCTGGAGCGGCGCCGATGGGCGGAACGACGGCGGAGCCGCAGCGGACGCCGATGCCTTCGCTGAGGCCGAAGCACGCCTGGGCGTGCGCCTGCCGGCATTGTTCAAGCGTCTCTACAGTGTCCAGGACGGGGGCGATACCGGCTGGTGCTGGGTGCCGCGTACCCGTTTTCCGTCCGATCACTACGTGGATTGGGAATGCGTGCTGGTGGATCGCGATCTATCGCCGCTGGCGCAGATCCGCAGCGTGCTGGATTTTGCCGATGCCTTCGAAGACCGGAGTGACTTCCGCGCTGCGGCCTGCCTGCACGCCGGCCTGGATCAGGTGCTGGTGCTGTCTTGCCATAACGTCGATAGCCTGCTGTGCCTGGACTACCGCGCGCGCGGCCCGCAATGCGAGCCGGAGGTCGTCTATTTCGAGAACTGGGAAGGGCTGGTGCCGACCTGGCGCGCCGCGCGCTTCGATGCCTTCTTCGCAGTGCTGCGCCAGGCCGAGCTTGATGTCTAGATGTTGGGCCATCCGCGCGCGGCATGAGAAGATGGCCGGATGACTGAGCAGCGCATCATCGCCAGCAGCTCCACCCGCGAAGACGACGCCGCCGATGCGAGCATTCGTCCCAAGCGCCTGGCCGATTATCTCGGTCAGCAGCCGGTGCGCGAGCAGATGGAGATCTACATCCAGGCGGCCAAGGCGCGTGGCGAGGCGATGGATCATGTGCTGATCTTCGGCCCGCCCGGGCTCGGCAAGACCACGCTGAGTCACGTCATCGCCAACGAGCTGGGCGTGAGCCTGCGCGTGACCTCTGGCCCGGTGATCGAAAAGGCCGGCGATCTGGCGGCGTTGCTTACCAACCTGCAGCCGCACGATGTGTTGTTCATCGACGAAATCCATCGCCTTTCGCCGGTGGTGGAAGAAGTGCTGTACCCGGCGATGGAAGATTTTCAGATCGACATCATGATCGGCGACGGCCCGGCCGCGCGCTCGATCAAGATCGACCTGCCGCCGTTCACCCTGATCGGTGCCACCACCCGTGCCGGCCTGCTCACCGCGCCCTTGCGCGACCGCTTCGGCATCGTGCAGCGGCTGGAATTCTATTCCCCGCAGGAATTGACCCGCATCGTGATTCGCTCGGCGGCCATTCTGGGCATCGACTGCACGCCCGAAGGCGCGGCGGAAATCGCACGCCGCGCGCGCGGCACCCCGCGTATCGCCAACCGGCTGCTGCGTCGCGTGCGCGACTACGCCCAGGTCAAGGCGGCCGGGCATATCGATCTGCCGGTGGCGCAGGCGGCCATGCAGATGCTGAAAGTGGATCCGGAAGGCTTTGACGAGCTCGACCGTCGCATGTTGCGCACCATCGTAGAACACTTCGATGGCGGCCCGGTCGGCGTGGAATCGCTGGCCGCCTCGCTGTCGGAGGAGCGCGGCACGCTGGAAGACGTCATCGAGCCGTACCTGATCCAGCAGGGCTTTCTGATCCGCACGGCGCGCGGCCGCATGGTCACGCCCAAGGCCTATCTGCATCTGGGCCTGAAGGTGCCGCGCGAGCGCACCCCGGGCATCGGCGAACCGGGAGACCTGTTTTGACGACGCTCTGCTGGTCGCCAACCTGGGTCGTCACGACCGAAATTCCGTGCCCATGACCATCGAATCCCCATTCTCCAATCCCCAATCCCTGCCGGTATTCAGTTGGCCGACACGCGTCTACTGGGAAGATACCGACGCTGGCGGGGTGGTCTACCACGCGCGCTACGTGGCCTTCATGGAACGCGCGCGCACGGAGTGGATGCGTGCGCTCGGCTACGGGCAGGAGCGTATGCGCCAGGAGCACGACCTGGTGTTTGCGGTCCGCGCGATGCAACTGGATTTCCTCAAGCCGGCCCGGCTCGACGACGCGCTGTCAGTGTCGGCGGTATTGCTGCGATGCAGACGGGCCAGCCTGCTGTTCGCGCAATCGGTCCGTCGCGAAGGCGAAGTGCTGCTGACCGCCGAGGTGCGTATTGCCGCGCTCGGTACCAGCGACTTCCGTCCGCGTGGCATGGACGATGCGCTGTATGACGTGTTGAAAGCTCTAGAAACCCCAGAATCCGATTACTGAGGAACGAACGGATGTCGATTGCATTGCTCCTGGCCCTGCAGGACACGGTAGTGGAAGCACTGCCGCAGGACGTCGCCGCTGCCGCGGCGCAGACCGCCAGCGTGGCGCACAACAGCAGCATCAACTATGTAGACCTGATCCTGCGCGCCAGTATCCCGGTCAAGATCATCGTGTTGCTGCTGCTGATCGGCTCGTTCATCAGCTGGGTGATCATTTTCCGCAAGGCGCGTGCGTTCAAGCTGGCCAATCGCGAGGCCGACGAGTTCGAGAACCGCTTCTGGTCCGGTGCGGACCTGGCCAAGCTGTACGCCTCGGCCACCGACCGCAACCGCACCGTAGGCGGTCTGGAATCGATGTTCGAAAGCGGCTTCCGCGAGTTCTCGCGTCTACGCGACCGCCGCCGTCTGGATGCGCGCGTGCAGCTGGAAGGCGCGCAGCGTGCCATGCGCACCGCGTTCACGCGCGAAGTCGACCAGCTCGAGCGCAACCTCGAACTGCTGGCCAACATCGGCTCCACTGCGCCGTACGTCGGCCTGGTCGGCACCGTGTTCGGCATCATGGTGACCATGCACGACATGGTCAGCAGCGGCGAGCAGGCCGGTATCGCCGCGGTGGCGCCGGGTATCTCCGAAGCGTTGTTCGCCACCGCCATCGGTCTGTTCGTGGCGATTCCGGCCGTGTGGGCCTACAACCGCTTCACCACCCGCGTGGAACGGCTGTCGGTGCGCTATGAGACCTTCGCCGACGAGTTCAGCTCCATCCTGCAGCGCCAGGCCGGCGCGGACGAGTGATGCGCGCTGCCGGCATGCCCCCGCATGGCGTGACGCGGGAAGTGTCCGGCAGGGCCAGTCGCGTCGGTGCGCAGTGCCACGTGCAGGTG
This sequence comes from Xanthomonas axonopodis pv. maculifoliigardeniae, assembly GCF_041519315.1. Lineage (NCBI taxonomy): Bacteria > Pseudomonadati > Pseudomonadota > Gammaproteobacteria > Lysobacterales > Lysobacteraceae > Xanthomonas > Xanthomonas axonopodis. Next base: position 3,482,841 of record NZ_CP167998.1, on the reverse strand, counting down.
TCCCTTTTCGGGGCACCGTGCAAGCGCACTGCCAGCCGGCGCCGAGGACTAATTAGGAACGTTTCGCGATGATCTCCGGTATTTCCCGTCGTAAGAAGCGCAAGCTCAAATCCGACATCAACGTCGTGCCGTATATCGACGTGATGCTGGTGCTGCTGATCATCTTCATGGTCACCGCACCGTTGCTGACCCTGAGTACCGACGTCAGCCTGCCCAGCTCGCGCGCCAAGGCGCTGGAAAGCAAGCAGGACCCGGTGGTGGTGGTGGTCGCTGCCGATGGCAAATTGGCGCTGCAGCTGCCCAAGGGCAAGCCGCAGGCGATGGACGTGGCTGCTCTGCAGGCACAGCTGGCTGCCATCGTGGCGCAGGACAAGGACGCACGTGTGGTGGTGGCCGGCGATCGCGCCGCGCCGTACCAGAAGATCATGGATGCCATCGACGTGCTCAAGCAGGCCAAGGTCGAGAAAGTGGGCCTGATTTCCGACTCCGGCGGCACCGCAGGCAGCGATGCACGCTGACGCACTCCCCACGCAGACGGCGCGCGATGACGGCTGGTTTCGACCGGTCGTCCTGGCATTGGTCGTGCACGTCCTGGTCGCGCTGGTGTTTATCGCCGGCTGGCTGTGGTCGCCCGAACGCTCGGTGGAGCCGGCGGCCGGCGACCCCAGCATGGAGGCCTCGCTGGACGTGTCGGCTGCCGAGGCGCGGGTTGCGCGCCAGGCACTGAAGGCCACGCCGGTCGAAACGCCGCCCCCGCCTGCGCCGTTGCCCGAACCCGCGCCGGAAGACAGCGTGCCACCGCCGCAGCCGATCCCCGAGCCGCGCCCGCAGGATGCGCCCACGCCGCAGCAGGCGCAGGCACAGGAGCGCATAGCCCAGCCCGACAAGGTCGACCAGGAGCGCGTGGATGCACTGGCCATTTCCGCCGAAAAGGCCAAGCAGGAACAGGAAGCCAAGCGTCGCCAGGAGCAGATCGACCTGACCGAGCGGAAACGCCAGGAAGAGGCCGAGCAGAAATTGCGCCTTGCCAAGCAGCAGGAAGAGGCCGACGCCAAGAAGAAACAGGCGGCCGCACAGCAGGCGGCGGAAGAAGCCGAACGCCAGAAGAAGATCGCCGACATCCGTCGTCAGCGCGCGCAAGCCGATAAGGAGATGGCGCTGGCCGAACAGAAGTTGCGCCAGGTCGCCGCCGCACGTGCGCAGCAGGCCTCCGCGGCCGCGGCGACCAGCGCGCAACCGACAGCAGGGCAGGGCGGTACCAGTACCGACCTGTCGGCCAAGTACGCCGCGGCGATTCAACAGAAAGTGTTGGCGCAGTGGGTGCGTCCGCCGTCGGTGCCGCCAGGCCAGAAATGCACCATCAACATCCGCCAGTTGCCGGGCGGCAGCGTGATGGAGGCCAAGGTGGCGCCGGGCTGCCCCTACGACGAGGCTGGCCAGCGTTCGATCGAAGCAGCCGTGTTGAGCGCCCAGCCATTGCCTTACCGCGGGTTCGAGTCGGTGTTCCAGCGCAACCTGACCTTTGTGTTCACTGCGCAGGATCAGTAATCGTTGTCGGGCTGCGGCGGCCACTGGCGCCGCAGCCTGGTGCCACCCCGCGTGATCGCCCATGGGGCTGTCCATGTCGCTACACCATCGCTCGCTCCGTTTTCACGTCAACTCATTCACGATTGCGAGTATGTTCACTCGTTGATTGCTATCCCTTGCACACTTTTCCTGCCCGATCCGAGCCGTCCATGAAAAAACCGCTGCGTTGGCTAGCCGCCTTGACCGCCCTGTTGTTGCCGCTGAGCGCACTCGCGCAGCAGCAAGGTCTCACCATCGATATCGTCGGCGGTAGCGCGTCTGCCACGCCGATCGCTGTCATTCCGATGCCGTATCAGGGCTCGGGCACCGCGCCGCAGACCGACGTGTCCGCCGTGGTCGGCGCCGACCTGGATCGTTCCGGGCAGTTCCGCACGTTGCCGGCCGCGCAGATCGTCGAAAAGCCGACCCGTGGCACCGAGGTGCAGTTCCAGACCTGGCGCACCCTCAAGCAGAACTACATCGTGGTCGGCCGTGTCATGGACGCCGGCGAAGGCGCATACCGGGTTGAATACGAGTTGTTCGACGTGGCCAAGGGCGAGCGCATGCTGGGCCTGGCGATGACGGCGCGTGCCAACGCAATGCGCGATGTTTCGCACCAGATGGCCGATGCCATCTACGAGAAAATCACAGGCGTACGCGGTGCCTTCTGGACCCGCATTGCCTATGTGACTGCCAGCGGCAAGGGCGGCGCCATGCGTTATGCGCTGATGGTGGCCGACTCGGACGGCTACAACCCGCAGACCATCGTGCGTTCGGCCGAGCCGCTGCTGTCGCCCAACTGGAGCCCGGACGGCAAGAAGCTGGCGTATGTGAGCTTCGAGCGCGGCAACTCGTCGATCTACCTGCAGGACATCGCCACCGGTGCACGCGAACTGGTGTCCAGCTTCCGTGGCATCAACGGCGCGCCGTCGTTCTCGCCGGACGGACGTCGCCTGGCGCTGGCGCTGTCGCGCAGCGGTAACCCGGAAATTTACGTGATGGACCTGGGGAGCAAGCAGCTCACCCAGCTCACCAACCACTTCGGCATCGACACCGAGCCGACCTGGGCGCCGGATGGCGGCAGCATCTACTTCACCTCCGATCGCGGTGGTCGTCCGCAGATCTACCAGGTGGCAGCCAGCGGCGGCAGCGCCAACCGTGTGACCTTCCAGGGCAACTACAACGCCACCGCCAGCGTGTCGTTCGACGGCAAGAAGATTGCCGTGGCTCAGGGCAGCGGCAACACCTACCGCATCGCGATGATGGACCGCAGCCTGGGTTCGCCCAGCTGGAGCACGCTGTCGCCGGGGTCGCTGGACGAATCGCCGAGCTTTGCGCCTAACGCCAGTATGGTGTTGTACGCCGCACGCGAAGGCGGCCGTGGCGTGCTGTACGCGGTCTCCTCCGACGCTCGGGTCCGCCAGCGCCTGGTGCTGGCCGACGGCGATGTGAGAGAACCCGCATGGGGGCCTTACCGAACCGCGCATTAATGTTAATATTTCGCTGCGTTAAACCACTCATTGGCCCAGAGCCTCCATAGGTACCCCATGAACAAGTCCACCCGCGTCTTGCTTGTCTCCCTGCTGTCCGTTGCTGTGCTGGCTGGTTGCTCGAAGAAGGTGAAGGAAACTCCGCCTCCTGCGACCGATACCACCGCTGGTTCCTCGGTTCCCACCGGCCCGTCCACCTCTGGCCTGTACGGCCCGGGCGACCTGGATACCGATGCCTGCCTGCGTCAGCGCGTTGTTTACTTCGATCTGGATCAGGACTCCCTGAAGCCGGAATTCCAGGCCATCATGGCTTGCCACGCCAAGTACCTGCGTGACCGTCCTTCCTCGCGCATCACCCTGCAGGGCAATGCGGACGAGCGTGGTTCGCGTGAGTACAACATGGGTCTGGGCGAGCGTCGCGGCAATGCCGTGTCGTCCTCGCTGCAGGCTGCCGGCGGCTCGGCCAGCCAGCTGACCGTCGTCAGCTACGGCGAAGAGCGTCCGGTCTGCACCGAGTCGAACGAGTCCTGCTGGTCGCAGAACCGCCGCGTCGAAATCGTGTACACGGCTCAGTAAGAAGCGATGCGCTTTCGAGTGACATCCCTGTTCGTCGCGGCGGCCCTCGTGGTCGCCGCGCCGGCATACGCCCAGCGAGCCAGTCTCGCTGATCGTGTGGCCGTGCTCGAGCAGCAGCAGGCCAATAGTCAGGCCAACAACGATCTCCTCAATCAGCTGCAGCAGGCGCGTTCGGACCTGCAGGCATTGCGGTCGACCGTCGAACAGCTGCAGCACGACAATGAGCAACTCAAGCAGCAGTCCAAGGACCAATATCTGGACCTGGATGGACGCTTGAACCGGTTGGAAGGCGCAGGTGGCGCAACACCGCCATTGCCCCCAGCGACCGGCAGCGTGACCCCGGCCCCGGCACCTGCCGCGCGGCCCGCAGCGGCGGCAACTTCCGAGAAGCCGCCAACCGTCCATGGCGACCCAGGCACCCTGGCCGTCAGCAACGACGAACGTACGGCCTACAACGTGGCCTTCGATGCATTGAAGAACGGCAAGTACGACGATGCGTCGCAGCTGTTCCTGAGCTTTCTGGAGCTCTATCCCAACGGCGTGTATACCCCCAATGCCTTGTATTGGCTGGGCGAGAGCTATTACGCCACCCGTAATTTCCAGCTTGCCGAGGCGCAGTTCCGTGATCTCGTCAGCCGCTATCCCACGCATGACAAGGCCGCCGGCGGCTTGTTGAAGCTTGGCCTGTCGCAGTACGGCGAAGGCAAGAACAACGAGGCCCAGCAGACCTTGCAGCAGGTTGCTTCGCAGTACCCCGGCTCCGACGCGGCACGCGTTGCGCAGGAGCGCCTGCAGTCCATCCGTCTCGGCCAGCAACTGCGCTGAGCCTCGCGTTCGTGCCTGCCGGCACGGCGCATACTTTGCCCATGAATGCCGCCGCCGTCCCCAGCGAGATCGTCCAGTCGCCATTGCCGCGATTGAAGATCACCGAAATCTTTTTGTCCTTGCAAGGCGAGGCCGAAGCAGCTGGCTGGCCTACGGTATTCGTGCGCCTGACCGGCTGCCCGTTGCGCTGCCTGTACTGCGACACCGCCTACGCGTTCCATGGCGGGCAGTGGCATGACATTGACGCAATCGTTGCCGAAGTCGCCAGTCACGGCGTGCGCCATGTCTGCGTGACCGGCGGCGAGCCGTTGGCGCAGAAGCGTTGCCTGGTTCTGCTGGAGAAGCTCTGCGACGCCGGTTACGACGTCTCGTTGGAGACCTCCGGTGCGCTGGACGTGTCTGCCGTCGATCCGCGCGTCTCGCGCGTGGTCGACATCAAGACGCCCGCATCCGGCGAGGAGGCACGCAATCGCTGGGAAAACCTGCCGCTGCTGACCGCGCGCGACCAGATCAAGTTCGTGATCTGCAGCCGCGCCGACTACGAATGGTCGCGCGAGATCGTCGCCGCGCATGCACTGGATCGCCGCTGCACGGTGTGGTTTTCGCCCAGCAAAAGCGAGGTGAGCCCGCGGCAATTGGCCGACTGGATCGTGGCAGACCGCTTGCCGGTGCGCTTCCAGATGCAGCTGCACAAGCTGCTGTGGAACGACGAGCCTGGGCGGTGAGGATCAGGCGCGTAGCGCAGTGCATCAGGCGACTGCCTTGCGCTGGCAAAAAGTCCGGACGGTGTTTTGATTTGCTCAGGCAGCCGGTGATCCCACAAAGTGGCAAAGACCTGTAGCCGCTATGCGGTGATGCGTTAGCGTAACGGCGCACCGGTGTCCGCGCGCTCGTACGGGCGCGCGAATACTGCGCAATTGCCGAGCCGATGCCTTCTGCGGAGCGATGAAGTTCGCTGAAAGCCTTGCTGGAGATGGTGGGCCGTGATGGATTCGAACCATCGACCAAAAGATTAAAAGTCTTCTGCTCTACCGACTGAGCTAACGGCCCACTGACCCCGACATTGCGTCGGGGTGCGCATTCTACCCTACGCGGGCGTCAAGACAAAATGGCGTAGTGCGTGGGGTCGGGAACGCCGGCATCGGCGAAGCCGGCCGCGCGCAGGCGGCAGGCGTCGCAGTGGCCGCAGGCGCGTCCATCGGCATCGGCGCGGTAGCAGGAGACGGTGAGGCCGAAGTCCACACCCAGGCGCACGCCTTCACGGACGATGTCGGCCTTGCTGAGGAACTGCAGCGGTGCGTGCACGCGCAGCCCTGCACCTTCCACGCCTGCCTTGGTGGCCAAGTTGGCCAGCACCTCGAAAGCGCGCACGAACTCGGGACGGCAATCGGGGTAGCCGGAGTAGTCCACCGCATTGACGCCACAGAACAGGTCGTTGGCGCCGACGACCTCGGCCCAACCGAGCGCCAGCGACAGCATGATGGTGTTGCGCGCGGGCACGTAGGTGACGGGGATGCCGTCGCCGCCAGCGTCGGGGACGTCGATGTCGTCGGTCAATGCCGAGCCGCCGATGCTGCGCAGGTCCACGTCGACCACCTTGTGCGCAACGACGCCCTGCGCGGCAGCGACGCGCGCTGCGGCGTCCAGTTCGGACGTATGGCGTTGGCCATAGCGCACGCTCAGCGCGTAGACGGCAAAGCCCTGCTCCTGCGCGAGTGCGATGACGGCGGCGGAATCCATGCCACCGGACAACAGAACAACGGCTTTTTTCATGGCGAATCGGCGATCACTGCGGAATAAGCCCGAAGGCTATCAGGGACGATGGCGCAGGGCGACCAGGGACCGGTCTTCGATCCGGCTCCGGTTGGCGCGGGGTTGGCCGGTGCAGGCACGAAACAGTGGAATGCGCTTACGGTATTGGTCGATCGCAACCGCTTTGTCCGGCGACGGCGCGCGTCTTTGTTGAGCTGGATCCGACGTCAAATACGCATGATCAGGCGTTCACGTAAGTCCATTTATCGTTCGCTTCAATTTTGGAACCATGACGCAATGGCCGAGCATCAGGAAGACGCAGCGAAATCGCGCATTTACGAGGCCCTGCTACAGGCGACACCGGATCTTTTGTATGTGTTCGATATCCAGCATCGCTTCGTCTACGCCAATCAGGCGTTGTTGACGATGTGGGGCATGCGCTGGGAAGACGCCTGCGGCAAAACCTGCCTGGAACTGGGCTACGAGCCCTGGCATGCGGCCATGCACGATGAAGAGATCGAACAGGTGATCGCAACAGGCCAGCCAGTGCGCGGCGAAGTGCCATTCCCGCATACGACCAAGGGCCTGCGCATCTACGACTACATTTTTACCCCGGTGTTCGGACCCGACGGCAAAGTCGAGGCGATCGCCGGCGCCACGCGCGACATCACCGAACACAAGCAGCATGAGCAGCATCTGCAGCTGTTGATCAACGAGCTCAACCACCGGGTCAAGAACTCGTTGGTGATGGTGCAATCGTTGGCGCGGCAGTCGTTCACCAACGCCGGTGGCCTGGCCGACGCACAGGAAAAGCTCGACGCGCGTTTGCTGGCGCTGTCGCGGGCACACGACACGCTGACGCGCGAAAACTGGGTCAGCGCCGACATCCTGGAACTGACCCGCGACGCTGCCGCGCTGTATGAGTCGCACGACAGCCAGCGCTTCACGTTGCAGGGTGATTCCTGTCGGCTTGATCCGCGGCGGGCATTGGCGCTGTCGATGGCGCTGCATGAGCTGTGCACCAACGCGCTCAAGCACGGCGCCTTATCCTTGCCAGCTGGCAATGTGCTGGTTTCGTGGGAGCGCAGCACGCGTGGCGAGCAGGAGCTGCTTGAATTGATCTGGCGGGAAACCGGCGGGCCGCCCGTGCAGCCACCCACGCGCAAGGGGTTCGGCACGCGTCTTCTGGAGCGTGGCTTGAAGCACGACCTCAAGGGCGACGTTGAGCTGTCCTTCGATCCGGCTGGCGTGTGCTTCCGCGTTTCCATCCCGTTGCCGCCCGAGCATGCCGAGGCACGGCCATGACCATGCGCGTACTTTTGGTCGAAGACGAATCGTTGGTGGCGATGCTCTTGGAGGATTGCCTGGCGGAACTGGGCTACGAGGTGGTGGCAACCGTGGCCGACGTGGACGCTGCGTTGCAAGCGGTGCAGGCAGGCAACCTCGACCTGGCACTGCTGGATATCAATCTTGGCGGCACCTTGTCGTTTCCGATTGCGGAAGAACTGGATGCGCGCGGTGTTCCGTATATCTTCGTGACCGGCTATGCGCGGGGTGGGATTCCCGAAAAGTACCGGCACCGGCATGGCCTGCAGAAACCCTTCCATTTTCGTGATCTAAAACATGCGCTATCGCTGTTGCAGCAGCGCAGCGCCGAGTGATCAGCGCGGGTCTTGTTGCAGTTGAACGACATGGGGGCGCTGAGAAGTTCGATATCGCCGACCGCCGCAATGCTCCGACGTGCATGGCACCCCATGCATTCAACCGGTGCGGACAGTGATTGGAATCGGCACTTGGGCCTGCCTGCGCAGCGATTATCCGGCTAGCGTGGCAGGTGTAGCCAATGTGGCGATGGGTGCCGGAATTCGCAGCGTATGCAGATGCATGGCATCCCGGCGACGGGCAGGCGGTGAGAACGATGGCCGTGGTGTCTATCTGCTGCCACGCAAGCTGGTGGCAGCGGCCTCGCGCAGTGCCTGGTTGAGTTGCTGCAACACGTTCGAGCGCACAGCGGCGTACTGCCAGTACAGCGGAACATCGAGCCAGCGGGTGGGGTTGACGATGACGACCTGCTTGTTGCGCACCGCAGGCAGCACCATCGCTTCGGGCGCCAGGCACCAGCCCAGCCCGCGTGCAGCGGCTTCGACAAAACCGGTGGAGGTGGGCAGGTAATGCGTGGGCGGGCTCAGCGGGCTACGCGTGACCCGCCTGACGAAACGCGCCTGCAAGGTGTCCTTGCGATTGAACACCAGCATCGGCGCCTTTCCCAGCGCGTCGGCAGTGAAGCCACCCTGGAAATGCGCAGCGACGAACGCCGCCGATGCGATCGCGTGGTAACGCATCACGCCCAACGCCTGGACATTGCAACCCTGCAGTGGCGCGCGCTCGGAGGTGACTGCGCCCAGCACGCTGCCAGCGCGCAGCAACTCCAGGGTGTGGTCCTGGTCGTCCATCTGCACATCGAACAAGAAGCCGTGCGCCTGGTGGAGCGAAGACAGCGCCTGCAGGAACCAGGTCTGCAACGAGTCGTCATTGACCGCGATGGCGAGGGTACGTGGATGCCCGGCGATGCCATCGCCAGGCAGCAAGTCGGCGATCGCTTCGGCTTCGAGGACCTGCATGGGCTTGAGCCGGCGCAGCAGCCGTTCGCCGGCCGGCGTGGGCCGGCAAGGCGCCGTGCGCATGACCAGTACCTGCCCGAGTCGGTCTTCGAGCGCCTTGATGCGTTGCGAGATTGCCGAGGGCGTCAGTGCAAGACGCTGCGCGGCGGCGTCGAAGCTGCCTTCGTCCAGCACGGCTGCGAAGGCGGCCAATTGCGGATGCAGAAGATCCATGCGTTCACCTGCATTAGAAATGCTAATCAGCATACAGATTATTTAGTTTTCCTAATTCGATGTAAGGGCACACGATGCGCGCCTGCCTCGGAGACACCACCATGATCGTTCAAGCAACAGTGGCCGGTTTTCTTGCCGGTGCCGGTCTCATCGTCGCGATCGGCGCGCAGAATGCGTTCGTGCTGCGGCAAGGGCTCAAGCGCCAGCACGTGGGATTGGTGGTGGCGATCTGTGCACTTGGCGATATCGCGCTGATCCTGCTCGGCGTTGCTGGAATCGGCGCGTTGGCGCAGCAATACGCGGGCCTGCTGCAGCTGTTGCGCTACGCGGGGGCCGCATTTCTGGCAGTGTATGGGTGGATGGCCGCATGCCGTGCCTGGCGCGGAGATGGCGCAATGTCGCCGGCAGAACACGGCGAAGACCGCTGGCAACGCGCCATGCTCACCTGCCTGGGGTTTACCTTCCTCAACCCGCACGTCTATCTCGATACGATGCTCTTGCTCGGCAGCCTGGCCACGCATTACCCCGGCGCGTTGCGCTGGGCATTTGCACTGGGTGCGTGTATCGCCAGCGTGAGCTGGTTCTCTGGCCTGGGCTATGGGGCCCGCTTGTTGCAGCCGGTGTTCCGGCATCCGCGTGCGTGGCGGATACTGGATGGACTGATCGCGGTCTTCATGCTGCTGCTGTGTGTGCTGTTGCTGCTACCCGAGCACGCGGCGCTGCGCTAATCGCTCTGGCTGGACGGTGTGATGCAGTATCGCGCATGACTTGCGACGCATCAGAGCTGGGTATCCCGATCCATCGTGATCTGTTGCCGTACACCGCCAGGCCAGGGCCACCGGATCGTCGCTGACGCTGCGATTGCGCGCCACTTCGCGGTGTTTGGGCCGTTTCATCGGCAGCGAACAGGCGGCATTGCCGTGGATGGTGCCCCTGGGATGTGGACGGCGCCGTTGCAACATCCAGGCGCGCCTCCCAGGGCGCGCTTGGGACGAGGTCAGTGGCGTGTTGCGATTGCCGCCGGCAACCGCTTCGGTGCGCTCACGCCAGCTGCGCCTCTGCAGGGCAGCCAGCGGGCCATGCCACTCAGGCGTGGCGTACCTTGTCCAACAGATGCGCGACCGGCGCGGTAGCGCGGGTGTCTGCGCGGCGCGCGTGCCGTGCATCGATCTTGAAGATGGCGACCGCGTCGGTGAGGTGCACGGCTTGTTCTTCCATGGAGCGGGCCGCGGCAGTGGCTTCTTCCACCAGCGCCGCATTCTGTTGCGTGGTCTCGTCCATGTGCGTGATGGTGTGATTGACCTGTTCGATGCCGGCAGATTGCTCCTGCGAGGCCGCCGAAATTTCGCCCATGATGTCGGTGACGCGCTGGACGCTGGCCACAACCTCGCACATGGTCTTGCCGGCGCTGTGCACCAGTGCCGAGCCTTCGGCCACGCGTTGGACGGAATCGTCGATCAGGTCCTTGATCTCCTTGGCTGCGCCGGAGGAGCGTTGCGCCAGCGTGCGCACTTCCGAGGCGACAACCGCAAAACCACGGCCCTGCTCGCCTGCCCGGGCAGCTTCCACCGCGGCGTTCAGCGCCAGGATGTTGGTCTGGAAGGCAATGCCGTCGATGACGGAGATGATGTCGGCGATCTTCTTGGACGAGGCTTCGATACCACTCATCGTGTCCACGACCTTGCCGACCACATTGCCCCCCTCCGAGGCCACGCGTGCGGCGCCGATCGCCAGTTGATTGGCCTGGCGCGCACTCTCGGCATTCTGCTTGACGGTGGAGGTCAGCTCTTCCATCGAAGCGGCGGTCTCTTCCAGGTTGGCCGCCTGCTGCTCGGTCCGCTGGGACAGATCCTGATTGCCCGCGGCGATCTCGCTGGCCGCCGCGTTGATCGACACGGCCGATTGCTGGATGTTGCCGACGATCTGCGCCAGCTGGCTCGCCGTTGCGTTGGCGTCATCGCGCATCTGTGCGAACACGCCGCGGAAGTCGCCGCTCATGCGTGCGGTGAGGTCGCCCGCTGCGATCGACTGCAGCAGTGCCGACAGCGATTGCAGATTGCCGTCCGCGGTGGACATCAATTGGTTCAGGCTCTCCACCATGATGCGGAAATCGAACTGGAAGCGTTCGACATCGCCACGGGCGCTGAAGTCGCCATTGGCAGCCGCCTGTGCCAGGTGCCTGATTTGGTGATTCATCGCCGAAAGGTTGAGCTTGACCTGCGACATGGTGTTGCTGAAGGCGGCTTTTTCGCCCGGCAGGGGCTGCATGTCTTCGGAGAGTTCGCCGATGGCATAGCGCCCCATGATGCGCGCCAGATCGTTTTGCACGGCGACGTGCGAGGCCACCAACGCGTTGGTGTCGTTGGCCATGCGGCCGTAGTCGCCCGGAAACACGGTTGCGTCGATGCGGAAGCTGATCTGGCCGTTGTCGTGATGCTTGGCCATGTCGGTCTGCGCCGCGATGAGGTTGCGCAGCTGCAGTTGCATCTTGTCCATGGCCTGCAACAGACGACCGGTTTCATCCGTTGCGGTGGTGTGCACATCGTTGCGCAGATTGCCTGCGGCGATGGCTTCGGCAGTGCGCGTGGCCTGGCTCAACGGCGTGGTGAGGCTGCGCGTGATCAACCATGCGAGCAGCGCACTGATCACCAGCGCAGCGATGCCGCCGCTGGCCAGGATGATCTTGCCGTTGTGCATCGATGCAACCGCTGCCGCGTATGCGTCTTTGCTGAGGCGGCGCTCCAAGGCCGCATTTGCAGCAATTGCGGCTTGTTGCTCGTCCATCGCCGCAGCGGCAGCGCCTTGCAACAAGGCCTGCGCTTGCTGATTCTGGTCGCGCATGCCGTAGTCGAGAATCTGGTTGTTGAACTTGACCGAGATGTCGCGCTTTTCCTGCACCAGTGCGAGCGCGCTTTTCTCGAGTTCGCTACTTGGCATCGCAGCCAAGGCATCGTGGGCTTGCTTGTAGCGCGCACGACTCTTTTCGATGATGTCCAGTGCGCGCCGGTTGGCCGCATCGCCGGACACCATCACCACGTCGCGCAAGCCAATCGCCACGTTGGTATTGGCGTCGAGCATTTCGGAGGACAGCCGGATCCTTTCCATGTTGTTGTTGACGATGGTGTCCAGCTCATAACGCGCATTGGACATGGTGATCAGGCCGGTCGCCACCAGCAGGCCCGACAGCAGAATCAAAATGCCGAAGGCCATTCCGAGGCGACGGCCGACATTGAGGCGTTGCAGAAAGTCATTCATGACCGCTTCCAGGTAGTACAGCTGAGCAGCTCGGTGGATGCGGGGTGCATCGACTCAAGCGTCTTGCCCAGCTAGCGGCCGGATTTGAGGGAGCTAAAGACCGTCGATCGAAAATACTTACCGCTGATTCATTACAGATCGGAAGTTTCCTGACAGCAGTTTCCCGCGTCCTGACACGGGCGCCCCAGGGCGCAAATTCGGATGTGTCTGGCCGGATCGAAGCGTGCCAGGAATGCAGCGATTTTCCGACGTCTTGCCGACATGTGCGCTGACCGACAGACGCGTATGACCGGCCGCCGGATTGCATGCAGGGCCCAGTGCTGCATCGAACGCTGGGCAACGATCTGCCGCGAGCCCGTGGGCGGATAGGTCGTGCGAGCTACTTCATTGGAGGTGCGCCACGCCGTATGCCGAGCGGATTGCCGCGCCGCAGCATGCATGCCAGTAAGCACCGCGTGCTGCAGCGTGAGCCATCGCGCGCGCAGCGGCGCGACGCGATGGCGATCACTCTTTGCTCAGGCTTCCAGCGCAGCGACCACGTCTGCGTGCAGTTGCTTGGCGCCACTCTCGCTGTTGAAGCGCGCAAAGACTTCTTCGCCGGAGATCAGCCCGACCCGAACCGAGTGGCAATACGACCCAAAGCTTTCGCCAGCATTGAATGGGTCGCTGATGACAGAGATATGGTTGAGGCGGACCCGGGCGGTGCCGAACTGGATAAACATCTGCGATCTCCTGTGTGAGCTTCGAGTTTCCCACGTTGTCGTGCGGTGCAGAAGCGTTTGCCGGTGCCTGCGTGCACACGGCGTTTGCCGTTGCGTTGGTGGCGGGCAATGCGCAACTTGCGCAGGCGCACCGTCCAATGCATTGGGCAACGCTCATCGCTGCCGTGCAACGACTCACGCGGGCGAGCAGCCAGCACGTACACTGCTGTCCCCTGATGCTGAGCTCGCCCGATGTCCGATCCGATCCGTCTCGATAAATGTGTAGCTGCCGCGATCGGCTGCTCGCGTGGCGAGGCCCAGCAGTACATCGAGGGTGGGTGGGTCAGCGTGGACGGCGTGGTGGTCGAAGAACCGCAGACGCTGGCTACCGCGGCGCAGGTCACCCTGGCCGAAAATGCGGTACTGGCGTCTGCCGAGCCCGCCACCTTGTTGCTGCACAAGCCGGCAGGCATCTGCGTCGATGCCGCGCTGGCGCTGGCCACCCCGGCAACGCGCAGCGCACTGGATCAGGCGGAAGTACGTGTGCTGAAACGGCACTTCCTACGCTTGCACGCACCGCTGCCGCTGGAAGACGCCGCAAGCGGCCTGCTGATCCTGAGCCAGGATGGCCGCGTGCTGCGCCGGTTGAGCGCTGACGCCAGCGCGATCGAGCAGGAATTTCTGGTCGAAGTGCGCGGTGAATTGCGCCCTTACGGCATGGCGCGGCTGGCGCATGGCTTGGTCTATCAGCAGCGCAGTCTGTCGCCCTGCAAGGTGAGCTGGCAAAACGAAGACCGCCTGCGGTTTGCGATCAAGCACGTGCAGCCGGGCCAATTGCGCTACATGTGCGGCGAAGTGGGCCTGGAGGTCGTGAGCATTCGCCGCCTGCGCGTGGGCCGGGTGTCGCTGGGCAAGCTGGCGATCGGCGAATGGCGCTACCTGCCGGCAGGTGAGCGGTTCTGACTGCAGCACGGAGTATGCGGCTGCAGCCGCTGGAATCACGTCGCGCTGTGTGCAAGCGTACTCAGTCACGGCCAGCAGCGCATGCAGCGATTATTTCTTGTTGCGCTTTTTCTTGGCACGCGTGACCAGAAACAGCACAACGGCAATCACACCGATGACCAGGATGATGAAGGCCGGAGATAAAAACGAATTGTCGCCCATGCGGAACTCCTGACAGTCTTGCGCAGCACAGCGCTGCGATGACGTTAGCCTAGCGAGCGGCCTGCTTGATCGCGTGAAATGCATGGCTTGCCGCAGAAGCAAGCACATATTTCTGCCGCATCGATGATCAGCGCATCGACGTAAGTGGCGCGGAAGCTGGCGTTGCCTTGCATCGATCCATGCAGCAATCAATCAGCCACCTGGCACGTGTGGGAGCGTGCCTGTGCAGCGTGATTCGGGAAAGGATGGCCCGGTGCATGAGCGGGTAGCCAAGCAGGCGCTTGCGCAATGATGCGCTCATCGGCATGCCGCGCGGATTGAGTGCCATGAAAGTGATGCGCAATCCCAACGACGGTAGAGCTGCGGTCAATCGCAGGACGGGGCAGGTCTTCCAGGCATCGAACCTGGCGCCAATTCTTTGGTGCTAAGCGACTGCACGGACGAACGCACGCGCAGATCGCAGGGAAGGCTCGGCCGTTCTGTCGCGCCTTTTCATCCGTGTCCCGGCAGGGGCGTGCTCTGCGCCCCGCGAGTTGAGCGGCCCAACAGGCCTCGCGTCCGGTAGCTGCAGTTTAAATGCGACATCTATCACGTAAATCGGGAGCGAGCCGACACGCTGTCGGGGCGTACCCGACAGCCGTCGCGACGATCTGCGCATGACCGTGGGCTTGTGCCCACAGCCCAGCTCACTGCATCACTGAAACGTAGAGGTGCAGCGGAAGCCGGAACAATCGATCTGCACCGTATTGCCGCTGCTGCAGACCGCGCTGAAGCGCGTGGCGCTGGTGGCCTGCATGGTGCCGCATTGCAGGCCATTGCTGATGCCCTGGGCGCGACTTGCCGCCGACGCGGTCGACATCGCCGGGCTTGCAGGCCCAGCGTTGCCCCCGACACTGGCAGACGCTGCCGCAACGTCTGCCTGCTCGGCGGCTGCCGGTTCGCTCGCCAATGGCAGGGTGACCGCCGACCCGTGCGCGGAGTTGCCTGAACTGGGATTGCCTGCAACCACCACACCGTGCGCGTTCTCGCCCTGCAACGGTTGGCCCCGGTCTTCACGATGGCGGTCGAAGCTCAGCGTCTGCCCGAACACCAACTGGATCCGGGTAGGTATAGCCGGTGCCCTTGCTGTGATCGACGATGGCGCCAATCGCCCCGCCGATCAGAATGTTGCCCCAAATGCCCATGTTGGCGCGCGAGATGGAACGGCCGGCGGCATCACGTTGGCCGGGCAGCACACAGGTCACCTCCAGATCGCGCGCGGAACGATGCACTTGTGCGGTCTGGCCGGACTTCACCGTGACGCGGCCCTTGTCGTTGCTGATGGCGCAGTCGGCGCCGGAAACCAGTTGCCCATCGGCCGTCTTGGTGTCGATGCGAATTGGCTGGGTCGCGTCGTTCATGACCGTGGCGCAACCGCTTAGCGCAACCATGGCAATGGCTGCGGTCACTAGATGTCTCATGTTTTCCCCTGGCGTAGGACACGGTACGGCCAGCCGGGCGTTACGCCGCGTCTGTGGTACTACCGTGGTGTGGTCGATCCCCGTTGCCGCCGCATCGCGCGAGGGCTGGCATTTAATACCGGGATTGTGGGCGGCCGTCCAGTCGCGGCCGCTCGTGTTTACGCGACCGGGGTGGCCAGCACGCGGTGCTTGGCCATCACGCTGCGGATCGCACTGAGCAGTTGCTCAGGGGTATACGGCTTTTCCAGAAAGGCCACGCCGTCGGGCAGGATCTCTTCCACGTATTCGACCGCCAGGCCCGAAGTCAGCAGCACCGGCAGGTTGTACGGCGCATGTGCAGTCTTGAGCGCCAGATCCACACCGGTCAGGCCGCCGGGGAAATGGATATCGGAAAACAGCACGTCCACCCGCGGGTCGCTTTCGATCAAGGCCAAGGCTTCTTCGACCGAGCCGGCGCTACGGCAGGTGAACCCATAGCTCTCCAGCACAAGGCAGCTGAGCTGTCGGGTTCCGTCGCCGTCTTCGACAACGAAGACAACCGGCCGTTCCTTGTTCTGTGGCATGAGCTGGTCTCGTAAGGCAGGCCACATTCTCAGCGATGCGGCAGTGAACCCTCTGTCAACGCACACCTCGCCGTATGGTTACCAGCCGAACGGGCCCGGACCATAGCCACCGGGTGCATAACGCGGGCCAAAAATGGAGCCCTCACCACGTCCGACGCTGATGCTGACGCCAATCTGGTGCGCCTTCCCGTCGTCGTCGTAATAGGTCTTGCAGGAATTCAAATTCACCGCCTGCCAGTTGCTGTTGCCGCCGCGGCTGGAGTAGCCCAGGCCGGTTTCGACAGCACCATGCAGCTTGCCCTGGCATTGCTCGGCGCGCTCGGCAGCGATGGAAGCGGCACTTGGCCGGGCCAGCGCCGGCTTGGGGCCGCTCTTGTCGCCGTAGAAGGTGCCCGGCGGGTCGTTGCTGTATTCCGGGTCGGAGCGGAGCTGCACCGGGGCTTGCGGAATGCTCAGGTCCAGCGAACGTGCGCTCGCCGTTTCGGGATTGCCGTCGCTGGCTTGGGCCAACGCACTTCCAGCGGCGACGCTGCCGGTGGCAAACAGAGTGACCAGGACAAGCAGGCTGCGTTTCATCGGTTGGACTCTACGAAGAGGGGCTGGCAGCGCGTGCCGGCTCGCTTTGTGAAACTAGCAACGGCTGATTGAATGCGCGCTGTCGATCCTGCGGATTTTTGTGCCGTCTGCGGTGTTGTGTTGACACATGCTGCTGCATCAGCCCTGTTCGCGCACGATCTCGATCAATTGCGCGCCATAACGCGCCAGCTTGCCGCCGCCGATGCCGCCCACCCGCGACAGCGCATCGATGCTGGTTGGCCGTTGTTCGGCGATGTTGCGCAAGGTGCTGTCGTGGAAGATCACGAAAGCCGGCACGTTCTGTTCCTTGGCCAGATCCGCGCGCAGGCCACGCAAGGCGTTGAACAACGCCAGATCCTGCGGCTGCACCGGCAGGCCGGTGCGCTGCGCGCTGCGCTCGCGCCCGGCAGCCGGGTTTTCGCGGCGCATCATGACCTGGCGCTCGCCCTTGAGCACCTGGCGGCTGGCATCGGTGAGGCGTAGGCCGCCATGACCTTCGCTATCCACCTCCAGCAGGCTGGCGGCCACCAGCTGGCGAAATACGCCGCGCCAGGTGCGTTCGTCCAGGTCGCGGCCGATGCCGTAGGTGCTCAGCTGGTCGTGACCCAGCTGTTTGATACGTTCATTTTCGCTACCGCGCAGGATGTCGATCAGATGGCCCACGCCAAAGCGCTGCCCGCTGCGATACACGCAACTGAGCGCCTTCTGCGAGGCTACCGTGGCGTCCCAGGCGGCGGCCGGGGTCAGGCAGTTGTCGCAATTGCCGCAGGGTTTGGCATAGGTCTCGCCGAAGCCGGCCAGCAGCACCTGGCGGCGGCATTGCATGGATTCGCAATAGCCCAGCAGGTGGTCGAGCTTGGCGCGCTCCAGACGCTTGCGCTCTTCGGCGGCTTCGCCTTGCTCGATCATCTGCTTGAGCAGCACCACATCGCCCAGGCCGTAACACAGCCAGGCTTCGGCGGGGTCGCCGTCGCGGCCGGCGCGTCCGGTTTCCTGGTAGTAGCCCTCCAGCGATTTGGGCAGATCCACGTGCGCCACAAAGCGCACGTCCGGCTTGTCGATGCCCATGCCGAAAGCGATCGTGGCGGCCATGATGATGCCGTCCTCGCGCAGGAAGCGGCGCTGGTTTTCTGCACGCACCTCTGCCGGCAGGCCAGCGTGATAGGGCAGTGCA
This sequence comes from Xanthomonas axonopodis pv. maculifoliigardeniae, assembly GCF_041519315.1. Classification (NCBI taxonomy): domain Bacteria; kingdom Pseudomonadati; phylum Pseudomonadota; class Gammaproteobacteria; order Lysobacterales; family Lysobacteraceae; genus Xanthomonas; species Xanthomonas axonopodis. The sequence goes on along the minus strand of NZ_CP167998.1, from coordinate 3,464,905 downwards.
TTGAAGCCTTGCGCGCACAGTTGCTGCGCGGTTTCTTCCACCTTGCGCCGCGACATCGCATACACGATGCCGGCCGAGCCACGATGACGGCCCAGGAATTCCTGCAGCTGTTTGCGCGCGTTGTCCTTCTGCACCACCGTGTAGCGGATGTTGGGGCGGTCGAAGGAACTGACGAAGTGGCGCGCGTCCACCAGATCCAGGCGCTCTGCGATTTCGCGCTGGGTCGGCGGGTCGGCGGTGGCCGTCAGCGCCATGCGCGGAATATGCGGCCAGCGCTCGTGCAGCACGGTGAGCTGGCGGTATTCCGGGCGGAAATCGTGGCCCCATTGCGAGACGCAATGGGCTTCGTCGATGGCGAACAGCGCAATGCGGCTACGTTCCAGCAACGAGAGGAAGCGCTGGGTCAGCAAGCGCTCGGGCGCAACGTAGAGCAGATCCAGGTCGCCGGACAACAGGGCGCGTTCCACGCGCTGGGCGTTTTCTGCATCCAGGGTGGAATTGAGGAACTCGGCGCGTACGCCGAGCTGGCGCAGGGCCTCGACCTGATCCTGCATCAGCGCGATCAGCGGCGAGACCACGATGCCGATGCCGTCGCGTAGCAGCGCCGGCACCTGGTAGCACAGCGACTTGCCGCCACCGGTGGGCATCAGGACCAGGGCATCGTTGCCGGCAGCGACGTGTTCGACAATGGCCTGCTGCGGGCCGCGGAAGTCGTCGTAGCCGAAGACGCGGCTGAGCAGTTCGTGAGCGGGGGAAGACATCGACCTAGGATACCGCGCGGGTCAAGCCCTGGCCGGATGGCATGGGAGCAGCTGCGCGCAATGGCAGATCGGAGATTGCCGCGATGTGCTGTATGTCGGCGCGCAGGGGACGCACTGAAGCCTTATGCGGTTGGGATGACGTGGGCTTCGCACCGTACCCTCACCCCAACCCCTCTCCCGGCGGGAGAGGGGCTCAAACCCGAAGGGGCGAAGCCCAGAGGGTTTACTGCAGCAGCGAGCGCAGCATCCAGGCGTACTTTTCGTGGGTCTGCAGACGCTGGGTCAGCAGGTCCACGGTCGGGTCGTCGCCGGCGTCGTCGGCGGTGCCCAGCACCTTGCGTGCGGTGCGGCAGACGGCTTCGTTGCCGCTGACCAGCTGACGCACCATTTCACGCCAGTCGGCGCTGTCGCTCAGGCCCGGCTCTTCCGGGATCGAGGTCAACGCGACGAATTCGCGGTACGAGCCCGGCGCGTTGTAGCCCAGGGCGCGGATGCGCTCGGCCACCTCGTCCAGCGCCGCCCACTGCTCGGTGTACTGGGTTTCGAACATGGTGTGAAGCGAGTTGAACATCGACCCGGTGACGTTCCAGTGGAAGTTGTGGGTCTTCAGATACAAGGTGAAGGCGTCAGCCATGTAGCGGGCCAGACCGTCGGAGATCTGCTTGCGATCGCTGTCCTTGATCCCGATATCGATATGTTGTGCCGACGCAGCAGCGACCGGCAGGGCATCACTGACGACGACGGGCTTATTGGCGTTTTTTTTCTTGGACATGGGATGGTCCTTGCAGGGTGGATGTCTTGGGGAACTGATATGGCGTCACAATAGACAGGCTAAAGGATCAAACGTCATTCAATTTTTCACATTTTTCCATCGATGAGCGCTATCGACTCCACCCTTGCCGACACCTTGCGTGAGCGCCGCCGTGCCGTGGATGGTGCGATGAGCCGCGACCGTGGCCGCTTGCTGGGCCTATGGTCGCGCTGGCAGGGCAAGCCGGGCAACCCGCAGGTGCGCGATGCGTTCGAGCAGGCGCTGGCGGCATCGCAGGCGCAACGCCAGGCGCGGGCCGAGCAGCAGCCGGCCATCACGCTGGACGACCAGTTGCCGATCGCACGCGAGGCCGAGCGCATCATCGCGCTGATCCGCGACCATCAGGTGGTGGTCATCGCCGGCGAAACCGGCTCGGGCAAGACCACCCAGCTGCCCAAGCTGTGCCTGGCGGCCGGACGCGGAGCCGCCGGGATGATCGGCTGCACCCAACCACGCCGGATCGCCGCGCGTGCAGTGGCCGCGCGCGTGGCCGACGAGCTGAAGACGCCATTGGGCACGACGGTGGGCTTCCAGGTGCGCTTCACCGATCGCGTCAGCGATCAGTCGCGCATCAAGTTCATGACCGACGGCATCCTGCTGGCGGAAATCGCCAGCGACCGTTGGCTGTCGTCCTACGACACCATCATCGTGGACGAGGCGCACGAGCGCAGCCTCAACATCGATTTCCTGCTCGGCTATCTCAAGCAGTTGCTGCGCAAGCGCTCCGACCTCAAGTTGATCGTCACCTCGGCCACCATCGATACCGAGCGCTTTGCCCAGCATTTCGACAACGCGCCGGTGATCAGCGTGGAAGGCCGCACCTTCCCAGTCGAGGTGCGTTATCGCCCGCTGGAAGGCGATACGGGCGACAGCGACGATGGCGAACACGGCAGCGGCCGCGACGGCGAGCGCAGTGTCAACGATGCGATCGTGGCGGCCATCGACGAAATTACCCGCATCGACCCGCGCGGCGATGTGCTGATGTTCCTGCCGGGCGAGCGCGAGATTCGCGATGCGCACCAGTCGCTGGAACGGCGCAAATACCGTGAAACCGAAGTGGTGCCGCTGTACGCGCGGCTGTCGGCGGCCGATCAGGATCGCGTGTTCAACCCGGGGCCGCGCCGGCGCCTGGTACTGGCCACCAACGTCGCCGAGACCTCGCTGACGGTACCGCGCATCCGCTATGTGGTGGATCCGGGGCTTGCCCGCGTCAAGCGCTACAGCCCGCGCCAGAAGCTGGACCGGCTGCATATCGAGCCGATCTCGCAGGCCAGCGCCAACCAGCGCATGGGCCGTTGCGGGCGCATTGCAGAGGGTATCTGCTACCGGCTGTATGCCGAAGCGGACTTTGCCGCGCGTCCGGCGTTCACCGATCCGGAAATCCGACGTTCCTCGTTGTCCGGGGTGATCTTGCGCATGCTGCAGTTGGGGCTGGGCAGGATCGAAGACTTCCCGTTCCTGGAGGCACCCGACGAACGTGCGGTGGCCGATGGCTGGCAACAGCTGCTGGAGCTGGGCGCCATCGATGCGCAGCGGCGTCTGACCGCCACCGGGCGCCAGATGGCGCGCCTGCCAGTGGACGTCAAGCTGGCGCGCATGCTGGTGGCCGCGCAGCAACATGGGTGCCTGCGCGAGATGATCATCATCGCCGCATTCCTGGGCATCCAGGATCCGCGCGAGCGCCCGCCGGAAGCGCGCGAGGCCGCCGATAACGCGCATGCGCTGTTTGCCGACGCGCGCTCTGAATTCGTCGGCATCCTGCGCTTGTGGGATGCGTACCGGCAGGTGCATGAAGATCTCACCCAATCCAAGCTGCGCGACTGGTGCAACCGGCATTTCCTCGGTTTCCTGCGCATGCGCGAGTGGCGCGAGCTGCACCGGCAGCTGCGGTTGCTGTGCGAAGAACTGGGTTGGAGCGAAGAGCCGGCCAATGTGATGCTGGCGCCGTTGCTGGCCGGTGCCAGCGCGCCCGCCCGCGAGGACGGCCACAACGTCAACCGGCCCACGCGTGGCCAACTGCACCGTGCTGCGCGGCTGGCGCGCGAAGGCAAGCCGGATCCGAATGCAGCACCTGCGCAACCTGCGCCTGCTGCGACGAACAAGCAGGCCGAGGCTGCCGAAGCCTCGGCGCGGACCACCGAGCGCGAGCGTGCGGCGGCGTATCAGGCGCTGCATCGTGCCCTGCTGGCGGGCCTGCCGACGCAGATCGGCCATCGCACCGAAAAAGGCGACTATCTGGCCGCGCGGCAACGCCGCTTCGTGCCGTTTCCGGGTTCCGCATTGGCGCGCAAACCGCCGCCGTGGATTCTGGCGGCCACGCTGCTGGACACGCAGAAAGTGTGGGGCATGACCAATGCCGCGATCGAGCCGGATTGGGCGATTGCCGAGCTGCCGCATCTGCTGGCGCGCAAGCATTTCGATGCGCACTGGTCGCGTGCGCAGGGGCAGGTGGTCGCTTCGGAACAGATCAGCCTGTTCGGGCTGGTGCTGGCGCCGAAAAAGCCCGTGCACTTCGGCAAGATCGATCCGGCCGCAGCGCATGACCTGTTCGTGCGCCAAGGCCTGGTGACGGGCGAAATCAATACGCGGGCCGCATTCGTGGCCGACAATCTCAAGGTGCTCGAGCAGGCGCGCGAAGAAGAGGCCAAGCTGCGTCGTGCCGGTATCGTTGCCGACGAAGGCTGGCAGGCGCGCTGGTATCTGGATCGCATTCCGGCCGAGCTGCATTCGGCCAGCGGTCTGGATGCGTGGTGGAAGACCTTGCCGCCGGACAAGCGCCGCAGCCTGCATTGGTCGTTGAACGATCTGCTGCCGGGCGAAGGCAGCGAAGCCGATCGCTTTCCGAAATATTTCCCAATCGGCGATGCGCGCTTGCCGTTGCATTACCGCTTCGAGCCGGGGGCCATCGACGACGGCGTGACGCTGGAGGTGCCGTTGCACCTGCTCAATGCGCTGGATCCGGCGCGCCTGTCGTGGCTGGCGCCGGGCTTCGTCGCCGACAAGGCGTCTGCGTTGATTCGTAGCCTGCCCAAGGCGCAACGCCGCAACTATGTGCCGGCACCGGATTTCGGACGTGCGTTTTACGAGGCATTTAGCATTGCCTCGGCCGACGATATCCGCGGCGAACTGGCGCGCTTTCTGACCAAGGCCACCGGGACGCAAGTGGCAGCGCTGGATTTCGATGAGCAGGCGCTGGACACGCATTTGCTGATGAACCTGCGCCTGCGCGATGACGACGGCAAGGTGCTGGCCGAGTCGCGCGATCTGGACGGGCTGCGTGCGCGCTTCGGCGAGCGCGCGGGGCAGGCATTCGCCGCACGGGCCGGGCGCGCGCTGGCCGCCGAAGGCCTGCGCGACTTTCCGAGTGCGCCGATTCCCGAACAGGTGGCCGGCGAGGCCGGCGTGCCGGCATACCCGGCGCTGGTGGATCAGGGCGACAATGCGGCGCTGCGTATCTTTGCAGACCGCAACGACGCTGCGCGGGCGCATCCGCGCGGCGTGCGGCGCTTGCTGGAAATCGCATTGGCCGACAAGATCAAGCAGGCGCGCAAGCAACTGCCGGTATCGCCCAAGACCGGTCTGCTGTATGCGGCGATTGAATCGCAGGAACGCCTGCGTGGCGATCTGGTCGATGCGGCGCTCAATGCCGTGCTGGCCGATGGCCTGGGCGCCATTCGCGACCCCGGCGCGTTTGCGCAGCGCCGCGACGATGCGGGCAAGCGGCTGTTCGGCGAAGCGATGGAGCGTTTGAAGTTGGCCGAAAGCATCCTGGGCGCCGTGGCCGAACTCAAGCCACTGCTGGAGGCGCCGTTGATGGGCTGGGCACGCGGCAATCTGGACGACATGGAGCAGCAACTGCGCGCGCTGGTGCATGCAGGCTTCCTGCGCGACACGCCGGCCGATGCATTGGCCAATTATCCGCGCTACCTCAGGGCGATGATCCTGCGTACCGAGCGCGCAAAGCGCGATCCTGCGCGCGACCAGGCGCGCATGCTCGAGCTCAAACCGTTCGTGGATGCAGTGGAAGCCGCCGCTGCGCACGGTTTGCAAGACCGCCAAGAGTGGCAGGCGCTGCGTTGGGATCTGGAAGAACTGCGCGTGTCGGTCTTTGCGCAGGAGCTGGGTGCCAAATCCGGCGTTTCGGCGAAGAAACTGTCGCAACGGGTCGCTGCACTGCGCAGTTGAGCCTTCGGTCGGGCATGTATCCGAACAAAGCCGCGTGCGTCTTTATAAGGCACGCGGCGTGCGCCTCCGATGCTGAGAACGGCCCGTATATCGTCGCGAGCAGTCGGCAGATCGGCGCAGACGGTGCGCTCGAAGCCGGGGCGTACAAGCGGTACGCCCGGCTACGAGCACCGACCGCGCCCGCCTGGCGGTGAGCGCAGTCGTTGCTAGCTGCGCTAGAACTTCAGGTGCAGGCTGGCCATGTAGCGGCGTCCGCTCTTGTAGCGTCCGGCCAGGTGGTCCTTGTCGCCCAGATACTGCAGGTATTGCTCGTCCAGCAGGTTCTGCGCATCGACCTGCAGCGACCAGTTCGGGCTGAAGGCATAGCCGATACTGGCGCCGAGTTCGGCGTAATCGTCCACGCTTGCCGGTGCCGCACCGGCCACATAACCGCCGGCCAGATAGCTGTCGCGCCAGTTGTAGGTCAGCCGGGCATTGAGTGGGCCTTTTTCGTAGTAGGGGCTGAAGGCGAGGCTGTTGCGCGATTGGTAGGGCAGGGCATCGCCGGTGTTGTTTTCGCCGGCGGCATAGGTGTAGTTGGCGGTCAGGCCGAAGCCGCTGTCGCCGAACGGTTGCTGGAAGGAGATGTTGAAGCCCTTGACCTTGCCATCGCCGGCGTTGCGCGGCCGCTGGATGCTGTAGTCGCAATAGCCATCGGCGGTACAGCCGTTGCTGCCGAGCAATTGCGCCCAGCTCTGCGGCGCAGTGTCGCGCAGTGCGTTGTACTGGCGCTCCACGCTGGCGCTGGTGTCGATGTAGTTGTCGATCTTCTTGTAGAACACCGACCACGCCACCACCGCTTGCTGCGCGAAATAATATTCGGCAGAGAGATTGAAGTTCCAGGATTCATACGGCGACAGGTCTGCATTGCCGCCGCTGCCGGTCAAGGTGGTGTCGTTGAGGAAGGTGTTGTTGACCATCTGGTTGTACGGTGCCCAGGCGATGACCTTGGCCGCAGCGAAGCGGAATACCCAGTCGTCGCTGGTGTCGTACGACAGCGTCAGCGAAGGCAGCAGAAAGTCTTCCTTGCGGGTGCGGGTCTGCCACAGGCTGCCGGCCTCGGCGAGGGAGGGCGTGCCGCTGTAGACGAAGCCACTGCCTTCGGTCTTGGAATCCACGTAGCGCACGCCGAGATTGCCGCGCAGACCGCCGCCGGAAAAATTCAGCTGCGCGTAGGCCGCATTGTTGGTCTGCTCCAGCGCCCAGCTGTTGTTGAGGTAGCTGGCCGGATCCGGCGCGCCGTAATCGACCGGGCTGTTGCGGATCCAGTTCAGCACGTTGTTGCGACCTGCCTGTATATGTCGGCCGTGATCGGGATAGAACCCCTGCAGATCGGTGAGCCCGATCGTGCCCACGTCGGCCAGGGTGCCGGGGGTGACACCACCATAGACATTGAGCTCGAAGCGCTCGTCATGCTTGCCGTGGCGCACGCCCAACAGCAGTTGATTGAACACGCCATCGAACTGCAGATTGAAATCCAGCTGGCCGTAGGTGTCTTTGCTTTCGGTAGAGAAGATGCCGTTGTTGCCGAACCAGCCGCCGGCCGAACCCCAGTTGGCGGGATTACGTGCCGCTGCGGAATCGTCGAAGCGGATGCCGCGGCGGGTGTCCCAGCTGAAGCCGCCGTTGTAGAACGGCTCGATGAAGTATTGCGAGAGATCGTTGTTCTCGGACTTGCTCTGGCCCACCTGTCCGTTCAAGCCCCAACCCTCGCCGCGGAAGGCGCCGCGCAGGTCCAGTCCTTTGGTGGTCACCTCCGATTCGCGCACGTTGTTGTCGTAGATCACCGTGCCGCCGAGCGGGATCGCATTGGCGCTGGAGTGGCCACTGGTGACCACGCCGTTACGGACGCCGCCAAGTTGGTCCACCGCCGCCACGGTGCCGGCATTCCAGGTCAAAAAGCTGTACATCGACTGGTTGTAGTTGTCGAAGTTCTCATTGATGTACAGGCCGCTCAGATTGAACTCCAGCGCCTCGCTGGGCTTGAGTTGCAGGTTGACCACGGCGCTGTCGCGCTCGCGATCCTGCTGGAACCAGGCCGCGTTGATCGAGTTGGGTACATCCGCATCGGCAGGCACGCCGCCTGCGGCATTGGCGAAAGTGCTGGCCGGTGCGTAGCCGAACACTTCCATGCCGCGGCGGTCGACGCGTTCTTCGTAGTGCTGCGCCGACACCGCAATGCCGAAGGTCTGCGCCGCGTTCTTCCAGCTGTAGAGCAGTGCCGCGTTGGGTTTGCCCTGGCTGGCCTGGTCGCTGTAGCTATAGCCGATGGACGCAGCCACTTCGTTGGCCTTCAGATCCAGCGGCTGCCGCGTGTGCATTAGCACCGTGCCGCCCAGGCTGCCTTCGGTCAGGCGCGCTTCGGAGGATTTGAGAATTTCCGCACGGCCCAGGATCTGCGGGGCCAGCAGGGTGTAATCGAACCCGCGGCTGGGCTGTTCGCCATAAAGCCAGATCGCCTGCGCAACCGGATGCCCGTCCAGGAACGACAGATTGAGGCTGGGGTCGGTGCCGTCGATACTCACGCGCTCGCCTTGTCCGAAGCGCCGGTCCAGGGTGACGCCGGGAATCTGCGAGAGCGCTTCGGCCACGTTGGTGCTTGGGAATTTACCGATGTCTTCGGCGGTGATCGCCTCGGAGATGCCGGTGTTGTTGCGTTTGGTATCGAGCGATTTTTCCAGGCTGGCGCGGATGCCGACCACCTGGACGGCATCCAGGTCGGTGGCTTGCGTGCCAGCGCCGTCCTGGGCTTGCGCAGCGAATGCCAGCGATAGTGCAATGGCGCTGGACAGCAGGGTGGTGCTGTATTTCATGATGTCTCTCCTCATCACGCACAGGGATGGACGGCGGGCTGCCGCTCGCCGGATGCGGGGTCTTGCAGACGCGCGCTCGGGGTGGAACGCGTGGTAGATCGCTTACGACAGCTCGGTGTGGTGTTGCAGATACCAGTTGGCCGCGCCGAGCACGCCCAGTTGCCCGTGCTCGACCAATTTGACCGGGATGCGTTCGAGCACCGCGCGCATGTTTCCCTTGTCCAGGAAGCGCTCGGCGAATGTGCTGCCAGCCAGGAACTGGCCGATCGTCGGCAGGAAGCCCCCGGCCAGATAGATGCCACCGGCAGCGCCGTAGGCCAGTGCCATGTCGCCGACCGCGCTCCCCAGCAGGCCGCAAAAAATTTGCAGGCACTCGCGCACAAGCGCATCGTTTTCGTGCAGCGCTGCGTGCGTCACGGCGGCGGGCAGGCGATGGAGCGGCGTTGCGCCATGCAGCTCGCACACCGCGTGGTAGAGATGCAGTAAGCCCGGGCCGGAAAGCACGTGCTCGAGCGGCAGATAGTGCCGGCCACGCAACAGGCGTTGCAGCAAGGCGTATTCGTGCGGGTGGGTGCTGGCCAGCGCGACCTGGCCGGCTTCGGTAGCCAGCACGATTGCGCGTGGCTTGGCATCGATCCACAGTGCTGCACCCAGACCGGTGCCGGGGCCGACCACCAGAATCGGACCGTTGGCGCGCGCATGGCGCGGCGTGGGCCCGCTCAGCTGCAGCACGGCGCGTTGTTCCATCTGCGGCGCTGCGTAGGCCACCGCCTCGAAATCGTTGACCAGGTGCACGTTGCGCACCGCCAGTGCGGTACCGATGCGGCTGGGCGAAATCGTCCAGGGCAGGTTGTTGCTGATGAAGCTGCCATCGTCCAGCGCTACGCCGGCACTGGCGATGACCACCGCATCGACGCGGCGCCGCTGTTGCAGGAAGTCCTCGAGGATGGCCTGGAGACTGGCGTGTTCGGCGCAGCGATAGGTGCGGTAATGCGAAAGCTCGATGGCTGCATCGCGCGTCTGCAGCATGTGCCCGACACGCACATGCGTGCCACCGACATCGGCAGCGACGAAGCTGGTGGCAACGGGGACATCGGGCGAGGCAGAGGCGTAAGCGGAACGCGAAATCGCAGCCACATTCAGTCCTTTGGTCCGTCTGACCGGCCGATGCCGTCAGCGAGTAGGGGCCTGTGTAGGAGTTAGTGACAACGATGTCAATGGATCAGTCGGGTTGGATCGATCTTGGTGGCGTGCTCAAGTGCAAAACCGTGCCATTTGGCATTGTCTGTGCGGACTTCATTGCGCAACGTGGACAAATGCGTCCAACGTGGCGCGGTGGTTGCCGAAAAGCCGACCCGGCAACTGGCGCATGGCGCTCAATTGCCCGCGAGGTGCTTCAGCCGGCGATCGCCATCGTTCAAGAACTGCGTCAGCGCACGGCGGCAGCGGTGGGCACGCCGGGCAATGTGCTGCAGGCCGCGTTATCGGTGGGCGGTGCCTGGGTGGGGTAACGCTGCTTGCCGAGTACATAGGTCTGGCTGGTGGCAACGAATCCGTCCGCGTAAGTGGCTTCGACGAAATACGCGCTCCAGCCGTTCTCCGGAATCTGCACCGGTACCCGGACCGGGCCGCCGCCGGCAAGCGCAATGGGCGTGGCGCTGTAGCGTATGCCGCAGGCGTAGCGGAAATCGCGCGCGTGCGGATTATGTGCACTCCATAGCTGCACCTGCGTTGGCCGCTCGGAGGAGCGGAAGCGGATCTGCGGCGCTTGGCCCATACGCAACACATCGCTTACCTGCGGTAACGGGCGCTGCTGCTGCAGGCGCGTGATAAACGGCACCAGGGTATCGACGACGGAGGCGCGGATATTGTGCGCACTGTTGGGCAGGACGCGCAGCGCCTTGCTGCCGGGTAGTGCGTCATAGAAGAACTGGGTGTTGTCCGGCAAAAAGAAGTCGTCGCCGCTGGCGTTGACGATGTACTTGGGCACCGCCAGCCGCGTGCGGTACGGCGTGTGCAAATAGCTCAGCGGATCTTGCAGCTGCACCAACTGCGCGAAGGCGGGGGTCTGCAGTTGTGAGGTGATACCCTGCTTTGCATAGGCGTTGAAGGCGATCGGCCAGTTGCCGCCATAGGTGCGGGACATATGCTCCAGCACGGCCGGCATGTTGAGGATGTCGATCACCAATGGCGCCACCGCCTCCACGCGCCGGTCTGCGATGGTGGCGTGCCAGCTGGCCCATCCGCGTTTGGAGGCGCCGGCAAGGACGAAGCGATGGATTCGCAGTGGGGCCAGTTCGCGCTCGGCCAGGCTCATGGTGCGCGCAATCGCGGCCGCCATCGGCACATGCAGCGGCAGTGTCTTGCGCTGCTGCGGCGCCTTGAGAAACAGCGACCAGCTATAGGCCACGCTGTCGTCTTCGCGGCGCGGGGTGGCATCGCCCTGGTAGATCAGCGCCTGGTTGGGGATGTCGCTGAGCGCGATCACCACCGTGCGGGTGCGTTGCGCCAAGGCGGCCAGCGCTTCGGGCGCCAACTCGCTGGCCGGCTGCGCCGCACTGCCATCCGCCGGGTGACGCGTGCCATTGGTTGAGATCAACACCGCGCGCGTGGGCAAGGCCTCTGTCGGCACGTAGATCGCCACGTCATGCTGCCAGCGCGCCGGCGTGACCAGTCCCTCGGGCGACCAGTCCTGCGAGGTCAGCAGGTAGTCGCGCCGCTCGACACCGGCCACGCTGCTGGTGCCAACGCGCGTATAGGTCAGCGGTTGTTGTTCGATGGCATCGTGGTAACACACCAGGGCTTGCCCGAAGCCAACGTCCGGTGCATTGGCGCAGCGCTCCGCCGGCGACGCAGCGGACGCGATGGGATCAGCGGGCGCGACGCCTGCAAAGAGTGTCAGGGACGATAGCAGTGCAAGGCTGCAATAGGTCTTCGAGCGCATGCAGGTTCTCCAGAGTCCGTGCGTGTGGCCAGCGATTGCTGCGACCAATTGCGTGGGAAAAACGCGGTTAGCAGTGGCGTCAGCGACGGGTGGGGGGCGCGGTGTGTGCAGGAGTGTACGCGTGGTCGGAATCGGTCAGTAGGACGGCACCTATCGCTACCGCCAATGGCTGCGTGTGCGCGATGCTGAGTACGATGATTCGGCGCGCCAACGTTGGCTGCGCCTGGGCATGGCGGGTGCGCACTGACGCTTGCGCTCTGTCTGCCGCACCGGCGCCGCCTTGCGCATGCGTTGCTCTACGGCGAGCACATTGCAGCGGCTGGTTGCAATGTCGCATGCGCAACGCGCAGCGGCGGGATACGCGCGGCGCATGCCGATGCCGTGGGTGGCAACCGCTTTCGGCAGCCGCGCAAGCTCGGCGGAGGCGCTTACTTGATCCGCCGCACCTTGGCCGGGGTGTTGTAACCCTCGATCTGCAGATACCACACGCCGACCAGACCCGGCTTGATCTTGACCTTGGGTGCGTCCTTGCGCACGCCAGACAGGCTGGCGGCATCGGTCTGTTCCCACTCCTGACCGTTGGCCAGCGTGTAAACGCGGCCCTTGGCGAAGCCCTTGAATTCGCCAACCATGGTGCTCTCGATCGGCTCCTTGCTGCCGAAGTCGAAGAAGCCGCGGTTCTTGACGATCACTTCCTGGCGGCCGGCTTCCTTGGCCTGTTCGACCACCACTGCGGCCTCCTTGGCGACCTTGCCCTGCAGCCAATCATTGAGCGCAGCCAGTTCGCTCGCATTGAGTTTGTCCAGGCCGGCGGCCTTGAACTGTTCGGCACTCATCTGCGACTGCAGGTCGCCTTGCACCGCGCGTTGCGCCAGGGCAGGGGCGGCATGCAGCGCCAAGGTCAGGCAAACCAGCAAGGGAATGCGGCGCGCGAGCGACATGGAAGCCATCCGAAGAAGAGGAGAGGCTAGTGTAGACGCTGTTGGCGCATGCCGGCGCTGCCTATTCCAGCGGGTCTGCGGTGGCTGCTGCGGGGCGTTCTGGGCGGCGATAGATGAAGGCCGGTGCCGGCGATGCCGACTCCTGCTCGGCGGTTGCGCGCACCTGCGCATGGATGGGCGAACGTTCGCAGACCGGGTCCAGCGTGGCGGCATCGCCGCTGAGCGCCAGCGCCTGGCAGCGGCAGCCACCCCAATCGATCTCGCGCTTGGGGCAGCCCTGGCACACCTCCGGCATCCATGCGGTGCCGCGAAAGCGCACGAATGCCTCGCCGTTGTTCCAGATATCGGCCAGCGAACGCTCGCGCAGATTGTCAAAGCGCAGGCCGTCGATGGTTTCGGCCGCGTGGCAGGGCAGCACGTCGCCGCGCGGGGAGATATTGACGAAGCGTTGGCCCCAGCCGCCCATGCAGGGTTTGGGCTGGCGCGCGTAGTAATCGGGCGTGACGAAATCGATCGCCAGGCGGTCGCCGAGCTGGCGTCGCGCGGTTTCCACCGCGTCGATGGTGGCCAGCAGTTGCTCGCGGCTGGGCATCAGCGCAGCGCGGTTGCGCAGGCCCCAGCCGTAGTACTGGGTGTGCGCCACCTCGATGCGCTCGGCCTGCCATTCCAGCGCCAGCGCGATCATCCCGGGCACGCGTTCGGCGTTATGGCGGTGCAGTACCGCGTTGATCGTCAGCGGCAGGCCGCGGGCGCGGACCGCGGCGGCGAATTCGCGCTTTTTGGACAAGCTGTTGCGGTAGCCGGCGATGCGGTCGGCGCCGGCCGCATCCACGTCCTGCACGCTCAACTGCACATGTTCCAGCCCGGCCGCCTGCAGTTGGTCCAGCATTGGCTCGCCGCCGGCGACGCCGGAGGTGATCAGGTTGCTGTACAGCCCGAGTGCGCGCGCATGTGCGACCAGTTCGGGCAGGTCTTTGCGCAACATGGGCTCGCCACCGGAAAAATGCGCCTGCAGCACGCCCATGTCGGCGGCCTGCTGCAGCAGCGAGCGCCAGCCTGCGGTGTCCATTTCCTCGCGCAGCGCTGCCAGCGCGATCGGGTTGGAGCAATACGGGCACGCCAACGGGCAGCGGTGGGTCAATTCCAACAACACCGATAGCGGTGGCGGCGCGATGCTCATAGCCGCAGCAAACGCTTCTGATGCAGGGTATCGGTGAGTTCGATCACGTCCGCTTCGATTTGGGCCGCGTCCGCATCGAATTCTGCAGCCAGCTCCTGCGCGATCTGCGCCAGCGAGCGCGTGCCGTCGTAGCGCTGCGCGACCACCAAGGCGATGTCGTCCAGCTCGACCACGCGTTCGGGCGCCAGCAATACCCACTGGTCGCGCGCACGGTCATGTTGCAGGCGCACGCCTGCACGCAGGGCCGGCTGGCTATGGCGGGTAATGCCGCTCATGCCGCGACCCGGCCGGCGTCGCGGTCCGGCACGAAGGCATCCGGCCAAACGATGCCTGGCGTCACGTAGGCCACATGCAATGCATCCAGCTGCGCCCACAGCACCGAGCACTTGAAATGCAATGCGGCCTTGACCAGCGCCTGTTTTTCGACCGTATCGGCATGCTGCTTGACGTAATCCAGCGCGAAATCCGAATCGCGTGGCGCCTCGGTCAGGCGATGCTCGAAATAGGCCAACGCTTCGGACGACACGAAGTCGTAATGCTTGAGCATGCCGGCCACGCGCTGGCCGATGATGTTGGGCGCGAACAATTCGGTCAGCGACGAGGCGATCGCTTCGAGCAGGCTTTTTTCGCGCACGAAGTGCAGGTACGCCTGCACCGCAAAGCGCGTGCCGGGCAGCAGCGCGCGCCCGGACTCCACCAGCGTGCGGTCCAGGCCCAGCGCGTCGGTGAGATGCAGCCAGCGTGCGATGCCGCCGTCGCTGGCGCTATTGCCGTCGTGGTCGAGGATGCGTTGCCTCCAGATCCGCCGCAGCGCGGGGTCTTCCATGCGCGCCAGAATCGCCGCGTCCTTCAGCGGAATGCAGCGCTGGTACTCGAAGCGATTCAACGCCCAGGCCTGTACCTGGCCTCGGTCGAGCTTGCCGTGGTGCAACAGCGCGTGAAACGGATGCTGGTCGTGATACAGGCGCGCGCCGATGGCACGCAGGTCTGCTTCCAGTTGGTCGGGGCTGAGCAGCGCAGTCACAGGGCGATCTCCAGGCCGTCATGGGCAACTTCCCAACCGCTGGCGCGCGCGCTGGCGAACTCGGGCGAGAGGGTGTTGAGCACGGGATTGGTGGTGTTGAGATGGATGAAGATCTTGCGCGCCACGTTCAACGGCGCGAACGCGGCGATGGTGCCATCTGGGCCATCGATGCTCATGTGGCCCATGCGTTGGCCGGTCTTCTGGCTGACGCCCAGCTGCACCATCTCGTCATCGCGCCACAACGTGCCGTCGAAGAACACCAATTCGGCGCTTTGCAGGCGCGCACGCAAGGCGTCGGTCATCGCAGCGCAGCCGGGAATGTAATGCATGCGGTGGCGGCCATCGTCGATGGTGAGCCCGAGGGTTTCTTCATCGGACCCCGCCAGGTCGCCGCCGCTGCGCGACTCCATGAACAAGGGCACCTTGCCGGGCACCGAGAAGGGCGTGAGCTGTAATCCGCACAGCACCAGCGGAGTGTCCAGCGCGAACGGCTGCCGGCTCACGTACTGCGGATTGACGGCGTCGAAAATGGGGTTCTGCGCGAGCAGGCCCAACACGCGGTTGCTGGCATGCAACGAGAACCGCTGGCTTTCGCGCATCGAGAGCAGCCCGGCGATGTGGTCGATCTCGCCGCTGGTCAGCAGCACCGCCTCGATCGGCGAATGTCGCAGCCCGTGCTGCGGCCACAAGGCCGGTGTCGCAAGAATTTGTTGGCGGAAATCTGGCGAGGCATTGATCAGCACCCAGCGCTCGCCATCGGCGCTGACTGCGATGCTGGCCTGGGTACGACGCTGGGCACCGTCTGTTTGCTGCCACGCCCGCAGGCTCGCGGGGGTGTGGCAATTCCACTGCGGGTGCCCACCGCCGGCCGCCGATCCCAAGACGATGATACGCATGGAGAACTGGACCTAATCTGCCGGCAACTGCCGGTCATGCATCAAGAGGAAAGCGGCAAGGTAAGCGTGAAACGTACAGGATCAAAACTCGCCGGAGACGTAGCAGTTGATTTCGGCGCCACAATTGACTTCACGAACGACAGGCTTCTTCCAGGTCTTCATACGGCTACCTCAGCAGTTGGGAAAAACGTCGCTGGCTGCAGGATGCAACGCACGACGTGCCCCGAGCATAGGCAGGCGGTCTGGCGCAGTTGTAAAGGGCACGTAAAAAGGTGCGTAGGTTCCGATTCCCGTGCGCAGCGCCGTGCCGCTTTTCGCGCCCGGCGGTTACGAATCAAGACGTTGCGGGGTGAACCTGGCCTAAGCACGCGCGTCCTCCCGCACGGCGAGCGCCGCGGTAAAACGCGTTGTGGAGAAGGTGACGCGCACGTTACCGTAGTCGTCAGCCTCCCGTTGTTGCCCGCCGCCGTGTCCACCGCTGTGACCAGTTCCTCATTTGATCGTCTGCAGGCGCTGCTGCAGCGGCCTGCCGTGGCCTCGATCGCGCCGGCAGTGCGCGACGCGCTGGCGCAGGCCTGGCAGGACCTGCCGCCTACGCAGACCGATCGCGTGCCGTGGGCATTGCTCGGCGACACCCTGGATGCATTGGCGCTGCTGGCCGCCGACGAAGCCACCCTGATTGCGGCGTTGCTGTTCGACTTGCCTGCCTTGCGCGGCGCGATCGCGGGCCTGCCGTGGCAACCGGCGGAGCGGCGGGTGGCGGTGGAAGGCCTGTTGGACGGCCTGGATGCAGCCGATCAGGTCTGGGCGCTGCATGCCGGACGCGAGGCCGGGCGCAACAGCGAAGGGTTGCGGCGTCTGCTGCTTTCCATCATCCACGACCTGCGCGTGGTGCCGATCCTGCTGGCACGGCAGCTGGCGCGCATGCGCGTGGCCGATCGTCTGAGCGAAGATGAGCGCCGCGCGCTGGCCCAGCTCACGCGCGACATCCACGCGCCGCTGGCCAACCGGCTGGGCATCTGGCAGGTGAAGTGGGAGTTGGAGGACCTGGCATTCCGGCATCTGGAGCCGGAGACCTATCGCCGCATCGCCCGCGAAGTGGACGAAACCCGCGTGGCGCGCGAGCGCTACCTGGAAGCGGTCAAGCGCACCCTGTCGGCAGCGCTTGCCCAGCAGGGCCTGCGCGCAGAGGTGAGCGGACGGCCGAAGCACATCTACAGCATCTGGCGAAAGATGCAGAAGAAGCGGCTGTCGTTCGATCAGCTGTACGACATCCGCGCGGTGCGGGTCATGGTCGAGGACGTGGCGGCGTGCTATGCCGCGCTGGGGGCGGTGCATTCGTTGTGGGCGCCGGTGCCGAGCGAGTTCGACGATTACATCGCCCGGCCCAAGGCCAACGACTACCGCTCGTTGCATACCGCGGTGGTCGGCCCGGAAGGGCGCACGATCGAAATCCAGATCCGTACCTTCGAAATGCACGCCCAGGCCGAACTCGGCGTGGCTGCGCACTGGAAATACAAGGAAGGCGGCAAGGGCGGCGAAAAAGCGTTCGATCGCAAGATTTTGTGGATGCGCCAGCTGCTGGAGCAGGTGCAGGAGGGCGAGCATGGCGAACTGGCCGGCGCGCTGGATGCCGAGCTGATCGAAGACCGCGTGTATGCGCTCACCCCCAAGGGCGAGGTGATCGATCTGCCGCAAGGTGCCACGCCGCTGGATTTTGCGTATCACGTGCACACCATGGTCGGGCATCGCTGCCGTGGCGCACGCGTCAACGACCGCATCGTGCCGCTGACCTACCGGCTGCGCAGCGGCGACCGCGTGGAAATCATGACCGCCAAGGAAGCGGACCCGCGCCGCGATTGGCTGCTGGCCTCCAACGGCTTTCTGGCCAGCGGGCGCTCGCGCGACAAGGTACGCGCCTGGTTCCACAAGCTGGACCGCGCGCGCAATGTGCAGGCGGGCAAGGACTTGCTCGATCGCGAGCTCAAGCGCCTGGGCCTGCAGCATGCGGATCTGAGCGTGGCCGCGCGCAAATTCCACGCCGAAAACGTCGACGAGCTGTATATCCAGGTCGCCCTGGGCGATACCGGCCCGAACCAGGTCAGCCGTGCGTTGCTGGAAGCCGAACGTGCCGCGTCCCAGCCGGCGGTACCGGCGCCCCCGCGGCCGACCGCGCGGCGCGATGGATTGGGGAAATCCAAATTCACCGTCGAGGGAGTGGGCAATTTGCTGGTGCAGTTGGCGCGTTGCTGCCAGCCGGTGGCCGGCGAACCGATTGCCGGCTATCTCACCCGCGGTCGCGGCATCACCGTGCACCGCACCGACTGTGCGGCACTGGCGCGCCTGGCCGCCGCCCACCCGCAGCGCGTGTTGCCGGTGGAGTGGGGCAAGGCCGGCAGCGGCTACGAAGTGGATGTGCAGGTGCGCGCGGTGGACCGCCGCTGGCTGCTCAAGGACATCACCAACCTGATCGCCCAGGAAGACGCGCACGTGCTGGAAATCAACAGCGACAACGTGCGCGATACCGGCAGGGCGCAGCTACGGCTGCGCTTGAAGGTCAGCGATTACGACCAGCTGTCCGGCCTGCTCGGCAAGCTGGATGCGCTGCCCGGCGTGAGCGAGGTGCGGCGGCTGGGCTGAGGACGCCGCGCACCTGGCAAGAGCACGCGGTTGAAAACAGACAGCACATGAAAGAGGTGAGCTGTGCTTGCCTGACGATTCCCGATTCCCGATTCCCGATTCCCGATTCCCGATTCCCGATTCCCGAAGAGCCCACACCGCCTTCGCAGCCTCCACCGCTACCATAATGCGGTGAACGCGTCCCCGTCAGGTCGCGCCAAGGATGGACGCCACCGTATGTCTCCGCTCCCGCGCTGGGCCAGATCGCCCCGCCTCTGGGCGCCACTGCGCAGCCGTGCGCTCTGGCGCATGGTGTTGGCGCTGTGCGCCTGCCTGCTGCTCACCGTGGTCGTGCTGCGCAAGCCGCTGGCCGATTGGCTGTGGCCGGACACGCGCATCCAGCAATTGTTGCAGCGGGGCGATGCGGCCCTGGCGCGCGGCCAGCTCAGCGCTGCCAATGGCAGTGGTGCGCGCGAACTGTTCGCCGCCGCGCTTGCACTGGACAGCGACCGTGGGGAAGCCCGTACCGGGCTGGCGCGGACCGGCGCTGCTGCGGTAGTGCAGGCACGTGCAGCGGTTGCAGCAGGCGATGCCGCAGGAGCGCAGCGCGCGCTGGCGCTGGCCACCGCCCTGGAGACGCCGCAGGCGCAGATCGCCCCGGTTGCGGCGCGGCTGCGCGCGCTGCAGGCGCGTCGGGTGGGGCTGGATGCCTTGCTGGCGCAGGCCGCGCTCGCGCAGCAGCAGGGTCGCCTTGACGGCACGCCGGAGAGTGCGTTGCCGCTCTATCAACGCATCCTGACCCTGGCGCCCGACCGCACCGACGCACTGGAAGGCCGCGAGGACGCCCTGACCGATCTGTTGGCGCAGGCACGCCACGCACTGGCGCGCGATGCGCTCGGCGAGGCGTCGGCGTTGCTGGCCGCGGCCAAGCGTTACGACCCCGGGCATGTCGACATGCCGCTGACCGAAGGCCAGTACCACCGCCTGCTGGAACAGCGACGTCAGCGCGCGCAGGCCTTGCTGCGACGTGGCCGCCTGGCCCCGGCTGCGCGCGATTTCAACGCGGTGCTGGCCGCCGAACCGGACGATGCAATCGCCCAGCGCGGCCGCGATCAGGTCGCGGACGAGTACGCCGCACAGGCCAGCCGGCAGGCGGCGGATTTCCACTTCGACGATGCGCTGCAATCCCTGCGTCAGGCACAGCTCCTGGTGCCTGGCGCCGCATCGATCGTGCAGGCCGAGCAAGCGATTGCGCGCGCGCGCGACGCCCAGCGCGGCCCGGACGCGAGCCTGTCGCGGGGCACGCGCGAGCGCCGCCTGCGGGCATTGCTGCAGCGCGTTGCCGATGCCGAAGCGCAGCAACGCTGGATGACACCGCCTGGCGCCAGCGCCTATGACGCCGTGCGTGCCGCGCAGGCGCTGGCGCCACGCGATCCGCGTGTGCTGCAGGCCGCGGCGCGCGTGGTACCGGCCAGCCAACGTTGTTTCGAGGACGAACTGCGCAACAACCGCCTGCGCGCCGCGCGCGGGTGCCTGGATGCCTGGCAGGCGCTGACGCCCAATGCCGATGCATTGGCCGGTGCGCGACGCCGCCTTGCACAGCGCTGGGTGGCGGTCGGGAGCGAACGGCTGGGCCAGGAGGACGCAGCCTTCGCCCGCCGTGCGCAGGACGAGGCGCATCAGCTGGATCCGGGTTTGCCGGAACTTGCCGAATTCACGCGACGGGTCAAGGCGGTGGCCGAACAGCGGTGAGCAGTTGCTGGTGATGTGGGTAACGTGGAAGCCCGCCGAGCGTGTGTCGTCCCACGGTCTGGGGCCCGTGTTGCATCAGGTACAGGCACAGTCCCACGCTCCAAGCCCCCCTATTTGCATCAGATGCAATGCGTGCTGCAGACGCAGGTGAACCAAGCTGTGCAGCCTTTCAACCGGTACGCGATCAAGCTGCGATGCACACTCCCTTCTCCACCGGGAGAAGATGCCGCGAGGGGCAGATGAGGGTGCGAGCGCAGCAGCGTGATGCGGCGCTAGCGGATCAATCGCCCATCATTGCGTGTACTGCGGCGTTTGGTGATGCAAACGATTCAGACGCCAATCCCTAGCCACCTGCTCACCCCGCAATGAACAACTCGCGCACCGTCGCCCGTGCTGCGTCCAGCGAAAAATGTTCGGCCACGTTGCGCAAGCCGTTGTCGGCCAGGCGTTGCCACAGTGCTGCGTCCTGATACAGCCGCACGATTGCAGCGGCGAAGGCGTCCGCATCGTCGGCGACGCACACATCCTCGCCGTCGCGCAAGTGCATGCCTTCCACCGCGCAGGTGGTGCCGACCACCGGCTGGCCGTGCGCCATGCTCAGATTGATCTTGCCTTTCACGCCCGCGCCAAAACGCAGCGGTGCCACTGCGATACGCGCACTGTCCATGAACGGAACCAGATCCGGGACATGACCATGCAACTGCACGCCGGGGCACTCATCGGCCAGCAATTTCAGGGCGTCAGGCAGGTCGGCACCGATGCAGTGGAAGAGCACCTCGGGCAGCTGCGCACGGACCTGCGGAAAGATGGCGCTGATGAACCATTGCACCGCATCCACATTCGGCGGATGACGAAAGCCGCCGACGAAGACCAGGTCGCGGCGTTGCGCAAAGCGATGGCCGCTGCCGGCGACTTCATGCAGGTTGGACAGCAGCGCGGTGCGGATGTGCGGCGCATCTGCGCGCAGTTGCGCCTGTTCTGCGGCCGACACCAGCACGGTGACATCGGTGGCCGCCATGATCTCCAGCTCGCGCAGGCGGGTGCGTTCTGCGCTGCGCAGCAGATTGGCATCGCGGGCCAGCTCGGCACCGCGGCGTTCGCGCAGGTAATGCAGGTCGACGGTGTCGAACAAGGTGCGCGCCTGAGGCGCGTATTGCCTGAGCAATGGCAGGCAGGCATGCGCCACGTGGTGGCGTACCAGCAGCACCACCGCAAACCGCGCACCATGGCTGCGCAGCCAGCTGCCGATGCCTTCGAGAAACGGCGCGTACCAGACTTCGACACCGAGTTGCTGCAATGCCTGGGTGTGGCGCCCGGCGTGTTCGCGGCGTGTCGGCACGAAGACGACATGCGCGCCTTCCTCGCGCAGCAGGCGGATCAGGTTGAACTGCCGCAGCGAGCCTGAGTCGCGGTCCGGCTGCGGCACGCACTCGTCCAGGATCAACACCTGTCGCTGGTGGCGGTGCAGCAGTGCAGGCCCGGGCACGGTGCCGACCGGCAACTGCGTTTTCAGCGGCTGCTGCCATTTTTCGGCGAAGACGCCCTGATTGCGCACCTGGTAGGCCTTCACCCCGGTACGCGTATCGGTGCCGTTGCTGGTGCCCTCGTCATGCACCACCACGCTGGCCGGCTGCACCAGCACCTGATATCCGGCCGCGCGGACGGCAAACGCCAGATCGGTGTCTTCGTAATACGCCGGCATGTAGCGCCGGTCCAGCCCGCCCAGTGTCTGCAACAGCGCGCGCGGCAGCGCGATGGCCGCGCCCGAGCAGTAGTCCATCGCGCGGACATACGCATAGCGCGGGTCCTCGGACGATTCGAAGCGGCCGTAGCTCCAGGCGCTGCCATCGGCGAAGACCACGCCGCCGGATTCCTGCAGGCGCCCGTCCGGATACACCAGTTGCGCGCCGACCAGACCGGCGGCCGGATACCGGGCAAAGGTGTCGATCAACCGGTCCAGCCAGCCAGGCTGCGGAATGGTGTCGTTGTTGAGCAGCACCACGAACTCGCCGCGCGCCAGCGCGATGCCGTCGTTGCAGGCCGCGATGAAACCGCCGTTGCTCGCACGCACGTGGTAGTGCAGGCCGGCGATCTGCGGCAACTGTTCAGCGGTGGCGTCGCTGCTGCCGTCGTCCACGACGATGATGTCCACACTCAGCAGCGGCGGATGCGCCGCCAGCGCGCGCAGGCAGGCCAAGGTGTGCGCAATGTGGTTGTAGACCGGAATCACCACCGTCACCCGCGAGGTAGCGCTGTGCGGCAGTGCGAACGCCGCAAACGGGGCGGCCTGCGGCAGCCACAGCGGCGTGCCCAGGGCGACCGGAGGCGCCTGTGTGTGTACGCGAATGCGCTGCCAGGTGGCGCGCCAGCCGCGCGTGCGCATGCTGGCCACGCTGCGGTGGATCAGGCCGAGGACGCGATTGAACAGATAGCGCGCATCGGCCAAAGACATCGACATTGCGTTGGAACTCCAGCGTGGTATGGCAGTGAACGGTGCGAGCAGCGCGCGGGTCGAGGCAATCGTTGCATCTGCCCGCGCAGTGTACGAACCATGCCTGCTGCTGCCGAGAACACGTCGCGCTTGGCGAAGCGGCGTCGGGCGTTTTGTTAGCCGCTCTTAACGGCCGACGGGGCCGGCAGGTCACAGCCATGACAGCGCTGCTAGACTCGCCGGACTCTACATTCTCGCATTCCTGTGCCCCGACGCCACGACAACGACGCTCCCGACGATTTCGAGGACGACACCAACGCGCAAGGCTCCCGCTGGCAACGCAGACTCATCGTCTGGGGATTTGCCGCGTTCGCGCTGGCGCTCGGTTTCCTGATTCCCTATACGATGTATCTGAACAAGCAGGTCACCCAGCGCTTTGGCGAACTGCGTTGGCAGATCCCGACCCGCGTATACGGCCGGCCGCTGGTGCTCGTGCCGGGCAACGCACTGGATGCGGCCACCCTGAAGACCGAGCTGGACGCGGCGTCGTACCGCGACGACGGTCAGGCGAAGCTGGCCGGCACCTACCAGCAGGACGGCAGCCGCTTCACCATCGCCAGCCGCGGCTACATCGATGTGGATGGACGCGTGCCGCCGCGCCGGGTCGAAGTCAGCCTGGCCGGTGGGCGCGTGGCCAGCCTGCGCGACGCCGGCGATCGCAAGGCGCTCAAAAGCGCACGCCTGGACCCGGCGCGCATCGCCACCCTGTACGGCCAGAAGCAGGAAGAGCGCCGCCTGGTGCGCATGGAAGAAGTGCCCGAGCTGCTGGTCACCGGCCTGCAGGCAGTGGAAGACCGCGACTTCAACAGCCACCACGGCATCGACCTGAGCGGCATGGTGCGCGCGGCCTGGATCATGGCGCGCTCCGGCGGCCAGGTTCGCCAGGGCGCCAGCACCCTGACCCAGCAGCTGGCCCGCAGCGGCCTGCTCGGCATCGGCAAGGAACAGACGCTCACGCGCAAGTTCAACGAGATCCTGTATGCGGTGATCATGGAGGCGCGCTACGACAAGCGCACCATCCTGGAGGCCTATCTCAACCAGGTCTATCTGGGCCAGCGCGGCGGCCAGGCGATCCACGGCGTTTCCTCGGGCGCAGAGCTGTGGTTCGGCCGCGACCTCAATTCAATGACCACCGAGCAGATCGCATTGTTGATCGGGCTGGTCAAGGGGCCCTCGTACTACGACCCGCGGCGTAACCCGGAACGCGCGCTGGACCGGCGCAATTTCGTGCTCGGCAAGCTGCACGAAAACAACCTGATCAACGACGCCGAATACAAGCGCGCACTGGCTGCGCCGTTGGGTGTGCCGACCGAGCCCGGCCTGGTCGCCGCCAACCGCTTCCCGGCGTATGTGGACCTGGTGCGACGCCAGCTGGCGCACGACTATCCGGAAGGCGTGCTGCAGGGCGCCGGCATGAGCGTGCTCACCGGCATGTCGCCGTCTGCGCAGGCGTATGCCGAAGGTGCAGTGACCGGCACCATCAAGCGGCTGGACAACAAGAAGCGACCGCCGCTGCAGGCGGGATTGGTGCTCACCGACGTGCACAACGGCGATGTGCTGGCCGTGGTCGGCAGCCGCGATGTGGCCAAGCCGGGTTTCAATCGTGCGGTGGAAGCGCAGCGGCAGGTGGGCTCGTTGCTCAAGCCGTTCGTCTACATGCTGGCCTTGGCTTCGCCGGACCGCTGGGCGCTGTCCAGCTGGGTCGACGACTCGCCGGTGACCGTGCAGCTCAGCCGCGGCAAGACCTGGTCGCCGGGCAATTCCGACAACCGCAGCCACGGCACGGTGCGCCTGGTCGATGCGCTGGCGCATTCCTACAACCAGGCCACGGTGCGGGTGGGCATGCAGGTCGGCGCGGACCGCATCGCGCAGCTGATCCAGGTCTTGGCCGGTATCAAGGCCGAGCCCAATCCGGCGCTGATCCTGGGTACCACCGACCAGAGCCCGTATGGCATGGCGCAGCTGTACCAATTCCTGGCAGCCGGCGGCGAGATCCAGCCACTGCATGCGGTGCGCGGTGTGCTCGACCCGCAAGGCAAGCTGCTCAAGCGCTACGACAAGACCCCGGCCCCGGCCCAGGAAGGCGACTCGGTGGCCGCCAACCTCATCAGCATCGGCCTGCAGCAGGTGGTCAGCGGCGGCACCGCGCGGCAGTTGCTGAGCGATGGCCTGGGGCGCCTGGCGTCGGCCGGCAAGACCGGCACCTCCAACGACGGTCGCGACAGCTGGTATGCCGGCTACACCGGCGACCATCTGGCGGTGATCTGGATGGGCAACGACCAGAACGCAGAGACCGGCCTGTATGGCGCCACCGGCGCGATGCGGGTGTGGTCGAGCATCTTTGCCCGCCTGCCGAGTGCGCCATTGAAAGTCAGTGGGAAAGGCCTGGATTGGCAGTGGGTGGACGCCAGCGGCACCGGCGTGACCGACCCGGGCTGCCCGGGCGCGCGCCAGTTCCCGTTCGTGGTCGGCTTCACGCCGGCCTACGCGCCGTGCGCGGGCAATGCGCCGTCGATCGAAGCTGCGCCCAGCGAAGCGGCCGCTCCTGCCGAACAATCCAGCGGCGGCGGCTGGCGCCGCTTCTTCGGCCTGGAAAAGAAGCCCGAAGACCCTGCCGCCGCCCCCGCCGCGGCTCCACCCACGCGTTGATTGGAATGACCCCATGAACCGACTGCACCGTTTGCTCGCCCTGATCGGCGTCCTGGCCGCACTCACTGCCTGCATCAGCGCACCGCCCGCGCCGCCGCCGACCCCGGTGGACCCGACCACTCCGACCCAGCGGCTGTTGCTGATCGAACGCGAGGCCGGCGCAGACGACACCGAACTGTCGGTGCAGCCACTGCGCGACCCGCAGGTGGATGATTTGCGCGACACCGCCAAGAGCAAACGCCAAGCCGGCGATCTGGCCGGCGCCGCTGCGGCCCTGGATCAGGCGCTGGGCCTGGTGTCGGGCGACCCGGCGATTCTGCAGGAACGTGCCGAAGTGTCCGTGTTGCAGGCCGACTGGCCGGCAGCCGAACGCTTCGCCAAGCAGGCGATCGACCTGGGGTCCAGGACCGGGCCGTTGTGCCGTCGGCATTGGGCGACCATCGAGCAGTCGCGTCTGGCGCGTGGCGAAAAGGAAAACGCGGCCTCTGCCAAGGCGCAGATTGCCGGTTGCACCGTGCCAGGCGTGAAGCGGTACTGAGGCCGGCGATCGGAGCGACTGCGCATGCCGCAAGGCGGGCACGGTGGATGCCTGGTGTGGCCGTGTCGTCGCGCGCTTTGGATGCCCGAGCACGTCGCGGCCAAGCTGACGAGGTACTCCTGGCTGCGTGGTGCGGTTTCAGCAAGCACAGGCAGGGCGCCCGACGGTTGCTGGCGCAGCCGTAGGGATGTGCGCACAAGCCCAACCCAGGCAGCGTCATCGCGCACGCGCTAGGCTGTCGTGCTTCCTGCCCGCTTTTCGTTCGGTCCCATGTCCCAACTTGCCACTGCCAGCATCGAAGCGCTCAGCGAGGGCGGGGTGCTTGCGCGCCAGCTCGACGCGTTCGCGCCACGCGCTGCGCAGTTGCGGCTGACTGGAGCCATCGCCGAAGCGTTCGAACAACGCGATGTGCTGTTGGCAGAGGCCGGCACCGGCACCGGCAAGACTTACGCCTACCTGGTGCCGGCCTTGCTGTCCGGGCTCAAGACCATCGTCTCCACCGGCACGCGCGCGCTGCAGGATCAGCTGTTCCATCGCGACCTGCCGCGCGTGCGCGCCGCGCTGGGCGTGGGGCTGCGCAGTGCGTTGTTGAAGGGGCGCGCCAACTACCTGTGCAAGTACCGCACCCAGCAGGCGCGTGGCGAACCGCGCTTTGCCACGCCCGAACAGGTCTCGCAGTTCCAGCGCATCGTGACCTGGAGCGGGCGCACCCAGTTCGGCGACATGGCCGAGCTGGAAGCCTTGCCCGACGACTCGCCGCTGCTGCCGATGGTGACCTCCACCGTCGACAACTGCCTGGGCACCGACTGCCCGTTCTACGGCGAATGCTTCGTGGTGCAGGCGCGCCAGCGTGCCCAGGCGGCCGATCTGGTGGTGGTCAATCACCACCTGCTGCTGGCCGATCTGGCGCTCAAACAGGAAGGTTTCGGCGAAATCCTGCCCGGTGCGCAGGCCTTCGTCATCGACGAGGCGCATCAGTTGCCGGAACTGGCGGCCAATTTCTTCGGCGAAAGTTTCGGCATGCGGCCATGGCAGGAGCTGGCGCGCGACTGCATGGTCGAAGCGCGCCTGGTGGCCGGCGCGCAGGCCAGCCTGCAGGCACCGATCCTGGCGCTGGACGAAGCCTTGCGCAGCCTGCGTGCCGGCATGGAAGGGCTGCCGCCGCGCGGCACGCAATGGCGTGCGCTGGCCAAGCCGCAGGTGCGCGAAGGGTTCGACGCCGTGCTGTCGTCGCTGGCACGGCTGGGTGAATCCCTGCTGCCGTTGCGTGAGGCCTCACCGGGTTTCGACGGCTGCACGGCACGTGCGCAGGAAGCGTTGAACCGCCTGTCGCGCTGGCTCGGCGAAGACCAGCCGGTGGCCGATTTCGCGCAGGACCCGCCGGAAGAGGTGGTCGACAACGATGTGCTCTGGTACGAACTCAGCCCGCGCGGCTTCCGTTGCCAGCGCACGCCGCTGGATGTGTCCGGCCCGCTGCGCGAACACCGCGAAAAATCGCAGGCGGCCTGGGTATTCACCTCGGCCACGCTGGCGGTGGGCGGCGAGTTCGACCACATCGCGCAGCGGCTGGGCTTGAGCGATCCGGTGACATTGCTGCAACCCAGCCCCTTCGATTGGGCGCGCCAGGCCTTGTGCTACCTGCCGCCGAACCTGCCCGATCCGGCCGCACGCGGGTTCGGCACTGCCTTGATCGGCGCGCTGACGCCGGTGCTGGAAGCCTCCAACGGCCGTGCGTTCTTGTTGTTCGCCTCGCACCGCGCGCTGCGTGAAGCCGCCGAAGCCCTGCGCGGCGCGCCGTGGCCGTTGTTCGTGCAGGGCGAGGCGCCGCGCGCGACCTTGCTGCAGCGCTTCCGCGATTCCGGCAATGGCGTGCTGCTGGGCTCGGCCAGTTTCCGCGAGGGCGTGGACGTGGTGGGCGATGCCTTGAGCGTGGTCGTGATCGACAAGCTGCCATTCGCCGCACCCGACGACCCGGTGTTCGAAGCGCGCCTGGATGCGATCCGTCGCGAGGGTGGCAACCCATTCCGCGACGAGCAGTTGCCGCAGGCGGTGATCGCGCTCAAGCAGGGCGTGGGCCGGCTGATTCGCAGCGAAACCGACCGTGGCATGCTGGTGCTGTGCGACCCGCGGCTGGTGAACAAGAGCTACGGCCGCACCTTCATGAAATCGCTGCCGCCGTTTGCGCGCACGCATGCCATTGCCGATGTGCAGGCGTTTTTCGCGCCGGAACCGGGGGCCCGGGACCGGGCACCCGGGTAGACGCGTGCGTACCGCTTCCGGCACCCGGGTGGGCGTCGTTGCCGGTTGGTTGGCGGGTGTGCAGCAGTTGTCATCCCAGGTCCGTGCCGGCCACTCGGATCGATCAGTTAAACTTTGCGCCCTCCCGGGTCCCCAGTCCCGGGTCCCCGGTCCCGGCTCCCCCAATGAACGTCCTCGCCTTCGAGACATCCACCGAAGCCTGTTCCGTCGCCTTGCAGGTCGACGGGCGCGTGATCGAGCGCTTCGAACTGGCGCCGCGCCGCCACGCCGAACTGGCGCTACCGTGGGCCGAACAATTGCTGGCCGAGGCAGGCATCACCCGTCGCCAGCTCGATGCGATTGCGGTCGGCCGCGGCCCCGGCGCGTTCACCGGCGTGCGTCTGGCGATCGGCATTGCGCAGGGCATCGCGCTGGCGCTGGATCTGCCGGTGCTGGCCGTTTCCACGCTGCAGGTGCTGGCCTTGCGTGCGCCTGCCGAGGCGAGCCAGGTGCTGGCCTGCATCGATGCACGCATGGGCGAGGTCTATACCGGGGTATTCGCGCGTAACGAGGATGGGTTGCTGGAACTTGCCCCGGAGCGCGTGTGCACGCCCGATGCGGTGGTCATGCCCGAGACGGCGCAGCGCGTGGCTGGGGTGGGAACCGGATTTGCGGCCGCCGACGGACTGCTGCAGCAGCGCCTAGCCACACAACTGAGCAGCGTTGATGCCAGCGCCTTGCCGCATGCCGCCGATCTGCTCACGCTTGCGGTGCCGGCGGTGCAGCGGGGCGAAGGGTTGGCGCCAGAGCGTGTGGAACCGGCGTACCTGCGCGACAACGTTGCACTCACCCTGGTCGAGCAGCAGGCCGCCCGCGCAGCGAAGGCGGCCACCGCCGCGCCATGACACACGGCGATCTCGAACGCGCGCGGTTTCGCGGCTGTCTGCTCGGTCTGGCGGTCGGCGATGCGCTGGGCACCACGCTGGAATTCCAGGCGCCCGGCAGCTTCACGCCGATCGACGACATGCACGGCGGTGGTCCGTTCGCCCTGCGTGCAGGGCAGTGGACCGACGACACCTCGATGGCGCTGTGCCTGGCGCACAGCCTGCTGCATCGGCAAGGCTTCGACCCCGCCGACCAGATGAATCGCTATTGCAACTGGTATCAGCACGGCTACCTCAGCAGCACCGGCCACTGTTTCGATATCGGCAACACAGTCCGCCAGGCGCTGGAGCGCTATCTCGATGGCGGCCCCGCCTAGAGCGTGTCATCCACTTTGAGATGAGTGCGAAGCGGCCTGTGGCGCGTTGAAACAAGGCGTGCGCTGCGGCCCAGGCTGGCTGCCTGGGCAAAGCGCGCAACGCAGTATCGGCGCGCCACAGGCCACTTCCCGGAGGGTTGGCCGTCAGCGGCACGGAGCGGGCGCCGCGCGGCTTGCCTTGGCGGCCAGCCAAGCCGGCGCCACGCAACACCCGCTCCGCACCGCTGACGACCAACGCACCTCATCTCAAAGTGGATGACGTGCTCTAGCGGCAGCGCCGATCCGCGCGCGGCCGGCAATGGATCCCTGATGCGGTTGGCGCCGGTGGCGATGTACTACGCGCATCGCCCCGACGAGCTGGGCGATCGTGCCGCCGACAGCTCGCGCACCACCCATGCCGCCGCCGAGGCGCTGGACGCCTGCCGGTTGTTCGCGGCCCAGGTGCGGGCCGCCTTGCTCGGCGCAACGCGCGAGCAGGTGCTGCGCACGTCTTGCGACGGAATGGTCTCCCCGGCGGTGCATGTCCTGGCCGCGCGCGACCATGCAGCGGTGCCGGCAGTGCAGATTCGCGGCACCGGCTACGTGGTCGACGCGCTGTCGGCCGCACTGTGGTGCTTCGCCACCACCGACACATTCGCCGATGCGGTGTTGCGCGCGGCCAACCTGGGCGACGATGCCGACACCACCGCGGCGATCTGCGGCCAGCTTGCTGGCGCGTTCTACGGTGTCCAGGGCATTCCGGCCGCCTGGCGCGAACGCGTGCAGGATGCAGCCGAGATCATGGCGTTGGCCGACCGGTTGCACGCCGCGGCGCAGGTGGCCTGAGACACTGGCCACCGCGGACCTGCCGCGCCGTCTGCTGCACGCAGCAGATGGCGCAACCGGCCATGTCGTCGCGCGGTCCAGGTTTGTGCGCCAGCCGATCGCAGGTCGTCATTGCCGGCTTGCTGCATGTCCGCGCCGCTATGGCGGGTTGCTGTCGCGCAGGCGTGCAAGAGGGTGACCAGGCTGCGCAGGAGTGCCCGCCTGGCGTCCACGCTCAGGCCGCTGGCATCACGGCACGAGGCGCGCGCGCCGCAGCGCCGCTGATCCTGCGCGTCTGTCTTCTTTCAGGCCTGTGCCACTCGGCTGTGGCGCAGTGCATGGGGCAGTACACGCCTAGGGGGCTCAGCGATCGTCGTGCAGCTCGCCGCCGGGCAGGAACAGCCAGGTGCGCGTGACCTGCAGGATGTCCACGTCGTCCTTGGTCTTGGGCAGTGGCGGAAACGGCTGCGCCAGTTGCACCACGCGCAACGCGGCATCGTCCAGCAACGGAACCCCGCTGGAGACCAGCACGCGGCTGCTTTCCACGCTGCCGTCGCGGCGCACGCCCACGCTGATGACCACCTTGCCGCCCAGCCGGCGGCGGCGCGCGTCGTCCGGATAATTCAGGTTGCCCACGCGCTCGGCGCGGTCCACCCAGGCACGCAGATAGTTCGCGTACGCGTATTCGCGGGTACTGGCCGAGACGAACTTGCGGTTCGGGCGCTTGGCGTACTGCTCCGAGCGCAGATGCACTTCGGCGGCGAGCCGGGCCATTTCGGCATCGCGCTGGATGCGCTGCGCCTCGGCCGGGGTGAGCGGGTCGGTCTGCGGATTGGGCTGCGGCGTCGGCACGGCCTGCTCGCCACGACGGCTGGTCACCACGCGGGTCTGGGTGGGCTCGGGTGCGTTCACGCTGGTGGCGCGTTGCGCCTGTGGCGCCAGCCCGGTGCGGTCCTGCGGCACCACGCCCGGCTGGCTGTCCCGAGGGCGTTGCGCGGTGGCGTGATCGCCGCCGCCCTGCTGGTTGGCCTGGGCCAGGAAGTCGGCCTGCTTGGGCGTCAACGGCGTGCTGGTCTGGCTGAAGATCACATCCAGCGTCGGCACTAACGGTGCGTCCTCGCTGACCGCAAAGCCTACCCCCAGGATCAGCACGCCATGCAGCAGCAGCGAGATCACCAGCGTCATCATCAGCCGGCGACCGTCGTCCATCGGTGCCGGCAGGGCCGCGGCCGTGCTCATTGCGCGGTGCCGGCCTCGATCGCGTCGAACAGCAGTCCGGCGATGTTCAGGCCGAACTGCGCATCCAGCTCGCGCACGCAGGTGGGGCTGGTGACGTTGACCTCGGTCAGGTAATCGCCGATCACGTCCAGGCCGACGAAGCGCATGCCGCGCCGGCGCATTTCCGGACCCACCTGCGCGGCGATCCAGCGGTCGCGTTCGGACAATGGCCGGCCTTCGCCGCGCCCGCCGGCGGCCAGGTTGCCGCGGAATTCGTCGCCCTGCGGAATCCGCGCCAGGCAGTAATCGACCGGCTCGCCGTCCACCAGCAGGATGCGCTTGTCGCCGGCCGTGATGTCGGGGATGAAGCGCTGCGCCAGGGTCAGCTTGCGGTTGCCGTCGGTCAGCGTTTCCAGGATCACGTTGAGGTTGGGGTCGCCGCTGCCGCTACGGAAGATCGAGCGTCCGCCCATGCCGTCCAGCGGCTTGAGTACCGCCTGGCCATGCTCCAGCACGAAGGCCTTGAGCGCGGCGGCATCGCGGCTGACCAGGGTCGGCGGGCAGCATTGCGGAAACAGCAGTGCGGCCAGCTTCTCGTTGTAGTCGCGCAGGCCCTGCGGGTCGTTGACGATCTGCGCGCCGGCGCGCTGCGCCACGCTCAGCACCTGGGTGTCGTAGACGAACTCCGCATCCACCGGCGGGTCCTTGCGCATCAGCACCACCTGGCCGGGCCCGAACGCCCGTTCGGCGAACTCGCCCAGCGTGAACCAGCCGGTCTTGTCCTCGCGCACGCTCAGCGGCGCCACCTGCGCCACCGCGCGCCCTTCGCGCAGGCTGAGCCCGCCGGGGCGCACGTAGTGCAGACGGTGGCCACGGCGCTGGGCTTCCAGCAACATGGCAAACGTAGTGTCTTTGGCGATCTTGATGGAGGCGATGGGATCCATCACCACAACGACGTCGAGCGACATGGGGCTAAACCTTTCGAACAAGCTGCCGATGGTAACTTCAAGCGATGGGCGATGGCGCGCCCGGTGGGTCGTAGTGCGCGACTTGCCGGCCGGGACGCACCCAGACGTGGTCGGAACGTCCGCCTGGCGGGGCCCCGGCAACGCACCCTTGACAGTCGATGCGGGTCTTGGGATATACATGCAGTTTCGTAGCGACGTCGGAAGGGATGAAGCGTCGCGCGCCCGGGGATATTTGCATGAGTGAAAACATTGCTGCGGGTGGGGAACTCGCAGGACTGAAGGTGATGGTGATCGATGATTCGAAAACCATTCGCCGCACCGCCGAAACGCTGCTGAAGCGGGAAGGTTGTGAAGTAGTGACAGCAACGGATGGTTTCGAGGCACTGGCCAAAATTGCGGACCAGCAACCTCAGATCATTTTCGTCGACATCATGATGCCGCGCCTGGATGGGTACCAGACGTGCGCGTTGATCAAGGGCAACCAGCTCTTCAAATCGACGCCGGTGATCATGTTGTCGTCCAAGGACGGCCTGTTCGACAAGGCTCGCGGCCGCATCGTCGGTTCCGAGCAATATCTGACCAAGCCGTTCACCCGTGAAGAACTACTGAGCGCGATCCGCACGTACGTCCACGCCTGACCAGGGGGAAAGGCAACATGGCTCGAATTATATTGATCGAGGACTCGCCCACCGACAGGGCAGTCTTCAGTCAATGGCTGGAAAAAGCAGGCCATACGGTCGTCGCCACCGATAATGCAGAAGAGGGGCTTGAGCTGGTTCGCAGCCAGGCGCCTGATCTTGTGTTGATGGATGTGGTGTTGCCCGGCATGAGCGGCTTCCAGGCAACCCGTGCTCTCGCACGCGACCAGGCAACCAAGGACATTCCCGTGCTGCTGGTCAGCACCAAGGGCATGGAAACCGACAGGGCCTGGGGTCTGCGACAAGGTGCCAGCGACTACATCGTCAAGCCGCCGCGCGAAGACGATCTGATCGCGCGCATCAGACAATTGGTGCGTTGATGCGCTCTCCATTCGACATTCTCGAAGACTACGAGCGTCGTAGTCTGGCGCACGCCACGCCGCTGCCGGAACGCCAGTTCTCGGCCGATATCTGGCGCGGCGTGGGGTATCGCGTCGGGACCCGGCGACTGGTCTCGGACTTCCGCGAAGTTGCGGAAATCGTGCCGATGCCGCCGGTCACTCCAGTGCCGGGCGCACAGCCCTGGCTGCTGGGCGTGGGCAACCTGCGCGGCAATCTGTTCCCGGTGATCGATCTGAAGCAGTTCCTGGAGGGCCGTCGCACGGTGCTGCAGGAAGGCCAACGAGTGCTGATCATGCGTCAGAGCGGCGGCGACGTCGCGCTGACCATCGATGAGCTGTACGGCCAACGCAGCTTCGAGCAGGTCCAGGCGGTGGAACCCGGCGAGCTGGCGCAAGGCCGCTACGCCCATTTCATCGACCGTGCCTTCCGCAACGAGACGCAGGACTGGGGTGTGTTTTCCCTGGCGTTGCTGTCGCGCACTCCTGAATTCCGGCAGGCCGCGGCCTAATCCGCGACCCCGCCACGTCATACAGATCGAGGTCGAACCATGAGTACCGCCCCGGACGCCCGCAAGACCAACAAGCTCGGCAGCGTCAGCACCAGCTTCTGGCTTGGCTTGCTGGTGTTGTCGATGATCGTGTTTGGCGCCAATACCGGCGTCGCGACCTGGCAGGGCAGTCGTCTTGCCGGTGCCGGCACCGGCGCGGCCGACTTGCAGGTGCTCTCGCAGCAGCTGGCCAACCAGGGCCGCGAAGCGGTGTCCGGCGATGCCAAGGCGTTTGCCGCATTCAAGGAAACCAAGGGCCGTATCGACAGCACGGTCAGCGAGCTGGATGGCCGTTACGGCCAGGAAAGCTCGATCGCAAGCTCGATGGCGCAACTCAAGGCGACCTGGGTACCGCTGAGCAAAAACGCCGATCAGGTCATCGCCAGCGAACCGGCGGTGCTCGGTCTGGCCGGCAACGCCGAACGCTTCTCCGGCAGCGTGCCGCAGCTGCAGGCGCAGTTGAACGAAGTGGTGCGCGCGATGACGGTCAGCGGCGCGCCTGCCTCGCAGATCTACAACACGCTGCAGCAGGTGGTGGTCGCCGGCACCATGGCACGCCGGGTCACGGAAATGCGCGCCGGTGGCGCCAATGCGGCCGCCTCGGGCGACGCACTGGCACGCGACTCGGTGGTGTTCACGCAGATGCTGGAAGGCCTGCGCACGGGCAACGAAGAACTCGGCATCGCCGCGGTGCGCAACCCGGCCGCGTTGTCGGCGCTGGAGCAGTCGCAGGCGCAGTGGACGACGATGAAGAAAGACGTCGACGCCATCCTCGCCAGCTCGCGCAACCTGTTCGCCGCACAGTCCTCGGCCGCCGCGCTGACGGCTGGCTCCGGCAAGATGCTCGAAGACAGCAAGAAGCTGTTCGATGCGTTTTCGGCGTTCGGTTCGGTGCGCGACACGCGCCTGTTCCCGAACTTCTGGCTGGGCGTGGTGTCCGGCCTGGTCGCGCTGCTGGCGATCATCGGCTTCGTGTGGAGCTCGGTGCGCGTGCGGACCCGCGAGCAGGACGTGCGCTACCAGTCGCAGGTGGAATTCAACAGCCGCAACCAGCAGGCGATTATGCGATTGCTGGACGAAATCAGCTCGCTCGGTGAGGGCGACCTGACCGTGAAGGCCTCGGTGACCGAGGACATGACCGGCGCCATCGCGGACGCGATCAATTACGCCGTGGACGAACTGCGCCACCTGGTGACCACCATCAACGACACCTCCGCGAAGGTGGCCGTGTCGACCCAGGAAACCCAGGCCACGGCCATGCAACTGGCCGAAGCGGCCGGCCAGCAGGCCAACCAGATCACCACTGCCTCCGAGCGCATCAGCGAAATCGCGGCCAGCATCGAACAGGTGTCGCGCAACTCCACCGAGTCGGCCGAAGTGGCGCAGCGCTCGGTGGTCATCGCCGCCGAGGGTGCCGGCGTGGTGCGCGAGACGATTCAGGGCATGGACCAGATCCGCGACCAGATCCAGGAAACCTCCAAGCGCATCAAGCGACTGGGCGAATCCTCGCAGGAGATCGGCTCGATCGTGGAACTGATCAACGACATTTCCGAGCAGACCAACATCCTGGCGCTCAACGCCGCGGTGCAGGCAGCGTCGGCCGGCGAAGCCGGTCGCGGTTTCGCTGTGGTGGCCGACGAAGTGCAGCGCCTGGCAGAACGCACCTCCAGTGCGACCCGACGCATCGAAGGTCTGGTGCAGACCATTCAGGCCGATACCAACGAAGCGGTCAGTTCGATGGAACAGACCACCTCTGAAGTGGTGTCCGGTGCGCGCCTGGCCGAAGACGCCGGCACCGCGCTGACCGAAATCGAGCGCGTGTCCAACGCCTTGAACAACCTGATCAAGAACATCTCCATCGCTGCGCACCAGCAGTCGGCCGCGGCGACGGATATCACACAGACCATGGGCGTGATCCGTCAGATCACCAGCCAGACATCGCAGGGTGCGGAGCAGACGGCCGAATCGATCGGCAACCTGGCTCAGCTCGCTGCCGATCTGCGCCGTTCGGTCGCCGACTTCAAGCTGCCGGCGTGACCACGACGCGGAACGGGAAAGGATCAGCAGATGGCGCGTAGTAGCGTTACGTCGATGCAGGAAGTGACCGGTTGCCGCGCTGGCGGCGAGTCGGTCGTAGTCAGGGGGCTGCAATGAGCGCGCTTCGCGATGCGATGAGTCACGCCGCACTGGGCTGGGTCAAGCCAGAGCTGGACGAGACGTTGCGCCAGGCGCGCAACGAGATCGAGTACTTTGCCGAAGAACCGTCCGACACCAGTCGGATGCGGTTCTGCGCCGGCTACCTGCACCAGGTGCAGGGCACGCTGCGCATGGTCGAGTTGTATGCGCCGGCGATGGTGGCCGAAGAGCTCGAGCTGCTGGCCCAGGCCGTGCAAGCAGGGGAGGTCGCCGACCGCGATGAGGCCTGCGCGATGCTGATGCGCGGCACCGTGCTGCTGCCCGATTACCTGGAGCGCTTGCAGAACGGGCATCGCGACATTCCGATCGTGTTGCTGCCGCTGCTCAATGAAATCCGTGCCACCCGTGGCCAGCCGGGTCTGAGCGAAAGCGTGCTGTTCGCGTTCGACCCGCAGGCCGGTGTTGCCACCGAGGCCGAGCTGGATCATGCGCGCGGCAGTCTGAGCGGGCGCAATCGCGAGTTGCTCGACACCGTCGGCAATGCGGTCAAGGAAGAATTGCTGCGCGTGAAAGACGCGCTGGACCTGCATCTGCGCACCGGCGGCGAGATCGGCGAGCTGCAGACCCAGGTCAACGATCTGGGCAGCGTTGCCGACACCCTCGGCATGATGGGCCTGGGCGTGGCGCGCAGCGTCGTCGTGCAGCAGCGCGATGCGTTGGCGCGTGTGGTCGATGGCCAGACCCAGATGGACGAAAGCGTGCTGCTGGATATTGCCGGCGCGCTGCTGTACGTGGATGCCTCGCTGGACGATCAGGTCGCCAGCCTGGGCGCCGACCCGGGCGACGGTACCGAAGTCAGCAACAGTGCCAACTCCTCGGAAGTACGCCGCACGGTCGATGTGCTGGCGCAGGAGGCGATCGCCAACTTCGGTGCGGCGCGCGAACATTTCGTCGCCTTCATCGAAACCAACTGGGACCACGCGCGTCTGGCCGAGGTGCCACACCTGCTCGGCGAAGTCGGCGGTGCGTTGCGCATTCTCGAGCTGCCGCAGGCCGCCGATTATCTGGAAGGCGTGCGTCGCTACGTCGATCTGGAATTGATCGGCAAGCAGCGCGTGCCCAGCGGACGCCAGCTGGATACCCTGGCCGATGCGATGGCCAGCCTGGAGTACTACCTGGAAGCCCTGCGCGAGCGCCGTCCCGGCCGCGAAGAGATTCTGGATATCACCCGCAACAGCCTGGAAACGTTGCGTTACTGGCCGCTGCCGTCGGGCCAGCCGTCCGATTTGCCGGTCGGCACGGACCAGCCGGGCAGCGCGGCCGAGCCGCAGCCGGTGGCCGCCCCGCCGTTGCAGCACGCCGACACGCCGCAGGCCGCCAACGATGCGTCTTTGCCGTCGCTGGAATGGGCGAACGAAACCGTCGTCGAGACGCCGTTCGCTGCCAGCGTGGTGCACGACACCGGCGCTGCCGCGACCGATACGGTGTTCTCCTTCGACCCGGTCGCCGCCGAAGAAACCGTGTCCGGCCAGTCGCATGTGCCGTTCACCGTGGCGCCGCTGGATCTTTCGGACGACGGCGCGCAGGCACCTGGCGACTGGCATCTGGAAACCACGGAGCAGGCCGCGCCGATCGCCACCTCTGCGTTCGACCCGGTGTCGGCCGAGCAGGATGGCAACGAGGTCGCGCAGGTCAGCTACACGGTGGATCTGAGCGCGCTGGAGCAGGAGCACGCCGCCGAGCCGGTGCCTGCCGAGGACGCGCCGCTGCAGATCGAGCAGATCGACCTGCCGGGCGATGCCGATCAGACCGAAGCGCCGTTGGAGTTCATCGCCGAGAACGCAACGCGTCGCGCGCAGACCAGCATCGAAGACGCCTTCTCGCCGCCGCCGAGTCCGCCGCAGGAATTGGACGACCCGTTCGTCGAGCCGGTGCAGGAGCCGCAGGACGTCCCGTCCGAAGCGGCATCCGAGCCGGTCGCCCCGCGCGTGCAACAGGCAGTGGTCAGCGAATTCGAGCTGGACGACGCCTCCGCTGCGTTCCTGGCCCAGCTCGATGCAGCAGCCGCGCAGTTCGACGTGGAGCGCCCGCAGGCGCCGGCACCTGCCGCCGATGCGCACACCGCGCAGGCAAGCTCTGAATCGGTGTCCAGCGAACGCGCTCAGGAGGCTGCCGATGCCGGCATTTTCGGCGGCTTCGGCGACAGCGATATCGACGACGATATCCGCGACGTGTTCCTGGAAGAATTCGACGAAGAGTTGGTCAACCTGGGGCAGCTGTTGCCGGTGTGGCGCGCCGCGCCCACCAACCCGGAAGCCCTGCGCCCGATCCGCCGCGTCTTCCACACCCTGAAGGGCAGTGGGCGTCTGGTTGGCGCCAGCGTGCTCGGCGAGTTCAGCTGGAAGATCGAGAGCATGCTTAACCGCGTGCTCGATAATTCGCGGCCGGCCAGCCCGGCGGTCGTGTCGATGGTCGAACTGGCCTACGAGGTGTTGCCGCAATTCAACGCCGCGCTGCGCGACCAGGGCCGCATCAGCGCCGATCTGCCTGAAATCCAGGGCATTGCCGAACGCGTTGCTGCTGGCGAAGAGGTCTATTACGTGCCCGCAGCCGCGGCACCGGTGGCCGAGGCCGTGGCGATTCCGGCGGCAGCCGCAGGCGTGTTTGTCGCCAGCGGCGGAACGCCGGCTTCGGTGGACAGCGTGCTGCGCGAGATCCTGGAAGCCGAGGTCGCCACGCATCTGGACACGGTGAACGGGTGGCTGCAGGCCAGCCAGGCCGAGCCGCAGTTGGCGACCGAAGACGTGCTGCGCGCCGTGCACACGATGAGTGGCGCGTTCGCGATGACCGACGTGCCGGAAATCACCTTGGTGACGACGCCGGCCGAAAGCTACGTCAAGCGCTTGCTGGCCGCCTCGGTCACACCGTCGGCGGAAGGGCTCGAAGCACTCACCGCCACCGCTGCTGCGATTGCCACCACGGTGACCGCGCTGCGTGCCGATGCGCCGTTGATTCCGTCGTTCGCACCGTTGACCGAGCGCTTGCGCACGCTGGTGGACAGCTTGCCGGAAGCGCAGTGGCCGCCGCAGGTGTTCCTGGACGAGTTGGACGATGTCGACGCCCCGAGCGCCACGGTAGACGGCAGCGATGCCTCGGTCGAACTGACCGGTGCGCAGGATTTGTCGCAGTACCTGGATGCCGGCGCGCTACCGTCCGACGCCCCCGCATCGGCGCAAGATGCCGAAGACGCGCAGCCGCAGCCGGACGATGCGCCGATTGCCGTGGACGAGCTGGCCGAAGCCGAAGCCGAGCATGAGTCGGCACTCGCACTGGACGCGCCTGCACCGCATGCGGTCGACGATGCCGGTCATGCCGCCGTGCACGAAGATGTCCACGCCTCTGCCGAGTCCGTGCCTGCATCGAGCGACGACGCGCTGGTACCGGTTGGTGATTCCGAGCTTGCCGATGCGCTGCACGACGATGCTGCGCCAGCCGAAGAGGCAGACCGGGCCGCATCGCAGGGCATCGACGCACACGACCTGCCGGCCGACGAGCCGCTGGTTGAAGCCGAGGCCTGGGATGCCACTGAACTGCAGCATGCGCAGACCGCACCGCACGATCACGCTTCCGGCGAGCACGCGGCAGAGGTGCCCAGTGAGGCATCTGCTGAGCGTGTGTCCGGCGAGCACGACGCCGACGCCACCAGCACGCACGCCGACAGCATTGCGGTAGATGAGCTGGCCGATGCGGAAGCTGCCTTGGGCGATGCGCAGACGCTGGCTGCAGCCGATGCCGAGCAGGCAGTGGACGGGCAGGCACAGCAGGCGCCCGCGCACGACGAGCAAGTTGCAGCAGGCGCTGACGAGGCGGTCGAGAGCATCGAAGCGCTGGAGGCCGTGCACGCCGACGCAGCGTTGGCTGATGACGCCAATGCAACGACCGCGGAAGACTGGACCCCGGAAACCGCGGCGCTGGACAGCGTGTCGTCCGATCAGTCTGGCCATGCCGACACGCAGGAACACGCGGGCGAGCAGTCGGTAGACCAGGCGGTGCAGCACGGCGAGGCAGCGTTGCCGCATGCCGGCGAGCCGTATGCGGGCGAACAGCAACCGCTGGAAGAAGCCGCGCAGCTGGGCGAGCATGCAGAGCTGGAAGCGCACGCATCTTCGAATCAGCAGATGGATTCGAACGACGACGCGCCTGCCGATGCGCAGCCGCACGTCCACGAGCAGGTGCCGTCTGACCAGTACGTCGACGCCGGTGAACAGCTGCAAACGTACGCGCGTTCCGACGAACATGCTAGCGACGCAGAGCACGTGGCCGAACACCTGGACGCCGAAGCCACGCATACCGAAGCGCAGCATTCCGATGCCGAGCATGCAGACGCCGACCGAGTTGACGCCGCACAGGCCGGTGCCGACGTCCTGCCCGATCACACTGTCGAATCGGTGCAGGCATTCGAAATGGCGCATGCGGCCGATCAGGTGGAAGAGGCCGGCGATCCGCAATCGGATACCGCGCCGGAGCTGCACGACACGCAGGCTGTCACCTCCGACGACGCGGCGCAGGCCGATGAGCAGGCCGCAGGCGATGCGTTTGCCGTGGCCGATCACGCCGATCATGCCGCGCGCGCAGAACAGTTCGAAAGCGCAGGACACGCCGCGCACGCGGAACCAACGCAAGCCAGCGACCACGCCGGTGCCGATCAGCATGCCGACGACTCCGCAGATCAGCACGCAACCGACCGCAGCGCCGACGAGCCGGAAGACACCACCACCGCTGCGTTCAGCGCCCCGGTCGAAGATGCGACGCGTGCCGGTGCGGCCAGCAACGATATCGGCGCGGCATTCGATGCCGGCCCGCTGAACTTCGATCAACTCGACGGCGAGCTGGTCGACATCTTCGTCGAAGAAGGGCGCGACCTGCTGGACCATTGCGACGGCCTGATCGCCCGCATGCGCGAAGTGCCGGGAGACCGCGATGTCCTCAATGGACTGCAGCGCGATCTGCACACGCTCAAGGGCGGTGCGCGCATGGCCGGCATCAACGCCATCGGCGATCTGGGGCATGCAATCGAATCGCTGCTCGAAGCCGTGGCGGCCAACCGCACCGACATCGATCGCGACGACGTGCGTCTGTTCGAGCGTGGCTTCGACCGCCTGCATCAGTTGCTGACCCGCACCGGCATGCACCGTGCGGTGACGATGCCGACCGATCTGGTGGAAGCCTTCGAAACCCGTACCCGTGGCCGCAATGCCGCACCGCCTAGCGACGCAGATGTCCGCGCGATCGCCAAGGCGTCGGTGGAACCGGCGCCGCTGTCCGCCCCGGTTCCGGTGGAAGGCCAGGCCGAAGAAGACTTCCTGCCGCGCGTGCAGCAGGAGCAGGTGCGCGTGCGCGCCGACCTGCTCGACCGCCTGGTCAACCACGCCGGCGAAGTGGCGATCTACCGCTCGCGCCTGGAGCAGCAGCTGGGCGCGTTCCGCGGCGCCATGGGCGAACTGGATCGCACCAACGCCCGTCTGCGCGACCAGTTGCGACGTCTGGATCTGGAAACCGAAGCGCAGATCGTGGCGCGTTATCAGCGCGAACAGGACCAGGGCGATCGCACCTTCGATCCGCTGGAACTGGACCGCTTCTCCACCCTGCAGCAGCTCAGCCGCGCGCTGAACGAATCGGCAGCCGACTTGGGCGGCTTGCAGGGTGTGCTGGAAGATCTGTCGCGTCAGTACGACGGCTTGCTGCAACAGCAGTCGCGCGTCAGTTCGGAGCTGCAGGACGGCCTGATGCGCGCGCGCATGGTGCCGTTCGACGGTCTGGTGCCGCGTTTGCGTCGTGTGGTGCGTCAGGCAGCCAGCGACACCGGCAAGCAGGTGCACCTGGTGCTGGAAGGCACCCAGGGCGAACTGGATCGCAACGTGCTCGATCGCATGGTCGCGCCGCTGGAACACATGCTGCGCAACTCGGTGGCGCACGGGCTGGAAACGCCCGAGCAACGCCGCGACGCAGGCAAGCCGGAAGAAGGCAGCATTGCGATCCGTCTGCGCCGCGAAGGCTCGGAAATCGTGCTGGAAGTGGCCGACGACGGCGCCGGGCTGGATCGCGAGGCGATCCGTCGGCGCGGCGAGGAGCGCGGCCTGATCGAACCGGGCCAGGAGCTGAGCGAGGCCGAACTCGATAACCTGATTTTCGCTTCCGGCTTCAGCACTTCCGAGCAGGTCAGCCAGTTGGCCGGCCGTGGCGTGGGCATGGACGTGGTGCGCAACGAAGTGCGTCAGCTCGGCGGCTCGGTGGATATCCACTCGGTACGCGGGCAGGGCGCCACCTTCACCTTGCGTCTGCCGCAAACGCTTGCGGTCACCCAGGCGGTGTTCGTGCGCATCGGCGAAACGACGTTCGCGGTGCCGGTGGGCTCGGTCAGCGGTATCGGCCGCATCTCGCGCGCCCGTTACGAGTCGGGCGAGGGCGGGTATCACTACGCCGGCGAAGAGTACGTGCTGCACGACCTCGGCTCGTTGGTCGGCCAGGCCGCCGCGCGTGCCGATGGCCAGGCGCAGGTGCCGTTGCTGTTGGTGCGGGCGGGCGACCTGCGTGCCGCAGTGGCTATCGATCAGGTGCTGGGCAATCGCGAAGTCGTGGTCAAGCCGGTGGGCCTGCAGATCGCCTCGGTGCCGGGCATCTACGGCGCCACCATCACCGGCGATGGCCGCGTGGTGGTGATCCTGGACGTCGCCCCGCTGGTGCGTCGTTTCCTGGCCCAGCCGGCGCGGCCGTCGCTGGAAACACAGGCCGAAGCACAGCGCCAGGTGCCATTGGTGATGGTGGTCGACGATTCGCTGACCATGCGCAAGGTCACCAGCCGTGTGCTGGAACGCCACAACCTGGACGTCACGACCGCACGCGACGGTGTCGAGGCGCTGGAACTGCTCGAAGAGCGCGTGCCCGACCTGATGCTGCTGGATATCGAAATGCCGCGCATGGACGGCTACGAGCTGGCCACCGCGATGCGGGCCGACCCGCGCTTCAAGGCGGTGCCGATCGTGATGATCACCTCGCGCAGTGGCGAGAAGCATCGCCAGCGCGCCTTCGAGATCGGCGTGCAGCGTTACCTGGGCAAGCCTTACCAAGAGTTGGATCTGATGCGAAACGTGTATGACCTGCTGGGGATCGCCCGTGTCCGAGACTAATGGCGCAATGGGAACTCCGGTTGCTTTGCTGGGTCGTCCCGGTCAGGCGCGCGAGCGCCTGCGCGAGGCGCTTGGCCTGGCCGGCGCGCAGGTGGTGCTGGAAGACGAGCCAGCGGCGGTCGACGTGCAGATGCTGCGCGACGCCGAGCCGGTGGCCGTGCTGGTCGCACTCGAACCGTCGATCGAAGACGCGCTCGAAGCGCTGGAGCCGGCCTTCAACATGCCCGGCGTCACCGTGATCTTCGACGAGGCCGAACTGACGGTGCGCCGCGAGGGCTGGGAAGCGCAGCGCTGGGTGCGCCATCTGGCCGCCAAGCTACACGGCCACGCCGACGTGCTGCCGCCGGGCACCGAAAGCGAGCCCTCGCTGCAGCCCGAGCCCGGCCTGACGCTGGCACCGCAGCAGCATTCGGACCTGCAACTGGATCAACACCTGGAAGCGGCCGCGCACGCGTTCGACAGCGTGCCCGGCGATGCCTTGTTCGCGCATGCCTCCATGCAGGAGGCGGCACCGGCCGCTGTGGAAAAGCCGGGGCTGGCGCTGGGCGATTCCAGCACCTGGGGCCTGGTGGACGAGGTGGCCGTGGTGGTGCGCCCGCGCGCCGAACCCGATGTGGCGGCCCTGTCCACCGGCGGCTTGTCGCTGGTGGATCTGGAGCACAACGGCAGCGTCACCGGCGCTGTGCTGGTCGTCGCTGGCATCGGTGGGCCGGATGCGATCCGTCGCCTGCTGGCCGCCTTGCCGCCGGAATTCCCGCGTGCGGTGCTGGTGCGCATGACCCTGGATGGCGGCCAGTACGGCAACCTGGTGCGGCAGATGGGGCGCGTGTCTGCGTTGCCGGTCGAACTGGGTGAAGCGGGGCAGGTGGTCGCACCAGGCAAGGTGTATGTGCTCTCCGACGAGGTCGGCGTGCAACAGCATGCCGGCGCGCTGGCGTTCGTGGCACCGGCCGATCCGGCCGGGCTGATCGCTGCGCTGCCGCCGGCCGACAGTGCAGTGCTGATGCTCAGCGGTGCCAACGAGGCGCTGGTGGAGGCATCGCTGGCGTTGGCCGAGCAAGGCGGCTGGTTGGCCGGGCAATCCACCGACGGCTGTTACGACCCGGCCGCCGCCGCGCGTCTGGCGCGGCAAGGCATTCTGACCGGCGACCCTGCGCAGTTGGCGCAGGCGCTGGCGCAGCGTTGGCCGGCATAAGCCGGGCGCTCCCATTCGAATCGGAATCATGCGATGAGCTACGCCAATAACGACGAAATCCGCGGCGTCCTGATCCAGGCCGGTAGCGAGCGCGTGCTGCTGCCGAACGCAACGGTGGCCGAGGTGATGTCGCGGGTGGCGGTCGAGCCGCTGCCCGACATGCCGCGCTGGGTGGTCGGGCGCATCGACTGGTACGGCTGGAAGGTGCCGCTGCTGTCGTTCGCGCGCCTCAGCGGCATGGGCGATGAACCCACCGCGGTCAACAACAAGGTCATCGTGTTGAAGGCGCTGGGTGGCAACCCGGCATTGCCGTATTTCGCGCTGCTGACCGCCTCGTTCCCGCAGCTGATTTCGGTGCCGCGCGATGGCCTGCTGGCCGATGCCTCGGAAGATGCGCTGCCCGACGGTGTGCACATGCGCGTGCTGCTGGGCGAGCAAAGCGCGCTGTTGCCGAACCTGGACGCCATCGAAGCGCAGGTCGGCCAGGCGCTTGCGGTCGCTGCCGCCTGAGAGCGG
The DNA here is from genome assembly GCF_041519315.1 of Xanthomonas axonopodis pv. maculifoliigardeniae. NCBI lineage: Bacteria > Pseudomonadati > Pseudomonadota > Gammaproteobacteria > Lysobacterales > Lysobacteraceae > Xanthomonas > Xanthomonas axonopodis. The sequence continues at coordinate 3,420,152 of NZ_CP167998.1, read as the reverse complement.
GAGGCCGCCTGCTGCGCTTGCCGTCAGGCGGGTGCAGTGGCCCCGTGCAGCGTGCTGCCGCGCACTGAGCGATGCACAGGGAGGATGTTGCTGACTGTCGGGCGTTCCATCTCACGCACTGGATGACGCCCTGCTTTGGAGACGGCTTGCGGAGCATGATCGGTATGCATCAGCCGGATGCACCTGGCAGCAAGATGACACGCGTGGTTGAGGCGTGGCTGCCATGAGTCCTCCGCTGTTTGCGCCGATCCGCCGCGCCGACGGCGTGGTGCTGTGCGATCTGGCCGTGGTCGATCCGGCTGCAATGGCCGACTACCACACGCGCAACCGCGCTCATCTGGCCGATGCGATGCCGCTGCGGCCGCCCGCGTTCTACACCGTCGAAGGCTGGCGCCGTCTGTGCATGGCATACCGCGGCGCGATCCCTGGCGAGCGCGAGTTGCAACTGGTCTTGTTGCAGGGCGAGCAGGTGATCGGCACCACCGGGTTCACGCAGATCCAGCGCGGCGCCTTCCAGGCGTGCCACATGGGCTATGGCCTGGACGCGGCGCAGCAGGGACGGGGTTTGATCCAGTGGGCAGCCACGCAAGGGATCGCTTTTGCCTTCGGCCAGCTCGGCCTGCACCGGGTGATGGCGCAATACGTTCCGGAGAATCTGCGCAGTGCGCGCGTGCTGCGGCGGCTGGGTTTTCAGATCGAAGGCTATGCGCGGCGCTATCTGCAGTTGAATGGCCACTGGCGCGATCACGTGCTCACCAGCAGATTGCGCGACGACGGCACGCCTGGCGAAGGCGCGGTGGATGATGAGCCGGGTTCAGGGCGCAGCGCTCGAGAGCTCAAGCCGTAATTCATCGGCGGCTAGCGTGCTGTCTTGCGCAAGCTCGATCTGCGTTGGCCGGCCACGTTGTTTGAGTTGATTGCGCAACTGCGCCGCCCAGGTCTGTACGGCCGCTACATTCGGCGTGGCAGCCATGATGCGGATCGTTATCTCGCTCCGACGGAGCTGGCGCGAAGCGCGGATGCTGGGCGACGAAGGGGAAGGCCCAGGCTGGCTCGTCCGTTGGTCCAGCCCCGAGCCAAGCGTGGCTGCGCATCGCATCGTCCGTCGCTTGCCGCCAGCCACATCCATGCATCGGATGCGCAGCGGCCGAGACAGGGTTAGCCCAGCCAAGCAAGGGTTGTGCACGGATCCGCATGCGACAACACCGCAAGAAGGTTTATCCGCACGTCATGCTGTCGCATGATGGAAGGCTGGTACCGCACTGCGCGGCCGCCCGTTTCCGTCATGGAGTCATCCGCATGCTTCAACGTCGTCACTTCCTCAAGAGCGCCACGCTGGGCGCGATTGCGTCCGGGTTGGCCGGCTGGGGCGCCCGCGCGCAAGCCGCGGCAGGCGCCACGCCGGGCGCGCGGCCGACGGCGCTGCCGCGTGGAGCGGCGCGGGTGATTTCCACCTGGGATTTTGGCGTTGCCGCCAATCAGGAAGCCTGGAAGATTCTCAGCAGCGGCGGTCTTGCGCTGGATGCGGTGGAGGCCGGCGTGCGAGTGCCGGAAGCGGACCCGAGCAATCCCACCGTCGGCCTGGGCGGTTATCCGGACCGCGATGGCCGGGTCACCCTGGACGCCTGCATCATGGACCACCTGGGCAATTGCGGCGCGGTGGCATCGCTGGAAGACGTGGTGCACGCCATTTCGGTGGCGCGTGCGGTGATGGAGAAAACGCCGCACGTGATGTTGGTAGGCGATGGTGCGCGTCAATTCGCCTTCGAACAGGGGTTTCCGAAAACCAAGCTGTTGACCCCAAGCTCCGAAGCGGCCTGGAAAGAGTGGTTGAAGACTTCCAAGTATTCGCCAGAAGCCAATGTCGAAAATCGTGCCTGGCGCGATGCCAAGTTGCCCGGCGGCAAGGACAATCACGACACCATCGGCATGCTGGCGCTGGATACGCACGGCAACCTATCCGGTGCATGCACCACCAGCGGCATGGCGTGGAAAATGCACGGCCGCGTGGGCGACAGCCCGATCATTGGTGCGGGCCTGTACGTGGACAACGAAGTGGGCGGTGCGACCTCGACTGGTGTGGGCGAGGAGGTGATCCGCAACGTCGGCAGTTTTGCGGTGGTGGAAATGATGCGGCAGGGCAAGTCGCCGGCCGATGCCTGCCGCGAGGTGGTGATGCGGCTGATCCGTCGCAAGCCGGAGCTGACGCGCACATTGCAGGTCGGCTTTCTGGCAATGAACAAGCGCGGCGAAGTGGGTGCGTTCGCGATCCAGAAGGGCTTCAGTTACGCGGTGTGCGACGCGCAGCGGCAGGATCTGCTGGTGCCTGGGCAGAGCCATTACACCAGCGAGCCGGCGGCATGAGCGGGTTCGGGTTGGAGGTGGCTGCCGATTCGGTGGCCTCGGCATTGGCCGCGCAAGCAGGCGGTGCAATGCGCGTGGAGCTGTGCGGCGGGCTGGATGGCGGTGGGCTGACACCATCGTTCGGCACGTTGGCGGTGGTGCGCGAGCGTTTGCGGATTCCGTTGTATGTGCTGATTCGTCCGCGCGTGGGCGACTTCGTGTTCGACGCCGCAGAAGTCGAGGTGATGCGCCGCGATGTGGAGCAGTGCGTGCGGCTTGGTTGCGATGGCGTGGTCCTTGGCGCGCTGGACCGGCATGGGCAGGTCGATCTGGCGACAATGCGCGTGTTGATGCAGGCAGCAGGGCCGTTGGGGGTGACGTTTCATCGTGCGATCGATGTCAGTGCCGATCCGTCGCGTGTGCTGGAGGATGCGATCGCGCTGGGGTGCGAGCGGGTGCTGACCTCGGGTGCACGTGCGAGTGCGCTGGAGGGAATCGACACCATTGCCGCGTTGGTGCGGCAGGCAGCCGGGCGCATCGGCATCATGCCCGGTGCCGGGCTTTCCGAGCACAACATCCGCACCCTGCGGCAGCACACCGGCGCCCACGAATTCCATGCGTCGGCGCGTGGCGTGATCGCCGCCCAGGTGCCGTCGCCGCACCCGTATATCCGCGATCTGGGCGGCGACTACCAACGGACCGATACCGCGCGGGTACAACGGATGGTAGACGCGTTGCAACAGGCGTGAAACGCGCGCAACGCCCCGTTCGCCAGGGAGGCGCTGCCCGCGTTGCGCAGGCACGCTGAGGGCGATGCTCGATGGGCTGCTGCGCCTGTCGCGTTGGCTCTCTACTGATGGCCTGAAGGTTCCGGGCTTGTCTGCTGTTCGCTATCAGAGTCGTCGCTGACCTGCTCGGGAATGTGCACAGCGAGCTCGGGAAAGCGCGCGCGGTCTTGCGGGTGTGCGTGGACGATCAGCTCACGGGTCTTCCACATCTGCACTGCCTTGGCCAATGTCGCTACGTCGAGCGGGCTTCCTTCGTGATAAACGAACTGCCCGAGATGATCGACGATGCCCAGGTGTGCGCTCTTCTGCGCCTTCCAGTTGCTGACGTTCGTGTAGTGGCGGGCGAGGCCTTCCTCGCTCGGGTCTTCGATTCTGGGGGATGGGCCTGCCATGTCGCTTACCCGTTGCAGGAACTCAAGATCCCTGCTTTCTGCCAGCATGTCCCGCAATGCCGGAACTTGGCCGAAGGTGGTGACATCGGTAGGGCGTTTTCCTGGGAGATAGGATGGAGCACCTTCCAGAAAGGGATTTCTTTCTTCATCGATGACCGTGCTCAGCATGGCCTGTGCGGTGTCTTCGATGCGTTCGAGCGCAGCGGTACGAAGCAGTTCGCTGGCGGTCGCCGAAGAGGATGGCCCGGCGCGGTCGCCGGCAGCAGAGGGCGAGAGAGCTGGGGTGGTCGGTCCGGTCCGCCCTGGTTCGGCGGGGCGCGCAACTGGACGATGCTGGTCGAGCTGCGCTTGGAGATGCGGCGGCACCAGGATGATGCAATTGGCAGGTAATTGGGCGATCAACGAGGGCAGTCTGGAAAGGTTGACGCAACCTCGCAGATCGAGTTTTTCCAGCTGCGTCAGGCGGTGAATGTCCAGTGGCAGCGTGAGCAGGTTGCTGCAGTCTTTCAGAATCAGTCGCTTCAGTGGCGCACGGCCGCCGAAAATCGGCGGATAGTTGCGCAGCGCGGTACAGCCCCGCAAATCAAGCTCCTCCAACTTTGGCAGGTGATGGATGGCCGGGCCAAGGGCGGACAGCGGCGAGTTGCGTATCTTCAGGCTTTTCAGATTTTGCAGGTTGGCGATGGACGCCGGAAGCGATCTGATCCCGGTCCATTCCAGCCGTAGGCTCTGCAGGTTGACCAAGCCCTGGTGCTCGCCGGATGCATCGGTGCTTGCCAGGGGTTCGGGAAGTTCCGTCAATTCCGGGCAGGCGCGGATGGAGAGCTCGCGTAATCGGTTGAGGCTTGCGATGGATGCCGGTAGCGCGCGAAGCGGATTGCGTGCGAGCGTGAGTGTTTCCAGGCCCGCAAATTGCTGCATGGTGTCCGGGAGCTCCATCAACCCTGCCGCGTCGATCGTCATGTGCTGCAGATGCGAAAGACGGAATGCCTGGTCGGGAAATTGCGGCAGCGGAACTGAGCGCAGCTCCAGCGCGACCCGGCCCGGTTGGGTTGCGTCCTCCAGCAGGTCGGCTGTCGCCTTCAGCGCCCGGCCTGTGCGAGTCTCGATCTGCGGGTTGTTGCTGTTGGCCTGGCGCCATGCGCTGTGCCAGCGATTGCGATCTGCGTTGTAGTGGCGTTGCCATTGCGACAGGACGTCGTGGTACGGGCGCAGCGCTGTGGAGCGCCGTAAGGGTGAAGCGCCCACGGGCGGTGGCATACGGGGGCGCACCGGCCGCAAGTGTTGCGAGTCGGTGGTGACGGAGTGGAAGCGAGCGCGTTCTATGTCGCTGAGCTGTGGCAATTGCGGCATCCGCAAAGGATGTCCAGCCGCCTCGTTCATCCGCGCGGCGCTGCCGGATCCGCCGTAGGGAAGCGGGCGGGCGGAGGTGGTTGGCCGGCGAGAGGTCTCGGCAGCGGCAGGCATTGCTGGCGGTCGCCCGGACCGGTCGCCAGGCACATATCTGGTCAGTCCGCCGAGCATGCCGGTAGGGCGCTCGGGCGCGGGGTGTGCGGGTGGGGCAGTGCGCGCGGGCGCATCCGCATTGGACGTAGTCTGCTCCCGCAGTCCGAAAGGCGTGCCCGGCGGGCGTGGTTGATCGACGCGTCGCATCGCATTCCTCGTCTTGGCTGTCGCTCGATGACGATGATTGGCACGCAACGCGATGGGCGAATCCCGAGGCGCGAAGCCATCGTCATCATGGCGAAGGATCAGCCGCGTGGCCGCATGCCGTTGTGCAGCGCTCAGACAGCGTTGCGGGGGCGGGCGCCTGGCAGGGGCTGCATGCGCCGAACCGCGTGGGATCGAGCACCACATGCTTGATCCGTCGCCGCTTCCAGGTGTAGCTGACATGCACCAACCCATCGCGGGTCTGGATCACAGCCGGATAAGAAAATTCATCATGGGCGCTGTCTTCCAGCGTCAGCACGCGTTGCCAGTGCACGCCATCGTTGGAGACGGCAACGGCCAGGGTACCGCGGCCGTCCCACCAGTCCTTGCCGGCAATGGCGGGGTTGTAGACCAGTAACGCACGGCCGTCACGCAGCATCACCGCGTCGGTGCCCGAGTTCGGGTTTTCCACGTCCAGCAAGTGCATGGGCTGCCAATGCAGGCCGCCATCGAGCGAGAACGTGCTGAAAAGCTTGTTTTGCTGGCTGCGGCCCAACGCCTGCAGACGGCCATCCGGATATAGCAGCAGGCTGGGCTGGATCGCACCGATCGCCTTCGCATCGTTGAGCGGCATGCCGCGTTGCCAGTGCGCGCCGTCGTCGTCGCTCCATTCCAGGTGCGCGCGCCAGCCGCGGTCTTCGCTGCTGCTGGGCGCCAGGATGCGGCCGTTCGGCAATTGCACCGGCTTGTTCTTGATCGGCCCGAGAATGCCGTCGGGCAACCGCTGCGGTGGCGACCAGTGCGCGCCATCGTCGGTGGAAAGCAGACGCAGCCCCCACCATTGGCGCGGAGTGGGTCCGAGCTTGTAGTACAGCTGCACCGGCCCGGTGGTCGATTGGAACAACACCGGATTCCATGCCGGCACTGCAACGCCATCCACGCCTGCGTGCGCGCCATCGGCAATGCGGCGTGGTGTCTGCCATTGCTGCGGGCCGCGCTGAGCCAGCCAGATGCCGACATTGGCCGCACCTTCGTGCTCGCCGCCGAACCAGGCGGCCAACAGGCGACCATCGCGCGTTTCCAGCAAGGTGGACGCGTGTGCTTGCGGGGTAGGAGCCGGGTCGGCGATGAACTCGCTGAGCACGATCGGCGAGGGCGGCGACGCAGGCGATTGGGCTTGGGCAGCAACTACACCCAGGCTTGCAGCAAGGCTCGCAACGAGGCGGCTCAGCAGGCGTGGCGGATGCATCGTGGTCCGGTCCTGTGCGAAGTTTGAAAGACCTTTTTATTATCTCTTAAATACCACGTGGTCCGTCCTTCGGGCGGCTTGGTCGAATTGCACTGCCAGACATACAGCGATGTGGCCGCTCTGCGTCGGCCTCTACTGGCTGGTGGCACTTGGCCTGACTGGGCGCGACTGTGCGCACGCGCGCACGATCACACAGATGTTGCGACGTGCGCTGAAGCGTGGCGATGCGAGGGTCGAGTTGCGCGCGGGCCGGCCGCTATCGAGATGGCATCGCGAGCGTGGTGTGGCGGTTTGTCAGCGGGGCGTTGCGGTGACATGACCGCGATGCGCTGTTAGCCCCGCTGGGCCGGTACAACGCAGACCGCCGTGCATCCATTCACTCAGGAGTGCATTGATGGCTTTTCCAACCGCAGTCAATCCGCAGATCACCGATGCCGTCAGCCAGGCCAACGTCAAGGTCGTTGGCGAAGCGCCAGCGTTTGCGATGGGTTCGATTTACCAAAGCGTGGCCCATTCGGCCGGCATCCTGTTTCAGAATGCCCTCGCTGCACAACAGCAGCAAACCCCCTTGGCGCAGGCGGCCAACAACCAAGGCGTGATGCAGACCTACGGTGTCGATACCGGCGCTTGCGCGGCAGATGTCGAGAACGTTGCGCAAGGCGGTGCCGCAGAGAATCTGAACAGTCTGCTCACCGTGCTCACCTCGTTCGACACTGCAAAGTAACCGCCGATGGCGACAGCGTCACAGCTGTCGCCATGCTTGCCTGCGCAAATACCTCGCTCAGGCCGCGTTCTCGTCGCGCGCTTGCGGCGGCAGCAGCGTTTGCGGCTTCTTGGCCGATTCGGTCTGGCACAGGAACGTCATCAGGTGTGCGGCTTCGGCACTGCCCATGGGCTTGCTGTGGATCTGCTCGGCGAAGGCGTTCTGGGTGTGCTCGGCAACGGCGGGAACGGACTCTTGTGCAACGGTGGACGACGACATGCAACGCTCCTGGAACCTGCAATCAAGCCGTCTACGTCGCAAGCAAGCGCATCCGTAACGGAGTCAGCCGGTGATATTGCCTGGAATCTGTGCCGTCCGATACCTCGACGGTATGCGGGCGGCGCAGCGGCACCGGACGTTCTGATAACGGCGGCCGCGGCCAGGTCTAAAGCGCCATCGGCAGAAAACTGTTCCGGCGGTTATTTCTGATTGCGCAACAGGGCCCAAGGCGATGGGGGCGTTGTGCAAGAACGCGGCAGATCAACAGCAGGATCCGTGCCCGCGCCTGTGTGGCGCAGTAGCAACTCCGCCAGCCCATCGGTGCGACGTCTTGCATCTTGCCCATCCGGCGTGGAGGTACCCAATGGCCGGCTTTCTCCGGGATAAATCGCGCCACGCGTGGTTGGGCCGGAGAGTTCGTTTACGGAATCGCGTGTTCGTCGCAACAAGACTGGCTTGAGAGGACAGGCGCACCATCGCCGCTTCGCACCGGTTGGAGTTTGCTCATGCGTGTCCAACGATCCACTGCACAGCACCTTGTCACAGGCGATTCCGCTGCGGCCGTTGAAACGCCGCCCGCAGCGGAATCGCCGCAAGATCGACAGGGTTGGCCACTTGGGTTGAAAGTGCTGCAGACCCGGCCACTGCCCAGACGCACACACCGCGATGAGAGCGAGCGACGAGCGCACCACGGAGACGCCAATGCCCGGGTTGCCGAAGCGGAGACCGCCTATGACGTCTTCGTGGTCGCCAAGTACGTGGCCGACCCCTTGCATGGAACCGCGGACAAAACGGCCGAATTGATCAACGACATTCCCCGCCGCGGCGAACCCGAGCAGTCCGCGGACGCTGGGGATTCGGCGCATCCACCCGAGCACTCACCGGCCGAGCATGCAGCGGCACCGGATGGCCACCATCCGCCGCATCCCGCACAGCCGCACGCTGCAGATGCCCCGCATGCGCCGACGCCTGAAGGGCACCATGGGCCACACGCCGACGCCGGGCATCCGGCGGATCCGCACGTGGTTGGGCATGCAGCGGAGGACGGCGTCCTGCACGCCCTTGCCGAGGAAGGCGCGCCGGCAGGCACATTCGATCTGGCGATGAGCCTGGGCATCAGCGGCGCGATGCTGCCGCTGTCGAGTCTTGCGATCTATGCCGCGTACAAGGAAACCCGCGAAGTTGCCGAGCAGCGCACGCACTTGCGGCAGCAGGAACGCCGCCTGCGCGCGGAGCAGGCGACACTGCAATCCGCCTTGGGCACGACAGCGCCTGCAGGCGCTGCCAATGCTTACGCGCATGCACTGAGCGAGGCGATCGAGACCAACGCCTACCTGCAGCGGCGAAATACGCGGGACGGCGCCATTGCCGCAACCTCCATGGCCTCGGCCGGGGTGATCTTCACCAAGGCAGCGAGCGAACTCGGCATCCAGGGCGGGCTGGCAATCGCCAGCAAGAGCGCAAATGCGGCGGGCCTGGTGGGCCACAGTGCCGCGGCCGCAGGTGCGGCCTCTGCGGCGGGCATCGCCGGCAGCTTCGTGCTCGCGCCGTTGGCGAGCGTGGCGGCCACCGCATTGGGGGGCACCTTCCTGCACCAGTCGCGTCGGGAAAGGACGCGTGTTGCCGTGGATGTCGGCAGGGTCCAGCGCTTCCTGCAAGATCTCGAACCTGGCGAACTCAGTCCTGGCGCACAGCGCTACCAGCACTTTGTTAACACCAAGTTGGGCAAGTACGACCGCTTTGCGCATCGGTTCAACCAGTGGAACAAGGGCTTTGTCGTGGGTGGAGTCACCTACACCGCCAGTACGTTGACCAAGGTCGGCGTCAGCGCGGCCGTCGTTGCCGGCGCCACGGTGGCCGCCCCGGTGGGCACCGGCCTGATCATCGGCGCAGGCCTGCTCGGTGCGGCCACGATGGGGGTCGGCAGCCATCAGTTCCTGCTGGCGCACGGCAAGCAGAAGCGCTATCGCAGGTACCAGACCGAGGACATGCCCGGCGTCGATCGCGCGCTGCTGGCGGTGGCGGATCTGTTGCCTGCACGCGAGGCGGAGGGTGCGCCATCCCGGGAAGCGCCCAACGTCGCCGACCAGTTGCCGCCAACCGCGGTGGACGTTGCACTGACGCCAGTGGCGGAGGAAGCGGAGGGGAGCGATGAAGACGATATCGTTGCAGAACCCGATCCCGGCCTGGAGCCGAAGCATCGCCAAGGCGCCTCTGCCGCAGGTGATGCGCAACCGGCAATGCCGGAACCCGCCGCTTCGACTGCCGACAGGTCGGGCGCAACAGCAGCAGATGACGTGGTGCCCCACCATGGATTCGAGTTGCGGAGCGCGCTCTACGCCTGCATCGACGGGCAGGAAAAGGCGCTGGACGCGTTTGTGCAGGCCGGTGCCGACGACCTGCAGAAATTGCATCCGGCCAAGCCGCGCTCGACGGATCAGGGCAAGGGCTCGGGTCGACCGGCACCTGCGGCGCCGCTGGGTCGGCGCATCAATGCAGCCCTGCGCGCTGCAGCGAACTATGGACGCGCGGTATTGACCGGCAAGCCGCAGGAGGCGCGAGGCAAGGCGATGCGCAGCCATGCCAAGCACAGCGCGGTGCTGACCGAAACCGCGCTTGCGCAGTGGCTGCAAACGCCCGGCTCGGTGAAGTCGCAGATTGCCTACATGCAATGCTGCCTTGAACTGCAAAAGAAGTATCTCGACGCCAAGCTCAGCGCGCAGGCGGACCTTCCGCAGCCCGACGTGCACGATGATCCGCATTCTCATGACCAAACGCCGGTGGCGACGGTCGATCAGGCTTCGGAACGTTTACTGGCGCAATTGCACCAGGTGCGCACGCGCGACGCCACCCAACAGCGCGCGATCAGCCTGATGCTGCAGGAACTGGAGATGGCCGAGCAGGAACTGGCGAGCCCAGATGTGCGAAGCCAGGCGCGCGCCGCCGCCAGGATGCCCGGTTTGCAGCAGCGCCTGATCCGGGTGCTGACCTCGAACGCGATCGTGCCGCAAGAAGGTGTTGCAGGGTTCGCCCGGTTCTGCATGAAACAGGCCCGTCAGCACACCACCCATGTGCGCGGCACGCTGCTGGCGACCGAAGTCCAGGCAGCACGCATCCGCGAACAGGCGGCTGCCGTAGCCCCTGCGTCCACCACCTGATGGCGGCTGTGCGAGCGAGCACGCGTCTGCAGCCGCCTTGCAAGACTCACTCTTTCGGCGTGAGCCACACCTGCTGCTTCAGGCCGCGCACGCTGGGGGTGGCGACATCGTCCAGGTCGAAGACCACCACCGTGTTGTCACCCTTGCGCTGGAACGGCGCGGGGAAATACAGCGCGGTCTGCGGGCCGATGTTCCAATGGCGGCCCAGGTTGACGCCGTTGGCCCAGGCAAAGCCCTTGCCGAAGGCGCGCATGTCCAGATAGGTGTCGGTCGGCGTGCCGATGCGCAGGGCGCCGCGGTGAAACGCCGGGCCTTGCACTGCCTTGCGGGTCCAGCCGCGGATGCTGTCGGGCGTGCGCATCGGCAGCGGGAAGGCCTGCCAGCCGGTGAGCTGCTGGTTGTCCAGTAGCACCGGGTCCACCAGCCCGGCGCGGCCGTCGGCCATGCGCGTGCCGTAGTTGATGCGGCCGCTGTTTTCGACCAGCACATCCAGGGTGTGCTGGCCTGCAGGAATCTCTACCTCAAGCGACACCTGCTGCAAACGCCGCTCAACGCTGCCGACCGGCCGTTGATCCACGTACACGCGTGCCACATCGCGCACGTCGCCCAGATACAGCGGGCCCTTGCGCGGGCCAGTGACCGTGGTGCGGTAGAGGATGTAGCCATAATCCTGGCCGAACTGTTCCATCGGCTGCGGGGTGTCGATGGCGATCGGCGCGGGCAGGTTGTCCCAGAGCGAGGCCGATTCGCGCAGCGGCGTGGCCGGCAGCGTGGCGGTGGCGATCGGTGCCGGTAATGCGGGCGGTTGCACGCCGGTCACGCGGGCGATGGCATCGCGCATCAACGCGAATTTGGGCGTGGGGTGGCCGGCTTCGTCGAGGATGGCGTCGTAGTCGTAACTGGTGGTCTGCGGCGCGTAGTGGTCGCTGGGATTGTTCTGGAAATTGGCGCCATTCATGAAGCCGAAACTGGTGCCGCCGATGAACATGTAGAGATTGGCCGAGTGGCCCTGGCGCAGGATCCACTCGAACTCGTCGGCCTGTTGCCTGGCATCGGTTGCGGCATGCGGCTTGCCCCAATGGTCGAACCACCCGGCCCAGTATTCGCCAACCATGCGCGGTTGATCGGGGCGGAACTTGATCAGTTTGTCGAATGCGCTCTTGGCCTCGCCGGGTGCGAAGTTCACCACCGCCAGGGTGTCGGGCAAGGTGCCGTTGGCGAGCATGTCGGCGCCATCGGAGGTGAACAGCAAGGCCTTGTCGAAGCCAGCCTTGACGTACATGGCGCGGTTGTCGGCCATGTAGGCGTGATCGTCGGCGTAGGAGCCGTATTCGTTCTCGACCTGCACGGCGATGATCGGCCCGCCGTTATGGTTGAGCAGCGGCTGCACCTGTTTGGCCAACGCATCCAGATAGGACTGGCTGGCGGCGAGAAAGCGCGGATCGCGGCTGCGGACGCGAATATTGCCCTTGCCGAACAACCAGGCCGGGTAGCCGCCGGCTTCCCACTCTGCGCAGGCGTAAGGGCCGGGCCGCAGGATGACGTTGAGGCCCTGCGCGGCGGCTTCGCGCACGAACGCGGCCACATCGTTGTTGCCGGAAAAATCGAACTGGCCTTGCTGCGGTTCCACCAGGTTCCAGAACACGTAGGTCTCTACGGTGTTCAAGCCCAGGGCACGCGCTTTTTGCAGGCGGTCTTTCCAGTAGGCGCGCGGAATGCGCTGGAAATGGATGGCGCCGGAGAGCACTTGATACGGCTTGCCGTCGCGCACGAACTGCGTGCCCTGCGTGCCGAAGGCGGGCCAGGGCTCGGGTGTGGCAGCGGCGACGGGAAGCGCGAGCGCCAGGGCCAGAACCAGGGGAGCAAGAGTGGTACGCAGCATGGAGGTCTCGATGTAGGTGGGCCGGTGGTGCGGGTGGATGGCAGGCGGCGGTGCTCGCGTTCTGCCCTCATCCGCCCTGCGGGCACCTTCTCCCGCTTGCGGGAGAAGGAAGAGCAATGCCCGCTTGCGGGAGAAGGGAAGAGCAATCCCCGCCTGCGGAATGAGAAAGCAACTTCCACTGGCAAATGAACAAGCGATCCCTGTTTGCGTACACGGGAAAGGGCGTTCCCCATTCGCGCAGCAAGCACCGAACGCGCCGCTTGTGCAAGCGACGTACTGGCATTACGCGAACGACGGTGGCAGATCCTTCTTGTCTGCGCCGAAGGCCGGGTTAGGCTTGGGCCCCATCGCAAACTCCAGCGTGCCGCCGGCGGCCAGCTCGGTGTGACGTAGCCAGGCGCGGGTGAGCGATTTGCCGTTGAAGGTCAGCGACTGCACGTAAACGTTCTGCGCGCTGTTGTCCTTGGCCACGATGCGCAGCGTGCGGCCATTGCCCACGTCCAGCGTGGCACGCTTGAACAAGGGGCTGCCCACGATGTAGTTGCCGCTGACCGGATCCACCGCATACAGCCCCAGTGCACTGAGCACGAACCAGGCGCTCATCTGCCCGCAGTCTTCGTTGCCGGACAGGCCGTTGCGCGCGTCGTGATACTGCTCGCGCAGCAACCGGCGCACCATCGCTTGGGTCTTGTACGGCTGGCCGGCATAGGCGAACAGATACGCCACATGGTGGCTGGGCTCGTTGCCATGCGCGTACTGGCCGACCATGCCGTCGATATCCGGCGGTGCATCGGCGGGCAGTTCGGAACTGGTGGAAAACAGCTCGTCCAGCTTGGCGACGAAACCGTCGCGGCCGCCGTACAAATCCATGTAGCCGTACAGATCGTGCTGGTTGAGGAAGGTGGCCTGCCAGGCGTTGGATTCGGTGAAATCGCGCCACTTGGCGATGTGGCCCATTCCGCGCGGGTCGAACGGTGTGGCCCAGCTGCCGTCGGCAAGCCGTGCCTGCACGAAGCCGCTGTCGCGATTGAACACGTTGCGGTAGTTGCGCGAGCGTTTGCGCAATGCGCGTGCATCGGCGCTGGCGCCGGCGGCCTGCGCCAGGTGTGCGCAGGCCCAGTCGTCGTAGGCGTATTCGAGCGTGCGGCTGACCGATTCGTCCACTTTGTCTGCGGGGATGTAACCGAGCCTGCGGTACTCGCCCAGGCCGTGGGTGGTGTCGTCCATCGCACGCTTGCGGTACGCCGGCCAGGCGGCCTTGTAGTCGATCCCGGTAAAGCCCTTGGCATGCGCCTCGGCCAGCACCACGGCGGAGTGATAGCCGATCATGCAGCCGGTCTCCACGCCCTGCAGCGGCCAGATGCCCACGCCGTCCGGGCATTCGTTGGCGCCGCGCACCAGGCATTGCACCAGGTCCGGCACGCGCTCGGGCTGGACCAGCGTGAGCAGTGGATGGGCGGCGCGGTAGGTGTCCCACAGCGAGTAGGTGCTGTAGTTGTTGTAGCCCTTCGGCGCGGTGTGGATCTGCAGGTCCATGCCGCGGTAGCGGTTGTCCACATCGGAGAACAGCGTGGGCGCCAGCAGGCTGTGATACAGGCCGGTGTAGAAGATGCGCCGTTGCGCGTCGTCATCGCGGTCGATGCGCACGCGGGCCAGTTCCTTTTCCCAGGCGGCGACCGCTTGCGCATGCACGCGCGCGAAGTCGAAGTCCGGCAATTCGGCGTCCAGATTGGCCAATGCATTGTCGGCGCTGACGGCCGAGATGCCGACCTTGATCAGCAGCGGGGCATCGGCGGCATCGGGGTAATGCAACGCGGCCTTGAGGTGGGTGCCGTCGGTGCTGCGCGTGCCGGCGGGCAGCGGTTGGTCTTCGTTGTACAGCTGCACGTGCTTGAACGGGCGCGACAGGCGCATGGCGAAATAGATGTAGCGGCCCTTGGCCCATTGGTAGACGCGGCGTCCGCCGGTGAGGGTGCGTTCGTCGACCACGCGCAGCTGCGCATCGCTCACGCGGGTGGCAATTTCCGGCTTGTCCTGCATGCCGTGGCACAGGTCCAGCAACACGTGCGCGGGTTTGCCCTTGGGGAAGTGATAGCGGTGCAGGCCGGCCCGCGCGGTGGCGGTGAGTTCGGCATGCACGCCGCTGTCCTTGAGGCGCACGCGGTAGTAACCGGGCGATGCGGCTTCGTCGGCGTGGTCGTAGCGCGAGCGGTAGCCGGCATCCGGGTTGTCGAGCGGGCCGGGCACCAGTTTGACCTCGCCGGTGGCGGGCACCAGCAGGACGTCCAGCATGTCGCCGATGCCGGTGCCGGACAGGTGCGTGTGCGAGAAGCCCATGATCGAGCCATCGGACTCGTGATACCCCGAGCACGAATCCCACACCGCGTTATAGGTGTCCGGGCTGAGCTGCACCATGCCGAACGGCAGCGTGGCGCCGGGGAAGGTATGGCCGTGGCCGCCGGTGCCGATGAACACATCCACATGCCGGGTGAGGTCGGCGCGGGCACGCGCGTCGGCCGGAAGCGCGTAATTGCCGGCGCGCGCGCGCGCCAGGCCGGGCAGACCGACGCTGCCAAACAGGGCTGCGGCGATGGCGCCTTGGAGAAAACCGCGTCGTGTTGCCATGTGTGTGATCTCTGATGTCGCGAGGTGGGTGCGCCGTACCCTCATCCGCCCTTCGGGCACTTTCTCCCCATGAAGGGGACCGAGGTCCCGATGGGAGAGGGGAAGGTCAGGCGCTACGCAGCAGCTGGGGTTTGCGTTGATGCAGGTCGATGATCAGTTCGCCGAACAAGGTATTGGCCCAGGCGAACCAGTCGCGGGTGAAGGTGCTCGGGTTGTCCTTGTCGAAGGCCTCGTGCATGAAGCCGGTGCCGGCGTGGGTGGTTTTCAACCATTGCAGGCATTGGCGCAGTTGCGCGTCGTCGTCGCTGACCAGCGCGTACTGAATGATCGACATCGGCCAGATCGTGCCCATGCCGCTGTGCGGGCTGCCGACGCCTTCGGCCGCTTTGCCGCGCGAGAAATACGGGTTGCGTTCGCTCCAGGCCAGCTGGCGCGTGCGCAGGAACACCGGGTCGGCGCGATCGCAGCAGCCCAGGTAGGCCAGGCTGAGCAGACCGGGTGCATTGGCGTCGTCAATGAATAACTGGTTACCGAAGCCGTCCACTTCAAACGCCCAGTACGCCTGCCCGTCGGCATCGCGCTGCTGGCCGAACCGGCGGGTGGCGGTTTCCACTTCGTCGGCCAGCGCGGTGCACTCGGCGGCGAAGGCGGTGTCGCGATGCAAGGCCGTGCTCATCGTGGCCAGCTGCCGCAGCGAGGTGACTGCGAACAGGTTGGCCGGCACGAACAATGGAAACACGCAGGCATCGTCGGAGGGGCGGAACATCGAGTGGATCATGCCGTTGGGCTTGGTCGGCTGGCCGTAGCCTTCCAGCACCAGGGTTTCGGTGGCCAGTGGCGAGGGCCGCTGGAACACGTACGGGCCGCGGTTGTCCTTGCGCTGCTGCTCGCGGAAGGTCTTGACCACCACGTGCATTGCCGCGCGCCAGTCGTCGTCGAACGGTGCGGTGTCGCCGGTGGCGCGCCAGTATTCGTGCGCAATGCGGATGGGGTAGCACAACGAATCCACTTCCCACTTGCGCTCGCCCACGCCCGGCTTCATTTCGGTGATGTCGTTGAGCGACCACTTCAGGCGCTGGGTCTGGCCGTCGGGCAGGAACGCGTTGGCATAGGGGTCGAGCGTGATGCACGCAGCCTGGCGCTGGATCAGGCCATGGAACATGCGCCGCAACGCCGGGTCGCGCCTGGCCAGCGGCACGTACGGGTGCACCTGTGCGGACGAGTCGCGCAGCCACATCGCGTGGATGTCGCCGGTGATGACGAAGGTGTCCGGCTTGCCGTTGCGGGTGCCGGTTTCCACGGTGGTGTCGAGCGTGTTGGGGTAGCAGTTCTCGAACAGCCAGGCCAGTTCGGGGTCGGCGATGCGCGCCTTGATCTGCGCGATCTGCTGCTCGACCGCCTTGCTGACGAAGCGGCGCTGCGCCCTGGGCGGACGCTTGCTGACAAAGCGGCCGGTTGCACTGGACGCGCCGGTGGCGGGCGCGGCCGCGAACGCGGGCAGGGCGCTGGCCAGCAAGCCGGCACCAGCGCTAGCGCCGAGCAACTGAAGGATGTCGCGGCGGGTATGCATGACCTGGAACTCCTTGGATGTCGACAGCAGGCCCGCACGCCAGTGCCGCTCCAGAGCCGCGCGACCTGCCGGCTGAGGATGAGACCTATGCATGACCAATTCCCGATGACCATACAACGTGTGCGCCGAATGTGCATAGTGCGGTCGCACAATTCGTTGCCGCATGTGGACTATTCGATGGCGCAGTCGCGGGCCGGTCCGCGGTCTGCCCTTCTGGATGCGGGCCGCAAACCGCCTTCGACAACGCCACGCTGGGCACCACGACCTCCGGCCTGCAGCCCGCACGTCGGCACTCGTCCGGCCGCCCTCCAGCGGCATCGTCAGTGCCAATCAACACGCCGACAAGGGCGCGTAGGCATGCACGTCGCTGCCTCCGGCAGCATGGTGCCTCGTCGACACGCCATCGACACCCGCGCCGCTGTTGTCCACCTGCTCCGGCATGGCCGGCGACTGCGTGCGTCAGCGCGATGCGGCGCCTACTTCGGCAACGGCGAACGCCCCTGGATCGAAAACGGCGCGGTATTGCCGGCCGCGCCGGTACCCGGCTGCCCGCCGCCGACGAACAACGTGTAGTTGCCGGCTTCCACCGCGCGCTGCCCGCTGCGATCCACGTCGCTCAACGCGCGTGCATCCAGGTTGAAGGTCAGCGTGCGTTGCTCGCCCGCTGCAAGATGCACGCGCTGAAAACCGACCAGGCTGCGCAACGGGGACTGCGGACGGTCCGGATATTGCAGATACACCTGCGCCACTTCGTCGCCGGCACGTGCACCGGTATTGCGCACGGTCGTGGTTACCTGCAGCGAACTGCCGGCTTGCAGCGTGGTGGTGGACAGCTGCGGCGCGTCATAGGCAAAGCGGGTGTAGCTCAGGCCATAGCCGAACGCAAACAGCGGCTCGCCCTTGAAGTAACGGTAGGTGCGGCCCTTCATGTCGTAGCTGACGTAGGCCGGCAGGTCCTTGGTGGAGCGGTAGAAGGTCACCGGCAGGCGACCGCCGGGATTGTCGTCGCCGGCCAGCATGCGCGCGATCGCGGTGCCGCCGGACTGGCCCGGGTACCACGCGGCCACGATCGCATCGGCATGCGTCTTGGCCCAGTTCAAGGCCACCGCGCTGCCGCTCATCAGCACCACCACCAGCGGTTTGCCGGACGCCTTTGCCCGTTCGAGCAGCGCTTGCTGCGGGGCGGGCAGGGCGATGTCGTTGCGGTCGCCACCGTCGAAGCCGGGAACATCGATCCGCAACTCTTCGCCTTCCACATCCGGCGACAGGCCAACGAAGGCGACCACAGCGTCTGCCTGTGCCACGGCCTGCTCGGCTTCGGCCAGTTGCGCGGCGGCAGGAGCCAGCCATTCCAGGCGCACGCCCTGATCCTGGCCGCGATGCTCCATTTCCAGGCGAATCTTGCGTGGGCGGGTGTCGTCGAAATGCAGCACGGTTTCCACGCTCCGGCCGTCGGCGTTGTGCATGCCGGCCGGCACGTGCTTGTCTTCGGCGTTGCCGGCAACCACCAGCTTGTCGTCGATATACAGGCGTACCGGGTCGTGCCCGCTGCAGTCGAAGCAACGCGCCACGCGCACTGCCAGGGTGTAATCGCCAGCGCTGGGTGGCAGCAGCTCGCCGCTCCAGCGCACGGCATAGCGGTCGGCCGGTACGCCCTTTGCCGGGGCGACCTGATCCCAGTTGAAGCTCACCGTGCGGTCCTGCCGCACCACGCGTGCAGCACCGCTCATGTCGACGTTGTCGAAATATTCGCCACGCAGTCCCGGCTTGCCATCGCTGCGCAGTGCCGTCTCCGGGATCATGCCGGGCACGCCGGCAGCCAACGGTGCGCCTTGTGCGTAGCTCACCTGCTGCGCACCGAAGCGCTGACGAAGGCCCAGCAGCGGCGTCACCGGCGCGGACGAGGTACCCTGATAGTTGGCCTCCAATGCAGCCAGTGCGTCCGCATTCGGGCCGATCACCGCCAGCCGCGTGCCGGCCTTGAGCGGCAACGTGTTGGCATCGTTCTTCAGCAGCACGATCGACTCGGCGGCCGCCTGCAAGGCCAGCGCACGATGCGCTGCGTTGTCCACGTCCTTCGCGCCGAGCCGCGCGTACGGGTCCTTGCGCGGGGCCTCCAGCTCGCCCAGGCGGTAGCGGGCGGCAAACAGGCGCACCAGCGATTGGTCGAGCAAGGCTTCGTCCACTTCGCCGCGCGCGATCGCCGTGCCGAGTTCGCGATAGGCATGCCCGCAGTTGAGATCGTGCCCGGCCTTGAGCACGGCGGCCGACGAGCCGGCGTTGTCCGGGCGGAAATAATGGAACTGGGTCATGTCGTCGACCGCATCGCAATCGGACACCACAAAGCCCTTGAAGCCCCAGTCGCCGCGCACGCGGCCGTTGAGCAACCAGTCGGCCGCGCACGCCGGGGTGCCGTGCAGCGAGTTGTACGCACACATCACCGAGCCGGCCTGTCCTTCGACGATGGCAGCGCGGAAGGCCGGCGTATAGGTCGCTTCCACATCGCGTGGCGAGACATCCACATCGAAGCCATGCCGGCCCGGCTCGGGGCCGCTGTGCACCGCGATGTGCTTGGGCGTGGCGATCGTGCGTGGATGGTTGAGGTCCTCGCCCTGCAGGCCGCGGATAAAGCCCACCGCCATCTGCCCGGTGAGAAACGGATCTTCGCCGTAGGTTTCCATGCCACGGCCCCAGCGCGGGTCGCGGAAGATGTTGATGTTGGGCGACCAGATGGTAAGACCGGCGTAGCGTTTATGGTCCTTGCCCGGACCACCGGCCTGGTTAAACTTGGCGCGCGCTTCGGTGGACACCACCGTGCCCACCTGCTGCATCAGGCGGGTATTCCAGCTCGCCGCCAGGCCAATCGACTGCGGAAACACCGTGGCGTAGCCGTTGCGCGCGATGCCGTGCAGGCCTTCGCTCCACCACTCGTAGGCGGGGATGCCCAGGCGCGGAATCGCCGGTGCATCGTTCATGGCCTGGGCCACTTTTTCTTCGCGGCTCATTTGCGCGACCAGGGCGGCGGCGCGCTGTTCGGGCGTTGCATCGGTGTTTTTTGCGGCCACTGCCGGTGCAGCGATGAGCGGCAGGGCCAGGCTCACACTGAGTGCAGCGGCAAGACGGCACGGAAAGACGGACAACGACATCGGTTCACTCCTGCGCGGCGGCCATGGCCGTCACGCGTTGCGCTTGGGTCGCCCGCAGTGATGCTGCGGGCAGTGGTCATTACAAATCGCTGACTGCCTTGCGTGCGATGCATTGCATGGAGCCGTCAGCGCTACATGCGGTCTTCGCGGATAAAGCAGCGTGCTTACGCGCGTGCTGCGTCGTCTGCTGAGACCTGTTCCTGGCGGTTTACTTTGCTTCGGCAGGCTCCGGCGGCGCGCCAGCCAGCGTGGCGGCCAGGTCGCGCACCTGCAGCGTGGATTGCAACTGCGCCAGTGCCGCCTTGCTGCTCACCCGCACGGTCAGTGGCTCACCCGGCAGCAGGTCGAAGGCGTTGTCCGACAGCGTGGCATCCACATCGCCGAACGACAGCCACACCTCGCGCGCCAGCGTGTTGCTGGTCAGGGTGAGTGCGTAGCCATCGCCATCGGCACGCCACTGGCTGTCGATCTTCGCGGCCGGCAATGCAAGCTGCTTGGCCGGCGCGAAGAACACCACCTCGCGCGAGAGCAACGTGTCGCCGTCGAGCAGCTCGAACACCGCGTAGGTGCGCTTGGGATCGGCGCTGCCCAGCAATTGCTTGTCGCTGAAGTTGCCCACCTGCAGGCTGCTCAGCGGTTTGACGCTGGCTTTTTCTTCGCGCTTGCTCAGCACCTTGCCATCCATGCCCATCACTCGCATGCGCCAGCGCGCTGCCAGCGGGGTGGTGCGGTCGGAGACCAGCGACACCTCGGTCTGGCCCTTGTCGTTGCGCAATGCGGCGATCATTTCCGGCGCGTAGAAGCGCCGTGCGTGGTAATGCAGCGCCTTCCAGCGGCCGTAGTAATCCACGCTGGACCACGACGCGCCCGGCCACACATCGTTGAGCTGCCAGTACAGCGAACCCATCGACTGCGGGCGAGAGGCACGCAGATGCGAAGCGGCGATGTTGATGCCTTCGGCCTGCATCAGCTGGCTCAGGTAGACGAAACTGTCGAAATCCTTGGGCTCGCCGAATTCGCGGCGGATGTACAGCATCAGCCGCTTGTTGCCGTTGCCCTTGTCGAACTTCTGATGCACGCGCATCACCGGCGATTCCGGATCCATGTCGCCGGGCTCGGCAAACGCCCGCACGGTGCGCATATCGGGGAACGACTGCAGGCCGTACTCGGACATGAAGCGCGGGGTGACGTTGAGGTATTCGGTGACCGGCAGGGCAGGGCCGCCCCACACCTTCCAGTAATGCATGTCGCCATCGTTGGTCTGGTCGGCCGCGCCATCGAAATCGGTGCCCGGCGAGGTGGCCCAGTACGGCGCGTCGTTATCGTAGGTGGCCACCACTTCACGGAATACGGTGCCGAACAAGGTGGTCATGCCGCGTTCGATGCGGGCGCGTTCTTCCGGGTCCACCGACTGCTTGAACTTGACCCGGTCGCCCCAGTTTTCCCAGCCGGTCTGCACTTCGTTGTTGCCGCACCACAACACGATGCTGGGGTGATCGCGCAGCCGCTTGACCTGTTCGATCGCCTCCTGCCGGGTGTTCTCGCGGAACTCCACGTCGTACGGCGGCACCGCGCCGCCGAACATGAAGTCCTGCCAGATCATGATGCCAAGCTCGTCGGCGACGTCGTAAAAATAGTCGTCCTGGTAATGCCCGCCGCCCCACATGCGCAGCATGTTCATGTTGGCATCGCGCGCGTCCTGCAAGGTGCTGCGCATGCGCGCGTGCGTGACACGTGCGGGGAAGGCATCCAGCGGAATCAGGTTGGCCCCCTTGGCGAAGATCGGGATGCCGTTGATCACGATCTCCATGCTCTTGCCGTACTGGTCTTTTTCGCGGCGCAGCTCCACCGACCGCAGGCCGGTGACCCGCTTGATCTGCTGGCTGTCGCCATCGGCATCGCGCACGTTGGCCACGAAGGTGTAGCGGTCCTGCGCGCCGTAGCCGGTCGGGAACCAGCGCTTGGGCTTGGCGATGCGCACCGCCAGGTCGATGCGGTTCTGGCCCGGGTCGACGACCGCGTCCTGGGTGAACTGGCCGACTTTTTGCCCATCCGGGCCCAGTACATCCAGCGTCACCTGCACCGGCCCGCTGCGGCCGGCCTGCAGTTCCAGCTGCGCCTGCAATTGCGCGCTATCGGCATCCACGCGTTGCTGGGCGATATGCAGCCCATCCACCCGCACGGCGTCCCACGCTTCCACGCGCACATCCTTCCAGATGCCGGCATTGACCATGCGCGGGCCCCAATCCCAACCGAAGTTGTACGGCGCCTTGCGCACGTAGGTAGAGCTGTGGCGTGCCTCCGGCTCGTCCCCGAACGCCGAATCGTAGGCGCCCGGCAGCGCATACGGTTGCTTGGCCAGCCACGGCTGGATCTTCTTGATCGGCGAATACAGCTTGACCTCGAGCACGTTATCGCCACGCTTGAGCAAGGATTTCGCATCCACGCGCCACTGCCGGAACATGTTGTCGGCGCTGAGCAGCTGCTTGCCATTGAGGGTGACCTCGGCAAACGTGTCCAGGCCGTCGAACACCAGCTCGACATGTTCGCGCTTGAGTGTGGCCGCATCGACATTGAAACGGGTCTGGTACTGCCAATCGCTCAGGCCCGCCCACTGGATCTTGCCTTCGTTATCGCGATAGAACGGGTCGGGCACGATCTTGGCGGCGATCAGGTCGGTCTGCACCGCACCGGGCACCTGCGCCGGCAGCCACGCCGCTGCCTTCGGATACGTCTTGCCCTGCTCCTGACCCGGCACCAGCCGCACCTGCCAGCCGCTGTCCAGATTCACTGCCGTCGGCGGTGCTGCCCAGGCCTGCGAGATAGCGAAGGCCAGGGCAAGCCCGAGACGGGCGGGGGCGGGAACAAAACGATGACGGGACAGGGGCATGCGTGACTCTCCTAGGGTGGCTCAGCGCGTGGCGGCGGGGGGCGCCTGCGCAGTGGTTTCAATCAGTTGGACGGCGCCGATGGCATACAGGGGGCCGCGGATCGGCGCGGTGAAGCG
Source organism: Xanthomonas axonopodis pv. maculifoliigardeniae (assembly GCF_041519315.1). Lineage (NCBI taxonomy): Bacteria > Pseudomonadati > Pseudomonadota > Gammaproteobacteria > Lysobacterales > Lysobacteraceae > Xanthomonas > Xanthomonas axonopodis. Next base: position 3,397,360 of record NZ_CP167998.1, on the reverse strand, counting down.
CAGGCAGAGATCGTGGATGCCGGTGCGTGCAGGCAGTGCGGTTTCCAGGGTGAATTGTTCGCCCAGGGTGTCGCTGCGCGGCAGCTGCACGCTGGCGATCAGATCGCCGTCGCAGCCCAGACGCACTTCCAGCTCACCGCCGCGGGTTTTGGCCGGGTATTGCACGACCTTGGATTGCTCGTGCGCCAGGCCGAAGTTGTTGGGCAGGCGTGCGGCGTCGATGCGGATTGCGCCGATACCGTCCAGCCGTGCCTGCGGATACAGGCGGCAGGCATGGAACAGGTCGACGTTGTACACCGGCGTGTCGGCGCCGGTCATCTCCGGCAGCAGCGGCAGCCGCAAGCCGAGCGCGCCGGTTTCGACGCAGTGCTGCAGTCCCTGCGTATCCACCCGCAACAAACTGGCGCGATCGAAGGTACGGCTGCGCGTGGCCGCCAGCGGCGTGCCGTTCGCATCGAACGCCGTGGCCTTGACCGTGGTCGGCAAGCGAATCGTCAACGGCGCGCTGTAGCGCGGCGATGCCGGCGTGGGCTCGCTGCCGTCGATGGTGTAGTGCAGCGTGCCCGCGCCGGCTTGCGTGCTCAGTGTCACCTTGGCCGGCCCGCCGGCGAGCACCGGATTGGGTCCGCCTTCCAGCGCGATATCGGCAGCGAAGGCGCCGTCGCTGTAATCGATGCCCAGCGCCTTGTAGCGCTGCAGCTGCGCCGGCATGCGGGCCAGAAAGCTGTTCCAGTTGCGCGCTGCCGGCGGCGACCAGGTCACTTCCGCTATTGCAGATAACCGCGGGAACGAGGCGTGATCCACATGCCACTGCGAGGGGATGTATTCGGACCACAACGCGCCTTGTGCGCCCAGTACATGCCTGGCCTGTTCGGCGCTGAGCTCGGCCGGTACCGGGTCGAATGCGTAGACCTTCGACAGCGGCAACACCGTGAGGCGACCGTTCGGTTCGTCACTGCGCGTGGTCTGCAGGTTGTCCAGATACAGCCAGTCGCCCGGCGCCAGCACCACATCATGGCCTTGCTGTGCTGCAATCACCGCGCCTTCGATGCCGCGCCACGACATCACCGACGCACTGGCCGGCACGCCGCCTTCCAGAATTTCATCCCAGCCGATCATGCGCCGGCCGTGCTGGGTGAGGTAGGCCGCCAGCTGTTCGTTGAACCAGCCCTGCATCGCATGCGCGTCCTTGACCCCGAGCTTGCGCATCTGCGCGCGCACCGCCGGCGAGGCTTCCCATTGATCCTTCACCGCCTCATCGCCACCGATGTGGATGTAGGTCGATGGGAACAAGGTCAGCACTTCGTCCAGCACGTTGGTGATGAAGGTCAGGCTACGTTCGCTGGTGTTGAACAGGTACGGGTTGACGCCCCAGTCCACGCCCACCTGCGTGCGTGCGCCGGGTACGCCCACTTCTTCGGGGTAGGCGGCAACGGCTGCCTGTGCATGGCCGGGCATGTCCAGTTCCGGCAGCACGGTGATATGCAGGCGCGCCGCATAGGCGACGATCTCGCTGATCTGTTCCTGGGTGTAGAAGCCGCCATAACGCTGCGGCGTGCCGTGCTGGCCGGCGCCGGGCGGTGTGCGCCATGCGCCTACCTCGGTGAGCTTGGGATAGCGCTTGATCTCGATGCGCCAGCCCTGGTCATCGGTGAGATGCCAATGCAGCACGTTGAGCTTGTGCAGGGCCATCGTATCGAGCACATGCTTGACCGTGTCCACATCATGGAAATGCCGGGCCACATCCAGGTGCTGGCCGCGCCAGCTGAAACGCGGCCAGTCGCGAATCGTCACCGCCGGCAGCCGGACCTCGCCCTTGCGTGCATCCGGTGTCATCAATTGCCAGGCGCTGATTGCGCCGTACAACAAGCCGGCGCCATCGCGCGCGGCGATGCGCACGCCCCTGGCGTCGGCCTCCAGGCTGTAGCCTTCCTTGTGCGCTACCGGCGCCTGCGCGCTGCGCTCCAGGCGGATGCTGCCCGGCGATGCGCTGGTTTCGGCGCGCACTTCCAACCGCAGCCCGCGTGTGCGTTGCAGCAAATCGGCCAGATGTTCGGCACTGCGGCGTGCATCGGCATCGCCGGGTACGATCGAGATCACCGTGCCGGCGCCCACCGTGAAGCTGCCGCTACCGCGTTTGACCTCGACTGCTGCGGGAATCAGTGGCAACGGGGTACCCGCAGTGTCTGCGGTTGCGGCAGCAGGTGCGCCGGCGGTGGCAGCGGCCGGCGAGGTGCCTGGCGCACGTTGACCGCAGCCGGCCAGCGACACTGCTGCGAACGCAAGCGCAAGCAGGCGCGAGGAGAACGGCGCGACGGCTGTCAGGCGTGCGGTGGGTGCGGAGTTCGACGTCATGCAATCACATCCCGGTATGGCGGCGGTACACGGCAGCCACGCACAGTAGCAAAGCCGTGTCGGAAGACGCAGTGACTGGCGCACGCTTGGTCCCGCTGCGCAGCGTGGGCACCGCGTGGTCATGCGATCACGTCAGGGGCGTCGGTCGCTGCAAAACGGGCGCGGGCAACGCTGGAATCGGAATGCAGCCACGCAGTCCGATTCCTTGCACCAGCTGCGCCCGCCTGATCACTGTGCCATCGTAGCGTCGGCTGCGCTTAGCGCTGCGCGGTCGGTAGCTCGTCCCACACCTTCGGGTCTTCGGCGCCCAGCACCCAGCAGCTGAAGCCTTCCAGGCCGTATTGCTTGGTCAGCTCGTAACGTGCCTTGAAGCTGCGCGCGTCCGGGCGGAACACCCACTCGCGCATGTCGTCGCGATAGAAGTAGAACCACGATTCCTGCTCGACCGGATCCCACTGCACGGTGGCGTTCTGTTCCTGCGCCAGCGGGAATGACTCGTCTGCATCGATATACGTTGCGGAAATGTTCGATGCCTCGGTGCCGTCTTCCTTCACCGGGTTGCCGGTGTACCAGCGGTAGCCGTAGGTGGCGATGCCCAGCGATAGCTTGTCCTTCGGCACCTGGGTGATGGCGTAATCCAGGTGCTTCTTCATCCACACCATGCCATCGACCGGGCCCGGCGTGGTCCAGCGCGTATGCTGGTCGTAGGTCATCAGGCTGACCAGATCCACCGCCTGGCCCAGCGCCTTGAGGTCGTACGCACCGCGCCAGTATTCCCACATCCACTTGGAGAACTGGCCGCCTTCGGCATGACCCGGTGCATTCGGCACCACGGCGACCGACATCTTGAAACCGGCCTTGTGCAGCGCATCTGCGGTCTGCTTGACCATCAGCGTGTAGGCGTCGCGGTCGGTCCAGGCGATGTTTTCGAAATCGAACTGGAAGCCGTAGTACTTGTGCTGCTTGCCGTGGATGAGCAGCGATTCGATCATGCGCTTCTTGGCGGCTTCGTCATGCATCAGCTTGTGGAAGCCTTCGCGACCGGTCGTCATCGACAGGATCGGCATCACCCGCAGCTTGTGCTGCTTGGCGATGTCGTACAGGTACATGTTGGGGGTGCCGTTGACCAGGCCGTTCTGGTCCACGCCGTACCAGGTGGGCACCACCACATCGATCTTGTCGACGTTGGCAATGAACGAGTTGGTCGATTTCTGCGTGTTCATCAGATAGAACAACGCCGTGGGGTTTTTGGCCAAGGCCGGGGCGCAGGCAAATGCCAGCGCGAGCAACATCCAGGTCAATCGCTTGCTCATGAAAGACAACATCCGTCAGGGAGTGGGGGAGGAGAGGTCGATGCGGAACACATAGGCACTTTCGCCAACCGGCTTGGCCGGCAGGCGCAGATGCAGGCCGTCGGCCCGTTGTTCGAACGGGATCTTCTTGCCGTTTGCCAGCAAGGTCACCGCGCGCACGCCGTCGGCGGCCTTGAGCGAGCGGATCACCGCCTCGCCATTGCTGGGCCAGCCGAGTTCGATCGCATACAGCGCGCCATCGCGGGTGGTGAAGCGGAAATCCTCGGCCGTGTACGGCTTGGTCTTGATGTCCTGGAAAGTGCCGCCCACCACTTCGGTGGGGCCTTCGCCATACACGCGCCACGGCTTGCTGTCGTAGATCGCGCCGCCGTTGGTCTTGAGCCACTTGCCGATCGCCAGCAGGATGCCGCGCTCGGTCTCCGGAATCGAACCATCGGCGCGCGGGCCGATGTTGAGCATCAGGTTGCCGTTCTTGGCCACCACGTCGGCCAGCATGTGGATGATGAAGGTGGGCGACTTGTAGGTGTCGTTTTCGATATAGCCCCACGAGGCGTTGCTCACCGAGGTGTCGGTCTGCCAATGCGTGGGGTGGATGCCGGTGAGCTGGCCGCGCTCGATATCCAGCGTGCCTGCACCTTCGGGGAAGGCGCCCAGCTTGTAGTTCACCACCACGCCGCGGTCTGCTTCGGTACGCGCCGCGCCCTGGTTGTAGTAATACGCCAGCATCGTCGGCAGGCTGCGGCGGAAGGTGGGGTGGGCGATCCACCAATCGAAATAGATCAGGTCCGGTTGATAGGTGTCGATCAACTCGGTGGTGCGTGCCAGCCAATCGTCCAGCCAGGCCTGCGAGACCGGTGTCCAGTCGTTGGCCACATCGGCATCGTCCTTGCCCGGCAGGCGCACCTGCGCCGGACCATACAGCGCGGCGTAACGCGGATCGTTGACGTCCGAATCGAAGGTGCGCCCGCCATCGAAGAACCAGTTGTGTTCGGCACGGTGCGATGACAGCCCGAAATGCAGCCCCTGTGCGCGGATGGCCTTGGACAACTCGCCCAGCAGGTCGCGCTTGGGCCCCATCTTCATTGCGGTCCAGTCGGACAACTTGGAGTCGTACAGCGCAAAACCGTCGTGGTGCTCGGCCACCGGCACTACATAGCGCGCGCCGGATTGCCGGAACAGCTTGGCCCAGCCATTCGGGTCGAACTTGGGCGCGGTGAACTTGGGAATCAGATCCTTGTAGCCGGAACTCGCCTGCGGCCCGTAGGTCGCCACGTGATGGGCGAATTCCTTGGAGCCTTGCAGATACATGTTGCGCGAATACCACTCGCTGCCGAACGCCGGTACCGAGAACACGCCCCAGTGGATGAAGATGCCGAACTTGGCGTTGTCGTACCACGCCGGCGATTGATACGCCTTCAGAGCGGCCCAGTCGGGACGGAACGGGCCCTTGCGCGCGCCGGCTTCGGCTTCGCGCACCAGACGTTCGCGTTCGGGCGCATAGGCAGCGGTGGCATCGAGCCACTGCTGGTCGATCGCCTCGGGGCTGAGCGTGGTGGCGGTAGGGGCGGTGGGCGATTGCGCCGCGTTGACGTGCAGCGCGGGCAGCGCGAGCAACAGAGCGAACGCGAGCATTCGGCTCCTGGGTGCAGCTCCGGCGTGGCGGCGGGATGGAGCCGCGAACTGGCGGCTATCGGTCGTCATGGGAACTGCACTCCTGTAAGCGAAACGCGTCGGTCATGCTGCGGCCGCGCGTAGATGGCGAAAGCGGGCCTGGCCACGCCCCCTCGGCGGCGAAGGGGCGTGGCCAGTACCACTCCTTGTTGCGACATCGACCTGCCGCTGCGGACAGCGACAGGTCCAAAAAAAAGCGCGCCACCGTGGAGGGTCGGTGGCGCGCCGGGACTACATCAGAACTTGAAGTTCAGCTGGGCCTGGTAGCCGCGGCCGTTCTTGTAGAACGCTGTCGGGGTGTCCCTGGTTCCGCTGTACAAGCGGTAGGTGGAATCCAGCAGGTTGGTGGCGCCGAAGGTGAGGCCCATGTAGTCGGTGATCTGATACGAGGCGGTCAAATCCAGCTGCTTGTAGCTGTCTGCGAAGTCTTCCGAGCCCAGGCGTCCGATCTGGGTGAAGTACTTCGAGCGGTAGCTGTAGTTCACACGCACCGTCCAGTCGCCGTGTTCCCAATACGGGATCACGTTGTAGGTGTCGCGCGACAAGTAGGGCAGGTTCAAGCCGGTGCTCGCATCGGATTTGGCAAACGTGTAGTTCGCCTGCAATCCGAAGCCGAGGCCGAACGCCTGCTGATAGTTGATCGATGCGCCCTTGACCTTCGCATCGGAAACGTTGACCGGCGTGGTCACCTGGTAGACGCCCGCCACCGCCGGCGGCGCCGGATTGAGCTGCTGGCTGACCGTGGTATTGACGATGTAGGAGCTGATATCGCGATAGAAGACTTCACCGGACAACATGCTGGACGGCGCGAAATACCATTCGGCAGCCAGATCGTAGTTGGTGGATTCGTACGGTTTCAGATCCGGGTTGCCACCGTTGGCGGTCAGGTTGCCGTTGCCGCTGTTGATGGTGAACGAACCGGCCAGATCGGCATAACGCGGACGTGCGATGACCTTGGCAGCCGAGAAGCGCAGCACGGTGTCGTCGGTGACGTCATAGGCGATGTTGAAGCTCGGCAGCGCCTTGCGGTAGTCGTTGGTTTCGGCAACACGGCTGAAGGTGGTGCCACCGTCCTGGCTCTGCCAGTACTCGGACTTGTCGGTGGTGTCGACCAGGCGCACGCCAACGTTACCGCGCCACTTGCCGGTCTCGTAGTTCAACTGCGTGTAGAAGTTCTGCGTGATTTCCTTCACGTCGAACGAGGAGCCGAAGTCGGTACGGTACGGGCCCTGCGGCTGCGACAGCAGATAGTTGCGGATCGAGCTCAGGCTGGCGGTCGGCCAGGTGGTCAGATCGCCACTTGCACCCAGACCGTCATACAGACCGCTCGGGGTGGTGCCCGGGTTGAACTGGGTCAGCGACACCGGATCGGTGGTGTTGATGCGGTTGCCGCGTGCGTCGACACCATTGTTATGGTTGATGTACTTGTAGCCGAACAGCAGTTTGGTGAACGGGCCAACCGCCAGGTCACGTGCTGCATCCCACTGGAAATATTTCTCTTCATCCTTGCTCTTCTGATAGAAGATGCCGCCAGCCTGCGTGGCGCTGGCATCCTGCGAACCCGGAGCAAGGCCTGCCGGCGAGCCGGGCAGCGTCCAGTTCGATGCACCGCCATTGGCGTAATTGACTGCGGTGTGCGAACCGTCGAAGTCGTAGTTATAGCCGCCATCGGTCATCAGGAACTTCATCAGGTATTCGGGGTTCTTGCCGCCCGTTGCCTGGGTGTCGCCAACCTGGGTGGTGAACACCCACTTTTCACCCGACCAGTCGTGACGCAGGTTCAGGCTCTTGGTCGTGACGGTGCTCTCGCGATAGTTCGCATCCAGCTGCGCGTATGGCTGATCGTTGACGCCACCGCGGGTGTTGTCCGATACCGTGGCCGAGGAGACCACGCCGTTCTCGACGTTGGCGCTGGTGATCTTCTGGATGTCGTTGTTACAGGCCGGGCAGACGTAACGCGATTCGCTGAAGTTGTTGTACTTGCCCTTGATGTACAGGCCGGTCAGGTTGAACTCGTTCTGCTCGTCGGGCTTCCACTGCAACGCACCTTGCACGCCGCTGCGTTCGCGGGTCTGCTGGAAGAATGCGCTGTTGATGCCGGCCGGCACGCGCGCGGTGGCCACATCGCTGCCGTCGCCGGTGATGGTGGCGGTCGGCGGAATGTTGGCACCGGTGGTGTAGCCGAAGTATTCGATACCGGCGCGTGCCAGGTCCTGCTTGTCGTGCGTGGCGGAGATCAACGCGCCGAAGGTTTCGTCGTCGTTCTTCCAGCTCCACAGCGCCGAACCGCGCGGATTGCCCTCTTCGGAGCGGTCGTTGTAGTTGTACCCGACCGAGCCGCGGATGGTGTTCTTGGGCAGGTCCAGCGGCTTGCGGGTGTGCACGATCACCGTGCCGCCGATCGAGCCTTCGTCGATGCGCGCTTCAGGGGTCTTGTAGACCTCCATCAGGCCGATGATTTCCGGCGACAGCAGCGTGTAGTTGAAGGTACGGCCGCTGGTATCGGTCGGGTTGCCGCCCCAGTCGCCCGAGGCGATGGTCTGGCCATTGAGCAGCACGCGGTTCAAGGCCGGGTCGGTGCCGTTGATGCTGACCTTTTCGCCTTCGCCGAACTGGCGGTCGACGCTGATACCCGGAAGATGCGACAGCGATTCGGCCGCATTGACGTCCGGGAACTTGCCGATGTCTTCGGCGCTGATCGCATCGACGATGGAGTTGGCCGAGCGCTTGACTGCCTGGCTCTTCTCCAGCGACGCGCGGTAGCCGGTGACGGTGATGGTATCCAGCTCGGTGGTGGCCGACGGCGTGCTGGCCGGGGCTTGTTGTTCTTGTCCGGCAGCCATTGCAGAGCCGGAGCAGTACAGAGCGGCGGTGATACAGAGTGCTAACGTCGTGGTGCGGCTGTGCATGGCTAAACCTCATTGGTTAGTGCTGTGAGCGTGCTGCCCTGCAATAGGACACAACGCGCTCGGCGTGGCCGGCAAAACAACACGCCCTGACCGATCGCGATGATTGCGCTGGCACGCTTGTTTCGAAGCAGGGTGCAGGCGATTCGCGTGGTGAAGGAGGTGTCCCCCGTGTGGTGAAGCGGTGGAGCTAAACGCACATCAGCGAGCGGGAACGTCGGGCGACGCACGACTCGCGAATCTGGAATGCCAGGCGAGGGAATGCCCGTTCTTCAGTACCGAACAGTCCATGGCCCCTCCTGCCAGAACTCCGATTTGAATCGAGTCTCGCGTAGCCCTGACAGCGTTGTCAACACGTCGTCACAGATCTCTGATGTGGCTGCGATTGCGCTGCAATGCAGCATTTTCAGGCGAAAGCCGACTTTGCCTCGCAGCGGTTTGCGCAATACGCTTTGCGAGCGCGACTGCTACCATCGGCGCATACGATCGAAAATGTCGCAGCTGCCCCGGTTCGCCCTGGGGTTGTGCAGTAATCGCCGTTGCGCCTGCGTATTTTTGGCGAATGACGCGCGCCGTCCCGTCCGGGACGCGTCGCGGTTGCCACGGTTGCCACGGTTGCGTTACAGGGCGATTGCTGACAACGTTGTCTACCCGTTGGCCGTTCGTCGGACAACGCGCGACGACGCCAGCCGCCGCCACTGATCAGGAGAATGCGTGAGCGCAAGCAGTCCAATGGAAGCGGTGGCCTTTCCGCGCCACGAAACCTTCGTTGCCGCCGATGTGGGCGGGACGCACGTGCGCCTGGCGCTGGTGTGCGAAAGCGATGACGCAGGCAAGCCGGTCACGGTGCTGGACTACCGCAAGTACCGCTGCGCCGAGTATCCGGGTCTGGCCGACATCATGACCACGTTCTTCGCGGAACTGGGATGTGCACCAGTCCGCCGGGGCGTGATCGCCAGCGCCGGCTACGCGCTGGAAGACGGCAGCGTGATCACCACCAATCTGCCCTGGGTGCTGGCACCCGAGCAGATCCGCCGCCAGCTCGGCATGCAGGCCCTGCATCTGGTCAATGATTTCGAAGCGGTCGCCTACGCGGCCAATTACATGATCGGCAACCAGGTCATGCAGTTGTCTGGCCCGGCGCAAGGTGCCGCGGGCCCGGCCTTGGTGCTTGGTCCGGGCACGGGCCTGGGCGCGGCGCTGTGGATCCCCAACGGTGCCCATCCGGTGGTGCTGCCCACCGAAGCCGGCCACGCGGCACTGGCGCCGGCCAGCGATCTGGAAATGGCGTTGCTGCAGGAACTGCGGCGCACGCGCACTCACGTGGCTACCGAAACGCTGTTGTCCGGCCCGGGCCTGTTGAATCTGTACACCGCGCTGGCCGCCTTGCGCGGCGACAGCGTGTTGCATGCCACCCCGGCCGACATCACCGCGGCCGCAATGGCCGGCAACGATGGATTGGCGCACGACGCGCTGCAGGCGTTTTGCGGATTTATGGGCAGCGTGGTCGGCGACCTGATGTTGCTGTATGGCGTGCGCAGTGGCGTCTATCTGGCCGGCGGTTTCCTGCCGCAAATCGCCAGCTTCATCGCCGAGAGCGATTTTGTCGCGCGCCTGCTCGACAAGGGCGCCTTGCGTCCCGCGTTGGAGCAGGTGCCGGTGAGCATCGTCGAGCACGGCCAGCTCGGCGTCATCGGTGCTGCCAGCTGGTTCCTGCAGCACGGCCGCTGAGCGCTCGCACATCGGCAGGTGCAGCAATCCGGCTGCACCAGATCAATCACCTCCGCATCCCGCAGGAGCGCACCCGGCGCGATGAGGGGTTACCGATAAACGCCCTGTCGCGCCCAGGTGCGCTCCTACGAGACTGCGCGGGTGTCAGGTCGGGACGCGGTGGACGGAGCCGTCAACATACAAGAGACGACGCCATGCCGAGCAAATTCCCGCATCCCCGTAGGAGCGCACCCGGGCGCGATGAGGCGTTACCGATAAACGCCCTGTCGCGCACCGGTGCGCTCCTACAGTGCCATGGTGCTACAGGTCCCCGAACCGCGACTGCAGCGCCGCAATCGCCGCCAGTCCCGCCGTTTCGGTGCGCAGGATGCGTGGCCCCAGCTGCAGGCCGCTGAAGCCCGCCTCGGCAAGTAGCGCGCGATCGCGCGGCGACCAGCCGCCTTCCGGCCCGATCGCCACGACGACGTGTTGCTGGATGCTCGATGCCAACGTGCCCAGGCGATGCTCGCCCTGTGGGTCCAGCGTCAGCCGGAGCGCATGCGCGTCGCTAGCCTGCGCCGCGTCCTGCAGACCCTGCGGCGCGGCCACGCTGGGAAGACGTGCGCGCCCGGATTGCTCGCAGGCCGACACCACCACGCTGCGCCAGTGCGCCACGCGTTTTTCGGTGCGCGCCGCATCGAGCTTGACCTCGGTGCGCTCGGCGATCACCGGTACGATCGCCGCAACGCCCAGCTCGGTGGCCTTCTGCAGGATCAGATCCATCTTTTCCCCGCGCGCGATGCCTTGCATCAAGGTGATGCGCAGCGGCGATTCGTTGGAGAGCGGCTCGGCGCGTTCCACCAGCGCACGTGCATCGCGCTTGCCCGCCATGGTGATGCGTGCGTGGTAGTCGCTGCCGTCGCCGTTGAACAGGATGCAGGCATCGCCCTCGCGCAGCCGCAGTACCCGCATCAGGTGATTGGCTGACTCTTCCGGCAACGTCACTTCCTGGTCGCAGTGCAGCGGCAGCGCGACATGCGAACGGGTCAGGCGCATGCGACCGCCTCGGTGATGGCATGGCTGGTGGTGTCGGCCAACAACGCAAGCTGCGCCTCGTCCACGCAATACGGCGGCATCCAGTACAGCACGTCGCCGAGCGGGCGCAGCACCACGCCTTTCTCGAGCGCCGCGCGATACGCCTTCAGGCCGACGCGCGCGGCGGACGCAAACGGCGTGCGCTTGTCGCCGCCCTGGGTCAGCTCGAACGCCACGATCATGCCGGCCTGGCGCACGTCCGCCACGGCCGGGTGTGCGCCGATCTGCGCAGCGAGCTCGCGCATGCGCGCGGCGATGGGTTGGTTGCGCGCAATCACGTCGTCGTCTGCGAAGATCTTCAAGGTCGCCAACGCCGCCGCACATGCCAGCGGATTGCCGGTGTAGCTGTGCGAATGCAGAAACGCACGCTCGCGCGAATCGTCCAGGAACGCGTCGTACAACTGCTGCGTGGCCAGCACCGCCGACAGCGGCAGGAAGCCGCCGGTCAGCCCCTTCGACAGGCACAACAGGTCGGGCATCACGCCGGCCTGTTCGCAGGCGAACAGGGTGCCGGTACGGCCGAAGCCGGTGGCGATCTCGTCGGCGATCAAGAATGCGCCATGGGCATCGCACAATTCGCGTGCGCGGCGCAGATACGCCGGGTGGTACATGCGCATCCCGCCCGCGCATTGCACGCGCGGCTCCAGAATCAGCGCACAGATTTCGCCGGGCGAGCGTTCGAACAGTGCTTGCAACGCATCGGCTGCCTGCAGCGCATAGTCTTCGGCGCTTTGCCCCGGTTCGGCCAGGTAGGCATCGGGCGAGGGCGTGAACATTGCCTCCAGCAACAGCGGCGCATACACGCGCCGGTACAGCGGAATATCGCCCACCGATAGCGCGCCGATGGTTTCGCCGTGGTAGCCATTCTCCAGTGCAATGAACCGCGTCCGCCGGTGGTCGCCGCGATTGTGGAAGTAATGAAAGGCCATCTTCAGCGCCACCTCCACGCCCGCCGATCCGTTGTCGGCGTAGAACACCTTGGACAACGGCGCGCGCCCGGCCTGGCGTGGCGCGATCGCCAGCAACTGCTCGGCCAGTTGCACGGCCGGCGTATGCGTGAAGCCGGCCAGCATCACCTGTTCCAGTTCGCCGGCCTGGCGCGCGATGGCCGCGCCGATGCGCGGTTCGGTATGACCGAACAGGTTGGTCCACCAGCTGCTCACCGCGTCCAGATAGCGGCGGCCGTCATGGCCGACCAGCCATGCGCCTTCGCCACGCGCGATCGGCACCAGCGGCAGCGTGTGCGGGTGCTCACGCATCTGCGTGCAGGGGTGCCACACCACGCCGAGATCGCGTTGTCGCCAATGTTCGGCAGTTTGTGCGGCTGCAGGGTCTGCTAGGATTTCGGGTTCATGGACATGTCGATGCATCCGCCTATTCTATCGGCCCGCTTTGCGGCTGCGTGCGACGCATGAGCTCGCGTCTGCCGATCATCCACAAGATCACCGATCTGGGCGACGGGCCGTTCCGTCGGCAGCAGCTGGATCTGGAATTTTCCAACGGGCAGCGCCGCATCTACGAACGCCAACTCAGCCAGGGCCACGGCGCCGTGGTGGTGGTGCCGATGCTCGATGCGCAAACCGTGCTGCTGGTGCGCGAATATGCCGCCGGCGTGCATCGCTACGAGCTCGGTCTGGTCAAGGGCCGCATCGACGCCGGCGAAACACCCGAGCAGGCCGCCGACCGCGAGCTCAAGGAAGAAGCCGGCTATGGCGCACGCCAGGTACGGGTGCTGCGCGCAATGACGCTTGCTCCTACTTATATGAGTCACCAATCCTGGTTGGTGCTGGCATGCGACCTCTACCCCGAGCGCCTGGTGGGCGACGAGCCGGAAGAGATGGACGTGGTGCCGTGGCCGATCGCACGTCTGGACGAATTGATGCTGCGCGAAGATTTCTCCGAAGGCCGCTCGCTGGCCGCCTTGTTCATTGCGCGCGAGTGGCTGGAGCGCAATCCATGATCCGCATCCCGATGGAGCTGCGCGAAACCGTGATCGCCATCGCGCGCGATGCCGGCGCGGCAATCATGGAGGTCTACGCCCAGGACTTTTCGGTGGAGATCAAGGACGACGCCAGCCCGCTGACCCAGGCCGACCTGGCAGCCAACCGCGTCATCGTCGAAGGCCTGCGCCGTGTCACCCCAGATGTGCCGGTGCTGTCGGAAGAGTCTGCGCATGTGGCCTGGGAACAACGCCAGTACTGGACCAGTTACTGGTTGGTCGATCCGCTCGATGGCACCCGCGAATTCGTCAAGCGCAATGGCGAGTTCAGCGTCAACATCGCACTCATCCATATGGGTGCACCGGTGCTCGGGGTGGTGCAGGCGCCGGTCGACGGGCGGGTCTGGTATGCCGCGCGTGGCGAGAATGCCTTCCGCCGCGATGGCGACCGCGACGAAATGCTGCACACGCGCACCCCGGCCGCCACGCCATTGCGGGTGGCGGCCAGCCGTTCGCATCGCGACGCGCGTACTGCCGCCGCACTGGAGCGGATGGGCGAGATCGACGTGGTCGCGCAAGGGTCGTCGTTGAAGTTCTGCCGCATCGCCGAAGGCGATCTGGACGTGTATCCCCGCTTCGGCCCCACCTCCGAGTGGGATACCGCCGCCGGCCAGTGCGTGCTGCATGCGGCCGGTGGCGTGTTGCTGGCCGGCGCCAGCGGCAAACCGTTCCGCTACAACCGCCGCGACACCTTGCTCAACGGCGACTTCATCGCACTGGGCGACCCCAATCTGCCCTGGCGCGATTGGCTGGCCTGAGCGGCATGCGTGCCGTCTTGGCGACGGCATGGCTGCGCAAGGTCCTGACGCCCTGAAAGGTACACTCCGGTATCCCCGCACGCGCTTGCACGCGGCGGCCGTTGCGGTGTGCAACGGCCGCGTACGTCGCTTGCCTCGCGTGGGACATGCGCTGGCGGCGCACTCACTCAGAGGTTCCAGGAATACACGATGTCTCAGACCCCTTCCACCGGCGATATCCAGCAGCTGTTGCACTTGATGGCGCGTCTGCGCGATCGCGAACACGGCTGTCCCTGGGATGTACAGCAGACCTTCGCCAGCATCGCGCCGTACACCATCGAAGAAGCCTACGAGGTGGCCGATGCGATCGATCGCAACGACCTGGCTGGCCTGCGCGACGAGTTGGGCGACCTGTTGCTGCAGGTGGTCTTCCATTCGCAAATGGCGGCCGAGCAGGGAGCGTTCGGCTTCGCCGACGTGGTCGCCACGCTCAGCGACAAGCTCATACGTCGCCACCCGCATGTGTTCGCCGCGCAACCGGCGCCCGATGCGCAGGCGGTGAGCGCCAACTGGGAGCAGATCAAGCGCGAAGAGCGTCGTGCCGCTGGCAACCAGGACGACTCCGCACTTTCCGGCATCGCGCGCGGGCTGCCGGAATGGCAGCGCTCCACCAAACTGCAGTCGCGCGCGGCGCGCGTGGGTTTCGATTGGCCTGGCCCGGTGCCGGTGTTGGAAAAACTGCAGGAAGAAATCGAAGAGTTGCGCGTGGAATTCGCACGCGGCCCGGTGGCCGACAATCAGGCCCGGCTGGAAGACGAATTGGGCGATGTATTGTTTGTCTGCGCCAATCTGGCGCGCCATGCCAAGGTGGATGTCGGCGCCGCGTTGCGGCACGCCAACCTGAAATTCGAACGTCGCTTTCGTGCGATGGAAGCGCGGGCGCGTGCTGCCGGCACGTCGTTGAACGCGTTGTCGCTGGGCGAACAGGAAGCGTTATGGCAACAGGTCAAACGCGAGGAGCGCAGCGGCGATGTGCCGGCCATCGACGGTTCCGCGGGCGACGCATCGGCCTTGCACGCCCCGCTGTCCCACGCACCGCCTGTAGACAGCGCTGCCGGCAGTGACCCGTCCGTTGGCGGTGAGGCTTCCCGCAGCGCACCGGGGTATCAAACCGGCCCTGATGGCGCCGCCTCCGATACGCCCCGGCCGGCATGACGATCGCGCCGACCACGCTACTGCTGTTTGCCGCGACGGCGCTCGCCGAGTTGGTCGGTTGCTACCTGCCTTATCTCTGGCTGCGCAAAGGGGGCAGCGTGTGGCTGCTGCTGCCCACTGCGCTGAGCCTTGCCGTCTTCGTCTGGCTGTTGAGCTTGCATCCGGAAGCGAGCGGTCGCGTGTACGCGGCCTATGGCGGGGTCTACATCGCCAGCGCGTTGCTGTGGTTGTGGTGGGTGGACGGCGTGACGCCGACGCGCTGGGATCTGCTCGGCGCTGCCTGTTGCCTGCTCGGCATGGCGGTGATCATGTTCTCGCCGCGTAGCGCCTGAGCGCGTTTGCATGTGCGCGCACACGCTGATTGCCTTGCGACAGCGGCCGGGTGCAGCGGCTGCGCCCGGGCCTGCCCCGCACGTGGCCGGCGTTGGTTGCCGGGAGCGCTGAGCCATACTCACGGAAGCCGCCTTCCGCGACGCAGAAGCGCGCGAACGTCTGGCCGAAGCCGAAGCACGCACGACGCAGATGGTGTCCGGCGCCATCGCCATCGCCAGCGTGCAGGCGATCAACTATTTCGTCGCACAGAAGTATGTGGAAGCGTCCACGGCGCTGGCCACCGCGCCCAACCAGAAATTGGTGCTGATGCCGATGGAATCCAGCGGCATCATCGGTTCGATCGCCGGCGTTGCCGAGCTGGCCAAGGAGGCGGCCGGCAAGCCCGACGCGCCCGTGCGCGTACCGCCGATGCCGCCGCGCGCGGGAGCCTGTGCCATGCGCTGGGACGTGGAGGTCTGGGCAATGCTGGCGCTGCTGCTGATTGCGGCCGAGACCCTGGTGCCGGGTGCCTTCCTGCTGTGGATGGGGATCGCTGCCGCAGCGGTGTGCGTATTGGTGCTGGTGTTGCCGAACATCGCGTTGCTGTGGCAGATCGTGGCATTCGTGCTGCTCAGCATCGTCTCAGTGCAGGTGTATCGCGCCTGGTTCCGCGGCAATGGCCGCCAGAGTGATCGCCGCTGCACAATCGGCGTGCCGAGCAGTTGATCGGCCGCTGCGTGCTGCTCGATCAGGCCATCCACGATGGTCGCGGCCGCGCCAAGGTCGATGATGCGTTCTGGGTGGTGGCCGGCCCGGATCTGCCGGCCGGCACGCCGGTGCGCATCGTCGGCGCCGATGGCATGGGCTTGCTGGTGCAGCCGGCCGGTTGATGTATGCGGGCAGGGCAGGGCATTGCGGTGCCGACCTCGGCGTTGTTGCAGCGCGGCGTAGCGTCGCGCTGCGTTCGCGCCCGCAGGCGGCGCAACCACACAGCGGTATGCCGTTCCCCCAAGCGTGACAGGACGGCGATAATGGCCGTCTTTCCTTTGGAACGGCGCACATGACCCAGAAGACCATCCTCAACGACACCCATCGTGCGCTTGGCGCCAAGATGGTCGACTTCGGCGGCTGGGACATGCCGATCCACTACGGCTCGCAACTGGACGAGCACCACCAGGTGCGCCGCGACGCCGGCATGTTCGACGTCAGCCACATGACGGTGGTCGACCTGCACGGTGCGCGCGTGCGCGAGTTTCTGCGCTACCTGCTCGCCAACTCGGTGGACAAGCTCAAGGTCTCCGGCAAGGCGCTGTACACCTGCATGCTCAATCCGCAGGGCGGGGTGATCGACGACCTCATCGTCTACTACATGACGGAAGACTTCTTCCGTCTGGTGGTCAACGCCGCCACCCGCGAAAAGGACCTGCAGTGGATCGGCGAGCAGGCCGCACGCTTCGACGTGCGGGTGGAAGAGCGCAGCGACTTCGCCATGATTGCCGTGCAAGGTCCCAGCGCGCGCACCAAGGTCATCGACCTGCTCGACCCGGCCGACACCGCAGCGGCGAGCAAGCTCGGCCGTTTCGCCGCGCTGCAGACGCGTTCGCGCGATGGCATTGATTTGTTCCTTGCGCGCACTGGCTACACCGGCGAAGACGGTTTCGAGATCGTATTGCCGCAAGAGGCTGCCGTCGCATTCTGGAATGCGTTGCTCGCGCAGGGCGTCAAACCCGCAGGCCTGGGTGCACGCGACACCCTGCGTCTGGAAGCGGGCATGAATCTCTATGGGCAGGACATGGACGATGGCGTTACCCCTTACGAGGCCGGGCTGGCCTGGACGATCGCCCTGGACGAAGGACGCGACTTCATCGGTCGCAGCGTGCTCGAATATCAAAAGGCGCAGGGCGCACCGCGTCAGCTGATCGGTGTGGTGATGGACGAGAAGGGCGTGTTGCGGCATGGCCAGACCGTGCTCACCGCCAGTGGCGAAGGCGAGATCCTGTCCGGCACGTTCTCGCCCACGCTGGGCAAGGCGATCGCCTTCGCGCGCGTGCCGGCCGGCAGCATCGAGCAGCTGCGGGTGGACATCCGCGGCAAGCAGGTGCCGCTGCGCGCAGTGAAGTTTCCGTTCGTGCGCGATGGCCAGGCACAGCCCGGCGTGCTCGGCGACTGACTCGTGTAGCGCCGCGTATTGCGCGCGGCGCTGCGCCCGGGTCCGTATCCATATCGCCATCGCCCCACCGCCGTGCGTGCACCTGTCTTGTCGCGCGGTCTAAACTAGCCACCTGTCCCCAACCATCATCTTTCCCGGAGCACACCCATGAGCGAGATCCCTGGCGACCTCAAGTTCCTCAAATCCCACGAGTGGGCCCGCGTCGAAAGCAACGGTCGCGTGACCGTCGGCATTTCCGACCACGCGCAGGGCTTGCTGGGTGACCTGGTTTACGTCGAACTGCCGGGCGTCGGCGACACCGTGCAGGTCGGCAACGGCGCTGCGGTGGTGGAATCGGTCAAGGCCGCCTCCGACGTCTACAGCCCGGTCAGCGGCACCGTTGTCGAGGTCAACAGCGCGTTGAGCGACAAGCCGGAAACCATCAACGAAGACGCCTATGGCGAAGGCTGGATCTTCGTCGTCGAGATCGACGACAAGGAACAGCTCAACGACCTGCTGGACCCGGACGACTATGCCGAGCTGCTCGAAGACGACGATCACTGATCAGGTGTCGTTGCAGCCGGTATCCGATGGCCGCTCATGGAGCGGCCATTTTTTTTGAGCGCGCCTGCGTCGGTGATGCGTGCCTTGGTGCAGCGATGCGGCGCGAGCCGGCGTGCAATCGCAGTGAGGGAAGCGTCGGTCGGCCGACCGCCGACCGCGACGCCGTCGGTGGCATGTCGATGCGGTGGCTCGGCAACGATCCAACGTGCATCCGCTGCTGGCCCACCTGCACTGCGCCGGATTTCTGACGTGAGTCGTTCGTGAGGGTTTGGCGTGTGCCCGGTGAAAAAATTCTGCGCCATGGCGCCTGTCTCGATCATCGGTTGGTGCACGCGATGGATGCGGTCGTCGGTGCGCGCGGGTGCGTGCATGACGCTCTAGGCGCTCAATAAGTTTGCGCATTTCTGCTCATGCGACGCCGGAAGTGCAGCCGTTGGATAAAAAATTTTCAGCTGGCGGACAGGCGGCAAGCAATGCCATCGCATCGGCTTGACCGCCGTGCCGTCCAAGCGCCCAGGCAGGCACGCAAACGCGCGACACAAAAAAAACAGCGGAAAAGAAGCGCTTTTTTGACAACGCTGTTGGGTGAGCGCGCTTCTCGCTTGGACGAGTATGTGCAGACGCGGGGTGATTGGCTGGCGTGGACATGGCACGCAGCGATGGTGGGCAAAAAAAAAATTGCAAAAGAGTGTTGACAGTAAAAAAAAGCGTGATTAGGTTTCGCCCAGCAGACATTGCTGCGGAAGAGAGTGAGCAGAATCGACATCGCGCCGACAAGCTTGTTCCGGATGTCCACCGAAGCGCTAATCACGGTGGAGTCGGGTCCGCTTCTCTCCAAGAAAGCAGTTGTCGTTCCGACTACGCACCCGTGTCGCCGTTCGATGCGGGTGTTTCTGTATCCGTTCCGTCGCGCATCATCTGCGGACGGTTCCCGACGACGGCATGCCGTCGCGGGGTTTGGTTCAACTGGGCGTTTCACCTCCATAGTTCACTGACGAGGAGCCAATTACATGGCCACTGCAAAAGCTGCGAAAAAGAAACCCACTGCCAAAAAGGCAGTGAAGAAGACTGCCGCCAAGAAGGCAGTCAAGAAGGTCGCCAAAAAGGCAACCGCCAAGAAGGCAGTGAAGAAGACTGCTGCCAAGAAGGCCGTCAAGAAGACTGCAAAGAAGGCAACCGCCAAGAAGGCAGTCAAGAAGACTGCGAAGAAGGCAACCAAGAAGACTGCCGCCAAGAAGGCAGTGAAGAAGACTGCAAAGAAGGCGACCAAGAAGACGGCCGCCAAGAAGACCGCCAAGAAGGCCGTCAAGAAGACCGCCAAAAAGGCAGTCGCGAAGAAGGCGACCAAGAAGTCCGCCACTAAGAAGAGCGCTGCCAAGAAGCCTGCCGTGAAGAAGGTCGCCAAGAAGAAGCCGGCCGTTCGCAAGAAGAAGGCCGCTCCGGTCGCGCTGCCCGCAACCCCGGCACCGCTGATCTGATCTTGTAATACCCGATCGCCGTAAACATCGAGCTCTCTCCCCGACGCCCAGCGGGGAGGGAGCTTTTTTATGTGCCTGGCACTGGCGTGGTCGGTGCCAGGCTGCGCGTTGCCAGTCTGCAAACGGTGTAGCTGTTGCGGCCGAGCAACGTCGCTGATTCAAGTTCGCGGCATCGAGGCGCCAGACGCGCATGCCGGTCGGCAGTGCAGACGTCGCCGCGCGATCATTCTGGCTCTGCCGGCCAACCTGGACAGTTGTCGGTCCTTCGCGCGAGGGCACGACAGCACGCCGCCGCTGCCTGACTTGATGGTGGGCCGGCAATGCAGCAGGTCGCAGAGCAAGATCATGCGGCGGACCAAGCCAGGAGATTCCAGAGCCAACCGTTCGGGCTCGCCACGTCGGCACGCCGAACAGATCGGCTCAGTCTCAGCGTTGGTGGCAATGGGCGTTACGCCAGCCAAAGAATTCGGGCATAGCGTGCAATCACGGCCTTGCTCTTGCGCGCCCGGCAGGCATGCCATCGGCGAGCCGCCCAACGCGCATTGGAAACACAGAAACAGCAAAGGCGGCCGAAGCCGCCTTTGCCTACGTCACCGACACGAGGTCAGTGCACGACGTCCACTCAGCGCGGCGAGGCCACCGACTTGCCGGAAGACGCGCCCTTGCCAGCCGGGTCGGGCTTTTCTGCCAGCATGTTTTCGCTGCCGAAGTCGCCATCCACATCGATGTCCAGCCAGCGCTTGGCCGGCAGGCCAAGCGCGCGGTCCAGGATGGTCGGCAGCATGCCCGAGGGCAGGCCGCTTTCGCCGTTCCACAGGATCGCAACACCCAGGTCGCGCTCCGGCAGCAGTGCGACCAAGCCGCGATAACCCTGCACCGCGCCGGCATGGAACACCACTTGATGGCCGGCGTAGTCGAACACGCGCCAGCCCAGCGCATAGCTGGCCGCATCCACGCGCTCGTGGCGCCAGCCCGAACGCATTTCGCCCGGCGTGGAGATCAGCGGCGCGTGCAGCGTCGCCAGCAGCGGTGCAGGCAGCACGTCGGTGCGATGGCCGGTGTGCGCGAGCAGCCACTGCGCCATGTCACTGGCGCTGGCGTTGACGCCCGCAGCGGGCGCCAGACGGTAGTAGGTGGGCTTGGGCGTCAGCGAGACCCAGCCATTGCGGCTGCGCACATGCGGACGTGCCCAGTGCGGGCTCGCCTGGATACCGGCCAGCCCCATGCTGGCGTCGTTCATGCCCAGCGGCTTGAAGATGCGACGCTCTACCGATTGCTCGTAGAAGCTGCCCGATGCGGCGAACACCACATCGCCAACCAGGCTGAAGGCGACGTTTTGATACGCGTAGCAATCGCCCGGTGCGCAACGCAGCGGCGCAGCAGCCAGCTTATGGCTGAGCGAGTAGTAATCGACGTTGGATTCGATATCGCGGTCGTAGGCGTTGCGGGTCAGGCCGACGCGATGGCTGAGCACTTCGGCCACGGTGAGTTGACGGGTGGCGGCGTTGTCGCTGAGCTGGAAGCCCGGCACATAGTCGACCACCTTGCTGTCCCAGCGCAGCACGCCATCGTTGACCAGTAGGCCGGCCATGGTGCCGGCGAAGGCTTTGGACAGCGAAGCCAGGCGAAACACCGTGTGGCCATCGACCGGCTGCGGATGATTGACATCGGTGACGCCATAGCCGCGCGCGCTGAGCACCTTGCCGCCCTGCACGATGGCCATCGCCATGCCGGGCACCCGGTTGCCGTAGGTCAGCTGGTCCGCCATCGATTCGAATGCCGCCACATCGAAACCGGCAGCAGGTGCCAACACTTGGTTGGCCGGCAGCGAGGTGCGATAGGGCAGCGGTGCGGTGGGCGACTGCGCCACAGTGGCCGCCTGCAATGCAGTAGCGGTGAGCGCGGGTGTCTGCGCGGTGGAAGAGAGGGCCAGGGGCAACAACGCCCCGAACAGCCCGATAGCCAACGGTCGGAACCGTCGGCGCGTGCGCATTTCTGTCATGGTTGTCCCGCCTGTTCCGCTGCCTCCGGCGATTCTAGCGCCGCGCTTTGCAATAGCACAAACTGCCGGAAGATGAATGGGCATCACATTGATCCTATTGATGATTTTAGATTCAGAATTCGAGTATTCCGGTGCCGCCGACGCGTTGCCACGCGCTGGTGCGATACAAGAAGCAAGCAGCGTGCTGGCGCGGAGGGCACCCGGGCCGCAGGCTCCTGCGACTGGTCGCTGGTGGCGCTGCCTCGCATCGGCTAACTTGCGCGCTTCTTTCACAGGTGCTGCCGTTGCCATGTTTTTTCTGTCGGGCCCGCCTGTGCGAGCGGCCGTTACCCCATGACCAGCCCCTCTGCGCCGCGATCTGCGGCTGGCCGTTTGAGCGCGGCACTGCGTAGCTCGCCACCATTGGCATGGTCGTTTCTTTACTTTTTCTGTCTGCTCAGCGGTTACTACGTGTTGCGCCCGGTGCGCGAAGCGATGGGCGCCTCGGCCGACGTAGAGGCGCTCTTTCCCACTGGCATGATCGGGTTCTTCGCCGCGCACGGTGTGCCCTTGAAGGAGTTCACGCTGCAGGTGCTGTTTACCTGCACCTTCCTGATCATGGTGCTGCTGCAACCGGTCTACGGCGCTTTGGTCAGCCGCTATCCGCGGCGGGTGTTCCTGCCGGGGGTGTATGGCTTCTTCATCGCCACCCTGCTGCTGTTCTACGTGCTGTTCGACACCGGCGTGCCGGGCCGTGGCATGGCGTTCTTTTTGTGGGTGACCGTCTTCAACCTGTTTGCGGTGGCGGTGTTCTGGAGTTTCATGGCCGATGTCTTCAGCAATGCCCAAGCGCGCAGCTACTACGGCTATATCGGCGCGGCAGGCACGCTGGGTGCGTTTCTGGGCCCGGTCCTGACGCGCGTACTGGTCGAACGTATCGGCATCGCACATCTGATGTTGGTGTCGGCCGGGTTCCTGGCGGTATGCGTGCTCTGCGTGCTGCGCTTGCGGCTGTGGGCCGTTGCGCGCGAACAGGAGGGCCAGCTGAGCTCCGGCGAAGTGCCCATGGGCGGCGATGTGCTCGGCGGCCTCAAGCTGATCGTGCGTGAACCGCTGTTGCGCTGGCTGGCCTTCATGGTGTTGTTCGGCGTGGGCGTGGGGACCTTGCTCTACAACGAACAGGCGGCGCTGGTGCGGCGGCTTTACACCGATGCAGCGGCGGCCACCGCCTATTACTCCAGCATCGACCTGGCGATCAATGCGCTCGCGCTGGTGCTGCAGCTGCTGGTGACGCGCGCGTTGCTGTCGCGCTTTGGTATCGCGCCGGCGTTGTTGATCCCGGGTGTGGCCATCATGCTGGGCTATGCGGCGTTGGCGGCGTCGCCGTTGCCACTAATGATTGCGATCGTGCAGGTGATTACCCGCTCCAGCGAATTCGCACTGGCCAAGCCCGCGCGCGAAACGCTGTACACACGGGTAAATCGCGAGTGGCGCTACAAGGCCGGCGCCGCGATCGATACGGTGGTTTATCGCGGTGGCGATCTCACCTTCGTTTGGGTGCACAAGCTGGTCTCTGCGTTCGGCTCCAGCGCGGTGTTCGGCGTCGGCCTGGTCGTGGCGACCGGCATGACGGTCGGTGCGTTCGGCCTGTTGCGGCAAGCGCGCAAGCTACCCGCCGAGCGCGACGTGGAGACGGACAAGCGCGTTTCCGACTAAGCACCGCGACAGCACATGCGCAGATGCAGCTTGGCGCTCGGCATCGACCAGGCAGGGGGCCTGCGTCTCACACTGGCAGCGCCAGAAGCGCAGGCGCCAGCCCGGTAGTGCAGGTGTGCCGAACAGAACGACCGCAATCGCGGCTATGCTGGCGGCACCATTTTCCGAGGCGGTCTGCCATGTCCCTGTTCGCCATCATTGCCGGCCTGTGCATCGCACTGCTGCACGTCTACATCCTGGTATTGGAAATGGTGCTGTGGACGCACCCGCTGGGTTTGAAGACCTTCCGCAATAGCTTTGAGAAGGCGCAGGCCACCCGCGTGCTCGCGGCCAACCAGGGGCTTTACAACGGCTTTCTGGCCGCTGGCCTGTTTTGGGGCGCACTGGCCGCCCGCGCCGACGTGCTGAGCTTCTTCCTGGTCTGCGTGGTCGTGGCAGGTTGCTACGGCGCCTACAGCGTCAACCGCCGCATCTTCTTCGTGCAGGCGCTGCCGGCGTTGATCGCCTTGGCGCTGGTGTGGCTGCCGTTCTGATCCGGTTGCGGTAGTTGTCCGCTGCACGCAGGAGTGGGGCACTGCTGCGATGAGCTCTTCGTAGCCTCAGCGCCTGACTGCCTCAAGTGCACGACTTGCGCGCGCGTTCGGCCCCTGACACCCGCTCATTCGATGGCCGCCAACTGCGCGGCGTCGCTCACACATGCGTGCTGTCGAAAACTGCATCTGATCAGGTCTGCAGGCAGCATGCCGGAGACAACACCCATCTCCACAAACAACAACGGCGGGCCGAAGCCCGCCGTCGTCCATTCTCGCCCAAGCTTGACGCCTTACGCGGCTTCGCGCGGCTGTTGCGCCTGCGGCTTGTCGTAGAAACTGGCCGCACGCAACTCATGCGGATCGAAGTCGTCCACGGTGATGGTGTCCATCATGATCTCGCGCAGCTCTTCCAGCAGCTTGCGCTCTTCCAAGCTGATCACGCCTTCGGCCACGGCTTCGTCCAGCTGCGCCGGGAAATCCAGCGCTTCGATGCCCTTGGTCTTGAGCGCCTTCAGGAACTTGCGCTCCACCGGCTCGGCCATCACCGCCTTGGTCAGGTAGCTGGCAATACGACCGCCCGGATTGTTGGCGCACGGCGTCAGGAACACGCCCTTGGCCAGACGGTCACGCGCCTCGTTGGGCGTCATCAACAGCGAAGCAACGCGATGGCCGAGGCGATCGCCAGGCGCTTCGGCGCGACGGCCGAGCGGGAAGATCAACACCCACATCAACCAGCCCACCGGGCGGATCGGGAAGTTGCGTAGCGCCGCCGACAGCGCGGTTTCGATCTTGTGCACGCTGTCGTGGAAAGCCCAGGCCAGCAGCGGCTGGTCGCTCGCCGGCGCGCCTTCGTCGTGATAACGCTTGAGGATCGCGCTGGTCATGTAGATATGGCTCAGCACATCGCCCAGGCGACCGGACAGCGACTCCTTGAACTTCAACTTGCCGCCCAGCATCAGCATCGACACGTCTGCCATCAAGGCCAGATTGGCCGAATAGCGATCCAGCTTGCGGAAGAACCGACGGGTATACGCATCGCCCGGCGCCGCACCGATGCGCGCACCGGTCAGACCGAACCAGAACGAGCGCACGGCGTTGGAAATACCGAAGCGGATATGACCGAACAGGCTCTGGTCGAACTGCTCCAGGCCACGACGGGTATCGGGATCCTGTGCGGCCTGCATCTCCTTCAACACCCACGGATGGCACAGGATGGCGCCCTGGCCGAAGATCAGCAGGCTGCGGGTCATGATGTTGGCGCCTTCCACGGTCACGCCGATCGGCGCGGCCTGCCAGGCGCGGCCTGCAAAGTTGCGCGGCCCCAGGATGATGCCCTTGCCGCCGATCACGTCCATCATGTCGCTGACCACTTCGCGGCCCATGGTGGTGCAGTGGTACTTGGCGATCGCCGACGGCACCGACGGCACGTCGCCGCGATCCACCGCCGCGGCCGTGGCCTGCGACAGCGCACTGATCGCATAGGCCTTGCCGCCGATCCGGGCCAGCGCTTCTTCCACGCCCTCGAAACGACCCACCGACAATCCGAACTGCTTGCGGATCCGCGCATACGCACCGGTGACCACCGCCGCGGCCTTGCTACCGCCGCTGGCGGTGGAGGGCAGGGTGATCGAGCGACCGACAGCCAGACACTCGTTGAGCATGTTCCAGCCCTTGCCCACCATCTCCACGCCACCAATCAGCTGGCTCAGCGGGATGAACACCTCTTCGCCATGGATCGGGCCGTTCTGGAACGGCGAATTCAACGGGAAGTGGCGACGGCCGATTTCCACGCCCGGGGTTTCGCGCGGCAGCAGCGCCAGGGTGATGCCGATATCCTTCTTGTCGCCGATCAGACCATCCGGATCGTAGGCGCGGAACGCCAGGCCGATCAGCGAGGCGACCGGTGCCAGGGTGATATAGCGCTTGTCGAAGGTCAGCTTGACGCCCAGCACATTGGCGCCATTCCACTCGCCCTTGCAGACGATGCCGTAGTCCGGAATCGAGGTGGCATCGGAGCCGGCGAACGGACCGGTCAGGCCGAAGCACGGCACTTCCGCACCGACCGCCAACCGCGGCAGGTAATAGTCCTTCTGTTCCGGGGTGCCGTAGTGCAGCAGCAGCTCACCGGGGCCGAGCGAGTTGGGCACGCCCACGGTGGAGCTGACCACGCTGGAGATCGAGGACAGCTTCTGGATCACCTTGTGGTGCGCCAGCGCGCTGAAACCCAGGCCGCCGTATTGCTTGGGAATGATCATGCCGAAGAACTTGTTCTTCTTGATGAAATCCCACAGCTCCGGCGGCAGGTCGGCGTGGACGTGGGTGATTTCCCAGTCGTTGATCATCTTGCACAACTCTTCCACCGGGCCATCCAGGAAGGCCTGCTCTTCGGCGGTGAGTTGCGGCTTGGGATAGTTCAGCAGCTTCTGCCAATCCGGGTCACCGGTGAACAGCTCGCCTTCGAAACCGACCGAGCCGGTCTCCAGTGCAATGCGCTCGGTCTGCGACAGCGGCGGCAGCACCTTACGGAAGAAGCCCATCAGCGGCGTGGTCAGCAGCGGCTTGCGCAGGAACGGCAGCAGCACCGGTGCGGACACCAGCACCACCAGCGCGGCGGCCACGAGGGTGGCGGTGAGATTGGCACCCAGCAGCCAGCACGCCACCAGCACACAGGCGCTGATCGCAACCCACGTGGCAAGGCGCATCCGGTGATAGGCAGCGATACCCGCCGCCAGGATGACGAGGAGGAACGGTGCAATGATGCTCATGGTCTTGCTCCAGTGACATGCTCGGTAGTGTTGGACGCTGCGATGGTGCAAGCCGCCGGCAGTGCGTCCAGATAATGCAACACGGTGGCGGTAAACGTGGTGTTGTCGTCGCCTGCCAGCATGTGCGTGGCATCAGGCAGATGCACATGCTGCGCATGCGGCGCGATGGAGAGGAATTCGGCGATGTTGGCTGGCGTCACAAGATCGCTGCGTCCGCCGCTGATGAGCAGCATCGGGCAACGCACCTGTGCTGCCGCCTCCAGCAATGCATGCTGCTGGAGCTGGGCGTCCTGGCCGGCCAGCTCGTCGACCAGGCGCGGATCCCAGTGCCAATGCCAACGCCCGTCGGCACGTTGCCGCAGCAATGCCTGCAGTTGGCCCGGCGTTTTGCGCGCCCGATGCGGCAGGTAGACGGCAATCGCATCTGCGGCCGCATCCAGCGATGCAAAGCCGTCCGGATGCGCGGTCATGAAGCGCAGGATGCGCTCCACACCCGTAGTGTCCCAGCGTGGCGTGATGTCGACCAGCACGATGGCACGAAACAGGCCGGGCCAGCGCGCTTCGGCCAGTAGCCCGAACAAGCCCCCCATCGACGCAGCAACCAGCACCGGTGGCTCGGGCTGCTCGCCGGCCATCACGATCAGATCGTCGGTGAACTGCGTTGCCGAGTAGGGGTGATCCGCCGCATTGGCGCTGGAATCGCCATGCCCGCGCGCGTCGTACGACAGGGTGCGGTAGCCCCTGTCAGCCAGCGTCGCGGCAGTGGCGTCCCAGGCATGTCGGGTCTGTCCAAAGCCATGTGCGAACAGTACCGACGGCGCGTGTTCGGCACCCCGCATCGACACCGCGAGCACTGCGTCGCCAGCGTTGACGCTGGACAGGGACGCAGTGGAGGCGAGGCTAGCGGGTGAGATGACCATACTTAATGGTATGGATGCACGATGGCGACTGTCAATACTCAATCGTATGGACGGTTAAGCCACTGAATCATGGCGCTGATATGTCAATTTCGTGATGCATACTGCAACTGACACAAGCGTATGGTTAAATCGCGGCATGAACGACACCATCGACTCCAGCCTCACCACGCCCCGCGCCAGCTCCGGTCGCGGCAATCGCCTCAGCGCGGACGATTGGGCACAGGCCGCGCTCGACCTGATCGCCGAACAAGGGGTGGGCGCGGTTGCAGTCGAGCCGCTGGCGCGCCGGCTCGGCGTCACCAAAGGCAGCTTCTACTGGCACTTCCCCTCGCGCGACGCTCTGCTGCAGGCGGCCCTTGAGCGCTGGGAAATCTTCGAGCAAAAAGAAGTGTTCGGCAGCCTGGAAGACGTACCCGACCCCAGCGCTCGCCTGCGCGCGTTGTTTCAGCTGGTTGCCCACGAAGTCAAACCGCACGTCATCTATAGCGAACTGCTCAAGGCACTCGACCACCCGGCCGTGCGCCCGGTCATCGACCGCGTTTCGCAACGTCGCCTCGATTACCTGATCGCCTCGTTCCGCCAAGCCGGCCTGACCCGCACCGACGCCCAGCACCGCGCTCGCCTGGCCTACGCCGCCTATGTCGGCTTCCTGCAACTCTCGCTGCAATTGCAACAGCCCAAGCCGGCCCGGGAAGATTTCGAAGCCTACGTCGAGCATGTGATCCAGACGTTGATTCCGGGGTGAGCTATTGGGCGTGCGTAGCAGCGCCAGCGAGATGTCTGACAGTGAGGACTAACGAAAAGGCCGCGATTCTTTCGAATCGCGGCCTTTTGATACTGACTTTTTCTAAACCAATTATCAGAACTTCTGGGTGTAGCGCATGTAATAGAAGCGACCCGGGATTTCGTACTGCGGATCGAAGCTATTTGCAAACGCCGTAGCAGATTGCGGCGGATCCCGATCAAACGCGTTGTTGACGCCGACCGTGACACGCGCATTCCATGGCGCCTTCCAGTACGCACTGATATCGGTATAGGTCACGCTCGGGATGTGGTTGCGAGGTGCTGCACCTGCACTGGTGACACGATTCGGATCCGAGCAGAGCAGGCCAATGTTGACCGGGTTGCTGACGTTGGCGCCGATGCAGTTTTCGACCTGCGAGCTGTAGTAACGCATCGCCACAGAGCTGCCGATGTCGCCCAATTCCCAGTTGGCCATCAGGTTAGAGCGGATGCGCCAGTTATTGTCCTGCGCCGAGCCGCCCCGATACAGGCCAACGCGGGTTTCCGGATCCTGGAGCGGCTTCTCAACCACGAACTTGCTGAGGTAGGTCGAATCCCACACGAAACTGAAATTGCCCCAGGCCGTATCAGGCAGGCGGTAACCAATCGTCAGGTCGTAGCCTTCTGCTTCGATCCTGGCGATGTTGTTCGGGACCGCCAGCAGGTTCGAAATTTCACCGGTGGCTTCACGCTGGATGAGAGAGCAGGCGTTCGCCACGCCAGCCAAGTAGCAGCTGTTGAGCGTTTCCTGCACGGTTTGAGTGTCGATCGCATCTTCGATCTGAATGTTCCACCAATCGAGCGAAACATCCAGGCCGGTCACCCAGCCCGGGCTGAAAACGAAGCCCAACGTCTTGGAGGTGGACGTTTCAGGCTTCAAACGCTGGTTGCCACCCGTCGCGGTACGGACCTGCGGGTTCGCCTGCGCGTAGGCCGGCACCGAGCCGCAAGACCCAGGACGCGAGGTATTCACTGCGCCAGTATCGTACGAGCCTGCGCAAGGATCGCGGACGTCCTCGAACGTATCGCTGACGCCCTGGAACAGTTCGCTGATCGAAGGTGCACGGAAGCCTTGCGACCAGTTACCGCGGATCATCAAGTCAGTGATCGGCTTCCAGCGGAAACCGAACTTGCTGTTGGTGGTGTCGCCGAAGTTGCTGTAGTCCGAATAACGGGTAGCCAGGCTGAAATCCAGCAGCTGAGCGCCCGGCAGATCGGCGAGAAGCGGCACGGCCAATTCAAGATAGGCTTCGTCGAGCTTGTAACCACCACTGGTGGCGGTGCGCGCGTTGCCGGTGGTATCGCCGGAATTGATCAGCGCATCCGGATCGTCGAAACCGGATTCTTCGCGGTGCTCGACACCCAGCGAGAAAGCGAACGCGCCTCCCTGCATATCGAAGAGTTCGCCGCCGACGTTGCCGTAGTAGGTCTTCTGCTCGTAGCCATAAAGGTCATGGGCATTGAAGCCGGCATACCGCAGCATTTCCGGAGTGAGCGACCCGGGCCCGTGGAGCATGTCCATCGGGACGCAGCCATCGATGGTGTTTGCTGCAGTGCCGCAGCGCGCTGCACCGGAGGCGTCGATGAACGACGGACCGAGGGCGTTACGCAGCGCAGAAATATTGAACAGGCCGGTGGTGCGCTCGGTCTGGTCGTTCTTGCCGTAGAACATGCCTGCTTCCCAACTGAAGAAGCGCTGGCCAACTTCAAAGTCGCCTTCGAATGCACCGTTGAAGCCGAACGTTTTTACGTTCTGGGTGAAGATACGGCCGCCGGTTTCCTCGGCGCGATACTGGATGTAGTCGATATCGCGGCCGGTGTTGTTGTAGATGTTTGCAGCCGAAATGACGATGTCAGCACCGTTGGTGCCGGGCGCCGAACGACCGAGAACGATCGGCATCGGTGCAAGCACCTGCGTCGATTCGCGTTCGTTATAAGTAACAGTCGTCTTGAAACGGACATTGTCGGTGATCGACAGGCCAGCGTCAGCGAAGACCGACTTGCGCTCCTGCGGCGTCACCAAGTAGTTCGCGGGTGCGAAGTTGTAGCTGTCGGCCGCGGTGTAGTTGCGCGAGGTGGTGCCACCATCGGTGGTGATCGAGAAGCCGGGCGTGCCATTGAAGCGGGTTGAGCCGAATGTCGGTGCGCCGGTAGTCGGGTCCGGACCAGTCGATCCGAAAATGCCAAAACGTCCACCCGGAATGGTCGTGCTGTTGCCGGTACGGGGCACAGCGCCAAACACCGGGACGGAGGAGATCTCGCGATTGCCTGCCCAAACCGGCTCTTCCTTGACGTAACCCACGCCCAGGGTGGCGTGCCAACGGTCGCCAGTCGAGCCGATCGTGAAGTCGTAGGATTCGCGGCTGCCATCACCCTTGTCGTACTGACCAAAATAGGCGTTGGCTTCCGCGCCATCGAAATTCTGGCGCAGGATGATGTTGACGACGCCGGCGATGGCGTCCGAACCATAGATGGTGGAGGCGCCGTCCTTCAGGACTTCGATGCGCTCGACGGCAGCAGTCGGAATCGTGTTGAGGTCGACCGCGCCGCCCAGGCCCGTGCCACCAACCCAGCGGCGACCATTGACCAGCACCAGGGTGCGGTTGGAGCCGAGGTTGCGCAGGTTGACGCGGGTTTCGCCGTTGCCACCATTGTTGACGTTAGTGTTGAGCGCGGAACCATTGGTTGCGATGTTCTGGATCACATCGCCGATCGAGGTCAAGCCCTGCGACTCGATCTGCTGACGGCTCATGCTGAAGACCGGCTGCGATGTTTCGACGTCGGCGCGCTTAATGCGCGAACCCGTCACTTCGATCTTGTCGAGGTTGGTGGTGCCGGCTTCCTGGGCGATGGCGGTGCCGGTACCGCCCACACCCACGACGAGCGCGAGGACAACTGCATCGCGCAGCTTGTTGGACTTGCAATTCATTAGCTCTCTCTCCAAGTGATCTTGGGTACTGCCAAGGGTTGTTTGCCTGCCGGGGGTTCCGAAAAAAGCGGATCCAAAACGTCAGGGTGAACCGATGGTATATGCGTTGCGAGAGAAATTAAAGTCCCGTTAACGAAAAAGAAGAAGGCTGTGAAAGTGGCAGCCGGGCGCGTGATCCGCAACGAAAAACGCCACCGGCTGCGGGCCGATGGCGTTATGAGAATTGCTATGGAATCAGTGGGTTACAGATCCTGCTCGTATCTGACGTACGGAACCGTACCGTCGCTGTTGCTCTCGTTACTCGGTGCGAACGGGTTCTTGCCGCGGGAAATGACGTTCTCGGCGCCAACGGTGAGCTGGCCGCTCCAGGGGGTGCGCCACGTCAGGCCCAGGCCCAGGCCTTCCCACTTTTCGGGCTGGCCGGGGACATCGACGACGCGACCAATGACATTTGCGCTAAAGGCACCGTAGCCGCCGCCAACGCTCAAGGTCTTGCTGTCCCACTGGTCGGCAATGGCCGGGGACACATCGGCCAGCGGGACCAGGCGTGCGCGAGCATATGTGCCGCCGATCGAAACAAAGCCTTCGCGGCCGATGTTCTTCTGCCCGAAGACGGTTAGGTCGTTTTGCTCGACACGCGTCAACGGGGCCTTGCCTGCACCGATCAGCCAGGCGGGCAGGGTGTCGCGGCCAGTGCCGGCAGTGACGCCCACCCGGCCAGTGCCGCGATTGAAGCCCAGCGTGCCGGACACGCGGCGCGAGGCAGCCGCGCTGTCTTCTTCGTCATCGCCGATGCCTGCGAGCAGGCAATGGCTGGCAAGACCGCTGATGTTGGTGCCGCGGCTGCTGTTGCAGAGCAGGCCAAGCGAGTCGCCGGAGCTCAGGCCAAACGCCGCATCGAGCGAGTTGCGGCCGAAATGCCAGCGTGCACCGGCTTTCTGCTCACCGGTCGGCTCCAGGTACAGAAAGGCTTCCACCTTGCCGCTGCCCTTGTTCCACACCGGCAGGATCGTGCTTTCGCGCAACTGTTGCGCCGACTGCGCATGCACGCCTGTGGCCGCCGCGAGGGCAACCATCAAAGCTAGCGGGAGGCGCAGGAGGTATCGCATACCAGAGGTCAGACCCAGGGGCAGTTGTTAAGTTCCCGAGAGCGGGCAAGTAGGATGCTAGGGTGTTTATGATTATTTAACAAGTGGTCGCGTGCCCCCAGAACGCAACCGTCATCCTATCTATTGCAACCTTTCCGGCGCTTCCTGCGAGGGCTGCGCCGCGTTGAAAAGTACGTCCAGCGCGGTCAACGGAAAGTGATACTCACGACCGCAGAATTCGCAGCGCACCTCGACTTCGCCAGTGGCCTCGGCGGCCGCACGCGCCTCCTCTTCGCCCAGCGATTGCAGCATCGAGGCAACCCGCTCGCGCGAACAGGAGCAGCCGAAGCTGAGTGGCTTGCTGCCGAGCAACTGCGGCGCTTCTTCGTGGAACAGGCGATGCAGCAGGTCCTGGCCGGCGACCGAGAGCAGCTCCGGTGCGCCCAGGGTGTCGAACAGGGCCCCGATGCGGGTCCAGCCATCGTTATCGCCTTCATCGCCGGGGAGCTTCTGCAGCAGCAGGCCGGCGGCCTGATCCGGGCCAGCGGCCAGCAGCAAGCGCGTCGGCAACTGCTCGGACTGCTGGAAATAGGTTTCGAAGGCTTCGGCCAGATCAGGTGCCTGCATGCCGACCAGACTCTGGTAGCGCTGCGGCTCGCGCGGGTCCAGGCCGGGGTTCTCGATGGTGATCGCCAGCAGCGCGGCCTCGCCCAGTTCGCGCAGGTCGGTCGGCGCATCCGCATCCTCGGCCAGCTGCACGATGCCGCGCAAGGTGCCGGCGGCGGTGCATTCGGCAAACAGGGTGCGCAAGATGTCGTTGCCGCGCAGTTGCACCGACAGGCGCCCGTCGACCTTGGTGTGGCCGGTGAACAGTGCAGCGGCCACCGCAGCTTCGCCGAGCAGCTGGCGCGCGGCGGGTGGGTAGGCGGCGGCACCCTGGATGTCGTGCCAGGCCTTGGTCAGGCGCACATGGACGCCGCGCACGCCGGCGGCGGGCAGCAGGAAACGGGAAAGCTGATCGTGATCGGTCATGGAAACATCGGGCGTAAGGGACGCGGGTTGCCGGATAATGCGGCAGGCATCGGGATTGAAGGTCGTAGCGAACAATGGGGACGGATGCATGGGATGGCAAGCAGGCGACGCCACCGCGGCGCGCGCGGCGCTGGTTGCGCTGGCTGATGGCGGCACCGCTGCTGTTTGCAGCGGCGAGCGTGCTGCAGGTGCTGATCTTGCGGGTGGTCGATCCGCCGATCAGCAGCATGATGGTGGGGCGTTACCTGGAAGCCTGGGGCGAGGGCGACTGGCGTTTTTCGCTGCATCAGCAGTGGCGTGATTACGACAAGATCGCCGCAAGCCTGCCGATTTCGGTGGTGGCTGCGGAGGATCAGCAGTTTCCGATGCACCACGGTTTTGACTTGCAGGCGATCGAGAAGGCGCGCGATCACAATGCCCGCGGTGGACGCGTGCGCGGCGCCAGCACCATCAGTCAGCAGGTCGCCAAGAATGTGTTCCTGTGGCAGGGCCGCAGCTGGGTGCGCAAGGGTCTGGAAGCCTGGTACACGGTGTTGATCGAGCTGTTCTGGCCGAAGCAACGCATCCTGGAGATGTATCTCAACGTGGCCGAGTTCGGCGACGGGGTGTATGGCGCGCAGGCGGCTGCACAGCAGTTCTGGAGCAAGGATGCGGCAGGCTTGTCGCCAAGCGAATCGGCACGCCTGGCAGCGGTGTTGCCATCGCCACGGCGCTATGACGCGCGTCGTCCTGGTGCATTCGTGCAGCGGCGTGCGACGTGGATCCAGCGGCAGGCGCGCCAGTTGGGCGGCCCTGCCTATCTGCAGGGGCCATCACGGTGAGCACGATCGAGACTGCGCAACTGCTGCCGGCACCCGAACGCCTGACGGTGCTCATCGCGGCCTTCAATGAAGAAACCAGCATTCCGCTGCTGCATCCGCGCCTGTGCGCGGTGTTGGCGCAGCTGCCCAGACTTCAGACGCACGTGCTGTATGTCGACGACGGCAGCACCGATGGCACCTGGGAGGTGTTGCATGCGCTGACCGAAGCGGATGCGCAGGTGAGTGCGGTGCGGTTGTCGCGCAATTTCGGCAAGGAAGCGGCGATTTCTGCCGGACTGGACCACGTGCTCCCGGGTGCGGTGGTGTTGCTCGATGCCGATGGCCAGGATCCGCCAGAGCTGATCCCGGAATTCGTTGCGCTATGGCGTGGCGGCTACGACAACATCTTCGGTACGCGGGTCATTCGCGAGGGCGAGAGTTGGCTCAAGCGTAGCGCTGCGCACGCGTTTTATCGGGTGATCCGGCGCTTGTCGCGTACCCCGATTCCTGCCGATACCGGCGATTTCCGCTTGCTGTCACCGCGTGTCGTGCAAGCCTTGCAGCAGCTGCGCGAGCGCCACCGTTTCATGAAGGGGCTCTTCGGCTGGGTCGGGTTTCGCCAAGTAGCGCTGCCGTATCGGCGTGAGCCGCGTCTGTCTGGGCACAGCAAGTTCACGGTATGGCGGCTGTGGAATTTCGCGCTCGATGGCATTACCAGTTTTTCCACGGTGCCGCTGCGCGCGGCAACATATCTGGGCCTGCTGACCGCGGTGCTGGCGTTCCTGTTCGGCGCGTGGGTCGTCATCAAGGCTGCGCTGATGGGCGACCCAGTGGCCGGGTGGCCGACGCTGATGTCGGTGATCCTGTTTCTGGGGGGCGTTCAGCTGATTGCCCTGGGCCTGATTGGCGAATACCTGGGCCGCCTGTACGACGAGGCCAAGCAGCGCCCGCTGTATCTGGTCGATACCCACCGCGGCGCGGTGGGAGTAGTCTGCGATCACCAGACCAAGCGCGGAGCGAGCCATGCAGACCGTACGACAGCTGTTGGGGACCAAGCAGGTTGAGGTATTTGCGGTTGCCGCCGATGCCGCGGTGATCGAGGCGATTCGCCTGATGGCCGAAAAGGCTATCGGCGCGGTCCTGGTGATGGAAGGACCGCGCTTGGTCGGTATCGTTTCCGAGCGCGATTACGCACGCAAGGTGGTACTGCGCGATCGCGCGTCTTCCACGACCAGCGTCGCCGAGATCATGAGCGCCGAGGTGGTGACAGTGACGCCGTCGGACACGGTGGAGCGCTGCATGCAACTCATGACCGACGGACGCTTTCGCCATCTGCCGGTGGTCGAAAACGGCCGCGTGCAAGGCGTGATTTCGATCGGCGACCTGGTCAAGGCGGTGATCGAAGCGCAGCGGCAGGATATCGACCAGCTGCAGCGTTACATCGCCAGCTGACGCTGCGCTGCCTTACTGCGCGTACTTGCCGCCGCAATCGCTGTCCTTGCCCGGGCCTGGTTCGAAGGTCGCAAGCAGGGCAGCGGGCGGTGCGATGCTGCCGAGCGCGACCGCGATCGCGCCGCGCACGCCCAACGCCTTGAAGTCGGGGCGGAAGCTTGGGTCCTTGAAGGTGCCGCCGATCCGCAGCGGCGAGCGCAGGCTGAGGATGCTGCGATCTTTCGGGCGCGGACGCAGCAGCAGATGGAGCGTTTCGTTCTTGAGGCTGATGTTGCCTTCGCCGACGATGATGGTGTCGGTGCTATCGAAGGCCAGTGCCCGCGACTGCATCAGCCCGTCCTGCACGCCGAAGTCGCCGAAGATGCAGCGCACGGGGATCTGCCGGTCCTTGGTGAGCAGGTATTTCAGCGATTCTGCGATGTCCAGGCCAGCCAGCTCCATGATCAGGTTGCCGACATGGCCGCGGCCCATGCCGACGCCGATGCTGCCATCGGCGCTGCCGAGCATCGCGGCGATGGAGTTGCCGCGGCCACGCAGATCCAGCTCGCCGCCGATCGCACCCGAGGCCTGCTTGGCGAGCGCGGCATCGGGAAACAGCTGATCCAGACGAATGCCGCGAATGCTGGCCTTCAGTTGGGTGGTGATGACTGCATTGCGCGCATCCATGCCGATGGTGGAGCGGATGTCGCCGCCGGCAACGCCGAAGTTCAATGGGTCCAACCGCAGCAAGCCGTCTTTCAAAGTCAGCGCGGCATCCATGTCGTCCAGTGGCCAGGACGGCGCGTTGATGCGCTGCGCACGCCAACGGACCTGGGCATCCATCGCACGTAACTTGGACAAGTCGTAAGGCGTTGCCGGTAGAACGCGAGGGCTGGCGGCAAGCTGCGCGGCCTGCCTTTTCTGCTCGGCGTTTGCCGATTCGTTGGTTCCGGTCTTTGGGGGCGCGCCGACGAACCCGGCCAGATCGTCGAAATCCAGCCGCTTGGACGCCAGGTCTGCGCGCAGGAACGGGCGCTTGTTGCGCAGGTCGATCTCTGCAGTGCCGGAAAGATCGCTGTCACCGGCAGTGCCGGTGAACTTTTCATAGCGCCAGACATCGCCGTCGCGGCGCAGGCGGCCGTCCAGCTTGTAAGGCGGCGTGGAGGGCATCGCGACGCCGATCAGCGGGTACAGGTCTTCCATATCCTGCCCGCTGAGCGCCATCTGCAGGTCGAACACCCGGAACTGAAACGGATTGGTCAAGGTGCCGCGCACGTGCGTCCGCGTGGCGCCGGCGCTGCCGCGCAGATCGATGCGGAAGGGGTGTTCGGTCTGGCTCAATTCCAGTGGCGAGGCGGTATTGCCCTTGAGCGAGAACGGGTAGCCTTTCCAGCGACCCTTGCCATCGATGCCGATCGGCGCAGCGCGCTGGTCGCTGCTGGGCGGCGCCAGGCTGTTGATCGCCACATCCACGTCCGAGCGGCTGGCATCGTCGATATATTGCAGCCGCCCGTTGTTCACCAACAGGCGGCCCAGGCGCGGCATGCTGCCGTCGCCATCGCTCTGGTCGAAGACCCAGTTACCCGGATGGCTGTCGTTGCCGGCTTCCAGCAACAGGGTGGGGTGCTCCAGCCGGATCTCCGGCAGCCGCAGACTGCCGCGCAGCAATGGCCAGAATTCGACATCGATCTCGGCCGCGTTCATTTCTGCCATCGCGCCGCGCTTGGACCAAAGCGCATTGCCCAAGCTCAATCGCTCGCCGCGCACCGTGGTGATACGGCCCAGATCGACATCCAGATGGCCCAGATGAAATTCGCGCCCGGTCTTCGCGCTGACCGCGCGTTCGACCGGCCCGCGTAACCAGTTCCAGTCGAACAGCAGGACGAAGATCGTTATGAGGACAGCAACGATGCCGAGCCCGATCCACCAGCGGCGACGGCGCGAGACGCGGGCGGGCGAATGAGCGGGAGAGGAGGGCACGTTGTTCACGTGCGCAATGGTTGGCGATGGCTCGTGCACGGCGCGCGAACGCGCTGTCGGTCACAGATCACATCACCTGCGCGGTCACCGCAACGAAGTGGCAAGCGCTACCGGCGAGCACGAACAGATGCCAGATGGCATGGAAGTAACGCTGGGTGTCGCGCTGATAGAAATACGTGCCCAAGGTGTAGAAGAGCCCGCCAGCCAGCAGCCAGCACAGCGACCAGGTGTCGACAGAGCGCAGCAGCGGCTCGATGGCCACGATGATCAGCCAGCCCATCGCCAGATACAGCACCGTCGAGAGCAATCGAAAGCGACCGGTAAAAAACAGTTTGAAGATCACCCCGGCGGCGGCGATCGTCCAGATGGCGGCGAATAATCCCCAGCCCCAGGGGCCGCGCAGATTGATCAACGTAAACGGTGTGTAGGTGCCGGCGATCAGCAGATAGATCGCGCAATGATCGAGCACCTGCAGGCGCGCCTTGGCGCCCGGATGCGGAATGGCATGGAACAGCGTGGAGGCGACGTAGAGCAATACCAGCGTGGCACTGAACACGATGGCAGTGGCCAGTTGCCAGCCATCGCCATAGATGGCGGCCAGCGTGATCAGCACCGAACCACCAGCCAGTGCGGCAACCGCACCCAGGCCGTGCGTGACGGCACTGGCGATTTCGTCGCGCAGGTCGGTCGAGGGGGAGGCGTCTGCGTTCATGCCAAAAAGGTACCGCAATTGCGAGCAATTCGCATCGCCAGCGGTACCGCACGCTTGCCGCAGGTCATGTGCAGGTCAATCGATCGCCTTGACATGCGCATGTTCGCGGGTGGCCGAAAAGCGCACATCCGGCGCGCGTTCCTGTGCCAGCTGCAGATTCACGCGAGTCGGTGCCAGGTACACCAGCTGGCCGGCCGCGTCGATGCCCAGGTTGCCGGCATTTTTTTCGCGAAATTCTTCCAGCTTCTTGGGATTGTCGCAGTGCACCCAGCGTGCAGTGGTGACGCTCACCGGCTCGAAGATCGCATCCACGCCGTATTCGTCCTTGAGCCGGTACGCGACCACGTCGAACTGCAGTA
Organism: Xanthomonas axonopodis pv. maculifoliigardeniae; assembly: GCF_041519315.1. NCBI lineage: Bacteria > Pseudomonadati > Pseudomonadota > Gammaproteobacteria > Lysobacterales > Lysobacteraceae > Xanthomonas > Xanthomonas axonopodis. Next base: position 3,358,827 of record NZ_CP167998.1, on the reverse strand, counting down.
CACCGACCGCGCCCAGGATCAGGTCGTTGCTCATCAACGGGCGGAAGAATTGCGTGGCGCCCTCTTCGGACAGCTGCGCCAGGCCCTTCTGCAATTGCTTGAGCTTGAGCGGATCGCGCAGGCGCGCGCGGCGGAACAGTTCCGGCGCGAAGTTGGGAATGCCGGTGAACGACAGCGATTCGCCTTCGGTGAAGGTGTCGCCGATGGAAATGGTGCCGTGGTTATGGATGCCGATGACATCGCCCGGCCACGCTTCTGCGGCGATCTCGCGATCGGACGCCATGAAGGTCAGTGCATTGGCCAATTTGACGTCCTTGCCGCTGCGCACATGCAGCGTCTTCATGCCGGCAGTGAACTTGCCAGAGCACACGCGCATGAAGGCCACGCGGTCGCGATGCTGCGGATCCATGTTGGCCTGAATCTTGAACACGAAGCCGCTCAATTTGGCTTCGGTCGGCTCCACGCGGCGGCCGGTGGTTTCGCGCGCCTGCGGCGGCGGTGCGTGTTCGACGAAGAAATCCAGCAACGGTTGCACGCCGAAATTGTTGACGCCCGAACCGAAGAACACCGGGGTCTGCTGGCCGGCGCGGTACGCGTCAAGATCGAACGGGTTGCTGGCACCTTGCACCAGTTCCAGCTCCTCGCGCAGCTCGGCCAGCATCTGCTCGCCGATCTTTTCGACCAGGCCGGGCGCCTCCAGCGAGGGGAAGATGGTGGAATCCTGACGGGTGAAATTGCGCCCCTGTTCGTACAGATGCACTTCGCCGGAGATCAGGTGCACCACGCCCTTGAGGCGCTGGCCCATGCCGATCGGCCAGGTGACCGGCGCGCACTGGATGCCGAGCACGGTTTCCACTTCATCCAGCAGATCGATCGGGTTCTTGCCCTCGCGATCGAGCTTGTTGATGAAGGTCATGATGGGCGTGTCGCGCAGCCGGCAGACTTCCATCAGTTTGATGGTGCGTTCTTCCACGCCCTTGGCCACGTCGATGACCATCAGCGCCGAGTCCACCGCGGTGAGCACGCGGTAGGTATCCTCGCCGAAGTCGGCGTGGCCGGGCGTGTCGAGCAGGTTGACGATCTTGCCCTCGTACGGGAACTGCATCACCGAGGAGGTCACCGAGATGCCGCGCTCTTTTTCCAGCGCCATCCAGTCCGAGGTGGCATGGCGTGCGGCCTTGCGGCCCTTCACCGAGCCGGCCATCTGGATCGCGCCGCCGAACAGCAACAGCTTTTCGGTCAGCGTGGTCTTGCCGGCATCTGGATGGGAAATGATGGCGAAGGTGCGCCGGCGCGCGGCTTCGTTGGAGACTTCGGACATGGGCGGGGCGCGCGCCCGGTCGGACGCCTGCGGAAACTGAGGAAGCCGACGATTATAGCGGCTTCGCTGCGGCACGCTTTTGCGGCAGGGGTTGGGCTCGGCGATTTGGGCGGCGGACGTCGGTCAAGCCTGTGGCGGTCAGGGCGCTGGCGAGGGAAACCGCAGCTCGCCCTGCGGGCCGAGCATGCGGAACGGCAACGAGAGCAACTGCATGTCGGCATTGCGCTGGATTGCAAAATGCAGATGCGGCGCGGTGCTGAAGCCGGTATTGCCTGAGGCGCCAAGCCGTTCGCCGGTGCGCACCGCCTGGCCAGGTCGCACCGCCACGCCGTCGGGCGCCAAGTGGGCGTACAGGGCCATGCTGCCGTCGGCATGCAGGACGCGCACCAGGTTGCCGCCGCCAGCGGCGGGGTCGCTTGGGGTGCTGTCGAGGACATCGCGCTGCACTTCCATGACCACGCCCTCGCGCGCTGCCAGCACCGGCGTGCCCTGCGGCATGGCGAAGTCCACCGCATACCAGTTGGGCGGATCGGCGTGGCTGAACTGCCCGCCAAAGCCCTGCGCCACCTGCACCGGCATGTTGTGGAATGGCAATTGATAGCGCACAGGCTGCGGGGCGGCCCTCGGATCGCCCGGCACCACCTCGAGCGTGAGGCCGAAACCGCCCAGGGTGCGCTGATTGCTGGCTGGATACAGCCGGGTCACGAGGCGGCGCTCGTGTGCGGCCAACTCGAGCGTCAGCGGTAATTGCGGCACGGCGCGGTAATCCTCGCTGGGCGGTGCGCTCAGGCGTAGTTGCGCAGGCCCGGCCAGTGGATTGGTGACCCAGGCCAGATACACCGGTGCCTGCCATTCCAGTTGCAGCGAGGCGCCAGTGCCTGTGGCTGCCGTCGCGGGGTGTGCGCCAGGTGCCTGGGGCGAGTGCTTGGCAGCGCCGGGCCAGTGCCAAGGCTGTTGTGCGTGTGCCGCAGGTACCCAGGCCGGCAGCAAGACGCATGCCGCGATCAGGGCGGGCAGGGCAGTACGAGACACGTGGTAGGGCACGCCATCGACTCGAGCAAGGGGGCGCAAGTATGCGGCCCAGCATCGACCCGAGTGGTATCGGATGAAAATATATCTTTCCATCCGCATGAAGAGATTGACATCGCAAGAATCCGGTGGCATCTTTGCCTCACCATCGAGACCGGCGGAGGGACAGGCCCTTTGATGCCGGGGCAGCCAGCGGAGCGCGCAAGCGTCCGCGTTTGGTGCCAAATCCTGCGGGGACCTCCGCGTCCGCCGAAAGATGGTTCGAATCGTGCTTTGCGCACGTCGAACGCGAGCTCCGCGAAGCTCGATGGCCGATCCACCTGGATACCGCCATGAGCCTCGTGAACACAGCATCGCCGTCTACCAACGATTTCGTTGACACCCCCGCCAGCAGCGATGACGGCATCACTGCCGTTCGCGGCGAACGCGTCATCGCCCTGCCGATGCGGCATGCCGGCATGCGCGAGCTGCGGCTGCGCTATGAACTGATCGGCGCGGCCAATGCGCCGGTGGTGTTCGTGGCCGGCGGGATTTCCGCGCACCGCCATCTGGCCGCCAGCGACCTGTTCCCCGAAAAGGGCTGGGTGGATGGGCTGGTCGGCGATGGCCGCGCACTGGATCCTGCCGCGCGTCGCCTGCTGGCATTCGACTTTCTCGGTGCCGACGGCAACCTGGACGCGCCGATCGATACCGCCGATCAGGCCGATGCGATTGCCGCCTTGCTGGACGCGCTGGGCATCGGACGCTTGCATGGCTTTGTCGGCTATTCCTACGGTGCGCTGGTGGGATTGCAATTTGCAATTCGCCATGCGGCCCGTGTCGGCACCCTGGTCGCGGTGAGCGGCGCGCACCGCGCGCATCCGTATGCGGCGGCCTGGCGTGCCCTGCAGCGCCGCGCGGTGGCGCTGGGCCAGCTGCAGTGCGCGGAGCAGCATGGCCTGGCGCTGGCGCGTCAGTTCGCCATGCTCAGCTACCGCACGCCGGAAGAATTCAGCGAGCGCTTCGATGCGCCGCCGGAGGTCATCAACGGCCGCGTGCGTGTGGCCGCCGAGGACTATCTGGACGCCGCCGGTGCGCAGTACGTGGCGCGCACGCCGGTGAACGCGTATCTGCGCCTGTCCGAATCGATCGACCTGCATCGCATCGACCCCGCGCAAGTGCGCGTGCCCACCGTGGTGGTGGCGGTGGAGGGCGACCGCCTGGTACCGCTGGCCGACATGGTCAGCCTGGTCGAAGGCCTCGGCCCGCGCGGCAGCCTGCGCGTGTTGCGCTCGCCGTATGGGCACGACGCCTTCCTGAAAGAAATCGATCGCATCGACGCAATCCTCACTACCGCCCTTCGCAGCACCGGAGAAACCGCATGAGCTTTCGTGACCCCACCGACGCCCCCTGTACTGCTGCCACCGCCGCCGTGCGTGCCGGTATCGATCGCGACACCGCCTACGGGGCAGTGACCCCGCCGATCGTGCTGTCGTCGAATTTCTCGTTCGATGGTTTCGGCAACAAGCGCCAGTACGACTACACCCGCAGCGGCAATCCGACCCGCGACCTGTTAGGCGAAGCGCTGGCCGAATTGGAAGGCGGCGCGGGCGGCGTGATCACCTCCACCGGCATGGGCGCGATCAATCTGGTGCTCAACGCGGTGCTGCAACCCGGCGATACGCTGGTGGTGCCGCACGATGCGTACGGCGGCAGCTGGCGCCTGTTCAATGCATTGGCCAAGAAAGGCCACTTCGCGCTGATCACCGCGGATCTGACCGATCCGCGTTCGCTGGCCGACGCATTGGCGCAGTCGCCCAAGCTGGTGCTGATCGAAACCCCGTCCAACCCGCTGCTGCGCATCACCGATCTGCGCTTTGTCATCGAAGCTGCAAGGAAGGTCGGCGCATTGACGGTGGTGGACAACACGTTCCTGTCGCCGGCGCTGCAGAAGCCGCTGGATTTCGGTGCCGATCTGGTCCTGCACTCCACCACCAAATACATCAACGGCCATAGCGATGTGGTGGGCGGTGCGGTGGTGGCACGCGATGCCCAACTGCATCAGCAACTGGTGTGGTGGGCCAATGCGTTGGGCCTGACCGGCTCGCCGTTCGATGCCTTCCTTACCTTGCGCGGTCTGCGCACGCTGGATGCCCGGCTGCGCGTGCATCAGGAAAACGCCGATGCGATCGCTGCGTTGCTGGACGGCCATGCGGCGGTGAATCGGGTGTATTTTCCGGGGCTGGCCTCGCATCCGGGCCATGCACTGGCCGCGCGTCAGCAGAAGGGCTTCGGGGCGATGATGAGTTTCGAGCTGGAAGGCGGCGAAGCGGCCGTGCGTGCGTTCGTCGATGGCTTGCGTTACTTCACCCTGGCCGAATCGTTGGGCGGCGTGGAAAGCCTGATCGCGCATCCGGCCTCGATGACGCACGCGGCAATGACCGCCGAAGCGCGTGCGGCAGCCGGTATTTCCGATGGCTTGCTGCGCTTGTCGATCGGGATCGAATCGGCCGACGATCTGCTGATCGATCTGCGCGCCGGCCTGGCCCGTGCCGAAGCGACCCTGACCACCGCCAGCCGCAAACAGGTCGACGCGTGAGCAATGTCCTGCCCGTTTCGCGCCGCGCTCCGGTCGCTGCAGTGACGCCCACACCGCGCCTGGCCTTGCTGGGGACCGGCACCGTGGGGCGCGCGTTCGTGACGCGCTACACCGCGCTGCAGCAGCGCCAACTGCGCTTGCCGCGCTTCGATTGGCTGGCCAATTCGCGTATTGCGCAGGATTGTGGCGTCAGCGCCGAGCAGGCCCTGCAGCACGCCAATGCGGCGCCGCGCGGGCAAACGCTCTTGCAGCCCTGGGCAGAAACCACCGCACTGGGTGCCGGCGATGTACTGGTGGATGCGACTGCCAGCGATGTCGTGGCCGATTGGCATGTCGAATGGTTGCAGCGCGGTGTGCATGTGGTCACCGCCAACAAACTGGGCCAGGGCACCGCGTTGTCGCGTGCGCAGGCGCTGCATGCGGCCCGCCATGCCAGCGGCGCGTATTACGGCGACAGCGCCACTGTGGGCGCCGGGCTACCGGTGTTGAGCAGCGTGCGCGCCTTGGTCGCCGGCGGGGATCGCATTCATTCGATCGAAGGCGTGTTGTCCGGATCGTTGGCGTGGCTGTTTCATCGCTACGACGGCAGTGGCGCGTTTTCTGCCTGTGTGCGCGAAGCGATGGCGGCTGGTTATACCGAGCCGGATCCACGCATCGATCTCTCTGGCGAGGATGTGCGGCGCAAGCTGCTGATCCTGGCGCGTGCCGCGGGGTGGCAACTGGAAGCCGAGCAGGTGCATGTGGAATCGCTGGTGCCTGCCGTCATTGCCAAGGCGCCGCTTGCTGAACTGGATGCGCAGTTGGGCGCGCTGGATGCGGTGGTGGGCGCGCGTTGGCAACAAGCGCGTGCGGCAGGGCGTTGCCTGCGCTTTGTCGGCCGTGTGGACGCGCATGGTGCAAGCGTGGGATTGCGTGAGCTGGCGCTGGACCACCCCCTGGCCGGCGGTGCCGGGACCGACAACCGCGTGGCGATCAGCAGTGACCGCTATCGCGCGCAGCCGCTGCTGATCCAGGGCCCGGGCGCGGGCGCCGAGGTGACTGCAGCGGCGTTGCTGGATGACGTGCTGCGGATCGTGGCCGGCTGATGGCGCGACCGAGCTGACGCCGGTGCGTTGCCGTGCGCCTTGCGGCGCTGGAGTGTGCGATCTGCCCATCGGTGCTGGCTGCAGCCGGTTTCGACCGGCCGCGGTGAAGATGCGAGGGCGACCGACCGTTGCCCTCGCATAGACCCACAGCATTACTGCGCGATCGCCTTCAACAGCGCAGCATTGAAGCGGGCCGGGTCCTGCACCTGTGGCGAATGGCCCAGATCGGCGAACTCGATCAGTTTCGCATTCGGAATCGCGGCTGCCGCGCGCTTGCCCAGCTTGGTGTAATCGCCCACACGTGCCTTGACCTCGGGCGGTGCGGTGTCCTTGCCGATGGCGGTGCGGTCCTTGAGGCCGATGAACAGCGTGGTCGGCACCGCAAGTCTGGGCAGCTCGTAGACCACCGGCTGGTTGAACACCATGTCGTAGGTCAGCGCCTGATTCCACGCCACGGCCTGCTTGCCCTTGCCCAGCGACATACCGGCCTGCATGCGCGCCCAGCGTTCGAATGCCGGCTTCCATTGACCGGCGTAGTACACATCCATCTGGTACTTCTTGATCCGTTCGAAGCTGGTCTTCAGCTCGTTGTCGTACCACGCATCCACGCTGCGCCAGGGGACGCCTTCGGCCTTCCAGTCTTCCAGCCCGATGGGGTCCACCAGCGCCAGATGCTCGGTGGCTTGCGGGTGCATCAGCGCATAGCGAATGGCCAGCATGCCGCCCATCGAATGGCCGACCACCACCGCACGTTCGATGCCGAGCGTCTTCAACAACGCATGCGTATTGTCTGCCAGTTGCGCGAACGAAAACTGATAGGCGGCCGGCTTGCTGGACTTGCAGAAACCGATCTGGTCTGGCGCGATGACGCGGTAGCCGGCCTTGCTTAGCGCGGCGATGCTGTCTTCCCAGGTGGCGGCGCAGAAGTTCTTGCCATGCAACAGCACCGCAGTGTGGCCATTGGGCGTGCCGGTTGGCGCAACATCCAGATAGGCCATTTCCAGCGGCTGCTGTTGCGAGGTGAATGCATAAGTCTTGACTGGATGTGGGTAGTCGAAGCCTTCCAGCCGCGGGCCATAACTGGCTTCCTGCGCCAGGAGCGGACTACTGGCCAGGGCGAGCATGAGGGTGCAAACGCGCTTTCGCATCGTGATCTCCATCAATCCAGCCCTGACGGTACAGCGGCGAATGTGGTGGGAACGTACAGCCGGGTGACGGTTGGCGGGCGCTGCAGGCGCGTTGCTGACGATGACTGGCGACCCGGCTCCGATGCGTGCGCCGACCTCTATTGCCCTCATCCGCGCTTCGCGCACCTTCTCCCGCGTGCGGGAGCAGGGCAGCGCGTCCCCGCGGCTGGTGCGTCCCTTGTCTGCATTTCGCGCATCTTCTTCCTGCGTGCACGAGAACGGCAATGCAAGGGCATGCATCCGTGGAGCGGGTTTTTTCGTCGCTGCGCGCGCTGGGTTGAGCAGCACTCCGCCTACGATTGGCTCAGCATTCGATGACGTTCACCGCCAGCCCGCCGCGGCTGGTTTCCTTGTACTTATCCTGCATGTCGCGGCCGGTGTCGCGCATGGTCTTGATGACCTTGTCCAGCGAGACCTTGTGCTTGCCGTCGCCACGCATGGCCATGCGGCTGGCGTTGATGGCCTTCACCGCGCCCATGGCGTTGCGTTCGATGCACGGAATCTGTACCAGCCCGCCGATCGGGTCGCAGGTCAGGCCCAGGTTGTGTTCCATGCCGATTTCCGCGGCGTTTTCGATCTGCCCGGGGTTGCCGCCGAGTGCGGCAACCAGGCCGCCGGCGGCCATCGAGCAGGCCACGCCCACTTCGCCCTGGCAGCCGACTTCGGCACCGGAAATCGAGGCGTTTTCCTTGTAGAGAATGCCGATGGCCGCTGCGGTGAGCAGGAAATCGAAGATGCGTTGTTCGGATGCGCCTGCGCAGAAGCGGTCGAAATAATGCAGCACCGCCGGAATGATGCCGGCCGCGCCGTTGGTCGGCGCGGTGACCACGCGGCCGCCTGCGGCGTTTTCTTCGTTGACGGCCAGTGCGTACAGGTTGACCCAATCCAGCGTGGTCAACGGGTCGCGCATGGCCGCCTCCGGCTTGGAGGACAGTTCGCGGTACAGCGCTGGTGCGCGACGGGAGACATTCAGGCCGCCCGGTAGCGTGCCTTCTTCGCGGATGCCGCGCTTCACGCAGGACTGCATCGCATTCCACAGTTCGCGCAGGCCCGCACGGATCTCCTCTTCGCTGCGCCAGCTCTTTTCGTTCTCGAACATCAGCGCGGCAATGCTCAGGCCGCTGCGCGCGCACTGCGCCAGCAGTTCGTCGCCGCTGAGGAACGGGTAGGGCAGCGGCGTTTCGTCGGCCACGATGCGGTCGTCTGCGGCGTCGTCCTGATTGACCACGAAGCCGCCGCCGACCGAATAGTAATCGCGTGTGGCGATGACGGCTTCATCGGCATCGTAGGCGGTAAAGCGCATGCCGTTGGTGTGGTACGGCAGCTTCTGCCGCTTGTTCATCGGAAGGTCGCGCTTTTCGTCGAAGACGATGGCGTGCTGGCCCATCAAGGTGATGCGCTTGCTGGTACGAATGCGCTCCAGCGTGGCGGGGATGATGTCCGGGTCGATCAGGTTGGGGCGGTGGCCCTCCAGCCCGAGCAGCACCGCCTTGTCGGTGCCATGGCCGCGGCCGGTCAGGGCGAGCGAGCCGAAGACTTCGGCGCGGATGCGCACCACGTCCTGCAGGCGCCCGGCATCGAGCAGCCAGCGATGCACGAAGCGCTCGGCGGCGCGCATCGGCCCCACGGTGTGGGAGGAACTCGGGCCGATACCGATCTTGAACAGGTCGAACGTGCTGACAGCCATGCGTGCCGGAGAGGTGAGCGTAAAGGCGGCTATTCTAGTCGTTCGGCGCTTGCGGCACGGCTGCAGCGCAGCATGAGAGCCCGGCCGATGCCCCTGACCCTGTACCAGCGCGACGATTGCCACCTGTGCGACCAGGCCTTGGAAGTGCTGGCGCAGGCGCGTGCAGGCGATTTCGACAGCGTGTTCATCGACGACGACGCGGCGCTTGAGGTCGTTTACGGCGCGCGCGTGCCGGTGCTGCGCGATGCGCGTGGACGCGAGCTGGATTGGCCGTTCGATCGCGTGCGCTTGCGTGCATGGCTGGACGACGACGTCGCCGAGCGGTAGGAGCGGCACGACAACGCGCCGGCTCCGCAATCTATTGCAGCCGGTGAGCACCGGCTCGCTGTTCCACGCCATGTGGGCACAAAAAAGCGGCGGACCCGACGAGTAGTCCGCCGCTCAGTGGCTGCGTCCGGTTGCAGCCTGTGGCGTTACTTCGCCTTCAACACGACCTTGGTGCTGATCGCGGTTTCGTTGGGAATGGTCTTGGTGTCGGCCCAGTCGCCGCCGCCCACGCCAAAGTCCAGCCGCTTGACGACGGCCTTGCCGGACAGCACCGGCTGCGCGCCGGGCGTCCAGGTAAAGGTCAGCGTCACCGGCTTGCTGACACCGCGCAGTTCCAAGGTGCCATCGGCAGCGTACTGGTTGCCGCCCAGGGCGCGGAACTTGTCGGCGCGGTAGCGCGCAGTGGCGAACTTGGCGACATTGAAGAAATCCGGACCCTGCAGGGTGGAATCGCGATCGTTGTTGCCGCTGACCGCGCTGGCCAGTGGGATGCGCACGTCGAGCTTGGCCCCGGCAAGGTTGGCCGGATCGAAACTCAGCGTGGTGTCGAAGCCGGGGAACTTGCCGGTGAACACTTCACCGTCGTACTTGCTGGCAAATACCAGGCTGGAGCCGGGCGCCTGCACGTAATCGGCGGCCAGCACCGGGGCGGCGGCGAACGTGGCAACCAGCGAGGCCGCGACCAGCATCGGAGAGACAAACAACTTGGACGACATGGGAAATCCTTATGGTTTGGGAGCCAGCCAGCCACGCGGCAACATCCGCGCCAGGGTGGCGTCGCGCTGGAACAGGTGGTGGTAAAACGCAGCGCCGGCATGCGCCAATACCACGGCAATCAGCAACCAGAAACCCCATTCGTGGACGAAGTGCGCAATGGCGCGCAATTGTTCGTCCGGGGGGCTGAGCTTGGGCACATTGAACAGGCCGAACCAGCGAAACGGCCGCAGGCCGCTGGTGGAGTCGTACAACCAGCCCGACAGCGGCATGGCGAAGATCATGGCGTACAGCAGCCAGTGGGTGAACCCGGCGATGCGCTCCTGCCAGCGCGGCGTACCGGCCACCGGCGGCGGTGCGCCGGCGTAAATGCGCCACCCAAGCCGCACGATCACCAAGGCCAGGACAGTCAGCCCCACCGATTTGTGCGCCGTGTACACCCAGAAGTATTTCGGGGTCTTGGGCAGCTCGCCCATGGTCAGGCCGACGATGCCCAGCACCAGGATCAGCAGTGCGATCAACCAGTGCAGGGTCTGGCTCACACCGCCCCAGCGCTCGAGGTTCTTCATGCTCATGTGCCCGATTCCTGGGTGGCGGCGGCGTCCGCAGGCGTGGGTGCGGCTTGCGGCTCGGGGGTCTCGTCGTCGGCGCGCCCTTCGCGCACGGCTTCGGCTTCGATGCGCAACTCCACGCTGTCGCCGATCATCGATTTCCAGGCATCAATCCCGAACTCGGAACGGCTCAGCGTGGCGGTGGCGGAGAAACCGGCCGTACGGCGGAACGGCGGGAGCGGATGGCGCTTGAGCGCGTTGAGGGTGACGTCCAGGGTGACCGGGCGGGTGACCCCGTGCAGGGTCAGGTTACCGCTGACCTTGGCGTGGTTTTCGCCGCTGGCCTCGACGTGCGTGGAGACGAAATGCGCGTCGGGAAAGCGCTCGGCGTCGAGTAGGTTGCGTGCCAGGGTGGCCTGGTTCCACTTGGCATCGCCCAGGTCTGCGCGGTGCAGCGGCACGGTGACATCCAGCCGGGCGGCGGCCCAGTCGTCCGGGTCGAAGACCAAGGTGCCGCTACTTCCGGAAACGGTGCCCAATGCCTTGGAAAAGCCGGCATGTTCCACCGCGAACAACACGCGGGTATGCACCGGATCCAGCGCATACCGCACAGGCGCAGCGGTGGCGGCGAGGCTGGTTGCAACCAGGGCAGAGGACACCAATAGGCGGGCGAGGATTGTCATGGGCGGATTCTAGACATATCCCGGCAACGCGCGCTCGGCTTGCGCTCGCAACGATCCGTTGCGAGCATGCCGGCTGGACGAGGAAAGGATTCCCCCATGCGTGTACTCATCGTGGTGCTGGCCGTGCTGTTGGCGATCTGGCCGTGCGCGGCAAAGATTCCGGAAGTGCCACGCTTTCGGATCGTGGGACCCAGCGAAGGATTGCCTTCGACGATGGTGGTTGCCATCAGCCAGGATCGCGCCGGCTATCTATGGCTTGGAACGCTCGACGGTCTGGTGCGGTACGACGGCGCGGGCTTCAGGACCTGGCGGCACGATCCGGCCGACCCTGGGTCGTTGCCCTGCAACGCGGTGCAGGCATTGCATATCGATGCGCTGGACCGGGTCTGGGTGGGCTGCGGCAAGACGCTGAGCGTGCTGGATGCCGGCCGCAGGCGCTTTGTTCACTATCGCGCTGCAGACTATCCATTGCTGAAGGACGGCGAGATCTTCAGCATCGCCGCATTCGATGGCGGCATCTGGGCCGGCACGACCACCGGTGCGCTGGTGCGCATCGGTGCCGACGGAGGGATGTCGTCGGTGAACCTGGGCGGGATCGAAGGCGCGCTGGATCACGCCATGGTCATGAACCTGGCGGTGGACAACCAGCACCGCCTGTGGATCGGCACCAGCAATGGCCTGGCCTATTACGACGGCACGCAACTGCACCGCCAATACGTCGCGGACGAGCCAAACCGGGAAGCGGCCATCTTCGGTTTGCAGTGGGCCGGGGACCGTTTGTGGCTGGGAAGCGAGTCGGGATTGCACGTGCTGCGCGCCGACGGTCGCTGGCAGCCGCTTGCCTGGTCAACGATGTTCGGCAACGGTAATGAGTTCTGGGGCGCAGTCGCGACGCCGGATGGCGAATTCTGGCTGGGCAGCGGACGTGGTCTTTGGCGCACGCGCGGAGAGCGTCCACCGGTGCCCGCCCTGAGCGGGGAGGGGCCGCTGTCGCGTCGTAACGTGATCGGCTTGATGGGGGCGGCCGATGGCGGCCTGTGGGTGCCCATGCATGGCACCGGGCTCGGGTATCTGCCAGCCGACTGGAAACGCAGTGCCGTGCTCAAGCCCGCGGTGCCGATGGGCGATGCGATCTATTGCAACCTGGCGCCTGCCAAGCGCTCAGGGGGCTTATGGCAGGTCGATGCGCAGGGGCGTCTGTTGCGCGTGGATCCGAGCACCGGCGATTCGTTCCAGACAGGCCTGCAGTCGCCGCAGCTCAAAGGGATGGAGTTGGTGTCGGCATTGGAAGATCGCCTGCAACGGGTGTGGCTGGGGAATTTGACCTTTGGCCTTTCGCGGATGGACCTGCGTACCGGTGACTTCGTGCACTGGCCGTCCGATGGGCCCGAGCCGTCATCGGCGTTGTCGGCGCCGGAATGGATCATGGAGCATGGCGACACCGTCTGGATGGCCTTCATCGACATGGTGCAGCAGCGCGATCTACGCACCGGCAAGGTCTTGCAGCGGATGACCCAACAAGACCTGCATGGCCTACGCGCGATCGACATCCAACAACTGGACCAGGGCCCCGACGGACGCGTCTGGGTGGCCGGCGAGGGCGGCATGTTCGCATGGGACGACGCGACAGGCCGCTTCGTGCCGGTGGCAGGGCTTGAGGGGACGCCGATCCAGGCATTCGCCAGCCAGTCTGCGGACACACTTTGGGTATATCGCGCCTCCGGTGCAGAGCAGTGGCAAAAGCGCGCCGCCGGCTGGAAGCGCGTGCGTCAGGTAGGCGAAGCGGATGGACTGAGTGGGTTCGATGCCTCTGCCATGCAGATCGACCCGCGTGGGCGTGTCTGGATTTCCAGTCTGCGCGGGCTTTGGCGGATCGATCCCTCGGTGAATCCGGCACGGGTCCGCAATATCGGCACGCGCGATGGCCTCACCAGTCAGGAGTTCATCCAGCATTGCCTGTTGACTTCGGGCGACACCTTGATCGGGGCAACCAGCGATGGCTCTACCGTGCTGCTGGATACCGCAATGCCGGATGTTGCCCCGTTCGTGCCGGCACTGCAGCTGGAACACGTCAGCGTGCTGCGCAATGGCGCACGCATCGCCTTGCCGATGGACCGCCCGTTCCAGCTGGGCCCGGAGGACCGCCAGCTGCAGATCGTCAGCCGCCTGCTGTCGTACAGCGACCCGCTGTCCAATCGGTATCGCAGCTTCCTGAAAGGCTTCGATACGGACTGGCAGACCATAGGCAACACCGGCATCCGTGAATTCGCCAGCCTGCCTGCCGGCAACTACGCGCTTGCGCTGCAGGGCATCGACCCGCTGGGCAATCGCTCGCAGGTGCGTTCGCTGCAATTTTCGGTCAGGCCGCCCTGGTGGCGTAGCGAGATCGGGATTGCGGCGATTGGGTTTTCTGGATTGCTGTTGAGCGCCTTGCTGGCCGCCGCATATCGGCGACGTATCCGCATGCGCGCGCAGTGGCAGCTGGCGCAACACAAGCGCGAGTTGGCCGAGCAGGCATCGCTGGCCAAGACGCGCTTTCTGGCAACGTTGGGTCACGAGGTGCGCACGCCGATGACCGGTGTGCTGGGCATGAGCGAGTTGCTGCTGCAGACCCCATTGGATGGCCGTCAGCAAGGCTATGCAAGCGCGATCCAGCTGGCCGGCAAGCACCTGCTGCGTCTGGTCAACGATGCACTGGATCTGGCCCGGATCGAAGCGGGCAAATTGCCGCTGGATTACCGCGATTTCGATCTGCGCCAGTTGGTCGGCCAGGTGGTGGAACTGGTGCGCCCGAGTGCCGAGCAGAAGCAGCTGGCCTTCCAGTGCGAGCTCGACGAGGCATTGCCGCCGGCATTGCATGGCGATGCCAGTCGCGTGCAGCAGATCCTGCTGAATCTGCTGTTCAATGCGGTCAAGTTCACCGAGCGCGGTAGCGTGCACCTGCGCCTTACCACATTGCCGCAGTACACCCGGCAGGGTCTGCGCGTGGAAGTGCGCGACACCGGGCCGGGCATGAGCGCCGAGCAGCGCGGACGGCTGTTCCAGCGGTTTGAACAGGCCGAAGGCGCGCTCACGCTGGCACGGCACGGCGGCAGTGGGCTGGGGCTGGCGATCTGCCGCGAACTTGCCGCGGCGATGGGCGGCGCGGTGACGGTCACCAGTGAATTGGGGCAGGGCGCGTGTTTTGTGGTCGAGCTGCCGTTGCACTGGGTGTCCACGTTGCCTGCGGTCACGCCGCCTGCAGTGCGCGCTCCGTCGCTGCGTGAGCAAGCGCCGTTGCAGCTGCTGCTGGTCGAGGACGATGCGACCGTGGCGCAGGTGATCGTGGGCCTGCTGCAGACGCGTGGGCATCACGTCACGCATGTGCTGCATGGTCTTGCCGCGCTGGCAGAGGTGAGCACGCGCAGTTTCGATGCGGGATTGTGCGATCTGGATCTTCCCGGCCTCGATGGTGCGGCGCTGGTGGCGCAGTTGCGCGCGCGCGGTGTGCGCTTCCCGATCGTGGCCGTGACCGCACGTGCCGACACGGATGCCGAACCGCAGGCGATGGCCGCCGGCTGCAATGGCTTTCTGCGCAAACCGGTCACGGGCGATTTGCTGGCGCAGGCCTTGGCGCGGGTGCTTGCCGATGTCGATGATGGCCAGCGCGATCGCGAGGCCGGCGACGCGTAGGTCCAGGTGCAAGCCAGGCGAGGACGCGACAGCAGCCTCGCGCCGGCGCTGTCTTGGTTCCATGGCAGACAGCAAACCGGCAGTGCGTTCGCCACGACCAGTGCCATGCGCAGCAGATACCTGCTGCACTGGCCGGCCAAGCATTTGGTCGCATGCCGGGTCAGTCGCAGCGGGCAGCAGAACGGCAACTCGGCCAGGGAGCGAGCCAGTTCCTGGGACCAAGAACTGCGGCGTAGCGGGTAAAGTGCAGTCCCAACAAGGAACGCCGGGCGCACACGCGGCGATGGGGACACGGATGACGATGAAGAACGTGCTGATGTCGGTGCTGGCCGTGCTCTTGCTGTTGAGCGGGCTGGATGCGGCGGCGGTGAATCAGATCGAGACCCCGCGCATGCGCCGCTTCGGTAGTGCCGAAGGCCTGCCTTCGCGCATGGTGCTGGCCTTGGCCCAGGATCGGCAAGGCTATGTCTGGGCGGCGACCAGCGATGGCCTTGCGCGCTATGACGGCATCGGTTTGCAGGTATGGCAGCACGATCCGCATGTCGCCAGTTCGATTCCGGGCAACGAAGTGGAAACGCTGTTCGTCGATGATCGCGACCGGATATGGGTTGGCATCAACGGCTCGCCACCGAGCATGCTGGATGCGGCGCGCTCGGCGTTTACGACATTTCCCGACGTTGGCAGCGCATGCGATGGGCAGGTCTGGGCACTGGCCCAGGCACAAGATGCGATCTGGGTAGGAACCAGCAGTGCCGGGCTGTGCCGGCGCGAAGAAAATGGTCGGGTGACGGCGTTCCGTGCCACACCGGATGCGGCGGATGGACTGCCCAGCAACACCATCATGAGCCTGCTGACCGATGCGCGCGGCCGGCTATGGATCGGCACCGACAGCGGGTTGGTGATGCGCGACGGCGAGCGCTTCGTGCGCATCGCGCCAGACCGACTGAGCACGACGGTTTTCAAGCTCAGCAAGGATGCCGACGGTACGGTGTGGGTCGGGACCAGCAATGGCGTGTACAGGGTGACGCCTGCTGGTGCGCTGGAACGTGCGTCCTGGAGCGGGGCCGATGCCCTGCGTGCCGCGACCGTGGTACACGATGTGCACGGTGGCTACTGGATTGGTGCAGCCGACGGATTTTTCCGGGTGGCGCCGGGAGAAACCGCGCTGCGCCTGATGGAAGGCGATCGCGGCAGCGGCTTCCTCACCGCACATAGCGGCGTGCTCGATGTGATGCAGGACCGGCAGGGCGGGCTATGGCTCGGACTGATTTCGCAGGGCGTGGCGTATTTGCCGCCGGACTGGCGGCGGTTCTCCACCATTTTCCAGACCCAGGGCAAGCCGCTGGAGAGCCTGTATCTGGTCAACGCTGCGGCCGATGGCGACAGCTTTCTGGTGACGACCGGCGAAGGCGTCTACCGGCTCGGCAATGACGGTGAGCTGGTGCCGGTCCTGCATAGCGACGCATTGGGCGGCGGCACCGTGCAGTCGGTGCTGCCGGCCGGCGGCGGCAGTTTGTGGATCGCGCTGCGCGATGGCGTGACGCGCTATACCCCGGCGACCGGCCAGCAGCAGAAGCTCGCAATGCAGATCGGTGTTTCCGAAACGCATCGGGTGGAACTGATGACACCCGGCATCGATGGCGAATTCTGGGTTTCGATCGTGGAAGGTGGCGTACAGCGACGTGCCGCGGATGGACGGCTGCTGGCCACGTTCCGCTTCGGCACCGATCTCAGTGAAGTCGGCGGCATGGTGCAGCAACTGACGGTGCGGCCGGATGGCACCGCCTGGGTCGCAGCCGGGGATGGTGTGTGGGTCTGGCAGGGCGAACGCTTTCGCGCAGTGATCGAGGACGCCGACCATGAAGTCTATGCGCTGGCCTTCGTGTCGCCGCGCGAGTTCTGGGTTGGGCGTTCCGGTGCGCTGGAACGCTACGGCTGGGACGGGCGGCAGGCGCGCCTGCTGGAGCGGGTCGGGCACGAACACGGCCTGCCTCCTACCGAGATACGCGGCCTGGCGCTGGGCGGCGACGACACGGTCTGGGCCACCACCTCGCGGGGCCTGTTCGCTTACAAGCGCGGCCAGCCGCAGGTCCGCCGGTTCGGTCCACGCGACGGCCTGCCAGATAGCGAGTTTTCGATGCGTCCGCCGGCGATTGGTCCCAACGGCCAGGTGCTGGCGCTGACGACCAGCGGCATCGTGTTGTTCGATCCGTCGCGGCCATTTGCGCCTGCGCCGCTGGCCCGCCTGGTGATCGAATCGGTGCAGGTGCGGCGCAACGATGCCGAGCGCCCGCAGACGGTTGCCCACAACGCGCCGGTGATCCTGCAGGCGCGCGATCGCGATCTGCGCATCAGCGCACGGCTGTTGTCGTTTGTCGATCCGGCCTCCGCGCATTACCGCTACCGTGTCAATGGCTACGACGAACGCTGGGTGGAGCAGGGTGCCAGCGGCGAGCGCGTGATCTCGCGATTGCCGCCTGGCGACTACCGCATCGAAGTCCAGGCGCGTGCCGGCGATGGCGATTGGGTCGCTGCGCCGGTGTTGCAACTGGAGGTGCGGCCGCCGTGGTGGTTGAGCACGGCCGCGCAATTGGCGGCGGCAGCGCTCTGCATGCTGCTGCTGTACTTAAGTGTTTGGGCCTGGCGAAAGCGCGTGCGGCGGCAGCAGGAGTGGGTGCTGACACAGCAGCGGCAACAGCTGGCCGAGCAGGCATCGATCGCCAAATCGCATTTCCTGGCGACGCTTGGCCACGAAGTGCGTACACCCATGACCGGCGTGCTGGGCATGAGCGAGTTGCTGCTGGCCACGCCGCTGAATGCCAAGCAGCGCGGGTATGTCGATGCGATCCGCAAGGCCGGCACGCATCTGCTGCGCTTGGTCAACGATGCACTGGATCTGGCACGCATCGAGGCCGGCAAGCTGGAGTTGGTACAGCAGCCCTTCGATCCCGCGCAGCTCACCCAGGAACTGGCCGATTTCATGCATCCCATCGCTGACGCGCGCGGCCTGCGCTTGGAGTACCGCAATCAGCTTCCCCCGCATGTGGTGGTCGTGGGCGATGCAACGCGGGTGCGTCAGATCCTGATCAACCTGCTGGGCAATGCGATCAAGTTTGCCGAACGCGGCGAGGTGTCGCTCACCGTCAGCCAGCACGGCGATGCCCTGCGCTTCAAGGTGCGCGATACGGGTCCTGGCATCGGGTCGGAACAGCAGAAGCGACTGTTCCAGCGCTTCGAACAAGGCGAGGGCGCGCGCACCAGTTCGCGCTACGGCGGCAGCGGGCTTGGGCTGGCGATCTGCCAGGAACTCACCGTGGCGATGAAGGGCCGAATCCGCGTGCGCAGCCGGCTTGGCGTCGGCACCCAGTTCACCGTGGATCTGCCCTTGCCGATCGACCGCTCCGGCACACGTATCGCCACCGGCCAGGTGCAGGTGCCTGCAGGCGAGCCGCTGCGCATCCTGCTGGTGGAAGACGACCCGACCGTGGCGGAGGTGATCAGCGGCTTGTTGACCAATCGAGGTCACCGCGTGGTGCATGCCGCGCATGGGCTGGCTGCATTGTCGGAAACGGTGGATGGCAGGTTCGACATCGCGCTGCTGGATCTGGACCTCCCCGGGCTGGACGGCTTTGCCCTGGCATCGCAGCTGCGCCAGCTTGGCCATCGCTTCCCGCTGCTGGCAGTCACAGCACGCGCTGACAGCGCCGCGCAGACCCAGGCCAAGGCCGCAGGTTTCGACGGATTCCTGCGCAAACCGGTCACTGCCGATCTGCTGGTGGAAGCGATGACGGCTGCGCGCGCAGCCGCCGGCATGCAGGCCACGACCTAGCGTGGGTGCACGGCCCCGATGCGTTGACGATGCCGGTGCTCATCGGGCATCGCATCGCGTAAAGACGGCCGTACGATGCCTGCCTGCTGTAACGATCACCGTTGGCGCGCTTCTGTGTGTTGCCAGCATCAGGCAAGGTCCGCACTATGCGTGCAAAGGACACGCGAGCGCATGCTGCTACCACCACAACACCCCAGTCGTCGCATGCCGCTGAAAGCCTTGATGACGCGGGCTCTATTACTGCTTTGCCTGGCCGTCGTGTCAGGCTGGCCGAGTCTTACGCTGGCCGGCGTGCCGGTACTGCCGCAGCCGCGGCAGCTGACCGTGGCCGACGGGCTGCCATCCAACGTGGTGTACGGCTTCGATGAGGATGCCAATGGATATTTGTGGCTGGCCAGCAGCGATGGGTTAGCGCGTTACGACGGGCGAAACTTCCGTATCTGGCGCATCGAAGACGGTTTGCGCGACAACCAGATCTGGGCGGTTCACGTCGACAAGCGCAACCGGGTCTGGATCGGGACCGGCATGGCAGGCCTTGCGATGCTGGACCCCGCACGCCATCAATTCACTTTCTATGATGGTGCGCGCTATCCGGAACTTCGCGGCGCTGCGATCTGGAACATCAAGTCTACCGACGACGGCAGCATATGGTTCGGCACTGAAATGAGTGGGCTATACCGGCTGCGGCCGGATGGTTCGCTGGAGCATTTCGCACATCGTGCCGACGATCCGCGCAGCTTGCCCGACAACGCGATCTATCGGCTCGATGTCGATACCCGCGGCACACTATGGATCGGGACCGCCGATGGTGCTGCGCATTGGACGGGTAATGACTTCGAGCGGCAGGCATTTCCGGATGGCACCGCACAGATCATCACCCGGCTAACTGCCGATGCCGATGGCAGCATCTGGATCGGGACCAGCGACGACAAGCTGTTTCGGCGCGATCCAAGTGGTCATCTCAGTCCGCACCGTTGGCAGGCACCTGCAGAATATCCGGTATTGGGCGTGTTGTTGCGCGACCAGGACGGCAGCTATTGGCTGGACACTCTGGCCGGCCTAGGCCATACGACTGGTGCGGAGGTGCGCAATGTCCCCCTGTACAGTCTGTCTGCGCACGGGCGCATCCGTCCCAACTGGGAATCGGCATATCAGGATCGCGAGGGCGGTGTATGGTTTGCCAGCCCCAACGGCGGGCTCTGGCATCTCCCCTCGAATTGGCATCGTTTCGCGGTTGTTTTCAACTACATGGACGACGGTGGCCAAGGTGGCAACCTGGCGATCCAGGGCACTGCAAAATCGCGCGATGGTCGGATGTGGTTGGTGGGCACCTCGGGCGTGCTCGAACGCGTAGATCCTGCCACCGGCAAAATCGAGCGTGTATTGCCCACCCTGGGGTCTGCCAGCTGGTCCAATAGCGTGCTGGAGGATCGCAAGGGTAACGTCTGGGTCGGGCAGTTTGCCGAGCTGGTGCGCTTTGATCCCGCTACTGGCCAGGTGCAGCACTGGAAGGCTGCAGCAAGCGGCTCGGACGCGGCTGCACAGGACGCGACACTGGACGCTTCCTTGGAAGCGCTGCAGCAGACCGCCGATGGTCACATCTGGGTCCATGCCACGCTTGGGCTACAAGAGCGGGACGAACAAGGTCGCTTGCTGCGCACCATGTTGCGCGGGACCCACGGCCTTGCAGCAGATCTGGTGGTTTACGACCTGCAGGCTGGGCCGGACGGAGCGCTCTGGCTGGCCAGTAATCGTGGTCTGCAGCGCTGGAACGCGTCGGTTGCGCGCTTCGAGCGCATTGCCGGCGCACCCGACGAACCTATCTTCACTTTTCGCTTCAGCGACAACCAGATCGCCTGGTTTGCCGGGCTAGGGAAGCTCCGCCGCTATTTGTGGAAGAACGGCACCCTGCAACATCTAGATACAGTGGGCCCCGAGCAGAACTTCCCTGCGCTTGCGCCACAGGGACTGGTGATCGACCACGACGGTGTTGCCTGGATGTCCAGTATGCGTGGCCTGATTCGCGTTGACCCGGCCACGCGGGGCGTGCGCGTGTTCGGAGTTCATGACGGCCTGCCCAATCCGCAATTCGTTGCGCGTTCTTTGGTGCAATCGTCCAAGGGCATGATCGTCGGCGCGACGCCGGATGGGCTGGTGATCTTCGATCCTGCCGAACTCAAGCCGAATGATCATCGGGTGCCGTTGGTGATCGAACGTGTGGGGCTACGTCGCGGCGAGAGCGGGCTGGATCTGAGTCATGTCACGCCTTTGGTCATGCAGGACGGCGATCGCGACTTGCATATCGTCGCCCGCCTGCTCAGCTTCGCCGACTCCGAATCCAACAGCTACCGCTTCCGCCTGAGCGGCTACGACCCGGACTGGATCGATGTCGGGCCCAGTGGCGAGCGCCTGTTTTCGCGTCTGCCTTCAGGCCGTTACACGCTGGAAGTGCAGGGGCGCACTGCAGACGGGATCTGGTCGGCGAGCCAGACCTTGCGTTTTCAGGTGTTGCCGCCATGGTGGCTGTCGCCGTGGGGCTTGAGCCTGCTGGCCCTGCTGACCGTGTGCGTGATTGCTGCAGCGATCTTGTTGTACCGCCGTCGGTTGCGTCGCTTGAATGCCTGGCAGCTTGCGGTGCACAAACAGGAAGTGGCCGAGCAGGCGTCCCTGGCCAAGACGCGTTTTTTGGCGACCCTGGGCCACGAAGTGCGTACGCCGATGACGGGCGTCTTGGGCATGAGTGAGCTGCTGCTCAAGACCTCGCTGGATCTCAAACAGCGCAGTTACACCGAGTCGATCCGCCGCGCAGGCGCGCATTTGTTGCGGCTGGTCAACGATGCGCTGGATCTTGCGCGCATCGAATCCGGGCGGCTGGAGCTGGATGTGGAGCCGTTTTCGGTGCGTCAGCTGGTGGCCGAAGTGGAGGCGTTGATGGCGCCGCTGGCGCAGGAGCGTGGCCTGCGCTTCAGCCTGGAGATCGGGCTGCTCGGCGATATCACTGCCAGTGGCGATTGCACCCGCATCCGGCAGATCCTGCTCAACCTGCTCAATAACGCGATCAAATTCACCGAGCGCGGCGTGGTCGGGTTGAAGTTGACCACGCTGGGTTCCTATCAAGGCCTGCGCTTTGAAGTGGCCGACACGGGGCCGGGCATCAACGCCGAACAGAAAGCGCGGCTGTTCCAGCGCTTCGAGCAGGGTGATGGTGCCAGAACCACCTCGCGCTACGGCGGCAGTGGTCTGGGCTTGGCGATCTGCCAGGAGCTGGCAATCGCCATGGGCGGGCAGATCGAGGTGATCAGCCGACTCGGTGCGGGGACGCGCTTCGTGGTGGATCTGCCGCTGCGCTGGGTGGCTTCCAACGCCGCGCTCGGTGGCGAGACCGCGCATGCCGAGACGGCTATCGAACCGCAGCGCATCCTGCTGGTGGAAGACGACCCGACCATCGCCGAGGTCATCGTCGGCCTGCTGCAAGCGCAAGGGCATTCGGTCGTGCATGCCCCGCATGGCCTGGCGGCGCTGACCGAAGCGGCCGACAACACGTTCGATCTGGCATTGCTGGATCTGGACCTGCCCGGGCTGGATGGTTTTGCGCTGGCGCGGCAGTTGCGCGTCTTCGGCTACGACATGCCGTTGATCGCCGTGACTGCACGCGCCGACGAGGTCGCCGAACCAAGCGCGCAGGAAGCCGGCTTCGACAGCTTCCTACGCAAGCCGCTCACTGGCGACATGCTGGCCGCCACCATTGCCGAAGCGTTACGCAGCAAGCGCTGACAAGCGCTGCGGATGCTCTGTCACCGGAGCAGGCATCCAAGTATCACGCGGCGTGTTCGTCCGCTCTTGGGCCGCTCGAACAGCGATGCGGGTCGCGATGGTCTGGCCAGGCGGAAGGGCGCTGCAGGTGCCCTGCCACCCGGGGCGCGGCAAGCGGTTGCGTCGCAAGCAAGTGTCGGCGGAAAGAATTGTCGGGCCCGCTTTTCGCAAGCCCTGCAACGTGCAACGGACTGACCAATGACGCTGCCGCGCGGGCGCCTTGCAGCCTGAGCGCGTGCGCGCAACGGGCAGAGCGCGCTTGCCCGCACCGCGCGTGGCCCGCACTATGCGCCGACTTGTCGTGAAGTTGATCCGGTGCGCTTTCTATCCTGCTTGCCCCATCGGCTGCTCGCTGTGCTCTGGGTATGCCTGTGTCTGGCAGTGTTTCCGGTGCAGGCGCGGACGCCTGCAACACCGGTGCCTATCCAGCTGACGATCGCCGACGGGCTGCCGTCGGACACGATCAATCAGTTGGCCGAGGACAGACAGGGATATCTGTGGCTTGCCAGCGATGACGGCCTGGCCAGATTCGATGGCCGCAACTACCGGATCTGGCGGATGGAAGATGGCCTGACCAGCAACGTGGTCTGGACCATCTGTGTCGATGCCAACGATCGGGTGTGGATGGGCTTCGAGGACGGCGGCGTCGGCTATCTGGAAGCGAACACGCGCACGTTCAAACGACTGGAAGATCCGCGGTTCCCGGAATTGCGCGATGCCACCCTGTGGTCGTTGGCACAAACGCTGGACGGGGATATCTGGATCGGCACCGCCAAGCAGGGCCTCTATCGTTATCGCCCCGACGGGCGCATGCAGCACTTTTCTGCCAAGGCGGGCGATGCCGCTAGCTTGCCGTCCGACAATATCGTTGGTCTGGAAGTCGCGCCCGACGGCGGCCTGTGGATCGGCACCTGGGGCGGGCTTGTGCACTGGGATGGTCGGCGCCTGGAGCGCGTGCCGCTTCCGGGCCCGTCCCAGTCGGTCAACCGAATGTACAAGGAGCCCGACGGCAAGGTGCTCTGGGTTGCCGATTTCGACGGCAACCCCGTCCAGTTCAACACGGTCGGGCGGCCCGTGGCCCGCCGCTGGCAAAGCGGTAAGGACACCGCGCAGGTCCGGGGCGTCCTGCTCCGTGACCGGCTCGGGCGCTACTGGCTGGATACCGCCACCGGCCTGGGCATGAGTTCCAGCGACGGTGGCGTCGAACGCGTGCCGGTCTACAGTTTTTCAGCGCACGGTCTGGTCAACCGGAACTGGATCACCGCCTACCAGGACCGCGAAGGAGGTCTGTGGTTCGCCAGCCTGGAGGGCGGGTTGTGGCACCTGCCTCCGCGCTGGGACACCTTCGCGTTGTTTTCGCATCGCGCAGATGATCCGCACTCGCTCGCCAATCCCTCGGTTGTTGCCACAGCGCCTTCGGTCACCGGCGGCATCTGGCTGGTCGGCACGCGTGGAACGCTTGAGCATTTCGATCCCGTCACCGGCCGCGTGGAGCCACGCCTGGCTCCGGTCGATCCGGAACGCATTCCCGATACGGTCATCGAAAGCAGGCAGGGAATGGTCTGGATCGGCGTGCAGGAACGGCTGGTTCGGTACAACCCGAAGACGGGCGAGGCCAGGCGTTGGCCACTGCTCGGGCACCAGGATTCCGCAGCCGATCTCGAAGATGTCGGCAGGCCTGGCAGGATGGCCGAAGATGCACAGGGTCGCATCTGGGTGGCGCTGCTGACGCACGGGGTGCAGCTGTGGAGCAGCGAGGGCCAACTGCTCAGGACGCTCGACTACGGAAGCCACGGGCTGAAGGCGCTGACTGTCCTGGATATGCGGATCGGGCCGGATGGGCAGATCTGGCTGAGCAACAATGCCGGGCTGTGGCGATGGGATCCGCTTGCCGACCAGTTCGTTCCGGTACGCGGCGCGCCGTCCCTGCCAACCTATGTGTTTCGCCAGGGAGATGGTGGCATCGTCTGGATCGGATTGGCCGGACAATTGCGGCGCTATCTCTGGGACGGCAAGCAGCTCACGCATCTGGATACGGTGGGAAAGGACCAGGAATTTCCGATGGTCTCGCCGACCGGCCTGGTGATCGATGCCGGTGGCGTGGCCTGGGTCTCCAGTCATCGTGGGCTGATCCGGGTCGACCCCGGCAGCAAGCTGGTGCGTGTGTACGACGTGCACGACGGACTTCCCAGTTCGCCCATGCAGGTGGCCACGCTGGTGCAGGCAAGCACGGGGCAGATCCTGGGCGGCACATCCGATGGCATCGTGGTGTTCGATCCGGCCACGATGCGTCCGAATCTGCGCCGACCGCAGCTGTTGATCGAACGTGTCAGCCTGCGACGCGGCGAGCGCGAACTGGATGTCACCGGCAAGGCGCCGCTGCAGGTGCAAGACGGCGATCGCGACCTGCATATCGTGGCGCGGATGCCCACGTTCACCAATCCCGAATCCACCAGTTACCGCTTCCGCCTCAGTGGCTACGATCCGGACTGGATCGACGTGGGCTCCACCGGCGAACGCCTATTTTCGCGCCTGCCCTCCGGGCATTACACGCTGGAAGTGCAGGGGCGCACGGCAGATGGCATCTGGTCGGCCAGCCAGATCGTCCGTTTCCAGGTATTGCCGCCGTGGTGGCTGTCACCGTGGGGTCTGGGCCTGTTGGCGGTGCTGAGCGTGTGCGTGATCGCCGCGGCCATCTTGTTGTATCGCCGTCGGCTGCGGCGCCTGAATGCCTGGCAGCTGGCCGTGCACAAACAGGAGCTGGCCGAACAGGCGTCCTTGGCCAAGACCCGGTTTCTGGCGACGCTGGGCCATGAAGTGCGCACGCCGATGACGGGTGTGTTGGGCATGAGCGAATTGCTGCTCAAGACCACGCAGGACGCCACGCAGCGCAGCTACACCGAGTCGATCCGTCGTGCGGGTGCGCATCTGTTGCGGCTGGTCAACGATGCGCTGGATCTGGCGCGCATCGAATCGGGCCGGCTTGAACTGGATTTCCAGCCATTTTCGGTGCGTCAGCTCGTGGCCGAAGTCGAAGCGCTGATGGCGCCATTGGCGCAAGAGCGCGGGTTGCGTTTCAGCCTGGAGATCGGGCTGCTGGGCGACATCACCGCCAGCGGCGATTCAACCCGTATCCGGCAGATCCTGCTCAACCTGCTCAATAACGCGATCAAATTCACCGAGCGCGGCGTGGTCGCGCTGAAGCTGACCACGCTCGGTTCCTATCAAGGCCTGCGCTTCGAAGTGGCCGACACGGGCCCGGGCATCAATGCCGAACAGAAGGCGCGCTTGTTCCAGCGCTTCGAGCAGGGCGACGGTGCCAAGACCACCTCACGTTATGGCGGCAGTGGCCTGGGCCTGGCCATCTGTCAGGAGCTGGCGATGGCGATGGGTGGGCATATCGAGGTGATCAGCCGGCTCGGCGCCGGGACGCGCTTTGTGGTGGATCTGCCGCTGCGCTGGGTGGCGTCGGATGCAACGCTGGACGGCGAGGTGGCACATGCCGCCAGCCCCGTCGAGCCGCAGCGCATCCTGCTGGTGGAAGACGACCCGACCATCGCCGAGGTCATCATCGGCCTGCTGCGCGCGCAGGGGCACTCGGTGGTGCATGCGCCGCACGGGCTGGCGGCGTTGACCGAAGCGGCCGACAACACGTTCGATCTGGCATTGCTGGATCTGGACCTGCCCGGGCTGGATGGTTTTGCGTTGGCGCGGCAGTTGCGCGTCTTCGGCTACGAGATGCCGTTGATCGCAGTGACCGCACGCTCCGATGAAGCCGCCGAACCGAACGCGCAGGAAGCGGGCTTCGACCGTTTCCTGCGCAAGCCGCTCACCGGCGAGATGTTGGCCAATACCATCGCCGAGGCGTTGCGGCATGCCCGCGCGCGCGATGGGGCGTAGCCGCGGCGGAAGTGACAGTGCGCCAGCGCAGCACCTACTCGGCAATCGCTTCCACTTCCTTGGGGTGGGGGCGCGTCTCGGCCAGCTGCCAGAAGATCAACGTCGACGACAAGGTGATGCCGCCCACACACAGGAAGGTGGCATGCAAGGCGGCGGTAGCGCCATGCGTATCGCCCAGATGGGTATTGAATGCCGCCAACAGGCTGCCCGCTGCCGCAGCGCCGAAACCGGTGGCCAACATCATCACCATCGACAGCAGACTGTTGCCGGGGCTGGCCTGGTCGCGGTCCAGATCGCGCAGGGTCACGGTGTTCATGACCGTAAACTGCAGTGAATTCACCGCGCCAAAGCAGGCCAGTTGCACCAGGCGCAGCCACAGCGGCTGGCCGATATCGATGAGCGCAAAGCTGGCCATGGCCACGCCGACCAACACGGTGTTGAGCATCAGCACGCGCCGGTAGCCGAAGCGCCCCACCAGCTTGACCGCCGCGCGTTTGGCGGCCATACCGGCCAGTGCCACCGGCACCATCATCAGCCCGGCATTCATCGGGCTCATGCCCAGGCCCACCTGCAACAGCAACGGGATCAAGAATGGCATCGAGCCGCTGCCCACGCGCGCGAACAAGTTGCCCAAAATGCCGATGCGGTAGCTCGCCACCTTGAACAGCGCCAGCGGAAACAGCGCGTTGGCGGTGTTGCCCGCATGCAGCCAGTAGCCGGCCAGTGCAGCCAGTCCGCCGATGGCCAGCAACATCACGAACGCATGACGCAGGCCGAGTTCCGAGATGCCATCCAGCGCCAGCGACAAGGCCACCATGCCGAACGCCAGCATCAGGTAGCCGACCAGATCGAAGCGCCTGCGTGCATCGCCATAGTGGTCGGGCATGATCTTCAGCGCGGCAATAAACCCGAGCACCCCGATCGGCAGGTTGATCAGGAACACCCAGTGCCACGAGGCGACTTCGACCAGCCAGCCGCCCAGGGTGGGGCCGATCAGCGGGCCGATCAGGGCGGGAATGGCGATAAAGCTCATCGCGCGCAGGAAGTCTGCGCGTGCCACCGTCTTGAGCACCGCCAGCCGCCCGACCGGCAGCAGCATCGCGCCGCCGATGCCTTGCACCACGCGTGCGGCCACCAACTGCGGCAGGTGCTGGGCTGCCGCGCACAGCAGCGAGCCCAAGGTGAACACGATGATCGCGGCGAGGAAGGTGCGCCGCGTACCGAAGCGGTCCGCGATCCAGCCCGAGGCAGGGATGAACATCGCCACTGCCAGCGCATAACTGAAGACCACCGACTGCATCTGCAGCGGGCTTTCGCGCAGGCTGCGCGCCATCGACGGCAACGCCGTGTTGACGATGGTCGCATCCAGCATCTGCATGAAGATGGCCAGCGACACCAGCCACAGCAGCGGCTTGATGGTGGCGTAGGCGCGCAAGGTGGGGACGGGCTGAGACATGGGGGCTTGGCCGGGGGAACGCTGCATTATCGTCTCCCTGCTGTGCACGGCACGGAACGCTGTGTGCGACTCCCGGGAATGCCTGCGTTGGCAGCCTGCGCCGCGTGCACGCGTAAGGCCCCCCGCTGCACGTTCAGGCAGATCGCGTCATCGCATTGGCGGTTTGGGTGCAGGAGTGAATCGCGCGACGCGTTTCATGACACAACGCGTCCGGCACCGATATATCTGGCGGCGGAGTGAACGCGCAGAGCCAGTGGGTCGGTTCAGTTGCGAACTAGCTGGCTCGGCAGTGCCTACATGCACGCGGGAACTGGCACTGGCACGGGCCGGGTCCGTGCGACCCGGTCCGCTCGCCGCGGCGGCTTAGCGCTTGCTCAGGCTCTGCACCGCGTCCACCAGCACACCCACGTGCTCGGGATTCATATCCGGCGACATGCCATGGCCGAGGTTGAAGACGTGCCCTTCGCGTGAGCCGCCATTGCCTTGGGCGTAGCTGTCCAGGGTCTTGGCGACTTCGCTACGGATCGCGTCGGGCGAGCCGTACAGCGTGGCCGGGTCGAGATTGCCCTGCAGGGCAACGCGGCCGCCCGCCCGTTGAGCGGCGTCAGCCAGCGAGATGGTCCAGTCCACGCCCACGGCTTCGGCGCCGCTGGCGGCCAGATCCGCCACGTAGGCGCCGTTGCCCTTGCCGAACAGCACCAGCGGGGTGCGCTCGGCCCCGGTGCCGCGCTCCAGTTCACGCGCGATGCGGGTCAGGTAGGGCAGCGAGAATTCGCGGTACATCGCCGGCGAGAGCACGCCGCCCCAGGTGTCGAATACCTGCAGCGCCTGCGCGCCTGCCGCGCGCTGGGCGGCCAGGTAGGCGATCACCGCGTCGGTGACGGTGCCGAGCAGGTGATGCAGCAGCTCTGGCGCGTTGAAGGCCATGGCCTTGATGCGTGCGTATTCCTTGCTGCCGCCGCCTTCGATCATGTAGCAGGCCAGCGTCCACGGGCTGCCGGAGAAACCGATCAAGGGTACCGAACCATCCAGTTCGCGGCGGATCACCCGCACCGCATCCATCACGTAGCGCAGCTCGGTTTCCATGTCCGGCACGCCCAGGCGGTGGATTGCGGCGGCATCGCGCACCGGGTGGCGGAACTTGGGGCCTTCGCCTTCGACAAAGTACAGCTCCAGGCCCATCGCATCGGGGATGGTGAGGATGTCGGAGAACAGGATGGCCGCATCCAGCGGGAAGCGCTGCAGCGGCTGCAGGGTCACTTCGCAGGCG
Source organism: Xanthomonas axonopodis pv. maculifoliigardeniae (assembly GCF_041519315.1). Taxonomy (NCBI): domain Bacteria; kingdom Pseudomonadati; phylum Pseudomonadota; class Gammaproteobacteria; order Lysobacterales; family Lysobacteraceae; genus Xanthomonas; species Xanthomonas axonopodis. The sequence goes on along the minus strand of NZ_CP167998.1, from coordinate 3,329,725 downwards.
ATGTCCGGATTCTTGGCCATGCCCAGGAAACTGCCGGCACGCGCGCGGGTGGCGCGGTACTCCGGCAAATAGCGGCCGGCCTGGCGCATCAACCACACAGGGGTGCGGTCCACGGGCTGACGGTTGAGCGCGCGCAGCAGACGATCGTTCTTGAGCATGGGAAAGTATGTCCTCAGCGCGGCGCGTCGTCGGCGCCGCCGGTGATGAGTTGGAAACCGCGTTTGAGTTGGGTGTCGCGCGCCTTGTCGAAGGCGCGGTCCGCTTCCTCCTGTTGCAGGTACTGGTCGCGTCGCAGTTGCGTGCGTCCGCCGATCTCGCCGGTTTCGCGCAGCAGTTCCCAGCCACCGAACAGATCCGGTTGCAGGGTCAGCTGGACGTAGCGGAGCGGCGCGTTACCGCCGGGATCGTGTTGTAGAAGGATGCGCATGCGGCCGATTGTAGCCGGGCGCTGCTGAAGGCTGAGAGCAGTGGCGCGTCCGGGTGTTCTGGTTGCGCCGGGAGCGTCGTTGGGCGTCCACGCTTGCCGGTGCGCTCCTGCGCGAGGTTCCGACCGCCGTGCAGACGGCGGCAGGCAGTGCGTAGGAGCGCACCTGGGCGCGGTAGGGATTGTCGGGAAGGCCCCATCGCGCCGGGGACGCTCCTACAAAGAGTGAGCGTCGTGGCGATCGACGGCAGCTGGGTGCCGGCGTCCAGCGTTCCGTGCCTTCGGCCGGCTGGCCTTATCCCGCCAGGATCTCCAGCACCGCTGCCTCTTCCACATCCGGCACGATCTCGGCCTTGCCGATGCCGCGCCACAACACCAGGCGCAGGCGGCCGGCGATGTTTTTCTTGTCCAGGCGCATGCGTGCGAGCAGGGCCTGAGGGGTCAGGCCGGGCGGGATCTCGGTGGGCAGATCGAAGTCGTGCAGCAGCGTGCGCAAGGCCTCGGTGTCCTGGGCATCGCTCATGCCCAGCGCGGCCGACAGGCGCGCCGCCAGCACCATGCCCACTGCGACGGCCTCGCCATGGTTGAGGTTGTCGTTGCCGGGCGCGCCGTAGCCTTGCTCGGTTTCGATGGCGTGACCGAAGGTGTGGCCCAGGTTGAGCAGGGCGCGCTCGCCTTTTTCCAGCGGGTCGCGCGCCACGATCTCGGCCTTGTGCTCGCAGCTGCGGGCGATGGCCTGCGCCAGCGCCGCTGCATCGCCATCGAGCAGGGCGCGGCGCTCGGCGTGCAGCCACTGGAAGAACAGCGGGTCGCGGATGGCGCCGTACTTGATCACCTCGGCCAGGCCGGCGCGCAGTTCGCGCGGCGGTAGCGTGCGCAAGGTGTCGGTGTCGGCGATCACCGCACGCGGCGGATGGAAGGCGCCGACCAGGTTCTTGCCCTGCGGGATGTCCACTGCGGTCTTGCCGCCGACCGATGAATCCACCATCGCCAGCAGGCTGGTGGGCAGCTGCACGCAGTCCACGCCGCGCATCCAGCACGCTGCCGCAAAGCCGGCCAGGTCGCCGACCACGCCGCCGCCCAGCGCGAACACGCAGGCGTCGCGGGTGGCACCGAGTTCGGCCAGCGCGGTGATCGCAGAGCCAAAGGTCTCCAAGGTTTTGGAGGCTTCGCCGGCGGCAATGACCAGCTCGCCGACCTGCAGGTCCGGCCGCGCGTTCAACAAGGCGGTGCGTACGCCGGCCGCGTAATGCGGAGCCACCTGCGAGTCGCTGAGCAGCAGCGCGTGGCGGCCACGCACATGGCCGGCCAGGCGCGCGCCGTCGGCCAGCAGGCCCGGGGCGATGGTGATGGTGTAAGGCTGCGCACCGTCGACATCGACGCTGCGCGAGGAACGGGGAAGTGTCATGCGGGGGTACTCGACATGCGCCATTGCGCGGCCAGGCGCAGCACCAGCTGCGCGGTGGCCTCGGCGGGGGAAAGATGATCGGTTTCCAGGCTGAGATCGGCGACCTGGCGGTAGAGCGGCGTGCGGTGCGCGGCCATCGCATGCAGCACCTGCTCGCGGTCGGCACGTTGCAGCAGCGGGCGATTGCGATCGCGCGCCAGCCGCGTCAGTTGCGCCGGCACGCTGACATGCAGGTACACCACGAAGCCACGCGCGCAGATGCGCTCGCGGTTGCGCGGATCCAGCACGGCGCCGCCGCCGGTGGAAATCAGTTTGTTGTCCTGTTCCAGCAGCGCCTGCAGGGTCTGGGCCTCGTACTGCCGAAACCTGGCTTCGCCATGCTGCTCGAAGATGGCCGGGATGCTGCTGCCCACCTGGTCGACGATGGCCTGGTCCACATCGACGAATTCCAGCCCGAAGCGCTCGGCCAGGCGACGGCCGATGCAGCTTTTTCCGGCGCCCATCGGGCCGACCATCACGAGATTGGGTGCGGGGTTCATGCGCAGGGATCGTAGCATTCACGCCATCGGGCCGGGCCGATGGCACGGCGCAATTGCCGTCTCCAATCCCGCCAACCCGCGCCGTTTCGGCGATTGGATCGCGGTGCATAGGCGAAGCGCGGGCGATGCGCCCACAATAGGCGTCCATCTGGCTGCCACGCACCGTCATGACCGATCTGTACGCAGAAGCTCTTGCCACCTTCGCCGCGCTGTATGCCGAGGCGCAGAACAGCGCCGAACCCGAAGCCAGCGCGATGACCGTGGCCACCGCCAACGTGGATGGCCGGCCGAGCGCGCGCACCGTGTTGCTCAAGGCCTTCGACGCGCGCGGGTTCGTGTTCTACACCCATCTGGACAGCGCAAAGGGCCGCGACCTGCAGACCCACCCGCAGGCGGCGCTGCTGTTCCTATGGCGCAGCCTGCGCGAAGCCGGCATCCAGGTGCGCATCGAAGGCGGCGTGCAGCTGGTGAGCGCGGACGAATCCGATGCGTACTTCGCCTCGCGCCCGCGCATGAGCCAGATCGGCGCGTGGGCCTCGCGGCAGTCGCAGACGCTGGGTTCGCGCGAAGAGTTCGATGCGGCCATTGCCAAGGTCGAAGCGACGTTCGAAGGGCGCGAGGTGCCGCGCCCGGATGGTTGGGGCGGGTTCCGGGTGGTGCCGCAGGCGTTCGAGTTTTGGTACGGCGCCAAGTTCCGCCTGCACGAGCGCTGGCGCTACGAGGCCGACGCGGCCAGCCATTGGAGCAAGCGGATGCTGTATCCGTGAGGCAGCCGCCCGGCAGGGGGCGACAAGCCAGCTGAACGGGCGGTTTGCTCGCCTGCCGCGCGCCTGACCAGCTGACTTCCGGCCCTTTCTGCCGGTCACGGGCAGTCTGTAGTATGTCCGGTCGCTGCAGGACATTCGCTGCATCACCACCACGGCATGACCAAAGGACAGGACATCGTATGACGCAGTACACCACCGTCGAATTGCACGGCCTGCTGGCCGAGCGCTACCGTGGCCAGTCAATCCAGGTCGAACTGATCGACGGCCTGGAGCCGGCCATCAATCTCACCCTGGCCGACCACGGCGACATGCAGATCCAGGTTGCCGCTTCCGGCTCGCAGGTTTTCGTGTCCACGCTGCTGGCCCATGCCGAGCACGTCAACGACCGCGCCGCCTTCAACGACGCCTGCCTGCGCCTGAATCCGCTCAACCCCTTGTCCAACCTGGGCCTGGTCCAGGTCGACGGCAAGGACCGTTACGTGGTGTTTGGCGAACTGTCGGCGTCCTCGACGCTCGACCAGATCGACGAAGAAATCCAGACCCTGGCGGCCAATACGTTGGATGCCGCCGAATCTCTCAAGCCGTTCTTTTCCTAAAGGCGTGTTGTCATGAGTATCTTTTCCAAGCTGATCACGCTGCTGCGTGGTACCGCACACGAAACCGGCCAGAAGGCCGTCGACGCCAATGCGCTGCGCATCCTGGATCAGGAAATGCGCGATGCCGGCGCCCAGCTCACGCGCTCGCGCGAAGAGCTCACCAAGCTGATGGCGCAGAGCAAGCTGGCCCAGCAGAAGATCGACGCACGCGCCGGCAAGATGGCCGAATACACGCGCTACATCGAAGGCGCGCTGGCCAAGAACGATGAAGCGCTGGCACACGATGTGGCGGTCAAGCTGGCCGCCCTGGAAAGCGAGGATGCCGGCGACAAGGCCTCCAAGACCGCGCTGGACCAGTCGGTGGTGACGCTCAAGGCCACCATCCAGAAGACCGAGAACCAGCTGCGCGGCATGCGCCAGCAGATCGATACGGTCAAGGCCACCGACGCGGTGCAGAAGGCGCAGGCCGCCATTGCCGCGCGCCACTCCGGCGCCAGCAGCAAGATGGGCTCGGCGCTGGAATCGCTGGAGCGCATCAAGGCGCGCCAGGCCGAAACCTCGGCGCGCATCGAATCGGCCGAAGAACTCGAAGCGTCCACCGGCGATGGCGATCTCAATCGGCGCCTGGCTGCGGCCGGCCTGATGGAAGGCGAATCCAACGCCGCTGCGGTGCTGGCACGCTTCAAGAAGCCGGCCGCGCAGCTGGGTCACGAGAACGCCGGCGGCACCGCGCCGCTGATTGGCCAGGTGCGCGACGTGCAGCAGGTTCCGCGCAGCGACAGCTGATCCATCGCACGGCACAGGATGCGCCATGATCATCGTTGGACGGCTGTTGCGGGTCCTGCGGCGCCACGTGCGCCGCGTCAGCTGGGGCATGGTGGCGCTGGCACTGCTGGCGCACATGGGGCTGAGCTGGTTGCTGCTGCTGTGGGCCGGCGAGCACAAGCTCGTCGGCCTGGACGCATTTCCGTACTACTACATGACCACTGCCACCACCATCGGCTACGGCGACCTGTCGCCGGGTTCGGTGGCCGGGCGCTATATCGCCGCGTTCGTGTTGATGCCGGGCGCGGTGGCGTTGTTCGCCACGGTGCTGGCCAAGACCAGCGGCGTGCTCATCACTTTCTGGAGGCGCCACCACATGGGCAAGATGGCCTATGCAGACCTGCGCGGGCACACCATTCTGATCGGCTGGCAGGGCGCCGCCTCCACGCGCCTGCTGGAATTGCTGCTGTCCGACACCGCCACCGATGACGAAGGCGTGGTGCTGATCGCCGAGGGCGTGGCGGAAAATCCGATGCCCGACCACATGCGCTTCATCGCCGCCGAGTCGTACACGCACACCGAGGTGTACCTGCGTGCCGGCATTGCCGGCGCGGCGCGGGTGATCGTCAACCCGCCCTCCGACGACCAGACCCTGGCGGCGGTGTTCGCGTTGATGGCGCATGCGCCGGCCGCGCATGTCGTGGCGCACTTCGATTCGGCCAGCGCGGCCCGATTGGTCAACTGCCATTACCCGGCCATCGAGTGCACGCGGCCGATGACCGCCGAGATCCTGGCACGTGCGGCGCAGGATCCGGGCAGTGCGGCGCTCACCGCCGAGCTGCTGTCGGTGGACGATGGTCCCACCCAGTTCAGTCTTGTTGTGCCTGCGAATGTGCAACCGCTGGATTACAGCCGGCTTGCGGCCGATTTTGGCCAGCGTGGCGCATTGCTGCTGGGCCTGCGCGCGCCCGACGGCGCGTTGCGCTTGAACCCGCCAGCACGCACCGCCGTCGCCGCCGGTGCCATGCTGTATTACCTGTCCGAGCAGCGCGTGCCGGCGCACGCCATCGCCTGGCAGGCCATGCGCAGCGAGGCAGCTTCCCTTCCCCCATCGCCACAAGGTGTCTGACGATGAGTTTTTTCAGCAAGTTGTTCGGTCAACCGCAACCGCCGCCGCTGCCCACTTCCGGAAGTGGCGCGATCGGTCACGCGCTGCCCCTGGGGCTGCGTGTCGGTGGTCAGGTGGAGATCGACACCACCCTGTACCGCATGGCGCCGGAGGCCATGACCGCCGAGTTGCCGGGCGGGCACCAGGGCATTCCCTGCTACGGTCACGTCAATCTGGGCGATGGCTATGCGCTGCATCGCTTCTACCTGGACGACGATGCGTTCCTGCAGGTCACCACCGTGGGGGGCGATCTGGAAGCGATGAAGGCCTTCGTGTATTGCGAAACGGTGAACCCGCCCAGCAAGCAGGCGTTTCAGGAGTTCGTGATGCAGCACCCGCACCTGGGCGCGGCGCAGATCGAGTACGCCGGCAGACAGTGGCAGCGCGCAACGCAATCCACCGATGACGCGTCACGGATTCCGCCGATCGCCTACGACGAAGTGCTGTACCGCTACCAGCCGCCGCGCCGCGATGGCGATCTGACCCATTACGCCATGCTCTACAGCCGCGATGTGCCGGAGCTGCAGCGCGAAGAATTCCTGCTGGTGACCGGCGAAGATTCCGGCCCCAACGAATTCTGCGTCACCTATGCGGTCGGTATCGATGTCACCGTTGCCGATCTGGATATCACCTGAGCGCGCCCGCGCGTCTTCCACCCACCTTGGTCCTGTCATGAATCCGATCAATCTGCAGAGTTTTCTCGCGTTTCTTTCCTATTTCGGTACCGGCCTGGGTGTGCTGATCGTCTCGGTGGTGCTGGTGACCCTGGTCACCCCGCATAAGGATTTCACCTTGCTGCGGCAGGGCAATGTGGCAGCGGCCACCGCGCTGGCCGGCAACCTGATCGGCGTGGCGCTGCCGCTGCACTCGGCCATCACCCACTCGGTGAGCCTGATCGACGCCCTGATCTGGGGCCTGGTGGCCTGCGGCATCCAGGTGGTGGCCTACCTGCTGGCCAATCTGGTGGCTGGGCGCATCTCGCGGCAGATCACCGACAACATCACCGCCGCCGGTATCTTTTCGGCCGGCGTGTCGATCGCGGTGGGGCTGATCAATGCCGCCGCGATCACGCCGTAACGGAGCGCGGGCATGAAGCGATCACGCAATCTCAAACTCACCCTGATGGCTGCGCTGCCGGCCGCCTTCGTCACCGGCTGCGGCTCGGAGCCGGAGACCGGTGTGGTGCTGCAATCGGCGTCGGACTGTTACCAGATCAAGCAGGAACAGTCCGATATCCAGCAATGCCTCAAGGCCTACGACGAGGCGGTGGCCAAGCATCAGCAGGCCGCGCCGCGCTTCACCACGCGCTACGAGTGCGATGAACAGTTCGGCAGCTGCACGGCGATCACCAATCCGCAGGGGCAGCAGAGCTGGATCCCGCCGATGGGCGGTTTTTTGCTGGGCTATGCGCTGGGCAATATGAGCGGCGGCGGTTACCGCTATGGCGGCTCGATTCCGCTGTACCGCGATTACCGTAGCGGCGGTTACTACAAGCCCAACGGCGATCTGGCCAGCAACCGCATTGGCACGGTGCGTGGGCGCAGCGGCGCCATCGACATGCCCACGCGCGCCATCACCGTGTCGCGTTCGGGCTTCGGTTCCAGCGCGGCGGCGCGCAGTTCGTTCGGCAGCGGCGGGCGCAGCTCGGGCTTCGGCGGCTGACATGCAACGCATCCTGATCCCCGAACGCGCGGACTGGCGCACGCAGGCCGAATCGCTGGGCTTTCACTTCCACACCATCGACGGCGAACCGTATTGGGACGAAAGCGCCTACTACGCGTTTTCGCTGCGTCAGATCGAAGATGACATCGAAGCGCCCACGCAAGAGTTGCACGACATGGCGATGCAGCTGGTGGACGAGGTGGTGGGCTCGGAAGCGCTGATGACCCAGCTGGCCATCCCGGCGTTCTACTGGGACTGGATCGCCAACTCCTGGAAAGGGCGCGACCCGCATCTGTATGGCCGCATGGACCTGGCGTATTCGGGCGATGGCCCGGCCAAGCTGTACGAACTCAATTACGACACGCCAACATCGCTTTACGAATCGGCCTACTTCCAGTGGCTGTGGCTGGAACAGCAGATCGCCAGCGGTGCGCTGCCCAAGGGAACCGATCAGTACAACCTGATCCAGGACCTGCTGTGCGAAACCCTAGGCGCGCTGGCCGTGGATGGCGCGATCGGCGCGCAGATGCATTTTGCGGCGGTGCGCGATTCGCTGGAGGATCGCGCCACCGTGCGTTACCTGCGCGACTGTGCGCACCAGGTGGGCATCAGCACCGAGGAAGTGGCCATCGAAGACATCGGCCTGAGTGCCGAGGGCTGGTTCACCGACGAACAGGACCGGGTGATCCACACGCTGTTCAAGCTGTATCCGCTGGAATTCATGATGGAAGAACGCTTCGGGCCGGCATTGATCGCCGACCGGGTGCGCCTGATCGAGCCGGCATGGAAATCGGTGTTGAGCAACAAGGGCATCCTGCCGCTGCTGTGGGACCGCCATCAGGGTCATCCGAATCTGCTGCCTGCCCGCTTTGCGCAGGCCGGTGAGGCACCAACCGCAGGCTGGGTGCGCAAGCCGCTGCTGTCGCGCGAGGGCGCCAACATCGCGCTGGTGACGGCGCAAGGCGAGGCCGCGCACACCGATGGCCCGTACGTGGACGGCCCGGCGATTCTGCAGGCGCATCACCCGCTGCCGGTGTTCGACGGGCGCCATGCGTTGGTGGGCAGCTGGGTTGTGGCGGATCGTCCTGCCGGATTGGGCATGCGCGACGACGCTGGCCCGATCACCCGCGACACCTCGCGCTTCGTGCCGCACGTCATCACCGATTGATGTGTATCGGCGGGTGCATCGCCAGTGCGAAGTGGCGGTGTCGCTAATTGGAGCAGGCCGTCCTTTGCGGCACACCTGCAGACGGGTGTGGGGAGGCATGCCCAGGGGGGGGCGGCGGCGACAACGCCACCGCGTTGGCTCCGCCGGTCGCGCATGACAGATGCGCCAGCGCCGCGCAAGGCCTCAGGCGCATGCAAGGCGACGCATCTTTTCCACATCCCCTGTGGATGGAAGTTGCACAAGGCTGTGGACAAGTGCGTGCAGGCCCCGGCCTGCAACGCTGTCAAGATGGGTGGCGAAAAAATGACCAGCGGTTCGAGGGGGGCTTTTTTCGTGTGCGGGTCCATGCGATCCCGGCAGGATCGGCAAAGTGGTCGGCGCTGCTAACGCTGTGGTCTCGGGCCGGCATCGAGCGACCCTCTCCATGTGGTGAACCTGGAGATCACCTCGGTCGTTGCGACCCGCCAAGCCTTGGGGCTCATTCGCGTGCTGCCATCGACCGGCCACGTTGCCTCGGCAATGTGGTATGGCGTTACGTCGATGCCGCGTAGTCGCCGCGGACGCCATCACACCCGCCGCGCCACAAAAAAGCTCGCCACCGCCAGCAACCACGCCAACGCGAACACGCTCAGGTAGGCGGCGCGCGTGGCCGATGTCAGCAGCGCGGCGAACACTGCGCCCGCCAGCGCCAGCATGGCCGCCACCGCGATGGCTTCGCTCAGTTGCAAGGCAGAGCTGTTGGCGCCTTGCTGGGCCGGTGGCGACAGCGACAGCATCACCACCGACAGGCTGGGATACAGCAGGCCCATGCCCAGGCCGGTCAGCGCCCAGCCGGCAATTGCCAACGGCACAGGAATCGGCGGCCACACCGCACCCGCGCTGATCGCAATGCCCAGCGTCATCAACAGCGCGCCGCTCTTGAGCAGGCGAGGGCGCGACCAACCGGCGCGGCTGTGGCCCTGGTACCACGAACCACCAAACCAGCCCAACGCACCCACGCTCAGTGCCACGCCGGCCAGCAGCGGCGAAAGCCCGCGTTCGCGCGACAGCAGCAGCGGCAAAAAGGCTTCAAAGCCGAAGAAGGCGGCCGCCGCAATGCCACGCAGCGCGATCACGCTCGGCAAGCCGCGCGCAAGCCGCAACGTACCAGCCGGCAGCAGGCGCCAGGCGCAATACGCGGTGAGCAACACGGCCGGCAGCATTGCGCCCGGCGCCAGCATGCCGTGCAGTTGCCCGCCCAGATACACGCCAAGCACGCCCATCGCCGCTCCGATAGCCCTCCCCATCGAGGCGGTTGGCGCCTCGGACCCGTCGCGTGTCCAGGCCTGTCCGCGCAGCGCCGGCCACAGCAGTAATCCAGCCGGAATCGCCAACAGCGGCACCGACAAAAATACCCAGCGCCAGCCCAGGTGCTGCACGATCAATCCGCTGATGCCCGGCCCGATCAACGAGGGCACCACCCACCCCGCCGAAAACGCGGCAAACACGCGTGGGCGCAAGACCTCCGGGTACAGCCGCCCCACGATGACGTATAGGGCCACCGAATAGGCGCCGGCCCCCAGCCCCTGCAGCAAGCGCCCGGCGATCAACATCGGCATGCTCGGTGCCAGGCCGGCGACCAGCAGGCCGACCACAAAGCACAACAGGCCGGCAGCCAATGCACCGCCAGGACCGGCACGGTCGCTCCAGCGTCCGGCCGCCGTCATCCCGATCACGCTGGTGGCCAGCGCGCCGCCGAACGCCAACGCATACAGCGGCAGCCCGTTCAACTCGCGCGCCACCGTTGGCATGGCGGCGGCAACCGCCAGCGACTCGAACGCGTTGAGCGACACTAGCGCCACCATGCCCAGCGTCGCCGCGCGGTAAGGCGCGGCCAGGATGGAGGTGGGCTGCGTTTGGATGGACAGCACTGCGGCAGGGATCGGTCTTTCGGTAGGCATCGAACATCCAGGAAGGAAACGTATATCGAGCCTTCGCCGGTACTTGCACCGGTGAAGGCCGCGCAGCATCCTGCCTCAACCTAAGTTGAGGTCAAGGCAATGCAACGTGAGTTGTCCGTGGGCGAGGTCGCCAAGCGCAGTGGTGTTGCGGTGTCGGCGCTGCACTTCTACGAGCGCAAAGGCTTGATCAGCAGCCTGCGCACCGCCGGCAACCAGCGTCGTTATGCGCGCGATGTGCTGCGGCGCATCGCGGTGATCCGCGTGGCGCAACGCCTGGGTGTGCCGTTGCAGCAGGTGCTCGATGCCTTCTCGGTGTTGCCGGATCAACGCACACCGACGCGTGCGGAGTGGGCGCGCATGTCGGCGCGTTGGCGGAGCCAGCTGGACGCGCGCATCAATGAACTGCAGGCCTTGCGCGACCAGCTCACCGACTGCATCGGCTGCGGCTGCCTGTCGCTGCGCCGCTGCCGCCTGAGCAATCCGGACGATGCCATGGGCCGCAGTGGTGAGGGGGCGTTGCGATTGGGTGGCCTGATGGCGGAGTAAGTCAGCCTGGCCAGCCGGCCCGGCGCATCGGGCCGAGCGGTAAGGGCCGAGCGGGGAGGGCCGGCGTCGCGCGGGCGCTCTGCGCGTGCGGCGCGTGCCTGGGCCTCCACCAGAGCAGCCATCGGCGGCTACCTCCCAAACCTCAGGCAGCCGCAACCGGGACCAATGGCATTCCCGCGCGCGGCAAACTGCGCCGTAGGATGGGAATTCCCTCCGCCGCAGGATTTCGCATGACCCCCACCGTGCGCCGATCACTCACCGTTGCATTGTCGCTGGCCTGCGTCGCTGCGGCGGCGCTTGCCGCTGCCGCGCCAGCCCGCGCCGCTCCCGCTGCCACGCCTGCGCCGGCGAGCGTGTTCGATCCGCTGGCCTTGTTCGCGCCCCTGCAATTGCCCGACGCTCCGAATAGCTACCGCAGCGGCAGCGGCGTACCTGGCCCGGCGTTCTGGCAGAACCGCGCCGATTACGATCTCAACGCGAGCATCGACCCGGCAACGCATTCCCTCAGCGGCGAGGCCGCCATCACCTACACCAACCACAGCCCCGACACGCTGGACGTGCTGTGGCTGCAACTGGACCAGAACATCTACCGCGCCGACGCGCGCGCTGCCGCCAGCCGGCCGCTCAAGCGCAAGGAGTTCACCGATGGCATGCAGATCGCCAGCGTCGAGATCGATCAAGGCGGGCGCCGCCAGCCGGCGCGCTTCATCGTCGACGACACCCGCATGCGGGTGGATCTGCCGCAACCGCTGGCCGGGCAGGGCAAGGCGCTCACCGTGCACATCCGTTACCGCTACACGATTCCCGGCACCTGGGGCGGGCGCACGGCGGTCAGTGCCAGCAAGCAAGGCGAGATCTACGAGATTGCGCAGTGGTATCCGCGCATGGCGGTGTACGACGATCTGCGTGGCTGGGACACGCAACCGTATCTGGGATCGGAGTTCTACCTGGAGTACGGCAATTTCGACTATGCCGTGACCGTGCCGGTGGGCTTTCTGGTCGCCGGCTCCGGCGCGCTGACCAATCCGCAGGACGTACTCAGCCGCACCGAACAGCAACGCCTGGAACACGCCCGCAGCAGCGACCGCACCGTGCTGATCCGCACGCCTGCCGAGGTAACCGCAGGTACGGCCAAACCGGCGGGCAAGGGCACGCAAACCTGGCGCTTCCACATGGATCACACCCGCGACGTCGCATTTGCCGCATCGCCGGCGTTCGTCTGGGATGCGGCGCGCATCAATTTGCCGGGCGGCAAGCACGCGCTTGCGATGTCGGTGTACCCGGTGGAAGGCGTGGGCGCAGACAAGTGGAACCGCTCTACCGAATACGTCAAAGGCGCCATCGAGCATTTTTCGCAGTGGTATCCGTATCCGTGGCCGGCAGCGATCAACCTGGGCGGCTATGGGGCCGGCATGGAATATCCGGGCATCGTCTTCGATGGTTTCGAAGACGGCGGCAAGGACCTGTTCTGGATCACCGCACACGAAATCGGCCACACCTGGTTCCCGATGATCGTCGGCTCCAACGAGCGCCGGCATGCGTTCATGGATGAAGGTTTCAATACCTTCATCGACGTGTATGCATCGGATGCGTTCAACAAGGGCGAATACGCGCCCAAGCGCGATTCGGAATATGCGCCCAAAGGTGGCAACCCGGTCGACGAAATCCTGCCGTTACTGGCCGACACCCACGCGCCGACGTTGATGGACAACGCAGATTCCACCAGCGAGACCTATCGCCATCCGCTGACCTACTTCAAGGGTGCTCTCGGCCTGGTGCTGTTGCGCGAGCAGATCCTGGGACCGGCGCGTTTCGATCCTGCATTTCGCAAATACATCGCCACCTGGGCTTACAAGCATCCCACGCCCTCGGACTTCTTCCGGCTGATGGAAAGCGAAAGCGGTGAGGACCTGTCCTGGTGGTGGCGCGGCTGGTACCTAAAAAATTGGCAGCTGGACATGGGCATCGCCGACGCGCATTACGTCGACCACGACCCGGCCAAGGGAGTGCAAGTCACATTGCGCAGCCGGCAGAAGTTGGTGATGCCGGCGACCCTGCGTGCGGACCTGGCCGATGGCAGCCATCTGGACCGACGCATTCCGGTGGAAACATGGCTGCAGACCACTACCCCCACAGTCACCGTGCCGACCACCCAGAGAGTGCTGCACGTCACTTTGGACCCGGACCATGTGCTGCCAGATGCCGACCGCAGCGACGCGCGTGTTGACATCACCGGCTGAGCATTGCGCTAGCGGGGGTGCCGACGTGGCCGCAGCGCGGTCGCGTCGGTGGCTGCGTGCGGCAACCGCCGACGAAAACGGAAACAAGCGCCTGCGTTGATCACCGGGCGAGCGCAGCAGTTGCCCGGCATCGATCGGCAGCAGACGACGTGGCTCCTGTGCGATGAGGATGGGTTCGCCCGACGACAAATTAGTGCGCTCGTTGTCTGCCCGGACGCGGCGCAATCGATTGCGAAGCGTGCACCGTCTCCTTCGCGCGCAATGCATGTCGCTGCACTGACACACAGGCGACGTGCAATCGGCAGGCGCATGCAGTGCGTTGCCGCGTCCTGTGCAGCGCCGACTTCGACATGCGCAATCCAGACGCGCGGCACTGCTCGTAAACCCAGATTTGCGCAATCGCCGTATTCGACTCCATTGCGACACGTTCATTGTGCAAATTTCACCGTTCGACCCGACGGTTTTTGCGTAATGCCGTGATAACGCTTACAGCCCCGCCAGTATTGAAAACCGCATGCGGGCTCAAGCGACTGCGGTATCGGCTGTAACAGTGCACAGCCATCACTATGCTGCAACGCACGGTGACAAGCCCTTTATGCCCTGACTAGGCTGCGCGGCATGTTAGCGCTATCACTGGCTGACACGTCGTGCAAAGAACCTGCAACAAACGCAACAATGGCGTGGCAACGCCTTTGCTGCGGCGGGTAGACGTGCACGCACATCGCAGGTCGACGGTCGAAGGGGCGATCGGCAGCCTGCGTGCTAGGGGACAGATCGAGGGCAACTGAGACAACGTCAAGCGGTTGTTGCGTGGTGCGTGTGGCGCGGTGCAAGGATGGAGATGCCATCAGGACATGTCCGATCCAGGCGCCGGCTGCGCCCGCACGACAAATGCATGGCGTTGGATTGGTGGCTCCAGCAGTTGCAGCAGCGTTGGCCACGGCCTGTCGGGCAGTGGCCACGATTCCGCCGTATCGCATGCCGCGATACCGGCCGTTGGCGGTTGGACTCCACTCCCGAGGACACATCGATGCGTCGTACGTTGAACAGCTTCAAGTCGAAGGCCATGTTCACCTTCGTTGGTGGCCTGTTGGTCATCAATCCCGCTTTTGCGCAGGATGTCGCTCCGCCGCCTGCACCGGCGCCGCAATCCAGCAGTGATTCCGCCACCACCCTGGATGCCGTCAACGTGACCGGTATCCGCAACAGTCTCAACCAATCGATGGGCATCAAGCGCGATGCCGCCGGCGTGGTTGATGCGATCAGCGCCGAAGACATCGGCAAGTTTCCGGACACCAACCTGGCCGAATCGCTCCAGCGCATCACTGGCATTTCCATCGAGCGCCGTGATGGCGAGGGCGCGCAGGTCACCGCACGCGGCTTCGGCCCGCAGTTCAACACCGTCACCCTCAACGGCCGCCTGATTCCCGGTGCCGATGCGTTCGGTGCGCCCGGCCAGACGCCGATCGGCGGCGTGGATGTCGGCACGCGCGCGTTCAACTTCGCCCAGCTCGCCTCCGAAGCCATTACCGGCATCGAGGTGTTCAAGACCAGCCGCGCAACGGCGCCCAGCGGCGGTATCGGTGCGACGATCAATATCCAGACCGACAAGCCGTTCAATCACGATGGCGTGGTGGCCAACGCCGGTGCCAAGATGGTGTCCGACCGCTCCGAGCCCTTCGGCGATTCGCTCACCCCGGAAGTGTCGGGCATCTTCAGCTATACCAACCCGGACAAGACCTTCGGTATCGGCCTGAGCGCCAGCTACCAGAAGCGCCATGGCGGTTCGGTCCAAGCCACCGAAAACACCTGGAACATCCAGCGTTGGACCGGTACCGACCCGGCACTGCGCCCGGACGCGGTGGTGACCAATGCCCCGGCGATCGGCCAGTTGTATGGCATGCCCAACGATCTGCGCTACGCATTCGCCGATTTCCAGCGCGAACGCATGAACGGCCAGGCGGTGATGCAGTTCGCACCGACCGACAGCCTGACCCTGACCCTGGATTACACCTACTCGGCCAACGAAATTCGCGAAGAGCGCGGCGAGCAGGGCATCTGGCTGCAGCGCGCCAACAGCTTTACCGATCTGACCTTCGATACCGGCCAGGCCGTGGCCACGCCGGTCTATCTGCGCGATGTGCCTAATGGCGCGAAGGACTTCGGCATGGAACAACAGCGCAACGAGCAGAAGTACACGCTCGGCTCGCTGGGCTTCAATGCCGACTGGCAAGTGAGCGACCGCTTTCAGTTGAGCTTCGATGCGCATAACTCCAAGACGCAAAGCTTGCCCAACGACCCGACCACGGGCGGCAGCGCGACCTACTTCAGTTTCGCCGGCACCAACAACTGCACCAATGGGCCGTACTGCGGCGGCCAATGGGGGCAGGAATTGTGGTTCAACAATTCCTTGCCGATCGGCGCACGCACCTGGTATCCCACTGCGGCCGATTCGCTGGCAAACACCAATGGCGTGGTCAATCCCGCATTCACGCCCGCCGAGCTCGGCTCGCAGGTGCTGCGCATTTTCTATCAGAAGCAGGTGACCGAAACCAAGGAAGGACGCCTGGACGGCAAGTTCGACTTCGACGACGGGCGCTTCCAGTTTGGCGTGAGTTCGACCAACACCACCATGCAACGCCGGGTCAGCGAGACCAACTCGCCGCTGGGCGATTGGGGCGTGGCCAATGCAGGCAACGAGCCGGGCATGGTCGCATTGCTGCAACCGGTGAGCATCACCGGCATGTTCAAGGATTTCAATCCCAGCGGCGCGGCGTCCAGTGCATGGCGTGGCGATGCCGATCAGCTGGCGCTGTGGGGCGGAAGCCAGTACGGCGCAACCACGCGCTACAACCCGCAATACACCGCAGACAACCGGGTGGAAGAAAAGACCCGTGCCGCCTACGTGCAGTTGGAACTTGCCGGTGCCATCGCCGGGATGACCACCAATACGCGGCTGGGTCTGCGCTACGAGCGCACCGACGTGGAGTCCACCTCGCAGGTGGCCACGCCCACCGCGCTACTGTGGCTGTCCAACAACGACTTCCAGTTGATCCGGTCTACCGACCAGCAGCCTTTCAGCGAGAAGACCAGCTACAACTACGTCCTCCCCAACATGGACTTCAGCATCGATTTCACCGATTCGCTGAAAGGCCGTGCCTCGTTCGGCCAGACCATTGCGCGCGCACCGTACAACAATCTCATCGCCGGACCCACGCCCAACACGCCCAACGGCTCGATCCTGATCAACCCGTCCAACCGCGCCGGCGGCGACTCGCAGACGCCCACGCTCGATCCGTTGGAATCGGACAACCTCGATCTGGCATTGGAGTGGTATTTCGCCGACGCCAGCTATGTGTCGGCGACGTTTTGGAACAAGCGCGTGAGCAATTTCATCGGTAATACCGTCACGCGTGAATCGCTGTACGGACTGACCGACCCCACTTCGGGGCCGGATGCCCAGGCCGCGCTGGCGTTCCTGCAAAGCGGTGCCTGCGCCGCACAGGTGGGCGCGGCCGGCAACGATGTCGCGGGCGCGTGTTCGGCCAACGACACCTCGCTGTTTGCGGCCATGGCACTGCTGCGCAATGCTGCTGCCACCGGCGGGCTGAGCGCCTACAACGGCAGTTCGGCGCAAAGCCTTGCGTTGGAGAATGCCTACGATATCGCCGGCAATGCCTCCGACCCGCTTTATCAGTTCGATGTGTCGCGGCCGATCAACCAGAACAAGGCCAACATCCACGGCTGGGAACTCGGCGGCCAGTACTTCTTCGGTAGCACCGGCTTCGGCATCTACGCCAACTACACCATCGTGGAAGGGGATGTGGCGTTCGATAACACCGTGATCGATCGCGATCAGTTTGCCTTGCTCGGTTTGAGCGACACCGCCAACGTCATGCTGATGTACGAGAAGTATGGCTGGAGCGCACGCCTGGCCTGGAACTGGCGTGACGAATACCTGATCGCTGCCAACCAGGACAATGCCAACCGCAACCCGTACTACGTCGAGCCGTATCAGCAGTTCGACCTCAGCGTCAGCTACGCCTTCAACAAGCAGCTGTCGGTGGGCTTCGAGGCGATCAACCTGACCGGTGAAGACGTCCGTTGGCACGGCCGCTCGGAGAAGCAGATCATCCGCCTGATCGACCAGCAACCGCGTTACACGCTGGGCGTGCGGTACGCGTTCTGATCCATCACGCGTTGTTAGCCGTCAATCCTGCGGCCGCCATCGTGTGATGGCGGCCGCAACCGGTTATTGCGCCGTTGCGCGCGTGCGGTCTGCAGCCGCGTATTGCCGCGGTGCTCGCTCGGTCGGTGTGTGGGCGAACGGCCGTGCAATGCGCACGCATGCGCCACGCGCCGGTCTTCGGCGCCATGCAGCGCGTTGCTGCCCTGCGGCTTGCCGGCGCACGCATTTTTGGCAATGCTCAGCATCGATAAGCACGCGGGGAATGCGTGCGCCCGAATTCCCTCATGACTGCAGCGCTCCGCGATGGACGGCTGCTGGAGTTTCAGATGACGCGATACGCAGTGCTCAACAACGTGGCGCATCACGACCTGCGCGTGATCCTGCGCTTTGGTGCGCAATTCGGCGACGCGGTCGGCGTGGTGCCGGCCTTCGTCACCGAATATGCCGAGCTGCAGCGCGAGTACCCGCTGTTCTTCCGCAAGGATCCGGCCGGGAGTGGTTACCAGCCGGTGGCGCTGCTGGGCTTCGCACAGGATGAAAACCTGTTCCTGCAGGACGGGCGCTGGAATGCCAGCTATCTGCCGGGCATCGTTGCCAAGGGGCCGTTCCTGATCGGCTTCCAGGAGCAACACGTCGATGGGGCCCTGGTGCAGGAGCCGGTGATCCATGTCGACCTGGAACATCCGCGTATCAGCCGCAGCGAGGGCGAGGCGGTGTTCCTGCCGCAAGGCGGCCATAGCCCGTATCTGGAACACATCATCGGCGTGTTGCGCGGCATCCGCGATGGCGTGGACGCGGGACAGGCGATGGCGGCCGCCTTCGACGCGCTCGGCCTGATCCAGCCGGTGCGGCTGGACGTTGCGCTGGATGCCAGCCATGCCACGCAGTTGCAGGGCTTGTTCGCGATCGACCGCGAGCGGCTGGCCGCCCTGGATGCACAAGCGCTGCAGCAGTTGCATCAGGCCGGCTATCTGGAAGGTGCCTTCCTGATGCTGGCATCGCTGCACAACGTGCGCCGGCTGATGGCCGAGAAGCAGCGCCGCCTGCAGCAGTCGCACAGCGCCCCTGTTGCCGCGTACGCCTGAGCGTATGGCCGCACGTGCTACCGATCTGTCCGTCGCTGCAGGCGCCGCCATCGCCGAGCGTAGCGACTGCGATCCTGAGGTATTGCCGCTGCCCGCACTTTGCCAGGCCGCCGAGCCGGTGGTGCTGCGTGGCGTTGCGCGGCACTGGTCGCTGGTGCAGGCCGGGCTGCGCGGCGCCGATGAGGCCATGGCGCTGTTGCGCGCGCACGATACCGGCCGCCCCCTGCAGTATTCCTATGGCGGCCCGGAGATCGGCAGCCGCCCGTTTTATCGCGACGATTGCAGCGCGCTCAACTTCCAGGTGCAGTGCGGCAGCGTGAGTACCTTGCTGGATGCCATTGCGGCACATCGTGACGACCCGCAGCCGCCCACCTATTACCTGGCCTCGTTGCCGGTGGACGCCAATCTGCCAGGGTTGCGCGCCCACAACGATCTGGATGTGGCTGCCAACGGCAGCCCCGTGCAGCCCAGCATCTGGATCGGTAACCGGGTGATCGCTTCGTGCCACTACGATGCGCTGGACAACCTGGCGTGCTGCGCGGTCGGGCAACGGCGCTTTACGCTGTTTCCGCCGGAGCAGGTCGCCAATCTGTATCCGGGTCCGCTCGATCCTACGCCGGGCGGGCAGGTGGTGAGCATGGTCGATTTCGCCGATCCGGACCTGCAACGCTTTCCGCGTTTTGCCGATGCCTTGCCGCATGCGCGCAGCGTGGTGCTGGAGCCGGGCGATGCGTTGTTCATTCCCAGCATGTGGTGGCACCACGTCCAATCGCTGCAGCCGTTCAACGTGCTGATCAATTACTGGTGGAGCAGTGCGCCAGCGCACTTGCCCGCCGCGATGCCGGCGCTGTATCACGCGCTGTGGGCAATTCGCGACCGTCCGGCAGCCGAAAAACAGGCATGGCGCGCGTTGTTCGATCACTACGTGTTCGGCCCTGCCGAGCAGGCCGGCGAGCATCTGCCCGAACCGGCGCGCCATGCGCTCGGCCCCATCGACCCCATGCTGTCGCGGCAGCTGCGCGCCATGCTGATCGGCAAGTTGAACCGCTGATGTGCAGCACCGCCCTCAACCCATGCCACAGGAGTGCGCAGTGACTCAGGCTCAGATTCGCAAGGTGGTGATCGCCGGTGGTGGAACGGCCGGCTGGATCGCTGCCTGTGCGCTTTCGCATCAATTCCGCAATTTGCTTGACATCACCCTGGTCGAGTCCGAGCAGATCGGCACCGTCGGCGTGGGCGAATCCACGGTGCCGCCCATCCGCACCTTCCACCGATTCCTGCAGATCGACGAGCAGGAATTCCTGCGTGCGGTGGCAGGTACCTTCAAGCTGTCGATCTCGTTCGAGCATTGGCGCCGCCAGGGCGAGCGCTACATCCATCCATTCGGCATCACCGGGCAGAGCACCCTGGTGTGCGCGTTTCATCACCTGTGGCTGGAAAGCCAGCGCCGCGGCATGCCGGGCAGCTTCGGCGATTACTGCCTGGAAACGGTGGCCTCGCGCGTGGACCGCTTTGCGCTGCATGGCGAGCCGGCGGTCAATTACGCCTATCACCTGGATGCGGCGCTGTATGCCAAGTTCCTGCGCGCGCGCAGCGAGGCATGCGGCGTCAAGCGTGTCGAAGGCAGGATTCAGCAGGTGACCGTGCAGCCGCACAGCGGCGATGTCGCCAGCCTGGTGCTGGAAGACGGGCACGTGATCGAAGGCGATTTGTTCATCGATTGCAGCGGCTTCCGCGGTCTGCTGATCGAGCAGACCCTGCACACCGGCTACGAAGACTGGAGCCATTGGTTGCCGTGCGACCGTGCGGTAGCGGTGCAGACCGAAGCCCTCGGCCTACCGGTGCCCTACACCCGCGCCATCGCGCACGAAGCCGGCTGGCGCTGGCATATTCCGTTGCAGCATCGCGTCGGCAACGGCCTGGTGTTTTCGAGCAAGCACCTGTCCGATGACGAAGCGCACGCCAAGCTGCTGCGCGATGTGGCTGCGCCTGCCGTCAAGGAGCCGTGGATGGTGCCGTTTCGCACCGGCCGCCGGCTCAGGGCCTGGAACAAGAATGTGGTCTCGCTCGGTCTGGCCAGCGGCTTTATCGAGCCGCTGGAATCCACCAGCATCCATCTCACCATCTCTGCAGTGGTGCGGCTGCTGGCGCTGTTTCCGGCCGACGGCATTGCGCCCTCGCAGGTGCAACTGTTCAACGACGTCAGCCGCGCTGAAATGGAGCACGTGCGCGACTTCGTCACCTTGCACTACCACGCCACCCAGCGCGACGAACCGCTATGGCAGCAGTGCCGGCAGATGGAACTGCCCGAGTCGCTCGCGCTGCGCTTGCGTGCCTGGCGCGAACGCGCGCACGCCTGGCAGGGTGCCGATGAACTGTTTCGTGTCGATTCCTGGACGCACGTGCTGATGGGGCAGGGCATTGCGCCCGAGCAGCATCACCCGTTGACGCGCGCATTTTCCGACCACGACCTGCGCCGCCTGCTCGACGGTATCGCCCAGCCGATCCAGCACGCCGTGCAGCAGATGCCCTCGCAGCAGGACTTCATCGAGCGCTACTGCAAGGCAGGCGAACAGGTGTGGGGGATGCGTAGCCCGGTGCCTGCCTAGAGCGGGTCATGCACCTTGAGATGAGGTGCATTGCCCATCAGCGGAGGCGTGCGGCGTCGCGGTGCTTGGCGGCTTGGCTGTGGCGTCAAGGCAAGCCGCGCGGCGCGCACTCCGTGCTGCTGGCGGCCAATCCTCCGGGAAGCGCCCTGTGGCGCACCGAGACCGCGTTGCACGCCTTGCCCAGGCGGCCAGCCTGGACAAGGCGCACGCCTTACTCGACGCGCTACACGACGCCTCGCACTCCCTCAACGTACATAACACGCTCTGGGGCCGGCATTGGATCGCGGCGGGCGGGCGCAGTGCTACAGCCGCATCAGATCCTTGCCCACCACGATCGGCCCGGTGTAATGCTTGCGCGCGCCTTCGCTCCACATCGCATCGGTGATGGACGCATCGCCGCCGGGGACGAAGTGATTGAGCACGAGCATCTTCGCGTTGGCCGCAGCCGCAATCATGCCGACCTCTTCGCTGGTGGAGTGGCTCTTGAGCAGATGGTCGAGCAATGTGGGTGCGTTGTCGTTGGCCTTCAGCATCGTCTGCAACGCCGGCAGATACATCACCTCGTGCACCAGGACGTCGGTGTTCTTGGCGAACTCGGCCAGCGCGGGCAGGTAGCGCGTATCGCCGGAAAACACCACGCTGCGGTCGGGCGCCTCGAACCGATAGGCGAAGGCCGGCTTGAGCGTGTAATGGTCCACCAAGGTGGCGGTGACGGTGACCTGATCGTTCTTCAGAACGGTGCCGGGCTGGTCGAACTCATGCACATGGATGAGTGCTTCGAACGGCGGGCGGCCTTCCTCACGGATGCGTGCCTGGATGTCGATGGCATTCATGGCGACAAACGCGTCCACCATCCTGGCGATGCCGGGTGGGCCATACAGATGCACCGGCGTCTGCAGGCCGCTGGCCCAGGCCAGCCACACCACGTTGAGCAGATCGGCGTTGTGGTCGGAATGGTGGTGGGTCAGAAAGATATCGCGCAGCATGGGCAGTCGCATGCCGGCCTTGACCAGTTGCTGCGCCACGCCGTTGCCGCAATCGATGAGATACGGTTGCCCGTCGATGACCAGGGCATTTGCGGCCGCGGCCCGCAATGGCGAAGGTGTCGGGCCACCCTTGGTGCCCAGCAGCACCAGCACGCTGCCCTTGGCCGGAAAGGGTGCAGGCGGCGCGGAGTCGGGCTTGGCGGATGTTCGTCGTGTCGGCGGACGCACAGCAGCACCGAGCTGCCCCACCGCAGTCAGCGAACTCGCAGCTAATGCAGTGCGTAGCAGCGTGCGGCGGGAGCGGAAGGGATGGGATGCGGTCATTGCGGCTCGTGCCGATGTGCGTGGGTTGGGTGTCGATGCAAGTTTGCGTGCTGTACACACCATACGGCAGGCGTCGCTGGCAGCAATCCGCAACAGCGGTTGGGGCGCTATTTTTTCGCTGCGCCTGCTGCCATTCTCAAAATTCGCGTGCAATGAATTCATCCAAGGCCGGCGAACGATAGAACGCCATGCATTGGGCGAAGATGCGATTGAACGGGCCGCGGCGCGCTTCGTCCTTCATCGGGATTTCGCGCTTGTCAAACCCCGCCGTGTTGGCGTCGACAAAGCGATGCAGGCGGTCGGTCGCGCCGACCTTGGCGTTGTCCATCGCATAGGTGGTCAGCAGATACGAGCGGTCGCGTAGCTGATCGGGTGCGTACTTGCCGCTACGCGTGTAGTTGTTATCCAGGCACCGCTGCAGCGCATAGGCCTTGATGTCCTCGCGATCAGCCGGCTTGCCGGCCGCCAGGGCGGGGGCTTGCAGCGCCAAGGCAACAAGGGTGATGACCAGCAGTGGGGCACGTGCGCGAACCATGGGCGACCGTTGTGAAGGAACAGGCCCCATCAGTCTGCATCATTGCGCCGCTCGCCGCCGCTCGCCGCCGCTAGTGCGCCGTTGGTGCAGTCGACGTCAATCAGGCATTGCCCGATTGGCCGAAGTGGATCTGGTACACCCATCGCGCCGGCAACCGCACACCGATCAATGTGTTGAGCGAGGCTGCAAAAAACAGCCGTGGAGCGATGTCTCGCGCGAGCACGTCACGCCGTTGCCGTCAGTGCGTAGCAAGAAGATGGTGGTGGCATTGGACAGCCTGCGGACACTTCAGTGCACGGATCAACGCATGCACGGTCGCTGAGTCGAAGACGCATCGCCCGGCAAACGGATTGCCCGGCGATGCGCGATCAAGCGTGGCAGGCACAAGGTCGCCTGCCACGCGGCTTACCGCTTACTGGCCGAAGTAGGTGGAAATGGTGGAATACACGTCCGAGAAACGCGAGTAGTAATCCGGATCGGTCTGCGCGCTACAGAACGAATAGCCGCCATACAGGCCGCCACGCAGCTGGTAGGCGCCACCGCTGGCAACGGTGAACAGGCCCGAGCCGGACGAGCCGCCTTCGGTCACACCGTCGCTCCACACCACGCGATAGAGCGGGCTCTTGCCATCGATGGAGCTGCTCAGTGCATTCACCGTGCCCAGCGAATACTTCTTGACGTCGCCCGATGGGTGATGGATGCCGACAATCGAGGTGCCGGTGGAACCGATCGCCGCGCTATTCCACGCTGCATAGAACGCGCCGCTTGGCGGTGCGGTCTTCAGCTCCAGCAATGCGGTGTCGCGCGTGGTGTTGGCATGCCGCAGGAACGCGCCGCCCGTCAATGTGGTTGCCTGCGAGCTGACCGTACTGCCATTGCAGCTGGCCGCATCGTAGAACCAGTAGGTCTGCAGCGTGTTGGCCACCGTCTGCGTGCTGATGCAATGCGCCGCGGTCCAGAACAGGTTGCGCTTGGGCGAATTGGTATTGTTGAGCAGCGTGCCGGTGCACAGGAACGAGCCCTGGCTGGTGGTGAACACCATGCGTGCCACCGCCTTTGCGGCGCTGGTGAAGCCGGTCGTGGGGTTGGCACGGCAGACGATGTCGTTCTGACAGGAATCGCTTTCGCCGATGGCAATGGTCATCATGTCGCGCGGGCTGGCAGTGGGGCTGATATCCAGATGCGACAGCTGCGGAATGCTGAGGCTGAAGTTTTCCGGATACAACCCGGCCGGCAGCGACAGCTCGACCAGCAGATCCTCGCCACTCACCGTCGGCGACCAACCGATATCGTTGCCGCTGGCAGCAAAGCTGGCGCCGGATTGCTCGAACACGCGACCATCGTTGCCGGCAAAGCGCAGCGTCACCTTGGATGGGTCGCCAGGCGTTGCACCGGCGCCACGCAGTACCAGCGATGCACGCAGCGACGCCGCCTGTGCGGAGCTGACTTTGAGACTGGCCACGCGCGAGCCATCGGGAGCCATCTGCCAATCCAGCTTGGACAGGTTCACCGTCGGCTGTGTCACCGCACGCGAAAAACCGATCTGCAACGGCTGCCCATGCTTGACCTGTGCAATACGACGTTCGCGCACACGACCCATTTCGGCGCTGGTAGGTGCGGTGAGCTGCACCACGCGCGTGGGCAGAACGCCGCCGCGTAAACTTGCCGACTGCAATGTGGCCGCACCAAGCTTGGCCGCCTGCGGCGCGGTGGCGACCGGCGCTGCATCCATCTCGGTCGGCGGGGCGGCCGCTGCGGTGCCGGAAACAGCGGAAAACAACGCCAGATACATCGCGTTCTTGCGATTCATGGGTAGTCCTTCTCGTCAGGGATCGTCAGGCTGCAGCGGGGGCTGCAACAAGCGGGCGCCATCGTTGGCGCCGAACGAGCCTAGCGAAACTTCAAAGCTGAATATGTGCTGAAAATCTCGTTCGGGAATGAAAGGTCGTGATCGATACAGTACCCGCGCGCGTCTGTCATCCACTGGGCCGTCATGCCGTCGGCCCCGGGGCTCCCAGGGCGGCCATGTTGGTTCTAGTCAGCAGGTGCAAGTCCAGCATATAGCTGCGCAGTGGCAGCTTGGTGTGTTCAATCCACGTCATGGTCGTGGTAGCGATCAGCGCTCCTAGGGCCTCGGGCGACCTCACCCCGGCCTTGAGGGATGCACAGCGATGGTGGAGCCAGTGAATCCTTCGTTCGTTTTTACGGCGGTGGACGACATCTCTGGCTGCGTGCCAGGTGGGGATGTAAACAGAATCTCTGCGCACTCACCTGGAGCATGTCGCATGCGACCCACTTCAACTTCTTTTCCAAGTCTGCCGCACGCGCAATCGCGCGACGGCGATAGCGACATGCCTGCCTCCGCGACCGCTTTCCCCTGGCACGCGCGCGACAGCGCCAGTGCGTTTCCCGGTCTCAGTGCTGCGCCGGTCAAACGCGGACGTAACGCGACACGATCAATCACGGCAGGTGCCTGGCGGTCATCTGGCATGTGTCTGCCGCAGGTAGATACCCAGGCATGCGATCTCGTCAGCGCGATTGCCCAAGTGGATCGTGCATCGGCGCAGCCGCACGGACAGGATCCGCAATGGGAAATGCGCTGCCGCACTGTGCTCGAAAGCATGCGCGCATGCGCAGGCGAATCCTACAAGGGCGATCCGGCGACGGTGGCTGACATCGATGGGTTGCATCTGAATGTGCCGATGTCCACGCGGCGGTTGAAACTCTGGGAGCGAGAGACCGACGATGTGATTGTGGCGGTGCTGGGTTTTTCCGGCACATGCCTGAATGCGACCGACGATCTGTTATGCGATATGAAAAGCCAGATCGCACAGGTACACGTCAACATATTTGACGAGCGCCTTCCGACCTTGGGCAAGGTTGGAGCAGGCTGGCAGGAATGGTGGCAGTCCGAAGCTCAGTTGCCGCGCGCCGACGGAACCGTCATGAAGGACGTGTTGAAACGCTACACGAATCGCGCGCGGGAGAGCGGCAAGGCGTTGTCGATGTCGTTGACGGGACACAGTCTGGGCGCAGCAGCGGCCACGCTCGCCGGCTTCGACATCACGCACTTTCTGCGCGCGGCCGGAGCCCCGGGCAAGATCAGCATTTATTCATTCAATCCACCGCGCCTCGGGCCAGCGGGCGCCGACACACACTATATGCAAAGCTTAAGATCGAACGACAGCGAACTGCGATTCACGCTGCGCCAGTTTACGCGCGCCCTGGATCCGATCCAGTCGGTGCCCTTTTTCATGCATCACCCGCACTGGGATCACCCCGGGGCTGCTGACGAGCGCGCCGGCAGCACCAGCGGTGATCGCTTCGCTCAGTTCATCACCGTGACGGACGGCCCGGCCAGCACTGTCAACCTGGCGGACAATCACGAATTGACGTTGTGGCGCTCTTATTTCCTGTGCAAGATCGAGCCGGGCGATCTGCAGCGCATCTTTTCTCCCATGGAAGTGTCGCAGGGAACATCCGAAGACCGGCGTCTTTCCCGCAGGCAATTGTTCACCTCGTGGCTGCCGTACCGCCAGCCGCCGGCCACTCGCCGGCCGGATTAGATAGCCGGCAATAAATTGCGAATGAGTTTTCCAGGCCAAGAGAGAGTTTCTAAATTTTTGATTGATCCTGACTCCTGGCCACGAAGATCGCTCGCTGCACGTCAAACCGGCTCCAGGCACTGCTTGGACTGCAACATGCCCGTGGCAAGTCGTGGCAGCGCATCGTGAAGCGGATCGACGGTGAGCGATCGTCCATCTCCGCAAGTCAAGCCCTGCGTATTTGCGCTGATGGCGTGATGCACCACCTTGATGACGTGTTTGAGGTTGCCCAGCACGAGATTGATCCATCGCACACCGCAGCACGGGTGGGCCAGGAGCACGCCGGCACAACAGACGGTGCTGCTGTTGAGGCTATTCCAGCGCGTCGCTGGCGCGCAATTCGGTGGAGCGTCCGCTGAGTTTCAGAAACGCCAGTACCGTCAGCCCCACCGCCATCCACGCAGCGCCGCCCAGTTGTGCATGCAGGTCGGCATTGAGCAGGACGTAGGCCAGGATGACGATCCCGATCAGGGGCACCATGCCATGCAGCACACGCCGGCCGTGGGTGCGGAAGTGCCACAGCACTGCGATATGCAGCAACACGAAGGCGGTCAGTGCGCCGACGTTGCACAGCGACGACAGCAGCGCGATCTGCCCGACGAAGACTTCGCCCAATACCAGACTCAGGCCCGCCACCAGCAGGATCGCACGCTGCGGTACGCCGGTGCGCGGGTGGATGTAGCGCAGAAAGCCCGGCAATTGCCGGTCGCGCGCCATGGCGAACAACAGTCGCGACGTGGCCGCCTGTGCAACCAATGAATTGGCGATTGCCGCGCTGATCGCCACCGTGAGCGCAATGACAATTTGCAGCCATGGTCCGGCGATCAACCGCCCGATCTCGAAGAACGCATCGTTGGATGCCTGCGCGCTTGGGTAGCGCTGCAGGGTAGGCTGCAGCAATGCCGCCAGCCAGGTTTGCAGGATGAACAAGCCTGCCACGATCAGCAAGGCCAGCAAGGTTGCGCGCCCCACCACGCGGTTGCCGCCGCGCGCTTCCTCGGACATGGTGGAGATCGCATCGAAGCCGAGGAACGACACCACCGCCACCGACAACGCGCTGAAGATCAGCTGCGGAGAAAACGCCTGCGGGTTATACAGGGGGCGCCAGCTCCAGTGCGCGCCATTGACGCCGCGCTGGATCGCCAGCGTCGCCAGCACCACGAACACCGCCAGGACCAGCAACTGCGCAAGCAGGAAAAAGCGATTGGCGCGTGCGGTGGTTTCGATGCCACGCAGGTTCACCACCGTGTTGAGCACCACGAAGAACCCAATCCACGCCGGCTGTGGTATCGCCGGCAATACGGTCTGCATCGCATTGGCGCCGACCACGTACAACAGGGTCGGCACCAGCAGGTAGTCGAGCAGAATCGCCCAGCCAGCCAGAAACCCCATGCCGCTGCTCAGCCCGCGCCCGACATAGGCATATACCGAACCGGCCACCGGAAATGCCTGCGACATCTGCTGGTAGCTCAGTGCGGTGAACAGCATTGCCACGAAGCCGACCAGGTAGGTCAGCGGCACCATCCCGGCACTGATGTCGAAGACGCCGCCGAAGATCGAGAACGGCGCCGTGGGCACCATGCACACCAGCCCGTAGATCAACAGATCCTTCAGCGTGAGCTGCCGCTTGAGCTCCTGTGCGTAGCCGAAGCGTTGCAGCGTGGCCGCATCGTCGCGGCGGGGCGTGTCGGTCATGCAGGTGTCCGTTGCAAGGAATGCCGGCACGCAGCGCAAGCGCCCGGACGACCTGAACGCCCGTCGCGTGCTGCCGCCATGTGACCGGCATTGTGACGATAATGTGGCCGACAAGCCCATCCATTGGTAAAAGTGCTAGGTTTTCCATGCTGGATGTCATCTGCTGGCAACCACCGGTACCGAAGGAGCACCATGTTCGACATTCTGGCCAGCCTGGGCTGCGATCTGCAGGCGTTGCAGACGCTCGATAGCTGCCTGGACCGGGTATTTCGCGATGTCTGCGCGCTCGGTTTCCAGTCGCTGGTGTACGACTATGCGCCGGTGCCCCTGAGTCTGGAGGGAGCGCTGATCACGCCAACGGTGTTCATGCAGCGCAATGCGCCGGGCGATATGCAGCATGTGTGGTGCGAGCACGGCTACTACCAACATGACCCTGTTCAGCAGCGTGCAACGCGGCGTACCACGCCATTCGTATGGTCGTACCGCACCGACGGCCACTGCGCGGGCGTGGAATATGTGGGGGGCCAGCACCGGCAAGTGACGCGCTATCTCTGCGATAGCGGCATGGGCACCGGTGTCACCGTGCCGCTGCATTTGCCTGGTGGCGCATTTGCCACCTTCAGCGGCGCGATCGATGCCGCCGCTGCACAAGCGCCGCGGTTGGCCGAAGCGCAGGTGCTGCCGTTCCTGTTGCTGGCGCACGCCTTCCAGGCGCGCGCGCAGGAGTTGCTGGAACCGCAGGAACGCCGCTGCCACCACATCGCGCTGACCCGTCGCGAGCGCGAATGCCTGCAGTATTCGGCAAAAGGCCTGACGTCCAAACGGATTGCCGCGGCACTCAACCGTTCAACCGCCACGGTGAACCTGCATCTGAATTCAGCCGCGCGCAAGCTGGGCGCCCGCAACCGCGTGGAAGCGGTGGTGCGTGGTATGCACTATCGGTTGCTGGAGCCATAATTTTTTTTCGAGCGTGCCTGCGCGCTGCGGTACGCGCGGCTTCGCGGGTTTCGGAGCGGCAGAGCGCACATGCCATGTCGTTTCCTTGGCGCGACCCACCTGTGTTCTGAACGCTGATCTGTTGTCGGTCCGAATGGAGTCCAGTGGCGCTGACAGATGCGATAGATGTGCTGATTCGAACTAGCTATTTCGATCCAGGAGCGATGTCGAGTCGCGCGATACCCAGCGCATTCGGCGATGCGAGGCGTTCGATCGAACCGGCTATCGGCCAGCGCCAACCGCGCATCCGGGCGCGTTCAAACCTGTGAAATTTGCCAGTTAACGCCGCTCGGCGTGCTCGCTAGGCTCGGGGCTCATCATTGCCGTAGGCAGGCGCAGGTCATGCAGTGCACCGAGGGTTACGTCGAATTCCGCGGCTACCGTACCTGGTACCGCATTACCGGCGACCTGTGCGCAGATGCCTGCCCGCTGTTGGTGCTGCACGGCGGCCCCGGATGCACGCACGACTACGTGGACAGCTTCAAGGACCTGGCGGCCAACGGCCGCGCGGTGATCCACTACGACCAGCTGGGCAACGGAAACTCCACCCATCTGCGCAATGCCGAGCCAGGCTTCTGGACAGTGGGGCTGTTTCTGGACGAGCTGCAGACGCTGATCGCGCATCTGGGGCTGTCGCAGTACGCATTGCTGGGCCAGTCCTGGGGCGGAATGCTGGCCGCCGAGCACGCCGTGCGCCGGCCGGCCGGCCTGCGAGCGCTGGTCATCGCCAATTCGCCCGCCTCGATGGGGTTGTGGCGCGCGGCTGCGCTGCGTCTGCGCGCGCGCCTGCCTGACGATATCCAGGCCGCATTGGACGAGCACGAAGCCGCCGGTACGCTGGACCATCCGGCCTACCGCGCAGCCAGTCAGGTGTTCTATGCGCAGCACGTATGTCGCGTGCTGCCGTGGCCTGCCGAGGTCGCGCGGACGTTTGCCGCCATCGACGCCGACCCCACCGTGTATCACGCCATGAACGGCCCGACCGAATTCCACGTGGTGGGCAGCTTGCGCAACTGGAGCATCATCGAGCGCCTGCACCGCATCACCGCACCCACGCTGGTGCTCTCTGGCAAGTACGACGAAGCCACGCCGGAAACCGTCGAGCCCTATGCGCGGTTGATCCCGGATGCGCGCTGGCACGTGTTCGCCAACTCCAGCCACATGCCGCACGTGGAAGAACGCGCGGCGTGCATGCGCCTGGTCGGCAATTTCCTGGACGATCAGACACCGTGGCCCGGTGGACAAATGCTGCGCTCCTCAGCACTGGCCAATCGCGCTGTCTGAGCGTGCAGTGTGGTGTGGCGGTGGCCAGCGGGCCGATCAACTGCACTGCGTTTGGCTGCCTGCCTGCCGCGATGATGTCGCTGTGGGTGCACACCATCAATCCGTGCCTGCGATAGCGGCCCTGCAGCGCTTGCGTGCTTGCATCGCTGCACGCGTGGCGCTGCGCGCGTTGTTCCGGGCAGCTGTGTCGATGGAGGTTCGCGCTTTGACGCAAGCCCGTTTCGGGCCGCCGGCGCACGATGATGCGCGAGCGTCGCAGTGCACACGCCGCAGCGTGGGAGATAACCCAGCTATCGGCAGGCAGGCACGTCAGCGCTCTGATGCACCGCGACGGCGCTGGCGCTACAGCTTGCGTTTGCATCTTCGTGCCGATGTAGATGCAGTGCTGCAATGCATGACTGCATTGCAGTTGGCCAGCTGCCATCGCCAGGCATGCACTGAGTGCGCCCATGCCTGTCGCTGCGTCGGCACGTGGATCGTCACGGTTGCAGGCGCAATCGCTCTGCACGCCCGAACGCCTGCGCATCGCCGGCGTCTGCAGCACATGCACACATGCGTCGATCAACACAGGGCTATCGCATGGCATTGGCGTGTCCTGTCCCGGCTGTCCTTGGCTGTCCCTTTTGCATGTCCCGGAAAGAGAACACCGCGGTGTGTCTAAGTTTCGAAGATGAATAATTGTTTTATGTTTTAAATCGCGCGAAGAATGCAGCCCCCCACGCATCGCCTTGCCGTTGTCGTCGCCACTGCGCAGGCGGCCGGCATTGCTTGTCGACTTCATTGGGAGAGGCTCCATGATCATCAAGACGCTACACGGCGCACTCGCGCTTGCACTGTCCGCTTGCGCCGCGGGCGCGATTGCCGGCCCGGTCGGTTACGGTGCGGCCACTACCGGCGGCGGCAACAAGACGCCAGTCAACGTGGCGACGTTCGAAGCAGTGCAGGCCGCCATCGACAACTATTCCGGTAGCGGCGGACTGGTGCTCAACTACACCGGCCAGTTCGACTTCGGCACCATCAAGGACGTGTGCGCGCAATGGAAGCTGCCGGCCAAGACCGTGCAGATCAAGAACAAGAGCGATGTCACCATCAAGGGCGCCAATGGTTCGTCGGCGAACTTCGGCGTGCGTGTGGTAGGCAATGCGCACAACGTGATCATCCAGAACATGACCATCGGCTTGCTGCAAGGTGGCGAAGATGCCGATTCGATTTCGCTGGAAGGCAACTCCAGCGGCGAGCCGTCCAAGATCTGGATCGACCACAACACCATCTTCGCCTCGCTCACCAAGTGCTCCGGTGCAGGCGATGCCTCCTTCGATGGCGGCATCGACATGAAGAAGGGCGTGCACCACGTCACCGTGTCCTACAACTATGTCTACAACTATCAAAAGGTCGCGCTCAATGGCTACAGCGACAGCGACACCAAGAACTCGGCTGCGCGCACCACGTATCACCACAACCGCTTCGAGAACGTGGAATCGCGCTTGCCATTGCAGCGCCGCGGCTTGAGCCACATCTACAACAACTACTTCAACAATGTGTTTACCTCGGGCATCAACGTGCGCATGGGTGGGGTGGCCAAGATCGAGTCCAACTACTTCGAGAACATCAAGAACCCGGTGACTTCGCGCGACAGCAGCGAGATCGGCTAC
This sequence comes from Xanthomonas axonopodis pv. maculifoliigardeniae, assembly GCF_041519315.1. Taxonomy (NCBI): domain Bacteria; kingdom Pseudomonadati; phylum Pseudomonadota; class Gammaproteobacteria; order Lysobacterales; family Lysobacteraceae; genus Xanthomonas; species Xanthomonas axonopodis. The sequence continues at coordinate 3,297,542 of NZ_CP167998.1, read as the reverse complement.
TGGGACCTGATCAACAACTACGTTGGCAGCGGCATCACCTGGAGCACGCCGGACGGCAGCAAGCCCTACGCCAATGCCACCAACTGGGTGAGCTCCAAGGTGTTCCCGGAGTCGCTGGGCTACATCTACACCGTGACGCCGGCAGCACAGGTCAAGGCCAAGGTGATCGCCACCGCGGGCGCGGGCAAGAACCTGGCGGAGTGACCGGTAGCGCCCGGAGTCGTGAATGAGCTGTAGAAAGCGCTGGTCAGGAGGGCCTGGGCGGCGCACAGCAAGCGTAGCGTGTCCGGGGGACAAGCCGATGACGAGTAGCGGCCGTCCATCCGGAAGCTGCGCACATGATGGCTCTTGGCTCTTGGCGGCATCGAGACACGTCCCCGGCTTGTTCGGGGATGTGCTTTGCCCGCTTCTTGGAGACGACAGGTGACAGGCGCACGCTGCATCGGCCGTCAGGTGGCGGCGCGCACCGGCAGGTTGCCGGGCGTGGCTGCTGCACACCCGCGCGCAAGGCGCGATCGCGCGAGGTCGCCACTCCTTCCCCGGGCTGGCGTCAAGAGGCGCGGCAGGCGCTGCGACGCGGTATCGTGTCGCGATTCCATCCATGCAAGCCTGTCCATGCCGCTTCCGACCGATTCCGTTGCTGAGACCGCTGCGCCCGCCGCGCCTGCATTGCGCCATGCGCTGAAGCCGCGGCAATTGATGATGATGGGCCTGGGCACGGCGATCGGCGCCGGGCTGTTTCTGGGTTCCGGTGTGGGCATCCACGCGGCCGGGCCGGCGGTACTGATCTCGTATCTGATTGCCGGGGCGTTGGTCATCATCGTGATGAACGCGCTGGGCGAAATGGCCGCCGCCAAGCCGGCCAGCGGGGCATTCTCGGTGTACGCCGCCGATGCGATGGGCCCGACGGCCGGCGCCACCGTGGGCTGGCTGTGGTGGTTTCAGGTAGTGGTGGTGATTGCGGCCGAAGCGGTAGGTGCCGCCGGGCTGCTGGCCACGGTCTGGCCGGCGTTGCCGGTGCCGTTGCTGGCGTTGCTGTTCATGGCCACGTTCACTGCGATCAATCTGCTCGGCGTGCGCAACTTTGGCGAGTTCGAATTCTGGTTCGCCATTCTGAAAGTGCTGGCGATCGTGGTGTTCCTGCTGATCGGCGTGGCGTTGCTGGCGGGCTGGTTGCCCGGAGTGGCATCGCCCGGGCTGTCCAACTTCACCCAGAACGGCGGCTTTGCGCCCAAGGGCCTGGCCGGTATCGGCTCGGCGTTGCTGGTGGTGGTGTTTGCCTTCGGCGGCACCGAAATCGTGGCGGTGGCCGCCGCGGAAACCGCCGACCCGGGACGTAGCCTGGCGCGCACCATTCGCACTGTCGCCTGGCGCATCCTGGTGTTCTATATCGGGTCGATCAGCGTGATCGTGGCGGTGGTGCCGTGGACCAGCGCCGCGCTCAGCTCGCCGTTCGCGGCCGTGCTGGACGTGGCACGCATTCCCGGTGCCGCCACGGCGATCACCCTGGTGGCGGTGGTCGCGCTGCTGTCGGCGCTCAACGCTAATCTGTACGGTGCCTCGCGGATGATCTTCTCGCTGGCCCAGCGCGGCGAAGCGCCGCGGTTGCTGGCCAGGACCAGCGGCGAGCAAGTGCCGCTGGTGGCGGTGATCGCCAGCGTGTTGTTCGGCTTCGCCGCCGCAGCGCTGGAGTTGCTGTATCCGAACAAGGTGTTGCCAATGCTGCTCAACATCGTCGGCGCCACCTGTCTGCTGGTGTGGACGATCTCGCTGGTATCGCAACTGATCTTGCGCGCCCGCGCGGACCGTGCCGGCCTTGCGTTGCCGTTCCGCATGCGCGGCTATCCGTTTCTGACCGTGCTGGCGCTGGTCATCCTGTGCGTGATCTTCGTGTTGTTGGCCTCTTCGGCCGATACGCGCGCGCAATTCCTCTCGATGGTCGCGCTGACCGCAGTCATCGCAGCGGTCAGCGAAGTTGCGCGGCGCCTGCGTGCGCGGATGTGAGGAATTGGAAGCGTGGCAGTGTGTTGGTGCGTTGTGTGCGCTGGCGGGCGTGTCAGCTGTAACCGGCGGCCAGCGCTCATGACGCGAGTGCAACCGGCAATTGCCCCCGTCGTTGCTGGCGACATTGATGTGTTCAGGCGTCGGCCTGGCCACGGACCACGGCATCAGCGCAGTGCGTCCGCAATCTCGCACGCACACTAACCCACCTGTCCAGGAGCCGCTGCGGTTGCGCAGCAGTTCTGTCAGCTGCTCTTAGCCGATATCAGCGGGCTCCCCATCCCGGCATGCGGCATCGTCGCCAAAAGCCTCCGGGACCCGTCGATTCCTGGTGAGACAACGGCCGGTCCAATAACGAAAAAACCCCCGCACCGACGCGGTGCGCTGCGAAACGAGAAACGAGAAACGCGTCAGCAGTCCTGCGCTTTCCTCTCGGGCCGGGCACTCGCCCCGGGGATCTGACGGTCCAGTTCGGTTATTCTCCTTTGGACGCACATGCTCCACCCATCAGGGCGCTCGAAGAATAGCGACCGGATCTTCAACGCGGAACACGCGCTTTTATTGGCGACGTCGTCAGACGTCATTGCCGGGGTTCGCCCATGCATGCAGTTTCCTCCGACAATCTGGCCGACGTGGCCCCGCCGCTCACGCTGGAAGCAGTGCATGCGTTGGCGTGTCCGGTCGATACGCATCTGGATTCGCTGTATCTGTCGCGGCTAGGCGGCTTCGATTTCTGGAAGGGCGATTGGAAAGCACATCGGCGTTCTCCGATCCTCTGGTTGATGTCCAAGACCTCGCCGCGAGGTCGCAACCAACCGCTGATGTACCACGTGAGCGGCCCGGACTTTCTCGCGGGCGGCTATGGCGGTGCGTGTTTCAGCGCCCATGCACTCTGGGAAAACCTCATCGGCGTGCCTTTTCTCGACCCCTGGAAACACTGGGTGGAGCATCGGCGCTATGTCCAGGAGATGGTGGCGGCCAGCGGCGGGCGAATGCGGCTGGCACGCAGCGCCGCCGAGCTCCGCGCGATTCGCGCAGCGGGTCTGTGCAGCGCCATCCTGTCGTTGGAGGGGGCGCACATGCTTGGGCCACGCGGGCACCGCAGCCAGGCGCTGCGGCTGGCGCGTCTGGACAGTGCGGCCAAGGACGGCGCCGCCTATCTGACGCTCAATCATTTCAGCCATACCGACATCTCCCAGGCCGGCTATGCATCGCTCAATCCGTGGCGCGAGAAGAAGGGCGCGGGGCTGACGGCGTTTGGCCGGCAGGTGGTGGAGCGCTGCATCGATGCCGGGCTTCTGGTGGATCTTTCGCATACCTCGAGCCAGGGGATCCTTGACGCTTGCGGCATCTGCATCCGTCGCGACGTGCCGGCCTTCGTCTCGCATGGCGCATCGCGCAGCGTCACGCGTGGTGTGGAAACGCGGCCCTCACGTCACCTGGACCGGGCGCTCGACGATGCGGCGATCCGTGCCATCGTGCAGACCGGTGGCTGCATCAGCGTCATCCTGGCGCCGTACTTCTTGCAACACGCCTATCTGGCCGATGGCACGCCGGACATGGATGCCGATCTTGCCTTTGTCGTTGGGTATTACGAAGCGTTTGCCCGGCAGATTGCCGCCATGGGGATCGTCGAAGATCCATGGAAACACCTGAGTTTCGGCAGCGATTTCGATGGCGGCATTTCCAGTGTGCCGACCGGGATGCGCAGCGGGGCGGATCTGCCCAAGCTCACGCAGGCGATGCTGGATGCCGGTTGGCCCACGCAACGCATCGTGGATGTGTATAGCGGCAATTTTCTGCGGATCTGGGAGCGGGTGCGGCCATAGCGTTGCTACGGCCTGGCTCTGGGACGCTCGGCATGGCCGGTCTTGCACCGCCTGTCGACGCGCACTGACCAGCAGAGGCGGGCGGTGTGGCGTACCGCAGTACAAGGGCGGCAATTTGTCGCAGATGCGACGCCGTGTCGCATCGGGAACGGGCGCGACCGTCCCTATCATGATCGCGTAGCGCAGCAGCGCGCGCGCGATCGCTCGATGCAATGCATTCCGGCGATCGCGCTGCGACCTGCACGCCGACGATCACTTTTTTCCTGGAGGGTTCTCCATGGACGCACTGCTGTTATCGCGGATCCAGTTCGGATTCGTCATTGCGTTCCACGTGTTGTTTCCGGCATTCACCATCGGGCTTTCCAGCCTGCTGGCGTTTCTGGAATGGCGCTGGTTGCGCACGCGTCTGCCGGTCTGGCGCGAGCTGTATTTCTTCTGGCAGAAGATCTTTGCCGTGTCCTTCGGCATGGGCGTGGTCAGCGGCATCGTGATGGCCTTCCAATTTGGGGCCAACTGGCCGGAATTGAGCCGCGTGGCTGGTGGCGTGATCGGGCCACTGCTGAGCTATGAAGTGCTCACCGCGTTCTTTCTGGAAGCCAGTTTCCTGGGCGTGATGATGTTCGGCTGGGGTCGAATTTCCGAGCGCCTGCATTTCCTGGCCACCTGCATGGTGGCGCTGGGCACGCTGTTTTCCACGTTCTGGATTCTTTCGTCCAATAGCTGGTTGCAGACCCCAGCCGGCTATGAGGTCATCGGCGGCGTCGTGCATCCGGTGGACTGGTTGCAGATCATCTTCAATCCCTCGTTCCCGTACCGGCTTGCGCACATGGCGCTTGGCTCGTTCATCACCACCTGCTTCGTGGTGGGTGCAGTGGGCGCGTGGTATCTGCATCGTGGCGTACATCGCCAGGCAGGGCTGCGCATGCTGAAGCTGGCCGTGGTGTTTGCCGCGATCGCCGTACCGCTGCAGATCGTCGTCGGCGACATGCATGGCTTGAACACGCTCAAGCATCAGCCGATGAAGATCGCCGCGATGGAAGCGCACTGGCATGCCGAACAGCCGGGCGAGGGATTCCCGCTGGTGGTGTTTGCCTTGCCCAACGCACAGGCTGAGCGCAACGACTATGAGGTGGCGATTCCGCGCCTGGGTAGCCTGATCCTGACCCATCGCCCGGATGGCAGCATCGCGCCACTGACGTCGGTGCCGGCAAGCGAGCGCCCGCCGGTGACGCCGGTGTTCTTCGCCTTCCGCATCATGGTGGGGATCGGCTCATTGATGCTGCTGGTGGCCTGGGTGTCTGCCTTCGCGTTATGGCGCGGCAAGCTGGTGCAATGGCGCTGGTTGCTGGCGGTCTGGCGCTGGATGTTGCCGAGCGGCTTCATCGCGCTGATTTCCGGCTGGTTCGTCACCGAAATCGGCCGGCAGCCCTATGTGGTCTACGGCTTGTTGCGCACCGCCGATGCGGTGGGCCCGCAGTCTGCGCTGATGACCGCCATCTCGCTGGCGGTGTATGTGGCCGGCTACGCGTTCGTGTTCGGCTGGGGCATCTGGTACCTGGTCAAGATCGGCAAGCAAGGCCCCACCCCACATGCCGACGCGCCGCATCTGGACCATGGCGAACACACGCCCGCACGCCCGCTGTCGGCAGCGGATGCACCGATCGACGGAGCTGCATGATGGAGATGAACAGCGTATTGCCGGTGGCGTGGTTTGCGGTGATCGGCTTCGGGGTGCTGATGTACGTGGTGCTGGACGGCTTCGTGCTCGGCATCGGCATCCTGGCGCCGTTCCGCAAGGACGAAGCGCAGCTGGATCTGATGATGAACACCGCCGCGCCGATCTGGGACGGCAACGAAACCTGGCTGGTGCTTGGCGGGGCAGGGCTGCTGGCCGCATTTCCCAAGGCATATGCGGTGATCTTGTCGGCGCTGTATCTGCCGGTGCTGTTGATGGTGATGGCCTTGGTGTTCCGCGGCGTTGCATTCGAATTCCGTTTCAAGGCGCATCGCTCGCGGCGCTTGTGGAGTAATGCGTTTGCTGCGGGTTCGATCCTGGCCACCTTCGCGCAGGGCGTGATCCTGGGGGCGCTGGTGCAGGGCCTGCCGATCGACAACGACCGCTATGTCGGCGGCATCTGGGGCTGGTTCAGCCCGTTCGCGATGCTGACGGGCGCCGCCTTGGTGTTCGGCTATGCGCTGCTCGGCAGTACTTGGCTGATTCTCAAGACAGAAGGCCACGTGCAGCAGTTGGCGCGGCAGTTGAGCCGACCGTTGACCATCAGCGTGTTGATCTTCATCGGCCTGGTCAGCGCCTGGTTGCCCTCGCTGCAGTCGCATGTGATGGAGCGCTGGTTCAGTGGCACGCACTATCTGTGGCTGATGCCGGTGCCGCTGCTGGTCGCCATCGTGGGAGGGGCGCTATGGCGTGCGAGCGAGGCCGCGCGCTTGGATGCGCTGCCATTCCTGCTGGCGATGGGCCTGTTCGTGCTGGGCTTCTTGGGTCTGGTGCTGGGCATGTGGCCGTATCTGGTGCCGCCGGTCTACACCATCTGGCAGGCTGCCGCGCCGCCGTCTTCGCAACTGTTCGCGATGGTGGGACTGGTCATGCTGCTGCCGCTGATCCTGGGCTACACGGTATGGTCGTACCGCGTATTCCGCGGCAAGATCACCGCTGACACCGGGTATCACCACTGAGGCGCACCGGCCATGTCATGCCGCCATGCCGGCGCAGGGCCGGCGTGGCGCTGCACAACATCAGCGCAGGCGCTGCTTGAACATCCATTCCCACATCGCCGGGTCCGCATAGGTTGCGTCCCAGGCGTTGTGGTTGCCTTGCGGATATTCGCTGTAGCGCACATTGGCCCCGACGCCCTTGGCGGCGCGGTACAGCGCGCGGTCGTCGTGCGGCGGCACCGAATCGTCCTTGGCGCCATGGAACATCCAGATCGGCACGTGCTTGAGTTGCGTCACTGCCGCGGTGTACGGGTCCGCTTCCTTCGCCACCAGGCTCACGTACAAGGTGCGGCGCTCATCGCGCGGTGCCTTGAGTGCGCCGCAGATCGGCACGATCGCCGCAAATCGTTGCGGCTGCATCAGCCCGATTTCCCAGGCGCCATAGCCGCCCATCGAAATGCCGGTGAGGTAGGTGCGCTGCGGGTCGGCAGCGAACTCGGCGCTGGCCGCATCCAGCGCCGCGATTGCCATGCGCGCATTGACGCCCATCCACTCTTCGTCATTGGGCACTTGCGGCAATACGACAAGCGCGGGGAAATCGGCAGTGTGTTCGCTCAAGTAAGGGCCCAGGCCGACTTCGGCCTGATCGCGCCCGTTATCGCCGCGCTCGCCCGAGCCATGCAGGAACAGCACGATGGGCCGCGGCTGCGGCACCTTGGACGCGGGCACGAACACTTGATAGCGGTACAGGCGCCCTTCCAGTTTCAGCGTGCGGGTGACGAAGTGGCCGCGGCGTTCGTCGTGGCGGCGCTCAGCCATGCTGGAACAGCCGGCCAGCAGTAGCGCAAAGGCAATGACAACAAGACAACGACGAATCACGCAGCTCTCCCGACCGATCACATGGGTGCAGTATTACCGCATGCCGGTGCGCTGGCGTGTCGAGGCGAGGCGATTCCTGTCGAATATTCATCTGCTTGTCGTCATCGCATGCATGACACGCTCCAGGCCAGACACCGAAGGTCAGGGCAGCAGGATCAACGTGGCCAGGCCCAGGAAGCTCAAAAAGCCCATCACGTCGGTCAAGGTGGTCAGGATCACGCCACCGGCCAACGCCGGATCGAAGCCCAACCGTTTCAGCGTCACCGGCACCAGCACTCCGCCGAAGGCGGCAGTGAGCATGTTCACCGTCAATGCGGTGCCGATCACCAGCGATAGCATCGGTTGCCGGAACCAGGCCAGCACGATCAAGCCAAGCCCGATGCCCAGGCACAGCCCGTTGATCAGCGCGACGGTGAGCTCTTTCTTGAGCAAGGTCATCACGTTGGACGAGCCGATCTGGCCCAGCGCCAGGCCGCGCACCATCAGGGCCAGCACCTGGGTGCCGGCATTGCCGCCCATGCCGGCAACGATCGGCATCAGCGCCGCAAGCGCCACCAGTTTCTCGATGGTGCCCTCGAACCTGCTGACTACGCTGGACGCCAGAAACGCGGTGCACAGATTGATGCTCAGCCAGATCAGGCGGCGCCGGAATGCGCGCCGTGCCGGGCTGAACATGTCTTCGTCTTCGTCCAGACCGGCCGCGCTCATGGCCTGGTGCTCGGCCTGCTCGCGGATGATGTCGACCACGTCGTCGATGGTGATGCGGCCCAGCAGGATGTTGTTGTCGTCCACCACCGGCGCGGAGATCCAGTCGTGGTCGGAGAAGCGCCGCGCCACTTCGTCCGAACCGTCGCCGACATCGATGGCCGGTTGCTCGTCGTCGATCAGCCGGTTGACCGGCGTGCTGTCTTCGTGGGTGACCAGCGCCGCCAGCGGCACGCGGCCCAGGTATTGGTGGCGCCGGCTCACCACGTACAGATGATCGGTGTGGTCGGGCAGTTCGCCGCGCAGGCGCAGATAGCGCAGCACCACGTCCACATTGACGTCGGCGCGCACGGTGACCACGTCCGGGTTCATCAGACGCCCGGCGGTGTCTTCCGGATACGACAGCACCTGCTCGAGCCGCTCGCGGTTTTCGCGGTCCATCGACTTGAGCACTTCATCGATGACGGTGTCGGGCAGGTCTTCGACCAGGTTGGCCAGATCGTCGATGTCCAGGTCTTCGACCGCCGCCACGATCTCGTCCGGGTCCATGTCGGCCAGCAGGCTTTCGCGCACTTCGTCGCCGACATGCAGCAGCACCTCGCCATCGTCTTCCGGATCGACCAGCCCCCACACCACTTCGCGCTTGCCCGGTGGCAGCGATTCGAGCAGGTTGCCGATTTCCGCCGGCGCCAGCGTATTGACCAACCGGCGTACCGGCCCCAGGCGTCCGCTATCCAGCGCGTCGGACAGCAGGCGTAGCTGGCGCGCGGTTTTGTCGTGGCGAACGGCTTCGGCCATGCGCGGCTTCCCGGAAGAGTGGACGCGCCATCAGTAAAGGACGCGGTGCTGGGCCAGCAAGGCATTATCGCTTGCGCATGGTGACGAAACATACAGGGCCGCTGCGGCGCGTTTGCGCAGGACGTGCGCCGTGGACGCAGCCAAGCCGAGAGAGCTGCTCAAGGTGCATGGAGCGGGACGCGATTGACGATGCAGGCGGCATCTTCGGCGCTTTTCGACAAGGAGGCGATCAACGCGGTGCGAGCGGGCGTGACTGGTGCGCGCAGCAATCGCACTGCCCAAGCGGTGCATGCCGATTCGCGCCACCGTCTGGGCCTGCCTCAGGACTGCGAGCGTGTCGAACGCCGTGCTGAAGGAAACCCAGGTCTTCAAGCATCGGCGGCGCGGCCGGGCGCTGCGTGCCGCAATTACCGCAGCAGCCCCTGCGCATGGCCAGCCAGCCATTTTTCGATGCCCTTGCGATCGCGGGCGCGCAGCAATTTTTCGCCGTGCACGCGCAACTCGCCCAGATGGGTGTCGCGCACCGCGCGGCGCACTTCCAGCAATGTGGCCGGATGCAGGCTGAACTCGGTGAGCCCCAGCGCCAGCAGCATCGGTACGAAACGCGGATCGCCGGCGATTTCACCGCACACCGCGACCGGCTTGCCGTAGGTGCGCCCGGTGGCGATGACCTGCGCGATCAGCCGAAGGACGGCCGGATGCAGGGGCGAGTACAGCTCGCCCAACGCCTCGTTGTTGCGATCCACCGCCAGCAGGTATTGCACCAGGTCGTTGGTGCCGATGGACAGGAAATCGATATCGTCGATGAAGCAGTCCAGCGCCAATGCCGCAGCCGGCACTTCGATCATCGCACCCAGCGGGATGTGCTCGGCGATCTCGTGGCCTTCGGCGCGCAGCTGTGCGGTGAGCTTCTTCAACTGCTTGCGCAGCTGCAGGATTTCTTCGCGGCCGCTGACCATCGGCACCAGGATGCGCACCGGCCCGTAGCCGGACGCACGCAGGATCGCGCGCAATTGCGCCTGCGCCACCGCCGGCCGCGCCAGCGACAGGCGCACGCCGCGCAGACCCAGCGCCGGGTTGTCCTCATCGCTGAGTGTCAGGCCGGTGCGGTCGGCCTTGTCGGCGCCAAGATCCAGGGTGCGGATGGTGACCGGGCGGCCGCTCATGCCCAGCACGGTGTCGCGGTAGGTGTGGAACTGTTCGTCTTCGTCCGGCAGTTCGTTGCGCTGCAGGAACAGGAATTCGGTGCGGTACAAGCCCAGGCCGCTGGCCCCGAGCGCATGCGCGTTGGCCACGTCTTCCAGCGATTCGGCGTTGGCCAGCAGAGTGATATCGACGTTGTCGCGCGTACGCGTGGGCTTGGAGCGTAGCCGGCCCAGCTCGCGCTGTTCCTTGGCAAGCGCACGCAGGCGCTCGCGATAGTCGCGCAGATGTTCGGGCTTGGGGTCGACGATGACCTGGCCCGAGCCGGCATCGACAATCAGCACATCGCCATCTTCGATGCGCTGCAGCGCGTCGCTGACGCCCACCACCAACGGCAGGTGCAGGCTGCGCGCCAGGATCGCGCTGTGCGACAGCGTGCTGCCGGCGGTGGTGACGATGCCGACCACGCCTTGCGCCTGCAGCTGCGCCAGCTCGGAAGGTGCCACGTTGTCGCACACCAGGATTTCGCCGGCCACACCCTTGAGGTCGGGAGCGCGCTTGTGCAAGAACGCATGGATGCGGCCGATCACGTGATCCAGATCGTCCATGCGGCTCTTGAGATACGCATCCTCCATCCCGTCGAACACCGCCGCCAGGCGGTCGCGCTGTACGCGCAAGGCATAGTCGGCGCTGTAACGGTGGGTGCGGATCAGTTCATCCAGGCCTTGCAGCAGCTCGGGGTCATCGAGCAGCAATGCATGCAGCTCGAGAAATTCGCCGACTTCGCGCGCCAGTGCGCCGTGCAGGCGGTCGCGCAGCTGCTGCATCTCGACCCGTGCCGACGCGATGGCGGCATGCAGGCGCTGCAGCTGCGTTTCCACCTGATTGGCGGGCACGCGTTGTTCGGCCACTTCCAGGGTATGGCTCTGGCGCACGCGTGCGCGGCCAAGCGCGTTGCCGCGTGCAGCGCCATGTCCGCGCAGGCGCAGGCTCATGCGCGGCCCTGGCGCAGCGGCGCCGTGTCGGTCGCAACGGCACCGACGCCGCACATGCTCAGCTGTCCTCGTCGAAACGACGCTCGAACAGGTCCACCAGCGCCTGCAAGGCCTCGGCTTCGTCTTCGCCATCCAGCCGCACCACCACGCTGGTGCCCTGGCCTGCGGCCAGCAGCATCACGCCCATGATGCTCTTGGCATTCACCTCGCGCCCCTTGGCCGCCAGGGTGGCGTTGCTGCGATACGACGACAGCGTCTGCACCAGCTTGGCGGTGGCCCGCGCATGCAGTCCGAGTCGGTTGGAAACTATGAGTTCGCGTTCAAGCATCGTCGATGATCGCTCCGTTGCGGGTACCGGCCGCCGCAGTGGCGGGCAGCTCCTGCAATCCTTGTTCGGGGTAGTTCATCACGCGCAGCAGCATCGGCAGGCTCAGTGCGGACACCCGGCGAACCGGGGTGCCCAGCTTGGCCAGACGGTTGGCCAGATTGCTGGGGCTGGCGCCGTACAGGTCGGTCATGACCAGCACGCCGTCGCCGCTGTCGACCCGGCGCATCGCCGACGACGCCTGGGGCAGCAACGCGTCCAGGTCTGCATCGAACGGCACGTCGAATGCTTCGGTCTTCAACGGCAATTGCCGCAACAGCCCCGTCGCCACGTTCAACAACGCTGCGCCGATGCCGGGATGAGTAATGAGGAGAATGCCACAGGCCATGCCGAAACGTTAACAGGTCGGCATGACTGCGCGATAGCGTCTGCCTGCACAGATGCGTTGCGAACTGAATAGCCGTTTAGGACCGCTGCGGCGACGTGGCGGCAGCATGGGTCGCCATCGTGCGCTGCCGACGTGGCGCGATCCGTGGCTTGCGCAGCGTCAGCAGTGCGGCCTGCATGGCAAGCGGGCGCTGCCGTTTCCCTGCAGCGCGCAGGGGCATGTCGCCATGCGTGGCGGAATACCACCGACGCATTGGTGGTGACGGCGCCAACGTGTTGGTGGTGCAGCGTTGCATGGCGCATCGAACGAGAACGCCACGCGATTTTCGGGACGTCGGCGAGCCAGTCGCATCAGCGACAGCGTCGTCGGCCTGTGTAGCGTCCGCCCACGCCAGCCACCGCGCAAGCACTCCAACCTAAGAATAAGGCCAGCGAGCGTGTCGCCCTCAACGTAGGTACAGCACGCTCACCTCGCGGATGCCGCTGCAACGATTCCCGAATCCCGAATCCCGAATCCCAGCCCCTCAGTCCTGCTCGCGATGAAACGTTGCCACTTCCGGCCAGCCTTGTTCGCGCGCATGGCGGGCCATGCGCTCGGCCATGTAGACCGAGCGGTGTTTGCCGCCCGTGCAACCGAAGGCGATGGTCACGTAGCTGCGGGTGTCGTTGCGCAGTCGCGGCAGCCAGGTATCGAGCAGGTCCACGATCTGCGCGCTGTAGCGCTGCACGTCCGCCTCGTTGTCCAGGTAGTCGCGCACGCCGGCATCGCGGCCGGTGAGTGGGCGCAGTTCCGGATCCCAATGCGGATTGGGCAGCACGCGCGCGTCGAACACGAAGTCGGCTTCGGCCGGCACGCCGCGCTTGTAGGCAAACGATTCGAACAGCAGCGACAGCCGGTCATGGGAACCAAGCGCGAACTCGGTGACCACGCGGCGGCGCAATTGATGCACGTTGAGCGTGCTGGTGTCGATGACGGCATCGGCCTGCGTACGCAACGGTTCGGTCAACTGGCGCTCGCGGGTGATCGCTTCCGGCAATGCCAGGCCGAGATGGCTGAGCGGGTGGCGGCGGCGGGTATCGGCATACCGCTTGATCAACGCCTCGTCGCTGGCCTCGAAAAACAGCAATCGCGCCTCGATGCCGTATTCCTGCGCGGCCTGGCGCCACTGCGCCAGCTGGGTCAGGTCGCTGCGGCTGCGCACATCGATGCCCACCGCCAGGCGCTGGTCGCCGATCGGGTTGCCACGCAGACGGCTTTTGACGAAGTCCGGCAGCAGCTCGACCGGCAGATTGTCCGAGCAGTAGTAATCCAGGTCTTCGAAGGTCTTCAGCGCGACCGATTTGCCCGAGCCGGACAGCCCGCTCACGATCATCAGCGTGGAGGGCGCGACACTCATGGCGTACGTCGCTCCAGCAGGTTGCTGTGGCGAGCGATGAACATCGCTGCCGGGTCGATGCCTTTGGTGCGCAGGATGTGCAGCCGGGTCGCTGCTTCGGTCAGCACGGCCAGATTGCGGCCGGGCATCACCGGCAGGGTGATCAGCGGCACGTCCAGGTCCAGCACATGGCGGCTGCCCGAATCGCCGGTCAGACGCTCGTAGCCGGACGGCGTGGGCTCGGTCATCGGCCGGGTCAGGTGCACGATCAGGCGCAGGTACTTGTTTTTCTTCACCGCGGTGTCGCCGAACATGTCGCGCACGTTCAAGACGCCCAGGCCGCGTACTTCCAGCAAATCCTGGAGCAGTTCGGGGCAGGTGCCGTCGAGCACATCGGGCGCGATCTGGGTGAACTCGGGCGCATCGTCGGCCACCAGCCGGTGGCCGCGGCTGAGCAGTTCCAGCGCCAGTTCGCTCTTGCCCGAGCCGGCTTCGCCGGTGATCAGCACGCCGATCGAGTAGATCTCCATGAACACGCCATGCAACGTGACCCGCGGCGCCAGCGTGCGTGCCAGATGGTAGGAGAGATGGTTGAGCAGCTCGTGGCCGCGCTTGGACGAGATCCACAGCGGCGTATTGGATTCGTCCGCCGCCGCACGCAGATCTTCCGGGCATGACTGGTTCTTGCTGATCGCCAGCGCCAGCGGTTGCACCTGGATGATCTTTTCGATGGTTTCCCAGCGCTGCCGCGCATCCAGCGAGTCCAGCCAGGCCAGTTCCTCGGTGCCCAGGATCTGCACCTTGTTGGGATAGATCACATTGAGGTACCCAGCCAGCGACGGGCGCCGCGCGTTGTTGCTGCCGGCCTGGATCTCGCGGTGCTCGCCCTTGGGGCCGGCGACCCAGCGCAGGGCCAGCTTGTCGCGCTGCTGGTCGAACAGTTCGCGTGCGGTGATGCTGGTATTCATGCCGCGCTCGCCTGCGCGGGCGGCATGTCGGCGAGCAGCGCCATCAGGGCATCGGCGTTGGGTGCGGCGCGCAAGTTCCGACGGAAGTCGGCATCGGAAAACCGTTCGGCCAGCTCGGACAGCAGCATCAGGTGCTGGTGGGTGTAGTGCGCCGGCACGGCCATGGCGAAGACCAGGTCCACCGGCTCGTCACCACCGAAGGACACCGGCGTGTCCAGCCGCAGCAAGGCCCCGCGTGGCTCGGTGAGGTTGGGGCAGCGCCCATGCGGAATGGCGATGCCATGGCCAATGGCGGTACTGCCCAGGGCCTCGCGCTCGCACAGGTTGGCGTAGAGCTCGTCGGCGCCGGCCTGACGACAGGAGAGCAGGTCGGCGGCGGCATGCAGGACGGTGTCGCGATCGGCGGCCGGCGACACCACGGTGCGCACGGCCGCCATCAGATCGGTTAAGGGCATGAGGGCATCAAGCGGGAAGCGTCATGCGGGATTGTCGCGCACCTCGCGGGCGTGGTGGTTACATTTCTTCTCTTTGTGCTTGAGGACCAGGCGGTCGAGCTTGTCGACCAGCAGGTCGATGGCCGCATACATGGTGGAGCCGCTGGCATCTGCGTGCAGGGTGCGACCGGGCAGGTTGACGGTGGCGACCACGTGGTGGTCCGGCTTGCGGACGGCCAGCTGCGTTCGGACTTCGCAGTGCTGGTCGAAATGGCGCTGCAGTCGCTGCAGCTTGCTTGCCACGTACTCCCTCAGGGCGGGGGTCACTTCAAGCTGGTGGCCATACGTCTCGATACGCATCGGATACCTCCATTGGTCGGTGGGCCAATGAACCGTTCCGGTGATCCGACAAGCCCGGCGCATGCCGGCGTTGCGGTGGTTGCAACGTCAGGCGATGCGCACGCGTTCGTGGGAGGCGGAAATGTTCATGGCCTCACGATACTTCGCAACGGTGCGCCGCGCCACTGGTACGCCGGATGTTTTCAGCAGATCGGCCAGCTTGGCGTCGGAGAGCGGTTTGCGCGGGTTTTCCGCATCGATCAGGCGCCGGATCATGGCCTGGATGGCGGTGCTGGAGGCCTCGCCGCCGCTGTCGGTGTCGATGCCGGAGGCGAAGAACGAACGCAGCGCGATGGTGCCGCGCGGGGTGCGCACGTATTTGCGGGCGATCGCGCGGGAAATGGTGGATTCGTGCAGCCCGAGCTCGCCCGCGATCTCGCGCAGTGTCAACGGGCGCAAGGCCTGCGCACCGAACTCCAGGAACCCGGCCTGGTGTTCCAGCAGGCAGCGCACCACCCGCAACAGGGTCTCGCCGCGCGCCTCCAGGCTCTTGAGCAGCCAGCGCGCCTCCTGCAACTGGCCACGCAGATAGCCGGCATCGGATTCGCCGCAGCTGCGGATCAGGTTCTCGTAGCCGCGGTGGATGGTGACCTTGGGCTGCGCGCGGCCGGCCAGTGCGGCCCGCCAGACCCCGCGCTGGCGCCAGATCACGCAGTCCGGCACGACATAGGTGTCCTGCGACAGGTCGCCGATCTGTTTGCCCGGGCGCGGGTCCAGCGAACGCACCAGCTGCACCGCCTGTTCCACGTCGGCAGTGGAACGCTTGAGCTCGTGCGCCAGCCCGGCCACACCGCTGCGCGGCAGCCGTTCCAGCGGGCCGGCAACGATCTGCAGCGCCAGCTCGCGGCCGGGGGTGTCCGCATCGAGCACCCCCAGCTGCAGCGCCAGGCATTCGCCCAGCGTGCGCGCGCCCACGCCCACCGGGTCGAAGCGCTGGATCTGATGCAGGACGGTGAGTACGTCGGCCTCGTCGACCGCGGCGCCCAGCGCCAGGGTCTCGAGAATGGCCGACAGCGGTTCGCGCAGGTAGCCGTCTTCGTCGAGCGCGTCGATCAGCATCGCGCCGATCTGGCGGTCGCGCGGCGACAGCGGCGACAGATGCAGCTGCCACAAGAGGTGGTCGGCCAGTGTTTCGGATTCGGCCACGCGCTCTGCCGCGTCGCCGGACTCGTCGTCGTCAAAGCTGCCGCCGCTGCCCGAGCCGGTCCACTGCAGTTCGTCCTGCGACCAATCCTCGTCGCGCTCGGCAGGCGCGACTTCTTCGCGCTGGGGCTGTTCGGTGGACGCGGACGGCGAGGAGTCCACCGCGATGTCGTTGGCCGCATGCGCAGCTTCGTCGGCCCATTCCAGCAGCGGATTGGTTTCCACTGCCTCGGCGATTTCCACTTCCAGCTCGGTGGTGGACATCTGCAATAGCTTGATCGCCTGACGCAATTGCGGCGTCATGACCAACTGCTGTCCTAGCGATGTCTGGAGCCGGGCTTTCATGCGGGCACTGACTGGAAAAAGCGTTGGCGCGGCGACGCGCTCAAAGGCGGAAAGTTTCCCCCAGATACACGCGACGGACGTCGGGATTGGCTAGTAACGTGTCTGGTGCCCCCTGCGCCAGCACGCCTCCCTCGGCGAGGATATACGCGCGGTCGCAGATTCCCAAGGTTTCGCGCACGTTGTGGTCGGTGATCAGGACACCGATGCCGCGCTCCTTGAGGTGGATGATGATGCGCTGGATCTCGCCGACCGAAATCGGGTCCACGCCGGCGAAGGGTTCGTCCAGCAGCATCATGCGCGGCTTGGCCGCCAGCGCGCGTGCGATCTCGCAACGGCGCCGCTCGCCGCCGGAGAGGCTGGCGCCGAGCTGATCGGCCACATGGGTGATCTGCAGTTCTTCCAGCAGCGAGACCAGTTCCTTCTCACGGCCGGCGTTGTCCAGTTCCTCGCGCAGCTCCAGCACCAGGCGGATGTTGTCGGCCACGGTGAGCTTGCGGAAGATCGAGGGCTCCTGCGGCAGGTAGCCGACGCCCAGCTTGGCGCGTGCGTACATCGGCTCGGCAGTGAGGTCGCGGCCATCCAATTCGATACGGCCGGCATCGGCTTCGACCAGGCCCACGATCATGTAGAAGCAGGTGGTCTTGCCGGCGCCGTTGGGGCCGAGCAGGCCCACCACCTCGCCGGCCTCCAGCGTGAGGCCGAACTCCTTGACCACTTCGCGTTGCTTGTACTTCTTGCGCAGACCGGTGGCGACCAGCATTACTTCTTCCCCTGCGGCTTGGCAGCGGGCTTGGCGGCCGGTGTCGGAGCGGGCGTTGCCGCGGCAGGCGCCGGGTTCTTCGGCTGGATGATGGTGCGCACGCGGCTGCCATCGCCGCCGCTCTGCATGTTGCCGGTCTTGGTGTTGTAGACCATGCGCTGGCCGGCGTTGGTGCCCTTGGGCGAATCCACCTTGTAATTGCCGGTCAGGATGATGATCTCATCGGCGACCTTGTATTCGATGTTGTCGGCCTGGCCGTGCATCATGGCGCCGTCGTCCATCTCCTGCTTGAGCGTGGCCTGCTTGCCGTTGAGCACCACGCGATCGGTCTGGCCGTTCTTCTGGAAGATATCGGCGGTGTCGGCGTGGATTTCCAGCGTACCCTGCGTGATCACCACATTGCCGCTGAAACGGCACTTGCCGCTGTCGTCGAGCATGTTGCAATCGTTGGCATTGGAGTCGATCGCCATCGGCTGGTTGCGATCGCTGGTCTTGGCCATTGCCAACGCAGGCAGCAGCAGTGCGGCAAAAGCCAGTTTAGCGGGCAGCATTCGGTTCATATCGGGTCTTGACCTGAGAGAGGAGCTTGTACTGGCGTGATTTGAGGTCGGCTTCGAAGCCGACGCCGCTCTGCATGATACCCGGGCGGGTCATGGTCACTGGCGCGTCGGTCTTGGCAATATTCTGTTGCGGGAACACGTCCAGGCTTTGGGTGCGGAACGTGGTGGGCGGCGTGGCGCCGCCGGTCGGGCTGTCGCCCTCGACATCGCCGCGCAGGCGCAGCTGGGTGCCGTCCGGATTGACCCAGCCGGTCTTGGCGCGCAGGGTCCACGGCAGATTGGCGTTATCGGGCATCAGGAACACCGGTGTGGTGATGTCAGCGGTCTGGTCGGCCCGGTTGCGATGCATCTCCGGCGCGCGCAGCGTCATCGACTCCTTGCCGCTCTGCTTGTCCAGGGCAATCAGCTCGAAGTCGCGCAGGATGTAGTCGGCGCCGGACTCCTGCACGGCCGCGGCGGCTGGGCGCGCGCGCTGTTTCCAGGCCGACCAGCCGGAAATCACGGCGGCGACGAACAGCACCACGCCCAGGGTGGTGCGCCAGTTCCAATTCATGCCGAAAACCCTTCGATGATGCGTTCGACCTGGCCTTGTGCGGCCAGCACCACATCGCAGACTTCGCGCGCGGCGCCTTCGCCGCCACGGGCGCGGGTCTGCCACTGCACGCGCTCGGCAATCCATGGATGCGCGTTGGCCGGCGCCACCGGCAGGCCGACCGCGAGCAGGGCGGGCAGGTCGGGCAGGTCATCGCCCATGAACAGCACCTGGTCCAGCGACAGGCCGTGCTCCTGGCACAGCGCCAGCACTGCCAGGCGCTTGTTCTTCACCCCAATCTGCACATGCAGGCCCAGATCCTGGCCGCGCTTTTCCGCCGACAGGCTGGCGCGCGCGGTGATCAGCGCGACCTGGATGCCGGCGTGGTCGAGCTGCTTCAGACCCTGGCCGTCGAGCACGTTGAAGGCTTTGCTCTCGTTGCCGGCATGGTCGTAGTACAGGCGACCGTCGGTCAGGGTGCCGTCGACGTCGAAACAGGCCAGGCGGACGCGCGCGGCGCGCTCGATCAGCTCGGCGGGAAGGTGCTGCAAAGGGGAATAGGGCATCGGCACGAATCGGTGAGAACGGGGTCCGGCGGTTGAAAACTGAACCTGTTAAACCACCTTGGCGCGCAACAGGTCGTGAATGTTCAATGCGCCCACCGCGCGGTGCTGCGCATCGACCACGATCAGGCCGTTGATCTTGTAGTCCTCCATCAGCCGCGCGGCCTCGGCGGCCAGCTGGTCGGCGCCGATGGTGCGCGGGTTGCGCGTCATCACCTGCGCGATGCCGGCGCTGCGCACGTCGATGTCGCTGTCCAGCGCGCGGCGCAGGTCGCCGTCGGTGAACAGGCCGATCAGACGGTCGTCGGCGTCCACCACGGCAGTCATGCCCAGCCGCTTGCGGCTCATTTCCATCAACGCCTCGCTCAGGCTGGCGTCTTCGCGCACACGCGGCAGGTCCTCGCCAGCGTGCATCACATCGGTGATGTGCAGCAGCAGGCGCCGTCCCAGGCTGCCGGCAGGATGCGAGCGCGCGAAGTCGTCGGCGGTGAAGCCGCGCGCATCCAGCAGCGCGACTGCGAGCGCATCGCCCATCGCCAACGAGGCGGTGGTGCTGGAGGTGGGGGCCAGATGCAGCGGGCAGGCTTCGGCCGACACGCTGACGTCCAGGTGCACGTCGGCGGCCTGGGCCAGGGTGGAACCGGTGCGGCCGGTCATGGCGATGATCGGGTTGCCCTGGCGCTTGAGCACCGGCAGCAGCATGCGCACCTCGTCCGATTCCCCGGAGTACGACAGCGCCAGCACGATGTCGGCCTCGGTGATCATGCCCAGGTCGCCGTGTCCGGCTTCGCCCGGGTGCACGAAGAATGCCGGCGTGCCGGTCGAGGCGAGGGTGGCGGCGATCTTGCGCGCCACATGGCCGGACTTGCCCATTCCGGTGGCGACCACCCGTCCGCGCGAGGCCAGCACCAGCCGGCAGGCCGCGGCGAACTCGCTGCCGATGCGTGCGCCCACGCTGGCCAGCGCCTCGCGCTCGATCTGCAGCACGCGCTGGCCGCTGGCGACCAGGCTGGCGTCGCTGACGGTGGCGGAGGGCAGGGGCGAGACAGCCATGCAGGACTCGGGTGAAGAGTAGAATGTGCGCTCATTTTATGAGGAAACGCCCTTTGGACGCCGAAACCATCCGTAAACTCATCGAATCCGGCTTGCCCGAAGCCCGCGTCGACGTGCACGGCGACGACGGCGTGCACTTCGAGGCCACCGTGGTCAGCCCTGCATTCGTCGGCAAGCCACCACTGGCGCGGCACCGCATGGTCTATGCGACCCTGGGCGAGCTGATGGGCGGGGCGATCCACGCGCTGCAGCTGAAGACGCTGACGCCCGAAGAAGGCTGAACGCAGCCGCCGAGCGGGCTGGGCCGGAGCGGTGCGCAGCACGGGGGCGGGAAGCAGGATGCACCTGCATCGCCTCGGCCGGCGTCGTCCACGCCCACGCAATGATTGCGTCCAGCGCGTCCCGGGCCATATCCGGCGCGGCTCGATCCCCCGGTTCCACCGCGCGCCGCGTGCGCCACGATCGATACGCGCCTTATTTCATTCCCGACATCCCTTCTACTTTCGGATTTCTCAGATTCCCATGGCAAAAATCGTAGTGACCGGCGGCCAAGCGCTGCATGGCGAAGTCAATATTTCCGGCGCCAAGAACGCAGTGCTGCCGATCCTGTGCGCGACCCTGCTGGCCGACGCGCCGGTGGAAATCAGCAACGTGCCGCACCTGCACGACGTGATCACCACGGTGAAGCTGCTCAGCGAGCTTGGCGCGGAGGTCACCATCGACGAAGGCACGCTGGCCAAGGGCCGTTCGATCCTGGTCGACCCGCGCTCGGTCACCCATCAGGTTGCGCCGTACGAGCTGGTCAAGACCATGCGTGCCTCGATTCTGGTGTTGGGCCCGCTGCTGGCGCGCTACGGCACTGCCGAAGTGTCGCTGCCCGGCGGTTGCGCGATCGGTTCGCGCCCGGTGGACCAGCACATCAAGGGCCTGCAGGCACTGGGTGCCGACATCAGCGTGGAAAATGGCTACATCAAGGCCACCAGCCACGGGCGCCTGAAGGGCGGCCGCTATGTGTTCGATATGGTCAGCGTCACCGGCACCGAGAACGTGCTGATGGCCGCGGTGCTCGCCGAGGGCACCACGGTGCTGGAAAACGCGGCGATGGAGCCGGAAGTCACCGACCTGGCCGACTGTCTGATCGCACTCGGTGCGCAGATCGAAGGCGCCGGCACTCCACGCATCGTGGTGCAGGGCGTCGAGCGGCTGGGCGGCGGGCACCATGCGGTGCTGCCGGACCGCATCGAAACCGGCACCTTCCTGGTCGCCGCGGCGATGACCGGCGGCAGCGTCACCGTGCGCCGCGCGCGCCCGGAAACGCTGGATGCAGTGCTGGACAAGCTGACCGAGGCCGGCGCCACCATCACCACCACCGCCGACAGCATCACGCTGGACATGCAGGGCAAGCGTCCGCGCGCAGTCAGCCTGACCACTGCGCCGTACCCGGCGTTTCCCACCGACATGCAGGCGCAATTCATGGCGCTCAACTGCGTGGCCGATGGGGTGGGCGTGATCAACGAAACCATCTTCGAAAACCGCTTCATGCACGTCAACGAGCTGCTGCGCCTGGGCGCGGATATCCAGGTCGAAGGCCACACTGCCATCGTGCGCGGTTCCGAACGCCTGAGCGGCGCGCCAGTGATGGCGACCGACCTGCGCGCATCGGCGTCGCTGATCCTGGCAGGCCTGGTCGCCGATGGCGACACCACCATCGATCGCATCTACCACCTGGACCGTGGCTACGAAAACATCGAGGAGAAGCTGGGGGCGCTGGGCGCGACCATCCAGCGCACCGCATGATCCTGCGCGGCCGTTTCACCACCCGGCGCAAGATCCTGCTCGGCGTGATCGTGCTGATCCTGGCGTGGCTGGCCTATGCCTGGAGCGTGGGCATGGCCATCACCCAGGGCGTGGAGTTCAAGGACATGGACTGGAACAACGACGGCACTGCCAGCCGCGAAGAGATCGCGCAGTCGTTCTACGCGGTGGCGGTAAAGAAGACTGTCGAAGGCAAGCGCCATTGCGACCTGTTCTATTGGCGCAGCACCGGCGAGCAGATCCGCGTGGACTGCCGCACGGTGTTCAGCACCGGCGATGGCAAGGCCGCGGGTAAGCCCTGAGAGGTCGCAGCTCGGCCTGGCTCCGACCGGTGCATGAAGAGCGGCTGAGCTGCGGCTTGGCTGCAGGGTCCTCGCCCGCCCACCATCGCGGGACACGCCGCAAGTACGTCCGTGTAGGCTCTTATGCGGCATCCATGCCGCATAAGGTCCCGCGACGGTAGGCGGGCAAGGACCAGTCACGATGGTCGGGGTGCGCAGTCTCAACCAAACAACACTCAGCGCGCTGGCGTGGCGTCTTGGTTCTTCAATCGAGGCGCACGCAAGAGGTTTGAGGCGGTGTCCTCACCGTGCCTTCAACCGGCCGTTGCTGCTCTCGCTTTCAACAGAGCAGCCCGCGAACTGCCTGGTGCGGTGTCCTCGCCGCTTGCGGGACCGTGTGGCGGCATGGATGCCGCCACCGAGCCTCCACGGACGGATTCACGGCGTGTCCCGCGAGCGGTGAGGGCACCGCGCATTCGGTTCACCACGCTTCAGAATGGCTATTGGCGGGTTGCCGGCTCAATAGTGGCTCCCAGTAGCGCACCGCAGCGCATTCCTGGGCACGCTCGATCAGGCACAAACGCTCAGCGCAGCGACTTGATGGTCAGGTCCAGCGCATCCTGGCCCTTTTCCTTCTGCAGCAGGCGCGCCGGTACCGGCAGGTCCTTGACCACCCACGCAATCAATTCCTTGTCGCCGTCCACGCGCGAGACCTTGGTGGCCTGCTCCTGCTTGCCGTTGACGGTGATGGTTTCCTTGCCGACCACCTTATAGCTCATCGGCTTGATGCGGCCTTCGTCCACCATGCGGTAGTTCAGTGGTTTGCCGGCGGCCAGATCGCGGGTGATGGCCAGGTTGATCAGCAGCGCGTCCATGTCGCCGGGCTGCAGTTTCACCGGCCCGCGGCGGTCCGGCTTGATGTCGCCGCCCCAGGTCGCCTGACTGGTCTTCCAGTCGTAGTTGGCGGTGACATTACGGCGCTTGACCATCATCGATGAGGTGTCGTTGCTGCTGACCGGGCGCAGTTGGCCATTTGCTTCTTCGAACACCGTGCTCTGGGTCAGGTTGGCCAGCTGGTTCTGGATGGTCAGCGTATAGCGCCACTGGTTGGCGCCGGCAGCGGCCAGGGTCATGGTGCCATTGGCTTGCATGCCCATATAGTTGGCCGAGTAGTCGGCCTGGAATGGCTGCATGGCCAAGGCAGGCAGACTGGCCAAGGCCAATGCGGCGGCGGCAACGATGGCGCTGGGACGGGGGAGGGTTTTCATCGATCAGGCTCCTTGGTATTCGACCAGGCGTAGATCGACCTGATCCTCACCTTTGTCACGTTGGAGGATGCGCACCGGGGTGGGGACCCCGTTGGCGATCCAGAGGATGGTTTCGTTGTCGCCACCGTTGACGCGGTACACGCGCAACGCGTCGTAGCTCAGATCGCCCACCTGCACCACCTCGGTGGCGTCGGCTGCGCGGTAGTCGTATTTGCGCACCTTGCCTACGTCGACATAGCGATAGCTGAGGTTGCGCCCGGGTTGCGCGTCGCGCATCAGCGACAGGTTCAGCGACAACGCGCTTTGGTCGCCGTGCTGCAAGGGGATCGGCTGCTGGCGATCTTCCTTCAGATCACCGTTCCACTGCGCTGTGCCGGCCTGCCAGTTGTAGACGCCGGTGACCTTCTTGCCGAAGAACACTGCCTTGCGCACCGTGCTCTGGCTTAGCGGCACATATGTGTCGCCGTCCACGCGGAACACCGTGCTCTGCTCCAGGTTCAGGCCCAGGATGCTGGCGAAGCCCTTGCGGCCACGCACCGACATGTCGATGCGCCACTGGCTACCCTCGCCGTGGCTGACCTGCATGGTGGCATCGCCTGCTTCCTTGCCACGGTAGAACGCCTGGTAGGTCGCCACGAACGGTTCCAGTGGCGGCGGTGTCCAGGTGCTGGCGGGCAGGGCTGCGGGCGGTGTCGGCGCGGCGCCTGGAGTTGTGACCGGAACGGGCGCCGCTGGCACAGGCGCGGCGGGCGCCTGCTGCGCACGGCCGGGGCCGGCCTCGGTCAGCAAGGCGACAGTTAACAGCGCGGCGGCGATCGGGATGACGTTCATGCGCTGGTGGCGGGCACGGAGGCCGCAAGGATGTCCGAGACGGGATGAGGGGGATGTCTTCCGCATTCAGGCGAGTGCGGTGTTTGCGGACTCTAGTCGCAGTGGCGTAAACAGGCACTGACCGTCGATAAGTACGGTGTCGCCGTGCACCGCGACGCGGCCACTGGCAAGCAGCTCCAGCGTGGCCAGGAGCAGCGGGTGCTCGCGCGCCAGCACCCGCGTGGCCAGTTGTTCGGCACTGTCGCCGGGCAGGACCGGCACGCGTGCCTGCGCGATCACCGCGCCGGCATCCAGCTCCGGCACCACCAGATGCACGCTGGCGCCATGCTCTGCATCGCCGGCTTCCAGCGCGCGCGCGTGCGTGTGCAGGCCGCGGTATTTGGGTAGCAGCGAGGGGTGGATGTTGAGCATGCGCCCGGCGAAACGGCGCACCAACGGCTCACCCAGGATGCGCATATAGCCGGCGCAGATCACCCAGTCCGGCTGCGTGGCGGCGATGGCATCGCCCAGCGCGGCATCGAAGGCGGCGCGGTCGGCGAAATCGCGCGGGCTGGCGCTCCAGCGACGCGCCGGCTCGACTTTCTGCAAGGCCGGCGCCTGCGGGCGATCGGAAAATACGCCGACCACCTCGGCATGCAGGCGTCCGCTGGCGATCGCATCCAGGATGGCCTGCAGGTTGCTGCCGCGGCCGGAGGCCAGCACGGCCAGGCGCAATGGGGCCTCAGGTGCGGGCATTGGAGAGTAGGCTCACAAACGTCTCAAACCGCAGCGTTGCCGGCACCGAACAGAGCCTTCACCTGCGGACGCAGCAGCACCACCAGCGTAAACACACCGACGACGGTGCCGAACGGCATGAACGAGCAGGAGATGCCGGCCACGATCAGGCACAACAGATGCCGCCTGCGCTGGGCGATGCAACGGCCGGCATAGGCGATGAACCCCGCCAGCGTCAGGCCGCAGCAGATAAATGCTGCCGCGAACACCACGAAAAACCAGCCGAACCAGCGTGGGTCCATTGGCGGCGCGTCTGGGCTGGCGCTCTCCATGGGCAGATGGCCAGTCACGATGGCAAGGCCCATGAACAGATGGATCAACGGAAACAACGAAAACAACCCGGTGATGCCGGCCAGCACGTAGTGGAAGATCGACAGCAGCTTGAGCTGCTGCAGATCTTCAGCGCTGGCAGTGGCAGTGGCAGTGGCAGTGGCAGGGCTGGCGATCGGGGACGCGTCCATGCAGGTCTTCTCTCAGCCGATCCGCACGCGCTCGTCGCCATGCGCCGTCACCACCTGGCCGATGCGCCAATGCGCCAGCGACTGCGCATCCAGCGCCTGCTCCAGCGTGGCGGCCTGCTCGGGCGAGGCGATCAGCACGAAGCCGATGCCGCAGTTGAAGGTGCGCCACATTTCGGCATCGGCCACCGCACCTTCGCGCTGCAGCCAGGCAAAGACCGGCGGCAGCGTCCAGGCAGTGGCGTCGATGTCCAGACCCAGCCCTTGGGGTATCACGCGGATGATGTTTTCGGTCAGGCCACCACCGGTGATATGCGCCATGGCGTGGATCGCCTCGCCATGCGCCTTGAGCAGGGCCAGCACCGGCTTGACGTATAGCGCGGTCGGCGCCATCAGTGCGTCGATCAGCTTGGTGCCATCGTCCAGCACGTGTTCGGCCGGCGCACCGGCGCGCTCGTAGATCTTGCGGATCAGCGAATAGCCGTTGGAATGCGGGCCGGAGGAGGCAATGCCGATCAGCAGGTCGCCGTCGCGCACCTGCTCGCCATCCAGCAGCTGCGATTTTTCCACCGCGCCCACGGTGAAACCGGCCAGGTCGTATTCGCCCGGCGGGTACATGTCGGGCATTTCGGCAGTTTCGCCGCCGATCAGTGCGCAACCGGAGAGCTCGCAGCCACGCGCGATGCCGCCCACCACCGCCGCGGCGGTGTCCACATCCAGCTTGCCGGTGGCGAAGTAATCCAGGAAGAACAGCGGCTCGGCGCCCTGCACCAGCACGTCGTTGACGCACATGCCGACCAGGTCGATGCCGATGGTGTCGTGCCGTCCCAATTGCTGAGCCAGCTTGAGCTTGGTGCCCACGCCGTCGGTGCCAGAGACCAGCACCGGCTCCTTGTACTTGCCGGACAGGTCGAACAGCGCGCCGAAGCCACCCAGGCCGCCCATGACCTCGGGCCGGAAGCTGCGCTTGACCAGCGGCTTGATGCGTTCGACCAATGCGTTGCCGGCATCGATGTCGACCCCCGCGTCGCGGTAGGTCATGGGCGAGGGGCTGGAAGGCGTCTGGCTGGTCACGGGCGGGGGTGGCTCGGCGGTAAAGGCGGCGATTTTAGCAGCCACGTTGGCGCTAGCGCCCCATTCGGGCAACAATTCACCCGGATACGCTTATGTCATGGAACCGTCGATGCGCTGCAGTCTCGCTTTCTTTCTCGCCCTCGTGGTCGCCATGCCCGTCGCTCCGGCCTTTGCGCAAGCAGATCTGCGCACCGAAGGCGACGTTGCCAAGGCGCAAAGTGCCTACGACGCCGAAGTGCCGGTCAACAGCCAGAGCGAATCCGATCGCCCCGGCGCACTGGCACGTGCGCTCGGCGCCGTGCTGGGCAAGGTCTCCGGCGACCGCGCCGTGATGAGCCGCCCCGGCGTGCCGCAGGCGCTGCGCAACGCGCCGAACTACGTCGAGCACTACGACTACCGCCAGGATCAGGGCACCTCGCGCACTGGCGCGCCGACCTTCCGTACGACCCTGGTGGCACGTTTCCGGCAATCGGATGTGGATGGCCTGATCGCCGCGCTGGGCTTGCCGGTGTGGCCCTTGCCGCGGCCCAAGCCGGTGCTGTGGTTGGCCATCGACGACGGCAGCGGCCCACGCCTGGTTGGCGTGGCACAGGCCAATGCCGCGCGCAGCGTGCTGGACCGTGCGATCGAACGTGGCTACCGCCTCGGGCTGCCGAGCGGCGCCGCCGCCGAGCAGGCGCTGGCTGGCGCGATCTGGCGCAAGGACACCGCCGCGGTGTCGCGCGCCTCGGCCAAGTACAGCCCACCAATGCAGTTGATCGGCAAGCTCTACCGCAACGCTGCCGGCTGGACTGCCGATTGGGTCTTCGTGGACAACGGCAATGTGCTGTCCAGCTGGACCAGCAGCGACGGCGATGCACGCCGCGCCATGGCGGCCGGCGCCGACGGCGCCGCCGATGCGCTGGTCAAGCGCTACGCCAAGCGGGTGGATTCGGGCGTGCCCGGTGTCTACCGCGTGGTGATCACCGGCATCAGCAGCGCCGACGACTACCTGCGCGTGTCGGCCGCGCTGCAGGGCGTCTCGGTGGTACGCAGCATCCGCCCGGTCAGCGCCAATGGCGACCGGATGGAATTGGACCTGGAATTGCTCACGGGTATTTCCGGCCTCAACCGTATGCTCGGCGACAACAGCCCGCTGGTCTCGGTCTCGGTACCGACCGAAGGCCCGATCATTCTCGAAAACGAGCACGCCGAGTACCGTCTGAAATGACTTTGACTCCCGAAGCCGAAATTGCCCTGTTCCTGCGTCGCCTCAAGTGGGCGGCGGTGATTGTCGGTGTGTTGTGGGTGGTCTCGCTGCTGGCGCCGATCCTGACCCCGTTCGTGCTGGCGCTGTTGCTGGCCTGGCTGGGCGACCCGCTGGTGGATCGCATCGAACGTGCCGGACGCTCGCGGAATGTCGCGGTGATGCTGGTCTTCGTGCTGGCGACGCTGCTGTTCGTGCTGGCGCTGATGATTCTGGTGCCGATGATCGAGCGCCAGATCATGACCTTGATCGATGCGCTGCCGCAGATGCGCAACTGGGCGATTGGCACGGCCATCCCGTGGCTGGAAGCCAAGACCGGCATGCAGCTGATGGCCTGGCTGGATCCGGAGCGCTTGATCGACTGGATCCGCAGCCATTGGGAACAGGCCGGTGGCGCCGCCAAGACGCTCTTCGGCTACGTGTCGCGCTCGGGCTTTGCGATGGTGACCTGGGTGATCAACCTGGCGCTGCTGCCGATCCTGGCGTTCTACTTCCTGCGCGACTGGGATCGCCTGGTCGAACGCGTGGCTGCCGTCATCCCGCGCGCCTACATTGGTACCGTGAGTCGCCTGGCACAGGAATCCAACGACGTGCTCGGTGGCTTCATCCGTGGCCAGTTCCTGGTGATGCTGGCGCTGGGTGCGATTTACGCCACCGGTATGTCCATCATCGGGCTCAACCTGGGCCTGTTGATCGGCATCATCGCGGGCTTGATCAGCTTCATTCCGTACCTGGGCGCGACCACAGGCATCGTGCTGGCGCTACTGGCAGCCATCGTGCAGGCACAAGGGCTGGATCTGAAATTGCTGGTCGGCGTGGGTGTCGTGTTCACGGTGGGCCAGCTGCTGGAAAGCTACGTGCTCACGCCGCGTATCGTCGGCGACAAGATCGGCCTGCACCCGGTGGCGGTGATCTTCGCGGTGATGGCCGGCGGCCAGTTGTTCGGCTTTCTCGGCATGTTGCTGGCATTGCCGGTCGCGGCAGTGGCCAACGTGCTGTTGCGCTATGCGCATGAGCAGTACACGCGCAGCGATCTGTATGCGGGCGAGCGCGCCGGCATCGTGCTGCAGTCCACGCCCGAGCGCAGCGTGATCATCGACCCCAGCAAGGACCCGGACCGGTTGTGAGTGTTCCGCAGTTGCCGCTGGCGTTGCGCGCGCCACCCGATCAGCGTTTCGACAGTTACATCGCCGCGCCCGACGGCCTGCTTGCGCAGTTGCAGGCGCTGGCTGCGGGGCATGTGAGCGATTGGTTGTATCTCTCCGGC
Source organism: Xanthomonas axonopodis pv. maculifoliigardeniae (assembly GCF_041519315.1). Lineage (NCBI taxonomy): Bacteria > Pseudomonadati > Pseudomonadota > Gammaproteobacteria > Lysobacterales > Lysobacteraceae > Xanthomonas > Xanthomonas axonopodis. The sequence continues at coordinate 3,268,660 of NZ_CP167998.1, read as the reverse complement.
CCCGCCGGCACCGGCAAGACGCATCTGGCGCTGTCACTGTGCGCCGCCGCCGAGCAGGCCGGGCGCACTCCCGCGTATCTGCCGCTGCAGGCGGCCGCCGGCCGCTTGCGCGATGCGCTCGAAGCGCTGGAAGGCCGCGGCGTGGTCGCTCTGGATGGCGTGGAAAGTATCGCCGGCCGACGCGACGACGAAGTGGCGTTGTTCGATTTCCACAATCGCGCGCGCGCGGCCGGCATCACGCTGTTGTACACCGCGCGACAGATGCCCGATGGGCTGGCGTTGGTGTTGCCGGACCTGCGTTCGCGGCTGTCGCAATGCATTCGGATCGGGTTGCCCGTGCTCGACGATGCGGCACGCGCGGCAGTACTGCGCGACCGCGCGCAGCGTCGCGGCCTGGCGCTGGACGAAGCGGCGATCGACTGGCTGCTGACCCACAGCGAGCGCGAACTGGCGGGGCTGGTGGCCTTGCTGGATCGTCTGGATCGCGAATCGTTGGCCGCAAAACGCCGCATCACCGTGCCATTTCTGCGGCGTGTGGTAGCGGGGATGCCGGGACCCGGATAACGCAGAAGCGAAGCGGATCGCGCTGCAGTTGTGCCGTGTGTTGGATACGCTGCGGTGGATCGGCGGCAGGTAATGCCCACGCCCTGGCGCGTCAGCTTTTCTCCGGTCCCGCCAGTTCCCCCTGCAGCGCGGCCAGCCGCTGCGGCGTGCCGACATCGGTCCAGCGTCCGGGGTGGTGGATGCCATCGATCAGGCCCTCCGCCATCTTTGCGCGCAAGATCGGCGCCAGCGCAAAGCGCGGCGCAGTACCAGTCTGTTCCGGCAACTGGCCAATGACCGATTGCCAATCGCGCAGCAGCGCTGGTCGATACATGCCAATGCCGGAATAGGTGAGCGTCGCGGGCAGATCTGCGCGCACCTTGCCATCCGCATCCAGCGCGAAGTCGGCGCGCGCTGCGTAGCTGGGGCGGTCGACCAGTACCAGCTGTGCAAGTCCTGCGGGTGCCTGCGGCAAACGGGAAAAATCGAAATCCGTCCAGATGTCGCCGTTGATCAGCAAAAAGGGCGCATCGCCTAACAGCGGCAGCGCATGCAACATGCCGCCGCCGGTTTCCAGTGGCGTGGTCCCTTCGTAGGAATAGGTCAGCCGTAGACCGTAGGCGCTGCCGTCTCCCAACAGCTGCGGAAACTGCTCGGCCAGCCACGAGGTATTGATCACCGCCTCGTCCACGCCCAGCGCCGCCAACTTGCGCAGATGCCACACGATCAACGGCGCACCACCGACGGACAGCAGTGGCTTGGGCGTGTGCTCTGTCAGCGGGCGCATGCGCTCGCCGAATCCTGCCGCAAAGATCAGCGCCTTCATGCCGTGGCCTGCTGGGCACGCGCAGCCAGCGCGGGCTTGATCACCGCGTCAAGCAGGCCGATTAACGGCGCAAGCTCGGCGTAGCGCGGCAGTACTTCGTCCAGATACGCCATGAAACGCGGCACATTGTCCAGATACCAATGCTTGCCATCGCGATGACTCAGGCGCGAGAAAATCCCCAGGTTTTTCAGGTGGCGCTGCACGCCCATCCAGTCCGCATCGCGCAGGAACTGCGCCAACGGCGGTACCGGTAATCCAGCCGCTGCGGCACGTGCGTGATAGTGCTGCAGCCAGCTGTCTACGCGAGCGATCGGCCAGCTCACCGAAGTGTCCTTGAACAGGCTGATCGGGTCGTAGGCAATCGGGCCGATCACGCAATCCTGGAAGTCCAGCACCGCCGGGCCATCGGGCACCGGCATCAGATTGCGCGGCATGAAATCGCGGTGGGTGAACACGCGCGGCTGGGCCAGCGCGTTGTCCATCAGACGGCGCTGCACCAATTGCAACTGCTCGGCATGGGCGCAGTCCAGCTGCACGCCCAGGTGGCGGCCTAAAAACCACTCTTCGAACAAGCCGGCATCGCGTTGGAGCAGCGCCTCGCCAAACACGCCACTATCGGCAGGTGGGGGAATTCTTTGCAGCAGCAGCAGCTGGGCAATCGCGCCATCCAGCAAGTCGTCGGCGTTGGCGTCGGTGAGCACCTGTGCCAGCGTCGGAACGCCCAGATCCTCTAGCAGTAAAAAGCCCGTTTCCAGATCCTGCGCAAGCACCTGAGGCACGCGTACCCCATGGGCGCCCAGAAGTGCATGCATGCGCAGCCAGGGCGCCACGTTTTCCAGCTGTGGCGGCGCATCCATCAAGATGCGATCCACGCCACGCCCGCGCGTGCGCCAGTAGCTGCGAAACCCCGCATCGACCGATGCGCGCTGCAGCGAAGCGTGTGGATCGTCGAGCGCTTGTTGTGCCCAATGCAGGCGAAGCGCGTCGCGCGCAGGATCCGGATGAAGTGACGTCATGAAGAGAGAAGGCGTAGTGGAGTGATGGATAGACGCGGAAGAGACGCGTTGAAACGCTCAGCGCTTGCTGCCACTGAACAACCGCAACAACGCCAGGATGGCAATCGCGCCGAGCAGCGCGCCAAGGAAACCGGCCGGCTCGCCCGCGCGGTACCACCCCATGTAGCGGCCAAACCAGCTGGCGACCACGGCACCGGCAATGCCCAGCACGATCGTCAGCAGGCAGCCCAGACGTTGGGTACCCGGCGTAATGAAACGCGCCAGCAGCCCAACCACAAAACCGACCAGCAGAATGTAGAGCCAGCTGTCGCTACCAAACAGATGATTCATCGCAGCACCGAAGGTGGACGGGATCGGCAGACTAGCATTTCGGATGTCGCTGCCTCACGCAGCGAGCATTGGAGCGCGCGGGCCGATGCACTGCCTTCAGCATGACATGGTCATCGGCTCCTGCTACCAAGCGCTCATGGTTCGGGCAGTGACTCCCGGGAAGTTGTCTTCCTTCAGAAAGAAGCCGTCTTTCGATAAACAAACCCCTGCGGGAACCCTTGCCGACTTGGGTGTGCAAAGAACGCCAGTTCTGCGCTGGGCAATGCGCGCCAGGCACGTCCCGAAGAAGAGCAACCGATCTCCCCTCTGCCAGCGGCAGAGGGAATCGGGTAAGGATGCGGTCCAGGCAGTACGTGGAGCCCGGCGGCCAGGTTGCGCCAGCAAGCCTGAGCGCCAAAGCGGGTCAGCCCGACGACCACGGCGCACCCGCTCATCCCCACTTAAAGCGCAGCCCCACCTTTCATGAAATCGATGCGCGCCAACCGCACGCATCGATGAAGCCACAACTCAACAGCAACCATGCCCACCATGACGGGTGCCGCTATCGGCCGCCACCGGCGAGCCGCTGGTTTCGCCGCGCAGGCAGGCGGCGTGATGGTCGGCAATCACCTGCGAGACGCAGGCAGTCACGCGCTTGCCCATCGGGATGTGCAGGAACTCGTTGGGGCCATGCGCATTGGAATGCGGGCCGAGCACGCCGGTGATCATGAACTGCGCGCCGGGAAACTTCTCGCCAAGCATGCCCATGAACGGGATCGAGCCGCCTTCGCCCATGTACATCGCCGGCTTGTCGAAAAAAGCCTGGCTGGCGTCGTCGATCGCCTTCTCCAGCCATGGTGCCATCGCCGGTGCATTCCAGCCGGACGAGGCCTTTTCCAGCTCGAGCGTCACCTGCGCGCCATTGGGCGGGTCGCGCAGTAGTGCGGCCTTGAGCAACTCGCCGCAGGCCTTGCCGTCAGCCGTTGGCGGCAGTCGCAGCGACAGTTTCACCGCGGTCTGCGGACGCAGCACGTTGCCGGCCGACGCCAGCGGCGGCATGCCATCCACACCGGTAATCGACAGGGCCGGGCGCCAGGTGCGGTTCAACACCAATTCGGTGAGGTCCTCGTGCATCGGCACCAAGCCATCGACCATCGGGAACTTGTCGAAAATCGCGGTATCCAATGTGGCAGCGGCGGCCTTCGCTTGGGTCAGCCGCTCGGCGGGCACCTCCACATGCAGGCCATCGAGCAGGATGCGGCCGGTGGTTTCGTCTTCGATGCGGGACAGAAGCTGGCGCAGCAGGCGGAAGCTGGACGGCACCACGCCCGACGCATCGCCCGAGTGCACGCCTTCTTCCAGCACCTTGACCATCAGGTTGCCGCCGGTCAGCCCGCGCAACGAAGTCGTGCACCACAGCTGTTCGTAATTGCCGCAGCCCGAGTCCAGGCACACCACCAGCGACGGCTTGCCGATGCGCTCGGCCAGATGGTCCACATAGGCCGGCAGATCGTAGCTGCCCGATTCCTCGCAGGCCTCGATCAACACCACGCAGCGCGCATGCGGCAGGCCCTGGTTGCGCAGTGCCAGAATCGCGGCCAGCGACCCGAAGATGGCATAGCCGTCGTCGGCGCCACCACGCCCGTACAACTTGTCGTCGCGCAACACCGGCTCCCAGGGGCCCAGGTCCGGGTCCCAGCCGGTCATCTCCGGCTGCTTATCCAGATGACCGTACAGCAGCACGGTGTCCTCGCCCGATTCGGGGCCGGTGGCCGGAATCTCGATGAAGATCAATGGTGTGCGGCCTTCCAGGCGCACCACCTCGACTTGCATGCCGTCGATGGCCTGCGCACGCGCCCAGGTCTCCATCAACACGACCGCCTGCTCCATGTAGCCGTGGGCCACCCAATCGGCATCGAACATCGGCGACTTGTTGGGAATACGGATGTAATCGACCAGCTGCGGGACGATCTCGCGGTCCCAGGTGTCGCTGAGGAATTGGTCGATCTTGGCGCTGTCCATGGAGGCTCCGAATGCGTGACGTAGCCGCACATTCTACGCCCGCCTCGGGGGGTAGGTATTTCCCTACAAGGCGGCGCGCAGTTCACCGGCTGTGTGAAAAGTTCGTTGGCGATAGGATTGCTGCATGTGGCGCGGGACACTGGCTCCGCCGGCAGGAATGCTGGCTAGGACCATCACCCAAGCCACAAGGAGCGTTGCAATGAAGTCATTTACCGTAGTCCTGAAGTCCCTGCTACTGGCGTTGTTGTTGTCCTCGAATGCGTATGCGCTCGACAAGGTCGATATCAACACCGCGTCTGCTGAGGAATTGGACAAGGTGCTGATGAATGTCGGGCGATCAAAAGCCGAGGCAATCGTCGAGCACCGTCAGGCAAACGGTCCCTTCAAAAGTGCCGAGGAACTGGCACTGGTCAAGGGCATCGGACTCAAGACGGTCGAACGGAATCGCGACCTGATCGAAGTTGGAGCCACGATGGCTCCAGCCAAGAAGGCTGCCAAGGGGGCGGCGGTGAAACCGGTGGGACGGCGTTAAGGGGAAGGGATCCGAGATACGGTTCGACGCGAGGATGCGTGGCCGCAACCTAACTGGACAGGATGTCTGGGGGATGGCTGGAAGCCGACAAGGACGTGGAATCGCCCGGTGTTGCACTTGGATGTGCAGCCGGGCGTTTTTCGTTTTGGCCTGTGAAGATCTTGGGATCGCGCATCGCCAAGGTGTGATGAAGTGGACAGCAAAACATGGTGGGCAGTCTTCAGGCTGAGTGACTGCTTCAAAGCCTCCAAGTGTTCGAGTGACTCATGCGTACCAAGTATTGGTAGAGCCCGCCTTGCGATGGGTCGTGGCGTCAGCCCGCCGCTTGATGTTCAGGTCACTGGCTATGCGTCTTGCCGATAAAGACAGACGAAGCGGCAAGATACAGCCTGATCTCGGGGCGTGAGCTTGAGGCACAATGCGCCGATGCAGCTGACAGACCTGAGCAGCCGGGTGATTCCGGCCAATGAGTACCGCCGTGAGCGGTGGCGCAATCAGTTGGGTTGGACGCGGGAGATCCTGCGTGTGGGCGATACAGCGCAATGGGCATTGCGGCTGTCGATTGCCGAAATCGAGCAGGATGCCGCGTTCTCGGCATTCCCGGGCATCGATCGTGAGTTGGTGCTGCTTCGGGGTCATGGCATGCGTTTGACGTTCGGCGGTGGCGATACTGATGTCCAAGCCGCAACCAAAGCCAAACCCAAAGCCGAAACCCATATCCATACCGGTGCTAGTGAGATTGCCAGCGCTCGTGTGACCGTCAGCGCCGAGAATGCCGGAGCCGAAACCGAAACCGAAACCGAAACCGAAACCGCTGCGGGTGCCTGGAAGGGTGTTGGTTTAGACGCGAGTGGCGCAGAGAGTGTTGGCGAGCATGCTGCTGTCGATGGATCTTTGAGCGCTGGTGAGCGCCTTGCTGCAAACGCTTCGGGCAGCAGGCGATGGGTGGACTTAGTACCGCCCTATCAACGCGTGCGATTTGCCGGCGAAGAGGCGGTTGAGGCAGTGCTGCTGGACGGACCTACCCAGGATTTCAACCTGATGTGGCGGCGCGATGTGCTGCAGACCGAGCTGCTGCATCGTCCTCTGGTCGGCACCATGTTGTTCTTTGCCGACCCAGGTAGCGCCTGGGCGATTCATCTGCTTGCCGGCCAGGCCAGTTTCGGGCGCGACAGCGGTTTGCCGCCGTTGGCGGCTGGCGATACCGCGTGGTTGAGTGCAGCGACGCGCACCCGTTACGTACTCGACGGTGGCGGCGAACTGTTGGCGATCCGGGTAAGCCCGGTCTAGGGCCTTCTTCACGTATCTGCGAGCAGGGCGCGCTCTTGGCACGCGCCCGGATGCATTCGTGTCAACGCAGACAAGCGACGGCATCGCTGTGCCACCTGGCTAGGGAACAGTGCAGGCGCCGGGAGTGGTTCCGGCAATTCCAGGGGGAAACCAATGAGTACCATCAGCTCGGTCGGAGCCGGCTACGCCGCCTACACGTCCTATGCAAGCCGCAGTGCGACCACCGGCAACGCCGCATCCGCCGCACAGGCGGAAAAAACCAATCCGCTGACGCAGTTGTTCAAATCCATCGATAGTGACAGCGATGGCAGCCTGACCGCGTCCGAGCTGTCGACCGCGCTGTCGTCCAATAGCAATGACGACAGCAAGATCGACATCGACGGGCTGCTGAGCATGCTCGATCAGGATGGTGGCGGCACCGTCAGCGAGAGCGAACTGGCGCAGGCCTTGCCGCCGCCTCCGCCACCGCCGGGTGAGCAAGGACAGGATGTGCAGTCGTTGTTTGCCGGCCTGGACAGCGATGGCGACGACAGTGTCAGCAGCGGTGAATTGAGCACGCTGGTCAATGGCGACAGTGCGTCGAGCACGCAGCTGCTGGACCTGCTCGACAGCGACAAGAGCGGGGCGCTGAGTCTGCAGGAACTGCAGGAAGCGATGCAGCCACGCGATCCGCCGCCGCGACCGCCGTCATCGGCCGATGCATCCAGCAGCGACGGCACACAGCAGGCCTATGCAGCGTTGATGCAGATGGCCGTGGGGCAGTACCGCAGCATTGGCGGCAGCGCGACAACGAGCAATCTGGTCGATCTGGCAGCGTAATGCGGTGATCGAGAGAGAATGGGGAAGCCGGAGCGCGGTCCTGGATCAGCCGGCGCGTCTAGCGCGCAGCCACCGCAAGCAGGGATGTTGCGGATTTCAGCAGCAGACGCGCTGCGGGTATCTGCGTAATCGCTTTGTTGAGCGCTTTTGGCGGTGCCGCGTGCGGTGGTTCAGTACACGTCGCGGCGATAGCGCCCGCTGCCCAGCAGTTCCTGGCTGACATCGGCTCCGAGGATGCAATCCAACGTGCGGTCGAGTTCGGGTGCCATGCCGCGCAGGCTGCCGCAGACGTAGATACAGGCATCTTGATCGATCCAATGACGCAGGCGGTCGGCGGCTGCGGCAAGTGCGTGTTGGACGTAATGCGGTGGCTGCGGTTGATCGCGCGAGTAGACAAGCTCCAGGCGTTCGATCCAGCCGTCCTGGTGCCACTGCTGCAACTCGTCGGCATACAGCGCGTCGTGCGCGGCATTGCGTTCGCCGAACAGCAGCCAGTTGCGCCGCGCGCCGGCTGCGATGCGTGCACGTAGATGCGCGCGCAGACCGGCGATGCCGGTGCCGTTGCCGATCAGCAGCATCGGCTGGTCGGGTGCGGGCGGGTGGAAGCCGGGGTTGCTGCGCAAGCGCAGCGCGATGGGCGCGCCTATCTGTGCATGGACGCAGAGCCAGCCGCTACCCAGCCCCAGGCTGCCGTCGGCGTGCCGATGCTCGCGCACCAGCAGTTCGGCATGGCCTTCCTCGGGGATGGAGGCAAGCGAATAGTCGCGATGGGGCAGGGTGACCAAACTGCGCACCAACGCATCTGCGTCCAGTGGTGAAGTTGTGCCTGTTGCTGTTCCCGTAGCTGTATCAGTGCCTTTACCTGTGCCCGTAGTTGGGTCGATTCTGACTTCGGCATCGGCATCGGCATCGGCATCGGCATCGGCATCGGCATCGGCATCGGCATCGGCGCCAGCCATAGCACTAGCACTAGCACTAGCACTAGCACTAGCTCTGAGGCTGGCACCGGCATCCACATCGGTACCGAGAGCGGCATCGGTATCGACGGGAAGTTGCGCGCCGCCGAGCCAGTCGCGCAGGGGGCGGCCGTCGATCTGCTGCGCGCCATCGTAGTGGTTACGCCGCAGCCAGGACTCGACCGCATCCGGGGTGTGACGCGGTGCGATCTCCGCGATATCGCCTGCGCTCCACTGCGGCAACGCGCCATCGCATGGCGTCAGGCGCAGTCGGTAAATCGGCGCACCCGCACTGCCGGGATTGACGTGGACACGTTCGCGTAGCTTCCAGGTGGTGTAGGTGGGCAGGCTCCAGTCGGGTTGCGTTGCCATTGCGGGCGCCAGTTCCGCCAGACGGCGTTGCCAGTGCTGCAGGGCGTTCGGGTCAGCGTTATCGACCTCGATGCGTTCGAACAGGCGAGTGGCGCCGCGCGCCTGCAGGCGATCGTCGAGGCGTCGGCCGAACGCGCAGTAGTGCGCGTAACCACGGTCGCCAAGCGCCAGCACTGCGTACTGCACCGCCGTCAGATCCTGCGCGTGGTCGGCACGCCAGGCGCGCTCGGCGGCCTGCGCATGGTCGGGCGCATCGCCTTCGCCGGTGGTGCTGACGATGCACAGCAGCCGCGGCACGCGTGCGAGTTGATCGCTATCGACGGCTTCGATCGGCAGCGCATGCGCGCCGACGCCAGCCGATTGCAGCGCGGCAACGCTGCGTTGCGCCAGCTCACGCGCAAATCCGGTCTGGCTTGCCCAGACGATCAACACGCCGCTGGCGTCTGCGCGTTGTGCGCGGACGCGCTTGCGGGCACGCAGCAGCACGACCGCACACAGGCCGAGATACAGCGCCAGGCCGAGTGTGGCCAGTTGCCAACGATGCGGCGTGGGTGGGCTCCACCATGCGCCCTCATGCAGGCCGGCCAGCCAGCCGACGATGACCGCAAGCGCCAGCAGAACCAGCCCGTTGCCCAGCCACACGCGTGAGGTGGCGCTGCTCATGACGCGGGCAGGTGGCGTTCGAATGCCGGGCTCATGGATTCGAGCAGGATGCCGTCCTTGCGTGCCAGGAATCGCACGGCCAGTTCCGCCTTGCGTGCATGGGCAAGACCGGCATCGACGCCAAGCACGGTCATCGCGGTGGCCCAGGCATCGGCCTGCATCGCATCGGGCGCGAGTACGGTGACCGCCGCAGGGGCATGCGGAACGGGCGCGCCGGTGCGTGGATCGAAGGTGTGCGTATAGCGTGTGCCGTCGGCATCGAAGCGGTGCCAGCGATCGCCGGAGGTGGCGACCGCCAGGCCGTCCAGCGCCAGCACGCGTGGTGGTAGTGCGCTGCCGGCGTCTTCGTCGGGGGCGGATTCGACCAGCACGCGCCACACGCTGGTATCGGGCTTGCGTCCGTAGCCGAACAATTCGCCGCCGACCTCGATCAATGCACTGTCGATACCCGACTGCAGCAATGCGCGATGCACACAGTCCACACCGAAGCCCTTGGCGATGCCGGACAGATCCAGTGCCACTGCGCCTGGCTGCAGCACACGCTTGCCATCCAGCTGCAGGCGTTGCCAGCCGCAACGCAGGCTCGCCAATGCGATCGCCTGCGCTTCCGGCACACGCCGGCGCGCGCCGGCGGCGCCGAAGCCCCATAGCTCGACCATCGGACCGACGGTGGGGTCGAAGGCACCCTCGCTGGCCTGTGCGATCTTCAATGCTGCGCTCAGCACTGCGTGGAATTCGTCGGGCAGGTGATGCCAGCTGCCCGCCGGTGCGCGGTTGTAACGGCTGATATCCGAATCGACCTCCCAGGTACTCATCTGCGCGACCACGCGATCCAGCGCGGCCTGGATGCACGCATGCAAGGGGTGCAGATCGCGTCCGCGCGGCGCCACCAGCTTCACGCTCCAGGTGGTGCCCATGCTGCGGCCGCCGAGCGTGGCAATGGCGTGGTCGGCGGAAGACGATGCGGGCATGGACGGGTCTTATGAAGATGGGGCGGCAGGATGCACGTTGCGTGCGCTCCTGCCGCGTGCCGGCAGATTACTGCGGCAGCACTTCCAGCGTGGCGACATAGCCCAGGCGACGTTGCTTGGCCTGCGGCAGCGAGGTCGTTGTGTCTTCGCTGGTGGTTTCCAGCCAATACATGCAGGCTTCCGGCCAGGTCACGCTGAAGCCACCCTTGGCATCGGTCTTGAGCTTGATCTCGTTTTGCGCATTCCGGTAACGGGTGCCGCCGCGCACGATCTCGATCTCCAGCCCGGCGGCCGGTTTGCCATCCAGCTGCAGGGTGAACTGCGCGGGTTCGCCGGCAACCAGATCGTTGGGATGGGTCACCGGAATCAACTCGATGCCCTTGCCGGCGGGCTTGAAGACCGTGGTGGTCGGCGCACCGCGGGTGACGAAGGTTTCCACCCGATTGAAGGACTGCGAGACCTGTAAATCCTGCGCGTTCTTCGGCACCTCGGTGGCGAAGCGGGTTTCGTTGCCGCGCCAGCGCTTGGGTTTGCCGTCTTCCTTCCAGCTGGCGAACAGGCCCGCATTGACGATGGCCAGCTTGTAGGTGCCGGGCTGGGTGAGCTGCAGGTCGAACACGCTGCGGTACTTGCCGGTCGCCGGGTTCTCCGGCGTGAGCGCACTACCATCGGGGGCGGTGATGCTCAGGTTATCCAGTCGCAGCGGCACGTGGTTGAAGTAGAACAGATCGTTGGACACTGCAGCATCCACGGTGATCCACGGCGCGTCGCCAGCGATGACGGTCTGCGACGGCAGCAACCAGGCCTTATGAGCAAGTGCGCTGAGCGGCAGGCTGGCAAGCAGGCTAATCAGGACGAGCGAGCGTTTCATGACGACTCCTTGAAAGACGATGACAACGATGGGACGCATGTGGGATCAGGGCGAGACTGCAACGCTGTCTACATGCGTGGAAAGCGCCGGGTGTGAAGCAACACGCCTTGCCGCCATGCGGCAGGTGTGACCTGCGGAAACATCGACGTGCTGGAGAGCACCGTCAACGCCAGCGCAGCGTTCAGGGCTTTGCAACCAGGCTGATCGCACCGAGCTCGCTGCTGCCGCTGGCTTTGGCTGTCTGCGCGGAGGTCGCCGGCCAGGTGAAAGGCACCTTGACCAGCTCGCGGCCGCCAACTTCGCGTGCGGCTTCCACCACCAGCGTGTATTGCCCAGCCGGCAGCGACTTCAATGCGCCCTTGGTGTCGGAAAACGATAGCGCATGCGCGCCGGCCGGCCGGGTGGGGCCGGTGACGCCGTCGACCGGTACGCTCAGGGTGCGTCCGCTCTTGCGCCACCACTGGCGCAGATCCGGCAGCCATTTGGTGCCGTGGCCTTCGGCGGTGTCCCTGGATTGATACCAGACCGCCAGATTGGCGGCGACCTTCTGATCGGCACCTTCCAGCCAGACCGCGACATACGGGCGGTGGTATTCGGCGACGTTGAGCTTGGGGATTTCGATGTTGATGTCGAGCGTGGCCGCATATGCCGGCATGGCGAGCAGGCCGCTCAGGGCGATGGTCAATGTGGCGCGCATGATCGTCTCCGGTAGAAGGATTCAGTGGACCAACAGCAGGGCAAGCAACAGCGGAATCAGCAGGCCCAGGCCGACCAGCGGCCAGGTCATGTGCCGCTGCCGTGCATGCAAGTGAAGAAGAAACAGGCCGGTGATGCAGAACACCAGGCAGGCGATCGCAAAGACATCGATGAACCAGCCCCAGGCCGGCCCGGCGTTGCGACCTTTATGCAGGTCGTTGAGATAGGCGACCCAGCCACGCGATGTGCGCTCGTATTCGATTGCACCCGTCGTACGGTCCAGGCTCAGCCACGCATCGCCGCCTGGGCGGGGCAGTGCGACATACACCTCGTCGGCCGACCATTCTCCGTTGCGCGCGCCGATGCTGATGTCGAGCTGGCGCCCCAACCATTGCGCCACACGGGGCGGCAGCGGTGCATTGCCGTCCTGCCGCTTGCCCAGCGTGTGCAGCAGGGCAGGCGGCAGCGTCAGCGTGCGTTGCTCGGCCGATGGGCTGGCTTCGATGCGCGCGGCGTGATTCAAGGTCAGCCCGGTGACCGTAAACAGCAGCATGCCGATCAGGCACAACGCCGAGCTGATCCAGTGCCACTGATGCAGCATGCGCAGCCAGAAACCGCGACGTTGCTGCGCGCTGGCGAGGTGAGCGTGGTCTGAGGTGGACATGCTGCGCTCAGGCCATAACGTCAGACACGCGAGGCTGCAACTGCCGCTGCCGTGCAGCCACCTCGTGCAGCAAGGCGCGCAGGCGCGGATGGCGCGCGCCGGCCAGCAGCGGGGCGAGCTGTTGCAGAAAACCGGCGTGGCCACCTGCGATGGCGCGGCGCATCCACTGTTCTGCGTCATCCAGCTCGCCGCTGTCGGCGAGCAGGGTGGCGTAGCCGGCCTGACCGCGGAAATCGCCCGCTTCGGCAGAGCGCCGGTACCACACACATGCGGCCAGGGGATCTGCAGCGCAGGCCAGGCCCTGGTCGAGATAGCGCGCCAGGAAGTTCATCGACTTGGCATGACCGGCTTCGGCCGCGCGGCGGTACAGCGCCAATGCCTGCGTGTGGTCCTGCGCTACGCCGCGCCCGGAGGCGTACATGTGCGCCAGGTTGTACATGCCCCAGACCAGGCCCTGTTCGGCGGCGTGGCGATACCACAGCACGGCCAGCACATCGTTGCTGGCCGTGCCGAACCCGAGCTCATGGCAGCGGCCCAGCTGGTTCATCGCCTCCGCACACCCTGCGTTGGCGGCCACTTCGTACCACAGCATCGCTGCAGCCGGATCTGCGGCAATGCCGCGTCCTTCGGCGTACATCTGCGCGAGCAGCACTTGTGCACTTACGTCATGGTTCGCAGCGGCTTTGTGCAAGAGCGCACGTGCCTGTTCCGGCTGCGTGCGCAGCAACGCGCTCAGCTGCGTGATGTCCAGCGCCGGCTCAGACATCGGCCCATTGCCGCAACAGGTTGTGATACACGCCAGTGAGCTGGATCAATGAGGGATGCCCGGGCGTGTCCTGGGTGAGGCGGCGGATCGAGACATCCAGTTCGAACAACAGGCGGCGCTGCGCAGCGTCACGCAGCATGCTTTGAGTCCAGAAAAAGCAAGCCACGCGCGCGCCACGCGTGACCGGCATGACCCTGTGCAGACTCGTGCCCGGATAGATCACCAGATGTCCGGCCGGCAGCTTGACCGACTGCGTGCCGTAGGTGTCTTCGATGACCAACTCGCCGCCGTCGTAGCTGTCCGGGTCGCTGAGAAACAAGGTAGCGGAGACATCGGTGCGCACGGGATCTGCGCCGCCGCGACTGCGGTCGTAGCGGATCGCATTGTCGACGTGATAGCCGAACGACTGCCCGCCGCTGTAGCGATTGAACAGCGGCGGATAGATCCTGCGCGGCAGCACTGCGGAAAAGAACGTGCTGCTGCGCGCCAGTGCCTCCAGCACCAGCGCGCCGGCCTCGCGTGCAACGGCGCTGTCTTCGGGCAACTGTGCGTTGTCCTTGGCCTGTGCCGACTGGTGGCCGGCGGTGATGCGGCCGTCTGCCCAGTCGGCCGCGTCCAGCTGTGCGCGCAGCTGGCTGAGCTGCGCGTGATTGAGCACATCGGGAATGGGCAGCAACATGCGGTGGTCTCCACGTCGCCCGCGCAGCGCGCACGGCGTGCCTGAGGGTTAGAAGCTGAAGGTGGCGTTCAACACTGCCGAGCGGCCGTCCCCCGGCAATGCCCAACCGCTACCCGCCGTGACGGTTCCTGCGGCATTGACAGTGAGGTTGTTGCGGATGCTGGTGTAATAGACCTTGTCGAACAGGTTGTTGACGTTCAACTGCAGGCTGAGCCACGTGTTGACGCGCAGGCCGACCATGGCGCGATGCACCCAATAGGCGTCGGTCTTGCGGTAGACCGCGGTCGAGGTGTTGTTCGGGTAGAAGCTGCCCTGATAGTTGACGCCGTAACCGAAGGTCCACTGGTTGAGCTGGTAGGTGGTCCACAGATTGCCGGCGTTGCGCGGGGTCTGCACCAGCTCGCGCCCGGCGATGGGGTCGCCTGTCAGGCTGGCGGTGCGGTTGGACACGCTCTGCAGCACTTCGCTGTCCAGGAAGGTGTAGTTGGCGAAGATGGACCAGCGCTCGGTCAGGTAGCCGGCCGCACCGAGCGCAATGCCGTCCACGCGCGCCTTGCCGTCCAGCACCTGCTCGGGGACCAGCGGGTCGCCGCTGTTGACCTTGTAGTTCTCGCGTTCGTTGCGGAACACCGCGGCGGTCAGCGCCAGGCGCTCGTCCAGCGCATCCCACTTGCCGCCCAGTTCGATATTGACCGCGGTTTCCGGTTCGACATTGCAGTTGGCACCCACGGTGGAGGTGGCAATCGGCGTGCACGAGCCGTTGACCGAGGCCTTGGAAGGCGTCTTCGCATTTGCATAGGACAGGTACAGGCTGGCGTTGTCGACCGGCTTGAACACCAGACCGGCGCGATAGGAAAACAGATCATCCTTGCTGCCGGCGGGGAAGCCCGCAGTCACGCCGGTGATGCCGCCGGTGGCGTTGACGGTATAGGTGGTGGTGTCGCCCTCGTTGTGCTCGTAGCGGCCGCCCAGGTTGAGCATCCATTGCTCGTTGAATTGCAGCGTGTCGAACAGGTACACCGCCTGGTTAGTCAGGCTGCCCTTGCTGCGGCCGGTGCGGAAATAGTTCTGCGGGCCGGTCCAGATGTTGTACGGGTTGTCGAACGACTGCAGCGGGTAGGTGATGCCGGTGGTGGAGCCGTCGGCATTGCGGAACAGCGAACCGCTATCCAGCTCGAAGTCTTCCTTGCTGAAGGCGACGCCGGCGACGACGCGATGTTCGATTGCACCGGTGTGCAGCGTGGCGGTCAGGTCGGTCTGGCTGTGCGCGATGAAGTTTTCGGTATCGCGCACCAGTCCGCGCGGCCCGCTGTTGGGGTTCCAGGTGGACGGCGGCTGGCCCACGCACGCGCGGCCGGTGTAGGCGTTGGTGTTGTCGGGCAGGCACCAGGTGCCCTCCGGAGCAGTGGCGGTGGTGCGCTGATCCACGCGCTGCAAGCGCGCCAGGCTGCGCAGTTTGACGTTGTCGTCGAAGTCCATTTCCAGCACGCCGGTGAGCATGTCCACGTCGATCTCCTGACGCGCCACATTGCGATAACCGTAGTAGGTTTCGCGGTCCACGCCCGGCAGCGGGCCATCGTTGAACGGGCTGAGCGCGAAGGGCACGCCGTACTGCAGCAGGTTGTTGTCGTGCTGGTGCAGATAGCTCAACGTGAAACGCGTGTCCGAGCCCAGGCCGAACGCCACCGACGGCGCAAACCCCCAGCGGTGACGGAATTCTTCATCGCGGCCCGGCACGTCCTGGGTGTGGCCCATCGCATTCAAGCGCACGGCAGTGCCGTTTTCGAAATCGTAATTGCTGTCGGCAGTGAGGCGGCCGTAACGGTCGCTGCCGCCGCCGATCATGACGTTGGTGAAGTTGCCCTGGCCGGCAGTCTTGGTGACCAGATTGATGTTGCCACCGACCGAGCCGGCGCCGGACATGGCCGAGTTGGCACCGTTGATGAGCTCGACGGATTCGAGGTTGAAGGTGTCGCTGCGGCTGTACTGCGCGCTGTCGCGCACGCCGTCGGTGGTGATGTCGCTGCTGGCGGTGAAGCCGCGCAGGTTGATGCTGTCGCCATAGCCGCCGCCGCCTTCGCCCGCGCCGAAGGTGATGCCGGGCAGGGTGCTGAGCACATCGCGCAGCGACAGCAGATTCTGCTGGTCCATGGTCTGCTTGGTGACCACGGTAATGGTCTGCGGCGTGTCGCGCAGCGCTTCTGTGTACTTGGGCGAAGAGGGCTTCTGCGCACGTTCCTGCTGCACCCGGATCGCATCCAGATCCACCGCCCCTGGAGGCGCCGACACATCGTCGGGCTGGGCGAAAGCGGGGGCGGACAGCGTCAGCAGCACGGCCGAAGCGAGCGGGGAAATGCTAGGCGTCATGGAAGGTCTCAAAGAGGAGGCGAGGCTCCCACCTGGCGATGGCTCGGCGGATGCGGGATGGAATGCGTGGACGCTGCGCCGGCTAACCCGAAGCGCTGCGCCGACAGTCGCCGAAGCCAGGCAAGCTGAAGCGCTGCGCGAGGGCGCGCAGGCGCAGCGAACGAGCGGGGCGGGTGTCGAGCAGGACTGGTTGCATGGGGTCGCAGACAGGCCAGTTGTTAAGAAGGCCTTAAGGATGCGATCTTAAATGCAAATCATTCTTCTTTGCAATATTTACCGATCGATGGCAGACGCTGCAACGCGTGGCGCCCTAGCGCCCTGGAGCGCTGGCCGCCGCAATGCACCGCGTCAGCGATCGTCGCGGGTCCAGATACCGTTGTGTTCGCGCTTGACCGGGAACTTGGGCACGGCCGTGTAGGCAGGCGCGCACAAGGGGCGGCCGTCGCGGACATCGAAGCGCGCGCTATGCAACTGGCATTCGATGGTGCCGGCAACCGGATCGAAGCTGCCGGGCGACAATTCGTAGTCTTCGTGGCTGCAGCGGTCTTCCAGCGCATACAAGGCGCCATCGAGGTTGAACACCACGATCGGCGTGTCGGTGACCTCGTCCCAGACGGTCTGCATTTCACCGGGCAGCAGCGCATCGCTGGCACAGACGAAGGTCCAGGTGTCGCTCACGGGGTTGGCCCGCCCAACTGCTTTTCCAGCACTTCAAAACGCAGATCCTGGCGCAGCGGAATGCCGAAGCGCTCGTCGCCGTACGGGAAGGGTTTGACGATGCCGGTGCGGCGATACCCGCGGCGTTCGTAGAACGCGATGAGTTCATCGCGCACATCGATGACGGTCATGCGCATGACCGGCAGCTGCCACTGGCTATGTGCCAGGCGCTCGGCTTCGGCCAACAGCGTCTTGCCGAGCCCGCTGCCCTGCAACGAAGGATCCACCGCGAACATCCCGAAGTACCCGGCGCCATGGTCATCGGCGATATGCGCACAGGCCACCAGCCGCTCATCCTGTTCGACCACCAGCACCAGGCTGCGTTCGCGCAGGAGATCGTCGCGCAGCACGGCCGGATCGATACGCGCACCCTCGAGAATATCGGCCTCGGTGGTCCAGCCCACGCGGCTGCTATCGCCGCGATAGGCCGAGGTCACCAGCAGGACAAGGGCGTCGATGTCAGCGACGGTGGCGGTGCGGAAAGTGGTGGTCTGCATGGAGGCAGTTTAATCGGGAATCGGGAATCGGGAATGGGGAAAAGCACGTGCTGCTCGATGAGCCATGTTCCATGCATCGAGCGTTACCGGCGTTACCAGCGTTCGGGAGAACCGCTCTTCCGATTCTCCATTCCCGATTCCCGATTCCCATCAGCCCAACAGTCGACGCACCTTCACCAACGCGGCGACAAAGCGCTCGATTTCGTCGTGCGTGTTGTAGAACGCCAGCGACGCGCGGCAGGTGGCGGCGACACCGTAGTACTGCAGCAGCGGATGCGCGCAGTGTTGGCCCGAGCGCACCGCGACGCCTTCCAGGTCGAGCAGGGTGGCCAGGTCGTGCGAGTGCGCACCTTCGATCAGGAACGACACCACCGCGGCCTTGTCGGGCGTGGTGCCGAAGATGCGCAGGCCATCGATGCGTTGCAGCTCTTCAGTGAAATGGGCGAGCAGTTCGGCTTCGCGTGCTTCCACGTGCGCCAGCCCGAGCGACTCCAGGTAATCCACCGCCGCACCCAGGCCGACGAAACCGGCGATATTGGGCGTGCCGGCTTCGAACTTGTGCGGCGCATCGTTGAAGACCGTGTTCTCGAAGCTGACTTCCTTGATCATCTCGCCGCCGCCCAGAAACGGCGGCATCGCCTGCAGATGCTCGCGACGTGCCCACAGTGCGCCGGTGCCGGTAGGGCCGCACATCTTGTGCCCGGTGATGGCGTAGAAATCGCAGCCGATGCTGGCCACGTCGATGCGTCGATGCGGTGCCGCCTGCGAGCCGTCCACCATGGTGACGATGCCGCGCTTGCGCGCTTCGCGGCAGATCTCGCGTACCGGGTTGACCGTGCCGAGCACGTTGGACACGTGGGTGATTGCCAGCAGCTTGACGTCCGGGGTCATCGCCTTGCGCAAGGCATCCAGATCCAGCGCGCCATCGGGCGTGATTTCGGCCACGCGAATGGTGGCGCCGGTGCGCTGGGCCACCAACTGCCACGGCACGATGTTGGCATGGTGTTCCATGCGCGAAATCAGGATCACATCGCCGGCGCCCAGCCGCGGCAATGCCCACGAATACGCCACCAGATTGATTGCAAAGGTGGTGCCGCTGCACAGCACCAGCTCATCGGCGCGGACGTTGAGAAAGCGCGCCAGCTTGCTGCGCGCGCCCTCGAACGCGTCCGTCGCCTCGCTGCCGAGCGCATGCACGGCACGGCTCACGTTGGCATTCTGGCGCCGGTAGAACTCGTCGGTGGCGGCAATCACCTGCAGCGGCTTCTGCCCGGTGTTGGCGTTGTCGAAATAGATCAGCGGCTTGCCATGCACCTGCCGCATCAGCAGCGGGAAATCCAGGCGCACACGGTCCCAATCGGGCGCTGCGCTGGGCGGAATGGCCGGCATGTTCATGCCACGCCTGCCGAATTCAATGCACGGTCCAATTGCAGTGCCAGCACGGCACTCAGGGCGGCTGGCAGCACGCGCAAGGGCTCATGACAGAACGCGGCGCTCAGCAGGCGCTGCGCTTCTTCCTGCGGCAAGCCGCGCGAGCGCAAGTAGAACAAGGCGTTGTCGTCGAGCTGGCCCACCGTGGCACCATGCGCGGCCTGTACCTCGTCGGCATCGATCACCAGCACCGGCTGGGTGTCGATTTCGGCGTTGGACGACAGCAGCAGATTCTTGTTGGACAACCGTGCATCGGTGCCGTCGGCACCTGCGCGGATGCGGATGCCCCCATGGAATACCACGCGGCTGCGGTCCGCGCCCACACCGCGCCACACCAGCTCGCAGGCGGTGTCGCGCGCGATGTGCTCAATGCCCAGGCGCGTGTCCACATGCCGGCGGCCGTTGCCGAGCAGCACGCCATTGGCGGTGAGGTGGGCGTTGTTGCCTTCCAGCCGCACGTTGAGCTCGTGCCGCGACAGCCCGGCACCCAACTCCAGGTCCACACGCTGGTAGCGGGCGTCGCGCGCCAGCACCGCGTCGGTGCGCAGCAGCGACGTCGCCTGTGCGCTGCCGGCTTGCACGCGCGCGTGCGACAGTGCTGCACCCTGGGCCAGATGCACATGCATCACGCTGTTGGCCAGATGCGCGGCATCGCCCACGTGCAGATGATGCTCGACCACCTGCAATGCGGCGCCGGCACGCAATGCGATCAGATGGCGGTGATGCCACGACAGATCCTGCTCGCCGGCCACGCCGACGAACACCAGATGCAGCGGCAGCGCGATCTGCGCGCCGGCCTGCACGCGCACCAGCACGCCTTCGTCGGCAAGCGCGGCATTCAGGCGCGCAAAGACCTCATCGCTGCCGTCGAAGCGGCGGCCCAGCAACTGCTGCGCCTCGTCGCTTGCAGCCAACGATGCAGACAGGGTGTCCAACTGCACGCCTTCCGGCAACGTGGACAGATCGCTGAGCGCCTCGGATGGGCGGCCATTGACGAAGACCAGGCGTGGCGACGGAATGTCGTCCAGCGCGGCGGCATCCACCAGCGTGGGCACCAGCGGGGCAGGCTGAAAGCTGCGCCGTTCCAGCTGCCGCAACGAGGTGTATTTCCAGGCCTCGGCACGCGGGCCGGGCAGGCCGGTCTGCAGGGCGGCATCGAGCTCGGCGCGGCGTGCGTCACTGCCGCAGAAACCGCGCGCCAGGGAATCGAGCAGGGCGCTCATCAGGCGGCAACCTCAGGCACGACGCGGTCCTTCAGGAAGTGGTAGCCGTGCTTTTCCAGCTCCAGCGCCAGTTCCGGGCCACCGCTCTGCACGATGCGGCCCTCGGCCAGCACATGCACCACGTCCGGCTTGATGTAGTCGAGCAGGCGCTGATAGTGGGTGATGACCAGGAACGAACGCTCGGGCGAACGCAGCGCGTTGACGCCGTCGGCCACGCTCTTGAGCGCATCGATATCCAGGCCCGAATCGGTCTCGTCCAGGATGGCGAGCTTGGGCTCGAGCACTGCCAGCTGGAAGATCTCGTTGCGCTTCTTTTCGCCGCCGGAGAACCCTTCATTGACACCGCGATGCAGCAGCTCGTCCTTCAGATGCAGCACGGCCAGCTTCTGCCGCACCAGCTTGAGGAACTGCATCGAATCCAGCTCGTCTTCGCCGCGCGCCTTGCGCTGCGCATTGAGCGCGGCGCGCAGGAAATAGGTGTTGTTGACGCCGGGAATTTCCACCGGGTACTGGAAGGCCAGGAACAGGCCGGCGGCGGCGCGTTCTTCCGGTGGAAGGTCGAGAAGATCCTTGCCGTCGAACTGCACGCTGCCTGCGCCGACCTCATAGCCATCGCGACCGGCCAGCACATTGCCCAGCGTGGATTTACCCGCGCCATTGGGACCCATGATGGCGTGCACCTGGCCGGGCTGGATGTCCAGCGACAGGCCTTTGAGGATGTCTTTGCCGGCGATGCTGGCGTGGAGGTTTTGAATGTTGAGCATAGTCTTATCCAGTGATTGAGCCCCTCTCCCGCCGGGAGAGGGGTTGGGGTGAGGGTTAGTGCGAAGCATCGTGCTGTTTGAGTGCACTTGGCTTCGCTCGTACCCTCATCCGGCGCTGCGCGCCATCTTCTCCCGAGGGGAGAAGGAAAGATGTGTCAGCCGACGCTGCCTTCCAACGAGACTTCCAGCAGCTTCTTGGCTTCCACTGCGAACTCCATCGGCAGCTCGCGGAACACCTGCTTGCAGAAGCCGTCGACGATCAACGACACCGCATCTTCCTGGCTGATGCCACGCGCGCGGCAATAGAAGAGTTGGTCGTCGCTGATCTTGGAGGTGGTGGCCTCGTGTTCGACGGTGGCACCCGGGTTCTTCACCTCGATATAGGGAAAGGTGTGGGCGCCGCACTGCTTGCCGATCAACAGCGAATCGCACTGCGTGTAGTTGCGTGCGCCATCGGCATTGCGGTCCACCTTGACCTGGCCGCGATAGGTATTTTGGCCGCGTCCGGCACTGATGCCCTTGCTGACGATCTTGCTTTTGGTGCGCTTGCCGATGTGGATCATCTTGGTGCCGGTGTCGGCCTGCTGACGGTGGTGGGTCAGCGCGACCGAATGGAATTCGCCCACCGAATCGTCGCCGATCAGCACGCACGACGGATACTTCCAGGTGATCGCCGAGCCCGTTTCGACCTGGGTCCAGGTCACCTTGCTGCGCGCGCCACGGCATTCGGCGCGCTTGGTGACGAAGTTGTAGATGCCGCCCCGGCCCTCCTCGTCGCCCGGGTACCAGTTCTGCACGGTGGAATACTTGATTTCTGCATCTTCCAGCGTCACCAGCTCGACGACCGCCGCATGCAGCTGGTTCTCGTCGCGCATGGGCGCCGTGCAGCCTTCCAGATACGAGACGTAGGCCTTGTCTTCGCACACGATCAAGGTGCGCTCGAACTGGCCGGTATGGCCGGCATTGATGCGGAAGTAGGTGCTCAATTCCATCGGGCAACGCACACCCGCAGGGATGAACACGAAACTGCCGTCGGAGAACACGGCCGAGTTGAGCGCGGCGAAGTAGTTATCGCCCACCGGCACCACGCTGCCCAGATACTGCCTGACGATCTCCGGGTGTTCCTTGATGGCCTCGGACATCGAACAGAAGATCACGCCTTTTTCGGCCAGCTCCTTGCGGAAGGTGGTACCGACCGAGACCGAATCGAACACCGCATCGACTGCGACGCCGGCCAGCTTGGCGCGCTCGTGCAGCGGCACGCCAAGCTTGTCGTAGGTGTCCAGCAATTCCTTGGGCACCTCTCCCAGCGAGGCGTACTTCGGGCCCTTGGGTGCGGAGTAATAGCTCAGCGCCTGGAAATCGATCGGCGAGATCTGCAGTTTCGCCCACTCCGGCATCGGCATCTTCAGCCAATGGCGATAGGCCTCAAGACGCCAGTCGGTCATCCATTGCGGCTCGTCTTTCTTGGCCGACAACGCACGGATGACGTCTTCGTCCAGGCCGGGCGGCAATGAGTCCGATTCGATTTCGGTGATGAAGCCGGCGTCGTAACGTCGACCCAGCCGTTCGAGGATCTGCGCATTCTGCGGAGGAGCAAGTTCGGTGGCCATTGGGCTGCCTACAGGTCAGGTGGTCGCGACGCGTGCGGCGATCGAACGCCGACGGCTGTCGCCAGGGAGAGAGAGGGGCTGCAACATCTGCGCGAGCGTGACGCGGCGCAAGGCATCGCCGACCACGTCGTTGATCAGGCGCCAGTTCGACCGCACGCCGCAGCGCTGCGCGATACCGCACTGGCTGTGGTCCTGGCTGCATTCGGTGATCGCCAACGGACCTTCCATCGCTTCGACGATCTCCACCAGGGTGATGTCGCTGGCGGCGCGCGCAAGCCGGTAGCCGCCGTGCACGCCGCGCAAGCCTTCGACCAGGCCTGCCTGCGACAACGGCTTGAGAATCTTGCTGACAGTCGGTGCTTCCAGACCGGCCTGTTCGGCCAATTCGCTTGCGCTGAGCACCTGATCGCAGCGTGCCGCCAGGACGGTCAGCACCACGGTGGCGTAATCGGTGAGTTTGGTGACGCGCAACATGGTGAAGGCGGAATCCGAAAGCGGACCGAAATTGTACTCTTTCCGGCAGGGCAGGGCCAACGGCGCGGTTCAGCCGCCGGCAAGTGTGGCCCGTTGCGGCGCACGCTGCGCTTGTGCTTGGCGCAGTGGCGCGCTGCAGTCACAATGAGCGGCCCCATCACTGGACCCTTACATGTCGCGCAAAGTTGCCGCCCGCAAGTCTCGTATCCACGGCAATGGCATGTTCGCCCTCGCCCCGCTCCGCAAGGGCGAGCGCATCATTCAATACAAGGGGCGGCTGCGCACGCATGCCGAAGTGGATGCCGACGACACCGGCGACGTGGAAAGCGGGCATACCTTTTTGTTCACGCTCAGCGACGACTACGTGCTGGATGCCAACTACGAAGGCAATGTCGCGCGCTGGATCAACCACAGCTGCGATCCCAATTGCGAGGCGGTGATCGAAGAAGCCGAGGGCGACGACCGCCGCAAGGACAAGATCTTCATCGAGGCCAAGCGCGACATCAAACCCGGCGAAGAGCTCACCTATAACTACGGCATCACCCTTGCCGAGCGTCATACGCCACGCCTGAAGAAAATTTGGGAATGCCGGTGCGGCTCGAAGAATTGCACCGGAACGATGCTGCAACCCAAGCGCTGAGCACGCAGCCATGTGGCGCGTACTGACGCCGCGCACACATCGGTTCACGGATGCGCAACGGCGTGATTCCTAGGGTCTGGGCTTCTTTTCAAGGAGCCTCCCATGTCTTATTCGCTCTCTGGCAAAACCGTCGCCGTGCTGGCCACCGATGGCTTCGAGCAATCCGAACTGACCGAACCCAAGCGCCTGCTGGAAGGCTGGGGTGCCAAGGTCGAGGTGATCGCGCCCGGCGACGGCGCGCAAATTCGCGGCTGGAATCACACAGAGTGGGGCGATTCGGTAACGGTCGATCGGCAGCTAGATCAGGCAACGGCGGAATCCTACGACGCACTGGTGTTGCCTGGCGGTGTGCTCAATCCCGACACACTGCGCACCGATGAGCAGGCAATCGCGTTCATTCGCGCGTTTTCGAACGCACAAAAACCGGTGGCGGCGATCTGTCACGGGCCGTGGTTGCTGCTCGAAAGCGACTTGGTCCGCGACCGCAAGGTCACTTCATGGCCATCGGTCAAGACGGACCTGATCAATGCCGGTGCGCGCTGGCAGGATGCCGAAGTGGTGGTCGACGGCCAACTGATTACCAGCCGCAAGCCGGACGACATTCCTGCATTCGCCGCAGCCGTGGCCAAGGCCTTGGCTGCATAGGTTCTTCACTGGCCAGTGTCAGCTCGAAACACCAAGGCCCGGCGCAGATGCGTCGGGCCTTGATGTGTAGCCTTGCGTGGATTGTCGCCATCCACGCCAATACCACGCGGACCTACTTCCCGGACAGCGCTGCCGCGGGCACCAGTTGCTCGATGTTCTGGTTGAAGTTGACCGCAACCCGCCCGTTCTGGATGCCGACCGATTCCACCTGCACCGCACCCATCACGGATGCAATGGCCGGGTCGATCCGATAGATCGGCTCCTTGCGCGCATAGTCGGCCAGCCAGGTATTGAGCAGCTGCCGCGTGCTGTGGTCGAGCTTTGCGCCTGCATGGGCGGGGCGGAAGTCGTCGATGCTGGGTTGATCCAGATAAAAGCCCTGTTTGGCCACGTCGTAGCGCAGTGCGCTGGTCAAGGTCACATTGCCGACCGGTGCAGGAGCGCCGCCTGCGGTCGCCACGGCAAGATCGAAGGCCATCTTGAGCCGATCGCCTGGCGGCAACGATAGCGCCGGGTTGCTGACCGTCATCGCGATCAGCCCGCCCAGCGTGTCATGTGTCTGCGGGAAGCGACCACCCAGATAGTGCTGCAGGTCGCTGGCCTGCACGCTGATTTGTTTTCCCTGGATCTGCGGCGCAGCCCAGGCGCTGGTGATGGGCATTGCCAAGGCGAGGGCGAGCATGGAACCGGCAAGCGAACGCAGTTTCATCGGGTGACTCCGGCAACAGGTGACATCACCTTAGTCGGCGCCGGTGAACCACGGGTTAGCGCAACACCGGCTGCAGCGTGGCCGAATAGATTTCCCAGCCATCGCTGCCGGCCCGGGGTTGCAGCCGGTATGCCCCGACCAGGCGTTGCGTGCCGGTGGTGGTGCGTACCGTCAATTGCACCGGTACTTCGATACGCTGTGGCGGCTGCGCCTGATCCAGTGCAAAGGGCGGATCGTTGTTGATGCGCATCGACTGGATATTGGGGATGGCACGCAAGGCCGCATCGTCCGGTACCGGGGGAGGGCGACCGCCGGCCCATAAGGCATCGGCCTGCGCGCGCGCCGCTCCCGGCAACGCGCCGAGGTAGCGTTGAACGGTGGCGCTTGCTTGGGCGTAGTTGGCCAACGCAATGGCATCGGTGGGATCAGCCGCAGGGGCGGGTGATGCGGTCGCGGTGCCGGTAGCGGCGTTATCGAGCGGGCGCGATGCGCTCGCAGCGTGCGTCGCCGAGGCGACGTTTGCCTGCGGATCGCCAGTGCGATGACAGCTGCAACCGGAAAGTGCGGCTGCGATAACGAGCATTCCCATCCAGCGCATGGCGCGTCCCATCCCCGAGGTGCGCAGTGTAGCGGGTACGTGTGGCGATGCGTCTTCAGGCGCCGGTGGCGGGGTGTACGCGCTGCAGGCGTTCCAGCAGCAGCTGCAGTTTGGGACGCAATGCGTCCAGCGCATCGCTGGGCTGGGCGCGTGGGCGGGCCGCCAGGTCTTCCAGCAACTGCGAGCCTACGGTCAGTGCCGCGCATTCGTCGCTGCTCAGGTCGCGGCGCAGGTGCAGTTCTTCGAGCAGCCGCATCCAGTCGGCGCGCGAGCGTTGTTCGAATTCGATGGTGCAGCGGTCGTCACAAGGGCGGCCGTCGTTTTCGATCGGCGTGACCGTGATGCGATAGCGTTTGCGGGACATATGGGTCGCGTCGTTCTGGGCTGTGCTCACCATAGGCGTAGGACGCAACCGTCTCGATAGGGTGGCCCATGACGCAGTGTTCCAACGTGCTCAGTTTGCTGGCCGAGCGGCAGGTTTGCGCAGGAGTGGCAGCGGATCGTACGCACCGTTGCGTCCATAGACACCATAGTGCAGGTGTGGCGGCGTGCCGCGCGCATTGCCGGTGCTGCCGACCTTGCCGAGCAGGGTGCCGGGCTCGACCACATCGCCTACTGCGAGGCCGGCAGCCCAATCGTCAAGATGCGCGTAGTAATGCCGTTCCATCGCTGGACCCAGCAGCCAGACCTGTTTTCCGCCCAGGCCCTGGTCGCGGATGGCGCTGACCACGCCGCGCGTTGCCGCCACCACCGGTGTACCGCGTGGCGCGAAGATATCCACGCCCGCATGCGTACGGTCGCGGCCACGCGGTGCACCAAAGGTGTCGGCAATCTGTCGCGCACGCACGCCTTCCACCGGCACATGCAACTGCGCAGGCGGCGGCATTTGCGACAGCTCCCAGCTGGTACGGAGCTGATGGGCGATCGGCAGCTGCCAGGCCCAGCGCGCGGCCACCGCCAGCACGCACAACAGCGCAATGGAGACAACAATGCTGCGCAGGCGACGTGCCGGGCTACGGGTGGCAACTCGGCGTGGCGACGATGGCGGGGTGTTCGACGGACCGGTCACAGGCACCTGCAGATGGCGAACCAGCATGCAGGGTAGGGCAGTGCCGATGAGCGGTATGTGCTGCTCTCTGCGGAGCGAGCGCAAAAAAAAGACGGCCCGCAGGCCGTCTTCGTGATACAGGATGCGTGCTCGATTAGAGCGCCGCGTCCTTCAACTTCTTCAGTGGACGTGACTTGAGCTTGGTGGTCGCAGGCTTGGCGGCGAACATCTGCTCTTCCTTGGTGAACGGGTTGATGCCCTTGCGCTTCGGCTTGGCCGGCACGTGCACGGTGGTCAGCTTGAGCATGCCCGGGATGGTGAAGCTGCCGACGCCCTTCTTGCTCAGCGAGGCGTGTGCGGTGGCTTCCAGCGAAGCCAGCACGGCGCGGACGTCCTTCGGGGCCAACTGGGTGCTTTCGGCAATGTGCGCGACCAGGCCGGTCTTGCTCAGTGCTTCCTTGATCGGCTTGGGCGCAGCGGACTTGGCAGCAGCGGCCTTGGCCGGCTTTGCGGTCTTGGTCGCGGCGACCTTTTTCACTGCCTTCTTGGGGGCAGCCTTCTTAGCGGCGGTTTTTGCCATGAGTGATGTGTTCCGTATTCGTTGGTGGTGTTGGGTCTGCCGACCCAGTCGGCAACGCGAAATGTAGGGCAACTGCTGCGCGCCGCCAATAGGCAAACGATGAAACAGCACGAAAAAAGCATCTTTCGACGGGGATTCGTTCACCAGCGGCAGAAAAAGCGCACAAAACGCATCGGCTTGCCCGTGCCATGCGCGCGTTGGCTGCATGTCTGACGCACAGCAGCAGATCGTTTGCGCGAGCAAACGCCGCAACACGCATCCGGGGCGACGATGCAACGAGCCGATAAGGCCAGCCTTTTGGGGGATGCATGTAACGGGGCCACGCGCCGACAAGATGGCTGCCATCGATTGCAAACGTGAACGCACGTTCCATGTGCGGCAAATGGAGCGGTTATTGGGCGCTATGCAGCCTTCGGCCTTGTATTGCCCTGCATCCACCTTCCGGTGATCAGGCGCTGGCGCGGCGGTTTGCGCAGATGTTCGAATCGTTTTCGGCGTGCCATGCGCGCCACGCGAAGGCACCGCGCGATACGCGACATGCAGACCCGCCGCGTTTCAATCAGTCATTGGCCGCGGACAGGCTGCGGCCGCGTTCGGTCGCTGCGGCAATGGCCTGGGCGGTGAGGGCTTCAAAGCCGCCGGCCTGGAACGTCTCGATGGCGGCGTGGGTCGTGCCGTTGGGCGAGGTCACGCGGCGACGCAGGACCTCCGGTGGTTCGCCCGATTCGGTGAGCATGCGTGCGGCGCCGAGCAGCGTTTGCAACACCAAGGTACGCGCGGTTGCGGCGGGCAGGCCCTGCGCTTGCGCGGCAGCTTCCATCGCTTCTGCCAAGAGAAACACATAGGCCGGTCCACTGCCGGAGACCGCGGTCACCGCATCCATCTGCGCTTCGTTGTCGATCCAGACGGTGACGCCGGCGCTGTCCAGCAGTTGGGTCGCCTGTTGGCGTTGCGCCGCCGACACGCGCGCGTTGGCGTACAGCCCGGTGACACCGGCGCCGAGCAGGGCGGGTGTGTTGGGCATCGCACGAACCACCGCGATATCGCCGCCCGACCAGCGCTGCAGCTGCGTGGCGGTGATGCCGGCAGCGATGGAAACCAGCAGCGGTTGTTGTGCCTGCGCCAGATCTGCCAGTTGCGCGCACACCATTGGCAAGACCTGCGGCTTGACCGCCAAGACCCAGGTCGTGGCCGCATCGACAGCGGCGCGCGCATCCTCGACCACCTGCACGCCGAAGTCGCGCGCCAAGGCGTCGCGCAGCTCGGCCACCGGCTCGGCCACGCGGATGCTGGCAGCCGGCGTGCCCTGCCGGATCAGCCCGGCAATCAGGCTGCGCGCCATGTTGCCGCCGCCGACGAAAGCGATGGACGTGGCAGCGGAAGACGAGGGCGATGACGAGGCAGGTGTGTTCATTGCGGCACCTTCATAAGACGAATCGATGTGGGAGGCGAGGCGATCAGGCAGAGGCGGCCGGCGCCTGATCGCGCGCACCGAACAACGCCGTGCCCACCCGCACCATGGTGGCGCCGGCCGCGATCGCTTCGGCGAAATCCGAGCTCATGCCCATCGACAAGGTGTCCACCTGCCGATGGCGGGCTTGCAGCTGCTCGAACAGCGCCTGCATGCGCATGAACGCGGCCTGGCGTCGTGCCTGATCCGGAAACGGGGCAGGGATGGCCATCAGTCCGCGTAGCTGCAAACGCGGTTGCAGGGCGATCGCTTCGGCCAGGCTGTCGATCGCTTCGGGTGCGCATCCATGCTTGCTGTCCTCGTCGTCGATGTTGACCTGGATCAACACATTCAACGGCGCGCGGTCGGCAGGGCGATGGCGTGCCAGCAGCGGAATCAATTTGGCGCGGTCCACCGTCTGCACCCAATCGAAGCACTGGCTCGCCAGTTCGGCCTTGTTGGATTGCAGGTGGCCGATCAGATGCCATTCCAAACCCAACGCACGCAACTGGGCAATCTTGGCATCGGCTTCCTGCACGTAATTTTCGCCGAAGGCGCGCTGGCCCTGCGCGGCCAGGGCGGCGACGGCGTCGGCCGGCTTGGTCTTGGAGACCGCCAGCAGCCGCACGTCGGCACGCGCGTGTGCGGCCGCCGCGGCGTGGATGGCATCGAGAATCTGCTGCAGCGACGAAGCCGGCACGTGGCATTCCGAAGAAGGGCGGGAACGCTATAGTGCCGGCCGCAGACGCTTCCATCCAGTTGGGGGCTGCCGGGCGCCTGTATCGGCGCGCCGGCGCTGCGTGTATTTAGAGGAGTGTCTGGAAGCAAGGTGGGAGACCTTCCCCAGATCCGATCAAGGCCCGGCGCGATACGCACTGACGGCAGCGCGACCGGCTACGCTCGGGCCAGCGCTGCGCTCGCCAGCATTCCTTGAAGCCACCGAGCAGCAGCCGTTCGGCCTTGGGCGGTTCCGCACCCGGGCGCAAGGCAACGGTTTCAGCCAGGCGCGTTGCGGCCGACCTGAACCGGCGACAGGGCTGCTTCCCGCCGGCAGCCAGAACGCTATACTGCCGGCCGGGGAGTACCTTCCAATCGCAGCCTAGGGGAAAAGCAGCGCATGGATATCGCTGAACTATTGGCGTTTTCTGTCAAGAACAAGGCATCGGACCTGCACCTGTCTGCAGGGCTGCCGCCGATGATCCGTGTCGATGGCGATGTCCGTCGCATCAATATTCCGGCGTTGGACCACAAGCAGGTGCACGCGCTGGTGTACGACATCATGTCGGACAAGCAGCGGCGCGATTACGAGGAATTTCTCGAGGTCGACTTTTCGTTCGAAATTCCATCGCTGGCGCGTTTCCGCGTCAATGCGTTCAACCAGAACCGCGGCGCCGGCGCGGTGTTCCGTACCATTCCGTCCGAAGTGCTGACGCTGGAAGACCTGGGCTGCCCGCCGATCTTCCGCCAGCTGATCGACCAGCCGCAGGGCCTGATCCTGGTCACCGGCCCGACCGGCTCGGGCAAGTCGACCACGCTGGCAGGCATGATCGACTACATCAACAAGAATGAGTACGGGCACATCCTCACCGTCGAGGACCCGATCGAATTCGTGCACACCTCGCAGAAGTGCTTGATCAACCAGCGCGAGGTGCATCGCGACACCCACGGTTTCAACGAGGCGCTGCGCTCGGCACTGCGCGAAGACCCGGACATCATCCTGGTCGGCGAATTGCGCGACCTGGAAACCATTCGCCTGGCGCTCACCGCCGCGGAAACCGGCCACCTGGTGTTCGGCACCTTGCACACCAGCTCGGCGGCCAAGACCATCGACCGCATCATCGACGTGTTCCCGGCCGGCGAAAAGCCGATGGTGCGCTCGATGCTGTCCGAATCGCTGCGCGCAGTGATTTCGCAGGCACTGCTGAAGAAGGTCGGCGGCGGCCGCACGGCGGCGTGGGAAATCATGGTCGGCACCCCGGCCATCCGCAACCTGATCCGCGAGGACAAGGTGGCGCAGATGTATTCCTCGATCCAGACCGGCCAGCAATACGGCATGCAGACGCTGGATCAGCATCTGCAGGACCTGGTCAAGCGCAGCCTGATCACGCGCAACCAGGCCCGCGAGTACGCCAAGGACAAGCGGATATTCGAGTAGCCGGGATTCGGGATTCGGGATTGGGGATTCGCAACTGCGATTTCCCGTGCCGGACCCGCTCTTGCCAATCCCGAATCTCCACTCCCGAATCCCTGCTCCAGAGGAGCACGCCATGAGCACCATCGACTTCACCTCCTTCCTCAAGCTGATGGCGCATCAGAAGGCCTCGGACCTGTTCATCACCTCGGGCATGCCGCCGGCGATCAAGGTGCACGGCAAGATCAGCCCGATTACCCAGACCCCGCTGACTGCGCAGCAGAGCCGCGACCTGGTGTTGAACGTGATGACGCCGTCGCAGCGCGAGGAATTCGAAAAGACCCACGAGTGCAATTTCGCCATCGGCGTATCCGGGGTCGGGCGTTTCCGTGTGAGCTGCTTCTATCAGCGTAATCAGGTGGGCATGGTGCTGCGCCGGATCGAAACGCGCATCCCCACCGTGGACGAGCTGAGCTTGCCGCCGGTGATCAAGACGCTGTCGATGACCAAGCGCGGCATCATCATCTTTGTCGGCGCCACCGGAACCGGTAAATCGACTTCGCTGGCGGCGATGATCGGCTACCGCAACCAGAATTCCACCGGGCACATCATCACCATCGAAGACCCGATCGAATTCGTGCACAAGCACGAGGGCTGCATCATCACCCAGCGCGAGGTCGGCATCGACACCGACAGCTGGGAAAATGCGCTGAAGAACACCCTGCGCCAGGCGCCGGACGTGATCATGATCGGCGAGGTGCGCACCCGCGAAGGCATGGACCATGCGATCGCCTTCGCCGAAACCGGCCACCTGGTGCTGTGCACGCTGCACGCCAACAACGCCAACCAGGCGATGGACCGCATCATCAACTTCTTCCCAGAGGATCGGCGCAACCAGCTATTGATGGACCTGTCGCTTAACCTCAAGGGCGTGGTCGCGCAGCAGCTGATTCCGACCCCGGACGGCCGCGGCCGACGCGTGGCGATGGAAATCATGCTGGGCACGCCGCTGGTGCAGGACTACATCCGCGATGGCGAGATCCACAAGCTCAAGGAGATCATGAAGGAGTCCACCAACCTGGGCATGCGCACCTTCGACCAGAGCCTGTTCGAGCTCTACCAGGCCGGCGAAATCAGTTACGAAGATGCGCTGCGCTACGCCGACTCGCAGAACGAAGTACGCCTGCGCATCAAGCTCTCGCAGGGTGGCGATGCCAAGACCTTGTCGCAGGGCCTGGACGGTGTGGAAATTTCCGAAGTGCGCTGAGTGCAGCACGCTTCGGTGCCCGCGTGCACGGGTGCCAGTGTCGACGGATAACAAACGCGGATACCTGCCCGGGCGTGCACGGAACTGACCTGCTGGCGCCGCGGCGACGCCAGCCCGTCTGCGTGCCGCTGCCATTTCGTGCCGGGCGTGGCGACCAGCGTTGCGCCAGGATCGTACCGACGACGCGGCCCGGGCCGCCGCGTGGAGGAATCGCCTGAGCGCGCCAAAGAAGAAGACGGCCCGGCTCGAATCGTCCGCGCATCTGCCGACGATCGAGAAGCCCGGCCATACCGTTGCCGCGCCGTCCCGGCATGCCCGGGTGCTGCGGAGGAGGCGGCGGTCGACGGCCGGCCGAGGCGCCCCTGTCACGCAGCGAGCTGGCGAGGCGTCGTCCCGGTTTCAGATGTAACCGGGTAGGTCGATAGTGTCTAATATCGCACCCCACTGCAGTGCCCAAGCCCGTGAGCCTTCCCGATTCCGATCTGCGACCGGAGCAAGAACCCTTGCCCGACGATGGTGCCGTGGTCACCGCCGGCCCG
This sequence comes from Xanthomonas axonopodis pv. maculifoliigardeniae, assembly GCF_041519315.1. Classification (NCBI taxonomy): domain Bacteria; kingdom Pseudomonadati; phylum Pseudomonadota; class Gammaproteobacteria; order Lysobacterales; family Lysobacteraceae; genus Xanthomonas; species Xanthomonas axonopodis. The sequence goes on along the minus strand of NZ_CP167998.1, from coordinate 3,235,972 downwards.
CTCACTCCTCCGCCGGATTCGGCCGGGACTGCCGCCGACGACCACGCCTTCCATCATTCGGTGGCTGAGGATGCGCAAGGCATGGTGCTGGCGACCCTGGTTGCATCCCTCGGTCTGGCCATCTTTGCCAAGGGCGGACTGATGATCGGCGGCATGGCCGGCGTGGCCTTCCTGTTGCACTACGCGCTGCACTGGAATTTCGGCCTGGTGTTCGTGCTGGTCAATCTGCCGTTCTATTGGCTGAGCGTGCGCCGGATGGGGTGGGAATTCACCCTGAAGACCTTCGCGGCAGTCGGCGCGTGCGGCGTGCTGACCAACCTGCTGCCGCGCTGGGCCGACTACGCGCACATGAGTACGGCATTTTCGGCAATCGCCGGCGGCGCGCTGTCTGGCCTGGGAATCTTGTTCTTCATTCGCCACCGCGGCAGCCTGGGCGGCATCGGCATCCTGGCGGTGTACCTGCAGCGCGAGCGTGGCTGGAGCGCGGGCAAGGTGCAAATGAGCTTCGACGCGATGCTCATGCTGGTCGCCTTCTTCGTGCTGACCCCGGATAAGGTGCTGTATTCGGCCATCGGCGCCTTGATGCTGAGTCTGGTGCTGATGTTCAATCACCGCCCGCACCGCTATATGGGCGTGTGATACGTGCCGAAGATCGCTCGCATGCGTCCGGGAGCGGCTAGCACGATGTCGCGGGCAGACGGTTAGCGGGCGCGGCTGGCGCGGCCAGAACCGCAGCGTGCCAGCGATGCATGCCGCTTTCCGTGTAACGGCCAGGCCCGCCTGGCGACAAGCGCCGTCGTTTGTCAGCAGTTCTAGGTGGTTTCGCGTGCCGGGCAATCGGTAGGCAACTGCAGCCGTTGCATCAACCCGCGCGCATCGAACGGTGCATGCACCTTCATGTCGTTGTCGAAATAACAGTACACATCGCGCATTGCGCGCTTGCGGGCGCGTGCGCCGACCCGGGCTGCATCGTCCGGTTCGGCTCCGCTGGCCCACGCGGCGATGCGTGCTGCCCAGCGATCCAGTGCGGTATCGCTGTAGCCGCTGGCGTACAACTGCGCATCGCCATGCAGACGCACATAGACAAAATCGGCGCTGACGTCCTCCAGGTACGGGAATTTGCCTGCGGTGTCGGCGACCACCACCGCGACATTGTGACGCCGCAGCAGGCGCATGCAGGCTGGATCGCAGAAGCTGTCGTGACGCACTTCCAATGCGTGACGGATCGGCCGATTGCGATCGATTGCCAGGGCGCTGCGGCCCTGCATCAGCGCGGTGTCGCGCTTGCGCGCCCGCGCCAACGCGGCCTCGCTGTCGCGCGGCAGGCTGCCTAGAAATGCGTCCAGCAGCTCGGCATCGAACCGGAGTGTCGGCGGTAGCTGCCACAGGACCGGGCCCAGTTTGGCGCCCAGCCGCAAGATTCCCGAAGCGAAGAAGTTGGCCAGCGCCTGCTCGCAATCGCGCAGGCGCTTCATGTGGGTGATGAAGCGCGGGCCCTTGACCGAAAAGACGAAGTCCTCGGGCGTTTCGTCATGCCAGCGCTGGAAGCTGTCCGGGCGCTGCAGCGAATAAAAGGAGCCATTGATTTCCACGCTGGGAAAGCATCCCGCGGCGTATTCGAGCTCACGCCGCTGGGCCAGGCCAGCCGGATAGAACGTGCCGCGCCAGCGTGCGTAACGCCAACCGGAAATGCCGATGCGAATAGCCATGACCCCGAGCATTTCGCGTGCGCCGTGCAAGAGGTGTCTAGCCGCGCTGGACCGTGCGCGTTTTCGCCGGCGTCTGCGCCTGCAGCCAGGGCGGCGCCAGTGCCCGGATCTGCGCAAACACCGGGCACCGGGCATGGTGTGCGCCGGGCAGGTAGCCCAGGCTCATCAGGAACTCGCCGGTGATTTCGCCGCCGGTGAAGCGGAAGGTCTTCTTGAACAGCTTGACCCAGGCCGGTTTGTCGAGCGGGTGGTGGGCGTCCAGCCACTGCGCGAAGCTGCCGTGCGTGGCGCGTAGCGCCTGGATGACCTGTGCATTGTGGATGGCCGCCAGCACCTTGAGGCGATTGCGGATGATGCCGGCATCGCCCATCAACCTGCTGATGTCCTGGTCGCCATATGCCGCAACAGCGTCCACGTCGAAGCCGTCGTAAGCCCGCTGGAAATTGACGCGCTTGCGCAGGATGGTTTCCCAGCTCAGTCCGGCCTGGTTGATCTCCAGCACCAGCCGTTCGAACAACTCGCGTTCGTCGCGCTGCGGAAAGCCATACTCGTGATCGTGGTAGTGGCCATGGACCGGATGGCCTGGGGCGATGCTGCAGTAACCGCTCATGTGGATGCCTGTGGTTGTGGGGCGAGGCTTGCCAGTCGCGCGCCGGTCGCTGCCGTGGCGGGCGAGCGGCAGTAGCGCAGAGGCCGGGAGGCCGTTTGCGCCGCTGCAGCGCTGCAACTCGCACGCATCGCGGTCAAGCTGAACGTGTCGGTCAGGCGCCGCATGCGGTCTGCCGCGAAGGCTGCCGCATCGGCGGCATCGCACGTTTCCGGCGCCGGCAAGGCCCAGTATGGCAGCGGCTCTGCGCGCGGCGAAGCGAACGGCTAGAATGCGGCCATGTCTGTTTTGCCCACGCCTCTGGCCAACCAACTGCTGATTGCGCTTCCGGCGCTGTCCGACCCCACCTTCTCGCGCAGCGTCGCGCTGATCTGTCAGCACGACGAGAACGGCGCCATGGGCGTGCTGGTCAACCGGCCTTCCGAATACACCCTGGGCGAAGTGTTGTCGCAGATGGGCATCGACACCGACGATGAGCCGCTGCGCGAGCAGGTCGTGCTCAGCGGCGGGCCGGTGCACCCTGAGCGCGGTTTTGTGATCCATGACGATGCGCGCGAATGGGATTCCAGCCTGGAAGTGGGGCAGGGCGTGTTCCTGACCACCTCGCGCGACATCCTCGAGGCGATGGCGGCCGGCAACGGCCCGCGCAATGCGCTGGTCGCGCTGGGCTGCGCGGGTTGGGGTGCCGGCCAGCTGGAATTCGAGCTGGGCGAAAACAGCTGGCTCACCGCGCCCTCGGATGCCAACGTGCTGTTTGCGACCGCGCTGGAAGATCGCTGGCAGACCGCTGCCGGGCGTATCGGCGTAGACCTGTTCCGGCTCACGGATTATTCCGGGCATGCCTGAGGCGGGCGCGATTCGCCCCGATGGCACGGTGCTGGGCTTCGACGTGGGGTCGCGCCGGATCGGCGTGGCGGTCGGAACCGCGCTCGGTGCCGGCGCGCGCGCGGTGGCCGTCATCAATGTGCATGCCAACGGCCCGGACTGGGTCGCGTTGGACCGCGTGTACAAGCAGTGGCGACCGGACGGCCTGGTGATTGGCGACCCGCTCACGCTGGACGACAAAGACCAACCCGCCCGCAAGCGCGCACACGCGTTCGGCCGCCAGCTGCGCGAGCGCTATGCGCTGCCGGTTGTCCTGATCGACGAGCGCTCCAGTTCGGTCGAGGCTGCGCAGCGTTTCGCGCGCGAGCGCGCGGATGGGCGCAAGCGCCGCCGCGACGCCGAAGCACTCGATGCGATGGCCGCCGCAGTGATCGTCGAACGCTGGTTGGCCGCGCCCGACCAAGCCACCTCTCTTCCTTGACTCCCGACCTGCGATGACCACCATGCAACTCGATTCGGACGGACGCCTGCGCCACCTGCTCACCCTGGAAGGACTGCCGCGCACCACGCTGCTGCAATTGCTCGACCGCGCCGGCCAGATCCGCGATGCGGCGGTGGGGCGCGTGGGCAAGCGCAGCGTGCTGGCGGGCACGGCGGTGTGCACGCTGTTCTTCGAACCCTCCACGCGCACGCGCAGCTCCTTCCATCTGGCGGCGCAGCGGCTGGGCGCGGACGTGCTCAATTTCGATGCATCCACCTCATCCACCCGCAAGGGCGAAACCGCGCGCGACACCTTGAAGAATCTCGAAGCGATGGGCGTGCGCGGCTTCGTGGTGCGTCACCCCGACGACGGCGCGGTGGAAGCACTGGCGGCCGCCGCGGGCGAGGGCACCGCGTTGATCAATGCCGGCGACGGACGCAGCGCGCATCCTACCCAGGGCCTGCTCGACATGCTCACCCTGCGCCAGGCCAAGGGCACCGATTTTTCCAAGCTCAAGGTCGTCATCGTCGGCGACGTCAAGCATTCGCGTGTGGCGCGCTCGGACCTGCATGCCTTGCGCACGCTGGGTGCTGGCGAGATCCGCGTCTGCGGCCCGGCCAGCTTGCTGCCGGACGACGGCATACTGGAGGGCTGCGTGGTCGGCCAGGATTTCGATGCCATGCTCGAAGGCGCCGACGCGCTGATGATGCTGCGCCTGCAGCGCGAGCGCATGGAAGAAGGCCTGGTGCCCTCGCTGGAGCAGTACCATGCCGAATATGGTCTGACCCGCGAGCGTCTGGCGCGTGCTGGCCGCGACGCCGCGGTGCTGCACCCGGGCCCGATCAACCGCGGCGTTGAAATCACCGATGAAGTGGCCGACGGCGCGCAATCCTGCGTGCTGCGTCAGGTTGCCAATGGCGTTGCCGTACGCATGGCCGTGCTGGAAACCCTGCTCGGCTAAGCGCGGCTGCGCCGTCATATCGTGAGTCGCTCCAGGAGCGGCGCCCCCACTGCGCAACCAACGCGCGGTGGCCTTTGATCCATGAAGCGTCGACTGCGAAGAGGCAGCCGCTTCTCGCCGAACGTACACCGTGGTCGGTCGCGCGGTGGCGTTCGATGCGCAACATCATGCGTGCAGACAAACGTCGCTTGCTGCCCGAGGTGCCCGCGATCTGCTCTTGCGATTCCCGATTCCCGATTCCCCGCACCACCAGCTAACACCCTCTCACCTATCGTGAGCGCTCCTTTCAGCGCAGGAGATCGCAATGGGTATTTCACGTCACGCCACCGCCCACTGGGAAGGCGACCTCAAGACCGGCAAGGGCCAGCTCAGCACGCCGCAGAGCGGCTTGATGGACAACACCCGTTATGCCTTCAGCAGCCGCTTCGGCGACGAGAAGGGCACCAATCCGGAAGAACTCATCGCCGCCGCGCATGCCGGCTGTTTCACCATGGCGTTGTCTGCGCAGTTGACCGAAGCCGGTTTTCCGCCGGCCTCGCTGGACACGCGCGCCGATGTGGATCTGTCGATGGAAGGCGGCCCGCAGTTGTCGCAGATTCGCCTCAAGCTCAAGGCCGTGGTGCCCGGCATCGACGAGGCCAAGTTCCGCGAGCTGGCCGACGCCGCCAAGAAGAATTGCCCGGTCTCCAAGGCACTGAGCGCGGTGCCGATCAGCCTGGAAACCGAGTTTTCCAGCTAACGCCAATACCGCTACGACGCGTCGGCGCAAGCGCCCGGCGCGTGCAGCTGGCGGCAACCTGAATAGGGCTTTTTACGGCCGGTTTGGTTCAGTGCGGTTTCACTGGCGCAGGACGAGCATCGGCAGCGTGTCCTCCCTATGAAGCTGCCGCAATGAAAACTCTCGTGCTTGGTGCTCTGGTGATGGGTCTGGCCGTGGCGGGCAATGCCACGGCGCAGCGCTATGACAGCGGCTACCGCGATTACGGCCGCAGCGGCTACGAGGATGGCCGTTACGAATATGCGCGCGTCGTGCGCGTGGATCCGATCATCGTTGCCGACTCGTACAACGAACGCACCAGCGAACGTTGCTACGATCGTCCCGCCGACGGTTATTACACGAGCAACGACGGGTATTACCGCGACGGCGGCTATACCCAAGCCGGTGTGTCCAATCGTGGCGTGGCCAGTGTCATCGGTGGTATTGCGGGTGCCGTGCTCGGCAGCCAGGTCGGCGGCGGCAATGGTCGTCTGGTCGGTACCGCCGTGGGCACCATGGCGGGCGTCGCGGCGGGCCGTTCGATCTATGAAGCCAATCACCGCACCTACCAGGGCAACGTGAGGGTCTGCGAGCCGGTGTCCTACCGCCGTGAACGCGACCGCGTGGATGGCTACGACGTCACCTACGAATACGCCGGCCGCATGTACCACACGCGTAGCGATTACAACCCGGGCGACCGAATCCGTGTGCGCGTCGACGTGCGCCCCGACTGATCAGTGCCGGATGCATGCGGTGCCGCTGGTGGTTCCGGCATCGGGCTAAACAGAACGCTGCGGGCAACCGCAGCGTTTTTGCGTTTGGCGGAGCGATTGCCGGCAGCAATGGCGCGTCAACCAGGCGTGGGCGCTGATCGATGCGAGGCGCCTTGCTGTTTCACACAAGCGCCGATGCGCGGTGCACCGGCGGTGATCAGAAATTGGCAGCACCTGCAGGCCACCCGCTGCGTTGAATCCAGCGCAGCAGCGCTGCTGCCGCCCTAAGCCCAGTCCAGCGTGCCGCGAATCACCGTCTGCACCTGGCCACCCGACCACACGTCGCCGTCGGCATCGATATGCAGTTCCAACAGGGCATCGAAGCCGATTTCGCGGCCCTGGCTGACCGTGTAGCGACGGTCGGTGCCGGGCAATGCGTCACGGCTGTCCAGCCATGCGGCCAGGACCGCATTGGCCGCGCCGGACGCCGCATCTTCGAAGCGCCGGCCATTGCCGACGAAGGCACGTACTGCCAGATCGTAGGCGCCCGGTGCGCCGGCGCGTGCATACGCAAACACGCCCATGCTGCCGGTGGATTCTGCCAACCCGGCAATCGCGTCCCAGTCCGGCTGCAGGCCGCGCAGCGCGGCTTCGCTTGCCAGTTCCACCACCCACCAGGTGCGGCCGCCGTCCATCAGCGCAGGCGGCAGCGTCCCCAGCGGCCAGCCCTGCAAGGCATCGCGCAGGCGCGGATCGTTGGCATCCACCTGCTCGGCCACGCGTGCGCGTGGCGTGCGGATCGCGATGCTGCGGTGGCCGCCGCGCTGCTCCACACGCAGCGGCAACCGGCCGGCGATGCCGTCCTGCACCAGGACGCCATCCTGTGGTGCGGCCAGGCCGGCCTCGAGCACGGCATGCGCAGTGCCCACACTGGGATGGCCGGCAAACGGCACCTCCTTCTGCGGCGAAAACATGCGCAGCCGGTAGCTGCTGTGCGTGCTTTCGGCGGGAAAGACGAAGGTGGTCTCCGGCAGTTTGGTCCAGCGTGCGATGGCCTGCATCGCCGCATCGTCCAGACCCTGCGCATCCAGCACCACCGCCAGCGGATTGCCGCTGCCGGGGCGGGCGGAGAACACATCCAGTTGCAGGAAACGGCGAGTGGTCATGGGCGTCGATCCGCAGTAAAGGCGCGGCAGCTTACCAATCGATGCGGCCGTCGATCACCTGCAGCGTCGCTCCGCCAATCCAGACTTCGCCTTCCGCGTCCACCTCCACCTGGACGCGGCCGTCGCGGCCAACCTCGCGGCCCTGACTGGCGACGTAGCGCGACTGCGCTCCGGGCAGGCGGCCCTCGCCATGCAGGCGGGCGGCAATACAGGCATTGGCGCTGCCGGTGACCGGGTCTTCCGCAATGCCATCGCCCGGGCAGAACGCGCGGACGGCCAAGTCGGCATCGCCATCGTGCACGGGCGCGTAGATGGCCAGGCCAACGGCGGCGCTGGCCTGGGTCAGGCGCGCAATGGCGGCAAGCTCCGGGACTGCCTGCCGTATCGCCTGCGCGTCGGCCAATTCCAGCAACCACCAGTTCGGGCCGTTGTTCCAGAGTGCGGCCGGCTGCGCGCTGACGCGCAGGCCAGTGCAGGCGCCACGCAGCGCCTCGGCGTACGTGTCGCCCGTGTCGATGGGGCGTGCGCGCGGGGCGCGCAGCCGCACCAGCAAGGCGCCGTGCCGCTCGAACACGTCCACCGGCAGCACGCCAGCCGCGCATTGCTGGCGCAGCCGGCCGTCGGGCTTGTACGCGGTCACGCCGTGGGTCACCGCCGCCCACGCGGCACCGACGCTGGGGTGGCCGGCAAACGGTAGCTCGGCACGTGGGGTGAAGATGCGGATGTGGTAATCGGCATCGGGCACGCTGACCGGCAGGAAGAAGACCGTCTCGGACAGATTCAGCCACGCGGCGATCTGCTGCATCTGCGCAGACGACAACGTCTCTGCATTGAAGACCACGCCCAGCGGGTTGCCGCTGCCGGCCCGGGCGGCGAAAACATCCAGTTGCAGATAGCGGTGCTTGCTCATGGTGGGGACATCTCGATCGAAGGAGGGCGCGGCGATGGTTGCAGTGCAAACCGATACGGCAGTGGACGTGGCGACCGGAGCGCTGTGATCGCACGCGGGGTCATGTCAGCGGCATTGGCAGTAGAATCAGAGGTTCCGCTCGGCATCCCGGGCATCTTCCCCCCCCCCCCCCCCCCCCCCCCCCCCCCCCCCATCCTAAACGCCTATCTCAATGTCAGCTCCCCACTCTACCGATCGTTGGATCGTCCTCAAGTTCGGCGGCACTTCGGTGTCGCGTCGTCATCGCTGGGACACGATTGGAAAACTGGCGGGCAAACGGGCGAACCAGACCGGCGGTCGCGTGCTGGTGGTGGTGTCTGCATTGTCGGGCGTGACCAACGAGCTCACCGCCATTGCCGACGGCGCCGCCGATAGCGCACAGCGCATGGCGGCACTGGACCAACGCCATCGTGAGTTTCTGGCCGAGCTCGAACTGGACGCCGATGCGGTGCTGGGCGAGCGACTGGCCGCACTGCATGCGTTGCTGGGCGACGCGCGCGCTGCAATGCGCACGCTGGACTGGCAGGCCGAGGTGCTGGGGCAGGGCGAGTTGCTGTCGTCCACCATCGGTGCGGCGTACCTGCATGCCAGCGGCCTGGACATGGGCTGGCTGGATGCGCGCCAATGGCTGTCGGCGCTGCCCCCGCAGCCGAATCAGAGCGAGTGGTCCAAGCGGCTGTCGGTGTCGTGCCAGTGGCAGTCCGATGCCGATTGGCGCACGCGTTTCGCCGCGCAACCGACACGCTTGCTGATCACGCAAGGCTTCATTTCGCGTCATGCCGATGGCGGCACCGCGATTCTGGGCCGTGGCGGTTCGGATACCTCGGCGGCGTACTTCGGTGCGCTGCTCGGCGCCAGCCGCGTGGAAATCTGGACCGATGTGCCCGGCATGTTCAGCGCCAACCCGAAGGAAGTGCCGGACGCGCGGCTGCTGACCCGGCTGGACTATTACGAAGCGCAGGAAATCGCCACCACCGGCGCCAAGGTGCTGCATCCGCGTTCGATCAAGCCGTGCCGCGATTCCGGCGTGCCGATGGCGATCCTGGACACCGAGCGCCCCGATCTGCCGGGCACCAGCATCGACGGCAATGCCGAACCGGTGTTGGGCGTCAAGGCGATCAGCCGCCGCAACGGCATCGTGCTGGTGTCGATGGAAGGTATCGGCATGTGGCAGCAGGTCGGCTTCCTGGCCGACGTGTTCACGCTGTTCAAGAAGCATGGCCTGTCGGTGGATCTGATCGGTTCGGCCGAGACCAACGTCACCGTGTCGCTGGATCCTTCGGAAAACCTGGTCAACACCGACGTGCTGGCGGCGTTGTCGGCCGATCTGTCGCAGATCTGCAAGGTCAAGATCATCGTTCCTTGCGCGGCCATCACCCTGGTCGGGCGCGGCATGCGTTCGCTGCTGCACAAGCTCTCCGACGTGTGGGCCACGTTCGGGCAGGAGCGCGTGCACATGATTTCGCAGTCGTCCAACGACTTGAACCTGACCTTCGTCATCGACGAAGCCGATGCCGACGGTTTGCTGCCGATCCTGCATGCCGAACTGATCGACAGCGGTGCAATGCCGGTCAGCGAGGGCGAGGTGTTCGGCCCGCGCTGGCGGCAGATCATCGGCTCGGTACGTCCGCGTCCCACGCCGTGGTGGCATGCCGAGCGCGCGCATCTGCTGTCGCTGTCCAAGGCCGGGACGCCGCGTTACGCGTACCACCTGCCCACGGTGCGTGCGCGTGCGCATGCGCTGGCGCAGATTGCCGCGGTGGATCAGCGCTATTACGCGATCAAGGCCAACGCGCATCCGGCCATCTTGATGGCGCTGGAACAGGCCGGCTTCGGGCTGGAGTGCGTTTCGCAGGGCGAATTGCGCCGCGTCTTCCAGGCGCTGCCGGAGTTGTCGCCGCGGCGCGTGCTGTTCACGCCGAGCTTTGCGCCCAAGGCCGAATACGAAGCGGCCTTCGCGCTGGGCGTGACGGTGACCGTGGACAACGTCGAAGCGCTGCGCAACTGGCCCGAGGTGTTCCGTGGCCGCACGATCTGGCTGCGCATCGACCTGGGGCACGGCGACGGCCATCACGAGAAGGTCAACACCGGCGGCAAGGCGTCCAAGTTCGGCCTGTCGTCCACGCGCGTTGATGAATTCGTCGATGTGGCGCGCACGCTCGAGGTCACCATCACCGGCGTGCATGCGCATCTGGGCAGTGGCGTGGAGACCGGCGAGCACTGGCGGATGATGTACGACGAGTTGGCCGGCTTCGCGCGTCGCATCGGCACGGTAGAGACCATCGACATCGGCGGCGGCCTGCCGATTCCGTACAGCGCCGAAGACGAGCCGTTCGATCTGGAGGTGTGGGCCAAGGGCCTGGCCGAGGTCAAGGCGGTGCATCCTGGCTACCGCCTGGCGATCGAGCCGGGCCGCTATCTGGTGGCCGAAGCCGGCGTCTTGCTGGCCAGCGTCACCCAGGTGATCGAGAAGGACGGCGTGCACCGCGTGGGCCTGGATGCGGGCATGAACACCTTGATTCGCCCGGCGTTGTACGACGCCTGGCACGACATCGAAAACCTCAGCCAACTCGACGCGCCGGCCGATGGCATGTTCGATATCGTCGGGCCGATCTGCGAATCGTCGGACGTGTTCGGCAAGCGTCGCCGGCTGCCAGCGGCCACTGCACCGGGCGATGTGGTGCTGGTCGCCGATGCCGGTGCCTACGGCTACACGATGGCCAGCACCTACAATCAGCGCGAATTGCCGCGCGAAGAGGTGATCGATGCGTCCACTGGCTGAGTTCGTCGCACTCAGCACGTTGGCCGGTGGCGTGGCGATGGTGTTTTCCACCGCCATCGATATCGCCGGGCAACCGACCCCGTGGACCGACAGCTTGAAGTGGGCAATCCCCGCATTGGTCGCTGCCGGCCTCGGCGCGTGGAGCGCAGCGTTCTGGCAACGTCGGCGTGCCCGGCAGGCACGCGCGCAGCGCGCCGGCGGCATGGCATTGCGCACCGTGGTGTTGAGTGCGCTTGGCTATCTGCCGGCGTTGCTGCTGTATCTGCTGGTCGCGTTGGCCATCACCGGCGACGCAACGGTAATTCGCCCGGATGTGATGCTGCTGTTGTTCGTGATCGGTTGCCTGCCGTTGCTTTGGGCGGCGGTGCCGTTTTCCATGATTGAATATGTCCTGTGCCGACGTTATCTGCGTCGTGTACGTGTTTCTGCAGGTAGTCCATGAGCGCTTTCGACAAACATCAGATGTCCACCTTCCGTTTCGTGCGTTGCGCACTCGACGCGCAGACCGGCGTGGCGACGCTGGTGTATGCCTTCGATCAAGGCCCGGAGCTGGTCGAGACCGTTGCGGTGCCGGGCGCTCCGTTCGTGCTGGAGGGCGCGCAGGCGACTGCCGTGCAACAGGCGCTGCGGCTGCTGCATCTCATTGCAGGGGTCAGTTATTTCAAGGCCGCGGTGCCGCCGAACATCGCCATCGACAGCTACGGCATCGATGCCGAGACGGCCGCGCTGGTGGAAAGCGTGTATCTGCACGGCCTGGGCGAATTTGCCTACCGCAATGGCTTGGATCTGCACGGCAAGATCCACTTTCCGGTGGCGGCGCAGGCCACTGCCGCCGCGCCGGCAGTGGGGTTGCGCGAGCATGCGCTGGTGGCGATCGGCGGCGGTAAGGATTCGCTGGTCAGCATCGAGGCGCTGCGCCAGGCCGGCCTGGCGCAGACCGTGAGCTGGATCGGCGGTTCGCAACTCATCCGTGCCTGCGCAGAGCGCACCGGGTTGCCGGTACTCAACATCGGCCGCGTGCTGGCACCGGAATTGTTCGAACTCAACCGCCAGGGCGCGTGGAACGGGCATATCCCGGTGACCGCGGTGAACTCGGCCATTCTGGTGCTCGCAGCGCTGCTCACTGGTGTTGACCAGGTGGTGTTCTCCAACGAACGCTCGGCCAGTTACGGCAGCCAGATTCCCGGCACCGGCGAGGTCAATCACCAGTGGTCCAAGGGCTGGGCCTTCGAACAGGCGTTCGGCGAGTACGTGCAGCGGCACGTGGCAGCCGATCTGCGCTATTACTCGTTGCTGCGGCCGCTCTCGGAGTTGGCGGTGGCGCGGCAGTTCGCCAAGACCGATCACTACGACGCGCATTTTTCCAGCTGCAACCGCAACTTCCACATCATGGGCGAGCGCCCCGTGCATCGCTGGTGCGGCGTGTGCCCGAAGTGCCATTTCGTGTTCCTGGCGCTGGCGCCGTTCATGCCCAAGACACGGCTGGTCAACATCTTCGGGCGCAATCTGCTCGACGATGCGACCCAGGCCGGCGGCTACGACGCGTTGCTGGAATTCCAGGACCACAAGCCGTTCGAATGCGTGGGCGAAGGCCGTGAATCGCGCGCGGCGATGGCGGTGCTGGCCAGCCGCGCGGAGTGGAAGGAGGACGCGTTGGTGAAGCGCTTCATCCGCGACATCCAGCCGCAGCTCGACCCAAATGATCTGCAGGTCGAGCCACTCATGGCCATCGATGGCGAGCACCGGATTCCGCCGGCGCTGTGGGAGCGCGTGCATGCGAATTTCGCAGCTTGAAGGCAAGACCGTTGCGTTGTGGGGCTGGGGGCGTGAAGGACGCGCGGCGTACCGTGCGCTGCGGGCGCGCCTGCCGACGCAAGCGCTGACGGTGTTCTGCAACGCCGAAGAGGCGCGCGAGATCGATGCGCTGGAAGATGCGGCCTTGCAGGTGGAAACCGCTGCCAGCGCGCAGGCGCTGGGGCGATTCGAGATCGTCGTGAAGTCGCCCGGCATCAGCCCGTATCGCGCCGAGGCATTGGTCGCCGCCGCGCAGGGCACGTGCTTCATCGGCGGCACCGCGCTGTGGTTTGCCGAACACGCGCAGGCGGACGGCAGCGTGCCCGGTGTCATCTGCGTCACCGGCACCAAGGGCAAGAGCACCACCACGGCGCTGCTGGCGCACCTGCTGCGCGCGGCCGGGCATCGCACCGCGTTGGTCGGCAATATCGGCCAGCCCTTGCTGGAAGTGCTGGCACCGCAGCCGCCGCCGGCGTATTGGGCGATCGAGTTGTCCAGCTACCAGACCGGTGATGTCGGGCGCAGCGGCGCGCGCCCGGAACTGGCACTGGTGTTGAATCTGTTTCCCGAGCATCTGGACTGGCACGGCGATGAGGCACGCTATGTGCGCGACAAGCTGTCGCTGGTGACCGAAGGCCGGCCGCGGATCGCCTTGCTCAACGCTGCCGACCCGCTGCTTGCCGGCCTGCTGTTGCCGGATAGCCAGGTGCGTTGGTTCAATCATTCCGCCGGTTGGCATCTGCGTGGCGACGTGGTCTATCGCGGCGAACAGGCCATTTTCGATACCGCCGATGTGCCGCTGCCGGGCGAGCACAACCGCCGCAACCTGTGCGCGGTGCTGGCGGCGGTAGAGGCCTTGGGCCTGGATGCGGCGGCACTTGCGCCGGCGGCAGCGAGCTTTCGTCCATTGCCCAACCGCCTGCAGTTGCTCGGCAGCGTGGACGGCATCAGCTACGTCAACGATTCCATCAGCACCACGCCGCATGCATCGCTGGCTGCCCTGGCGTGCTTTGCGCAGCGACGCGTGGCACTACTGGTCGGTGGCCATGATCGCGGGCTGGATTGGCACGATTTCGCCCAGCAGATGGCGCGGCAGGCGCCGCTGGAAATCGTGACCATGGGCGCCAACGGCCCACGCATCCATGCATTGCTGGCGCCGCTGGCCGAGGCGGGGCACTTCGGCCTGCATGCGGCCAACGATCTCGAACACGCCATGGGACTGGCGCGCGCTGCGCTGGGCCAGCAGGGCGGTGTGGTGCTGCTCTCGCCCGGGGCGCCCAGCTTCGGCGCCTACAGCGACTATGTTGCGCGCGGCCGCCACTTCGCGCAGCTGGCAGGGTTCGACCCGGCGGCAATCAGCGCGATTGACGGACTGGGTGTGCACTGAAGGCGGCTAACGCACCGGCTGCACTCATCGGCTGGTGGGCATGGCCGATGCTCGGCAATGGTATGTGCCGCTCGCACACCGCTGTGCCTGCGCGCTGTTCTCCTACCACCGATGGGTGCTCGTTGCCTGTTGGTCGCCGCGCCAACGCCAGCGCCGCCGCGGTGGCGCGATCGCCTCGAAAGCACGCATGCGCAGCGCATGCGAACGCGCAGGTGCGATCGGACTGACTGCCTGCCGCCACCGTGGCCGGCAGCGGCGACGATGACCTCTCCTGCACGGCAGCAGCGCCTACACTCGCCGCACCATCCTGGGAGCAAGCACATGTACAAGCAACGGACATGGCGTGGCATTGGGTTGATCGGTGTTCTGGCTTCGCTGGCCTTCCCCGCAGCAGCGGCGATGCAGGCCAAGCCGCTGGAATGGAAGATCGGCAAGGACACCTATAGCGGCGTGCTGGTGTACGACGATGCCGGCGATGCCAAGCGCCCGGGGCTGGTCATGGTGCCCAACTGGCGCGGTGTCAACGACTCGGCGGTGACCAAGGCCAAGCAGCTGGCCGGCGACGATTACGTGGTGCTGGTGGCCGACGTGTATGGCAAGGGCAAGCGCCCGGCCAACGACAGCGAGGCTGGGCAGTTCGCCGGCGCCCTGAAGAAGGATCCGCCGGAGTTGCGCGCACGCGCGCTGAAAGCGGTAGAGGTGCTCAAGGCGCAGGCCGGCAAGGCGCCGCTGGACGCAGCGCGCATCGGTGCGGTGGGCTTCTGCTTCGGCGGCACCACGGTGCTGGAGCTGGTGCGCTCAGGCGCGCAGCTGGCCGGCGTGGTGAGCCTGCATGGTGGCATCGCGACTCCCAGCCCGGCCGCCGCCGGCTCGGCCAAGACACCGCTGCTGGTGCTCAACGGTGCCGACGACAAGAGCGTGAGCAAGGCGGATATCGCCGCGTTCGAAACCGAAATGAATGCAGCCGGCGCGGATTGGCAATTCGTCAATTTCAGCGGCGCGGTGCATTGCTTTGCCGAGGCCGATGCCAACAGCCCGCCGGGCTGCCTGTACAACCCGCGTGCGGCCAAGCGGGCGTATCGCATGCTCGGCGATTTCTTCGACGAGCGCTTTGGGCAGTAACCGGGATTGGTGATTTGGGATTGGCATTCGCAAGAGCGAAGTCCCGTCCTTCAGCGAATCAAACCCCCGAGTTTTTGCTCGGGCGTTGCGCTGATCAATCATTCGGCTAACCGATGTCGGGACGCGCAAAACCGCGATCAAGCCGCCTTTGTGAATCCCTAATCTCCAATCTCAAATCCCGGCCGGCGCGCGCTGCGCGCCGGATCAGTGCGTGCGCTCGACCGCGTAGCGCGCCAGGCCGCGCAACGCCGCCACGGCAGGGCTGTGCGGCAGGGTTTCCAGCGCCTGTTCGGCGGCAGCGGCGTATTCGGCCGCGCGTTGACGGCTGTAGTCCAACCCGCCGGTGGCATGGATGGCGGCCAGCACTTCCGGCATCGCCGCCGCATCGCCTTGCTCGACGATCTGTCGCAGGCGCTCACGGGTGGTGGCATCCGAGTGCGCCATCGCGTGGATCAGCGGCAGGGTGGCCTTGCCTTCGGCCAGGTCGTCGCCCAGGTTCTTGCCCAGGTCCGCGGCCTCGGCGGCGTAGTCGAGCACGTCGTCGGCGATCTGGAAGGCAAAGCCCAGCTGCATGCCGTAGTCGTACAACTGCTGCTGCACCTGCGCGCTGGCGCCGGAGGCAAGCGCACCCAGACGCGTGCCGGCGGCGAACAGCACCGCGGTCTTGCGCTCGATCACGCGCAGGTAGGCCGCTTCGTCGGTGTCGGGGTTATGCACGTGCAGCAGCTGCAGCACTTCGCCCTCGGCGATGCGGTTGGTGGTGTCGGCCAGGATCTGCATGACTTCCATGCGGTCCAGTTCGACCATCAGCTGGAAGCTGCGCGAATACAGGAAGTCGCCCACCAGCACGCTGGGAGCGTTGCCCCATAGCGCGTTGGCAGTGCTGCGTCCGCGGCGCAGGTCCGATTCGTCCACCACGTCGTCGTGCAGCAGGGTCGAGGTGTGGATGAATTCGATGATTGCCGCCAGTTGGTGGTGCTCCGGGCCGGAGCCGCCAGCGGCGTGACCGGCCAGCATCACCAGCATCGGGCGCAGGCGTTTGCCGCCGGCAGAGATGATGTGATCGGCAATCTGGTTGATCAGCACGACGTCCGAGGCCAGACGGCGGCGGATCAGTGCGTCGACCGCGGCCATGTCGGGCGCGGCGAGGGACTGGATCTGGGGCAGGCCCAGCACGGTGGGGAGGTCTTCGGCGATGGTCATGCGCAGGCATTCGTGATGTGGGCCGATTATAGGTGCCCCGGCCGGATCCGTCCCGCCGGGCACATCCGGCGTCTTCACATTTGCCGCCCTGCGCAGCTGGGCCGTTACCCGCAAAGGTCTGTACGGGCTGGATTTCCGACCCTTGGCAAGGCACTTGCCCGGCAGCGCCGCGCGGCAACCCGCCAGGACCGCCGAGCGGCAGGTGCGGTAACATTGCCGCACAGACATTCATCGTTGCGCGCTCCCGGCGCCAGCGCATCATCTCGGAAGCACCTATGGCCCGCGGCATCAACAAAGTCATCCTCGTCGGCAACCTCGGCAACGATCCCGACACCAAGTACACCCAGGCCGGCATGGCAATCACGCGCGTGAGCCTGGCCACCACCAGCATGCGCAAGGACCGCGACGGCAATAACCAGGAACGCACCGAGTGGCACCGCGTGGTGTTTTTCGGAAAGCTGGGCGAAATCGCCGGCGAGTACCTGCGCAAGGGTTCGCAGGTCTACGTCGAAGGCGAACTGCGCTACGACAAGTACACCGGCCAGGACGGCGTGGAAAAGTACAGCACCGACATCGTCGCCAACGAGATGCAGATGCTCGGCGGCCGTGGTGAAGGCGGCGGTGGCGGGATGGGCGGCGATCGCCCGCAGCGCTCGGCGCCGCGTCAGCAGGGCGGCGGCGGTGGGCAGGGTGGTGGATACGGCGGCGGTGGCGGTGGTCAGGACTATGCGCCGCGCCGTCAGCAGCCGGCCCAGCAGCAGTCGGCACCGCCGATGGACGATTTCGCAGACGACGATATCCCGTTCTGAGGGCAGCTCGTCGTTGCCTCATCCAGGAAGGCCCGCATTGCGCGGGCCTTCCGCGTTATGGGAAGTCCGCGCAGGCATTGGCCGGTTTCGGCAGAACGGCGGCAAGAGCCACGCGTGTGTCACGCGTGCTCGGAGGCGCGGGTCGTACGTGCAGCGCCCCTCCATCGCAGGCGTGCGCGCAACGCATGGAGTGGGTGCGCCGTCCATGCGTTGCTTCCGGCTCGCGACATCCACCTTACGACAGCAGCGTGACCTCTACGGCAGGTTGTCGGCATCCCGGCAGCGCTAGGCTGATGTGCGATTGCGTCCCTTCTGCTTGGCGCGATACAGCGCCGAATCGGCATCGTGCACGATGGCGTTGGGGCTCAGCGGCGCTTCGCCCGGCTCGAAGGTGGCTGCGCCGATGCTGACGGTGACGTGCGCGCTGGTGGGGCTGGACAGGTGCATCAGGCCGAGCTCGGCGACCGCATTGCGCACGGCGTCGGCCAGGCGCAGCGCGCCGGCGGCATCGGTATGCGGCAGGATCATGCCGAACTCTTCGCCGCCGTAGCGCGCGGCGAGGTCTTCGCTGCGGCGCGAGCAGCCGGCAATGGCGCCTGCGATCAAACGCAGGCAGGCATCGCCGTTCACGTGGCCATAGGTGTCGTTGTAGAGCTTGAAGTGGTCGACGTCGATCATCAGCACCGACAATGGCGCCTCCAGGCGAACCGCGTCCTGCAACGCACGCGATAATCGGTGGTCGAAGGCGCGCCGGTTGGCGATGCCGGTCAATGCGTCTACCCAGGCTTCGGTGCTCAGCTTGGCTTCGTTGCGATGCATGCGGCGCAGTTGCAAATCCAGCCAGATCCCCACGCCCAGCAGCAGGGTGCAGCCCAGCGCGGCCACCACGATGCGCTGGCGCGCGGCTTCCCGCCAGTTCGCCAACGCATCGTCGACCGAAACGCCGGTGAGCACGGTCAGCGGATAGGGGCGCGCCGGTGCAAAGCTGGAGATGCGCTCCACGCCGTCGATCGGCGAGCGATAGGTGGCGGTGCCGTGCTTGCGTGCGCGCATGGTCACGTAGATCGACGTCCCCGCGATCGAGGTGCCGATCACGCCCTGTTTGTCTGGCCGGCGCACCATCACGATGCCATCGTCGTTGGTCATGCCGATGGTGCCGTGCGGGCCAACTTCGAAGGTGCTGTAGTAGCTGTGGAAATACTTCAGCTGCAGGGTGACCAGCACCACGCCGGCGAACTCGCCGCCGGGGGCGTTGAGACGGCGGCTCAAGGTCAGCACCCAGGAGCCGTCCGAGCGGCTTTGCACGGGCGGGCCGACCAGCGACAAGGCGTCGCGATGGTCGCGGTGGTATTTGAAATAGGCGCGGTCGGCGTTGTTGTGGGTCCTGGGGGTGCTGTCCAGCGACGAGCTCACCCAACTGCCGTCCGCGGCATAGATGAAGATGCCATGCAGGCGATCGGAGCGGCGCGCTTCGCGCACCAGAAACTCATGCATCGCAGAACGCGCCGCGCTGGAGCCCTGGTCGTGTTCGACCCGCGACACCAACCCGGACAGCACTGCGTCGGCAATGGACAGGGTGTCGCTGGCATGCTGCGCCAGCGAATTGGCCAGATTCAACGACTGCGCCTGTGCGCTACGCAGCGCGGTCGCGCGTTCTTCGTGGATGGACCAATACTCCGAGCCGAGCAACAACATCCAAGACACAGTCAGTACGAAATGCAGCGCGATGCGCTGAGCACGTTGCCGCCGCCGCTTGCTTGTTGACGTCACTGTGGCTACCTGTCTGGATACCAGGGCGATGCAACCGCCGTGCCAGCCTACGCGTCGCGGCACGCGTGCCTAGGTGCAGCAACACGTGCAATGACAGATCTGTGATTGCTGCCTCACGTTGTATGCAACAGCCCGCTTGCCCGCATCGTTATGCGCGTTGGCCGCTGCAGCAGCGCTCGCTGCAGCGCTTCACCACGCACCGCGACAGATGTCAGAGCCAGCTCGACTGCGTTTGCGTAACGGGCAGCATGCTATCCCGGGTACTGAATCACGCTCAGGAGTTCCCCATGCACGCCATTCGTCTTCGCCATCCCGCCGCCATCGCATCGCTGCAGTCGGTTGCACTGCCCGATCCGGGGCAGCCTGCACGCGATCAGATCCGCGTCCGCCTGCATGCCAGTTCGCTCAATTTTCATGATCTGGGCGTTGTGCTCGGGCAGATGCCGACCGCAGACGGGCGTATTCCGATGTCCGATGGCGCCGGCGTGGTGGAAGCAGTGGGGCCGGAGGTCGACGAGTTCGCAGTGGGCGATCATGTGGTGTCCACCTTCTTCCCGCAGTGGCTGGACGGCGAGCCCTTGCATGCCGGTTTTGCCACCACCCCAGGCGATGGCGTCGATGGCTATGCGCGCTCGGCGGTCGTCGCCGACGCGCAGGCATTCACCCATGCGCCCCGCGGTTACAGCCATGCCGAGGCTGCGACGCTGACCACTGCCGGCGTTACCGCGTGGCGCGCGCTTGCGGTCAATGGCGGGCTCAAGGCCGGCGACAGCGTATTGGTACTAGGCACCGGCGGCGTGTCGATTTTCGCGCTGCAATTTGCCAAGGCGATGGGTGCGCGCGTGATCGCCACTTCCTCATCCGACGAGAAACTGGAGAAGGTGCGAGCGCTCGGCGCCGACCATCTCATCAACTATCGGCAGCATCCCGAATGGGCGGCGCAGGTCCTGGACATCACCGAAGGGCGTGGGGTGGACCATGTGGTCGAGGTCGGTGGCCCGGGCACGCTGACGCAATCGATCCGTGCAGCGCGCGTAGGTGGGCATATCGCCTTGATCGGTGTGTTGACCGGTGCCGCTGGCCCGGTTCCGACTGCCGAAATGATGGGGCGCCAGCAACGCCTGCAGGGGTTGGTCGTTGGCAGCCGCAGGCATCAACAGGACCTGGTGCGCGCACTCGACAGCTTGCCGCTGCGGCCGGTGATCGATCGCAGCTTTGCGCTGGATGAGATCGGTGAAGCGTTCGCGCTGCAGAAGGCCGGTGGGCATCTCGGCAAGATCGCGCTGGAGTTCTGATCCAGCCCGCGGTACTGAGCGCGGGCGATGCGTCCGCAGCGCCGGCGCGTGAATTCCGTAGTTCGACGTGTGCAAGGGCCGCCGCCTGCATGACGCTGCTGGCGAGCGCAACCAATACTTCTCGAGTTTCGTTCGTTCGCAGCCCACGGCGGCCAACCAACGTGCTGCACGTGCACATTCCAAGAACTGTTCGGCCGGCCCGTCCGTCTCCAACGTCATCGGCGCATGGGCCTGGTTACTCGCAGTGATGAGCGTCTTTCATAGGCGCATGCAGCACCCAGCGCTAATGCGGGCAAAGGCGGCTACTAGAATCGGGCAATACACCGCTTCACGCCCGCAGGCGCCACCGCGCACTCACGCGCTTGTGACCGGCAGCGCTGCACATTGATTGAGAACTGTAAAAGCCAGCATTGTTGGAGATGCCAGCCATGAGAGACATCAAGATGACCCGTCGCGAGGTATTGATCGCAGGAACGGCATCGGCAGCCAGCGTTGCCGCAACCCAGTCGATGGCCGCCACCGCCGCCACTGCGATCTCGCAGCGGCCGGCAACCGAGCCTGCCAATGCATCCAGCCAGGTCGCTTTCGAGGTGAACGGCAAGCCGGTCGCTCTGACGCTGGATAACCGCACCACCTTGCTGGATGCGCTGCGCGAACATCTGCATCTCACCGGCACCAAGAAGGGCTGCGATCACGGCCAGTGCGGCGCCTGTACGGTCATCGTCGACGGGCAACGCATGAACGCATGCCTGTCGCTGGCAGTGATGCACGAGGGCGCCAAGTTCACCACGATCGAAGGGTTGGGCACGCCGGACAAGCTGCATCCCATGCAGGCGGCGTTCGTCAAGCACGATGGCTACCAATGCGGGTATTGCACGCCCGGGCAGATCTGTTCGGCAGTGGCGGTGCTGGACGAGGTGAGGCGCGGGATCCCCAGCCATGTCACCGAAGACCTCACCGGAAAGACCAAGCTCACCACACCCGAATTGCAGGAGCGCATGAGCGGCAATATTTGCCGCTGCGGTGCGTATTCCAACATCGTTGAAGCCATCAACGACGTTGCCGGAGGCCGCGCATGAAGGCCTTTAGCTACGAGCGGGCCACCTCGCCAGCAGATGCGGCAGCCAAGGCCGCGCGCCAGCCCGGTGCCAAGTTCATCGCAGGCGGGACCAACCTGCTCGATCTGATGAAGCTGCAGATCGAAACGCCGTCGCACCTGATCGATGTCAACGGCCTGAGCCTGGATACCATCGAGGCCACGCCTGAGGGCGGCCTGCGCATCGGTGCATTGGTGCGCAACACCGATCTGGCGGCCGACCAGCGCGTGCGCCGCGATTACGCCGTGCTGTCGCGCGCATTGCTGGCCGGTGCCTCGGGACAACTGCGCAATCGCGCCACCACGGCCGGCAACCTGCTGCAACGGACGCGGTGTCCCTATTTCTACGACACCAATCAGCCGTGCAACAAGCGACTGCCTGGCAGTGGCTGCGCGGCCATCGGTGGCTATAACCGTCAACTGGCAGTCATCGGTGCCAGCGATGCGTGCATTGCCACCCATCCCAGCGATATGGCCATTGCCATGCGCCTGCTTGATGCCGTGGTGGAAACGGTGCGCCCGGATGGGCAGACGCGCGCCGTGGCCCTGTCCGAGTTCTATCGCGCACCGGGAACGACGCCGCACCTGGAAACCGTGCTGGAGCGCGGCGAATTGATCACTGCCGTCACCTTGCCCAAGCCGCTGGGTGGTACGCACGTGTACCGCAAGGTGCGCGACCGTGCCTCGTATGCTTTCGCCCTGGTGTCGGTGGCCGCCGTCGTCCAGCGCGATGGCAGTACACGCGTCGCAGTCGGCGGCGTCGCGCACAAGCCATGGCGCAGCGAAGCTGCCGAAGCCAGAGCGAAAGAGGGTGCCCGCGCCATTGCGTCCGTGTTGCTCGACGGCGCACAGCCCACCGAACACAACGCATTCAAGGTGCCGCTGGTCGAGCGCACCTTGACCGCGATCCTGGCCGACACGAGGGCCTGATATGAAATTCGACACTCCCGCCGGCACCAATCCCATCGATCAGCTCACTGTCGTCGGCAAGCCCGTCGACCGTATCGACGGGCCACTCAAGACCACCGGGCAGGCACCGTATGCCTACGAACATCACGACTTGCCGGGCCAGCCCGCTTACGGGCATGTGGTGGGCGCAGGCATCGCCAAGGGCACCATCCGCAGCATCGATCTGAGCGCGGCGCGCAAGGCGCCGGGCGTGCTGGGCATCGTGACCGCGCAGAACGCAGGCAAGTTGCAAAAGGGCAAGTTCAACACCGCCAAGCTGTTGGGCGGCCCCGAGATCGCGCATTACCACCAGGCCATTGCCGTGGTGGTGGCGGAAACCTTCGAGCAGGCGCGTGCGGCCGGCCAGTTGATCAAGGTCGATTACGGCCGGCACGTTGGCGCCTACGATCTGGAAAAGGCCCGTGCCGGCGCCAAGGTGACCAAGAAGGGCGACGCGCCCAACAGCAATGTCGGCAACTTCGACGCTGCCTTCGCTACAGCGCCGGTGCAACTGGATGCCCAATACACCACACCGGATCATTCGCACGCGATGATGGAGCCGCACGCATCGATTGCCATGTGGGATGGCGACAAGCTCAGCGTGTGGACATCCAATCAGATGATCAATTGGGGTGCCGGAGATCTGGCCAGGACGCTGGGCCTCCCGCGCGAAAACGTGCGGATCATGTCGCCGTACGTCGGCGGCGGTTTCGGCGGCAAGCTGTTCCTGCGTGCCGATGTAGTCCTGGCATCGCTGGCCGCGCGTCAGGTGGGACGTCCGGTCAAGGTGATGTTGCCGCGGCCGCTGATCGCCAATAACACCACCCACCGCCCGGCCACGGTGCAACGCATCCGGCTTGGGGCCGGGCGCGACGGCAAGCTCACGGCGATTGCGCATGAAAGCTGGTCGGGCGACTTGCCCGACGGCAGCCCGGAAAACGCCGCTGCACAAACGCAATTGCTCTACGCCGGTGCTAACCGCCTGATTACGACCCGTCTGGCAGTGCTCGATCTGCCCGAAGGCAATGCCATGCGCGCGCCGGGCGAGGCGCCGGGATTGATGGCGTTGGAGATCGCCATGGACGAGATGGCCGAAAAGCTCGACATGGATCCGGTCAAGTTCCGCATCGTCAACGACACCCAGGTGGACCCGGAAAATCCGCAACGCCCGTTCTCGCAGCGTCAGCTGGTCAAGTGCCTGGAAGATGGCGCAAAGCGATTCGAGTGGTCCAAGCGCAAGGCCAGGCCGGGCAGCACGCGCGACGGTCGTTGGCTGGTCGGCATGGGCGTGGCGGCGGCATTTCGCAACGCGCCGGTCACGACCTCCGGCGCGCGCATGCGGCTGGAGCAGGGCGGGCGCGTGGTGGTGGAAACCGACATGACCGATATCGGGACCGGCTCCTATACCATCATTGCGCAGACCGCTGCGGAAATGCTCGGGGTCCCGCTGAACTGGGTGGATGTGCGCCTGGGCGATTCGAGCTTTCCGGCCTCTGCAGGCTCCGGTGGGCAGTGGGGCGCGAACAGTTCCACCGCAGGCGTCTATGCGGCCGCAGTCAAGTTGCGTGAAGCGGTGGCCAGGCAATTGGGCCTGGATCCGGCCGCTGCCGAGTTTGCCGATGGCTATGTGCGCGCCGGTGGCAAGCGCATTGCGCTCGGCGATGCCGCGGCCAGTGGCGCGCTGGTGGTGGAAGACAAGATCGAGTTCGGCGACCTCAGCAAGACGCATCAACTCTCCACGTTCGGCGCGCATTTCGTCGAGGTGGGCGTGGATGTGGCCACCGCCGAAGTGCGCATCCGGCGCATGCTTGCCGTATGCGCCGCAGGACGCATCCTCAATCCCAAATCCGCACGCAGCCAGGTCATCGGCGGCATGACCATGGGTGCCGGCGCGGCACTGATGGAAGAGCTGGCAGTGGACAAACGCCTGGGCTTTTTCGTCAACCACGACCTGGCCGGCTATGAAGTGCCGGTGCATGCGGACATCCCGCATCAGGACGTGGTGTTCCTGGAAGAAAGCGACCCGCTATCGTCGCCGATGAAGGCCAAGGGCGTGGGTGAGTTGGGCATCTGCGGCGTGGCAGCAGCCATCGCAAATGCGGTGTACAACGCAACCGGCGTGCGTGTGCGCGACTATCCGGTGACCCTGGACAAATTGCTGCCGCACCTGCCCGAGATGCTGCGCGCGTGAGCGCGGTGGTTGCCCCGGTCGCGCATGCGCCGCCGGCGTGGCCGGCATGGCCGGGCTACGCGTTGCTCGACGATTTGTTGCCAACGTTGAGCGCATGGCAGCGTGCAGGGCAGCGCGTGGCGATGGCGACCTTGATCGATGTGCAAGGCTCCTCCCCACGGCCGTTGGGAAGCGAGATGGCCATCAGCGCCGATGGGAGCGTGGCAGGCTATGTCTCAGGCGGCTGCGTCGAGGCGGCGGTGGCACATGAAGCCATGGCAGCGCTGCGCGATGGTCAGCCGCGCTGGCTGGATTATGGCGAAGGCAGCCAGGTGCTGGACATCCAGCTCAGCTGCGGCGGGCGCATCGGCGTGCTGGTGTGGCCGGTGCCGGATCTGGGCGAGCACCTCGCACGTTGGCGTAACGCGCGCCAGCATCGGCGTGCATTTCATGTGGCCTTGGATCGTGCGTCCGGCACGGTGCGTTACCTGGCAAATGCACAGGACGCGCGCGCGGGCGAATTCGTGCGCAGCCATCGTCCGCCGTTGCGGCTGGTGCTGGTCGGCGCCGACCCATCGCTGCTGGCGCTGGTGTCGTTGGCCAGCCAGATGGGCATCGACGTGCGCGTGTTGCGGCCGCATGGTCCGGGCGAACCGCCGCCGGGCTTGGCGCCCGAGCACTACGACCGACGTGCGTTGGGCGATGCGCTGCAGGACCTGCACCTGGATGCCGACACCGCGCTGTATAGCCTGGCCCACGATGCCGAGATCGACATGCAGGTTGCGCAGCGCGGCTTGGCGTCCCCTGTCGCCTGCATCGGCATCCTTGGCAGCCGGCAGAAGCGCGAAGGTCGCTTGCAGGCCTTGCGGGCGCTTGGGTATGGCGATGCCGCGCTCGCACGCCTGCGTATGCCGGCGGGCTGGCGCATGGGGCGCTCGTCACCGCACACCATCGCGCTCGGCATCATCGCCGAAGCCACGCAAGCGGTGGTAGATCTACAGGCCGTTACCGCAAGCCGATAAGTCGCTGGCTGCTCCTGCCGCGTGCGTGAGTCATCAAGGCGCATCGCAGCCGGTCGGGTCGAACACAGCTGCTTTCGAGCACTATCGTGGCAGGCCTCCGACAGCACGCTGTCATCTGCATCGCCATGGGCAGGCCTTGGCCAATGCATCCACAGCGCACGCCAAGGGTAGTCACCTTGCACGCACAGCCGGCGCTCTAGGCTGCAGCTGTCTTCCATTCAAGCAGCACGTCGCCATGACCCTTGCTCCGGATCGCCACGTCGACGTATCGCGCGATGCTGTTCGCGTTAGCTTCTTCGCCACCCACCATTCCGCACGTGGTGACGACGTCGGAAAGCGCCACGCTCCCGCCGTCTGGCAACCAGCGCCGCACGCTGCCGCCACGCCGGCAGCGTGCGGCGCATGAGTGGCGATCACGCCGCACTGGTGCTGGGCGCCGGGGCAGGGCGCCGGCTTGGCCGCTCGAAGCAATTGCTGATGCGCGATGGCGAGCCGTTGCTGCATCGCGCCGCTCGCATTGCGTTACTGACTGCGCCACGCCGCTGCGTGGTCGTGCTGGGTGCCGATGCTGATGCGTTGAGCGAGGTATTGCAGGATCTGGATGTCGAAATACTGCGGCACCCCGATTGGTCCGAGGGCATGGGCTCCAGCCTGGCCGCGTTGCGCCGGCATGTGCAGGGCGACCCGGCATTGCGACGCAGCCTGATCCTGGGGTGCGATCAGCCTGCGCTGGATGCCCCGCATCTGCGCTCCCTGCTGGAAGAAGCCGATCGCGCCGTCTCCGGGTGTGCAACCAGTGGCTACAGCGGCGTGCGCGGCATTCCCGCGGTGGTCACGCATGCGGCCTGGGCGGATGTGCCATTGCAGGCCGATAGCGGCTTGCGGGGCCTGTTCGCCAGCCTGGACATGCAGAGCCTGGGGTGCGTAAGCGCCCCGGCGTTGGCATTGGATATCGACACGCCGACGGATCTGGCCGCCGCGCAGCAGCGCGGCTGGGTCGATGCGGACTGAGACGCCGTGACGGGTACGCACGCAAATCTCTGGCAGCCTGGGTCCTGACACGATCGGCGCCGGCCGCACCGTCAGCGGCAGGCACCGTCACTGCACGCACGCTGACGTGACCGGTGCCGATCACCGACACCGGTCCAGGCGCGTTACCTCTTTTTTGCAGCCCGCCAACCGACATGCCTGGCCGACGCGCTCAACCGTGCAACAGCCTTACGACCACAGCACGACCGCTTCCCTGATCACCAACACATAGCCAATGACCATGGCGGTCTTGACCGAAAACTGGAATTTCCTAAGCAGATGCATGCAACCCCTCCCCAGAGGCAGTCTTCAAGAGCGACTGATCACCCACTGCGCACCGTCCACGCCCGTCTGACGGTTGCTGATGACGCGGCGTTCACCAGTCCTGACCGAATGTAGCGCTGGACGTGATGTGTGTCACGTAAGAATTTTCCTACCGACCTGCCAGTGTCAGCCCGACGGCATTGGCATGCATAAAAGAACATCCTGGCTATGCCGGACGCGGGGCCATTGGCTACTCTCCCGCGGCCCCTTGAGTAAGGGCACGCCGGCATACCGGACGGGAGAAGGCGTTCCCATTCCTCGCGCATCGCGGCCCCACGCCCCATGCGCCTTTGCTCGACCGCTAGACGCACTGGCCGGAGGCCTGATGGACGAGTCTCGTTATGTCGTACGCATCCACCCCGCACAGGGCGGCTGGTGGGTAACCCGCCCGCACTGGTCGCCGCTGCGGTATTTGCGCGAGCAGGGCGCCCTGGACTTTGCCGAATGGATGGCAAAACTGCACTGCCTGACCACCGGCCAGCCCAGCGGCGTGGTGGTCAACACCGGCGGCGGCGATCAGGTGGTGCGGCGTTACGGCTGAGGCCGTACGCAACGCAGTCGCTTGCTGCAGTAAACCATTGCCCACGGTGGTGGCTGTCCGCAGCTGTGCGGGGTTTGCGCAGACGTCCGGGTCGGCTAGATTCGAGGTATCGGCCACCTGGGTCCGGTCCGCGCTCTGGCGGCTACTTCTCTGGATGTCCGCCTGTCGTGAATGCTGCCGGTGCTGCGCTGATTCGAAACGATATCGTCGTGTTCGGCCTGATCGCCGCCACCCTGGGCGCGGTGTTCTGGACGTCTGCACGGGAGCAGGGGTTCTGGCGGCGTTTCTACGCGGTGGTGCCGGCCTTGTTGCTGTGTTATCTGCTGCCCGGCATCTACAACACGGTCGGTTTGATCGATGGTGCCAACACCCGGTTGTACAACCCGATCGCCCGTGACGTGCTGCTGCCTGCGGCATTGATCCTGCTGACCTTGAGCATCGATCTGCGCGCGATCCTGCGGCTCGGCCCCAAGCTGGTGGCGATGTATCTGGGCGCATCGCTGAGCATCATGCTGGGTGCGGTGGTGGCGTTCTGGGTGATGCGCTGGCTGCATCCGGCCACCGTGGCCGGCGATACCTGGGCCGGCATGGCAGCGCTGGCGGGCAGCTGGATCGGCGGTGGCGCCAACATGCTGGCGATGCGCGAAGTGTTCGATGTGGACGCAACCACGTTCGGGCAGTTCGCGGTGGTCGATGTCGGCGTGGGCTATGTGTGGATGGCGGCGCTGATCTTCCTGGCCGGCCGCGCGCGCAAGATCGATGCACGCAGCGGTGCCGACACCCGGGCGCTGGATGCCTTGCAGGAGCGCATGGCGCGCTTCCAGGCCGAGCATGCGCGCATTCCCAGCTTGGCCGACTTGATGGTGATCGTGGCGGTGGCATTCGGCGGTGTCGGCCTTGCGCATGCCCTGGCCAATCCCCTTGCCGCGTGGTGCAAGGCGCAGTTGGATTGGGCCAGCCAGTTCAGCCTGGACACGCCGTTCGTGTGGGTGGTGGTGCTGGCGACCAGCCTGGGCCTGCTGCTGAGCTTTACCCGTGCGCGCACGCTGGAGGGCGCGGGCGCGTCCAGGATCGGCACCTTGCTGCTGTATTTCCTGATCGCATGCATCGGCATGCAGATGGATCTGCTGGCGCTGCTGGACCGGCCATGGTTGTTCCTGCTCGGCCTGATCTGGATTGCCGTGCACATTGCCGTGTTATGGGGGCTTGGCCGGTTGTTGCGGGTGCCGTTCTTTTATTTTGCGATCGGCTCGCAATCCAATATCGGCGGCCCGGCCTCCGCGCCGGTGGTTGCCGCGGCATTTCACCCGGCTCTGGCGCCGGTCGGTGTGCTGCTGGGCACGATGGGCTACGCCACCGGCACCTATCTAGCCTATCTGGTCGGCATTACCTTGCGGGCGATGGCAGGCGCTGGATAACTCGCGCCGCAATCTGCAACGCCACGATGAAGCGACCGAGCGAGGTATCACACCGCTGTGCAATCGCCAGTGCGGCTGGGCTGGGCGATGCTCGGCGTTGCGCCATGTGCCGCGCCTGGCATGCCGCTTCTGCGCACCGTGCGCGATTGGCTGACGACTCCGATGACACGGTGTCGGCCATGTCGCGCCGCGGTTCGAATACGCGCGCTAGTCTCAAAGACACGCTGCACTGCGCGAAGCCGACAGCGATCGCGCGCAAGACCTTGACGCGCTGCTGCCAGCCGCGTGCAGGCGAAGAGTGGCCCGCGACATTGCGCGGGCCACTGGCGCCTTACTGCTGAATCACCCGGCGCTGCTCTTCCTGCTGCTGCGGCGGCTGCTGGGTGTGTTGCTGATTGTGCTGGTGCAGCTGGCTGACATTGGTCTGCGCCGGCTCGTTGGCTGCCGATGCCGTCTGCACATGGCTGCGCAGATGGGCCGGGTCGTCCATGCGCCCCTGCACCGCGATCAGGCTGTCGCCGTCACGGTTGGGCACCAGGTGATCGATACGTTGCAAGCCATCGTTGCCTGCACGCGCGGCCACGCTGGCAGCGGTATTGAGAAACGCGGTGTCGTCGCGCAGCCCCAGGCGGTCGCGTTGCCCATCCAACTGCACCACCGCGTCGTTGAATAGCTGGCTGCCGGGCTGCAATGCGGTGCCGCGCGCCTGGTCCTGCAACTGCATGTCCTGCGCCTTCATCACCGAATCGATGCCGTGCAGATCCAGCCGATGCTTGAGCATCATGCCCGGCACCAGACGCTGGCCGAAGGACAACGGGTCCGGTTCGGGCAGTTCGATCTGATGACCGGCCGCATTGGGCATGGCCCATTTGAGCGGGATGCTGTCTTCCTGCAGATGGGTCAGGATTTCGTTCTTGACGTGGTAGCCGCGGATCAATTCGCTGTTGGCGTAATCCTTGGCCGCCGATGCATCCAGACCTTGGCGCTCCAGCGTGCGGTCGTTGACGCCGGCGGCGTTATAGGTCACCGCCGGAATGTCGTTGACCATTGCCGATGCCGCGGCCAGACCGCCGCCCAGCGAATGCCCGCTGATCACCACCTGGTCGCCGAACGCCTGTTTGGCCTGGCTACCGAGCTGGATCGCTGAAGCGTATTGCGCATCGTCGAAGCCCAGGCCCTGGCCGATGTTGTGCTTCCAGTCCTTGCCTTCGTCGGTGCCGCAGAAGCCCAGCACCACCTGCCCCTGATCATTGCGATAGAACGCGGCATCGAAGCCGCTCTTGGCGTCGTGCAGCAGGGCAGGGTCGATGCCTGCCTGCTGCAGCGCGCGGTCGTCCATGCGCGACCAGCCATTGGGCAGGGCGGCAAAGGTTTCGGCACCGCCTTCGCGTCGCTGCGCGGCGGTGGCGTAAAGGTCCTGCAGCATCGCTGGAAGCTGGCGGTCTTCCGGATGCGGTTGTTGCCCGCGCATCGATTCTGCGAACGGGGTGGAAGAAGAGGATTCTGACGGGCTCATGCGCGGCTCCTTGCGTTCGTCATGCGAAAA
This sequence comes from Xanthomonas axonopodis pv. maculifoliigardeniae, assembly GCF_041519315.1. Classification (NCBI taxonomy): domain Bacteria; kingdom Pseudomonadati; phylum Pseudomonadota; class Gammaproteobacteria; order Lysobacterales; family Lysobacteraceae; genus Xanthomonas; species Xanthomonas axonopodis. The sequence goes on along the minus strand of NZ_CP167998.1, from coordinate 3,205,548 downwards.
GCGCGCTTAGCGGCTGCTTTCCACGGGAATGTTATGGGCGTTCAACCACGCGCGTACGTCCGACCTGACCTGCTGGCCGCTGGCGTTGAGCAGGCGGTCCGGCGTGGTGAAGAAATACGCCTGGAAGGTCTTCTGCTGGGCATTACGCACGGTGGGATCGACACCGGCCTTGAGCAGGGTGAGCACTGCAGGGCTGGCTGCGCCACTTTGCGCCGCAAGGTGCAGCAGGCTGTTGCCGGTGTGGTCGACGCGCTGTACATCTGCACCGGCCTTGATCAGCAAATCGATCTGCGCATCGCGCTTGCTCTGCACCGCGCGAAACAGCGGCGTCCAGCCCGCCCGCGCGCTGACGACATCGATCGGCGCCTTGTGCTGCAGCAGGATCTGCAGATACTGCGGGTCTTGCGCCATGGCGGCCATGTGCACGACCGTTTCCTGGTCCATGCCGGGGAGCGATGGGTCTGCACCTGCATCGAGCAATGCGGCCAGCGCGCGCGGTTGTTCGTTCCAGATTGCCCATTCGAGCAAGGTGACGTTTTGATCGCCATGCGCGGCGAGATCGACAGTGGGGGCGAGTGCCTTGATCCGGGCCACATCACCGTGCGCAATGGCCTGGGCGATGTCGGTCAGGGCGGGGTCGCGGAAGGCGACGGTGTGGTCCTGCAGCGTAGCTGACATGGTGGTTTGCTCCTTGGCACCGGGCGAGGCGGTGCATGAGACCGCGAAAAACGAGGTCGCAAGAACGAGCAGGGCGGGGAATCGCGGTTGCATCGAAATCTCCTTCTCCTGATCGCATTCCTGATGACGCTGCAGCAAGTCCCGCCGCAGCGGGGCAGATCCTAGCAGCTGGAAAAATCGCTTGCGGTAAGATTTCGTGACATGGCTTTTTGTGACATGACGGTACGGCTTGTGACATGACGGTGCTGCGGGCCGCATGCTCGGGGCCGCCTGTCCTGATGGTGCGCGTGCTGCAAGCGGCGAAGTGTCCATCGCCACAGCCTGCTGCCCCACAGCCGACGGTCACACCCGGGCCGGCATAATGGCGCTTTGTGAGCAGATGGGTGCGATGGCGTACGAGCTACTGATCAGTGACTGTGATGGCGTTCTTGTCGACAGCGAGATACTGGCCGACCGGGTAATGCGTGAGGCGCTGGCATCTTTCGTGCCAAGCGAGCCGCTGGAACAGCTGCTGGAAACCACCTTCGGGCAGACCACGCGCGAGGTGCTGCGGCGGGTGGAAGAGCGCTTTGCATTGCAGTTGCCAGAGACTCTGCTCGCGCAGATCCAGGCGCGTAGCGAGGCCTTGATCCAGTCGCAGGTGCAGCCGATCGCAGGCGTACGCGAGGCGTTGGAGCAGATTCCACTGCCGTTGGCGGTGGCCTCCAATAGCCGGCGCCACAATGTGATTGCCTCGGTGGAACGGGCCGGGCTCACCGCACGCGCGGCGGGACGTATTTTCAGCGCCGACATGGTGGAGCGGCCCAAGCCGGCACCGGACGTGTATCTGCTGGCGGCACGCACCGCCGGAGTCGCGCCGCAGCGTTGTGTGGTCATCGAAGACAGCCCCACCGGTGCAACCGCGGCCGTGACGGCCGGCATGCAGGTGCTGGGGTTTACCGGTGCAAGCCACATTCCACCGGGGCATGGCGACACCCTGCGCCGCATTGGTGTGCTTGAAGTGTTCGACGACATGCGCGATTTGCCTGCGCTGTTCGCGCGGTTGGCGCAAAAGCGGGCTGGGTAAGGCGGCAGCTTGGTGAGGGGGGGCGGTGTCATGGGTACGCAGTGGACCCGTCCCGCAAGCGGCGAGGACACCGCGCCGCAAGGTGTTCGGTTGTCTTGTCGAAACATGCGTAACGACCAACGTGAGAGGGCCCGCAGCCAACGCGCGGGTAGTGTCCTGCAATTGATGGATTGGACGTTGCGATCCGTCCGAGTGATCGCGATTCGGGTCGTCGCCCAATCTTGACGCATTCAAAAGCTGGGTCGTCGAGTGCGCGGTGTCCTCGCCGCTTGCGGGACACGCCGTGAACCCGTCCATGGGAGTCGTTGGCGGCATCCATGCCGCCAACGGTCCCGCAAGTGGCGAGGACACCGCACTAGACAGTTGACTGACGCCTGGTGAAAGCAGCTCGCTGCCGCGAACAGGTTCCTGCAGGCGTCGATTGGGTCTTTGCTGTGGATCGATCGGCCATCACATCGACAGGCGCTGCGACGAGCGAATGCGCCATTACGTGATTCGTTTTATCGAGTTGCGGTCGAGCCAACGCAACAGGGCGCGATTCGCATCGCGCCCTGCTGCGGTTCTACCTCTTGATCAGCCGACGACCGGCCAGGCAATCAACCGTCACCGATCAACAACAGCGAAACCCACTCTTGCCGCCATAGCGCGCATCCTGGCGCTCGCGGAAGAAGGCGGGGTAGTCCATCACCGGTTTGTCGGGATGCTTTTCCAGCATGTGGCGCACGTAGTTGTCGTAGTCGGGGATGCCGCAGCACAGCCGCGCGGTCTGGATCAGACGCCGCCAGATGCGGCGATGCGCCTGATAGTGACTGGCCAGGACGAGTTGCGTGCCCATTACAGGTCTGCCATCTGATGCGGCTGCAACGCCACGTACGGGGTTTCGCGGTCGGTGCGCTGCGGGTTGCGGCGTGCTGCCACGATCGTCTTGATCGAATAGATCAGGATCGAGCCGACCACGAACAGGAACAGCACGGTCAGCCCGGTGTTGACATAGGCATTGGTGACGATCTGCTGCATCTGCGGCACCGTCTTGGCCGGCGCGGTGATGGTGTTGCTGGCGATGGCCGCCTGGAACTTGTGCGCCTGCGCCAGGAAGCCCTGCGCCGGGTTGCTGTCGAAGATCTTGATCAACCCCGCGTACGTGGTGCACAACAACAGCCACAGCGCCGGCACGATGGTGACCCAGGCGTAGCGGTCGCGCTTCATCTTGAACAACACCACCGTACCCAGCATCAACGCGATCCCGGCCAGCATCTGGTTGGAGATGCCGAACAACGGCCACAAGGTCTGGATGCCGCCGAACGGATCGATCACGCCGGTGTAGAGCAGGTAGCCCCACAGCGCCACGCAACCGGCGGTGGCGATGATGTTGGCGGTCCACGACTCGGTCTTCTTCAACGCCGGGATGAAGTTGCCCAGCAGGTCCTGCAGCATGAAGCGGCCGGCGCGCGTGCCGGCGTCCACCGCGGTCAGGATGAACAGGGCTTCGAACAGGATGGCGAAGTGATACCAGAACGCCATGGTGTCCTCGCCCGGCAGCAACTGGTGCAGGATCTGCGCGATGCCCACCGCCAGCGTAGGGGCGCCGCCGGCGCGCGCCAGGATGCTGTGCTCGCCGATATCGCGTGCCGTGGCCTCGAGCACCTGCGGTGTGATCGAGAAGCCCCACTCGCTGATCTTGGCAGCTACTGCGACAGTGTCGGTGCCCACCAGCGAGGCGGGGCTGTTCATGGCGAAGTAGATGCCCGGCTCGATGATCGACGCGGCCACCAGCGCCATGATCGCCACGAACGATTCCATCAGCATGCCGCCGTAGCCGATGTAGCGCATGTGGCCTTCGTTGGCGAGCAGCTTGGGCGTCGTGCCGGACGCGATCAACGCATGGAAGCCGGAGACCGCGCCGCAGGCAATGGTGATGAACAGGAACGGGAAGATGCCGCCCTTCCAGACCGGGCCATCGCCGGTGGAGGCGAATTGCGTGAGCGCCGGCATCTTCAGGTCCGGCATGACAACCAGGATGCCGATCGCCAGGGCCAGGATGGTGCCGATCTTGAGGAAGGTGGACAGGTAGTCGCGCGGTGCCAGCAGCAGCCACACCGGCAGCACCGAGGCGACGAAGCCGTAGCCGATCAGCATCCAGGTGATCTGCTTGGCGGTGAAGGTGAAGGCCGGGCCCCAGGTCGGGTCCGCGGCCACCTTGCCGCCTAGCCAGATCGCCCCCAGCAGCAGGATCAACCCCACCACCGAGATCTCGCCGATCTTGCCGACGCGGATGTAGCGCATGTACACGCCCATCATGATCGCGATGGGCATTGTGGCGATGACGGTGAACATGCCCCATGGGCTTTCCGCTAGCGCCTTGACCACCACCATCGCCAGCACCGCCAGGATGATGATCATGATTAGGAAGGCGCCGAACAGGGCGATGGTGCCGGGCACCTGGCCCATTTCCTCGCGCACCAGATCGCCCAGCGAGCGGCCGTTGCGACGGCTGGACAGGAACAGCACCACGAAGTCCTGCACCGCACCGGCGAACACTACGCCCACCACCAGCCACAGCAGGCCGGGCAGGTAGCCCATCTGTGCGGCGAGCACCGGACCGACCAAGGGCCCGGCGCCGGCGATGGCGGCGAAGTGATGGCCGAACAGCACGTGCTTGTTGGTGGGCACGTAATCCAGGCCGTCGTTGTTGGCGACCGCCGGGGTGGCGCGGGTGATGTCCAGCTGCATCACCTTGTCGGCGATGAACAGGCTGTAGAACCGGTAGGCGATCAGATAGATCGACACCGCGGCCACCACGATCCATAACGCGTTGATGTGCTCGCCACGCCGCAGCGCAACGGTACCCAGGCAGAACGCGGCCAGCAGCGCCAACGCGCCCCAGGCCAGCTTGGAGAACCCTTTCATGCATGCCCCTCAGGAACGATTCGTTCAAGGGTCCCCCCACGCCCGGCTGCGGTCAATGCCAGGCGGGCGCAACGGGTTAAAACTTTGGTCGTAGGGTGCTGCGGTCATAGATCGGTTAGAGCGCTGGCACGCTGGCGGCGTTTGGAACGATCGGTTGCAATGGTCGCGGTTGGGCGGCGGCCCGCGCGCACCCATCATTGGCGCTTCGCCACAGGGCACAGGGACAAGCGATGAGCACCACGACCACCACAGCAGCGCACGTACTGCGCACCATTCGCGGCATGCCGACCTCCGACGGGGCCGGGGTCAAACTGACCCGCGTCATCGGCACCCAGCAGCTGCCGGAGCTGGACCCGTTCCTGATGCTGGACGAATTCGGCACCGACAAGGCCGAAGACTATCTGGCCGGTTTCCCCAGCCACCCGCATCGCGGTTTCGAGACCGTGACCTACATGCTCGACGGGTGCATGCGCCACAAGGACAACCACGGCAACGAAGGCCTGCTGACGCCGGGCAGCGTGCAATGGATGACCGCCGGTCGCGGGCTGATCCATTCGGAAATGCCGGAGCAGGAATCCGGGCGCATGCGCGGCTTTCAGTTGTGGGTAAACCTGCCGGCGCGCGAGAAGATGACCGATCCCAAGTACCAGGAGTACGCACCCGACCACATTCCGGTGGCGCATCCGGCGCCCGGCGTGACGGTCAAGGTGATTGCCGGTGCGGTCGGCGAGGTGGTCGGGCCGATCGTGCAACCTGCAACGAGCCCGGTGTACCTGGATATCGCGTTGGAGCCGAACGTGGAATGGGAGTATCAGCTGCCCAGCGGACATAACGCGTTCGCGTATGCCTTCGAGGGCGCGCTGACGGTGGGCGAGAGCGACACCGCGCGCGTGTTGCCGGCGCAGCAGCTGGCCGTGCTGGGTGGCGGACAGCGCCTGCGCCTGCACGCCGGTGCCGACGGTGCGCAGCTGATCCTGGTCGCGGGCCGCCCGCTCAACGAGCCGGTGATGCGGCATGGCCCGTTCGTGATGAACACCAAGCAGGAGCTGATGCAGGCGTTCGTCGATTTCCAGGAAGGCCGGTTTTGAACCGGCCCGCGTACGACAACAGGAGCCGGCAATGAGTGACCGGCCGGTCAGCGTGCGCACCGGCACGGTGCCGTACACGGTCAGCATCCACGACGGGCTGCACACCTGGAGCGGCGATACGCAGCCGGCCAATGGTGGCAGCGACGCCGGGCCGGATCCCGAATCGCAGGTGTTGGGCGCACTGGGTGCGTGCACCGCCATCACGGTGTCGATGGTGGCCGCGCGCAAGCAGTGGCCGCTGACGGCGGTGCACGTGCATCTGCGTTACACGCAGCGCGGCGCTGCCGGCACGGCGATCGCCCGCGCGGTGGTGCTTGACGGTGCGCTCGACGACGAGCAACGCGCACGGTTGATGGAGGTGGCCGACAAATGCCCGATCCATCGCCTGCTGACCGGCGAGGTGCGCATCGAGACTCAGTTGCAGGCGGCTGGCGGCGGTGGAGACACGGTGATTCGAGCCGACTGACAGACGCTTGCCGGCAGTCGTTGGGTTCGGTGAGTGCGGAATCGGAATCGGAACGAGCGATCGGTCCACGCCGATTCCGGGCGTATGCCGACATGGCATGCGCCACTGCTCCAACGTTTGCAACCGTGAGCGTTCTCCAGCCCATCGCCGCCGCACGTGGTGGCCGCCGGGATCAAAATCGTTGAGCGGCTGGACGCACCGGCGCGCTTGGTGCATGCGCAAGCCGCTCGGGCGTCGCCTCATGCGCGTCGGCGCGACACGCGAGGGCACGAGCATCAGTGCGCAATGGTGATCTGCGGCGACACGCTCGCGGCAGATATCGTCAGATACTGTCTGCAGCGTGCCGGCAAACCCGCGCGCTGCAAGACAGGTGCAGCAGCAGTGCGCGGGGCTGTGACGCGCGCTGCGTCAGCGCTGCAGCGCCAGGCTGGCCGGCTGCAGATCCATGTTCTGCACCATCGACTGCATCGAGGCGAGTTCTTCGGTGCTGCCGCCGTCGATCCACAGCTGGGCGTAGCGCTTCTTGCCCAGTTCGACCACGGTGACACGGCGCGATTCCGTGCCCGGCATGTCGCGGCCGCCCAGATCGAGCTTGTACCAGTAGAAGTCTTCCTGCTGGATCTGGCCCTTTTCGGCGCGCCGCTCGCGTGCCAGTGTCATCGCCGGGTCGCGGGTAGTGAGCATCACGCCGACCACCTGCCGGCCATCGGCAGTCATGGCCTTGCAGACCAGGTAATCGGCACCGGCGAGCTCGTTCCACTGCAGGCCGGAGGCCGGTGGCAACGGCGGGCAGACCGGCGAGGTCTGGGCATGGGCGGTGGCAGCGGCCAGCAGCAAGCTCAGGCCAACAAGGCAGGATGCAGACTTCATACACGATTCCCCGGCATTGGATGACGATGCGGGCGCGCCGATTTCGTGCCGTTGCAGTGCCTCGAACTCCCCGTCCAAGGACTGCCGTCTACGCAACGCGCTCCGTCTACAGGGCCATCACTACCACAGTTTTGCGAGTCAGCTCAAGTGGTGTCGCACCTGTGCCTGGCATCGCATGTGCAGCGTGGCACTTCCGGTAAGAGACCTGGTGATCGCGCGTGTTGGTCCACCCGCGCAGCGCACGGTTTCAAGGGTAATTAACCGGTTTCGGGGCCGGTGACTCGGGCAGCGGAATGAACTCCTCGTCGTCGCCGGGAATGCTGCCGAAGCGGCCGGCCTGCCAGTCGTCCTTGGCCTGCTCGACGCGTTCCTTGGAACTGGACACGAAGTTCCACCATAGATGACGCGGCCCATCCAGCGGCTCGCCGCCAAGCAGCATCGCCTTGAGCGGGGTCTTGGCGCGCAAGCGGCCACGGGCGCCGGGCGAGGGTACGATCAGGTGGCGAGCTGGCACGTCGGCACCATCCAGCTGCGCTTCGCCTTCCAGGATGTACAGGGCGCGCTCGGTGTGCCCGGTGTCCAGATCGAGTTCGGCGTCGGGCGCCAGATCCAGCGCCACATTCAGCGTGCCGCTGAACACCTGCACCGGCGATTCCTCACCGTACGCGCGGCCGGCAATCACGCGCAGCCACACGCCGTCGCGGCGCTGCTGCGGCAAGCTTGCCGCCGCGTGGTGATGGAAGGCTGGCGCGGTTTCTTCGGCCGAGCGCGGCAAGGCGATCCAGGTCTGCATGCCGTGCAAGGCGTGTTCGCGTGCGCGCTCCGGGCCTGGCGTGCGTTCGGAATGGGCGATGCCGCGGCCGGCCGTCATCCAGTTGACGTCGCCTGGGCGGATCACCTGATCCGAGCCCAGCGTGTCGCGGTGGCCGATTTCGCCGGCCCACAGGAACGTGACCGTGGCCAGGCCGATGTGCGGATGTGGGCGTACATCGATGCCGTGATCCGGCTCCAGTACGGCTGGGCCCATGTCGTCGACGAACACGAATGGACCGACGCTGCGCGCCTGCAGGGTGGGCACGGCGCGGCGCACTTCCAGTCCGCCGATGTCATGGACGCGTGGAGCGATCAGGGTGGTCATGCGCGGTCTCGTGGAGTGATGACGTAGGCACGAGCTTGGCATGCGCGATGGCCGAGGCGGGCGCGTGGCGTAAAACGCAGTGTCCGAGTCATGGCGCTTCATGCGCGTCGGGGAATGCGCGATCGGCGCGAGCTGGCACCGCACCGCGAACACCATCCGGGCATGGCATGGCATGGCGTAGCAGCGGTTCGTGGCGAGAACGCCCTGGTCCCTTGCAGGCAGATGCGTTGCCAACGTGGACATTGTTGCCAGCGAAGACGACTCATCCAGCGCTGCGGTCCGGGATCAGGCAGGCCGCAACATTGAGGCGTAGGCGCGGGCGCCATTCCCTTCCGCATGTCCAATCGGCAAGGCCGGAGGCGCTTGTGGCCAGCATGGCTGGCCTGATCTTCCACCGCAAGCGGCCGTGTCCAGACCTCGCCGCCGTTGCTGCCGCGAAGCATCGGTTGGCAGGTTCTGGCAGCGGCGAAGTTTCAACACGAGCGAAGTTGCATTGCGGGAAGCGTACCGGCGCAACCTAAATGCGTGGTGCCAAGTCACGTGTGTCATCGCGCCATGAATAATGGCGGCCCTTGCACGATCCACGGCTGCCGGATCGGCAACGGTCGCTCGCGGCGCAGAGTCCGCGGTGCGCACCTGGCGGCAAGCCGCTCGCGCTCTAACGTTTTACTCGATGCGTTTGAGATTCTCATTCCCAATCTGAGGAATTACCTTCATGGTCTCATCGATCTCAGGAAAGAAAACCAAATCGCTGCTCTTCTTGGTAATGGCGGCGTCGGTGCCAGCCCTTGGTACTGCCCAGAGCGTCCAGCATGCCGTCTCCAGCCGCATTATCAGTGTGGCCGCTGGTGTCCGCTCGCTGGCCTTCTCGGCGAATGGAAAGACGGTTGCCTGCTATGCGGTCTATGCCAACAGGAGCGTTGCAGGGCCGACCCTCAACAGTGCGGTCAACTATCAGGTGGTTTCTTCGTCTTCCTCATGCAGGGATCAGCCCTACGCAGTCGGGTATTCCGTGAACTTCCAGCCCCCATCCAACAAGAACATGGTTTTCTTCCGGGTCGACGGTGCCGGTCGCATCGCCATCACTGAAAACTGATTGATCGCCTCAGCGCCGCGTCAGTGCGTCCGCCCGTGCATGCGGCGCCTGACGCGGCTTGAACGTCTGCTCACAGCAGGTGGCCGGAATAGCCTGCCGGCACCGTCACCTCGCCGCGGCGCGAGGCCAGCCGGTCGGCCAGGCGCGTGGGCTCGGGCAGGCGATAGGCGCGCAACGTGCGCAGGGTCCAGTCGAGTGCGCCTTGCATCGACACGCGATGGCCGGGCGAGACGATCAAGGGATTGCAGCGCGGTTTGCTGCGCAGCGCCCAGCCGATCTGCGAGCCGCCCAGCAGGATCGGCGTGTGGTCGCCGCGCTCGGGCCCAGGCTCGGCGAAGCTGCCGGCCAGGCGCTGCTTGGCGATGCCGATGCACGGCAGGCCGGTGACCACGCCGAAGTGCGCTGCGATGCCCAGCCTGCGCGGATGCGCGATGCCCTGGCCATCGATGAACACCAGATCCGGCGTACGCGACAGCAGCGCCAGGGCCTGCAGCAATGCGGGCAATTCGCGAAAACTGAGCAGGCCGGGGACATAGGGCATCGAGGTCGGCACGCGCGCGACGTGCGTTTCCAGCGGGAGCAGCGTCTGCGCATCCAGCAACACGGCAGCCGCGCGGGTGATCTGGCCATCGTCTTCGAAACCGACATCGAACCCTGCAAGCAACTGCGGCGTTGCGCTCACCGCGTCATCGAGCACCACGCGCCGTGCCAGTTGCTGCTGCAACTGTCGCGCCTGAATCACGCTGCCGTCCCAACCGGCGAATACGGGATCGTTGGTCTGCATTGCGAAAGCATCGCGCGCCGCCTGTGGCGATCTCGTGCACGCCTGCGATGCACGCGCTGCCGCTACAATCGCAGGCTGATCGGCCCCAATCGGAGAACCGTAGTGACCCGCAAACTCGTACTGCTGCGCCATGGCCAGAGCCAATGGAATCTGGACAACCGTTTCACCGGCTGGGTGGATGTGGAACTCACCGACCAGGGCCGCCAGGAAGCTGTGGCGGCCGGCAAGCTGATGAAGGACGAAGGGCTGCAGTTCGATGTCGCCCACACCTCGGTGCTCAAGCGCGCCATCCACACGCTGCAGGGCGCATTGAAGGAACTGGACCAGGACTGGTTGCCGGTGTCCAAGAGCTGGCGCCTCAACGAGCGCCACTACGGTGGCCTGCAAGGCCTGGACAAGGCCGAAACCGCGGCCAAGCACGGCGAGGAGCAGGTCAAGATCTGGCGCCGTTCCTACGACATCCCGCCGCCGGCGATGGACGTCAACGACCCGGGCCACCCGTGCCATGACCGGCGCTACGCCACCCTGGACCGCAATGCGCTGCCGGGGACCGAGTCGTTGGCAACCACGCTGGTACGCGTGTTGCCGTATTGGCACGACGCGATTGCGCCGCAGTTGAAGGCCGGGCAGACCGTGCTGGTGACCGCGCACGGTAATTCGCTGCGCGCGCTGTACAAGTACCTCAACGATGTCTCCAACGAGCAGATCCTCGAGCTCAACATCCCCACCGGCATCCCGTTGCTGTTCGAGCTGGACGACAACCTGCAGGTGCGCAGCTTCCGTTACCTGGGCGACCCGGAAGCGGCCAAGCGCGCGGCCGAAGCGGTGGCCAACCAGGGCAAGGCGAAGTAATCGCCGCCGGCGGTTGCAGCGCTGCGTGCGGTGCGCGCAGCGCGCGTTCTTGTGCGCATGAGGCTGCAAGCGGCTACGTGCGGTGATGAATGGAAGCGGTGCGAGAGGGTAATACGCGCTCGGCACCGAGGCGCAGGCGAGACACGATGTCCGGCAAACGGAGAACCCGGCAGATGACTGCCGTTTACTGTCGCGCGTATCTGGTGACGCTCGGCATGCTGGTGGCCGGCGGGGCTGCGTTTGTCGCCTTGGCTGCTGGCGACATCTCAGGCGCGGGGCTGGCGCTGGCACTGCTGATCTGCGCGATGGGGGCGCTGTTGCTGGGGTTTGGCGTGGCTGGGCCGGCGCCACAGATGGAAGCGTGGGCCGATGCGGCGTCGGGGCACGAGGTCGCCCTGGCGCTGATGGTGCTGGCGTATCCGGTGTATCTGGTGATGGCGCCGTTTTACGCGCGGCGTTGAGCGCATGCGATGGCGCGCGTTGCGCCGGCATGCAGGTGGAGTGGAAGCAGTGCGTGGCGGTGCCGATGACGGACGCCCACGTGCTGTACAGATGCAATGGACTTTCATGGCGCACGGCATCGACTTCATGTTGCGGTGCCGCTGCACGGATGTGGTCTGGCCGGTTGCAGAGCGACTGACGAAGAGGCGGGCGCCTGCGCTGCGCGGTTCTTCGCCGGCGCTTGCCGACCGGATGTCGACTTTTTTTCGATCGCGCCTGCGCGGTCATGCCCTGGAGAATTCAATGAAGTTGCGCAAGTTAGCTCCGCTGTCGCTTGCGGTCGCCATCGTGGTCGCGCTGTCTGCGTGCGGCGCCTCCGATGACACCGCCAAGGTGGCGCCTGCCGCGCCGCAGGCGGTATCGACCAAGGTGGATGTGTCCAAGCTCGATGCGCCGATCGTGGCATTCAGCAGCAGCGACCTGGACCCGAGCATCGCTGCGTGTCAGGACCTCAACGGGTTCGTCAACGCCAAGTGGCTCAAGGCCAATCCGGTGCCGTCCGATCGCACCAGCTGGGGCAGCTTTGAGGTGCTGGCCGAGCGCTCGCTGACCATCCAGCACGCGTTGGTGGAGCAACTGGCGCGCGGCAATCTGTCGGCCGGTTCGGTGGATGCCAAGATCGCCGACCTGTGGCGGACCGGCTCGGATGAAGCGGCGATCGACAAAGCGGGCATTACGCCGCTGCAGCCGCAGTTGAAGGACATCGACGCATTGACCGATGCGCCGTCCATCGCCGCCTGGTTGCGCAACAGTTATGCGCAAGGCCAGGGCTTGGTGTTTTCGTTCGGTGCCAATGCCGACTACAAGAATTCCGAGCAGATGATCGCCTACGCAGGGCAGGGCGGTCTGGGCTTGCCCGAAAAGGGCTATTACACCGATCCGGCGCAGGCAAAGATCCGCGAGCAGTACGTGGCCTACATCGCGCGGATGCTGGAGCTGTCGGGTATCCCGGCAGCGCAGACGGCCGCGCAGGCCAAGGCGGTGATGGCGTTCGAGACGCGCCTGGCCAATGCGTCGTTGTCGCGTATCGAACTGCGCGACCCGGCCAAGCGCTACAACCCGGTCGATGTGGCCGGCGCCAACGCCATCACGCCGCACTTCGACTGGAAGGCGTTTTTCGCAGCGCTCAAGGTGCCGGCCGGCACCTTCTCGCTGAGCCAGCCGGGCTATTTCGCCGAGCTCGATGCGATGCTGGCCGATACGCCGATCGCTACCTGGAAGGCGTATCTGCGCTTCCATACGGTGGACGAAGCGGCGCCGTATCTGGCCAAGCCGTTCGAGCAGGCCAATTTCGATTTCTACGCAAAGACCCTGCGCGGCCAGCAGGACATGCTGCCGCGCTGGAAGCGCACCTTGAATGCGGTCAACGAGGCGATGGGCGAGGCCCTGGGCCAGCTGTACGTGCAATCTGCATTCCCGGCCGAATCGAAGGAGCAGATGCAGCAACTGGTGCAAAACCTGTCGGCGGCGCTCAAGGCGCGGTTGGAAAAGCTCGACTGGATGAGCGCGGACACCAAACAGCGCGCACTGGAGAAATGGGCCAGCTTCACTCCCAAGATCGGTTACCCGGACCAGTGGCGCGATTGGTCGGGCCTTCAGACGCGTGGCGACGGCTTTCTTGCCAACATGCAGGCCGCGCAGGCATTCAACTACCGCGACATGCTGGACAAGATCGGCAAGCCGGTCGACAAGCGCGAGTGGCACATGACCCCGCAGACGGTGAATGCGTACTACAACGCCACACGCAACGAGATCGTGTTTCCGGCCGCCATCCTGCAGCCGCCGTTCTTCGACCCCAAGGCCGATCCGGCCTTGAACTACGGTGGCATCGGTGCGGTGATCGGGCACGAAATGATGCACGGCTACGACGATTCCGGCAGCCAGTTCGATGCCAAGGGCAACTTCGACAGCTGGTGGACCGATGCAGACCGCAAGTTGTTCACCGAGCGCACCGACCGGCTGGTGGCACAGTTCGATGGCTATGAAGCGATCAAGGGCGTGCACGTCAAGGGCAAGCTGACGCTGGGCGAGAACATCGGCGATCTGGGCGGCCTGACCGTGGCGTACGATGCCTTGCAAATGGCGTTGCAGGAGCAGCCGGCCGCCAACACGCAGATCGATGGGTATTCGCAGGACCAGCGGTTCTTCATGAACTGGGCCACTGTCTGGCGCCGCAACTTCACCGATGGCGAATTGCGCGTGCGCCTGAACACCGACCCGCACGCACCGGCGAGTTTCCGTGCCAACGGTGCGCCGTCGAACATGCCGGCGTTTGCGCAGGCGTTCCAGTGCAAGCCCGGCGATGCGATGGTACGTGGCGACAAGGAGCGGGTGACCATCTGGTAAGCGCCGCGGGCGCGCGCTGGTGCTTCGGCAGCTGGCGCGCCATACCGCTGATGACGCCGTAACCACCACGTTCGCCCTGTGCGGCACGCGGTGCTGCGAGTACTCGCGTCCACGGCACTTCCACGACACCCGTCTGTTTCTCGCGGGAATTGTCGAGGTTGCTTGTGGCGGCGTCTGCACACCGGCCTGCCCGCATGGGCTCTACACTGCCGCGCTGCGCATCGCGGAATCGGCAGTGACAAAGCGGAAATTTTTCAAATGGTTCGGCATTGCGCTGCTGGTACTGGTGCTGGCCAGCGCGTTATCGCTGTACGGCTACGGGCGCTTTGCCGACCGCCAACGCGGGCCGGTCAGTCACGTGCTGCCTGCCACGGCGGTCGCGACGCCCATCGACAAGGTGGTGGCGCCACTGCAACAGGCGCACGCCGATCAGACCGGCATGGTGATCCTGCCGGATAACGTCGATGCGTTTGCGGTACGTGCGCTCACCGCGCGTGCGGCCGGGCGCAGCCTGGATCTGCAGTACTACATCTGGCATGCCGATTTCACCGGCAACCTGCTGCATAACGAATTGCTGCGCGCGGCCGATCGCGGCGTACGCGTGCGGTTGTTGCTGGACGACATGAATATCCATGGCAGCGATTCGGTGCTGGCTGCCCTGGATAGCCATCCGCTGATCGAGATTCGCCTGTTCAACCCGACACGCGCGCGCGAAGGCACCTTGATGCGCGGCGTGGAGATGGTGCTGCGCATGTTCAGCATCAATCGCCGCATGCACAACAAGGCCTGGATTGCCGATGGCCGCATCGCGGTGGTGGGTGGGCGCAACGTGGGCGACGAATATTTCGATGCGGCGCGCGACACCAACTTCATGGATATGGATGCGGCGCTGATGGGGCCGGCGGTGGGCCAGGCCGAGCAGGTGTTCGACGCGTACTGGAACAGCCCCAATGCCTTGCCGCTGTCTGCGCTGGTCACCGCAAAGCCGCAGGCACTGGAGGCCTTGCGTGGCAGCCTGGACGCGGGCATGGCATCGGTGCGCGCGCATCCGTACGTGGAGCGGCTCAAGCGCTCGCCAAGCGTGCGTGAACTGATGCAGGGCGACCGACCGGTGCACTGGGTGTCGCAGGCGCGCATCGTCTCCGACCCGCCGGAAAAAGCCGAAGGTGCGCCGCCGCAAGCCGACTGGATGACGCCGGTGCTGATCGGCGAAATGGCGCACGCACAGCGCGAGCTCAAAGTGATCTCGCCGTATTTCGTGCCGGGCGACGAGGGCATGCGCTGGATCGGCAACCTACGCCAGCGCGATGTGCGCGTGAGCATTCTGACCAACTCGCTGGCGGCCAACGACGTGGTGGCCGTGCACAGCGGCTATGCCGGCTATCGCGTGCCGCTCCTGCAGCAGGGCGTGCGCCTGCATGAGCTCAAGCCGATGGGCAAGCCGGACGGCAGCCTGTTCGGTTCCAGCGGCGCCAGCCTGCATACCAAGGCGTTTGTCGTGGACGACAGCAGCGGTTTCATCGGCTCGTTCAACCTGGACCCGCGTTCGATGAACCTCAATACCGAAATGGGCCTGCTGTTCAACGACCTCCTGGTCACCGCGGAGCTGGAGCGGCTGTACAACCACAAGATCAGTGCGCCGGTGAGTTACCGCGTGACCCTGGAGCAGGGCGAGCTGCGTTGGCACGACGATGCCGCGCAGCCGCCCGAGGTGTGGTCGCGCGAGCCGGCGGCGAGCGTGTGGCGACGTGGCGCAGCAGCGGTAATGGGCTGGTTGCCGCTGGAGTCGCAGCTGTAGCTGGCTGGTTAGCGTGTTGCCCTCATCCGCCCTTCGGGCACCTTCTCCCGCTGGCGGGAGAAGGGAATGTGGCGGTCTTTCATGGACAGGAGAATGCGCGCGTCGATGCGGCGCAGACGCAGTGGCTGCGTTGGAGCAGACGCAATGGCTGCATTGGAGCATGGGCAATGGCTGTGTCCAGCAGGTGCACAGGCTCTGTCCAGCAGGTGCAGTGGGTCTGTCGCGCGGAAGACGCGGTAGACGCGGTGGCTCTGTCAGAGCGTTGAGCGCGTGACGTGGACGTCCGTCGCGTTACTGCAGCTGCGTCACGATCTCGCGCGCCATCGCGCCCAGCGGCAGGATACGGTCTGCGCCGCCGCGCTTGATCGCTTCCTTGGGCATGCCGAACACAATGCTGGTGTGTTCGTCCTGTGCCACCGTGCGTGCGCCGGCCTGGCGCATTTCCAGCAGGCCGGCGGCGCCATCGTCGCCCATGCCGGTCATGATGATGCCCAGCGCATTGCTGCCGGCCGCGCGCGCGGCCGAGCGGAACAGCACATCGACCGACGGGCGATGCCGGTTGACCGGTGGGCCTTCCAGCACTTCGACGAAATACTGCGCGCCGCTACGACGCAGCAGCAGATGTTTGCCGCCCGGTGCGATCAATGCACGGCCCGGCATCACCCGGTCGTTGTTGGCGGCCTCCTTGACGGCGATCTGGCAAAGACCGTTCAGGCGCGCGGCGAAGGCAGCGGTGAATTTCTCCGGCATGTGCTGCACGATCACGATGCCGGGGCAGACGCGCGGCAGCGCGGTGAGCACTTCTTCCAGGGCCTGGGTGCCGCCGGTGGAGGTGCCGATGGCGACGATGCGTTCGGTGGTCTGCGCCAGCGCACGTCCGCTTTGTGCCGGCAGGATGACATCGGCGGTGTGCTTGACCTCCGCTTCCAGCGGCGCGGCAGTCACGCGCGCCGCCAGCCGCTTGACGTTGGCGCGCGCTGCGCTGCGCACGGTCGCCACCAGTTCGTCGGCAGAGTCGGTGAGAAATTGCTTCAGACCCAGGCGGGGTTTGGTCACCACCGCCACCGCGCCGGCGGCCAGTGCATCCATGGTGACGCGCGCGCCTTTTTCGGTAAGCGTGGAGCAGATCACCACCGGCGTGGGCCGCTCGCTCATGATCTTGCGCAGAAAGGTGATGCCGTCCATGCGCGGCATTTCCACGTCCAGCACGATCACATCCGGCCAGTGCTGGCGCATTTTTTCGATCGCCAGCAGCGGGTCGGCGGCAGTGGCGATGACGTCGATGCCCGGCGCGTCGTTGAGCACGCCCACCAGCACCTGGCGTACCACTGCCGAATCGTCGACCACCATGGCCTTGATGGTCGTAGGGTTGGCGGCGGGGCGATGGAGCGCTGTGGACACGGTGAATCCTTGGGTCATGCCTTGCGGAAGATCGAGGGTGCCACCTGGACCAGATCGATGTCGAGTTCGCTCAGGCTTTCCGAATGGCCGATGCAGAAGTGCCCGCCCGGCTTGAGGTTGGACAGCACGCGCAGGATCACTTCGCGCTTGGTCTGGCCGTTGAAATAGATCATCACATTGCGCAGGAAGATCGCATCGAAGCTGCCCAGTGCCGGCAGCGCGGCATTGAGGTTGGCGTGCACGAACTGCACGCGCTCGCGCAGCCGCCGCTCCACCAGCAAGGTGCCGTCGTACTCGCCCTGGCCACGCAGGCAATAGCGTTTGAGATAGGCCTGCGGGATGCCGTCGATACGTTGCAGCGCGTAATGGCCGGTGCGCGCCTTGGCCAGCACGCGCGTGCTGATGTCGGTGCCCACCACCTCGAACGGGCGGCCCTGCAAGGTGTCGTCCAGCACCATGGCCATGCTGTAGGCCTCTTCGCCGCTGGAACTGGCCGCGCTCCAGCAGCGGAACGGCAGCCCGCCACGGTGTTCGCCGGCCAGCCTGCGCAGCAGCTCGAAATGCTTGGGCTCGCGGAAGAAATAGGTTTCGTTGGTGGTGAGCAGGTCGATCGCGGTCTGGATTTCCCTGCGGTCCTGGCGGCTTTCCAGCAGCTGCAGGTACTGCGTATAGGTGCTGAACTGATGTTCGCGCAGGCGCTTGCCCAGGCGGCCGCACAGCATCGCCTTCTTGCCGGAGGAAATGGTGATGCCGGCCGCTTCGAAGATGAAGCGCTGGAAACGGCCGAACTCCTGTTCGGTGATGGCGGTCGCGGTGCTCATCGGCTCAGGCCACGTCCGCATCGCTGTGGAACGTGCTGTCGCTCAGGCGTGCGATGCGCATGGCGTGTTCGCGCCACCACTCCGACAGCATCGGCCCGGGCATCGGCGAGGCCATCAGATAGCCTTGTGCCAGGTCACAGCCAAGTTCGCGCAGCAGCCGCCAGTCGTCGGGCGTTTCCACGCCTTCGGCCACGGCGGTGAGTTCGAGCCGATGCGCCAGCTCCAGCGTCGATTCGAGCACGGTGCGCTGGCTGCGGCTGCGATGCGCTGCATGCACGAAGCTGCGGTCCAGCTTGAGTTCGGTGAAGGGAATGCTGGCCAGCCGCTGCAGCGAGGAGAAGCCGGTGCCGTAGTCGTCGATGGACAGGCCGAACCCGTGCAGGCGCAAACGCGCCAGCATGCTCAGCGCATTGGCCGGCTCCACGATGGCGCTTTCGGTGAGTTCCAGCACCAGGTCGGCCGGGCTCAGGCCGTTCTCGCCCAGCTTGGCGCACAGCTCTTCGAGAAAATGGTCTTCGCCCAAGAGCCGGGGCGAGAGGTTCAATGCCAGGCTCAGGTCGAAGCCTTCGGCGCGCCAGTCCACCAATTGCGCGATGGCCTTGTCGATGACCTGCTGCGTCAACGCGTGGATCAAGCCTTCGCGTTCGGCCAGCGGAATGAAACGGTCCGGGCCGATCATGTCGCCTTGCGGGCGGCGCCAACGTGCGAGCGCTTCCACGCCACGCAGGCGGCCGTCCTTCAGGTCTAGCTTGGGTTGGTAGGCCACACGGATCTCCCCGCGGCGCATGGCACGGTCCAGCCGCGAGGCGGCGGCACCACCGCTGGACATCAGCGGCGAGATCGCCACCGGCGCGAATGCCGGTGCATCGGCGGCCGGCTCCGGTTCGCAATCCAGCACGGTGGCCAGATCTTGCAGGTTCATCGGCTTTTCGATGCCGCCGAGCACGCGCACGCCGGCACTGCGGCTGAGTTGCATCACTGCATCGATCAAGGCACCGCCGCGTTGCGAGACCACTACCACCGGCACGCTGTATTTGCCCCGCGCCAGGGCGTCGAGCAACTGCACGCCGTCCATGCCCGGCATTTCCAGATCCACCAGCAACAACGATGGCGCCTGGGCGCGCGTCAGCCATTCCAGTGCCGCGTTTCCGTCGACGGCACCGTCGACCACGCTTGCGCCGAGCTGGCGACACAGCGCCATGGCGTGTTCGCGCTGGACCACGCTGTCGTCCACGACCAGGACCGGGCCGGCCAGCGTGCAGTTGCAGGAGAGAAGGGCGGGGCGCATGGGAGTCCTTGAGTGCATGCGTGAGGTCAGGCCGCCAGCTCGGCGGCCGGCAGCTGGGCGAGCGTGTCGTTGCCCAGCACGGCATCGGCATCGAGCAGGATCACGAAGCGCTCGCCGATCTTGCCCATGGCGTGGATGAAGTCGCGCGCGATGCCGGCGCCGAAGCTGGGCGTGTCGACGATGTCGGAAGGCGCGATTTCCAGCACTTCGCTGACCGCATCCACCAGGAGCCCGAGCACCTGATGCAGCTGGCCATGCGCGATCTCCACGATCACGATGCAGCTGCGCTTGGTGATCGCGCTGGCGTTGCGGCCGAAGCGTTGCTGCAGATCCACCACCGGTACCACCGCTCCACGCAGATTGATCACCCCGCGCAGTGCCGGCGGCATCATCGGCACGTCGGTGGGGATGCGGTATTCGATGATTTCCTTGATGCCCAGGATGCCCAGGCCGAACATTTCCCCACCCAGCAAAAACGTGAGGTATTGCTGCGGTGCCGTCGAAGACGGCACTTGGCGGTCGGTTGCAGGAAGCGCTTGCATCGTCGGCTCCTCAGAAGCTGGCGAATTGCGATTCGTCGATCGCATCAGCGGTGGCGGCCACCGCACTGAGCTGGCGCACGTTGGTGCGTCGTGGCTGCGCGCTGCTCACCGTGGCAGGCGCATGCGCGGCGATCCTGCGCGGACCCTGCCTGTTGCTGCCCGACGCGGCGCCGCGGCCGCCATTGCCCAGCCGGAAGAAGCCCATCAGCTGCTGCAGCTGTTCGGCCTGCGCGCTCATCTCTTCCGAGGTGGCGGCCAGTTCTTCGGCATTGGCGGCGGCCGATTGGGTGGTCTGGTTCAATTGCCCCACGGCGGTGTTGATCTGGCTGACACCGGCGGTCTGTTCTTCGGAAGCGGCGGCGATTTCCTGCACCAGGTCGGAGGTGCGGCGGATCGAAGGCACCATCTCGCCGAGCACGCGGCCGGCGCTTTCGGCCAGTTCCACGCTGGATTCGGCCACTTCGCCGATTTCCTGCGCAGCGATCTGGCTGCGCTCGGCCAGTTTGCGCACTTCGGCGGCGACCACCGCAAAGCCCTTGCCGTGTTCGCCGGCGCGCGCGGCTTCGATGGCGGCATTGAGCGCCAGCAGGTTGGTCTGATACGCGATGTCGTCGATGATGCCGATCTTCTTGGCGATGTCCTTCATCGCCACCACGGTGGCGCGCACGGTGTCTCCACCGTCGGCCGCTTCGCTGGCCGCCTTGGCCGCCATGCTGTCGGTGACGCGCGCGTTTTCGGTGTTCTGTGCGATGGAGGCGGTCATCTGCTCCAGCGAGGCGCTGGTTTCTTCCACGCCGGCCGCCTGTTCGCTGGCGGCCTGGGCCAGCGCCTGCGCGGTGGCGCTGACCTCTTCCGACGCACTGGCCAGGTTTTCGGCGTTGCGGTTGACCTCATCGACGATCTCGGTGAGGCGGCTCATGGTGGTGTTGACGTAGCGCTGCATGTCGGCGAAGGCGCCTTCGTAGCGGCCTTCCACGGTGTGGGTGAGGTCGCCTTCGGCCATCGCGCCCATGACCTGGATCACTTCGGAAATGCTGCGCAGGTTGCCGCGCGCGCGCTCCACGGTGTCGTTGATGAAAGCCTTCTTGCCCGGCAGCTGCGCCAGCGGGGCATCGAAGTTACCGCGGCCGAATTCGGCCACCACGCCCATCGCCAGCTTCTTGACCGCGATATGCGCGCCCACCATCTGGTTGATGCCCAGCGCCATGCTGCGGAAGTCGCCATCGAAGCGGCTGCTGTCGATGACCACGTCGATATCGCCGGCTTCATGTTCGGCCGACATGTGGTTGATCTCGGCGATCAGGCCGGTGAGGTTGCCGCGTACCTGTTCGATGGTGTCGTTGATGAAGCGCTTCTTGCCCGGCAGCAATGGCAGCTGTGCGGTGAAGTTGCCGCGGCCGAATTCGCTGACGCAGGCAATGGCTTGCTTCTTGACCGCGATATGGCTGGCCACCATTGCGTTGATGCCTTCGGCCATGCGACGGAAATCGCCGGTGAAGCGCTGGGTGTCGATGACCACATCGATATCGCCGGCATCGTGCTCGGCCGACATGCGATTGACCTCGGCGACCATGCCGGTGAGGTTGCCGCGGATCTGGTCGACGATCTCGTTGATGAAGGCCTTCTTGCCCGGCAACCGTTCCAGTTCGGCGGAGAAGTTCCCGCGACCGAACTCGGCCACACAGGCCATCGCCTGCTTTTTCACCGCGATATGGCTGGCCACCATGCGGTTGATGCCGTCGCCCATTGCGCGGAAATCGCCTTCGAAGCGCGCCACGTCGATGCGCGCGTCGATCTCGCCGGCATCGTGTTCGCGCGAAACGCGATTGATTTCCTCGTTGACATGGCGGATGCCGCTCTGCACCTTGCGCAGCCCGCGCAGGACATCGCTGGCCTGGTCCTCGCGCACCTGCGGCAGCGCCACATCGAAGTTGCCGCGCGAGAACGCGTCCAGCGTGGTGGTGGCCATCTCCAGCGACGCGCTGGCGATACGGATTGCCCAGACCAGCAAGGCGCCGCTGATCAATGCTGCAACCAGGCTGGTGCCCAGCAAGGCTGCGTGCGAGAGCGCCAGCGCCACGCCGGCAACGACCACGACAACGGGCAGGGCGATTGCAAGCGCGGCGGTGAACCACAACTGCGTAGCGATCGGTAGACGGTGTGACATGACGGTAGCTTCCTGGGGTCAGGTAACGACAAACGACGGTTCGGACGGAGCGATGGCGCGGGCGTTCAGGCCGCCAACGCGTCCTGGTTGGGATGCAACTGCTGAATCAGGCTGGGCACATCCAGAATCAGTGCGACATCGCCGCTTCCCAGAATGCTCGAGCCGCTGATGCCTTTGACCTGCGCGAACACCTTGGACAGCGGCTTGATCACCGTCTGCCATTCGCCGAGCAGGGTGTCCACCACCAGGCCGAAGCGCTGTGCGCCCTGCCGGATCACCACGATGCTTTCGCGCGAGGGCGTCTTGCCGCCCAGCGCGAACAGTTCGCGCAGGCGCACGTAGGGCAACACGCTGCCGCGCAGGTCGATGTAGTCGCTGGCGTAGTCAGGGGTGAACTCCACGCACTCTTCGACCACGTCCAGCGGCACCACGAAGACCGATTTGCCCACGCCGACCTGGAAGCCGTTGATGATGGCCAGCGTCAGCGGCAGGCGCACCGAGATGGTGGTGCCCACGCCGGCGGCGCTGTCGATCTCGACCGTGCCGCGCAGTGCGGTGATGTTGCGCTTGACCACGTCCATGCCCACGCCGCGCCCGGACAGATTGGTGACCTTTTCCGCCGTGGAGAAACCCGGTTCGAAGATCATCGCGAATACGTCGCGGTCGCTGAGTTGGCGGCCTGGTTCGATCAGGCCACGTTCGAGTGCCTTGGCCAGGATGCGGTCGCGGTTCAAGCCGCCACCGTCGTCGGTGATCTGGATGACGATGCTGCCGGAGTCGTGATACGCGTTGAGCCCGACGGTGCCGCGCGCAGGCTTGCCGCGCGCCACGCGCACCTCGGCCGGTTCGATCCCGTGGTCCATCGCGTTGCGCACCAGATGGGTGAGCGGGTCGCCGATCTTTTCCACCACCGACTTGTCCAGTTCGGTGTCTTCGCCGGCCACCACCAGCGCGATGTCCTTGCCCAGTTCGCGCGCCACGTCGTGCACCACGCGCTGGAAGCGGCTGAATGTGCCGCCGATCTTGACCATGCGCAGCTGCAACGCGCTTTCGCGCACGTCTTCGACCAGGCCAGCCAGGATCGAGGCCGATTCAAGCAACTGCGCATCGCCGGTGCGTTGCGCATTGGCACTCGTGCTGGACACGGCGATGATGAGTTCGCCGACCAGATCGATCATGCGATCGAGCTTGTCGGCATCCACGCGGATGGAACGCGCGTCGGCGCTGCGCGCGGCAGCGTCCGGCGCGGCACGGCCTGGGGCCGAAGCGGCGCTGGGTACTGCAGCAAGCGGCTTGTTCGGCGTGGGGCTGGCTGCCGCTTCGGCGCTGAGCAATTCAGCGGCGTCGGATGGCGCCGGAACCGACACGATCTCCAGATCGCAATCTTCGCGGACGAATTCGAACACCTCTTCGATGGCCGCGCGGTCGGCATCGCTGCGCAGCAGGATCTGGAAGCCCAGGTAGTTGGCTTCCGGATCGAGGTCGTCGAATGCCGGCAGCTGGCTGATATCGGTGGTGATCGATTCGACCGAGCCCAGGCTGCGCAGGTTGCGAATCAGCTTGAGCGGCGAATTGCCGAAGCGCAGTGCGTCGGCGAACAGTTTCAGGGTGATCCGCCAGTAGCCACTCTGCTTTTCCGGTGCGCCTTGCGCAACCGCGGCTGCAGTGACGCCGCAGGCGCTGCGTTGCAGATACGTCTGCAATTGCGCAAGCAGCGGTTCGGCTTCGGCGGCCAGCGCGACCGGGTCGGCGTGGCTCGGGTCTGCGGCGGTTTCCACCAAGGCATGGATATGGTCGCAGCACACCAGCAGCAGCCCGATCAGTTCCGAGCTCAAGCTCAGCGCTTCGTCGCGTACCAGATCCAGCACGCTCTCCACCACATGGGTGAAGCCGACCAGCTGCGGCAGGTCGAACAGGCCGCCGGAGCCCTTGATGGTGTGCGCGGCGCGGAAGATGGCATTGACCGCATCCGGCGACGGTTCGCCGCGCTCGGCTTCGAGCAGATGACGTTCCATGTCTTCGAGCAGGTCCCGGCTCTCGGCCAGGAAGGTCTGCATCAGCTGGTTCATGTCCATGCGCGCGTCACCAGTCCGTTAGTGAATTCGTTCGCCCAGGCCTGCAACCGCATGCGGGTACAGGGCCTCGAGCAGGCCGAGCAGCTCGATGACATCGACCACCGCACGGCTGGAATCGGTCAGCGAAAACGGCCGGCCATCGGCCTGGATCGCCTGCTTGGTGGCCAGCAACAATTGCAGGCCGGTGGTATCGATCTCGCTGACGGCGGCCAGGTCCAGATGCAATCCACCCGGATGCAGCAAGGCCGGCTGCAGCAACGGCTTGAGCTCGGCCGCGCGACGAATGGTCATCTCGCCCTCCAGGGCAAGGGTCAGCGGCGCGGGTAGATCGGACAGTGGCGTGTTCATTGGTGCCTCAAGCGGTGCGATGGCGCACGGGTGCGTACCATGGCCTGGGAAGGTCGCAACGGCCTGGACGGGTGTGAGCAGCGCTGCACACGGGCCATGCCGGTCTATGCAGGTATCGGCGCCTTTTGGAAATATTTAGGCAAAATTCAGCGCAATGACGGATTTGCGAAACCCGTCACCGCCTGTGGATTAATTGCTCAGCTTTGTCGGCAGCAGGCTCAGGGGGACTGATCGAGCCTGTCACGTCGGACAGTTCGCCCCGTTCCGGCACGGCGTTGCAGGTGACGCCCCGGCTTGCGCGCGTGAAGCACCGGCGGGCGCTTTTATCCAAACCGGATGCGCGGCGCGCGGGCTGCGGTAGTCATGACGGGCAAATGCGACCAGGCAGTGGACTGCCCGCCTGCCTGGTCGCGTTTTATACGTGGTGATCGTGCTCGGTGCGGTCGCCGCTTGCCGGCGCCGCAGCGCTTCAGCCCGGTGACAATGCTGCCAACAGGCCGCGTGCCGCATTGAAACGGTCGGCGCCTTCGGGCATCGGCAACTTGATGCGCAGCTTGTCCGGGCCATCCATCGTGTAGATCTTCGGCTGTTTCTGGATCATCTGGATGATGGTCATCGGGTCGATCGCCGGCTTGGCCTCGAACACCAGCCGCCCGCCGTTTTCGCCCAGGTCCAGCTTGCGCACGCCCAGCGCATTGGCCTGCAGCTTGAGCTCGGCGATGGCGAACAGATGCTTGACCGGGTCCGGCAGCAAGCCGAAGCGGTCGATCATCTCCACCTGCAGTTCGCGCAGCGCATCGGGGTCGCGTGCGCTGGAAATGCGCTTGTACAAGGTCAGGCGTGTGTGCACGTCGGGCAGATAATCCTCGGGAATCAGCGAGGCCACGTGCAGTTCGACGTCGGCACCGCGCACTTCTTCGCCGGCATCCAGGTCGGGCAGCTTGCCCTGGCGGATGCTGCGCACTGCGCGCTCGAGCAGTTCGGTGTAGAGGCTGAAACCGACTTCGGCCATCTGGCCGCTCTGGTCTTCGCCCAGCAATTCGCCGGCGCCGCGGATTTCCAGGTCGTGCGTGGCCAGGGTGAAGCCGGCGCCGAGCTCGTCCATCGAGGCAATCGCTTCCAGGCGCTTTTCTGCATCTGAGGTCATCGAGCGGCGATCCGGCACCACCAGGTACGCGTAGGCGCGGTGATGCGAGCGGCCCACGCGGCCGCGCAACTGGTGCAACTGCGCCAGGCCAAAGCGGTCGGCGCGGTTGATGATGATGGTGTTGGCATTGGGAATGTCGATGCCCGATTCGATGATCGTGGTCGACAGCAACACGTTGAAGCGCTGCTTCTGGAAATCCAGCATCACCCGTTCCAGCTCGCGCTCGGGCATCTGCCCATGCGCGATACCGATGCGCGCTTCCGGCACCAGTTCCGACAGATCGCGCTGCATGCGCACGATGCTTTCCACATCGTTATGCAGGAAATACAGCTGACCACCGCGACTGAGTTCGCGCTGGAAGGCTTCGCGCAGCAGCGTGTTGTCCCAGGCAGTAATGAAGGTCTGCACCGCCAGGCGGTTCGGCGGCGGGGTGGCGATGATCGACAGATCGCGCAGGCCGGCCATGGCCATGTTGAGCGTGCGCGGGATGGGCGTGGCGGTGAGCGTGAGCAGGTGCACATTGGCACGCATCGCCTTGAGCGCTTCCTTCTGGCGCACGCCAAAGCGCTGTTCTTCGTCGACCACGACCAGGCCGAGATCCTTGAACTTCACATCCGGCTGCAACAAGCGGTGCGTGCCGATAATCACGTCGATCTCGCCGCTGGCGACCTTCTCCAGTTCGGCCTTGATTTCCTTGGTGCTCTTGAAGCGCGACAGCACTTCCACCTTCATCGGGTAATCGGCGAAGCGGTCGCGGAAATTGCGGTAGTGCTGCTCGGCCAGCAACGTGGTGGGCACCAGCACGGCGACCTGTTTGCCGGCGCTGGCGGCGGCAAACGCCGCACGCACCGCAACTTCGGTCTTGCCGAAGCCCACGTCGCCGCACACCACGCGGTCCATCGGTTGGCTGCTGCCCAGATCGCGCAGCGTCGCATCGATGGCGGCCAACTGGTCGCCGGTTTCCTCGAACGGAAATCCGGCCGCGAACGGCTCGTACATTGCGCGGTCCACCTGCAACGCCAGGCCGGCGCGCGCACGGCGACGTGCCTGGATCTCCAGCAGTTCGGCAGCCACGTCGCGCACCTTCTCGGCAGCCTTGCGCTTGGCACGGGTCCACTGCTCGCCGCCCAACGAATGCAGCGGCGCGGTCTCGGCCGAGGCGCCGGAATAACGGCTGATCAGGTGCAACTGCGCCACCGGCACATACAGCCGGTCGCCCTTGGCGTATTCGATCTCCAGGAACTCGCCGGGCATGCCGCCGGCATCGAGCACGATCAGCCCGCGGTAACGGCCCACGCCGTGATCCTCGTGCACAATCGGCGCGCCTTCGGACAGTTCGCCCAGGTCGCGGATGATCGCTTCCGGCTCGCGTCCGACCCGACGCGTGCGGCGCGGCTGATTGGCCCGCTCCGGGAACAGCTGGCGCTCGGTCAGCAGCGCAATCTGCGGTTGATCCAGCGCAAAGCCGTCCTCCAGCGGCGCCACGGTGATGGCAAAACGCAGCGTGCCCGCCAGGAACGCCGGCACATCGGCGACCAGCTCCGGTTTCAACTGCGCGGCGGCCAGCACTTCCATCAAGGCTTCGCGGCGGCCGGCCGAATCGGCAGCGATCAGCACGCGGCCCGGATAATGGCTCAGGAACGTCGCCAGCGCCTGGCCGGCCGGCGCGTCCTTTGCGGCCACCGGCAGCGGCGGCAACGGTTGGTCGCCGAGCGGGGCGGCCTCATCGATGCGCGCATGATCGCTGGCCCATACTTCGATACGCGCCAGCTTGTTGAGCCGCTCGCGCAGTGCATCCGGCGATTGGTATAGCTCGTCCGGCGGCAGCAGCGGGCGCTCCACATCGTGGCGGCGCTGTTCGTAGCGGTTCTGCGCCTGGGCCCAGAAGGCGTCGGCGGCGTTGGACACGCCGGTGGCGATCACCGGCAGCACGCGCTTGTCCAGGTAATCGAACAGCGTTGCGGTCTTGGCGAAGAACATCGGCAGGTAATACTCGATGCCCGATGGCGCCAGCCCGGATTTCAGGTCCTGGTACAGCGCGCTGCGCCGGGTATCCACGTCGAAGCGTTCGCGCAGGCAGGCCAGCACGCGCTCCACACTGGCATCGTCCATCGGCACTTCGCGGCCCGGCAGCATCTTGACCGCGTCCACCTTGTCCAGCGAGCGCTGCGATTCCGGGTCGAACACGCGGATCGAATCGATGTCCTCATCCAGCAGCTCGACGCGCAATGGCGTGTCCGCGCCCATCGGAAACACATCCAGCAGGCCCCCGCGCACCGCGAAATCGCCCGGGTCCATCACCTGCGGCACATTGCGGTAGCCGGCGCTTTCCAGGCGACGCTTTTCCGCATCCAGATCCAGCCGCTGGCCAACGGTGAGATCGAAGCTGCCGCCGACGATGTAGCTCAGCGGCGCCAGCTGCTGCAGCAAGGTCTGCACCGGCACGATCACCACGCCGCGGGTCAGGCCGGGCAGGCGGTGAAGGGCGGCCAGCCGCTGGCTGATGATTTCCGGATGCGGGCTGAACTGGTCGTAGGGCAGGGTTTCCCAATCGGGAAACGGCACCACCGGCAGCGCCGCCTGTTCGCTGAGCAAGGCGTGCAGATCGGCTTCGATCTGGTGCGCGCTCTGGTTATCGCGTGCGATGACCAGCAACGGGCCGGCATGCGCTTCGGCTGCCCGCGCAATCGACCAGGCCAGCGCAGTCGGAGAGGACGGAGCGCGCCAGTAGGCGCGGAGCTGGCCGGACTTGGGCAGCGGCGGGGAGGGGAAGGTAGGCGACGGCATCAGCCGGCGATTTTATCAGAGCCCCCGCTGCGGCCGGTCCATCTGGTGTGAAAGCTGGTGGTGGGCCACCCGCCCGGATGTGCACTGCGGGTCATGGGGTTGGGTACGCGGGTGCAAGTCATGCGCACGCTCGCGAGGCAAAGACCCCACTCGGTCGAGTGCGCGCGACCCTTACCGCTTGCGGGACACGCCATGAATCTGTATCTGCAGGCTCGGTGGCGGCATCCATGCCGCCACACGGTCCCGCAAGCGGCGAGGACACCACAGCAGACGGTTTTACGTGGCGCCTGGGTATGGGCCAGACACAGCGCTCCCGTCCGCACGGCAACACTCTCGACGGTTGTGGCAGCTTTCAATGGCGAAACGTCGGGCTGTCTACCTTCGGGAAGCGGCGTGCGCGGATGAAGCGTGGCACCCATGCCACCCCAGGATCCTGCAAGCGGCGAGGGGAAGGATCCGTAAGTGGCCTTAGGTGTCAGCCAGTGTGCCGATCCTTTCGGGGGTCTTGCAGCTTACCGTCGAGAACATCAGGCCGCCGCGCAACGGTGGCTCTCCGTGATGAAGCAAGACCCAAGCCCCGATCACGCAAAGCAGCCGCGATCTGCTTTTACGAATCCCAAATCCCGTATCCCGTATCCCGTATCCCGGCCCCTCAAGCATCCAGCTCCAACACCATCCGTACCAGTTCCGGCGACTCCGGATGCGCCTGCGGCTTGAAGCCCAGCGATTCTGCCAACTGCAGCATCGGCACATTGCTTTGCAGCACATCGCCGAACAGGCAGTCCAGGTACTTGCGCCGTGCCCACTTGACCAACTTGCGCATCAGCTGCCGTCCCAGCCCCTGGCCGGCGACGAAGCTGCTGACCAGGATGGTGTATTCGGCCTGGCGGGTGCCCGGCACCAGTGCGGCGCGCGCGACCGCGCCGACCAGCGCTTCGCCGGGCGGCAGTTGCTCGGCGGCGACCAGCACGATCTCGCTCTTGGGGTTGGGATGGGTCAGGCGCTGCACCATCTCCGGGGTGATTTCGGTGGAGGAGCGCACAAAGCGCGCGCGAATTTCCTCCGGTCCCAACAGGCTGAAGGCTCCCTGCAGCGGCGGACCATCCTCGGGACGGATCGGGCGAAGCAGAAGGGTGCGGCCATTGGGCAGGCTGAAGTTTTCATGCCAGGGAGGCATGCGATTGCGAATGGCCATGACCGGTGTTCCTTAAAGATCGGAAGATTCTGGCACCAGCCCGGCGCGCAACCGTGAATGAATCCGGTGTGCCGCCGGGGGCCGACAGGAGGTGGCAGTGCTTCTCACACAACTGTAACGAGCGGAGCCGTGAGCCGGTCGTGAGCGTGATGGGGTGCGCACTGTGGCAGCCGAGTGGACGCCGCGGGGCCGCCGGAAGGCATTGGTCGCCCGGCTCGACCTTGCTGGGACATGGGCATCCGGCGCAGCGCCCGTTTGTTTACGCTGCGCTGAAGGTGCTCGCGGCACCTGCCATGCCGCCGACGCGGTGCGCGTGGTGCGCTGCCGCCTGCCTACCCACCGCGACGGGTAGGCGAACGCGCCTGCCGGCTCAGCCGTCCTGGCGCAGCCACTCCAGCCGGGTCGAGGCGCCGGGCTCGCCCAGATGCTGCTTGAGCACCGGCAACGCCGGCGCCAGCATCTGGTCGAACTGCCAGGGCGCGTTGACGATCAGCAGCCCGCTGCCGGTCAGACGCAGCGGCGAGTCGTCCGGGCGCACCTGCAGCTCGGCGACCAGCACCGACTTGGCCGGCAACGCGGCGGCCTTGCGCATGAACGGCTGCAGGCTGCGGCGCAGCTTGATCGGGTACCACACCATGCAGATCGCCTGCGGCCAGCGCGCCAACGCTTCGCGCACGCTATGGATGATCTGCGGGTATTCGGCGTCCTGCAATTCGTAGGGCGGGTCGATCAACACCAGCCCACGGCCGATCTTGGTTTCGCCAGCCCGTGGCGGCAGGAAGGCGCGGATGGCCGCGTAGCCGTCGCCGGCGTGCACGCGTACCCGGCTGTCCCTGGCGAACAGGGCCTTGAGCGCCTCGGCTTCGTCGGGCTGCAGTTCGCAACATGCCATGCGGTCGTGCTCGCGTAGTGCTTGCGCAGCCAGCAGCGGCGAGCCGGGGTAGTGGTTGAGCTGGATGCCGGCGGTCGGGCGGGTGGGCTTCTGGCCGGGCGTGGCGGGGCGGGCGACGGCTTGGTTGTCGGCCTGTACCGCGCGCAGATAGCGCTCGACCACCTCGGGCAAGCTGGCCTCTGCCATCAGCCGCATCACGCCGGCATCGGCCTCGTTGGTCTTGCGGCTCTCTTCGCCCCCGAGTTGGTAGCGGCCGCGCCCGGCGTGCGTGTCGAGCACGAAGAACGGGGTGTCCTTGCGCTTGAGGGTGTCGATCAGGGCAAGCAGGGCGATGTGCTTGAGCACGTCGGCATGGTTGCCGGCATGGAAGGCGTGGCGATAGTTCATCGCGGCAGTGTAGAGGCTGCGGCGCGATTTGTTGCCGCCCATTGCGGGCGGCCCAGCGCAAGCGCACGGTGGCGACATCCAGAGGCTGCGCGATGCCGCGAGCAATGCGGCGTGTGCACCCGTCGTGCCACGCCATGCGTGGACCACCTCGACCTGTAGGCCGTGCCCGCATGCCGGTATGCTGCGCGGCATGTCAGAGTCTGCCGCCCGCGTGCTCGTCGTCGAAGACGAAGCCGCCATTGCCGATACCGTGCTCTACGCACTACGCAGCGAGGGCTATGCGCCTGAGCATTGCCTGCTGGGCCGCGATGCGCTGACGCGTCTGCGCGCCGACCCGGCCGATGTGGTGGTCCTCGATGTGGGCCTGCCGGACATCAACGGGTTCGAGGTGTGCCGCACGTTGCGCAGTTTCAGCCAGGTGCCGGTGATCTTTCTGACCGCGCGCAACGACGAGATCGACCGCGTGCTCGGCCTGGAGCTGGGCGCCGACGATTACATGGCCAAGCCGTTCTCGCCGCGCGAGCTGGTGGCGCGCGTGCGTGCGCGCCTGCGCCGACGCCATGCAGGCGCGCCGGCCGAATCGGGCTGGCAGCCGCACGGCGCGTTTGCGATCGATCGCGAGGGCAGCCGCATCCGCTATGGCGAGACCCTGCTGCCGCTGACACGTTACGAATACGCGCTGCTGGCAGCGTTGCTGCAGCGCCCCGGTGCGATCCTGAGCCGTGCGCAGCTGATGGACCGCGGTTGGGACGCCAGCGCCGACAGTGCCGATCGCACCGTCGACACCCATATCAAGACGCTGCGCGGCAAGCTGCGCCTGGCCGGCGTGCCGGCCGACCCGATCCGCACCCACCGTGGCCTTGGCTACGCGCTGGAGGTATAGGCATGCGCCGGCACGCATGTGGTGAACTGAGCGAGGCCGCGGGCTGACATGCGGCTTGGTCTCAAGCTGTTCCTGGGCTTCTTCCTGATCGTGGGCCTGGCCGCGTTCTTCGTGATGCGCGTGTTCGTCAACGAGGTCAAGCCAGGGGTGCGCCAGGCGATGGAATCCACGCTGGTGGATGCGGCCAATGTGCTGGCGGAAATGGCCAGTGGCGAGTTGGCTGCCGGCACGCTTGCCGATGGCCGCTTCGCGCGCAACGTGGCCAGGGCCCAGCAGCGCGACCCCAAGGCGTGGGTATGGCGCTTTCGCAAGAACACGGTGGATTACCGCGTGACCGTCACCGATGCGCGCGGCGTGGTGGTGTTCGATTCGCAGGGCCGCGACGTGGGCCGCGACAACTCGCGCTGGAACGATGTCTACCGCACGCTGCGCGGCGAATATGGCGCGCGTTCCAGCCCGGACATCGATGGCGACCCTGCCGCCACGGTGATGCATGTGGCCGCGCCGATCTACGCACCGGACGACCCCGGCAACCTGATCGGCGTGCTGACCCTGGCGCAACCCAATCGCAGCATCGACCCGTTTATCGAAGCCAGCCAGCGCAACATCCTGCAGCGCGGCGCCTGGTTGATCGGCATTTCCGCGTTGATCGGCATCTTGATGACCTGGTGGTTGATGCGTGGCATCGGCCGGCTCAATCGCTATGCGCAGGCGGTGAGCGCCGGCATCCCGGTACCGCCGCCCAAACCGCGTGGCGATGAAATCGGCGATCTGGGCCAGGCGCTGGAAAGCATGCGTCGCAAGCTGGAAGGCAAGGCCTACGTGGAGCAGTACGTGCAGTCGCTGACGCACGAGATGAAAAGCCCGCTGGCGGCCATTCGCGGTGCCTCGGAGTTGTTGACCGAGCCACTGCCGGAGGCCGACCGCCAGCACTTCGTTGCCACCATCCGCGCGCAGGAACACCGGCTCACCGAAACCATCGACAAGCTGCTGGCACTGGCCGAGGTGGAGCAGCACGGCTGGCTGCAGAAGCGCGAGCCCATCGGTATTGATGGGCTGCTGCAGGCTGCGGCGGACGCGGTGGCGCTGCGTGCAGCGGCGGCGGGCATCACCGTGGAGGTGGACGCAGGGGCTGGCGCGCCAGGCGATCACCACGTACTGGGCGATGGGTTTCTGCTCAGGCAGGCACTGATCAATCTGCTCGAAAACGCCATCGCGTTTTCGACGCAAGACAGCCATGTGCGCCTGCAGGCGCGGCTGCGCGACGGACACTGGGAGTTGCTGGTTGAAGACCGCGGCAGTGGCGTGCCGGATTACGCGCTCGAGCGCGTCTTCGAGCGGTTCTATTCGCTGGCACGCCCGCAGACCGGCCAGCGCAGCTCCGGTCTCGGCTTGCCGTTCGTGCGCGAGGTTGCGCGCCTGCATGGCGGGGACGTGATGCTGGGCAACCGCGATGGTGGCGGTGCGCGTGCGGTGTTGCGCCTGCCGATCGGCTGAGTCGCTGCAGGCCGTTGTCGCGGCTGGTTGGCGCCGGTGGCAGCCGCGCGTTCAAGGCTGCGGCATGCGCCAGGGCACATGCCGCGCCTGCATCACTCAGCGTACGGCGCGTGGCCGCGTCGTGCTAGTACACCACGTCGGCGCCGATCACATCCTTGGCGACCACCGACCAGGACAGTTTGCCGAAGCCTTTGTTGCCCCATGCGGTGCCCCAGCTGTTTTCCACGATCAGTCCTTCGCTGTCGTAGCCCAGCGCGATGACCGCATGCCCGCCCAGGATCGGCGTCGTGGTGTCGTAATCGACCTGATTTTGGGCTGTCAGGTCTTCAAAGCCCTGGCGCACATAGAAGCCGATCGCCACCGGCGTGGAAGAGGCAAGGGCGAGCTT
This sequence comes from Xanthomonas axonopodis pv. maculifoliigardeniae, assembly GCF_041519315.1. Taxonomy (NCBI): domain Bacteria; kingdom Pseudomonadati; phylum Pseudomonadota; class Gammaproteobacteria; order Lysobacterales; family Lysobacteraceae; genus Xanthomonas; species Xanthomonas axonopodis. The sequence continues at coordinate 3,172,140 of NZ_CP167998.1, read as the reverse complement.
GATCTGTTGGATCAGGGCGCTTCCCCCATTCCCCCTGCCCGAATACAGCACGGTGTAATGGCGATACGGCGTCGGGTTCCTGGCAGCGTTGGCCCTGTCGGCGGCAGTGGGTTGGTGTTTCCAATCGTAGTTGCCCCACGAATAGTGCTGCTCGGTGTCGATGCCCTGCGCAAGCGCGATCTGCAGCGGCGCTTCCAGGGTAGAGCCTTCATCCACGCCGCCGTTGACCTGGCTGTACAGGTACATCGGGGCAAAGCGCGTCTGGGCCTGTCTGTTGGCGTTGGCATACCAACCGGTCAGGGTGTGAGCGGTCGCCCATGACACGCAGGCATCGACCTGGCCCTGGTCGCCCGGCGTGATCGCCCATGCAGTCAGGTCGACTCTGGCAGGCAGCGGTGTGCTCACGCTCGCGGTACCGAACAGCGGGGTGACCGGCTGCATCAACGACGAAGGCTTCAGGCCCATGCCGTGCACTGCCGCCTGCGCGGTGGCGGCGGTCAGGCTCAGGGCGGCGAGCAGGCAAAGGGCGAGCGAACGGTGCGAGTTCATGGAAGGCAGCTCCAGGTTAAGAAAGGAATGCAGTCGTGCGCAGTTGCCAAATCACTGCCGAGTGGGCGTGCGGCCAGGGCAGCGCTGATGCAATGCCTGCGGCTCGAGACCTCATCGAAGCGCAGCGAACTGGAAGCTGCGATCAGATGAAAGGAGGGATTCGGGGCTGCGCACCTGCCCGTGCATCGTTACGCGTGAAGTCGCTGCGTGCGGCGGCCAGGCGAAGTGCTGCCGATCAAACGGAAGCCCGTCTTGGGAACGGGTGGCACTTTGGAGCGTTGAAAGCCGTATTTCGTCAATGCGTCACAGTGCCGGCCGCCGGATGTCCGGGTTGCCCACTTCACATTCGCTTCAAATTCGCCTCAAACCGCCGACACCGGCGCAGCGCACCCTGGCCACCTCCCAAGATGAGGATGGCCGATGAAATCCCTGAAACTGTTGTTGCGGTTCGCCACCATCGGCGGGCTGATCCTGCTGTTGTTGATTCCGCTGCTCCTGATCCGTGGCGCGGTGCAGGACCGCGCGCGCTACCGCGACGAGGCGGTGGAGCGGGTGGCGCAGAGCAAGGCCGGCGAGCAGCAGTTCATCGCGCCGGTGCGGGTGCTGCCGTATACCGAAGACGTGCAGGTCACCGAGCCGGACGAGCAGGGCAACCAGCGCAAGGTCTGGCGCAAGCGCGAAGGTACGCTGCTGCAAACGCCGCGTCGCCTGAAACTCAGCGGCGAAATGGTGCCCTCGGTGCGCGAGGTGGGCTTGTACCGCGTGCAGGTGTATTCCTGGAAGGCCACCTTGCATGCCGAATACGACCCCTTCGACTACGCGGCTGCGCCGACCCGTGTGTATGGCCAGCCGTATCTGGCAATCGGTATTTCCGACGTGCGCGGCTTGGTCGGCACGCCGCGCTTGCAGGTCGATGGCCGCGCACTGGCGCTGGAGAGCGGCGCAGGCGCACTGGCCGACCGTTCGGCCGGCATCCACGCCCAACTGGGTCCGCTGGCCGACCCGCTCGCCGGCCGGCTGCAGGACGGCAACGTGGTGGACATGCAGTTCGTGCTGGACGGCACGCGCCGGCTGGCCATCGCGCCGATCGCCGACAACAACGACATCGCCCTGCGCTCGGACTGGCAGCACCCGTCCTTCGGCGGCCGCTTCCTGCCGAATGCGCCGAGCATCGGGCCGAAGGGCTTCGATGCGAGCTGGTCGCTGTCGTCGCTGGCCACCGGTGCGCAGACCCAGTTGCAGTCCAGCCATGCGGCGCTGGATACGCTGGAAGTGCGCCTGGTCGACCCGGTGGACGTGTATACCCAGGCCGACCGCGCCAGCAAGTACGGCATCTTGTTCGTGGTGCTGACCTTCGTGGCCTTCGTGCTGTTCGAGCTGATCAAGCGCCTGCCCATCCATCCGTTGCAGTACCTGCTGGTGGGCCTGGCGCTGGCGATCTTCTTCCTGCTGTTGCTCAGCCTTTCCGAACACATCGCGTTCTGGCAGGCCTATCTGGTGTCGGCGGCGGCGTGTATCGGCCTGCAGTTCTTCTATCTGTCCGGCGTGTTGCGCAGTTGGGTCCGTGCGGCTGGCTTCTCGGTGATGCTCACCGCCTTGTACGCGGTGCTTTACAGTCTGTTGATCTCCGAGGACAACGCGCTGCTGATGGGATCGTTGCTGCTGTTCGGCATCCTGGCCAGCATCATGTGGGTCACCCGCAAGCTCGATTGGTACGAGCTTGGCAATAGCCTGCGCTGAGCCCTGCATGCTGACGCAGGCACACTTGCACCGGCGCGCGCAGCGTTTGCTGCCCGCCGGTATCGACACGGTGGCGCTGCTTCCCGCAGCGCTGCCGCACGTTTGGGAGAGCTCGGCGCTGTCGGCCTTGCCGCTGAACCGCGACAGGCGCCGCGGGGTGGTGGGCCTGCAGCTGCACGCACGCACCGCGCAGCAACTGCGCAGCGGCGGGCATGCGTTCTTGCAGGCGGCAGCGCAGCAGCACACCCGCACCGGCCACGCCCGGGCACCCAGCTATGGGCCGTGGCAACGGCTGAGCAATGGCAGCTACTGGGCACGCAGCACCGATGCGCTGCTCGGGGTACTGCTGGCCACCGACGAAGCGGCGGTGTGGTTGCTGTGGCAACAACCGCAGACCTGCGGTTCGAACCATGGTCATTGGCTGCGTTGAAGCATCGCATTGCAGCCACGCCTTGCTGGCTTACCATGGCGGCATGGCTGGCTCCTCGTTAATGGTGGAAACGGTGCGCGGCACGCAGGTGCTGCCGCATCTGGATGCAGTGGCGCAGCTGCGCATCAGCGTGTTCGGCGCATGGCCGTATCTGTACCAAGGCGATGCCGCGTACGAGCGCGACTATCTGGCGGCCTACGCGGCATCGCCGGACAGCGTCTTCGTGCTGGCGCGCGATGGCGATGCGGTAATCGGTGCATCGACCGGTTTGCCGCTGCTCGATGACAGCGACGCGTTCCACGCACCGTTCCGTGCGGCAGGCATCGATCCGGCCGGCGTGTTCTATTTCGGCGAATCGGTGCTGCTGCCGGCGTATCGCGGGCAGGGTATCGGTCATGCATTTTTCGACCGGCGCGAAGCGCATGCACGCGCGTTGGGCCGCTTTGCATCGACCGCGTTCTGTTCGGTGGAACGCGCGCCCGACGACCCGCGCCAACCAGCCGATTACCGTCCCAACGATGCGTTCTGGCGCAAACGTGGCTACGCCCCGCAGCCGGGCATGCGCGTGCACCTGCAGTGGGCGGAGTTGCAACATGGCGAGATCGACCACAGCTTGGTTGTGTGGACACGTGCGTTGTCGCAATGAGTGCGGCCAGCGCCCTACAGCCACCGACAAGCATCACGAACGGTCTGCAAAATCGCTGCACAATGCGTTGGCGAGCTGGTCTGATTGCTTCGCCGCTTCGATCCAACACCCCAAAGGCCACCAGATGAAAATTGCCGTTGCCAAATACCCCATCGGCAAGCCAGTCGACTTCGCCGCGTTTGCGGCGCGCCAGTCGGCCCTGATCGCCGAAGCCGCCGCTGCCGGTGCGCGGGTGGTGGTGCTGCCCGAATATCTGTCGCTGGAACTGGGCGCAACGTTCGACACGCAGATTTCTGCCGGCCTGCCCGAATCGCTGGCGGCCATCCAGGCGCTGCGCGCGCCGTGGCTGGAACTGTTTGCCGGCCTGGCGCGGGAACATCGGCTGCACCTGATTGCCGGCAGTTTTCTGCTGGATCTGGGGCAGGGGCGCTACCGCAATCGCAGCGACTGGTTCACCCCGGAGGGCCTGCACGGCTGGCAGGACAAGTTGCAGCTCACCGGCTTCGAAAAGGCCACCGGGCTGATCGAGCCGGGCGAGGAACTGAAGGTGTTCGAACTGGACGGCATTCGCGCCGCGATCGCGATCTGCTACGACAGCGAGTTCCCGCTGCCGGTGCGTGCGCAATACGAGGCCGGTGCACGGTTGTTGATCGTGCCCAGCTGCACCGACACCGCCGCCGGCGCCATGCGCGTGCGCATCGGCTGCCTGGCGCGCGCGCTGGAAAACCGCGTGTTCGTCGCGCAATCGGTGACTGCAGGCCAAGCGCCGTGGAGCCCGGCGTTGGACATCAATACCGGCGACGCGGCGGTGTTTGCGCCAATGGATGTCGGCTTCCCCGCCGACGGCGTGCTGGCGCAGACCCAGGGCGAGACGGTGTGGGCACTGGCCGAGTTGGACTTTGCGGCGTTCGAGGCCAGCCGCGCGCAGGCGCAGGTGGCCAACGACCGCGATTGGCCGGGGCAGTTGGCGGCCGATGTGGTGCGTGCCAAGCTGGCCGCGTTCGGTTGATTCATCACCCACAGGTTCCCAATGGCCAAGAAAACCCTGATTCCGCATAGCGTCCGGCTCGAATTCGCGCCCGGTGCGCTGGTGCACAGCAATCTGTCCGGCGCCGCCTTCACCGACGACTGGCTGTGGGTGGCCGGCGACGAAGCCTGCGCGGTGGATCGGCTGCGCAAGCTCGATCCGGTACAGCGCGAGACGCTGCGCTTCGGCGAAGGGCAGAGCTTTCCGTTGGCGGACCTGCTGGATCTGCCGGGCGAAGACGGCGAGGAAGCCGACCTGGAAGGCATGGGCCTGTCGGACGGATTCTTGTGGGTCGTCGGTTCGCACGGCAGCAAGCGCAAGAACGCCAAGCGCGGCCGCGACGACGCTGAAAACGCCAAACGCCTGACCAAGTTGAAGCTCGATGGCAACCGCCGCTTGCTTGCCTGCCTGCCGATCGAGCAGGCGCAAGACGGCAGCCCGCAGCTGGTACGCCAAGCCGCCGACGGCCGCCGCGCACTTCGCCTCAAGGGCGATGCCAAGCACAACCAACTCACCGACCTGCTGGCCGACGACCCGCATTTCGGCCCGTTCCTGAAGATTCCCGGCAAGGACAACGGCTTCGATATCGAAGGCATCGTGGTCGATGGCCAGCGCTTGCTGCTGGGCCTGCGTGGGCCGGTGCTGCGTGGCTGGTCGGCAATGCTGGAGATCCAGGTGGAAGCGCATGGCGACCATCTGCGCCTGGCACCGCTGGACGAAGACGGCACCCTGCTGCGCAAGCACTTCCTGCAATTGGGCGGGCTGGGCATTCGCGACCTGCATTATTCCGGCGACGATCTGTACCTGCTCGCCGGGCCGACAATGGTGCTGAATGGCGAGATTCGCCTGTTCAAATGGCCGGATGCGCGCATCGTGCTGGCCGCCAACCGCGCATCGGTGCGCTTCCAGCACGACCTGCTGGAATCGGCAGTGCTGCCGCATGGCAAGGACTGCGACCGCGCCGAGGCCATCTGCAACCTGCCCAGGCACCTGGCCGGCAAGATTCCCACCTGGCTGGTGCTGTACGACGCCCCGGGCAAGGCACGCAGCGGCGGCGATTGCGTGGTGTACGGCGACCTGCTGCACAACCGCTGAGCCACGGGCCGGGCAGGGCCACGCCGCGCAAGGTAAAATCGGCCGACTCCCGTCCGCCGAGCGCTCCATGACCTGCCGCACCCGTTTCGCCCCCAGCCCCACCGGTTACCTGCACATCGGCGGCGCCCGCACCGCCCTGTATTGCTGGCTGGAGGCGCGCCACCGCGGCGGGCAGTTCGTGCTGCGCATCGAAGACACCGACCGCGAGCGCAGCACCCAGGCGGCCATCGACGCCATCCTGGAAGCGATGGACTGGCTGGGCCTGGGCTACGACGAAGGCCCGATCTACCAGACCCAGCGCATCGCGCGCTACCAGGAGGCTGCCGAGCAGTTGCTCGCGCAGGGCAAGGCGTATTACGCCTACGAAACCCGCGAAGAGCTCGACGCCATGCGCGAGGCCGCCATGGCCAAGCAGGAAAAGCCGCGTTACAACGGCGCTGCCCGCGAGCAGAACCTGCCGTATCGCGACGACCCCAACCGGGTCATCCGCTTCAAGAATCCCATCGGCGGCACGGTAGTGTTCGAGGACCTGATCAAGGGGCGCATCGAGATCGCCAACAGCGAGCTCGACGACATGGTGATCTTCCGCCCGGACGGCTTCCCCACCTACAACTTCGCAGTGGTGGTGGACGACTGGGACATGGGCATCACCGAGGTGATCCGCGGCGACGACCACATCAACAACACTCCGCGCCAGATCAATATCTACGAAGCACTGGGCGCACCGGTGCCCAGGTTCGCGCACATGCCGATGATCCTGGACGAGCAGGGCGCCAAGCTGTCCAAGCGCACCGGCGCGGCCGACGTCATGCAGTACAAGGACGCCGGCTATCTGCCGCATGCGCTGATCAATTACCTGGCGCGCCTGGGCTGGTCGCACGGCGACCAGGAGCTGTTCACCCGGCAGGAATTGCTGGACCTGTTCGACGTCAAGGACGTCAATTCCAAGGCCGCGCGCCTGGACATGGCCAAGCTCGGCTGGGTCAATCAGCACTACCTGAAGACCGACGACCCGGCCAGCATCGCCCCGCAGTTGGAATACCAGCTTGCCAAGCTCGGTGTGGACATCGCCGCCGGCCCGGCCGCCGCCGATGTGGTGGTGGCCTTGCGCGAGCGCGTGCAGACCTTGAAGGAAATGGCCGAAAAAGCCGTGGTCTGGTACCAGCCGCTGGAAACCTATGACGAAGCGGCGGTGATGAAACACCTCAAGCTTGGCGCCGAGGTGCCGCTGGGCAAGGCGCGCGAGCTGCTGGCTGCCGTGGATGCGTGGAGCGTCGAAAGCGTCTCGGCTGCGCTGCACGACGCTGCTGCCGCGCTGGAACTGGGCATGGGCAAGGTCGCCCAGCCGCTGCGCGTGGCCATCACCGGCACCCAGGTCAGCCCGGATATTTCGCAAACGGTGTACCTGGCCGGACGCGAGGGTGCCTTGAAACGCATCGATGCGGCACTCATCAAGATTGGAGCGGCCTGACGCCGGAGCCTGTATGACCAAGCACACCCACGCACCAGACCTCGCCTGCACTGCACCGCATCACCACGTCGACGACGCCAACGGTTTCGTGCGCGCGGTGGAGCGTGCCTGCAGCGAGCGCGGCCTGCGGCTGACGCCGATCCGCGCGAACGTGCTGCGGCTGATCGCCGACGCCGGCAAGCCGGTCAAGGCCTATGAACTGCTGGACTGGGTGCGCGAAGGCAAGGGCGTCGGCGCCGACGCCCCGCCCACGGTGTACCGCGCGCTGGATTTCCTGATGGCCAACGGCTTCGTGCACAAGCTCGAATCGGTCAATGCGTTCGTCGCCTGCCACCACCCCAACAGCGCCCAGCATTCGGTGCCGTTCCTGATCTGCGACCGCTGCCACAGCGCGGTGGAGCTGGAAGATCGCGACGTGGTGTCGCAACTGGAAGCCCGCGCCAAGGCGCTGGGTTTCCAGCCGCAGGCACAGACGCTGGAAGTGCATGGCCTGTGCGCGAAATGCGCAGTGGCGGAGTAACCAGCCGCTAGGTCGTGCCTGGACGCGGCCTGTTCCAAGGCGCTGGTGGCGCAATGCCCGAGCGGCAACATGCGTGCGATGGCAACGTGTTCAAGCGCAAGCGCAACACCGTTCAATCGCTGCAGCAGCATTCCTGTGCCGGCCGTACAGCGCAGCCTCGCTGCCCGGTTGCGTCATGCGGTGATGATGCTGCTGCGCTCAAGCCAGCGGCGCGGCAAGGCAGTTAGACGCCTGAGTGGACTGCAGGCCTGGCGTCCGTACGCGCGCACTGCGCCTCGTCGCGCAGTGCAATGCAGTGAAGTCGCAAAGGGCGTCACGCCGCCTTGCCTGCCTTGCCGCCATACGCGGCCAGAAACGTCTGCACCGCACGTCGCGTCGCGTCGCGCAGAAACTCGGGCGTGGGGTCTTTGAGTGCGCCAAACAGGCAGGGCATCAAGGTTTCCGATTCCAGCAAGGCCGCGTACTGGTGGGCGGCAAGCAGGGTGTCTTGGCAATGGAGCAGGCCGCAATCCACCTGTGCCTGCAGGTATTCGGCGAAGCGCTGTATGCCTTCTTCCTGGCCGGCGCTGAAATATATTGCGCCGACCGCCGATCTGCCGGATACCCCGATGATGGTCTGCCAGCTGGTGATGTTGGGCGGGGCGCACAGGAAGGTCAGCACATCCTCGCCGAAGCGCTGCAGAGCCTCATCGACCGGGCCGCTGCTTTGCGAAAGCGCATGCAGCAATGGGTCGAAATAGCGGTCGGACATGTCCTTGGCAACGGCCACGAACAGCTCTTCCTTTGACGGAAAGTAGCCATACAGCGTGCGCTTGGAGCCGCCTACGCGGGCGGCGATCTGCGACATCGACGCGCCCTCGAAGCCCAGCTCGAGGAAGACCTCGCTGGCTGCCTGGACGATGGCCTCGCGTTTTTCTTCGGTTCTGACCCGCATCAGGTTCTCCCAATAATTCATAAGTATACCGACTGGGCAGAAATGCTTGACGGCCACGGATGTGCTTATTAGGATACCGAACCGTACCGTTTAGATTTAATCATCACACCTCCTGCGGAGACTGCCCGTGCGTGCTCATGCCTCGTTTCGCTTGTCGTTGCTTGCTGTTGCTGTTGCCGCCACCGCCCTGCTCAGTGCCTGCGGCAGCCCACCGGGAGGCCCGCCGCCGCAGGAAGGCACTCCGGAAATGGGCGTGCTGACCGTCAAGCAGCAACCGGTGACGCTCACCACCGAATTGCCGGGGCGCACCGTTCCGTACCTGATCTCCGAAATTCGTCCGCAGGTGGGCGGCATCATCCAGTCGCGCCAGTTCACCGAAGGCGGCGACGTCAAGGCTGGCCAGACCCTGTACCAGATCGATCCGGCCCAGTACCGCGCCAGCTATGCCAGCGCGCAGGCGTCCCTGGCCAAGGCCGAGGCGACCCTGCGCACCGCGCAGCTCAAGGCCGAGCGCTACAAGGAACTGGCGCAGATCAAGGCGATCAGCCAGCAGGAAGGCGACGACACCGATGCCGCGCTAGGCCAGGCCAAGGCCGACGTGGCAGCCGGCAAGGCGAGCGTGGAAACCGCGCGCATCAACCTGGCGTTTGCGCGGCTCGACGCACCGATCTCCGGACGCATCGGCCGCTCCAGCGTGACCCCGGGTGCGCTGGTGACCGCCAACCAGGCCACGGCGCTGACCACCATCCAGCAGCTGGACCCGATCTACATTGACGTCACCCAGCCCAGCAGTGCGGTGTTGCGCCTGCGGCAGGCGATGGCACGCGGCGATCTGGAACAGGCCGGCGACGGTGCGGCCAAGGTGTCGCTGTTGCTGGAAGACGGCAGCACCTACCCGCTGCAGGGGCACCTGGCGTTCTCCGACGTGACCGTCGACCAGAACACCGGCTCGATCACCCTGCGCGCGGTCTTCCCCAACCCGAACGCCGAGCTGTTGCCAGGCATGTACGTGCGCGCGGTGCTGCAGGAAGGCGTCAAGGAGCAGGGCATGCTGGTGCCGCAACAGGCGGTCTCGCGCAACGGCGCGGGCAAACCCACCGCCTTTGTCGTCGGCGCCGACCACAAGCTGCAGTTGCGGGTGCTGGAGACCGATCGCGCGGTGGGCGACCAGTGGCTGGTGCGCAGCGGCCTGAAGCCCGGCGAACAGGTGGTCGTCGAAGGCGCATCGCGCGCACGCGATGGCATCGTGGTCAAGACCGTGCCGTGGCAGCCCAAGGCCACACCCGCCGCCGGCAATGCTGCCGGTCCTGCCGCCCCGACCGCACCGCGTGCGGCCAACTAAGGCGGGATCACACGTCATGGCACGTTTCTTCATCGATCGTCCGATCTTCGCCTGGGTGTTGGCCATCATCGTAATGCTGGCCGGCATCCTGTCCATCGCCACCTTGCCGATTGCGCAATACCCCAGCATCGCACCGCCGGCAGTCGCTATCACCGCCAACTACCCGGGCGCCTCGGCGCAGACGCTGGAAGACACCGTCACCCAGGTCATCGAGCAGAAGATGAAGGGGCTGGACCACCTCAGCTACATGGCGTCCACCAGCGAATCCAGCGGGGCGGTGACCATCACCCTGACCTTCGAAAACGGCACCGACCCGGACACCGCGCAGGTGCAGGTGCAGAACAAATTGTCGCTGGCCACGCCGTTGTTGCCGCAGGAAGTGCAGCAGCAGGGCGTGACGGTGACCAAGTCGGCCACCAACTTCCTCAACGTGCTGGCCTTTACGTCCGAAGACGGCAGCATGAGCGATTCGGACCTGTCCGATTACGTGGCTGCCAACGTGCAGGAAACCATCAGCCGCGTCGAAGGCGTGGGCGACACCACCTTGTTCGGTTCGCAGTACGCGATGCGGGTGTGGATGGACCCCAACAAGCTGAACAATTTCAGCCTCACGCCCGTGGATGTGCGCAACGCGATCCAGGCGCAGAACGCGCAGATTTCCGCCGGCCAGTTGGGCGCGTTGCCGGCGGTGGCCAACCAGCAGCTCAACGCCACCATCACTGCACAGACCCGGCTGAAGACCGCCGAGCAATTCGAAAACATCCTGCTGCGCACGCAGTCCGATGGCTCGCAGGTGCGCTTGGGCGATGTGGCGCGCATCGAGCTGGGCAGCGAAAGCTACAACACGGTGGGCCGCTACAACGGCAAGCCGGCGGCCGGTCTGGCGATCAAGCTGGCGACCGGCGCCAATGCGCTGGACACGGTGCGCGCAATCGACAAGAGCCTGGAAGAGCAGGAAAAGTTCTTCCCGCCCGGCATGAAGGTGCAAAAGCCGTACGACACCACGCCGTTCGTGCGCATCTCCATCGAACAGGTGGTGCACACGCTGGTGGAAGCGGTGGTGCTGGTGTTCCTGGTGATGTACCTGTTCCTGCAGAACTTCCGCGCCACCCTGATCCCGACCATTGCGGTGCCGGTGGTGCTGCTGGGCACCTTCGGCGTGCTTGCGGCGTTCGGTTTCACCATCAATACCCTGACCATGTTCGCGATGGTGCTGGCGATCGGTTTGCTGGTGGACGATGCCATCGTGGTGGTGGAAAACGTCGAACGCGTGATGAGCGAGGAGCAGTTGTCGCCCAAGAACGCCACGCGGAAATCGATGGACCAGATTTCCGGCGCGTTGATCGGCGTGGCGCTGGTGCTGGCGGCGGTGTTCGTCCCGATGGCGTTTTTCAGCGGATCCACCGGTGTGATCTACCGGCAGTTCTCGATCACGATCGTCTCGGCGATGACCTTGTCGGTGCTGGTGGCGATGATCCTGACCCCGGCCTTGTGCGCCACCTTGCTCAAGCCGGTGCACAAGGGCCACGGCCTGGCGACTACCGGGTTCTTCGGTTGGTTCAACCGCCTGTTCGATCGCGGCAACACCGGCTACCAGGGCGTGGTGAGGCACATGCTTGGCAAGGGCTGGCGCTACATGCTCGCCTACGCGGCGTTGCTGGCCTTGGTGGTGTTCGGGTTCATGAAATTGCCGGTGGGATTCCTGCCGGACGAAGACCAGGGCACCTTGTTCGTGCTGGTGCAGTTGCCGCCCGGTGCCACCAACGCGCGCACCAGCGAGGTGCTCAAGCAGGTGGAGCATCATTTCCTGGTCGACCAGAAGGATTCGGTTGCCGGTGTCTTCGCCGTGACCGGTTTCAGTTTTGCCGGTAGCGGCCAGAACGTGGGCTTTGCCTTCGTCAAGTTGCGGCCGTGGGACGAGCGCACCGGCAAGGGCCAGAGCGTCACCGACGTGGCGGCCAGGGCCGGGGCATTTTTTGCCGGTATCCGCGATGCCAAGGTGTTTGCGTTCGCGCCGCCTGCGGTGTCGGAGTTGGGCAATGCCACCGGCTTCGATCTGATGCTGCAGGACCGCGCCAACCTGGGTCACGCAGCGCTGATGCAGGCGCGCAATCAATTGCTGGCCGAACTGTCGCAAGACAAGCGCCTGGTGGCGGTGCGCCCGAATGGCCAGGAAGACACGCCGGAGTTCAAGCTGGAAATCGACCCGCATAAAGCGCAGGCGATGGGCGTGTCGATCTCCGACATCAACGATACCTTTTCCAGCGCATGGGGCAGCACCTACGTCAACGACTTCATCGACAAGGGCCGGGTCAAGAAGGTGATGCTGCAGGCCGATGCGCCCTACCGCATGAACCCGCAGGACATCGACCATTGGTTCGTGCGCAACAGCGCCGGCACCATGGTGCCGTTCAACGCCTTCGCCACGGCAAGCTGGCAATCCGGCTCGCCGCGCCTGGAGCGCTACAACAGCGTGCCGTCGATGGAGATCCTGGGCATGGCGTTGCCGGGTGCGGCCTCCAGCGGCGAGGCGATGCAGATCGTCGAAGCCGCAGCCGCCAAGCTGCCTCCGGGCATCGGTTTCGAGTGGACCGGGTTGTCGCGGCAGGAAAAAGCCTCGTCCGGTCAGACCGGGCTGTTGTACAGCGTCTCGATCCTGATCGTGTTCCTGTGCCTGGCCGCGTTGTACGAAAGCTGGGCGATTCCGTTCTCGGTGATTCTGGTGGTGCCGCTGGGCGTGTTCGGCACGCTGCTGGCAGCGATGCTGACCTGGAAAATGAACGATGTGTACTTCCAGGTGGGCTTGCTCACCACCATTGGCCTAGCATCGAAGAACGCGATCTTGATCGTGGAGTTCGCAAGGGAATTGCACGAGGGCGGCAAGAGCCTGGTGGCTGCGGCATTGGAAGCGGCGCGCATGCGCTTGCGGCCGATCCTCATGACCTCGCTGGCCTTCATCCTCGGCGTGGTGCCGCTGGTGTTGACCAGTGGCGCCGGCGCCGGCGCGCAGCACGCGCTGGGCACGGCCGTGATCGGCGGCATGCTCTCCGGCACGGTGCTGGCGATCTTCTTCGTGCCGCTGTTCTTCGTGCTGGTGTGCGGCCTGTTCCAGCGCCGTCCACAGCCTGCCTCGCCCGCACCGCAACCGACAGGACACTGACATGACCACGATTCGCACGACACTCTGCGCGCTTGGCGTGGCCAGCGTGCTGTCCGGTTGCACGCTGATGCCGCGCTACACACGGCCCGACGCACCGGTGCCAGCGCAATTTGCCGGCACCGACGTGTCGGCAGCCCCTCCGGCTGCCACTGCCGATAGCGGCAGCGCCGCCGACGCCGCGTACATTGCCGATATCGGCTGGCGCCAGGTCTTCACCGACCCGGCGCTGCAGCAGGTGATTGCGCTAGCCTTGGACAATAACCGCGACCTGCGCGTGGCCGCGCTCAATATCGAGGTGGCACGCGCGCAATATCGGGTGGACCGCGCCGCGCTGCTGCCCGCCATCGAGGGCACCGGCACCGCCAACAATGCGCGCACGCCCTCGGAGCTTGCCATTCCCGGCCAGCCGAAGGTGTTCCGCACCTACAGCGCCAATATCGGCGTCAGTGCCTATGAGCTGGACCTGTTCGGCCGCGTGCGCAGCCTGAAGGAACAGGCGTTGCAGCAATTCCTGTCCACCGCCGAGGCACGCCGCAGTACGCATATCAGCCTGGTGGCAGAAGTGGCCACCGCCTATCTGACCTTGGCGGCCGACCAGCAGTTGCTGCAGCTGGCGCAATCCACCCTGGCCAGCCAGAGCGACAGTTATCGCCTGCAGCAGCGCAGCTTCGAACTGGGTGCGGCCTCGCAACTGACCTTGCGTCAGGCGCAGACCACGGTGGAAACCGCACGCGTGGATGTGGAGCGCTACACCGCGCAGGTGGCGCAGGATCGCAATGCCCTGGTGCTGCTGGTCGGCACGCAAGTGCCGGTGGAATTGCTGCCGCATGCACTGCCCGACAACGCGAGCGTGGAAGGCAATGTGTTGGCCAGCGTGCCGGCCGGCTTGCCGTCTCAGTTGCTGCAACGTCGCCCCGACATTCTGGAAGCCGAGCGCAACTTGCGTGCGGCCAACGCCAATATCGGTGCGGCGCGGGCAGCGTTCTTCCCCAGCATCAGCCTGACCGCATCGACCGGTTCGTCCAGCAGTAGCCTGTCCAGGCTATTCGATGCCGGGACGCGTGCCTGGAGCTTCGTGCCCACGCTGACCTTGCCGATCTTCAATGCCGGGCGCAATCGCGCCAATCTGGACATGGCCAAGGCCAACCGCGATATCGAGGTGGCGCGCTACGAAAAGTCGATCCAAAGCGCGTTCCGCGAGGTCTCCGACGCGTTGGCGCAGCGCGACACGCTGGGCAGGCAACTGCAGGCCCAGCAAGCGCTGGTGGATGCCACCGCCGATAGCTACCGATTGTCGCAGGCGCGTTTCGAACGCGGCATCGACAGCTATCTGCAGGCGCTGGATGCGCAGCGTTCGCTGTACAGCGCGCAGCAGACCTTGATCAACACCCAGCTGTCGCGCTTCACCAACCTGGTGACGTTCTACAAGGCCATGGGCGGGGGCTGGCTGCAAAGCGCAGCGCCCACTGCCGCCGCGGCCCCGGCAACGGAGCCGCCGCGTGGATGACGACGCACCGTCGGTTGCGCCCAGGCGTGCGCCGCACGACAAGCGTGGCGCCATCCTGGCGGCGGCACGCGTGCTGTTTCAGCAGCACGGCTTCGACAGGACCAGCATGGACACCATCGCCGAGCGCGCGATGGTGTCCAAGGCCACGGTATATGCGCATTTCGCGTCCAAGGAGGTGCTGTTCCGCACCACCCTGGAAGCGCTGGCGCAGGCCTCGCCCAATCGCTGGACGGCCTTGCTGGAGCTGCAGGGGCCGCTGGAGCAACGCCTGACTGCGGTAGCCGATGCAGTGCTGCGCGTGTCTGCCAGCAGCATGCGGGATGATGCCGCGTATGGCCTGGTACGCCCGCCACTGCTGCCTGGCCAGGTGCGCGAGGAAATGTGGACGCTGTGCTTCGAGCGCTACGACACCATGATGCGCACGCTGTTGGCGCGCGAGGTGCAACGCGGCGCATTGGTGATCGACAACGTGCCCGATGCATCGGTGCATTTCTTCGGATTGATGACCGGGCGGCCGGCTACCGCTGCCGCGCGCGGCGATACGCCAGAGGCGCAATCGGTGCAGCTGGATGCGTATGTCAGCGGCGCGGTGGCATTGTTCCTGCGGGCGTATCGTGCGAACCCGACGGCTCCGACAACGCAAGGCAGGCGCGAAGTACCGAGTGGTTTTTACTGAGGGCTTGACCTTGAGCGACGAGGATCTTGCGCGTCTCCAGCAGGCGCTGGATGCGGTGGCGATTGTCGGTGCGCGTTACAGCCCGGAGCGGCAGAAACTGGTCGGCAAATAACGTCAGCGGTCATGCCTGCCGCACGCGTCATCGCGCCCTGGCAGGCTCTGTACGAGCGTGTCAACGCACCAGATCGTGCCGCAATGCATCGATCACGACCTTGAGCGCGCTGGAGGATTGGCGGCGGCTGGGGTAGTAGGCGTAATAGCCTGCAAACGGCTCGCACCAGTCTTCCAGCACGCGGCGCAGCCGGCCGGCGGCCACGTGCTCCAGCACCATGGTCTCCGGCAGAAAGGCCAGGCCGCCGCCTGCCAGTGCAGCGCGCAGGATGGCGCTGCTGCCATTGAAGGTCCATTGCCCATCCACGCGCACCTTCACTTCACGCCCGTCCTTGTCGAAATCCCACGGCAGCAAACCGCCGTGGGTGGGCAGGCGTAGACCGATGCAATTGTGCTGCGCCAGATCGGCCGGTACTGCCGGGATGGTGTGGTGCACGAAATACCCCGGCACTGCCACCACAGCCATGCGCTGCATCGGGCTGATCGGTACCGCGATCATGTCCTTGGCGACCTGATCGCCGAGCCGGATGCCGATGTCGTAGCGTTCGGCAACGATGTCGGCCAGGCCGTAGTCGACGGTCATTTCGACCTTGAGGTCCGGGTAGTCTGGCAGCACCTTCGACAATGCCGGCCAGATGTAGGCATCGGCGGCATGGCCGGCGGTGGTGATGCGGATGGTGCCGGCCGGCTTATCGCGGAAGTCGGTGAGCGCGGACAACTGCGCGTCGATCTCTTCCAGGCGCGGTGCCACGGTTTCGAACAGGCGTGCCCCGGCTTCGGTCATCGCCACGCTGCGCGTGGTGCGGGTCAACAGGCGAATGCCCAGCCGCGTCTCCAGTGCGCGCACGGTGTGGCTGAGTGCCGACTGCGAGAGGCCCAGTTGCGCGGCGGCACGGGTGAAGCTGCCTTCGCGCGCTACCGTGACGAACACCTGCAGGTCATTGAGATTTTCCCGTGCCATTGCCACCAATGCCCGCGTCAGGCATGCCATTCATGCGGCTGCATCATGCGCGAATGTGCGTGATGGCTTCAATGCAGCAGCAGGCACTCCGCGGCGCTGCGGATTGATGCGCCGTGTTTCTAGGAGCATGCGCGGTTAGCCGGTTAGTGGCCTCGGACAAGCGCGCTACAGTTCGAACACTCGAATCAAGGAGCACTGCAATGAATCTGTTCGCGACTGCAATGTCGTTGTCGATGATGGCCGCCGTGGTTCCTGATGAGGCCGCGAGACCGATCAGGGTGAGCAAGGCGGGTGGGGCGCCGTCGGCAGTGGGGTCGGCCGCGTATTTCACCGGCAAGGTGCGCATCGATGCACCGTTCCAGGCCGACGCACCGGCACGCGTCGGCGGCGCTACCGTCACCTTCGAGCCGGGCGCGCGCACCGCATGGCATACCCATCCGCTGGGCCAGACGCTGATCGTGACCGCCGGCGCCGGGCGCGTGCAGGAGTGGGGCAAGCCGGCGCAGCAGATCCGCCCGGGCGATATCGTGTGGATTCCGCCCGGCGTCAAGCATTGGCACGGCGCCAATGCCAACGTGGCGATGACGCATATCGCCATTGCCGAATCGCAGGACGGTACGCCCGTCAGCTGGCTGGAGCAGGTGAGCGAGGCGCAATATGCGGCTGAGTAGACAGCGGTGATGCCGATGCTGGCGCGGTGATGATGCCGTCTCGGCGTGAGTGGACGCTGCGGCGGATTGCCGGGGCTGCTGCGCGGCCCGCGCTGCGCCCGGCAGACCTCACGCCGCTTCGGTGGCGTCCTGCGCGTTGGCACGCAGCCGTTGCGCATCGCGCGCGGGCGAGATGCCGAGGATGCGTGCATAGTCGCGACTGAACTGCGATGCGCTCTCATAGCCAACCCGGAAGCCGGCGTCGGCAGCGGTCAGCGCCTCGGCGACCATCAGGCGGCGCGCTTCGTGCACGCGCAGCTGCGAGCGGTATTCCAGTGGCGTCATCGTGGTCACCGCCTTGAAATGCGCATGGAAGGTGGAGCGGCTCATCGCCGAGAGATCGGCGATCTGCTCGATGCTGAAGCGCTGCGCATAGTGCTCGCGCAACCACACGATGGCCCTGGAAATCTGGTTGAGCCGGCTGTCGGCGATGGCCATCTGGCGCACTGCCGCATTGGCCGGGTCGGCCATCAGGCGGTACAACAGTTCGCGCACGATCAGGGGAGCGAGCGCGGCAATTTCATGCGGTCGATCGAGCAGGCGCGCCAGCCGTAACGCTGCGTCCTGCAACTGCGGCGTGCTGCGATTGAGCAGCAGCCCGGCCGATGCCGCATCGCGCTGCGTGTCCACCAGTTCCGGATGATTGATCGCCAGCTCGCTGAGCACCGCGGTGTCCAGGTCCAGGCAGAAACACAGATACGGTTGCGCGCTGCTGGCTTGGATCACCGAGCCGACGATGGGCAGATCCACCGACGCCACCAGGTACATCTGCGGGTGATAGACATACGCCTGCGCGCCCAGCATTGCCTGCTTGCGGCCTTGCGCCACCAGACACAGCATGGGTGTATAGACAGTGGGCATGGCCACTGTCGGCGCTGCGCTACGCATGATCTGCAATCGGGCGATCTGCGTGGGATGCATGCCGTCGCCAGGCGCATGACGCAGCAAGATCGTGCTCAATTCGGTCAGCGAAGACATGCGAAAACCCGTCGACGATGCGATGCGGCCCGGCCGCGAGGGCACCGATCGTACAAGAGTGCAGGTGGTGTGGGCGGCAAGGTCCATCGCGCGGGCGGTGGGCTTGCGCCCGATGGACAGCGCGGCAGCAGTCGTGGCCGCCTGCGCGTGAACTGCGTCGGCCCTGATAGGGCGATCACAGGCCGGCCGTATCATGGCGAGGTCTCTCGCATTCACTTGCTGCCATGCCCGCAAAACGTTCCAGCTTTCCAACGCCGACCAGCCCGGCAGAGTGGAAGCGGCTCCAAGCCGCTGCCGCCACCGAATTGGCGCGGCGCACCGCACAGGCGCATCTGCAGATCCTGGGGCTGTTGCGGACGCATGGACATCTATTGAGCGATGCGCAGCGGCGTAGCCTGCACAAACGCCTGCTGCGCGGCGGGCGTTGATCTGCGGGAGCGATTGCCTCGGCGGTTGCGCACGCTGCCGGCCTCAGCTTGTGGTCGTGCACGGTCATGCCGATAGCACGATCCAGCAGCTCGCCAGTCACCTCATGCGACCGAAGGCTGCGCGTTCGGGCCGCCAGCCAGTCGCGCAGTCGGGGCGCGTGAGACGCAGCGACCATGCATCGATGCCGCCGTTTCCGATGGTGACTGGCATGCCGCAGACGGCGCCCTACGCGGGCTCGCAGTCGCGGCAGGCGCGTTTCGCTGCAGTGCCATCCGCACGGCAACCGCCGGTGCCGGCCGTCCCATGCGCGGCGTTATGTCGCCAGGTCCCAAGGCGGCTGCTCGCCCAGCCGCTCCAGCAGGAAATCCACGAACGCACGCACGCGCGGCGGTTGCAGCTGGCGCGCCGGCGTCACTGCGCTGATGTGCGAGGTGGGCGGGGGGTAGTCGCGCATCACTTCGACCAGGCGGCCGCTGCGCAATTCGTCGGCGATGTGCCAGTACGAATGCACCGCGATGCCCTGGCCGGCGACCACGGCGTCGCGCACCAGCTCGCCGAAGTTGCTTTCGAAGCGGCTCTGCATGCGCACGCGCACCAGCCCACCGTCGGGCGTTTGCAATGTCCACACGTCCTGGCGGCCGTCACGGCCCATCAGCAACACGCCGGCGTGCTGTGCAAGTTCGTCCGGCGTGCGCGGTGTGCCGTGACGCTGCAGATAGGCGGGCGAGGCCGCCAGGGTACGGCGGTTGTCGGCAATGCGCCGGGCCACCAGCCCGGAGTCTTCCAGCGGTCCGATCCGGATCGCCAGATCGAAGCCCTGTTTGACCAGGTCCACCAGGTCGTCGCTCAGGTGCGCGCTGATGCGCAGGCGCGGATGGCGGGCCTGGAATTCCGGCAGCAGCGGCGACACGTATTGCCGCCCGAATGAGGCGGACATGGTCATGCGCAGCACGCCACCCACGTCGTGCGCGCTTTCGCGCAGATCCTCGGCCAGCGCGTCCAGATCTTCCACCAGCACGCGGCCACGTTCGGCCAGCCGCTGCCCTTCGGCAGTGGGATGCAGGCGGCGCGTGGTCCGGTGCAGCAGGCGCACGCCCAATTCGCGTTCCAGGCGCTTGAGACGCTGGCTGGCCACCGCCACCGACAGATCCAGGCTGCGTGCGCCTGCGGTGATCGAGCCCAGGTCGAGCACGCGCAGGAACAGGGCAATGTCGCCAAGACGGTCCATGCGATTGTCAATGATTGCTTGAAAGTGAATCAGGATAGCAGGGGTTTCTGTAAGTAAACGCAGGGCGCAGGCTGTGCGCAGTCCTCCCTGGCCATGCCCATGTCCAATCTCACCTCTGCGCGTGCGTCGCGCTTTCCGCCGGCATTGCTGGCATTGACCATCGGTGCCTTCGGCATTGGCACGACCGAGTTCGTGATCATGGGGCTGCTGCAGCAGGTGGCCGCCGATCTGGGCGTTTCGCTCAGCGCGGCGGGCCTGTTGATCAGCGGTTATGCGCTGGGCGTGTTCGTCGGTGCGCCGGTGCTGACCCTGGCCAGCGCACGCCTGCCGCGCAAGGCGGTGCTGATCGGGCTGATGCTGATCTTCACCGTCGGCAACGTGGCCTGCGCGCTGGCGCCGGACTACACCAGCCTGATGGTCGCGCGGGTGCTCACGTCGCTGGCCCACGGCACGTTTTTCGGCGTCGGCGCCGTGGTGGCGACGTCGCTGGTGCCGGCCGAACGCCGTGCATCGGCCATCTCGCTGATGTTCGCCGGGCTGACCGTGGCCACCTTGCTCGGGGTGCCGGCCGGTGCCTGGCTGGGCCTGCAACTGGGCTGGCGCGCGACCTTCTGGGCGGTGGCAGCGATCGGCGTGCTGGCCACTGCCGCGGTCGCGGTGTGGGTGCCGGCCACGGCAGGTGCTGCCACGCCGGTGTCGTGGCGGCAGGAAGTGGCGGTGTTGCAGCGGGGGCAGGTGCTGCTGGCACTGGCGATCACGGTGGTGGGCTACGCCGGCGTGTTCGCGGTGTTCACCTACATCCAGCCGCTGCTGCTGCAGGTCACCGGCCTTGCGCAATCGGCGGTGTCGCCGGTGCTGCTGGTGTTCGGCGTGGGCATGATCGTCGGCAATCTGCTCGGTGGCCGGCTGGCAGATCGTCGCCCCACCGCGGCCCTGCTGGGTAGCCTGGCCGCCCTGGTGGTGGTGCTCGGCGCGCTAGGGTGTGTCCTGCACAGCAAGGCCGCCATGGTGGCCTTTGTCGGGCTATTGGGCGTGGCCGCCTTTGCCACCGTGGCGCCACTGCAGTTGCGCGTGCTGGAACACGCGCGTGGCGCCGGCCAGAACCTGGCCTCCAGCCTCAACATCGCCGCCTTCAACCTGGGCAATGCGCTGGGCGCATGGCTGGGTGGCGTGGTGATCGCCACGCAGGCGGGCCTGGCCGCAACGCCCTGGGTGGCCGCGCTGTTGAGTGCCATCGGGCTGGGCATGGCGCTATCGAGCGTACAGCTGCAACGTCGCCGCGCGACTGCGCCACTGGCCTGTACGCAGATGGGTTGAGGTGATCGCGCGCTGGTCATTCGCCGGGTTGGCGCAGTGCGCCTCAGGCGGCGTTCGAGGCGCATAAACATTGGTTTCGCGCCCAGCATTCCACAAGCGCGAGCGGCCAGCGGTCACCCAACGCATCTCTCATTCAACGTTACCAAGGAATTCTCAATGGAAACCCGTCTACTGGGCCGTTCCGATTTCAAGCTGCCCGTGCTTGGCCTGGGGGCCGGCACGTTCGGCGGCAAGGGGCCGCTGTTTTCTGCATGGGGCGATACCGATGTGGCGCAGGCGCGGCGCATGATCGAGCTGTGCCTGGATGCGGGGCTCAACCTGTTCGATACCGCCGATGTGTATTCCGATGGCGCATCCGAAGACATCCTTGGCCAGTCCCTGCAGGGCCGCCGCGATCAGGTGATTCTCTCGACCAAGACCGGCCTGCGCCTGGGCGATGGCCCCAACGATGCCGGCGCCTCGCGTTTCCGTTTGCTGCGTGCGGTGGAGGCCTCCTTGCGGCGTTTGCGCACCGACTACATCGATCTGCTGCAGCTGCACGCCTTCGATGCGATGACGCCGATGGAAGAGACCCTGTCCACGCTGGATGGCTTGGTGCGCGCGGGAAAGGTGCGCTATCTGGGCGCGTCCAATTATTCCGGGTGGCAGCTGATGAAGTCGCAGGCGGTGGCCGATGCGCACGGCTGGAGCCGCTTCGTCGCCAACCAGGCCTATTACTCGCTGGCCGGCCGCGACTACGAGTGGGAACTGATGCCGCTGGGCATCGATCAAGGTATTGGTGCCGTGGTGTGGAGCCCGCTCGGTTGGGGGCGGCTGACCGGCAAGCTGCGGCGTGGGCAGCCATTGCCACAACACAGCCGTCTGCACACCACCGCCGCGGCCGGCCCGGCAATCGACGATACGCGCTTGTTCGACATCGTCGATGCGCTCGATGCCGTTGCCGCAGAGACCGGCCGCAGCGTGCCGCAGATCGCCATCAACTGGCTGCTGCAGCGGCCGACCGTGAGCACGGTGCTGATTGGTGCACGCAACGAGGCGCAACTGCGCGAAAACCTCGGTGCGGTGGGGTGGTCGTTGACCGAGGACCAGCGTGCCCGCCTGGATCAGGCCAGCGCAGTGGAGCCGCCGTACCCGTACTACCCCTATTGGCGCGGGCAGTTTGCAGAGCGCAGCCCGCTGCCGCTGTAAGGCGGGCTGCGCCAACGCGCCACGCTGCAACACACTGCAGCAGCGTGGCACGCGTGACTGCCGCGGTTCTCGCGCAGTGGCGTCACAACGGCCGTGCCGCCGGAACGATCACTTCCGGCTTGATCGCGCCCACGCCGTTGCTGCCTTGCAGCTGGCGGCAATTATCCAATGCGGTCATCGCCGAGGCATAGCCGATCATCGCGCTGCCGTCGGTGGCGGAGGCATAGATCAGCCTGCCGCCCGTACGCGTGGCCAGTGCGCGCGCGATGGCTGGCGTGGTCTCGAACAATTTGATCGAAGCGCCGAGCAATGCCAGCTGGCCGCTCCGCATTTCCAGCGCGGCAACGACGGTCGCCGGTGGTTCGCTGCGCACGGTGCGAGCGACCGCGTTCGCCGCGCCGCTGGTGTCCAGGTAGATCGCGTAGCGATCGACGCGGGCAACCGGTGCGTTCGCGCTGGCCTGCGTGCTTGCTAGCGTTTGCGTGGCGGCCGTACCGCGCGCGGTGTCGGCCAGCTGTACCACTGCTGCTGGGATCAGCCGGAAACTGGCACGGTCCACCACAACGGTTTGCCCGGTTGCGGCAGCCCGCAGGCGGGCGCGATCGAATACCTGTGCCGAGGCGGGTGCAGACATGCTGGCGGCAACGACGCACAGCAATGTGATCAGAGAAGTTTTCATGTCAGTGGCCCACCACGCGCATTTCGAATTGCTGCAGTTGTTCCTTGCCGTTATCGGCGAGCATGTCGTCCACCTCCAATGTCCAGCGACCGGCGGCCGCCTCATCCAGGAAGGCATTGCTGGAGGTCAGGAAGACCACGAAGCCATCGCCCGGATCGAGCGTGGAAAACGGCGTCATCACGGTGCTGCGGGTGCCGCTGGGCGAGACCAGCACGGCGCGCAGTTGACGAGGATTCTTGTGCGTCCCCGCGAAGTACAGCTGTACGCTTTCCACCTTGAAGGACTGCTTGATGTCGATCGCCAATCGCGCTGGCGAACCGATGCCGCCGATGGTGCTGCTCTTGCCGTCATAGACGGTCCACTCGGTGTCTTGCATTGCAGGCAGCGGAGTGAAATGCATCGCACGCTCCACCGCCGCGGCTGCATCCACCAAGCCGAAGCCATACCAGTTGCTGAAACGGTGGCCGGCCGCGTTGGTGATCCAGGCGGGCTCGATCACGGCGTCCTTGTAGAACGCCTTGGCTTGATGGGGATCGACCTGCACCGCCGTCGTCGCCAGGATGTATTTGACATCGCGCAGCGTCAGTTGCGGGTTGGCGCCCAGCATCAGCGCTGCGACGCCTGCAACCGTCGGTGTGGCGGCAGAGGTGCCGTTCATGCGTGCGCTGTAGTTGCACGAGGCATCGATCTTTGAGTGGCTGGTATCCAGCGCGTTCTGCGGCGCACGCGTGCGATCGCGGTTATTGCCTGCCGCGCATCCGCTCAGATCGGTCGTCACGATCGCCGGTGAGAAGAATGGTTGCGGTCCCTGTGCAGCGAGCAGTGTATAGAACGGACTGTAAGTCTCAGGATGCGGGTCGAAGCGACGCTGGAACCCAAATTCGCCGGAGAGACCGGATACCCACACTGCGGATCCGGGCGAGGAATAACTCGCACGCACACCGTCGGCGTTGACCGCACCGACCACAATCATGGTGGTCAGGCTGTTGAGGTTGTCGATATTGGCGCTGCTGCAGGCGACGCCAAGCTGCCGGGTCTGGTCGCTGCAGCGATCGATCAGCTTGCCCTGTGCATCCACATCAAGCAGCGTATTGAAATCATTGCCGGCTGCCTTGACGTAGATGCCGCCCTTGCCGCCACGCTGGGCACGCATCATTTTTTCCAGAGAGCGCTGCTCGTCGAGATCGCTGAATGGATAGACCGCTGTCGAGATGCCGAAGCTGTTGTTGAACACGTCCATCGCACGGGCTTCCGGGCCATCACCCCAGGAGTAACGGATATCGACGTACTGCTTGCTGCCATCGACTATGGAAAGTGCATTGAAGCCAGCTACATTCGCCTCCGGCGCAACACCGCGTCCACCCAGCCCGTTCCATCCGCGTGCCGCGATGATGCCGGCGACCGCGGTGCCGTGGTCATTGTCGATTTCATCCGCAGGCGGCGTCGGATCGTTGGAACCATTCAAGAAGTTATGCGAGCCGCCGGCAACGATGTTGTCGACGAGATCCTCATGCGCAATCTCAAGCCCGCCATCGATGACCGCCACCTTGACTCCGGCTCCGCGAATGCCAAGCGTGTGCAGGATGTCCACATCCAGATCGACGCCTGGCCGTGGACGCTGGTCGCCGAACACCGGCTGGCCTTGATTGAGCAGATGCCATTGGTAGCGGAACAACGGGTCGCTGGCATTGTTTGTGTTCTGGGTGGTCTTGATCGGCGCGTCAACGCCGGTTGCTGCAGCATCGGCTGTCAGCGAGAAGGGCCCGAGCGCCAGCAGGCACGCGCAAAGCAGCGGCAATCGCCGCAGGGGAGACAGTGTCATGGCATGGTATCGGTCATGGGGGCGCACGCCAGATGCAGGTGCCGGCCAAACCGGCCGGCAGGCTGCCTGACGTGAAACGGCCGCAGGGATCGGCCTGCGGCCGATGTACTTACATCGGTTGCATCACCGCCTGCATGACCACCAGCGCCGCCTGCGCGACACCGCTGCTGCGCTGCAGGCCGGGCAGTGCGCGCTGGGCCTGGTCCACCGATGCATAGGTGATCACCGCGCTGCCGTCCACCGTCGAGGTGTATGCAATGGTTCCGCCGGTGCTGGCAGCCAGCGATTTCGCAGTGGCGGGCGTGATACCGGTGAGTTTCACCTGCGGGTTGACCAGCACGACACGCCCGTTGCGCTCATTCACCGCAGCGGCGATGGGGCGTTCGGTGTTCGTGGCAAGACTGCGTGCGGCACCCGCAGGCGCATCCAGCACGACCGCATACGGCCCGATGCGCGCGGCGACCTTGTCGCTGGGGGCCACCGCACCCGTAATGCCGGCTTTGGCTGCCGACCGCTGCGCCGATATCGCGTTCCGTGGCGGCTTGTGCTCGCTCACCACCGTGGCCGGCAGCATGCGGAACATGTCCGGTCCGGACTTGAAACGCACGCCGGTCGCTGCCGCACGCAGGGTGTTGGCGTCCATGTATTGCACTGCCTGGGCAGCACCGGTTGCGGCGAGTGACAGCGTCAATAGGCAAGCAACAATCATCGGTTTCATATCAGTGCCCCACGATGCGAAGTTTGAAAGCGTTGAGTGCGACAGTGCTCCTGGGA
The DNA here is from genome assembly GCF_041519315.1 of Xanthomonas axonopodis pv. maculifoliigardeniae. NCBI lineage: Bacteria > Pseudomonadati > Pseudomonadota > Gammaproteobacteria > Lysobacterales > Lysobacteraceae > Xanthomonas > Xanthomonas axonopodis. Next base: position 3,146,846 of record NZ_CP167998.1, on the reverse strand, counting down.
TCGCTCATGTCGGTCACTTCCAGGGTCCAGATGCCGCGCGATTTCTCGTCCAGAAACGCATTGCTGGAGGTCAGGTCGATATAGAACCCGGTCTGCGCATAAGCAGCCGGATCCAGGACGGAAAACGGCGTGGCGACAACGCTGCGCGTCCCGCTCGGCGACACCAGCACCACACGCAGGTTGGACGGCGTCTTGTGCGCCGACTGCAGTGACAGCTGCACCGCTTCCACCTTCATCGCCTGCTGCACACGGATGCGCAGTTTGCCCGGGCGCGCCGGGCCGCCGATCTGGCTGGCGGCATCGGTGGAGCTGATCCATTGGGTATCGCGCATGGGCGGCAGGGGCGTGAAGTAGCGCGCCTTGTAGACCGCGGCCGCGGCATCGGCCAGGCCGAAGCCGTACCAATTGCTGAAGCGGTGCCCGGCTGCGTTGGTGATCCAGCCCGGATCGATCACGCTGCCCTGGTAGACCGCCTGCGGCTGCCATGGGTCGATCTGGCGCGCGGTTGTCGCAAGGATATATTTGACGTCGCGTGCGCTCAGGCTCGCATTGGCACCGAGAATCAACGCAGCCACGCCAGACACCGTGGGCGCTGCAGCCGAGGTGCCGTTCATGACGGCGTTGTAGTTGCACGATGCGTCGATCTTCGACTTGCTGCCGTCCAATGCGTTGTAGACCACGTCGGGAGCTTCGACGTTGTCGCCAGCTGCGCAGCCGCTGAGATCGGTGGTGACAATCGCCGGATCGTAGGCATAGGGCGCCGAATCCGGGAAAAAGGTGGACGCTGCGTCGGGATAGAACTTGCGTTGACGGCCGAACTCGCCGCCAAGACCAGAAACCCACAATGCAGAGCCTGTGGACGAATACGAGGCACGGGTGCCCTTGGCATTCAGGCTGGCCACGACGATGGTTCCAGGCAGATTTGCCAACGGATCGATGTTGGCCAGCGAGCAGCCGACTTTCAATGCACGCGATTGTTCGCTGCAGATATTGACGGGGTTTCCGTTCTCGTCGGGCGCAAGGAAGCGCAGGAAGCTATTGCCCGCAGATTTGACGTAAATGCCGCCAAGGCCTCCGCGTGTCGAAGCCATCAATGCTTCCCAGCTGCGCTGGTCTTCCAGCGGAAAATCCTGGTAGAACGGGGTAGTGGAACCCCAGCTGTTGTTGAAGACATCGATGTTGCGCGCCTCCGGCCCATCGCCCCATGCATAACGGACGCTGGCATCGGTGATCGAAGAATCGCGCGCAAACATGTCGAATCCTGCCAGTTGCACTTCTGGCGCCACGCCGCGTCCGCCGCGGCCATTCCAGCCCACCGCACCGATGATGCCGGCGACGGACGTGCCGTGACCATTGTTCGGGTCGATCGGCGTGGTGTCGTGTGACCCGTCGCCGAAATTGTGCGACCCGTTTGGCAGGATGTTGTCTGCCAGATCTTCATGGCCCAATTCCAGCCCATCGTCCACTACGCCGACCCGCACGCCGCGGCCGCGAATGCCCAGGGCATGCAGGATGTCGACATCCATGTCCACGCCGGCGACCGGACGGCTGTCGCCGATCACGGCCTGCCCCTGATTGGAGATATGCCACTGGTACCGCAGCAATGGGTCGTTGCCAGTGGCTTTCGCTGTGGCGCTATTGCTGGCGCTGGCGCTGGCGCTGGCAGTGGCCGGGGTGGCGGCAGCCGTTGCCTGGGTGGCAGCAAGTACCGACGGCGGCGTACTGCCGCTCAGGAGGACAACGATCAACAGCGCGAGAGGTCGCCTGCGAAGAGAGTTCATTCCGTTTGATTCCAGTCAAATGGGGGGCGCCGTCGAGTGACACACTCCTCCGTCAGGCCAACCGCGCGATCGGCCTTTGCAACTGCTCCACTCCACGAAGCTCGCGCCTGTGAAGCCGGTGTTGGTGGAGCCGGAAAGAGGAATGCGAGTGAAGGACCCAACAGGTGCCAGCCGGGTCCGGAAAGCCCGTCAGGCAGTGCGATCCGAAAGCCGAGCTGCACCGCAGGCAGTCAGATGCCGCGTGTCGATGCCCGGGGTGTGCGACATCGATGCAAAGGAGGCTGCAACAAGAGCCATGTGCGTTTATCCCAGTTGAGTTACCAAGCGCATGTCTGCCGATGGACGCTGCGGTCAGGTCCGGCGTCGGCTCCCCTGTGCGTGTCGACGCAGCCGATGTTGTCGATGCGTGTGCATCAAGAACGCCTGGATTACAAATGGGGGCAGCATTGTCTGCAAGGCATGCCAGCGACGACATCTTCGTGACACATCGCGCAATTTACGGCTGGCGTGTCGGGTGATGCGTTGCATGCGAAGTTCTGCCGACGAAAATTGCAGAAAAATTTGGCAGTGGCAGTCACTTCGATCGAAATAAGCGATCACGATGCGTCGTCGTGCTTCGCATGCGGCGCTGTTCGGCTCCGCCCTGTCATCACCGTGTTACACCGTCTGCCGCGCATCGGAAAACGCATGGGGCCCGCAGCGTCTGGCTACGTCGGCCATGGCCCGGGCATGCCAGTGCCACCAGGCTGCGCATCGAGACATGCGGTAGCGAGGTGCCGCGCAGCAGTCTGCGCTGCTGCGCGGCTCAGCGTGTGGCGGCGAACTACCAGCGGTACGCCACCGACATCTGGTACTGCCGCCCGGCGATGGGGCGGCCCATGAAGACACCACCGGTGGCTGCGCCAGGCACGCGCACGTTGCCTTCGGTCAGGCCCAGCGTGTCGGTGACGTTGCTGCCGCTGGCCGTCACTTCCCAATGTTCGCCCACATGCAGGTTGGCGCCGATATCCAGCATGTCGTACGAAGGCAGGCGCTGGCTGTTGGCCAGGTCCGCAAAGCGCTCGCCGATGTACGAATAGGTAGCAAACACCTTGAGGTCGCCGAACGGCAGCATCCAGTAATAGCTGGGCGTGATGCGGAACTGGCGCTTGGGTTGGCGCATCACCTGGTTGCCGGTGAACTCGCGATAATTGCGGTACTTGGCGTCCAGCCACACCCCGGTGCCAGCCAGCTCGAACCCGCCGAACGGCCGGATCGCACCCTCCACCTCCAGGCCACGTGCGCGCGAATCGCCCACGGCGGTGAAGTTCTCGCCATTGGCCAAAAATGCCTGGAACGGCGAGTTCTTGAAGGTGTTGTAGAACGCGGTGAGATACAGGTCGTAGACGCTTGTGCCGGACTTCAAACCCAGCTCGTATTGATCCACGTCCTGCACGCGGGTCTGTCCATCGCGCAGGTTGTCGAAGCCGGGAAACTTCACCCCGGAGTTGACCCGCGCAAACAGGCTGTTGTGCTGGTCCAGCGTGAAGTTCAGACCGGCTGTCCACGACAACGCTTCATCGTTCTGATCGATGCGCCGGGTGGTCGCCAGCGCCAGCGAGGTGGCGTTGTCGTACAACGTGGCCGGGTTGCCATCCAGATCCACGGTCGTAGTGTCGTGCACATCGCCGGTGACGCTCTGGCGCTCGTAGCGTGCGCCCAGGTCCAGGCGCAGGCGTTCGCTCAGCTCCCACTCGTCGGCAACGAATGCGGCGATGTTTTCGCCGTCGTACTTGGCGCGCAGGTTCAAGAACGCGGTACTGGTGAACCCCTGGCGCGTGGCCTGGCGGCCATCGTCCAACGCCACATCGATGCGGCGCGCGTTGTTTTGCGCGGTGAGCAACATGGTATTGCCCAGGTACCAGGTGTCGGCAGAGGAATACTTGGCGTAATACGCGCCCACCGTCAGCGTGTTGCCGGCAAACAGCTCGCGGCTCAGACGCAGGTCGTTGGTAAAGGAATTCAGGCGTTTGTCCACCGACCACCATCCGGCTTCGAGCACCTGCTGATTCGCATCCACCACGCTGCCCCCATTGGTGTAGCTGGCGCTACCACTGCTGCCGTAGCTGGCGATGAAATCGCCCAGGCGTTGTGGCGCATCGCCGGTAAACAGCGCGTAGGTCGGTGCGCTGCCGCTGATCACATTGAAGCGGTCTGCAACGGTCCAGCCGCCGCTCTCCCAGTTCCATTCGCCGCCGAACACGTCGATGTTGACGCCGCGCCCGTCGGCCAGGTCGCGCCGCAGCGTCTGGCCATCGGGTCCGACCAACAGATCCACATTGCGGAAATCGCGGCCGAGCAGGGTGCCGGTCTGCGCGTTCAAGCCGGGGAAACTGGAAAGATCGTTGCCGTTGTTGCGCGAGAGCAACGGGATCGCGGTGTAGAACGCGTTGTTATCGTCGGTGTGGCGCGCGTAGAACGACAGCTCGCCGTTGTCCCAGCGCTTGCTCAAGGTGGCGCTGAACTGGCCGCCCTTGTCGGCGGAGAACTGCGGGTCGCGCACGCCGTCGGTTTCGCGAAAAAAACCGCCTACGCTGTAGTACCAGCCATTACCCATCGGTCCGCTGTTGAACACATCGATGCGGCGCAAGGCGTTGTTGCCGCCGGTCAGGCGCACGCTGCCTTCGGGTTCGTCCTGGCCTTTTTTCTGGATGAAATTGACGGTCAATCCGGGCTGGCCGTTGGAGAAGATCGGGCTGGAGCCGCCGCGCAGCACTTCCATGCGTTCGACGGTGTCATCGACACGGAACAGCGTGGAATTCTCCAGGAACGACAAGGTCGGCGGCGGAAACAGCGGCGAACCATCCAGTTGCATGGTCACGAACGGCGCATCGCCTTCCGATGGCATGCCGCGCACGAAGATGTTGGCGCCGGTGCCGCCGCCGCTGGGCTCGGCCCACACGCCGGGCACGATCTTGAGCAGGTCGGCGGTGCTTTGCGGCACCGCCTGCTGGATCTGCTCCGGGCTGGCCGTGGTGATCGAAAAACTGGCGTCGCGCTTGGCCAGGCCCTTGAAGCGCGCGGTGCCGCTGACGATGACCGCATCCAGCGTCGTGGCCTCCTGATTGCCTGATGCAGGCGTGGCGGTCTGCGTGCGGCCATCCGGTGCCAGCAGCGCGGCAGCGACGGCAAGCGAAAGGGTGTAGCGGGGCGATGAAAAACGCATGCGCAAGGCTCCTTGTCTTAAAGTGCAAGAACGCTGCCGAGCCACGCCGCGTGTGCAGGCATCGGCAGCCAGTGCACGCGCGCGCCCGCGCTATCGCGTCGCTTGCGCCCCCTGTCAGCGCAGTGCTAATGAAGTTTTAACCCTAGATGCGCCGCAGCGTGTTGTGCGACGCAGCAGCCGTGGGCTGCGCTTCCACGTTGGGAAGAAGGTCGTGCTGGCGTGTCGCGCGTCGGTGCTCCCGTCCTGAGTGCCGTGCAAATCCACGCGCTGGCGAACGCGACTGCAGGCGCAGTGCAGTGCGCGCAAGCCGGCGCCGATAGCTCGGCAATGCACATAAAAAAGGCCGCCCGAAGGCGGCCTTCCTTCCAGTCAGCAGGGGAGAGAGTCTGCCGTCAGAAGAACAGGCGCACGCCGAACGAGGCGCTGCGGCCAGGAAGCATCACATCGTCCTTGAGGAAGGAGGTGTGCACGCGTGCGTCCTGGTTGGTCAGGTTGTTGCCGTCCAGGAACACTTCCCACGCCGTGCTGCCGTGGTCCACGTGATACGCCAGATGTGCATCGACGAAGGTGTAGCCGTCGGTCGGCGTTTCGTTCACTGCCACCTTGTCCTGCTTCATGGTGCGGGTGGCACCGAGCGATGCGCGCCACTGCTGCGCATCCCAGCGCAGCTGCGCACCGAAGCGGCCCGGTGCGATCCGCGGCAGGTTGCCGCCATCGTTCAGGCGCGCCCGCACGGTATCCCCGAACACGCGCAGGTCCCACGCACCGTTCTCGTTGTTGGCCAGGTGGACGGTGGCCTCGCCTTCGAAACCGTGGAAGATCGCATCGGCCTGCGTCCACTGGCGAATCGGCAGGAAGTCGTTGTCTTCTTCGTTGAACCACTGGCCGCCGGTGTCGACGATGTAGACGAAGTCGTTGTAGCGGTTGTAGTAAGCCGCCACCTTGGCATCCACCCATTCGTTCTGGAAATTCAATCCCAGCTCGGCCTGGTTGGCCTTCTCGGTCTTCAGGTTGGCGTCGCCGATTTCGAAGGCGAGGGTGGCGATGTGCGGGCCGTTGGCGAACAGTTCTTCTTCGGCCGGCGCGCGCTCGGCGTGGTCCAGGTTGGCGGTCAGACGCCATTGTTCGTTGAAGCGGAACCCGCCGCTGGCCGAGAAGCTGGTCGGCGTGAAATCTCGATCCACGCCGACATCGGTCTGGTACTTGACCTTGTCCACGCGCGCGCCGACTTCGGCGGTGACCCGCTCCCAACTGTTGCGCGCAACGGCAAATGCGCCGAGCGAGCGTGTATCGGTCTTGGGCACGAAGGATTCTTCGCCGATCGCCTGGAAGGTGCTGTCGCTGCCTTGCAGACCGAATGCAGTCTGCCAGCCGCCGCCAAACGTGAACGAGGCTTCCACGCGGCCTTCGTTGGCCCGCTTGGTGAACACGGTGCCGACTTCGGCGCCTTCGAATTCGGTATGTGCGTAATCGGTATGGCCGAAGCTGTAACGCAACGCGCTGCCTTCGCCCCACGGATCGGTCAGCCCGCCCTTGAGGTCGTAGCGGTCCTGCTGCAGTTTCAGCGACACGCCGCGCTCGCCGATGGACGGGTCGCCCGGCTCGCCCGGGTTGCCGTAGTTGTCGCGGAAACGCGATGCCGACAGGCCGACAAACCCCCAGTCGCCGGACAGCGATGCACCGATCGAGCCCACCTTGGAATCGATCCAGCTGTTGAGCTGGCGACCTTTCGGCGTGTCGTAGTCGTTCTGGTTGCGATACACGCCATCGGCGTGGATCGACAGCCCGCTGCCATTACCGGCATCGACGCGGAACATGTCGGTGTTGCCGTCCTTGTCGCCGCCGTCCAAGCGCACTTCGGCGCGCCCGCTGAAGCCGTCCACCGGGGTCTCGGCGATGCGCCCGTCGACCACGTTGACCACGCCGCCGATGGCGCCGGAGCCGTACAGCAAGGTCGAAGGACCCTTCAGCACTTCGATCTGGTTGGCCAGGAACGGCTCGATCGCCGGGGAATGGTCCTGGCTGACGGTGGATACGTCCTGGGTGGACAGGCCGTCGCGCAGCACTGCCACGCGCGGGCCGTCCAGGCCGCGGATGATCGGCCGGCCCACGCCGGGTCCGAAGTTGGAACTCTGCACGCCGGGCAGGCTGGCCACGGTTTCGCCCAGGCTGGAACTGCGCACCTCGTCCAGACGCTCGCCGGCCAGCACTTCCACCGGGCGGCTCAACTCACCGGCCGCATCGCGCAGCGGGCTGGCGGTGACCACCACCTTGTCCAGATCCTTGATATGACGCCCACTGGAGGGGCTGGCATCGTGGCGCGTGTCCGAACTGGGCGGGGTCTGCCCATCGGCAGCGACCGGAGCGTCCTCGGCCATGGCCAGGGCAGGGGTCAGCAGGCTGGTCAGGGCCAGCGAGAGCGCAGAACGGCGGAAAGAGGGAGCAAAAGAGGGCATGGTGGACCGGACTCTGTAATTGTTACTGTGTATCAGTGGTAAGGCGCAGCTTTCCTGCTGCGCCGGCGGCGAGCCCGCATGACTGCGCGATGCACTGATGCGGGGCTGGAACAGTAAGATGTTATATTATTCCACGTCGCCGCGAGTACCCTGCTGGACGTCATGCCTCTACCAACCCTTCGCCATCTTCTTGACCGCTTCGGCGCAACCGGCTCGCTGCTGTGCGCGGTGCACTGTGCGGTATTGCCGCTGGTGCTGGCGCTGGCGCCTTCGCTGGGCCTGTCGTTCTGGCTGGGCGACGGGGTGGAACGGGCCATCGTGGTGTTCGTGACGCTGCTGGGCCTTTTCAGCCTAGTACTCGGGTATCGCCGGCACAAAGCGCTGCATGCACTGGCGTTGCTGCTGCCCGGCCTGGGGCTGCTGTGGCTGGGCCTGCTGTACGACCCGCTCCATCATTCGGTGGTGCCGCACGCGGTGGTGATGACGCTGGGCGGCGCCCTGGTCGGTATCGCCCACCTGGTCAATCTGCGCCTGAATCACGGGCATGGGCATGTGCACGACGCCAGCTGCGCGCACTAAGGGCGGCTAACAAAACGACTGCGCAGCCGCCAGGCGGTCGCGGCCAGTGCTCGGAATCGGCATGTACCACGCGTACGCTAAGGTTCTGAGCGCGCCGTCCGTGCCCACCTGATAGCTGCTCGCTACGTTTTGTCAGCCGCACTAAGCCTTTGTCGTCGTGCGGTTGCGCCGCCGCCAGGCCGGTGTGGACAGCGGAGTTCCTCCACGTCTGCCCCCCCGCATTTTCTGGCTGCTCTGCTGCTCCAACCGCGGCCGCGCACAGTCCTCGACTGCATGCATCGTTCTTGGATTGATCAGTGCCGCAAGGCGGCCGGGCGCTGCCCAGCTACGCGCGCCGGGGCCGCCGTGGTAGGCTTGTCGGCCTTGCGCGAGGGCGCCGCCGGTGAAACCTCGCCAGACCTGTGCCAGCACGGGAATTTGTATTCACATTCAGGAGTCGACGAAATGGGTAAGGGTGACCGTAAGACCGCCAAGGGCAAGCGCTACAACGCCAGCTACGGCAATTCGCGTTCGCACGCGGTGAGCAAGGTTGTCGTGGGTGCAGCTGCCCCGGTTGCCAAGAAGGGCGTGGTCAAGGCCCCGGCCAAGAAGGCCGTCGCCAAGAAGACCGTCGCCAAGGCCGGCTGATCCCGGCCAGCTTCGCGACACCAGAACGCGGCGCTTGCGCCGCGTTTTTTATGTCCGCTGTCCGGCATTGCCCGGCCGGCATCGTGAAGGCGCCGGCTGGCCAGGCGATGCCCGATCAGGTCGCGGCAACGTCTTTTCCCCGGCACGTTCATGGACCTGGCGTACGTGTGCGCGCTGGCTTACGCCTGGCGCCACCCGATCAACGCCGGGACATGTGGTCGATCACCAGGCGACCCGGCACTGAATCGTTGCTGTCGCAGCCGGCCGCGCTGCGCACTGCTGGCCGGCCGCATCCAGCGTCAGTGACCAGGCGCGGAAGTCGTCGGTGCCACGGTAGCGCCACCCGGTGCCAGCAACTGCTCGGCCAGGCCACGATAGATCGGCGTCTTGCAGACCAGCCCGGAGACTGCGCGCGCGATCAGCACGGTGGCCAGGATCGGCAGCAGCATCTGGCTGGTGTCGGTGAGTTCCAGCGAAATCACCGCCGAGGTCAGCGGCGCCTGGGTCACGCCGGTGAGATAGGCGCACATGCCCAACAGCACGAAGGTGCGCGGATCCACGCTGGGCATCAGCACCGAGAGGTTGTGGCCGATGCCGGCACCCACTGCCAGCGCCGGCGAAAACAGGCCACCTGGAATGCCGGCCAGATACGAGACCAGGTTGGCGATGAGTTTCATCATGCCGAACTCGTGGCCGACCACCGCATGCCCCTGCACCAGGCTGCGCGCCTGTTCGTAGCCGGTGCCGAAGGCGCCTTGTCCGAACACCAGCGCCAGCCCGACCAGTGCAACGCCGCACAATGCGGCCAGCAGCACCGGATGCCGTTGGCGCAGCGCGCCCAACCAGCGCGGTTTGCCGCTGACGCTGGCCAGCACCATCCGCGCGAAGATGCCGCCGAGTAACCCGGCCACGCTGCCGCACAAGGCGATCGCCAGCCAGGCCTGGCCCAAGGGCAAGGCCACGGCCACCTTGCCGAAATAGGTGTAGTTGCCCAGCAGGCCCAGCGACACCACCCCACCGACGATCACCGCGGTGAGCAGGGTGCCGGAAAAGCGGTGCTCGAAACGCCCGCTCAGCTCTTCAATCGCAAAGACCACGCCCGCAAGCGGGGTATTGAATGCGGCCGCGATACCGGCGGCGCCGCCGGCGAGCAGGAAATGCGAGAGCTCGCGTGGGTCGCGAAAACCGAACCAGCGCCCGAACACATGCATCAGGCTGGCGCCGACATGCACGGTGGGTCCTTCGCGTCCCACCGATGCGCCGCCGAGCAGCGACAAGGTGGTCAACGCGAGCTTGCCAACCGACACGCGCAACGAGAGGTTGCTGTCGCGAAACGCCGGCTCCGGGTGCTCCAGCGCGGCTATCACCTGCGGGATGCCGCTGCCGCGCGTGGGCCGCAGCGCACCGGAGGTGAGCCAGGCGAGCAGCGCGAGGATGCCCGGCGTCAGCAGCAGTGCCCACCAGATCGAGTGTGCGGTGATGCGTTGAAATAGATGAAAGGCCGCGTCGCTGGCCTTGGCGAATACGATCGCCACCAGCGCCACCGCAATGGCGCCGCCCCACAGTGCAGCGCGACGACGCCAGCCTTCGCTGGACAACAACGGCCGCAAGCGACGCGACGGGGGATTGGAACCAGACATTGCGTCATTGTCGCACTGCTGGGCCGCAGCGGTGTCTACAGCGAGCCACATTCCTGCGCTGTCGCCGACCTGAGCCGCGCGGCCACGACGTAGCGCGGCGTCTTGCCTGCGTGCGCGTTTTCGGCGTGGATGCTGCGCGCGCGCATGGCGGCGTTGCTGCGGGTGCCGGTCGCGTCTATTTGGCGTCGGCTGCCGGCGGCACGCGCAAGGCCGGCAGCAAGGTTGCCGGGTTGCCATCGTTGGGTGCGGCCGGAATACCCAGCAGCCGGGTCATCAGCGCATAGACATCCACGTTGTCGAAGCCTGGCAGTGTCTTGCCTTGCGCCAGGTCCGGGCCTTGCGCCAGGAACACCGCCCGCATCGATGGCAATGCCGGATCGAAGCCATGCGAGCCACGTGTGCCCCGCTGCGCGCGTTTGGCAAGCTTGTCCGGGAAGAGTGCATCCCAACCTTCGTGCATCTGGCACACGATCGACGGAATGCGCGGGTGGCTGCCGTACTGCCAGCGTGCCGGCAGCTCCGCCTTGCGCCAGCAGTCGTAGTGGTCGTGCGCACCGAGCACGCTGGCCTCGGCAGCGTCCTGTTGCCCAGGCAATGGCTGCAAGCCGATCACCTGGCCATCGGTGATTGCGGTGGCGATCCGCGGCGGCGCGATGTCTTCCACGCTGATCGCATGCCCCGGCGCAACCTCGGCCATGCCATGGTCGGAGACCACGATGATGTTGGTGCGCGCACGCGTGCCATCGCGTTGCATGTCTGTCAGCAGCCGGCCGATGGCCGCATCCACCGCGCGCACGGCGTCGGCGTATTCGCGCGATTCCGGGCCGTGGTCGTGGCCGGCTTCGTCCACATGTTCGAAGTAGAGCGTGACGAGGCGATTGTGCCGGGCGCCGTCGGTTTTCAGCCAGCCCCGCACTGCGTCCACGCGCGTGTCCAGGCGCACGCCTTTTTGATAATGGCGCCACTGCGACGGGCGTACGCCCTTGATTGCCGCCTCGCTGCCTGGCCACGACCAGGTGGCCGCATGCGGGCCGCTGTTTTCCACGCCCACCCACACCGGTTCGCCGCCCCACCAGCGCGCATCGCCCACCGCCTCGGACTTGCTCAACCAGAAACCCCCAAGCGTCGGGTCGCGCATGCTGTTGTGCACGATGCCGTGGTGGTCCGGGCGCAGCCCGGTGACCAGGGTGTAGTGATTGGGAAACGTCAGCGACGGATACGAGGGCGTCATCCAGCGCGCACGTACGCCTTCGCGTGCCAGTTGCGACAGGTTCGGCGTGATGCCGCGATCGAGCATGTCCGCGCGCAGGCCGTCGATGGAGATGAGCAGCAGTGTGTGCGGGGTGCTGGCCGATGCGGTCTTGGGCGCTGCAGTCGGCACCTGCGTGGGCGCGCTGCGCGCAGATGGCTGGCTGCTACAGGCCGCAAGCAAGGCAAGCGCCGCTGCGGCAACTCCAAAACGTCGGTCGATCATGGCGTCAGTTTACGGCGCAGCGATGACGCCGCGAAGTCAGCCAGTGCGCACTGCCGAGGCAGGTGCAAACAGATCGTCGGCGCGCGCGGCGCCACGCGGGGACCAGCCTTCCAACTGCAACAGGGCCTGCTTGGTCGGCAGGCCGCCGCCGAAGCCGGTCAACGTGCCATTGGCGCCGATCACGCGATGGCAGGGCAGCACGATCGGCAGCGGATTGCGTCCGTTGGCAGCGCCCACCGCGCGGCTCGCGGCCGGCTTGCCGACCGCCTGCGCAAGTTGCGCGTAGCTCCAGGTCTGCCCGAACGGAATCTGCGCCAGCGTGCGCCAGACCGTCAGCTGAAACGGTGTGCCGACCGGCGCCAGCGGCAGATCGAAACTGCGTCGCCCGCCATGCAGGTAATCGAGCAACTGTTCGCGTGCTTCGCGCACCAGCGGCGCATCGGGGTCGTGCAACCAGCGCGCACGGCCGATGGCGTCGTAGCGGTTCTGCGCGAACAGGATGTGGTGCACGCCGCTGTCGTCGGCGGCCACGCTCAGTGCGCCGATCGGCGAGGGAAAGGTGTCGTAGTGCAGTGTGCTCATGCGCGGGTGTCCTTGCGGTCGTTGGCCAGATGCCACAGGTGCAGCACGGCGTAGGCGCGCCACGGTCGCCACGCCTGCGAACGGGCCTCGGTGGCGCGTTCGCTCAGGCGCCCGGGAGCGCCGAGCACCTGCTGCAGGATCAGGTCGCCGGCCGGAAACGCGTCCGGATGCGACAACGCACGCATGGCCACGTAATGCGCGGTCCACGGCCCGATTCCGGGCAGCGCGGTGCAGGCGGCGATGAAATCAGGCAGGCGCTGCCCGGCACCGAAGTGCAGCTGGCCTTGCGCGCAGGCCGATGCCAGCGCACGCAGCGTGGCGGCGCGCGCACGCGGCAGCCCGAGTTGTTCCAGCGGCGCGTCGGCCAGCTGTTCGGGCGTGGGGAAACTGCGATCCAGTCCGGGTGGCATGTCGGCATGATGACCGCCATGACGGTTCACCAGCCGCGCTGCCAGCGTTGCTGCGCCGGCCACGCTGATCTGCTGGCCCAGCACCGCACGCACCGCCACTTCGAAGCCGTCCCAGCCGCCGGGCACGCGCAGACCGGGGCGGCGCGCGAGCGCCTCGGCCAGCAGTGGTTCCGGCGCGAGCGTGGCGTGCACGGCCTGCAGGTCTGCATCCAGATCGAATAGCCGGCGCACGCGCCGCACGATCTGCGGAATCTGGCGCGGGTCGGTGGCGCCGATGCGCAGCAGCAGTTCCGCGCGCTGCGGTGCTGCGCTGACCTCGATCACGCTGGCCTTGCCCGGCGGGCCGATGACGCGCCGGTAGCCGTTGGCATCGACCTGCTCGATGCCCGGGATCGCGCGGCGCTGCAAGAAGGCCAGCATCGCCGGCAGATCCAGTGGCGGGCGATAGCCCAGGCGCAATGTCAGTTCGCCGCCGGGGACCTCGGTACGCTGCTTGCGCAATGCAGAGGGCGGCATGCCGCAGCCGTGCAGGAAGGCCGCATTGAAGCGGCGCAGGCTGTTGAAGCCGGCCGCGAGTGCGACCTCGGTGACCGGCAGGGCGGTTTCGGTCAGCAATTGCTTGGCCAGCAGTAGCCGATGCGTGCCGTGCACCTGGATCGGCGTGGCGCCCAACTGCTGCACGAATTGCCGCTGCAGTTGGCGCGCGCTCAAGCCCACCGCATCGGCCAGCGTCTGCACCGGCTGCTCCTGCAGCGCGCCGTCGGCAATCATCGCCAGCGCACGCTGCACGCTTTCTTCGCCCAGATGCTGCTGCGCCTGCGGCGACAGCTCCGGCCTGCAGCGCAGGCACGGCCGGTAGCCGGCGGCGCTGGCTGCCGCGGCAGTGGGGTAGTAACTGACATTGGCTGGCTTCGGCGGCGGCGCCGGACACACCGGGCGGCAATAGATGCCGGTGCTGCGCACGGCGGTGAAAAACAGCCCGTCGAAGCGTGCATCGCGTGCCAGGCGGGCGCGGTCGCATTGGGTTCGGTCGGGCGTTGCGGTCTGCATGGCGCCAGTCTATGCGCTCGCCCCAGCGCCGGCTGGCCGTTTTCGGACAGGGTTGCAGCGAGCCGGCGTGTTCATGGCCGGGTCAACCCATCGACCCATTCAGCCATAGACTGCGGGTGATCTCCGTCGCGCTCCGTGCCCCACATCATGCTGAAATCGGTTTGTCTGTCATTTGCCTGTTTGCTCTTGCTGGCCGCCTGCGATCGGTCGGCGACCTCCGCCGATGCTGCGGTTGCGCAGCAGAGTGGTGCAGGGCAGGCAAGCGATGGCGATCACATGGTGTCGGTGGATACGCCCGACCCGGTCCCGCCACCGCGCCCGCGCACGCAGGCGGGCGAGGCCGGCTGGCCGCAGGCAGAACTGGAATCGGGCCAGGCCTGGATCAGCTGCGCGACCGATTACAGCCGCGAGGCCGGCGACGGCACCCTGTTGCCGGCACTGGACCGGGCCAGCGTGGAAGCGGCGCTGGCGCCGTGCCGCGAGACCGGGCTGGTGCGGGTGCGCTACGCCGGCAAGATCAATGCGGGTTTTGCGGCGCTGGTGTGGCGGCTGGCCTCGGTCGCGGAGCAGTGGAAGTTGCCGCATCGCATCCTGGACCTGGATTCCAGTGGCGGGCAGGTGGAGGCGGCGATCCGCGCCGGCAATACCATCGGCGAGTCCAACTGGACCATCTGGGTGCGCGAAGGCTCGATCTGCCACAGCGCCTGCGTGTTCGTGCTGGCGGCCGGCGACAACCGCCTGGTCGCCGGCAAGGTCGGCATTCACCGCATGATGCGGATCAGCTCCAAGGCCACTTCGCGCGCCGAGCTCAATCGCGAACTGCGCGAGGTCTACGGCAACGTCAAGGATTACCTGGAGCGCAACGGAGTGGCGGTGGCGGTGGCCGACTTGATGATGACCGTGCCCAACCGCAGCCTGCGCCTGCTCAGCGTGGAAGAGTTGCGCGAATACGGGCTGGACGGCACCAACGCCGTGCAGGACGATCTGGAACGCATCCGCCAGATGCGCAAGTGCGGCGATGCCTTCGTACGCCGCAAGGACGCGTTTCTGGTCGCCTTCGACCAGAAGTGCAAGGGCGAGGGTGCAGACCTGGACGCGGTCAATGCCTGCGGCCTGGCCTTGAAGCAGCGCTTCGGCTTTCCGGATGCGGCCTGCCCGGAAGAAAGCCCGCTGGCCGAAACCGATGCCGCGGCGCTGCCGGCCACCCCGACGTCCGAGACGCAGACCGGTGAGGCGCAGGCCGGCCAGACGCAAAACGACCAAGCCCAGCGCGATGCCGCAGGTGCGGCGACACCTGCAGCCGAGCCAGACTCCGCGCCAGCGCAGGACGCGGCCCAGGCCGGCCCGTCGCCCGCGACGCACCCCGACGGTTGAGCGCAGTGATGGGCTTCACGCGTATCGCACTGCGCGCTGCCTATCGTCGCTGCATCACAACCGAGCCGGGGGGCGTATGCGAGGCAAGACCAAGGGTGTGTTACTGGCCTACCTACCTTCAGCCCTGTTGGTGCTGGTTGGCTTCGGTGTGGCCGAGCTGCTGCGTCTGGCCGCTGCGGCCATGCACGAACAATGGCCGGCGACGCTGGCCACCTGGCTGAGTCTGGCGGCGCTGATTGCCGCAATCGCGCGTGCCTTCTGGGTCAGTTGGCGTCTGTGGCGGCCGCGTGGCGTGGCGGCCGTACCGCCGGCTCCCGGGAGCGAGGTCTAGATCGCGTTGACAACGGCAATGGGAATTCAAGGTTGGTGCGTGCCTGTGCGGAATGCGCGCCTGGTCACTTCACGTGATTGCGGCACGCGTCCGCGCACCCAGCCGAGCCCGACATCTGCAGCATGCCTGCCACTCCAGACAGAAGGATGAAACGCCGCTGCCAGACCTGATGACTTCCAATGCGCGCATCCGTGGCCGGAGGTCTCTGCTCGCCGCTTGCGCGCTCGAGAAGTGTGTTTTCCAAAAGGCCCGCGTCAGCGCTTGCTTTGTCGCCCTCAGCGCCGTCCCCGGACCTGCAGCCGCAGACTTGTGTTGCGCATGACGCGCTCTAGACTGCGCTACCCACTAAAAGGTGGGTGGCGCCTCTCCCTTTCCACCCGATCCGTACAAGGTCCCCATCCAATGCTTCGTTCTCGTCTGGTTATCGTGTTGGCACTGGCTCCAGCGCTGGCGTTCGCTCAACAACCGCAGGCGGCCGGTCGCCCTGCCAGCCCGGCGGCAGCGCAACCGGCCGCTGCAGCGCCCGCAGGGCAGCCGGCGCTCAGCCCGGCGCAGCAGGCGCAGCTGACCAAGCAGAACACCGAGATGACTCAGGCCGCCTTGCGCGTGGCGCAGATGGTGGACGGCAACCAAGTCGCGTCCTTGTGGGATGGCGCGTCCAAGGTGGCCAAGACCGCAGTCAAGCGCGACGTCTTCGTTAGCCAGATCGGCACCGAACGCGCGCGGCTGGGTGCGGTGGTGGGGCGCGGGCAGGGCTCGGTCACGCGGGTCAAGTACGGTCCCGGCGCGCAGGTGCCCGAAGGCCTGTATGTCAACGTCAGCTTCCCGACCCGTTTCGCCAAGGCGCAGCAACCGGTCCGCGAGCTGGTGTCGTTCCGTCTGGACGAAGACAAGACCTGGCGGTTGGCCGGTTACAGCCTGCGCACGGCGGTGAAGTGATGTTTCCATCGGCCGGGAGAAACGTATGCAACTGACGATCGAGCTGCAGATGCTGGGCTGGGCGATGGTGCTCGGGCTGGTGCAATTACTGGCCGCCTCGGCCAGCATGACCGCCCAGCGCGGCACCAAGTGGAATGCCAGCGCACGCGATGGCGAGGCCAAGCCGCTCACCGGCGTGGCGGCGCGGCTGGACCGTGCGTTTCGCAATTATCTCGAGACCTTTCCGATCTTCGCGGCCGCCGTGCTGGCGGTGAGCGTGGCCGGGCGCACCAGCGCAGAAACAGCACTCGCCGTGCAGCTCTACCTGTGGGCGCGCGTGGCGTATGTGCCGGTGTATGCCGCGGGTATTCCGTACCTGCGCAGCGCCATCTGGGTGGTGTCGTTCTGGGGCATCATCAAACTGGTGCGCGCGCTGCTGGGCATTTGATGCAGCGTCGCCGGCGGGTGTGAGCTTCAATCAGTCGCTTGCACCCGCGCCAGGATTGCATCGATGGCCGCCTGCGTATCGCCGGTATGCAGGGCTTGCTCCAGCAGTGGAATCACCCAGGCGCAACCGGCCCTGGTCACCTCTGCACGCCAGTCGCCGCGCAGGCATCCAGTTCGTGCAAGGCCAGCATGCTGCAGCCGCCTCGCTCGGCATGGCCGCCGCGGATGGACTGCTCCAGCCAGAACGGCTGGTCCGAGTCGATGGCGATCGAAAAAACACAGACGTCGTGGGTTGGATCGTCGGCCGAAGGTGCGTTGTTGCGCCGGCCGATCTCCACCACCTTCATGCGTCAGGCTCGGCGTCCGGGTTCCATGCCAATACGCGAATTTCCACATCGTCCAGCTGCACCAGCTGACCGGGACGGATCTTGGCGGTCTTGCGCAGCTCCTGCACGCCGTCGACGCTGACCGCGCCGCTGGCGACGATCGCCTTGCCCTGGCCGCCGCTGTCGGCAATGCCGGCCAGCTTGAGCAACTGGTTGAGTTCGATGTAGTCGCCGTCCAGGTCGAATTCCAGGTATTGCATGGTGTGCTCGGTGGCAGGGAGGCCGCGATTATCCGCCTACTCGCGCTGGAAGCGCGCGATCTGTTCCAGCAGGGTTTCGGTGCGGGCGACGCTGCGGCCGGCATGCGCGGCGTCCAGGCGTTCCAGCCAGGGGTGACCGCTGCGCTGCAGCCGTCGATAGCCCAGCCAGGTGCCGATGCCGCCGAGGACGCCCACCAGCAGGTTGCATAACAGCCAGGCGTACGGCAACGAAACGCCCGTGAAGGTCCGCCACGCAGCGTCTGCCACTGCCACCCACAGCACCCAGAACGCCACGCCCAGCCACGGCGCCACGCGCGTGCGCCAGCGCCGCAGCTGTGCAAGCGCGCGCTGTGTCTGCAGCAGTGGCCTGGCGAAATCCAACTGCGACAACAGCCACAGTTGACGGGCCGCAGACGCTGACAGCGCAACGCACCACGCCTGCAGCAACACGCCGCCGACGACGGCAGCGGCCTGTTCGGCGAAACTGAGCCAACTGTGGGCAACGATGCCACTCACTGCGATGGCGCACAGCAGTTGCGCCGACTGGCTCAGCCACAACGGGCGCAGATGCGCGCGCGCTGCGTGGCTGCGCAGGTCGCCGAGCACCTGGTCGGTGAGTGCAGCGTGTTGGTCCAGCCGTTGTTCCAGGGAACGCCAGGCCAGGGCGATGTCGTCCAGTTCCATGTCTTGCTCCGGTTGCGGATCGGTGGGGTTCACAGCTCGGCGCGAATGCGCGTTTTCAGTCGGCTGAGTTTGGTGGCGACATTGGTTTCGCTGATGCCGAGCACTTCGCCGATTTCGCGATAGCTGTGCTCGTCCAGATAGAGCAACAGCAGCGCGCGTTCCAGCGGCGGTTGCTGTGCGATGAAGGCATACAGCGCGGCCACCTGTTGCGCGCGTACAGGGTCGTGCGCCTGTGGATCGGCGATGCGCTCCATCACCGCATCCAGCGCGATCGGCTCGCCGGCCGCGCGGCGGCCGCGCAGATCGCTGATCGCCACGTTCAGGGCGATGCGGTACATCCAGGTGGAAAAGCGCCGACCCGGGTCGTAGCCGGGAAATGCCCGCCACAGTTGCGTGGCGATTTCCTGCGCCAGTTCGTCGCGGTCGTCGCGTCCGCGGCAATAGCTGGCCGCCACCTTCAGCACGATGCCGCGATGCTGCTGCAGCAGGGCGCTGAAGCGGGTGTGCAGGTCTGTGTCCAGGGGCGTGGCTCCGGTCGGGCAGGTCAAGGGACGACACGGGGGATGATTCGCGCAGCAGCGCAATTCCTCACAACCTGAATGGACTGTCACGAAAATTTCGACAGCAAGGGGGCTGAAGAGGCACACTATGCTGCTTTGCGCCTGCCGGCTCCGTGCGGCGCCTCCGGAGTTACCCATGACCCAAGAATCTTCCGCGCCGCTGCTGTTTGCAGATCTCGGCCTCTCGGACGCTGTGATGAAGGCCGTTGCCAATGTCGGCTACGAGTCGCCGTCGCCGATCCAGGCTGCCACCATCCCCGCGTTGCTGGCCGGTCGCGATGTGCTCGGCCAGGCCCAGACCGGTACCGGCAAGACCGCCGCGTTCGCGCTGCCGGTGCTGTCCAACGCCGATCTCCACCAGGTCAAGCCGCAGGCATTGGTGCTGGCCCCGACCCGCGAACTGGCCATCCAGGTCGCCGAGGCGTTCCAGAAATATGCCGAAGCCATTCCCGGCTTCCGCGTGCTGCCGGTCTACGGCGGCCAGCCGTATGCCCAGCAGCTGAGCGCGCTCAAGCGCGGCGTGCATGTGGTGGTCGGTACCCCGGGCCGGGTGATCGATCACCTGGACCGCGGCACCCTGGATCTGTCGCAGCTCAAGACGCTGGTGCTGGACGAAGCCGACGAAATGCTGCGCATGGGCTTCATCGACGACGTCGAAGCGGTGCTGAAGAAGTTGCCGGAGCAGCGCCAGGTGGCCTTGTTCTCGGCCACCATGCCGCCGGCCATCCGCCGTATCGCGCAGACCTATCTGAAGGACCCGGCCGAAGTCACCATCGCGGCCAAGACCACCACCTCGGCCAACATCCGCCAGCGCTACTGGTGGGTGAGCGGGCTGCACAAGCTGGACGCGTTGACCCGCATTCTAGAGGTCGAGCCGTTCGACGGCATGATCATCTTCGCGCGCACCAAGGCGGCCACCGAAGAGCTGGCGCAGAAGCTGCAGGCGCGCGGCATGGCGGCAGCGGCCATCAACGGCGACATGCAGCAGGCCGCACGCGAGAAGACCATCGCCCAGCTCAAGGACGGCAAGCTGGACATCCTGGTGGCCACCGACGTGGCCGCTCGCGGTCTGGACGTGGAGCGCATCAGCCACGTGCTGAACTACGACATTCCCTACGACACCGAAAGCTACGTGCACCGCATCGGTCGTACCGGCCGTGCCGGGCGTAACGGCGACGCGATCCTGTTCGTGACGCCGCGCGAGAAGGGCATGCTGCGCTCCATCGAACGCGCCACCCGTCAGCCGATCGAAGAGATGCAGCTGCCGAGCGTGGACGCGGTCAACGACACCCGCGTCGCGCGTTTCATGAGCCGCATCACCGAGACCCTGGCCGGTGGCCAGATCGACATGTACCGCGACCTGCTGCAGCGCTACGAGGCCGAAAACAACGTGCCGGCGATCGATATCGCCGCCGCGCTGGCCAAGCTGCTGCAGGGCGATGCCCCGTTCCTGCTGACCCCGCCGGTGCGCGGTGCGCGCGAGGACACTGCGCCGCGCGAACGTCATGAGCGTGCCGACCGCGGCGATCGCCCCCGCTTCGAGCCGAAGTTCGAACGTGGCCCGCGTGCCGACGGCGAGCGCACTGCACGCCCGCCGCGCGGTGACGATGCCGGCGAGCGTCCACGCCGCGAGCCGGCCCCACGTGGCGAGCCGGAGTTCGGCATGGAGAGCTACCGCATCGAAGTGGGCCACAGCCACGGCGTGAAGCCGGCCAACATCGTCGGCGCGATCGCCAACGAAGCCGGGCTGGAAAGCCGCTATATCGGTCGTATCGACATCCAGGACGATTACTCGATTCTGGATCTGCCGGCCGACATGCCGCGCGAACTGCTGCAGCACCTCAAGAAGGTCTGGGTGTCCGGCCAGCAGCTCAACATGCGCAAGCTGGAAGACGGCGAAGCGGCCGCAGCGGCGTCCAAGCCGCGCTTCCCGCGTGGCGGCAAGCCGTCCGGTCGCCCGAACGGCCCGGGCCGTCCGATGGACCGCGCCGGCGCGCCGCACCGCAAGGGTCCGCCGAAGCCGCGCGGCGAGTAAGGCTGCCCGGCCCTGCTTGCAGGGATCCTGCAGACGGTCGGGTTGCCCAGTATTGCTATGCATCCAAGAGCATAGCGAGCGGGTAAGGCGTTACGGCGCCTCGAGGCGGCGGCGATCAGGCTGATCTCGTCAGCGTCGCTAACCCCGGTCGCATCACGCCAAGCGGGCATAGCCATACAGACTCGGCCGTTGCGGCCGTTACTGCCTTCAGGCGCCCAGTGGGCGCCTGAATCGCATTGGGGCGGCGAAGGACGGACGGCGATGGCGCAAGCAGTACGCGGCAAGGGCGGTGGGCAGACCATGCACCTGGTGCGTGGCTGGCTGACGCTTCCTCTTGCGCTGTTGATCGGCATCGCCGTCTGCATGACGGTGGTGTCGGCGCTGGTGATCGAAGTGCAGTCCGGCGCGACCGCCTGGATCGTTGGCCAAAGCCATTGGTCCAACGCCCAGCAGGAATCGGTGTACTGGATGGAGCGCTACCTGGGCAGCGGGGATACGGCCGATCTGCAGGCCGCCTGCCGCGCGCTGGAAGTGCCGCTGGGCGACCGCGCCGCACGCGTGGCGATCGAACAGCCGGTGATCGATTGGGACGCGGTCTACGCCGGTCTGACCGCTGGGCGTAATGCCCATGAAGACATGCCGCAAATGGTGCGGCTGTATCGCTACGGGCACCAATTTCCGTATCTCGGCGACGCCATCGCACTGTGGAAGCGCACCGACGCCGGCATCCTGCAACTGAGCGATCTGGCCGACCGCGCCGCTTCGGTGCAGGCCGCCAACCGGCCCGACCCGCGTGCGCTGCAGGCACTGCGCGATGAACTGCATCTGCTGGACGGCCGCATGCGTCACGACGCGTCCGAATTTCTGGCCTACCTGACCCGCTGCGCGCGGCTGCTGCACGATGTGATGGTGGTCTGCAGCCTGGCCACCTTGCTGCTGGTGTTGATCACCTGCGTACTGGCGATGCGGCGCATTCGCGATTATCTGCTGTCGCATGAAGGCCGCTTCCGTACTGCGTTTCAGCAGGCGGCGCTGGGCATGGTCAAGTTCGATCTGCGCGGCAACGTGCTGGATGCCAACGCGTCGATGGCCAACGTGCTGCTCTACCGGCCCGAAGAGTTGCAGGCCTGCACCCTGGCCGAGGTGATGCATCCGGAAGACATCAAGCTGGACAGCCGCGGCATGCTCGATTGGCCCAAGCTGCTGCAGTCCGGCGAATTGCGCTTCGTGCGTGCCGACGGCGGGGTGATGTGGGGCCGCTGGAGCGCGTCGTTGGTCGAGCCGGGGCCGGAAGAGCCGACCCTGGTGCTGGCGGTGATCGAAGATGTCTCGCACGCGCACGAGCTGGCCGACGAAGTGGCCTTCCATGCGCGCCACGACGCGATGACCGGGCTGATCAACCGGCATGAAATCGAACGCCGGCTGCTGCGCCTGATCGAGCTGCCGCAATCGCCGCAGATGTGCCACGCGCTGTGCTTTGTCGACCTGGATCATTTCAAGCTGGTCAACGACACCTTCGGGCATGCGGTCGGCGACAAGTTCCTGTGCCACTTCGCCGACGTGATCACCATGCAGCTGCGTTCTGGCGATTGGTTGGGGCGTCTGGGCGGCGATGAGTTCGCCATCCTGCTGGCCAATACCGACCTGGCGCAGGCGCAGGCCGTGCTGGAACGCATGCACGGCGTGCTCGGTCAACCGTGGAGCCATCAAGGCGGGCGACCGCTGACGCCCAGTTGCAGTTTTGGCGTGGTGGAGATTCGCCACGGCGTCAGCGACCTCACTACCTTGATGACCGCCGCCGATCTGGCTTGTCATGCGGCCAAGGAAGAAGGGCGCAACCGCATTCGCTGCTTCAACGAGAACGATCTGGCACTGGCGCAGCGCCGCCACGATGGTGGCTGGATCAGTGCGGTGCAACAGGCGATCGCCGAAGAGCGTTTGCTGTTGTACGCGCAGAAAATCCAGGTGCTGAACGACCCGGGGCGCCTGCAGTACGAGGTGCTGGTGCGCATGCGCGCCAGCGACGGACGGGTGCTGAGCCCGGGTGAATTCTTGCCGGCAGTGGAGCGTTACGGCCTGGGGCGCATGGTCGATACCTATGTGCTGGAAGCGCTGTGCGCGCAGTTGGCGGCCAATCCGATGCATGTGGCGATGCTGGACCTGTGTCACGTCAATCTGTCTGCGCAATCGATCGCGCAGCCGGATTTTCTCGACGTCGTCTGCGCCCTGTTCGAGCGCTACCCGGCACTGGTGCCGAAGCTGTGCATGGAGATCACCGAGACCGCGGTCATCGGCGATCTGGAACACGCGCAGCGTTTTGTGCAGAGCGTGCGCGCACGCGGGTGCCACGTGGCGCTGGACGATTTCGGCAGCGGCCTGGCCTCGTTCGGCTATCTCAAGCAATTCACCGTGGACGTGTTGAAGATCGATTGCGGCTTCGTCCGCAACTATGCGCACGATGCAGTGGATCGCGCGGCGGTGCATTCGATCGCCCAGGTCGGGCTGGCGCTGGGCATCGAGGTGGTCGCCGAAGGCGTGGAATCGGAGGCCGACATCCCCGGGCTGCGTGAGGCCGGCGTGGGCCAGGTGCAGGGTTTCAGCCTGCATCGTCCATGCCCGCTGGAAGAACTGTTGCACACACCGCAGCTGGTGGCCGTCTCCGGGTAGCGCGCTTGACCCGGGCGATGTCGGGCAGCGTCAGGCCGGTGCTGCGTGTACAACGCGGCTGGCGACTGCCTGCTGCCGATTGCTGGCCCGGTCAGCCGGCATGGCGCACGGCCTGCTCCAAATCGCCGATAATTGGCAGATGACGATCCGACTCAACAAATACATCGCCGAAACCGGCTTCTGCTCACGCCGCGAGGCCGATCGCCTGATCGGCGAACGAAGGGTCACCGTCAATGGCGTACCCGCCGGCACCGGCGCGGTGGTCGGCGCGGAAGATACCGTGCTGGTGGATGGCCAGCCGCTACGCATACGCGAGGCCAAGAAGCTCGGTGGTCGCAAGCACGTCTACATCGCGCTCAACAAACCGGTGGGCATCACCTGCACCACCGAGAGTTCGGTCAAGGGCAATATCGTCGAATTCGTCGGTCACGAGCAGCGCATCTTCCCGATCGGCCGGCTCGACAAGGACTCCGAAGGGCTGATCCTGATGACCAGCAACGGCAACATCGTCAACGAGATCCTGCGCGCGGAAAATCGCCACCAGAAGGAATATCTGGTCGCGGTCAACAAACCGGTCACCGATGAATTCCTGCGCGGCATGGCACGCGGGGTGCGCATCCACAACGAAACCACATTGCCGTGCCGCACCGCACGCATTGCCAAATTCGGCTTCCGCATCGTGCTGGAGCAGGGCCTGAATCGGCAGATTCGCCTGATGGCTGCCGAGTTCGGCTACCGGGTGACGCAACTGCGCCGGGTGCGCATCGACAACATCAAGCTGGCTGCGCTCAAGCCGGGGCAGTGGCGCAACCTCAGCGACGCGGAATTGCGCGGCCTGCTGCCGCAACGCACCGACTGGTAAGCGCCTGTGCCGGGCCGGCTGCATCGCAGTCAGGTCAGCGCAGCCGGCGTTTCGGACACGGCACATGCCCGCGCTGTAGTGCCGTGCTGCCGCACCAAATGTGCAAAGTCGTGCCGGGTGCTTGCGCCCGCTGTATGGATCGCGCTTCGAAATATCCGATGCCGGCCGGGGCGGCGCTTACGGCGCTGCAGCGTAGGGTGCGCCCGATGGTGGCACTTGCTGGGCTCCGGCATACTTTCACAGATAACAGCCAGGGGGCGGCAGTGATCAAACCGGAATTGCCGAGCAACGAGGCCGAGCGGCTGGCCGCGCTGCGCCAGTACGACGTGCTGGATACGCCAGCCGAACGTGCATTCGACGACCTGACCATGATTGCCTCCACGCTGTGCGAGACGCAGATGGCGGCGGTGGTGCTGGTGGACGAAGACCGGCAGTGGTTCAAGTCTGCGCACGGTGCGCCACGCAGCGAAGCACCACGCGATATCTCGTTCTGCGCGCACGCGATCCTGCGCCCGGACGAAGTGCTGATGGTGGACGACACCTTGCTGGACCCACGCTTCCACGATAACCCGATGGTGGTCGGTAGCGGCGGGGTGCGCTTCTATGCCGGCGCGCCGATGGTGACCAGCCAGGGCCTGGCGCTGGGCTCGCTGTGCGTGTTCGACCAGACCCCGGC
This sequence comes from Xanthomonas axonopodis pv. maculifoliigardeniae, assembly GCF_041519315.1. NCBI lineage: Bacteria > Pseudomonadati > Pseudomonadota > Gammaproteobacteria > Lysobacterales > Lysobacteraceae > Xanthomonas > Xanthomonas axonopodis. Next base: position 3,121,902 of record NZ_CP167998.1, on the reverse strand, counting down.
GCATCTGCGCGAAGACCAGCGCGAGGCCTTGCAGGCATTGTCGCGGCAGGCCTCGCAGCTGCTTGAGTTGCGGCTGGCCGGCAGGCAGTTGCGCCAGCAGTTGCACGAGCGCGAGTGGTACGAACAGCAGATGGCTGGCTATTACGCGCAGATGGATGCGTTGAACGCTGACCTGGTCGAACAGACCCGCACCGATCCGTTGACCGGCCTGCCCAACCGGCGCGCGTTCGCGGTGGCGTTGGCGGCGGCCACCGAACAGACGCGTGCGGTGGGCCAGCCGCTGTCGGTCGCGCTGCTGGACGTGGACCACTTCAAGACCGTCAACGACGTGCATGGGCACGATCAGGGCGATGCAGTGCTGCGCGAATTGTCCGCATTGTTGCGTGCGCATATGGCCGGTGCCGGCACCATCGCCCGGTATGGCGGCGAGGAATTCGTATTGCTGCTCCCCAATACGGATCTGCTGCAGGCACGCGTGCAATGCGAATACCTGCGCCAGAGCGTGGCGGCGATGACGATCGCGCTGCCGGTGACGGTGAGTATCGGTGTGGCGACCTTGTACCCGCAGGAAAGCGTGGAGGCAGTGATCAAGCGCGCCGACCAGGCCCTGTATGCGGCCAAGCGCGGTGGGCGCGATCAGGTGGTCGCACTGGAGTAGGGGCGCGTGGTTGCGCGCCTGCCGATGCAGATCGCCTGGCCAGCGCATGGGACGTCGATTGCCGTATGCCGGGCGGCGCGGACGCCGCGCGATGCAGCGTGAACGCCGGTGTGCTTCAACGCGGCGGTCGCTGTGGACAAGCGCGATCTTGCAGCGCTGTGCAATCAGTCGACGATATTTTTCGCTTCGGCAGTGCCGAGCAATTCCGGGTGCGCCACCGTGCGCCGACGCTCCAGGACCGGATGCAGGAACACCGCGCCGAGAATGATCGCCACGCCGAGATAGAACTGCAGGGTCAGTTCGCGTTGTTCGCCCAGCAGCGCGATCGCCAGCACGATGGCGTACACCGGTTCGAGATTGGTCACCAATTGCACCGAATAGGCGCTCAGATGCCGCAAGGCGACCAGCGCCAGCGCAAATGGCAGCAAGGTGCAGGCCAGCGATAACGCCAGCAGCAACACGCCATCGTGCAGGCTGGGCACCACCAGCAGATCGCCATGCAAGGCCGGCAGCAGCAGCGGCATCGCCGGTGCAAGCAGGGTCAGGGTCAGCGTGCCGGCGCCCAGTTCCAGCGCGGTGACGGTGAGCGGGTCGGCATGCGCCACCATGCGCTTGTTGAGCGAGCCGAATAGCCCGACGAACACCGCCGAAATCGCGCCCACCACCACGCCGGCCCGCATGCCGTCCGGCACCCCGCCGACGACCAGCGCCACGCCGGGCAACACGGCCAGCCCGAACAGCAGCTCGCGCGGACGGAACGGGCGATGCGTGACCAATGGCTCGATGACCGCCGTGAAAACCGGCGCCAGTGCGATACAGGTCGCCGCCACCGATGCATTGGCCAGCTTGATCGCGCCGTAGAAGGTAAGCCAGTGCAAGGCAACCAGCGCGCCGATGCCGCAATAGCCCAGCACCACACGCCCGGACAAGCCACGCAACCCACGCCACACGCGTGGCCACAAGGCCAGTGCCACCACCACGATCAACATGCGCCACCACACCAGCGGCAGTGCCTGCAGCGTGATCAGCTTGCCCAGGATCGCGGTGATGCCCCAAAGCAGGACGCAGAAGTGGATTTGCAGTTGCGCCTTGCGCAGGTCGGTCGTGGGCATGCGCCATTGTCGCCGAAAACTGCGTGATGTTGCGCTGCAAGGGACGCGGCGCCGGCGTGCAGCGGCGGGGTGGAGGGATGGCTGGCCAGGCTGTCGCGCAGCAATCGTGCGACCCGCCAGCCATCGGCCGACCTGGATCACGGCAGGATGGCCGAGGAGCGATGCACCAGCCCACGCCGCGATCGATCGTGGCACCTCAGCGCTCAGCGCTGTGCGCAAGAGACGGCCGCGTCAACCATCGCGGATTGCCCTCATGTGCGGACCAAGGGCGGCTGATAAAACGGCAAGCCGTCGTCAGATGGGCTGCCGACGCCGCACGCAGAATCGAACGTACGCATGGAACCTGCCGATCCGAAGCGGCGGCGCTGTCGTGTTGCTAGCTGCCCTGACGCGCCGACACTTCTTTCAACAACGCCATCGCCGCTGCCGGGTTGCGTTCCTTCGCCGCACTGATGAAAAACACGAAGACCTCGCGCGGCTGCCGTGCCGGCGCTGCCGAAGCGTCCACGTGCGGCAGATCGGCCGGGTCTTCGCCGCGGCGCCAGGCCTGGATGCGCTCTGCCCAACGCGCCAGTGCCGGCGCCGGATACCCTGCATGCAGGCGCGCCTGGCTGCGCATCAGACGCGCATAGACGAAATCCGTGGAGAGATCGGCGAACGAGGGGTGCTCATCCGAATCGGTGAACACCGTGGCCACGCCATGGCTGCGCACCAATGCGAGCAGCGAGGCATCTACCGCATCGTGGTCGCGGATCTCCAGCACATGGCGCAGCGCACGCGGACCTGCACGCTTGGGCAGCAACGACAAAAACGCGTCCAGATCGTCGGCCTGCAACCGGTGCCCTTGTTCGAATTGCCACACCAGCGGCCCAAGCGTATCGCCTAGCTCGACAATGCCGCCGATGAAATCTTCCACCTGCGCCCTGGTGCCAGCCAGCTTGCGCGACTGGGTAATGCGGCGCGGCGCCTTAGCCGAGAACACGAAGCCGGGCGGCACTTCATCGCGCCACTTCGCGTAAGTGGCCGGCTTCTGCGTGCCGTAATAGGTTCCGTTGATTTCGATGGCGGTGACGTGGCGGCTTGCGTATTCCAGCTCGCGGCGCTGCACCAGGCCTTCCGGGTAGAACATGCCTGCGCGCCACGGCGCATACACCCAGCCACCAATGCCGATGTGGATACCTTCGAGGGCGGGCGGGGCGGAAGCGAACAGATCGGTCATTGCATGGAGACTCGCTGGCGAGGTCGTGCGTCATTGCGGATGCGTCGATGGGTGCGACGCGTGCCGGCCGATCATAGCCGTGGCGCAGGTGGCGCGATGAGAAAATGCGTTGCCAATGGGCGCCGCGGGGCAGTGCAATGGTTGAGCCCGTACGACGCAACGTTGCATGGCAGGCTGGCGGTCGTGCCGAAGGTGGGTTGTGCCTGCACTGGCCTGCCGCGCTGGCGTTGCACGCTGCTGGAGATGGGCTGCGCAAGCCGCAGACGGCGTAGCTGGCGGAAACCCACGCCTTCTGCGCTGCGCGCCTCGGCGGAGACCATACGCGGCAACCGCCGCATGGCGACTGCCTTGCAGCGACCATCACGACGCGGCGAACGCAGCGTTGTCCGCGTGCGCGCACCTTCGCTGCGCGTGCGTGCCTGCATGGCGCGTAATCGGGTGTCGGTCATCGGGTATCGGTCATCCGTCACCCATCGCCCGCGCGCGGCCACAGGCGGCTACCATGCCAACTCTGCCGCGCGAGATCGCCCCGATGACCTGGACCACGCCTGATCTGTGTGACCGCTACCCCGACGTGACGATCGCCGAACCGCTGTTCCGCCACTTCGGCGGGCGCACGGCATTCGCCGGGCCCATGGTCACGGTGCGCTGTTTCGAAGACAACTCGCGGGTGCGCGAGCTGGCCGCCATGCCGGGCGACGGCCGCGTGCTGGTGGTGGACGGGCAGGGCTCGCTCAAGCATGCGCTGCTGGGCGACCAGATCGCGGCCAATGCGGTGGCGAACGGCTGGGCCGGCGTGCTGATCCACGGCTGCGTGCGCGATGTCGAGATTCTTGCCACGTTGCCGCTGGGGGTGCTGGCGCTGGCGGCTTGCCCGCGCCGCACCGAGCAACGCGATCTGGGCGATGTGGATGTGCCGGTGAATTTTGCCGGCGTGCCCTTCGTTCCGGGCCACTGGCTGTACGCCGATGCCAATGGCGTGCTGGTGGCGCCGCAACCGTTGGCGCTGGATGGCGCCGGCGGATCGATCTGACCGACAACCTGAAGGTGATGCAGTGACCTTGAACCGATGGCTGAGTGGGGGCGTGCTGATGGTGGCAAGCTTGGTGACGACAACGCACGCGGCCGAACTTCCCGCCGGCATGCAGCAGTTCGATGCGCAGATGGAACGCGTGCGCAAACAGTTCGACGTGCCCGGTATTGCGGTGGCCATCGTCAAGGACGGCCAGGTGGTGCTGGAGCGCGGCTACGGCGTGCGCGAGACCGGCAAGCCTGCGCCCGTGCAGGCCGACACGTTGTTTGCGATTGCCTCCAATACCAAGGCGTTCACTGCCGCATCACTGTCGATCCTGGCCGATGAAGGCAAGCTCTCGCTCGATGACAAGGTCATCGACCATCTGCCGTGGTTCCGCATGTCCGATCCGTATGTGAGCGGGCAAATGCGCATCCGCGATCTGCTGGCGCACCGCAGCGGCCTGAGCCTGGGTGCAGGCGATTTATTGTTCTGGCCCAGCACCAGCTACACCACCGAAGAGGTCGTGCAGCGCCTGGCCAAGGTGCCGCTGAAGGGCGGTTTTCGCGACCGCTATGCGTACGACAACATCCTGTACGCAGTCGCTCAGAAGGTGATCGAGCAGGTCTCCGGGCAGAGTTACGCGGCATTTCTGCAGCAACGTATCTTCGACCCGGTGGGCATGCGCGGCACGCGCTTCAACGCCGACCATCTGCAGCCCGGCGATCACGCGGCAGTCGGGCATGCCAAGTACGACTTCACCGAGCTGCGCACGGTGGCGCCGCTGACCTGGTCCAACAACTCCGGTGCCGGCGGCATCTATTCCAGCGTGCACGACATGGCGCTGTGGATGAACGTGCAACTGGCCGGCGGCATCCTGCCCGATGGCAAACCCCTGTTCAGCGCCAAGCGCCAGCAGGAAATGTGGTCGATGATCACGCCGATCCCGATCGGCGAGGTGCAGGTGCCCGAGCTTGCCGCGGCGCGGCCGAACTTCGCCGGCTACGGTGAGGGCTGGAGCCTGAGCGATTACCGCGGCCATCGCCTGGTCTGGCACACCGGCGGCTGGCCCGGCATGGTGTCGCGCCTGACGCTGCTGCCGGATCAGAAGCTGGGCGTGGTGGTGTTGACCAATCAGGAGGTGGGCGCTGCGTTCAACGCCGTGACCTTCCAGGTGCTGGATGCCTTCTTGCAGGTGCCGCCCACCGATTGGACCGCCGCGTACGCCAAGCTGGTGGAGAAGGCCGACAGCGAGGCGGACGCAAGTTGGAAGAAGCACCAGGACGCGCGCGCGGCGCGGTCCACGCCGTCGTTGCCGCTGCGCAGTTACGCGGCCACCTATCGCGACCCCTGGTACGGCGATGTGGTGATCGTCCAGGACGGCAAGCGACTGCGCCTGCAGTTCGCCAGGACTGCCCAGTTGGTGGGCACGCTGGAGCATTGGCAGCACGACAGCTTCATCGTGCGCTGGGACGACCGCTCCTTGAATGCCGATGCCTTCGTCAATTTTGCGCTGACCCCGGACGGCGCGGTGCACGAGATGCGCATGGAGCCGATTTCGCCGCTGACCGATTTCAGCTTCGATTTCCAGGACCTGGTGCTGACCCCGGTGCCGACGCAGACCGCTGCGGGCAAATGATGCAGGCAAGCGCGGATGACCTGCGCGCTGCGCCTGGCGGGCCCAAGCGCGCAGGTGGCTCAGATCGCCATCGGCCGCCGCACGCTATCGAAGTGCGGCAGGTCCGGTTACGATCTGCGCACTTTTCAGGGATGTCGCCGCACGCATGACCACTCCGCAGATGTCGGTGTATTTCTTTTTGCAGGCTGCCGCGATTTTGTTGGTGTGCCGGCTGGTCGGCATGCTGGCCAAGCGCCTCGGGCAACCGCAGGTGGTGGGCGAAATGATTGCCGGCGTGATGCTGGGGCCCTCGTTGTTCGGCTTGCTGGCGCCGGGCGCGCAGGCGGCCCTGTTCCCCAAGCAGACCATGGACGTGCTGTATGTGTTCGCGCAGTTCGGCGTGGGCCTGTACATGTTCCTGGTCGGAACCGATTTCCGCGGCGACCACTTTCGCGCGCGCTATCGCAGTGCCATGAGCGTGTCGATGGCGGGCATCGCGGTGCCGTTCCTGCTGGCATTTGCCATGTGCCCATGGTTGATCAACGTGCAGGGCCTGTTTTCGGAAAAGGCCAAGCTGGCCGAAGCGTCGCTGTTCCTGGGCGCGGCCATTGCGATCACCGCCTTCCCGATGCTGGCGCGCATCATCCACGAACGCGGTCTGACCAATAGCCCCTTAGGCACCTTGGCGCTGACCGCTGGCGCGTTCGACGATGCCGCAGCGTGGTGCATTTTGGCCGTGGTGCTGGCCAGTTTCGGCGGCAGTTGGGGCAGTGCCTACCTGGCCATCGGCGGCGGCATCGGCTATGCGGTCTTCATGATTTTCGTCGGCCGGCATCTGCTCAAGCGGCTGGCCGATCATGTGGTGCCCGGCCAGCCGCTGAGCAACAGTGTCCTGGCGGTGGTGCTGATCCTGTTCTGCATCAGCGCCTGGGCGATGGATGCGATCGGCATCCATGCGGTGTTCGGCGGTTTCCTGCTCGGTGTCTGCCTGCCCAGGGGCGCACTGACCGAGAAGCTGCGCGAGATGATGCAGCCGTTCGTCGTGGTGTTGCTGCTGCCGATGTTCTTCACTTATTCGGGCTTGAAAACCCAGCTCAGCGTATTGCTGCAGCCGCAGATCATGCTGGCGGGCGTGGCGATCCTGGCCGCGTCGTTCATCGGCAAGGGCGTGGCCTGCTGGGCCGCGGCGCGTGCGACCGGCGAGAACAACCGCGACGCGATGGCGATCGGTTCGCTGATGAATGCACGCGGGCTGATGGAGCTGATCATCATCAATATCGGCTTGCAGGCGGGTGTGATCGAACAGGGCCTGTTCTCGGTGCTGGTGCTGATGGCGATCCTGTCCACGCTGATGGCCACGCCGTTGTTCAACTGGATCATGCGCCGCCACGCCCATGTGAGCGACGCGGTGCCGAGCCTGCAGTCGCGGTGATCGGCGCGCGACTGCCCGCAGGTGCGGGCAGTGCACTGGCGGCGTGCGCGGCCGGGCGTTGCGTCAACGCCCCAGCGGCAACTGCACGCTGGCCAGCAGGCCACCGCCGGGGCGGTTGCTGACGACCAGTTGGCCATCGTGCGCCTGGCAGATGGCCGAGGCGATCGCCAGGCCCAGGCCGCTGCCGCCGGAATGCCGCGCGCGCGAGCTGTCGGCGCGCCAGAAGCGGTCCAGCAAGTGCGGCAGTTGCGCAGGCGCCACGCCGGGACCGCGGTCGCCGACGGTGAGCTGCACGCTGTTGCCGTCGCGGCGCACCTCGATTTCCAGCAACTTGCCGGCTGCGGCGTAGCGCAACGCGTTATCGATCAGGATCGACAGCACCTGGCCCAGCCGGTGCCGGTCGGCATGCAGGCGCAGCGCCGGAGCCGTGGGGTAGTGAATGGTCATGTGCGCCTCGCGCAGCGCCGGGCCTGCCCACTCGATGCGCTCGGCGACGAGCTCCCGCAGCTCGACGCTTTCCGGCTCCAGCACCAGCTGGCCGGCACGCGCCAGCGACACCAGGTGCAGGTCGCCGATCAGCCGATTGATCTGCTCCAGCTGGCGATGCACCAGCCGCAGTTGCTCCGGTTCGCGCGGGAAGACGTCATCCAGCATGCCTTGCACGCGTCCCATCGCGGCATTGAGCGGGGTGCGCAGTTCATGCGCCAGCATCGCGCTGGAGTCGCGTAATTCGCGCTCGTATTGCTGCAGCCTGCCGCTCATCGTATTGAAGTCGTCGGCCAGGGCGGTGAGCTCGTCCGGCGCGCCGCGCACCACTTGCGCGCGTGCGCCGAAATCGCCATCGCTGACCCGGTGCGCGGCGAAAGCCACCTGCGAAAATTGCCGCGACAGCGGCCGCGACGCAAGCAGGCCGCAGAACAGGATGACCGGGACCGAGATGGTCATCATGGCGCCCAGCATCCACCAGTCCGGATTGGCCAGCCCGGGCAGGAAATTTTCGATGTCGTAATAGCGCTGGAACAGCTCCCACAGGCGCGCCTGGTTGGCCCGGGGCTGCTCGATCAGCTGGGAGATCTCGGCACGCGGCTCGGCCGGCACGTTGCTCAGGATCAGGCTGTAGCGCAGGTTGAAATAGCACCACATGCCGAACGCGATGACCATCATGGTGACCACCGCCAGCGCGCTCATGCGCAGTCCCACCCACCACCACAGGGGCGCCTGGTTGCGCCAAGCATGAAACCGCCGCAGCACCTTCATTGAAAGCGATACCCCACTGCACGCACGGTGACCAGCACACCGGTGATGCCATGCACTTCGAGTTTGCGGCGCAGGTTGTGGATGTGCGAATCCACCACCCGTTCCAATGCATCGCTGTCGGGCAGGCAGGCGTCGAGCAGTTCGCTGCGCGTAAAGGCCTTGAATGGGGTCTTGAGCAGCAGCGCGAGCAGGTTGAATTCGGTCGGCGTCAGATCCAGCGCCACGCTGTCGCCGTTTTCGTGTTGCACGCTGGCGACCACGGCGGCCGGATCCACGCTCAGCCGACCGTGCTGCAATGGCTCGCCCGGCGCGCGCACTGCCACGCTCCGGCGTAGCACCGCATGCACACGCGCCACCACCTCCTTGGGGCTGTATGGCTTGACCACGTAATCGTCGGCGCCGTAGCGCAGGGCGCCGAGCTTTTCCGGCTCGTCGCCAATGGCGGTGACCATGATCACCGGCGTGTCGCCGGCGCGGCGGATCGTCGACAGCACCTCGATGCCGCTGAGCTTGGGCAGCATCACGTCCAGCAGCACCAGATCCGGTGCCCATTGCCGGTGGAGCTGGATGGCGCGTTCGCCATCGCCGGCCACCGCCACATCGAAGCCGTCGCGGCGTAGATAGGCCTCCAGAATGCTGGCGCTATCGCTGTCGTCTTCCACCAGCAGAACCTTTTTGCCTGTCATGACGTGTTGCCCTGTCGTCTCGATCAAATCTGGATAATTCCCGAAAACAACCTGGACGCTGCGGGTCGAGGATGTCGGTCGAGATTGGCTCTGTGCTCCGACATCATGATTCCACAAATTATTCCGCATCGTTGGTCCTGCGTGTGCCTGGTTGCCGCCAGTGCGGTGCTGTCGGTTGGCTGCTCGCTGACGCCGGCCTACCAGCGCCCGGTGGTCGGCGTGCCGGCCACGTTCGGCAGCCCGCAGGCGGCATCGGCGCCGGCATCCGGCCAGCCCGACGCCGATGCGGCCGCCGCCGTCACTCTGAACGAGCAAGAGCGCGCGTTTCTGCAGGCCTTCGCGCCAGACCGCGACCTGCGGCCCCTGGTCGAACGTGCCTTGGCGCACAACGGCGATTTCCGCCGTGCGGCGTTGCAGGTAGAACAGGCACGTGCACAGTACGGCATTGCGCGGGCGTCGCGCCTGCCGACGCTCGCCGTCGGCGCGCAGCAGCTGCGGCAACATTTCGACAACCCGACGCTGGATGCGCGGTACCAGCAGGATCTGGTGATTGCCAATGCGGGAATCGGCAATTTCGAAGTGGACTTTTTCGGCAAGCTGCAGGCGATGTCCGAGGCCGCACGCCAGCGCTACCTGGCCAGCGCCTATGGCCGCGACGCGGCGCGTGGCGCCCTGATTGCAGAGGTGCTGCGTGCCTACACCGCCGAGCGCACCACCGCGCAGGCGCTGCAGCAGCTGCAATCGCTGGATGCCGACAGCGCTGCGCTGCTTGCCATCGCCGAGCGGCAATATCAGGTAGGGCTGATTGCGCGCGACGAGCGCGATGCGCAGCAGCGACAGGCCGACCAAGCCCATGTGGCGGCCCTGCAGGGCAACGACAATCACGCTGCGGCGCTGCGTGCGCTGCAGTTGCTGGCCGGCTACGACAGCACTCCGGTACCCGGCGACCTGCAGGGTCTGATCGCCGCTGATACGCCTGCCAGTGCGTGGCGCGCCCTGGATTCGTCGCTGTTGCTGCAACGCCCGGACATCCAGCAGGCCGAGCTGGAATTGCGCGCGGCCAATGCCGACATCGGCGCGGCGCGCGCGGCGTTTTTTCCATCCATCACCTTGAGCAGCAGCGTGGGCACGGCCAGCGACGGATTGAACGGCCTGTTTTCTGCAGGCCACGGCGTATGGAGCTTCATGCCGCAACTGAACCTGCCGTTGTTCGATGGCGGCCGCAATCGCGCCAACCTGGACCTGGCGCAAATACGCAAACGTGCCGATGTCATTGCCTACGAGCAGGCGATCGAGTCTGCATTCCGCGAGGTCGCCAATGCGCTCGACGCGCACGCCACCTTGTCGCAGGCCGAGCCGCGCTCGCGCGAGCAGGTCGAACGCGAGCAACTGCGTCTTGCTCGAATGCATGAACGCGTGGATGCCGGTCTGGAAGACCGCAGCGCGCTGCTGGCCGAGCGGACCCGCATCGCTCAGACCGAACTCGATTACCTGGATACCGCACGCCAACGCGTGCTGAGCCGTATTGCGCTGTTTCAAGCCTTCTATGGCGTGCGCCTGCCCACCGCTTCCTGACTTCCGACGGAGACTTTCGATGCACCTATCGTCCTTCAATCGCCTGCGTGGCCACCATGCCGTTCGCGCCAGCGTGCTTGCCTGCATGAGCGCCATTCCGTGCATTGCGCACGCACAAACCGATCTGACCGGGAGTTCGCGCCTGCTGGGAGACCGTACTGAAATCACGGCCGGCGCGGCAGCGGTTGCTACGCCGGAGTATGCCGGTGCCGAGCGCGCGCGCGTGCAATTCAACCCGGTGCTGGTGGTGCAGCGCGGCGTCCTGTTCTTCGACACCTCCCGCGGCGGCGGCCTGCAATTCCAGAGCAAGTCCGGCTTCTACGTATCGCAATCGTTGTATTACGACCTGGGCCGACTGCAAAGCGACAGCAACTGGCGGCCGGGCTCGCGCCTGCTGGCCGGCATGGGCGATGTGCCTGGCTCGGTGACCGCACGCACGCTGGTGATGCAGCAAGTGACGCCCTACATGAACGTCAATGCGGAGGCCGAATTCACGCTCAAGGATGCTGCGCGCCGCAACCGCTATCGCGCCGGGATGGAGTTCACCCTGCTGCATAGCGCCAACGACACGGTCACCCTGGACCTGGACGTGCATGGCGGCGACCGCCGCTTCAATCAGGCTTACTTCGGCGTCACCGATGCGCAAGCCGCGCGCACCCGCTTTGCCGCCTTCAATGCCGGGTCCGGTGCGTATGCCGCCGCGGTAGGTGGCAGTTGGACGCACTCGTTGGGCGACCACTGGGCCACCACGTTGGGGGTCACCGGAACGCGCTACCTGGACAACGCCGAAGACAGCCCGCTGGTGGCACGCCGCAGCGTGGTTAGCGGCAACCTCGCACTGACCTACAGCCGCTGAGCGGCATACACCGGGGGATCCAATGATGACGATGTTTTATCGCGGCCTGGTGTGCGGCGCGTTGCTGCTGGGACTGGCCGCATGCAGCGGGCCGGAGGCGCCGGCCACCGAGACGCCGCGCGCGGTGAAGCTGGAGCGCTTCGGCAACGGGAGCGATAACCCACTGCAGGTGCCGGCGCTGGTGCGCCAGGAACAACGCGCCGAGCTGGGGTTCGAAGGAGCAGGCCGTCTGTCTGCGGTGCTGGTGGATGTCGGCGACCGGGTGACCCGCGGGCAACTGCTGGCACGGCTGGACGATGAGCCGCTGCGCCTGCGCGAACAGCAGGCCGATGCCAACGTGCGCGCGGCACTGGCGCAATCGGGCGAACGGCAACTGCAATTGCGCCAGCAACAGGCAATGTTCGATGACGGTGCCAGTTCCAGCGCCACCTTGACTGCCGCGCGGGTGGCGGCAGATGCGGCCGCCGCGCAGCTGCAGGTGGCCAGGGCCGACCTGGCCATGGCGCGCCGCGGCGCGCGTCTGGGCGAGCTCCGCGCGCCCTTCGATGGCAGCGTGGTGGCGCGCCTGCAACAGCCGCAGGCCGATGTGGCGGCGGGGCAGGCGGTGCTGCAGGTGGAGGGGCAGGGCCATGTGCAACTGGTCGCCACGCTGCCGGCAACTGCCGGTGCCGGTCTGGTGCCGGGGCAAACCGTGCATGCCCGCGTGGTGGATGCGGGCGGCGCGCCGATCGAACTGCGTCTGCGCAGTCTTTCCAGCCGCCTGGACAATGCCACGACGGTGCAGGCGTTACTGGAACCGCTCGCCGCCGCGCCTTCGCTGCGCAGCGGCGACAGCGTGATGCTGACGCTGCCGCCTGCTGCCGCGTCCACGCCGAGCGTGCCGTTGTCGGCGGTATTGCCCCGACTCAACCGGCAACAGGCCAGCGTGTTCGTTTACCAGCCGGCCACGCGGGCCGTGATCGAACGCGCGGTCGACCTGGGAACGATCGTCGGCGAGCGCGTCCAGATTCTGCGCGGGCTGCGGGCAGGCGAGCAGGTGGTGAGCGCCGGTGTGGGCTTCTTGGTGAACGGCCAGCCGGTGACGCCACTGCAGGCGCAGACGCAGCTGAGCGGAGGTCGCACGCCATGAAGCTGACCCAGATGGCGATGCGCTCGAGCCGGCTGACGTTGTTTGCCGCAGCGATGATCCTGATCGGCGGCATCGTGGCGTTTCTCGGTTTCCCATCGCAGGAAGAACCGTCGGTGACCGTACGCGACACGCTGGTGTCGGTGGCCTATCCCGGCATGCCCAGCGAGCAGGTGGAAAACCTGCTGGCGCGTCCGGTGGAGGAGCGCTTGCGCGAGCTGGCCGGCATCAAGCGCATCGTCACCACGGTGCATCCGGGCAGCGCGATCGTGCAGCTGACCGCCTATGACGATGTGCAGGATCTGCCGGCGCTGTGGCAGCGGGTGCGCGCCAAGGCCGCGGAGGCCGGCGCGCAATTGCCTGCGGGCACGCTTGGTCCCTTTGTCGACGACGACTTCGGGCGCGTGTCGGTGGCGTCGATCGCGGTGACCGCACCGGGCTTTTCGATGAGCGAAATGCGCGGCCCGTTGCGGCGCATGCGCGAGCAGCTGTACGCCTTGCCCGGCGTGGAGCAGGTGAAGTTATATGGCCTGCAGGACGAATCGGTGTATGTGTCGTTTGATCGCGCACGGTTGCTGGCGAGCGGCTTGACGCCGTCCAGCGTGATGGCGCAGTTGCGCGCGCAGAATGTGGTGGGTTCCGGTGGGCAGGTCGCGGTGTCGGGGCTGGCGCTGACCGTGGCCACGTCCGGCGAAATCCGCACGCCCGAGCAGTTGCGCGCTGTTCTGCTGAGCGTGCCCGGCGCACCTGCGGGCGGTGCCCGCGAGGTGACCCTGGGCGAGCTGGCGCAGGTGCAGGTGATGCCGGCCGACCCGCCGCAAAGCGCGGCCGTTTACCAGGGCCAGCCGGCGGTGGTGGTCTCGGTCTCGATGCAGCCGGGCACCAATATCGCCGACTTCGGCAAGGCGCTGCGCGCCAAGCTCGACGACACCGCGCACGAGCTGCCTGTCGGCTTCACCCAGCACGTGGTGAGCTTCCAGGCCGATGTGGTCGAGCGCGAGATGGGCAAGATGCATCACGTCATGGGCGAGACCATTGTCATCGTCATGGCGGTGGTGATGCTGTTTCTGGGCTGGCGTACCGGGTTGATCGTCGGCGCGATCGTGCCGTTGACCATCTTCGCCTCGCTGATCGTCATGCGTGTGCTGAACGTGGAGCTGCAGACGGTCTCCATTGCCGCCATCATTCTTGCGCTGGGCTTGTTGGTGGACAACGGCATCGTGATTGCCGAAGACATCGAGCGCCGCCTGGTGGCCGGCGAGGAACGCCGCCAGGCCTGCATCGATGCGGGCCGGACGTTGGCGACACCTTTGCTGACCTCGTCGTTGGTCATCGTGCTGGCGTTCTCGCCGTTCTTCTTCGGCCAGACCAGCACCAATGAATATCTGCGCTCGCTGGCCACCGTGCTTGGCGTGACGCTGCTGGGTTCGTGGTTGCTGAGCATCACGGTGACGCCGCTGCTGTGCATGTACTTCGCCAAGGTGCATGTCACCAAGACCAGCGATGCAGCCGAATCGCGGTTCTATCGCGGCTACCGCCGTGTGATCGAACGCCTGCTGCAGCACAAGGTGCTGTTCATCGGCGCGATGACGGCGATGCTGGCAGTGGCGGTCACCGTGCTGGTGTCCATTCCATACGACTTCCTGCCCAAGTCCGACCGCCTGCAGTTCCAGATGCCGGTGACCTTGCAGGCGGGCAGCGATGCACGCCAAACGCTGCGCACGGTGAGTGAACTCAGCCGCTGGTTGGGCGACCGCCGCGCCAACCCCGAGGTGGTGGACAGCATCGGGTATGTTGCCGATGGCGGGCCGCGCATCGTGCTGGGCCTGAACCCGCCGCTGCCGGCGGCCAACCAGGCCTACTTCACGGTCAGCGTGCGGCCGGGGACCGACATCGATGCGGTGATCGCACGGGTGCGCTCGCATGTGCGCAGCCACTTCCCCGCGCTGCGCGCCGAGCCCAAGCGTTTTTCGCTGGGCGCCACCGAAGCCGGGATGGCGGTGTATCGCGTGGTGGGTCCGGACGAGGCGATCCTGCGCAGCAGCGCTGCTGCGATTGCCAGGGCCTTGCGGGCGGTGCCGGGCACCGTGGACGTGCAGGACGACTGGCAGGCGCGCATTCCGCGCTATGTGGTGCAGGTGGACCAGCTCAAGGCCCGCCGCGCCGGTGTCAGCAGCGAGGACATTGCGCAGGCATTGCAGGGGCGCTACAGCGGCGTGGATGCCACGTTGATCCGCGACGATGGCACCGATGTGCCGGTTGTCGTGCGCGGCAGCACCGACGAGCGTGCCGCCAACGGCAACCCGGCCGATACGTTGGTGTACCCGCAGGCAGGCGGCGCACCGGTACCGTTGGCGGCGGTCGCCACGGTGCTGCGCGACAGCGAGCCGTCGGCGATCCAGCGGCGCAACCTCAGCCGTGCGATCACCGTGACCGCGCGCAACCCGCAACTGACCGCGACCGAGATCGTCGAGCGGCTGTCCGCGCCAATTGCCGCGCTCAAGCTGCCGCCCGGCTACCGCGTGGAGATTGGCGGCGAGCTGGAAGATTCGGCCGAAGCCAATCAGGCCCTGCTGCACTACATGCCGCATGCCTTGGGCGCGATCCTGCTGCTGTTCGTGTGGCAGTTCAACTCGTTCCGCAAGTTGTTCATCGTGCTGTCGGCGGTGCCGTTCGTGCTGATCGGTGCGGCACTGGCGCTGGTGATGACCGGCTATCCGTTCGGCTTCATGGCGACCTTCGGCCTGCTGGCGCTGGCCGGCATCATCGTCAACAACGCGGTGTTGCTGCTGGAGCGCATCGAAGCCGAACTTGCCGATGGCCTGCCGCGCCGCGAAGCGGTGGTGGCGGCCGCGGTCAAGCGGCTGCGCCCGATCGTCATGACCAAGCTCACCTGCATCGTCGGCCTGGTGCCGCTGATGCTGTTTGCAGGCCCGCTGTGGACGGGGATGGCGATCACCATGATCGGTGGGCTGGCGTTGGGCACGCTGGTGACGCTGGGCCTGATTCCGATCCTGTATGACCTGCTGTTCGGTTTGCGCCTGCGCCGCAGTGCTTGAGCGTGGCCGCCAAGCCGTGACGCGTGGCGGTCGGATGGGTGTGGACGGGGCGCTCAGAGGCGGGATGGACAAGTGCTACATCCCGACCCGGGCACCGGCCGCGCCCGCCTGGCGGTTGCGCAGTGATTCAATCGCCGATCTGGACAGCGTCTGCATTCGCCTGCCTGGCACGCCATACTGGTAACAGGCAGGCACACGCATCGCATGATGACCAAGGCAAAAAAGAAATCCGCGCAGCAAGCGCTGCAGGCACCTGCGCCGGTGTATCAACTGCATGTGGCATTGATCGGCAGTGCGCCGCTGATCTGGCGGCGCCTGCTGGTGTCGGGCGCAGTACGCCTGGCCACCTTGCATCGCGTATTGCAGCCGGTGATGGGCTGGAATGGCGCCCATCCCTACGAATTCGACCTCGGCGGCGGGCGTTACGGCGAATCCGGGCTGGATGTGCCCGAGCGTCCCCGGCTCAAGCACGCCGGGCGTGTCACGCTGGAAAGCGCGGTGGGCGAACTGGAAGGCTTCGAGTATTTCTACGGTGCCGGCCCTGGCTGGCAGCATCGGCTGCAAGTGGAAGCGCTCTTGCCGGCCGATGCCGGCCTGCGCGTGGCGCGCTGTGTGGACGGTGCCAATGCCTGCCCGCCGAATAGCAGTGGCGGCATTGCCGATTACCAGGCGCTGTTGCACGTCATCGCCGACCCGGACCACCCGCAGCATGTGCAGGAATTGGCGAGCTTGGGTGGGCGCTTGGAACCTGGGCATTTCGATCTGGCAGAGGTCAATCGCCTGCTCGCGCGCGTGCGCGAGTGACAGCGGTGGCGCCTCATGGGCGAAGGCGCTGCAAACCTCGTCTCTTGTTCTCCTGGCGACGGCGTTGACGCAGTGCATGGGCTGATCAAGCCGCGTGCCGACCAGCGCCACTGCGGCTTGACGCCCGATCGGCTAGCCTGAGATCCCGGTGTTTCCGAAGTCTGCGCAATGTTCCGCTGGTTCGAGTCCCTGATCGATATCTTCCCGCCCATCGAGCGGGAGATGCCGCCACGCAGCGTGTGGCGCTTTTATCTGCATTATCTGCGGCCGTTGTGGCCGATCCTGCTGGCCACCTTGATCGCCGGGCTGCTGCTGGCGCTGGTGGAAGTGGCGATGTTCGACTTCCTCGGCCGCATCGTCGACATGCTTGCCGGCAAACCTGTGCCGGACTTCTTCCGGCAGCATGCGGGCGAACTGATCTGGATGGCGGTCATCACGCTGGTGGCAAGGCCGTTCTTCACCGGCCTGCACAATCTGCTAGTCAATCAGGCGATCGTGCCGGGTCTTAGCAACCGTTCGCGCTGGCTGATGCACAACTACGTGGTGCGCCAGAGCCTGGGCTTCTTCAACAACGATTTTGCCGGGCGCATCGCCAATCGGGTGATGCAGACCGGCACCTCGCTGCGCGAATCGGCCGTGCAGATGGTGGATGCGCTGTGGTACATCGTGGTCTACACCGGCAGTGCCCTGTGGCTGTTCGCGCAGGCAGACCCCTGGCTGATGGCGCCGCTGCTGCTCTGGCTGGTGGTGTACGTCGCGCTGATGGCGTTTTTCGTGCCGCGCATGAAGGCGCGCGCATGGGTTGCCTCCGATGCGCGCTCCAAGGCGACCGGCCGCATCGTCGATGGCTATACCAATATTTCCACGCTCAAGTTGTTCGCCCATGCCGGCCGCGAACAGGCGTATGTGCGCGATGCCATCGACGAACTGGCGGTGAAACACCGCCGGCAGACCCGGGTGACCACCGCGATGGACACCGCCATCGCAGTGGCCAACGGCTTTTTGATCGTGGGGACCTGCGCGCTGGCGCTGTGGTTGTGGAGCCGCGGCCAGATCAGCGTGGGCGCGATCACCCTGGCCACCGGTCTGGTGATCCGTATCCACAACATGTCCGGCTGGATCATGTGGACGGTCAACGGCATCTTCGAGGACATCGGCACCGTGCAGGACGGCATGCAGACCATCTCGCAACCGGTGCAGGTGCAGGATGCAGCCGATGCGGTGCCGCTGCAGGTAACGCAGGGGCAGGTGCAGTTCGAGCACATCCATTTCCATTACGGCAAGCGCGGTGGGGTGATCGCCGGGCTGGATCTGCAGGTGCGTGCCGGCGAGAAGATCGGCCTGGTCGGGCCGTCCGGTGCCGGCAAATCCACCCTGGTCAACGTGTTGCTGCGGCTGTACGACCTGGAGCAGGGCCGCATCCTGATCGACGGACAGGACATCGCAACCGTGACGCAGGAAAGCCTGCGCGGGCAGATCGGCCTGGTCACCCAGGACACCTCGCTGTTGCATCGCTCGATCCGCGATAACCTGCTGTATGGGCGGCCGCAGGCCAGCGAGGCGCAGATTCTCGATGCCGTGCGCAAGGCACGCGCCGACAGTTTCATCGACACGCTGATCGATGGCGAAGGCCGCCGCGGTTTCGATGCGCATGTGGGCGAGCGCGGGGTCAAGCTCTCCGGCGGTCAGCGCCAGCGCATCGCGATTGCGCGGGTGCTGCTGAAGGACGCGCCGATCCTGATCCTGGACGAAGCGACCTCGGCGCTGGATTCGGAAGTGGAGGCCGCCATCCAGGACAGCCTGGACGCGCTGATGGGCAACAAGACCGTGATTGCCATCGCGCACCGCCTTTCGACCATCGCGCGCATGGACCGGCTGGTGGTGATGGATGCCGGCAAGATCGTCGAGACAGGCACGCATGCGCAATTGATTGCGCATGGCGGCTTGTATGCACGGCTTTGGGCGCGGCAGACCGGAGGGTTTGTTGCTGCGGATGCGTGACGGAAAGCTACGTGTAAGGACACGGGACTGGGGTAACGCGGGTTGGAAACTGGCCAATAGACATTGGCAACGACCTAAGCCCCTCTCCCGGCGGGAGAGGGGTTGGGGTGAGGGTCCGGGGCGAAGCCACTTGCTAGTTTTGGATGACACAAGGCTTCATGGTCGATTGAATTCGCACCAGGAAAATGCGTCCTCTATGAGGCACGCGAGGCTTCGCCCGTACCCTCATCCGCCCCTGCGGGGCACCTTCTCCCGCGGGGAGAAGGGAAATGCTCACTCGATCGGTTGATCCAGCATCAGCTCGCGGGCGAAGCGTACCGGCGGTGCACCGTAGGACAGCATCTTGTCGTGATAGGCCTTCAGGTTGAAGGTCTCGCCGAGCTTGTCCTGTACCGCCTTGCGGGTGTCCAGATGTTCCTGCACGCCGACGAAGTAGGTCGGGAGCTGTGCGGAGGAGAGCTGCGCACGCACCCACTTGCCCGAGGCTTCGCTTTCCTGCTGGAAGGTGTCGTGGGTCATCAGGTGCATCGCCTTGTCGCGATCCCATCCGTCCACATGCACACCCTGGTCGAGAATGGCATTGGCAATGGTGCGCAGGTAGAACTTGAGCTGCACCAGGTGGAACAGCGGGTCGTTATCCAGGTAACCCTGCTCCTGCATCATGCGCTCGGTGTACACCGCCCAGCCTTCGGCGAACATGCCCGAGCGCAGCACCGCGCGTAGCGTGGAGGGGAACTTGGCCGAATGCCAGCCTTCCAGGTAGTGACCCGGCGTGCCCTCATGGATGCTGAGCAGCTGGATCATGCGGGTGTTGTATTCGCGCAGGAACGAATCGACCTGCTTGTCGTTCCAGTCGTCGGGAATCGGCGACACCGCGTAGAACGTCTTGAGATTCTTGTCGAGCGGGCCGGGCGAATCGCAATACGCGACCGCCACGCCACGCTGGAACTCCGGCATCAGGATGATGTCCACCGGCGAATCGGGTAGCGTCATCAAGTCCTTCTGGCGCACGAATTCGGTGGATTGGGCCAGCGCTGCCTTGGCCGCGTCCACCACCTTGTCGCGCGCCGGCTTGTCGGCATACGCCAGTTCCAGCGCCGCTTCGATCGCCGCCTGCTGCTGGTCTTCGGTGGGCGATTCGGGCAATTGGGGAGCGCCGGGCTTGTTCTTGAGTACCGTGCGCGCAATCCCGTACATGTCGCTGCGCACGCGCTTGAGCTCGGATTCGGCGCGCTGCTTGATGTCGGCACGCGACAGCGACGACAGCAGCGCGAATTTCAGCTTCTGATCGTATTTTTCCGCACCGATGCGGAAGTCGCCCTTGGCATTGGGGACCAGCACGGTGTCCAGCCAGGTCTGCTGCTCGGCCACTGCCTTGCGCAGGTTGTCGATGGCCGCCTGCGCACGCGCCGCCTCGATCGGGCCAAGCTGGCTGATGTTGGGCGCGATGAAGCTGTCGACGATGCTCAGGATGCCCTTGTTCTGCTTGGCCACCGTTTCGGCATGGATCTTCGGCACGCGCGCCGGGTCCAGGTTCTCGCGTGCCTGTGCAAAGATGCTCGGGATCTTTTCCATGCGCTGGGTGGCCGCGGTCAGGCGCTCGGGCAGCGGCGCGAATTCGCGCGCCATCAGGCTGTACAGCGCGCTGCCGGCCAGCCCGTTGTAGACCTGCGGGTCCCAGGCCCAGCTTTGCAGCACCTCGGTATTCCAGATCTCCGATTGCAGCTGATTGCGCAGGATGGCCGCATCCACCTGGTTCTCGCGCGAAAGCTTGGCCACCTCGATTGCATCCAGGGTGGCCAGCAGCTTCTTGCCCGCATCCACGCTGCGCTGACGGCCGCCGGCGCTCAGGTCGTCGATTTGCGCATCGAAGCGATGGTCGCCGGTCTGGGTGGCGGTCACCGGCGACAGCTGCATCCAGGTGTCCAGGGCCTGTTTGGATAATGCGGCAAAGCGCGCATCCGGGGTCTGTGCCTGGTTGGCGGCAGGCGCGGCTGCATCGGCGCGCGGTGATTCGGGCTGTTGCTGGCAGGCGCTGAGGCCGGTGAGCAGGGCGAGGACAAGCAGGCGTTGACGCATCGTGGGTCCTGGTGGAATCAAACCGCCAGCATAGGCATCTGCGCCCACGTGCGCATCCGCCATTGGTGTAGGGCAGCCAAGAAATCGACGGCGCTCACCGCCAGGCGGGCGCGGCCGAGGCTTGGACCAGCGTGTGCCGCCTGACCCTGCGGATCGTGCGCGCCCTCCATGTGCCCTGACAGATGCGCACCACGTGTGGGTGAGCGCCCCGATCCTGCCGGCCGTGCAGCGGCGCAATCGCCCGGGGGCACACGACGGCTGCACGTTGCGGGCGCGATCGCTCGTACACTCCGGTTCCCGGGCGCCGCCTCGCTACCCAGGCGGCGCGTACACGCAACATCATGCTTGCCACCCGCACGGTGGCCTGTTCCAAGGAGGATCACATGCACTATGCCGGTAGCTGTCATTGCGGACGCATCGCGTTCGATCTGCAGACCGAAGCGCCCATCACCGAGGTCTACGACTGCAACTGTTCGCTGTGTCGCCGCCGCGGCGGTTTGCTCTGGTTCGGCGCGCGCACGCAGCTGCAGCTTCAGGCCGCGCCGGAAGCTGTGGGCAGCTACCGCTTCAATCAGCAGCACATCGATCACCACTATTGCACGCAGTGCGGGATCGCGCCCTTCAGTGAGGGCCTCAACCCCAAGACCGGCGAAATGGGCGTCGCGGTCAATGTGCGTTGCCTGCCGGCAGTGGATCTTGCCGGGCTGCAGGTGCATGCAATCGATGGAGCCAGCCGATGAGCCGTGCCATGCAGCGGTATGCCGCGGCCATGCTGCTGGGATGGGCGCTGTGCGGGTGTGCGAAGCATCACGCGGAGATGGCGGCCGACGGCGGGGCTGCGGCGCCGGCACCGCCTGCCGCGCAGGGCAATGCCCTGGCCTACGAGCACGATGTGCGCATCGAGCTGCCTGCCGACCAGATCGGCCAGCGCATCGCCGTGATACGCACTGCCTGCCAGGACGCGCAGTTCGGCGACTGCGCCTTGCTGGCGGTCGAGCAGGAAGGCGGGCGCGATCCCAGTGGGCGCGTCAGCGTACGGCTGGCACCGGAAGGGATCGAACCCATGGTGCAGTTGGCCGGCCAGCATGGCGATGTCGCCGCGCGTAGCACGCGGGCCGAAGATCTGGCCCAGCAGATTGCCGACACCGGCCTGGCGCAGGCGCGGCTGCAAAAAGAGCATGCGCGCCTGCTGGAATTGCAGCAGCGCCGCGATCTGGCGGTGACCGATCTGTTGGCCTTGTCCAAGCGGCTGGCCGAGATCGAAGCCGAGGCGCAGCAGACCCAACAGCAGGCCGCGCAGCAGCAGCGCCGGGTGCGCACGCAGTTGCTGACGCTCAATTTCCGCAGTACCGGTGGCGAGCAGGGCAGGGGCGAGATCGCGCAAGCCGCTGCCGAGTTCGGCGAGGTATTTTCCAGCAGCGTGGCGTTCGTCATCCGCGCAGTGGCAGCGCTACTGCCGGTGGCTGCGGTTGCACTGATCGCCGGCTGGTTGTTGTTGCAGGCGTGGCGCTGGCGCGTACGTCGGCGCCGGATGTCCTGATGTACCGCAGCTGCGCGGGACTGCCGTGCAGCTGCGGGGTCATCCGACCGATCAGTGCATGCGGCGTGCGCTGTCAGCGCTCGGTCGCACGCGGCTTGAGCGCGCAGCGGCATGCCCAAGCGCCGCAGGACGCGTCATGGCGTCGCGTGCGATCCAGCAATGCAGCACTGTCGCCACAGGTAGGGCTGAGCCCGGCTCAACCTTCGTCCACTTCGTATTCCACAAACACGTCCAGCTGCAGTGCCAGCTCTTGCACCGCGTCGCGGACCTTCTGCGCGGTGGCCTCGTTGCCGGCTTCCACTTCGAACTCGTGGCTGCCCGGACCTTCGTCGTCCGACAGGCCTGCCGAGCTGGAATCTTCGTCGTCCAGGTGCGGCATCAGATCGTCCACTTCTTCCACGTGCTCGATGCCGTCGATGCTTTGCAGCAGGTTGGCAATGGCACGCGCGTCGTCGTCGGTGCCGGTGATGCGCATGCGGAGGGTAGGCATGGGAGTGTCCTGTGGATTGGGGACATCAAGCCTAGGCATCGCCAGGACAAAACGAGGTGACGGCGCGCTGCTCACATCACGCGGGCCGTGCCGGCCATGCCTGGCTGGTAACGGGGTCGGACTGCATCACGCGGCCTACTGCGGCGCGCAGCATCGTGGGCATGACGTAGTGGTGATGCACATGATGGATACAGGCCATGTAGACTCGGCCAAACCCGTTGCGGCAGCTCACTCGGGTGGCCATGGTCAGCTCGATCTCGTGCGTGCCGACCCGGCGCAACGCCACCGACGAGCGGAAGCGCAGATGTTTGTCGTCGGCGTTGTTGCGTTGTGCCAGCATCGGGAAGCGCCCTGGATAGCCCAAATTTTTCGACAAATGCCAGCCTGCCGCTTGGTTCATTCCGCCGCCGATGCGCTACGCAAACGCCGCCTTGCACGCGGCTCCTGCACGCCTTCGCTCAGCGGCAACGCCACCAATTCGGCGGGCAGTGCCGGCATCGGGGTGCGTTCGTCCTGTGCTTCGCGCTTGAGCCAGTCGATGAACAATGCCGCGGCCGGGCTGAGTTCGCGGTGGCTGGGGTGCACGATGTAGTACGCGTGACGCGCCTTGAGCGTGGGGCCGGGCAGGCGTACCAGTTCGTAACGCTGCAGGTAGGGCTGGGCGATGTGCTTGCGCGCCAGCACCGCGCCCAGGCCATACACGGCGGCGCGCATCGCGTCGGTGCTGTCGTTGAAGGTGTGCATCGGCGGCACGGTGGTACCGCGGACCTGGGCTGCGCGGAACCAGTCGCGCCACCCCTGCGGCGACATGTCGGTCAGTAGCGGTAATTGCGCGATCTGCGCCGGCGTGCGCAGGGCAGCCACTTCCGGCAACGACGGTGAGGCCACCGGGAACAGTTCGTCGTCCATCAGGTGATGCGAGGTCAGTCCGGGCCAGGCGCCTTGGCCATAACGAATACCCAGGTCCGGGCCGCCTTCTTCGAAACGCGAAAAGGCCGTATCCGATTGCAGGTCCATACGGATATGCGGATAGGCGCGGCAAAAGCGCGGCAGCCGCGGCAACAACCAGCAGTACGACAGCGAGCGCAACGTGGTGACGCGCAGTGGAATGGCGTCTTCGCGCGGATGCAGGTTGCCGGCTACCGCCGCGATCTCGGCCAGCGCGGCGGTGGCCGCATCTGCCAGCTGGCGGCCTTCGGCGGTGAGTTTGACGCCACGCGGTAGCCGCTGGAACAAGGTCGCACCCAGCAGCGCTTCGAGCTTGCGCACATGGTGGCTAACCGCGCTGGCGGTGAGGTGCAGTTCTTCGGCGGCGTGGGCGAAATTCTGGTGGCGGGCGGCAGCGGCGAACACGCCCAGCGCAGGTAACAGGGTAGGGCGCAGATTCATCGAGGCATGAGTGAGATTTGTGGCTCGCCCCGATACTACGCGCTTGTCGCGCCCCTGGTGGCAACCGATGCTGCATCATCCCTTCGCGACGATCGTGCCATGTCTCTTAGTCTGCCTGCTGCCGTCTTCTGCCGTTTCATCCCCGCATGGCACGGTTCGGGAGCACGGCCATGAGCGCCCAACCGTCGGTGCAGTCCGAGCTTGCGGTACGTCAATGGCGTACGCCGCTTGAGCTTGGTTTTCTGGGCGTGGTGTGGGGCTGCTCGTTTTTGTTCATGCGCGTGGCCGCGCCCAAGTTCGGCACCGTGGTGCTGGTGGAAATTCGCCTGGCGCTGGGTGCGTTGGTGCTGCTGCCATTCCTGTGGCTGGCACGCGAACGTTTCCCGTTGCATCGCTGGCCGATGCTGGCGGCAATCGGCGTGCTCAACTCGGCGTTGCCGTTCCTGCTGTTCGCCTGGGGCGCGCAACATGCACCGGCGGCAGTCGGGGCGATCTGCAATGCGATGACGGTGCTGTTTACCGCGCTGATCGCCTTCCTGTTTTTCGGCGAACGGATCGGCACGCGTCGCGCACTGGCCTTGCTGGTGGGGTTTATCGGCGTGCTGGTGCTGGCCACCGGCAAATCCGCCGGCTTGAGCGTCGGGCCGGCAGCGCTGGCTGGTGCAACTGCCTCGCTGCTGTACGGCATCGGCTACAACCTGGTGAAGCGCCATATGGGCGATTTGCCGCCTGCTGCGTCGGCGGCGTCGACGCTGGGTTGCAGTGCGCTCTTGCTGGCGCCCTTGGCCTGGTGGCAATGGCCGACCACGCCGGTGCCGGCGGTGGCGTGGGCCTGCGCCACCGCGTTGGGTGTGGTGTGCACCGGGTTGGCGTTCTTGATGTACTACCGCCTGATCCAGCGCATCGGCCCGGCGCGTGCGTCCACGGTGACCTATCTGGTGCCGGTGTTCGGCGCGCTGCTGGCATGGTCGCTGCTGGGCGAACCGCTCACCTGGACCATGCTGGTGGCCGCGGTGCTGATCCTCGGCAGCGTCGCCTTCAGCCAGCGCGCCCGCTGACGGGGCGCGGCTCGCTCTTGCGATTCCCGATTTCCGATTTCCGATTTCCGATTCAACCAGCCGGCGGCACACGCACCGGCAACGGCACATTGCACAGGTCGATGTGCCCGGCCGGGCGCTTGTAGAAATCGTCCTTGCGGTTGCGGCGCGCCTCGACCACATCGCGGAAGGTCTGGCTGTCGGTACGCAGCAATTGCAGTGGCGTGCGCTCTGGCGCAGGCACTTCGCTGGCCAGCCGGATCGCGCGGATCGGTGCGCGTTGCGCGGGGTCTTCGTAGAAGCCCATCGGGTCGGGGCCGCGCGGCGTCACGCTGAGCAATTCCATGCCCTTGACCACACGCCCGACCACGGTGATGTTGCGATCCAACTGGCGCGGCGATTGCCCGGTGACCACGTACAGTTCGGCGCCGATGCTGCTGTCTTCGTCGTTGTTGCGGCCTGCGCCCAGGGTGCCGTAGCAGTGCGCCAGCCAGGTCTTGCCGGTGGCCGTGTCGCGGCCGACCGGGAAGCCGTCGACAAAGCCCACCTGCGGCGCCCAGCCATCGCTGTCGGGCAGGCGCTGGAAATCCAGGCCCTGCGATGCGCGTTCGAATTCGGCCGGCAGATGCGTCTTGGCCGAGCCAAGCGATTTGGCCTTGGCCGGCGTCTCGCCATCGGGGTCGCCGAACTGCACCACGAAATTGTCCTGCGAGCGATAGATGCTCAGCCCGTCCCAGAAGCGCTCATGCGCCAGCGTGCGAATGTTGGCGACGTGCTCCGGCGCAAATTGCGGCGCCAACTCGATGATGACCCGTCCGGCATCCAGCTCCAGGTACAGCGTGCGGTCCGGATCGAGCACGCGCCACGCGCTGGCCGGCGAGCTGTCGAGAATCTGTTGCGGGCTACGGTAAGCCGCGTTGGCGGCTACGGGTAACAGCAGGGCGAGCAGGCAGGCAGAAGCAACAGTGCGCAGGAGCATGAAGGCAGCCAGCAGGGAGGTGTCTGCGATTCTTGCCGACCACGCGCCCAGACGCAAAGCATGCATCGCATGGCATGACGCCGACGCAGTGCGCCGGCGTCATGCACAGATGCTAGACCTGCCGCGGGCAGGAGGTTACGGATTGTTGCGCACGTGCGGGCTGGTGTGATGCTCGGCAGTGCCATGGTTGTTGCGGAACAGCGGTACCAGCTGCCACAGCGCCGAGAACCCCACCAGCGTGTAAACCACACGCGACAGCAGTGCGTCCTGTCCGCCGAACAGTGCGGCAACCAGATCGAACTGGAACAGGCCGACCAGCCCCCAGTTCAATCCACCGACGATGAGAAGCACCAGAGTGATGACGTTGATCGCTTTCATGAAAGCATTCCATGTGGGTTGGGAAACCCCAGACTCCGCATGCCCCAGCGAGCAGGCCGTGAGCGTCGCCCGCTGGCGGCCCGCTTTGCACACATGTCGCTCACATCCGCCAGCCATGCGGGTGGTGTCTGCGCGCTTGGGCAGCGGTCGCCAGCCGCGCGATGGCCGGTGACCAATGCCTTGGCAGACAGGCGGCGACCCGACATGGATAGGAGCGATATCGCTTCGTTCACCGCCGAGGCGAACGATGCAGCGGCGTGCATCTTCGGCCTGATGCCGCCGCTGGTCCGGCACTGAGTCCGCTTCGGCATCCGCCTGCCGGCGCGGCTGCCGAGGAAGCAGCACACCCCGCGTCAATCGACGTCGGTAACGGACAAGGCAGCGTCCGGTGCGGCGGCCATGTTGCAGGGAAGCGACGCCCTGCAACATGCCGGATCATCACCTCACACCAGGTGCTTGGAGTGTTTGCCGGCCATGCGGGCGAACTCGTGCAGTTCCGTCCCCAAGTTCCGAGCGCTCTTGGACCGCGTTATCTCGTTGTTGGTCTGTTCCAGCCTCGATCGGTTCGGGCTACTCGGGGCCGAAACATGTTCCCGGCGCGGTGGTGCCGCCCTGGATGTCGATGGCAAATCCTGTGGCTGGCTGGAAGAGGTGCTTGCCTCCTGCACAGACAACGCTCTTGCCGTTGCCAGCAGCGCTTCAACATCATTGCCCTCCAACAAGGCGTTGATGGCCTTGCTGGCCTTGGTCCCACGTCGCTGGGAGAGCGTTTCATGCATGGCGCCCAGGATTCCGCGGCCTACCTGCTTCCCCAGCCCGATGTCGGTGCTTCCCTCGCGACGGTTGTTCTTGATGGTGATGGCGGTGTGCTGGTTCAGGGCGCCAACGGCGGCCATGCCCCCGGAGATCGCCGAGACCGCCAGGCTTTGCGGGAGCGGAACATTGCGGGTCCCGCCCTGGGAGGCCGAAACGAGTTTGCTGATTACCGACGATGCGGCGCTGCCCAGGAAGATCAGATGGAACATCTGGCCGATGCGCTGTGCGGTTTGCGCGGTGAACTCGAGATAGTTGTACTTCTTGGCGATATCGTTGAACAGCTGCTGCGACAGCACGGACTTTTCGGCGCCGATAAGCAGCTTGGATGCGGTGCCGTTCGGGTCGATTTCGTCGAGCCTGCCTTCGCGCAACGCCTCAAGGTCGTTGCGCACCAAGCGCAGTTCCTGCATCGCCTTGCTGGCGTCGCCGGCCTCGATGTCGCGGTCGTCTGCCGTGATTGCGCCTGGCTGCGTACCCTCTGCTGTCACTGCATCCGCCAGCAGCTTCTCCAACTCGGCGACCCCGGCGGTGACGCGCTTGACCAGCGCTTGGGTGGGCGACTGGATCAGGCTGCGTAGCTTGTCGGCCTTGATGTCCTCTGCGCTGACCGCCGCGCCGCTGGCCAGCTTCTGCTTGCCTGCGTCGGTCAGTACATCGGCGTACAAGAGGTTGAGCTTGTTGTTGGCTTCCTGCTTGGCTTGCTCGTCGAAGCCGGCGGCCACATGTTGCGCAGCCGTCATCAACATCGCGCCAACCGTCTGCGCCGTCGGCGACAGCGCACGCATCGCGCCTGTCTTGCTGAGCAGCCCCAGCGTGCTGGCCACCGGCGAACGCAAGATGCGTGGAACGGCCTGCCAGCGGTTGCCCTGCCACTGGCGATCGTGTGCGCCCTGGGTCATGACGAAATCATGCTGGGCCTGGTGCAGCTCCTTCTCTGCTGCCAGCAAGACGTCGGCTGCCGCCGCGCGTTCCTTACTTGAGGAATTCGGATCACTCTGAATCTCGCGAAACACGTCGCAGGCTCTGGCGAACGTTTCGATCTTTTCCTTGAGGGCGTGTGCCAGTTCGGGGAGCCAGTGCTTGTCGTTGATCTGCTTCTTGTCCGGCACGATGACGTGTGCGCCGTGTTCGCGAATCGACTCGCACAGGCTGACAACCGCCGATTGTTGGCCGGCATTCACAGGTGCGGCGACCAGCATGGTGGCCAGACCGAACCCTGCGCCGGCCCACGGTTGGCGTGTCGCATAGTTGATCCACGGCGAGACGATGTACTGCATGGCATTGGTGAGGAAGCTGCCGCTCGGGTTGGGCATGCCGGAAAGCAGTGCGGTGCGCCGCAGCGTGGCTACGTCGTTTTCGTTCAGCCCCTGCGCCTTGTACCAATCGATCACATCGTGTTCGCTGATGCGGCTGACCAGGTCCGCATGCGTGGCCGCGCGTGCCTGCGCACCCGTGGTGCCGGGCGATTTCATCGGCCTGAGCCTGCTGATCAGATCGGCCGCCAAGTCCGGTGCGATTGCGCGTGCATCGTCCGAAGCCAACTGCTGACGAAGCCGTGCCAGCGTCGCCTTCGTTGCATTCGATGAGGTTGCCGGTTGCGGGACGAGGGCCTGGGCGTCTTGCTCGGGCCTGGCTAGGAGCGCCCCTAGCGTGTTTGCGCCACTGCGCCTGACGGGCGCACGCCCAAGTGGGCTGAGTGCGGGGTCCGGCGCGGATTGGTGTGTGACGGCCGCAGAGGTGGAGGCAGTGGCGAGCTCTGTTTCCTGGATCTCAGGCAAGTGCGACCCCGCACTGCGGCTGGCCGAATCGACGGATGCGGATGACTTCATCGGGACATCTCCTGACGTGTATACGGCAGATAGATTGCGTGCGTACCGGACGATTGGTGCGCATCGCATGGGATTGCATCGCAGATGCCGTGGAACCTCCCTCCCGTAGCGAAGTTCCTGGTGCAATCCTGGGCCTGCCGGTATTGGTGGAGGCGAAGTGGTGAATGCACTGCGCGAAAATTGAACTACCAGACGCGTATGCCCGCTGTCGGTCCAGCAGATTTTCTATCGCCGTACGCGAACCAAATCAGGTTCCGAAGCGGCGCCTGGTATGCAATGGATGTGGAGCGTGACAGAGGGCAGTCTTTTCAAATGCACTGGCACTCTGCAGTCGGCCGGTCTCTGTCTCGTCAGCAACCTTCCAAAAATGCGCGTCCAGGGCGAGCAGGTCGTCGTGGGTGCATGCCAATGGTGCTGCGCGTCAGGACTGCCGCGCCGGACGGCGCGCCAGGCGATGGTCATTGGTGACGGGCATGGCCTGAGGTGCCGAAAAATCTGTGGCCACCACAGCCTTGATCGCTGACTTGAGCAAACAGGCAAAAGTGCGGATCGAACTATTTGCGTGAGGCTTCGCGCTTCGTGCGTTGCGCCGGTGATTCGCGCTTTTTTTGCGGTGACCGGGCGCTGACAGTGACACTGCCCAGGCAGAGCCAAGCGATGAAGCTCGCACTTTCATTGTGAGATACCTCAAATGACATCCGATCAGATCAATGTTGATTCCATGGTGGCTTCGTTCTTTTCCGGTCTTGGTCTTCGCCTGGGCCTGACCGATGCACTGGTGCAGCGCCTGCGTGAAGGCGAGACCGTTCTCGGGCCTGCGGGCATGCTGTGTCGCGTGCATGCGCAGCCCCGGAACGATGGCGTGTCGGGATTTCCGGAAGTCATCCTGCCGTTGGCCGCACGCGAACTCGAGGGCGACGAGGTCGTCACACTGCTTGCGCTGCAAGAGCAACTGCTGACCGAGTACGGGTGGCGGCTGACGATGTCCAACCTGGGCCTGCTGTGCATCTGCCCGTTGCTGCTCGCGCAGACGCCCGAAGACGTGGCAGCCACTCTCGAGCGGGGGCAGGTCGTCGCACGTGTCGTGCTGGATGCGCTGGTGACGCAGGCGGGCAGCGCGAGGGAGGCTGTCGTATGAAGCTCCAACGCCAGAACAGCGCTCCACCGTCCATCCCAAGTGGATCGTCCGCAAATCCCGGTGCCGCGCACGCAAGCGAACCATTCGTGCCAGAGCCGCAGACGCCGCGTTCGACGGTGCTAAAGGGGCTGGCGGAGCCGAGCCCGCGCTTGCGCGCGCGTGCAGGCAAGACCACAACGCTGCCGTCGGGTGAATTATCCCCCGCCAAGACCAGGCAGTGGCGTCCGGAAGCGGGTGAATCCTCCCGCGCTGCGTCTGAGCGCGCAGAGCGCCAGCATCGCGCTGGGCGGCATCCAGGCAACCAGCAGGCGGCTTCTTCTTCGGCGACGCAGGGGGCTTACGCGCAGCGTTGTGTCGCCGCTTGCGAACGCCTGAAGGCGCAACTGCGTGCAGGTCTGAAGGATCGCCCGTTTGCGGAGCCGTCGGACGAGCAGCTCGCATTGCAGGCGGAATACGTGCAGTGGGCCGATGCCCGCTTGCAGGAGCGTATTGAGGCGTTCGGTCCGGACGCTGCCTACAAAGTTGCCGGGGATATGAAGGCGGTCGGCAGGAAAGCGTCGCTGCCCATTGCGTATGAAAGTCTCAGATCGTTTTTCGTTGGCGCGTTGCGGACGCCGCTCGGCATTTCTGCAGCCACTGCCTACCAGAGCAGCCGCCCGCCCGCTTCCGAACCCTTGAGTACAGCGACCCTGGCTGGGGTGATCTCGGGAATGGGGTCGCATGCCTGCGACACGCTGTTGATTCCATCGATGGACAGGCGCGCGCGCGTTGCCAATCTGCCGCGTTTCCAGGCGATCGATCCCAAGATCCTGGTGCCGGACCCGCCGCCGGTCCTATTGGAAGTCACCCCTGAGGGAAACAAGCGCTTCGTGCGTCCCGGAGAAAACGGTACGCCGACCCGTGCCGAGCTCACGGCACAGGCCTATGACCGTCGGGCAGGAATCGCGCAGCGTCAGTCCATGCTGGACGATACGGCGCTGGACACCATGCTGCTCAGGCCGACCATCAGCGGCGGCTTTAACGCCGCGCGGCGCACCTCAGGCGACCCCTCCACCCGTACGGCGGTTGCCGAAGTTGGCCTGGCCGGGCTGGCGGTGGGTGGTGCAGGCGCTTTGCATAAGGCGTTGCTGGACACCGGCAAGGCAATGGGGCGCACTGGCCAGATGACGGTTCCCGATTTGCTCGGTGGGCATCAGCGCTTGAATCTGTTCGCTCTTGCATTGCCGGACAAGACACGACCTCCTGCCACGTGGTCCGATGCGGTGCATTTTCCCAGCTATCTGTTGCAGACAGGTCAGGAAGCGATGGCTTTAGCGAGACAGGCGTTCAGCACGGCGAACGCGGCAACGACGGCGCTGCGCGATGTGCTGGGACGCCATATGGTCGGCAATGTGTTGGCCAACATGGCTTCGTTGGGTGCCACCAGATTGATCGCTTCCCCGCTGAGAGGAGGGTATGGCGGCGGCAGCTTGCCCGGAGAGGCCGACAATTCTCCAGCATGGGTGTTGCAGCAAGGAGCGCAGATGTTCTTCAACGATGTGGTGTGGAATGCGCTGAAAGCCAAGAACGGCACAAATACCACCCAGGCCACGCGATTGGATCACGAGCGCGCCATTGCGGCGGCCGAGCAGGATAGAACGATTTCACGCACCTTGCAGACGCTCGCCGAGCCCTTGGACACAGCGCTTGGCTTGCTTCCCCCGCCAGCCCAGGGCGAAGTGGCGCGTGCCATGGAAGAAGGCACGGGCGTGACCGTGCCGCTCAGCGCTGACGTCGACCGATTGCGCAATGCGTTGCAGCAGCTAAGGAACCAGGTGGCTGCGCAAGCGGTCTCGATCGCGACCATCGACGATGCGCTTGGTCGGCTGGCCGATCTCCCCGTCGCGGGTGACGGCGAAGGCCGCGCGGTGATCGCAGAGTTGTCTGCGCAATTGCACGCGCTTGGCGCGGCCTTGCGTCAGAAGCAGGCGCTGCAGCAGTGGCAACAGGGTAGGCCTTGAGCGCCGCCCAGGCGCCGGCGCCTGGCCATGACCAAACGCACGCGCTACGAGTTGCAGCCAGGGCTGCGGCCCGTAGCGCTTGCGTCAGCCCGGCGTTACCTGCATGCCGGAACGCAGGCTTGTCAGTGAGCAACGGGTTCCAAGTCAATGCGCCCATGGCCTGATACAAAACCGATGCGCGTTGCGCGACAACTGCAGCAACGGGCGGCACGCTTGCGGCTGCGGTGGCCACACTCGCGTTGCGCCTATGGCAAAGTGCCTGCGCGTTTGCTGCTGCGGCATTAGCACCTGGTCAGGAGGGCGTGCAGCTGTTTCGCTCCGCCATCATCCGTTGCGTGGGCGGCGAGTCGAGCGAAACATGCATCGCCGTATCGGCTGGCGTGGCAGCGTCACTGCCGTCATCCTCAGCGTGCGGGTTTGCGTTTGACGTAGAGCTGCTTGCGGACATGTGCGACCACTTCGCCGTCGCGGTTGTAGACCGTGTTCTCGAACCAGCGCAGATGTTTCTCGCCGTTTGCAGTGGCCTGGCGCAATTGCGCCAGCACGCCGTCGTCGATGACGAAATCCGCCGTTACCGTGCCGCGCCCGGGCTTGACGAATTCGATGCTGCCGGCCTTGTCCCACACGTAATATTCGCGGCCCAGGTTGTGCATGGTCAGCAGCATCCAGAACGGGTCGGTCATCGCAAACAGGCTGCCGCCGAAATGGGTGCCGACATAGTTGCGATTCCATGGGCGCTGGCGCAGCTCCACCCGCGCAAAACGGTAGTCGGCCGAGAGCACGGTGACGTGGATGCCGGCAAACAAAAATGGCGGCCACAGATTGATGCCTAACTTGAACAGCGATGCGCGCATACGGGCCTGTTTCCTTGGCAAGGGAAAGTGCGCAGCATAACATTCGCATGCGTATGGATTAGGCCGGCTGCGCGTGGTCGGCACGGCGTCCGTCCGTTGCTGCCGACCGCGAGCTGGTGTCGTCATGGTCGTTGGCCCGGGTCAAAAAGCCATGCAGGCCCCCGAACGCAACACGCCGGGCACAGGCCCGGCGCGCATCCTGCGGTGAGCAGGGCGATCGGGTGACCGCCTCAACTCAGCGCAGGTGTCGCACGTCAACGCTGGGGCTTAAAACACCAGCGCCGACATCTTGCGACGATAGCGGCCGACCAGATCTTCGTCCTCGATCACGCGGAAGGCATCGATCAGGCTACGGCGCGGCAGGTTGTCGTCGAAGCTGCGGTCCTGCCGCAGCATTTCCAGGAACTGCTCCAGCGCCGCTTCGTCGTTGCCGTCGAGCAGATGGCGCACGCCGAGCAGGTGCCGTGCGCGCAGGTCGGCGCTGTTGGCATCCACGGCAGCCTGCAGGGTGCCGGCGTCCGGGGCGTCCTTGAGAACGTTGGCAAAGCTCAGCCGCGCCTTGGCGCGCACCGCGCGGTCGTCGGTGGCCAGGTTGGCGGGCAGGGCATCGATCAACTGCTCGGCCTCGGCGGTGTCGCCGGTCTTGAGCAGCGCCAGCGCCAGGTCCAGCTTGAGTTCGTCCTTGTCCGGTTCGGCGGCGACCGCTTCACGCAGCGCCGCGGCCTGCGCCTGCGGGTCGAGCGGCGCCAGCGGCACGTCTTCTGCCACCTGCGGCTCGGCCGGCAGCACGCCGTGCTGGGTCAGGAATTCGCGCACCTGGCCTTCCGGCATCGCGCCGGGGAAGCCGTCGACGATCTCCCCGCCCTTGACCAGGAAGACCGTCGGCACCGAGCGGATCTGGAACGCCGCAGCGATCTGCTGTTCCTTGTCCACGTCGACCTTG
The DNA here is from genome assembly GCF_041519315.1 of Xanthomonas axonopodis pv. maculifoliigardeniae. Taxonomy (NCBI): domain Bacteria; kingdom Pseudomonadati; phylum Pseudomonadota; class Gammaproteobacteria; order Lysobacterales; family Lysobacteraceae; genus Xanthomonas; species Xanthomonas axonopodis. Next base: position 3,088,015 of record NZ_CP167998.1, on the reverse strand, counting down.
CCCAGCTCGAACGCACCGTTGTACTCGCCGGCCAGCTTTTCCAGGATCGGCGTCAGCGACTTGCAGGGGCCGCACCAGGTGGCCCAGAAGTCCACCAGGACCGGTGTCGTCAACGATTTCTGCAGGACCTCGGTCTCGAAGGTGTCGGTGGTGGCATCGAATACATGCGGCTTGTCGGACATGGGCTTCCAGAAGTTAAGTGCGGCAACAGTGGGAGGTAATGGTGGCAAACGCGGCTGACACAAGCCCAGCCGCAATGAGGCGCTCACGTGCCCGGTTCGGGCGCCTTCCGCATGGCCGTGGCAGCGTCAGGGGTTCACGCCGCGCCCGACCGGCACGACAATGCCGCGTTCTGGCGGCGCGTCGCGCCCCGTGTTGGAGCAAGCCAATGGCAACCACCGAGCGCGCGCAGCGCTACATGGGCCTGATCGCGGCAACGGTTTTCGTACTGGCGCTGGCCGGTTTCGGCGTCACGCTGCCGGGCTATCTGCAGGCCAGCCATCCGGTGGCGCTGTTGGGCGCGCAGGGCGTGCCGCATGCGCTGGGCTTCAATCTGGTCGCCTTCGTGCTGGTAGGCGCGCTGGGCATGGCCACCGGGGTCAGCCTGCTGGCGCGCATGCCGCCCAAGGCCAGCTGGAGTCTGCGCGTGGGCGGACAGTTGATCGTGCTGGCCGGCCTGGCCTTCCTGGGCATGGGCATGCTGCCGCTGGATCCCACCGATCTGGATGGCCGTGCCAGCCAGGCCCATGCCACCGCCTGGTTGTTGTGGGCCGTGGCGTTCGTGCCCGGCATGTTGTTGATTGCCGCCGCGCTGCTCAACGATGCCACGACCCGCAGGCTGGCCTGGTTGAGCCTGGCGGCCGGATTGCTGGTGGCAGTGCTGGCGTTCGGCCCGCCGGGCCTGGTGCGCCAGGCCATTGCGCAACGGCTGGCGTTCCTGGCCTGGGTCGGCTGGCTGGCGGTCGCGGGCTGGATCTGGCCGCCGAAGCCGGCCGCGCTGCGGTAACGGTTTGGTCCACCTGCTGCACTGCGGTACCCTGTACCGCTTTGCACCGCCCGAGCATCCGCTCCCAATGTCCACCGTCGAACCGAACGTCTACGACCCGCAGCAGGTCGAAACCTCCGCCCAGCAGTTCTGGGATGCCACCCGCGCCTTCCAGGTCGACGAGAACTCGGAGAAACCCAAGTTCTATTGCCTGTCGATGCTGCCGTACCCGTCCGGGGCGCTGCACATGGGCCATGTGCGCAACTACACCATCTCCGACGTGGTCAGCCGCTACAAGCGCATGACCGGCCATAACGTGCTGCAGCCGATGGGCTGGGATGCGTTCGGGTTGCCGGCCGAAAATGCCGCCATCAAGAATAAGACCGCGCCGGCCAAGTGGACCTACGCCAACATCGAGCACATGCGCGCGCAGCTGAAATCGCTGGGCTACGCCATCGACTGGTCGCGCGAGTTCGCCACCTGCACGCCGGACTATTACGTGCACGAGCAGCGCATGTTCACCCGCTTGATGCGCAAGGGCCTGGCCTACCGCCGCAACGCGGTGGTGAACTGGGACCCGATCGACCAGACCGTGCTGGCCAACGAGCAGGTCATCGACGGCCGCGGCTGGCGCTCCGGCGCGCTGGTGGAAAAGCGCGAGATCCCGCAGTGGTTCCTGCGCATCACCGATTACGCCCAGGAACTGCTGGACGGCCTGGATCAACTGGACGGCTGGCCGGATTCGGTCAAGACCATGCAGCGCAACTGGATCGGCCGCTCGGAAGGGCTGGAAATCCAGTTCGACGTGCGCGACATCGACGGCGCACCGCTGGACCCGCTGCGCGTGTTCACCACCCGCCCGGACACGCTGATGGGCGTGACCTTCGTGTCGATCGCCGCCGAGCATCCGCTGGCGTTGCATGCCGCCAAGTCCAACCCGGAACTGGCCGCGCTGCTGGAAACGCTCAAGCATGGCGGCGTCTCCGAAGCCGAGCTGGAAACCCAGGAAAAACGCGGCATGGCCACTGGCCTGACCGCGGTCCACCCGATCAGCGGCGAGCAGGTGCCGGTGTGGGTGGCCAACTTCGTGCTGATGGGCTACGGCACCGGCGCGGTGATGGCCGTTCCGGGCCACGACCAGCGCGATTTCGAGTTCGCCAACAAGTACGGCCTGCCGATCGTGCAGGTGGTCAAGCTGCGCGAGCCGCGCAACGAAGAAGAGCAGACCTGGGACGCCACCCACTGGCGCGATTGGTACACCGACAAGAGCCGCGAGCTGGAACTGATCAATTCGGCCGAGTTCGATGGACTGGATTTCGGCGGTGCCTTCGAAGCACTGGCCGAGCGCTTCGAGCGCAAGGGCCAGGGCCAGCGTCGGGTCAATTACCGCCTGCGTGACTGGGGCGTGAGCCGTCAGCGTTACTGGGGCTGCCCGATTCCGGTGATCTATTGCGCCAAGTGCGGCGCGGTGCCGGTGCCGGAAGACCAACTGCCGGTGGTGCTGCCGGAGAACGTGGAATTTTCCGGCACCGGTTCGCCGATCAAGACCGACCCGAGCTGGCGCCAGACTACCTGCCCGGACTGCGGCGGCCCGGCCGAGCGCGAGACCGATACCTTCGACACCTTCATGGAATCGAGCTGGTACGTGGCGCGCTACACCAGCCCCAACGCACGCGACATGGTCGACCGCCGCGCCAATTACTGGATGCCGGCCGACCTGTACGTGGGCGGCATCGAGCACGCGATCCTGCACCTGATGTACTTCCGCTTCTATCACAAGCTCATGCGCGACGCGCGGCTGGTGGACAGCGATGAGCCGGTGACCAATCTGCTCACCCAGGGCATGGTCATCGCCGAGACCTTCTATCGCGATGCCGACAACGGCGGCAAGGACTGGATCAACCCGGCCGATGTCGAAATCCAGCGCGACGAGCGTGGCCGCGTCACCGGCGCGGTGCTGATCGCCGACGGCCAGCCGGTGCACATCGGCGGCACCGAGAAGATGTCCAAGTCCAAGAACAACGGCGTGGACCCGCAGTCGATGGTGGCCAAGTACGGCGCCGACACCGTGCGGCTGTTCTCGATGTTCGCCGCGCCGCCGGAGCAGTCGCTGGAGTGGAACGAGGCCGGCGTCGACGGCATGGCGCGCTTCATGCGCCGGTTGTGGGTGCAGGTGCACAAGCATGTGGGCGAGGGTGCTGCCGTCGCGCTGGACGTCGCCGTGTTGAGCGCCGAGCAGAAAGCGATCCGCCGCAAGACCCACGAAACCATCGGCAAGGTCAGCGACGACTACGGCCGCCGCCACAGCTTCAACACCGCCATTGCCGCAGTGATGGAACTGTCCAACGCGCTGGCCAAGTTCGACGACGCCAGCGAACAGGGCCGCGCGGTGCGCCAGGAAGCGCTGGAGGCGATGGTGCTGCTGCTCAATCCGATCACCCCGCACGCCAGCCACGCGTTGTGGCAGGTCCTGGGCCGCGGCGAGACACTGCTGGAAAACGTGGCGTTCCCGCAGGCCGATGCCAGCGCGCTGGTGCGCGATGCGTTGACACTGGCAGTGCAGATCAACGGCAAGTTGCGCGGCACGATCGACGTCGCTGCCGATGCGACCCGCGAACAGATCGAAGCGCTGGCGCAGGCCGAGCCGAACGCCGCCAAGTTCCTCGAAGGCCTGAGCGTGCGCAAGATCATCATCGTGCCGGGCAAGATCGTGAACATCGTCGCCGGCTAAGCCGTGCTGGTCCGGCGGGTTGCCCTCGCCGGTCCGGGCAGTGCGCCGGATCGGCGTGGCAACGCGCTTGCACGGTGGCGGGGACGTCCAATGCGGTCAGGCGCGTGGGTAACGTTGCAGCTGCCGCTCACTGCACCGGCGTGCGATGTGCGGATGTGGTGCTGCGATGGATCTTGCGATGCATGGCATGGGCGCGCGGCAACACGAAAAGGCGAGGCCGATCGGCGAGAAGCGCCAGGTGTCTTGGGCGACCATTCCATCGGTGCGTGACGACGTGCTGCTGGGTTTTCAGGCAAATCACCGCGGCGGCGCGTGGCGTGGCTTACGTGGGCACTTTCGTTTTCGACACCGCATTTCACTGGCGCGCACGACGCGTGGGTGAGTTTTGGCAGTGGTTGCCGACGATGCGTTTCACTGGCGCGTGGCGACGCGTTTTTTCATTCCTGGGGCGCCGCAGTGCTTCGCGGCGCCCTCTCAAGCCCCGTTCACGCGGTCTCGGGCAGGCTAGCCGCCTGTTGCCGCCGCCGGGGCGCTCATCCAGACTGTGCCCATGATTCGATTTCCTACTGCCTTCGCTGCGTCCCTCGTGCTCGTCTCGAGCCTCACCGCCTGCGGCTTCCATTTGCGCAATTCGCTGGCGTTGCCGCCCGACACACCGGCGGTGAAGGTGCAGTCCGCCGTGCAGTACAGCGAGCTGGCCAAGCTGTTGCGGCGGGGTCTCAAGGCCTCCGGCGCCACGCTGGCCGACGAGGATGCCAAGACCGGCTTTGCGCAGTTGCAGGTGTTGTCCGAGCGTTGGGGCGATCTGCCGATCGCCATCGACAGCCAGGGCCGTGCACAGGAATACAGCCTGCGCTACGCGGCCATTTTCACCGTCACCACCGCCAATGGCTCGGTGCTGGTGCCGCAGCAGGTGATCGAGCTCTCGCGCGACTACGTGTCGCCACCGGTGGATGCCACCGGTACGGCAACCGAGCGCGAAATCCTTGCCGACGAACTGCGCAAGGACATGTCGGCCTCGATCCTGCGTCGTATCGACAGCGTGGTGCGGGCACGCCTGCAGCGCGGCGAAGGTCTGGAGAGCACGCCGACCGCGCCATTGCCGCCGGCCCCGACGGCGCCAGCGCAGCCGACCACGACACCCGAATCCAGCGTGCCGGCCTCGTTGCCGCCCGCGCCCACGTCGGGCAACTGAGCCGCGCCCCGCGTTTTCGGTGATGGAACTTCGCCCAGAGCAGCTGGCCGGCCAGTCCAGCCAGCCCTTGCAGCCGGTGTATCTGATCGCCGGCCCCGAGACCTTGCGTGTGCTTGAGGCCGCCGATGCGGTGCGCGCACGCGCGCGCGCCGAAGGCATCGGCGAACGCGAAGTATTCGATGCCGATGGCCGCGAGTTCGACTGGAACCAGCTTGACGCCAGCTTCAATGCGCCCAGCCTGTTCAGTCCGCGCCGCCTGGTCGAAGTGCGCCTGCCCAGCGGCAAGCCTGGCAAGGACGGGGCCGAGGTCATCACCCGCTTCTGCGCCAACCCGCCGCCGGACGTGGTGCTGCTGATCACCGCCAACGACTGGAGCAAGGCGCATCACGGCAAGTGGGCGGAGGCGGTCGGTCGCATCGGCACCATCGCGGTGGCCTGGGCGATCAAACCGCACGAACTGTCCGACTGGATCGAGCGCCGCCTGCGCGCGCACGGCCTGCGCGCCGATGCCGCTGCCGTGCAGCGCCTGAGCGAGCGGGTGGAAGGCAACCTGCTCGCCGCCGCGCAGGAAATCGACAAGCTCGCCCTGTTGGCCGACGGCAAGACGCTGGATCTGGAGGCGATGGAATCGCTGGTTGCCGATGCCGCGCGCTACGACGTGTTCCGGCTGGCCGAAACCACGTTGTCCGGGCAGCCGGCCGCGGTGATCCGCATGCTTGCCGGCCTGCGCGGCGAAGGCGAGGCGGTCGCCGCGCTGATGCCGATCCTGATCAAGGAACTGCTGCGCACCGCGTCGCTGGCGAAGGTGCAGGCCAACGGCGGCAACCTGGCCGCCGAAATGAAGGCGCAAGGGCTGTGGGAATCGCGCCAGGCGCCCTTCAAGCGCGCGCTGCAGCGTCACCCCGAACCGCACCGCTGGGAACGCTTCGTCGCCGAAGCCGGGCTGGTCGATCGCATGGCCAAGGGCCGCGCCGACGGCGATGCCTGGGTTGGTCTGGAACGCCTGCTGGTGGCCGTGGCCGAAGCCCGCGCGGTGAGATTGTTGGCGTGAAGGCCAGGGACGCCGGGACCCGGGACCCGGGACCGGGGAGCCGGGAAGGGCAGGGTGACCGGCAGCGAGCCCATTCCGACCAGCTTGCGCAGGCCAGCCCTGCAAGCAGCTCTTCCGGATCGCAGGAACAGCAACGCTCCCATCCCGACCACGTTGCAGACCCCGGCTCTTCCGGTTCCCGAATCCCGAATCCCGATTCCCAGCTCCATCTTTACTACGGCGGCACCTTCGACCCGATCCACCTGGGCCATCTGGCCATCGCCTGCGCGGCGCGCGACGAACTGGGCGCGTGCGTGCAACTGGTGCCGGCGGCCGACCCGCCGCATCGCCCTGCACCCGGTGCCACCGCTGCGCAGCGTGCGCAGATGCTGCAACTGGCGCTGGCCAACTCTCCAGGCCTGCAACTGGATACCCGCGAACTGCAGCGCGCCGCGCAGTGCGATGCGCCGTCCTATACGGTCGATACCTTGCGCGAGCTGCGTGCCGAACTTGGCCCTACGGTGCCGATCGCCTGGTTGCTCGGCGCCGATGCCTTCGTCGGGCTGCACCATTGGCATCAGTGGGAGGCGTTGTTCGGGCTGACGCATTTCGTGGTTGCCGCCCGTCCGGGCACACCCTTGGCGTTGGCCGACGCACCGCAGCTGGCCGCGATGGTGCAGGGCCGCTGGGTCGCACGCGCGGACGAGCTGGTCAGTGCGCCGGCCGGCCGCCTGTATCTGCTGCATCAGCCACTGCGCGGCGAATCGGCCAGTGCGGTGCGGTCACGCATCGCCACCGGCGCGCAATGGCAGCGTCTGGTGCCGCCCCCGGTGGCCGCAATGATCCAGCGTGAAGGCCTGTACCGCAGCGTCCGCCCGGCTACCTGAACACGCGTGCTGCCGGACCGGCCTATAATTCACGCCAATTCCATCGAGTTGCCGCTTTGACCAGCCAAGCCCAAGTCATCAAGACCTCCCTTCCGAACCCGCCGCCGTCCGTGCCGGCCCTGTTGGCTACCGTGCGCGAGGCTGTCGAAGAACTCAAGGCCAAGGACGTGGTCGAGATCGATGTGCGCGGCAAGTCCAGCGTCTGCGACTACATGGTGGTGGTCTCCGGCACCTCGACCCGCCACGTCAAATCGATCGCCGACGAAGTGGTCAAGTTCGCCAAGCGTCTGGACGTGATGCCGCTGGGCGTGGAAGGCGAGCGCGAAGCCGAATGGGTGCTGGTCGATCTGGGCGATGTGGTGGTGCATGTGATGCTGCCGCGCGTGCGCGAGTTCTATGCACTGGAGCGTCTGTGGACCGTGGGCGATCAACGCCCGTCCGACGAAGACGAGTCCGACGAACTGCGCTGAGTCTGCGCAGGTGCGCCGCAGGCGCGCAGAGACAACAACGGCGCCCTTGGGCGCCGTTGTTGTCTGGGACGTTCGCTGCGCAATCGGTCGGCGTCGTGCATTCCTTGGCCACGCGCTGTTCGGGACATGCATACCGCAGGTGCGCAGCGCCACGCGCTTACAGCGGTCCGCGTTCCCACGGCCCGGTGATGGCCAGGGTAATGCCCGGCGTCTGGATGTTGACGAACAAGGTGCGCGCCAACGGGTCCCAGCACGCGCCGCAGAACTCGGTGTCGCGGTAGTCGCCTTCGGCGATCGTCTTGCCGGCATCGGCAATCTGCTGCGAGGTCAGCTGCACGTTGTTCTTGGCCAGATAGAACGAGGCGCCGTTGCGCGTCAGCCCGAGCAGACGCGCGCCGGGGCCGTATTGGTCCGGGCTTTCGCCGCCGTCTTCGCACAACACCACGCCGCCGCGCGCACTCACCGTCACGTTATCCGGGTTGTGCGCAGCCAGCTGATTGCCGCTGACGAACAGCGCGCTCAGGCGTTGGGTAAACAGGTCCAGCACCCACACCGCACCGTTGCCGTACCCACGGCGCCCCTGCGCATCCACGCCGGTGCTGGTGTCGACGATGAACATCTTGCCGTAGCTGTACCAGATGCCTTCGCCGCGGCTCATGCGCAGCGCGCCATCGGCCCAGGCCTGCGCGAACGGGCCGCTCAGGGTGTCGTTGGCGCCAATATCGGCAAAGCCGGCCGGCGCAGCGATGCTGTCCAGGTCGGGCTCGGAGATATCCACCCATTCCAGCTGGAATTGCTGGCCGATGCTGGCCACGGTGAGATCGGCATTGCGGCGCCCGCGCACGCGCGCGGCTTGCAATCGCCCGCCGTTTTCCAGCGAGCCATTGCGGCCGCGGCGGTCGTTGGGGATGAAGCGGTACAGGCCGGCCTTGTTGCGGTCGTCTTCGGTGAGATAGACGATGCCAGTGCGCGGATCGATCGCCACCGCTTCATGGCTGAAACGGCCCAGGCCCACCAGCGGGCGGCCGGTGGTGCGGTGGCTGTCCGGGTCCACCTCGAACACATAGCCATGCTTGCGGCCGGTGCTGGAGACCGCATTGGTCTTGATCTCTTCGCAGCTCAGCCAGGTGCCCCACGGCGTGGGGCCACCGGCGCAGTTGACCAGCGTGCCGCCCAGGCTCGGCTCCAGGCTGCCCCAGCCGCGCCGGCCGTAACTGAGCGTGGTGGTGCCGCCGCCGGCCTGCTGGGTGCCGCTGACGATGCCGGTGTCGTACATCGCCGGTGCGCGGAACGGGTTGCCTGCGCCGCGTTCGTGGTTGCGGATCAGCACATATTCCAGACCGCGTAGCGGGTCGCTGCCGGGGCGCCAGTCGGGTCGGCGCAGGCCGACCACGGCCATGCCGTCGTGGCGGTCGGGGCAGGGCTGGCCGTCGTCCATGCGGTCGCCGCTCCAGCCGAACGAGCGATAGCTGAAACCCTGTGGCAGCTGCAGCAGCGGCAAACCGGTGCTCTGGTCGGCGACCGGGGCGAGCGGGCCGTACCGGCTCGGGACCGGTGCAAGCTGCGTGGAGGGCGAGGTGGCGGCCTGGGCCTGGCGCGACTGCAGCGCGCTCAAGCTGCCAAGGGCGCCGGCGGCCATGACGGCAGCACTGCCCTTGAGAACCTGGCGGCGGGCGGGATCGAAAATCGGCATCGAACGACTCCTGCGTGGCTGGGTGGTCGAGCGACACTAATTGCCAGCTGTAACCACACCATGACACGCGGTGACAAATCGCCGCGGGCTGCCCGGGCTGTGACGCGGATATCATGTGGTCATGAAATGCCGACTCATCGCTACCGGCGAGCGCGCACCAAGCTGGGTGGCGCAAGGTTTTGCCGAATATCAAAAACGTCTTTCGCACTGGATGCCGCTGGAGCTGGTCGAGATCGAGCCCGGCCTGCGCGGCAAGGGCCGCGATGCGCAGCGCGCGACCGACGACGAAGGCCGTCGCGTGCTCTCGGCGCTGCCAAAAAATGCCTACGTGGTGGCGCTTGATGTCCCCGGGCGCCCGCTCAGTTCCGAACAGCTCGCCCAGCGCATGGAGCATTGGCGCGGACAGGGCCGCGACCTGGCGTTTCTCATCGGCGGACCGGAAGGCCACGCGGCGGAGGTGCTCAAGAGCGCCAGCGAAAGCTGGTCGATCGGCCCGCTCACCCTGCCGCACATGCTGGTGCGCCTGATCGTCGCCGAGCAGCTGTATCGCGCCGCGGCGATGCTGGCCAACCATCCGTATCACCGCGCATAAGAGCGCCTAACGGAACTGGTGTGCAGAGCCACATCGATGCGGCGGCTGCGGTTGCAGGCCGCCGCATCCAGTCGCCACTTAGTTCAGCGAGAAGCTCACCGGCACCAGACCATAGGCCTGCACGGCCTGGCCGTTCTGCATCGCCGGCTGGAAGCGCCAGCTGCGCAGCACCTGGCTACGCGCGGCCAGGTCGAGCACGCGATGACCACTGCTGGTCTGCACGCTCACCTCGGCCGGACGCCCATCGGTGCCAACCAGTACGCGCAGTACCACCGTGCCTTGCTGCCCTGCACGCAGTGCAGCCGCCGGATAGCTCGGCGCGGGCGAACTCAGATACTGCAATTGCCCTGCTTCGACTGGGCCGCTGGGTGCGGTGGTTGTCGGAGCGCTGTCTGCAACAGCGTCGGAGACCGTTGCGGCAACGGCAGCCGGTGCGCTGTCGACAACGGAGGGTTCACTGACCACCGGGGTCTGTACCGGCACCGGCAGCGTCTTGGTCGGTGAATGCGTTTTCGGCGTGAACTTTACTTCGACTGGAAACACCAGCGGCGGTGGCGGCGTCGGGATGCTGACCGGCATGAGCCAACGCTCTTTTGGCGCGGTCTGCTGCGGAATGGCCCGGTGCGAGAGCGGAATCAGCAACAACCCGCCGGCCAGCAGGTGCAATGCCACGGCCGTGCTCATCGCCAGAACGCGGGAGGGGTCGATGCCAAGGGGACGGGAAGAAACCTTCGATTGCGTGCGAACCATCATCCACCTCCAGAACGGAACTGCGGAAAGGACCAGCGCGAGCCGGACGCACATCACCATCCGGTGGCGTAGGTTTACCGCAGTGGTGGCAACCGCACAAGCGCCGCGCAAATGCGCGGGGTTGCATCGAGCCGTCAACGCGGCACGCGTCGTTTTCATGGTGCTTGGGGATGCGTTGCGGCTCACGCATATCGCATGGACCAGCCGCGGCACTCATCCGCGCAAGCAAAACGCCCAGCCGAAGCTGGGCGTGGATCGAAGAAAAGCCCAGCCCTTCGCAGGGCTGGGGAAGCGACGCTGACGGGAGAGTGCGTCAGTAGTCGTACGACACGGACAGCACGGCGTAGCGGGGCTGAGTAAAATAGACCCCCATGCCATAGGTGTTGGACAGGGTGTAGGGGCTGTCTTCCCAGGTGGAGTCCACTTGCAGCGGCTTGCGTTCGTTGAAGATGTTGAAGCCTTGCAGGGTAACGGCCAGTTTTTTGTCGGCAAATGCCGGGCGGTAGGTCAGGCCCAGGTCGACGATCTTGGTCCACGGCAACCGGCCGGCGTCGCCAGGACGCGATGGCTGGCCGTTGCAGATGTGATAAGCCGAGCCGTAACCGACCGGGTCGCCCGCATCGGAAGACTCATCAGTGCCGTTGGTGCTGACATAGCCCAGGCAGGACCGCGGCGTTCCGGACAGGACGCGGATATTGCCCGCGATCAGCCATTCCGATGCGATCTGGTATGAGCCGTAAATCTTGATCTGGTGGCGCCGATCGTTGGCCAGGTAGCCGCCGGAATACCACATCAGCGCAGCGGCATCCCAGTCCTGGGTTTTGGACACGTCGGTCTGCCCGATATCGGATTTCACCTGGCCCTCTGTGTTCCCAAAGTTGCGCGACAGGGTGTAATCGATGCGGCCTTCCCACTTGCCGTCGAACGGATGCTGCAGGAACAGATCCAGTGCCAGGTACTTGCGCTTGGCCTTCTTGTCGAAGCCCCAATCGGCCGACGACATCGAAACCGCGGTGCGGCCGGAACCATCCAGGTTGGCCAGGCTGAAGGAATTGGTTTCGCCCGGGTTGAAGATGACGCAGCCGGGAACATTGACGGTGCTGGGGTCAACGCCGATCGCAGTCAGCTTGGTGCGCATCTTGTCCGAATCGCAGACATCGTCGATGGTGGTGCCCAAGTTGCGGTAGGTGAACTTGGCGCCGGTAACCCAGTCGCTGCCGAGCGTCTTGTCGAAGCCGACCATGAACTCATCCTGGTACATCGACTTGAGATCCCGGGCGGCAACGCTGGCCGAGTCGGTCGGCTGGCCGCATTCCTGATTGGAGGAGACCACGTTGCCCCCGCAGGAGAAACCCACGCTTGGGTCGACTGCGATCGGGGTCAGGCCGGTGGGATTGCCTTGCGCGTCGATGCCCGTGTAATTGAAGTACTCGCGGGTGTAGGTTGATGGTGATGCACCGCGGATGGCGACGCTGTTGGGCAGGGCCAGATAGTAGCGGCCAGCGTTACCGTAGACTTTCAATGACGAATCGCCAAAGACGTCCCAACTCAGGCCCAGGCGCGGCGCCCACTGGTCGCCGCTTTCGACATATGGCGTGCCGGCATCGTTGAAGTTAGTGAACTTGTCGTTGCGTACGCCCAGTGTCAGCAACAGGTTGTTGGTCACCTGCCACTTGTCTTCCAGAAAGTAAGCCTTCTGTCGGACCGACATGCTGGTAGACGTGTTGTAAACGCCTCGATACACGTAGTAACCGTTGCCGCCTGCCGGACCAACGCCTAGCGAACCGCTGATCGGCAAATCCGGACGCGACGAATTACCGTAGGTCCAGGTATAACCCGGTCCGGTCGTGACCACGCCCTCGTTGTCGGCGTTGAAGTACATATTGTCGACGCCCGCGGCCAGCGTATGGGCGCCCAGCACGTATTCCAGATCCAGGCGCAGACCGTGCGTGCGGTTTTCGCCGTCGCGTCCTTGAGACGAAGTCTGATTGTTACGGATCTCGGTACCTCCAGTGACGGCGGGGTCCTGCAGGTTGGCGGAATACAGATACGGATTTGTGCTCGGGTTGTTGCGATAGTCGCTCTGCTGGCTTTTGCCGTAGGTCGCGCTGAAGGTCAGTGCGTCGGTGATGTAGCTGGTGTACTTGCCAATGTAGTAACGGTCGTTGACCTTCACGGTGTCGGCGAATGCATCGTCTGCATCCGAGGTGATGCCGTCGTAGCCATTGAAAGCGCTATAGACACCGCTCTCGCGGTAATTGTTTTTTACGCCAGTGAATTCAAGGACGTTGCTGTCGTTGATATTCCAGTCGATCTTGGCGTAGACCTTCGGCTCATCAATGCGGTAGTTGTTGCGGCCGATGACCGGGCTGTCGCGGCTGGCGGTCGACGCGCCTTCGGTGCGTTCCTGTTCGGCGGCGATGAAAACGAAGAGCCGATCCTCGATCAGCGGGCCGCCCGCGTAGGCGCTGTAGACCGTATTCCATGCCTGGTCGTCCTTGCGGCTGCGGTACAAGGTGCCGGGCAGGCTTTCATCGCTGTACTCATAGCCGGCAGGCGGTGCGGTATTCGGATAAAAGACATTCTTGTAGTCGCTGGACAGGCTCTTCGGCCGCCACAGCATCTGGCCGCCAAAATGCCACTCGTTGGTGCCGCGCTTGCCGACCTGGCTGAGCACGCCGCCTGCCGAACGGCCGTAGCGGGCGCTGTAGCCGCCGGTATAGGTTTCCTGCTGGTCGATGGCGCCGTAGGGCAGGGTGACGCCGCCGATGTTGGTCAGCGGATTGGAGCTGAGATAGCCGTTGAGGTAGTAGGCGTTCTCGGTCACGCCGGCGCCGCCAAAGGAAATGGCGTTGCCGAAATAGCCGCTGCCCTGTACCGCGCCAGGCGACAACAGCGCAATCGCTTCGCCCGAGCGTGCCAGCGGCAAGCGTTGCAGTTGCTCGGCCGTGATGACGGTGCGCGAAGCAGTGGCGGAGACGTCCACCGGCGAGATGTTTTTGCCGGTCACCGTGATGGTGCCCAGGGTGGCTGTGTCGTCGGACGCATTGCCGCTGCCAAAGGACACATCGGTGCCGGCGCCAACGCGCAGTGCGATGTTCTTGCGGGTCTCGGCGGCCTGGCCTTCGCGTTGCAGGGTGACGGTATAGGTGCCCACCGGGAGGTTGCCGATGGCATAACGGCCATTGGCATCGACCGTTGCCGTGCGCGTCAAACCGGTGTCGCTCTGCGCGGTGACCGTTGCACCTGCACTGGCCGGCGCGCTTCCGTAGATGCCGGCAGTGGTGCTTTGCGCGGCTGCAGTGCCGGTCGCGAGCATGCCGACGGCGCCGCTCAGGGCAAGCGCAAGCATGCTGATGCGGCCATAGCGCGCAGGCGACGTGGAACGAAACGGGCGGCGTTGCCGCGCGGCGTGGCTGGTCATCTCTATCGCTCTCCAGATGGGCGCCGTCACGAAGATGACGGTGCGCTGACAATCGATGCTAGAGAGCGGTCGCGCTTGCTTAAAGAATGATTTCGCTAAATTTCATGTTTTTTTAAGCACAAACAGCCGAAAACGCGCATTCAGGATAAGTCGTTGTGACTGTGGGCACTTGCACCTAAGTAGTGCCTTTGTTTTAGAGAGGTAGCTAGTCGCTAGTGACTGGTCACCATCAGCGACTGCCAACGGTCGGAGGTGCGGTGCGCTTTACCGAGCGTACAAACGACACTGCCCTCCGAGGAGGGCAGTGCAAACGCAGTGGCTTGACGGTGGTCTGCCTTGTCAACGCCCCAGCTCGAACGTCACATCCAGGTTGATCGACAAGGTGCTCTCGCCGGGGGCGACCGGGGTGTCCATCTCGGCCTTTGCCGAGCGCATCGAGGCGGCCATCATCATCGGGCGGACTGCGCCGCCGCTGCGGCCTTCGGAAATGCTGACGATGCGGCGCACCTTCAGCCCCAGCGACTTGGCGTAAGTTTCGGCGCGCGCCTGGGCCTTCTTCAGTGCGGCAACGCGGGCTTCGTCGTAGACCGGCTCGGGCTGGTCGATCGAAAAGCTGGGGCCGTTGATGTCGTTGGCGCCTTGCGCGACCAGGGCGTCGAGCACCTTGCCCAGGCGGGTGATGTCGCGCACCTTGAGGCTGACCGTGTTGCTGGCCTGGTAGCCGTTGATCTTGGGCGCTTCGTTTTCCTTGTAGGTGTACTGCGGGCTCAGATTGATGCCGCTGGTCTGTACGTCTTTGTCGGCGATGCCGGCAGCTTTAACCGCGGCCATGACCTTGCTCATCTGTTCGGCGTTCTGGCGCATGGCGGCGTTGCCGTCGGCGGCCTGGGTGACCACCCCGGCAGACAGCGTGGCGATGTCCGGCACACGCTTGGCTTCGGCCTCGGCCGAGACATTGAGCAGGGTGCCGTCGCTGGGAATGGTGTAGCTGGACGCGGGTTGGGCGTGGGCAGTCATGGCGGTTCCGGCAGCGATGGACAGGGCCAGCAACAACGGCTTGAGATGGGTACGCATGAGATCTCCTTGTCTGTGTGGCGAGCGTGTTGGCAGCTCGATGAATATGTTGTGAGTCGAGCACGACAGCGCCGTCGGCAACGGTGTGTGCGTTCACCAGGCAAGCGGGCGAGTGCGGGCAACAGGTATGCTGGACGGATGCTCTATCTCGCTTCCCGTTCGCCGCGCCGACAAGAACTCCTGCAACGCCTGGATGTGCCGTTCCAGACGCTGCAACTGGATGTGCCCGAGCTGCGCGCAGCCGATGAATCGCCCGACCAGTACGTGCAGCGCGTTGCGTTGGAAAAGGCGCATGCCGGGCTGGCGCTGGTACAGGCCGCCGACCCCGACGCCATCGTGCTGGGCTCCGATACCGAGGTGGTGCTGGGCGAGCGGGTGTTCGGCAAACCGGTCGATGTGGACGATGCCGTTGCCATGCTGCGCGCGTTGTCCGGGCGCACCCACCAGGTGCTCACGGCGGTGGTTCTAGTCTGCGCACAGCGCGCGCCGGCCCAGGCATTGGTGGTGTCGGAGGTCACCTTCGACACGCTCGATGATGCGCAGATCGTCGCCTACGCCGCCTGCGGCGAGCCGATGGGCAAGGCTGGCGCTTATGCGATCCAGGGCCGCGCCGAACGCTTCATCCGCCATCTGTCCGGAAGCTATTCCGGCGTGATGGGATTGCCGCTGTACCACACCTCGCAGTTGCTCACAGCCTTCGGAGCGCATTGATGTCGGAAGAGATTTTGGTCAACGTCACCCCGCGCGAGACCCGTGTGGCGGTGATCGAGAACGGCATGCTGCAGGAACTGCACATCGAGCGCGGCTGGCGCCGGGGCGTGGTGGGCAATATCTACAAGGGCAAGGTGCAGCGGGTGATGCCGGGCATGCAGGCTGCCTTCGTCGAAGTGGGGCTGGAGCGTGCCGCGTTCCTGCACGCCAACGACGTGGTCCGTCTGGCACCGGCACCAGCCAGCGTGGTCGATACCGAAGAAACCCCGATCCCGCCGCCGCCGCCGGCCTCGGTGCCGATCGTGGAGCTGCTGCGCGACGGCCAGGAGATCGTGGTGCAGGTGGTCAAGGATCCGATCGGCACCAAGGGTGCGCGGTTGACCACGCAGATCAGCATCCCTTCGCGCTATCTGGTGCTGCTGCCGCAGTCCAAGGTGGTTGGGGTGTCGGCGCGCATTGAAGACGAGGCCGAGCGGCTGCGCCTGAAGACCATCGTCAGCGAGGTCTCGGCCCAGCATGGCGGCTTCGGCTACATCATCCGCACCAATGCCGAAGGCCAGCCGGCCGAGGCGCTGGCCGAGGACATCGCCTACCTGTCGCGGGTCTGGAACGTGGTCGAGCGCCGCGGCCGCGAAGCGCCGCCGTGCAGCATCATCTACGAAGACCTGAGCCTGCCGCTGCGCGCGGTGCGCGACCTGATCCGCCGCGACGTGGAAAAGGTCAAGGTCGATTCCAACGAGACCTTCGTGCAGCTGCAGGCGTTCGTGGCCAAGTACATGCCGGTGCTGGCCGAGCGGCTGGAGCTGTACACCGGCGACCGCCCGATCTTCGACCTGTACGGGGTTGAAGACGAGATCGGGCGCGCGCTGAACAAGCAGGTGCCGCTCAAATCCGGCGGCTATCTGGTGATCGACCAGACCGAGGCGATGACCACCATCGACGTCAATACCGGCTCGTTCGTCGGTCAGCGCAACCTCGAAGAAACCGTCTTCCGCACCAACCTGGAAGCCGCGCAGGCGGTGGCGCGGCAACTGCGCCTGCGCAACCTGGGCGGCATCATCATCATCGACTTCATCGACATGGACGATGCGGAGCACCGCCGGCAGGTGCTGCGCACCCTGGAAAAAGCGCTGGCGCGCGATCATGCCAAGACCACGGTGTATGAGTTCTCGCCGTTGGGCCTGGTGGAGATGACCCGCAAGCGCACCGTCGAAAGCCTGGAGCGCCAGCTCTCGGAAACCTGCAGCCAGTGCGGCGGGCGCGGCACCATCAAGACCGCCGAAACGGTGACCTACGAAATTTTCCGCGAGATCACCCGCGCCGTGCGCCAGTTCGATGCCGCGCGCCTGTTGGTGATCGCCTCGTCGAAAGTGGTCGCCCGCATCACCGAGGAAGAGTCCGCCGCCGTGGCCGAACTGGAAGAGTTCCTCGGCAAGAGCATCCGCTTTCAGTCCGACGACCAGTACCTGCAGGAGCAGTTCGATGTGGTGCTGCTGTGAGTTCGGGATTGGGGATCCGGGATTCGGGATTTGTAAAAGCCGGCCCCGTCATGATGTGCGGCCAGCAGGAGCGTTGACGTTACCGTGCTTGGACACGCTGTAACCAATCCCGAATGCCCAATGCCCAATCCCCGCTCCTGATGCCCACCCCGCTGCGCCGCCGTCTTCGTCTGTTTCGCCGCTATGCGATCACTGCCTGCGCGCTTGCGCTGGTGGCGGTCGCGTTGTTGGTGGGCGCGGCCAGCCAGGCGCTGCCGTTGGCCGAGGAACATCCGCAGCAGATTGCGCAGTGGCTGAGCCAGCGTGCCGGTCAGCCGATTGCGTTCGACCGGCTGCAGACCGAATGGACCCGGCGCGGTCCGCTGCTGCGGCTGGATGGGCTGCGTATCGGTCCGCACGGCGAGGTGCGCGTCGGCCAGGCCGAGGTGCTGTTGGCGATGTACGCCGGGTTGCTGCCGGGCCATTCGCTGACCGAAATACGCCTGCGCGGCCTGGCGCTGACCTTGCAGCGCAGCGACGACGGTGTGTGGTCGGTCCAGGGCATGCCCAGCGGCGGAAACTCCGATCCGTTGGATGCGCTGCGCCGGCTGGGCGAGATCCAGCTGGCCGAAGCCCGACTGCATGTGGCCGCGCCCTCGATCGGCCTGGACACCACGCTGCCGCGCATCGACCTGCGCCTGCGCGTCAGCGGCTCGACGGTGAAGGTGGGCAGCCGTAGCTGGATCGATCTCACGCGCGCGCCGCTGACGGCGGTGCTGGAATTCGATCGCGACAGCGGCGACGGCAGCGCTTATGTGCAAGCCGATCCGGCCGACCTGTCCGCATGGGCGTCGTTGCTGCAGTTCGGCGGCATGCGCGTGGAGGGCGGTGGTGGGCGCTTGCAGGCCTGGGCGCAATTGCGCGCACGCCGGATCGCTGCAGTGAGCGTGGATGTCGACCTGCAGCAGCTCCGCCTGTCCGGGGCCGCGCTGCCGGACGAGACCGCGCGGCGCACGCTCACCTGGGAACGGCTGCAGGCGCGTGCGCGCTGGCAGACCATCGATGGCGGCTGGCGCGTGGACGCGCCGCTGCTGCGCCTGGGCCCGGCAGCGCAACTGCAGCACCTGGACGGGCTGAGCATTGCCGGCGGGCGCCGCTATGCGGTGGTGGGCAAGCATGTGGATGTCTCGGGCCTGATTGCAGCTGCCGCCTTGAGCGAGCAGTTGTCGCCCGCCTTGCGGCGTTGGCTGAGCCTGTCCAAACCGCAGCTGCGCGTGGCCGACCTGCAGGTCGCCGGCGAGCGAGGCGGCGCGCTGCGCGCGCGGGGCCAGATCGAAGCGTTGGGGTTTCTGCCGGTGGGCAATGCGCCTGGCATCAGTGGCCTGCGCGGCACCTTCGATGGCGATGCGCAGGGCGTCGAGCTGGATCCCGCGCCCGACGCCACGCTGCGTTTCGACTGGCCGACCGGCTTCGGCGTGGTGCACGAGATCCAGCTGGCCGGCAAGATCGTCGGTTGGCGCGAAGGCGCGGGCTGGCAGGTCGCCACGCCGGCGCTGCGCGTGCAGGGCAGGGATTACGGCGCCAACGTGCGTGGCGGGCTGTGGTTCCAGGGCGATGGCAGCCGCCCGCGCATGCAGCTGGCGGCCCAATTGGACGATGTGGCGCTGCCGGTGGCGCGCAAGTTCTGGATCCGCTCCAAGATGAGCGAGGCCGCCATCGACTGGCTCGACATGGCCGTGGCCGGCGGCACCGTCACCGGCGGCACTGGCCTGGTCAGCGGCGATCTGGACGATTGGCCGTTCGACAACAACGACGGGCGCTTCGAAGCGTTCGGGCAGATCCGCGATGGCGTGATCCGCTTCCAGCCGGACTGGCCGGCGATGGAGCAGGTCCAGGCCAACCTGAGCTTCATCGGCAACGGCTTCTCGCTGCAGGGGCAGGGTGATCTGGCCGGTACCCCGGTCGCGCAGCTGGAAGCGGGTATTCCCAGCTTTGCCACCTCCGAACTGTACGTGCGCGCCGCCACGCAGGCCGATGCGGCGCAACTGCTCGGCATGTTGCGCAAGAGTCCGCTGGAGCGGCGCTATGGCGACACCTTGCGCAATCTCACCGTGTCCGGGCCGGCCGCCGTGACCTTCGACCTGCTGCGCCCCTTGCGGACGCACGGTGCCGGCGGCCATCTGCAGGGCACGGTGGCCCTGCAGGGCGCCAAGCTGGCCGACGCGCGTTGGGACCTGGCCTTCGACCAGGTCAGCGGGCAGGCCGAGTATCGCGACACCGGCTTTGCCGCCGAGCGGCTGAGCGTGCAGCACGAAGGCCGCAGCGGCGAATTGTCGTTGCGCGCCGGCGGGTTGGTGCAGGACCCCAGGCAAGCTTTCGAAGCACGTCTGGGCGCCACCCTAGATGCCAGGGAACTGTTCGACCGTGCACCCCAGATGGAATGGCTGCGCCCGTACGTGCATGGCAGTGCGCCATGGCAGGTGGGCGTGGATGTGCCACTGCCGCCGCCGGGGCAGACCGATGCGAACGCGGTGCTGACGCTGCGCTCCAATCTGGTCGGCACCACGCTGGATCTGCCCGCGCCGTTGGACAAGGCAGCCAGCGAGCCATTGGACACCCGGGTCAGGGTCGCGCTGCCGCTGGGCGATGGCGACATCGATGTGGGGTTCGGCAAGCTGGTGGCGCTCAAGGCCAGCAGCCATGGCGCGCAGACCGGCGTGCGTGTGGTGATGGGCACCGATACCGTCACCGAACGGCCACCCGCCAACGGGCTGGTGGTCACCGGCCGCGCCGCCTCGCTGGATGCGATCGACTGGATCAGCCTGGCGCGCGGCAGCAGCGGCGACGCCGACATGCCACCGTTGCCCGGCCAGCCGGCCGTGCCCGCCAAAGACCCGATGCCGTTGCAGCAGGTGGATGTGCAGGCAGACCGGTTGCTGATGATCGGTGGGGTGTTCCCGCAGACGCGTCTGCGGCTGCGCCCCACCCGCGACACGGTGGCGGTGACGCTGGACGGCCCCTCGCTGGCCGGCCAGCTCACCGTGCCCAATGCCGACGGCGCAACGGTGCAGGGCACGTTGAAGACCGTGCACTGGCAGCCGGTGGAGGCGCCTGCCGAGCCGGCCGCGCCCGAGCCCGGCGACCCGTTGGCAGGCGCGTTGCCGGAGCCCGCGCGTCGTGCCGTGGCCGAATTCGACCCAGTGTCGATCCCGCCGCTGGCGCTGGATATCGACGATCTGCAGATCGGCAAGATGACCTTCGGCGCAGCCACCCTGCGCAGCAGCCGGCTCACCGATGGCATGCAGGTGGATCAGCTGCAACTGCGCTCGGACGATCAGAACATCGGCCTCACCGGGGCCTGGCGCGGCAAGGGCGAGGCGGCCAGCACGCGGTTGTCGGCGCGCGTGGACAGCCGCAACCTGGGCAATCTGCTGCAAAACCTCACCCTGGGCGGCCAATTGCGCGGCGGCGAAGGGCAACTGGAGCTCAATGCCGGCTGGCAGGGCTCACCAACCGGTTTCGCGCTCGGCTCGCTGGACGGCAACCTCAAGGTCGATGTGCGCAATGGCCAATTGCTGGAAGTGGACCCGGGCGCCGGCCGCGTGCTCGGCCTGCTGAGCGTGGCGCAGCTGCCACGCCGGTTGATGTTCGACTTCCGCGATTTCTTCTCCAAGGGGCTGGCCTTCAACAAGCTGGCCGGCGAGGTGCGCTTCGGCGAGGGCTTCGCGCGGACCGATGCCATCCGCATCGAAGGCCCGGCTGCCGACATCGCGATCCGAGGCCAGACCGACCTGCGCGCGCAGACCTTCGACCAGACCGTGGACGTGAACCCCAAGGCCGGCAACCTGCTGACCGTGGTCGGCGCAGTGGCCGGCGGCCCGGTGGGGGCCGCTGTCGGCGCAGCGGCCAACGCGGTGCTCGGCAAACCGCTGGGTGCGATCGGTGCCAAGACCTATCACGTCACCGGGCCGTGGAAAGACCCGCAGGTGGACGTGGTGGAGCGCGAGGCGCGCGAGCGGGCGCCGAGCAAACCGGCCGCCCCCTCCGGCAGGTCCGGCAAGCCAGATCCGACGCAGCGCTGATGGACTCCGTCGGCCTCACTCCGCGGGCGCGTCCTCGCTGCCGGCACGGGTAAACATCGGCAGGCGCAGCCGCGACCGATGCCCCGGCACCGGCGGCTGCCCGGGTGCGGCCACACCAAGAAAATAGCCACGCTGCCATTTTTCGCGTGCCGCCGCCGTTTGCGCATCGGGCAGTTCGTCCAGGAAGCGCGTGCGGCTGGATGTCCAGTCGGCGTGTTGCTGCGCCAGCTGCGGCGCTTCGGAAAGCGGCTTCCACTGCGGCTGCACCTGCTCGATCAACTGCCGCTGCAGCGGGAACAGATGACAGAACGGTTCGCCCGCCTCGAAGCGCACCCGCCCGGGCCGGGTGAAGCGCCAGTTCATGGTGAAGGTATGCGGGCTCCAGTCGGTTTCCACCATGCCGCTCAGCGCGCCGATGCCGTCCTTGGGGCGGTTCAGCGGCCCGGTAACGAACAGGTCGATGCCGGTGTCGGTGCGGAACAGGCACGGTACGTGGAAGGTCAGCACGCCATAGCCGAAGTGGCTGATCGCCGGTGCCTGCGTGTTGGCATCGGCGCTGATGCTGATCGCCGCCAGTGCGTCGCTGCCGTCCCAACTGGCCTCGAAACCGGACTGGCACAGCAGCTCCCAGCCATGCGCATTGGCGATCGCCAGCGGCAGGCAGCGGTAGGCGTAGCGCTGGTCGGTGGCATCCATCCACGCGCGCTCGTGCGGGGCAGGGCGGATGTCCAGCGTATGGCCATCCAGGACGTAGGCGATGAGCTTCATGCGCGGGCGACCGGTGAAGAACTGGCCAGCGATGATAGCCGTGCGCATGTTCAGCCGAACGACTTGTCTCCCCGGCGCGCGGGCCCCATCCTGACCACATGACCGATAACGCTCTCACTCTGGCCGAAACCCGGCTGCTGCTTCCTTCCGGCCTGGACGCCGGCCATCTTGACCGCACCTTCGGCGCCCTGCTGGGCCCGGGCATCGACTTCGGCGATCTGTATTTCCAGCATTCGCGGCGCGAGAGCTGGAGCGTGGAAGACGGCATCGTCAAGGACGGCGCGCATTCCATCGAACAAGGCGTGGGCGTGCGCGCAATCGCCGGCGAAAAAACCGGCTTCGCCTATTCCGACGACATCCACCGCGATGCCCTGCTCGAAGCGGCACAATCCGCGCGCGCGATCTCGCGCGAGGGCGGGGCGCAATCCACCCGCGCGCTGGTACGCGGCAATGGCCGTGCGCTGTACCCGGCCACCGATCCCATCGACGACATGGACAGCGCCACCAAGGTGGACCTGCTGCGCCGGATCGACCAGTTCCTGCGCGCTGCCGACCCGCGCGTCAAGCAGGTGATGGTGAGCCTGTCCGGCGGCGTGGACACGGTGCTGATCGCCCGCAGCGACGGCGTGCTGGCAGCAGACGTGCGGCCGCTGGTGCGCTTGAACGTGCAGGTGATCGTCGAACAGGGCGGCCGGCGCGAATCCGGTTATTCCGGCGGCGGCGGCCGCTATGGCTATGCCGAACTGTTCGCCGACGGCCGCCCGGAAGGGTTTGCGCGCGAAGCGCTGCGCCAGGCACTGGTGAATCTGGACGCGATCCCGGCGCCGGCCGGGGTGATGCCGGTGGTGCTCGGCCCGGGCTGGCCCGGCGTGCTGCTGCACGAAGCGGTGGGGCACGGCCTGGAAGGCGATTTCAACCGCAAGGGCACCAGCGTCTACGCCGGCCGCATCGGCGAGCGCGTGGCCTCGCCGGGCGTGACCATCGTCGATGACGGCACCCTGGACGGGCGCCGCGGCTCGCTCAATATCGATGACGAAGGCACGCCCAGCCAGTGCACCACGCTGATCGAAGACGGCGTGCTGGTGGGCTACATGCAGGACAGCCACAACGCGCGCCTGATGGGCGTGGCGCCCACCGGCAACGGCCGCCGCGAATCGTTCGCGCACCTGACCATGCCGCGCATGACCAACACCTACATGCGCGCCGGCCAGCACGACCCGGAAGAGATGATCCGCTCGGTCAAGAAGGGCATCTACGCGGTGAACTTCGGTGGCGGCCAGGTCGACATCACCAGCGGCAAATACGTATTTTCGGCCACCGAGGCCTACCTGATCGAAGACGGCAAGGTCACCGCACCGGTCAAGGGCGCCACCCTGATCGGCAACGGCCCGGAAACCATGCAGAAGGTGCGCATGATCGGCAACGACCTGGCGCTGGACGAAGGCGTGGGCGTGTGCGGCAAGGACGGGCAGAGCGTGCCGGTCGGCGTCGGCCAGCCGTCGCTGCTGATCGACGGCATCACGGTCGGCGGAACGCAGGCCTGAGATGCGGGGAATCGGGAATCGGGATTTGGGAATCGTAGCGGCAGGAGCGCAAAGCAGTGCGTCAGGCCTTTGCGATGCACTGGTCCCGATGCGCTTGCGGCATCGGGATTTGGAGGTCGTCGCAGCGGCAGTCCGTTGCCGTGTGTCTGGCGCTTACGGCGCGTCGACCTCGATGCGTCGCAGCAGGAATTGGCGGTGGAAGTCGGGCCGGTCTGCGATCACTGCCGGGCGACTGCGCCGCCGCTTCCGTGAATCCTTACTCGTCGCCTTCCGCCGCCGACTCGTCGTCTTCCAATCCCGAATCCCCACGCTCCAATCCCTGCTCTTGAGACAGCTCCCGCAGCACCTGGAACAGCTCGCGGTAGGCGCGCGGCGGCTTGTTCTTGGCACGTTCGTGGATCGCGTTGCGCACCAGTTGACGCAGTTGCTGGCGGTCGGCGGCCGGGTAGGCTTCCAGCAGTTCGGCCAGCGCCACGTCGCCTTCGGCCAGCAGGCGTTCGCGCCAGCGTTCGACCCGGTGGATCGCCGCCACTTCGCGGCGCGCGGTATCGCTGTTGGCGTCCAGCGCATCGCGGATCGCGGCCAGGGTCTGCTCGTCCTCGCGGCGCATGTGCTTGGCCAGAAACGCCAGCTGCCGCTTGTGCGCAATATGCGAGGTGATGCGCTTGCTCTCTTCGATATGCGGGATCAGCGATTCGGGCACCGGCAACTTGGCCAGCTGCGCCGGGGTCAGCGCCACCAGCTTTTCGCCCAGGTCGAAAATCTCCAGCGCCTCGCGCCGCTGCTGGCTGCGGCTGGCGCCACGAAATTCACCGGTCTCTTCATCGCGTCCGCGCATTGCCACCACATCCCGAAACTTGGTTGATAAACATCTGCGGCCTCGAACGGCCGGGCGTCGGCGGAATAACTCCGCACCGAATTCAAACATTCCGGTCATGGATGGCCGGGCTTTCGCGGACGGATCCGCGTTTCCAAGGATAAAGCATTGAACGCACTCTCCTCCGAAATCCGCGTCACCGACGACAGCCTGCAGCGCCTGGATGCGCTCACCGACATCTCCCAGCGCCTGCTCGAGCGCGCGCGCGCCGCCGGCGCCACGCAGGCCGAAGTCAGCTGCAGCGAAGAGCGCGGCCTGGACGTCAATGTGCGGCTGGGCGATGTGGAGACGGTCGAATCCACGCGCGATCGTGGCATTGCGGTCACGGTCTACTTCGGCAAGCGCAAGGGCAGTGCCAGCACTGCCGACCTGCAGGATTCAAGCCTGGAATCTACCGTGGCGCAGGCCTGCGCGATCGCCCGCTTCACCGAAGACGACGTGGCCGCCGGCCTGGCCGACCCGGAGTTGATGGCGCGCGAGTTCCCCGAGCTGGACAGCTGGCATCCGTGGGCGCTGGACGCCGATACCGCCGTGGATCTGGCGCTGGCCTGCGAAACCGCCGGCCGCGACGCCGACGCGCGCATCAGCAACTCCGACGGCGCCTCGGCCAGCACCGGGCTCAGCCTGTCGGTGTACGCCAATTCGCATGGTTTCATCGGCCGCGAGCGCGGTACCCATCATTCGATCAGCTGCGCGCTGATCGCCGGGCAGGGCGACGGCATGCAGCGCGATGGCTGGTACAGCAGTGCACTGGCACGCGAGGACCTGGAAGCGCCCGACGCCATCGGCCGCCATGCCGCCGCGCGTACCGTGGCGCGCTTGCAGCCGCGTTCGCTGCCCACCGGTCAGTTGCCGGTGCTGTTCGCTCCGGAAGTGGCGCGCTCGCTGGTCGGCCACCTGCTCGGCGCGGTGTCCGGCGGCGCGCTGTATCGCCGTGCCAGCTTCCTGCTCGACAGCGTCGGCAGCACGTTGTTCCCGGACTGGTTCAACATCGAAGAGCTGCCGCACCTGCGCCGCGGTTTGCGCTCGGCCGCCTTCGACGGCGAAGGCGTGGCGACGCGGCGTTCGGCGCTGATCAGCGACGGTGTGCTGCAGCGCTATGTGCTGGGCAGCTATTCGGCGCGCAAGCTGGGCCTGCAGACCACCGCCAACGCCGGTGGCGTCCACAACCTGCAGGTCACCGCCAATGCGGGCGATCTGGCGTCGATGATTGCCGGCATGTCGCGCGGCCTGCTGGTCACCGAACTGATGGGCAACGGCGTCAATCCCGTCACCGGCGACTATTCGCGCGGGGCCGGCGGCTTCTGGATCGAAAACGGCGTGATTGCCTACCCGGTCGATGGCCTGACCATCGCCGGCAATCTGCGCGACATGTTCGCCGGCATCGAAGCGGTGGGCAGCGATGTCGACCCGCGCTCGCACGTCAAGATCGGCTCGGTGCTGATCAACCGCATGACGGTGGCAGGCGACAGCTGAGCGGTACCGCTGTGTCGGCTTCCCCGGTTTCCGGGCGGCTTGTCGTGTAGGCGCACGCCTCACGAGCCGCCGCTCGCACCTGACGATGCATCTGCGTAACGCCGAAGCGGGCAGGTCACGGTCACCGCCGCTGTCTCCGATGCGATATGCGCAATGGGGTATGGATCTTGCGGCGGCGCGCGCGACGTGCGAGCGCTACCTACGCACCTTGCGACGCGCGTGAATAAGCCCTCTGCGTCTTGTGGGCGGCACCCGCTCGCACTAAGGCAGGGTGGTCTTTTTCGCCATGGCGCGGCCGATTGCAGCCATGGCCGGGCCGCGCACCCATGTCTTTCCGCACTGGTGGCTGGCTGAATCGTTGCTATAGTCCGCCGCACCACAACCATGCACGGGGAGACATGATGAGCGAATTCGAATCGCACGCCGCACCGCCACCGCCACCGGTCAGCACCAGTCCGTCGGAGGAGCGTACGCTCGCGCTGGCCGCGCATCTGCTCGGCATCGTGACCTCGTTCGTCGGTGCGTTGGTGATCTGGTTGATCAGCAAGGACGCCAGCCCGTCCAAGCCGTTCGCGACCGATCAAGCCAAGGAAGCGCTGAATTTCCAGATCACCGTGCTCATTGCCACCGTGGCAGCGATCATTCTGACCATTGTCTCGTTCGGCATCCTGTTCTTCTTGCCGACGCTGGTGTGGATTGCCAACCTGGTGCTGTGCATCCTGGCCGCTGTCAAGGCCAACAACGGCGAGCATTACCGTTACCCGTTCGCGCTGCGCCTGATCAAGTAACCGGCGCGGTGGAAGCGACAAAGGCCCGGCAGCGATGCCGGGCCTTTGTCGTATCAGGCGATGGAGCGATCAGTTCTGCGCCGGGGTGTTTTCGGCGAAATACTCATGGCTGTCGGCGTTGGTGATGGCCTGCGCCGGGTTGCTGATCGCCAGGCTGCGCGCGCCGGACTGGCCATAGACGCGATCCTGGGTGCCGGCAACGACCGTGAAGTGACTCATCTCGTGTACCAGCGTGCCGGCCTTGGAGTCGGTGCCGGTGGTCGATGCACTCCAGAACGCATTGCAGACATAGATTTCGTAAGGTGCATTGGCGTAGACGTACGCGAAGGCACTGTCGGTGCAACCGCAATTGATGGTGATCTGGCCGTTGTTCTGGTCCAGCGCATTGTCGATGTTGACGAAGTTCGAGCTGACCCGGCTGTAGCGCGAGGCGTTATAGGCACCAAACCAGGTGGTGTAGCGCGCGCCGGTGCTGCCGGCATTGAGGTAGTTGCGCGCGTTCTGCGAGTAGTTGCGCGCGGCAGTGACGGCACTGGCGATCTGGCTGGTGCGGGTGGTGCTGCAGTTGAGGTAATTGATGCCGTTGACCACGGCGGTCGGGCCGACTGCGAGCTGGCGCTGTACGCCACGGTTGACGCCGTCCAGCCACACGGTGAGCGGGGTGCTGGTGGCCACGGCCGGCTCGCCGCTGGCGGCTTTCATCAGGCTGCCGTCGGAAAAGGAGGCGTACTGCAGCGCCGAGCGCACCTGGATGGTGTAGTTGCCGCTGGTGGACAGATCGTAGGCGCCGGCCAGATCGACCTCGCCCTTCACGCTCTGGCCTGGCTGCAGGATGGTGAAATCGGCGGCCTTGGGCAGGCCGCGCTTGACCAGGCGCCCGGTGTAGTCCACCGGCTTGCCGTCGCGGCTCACTTCCAGAATGCCGTTATCCAGCGACTTCAGCGGCAGCTGGTACGTCGGCACGCGTGCGGTCTGGCTGCCGTTATTGGTGACGGTGACGGCGATCTTGCCCTGATGACGCCCAGCCTGGTCGGCCACTGGCGACAGTTCGATGGTCAACGGAACCGGGCCGCGCACGGACTGCGCCTGGGCCGATCCGAGGACGCCAACAACGGCCAGCGTGCCTGCTGCAAACGATGCGAGAAAAACGTTCTTCACCAGTGACTCTCCGTGTGATCGGGGGATGTCCGCGGATGCGGGCAAGCCAAACCTAGGCAGGACGAGCGGACGCGACAAGTATTCAATTGCGAATATTTTTGTTCGTAGCGAACTTATGAACGCCGCTGAAATAGCACGGATGTCGACAATTCAGCTTTAAAATGTGCGATCGGTCATGTGCTGCAACTCCGAATGTGTCAACGCATGACACAAACGCAGCCAAGAAAAGTTGCAATGTGTGACCCAGTTCGCCGCTTGCACGCCCCCGATGCAGACGTTGACCGTGCGCTGGCGCACGGAGTGCGCAAATCGTGTCCGGCGCGTCCGCTTTATGTCGCAAATCGTCCAGATGTGGCTGCGCGAGCCACCGGCGCGCCATTGCGGCACGCGGGAAACTTCAGATCGATTCGGGCATCGGCCGTTCCTGCTCGCTGCGGTGTAGCGGCGTTGGCAACTGCGCCTAGTGCGCGCGGTTCACCGCAAACCGGCCCAAGGTGGCCAACGTCTCGCCTGGTTGCCCATAGGGCTGCAGGACGTCGTGCATGCGCGCGGCCAGCTCGGCCAGCTTCGCCTTGGCGCCATCCATCCCCAGCAGGGCGGGGTAGGTGGATTTGGCTTGCGCCGCGTCCTTGCCGGCGGTCTTGCCCAGCTGCGCCGAGCTCGATTCCACATCCAGGATGTCGTCGCGCACCTGGAAGGCCAGGCCCAAGGCGTCGGCAAATTCGTCCAGACGCTGCTGGTCGGCCGCCGCGGCACCTCCGGTGAGTGCGCCCATCCGGACCGCCGCACGGATCAACGCGCCGGTCTTGAGCGCATGCATACGTTGCAGATCCTGCAGCGACTGCAGTTGCCCGGTCGCATCGATATCCAGCGCCTGGCCGCCGCACATGCCGGCCGCGCCCGCAGCAGTGGCCAGGCTCTGCATCCAGCTGACGCGCAGTTCGGCGCTGGCAGAGGCAGTGGCGAGTAATTCGAACGCGCGCGTCTGCAAGGCGTCGCCGGCCAGAATCGCGGTGGCCTCATCGAAGGCGATATGCACGGTGGGCTGGCCGCGCCGCAGCGCGTCGTCGTCCATCGCCGGCAAGTCGTCGTGCACCAGCGAATAGGCGTGAATCAGCTCTACCGCCACCGCGGGCGTGTCGAGCTGATCCTCAGCAGCGCCGAACAAAGCGCCGCTTGCGTAGACCAGCAGCGGACGCATGCGCTTGCCCCCGCCCAGCACGGCATGGCGCATCGCTGCATGCAGGCGCTGCGGTGCATGCGTGGCGCGCGGCAGGCCGGCCTCCAGGCTGCGTTCGGTGCGGGCGATCCAGTGGTCGAACAGCGCCGAGCTCACCTCAGCCGTCCAGCGACGGCGGTTCGAAGGCTTCGGCAAGCTCGGGGCGGGCGGGGTCGGTCAACAAGCGCACGCGCAGTTCGGCCTGTTCCAGCGCCTGCTGGCAATCACGGTACAACCCGATGCCGCGCTCGTAGGCCGTGAGCGATTGCTCCAGGCTCAGATCGCCGACTTCCATCTTCTGCACCAGTTGCTCGAGTTCTTCCAGCGACTGTTCGAAGCGGGCAACCGGGGACGTTTCGTTCAAAGACTTCTTGGCCATCGCTAAAGTGTGCGGCGCGCGCGCAGGCGGGTCAATTCGCGTCGGCAGCTGCGCGCCATTGCAGCGCGGCGGCATTGGTCTGCAACCATGCGTCCAAGGTGGCGGAAATGATGCAGTCGCCGGCGGCGAGCACCTGCGTGCCGTCCCACAGGATTGGCAGGCGCCCGCGCTCCCACGGCGGTAGATCCAGCGCCTGCAGCAGGTGTTTGAGTTGGTGCGAGTGCGTGCGCTGCGGCAGCACGATGCGCTCGCCGCCCTGGCGTGCGCGCACCAGCAGCGGTTGCGCAAAGCGCAGCCCGGGTGCGCCGAGCAACCGCAACTGCGCACCGTCGGGCAGGTGCAGGGGCGCTGCGCCGTCCCACTGCGCGTGCCAGTCCGACGGCCAGGCCGCAGCGTGGCGATGCAGAAACAGGTACTGGCGCCAGCGGCGTACTTCTACCTGTTGCCAGGCAAAGCAGGCCTGCCGATCTGCAGCGTGATTGTCGATTTCCCGTTCCAGTGCGGCCACGCCTTGCGCAGGCAGCGGCGGCGCGTGCGCCGCACTCACCCAGGCGCGCAACAGCCGTGCCCTTCGTTCCACGGGGTGCGCGCGCAATGCCTGCAGATCCAGCGCGCCGCTTGCGGTCCGCACACTCGGCAACAACGCCATGTCCTGCTGCAGCAGTAATGCGCTGGCATCGGCGCTCAGTTGCGCACTGCGCGCCAACGCGTCGGGTGCTTGCGGCCAGCGTTGCTGCAGCAACGGCACGACCTGGCTGCGCAGAAAATTGCGGTCATGGCGTAGGTCGGCATTGCTGGGGTCTTCGATCCAGCGCACGCCTTGCGCATGCGCGTAGGCGAGCAGATCGGCGCGGGCGTGCGCCAGCATCGGGCGCCACAGCGTGCCGCTGGCGAATGGGCGCTGCGGCCGCATCGCCGCCAGGCCTTCGGGGCCGGACGCACGCAGCGCACGCAGCAGGAAGGTTTCCGCCTGGTCGTCGCGATGGTGCGCCAGCGCCAGCCATTCGCCAGCAGTGAGCGCCTGCGCGAACGCCGCATGGCGCGCGTGGCGTGCTGCCGCTTCCAACCCAAGACCGCTGTCGCGTGCCACCTGCACCCGCACGATCTGCAACGGCACCTGCAGCGTGTCGCAGGTGCGTTGGCAATGCGCGGCCCAGGCATCGGCATCGGCATGCAGCCCATGATGCACATGCAGCGCGCGAAATCCTGCGTGCCGATAGCGTGGCGTCGCCGCCAGCAGATGCAGCAGCACGCTGGAATCCATCCCGCCGCTATAGGCCAGCAGCACCGGGCCGGGCGGGGTGGCTGGCAACAGGAGCGGGGTGCCGGTCAGCATAGGCGCAATCTCGCAGCGGCTCCTGCGCGCTCGGCGAGCAGATGCCATCCCTGCTGCGTGATTGCGTGTCGGCCGCCTGCCCGGGGTGTTCTCTGCCTGGGACCCATCGACGATTCCGTCGTTCCCGGCGCCCCGTAGCGCGAACAACCGTGCGCAGCTGCAGTCTGGGCTGCAACGTGCTGCCGTGCGCGGTCACCGCATCGTTCCGCTACGGCCCATCCGAGCACCACACCAACGGCTGGGGACTGCGGCTGTTCGCAGGCGCGATTGCACATGGCGGTGGCGACGCCAGGCGGGCAGGTCGAGCGGCGATGCGGCAACCGCATCACGCGCCAGCTCGCCCGCCATCGCCGCAGCGCCGCCCGCGCATCAGCGCTTGACCGCAGCCTCGAAGGTGGCCGGCCTGGGCAATTCCACCGGCACGCCGGCGGCATCGCAGGTGCCTGCCTTGCACAGGCGCTCGCGCAAGCGCGGGGTGGCCTGGACGATGACGTGGTAGATCACGTTCTCTTCCAGCGTGCCGCGGAATGCCGCGCTGCCGGGGCCGGTGGCCCAGATGCCGACATCTTCGCCGCCGTGGCTTTCGGATTTGGTCGGCACCAGCGCTTCCTGCATGTAGCTGGGGGCCTCGGTGTCGACGTGGGTCAGGTCCGGGCGGCCGGCAGCCGGCTCGCTGCTGCTGGGTTCGTGCGGATATTTCTTGGGGCCGGCCGGCTGCGCATTGCTGGCACCGGTGTAGCCGGGACCGTTGGCGTAGCTGAG
This sequence comes from Xanthomonas axonopodis pv. maculifoliigardeniae, assembly GCF_041519315.1. NCBI lineage: Bacteria > Pseudomonadati > Pseudomonadota > Gammaproteobacteria > Lysobacterales > Lysobacteraceae > Xanthomonas > Xanthomonas axonopodis. The sequence continues at coordinate 3,056,606 of NZ_CP167998.1, read as the reverse complement.
CGTGGTGTATGGCTGGCCGGCCAGGTCGGTGGCCAGCTGGCTGCGGTCGCCTTCTTCGCCGCCGGTGCCGCGCACCTTGCCCAGGATCGGGTTGCCGCGCACCGGGTAGCCAACAAAGTTGAGCGTGTGCGAATGGTCGGCAGTCACGATGATCAGCGTGTCCGCTGGCGCAGTCTGCACGGCAGCGCGTACGGCATCGGACAGCGACACGGTTTCGTCGAGTGCGCGGTAGGCATTGCCGGCGTGGTTGGCGTGATCGATACGGCCGCCTTCGACCATCAGGACGAAGCCATTCGGGTCGCGCGACAGCGACTGGATCGCGGTGCGGGTCATTTCGGTCAGGCTGGGCTCGCCCTGCGGGGTGCGGTTGCGGTCGTGGTCGAACTGCATGTGGTCCGGCTCGAACAAGCCCAGCAGCGCCGGTGCACCGGACGCTGCCTGCAACTGCTGCTCGTTCCAGACATAAGCGCCCTGCGGGTGCGCCTGTTTCCATTCGGACACCAGATCGCGGCCGTCCAGGCGCAGGCCCACCTTGTCGTCGTATTCCGGGTCGCGCTCCTGCACGCTCTGGAACTGGCTGCGTCCTCCGCCCAGTACCACTTGCGGGCCTCGGCCGTAGCGGGCGGTGGAGAGCAATTGCTGGGCGATGTCCTGGCAGCCGGCAGCACGGGCCGATTCGGGAAGGTCGGTGTCGTTTTCCCAATTGCGGTCCGGCGAATGCGCATAGGTTGCCGCCGGCGTGGCGTGGGTCAGGCGCGTGGTGGTGACGATGCCGGTGGCCATGCCGGCGCTGTCGGCCAGCTGCAGCCAGCTCAGCAGGCCCTTGTTCAAGCTGTCGGCACAGTCGCTGCGGTTGCCGCTGCTGACCCCGATCGCGCCCATGTGCGACTTCACGCCGGTGGTGATCGCGGTCATGGTGCCGGCCGAATCCGGCGTCTGCGAGTCGGTGTTGTAGGTCTTGCTGAAAGCGGTGGCGGGGAATTGTTCCCACGACAACAGGTTTTCTTCGCCCGGCCCGCCCTTGCGCTGGCCGTCCAGGATGCGGGCGGCGGCGACCGTGGTCAGGCTCATGCCATCGCCCAGGAACAGGATCACGTTGCGCGCCTTGCCGGCCATGGCGCCGTTGCCGGCGGCACGGGCGGCGCCCGAGCGGTACCACCACTGCGGGGTTTCGCCCGCCGGGTGCGCCACCGGCGGTACCTCCACGCGGACCGACGCGGGTGCGGAGGTGCTGCTGCCGGTCGTGGAGGCGCAGGCGGCGACGCACAGCGTGGTCAGGGCGGCGAGGGTAGGCAGGCGGTAACGCATCGGCATCGAACTCGTGGCTGAATCAATCCCCATTATGCCGCGCTGGGTGGTGTCACACCGATGACACAGCGCTGTTCCAGCGGTGGTCTCGCGGGCAGGGCAGCCCTGGGCTATGGTGCATGCACTTTCCCCCCGGAAGATTCGACGACATGAAACTGGTTGCGGCCTGGTTGCGCATTCCGTTCTGGCAGCGCGTGGTGGCCGGCTTCGTCCTCGGCGCGCTGGTCGGCTGGGCCATGGGTCCGGCGGCCGATGTGTGGTTCGGTCCGCTGGGTGACCTGTACGTCACGCTGATCAAGATGATCGCCATCCCGCTGGTGTTCTTCGCGGTGATCAATGCGATCTCGTCCTTGCACGGGCAAAAGTCGGTTGCCGCACTCGGTGGACGCACGTTTTTATGGTTTGTCATCACCGCAGCATTGGCGGTGGGCGTGGGCCTGGCGGTCGGCACGATCATGCAGCCGGGCGCCGGCCATTTCAGTCTGAGCGTGGATTCGGCCTGGAAGCCGCGCGATGTGCCAAGCCCGGTCCAGGTGCTGCTGGATGTGGTGCCGTCCAATCCGTTCTACGCACTGACCGGCATCGGCACCAAGACCAACGCGGCCGGCGAAACGGTGCTGGCGGCGGGGCGTGGCTCGATCCTGCCGGTGATCTTCTTCGCCGCGTTGCTGGGCTTTGCAATGGTCAAGCTCGGCGAGCGGGTGGCCGAGGCGCGCAAGCTCACCGGGCAGATGAGCGACATCATGATCCAGGTGACGCGCTTCGTGCTGGAAATGACTCCGCTCGGCACCTTTGGCCTGATCGCTGGCCTGGTCGGCAGCTACGGCTTTTCGAAACTGCTGCCGTTCGGCAATTTCGTCCTGGCGCTGTATGTGGCCTGCGCGATCCACATTGTGGTGGTCTACAGCAGCCTGTTGCTCGCACATGGGCTGAACCCGTGGAAGTTTTTCCGCGGTGCCGCGCCTGGCATGCAGGTGGCGTTCGTCAGTTCGTCGAGCTTTGCGGCAATGCCGGTGGCAATGCGTTCGATCACGCATAACCTGGGGGTCAGCAAGGATTACGCCGCATTCGCGGTACCGCTGGGCGCCAGCATCAAGATGGATGGCTGCGGCGCGATCTTTCCGGCGTTATGCGCGGTGTTCATCGCGCAATACACCGGCGTGCCGCTGACCGCCAACCAGTATTTCGTGGTGCTGATCGCCTCGGTGCTCGGCAGCTTCGGCACGGCCGGCGTACCGGGCACGGCCGTCATCATGGCGACGGTGGTGCTGAGTGCGGCCAATCTGCCGCTGGAAGTGATTGGCTACCTGTATGCGATCGACCGCATCCTGGACATGATGCGCACCATGACCAATGTCACCGGGCAGATGCTGGTGCCGGTGCTGGTGGCCAAGGAGACCGGACTGCTCGACAAGCGCATCTACGACTCCGCCTCCACCAATGTGGGGCTGGAAGAACCGCCGGCCGACAGCGCCAGACCACTGCGCTGAGGCGGCTTGATGCGTGCCGGATCTCCACTCCTGCGCGAACGGCTGCAGCAGCTGCCCGAGCTGCAGCGCATGGATGGCGTGTTCGTGCAGCGCGGCTTGGCCGGCGACCCCTTCGAGACGCGCTATCTGGAGATCCGGCGCAAGGAAGGCCGGCTGTACACCGATGCGCAGGTGCGCAGCCTGCCGCGTCCGGGCGGAAAACTGGCGGCAACGCTGGAATGGCGCGTGCGCGCGCTGTCGAGCAGTTTGCTGGTGCAGCACCTGGGCACGCATGCCGGCGAGGGCGCCATCCTCGAACTCGGTTGCGGCAATGGCTGGCTATCGCACTTGCTGGCGCAGTCGCTGCAACGCGAGGTCTGCGGCATCGACGTCAATCGCACCGAGCTCACCCAGGCCGCACGCGTGTTCGGCCATGCAGCGCGCCTGAGTTTCATCGCTGGCGACATCCAGACCGTGGCACTGCCGCGCGACGTATTCGACATCATCGTGCTACCCGCCTGCGTGCAATATTTTGCTGATCCTGGCGCGTTGATCGAACGTTTGCTCGCGCATCTGCGCGAGGATGGCGAGCTGCATATTCTCGATAGCCCGCTCTACGCCACGCCGCAGCGCGGCCAGGAGAGTGCCACACGCAGCCTGCGCTACTTCACCGAGCTGGGCGTCCCGGAGCTGGCCGCGCATTACCACCAGCATACCTACGCGACGTTCGAGCGCTTTGCGGTGCAGTGGTTATTCGACCCGCGTTGTTGGAGTGCCCGTGCGCGAAAGGCGCTCAGCGTGTCGCAGCCGCATTTTCCATGGCTGTGTCTGCGCAAGCGGGACAACCCTGGGGTGCTTGGCGGTTGAGGGTGCTTGTGGGTGTTGTTTGATAAAGCCGGGCAGTGTGCGTCGGGCGATCTGGCGATGACCCTGCTCACGCTCGCATATGAATTTCAAGGCATCCGGCATTCGCTGATGGACAGCAATGGCAACGAGGAGTGTGCCGGCCGATGTTCGTAGGCGCTCACGTCGACCGGTATGGCCATCGCGTCGCGGGTACGACGAGCTTCAACCACATGGCACACTTCCAGCTCATCCATTGACGAGGGCGGGCGGTGATTGGCCAACAGCGTGATCTGACATTTCGTTTTCTGGCCGAGCCCAGCGACGTCAACTTCGGCGGCAAGGTGCATGGCGGCGTGGTGATGAAGTGGATCGACCAGGTTGGCTTTGCCGCCGCCAGCGGTTGGAGCGGGCATTACTGCGTCACCGTGGCGGTGGGCGGCATCCGGTTCGTGGCGCCGGTGCGCATCGGCGATCTGGTGGCGGTGTCGGCCAAGCTGGTCTACACCGGCCGCAGCAGCATGCATTTGGCCATCGACGTACGCGCGCGCAGTCCGATGGGAGGCGACTCGCGCCTGTGCACGCATTGCATCATCGTGTTCGTGGCGATGGACCCGGACGGGGTCACCCCGGTCGAAGTGCCGTCCTGGCGGCCCGACACCCCGGAAGATCAACGCCTGGCCGAATATGCGCTCAAGGTGATGGAGTTGAGCAAGGGCATCGAGGACACCATGGCACGGTACAAGGCCGACACGTCGCAGTAAGCCGCGTACGGGGTAGGTCGTCTGGCCCGATGAAAGCGCATGCGGTGCGGGCAGCGTGGCTCCTGGTGCGCCTGGCACGCGGGCCGGTAGGCGCCAAGAGGCTGCGCAGTCGCACACGGACGTCGCGGCCGGGTTCCGCACAACAAAAAGGCCGCGAGATCGTCGCGGCCTTGCTTGACTGAGTCCGGGCAACCGAGCGTTACAGCACGCGACGCGCCTGGATGAACTTTTCGCTCCAGTAGCCGCTCGCCAGCGAATCCACGCGCACGTCCTTGCCGCGGCTGGGCGCGTGCAGGAACTTGCCGTCGCCGACCACCAGGCCGACATGGTCGATACGACCGCGCTTGCCGAAGAACACCAGGTCGCCAGCCTTCAGCGCGCTCGGGTCCTTGATCAGTTCGGCCGATTCGTCGCGGGCGATGTCGCGCGAGACGCGCGGCAGGTCGATGCCGAGCGCAGTCTTGAACACATAGCCGACCAGGCCGCTGCAATCGAACCCTTCGGTGGACTCGCCGCCCCAGACATACGGGGTGCCGAGCAGGGCCATGGCGCGCTGCAGGATCACCTGCACGCGGCTGTCGGCCACGGCGTTCTGGGCCGCATTGGCTGCGCTCTGCGACACGTCGTAGTTGGCAAGCAGGCGGCTGAGATCGCCGGCGAACATTGCCGAGCGATCCATCAGCGGAATGGCGTCGTTGGCAGCCAGGTGCGGAAGCAGGGCGGCCAGTGTTGCAGTGGCAGCGGCGTCGGCGCGACTACGGGTTGCGGCTTTCTCGGCGGCGACGGCGCTGTCAGGCGTGGTCGTCTGCGAAGCGGATGGCGTGCTGCTGGCGGTCTGCGCGAATGCGGGAAGTGCTGCAATCAAGAGAGCGGTGGCGCATAGCAGGCGGAGCGGTTTCCGGGGCGGAAGCGGTGCGGCGCCAGTTTTGATCTGTTCGTCGTTCGTCACGCGGGAATCACAGTTCTGCTGTCGATGCGAGATGATGCCCTGGTGAAAGAATCGTTACGTTCAAAAAAAGTTAACTTTCCGTTTTATGACTTGTGATCTACGTCACATTTCAGTGTAAAACCCGCTTCGAACCTGAATAATGGTCACGCCAGTAAGCTCCATCAAGGAAATCCAGGCGGACCGTACCGCCCGTGGTAGGGGCATGCACGAAGCGGCCTTCACCGACATAAATGCCGACGTGGGTCACGTTGCCGCCGGAGCCAAAAAACACCAGATCGCCGGTGGCAAGTCGCTCGGGCGGGATGCGCGGGCCCTGAATTGCGGCCAGTTCGCGGGAGGTGCGCGGTAGCGCCAGGGCCAATACATCCCGGTAAACATAGGTGACCAGCCCGCTGCAGTCGAACCCGGTCTCTGGCGTGTTGCCGCCGAACCGGTACGGGGTGCCCACCAACCCCAGCGCGCGCATCAGGATGTTGTTGGCGGCGGCCGGGTCGGCTGGCGTTACCTGCGGCCACACGCGCGTTGTCGGCGGTGGCGCGGCCGGGCGCTGAACCGGCGTGTGCGACGAACAGCCCCCCAGGAGCAGCAGGCCCAGCAACAGGCTGGCCGCGGCGCAACGGGCGCGGGCGGCGAAAACTGGCGTGATATGCATGGAGCCGGGATAATGGGCGGTTCGAAAGGTCGCCATGATGGCGGCGCACCCGGCGGCCGACAAGCCGTCCTCAACCGTCTGCCACCGGGCAGCCCATTCAGAGCCAGGCATGAAGATCGAAAAAGACAGCGTCGTCCGCTTCCATTACACCGTTTCGGAGATCGGCCAGGAGCCGATCGAGAGCTCCAAGGAGCGTGACCCGTTGGCGATCATGATCGGCCACGGCAACATCATCCCGGGCCTGGAAGCGGCCATGATGGGGAAGGAGGCCGGCGAGAGCTTCGGCGTGGACGTCAAGGCCGCCGACGCCTACGGCGAATACCGCGAAGGCCTGAGCCAGCGCGTGCCCAAGAAGCATTTCGGCGCCACCAAGCTGGTGCCCGGCACCCAGGTCGTGCTGCAGACCAACTTCGGCCCGCGCGCAGTGACGGTGCAGAAAGTCGGCATGAGCGTGGTCGATGTGGACCTCAATCACCCCATGGCCGGCAAGGATCTGCATTTCGACGTGGAGATCGTCGAAGTGCGTGAAGCCACCGCAGAAGAACGCGACCACGGCCATGTGCACGGCGACGGCGGTCATCACCACTAAGGGTGGGGCACGCGCTCGCATGGCGGTTGGACGGGTGGGACGCCTGCGCGCCACTGACGTAGGCCGGTCATCCGGCGCTGCGCTGGCGCATGCAGTCCACGCGCATGTCGGCCCATCCGTGCGGTTTGCCGCGGCGCGTGCATGATTGCTGTTCCTGACGGCCCGCCCCATCGGCGGGCCGTTTGCATTCTGCGGCGCGCGCCGCCGTATCTGGTTGCCTGAGCCGTGATGACATCCCGCGACGTGCTGCTTCCCATTGCTGCGACCGAGCGCATCGTCGTGCTGGATGTCCTGCGCGGCGTGGCGCTGCTGGGCATTCTGCTGATGAACATCGAAGCCTTTGTCGGGCCACTCGATCTGGCCATGACCGGCGTGGAGCCGCATTGGCATGGCGCCGACCGGGTTGCCGATGCGCTGGTCTACGTGTTCGTGCAAGGCAAGTTCTACACGCTGTTTTCGCTGTTGTTCGGCATGGGCTTTGCGGTGATGGCGCAGCGCGCCGCGCAGGCCGGGCGCGCGTTCTTCGGCCTGTATCTGCGCCGCACCCTCGGGCTGTTGGCGATCGGGCTTGCCCACGCGCTGCTGGTGTGGTCCGGCGATGTCCTGGTGACCTATGCCCTGCTGGCGTTGCTGCTGCTCAGTGCGCGCAACGTGCCGACCGTGACGCTGCCGTGGTTCGCTGCGTTGGTGTACCTGTGCGCACCCGGGCTGACCCTGCTGTATGGGGTGGCAGGCGAGTTGGCGCAGGCCGATCCTGCCGCGACGGTGCAGTGGAAAGCGGCGATGGCCGACGCCGCGCAGCAGGCGCTGGCGAATGTGCAGGCGCAGCGCGCCGCATTCGGCAGCGGCACTTACCTGCAGGCGACGGTGCAGCGCTGGCATGACTTTCAGCAGGCGATGACCGGGCTCAGCATCAATGGCCCGGCCATGCTCGGCATGTTCCTGCTCGGCAGCTGGTTCGTGCGCAGCGGTGCGATCGCCGCGCCCGAGCGCTTCCCCCGTTTGTTTGCGACGCTGCGCCATGGCGTGTTGCCGCTCGGGCTGGGCGTGATGCTGGCAAGTTATGCATTGGAGCCGTGGATCGATCCGGCGCGGCTGGACCTGCGCCTGTCCGGCGCCTTCGCGCTGTCGCTGATTGCAGGGCCGTTGATGTGCCTGGGCTACGCCGCATGGGTGGTGCGCCTGGCGCCGCGTCTGGCATGGCTTGCGCCGGCGGGGCGGATGGCATTGAGCAATTATCTGCTGCAATCGCTGGTCTGCACCGGCATCTTCTACGGCTACGGGCTGGGCTATTTCGAACAGCTGCCGCGGGTGTGGCAGCTGCCGTTCGCGCTGGCACTGTTCGCGCTACAGGTGCAGCTGAGCCGGTGCTGGCTGCACTGGTTCCGCTTCGGGCCGATGGAATGGCTATGGCGCAGCGCGACCTATCTGCAGATGCCGCCGATGTGGCGTGGCGCTGGGCGCGCCGGGTAGCGCCTGCATGCACGGCAGCCGCGATGATGTGGTGGTGATCGGTGCGGGCGCGATTGGCCTGGCCACCGCGCTGGCACTGGTCGAAGCGGGCCGGCAGGTGCGCGTGCTCGATGCCGGTGCGCCCGGTGCGGCGACCTCCTACGGCAATTGCGGCACCATCACGCCAAGCCATGCACCGCCGCTGGCGGCGCCCGGCATGATTGCGCAGGCACTGAAATGGATGTTCACCCCGGACGCGCCGCTGTATATCCCGCCACGTCTGGATCCGGGGTTGTGGCGCTGGCTGCTGCGTTTTGCGCGGCGCTGCAATTCACGCGATTGGCAGGCCAGTGCACAGGCGCGCGCGGCGTTGTTGCACGACGCGCGGCAGCGCTTCGACGCGTGGGTGGCGCGGTACGGGTTGGAGTGCGAGTTTCGTAACGACGGGCTGGATTACGTGTTCGGCGATGCGCGCCGCTTTGCGCAATACCGCGACGAATGCGCGCTGCTGGCGCAGTGGGGGATCCGGGCCGAGGTCATCGATGGTGCGGACTACATACGCCAGGATCCCGCATTTCGCGATGGGATCGCCGGTGCGATCCACTTCCCGGGCGATGCCCATCTGCGCCCGGAGCAGTACACCGCAGAGCTTGCGAGGGTGCTGCGCGCACGTGGCGTGGTGATCGATGCGCACTGCCGCGTGCAGGCAATCGTGCCCGATGGAGCTGGCAGCTGCGTGCAGACCGAGCACGGCAAGCGCCCTGCGCGCGAAGTGGTGATCGCAACCGGGCCATGGTCGCCGGTGCTGGCGGCGCAACTTGGTTTGCGCCTGCCGGTGCAGGCCGGCAAGGGCTATTCGATTACCTACAGCGCGCCGCATCTGATGCCGCGCCGCCCGGTGGTGTTGAAGGACCGCTGGGTGTTTGTGGTGCCGTGGCGCGACCGCCTGCGCATCGGCAGCACGATGGAATTTTCCGGGCGCGATACGCAGCTCAATGCCACACGCCTGGCTGCGTTGGAGCGTGCAGCGGCCGAATATCTTCAGGCGCCATGCGGGCCTGCGGTGATCGAGCGCTGGTACGGATGGCGGCCGATGACCTGGGACGACGTGCCGGTCCTGGGCGCGGTGCCGGGCCATCCTCACGTCTGGCTCGCAGCCGGGCATGGCATGCTCGGCATCAGCATGAGCACTGCAAGCGGACAATTGATGGCCGACCTGATCACGGGCCGCGCACCCGCGCTGGACCCGCATCCTTACCGGGCGGAGCGTTTCGCATGAGTGCGCGTTACGACTACGACGTGGTGATTCTGGGTGGCGGCTCCGGCGGCCTCGCGGCTGGATTTCGCGCAGCAAAACATGGCGCGCGCGTGGCGATCATGGAGCCCGACGAACTGGGCGGCACCTGCGTCAATCTCGGTTGCGTGCCGAAGAAGGCGATGTGGCTGGCAGCCGATCTGGCCGGCAAGATCGAGTTGGCCAGCGCGCTGGGATTCGATGTGCCGCGCCCGACGCTGGCCTGGCAGGAGCTGGTCACGCATCGGCAGGGGTACATCTCCAACATCCACGCCAGCTATCGACGCCGCCTCAACGAAGATGGCGTGGTCCTGATCCCGCAGCGCGGCGTATTGCAGGACCGCCATACCGTCATGGGCAGCGACGGCGTACCGGTGACCGCCGAGCACATCGTGATCGCCACCGGTGCACACCCGTTACGCCCGGACGTGGAGGGCGCAGAACATGGCGAAGTCTCCGACGATTTCTTCAATCTCTGCCATGCGCCCGAGCAGGTCGCGATTGTCGGCGGTGGCTATATCGCGGTGGAAATCGCCGGGCTGCTGCAGGCCCTGGGAAGTCGCGTGCATCTGTTCGTGCAGGGCGAGCGTTTGCTGGAGCGCTTCGATGCGGAGCTGACCTTGCAGTTGGCCGACAACCTGCGCCATCTGGGCGTGCGGCTGCACTTCGGTTTCACCACCACCGCATTGGAGCGCGATCTGCATGGTGCGTTGCGCGTGCATGGTCATTGCGTGCATCCGCGCGAGCAGGGCAACGACGTCTTCGACAAGGTGTTTTTTGCGGTGGGTCGCCGCGCCAATACCGCCGGGCTGGGTCTGGAGGCGGTGGGCGTTGCGCTTGGCGACAAGGGCGAAGTGGTGGTGGACGACGGGCAGACCACCAACGTGCCGAATATTCACGCCATCGGCGATGTGGGCGGCAAGATCGGACTGACGCCGGTGGCGATTGCGGCAGGGCGCAAGCTGATGGATCGCCTGTTCGGTCACCAACCGGATGCGCGCATGGACTACGAAAACGTGCCCAGCGTGGTGTTTTCGCACCCGCCGCTTGGCAATGTCGGGCTCACCGAAGAGCAGGCGCGTGCACGGTACAACGGTGCGGTGCGCGTGTACCGCAGCAATTTCCGCCCGATGCTGCACGCGCTGGCCGACGCGCCGCAGCGCAGTCTGTTCAAGCTGGTGTGCGTGGGCGAGGAGGAACGTGTGGTCGGTGTCCATCTGCTGGGTGAGAGCGCCGACGAAATGCTGCAAGGCTTTGCGGTGGCGGTGAAGATGGGCGCGACCAAGCGGGACTTCGAGGAGACCGTGGCGATTCATCCCACTTCGTCTGAAGAGATTGTGTTGATGCATTGAGGGGGGCGCTGTCGCCATCGACGGTGGGTTGCCGCGTGGCGGCGCATGAGGCGATGCCTTGATCAATGCCAGACTGGGATAGCCAGTGGCAGCCGTAGCCTCATCCGGCGCTGCGCGCCACCTGGTCCCCCAGTGTCTCGATGGAAGAATGGACCGAGCTTCTGTCACTGTGGGAGAGGGTTGGGGTGAGGGTCTGGTACAAGCGACGCATCGATCCAACGCGACCTGATGTTCAAGGTTGGTTGTACCTTTATCCACGAACAAACGACGACTGATTGCGTGTCCCCGGCGGTTTGCTCTGCTGCGCCCGCACCTCAAGCCCTCTCCCGGGAGCAGAGGGCTTGCAACCTTCCCCTCGCGTGCAGGGCGATCCGCACACGCACGCTCATCAGCTGGCATGCTTGTGCGATGCCCACATCTCGCCATCCAACACCGCGCGGCACCGCCAGCCCGCCTGCGCGCGCAGGCTCCAAGAGCGCGTCACTGTCCGGCGAGCAGGCGCGGCTGCGGATTCTTCAGGCGATCGGCGCAATTCCCGTGGGCGAGGTCGCCGGTTATGGGGAAGTTGCCCGGCGCGCGGGCCTGCCGGGCCGTGCGCGACTGGTGGCACGCTTGCTCAGCGGCAACGACGACCCGCAGCTGCCCTGGCACCGCGTATTGCGCAGCGACGGCCGGATTGCCTTGCCCGAAGGCTCGGCAGGCTACCGCGAGCAATGCCAGCGCCTGCGCGACGAGGGCGTCCAGGTGGAACGTGGCCGTGTGCGCCGGGCCAGCGCCGCGCAGCGGCTGGATGCGGCCGTGTGGGGACCTTCATAAGCCTGCCGTTATCATCGGCAGCATTCCGAAGGAAGCCGCCATGCCTCAATTGCCGCCCGTCACCAAAGCATTACTGATCGCCAACATCGGCTTGTTCCTGCTGCAATGGGCGGTGGGCGACCTGGGCGCTGGCGTGTTGCCATCGGACAGCGTGTTGTCGTGGCTGATGTTGTGGCCGCTGTCCAACGGCTTCGATGCGTTTTCGCCGGGTGCCAGCTTCATGCCCTGGCAGCTGCTGACCTACGCATTCCTGCATGGCGGCTTCAACCATCTATTTTTCAACATGCTGGCGCTCTTCATGTTCGGCGCGCCGTTGGAACAGACCTGGGGCCAGAAGCGCTTTCTCACCTACTACCTCGTGTGCGTCGCCGGCGCCGGCCTGTGCCAGTTGCTGATGGCCTGGTTCACGCAAAGCGGTGCGCCGGTCGTCGGCGCATCGGGCGGCGTGTTCGGTTTGCTGCTGGCTTACGGAATGCTGTTCCCCAATCAGCGCGTGATGCTGCTGTTCCCGCCGATTCCAATGAAGGCGCGGACCTTCGTGATCGTGTTCGGCGCGATCGAGTTACTGCTCGGGGCGACCGGTTGGCAGCCTGGCGTGGCCCACTTCGCGCATCTGGGCGGCATGCTGTTCGGCTGGCTGATGATCCGCTACTGGCGCGGCCAGTCGCCATTCGGCGGCAGCGGCGGAAGGAAGGGCGGCGGGAAGCGCAAGCCGCCGTTGCGCGTGGTGCGTTGAGATCCACGCTGCTCCGTAGGAGCGACCCTGGCCGCGATGGGGTTTTACCGGCAAGGCTTCATCTCGGCCGGGCCGCCCCTACGAAGAGCGCGTTGAGGTAAGCAACGGATGGGCGAAATGCCAGGCACAAAAAAAGAGCGCGGAGTCCGCGCTCTTCTTTATTGCCTGCCACTGCGTGCTGATTGCCAGCGACTTGCTGGCGCCTGACTCAGCGCCAGATCTTCAACTGCTCGGCATCCACGCGCTGCATCGGCTGGCCGGCCTTGCAGCTGAACGCTGCACCGAACTCGGGCAGGTTCGAGAGCGGGCCATTGGTGCGCCACTGGCCCGGTGCGCGGATGTCGGCGCTTGCGCGCTGCACCGCCTCGTTGGGCGACAACTGCTGTGCCCACAGCCCGGCCCAGGCGGTGAAGAAGGCCTGCTTGTCGGCCTCGGTGGCTGCCGGCTGCGCCTTGCTGAACGCCTGCCAGGCCAATTCGACGCCGGCCAGATCGGCCAGGTTCTCTTCGGCGGTCTGCGCACCATTGACCTTGGCGTTGGGCACGCCCGGGTACGGGTAGGCGGAGAACTGCGCGGCGACCTTGTTGGTCAGCATGGTCCAGCTCGCCTTTTCGGCCGGCGTCCACCAGCTGCGCAATTCGCCCTTGGCATCGACCAGCGAGCCCTTGGCATCGATCGCACGGGTGATCTCGTGTGCGACCAGCGCACCGTAGGCACCGTACTGCGCGGCCTGGGTGCCGCCGGTGGTCAACACCGGCGCCTGCAACACGGCGGCAGTGACGATCAGGCGGTTCTGCGCAATGTCGTAGGCCACCGCCGGCTGTTGCGGCAGCACGTCCCAGCGACGGTCGGCGTTGCCCTTGCCGATGCGCTTCATCTCTTCGCGGTGGCGCCAGGTCGAGGCGATCAGCATATTGCCGCCGAAACTGCCGCGCCCCATCGGCTGCACGGTGTAATCCAGGTCGCGTCGCGGCGCGCCGACTTCGATCTTCATCGCGGCCAGCTTGGCCTTGGCTTCGGCCACCACCTCGCCGTTGCCCCAACCGGTGCGCTCCAGCGCGGCCAGCTGTGCATCGCGTACCTGGTCGGCGATGGCTTCGGCCTGGCGACGGGTGTCGCTGCTCAGATAACGCGCCACGTACTCGCGGCCGAGCATCGGGCCGGCGGCCACGTTGATCGCGTCCAGTACCTGCTGCCAACGCTGCGGCGGCACCGCATCGCCACGCAGCAGACGGCCACGGAACTGGTATTCGGCATCGTGGAAGCTCTTGGACAGGTACGGCGCCATCGCATCGCCCACGCGCCAGCGCAGGTAGGCCTTCCATTGGTCCGGCTTGATGCTGACGATCATGCTGTCGAGTTGCTTGAACATGGCCGGGTCGGCCATCGACACCAGGTCGTCCTTGACGCCCTGCGCCTCCAGAAAGTCGGCCAGGCGCAGGTTCTTGTACTGCTTGCCCAGTTCCTTGGTGGCGATCGGTGCGTAGTTGTTGAACGGGTTGTTGATGCCCTGCACCGACTGCGCGCTACGCGCCAGCGCGGTTTCGATCTGCAGCACGGAGGCGGCGTCGGCGTCGAGCTTGTCGGCAGCGGTGCCGGTCAGCGCCAGGATCTGCTTGACGTACGCGCGGTAGCGGCCCATCAGCGCCTGGGTGTCGGCGTCGGTGCGGGTGTAGAAGGCCGGGTCGGGCAGGCCCATGCCGCCCTGCATGAAGTAGCCGATATGGCGATCGAGCGCCTTCAGGTCCACGTCCGGGCCGAAATTGAAGCCGACCGGAATACCGACCTGATGCAACGCGGCGATGGAAGCGGGCACATCCTTGGCCTTCTTGATCGCGTCGATGCGCGAGAGCAGGGGAGCGATCGGGTTGGAGCCGTCCTTCTCCACAGCCGATTCGTCCAGGCCGCTGGCCCAGAAATCGCCGAGCAGCTTCTGCACGTTGCCCTGCGGGGACTTCATCGATGCATCGAGCAACTCGCGCTGTTGCTGCAGGGCGCGCTCGGACAATTGACCCAGCGCGGTGACGGCGCCGGCCTGCGGCACGGGGTTGGCCTTGAGCCAGCTGGCGTTGGCGTAGTCGTAGAAATTGGTGCAGGCCGCCGAGACGGCCGGAGCCTTGGGCGCTGCGGCCTTCTTCTTGCGAGCGGCGTCGGCGTCGGGGGCGGACAGCAGCGAGATCAGGCTGAAGCCAAGAGCGAGGGCAAGCGGACGAATGGTGGGCATCGAGAAGAAGGGTGGCCAGATTGAAGTCGGCGGAGTTTAGCAAGGCTGCGTGCCGCGCAGGCAGGCGCGCGCGCCGGTTCGTGTTCGGTGCCGGCCGCTTGCATGAATGCGACAGGCCCGCGCGTGCGGGCCTGTACCGGGTGCCACCGTGTTGGAAGCGCTTGCAGCCGTCGCCTGTGCAGGCTTACCAGATCACCACACGGTCTTTTTCTGGCCGCACCATCGCATCGCCGGCCTTGCAGGAAAATGCCTTGGCGAAGGAGGGCATGTTCGAGGGCGGGGCAATGGCGCGCAGGTTGTCGGGCGCATGGGGGTCGCTTGCCAGGTAGACCAGCTGCTGCTGTTCGCGCGTCTGCCCACGCCAGCTGCGTGCATAGTTCAGGAAGAAGCGTTGATCCGGGCTGTAGCCGTCGATCGCGACGGCGCGTTCCGGATGCGCGCGCAGATCTGCCTGCAACGCATCGTAGGCGACGTTGGTACCGCCCAGGTCGGCGATGTTTTCGCCCAGGCTGAGCCTGCCATTGACGTGCACCGTGGGGTGGTCGGGCAGCGGCACGTAGGCATCGAACTGTTTGACCAGTCGCTCGGCACGTTGCTCGAAGGCCTTGCGATCCTGCGGTGTCCACCAGTCGACATTGTTGCCGGCGCCGTCGAACTGGCGGCCCTCATCGTCGAAGCCGTGCGTGGCTTCGTGCCCGATCACTGCGCCGATGCCGCCGTAGTTCAAGGCGTCGTCCGCACTGGCGTCGAAGAACGGCGGCTGCAGAATTCCGGCAGGGAAATTGATGGAATTGGTGCTGGGGTCGTAATACGCATTGACCGTCTGCGGGGTCATCTGCCAGCGCATCCGGTCGGTGGGCTTACCGATCTGGGCGATGTCGTAGTGATAATTGAATTTCGCTGCTGCCTGCAGGTTGCGGTAATAGGCGCCAGGCACGATCTCCAGCCCCGACCAGTCGCGCCAGGTGTCGGGATAGCCGATTTTGGGCAGGAATGTTTGCCACTTGGCGATGGCCTTGGCCTTGGTTTCCGGGCTCATCCAGTCGACGTTCTCGATGCGCGCCTTGAGCGCAACACGCACGTTGTCCACCAAGTCGCTGGCACGCTGTTTGGCTTCCGGCGTGAACACCTTGGCGACGTAGAGCTGCCCCAGCCCTTCGCCCATTGCGCCGTTGACCGTGCGTAATACGCGCTTCCAACGCGGCTGCTGTTCGGGTTGCCCGGACAGCGTTTTGCCATAAAACGCGAAGTTGTTGTCGACGAAGGCCTTGCTGAGCTGCTTGGAGGCGTCGTCGATGGTGTGGAAGCGCAGATAGGCCTGCCATTGGGCGATCGGCGCGTTCGCCAGCTGACGATCGAATTCGGCGAAGAACCGCGGCTGCGACAGGGAAAAGCCGGCACCGCTGTCGATGCCTTGCACAGCGAAGAAATTGCTCCATGCAAAGTGCGGCGTGAGTTTGTCGGCCTCGGCCGTGCTGACGAAGTGATACTGGTTCCTGGGGTCACGCGCCTCGGTGCGTGTGAGCGAGGCCGCGGCCAGCCGTGTTTCGAGCGCGAGGACCTCGCTCGCCTGTGCCTTGGCGGCGTCTGCGGTGCTGCCGGTGAGCTCGAAGGATTTGGCGATGTAAGCCAGATATGCCTCGCGAATGGGCGCGTATTCGGGAGAGGTGTAGTACTCCTTGGTCGGCAGGCCCAGTCCACCTTCCTGCGCGAACGCGATCTGCCTGTCGGCATGTTTGAAGTCCGCACGTGCGCCGAAATCGAACACCTGCGCATCGCCTTCGGCAAAACGATGCGTGATGTAGTCGGCAACGTCCTTGCCTGAGGTCAGCGCGGCGATGGCGTCGAGCTGTGGCTTGATCGGCCGGTCGCCGGCCGCTTCGATGGCCGCTTCATCCATGCCCGAGGCATACAGCATGCCGATCTTGTGGGCGACAGGATTGGTTTGGGTGTCCGCCTGCCTTGCGGCGTCTTCGGCAATCTGGCGTTGGGTGGTCAGGCTGTTCTCCACGAGCACGTCGGAGACCCCCCAACTGGTGCGGTCGGCCGGGATGGGATTGGCTTTTTTCCAACGGCCATTGACGAAATCGTCCAGGTTCTGGCACGCGTTGGTAGCTGCATCCAGTTCGCCGATGTCGAATGCAGGTTTCGCGGCCGCTGTCGCTGCAGGTGCCGAGGTCGCGGTTTTTTCCGGCGTGCTGCTGGTTTGCGCTTCGCGTTGGCAGCCTGCCAGGGCGACCAGCAGGGCAAGGGCAAGCGTGGAGGTCTTGGTGTGTGACATGGGCGCCAGTGGCTGGGATAAACGCCGAGCATAAGCGGACCCATCACCAGGGGGCGCGTGCGTTGAGTTTTGTTGAGGCTTGCATGCAGGCGCGATTGCAGATCGCACCGCATTGCAGCTGGTGTTTGCGGGTCTTGCGTCGCTGCGCTTGTGGCCAGCGCAGCGACGGCGTCGCAGCAGGATGCGCGTTCTACCCGTTGGTCGGCATCGGTCTGGCAGCGCGTGCGTGCAGGAAAGATCATCCACTGCAGGAGCATGGCCTGCCTCGGTCGTTGGTGCCGGCTGGCGGATTTGGAGGAAGGCACTGCGGTAAATACGGGGTGCACAACGAAAACGGGCGGCCATCTTTCGATGGCCGCCCGTGGTTTTACCGCGCTTGCGCAGTTACCAGATCACGACCTGCTTGTCGCCCTGACGCACCATCGCATCGCCCGCCTTGCACGAGAACGCGGCGGCGAATGCCGGCATGTTCGACGGTGCGCCGATGGCGCGGAAGTTCGCCGGTGCATGCGGGTCGGTCTTCAGGCGTACGGCCAGTTCTTCCGGGGTGAAGTTGCGACGCCACACCGTGGCCCAGTTGAGGAAGAAGCGCTGGTCGCGGGTGATGCCGTCGGTCTTGGGGTCGTCCTTGCCGGCAGTGGCGGCCTTCATGGCGTCGTAGGCGGTGTTCAGGCCACCCAGGTCGGCGATGTTTTCGCCCAGGGTCAGGTCGCCCTTGACCTTGTCGCCGGCCGGCGTGCGGTAGCCGTCGAACTGCGCCACCAGCTTGCCGGTGCGTGCCTTGAACGCGTCCAGGTCCTTCTGCGTCCACCAACCCGGATCGGGGATGAAGTTGCCATCGGCGCCGAAGCGGCTGCCCTGGTCGTCGTAACCGTGGGTCATCTCATGGCCGATCACTGCACCGATGCCGCCGTAGTTCATTTCCTCCGGCGCATTCGGGTCGAAGAACGGCGGCTGCAGGATGGCGGCCGGGAACACGATCTCGTTTTGCAGCGGGTTGTAGTAGGCGTTGACCGTCTGCGGGCTCATGCTCCATTCGGTCTTGTCCACCGGCTTGCCGATCTTGGACAGGTTCCACTTGTAGTTGAATTCCTGCGCGGCCATCACGTTGCCCAGGTAGCTGTCGCGGCCGGTGCTCAGGCCGTTCCACTCACGCCACTTTTCCGGGTAGCCGATCTTGGGCGTGAAGCTTTCCCACTTGGCGATGGCCTTGGTCTTGGTCTCCGGGCTCATCCAGTCCAGCTTTTCGATGCGGGCCTTGAGCGCGGTACGCAGATTGGTCACCAGGGTTTCCATCTTGGCCTTGGAATCGGCCGGGAAGGCAACCTTGACGTACAGCTGGCCCAGCGCTTCGCCGGCCTGGCCGTTGATGGTGGCCAGCACGCGCTTCCAACGCGGCTTGATTTCCTTCTGGCCGCGCATGGTCTTGTTGTAGAACGCGAAGTTCTCATCGACGAACGGCTGGCTCAGGAACGGCGAAGCGCCATCGACGGTGTGGAAGCGCAGGTACGCGCGCCAGATCGTCGGGTCGGTATCGGCGATCATCTTGCTCACTTCCTGATGGAAGGCGGGGATCGCCAGCGAGAACATCTCCGGTGTGGCCACGCCCTGCGACTTGAAGAACTCGGTCCACGACCAGTTCGGGGTCAGCTTGTCGGCCTCGGCGGGGGAGATCGGGTTGTAGGCCAGCGAGGCGTCGCGCGACAGCTCGGTGCTGGTCTTGGACACCTTGGCCAGGCGGGTTTCGAACGCGACCACTTGCTTGGCCTGCGCGGCGGCATCGGCCGCGGCCACGCCCGACAGCTCCAGCACCTTGGCGATGTGCGCCTGGTAGGCCTCCAGCTTGGCCTTGTTGGCGGGGCTGGTGTAGTACTCCGGGTCCGGCAGGCCCAGGCCTCCCTGCATGGCATAGGCGATGTTCTGGCTGGACTTCTTGAAGTCCGCTTCGGCGCCGAAGCCGAAAAGGACGTTGTTGCCCTTGGCCGCGCTGCTGCGCAGGTAGTCCACCAGCTTGGCCTGGTCGCTGATCGCGTCGATGGCGGCCAGTTCCGGCTTCAGCGGCTCGATGCCCTGCGCGTTGATCTTGGCTTCGTCCATGCCGGTCGACCACAGGTCGCCGACGATCTTTTCCACACCGGTGGCCTTGCTGTCGGCTGCGGCCTGTTCCACCAACTGCCGCTGGATCGCATTGGAGCGCTCGTCGAGCATCTCGAACGCGCCCCAGCTGGTGCGGTCGCTCGGCACCGGGTTGGCGGCCAGGAACTTGGCATTGGCGTAGGCGTTCAGATCGGTACAGGCGTTGCTGTTGGGGTCCAGGTCGGCCGCGGTGAACTGGTTCACTGCCGGCAGCTTGCTCTGGTCCAGGGTCAGCGTCTTGGGCGCTGCCGGGGTAGTGGCCGCGGTGTCGCCCGCAGGGGCGGCAGGTGCGGTGTCTTCGGACTTCTTGCAACCGCTCAGGGCGGTGGCCACGGCCAGGGTCAGCGTCAATAAATGAGGTGTACGAATCACAAAGGACTCCGGAAGCATCGATGGGAAGCCCCGTCGCCGGGGCCGTGGCCGGCACTCTACGCCTCGCCAGCCGGATGGCATGGTGTCGAAGGTCATGGGTGCGGGGCGTAGAGGGCCGGGGGAGGCACCAGCTTTTGGGGCGCGGGGGTACCGAACATCCAGTGAGCCGGCCCGCGATGGCCAGTAGGCAACGGCGGTACTGTCGATGTCACACAACCTGCAGCTGTCGGCTGGAGGTGTCGGCGTGGTCACCCCCGAATCACCCAGCGGGGCACTTGCTGGCAACCACTAGCGGCACTGTGCAGCGACCGTTCTTCGCCTACCACCTGCGCGCGCCGCCGCAGTGCTGCATTGTTAGCGGCGGGCAGGCTCATACGCTGCCGTTGACAGATGGTGGGCGCAGATGAGCGGTGCTATATACCAGTGCATGCCCGTCGCCTCTGAACCCCTGGATGCACTGATCATCGGCGCCGGCCACAACGGGCTGGTGTGCGCTGCCTATCTGGCCAAGGCTGGTAAAAGGGTGCTGGTGTTGGAAGCGCGCGACGTGGTTGGCGGTGCGGCGGTGACCGAGGAGTTTCATCCAGGTTTCCGCAATTCGGTGGCGGCGTACACGGTGTCGTTGCTGCAACCCAAGGTCATCGCCGATCTCGCACTGGAGCGCCATGGCCTGCACGTGGTGCCGCGACGTCTCAACAATTTTCTGCCGTTGCCGAACGGTGACTATTTGCTTGCCGGGGCAGGGCGCACGGCGCAGGAAGTTGCCAGGTTTTCAGCGCGTGATGCGGCCGCATTGCCCGCCTACGAAGCGCGGTTGGAGCAGTTGGCCGACGTATTGCGTGCGCTGGCCTTGCAGCCACCGCCTGATGTCACCGATGGCGGCTGGCTACAGGCATTGCCGCAGCTATGGCGGGCAGGCAAGCTCGGGCTGCAGTTGCAGGGCCTGCCGCTGACACTGCGCCAGGAGCTGTTGGACCTGTTTACGATTTCAGCGGCCGAATATCTGGATCGCTGGTTCGAAAGCGCGCCGATCAAGGCCTTGTTCGGCTTCGATGGCATTGTCGGCAATTACGCCAGTCCCCACACGCCGGGTACCGCATACGTGTTGTTGCACCACGTGTTCGGGCAGAGCAACGGGGTCAAGGGGGCATGGGGCCACGCCATCGGTGGCATGGGCGCGATCACTCAGGCCATGGCCGCCAGCGCGCGCGAACACGGCGTGCAAATCCGTACCGGCTGCGTGGTGGAGCGCGTGTTGGTGGAGCAGGGGCGTGCGGTCGGTGTCGTCACGACCGGCGGTGAGACGATCCACGCCCGCGCGATCGTGGCCAACGTCAACCCGAAACTGCTGTATCAGCGCCTGATGCGGCCAGGCGACGTGCCTGCGACAACGCGCGAACGTATTGCCCATTACCGCTGCGGGTCGGGCACCTTCCGCATGAATGTCGCACTCTCGCGCCTGCCGGACTTCACCGCGTTGCCCGGCGACGGCGATCACCTGACCGCCGGCATCATCCTGGCACCGAGCCTGGACTACATGGACCGCGCCTGGCATGACGCGCGCGCGTTGGGATGGTCGCGTGAGCCCGTGGTCGAACTGCTCATTCCCAGCACCCTGGACGACACCCTTGCGCCGCCTGGTCAGCATGTCGCCAGCCTGTTCTGCCAGCACGTGGCACCGCAACTGCCCGATGGCGGGCAGTGGGACGATTATCGCGACGAGGTGGCCGATCTGATGATCGCAACGGTCGAGCGCTACGCGCCCGGATTCGCGGCCTCGGTATTGGGCCGGCAGATCCTCAGCCCGCTCGATCTGGAACGCATCTTCGGCCTGGTTGGCGGCGACATCTTTCACGGCGCCCTCAGCCTCAACCAACTTTTCAGCGCGCGCCCGCTGCTGGGGCAGGGTGCCTATCGCGGCGCGGTGCCGGGGTTGTATTTGTGTGGATCCGGGACCCATCCCGGTGGAGGTGTGACGGGTGCGCCTGGACATAACGCGGCGCGGGTGATTCTCCGCGGCTGAGCCAAACCTCTACCGATCTGCAAAAAAAGCCCCGAACTAGCCGGGGCCTGGAGCAAATACCGATGACGGATCGAAGACGTCGTGACGTCTTCGATCCTCTTCTCTCATCAGAAATCGTACGAGGCGGTTAGGCGTACATAGCGTGGCGTGTTGTAGTTGTAAGGCTGCAGACCTACCCGGTAGGTGTTGGAGACGTTGAAGGGAACATCGCCTTCGTAGACGCCATCGACACGATTGACCGTTCGATCGTTGAGGACGTTGAAGATCTGCACGCCAAAAGCCAGCTTGTGATCGGCGAACGTCGGGCGGTAGGTCAAGCCCAGATCGAGGTTCTTGATCCACGGCGTACGGCCTGCGTCGCCAGGAGACGATGGTTGTAGGCCGCAATAGTGGTACGAAGAGCCGTAGCCGATCGGGTCGTAGTCGACCGCCGCCGCATCCGGGCCGCCGTAGAAGCCCAAGCAGCTGATCGGTGTGCCCGACATCACACGAAGGGTAGCGGAGGCCATCCATTCCGGGTTGATCTGGTAGGCACCGAACGCCTTGATCTGGTGGCGCCGATCATTAGCAAGGCTGCCGCCGGCGTAATACATCAGCTCGGCCGAATCCCAATCCTGCGTTTTGGATACGTCGGCCTGGCCGAGGTCGGACTTCACCTGACCTTCGGTGTTGCCGTAGCTATGCGACCAGGTGTAATCGATGCGGCCGTACCACTTCTCATCGAACGGGTGTTCCAGGAACAGGTCGACCGACACATAACTGCGCTTGGCCTTGTCGGTGAAGCCCCAGTCCGACTGCGACATGGATACTTGGGTATATCCGGAGCCATCCACGTTAGCGAGATTGTAGGTGTTGGTTTTACCTGGGTTGAACATTACGCAGCCGGGAATGTCTACCGCATCCGGGTTGCCGCCGCTAGCTTCTAACTTGTCTGCAATACGTCCGGTATCGCAAACATCGTCGATGGCGGCCTGCAATTTGCGGTAGGTGACTTTTGCGCCCGAGTTCCAGCTTTCGCCTAACGTCTTCTCGAAGCCCAAGATGAATTCATCCTGATACTGAGACTTCAAATCGGTTGGCGCAAAGGCATTCGGATCCGGAGCCTGGCCGTATTCCCCATTGCTCGACACTGGACCAGGGCCGATTGGCCGCAGGCCCGTCGGTTCGCCGTTGGCATCGATACCGGTATAGGCGAAATACTCGTCCGTGTAGGTCGAAGCAGACGCACCGCGAATCGCGACCTGATTAGGCAGGGCGAGGTAGTAGCGTCCCAAATTGGCGAAAATCTTCAGCGAGGAGTCGCCGAACACGTCCCAGCTAGCGCCCAAGCGTGGTGCCCACTGGTCGCCGCTGTCGACATAGGGCACATGATCGCTATTGAAGTTGGTGAACTTGTCGTTGCGGATACCCAGCGTCAGCAACCAATGGTCGTTGACCTGCCAGCGGTCTTCCAGGTAGTACGCCTTCTGCTCCACCGCCATGCTGGTGGTGGTAGTGAAGATACGTCGTTGCGCGTAGTAGCCGTCGGTGCCCGGGCCGGTGGCGCCCACGCCCAGCGTTCCGCGAACTGGCGAAACTTCGTCACCCGCGCTGCCGTAGATCCACTGATATCCTGGACCAGTCGTGCGCACGCCTTCGTCGTAAGCGTTGAAGTACATGTTGTCCACACCAGCGGTCAGGTCGTGGTCGCCTAGCCGGTAGTTCAACTCCAGACGCAGATTGCGGGTCTTGTTAATCGGGTCATCCGCTTTGGAGCGGTTGGTCGCCTGATTGTTGGAGATCGGCGTGCCACCGGTGATGGCCGGATTTTGCAAATTCAAGCCAGCGATGAAGGGCAGCGAAGATACCAGCGGGTTGAACTGTTGGTTGTGCTGCGTGCTGCGGCCCCAGGTAGCGTTCACCGTTAGGTCGTCGGTGATGTAGCCGGTGTACTTGAAGATGTCGTAGCTATCTTTGATTTTGTAAGTATCCGCGTAGAGGCCGGACGGACCACCATCGGATCGTGTCTCGTAGTCATAGTTGCTGTAAGCGCCAGCACGACGATCCGTGTTCTCGATACGGGTGTACTCAAGAATATTGTTGTCGTTAATGTTCCAGTCGATCTTTCCGTAGAATTTTGGCGAGCTGTACTCGTAATGATTGCGTCCTTGCGCGGTAGCCGCAGTCGCTGTGTTGGTTGCCGCACCGTCGGTCTTGTCGGTTTCGCCAGCAACGAAGATAAACAGTTTGTCTTCAATCAGCGGGCCACCGGCATAGGCGCTATAGACCGTGCGGCTTTGCACGTCGCCCTTGCCGCTGCGATAGATCGTGCCCGGCAGATCAGGATCCTCATACTTGTAGCGCGGATTGGAGTTGAGTGTATTGCTTGGGTACCAAACATCGCCGACCGAACTCGCTAGGTTCTTCGGCTCCCACACCGCCTGTGCACCGAAGTGCCATTCGTTGGTGCCGCGTTTACCGACCTGGCTGATCACGCCGCCCGTAGAACGGCCGTACTTGGCGCTGTAACCGCCGGTATAAGTTTCCTGCTGGTCGATGGCGCCATATGGCAAGCTCACGCCGCCGAGGTTGCTCAATGGGTTGCTAACGTTGAAGCCGTTAATGTAGTAAGCGTTTTCGGTGACGCCCGAGCCACCGAAAGACACCACCGAGCGCGAGCCATTGTTGAATGCGCCTGCACCAGCCACCGCACCCGGCGCAAGCAACGCAATCGCTTCGGCGCTACGCCCCAGCGGCAAGGTGGCCAGCTGCTCGGAGGTAATGACCGAGCGCGAGCTGGTCGAGCTGACATCGATCTTCGGTGCGTTGGCGGCGGTGACGGTGATCGCACCGAGCGTGGTTGCATCGGCATTGCTGCCCGATGCGGCCGTGCCGGCGAAGGAGACTTCAGTGCCCGAGCCAACGCGCAGCTGCACGTTCTTGCGGGTGTCGACGACCTGGTCGCCGCGCTTCAGGGTGACGGTGTAGGCACCCACCGGCAGCGAGCCGAGGTTGTAGCGGCCATTGGCATCCACCGTAATGGTGCGGCTGAGCCCGGTGTCGCTCTGCACGACGATCGTGCTGCCGGCTTCAGACGGGGCGCTGCCGTAAATGCTGCCCGTGGTGCTTTGCGCGTAGACCGCGCCGTTGGTTAGGCAAGCACCGAGCACGACGGCGAGAGCGGTGCGTTTGAGGACTTGGCGACGAAACTGATTGCTCATTCCTGACCTTTCAACTGGAGTTCGGATAGGGCGGTCATCGGGGAGTCAGATGGCCTTAACCCGAACGTAATGAATGCCTGCTACCGAGTGCAAGCATCTGACATGATTTGTTAATGAAATAGCCCAAATCCGCATCGAAAATGAGGAATTCGGCACAAAGTGGCGTTATGTTGCACACCTGGGCAAACGACCTGGAGCGGCGCTCGTGAGTTAATGGTTACGTTCGATACAGATTGCCTGATGTAATCGGCGTGTTCGAAGGTTGTTGGGTGGTCTGCGCAGCGAGTAATGATCCATCGCGTTGCCAAACCACAAAAAAAAAGCCCCGACAAGCGGGGCTCTTTCTACACGCGTGAGGCCATCAGAATCGCACTGTCGTGCCCAGGTAGAAGAACCGGCCCACGTTGTCATACAGCGCAGAGGTGAAATCCGAGCCGAAGTAGTTGCGCGGCGGATCCTTGTCGAAGGCGTTGTCGATGCCCAGGTATACGTCGATCTTCGAGCCGGGGAATTGATAGCCGAACTGGAAGTTGTGATAGACGTACGAGCCGTTCTTGATCGGGCTGGCCGAGCCAGGGTTGCTGTTATAGCTCTCCGGGGTCACCCGCAGATTGCCGTCCACATAGTTCATGTCCCACGATGCGCGCCACTCGTTCCAGTTGTACTTGGTCTGGAACTGCGCACGCCAGCGCGGGTCGGTCACGTAGGTCACGTACTCGTCGTATTCGGCCGGGAAGTCCTGGAATACCCATTCGCGCGACTGGATCAGGCGGGTGCCGACGAACCGCAGCACGGTATTGCCTCCGCCGATCTGGAAGCGGTAGTCCATTTCCAGATCCACGCCTACGCGACGCGAACGGGCAAGATTTTCGTTGAGCGCCTGCCACCCGATGATGCTGTGTTCGGGATAGATGCGCCCCTGCGGATCGGTGAAGCCACCCAATGGTGCGCGTTGCACGAAGCCGCAAAAACTGTTGCCGATACCGCCGGGGTTGTCCACGCAACGGGTGGCGTTGGTTTCGGCGGTCACCGTGCCGATGGCATCGCGCAGGTCGATGCGCCAATAGTCGATCGACATGCCGAATCCTTCGAAGAATTCCGGCTGCCACACCAAACCGTACGAGAGGCTACGCGCGCGCTCCGGCTTGAGCTCCGGATTGCCGCCGCTCACGCCGGGACGCGTGGAGGTAAAGGTGTCGATCCAGCCCACCGGAATCCCCAGCGCGCTGCAGTTGGCCTGACGCAACGCCACATCGCCGGCGGTGCCGGGACGGTTGATATTGGTGGGCAGGTAATTGCAGGGGTCGTTGATGGTGGCGAAGTTTTCGCTCTGCGAGTCGTACAGCTCGCCAATGCTGGGTGCGCGCACGGCCTGTGCCAGCGTGCCACGCAACCGCAGCGACGGGATAATGGTCCAGTCAAGACCGATATTCCAAGTCTTGGTCGAGCCGATACTGCTGTAGTCCGAATAGCGCCCTGCAACGTCCAGCGCCAAGCGATCCACGCCCGGCAGGCCGGCCAGCAACGGGATGGTGCTTTCGACGAACACTTCCTTGACGCTGTAGTCGCCGCCACTGTTCGGGATGGCGTTGAGGAAGGTCGCGCCCGACGCAGCCAACGGGTCGGTGACTTCCTCGCTCTGTTCCTTGCGGTATTCCACGCCGCCAGCGAAACCGATGTCGCCCGCCGGCAGCGACAGCATGTTGCTGTTGGCCACCGAGGCGCTGAATACGGTCTGCTGGATCTTGGCTTGCGAGCGCGCGGTGGTGTTGAACCATGCAGCCGCTTCCGGAGTGACCGCGCCGTTACCGAAGACACTGAAGGGCACGCAACCTTCGCGGGCCAGCGCCGAGTACACGCGGCCGGTGTTGGGGTTGACCGCAGTCGGATCCAGCGTGGTGCGGCAGACGATGTTGCCGCTGGCATCGCGTGCGGCGTCGATGCCAGCCTGCCAACGTTCATTGATGCGGTTGTTGAGGTTGAGGCGGTCCACCGTGGTCTTGCCGTAATTGGCAGACACATCGTAGGTCCAGTTGTCGGTCAGGTTGCCTTCGGCGCCGAGAACCGCGCGGTAGGTCTTGCGTTCGATGTTTTCGCCGCGGCGGCCGGCATCGACGTTGAAGCGGTTCATCAGGATCTGCGTGGCGCCGCGCGAATCCATCAGGGCGCCGAGCTCGGGGCTGACGTACGGGTTCTGGCGGCGCACGCGCAGCGAGCTGTCGAATGCCGGTTGGCCGAAGAATTCCGAATCGGTTTCGCTGTACTTGCCTTCGAAGAACACGCGATGGTTTTCGCTGATCTCGAAGTTGACCATGGTGTTGACGCTTTTGCGGTCGAAGCCCGGCTGCAGGTCGGCTACCGCATTGAGGTCGACGAAATCGCAGTCCACGCACGAGGTGTTGCTCACCACGGTGCCGTCGTAACGGTTGCGCCGGAAGCTGCCGTCGTCGTTGAACAGATAGCGGTTGCCGTAGCTTGCCGGGTTACGGAAATCGAACGTGCCCAGATTGAAGGTGCCGCCGTAGGAGGTCGAATGATTGCCACCGGGGCCGCTGAGCACGTTTTGCGGATTGCTTTCGCTCGGCGGACGGGTGGGGTCGAAACCGGGGTTGGGCACACTCACCAGATACTCGCGGCCGATGGCGCGGTTGCCGCGACCGAAACGATCTTGTTTGCTGTATTCGCCGGACACCGCGATGTTGCCGCGACCGCCTGCGAAATCGGTACCGGCAGAAAAGCTGGCAAATGAGCGGTTGTAGTTGCCTTCGTCGGCCAGGCCGGTCTGCGCGCGCGTTTCGAAACCGGTGAAGGATTTCTTGAGGATGAAGTTGACCACGCCGGCCACCGCGTCGGCGCCATACACCGCCGATGCGCCGCCGGTGATGACTTCCACGCGCTCGACCCATTCCACCGGAATGGTGTTGACGTCCACCGCAGTCGAGCCTGGGCTTGAGCCTACGTGGCGACGCCCGTTGACCAGCACCAGCGTGCGATCCACGCCCATGCCGCGCAGGTCGAGCAGGCCCAGGCCGGCGGTGCCGATGAAGCGGGTGGAATTGCCCAGCGTGTAGCTCGGTGCCAGTGCCGGCATACGCGCCATCAGGTCGCTGATGGTGGTCGCACCGGTGGCGCGGATTTCTTCGGCGCTGATGGCCGTCACGGGCGAGGGCGTGACAAAGCCGGTACGCGCAATGCGCGATCCGGTGACGGTGACCTTGTCCAGATCGGTCGTATCAGGCGCGACGCCATTTTCGGATTGGGCGGCAGCATTGCCCGCAGAGGCGGCTAGTACGCCGAAAAGTGCAGTGCTGAGGCGATGGCGACGGGTGCGTTGCGAGGTACGGCTCGACATGATTTCGCGGATTCCTTGCTGGGATTCGACTTGCACAGTTGGGTTCGCTGAGCGCCAGCTGAACCGATTTTCGACCGTAACAATTCTTTAATCTTGTGTCCATCTCTGCGAAATTTGCCAGTGAATGTCACGTGCGAGCTACACGTGCGTCTGTGTCGCGTTGGCAAACAGGGCGGCTGCGTCTGATCGAGCCGGTACACTCACGCCCTCTTCGATGCGGCGCAAGGCGATGCTTGAGTCGCTCGCGGTAGCACACGACAACCCGGGTAGGCGATGAACACGATGGCGAAAAGTGGTTTCTTGGCGACGCGCGCGGTTGCGCAGGCGGTTGGCGCATGACGGGCGAACGCAGAATCGCCGCGCACGCGGTGCAGGGCACGTTGGCGCCGCATCCGCGCATCCGCAATGTGATTGCGGTGGGGTCGGGCAAGGGCGGCGTGGGCAAGTCCACCACTGCGGTGAATCTGGCACTGGCGCTGCATCGGTTGGGCGCGCGCGTCGGCGTGCTGGATGCCGATATCTACGGCCCCAGCGTGCCGGCAATGCTGGGCCTGAGCGGGCGGCCGGATAGCCCGGACAATAAGTCGATCGAACCGCTGCGTGCGTTCGGGATCGAGGCGATGTCGATCGGCCTGTTGGTCGACCAGGACACCCCCATGATCTGGCGCGGGCCGATGGCGACGTCCGCGCTGACCCAGTTGTTCAACGACACCCTGTGGGACGACCTGGACTATCTGCTGATCGACCTGCCGCCGGGCACCGGCGACATCCAGTTGACCCTGTCGCAGAAGATTCCGGTGGCCGGTGCGGTCATCGTCACCACGCCGCAGGACATCGCCACGCTGGACGCGCGCAAGGCCTTGAAGATGTTCGAAAAGGTCGAGGTGCCGGTGCTCGGCATCGTCGAGAACATGGCGGTGCATACCTGCGGCAACTGCGGCCACCGCGAGCATCTGTTCGGCGAAGGCGGCGGTGAGCGCATGGCGGCGCAGTACGGCGTGCCGTTGCTGGGGTCGTTGCCGCTGGAGATCGCAATCCGTGAGCAAGGCGATGCCGGCCAGCCGGTTGTGGTGGCCGCGCCAGAGTCGGTGGCAGCCAAGGCCTACCTAGCGGCGGCGACGCGGCTTGCCGAGGAACTGGGCAAGCGCCCACGCGCCAGCATCCCGATCTCTGCATCCCTGCTGTAGCGCATCGGGCCGGCGATGCCGGCCGCTGGTAGAATTCGCCGTCTTCGCGCGGGCCGCTCGGCCCGCCGCCTTCCGTCTTCAAGGAACACGCATGAGCATCAAGAGCGACCGCTGGATCAAGCGCATGGCCGAACAGCACGCGATGATCGAGCCGTTCGAACCCGGCCAGGTCAAGCACGATGCTGCCGGGCAGCGCATCGTCAGCTTCGGCACTTCCAGCTACGGGTACGACGTACGCTGCTCGCGCGAGTTCAAGGTCTTTACCAACATCAACTCGACGATCGTCGATCCGAAGCACTTCGATCCCGGCAGCTTTGTCGATATCGAATCGGATGTCTGCATCATTCCGCCGAACAGCTTCGCGCTGGCGCGTACGGTGGAATATTTCCGCATCCCGCGCGACACGCTGGTGGTATGCCTGGGCAAGAGCACCTACGCACGTTGCGGCATCATCGTCAACGTGACCCCGCTGGAGCCGGAGTGGGAAGGCCACGTGACCCTGGAATTCAGCAATACCACGCCGCTGCCGGCGCGCATCTATGCCAACGAAGGCGTGGCGCAGATGCTGTTTTTCCAGTCCGACGAAGTGTGCGAAACCTCGTACAAGGACCGCGGCGGCAAGTACCAGGGCCAGACCGGCGTGACCCTGCCGCGGACCTGATGAGGTGGCGCGGCCGTGGCCTTCAGCAGGTCGCGGCCGCCTTCTCGCGGTAGCGCAGCAATTGGCGCACACCGGCGGCGATCAGGAACACCGGCCACCAGGTCGCGATCAGGTTGCCCACATCCATATGCGCCAATCCCAGATTGTCCAGCAGAAACAACGCGCCCAGGACGATCAGGAACAGGGCAGGAATCAGACGGTAGTTCATGGCGACATCCTCGGTTGGTGTGAGGCCATGCTGCGCTCGATGCGCCCGTCAATCAGGTGCCGGAAGTCAACAGTTGCGGATGACAGTCGTCATGTTGCATCGCCAGTGAGTGCCTCAAGTGCGGTGATGCCCGACTCCCGAATCCCCGCCCGACCTACTTCCCGCGCCCGAACAGCATGCCAATTCCGCACGCAACCAGTGCGGCCGGCCACCAGGTGGCGATCAAGCGACCGATACTGAGATTGGTCCAGCCCAGGTTATTGGCCAGGAACAGCAGGCCGACGAGGATCAGGATCAGCGCGGCGACGACATTGGATTTCATGCGGGAGACTGGTTGAAAGACAGGTGCCTATCGTAGCCGTTGCGCCCACGCCGCGACATGCTGCTGCAACGCCTCGGCCGCAAAGCGCTGCGCACTGCCGCTGCCCCAGACGGGCCCGGGCCAGGCGGCATCGCCGGGGTGGCGGCCGACCAGATGCACATGCAGCTGCCGCACGATGTTGCCCAGCGCGCCGATATTGAGCTTGCCCACCCCGGGTTCGGCGCGCAGCAACTGCGAGAGCTGGTTGATTTCGGCCAGCAACAAACGCTGCTGGCCGCCATCCAGATCGATCCATTCACTGACATCGGCCACCCGTGGCACCAGCACCAGCCACGGGAAGCGGGTGTCGTCCATCAGCCGCACCTGCGACAGCGGCCCGTCGGCCACGAACACACTATCGGCCGCCAGGCGCGGGTCGAGCTGGAAGTCGCCCGCAGGCCTGTCCGGTGCGGTGTCGCTCATCCCAGGTGCGCCGCGAAGAAGCCCAGGGTGCGCTCCAGTGCGCGCTCGGCACTGTCGGCGTCGTAGTGGGTGGGGTCGATGCTGCGGTTGAAGGCGTGCCCGGCCGGGTAAACGAAGGTTTCCATCTGCGGCAGCTTCTCGCGATGGGCCTGGATCGCCTCGGGCGGAATGCTGGCATCGCGCTCGCCGAAGTGGAACATCACCGGCGCCTTGGGGGTTTCGTCCAGCAGCTGGGTGTTGCGGCCGCCGTAGTAGCTGACCGACGGCAGCCCCAGGCGAATGGCCGACAGCAGCGCGACGGAGCCGCCCCAGCAGTAGCCCACCGTACCGACCTTGCCGGCGCGGGTGAGCAGGGTGG
Source organism: Xanthomonas axonopodis pv. maculifoliigardeniae (assembly GCF_041519315.1). Classification (NCBI taxonomy): domain Bacteria; kingdom Pseudomonadati; phylum Pseudomonadota; class Gammaproteobacteria; order Lysobacterales; family Lysobacteraceae; genus Xanthomonas; species Xanthomonas axonopodis. The sequence continues at coordinate 3,025,596 of NZ_CP167998.1, read as the reverse complement.
CGGCAGATTTCACCACCTCCACGGCGCGCTCCAGGCCGACCGCGTTGGCCAGCGCCAGGCCCCGCTGCAGGCTCTGCTGGTCGTACGGCAACTGCACGTCCTTTTCTTCCAGGTCGAAAAAGGCCGGTGCCAGCACCTCATAGCCGCGTGCGGCGTAGTCGTCGGCCACTGCGCGGATATGTTCGTTGACGCCGAAGATTTCTTGAATCACCACCAGGCCGCCGCGCGGGCTGGAAGCGGGTGTGGCGTGCCAGGCGGCGACCTGGCCGTCGGGGGTGTCGAGCGTGGTCCAGTGACCCATGGAAACTCCTGCTGCAGTCCGGGGAGGCGCGCATTATCGAACGGATCGGCGGGGGCGAAGGTGAGGGTTCCGCTAAGATGACCCCGCTTGCGCGGCATGCGGTTCAGAGCGTCGCCCCCGCGCCGCTATAATTGGCCCGCTCAGGCCCCAGGCCGCTCCGCTTCCCAGGCTCCTGCTTCCATGTCCCAGCTGAACCCTAAAGTCGGCTTCGTCAGCCTTGGCTGCCCGAAGGCGCTCGTCGATTCCGAACGCATCCTCACCCAGCTGCGCGTGGAGGGGTACGACATCGTGCCCAGCTACGACGCTGCCGATGTGGTGGTGGTCAATACCTGCGGCTTCATCGATTCGGCAGTGACCGAATCGCTGGACGCAATCGGCGAAGCGATGAACGCCAACGGCAAGGTCATCGTCACCGGCTGCCTGGGCAAGCGCCCGGAGCAGATTCGTGAGGCGTATCCGCAGGTGCTGGCAGTATCCGGCCCGCAGGACTACCAGAGCGTCATGGAGGCAGTGCACGCCGCATTGCCGCCGCGTCACGACCCGTTCGTGGATCTGGTGCCGGACTACGGCATCAAGCTGACCCCGCGCCATTACGCTTACTTGAAGATTTCCGAAGGCTGCAATCACCGGTGCAGCTTCTGCATCATTCCCTCGATGCGCGGCGATCTGGTCTCGCGTCCGGTCGATGAGGTGCTGCGCGAAGCCGAGCGGTTGGTGCGCGGTGGCGTCAAGGAATTGCTGGTGGTGTCGCAGGACACCTCGGCCTACGGCGTGGACCTGAAGTACGCCGAGCGTCCGTGGCGCGACCGCATGTACCAGACCCGCATGAAGGCGCTGTGCGAGGGGTTGTCGGAGCTGGGCGTGTGGACGCGCCTGCATTACGTGTACCCGTATCCGCACGTGGACGATGTGATTGGGCTGATGGCCGAAGGCAAGCTGTTGCCGTATCTGGACATCCCGTTCCAGCACGCCAGCCCGCGCATCCTCAAGTTGATGAAGCGCCCGGGCGCGGTGGAAAAAACCCTGGAGCGCGTGCAGCGCTGGAAGGCGATGTGCCCGGAGATCACCGTGCGCTCGACCTTCATCGTTGGTTTCCCCGGCGAAACCGATGCCGAATTCGAATCCTTGCTGGACTTCCTGGATCAGGCGCAGCTGGACCGCGTCGGTGCGTTTGCGTATTCGCCGGTCGATGGCGCCAGCGCCAACGCATTGCCGGATCAGGTGCCCGAAGAAGTGAAACACGAGCGCCTGGCGCGCTTCATGGCCAAGCAGGCGCAAATCTCTGCGTTGCGCCTGGAATCCAAGATCGGCAGCGTGCAGCAGTGCCTGGTGGATGTGATCGAAGACGACATCGCGGTGGCCCGCTCGCGTGCCGATGCGCCGGAAATCGATGGGCTGGTGCATATCCAGAACGGCGGCGAGCTCGGCTTGAAGGTGGGCGATCTGGTCGATGTGGAAATCACCGACAGCGACGAGCACGATCTGTTTGGCGATGCATTGCCGTCTGGCCCTGCGGTGCAGCAGCCAGGGCGGACATTGAACCTGCAGATCGTTTAGCCGCAGCAGGATGCCGGCTGGCCGATGGCGTCGGCGCTCCCGACTGTGCCGAACCGTCGGCGTACATGCCGCGGTGGGCACGCCAAGCCGTAGGAGCGTGCCTGAGCGCGACGAGGCTGGCGACGCGCAGCCGCCCCCGGCACGACGCGCTGCGCACCAACATCGCCTGTGGGCATGACATCGCCGCATGAGGGTGGCCGGGGCGCGAGCGTATCAGCAGGTCACGCGGCAGTCCTGGGGCACTGGGTGTTCGGTTCTCTGTGCCTCGATCACCGCCGTTGCCGATACACGGCGCCAGAATCGCTTCGCGCGCTGTATATCCCTTACAGCGGCACGTACTGCACCGACACCACCACAAACGTGTGCTTGCCGGCCGGCAAGTGCGCGTCGAATTCGTCGTCCACGCGCTTTTTCAGCAGTGCGCGCGCCAGCGGCGAATCGATGCTGATCCAGCCGCGTCCGGCATCGGTTTCGTCCGGGCCGACGATGCGGTAGCGCAGTAACTCGCCGCTGTCGGCATCTTCCAGTTCCACCTGTGCGCCGAAGAACACCGCGTTCGCGTCGGTGGGTGCGGTGTCCACCACGCGCAGCGCTTCCAGCCGCTTGCTCAGATAGCGTACACGCCGATCGATTTCACCGAGCTGCTTCTTGCGATAGGTGTATTCCGCATTTTCAGAGCGGTCGCCTTCGGCGGCGGCCGCCGCAAGGGCACGGACCACTTCGGGCCGCCGCACGCGCCACAAGTCGTCCAGCTCGGCCTTGAGGCGGGCATGGCCTTCGGGCGTGATCAGCGCAGTGCTTTTCTCGGCAGGCGGGCGCCAGCGGCTCATGGGGCAGGCAGTTTCCAACGGCGGGGCCGCGATGCTAGCGCGCATGACGTGCTTGCGCATCTGCCGCCGCACAGCGAAGCTTTGCGCCATTCTTAAGACACGGATGTTGTCATGCTGATCATGCCGCTGCACAAACCCTGGTCGCGACAGAACATCCCCTGGGTGACGCTGCTGCTGGTGCTGATCAATGTGGCGGTCTACCTGGGCTACCAGCGCAAGGACGACAGCCTGGTCGAGAGCGCCGTGCACTACTACGTGCACTCCGGCTTGGGCGCGCTGGAGGCCGATGCGCATGCGCGCTACCTGCAGCAGACCGCCAACGCCAAGCTGCGCGCGGCACGCCAGGCAAAGCTGGACAGCGTGCCTAAACCGCAACGCATCGCGTATCTGGCGCACCTGACGATGCACGATGTCGCCTTCGAACACGCCCTGCGCAGCGGCACGTTGTTCAACGACGACGCGCGTCTGCGCGAGTGGCGCGCATTGCGTGCGCCTTACGACACGCGGCTGTCCAGGATATTTACGCTGCGCCATGTGCAGCGCAGTTCCGAATGGTCGCCAGCGCGCATGCTGACTGCCACGTTCCTGCACGGCAGCTTCGATCATTTGCTGGGCAACATGCTGTTCCTGCTTGCCTTGGGTACCTTGCTGGAAGGCGCCATCGGCAGTGGCTGGTTCCTGGTGCTGTATCTGCTCGGCGGATTCGGCGCCAGCCTGGCCAGCTTGTGGTGGCGCTGGGGCGAGCCCGGTGGCGGTCTGGGTGCCTCCGGTGCCATCGCCGCGCTGATGGGTGCGTTCTGCGTGGTCTGGGGCAGGCGCAGGGTGCGTTTTTTCTATTGGTTTTTCGTCGTCTTCAATTACGTGCGCGGGCCTGCGATCCTGCTGTTGCCGCTGTGGCTGGGCTGGGAGTTGTATAGCCTGGCATCCAGCGACGACGGCGCAGTCGCCTTCGAGGCGCATGCCGGCGGACTGGTGAGCGGTGCGTTGCTGGGCGCCTTGCTAGTGGTGCTGCGGCAAACTCGGCCAGAATTTATGCAGGAGGGCGACGCGGTTGCGGTGGACGATCGCTGGGAGCGTGCGCAGCGCCATCTGGGCCGGATGGAAAACGCCGAGGCCGAACATTTGCTGGCGGAGTTGGCGAGCGAGCAGCCGCACAATCTGGAGGTTGCGCTTGCGCGCTATCGCGCTGCGCGTCATGCAGGGCGCAGCCAGGACAGCCTGCGCCATGCCGAGACGCTGCTGGCCCTGCAGACCCATAGCGCCGAACAGACACGCATCCAGCTGGCAGTTGCCGCCGAACTCAGTAAGGCCAGGATTGCCTGCAGCCCGACGGCGCGCAGGGCGCTGATCGCTGCGTGCATGCGTAACGGCCTGTTGGCCGATGCCGAGCGTCTATTGAAGGAAAGCGAATTGAGTACGCCGCGCGATGAATTGGCCCAACAATGGTTCGTGCTTGCCTTGCGTCACGGTGAGCTGCAGGACGGTGCGCAGCGCACGCGCTTGCTGCGCCAGCTGCTGGATCAGTTTCCAGAGCAGGGACAGGCCAACAAAGCGCGCTTTTTGCTCGAAAACGGTTGAGCGGTTTCTGCCCAACGCATGCTCTTTGACCGCGCGGCGCCGGGCGGGCAAGGGCCGGTCGCGCTGGCTGGCATGCATGGGTCGGAGCTTGATGGGAATCTGTCTACCTGGAACCTGCAGAACGGTTCCTCAGCCGATCACGCCGGCTGAATCGTCACCGCTTTCAGTGCCGCGTCCAGCTTCGCGCGCAGTGCTTCGTCGTCGCAGCGATCCTTTGCGTTCTGCAATACGGCGCGCGCCTGATCATCGCGCCCGAAGCGCTCGGCCAGCAGCACGCCGGCGTCCAGCGACCAGGCAGGCAGCATCGGGTCGCGCGGCCACGCAGCAATGGCGGCCAGCAGGCCATCGGTGACCAGTTGGAACTGCCCGGCCATCCTTGCGCGCTCGGCCAGCAGGTTGGCCTGCTCGGGCGTCAGCGGCGTAAACGTGGGGTCGATGTCCAGCGCTTCGCGCTGCAGCGCGAGTGCACGCCGTTCCTGCTTTTCCTGCAACAGGCGATTGATGTATTGGCGAGTGTGTTCGCGCAGCTCGTCGTTGCGATGGTGTTGGCGCAACAGGCGCTGATACAGCTCGTGCACCGCCAGGCTCACCGCGCGCGAGCGCACCGCACCGCGCAGGGCCTGAAAGGCTTCGTCGGAATGCCCGTCGCGCACGTACTGTTCCGCTTCGTCGAGCAGGCGCTGGTCCGGGTCGCTACGTTCGTGCGCATCCGCGCCACTGGGCACATAGCCCAGCTCCTCGTGGTACTGGTACACCAGATACCCGAGCAGGTGAAAGCTGGCGAACAGCGTCCAGATCGAGGTCACCATGACCGTCGCTTCGCGCACGAGCGGCGGTAGGTATTTGGTAGCGAAGAAGACCGCTGCCGTGCCGCTGCCCTGGATCACGTAGAGCAGGCCGTAGGCGGCCAGATACGGCCAGCCGATCCGTAGCGCCATGTCGATGGAGACGGCGGGGTTGAGCGCGCGGCGCAGGCTGCCGTCGATGGCCAGCGAGATCAGCATGCCAGGCAGCAGCAGCATGGTGCCCAGATAGGCGATGGTCAGGCCGAACGGGCCGGCGATCACGGCTCCTACGCCGATCACGATGCCCAGCGCGACGGCCAGCAGGATCAGGCGCAGTACCGCGCTGTCGAAGCTGTTATAGCCCAGGCGTGGCGCATCGGTCTGGCCATCGGCGGTGTGGCGCAGAATGTCGAAGGCATAGGTATAGGTCGCCATGCCCAGCACACCGGCAATCACCAGTTTCAGGATGCCCGGCAGCACCAGCAAGGCGCTGCACAGCGTCAATGCGATCAGCGCATACAGCGCCGAGCCACGCAGCGGGTAGGTGGCGATGGCGGGAATGCGGGTCCAGAACGGTGCAGGCGCAGCCAGCGCGGCCACCTTGCGTGCGCGAAAACGGTCTTCCATGACGCTCCCCAGGCGTGTGATGTGAAGGGATTGTGCGGGGCCGTGCGCCGCCACGCAATTGGGGGAGGGCAAGCCGGCGAACCCGGATCGCCAGCGACCGGCGACGTGTTGCGGGCATGGTCTGGATACTGCTGGCCAGGCCGTGCGTCAGTGCCGGCCCTACATCGAAGCATGCTGTGTCAGACATCACCCTAAGCGCATCGGCAGACCGCCGACGCGGTGCGTGCGTGACTGCCTGAGGTGCCAGCTGAGCGACAGGTAAAATGGTGGCCCGCCGCACTCTCGCGGCCCTACGAGCGACCGTGCGCGCCGCAACCGTGGCACTGCTCGCTTGCACCACAAGGAGTGTCGCTTGATTCCCTCTGCCACCGGCAACCCGCAGGTCCGCATCCGCAGCATCGATGTGCTCTCGGACAATTGGTATGTGCTGCGCAAGGTCACGTTCGATTTCCAGCGCAAGGACGGCCGCTGGCAGACCTTGTCGCGCGAGGCCTACGATCGTGGCAATGGCGCCACCATTCTGCTGTACAGCCGCGCCAAGCAGACGGTGATGCTCACCCGCCAGTTCCGCCTGCCGACGCTGCTCAATGGCAACCCGGATGGCATGTTGATCGAAGCCTGTGCCGGCCTGCTCGACCAGGACGATGCGCTGACCTGCATCCGCAAGGAAACCGAAGAGGAAACCGGCTACCGGATCGACAACGTGCGCAAGGTATTCGAGGCCTTCATGAGCCCTGGCTCGGTCACCGAGCGCCTGTACTTTTTCGTCGGCGAATACGTCGACGGCGACAAGGTCAGCGGCGGCGGTGGACTCGAAGAAGACGGCGAAGAGATCGAAGTGCTGGAGCTGTCACTGGATGCAGCGCTGGCGATGATCGGCTCAGGGGAGATCGCCGATGCCAAGACCATCATGCTGTTGCAGTACGCCAAGTTGCATGGCGTGTTGGAGTCCGTTCACGCCAACACGCGGTAGCCCTTCACGGCGGCGGTGCCATCGAGACGTGGCAGCGGCGATCAAGCAGATCATCGCTTCCCGCCAAAAATGCTACCGAAGATGCCGCGCACGATCTGCTGCCCGATCTTGTTGCCCACCGTGCGCGAGGTCTGCTTGGCCATCGCTTCCAGCATGCCCTGGCGGCGGCGGGTGCCGAAGATCGCGTCCTTGACCGCCTGACCGAAGCCGCTGTCGTGCGCGTCGTCATCTTCGCGAGTGCGGGCAGGTGGGGCTGCGTTGTGTTCGGCGGCCTGTTCGACGCGGCGCGCCAGCAGTTCGGCAGCCGATTCGCGGTTGATCGCGGTGTCGTAGCGGGTGCCGACCGGGCTTGCCGCGCGCACCTGCGCGCGTTCGGTTTCGCTGATGGCGCCCATGCGGCAGCGCGGCGGTGCGATCAACGTCTGCTGTACCGGCGCCGGCACGCCCTTGCCCTGCAGCGGCGACACCAGCGCCTCGCCGGTGCCCAGGCTGGAGATGGCGGTGGCGACATCGAGCTTGGGATTGCCGACGAAGGTCTGCGCGGCAGTCTTGACCGCCTTCTGGTCGCGCGGCGTGTAGGCGCGCAACGCGTGCTGCACGCGGTTGCCGAGCTGGCCAAGGATATTGTCGGGAATGTCGTCGGGAAACTGCGAGCAGAAATACACGCCCACGCCCTTGGAACGAATCAGGCGCACCACCTGCTCGATGCGCTGCACCAGCGCCGCCGGCGCATCGTCGAACAGCAGGTGCGCCTCGTCGAAGACGAACACCAGTTTGGGTTGTTCCAGGTCGCCCACTTCGGGCAAGCGTTCGAACAGTTCCGACAGCAGCCACAGCAGAAAGGTGGAATACAGCTTCGGCTTGAGCACCAATTGGTTGGCAGCCAGGATGCCGATCACGCCACGGCCATCCGGCGCGACGCGCATCAGTTCGGCCAGCTCCAGCGCAGGCTCACCGAAGAACTGTTCGCCGCCGTCCTGGGACAAACGCAGCAAGGCGCGCTGGATGGCGGCAACCGATTGGCTGGACACCAGTCCGTAACTGGTGGAGAGCTCCTTGCGCTCTTCGACCACCAGCGCGAGCAGCGCGCGCAGGTCGTCCAGGTCCAGCAGCAGCAAGCCGCGGTCGTCGGCCAGCTTGAACACGATGTCGAGTACGCCGGACTGGGTGTCGTTGAGTTCCAGAATCCGGGCGAGCAGGGTGGGGCCCATCTCGCTGACCGTCGTACGTACCGGGTGCCCCATCTGGCCATACAGGTCCCAGAACACCACCGGGTTGGCGGCCGGGGCGTAGTCGGTCATGCCCAAATCGTTGGCGCGCTGCAGCACGCCGGGCGCGCCATCGCCAGCCACGGCCAGGCCGGCGACATCGCCTTTCACGTCCGCCAGGAACACCGGAACGCCCAGCCGCGAGAAGCCTTCGGCCAGCGTCATCAAGCTCACGGTCTTGCCGGTCCCGGTGGCGCCGGCCACCAGCCCGTGGCGGTTGCCGAAGCGTCCTTCCAGCACTACAGGGATGTCGTCGGTGACGCCTTTGCCGAGCAGGAACGAGGCCATTGCGCTGATCCGGTAGGAAAGGGCCGATTCTAGCGGGCAATCCCAGCGGGCAATGCCAACCGGCAACGCGGCAGATCCTGGCAGGCAGGCTGGGTCGAACGGGCGACGCACGCACGCCGCGCGGCAGCCGCAGACGCACTCGATCGTTCGCGTCGGTGCGCCGGTTTGCAGGTACTGCACGCATCGACCGCGCCCACCAAGCTAACGGCCCACTGACCCCGGTGGCCTCGCTGCCTTGCCCCGATGTTGCCCCGGCAGCTACCCTGCCTGCCTTTCCGCTGTACTGCCTACGATGCCGCTCGCTCATTTTGGTTTGCGCCCATGGCCTGTCCTGGCTGTGGTGGCGCTGATGTCTGTCGTCCCCGCCGCCCACGCCATCTCCAAACGCGACACGGAGAAGGCCGCCGCGCTCGATGCGCGCATGGCCGCCGCCGAAAAGCGCTATCGCGATGCGCTGGTGCTGGTGAACAACTCCGACCCCAAGGGCACTGCCGAAGGCGATGCTGCGCTGGAGGACATGGAAGACATCATCGACGCCTGCATCAAGCAGCGTGGTTGCCTGGTGTCCAATCAGTTGGCCACCTACAAGCGCCTGCTCAAGGCGCGCGCCGATGCCGAGGCGCCGGCCGCCGAAGATCCGGAAGACGACGACACGCTGCTGCAAGCCGACCCGGACCATCTGGGTCCGGCGTCGAACGGCGTGCCCGAGGCCGCGCGTGCCGCCACGCTGCTCAACGACCAGCGCCACGAATTCGACAAGATGGTGCAGTACAACCCGGCCGTGCAGGCCGGTATCCGGCGCTGGCTCACCGATATGCGCCCGGCGCTGCTGACCAGCTACGAGAACTACAGCAACCTGCGCGGCGTGATGTGGCCGGAATGGCAGAAGCGCGGCCTTCCAGAAGCGCTGCTGTTCGGCATCATGGCCAAGGAATCCAACGGCAAGGTGCATGCCAGCTCGCGCGCTGGTGCCGCCGGGTTGATGCAGTTCATGCCCGCCACCGGACGTCGCTTCGGGCTGGGCCCGGACGGCACCGGCTTCGACACCCGCTTCGATGCACGCAGCGCCGCCGAAGCCAGCGCCGCCTACCTCAACGAACGCATGGCCGGACTCAACCGCAGCATCGAACTGGCACTGGCCGCCTACAACGGTGGCGAAGGCCGTGCCGCGCGCGTGTTCGCGCAGAGCGGCGGGCGCGGCTTCTGGGACCAGGACGTCTATAACCAGTTCCCGGCCGAAACCAAGGACTACGTGCCAATGGTGATCGCGGCGGCGTGGATCTTCCTGCACCCGCGTCAATACGGGGTGGACTTTCCCAAGCTCGATGCGCAGCCGGCCACGCTCAAGCTGGCCAAGTCGACCACCATCTACGAACTCACCATCTGCCTAGGCAGCATGGGCACACGCGACGGCTACATGCGTGCGTTGCGCAATCTCAACCCACGTTACGAATCCGATGGCTGGATTCCGGCCGGCACGGTCATCAATGCCACCAACCGCATCGTCAACCTCTACACCCGTTACTGCGTCAATGGCCCGCGTGCGGATCTGGCGCGCACCCTGATCACTGCCGATCTCAACAGCGCGATCGTGCGTAGCAGCAGCGCGCCCGAGTACGTGCCCAGCGTGGCGGTGGGCGATGTCAGCCAGATGGCCGGCGTCCCGACCACCGTCGCCACCGGTCAGCCGGCAGTGGCCAAGCCCAAGGCAAAGCAGGTGCGCAGCTACACCATCGCCAAGGGCGACACGCTCGGTCGCGTCGCGCAGAAGTACCAATGCGAGATCAAGGAGCTGGCCAAGGCCAACGGCTTGAAAGCGCCGTCGTATGCGCTCAAGCCGGGGCAGAGCATCAGGTTGGCGGGGTGCGATCGCTGAACCGGGCGCTGGTGGAGCGTTGCTGATGTCCGCACCCTTCAAACGGCGGTGCGCATCGGCCTGAACCCGCTGGCGTGGGGCAGGCCAGGCTGTGCCAAAGCCGTTCCGGTAGCCCCGGCACGCGCAGCGTGTCGTCAGTCGAAGGTTGGAAAACGGTGCGCGGGGGTGCGAGGCATTGTGGGGAAGGCCTCGTCGCGGCCAGGTTCGCTGCTACGTTGGCAGCGAGCGCACGACAAGCCTGGTGGTTGCCGTGGGAGCGGACCCGGTCGCAACCAAACCATCCAAACAGCCCGTTTTATGCCGGATGTTCTTCATCCGAGGCTGAGCAGGATGGCGTGCGCGTAGGGGCGGCGTATCACCGGAAACGCCTGGTCGCGGCCAGGTCCGCTCCTACGAGGGCAGCGTTGCACTTCACTGACGACGCGCGAGTGCCTGGCCAAGACGAACCGATGCTTCGGCCGCAAGTCTGCCATCGAGCGTGGCCACACCCGGCGGCAGCAACACGATGACGGTCGAGCCGTAATTGAACCTGGCCATCTCCGCGAACTTCTCCAGCACGATGCCCTTGCCGCGGTAGTCCTTGCGCGTGATGCGGTCGCCATAGCGCGGAATCTCCACGCCGCTCCAGACCGTCTCCACGCCGGAGACCAGCAGTGCCCCCACCATCACCGAGGCCATCGGGCCGAAATCGGTGTCGAAGTGGCAGACCAGCCGCTCGTTGCGCGCGAACAGGCGCGGCACGTTGCGTACGGCGTCCGGGCCCACGCTGAACAGCCGCCCTGGCACGTGCACGGTCTCGCGCAGGGTGCCGGTCCACGGCATATGCACGCGGTGGTAGTCCTTGGGCGACAGATACACGGTGGCGAACAGGCCGTCGTTGAACGGCGCCGCCGCGGCCTCGTCGCCAAGCAATTCTGCAGCAGTGAACGACTGCCCCTTGGCCTGGAAAATGCGGCCGTTCTCGATCGGGCCGAGCTGGCTGATGCGGCCGTCGGCGGGCATCAGCAACGCAGCCGGGTCGGCATCCGGCACGCGTGCGCCGGGCTTCAAGGCGCGGGTAAAGAACGCATTGAAGGTGGGATAGGCGCGCGGATCCGGCTCCTGTGCCTCGCTCAGGTCCACGCCGAACTTGCGTGTGACCGTGTCGATCAACCACTGCTTGGTGGCGGGTCTATCCGAGTAGGCCAGCGCGCGCGCCAGCGAGGACAGCAACCGGTGCGGCAGCACGTAGGTCAGGGAAGTGACAAGACTCACGGAGCGGTTACCTTGGTCAGCTGTTGGAGGTCGGCGGCAATCGCCTTCGGATCGAGCGGGGGGCGGATCAGCCCGGCCAGGCGGCCTTGCGGATCGAGCACGGCAATGCCGGCGGAGTGGTCCATGCTGTAGTCGTTGGGATTTTGCGCATAGCCTTTGCCCGGGACCTTCTGGAACACGAAGCCCAGCGCGGTGGCGAAGCGCTCCAACGCCGGCACGTCCGCCGTGGCGGCCAGGGTGTCCTTGTGGAAGGCATGTGCGTACTCGCCCAGGCGCGCGGGCGGATCGCGCTGCGGGTCCACCGACACGAACAGCACGCGCGGGCGCAGGCCATCGGGAATGCTTTCCCATTGCTGTTGCGCCACTGCCAGATCGGTCAAGGTGGTGGGGCAGACATCGGGGCAGAACGTGAAGCCCAGAAACACCAGCGTCCAATGCCCCTTGAGTTCGCCGGGCACCAGCTGGGTGCCGTCGGACTGGCGCAGGCTGAATTGCGGCAGCGGGCGCGGCTGCGGATAAAAGGTGATGGTCTTGGTGGGCGGCCATGGCGAACTGGGCGCGCCGCCAAGGAACTTCTGGCCCAGCAACATCCCCAGGCCAGCGGCCAGGGCCACCAGCAGCACGATGCCGGTATTGCGATTGAACATGGCGGTTTCCAGTGCAACGGACGCTCATGATACCGATCCGACCTCTATAATCGGGGGCCGATTCCTCTTTAGTTGTTGCCATGACTGCCGCCGCGGCCGACGAACTGCACACCATCATCGACCTGATCCGCTACGGCACCAGCCGTTTCAACGCAGCCGGTCTGACCTTCGGCCACAGCTACGACAATGCGTTGGACGAAGCCACCCAGCTGGTCCTGCACAGCCTGCATCTGCCGCACGATCTGGGCCCGGCCTACGGCCAGGCGCGCTTGCTGCGCTCGGAAAAAGAGCAGGTGCTTGGTCTGTTCGAGCGCCGCATCACCGAGCGCGTGCCGGCCGCTTACCTCACCGGCGAGGCCTGGTTTGCAGGCCTGAGTTTCAAGAGCGATGCGCGCGCCCTGGTGCCGCGTTCGCCGATCGCCGAATTGATCGAAGCCGGCTTCGAGCCCTGGCTGGGCGGGCGCGAAGTGACCCGCGCGCTGGACCTGTGCACCGGTTCGGGCTGCATCGCCATCGCGATGGGCCACTACAACCCGCAGTGGGATGTGGACGGCGTGGACATCAGCGACGATGCGCTGGCGCTGGCCGCAGAAAACAAGGCGCGCCTGCATGCCGACAATGTCACCTTGCTCAAGTCGGACCTGTTCAACGGTCTGGGCGGTCGCCAGTACGACCTGATCGTCACCAACCCGCCGTACGTCACCAACGAGGAAACCGACGCGCTGCCGCAGGAGTATTCCTACGAGCCCGAACTCGGCCTGCGCGCCGGCGACGATGGCCTGGACCTGGTGTTGAAGATCCTGCGCGATGCGCCGCAGCACCTGAGCGAAGACGGCTTGCTGATCTGCGAAGTGGGCGAGTCCGAGCAGCACCTGGTCAAGCTGCTGCCGGAAGTGGATCTGGCCTGGGTCGAGTTCAAGGTCGGGCAGATGGGCATCTTCGCCGTGGAATGCCGCGAATTGATCGCCCACGGTGCCCGCATCGCCGAGCTGGCCGCGCAGCGATGAGCCTGCGCGCATGAGTGCCAATTCGTTCGGCAAGCTGTTCACTGTCACCACCTTCGGCGAGTCGCACGGGCCGGCGATCGGTTGCGTCGTCGACGGCTGCCCTCCCGGCCTGGAGCTCGCGCCGGAAGAGTTCACCCACGATCTGCAGCGCCGCGCCAGCGGCAAGAGCCGGCACACCTCGGCGCGCCGCGAGGCCGACGAGATCGAGATCCTGTCCGGCGTGTACGAAGGCCGTACCACCGGCACGCCGATCGGCTTGCTGATCCGCAATACCGATCAGCGCAGCAAGGACTACAGCAACATCGCCCAGCAGTTCCGTCCCGGCCATGCCGATTACACCTACTGGCAGAAGTACGGCATTCGCGATCCGCGCGGCGGCGGGCGTTCGTCGGCGCGCGAAACCACCATGCGCGTGGCCGCCGGCGTGATCGCCAAGAAGTGGCTCAAGCAGCGCTATGGCGTGCTGGTGCGCGGTTTCCTGTCGCAGCTGGGCCAGATCCGTCCCGCTGGTTTCGATTGGGATGCGGTGGAAGACAACCCGTTCTTCTGGCCGCATGCGGCGCAGGTGCCGGAGCTGGAAACCTACATGGACGCGCTGCGCAAATCCGGCGACTCGGTCGGTGCGCGCGTGGACGTGGTGGCCGGCGGCGTGCCTGCGGGCTGGGGCGAGCCGATCTACGGCAAGCTCGATGCCGAACTTGCGGCGGCGTTGATGAGCATCAATGCGGTCAAGGGCGTGGAGATCGGCGACGGCTTCGCCAGCGCGGCGCAGAAGGGTACCGAACACCGCGACCTGATCACCCCGGAAGGCTTTCTCAGCAACCATGCCGGCGGCATCCTGGGCGGTATTTCCACTGGCCAGGCGGTCACTGCTTCGATGGTGCTCAAGCCCACTTCCAGCCTGCGCCTGCCCGGCGCGACGGTGGATGCCGATGGCAGCGTGGTCGATGTCATCACCACCGGCCGGCACGACCCGTGCGTGGGCATCCGCGCTACCCCGATCGCCGAGGCGATGATGGCGCTGGTGCTGATGGACCAGGCGTTGCGCCATCGTGCCCAGTGCGGCGATGTGGGCGAGGTGTCGCCGCGCATTCCCGGTCAGGTCGATGTCTGACGGACGTCGTCCCAGGGTGTGGGTGAGCCAGCCGCTGTTCGACGATGTCGTCGCGCAGCTGGGCGAGCATTTCGAGCTGACCACCACGCAGCGCGTCAGCGCATATTCGCCGGCCGAGCTGGCCGCGCAACTGGCACCGTTGGACGGCGCCCTGATCACCCTCAACGAGCGCATCGGCGCGGCCGAAATCGCCGCCGCGCCGCAGCTGCGCGCCATCGCCAATGTCGGCGTGGGCTACAACAATCTCGACATCGAGGCCTTGAGCGCGGCCGGCATCCTGGCCAGCAACACGCCGGACGTGCTTACCGAAACCACGGCCGATCTCGGCTTTGCGTTGCTGATGGCCACCGCGCGCCGCATCACCGAATCCGAGCGCTGGCTGCGCGACGGGCAGTGGGGGCAATGGTCGTTCAAGACCATGCTCGGCGCCGATATCCACGGCAGCACGCTCGGCATCCTGGGCATGGGCCGCATTGGCCAAGGCATCGCCCGGCGCGGTGCGCACGGTTTCGGCATGCGCGTGCTGTACCACAACCGCAGCCCGTTGCCGGCCGCTACCGAACAGGCGCTGGGCGCACGGTATGTGGATTTCGAGACGTTGCTGGCGCAGTCCGATCACCTGGTGCTGGTATTGCCGTACACCAGGGACTCTCACCACATCATCGATGCCGCGGCGTTGGGCAAGATGCGCGCCACCGCCACGCTGGTGAACATCGCCCGCGGTGGCATCGTCGATGAGCTGGCATTGGCCGATGCGCTGGCCAACGGCCGCCTGGCCGGTGCCGGCCTGGATGTCTACGAAGGCGAGCCGCATGTGCGTCCGGAGCTGCTGGCGCTGAACAACGTGGTGCTCACCCCGCACATCGGCAGCGCCAGCCTGGCCACGCGCCGCGCGATGGTGCAACTGGCGGTGGACAACCTGATCGCTGCGCTGGGCAAGGGCCCGCATGCCGGCAACCCGCCGAGCGCCCTCAACGCCGATGCAGTTGCCGCTACCAAACGTGGCGGCACCGGCGTGGACGCGAAAAAAAACGGCGTCACCGGCAGCATTTCGACCAAACGATAGGGAACCTCCGCGGCCAGCGTTGGAGGTTCCCCGAACCCAGCGCGCAGTGCTTCCTCATTTCCCCTTTCGATAAAGACAAACTCATGAGCAACGAAAACCGTCGTTTCAACGTCGCCGTCGTGGGCGCCACCGGCGCTGTCGGCGAGACCATGCTGAGCATCCTGGCCGAGCGCAACTTCCCGGTCGCCACCCTGTACGCGCTGGCGTCGTCGCGCTCGGCGGGCGGGCAGGTGGAGTTCAATGGCGGCAAGGTCGATGTGCTGGACCTGGCCGAGTTCGACCCCGCCGGCGTGGACATCGCGCTGTTCTCCGCCGGCGGCAGCGTGTCCAAGGAATACGGCCCCAAGTTCGCCGCGGCCGGTGCGGTGGTGATCGATAACTCCTCGGCCTTCCGCTATGACGACGACGTGCCGCTGGTGGTGTCCGAGGTCAACCCGGAAGCGCTCAAGCAGCGCCCGCGCGGCATCATCGCCAATCCCAATTGCTCGACCATGCAAATGCTGGTGGCACTGGGCCCAATCCACCGCCAGTACGGCATCGAGCGTATCAACGTGGCGACCTACCAGTCGGTCTCCGGCGGCGGGCGTTCGGCGATGGAAGAACTGGGCAAGCAGACCAGCGAGTTGTTGAGCTTTCAGGACATCGACCCGCAGCGGTTCCCGGTGCAGATCGCCTTCAACCTGATCCCGCACATCGACGACTTCCAGGACAACGGCTACACCAAGGAAGAGATGAAGCTGGTCTGGGAGACCCGCAAGATCCTCGGCGACGACAGCATCCAGGTGAACCCCACCGCGGTGCGCGTGCCGGTGTTCTACGGCCATTCCGAAGCGGTGGCGATCGAGACCCGCGACAAGATCACCGTGGAGCAGGCGCGCGCGCTGCTGGCAGCGTCGCCTGGCGTGGAAGTGGTGGACGAGCGCAAGCCCGGCGGCTACCCGACGCCGGTCACGCATGCTTCCGGCAAGGATGCGGTGTTCGTCGGCCGCATCCGTGAAGACTTTTCGCATCCGCGCGGCCTGAACTTGTGGATCGTCTCCGACAATATCCGCAAGGGCGCTGCGCTCAACGCCGTGCAGCTGGCCGAACTGGTCGCACAGGAAGGCTAAGCAGCACGACAAAGACGACCGCGCAGCCGCCATGCGTGCGCGCGGCCGGCGCCTGGTGCAGCAGGCGTCACCCGGCCACTGCGATGCTGAGCGCGCCGTTCGCGCCTGCATGGGGACGGCTCGCGACGTGCGGTTGGCGCTCTCAACCGCCGTGCACGTGCTGGAGCATCCCGGCGCGCGGTGATGCTTCCCAGAGAGGCGCACCGCGCGCAAGCGCTCCGGCAGGGTGCGCACCGACACATGGAACGTCGGCTCGATTCTCAACCGAATTCCACCTCAACCGAATTCCACCTGCAGGCGCGCTGCCCATCGCGCGTCTGCGGGCATGCGCACGTGCGCGTATCGCCTCATGTGGCATTGGAGGACCTTGCAGCTTGCAGTGCGCAGACCTGTCGCCAGCCGCTCGCACACACTCCGTGCCTGCTCAGGCGACACGCCATTGGCGCCATGTCATGGCATCCCGCAGCGCGTGACTTTGCACCACGCAATCTGCCGACAGGCCGTTGCGCGCTTGAGACCTCGCGCAGTGAGAGCGCCCATCAGCACTTGCCGGTTTGCATTGGCCACGCATGCATGCCGCACTGCGGCAGTGTCGCTGGCACAGCGCTCTGCATCACGGCGCCGACTTTTTCGCTCATCCAGCGGCTATATTGATGCCCATGAAACATAGGGGCGGGGGCGCGATGCGTCCGATACAAGGGATAGGTGCGTTGCTGCTGATGGCCTGCAGCGGCGCTGCAATGGCGTTGGGACTGGGCGATATCCGGGTGCTGTCCAAGCCCGGGCAACCGCTGGTGGCCGAGATTCCGGTCATCTCCAACGAGCCGGGCGAACTCGACAACGCGCGCGTGGCATTGGCATCGGCCACCACGTTTGCGCGCGTCGGCCTGGAGCGCCCGCAAGGGCTGGTCAGCAATCTGCAGTTCCAGTTCGCGCAGGACGCACGCGGGCGTGCGGTGATCCGCGTGACCAGCAGCCAGGCGGTGGACCAGCCGGCGATCAACTTCCTGATCGAGGTGGAGTGGGGCCAGGGCCGGCTGGTGCGCGAATATTCCGCCTTGGTCGATGCGCCCAACACCGCGGCCGCCATCGCCGAGCCGGCCATCGAAGCGCCGCGTGCCGGTTCCAGCAATGCGATTGCACGCGAGCCGGCGCCGGTCGCCGCGCCCGCCGCGCAGGACAACGCCAGGGCCGAACCGGCTGCGCGTGCAGCTGGCAGTGCGTCTGCTGCGTCTGCGACGCAGGCCGGCGACACGTTGCCGGCCGTGCGCGCGGGCCAGACCTTGTCGGAGATCGCCGCGGCGGTGGCGCGTTCCAGCGGGCACTCGCTGGACCAGACCATGCTGGCGTTGCTGCGCACCAATCCGGACGCCTTCATCAACGGCAACATCAATCGCCTGAAGCAGGGCGCGGTGCTGCGCACGCCGCAGGAAGACGCGCTTGCCCAGGTCGGTGCGGCCGAAGCGGCGGTCATGGTGCGCGAGCAGGCCGCCCAGTGGCGGCAGGCGCGATCGGCGGTGCCGCAACCGGCCGAGGCCGGCGCCGCCGCTGCCGCAACGCCGCCGCCCGCCACACCTGCCGCAGCGGCTGGCAACGGCGCGCGGCTCGAAATCGCCCCTGCAGTGGCGAGTCAGACCAACAAGGCCGGCGTCACGTCCGGCACCAGTGCCGAAGGCGAGGGCGAGATGGCGGCCAATCAACAGTTGCAACAGGCCAAGGAAGACATCGCCACCCGCGATGCGGAATTGCAGGACCTGCGGACCCGCGTGGCGGATCTGGAAAAGCTCAAGCAGCAACAGCAAGCGCTGATCGCCATGAAGGACAGCGACCTGGCGGCTGCACAGAAGCGTCTGTCGGAAACCCCGGCGGCCGCACAACAGGGTGGCGGTTTTCCGCTGTGGTTGATCGGCGGGCTGGTGTTGATCGTCGCGGCCGTGGTGGCGTGGCTGGCCGCGCGCCGTCGCAAACCCTCGCCGCTGCCGCCGTTGCCGCGTCGGCAGTTCGACTTCGTCCTGCCTGGCGCGCCGGTGCAGGCCGCCGAGCCGCAAGAGGCGACGCAAGCCACTGAGCCCAGCGAGCGCGATGTGGTGCACGAGACCGAATTCGAGCAGGCCGATCTGCGCGACGAAGAGCGCGCCCATGACGCGCAGCAACCATTGTCGGACGTGCTGCGTCGCGAGCCGCTGCCGTCCGAGCCGGCTGCTGCGCCCATGGCGGTCAACAGCGACGATTGGCGTGCGCTGCGGGCCGCACCGCCGGTGGTGGCAACGCCGCCGCAGGACGGCGCCCCCGTCGACGCGGCGCAGGCTCCGCCGCACCCAGCGTTCGAGGCCGTGGAGGCGAGCCACGCAGATGTCGCACCCACGATCGGTGATGTCCCGTCTACGGCTTCCCCGGTAGCGGCGGCCACGCAAGACAGCCTGGATTTCGAGCGTCCGCCTGCGGCGCCGAGCGCTGCGCCCAGCCCCTCGGCCAGCCGTGACGTCGCCTCGGCCGGGCGCGATCGCCTGGAACTGGCGGTGGCTTACATGGACCTGGGCGACAAGGACACCGCGCGCGGCCTGCTGCTGGAAGTTGCCGCCACCGGCGACGACGCCACGCGCGCCGAAGCCGCCGAGCTGCTGGAACGCCTGGCATGAGCCCGGCGATCGATCGCCTTGCCGCGCAGGAAAGTGACGTACGCGAGCGCCGGATCGACTATGTGGAGTTCGCCTCCATCGATCCGGATGCCAGCCGTGCGTTCTTCGAAGCGGTGTTCGGTTGGCAATTCCAGGCCTACGGTCCGGATTACCTGGCCTTCAACGATGGACGCCTGGACGGCGGCTTCTACCGTGCAGCCGCGCCGGCGCCGGACGAGGGTGGGCCGCTTGTGGTGTTGTATGCCGACGCGTTGGCCCCGGTGATCGAGCGCGTGCGTGGCGCAGGCGGGGTGATCGTCAAACCGGTCTTCGGCTTTCCCGGCGGCAGCCGGTTTCATTTCCGCGAGCCCGGCGGCACCACGTTGGCCGTGTGGTCCGAGCGCAGCGTCGCGTCCGACGACTGACTGCGCGCTGGTCGCACGCGCGTCCCGCGGCTCGGCACCAGCCAATGCGGCTCGTACACTTCACCTTCTTTGCAGCGACGGGGCTGTGCTGGCAATCGCCTGCGAGGGCGGCGGCATGACCGGCGCGCCGATTTCATCGATTCACTCATAGGGCAGGTACCGATGCGTTACGCGCTGGGCGTGGAATACGACGGCAGCGAGTTCCAGGGCTGGCAGCAGTTGGGCGAGCATGGCGGGCCGAGCGTGCAGGCCAGCCTGCAGGCGGCCTTGTCGTCGGTCGCCGATGCGCCGGTGCAGGTGGTCTGCGCCGGGCGCACCGACGCGGGCGTGCATGGCGAATGCCAGGTGGTGCATTTCGATAGCGACGCACGCCGCGAGCCGCGTGGCTGGATGCTGGGCACCACTGCGCGCCTGCCGCCGTCGATCGCCGTGCGCTGGTGCGTGCCGGCAGCCGATGACTTCCACGCGCGCTTTTCCGCACGCGCGCGTCGTTACCGCTATCGCCTGCTCAATCGGCAGATTCGCCCAGCCCTGTATCGGCAGACCCTGAGCTGGGAGCGTCGCCCGCTCGACGCCGATGCCATGCATGCGGCGGCGCAGGCCTTATTGGGCGAGAACGATTTCAGCGCGTTCCGCAGCGTGCAATGTCAGGCCTTGCACGCGCGCCGTCACCTGCAGGCCATCCACGTGCAGCGTATCGGCGAGGTGGTGGAGGTGCAGGTCCAGGCCAATGCATTCCTTCATCACATGGTGCGGAATATTGTGGGTTCGCTGATTTTGGTCGGTACCGGCGAGCAGCCGGCCGACTGGATCGCGACGTTGCTCGCCGGACGCGACCGCACTGTGGCCGGCCCGACAGCGCCGCCACAAGGTCTGGTATTTATCGGACCTCTGTATCCTGCAGAGTGGCATCTGCCTGCTGAGGTGACCCAATGAATCGATCGCTGTACCGCACCCGTATCAAGTTTTGTGGCATGACCCGCGCCGGCGATATCCGGCTGGCCGGCGAGCTGGGTGTGGACGCGGTAGGTTTCATCTTTGCGCATGGCAGCCCCCGGCGCGTGGCGCCGGCCGAGGCGCGCGCGATGCGCCAGGCCACTGCGCCGATGGTCGATGTGGTGGCGTTGTTCCGCAACAATTCTAAGGAAGAAGTGCGCGAAGTGGTGCGCACCGTGCGCCCGACCTTGTTGCAGTTCCATGGCGAGGAAGACGACGCGTTCTGCCGTAGCTTCAACCTGCCGTATCTCAAGGCGGTGCCGATGGGCAGCAGCGGCGTGAATGGCGAGGACGCCAACGCGCGCACGCTGCAGTTGTCGTATCCCAATACCGCTGGCTTTCTGTTCGACAGCCATGCGCCCGGCGCGGGCGGCGGCACCGGCAAGACCTTCGACTGGTCGCGCTTGCCCACCGGCTTGCACCGTCCGTTTCTGCTGGCCGGTGGCATCAACGCCGACAACGTGTTCGACGCCATCGTGGCCACGTTGCCTTGGGGCGTGGACGTTTCCAGTGGCGTGGAGTTGGCGCCCGGCATCAAGGACGGCCACAAGATGCGCAAGTTCGTCGAGGAAGTGCGGCGGGCGGATTGTCACGACATGTCGTGAGGGTGATTGGGGTTCGGGATTCGTGGCAGCGGCTATGCCGAGGCATCTCAAGCGCTGCTTCTTGCCTGCAACACCGCTGCGTCAGGATCCACTGGACAGTCGCCTGATCCTTGCGCCTTTTCGCTTGCACGTGTTCGCGATGCGCCAGCAGCTGGCGAAGTGCTCATGTGGTGATCGCGCGCGATGGCTGCTCAGTTCTCCGCTGCCTGCAGGGTTGAAGAGGTGTGCTGGTCTGTCGCCAGCGCTTTGCCTAGCCAGCCGGCCAGCCGTTCGATGCGTGGATCGGGGTTGCGCTTGGCCGCGCACAAGACCCAGCGCCCTCGCGTGGCGGTGAAGCCCCATGGCGCCAGCAGGCGCCCGGCTGCCAGGTCCGCGGCGACCAACGGCTGCGGCGCAATCGCGATCCCAAGACCAGCGGCAGCGGCTTCCAACAGATACACCAGGTGTTCGAATTCGGTACCGAAGCGCAGCCCCTCAGGTGCCAGCCCGTGCGCCTGGGCCCATTCCGGCCAGGCTTGCGGGCGCGAGCGGGTGTGCAGCAGCGCGTGATCGCCGAGCGCGGCCGGGTTGCTCCCCTCGATCTGCAGGGTCGATGCGAGCTGAGGGCTCAGCACCGGCCCAATCCACTCCACGCCGAGGGTGTGCACCTGCCACTCGCTGGGCCAGGGCGGGGTGTCCAGCAGCAGGGCGGCATCCAGGCCGTCCAGCTCCGGACCAGGTGGCTGTTCGCTGGCCGACAGATGCAGGCGCACGTCAGGCAGCTCTTGCTGCAGCAGTCCCAGGCGCGGAATCACCCAGCGCGCCAGCAAGCTGCCCGAACACCCCAGCACCAGCGGCGCTTCGGCGGCCGGGCGTTGTAATGCCGCCCAGGCCTGACCAATCACGCCAAAGCCTTCGCCGGTGGCATCGCGAAGCCGAACGCCCGCTGCGGTCAGCACCAGGCCGCGGCCCTGGCGCGCAAACAGCGCCGCGCCCAACGCCTGTTCCAGCGAACGCACGTGCCGGCTGATGGCGCCATGGGTCACGTGCAATTCCTGCGCAGCACGGCTGATGCTCTGCAGGCGCGCGGCAGCTTCGAACGCACGCAGCGCCGCCAATGGAGGAAGCAAGGCGCTCATATGTGATTCCAGCTCACAGGTTGCGGCAATCTTATCGATTTATCGCGCGCCGCGGCTGCGCTAGAGTGATGCCTCTCGTATGACGCATCGCTGCAGAGGATTCCCATGTCGGCCCAGCCCATCAGTGACTTTTACGCCTATCCGGATGCTGCCGGTCACTTCGGCAAGTTCGGTGGCCGTTTCGTCGCCGAAACCTTGATCGGCCCACTGCAGGAATTGTCCGCCGCTTACGATCAGGCGCGGCAGGACCCGAGTTTCATTGCCGAATACGACAAGGACCTCAAGCATTACGTCGGCCGGCCCAGCCCGATCTACCACGCCGAGCGGCTCAGCCGTGAAGTGGGTGGGGCGCAGATCCTGCTCAAGCGCGAAGACCTGAACCACACCGGCGCGCACAAGATCAACAACACCATCGGCCAGGCGCTGTTGGCCAGCCGCATGGGCAAGACCCGCATCATCGCCGAGACCGGCGCCGGCCAGCACGGCGTCGCCAGTGCCACCGTGGCGGCACGCCTGGGCCTGGAATGCGTGGTCTACATGGGCGCCACCGACATCGAGCGGCAAAAGATCAACGTCTACCGCATGAAGCTGCTCGGCGCCACGGTGATCCCGGTGACTTCCGGCTCGGCCACGCTCAAGGACGCGCTCAACGAAGCCATGCGCGACTGGGTGACCAACGTGCGCGACACCTTCTACATCATCGGCACCGTGGCTGGCCCGGACCCATACCCGCGCATGGTGCGCGACTTCAATGCGATTGTCGGTCGCGAGGCGCGCGAACAGATGCTGCAGGAGTATGGCCGGCTGCCGGATGCGATCAGTGCCTGCGTGGGTGGCGGCAGCAATGCGATCGGTTTGTTCCATGCCTTCCTCAATGATCCGGGCGTCAAGATCTATGGCGCCGAAGCGGCCGGCGATGGCATCGCCACCGGCCGCCACGCCGCCTCCATCGCCGCAGGTCGCCCGGGCGTGCTGCACGGCAACCGCACCTACGTGATCTGCGACGACGACGGCCAGATCACCGAGACCCATTCGATTTCCGCCGGCCTGGATTACCCGGGTGTGGGCCCGGAGCATTCGTTCCTGTCCGACAGCGGTCGCGCGGTGTACCAGGGCATCACCGACGACGAGGCGATGGCCGCCTTCCATCTGCTGGCGCATACCGAAGGCATTCTTGCCGCGCTCGAGTCCAGCCATGCGGTGGCGCAGTCGATCAAGCTTGCGCGCGAGCTGCCCAGGGATGCGCTGGTGTTGTGCAATCTGTCCGGGCGTGGCGATAAGGATGTGCATACCATCGCAGCGCGCGAGGGGATCGCTCTTTAAGAGTGGTGGCGGCTGACGCTATCCGGATGCAGGGACGCGGCGATGCTCGAAGGAATGCTCCAGTTGGTGGCCGAGGTGCTGCTGCAGGCCTTGGCCGAGCTGCTGATCGAACTTGGCCTGCACTCTGTCGCCGAGTCGTTCGAGCGCAGGCCCTCGCCCTGGCTGGCGGCAGTGGGCTACGCAATCCTGGGCGCGTTACTTGGCGGTGTCAGTCTCTGCCTGCTGCCGCAGCACCTCACTGCGACCTTGGGCGCGCGACTGGCAGCGCTGCTGATCGCGCCGCTGGTCGCTGGTGGGCTGATGGCCGCGCTTGGTGCGTGGCGTGCGCGTCGCGGCGACCCGGTGCTGCGCATCGATCGATTTTCCTACGGCTACCTGTTTGCGCTGTGCTTTGCGCTGATGCGGTATTTCTTTGCCACCTGAGGTTAGATGGCAGCTGGCTTTCCTCCCTTGTTCGAGTGATTTCATGCGTCGTATCGATTCCTGCTTCGCCGAGCTGCGTGCCAATGGGCGCAAGGCACTGATCCCCTTCATCACCGCCGGCGACCCATCGCTGGAAGCCACCGTGCCGGTGATGCACGCGCTGGTGCGCGCCGGTGCCGATGTGATCGAGCTGGGTGTGCCGTTCTCCGACCCCATGGCCGACGGTCCCACCATCCAGCGCAGCTCCGAGCGCGCGCTGGCACGCGGCGCCGGCCTGGCGTATGTGCTCGAAGCGGTGCACGAATTCCGTCGCGAAGATGCCACCACTCCGGTGGTGTTGATGGGCTACCTCAACCCGATCGAGATCCATGGCACGCGACGCTTCGCCGAAGCCGCGGTCGCCGCGGGCGTGGATGGTGTGCTGCTGGTCGACCTGCCGCCGGAAGAAGCCGGCGAAACGCGCGCCATCTTTACCGAGGTCGGCTTGGCGCTGATCGCACTGGCTTCGCCCACCACCAGCGAGCAGCGCCTGGACATGCTGTGCAGCACCGCGCAGGGCTATCTGTACTACGTCAGCTTTGCCGGCGTCACCGGCGCCTCCAATCTGCTCGACACCCATGCCGCCAGCGATCGCCTGCGCCAGCTGCGCCAGCGTGCCGGCGCGCCGGTGGTGGCCGGCTTCGGCATCAAGGATGCGGCCAGCGCCGCTGCCATGGCCGTGGATGCCGACGGCGTGGTGGTGGGCAGTGCCCTGGTCGCCGCATTGGCGGACGCAGGCGAGGTCCGCAGCGCCCGTGAGCGCGCCGAAGCGTTCCTGGCCCCGTTGCGCCAGGCGCTCGACCAGAAATGAGAACCGAACGTCTCTCTCAGCGCTAGGGAGTGGGGCGAGGGGGCGGGCGCAGCCACGTGCAGCCAATCCATTGCGCCGCATCGCGCCATCCTGCGCAGAGACATCACGCCGCCCAAGACCGCAAGTCTCTGCGCCAGATCCCGCATTCATGACCCCGGCTACCTTGGCATTCCCACGGCGCGTTAGACTGTCGCCCCTCTGCGGCCCGCCAGGCCGCCCTGCATGGATTGTCATACACGCATGAGCTGGCTCAGCAAATTGATGCCCTCCGGCATCCGCACCGAAAACACCCCGGCCAAGAAGCGCAGTGTCCCCGAGGGCCTGTGGGAAAAGTGCAGCAATTGCGGGAGCGCGCTGTACGGCCCGGAACTCGAAGAAAACCTCGAGGTGTGCCCGAAATGCGATCACCACATGGCCATCCGCGCCCGCGCGCGCCTGAATTCGCTGTTCGACCCGGACACCGCCACCACTGAAATCGCCGCTCAGCTCGGGCCGGTCGACGCGCTCAAGTTCAAGGACCAGAAGCGCTACGGCGAGCGCATCAAGGCCAGCCAGAAGGCCAGCGGCGAATACGACGCGCTGATCGCCATGCGCGGCACGCTCAAGGGCAATCCGCTGGTCGCCGCAGCGTTCGATTTCGCCTTCATGGGCGGCTCGATGGGATCGGTGGTCGGCGAGCGCTTTGCGCGTGCGGCCGAAGTGGCGCTGGAAGTTGGCTGCCCATTCGTGTGCTTTTCCGCCAGCGGCGGCGCACGCATGCAGGAAGGCCTGTTCTCGCTGATGCAGATGGCCAAGACCTCGGCCGCGCTCGGCCGCCTGCGCGAAGCCGGCCTGCCGTATATCTCGGTGCTCACCCATCCCACCACCGGTGGCGTGTCGGCCTCGTTCGCGATGCTCGGCGATATCAACATCGCCGAGCCGCATGCGCTGATCGGCTTTGCCGGCCCGCGCGTGATCGAACAGACCGTGCGCGAAACGCTGCCGGAAGGTTTCCAGCGCTCGGAGTTCCTGCTCGACCACGGCGCCATCGACCAGATCTGCGACCGCCGCCAGCTGCGCGACCGCATCGCCGAGCTCACCGCGATGATGATGCGGCAGCCGCATCCGCAAGACGCCGACGCCGCATGAGCGCACGCAAGTATTTCGGCACCGACGGCATCCGCGGCCGGGTCGGGCAGGGTGTGATCTCGGCCGACTTCGTGCTGCGCCTGGGCAATGCGCTTGGCCGTGTACTGACCCAGGGCCGCAGCAAGCGGCCATTGGTGCTGATCGGCAAGGACACCCGCATTTCCGGCTACATGTTCGAAGCGGCGCTGGAAGCAGGCCTGGTTGCCGCCGGAGCCGACGTGCAGCTGATCGGGCCGATGCCGACCCCGGCCATCGCCTTTTTGACCAGCACGCTGCGCGCCGATGCGGGGGTGGTGATCAGTGCCTCGCACAATCCGCATTACGACAACGGCATCAAGTTCTTCTCCGCCGAAGGCGAGAAGCTCGACGACGCCACCGAAGCGGCGATCGAAGCGGCGTTGGACGAGCCGTTCCACACGGTGGAATCGGAGCGATTGGGCAAGGCCATTCGCACCCGTGACGCGATCGGCCGCTATATCGAATTCTGCAAGGCCAGCGTGGCGCGCGGTTTCACCCTGCACGGGCTGAAGATGGTGCTGGATTGCGCGCATGGCGCCACTTATCACATCGCACCCATGCTGTTCCGCGAGCTGGGCGCCGAGGTGGTGGTCATCGGCGCCGCGCCGGACGGGCTCAACATCAACGCCGGCGTGGGCTCGACCCATATCGACAATCTCGCAGCCAAGGTGCGCGAGTGCGGGGCGCATCTGGGCATCGCCTTCGATGGCGACGGCGACCGCGTGCTGATGGCCGACGACCAGGGCAACCCGGTCGATGGCGACGATCTGCTGTATGTGCTGGCCCGCTCGTGGCAGGCCAGCGGCCGGCTGACGGGTACCGTGGTCGGCACCTTGATGACCAATTACGGTCTGGAACAGGCATTGGCTGCACTGCACATCCCATTCCAGCGCGCCAAGGTCGGCGACCGCTACGTGCATCAGGCCCTGGTCGAAGGCGGCGGCACGTTGGGCGGCGAAACGTCCGGTCACCTGTTGTGCCTGGACCGTGCCAGCACTGGCGATGGCATCGTCAGTGCGCTGCAGGTGCTCGAAGCGCTGGGCCGCGATGGGCAGAGCCTGCGCGAGGCGCTGGCCAGCCTGAGCAAGGTGCCGCAGAAGACCGTCAACGTGCGCCTGGATGGCGGCACCGCCAAGGCCATTGTGGAAGCGGTCAACGTGCAGCAGGCATTGCAGCAGGCGCAGGCCGCCGTGCAAGGGCGCGGCCGCGCGTTCCTGCGCCCGTCGGGCACCGAACCGGTGGTACGGGTGACCGTGGAGGCTGACGACGCCGGCCTGATGCAGGACACGCTCGACCGGCTCTCGGGTGCAGTGCGTGACGCGGCGTGAGTCGATCGTCATTGGCGTGTGCGTGGTCATCGCCAAGGCCGCCACGTTTTACCTGTTGTATCGCCTGCTGATCTGATCAGCAGGTTTCTCTGGACCTTTCGACCTTGACTGCAGACATCCGTATGAGCGCGCGCATCCCCACGCTGGACATCACCCGTTTCGACACCGATCGCGACGCCTTCGTCGCCGAGCTCGGAGCGGCTTATCGGCAGTGGGGTTTTGCCGGCATCCGCAACCACGGCATCGCCCAGGCCGACATCGACGCCGCCTACGACGTGTTCAAGGCGTTCTTCGCGTTGCCCGAAGCGACCAAGCGCCGTTATCACGTGGAAGGCAGCGGTGGCGCGCGCGGCTACACCGCGTTCGGCGTGGAAACCGCCAAGGATTCCAAGCACTTCGACCTGAAGGAGTTCTGGCACATCGGCCGCGAGATTCCGGACGATTCGCCGTACCGCGCAGTGATGCCGCCGAACCTGTGGCCCAGCGAAGTGCCGGGCTTCCGCGAGCGCGGCTACCAGCTGTACCAGCAGCTCGATCAACTGGGTTCGCGCGTGCTGTCGGCGCTGGCGCTGCATATCGGCCTGCCGCAGGACTACTTCGTCGACAAGACCAACAACGGCAATTCGATCCTGCGGCCGATCCATTACCCGCCGATCACCAGCGACGACATTCCCAACGTGCGTGCCGGTGCGCATGGCGATATCAATTTCATCACCTTGCTGGTGGGTGCCAGTGCCGCCGGCCTGGAAGTGCGTTCCCACGATGGCGAGTGGGTGCCGTTCACTGCCGACGCCGACACCATCGTGGTCAACATCGGCGACATGCTGCAGCGCCTGACCAACCATGTATATCCGTCCACCATCCACCGCGTGGTCAATCCGCCCGGAGAGCAGGCGCGCCAGCCGCGCTATTCGGTGCCGTTCTTCCTGCATCCCAATCCGGATTTCCTCATCGACGTGCTGCCCTCGTGCATCAGCGCCGACAATCCCAGCCGTTATCCGGAGCCGATCACGGCGCATGGCTTCCTGGAAGAGCGTCTGCGCGAGATCAAGCTGAAGTGATCTGCGCCTGCGCAACAGCCGCGCTCGCAACACCACCGGTGACCGGTGCCGCACTTCTGTTCAGAAGATTCCGCTCGCGTCTGGTTAAAGTTTGCGTTCACTCGGGCCGATAACCGAGGCTAATCGCTAGCGCGACGTCGGACTCGCCTGGCGCCCGCTGCCGATTGCACAGGGCTGGGGGCGTGCGCATGCGATGGATCAAATGGCTGGGTGTCGTGTCGGTGCTGGCGGCCTGTGCCGGCGCAGGATCGGTGTCGGCGACAGCGGTCAATGTGACCGTCGCCGATGCCGGCGGCGTGCTGGTCGATGCGGTCGTGAGCCTGGAGCCGGCGCGGCCGGCTCCGCCAGCCGCGGCCAAGACTGCGGAGATGGATCAGGTCAATTCGCAGTTCGTGCCTGCCGTGCTCGCAGTGCGCACCGGCACCCTGGTGCGCTTTCCGAACAACGATCAGATTCGCCACCAGGTGTATTCGTTCTCTCCGGCCAAGCGCTTCGAGCTGCCGCTGTTTCAAGGCACCACCGCAACGCCGGTGCGTTTCGACCAGGCGGGTCTGGTCACCATCGGCTGCAACATCCACGATTGGATGCTGGGGTACATCGTGGTGCTGGACACGCCGTATTTCGGCAAGACCGGCAGCGATGGCCGCGCCCAGCTGGAGGCGCCTGCGGGCAATTACACGCTGCGGGTCTGGCACCCGCGCATCAAGGGCGCGGCCAGCAGCGAGCCGTTGGTGATCGCACGCGAACCAGTACAGCGCCGCGTGACCCTGCAGACCACCGGCGCCGCGCCGGCCGTGGCGCCACCGGATGCGCGCGTGCGCGCCCTGCAGGACAAGTTCCGTAACGCCGACCCGAAGAAGCCGCGCCCATGAGGTCGATGCGCCTGCATACCCGCATCGCGGCCTTGCTCGTGCTGGTCGTGCTTGCCACCCAGGCGCTGACCTTCCTTGCCGTTCAGGTGGCGACCGAGCGCAGCGTCAAGGCGCAACTTGGCGAAGAGCTGGAGATCGGGCAGCGGGTCTGGCAACGCATCAACGTGCGCCGCGACGAACAGCTGCTGCAGTCGGCGTCGGTGCTGGCCGACGATTTCGGGTTTCGTGCGGCCGTTGCAAGCGGCGATGTGCCGACCATGCAGTCGGCCTTGCGTAACCACGCCGCGCGCATGTCGGCGCAAACCGCGCTCTTGCTGTCGCCCGATGGCCAATTCTTGACCGGCCTGGCCGACGTGCCGCAGGCCGAACAATTGCGTGCGGTGCAGGCCTTGCTGCAGCAAGCGCAGCGCGATGGACGCGCGGTCGGTGTGGTGGCGCTGAATCAGCACATCGTGCGGTTGGCGGTGGTGCAGGTGCTGGCGCCGAACCGGGTCGGCTGGATTGGGATCGGCAACGAATCCGGCGATGGCCTGGCGCAGGATTTCCGCACCACCACCGGGCTGGATGCGACCTTCTTTACCGATGGCCCGCCGGTGCGCGTGCTGGCCTCCACCCTGGAGCCCTCGGCGCGCGCCCAATTCGCGCAGCAGCTGCCCCTGGCCGAGAAGGTGCAGGCTGCATCGATCCCGCTGACGCTGGATGAGTCGCGTTATCTGGTCAGGCTGCAATCGATCCAGGGCGACAGCCAGGTGCGGGTGGCCTTGCAGGCATCGCTGGATGGCGCCGTGGCGCCGTACCGCATCCTCAAGCTGCGGATCCTGCTGCTGGCAGGCTTGGCCACGGTCGCTGCACTGGGCGTGGCGATTTTTCTTGCGCGCAGCGTGAGCAAACCCGTGGCGCAACTGGTGCAGGCCGCACGGCGCATTCAGCGCGGCGATTACCGCACCGCCGTGCAGGTGCCGCCGGGCCGCGAACTCGCCGAACTGGCCGACAGTTTCGGGCGCATGCAGCACCAGATCGCCAGCCGCGAACAGCACATCCTGCATCAGGCCCGCCATGACGCCCTGACCGGGTTGCCTAACCGGATCTGGTTGCTGGAACGCTTGAAGGACGTGGTGGATCAGACCGTGGCATCCGGTGGCACCGCCGCGGTGCTGATCCTGGATCTGGAGCGCTTCAAGGAACTCAACGACAGCCTGGGCCACGACTTCGCCGACCAGGTATTGGTGGAAGCCGGGCGTCGGTTGGTGGAGGTCGTGCAGGAGCCCAACCTGGTGGGCCGGCTGGGAAGCGATGAATTCATGGTGGTGGTGGCGCAAGCCGATGCGGCCAGCGTGCAGCAGGATGCGCAGCGCCTGCTGCTGCAGTTGCGCCGCCCGCTGGTGTTGCCGCAGGCGCGCATCCAGCTCGAAGCCAGCATCGGCATCGCCTTGATTCCCGAGCACGGCGCCGACCCGGACACCTTGTTGCGCCGGGCCGACATTGCACGGCGGCAGGTCGGTACGACGGCCGCCTTCGGCGCCAGCGTCTACCGCATGGGCCAGGACGAACAGCATTTGCGGCGTTTGCGCCTCACCGGCGATCTGCGTCAGGCCATCGGCGCCAACGAACTCACCTTGCGCTTCCAGCCCAAGATTTGTCTGCGCACCGATCATGTCGAACAGGTCGAAGTGCTGGTGCGCTGGCATCACCCGGTGCTAGGGCCGATCGGCCCGGACGAATTCATCCCGCTTGCCGAGCACTCCGGCGTGATCCATCCGCTCACCCGCTTCGTGCTGGACCAAGCGCTGCGCTGCCAGGCGCAATGGCGCAAGCAGGGGTTGGAACTGGGCATGGCCATCAACCTGTCCGCACTGGATCTGTCCGATCCCGGATTGCCCGACTTCGTCCGCGGCTGCCTGGAGCATCATGCTGTGCCAGCGCAGTCGGTCACACTGGAATTGACCGAAAGTGCCCTGATGCGCGATGTCGAATTCGCGCTGCACATGCTGCATCAGTTGCGCAGTGTCGGCGTGCGCCTGTCCATCGACGACTTCGGTACCGGCTATTCCTCGTTGGCACAACTCAAGCGCATGCCGGTGAACGAATTGAAGATCGACAAGAGTTTCGTCATGCAGTTGGCCGAAGGCACCGACGATGCCTTCATCGTCCGCAGCACGATCGATCTGGGGCACAACCTAGGGCTGAGTGTGATTGCCGAAGGCGTCGAGAACACCGCGGCCCTCGCGTTGCTGCGCGGCTACGGCTGCGACATGGTGCAGGGCTATCTGTATTCGCCACCGCTGGAAGAAGCGCCGCTGGTGGCCTGGTGCATGCGCCAACTCGGCATCACCACGCCAGCGCATGCAGGAGTGCAGCGATGAGCGGGCATCTGCGTGTTGCGCTTGTTGCTGCTGCGGTGGCCGGCGTGTTCGCGCCGCTGCATGCCCTGGCCGGTGACGGGCGCCTGCTCGCCACCGGCGGCGTGTCGATGATCGAAGGCAGTAGCGGCGGCGGCATCGTGCCGTGGGCCACGTTGTCCGGGTACGGCACGCGCGACGAGCTTGGCACCGTCGCGTTCGCAACCCATGTCGACAGCGGCGATTACCGTCTCGACGTGCAGGGCGCCGCGCTCACGGTCGGCAATCGGCTGGAACTGTCGCTTGCCCGCCAGCGCCTGGATCTGGGCACCTTGCAGGACCGGCTCGGCTTGCCATGGAATGCGCTTGGCCAGGACGTGTTCGGTGCCAAGGTGCGCGTGGCCGGCGACCTTGTGTACGGACATGCGCCACAAGTCAGCCTGGGCGTGCAGTACAAACGCCTGCGCAACGGCACCTTGCCGTTGGCGATCGGTGCGCGTGACGATCACGGCACCGACATCTATGTCAGCACAAGCCGCCTGTTGCTGCAGGGCGCTGCTGGATATCAGCTGCTGCTCAACGGCACCTTGCGCGCTACCCGCGCCAACCAGGCAGGCTTGCTCGGCTTCGGCGGCGATCGCCGCAACAGCTATCGCCTGGTTCCGGAGGTCAGCGCCGCCGTCGTGCTGTCGCCGTCCTGGGCAGTGGGTGTGGAATATCGCGACAAACCCAATAACCTCGGCTTTGCGCGCGAGCAAGCGTGGGCAGATGCATTCGTTGCCTGGTTCCCGAGCAAGCATGTCTCGTTGACCGCTGCATTCGCCGATCTTGGCGACATCGCCACGCTTGCCGATCAGCGCGGCCCTTATCTCTCCTTGCAGGTGGCGTTCTGATGAACCGATGGCTGCGCTGGTCGCTGCTCTGCGTGCTGGGCCTGACGAGCGCCTGCGCCAGCACGCAATCGCGGCAGACGCTGTACGACGAACTCGGCGGGCAGGCCGGCATCGAAGCGCTGGTGGAAACCATGCTCTCGCGCATCGCCGACGATCCACGCATCGTCGATAAATTCGCGCGCGTCAATATCGTCATGCTCAACGAGCGCCTGGTGCAGAAGTTCTGCCATGTCGCCGACGGCCCATGCCCGGACACCGCCAAATCGATGCAGCAGGCGCACGCGCACCTGGCCATCCGCGAAGGCGACTTCAATGCCCTGGTCGAGGATCTGAACTGGGCCATGGATCAGCGCAAGATTCCGCGTCGCACGCAAAACCGCCTGCTGGCGCGTCTGGCGGCCATGCACGGCGAGATCGTCAATCACTGAAGCAAGCGGGTGGTTTAGCGTTGGCGGGAAGGTGCGTGAGCTGATGCCGACTTGCGCTGGCATGCGCGTGCATCCAAATCATCTGACGCTCGATACATGCGCTTGCGTGGTCGTCGCAAGCCCTCCGGTCGCCCGGGTCGAAGGCGGGCACGAAGCGCTGCCGAGCACAGGCGATATGGCCCGCACACGCAGCCTGCCGATGCATCATTCCAGCGGCCGCACCCGATGCGAGCCGCGCGCCATCAGGCGTAGGGCAAACGCATGCGGCAACAGCCGCAGTGCTGCGTTGACCAGCCGATAGCGCCAGCCCGGTACCGCCAGCACCTGGCCGCGCTCCAGTGCGGCGATTCCATATTCGGCCACTGCATCGGCCTGCAGCCAGGCCCAGGCGGGCAGGGTGGACATCGCCTCGCGGGTGCCGGTCACGTCGTGGAATTCGGACCAGGCAAAGCCCGGACACAGCGCGCAGACCTTGACCGCGCAATCGGCGTTTTCCAGCGCCAGCGATTCGCTGAAGCGCAGCATGAAGCTCTTGCTGGCCGCATACAGGGTCTGCCCATCGGCGCTGGGCGTCAGTGCGGCGAACGAGGCCACGTTGAGAATGCGGCCCTGGCCGCTGGCACGTATCATCGGCAGCAGTCGCCAGGTCAGTTCGCACACCGCGCCCACCATCACCTGCAGGAAGCGCGCATGCGTGGCCCAGTCGTGATGCAGGTAGCGGCCCGGCACGCCGTAACCGGCGTTGTTGACCAGCGTGCCCACGGTCCAGCCGTTGCGCTGGATCTGCGTTGCCAGCGCCTCGGCCGCGGCAGGGTCGGCCAGATCGGCCGGCAGCACTTCCACCCGAACCGTGCTGCGCAATTCCTCGGCCAATGCCTGCAGCCGGTCCACCCGTCGTGCGGTCAGGATCAACGGCACGCCGCGCCTGGCGTATGCGCGCGCAATCTCGCGGCCAATGCCGCTGGAGGCGCCGGTGATCAAGGCGAAGACAGGCGAAACGGACATGGCAGGTTCCTGTAAGGGGAGGGGAAGGACATCTGGCGGACAGAAGTGTGCCGGTTGCTGCCAGCCCTTGGGCTATTCTGTCGCCTGTCTTCAACTCAGGAACCTGCGCCTGATGCGTCGAAAGATCGTTGCCGGAAATTGGAAGCTGCATGGCAGCCGCGCCTTCGCCACCGAACTGGTGGCCAAGGTGGCCGCGCACATGCCCCTGGAGGGTGTCGAAGTCGTCATCCTGCCGCCACTGCCTTACCTCGGCGACCTGATCGAGGATTTCGAGGCCCATCACCTGTCGTTCGGAGCCCAGGACGTCAGCAGTAATGAGAAGGGCGCCTACACCGGCGAGGTCTCGGCCTCCATGCTGGTCGATGTCGGTGCCGGCTACGGGCTGGTCGGCCACTCCGAGCGCCGCCAGTATCACCATGAGAGCAGCGAGCTGGTGGCACGCAAGTTTGCCGCCGCCATCCATGCTGGACTGATTCCAGTGCTGTGCGTGGGCGAATCGCTGGAACAGCGTGAAGCCGGTCAGACCGAGGCAATCCTACGTGCCCAGCTCGACCCGGTCCTGGCGCTGGTCGGCAGCGCCGGTTTCGCAGGCTCGGTGCTGGCCTACGAACCGATCTGGGCCATTGGCACCGGCCGCACTGCGACCCCGGAGCAGGCCCAGGCCGTACACGCCTTCCTGCGTGGCGAAGTCGCGAAGGCGGATGCTAGAATCGCCGATTCGCTGCCCATCCTGTACGGGGGCAGTGTCAAGCCCGACAACGCCGGCGAGCTGTTCGCGCAGCCTGACGTCGATGGCGGGCTAGTCGGAGGCGCGTCACTGGTCGCCGAAGATTTCCTGGCCATCGCACGCGCGGCGGCCGCGTGCTAACCCATTAAGTTTTGTCCGGGGACGGATTTCGAAATGCTGATGTTGATCCTCAATGTGGTCTACGTGCTGGTCGCCCTGGCGATGATTGCGCTGATCCTGATGCAGCGTGGCGCAGGTGCGGCGGCCGGCTCCGGCTTCGGCGCCGGCGCGTCCGGCACCGTGTTCGGTTCGCAGGGTGCGTCGAACTTCCTGTCCAAGTCGACCAAGTGGCTGGCGGTGGTGTTCTTCAGCATCAGCCTGTTCATGGCGTGGTACGCCACGCACGGCGCACGTCCTACGGATCAGAACCTGGGTGTGATGTCGCAGTCGGCAACCCCGGCTCCGGCCGCCGCCGGCGAGCTCACCCAGCCGTTGCCGCAGGCCCCGGCCGCAGGTGCGGTGCCGACCGCTCCGTCGCAGCCGGCTCCGGCCGCCGCCCCGGCAGTGGCGCCTGCGCAGTCCGCACCGGCGCAGCCGGCGCCTGCAGCAAGCGAAGAAAACGCTTCAGAACCAGCACAAAAACGCTGAAGCCGGTTACAATACGCTGCGCACTGGGATGCCCAGCGGCGCAACGTATGCCCAGGTGGCGGAATTGGTAGACGCACTACCTTGAGGTGGTAGCGACTTAGGTCGTAGGGGTTCGAGTCCCCTCTTGGGCACCATTGTTTGGCTGCAGTTCCTGCGCATCGCTTGTCGCGCGCGGGGTCTGCCTATACCCCATGCCGGCACGCGGCGCGTGCGGGCAGAGGCAAGAGAGAATCGCTGTGCTGGCCGAATATTTGCCGAGTCTGCTGTTTCTGATCGTCGCCACCGGTATCGGCATCGTGCTGATGTTGGTCGGTCGATTCCTCGGTCCGCGTAGCCCGGACCCGCGCAAGCTCTCGCCTTACGAGTGCGGCTTCGAAGCCTTCGAAGACGCGCGCATGAAGTTCGATGTGCGCTACTACCTGATCGCGATCCAGTTCATCGTGTTCGATCTGGAAATCATCTTCATCGTGCCGTGGACGCAGGTGTTCATGGAGATCGGCGCACGTTCGCTGGTCACCATGGGGCTGTTCGTCGGCATGTTGTTCCTCGGCTTTATCTACGTGTGGAAGAAGGGAGCGCTGGAATGGGAGTGATTCAGACCCTGGATAGTCTGATGACCAACCCGATGCCGGAAGGCCGGGTGGAAGACATCCTGCGCCCGGAAGGCGAAAACCCGTTGCTCGAAAAGGGCTACGTGACCACCAGCGTCGATGCGCTGCTCAACTGGGCGCGTACCGGCTCGATGTGGCCGATGACCTTCGGTCTGGCGTGCTGCGCCGTCGAGATGATGCACGCGGGCGCCTCGCGCCTGGATCTGGACCGCTACGGCGTGGTGTTCCGCCCGTCGCCGCGTCAGTCCGACGTGATGATCGTGGCCGGTACCCTGGTCAACAAGATGGCCCCGGCGCTGCGCAAGGTCTACGACCAGATGCCCGATCCGAAGTGGGTCATCTCGATGGGCAGCTGCGCCAACGGCGGCGGCTACTATCACTATTCGTATTCGGTGGTGCGCGGTTGCGACCGCATCGTGCCGGTGGACATCTACGTCCCGGGCTGCCCGCCGACCGCCGAGGCGCTGGTCTACGGCATCTTGCAGCTGCAGAAGAAGATCTGGCGTACCCAGACGATCGCGCGCTGACACCCGTCTTCTTCTACCGAGAGCAGCCAAGCCCCCATGGCAGAGCAAGCATCCTCCTTCACTGACCGACTTGCGGCACGTTTCGCCGGTGCGCAGATTGCCGTGGCATTGCCGCGCGGCGAAGTGACGCTGGAAGTCGCGGCCGCCGATTGGCACGCCACCTGTCTTGCACTGCGTGACGAGCTCGGTTTCGAACAGCTCAGCGACCTGTGTGGCGTCGATTACCTGGGCTACGGCAGCGACGAGTGGGATACCGCCGACGTGTCGTCGCAGGGCTTCAGTCGCGGCGTCGAAGGCAAGGCCGTCGGCCGTTTCGCCTGGGGCGAGTTCCCCAGCCAGGAAAGCTCTGCCGGCGCGCAGCCGCAGCAGCTGCCCAAGCAACGTTTTGCGGTGGTCGCACAGCTGATTTCCTACCAGCACAACCAGCGTCTGCGCGTGCGTTGCTACGCACCGGACGAGCAGGTGCCGGTGGTGGCGTCGTTGACCGATATCTGGCCGGGCGTGAACTGGTTCGAGCGCGAGGCGTTCGACCTGTTCGGCATCGTGTTCGATGGGCACCCGGACCTGCGCCGCATCCTGACCGACTACGGATTCGTCGGCCACCCGTTCCGCAAGGACTTTCCGCTGATCGGCAACGTCGAAGTGCGTTACGACGAGGAGCGCAAGCGCGTGGTGTACGAGCCGGTGACCTCGGTCGAGCCGCGCGTCGGCGTGCCGCGCGTCATTCGCGACGATGCCCGTTATGAGACTGCCGCTGGTGAAGTGGGCAAGTCGGAGACTGCCAAGTGAGTGAGTTCCGCCAGGCAACCGATGCCTTCGCGAGCAATCCTGTCGAAAGCAAGCAGGAAATCCGCAATTACACGATGAACTTCGGCCCGCAGCATCCTGCGGCGCACGGCGTGTTGCGCCTGATCCTGGAAATGGATGGCGAGACCGTGGTGCGTGCTGATCCGCATATCGGCCTGCTGCACCGTGGCACCGAGAAGCTGGCCGAGTCCAAGCCGTTCAACCAGTCGGTTCCGTACATGGATCGTCTGGATTACGTCTCGATGATGTGCAACGAGCACGCCTATGTGCGCGCGATCGAATCCCTGATGGGGATCGAAGCACCCGAGCGTG
The DNA here is from genome assembly GCF_041519315.1 of Xanthomonas axonopodis pv. maculifoliigardeniae. Taxonomy (NCBI): domain Bacteria; kingdom Pseudomonadati; phylum Pseudomonadota; class Gammaproteobacteria; order Lysobacterales; family Lysobacteraceae; genus Xanthomonas; species Xanthomonas axonopodis. The sequence goes on along the minus strand of NZ_CP167998.1, from coordinate 2,988,254 downwards.
CGCAGTACATCCGCACCATGTTCGACGAGATCACCCGCATCAAGAACCATTTGATGTGGGTCGGTTCCAATGCGCTCGATCTGGGTGCGATGGCGGTGATGCTGTATGCATTCCGCGAGCGCGAAGAACTGATGGACGTCTACGAGGCGGTCAGTGGCGCGCGCATGCACGCGGCCTACTACCGTCCCGGCGGCGTCTACCGCGATCTACCCGATCGCATGCCGCAGTACAAGGAGTCGCGTTGGCACAAGGGCGGGGCGCTGAAGAAGCGCAATGCCGGTCGCGAAGGCACCATGCTGGACTTCCTCGAGGAGTTCACCAATACCTTCCCGGCACGCGTGGACGAGTACGAGACCCTGCTGACCGATAACCGCATCTGGAAGCAGCGTACCGTCGACGTCGGCATCATCAGCCCGGATCTGGCACGCGCCTGGGGTATGACCGGTCCGATGTTGCGTGGCTCGGGCATCGAGTGGGATCTGCGCAAGAAGCAGCCCTACGCCAAGTACGACGCGGTGGATTTCGATATCCCGGTCGGCACCAACGGCGACTGCTATGACCGCTACCTGGTGCGCGTGGCCGAGATGCGCGAATCCAACCGCATCATCAAACAGTGCGTGAAGTGGCTGAAGGCCAACCCAGGCCCGGTCATGGTCACCAATTTCAAGGTCGCTCCGCCCAGCCGCGAAGGCATGAAGGACGACATGGAAGCACTGATCCATCACTTCAAGCTGTTCAGTGAAGGCTATTGCGTGCCGGCCGGCGAAACCTATAGCGCGGTGGAAGCACCCAAGGGCGAGTTCGGTTGCTACTTGATGTCCGACGGCGCCAACAAGCCGTTCCGCGTGCATCTGCGCGCGCCGGGTTTTGCGCATCTGTCGTCGATGGACGCGGTGGTGCGTGGCTATTTGTTGGCCGACGTCGTGGCGATGATCGGTACTTACGATTTAGTTTTCGGTGAGGTTGACCGATGAAGGCGACGGGTAATTTCGAAGCGGCGCGCGACGTCGATCCGCAGGTGGTGCTGAGCGACAAGACGCGCGCCCACATCGATCACTGGCTGACCAAGTTCCCGCCGGACCGCAAGCGTTCGGCGGTGCTGCAGGGTCTGCACGCCGCGCAGGAGCAGAACCAGGGCTGGCTGACCGACGAATTGATCGTGGGCGTAGCCAAGTACCTGGAGCTGCCGCCGGTATGGGCTTATGAGGTCGCCAGCTTCTACTCGATGTTCGAGACCGAGCGCGTCGGCCGCCATAACGTGGCGTTCTGCACCAATATCAGCTGCTGGCTCAATGGCGCCGAGGATCTGCTGGCCCACGCGGAAAAGAAGCTGGGTTGCAAGCTGGGGCAGTCGACGGCCGATGGTCGCGTCTACCTCAAGCGCGAAGAAGAGTGCCTGGCTGCCTGCTCCGCGGCGCCGATGATGGTCATCAATGGCCACTATCACGAGCATCTGACGAAAGAAAAGGTCGACGCGCTGCTGGACGGGCTGGAGTAAGACATGGCACATCATCACGCACCCTCAGGCCCGGTCGGTCCGGCGCCGCAGCCGCATCAGGTCGTCTACACGACCCTGCACTACGACACTCCGTGGTCGTATGAGAGCTATCTGAAAACCGGTGGCTACGCCGCGCTGCGCAAGATCCTCGAAGAGAAGATCCCGCCGGCCGATGTCATCGAAATGGTCAAGGCGTCGAACCTGCGCGGCCGTGGTGGTGCGGGCTTTCCGACCGGGTTGAAATGGTCGTTCATGCCCAAGGGCACGATGCAGAAGTACATCCTGTGCAATTCGGACGAATCCGAGCCGGGCACCTGCAAAGACCGCGACATCCTGCGCTACAACCCGCATTCGGTGGTGGAGGGCATGGCGATCGCCTGCTACGCCACCGGCTCGACGGTGGGCTACAACTACCTGCGTGGCGAATTCCACCACGAGCCGTTCGAAAACTTCGAGCTGGCGCTGGCCGATGCCTACGCCAACGGTTGGTTGGGCAAGAACATTCTCGGCAGCGGCGTGGATATCGACATCTACGGTGCGCTGGGCGCTGGCGCGTACATCTGCGGCGAAGAAACCGCATTGATGGAATCGCTGGAAGGCAAGAAGGGCCAGCCGCGCTACAAGCCGCCGTTCCCCGCGAATTTCGGCCTGTACGGCAAGCCGACCACCATCAACAACACCGAGACCTATGCGTCGGTGCCGGCGATCATTCGCAACGGCCCGGAGTGGTTCCTCGGTTTGAGCAAGACCAAGAACGGCGGCCCGAAGATCTTCTCGGTGTCCGGTTGCGTGCAGAAGGGCGGCAATTTCGAGGTGCCGCTCGGCACCACCTTCGACGAACTGCTGGAAATGGCCGGCGGACTGCGCCCGGGTCGCAAGCTCAAGGGCGTGGTGCCTGGCGGCGTGTCGATGCCGGTGCTGAAGGCCGACCAGGTGGCTGGCCTGCAGATGGACTACGACACCTTGCGTGCGCTCGGCACCGGTCTGGGTTCGGGTGCCATCGTGGTGCTGGACGACAGCGTCTGCTGCGTGCGTTTCGCCTGCCGCATCTCGCAGTTCTTTCACAAGGAATCCTGCGGCCAGTGCACCCCGTGCCGCGAGGGCACCGGCTGGATGCATCGCGTGCTGGAGCGCATCGTCGCCGGCAAGGCCACGATGGAAGACCTGCATCAGCTGCGCACCGTCGCTGGCCAGATCGAAGGCCATACCATCTGTGCGTTCGGCGAAGCGGCGGCATGGCCGATTCAAGGCTTCCTGCGCCAGTTCTGGGACGAGTTCGAGTACTACATTGTCAACGGTCGTTCGATCGTCGATACGCAAGTCGGAGTGGCTGCATGAGCGCCCAACCAGTGAACCCGAACGTGCCACCGGACCATGTGACCGTCGAGATCGACGGCCAGAGTCTGGTCGTGCCGAAGGGCTCGATGATCATCCAGGCGGCCGACAAGGCCGGCATCCCGATTCCGCGCTTCTGCTACCACGAGAAGCTGCCGATCGCGGCCAACTGCCGCATGTGCCTGGTCGATGTCGAAAAGTCGCCCAAGCCGTCGCCTGCCTGCGCCACGCCGGTGATGGATGGCATGAAGGTCACCACGCGTAGCGAAAAGGCTTTGAAGTACCAGCGCAGCGTGATGGAATTCCTGCTGATCAACCACCCGCTGGACTGCCCGATCTGCGATCAGGGCGGCGAGTGCGAACTGCAGGACGTCTCGTTGGGCTACGGCCGTTCGGTCAGCCGGTTCAACGAGCGCAAGCGGGTGGTGCCGGACGAGGACATCGGTCCGCTGGTCGCCACCGAGATGACCCGCTGCATCCAGTGCACCCGTTGCGTGCGTTTCACCGCTGATATTGCCGGCACCTACGAGCTGGGTGGCATGTATCGCGGCGAGAACCTGCAGATCGGCACCTACGACGGCAAGCCGCTGACCACCGAGATTTCCGGCAACGTCATCGACGTCTGCCCGGTGGGCGCGCTGACCAACAAGGTGTTCCAGTTCCGCGCGCGTCCGTGGGAACTGATGGCGCGCGAATCGCTGGGTTACCACGATGCGATGGGTTCGAACCTGTTCCTGCACGTGCGTCGTGGCGAAGTGCTGCGCACCGTGCCGCGTGAGAACGAGGCAGTCAACGAATGCTGGCTCTCCGACCGCGACCGTTATTCGCATCAGGGCCTGTATGCCGAAGACCGTGCGGTCAAGCCGCTGAAGAAGGTTAACGGGCAGTGGACTGAAGTGAGCTGGGCCGAAGGTCTGGCCGCCGCCACGCAGATCCTGCGCGAAAACGCCGGCGATCAGCTCGGCGTGTTGGTGCATCCGTCCACGTCCAACGAAGAAGGCGCATTGCTCGCGCGTCTGGCCGAAGGTCTGGGCAGCGGCAACCTGGACCACCGTTTGCTCAACCGTGATTTCTCCGACGCTGCGGTAGCCGAAGCGTTTGCCACGCCGCTGGCGGAGATCGAACAGGCTGACGTGGTGGTGTTGTTCGGCACCAATGTGCGGCATGAGCTGCCGTTGCTGCACGCACGTCTGCGCAAGGCGCATATCCAGAACCGTACGCAGATTCACTCGGTCAACCCGGTCGACTTCGATTTCGCCTTCACCCAGGCCAGCCGCACCGTGGTGGCGCCGTCGCAGTTGGCGGGTGCACTGAGCGATGCGACGCTGCGCGATGCGGTCAAGGCTGCAAGCCGCGCCGTGATCGTGGTCGGTGCGTTGGCCGAAAATCATCCGCAGGCTGCCGCGTTGCGTGCCGCCGCACGCGACTTCGCTGCCGCAACCGGCGCATCGTTGTGCCGCATCCCGCAAGGCGCCAATGCCGTGGGTCTGGTGGCGCAGGGCGTGCTGCCGACCGCGCGCGATGTCGCCGCCATGCTGGCCCAGCCGCGTCAGGCGTACGTGCTGTACGGCATCGAGCCAGGCCTGGATTTTGCCGACGCCGCCGCTGCACGCAGCGCGCTGGCAGGCGCCAAGGTGGTTGCCTTCAGCCAGTTCGCCTGTGCGTCGACGCGCGATGTGGCCGATGTGATTCTGCCGATCGGTGCGTTGCCGGAAATCGATGCATCGCTGACCAATCTCGATGGCCGCGTGCAGACTGCACGTGCTGCTGGCCGCCTACCGGTCGAAGCGCGCGAGGGCTGGCGCGTGCTGCGTGCACTTGGCGGTGAACTGGGTCTGCCCGGTTTCGAATTCATCGACCTGATCGGCCTGCGCGCCGGCATGCAGAACCGCAACGTGACGCCAACGGCGTCGGCGCAGCCAGCGGCCGCCAGCAACGGGCTGGAAGTCGCTGCAACTGCGGCGATCTACCGCACCGATGCGGTGGTGCGTCGGGCCGCTGCGCTGCAGTCGCATCCGCTCAACATCGCGCCGTGCGTGGCGATGCATCCGGAGCAGGCGACGCAGTTGCAGGTCCAGGCTGGTCAGATGGTCAAGGTCGGTACCGATGCCGGTAAGGCAACGTTGCCGGTGGTGCTGGACAAGCGCGTCGCACCGGGCACGGTGTGGATCGAATCCGGCCATGGCGCAACCGCGCCGCTCGGTGCCGGTCGTGTAACGGTGGTGGCTGCATGAACGAATTGTTGTTGAACCTGGTCGACCCGTTGCACCAGTGGTTCCTGGGGCTGGGCGATGGCGGCGTGGTGCTGTGGTCAGTATTGAAGATCCTGCTGATCGCCGTGCCGGTGATCGTGGCGGTGGCCTTCTACGTGGTCTGGGAGCGCAAGCTGATCGGCTGGATGCACGTGCGCCATGGGCCCATGTACGTGGGTATGGGCATCTTCCAGGCCTTCGCCGACGTCTTCAAACTCCTGTTCAAGGAAATCGTGCAGCCAACCAGCTCGCACAAGGCGATGTTCGTCATCGCACCGCTGCTGACACTGGCGCCGGCTTTTGCCGCATGGTCGGTAGTGCCATTCGATGCGAAGCTGGTGTTGTCCAATGCCAACGTCGGCCTGCTGTATCTGCTGGCGATGACCTCGCTGGGCGTGTACGGCATCATCCTGGCCGGCTGGGCATCGAACTCGAAATACGCCTTCCTGGGCGCGATGCGTTCGGCCGCGCAGGTGGTCAGCTACGAAATCGCGATGGGCTTTGCGTTGGTCGGTGTGATGATTGCCTCCGGCAGCGTCAACCTGAGCCAGATCGTGTTCGCGCAGGCCGGCAACTCCGGTTTCTTCGACTGGTTCCTGATTCCGCTGTTCCCGTTGTTCATCGTGTACTGGGTTTCTGGCGTCGCCGAAACCAACCGCGCGCCGTTCGACGTGGTGGAAGGCGAATCGGAAATCGTCGCCGGTCACATGGTGGAATATTCCGGCGGTGCGTTCGCCCTGTTCTTCCTGGCCGAATACGCCAACATGATCCTGGTCAGCTTCCTGATCTCGATCTTCTTCCTCGGCGGTTGGTTGAGCCCGATTCAGGGCTGGGTCAATGCGGACGTTTCGCCGTGGATCGACTGGTTGTGGAAGGGCGGCTGGCCGTGGCTGCTGATGAAGGTGTTCTTCTTCGCCAGCGCCTATATCTGGTTCCGCGCCAGCTTCCCGCGTTACCGCTACGACCAGATCATGCGTCTGGGCTGGAAGGTCTTCATTCCGCTCACGATCGTGTGGATTGCAGTGACGGCGTTGATGGTGTTTTACGGCGTGATCCAGAAGGGCGTGTAATTGATGAACAAGATCACCCATTACTTCAAGAGCTTGCTGCTGCTCGAGCTGCTCGGCGGCTTGTGGCTGACGTTGAAATACACGTTCAAGCCCAAGTACACCGTGCTGTATCCGATGGAGAAGTTCCCGCAGTCGCCGCGCTTTCGCGGCCTGCATGCGCTGCGCCGTTATCCCAACGGCGAAGAGCGTTGCATCGCCTGCAAGCTGTGCGAAGCGGTGTGCCCGGCGCTGGCGATCACCATCGACTCGGCCAAGCGCGAAGACGGCACCCGCCGCACCACGCGCTACGACATCGACCTGTTCAAGTGCATCTTCTGCGGCTTCTGCGAAGAAAGCTGCCCGGTGGACTCGATCGTCGAAACGCACATCCTCGAGTACCACTTCGAGAAGCGTGGCGAAAACATTGTCAACAAGCCGCAGCTGCTGGCGATCGGAGACCGGTTAGAGACCGAGATCGCCGAGCGTCGCGCTGCCGATGCCGCCTTCCGTTGAGGTCATGATGGACTGGGTCACTCTTGCTTTCTACGCCTTCTCCGCCGTCGCGGTCGTGTCCGCCGGTGCGGTGATCAGCGTGCGCAACCCGGTATACGCCGTGTTGTGCCTGATCCTCACGTTCTTCTCGATGGCATGCATCTGGCTGTTGGTCGGGGCTGAATTCCTCGGCGTGACGCTGGTGCTGGTCTATGTCGGCGCGGTGATGGTGCTGTTCCTCTTCGTGGTGATGATGCTGGACATCGATACCAGCCGCCTGCGCGAGGGATGGGTCAAGTACATGCCGCTCGGCGTCATCGTGGCGGTGGCCATGCTCGCGCAGATGGTCACGTTGATCGGTGTCAAGGCGCGCAGCGCCACGCCGTTCCCGGCAGACAACGCAGCTGCGCAAGCGGCTGACAGTTCCAACCTGACCTGGTTGGCCAAGAGCCTGTACACCGAATTTCTGCTGCCTTTCGAATTTGCCGCGGTGATCCTGACGGTGGCGGTGGTGGCTGCAGTGATGCTGACCCTGCGCAAGCGCACTGGCATCAAGTTGCAGAATGCCGGCGAGCAGTCCCGGGTCAAGGCGGGCGACCGTCTGCGCATGGTCAAAATGGCGGTTGAAAAGCCGGTACAGGTTGCGCCGCAAATCGACGCGGCCGACGGACAGGAGGCGAAGTCTTGATTACCTTGGGCCACCTGCTTGGACTGGGCGCGGTGCTGTTCTGCATCTCGCTGGCCGGCATCTTCCTCAACCGCAAGAACGTCATCGTGCTGCTGATGTCGATCGAGTTGATGTTGCTGTCGGTCAACGTCAACTTCATCGCGTTCTCGCGCGAGCTTGGCGATACCGCCGGTCAGTTGTTCGTGTTCTTCATTCTGACGGTTGCCGCTGCGGAGGCTGCAATCGGCCTTGCGATCCTGGTGACTCTGTTCCGCACGCGCCGCACGATCAATGTGGCCGAAGTCGATACGTTGAAGGGCTGACCTGTAGATGGAAATCACTCTCTCCAAGAGTCTGTTGATCGCAGTGGTGCTTGCACCGCTGGTCGGCAGCATCATCGCCGGCCTGTTCGGGCGCCAGGTCGGGCGCAAGGGCGCGCAGTACGTCACCATCCTCGGTGTTGCGGTCAGCTGCGTACTGTCGTGCCTGACGCTGTATCAGCTGGTGGAGCAGGGCGCCAGCCCGTTCAACCAGAACCTCTACACATTCTTTGATGTCGGCAACTACTCGGCACATGTCGGCTTCATGGTCGACCGCCTGACTGCGATGATGATGGTGGTGGTGACCTTCGTGTCGCTGTTGGTGCACATCTACACCATCGGCTACATGGAAGAGGACCCGGGTTACCAGCGCTTCTTCAGCTACATCTCGTTGTTCACCTTCTCCATGCTCACGCTGGTGATGAGCAACAACTTCCTGCAGCTGTTCTTCGGCTGGGAAGCGGTGGGCCTGGTGTCGTACCTGCTGATCGGTTTCTGGTTCAAGCGCCCGACCGCCGTGTTCGCCAACATGAAGGCGTTTCTGGTCAACCGTGTCGGCGACTTTGGCTTCATCCTCGGTATCGCCGGCGTCCTGTTGTGGTTCGGCTCGTTGGATTACTCCACCGTGTTCGCCAACGCGACCACCATGGCCGGCGCCAAGGTGCAGCTGTTCGCGGGCCACGAATGGAGCGTGATGACGCTGATCTGCATCTGCCTGTTCATTGGTGCGATGGGCAAGTCGGCCCAGGTGCCGTTGCACGTGTGGCTGCCGGACTCGATGGAAGGCCCCACGCCGATCTCGGCGCTGATCCACGCCGCAACGATGGTGACCGCCGGCATCTTCATGGTGGCGCGTATGTCGCCGCTGTTCGAGCTGTCGGAAACAGCGCTGAACTTCATCCTGTTCATCGGTGCGACCACGGCCTTCTTCACCGGCCTGATCGGTATCGTGCAGAACGACATCAAGCGCGTGGTGGCGTATTCCACGCTGTCGCAGCTGGGTTACATGACCGTGGCATTGGGCGTGTCGGCCTATTCGGCAGCCGTGTTCCACCTGATGACCCACGCCTTCTTCAAGGCGCTGCTGTTCCTGGCGGCCGGCTCGGTGATCATCGGCATGCACCACGAGCAGGACATGCGCAAGATGGGTGGCCTGCGCAAGTACATGAAGGTGACCTACTGGACCAGCGTGATCGGTACATTGGCCTTGGTTGGTACGCCGTTCTTCTCCGGCTTCTACTCGAAGGACACCATTATCGAGGCGGCCGCGCATCATGCGCATGAGTCGCATGGCTGGATTGCAACCTATGGCTACTGGGCTGTGCTTGGCGGCGTATTGGTGACCAGTTTCTACAGCTTCCGTCTGCTGTTCCTGACCTTCCACGGCAAGGAGCGGTTCCGCGACGCCCATGCGCACGACGCGCATTCGCATCACGACAGCGCGCATACCGATGCCGAAGCGCAGGTTCACTCGCACGATGCGCATGCCCACGACACGCATGGCCACGACGATCACGGACATGGTCACCACGGTGCCCACGAGCCGCATGAATCCAAGTGGGTGGTAACGCTGCCGTTGGTCTTGTTAGCAATCCCCTCGATCGCAATCGGCTTCTTCACGATCGGTCCGATGTTGTTCGGGACCGACTGGCAGGGCCACCATGCAGCACACGCTATGCAGGGCCAGGCAGTTTCGTTCTTCACTGGCATCGTCGATTTCTACGATCCGGCACGCGATACCGTTGGTGCATTGGCCGAAGAGTTCCACGGCCCGGTTGCTTTCGCACTGCACGGCATGATGGCCGCTCCGTTCTTCCTGACGATTGCCGGCCTGCTGCTGGCTGCCCTGTTCTACCTGTGGAAGCCGGAACTGGCCACAAAGTCGCGCAAGACATTCGCGCCGATCGTGTGGTTGCTGGAAAACAAGTACGGCTTCGACAAGCTCTGGATCAATGGCTTCGCCGGTGGTGGCGTTGTTCTTGGCAAGGCGTCACGTGCAGTCGATACCCATGTGGTCGACGGCGCTGTCGTCAACGGTTCTGCCCGACTGATCGACCTGGCTGCAAATCTGCTGCGTCGCACGCAATCCGGTTTCCTCTATCACTACGCCTTCGCAATGATCATCGGTTTGATCGCCTTGTTGGCGGTACTGATGCATTTCTGGCGTTGAACTGTACGGAATAAGAAAACGTGTCGAACTGGCCTTTACTGTCTATCTTGATCTGGCTGCCGATTATCGGCGGCGCCCTGATCCTTGCGTTGCGCAACGCCGAGACTGCCCGCTGGGCGTCCCTGGCGGTAGCGGTGGCGACCTTTGCGCTGAGTCTGCCGCTGCTGGGCTACGACACTGCCAATGACGCCATGCAGTTCATCGAACTGCATGCCTGGATCCCGGCCTACAACATCGGCTACAACCTGGGCGTGGATGGCATCGCGGTCGCGTTGATCGTGCTGACCACGCTGGTGACGGTGCTGGCCCTGATCGGAGCCTGGCGCTCGATCGACAAGCGCGTCAATCAGTACGTCGCTGCCTTCCTGATTCTGGAAGGCGTCACGGTCGGCATCTTCGCCGCCACCGACGCGATGTTGTTCTACGTGTTCTTCGAAGCCATGCTGATCCCGATGTTCCTGATCATCGGCGTCTGGGGCGGCCCACGGCGCATCTACGCGGCGATGAAGTTCTTCCTCTATACCTTCCTCGGCTCGGTGCTGATGTTGGTGGGCCTGGTGTATCTGTATCTGAAGGGCGGCAGCTTCCAGCTCGCCGACCTGTATGCGCTGCAGCTGACCGCCAAGGAACAGACCTGGATCTTCTTCGCATTCCTGATCGCCTTTGCGGTCAAGGTGCCGATGTTCCCGGTGCACACCTGGTTGCCGGACGCGCACGTCGAGGCGCCGACCGCCGGTTCGGTGATCCTGGCGGCGATTGCGTTGAAGATCGGCGGCTACGGCTTCCTGCGCTTCAACCTGCCGATCGTGCCCGACGCCAGTCATGAGTTCGCCTGGCTGGTCATCACGCTGTCGCTGATTGCGGTGATCTATGTCGGCCTGGTGGCCTTGGTGCAGGACGACATGAAGAAGCTGGTGGCGTATTCGTCCATCGCGCACATGGGTTTCGTCACGCTCGGTACCTTTATCGCCTTCACCCTGGTACGCGAGTACGGCAGCACCGATGCTGCGCGTCTGGGCCTGCAGGGCGCGATGGTGCAGATGATCTCGCACGGTTTCGTGTCCGGCGCGATGTTCTCGTGCATCGGCGTGCTCTACGACCGCATGCATACCCGTCGCATCGCCGATTACGGCGGCGTGGTCAACGTGATGCCCTGGTTCGCGACCTTCGCCATGTTGTTCTTCATGGCCAATGCCGGCCTGCCGGGAACCAGTGGTTTCGTCGGCGAGTTCATGGTCATCCTGGCCAGCTTCCAGAAGCATCCGTTGGTTGCCTTCGGCGCCGCCACCACGCTGGTGATCACCGCTGCGTACACGCTGTGGCTGTACAAGCGCGTGTTCTTCGGCGAAGTGGCCAACGCACACGTGGCCGAGCTGAAAGACATCAATGGCCGCGAAGCATTCGTGCTGGGGGTGTTCGCCGCTGGCGTGCTGGCCCTGGGCCTGTACCCGAAGCCGCTGACCGATCTGATGGAACCGTCGATCGCCAAGCTGGCGACCCAGATTGCCGCGACCAAGCTCTGACCGCTTGCCGTACGTTTTGATTTCCAGGATTTAATGATGACCACGCCAACGCTCGCGCCGTTGACCACCGCTGACCTGGCTCCGCTCGTACCGGAGCTGGTGCTGATCGGCGGCGCCTTCGCTCTGCTGATGCTCGACCTGTTCGTGAGCCAGCGGAACAAGGTCTGGACCCACCTGTTCTCCGTTGCCGTGCTTGCCGTGGTGCTCGTGTTGCTTGCAACCGGCACGGGCGGGCAAGGCGATATCTTCAATGGCATGTTCGTCCGCGACACGGCAGCCGATGTCATGAAGACCGTGATCGTGCTGGTCAGCGGGTTGAGCCTGGTGTATGGCTGGACCTACCTGCGCGAGCGTAATCTCTACCAGGGCGAAATCCCGGTGCTTGTGTTGTTCGCCACTGCCGGCATGATGCTGCTGGCGTCGGCCGGTAGCCTGTTGATGGTCTATCTGGGCCTGGAGCTGCTGGCGCTGTGCTCTTACGCACTGGTCGCCTCCAACCGCGACAATGGCCTGGCCACCGAAGCGGCGATGAAGTATTTCGTGCTCGGGTCGCTGGCGTCGGGTCTGCTGCTATACGGCATGTCGCTGGTCTACGGCGCCACCGGTACGCTCAGCCTGGCCGGCATCCACGATGCGATCGAAGGCTCGAACGAACGCACGTTGCTGATGACCGGCACCATCTTCATGATCGCTGGCGTCGCCTTCAAGCTGGGAGCTGCACCCTTCCACATGTGGCTGCCCGACGTGTATCAGGGTGCGCCTGCGCCGATTGCATTGTTCATCAGCTCGGCGCCCAAGCTTGCGGCGTTCGGTATGGCCTATCGCCTGCTGGAAGTCGGTATGGGTCCGTTGTCGCCGCAGTGGCATCTGCTGATCGGCGGCTTGTCGGCGGTTTCGCTGGTGGTCGGTAACCTGATGGCGATTGCGCAGAGCAACCTCAAGCGCATGCTCGCATACTCGACGGTCTCGCATATCGGCTTCCTGCTGATGGGCGTGGCGGGCGGCGGGGAAGAGGGCTATGCGGCTGCGATGTTCTACGCGGTCAGCTACACCATCATGTCCACCGCTTCGTTCGGCGCCATCATCGCGCTGTCGCGCAACGGGTTCGAAGCGGAAAACATCGACGACTTCAAGGGACTCAACGCGCGCAATCCGTGGATGGCTGGTCTGGTGCTGTGCATCATGGCATCGCTTGCAGGTATCCCGCCGTTCCTCGGTTTCTGGACCAAGCTGGCGGTGCTGGGCGCGGCAGTGAAGGGCGACATGCTGTGGCTGGCGTTGGTCGGTGTGATCTGCGCAGTGATCGGTGCGTACTACTACCTGCGCGTCATCAAGGTCATGTACTTCGACGAGCCGGTAGGCGAGCCGTTGCCGGCTAATAACGATCGCGTGCTCGGCACCGTGCTCGGCGTCAATGCGCTGGCCCTGCTTGCACTTGGTCTGGCCTGGAGTCCGATCATGGTGTGGTGCCAGCGCGCATTCGCCGGCCTCGCCTAAGACCGCTGCGCCAGCGTTAGGTTTTGCGGCGTCGCATCCTGCATGTGGCGTCGCACTGAAATAAAACCGCGCTTACTGTTTCGTTTTTGTTGCATTGCGGGTATTATTCGCCGCGACGTTGAACAGCCGCCACGCTGTCCAACAGATGAAAAACTAGGGCTTGCAATTGCCGCTCAAGTTCTTCATAATTCCGCTTCTGCTGCGGGGTGGAGCAGTCTGGCAGCTCGTCGGGCTCATAACCCGAAGGTCGCAGGTTCAAATCCTGCCCCCGCTACCAAGTTTCGAATTGTTGCTTTATCGCAGTAATTCAGCTTCTTGGATCGTAAGGACGCATGTTCCCGTCTTTACGCCGACCCTGAGAGGTCGGGTTTTTTTCACGCAAGGGGCCCATCGGGCCCCTTGTTTTTTCCGGAACCGGAAAGTTTGCTGCCGGTTGCCGGGGTTCTACTGGCAATCATCTGATCAGGGCAGTCTGTGAGCGAAAAAGCGACCGAAATCGCGAATCTGCTGAGTCCAACGGTTGAGTCCCTGGGCTTGGAACTGCTGGGCGTGGAATATCTTCCCGCTCCAGGCGGCGCCACATTGCGCCTATATATCGACGTGCCGCTGGCCGAACAGCCCGAGCGTGTCATCAATGTCGACGACTGCGAGCGCGTGAGCCGCGAAGTCTCCGCCCAGCTCGACGTCGAAGACCCGATCAGCGGTAACTACACGTTGGAAGTGTCATCGCCGGGTGTGGATCGTCCGCTGTTCACGCTGGAACAGTTCGCGCGCCACACCGGTGAGTCGGCAAAGATCGTCTTGAAGCTGGCGCAGGATGGTCGGCGCCGCTTCCAGGGCGAGATCCTGCGCATCGATGCCGAGGCAGAGGCGGTGGTGTTCGCTGTCGATGGCAAGGACGTGCAGATCGGCTACGACAATATCGACAAAGCGCGCATCGTGCCGGATTGGGTTGCGCTGGGTCTGGCACCGCAGAAACCGAACAAGCCAGGCCCGAAAAAACCCGGGCACGAAAAGAAGAAACCATCCAACGAGTCGGCGGCTGGCAAGCCGCGCGCGGAGTGACGAAATGAGCAAGGAACTTTTGCTGGTAGTGGATGCGGTCGCCAACGAAAAGGGCGTGCCGCGCGAAGTGATCTTCGAAGCGATCGAGGCCGCGCTGGCTTCCGCGGCGAAGAAGCGCTATCCCGACCAGGACGTGCTGGCCCGCGTCACCATCGATCACAAGGACGGTACTTACGAAACCTACCGTCGCTGGGAAGTGGTTGCCGATGACGTGGTGATGGAATCCCCTGACCGCCAGGTGCGTCTGATGGATGCCATCGACGAAGCCGACGGCGTGGAAGTGGGCGATTACATCGAAGAACAGATCGAGAATCCCGACTTCGGCCGTATCGCCGCGCAGGCTGCCAAGCAGGTGATCGTGCAGCGTGTGCGCGAGGCCGAGCGTCAGCAGGTGGTGGATGCGTGGAAGGATCGTGTGGGTGAGTTGATCACCGGCGTGGTCAAGCGCGCGGAGCGCGGCAATATTTTTGTCGATCTTGGCGGCAACGCCGAAGCCTTCATTCCGAAAGACAAGGGCATTCCGCGCGACGTGCTGCGTCCCGGCGACCGCGTGCGCGGTTACCTGGCCGAGGTGCGTTCCGAGCCACGCGGCCCGCAGCTGTTCATCAGCCGTGCCGCACCTGAATTCATGATCGAACTGTTCAAGCTCGAAGTGCCTGAAGTCGGTCAGGGCCTGGTCGAGATCAAGGCTTGCGCACGCGATCCGGGCGACCGCGCCAAGATCGCCGTGATCGCGCACGACGCCCGCACCGATCCCATCGGCGCCTGCATCGGCATGCGCGGTTCGCGCGTGCAGGCGGTGTCCAACGAACTCAATGGCGAGCGCGTGGACATCGTGTTGTGGAATGAGAACCCGGCCAACTTCGTCATCAACGCAATGGCGCCTGCCGAAGTGCAGTCGATCATCGTCGACGAAGACAAGCACTCGATGGACCTGGCCGTGGCGGAAGACCGCCTGGCGCAGGCGATCGGCAAGGGCGGCCAGAACGTGCGTCTGGCCAGCCGCCTGACCGGTTGGCAGCTCAACGTGATGACCGCCGACCAGGTGGCCGCCAAGTCCGAGGCCGAGCAGGCCGCGGCACGCCAGCTGTTCATGGACCGCCTGGAAGTGGACGAGGAAATCTCCGCGATCCTGGTCTCCGAAGGTTTCAATACGGTCGAAGAAATCGCCTACGTGCCGGTCGGCGAGTTGCTGGCGGTAGAGGGCTTCGACGAAGACATCGTTGAAGAACTGCGCGCCCGTGCCCGCGATGCGTTGCTCAACGCCGCGCTGGCCGAGGAAGAAGGCCTGGAAGGAACTCAGCCCACCGAGGACCTGCTGGCGCTGGAGGGGATGGACGAGGAGACGGCTTTTGCGCTGGCCGAGCACGGCGTGCGTACCAGCGAGGACTTGTCCGACCTGGCCGCCGACGAGATCGTCGACTTCGGCATCGAGGGCATGACCCAGGAGCGCGCTGCGGCGCTGATCCTGGCGGCCCGCGCCGAGGAGATCGCCCGCTTGGAGCGCGGCGAATGAGCCGGCAATGAACCGCGCCCTGACCCCATCAGGGCTTAGAATCAGCGTATCCCTTGCTCTGGGCGAGGGGGCGCCAACCAGATCATAGGATCCGAATGTCGCAGCAAACCACCATCCGCAAGCTTGCCGAACTGGTCAATACGCCGGTCGATAAACTGCTGGTTCAACTGGCCGAGGCCGGAATGAAGTTCAGCGGTCCCGACCAGGTCGTGACCAGCACCGAGAAGATGAAACTGCTTGGCTTCCTGCGTCGCACGCATGGCAAGGCAGAAACGTCTGCCGAAGCGGCGAGCGAAGCAGCCAAGAAGATCACGCTCAACCGGCGCAAGCTGCAGGAAGTCACTGTCAACGCCGGCCGCACCAAGACCACGGTCAACGTGGAAGTGCGGCAGAAGCGCACTTACGTGAAGTCCGAGAACGAAGGCAGCGGCCGCGCCGCACCAATGACGCCGGACGAAGAACGCGCCGATATCCTGCGTAAGCTCGAGGAGTCGCGTCAGCGCAACCTCGAAGAGCAGCAGCGCCTGGCCGAAAGCGACCGCGTGCGCGACGAGGCAATTCAGCGCAAGCGCGAGGAAGAGCAGGCCGCCAAGGACCGTGCAGAAGCCGAGCGCAAGGCTGCCGAGGAAGCCGCTGCGGCTGCCAGTGCGCCGGCCCCGGTTGCTGATGCGCCGACGCCGTCCGCCGCGGCGCCAGCTGCGCGTTCGCCTTCTTCGCCGTCGTCCGCACCGCGTGCGGCACGTCCGGCGGGCGCATCTCCGGCCTCGCGTCCGGCAGCGCCGGCACGTGCGGACGACCGCAGCAATGCCGCCAAGCACAAGACGCGCGGTTCGCACGTCATGGTGGCCGGTGTTGAAGATGACGATGCGACCAAGCGCTTTGCCGGGCAGTTGCATCTGTCCGCGGCCGATCGCGCGCGGCGTTCCAATGTGCGCGGCAAGCCGACCGGCCGCCCGGGTTCGTCGTCCTCGCGCCGTGGTAATGACAACGGCCGTGGCGGCAGCCAGGCCAACAGCGGCCCGCACGGGTTCGAGCGTCCCACCGCACCGGTGGTGCGTGAAGTGGCGATCGGCGAGACCATCACCGTGGCAGACCTGGCGCAGAAGCTCGCGCTCAAGGGCGGCGACGTGGTCAAGGCGTTGTTCAAGATGGGCGTCATGGCGACCATCACCCAGAGCATCGATCACGACACCGCCGCACTGGTGACCGAAGAGCTCGGCCATAAAGCCGTGCGTGCCGACAATGCCGACTTCGAGGACGCGCTGCTGGCGCATGCCGAAGATGCGCAGGGCGAGGCCACGTCGCGTCCGCCGGTGGTCACCATCATGGGTCACGTCGATCACGGCAAGACCTCGCTGCTGGACTACATCCGCCGTACCAAGATCGCCTCCGGCGAAGCCGGCGGCATTACCCAGCACATCGGTGCGTACCACGTCGAAACCGGTCGTGGCGTCATCAGCTTCCTGGATACGCCCGGCCATGCCGCGTTTACCTCGATGCGTGCCCGTGGCGCCAAGATCACCGACATCGTGGTGCTGGTCGTTGCCGCCGACGATGGCGTGATGCCGCAGACCAAGGAAGCGGTTGCGCATGCCAAGGCGGCAGGCGTGCCGCTGATCGTGGCGGTCAACAAGATCGACAAGACCGGCGCGGATCCGCTGCGGGTCAAGAACGAGCTGCTGGCCGAAAACGTGGTGGCCGAAGAGTTCGGTGGCGATACCCAGTTCATCGAAGTGTCGGCCAAGGTCGGTACCGGCGTGGATACGCTGCTGGACGCGATTTCGCTGCAGGCCGAAGTGCTGGAGCTCAAGGCCGTGGCCGAGGGCCGCGCCAGCGGTACCGTCATCGAATCCTCGCTGGACAAGGGCCGCGGCCCGGTGGCGACGGTACTGGTGCAGCAGGGTGCGCTGAAGCGTGGCGACTATCTGGTGTGCGGCATCCAGTACGGCCGCGTGCGTGCGTTGTTCGACGAAACCGGCCATCAGCCGGCCTCGGCGGGCCCGTCGATTCCGGTGCAGGTGCTGGGTTTGTCCGGCGTGCCGGAAGCCGGCGACGACTTCGTGGTCGTCGACGACGAGCGCCTGGCCAAGGACGTGGCGCAGCAGCGCGAAACCAAGCGCCGCGAATCGCGTCTGGTGGCCTCGGCGACCAACCGCATGGAAGACATCCTGGCCCAGATGGGCAAGGGCGAAGGTCAGCAGGTACTGAACCTGGTGATCAAGGCCGACGTGCAGGGTTCGGTGGAAGCACTCAAGCAGTCGCTGGTGGCGTTGTCCAACGAGGACATCCGCATCAACGTGATCCACTCCGGCGTGGGCGGCATCACCGAATCCGACGCGAATTCGGCCGCTGCTTCCAAGGCGACGATCATCGGCTTCAACGTGCGCGCGGATGCCTCGGCGCGCAAGATCGTCGAGTCCAACGGCATTGATCTGCGTTACTTCTCGATCATCTATGACGTGATCGATCAGGTGAAGCAGGTGGCCTCCGGTCTGCTCGGCGTGGAAATCCGCGAAGAGATCATCGGTATCGCACAGGTCCGCGATGTGTTCCGCAGCTCGAAGTTCGGCGCGGTTGCAGGCTGCATGGTCATCGAAGGCGTGGTCAAGCGCAGCAAGCCGATCCGCGTGCTCCGCGACAGCGTTGTGGTGTTCGAAGGCGAGCTGGAATCGCTGCGTCGATTCAAGGAGAACGTCGACGAAGTGCGCAACGGTACCGAATGCGGTATCGGCGTGAAGGCTTACAACGACGTCAAGGCCGGCGACCAGATCGAGTGCTTCGAGCGTATCGAAGTGGCCCGTACGCTGTAACGGCTGCCGGGGCCTACCGGCCCCGGACTCCGTTCGGCGGAGTTGTCCAATGCAGGTTCTGCAAGGCGAGGGCGGCATGGCCGCCCGCGTTTGTTTTTTGGCTTCGGTGCCAACTGGCCCTCCGAATCAACCAGGTCCACGACCATGCCAACCAAATCATTCCATCGCACCGACCGCGTGTCCGCGCAGGTGCGTCGCGACCTCGGCACGATCGTGCACGCGGCCGTGCGCGACCATGGCCTGCCGTCGGTCAGCGTGTCCGACGTCGAAATCAGTCGCGACCTGGCACATGCCAAGGTCTTTGTCACCGCGCTGCAGCAGGAGCGTTCGGTCGAAGCGGTCAAGGGGCTCAAGGAAATCGCCGGCCAGCTGCGTACCCAGTTGGCGCGCGCGATGAAGCTGCGCCACGTGCCCGAGCTGCACTTCCATTACGACGATTCGGTCGATCGCGGCGAACGCATCGACAATCTGCTGCGTGACCTGGACGACGTTGGCCCCGAGGCCACGTCCAGCGATGAAGATGCCGAACAGCGCTGAGCGCTGTCACGGCCTGCCGCATCTGCCGCGGCCCTGATTCCCGCAGGCGCGCACTGCGCCTGATTCGAGCACCGATCTTTTGAAACCCCGCATCGTCTATCGCCCGTTGCACGGCATCCTGCTGCTGGACAAGCCGGCCGGGCTGAGCTCCAACAATGCACTGCAGGCCGCACGCCGGTTATTGCGCGCAGACAAGGGTGGCCATACCGGCAGCCTGGATCCGCTGGCTACCGGCCTGTTGCCGCTCTGTTTTGGCGAAGCCACCAAGATCGCCGGACTGCTGCTTGGTTCAGCCAAGGCATACGACGCCGAGATCGTGTTGGGCGTCACCACCGACACCGACGATGCCGACGGCGAGCCGCTGCGCGAGCGTGCGGTGCCGGATCTGAGCGAGGCCGATCTACAGGCGGCGCTGGCGCCTTTCATCGGCCGTATCCAGCAACAAGCGCCCATTTATTCCGCGCTCAAGCAGGGCGGCGAGCCGCTGTATGCCAAGGCGCGACGCGGCGAACGTATCGAAGCGCCGGTGCGCGAGGTGGATGTGCAGGCGATCGATGTGCTGGGCTACAGCGCCCCAGGTCTGCGGCTGCGCGTGACCTGCGGCTCGGGCACGTATATCCGCAGCCTGGCACGTGACCTGGGCGAGGTGCTGGGATGTGGAGCGCACATCGCCTCGTTGCGTCGGCTGTGGGTGGAGCCGTTTCGCGCTCCACAGATGATCACGCTGGAGGCATTGTCGGCGGCGCTGGAGGCGGGCGCCGAAGCACGGACGCTATTGCTGCCGATTGAGGCCGGCCTGGCCGATTTTGCGCGAATCGTGCTCGATCAGGCCCATGCGGCGCGTTTTCGCATGGGCCAGCGCCTGCGTGATGCCGCATTTCCACCGGGGCAAGTCGCTGTATTCGGACCTGACGGAACCCCCTCGGGGCTAGGCCTGGTCGACGCCGACGGGCGCTTGTCGCCGCAGCGATTGTTCAATGGACTGAACGAAATTACGGCCTGTTAAGATTTTGTCAACTTGTTCCCTGGGCCGGGCGACGTTACAATTTCGCGGCCCCGATCGGGGCACCTCAGCGCCAAGCGCGCTCATCCTAAGCAAACGGCGAGTCCGACGGTGCGTCACGCACGTTCCTGTCGACCACGCATCTATCGAGAAAACATCATGTCCGTCGACACCCAGAAAGTTATTGAAGACAACAAGCGCAGCGCCCAGGACACCGGTTCGCCGGAAGTGCAGGTCGCTCTGCTGACCGCCCGCATCGAGCTGCTGACCGGTCACTTCAAGACCCACAAGAAGGATCACCACAGCCGTCGTGGTCTGCTGCAGATGGTCAATCGTCGCCGCAGCCTGCTCGACTACCTGAAAAAGAAGGACAACGAGCGTTACAAGTCCTTGATCGAGAAGCTCGGCCTGCGCCGCTAATCGAGTCCTACCGCCGCGGCGCAGCGATGCGCCGCGGTTTTGTTTTGGTCAATCGCACTACGTCTTAAGCAATACGCACTCTTGGGCCGGAGCCTCCCGGCCGCCCGTTCTCGGCATGGGTCGACGACGGTCCAACGCAGACAGCAATACCTAAGGGAAAAAACCTCCGTGGCAAAAATCACCAAAACCTTCCAGTACGGCAAGCACACCGTCACTCTTGAGACGGGCGAAATCGCTCGCCAGGCAGGCGGCGCCGTGATCGTCAAGTTCGACGACACCGTACTGCTGGTCACCGCCGTCGCCGCCAAGAGCGCGCGCGAAGGGCAGGACTTCTTTCCTCTGACGGTCGATTATCAGGAGAAGTTCTACGCTGGCGGCCGTATCCCGGGCGGCTTCTTCAAGCGCGAAGGACGCGCGACCGAGAAGGAAACGTTGATCTCGCGCCTGATCGATCGTCCGATCCGTCCGCTGTTCCCGGAGGACTACAAGAACGAAGTGCAGATCATCGCCACCGTGATGTCGATGAACCCGGACATCGACGGCGACATCGCCGCGCTGATCGGCGCCTCGGCTGCACTGTCGCTGGCCGGCACCCCCTTCAAGGGCCCGATCGGCGCTGCCAAGGTCGGCTACAAGAACGGTGAATACATCCTCAACCCGACCGTGACCGAGCTGAAGGATTCGCAGCTGGAGCTGGTCGTGGCCGGTACCGCCAACGCGGTGCTGATGGTCGAGTCCGAAGCCGAGCTGCTGTCCGAAGAAGTGATGCTGGGCGCAGTGACGTTCGGTCATCGCGAGATGCAGAAGGTCATCAACGTCATCAACGAGCTGACCGTCGAAGCCGGCACCAAGCCGTCCGACTGGGTGGCCCCGGCAAAGAACGAGAGCATGATCGCCGCACTGAAGGAAGCGGTGGGCGACCAGCTCGCTTCGGCATTCCAGGTGCGCGACAAGCTGCAGCGCCGCGATGCGATTTCGGCGATCAAGAAGGACGTGCTGGGCGCACTGGCGCCGCGCGCCACCATCGAAGGCTGGGCTGCCGGTGATTTGGCCAAGGAATTCGGCGAGCTGGAATACCAGACCATGCGTGGTTCGGTGTTGAGCAGTAAGGTGCGTATCGACGGCCGTGCACTGGACACCGTGCGTCCGATCAGCGCTAAGGCCGGCGTGTTGCCGCGTACCCATGGCTCGGCGCTGTTTACCCGCGGCGAGACGCAGGCGATCGTGATCACCACCCTGGGCACCGCGCGCGACGGTCAGGTCATCGACGCAGTGTCGGGCGAGTACAAGGAAAACTTCCTGTTCCATTACAACTTTCCTCCGTACTCGGTGGGCGAGTGCGGTCGTTTCGGTGCGCCGAAGCGTCGCGAAATCGGCCACGGCCGCCTGGCCAAGCGCGGCGTGCTGGCTGTGATGCCGACCCTGGAAGAATTCCCGTACACCATTCGCGTGGTCTCGGAAATCACCGAGTCCAACGGTTCGTCCTCGATGGCATCGGTCTGCGGCAGCTCGCTGGCGCTGATGGATGCCGGCGTGCCGATCAAGGCGCCGGTCGCGGGTATCGCAATGGGTCTGGTCAAGGAAGGCAACGACTTCGTCGTGCTCTCCGACATCCTGGGTGACGAAGATCACCTCGGGGACATGGACTTCAAGGTGGCCGGTACTGCCGAAGGCGTGTCCGCGCTGCAGATGGACATCAAGATCGAAGGCATCACCGAAGAGATCATGAAGCAGGCCTTGCAGCAGGCCAAGGCTGGCCGCCTGCACATCCTGGGCGAGATGGCGCATGCGCTGACCACCCCGCGTCAGGAATTGAGCGACTACGCGCCGCGCCTGCTGACCATCAAGATCCACCCGGACAAGATCCGCGAAGTGATCGGCAAGGGTGGCTCGACCATCCAGGCCATCACCAAGGAAACCGGTACGCAGATCGACATCCAGGACGATGGCACGATCATCATCGCCTCGGTCAATGCCATTGCCGCGCAGGCTGCGAAGTCGCGCATCGAGCAGATCACCTCGGACGTGGAGCCGGGCCGCATCTACGAAGGCAAGGTCGCCAAGATCATGGACTTCGGTGCGTTCGTCACCATCCTGCCGGGCAAGGACGGCCTGGTGCACGTGTCGCAGATTTCCAGCGAGCGCGTGGAGAAGGTCGGCGACAAGTTGAAGGAAGGCGATCTGGTCCGCGTCAAGGTGCTGGAAGTGGACAAGCAGGGCCGCATCCGTCTGTCGATCAAGGCAGTGGAAGAAGGCGAAGGCGTGCAGGCGTCGGCCGAGTAATCGCGGCGTGCTGATGCAGCATGCGTGATGCATGACGAAAGAGCGGGCTTCGGCCCGCTTTTTTGTTGCGCACTTGACCCCTTCTCGCTCTGGGAGAAGGTGCCCCAAAGGGGGCGGATGAGGGTACGTGCAAGGCCTGGTGATATTCGGAACGTAAGTGGCTTGCCCGTACCCTCCCTCACCCCAACCCCTCTCCTGCAGGAGAGGGGGCTTGGATTCCTTTTCATCTCGGGAGAAGGGCGCACAGCGCTGGACGGGGGCGTACAACGCTGAATGGGGTGAAGGCGAGCAAGAGCTTCGCACCGTACCCTCACCTCAAGCCCTCTCCCGCGGGAGAGGGGCTTTGAATCCTTCTTCCATCGGGAGAAGGTGCCCCGCAGGGACCGATGAGGGTACGCCCGGCGTTACTGCTTCGATCTATCCTTGCTGCTCCGTCGGCGCTTGCTGCGTTTGCGGACGCGGCGGCACGACGCGCGGGAAGCCCGGCGGCATCGTTTGTTCTGTGGGTGCGGTGTCGGGTGTCGGCAGCGGCGCAGTGGCTGGCGGCGCAACCATCGCCGCATCAGGACGCAGCTTCAACAGCGCAGCCCAGTCGCGGCGATTGAAGTCGCACAGGTCTTCGTGCGCCGGCGTGCATTCGCTGGCGATGCCCAGGCTGTCTTCGTTCTGGTCCTGGCTGCTGTCCGATTGCGGTGTTGGCCACACCACGCGGCCGGCGCGATCCAGCGGCATCTTGCGCATCATCACCGTGTTGAATACGTTGCCGCCGATCAGATACAGCGTGCGATCGCCGCCGACGTTGGCGGCCACCACCACATCGCAATGCGACTGCCATGGCATCGGTGCGCTGCCGCCCAGCGCGGCCTTCAAGCCGGCATAGCCCAACGCGGTGCTGCGGCCGCGCAGCAGGCACAGCAGATCGCCGGGCGCCGGCTTCTCGACCGCTGGATCGGTGAACCGGTACGGTCCGGTAGTGCCGTCGTTGTAGGCGCTGCGGATGTAATCCAGATGGCGCGCGGAGCGATGAAAACCGCTCAGCCCCGACTGCGTCATCACCCAGGAGATGAAAGCGGCCGACCATGGGTTGTCGATCAGAAATGCGCGGCAGTCGCTGGCGGTGTAGCGCGTACCATCCAGTGCCGCGCAGCTCGATGCGCCGGGGCGTCCGCCCATGGACGCAAGCGTGCCACTGTCGCGCCAGTAGCCTGCAACGCGTTGCCAGGCGACCACGCCGTGATCGGCGAGATAGCCCGATTCGGCTTCGGTGACGCCCAGGCTGGCCAAGCGTCCCTTGGCATCGATAAACGGGCGTTGCCACAACCGATGCTCATTGCAGGCGCTGCGCACGATGGCGATCGCGGCGGGACTCGTTCCGAACCGTGGCGGGATATCGCACACCTCCGCAGCCGCAGCGCTACTTCCGATACCTGCCAGCAAGAAGCAGATCCACGGCCAAGGTTTGACGGTCATTGCAGGTCCTGCACGGAAACAATCGCAGCAGGCTGCCAGAGCCGGCTGCGCGCACGCGTGAAATCAGCGCGCTGGCGGTGGGCCGAGTTTGAGCGACAGATCCACTGCCTGCACATGCTTGGTGAGTCCGCCAATCGAGATGCAGTCCACCCCGTCTTCGGCAATTGCGCGAATGCCGGCCAGATCCACGCTGCCGGAGACTTCCAGCGGAATGCGTCGTTCCGGCTGTAGCGCAGCAACGAGACGCACCGCTTCTCGGCGCATGGCCTGGTCGAAGTCGTCGATCAGGATGCGCGTGCAGCCAACCTGCAGTGCTTCGTGCAGTTGCTCCAGCGTTTCCACTTCCACCACCAGCGGCAGCTGCGGTTGCTGCGCACGTGCGGCACGCACGGCCGCGCTCAGCGAACCGGCTGCGCGGATGTGGTTCTCCTTGAGCATCACCGTGTCGAACAGGCCGATGCGGTGATTGTCGCCACCGCCGCAGCGCACGGCGTATTTCTGCGCGGCGCGCAGGCCCGGCAGCGTCTTGCGCGTGTCCAGGATGCGCGCGCGCGTCCCGGCCACCGCAGCCACATACGCCGCGGTGGTGGTCGCCGTGGCAGACAGTGTCTGCATGAAATTGAGCGAGGTGCGTTCGGCACTGACCAGGCTACGGCTGCGCCCCTGCAACAGCGCGAGCACCGTGCCGGCGCCGACGTGCTGGCCCTCGTGCACGTGCCAGTCGATGCGTACCTGCGGGTCGAGCGCGCGGTGGGTGGCATCGAACCAGGGGCGGCCGGCGATGACCGCGTCCTGCTTGCACAGCAGGTAGGCGCTGTCGGCTTGGTCGGGTAGCAGTGCGGCGGTGACGTCGCCGCTGCCGATGTCTTCGGCCAAAGCACGCGCTACGTCGGCGTCGATCGATTCGGCGGGCGGCGCGGCCGGCACGTTGGTGTGCTGAGACAGGCTCACTTCTCGGGGAAGTCGGCGATTTGTGCGGTGGCGATGGCTTCTTCGGCCAGCAGCACCGGAATGCCGTCGTCGACGCGGAAGATCTGCTTGCGGTCGCGGGTGATCAGCGCTTCACGCAGCGGCTGGGTTTGTGCGGCGCCGTCGGCGCGCTGCAGGGTTCCGCCTGCGATGGCGGCATTGAGTGCTTCCAGGCCTTTGCCGTCGAGCAGCGAAAGCGGCTGGCGGGTGTCGGGCGAGCACAGCAGGTCGAGCAATTTGCGATCCATCGAAGTCTTGTCTTGCGTGGAGATTGGCTAGAATACGTCTTTACCGCAGGGCAGGGCCATGACCTCCAACCACTCCGCGCCGCTGGTCGGCATCGTGATGGGTTCCCGTTCGGATTGGGAGACCATGCAACATGCAGCTCAGAAGCTCGACGCGCTGGGCGTGCCGTACGAAGTCAAGGTGGTCTCGGCGCACCGCACCCCGGACGTCTTGTTCACCTACGCCGAGCAGGCGGGCGCACGCGGACTGCGCGCGATCATTGCCGGCGCCGGCGGCGCGGCGCACCTGCCGGGCATGCTGGCCGCCAAGACCGCAGTGCCGGTGCTTGGCGTGCCGGTGCAGTCCAAGGCGCTGAACGGCATGGATTCGCTGCTGTCGATCGTGCAGATGCCTGCAGGCATTCCGGTGGCCACCTTCGCCATCGGCAATGCGGGCGCGGCTAATGCGGCGTTGTTTGCGGCGGCCATGCTGGCGCCCGAGCAGGCGCAGGTCGGTCAGGCGCTGGCGCAGTTCCGCGCCAAGCAGACCGACGATGTCATGACCAGCGACGACCCGCGCCAATGAGCACGGTTGGCATTCTCGGTGGCGGCCAGCTGGCGCGCATGTTGGTACTGGCCGGTGCGCCGCTCGGCATACGCTTTGCGGTCTTCGATCCGGCAGCCGATGCCTGCGCAGGCCAGGTGGCACCGCTGCAGGTTGGCGCGTTCGATGACGTGGCGACCCTTGCCGCATTCGCCGGGCAGGTGGACGTGATCACCTTCGATTTCGAAAACGTGCCGGCCGCCAGCGCGCAGCAACTTGCCGCCCAGGTGCCGGTGTTTCCGAGTCCGGCGGCGCTTGCGGTTGCGCAGGACCGGCTCAGCGAAAAAACCTTGTTCCGCGAACTCGGCATTCCGGTGCCCGAGTTTGCCGCGATCGACGACCGCGTCGGCCTGGACGCAGCGCTCGCGCGGATCGGTACGCCCTGCGTGCTGAAGACGCGCCGCTTCGGCTACGACGGCAAGGGCCAGTTCCGGATCAAGACGCTCGCCGATGCCGATGCAGCGTGGGACGCGCTTGGCGCCCAGGCGGCGCACGTCGGGTTGATCGTGGAAGCGTTCGTGCCGTTCCAGCGCGAGGTCAGCGTGGTTGCAGTACGCGGCCGCGATGGCGAATTCCGCGCTTGGCCGTTGACCGAAAACTGGCATGTGGACGGTGTGCTGTCGGCCAGCCTGGCACCGGCGAGCGTGGAGGCGGCCCTTCAAGCCTCGGCCGAATCGCACGCGCGTGCCGTGGCGGAAAAGCTCGACTATGTCGGTGTATTTGCGCTGGAACTGTTCGTGCGCGACGGTGAGTTGCTGGCCAACGAAATGGCGCCGCGCGTGCATAACTCGGGGCACTGGACCATCGAAGGTGCCGAGACCTCGCAATTCGAAAATCATGTGCGGGCCGTCCTTGGCTTGCCACTGGGCAGTACTGCGATGCGCGGCCACGCCTGCATGCTCAACTGGCTGGGCGAGATGCCAGAGGCCAGGGCGTTTCTGGCGGTGCCCGGTGGGCATTGGCACGACTACGGCAAGCAAGCGCGCGATGGACGCAAGGTGGGGCACGCAACGCTGCGCGCGGAGACAGCGCAGGCGCTCGCGCTGGCGGTGAGCGATGCTGGCGCGGCGCTGCAGCGCGATGCGCAAGTTCGGCCGGTGGTTGCGCGTTTGAACGAAGGGTGAGGCGCGCGCAGCGTTTCGGTTGCGATCACGCGCGACGACACGCCCGTTTGCGCGGGCGCGTCGGACGCGGACGCGGACCCGTTCTGCGATGTGTCAGCAGATGAGCCGGTCCGCATCTGCGGCTGGAAATTGAGCGGCCAGGTCAGCCCAGCCGGCTTGCGACGAAATCCCAATTGACCAGCTTCCAGAAAGCCTCCAGATAGCGCGCACGATCCTGCTGGTAGTCCAGGTAATACGCGTGCTCCCAGATATCGCAGGCGAGCAACGGAATGTCTGGCCCGGTGAGCGGGGTGGAGGCATTGGGTGTGGCGACTACTGCCAGCGCGCCGTCCGGGCGCTGCACCAGCCACACCCAGCCCGAGCCGAACGTGCTCAGGGCCACGCGATTGAACTCCTGCTTGAAATGCACGAAGTCGCCGAACGATTTGGCGATGCCGTCGCCCAGCCGCCCAAGCGGCTCCCCGCCAGCGCGCGGACGCAGGCACTGCCAATAGAAATTGTGGTTCCACACCTGCGCGGCCAGGTGAAACAACGTGCCCTGCGCCTGCGTGATGATGTCTTCCAGCGTCAGCTCGGCAAACTCGCTGCCTTCCAGGCGTGTGTTGAGCTGTTCGACCTCAGTGCGGTGACACACGCCGTGATGCGCCTCCAGCGTCGCAGACGACAGATGCGGTTCCAGGGCGGCGCGGGAATAGGGCAGTGCAACGTGTTCGATCGGCATGATGGCAGTGGCAGCGAAGGGAGTGCGGCGACAGGTCGCGCTGAAGGCTTACAATGCGCGCCTTTGCGGAAGTCTATCCGACCCGGCGGTCGGGCCTGCCGCTCCCAGTCAGGAGAGTCCAATGCCGGTGATGGAACGGATCCAGGCCGAAGTCGAACAACACCCGATCGTGCTGTTCATGAAAGGCACCCCGCAATTTCCGATGTGCGAGTTTTCCAGTCGCGCCGTGCAGGCCCTGGTGGCCGCCGGTGCCGACCAACTGCGTACGGTCAACGTGTTGGAAGAGCCTGAAGTGCGCGCCAATCTGCCGCGCTACTCCAACTGGCCCACGTTTCCGCAGCTGTTCATCCATGGCGAGCTGATCGGCGGCTGCGACATCACGCTGGAACTGTTCGAAGCCGGCGAGCTCAAGCGCATCGTCAGCGAGGCGTACCAGCCGTGAGTTCGGTGCAGGCCCAGCCGCAGTCGGCTGCCTTGTCGGGGCGCGTCGTGCTGATCACCGGCGCCGCCGGTGGCCTGGGCGCCGCCGCGGCGCAGGCATGCGCGGCTGCAGGCGCCACGGTAGTGCTGCTTGGTCGCAAGGTGCGCCCGCTGGAGCGCGTCTACGACGCGGTTGCAGCGCTGGGTGCCGAGCCGCTGTTGTATCCGCTGGATCTGGCCGGCGCCACCCCGGACGACTACGCCGCGCTTGCGCAACGGGTGCAGACCGAGCTTGGTGGCCTGCATGGTCTGCTGCAGTGCGCTGCCGACTTTTCCGGCCTGACGCCAACCGAACTCGTCTCACCCGCAGATTTCGCACGCAGCCTGCATGTCAACCTGACCGCGCGCGCCTGGCTGACCCAGGCATGCCTGCCGCTGTTGCGGCAGCAGGACGATGCGGCAGCTGTCTTCGTTGTGGACGACCCCGCGCGCGTGGGTCAGGCCTATTGGGGGGCGTATGGCGCCGCCCAGCATGCGCAACGCGGCTTGATCGCCACCTTGCATCATGAAACCGCCGCCGGCCCGGTGCGCGTCGGCGGCATGCAGCCCGGCCCGATGCGCACCGCATTGCGCGCACGCGCTTTCACCCATCACGAAGACAACGACGCGGTCGATGCCGCACGTTACGCACCTGCATGCGTCAGCATGCTGTCAGCCGCAGGGGCGACGCATCGCGGTGCGATCTGGAGTCCGCAGGTATGACCATTCTTTCTGCGGCGCTGCTGCTGTTTCTGATTCTCGACCCGCTGGGCAACATTCCAGTGTTCCTCAGCGTGCTCAAGCCGCTGCCGCCCAAGCGCCAGCGTTTCGTGCTTGCGCGTGAACTGCTGATCGCGCTGTGCGTGTTGATGGCGTTCCTGTGGGGCGGCAAGTACGCGCTGGAGCTGATGCACCTGCGCCAGGAATCGGTGGCCATTGCCGGCGGCATCGTGCTGTTTGTGATCGGCATCCGCATGATCTTCCCGCGGCCCGAAGGCCTGATGGGCGAAATTCCCGACGGCGAACCCTTCATCGTGCCGCTGGCCATCCCGCTGGTGGCCGGCCCGTCCGGCATGGCCGCGGTGATGCTCATGGGCAGCAACGAGCCCACGCGGCTGTGGGACTGGAGCCTTGCGCTGATGATCGCCTGGATCGGCGCCTCGTCGATCCTGGCCGCCGCGCCGCTGCTGTACAAACTGCTCGGCCACCGCGCCCTGACGGCCATCGAGCGCCTGATGGGCATGCTGCTGGTCGCCATCTCGGTACAGATGTTCCTGGACGGCCTGGGCACGTACTTCAAGCTGCCGGTGTCGATCTAGCGTAGCTCCGGGCGGCTTGCCGATCGCGCCGCGTGTGTGCGTCGACACGCGTCGATGGCCCGGGGTTTCAACCCGCACTGGCCGTGGGTTACGTGCGCACGGTCCATGGTGCCGGCAACCAGCGCGCCGTCGCGTCCGGACATCTAGCGGTGCGACGCAATGGGCTCTGGACGATGAAAGGCGGCGCAGCCCTTGGCCGCTGGCGACTGTCTTGAGGTTGATCCGTCACTGAC
The DNA here is from genome assembly GCF_041519315.1 of Xanthomonas axonopodis pv. maculifoliigardeniae. Classification (NCBI taxonomy): domain Bacteria; kingdom Pseudomonadati; phylum Pseudomonadota; class Gammaproteobacteria; order Lysobacterales; family Lysobacteraceae; genus Xanthomonas; species Xanthomonas axonopodis. Next base: position 2,958,694 of record NZ_CP167998.1, on the reverse strand, counting down.
GCATGAGTGCAGGTGGAATGTCATATTCGGTGGGGCGCATCGACAGATGGCAACCCCATGTGCAGCACGCACGCCATGGCCGAATGCAAGCGTTTGGGCGATTTGCCCCAATTTGGTCACTTCGTAGCTTCAAAGGCGCGACAGGCGTCTCGCTCAAGTTGCGACCTTGCACGATCTGGCGATTACGCCTTGACCTTCGCAGTTCATGTAGCAGCGCGCGAAGTTTGTCACGCCGTCGTCACAATCAGGGCTTAGCGTGTTAATCTGTTGTTAACCGTTGCGGCAGCAACCAGTCGCGCGGCAAGGGACCCCAGATCATCGGCAGCCCACCCCCGGGAACGGTTGGGCTGACTGCGCCTTTTTGTCACTGCCCAACCTGTATCGAGGCTACCGAAATGACCCACCCCCGTTATCTCCGCATGTCCAAGCTGACGCTTGGCCTTGTTGCCGCGCTCGCCGCCGCTCCTGTGTTTGCGCAAAGCACCTCGGCTGGCGTCGCCGGCCTGGTGACCGGCAGTGGCGGCCAGCCCGTCCCGAACGCCGAAGTCACCATTACGCACGTGGAGTCCGGAACGGTCAGCCGCGCCACCACCGATGCCAGCGGACGCTATAACGCGCGCGGCTTGCGTGTGGGCGGGCCGTACACCATCACCATTACCGCTTCGGGCGCTGGCAACACCACCCGCGAAGGCGTGTATCTGAATCTGGACAAGGTCAACCAGGTCGATGCCGCTCTGGGCGGCGATCTGGCGACGCTGGGCACCGTGCAGGCAATCGCCGGCAATTACGGCTCGGCCATTTTTAGCGCCAACAAGATGGGTACCGGCACCAACGTGACCCGCGAAGAAATCGAGTCGCTGCCGTCGATCAACCGTAACCTGCAGGACTATGTGCGTCTGGATCCGCGCGTTGCGCAAACCGACAAGGCCCGCAACGAAATCTCCATCGCCGGCCAGAACCCGCGCTACAACGCAATCCGCGTCGACGGCATCAGCACCAACGACGCCTTCGGTCTGGAATCCAACAGCCTGCCGACCCCGCGCCAGCCGTTCTCGATGGACGTCATCGATGAAATCTCGGTGGACGTGGCCAACTACGACGTTACGATCAGTGGCGGCACCGGTGGCGTGATCAATGCCGTCACCAAGTCGGACACCAACGAATTCCATGGTTCGGTCTACGGCACTTATCGCGAGAACGACTGGTCGGGCAAGAATCAGAACAACATCCGCCCGCAGCTGTTCGACAACGAAGCGACGTATGGTCTGACTCTGGGCGGCCCGATCGTCAAGGACAAATTGTTCTTCTTCGCCAACTATGAGAAGTACAAGGGTAAGGGTGTGTTTACCGGTAACAGTGGCTACGGTCCAGCCGGTTCTGGTGCCAGCAATGAAGTCGGTATTACCCAGGCGCAGGTCGATCAGGTGATCGATATCTCGCGCAATGTCTATGGCTTCGACCCTGGGACCCTGGCCTTGCCGGCATTGGATTCTGATTCAGAAGAGAAGGGCTTCAAGCTGGATTGGAACATCAGCGACAAGCATCGTGGTTCGTTCCGCTATGGCAAGTCCGAGCAGAGCACGGCCAATCTCAATGGGTTCGGCAACAATCAGCTGGCGTTGAACTCGTACCACTATGTGCGCGACTTCGAACTCGAGACCTACACCGGTCAGTTGTTCAGCGACTGGACCGACACTTTTTCGACCGAAGCCAAGGTGTCTTATCGCGATTACTCGGCAGTTCGTACTGCGGCATCGCAGTTGCCGGCCATCGCCGTGCGTTTCGGCAACAACACTTTAAATCTGGGTACTGAAGCCAATACTCAGGCTAACGAGTTGCGCACCGAAACCTGGAACGCCTTCTTCGCCGGCACGCTGTTCTTGAATGACCACACGGTCAAGTTCGGGTTCGACTACGAAGACAACGACATCTACAACTTATATGGTCCGCGTGTTTTCGGTAGCTACACCTTCAACTCGGTTGCCAATTACCAGGCAAATTTGCCGAACGCGTATCGTTACTCGTATTCGCCCACCGGTATCGACAATATCGCTGCGAAGTGGGGCATGCGGAACGTGGGCGTGTTCTTGCAGGATTCTTGGGCCGTCAATAGCAACCTGACACTGAACTTCGGCCTGCGTTATGACGAGCCGATGGTGAAGAACTCGCCGCAGTTCAACCAGGCTGCGTTTAACGCATTCGGTCTTCGCAATGATGAAACCATTGACGGCAACGGCTTGTGGCAGCCGCGCTTTGGTTTCAACTACACCTTCGATGCAGATCGTCCGACCCAGCTGCGTGGCGGCGTTGGCCTGTTCCAGGGTGCTGCCGCGTCGGTTTGGTTGTCCAATCCGTATTCCAATACTGGTTTGGCTTATACCGATTACAACTTCAACAACGCGTCCAACAGTGGTATCCGCTTCACGCCGGATATCAACAACCAGCCGCGCGGAACATCGGGCGCCACGCAGTCGGTCGACTTTGTTGACAAGGATCTGAGCCAGCCGTCCGTTTGGAAAGCAAACCTCGCCTTCGATACCGAGTTGCCGTGGTACGGCATCGTCGCCTCGATGGAAGGTGTGGTGACCAAGGTCAAGGAAGCGATTTATTACCAGCAGCTCAATCTCGGTAATCCGACGGCAGTTGGCCAGGATGGTCGTGATATCTACTGGAATGCCAATGGCCGCAATCCGGCTAACTGGAATTCCCTGGATAATGCATGTCTCCGCGAAACGGGTGTGGCGGCTGGTTCGTCATGTGTGAACAGCGGTACCGATATCCGTGCTGGTCGCAACATGAGCTTCAACGATGCCATCATTGCGCGCCCCACCGATCAGGGTGGCTCGCAAAGTTTCACTGTCGGCTTGAACAAGCCGTTCAACGACAGCGACTGGTCGTGGAGCTTGGCTTACACCTACTCGAACGCGAAGGAAGTCAGCGGTCTGACCAGTTCCACTTCGGGGTCGCAGCTGCTCAACACCGCAACCTTCCAGGCGAATGAAGAGGTCAATGCAACCTCGGCATACGAAATCAAGGACAGTTTCCTGGGTACGCTGCAGTGGAAGCATAATTTCTTCGGCGATTTTGCAACGAAGGTGGGTCTGGTGTATCAAGGCCGCAGCGGTCGTCCCTACAGCTATACGTTCGACAACGATGCCAATGGCGACGGTCGCTCCAATGACCTGTTGTACATCCCGGCGGCGCGCGGCGATGTGCTGTTCCGTAACGCGGCCGAAGAAAACGCGTTCTGGAACTACGTCAACAATGACCAGTACTTGTCCACGCACAAGGGCCAGGTTGCTGGCCGCAATGCGGTACGTAATTCCTGGGTCAACCAGTTCGATCTACACATCGAGCAGGAGCTTCCTGGCTTCTTCGATGGCAACAAGGCGCAGATCTGGGTCGACGTCATGAACGTGGGCAACCTGCTCAACAAGAAGTGGGGCCGCGTCGATGAGTACGCATTCCCGGGCTTCAAGGGTGTTGCTGAATACGGCGGTATCGACGCGGCGACTGGCAAGTATGTTTACCGCTTCAATGAGCCGGATGCCGCGACCGTCTACGACGACAAGGGCATCTCCCGCTGGGCGCTGCAGCTGGGCTTCCGCTACCAGTTCTAAAGCCGGCTAGCGTGTCGATGTTTGCAAAAACGGCCGGGGTCTCCCGGCCGTTTTCTTTTGTGCGGGTGAGTACGCTAAAGTTCCGTGCATACGACAGGAGCATGCTATGGAACTCAGCAGTACGGCAGCACGGGCGCTGCCGGTGGTGGATGCGCGGATCTACCCGCGTGGTGGTCTGGATGTGTTGTCCAAGGCAGAAGTGGCCCGGTTGCGCGATGCATCCAGCGGTGGCATGCATGAGCTGTTGCGCCGCTGTGCGCTGGCCGTGCTGACCAGCGGAAGCGCATCGGACGACCCGCGCGCTGCGCGCGATCTCTACCCGGATTTCGACATCCAGGTGAATCAGCAGGATCGCGGCATCCGCATCGATCTGATCAACGCACCGGCAATGGCTTTCGTCGATGGCGAGATCATCCGCGGCGTGGCCGAACTGTTGTTTGCCGTCGTCCGCGATCTCGCTTACATGGCCATCGAGCTCGAAGCGCAACGCGCGGATCTCGACACCAGCGAAGGCATCACCAATGCCGTGTTCGGCCAGCTGCGTAATGCGCGCATCCTGCAGCCCTTGGATCCGAACCTGGTCGTGTGCTGGGGCGGCCATTCCATCTCGCGCGATGAATACCTTTACACCAAGCAGGTCGGCTACGAGCTTGGCTTGCGCGGGCTGGATATCTGCACCGGCTGCGGCCCGGGCGCCATGAAGGGGCCGATGAAGGGCGCCACCATCGCGCATGCCAAGCAGCGCAAGCACAATACCCGCTACATCGGCGTCACCGAGCCAGGCATCATCGCCGCCGAATCGCCGAACCCGATCGTCAACCATCTGGTGATCATGCCGGACATCGAGAAGCGCCTTGAGGCCTTCGTCCGCATCGGACATGGCATCCTAGTGTTCCCGGGCGGTGTCGGCACCGCGGAGGAAATTCTCTACCTGCTCGGCATCCTGCTACGCGAAGAAAACGCGGACGTGCCGTTCCCGCTGATCCTCACCGGCCCGACCATCGCCGCGCCGTACTTCGAGCAGATCGACCGTTTCATTCGCCTCACCCTGGGCGACGCTGCCGCCTCGCGCTACGAGATCATCGTCGGCGACCCGGTCGCCGTCGCGCGCCGTATGGCCGAAGGGGTCCACGGAGTGCGCGCGCACCGCAAGGACCAGAAAGACTCGTATTACTTCAACTGGTCCGTGCACATCCCGCTCGAGTACCAGCAGCCCTTCGAGCCCAGCCACGAAGCGATGGCCGCGCTCGACCTGCACCACGGCCGCCCGGCGCCGGCCCTGGCCGCCGACCTGCGCCGCGCCTTCTCCGGCATCGTCGCCGGCAACGTCAAGGAAGACGGCATGCGCCGCATCGAGGAATTCGGCCCCTTCGAAATCCACGGCGATCCCGAGATCATGCAGGCCCTGGATGCGCTGCTGCGCGGCTTCGTTGAGCAGCGCCGGATGAAGATCTCGGGGGACTATCGGCCTTGTTATCGGGTGGTGACTTAAAGGTTGGTGGGGATCTGGGAAAGGCCGGCGTCGTTTGTCGGCCATTCCTACCGTTTGTCTGCAGTAGATTGCGTTAGGCCTGAAGCTTGACGATGCTGTCAAAACCAACGCTGGGGAGCGTCTAATGTTAGTTGTCCGTTCGCGTGGGTTCACCCTGATTGAGCTCATGGTAACCGTGGCCGTGCTCGCGATCGTAGCTGCCATTGGTTACCCGAGTTTCCAAGGAGTCCTGCGATCAAATCGGGCTGCGGCCGCCAATAACGAGCTAATGGCTTTGTTGAATCTCTCCAGGACCGAGGCCATCCGGAACGGTCAGGGTGGAGGCGTGTGTGGTAGCTCCAATGGGACCAGCTGCGACAGTAGCTGGAGTGGGGGAGTCATGGCCTGGAGTGACTCCAACGGCAACGGCACCTTTGACTCAGGAGAAGCAGTGCTACGCTACTCCACCGGCAATCCTCGGCTTGTTGTCCAGGGACCCACCACTGGGACGGTGATCGCGTTTGATGCGCGTGGGCGCCGCCGCGCAGCTGCAGACCAGAAAGTCACTCTTCAGCCGGATCAGTGCGGGGGGCAGCCCCTGAGAAGATCATTGACCGTGAATGCATCCGGTCAAATCCGTAGCAAAAAAGAGGCTTGTGTATGAAGAAGGTCCCTCACACTAGTGCACGGTCGTCGCGAGGCTTCACTTTGATCGAAGTGTTGATCGCGATCCTCGTGCTGGCCTTCGGTTTACTTGGGTTCGCACTGCTGCAAACCATGAATGTCCGCTTTGTACAAAGCGCCAATTATCGTACGCAGGCAACCAATCTTGCATACGATCTGATTGATCAAATGCGGTCAAATCGGTACTTGGTGACCCAATACACCGCAGCGAGTTTCGCTGCAGGTTCTGTTACTCAAGCAGGTGCTTGTATATATCCCACCGGCGAGGCGGTGGCGATCACGCAAAACATCGCGCGCTGGCAGTGTCAAGTCGCGAAAGCATTGGGAGATAAGGCTGCTGCTACAGTCACCTATGCCAATGGGGTTGCGACAGTCTCGATCAGCTGGGGTGATCAGCGCTGGGACAAGGATAATCCGGATGCCGTTACGAGTTTTGCTTTGCGGACGGAGATTTAATAGCGATGAGTGTGTATAGACGCAACGCAGGTCTGTCCCTGATTGAACTCATGATTGCTATGGTGATCGGACTGGTGCTGTTGTTAGGCGTCATCCAGGTTTTCTCCGCATCGCGTACTGCGGCTCAGCTATCCGAAGGTGCCTCGCGTGCCCAAGAAAATGGGCGATTTGCGCTGGACTATTTGGCGCGTGATATCCGTATGGCAGGACATTTTGGATGCGTCAACGATCAGGCGCAGTTCGTTAAGGGGCAAGGCGACCCGCGGGTCAATCTTTCCGCCACCACGGGGAGCGGCAGTCCACTGGACTTTTCGGTGTCGATTCAGGGTTACGAGGCGCCAGGTACTTCGCCAGGGCAAACGGTAACAGTTGGGGCAACCGCAGGTTCGATTACCGGGCTGCCTGCTGCGATCCAGAACCTGAGCCCGGCGCCGCGGGCTGGGAGCGACATCATCGTCTTACGGTTTCTTTCCGCTGAGGGGGTTCCTGCCACGGGCATTGCGGCGGCGGGCTCTAATACGACGTTGACGATGGACGCTACCCGCTGGGCGAGGTTGACGGATGATGGCGTCGCAGCACCGACGCTGTTCGGAATCGCGGACTGCGCGCACGCCGATGTGTTTGCAGGCACGACCACTGCTGGAACAGTGGTGGCCTCAGGAGTAAACCTTGCCGGTCGATATGTTGTACAGCCCACTGGCCAGACCATGGTGTATCGCGCCGAATCGCTTGTGTATTACGTCGCAAACAATCCAGATACAGGGGAACCCGCATTGCGGCGTGCCAGAGCAGGAGGTAACGGCCAGTACACCAGCGAGGAACTGGTAGAGGGCATCGAAAGCCTGCAATTCCTTTATGGACTGGACAGCACCGAAACCATTGCAACGCAAACCCCACCCGTTGGAAACATTACGGAGCAGAGGGTTGCGAGCAGTGTTGCAACAGCAACTGGCGCAGCAGCTGCCAATCAATGGCGGCGGGTCGGTCAAGTGCAGGTTGGAGTGCTTGTGCGTAGTCCGACTCCAGCTGCTGCTGCTGCTCCGATTGAGGCCAATCGTCTTGGTGTGCTCGGAGTAACGGTGGTTCCACCTACGACTAGCGATGGGCGGTATCGGGCCACCTATGAGTTGTCAGTCGCTCTCCGTAACCGACTGTTCGGTAACTGATAATGTCAATGGTGCCCCTATTGAAAACGCGCATGAATTTGAAAATCGGAGCTGGCCGGCAAACGGGTGCCGTTCTCTATGTCGCTCTGATCATCCTGGTGCTCTTGGCATTGATTGGTATCGCGGGCATCCAAGTCTCCGGCATGCAGGAGAAGATGGCATCCAATTACCGAGCAGTGAATCGTGCCTTCGAGGAGGCGGAGGGGACTGTTAGAAATGCCGAAAATTCAGTGGAAAAAATTTCCAATAGAACCACCTCATCGACTGATACTACCAGCCTGGTGGCATCAGGTGACATAAAGCGGGTTTGCGACGACGGCTTTGATCCGATGCAATGGGCACAGGCGCAGACATCCAATCGAGCCGTCAACGTTCGTCAAATCGATCAATGTATTCAAGGCGAAGCAAATATCGGAATGGGCCAGCCCGTCGATCCGGCATCTCCTGTTTTCCAAATCACGGGTGTTGCAGCCGATGACCAGAACAACCCTAGTTCCGAAGCCGCAGTAGACACCGTCTTCAAACTTTGAAGAAACGCACATGACAGCTAACAAAAAGAAAGTAATCCTTGCTTCTGCGTTGACCGGCGCAGTCGGATTGGGGTTCTTCATCTATACATTGATTGCTGCGCAGGGACAGGGCGTACTGGCTCAGGCGCCGATGAACGACCAGGTGCAGACGCCTCCCGCGTTCATCATGGCGGTGGATGACTCGGGCTCGATGACATTTCAGACTCAGTTTCCGGGACAGGACGGTCAAGGATGCTGGAGCACGGCTAGGCAGAGCTTCTTTTCTGCTCAAGGCGCATTGAACACAGAGGATTCGCCGAGCGTGACGTGTAGTTACAACCATGTCCTGCCCGGCGTTCGTATCGACGAAAACCGTCGCGGCGTCCCACCCCTGGACAGTCTTGGGTTTGCGCGCTCTTCTGCCTACAACCCCACCTATTACGATCCTGTTGTCAAATATGATCCGTGGATAAATAACGATGGGAATCCCTTCCCTCAGGCAGATTTGGTCAATACGCGGATCAACCCGCTCCAGGCAGGCGCCACTGTGGCGCTTGCTTCCAACTATATGGGGGATGATTTCAGCAGCAGTTTCAGAATTCAGAATGGAATGGTGCTACCTCGCGGTACGGGATACAGGCAGCGTTTCCAGGATAACAATGGCAATCTCTACTTCGGAATTGAACAGGTAACGACTTCCGACGTAACCTGGAATGGTGGTTCGCAGACGCTACTGATCAGGTTCTGGCCGGCGACCTTCTTTGTGCCTTATACAAGCGACACGGATGCCAGGCCGCTTCTCGCTGGCGCCGCCGCTTACGATGCGGTCCAGCGCGATCGGGTACGCAATGTATGTGGTACCGGCTGCGATATGTGGAAGTACACAATAAAGGCGGCAAATACTGATGCCCTTCAGAACTTTGCAAATTGGTTTTCATTCTATGGAAATCGAAACCGAGCCATCATTGCCGGCATGACTAGGTCGTTGGCTAACGTCAATAATATGCGGGTTGGTTTTTTCAGGATCAACCAGAACGCAAGTTACGACTCGGTCAATGAAAAATTGCCCATGCGCAACATGGGTACGCAAAGCGAGAAAACGGCCCTGTATAATTCGATTCTGGCCTTGCCCGCTAGTGGCGGCACGCCGAATCGGCAGGCAGTCAACGCGGCTGGTATCCAGTTTCAGCGGACCGATAGTGCAGCTCCTGTCCAGTTGGCATGTCAAAAAAATGCGGTCATGCTGTTTACGGATGGATACAGTAACCAGGATGGCCCATCCGTAAGTAACGCGAGCGGCGACGGGAATATGGGGATTCCTTTTGCCGACACCTATGACAACACCATGGGCGACATTGCTGCCAAGTATTATAATAATATCAATGGTGGTTCTCCCATTCGAGCGGATATGCCATCTGGTTTGGTGCCCGTTCCAAGCTCATGCAACACCGCTAATGCAAGTGTCAGACTGGATTGTCAGAAGAATCTGCATGTTAACTTCTATGGCATCACGCTAGGTGCGCGCGGTAATCTTTTCAATCCAGATGTTGTACAAGACGCGTACACGACACCGGCGATTTATCAAAACTGGCCGCCGCGCGAGAACGATGAGAGAAGTACTGTCGACGATATCTGGCATGCGGCTACGAACACGCGTGGGCAGTACATCAATGCCCGGACGCCGGCTGAAATCACTCAAGCAATGCGACGTGTACTTTCCTCGGTGACGGCGGGTTCTTCGCCTTCAGGTACGCTGGCTCAAAGTGGTGCCCGTATCGGCGTAGGATCCTTCTCGGTTGCCCCAAACTATGAAATTGCAAATGAGGGCACTGACTGGTTTGGGCGGCTCACCGGATACACTGTCTCGGTCAACCCGCAGACCCGCGTGGCGGTCAGCACTGCTGCATGGGAAGCTAGTGCGCGCATGCCGTCCGCGGCGGCTCGTAATGTGTTGGTGAGCAAGGCCGGGGTGGTTTCAGCGTTCAACGAGACGAATATCTCTTTGTCGGATCTGTGCACCAAGTCGACTGCGCTTTACCCGGGTATGTCCTTGTGCACTGCTTTGGATCTTGCAACTCTTGGGGCGAATGCAGCCACGGCGACCGCTTATCTGCGCGGGGACGCGTCTGGAGAAGTGCGAAGCGGAGGTCGCTTGCGTGACCGAACGACCGTTCTGGGCGACATCGTCAACTCGACTCCTGTGATCAGTTCTCCACTGGATGATTATGGTTACGGCAGTCTGCCGGGCAACCCGGGGGCTACCTATCAGGCCTATTTGAATACGAAAAAGGCCGGCCGTAACTATATGGTCTATGTGGGGGCCAATGATGGAATGCTGCATGGCTTTGACGGTGGTATGAATGGCGATGGCGTTATGGCCTCCAACGGCGGGGTCGAGCGTTTCGCATATATCCCGTCGACCGCACTGGGCCATATGGGTAATCTGCTCTTGCCATATGACCCGGCCAATCAAAGCGATCAGAAATTCGGTCATCGCTACTATGTCGATGGGCCCTTGGCCATATCCGACACGTACTACGGCGGCGCATGGAAGACCAGTCTAGTCGGCACTGCTGGCGCTGGCGGCCGAAGCGTTTTTGCGATGGACGTTACGACGCCTACCAGTGTGACTGCGGCCAGCCGGCTTTGGGAGATCAGCGATCTCGACAGCTCATTGTCCGCTGCGATACGTGCCAATATCGGATTTGTGCTCGGCAAGCCAGTCATCGTGCCGGTGTTGAGTTCGAATGGTACGGTGACCTGGAAGGCGGTCTTCGGCAACGGCTACAACAGCGCTAGCGGGAAAGCTGTCCTGTTTCTTGTAGATATCAAGGCGGGTACGCCCACCGTAACGATGATCGAAGCTGCCGAGAGCGGCAGTACTGTCTCCGGTAGCAACGGTTTGGGCAATATCGTGGTTGTTGATCGGTGGGGCGGCACGGGCCAGTCGGAAAGGGTGCGTGATGGCTATGCAGATACTGTCTATGCTGCCGATCAAAAGGGAGCTATTTGGAAATTCGATTTGCGCAACACCACGGCTGCGCTTACGGTCCCGCTGTTCACCAGTCGTACGTCTGTGGAGAATGGCGCGACATACCGGCAGCCGATCACGGGTGGCCTGGTGGCCAGTGCCGGTGAAAATGGTGGTGTGACGTTGTTCTTCGGTACTGGCAGCTTCTCTTTCCAGAACGACCCGTTCGATACAGCGATCCAGTCCCTGTACGGCATCAACGACGTCGCTGCGGGGAGCGTCACCAGCACGATTACGCGTTCGAACCTTCAGGCCAATTCGATCGCCACTTCTGGTACATCTCGCAGTCTGGTTATGGGCTCCAGTGTGGCAGGCGGGCAGGGGTGGTATGTGGATCTACCGGCTGGCGAGCGTATGGTGGGGAATCCTAGTGTCGCGTCGGGTATCGTTTTCATACCCACTTATGTCCCCAATCCCAACAGTGTGGGCTGTGCATCCCAGGGGAGCAACTGGCTGTTTGGGCTGAACACCCGCACAGGTGGTGCGGCGCTGGATGTTGCAAGAAACGGCTCTCCCTCAGGGGCAGCTTTTGCTTCCGGGACTGCGGCGACGTCATTGACCACGCAGGGGACGACACCCGTGAAAGACGTGGGTGTTTCAGCGATTCCACGCTTGACTCCCTCCGAAACGGGCGGGTCTCTGCCACCCGGTGGTAGCTCTTGCTGGATGGTGATCAGTGTGGCGGGCGCGCAGCCGATGTATGTTCCTTATCCCTGCGGAAGACAGTCGTGGAGGCAAATTCAGTGACGATGCTATTCGAACACTCTCGTGCAAGAGCGATGACTCGCACTGTGGCGCAGATGCGTGGGTTTACGCTAATTGAGCTGATGATTGTCGTTGCCGTGGTTGCGATCTTGTCTGCGATCGCGTATCCGAGCTATACCGAACACGTGCGGAAGTCGAGGCGCGCGCAGGCAAAAGTTGATTTGGTCGAATATGGCCAGCTAGCGGAGCGATTTCACACAGTGCAGAACACTTACGTTGGTTTCAGTTTGCCGTCGACGGTGTCACCACGCGAGGGGGGAACCGCGGCTTACAGTCTTGCCCTGTCACAGCAGACGCAGTCGGGATATGTCATCACAGCAACGCCGGGCGCTGCTCAGGTCGCGGACAAGTGCGGAACCTTGAGTATCGATCAGGCCTCTCGTAAGACCAATTCAAAGGGGCTCAAGTCAGATTGCTGGTAGCGGATGAAAAAAGTCTTGAGGTGTTGCATTGCCTCAGGATCTTGCTACAATGCCCACCCCGCCCGAATAGCTCAGCCGGTTAGAGCACTTGACTGTTAATCAGGGGGTCGTTGGTTCGAGTCCAACTTCGGGCGCCAAGATGTTCAAGAAGCCGCGACGTGTCGCGGCTTTTTGTTTGCCTGGTCATCGGGCTGCGCAGCTGGTAGGGCTGGTGTAGCGCACAGTGCGTGCTCTTCCGGAGTTGTTGACCACCACGTCAGCGAGTCGCCTAGCGTTGCTGCAGAGGCTGATGGTGATGTTCGTGCCGCTGCTGCGGCCGTTCGGCAGGAAGCGAACGATTGATCGTCCAGCTGTGCTGACGATATCGATGCCGCCGGTGGCGGAGTCTTGCTCCACTCGGACCACGGATGCAGCGTTTGGCGGCTGCCCATCGCGCCCTGGATCCTTAAAGAGAATCCATCCCTGGCTCCAGATGCGATCTGTTCGGCAACGTGTGCCATCCATGGAGGGGCAAAGGCTGACAGGCCCGCCTTGGGTGACGGCAAGGCTTCTGGCCATTGCAAGGTGCGCAGTTAGCAGGTGCACGCGCGTGGTCGCTCGCTGCCACTCGATGAGGCTTTTGAAGCTGGGCATGCCGATGGCTGCGCCGATTCCGATGATCGCCATCACGATGAGCAACTGGACTGCGGTGTACCCTCTCGCGCTCGAATAGCCTGCTGCGTCCATTGCGCGTCTCCTTGAAGTGGAGCAAGCAGTCTCAACATTGGTTGCTTGCCAGGTAACCCTGCCTTTCCTTGCGTGGCTGTCAGGGTTCTACCGATGCTGGCCTCCGTAAATTCGTGCAGCCTCCCCCCGAGATCCGCTCCATGACCGACCGTTTTCAGCTCGTATCCCCATACTCGCCAGCGGGCGACCAGCCTGCCGCCATCGACAAGTTGGTGGCCAACTTCGAGGCTGGGCTGGCCAAGCAGACCTTGTTGGGTGTAACGGGCTCGGGCAAGACCTACACCATTGCCAATGTGGTCCAGCAGGTGCAGAAGCCGACGCTGGTGATGGCGCCGAACAAGACGTTGGCGGCACAGCTTTATGGCGAGTTCAAGTCGTTCTTCCCGCATAACGCGGTCGAGTACTTCGTCAGCTACTACGACTACTACCAGCCGGAGGCCTATGTGCCGTCGTCGGACACCTTCATCGAGAAGGACAGTTCGATCAATGAACACATCGAGCAGATGCGCTTGTCGGCGACCAAGACCTTGCTGTCTCGGCGCGATTCGCTGGTGGTGGCGACGGTGTCGGCAATCTACGGCCTCGGCGCGCCGGAAGACTACCTATCGCTGCGCCTGATCCTGTCGGTTGGCGAGCACATCGATCAGCGCCAGTTGATCCGCCATCTCACCGATCTGCAATACACCCGCAACGAGTTCGAACTGACGCGTGGTGCCTTTCGCGTGCGCGGCGAGGTGTTGGATGTGTTCCCGGCTGAGTCGGATACCGAAGCCTTGCGCATCGAGTTGTTCGATGGCGACATCGAGCAGCTGACGTTGTTCGATCCACTCACTGGCGAAACCTTGCGCAAGTTGCAGCGCTACACCGTGTACCCGAAGACCCATTACGCCACGACGCGTGAGCGCACGTTGAGTGCGGTGGACACCATCAAGGAAGAGCTGAAAGAACGCCTGGAGCAGCTCTATGCGCAGAACAAGCTGGTCGAGGCGCAACGTCTGGCGCAGCGCACGCAATTCGACCTGGAAATGATGGTCGAGGTGGGTTTTTGCAACGGTATCGAAAACTACTCGCGTCATCTCACCGGCAAGGCGCCCGGCGAGCCGCCGCCGACCCTGTTCGACTACCTGCCGCCGGACGCGCTGCTGGTCATCGATGAGTCGCATGTGACCATTCCGCAGATCGGCGCGATGTACAAGGGCGACCGTTCGCGCAAGGAAACGCTGGTGGAGTTCGGTTTTCGATTGCCGTCTGCCTTGGACAACCGCCCCTTGCGTTTCGAAGAGTGGGAGGCGCGTTCGCCACGCAGCATCTATGTCTCGGCAACGCCGGGGCCTTATGAGGTGCGCGAGTCTGCCGGCGAAGTCACGGAACTGGTGGTGCGCCCAACCGGTCTGATCGACCCGGTGGTGGAAATCCGTCCGGTTGGTACGCAGGTCGACGACCTCATGTCCGAGGTCCACGAGCGCATCAAGCTCGGCGATCGCGTGTTGGTGACCACGTTGACCAAGCGCATGGCCGAGAACCTCACCGAGTATCTGGGCGAGCACGGGATTCGGGTGCGCTACCTGCACTCGGATATCGACACCGTCGAGCGCGTGGAGATCATCCGCGACCTGCGCCTGGGCAAGTTCGATGTGCTCGTGGGCATCAACCTGCTGCGCGAGGGTTTGGACATGCCGGAAGTCTCGCTGGTGGCCATCCTGGATGCCGACAAGGAGGGCTTCCTGCGATCGACCGGATCGCTGATCCAGACCATTGGCCGTGCCGCACGCAATCTGCGCGGCAAGGCCATTCTGTATGCCGACAAGATAACGCGCTCGATGCAGGCGGCAATCGACGAGACCGATCGTCGCCGCGAGAAGCAGGTCGAGTACAACCTGGAACATGGCATCACACCGAAATCCGTCGAGCGGCCGATCGCCGACATCATGGAAGGCGCGCGCGACGATGCGGCCGAGAAGAAGTCGGGCAAGGGCCGTTCGAAATCGCGCCAGGTTGCAGAGGAGACGCCCGATTACCGTGCCATGAAGCCTGCGGAAATCGCTGGCAAGCTCAAGAGTCTGGAACAGAAGATGTACCAGCACGCCAAGGATCTGGAGTTCGAGGCCGCAGCCCAGATTCGCGACCAGATCCAGAAGTTGAAGGCTGCCAGCTTGGGATAGGGCGGATGGCTCGCCCTGCAGACACGATAGGACTTGTGGTCGGTAAAACCCTGCGCTAGAATGCGCGCCCTGCACAGCGCAATGCTGACGCAGGATTCGGGCGGTTAGCTCAGCGGTAGAGCACTACCTTGACATGGTAGGGGTCACAGGTTCGAACCCTGTACCGCCCACCACTCAAGCCCCTGAAAAGAGGGCAGAAAGTGGAGACGAAGAAAGCCGGCCAGTGGTCGGCTTTTTTGTTGTCCTGCAACCGTCCTGCAAGAGGAACGAGACTGTCAGCTGGCCTTTGCCTATCCCGAGATGATGTGACAGAGCTGTGCCGCACGCCTCAGCGCGCGGGAAGACAGATATGCGGCCTCAACTATTCGTACTTCCGCATTCTTCCCTTTGCAGGCCTATTGGTAGCTGAGTGATCAATCTCTGCATAAAGGATGGGCGCCCTGGTCAAGAGTCTGGTCGCTTCCATGTGTTCGAAGCTACGCGTCCACACAGTTCCGGGCTTCAGCTCGTAGGGGAGCGAAAATGCATCCTGTGGATCAGGTATCACCACTGCTGCGTCTCTGCGCTTAAGCAGTGCGTTCCGATAATTGGTATAGCTGGAAAACCCCAGGCCGGTGAGTGTTGTTGATCTGTCTCCTCGGTTGAGGACCGTGACGTGCATTACAAACGATCTATTGCCTGCACTGGCGCGTAAATTTAGGGAGGCCTTTACAACCAATTGGGGCCCGGTTGTCTTCCACTTGTACACGTCCCATGCCAAAACAACCGTTGCAATGCTTGCGCCCCACCATGCTGCTGCGTCTGAAGGAGACATCAAATTCACATTGTTCTTGGCTGGCTCTTAGCGTATGTCAGAGTACTGCAGACGGCCACCCCCGGCGCTCGCTGCCGATCAGCCGGACTTTGCCAACTTCTTCACCGCTTCCTGGATCCTTGCGTTGAGGTCAGCGGTGATGACATCAATCACCTTAGGTGCCTCAGTCGCGACTGAGGGTCTAAGCCAGGGCGTCGCCGGCTGGTGTGCCGATCCGTACTCCAGCAGGTTTGCAGTCATGCGGGTACTGGTGCGCTCGCCGTGTGCGTTGGCGAAGGTCTTTTGCTTGACTCGGACCAATTGGCGCTCACCCTTCATGCCGGTCGGCGCCTTGCCGCGGCTGGCAACCACTGCCTTGACCGTGGTGCCGGTGCTGTCTGATCCACGGATATCGATTGATCGCTGCAAGTTCTGCCGCGCTTTGTCTCTCAGTGCACGTGCGCCCTTTGCAAGCGCTAGCTTCACCGGTCCGCCGCGCTTACTCACGACCTCAGCCGGTAGCGACTGCAATACGCCCAGCACGCCGTCAATGCCTTGAAGTTTCATTTCCGCTTTCATGTATCTCTCCTGATTTACACCTGATCCTCAGCGAAGATGCCGCCACTGATGACAGCCGAGCCAGTCCAGGTGTCGCCGTAGGCAACCGGTACCGGGTTGCCCTGCGCCTGGGTGTTCATGGGCCCGTTGAAGGCATAGCTCGGTCGGTTGTCCGGGCTGTCCTGCGTGCCGAGACCTTTTGGCGTTGGCGAGAGCATCTGCACTACACCACCGATGACCATGGCTACACCGGCGTTGATCAGCGGCGTGCCGATTATTGCCAGTGACCCGCCTGAGATGATGTTCACCGCTGCGCCCACTACGATGAGAGCAGCGCCCATGATTGTCTGGAGCGTGCCGCCTCGCTTGGAACCTTGCAGTACAGGTGCAAACCGGATGTCGTCATCGCCCGGCGGATCATGTAACTGATCTTGCGTGAGGTTGCGGCGGCCGTTGAAGACCGCGAAGGTGAGGCCGCGATCCTTCGCGCCCATCAGGAATGCCTGAAACCCTGGCAGCTGCACCGACAGCGCGCGGATGGCCTCGGCCGGCGATGCCACTGCCAGCTGGAACTCCTTGCCGAACTTCGCCCGCAACACGCCGTAGAGGCGAACAGTGCGGACCTTTGGGATAGCAGTGGCCAAGGTCAATTCCTCGTTTCGGAGAGTGCAAGCAGGCCGAGTGCGGCGTGCTGAGTGACTTGCTGGTCAGCAGCGACCGACAGCACCCTCAGCGCGCTATCTGCCGTGTCCAAGTCGATCGCGACCATCAGGCGTTCACCGCGCTCGATCGCCAGTGCGAGGGATGTTGCAGCAGCCTCATCGTTGCGCATCAAGTGCATCGCCACTTTCTGGGCCAAATTGCGGCACGCGGTATGGACGTCGCTTGCCTGGCTCCTCAGCGCGGCGGGCAATTCGTGCCTGGAACGTCCGCTACCTTTCGTTTCCATCAGCCAACGCTCCTCATGTTCTCGATTTGGTGAGAGCTCACGCGATGCAGCCAGCGATTGGGAGCAATCTCAACATCCCAGCTGCCGTCGTCGTGGTTGAATTTGGCTCGCTGCTTGGCGCGGCCGCCCGGCAAATCTCTGGTCAGCAGACGAGCGGGGCTCAGGCCGCGCTCACCGGTGGCGCCAGTGGCGAACGGATCCGGGGAGCTGTCGCGGCGTGCGAGGGCCTCCAAGCTGTAGTTCTGCTGCTGCAGGTAGACGCTGTCGCCGCCAGTGAGCGGAGAGAGTCCGAAGCGGCGGCGTGCTTCGTTGGGCGCTTCGATGCCAGCGCCGGTGAGCGCTGCATGCACTTCCGCCTGCTTGCCGAGATCCATGCGCAGTAGCGGCTCCAGGTTGAGCTCCACGCCGATCTCATCACCCAGGCCCAACGCCTGGTCCAGACAGTCCTCCATCGCCTCGATACGCGCCTGCAGAGCGTCGGCGTAATACATCTGGTTGAGGTCGTCGACCTTCATGCCGGCGGGGATACTGCCGATGCCCACCTTGAACGGGGGAATGCCGAAAGCATGCGCAATCTGCTCATCGGAGTAGCGCAGCTGCTCCACCATCTGCGAGTCGATCGCCTTGAACGCGAAGGACGTGAACTTCATGTCCGCGCCGATTACCGCGACCTTCCCGGCATTCGCTCCTTGGAAGTTGGTGTTCCAGTATTCCTTGACCGCCTGTGCGTCGGTTTCCGTCATGCCCGCGGGTGCCGTCAGGATGCCGCCCGGGTTCGCTCCGTTCGTGAAAAATTTGGTGGCGTCTTGCTGGATGCGGATGTTCTTGTTCGCAGCCAGGGTGGCAGCATCCAACGGGCCCACACCAATCAGCTGATGGAAAAGCGCCATCTCTCGATCGTGGATGATCTCGGTGGCCGGGACGATCAGCTCATCGCCCGAGTACTGCATCGGCAGTAGGTTCTCCGGGCGGCCATAGCGTAGCCGATAGTAAACGTCGCCCGATGGGGCGATCAATGATTCCACGCGACTCGGGTCCAGCACCCACAGATGCGTAACAGCACCGCTGCTGTTCCGGCCTTTCAGCACGTAGGTATTGCCGTGGCTGAGCTTAGACAGGATCCAGGCCTCGCGGAATTGCGCGGGCGTCTGGTAGACATTCTGCCGCCGGAGCAGCGGGGTGATGGTCTGGTGCCGGTCAGCGCCCCAAAGGCCGTTTGCATCGCGCCGCTTGAGCGTGAAAGGCAGCTTGCCGATATCGCTGGAAATGCGCGACATGCATGCATACACCGTGCTGTACGTCTCCAGCTCTCTGGGTGTGGCGATCGATTGGTTGCGCTGCCAAGCGCCGGTGAACGGTTCGAGGATGTTCCGCCAACCACCACCGCCAGGAGACTCGACCGCTGTTGCAGCTGCCGGCGCGCGGCGAGTAACCAGCGACATCAGTCGATCAGCGATACCCATCGAGCACCCCAAGCATGTACTGCCGAACGATGTAAGCAACGCCCTCTTCGATGCTGAGCCGCTGCGAGATCACTGCCTGCGCATCGTGTTCGATGCGCACGCGCCTCTCATCCGTCCAGGGATCGCCGCCCAAAGCCAGTGGCACCCAGCACTCGGTGCCGGTTGCATCAAACGTGGCAGTGACCGCGATCATGGTATTGCCTTGAATCAGTCCTGCGGACACGTGGAAGCTGCAGCAGTCCTCGCGGTATGCGCGGGCAACCTGCTCAGCCAACGCTTTCAGCGCCTCCTGGTAGGCGGTCCCGACGCTCATGGGTTCGGATCCTCACCAACAACCACCATGGGCGAAGCGGCCGCCAGGTGGAAATTTCGCTCTGCGAGCAGGCCAATGCTGTTGGTCTGGAACAGCGACACCAATTGCGAGGGGCCGGTGGGCGTATCGACCATGTTGACCGTTGCATGCCCTGCGCTGCGCACCTCGAGCCCCTGATCGCGGACGGCAATGCGCGAAGCGGGGATGACGTACATGTCCGAGATTTCGTCCAGGGCGACAACTTGAACTCCTGGGATGAAGGTGCCGCCGCGCAGGCCCATGCCGCCCCGATTTTCCAGACGCGTGGCCAGGTCCATGACGTCGACCGCCGGCGCGGCAACTACGTACCCTTCGGATGGTCCAGCAGCAAACATGCCGGCACGGAGGTTGGCCAGAGCGTCGGCGCTCGGCGCGACATACTTCGGCGCGCTGTCCAGCAACTGGGCGAGGACCGATGAATTGACAGCGCGCGTGACGCTCTTGCGGAGCTCGCTCTCGAAAATGGCCTGCCCGCCGATTGCGCGAACAAGCTCCTGCGTCATCACCACGATCGCAGCGGCCTTGTGCAGCTCCACGTCGGTCGTGCTGAGCTCCAAGTTCTTGACGACCTTCGGGTCGCCTTCCTTGGTGACGTTGGCGCTGTAACCGCTGCCGACCAGCACACCGGGGACGTTGAGCGGTAGCAAGGAGCCATAGGCGATGATCTGGTCGAGCAGCGAGCCCTCGGCGATGCTGCCGATGTAGCTGGCCGCTAGCGCCGCAGCATTTGGGGTCTGCCACACCTCGCCGAAGGTGGATTCCGCTACAGCCTTCTGGACCAGCGCAGATGGGTGAGAGGCGATGGCGGCGCGGAAGTTCTTGCCGTTGAGCATCATGCCCAGCGCAATTTCAACGAAAGCCTTCGCCTTGGCAGAGCTGCATTCGTTGGCTACCGCCACGTCGAGAGCAGTGCGGGCGCGGGAAAGTGCAGCGTGCTGCATGGGGTCCATCTGGGGCGTCTCCGGTGGGTTGATGGGGACACCGTACCGAGACCGCCTAAAATCAATCGCTATCGTGCGATTTTACGGAGCTGCTCGATTTCGTCCGGCACTACGGCCAGTTCCGGCACTGCGGGGCAGCGCTCGCGCAGGTGATCCAGCACAGCGTTGGTCGCCACGTACCAGGTCGCCGCCTGCACCCCTGCGAGCCGTTTCTTGTCGATCCCGTTGGCGAGGCGCATCGAATCGCATGCCGCGTGCGCGATCACGGTGGGTACCGCGCTCGCGAGCTCAAGGTAGACCTGCTGGCGCGCGCCGGCCTGCCGCCATTGCAGCACCTCTGCGGGATCGACCAGCGCCGCATGGCCGCGCCCGCGGTGCCCCCGGTGGACCACCGGACAGCCTTGCCGCACCCAGCGCCGTAGCGTTCCAGTAGGAACGCCCAGCTCCGCGGCGGCCCGATCAAGCGGAACCCCATGCATGGTGGGCCTGTCAGGGTCCAAAGTGCCTCCCGATATTTTCAAAAGCTAATTTTGACGGTGCGAAAATTTCGCTGAGCGGCCGGTGTCCGGTGGGGGCGATTTGAATTTTTCGCACGCCCCCCCGGGGCCGCTCGGCTGTCATCGATCAGGTCCGCACGCGGCGACCTTGCCGGCGCGCTGCTGGCCGAGCGCAGCAGGCAGGCTCCGCATAAGCCAGTGGGCGGCTGGTGGCCGTCCATGACCCACACAGCGTGCTCGGAACTCCGCTGGCGTGGGTGGCATTGGGTCAGCACCCAGCATGCACTTTGTGAGCCCAGCCTCGATCTCCGTCTGCGTGAGGTCAGCAACCTGTCGCGTCCACGCCACTGATCGGCTGCCTGCTGGCCGTGCGCCCCAGCGCTGTACCCAATGAGGTCCGTAGATCTCAGTCATCGTTACCCACAGCTCGGAAATTGCCCTCGATGACATTGCCGAGGCGCGTTTCCCGCTCTCGCTGGATCGCCTCGTCACAGAGCCTGCGTGTGCGCTCGGATGCGCTCTCCGCGCGATTGTTTCCATTCCTGATTGCTCCGGTTGAAGTGCTCGCCGCCTGGACGGTAAGCAGGTAGTTCATCGGCTTGCCAGGGTGGGCTGCTGCCAGCCCCATGAGACGCTGCGTGTGATCTTCCACGACTGCAGCGATCGATCGGGCTAGCTCGGGGTTTGCCTTGGCTGCCGGTATGCCTGCGGACTGCAGCCGCTGCGCTGCATGCACAACTGCATCGGCATCCCTACCGCCTCTGTCTGGACCGTCTCCAGTAGATGGTTGGCTGAGGCGGTGTGTGGGCGCCTGTTTATCTTTATGTTTAGATTTCTGTTTTGTAGGTCTGTCAGACCCCACGGTGGGGTCTGTGCGCTCCCACCGTGGGGTCTGCCTGCACCCGGTGGGGTCTGTCTGACTCCACCCCCCAATGTGCAGGTCGTACTGATTCGGCAGGCTGACATCACCATCCCACCTTCTTCTGATGGTGAGCAGACCCCGCTCGGCTAACGCTCGAATCGAACGTTTCACACTCTCAGGGCTCATGCCGCAGTCGCTTGCCAGCTTCTGATGCGTAGGGTCACACCGTCCGTGATCAGGGTTGGTCCTGTTGGCGAGCATCAGCAGAACCATTTTTTGTTGCACCGGCAGCTGTTGCTGCACGGCCCATGTCAACGCCTGAAAACTCATCGTTTGGTGTCTCCGTTGCGCAGCTGCTGGATGCGACGTGCGAAGGGGCTATCCGGATCGGCGGCCAATCGCTCTAGCGCCTCCACCAGCAAATCCATGCGACTGGGAGGGCGCGGCGGGAGCTGACGCACAACGCGCTTAGACGGAAAGGGCAGCACGGTGACGCTCATGCATCACCGCCGGTCACCGAGTCATAGACGGCCTTGTAACGGTAGGCAGTGGCGCGACTCATGCCCCAGCGTTCCATCATGTCGCTGACGGTCGCCTGCCGCCGGCGCGACTGCATCCACTGGGTGAAGCGCAGGGCGAACTCCACCTGTGATTGCCGGCCAGGGCAGTCGCGAAAGGATGGCTGCTTTTGAGCGCTCATGCCTGCCACCCCAGCTGCGCCTGCACGGCCTCGCGGAACTGCTGACCGAAGCGACCAGCGCGCGTGAGCATCCAGCCGAGCTTGACCGGGCGGTCTTCAAAGTCCTCCACGCGGTTGCACTGGGGGCACAGGACGTAATGCAGCGTCCCGAAGGGGAATGTGCACATTGACCGGCGCGCTTCCTGCCAGCCGATCGAGCGGTGGCAGCAGTCGCATGCGATGGGGTCCAGCTTGGTCGGCCTGGTGGCGTAGGTGTTGCCTGACAGCAGGGCGGGGTGGCTGCCGGTTGCAGCAGCGCGCGGATGATGTAGAGTTGTGCTCATGGCTTGGTCGTTCCTTGGTAGGGTTCGGGCTTGTCTTCTACGGCTCGGGCGTTGGCGCGCTCGGGCCGTTTCTATTTGCGGGGGTCAAGCAAGACTCCGTGGGGATGCTTCGCTCTCCTGCGCCTCGATGAATTGCTGCAGCGCGCGCGCCGACACCATGCGTCGCTTGCCGAACTTGAACGATTGGATCTGGCCTGACTGCAGTGCGCGGTAGAACGCGCTGCGGTTGAGACCTGTAGCTGCCAAGGCCTCGTCGACGTTGTAGCTAAGGCGTTCGTTGGGGTTGGTCATGTGTTTCCCTGCGTTTGGATATGAAGCACCGTGCTTCAATCCAAATGTAGCACCGTGCTTTATGGCGTGCAAGCACCGTGCTGTGTCATTGTTTCCGGATGGCTAGAAACGACCCACAGGTAAACATCAGGCTTCCCGCTAGCCTCAAGACGGGCTTGGACGAGGCGGCCGAGAAGGCCGGGCGATCGCTCACCGCCGAGATCGTTTACCGGTTGGAGCAATCGTTGGCGGGCCAAGCCGGCGTGCCGATGCAGGTTGATCCCCAGCGCGTTGTCCACGACGCTTATCGGGCTGCCGTTGAGATGGCAGAAATGCTCGAGCGGTATCAGGCAGAGAACAAGGCGCGGCTGGCCAAGATCAAACCTCGATCTGAGGAGGCAACGGTCTTGCGCGCGCAGGTGGAGCGCGGCGACGAGGCTTTGCAGCACTATCAGCTGG
This sequence comes from Xanthomonas axonopodis pv. maculifoliigardeniae, assembly GCF_041519315.1. Lineage (NCBI taxonomy): Bacteria > Pseudomonadati > Pseudomonadota > Gammaproteobacteria > Lysobacterales > Lysobacteraceae > Xanthomonas > Xanthomonas axonopodis. The sequence goes on along the minus strand of NZ_CP167998.1, from coordinate 2,935,515 downwards.
ATCGCCAAAGGCTTTTCACGTTGCTCGGTGAAATCGCCATCGAGAAAGCCCGCGGGGCTGATCCGGATGGAAAGTGGATCAAGCGCCGCGCGCGCGAGTTGGAGCTTGGCTTGTTCGAACTGATCTAGACCTTCTCCACCAATGGCGGGAAAGCTGCAAGCTGTTGATTTCTTCGGAATCCGCCAATGGCGGTGCTCCGGGTGTGGCGGATAGGCTGGGATTCGAACCCTGGGCGAGCTTCTCCACCGGTGGTGGGAAAGCGGCAACTGCCGGGATTCCGGCAGTTGATCCGCCTCAAGCGCCTGATTCTTTCAGCATCCACCATTGGTGGATGCAGGATTCCCTGCTTTGGCGTCCGTCCCCCATTGGGGGTTGCACCCTTCTCCTCACGGTGAGGAAAAGCCCTGCACGCCGAATGTCCTCAAATTGAGGAGATCCCCGCCAACGGTGGAAATTCCACCGTTGGTGGAGATTCCCTGCGGTGCAGTAAAAGCCGGGATACCGGGGATTCCCGGTATCGCCGATAGCGGATTTCCCCTATCGGTCCGTCCGCCGCTGGCGGTTGGATGCGGTCAGAGCCTGGCCACGGCCTCGGCCAGCTTGTCCGGCGCCAGGTGGGCATAGCGCAGCGTCATGCGAATGTCGGAGTGCCCCAGCAGCTCACGCACGGTGTTGAGGTCGACGCCGGCCATGACCAGGCGACTGGCGAACGTGTGCCGCAGGTCGTGGAAGCGGAAGCCGGGCAGGGCGATCGTGTCGCACAGCTCCTCCCAGCTGCTGCTGATGTTGTCCATGCGCCGGCCTGTCCTGGGCGACGGGAACACCAGCCCGATGCCGGCCCCCTGCTGGCCCCAGCGCGCGAGGGTGTCGTGCGCCTCGCTGTTGAGCGGAATGTGGCGGGCCTTGCGGCTCTTGGCGTTGGCCACCGTCACGGTGACGAGTTTGCCCGGCAGGTTGACGTCTGCCCAGTCCAGGCCGAGTAGCTCGCCGCGGCGCATGCCGGTGTTCAGCGCCACCAGCACCATCGGCAGCAGGTGAGGCGCGCGGCGATCCTGCCCGCGCTGCTGCAGGCCGGCGCGCAGCTGGCGCTCCTCCTCGTGAGTCAGGTACCGCACGCGGCTGTCGTCGGCCCCCTTGGCCTGCTTCACGGTGCGCATCGGATGCTGCTCGAGCATTCCCCAATCGACCGCGCGCGATAGCGCCCCGCGGATCCTGGAGAGATCTCGGTTCACCGTCGACGGCTTGATGCCGGCCTTCAGGCGCTGCGCCTTGAACCGCTCCAGGTCGAACGCGCAGATGGCGGCGAGCGGCTTGTCGACGATCTCGGTGAAGTGGGCGGCGAGCGCATCCACCGTCGCCTGGCCGGCCTTCTGGTTGGCCTTGGCCCATGGGCCGTAGTGGTCCCGCACGAAGGAGCCCAGGGTGGCCGGCTTGGGCCTGGCCGCCTCGATCACCGCCAGCGGCGCGCCATGCGCGGCGATCTCGCCGGCGAGCCTCCTGGCGCGTTCGCGTGCTGCTTCCAGCGGCAGAGCGGGGTAGTCGCCGAAGGTGCGTTCCTGACCGCGGCCCCAGACGATGGCCCAGCAGCGCGCACCAGTGGCAGAGACACGCAGCACCAGGCCGGGCACGGTCGCATCGCGCATCCGGTAGGCTTTGCCTGTTGCCTTCGCGCCATCGACGGAACGCCGCGTCAGCGGCTCGCGGGTGATCTTCGGCATGGCTTCCTGCAACGCTCCTGCAAAAAAGCAAACGTATATGGACGCACTCGCATCCACTGAGACGTTTAATCAATGCCTTGCAGGCTATCCCCTTGCTGCGACTACCCCTAGAATCCCGTTGACATGGTAGGGGTCACAGGTTCGAACCCTGTACCGCCCACCACTCTAAGTCCAGACGGTACAGAGGCTTGAGTGGTTTCAAGATCGGCAGCGACGTCTGCCATTGACCCCCAAAGTGACCCAACGCAAAAGCTCTTGCAGCTTTGGCATGTGTCAGTTTCGGGTCTGCGATACTGGAATCACGGCCTTCCTGTGCTTTCATCTCTGCCCGCCTGCCTGCGCGTTGCGTATCGATTGGCAATGTTGAAGCATGTCGCTCGCATATGGATGTTGGCTGTCTTTGGTCAAAACGTCCCCAGCCAGGTACGCGGCGATGCCGAAAGGTGCCGCGCCCTCTGTCTGATCTGCACGTTTCGGACGATGCGCGATGCCATGGGCGTATCGCCCCCAGATGGACGAACTCCCAATGCCGCTCTCTTCCTCCCAAGCGCACCGAAAGTGCCTCGGGTGTGGGAAATAAGTGTTCAGTGCGGCTGTTTTGCGGGTCAGCGCGGCCCACCGCCGCCCAGTTAGCCGATACCGCTTTCACCATCACACGTCTTGCTTTAGCATCGCCACCGCGCTGACGGAAAGGAAGGCTGGCGATGGACGAATACCAGCACACCGTGCTGACCAGGGGCGGATATCGTGTTGTGGCGATTACGCGTGACGAGGTGTACGCACCCGACGCCGTCGTGGCATACGCCGTCGTGACCGATGCGGGTACGCGGATCACGCCGGATTTGTCCCTGGACCAGGCCACCGTCTGGATCGATTCGCTGGTGGAGAGCGAGAGCGGCGGGCGCAAGTCCGAGCTTGTCGACCATAAGCCGGTCGTGCGTCGCTAGCCCGCCATCGTGATGCAAGCCTAAGGAGAAGGGCGCATGTCCAAACCCAAAATCATCGCAATTGCCACGCTGGTGGCGGTGCTAGTCGGATACTGCCTGTCTGGCTATCTCACCCTGCTGTTGCTGCGGCTCGACACCGGTCTGTACGGGTGGGACACCTACTACCGCTATTTCAGCGCGCTTGGGTTGCCCCAAGTGGCGCCTTACGCGACCAAGATCAAGATTGCGGGCGCGCTTGGATTCAGCCTGCCGGTGCTGGTCTGGGCGATTGTCGTTGTGCTCATCGTCAAGCCCAAGGCGCGCGCCCTGCACGGTGACGCGCGCTTCGCTGGCGCCGCCGACCTCTCCAAGCATGGGCTGTTCAAGCCCAGCGGAAACGGCATTGTCGTCGGCAAGTTCAATGGCAAGCTGGTGCGACTGAGCGGCCAGCAATTCGTGATTCTTGCTGCGCCGACGCGCTCGGGCAAGGGTGTCGGTGTCGTCATTCCTAACCTCTTGGAGTATCAAGAATCGATCGTCGTCCTGGACATCAAGCAGGAGAACTTCGACCTGACCAGCGGGTGGCGCGCCAGTCAGGGCCACGAAGTCTTCCTGTTCAACCCGTTCGCCGAAGACCGTCGCACGCATCGCTGGAATCCGTTGACCTATGTGTCGAACGACCCCGCATTCCGCGTTTCGGATCTGATGAGCATCGCGGCGATGCTGTACCCGGACGGCTCCGACGACCAGAAGTTCTGGGTCAGCCAAGCGCGCAACGCGTTCATGGCATTCGCGCTGTACCTGTTCGAGAACTGGGACGAGGAGCTGTCGCTCGGTTTCCCGGGTGGGGCAGGGGCGCCCACGCTAGGCGGGATCTATCGCTTGTCCTCGGGCGACGGTACCGATCTCAAGAAATATCTGAAGTCGCTGTCCGAGCGGCGGTTCCTCAGCAGCAACGCCAAGTCGGCCTTTGCCAACATGCTCTCCCAGGCGGATGAGACCTTCGCCTCGATCATGGGCACCTTGAAGGAGCCGCTCAATGCATGGATCAATCCGGTGCTGGACGCCGCCACCAGTGCGGACGACTTCCTGCTCACGGACCTTCGCAAGAAGAAGATGACCATCTACATCGGCATCCAGCCCAACAAGCTGGCCGAAAGCCGCCTGATCATCAATCTGCTCTTCAGCCAGATCATCAACCTCAATACCCGCGAACTGCCCAAGTCCAACCCTGAGCTCAAATATCAGTGCCTGTTGCTGATGGACGAATTCACCTCGATCGGCAAGGTGGACATCATCGCGACCGCGGTAGCCTACATGGCCGGCTACAACATCCGCCTGCTGCCCATCATCCAGAGCATGGCGCAGTTGGACGCAACCTACGGCAAAGATCTGTCACGCACCATCATCACCAACCACGCCCTGCAGATCCTCTACGCGCCGCGCGAACAGCAGGACGCCAACGACTACTCCGAGATGCTGGGTTACACCACCATCAAGAAGAAGAACGTCACCCGAGGGCGGGAGACCACCCATAGCGTGTCAGAAGAGCGGCGGGCTCTGATGTTGCCCCAGGAGCTCAAGGCCATGGGCAACGAGAAGGAAGTGTTCCTGTACGAAGGGATCCCGCATCCGGTGAAGTGCGACAAAATTCGCTACTACGAGGATCGCTACTTCACTGCGCGCCTGCTGCCAAAAACTGAAGTGAAAACGCTTACGATCAAAGTGTGATTGATGTCGCATTTGCAGTGCCGTGCCTGGTGCGCAATTCTTGACGGATCTGTTTGTTAAGGGCAAAGTTAGCAAGAATCTGCGGTTTAGATAGATGGTCGTGGGGGAGCGGCGCCGGATGGGCCGTACTGGAGTAAGGCTATGGATGGTTTATCAGCGTATTCATTTTTCTCGGCAGCACGCACTCGCAACTGGGGCGACCCAGCGGGTGGTAGAGCTGCGAGAAACGCATCAATAACACGTTTCCTCCGGTACCCACTGGTGCGCGGAGGCTTAGTGCTGTCCGTCTTAAGCCCGAAATTTCATGAGTTGGAGAAGTCAGAGTGAATCCGATGTATGTGTCCAAGCTGTCGTTGGTGCTAGTGGCTGCAGCATTGGTAGGCGCGTGCGCGACCAAGCCTGCTCCTGACTTTGGTGGTCGTTGGAAGCACGTCAACCACTTTGACGAGGCGCCCACCGAAATTCCGCTCTACACCTCGTACACGTATCAGGCCACGCCCATGGACGGTACGCTGAAGACCATGCTGGAGCGCTGGGCTGCGGATTCCAATATGCAGCTGTCCTACAACTTGCCATCGGACTACACCTTGATCGGGCCGGTTTCCGCAATCAGCACGACCAGCGTCCAACAGGCTGCAACCGAGCTGAGTGCCGTGTACGCAGCCCAAGGAGTTTCGGTGTCGGTTTCTGCAAACAAGTTGCTGGTCCAACCAGTGCCGGTGTCGTCTGGCGCCAAGCTCTAAGGGCTGCCTCCTGCTCGATGCCTTTCAGGCATGGGGCCGGCGGTGTTCCTACCTTCTCAAGTACCCGCGACGCGTTGCGGCAATGGTTTCAGGCCTGACAAGGCCTCACGGTGACGGATCTAGACATGTTGCGTAAGAAGGTCAGTGAAAAGGACGGTTCCGCCCAAGTAGGTGCGGCCGTTCAAAAAGCGGTGAATTATGAGGTCAGCATTGCCGACCTCGCGCGCCGCAGCGAAAAGCGTGCCTGGATCGTGGCGACGCTGTCGATGCTGGTCACCGTCATGACAGCGGGCGGCTACTACTACATGCTGCCGTTGAAGGAGAAAGTGCCATATCTCGTCATGGCAGATGCGTATTCGGGTACTAGCACCATCGCCAAGCTTGAGCCCAACTTTGGTGGTCGAACAATCAGTACCAGCGAGGCGCTGGCGCGTAGCAATATCGCGCGTTTCATTATTGCGCGTGAGTCGTTTGATCTTTCCATTATTGGCCAGCGTGACTGGAACACAGTCTCGGCAATGGGGGCAACAAACGTCGTGAGTGAATATCGCGCGCTGCATTCTGCCAACAATCCGTCGAGGCCGCTGAATACGTACGGCAAGCTCCGTGCAATTCGCGTCAATATTTTGAGTATCACCTTGATTGGTGGCAATGGGAAGGCATATACCGGGGCAACCGTGCGCTTTCAGCGAACCGTTTATGACAAGAACTCCACGGTTTCGACGCTACTGGATAACAAAATTGCCACGATGGGGTTCGTCTACCAGGATAATCTTGAGATGAGCGATAGCCTGAGGGTTGAAAATCCCCTGGGTTTCCGGGTCACTGATTACCGCGTAGATAATGATTACTCCGCGCTGCCCGTTGCCCCAGCCGCTGGTGCGGTCATCAGTGCTCAACCTCAGGCAGCAGTGCAGCAGCAGGCCATGCAGCAGCCGATGACTGGGATGACCGATCCAAATGCAGCAGGTGCCACCATTGCACCTCAAGGGGGCGTTCCGCTGCAACAAGGCATGCAGCAGCAAGGTGGCGCGCCTCAGCAACAGGCGCAGCCAGCATTTCCTGATCAAATGCAGCCGGCCGGTCAGCTGCAAGCGCAGCCTGCAATGCAACCCCAAGGGATGCCCAAGAATGTCAATGGAGCAAGTGGTCGATGAAACTTTTTAACCGATATAGGGTTGCGTTGTTGTCAGCGCTGCCACTTGCGCTGTGTGCTTTGTCAGCAGCTGCTCAGGTGGTCCAGGAATATGAGTATGCACCGGACCGTATCTATCAGGTGCGCACAGGCCTTGGCATTACCACTCAAGTGGAGCTGAGTCCGAACGAAAAAATTCTTGATTACAGCACCGGTTTCACTGGCGGATGGGAGCTTACGCGGCGAGAGAATGTATTTTATCTCAAGCCTAAAAACGTCGACGTCGATACGAACATGATGATTCGTACCGCGACGCATTCTTATATTCTTGAGCTCAAGGTAGTGGCAACAGATTGGCAACGTCTTGAGCAGGCGAAGCAAGCGGGTGTCCAATATAAGGTTGTATTTACCTACCCGAAGGACACGAGCTTCAATAATGTCGAGGATGCGGATGCTTCGAAGAACGGCCCGCTGTTGAATGCCAAAATCTTGAAGGATCGCCGTTACTACTACGATTACGATTATGCGACACGAACCAAGAAATCCTGGTTGATTCCAAGTCGTGTCTACGATGATGGTAAATTCACTTATATCAATATGGATCTGACGCGTTTTCCGACTGGAAATTTTCCTGCGGTCTTCGCTCGCGAGAAAGAGCACTCCGAAGATTTTCTCGTTAATACGACGGTAGAGGGTAATACTCTGATCGTGCACGGAACCTACCCTTTCCTGGTGGTTCGTCATGGCGATAACGTCGTCGGTCTGCGAAGGAACAAGCAAAAGTGAACTCGAATATTCCAAACAGTCCTGATGAGCGCACCCAGAACCATGGCGGGGATGAGCAGCGCAACGGCGAGCACAACGAGCGCAACAATCCTTACTTTGCGCGCCAGCAGGCCAGTGCAGAACCGGACCTGGATGCCAATGAGCCGATCTTAAGATCGAGCGACATCAAGCGCCTTAATCGCAAGGCCCTGGTGTTTCTTGCAGCCATTGCGGCTCTTTTGATTCTCGCAATCTTCTGGCTAGCGACACAAAGCGGGGAGGATTCCGCGCCTCCGAAGCCACGTACCGAGACGGTGGTCGCACCTGCGTTGCCGCAGAGCATGACGGCGCCAGTTGAGGAAGCGCCAGTCCCGCTAGCTCAGCAGCCCAGTTTGCCGCCACTGCCACCAATGCCGACCGACAATGGTGAAGAGGTCAGCTCCGCACCAGAACGTCAGCGTGGGCCGACGCTGTTGGAGCGTCGCATCCTTGCTGAGTCTGCTGCAAATAGCGGTGGGGTCCCCGGTCAACTTGGGGCACAGCCTGCGCCTGCTCAGGAAGATGGTCCGGTCACGCTGGCCAAGCCGATCAGCAACCCGGACGGTCTGTTGGTGCGTGGTACCTATATTCGCTGCATCTTGGAGACCCGCATCATCTCCGATTTCGGCGGCTACACATCGTGCATCGTCACCGAGCCGGTCTACTCCATCAATGGGCACAACCTGCTTCTTCCGAAGGGGTCCAAGATGCTGGGTCAGTACAGCGCCGGTGAGCCGACCTCTCATCGTCTCCAAGTTGTCTGGGACCGCGTTACTACGCCTACCGGTTTGGATGTCACGCTCATGGGTCCAGGCATCGATACGCTCGGGAGCTCCGGTCATCCGGGTAACTACAACGCACATTGGGGTAACAAAATTGCTTCAGCACTGTTCATCAGTCTGCTGAGCGACGCATTCAAGTATGCAGCAGCGGAATATGGCCCCGAGACCACAACGATTGGCGTGGGCTCCGGCATCATTACCCAGCAACCGTTTGAGAGTAATACCGCACGTAGCATGCAGCAGCTTGCGGAGCAGGCGGTTGAAAAATCAGGACGTCGTCCTGCCACACTGACGATCAACCAAGGAACGGTCTTGAACGTCTACGTTGCCAAGGACGTCGATTTCTCGGCTGTCCTGCCGAAGTGAATGAAATGGTTGCCATGACGATCGATGACTCCCCGACAGCGCGTATTTCCAATGACTTTCTGGATTACCAGTACTCCGTGCTGGGAATTCTGGACTATCTGAATTCGCCTGACGTGACCGAAATTTGCATCAATCGTCCTGGTGAGCTGTACCTGGAAACGATCCATGGATGGCAGCGAGTCGACGTGCCATCCCTCACCTACGACCGTGCGCGGCAGTTTTGTACGGCGGTCGTCAATGAGAGCAACACCGGGCAACGCATTACCGATGCCGATCCTGTCGTGTCGCTGACGTTTCCGACCGGACAGCGTGCGCAGTTCGTGATGCCGCCCGCCTGCGATGCGGGCAAGGTGTCCATTACGATCCGACTTCCTTCGAAGCACACAAAGTCGCTGGAGCAGTACAAGCACGACGGTTTCTTCGACGAAGTGCTTGAGCAATCGGCGGATGTCAGCGATCACGACCAGGAACTGCTTGAGCTGCGCCGCAAGCGCGACTACGCAGAGTTCTTCAAGAAGTGCGTGCTTTACAAGAAAAACGTCGTTGTTGCTGGGGCGACAGGTAGCGGCAAGACCACCTTCATGAAGGCCCTGGTCAATCACATTCCAAGCGAAGAGCGCTTGGTGACGATTGAGGACGCCCGGGAGCTATTCATTAGCCAGCCGAACGCCGTGCACCTGCTTTATTCCAAGGGCGGTCAAAGCACCAGCAACGTGACCGCTAAGAGCTGCATGGAGGCCTGCCTGCGTATGAAGCCGGACCGTATCATCCTTGCTGAGCTGCGCGGCGATGAATCGTTCTACTTCATTCGTAACTGCGCGTCGGGCCATCCCGGCTCCATCACCAGTTGCCATGCCGGAAGTGTTGAGCAGACCTGGGACCAGCTTGCGTTGATGGTGAAGGCCTCCAATGAGGGCTCCGGTCTGGAGTTCGAGGTGATCAAACGTCTGTTGAGAATGACCATCGACATCGTGGTTCACATCAAGGCGCACGCTGGACGGCGCTTCATCACGGGTATCGATTTCGATCCTCTTCGCACGCTGCGCGGTGGCTAGGGCATCGACGTCGTCGCTGATTTTGATCTGGTTTTTGAAGGAGTACTGACATGTTGCCTGGCATGGAACTGATGGGGTGCACTGGACTGGCCGTCCCCGGCGAGGTAATGCAACACGTTGTCCGTGTCGAGTCGTCGCGTAATCCCTATGCCATTGGTGTCGTTGGCGGACGCCTGGTGCGGGAGCCGCGCGGTCTGGCTGAAGCGGTCGCCACGGCGAAGATGCTGGAGCAGAAGGGGTACAACTTTTCGCTCGGTTTAGGCCAGGTCAATCGCTACAACCTGCAGAAATACGGCTTGGCGACTTATGAGATGGCATTCGACAAATGCCCCAACTTGGTCGCCGCCTCAAAGATTCTGGCCGAATGCCACTCGCGTTCTGGCGCCAATTGGGGGAAGTCGTTTAGCTGCTACTACTCCGGAAATTTTGAAACCGGCTTCAAACATGGCTACGTGCAGAAGATCTACGCCTCCATTCGGCAGTCGGTAGCGTCTTCCGGTGCCGAGCCCATCGCAGTCGTGCCAACCCGCCAGGTGCAATTGAAGCCGGCGAATCCTCTGCGACAAGCTGCAGCCGAACTGGCGGACGCGATCGTGTCTCGTCGTATTCAGGATTTTGCTGGCGCGAGCCACACGGCGGCTTCACCGCCAGGGCCTATGCTATCCCCGCCTACGACAGCGTATTCCTTGCCGAGCCGGGCGGCGCCTGTGGCTCCTGCAGCTGCTCCGGCAGAAAACGAGCTGTATGTAGTGAAGGCAACGGGGCAGGGGCGGGGGGTGGCGGTACCAGCCTCCGGTCCGCAGGCTTCGACGCTGATCGAGCAATCTGCACCCGTTTCTACGCAGCGAGCACCGCAAACCGTTCCGCAAGTGGATAGTGCATTCGTTTTTTAGGATGGAAATTGCCAAGGATATGGCTGCTGGACCCCCCCTGTTCCCAAGGAGTTAGACATGAAGTTTGAAATCGATAACAAGACGATCGCCGATGCCAAAATGGTCGGCACCCAGGCAGTAAAGGCATTGCTATTCATTTCGTTGCTGATGGTGGCCGGCGGTGCATCCGCAGACGGCAACGGTCTGGCAGACACCGACACCCGTGTGTGTGGGTTTTTGAACAATGTGACCAAGCTGTTGAACATGGGCTCGATCGCAGTGGTCACCATCGCAGTCATCGTGGCTGGCTATCAGATCGCTTTCGCACACAAGCGCATCTCAGAAGTTTCGCCCATTCTCATCGGTGGCGTACTCATTGGTGCCGCTGGCCAGATCGCCAATATGATCCTTCAGAATAAAGAAGGAAGTTCGGGTGATTGCTCGACGATCACCGGTTCGCTGATGCAGATCGCTCAATACTATGCATAAAGACGTACTCTTCCGCGGATGCACCCGCCCCGCCATGTTTTTGGGGGTGCCTTACATCCCCTTCTTCATTGGTGCGGGCGGTGGCTTGCTGTTGGGGATGTACATCGATCTTTGGTACCTGTTGACCATTCCAGTCATCATCTTTGGCATGCAGCAGATGGCCAAGCGTGACGAAATGATTTTCAGGTTGCTGGGATTGCGCTGGCTGTTCCGAATGCGTGCGCGAAACCTTCAGCGTTATTCAGGAATGTGGGTCTTCAGCCCAAATGAATATCGCAAGAATCCCCCGGGAAAATCGCGATGAGCACGTAGCCGTCTACCAACCCCACGCACACAACCCGCGTGGGGTTGGTGTTTGCGATAGTCGCTTGGTGTGATGCTTCCTCTCTAAATTTGGTAAGACCATGTTCAGTCCAGACAGTCCGATCAGCGAGTTTGTTTCCATCTCGACGCATGTTGCGCCGTCCGTCGTTAAGACGACCGCTGGCGACTACCTGTTGATCTGGCATCTGGGCGGGCTGCCGTTCGTGGGGCGAGACGAGTTCGAGCTCGAACAACGGCACAACACGTTTAACCGTCTTTTGCAGACCCTGCGCGCGCCGGATTTTGCCAACGTGGCATTTTGGGTCCACGATGTGCGGCGTCGGCGCAGAATCGGTGCAGGCGGACGTTTCAAGCAGGCGTTCAATCAGAATCTATCCGACGAGTATTACACAGCGCTTTCTTCGCAAAAGATCATGCAGAACGAGCTGTATTTCAGCATGATTTACAGGCCGGTAGTCACAGGGCGCCGCTTGGTTGAAAAGTCCGCGAACCCGGACAAGATTCGCGCTGAGGAAGAACAGGCTGTCGCAAAGGTTGTCGAACTGGCGACTAACGTCGAAGCCGTGCTCAAGGATTATGCGCCATACCGTCTCGGTATGTACGAGGCCAAAAATGGTGTGGTTTTCTCCGAGACATTGGAGTTTCTGGGCTACTTGTTGAACCGAATCGATGAGCCGGTGCCGGTCTTGCCAGCTCCGGTGCCCGCGTATTTGCCCGTCAGTAAGCACATGTTTGCCAACAAGACCGGCGATTTCGTCATTCGTACTCCAGACGGAATCAATCACTTTGGCGCTATCTTGAATATCAAGGAATATGCGGATGGAACCTATCCGGGCATTCTCAATGGCCTGAAGTACCTGGACTTCGAATACGTCATGACGCACTCGTTCAGCCCGGTCGGACGACACGATGCGCTGAAGGTGTTGGAACGCACCAAGGGGATGATGATTTCTTCAGGGGACAAATCGTCGACCCAGATCCGCGATCTCGATGTCGCGATGGACGATGTTGCCTCAGGAAACTTCGTGCTCGGCGAATACCATTTCACCTTGGCAGTCTACGCCGACAGCCAGGAGAAGCTGGCGAGGCAGATCGCAACCACCCGAGCCGAATTGTCCAATGCCGGCTTCGTCTCGGCCAAGGAAGATCTTGCGATCGCATCGTCGTTTTATTCGCAGCTGCCAGGTAACTGGCGCTTCCGTACGCGCATTGCCAACCTGAGTTCGCTCAACTTCCTCGGGTTGTCGCCGCTGCACAATTTTGCCCAGGGCAAGCAGCACAACAATCCATGGGGTGACTGCGTCACCACTCTGCAGACAACCAATGGGCAGCCGTACTACTTCAACTTCCATGCGACGCATCCGTCCGAGAACTCATTGGGTGAGAAGGCCATCGGTAATACGATGGTGATCGGTAAGTCGGGTACCGGTAAGACGGCGCTGATCAACTTCCTGTTGAGTCAGGTGCAGAAGTTCGACCCGATTCCGACCATCTTCTTCTTCGACAAGGACCGCGGCGCGGAGATCTTCGTGCGCGCGTGCGGTGGCAACTACCTGGCGCTGGAGAATGGGTCTCCGACCGGCTTCAATCCCTTTCAGTGCGAGCGCAATGAAGCCAACACCCAATTCCTGGCCGAGTTGATCAAGGTGCTGGGCGGCAAGGCCGAATACAGTGCCCGTGAGGAAGAAGATATCTATCGTGCGGTAGAAGGCATGCTGGACACGCCGATGCACCTGCGCAGCATGAGCAATTTCCGCAAGAGTCTGCCCAACATGGGCGACGACGGTCTGTATGCGCGTCTGCGCCGCTGGACAGCTGGCAATTCGCTCGGTTGGGTGTTCGACAATCCGGTGGACACGATCGACCTGACGCGGGCGTCGATCATCGGGTTCGACTATACCGACGTGATCGACAACGCCGAAGTGCGCGTGCCGGTGATCAACTACCTGCTGCATCGCCTGGAAGCGCTGATCGACGGCCGCCCGCTGATCTACGTGATGGACGAATTCTGGAAGATCCTGGACGGCAAGGGTGGCCTGAAGGAATTTGCCAAGAACAAGCAGAAGACCATCCGTAAGCAGAATGGCTTAGGGATTTTCGCCACGCAGAGCCCGGAAGATGCGCTGGCCAGCGACATTGCCGCCGCGTTGATCGAGCAGACGGCCACCATGATCCTGCTGCCGAACCCGAATGCCAGCCGCGACGATTACATGGAAGGGCTCAAGCTCACCGACGCCGAATACCAGGTCGTGGTGTCGCTGGATGAGCGTTCGCGCTGTTTCCTGGTCAAGCAAGGCCACGCATCGGCGGTGTGCCAGCTCAACCTGCGCGGGATGGATGACGCGCTGTCGGTGATTTCCTCGTCCACCGACAATATCGAGATCATGCACCAGATCCTGGCGGGCAAGGCCGGCAAGCTGGGCGTCACCGTCGACCAGCTGACGCCGGAGCAGTGGTTGGCTGACTTCTATGCCAACCGCAAGGGCTCCGGTAAGCGCAAGTCGGCCAAGGACAAGGAGGTTGAAGATGCATAGCCAGCCAACGCAATCGCAGCAGTTTCACACCGCACCATCTTCATTTGTGTCACAGGAGGCGAAGAACACCATGACAATCAAGTTCAGACATTTTTCCCGGGTCTTCATGGGACTGGTGCTGCTCAGCATGGCGGGAGCGGCCAGTGCGCAATGGGAAGTGGTCGACAAGGATCTCAACGAAAAAGTCGATCAGATCCGGAAGAACCAGACCATCAAGAACGGCGACGGTAAGGAATCCAGTGGCAAGGAGGTCGAGAAGCCCAAGGAGACCTTGAAGAAGGTGCCAGATGATCAGGGTGTGGCCGCCTGTTCGGCGTCTACCTCCGGTACCCCTGTCTCTGATTCGCAGAGAGAGTCCTGTGAGCTGATCCAACGTACGCGCAATTCCCAGTTCAACTACATGGTGGCGATGTACGAGATCACCACCAAGCGCCTGGAGCGTCTGCGCACGATCGAGGAAGAGCGCAAGAAAATCGGCGACCAGAAGATTGGCGAGCTGGAGAGCAACACCAATAAGCTGCTGGCGCTGAAGGCGATGATGGATATCGATCGCCAGCAGATGGAGTCGGCCATGTTTGCCTACGAAAAGCGCCTGGCGGCCTTGACCGAACTGCAAACCGGCGCTGCGAAGGCCGCGATGGCGGGCAAGGAGCCGCCGAAGGGAGACGGAAGCGATTCGTGGATACCGTCCTGGATTCCCTCTGATCTGTTGAGCCTGGGCAAGACAGTGGCGGCCGGTCTGGTGATGAAAGGTGCACTCAAGACGGTCGAGAGTGAGAAGCCATCTGGCATGGAACCGCCATTGGCGATCGACAAGGACTGACGCGGTGGCACGGTCGGAGCATGCAGCGTAATCAACCCCGGGGCAGCGACTGCCCCACGGCGTAGCCGTTAAGTGGATGTGGTGACATATGGATTTTTTGACGAACATCGCCCAATACGAATTTTTTCGTCTGATCAACGATTACCTGCGCAATGAGATTGCGATTTTCCAGTGGAATCTGTTGCAGCGGACGACGGCGTGGGTGGGGGTGGTGGCGCTCACGGTGCTGACGCTGTGGATTTTGATCCAGGGCTACCGAATCGTGACCGGGCAGTCGCGTGAGGCGGCGATGGGTCTGGTGGTGACCGCGCTGCGTGCTGCGTTGATCATCGGTCTGGCCACGAGCATGGCCCAAGGGTCCTCGCGGCTGTACTGGACGTTGACCGACGGGGTCAGCCATGCGATCACCAAGACGGTGACGGGCGACTCCGATAGCCCGTACGAGGCGATCGACAAGAATCTGATGCTGATGCAAGTGGCGATGTCGGGTCTGGACCAGATCAACACCGGTGGCGATGCAGAGAGCAAGGATGAAAAAGACCGGGCCCGGTGGTTCACCGGCATCGGCATGGCTGGTCCAGGTGTCGTTGCCGGCTCGATGTTGCTGCTCAACAAGCTGGCCATGGCGCTGGTGGTTGGATTTGGTCCGTTGTTCATCCTGTGTCTGCTGTTCCAGGCGACGAAGTCGTTGTTCAGCAAATGGCTGCTATATGGACTGGGCACCGTGTTCTCGTTGTCGGTGTTGACCTTCACGGTAAGCTTGGCGACCAAGGTGGTCGGCGCAGTGGGCGCTGCCTTCGTCGCCAAGTGGGCGATGAATGGGTTTACGGGCGAGGGCATCAGCAGCATGGCGCTGCAGCAGGGAGGATTAGGACTGGTGTTAACGACGTTGATCATCACCGCACCCCCGATGGCCGCGGCCTTCTTCCAGGGCACGCTGGGCCAGTTCACGGCGTATTCTGCGCTGGGGCAGTTGGATCGGGCAGGTCAGTCGCCAGCTGCTGGGCGGCCTTATGAGCCAGGGGCGCCGGCTAGGGACACCAACCGCACTGACACCCACGCTAGGGGCGGGGCTGACAACATAGTTCGCTCGGATGTAGGTAACCGCGCTGAGTCTTCTCCCGCTCAAGAATCCGGAAATCGAGGTCTTGCGCAGCGATAATTGGTAAACGCGAAGGAATGATCCCGTGAAAGCGATATATATAGTCCCGTTGTTATTTTCACTGATGAGTGTCAATTGTGCTTTTGCTCAAACGGCCTGTCCCGTTGGCGTCGCTCCTGGTAGCCCGCAGTGCGGGCCTGATTCTGGCACGTCAAGAGGCGACATTCCGACGCCTCCTCCTAGACCCACGGGAGAGTGGATTAAGACATGGGGTGCTATTGCTACCTCTCAATCGACAGGTGAAGCTGGAACATCAATTGCGAAGCTGTCCGAAGAAGATGCTAGAAGGTCTGCCGTGCATCAGTGCGCATTGGGTGGCGCATCGGATTGTAAGGTCCACTTGGTTTACAGGAATCAGTGTGCAGCATTCGCTGCTTCTCATTCTGATACCTATTTCCAAGCTGCCGAGAGTAAGGAAGTGGCAGTTCAGTTGGCAAAGAAGAGTTGTGAAAAAAGTGAAACGGGTTCCTGCAAGGTAATGTACTCAGATTGTACTGATCCGATTTTCAGAAAATATCACTAAGTTATTAAGGCGAGGTGTGGGTAATGGACTTTTTGCGAAAACTGTCTGTCTCGCTAGGGTTGGTGCCGCTGCTATTTCTAGCAGCGTGCGATCAGGACGCTGAGCGGCAAAGATTAACCAGTCAATCGCAAAATTCACATAAACCAGCCGATGAATCTGGGCGTCGAGAAAAAAACTCAAATGAGGTTTTGGAGCCACGGGCTGCCTCCAAGGCGAATGCAACTCAAACGCCTGACTCCGAATCAGTTGATATCCAAAAGCTTGCGCGCGGTTTTAAAGAAGGTATGCCTTACGGCGATCTTCGAAAAAAAGTTATTGCCGGAAATTGGAAGCCGGTAGTAAGTGCTGAATGTAAGAAAAATGTTGTTGGCGACGATTTTGAAAGCGTGTGCTCGAAAGATCCCGAGCAGTGTGCAATCTGTGATGAGGTGCCAGAACTGAATATTTGTAGTGGGGACGGGCATTGCATAACCGAATTTTCCAGTGTTGACCATCGACAATCACTTAAGGTATCTACCTATGGGGAAATTCGGGACGCACTGGTGGAGGGTGAAAAGTCAAGGCTCTTCGTTTCCTGGTGGGATGTGTCCTCTAAAGCTAATTGATTCGATTTATATTTAATTTCACAGGAGGTGTTTAGATATGAGCAGTCCTTTGGCGGATTTAATTCAGCGGGGAGAGTCTGGTCGCGGTAACTACAATTCTTATAATCGAGGTACTTACATCGGCAGCGATGGGCGTGAGCATATTCGCGGGAGCACTGGACCTATAGACTTCTCGTCTATGACGGTCGGCGATGTCATGGATGCGCAAGCGTTGCCGAGGGGCGACCAAGAGCGACTTTTTGCAGTGGGGCGCTACCAGGTCATCCCTTTCACGATGAAGGATGCTGTAAATAAGTTGGATCTGGAACGGTCTGAGGCGTTTACGCCAGAGATCCAAGACCAAGTGTTTTCAGACTATCTGATTACCCACAAGAGGTCTGCAGTTCGCAACTATATTACTGACGCGTCCGGTTCATCGTTAAATGGTGCGCAAACTGCGCTCGCGCAAGAATGGGCAAGTATTGCTGACCCTGATACTGGTAAAAGCTATTACGACAAGCCGGGTGGCTCGAATCATGCTTCGATTACCAATGCAGAGACAGAGAATGCGCTAAATGCGATGCGTCAGTCATATCGTCAGGCAATCGAAAGCGGCGTAGCGCCTGAGCAGGCATGGAAGCAAATCAATTCTCAGCCTCCCCAGCAGCTTGCACAAACCCAACAGCACAAACGCGATGCCGCACAGGACGGCAAATTGGAACAAGGCGAGCGCGGCGAACAAGTGAAGCATTTGCAAGGCCAACTTGCGCAACTCGGCGCTTTTGGTCGCGATGGCAAATCGCTGCACGCGGATGGCGATTTCGGCGGCAACACCAAACACGCTGTCGAGCAATTCCAGCGCGAGCACGGGTTGCAGATAGACGGCGTCGCAGGTCAGCAGACCCAGGCCGCTTTGGCTAAGGCGTTGACCCAGGGGACATCCAAGCACCCTGAGCATACGGCCGCGCTTGCTGCGCCGGCACAGGCAGCCTCCAGCCTCTTGTTGTCTGACCCTCGCCATCCCGATAACGCGATGTACAACGGTGCAGTGAGCAAGCTCGAAGCGCTGGGGGAACGTGGCGGTTTTGCCAACCGCAAGGAACTCGAGCAGGCAGCCGGCCAAATCGTGTTCGAGTCCAAGGTCAGCGGTCTCCAACGCATCGACCATGTGGTGCCCAATAAGAGCGGCGACGGCTTCTTCGCAGTGCAGGGCGAGATGACCGACCCGGCAATGCAGCGGGTTTTTGTGGATCGCAGCCAAGCGCAGAATCAGCCGTTGGAAAACAGCAGCCGGCAAGCAGCCGAGGAAAGCCAGCGTCAGGCCACCCAGGTGCAGGCTCAGGAAACTTCGTCGCGCTCGATGTCCATGTAATTTGGAAGTGCTGGCCGTTGCGTTTCAGCGACTGCCAAATCGCCAAGATGGTCAGGAATGTCCGCCTTGGCTGTACTTGCAACGATTCGCGTAATGAGATTGCGATTTTCCAGTGGAATCTGTTGCAGCGGACGACGGTGTGGGTGGGGGTGGTGGCGCTCACGGTGCTGACGCTGTGGATTTTGATCCAGGGCTACCGGATCGTGACCGGGCAGTCGCGTGAGGCGGCCATGGGCCTGGTGGTGACGGCGCTGCGCGCCTCGCTGATCATCGCCCTGGCGACGAGCATGGCGGAGGGTTCGTCAAAACTGTACTGGACGCTGACGGAGGGTGTCAGCCAGTCCATTACCCAAGTAGTGACCGGGGATTCGAAAAGTCCCTACGATGCGATCGACAAGAATCTGGGGTTGATGCAGATCGCGATGATGAGCATCGATCAGATCCAGACAGCAGGCAACCAACAGCGCGACGACGAGAAGACCCGCGCGCGCTGGTTCACTGGGGTAGGGATGGCCGGCCCCGGGGTGGTGGGCGGCTCATTGCTGCTGTTGAACAAGATTGGGATGGCACTATTTGTGGGCTTCGGTCCCTTGTTCATCATGTGCCTGCTGTTCCAGGCGACGAAGTCGTTGTTCAGCAAGTGGCTGCTATATGGGTTAGGGATGGTGTTTTCGTTGTCGGTGCTGAGCTTCACGGTGAGCCTGGCGACGAAGGTGGTTGGCGCAGTGGCGCTTGCTTTCCTGGTCAAGTACGCGATGCCAGGCTCAAGTGGTGAGGGCGACGTCCCCCCGCTCTGAGTAGCGGCCGGGTTTAGAGTCCGGGGTTGATGATATCGGTGTTGGCCAGCTGTTGGGCATACGCAGATGGCGTCATGCCGCCAATGGCCTTCTTGGGTCGCTCCTCGTTGTATTCGCGTCGCCAGCGTTCGATCTCGGTACGCGCATGCAGCAGGGTTGGGAACCAGTGCTCGTTGAGGCATTCGTCGCGCAGCCGGCCATTGAACGATTCGACGTAGGCGTTCTGGTTTGGCTTGCCAGGCTGGATCAGCCGTAACTGCACGCCACGCGCATGTGCCCAGGCCACCATCGCTTTGCCGCAAAACTCCTTGCCGTTATCTGTGCGGATCACCTGTGGCAAGCCGCGACTGTGCGCCAGCCGATCCAGCACGCGTGTCACGCCATGGCCCGAGATTGCGCGCTCCACCTCGATGGCGATCGCTTCGTGGGTTGCATCGTCCACGATCACCAGACACTTGATCACTCGGCCTTCGGCGCTGCGGTCGAACACGAAATCCATCGACCACACCTGATTGGCCTGCGATGGCCGCAGCAGCGGCTGAC
Organism: Xanthomonas axonopodis pv. maculifoliigardeniae; assembly: GCF_041519315.1. Taxonomy (NCBI): domain Bacteria; kingdom Pseudomonadati; phylum Pseudomonadota; class Gammaproteobacteria; order Lysobacterales; family Lysobacteraceae; genus Xanthomonas; species Xanthomonas axonopodis. The sequence goes on along the minus strand of NZ_CP167998.1, from coordinate 2,916,232 downwards.
GCTCTCCTATCAGCACCTTTTTGCGCTTGCGGCGCCGGACCTGCAGCTGCTGCTCGCGGTACAACCGCTCCACACGCTTGTAGTTCACGATGCGTCCTTCCTGTCGTAATTTGAGATAGATCATCCCCACACCATAACGGCGATGGCGATGCGCCAACGCACAGATGCGTTCGCGCAGTTCGACGTTGCGATCTTCGCGCGGGCAATATCGCAGCGCACTGGCGCTCATGCCGATCACTGCCAACGCACGACGCTCGCTGGCACCACGCCCGATCCACTCGCGCACCAGCATGCGACGCGCCGGTGCGCTCACCACTTTTTTCGCAGTGCATCCTTGATCAGGTCGTTCTCGAACAGCTGCTCGGCCAGCAACTTCTTCAGCCGCGCGTTCTCGGACTCAAGGTCCTTGAGCCGCTTGGCATCGGGCACGCTCATCCCGCCGAACTTGCTGCGCCACAGATAATAGGAAGCCTCGCTGAAGCCATGCCGCCGGCACAGGTCCTTGATCGCCACACCGGCATCAGCTTCGCGCAGGAAGCCGATGATCTGTTCTTCAGAAAAACGCTTCTTGACGTCCAATCTCCTCGAGTTAGGGAATTGGACTCCAAACTGAGGTGCTACTCAAAATCGGGGGGGCGTCGCCCCTGCTGCCGAACCCCAATGCCACTCGCGACGATTACATGGAAGGGCTCAAGCTCACCGACGCCGAATCTCAGGTTGTAGTGTCGCTGCGACGCCACCCAATTTTGACCAAGGCCTCGCGATCTTTCAGCAAGCGCAATGAATACGTATGCACGTCCGCGCCCACAGAGTGCCACACCGCTAGGCTAACGCCCTTAGTCGGTGGCCGTGTTGGCTGCCAGCAGTGGCCCGGGAGGGGCGTGCATGTTGCAGACACCATGGTGGCGCGGGGCCGTCATCTATCAGATCTATCCGCGTAGCTTTCTGGATTCCAATGGCGATGGGGTCGGCGATCTGCCGGGCATCATCGCCAAGCTCGACTACATCGCCGGGCTGGGCGTGGATGCCATCTGGATCTCGCCGTTTTTCAAGTCGCCGATGGCAGATTTCGGCTATGACATCGCGGACTACCGTGCGGTGGATCCGTTGTTCGGGACGCTGGACGATTTCGACCGTCTGCTCGACAAGGCGCATGCGCTTGGCCTGAAGGTGATGATCGATCAGGTGTTGAGCCACACCTCGATCGAACATGCATGGTTCCAGGAAAGCCGGCAGGACCGGACCAATGCGAAGGCGGATTGGTATGTGTGGGCCGATCCGCGCGAGGACGGGGCGCCGCCCAACAACTGGTTGTCGCTATTCGGTGGTGTGGCGTGGCAGTGGGAGCCGCGGCGGGAGCAGTACTACCTGCACAACTTCCTGGTCGACCAGCCCGACCTCAATTTCCATAACGCCGAGGTGCAGCAGGCAACCCTGGACAATGTGCGGTTCTGGTTGGACCGTGGAGTGGATGGCTTCCGCCTGGACGCGATCAACTTCTGCTTCCATGACGCGCAGCTGCGCGATAACCCCGCCAAGCCGGCCGACAAGCGGGTAGGGCGTGGCTTCAGTGCGGACAATCCGTATGCCTATCAATACCACTACTTCAACAACACGCAGCCGGAAAACCTGGCGTTCCTGGAGCGCCTGCGTGCGCTGCTCGATCGCTATCCGAATGCGGTAAGCCTGGGCGAGATTTCTTCGGAAGATTCGTTGGCGACCACGGCCGAGTACACCGCCAAGGGCCGTCTGCACATGGGCTACAGCTTCGAGCTGTTGGTGCAGGATTACAGTGCTGCGTATATCCGTGAAACGGTCAGCCGGCTCGAGGCGACCATGCTGGAAGGCTGGCCGTGCTGGGCGATTTCCAATCACGACGTGGTGCGTGCGGTGACGCGTTGGGGCGGCGAAGATGCGTCGCCTGCGTTCGCCCGCATGGTGGTGGCGCTGCTATGTTCGTTGCGTGGTTCGGTGTGCCTGTACCAGGGCGAGGAGCTTGGGCTGGGCGAGGCGGATGTGGCATTCGAGGATCTGCAGGACCCGTATGGCATCACGTTCTGGCCGACTTTCAAGGGCCGCGATGGATGCCGTACGCCGATGCCGTGGACCGATGCGCCGTCGGCGGGTTTCACCAGCGGCAAGCCGTGGCTGCCGTTGTCCGAGCCGCATCGTCTGGCTGCAGTGAGTGTGCAGCAGGACGATGCCCAGTCTGTGCTGAGCGCCGTGCGGGCATTTCTGAGTTGGCGCAAAAGCATGCCGGCCTTGCGGGAAGGGGCGATCGCGTTCTACGACACCGCAGAGCCGGTGCTGATGTTCCGGCGTGAGCATGCCGGCCAGGTCATGCTGTTGGCGTTCAATTTGTCTGCCGACATCACCGAGCTGGCACTGCCTGCAGGTGCATGGCGCCAGATCGATGTGCCGGGGGTGGAGCGTGGGGTGATCGAGCATGGTCGCGTGCGCTTGCCGGGGCACGCCGTCGTTTGTGCAATGGGCGGGGAGTGACGCTACCGCTTCACAGAAAGCTTGATGGGTGTGTTTGATTGATACCGGCGAGGCGTTCCTTTGGGATGCCTCGCTTTTTTGTGGTGGGTGTTAGATCCGAGTTGGCGTGCATGCGATGCGCGGTGCCTGGTAGGCGAATCGAGATGAGTTATGTAGTGGCGCCGCTGTAGGAGATGGTCAGGTATCTCCTCTTGGTCGATCAAATTTGAAGAATCGGCTGCCTGATGAAAATCGATTGCGAAAGCATATTCCCAAGCGATGCCGCGGCTAACCTTTCAGAGGATGTCTGGCGCTCGGAAACTGCAGGACGTGAAGTGCGCGCGTGTGGGCCTTGCGCTCGATTCCTTCCAGCCTGTCCCAGACGATCCGACTCGAAGGGAAAATGCTGTTCAAAGAAAAGCCGCCGGTGTTTAGCCGGCGGCTTTTCCTTGGTGGAGATTTCGAAGTTCTAGAGCGAGACGCCGTGATTGCATTGCGCGTAATAGATCATCGCTCCTGTCGGGAGATCGATTAGGAGGTGAAAGCAGGGCTTTTTGGATGCCGAGGGTGTTCGCGTGGGATCCGTACCCTCACCCCAACCCCTCTCCCGGAGGGAGAGGGGCTAACAGCGCCATTTATCCCTGCAATGGCTCAGAACTTGTAATTCACACCCAGCACAAAGGTGCGGCCCCACTCGATGTATTCCAGCGGGCGGTCCTTGGTTTCTGCGTACGTGCGATACGGGGAGTTGCTGAGGTTGCTTGCCTGCAGCAACAGGGTCAGGCCGGATAGGCTGCTGGCTTCGCTGAAGTTGTAGCTGATCTGCGCGTCGGTGATGTTTTCGCCGACCACGTAGCGCAACGTGCGGTTGCCGTTGAAGTTGCCGATTTCGCCGATGAAGTCCGAGCGGCGACGCTGGCTGACGCGTGCTTCGAAGCCTTTGTGCTCGTAGTACGCGGTCAGGTTGTACACGCGCTTGGACAAGCCCGGCAGGCTGATTTCACCGTCGCCCACGCTGGAGGCGCTTTCCGGGTCGCGGATCTTGACGTCGCTGTCGTTGAAGGTGGCGCTGGCCTGGATGCCAAAGCCTTCCAACGGCGCGAAGATCAGATCCAGCGGCAGCGAGGCGGTGAGTTCGACGCCGCGCAAGGTGCCGCCCTTGCCGTTGAACGGGGCGCTGAAGGTGCCGGTGGTCAGCACCGGTGCAGAGCCCGGCGGCGGCACGTAGCCGGCGACCAGTGCGGAGAAATCGTAGTTGTCGCGGCTCTGGGTGTAGATGTAGCTCTTGAGGTCCTTGTAGAAGAACGCCGCGGCCACGTAAGCACGGTCGGCAAAATACTTCTCGTAGGAGATGTCCAGGGCATTGGCGCGCCATGGATCGAGCATGGGGTTGCCGCCGCTGGCTCCGGGGCGCCCGGTGGAGGTGTCGACACCGAATTCCAGCGATGCCCGCAGTTGATCCACGCGCGGGCGTGCGACCTGCTTGGCCATGGCGAAGCGCAGCGTTTGCTCGTACGGGAACTGAAATGCCAGGTTCAAGCTGGGCAGCCAGTCGCGATAGGTCTTGCCATCGTCGATGGGCCGCACTTCGCTACCGGCCGGCTGCGAGGCGTCCCAGTAGTTGGCCTGCGAGGACTGGTCTGCACTTTGCAGCTGCACGCCAATATTTCCGCGCACGCCTACTTCGCCCCACTCGGTATTGATATTGGCACGCAGCCAGGCGGTGGTGATTTTTTCTTCCACCGTCCAGGCCTTGGACACCAGGAACGAGGCGTCGTCGCTGGGGTTGAACAACATATAGCGCGCCACCGTGGCCGGCACATTCCACGCAGGCAGGGAGCCGAGACCGGCGAAGCCGAGATTGACCGGCGCGTATTGCAGGTCTGCCGCCACCGTGGCCTCGCCCTGCGCGCCCAGGGTGATATTGCCTTCGGGCTGGGTCTTCTGCTTTTCGCGATTGGCGTAGTTGACGCCCACATCCAGGTCCGAGAACCAGCTTAGCGCTTCGGGCATCGGGAAGCTGGCCTGCAGCCGCGCGCCCTTGAGCACGTCTTCCACGCTTGGCACCTTGCCGTATCCGGAGCCATAGATGGTGTTGGTGAGGAACAGCTCGTCTGGATTGGAATAATTCATGCCCGGCGTCAGCTGCGAGAAGCCGTTGCCGACAACCGACACGCCCACGGTATCCAGCTGCGGCATCGGTGCGCGCTGGAGATTGTTTTCCAGGTTCAGTTCGTCGCGTGTGGCCTTGGAGTAGTTCAGGTCGGCGACGATCTTGACGGAGCCGGCCGTGATTTCGTTATTCCAGCCGAAGGCGTCGATCTTGTCTTCGCGCTTGTTGTACATGCCACGCACCAACGGATAGACGCCGCTGGCATCGCCGCCGATGAAGGTATTGCGATCGTTGACGCGCACGTTGCTGATGTTCAGGCCGGGCGTGTAGCCGCCGTTGTAGTTGCTCAGATTGAGCTCGAACTGGTTGGCGGTGTCGATCTGCTCGGCTTCGGTGTGGAAGGCATCGAGCGTGCTGGTCCAGGCATTGGACGGGCGATACTGCAGCGTGGCCATGACGCCGTCGCGCTTCTGGTTGCCGGTGCGGCGCAGCGCCTTGATGCCATCGGAAAAATACACGCCATCGGCGACACCAGGACGCTGCCGCTGCGCGTTGACCTGCTGCCACGGTTCGTACAGGCCTACCTGGTTTTCCTGGATCGGCATGTCGGTATGCGCGTAACCGATGGTCAGGCCGATGGTGCGGTCTGCGAATTGGTCGATGTAGCTGACATTGAAGCGGTTGCCGTAGGGGTCGACGTTGGCGGCCTTGCCCAAGGAGTTGCGCTGGTAGCGGCCACCGATGGCGATCACGCGCTCGTTGTAGCTCAGCGGGCGGGCGGTCTGCATGTCCACCGTGCCCGACAGGCCTTGACCGACCAGGCCGGCATCCGGTGTCTTGTAGACGGTGACGCCGCTGACCAGTTCTGATGGATATTGGTCGAACTCCACGCTGCGGTTGTCGCCGGTGCTGACCACTTCGCGCCCGTTGAGCAGCGTGGTGGAGAAGTCCGGCGACAGGCCGCGCACGCTGATCACCTGCGCACGGCCGGCAACGCGTTGCGCAGCCAGACCGGGCAGGCGCGCCAGCGATTCGGCGATGCTGACGTCCGGCAGGCGACCGATGTCTTCGGCCGAAATGGCTTCCACGATCGAAGTGGAATCGCGCTTGACCGAGATGGCGCCTTCGATTGCGCGGCGCAGGCCGGTGACCTGGACCTTGTCCAAGTCGGTGACCGCGCCGGCAGTCTGTTCGGACGCACCTTGTTGGGCGTCGCTTGCTTGTGCAGGCGTTGCCGTTTGCGCGGCGGCCCATGTCGGTGCCATGGCAACGGCCAGGGCGATACTCAGCGCGGAGCGCTTGTGCTTCAACATTTTCCCCTCCCAGGTACATGTTGTTTTTTGATTTTTGATCCGGCAGGGCTGCCTGGATGTCATGCGTCGCGTGCCACGATGGACGTCAAACGACTGCGACGTATGGTAGACACGGCACCTGGGTGCAAACGTGCACTGCATACGTATTCACTGCGGTGTTGCGCGATGAAATCGATTCCACCCAGGGCCATGCCGGCGACGGCCAGGTGATTGCGCTCAGCAAGGACATGCTGCGCGATGCGCAGCGGCGGTATGACCGCTGCGCCGTGCAATCGATCGTGCTGGCTGTGCGCATTGGCGCCCAAGCGATGTCGTGGTCAGCGTTTGCCACCCATCGGAACAAAGCGAATGGCCTGACCACCGCCCGGTGCCAGACGCAGCTCCAGCGTATCGGCACTGCTGACCTGACGTTCTTCGCGCACGAAGGCGAACGGGTTGCTGGCATAGTCCGCGCCGTCGCCATCGCGATAGATCTGCGCGATGTAGCGCACGCCGGGTTCGAGAAAGCCCAGTGGCACCTGCAGCAGGCGGCCGTGTTCGTCGGTGATGCTGCCCAGGAACCAGTCGCGGCTGTGCCGGTCCTTGCGTGCGATGGTGACGTAATCGCCCACTTCGCCATTCAGCGCGCGGCTCTGGTCCCAGTCCACCGCCACATCTTCGATGAAGCGGAACGCATCGCGGTGTTGCAGATAATGCTCGGGCAGATCGGCGGCCATCTGGATCGGGCTGTAGAGCGTCACATACAGCGCCAGCTGCCGCGCCAACGTGCTGGGAATGGCCTGGCCGTTGCGGCCCTTCAGGCTGACGATGCCGGGCGTGTAATCCATCGGCCCGGCGAGCAGCCGGGTAAACACCAGGTTGACTTCGTGCTCGGGCGGATTGGGCGGCTGGCCCCAGGCGTTGTATTCCATGCCGCGCGCGCCTTCGCGCGAGATCCAGTTGGGATAGGTACGGCGCAGCCCGGTGTCCTTGATGGGCTCGTGCGCATTGACCGCAATGTGGCGCTGCGCCGCTTCCTGCACCACGTGCAGGTGGTGACGTGCCATCCATTGCCCGTCGTGCCATTCGCGCAGCGGCGTGCCGCCCGCGGGGTTGCGCCGTTCCACCTGGCCGTCGTCGCAGACATAGCCGGTCTTGACCGAGTCCACGCCGAAGCGCGCATACAAGTCCATCGCTTCGGCGATCTGATCTTCGTAATGGTCCACTGCGCACCCGGTTTCATGATGGCCGATCAGATGTACGCCCTTGGCGGCGGCGTATCTGCTGAGTGCTGGCAGGTCGAAATCCGGCGTGGGCCGGGTGAAATCGAAGCTGCCGCCATTGCCGAACCATTCCCCGTCCCAGCCGGGATTCCAGCCTTCGACCAGTACGCCGCGAAAGCCGTGGTCGGCGGCGAAGTCGATATAGCGTTTTGTCGTCGCGGTGGTTGCGCCGTGTTTGGGCCCGGTGGCCCAGGTCTGTTGATTGAGATGCATCGACCACCACACGCCCACGTACTTGGATGGCTTGATCCAGCTCACCTCGCCCAGCACATTGGGTTCGTTGAGGTTGAGGATGAGGTTGGATTCCACCAGGCCGGTGGCCTGATCGGCGATCTGCAGCGTGCGCCATGGCGTATCGAAGGGCAGGCTGCGGCGCACCTTCCAGCCTTCGGCAGCCGGCGACAGCTGCGCGCGCAGGCGCTGGTTGTCGGTGCGGCGCAGCCACATGCCGGCGTAGTCGACCAAGGCCGCTTCATGCAGTGCGATGTGCAGCCCGCTGTCGGTGCGCAGCGTGAGCGGCGTATGCGCCAGCGCAACCTGGTTCAACGGCGTGTGCCGATACAGATACTCGTAGTGGATCGGCTCGCCTGCGGGAATCCACCAGGCATCGGCCGGTTGCGCGATGGCGAATTCGGTCACTTCCTCGTCGATGATCGCCTCGCGCATGCCTGCTTGCTTGGGGAAGTGATAGCGCAGGCCCAGCCCGTCGTCGTAGACGCGGAAGATCACGTCGAAGATGCGCTGCGCACCGTCGCGCTCGCCCAGGCTCACGCGCAACTCGTTGTAGTGATTGCGCACCAGCCGCGTCTCGCCCCAGGGCTGCTCCCAGGTGTCATCGTGACTTTGGCGCGCCTGGGCAAGCACCGCCATGCCGCGGTCCAGCCGGCCGTCGCGTAGCTCGAACCCCAGCCGCGAGCGTTGCACCACCGCCTCGCCGAGGCGCTGCACGCGGTAATAAGGCGTGCCGCCATCCACCTCCAGGCTGACCTGCAGCACCTTGTTCGGCGACTCCACGCTGACGGTGGTGATTTCGGCATGCAGCTGCGGCGCGGCACCGCCGAACAGCGTGAGGACCAGCAGCTGGGCGATCCATGCGGCGCCCAGTGTCGAGTGCGCTCGACGTGAAGACAGCGGCATATCCCCTCCCAAGGTGACCGTTGCGCAAGCAGTGACTATGCAGTGCCTTGCAGTGGATGCGCCGTGCTACGCACTGCTGGAAACCCATGAATACGTATGCAGTGGTGCGGAACAGCAGAGTGCGCGTCTACCATGGCGCCACGGCACCTGGGAGGGTCCGCGCCCGTGGCACGTCCGTGCCGCGCACCACAACGCGTGCAACGAGGGAGGAAGGCCGACGGCGCAAGCTGTCTTGCCGCTTCGATGTTGAAGATGATCTGCATGGCTGCAACGCTGGGCGTTGCGGCAAGTTCGCCGGCACTGGCCGACGAACTGGAATTTCAAGGACGCCGGGCCCAAGCGCAGGCATTGGACGACGGCAGCTTCGTGTTGCGCTGGCCGCAGGGCGAACGCCGCATTGCGGCACAACCGATGCGCACGCACACCGCCAGCCCGCTGTTCGACGCCTTGTTCGCGCTGGCACAGCAGGAAATGGCCGACGACCGCGTCGAGGCGATCCGCGACCCCGCCTTCAACGATGGCAAGCCGGTGCCGTGCGCCTGCTTCGAAACCGGCGAACGCTGGCCTTACGTCTGGACGCGCGATGTCAGCTTTGCGGCCGATCTTGCGTTGGCGCAGCTGGAGCCGGAGCGCACGCGCAATGCACTGCGCTTCAAGCTCTCGGCCGCACGCGATGGGCGCACGCCGGGACTGTTCGTGGCGCAGGACACCGGCTCCGGCGGCAGTTGGCCGATCAGCAGCGACCGAGTGGTGTGGTTCCTTGCCGCCCGTGGCTTGCTGGACGACAAGCCGTTTGCCGAAGAGGTGTGGCAGGCGCTACGGGCAACGATCGCGCAGGACCGCGATGCCGTGTTCGATGCGCAGATCGGTCTCTACCGCGGCGAAACCTCGTTCCTAGATTGGCGAGAACAGACCTACCCGGACTGGACGCGCGAGGACGTGCGATTCATTGCCGAATCCTTTGCGCTCTCCACCAACGTGCTGCATTACCAGGCGTTGCGGCTGGCCGAACAGTTGGCGCGCCAGCAGGGCGATGCACGCGCTGTGCAATATGCGCAGTGGGCCGATGCACTCCGCCAGGCCATCGATAGGCGTTTCTGGGATGCGCGCAGCAGCCAATACGTCAGCTATCTCGGCAGCGCAGCGCATCCGGTGCGCTACGCCAAGGTGGATCTGCTCGGCCTCTCGCTGGGCGTACTGGCCGATGTGTTTCCGCCGCAGCGGGCGCGCCTTGCGCTGCGCAATTACCCGATGGTTGCGGGCGGCAGCCCGGTGGTGTGGCCGCAAGAGGCCGCGCAGCCGATCTACCACAACCGCGCTGTCTGGCCGTTCGTCAGTGCCTATGCGCTACGCGCTGCACGCACGCTGGACGATGCGCCACGCATCGCGTTGGAGCTGCAATCGCTGATGCGTGGTAGCGCGCTGGCGGGCTCCAACATGGAAAACTACGAGATGCAGCGCCTTGCGGTGCACGTGGAAGAGGGCGCGCGCAGTGGCCCGGTGGTGAACTCGCCACGCCAGCTGTGGTCGGTGGCGGGCTACCTGTCTGCAGTGCAGGAGGGTGTGTTCGGGCTGTCGGCCGATGGCAAGCTACAACCGAAGTTGCCGCGGTCCTTGCTGCCCCTGTTGTTTGGCGACGCCAAGCAGATCGTGCTGGAACAGGGCGCACGACGGTACGTGCTGCAGCGCCCGGCGAACGATGCCGGCGAGTTGCTGGTGGCAGGACGCAGCGAACGGCAGGGGCAGACCACGCTGGTGCAGTTGGTTGGGCACAATGCCGACCTGACGCCGCCGCCGCGACCGAAGCAGGTCTTCGCACCGCAGATGCCACCGGCGCCGGTCGCGCAACAGATCGGCAACACGTATCGCATCGATATTCCGGAAGGAACAACGCTGTATCTGGACGGCCACGCACTCGATGCCAGCGCGCACTGGGATCTTCCCGACGATGGCGTGCTGCATGTGCTCAGCCTGACCCGGCGGCGCGATGGTCTGGAGTCGCTGCATAGCCCGTCGTTGACGCTCGGCCCACTGCAGCAGTTGCCGGGCAGCCAGCGCTGGAGCTGGCGTCCGGCACATGCAGGCGTGCATCGGGTATCGCTGCGTTACCGCAATGACAATGGCCCGATCAATACCGGGATCACGGCAGCGGTGAAACACCTGGTGCTGGAGTGCCCGGGGAAACCCGCACAATCGCAGGTCATCGTGATGCCGCATAGCGTAGGCGAGCAGCTCTCCACACAAGTGACTTTCGATGCGGTGGCGGGGCAGGCCTGTACGTTCCGGCTCGAGAACGGCTTCAATATGAGCGCATTGGCGCACTTTGCGCAGTACAACGGCGGCCGCGGCGGCCGTGATGGTGTGGTCAATGCGGCGCAGGTCAGTGCGTTGTTGGTCGGGCCTGCAGCACGCGTGGAGGCCGCGCCATGACCGCCAAGCCACGCTTGAATTTCTGGCAGATCTGGAACATGTGCTTCGGCTTTCTCGGCATCCAGTTCGGCTTCGCACTGCAGAACGCCAATGCCAGCCGTATCTTCCAGACCCTGGGCGCGCAGGTCGACGACGTGCCAGGCCTGTGGATCGCTGCACCGCTCACCGGCCTGATCGTGCAGCCGGTCATCGGTTACCTGTCCGATCGCACCTGGAACCCGTGGGGCCGCCGGCGTCCGTACTTCATGGTGGGCGCTGTCTTCACCACGCTGGCCTTGCTGGTGATGCCCAACGCGCCGATGCTCTGGGTGGCCGCCGGGACGCTGTGGGTGTTGGATGCATCGATCAACATCTCGATGGAGCCTTTCCGTGCGCTGGTGGGTGACCAATTACCGCCGTCGCAACGGCCGACCGGCTACGCGATGCAGAGTTTCTTCATTGGCATCGGCGCGATCGTCGCGAGTTTTCTGCCCTGGCTGCTGACCCATTGGGGCATTGCCAACACCGCGCCGCCAGGCCAGTTGCCCGACAGCGTGCGCTACGCGTTCTACCTCGGCGCGGCGGTATTGTTCCTGTCGATCACCTGGACGGTGCTGCGTACGCGCGAGTACAGCCCAGAGCAGTTGGCCGGCTTTGACGATGCGCATCCGCCTCTCGCACAGGTGGCAAGCACTGGCATGGCGCCGACACCCATGGCAAGCGTGCTGTGGTGCGGTCTGGGCGTCCTGCTCGCCACGGCCATCGCCTGGCAGCAGGGCGACCGCATGCTGTACGTGCTGGCCGGGTTGTGTCTTGCCTACGGCGTCTTGCTTGCCTTGGCTCGCATGTTGCCCGCCACCAGCATGTTGGTGGCGATCGTGCAGGACGTGCGCAGCATGCCGATGACGATGCGTCGCCTGGCCTGGGTGCAGTTCTTCTCGTGGTTTGCCTTGTTTGCGATGTGGATCTACACCACTGCCGCAGTGACGCAAGTGCATTTCGGTGCGAACGACACCGCTTCGGCGGCCTACAACGATGGCGCAAACTGGGTCGGCGTGTTGTTCGGCGCCTATAACGGGTTTGCTGCATTGGCTGCAGTGGTGATTCCGCTGCTGGTGCGTGCGATCGGCTTGCGCTGGAGCCATCTGTGCAACCTGTGGCTGGGTGCCGCCGGATTGTTGTCGATGCTGGTCATCCGCGACCCGCAGTGGTTGCTGCTGTCGATGGTGGGGGTCGGTTTCGCCTGGGCCTCGATCCTGTCGCTGCCGTATGCCTTGCTGTCAGATAGCGTGCCTGCTCCAAAGATGGGCGTGTACATGGGCATCTTCAATTTCTTCATCGTGATTCCGCAGTTGGTCGCCGCCAGCGCGCTGGGCTTTGTACTGCGCGTGTGGCTGGGTGGGCAGCCGATCTATGCATTGGCCATTGGCGGGCTCAGCCTGTTGATTGCAGGCGTGTGCGTGGTGCGGGTTCCAGTGGCCTCGGGAGGGCAGTGATGCGCAGTGCGATGTATGTGGCGTTGACGATGTACGCGGGCGCGGCAATGGCGGCGCCTGCAGCCAAGGACTACTACGGCACCCTGGAGCCGTTCGCCGCCGAGGCGGTGTACTTCGTGGTGACCGATCGCTTCGTCAACGGCGATACCGGCAATGACCATCGCGATCAGGGTGGTGCGCATCGCACCTTCGATGTGCCCACACCATGCGCCGATGGCAGCGAGGACAACATCGGCTATCTCGGTGGCGACTTCAAAGGCATCGTCGAGCATGCCGATTACATCCGCGACCTGGGCTTCGGGGCGGTGTGGATCACCCCGATCGTCGATAACCCCGACCAAGCGTTCACCGGCGGCAAGCCGATCACCTGCGGCAGCACGCTCAGCGACCATGGCAAGACCGGCTATCACGGCTATTGGGGCGTCAACTTCTACAAGCTCGACGAACATCTGCCCAGCCCGGGACTTGATTTCGCCGGCTTTACCCGCGCCATGCACGCCAACAAGCTGAAGGTCGTATTGGACATCGTGGGCAACCACGGTTCGCCGGCCTACACCATGCCGCAGGCGCAACCCGGCTTTGGCAAGCTCTACGATGCGCAGGGGCGCCTGGTCGCCGACCACCAGAATCTCGCGCCTGCGCAACTGGATCCGCAGCACAACCCATTGCATGCCTTCTACAACACCGGCGGCGGCCTGGCGGAATTGTCCGACCTCAACGAAAACAATCCGGCGGTGCTGGATTATCTGGCCGGCGCGTACCTGCAGTGGATGGAGCAGGGCGCCGATGCGTTTCGCATCGATACCATCGGCTGGATGCCGGATCGCTTCTGGCATGCCTTCGTGGCGCGCATTCGCGAAAAACGTCCGGGTTTTTTCATGTTCGGCGAAGCCTTCGATTACGACGCCAACAAGATCGCCGGGCATACCTGGACGCGCAATGCCGGCGTCAGCGTGCTGGATTTCCCGCTCAAGCAGCAGCTTGCCGCGGTATTCGGTCATGAACAGGCCGGCTTCGAAAAACTCGCCGCGCCCTTGTTCCTGCGTCAAGGGCCCTACGCGAACCCCTACGAGTTGATGAGCTTCTACGACAACCACGACATGGCGCGTCTGGATGCCAGCGATGCCGGATTTATCGATGCGCACAACTGGTTGTTCACCGCCCGCGGCATTCCGGTGATCTATTACGGCTCGGAAATCGGCTTCATGCGTGGGCGTGCCGAACATGCCGGCAATCGCAACTACTTCGGCGTCGAGCGCATTCGCACTGCACCGCAGAGCCCGATCTTCGGCCAGCTGCAACGCATCGCCCAGGTGCGTCGCAACACCCCGGCATTGCAGCGTGGCGTGCAGGTCGATGTGCGGTTACACGGCGATCAAGCCGCGTTCCTGCGCGTCTATCAGCATGCAGGTACAACCCAGACCGCATTGGTGCTGCTCAACAAGGCCGATACCGCAGCCACCATTCAAGTGACGCGCTTCCTGCAGCCTGGCGCGTGGCGCGATGCGGTCAGTGGCGAGCAGTTGCAGGTGCAGCGTGGTTTCGCAACAGCGGTGCCGGCGCACGGCGTGCGCGTGTTGCTGTCGGATGCGCCGATCACCGACCCGGCCCTGCGCAAGCAGCTCGACCTGCAAATGGCCGAGCAGGCTGCACGCGACGCACGCAACAGGTAGGCGCGCACCTGGGCGCGATCAGGCATTGCCGCTGACGCCTGTCGCGCCCGGTTGCGCTCTTGCGCCGCACGCAGCGGGTCGCGAGATCTCGCGACCCAACCGGCGCGCTATCCCGAATCCTGAATCAGCGCCTGACCACCCCATCCGCCGCCCGACCCGTCAGCGCATCGCCGGTCTCTGCGCCAGACGGCGCCCATCCCAGTGGCGGCTGCAGCCCGCTGCTGCGCGAGGAATCGCGTAGCGCCAGACGCACCGGAATCGTGCGGCTCTGCGCGGCCTCGCCACGAATCAGGGCCACCAGACTTTCCACCAGCAATGTGCCGGCCTGCTTGGTGTCCTGCTGCACGGTCGACAGCGCGGGCGCAACCGACGCCGCCAACGCAATATCGTCGAAGCCGCTGACCGCCACGTCCTGCGGCACCCGCAGGCCGCGCTCGCGCAGGGCGCGCATTGCACCGATCGCAATCAGATCGCTGGCTGCGCACACCGCATCGAACGCATTGCCGCTCTCCAGCAGTGCCAGGCATGCGGTGTAGCCGGACAACTCGGTGGTGATCGCATCGAACTGCAGTGACGGGTCGGCTACCAGGCCATGCTGCGCCAGCGCAGCGGCATGGCCGCGGTAACGCTCTTCGAATTCGGGGTAGTGGTTGGACGCGTGTCCGACGAACGCGATCCGCCGGCAGCCCTGCGCCAGCAGATGGTCGGTAATGTCCAGCCCGCCCTGGTAATTGTCGCTGCCGATCGAAATGCCGGGCTGGCCGGGCAGGGCCGCGCCCCAGCGCACGAAGTGGGTGCCTTGCTCTACCAGCAGCTGCAGCCGCTGGCGCGATTCCTGATAGTCGCCATAGCCCAGCAGGATGATGCCGTCGGCCTTGTTGCTGTCTTCGTAATCGGCCTGCCAATCCTTGGACAACTGCTGGAACGACACCAGCAGGTCGTAGCCCTGCAGCGCGCAGGCACGGGTGATCGAGCCCAGCATCGAGTGGAAGAACGGGTTGATCAGCGAGTCGTCGGCAGTGGGGTCTTCGAAGAACAGCAGTGCCAGCGTGCCGGCATTGCGCAGCCTTAGCGAGGAGGCGTTCTTGTCGACCTTGTAGTTCAGCTCGCGGGCGATGCGCAGGATGCGCTTGCGGGTTTCCTCGTTGACCATCGGGCTGCCGCGCAGTGCGCGCGACACGGTCGGCTGCGACACGCCGGCCAGGTAGGCGATATCCAGCGAGGTGGCTTTACCCTTGATGGTCATGGTCGGCAACGGCAGGACAGGTGGCCGGCATCATGCCATGCGCCCGCCAGCGCCGCGCCGCCGTACGCAGCGGACGGCTGATTGGTTTACCATTCACGCCCAAGACCCCCTGCGAGAAGGTGGCCCGCGCCCCGCGCCGGCCCAGCGTGCGACATGAGCACTACCACCGCCCACCGCTGATCCTTGCCTGCGCCAGCGCGCAGAGCGCCTGCATGGCGCTGTCTTGCCTCTCGTCCCGCATTTCCCTCCGAGCCTGACCAGCGATGGCCAGATCTCCCATGGCAGCCGACCGCTGCAGCCAGACCAGACCTCATTCTTGCCCATGATCAACATCACGCTCCCCGACGGCAGCCGCCGCGAATTCGAATCCCCCGTCTCGGTCATGCAGGTCGCCCAGTCGATCGGCGCCGGCCTGGCCAAGGCCACCATCGCCGGCCAGGTCGACGGCCAGCTGGTCGATGCCAGCGACGTCATCGACCATGACGCCAGCCTGCGCATCATCACCGCCAAGGACGCCGAAGGCGTGGAGATCATCCGACACTCCTGCGCGCATCTGGTCGGGCATGCGGTCAAGCAGCTGTACCCGGAGGTCAAGATGGTGATCGGCCCGGTCATCGCCGAAGGCTTCTATTACGACATCTACAGCGAACGCCCGTTCACGCCGGACGACATGGCCGCGATCGAGCAGCGCATGCAGGAATTGATCGCGCAGGACTACGACGTGATCAAGAAGGTCACCCCGCGCGCCGAGGTGATCGAGGTCTTCGCCCAGCGCGGCGAGGAGTACAAGCTGCGCCTGATCGAGGACATGTCCGAGGACATCACCGCGATGGGCCTGTACTACCACCAGGAATACGTGGACATGTGCCGCGGCCCGCACGTGCCCAACACGCGCTTCCTCAAGGCCTTCAAGCTGACCCGCATCTCCGGCGCCTACTGGCGCGGCGATGCCAAGAACGAGCAGCTGCAGCGCATCTACGGCACCGCCTGGGCCGACAAGAAACAGCTGGATGCCTACATCCTGCGCATGGAAGAAGCCGACAAGCGCGACCATCGCCGCATCGGCAAGGCGCAGGACCTGTTCCACCTGCAGGAAGAAGCGCCCGGCTTGGTGTTCTGGCACCCCAAGGGCTGGTCGCTGTGGCAGGTGGTCGAGCAGTACATGCGCAAGGTCTACCGCGACAGCGGCTACGGCGAAGTGCGCTGCCCGCAGATCCTGGACGTGTCGCTGTGGCAGAAATCCGGCCACTGGGACAATTACCAGGACGCGATGTTCTTCACCGAGTCGGAGAAGCGCACCTACGCGGTCAAGCCGATGAACTGCCCCGGCCACGTGCAGGTGTTCAACCAGGGCCTGCACAGCTACCGCGACCTGCCGATCCGCTACGGCGAGTTCGGCGCCTGCCACCGCAACGAGCCTTCCGGCGCGCTGCACGGCATCCTGCGCGTGCGCGGCTTCACCCAGGACGACGGGCACGTGTTCTGCCTGGAATCGCAGATCGAATCCGAAGTCACCGCCTTCCACCGGCAGGCGCTGGCGGTCTATACCGCGTTCGGCTTCGACGACATCCAGATCAAGATCGCGCTGCGTCCGGAAAAGCGCCTGGGCGACGATGCCACCTGGGACAAGGCCGAAGCTGCGCTACGCAGCGCGCTGGGCGTGTGCGGGGTGGAATGGCAGGAGCTGCCGGGCGAGGGTGCCTTCTACGGCCCCAAGATCGAGTACCACCTCAAAGACGCCATCGGCCGCACCTGGCAGCTGGGCACCATGCAGGTCGACTTCATGATGCCGGGCCGCCTCGGCGCCGAGTACGTGGACGAGAACAGCCAGAAGAAGCATCCGGTCATGCTGCACCGGGCCATCGTCGGCTCGATGGAGCGTTTCATCGGCATTTTGATCGAACACCACGCCGGCGCCTTCCCGTCCTGGCTGGCCCCGGTGCAGGTCGTTGTCGCCAACATCACCGATGCTCAGGCTGAATATGTCGACTCAGTGCGGAAAACCCTTGCAAATCAAGGCTTCCGTGTCAGCGCAGATTTGCGTAACGAGAAGATCGGTTATAAGATTCGCGAGCATACGCTGCAACGCGTGCCATATCTGCTCGTGGTCGGCGACCGCGAGAAGGAAAATGGCGCTGTCGCCGTGCGGACCCGTTCAGGCGAGGATCTTGGGACCATGACGGTCTCGGCCTTCATCGAACGTCTGCAGGCAGAGCAGGCAGCGTGAGCCAACCCCGGCCGATCTGGATGATCCGGATGCGCCGGTTCGATTCCTCTGGGAGATTGCAATATCAGTACCCCTGACAACAAACAGAACCGCAAGAACCAAGAAATCCGTGTGCCGCGCGTTCGCGTGATCGGCAGTGACGGAGAGATGGTCGGCGTGTTGTCGCGCGACGAAGCGCTCGCCAAGGCCGAAGAAGAAGGCCTGGATCTGGTCGAAATCCAGCCGCAGGCCGATCCGCCGGTCTGCAAGATCATGGATTTCGGCAAGTTCAAGTTCGAGCAGCAGAAAAAGGCCAACGAGGCCAAGAAGAAGACCAAGCAGGTCGAGATCAAGGAACTCAAGTTCCGCCCGGTCACCGACGAGGGCGACTACCAGATCAAGCTGCGCAACATGCGCCGTTTCCTGGAAGAGGGCGACAAGGTCAAGGTCAACATCCGCTTCCGTGGCCGTGAAATGAGCCATCAGGAGCTGGGCCGCGAGATGGCGGCGCGGATCGAGGCCGATCTGGGCGACGACATCGTCATCGAGTCGCGTCCGCGCCTGGAAGGGCGCCAGATGGTCATGATGATCGCGCCCAAGAAGAAGGTCTGAGGATCCGATTCGGCACTGCAACGGGCCCGACAGGTTTGTTGCAGTGCAAGCTCCACGATTTGCAACAATTCCCGGCAACGGGTAGACTGCGCGGCCCGGTTTTATCGGGGCGCCGTGCAAGCGGCATCAGGACCTGTCCGGATCGTGTTCGATCAAGGACTTACAAGCAGGCAAGGGCAAGGATGGAAAGCGTGGTCGCAAGACTGCCGCCCGTGTCAGTGACAAAACACCATCAAGGACATTGCAATGCCCAAGATCAAGACCAACCGGGCGGCGGCCAAGCGTTTCCGCAAAACCGCCTCCGGCAAGTACAAGTGCGGCCACGCAAACCGTAGCCATATCCTCACGAAGAAAGCGACCAAGCGGAAGCGCAACCTGCGGCAGACGAACCACGTCCGTGCCGAGGACGCTGGCCGTCTCGATCGTATGCTTCCCTACCTCTGAGGACTGACCCATGGCACGAGTAAAGCGTGGCGTACAGGCGCGTCGCCGCCACAAGAAAATTCTGACCCTGGCGAAGGGTTACTACAACGCTCGCCGCAAGGTCTTCCGCGTTGCCAAGCAGGCAGTCATCAAGGCACAGCAGTACGCCTACATTGGCCGTAAGCAGAAGAAGCGTAATTTCCGTTCGCTGTGGATCACCCGCATCAATGCGGCTGCCCGCATCAACGGCTTGAGCTACAGCCGTTTCATGAATGGCCTGCTCAAGGCTGGCATCACCCTGGACCGTAAGGTGCTGGCCGATATCGCCGTGCACGACGCCGCCGGTTTTGCCGCGCTGGCCGAGAAGGCAAAGGGCGCGCTGGCGGCGTAAATGCAGGTCCCTCTGCAAGAGCCCGCACATCCATGTGCGGACTTTTGAAGGGATAGCGTCTCGAAGGGGGTTGCGCATTCGTGTACAGGCTTCCGGCGAGGGCAAGCAGATATGCAGGGGGAAGGGCGCGAGTCCTTCCCCTTTTGCGTTTTTAGATGGCCGGCATTGCTGACTGGATGCCGGGCTAGACCAGATTTGAGTGGCAATGCGTTCCGGTGCATCCGGAAACACCGTTCGGTAGACGCAGTTGAGGCGCAAGTGCAATGAGTGAGATTCAATCCCTGACCGAGCGCGCGCTGGCCGATGTTGCCGCGGCGCAGACGCCGGACCAACTGGAAGCCTTGCGTGTTGCATTGCTGGGCAAGAGCGGCAGCATCACTGCCCAGCTCAAGCAGCTCGGGACGTTGCCGGCAGAGCAACGCAAGGTGGCTGGCGAGGCGATCAACCTGTCGCGCGACGCGCTGACTGCAGCGCTGGCCGAGCGCAAGCACACGCTGGAAACCGCCGCGCTGGATGCCCGTCTTGCCGGCGAACGCATCGACGTCACCTTGCCGGGGCGTCGAAGCGAACGCGGCGGTCTGCACCCGGTGACACGCACGCTGGAGCGCATCGTCGAAATCTTCGCGCGGCTCGGCTACGAGCTGTCGGACGGCCCGGAGATCGAGGACGACTGGCACAACTTCGAAGCCCTGAACTTTCCGCCGCACCATCCGGCGCGCGCGATGCACGACACGTTCTATTTCGGCGACGGACGCCTGCTGCGCACACATACTTCAGGCGTGCAGGTGCGTTACATGGACGCGCACAAACCGCCGCTGCGCATGATCGCGGCCGGCAAGGTGTACCGCTCCGATTCGGATCAGACCCACTCGCCGATGTTCCATCAGGTCGAAGGCCTGTTGGTGGACGAGCATTCCAATTTCGCCGACCTCAAGGGCACCTTGTCCGAGTTCGTGCGTGCGTTCTTCGAGCGCGATTTCGAAATGCGCTTCCGTCCCAGCTATTTCCCGTTCGTGGAGCCTGGCGCGGAAGTGGATATCGCCTGGCAGCAGCCCGACGGCAGCACGCGCTGGCTGGAAGTGCTGGGCTGCGGCATGGTGCACCCGAATGTGCTGCGCAGCGTCGGCATCGACCCTGAGCGCTACACCGGCTTCGCCTTCGGCCTGGGCGTGGAGCGCTTCGCGATGCTGCGCTATGGCGTCAACGACCTGCGCGCGTTCTTCGAGAACGATGTGCGTTTTCTTCGGCAGTTTGCTTGACGGCGGGGAGTCGGGAATTGGGAATCGGGAATCGCAAGAGCCATTGGCTCCATCGGTCCGGTTCCGAAGGCCCGGCAACCCTGCTCTTGCGATTCCCCATTCCCAATTCTCGATTCCCGGCCTCTCATGAAATTCTCTGAAAATTGGCTGCGCAGCCACGTTCCGATCCAGGCCACGCGCGATGAACTGGCCGCGACGCTGACGGCGATCGGTCTTGAAGTCGAAGAAGTCACGCCGCTGGGCGAGTCGCTTGGTCAGGTGGTGGTGGCGCGTATCGTCGAAGCGGTGCGTCATCCCGAAGCCGATCGTCTGCAGGTTTGCAGCGTCGATGCCGGGCAGGGCGAGTTGCTGCAGATCGTGTGTGGCGCGCCGAATGCGCGTGCGGGTCTGGTGGCGCCGTTGGCGCTGGTCGGTGCGAAGATCGGCGAGCTGACGATCACTGCGGCCAAGCTGCGCGGTGTGGCGTCCAACGGCATGTTGTGTTCGGCCAAGGAACTTGGTCTGGACAGCGATGCGTCGGGTCTGTTCGAGTTGCCCGACGATGCGCCGGTGGGGCAGGCGCTGGCCGAGTATCTGGGGCTGCCCGATGCCAGCATCGAGATCAAGCTCACGCCCAACCGTGCCGATTGCTTCAGCGTACGCGGCATCGCCTTCGACGTGGCCGCCGCGTGCGCCAGCGAAGTGGTGGCGTTCGACGCCGGCATGGTGGCGCCGGTGTCCACGCGCACGCTGGCAGTGGAACTGGACGCCGGTAAGGATGCGCCGCGCTATTGCGGTCGTGTGATCGAAGGAATCGACCCGTCCGCCAAGACGCCGGTGTGGCTGGCCGAGCGGCTGCGCCGCAGCGGCGTGCGTCCGGTGTCGTTGCTGGTGGACATCACCCAGTACGTGATGCTGGAGCTGGGACAGCCGATGCACGCGTTCGACCTAGACACGCTGCAAGGCCCGATCGGCGTGCGCCATTCCCGCGTTGGCGAACAGTTGGTGCTGCTGGACGGTCGCCAGGTCACGTTGGACGAGAGTTTTCTGACCATCACCGATGCCGGGCGTCCGGTTGCATTGGCCGGCTTGATGGGCGGGCTGGACACACGCGTCACCGATACCACCCGCAATGTGTTCCTGGAGTCGGCGTACTTCGCCCCTGAGGCCATCATGGGCCGTGGCCGCAAACTCGGCCTGCATACCGATGCCGGGCACCGTTTCGAGCGTGGCGTGGATCCGGCACTGCCGCCGCAGGCGATTGAAGTGGCGACGCGCCTGGTGCTGGAACTGGCCGGCGGTACGCCTGGCCCGGTGGTGCATGCGCAGCTGCCGGAGCATCTGCCGCAGCCGGCGCGCATCCGCTTGCGCCGTGCGCGCATTGCACGCGTGCTCGGTATTCAGATCGACGATGCCGACGTCGTGCGCATGCTGCGGGCGCTCGGCATGCACGTCGAGGCGGTTGCCGAAGGCTGGGAAGTGATGGCCCCGAGCCGTCGCTTCGACATCGCCATCGAAGAAGATCTCATTGAAGAGCTGGCGCGTATCCACGGGTACGACCGGGTGCCGACCACGCTGCCTGGTGGCGCCAGTCGCATCGCGATGCCGAGCGAAACCCAGCTGGACGAGCTCAGCGTGCGGCGCCAGCTGGTGGCGCGCGAGCTGCAGGAAACCATCAATTACGCCTTCGTCGATGCGGCCTTGCTGGAGCGTTGGCAGCTTACCGAAGGCCTGGTGCCGCTGGCCAACCCGCTCAGTGCGGAGTTGGCGATCATGCGTCCGCGCCTGTTGCCGGGCCTGGTCGCCACGTTGGGCCGCAATGCTGCACGCCAGGCTGGGCGGGTGCGTTTGTTCGAGCTGGGCAAGGTGTTCGCAGCTGCGGCCGATGCCGGTGCGGCACCCGGAGAGTCGCAGCACGTTGCCGCGGCGGTGTGCGGCGATGCGCTGGCGCTGCAGTGGGGCGAGCCAGCGCGCAAGGTGGATTTCCACGACTTGAAGGGCGACTTGATGGCGCTGGCTGCGGCCAGCGGCGCGCAGCTGGATTTCCAGCCGTCGACGCAGCCGTTCGGACACCCGGGCCGGTCGGCCGATATCTATCGCGACGGCGTCTGTATCGGCTGGATCGGGCAGGTACATCCGCGTCTGGCCAAGGCGCTGGACATCGACGTGGACGTGATCGCGTTCGAGTTGCAGCTGATGCCCTTGGTCCAGCGGACCCTGCCGCGCGCCGGCGAGCTGTCGCGGTTCCCCTCGGTGCGCCGCGATCTGGCCTTCCTGGTGCCCGACGAGGTGAGCTGGGCGGCAGTGTCGGCCAGCGTGCGCACTACGGTCGGGCCATTGTTGCGTGAGGTGCAATTGTTCGACCGCTATGTCGGGCAGGGGGTCGAGCCAGGTTTCAAGAGTCTGGCTATGGGCTTGATTTTGCAGGATAACTCGCGCACTCTCACCGACCGGGACGTCGATGCGGTCGTCACCGACGTGGTGGCCGTGATCGAGCGCGAGCATCGCGCCCGGATCCGGAGTTGAGGCGGTAACCAGGGGATTGGCATGGCATTGACGAAAGCGGAGATGGCCGAACGTCTGTTCGACGAGGTCGGTCTGAACAAGCGTGAGGCAAAGGAATTTGTCGACGCGTTCTTCGATGTGCTGCGTGATGCGCTGGAGCAGGGCCGTCAGGTGAAGCTGTCGGGTTTCGGCAACTTCGATCTGCGGCGAAAGAACCAACGGCCCGGTCGCAATCCCAAGACCGGCGAAGAAATTCCGATCTCGGCACGGACGGTGGTGACGTTCCGCCCCGGCCAAAAACTCAAGGAACGGGTGGAGGCTTATGCTGGATCCGGGCAGTAATCGCGAGCTACCGCCGATCCCGGCCAAACGCTATTTCACCATTGGTGAGGTCAGCGAGCTATGCGACGTCAAGCCGCATGTGCTGCGCTATTGGGAAACCGAGTTCCCCAGCCTGGAGCCGGTCAAGCGGCGCGGGAACCGGCGCTACTACCAGCGCCATGACGTGCTGATGGTGCGTCAGATCCGCGGGTTGCTGTACGAACAGGGCTATACCATCGGCGGTGCGCGCTTGCGCCTGGAGGGCGATGGCGCCAAGAGCGAGTCGGCGCTGAGCAATCAGATCATCAAGCAGGTGCGGATGGAGCTGGAAGAAGTCCTGCAACTGCTGCGCCGCTAGGAAAACGTTTCACAAAGCCGCTATAATCGCAGGCCGCCCTCGCGGCGGAGCGCAACATCTTCGGGGTATAGCGCAGCCTGGTAGCGCACTAGTCTGGGGGACTAGTGGTCGTCGGTTCGAATCCGGCTACCCCGACCAAACACCGAGCCCATGACGTCGCGTCATGGGCTTTTTTGTTGCGTCGCAACATTGCATTTTTGTGTCCGCGACGGCCTGGGCGAATACGCATATCGGCATATCGCGATGCAGCATGAACGGCGCGCTAGCGCCCGCTTTTTGCGGTCCGGTTCGCTATGGACTTGGATCACGCAATGATGCTAAGTGTCCGAAAACACTCCGAAACATTTTCTCCAGATTCAAACGTGGATCACGGTTCGTTAACGCGATATCGACGAACTTGAATCAATAGGCCAACGCTGTCAAAAAAATGGCGTGCGGTCTCTTGCGGTGCGATTTTTCTGTGCCATAGTGCAGTGCAACACGCCTTACCTGTCGTGATCCCGATGTCCCGGGATGAACCCTCTGTCGTACGTTCGTGCTGGCGTGTTTGGCCGGTTGAATGCTGCGCGAGCTCCTGTCCCACCCAACCGAGGCAGCCAGCCACACGCATGAAGAAACTGATCGGACGATTTTGCCAAGCGCTCAGCCTGGCGTTGATCTGCTCGATAACACTGGGCGCTTGCAGCACCGGTAAGGACATGGCGACCTCGTTGCCACTGCCTGACCCGCTCGCAATGTCCGCAGTGCAGCCCGAGTATCGGCTCTCGCCAGGCGACCTGCTGCTGGTCAAGGTGTTCCAGATCGACGATCTGGAACGGCAGGTCCGTATCGATCAGAACGGCCACATTTCGTTGCCGCTCATTGGCGACGTAAATGCGGCCGGCATGGGCGTCGGCGAGCTGGAAAAGATGGTGGCCGACCGGTACCGCAATGGCTACCTGCAAAATCCGCAGGTGTCGGTGTTCGTGCAGGAATCCAACGGCCGTCGCGTCACCGTGACCGGAGCGGTCGACGAGCCGGGCATTTATCCGGTGATCGGGGCCAACCTGACCTTGCAGCAAGCCATCGCGCAGGCCAAGGGCGTGAGCACGGTCGCCAGCCGCGGCAATGTCATCGTGTTCCGCATGGTCAATGGGCAAAAGATGCTCGCGCGGTTCGACCTGACCGAAATCGAGAAGGGAACCAACCCCGATCCTGAGATTTACGGCGGCGACATCGTGGTGGTGTACCGCTCGGATGCGCGCGTGTGGTTGCGCACCATGCTGGAACTGACTCCTCTTGTGATGGTGTGGCGCGCTTACCGATGAGCATGAATTCCGACAATCGTTCCTCTTCGTCGCAGCGTCACGGGCATCTCGAACTCGCCGATGTGGGGTTGCTCGACTACTGGCGCGCCCTGGTGTCGCAGCGTTGGTTGATTATCGCAATCGCACTGGGCGCATTGCTGCTGGCGCTGGCCATCACGCTGCTGATGCCGGAGAAGTACCGCGCGACCAGCACGCTGCAGATCGAACGCGATTCGCTGAACGTGGTGAACGTCGACAACCTGATGCCGGTGGAGTCGCCGCAGGATCGCGATTTCTACCAGACCCAGTATCAGCTGCTGCAGAGCCGTTCACTGGCACGTGCAGTGATCCGCGAAGCCAAGCTCGACAAGGAGCCGGCGTTCAAGGACCAGGTGGACGAGGCACTGGAGAAGGCCGCAGCCAAGAATCCCGAGGCAGGCAAATCGGTTGATTCGCGTCAGGCGATCATCGAGCGCAGCCTCACCGATACGTTGCTGGCCGGCTTGGTGGTCGAACCCATCCTCAATTCGCGCCTGGTCTACGTCAACTACGATTCGCCGGACCCCGTGCTGTCGGCCAAGATCGCCAACACGTACGCAAAGATGTTCATCATCAGTACGCAGGAACGCCGCATGAAGGCGTCCTCGTTCGCGACCAAGTTCCTTGCCGAGCGACTGGAGCAGTTGCGCAGCAAGGTCGAAGATTCGGAGAAGTCGCTGGTCGCATACTCCACCGATGAGCAGATTGTGTCGGTGGGCGACGACAAGCCCTCGTTGCCAGCGCAGAACCTGACCGATCTCAACGCCTTGCTGGCTTCTGCGCAGGATGCCCGTATCAAGGCCGAGGCTGCCTGGCGTCAGGCATCCAGTGGCGATGGCATGTCGTTGCCTCAGGTGCTCAGCAGTCCGTTGATCCAGAGCCTGCGGAGCGAGCAGGTGCGTCTCACCACCGAATACCAGCAGAAGCTGTCGACCTTCAAGCCGGACTACCCGGAAATGCAGCGTCTGAAGGCGCAAATCGAAGAGTCGCGCCGGCAGATCAATGGCGAGGTCATCAACGTGCGCCAGTCGCTGAAGGCGACCTACGATGCGTCGGTGCATCAGGAGCAGTTGCTCAATGAGCGCATCGCCGGCTTGCGGAACAACGAGCTGGATCTGCAGAGCCGCAGCATTCGTTACAACATGCTCAAGCGCGACGTCGACACCAACCGTCAGCTCTACGATGCGCTGCTTCAGCGCTACAAGGAAATCGGTGTGGCAGGCAATGTCGGCGCCAACAACGTGACCATCGTCGATACCGCAGATGTGCCTACGTCGAAGACTTCGCCGAAACTGAAATTGAACCTCGCGTTGGGCCTGATCTTTGGCGTATTCCTAGGTTTGGCCGTGGCTCTGGTGCGGTACTTCCTGCGCGTCAATGTGCAGGAAACGCGGCCGAACTGACATCGTGATGTTGCAAAACGATGGTTAATTAAAGTGACAACTGATTCAGCGTGGAAAAGGTGGGATCCCGTATGTTTCGGGCTCCTTCGTTTGAAAGTTTGTCTCTGTTGAAACAAAGGGCTGTCGAGTGATCTGGGGTCGGTAGGTTCTACCGCGGTGATCGCTTGGCGGAGATGATTGAAAGCTCGCGTGCGATTCGTATGTTCCCCCGCATGCGTCGTATCGAGTTTGGAGGACATCCCCATGCTTTTGGCAGACTTGAGTAGCGCGACTTACACGACTTCCTCGCCGCGATTGTTGTCCAAATATTCGGCTGCGGCCGATCTGGTTCTGCGCGTCTTCGACCTGACCATGGTTGTGGTGTCCGGTCTGGTCGCTTATCGCATCGTGTTTGGCTCCTGGGTGCCGGCCGCGCCGTATCGGCTGGCGATCGCCACCACGCTGCTGTACTCGGTGATCTGCTTTGCGTTGTTCCCGTTGTACCGCAGCTGGCGCGGCCGTGGACTGTTGAGCGAACTGATGGTGCTGGGCGGCGCATTCGGCGGTGTGTTCGCGCTGTTTGCCGTGCATGCGCTGATCGTGCAGGTGGGCGAGCAGGTGTCGCGCGGTTGGATCGGCTTGTGGTTCGTCGGTGGCCTGGCCTCGCTGGTGGCGGCACGCACGGTGCTGCGCGGCTTCCTCAACCATCTGCGTACCCAGGGCGTGGACGTGCAACGCGTGGTGGTGGTGGGACTGCGTCACCCGGTGATGAAAATCAACCACTACCTGAGCCGTAACTCGTGGGTCGGCATGAACCTGGTCGGTTATTTTCGCACTCCTTACGACATTGCCGTGACCGAACAGCGTCAGTCATTGCCGTGCCTGGGCGAGCCGGACGCGTTGATCGATTATCTGAAGGAAAACCAGGTCGAGCAGGTGTGGATCTCGCTGCCGCTGGGCGAACGCGACCACATCAAGCAGCTGTTGCAGCGCCTGGATCGTTACCCGATCAACGTCAAGCTGGTGCCTGACCTGTTCGATTTCGGTCTGCTCAATCAGTCTGGCGAACAGATCGGCAACGTGCCGGTGATCAATCTGCGCCAGGGCGGGGTGGACCGCGACAATTATTTCGTGGTGGCCAAGGCGTTGCAGGACAAGATCCTGGCCGTGATCGCGCTGCTTGGCCTGTGGCCGCTGATGGCCGCCATTGCCGTGGGCGTCAAGTTGAGCTCGCCCGGCCCGGTGTTCTTCCGCCAGCGCCGTCATGGCCTGGGTGGCCGCGAGTTCTACATGTTCAAGTTCCGCTCGATGCGTGTGCACGACGACCATGGCACGACGATCCAGCAGGCGACCAAGAATGACGCACGTATTACCCGTTTCGGTGCATTCCTGCGTCGTAGCAGCTTGGACGAATTGCCGCAGATCTTCAACGTGCTGGGTGGCAGCATGTCGATCGTCGGGCCGCGCCCGCACGCTGCGCAGCACAACACGCACTACGAAAAGCTGATCAACCACTACATGCAGCGTCACTACGTCAAGCCTGGCATCACCGGTTGGGCGCAGGTGAACGGCTTCCGTGGCGAAACCCCGGAACTGCGGACGATGAAGAAGCGTATCCAGTACGACCTCGATTACATCCGCCGTTGGTCGTTGTGGCTGGACATCCGCATCATCGTGCTGACCGCTGTGCGCGTGCTCGGACAGAAGACCGCGTACTGATGATGGTGGGGAGCGTGCGAGCAGGCGCGTTCGGCGCCGCGGGCGGCTGCATTGCAGCCGCTCCTTTCAAGCGGGCATCTGCATGCTGATTCGAATGAGCGAGGAAACTCGCGTGCGCTGGCATAACCTGCTGATCGAGCTCACGTTGCTGGTCGGCGTGGGCTATAACCTGGTGCTGGCGTTCATCAACGCGAACGTGTTCACCGTGCGACCGGTAATCACCTACGCGGTCGAATTCATGGTCTACGCGGCGTGCTTCCTGCTTGGCATGGGTTCGTTGAGCCGCAAACGCATTGCCCTGATCGTCAGCGGGCTCGGGTTGATCGTTACGCTGATGTTCGTGCGGTTTTTGGTGAACTGGCAGATCGACCCCAAGTTCTTCCGCGACGCGCTGGTGGTGTTCGCCTTCGTCGTGCTTGGCTCTGCCTACACGGGCTCGGTGCCCAAGCTGTTCATCCGCATGACCATCATCGTCTCACTGGTTGCCGCATTCGAGCTGGCGATGCCAGTCAAATACGGCGATCTGATTAATCCGAAGAGCTTCTTCGTCAACGCGCGCGGCATGAGCGCCGAAGGCTTTTGGAACGAAGACAGTAATCTGTTCGTCAGCGCAACACGGCCGGGCGAGCGTAACTTCCTGCCGGGTTCCAATCTGCCGCGCGCCTCTTCGATGTTCATCGAGCCGGTGACGATGGGTAATTACATCTGCTTCTTCACCGCGATCGTGCTGGTGTTCTGGCGTTGGATGCGGCCGGCGGCGCTGATCCTGTCGGTGGGGTTGATCGGTTTCATGATCGTGGCCTCAGACGGACGATTGGCGGCGGGTACCTGTGTCTTGATGGTGCTGCTGACGCCGCTATTGAAACGGTTGGATCAGCGGCTGGCCTTCCTGGTGTTCCTGCTGGTGATCATGAGCGCATGGCTGCTGGTCTGGGTCACGGGCATCACCGCATACCAGGACACCACGATGGGGCGCGTGTTCTTCACCGTTTATTCGATGAATAACCTGTCGTTCGAATCCTGGATGGGCCTGGATTTTGCGCAGGCGTATCGTTACTTCGATAGTGGCATTTCGTACTTCATCGCATCGCAATCGATCGTGGGCGTGCTGGCCTTCCTGCTGGCCTATTCGTTCCTGCTGCTGATGCCGAGCAAGGAAGGGCAGCTGTTCAAGAACCTGGCGATCTTTGCGTTCGCCTTGAGCCTGCTTGTCTCCAACGGTTACTTCTCGATCAAGACATCGGCATTGTGGTGGTTTGTCTGCGGTTGCATGTGGCACATGCTGCCGACCTGGTCTGCGTCCGGCGCGCAAACCGCCTTGATCAAGGACGATCCAACGGCAGATGGCGCGCAGTTGCCATTGCCTGCGGGAGCAGCACGATGAGCGTGTCGGCAATGCCGGCATCGCGGTCGGCTTTGCCGGCCGCCGACGCGCAGGTTGCAACAGGCGGTCGCGTCCGCGACCCGCGCATCGACGCCACCAAGGCCATTGCGATCCTGTTGGTGGTGTTCTGTCATGCCAAGGGCGTCCCACATGGCATGACCTTGTTCGCCTATAGCTTCCATGTGCCGCTGTTTTTCCTGGTATCAGGCTGGTTGGCAGCGGGTTATGCGTCGGCCACGACTGGGCTGGACAGGCGCTCAGTCGGCAGGCATGTACGCAGCTTGCTGCTGCCGTACGTCACGTTCTATCTGCTTGGCTATGCCTATTGGCTGTTGACCCGCAATATCGGCGAAAAGGCTGCGCGCTGGGGAAGCCACCCGTGGTGGGAGCCGATCGTGGCGATGTTCACCGGTATCGGCCCGGACCTGTATGTGCAGCCTCCGCTGTGGTTCTTGCCCGTCATGTTGGTGACCGTGGTGAGTTACATGGTCTTGCGCCGCCTGCTGGCCCCGATCCTGATCGCGGGGCTGGCATTGATCGTGGCGTGGTTCTGGATGAACTGGTTCCCGACACAGCACGTGCGGATTTTTTTCGGTTTGGATGTGCTACCGGTGTCGCTGTGCTTTTACGCATTGGGCGCCTTGCTGATCCACGTTTCGCCACGCCTGCCGACATCCTTGGTCGGCAGTGCCCTGGCGACGGTCGTGTTGGGATTGGCGGTGGCCTGGCTGGCTGTCGCGAATGGGCGAATCGACGTCAACATGCTCGAATTCGGACGTAACCACACGCTGTTCCTGGTTAGCGCGTTGCTTGGTTCGTTGATGGTGATCTGCGCGGCACGGCTGGTACAGAGCTGGGCGTGGCTGCAGTGGATCGGCCGCAATACCTTGCTGATTCTTTGTACGCATATGTTGGTGTTCTTCGTGCTCTCCGGTGTTGCTGCCCTGGCTGGTGGATTCGGTGGGGCGCGTCCGGGGCTGGGTTGGGCGGTCTTTGTCACGCTGTTCGCATTGGCCGCCAGCGTGCCGCTGCGTTGGATCCTGATGCGCTTCGCTCCGTGGGCGCTGGGCGCGCGCCGGGTGGCGGCATGAGCGGCGCCTTGGCATGACAAGCACATCCTCTTCACCGCACGCTGCGCGTGCGCATCACTTGGCGGACGCCAGAACGGCACGTGCGCCGACGCGTGACTGGCAGATCGACGCCGCCAAAGCGTTGGCCATCGCGCTGGTGGTGCTGGGCCATGCCAGCGGCATGCCGGCAGCGTACAAGCTATTCGCCTACAGCTTCCATGTGCCGCTGTTTTTCGTGTTGTCGGGTTGGGTTGGCGAGCGATTCGGGCATCGGGCATTGACGGGGGCATCCGTCGCGAAGCTGGCGCGCACGCTGCTGGTGCCGTATCTCGCTTTTTTCATGGTGGCCTATGCGCTGTGGTTGTTGACTGCTGCGATCGATGGGCATGCAGGTCATCCGCAGACGCGCCCGTGGTGGCACCCGCTGACGGGATTGCTGTGGGCCAACGGGTCACGCCTGTATGTGCTTCCGGCGCTGTGGTTTCTGCCAGCGCTCTTTGTCACGACGCTGGCCTACATTGCGTTGCGTGCGCGATTGAGTGCGGCCGCAGTGGCGGCGATCAGCCTGCCGATCGCGTTGGCGTGGGCGGGCTGGTTCCCTTCGCTGCAGCAGCGCTTGCCGCTCGCGCTGGATGTGCTGCCGGTGGCGCTGTTTTTCATTGCAGTCGGCGGTTGGCTATCGCGCTTTGCCGATGCGTTGCGATCATTGCGCGCGCAGGTGTGGGCGCTTGCCTTGTTGCCGTTGGCTGCACTGTGGTGGTGGCTGGCGGGATGGAACGGGCAGGTGGACGTGAACAACCTGCAGTTCGGGCAGTCGGCGGCCGTCTTCCTGCTGGCCAGTCTGCTCGGGACGGCGATGACGTTTTGCGTCGCCTATTTCATTCGGCGTCTGCGCTGGGTGCAATGGGTCGGTAGCAATACCTTGCTGATTCTGTGCACGCATACCCTGGTTTTCTTGGTGGCCACCAGCGTGGTGGCGCGTACGGGCCTGATCGCACGTAGCGCAATCGGTACACCTGCCTGGGCGTTGGGGCTGAGCGCGTTCGCGATTGCTGTAAGCGTGCCGATGCGCGCGGTGCTGGTGCCGATCGCACCGTGGATGTTGGGGTTGAAACGCAAATGACGAGTTTTCAGAATCAGCCGTCGCAGCAACTGAGTGCGCGCCGCTGGCAAAGGAGAGTGGCGTAATGAAAGTGGTGCATGTCGTCCGCCAATTCCATCCTTCGATCGGGGGCATGGAAGAGGTCGTTCTCAATGTTGCCCGCCAACATCAAGCCACGAGCGCCGATACGGTCGAGGTCGTGACGCTGGATCGTGTGTTCACCGATCCGGGTGCGCAGCTTGCGGCGCAGGACACGCACCAAGGGCTGCCGATCCGGCGGATTGGCTATCGCGGCTCGTCGCGCTACCCGCTGGCGCCCTCGGTGCTCGGTGCGATTCGTTCGGCCGACGTTGTGCATCTGCATGGCATCGATTTTTTTTACGACTATCTGGCATTGACCAAGCCGCTGCACGGCAAGCCGATGGTGGTGTCCACGCACGGCGGTTTTTTCCATACCGCCTACGCATCGCGCATGAAGCAGCTGTGGTTCCAGACGCTCACGCGCACCTCGGCGCTGGCCTATGCACGGGTGATCGCCACCAGCGAAAACGATGGCGATCTGTTCGCCAAGGTGGTGGCACCGGCGCGGCTGCGGGTGATCGAAAACGGGGTGGATGTAGAGAAATATGCAGGGCAGGGAGCGACCGCGCCCGGCCGGACCATGCTGTATTTCGGCCGGTGGTCGGTCAACAAGGGGCTGATCGAAACCCTGGAGCTGTTGCAGGCAGCGCTCAAGCGCGACCCGCACTGGCGGCTGATCATTGCCGGCCGCGAGTACGATCTGAACGAAGCGGATCTGCGCAAGGCAATTGCCGAACGCGGGCTGCAGGAGAAGGTGCAGCTGAGCATGTCGCCCTCGCAGGAGCAGTTGCGCGCATTGATGCAGCAGGCGCAGTTCTTCGTGTGCCTGTCGCGGCATGAAGGCTTTGGTATCGCGGCAGTGGAGGCAATGAGTGCGGGCTTGATTCCGATCCTCAGCGATATCCCGCCATTCGTGCGGCTCGCCAGCGAATCGGGGCAGGGCGTGATCGTCAGCCGCGACAGAATCGAAGCGGCGGCAGATCAGGTGCAGGCGCTTGCGTTGCAGTCCGACAGCGATTTCGACACCCGTCGCGCGGCGTCCATGGCCTATGTAAGCCGCTATGACTGGAAGCATGTGGTCGGGCGCTACGTCGACGAATACCACGATGCGTTGGGCATTCCGCGCGTGCAGGAGGCTGTGCGATGAGCGCGCTTGCTCCTGCGTCAATGACGCATGCGGCAACGCAGCCGCAGGTGACGGTGCTGTTTTCCACTGAAAAGCCCAATGCCAACACCAATCCGTACCTGACTCAGCTCTACGACGCGCTGCCTGCCGCAGTGCATCCGCGCTTCTTTTCGATGCGCGATGCATTGCTGTCGCGTTACGACGTGTTGCATCTTCATTGGCCCGAATACCTGCTGCGCCATCCGACCGCTGCCGGCACGTTGGCCAAGCAGGCCTGCGCTGCGTTGTTGTTGCTCAAGCTGCAGCTGACCGGCACGCCGGTGGTGCGCACCTTGCACAATCTTGCGCCTCATGAGGACCGCGGCTGGCGCGAACGTAGCCTGCTGCGCTGGATCGACCGGCTGACGCGGCGCTGGATTCGCATCAATGCGACCACGCCGCCACGTCCGCCGTTCACCGATACGATTCTGCACGGCCATTATCGCGACTGGTTCGCGACCATGGAGCAGGGCAGCACGGTGCCCGGACGGCTGCTGCACTTTGGCCTGATCCGCCCGTACAAAGGCGTGGAAACCTTGATCGAGGTCATGCGCGAGGTCGACGATGCGCGTCTCAACCTGCGTATCGTCGGCAACCCGGCCACGCCGCAGATGCGCAGCTTGGTGGAGGACGCCTGCGCGCAGGATCCGCGGATCAGCGCATTGCTGGCCTACGTGGAAGAGCCAGTGCTGGCGCGCGAAGTCAGCGCGGCCGAACTGGTGGTGTTGCCGTATCGGCAGATGCATAACTCCGGCACCTTGCTGCTGGCGTTGTCGCTGGCGCGCCCGGTGCTGGCGCCGTGGAGCGAATCCAACGCGGCCATCGCCGAGGAAGTCGGCCCCGGTTGGGTGTTCCTGTATGAAGGCGAGTTCGATGCCGCGCTGCTGACCGGCATGCTGGACAAGGTGCGTGCTGCGCCACGCGGCCCGGCACCGGATCTGTCGCAGCGCGACTGGCCGCGGATCGGGCAGTTGCATTACCGCACCTATCTGGAAGCGTTGGGCAAGGATGGAGACGCCGCGCTGTGACCGCAGAGACACCTACGATGACATCTTCCACACCGCCGCCACCGCCACAGCGCAGCCTGGGGTCGCGCGCTGCCGGCGGCGCAGCGGTGACCATGCTGGGACAGTCGGCCAAGATGGTGGTGCAGTTCGGCGGCATCATCCTGTTGGCGCGCTTGCTGACGCCCTACGACTACGGTCTGATGGCGATGGTGACCGCCATCGTCGGCGCCGCCGAGATCCTGCGCGATTTCGGTCTGTCTGCCGCGGCTGTGCAAGCCAAGCAAGTGAGCCGCGAGCAGCGCGACAACCTGTTCTGGATCAACAGCGGCATCGGCCTGCTGCTGTCGCTGGTGGTGTTCGCCTCGGCGCATCTGATTGCGAACTTCTACAAGGAGCCGGCCCTGGTGACGATTTCCCAGGCGCTGGCGGTCACCTTCCTGATCAACGGCATGACCACGCAGTACCGCGCGCATCTGAGCCGCGGGCTGCGCTTCGGGCAGGTGGCGCTGAGCGATGTGGGCTCGCAGGTGCTCGGTCTGGGCGCAGCGGTTGCTGCTGCGCTGCTGGGCTGGGGCTACTGGGCGCTGGTGGTACAGCAGGTGGTGCAGGCCGGCGTCAATTTCATCATCGCCGCCAGCTGCGCGCGCTGGTTGCCGGGTGGCTACCAGCGTTCTGCACCGATGCGCGATTTCATGAGTTTCGGCTGGAACCTGATGGCGGCGCAGTTGCTGGGGTATGCCAGTCGCAACGTGGGCCAGGTCATCATCGGTTGGCGGACCGGACCGGACGCGCTGGGCTTGTACAACCGCGCATTCCAGTTGTTGATGATGCCGTTGAACCAGATCAATGCGCCTGCCACCAGCGTGGCGCTGCCGGTGTTGTCGCAGCTGCAGGACGACCGCGAGCGCTTCAGTGCCTTTCTGTTGCGCGGGCAGACCGTGATGGTGCACCTGATCTTTGCGCTGTTTGCGTTCGCCTGCGCGCTGGCGATGCCGCTGATTGTGCTGGTGCTGGGCGAGCAGTGGCGTGAGGCGGTGCCGCTGTTCCAGGTGCTGACACTGGGCGGTATCTTCCAGACGGCCGCTTATGCAACGTATTGGGTGTTCCTTGCGCGGGGACTGATGCGCGCGCAGCTGGTGTATTCGCTGGTCAGTCGCGTCCTGCTGATTGCCTGCATCTTCGTCGGCTCGCGCTGGGGCGCAATGGGGGTGGCGATCGGCTATTCGTTCGGTCTGTTGTTGACCTGGCCGCTGTCGCTGCTGTGGATCGGCAAGATTTCAGACGCGCCGGTCGGAGCCCTGTTCACCAATGCGCTGCGCGCCATGGTCGCCTACGGCGTGGCAGGTGGCTGTGCGTATTACGCCTCCATGACGGTTGGCGGCCCGCTGTGGGAGCAACTGGCTGTCGGCGCAGTGACGATGCTTGCCGTTTGCCTGCTTGCCTTGGCGATCTGGCCTGCATTCCGTCGCGATGTGATTGCCATCATCAACATCCGCAAGCTGCTGACGCAGGCCAAGGCACGTCGATGAGTCGACATTGTCTTCGCCTGCAGTCGGTCATGCTTTCTCTCACTCATTCATAGGACACGGCCCATGAGCGACA
Source organism: Xanthomonas axonopodis pv. maculifoliigardeniae (assembly GCF_041519315.1). Lineage (NCBI taxonomy): Bacteria > Pseudomonadati > Pseudomonadota > Gammaproteobacteria > Lysobacterales > Lysobacteraceae > Xanthomonas > Xanthomonas axonopodis. The sequence goes on along the minus strand of NZ_CP167998.1, from coordinate 2,881,211 downwards.
CACCCGCCGCCGCTTCCGGCATCCGCCGGCCTTGCTATCTGGTCTTGTCCGCCCACGATTACCGCACGCCGCGGCGCGCCAATATCCACTTCATCACCGATCAACTGGCGTTGCGCGGGACCACGCGGTTCTTCTCGCTGCGTTACAGCCGGTTGTCGCGCATGAAGGGCGATATGCGGCTGCCGCTCGACGAAACCGCGAACACGGTCGTCTCGCACAAGGGCGTCGACTGCTACCTGTGGCGCACGACGGTGCATCCGTTCAATACGCGTCGTCCATGGTTGCGGTCGGTCGAGGATGCGATGTTCCGTTGGTATGCTGCGCATCCGCCGCGCCAGTTACTCGACTGGATGCGCGAGGCGGATGTGATCCTGTTCGAAAGCGGCATTGCGGTCGCTTTCATCGAACTGGCCAAGCGCGTCAATCCCGCAGCCAAGCTGGTCTATCGCGCGTCGGACGGATTAAGCACGATCAAGGTTGCGTCGTATATCGAACGCGAGTTCGACCGCGTGGCGCCCAAGCTCGATGTGATTGCACTGGTATCGCCGGCAATGGCAGAGGAGATCGCCAGCCGCGACAATGTCTATCACGTTGGCCATGGCGTGGATCACAACCTGGATCAACTCGGCGACCCGTCGCCGTACGGGGAGGGCATCCACGCAGTGGCGGTCGGTTCGATGTTGTTCGATCCGGAATTCTTCGTCGTTGCCAGCAAGGCCTTTCCGCAGGTGACGTTTCATGTGATCGGTTCGGGCATGGGCCGGCATCCGGGCTACGGCGATAACGTGGTGGTCTATGGCGAGATGAAACACGCCGAGACCATTGGCTATATCAAGCATGCGCGGTTCGGGATTGCGCCGTATGCCTCCGAGCAAGTGCCGGTCTACCTGGCCGACAGTTCGATGAAGTTGCTGCAATACGACTTTTTCGGCTTGCCTGCGGTGTGCCCGAACGCCGTGGTGGGGCCGTATCAGTCGCGTTTCGGCTACACTCCGGGGAACGCCGATTCTGTCGTTGCAGCAATCGGCCGCGCCCTGGAAGCACCGCGCGTGCGTTATCGCCAGTGCCTGAATTGGTCCGACACCACCGATCGCGTGCTGGATCCCAGTGCGTATCCGGAAACCCGTTTGTATCCACAGCAAAGCGCAGCGGTGCATGCCTCGTCGGAGGCTGCGCTCTCGCATTGATGCGCGCACATTTTTTCTTTAGGAGACTCACACGTTATGGCCAACGCCTTGCTGCAGAAATGGATAGAACATGCAGAACGTCGTGCGCTGTTCTGGTGGCAGCCCAAGAACGCTGGCGTGAATATGGGAGATCACCTGTCCAAGGTGATCGTCTCCTGCGTGCTGTCCCTGCAGGACAAGACGCTGATCGAGAAGCAGGATCTGAGCAAGAAGCTGATCGCGATCGGTTCGGTACTGCACTTCGCCAAAGACGGCGATACCGTCTGGGGTAGTGGCATCAACGGCAAGATTCCTGCCGAGCGCAACACCTTCAGTACGCTCGATGTCCGTGCAGTGCGTGGGCCGAAGACGCGCAAGTTTCTGCTCGATCGCGGCATCGCAGTGCCGGAAGTGTATGGCGATCCCGGGCTGCTGACGCCGATGTTCTTCCCGGCCGATGCGCTCGGTACGATCAACAAGCGCCCGTTCGCCATCGTTCCGCACTTCAACGAGCCGGTTGAAAAGTACAGCGCGTACAAGGATCACTTGGTCTTTCCCAACGTCAAGCCCGCAACCTTCATGAGCGCGTTGCTTGGCGCCGAGTTGGTGATCAGCAGCTCGCTGCACGGCTTGATCCTTGCCGAAGCCTATGGCATCCCGGCGGTGTATCTGGATTGGGGCAATGGCGAAGATCGCTTCAAGTACGACGACTACTACAACGGCACCGGGCGTATGCAATGGCATTCCGGCAACAGCGTGGAGGAGTGTCTGCAACTGGGCGGCAACGGCGATTTCGATCTGGAAAAGCTGCAGGCCGGGCTGTTGGCTGCCTTCCCTTACGACCTTTGGTGATTCGATGATGCAGGGCCAGCGCGTGGATGTGGAAACAACGGGGATTGCCAGCGGAACCACGCCGCCGGGTGTGGTGATTCCGTTGGGCGGCTTTCCGGTCCTGTCCACCACGCAGGAAGCCTTTGCGTTGGATCTATTCCACGCGCTGGCCGCCCGTCAGCCGCGACGGGTGTTCTTTGCCAATACCAATTTCATCGTGCAATGCCAGGCGCTGCGGACGCGCATGCGCGAGCCCAGCGTGCGCATCGTCAACGACGGGATCGGCATGGATCTGGCTGCGCGGCTGATCCACGGCCGCCGCTTTGCCGGCAACCTCAATGGCACCGACCTGATTCCGTATCTGTGCCGTGAGAGTGCGCAACCGCTGAAATTCTTTCTGCTGGGCGGCCGTCCGGGTGTGGGCAAGACCGCTGCGGCGACGCTGACCGGGACCTTGGGGCAGCAGGTGGTCGGCATGTGCGATGGTTATGGCGAATTTGCGGCGGCGGGCGAGGGCCTGGCCGAGCGCATCAATCGCTCCGGTGCCGATGTGCTGCTGGTGGCGTTCGGCAATCCGCTGCAGGAGCGCTGGATCCTGGACCACAGCCATGCGCTGAGCGTGCCGCTGGTGTTCGGGGTGGGCGCATTGCTCGATTTCTTGTCCGGTACCGCAAAGCGTGCGCCCGAGTGGGTGCGAGGCCTGCACATGGAGTGGATGTATCGGCTTCTCAACGAGCCACGCCGTTTGCTCAAGCGCTATAGCTGGGATTTGTTGGTGTTCTTCCGCACCTGCTTGCGCGCGGGAAAGCAGCTGCCCTGATGCAGCGCAGGCGTGTCTGGCCTAGCATGCCTGCATGCATCCGACCGCCGCCGCCCTGATCCGCTCGCTCGACCTCGCCCCGCATCCAGAAGGCGGGCACTACCGCCGCATCCATGCCTCTGCGCGTCAGGTGACCGACAACGGCCAGACCCGCCCGGCAATGACCGCCATCCGTTTTTTGCTGAGTGCCGGCGAATGCAGTGCGTGGCACCGCGTGGATGCGGAAGAAACCTGGCATTGGCAGCTGGGCGATGCCTTGGAACTGCTGATCTATGACACCTGTACCGAACAAGTGCAGCGTGTGATCGTGGATGCCGCCGAACGCGGTGAGCCGATGCATGTGGTGCCGGCAGGCTGCTGGCAAGCGGCGCGCTCGCTCGGCGATTTCACCCTGGTGGGCTGCACGGTATCGCCGGGATTCGTCTGGGAAGGCTTTGCGTTGCTCGACAAGGCCTCGCCGCTGGCTGCACGCCTGGCGACGCTGCTGCCACGCTAATCATCGACCGCGTTTGCGCGTCCGAACGCTTCCCTAACGCGGCTGCTGCCGGCTTGGCGTACTGTCCGCCTCAAACAGGGGGCGAGACACCATGCAACGCAAGGTCGCGGGATGGGGAATGGGTTTGATGCTGGTGTCGCTGCTGGCGACCGCCGGGGAAGCCGTGCCGCCCAAGATGGCGACGCCGGCACCAGCAGTGGTGGATCTGGAGGCCATGGTCGTGCGCGGCGTGCAGCCCGGGCCGGGCTTGTGGAAGGTCAGCAAGGGCGATCATGTGTTGTGGATCCTGGGTACCTTATCGCCCTTGCCAAAGCGGCTGCAGTGGCAGTCGACCGAAGTGGAAACCATCATCGGCCAGTCCCAGCAGGTGCTGGCAGCGCCAACCGTGCAGGTGGATGCGGACATGGGATTCTTCGGCAAGCTGACCTTGCTCCCGTCGGCCATGAAAGCGATGAAGAACGAAGACGGGCGCGAGCTGCGCGACATCTTGCCGGCCGACCTGTATGCGCGCTGGAGCGTGTCCAAGGCGCGCTATCTCGGCAGCGACCGCGGCGTTGAGCGCAAACGCCCGATGCTGGCTGCCGGCGAGTTGTATCAGGCGGCGATCAAGCGCTCCGGCCTGGCCCGTTCGCCGGTGGTTTGGCCAGTGGTGGAACGCGCTGCCAAGCGTGCCGGCATCAAACCCACACCGACCGCGCTGGACTACAAGATCAAGGACCCGCGCCAGGCGCTCAAGGAGTTCCGCGCCGGCGGAATGGACGATACCGCATGTTTCCGCAGCATTCTGGTGGCGGTGGAGCGCGACCTGCCGACGATGGTGGAGCGCGCCAATGCCTGGTCGGTGGGCGATGTCGAGGCCTTGCGCAGGCTGCCGCGCGAAGATCCGCAGGCCGCCTGCATGGACGCAATGGCCAGCTCCGGTGCTGCAAGGAAACGCGGCATCGACGATCTGGAACGGCGCATGCGCGAGCATTGGCTGGGTATCGCCACCGCTGCGCTGCAACGCAATCGCAGCACGTTCGCGGTGTTGCCGATCAGCCGGTTGACCGCGCCGGATGGCTATCTGGCACGCCTGCAAGCGCTGGGCTATGAGGTGGAAGCGCCTTGAGGCGATGTCGCCGCGTGCGCCTGGCGCGTCATGCCGAGCACGAGCACAGCAGCTGGCAGAGATGCAATGGATGCGGCAGGCGGCTGTTGCGCGGCGTGCCTCGCGGTGCATGCGCTTAAAGGTGTATCGGCATGCACGGCGGTGGGCCTGCCGATGCGGCCACGGTATGCTGCGCGCCTTCATGTTTCGAGAGCTCCGCGTTGAACGCATTGCCGCTGCGCATCCTGGGCACCGGGCGCCATGTTCCGGCGACGGAAGTGACATCGCGCCAGTTGGACGAGCGCTGGCAGTTGCCGGCCGGAACCACGTTCGCGCGTCTGGGCGTGGAGACGCGCCATTACGTGGGCAAGGGCGAGACCGCATCGTCGATGGGGGCAGCCGCTGCACAGCAGGCCTTGGCCAGCGCCGGGCTCGATGCCAGTCGGATCGATTGCCTGATCTCCGCCTGCAGCGTCATGGAGCAGCCGATTCCCTGCCAGGCGGTGCTGATCCAGCGCGCGCTCGGCCTCGGCGATTCGGGCATCCCCGCATTCGACGTCAATGCAACCTGCCTCAGTTTTCTGGTGGCCCTGGACATGGCGGCCAACGCACTGGCGCTGGGTCGCTACGAGCGCGTGCTGATCGTCTCCAGCGAAGTCGCATCGGCCGGGCTGGATGCGGCGACGCCGGCCACGGCCGGCTTGTTCGGCGATGGCGCAGCCGCAGTGGTCGTTGGACGCAGCGAAGCGGAGCAGGGCTCGGCGTTGCTTTCCAGCCGCCTAGCGAGTTATGGCAGTGGCGCCGAGCTGTGCCGCATTCGCGGCGGTGGCACGCGTTACCCGCATGGCGAAGACAGCGCGCCCGATGCCTCGCGCGTGTTCTGCATGGACGGACGCGGCGCCTACCGTTTCGCCGCGCGGCATCTGCCGGCGTTCTGGGAACAGCTGCTGCACGAGGCCGGCACCGCCACCGCAGCCTTGCGTTGCCTGGTACCGCACCAGGCTTCCGGCGGCGGCCTGGATCATGTGGTGCAGACCTTGGGACTGCGCCCCGAACAGGTGGTGCGCATCCTGCAACACACGGGTAACCAGGTCGCCGCGTCGTTGCCGCATGCGCTGCATCATGCACGCGTCGACCTGGGCCTGCAGCGTGGCGATCTGGTCGCGCTGCTCGGCACCGGGGCAGGGCTTGCCATCGGCGGCATGGTGTTGCGCTACTGATGCCGGCGCGCGTGTCGCTCGAGCTGCTGCGCGTGGGCCACTGCCGCCATTGCGAACGCATGGTGCGTGCAGATGGTCACTGGCATGCGGTGGAATTCCCCGCACTGAGCGTGCTGATCCGGCATCCGCAGCGTGGCGCGCTGTTGTACGACACCGGCTATGCCGCGCATTTTTTTCGTGCCACCGATCCCTGGCCGGAGCGCCTGTACCGCTGGACCACGCCAGTCAGCTTGCCCGCCGACCAAACCCTGGGCGCGCAGTTGAACAAACGTGGCGTATCGCTGGATGACATCGCCTGGTGCTTGATTTCGCACTTCCACGCCGACCATGTCGGCGGCCTGCGCGATCTGCCCAATGCGCGCTTTCTCTGCCTGCGCGCGGATTACCAGCAGCTGCGCAGCTGTTCGCGCATGGGTGGGTTGCGCCGCGCCTTGCTGCCGCAGCTGCTGCCGGACGACTTCGACCAGCGGCTGCAGTTTGCCGACCAGGCACCGCAGCGCGCGTTGACTGGAGCCTGGCAGGAGCTCGGCCCGGCCTACGATCTGTTCGAGGACGGCAGCGTGCTCGCGGTATCGCTACCCGGGCACGTGCCCGGCCAGATGGGACTGTGGGTACGCGACCAGCACGACCGCGAGGTGTTGCTGTGTGCGGACGCGGTATGGTCCTCGGCCACCTGGGCCACGCTGCAATGGCCGGCCTGGCCCACGCGTCTGCTGATGCACGACTGGCACGCATTCCAGCACACCGTGCATCGCTTGCACGCCTTGTCGCACGCCCATCCGGAACTGGTCATCCTGCCTTCGCATTGCCAGCCGAGTCTTGACCGATATCAACCGGAGTGGCGATGAGCCTGCGCATTCTCGTGACCGGCGCGTCCGGTTTTGTCGGTGGTGCATTCTTGCGGCGCTTTCAGGGGCAGCCGGGCGTCGAGATTCACGGTATCGGCCGCCGCGCCAGCGACCTGCCCAACTACCATCGCATCGATCTGAGCCAGGCCTTCTCGCTGGACTGGCAACCGGATGTGGTGATTCATGCAGCTGCGTTGGCCTCGCCGTGGGGCACGCGTGCGCAGTTTCAGCGGCACAATGTCCAGGCCACCGCCAACCTCATCGACTTCTGCAAGCGCAACGGCTGCCCGCGCCTGCTATATGTCTCCTCCAGTTCGGTGTTCTATCGCGAAGCGCATCAATACGGCCTGGATGAAGACAGCCCGATCGGCCCGGCGTTCGTCAATACATACGCACAAACCAAATATCTTGGCGAGACGTTGCTGGATGACTATCCCGGGGAAAAGAGCGTGTTGCGCCCGCGTGCGGTATTCGGGCCCGGCGACACGGTGCTGTTTCCGCGCGTGATCGCCGCCGCGCGCAAGGGTGCATTGCCGCGTTTCGTCGGCCAGACCCAGCCGGTGATCGGCGACCTGATCTATATCGATACGCTGTGCGATTACCTGTACCGCGCGGCCACCGCGCCGCAGTTGCAGGCTGCTTACAATCTCACCAACGCACACCCGGTGGACCTGCAGCAGTTGTTGTTGGAGGTGCTGGCGCGCCTGCAGCTGCCGTTGCCACGGCGCGAGGTGCGCATCGGCACCGCGTTGCGCATGGCCAGCGTGGTGGAAGCGGTGTATCGCGGGCTGCGGCTGCGGGGCGAGCCGCCGATCACGCGCTTCGGCGTTGGCGTGTTCGCATATTCCAAGACCTTCGATCCGCGCCGCACGCTTGCCGATCTTGGCCGGCCCAGTGTCGGCCTGGACGAGGGTGTGGACGCCTTCGTGCGCTGGCAGGCAGCGCAGTGGACCTGATCGTTCCCATCCTGGCCGCGCTGTATCTGGCCGTGCTGCTGGTCAAGACGGCGGCCGTGCTGTGGGTCATGCGTGGCGAACGCGCGAGGCCGGCGCGCCGTGCCGTTGCCACGCCGGCCGAGGTGGCGATCCTGCAGCCTATTCTTGGTGGCGATGCGCATTTGCAGGAGGTGCTTGTTGCCAACGCGCAGGCATTGCCGCAGGCGCAGTTCGTCTGGTTGCTGGATGCCGACGATGGCCCGGGAAACGCCGCTGCCGCTGCTGTCGTTGCGCAATATCCGCAGCTGCGGATCGCGCGCATTCTCGTGCCCGCGGCGCCACCAGGCATCAACCCCAAGGCCTGGAAACTCGATTACGCGCTGCCGCACATCGATGCGGCTGTCAGCCTGGTTCTCGACGACGATGCGCACCTCGGCGGCCATGCGCTGTCGCAACTGTTGTCGGACCTCACGCATGCCGATGTGGTCACCGCACTGCCGTATTACCGCGACAGCGCCACGCTGGCCGGGCGCCTGTTGGCGCAGTTCGTCAACAACAATGCCGCGCTCACGTACTTGGGCTGGCTGCCATTCGCAGCGCCGCTGACCATCAATGGCATGTGCTATGCCGCGCGTACCGAACAGCTGCGCAGCTGGGGTGGCTTTACTGCATTGCTGGAGCAGCTGACCGACGATCTGGCCTTCGCCACCCTGGTGCGCGACCGCGGCGGGCGGCTCTGGCAATCCACTGCGCCGGTGGCGATGCGTACCGCCATGCCCGACCTGCGTGGCTATATGCGCCAGATGCATCGCTGGATGCTGTTCGCATCGATCCTGCTAGGCCGTCAACGCCTGCACGTACGCAGTGCCATCGGCGTGTTGCAGGGGCTGCCGCCGTTGCTGCTGGTGGCCATGCTGGTCTGCGCTTGCATGCAGCACACCTGGCCGGCTGCACTCTGCGTGCTGATCGTCTTGCTGGTGCGCGCGCTGCTGCTGTGCGCTGTGCAATGGCGCGTCACCGGCGCCGTTCGCCACCGCCTGCTGGTGTCGCTATGCGCCGAATGCCTGCAGCCGCTGCATCTGCTGCACGCAGCGCTGGTGCGCACGATCCGCTGGCGCACGCGGCGTTACCGCGTGCTACCGAATGGGTGCTTTCGTGCGGAGTGAGTCGATGCCGCTGCAGATCGCCTTCCTCACCGGGCAAAGCGATCCGGCAAGCTGCGCCTTGAGTGCGGAGCAGGGCGCATTTCTGCAACAGCTGCAGGGCGCAGGCCGGCAGCTGCTGGATTGCAATTACCCGTATCGCCGCAACGGCGCGCCGCACCGGCGCACGCCGTTGTGGCGTGCCAGCCTGTCCAATGCACGGCAGTATCTTGCGGCCCGACATGCCCGCCTTGCCGAAGCCGATCGCAAGCGTGTCCATGCGCTGCTGGATCAGGCGCCGATGACGCTGCTTCTTGCCGGCAGCTGCGGACTGCAGCTGTTGACCGCATTGCAGTTGCCGGATGCGCTGCGTGCACGCCTGGCGGTTTTTGCGTACGGCCCGGTGTGTGATGCGCCCGCAGTTTTCGGCCAGCTGCGCGTGGTACAGGGCCGCAGCGACTGGATCTCTCGAACACTGTTCGATGGGCAGGTCGATGCCAGGCCTGCGTGCGGACACATGGCGTACCTGCGCAACGCCGAGGTGCTTGCCGAGTGCCAGCGCTTTGTCGCGCAGATCGAACGAATGCGACAGGGTACCGCGCATGCGCATTGATCTGATCGCACCGCCCTACAGCGGCCATCTGCATCCCATCCTGGCGATCGCGCAACAGCTCACCGCGCAGCACGATGTCTGCGTCATCAGCACGCCTGCTGCGCGGGCGCGCATCGAGGCATGTGGGCTCGCCACTGCCAGCGTGCTGGATGCGCATGCCGATCGCTTGCTGCTTTCCATCGCCAACCCGCCGCATGCAGTGGGCCACAACCCCGTGCGCCTGCGTCGGCAGTTGCACAGCGCACTCGGGCTCATGGCGCAGCTCGGCGAAGCGCTGCAGCAGCGCTGGCGCGCGCGGCGGCCGGATCTGGTGATCGTCGACTTCACCCTGCCCAGCGCAGGACTGGCCGCACAGACGATGGGTATTGCCTGGTGGACCAGCATGCCGTCGCCATGCGTGATCGAAACCATGGATGGACCGCCCGCATACTTTGGCGGGTTGCTGCCTGCGACCACACCCTTGCAGCGTGTCTGGCATGCAGCGGCGCGCCGGCTCACACGTGGCTTCAAACGGACCCTGCACCTTTGCTATCGGCGCCAGATGCGCGCGTGCGGGTTGCCGGCAATCTATCGACGCGATCGCAGCGAGGCGGTGTATTCGCCGCAGTGCATCCTGGCCCTGGGAGTCCCGTCGTTCGAGCTGGCGCAACGCTGGCCGACGGCAGTGCGCTTTGTCGGGCCGCAGTTGTGCACGCCGCCTTCGTCGGTGCCGGCGCCCACCTTCGTCGACGGTCGCCGGCATGTGCTGGTGACGCTGGGCACGCATCTGCAATGGGTCAAGCAGCGCATGGATGGCGTGCTGCGTGCGCTGGCGCCGCAGTTCCCGGAGGTGGTCTTCCATTTCAGCGACGGCGACACCGGCGCTTCGCCGCAGCCGGGGCAGGGCAACTATCAGCGGCTGCCCTATGTGGATTACGCCCAGCACCTGCACCGCTACGCCTTGGTGATCCATCACGGCGGTGCCGGCATTCTCTACGCCTGCCTCGCCGCGGGATTGCCGGCCATCGTCTATCCGCTGGATTACGACCAGTTCGATCACGCCGCGCGCCTGCAGGTGGCAGGTGCTGCCTGGTGGCTGCGCGATCTGGATGGCTTGCCGGCGTTGCTGCGTCAGGCGCTCGGCGCCGGCGAGGTGCCACACGGCGTGCGTCGCCTGCAGGCGGCGCTACAACTGATCCAATCGCAGGCGCGCATCGCGCACCTGGTGGAGGGTTTTGAGCGTACTGGCGCGGTGCCGCCGGTGTAATGCGGCACGCGCTACAACGAATCTGTCGGCGCGCTCAGCCTGCCGCAGCGTTCAACGCAGGCGTCTTGCTGGTCATCAGCTGCGGCCAGCGCTTGAGCACGGCGGCGCGAATGCCGGCCTGGTCGATGCCGGCCTCGGCCAGCAGGTCTTCGCGGCTGGCGTGATGCTGGAAACTGTCCGGCAGGCCCAGGTGCAGCATCGGCATGGTAACGGCTTCGGCGTTGAGCAGTTCCGACACGCCAGCACCTGCGCCGCCTGCAACCACGTTGTCTTCGATGGTGACGAAGCCGTCGTGGGTTTTTGCGAGCTCCAGCAGCATCGCCTTGTCCAACGGCTTGACGAAGCGCATGTTCACGACCGTCAGTCCCAGTTCGCGGCCGACCGCCTCTGCCGCATCCACCGTCGCGCCGAAGCCGAGCAGGGCGATGCGGGTGCCGCTGTGGCGCAGCTGCGCCTTGCCGATCGGCAGGGTGGCCAGCGACGCATCGAGCGCCACACCCGGGCCGGTGCCGCGCGGGTAGCGCACCGCTGCCGGGCCCTGGTACTGCACGCCGGTGCTCAGCATCTGACGGCATTCGGCCTCATCGGCCGGCGCCATCACCACCATGTGCGGCACGCAGCGCAGGAAGCTCAGATCCAGATTGCCGGCATGGGTGGCGCCATCCGGGCCGACCACGCCGCCGCGATCGATCGCAAACAGCACATCCAGTTGCTGCACCGCCACGTCGTGCACCAGTTGGTCGTAGCCGCGCTGCAGGAAGGTGGAATAGATCGCGACCACCGGCTTGGCGCCCTGGGTCGCCATGCCAGCGGCCAGCGTCACCGCGTGCTGCTCGGCAATGGCCACATCGAAATAGCGCTGCGGATATTCCTTACTGAAGCGCACCAGGCCCGAGCCCTCGCGCATCGCCGGCGTGATCACCAACAGCTTGGGTTCGGCGGCGGCCATGTCGCAGACCCAGTCGCTGAAGACGTCGGTATAGGTCGGCTTCTTGGCGCCGGCCTTTGCCACCAGGCCCTTGCTCGGATCGAACGGGCCAACGGCGTGATAACCGATCTGATCGCCTTCGGCCAGCTCGTAGCCCTTGCCCTTGGTGGTGATGACGTGCAGCAGCTGCGGGCCCTTGAGCGTCTGCAGGGTCTTCAGTGCGCCAACCAGGCTGGGCAGGTCGTGGCCATCGATCGGGCCGGTGTAATGGAAGCCCATTTCCTCGAACAGCGTGGACGGCACGAACATGCCTTTCCAGTGTTCTTCCCAACGCCGCACGAAACGCGCGGTAGGGTTGTTCTTCTTGTCGCCGAGGATCTTCTTGCCGCCTTCGCGGATCGCATTGAGCGTGCGGCTGCCGCTGGCGCGCCCCAGCATCTTGGTCAACCCGCCCACTGCTTCGGAGATCGACATGCGGTTGTCGTTGAGGATCACCAGCAGATTCGGTTCCGGGTCCATGCCGCCAGCGTGGTTCAGCGCTTCGTAGACCATGCCGGCGGTCATTGCGCCGTCGCCGATCACCGCCACCACCTTGCGGTCGTCGCCGTTGCGCTGCGCAGCGATGGCCATGCCGAGCGCGGCCGAGATCGAGGTCGACGAATGGCCCACACCGAAGGTGTCGTAGATGCTCTCTTCGCGCTTGGGAAACGGCGCCACGCCGTCCTTTTGCTTGACCGTGTGGATCTGGTCGCGCCGGCCGGTGAGGATCTTGTGCGGGTAGGTCTGATGCCCGACGTCCCACACCAGTTGATCCACCGGCGTCTGATACAGGTAGTGCAGGGCGACGGTGAGCTCGATCACGCCCAGGCCGGCCGCGAAGTGCCCGCCGCTCTTGCCCACCGATTCGATCAGATAGGAGCGCAGTTCTTCGGCGATCGCGGTCAGCTCGGCTTCGTCGAAGCGGCGCAGATCGTCGGGAGTCTGGATGCGGGACAGGCGCGGATAGCGGGTGGTGTCGATCATCATCGTGTCAATCTTCTGAAGCCGTATTGTCCTCCCCATGCGAAGGCCCGGCAAGCAAACCGGTTCAGCTGTCAGCGGGAAGTGATGGGCACACACACCGTCACGCCTGGCGCGCGCGATGCTTACCCACACCTGCGGCAATCTGCCGCACCGTTCGATGGACCGATTGCGCCGAGTCCTCTAGACCACTTGGCCCTTGCCTGCGTGGGATGGGACGCTTGGCCGTGTCCGGGTGCCTCATGCGTTGGATCGCCGTGGCCGGGTTCGATGTCACGTCGGACACCCCGTGCGCCAGCGAAGCCGCCAGCGCTGCGGCGCGAGTGGGGCAACCGCACGGCATCCAGGCCCAAGCGCCCGTGGTTGTCTTGGCACTCGGCCGAAGGGTGGCGCGGCCACTCACCAGCCGGCAGGCGCAACGCGTGGCCAGCCGGCTTACAGCGACAGCTTGGAGCGTTTGGGCAGTTGCGCGCGCAAGAAGGCCATCTGATCGGACAGGATGTTGCGGTTGGACAGGATCAGGTGCTCGATCCAGCTCGGCCGGTAGGGCACCGCCAGCAGCGGCATATGCGCCTGTTGCGGCGTGCGGTTGGCCTTGCGCGAATTGCACTGGAAGCAGGCGGTCACCACGTTTTCCCAACTGTCGCGACCGCCTTTGGACACCGGCATGACGTGGTCGCGGGTCAGGTGCGGGCGACTGAAATGCTGGCCGCAATACATGCACAGCTGCGAATCGCGCGCGAATAACGCGGTGTTGCTGAGGGTCGGGGTCGGGTCCAGCGCGCGCGACCGGGCATGCCCGCGCGCGGCGATGATGGGGTGCAGTTCCAGCGTGCTGCGCTCGCCGGTCAGCCGCGAGATGCCGCCGTGGATCCGCATGCATGGCTCGCCCAGCGTCCACGACACCGCATCGCGGGCGTACAGGCAGGCAGCGTCTTGCCAGTTGATCCAGTCCAGCACGCGGCCATGCGCATCGAGCGACAGCAGGCGAAGCGTGGGGAGTTGGTGGATTGCGGCGACAGCGCTGCCCGTGTCCGGGGCAGCGCTGCCTCCGGGGACGATCACATCACGAACGTGCGTGTCTGTCTCCATCGGGAAAACAGCTTATACCCGATCGTTGACAGTTTGTGTATCGCAGCGAATGGCGTTGGCGCGTGTCTTCAAAGCACTGGCTCGGCAAGTCCCGTTGCCCGCCATTGCGTGCCGCCGCGCTGCGGAATCGCTCGTCGAACGCAGTGATGGCGTTGGTGATCCATAGGAGCGCACCCGGGCGCGAGGCTTTGTCGAGCGATACCGCTCTGTCGCGGCCAGGTCCGCTCCTGCGACAGCGGCAGGATTCCGCGGCGTGAGCCGTAGGAGCGCACCCGGCGCGAGGCGCTCAGCCTTCGCCGAACAGCTCCGCTTCCAGGGTCATCAGCGGTGCGGCGCCGCTGCGGATGGCGGCGGCATGGGTCAGGGTGCGCGGCAGGATGCGGGCAAAGTAGAACCGCGCCGTCTCCCGCTTGGCGCGCTTGAAGTCCTCGCTGTGCGCGGAGGCATCGGCAGCGGCCACGCTGCGCGCCCACCAGTACGCCAGCACCACGTAGCCCGAATAAAACAGGTAGTCGTGGCTGGCCGCGCCCAGTTCGTCCGGGTTGCGCGCGGCGCGGTCGAGCACATCGCGGGTCAGCATCGCCCATTCGCTGCACTTGTCGCGCAGCGGCTTGATGAACTCGGCCAGCGCAGCGTTGCCGTCCTGGGCGTTGGCGAAGGTTTCCACGTCGGCCAGGAATAGCTTCAGCCCGGCGGCCTGGCTGGCGGCGGTCTTGCGGCCGATCAGGTCCAGCGCCTGGATACCGGTCGTACCTTCGTAGATGGTGGTGATGCGCGCGTCGCGGGCCAGCTGCTCCATGCCGTATTCGCGGATGTAGCCGTGGCCGCCGAAGCACTGCAGCGCGTGGTAGGTGTTCTCGATCGACCATTCGGTCTGGCAGGCCTTGGAGATCGGGGTGAGGAAGCTCACCAGGGTCTCGGCGTCGGCGCGTTCGCGTTCGCTCTCGCCGCGATGGGCGACGTCGACCAGGCTGGCCGCATGCAACGCGAGCAGGCGGCTGCCTTCGGTCAGCGACTTGATGGTCAGCAACATGCGGCGCACGTCCGGGTGCACGATGATCGGGTCGGCCGGCTTGTCCGGGAATTTGGCCCCGCTGAGCGCCCGCGATTGCAACCGCTCGCGGCTGTAGCGCAGGGCGTTCTGGTAGGCGCGCTCGGACAACCCGATGCCTTGCAGGCCCACGCTCAGGCGTGCGGTATTCATCATCGTAAACATCGCCTGCAGTCCCTTGTGGGGCTGGCCGACCAGGTAGCCTTGCGCGCCCTCGAAGTTCATCACGCAGGTGACCGAGCCCTTGATGCCCATCTTGTGCTCGATGGAGCCGCAATGCAGCGCATTCCGCTCGCCCACGCTGCCGTCGCGGCCCACCTTGAACTTGGGGGTGACGAACAGCGAGATGCCCTTGGCGCCGGCCGGTGCGTCCGGCAGCTTGGCCAGTACCAGGTGCACGATGTTGTCGGTGAGGTCGTGCTCGCCGGCGGTGATGAAGATCTTGGTGCCGGTGATGGCGTAGCTGCCATCGGGATTGGGTTCGGCGCGGGTCTTGAGCAGGCCCAGGTCGGTGCCGCAATGCGGTTCGGTCAGGCACATGGTGCCGGTCCAGCGGCCGTCGATCAGGGGTTTGAGGAAGACGTCCTGCTGCCAGGTCTCGCCGTGCTGGCGCAGGGCTTCCATCGCGCCATGCGACAGCAGCGGAAAGTTGCCCCAGGCCAGGTTGGCGGCGTTGATCATTTCGCTCAGCGGCACGCCCAGCGTGTGCGGCATGCCCTGGCCGCCGAATTGCGGTTCGGCGGTGAGCCCGTTCCAGCCGCCTTCCACGAGTTGATCGTAGGCGGCGCGGAAGCCGGGGGGGGTGGTCACCGCGTGTGTGCTCTTGTCGAACGCGCAACCGATCTCGTCGCCCACGCTGTTGAGCGGCGCCAGCACCTGCGAGGTGAAGCGGCCGGCCTCTTCGAGTACGGCGTCGATGATGTCGGTGCTGGCCTCGGTGTAGCCGAGCCGGGCGAACAGGGCGTGCGCGCCGAGCACGTCGTGCAGGGCAAAGCGGAAATCGGTCAGCGGGGCGGTATAGCTGCTCATGCGGGATCCTTGGAAGCGGGTACGGGAGGCGTGCGCGTGCGCCTTAGCGACTCTTAGCGCAGCACGCCGTTGAGGCCGGGAGCCGGGCTGAGCGTATTGCGCGATTCCACACTGAACTCGCGTTGTTTCTTGTCCTGTGGGGTCGCCCAGACCGTGCCCTTGAGTGTGTACGGGAACGAGCGGCCGCCGGCCAGCACGTCGGCCGCGGTGATGCGGCCCAGCGAGGTGGGTTGCACGGTGACGGTGACCACGTCTGCGGTTTCCGGGCCGATCGACATGCCCACGGCCTGGTCGAGCTTACCGGCCGGTTGATCGCCGGCAGAGATTTCCAGTGCCACGCGTTCGAACTGCATCGGGATGCTGCTGTAGTTCTGCAGGCGCAGGTCCACCGACCAGGAGCCGTCGGCACGCACGGTCAGTTGCTGGATGCTGGCGGCCGGCTCGGACACCCGGCGGACTGCGCCGCCGCAGGCGCTCAGCAGCAGCCCGCAGGCCAGCGACACAAGAAGAAGGCGATAGGCACGACGCATGGACTCGGGTCCTTGGCGGAATGAGGCGGCGCCAAGAATACTACGCAGTACGGTCGCCGCTCCCGAGTGCGCGAAGCGCGGGTGCCGGATCATTACGCCAGGTGATACGCAGCCTCACAATAACGGCGCGGCCACAATCAACGTCGACAGGTCGTAGCCCATCTCGGTCGCCTGCGCCTTGAGCCGTTCCAGTTGCGCGCGCTGCATCTGTGGCGAGCGCGACAGGATCCACAGGTACTTGCGATCCGGCTCGCCGACCACCGCCCATTGGTAATCCGGGTCGAGCGCGATCACCCAATAGTCGGCCCACACCAGCGGCAACCAACCCAGCCACTCGGGAGCAAAGCGCACCTGCAACTGCCCGGGCTGGCCGGCGACCGGGCGCGCCACGCCGTCGGCCTGGGTCAGGCTGCCGTCGGCGGTGCGGCAGCCATTGCGCACGCCGATCAAGCCATCGTCGCGCAAGGTGTAGCTGGCGGTAATGTCGCTGCGGCACTTCTTCTGGAACGACACCGGCAGGTGCGCAATCTCATGCCACTGGCCGGCATAGCGCGAGATGTCCAGCTGCGGCACCGCGCGCACCGGTTGTTGCGCAAACGCTGTCAGCGGCAGCAGGGCGACGAACGACAACAGCAGGCGGGGCAGGCGCATGACAATCTCCGGTGGACGCGCGCAGGCTAGGCCATGTCGCCGGCCGCGCGGCGTGAAGCGGTGCAAGAATCGCGGCCCCCACGGCGGCCGGCAACAAAGTTGCTCGCAACGCTTGCCCAAACTGCGCCTGCTCGCTATAGTGCGCGTCCTCGCAACGCAGGCATCGTGTTGCAGGTTAAGTGGCCGAGTAGCTCAGTTGGTAGAGCAGGGGATTGAAAATCCCCGTGTCGGCGGTTCGATTCCGTCCTCGGCCACCATATCCAAGCCTTCGTTCGCAAGGCTTCCCGGTTTTCACCGGATCTGTTGTTCCCCGTCACTGCCTCGATTTTGCGCGCGCTGCACAGTCTTCGTGCTGCATGCGTACTTGCGCTGACGTGATCCAGCGTGGACGCAGACTCGCGCGTTGGTTCGGCCATCCGTTCATCCGCGTAGGTCCTACGCGCACGCAATGCAATCGATTTCGACGCGGTCTTCAAATGCGCATGGCGATACTGCGCGCATGACGCACAAGACACTTCGACGCACCCTGATCCACGGTTACTGCGGTGAATTCCGCGTGGAGACCCTGGAAAGCCAGGCGCCTGGCGCGACGCTGTGGCTTTCCACCGCGTTCGTCTACCATCGCGACCGTGCCGCGCCCGTGGCCACGATCGAGGGCGCAGGGCAGGGCGAATACCGGGGCGACGCACGCGAGCAGGCGCTGCGCGTCGGTTCTTGTCTGGCGGAGTTTCTGGACCCCAAGGAATACCGCAGCTGCGAGAGGCAGAGTGGCTGAATCGCGGGCTCTCGCATGCGCTTGGAGAGCGTAGGCGGCGGGACCGTTGTTGGTGGGGGAACAGGACAGGCCGGCGTCGCGTCGCGCGATGCCTCGCACGAACTCAATACCTGCTGCGCGTGCCCAAGTGAGCACGCCACCCATGTCGTGCCTACAGCAACACCACGTTGTGCAAATGCGTTTGAAGGCCCTTGCGCAAAATCCGGTAGCAATCGCGATCGAAGTCGCCGGGTGCGGTCTTCAGTTTGCGGGCCGCAGCCAGCGAGGTGGCGCTGCCCAGATAGTGCCAGTTGCGCAGCACGTGAAACTGACGCAACTGCTTGCTCTCTTCCTTCAACGCCACCGCGCCCGGAAACGGCCAGACGGCCTGTTCCAGATGCTCAAGGGCGGCGCGTAGACGCATCTCGTGGTCGCCCAGCGATTCGGCGCCATGGCAGGCACCGGCACAGCGCTTCAACATGGCGCGGAAACACGGGCGACCATCGGTGGCGCGTTCCAGGCCGAGCAGCCCGTAGCAAAGGCGGTCGCGATCGGCCAGCCGCCGCAGCGCTTCCTGGGCGGCGCGTGGGCTGGAATAGAGCCCATACAGCCACGGTATGACCGCCGGGTCGCGCTCGGCCGAATGCACGATGGACACGTCGCCGCAATACAGCCGGATCGAAAACTGACGCGGGACGCGCCGCAGCTTCTGGTTGTACAGCGGGCGCATCGATTTGATGAGCTGCGATTCCAGCAGCTGCGCACCGAGATCGCCGGCCATTTCGAACACGCTGATGCGACGGGTCTGGCGCAATAGCGAGGCTTCGCGTGGCGTGCGGAAGTGATCCATCACCCGCACCCGCAAGTTGACGCTCTTGCCGATATACAACGGCAGTTCGCTGTCCTGGCCGTGGAAGAGATACACCCCGGCAGTCGTCGGCAAGGTTTCGAGCGTGCTGCGCAAATGCTCGGGGTAGGCGTATTCGACCGCACCGAGCCCGCGGCGAACGCGTTCACTGCGTGCCACGGCGGACCTTGGTCTGCTGCTGCGTCAGTGGATCGACGCGTGCGCAACCATCCAGGGGGCCTGGCGCTGCTGCATGCACGGTGGGGTGCGAGTGTGTGCGGAACATCCTGGTCATCGGGCGGCAGCGTGCCGATGTGCTGTCGCATCAGCTGAGACGCCGCCCGATTCTTGAAAAGAACGCGCTTCCGGAAAGAGCTGCGGCCCTTGCGGAAGCGCCTTGGTACCTGCCGTGTTGCGCAGCTCAGCGGTTGTTGCCGCCACCGCTCGCCTGGCCGCCCTTCTTGCCGGCCTCGCGTGCTTCTTCCGAGGTGAACTCGTGGGCGTTGCCGCTTTCGTGGGCCGCCTTGCCGCCCTTGGAAGCGATTTCGCGCTGCTTGTCTTCGTCCATCGAAGCAAAGCCGCGGTTGCTGGTGCCACCCTTGTTGTCGTTCTGATTTGCCATTGCAGATTCTCACTCGTCGGTTGGGGAATGCACCACTGGACGCCGTGGTGCAGGGCCAGCATCGCGGTGGAGGCATCAATCGGACGTGGGGATTTCGACAGCCGGGCGTGAGCCAGCAAGCGGACTTGACGCGCGATCTTCACTGGCGAAAAACGCGGTGTGGCGACGCAATGCGGCAGACGCTCGACAGGATTGCGGCTCCATCGCGCGTGTGCGCCGAATGGCATGCGGCGACCGTGCGACGACACGCCCCTACGTGTTGCGCGCCGATGCCGGAGCGCGGGGCAGGAGCGGCCGGCTATGCTGGTAGCCCCGACGCAGACCAGAACACAGCGATGACGACACGATGCAGATGGTGGGCAACCGTGCTGGCAACGACCGCGACGCTGGCCATGTCAGCCGGCGCCGCTACGCTGCCTGCCGGTGCTGCCAGCCTGTTACCGGCCGGGCAGTCGGTGATGAGTGTCGCTAGCGCCGATCTCACCGGCGATGGCCGCCAGGATTACGTGGTTGCGTTGCGTGCATCCGCAGAACAAACGCTGCGCGGCCATGGCCATGCAGCACCGGCGCGTACCTTGCTGGTGCTGGTTGCAAACGCCGACGGTGGGTTTGTGGAAGCCGCGCGCAACACGCGGGTGATCTTCAGCGCCGACGAAGGCGGGCAGTGCGATCCATTTCTGGACAGCGACCAGGGCCTGGTCGCAAAGGGCGCGTATTTCACCGTGCAAAACGCGGTGGCGTGCGGACAACACTGGACCGACTACATCACCTTTCGTTACGACCGCCGTCGCGGCGTCTTCGTGTTCCACAAGCGCGTGATCGAAGTATGGGAAATGAACACCCAGGACACCCCCGATGCCCAAGCGCTGCGCCTGAGCGAGCACAAGGAAATTGCCGCCGACCCGCGTAAGCCGGTGCTGCTCTCTGCCTACAGGCCTGCGCCGTGATGGCGCTATCGCAGCGCATCCGGTTCGATGGCGGGCGCGGCCGTACGGGAAATGCTCATGGATGTGACGAATCGCCTCACCGGACCCAACTAGACTGTGGCCACGGGAATGGCCCCGCGGAGAACATCACTTGAACGATCCCGGTCACGGAGAGCTGCGGGCGCCTCAGATCAGCGACACACGCGGCCTGCCTGTCGAGAAGCACCGCTCGGACATCTTCTTTGCCGCAGTGGAAACCACGCGCATGCCGATGACGGTGACCGACCCTCATCTTCCGGATAATCCCATCGTGTTCGCCAACCGCGCGTTCCTGGAGATGACCGGCTATGCCGCCGATGAGGTCATCGGCAACAACTGCCGCTTCCTGCAGGGGCCCGATACCGATCCGGCCAGCATCAGCGATGTGCGCGCATCGATCGAAAGCCGCAGCGAATTTGCCACCGAGGTGCTGAATTACCGCAAGGACGGCTCCTCGTTCTGGAATGCGCTTTTCATCTCGCCGGTGTTCGACGACAAGGGCAACCTGGTCTATTTCTTCGGCTCGCAATTGGATGTAAGCCGGCGACGCGATGCCGAAGATGCGCTGCGCCAGGCGCAGAAGATGGAAGCGCTGGGCCAGCTGACGGGCGGCATCGCGCACGATTTCAACAATCTGCTGCAGGTGATGTCTGGACATCTGGAAGTGATCCAGATGATGGCCAGCGCCGGCGCGGGGAATGCCGAGCGGATTGCCTTCAGTGCCGAACACGCGGCGGCCGCCGCTGCCAAGGCGGCCACCTTGACCCAGCAATTGCTGGCGTTTTCGCGCAAGCAGAAACTGCGCGGGCGGGTCGTGAACCTCAACGGGCTGGTGGCCGGCATGACCAACATGGCCGAGCGCGCGCTGGGGGGCGGCGTCACCCTGCGCCAGGCGCTGGAAGAAGGGCTGTGGAACTGCCAGATCGACACCACCCAGGCAGAGGTGGCGCTGTTGAATGTGTTGATCAATGCGCGCGACGCGATGGCGCAGGCCGAACGCAAGGAAGTCACGGTGCAGACCCAGAACGTGGAGATCTCAGGCCACGACCTGGCGATGTATCACCAGCTGTCCCCGGGCCGCTACGTCAGCATCGCCGTGACCGATACCGGCTCGGGCATGCCGCCGGAGGTGGTCAGCCGGGTGATGGAACCGTTCTTCACCACCAAGGAGGAAGGGCAGGGCACCGGCCTGGGCCTGTCGATGGTGTACGGCTTCGTCAAGCAGTCTGGCGGCACCGTGCGCATCTATAGCGAGGTGGGCGAAGGCACCACGGTGCGGCTGTATTTCCCCGCCTCCAGCGAATTCGAAAACGATTTGCAGGCCGCCAAGAGCCGCGCCATCGACAAGGGTGGCAACGAAACCATCCTGGTGGTGGAAGACAAGCAGGACGTGGCGGTGGTGGCGCGGATGTTTCTGGAAAACGCCGGTTACCGCGTCCTGTCTGCATCCAGCGGACGCGAGGCGGTGGAGGTCCTGGAGAAGACCCCGCAGGTGGATGCGCTGTTCACCGACCTGATCATGCCTGGCGGTATGAACGGGGTGATGCTCGCCCGTGAGGCGCGCCGCATGTTGCCGAAGATCAAGATCCTGCTCACCACCGGCTACGCCGATGCGAGCATCCAACGCACCGATGTGGGCGGCGCCGAATTCGATGTGGTCGACAAACCCTACACGCAGAAGGAACTGCTCAAGCGCATCCGCATGTTGCTGGATGGGCCGACCGGGGTTGGTTGAGGCCCACACACCGACAGTGCGATGCCGCTGCGGCATCGCACTGCAGCCGCGATTGCAGTTTCAAGATGGCGTCAGTTCGCCAGCGCAGCGCAGCGCCCGCAGCCGCAGGCGTCGGGAGCAGCCTGGCAGCCGTGAGGCCCGCGGAGCTGGGCGCCTGTCGCCTCCGCCAGATCACCCGCGTTCTGCACGGGGCGTTGGCCAGATCACTAGGCTTGTCTTGCGGCGAGAACATCCAGGTCACATCGGTGAATAGCACGTCGGTGAATAGCTGGCCGTTCCGGCACGCTCTGCACCACAGGCAGGTACCCGCGATCACGTCCATAAACGCACTGGTCGCGTAAAGGCAGTCACTACTGCTGCCGATCCCACCTCCGCGCGCTCAGTCACCCACCGGCGCCACATAACCTTCGGGTTTATCGGCATTGCGCTCGAACAGGAACTTCTGCAGTTCGGCTTCGAGAAAGGCGCGGTGTTTTGGGTCGCGCGGCGATAGCCGATTTTCGTTGATCAGCATGGTCTGATGCGCCAGCCACGCTTGCCAGGCGGTCTTGCCGATCTGCGCGAAAATGCGCTGGCCGAGCTCGCCCGGATACGGCACGAAATCCAGGCCTTCGGCGTCGCTTTGCTGGTAGTGGCAGAACACGGTGCGGGACATGCGGATTCCTTTGGGACACGCGTTTACAGCGCGTCGAGCAACTTGCGGATCGGCGCCGGCAGGCCCAGCGATGCAAGATCGGCAGGCGCTACCCAGCGTAAATCGTCATTGTCGCCCACCGCCGGACGTAGCGCGACCTTGCGCAGGCGCAAGGGCTGCAAATGCAGCCGGTAGTGACTGAAGGTGTGCACGATCAGCGGCATCTCGTCGGCGCGCTCGTAGTTGCCGTCGATATGCGCTGCGAACCAGGCGCGCATGCCGCTGTGGGTATCGGCCTGCGGCAGCGTCCACAGCGCGGCCCAGATGCCGGTTGGCGGGCGTCGCTGCAGCAGGATGTGGCCCTCGGCATTCTGCAGCAGCAGCGCAGTGGCCTCGCGTTCGGGCAGCTGCTTGCCGGGCTTGGGAGTGGGCAATGCCTCGACCAGGCCATCGCGGCGTGCGATGCAATCGGCCTGCAGCGGGCACAGCACACAGGCGGGCTTGGCGCGCGTGCACAGCGTGGCGCCGAAATCCATCTGCGCCTGGGTGTAGTCGGCCAGGCGGCCAGCCGGGACATGCGCAACATGGCGGGTGGCCAGTTGCCATAACTGTTTTTCGATCGCCGGCAGGCCGGGATACCCGGCAATGCCGTGGAAGCGGGCGAGCACGCGTTTGACGTTGCCGTCCATGATCGCGAAGCGATCGTTCCAGGCCTGGCTCAGGATCGCGCCTGCGGTGCTGCGGCCGATGCCCGGCAGCGCAAGCAGTGCATCGAAGTCGCGCGGCAATTGCCCACCGTGCAGCGCGACGCATTGCTTGGCGGCGGCATGCAGATTGCGCGCGCGGGCGTAGTAGCCCAGTCCCGCCCACTGCGCCATCACGGTGTCGTTGTCGGCCGCCGCCAGATCGGCCAGCGCGGGGAAGCGCGCCATGAACTTGTGGAAATACGGAATGACCACCGCGACCTGGGTCTGCTGCAGCATGATTTCCGACAGCCACACCCGGTAGGGCGTGCGTGGATGCTGCCAGGGCAGATCATGGCGGCCATGGCCGTCGAACCAGTGCAACAGGCGGTCGACAAAGGCATCGGCGGAGGGAGTGGCGTGGTCGGCTGGCATGAGCTTTGCTGGCGATGGAGGCGAGGCGAGAGTGGCGGGACGGGGGAGTGGATCTGCTGCGCGTGTCGTCCCTTCGCTACAGTGCAAACGTCATTCCGCCCAGGCACCGTTCGCAGAAAGATCCTTCATCGCCAGCCCGATGCGGTGGTGTCGGCGCATGGGAGCAGGCCGCTGACGCATCCGCGCGACCTTGCCTTCAGCGTCCTGCGCGCAAGGGCTGGGCAACCTCCAGGACGCATCTTGCCTGCAACCAATCGCATGGCACCCGCCGCACCGTGCAACCTGCCTGTAGCGCCTGCGCGCACAGCGGTTGCAGGTGCGGGCAGGCATCTTCCAATCAGCCGCCCAAAGCGTCGGGCAACAGCGCGTCGACGAAGGCGACCGGGTCGAAGACGCGCAGATCTTCCGGACGCTCGCCGATACCGGCAAAGCGGATCGGAATATTGAACTCGCGCGCCAGCGCGAACACCACGCCGCCCTTGGCGGTGCCGTCGAGCTTGGTCACGACCAGGCCGGTGACGCCCACGGCAGCGTGGAACTGGCGCAGCTGCGAGATGGCGTTCTGGCCGGTGGTGCCGTCGATGACCATCAGGACTTCGTGCGGCGCGGCGGCATCGATCTTGCCGAGCACACGGCGGATCTTGCCGAGCTCGTTCATCAGCCCGGTCTGGGTGTGCAGGCGGCCGGCGGTGTCGGCGATCAACACATCGGTGCCGCGCGCCTTGGCGGCCTGCAGCGCGTCGAACGCCACCGACGCGGCATCGGCGTTTTGCCCCTGCGCGATCACGGCCACCCCATTGCGATCGCCCCAGGCCTGCAATTGCGCCACCGCGGCAGCACGGAAGGTGTCGCCGGCGGCCAGCATCAGGCTGTTGCCTTCGTCCTTGAAGCGCTTGGCCAGCTTGCCGATGGTGGTGGTCTTGCCGACGCCGTTGACACCGACGGTGAGCACCACGAACGGTTTGAGCGAGCGGTCGATCACCAGCGGCTTGGAGACCGGCTGCAGCAGCGCGATGAGATCGGCACGCAAGGCCTTGAACAGAGCCTGGGCGTCGACGAATTCGCGCGATTTCATCCGCTTGCGCAGGCCGTCGATCAACGCAGTGGTGGCGCCGATGCCGACGTCGGCGGTGATCAGTGCGGTTTCGATTTCATCCAGCAGGTCGTCATCGAGCTTGGGATTGCGCGAGAACAGGCCGCCGAAGCTGCGTGCGAAGGTGCTGTTGCGCAGCCGCTCGCGCCAGCCGGGTTTTCCCGCCGGCGCGGCGGGGAGGGCGTCGCGCTGGCCGACGATGCTGTCGTCCTGCGTGCTCGCCAGCGGTGCGCTGACGATGGCCGGTGCGGTGACCGTCGGCGCGGTACTGGTCGGGGGCGCGCTGGCGGGCGCTGCAGCAGCCGGTGCAGGCGTCGAGACCGGCGCAGCGGCCACCGGCGGTGCGACCACGGCAGGGGCTACGGGTTGCGAAGGTGTGGCCGGCTGGGCAGGCACGACGGGAGGCGGCGTTGGAACGGTCTGCGGCACCACCACGACCGGCGCGCGGGGCGCGCTGGCGGGCATTGGGTCTGGCAGCGCCTGCAATGCGGTCGGCGCGGGCGCCGCCGGAGTTGCGGGCGCGCTGGGGACGGCGGCAATACTCTGCGCCTGGCCAGTGCGTGCAGCGATTTCCTGCGCCAGCTGGTCGGCCGGCGCGGCGGTGGTCTGCGGCGGTGCTGGCGCCGCAGGCTCGCTGCCTGCCGAAGCAGGAGTGACAGGCGCAATAGCCGGCGTTGCGGCCGTCTGTCTGCCTGGCTCGGCCGTGGGCAGCGCGTCGACCGGCGATGCCGGGGTGGCGGCAGACGGCGCGGTGGGGAATGCGGCTGCCAGTTCTTCCAGGCTGTAGCGAGAGGTACGCGAGCTGTCGGGCGTGGTTGGCTTGTTACGGCGAAAAAAGCTGGCCATTGGCAACGCAGTAGGGGAAACCGGAAATTCTATCATCCGGCCCTGCTGACACCTTGACGCTGCCTTTAGCGTGGCGCCGCGTCCGGGCGCATTGCACGCAGCGCAGTCCCGCAGGTCTGGCGACTGCCCCGGCTGCGCCAGCGCATGGCAAATCCTGCCGAATTCGGCATTTGTGCCAGCGATGTGTCAACGCGAAGTTGTGTCCTTATAACTGACCCTTGAGCGCGCGGTAATCGCGCGGCGTCATGCCGACGGTGGCCTTGAACTGACGCGCGAACGCGCTCTGGTCGGCGAACCCGCAGCGTTGCCCGATGCTGGCGATGCTGTCGTCGCCGTACAGCAGCCGCATCGCCGATTCAATGCGCAACTTGGTCAGCAATTGCTGCGGGGTGACCTGGAACACGCGGCGGAAGTGGCGTTCCAGCTGCGCCACCGATAACCCGGCCAGGTCGGCCAGGCTCTGCACGCGCAGGTTGTCGCCGAAGTTGGCCTGCATGTGTTCCATCACCTGGCTCAAGCGTTCGTACGCGGAATGTCGGCTGTCGGGCTGGCCCAGGTCGCGTGAGATGCCGACCACGCCGATCACCTCATTGGCCTCGCACAGCGGGCGTTTGAAGGTCAGGCACCAGCCTGGCAGGCGGTTGGGGTACAGATGCACTTCGAGCTGGTTGTCGATGAGCTCGCCGCACAGCACGCGGCGGTCCTGCATCATGTAGCTGCCGCCCAGCGGCAACGGGAACACTTCCAGCGGCGAGCGGCCGATGATCTCGCTGCGCAGCTTGCGTCCCAACCGGCGCACCAGGGTCAGGTTGCAATGGGTGTAGCGGCCCTCGCTGTCCTTGATGAAGAACACCACATCCGGCAGTGCATCGAACAGCGTCTGCATTTCCAGGGCGGGCAGGTTGAGGTCCATCAGGGTCATGGTAGCGGTCACGATTAGACGGTTGCACGACGGTGCAGCCCAGCAATGATCCTAGCGCAAACGCGCGGTTGTGATTCGGGTTGATGATTGTGCGGATTTCCGCATTTTCACTTGGCATTGAACGCTAGTCGCCCGCAGGTCGGCAGTGGGAGCATGGGGTATGCACACCATCGACGTCATCGACTCCCACACGGCTGGCGAGCCTACCCGCGTGGTCCTTTCCGGTTTTCCAGATCTGGGCGATGGCGACCTGGCGCAGTGCCGCGAACGCTTTCGCAGCGAGTTCGACCACTGGCGCAGCGCCATCGCCTGCGAGCCGCGTGGGTCGGACACCATGGTGGGCGCCTTGTTGCTGCCCCCGCGCGACCCAGGCGCCTGCACCGGGGTGATCTTCTTCAACAACGTGGGCTACCTGGGCATGTGCGGGCACGGCACCATCGGGGTGGTCCGCACGCTGGCCGAGCTGGGGCGCATCGGCCCGGGCCAGCACCGGATCGAGACGCCGGTCGGCACGGTGGGCGTGGAGCTGGCCGACGACGGCACGGTGTGGGTGGACAATGTCGAGAGCTATCGTTTTGCCAGCGGGGTGGAGGTGGAGGTGCCGGGGCATGGCCGGGTGCGCGGCGACGTGGCCTGGGGCGGCAACTGGTTCTTCATCACCGAGCAGGCGCCGTGCGCGCTGGACCTGGCGCACCAGCGCGAGCTGACCGCCTATACCGAGGCGGTTCGGCTAGCCCTGGAAGCGGCCGGGATCACTGGCGAGGCCGGTGGCGAGATCGACCATATCGAAGTCAACGGCGCTGCGCCCGACGGTAGCGGCGTGGCGCGCAATTTCGTGCTGTGCCCGGGCTTGGCCTACGACCGCTCGCCGTGCGGCACCGGCACCAGCGCCAAGCTGGCCTGCCTGGCGGCGGACGGCAAATTGGCCGAAGGCGAGCGCTGGGTGCAGCAAGGCATTCTGGGCAGCGCCTTCGAAGGCAATTATCGGTTGAGCGGGCGTGGCATCGCACCGCGCATCAGTGGGCGGGCGTACATCACCGCGCGCGCGCAACTGGTGATCGACCCGGCGGACCCGTTCGCCTGGGGCATCGTGGCCTGATGGAACCCCAGCGGCCCGCACCGGTGCTTGCGTCGGTCACGCCGTCTGGCGCAGCACTGTCTGCTGCGCTGGCAGGAACTGCTGCTGCAACGCCTGCGTCGGCAGCGGCGCTTGGATTGGGTGCGGTTGCCGAATCCGGGTCCGCCGCGTCTGCCGCGTACACGCGACGCAGTTACGACCTGATCGTGATCGGCGCCGGCATTGTGGGCGCCGCTTGCGCGGAAGCGGCGGCGGGCGAGGGCCTTCGCGTGGCGATCGTCGAGCCGGGACCGATCGGCGGCGGCGCCACCGCCGCGGCGATGGGGCATCTGGTGGCGATGGACGACGACCCGGCCGAGCTGGCGTTGTCGGCGTATTCGCTGCGGCTGTGGGAACGCTTCGCCACGCTCAGCGAAGCCGAATTCAGCCGCTGCGGCACGCTGTGGGTGGCCCGCGATGCGCGCGAACTGGCGGCGGTGCCAGCCAAGATCGCGCGCCTGGCAACGGCCGGCCTGCATGCCGAAGCGATCGATGCCGCGCAGCTGTATGCGCTGGAGCCACAGCTGGTGCCCGGGCTGGCTGGCGGCATGCGCGTGCCCGATGAAGCCGTGGTGTATCCGCCGCGGGTCGCGCGGCATTTGGTGGGCGTGGCCTGCACGTCCGGTGCACGCTTGTTTGCCGGCCGCCGCGTGGTGCAGCTGCAGGCGCATGCGGTGCGTCTGGACGATGGGCAGACGCTCGCCGGGCCGGTGCTGGTGGCCAGCGGTGTGGCCTTGCCGCAGTTGCTGCCCGAGCTGGCACTGCGCCCGCGCAAGGGCCATTTGGTGATCACCGACCGGCACCCGGGGCTGATCCGGCATCAGCTGCTGGAACTGGGCTATGCGGATTCGGCGCACGGGGCCGACGACACCAGCGTGGCCTTCAATGTGCAGCCGCGGCCCACCGGACAGATCCTGATCGGCTCCTCGCGCCAGTTCGGCGAGCACGACCGCGCCTTGTCGATGCCGGTGCTGCAGCAGATGTTGCAGCGCGCCTTTGCGTACCTGCCGGTCCTGCGCGAGCTGCAGGCGATCCGCGTGTGGACCGGCCTGCGTCCGGCCACGCCGGACGGGCGCCCGTATCTGGGGGTGGTGCCCGGCCGACGCGATGTGTGGGTGGCCGCCGGTCACGAGGGGTTGGGGGTCACCACGGCGCTGGGGAGCGCACGGCTGATCGTGGACAGCCTGCTCGGGCGCACCCCGGCCATCGACCCGGCGCCCTACGCACCGGCGCGTGCCGTGCAAGGAGCGCCCGCATGAGCGCGACGGTGCGTCTGCAGGTGGACGGGCGCATGGTCGAGGTGCCGGCCGGTGCCAGCGTGGCGGCGGCCGTGGCGCAGGCGACGTTGCAGTTTCGCCAATCGAGCAGTGGGCAAGCGCGCGCGCCCCTGTGCGGCATGGGCGTGTGTTTCGAATGCCGCGTGCGCATCGATGGCGTGGGGCAGCAACGCGCCTGCCTGGTGGACGCATGCGATGGCATGCAGGTGCGCACCGATGGCTGAGCGCGTGCTGCATTTCGATGTGTTGGTGATCGGCGCCGGCCCGGCCGGGCTGGCGGCGGCGCAGGCGGCGGCCAGCCAAGGCGTGCGCGTGGGCGTGGTCGACATGCAGCCACGTACCGGCGGTCAGGTGTGGCGCAGCGATGTGCAACACGGCGCGCCGGCCGATGCGCGCGCATTGCGGCAGCAGGTGGCGGGCAATGCAGCGATCACCGTGCTGACGCGCACGCAGATTCTGCTGGCGCAACCGGGCTGGCTGCTGGCCGATGGCCCCGACGGCACGCTGCAACTGCATTACGCCGCCCTGGTGCTGGCCACCGGTGCGCGCGAATTGCTGTTGCCATTTCCAGGCTGGACCTTGCCCGGCGTCACCGGTGCCGGCGCCGCGCAGGCGCTGGCCAAGCAGGGCTGGCCGCTGGCGGGCAAGCGCGTGCTGGTGGCCGGCAGTGGCCCGTTGTTGCTGGCCAGTGCGGCCACGTTGCAACGGCATGGCGCGCAGGTACTCGGCATCCACGAGCAAACCTCGGCAGCGGCGTTGCGGCAGTTCGCGCTGCAATTGTGGCGCTGGCCAGGTAAGGCCGCGCAGGCGGTGGCCTTGCGCCTGCAGCTGCGTGCAGTGGCATATCGCGCCGGCAGCATCGTGGTTGCCGCGCATGGCGACACGCAGCTGCGCGAAGTGGAGCTCGCCGGGCCCGGCGGCCGCACGCGTCTGGCCTGCGATCAACTGGCGGTGGGCTATGGCCTGGTGCCCAACACCGAGCTTGCGCAATTGCTGGGTTGTCAGCTGCATGCCTGCGGCGCGCACCAGCAGGTGCAGGTGGATGCGCTGTTGCGTACCAGCGTTAACCAGATCTTTGCCGCCGGCGAAGTTTGCGGCATCGGCGGGCGCGATTGCGCATTGATCGAAGGAGCGATGGCCGGACACATGGCGGCCGATGCACCGGAGGCGGCGCTGCGTCTGCAGCCCCGGCGTGACGCCGCGCGTGCGTTTGCCGATCTGCTGCACCAGCATTTCGCGCTTGACCCGCGTATCCGCACGCTGGCGCAGGCGGACACCTTGATCTGCCGCTGCGAAGACGTACCGCTGGCCGCCCTGGACAGCTTCGACGATGCGCGCGACGCCAAGCTCGCCTCGCGCTGCGGCATGGGCGCCTGCCAGGGCCGTATCTGCGGCGCTGCGCTAGCCGAACTGGGGCGCTGCCCGCCCGATCTTTCTACCGACGCCGGCCGCCGGCCGCCGTTGTTCCCGGTCCGCCTCGCGGCGCTGGCCGACTCGTTCACTTCCGACTTGCAAGGGAAACATCCATGAGCAATGCTGCGTTCTGGCACGGCGTGCTGCCGGCCATCACCACCCCGTTCACCGCCAACGGCGACATCGACCACGACTTCCTCGGCAAGCACGCAAATCAACTGGTGGATGCCGGTTGCACCGCGATCGTGCCGCTGGGCTCGTTGGGGGAGGCCGCGACCTTGAGCGTGGAAGACAAGCTGGCGATCCTGCGCACACTGGTCACCGCCCTGAACGGCCGCGTGCCGGTGGTGCCGGGCATCGCCAGCCTGGCCACCGGCGAAGCGGTCGCGCTGGCCAAGGCGGCCAAGGACATCGGCTGCGGCGGCTTGATGGTGCTGCCGCCGTACGTGTATTCCACCGACTGGCGCGAGATGGGCGCGCATGTGCGCGCGGTGATCGGTGCAACCGATCTGCCGGTGATCCTGTACAACAACCCAGTGGCCTACAAGACCGATTTCGGCCCGGCGCAGATCGCCGAGCTGGCCGCCGAATTCCCGAACCTGCAGGCCGTGAAGGAATCCTCCGGCGACGTGCGCCGCTTCGCTGCGCTGCAGGAATTGCTGGGCGATCGCCTGGCGCTGCTGGTGGGCATGGACGATGCCATCGTCGAAGGCCTGAGCATGGGCGCCAAGGGCTGGATCGCCGGCCTGGTCAATGCGTATCCGAAGGAATCGGTGCGCCTGTTCGAACTCGCCCGCGATGGCGGTTACCCGGCGGCCAGGGAGCTTTACCACTGGTTCCTGCCGCTGCTGCGCCTGGATACGGTGCCCACCTTCGTGCAGCTGATCAAACTGGTGCAGGCCAAGGTCGGCATGGGCAGCGAGCAGGTGCGTGCGCCGCGCCTGGTGGTGGCCGGCGCCGAGCGCGATGCCGCCTTGAAGGTGATCGACCATGCCATCGCCACCGCGCCTACATTGTCTTGATGGCGCACTGATGCTGCCCTGGTCCGTCGTGCCTGCGGGTGAGCGCCAGGTGCCAGTTGTGCCGATTCGTAGCACGCGCCCTGCCTGCGCGCGCCGCGATGCGTTGGCCGATGCGGATGTGGCATCCAGTGCTGCATCCTCATCGTCTTTTTGGTCTGCCGCCAGCGCACCGAGCGCAGGTCCTGCCTCCCTGTCACCGAAGGTGCCGCAATGAACGAGACGAACCACTCCATTCCCGCGGCCGCAGCCGAGATCCTGCTGGCAGGGCAATGGCAAGCCAGCCGCGCCGCCACCGGCAGTTTCCGCGCTGCCGACCCGGCCACCGGCGAGCCGATCGGGCCGTACTTTCCGGTCAGTGGTGCGGACGATGTGGAAGCGGCCGTGGTTGCGGCGCAGTCAGTGGCGGCGGCGTTGGCGGCCGCACCGGTCGAGCGGATCGCGGCCTTTCTGGAAGGCTATGCCGACGCGCTGGATGCCGATGCCGAGACCCTGGTCGCGCTGGCGCATGCCGAGACGGCGTTACCGGCGCCCACACGCTTGCGCGGTAACGAACTGCCGCGCACCAGCGGCCAACTGCGGCAGGCCGCACAGGCCGTGCGCAGCTACAGCTGGACCCAGCCCATCATCGACAGCGCGGCAGACCTGCGTTCGCACCTGGCGCCACTGGGCAAACCGGTGCTGGTGTTCGGCCCGAACAACTTTCCGTTCGCGTTCAATGCAATTGCCGGCAGCGATTTCGCCTCGGCGATTGCCGCGCGCAACCCGGTCATTGCCAAGGCGCATCCGTTGCATCCGGCCACCAGCCAGCGCATGGCGCAGCTCGCGCATCAGGCCTTGGTTGGGGCCGGTCTGCCTGCGGCGGCGGTGCAACTGCTGTATCACTTCGACACTGCCGTCGGCCTGCGCTTGGCGGGCGATGCGCGGCTGGGCGCGATCGGTTTCACTGGCAGCCGTGCCGGTGGGCTGGCACTGAAGGCGGCCGCAGACGCGGCGGGCGTGCCGTTTTATGCCGAGCTTTCCAGCGTCAACCCGGTCTTCCTGTTGCCGGGCGCGCTGGCCGAACGCGGCGACGCGCTTGCGCAGGAATTCTTCGCCTCCTGCACGCTGGGTAGCGGGCAGTTCTGCACCAACCCCGGTGTGGTGGTGGTGCCGCATGGCGCGGCTGGCGAGGCGTTCGTTGCGGCCACCAAGGCGCATTTCGAAGCGGCCATGCCGATGGTGCTGTTCTCCGCCGCCGGTGTAGAAGGCGTGCAACGCGGTGTGGCGAGCCTGCGTGCCGCCGGCGCCAGCATGCTGGCCGGCGGACACACCGGCGAGGATGGCTACCGTTATGCGCCGACCTTGTTGAGCGTGGATGCGCAAGCCTTTCTGGCCAACCCGCACGCCCTGCAGGCCGAAGCCTTCGGCCCGGTGAGCCTGCTGGTGCGCGCAGCCGATGTGGCGCAGATGGCACAGGTGGCTGCCGCGTTCGAAGGCAACCTGACCGGCACGTTGTACCGCGCGGCCGACGGCAGCGACGATGCCGCGTGGCAGACCATCGCCCCGGTGTTGCGCGCGCGGGTGGGGCGGTTGATCAACAGCAAGATGCCGACCGGCGTGGCCGTGAGCGCGGCGCAGAACCACGGCGGCCCGTTCCCGAGCACCGGGCATCCGGGCTTCACGGCGGTGGGCATGCCCGGCGCCATCCGCCGTTTTGCCGCCTTGCACAGCTACGACGCGGTGCCCGATGCACTGCTGCCTGCAGAACTGCGCCAGCGCAATCCGGGCGGCGTGGCACGTTTGGTCGATGGGCAATGGAGCACGGCCGATCTTGGAGCCGGCGCATGAGCAGCCAGATCGGCGGGCTGTCGCTTGCGCAAGCGCGTGCGCAACTGACGCCGTGGACACAATGCGCCGCGCCGATCGCCACGGACGAATACGAGCGCCGCATCGAGCGTGCGCGCACCCTCATGCGCGCGCATGGCGTGGATGCGCTGTTGATCGGTGCCGGCACGTCGCTGCGCTATTTCACCGGCGTGCCGTGGGGGGCGAGCGAGCGTCTGGTGGCCCTGCTGCTGACGCTGGATGGCGAGCCGGTGCTGATCTGCCCGATGTTCGAGGAAGGCTCGCTGGATGCGGTGCTGAAGATCCCGGTGACCAAATACCTGTGGGAAGAGCACGACGACCCGTACGCACTGGTGGTACAGGCCATGGACGAGCGCCATGCGCATGCCCTGGCGCTGGACCCGGGCATTGCGTTCGCCGTGCATACCGGTCTGCGTGCGCATCTGGGCAAGGCCATTCGTGATGCCGGCGCGATCATCGATGGCTGCCGCATGTGCAAGTCGCCGGCCGAGCTGGCATTGATGCAGCAGGCTTGCGATATGACCTTGCTGGTGCAGCGGCTGGCGGCCGGTATCGCACACGAGGGCATCGGGACCGATGAACTGGTGCGCTTCATCGACCAGGCGCACCGCGCGCTGGGCGCCGACAACGGATCGACCTTCTGCATCGTGCAGTACGGCCACGCCACTGCGTTTCCGCACGGCATCCCGGGTGTGCAGCACCTGCGCGAAGGCGAACTGGTGTTGATCGACACCGGCTGCACCGTGCAGGGCTACCACTCCGACATCACCCGCACCTGGATCTATGGCGCGGCCAACGACGCGCAGCAGCGCATCTGGGACCTGGAGCAGGCCGCGCAGGCGGCGGCATTCGCAGCGATCCGCCCGGGCGTGGCATGCGAGGCGGTGGATCAGGCCGCGCGCAAGGTGCTGGAGGCAGCCGGGCTCGGCCCCGACTATCGATTGCCCGGGTTGCCGCATCGCACCGGTCACGGCTGCGGCCTGGCGATTCATGAGGCGCCTTACCTGGTGCGCGGCAATGCGCTGCCGTTGCAGCCGGGCATGTGTGCCAGCAACGAGCCGATGATCGTGGTGCCGGAACAGTTCGGCGTGCGCCTGGAAGACCATTTCCACGTGACCGACGATGGCGCGCAGTGGTTCACGCCGCCGTCGGTGGCGATCGATCAACCGTTTGCGTGAGCCGTTACAGGTTCACGCACGCGTAGGAGCGCACCCGGGCGCGACGGGCAGTCCCGATGAAGCCGTCGCGCTCAGGCGCGCTCCTACAGCCGCCATTGCATCTTGGAGTGAATGCATGAAACACCTGCGTCCCGTTGCCATCGGTCTACTCGCCGCGGCCTTGGTCACCGCCTGCAAGCCGGCGCCGCCCGCAGCGGAGCGGGCGGCTACACCTGCCTCCGCCTCGACCGGCGAGCAGGCTGCCAAGGCCTTCGATGCGCTGCTGGACAAGCAGTGGCAGTACCAACTGCAGCACAACCCCGAGTTCGCCAGCATCATCGGCGACAAGCGTTACAACGACCGCTGGAGCGATTACTCGCTGGAGGCCGTGCAGGCAGAGCGCAGCGCAACGGCCGACCTGCTCAAGCAGTTCGAAGCGGTGGATACCAAGACGCTGGACGAGCAACGCCAGCTCAGCCTGCAGATGATGCTGGGCCAGTTGCGCGACAAGCTGGAAGGGATCGACCTGAAAACCTATGCAATGCCGCTGGAACCGATCGGCGGCATACAGTTGGCGTTGGCCGGCTACGGCGATGCCTTCCCGTTCGAAAATGCCAAGGATTACCAGGACTACATCAAGCGGCTGCAGGCGATTCCGACGGTGATCGACCAGGTGATCGCGGTGTCGCGGCAGGGGGCGAAGGACGGCCTCACCCAGCCGCGTTATCTGCTGGAGCGCTTGCCCGAGCAGATCGACAAGATTGCGGCCTTGACCGGCGCGCAGAGCCCGTTCGCCTCGCCATTGAAAAAGCTCGACGCCGCCGTACCGGCCGACCAGCGCGAGGTGCTGCGCCAACAGCTGCTCGCCGCGATCGACCAACAGGTGCGCCCGGCTTACGCAAAGCTGGCCGCGTTCGTCCGCGACGAATATGCCGCGCAGGGGCGCGCGCAGGAAGGTGTCTGGTCGCTGCCCGATGGCGAGCGCCGCTATCGTTACGCCATCCACACCCAGACCACCACCGACATGGCGCCGGAGGACATCCACCAGATTGGTCTGAAGGAGGTGGCGCGCATCGAAGGCGAGATGACGCAGATCGCCAAGGCGCAGGGTTTTGCGGATCTGGCCAGCTTCCGCAAGGCCGTGGAGACCGACAAGCGACACTTCGCCACCTCGGGCGACCAGATCCTGCAGCAATACCGCCAGTACATCGCAGCGATGGAACCGCAGCTGCCGAAGTTGTTCGGCCATCTGCCCAAGACCCCGCTGGAAGTGCAGGCGATGCCGGCGTTCCGGCGTACCGCACCGGGCGCCGAATACTGGCAGAGCAATCCGGAAGGCACCAAGCCGGCGATCGTGAAGGTCAACACCAGTGACTTCGCCAGCCGCACGTTGATCAATATCGAAACCACCGCCTACCACGAAGGCGTGCCCGGGCATCACCTGCAGATCTCGCTTGCGCAGACATTGCCGTTGCCGCCGTTCCGCCAGCAGGCCGGCTACAACGCCTATATCGAAGGTTGGGCGCTGTATGCCGAGCGCCTGGGCAAGGAGATCGGTTTCTTCAAAGATCCGTACAACGACTATGGGCGCCTGTCCGGCGAATTGCTGCGCGCCAACCGGTTGGTGCTCGACACCGGCGTGCACTACAAGCACTGGAACCGCCAGCAAATGGTGGATTTCTTCCACGCACATCCGTCCGATGACGAGCCCAGCATCCAGTCTGAAACCGATCGCTACATCGTGTGGCCGGGCCAAGCGCTGGGGTACAAGCTCGGCCAGCTGCAGATCCTGGCGCTGCGTGCGGAAGCCGAGAAGGAACTCGGTGAGCGCTTCGATGTGCGTGCCTTCCACGATGCGGTGCTGGGCGGAGGCGCGATGCCGCTGGCACTGTTGCAGCAACGGGTGCGGCAGTGGATTGCGCAGGCCAAGGCGGCGCCGGAGGCACACCCATGAGCACCACCAGCGCGTTACGCGCAAGCACATTGACCCTGTTGATTGCGGCCTGCCTGGGCGGGCTGGCCCTGCCTGTGCACGCGGCCGAGGCTGCGGCTGCGGCCACACAGAACACTGCAGCGGCACGCTTCAAGGCCTTGTACACACGCGAGTGGCGCTGGCGCCAGGCGCAGGCGTCGGGCGCGGTGGATGAAGACAACCAGGCCACGCAGGAGCAACAGGCCGACCATCTGCCCAAGGTCGATGTCGCCACGCAGAACCAGCGCACGGCGTATTGGCAACAGGTGTTGAAGGAACTGGATGCCATCCCGCAGGCACAGTTGTCGGCCGAAGATCAGGTGAGCTACCAAGTGTATCGGCAGCAATTGCAGGTACTGCTGGACCAGCAGCATTTTCGCGCCTGGGAAATGCCGTTCAATAGCGACTCGGCGTTCTGGAGCGATCTGGGCTTCAGCGCCGAGGCCACGCTGCGTACGCGCGAGGATTACCAGCGTTATCTGAAGATGCTGGCCGACATCCCGCGCTATTTCGCCGAGCACACCGACAATATGCGCGCCGGGCTGGCGCGCGGTTTCACCCAGCCGCGGGTCACGATGACCGGGCGCGACCAGTCCATCGCCGATGTGGCGCAGGCCAAAGGCGAGGCCAACCCGTTCTACGCGCCGTTCAAGCAGATGCCGGCGACGCTGCCGGCCGATGTGCAGGCGCAGCTGCGCCAGCGGGCAGTCAAGGCCATCGATACACAGGTGGTTCCGGCATACGCCAAGCTGCTGGATTTCATCCGCAATGACTACCAGCCGCGCGCACGCACCACGCTGGCCGGCGAAGCGTTGCCGGACGGGCAGGCGTATTACCGTGCGCAGATTCGCGAGTTCACTACGCTGGATTTGAGCCCTGACCAGATCCATCAGATCGGCTTGCAGGAGGTGGCCAAGCTGCGCACGCAGATGGACCAGACCATCGCGGCCAGCGGCTTCAAGCCGCCGGCCGGGCAGGCGGTATTCCCGGCGTTTCTGCACTTCCTGCGGACCGACCCGCAGTTCTACGCCAAGACGCCGGAAGAGTTGCTCAAGCAGGCGGCCTGGATCGCCAAGCGCGTGGACGCCAAGGTGGGCGATTACATCGGCCGGCTGCCGCGCCGTCGCTTCGCCATCGAGCCGGTGCCGCCGGAGCTGGCGCCGTTCTACACCGGCGGTCGCGGTGGGCCGGGCATCTATCTGGTCAATACCTACAACCTGCCGTCGCGGCCGCTGTACAACCTGACCGCGCTGACCTTGCACGAATCCTCGCCCGGTCACGCATTGCAGATGCCGCTCGCGGCAGAGGCGCAAGGCTTGCCGGAGTTCCGTCGCTACGGCTTCATCTCCGCCTACGGTGAAGGTTGGGCGCTGTATTCGGAGTATCTGGGCCAGGAAATGGGCATGTACGACACGCCCTATGACCGCTTCGGTTACCTGACCTACCAGATGTGGCGCGCCTGCCGTCTGGTGATCGATACCGGCATCCACCACAAGGGCTGGACGCGCGAGCAGGCGCAGGCCTACCTGCGCGACAACACTGCGCTCAGCGAGCACGAAGTCACCACCGAGGTGGACCGCTACATCGCCTGGCCGGGGCAGGCGCTGTCGTATTACCTGGGCGAGCTGAAAATACTGGAGCTACGCCGCAAGGCAGAAGCCGCGCTTGGCGAAAAGTTCGACCTGCGCAACTTCCACGATGCGGTGCTGCAGACCGGTTCGGTGCCATTACCGGTGCTGGAAGCGCGCATCGACCGCTTCATCGCCGATGGCGGCGTGTCGCCTTACCCGCCGGATGACCCGGCAGAGGCATCGGCAGAGGCGAAGGCCTCTGCCAGCGACTGACACGTGCGCGCACGTGATGCTCTAAGTGCAGTAACCGCGCTTTCCACACTTCGGGGCGACGTATGACCACACACGCTGCGACCACGCAAGGCAAGTTCCACAAGCGCCTCAGCCTCACCGACCTGACCTTTATCGGGCTGGGTTCGATCTTCGGTTCCGGGTGGTTGTTTTCGGCCAGCCACGTCTCATCGATCGCGGGGCCGGCCGGCATCGTGTCGTGGATACTCGGTGGTATCGCGGTGCTGCTGCTCGGGCTGGTGTATTGCGAACTTGGCGCGGCATTGCCGCGCGCCGGCGGAGTGGTGCGCTACCCGGAGTATTCGCATGGCGCCTTGCTCGGTTCGTTGACCGGCTTCATCACCTTGATCGCGTTCTCCAGCCTGATCGCGATCGAAGTTGAGGCGGCGCGGCAATACGCAGCGGCGTGGTTCCCGTGGTTGAGCCAGCCGAACAGTACCCATCCCAGCGTGGCGGGTTGGCTGGTGCAGCTGGCCTTGCTGGTGCTGTTCTTCGTACTCAACTACTTCAGCGTCAAGACCTTCGCGCTGGCCAACAACATCGTCAGCATCTTCAAGTTTCTGGTGCCGATCCTGGTGATTGTGCTGCTGATGCAGCACTTCGATGCCGGCAATCTGAGCGTGCATGGGTTCGCGCCCTCTGGCATGGCCGGTGTGGAAGCGGCGATCTCGGCCGGCGGCATCATCTTCGCGTATTTGGGGTTGACGCCGATCGTGTCGGTGGCCAGTGAGGTGCGCGACCCGCAGCGCAATATTCCGATTGCGCTGATCCTGTCGGTGGCGCTGTCCACGGTGATTTACGTGCTGCTGCAGCTGGCGTTCCTGGGCAGCATCCCGGCCGCGCAGCTCGCGCAAGGCTGGGCGGGCATCGACAAGGCCTTCTCGCTGCCGTATCACGACATCGCCCTGGCCTTGGGCATGGCGTGGCTGGCTGCGCTGGTGATCTGCGATGCGATGGTCTCGCCCAGCGGCACCGGCAACATCTACATGAATGCCACGCCGCGCGTGGTGTACGGCTGGGCGCGCAGTGGCGGGTTCTTGCCGGTGCTGACGCGGGTGGACCCGGCTTCGGGTATCCCGCGTCCGGCACTGTGGTTGAGCCTGGGGTTGTCGATCTTCTGGACGCTGCCGTTCCCCTCGTGGGAAACGCTGATCGGGGTGGTGTCGGCCGCCTTGGTGCTGAGCTATGCGGTGGCGCCGATCACGGTGGCGGCCCTGCGCCGCAGCGCGCCGGACTTGCCACGCCCATTTTTCGTGCGTGGCCTGCCGGTGATGGGGCCGCTGTCGTTCATGGTTGCGGCGTTGATCGTGTACTGGTCCACCTGGCCGACCTTGTCGTGGTTGCTCGGCTTGCAGGTGCTGGCGTTCGTGCTGTACGTGCTATTTCGCCTGCCTTTGCGCCAGGGCCGCGCGCGCCTGGTGCGGCAGGTACGCGCGTCGCTGTGGCTGATCGTGTTCTTCGTGCTGGTGATGCTGGTGTCGTGGGCGGGCACGTTCGGTGGACATGGCTGGATTGCGCATCCCTTCGATACGTTGAGCGTGGCGGTCATCGCGTTCTGCATCTATCACTGGGGCGCACGCAGCGGTTTGCGCAGCGACGAGCTTGCGCTGGAGGAGGACGATGGTGAGTGATGCGCGCCGCCGCGCATTTGGTTTGCGTCGATGGTCTGCGCTGGCCGGGTACATGATGGTGTTGTCGGGTGCTGTGCAGGCTGCGCCCAGCGTTGCCGATTACCAACGTTCGCTGGGTCTGCGCGAACAGTGGATGACGCTGACGGAGAATGTCGCCTGGCCGGCGCAATGGCAGGACAATGGAAGGTTCTATTACCGCAAGACGGTGCCGGGCGGCTTTGCGTTTGTCAGTGCCGATGTGGCCACCTTGCAGAAGCAGCCGGCCTTCGATCAGGCACGCGTGGCGCAGGGCCTGAGTGCGGCAACCGGCAAGCCCTATGCGGCGCTGCGTCTGCCGTTCGAGCAGTTTTCGTTTTCAACCGAGGGCGAACGCAGCGATGGCGCCATTGTTTTCGCACTGGACGATGCGCCCTGGCGTTGCACGCTGACCACCTACCACTGCGCGCCCGATGCTCGGCTGCAGGCCACTTCACGCCCACGCGGTTTCGGCGTGGTGCGCGACCCGCTGGTGCCGGCCGACACCACGCCGCGTCGCTCGCCGGATGCCAGGTGGGAGGTGTTGGCCGATGGTTGGAACCTGGTGTTGCGCCGTGTCGCCGACGGGCAGGTCACCCGGCTCAGCAGTGACGGCCGTGCCGATGACTATTTCGATCTGGAGAGTGTTGCCTGGTCGCCGGATTCGCGGCAGCTGGCGGTGTATCGCGTGCGTCCGGGGCTGGCTCGCCGTGTCACCCGCGTCGAAGCCGCGCCTGCCGGCGGTGGGCAACCGGTGGTGCACACCCAGTTGTATCCCAAGCCGGGCGATGCGGTGGATGTGGAACGGCCGGTGCTGTTCTCCCTGGACGGAACACGTCGCGACGTGGACACGGCGTTGTTCGACAACCCGTATTCGTTGTCGCCGCTGCAGTGGCGCAGCGACGGTCGCAGTGTCGCGTTCGACTATGTGCAACGCGGCTTCCAGCGCATGCGCGTGATTGCGGTGGATGCACGCAGCGGGCGCGCGCGCGTGGCAGTCGGCGAAGACGCCCGCACCTTCGTGTATGCCGACCGCAGCTTTCGCCACGACGTAGACGGGCGTGGCGATGAGGTGCTGTGGATCTCCGAGCGCGATGGCTGGCGGCACCTGTATCTGTTCGATGGACGCAGCGGCAAGGTGAAGCGCCAGCTCACCCGCGGGCCGTGGGTGGTGCGCGAAGTGCTGCGCGTGGACGATGCGCAACGCCGCATCTGGTTCACGGCCAGCGGGATGGAGGCGGGCAAGGACCCGTACGACCGGCAGCTCTACAGCGTTGATTTCGACAGCCGCCGGTTGACCCGCCTGACCCACGCCGATGCCGACCACGACGTGGCCATTGCCGATGATGGCCTGCATTACGTCGATGTCTATTCGCGTCCGGACCTGCCGCCGGTGATGGAGCTGCACGCCATCGATGGCCAGCTGCTGCACACCGTGGAGCGTGGCACGATCGACAAGCTGCAGGCCGCCGGCTGGCGCGCGCCGGAGACCTTCGTGGCCAAGGGGCGCGACGGCACCACCGATATCTGGGGCATGGTGGTGCGTCCGCGCGACTACGATCCGCGCAAGACCTATCCGGTGATCGAAAACATCTATGCGGGGCCGCACGATTCCTTCGTGCCCAAGACGTTCTGGCCGTTCGGTTATCACTCCGGCGGCGACAAGCAGATCGGCATGCAGGCGCAGGCCGATCTGGGTTTCATCGTGGTGATGATCGACGGCATGGGGACCGCCAACCGCTCCAAGGCGTTTCATGATGTCGCGTGGAAAAACCTGGGCGATTCAGGGTTTGCCGACCGCATTGCCTGGCATCGTGCGCTGGCGGCCAAGGACCCGTCCTACGACATCAGCCGCGTCGGCATCTACGGTGCATCGGCCGGCGGGCAGAGCACGCTGGGAGCGCTCGAGCGTCACCCGGAGTTCTACAAGGTGGGCGTTGCGTTCGCCGGGTGCTACGACAACCGCATGGACAAGATCAGCTGGAACGAGCAGTGGATGGGCTGGCCGGTGGATGCCAGCTACGCCGCAGCCTCGGGCGTGGTCAATGCGAGCAAGCTGCAGGGCGACCTGCTGCTGATCGTGGGCGAGCAGGACAGCAATGTGGATCCGGCGTCCACCGCACAAGTCGTCGATGCCCTGATCAAGGCCGGCAAGGAATTCGACCTGCTCACCGTGCCGGGTGGCGAGCATTCGGTTGGCCGCTCCAGCGGGCCGATCGATTACGTGCAACGTCGCCAGTACGACTTCTTCGTGCGCCACCTGCGCAACGAGCCTACGCCGCACTGGAATTCCCTGCCATCGGAGGTGCAATGATGCGTTTGTTTGCTCGATTCAAGCCGCAGCGGCGCAGCCGGGTGGCGGGTCTGCTGTGGTCGCTGGCATTGCTGGCTGGCAACGCACCGTTGCTTGCGGCCGCCGAAGAACTGCCGCGCTTCGTCACCAAGGACGGCCGCCACGCGGTGTTTGTCGATGGTGCGCCGTATACCATCCTGGCCGCGCAGTTGCATAACTCCAGCGCATGGCCAGCGGTATTACCCAAGGCATTGGACGATGTGGTTGCCCTGCACGCCAATACGGTGGAAGCGCCTGTGTACTGGGAGCAGTTCGAGCCGGCACAGGGCCGCTTCGACACGACCAATGTGGACGCGCTGATTGCCGGCGCCCGCAAGCGTGGCCTGCGTGTCGCGCTCCTGTGGTTCGGTAGCTGGAAGAACGGCCAGATGCATTACGTGCCCGAATGGATCAAGCGCGACGAGGCGACGTACCCGCGCATGCGCGATGCCAATGGCGAGCCGGTGGATGTGTTGTCGCCCCATGTGGCCGCCAACATGCAGGCCGATGCGCGGGCGTTCACCGCGTTGATGCAGCATCTGCGCAAGGTGGATGGCGACCGCCACACGGTGATTCTGGTGCAGGTGGAAAACGAGCCCGGCGCGATCGGCACCGTGCGCGATCACGGCCCGGCAGGCGAGGCAGCGTTTGCGCAACCGGTACCAGCCGCGATTGCGCGCGCACTCGGCAAACCGCAGGGCAGCTGGCAGCAACTGTTCGGCGCCGAAGCTGCCGAAGCGTTCAACGCATATGCAACCGCTGCGTATATCGAACAGGTGGCCGCCGCGGGCAAGCGTGTCTATCCGCTGCCGTTCTACGTCAACACCTGGCTGCGCTACAAGGGTAAGCGCTATCCGGGCATGGACTATCCGTCCGGCGGCGCGACGGTGAACGTATTCGCGTTGTGGCGCGCGGCCACGCCGTCGATCGATTTCATTGGTACCGACATCTACACCAGCGACTACACCGAATACACCAAGGTCGTCGGCCAATACGTGCGGCCCGATAATCCGGCCTGGGTCTCGGAAACCGGCTTCGAAGCCGCCACTGCGCCGTATCTGTTCCATGTGCTGGGGCAGGGCGGGGTCGGCTTTTCGGTGTTCGGCATGGATGGCAACCCCGACAGCGAGGCCAACCGCGCAGCGGTTGCAGCCCATGCGGCCAACTTCACGCTGCTGGCGCCGATGCAGCGGATCGTGGCGCAGGCCGCCTTCGACGGCCGCCTGCAGGCGGTGGCCGAGCAGCCCGGCGCGCCACAGCGCACGCTGCGCTTCGGCGAGTGGGGGGCCAAGGTGTCGTTCGGTGCGCCCATGTGGGGCGATGCGCCGCCCATCCTGCCCGGCAACGACGACCACGCCGGCCGGCTGCTGGTGGCCCAACTGGGGCCGGAGGAATTCCTGGTGACCGGTATGGCTGCGCGCATTGAATTTTTTCGCGACGCGGCCGATACCCGTCATGGACAACTGTTGCGGGTGAAGCAGGGGCGGTATGTCGACGGGCGCTGGCAGATGGAAAGGCAGCTCAACGGCGACCAGACCGACTACGGCCTCAACTTCGGGCGTGTGGATGCAAACGGCAATGTGCCTGTGGTGTTGCGGGTGCGGGTAGGGACTTACTGAGCCTTGCTGACCGTGTCGCTGCTGCCTTCGGCCTGTTGTCTGCAATGGGTTGAGCCTTGTTCGAATCTTCACCGCCACGCCGGAGCCACCATGAGCATCAGCAGCATCGCAAGTTCCGGAATGCAGGTCGCCGCGCTGCGCCAGCAGGTGGCGGCCAGCAATGTGGCCCGTCAGCCAGTGGACGGCAGCCCACGTCAGTCTGTCGCGGCCACGACCCAGGCCAATGGCGGCGTGGCGGCCAGTGTGGTGAATGCCAACGCCGATCCATCTGCGCCAGCCGGCGATCTGGTCGAAGGTCTATCGGCACGCAACGATTTCCAGGCGAATGCCAATGTGTTGCGGCGCTCCGACGAGATGCTGGGGAGCTTGCTGGATGTGGTGACCTAAGCAGTTCGAAGTGGATGAAAGCTGCCACCGACCCGTTGCCCCAGGGGCACGGGTCTCCGTCTGATGGCCCGCCTGGTGCCACGTGGTGCGGCCCGGCCGTCATGCCGTCGTCGTTTCGCGTCGGGACGCGCTGCACATACCTTGCTTGTAACGCCACCGCCGTTCGCGTTTCCAATGCAGCGCCTTCATGCCACTGCGCAGTGGAGTGGTGCCCTTGCGGCCGGTGCATCGGCATTCAACGCCAACCCGCATATGGCCCCGGCCGTTCACACGATGTGCGCGCCGGTCAATCGGGTCGCAACACCTCCGTCAGGCGTGCACCGTCGGGCACGCCCAAGCCGGTATTGGCGTCCCAGCCGGTGGAT
The DNA here is from genome assembly GCF_041519315.1 of Xanthomonas axonopodis pv. maculifoliigardeniae. Lineage (NCBI taxonomy): Bacteria > Pseudomonadati > Pseudomonadota > Gammaproteobacteria > Lysobacterales > Lysobacteraceae > Xanthomonas > Xanthomonas axonopodis. The sequence continues at coordinate 2,836,956 of NZ_CP167998.1, read as the reverse complement.
GCACGGAAGCCGGCGTTATCGCCGGCAACGATGTCGCGGAATGCGTCCGGTCGACCGTACAGGCGCGGCAACACGAAATGGGGTTGCATGCGGTTTGCGCCGTAGATGCGTGCCAGCAAGGCCGCCCATAACGGCGCGGCGGCGCTGGTGCCGCCCATCACGGCAGGCTGCCCGTTGATCGACAGGTAGTAACCGGTCTGCGCGTCGGCATTGGCCGCCACATCGGGAACGCCGCGCATGCCCAGCTGGCGCGACTGGTGCCGTGCATCAGTGATGCGCAGATCCTTCTGCCAGGCAGGGCGTGCAAAGAACCTGCTTTCTCCCCCGCCGCCGTTCGCCCAGGCTTGTTCGTTGGCGCTGTCGGCCGTGACCTGGAGCCGAGTGCCGCCGCAGGCGAGCACGAACGGGCTGGATGCGGGAAAGCAGACATTCAATCCTGGCTGCCCGTCGCTGGCGCCATCGTCGCCAGCGGCAATGCATACGGTGATGCCCATCAGTGCAGCGGCCTGAAACGCACCGTTGTAGGCCTGGCGCGATTGCGGCGTCCATTGCGATTCGGTGAAACCCCAGCTGATGGCAATGACGCCGGGAGAATGCTCTGCATCGTGGATGGCGGCGTTGATCGCTTCCAGAAAACCGTTGTCGGTGTTGGGCGCGAAATACACCACCAGTTTGGCGCCCGGTGCGATTGCCCCGGCAATCTGGATATCCATCTGCGCTTCGACATCGGCATCTGCATTGCCGCGACTGACGGTGTTGGTGGCCCCGGGCAACAGCACATCGACCAGTGTCGGCATGGGGACGCGCAGCTGCGCGAAATAGGCGGCCATCTGCGCGCGTGCATAGCCGCCGCCCAGCACGATGATGCCGATGCATTGACCCTGCCCGTCGTGCTCGGGAAAGCCGTAGAGCTGCGCCAGCTGCGGCGGGGTGTATTGCATGATCGGACCATCTTCACTGCCGGCCGGTGCAGTGGCCTGTAGCGCAGGCGGCGAGGATGCAGTCGCCTCGGGCGCGCTGGGCAGCGTCTGAGCCTGCGGGCGTGCGTCCAGCCCGAGCACGGCGGTGACGATGCCGCCCAGGGTCTGTGGAATCGATACCGGGCCGGTGCGTCCGCGATAGCGCATCGCACCATCGACATAGTCGCGCAAGCTGACCTGGAATGCGGCCTCGCATTGCTGCACGGTGCCCTCCAGGATCACGTTGCCGCTGTCTGCGTGCGCGTGCTCCATCGTCAAACCATAGCGGGCGGCAAAGTCGGCAACGGCCTGCAGATCTGTCGCACTGGCGGCGAAGCGTTCGCTGAACTCCGCGCGCGTGAGCGCAATCGGTAGCGTATTGGGCTGCAGGTGCAGCAGCGCATCGGCAGCGGCATTCAATGCCGGCATCCGCACCGCGAGCAGGACGCGCAGGCGTTCGTCCTGCGGCGGTTGTCCGGCTTCGATGGTGGAGGGGGCGATACGGCGCTCACTGCCAGCCAGGATCGTGTGCATGCGGGGGAGAACTCCAACGAAGTGGTGAGCCAAAGTGGGTTGGTGCAGATCCAAATGTAGCCGGCGCGTGCTGCGCGACCACCGCGGCACGCGCGGCTGCCAGTAGCACGGCAGTGTGCATTCAATGCCATGCGCGAGCTGTCTGTGCAGCGGGGTACCGCGTGCGATGGACTGCAATACGAAGCACGGACGCATCGATTGGTGGGCCACCGGCCAATGGCACGCAATGGCAAGCGGTTGCAGCAAGATCAGCATCGCCTGCCTGCGCCTCAGATCCTGCGACAGCGTGCCGCGTGGCTTGCGGCGCTGGCGGCCTGGTGCATCCAGGGCGCCGGCGCGGACGACGGCAGGCAGTCACCGCCTGGGCGTGATGTGCGGATTTCCGCACGGGTGTCTGACCGCTGTCACAAGACGTCGTGCATGAACGCGCGCACGATGGGCCACGATCATTCGAGGGAGCAACGATGGACCGTAGAACCTTTCTGCGTCAGGGCATGGCGGCCACCGCGGCGGTCGGTGCAGGTGCCGCGCTGGCAACGCCGGCCACGGCGCCGGCCGCGAGCACGCCGCCGGCGCCGACACTGCCCCGTCTGGAACCGCTGCCTTCGGCCGCGCATGTCGGTAGCGCGTTGTGCAGCTTCACCCACCTGCAGCAGCATTGGACTGTCTACGAGCATCTGGACGATGCGCAAGGCCAGCTCACGTTATGGAGCGACAGCGGCATGCTGCGGCTGGAAAAGCGCACCGAGCCGGCGTATCCGGCCGCAGGCACGCCGTATTTCGGGCTGCCGCTGGCGCAGGTGGCCATGGCCGAAGCCGACCTGCTGGCCGACCGCCTGCTGCGCGATGGCGACCCGGACGAGGCACAGGTGCGCGAGGTGGCACCGCCGCCCGCCTCCTTGCTCGATCCCAAGGACAATGGCGGGCGCTGGCCGTGGACCACCTTCGTCGGTACACGCGAAAGCCTGGACACCATGCCCATCCTGCCCAACGGCCGCAGCCGCACCTCGCGGCCGGAACACGCGTTTGCCGAACTGGGCGAAGAGGCGCTGATCAAACGCCGCGAAGAGGGCATGCTTGGCGGCTGGATGCCGGCGGTGCGCAAGGTGATGCGCCGCGAGGGCGAGCCCGACAGCTGGTACGACGTACTGGTGTTTGCCGACGTGCGGGCACGCGATCGCTTCGTGGTGCAAACCTGGCACCGCACGATGAAGGTGAAAGCCGGCGCCATCGTCGCGGTGCACTACACGCATAGCTACCCGGAATTTGCGCCCTCGCGCAGCGCCGCCACCGCCGAACAGTTCTACGCGGCACTGATCGATTTTGCTGCGTATTGGCAGCAGGCGCTGGACGGCACCGTGCAGGCGCAATTTCCCGATGCCAGCTGGAACGACATGGCGCAGTTCGCGTTTGCGCGCGAGCTGGTGGTGCGCCCCGGCGGCGATTACCCCAAGTATGGCGCGGTGGAACGCGACTACTACGGCAACGAATACGATGGTTTCCAGGACACGTTGACCAGCTCGCTGTATGCCAATCTTGAGTGGGGACGTTTTGCACAAGCCGCGGCGGTGCTCGATAACTACTTCGATGAGTTCGTGCAGGACGATGGCCTGCCGAACATGCGCGGGCCGGAAGTCGGGCAGTTCGGGCTCACCTTGTCGTTGCTGGCGCGGTATCTGCGTTACACCGGCGATGCGCCCCGGCTGCGCCGTCTGCTGCCCAAGATCGCCGCCACCGCGCAGGTGTTGTGCGCCTTGCACGACCAGGCGCTGGCATTGCCGCGCACGGCGCATGGGCATGGGTTGCTGCACGGCTGGAACGAATCCGATGCCTGCCTGTTTCCCGATCCATCGCGATGGTGGAAACCGTATTACGCCAACAGCGCGTTGACCATCCGCGGCTGGGAAGACATCGCACAGGTGTGGAGCGCACTCGATGGCGATGCTGGCCAGGCCACGCAATGGCAACGCCGCGCCAAGCAACTGCGTACGCGGCTGGAAGCCAGCCTGCGTGCCAACGTGCGTCGCGACCTCTCCCCGCCGTACGTGGGCCCGTTGCCCGGTACCACATTGACCTTCCGCCAATCGTTGCTGCAGGAAAAGCCCAGCGAACAGCAATGGCCGCACCGTGCATATGCCGAACTGCTGCAGGCCGATGTGTTGCCGGACGATCTGGCCCACCTGGTGATCGATTGCCTGCGTGGCCACGGCGGCACCAGCATTGGCGTGGTGGCCAACATCGCACCGCCGGAGCCGGGCAGCCGCGATCTGCTCGGTTTCATTTCCTACGGCTACGCGCAACAGCTGCTGCGGCTGGATCGCATCGAAGAATATCTGTTGTTCGTCTACGCGCATCGTTATCAGGTGCACACGCGCGGCAGTTGGACGGCCGGGGAAGTCAGCGGCATCACCGGCGGCATGCCGTTGTTCTGCATACCGGCGCAGATGACCATCCCCTTGCTGCTGCGCTGGATGCTGGTCAGCGACGATGGCGCCGGCGATCAGTTGTTTCTCGCGCGTGCGCTGCCGCGCGCGTGGCTGGGCAGCGGTGCGCCGGTGGGCATCACTGCAGCGCCAACGCGCTGGGGCACGGTCACCTTGACGCTGCGCACCGAGACTGCGGCGCGTTGCATCCGTGCCGACGTGCAGTTGCCGGAACGCGCACCTGCACGTACCTGGCTCACCTTGCGCACACCCGCAGGCACACGCCTGCAGCGCGTGCTGGTCGATGGTAGACCGGCGCGAGTGCAGGGCCCGCATGCAGATCGGGTGGCCTTGCCTGGCGCTGCTGCACTGGTGAAGGTGCAGGCGTGGTACGCCTGACAACGGCGATGCGATGATCAGGCGTTGCCGTTGTTGCCGTTGTTGCCGTTGTTGCAATGTTGCTGGACAGCGCGCACCGCAGTGCCGCTTTGCTGTTCGCATGCAGGTGCTGTGGTCGATCACAGAGACCAGGGCACATCGCATGATCGTGCCGAGATGTCGCTGTTTGGGCAATGCAGGCATGCCCGAAAGCAGGCGCAAGCACGCGATTTTCCGCATGCGTCCCGCCTAAATTCGTCAAGACGGCGCAGTGGCGTTGTCGCAAGATTTTTTTAACGTAACGCGTGTGCCAAGCATGCGCTCTCAGGGGAGAGCGGTGTCGTTGCAGTTGCCGTCCTTGCATGCGGAGAGACCTGCCGTTGAGACGGCAGGCCGGTGCAGTCTCTGTCGTGATCGTTCCCTCCATCTGTGCGCCGCGGCGGTGCGGCTTGGCCGTGCGCGGTCATGCAGGAAGGTGGGCCGTACCCTGTGTCAGTACAAGGATTTCCGATGTCGTCCAGCCGCCCTGCTGTTGTTCCCAAACGACGCGTCTTGCAGACCACCCGGCTCGTCAACGCGCTGCTGTTTGCACTGGCGGTCGCCGCCGTGCCGGCCGCCGCGCAACAGCGTGGCGATGGTGCAGACGAAGCCACCCAGACGCTGGATCAGATCAACGTTACCGGCACCCATCTGCGCCGCGTCGACGCCGAAACCGCCAGCCCGGTCGTGGTGATCGACCGGCAGCGTATCGAAGACAGCGGGCAGAACACGCTGGGGCAGCTGCTGCAGCGCTTGCCGATGATGGCCGGCTTCCAGACCGGGCCTGCGCTCAACTCCAACTTCAGTCACGGCCGCGCGCTGGTGTCGCTCCGCAATCTCGGGCCCGAGCGCACGTTGGTGCTGGTCAACGGCCATCGCATGGCAGGGCCTGCCAGCAGCGTGGCGTCGGCGCCCGGCGTGGACGTCAACGCAATCCCCGCCGCGATGGTGGAGCGCGTGGAAGTGCTCACCGATGGAGCGTCGTCGGTATACGGCTCCGATGCGATCGGCGGCGTGGTCAATGTCATCCTCAAGGACACGTACGACGGATTCGCCGCCACCGCGGACTACGCGCAGAGTACGCATGGCGATGCCAATCGACGCACGCTCGGGCTGGAATGGGGCAAGACCTGGGACCGCGGTGGGCTGATCGTGGGGCTCAGCCAAAACTCGATGAACCCGGTGTTCAATCGCGACCGCAGTTATGCGGCCAAGGCGGTGGAATATCTCGATGGGCAGGTCAGCGAGGTTCGCGGTGCCAACACCCGTGCCTTCCTGACCGACGGGCGCGTGCTGACGCCGGTGGACGGCGTCGCGCCGGGCCCGGTCGGCGAAGAGGCTTTTCGCCCCTACAATCGCGCCACCGACAGCTACAACGTCTACGACGCGCAGTACCTGATCACCCCGATCAAGCGCACCAATGCCTCGCTGCACGGCAGTTTCGACTTCACCCGCAGCGTGCAGGGGTACATGGACGTGTTCTGGACGCGCAGCAGGACGGTCTCGCGCTTGGATGCCTACGGGCTGGAAATGCCGGACGCGGTAGACAACTACTACAACCCGTTCGGCGATCAACTGGACGCCTACTATCTGCGCTCGCCGCAGGCCAACACGCGCGTCTACACCTCCACCATGTTCCAGACCAATGTCGTGGCCGGCGTGCGCGGGCGCGTGGATGGCACCAGCTGGCAGTGGGATGCGGCGGCCGGCTATGCGCGCTACAAGGACACCTTGGTGCGCACCGGCTTCTCGATCACCTCGGCGTTGAATAACGCGGTAGGCACTTCGTTCCTGGACAGCGACGGGGTCGTGAAATGCGGCGCGCCGGACGCCGTGATCGTCGGCTGCACGCCGATCAATATTTTCAACCCCAACGACCCGGCCACCATCGCCGCATTGCGTGGCACGCAGCGGCCGGTGGATCTGATCGACGAAAGCCAGATGCGCTTTGTCGATATCAGCGCCAATGGCGATCTGTTCAAGCTGCCGGCCGGAAGGGTGCAGGCGGCCGTCGGCCTGGTGTATCGCACCAACAAGTTCGCGCAGGGGACGACCAGCGACGTGGCCGCTGCCGATGCCGATGGCAATTGCGACTACAACGATGGCTGCATCCTCAAGCAGGGGCGCGAGGAGTCGGTCAGGGAAGCCTATGCGGAATTGCTGGTGCCGCTGTTGAAGGACGTGCCGTTCGCAAACGTGTTGAACCTGAACCTGGGCTCGCGCTATTCCAACTACGACGCCTGGGGCAACACCACCAACAGCAAGGTTGCGATCGAATGGCGGCCGATTGCGAATCTCTTGGTGCGTGCCACCGGCTCGCAGGTGTTCAGGGCGCCGGCGCTGGGCGATTTGTATGGCTCGCCCTACAACAGCGTGATCGACAACACCGGCGATTTCCAGGACCCGTGCACAGGCTTTACCGGCGCACCCAATCCGGCCTGCGCGAACGTGCCCAACGATGGCAGCTTCACCAACACCGCGCAGTTCAACGTGGTGACCTCCGGCGCCAATAACGTGGGCTTCAAGCTCAAGCCCGAGCGTGGCCGCTCCTACAATGTCGGGTTGGTCTATGACCCGGATCAGATGCGCGGGCTGTCGCTCAACGTCGACAGCTGGCGGGTCGTGCTGGACGACATGCTGACCGGTGTCGGCTACCAGCAGGTCGTCAGCGATTGCTTCGACGGCAGCGAAGCGGCCTTCTGTCCGCTGATTCAGCGCGATGCCACCGGACAGCTGACGCGGGTGTCGGTGCCGTTCGCGTACAACAGCGGCAAGGTCGATATTCGCGGCTACGACGCCGGCATTCATTACACGCTGGCCGACACCGCCTGGGGCACGTTTGTGACGGGGCTAGATGCAACGTTCTTCTCCAGCTATCGCTTTGCGGGCGATCCGCATAATTACGTCGGCGAAAATTCCAGCTGGGGCAACATGCCGCGCTGGCGCGCCGTGGCCAATCTGGCCTGGGACAATGGCCCGTGGCATGCGAGCTGGAACGCCCGTTACCTGGGCCGCACGGTCAACGGTAGCCAGTACGAAAATTTCTGCGTCGACACCAATGCCGATGGTAGCTGCGCCTATTTCCCAATCGGCTCGGTGGTGTATCACGACGCCTCGCTGAGCCGGAAGATCGCATCGCTGCATAGCACGCTGGCGGTGGGCATCGACAACCTGGGCGACCGCAAGCCGCCACGGTTCTACAGCTACTCCAATGCGGCCAATACCGAAGCGAGCACCTACGACACGCTCGGGCGCTATGTCTGGAGCCGGCTGCGAGTGGAGTTCTAGCACGTCTAGAAAGGCAGCCGGCAGGGGTTAGGCAGAGTAGGCGGTGCATCTGCAACGCAGCGGACGCGCGGGACATGCCGCATCGAGCGACGCTGCGTGGACCTGGCGGAGAGCTTTAGTTGACCTGCACGGCCTGCGTCAGCCGGCAGGCTCGCGGCCGGCGGTTCGCGTCATTTGCAACAGTCGGTGCGTGTGGTGGCGAAGCACGCACAGTGAGGTTCGCTTTGCATCGCTGCACTTCGTGTTGACGCGGGTGTCGCCAGCGCAAACAACTATGGTGAGACGGCTGCATCACATCGGTTTGCGATGCAGGGGGAGTACCGCAGCTGTCTATCGTCCGATGCGCGCCAGCCGCCGCATCGATCGCGCTGTCTTGCACGTTAATGGGATGGATGTCATGAGGGAGTTACGCTGGAAGTCATTTCTGGCGCGGCACCGGCGCTGGTTGCGCGTGACGCGGCGCACCGGCGTGGCTGGGCTGTTGTGGGCATGCATCATGCTGGGCTGGTCACTTGCAGTCGCACAGGAAGCGCCGATCGCCCAGCCCAACGCAATGATCGGCGAGCCGCTCTTCCGCGGCCTGGACCACCCGATGCCTCCCACCGCGGTGCCGTTTGCGCCCGGCGGACAACTGGCACGCATCTACGCGGCCGATGTCGCGCACGGGGCAGGGCAGGCGCCCGGCAACGATTTCTGGATCGACCGCCTGCTGGCCCGCGAGGGAACTGGCGGTGGTTTCGACGATCACAACGACTGGTTGTTTACCCGTGGCCGCGCCGCATACCTGAGCTATCACGCGCCAGATGCGCCGGGATTCGTCGGGCAGGTGGCGTATTGGCACTCCACCGATTACGACGCGCTGTTCCACATCCATGCCACGCTGGGCAAGCGTCATGTGCAATGGAAGGAGCGTGCGCAGCAGCGGCGGCAGACGCCGAGTTATTTCACGACGGTGTTCGAAGACGCCGGCGCCGGCGTGCGCATGCGGCTGGTCAAATACATCACCGAGCAGAACGTGGCGGTGGCCAGCGTGGTGCTGTCCAGCCTGGACGGTGCGGCGCATACGGTATCGCTGCAAGCAGTCTCGCCGATCGCCCCGCACGCAGACGGCAATGAGCTGACCGGTGCATTTGACGCGTACAACCACATCACGACGGTCTTCCCCCGCCTGTCCGGCGATGGCTTCCATGTCGAGGGGCAGCGTCTGGTGCGCGACATCGACATCCCCGCGAGCGGCGAAACCGCGCCAGTCAAGGTGCAGCTCGGCATGCTCACCCGCGAGTTGCCCGAAGCCCGCGCCGAGTACACGCGCATTGCCGCGCAAACGCCGCAGCAGGCCTACCAGCAGCACGTGGCCAGCTATAACCGCTGGTGGGTGGACAACCTGCCATACCTGGACACGCCCAACGAGAACATCAGCAAGAGCCTGTTCTATCGCTGGTGGGTACTGCGCTTCAACTTCCTCGATGCCAATGTGCCCGGCAACGATTACCAGTTCCCGGTCGCCATCGAGGGTGTGCTTGGCTACGACAACGCCATCGTGCTGACCGCCGGCATGTTCCTGGACGATCTGAAATACCTGCGCAATCCGCTGTATGCCTATGGCACCTGGCTCAGTGCGGGCGAAACCGCCGGCGGTGGCAAGTACACCGACAACCCTGGTTCGCCGGAGAACTGGTCCAATTCCTACGCGCAATACATCACGGCCGCAGCATGGCGGTCGATGCAGATTCACGGCGGGCCGGCGACGCTGGCGGGCAAGCTGGCACGCTATGGCAGCGGTGACGTGGACGGCGTGCTGGCGGCCTACGATCTCAACCACAATGGGCTGATCGAATACGACTGGGCGGCAATGACCGGCAACGATGCCGATGCGGTGTCGTTCGATTGGGCCGACCAGCACGGCCAGATCCGCATGGACCGCACCGAGAGCGCCTACGTGTACGCCAATGCGCAGGCAGCGGCGCAGGCGGCGACGCTCGCGGGCGATACGGCGACCGCACAGCGCATGCAGGCCACCGCGCGCCGCATTCGCAAGGCGGTGCTGGAGGTGTTGTGGCAGGATCGCAGCGATGCCCCCGACTCGGTCGGCCTGTACGGCGATCTGCTCAAGCATCGCCAGGCCGACGGGCCGCGGCTGGCGGTCGATTGGAAGGAAACCAACAACTACTATCCCTTCAGCGTGGGCTTGATGCCCAAGCAGGGCGATGCCGACTACGATCCCAAGTACGTGCGCGCGTTGCGGCTGTTTGCCGACGCGGCGCAATACCCGCTGTTTCCGTTCTACACCGCCAACCAGGTGGACATGCAGGCGCGCGGCAGCGGCGCCGATGTGGGCAGCAATAATTTTTCCACCATCAATGCCACCGTGGCGTTTCGTTTGTTCGGCTCGGCCTTGCGCGATTACCCCAGCCCGTATCTGAACGCGCAGAGCTATCGCAAATTGCTCTACTGGAACGCCTGGGCGCCCTTTATCAACGGCGACAACCGCTATCCGGACCAGAACGAATTCTGGGCCAAGGGCACTGCCGGCCGCGGCGGCAAGATCGGCTATCGCTCCTGGATCCACCATACCCAGCTGGGCGCGACCAACTTCAGCATGATCGAGGATGCAATGGGTTTTCGCCCGCGCAGCGACGACAAGATCGAGCTGTATCCGATCGATATCGGCTGGGACCATTTCGCCGCCGACAATCTGCGCTATCGCGACCGCAACCTGAGCATCGTCTGGGATCGCGATGGCAGCCACTACGGTGGCCGTGTGCCGAAGGGCTACAGCGTCTATCTCGATGGTCGCCTGGCGTTCTGCGTGGATCGGCTGGCACACGTGATCTACGACCCGGCCAGCGGGCAGGTCAGTGCCGCGCCGGATGCGGTCAATCGCAATGGCGCAGCGCAAGTGCTCCAAGCCCATCCCGCGGCACTGGCGTCGATGACGCAGGTACCGTTCGCTGCGGGCACGCGGGTGGCGCAGATCCTGGCCAAGGCCGGTGTGGATGTGACGCTGCCGCCAGCGCATAGCCGCAACCTGGCGCAGGGGGCGCGTGTCAGCGCCAGTTTTGCCGCCGCCGGGTTGCCGGCAACGGCGGCGGTGGATGGCAGTACCGCCAGTCCGCCGTTCTGGGGCACCGCGGGCTCGCCGTCGGCCAGCGACTGGATCGCACTGGACCTGGGCGGCACGCGCACGCTGGATCAGGTGGTGCTGTACTTCTATCGCAGTTCCTCGCCGGGCGGGGATCAGAATGGCTTTCCGTCCGGGACGCGGCCTGGCTACGCGGCACCGTGGATCTACGCCGTGCAATACCGCGATGGCAGCGGTGTGTGGAAGAACGTTCCCGGGCAGGTACGCGATGCCACGATGGCGGAGGGCAATCGCAACCGGGTGCGCTTCCCGGCAATCCATGCGGCAGCGCTGCGCGTGGTGGTGACGCATGCCGGTACGGCGCGCACCGGCATCAAGGAAATCCAGCTGTTCGACAGCGGTTTGCCGGCACCGGCGTCCGTGGGCAACACGCCGCCGCTGGTACAGGCATGGCAGCTGGACACGCCGGGCGCCGATGGTGCGGTGGTGGTGCAAGGGCGCGTTGGCGATGACGGCTTGCCCAATGGCACGCTGCAGGTGCGCTGGCGCGTGCAGCAGGCGCCGGACGGCGGCGATGCCGTGTTTGCCGATGCCGCTGCGCTGCAGACATCCGTGCGTTTCACACGTGCCGGGCACTACATCTTGCGTCTGGCTGCGAACGACGGGGCGCTGATGGGGCATGCCGATGTGCAGGTCAGCGCACCGGCCTCGCGCCCGCTGCAGAGCATTTCATTGCAGGCCATGGCCAGTGTCAGTGGGCAACTCACCGGCATGCAGTACCGCGTGCAGGCCTTGAACGATGGGTTCATCCCGCAGGCAGGTAGCTTCCCCAGTGGCAGCCTGCGCTGGGGCAGCTATGGGCTCGACCAGCCGGCAACGGTGTGGTTGCAGTATCAGTGGCCGCGCCCGGTGCGGCTGTCCTCCAGTGCGCTCTACCTGTGGAACGACCAGCCCAACGGCGGAGTCGCCGCGCCTGCCGGCTGGAAGTTGCAGATGCTGCAGGACGGACGTTGGCAGGACATCGTCAGCAAGAGCGGCTACCCGATTGCGGCAGCGGCGACCGGCGCGGCGAGCACCGCCAGCTTTGCGCCGGTGGTCACCACCGCGCTGCGCGTGGTGTTGACGACCCAGACCACCGCCAACGGACACGCCGCCATTGGGGTGGACGAATGGCAGGCGCTGTCCGAGCTGCCCAAACAGGTGGAGGCGATCCATCTGCGCACGGCCCCCGGGCAACTGCCGACGCTGCCGCAGGAGATCACCGCCTTCTTTGCCGATGGCAGTGTGCTGCCGGTGGCCGTGCAATGGTCCGAGCTTGCCGCCAGCCGCCTGGGCCGCGAAGGTGCAGTGGAACTGCAAGGCCTGGTCGAAGGTGCGATTCCCGTCAAGGCCACCATCTGGGTGCGCGCAACGCCACCGGGGCAGATCAATACCGTGCAGCCGTTGCCGACGGTGACCGCGGTGGTCGGGCATGCACCGACGTTACCGGGCTTCGTCACGGTGCAATACAACGACGGCTCGCGTGAACGCTTGCCGGTGCAATGGCCCACGTTGCAGCCCGCGCGTTACGCACAGCCCGGCGAACTCCAGCTCACCGGCACGGCGCAAGGGCGTGCACCCACCGGTAACGTGTCGGTGCCGCTGGTGGTGCAGATCAAGGCGGCCGCGCCATGACGCGTACGTTCTCACGGTTGCTGGTGCTGACGTGCGGGTTGTTGCTGGCTGCCGCTCCGGCCTGTGCCATGCAGCCGCCGCAGGGAACGTGGTTGCATGCGCCGGGCAATCCCATCCTCGCCGATGGCAGCGAATATTCCGCCGACCCTGCGCCGCTGGTGGCCGATGGCAAGCTGTACATCATTGCCGGCCGCGACACCGCGGCTCCCAATCTCAATGCGTTCGTCATGCCTGGCTGGCAACTGTTCGTCAGCAGCGATCCGGCCAGCGGCGACTGGATCCACTACCGCGATCTGCTGCGACCCCAGCAGGTCTTTGCCTGGGCAGACAAGCGCTATGCCTACGCGTCGCAGATCGTGCAGGGCCCGGATGGGCGCTATTACCTGTATGCACCAGTGCAGCAGCGCGATTCGCCCAATGCCGACCCATTCGCGATCGGCGTAGCGGTGGCCGACAGTCCGCTTGGCCCGTGGACCGATGCGCATCCGCAAGGTCCGGTGGTCTCGCAGTCGGTGCCGGGCCGCAACGATATCCAGAACATCGACCCGACCGTGTTGGTCGACGATGACGGACGGGTGTATCTGTATTGGGGCACCTTCGGCGCGTTGTACGGCGTGGAGCTGCAGCGCGACATGGTCACTTTCAAGGGCACGCCGGTCCTGGTGGACACGCTGGACGGGTATTTCGAAGCGCCCTGGCTATTCAAGCGCAAGGGCACCTACTACCTGGCATATGCGGCCAACAACGCCGGACGTCTTTCGCCATGCACGCCCACGCTGTATCACGCCTGCATCGCCTACGCGAGCGCGCCCACTCCGCTAGGGCCATGGACGTACCGCGGCATCGTGTTGCCGCCGGTGTCCTCGACCACCTCGCATCCGGGCATCGTCGAATTTCAGCGGCAGTGGTATCTGGTGTATCACACCGCCGACGCAACGGGCGGCGGGCATTTTCGCCGCAGCGTGGCGATCGACCGGCTGGAATGGGACGAAAGCACGCAGCCGGCCAGCATCCGCACCGTGGTGCCGACACGGCGTCCAACGCCTCCCGCGCCGCCCATGCGCAATCAGGCGTCATCGGCCTACGCCACCGCGTCCAACGGTCCGGACATTCCGGTGCAGTACTGGATTGCCGCGCTCAACGACGGCGTGGTCAAGGCCAATCCATTGCCACCGGAGATGTGGGCCAGCTGGACGGACAACAATCCACCGCAGCAATGGCTGCAGTACAGCTGGGCGCAACCGATCACCGTGGACCGCACGCGCATCGTGTTCTGGGCCGACCACCCGGCCGGTGCCGACGTCGGCGTGGCACCGCCAGCGCGTTGGCATCTGGAATACCGGAACGCTGGGCGATGGCAGCCCGTGCAGCCCCGCGATGGGTATGGCACGCGTCCCGATCACGAAGAAGCGGTGTCGTTCGCGCCGGTGACAACGCGCTGCGTGCGTGTGGTCATGGACGCCTCTGGCAACGCGGCCAGCTATGCCGCGCTGGCAGTGCAGGAATGGGAAGTGCTGGCGCCACAGCCACAACGCCTGCCCTCTGCCACGGCCCCTGACAGCCAGCGTTGCGATGCGCCGTGAAGCAGCCGACAAAGCGCCGCATGCGGCAGTCGAACGTTGGCTGACGGTGCGCAGGCAGTGGAGTGCACCGGTGGGGGTGACACATCGGCTTTTGCGTGCTGGCCGCGCGTGCCTTGCGAACGTGTCCAAGTGTTTCAGTCGCGCTGACGTGAATGACCACGCATGGCCAGGAGATGTGGCGCACGTGTGCAGCCGTCGCGTCTGCTCTACCCGACGGCCTGCCGCACCGTCCCTGGTGTGTGTCTGCGCAGCGATTGCAGTCAGCGGCCCAGCCATCGTCCATCAACGCCACGCTGTCTTCTCGAACCTTCGGTGAGGTCACAGGTGCCACACATCCCTTCCATGCGCTTACGCACCATCGCAATCTGGTGCGTGTCTCTCGCACTGGCGCACATCGTGCCGGTGACTGCGGCGCCACTCTCCGCTCCCACGCCGGCGCAGTACACGCAGGCAATGGGCTTGTCCGATCACTACGCCTCGCTGGTGGACCGGCGGCCTACGGCGCCGGTGTGGGTGGATGCCGGGCATTTTCTCTATCGGCGTGGAGTGGCGCGCAGCGAGCAGCTGCCGGCGATCGAATACCGCCTGGTGGAGGCGGCCAGTGGCCGCAACACACTGGCCTTCGATCACGCGCGGTTGGCCGCAGCATTGACGCGGGCCGGTGCCAAGGCGGTCGACGCAGCGCGACTGCAGCTTGACGAGCCCACCCTGGAACGGCAGCGCCTGAGTTTCCAGTTGGCGAAACTGGGCTGGCAATGCGACCTGCTGGGCTATCGCTGCGCGCACCTGCCCGAACGCGACCTGCCGGCCGAATCGATGGACATGCGCCTGCCGCTCAAGCAGGGCGAACGCCAGGCCAGGACGTCGCCGGATGGCCGCTGGCGTGCCTGGGTGGAGCAGGGCAATCTGGTCATTGCGCCGGTTGGCAGTCACGAGCGCAGCGTGCTCAGCCACGACGGCAGCACGGATGACTACTACGCACTCGACAGCGTGGTGTGGTCGCCGGATTCGCAACATCTGGCGGCATATCGGGTCAAGGCACCGCCGCCGCGCATGGTCTATTACATCGAGTCGGCGCCCACCGATCAGGTGCAGCCGAAGTTGCATCAGCAGGTCTACCCCAAGCCAGGCGATGCGTTGCCGGTGATGCAGCCGGTCTTGTTCGATCTTGCCACGCACGCAGCGCATCCGGTGGCGATGACCTTGCTGCCCAATGCCTTCACCTTGAGCGAAATGGTCTGGTGGAAGGACAGTCGCGGTTTCACCTTCGAATACAACGCACGCGGTCACCAGCTGTACCGGGTGATCGAGGTGGATGCACGCACAGCCGCCGCGCGCACGCTGATCGAAGAGACATCGCCCACCTTCATCGAATACTCCGAGCTCAGTGGCGAGCATGAGAACGGCGGCAAGCACGCACGCCAGGATCTGGACGATGGCGCGCAGATCGTGTGGGCATCCGAGCGCGATGGCTGGGAGCATCTGTATCTGTACGACGGCCACAACGGCGAGGTGATTCGCCAGGTCACCCGTGGCGACTGGGTGGTGCGCAAGCTCGATCGCATCGACCAAGCAGCGGGGCAGGTGTATTTCACCGCCTCGGGTATGCAGCCCGGCGAGGACCCGTACTATCGCCATGCCTATCGCATCGGGCTGGATGGCCGCGGGCTTACCGCATTGACGCCGCTGGCTGCCGATCATGAGGTGCGCTATTCGCCGGATGGAACCTGGCTACTGGATCTTTACTCGCGCGTGGATCTGGGCCCGGTGCTGGAGTTGCGGCGCAGCGCAGATGGCAGCCTGGCACGCACGGTGGAGCGCACCGACCTGACCCGCCTGCTGGCGTCAGGGTGGCAGGCGCCACTGCCGTTTCACACCACCGGGCGCGACGGCAGGACCGAGATCTGGGGCGTCATCCATCGCCCGCAGCAGCTCGATCCGCAGCAGCGCTACCGGGTCGTCGAAGACATCTATGCCGGACCGCAGGGCTCGTTCGTTCCCAAGAGCTTTACCACCGCCACACCATCGCTCACCGGGATGGGGTTTGCGGTAGCGTCCATCGATGGCATGGGCACCAACAACCGCTCGCGCGCCTTCCACGATGTGGCCTGGCGCAACCTCAAGGACGCCGGGTTGCCGGATCGTATCGCCTGGCACAAGGCAGCCGCGGCGCACTACCCGTGGTACGACATCGGCGGCGGTGTCGGTGTGTACGGCACCTCGGCAGGCGGGCAGAACGCGTTGGGGGCGCTGCTGTTTCATCCGGAGTTCTATGTGGCGGGTGTGGCCAATTCCGGCTGCCATGACAACCGCATGGACAAGATCTGGTGGAACGAACAGTGGATGGGCTGGCCGGTCGGCCCGTGGTACGCCGCATCGTCGAATGTGGAGAACGCCGCGCGCCTGCAGGGGCATCTGTTGCTGGTCACCGGCGACATGGACATGAATGTCGACCCGGCCAGTACCTTCCAGGTGGCCGACCGCCTGATCAAGGCCGGCAAGGATTTCGATCTGCTGGTCGTGCCGGGCGGCGATCACGGTGCCGGTGGCGACTACGGCAGGCGCCGCCTGCTGGATTTCTTCCTGCGCTGGATGCAGCAGGCACCAACGCCGGAGTGGAATCGCAACGTCGCAGCGCCGGCCGCATCGGTGCGGTGATGCGCGCGCTGCCGGTCGCGTGCAGCGAGTTGACGTGCGCGGCACATCGGGCCCAATGCCCCCGTCCGCGCATCGATCGTTGTCAGCTTCATCTGCACTCCCATCGCCGCAAGCGGTGCCAATGCGTGCGGGCTCGAGCGCGCTCATGCCGCCACACGTGATCGTTCAGTTGCGAACCATGCTGTTTTCCGCATGCGCGTTCGCCAAATGCGACAAGACGTGGCGTCTGCGCACAGGCACATTGTGACCAGCTGATGAAAACTGGAGCGCATAAGCGCATCCAGTGAGGAATGCACCACCTTTCCGGTAACACGCGTTGCTGCGCGACTGTTCGGTCGCCTGCGTCGCACGTTGTCTGCGCCTCTGCAACACGACCGTGCCAGCGGTTTGTTGCAGCGTACGTCTGCCATCTACGTCGCCCTGCGCCGCTGTACGCCGGCACGGGCAGGTATTGCCCACGGTTTGTCTTTCGTCACACTCAGGAGCCTTGCATGCCGATGTTGCCGTTGCCTCTGACTCGCACGACCAGCGCCACCACGCGGCCGTTGCCGAGCATGCTCACCACCGCGCTGCTGCTGGTGCTGTCGGCAGGTGCGGTTGCGCCGGTGGCTGCGCAGCAAGCTGCCGGTGGCGATGCGACGCAGACGCTGGACAGCGTGGTGGTCACCGGCTCGCGTTTGCGCCGGGTGGATACCGAGACCGCCAATCCTGTGGTTACCGTCAGCCAGGAGCAGATCGCTGCCACCGGCAAGGCGACCGTGGGCGATCTGTTGCAGGAACTGCCGTCCATCGCCGGCAATGCGACCAATCCGTATACCAACAACGGCGGCGGCACCGGCGCCTCGGCGATCTCGCTGCGCGGCTTGGGCGACAAGCGCACGCTGGTGCTGGTCAATGGCATCCGCCTGGCTTACAACGACGTCAATGCCATTCCTTCCAGCATGATCGAACGCATCGAGGTGCTTAGCGATGGCGCCTCTGCGGTGTACGGCTCCGATGCGATTGGCGGTGTGGTCAACTTCATCCTGCGTTCGCGCTTCGATGGCGTGCAGTTCAGCAGCGACTTCGGCACCAGCAGCGAGGGCGACGGCAACCGCCGCAACTTCACCTTGACCGCCGGCAAGACCTGGGAGCGCGGCAGCCTGATCGGCGGCCTGTCGTATCACAACATCGATGCCGTCTCGGCAGCGGCGCGCGATTACTCCAAGGACGCGCTCGCGCTGACCAATGGTCAACCGGTGAAGCAGGGCTCCTCGGCCACGCCCACCGGCACGGTGAACTTCAACGATGGCTCGGATCAATCGCAGCTGCTCGCACAATCCAATGGTTGCGGGCGCGTCACCCTCAACAGCGGCGTCAGCGGGCGGGCGAGTCCTGGCGATTTCCACTGTTATAACGCTGCTGCAGATTCCTACAACTACCAGCCGTTCAACCTGTTGCAGACCCCGCAAAAACGCACGAATGCCTTCCTGCTGGGCACGTATCGCTTCAGCGACAGCGTCGAGGGCTACGTCAATACCTGGTTCAGTAAAACCGAATCGGCCTCGATCATTGCGCCGATTCCGATCTTTTCCAACGGCGACAACATCCTGGTCTCGGCGCAGAGTTACTACAACCCGTTCGGCGTCAATTTCGGCACCGATCGCACCACCGGCACCTCCTACAACGACCTCAATACGCGCGCCACCGTGTTGGGCAACCGCCGCTACCAATACAACACCTACAACTTCCAGATCAGCCCGGGTCTGCGCGGCCGTTTCGGCGACAGCTCCTGGCAGTGGGATGCCACGTTCAATTACGGCAAGGTCAAGCAGAAGTCGATCAACAACGGCTTTCTCGACTATGCCGCGTTCAATCAGGCCATCGGTCCCTCGTTTCTGGATAGCGATGGCGTGGTCAAGTGCGGCAGCGCGGGTGCAGCGATTGCCGGCTGTACGCCGTTGAATTTCTTCAACCTCAACGACAGCGCCAACCTGGCCACGTTGCAGGGCATGGTGGTCAACCCCATTGTCACCAGCGTGTACACGGTCAAGCAATTCGAAGCCAATGCCAACGGCACATTGTTCGAGTTGCCGGCGGGCGAGGCCAGTCTGGCGGCTGGCATTTCGTACCGCAAGGAACGCTCCACCACCGCCTCGGACCCGCTCTGGACCGGCGATGAAAATGGCCTGTGCGGCGTGATCGAATTCTGTTCGTCCAGCTTGAGCGGCAGTTTCGATGTCAAGGAGGCCTATGCCGAAGCGCTGTTCCCGCTGCTCAAGGATCTGCCCGGCATCAATGCATTGAACATCACCGTGGGCACGCGCTTTTCCGACTACAGCTCGGTGGGCAGCAAGACCAATAGCAAGCTGTCGCTGGAATACCGCCCCGTCGAAAACCTGTTGTTGCGCGGCACCGTCTCGCAAGTGTTTCGCGCACCCAACATCAACGAGCTGTATGCCGGCGTGGCCGGCGACGCGGCCACCGTCAACGACCCGTGCAACGGCTACACCGGCGGCAACACGGTGGCCTGCGCCAATGTGCCCACCGATGGCAGCTACCAGCAATCGGACGGGCAGGTGTCGGGCAAGGTCTCCGGCGCGGCAGTCGCCGGCTACCAGCTCAAGCCGGAAACCGGTAAGTCCTACGACGTCGGATTTGTGTACGACCCGCAGTGGATCGACGGCCTGTCGCTGAGTGCGGACTGGTGGCGCATCGATCTGGAAGACACCATCACCACGGTGTCGGCGCAGACGGTGCTGAATCAATGCTTCGCCAACTCGGCCAGCGCGTTCTGCGCGTTGATCCATCGCAACGGCAACGGCACCATCAATTACATCGCCGAGCCCACCGTCAATCTGGGCAAACTGTGGGCCAAGGGCATGGACTTCAACCTGACCTACCGCTTGCCTGCCATGGCATGGGGCAATGTCACCGCCGGCCTCAACGGCACCTATCTCACCCGTTACGACGTGTTGCCCGACACCACCGACCCCAGCTCGGTCACCATCCACAACGTGGGCCGCTACACCCAGGCCTACGGCAACTTCCCACGCTGGCGCGCACTGGGCACGGTCAGCTGGGCATTGGATGACTGGAGCGCCACCTGGCGCATCCGTTATGTGGGGCATACCGCCATCGGCAACTCGGATCCGGACCAGAGCCTGTCGGCCGATTCCAGCGAACCGACCGTGGTGCGCAATATCGGTGCCTACGTCTACAACAACCTGCAGCTTGGCTATAACGTTGAGCCGTGGCATACGCGCTTTGAGGTCGGCGTGGACAACATCGCCAACAAGCAGCCGCCGCTGTACTACGCCAACAATGTGGGCAATGCGAACACCGATGTGGCCACCTACGATCTGCTCGGCCGCTTTTATTGGGCACGCGCGACGGTGAAGTTCTGAGTGCGCGGTTGTCTCGCTGCGCTGCGTGGCCGGGTGCGATCGGTTGTGCAAATGCCACGTCACCGCAAGCGTTGCCAGGGCAGTTGCGATCGCATTGTTGCGACCACGCGCGCGAGCATGCGCGCTCTCAGGAGCTAAGCTGATCCCATGACGGAAGCACACCTAGGCGAATCGACCTGCAACCACACGCCGTCGTTGTCGCGGCGGCGCTTTCTGGCCTGGAGCAGCCTGGCGGTAGCTGCCGGCTTCCTGAGGTTCCCGGCCCAGGCCAGCGCTGCACAACCGGGCAGCGTGCGCGCGGTGCCGCTTGCCCAGGTCAGGCTCACGCCATCGCTGTTCCTGGATGCGCTGCACACCAACCGGCGCTATCTGATGCGGCTGCAGCCGGACCGCTTGCTGCACAACTTCGTGCTGTATGCCGGCCTCGACCCGAAGGCGCCAGCGTATGGCGGTTGGGAGGCGGACACCATCGCCGGGCATACGCTCGGCCACTACCTCAGTGCGCTGGCGCTCATGCACGCGCAAACCGGCGATGCGCAGTGCCGCACACGCGCCGGGTATCTGGTCGGCGAACTGGCGCGCTGCCAGGCGCATGCCGGCGATGGCTACGTGGCCGGCTTCACGCGCAAGAACGCAGCCGGGCAGATCGAAAGCGGGCGCGCGGTCTTGGACGAGCTCAAACGCGGCAAGATCGACCCGGCGCCGTTCTATCTCAACGGCAGCTGGGCACCGCTGTACACGTGGCACAAATTGTTCGCCGGCCTGCTCGACGTGCATGCGCATTGCGATAACGCGCAAGCGCTGCAGGTGGCGGTGAGCTTGGCTGGATACCTGCAAGGCATCTTCTCCGCGCTAGACGAGGCGCAATTGCAAAAAGTGCTGTCGTGCGAATTCGGCGGCCTCAACGAATCGTTCGTCGAACTGCATGTGCGAACCAATGATGCGCAATGGTTGGCGCTGGCGCAGCGCCTGCATCACCACGCCGTGCTCGACCCGTTGGTCGCCCAGCGCGACGAGCTGGCCCACCAGCATTCCAATACCAATATCCCCAAACTGATCGGCCTGGCGCGCGAGTACGAAGTCACCGGCGATGCCGCATCCGGTGCCGCAGCGCGCTTCTTCTGGCACACCGTCACCGACCACCACACCTATGTGATCGGTGGCAATGGCGATCGCGAATATTTCCAGCAGCCGGACAGCATTTCAAAGTTCCTCACCGAGCAGACCTGCGAGCATTGCGCCAGCTACAACATGCTCAAGCTCACCCGTCACCTGTATCAGTGGGGCCCGCAGGCTGAGTTGTTCGACTACTACGAGCGCACCTTGCTCAATCACGTGATGGCGCAGCAGCACCCACGCACCGGCATGTTTACGTATATGACGCCGTTGCTGGCCGGCGAAGCGCGTGGCTGGTCGTCGCCGTTCGACGATTTCTGGTGCTGCGTTGGTAGCGGCATGGAAGCGCACGCGCAATTTGGCGATTCCATCTACTGGCAGGACGGGCAGGGCGTCTTCGTCAATTTATATGTGCCCTCCACGGTGCGCGATGCCGCCGGCCTGGACATGACCTTGCACAGCGCCTTGCCGGAGCAGGGCAGCGCCTCGCTGCGCATCGATGCTGCGCCGGCCGAGCAACGCACGCTCGCACTGCGCGTGCCAGGTTGGGCGCAACAGCCGCGCCTGCAACTCAATGGTCAGCCTGTCGATACCGCCGCCAGCGATGGCTATCTGCGCATCACGCGCGTCTGGCAGCGCGGCGACACCCTGAGCCTGGCGTTCGACATGCCGCTGCGCCTGGAAGCGACCCCGGACGATCCCGCCTGGGTCTCGGTGCTGCGCGGGCCGCTGGTGCTTGCCGTGGATCTGGGCGATGCCGCCAAGCCCTGGTCGGGCAAGACCCCGGCATTGATCGGGGGGCAGGACATCCTGCAACGCCTGCAGCCGGTGCCGGGCAAGACAGCCTTCGTCTACAACGATGGCGTGCAGCAGTGGCAGTTGTCCCCGTTCTACGCCCAGTTCGACCGCCGCAGCGCGGTCTACCTGGAACACCGCGACGCCGCCGCATGGCAGCAACGCCAGACCGAACTGGCGGCAGAAGCGGCGGCGCAACACGCACTCGACACCCTAGCGCTCGATCGCATCGCGCTAGGCGATGAAGCCTCCGAAAAGGCGCATGCACTGCAGGGGGAAAATTCCAACCCGCTCAGCTACCGCCGCCGGCCCGGCCGCGACGTGCGTACTGGCGGCTTCATGGCCTTCACCCTGCGCAATACCGCCCAGGCCCGCATCCTGCGCCTGCGCTACTGGGGCGACGAAACCCGCCGCCGCTTCCGCCTCCTCGCCGACGGCGAACTCATCGCCAACGAACGCCTCGACGGCAACCGCGGCCTGGATTTCGTCGATGTGGACTACGCATTGCCAGCAACGGTCGCCGGTCGCGACACCCTGCAGATTCGCATCGAACCGGAGACCGGTTATTCGGCAGGGCCTGCATTTGGGTGTTGGGTGCTGGCGTCGGCGTGAGCGCTGCAGCTAGCGCATCTTGAAAGTATGACGAAGTGCTCGCGCGACCTCTGCAGAGCGCATGGCACCAAAGAGCGAAGAAACCGCGCCCGCACCTACGCGTAAGAACTCAAGCATGCACCATCAAGCCCCTCTCCCGGCGGGAGAGGGGTGGGGGTGAGGATACGGCGGCGAAGCCCCCTGTGCGGTTTCAGCAGTGCAGAAAGGCCGCATTACTCACTCGCGAGCTAATCCTCCGCCACCGACGCCCCCCCGCTCTGAGTAGCGGCCGGGTTTAGAGTCCGGGGTTGATGATATCGGTGTTGGCCAGCTGTTGGGCATACGCAGATGGCGTCATGCCGCCAATGGCCTTCTTGGGTCGCTCCTCGTTGTATTCGCGTCGCCAGCGTTCGATCTCGGTACGCGCATGCAGCAGGGTTGGGAACCAGTGCTCGTTGAGGCATTCGTCGCGCAGCCGGCCATTGAACGATTCGACGTAGGCGTTCTGGTTTGGCTTGCCAGGCTGGATCAGCCGTAACTGCACGCCACGCGCATGTGCCCAGGCCACCATCGCTTTGCCGCAAAACTCCTTGCCGTTATCTGTGCGGATCACCTGTGGCAAGCCGCGACTGTGCGCCAGCCGATCCAGCACGCGTGTCACGCCATGGCCCGAGATTGCGCGCTCCACCTCGATGGCGATCGCTTCGTGGGTTGCATCGTCCACGATCACCAGACACTTGATCACTCGGCCTTCGGCGCTGCGGTCGAACACGAAATCCATCGACCACACCTGATTGGCCTGCGATGGCCGCAGCAGCGGCTGACGCTCTCCTATCAGCACCTTTTTGCGCTTGCGGCGCCGGACCTGCAGCTGCTGCTCGCGGTACAACCGCTCCACACGCTTGTAGTTCACGATGCGTCCTTCCTGTCGTAATTTGAGATAGATCATCCCCACACCATAACGGCGATGGCGATGCGCCAACGCACAGATGCGTTCGCGCAGTTCGACGTTGCGATCTTCGCGCGGGCAATATCGCAGCGCACTGGCGCTCATGCCGATCACTGCCAACGCACGACGCTCGCTGGCACCACGCCCGATCCACTCGCGCACCAGCATGCGACGCGCCGGTGCGCTCACCACTTTTTTCGCAGTGCATCCTTGATCAGGTCGTTCTCGAACAGCTGCTCGGCCAGCAACTTCTTCAGCCGCGCGTTCTCGGACTCAAGGTCCTTGAGCCGCTTGGCATCGGGCACGCTCATCCCGCCGAACTTGCTGCGCCACAGATAATAGGAAGCCTCGCTGAAGCCATGCCGCCGGCACAGGTCCTTGATCGCCACACCGGCATCAGCTTCGCGCAGGAAGCCGATGATCTGTTCTTCAGAAAAACGCTTCTTCACGTCCAATCTCCTCGAGTTAGGGAATTGGACTCCAAACTGAGGTGCTACTCAAAATCGGGGGGGCGTCGCCACCGTCACCACCAGTTCGCCATTACGCGCAGTGATCCGCAGCTTGCAGCCAACCGCAAACCCCAACCGTTCCAGTCACAGCCCGCGCAAACGCACACTGGGGATGCGCTGGCTGTGCGGCCTGCCCGGCTCCGCATCGTAGAATGCATAGCCCACCGTGCAGCGCGTGGGTGTGCGGGGTTTGCGAGGCCGCCTCGGCGGAATATCATCCGGATGCACTGCGGTCCGGTGGTCGAAGGCGAGGTGGTCCACATCGAGCGTGGGCGAGGGCGCCAGCCGCATGGGCGGCGCGTCTGTTGCCGGTTTGGCCACTCGCTTGGCTATAGTGGTGCGATTGGCGTTCGGCTTGGAACGATTCGCGGTTGGTGATTGCGCTCGGCTCATAGCCTCACCTCCACCAGCATCACGGAGCGACGAAGTACACCAATCTCCATTATCGATACATCTGCCATAACAACGCCTCCTTCGAAGAACAGGCACCGTCGCCGGCCGGCGACGGGATGTCGGGAGGTTAGAAACCGCTAGTAGTCGGCGGGCGTATTCCTCCCGAAGGAGTGTTGTATTAGCCGCCCTCCCGACGCAGGCATCGCGTCGGCTTGCACCTGCGAACAGGCACAAAAAACCCACCGGTTTCACGGAGGTGGGTACCGCTACTAGAGGAGTTTCTACGCTCCTTGAGGTAGAGGTTGCTACTGGTTGCTTGGGATGTCAACTGTGCAAAATGAGTGGAGTAGGATCAGATGAAAAGTAAGCTTTGTCGTACCAGCGGCCAGGGCAAATATCCTGATCGTGCGATCCGTTGCGATTTTTATCCGCAAAAGAGCTCCTGAAGGTTCTCAAGTTCAGCTCACTGCGCGCAACCGCTAACAGTGTGGCCGGCTACGGATATGGATATGGATATGGATATGGATATGGATTTTTCAGGCCTCCGTACTGTCCTTTATTTCATTTTGACTGGGCGTCGCAGCTGCTGAAATCAGCTTTAGGTCTTTCGCTCCAGTTGTGGCCAGTTACAGTACTAAAGCAGAGGTGGTAGCAGCCTCCGCCTACCTTATGTCCATCGGGACTGGATTGGCACGTGATCAGACAATCGGCAGAAGGGGTGCACTCTTTCTTGAGTAAGTTAATTTCACACTTCTCAATGTCGGAGAGTTGTCTTCTGGCAATGGCCTGGCAATTATGAAATTTTCCAAGATCGCCATAATCGCTGCCCGCGCTAATTTGCGTGGGCGGTTCGATGTCGCCTCGCCCACACGCCGTTGTTAGCATGGATATGCTGCCCGTAAAAAAGATAAGCAGGTATTTGAAAATATTATTCAAAGGCAGATCCGCAGCCAAAGCATTTTTGCTGCAAGTATCTAGCGACGCCCTCGTAGTTTTGCTGAAGGCTAAGCGAAAGTGGGCTGCCAAGTACCAAGTGCACAGCCTCATGGGCGATGACCGAGGCCATTGAGCAGCATCCTGCTCCTGAGAAGATGGCATTGCCGATGCCGATAGCATTTGGGTCCAAATTTGGATTTGCATAACCGCAGGTTCCGACAGAGTTGTCACGATAGATGGTGGCGAACATCACTTTGGAGATTACCTCCGCCTTCTGCGACTCGGTTATTTTGTAAGGGTTGCCCGGATCGCAATCTTCTACATTGCACCTTTGCAGCTTTGCAATCGCCTCGGCCCGGGCAAGCTCCTTGTGATTTTCGAATCTATAGCCAGGTCCTGGGGTTCCCAGTAAGCCGTTCCGATCCAGAGAGTTGATCGGATTGGCCGCTACGTAGCTATATGTGCTTGTCCCGCCTTTCAATCCAATCGGATCACTCTGTCCATACCGACCGGTAGCCGCTTCGTAGTCCCGGAAGTAGTTCTGATTCAACCCACTCGCCGCATCGAAGCGCTGCCCCGGAAACCGCATATCCAACACCAGCGCAGCCCCATCGCCATCCGGATCCTGATTCGGCGCGGTGTTGCCGAAGGCTTCGCCCTTCAGGCTCCACGTCCACACTGCGACATCGCGGGTGGGGTCGATCACCACGCGCGGGCTGCCCAGGTGATCGGGTTCGATGTAGTGCAGTTTGCTTGCGTTGGCCAGCAGACCGACTGGTAGGTCATCTAGCCAGATCGCCTGTTGTTTGGGCGCGCCGTTGCTGTCGTAGTCGCCCAGCCAGTGGCCGGCTTCATCGTAGAGCGTGTAGGTGTTGGTGGTGCCGAGGAAGCGGCGCACCTGCTCGCCACGGCCGTTGTAGCGGTAGTTCATGGTCACCGCGCCGGCGCGGCGGGCCTGGGTCATGCGGCCGGTGGTGTCGTAGGTGTATTGGCGTGCGGTGCCACCGATGGCGGTGGTGTTGCCGGTGGCATCGTATGTACGTGCCACGCCGGCCACTGCGCTCAGGCGATGGCTGTCGGCCGGGTAGGTGTAGGCCTGCGTGGCCGTGCCGACCTTGGCGCTGAGGCGGTTGCCGGTGGCATCAACGCTGTAGCCGTCGATCAGGGTGCCGGTGCGGCCGTCCTTGAGGCCGGTCAGGCGGCCCAGCGCGTCGTAGCCCAGGCCGATCTCCGGCGCGGGATTGCCTGCGGGCGTCAGCGCGGTGAGGTTGCCGGCCGGGTCGAAGCCAAACCCGACGTCCAGCCCACCCGGGCGGGTGTCCTGGATGGCCTGCGGGCGGTAGTCCAGATCGTAGCGGCGGGCGAGGATGCGGCCATTGCCGTAGGTCCAACCGGCAGCGGGGCCGAACGGGTAGTAGGTCGCATTGCCCAGCATTAGCTGACGGCTGCCGCCGGCAGGGATCACGTCGACCTTTGTGATCTGGCCCTGGGCGTTGTGCACGTAATCGACGAGGGCCCTGTCCGGAAAGAACTTATTCATACCCCTTAAAGCTTATGATTTCCGAGTTCTTTTTGCTTAGCGTGTATTCTCCGCCGCCACCTATAATTCCTAAGTGTCGACTCCCCGTAAACTTGATCCAGCCATAACTAGAGGTCTCCGGGCACACTAGCCATCAAGGAGACCACCAATGCGCAAGAGCAAGTTCACCGATAGCCAGATCGTCGCCACGCTGAAGCAGGTCGAGGGTGGCCGCCAAGTCAAGGATGTGTGTCGTGAGCTAGGGATTTCCGATGCGACGTACTACGTCTGGAAATCCAAGTACGGCGGCATGGAGGCCGCTGATGTGCAGCGCCTTCGCGACCTGGAGACCGAGCACAACAAGCTCAAACGCATGTACGCCGAGCTGGCGATGGAAAACCATGCATTGAAGGATGTCATCGCAAAAAAACTGTAGACCCGGCGCACAAGCGCCCGCTTCTGGCCTGGCTCATCGAGCAGCATGGCTGGAGCGAGCGCCGGGCCTGTTCGGTGGTTGGCGTGGCGCGCTCGACGATGCGCTATCAGCGTCGTCCCGATCGGGATGATGAGGTTATCGCGCTGTTGTCCGAGTTGGCCGAGCGTTTTCCTGAGCGTGGATTTGGAAAACTTTTTCAAATCATCCGCCGTCGCGGACATGTGTGGAACCACAAGAGGGTCTGGCGCGTGTATTGCCTGATGAAGCTCAATCAACGTCGTCGCAGCAGGCGCCGGGTACCGACGCGTCATCCACAGCCGCTGGCCTGCGGTGATCGACCCAATGCTGGATGGTCGATCGACTTCATGTCCGATGCGTTATGGGACGGTCGGCGTTTTCGCACGTTCAATGTCATCGACGATTTCAGTCGGGAAGCCTTGGCGATCGAAGTGGACCTGAATCTTCCGGCCGCCCGCGTCATCCGCACGTTGGAACGCATCGCAGCTTGGCGCGGCTATCCGAACAAGCTACGTTTGGACAACGGGCCGGAATTTGTCGCGCTGGCCTTGTCCGAGTGGGCCGAGCGTAAGGGCATCGCCTTGGACTTCATTGAACCGGGGCGTCCGATGCAGAACGGTTTTATCGAACGCTTCAACGGCAGCTACAGGCGCGGCGTGCTGGACATGCATCTCTTCCGCACGCTGAGCGAGGTCCGCGAACAGACCGAACACTGGCTTGCCGACTACAACCAACAGATCCCGCACGACAGCCTGGGCGGACTAACGCCCGCTGAGTTCCGTGATCAACATCAACCGCAGACCTCTAGTTTTAGCTGGCATTGAATTGCGGGGAGTCGACACAGTTTGTTGGCGTTTGCGAGCAGGCCGACCGGTAGGTCGTCCAGCCAGATCGCCTGTTGCTTGGGCGCGCCATTGCTGTCGTAGTCGCCCAGCCAGTGGCCGGCTTCATCGTAGAGCGTGTAGGTGTTGGTGGTGCCGAGGAAGCGGCGCACCTGCTCGCCACGGCCGTTGTAGCGGTAGTTCATGGTCACCGCGCCGGCGCGGCGGGCCTGGGTCATGCGGCCGGTGGTGTCGTAGGTGTACTGGCGGGCGGTGCCGCCGATGGCGGTGGTGTTTCCGGTGGCGTCGTAGCTACGTGCCACACCGGCGACGGCGCTGAGGCAATGGCTGTCGGTCGGATAGCTGTAGATCTGCGTGGCCGTGCCGACTCTGGCGCTGAGGCGGTTGCCGGTGGAGCCGTCGATCAGCGTGCCGGTGCGGCCGTCCTTGAGCGCTGTGAGGCGGCCCAAGGTGTCGGAGCTTGGCTTGATTTTAAGAATGGTATCGATCCGGCCAAAGTCCAAACTCATCTTTTGCCTGCTTGATAGGTGGGTCGGATGTTTGGTGACGGAAGGTGGTCTAATGAAATTAAGTTGATTGGCTACATTAGGATCTCCATTAGCTGCTCTTTTGTCATCATTCCGCTAGGTAAGTAGGAAGAGTAGTTGTCAGGTATTAATAAACACTCTCTTGATGCCTCATCGTATCTTTTTAATTTAAGTAGGGTTGCTACTAAATGCATGCGAGATGAGTTTGTGTAGTAATCAAAATCCTCTTTATTTCCAAGGCTTATTGCTTCCGAAAAAGCCGTCGCTGCTTCAGGGAATCGGCCTGAGCGCCATAAGCCAATACCCAACTCATAGTAATCGCCCGGTTCCTCTGAGCCAAGATTGGCAAGGGATTCGCGATCAGCAAGTTCCAGTTCTTTTTCGCGCATGTCGGAATATATGTCAGCCCGGGCACGCAACCCTGCTAGGTTGGTTGCTGGCTCATTCAAAAGTATTTGGCAAACTTCAAGCGCGGACTGAAAATCACCAGTAGTCTTGAACTTTTCCGCAGTTTGCAGAATTTCCTCAAGATCACCTTCGGTTTCTGGAATTTTTTTCATCTCTGCACCTTGTTTCCACCGCATTGTTGACTAACTAGGCCGCGAGCACATTGCTCGATATCAGTGAATCCTCCTGTGACACCGGTCACGCTTCTTTTTTTTCTGCGTCCGGCAGCTTGCTGCAACTGCT
The DNA here is from genome assembly GCF_041519315.1 of Xanthomonas axonopodis pv. maculifoliigardeniae. Lineage (NCBI taxonomy): Bacteria > Pseudomonadati > Pseudomonadota > Gammaproteobacteria > Lysobacterales > Lysobacteraceae > Xanthomonas > Xanthomonas axonopodis. The sequence continues at coordinate 2,807,631 of NZ_CP167998.1, read as the reverse complement.
CAAAAATTAGCTGACGACATACTCGGCGCGCCTCACGCCATTCTCGCTCACAGCGATCATTATCATCGCAATTATTGATGCTATTACTGATGGCTTGTTCTAACTGACTGATGGCGCTCAAGGGCGACATTTTGTATAGCGACTCAAGTAGGCTGTCTCCTGTAATTTCTGGTATCTGGGGTAAATTAATTGAACCGCCTTGAGGTAACTGGGTGCTTGCATCGTTTGGGTTGTTAGGTCCATATGGGTTGTAGACACCCACGGGGCCGGTCATCCCTGGGCCCTGTGATATCATTGTTGCCTGCAAGCCATCAGGATCTATCCACATCAATGGATTGTTGAAGGCATATCTGTATGTCCCGATACCGCCACGCAGGCCAATCGGATCAGATTTCGAATATCGCCCCGTGGATGCCTCGTATTCCCTGTTGCCATTTTGATTCAACCCACTCGCCGCATCAAACCGCTGCCCCGGAAACCGCATATCCAGCACCAGTGCCGCACCATCCCCATCAGGATCTTGATTCGGCGCGGTGTTGCCGAAGGCTTCACCCTTCAAGCTCCATGCCCACACCGCCACATCGCGGGTGGGGTCGATCACCACGCGTGGGCTGCCCAAGTGGTCGGGTTCGATGTAGTGCAGCGTGTTGGCATTGGCTAGCAGGCCGACTGGTAGGTCGTCCAGCCAGATCGCCTGCTGCTTGGGCGCGCCGTTGCTGTCGTAGTCGCCCAGCCAGTGGCCGGCTTCATCGTAGAGCGTGTAGGTGTTGGTGGTGCCGAGGAAGCGGCGCACCTGTTCGCCTTTACCGTTGTAGCGGTAGTTCATGGTCACCGCGCCGGCGCGGCGGGCCTGGGTCATGCGGCCGCTGGTGTCGTAGGTGTATTGGCGGGCGGTGCCGATGGCGGTGGTGTTGCCGGCGGCATCGTAACTGCGGGCGACGCCTGCCACGGCACTGAGACGATGGCTGTCGGTCGGGTAGGTGTAGGCCTGCGTGGCCGTGCCGACCTTGGCGCTGAGGCGGTTGCCGGTGGCGTCATAGCTGTAGCCGTCAATGACAGTTCCGGTGACACCATCGGTGAGACCGGTCAGGCGGCCCAGCGCGTCGTAGTCCAGGCCGATCTCCGGCGTTGAATTGCCGGCTGGCGTCAGTGCGGTGAGGTTGCCGGCCGGGTCGAAGCCGAAGCCTACGTCAAGACCGCCCGGGCGGGTGTCCTGGATCGCCTGCGGGCGGTAGTCCAGATCATAGTGGCGGGCGAGGGTGCGGCCATTGCCGTAGGTCCAGCCGGCAGCCGGGCCGAATGGATAGTAAGTGGCATTGCCCAGAAGCACCTGGCGGCTACCGCCGGCGGCCTTCACGCCGACCTGCGTGGTCTGGCCCTGCGCATTGCGCACGTAATCGACCACCGCCCCGTCGGGATAGGTCATGCGGCGCAGTTGGCCGCCGATGGTGTAGTCGTAACGCAGCACCAACGCGGTGCCGTTGCTGGTCTGCACCTTGCGCACCAAGTCGCCGAAGCGGTTGTAGCAGTACTGGGTGATGGCGCCGCCGTCCTGCATCTTGGTCAGGCGGCCGATCGAAAAGGTCTCCCCGCTGGCGCAGGCCGTCTGCGTCGCGTCGTAGGTGTAGGTGATGTTGAGGCTGGTGGTGGGGTAGGTGACCTTGGTCGGGCGATTGAGCGCGTCGTAGCTGTAGGCGGTGGTGTTGCCGCGCGCATCGGTCTGGGTGGCGCGGTTGCCGGCGCTGTCGTAGGCGTAGCGGGTGACGCCGGTGTCCGGGCTGGTGAGTTTCACCAGATCGCCGAACCCGTTGTACTCGTAGGTGGTGTCCAGGCCCTTGGGGTCGGTGACCTTGGTCAGGTTGTCGAGTGCGTCGTAGGCGAACTTGGTGTCGGCCTTGATGCCGGCGACATCCTGCAGCGTGCGGGACAGGCGATTGAGCGGGTCGTACTCGCTCTGCGTCGCGGTCGCCAACGCATCGGTCACGGTGGTGGCGTTGCCGTTGGCGTCGTACGCGAAGTCTGTGGGGTCGCTGGCCGCAGTAGCCTGGGTCTTAAGTTGGCCGAGCTGGTTGTAGACGCGCGAGAGCGTGCGCTTCAACGTGCCCGACGCATCGCTGGTGTCTTCCTTGATGCGATTGCCGGCGTTGTCCAGCGTGTAGTGGACGGTATTGCCCGCGTTGTCGGTGATGTCGGTCAGCCGATGCGCCGCATCGTAGCTGAAGGCAGTGAACGCGCCATCGGGCTGGGTGACCTGCCTGACCAGGCCGGTGGGCCAATAATCGATGCGGGTGATGCGGTCATCGGCCTCGCTGGAGGCATCGGCGCCACGCACCTTGGCGGCCGTCAGCCAACCGCGCGGGTGATAGGTGTAGTCGGTGACGATGCCGTTGGTGTCCTTGATGGACAGCGGGCGGCCGGCGCCGTCGTAGGCGAGGTATTCGGTGACTTGGCCGAGGGCGTTGGTGACTTTCCACAAGTCGCCTTTGCGGTGCGGGCAGGTCGTTGGTGTTGCGGCGCAGCTCGCATCATCGCTGAGGTAGTAGCTGTAGCGCGTGCTGTCGGCGATATCGCTGCGCGGACCATCGCTGGAGAGCAGTACGCCCGCCAGCGGACAGGCGCCGGTGGCGATATCGGCCTCTTCGCAATAACGTTGCGTAACGAGCCGGGAGGGACTTCCAGCTGGGTCGAGTTGCGAGATGGTCAGTGCCTGGCCTCTGGCGTTGTAGGTCCAGGTTGTCCTGGCCACCAGCGCATTGGCGGCGTCATAGCTGCGGCGGTCTACAGGTTGACGCAAGCTGGCGTGCCAATCGGTTTGTACCGTGCGCTTGCGGCCGGCCGTATCGTTGGCGGCATCAATCTTGCTGGTCAGGAGACCGCGATAGTTGTAAGTCCAGTCGGTGGAGACGCCGGCAAAATCGACTTCCAGATCGGGATAGCCATTCCCGTCATAGCTGCGGGACTGGAACGATGCGCTCGTGCATTCCGGGCACAGCCCCTGGACTGCGACCACCTTGGCCTGGCCGAGCTTGGACAGGCCAGTGCGCGTGATGGTGTTTCCTGATGGCGTGGTGACGGTAGAGGCGGCGCCTGCATAGGCGATCGTGAATTGGTCGATCGCTCCTGCCGGATTGCCATGCACGCTGCGGGTCACACGTTTTTGCGCATCGTAGCTCCATGACGCATAGACCTGGCCTTGTGCATCGCGATGTGTCGTCAGCGCATCCGGAAAGCGTGAATCGGCATATCCATAACTGGCCACCGTCGAGGAGGCCGATGCTCCTGCCGCCTGCAAGGCCACCGAGCTCAAGCGCCCTTGGGTGTCATAGCTATAACCGAGGGTTGCACCATCGGGTAGCGTGACCTGGGCCACCCTGCCGGCTTGGTAGGCAAACACGATTTGCCGGCCGCGCAGGTCCCGCACCGACTGCAATTGCGTGCCGGCATAGGTCAACGTCAGTCGCTCGCCATCCGGGTAGGCCATGCCGGTCAGTTTGCCGTCGGGGCCGAAGGTTTCTTGCGTATCGTCTGCAGTGGTGACTTGCCAGCCGGTCCGCACACCGTTGTCGAGGAGTTCGGTCAGCACTTCGCGCACGTCCCAGTCGGGCGTCCAGGTCCCGTTGGCAGACTTCTTGAAGGTGTAAAAATTGCCGCTGGGACGGGTCAGGACCACGGTTGCTGCATCGGCCACAGTCAACGCACGTGCGTAGCTATGCCGCCATGTGGAACCGAGTGTGGTAACGGGCTGCAAGCCAGCTGCGCTGCTGTAATAGCGTACGAACTCCAGATGTCCAACCGGGGCGCGGTAATCGACTGCGGTTTCGAGTTTGGTCCCGGTGAACACGTTCGCGGGGTTGCCGGCCGTGGTCGGCCCGGTGGTGGCGTCGCAACAGCCGTTGTTCTTGCCAGGATCGATGGAGGGAGGAGATGCGCAGACTGCGCCGTTGGGCGTGGCGACTGGCTGGCCGCCGTTGGTGCCGACGGTGTACTCGCAGCCTTGTTGACAGACTTTGTCGGTGCTGCCGGCTGCTGGGGCAATGGAAGGGCGGGCGGTGCAGGTGGAAGCGTAGAAACTGCTGTCTAGATAAGAAATCCAAGTGTAGTTATCAAACGCACGATAGCATTCGACGACTGCTTCGTAACGCTGATCAAATGTTCGATCATTTACTTTACCGCTGTGGGTGTTTATTGCTCCGTATCCGCAAATCGCTTCGTTGCCTTCTCTCAAAGCATTGAGATAGGCCTGCCCTTGGTCACATAGGCTTGTGCCCGCATTGCACAAAACTGAGTCAACAGCTTGAGCTTTTGGCATCGGGATGAAACAAAAGCACATCACGACGAGTGCAATCAAAAATCTTAACCTAGCGCCATGGAGAATTTTTTCGGGTGGTGGCCTTTGCGCAAGATCTTTCATTGCTTCACTTTCCTTGTAGTGTAATTTTCTGCACGCAGCTGTAGTGAGGCTTGCGTGAAAGAAGCATATGGGGGCTATATCCGTTTGCCAAGCACTCCGGCTGTAAAAGCACCCGCACTAACTGGCGCGGTGCCTGAGCCCAAATGCAAAGACCGGCGGAATCGCCGGTCTTTGCTCATTGCTCCATCACCGCAGCGCTTACACCGATAACTCCAACAACAACTTATTCAACCGCCGCACATACGCGGCCGGATCCTTCAAACTATCGCCCGCAGCCAACGCAGCCTGGTCGAACAACACACGACTCAGGTCGCCGAAGCGATCCATATCCTGTTCCGCGTCGAGTTTCTCGATCAGCGGGTGGGTGGGATTGAACTCGAACACCGGCTTGCTTTCCGGCACCGCCTGGCCGCTGGCTTCTAGCAGCTGACGCATCTGCAGGCCCAGGTCGCCCTGGCCGATGGCCAAGATCGCCGGGGAATCGGTCAGGCGATGCGAGACGCGTACTTCGGCCACGTCGTCGCCCAGCGCTGCCTTGATGCGCGAAGCCAGACCTTCCTTGGATTTGGCGAGGTCTTCCTGCGCCTTCTTGTCTTCTTCCGAATCCAGCTTGCCCAGGTCCAGGTCGCCGCGCGCCACGTCCACGAACGACTTGCCGTCGAATTCGGTGAGATAGCTCATCAGCCATTCGTCGATGCGGTCGGTGAGCAGCAGCACTTCGATGCCCTTCTTGCGGAAGACCTCCAAATGCGGGCTGTCCTTGATTTGCGCGTAGCTTTCGCCGGTGAGGTAGTACAGCTTGTCCTGGCCTTCAGCCAAACGACTCACGTAATCGGCCAGGCCAACGCTTTGTGCGCCGGTGGTGTCGTGCGTGGACGAGAAGCGCAGCAGGCCGGCGATCTTTTCGCGGTTGGCGTAATCCTCGGCCGGACCTTCCTTCAATGCCTGGCCGAAGTTGCGCCAGAACGTGGCGTAGTCGTCCGGCTTGTCCTTGGCCAGCTTTTCCAGCATGTCCAGCGAGCGCTTGGTCAGCGCCGACTTCATCGAATCGACCACCGGGCCGGATTGCAGGATTTCGCGCGAGACATTGAGCGAGAGGTCCGACGAATCCACCACGCCCTTGATGAAACGCAGGTACAGCGGCAGGAACTGCTCGGCCTGGTCCATGATGAAAACGCGCTGCACATACAGCTTCAGGCCCTTGGCCGAGTCGCGGTGGTACAGGTCGAACGGGGCACGGCCGGGCACGAACAGCAGCGAGGTGTATTCCAGCTTGCCTTCGACCTTGTTATGGCTCCAGGCCAGCGGGTTGCCCGCGTCGTGGGCGATGTGCTTGTAGAACTCCCGATACTCCTCGTCCTTGATCTCGGACTTGGGGCGCGTCCACAGCGCGCTGGCGCGGTTGACCGCTTCCCATTCGGGCTCTGCCGGCGTGTCGGCGGCTTCGCCGTAATGCTCCTTGCGCATCTCGATCGGCAGGCCGATGTGGTCGGAGTATTTCTTGAGGATGCCGCGCAGCGTCCAGCCATCGGCGAACGATTCTTCGCCTTCCTTCAGGTGCAGCACGATGCGGGTGCCGCGCTCGGGCTTGTCGACGCTGGCGATCTCGAATTCGCCTTCGCCACGCGAGGACCAGTGCACGCCTTCGCTGGCCGGCAGGCCGGCGCGGCGCGAATACACGTCCACCTGGTCGGCGACGATGAAGGCGCTATAGAAGCCCACGCCGAACTGGCCGATCAGGTTGGCATCCTTCTTCTGGTCGCCGCTGAGGTGCTTGAGGAAATCGGCAGTGCCGGACTTGGCGATCGTGCCCAAGTGCGAGACCGCCTCCTCGCGGCTCATGCCGATGCCGTTGTCGTCGATGGTCACAGTGCGCGCGTCCTTGTCGTAATCGACGCGGATGCGCAGCTCGCCGCTGCCTTCCAGCAGCTCGGGCTTGACCAAGGCTTCGAAGCGCAGCTTGTCGGCGGCATCGGCGGCATTGGAGACCAGCTCGCGCAGGAAGATTTCCTTGTTCGAGTACAACGAATGGATCATCAGCTGCAGCAGCTGCTTGACCTCGGTCTGGAAGCCGAGCGTCTGCTTGTCGGTTTCAACGGTCATTGGGGTCGTGCTCCGTGGTGGTCCAGGCCGCAACGCGGCCGATGGCCTGGGGGATGCGGCCTTCTGCCGATTTTTCAAGGCGGGCCTGCGCGAATGTGCCGCCCGCGGCGGCTGGCGCGGGGCAGGGCGGCTGCGGCGATGGCGGCGGTATCATGGCCGGCCATTCGTCCTGCCTTGAGCCATGTCGCCAACTGCGCTGCTGCCGTGCTGCACCCGCCCGCCCTCGCCAGGTGCGGGGCGATGAGCCGCCTGCAGCGCCCGGCCTCGCGTGGCGCGGAAGGCCAGGTGCGTATTGTTGGCGGGCGCTGGCGCAATACGCGGCTGGCGGTGCCCAGCTTGCCCGGCCTGCGCCCCAGCAGCGACCGCGTGCGCGAAACGCTGTTCAACTGGCTGATGCCGCGCCTGCCCGGCGCGCGCGTGCTGGATCTGTTCGCCGGCTCCGGCGCGCTGGGCCTGGAGGCGGTGTCGCGCGGCGCTGCGCATGCCACCCTGATCGAACGCGACCCCGGTCTGGTGCAGCGGCTGCGCGAGCACGTGACCCGGCTGGATGCCGCCACGCAGGTGCAGGTGCTGCAGGAAGATGCGGTGCGCTGGCTGGAGCGTGCGCCCGCAGCGCTGGCTGATATCGTCTTCGTCGACCCGCCATTCGCGGCCGGGCTGTGGCCGGCAGTGCTGGAGCACCTGCCGGCGCATGTGGCGGCCGACGCCTGGCTGTACCTGGAAGCGCCCGCCGATGCGCCGCCGCTGCTGCCGGCCGGCTGGCATCTGCACCGCGAGGGCGCCACCCGTGAGGTGCGCTATGCGCTGTACCGCCGGGCCGCTGCTACACTGAAGAGCGATCCGACCCCGGTAGTCTCCGTATGAGCGTTGCCAACAGCCGCACCGCCGTCTATCCCGGTACCTTCGACCCGATCACCAACGGGCATATCGACCTGGTGAATCGCGCCGCGCCGTTGTTCGAGCGCGTGGTGGTGGGTGTGGCGTATAGCCCCTCCAAGGGCCCGGCATTGTCGCTGGAGCGCCGCGTGGCGCTGGCCCAGGAAGCGCTGGCGGCGCATACCAATGTGGAAGTGCGCGGCTTCGATACCCTGCTGGCGCATTTCGTGCGCGAGATGGGTGCCGGCGTGCTGCTGCGCGGCCTGCGGGCAGTGTCCGACTTCGAATACGAATTCCAGATGGCCAGCATGAACCGCCATCTGATCCCGGAGGTGGAAACGCTGTTTCTTACCCCGGCCGAGCAATACAGCTTCATCTCGTCCTCGCTGGTGCGCGAAATCGCGCGGCTGGGCGGGGATGTGTCCGGCTTCGTGCCGGCATCGGTTGTCGAGGCCTTGCGGCAGGTGCGCCAGTCCCGCGCGCAGGCCTGATCATCTGCAGTTACATCACCACATGCATTTCAAAGGGAGGAGTTTCATGAAACACACCATGCGCGCTCTGGCGCTCGCTTCGATCGCCGCTCTGGCGGTCACCGCCTGCAAGAAAGAAGAGCCGGCACCGACCGCTGCCGCCGCACCGGCCCCGTTGACCGCACCGGCCAAGGACGACAACGCCGGCTGGAAGAAGTACCTGCAGGAAGTGGTCGGCCAGAACCTGGGCACCACCACCAACAGCCCGTTCCTGTACTACTTGCCGCCAGAGTCGGACGCCGAATTTGCCGGCAGCTACGAGCGTCAGCTGGAAAGCGTCAAGACCGCGCTCGCGCGTGGCGTGCAGCCGGGCAACATGCTGGCCTTCGGTTCGTCGGCGTCCAGCAAGATGGCCGACCTGATCGATGCGGCGTTCAAGGACGTGGCACCGGACTCGATGAAGGGTGTGCGCGTGCTGTTCATCGGCAATGCTGCCGACAACGCGCGCGTGCAGACCATCGTCCAGCCCAAGGGCGCGGAATACATCTTCGTTGAAGCCAAGTAATGCCGTAGCAGGCCGGATGCGCGGGAGGGCGCATCCGGCCGCAGCCTGGGAATGCACCATGCTGCCGAGTTCGCACTCCATCGGAGCCGGCCGCACCAGGCCGGTGTCCGACAGCGCCCAGGGCGCTATCTACCTGCCGCTGCGCGCCATGGGCGCCCGGCTGCAGCAGCACATTGCGTTCCAGCGCCTGCGGTTGCAGCGCGTCGCGTCGCGTCGCATCGTAGTGCCGATATGTCTCTGAAAATCAACGAGCTCTGCGTCAACTGCGACGTCTGCGAGCCTGCGTGCCCGAATCACGCCATCTCGATGGGCGAAACCATCTACGTCATCGATCCGGCACGTTGCACCGAGTGCGTGGGCCATTTCGACGAAGCGCAGTGCGTGGTGGTGTGCCCGGTCGAATGCATCGATCCGGATCCGGCCATTCCGGAAACCCATGACCAGTTGCTGGCCAAGCTGATGCAATTGCAGCGCGATCACCCCGAACTGTACGAACAGGAGCCCCCCGCCCCGTGAGCACTTTTTCCCGACGTTTTTCTTCGCGCGGCGTGTTGCTGCTGGCCTTTGTGCTGGCGCCAGCGGCCTGGTGCGCCGATGCCGCCAAGCCGGCGACGGCCACCACCGCAGCGGTTGCCGCGCATCCGCCCGGCGCGGCGATCGCCAGCGGCCATGCGCTGGCCACCGATGCCGGCCTGCAGATCCTGCGCGAAGGCGGGAATGCGTTCGATGCCGCGGTGGCGGTGTCGTCCACGCTGGCGGTGGTCGAGCCGATCAGCTCAGGGCTGGGCGGCGGCGGTTTCTTCCTGTTGCACGATGCCAAGACCGGCAAGGACGTGATGCTGGACGCGCGCGAAACCGCGCCCGCGTCGGCCACCGAAGCGCAGTTTCTCGACAAGAAAGGCGAGCTGGACCGCGACCGCTCGGTCAATGGCCCGTGGTCGGCGGGCATCCCGGGCTTGCCCGCAGCGCTGGTGGAGCTGGCTGCCAAACACGGCCGGCTGCCGCTGAAGCAGTCGCTGGCACCCTCGATCCGCATCGCGACGGAGGGTTTTCCCGTCTACGCGCGCATGGCCAAGGGCTATGCCTCGCGGCGCGAGGTGATGGAGCGTTACCCCGGTACGCGCGAGGTGTATCTGCGCGGCGGCAAACCCATTGCCGAAGGCGACACCTTCAAGCAGCCGGAGCTGGCGCAGACGCTGCAGCTGCTCGGCGACAAGGGCTTCGACGGGTTTTACAAGGGCGAGACCGCCAAGAAGTTGCTGGCCGGCGTGAAGCAGGCCGGCGGCCAGTGGAGCGCGGCCGAGCTGGCCGGGTACCGGGTCAAGGAGCGCGCGCCGATCCAGTTCGACTACCGCGGCTGGAAGATCACCACTGCGCCGCCGCCGTCGTCCGGTGGTATTGCGCTGGCGGCGATGCTGCAGATCCTGGAGGGCTGGGACTTGAACACGCTCGATGAGGTGCATCGCACCCATCTGGTGGTGGAGTCGATGCGCCGCGCCTACCGCGATCGCACCTTCTTCCTGGGCGACCCGGACTTTGTGGACGTGCCGCAGCGCGTGCTCACCAGCAAGGACTACGCGCAAGGCCTGCGTGCCACCATCAATCCGGACAAGGCCACGCCCAGCGATCTGCTGTCGGGCAACCCCACGCCGCTGGAAGACGACGAGACCACGCACTTTTCCATCATCGATGGCGAAGGCAACCGCGTCGGTGCCACCCAGACGGTGAACCTGCTGTACGGCTCGGGCCTGATTCCCAAGGGCACCGGCGTGCTGCTCAACAACGAGATGGACGACTTCGCGCTCAAGCCGGGCACTCCGAATGCGTTCGGCGTGATGGGCTACGCCGCCAACGCGCCCAAGCCGGGCAAGCGCATGCTCAGTTCGATGACACCCACCTTCATGGAATCGGCCGACAAGGCGATCGTGCTCGGCACCCCGGGCGGCAGCCGCATCATCACCATGGTGCTGCTGGGGATCCTGGGCTACGACGCCGGCCTGGATGCGCAGGCGGTCAGTGCGCTGCCGCGCTATCACCACCAGTGGTTGCCGGACGTGATCGACGCCGAGACCGACGCGTTTTCGGCGCAGACCGCCAAGGGCCTGCAAGCGATGGGGCATGCATTGAAAATGCCAGGCGACACCGCCGAAGGCGGCCGTGGCTCCAGCCATGTGTGGGGCAACCTGCAAACGGTGGAGTGGGACAAGCGCCGCAACGTGCTCAGCGGCGGCAGCGACCCGCGTAACCCGGTGGGCAAGGCGCAAGTGCAGTTGGACGCGACGGCACGCTGAGGCGTGAACCCGATTGCGTCGACGCCCGGTAGCCGGCAAGGCGGCCGGGCGTTGTTCGTTGTTTCGATCAAGCGCCATTGATGCAATGCGACCGTGGTTGCCTGGGCTGGCGCGTTTGCTGCCAGCCCAGCATGCGCTTGATTGCTGGCATGCAGTGATGATGAGCGCGGCATGGCTGCGTGCGAGGCGATCCGCGCAAGGGGCGCATTGCTGCAGCGATGCGGATTGACGCATCGGCTATGCCGGCATTGGACTTGTCGCTGCAAGATAATGCGGCGACCATCGTGGCATGACTAACTTCAAGACTGTGCTCACCAGCCTGATGATCGTTTCGCCCGTGCTCGCCTGCGCTGCGGAGACCACCGGTAGGCAGGAGGCCGTGGCGGCCAGCGACGCCATCCACGTCAACCAGCTGGGCTATCTGCCGGGCTCGGCAAAACTGGCGATCGTCGGGCTGCCGCCGCAGGACGCCGCGCAGCGTTCGGACCGCTTCACCGTCGAAGATGCACAGGGACGCAGCGTGTTGCAGGGAACCCTGCAGCCGGCCGCGATGTGGTCGCCGGCCGCACAGCAGGCGCGGGTGGCGGATTTTTCCGGGCTGCGTGCGGTCGGAACCTATCGGTTGAAGGTCGACGGGCTGCCGGCATCGGAGACCTTCGCCATCAACGCGCATGCCTATCAGCCCCTGGTCGATGCAGCGTTGAAGGCGTTCTACTTCAACCGTGCCAGCACCGCGCTGCCGGCACGCTACGCCGGGCGCTATGCGCGCGCGGCCGGGCACCCGGATACGCAGGTGCGCATCCATCCGTCCGCAGCGTCTGCAACGCGTCCGACCGATAGCGTGATCAGCGCGCCCAAGGGCTGGTACGACGCGGGCGACTACAACAAGTACATCGTCAATTCCGGCATCAGCACCTACACCTTGCTGGCGGCCTACGAGCAGTATCCGGCGTTCTTCAGGTCCAAGCCGCTGACCATCCCCGACGATGCGCCCGGCGTGCCCGGCATCCTGCAGGAGGCCTGGTGGAATCTGGACTGGATGCTCGCCATGCAGGACCCGGCCGATGGCGGCGTGTACCACAAGCTCACCGACAAGCAGTTCGATGGCTTGGTGATGCCGGATCAGGCCACGCAGCAACGCTACGTGGTGATGAAGACCACTGCCGCGACCTTGGACTTCGCTGCGGTGATGGCCGTTGCCAGTCGCGTATATGCGCCATTTGAAAAGCAGTATCCGGGGCTGTCGGCGCGCATGATGAAAGCCTCGCGGGCTGCGTGGGCATGGGCGAAGCAGCATCCGGACGTGATCTACCATCAGCCCAGCGACGTGCGTACCGGCGGTTACGACGATGCACACCTGGATGACGAATTCGCCTGGGCGGCGGCCGAGTTGTACATCGCCACCGGCGAGGATGGGTTCTACGACGCGATGATCGCGCGCAACGTGCCGGCCACCGTGCCCTCATGGGGCAATGTCGGTGGGCTGGCCTGGATGTCGTTGGCCGCGCATCGCGACCGACTCACGCCGCATGCCGATCGCGCGCGGATCGCACGGGAGATCACCGGACTGGCACAACAGCTGGCCGACACCTGGCAATCATCGGCATGGCGGCTGGCGATGAACGACAGCGATTTCGTGTGGGGCAGCAATGCAGGGGTGCTCAACCGCGCGATGATGCTGCTACAGGGCTACCGGCTGACGCAGCAGCGGCAATTTCTGGATGCGGCGCAATCGCAGCTGGACTACATCCTGGGCCGCAATCCGCTGGGGCTGTCGTTCGTGACCGGGATAGGCAAACGCACCCCGATGCATATCCATCACCGACCCTCAGAGGCCGATGGGATCGAAGCGCCGGTGCCGGGTTGGCTGGTCGGCGGCCCGCAGCCGGGGCAGCAGGATGCCAAGGAGTGCAAGGTGCCGTACCCCTCCAAACGGCCGGCGTTGTCGTACCTGGACAACTTCTGCAGCTACTCCACCAACGAGGTGGCGATCAACTGGAATGCGCCGCTGGTGTATGTGAGCGCGGCGATCGAGGCGTCGACGCGCTAAAGCGTCGCTATCAAGCCGATGCCGCGGCTGTTCCTTTTCCCGTCGGGAGAAGGTGGCGCGCAGCGCCGGATGAGGGTACGGCGTCGGCAGGAATACTGATACACCGTACCCTCATCCAACCCCTCTCCCGCAGGAGAGGGGCTTAAGCTGCTGCAATTCATGCTGCCTGCGTACCAAAGGTTCGGTCACCAGCAGCTCTGAATGACGCTTTTGGCCATGCCAGCAACATGATCGAGGTCGGACGCGCTGCGGCATTTCCTTCTGCCTTCGGGAGAAGCTGGCGCGTAGCGCTGGATGAGGGTAGGCGGCAGCAAGAACACTGGCATGCCGTACCCTCACCCCAACCCCTCTCCCGGGCGGGAGAGGGGCTTAAACTCATTCCAGCCGCGTTCCAAAAATCCGGTCGCCTGCATCGCCCAGGCCGGGCAGGATGTAGCCCTTGTCGTTGAGGTGTTCGTCGATGGCCGCGGTATAGACCTCGACATCCGGGTGCACCGCTTCGAGCGCCTTCAGGCCTTCCGGCGCGGCGACCAGAAAGATGCCTTTGATGCGCCGTGCGCCGGCGCGCTTGAGCATGTCGATGGTGGCGATCAGGGTGCCGCCGGTGGCCAGCATCGGGTCCAGGATCAGGGCGTCGCGTTCTTCCAGGCGGCCAGTGAGGCGTTCGAAATAGGGCACCGGTTGCAGGGTTTCTTCATCGCGCTGCAGACCGACCACACTCACGCGTGCGGCAGGAATCAGTGCCAGTACGCCGGGCAGCATGCCCAGACCGGCGCGCAGGATCGGTACCAAGGTGATCTTTGCGCCGGCAATGCGCTGCACCGTCACCGGGCCGGCCCAGCCCGGCTGGGTGTGCGATTCGGTATCCAGATTGGCGGTGGCCTCGTAAGCCAGCAGCGTGCCCAGTTCGGTGACCAGTTCGCGGAAGCCCTTGGTGCTCAACGCGGCATCGCGCAGCAGGCCGATCTTGTGCTGGACGAGGGGGTGGCGGACTTCGACGATTTTCATGGGCAGCGGCAGGCGGGAGAGGGGCACAGTGTGCCGCAGCCGCGCGGTGTGTCGCCACACTTCGGGTGTGATCGCTGATGCATATGTCATGTCAGTGAAACGTCGTAGACATAGTGTGCCCACCCATTCTTAACCGATTGGGGAAGCACCCGTGTTGAACAAGACTCCGCTCTGCCTGGCGATCACGCTGACGTTGGCTGCGGCCACGTGGAGTCCGCTGGCGCACGCGGCCCAGGGTGCGGCCACGGGCGGCGCTGCCAGCGCTGCGGCAATCGACCTGGAGCGGCTGGAGGTGCGCCCGCAGCTGGAAGCGCAGGAGCGCGCAGTCGATCTCAAACGCGCCTCCGATGCCATCCAGGACGCCGTCGCCTCCGATGCGATGGGACGTTACCCGGACAAGAATGTTGCAGAATCCTTGCAGCGCCTGCCCGGCGTCAGCGTGACGCGCGACCAGGGCGAAGGCCGCTTTGTGGTCATCCGCGGACTGGATTCGTCGCTCAACAGCGTCACTATCGACGGCATGACCATGGGCACGCCGGAAGACGGCACGCGTTCGGCACCGCTGGACGTGATTCCTTCCGATTCCACCGAGCGCCTGAAGGTGGTCAAGTCGCCGACCCCGGACATGCCGGGCGATTCCATCGGCGGCGCGATCCAGGTGGAATCCACCTCCGCCTTCGATCGCGACGGACGCACCTTGCGCGGCTCCATCGAAGCCAGCCACCAGTCGCTGTCGGGCAAGACCAGCCCGAAGGGCGCCTTCAACTACAGCGACATCTTCAATGGCACCTTCGGGGTGGCCGTGGGCGTGAACTATCAGGACCGCGAGTTCGAATCGGACAATACCGAAGTGGCCTACGACACCTTTGACGGTGGCGCGGACGACGATCTGTTCGCCGGCGAAGTGCAACGCCGCAAATACTTCATCGAACGCACCCGCATGGGCGCGAACCTCAATCTGGACTGGCGCCCGGACGCGGATAACCGCTACTACCTGCGCACGCTCTACAGCCGTTTCGACGATGCCGAAACGCGTCAGCGCACCATCTTCGGGTTGAGCGATGGCGAGGTCAGTGCCAATGGCGACGGCACCTATCGCGTGGACGACCTGCCGGCCGACAGCATTTCCAAGCGCGTGCGCTACCGCACCAAGAAGGAAGACACCATGGCGTTGAGCGTGGGTGGCGAAAACCGCCTGAGCGCCGCCACCGTGGATTACAAGCTGGGCTACACCAAGACCCGCGAGCGAGTGAACGATGAAAAGGAGGCGCGCTTCAATTACGACGGCGACGATCTGGCGGCCACGGTGGATCAGCGCAGTGGCATTCCGAAGCTGGGCTTCTCCGACAACGGCTGGCAGAGCAACGATGATTTCGTGTTCGATCGCTTCGTGATTGCGCCCACGCAGGTGGACGACAGCGAGCGCAGCGCGCAGATCAATGTGCGCTTTGACGGCGAGCATTCCAGCCTGAAGATGGGCGTGCTGGGCCGCTGGCGCGAGCGCGGGGTGAACGTGGACGAAAACGAGCTGCGTCGTGGGCCGGCCATCGACCTGAGCGACTGGACCACTCCCGCGCCCGAGCACCGTGGCGGCACCTTGGGCCAGAGCATCGGCTCGGACGGCATGCGCCGCTACTGGAACACCTCCGGCGATCTGTACAGTGCACGTCCGCAAGATGTGGGCGGCAATCTGCAGACCTCGCTGCAGGACGATTACACGGCCACCGAAGATGTCTTCGCCACCTATGCGATGGGCACCTGGGACATCGGCGCACTGCGCATGATCGCCGGCGTGCGCGTGGAAAATACCCAGTTCGATGCCACCGGCAACCAGGTGGACGTGGCAGCCAATGGCCGCACCGCCACGGTGACGCCACGCGAGGCTTCCAGCAGCTACACCAACGTGCTGCCCGGCCTGCATCTGCGTTACGACAGTGGCAACGACTGGGTGCTGCGCTTTGCGGCCAACAAGACCTTGTCGCGCCCGGCGTTCGGCGATGTGTCGCCACGCGTGAGCATCAACCGTGGCGATAACGAGGTGAGTCTGGGCAACCCCGATCTTGATCCGTACCGTTCGCAGAACCTGGACCTGTCGTTCGAAAAATACCTCGGCAGTACCGGTGTGATCTCGCTGGGCGTGTTCCACAAGTCGATCGACGACTACATCGTGCAGACCATCAACACCAACGATGCGGAATTTCCGGGCCTGCAGGTCACACGCTCGATCAATGGCGACACCGCAAAGGTGCGCGGCGCGGAATTCAATTGGCAGCAGACCCTGGACTTCCTGCCCGAGGGCTGGAATGGCTTTCTGGTTGGTGCCAGCGCCACGGTGCTGGACAGCGATTTCAATCCGGGCCTGGAAAATCGTGCCGGCGACGACTTCACCCTGCCGCGTTCGTCCAAGCGCATCTACAGCGGCCACCTGGGCTACGAAAAATACGGGTTCAGTGCGCGCGTGGCGGCGGTGTATCGCAGCCAATATCTGGACACCATCGGGCAGAGCCGTGCGTACGATATCTATGTTGCCCCACACACGCAGCTGGATTTCAGCATGAACTATCAATTCAACAGCCACGTCAGCCTGTATCTGGAAGCGCAGAACCTGTTGGACGAGCCGTTGGAGCTGTATCAGGGCATCCGCTCGCGCACCCTGCAAAATGAAGAGTACGGCCGCACCTACGCGCTTGGCCTGAAGGTGGCGCTGTGATCGCACCACGCACCGTCGTGCAGATCACGCTGCTGTCCGCTGCCGCCGCATTGGTCGGTTGCGCCAGTGCCCCGGCCGGCCGCGAAGCTGACGAAGCGCTGCTGAAGGATCCCTTGCTCAGCGAGGCCAAGGTAGCGCACGAAGTGGTGCCGGAAGCCTTCATTACCGCGCTGACGCCAGCGGACAACCTGGATTCGCCGGCCAGCTGGATGGCGCCGGATGGTCGCCGTTGGGTGATCGCCACGGCCAAGGGCACGCATGCGCTGGTGGTGTTCGACGGCGACAGCGGCAAGCGGCTGCGCGTGGTCGGCGGCAAGGGCAAGGCCCTGGGCAAGCTCGACCGCCCCAATGGCATTTCGGTGGTCGATGACCTGGTGTTCGTGGTGGAGCGCGACAACCGGCGCGTGCAGGTCTTCTCCTTGCCCGATCTGACGCCGGTGACGGCGTTTGGCCAGAACCAATTGCGCGAGCCCTACGGCCTGTGGGTGCGCAAGCACGAGGGCGGCTACGAGGTGGTGGTCAGCGACAACTACATGTCGCCGGCCAACAAGGATCTGCCGCCGCCGCTGGCCGAGCTTGGCCAGCGCTTTCGGCGTTATCAGCTCGATGCTGCAGGGCAGGGCTGGCAGGCACGACTGACGCAGAGTTTTGGCGACACCAGCGAAGCGGGCGCGGTACGGATTGCCGAATCGGTGTTCGGCGATGAAGCCAATGCGCGGCTGATGATTGCCGAAGAAGACGTGGCCGTGGGCACGCAGTTGCGCGACTACGGCATTGACGGGCGGTATCGCGGCCGCAACGTCGGCGCCGGGCTGTTCAAGGCGCAGGCCGAGGGCATCAGCTTGTTCGCATGCAGCGACGGGAGCGGCTACTGGATCGCCACCGATCAGTTCAAGGACCGCAGCGTGTTCCAGGTCTTCGATCGCAAGACGCTGGCGCATGTCGGCGCCTTTGCCGGCCGTGTGACCGCCAACACCGATGGCGTGTGGCTGGATCAACGCAGCGATGCGCGCTTTCCAGGTGGCGTGTTCTATGCGTTGCATGACGACCAGGCAGTGGCCGCGTTCGATTGGCGCGATATCGCGCGGACATTGCGCCTGAAAGAGTGCACGCCATGATGGCCGCGCGCAGATCGGTCTCTGCGTTGCTTGCGGCGATCGCAACCATAAGCGTTTCAGCCTCGGCTGCCGACCGTGCTGCCGAACCCAATACGCAGGTGCCGGCGGGTTCGACGCATTATGTTGCCGATGGCTTCCCGGACCGCATCGTCGCCACGCCGGCGCAGGACGCGGCCACAGGCTTTGCCGTGGCCTGGCGCACCGACGCCAGCGTCGACAGACCGTGGCTGGAACTGATGGTCGCCGGCGATTCGCCGGATGTAGGCACGCCACGACGCATTCGGGCGAGCACGCTGACGCTTGCCAGCGAAAACGGCAGTTCGCATCACCATCGCGCCGATGTCGACGGGCTGCAGCCGGACACGATGTACGCGTACCGCGTGCAGGGGCAGGGGACCTGGGGCGCGTGGAATCACTTCCGCACGGCTGCCACAGCCACCACGCCGCTGACCTTGCTGTATTTCGGCGATACCCAGAACAAGAATCTCAGTCTGGTCTCGCGGGTGATCCGTCAGGCCTGGCGCTCGGCGCCGGACGCCCGGCTGGCCTTGTTCGCCGGCGACCTGGTCAGCGGCAAGGACGGCCAGGACGACAACGAATGGGCCGAGTGGTTCGAGGCCGGGCGCTGGCTGCTGGAAGGCACTGCAGTGGCGCCGGCGCCGGGCAATCACGAATATCACGAAGAGGGCGAAGACACGCCGCAGGCAACCCGCGTGCTCGGCAGTCATTGGCCGGTGACCTTTGCGTTGCCGCGTAACGGGCCTTCGGCCACCGCGCGCACCAGCTATTGGTTCGACTACCAGGGCGTGCGCATTGCCGTGCTCGACGGCACCTCGGCGCTGGACCTGGGGACCGGCCCCGCGCAGGCGCAGTGGCTGGACAAGGTGCTGGCCGACAACCCGCATCCCTGGTCGATCGTGCTGATCCATCAGCCATTCTTTTCGCCGCGTGCCGATCGCGAAAACGAAAAGTTGGTCGCACAGGTGCTGCCGGTGATCCGACGCCACAAGGTGGATCTGGTGTTGCAGGGCCACGACCACACCTACGGCCGACGCGGCGATGCGGCCGGGCAGGCGACGCCGGTCTTCGTGGTCTCGGTCGCCGGGCCCAAGCAGTACCGCCTGTCGGACATGGCGCGCACCACCATGCGCCCGGTGGGCGAAGACACCCAGCTCTATCAGGTGCTGCGTCTGGACAGCCAGCATCTGTTGTACGAATCGCGCACGGCCACCGGACGTCTCTACGACGCGTTCGAACTGCAACGCGACAGCGACGGCAGCAAACGCTTGATCGAACGCGAGGCGGGACGCATCGCGCCACGCAATTGCCCGCGCAGTGCAACGCTCAAAGGGCGTGCGGATCGATGCTGGGAATGAGCGAGGGCAGGCAACAGCCTGCCCAAGCAATACCGTGCTACTGGTGGCTGGGCAGCAGTGCGCAGACGATCTGCAAGCTGCACGTGGTTGCGTGTCCGCTGCCAGCTTCTTCGAGGTGCCCGACCGCCGCCTTGAATATGACAGGGCAGCACGCGGTTTAATCCGGATTTCGACTGTATTTATGCGTTGTTTCAAAACTTCGCATTTGCATAGATTGTTTCTATGAGCTTGCAGTTGATCATCATGTACTGCGATTTATGTCACGTCGATAGTGCGACTACGGTTGGTACGGCCGGGCCAGCGACCAGGTAGCCGAATCGATGCGGCACTGCGGTGGCGGCTCGGTTCCCCCACCGCCCGAGTCGCCCCCATGATTCCCCAATTGATTCACCTGACCGCACCCACCAAGCAGCTGCTATGGGAAGAGCGCAGGATCTGCGATCGCCTGCAGCGCCTGTTGCCTGGATGGACCTGTTACGTCTGGGACGATTCCGATAACGCAGAACTGATGCGGCGTGCGTTCCCCGAGTTTGCCCAGCGCTACGAGCAGATCCGCTTCGGCGTGATGAAAGCCGACATCGCCCGGTGCGCGTACATGCACGCACATGGCGGCTTCTACTTCGACACCGACTACAAACTGCTACGACCGCTCGATGCGCAGGTGCTGTCGCAGCATTGCGTGTTGCCCGTCGAGGAAGGTGCGCCGGGCCAGGAAGACTTCAAGATCGGCAATGCCGTGTTTGGCTCCGAGCCCGGGCATCCGTTCTGGCGCGCGTTCATCGAGCACATCTTTACCGCGCATGCCCCGGAAACGCTGCAGGATCACCGCGAAATCCCCATGATTTCGGGCCCGCGTGGGCTGACGCGCTTCTACAACGCGCATGGTGGGCAGTTCGCCGACATCCTGTTCCCGCCACGCGACGCCTTCCATCCGGACCGCACCTGGTTCGGGCTTGGCCATCGTGGCGGCAAAATCGCGGTCGGCTCGCACCTGTGCTGGGCATCGTGGCGCGGCAAGTCGCCGCGGCGTGCGCTCACCAACTACCTGCGCCGCAAGTTGAATGCGGTGCCGATCTGAGTGGCAGCGTGCACGGTGATACGGCAATCGACCTGGGGCAGGGCCGCTCAGGTCGAATCTGGGTGAGGTCATCGCCCTGCATGCTGCAGGCGATTTATGCAAGCGCAAGCTTGCATGTTCTCGTGGCTTCGCATCGTGTGTTGCAGGTATTGCGCAAATTCAGACCAGGCAACGCAGTCGGGACAATGGCTGATGACCCACCCTGGATCGGCTGGACGCAACCGAAGACTTGCGCCACTGTCGCCGGCGCTGATCGCGGTTCCAGGGCGCCGCGCAGAGCGCTGGTGGAAGACCTGTCAGCCATCTGCCGCACGCCGACGACATGCGCGCCGGCGTGCCGCGTGGAGCAAATCAGGCCGCTGCGGCCTGCACCTGACGTGGGCCTTCCTTGAGCGCACGTGCGATCAGGCCCACCAGCAGATCGAGTTCGTCTTCATCCATCGCAAAGTGCGGGGTGAAACGCAGCGAATTCTCGCCGCCGTGGATCACGTTGACGCCGCGGTGGCGTAACCACTCCTCGGTGGAACCGGCGCCGTAGCACTTGAATTGCGGTGCCAGTTCGCAGGAGAACAACAGGCCGGTGCCTTGCACCTTGGTGATCAAGCCGCCGAGTTCGGCCTGCAGCGCTTCCAGCTTGGCAATCGCCTGCGCACCGCGGATGCGGATATTGTCGCGCACCTGCGGGGTGAACAACGCCAAGGTGGCGCAGGCCACATCGAGCGCGCGCGGGTTGGTGGTCATGGTGTTGCCGTAGGTGCCCTTGCGATACACCTGCGCGGCGTGCTCGGTCACCGCCAGTACCGACAGCGGGTACTGCGCCGCATTGAGCGCCTTGGAATAGGTTTCCAGGTCCGGCGAGTCGAGCTGCTCGAATCCCGGGTAGTCCACCACCGACAGCACGCCATGCGCGCGCAGCCCGGCCTGGATGGAATCGACCAGCAACAGGCTGCCATGGGTACGGGTCAGCGCGCGCGCGGCGGCGTAGAACTCGGCCGGCAACGCACGCCCCGGGTCGCCTTCGCCCATCACCGGCTCCAGGAACACCGCTTCGATAAACCAGTGATTGCGCGCGGCCTCATCGAAAGCGCGTTGCAACGCGGCCACGTCGTACGGGGCGATTGCGATGACCGAATCCTCGTCGCGATAGCTGGCCAGGTACTTGGTGTAGGTCTTGCGGCTGGAATCCGAGTACAGGCCCGGGCGATCGGTGCGGCCATGGAAGCTGCCCTTGACCACCAGGCGTTTGATGGTGGCACCGGCATGCCGCGCGCCGGGGTCGGTGTGCAGCTTGGCGTTGGTATCGACGATGCGGGCAGCCAGGCCCACCGCTTCGGAGCCGGAATTGAGACACATGAAGCGTGCAAACGGGCAGCCGCCGCGGCTGTGGCCGATCTCGGCACGCAGGGCGCGATCGAGCCGACGTTGCGCCAGGCTGGGCGTCATCACGTTCGCCATCACCTGCGGGCGCGCCATGGCCCCGAGCACCGCGGACGGCGTATGGCCGAAGCCGAGCATGCCGTAGCCGCCGGCGTCGTAGAGCACTGCGCCCTTGAGCGTGACCACCCATGGCCCGCGTGCGGCCAGTGCCACGTAAGGCGTCACTGCGTCGTCGGCGTAGAAATTGATGAAACCTTCCTGCACCGCGCCGATCTGGGCTTCTTCGTCCAGGTCCAGCAGGTCGGCGGCGTCATCGCGCACCAGCGCGTACTCGGCTGCTGCCGCATGGATGGCCTGCTGCAGGTCAGGGTGGCTGCCGGCCAGGCGCGCGATGGTCGCATCGTCCAGGCCTTCGGTCAGGCGGCGGCCGGCATGGGCACGCAGCGGGGCGAGCGGGGCAAGGACGGACATGGCGCATCTCCTTCAAAGGTGGCGTTCCCTTCCTATTATCGGCAGAAGATCGGCGTTTGGCAGCGTGAATCTGGGCAGGAAGTACGGTATTTTCGTCGATTCGCCGAAACGAATGCGCAATAGTGAAGATCACCCCCTCCGACGAACGCCTGTTGTCGCTGCTGCGCGAGGACGCGCGCGCGTCCACCGCCCAGATCGCGCGGCGACTTGGGCTCTCGCGCACCACCGTGCAGAGCCGCATCGAAAAGCTCGAGCGCGACGGCGTGATCAGCGGCTACACCGTGCGCACGCATGACGACTACGAACAGGGCCGCATCCGTGCGCACATCCTGATCACCGTGTTGCCCAAGAAGATGCCGGCCGTGGTGAAGGCGCTGCGCGATATCCCGGAAGTGCGCCTGCTGCATTCGGTCAGCGGTGCCTACGACCTGGTCGCCCTGGGCGTGGTCGGCGGCGTCAACGAGATGGACGTGCTCACCGACGCCATCGGCGCCATCGACGGCGTGGAGCGCACGACCAGCGCGATCATCCTGTCGACCAAGTTCGAGCGGTGAATGAGCCGGGATTGGGCATTCGGGATTGGGGATTAGTAAAAGCTGGCCAGCCCACGTAGTAAAGCTGCCGGCCGCTTGGCCTGGATGTTACGAATCCCCAATCCCCAATCTCAATTCCCGGCCGCAGTTACACTATGCGGCTACTCCGCCAACGATCCTGCGGCCTTGAAGAAGTCCGATTTCCATTACGAGCTGCCCGAAGAACTGATCGCCCAGGCGCCGCTGGCCGAACGTGCCGCCAGCCGCCTGCTGGTGGTGCCGCCGGCGCCAGCGGCCTTCGGCGACCGCCAGGTGCGCGATCTGCCCGAGCTGCTGCAGCCCGGCGATCTGCTGATCTTCAACGACACCCGGGTCATTCCGGCGCGCTTGTTCGGGCAGAAGGCCAGCGGCGGGCGAGTGGAGATCCTGATCGAGCGCCTGCTTGGCGAGCGCGAGGCGCGCGTACAGATCGGCGCCAGCAAGTCGCCCAAGGCCGGCAGCGTGATCGCGCTCGATGCCGGCGGCCAGGCCGAGGTGCTGGGCCGCGATGGCGAGTTCTATCTGCTGCGTTTCCAGATCCCGACCCCGCTGGAGCACTGGCTGCTGGAGGCTGGCCGCCTGCCGCTGCCGCCGTATATCCGCCGCGAGCCGGGTGTCGAAGACCGCGAGCGCTATCAGACCGTGTTCGCGCGCGAAGTCGGCGCGGTCGCCGCGCCCACCGCCGGGCTGCACTTCGACGAGCCGCTGCTGGCGCGCCTGCGCGAGCGCGGGGTGGAGTTCGGCCACGTCACCTTGCATGTGGGCGCCGGCACCTTCCAGCCGGTGCGGGTGGACAAGCTCGACCAGCACGTCATGCACACCGAATGGCTGAATGTCGGTGCCGCATTGGTGGAACAGGTGCGGCGCACCCGCGCCCGCGGCGGCCGCGTCATCGCGGTGGGCACGACAGTGGTGCGCTCGCTGGAAAGCGCCTGGCGCAAGACCGAGGCCGCGCCCGAAGGCGAATTGCAGCCATTCGCTGGCGAAACCCAGATCTTCATCCTGCCCGGCTACCGCATCCGCAGCGTCGACGCGATGGTCACCAACTTCCATCTGCCCGAAAGCACCTTGATGATGATGGTCTGCGCCTTCGCCGGCCGCGAGCGCATCTTCGCCGCCTACCACCACGCCATCGCGCAGCGCTATCGCTTCTTTTCGTACGGCGATGCGATGTTGTTATGGGGCGGGGAATCGGGAGTCGGGAATCGGGAATCGTAAGGCGGGACCCGCCGAACGATCAGCCACCTGCCAACCGCTCTTCCCATTCCCGATTCCCGACTCCCCATTCCCGGCCCCTCAATGTCCCGACTCCAGTTCCAGCTCCAAGCCACCGACGGGCATGCCCGACGTGGGCGCCTGACCTTTCCGCGTGGCACGGTCGAAACCCCTGCGTTCATGCCGGTCGGCACCTATGGCTCGGTCAAGGGCATCCTGCCCGAGCAGATCCGCGCGCTGGGTGCGGAGATCATCCTGGGCAACACCTTCCACCTGTATCTGCGCCCGGGCCTGGAGGTCATCGGCGATCACGGCGGGCTGCACGGATTTGCGCGCTGGGATGGGCCCATCCTCACCGATTCCGGCGGGTTCCAGGTGTTTTCGCTGGCGCATCGCCGCAAGATCACCGAGCAGGGCGTGACCTTTTCCTCGCCGACCGATGGCGCGCGGGTGTTCCTGGGCCCCGAAGAGAGCATGAAAATTCAGAAGGTGCTCGATTCGGACATCGTGATGATCTTCGACGAGTGCACGCCGTACCCGGCCACCGAGGACGTCGCGCGACGCTCGATGGAGCTGAGCCTGCGCTGGGCGCAGCGCTCGCGCGACGCGCACGACGGGCTGGGCAACGATGCGGCGCTGTTCGGCATCGTGCAGGGTGGGGTGCATCCGGACCTGCGCAGCCGCTCGCTGGATGGCCTGCAAGGCATCGGTTTCGACGGGTATGCGATCGGCGGGCTGGCAGTGGGCGAGCCCGAGCACGAGCGCAACGCCATGCTCGAACACCTGCATCCGCGCCTGCCGGCCGAGCGCCCGCGTTACCTGATGGGCGTGGGCCGCCCGGAAGACCTGGTCGAAGGCGTGGCACGCGGGGTGGACATGTTCGATTGCGTCATGCCCACCCGCAATGCGCGCAACGGCCACTATTTCACCTCCTTCGGCACCGTGCGCATCCGCAACGCAAAGTACGAACGCGACCTGGACACCATCGAGCCGGGCTGCGGCTGCCATGCCTGCAGCAGCGGCTATACGCGCGCCTACCTGCGCCATCTGGACCGCTGCAACGAAATGCTGGCGCCGATGCTGGGAACCCTGCATAACCTCTGGTATTACGAAAAACTGATGGCCGACATGCGTGCGGCGATCGCTTCGGGAACCTTTGTGGAGTTCCGGCGGTCCTTCTATGCGGCACGCGGCGCCACCACGCCGCCGTTGCCGGGGGAAACCAGCTGAGACCGGCCGTCCGCGCCCCGGCGCGGACGGCGTGGAACCTGCGTGGCATAATTCCCGGCTGTTCCGCCCCGGCGGTACCTGAATAGCGAGCGGGCCCATGGGCGCGCTGGCACCAAACTAGGATGCACTGAATGAATCTGCTCGATTTCCTGATCCCCGCTGCCCAGGCGCAGGCCGCCGGCGGCGCGCCGGCACCCGGCCCGATGGGAGGCCTGTCCACCTTCGCGCTGCCGATCATCCTGATCGCCGTGATGTACTTCCTGATGATCCGCCCGCAGATGAAGCGTCAGAAAGAACACAAGGCGCTGCTGGACAAGCTGGCGCGCGGCGATGAAGTGATCACCTCCGGCGGTGTTGCGGGCGTGATCACCGACATCGGCGACAACTTCATCAGCGTGGAAGTGGCCGACAACGTGCGTATCCGCGTGCAGAAGAGCGCCGTGGGCCATGTGCTGCCGAAGGGCACGCTGAAGTCGGCAAGCTAAACGCGTCTTGCCACGGCTGCGCCGCTGTCAGGCAGGCGCAGTCGCCAGGTGGAACCGGAGGTTGTGACCCACCGGTTCCGCTGTACCGCCCGTATCCATCTGAAGACCATTGGCGACGTTGTACCGGTCGCTTGAAGTCGTTCTCACTGCTAGGCGCGGCGCCGGGATGGTGCCACGCGGGACTGTCGCAATGCTCGAATTTCCTCGCTGGAAGTACTTCCTGATCCTGCTGGTACTGGCCGTCAGCGCGCTGTATGCGTTGCCCAACGTGTACCAGAAGGACCCGTCCGTGCAGATCACCGCCAGCCGCGGTGCGCAGCTCGACGACGCATTGCGCAGCCGCATCGACGGTGAGCTCAAGAGCGCCGGTATCACCCCGAAGGCGATCACAAAAGAAGGCGACAGCCTGATGGTGCGGTTGCCTTCGCTGCAGGCGCAGACGCGCGCCAACGACGTGTTGCGTCAGCAGCTGGGCGAGAACTACACCGTGGCGCTGAACCTGGCCTCCACCGTGCCGGACTGGCTGGCCAAGCTGGGCGGCCGGCCGATGGTGCTGGGTCTGGACCTGGTGGGCGGCGTGCACTTCGCCATGCAGGTCGATCAGAAGGCCGCGCTGGAAAAGCGCCTGGACGGGTTTGCCGAAGACATCCGCACCACCTTGCGCGATGCGCGTATCCCGTATCGCTCGGTGGAACGTCGCGCCGACAACAGTATCCAGGTCAACCTGGGCGAGGGCGCCAATGCTGACGCCGCGCGCGTGACGCTGGCCAAGGCGCAGCCGACCCTGACCTACGACGTCAGCGGCCAGAACATCGCCGTGAAGGTGCCGGAGGCCGAGCTCAAGCAGATCGCCAGCGGTGCGATCGAGCAGAACCTCACCACCTTGCGCAACCGCGTCAACGCACTGGGCGTGTCCGAGCCGACCATCCAGCGCCAGGGCGAGGACCGCATCGTGGTTGAACTGCCCGGCCTGCAGGACACCGCCGAGGCCAAGCGCCTGATCGGTGCCACCGCCTCGCTGGAATTCCGCGCCGTGGTCGACGGTAATGCCGACGATGCCGTGCGCAGCGGCAACATTCCGCCGGAGGCCAAGGTCTATCGCCTGCGCGACAGCAACGCGCCGGTATTGTTGAACAAGCGCGCGCTGGTGACCGGCGACCAGATGGTCAGCGCATCGGTCAGCACCGACCAGAACGGCATGCCGGCAGTGGCGGTGACGCTCAACAACGTCGCCGGCCAGCGCATGTTCGACTACACCAGCGCCAACGTCGGCAAGCTGATGTCGGTGGTCTACATCGAGCGCATTCCCACCGTGACCATGGTCGACGGCAAGGAAGTGCGCAGCGTACGGGTCAAGGAAGAAGCCTTGTCGCCGACCCGCATTGCCGGCGTGTTCGGCAAGAACTTCCAGACCACCGGTCTGGAAAAGACCGAAGCCGAGAACCTGGCCAAGCTGCTGAAATCGGGCTCGCTGGCCGCGCCCATGGACTTCGTCGAGGAATACGTCATCGGACCGAGCCTGGGTGCGGAGAACGTGGAGCGCGGCGTCACGGCGGTGGTCTACTCGTTCCTGTTCACCCTGGTGTTTTTCACCATC
Source organism: Xanthomonas axonopodis pv. maculifoliigardeniae (assembly GCF_041519315.1). Lineage (NCBI taxonomy): Bacteria > Pseudomonadati > Pseudomonadota > Gammaproteobacteria > Lysobacterales > Lysobacteraceae > Xanthomonas > Xanthomonas axonopodis. The sequence continues at coordinate 2,780,628 of NZ_CP167998.1, read as the reverse complement.
TACTACCGCGTGTTCGGCGCGATCACCTCGGTGGCGCTGCTGTTCAACCTGCTGATCGTAGTGGCGGTGATGTCGCTGTTCGGTGCCACCATGACGTTGCCGGGCTTTGCTGGCCTGGCGCTGTCGGTCGGTCTGTCGGTGGACGCCAACGTGCTGATCAACGAGCGTATCCGCGAAGAGTTGCGACTGGGCGTACCGGCCAAGTCGGCGATCGCGGCCGGTTACGAAAAGGCCGGCGGCACCATCCTCGACGCCAACCTTACCGGCCTGATCGTGGCGGTGGCGTTGTATGCGTTCGGTACCGGCCCGCTGAAGGGCTTCGCGCTGACCATGATGATCGGTATTTTCGCCTCGATGTTCACCGCGATCACGGTCTCGCGTGCGCTGGCGGTGTTGATCTACGGCAGCCGCAAGAAGCTGAAGTCTGTCGCTATTTAATGCGAGTCCCTCGCAAGAGCCCGTCTGTAATGCGAGTCCCTCGCGAGAGCCCGCACATCCATGTGCGGACTGCTTAGGAAGATCTTTCAATGAAAATTTTTCCGCTTCATCTGATTCCGAACGACACCAAGATCGATTTCATGAGCTGGCGCAAGCCGGTGCTCATTTTGATGCTGGTGCTGGCAGTCGCCTCGGTCGGCATCATCGTCGGCAAGGGTTTCAACTACGCGCTGGAATTTACCGGCGGCACGCTGGTGCAGACCTCGTTCCAGAAGACCGTGGACGTGGACCAGGTGCGCGAAAAGCTGTCCAAGGCCGGCTTTGAAAACGCCCAGGTGCAGAACGCCCGCGGCGGTAATGAAGTCATGATTCGCCTGCAGCCGCATGGCCAGAACAACAATCGCGACGACGCCGCTCGCACCGTTGCCGAAGATGTGCGCAAGGCGGTGACCAGCGATGAGAATCCGGCCACCGTGCAGCCTGGCGAATTCGTCGGCCCGCAGGTCGGCAAGGATCTGGCCTTGAACGGCGTGTATGCCACGGTGTTCATGCTGGTGGGCTTTTTGATCTACATCGCGTTCCGCTTCGAGTGGAAGTTCGCGGTGGTCGCCAGCCTGACTGCGTTGTTCGATCTGCTGGTCACCGTGGCCTTCGTGTCGCTGACCGGCCGCGAGTTCGACCTGACCGTGCTGGCCGGCCTGCTGTCGGTGATGGGCTTTGCGATCAACGACATCATCGTGGTGTTCGACCGTGTGCGCGAAAACTTCCGCGCACTGCGCGTGGAGCCGCTGGAAGTGCTCAACCGTTCGATCAACCAGACGCTCTCGCGCACGGTGATCACCGCGGTGATGTTCTTCCTGTCGGCACTGGCGTTGTACATCTACGGCGGCGAGTCGATGGAAGGCCTGGCCGAGACGCACATGATTGGCGCGGTGATCGTGGTGATCTCCTCGGTGATCGTGGCCGTGCCGATGCTGAGCATCGGGCCGTTTGCGGTGACCAAGCAGGACCTGCTGCCCAAGGCCAAGGACGTGGAGGCGCTGGCGCGCCGTCCTTGATGGGTTGGCAAAGGTGTGACGAGAAAACCGCGCATCGCGCGGTTTTTTCGTTTCTGGCGGTGGACGTCGTGACTGCATGGCGATACGCAGTACGTTGTGGTAGAGAGCCGCTGGCCAGGATGAAGCGCCGTAACCAACTGAGATACGCCTGCTCAGTGCGCAGGCTTTAGTGCCCAACGCGCACGCGTTCGTGCACTCGATCGAACAACCGCGTCGGCGGACGTACTGTTACGCCAATTGTTTTTGGTGTGTATGTCATGCGCCTGTGTCCTTGCTGGATAAAACTACAAACCGCGCAAATGTAGAGTCCGCTTGCCGTCGCGTAATCCCGTGATCGCGGCTAGGATTCCCCCATTCACAAAGCGCCAGCGATCGAAGATACTCCGTGCAACACCGCATTTCGGCGGTCCGATAGTAGTTAGCGAATGACATTCAGGATCGACTGGACTTGCCCCTTCTGCGGACACGCTGCCGTGATCACTCACGACACGTACTCGAGCACAATGTTTCGGTTCAACGACGGCAACAGGGAAAAGTCGGTCCTGGCTCTGCTCGTGGACTCAATTACTTGCCCGAGACCGACGTGTCGGGAATACGCGATCAAGGCGCGTCTTCACACATACGACTCAAGCAAGGATTCGTTGGGTAAGGAGCTCGGGCGATGGCAGCTACGCCCTAACTCAAGCGCGAAAGTCTTCCCCGACTACATTCCGAAGCCTATCCGCGAAGACTACGAGGAAGCGTGCCTCATTCGCGATCTGAGTCCGAAAGCTGCCGCCACGCTGGCCCGGCGCTGCTTACAAGGGATCATCCGAGACTTCTGGGGGATCTCCAAAGCGCGGCTCGTCGACGAAATTAACGACCTTAAGGGCGTAATCGATCAGGCTACGTGGGAAGCGATCGATGCCGTTCGAAGTATCGGCAACATCGGCGCTCACATGGAACGCGACATTAATCTCGTCATAGAAGTTGAACCCGAAGAAGCGCAATTGCTCATTGGGCTAATTGAGGTGCTGCTAAAGGATTGGTACATAGCACGGCATGAGCGGCAAGCGCACCTGCAACAAATCGTCGCACTAGCAAAAAGCAAAAAGCCGGCGGCTACGTAGGTCATCGGCTAACAGTTCGTCCAAGCCGACGCCGCTTCGCGGCGCGGCTTAACTCAGGTGCTAGGGCGCTATGGAGACATCATGGATCGTGCGTTGGAGAACATGCAAAACGCTGGGCTCATCTTCATGTTTAGCGTCTGGCTGCAAGGCCAAATGGCGGACCTCATCATCCTCAAGAACCATCCACACCTAGTTCCGGAGTTCATCGCAAAACCGGAGAGGGTTCCGCATGAGTTCGGCCAGCTTAGGGCGAAGTATTGGGAGAAGCAGTTCGGAGATGTCCGTGCAGAGTTTCTTGCCGTGTTTGCTAAGGATGTTACAGCCGGAGAGGCGGCTGATTTAGAGCACGTCTATCACGTCCGAAATATGATTGGGCACGCGCATGTATCGATAGGCCGCGATTACATGCTCTACCGTCCCGCAGGCGAGAAGAAGGAGAAGGCGATCGTCTCTGCGCTCAACCTGAAGCCAGTTGACGATCAGATGCAACCAATGATGGTTGTGCTGCGTTTCTGGCAGGAAGACATATTCAAAAACATCTCAGACACGATTGGCCGGCTAGACCAATCGTGCTTTGCGCGCCTCGCGACTTCCATCAGCATTCCGCATGGGCGCATACGCTAAGCCGTCTAACAATTCGTCCAAGCCGACGCAGCTTATCGGCGCGGCTTAACTCAGGTGTTAGCCCGCTTAGGAGTTCTTGTGCAACCTGTAAAGACAGACGACACCATCACCAAGACGAGATCTCTGGCGGTGCTGCTAAAAATCGCGCCCTTTGGTAAGCCGCTAGACTTCAAGGCACAAAGCATCAATGAGCTTTGGGCCGTCGGGTGTACTGAGGACTTGCTCTATGAGCTCGACAAAGAGGGCGCCATCATTTTTGAGTTCTGCTCAGACGATGTGCTCGTCTGTTATACCAAAGAAGAGACACCGCGTTTCCTTGTGGAGTATGTCGAGAAATCTATCCAGCGTGCTCAGTCCGAAAAACACTCTTTGGCAGCTGAGCTAGAGACTTTGCAAGGCAAGCTCAGTTCTATCTACCACCACAATCCGACTGAGCTTAAAGAGCGAATCCATTCCTCAAAAAGGCACATTGACCAGGTTCGGCGAAAGATTGAGAAAAACGACCTGCTTCGTCCGATGGCTGAGCCACTCGATGAAATTCAGCGGCATTTCGATAGCCTCGCTGTGGTCGCAGAGAACTATTCCTCCGTGTATTCAAACATCCTAAAGCCAATCGAGGAAGAAGGTAAGAAGGGAATAAGAGCTACCGTTTTCTGGGCTGTAGCCGGCATTGTCGTTTCAGTCCTCTTGTCAAATTTTGGCGCGATCAGAGTCATGCTTCGTGCAGTCGCGGGCTAATTACTGGTTCAAGCCGACCAATCAATCGCTTCGCGATTGATTGGTCGGCTTAGCTCCAAAGTAAGGCCGTGGTGGGGCAGATCAGTTGATGGATAGTGCCTCGGTCGGTCCGCTGGCATGCATGCGGCCGGCTTTGGGTAGTCGTCATCACCGTTGCTGATTGCGGTAAGTTCGGTGTTTCGCCCTTGTACGTCAGTGCCGCGCTGCGTTCATTGCACCTGCCTTCGGTAGCAGCCTGCATCGGGGGGCGTCGCTGAGCAAGCTCCATCCCGCAAGCTGTGGCACACTCGGTCCAGGTGGCAGTGCTGGGGAGCATGGTTGCACCATCCAACATTGTGGTCACTCACTGCCTAACAACTCATTCAAGCCGAAGTTGCTTCGCAACTCGGCTTAATTCAAGCTTTAGGTGCTCAATGAACCTTTATGACTACATCTACGTAGACCTGGACAAAGTCATCTCGCTCTACAGCCAGATGACGGGCGGCGTTGTCGAAGTCATAGAGCGCAATGCTGAGACCTCACGGTCTTCCGACAACAAGCGCAACTACGACTTCAAGGTATTCAAGCATGACGCCGGAGGAACGGAAATTGACAAGCGAACGTCTAGGGAAACTATCAAGCCCCACCACGCACTACTCAAGGAGATGGAAGATGCGCTGGGCGCAGAGGGATATCTGGTTGACTTAACCGACTCGGAAACAGCAAATTCCTTTCACGATCCAGCCTTTCGCGCGCAACTAAAAGACACTTTTTGTATCAAGGTAAGAGGGCGGGCGGTTATAGAAGACTACGAAAGGATGAAAGGGATCGCGATCGCTTTTCCTGACATCGCAAAATTGATAAACAAAAGCGGCGAATCCACATTGCTTAATTCTCCCGAATACGTCGAGCTCAAGGCGCAACTGACGGCTGCCGAGGCGGCCACCAAGGGAATCAAGGATCGCAATGCACGTGCAAGCGAGGTGGAGCGACTCAAGAAAACGAAAGACGCGCTGGCGACCCTTGTCGCGACGTCCACAAGCGTAGATGGGGTGGACCAATGGATTCTTGATGGAATGAGAACGTGGATAGATACGTTCTTGCCGGGCATCGTCAATTTGCGCGTATATCCGAGCGCGGATAGACCAGACGAGCACGTTTTTGGCCACTTAAAGAAATCGTGTTTCGAAGACACGGACGCAAGCTCATTCCACTTTACCTACGGATCTTTTCCAACCGAATCTTTGACGCTGGTCGGAATAGTCACCTCGGTTCCATCTTCAGAAGGGGAGCAGTTTAAGCCGCTCGGCGAGTTTGAGAAACCTGGACTCGCGGATCATGAATCCGTTGAACGAGGTTTTCGCGGGCTATTCCGTGGATTCGATGGCTTAGAGCAGATGATTCGAACCTGTCGATATCCGCGCGTTCTTGTTCACCCTCTCACGGTCTACCGCAGCGTCGCACCTAACCCGTCCTTCAAGCGGACGCCTGACGGCGCCGCTTAAGTCAAACGTTAGTCCCTAGGAGATTTGGTTATGCGATTTGGATTATTCGCTGGTCTGCTGTTAGCTGTCTCGACTAGTTCTGCGCAGTCGGTACACGTCTATGATGGTTACTTGAGAGGCGAGACGTATGTGACGCAGTCACCTGCTACTCGATCAGCCTATGTAATGGGCGTTGTGGACGGGCTGCTGAGTTCCGGATTCTACGGAGCCTCTAAGGAAGAGGTGCAGAAGGTTCATGCATGTACTTCTGAAATGAGCAGCGAGGCGTTGCGAGACGTTGTTGATAAGTATCTGCTGACCAACAAAGATATCTGGAAAGACCCTATGAATGTTCTTGTGTCGAACGCGCTAGTGGGAGCTTGTCCGGTGATGCGGCCAGGTGGGTAACTATTCATTCAAGCCGACGCCGCTTCGCGGCGCTGCTTAACTCAGGCGTTAGGCGGTGGTGGGGCAAAATACCTTGGCGTCCTACCTCGTCAGCTGCCTCAGCACGCACGGGCGGGCGTAGGTTTCAAGATCATCATGAGATCGAGCAGCAGACGCTGAAGAACAAGTTGCACTTATCAATCCAAGCCTTCTGCCAAACTCCAGATTGGCTGACAGAAGTAGTTGAATGCCAATGCAGTCGATGCTGGCGCTAGACTTCGATCACAGCAATCCAGGGGTGTGAGCCTGTGGACGGGATGCAATACATGGAAACAAACATGACCAATCAACCAAAAAAGGGTGAGTTCTTCCAGCTGCGTCCCGATGCCCGCCGTGGCGGAAAAGGGCACGGCGTGGTCTTCCAGAACGAGAAGGCATTGCTTTCGCCTCCTCGTCTCATCTTGAAGCCAGACGAGGGCGGATTTCCTCCGTTGCATGAGACTCCGCGCCTGGTCTATATCCCCAGCGAAGGGGAATTGCCGCAGGATCTAGAGGGCGGCTTCAGTGGCTACTGGTTGGTGTCCCAACGGCTTCGCGACGTGATGGAGTCCGTGGACGCAGATGCCTTCGTTTTCACTGACGCCGACTATCGCTTGACCGATGGCTCCAAGGGGCCGAACGTCTTCCTTTGCGATGTCGTACGGACGTTGGATGCCTTGGACGAGGAAGCCTCCGAACTCGATATCAAGATCAGCGATGACTATGAGGACGGAAAGTATTACAGCTTGGCCGGCGGGAGTCGTTTGGCTTTCAAGCGCGACGTGCTTGGAGGTGTGCATGTTTTCAGGCTTCCCTTCCATGGTGGTGTTTTTTGCGATCGGGTGTTCAAGGACGCTGTTGAGGCAGCGGGGATTGGCACTGAACGCTACTCTGATGGCCTCTGGTTCTACGACGTAGTGAACCGTTGAGGCGAGCCGCAAGCCAACAGGAAAGGGTCTGAGTCATGCCCAACTACCGGACGCTTTTTCAAGATCACCACAACATCGAGCAGCAGACCCTCAAAAACAGTGAGTTGCTGGCTAAGCTTCAAGAGACGGGGCGGTTTGATATCCATGCGCCCGAGAATCGCCTGTTTCTGCCGTCCGATCCGCAGTTCGCGCAGGCATTAGACATCACGCCGCACAGCGGAGGTCCTCTTGGTGCCTATCAAGATGGCGTTATTGAGCGCTTGGACGACATCCAGGCGACTCGGGATGGTCGCGCCGCCTTGCGGGGCGATTCTGAAGCGCTGGACCGCGTCGCCCAACGCGTGGAGCAATTGCGCGACACCATCAAAGTCGGCTTGATCAATGGCGACTTGAACACCAACACGCCAGTGGGGCTTACGCCGTCGCAGGCGAGCGCGAAAGTCCAGAACTTTTTCCGCGACTCGCCGGGCTACCACCAAACCCACGCTCAGCAAATCGATGCCTTGAAGGCCTTCACTGGAGCGGATCACGGTTGGGGTGGCGTCGCGAACTCCGAGGCCCGCATTGTCACCGCGCTCGATCAGATCCGGGTCAGCAGCACGGCCATTGCGCGTGGCGGAAGTCCAACGCTTCAACGAAGTGGGCTCTCGCTCGCCATCGCTAATGCCCATCACGATGGGCGCGTGGTCTTTTCCGAGCGGAGCATCCTCAAGGTCGAGCAGGTTCTGGGCGAAGAAGCCGCCGGACCTCTGCGAGTTCCTCGCGGTCAAAGCGGCGCCGCTTCCATTGAACTACTGTTGGGCAACGCTTCGGCGAGCACCTTGGTGCGCTCCGGCGGCTTGTTGGCGACGGGGGCAGACGCAGTGATGGCCGCTCGCCGTTCGGCCGAACTGCTGGAGCAAGGCAATGTCACGGCCGCGCAATCGGAGGTTCAGCATGCCATCGCCCGCAATGCGGGCGGTTGGGCTGGTGGTGCATCCACGGCAGCAGCGTTGGGCGGCAGCGGCTTCGTGCCTGCGGCGTTGGTGGTAGGCGATGCGCTGTTGATGAGCAAGGCGTTCGACAAGGGCGCCGATCTGCTGGACAACCGCGCCATCTACCACCAGACCGACAAGGCTGGCGTGGAGTGGCAGTTCAACGGTCGCAACTGGCAGCGCGAAGCGGCCATCGAGCTCGCTCCGGATGGCCGGCGCACGAGCGGCGAGCAGCCCGTGGTCGCCAGCTATGAAAAATCCCAGGAACTGGGCGCGCTGGCCAACGCCAAGGCAGTGGAGTTGGCGCTGGGCAAAGCTCCTGCACCGCAGGACCCGTTCAACCTCCCTGCACGGGCCAGCGACCAAGTTGGACTAGACAACCAGAACTGGCATCGCAATCCCGAGAGCCAGGCATGGGAACGCCAAGTCAAAAACGCTGTGTCCGGTGCCAACGACCGAGGCAGCTACGAACACCAAACCGCCTCCCCCGAACGCGCGCAACAGCTCAACCAGGAAGCCCTGGGCCGCATCGAAACCAACATCGCCACCGGGCGCGAAGCCATCGCCGCCGCTTACCTGGAAAACCATGCCGCGCAGCGCGCCCGCGACTATGGAGTGGAAGTGCCGGCAGCCGTGGAAAGTGTCCTCGCCAAGCAAGGTCAGGTGCAGGGACACGACGGGCAGGTCTACCAGCGGAACGACGCTGGACAGTGGGCTGGGAAGGATGGGGTGGCTACTGGAAACCTGGCGGTGGAACTGGAGTTGACGAACCAGGTGCGCCAGCCGTCGGTGGAGCGTGCCCAGGAGACCCTGGCAGCGATCCAGGCGCTTCCCGCCCCTACGGCTGCGCAGATAGAGCACAACGAGCTGCTGCACCGTTACCGGGCCGCAGGCGTCGATTTGAACGTGAACCCTCAGACTCAGCAGGCAGTGGCGCTGGCCGCGCAGCGGACTAGGGACGCCAATGGCATCACCGGGCCGACCATGCAGCAGCTACAACGCAATGCGTCGGGGCAATACGGGTATGACAGCCCCATCGCGCACCTCCAGCGCGACAGCGATGGAATCACTCGTGTGGTGGCCGTGACCAGCAGCGAAGCCATCCGGCAGGCGTTGAGCGAGGCGCAAGGCAATCGACTACAGTCGCCAAGCCTAGGGCGCGCGCCTGAGGGAACGGCAGAGGCGGACACCTCGGCCTCCGAGTCGTCCAATCCGCAGCAGGTGCTGGATATCCAAGCGCACATGCAAGCCTCTGTCGCGGCGCAGGCGCGGCAAGAACGCGAACAGCAAGATCGCCTCGCGCAAGAGCAGCACGCCGCGCAGGTGCGCGAGCACCTCCAACAGGCACAGCCGGAGCGCGAAGAGCGGGCGCAGAACGAACAAGCAATCCAGGCCCACGCCGTGCTGGAAGGTCAGCGCCAAGCCGAGCAGCAGCGGGAGTCAGAAGAGCGGCAAGTGCAGGAGCAGCAAGCACAGACCAGCCAGCAACGCGAACTGCAGGAGCGTGAGGAAAGGAATTTCCAGGAACGTCAGGCGCAGGAGCGCCAAGCCCAAGACAACCAGCAACGGGAGCAGCAAGAGCGCCAGGCTCAAGAAGCCACGCGGGTCGAAGTCCAGGAACGTCAGGCTCAGCAAGCGCAGCAGCAAGACCCCAGCCAGCACTCCTCGCAGCAAGCCGATCCTCAGCCGCACGCTCCGGATGCGGCGCTGGCTCAGCAAACGCCGCAGCCCGAGTTGCAGCAGGCAGACGCCTACCAGCAGCTAGAAGCGCATAACCAATGGGCAGGCGAACACCCGGCTCACACCACACCTGACCCACGGATGCAGGCGCCTGGTCCAGGCGACGCACAGCCGCATCAAGCACAAGAAGCGGCACGCGCGCTGGAAACGCATGCGTTGGAGAGTCGCGATGCTGCGCACCTCCATGGGCCTCCCTCTGGGGGCAGGGAATCCGGCGACGAACCTATGCAAAGCGTGCAGGCCGACGTGGTGCCGCCAGCACTGCATCCCCAGGTGCAAACGCAGCAAGCAGAGATGGAGCAAGCGTCGGTCCGTCAGCAAGACGTGGCGCGTGAGCAGGAGGCAGCGCCGGTTCGCGTCATATCCGCAACAACGCCTACGGCAGCAGAACCGTTGACTGCATCGCAATCCGCGGACTCCTCCACTTCTGAACGGCATGCGGAGACAGAGCAGGCCTGTTTCTCAGGTGGCTCGCTCGCTGAGCATGGGGTGGCTTTGCTGGCCCCAACAACTCTCGCGCAAACACACGGGCGATCGCTGGGGAATAGAGTAGAAAATCGCTTTCCCTCAGAGCCATCAGGCGCGGAAAACCAGCAAGCCCAATCGACCCCCGCGCGGGAACGCAGCGCCGCAGACCCGGGTGGCGCCCTGTTCCTGGAAGAGACCATGCGCTCGCTGCGTCAACTGCAACAGGAGATTGAGGCGGCGGATCGGGAAGACGAACGCTTCCATCAGGAATGGAGGGAGTATCGCGAGCGCGGAGAACCTTATCCCTTCGCTCAAAAGAGGGCGCTAGACCAGGAGGGTAGCGGCATTGATGCGTTCAGCGCACACCAACCAAGTCACCGCTCGCCCAGAGAAGCGGCCGCGCAAGCCGATGCCTTCCCATCTCCAGTTCAGCGCTTTGCTGGTCCAGGGGAAGGGAATGCACCAAACGAGTCGCCGAAAGCTGAGCGCAAATCCATCACGGGCGACCCGGACGTAGACGAGGTCCTCTACGCGCTCGACAGCAAGAACGAGTTGGCGATCGAGCAGGCCCTGAACCGGGTCGCCAATAGCGCAGCAACGCAGGCGCTCATCAAAAGAGGCAACGAGTTCCTGGAGGCGCAGGCCCAGCAGGAGGCCCAGGAGCTCGCCACCACACGCCAGGCGCTGGGGATGGATGTCTCAGCGGAAATCAACACCAGCCGCGGGCCGGTGATGGTGATGACCTTGCCGGAGTTCGCCAAGGGGCCGATGCAGAGCGGTCCCCAAGGGGACGGCGGTGGGGGTGGAGACGGCGGTGGCGGCGGGGGAGGAGGCGGTGGTGGTGGAGGGGGTGGTGGTTAGTCAAAATCGCTTCCGTGACCAGCCGAGCTCAGGAGACCCCATGGACAGGCAAGACGCCGCCGCAATGGCGGAAATGATGGCGATTTTGAACGCGTCGAACGCCTCGCTGCAGGAAACGGTCAAAGTGCTGACGACGCTGGTGGCATCCATGCAGCAGCGCGAACAACGGCTGCGCGAGGTGGTCGCCGAGCAACTTCAGGTAGTCCAACACGCGGCCAGCAATGCCGATGCCAAGGTCAATCGGGTGCTGGAGAATGCGTTGCCGCGGTTAACGCAGCTGACCAATCAAGCGTTGACGCAGACATTGGAGCCGGCCGCCAAGCGGTTCAACAAAGAGATGGCCACTGCGGATGAGACATTGCAGCAAGCCACTCGACGTTACGCGCAGGCCCAGCAGTCCTTGGAAACAAAGATCACTCGACGCATGGGCATTGCATCCGCCACGATGCTCGTGGCCGGCGTGTTGGGCCTGGGTGCGGTGGCCTACTCGGTTGGCATGATCACCGAAAAGCGAACCGAACTCGCACAGCTTCGAGCGTCCATCGACTACCTGGATCGCGTGTCCCGTGCGGACCTAGCTCCCTGTGGCGAAGGCCGGCTCTGTGCCACCTTTGAGAAGAATGGGCCGCGTTACGGCAACCAGCGGCAATACAGAGCGATCAATCTGCGTGCAAAATCAGATTCGCAATGATGCGACGTCGTCATTACAGCCACTGGCTTGCGCGACAGGGGCGGTCGAAAAAGCCACCTCGCGTGCGGTCGCGCCTAAGCGGCTCATCGAACTCATTGGCCAAATCCGGCAAATGCCCAGGCCAACCGAGTCGACGCAATGCGTTGCACTGCAGTAAGTGCAACGCACCCACCACCCACTGCAGGCAATGGTGCCCGCCAAGCATGCGCGCAACGCGCGCAGCTTCTCTGCGGCTCACAGATTCCAGTCGATCCGCATGCCCGCGATCAACGCGTTCTTCAGATCGTTGGTGCGGGTCGGTTCGTTGAACTGGTCGGGGTTGATCACGTAGTGCAGGTTCGGGGCGATGCGCAGGCGCTTGGTGACCTGGATGCCGTAGCTGAGCTCCATCATGATCTGGTTGTCGGCGGGGGTGCCGGTGCCGCCGGCGGAGGCGCGGGCCAGGCGCAGGTTTTCGATCGCTTCGTCGCTGTATTTCTGCTGGGTGATCACGAAAGCGATGTTGTCCTGCGGGCGGCTGGCGAAGGTACCTTTCTGCACCAGGCCGAGCTGGATGAAATGGTCTTCGATGGCTTGGCCGCCGGTGCTCTTGAGCATGGCGCCGAAGACGGTGAGGCCGCGCGTACCCGACGGGTCGGGGTTGGTCACCTGCTGTTCGAAGCGGGCGAACATGCCCGAGCGGCCTTGCTTGTTTTCATAGCCCAAGCCGCTCAGTACGGCCGGGTTGCCATTGCGGTCGCGCAGCGGGTCGGTGTAGTCGGAGTTGTCCTGCCAGCCGCCCAGTTCGTACATGGCGGCCATGCTGCCGTCGCCACCCTTGTTCTTGTAGCCAACGGCATAGGGCACCACCACGCCGGTGGTGTCGTTGGTGCTCCAGTTCAGGCCGTGCTGGCCGTCCTGTGCCTGGATGGGGTTGACCTCGTAGGCGCCGACATGCAGATAGACCTTCGGTGTGACCCAGGCGGTGGCATGCGCGGCCCAGCTGGAGACCGGCCAGTAAGTGAAGTTGCTGGTGCGGAACACGAAGGTGGGGTTGCCGCAGGCCGAGTTGCCCTGGAAGTACTGGCACAGGTCCGAGCCCAGGAAGTGGATGTTGGCCACGCTGCGGCCGGCTTCCAGTTCCAGACGGTCGTTGAAAAGTTTCTGCAGCAGGGTGAAGTTGGCCAGGCGCGTGCCCTGGCCGCCGTAGATTTCCTGCACCGAGGTGCTGTTGCCGATGCTGCTGTTGGCCAGGTTGGTGCCGTGGCGGTTGCTGACGTACAACTTCACCGTGGCGCCGTTCCAGCCGAACAGGCGGTCCATGTCGACATCGGTGCCGACCATCAACTGGCCGGCGTAGGCGTCGCCGCTTTTGCGGCCGCCGTCGATCATCGAGGCCGCTTCGCCGGTGTAGCCGAGCTTGAGCTTGAAGGCATCGGCGGCATCCTGCGCGTGGGCGAGCGGGGTCAGTGCCAAGGTCAGCGACAGGCACAGCAGGCGGGGGCGGGCACGGCGGGGGGCGAGAGCGGTCATGGCAGGACTCCGGACAAAAGGGCGTGGCCGTGGTGGCGAACGCGACAACATGTGGGTGGGCATGCCGCTGGCAGCGCACCTGGGTGCGCGCAGCGGTGAAGCAGGTCAGGGGCGCGCGGGAAAACGCGGGCGCGTCAGGTGCGGCGGCAGGTCCGTGCCGCCGGAGGTGCCTCAGGCAACGACGTCGGTCACCGGCTTCTTGAGCAGGCGCAGCGCGATGGCCGTGACCACCACACCGACCACCAGGGCCAGCACGTAGTTGAGCAGGTGGGTGACGGCGTTGGGGATCAGCAGCACGAAGATGCCGCCGTGGGGTGCCTTCAATTCGGCACCGGCGGTCATCGAGATGGCGCCGGCCACGGCCGAGCCGATCACCAGCGCCGGGATGGTGCGCAACGGGTCGCGCGCAGCGTACGGGATGGCGCCCTCGGTCACGAAGGCCAGCCCGAGCACGCCGGCGGCAGTGGCCGAGCCGCGCTCTTCCACGGTGAAGCGGTTGCGGAACACCCAGGTCGCCAGCGCGATGCCCAGCGGCGGGGTCATGCCGGCCACCATGGCAGCGGCCATCGGGGTGTAGACCTGGCTGGCGATCAGGCCGGTGGAGAACGCATAGGCCGCCTTGTTGACCGGTCCGCCCATGTCGAAAGCCATCATGCCGCCGAGCAACAGGCCCAGCAGCAAGGCGCTGCTGCCCTGCATGCCGCGCAGCCAGGCGGTGAGCCAGGCCAGCAGGTCGGCCACGGGCTGGCCGAACACGTACATCATCGCCAGCCCGACCAGCAGGGTGCCCAGCACCGGCAGGATCAGCACCGGCTTGAGGCCTTCCAGGTTGCGCGGCAGCTTGATGTAGCGGTTGAGCGCCGCCACGCCGTAGCCGGCGATGAAGCCGGCAATGATCCCGCCGAGGAAACCGGCGTTGAGATTGGCCGCGACCAGGCCGCCGATCATGCCGGGCGCGATGCCGGGGCGGTCGGCGATGGAGTAGGCGATGTAACCGGCCAGGGCCGGCACCATCAGGGTGAAGCCGGCCTTGGCGCCGATCTGGAACAGCGACCAGGCCAGCGTGCCCTGGTGCGCATCGTCGCCGGCGTAGATGCCGCCGAGGGCAAATGCCAAAGCAATCAGCAGGCCGCCGGCAGTGACGAACGGCAGCATGAACGAGACGCCGGTCATCAGGTGCTTGTAGGCGCCGGTGCGGCCGGTGCCCTTGTTCGCGGTGCCGCTGGCAGCGGTGCCGGTGGCAGGAGTCGCGCCGCCCTGCACGCTGGCGTCGGCCAGCGCCTTGTTGATCAGCGCCGGGCCATCGTTGATCGCCGGCTTGGTGCCGCTCTTGAACACGCGCTTGCCGCCGAAGCGGGCCAGGTCCACTTCGCGGTCGGCGGCAATGATGACGACGTCTGCTGCGCGGATTTCTTCGTCGGTGAGTGCGTCCTGCGCACCCACCGAGCCCTGGGTTTCCACCCGCATCTGGTAGCCGAGCTTCTTGGCGGCCTGCTGCAGGCCTTCGGCGGCCATGAAGGTGTGCGCGATGCCGGTAGGGCAGGAGGTGATGGCCACGATGCGCTTGTTGCCGCTAGCGGTGCCACCGGGATTGCCGGCGACGGCCGGGTCGGCGTGTGCGGCCAGCTTGCCGATCGCAGCGGCCGGGTCGTCCAGCACCGCGCCCAGGCTCAGGCGCACCAGTTGCGCATCGCCAAAGCGGGTGGTGTCGGCATCGGCGTCGCCGACCACCAGGACCTGGGCGGCACTGCTGGCGAGTTCGCCCGGCAAGGCGCCGAGCACGCCCTGGTCGCTGCGGATTTCGATCGTCACGCGACGGCCGGCGGCAGTGGCCGCGCGGCGCAGCGCTTCGGCCGCCAGGACGGCTTCGGTACTGCGTTCGCCAGCGGCGATGACCACGATGGAAGAGGACATGGCAAAACTCCTGCTGTGTTGCGGTCGCCGGTGTTGTCGGCGGGGGGAATTTCAAGCGTTATGCGTGGCGGTGACGCGCGCGATCTGCCGCGGTCTGCAACTGCCGGCCCGACGCCGCCTGGGTGCATGCATCGGCAGTGGCCAATGGCGGCTCATGACAGCATTTCGATCACGACCTCGGTTGCGGCGCGGCGCACGCCCTCTGGCGTAATCCGGCGCGCGTCGCCGCTTTCCAGCCGGCACATCGAAAACGCCGTGGCCAGCCGTGCGCACTGCTCCAGCGTGGTCGCGGCATCGAGCGAGGCGGCGGCCAGGCCGGCCACCATCGCATCGCCTGCGCCCACGCTGCTGCCGTGCGCCAGGCGTGGCGGGCGGGCGATCAGCCGCTGGTCGCGTTGCACGAACAGGGCGCCTTCGGTGCCCATCGAAATGACCACCAGCTGGATGCCGCGGGCGATCAGTTCGTGCGCGGCGGCGCTAAGTGCGCCGTGATCGTTCAACGGGCGGCCGGTCCAGGCTGCGAGTTCGTCGCGATTGGGCTTGACCGCGTACGGCAGCGCCTGGCGCGCGGCTTCCAGCGCTCTCACCAGCGGCATGCCGCTGGTGTCCAGCAGCACGCGCGCACCGGCCGCGCTGGCCTGGGCCTGCAATTGCGCCCAGCTGTCGTCCGGCAGCCCGGCCGGCAGGCTGCCCGACAGCACCACCGGCAGGCCGGGGCGAAGCAATGGGGCGAGATGGTCGGCCACGCCTTGCAGGTGCGCAGGCCCCAAGCGCAGGCCGGGCAGGTTGATGTCGGTGGTGTCGTTGCTGCGCGCGTCGACCAGCTTGAGATTGGTGCGGGTTTCGCCGGCCACGCGCTGGCAGTGATCGGCGATGCCGCGTTCGCGGAACAGCGCTTCGAACACGCCGGCGTTGCCGACCCCGAGCACGCCCAGCGCGGCAACCTGGCTGCCCCAGTCGGCCAGGCACGCGGCCACATTGATGCCCTTGCCGCCGGCATCGTTGCGCACGCTGCTGGCGCGGTGCACGGCGCCCGGCTGCAGGTGTTCGAGCTGGATGGTCTGGTCGATCGCCGGGTTCAGCGTGACGGTGATGGCCTGCAGGCTCATGCCTTGTCCTCGCGCTTGGCTTCCAATGCGCGCACCTGTTCGGCGGTTTCGCAGGCCAGCGCCTGTTCGGCGAGGTGTTGCAGCTGGCTCAACGCGGCGCCGCGCAGGCGTGCCTTGACCGCCGGGATGTCGTTGGGCGTCATCGACAATTCCTGCACGCCCAGGCCGGCCAGCAGGCTGGCGCCGAACGCATCGCCGGCCAGGCCGCCGCAGACGCCGACCCAGCGATCGTGCTTGCGCGCACCGTCAATGGTGCTGCGGATCATGCGCAGCACCGCCGGGTGCAGGCTGTCGGCTTCGGCGGCCAGCTCCGGGTTCTGGCGGTCGATCGCCAGCACGTACTGGGTGAGGTCGTTGGTGCCGATCGAGAAGAAGTCTGCGTGGCGCGCCAGCACGTCGGCCTGCGCGGCGGCGGCCGGCACTTCGATCATGATGCCGATCGGCACCTCCGGTGCGTCGAGGTCGGCACGGAGGCGTGCGCAGATGGCGCGCAGCGCCACCAGTTCCGGCACCGAGGTGATCATGGGGAACATGATCGACAGCCGCGCCCCGTCCTTGGCGGCGCGATACAGCGCACGCAGTTGCGGCTCCAGCAGGTCGGGGCGACGCAGCAGCAGGCGCGCGCCGCGCACGCCGAGGAACGGGTTTTCTTCGTGCGGCAATTCCAGATGCGCCACTTGCTTGTCGCCGCCGATATCCAGCGCACGCACGATCAGCGGGCGGCCATCCAGCGCCTGCGCCATCGCCAGGTAGGTGGCATGTTGTTCGTCTTCGCTGGGCGTGCGGCCGCTTTCCAGGAACAGGAATTCGGTGCGCATCAGGCCAACGCCTTCGGCGCCCTGGGTCAGCGCCATCGCGACCTGGTCGGGCAGGTTGACGTTGGCGCCGATGTCGATGTGGTGGCCGTCGGTGGTTTCGGCCGGCAACGCGCGCTGCGCGGCTTCGCGCTCGCGGATGGCCTGCTGCTCGGCGATATGGGTGCGGGCCGCATCCAGATCCTGCTCGGACGGGTCGATGTACAGGCGCCCGCTGCTGCCGTCGATGATGGCGGTGACGCCGTCTTCGATCTCCAGCAGCTGGCCGCCGGCCGCGACCAGTGCCGGCAGGCCGAGCGTGCGCGACAGGATGGCGGTGTGCGAGGTCGGCCCGCCCTGCGCGGTGGCCAGGCCGAGCACGCGCGCGGTATCCAGGTTGGCGGTGTCCGAGGGCGACAGGTCGCCGGCGAGCAGGATGCACGGCTGCTCGGGCAGGTCGGTAAGGCCGGCGCCGGCGGCGGCCGGGTCGAGCTGGGCCAGCACGCGGCGGCCGACATCGCGCAGATCGGCCGCGCGGCCGACATCGCGCAGATCGGCCGCGCGGCCGGCCAGCACCGGGTTGCCGAGGGCGGCCAGGCCGGAAGCGATCTGTTCCACCGCCTGGTGCCACGACCACGCCACACCGTGGCCTTCGACCATCAGCTGGCAGGTGCGGGTGATCAGGTCGGTGTCGTTGAGCAGTTCGGCCTGGGCCTTGAAGATGGCCGCGTCCGAGGCGCCGAGCCGGCGCTGGGTGTCGTCCTGGATTGCCGCCAGTTGCTGGCGGGTGCGGGTCAGTGCGTCGTGCAGCAATGCGCCGCCATCGCCCAGGCCGACCGGTTGATCGGCGACCTCGGTCTGCGCGGCGCGCAGGCGGTGCACGATGCCGATCGCCACGCCCGGGCTGGCGCCGATGCCGACGATGGCCGGCTGCGCCTGCGGCGGCGTCCAGCCGGCCACCGGGGCAGCGCGGCGTTGCGCGGCACGCTCGGCATCGGCTTTTTCCTGCGCGGTGAGGCTGTCCATGACGGCGCGCAGGCGCTTGAGCAGTTCCGCTGCGTCGCTGCCTTCGGCCGAGACGGTGATGCTGTCGCCGGCACGCAGGCCCAACTGCAGCAAGCCCACCAGGCTCTTGGCATCGGCGGCCTGGTCGCCGGCGCGCACCTGCGCACGGGCCGAGAAGCCGCGCGCGGTTTCGGCCCAGCGGGTGGCCGGGCGCGCATGCAGGCCGCTGGGGTAGGCGATGGTCCATTCGAATGTTTCGGCCAGATCGGTGGCCGGCGCGGCATTGGTCTCGGGCGCGCGGTCGCCGGTGAGCGCGGCGACGATCACGCCGGGGTCGTCGGTGCTGAACAGCGTTTCGAGCTGGGCCGGGTCCTGGATCAACCGGGTCAGCCGGCGCAGCAGGGTGATGTGGGTATCGGACTGCGCGGCGATGCCGACCACCAGCCGGGTGATCTGGCCGGGGTTCCATTCCACGCCATCGGTGAGCTGCAGCACCGCGATGCCGTCGCGGCGCACCAGGTGGCGGTCTTCGCCGACGCCGTGCGGGATCGCCAGGCCGTGGCCCAGGAAGGTATTGGCCAGGCCTTCGCGCCGCCGCATGCTGGCGTCGTAGCCCGGCGCGACGCAGCCGGCCGCGACCAGCAACTGGGCGGCCTGGGCGATGGCGTCGTCCTTGTCGCGGGCAGAGGCGCGCAGGCGCACAAGGTCGGGGGTGACGGGGGCGGGCGACGGAGAGGACAAGGCGGGCTCCGGATGAGGTCGGGCTGGGAAGTATAGTGGGAACGTTCCCACGATCCAGGTCAATGTGCGGTGCACAAAAACGCTGTAGTGCTTTCGGGTTAGCATCAAGAACGACACCGCGCCTGGGTCAGGGTGCGCAAAATGGAGCGGGAACGGTCCCAGTGAGTATCAGCATCAATGACGTGGCCCGCGTGGCCGGAGTTTCCAAGTCCACGGTGTCGCGCGCGCTGGGCAGCGGCCCGGTCAGCGAGGAAGTGCGTGCCAAGGTGGAAGCGGCGGTGCGCCAGACCGGCTATCGGCCCAACCTGATGGCGCGGCGATTGCGATCCCAGCAATCCGGCATCCTGGGGGTGATCGTGGCCGACATCCGCAACCCGTACTTCACGGCGCTGATCCGTGCGGTGGAAGAGGTCGCCTACCGGGCCGGTATGCGCGTGACGCTGTGCAATACCGATGAAGATCCCGAGCGCGAGGCGCTATACCTGGAGTTGATGCAGGAAGAACGCATCACCGGGCTGATTTTTGCGCCGACCCGGGTCACGGTGGGGCGCATGCACGAGCTGGCGCTGGATTACCCCACCGTGCTGGTGGATCGCGCCGGCCCCGGCAGCCGCTACGACAGTGTGGTGCTGGATAACGGCGCGGCCATGGCCGAGCTGGTGGCGCATCTGCAGGCGCAGGGCTACCGGCGCATCGGCGGGCTGTTCGGCAGCACCAGCACCACGGCGGCCGAGCGCCGCGATGGTTACCTGGCCGCGATGCGCGCGCAGGGGCTGCAGCCGGATTACCGCGAAGTGGCGCCCACCGCCGAGGCGGCGATTGCCGAGTTGGGTGCATGGCTGGCCAACGACCAGCGGCCCGAGGCCATCGTGACCAGTAACAGCCTGCTGCTGATGGGCGCACTGAAGGCTGCACGCACCGCCGGCCTGCGCCTGCCGCAGGATCTGGCCCTGGCCGGGTTCGACAACGAGCGCTGGACCGATCTGGTCGAGCCGGGCATCACTGTCGTCGAGCAGCCGGTGGAAGACATGGGCCGGGCGGCGATGTCGCTGCTGCTGGAACGGTTAAGCAATCGGCAATTGCCGATCCGCCGCTTGGTCATGACTGGACGTTGCGTGGTGCGTGGGTCGACTGCTGCGCGTATGCCGGGCGTGGTGTAGAGCGGCGGCGAGGGTCTGTTGGGTGCGGTGGGTTTGACGGGAATGCGTTCGCGCCCGAGTGCGCTCCTACAAAGAGGGCCGTCTGCCGTGGATTGCGGACCTGCGCGATGCCGGCGAACCGGAGGTGTCACTTGCCGTGATTGTTCAGGCCCCTTGCGCCGATCATTGCAACCTGCCGACATCGCCGCCTCGTAGGAGCGCACCTGGGCGCGACGGGCGTTTTCGGTAGTGCGTTCGCGCTCCGGTGCGCTCCTACAAGGGGCGGATTCGCAATGGTTTCCACCGATGCTGCACAAAAAAAGCCCCGGCATTGCCGGGGCTTTGATTTGCATCTACTGCCTGACTCAGCGATCCGGGCGGTGGGTTCCGCCATCGTTCTGCACGGCCAGATATTCCTTGGACTGCTCGTCCAGCTTGTCGCCCAGCATGCGGCGCACCACCACGAAGAACAGCGGGATGAAGATCACGCCGAGCACGGTGGCGAACACCATGCCGCCGATCACGCCGGTACCGATGGAGTGACGCGAGTTGGCGCCGGCACCGGTGGAGATGGCCAGCGGCAACACGCCCAGGATGAAGGCGAACGAAGTCATCAGGATCGGGCGGAAGCGCAGGTGCGCCGCTTCCAGCGTGGCCTCGCGCAGGGTCTTGCCCGCCGCACGCTGCTCAACTGCAAATTCCACGATCAAGATCGCGTTCTTGGCCGCCAGACCAATCACCGTGATCATGCCGATCTTGAAGTACAGATCGTTCGGCAACCCGCGCAACATCGAGAAGGTGATCGCGCCCAGCACGCCGATCGGCACCACCAGCAGCACCGCCACCGGAATCGACCAGCTCTCGTAAAGCGCGGCCAGGCACAGGAACACCACCACCACCGACAGCGCCAGCAGCAGCGTGGCCGCATTACCGGCGATGATTTCCTGGTAGGACATGCCGCTCCAGTCGAAACCGAAGCCCGGCGGCAGATCGTTGTTGACGATATCTTCCATCGCGCTCATCGCCTGGCCGGAACTGCCGCCCGGAGCCGGGTTGCCGACGATGTTCACGGCGGAATAGCCGTTGTAGCGGTTCAGGGCCGGCGAGGCGTAGTTCCACTCGGCCTTGACCACGTTGCTCAGCGGGATCATGGCCGGCTGACCGTCGGCACCGGTGGCGGTGGCGCTGGGGGTAAAGAAGTTGCGCAGCGACTCGGGGCCGGCGCGGAACTGATCGTCGGCACGCATGTTGACGCGCTTGATGCGGCCCTCGGCGAAGTAGTCGTTGACGTACACCGGCGCCAGCATCAGCTGGATCGAGCTATAGATATCGCTGACATCCAGGCCCATCGATTGCGCCTGCACGCGGTCCACGTGCAACTGCAGCTGCGGCGAGTTTTCCAGGCCGTTCGGACGCACGCCGACCAGGGTGTCCTGCTTCTCCGCCGCCTTGCCGAGCACGATGTTGCGCGCATTGATCAGCGCTTCCTGGCCGGCACCGGAACGGTCCTGCAGCCACATGTCGAAGCCGCCAAACTGCCCCAGGCCCTGCACGGTGGGCAGGTTGACCACGAAGATCTGCGCGCCCTTGATGCCGTAGAAGGCGCCATTGAGTTGCTGGATCAACTGCTCGGCAGTGACGTCGCGTTCTTCCCACGGCTTGAGCCGGATGAAGCCCATACCGACGTTTTCGCCCGAGCCCAGGAAGCTGAAGCCGGCGATCTGCAGCATGCCTTCCACGGCCGGCTGCTTCTCCAGCACCGCACGCATTTGCGCGAACGCCTCGTTGGTGCGGATCTTGGTCGCGCCCGGCGGCAGCTGCACGATGGCCACGGCAAAGCCCTGGTCTTCTTCCGGCAGGAAGCTGCCCGGCATGCGCGTGAACAGGAAGCCGCACAGCACCACCAGCGCCACGAACGCGATCATCCATGGCGGCGAGCGCTTGAGGGTATGGCCCACCACGCCGACATAGCGATGCGCCAGCTTGTCGTAGTACTTGTCGAAGGTGCGGTAGACCCAGTTCTTCTTGGTCGAGTGGGTCGACTTGAGGAACGCGCCGCACAGCGCCGGCGTGAAGCTCAACGCCAGGAACGCAGAGAACCCCATCGACATGGCGATGGTCAACGCGAACTGCTTGTAGATCGCACCCGAGGCGCCGGGCTGCAGCGAGGAGGGGATGAACACCGCTGCCAGCACCACGGTGATGGCCACCACCGCGCCGGTGATCTGGGTCATCGCCTTCTGGGTGGCCGCCTTGGGCTCCAGGTGCTCCTCGCTCATGATGCGTTCGACGTTCTCGATCACCACGATCGCATCGTCCACCACGATACCGATCGCCAGCACCATCGCAAACAGCGTCAGCTGGTTGATGGTGAAGCCGATCATGTACATGCCGAAGAACGTGCCCAGCAGCGCGACCGGAATCACCAGCGTGGGAATCACGGTGGCGCGGAAGTTCTGCAGGAACAGCAGCATCACCAGGAACACCAGCACGATGGCTTCCACCAGCGTGTGGATCACTTCCTCGATGGAGATGCGCACGAAGGTGGTCGATTCGTACGGCGCAAACCAGGTCACGCCCTGCGGGAAGGTCGGCTGCAGTTCGTCGAGCTTGGCGCCGACCGCCTCGGACACGTTCAATGCATTGGCGCCCGGCAACAGCTGGATACCGAAGGCACCGGTGGGCTTGCCGTTGTACTGGGTGTCGAAGCCGTAATTGCTCGGCCCCACGGTCACGCGCGCAACGTCCTTCAGGCGCACGGTGGCGCCGTTGTTGTCGGTGCGCAGGATGATGTTCTCGAACTGCTCGGGCGAGCTGAAGCGGCCTTCCGCCGACACCGTGGCGGTGAAGCTGATGCCTTCCGGGGTCGGGTCGGCGCCCACCGAACCGGCAGCGAACTGCACGTTCTGGTTACGCACCGCGGTCAGCACCTGGGTCGCCGACAGGTTGTAGCCCTGCAGTTTCTCCGGATTCAACCAGATGTTCATCGCGTACTCGGCGCCGAACTGGTTGGTGCTGCCCACGCCGGGCACGCGCGAGATCTGCTCGAGCACACGCGAACCGACGATGTCGTTGAGCGCGTCGCGGTCGATCGAGGGGTTGTCCGAGCGCAGTGCGGCCACCATCAGGAAGCCGGCGTTGGCCTTGGCCACCACCACGCCCTGCTGGGTCACTTCCGAGGGCAGGCGCGGCGTGGCCAGCGACACCTTGTTCTGCACCTGCACCTGCGCGATATCCGCGTCGGTGCCTGTTTCGAAGGTCAGGGTGATGGTCACGCGGCCGTTGGCGGCCGAGGACGAGTTGAAGTACAGCAGGTGGTCGATGCCGGTGAGCTGCTGTTCGATGACCTGGGTCACCGCCTTTTCGGCAGTGTCGGCGCTGGCGCCGGGGAAGTTGGCGGTGACGGTGACCTGCGGCGGGGCGATCGTCGGGTACGACTCGATACCCAGATTCAGGATCGAGATCACGCCCGCAAGCGAGATCAGGATCGCCACCACCCACGCAAAGACCGGGTGTTCGATAAAAAACTTAGGCATGTCCGGGTTCCGTCACTGCTGCTTGGACTGGGAGTCGGCCGGCTGCGCGGCCGCATCCTGCGTGGGCTGTTGCTGGGCGGCCGGCGCCGCTGCATCGGCCTTGTCGGCGGACGGTGCGGCTTTCGCGTCGCCGCCCTGTGCCGCGCCGGGCGCCGCGCCCGCTGCGCCGGGCTGGCTGCCTTGTGCCGGCTTGTTCGGATCCCACGGCACGCCCTTGGCCGGCTGCCCTTCCTTGGCCTTCTGCACGCCATCGACGATGACCTGATCGCCCGGGGTCATGCCGCCGGTGACGATCCACTGGCCCTTCTGCTGGCCGTCGACGGTCAGGTTCTTGCGGACCACCTTGCCGTCCTTGCCCAGCACCAGGGCGTAGGGTCCGGTGGCATCGCGCTGCACCGCCTGCTGCGGCAGCAGGTAGGCATTGTTGCGCTGGCCCAGGCTGGCCTTGAAGGTCACGAACGCGCCTGGCAGCAGCGATTGTTCGGGGTTGGGCAGGGTGGCGCGCAGCGACACCGCACCGGTGCTCGGGTCCACCGTCACCGCAGACACGTCCAGCGTGCCGGGGTGCTGGTACTGCGTGCCGTTGCCCAGCTCCACATTGATGGACGACTTGCCGTCGCCGCTCAGCTGCACGTTGCCGCTGCTCTGCGCCTGACGTAGGGCGGCCAGTTCTTCGCTGCTCATGGCGAAGTTCACGTACAGCGGGTCGATCTGGTCCACGGTGGTGAGCAGGGTGGCTTCACCGGCACCGACCAGCGCGCCTTCGGTCACGCGCTGAATGCCGGCGCGGCCGGTGATCGGCGAGGTCACGGTGGCGAAGCCGAGCTGGATGCGCGCAGCTTCGACCGCGCCGCGCGCCTGCTGCACGTTGGCCCCGGACGAACGCTCGTTGGCTTCGGCGGTGTCGATGTCGGCGCGCGAGACGTACTGCTGCGGCGCCAGGCTGCGTGCACGCGTCGCGGCGATCTTGGCGTTGGTATAGGTCGCTTCGGCGGCGGCCAGCTGGCCCTGCGCCTGCAGCAGCGTGGCCTTCAGCTGCGAGGGGTCGATCTGGAACAGCGGCTGGCCCTCTTTGACGTTGGCGCCTTCGGTGTACAGGCGCTTGAGCACCACGCCGTCCACGCGCGCGCGCACGTCCGCCGAACGGTACGCCGACAGGCGGCCGACCAGGTCGCGTTCCAGCGGCAGTGTCTGCGGCTTCATCTCCAGCACCGAGACTTCCGGCGGCGGCGGTGCCTGCTGTTGTTCGGGCTTGCTGCAGGCAGCCAGCGCCACGGTGATGGCACAGGCCAGGCCGAATGTGCGGAGCGGGGCAATCATCAGGGGGAACTCCGTTAGGGTCTTGAAGTGAGAAGCGAAGGTGGTGGCGACGTCGGCGCGGCAGGAGCCGGAGCAAACGCACGCAGGAAGGTGTCCACGGCGAACTGCGCCCATTGCTGCCTGGCGGGAAGGCCGGCGCGATGGGGGACTTGAAACCGTTGGCGGTCGAAATCCAGCCCGACGATCATGCTCAGCAGCAGTTCGGCCATGAAGTGCGGATCGTCATGCCGCAGTTGGCCGGCGTCGATCGCCTGTTCGAAGCGATGCGCCAGGCGCTGCTGCATGCCGACCACGCCGTCGTGGAAGATCTGCTGCGACTGGTCGGGAAACCGGTGCGACTCGGCCTCCACCAGACGGCAGGTCTGTAGCACATCGGGGTTGTTCAAACGGTCAAGATGGGCCAGCGCGAAGGCCAGCAGATCTGCGCGGAGATCGCCCGAGACCGTGCCTAGCGGCCCGGCCGCCAGGTGCACGTGGTCCTGCAGCACGTCGCGCAGCAGGTTTTCCTTGCAGCCGTAGTAGCTGTACAGGGTCTGCTTGGAACAGCCGGCCCGCTCGGCCACCGCGTCCATGCTCAGCCGCATGCCACGCTCGGCAAGCAGCGCATGCACTGCCGCATGGATGCGGCGGTCGCAGTCCGAACGCCGGGCAGCACGGTGGGAACGAGGGATCATGGCGGTAGACTATACCGTCCAGTTTAGTTTTTAAACAGGCTTGACGGCCGCAGCGTTGTCTGCACAACGCCTTCTGTGCCAAGCCTTTGGCCGGACTTTGCCGGTTGTGGCGGTCCAGCCCCGCCTTCCCGCCGCTGCGTTCTCGTCGCTACATGGATGTCGTGCTTTTGCATGCCGCCGGGGGCGATCGTGGGCCGCACATTTGCGCTATGCAGCAAGGCGTCGTCACCGCGCACCGGTACAATTCAGGTTTTCCACCGAGCATTCCAGCTCTACTCATGACAGCCAAGAAAGCCGCTTCGAAATCGTCCACGACGTCGGTCAAACCGGTCGCCGAACGTGCCGTCCCCGTGCTTGCCACCGAACCGCAGGCGGTTACCCTCGAGCCGGTGTTTGCCGCGTTGCGCAAGCGCTACCCGGCCGCCCGTCAGGCCGAAGTCCAGGCGTTCGCCGCCGACTTCTACCGGCGCATGGAGGAAGACGAATTCCCGAACCATCCGCCGGAGCAGTGGGCGGCGCTGGCATCGGACATGCTGGAGTTCGCGCGCGCGCGCAAGGCCGGCACGGTCAACGTGCGTGTCTTCAACCCGACCTTGAAGAGCCACGGCTACGAGTCGCCGCATACCCTGCTGCAGATCGTCAACGACGATATGCCGTTCCTGGTGGATTCGGTCAGCATGACCCTGGCCGACCTGGGCATCGGCGTGCACGTGCTGGGCCACCCGGTACTGCGCATCGCGCGCGACAAGTCCGGCAAGCTCACCGCAGTGGGCGAGGGCAAGGGCGAATCGCTGATGGTGCTGGAGATCGACCGCCAGCCGCCGGAAGAAATGCCCAAGCTGGAAGCGGCCGTGCGCAAGGTGCTGGCCGAGGTGCGCGCCATCGTGCAGGACTGGTCGGCGATGCGCGAGCGCATGGTCATGCTGGCCGACGATCTGGCGACCCGCCGCCTGCCGATCGACGACATCAACCGGCACGAGGCGCAGGAGTTCCTGCGCTGGGCCGCGGCCGACCACTTCACCTTCTTCGGCTACCGCGAGTATCGGGTGGAGAAGCAGGGTGGCCAGGATGTGCTGGCACCGCTGGAAGAGACCGGCCTGGGCCTGCTGCGCGGTCGCGACACCTCGCCGGCGCGTCCGGTGACCACGCTGGCCGCGCATGGCCTGAATGCCTCGTCCAAGCTCAAGGATGCGTTGATCCTGACCAAGACCAATGCACGCTCGCGCGTGCATCGGGTCGGTTACATGGATTACATCGGCATCCTGGAATTCGACGCCAAGGGCCGCATCGTCGGCGAGCAGCGCTTCCTGGGCCTGTTCACGTCCAGCGCCTACAACCGCCGCCCCTGGGAAATTCCGCTGGTGCGTCAGCGCCACGAATACGTGATGAGCAAATCGGGGCTGACCCCGAGCAGCCATAGCGGCAAGGCCTTGCGCCACATCCTGGAAACGCTGCCGCGCGAGGAGCTGTTCCAGTCCAACGAAGAAGAGCTGTACCGCACCGCGATGGGCATTCTCGGGCTGCAGGAGCGCGTGCGTAGCCGCCTGTTCCTGCGCCGCGACAAGTACGGGCGTTTCATCTCGGCGCTGGTGTACATCCCGCGCGAACGCTTCAACACCGATGTGCGCCTGCGCATCGAAGCCTTGTTGAAGGATGCGCTGCACGGCGAATACATCGACTCCAGCGTGGTACTGGGCGAATCGCCGCTGGCGCAGCTGCACCTGATCGTGCGCCCCAAGAGCGGCGAGGCGCTGGAGTTCAACACCACCGAACTCGAATCGCGGCTGGCGCACCTGCTGCGCAACTGGCGCGATGCCCTGCGTGAGGCATTGGTTGCGCGGCATGGCGAGGCCAACGGCCTGCGCATGGCGGCCAACTTCGGTCGCGCACTGCCGGCCGGCTATATCGAAGATTCCTCGATCGAATCGGCGGTGTCCGACGTCGAGCATCTCGCCTCGCTGGATGGCCCGGACGACCTGCATCTGAGCCTGCAGGAAATCCGTCGCGACGACGGCATGCGTCTGGACGCGGGCGAAGGCCTGCGCCTGAAGCTGTACCGCCAGCTCGACGACATTCCGCTGTCCGATGCGATGCCGATGATGGAAAACATGGGCCTGCGGGTGATTTCCGAGCGGCCGTATCGGCTGCAGGTCGGCGACACCCCGGTCTACATCCAGGATTTCGAGGTCGAATCGACGTCCGGCAAGATCAATGCCGCACACGCCGATGCCAGCTTTGGCGAAGCGTTCGAGCGCATCTGGAACGGCGATGCCGAAAACGACGGCTTCAATCGCCTGATCCTGGCGGCCGGCCTGCATTGGCGCCAGGTGGCATTGCTGCGCGGCTACTGCAAGTACCTGCTGCAGACGGCGGTGCCGTTCTCGCAGGCCTACGTCGAAGCCACCTTCACCCGTTATCCGTTGCTGGCGCGCCTGCTGGTGGAATTGTTCGAAGCACGCTTCGACCCGTCCACCGGCAGCGAGACCAAGGCGCAGATCTTCGCCGGCCAGGAGCGCCTGCGCGAAGAACTGTCTGCGTTGGCAGGCGGCGACGAGGCCACGCTCAAGGCGCTGGACGCCGTGCTGGAAGCACGTGGCGGCGATCGCAACGCGCAGCAGGACGCTACCCGCGCCACCTTGCTCAAGCTGATGGACCGCGTCTCCAGCCTGGACGAGGACCGCATCCTTCGCAGCTTCATCGATGTGATCGATGCGACCTTGCGCACCAATTACTACCAGACCGACAAGAACGGCAAGCACCCCCACTGCATCAGCTTCAAGCTGGATTCGGCGCGCGTGCCGGACCTGCCCAAGCCGCGTCCGTATCGCGAAATTTTCGTCTACGGCCCGCGCGTGGAAGGCGTGCATCTGCGCTTCGGCGCAGTGGCGCGTGGCGGCCTGCGCTGGTCGGACCGCCGCGAGGATTTCCGCACCGAAGTGCTGGGCCTGGTCAAGGCGCAGATGGTCAAGAACACTGTCATCGTGCCGGTCGGCGCCAAGGGCGGTTTCTACGTCAAGCGTTCGCCGGTCGGCGGTGATCGCGATGCCATCCAGGCAGAAGGCATCGCCTGCTACAAGCTGTTCATCCAGGGCCTGCTCGACATCACCGACAACATCGTCGGCGGCAAGATCGTGCCGCCGCCGCAGGTGGTGCGTCACGATCAGGACGACCCGTACCTGGTGGTCGCGGCCGACAAGGGCACCGCCACGTTCTCCGACATCGCCAATGGTCTGGCGCTAGACCACGGCTTCTGGCTGGGCGACGCGTTCGCCTCCGGTGGCTCGGTCGGCTACGACCACAAGGGCATGGGCATCACCGCACGCGGCGCGTGGGAATCGGTCAAGCGCCACTTCCGCGCCATGGGCCGCGATTGCCAGAGCCAGGACTTCAGCGTGGTCGGTATCGGCGACATGTCCGGCGACGTGTTCGGCAACGGCATGCTGCTTTCAAGACATATCCGCCTGCTGGCCGCGTTCGATCACCGCCACATCTTCCTGGACCCGAACCCGGATGCAGCGGTGTCCTTCGCCGAGCGCGATCGCCTGTTCAAGTTGCCGCGTTCCAGCTGGGCCGATTACGACGCCAAGCTGATCAGCGCCGGTGGCGGCATCTATCCGCGCACGCTCAAATCCATCGACATCAGTGCACCGGTGCGCGAAGCGCTGGGCCTGGACGCCAACGTCAAGCAGCTCTCGCCCAACGAGCTGATGAACGCCATCCTCAAGGCGCCGGTGGACCTGTTCTGGAACGGCGGTATCGGCACCTACGTCAAGGCGGCCAGCGAATCGCACGCCGATGTGGGCGACCGCGCCAACAACGGCCTGCGCGTCAACGGTGGCGAGTTGCGCTGCAAGGTGGTGGGCGAGGGCGGCAACCTGGGCCTGACCCAGCTGGGGCGTATCGAAGCGGCGCAGACCGGCGTGCTGCTCAACACCGACTTCATCGACAACTCGGCCGGCGTGGACACCTCCGATCACGAGGTCAACATCAAGATCCTGCTCAACGACATGGTGCAGGCCAAGAAGCTCACCTATGACGCGCGCAACAAGCTGCTGGCGTCGATGACCGATGAAGTGGCCGATCTGGTGCTGTGGGACAACTACCGGCAGAACCAGGCCATCAGCCTGATGGAGCGCATGAGCGTCAAGCGGCTCGGCTCCAAGCAGCATTTCATCCGCACGCTGGAACTGCAGGGCCTGCTGGACCGGCAGATCGAGTTCCTGCCCTCCGATGCCGAGCTGTCGGCACGCAAGGCGCGTGGTCAGGGCCTGACCCGGCCGGAGCTGTCGGTGTTGTTGTCGTACTCCAAGCTGGTGGCGTTCCAGCAGCTGCTGGAATCGGACATTCCCGAAGACCCGTACCTGTCCAAGGAATTGCAGCGCTACTTCCCGCAGCCGCTGCAGAAGAAGTACGCCGATGCGATGGAGCGTCACCGCCTCAAGCGCGAGATCATCGCCACCGCGGTCACCAACACCACCATCAATCGCATGGGCGCCACCTTCCTGATGCGCATGCAGGAAGACACCGGCCGTAGCATCGGCGAGGTTGCCAAGGCCTATACCATCAGCCGCGAAACGCTGGATGCGCGCGCGCTGTGGACGCAGATCGATGCGCTGGACGGCAAGGTGCCCGAGTCGGTGCAGATCGACGCGCTGGAAGTGATCTGGCGCCTGCAACGCTCGTTCGTGCGCTGGTTGCTGCTGCGCCCCGGCCAGATGCCCGGCATCACCGCGGCGGTGGAGCGTTACCACGGCCCGTTCAACGACATTCGCGTGGCGTCGGGCGTGCTGTCGGACGCGCAGCGCCCGCAGTACGAAGCCAGCGTGCAGGAGTGGCAGGACAAGGGCCTGACCCCGGCACTGGCGCAGCAGTTGTCCGAGCTGCGGTATCTGGAACCGGCCTTCGACATCATCGAAACCGCACGCACCCGCAAGCTCAAGCCGGTGGACGTTTCCAAGGTGCACTTCCGCCTGGGCGAAGCGCTGCGGCTGCCGTGGCTGTTCGAACAGATCGACGCACTGGAGGTCAACGGCCGCTGGCATGCCGTGGCACGTGGCGTGTTGCGCGACGAGCTGGCCGCGCATCAGCGTGCGCTGGTGGGCCAGGTGCTGACCATGTCCGGCAGCAGTGCCGAGGACAAGGTCGCCAACTGGATGGCGCGCGACGATTCCAGCCTGCGCTTCACCCTGGCCATGCTCGCCGACGTCGCCGAGCAGAAGACCCTGGACTACCCGACCGTGTCGGTGGCAGTGCAGCGGTTGGGCCAACTGGCTGCGCACGGGGTGTAAGTGGCCTAGTGCCGCGGTGGCGGAGCGAACGCTTCGCTATCGTGGTGGTCGCGACAGCGCCGTGATTGAGTCGATGCAGAGGCCGCCTCCGGGCGGCCTCTTGCGTGCAGGGCATGGTGCACGGCGTACGCCCACGTGTCCTGAGTGCGGCGCCCGCTGGATGTCCAGGCGCTATGTTGTGCGGCTCAAGTACAGGGCCAACACAGGCCGCCCTGCAGGCGGGCCCGGCTTACGCCCGATGCCCGCTCATTTCCTGCCCGGCATGCTTGTCGAAGCGTACGTGCCACCAGGTGGCGCTGAGCGAAATCAGGCTGACGATGCAAAAGGCCAGCGAGAAATCGCTCTGATGCGGCGTTGCGTGGCCGCCGGCCAGCATCGCCAGGTTGAGGATCATCGCGCCGGCACACACGCCGACCGAGAGCATGAGTTGCTGCAAGGTCGTATACAGGCTGCTGGCGCGGCTCATGCGCGCGGCCGGTACGTTCTCGTAGGCGATGGTGTTGTAGGCGGCAAATTGAAACGACATGAAGGCGCCGCAGCACAGCAGCAGGCCGAACATCAATGCCGGCGGCCAATCGGGGCGGAAGAACGCGCACACCATATAGCCCAGGCTGGCGAGTACGCCGTTGCCGATCAGGCTGTTGCGATAGCCGAAACGACGCAGCAATTGCGGGGTGATGCTGCGCATCAGCAGTGCGCCGAGCGCGGTGGCCAGGATCAACCGGCCGCTGTGCGCGGCGCTCATGCCGAAGCCGATCTGGAACAGCAAGGGCAACAGAAACGGCTGCGCGCCCTGGGTGATGCGCATCAATGCACCGCCGATCACCGACAACCGGAACGAGGCAATGCGCAACAAGCTCAGGTCCAGCAGCGGAGCGGGGTGGTGACGTGCGTGCCAGAGATAGCCCAACCCAGCGCTGCCGCCGATCGCCAGCAGCCAGCTGGCTTCGCCGATGCCGTTTTGCTGGCTGACCATTTCCAGGCCGAACAGCAGGCAGCCCAGTGCGGTACCGCACAGCACGAAGCCGCGCAGATCGAAACGCGCCGGCGTCGATTCGGTGGGAATCTCCGGAATGAAACGCCGCACCAGCAGGAAACCGGCAATACCGATCGGCACGTTGATGTAGAAGATCCAGCGCCAGTCCAGGTACGAGACGAAAAAACCGCCCAGCGGGGGGCCGAGCATCGGGCCGATGAAGGCCGGCACCAGTGTCCAGGCCATGGCCGACACCAGGTGGCGTCGTTCCACCGTGCGCAGCAGGATCAGCCGGCCCAGCGGGGCCATCATGGCGCCGCCCGCACCTTGCAACACACGTGCGGCGACCATGGTGGGCAAGCTGTCGGCCAGCGAACACAGGATCGAGCCACCGACGAATACCCAGATGGAGGCGCCGAACACGCGGCGCAGGCCGAAGCGGTCGGCGATGGCGCCACTTGCCGGGATCAGCACCGCCAGCGCCAGCAGGTAGCTGGTCATCGCGATGCTCATGGCTGGTGCCGCTACGCCGAAATCGCGCGCCAGGGTCGGCAGCGCGGTGGCCAACACAGTGGCATCCATCTGCTCCATGAAGATGGCGCACGCCAGGATCAGCGAGATGATGCGGTAATCGGGATAACGCGGCGGCGTAGCGCCTGCCTCGGACACGCTGGAGGACATCGGACTCTCGGTTGCGGGGCCGCGCCGCCTGCGCGGCAGACGACAGCAGGAGCGGCCCGCGTCGCACGGTGTTGTGCGGCGCAACATAGGTATTGTCTGCTGGTGTGGGGCGGGGTTCAAGCGCACGTGGGTAACAGTGCGTGCTTGTGGATGCAGACGCGGCGTCTTGGTGGCGGGTGTTGGCGTGATGCAAAACGTGGCGGCTAACGCGGCTGGCGCTGACGTGAGCGCGCGATGGCGATGTGGGATGCGCGAAGTGATACATCGTGGGGTGGTTGTCCCCGAGCTGCCCGCACCCCCATCCGGCGCGACGCGCCACCTTCTCCCAGAGGGAGAAGAATCAAGATGCGGCACGCGGACAGTGATCGCGGCTGGGGAACGCCCCTCTCCTGCGGGAGAGGGGTTGGGGTGAGGGTAAGGCGAAAGACAGCCCACCTGACATCGCGAATGGGCGGTTGCCTGACCTGCCCGAATCAGCGCTAGGCCGCAGGGCTGTCCCAAGCGTCCTTGATCTGCAGAATCTGCGGCAACGCGTCGTGGAAATGCTGCACCAGGCGCGGTTCCAGTTGCTTGCCTGCCATGCTGTCGAGCTTGCGCAGGGCGTCTTCCACCGTCCAGGGCGCCTTGTAGGCGCGTCGTCCGCAGAGCGCATCGAAGACGTCGGCCACCGCCACGATGCGTGCCGATTCGGGAATCGCCTCGCCCGACAAGCCTTGCGGATACCCGCTGCCGTCCCAGCATTCGTGATGATGCAGCGCGATTTCCGCTGCCAACTGAAACACCGGACCGCGGCCGTGGCGCAACAGGTCATGGCCGGCTTGCGGGTGCTGGCGCACCACCGAGCGTTCGTGTTCGTCCAGCGAATCGGGCTTTTGCAGGATGCTGCCTGGCACTGCGATCTTGCCGGCGTCGTGCAACGGGGCGGCGTCCTGCAGGGTCTGCGCCTGCTGCGGCGACCAGCCCACCGCCTCGGCCAGGACACGCGCATACACCGCCATGCGCCAGATATGCGCGCCGGTGTCGGCGTCCTGGCCCTGGCCGGCGGTGCCGAGCAGATGGATCGCCTCGCGGTATTGCTGGGCAAGGCGTGCGTTTTCGGCCAGCTTCAACTGGGTACCGATGCGTGCCTTGAGCAGCGCAGGCGAGTAGGGCTTGCTGACGTAATCGGCCGCGCCCGCTTCCAGCCCGAGGCGTTCGTCGTGTTCGCTGTTGCGCGAGGTCACGAACAGGATGGGGATGGCGTTGCTGGACGGCTGCTGCTTGAGCGCGCGCGCCACCGCATAGCCGTCCATGTCGGGCAATTCGACATCCAGCAGGATCAGCTTTGGGGCGTGGCGGCTGACCGCATCCAGGGCTTCGCCGCCGGATTTGGCGAATACCAGCGCGAAGTCATCGCGCAGCAGCTGGCGCAGGGTGGCCAGGTTGCTGGACTCGTCGTCGACACAGAGCAGGGGGCGGGACGGCATGGTGATCCTTGCCAGACGCTCGGGGAGCGATCAGTGCGGGTGGGTGGCCTGCCACTCGCGCAACGTGGCTTCGGCGCGGCGGAAGTCGAAATCTTCGACCGCGCGTTGCAGGGCTTCCTGCAGTGCGCGCGGCAAGCGTGGCGCACAGATCAACAGCGCATGGTCGATCTGGTCGGCATCGTCGCTGGCAAAGGCCGATGTCAGGATCTGCACGCTGTCTGCATCCAACGCAACGCCCTCCTCGTCGGCGGCAACGTCGCTGTCGCCATGCTGCAAGAATGCCCGGATCGCGTCGGCGGTGCGCTGCATGACGTCCTTCAACGCAATCAGCGATGCGGTGATGTCGTGTCCTTCCTCGATACGCGTCTCCAGGTCGCCGGCTGCACCGGCCAGGGCCGGCAGCGCGAGCGAGCCGGCCGCGCCGCGCAGCTTGTGCGCCATCGCGCCGATGGCCGGCAGTTCGTTGCGACGCAGATGCTCGGCGGCTACCTCAGCCGGGTCCGGGTTGTCGCGCAGCAGCTTGATCAGATAGCGCGCATAGGGTTCGCGCTCGCGCCACAGGCTGCGCGCGCGTGCGGCGTCCAGCAGTTCCGGGTCGCTGTATTCCCATTCGGGACCGGCGTGCGCCTGCGCCTCGTGCGGAAGAGATGGAATACGCCGTGTGCCCGGCTGCAAGAAATGACGAATGGCAGTGACCAGTTCTTCGACGTTGAATGGCTTGGCGATAAAGCCGTTCATGCCTGCTTCCAGCGCTTTTTCCTGCTGCGGGCGGAACGCGCCGGCGGTCAGCGCGATCACCGGCAGGCTGGCCAGGGCCGGGATCTGGCGTAACCGGCGCGTGGCCTCGTAACCGTCCACCACCGGCATCTGCACATCCATCAGCACCAGGTGGAACAGGTTGGGCGCGCGTTTGAGCGTACTCACCGCCTGTTCGCCATCGTGGGCGACGGTGACCATGGCGCCTTCGCCCTCCAGAATGCGCTGGGCGACTTCGCAATTGATGTCGCTGTCGTCGACCAGCAGCAGGTGGGCGCCCTCCAGGCGTCGCGCAACGAATGTCGGCGTGGCAGGGCGGGTACCCGGGCGTTGCTCGAGCAGTTGTTCGACCAGCCGGTGCAGGGCCGCGCCGGTCACCGGCTTGGTCATCACCGCATCCAGATCCTGCTGCTCGGGATGCTGCTCCAGCAG
This sequence comes from Xanthomonas axonopodis pv. maculifoliigardeniae, assembly GCF_041519315.1. NCBI lineage: Bacteria > Pseudomonadati > Pseudomonadota > Gammaproteobacteria > Lysobacterales > Lysobacteraceae > Xanthomonas > Xanthomonas axonopodis. The sequence goes on along the minus strand of NZ_CP167998.1, from coordinate 2,745,766 downwards.
GCGGCGCTCGTAGGCGGTGACCATCACGATGACCGGATGCGGGCCGGGCGTGGCGCGTGCACGAATCTCGCGCGCGATGGCCACCCCGTCGATATCGGGCATGCGCCAGTCGAGCAGGAAAATATCGTAGGGCTCTGCAGCGTGTTCGATGGCCTGCAGTGCGGCCTGTCCGCTGGCCACCGCATCCACGCGCCAGCCAAGTTCGGTGGCGATGCGCACCAGGTTGTTGAGCGCTGCATCGTGGTCGTCGGCGATCAGCACGCGCGGCATCGCTTCCGGCGGCAAGGCCGGCAATTCGCGCTGTGCCTGCGGTGGCGCGGATTTTTCCAGCGTCACCACAAAATAGAATTCGCTGCCGCGGCCGGGTACGCTTTCCACTTCCAGTTCGCCGCCCATCAATTCGACCAGGCGCCGGCTAATGGTCAAACCCAGGCCGCTGCCGCCGTAACGCCGACTGGTGGACGTGTCGGCCTGCAGGAACGGCGAGAAGATCACGCTCTGCTTTTCCTTGGAAATACCGATGCCCGTGTCGCGGACCGAAAACAGCAGCTTGAACTTGTTGGGGTCGCCGCTGGGGAAGCGGCGTACCGACAGCACCACTTCGCCCTGTTCGGTGAACTTGATCGCATTGCCGACCAGGTTGACCAACACCTGGTTGATGCGCAGCGCATCGCCCAGCAGCCAACGGCTGTCGCGTGGCAGGGGTTCGACGATCATTTCCACCGGTTTGGCGCTGAGCGAGGAGCGCATCAGGTCGGCGATGTTATCGAACAGCTGGTTCAGATCGAACGGCGCGCATTCCAGATCGATACGCCCGGCCTCGATCTTGGAAAAGTCCAGGATGTCGTTGATGATCTCCAGCAACGTGCGCGCGGAACGATCGATCTTGGCGACCATGTCCTGCGCGGCGCCGGGCAGTTCGCTGCGCTGAAGCAGGTACAGCATGCCCAGGATGGCGTTCATCGGCGTGCGGATTTCGTGGCTCATGTTGGCCAGAAAATCGGATTTGGACTGATTGGCGCTCTTGGCCGCATCCATCGCCAGGCGCAGCTGTTTTTCGTGCAGCTTCTGCTCGGTGAGATCCACCGCCACGCCGAGATAGCCGATCACCTGGTCGTGGTCGTCGCGCAGGGTGCTCAAGGTCAGCAGCACCGGCAGGCGACGCCCGTCATGGCTCACGTAGGTCCACTCGCTGGTGTCGCTGCGACCCAGGCTGGTGAGCGCGGCGATCGCCTCCAGCGTATGCGCCACCGGCGTACCGGTCTGTTCGGCCAGCATGTGCGCGCGCTCCTGCAGTTCCTCGGGCTCGACGAACTGGCTGGCCTTGCGTCGTCCGATCACTTCTGTCGCGCTGTAGCCCAACAGTTTTTCGGCGGCCGGATTGAACAGGGTGACGAAGCCGCTGGAATCGATGGCGATGATGGCGTAGCCGGCGTGTGCCAGGATCGCGCGTTGCAGCACCGAGAACTTCACCAGCTCGCTGGTGCGTTCGGCGACCTGGTGTTCGAGCGAGGCATTGAGGTCGATGATGCGTTGATGCGAGCGCACGCGGTCGGAGATGTCGCGGAAGAAATGCGAATGGCCGCTGAGCGTGCCTTCGCTTTCGATGATCGGCGCCTTGCTGGCCAGCACATGCACCTGATGCCCGTCGCGATGGCGCATGGTCTGCGCCGCCGATGCGTTGCCCGCCAGTGCCGCGTCGGCATGGTCGACCTCAGGCATCGCATACGGCTGCGGCGACAGCAGCATGGTCAGGTCCTGATCGATCGCCTCGTCGGCCGTGTAACCGAACATCGCCTCGGCGGCCGGATTCCAGTGCGTGATACGGCCATCCGGGGTTTCGGCAACGATGGCTTCGCTGGAATGGCTGACCAGCGCGGCCAGTTCCATCTGCTTGCGCAGCACTTCCTCGCGGCGCAGCCCATTGCTGAAATACAGCACCAGCAGGGCGGCAAACAGGACCGCGGCGGCCATCACCAGCCCGCCGATCAACCAGGGCGAACTCTGGTTGAGCGATGCGACGAAGCCGGCGGTGGGGTGGGCGGTGATGACCCAGGTGCGGCCGTAGATCGGCAACAGCCGCACCACCGGCGGACGCAGCGCGCTGTCGCTGGCTGGCGTGCCGCTGCGATAGAAATTGTGGGTGGGCTCATTGCGGTCGGACAGGTCCAGCGCCACGTCGTCGCGCTCACCCAATGCGCTTCGCACCATCTGCTCGACGCTGAAAGGCGCATACACCCAGCCGCTGGTGGCGAGCATGCGCTGTTGCGGGGTCTGCAACGGCATGCCTTCCCGATAGACCGCGAGCAGCACCAAAAAGCCGCTTTCGCTGGGAACGCGGTAACCGGAGAGCGAGATCGGCGAGGTCATGACCGGCTCGCCGCTGCGTGCGGCCTGCAGGGCGGCAGCACGCCGGCGCGGCTCGGAGGCGATATCGATGCCGAGCGGGCGGTTGCCCGAGGATTCCGGCTCGAAATACAGCACCATGTAACGCTCGCCATCCCATGGCGCCAACGGCCGGCGATGGATGTCCGGCGCGCCGTCGGCACGCGCGGCCTGCAGAAACGCGGCTTCGTCGGCCGGGGCGACCCGATGGATGTAGCCGTAACCCAGCACCCCGGGAAACTCGCGCGGATAATCCCGCGAGCGGCTATACAAGGTGAAGCGTTCTCGACTGATGATGTCGCTGCCCGCGCCGATCACCGCACCGCGTGCGCCGCGCAAGCCATGCTCGAAGGTGGACATGCGCTCGCTGATGTTGCGCGCCAGCGTACGCACTACGTAGTCGAAGCGTTGCTGGCGCTCGAGCTCGTTCTGCCGTTGCAGCCACACGCCGGTGACGATGGCGGCAACCAGGCCGGCGCTCAGAATCAGCAGTGCACCAAAGAATGCGCGACGCCCGTATGTCCTGCGCAAATCCCAGCGGCCCTTCGGCATGTTCGTTCCTTCGCCTTGCCTGTTACGTGCCCAGAGTGCTGGCCGACCTGCGTCGACCTCGTGGTGCCGCCCGATATCCGGCGGCTGTGTGCAGTCCCCCAAGCCTGCACGTCATTTTCGGATGGGCGATCGACGTTCCCGCATCAAAACGACAGCCAGATCGACAACGCGTGAAGAATCAGTCCGATCAGTCCACCGACCAACGTTCCATTGAACCGAATGTATTGCAGATCGCGTCCCACCCCCAATTCCAATTGTTCGACGAGGTGACGTTCGTCCCAACTTTTCATCGTCGACGCAATATGGTCGGTGACCGATGTGCGCAAGCGCGCGGTGAGTTTGTCGGCGGCCTGCAACATATGTTGATTGAGCGCTTCACGCAGCGAGGGATCCTGCGACAAGGCCCGGCCGAGCGATTGCATGGAACGCTCCACATGCGCGGCCATCGACGATTGTTCGCGCGCCAGGTCATTGCGCAGTGCGTCGCGAATTTCTCCCCATAACCCTTGCACGTAGTCCTGCAGTGCCGGGTGTTCGATGGCGCGTTGCTTGAGTTCTTCCACGCGCACGGCCATCTCCGGCTCGTCGCGCAAGCGCGTGATGTAGCCCTGCAGCCACGCTTCGTAGTCGAGCCTGATTGGATGCTCGGGCGTTTTGAGGATGTCCTGCAGTTCTTCGATCGCCGCACGCGCCATGCGGTCGGCCAGGCTGTCGCCGATCTCTTCGATCGGCTTGACCCAATTCACGGTGCCGACCAGCTTGGGCCATTCGCGGCGCGCGTAACGCACGATCAATGCAGACGCGCGCGTCTTGACCTGCTCCTGGTCCAGCCATTCGCCCAGCCGCAGCAGCACTTCATCCAGCAGCTTCTGGTGGCGGCCGTCGGTGGTGAGCAGGGCCATCACATCGCCGATGGTGGCGGCGGCGTTCCATTTGCGCAGGCGGTCGACCACGAAGCCTTGAATCGCGCGGCGGACGGCTGCCTCGTCGAGCAGTTCCAGCGCCTGCAGCATCCAGCCGCGCGTCATCTGCGCCAGCATGCGTGCCTGCTCTGGTTTGGCCAGCCAATCGCCCAGCCGGCTGGCGGGATCGAATACCCGCAGCTTTTCCATCAACGCATCCGGGGCGAGGAACTGGTCGCGCACGAACACTGCCAACCCGTCGGCCAGCCGTTCCTTGCCGCGCGGCAGGATGGCGGTGTGCGGGATCGGCAGGCCCATCGGGTGGCGGAACAGCGCCACCACCGCGAACCAGTCGGCCAATGCGCCCACCGTGGCCGCTTCGCAGAAGGCCGACACCCAGGCCCAGATGCCGTGTTCGCCCATCAGGTGGCTGATGACGAAGCCGGCGAACATTGCCAGCAACAAGGCCACCGCCAGCAGCTTCATGCGCTGCAACTGGGCACGACGAGGATCGATCGGACGGGGAGTGCTGAGACTGGGTTCCATCGGTGAAGTGTACCCAGTCGTTTGACCAGGGCATGTCCACGGCAGGTGGCGCCATCGCGTGTGCAGGTTGTGGCCGCGTCTTGCGTGCCTTGTGCTCCAGCTGCGCCTGGGTTGGGGCGACCCAGCGGCTGTTGCTGTCGCGGGAGCGCACCTGGGCGCGACGGGCTTTATCGGGAATGCCTGTCGCGCACAGGTGCGCTCCTACGTGCTGCTGTCGACTGTCGGGTGCACTCAGCCGCGCAGGCGTTCCAGCTGCGCCTGCAGTGCGGTCACCTTCGATTGCAGCGCGGCATTCTCGTTTTCCAGCTCGGTGACGCGGCGCTGCAGGGCCTTGATGTCGCGGCGTTCGGCTTCGCCACCTTCGGCCTCGTCGGCCTTGGGTTTGCGCTTGGCATCGCGTACACGCTTGGCGGCCTGTTTGAGTTCGGCCTTGCCGGCCTGCGCGGCGGCGCGTTGTTCGTCCTCCGACAGCGTGGCCACCGCAGCGGCGGCGCTGATCGAAATCTCGCCCGCCTTGACCGCCTGCACCACTTCCGGCGCGGCCTGCTTGTGGATGCGTTCGATCATCACCACCTGGTTGCTGCTCAGGCGCGCTTCGCGGGCCAGCTCGGCACGGCTGACCGGGGTAGAGGTTTCGTCCCACGGCGGGCTGTCGGTGTCGTCGGCGGTGTGCGTGCCGCTCTGCTCCAGACTAGTGTCCGGCTGGTCGCCGGCCACCGCCGGCCCTTCGGCAGCGGCGTCGGCGTCGCGCTGGCTGCGTTGGCGTGCGGCCAGGATCTCGCGCTTGCGCAACGCCAGTACGCCACGCTGGAAGTCGGACACGCTGCGCCGGCCCAGGTGCTGTTCGATCATCCACAGGTGCACGTCCTGCATGGACTGGAAGCGCGGGTTCTGCACCGTCTGGAACGGCAGCCCGTGTTTCTGGCAGATACCGTAGCGGTTGTGGCCATCCACCAGCACATCGCCCCACAGCACCAAGGCATCGCGGCAGCCTTCGGCCAGCAGGCTGCGTTCCAGCGCCTCGTGCTCGTCGGGCGTCAGCGGGTCGATATAGGCCTTGAGTTCTTCTTTGACAACGATGTTCATACGGCAACTGCTGGGATGCGGGGCGGGCATTGTAGTGAGCCGGCCCCGGCTTTGCGCGCTTGACGGCTGCCTGCATGCGTGACACGCGGGGCCCGTCGCCGGCGTTGCGGTCGTTGCCTATGGCCAGCCGAGCCTAGTCCACCTGGCGCAGCATCTTGCCCAGCGTCTCCACCATCTGCCCGATCTGCTCCGGGGTGACGATCAGCGGCGGTGACAGTGCGATGACATCGCCGGTGACGCGCACCAGCAGGCCGCCCTCGTGGAAACAGCGCTCGAAGACCTCGTAACCGCGCGCGCCCGGGGCGCCGTCGCGTGGTGCCAACTCGATCGCGCCGATCAGGCCGATGTTGCGGATGTCGATCACATGCGGCGAGCCGCGCAGGCCGTGCAGTGCGTCTTCCCACTGCAGGCCAAGCGTGATCGCGCGGGTGAACAGCTCTTCCTCGGCATAGGTGTCCAGCGTGGCAATCGCCGCTGCACAGGCCAGCGGGTGGCCGGAATAGGTATAGCCGTGAAAGAGCTCGATCGCGTTTTGCGGCCCGTGCATGAAGGCATCAAAGATCGCATCGGCCACCAGCACCGCGCCCATCGGCACGGTGCCGCTGGTCAGGCCCTTGGCGGCGGTGATGATGTCCGGGGTGACGCCGAAGCGCTGCGCGGCGAATGCGTCGCCCACGCGGCCGAAACCGGTGATCACCTCGTCGAACACCAGCACGATGCCGTGGCGGTCGCAAATGGCGCGCAACCGCTGCAGGTAACCTTCCGGCGGCAGGATCACGCCGGCCGAACAGGACACCGGTTCGACGAACACTGCGGCGATGGTGGATGCATCGTGCAAGGTGATCAGCCGTTCCAGATCGTCGGCCAGCTCCGCGCCGTGTGCGGGCAATCCACGCGCATAGGCGTTGCGCTGCAGATCCAGCGTGTGCCGCAGATGATCGGTACCGGCCAGCAGCGGACCGAACCACTTGCGGTTGTTGGGCAGCCCGCCGATCGACATGCCGCCGAAGCCGACCCCGTGGTAAGCCTTTTCGCGGCCGATAAAACGGGTGCGCTGGCCTTCGCCGCGCAGCCGGTGGTAGGCCAGCACGATCTTCATCGCGCTATCCACCGCCTCCGAGCCGGAGTTGGTGAAGAACACATGGCCCAAGCCGGGCGGGGCGATTGCGGCCAGCCGCTGCGCCAGTACGAAGGGCAGCGGAGAGCCCATCTGGAAGGTCGGCGCGAAATCCAGCGTGCCGGCCTGTTCGCGAATGGCGGCCACGATGCGCTCGCGGCCATGTCCTGCATTGCAGCACCACAGGCCTGCCGTGCCGTCCAGAATCTGGCGGCCGTGGACATCGCGGTAATGCATGCCCTGCGCCGAGGCCAGCAGGCGAGGCCGTGACTTGAACTGGCGATTGGCGGTGAACGGCATCCAGAAGGCATCCAGCTGCGTCGGTGCCTGCAGCGCATCGGCGGCATCGCTGGGAAGGTGGAGGGGCATGGCAGGCTCCATCGTGCAGGATCGCCCGACTGTACGCAGCTGGCGCCTCGGCCGTCACCTGACAGGCCGGCAGGCGCACAGGAGTAGCAGGCGCATCGTGCGTATTCCGGTCGAGCGACACCAGGACCGGATGATGCCGGCACCCGCCACAGCGCTGCGCGTGCAGCCGGCGCGGGGACGGGTTTCGCGACGCGGTTGGCGAAGTGCAGACAGACTAGTCAATTAGTCGCAGCTGCGGCCGCTAACACCAAGGCACGCTTACGTGACATGGGTATGGGCGGCGCTTTGCAACACTGCAGGGCGCTGGCAAGCATTGCAAACAGGCAGGGATCGCCGATGATGCGCCAGACGACCGCCAGTTGGGCCTGGTCGGTGTCGCTGCCCATATCGCAACGCGTTATTTGATTGCAGCTATCAATCGTATTCGGAACGGCCGACAGGACGTCGCCATCGCCCGCCAGGCGTTGGTGGTAGTCCTGTCAGCCGTGTTTTCGCAGTTCATCGTTGGTTTTTTGGGGGAAATGAGAATGACGCAAGGGTCCACCGTGGCGACAGCCAGCGGCGCAGACGCCGGTTTACTGTCCAAGGAGCGCATCATTGCGCGGCCGGGGTTCAATCGTTGGTTGGTACCGCCGGCAGCACTGGCGATCCACCTGTGCATCGGCATGGCCTACGGCTTCAGCGTGTTCTGGCTGCCGTTGTCCAAGGCGCTGGGCATCACCGAGTCGATCGCATGCCCGGCCGATATGGGCCTGTTCGCACGCATGGTGGCCACCACCTGCGACTGGAAGATCAGCGAGCTGCAGTGGATGTACACGCTGTTCTTCGTGCTGCTGGGGTGCTCGGCAGCGATCTGGGGCGGCTGGCTGGAACGGGCCGGCCCGCGCAAGGCCGGCGTGGTCTCGGCGCTGTGCTGGTGCGGCGGGCTGGTGATCTCGGCAGTCGGCATCCACTTCCATCAGATCTGGATGCTGTGGCTGGGCTCGGGCGTGATCGGCGGCATCGGCCTGGGGTTGGGCTACATCTCGCCGGTGTCGACGCTGATCAAGTGGTTCCCGGACCGACGCGGTATGGCGACGGGCATGGCGATCATGGGCTTTGGCGGCGGCGCGATGATCGGCAGCCCCTTGGCCGATGCGCTGATGCGCCATTTCGCGACCCCCACCTCGGTGGGCGTAATGGAAACCTTCCTGGTGATGGCGGCGCTGTACTTCGTCTTCATGATGGCCGGCGCGTTCGGTTACCGCGTGCCGCCGAGCGGCTGGACCCCGGCCGGCTGGACCGCGCCGGTGGCCAGCAGCAACGCCATGATCACCGCCAACCACGTGCACGTGAAAAAGGTCTGGGGCATCCCGCAGTTCTGGTTGCTGTGGGGCGTGCTGTGCCTGAACGTCTCGGCCGGCATCGGCGTGATCGGCATGTCCTCGCCGATGTTGCAGGAAGTGTTCGGCGGCCGTCTGATCGGCGTGGATGTGGGCTTCGCCAGCCTGGATCCCACCCAGCTGGCCAGCATCGCGGCCATCGCGGCCGGCTTCACCGGTCTGCTCAGCCTGTTCAACATCGGCGGCCGGTTCTTCTGGGCCAGCATGTCCGACAAGCTCGGCCGCAAGAACACCTACACGCTGTTCTTCGTGCTGGGCATCTGCCTGTATGCGGCGGCGCCGTCGGCTGGCGGTATTGGCGGCATCGCGCTGTTTGCGGGCATCTTCTGCATCATCCTGTCGATGTACGGCGGCGGTTTCGCCACCATTCCGGCGTATCTGGCCGACCTGTTCGGTACCCAGATGGTCGGCGCCATCCACGGCCGGCTGCTGACTGCCTGGGCAACCGCCGGCATCCTGGGTCCGGTGGTGGTGGGTTACATGCGCGAGTACCAGCTGGCGCACGGCAGCCCGCCGTCACAGGTCTACAACACCACCATGTACATCCTTGCCGGCATGCTCGTGCTCGGCCTGATCTGCAATCTGTTGGTGCGCCCGGTGGCCGCACGTCACTTCATGACGCCCGACGAACTGGCACGCGAAAAGCAGCTGGCGCACGAAAAGGTCGACCGCACCGGGCACGGCACGATTCCACCGGAACAAATGGCGCGCATCGGTCATGGCGGCAACCCCGCGCTGGTCGCGTTTGCCTGGCTGGCGGTGGGTATCCCGATGCTGTTCGGTATCTGGGTCACGCTGCAAAAAGCCTTCGTGCTGTTCCATTGAGGTGAGATGACCAGTCCGTCTTCCCGCGCCGTGCGTCCGGGCAGTGTGGTACGCACGGTCCGTCGCCATCGCGGCGGCCGCAGCGCCACGGTGCAGGACATGGTGGCGGCCGAAATGCCGGTCGCCTTCATCTACAACGGCGTGCCGTTCGCGGTGATGATGGCCACGCCGGAGGACCTGGAGGATTTCGCACTTGGGTTCTCGTTGAGCGAAGGCATCGTCGATCACGCGCAGGACTTGCGCGTGATCGCGGTGGAGACGTTTTTGGAAGGCGCTTCGCTGCAAATAGAAATCCCGCCCGAGCGCGCAGCCGCGTTGGACCAACGGCGCCGCAATCTGGACGGGCGCAGCGGGTGCGGGGTGTGCGGCAACGAGTCCATCGAAGCGGTGCTGCGTGTGCCGCCGGTGCTGCACTCGTCGCTGCAGATCGACGTGGATGCCTTGGCGCATGCGCTGGATGCGCTGCATGCACGGCAGCCCATCGCCGCGCAGACCGGCGCCGTGCACGCGGCTGCTTGGGCCGATGCGCAGGGCAATGTGCAGCTGGTCCGCGAAGACGTGGGCCGGCATAACGCGTTGGATAAATTGATCGGTGCATTGGCGCGCGCGCGCATCGATGCATCGCACGGGTTCGCGGTGGTCACCAGCCGCGCCAGTTACGAAATGGCCATGAAAGCCGCGCAGGCCCGAATTCCGCTGCTCGCAGCGATTTCGGCGCCAACTGCGCTGGCGATCAGCCTGGCCGAGAGTGCGGGACTGACCCTGATCGGGTTTGCCCGCGATCACGATTGTGTCGTTTACAGCCATCCGCAGCGCCTGGATCTGGGCGTTGCGGTGGGAGAGCCCGCATGAGCAAGAAAACCATCAAGCAATACGACAATCCCGCGGGCGGCTGGGGCGCATTGCGCTCGGTGGCCAAGCACCTGATGGAACAGGACATCGCCGTGCAGGGCGCCAAGACGCTGCTGCACGCCAACCAGCCGGACGGTTTCGACTGCCCCGGTTGTGCCTGGCCGGATCGCGACCACACGTCCACGTTCGAATTCTGCGAAAACGGCGCCAAGGCCGTGGCGGCCGAGTCCACCGCACGTCGCGCCGGGCCGGAGCTGTTCGCTTCGCACACCGTCAGCCTGCTGTCGCAATACAGCGATTACTGGTTGGAAGGGCAGGGTCGCCTGACCCACCCGATGCGCTACGACGCTGCGACCGACCACTACGTGCCGGTGAGCTGGGACGATGCCTTTGCGCAGATCGCGCGGCATCTCAATGGCCTGGCAACGCCGGATGAGGCGATCTTCTACACCTCCGGGCGCACCAGCAACGAGGCAGCGTTCCTGTATCAGTTGTTCGTGCGCGAGTTCGGCACCAACAATTTCCCCGATTGCTCCAACATGTGCCATGAGCCCTCCGGCACCGCGCTGCGGTCGCAGATCGGCGTGGGCAAGGGCACGGTGTCGCTGCACGATTTCGAGCTGGCCGACGCCATCTTCATCTTCGGGCAGAACCCGGGCACCAATCATCCGCGCATGCTGGGCGAGTTGCGTCAGGCCTCCAAGCGCGGTGCGGCGATTGCGGCGTTCAACCCGCTGCGCGAGCGCGGGCTGGAAAAGTTCGCCGACCCGCAGGACAAGCTGGAGATGTTGCACAACGGCTCCACGCGCATCGCTTCGGATTATTTCCAGCTCAAGATCGGCGGCGACCTGGCTGCGGTGAAGGGCATCATCAAGCACGTGCTGGAGCGCGATGCGCAGGCGCAGCGCGATGGCACGCCGCGCTTGCTGGACCTGGAGTTCATCCAGGCGCACACCGCCAATTTCGAGGCGTTTGCTGCCGACGTGCACGCGGAGCGCTGGGACACCATCGTCGAAGAATCCGGGCTGGACGAAACCGCGCTGCGCAAGGCCGGCGAGATCTATCTCAATGCCGAGCGCGTGATTGCCTGCTGGGGCATGGGCATCACCCAGCACAAGCATTCGGTGGCGACCATCCACATGATCACCAACCTGCTGCTGCTGCGCGGCAACCTGGGCCGGCCCGGCGCGGGCGTCTGCCCGGTGCGCGGGCACAGCAACGTGCAGGGCGACCGCACGATGATGATCTATGAAAAGCCGCCGGCCGCGTTCCTGGACAAGCTGCAATCGGTGTTCGGTTTCGCGCCCCCGCGCGCAGACGGGTTCGATACCGTGGGTGCGATCGAGGCGATGCTGGATGGGCGGGGCAAGGTGTTCTTCGCGATGGGCGGCAATTTTGCTGCCGCCACGCCGGATACCGATGCCACGCACCGCGCGTTGCGCAACTGCGAATTGACCGTGCATGTCACCACCAAGCTCAATCGCAGCCACCTGGTGCATGGGCGCGATGCGTTGATCCTGCCGTGTCTTGGGCGCACCGAGATCGACATCCAGGATGCCGGCGCACAAGGCGTGACGGTGGAAGATTCGATGAGCATGGTGCACCTGTCGGCCGGCATCAATCCGCCGGCCTCGCCGGACCTGCTGTCGGAACCGGCGATCGTGGCGCGCATGGCCGAAGCCACGCTGGGCGCACGCAGCGCGATCCGCTGGCGCTGGCTGGTGAGCGATTACGACCGCGTGCGCGATCTCATCGCGCAGGTGTTTCCGGACTTTGCCGGGTTCAACGAACGCGTGCGTACGCCGGGTGGGTTCCGTTTGTCCAACACCGCCCGCGATCGCCAATGGGTGACGCCGGAACAACGTGCCGTGTTCAAGTCGCATGCGGTGCCCACCGACAATCCCATCCACCGCGCGCGCCGCAGCCACGCCGAGCAGATGGTGTTTACGCTGGCCACCACGCGTTCGCACGATCAGTACAACACCACCATCTATGGGTTGGACGACCGCTATCGCGGTGTGTTCGGCGAGCGCCGCGTGCTGTTCATCAATGGGGCGGATATCGCGGCGTTGAACATGAAGGCGGGCGATTGGGTGGACCTGGAAAGCCTGTGCGAGGACGGCGTGCGCCGCGAGGCGCGGCGTTTCCTGTTGGTGGACTACAACATCCCGCGTGGCTGCCTGGCCGCGTACTACCCGGAAACCAATGCGCTGGTGCCGTTGTCCAGTTTCGCCGACGAGGCGCGTACGCCGACCTCCAAGTCGATTCCGGTCATCGTGCTGCCGCACCGCGCCGAAACCGCCGATGCGGCGCCGCGCGATATCGGAGCAGTGCTTGTCCGCTGATCCACAGCTCACCTCACAGCTGTTGCATGCGCTTGCCGACGCGCCCGATGGCGTGTCGCTGGCCCGGCTATGCAAGCACCTGGGCGTGCGCATGAGCGTGCTGCTGCGCACGCTCGCCTGGTTGGGGACGGCGAACCTGGACGGCCAGCCGGGTCCGGATTGGGTGCGCGTGGAAGATCGCGGCGAGCGGCAGTTTGCAGTACTGACGCCGGTTGGTTTGGCCGAGCATGCGCAGCGATCAGCTGCGCAAACGTTGCAGGGCGGTTGAGCGAGCTTCCCGCTGCTTGATTGAAGCTCTGCAGACCGACCAATTCAACTGGTCCTTGCCGGCCCATCGTCGCGGGACCCTTGGCGGCATGGGTGCCCGCCACGGAGCCTACAAGTGCGTACCTGCGGCGTGTCCTGCGATGGTGGGCGCGCAAGGGCCTGCAGCAAACGCGAAGACCTCGCACCTTGCAGGCTGAGCAGTTGACGATCTCCGGCTACGCGTTGCCGGACACCTCTCCTCTGCGAACGCGTCTGCTCCAAGACGAGTCGGGCGCGATCCACAGCACCATCGGTCACGCCTGCAACTTTTTGCTCCCGCCTGGCCTGCGCAAAGCAGTGCCGCGATCTGCCAGAATCGGCCGTCTTGCTTCCCGGATGCCGATCAACCATGACTGCCGCTGCGCCGCTTGCCGCACCCACCAATTCACCTGCGCGCGTGCTGTTCGCCAGCCTGATCGGCACCACCATCGAGTTCTTCGATTTCTATATCTACGCCACCGCCGCAGTGCTGGTGTTTCCCACGCTGTTCTTTCCCGCCGGCGATGGCAGTGCGGCGATGCTGCAGTCGTTGGCGACCTTTGCGGTCGCGTTTGTTGCGCGGCCGGTGGGCTCGGCGGTGTTCGGTCACTTCGGCGACCGGGTAGGGCGCAAGGCCACGCTGGTGGCAGCGCTGCTGACGATGGGTTTGTCCACCGTGGCCATCGGCCTGCTGCCCAGTTACGCGCAGATCGGCGTGTTTGCGCCTGCGTTGCTGGCGTTATGCCGCTTCGGCCAGGGGTTGGGCCTGGGCGGCGAGTGGGGCGGGGCGGTGCTGCTGGCCACCGAGAACGCGCCGCCGGGCAAGCGGGTGTGGTACGGCATGTTTCCGCAACTGGGCGCGCCGCTGGGGTTCTTGTTGTCCACCGGCACCTTTCTGGGCATGGGCGCAGTGCTGGACGATGCGCAGTTCATGCAGTGGGGATGGCGCGTGCCGTTTCTGGCCAGTGCATTGCTGGTCCTGACGGGGCTGTGGGTGCGCCTGAGCATCACCGAGACGCCCGATTTCCAGAAGACGCTGGACCGCAAGACGCGTGTCCGGCTGCCGCTGGGCACCGTGGTCGCGCAGCATTGGCCGGCGCTGATTGTCGGCACGCTGGGCGCGTTCGCCACCTTCGTGCTGTTTTATCTGATGACGGTGTTCGCGCTCGGCTATGGCACCAAGACGCTGGGCTACGACAAGGAACAATTCCTGTTGTTGCAGATGGCCGGCATCGTATTTTTTGCGCTCGGCATTCCGCTGTCGGCCAAGTTTGGCGACCGGCACGGCGCGCCGCTGGCGATGATGCTGGCCAGCATCGCCATCGTGGCATTCGGCCTGGCGTTTGCGCCGCTGTTTCAGGCCAGTCACCCGTTGCAGGTGCTGGCGTTCCTGTCGCTGGGATTTTTCTTCATGGGCCTGACCTATGGTCCCTGCGGCACGTTGCTGGCCGAGCTGTATCCCACCGAGGTGCGCTACACCGGCGCATCGCTGTCGTTCAATCTGGCCAGCATCCTGGGCGCGGCGCCGGCGCCCTACGTGGCCACGCAACTGGCGGCCAGTTACGGCGTGCAATCGGTAGGGTATTACCTGGGCGGGGCGGCCGTGCTGAGCCTGATGGCGCTGGTCGTGGCGCGGCGCTGGCGTCGCTGAGCGGCAGATCGCAACGGTTGATGGAGTCTGCGATCGTGCAGCAACGCGGCGGCCCACGATGACGCGATGGCGTGCGCGCTTCGGTGCGCTGCTGCAGAGCCGAGGCGTTGATCTGGCTGCTAGCCGAAGATCCGCTTGAGCGTGCGGCCCAGCCAGCCACCATGCTGATGTGTGCGCGAAAACCGGTCCAGGTGTGCGATCACCTGTGGTGCGTAGGCCTGATCGTCACCGCGAATATGGTTGAACAGCCAGCGTGAGAGCATGTTGCGCAGTTCGTCGCTGACGTCTTCGCCGGCCTGGAAGCGCAGGCGGTATTCGCCGACACGCTTGCCGAACACCGCATGCACGCGCTGGTGCGCCTGGCTGAAGGGATAGCCGGCTTCCTGCATCAGTTCTTCTTCGAAGGCGAAGTGCGAGAGCGTGTAATCGATCAGTTCGTCGATCACCTCCGCCACTGCCAGTTGCTGCAGACTGGTCTGCGCAACATGCAGCTGATTGATCATGTCCACAATGCGCCGGTGTTGATGATCGATGACCTCGATCCCGGTGTTGAGGTCGTCCTGCCAGACCAGCAGTGCCATCGAAGTACCTTGCCCAATGCGATGGGCATACGGTAAGCCGCGCGCGCCGGCAGTGCGTTGATCTGGATCAAGGCATGTCGGCAGGCGCGTCATCCGCACGCGTCGCTTGGGCCTGCAGGCGACGCTGGATCAGCTTGCCAGACGCACCTGGTTACGGCCGCCGGCCTTGGCCAGATACAGGTGCTTGTCCGCTTCGTTCAGCAGGTAATGCAGCGATTGGTCGCTTTCGCTGGCGATGCATACGCCGATGCTCACCGTCATGCTCAACGTCTCGTCTCCCACGCGCACGCGCAAGGCGCTGATGCGTTCGCGCAGGGTTTCGAAATAGCTGGTGGCATTGGCCGCATCCAGCCCGGGCACCAGCAGGCAGAACTCTTCGCCGCCGAAGCGTGCGACCAGGTCTTGCGGCCGCGCATGCCCGGACACCGAAGCGGCCACCGCACGCAACGCCTGGTCGCCGGCTTCGTGGCCCCAGGTGTCGTTGATGTGCTTGAAATGGTCGATATCCACCATCGCCGCGGTCACCGTCTGGTCCTGCAACAGCAGCTTGGGAATGACGCGCTGGCTCTGTTCCAGAAAGTAGCGCCGGTTGGGCAGGCCGGTGAGGAAGTCGCGGGTGGCCAGATCCTGCAGCGTGCCGATCAGTTCCAACTGGTCCACGTTTTGCGATACGCGGCAGAAGAATTCTTCGCGCGAGAAGGGTTTGCGCAGGAAGTCGTTGGCGCCGTTCTTCAGGAAACGCGGAATCAACGACGAATCGCTATTGCCGGAAATGCCGATCACCGCCACCTTGTCGCGCGAGCGGATCGCGCGCAGCCGGCGGGTGAATTCCACGCCATCCATCCCAGGCATTTCCTGGTCGACGATGGTCAGGCGGATGCCGGGGTCGCGTTCGATGGCGTCCAGTCCGGCAGCGCCGTCGGCCGCCAGCACCACGCGGTAGCCGTACATGGACAGCAGCGCGCCGGCATAGGTGCGTGCCGACAGCGAGTCGTCCACCACCAGGGCGGCGATCCGGCGATTGCGCTCCAGGCGCTGCACCAGCCATGCCAGGTATTCGATGCTGCCCGGTGCATTTTTCAGCACGTAATCGATGATCTGCTGCTGCAGCACGCGCTGGCGCAGGTCTTCGTCGTACACGCCGCTGACCACCACGGTGGGCAGTTTGCGCGAGAGAAAGAATTCCACGACCTTGTCGCGGTCGCCGTCCACCAGTACCAGGCCGGTGAGGACCAGGAACCAGCCGTCCTCTTCGTCGAGCACGCGCGCGGCTTCGGCCAGGGTCGAGACGACCGTGACCGGGAGTTCCACGCGTTGCTCGATGGCTTCGCGCAGCATGCTGGTGAACGTGCGCGAGTTCTCCACCAACAGCACGCGCTGCGGCAGGACTGCACTTTCACTATTGCGATGTAGGGTACCTGGGGACATCGGCTGGCCGTCTGGATCGAACCGTCAGGTCAGCTAACGGCCCTGCTCGCCAAAACTTGAGCACCACGTTCCAAAGCGTGGCGCTCACCACAGCGCATCGCGCAGCCGATACCAGCTCATCGCCGCCACCAGCAGCGGGGTCCGTAGCCGCTGCCCGCCGGGGAACGGGCGGTGCGGAATGCGTTCGAACACGTCCAGACGCCGGCTCTGGCCGGCGATGGCCTCGGCAATGACCTGGCCGGCCAGGCCGGTGGCCGCCACGCCATGTCCGGAAAAGCCCTGTGCGAAGTACAGATTGGGCGCCAGCCGGCCCCAGTGCGGCGCACGGTTGCGCGAGATGTCCACGTAGCCGCCCCACAGCGTTTCCAGCGGTACGTCGTGCAGCTGCGGGAATACCGTATGCATGCGCTGGGTCATCAGGCGCTGCAAGCCCGCAGGCGGACGCGAGGAGTAACTGGCGCGCCCGCCGAACAGCAGGCGGTGATCGGCACTGAGCCGATAGTAATCCAGTGCCCAGTTGGTATCGGCCACCGCCATGTCGTTGGCGATCAGGGCGCGTGCACGCGCCTGGCCCAGCGGCGGCGTGGCGCCGACATAGGTGCCGACCGGCATGATGCGCTGCTCCAGCGTCGGGGCGATGCCGCGCAGCAGTGCATTGCCGGCGATCACACCGAACGCGGCAGTCACGTTGCCGTGGGCGGTATGCATCACCACGCGCGCGCCGGGCCGCTGCCTGGTCACGGCCGAGTCCTCGTAGATGCGCACGCCGGCGGCCAGCGCGGCCCGCGCCAGGCCCAGTGCATAGGCCAGCGGCTGCAGATGGCCGCTGGCAGGGTCGAACATGGCGCCCAGGTACAGCGGGCTGTCCAGCACCTGGCGGGTGCGTGCGCGGTCCCACCATTGCAGCGGGTAGTCGTAGCGTTCGGCCATGCGCACGATGCCGTGTTGCAGCGCCTGCACCTGACGCGGCTTCAGCGGCACATGCGCGTGGCCGTCGCGCCAGTCGCAGGCGATGGCATGGCGCGCGATGCGCTCCCGCAACAGGCGCATGCCGTCGCGCGAGAAATCGAACAACAGGCGAGCATCGTCGTTGCCGACCAGCGCTTCCAGCGTTTCCTGCTCGCACCCATAGCCAACGATGGCTTGGCCGCCATTGCGCCCGGACGCGCCCCAGCCCACACGCCGGGCTTCCAGCACGATGACGGCGTAACCGGCCTCGGCCAGCGCCAGCGCGGCGGCGAGGCCGGTATAGCCACCGCCGAGAATGCAGACGTCGGCGTGCTCGGCGCCTTGCAGGCGCGGTTGTTGGGGCAGGGCCGGCGTGCTGCGTGCATACCAGCTGTCCGGATACCGGTTGCCCGCTGAATCGCTGTGCGGCGGTGGCGCGTGGGGGGAAGCCATCACACGGTGCGCAGGTACCGCGCGTAATCCAGGTCGGGGACCTGCGCCTGGTAGTCGAGCAGCTCGCGTTGCTTCTGCTGGCCGAATACGTGCTGGAACTGCATGCCGAACTGCTCGGCGATGAAGTCGCTGCCGAGGAACGCATCCACCGCGCCTTGCCAGCTGCGCGGGGTGGACACCGACTGCGCGTACGCATTGCCGGTGACCGCCGCGGTGGGTTCGGCCGGCTGCCGCAGGCCGTCCAGCATCGCGGCCAGCACGGCTGCAGCGGCCAGATACGGGTTGGCATCGGCACCGGCAATGCGGTGTTCGATGCGGGTGTTGTGCGCATCGCTGTGCGGGATGCGCAGCGCCACGGTGCGGTTGTTGAAACCCCAGCTTGCATCCAGTGGCACGAACGCGTTGCTGACGAAGCGGCGATAGCTGTTGGCATGCGGGGCGAACATCAGGAGCGAGGCATCCGCATGCCGCTGCAGCCCGGCGATGGCGTGGCGTAGCGGCTGCGCAGGCGCGTCGGCGGCGCTGGCCAGCACGTTGTGCCCGGCGGCATCGAGCAGGCTCACATGCAGATGCAGGCCGCTGCCGGCCTGGCCGGGGAAAGGCTTGGCCATGAAGCTGGCCAGCTTGCCCTGCTGCTGCGCAATGGCTTTGATGGTGCGCTTGAGCAGAATTGCCTCGTCGCAGGCGGCCACCGCATCGGCACGGTGGTGCAGATTGATTTCGAACTGGCCGGGAGCGTACTCGGCCACGGCGGTGTCGGCCGGAATGCCTTGCTGTCTGCAAGCGGCGGTGACCGCATCGGTAAAACCACGCTGGTCGTCCAGATCCTGCAGCGAATACACCTGCGTGCTGTCGCTGCGTTCGCCGGTGATCGGGTCGCGCGGGGTCTGCGGGCGCCCCTGTGCATCGGCGATGGCGTCGAACAGGTAAAACTCCAGCTCCACTGCGATGACCGGGGTCAGGCCGAGTGCGCCAAACCCCTGCAACACGCGCTGCAACACCGCACGCGGGGCGACTTCGAACAGCGCGCCTTCGGGGGTATGCATCGCCAGCAGCAGTTGCGCCATCGGCCTTGGCGCCCAGGGCACCGGGCGTAGCGAGCCTTCGATCGGCCGGCAGATGCGGTCGGCGTCGCCGATCGCGTAGCCAAGCCCGGTTTCTTCCACCGTGTTGCCGGTAATGTCGGTGGCGATCAGCGACATCGGCAGGCACACGCCCTCGCGATACACCTTGCCCAGGGCCTCGGCGGTCACCCGCTTGCCGCGCAGCACGCCGTTGGTGTCGGGCAATAACAGATCGACAGACTCGCACCCGGCGATGCGAGAGAGGGTGTGGGCATCGGCAGCCGGCAGGGAGGCGATGGAGTTTTCGGAAGCCATGGGCAACACCTGCGAAGTCGCCACGCAGCGTAGCAAAGCGCGCGTGAGTAATCGCAAGCGCAGTGGCACGCTTGGCAATGCCGGCAATGGCGCGGTAACTTCGAGCGTATCGACGTTCCACCGAACGTATCGGATTTCGCGCATGGCAGTCGTTCCGCTGGTCGGCCTGCCGACCGATCGCATCCTGCAAGGGCCTCATCCGTTTCTGGCTGCCGGCGAGAAGTACATCCGCGCGGTGGTCGAGGCAGCCGCTGCGATGCCGGTGCTGTTGCCCAGCCTGCAGCCGGCATTGGATGCAGGCGCGTGGCTGGAGCGGCTGGATGGGTTGTTGTTGACCGGGGCGGTCAGCAATGTGGAGCCGCATCACTACAGCGACGAGCCCAGCTGGGAAGGCAACCCGCACGACCCGGCGCGCGATGCCACCAGCCTTGCGCTCATCCCGCAGGCGCTTGCGCGTGGCCTGCCGGTGCTGGCGATCTGCCGCGGGCTGCAGGAGGTCAATGTGGCACTGGGCGGGCGCCTGCATCAGCGCGTGCACGACGTTCCCGGCCTGGCCGACCACCGGGAAGACCGCGGCACACCGACAGACATGCAATATGGCCCGGCGCATGTGGTGCACCTGCATCCCGGCGGCTGGCTGGCGGGCATGAGCGATAGCGCCCAGGTCTGGGTCAATTCCCTGCACGGGCAGGGCATTGCCACGCTGGCTGAGGGGTTGCTGATCGAAGCCACCGCGCCGGACGGGTTGATCGAAGCGTTCCGCGGCTCCGGCCCGGGGTTTCTGCTGGCAGTGCAGTGGCATCCGGAATGGCGTGTCACACAGCATCCGTTCTACCGTGCCATCTTTCAGGCCTTCGGCGAGGCCTGTCGCCAATACGCCGCGCGACGCGGCAAGTGAGGTTGCATGTCCATCCGCACGCGTTCGCGCAAGACCCCGTCCAAGCAGCCGGAGAGCGCGCTGCGCCGCTGGCTGAAAGAGCGCAGCATCACCGAGGTGGAATGCCTGGTGCCGGACATTACCGGCAACGCGCGCGGCAAGATCATTCCCGCCGACAAGTTCTCGCATGACTACGGGACGCGCCTGCCGGAAGGCATCTTCGCCACCACCGTGACCGGCGATTTCCCCGACGATTATTACGCGCTCACCTCACCGTCGGATTCGGACATGCATCTGCGCCCGGATGCCAGCACCGTGCGCATGGTGCCGTGGGCGGCCGACCCCACCGCGCAGGTCATCCACGACTGCTATACCAAGGATGGCCAGCCGCACGAACTTGCCCCGCGCAACGTGCTGCGCCGCGTGCTGGACGCCTATGCCCAGGCCAAGCTGCAACCGGTGGTGGCACCGGAGCTGGAGTTCTTCCTGGTGCAGAAAAATACCGACCCCGACTTCCCGTTGCTGCCGCCGGCAGGGCGCTCCGGGCGGCCGGAAACGGCGCGGCAGTCGTACTCGATCGACGCGGTCAACGAGTTCGACCCCATCCTGGACCTGATGTACGACTACTGCGATGCGATGGAGCTGGACGTGGACACGTTGATCCACGAATCCGGCGCCGCGCAGTTGGAAGTCAACTTCACCCATGCCGACCCGATGTCGCGCGCGGACCAGGTGTTCCTGTTCAAGCGCACCATGCGCGAAGCCGCGCTGCGGCACGGTGTGTATGCCACGTTCCTGGCCAAACCAATGGAAACCGAGCCAGGCAGTGCGATGCATATCCACCAGAGCCTGTTGCATGCCGGCACCGGCAAGAACGTGTTCAGCGGCAAGCGCGAGGGCGGTTTCAGCGATACCTTCGCGCATTATCTGGGCGGCTTGCAGAAATACATTCCGATGGCGATGGGCCTGCTGGCGCCCAACGTCAATTCATACCGGCGGTTGATGTTCGGCGAGGTGTCGCCGAGCAATGTGCTGTGGGGCTTCGACAACCGCACCTGCGGGCTGCGCGTGCCCATCGATGCACCGCAGAACATGCGGGTGGAAAGCCGCTTTGCCGGCTCCGACGCCAACCCATATCTGGCCATGGCAGCGACCTTGGCCTGCGGGTTATTGGGGATCGGCGAAAAGCTCGAACCGACCGCGCCGATCAGCAGCAATGGCAAGGAGCAGGGCTACGATTTGCCGCGCTCGCTGGGCGAGGCGCTGGATGAGCTGGAAGGCTGCGAGGCGTTGCAGGAGATGTTGGGGCGGCGGTTCGTGCGCGCATACATCTCGGTGAAGCGGAAAGAGTACGAGACGTTTTTCCGGGTCATCAGTTCGTGGGAACGGGAGTTCTTGTTGTTGAATGTGTGAGGCGTTCTTGCATCTCACGCGCGTGCTGTGTTCCTTCTCCTCCCGGGAAAACTGCCCGAAGGATGGATGAGGGCAACCTCGGCGGCAACGGAAGTTCTCGCGGCCAAGCTGCCTGCCGGGTGTGCAAGCGATTGGCCGGGCGTTCTGCAAAACCGTCCACGGTCCGGCAACAGGGCCTGGGTATGCTTGTAACCCCTCACGCGCGGAGCAGGTCGTGGATCCTTCGGTGCTCAAGGCGTTGCAGCGGCTCGACGCCGCCCATCATCTGCATCCGTTCAACGACAACGCGGCATTGGCGCACAAGGGCACGCGCATCCTGACGCGCGGTGAGGGCGTGTACGTGTGGGATGCCGACGGCAACCAGTTGCTGGATGCGTTCGGCGGACTGTGGTGCGTCAATGTCGGCTACGGGCGCAAGGAACTGGCGCAGGCAGCGGCGCGGCAGATGGAGCAGCTGGCCTACTACAACAGCTTCTTCCAGTGCACCACCGAACCCACCATCCAGCTGGCGGCCAAGCTGGCGGCGTTGGCGCCGGGCGATTTGAATCATGCGTTCTTCGCCAACTCCGGGTCCGAGGCCAACGACACCATCCTGCGCCTGGTGCGGCATTTCTGGGCCGTGCAGGGGCAGCCGCAAAAACGCATCTTCATCGGCCGCCACGATGGCTATCACGGCACCACCATGGCCGGCGCCAGCCTGGGCGGCATGAAGGGGATGCACCAGCAGGGCGGGTTGCCGATTGCCGATATCCAGCACATCGCACCGCCGTATCACTTCGGCGATGGCGGGCAGATGGATCCGGAGGACTACGGGTTGCTGGCGGCACGTCGTCTGGAGGACAAGATTCTGGAACTCGGCCCCGAACATGTGGCTGCGTTCATCGGTGAGCCGATCATGGGCGCGATCGGCGTCTATATCCCACCGCGCAGTTACTGGCCGGAAATCGAGCGGATTTGTCGGCGCTACGACGTCCTGCTGGTCGCCGATGAAGTGATCTGCGGTTTCGGCCGCACCGGCGAGTGGTTCGGTGCGGAGTACTTCGGCTTCCAGCCTGACGTGATGACGCTGGCCAAAGGCATCACCTCCGGCTACATCCCGCTGGCGGCAGCCATGTTCAACGACCGCGTGGCCGGCGTGCTCAAGACCCAAGGCGGCGAGCTGGCGCACGGTGGTACCTATGCCGGGCATCCGGTGTGCGCGGCGGTGGCGCTGGAAAACCTGCGCCTGCTGCAGGACGAGGGCATTGTCGAGACCGCGCGCACGCAGGTTGCGCCGTACCTGGCGCAGCGCTGGGCCGCGCTGGGCGAGCACCGGCTGGTGGGCGAGGCACGCATCGCCGGGCTGGTCGGGGCGCTGGAGCTGGTGCCGGACAAGCAGCGCCGTGGTGCGTATTTCCCCGGGCGCGGGCGGGTAGGGGCGATGTGCCGCGATTTCGCGCTGCGCCGCGGGCTGATCCTGCGCGCGACCTACGATGCCATGCTGCTGTCGCCGCCGTTGATCATTACCCGGGAGCAGGTCGACGAACTGTTCGACAAGGCCTGGGCCGCGCTGGACGACACCGCGCAGGCCTTGGGTCGATAGCTCCTGCACAAGCCGTCCCACCGCACGGCAGCGGGCAGTGACGAGGTCGGTGAGCACGCATGCGCGCAGCGGTGCCTTCGTGGCGGCTGCCGCGCTGGTCAGCCGGCAAGGTCGGTCCGTGCCGGTCCCGCTGCGCTGGGCAAACCCGGGCGTGGTGAGTAGGCTGGGAAGAGACCGGATTCGATACCGGCCGCCCCATCGCGCTGCCTGGAGACCCACATGACGCTGCGACTGCTCGCCCTGACGCTGTCCATCACCCTGTTGTCCGGCTGTGGCGGCGCTGGCGCGCCCGGCAAGACCGACGCGCAGGCCAAGGTGCTCAACGTCTACAACTATTCCGATTACATCGCCGAGGACACCATTCCCGGGTTCGAAAAGAGCACCGGCATCAAGGTCACCTACGACGTCTTCGACAGCGACGAAATGGTGGAAACCAAGTTGCTGGCCGGCGGCAGCGATTACGACGTGGTGGTGCCCACGCTGAACTTCTTCGGCCGGCAGATCCAGGCCGGCGTCTTCCTGCCGCTGGACAAGAGCAAGATCCCCAATCTGGTCAATCTGGATCCGGACGTGATGCGCCGCATCGCCGCGCAGGACCCGAATAATGCCTATGGCGTGCCTTACATGATCGGCACCACCGGCATCGGCTACAACGTCGACAAGCTCAAGGCGATCTTCGGCAGCACCGATGTCGCCAACAGCTGGGATCTGGTGTTCAAGCCGGAGAATCTGTCCAAACTCAAGGACTGCGGCGTGACCATCCTGGACACGCCTTCGGACATGATTCCGATCGCGCTCAATTATCTCGGGCTCGATCCGCACAGCACGGCGCCGGCCGAGATCGAAAAGGCCGCCGCGCTGATCAAGGCCATTCGCCCGTACGTGCAGAACTTCCACTCCAGCCAGTACGTGACCTCGCTGGCCAACGGCAATACCTGCCTGGCGGTGGGCTGGTCCGGCGACATCATCCAGGCGCGCGACCGTGCCGTGGAAGCCGGCAACAACATCAAGGTGGCTTACGCCATTCCGAAGGAAGGCGCGCCGCAGTGGTTCGACATGCTGGCCATTCCCAAGGATGCCAAGCACCCTGACAACGCCTACGCCTTCATCAATTATCTGTTGAAGCCGGACGTGGCCGCGGCCAACACCAACTTCATCCATTACGCCAACCCGGTGCGCACGGCCACGCCGTTGGTGGATGCGGCGATCCGCAACGACCCCACCATCTACCCGCCGCCGGAAGTGACGGCCAAGATGTTTACCTACGCGATCAATCCGCCGGACGTGGACCGGCTGTACACGCGGCTGTGGACCGAGATCAAGACCGGGCATTGACCGGCTGCGTCGGCGGCGGGTGCTGCGCCCGAGCGCAGTGCGGCCCCGTGCGACGGCACATCCCAGGGACCAAGCGCACTGCGTAGGAATGGCACCATCGCGACTTGGTGGGCCGGTTGTTGGCCGGTCGGGTCATCACGCAATCTGTACCGGGCAGTTCAAATAATTGTATGGTTGCGCCGCCATTGCCGACGCCGCCGAGACGGCCGCTGCGTGGCGCGCCTCGCCCATCACACAGGACGCATCCTTTTGAGCAACCACGACCATCAGTCTAATGACGGCCAGTCCTCGGCCACGGATGCGCAGGGCGCCGGCGCGCGCGACGAGCAGCAGGCGCCCAAGCCCTCGCCGTTGAAGAACCCCAAGGTGAAGTGGACGCTGATCCTGGTCGGGGTGCTGGTGCTGATCCTGCTCGTGGTGTGGCTGGCCTATTACCTGATCAAGGGCCGCTACATGCAGGACACCAACAACGCCTATCTGCAGGCCGATTCGGTGGCGGTGGCACCGCGCGTCAGCGGCTACGTGACCAAGGTGCTGGTGAGCGACAACCAGATCGTGGAAGCCGGCCAGCCGTTGTTGCAGATCGACGATCGCACCTACCAGGCCACCCTGCAGCAGGCCGAAGCCGCCATTGCCGCACGCCAGGCCGATATCGTCGCCGCCACCGCCAATGTCTCCGCGCAGGAATCGGCGCTGCTGCAGGCGCGTACCCAGGTCACCGCCGCTGCTGCCAGCCTCAAGTTCGCCCAGGCCGAAGTGAAGCGCTTCGCGCCGTTGGCCGCCTCCGGCGCAGACACCCACGAACATCAGGAAAGCCTGCAGCACGATCTGGCACGCGCGCGCGCGCAGTACGATGCCGCGCAGGCGCAGGCCAAGGCCGGCGAGAGCCAGATCCAGGCCAGCCGCGCGCAACTGGAACAGGCACAGGCCGGCGTGAAACAGGCCACCGCCGATGCCGACCAGGCGCGGGTGGCGGTGGAAGACACCCGTCTCACCAGCCGTATCCACGGCCGGGTTGGCGACAAAACCGTGCAGGTGGGCCAGTTCCTCGGAGCCGGCACCCGCACCATGACCATCGTGCCGCAGGAATCGCTGTATCTGGTTGCCAATTTCAAGGAAACCCAGGTCGGCCTGATGCGTCCCGGCCAGCCGGCCGAGATCGAGGTCGATGCGCTGTCCGGAGTGAAGTTGCACGGCAAGGTCGAGAGCCTGTCGCCGGGCACCGGCTCGCAGTTCGCCTTGCTACCGCCGGAAAACGCCACCGGCAATTTCACCAAGGTGGTACAGCGTGTGCCGGTGCGCATCCGTGTGCTGGCCGGTGAAGAGGCGCGCAAGGTGCTGGTGCCGGGCATGTCGGTGGAGGTCACCGTGGACACGCGCTCGGCCAAGGACGCCAAGCAGCGTGCCGAAGAAGAATCCGACCGCGTGCAGGAGCAGGAGCGCGCGCGATGAGTGCAGCGGCCGCCACCGGCCCGCGTGCCGGCGGCAGCGCCCAGCGCGAGAAGGCCGAGCCGGGCGCCTGGCTGGCGGTGCTGGCCGGCACCATCGGCTCGTTCATGGCGACGCTGGATATTTCCATCGTCAATGCCGCGCTGCCCACCATCCAGGGCGAGGTCGGCGCCAGCGGTACAGAAGGCACCTGGATTTCCACCGCCTACCTGGTGGCCGAGATCATCATGATCCCGCTGACCGGCTGGTTCGTGCGCACGCTGGGCCTGCGCAATTTCCTGCTGATCTGCGCGGTGATGTTCACCGCGTTCTCGGTGGTGTGCGGGCTGTCGACGTCGCTTTCGATGATGATCATCGGCCGCGTCGGGCAGGGCTTGGCCGGCGGCGCCCTGATTCCGACCGCGCTGACCATCGTCGCCACGCGGTTGCCGCCCAGCCAGCAGACCATGGGGACCGCCTTGTTCGGCATGACCGTGATCATGGGCCCGGTGATCGGCCCGCTGCTCGGCGGCTGGCTGACCGAAAACGTCAGCTGGCACTACGCGTTCTTCATCAACGTGCCGATCTGCGTTGGCCTGGTTGCGCTGCTGCTGCTCGGCCTCAAGCACGAAAAGGGCGACTGGGCAGGCCTGCTCGACGCCGATTGGCTGGGCATCTACGGGTTGACCGCGGGTCTGGGCGGGCTGACCGTGGTGCTGGAAGAAGGCCAGCGCGAGCGCTGGTTCGAATCCAGCGAGATCAATACCCTGAGCCTGCTTGCGTTGAGCGGCTTCATCGCCCTGGTGATCAGCCAGTTCCGGCGGCGCCCTCCGGTGATCCGGCTGTCGCTGCTGCTGCAGCGCAGCTTCGGCGCGGTGTTCATCATGGTCATGGCGGTGGGCATGATCCTGTTCGGCGTCATGTACATGATTCCGCAGTTCCTGGCGGTGATCTCCGGCTACAACACCGAGCAGGCCGGGTACGTGCTGCTGCTGTCCGGCCTGCCGACCGTGCTGCTGATGCCGATGATGCCCAAGCTGCTGGAAACGGTGGATGTGCGCATCCTGGTCATTGCCGGGCTGATCTGCTTTGCCGCTGCCTGCTTCGTCAATCTGTCGCTGACTGCCGACACCGTGGGCACCCATTTTGTCGCCGGGCAGCTGCTGCAGGGCTGCGGCCTGGCGTTGGCGATGATGTCGCTCAACCAGGCGGCGATCTCCTCGGTGCCGCCGGAACTGGCGGGCGATGCCTCGGGCCTGTTCAATGCCGGCCGCAACCTGGGCGGCTCGGTCGGGCTGGCGCTGATCTCCACCTTTCAGGAGCGCCGCATGACCTTCCACACCGAAACCATCGGCAGCTCGATCACCGCCAATGCCAGCCGTGCACAGGAGGCGCTGGCCGGCCTGACCGCACAGATGCAGGGCAGCGCCGGCGGCGAGGCGGCAGCCCGCTCGATCGCCCAGTTCGCCCGCGTCGTGCAGCAGCAGGCCCTGGTGATGACCTATAGCGACCTGTTCTGGATCTTTGGCGTGATCGTGGTCTGCACGATTCCGCTGGCCTTTTTGCTCAAGCCGTTACCCAAGGGGGCGCACCTTGCAATGCACTGATTCCATGCGCCTGATCCGCATGCCGCTGGCTGCTGCGTTGGGCATGCTGCTGCTTGGCGGCTGCATGCTCGGCCCCAACTACACCAAGCCACCAGCGGTTGCCGACGCGGCGATGCAGGCACCCGCCCTGCATCGTGCCAGCGGCGCGGACGTGGTCGCCGCCGCACCGTTGAACCATTGGTGGGAGGAATTGCACGACCCGCTCCTGACCCAGTTGGTCACCCAGGCATTGGCCGACAGCCCCAACCTGCGCGCGGCACAGGCGCGGCTGCGTGCCAACCGCGCGCTGGCCCAGCAACGCCGCGCCGAGCGCCTGCCCAAGCTCAACGCCAGCGCGGTGTATGCCTACGCCGAACCGCCGCAGACCATTGTCGATACGCTCGGCGGGCTGCAACAGGGTCAACCCGGCCAGCCGCCGGCGGCCGGCAACCAGGCGCTGAACCTGGAAGAGACGCAGATCTACAGCGCCGGCTTCGATGCGAGCTGGGAGCTAGATTTCTTCGGCCGCCGCCGTCGCGCCGCCGAAGGCGCGCTGGCGCAGGCACAGGCCTCCGAAGCCGAGCTGGCCGATGCGCAGGTGCAGCTGGCCGCCGAAGTCGGGCAGGTCTATCTCAATTACCGCGGCTTGCAGGCGCGCCTGGCCATTGCCGATGCCAACCTGGACAAGATCCGCCAGTCGCTACGGCTGGTGCAGCAACGTCGCGGGCAGGGCGCCGCCTCGGACCTGCAGGTCGAGCAGATCGCCACCCAAGTGCAGCAGCAGGAGGCGCAACGCTTGCCGCTGGAAATGCAGGCGCAGGAAGCGCAGGACCAGCTGGCCCTGATGGTCGGGCGCGAGCCCGGTGCGCTGGATGCCCAGCTCAGCACGCCGCAGCCCTTGCCGATGCTGCCGACACAGGTGCGCGTGGACGATGCCGGCGCGTTGATCCGCCGGCGCCCGGACGTGCGCAAGGCCGAGCGCGAGCTGGCCGCCTCCAGCGCGCAGATCGGCGAGGCGTTGAACGGCTACTTCCCGCAGGTGAGTCTGCTGGGCGGGCTGAGCTGGGTCGCCGGCTCGCCAAGCGATTTCAATTCCGACGCGCTGACCACATTGGCGGTGCCGATGCTGCGCTGGTCGATCTTCGATTTCGGCAAGACCCGCGCGCAGGTGGAGCAGGCGCGTGCCGGCAATGCGGGGCGTACGGCAGCGTACGAAGGGACCGTGCTGGCTGCCTTGCAGGATGCCAATTCGGCGTTGGCGCGCTTCGGTTCGGCACGCAAGCAGCTGGTGGTCGCACGCCAGGCCGAAGCCTCGGCCACGCGCTCGGCCGGGCTGATGCAGCAGCGTCGCGATGCCGGTGCCACCTCATCGATCGATCTGCTGGATGTGCAGCGCCAGCAGTTGTCGGCGCAGGACGCTGCCGCACAGGCGCAGGTGCAGTTGCTGGTGAATTACGTGGCCCTGCAGAAGAGTCTGGGGCTGGGCTGGAGCGCACCGGCGCAGGACGCGCGCTGAGAGCAGCCAGGGCAATCTGCGACGCGGCAGCCCATGCGCGGCCGCGTCCGGGTTTTGCCATCATGGTCGGCATTGGCCGTTGTGGCGCATGCAATGCGCAATCGAGAGGTTCAATGGCATCACCCGAGGCCACCCCGCAGCCCCACCTCACCGCTGGCGACGGCGGCTACCTGAGCATCGACGCGGTCCGCAAGGAGTTCGACGGCTTCGTCGCGGTCGACGACGTCAGCCTGCAGATTCGCAAGGGCGAGATCTTCGCGTTGCTCGGTGGTTCCGGTAGCGGCAAATCCACGCTGCTGCGCTGCCTTGCCGGGTTCGAGCGGCCGACCAAGGGGCGCATTGTCCTGGATGGTCAACCGATCGACGCACTGCCGCCGTACGAGCGCCCGATCAACATGATGTTCCAGTCGTACGCGCTGTTTCCGCATATGAGTGTGGAGCAGAACATCGCCTTCGGGTTGAAGCAGGAAGGCTTGCCCAAGGCTGCGATCGCCAGCCGCGTCGGCGAGATGCTCGAACTGGTGCAGCTTGGCGCGCTGGCCAAGCGCAAGCCGCACCAGCTCTCCGGCGGGCAGCAGCAACGCGTGGCCCTGGCGCGCTCGCTGGCCAAGCGCCCCAAGCTGCTGTTGCTGGACGAACCGATGGGTGCGCTGGATAAAAAACTGCGCTCGCAGATGCAGCTGGAACTGGTCAACATCATCGAAACCTCCGGCGTGACCTGCGTCATGGTCACCCACGATCAGGAAGAGGCCATGACCATGGCCACCCGGATCGCGCTGATGGACCAGGGCTGGATCCAGCAGGTGGGCACGCCCGATGAAATCTACGAGCAGCCGGCCAACCGGTTTGCGGCCGAGTTCATCGGCTCGGTCAATCTGATCGATGCGCTCATCGCCGACGACGCGCCCGAGTACGTCACCTTGAAAACGCCTGCGTTCGATGCCTGCATCCGCATCGGCCACGGCATCACCGGCTTCGAAGGGCAGGCAGTGGCGTTCGCGCTGCGCCCGGAAAAGCTCGCCATCGGCAAGGACGAGCCGGCCCAGGCCTGCAACAAGGCCCAGGGCGTGATCGAAGACATCGCCTATTTCGGCAGCCACTCGGTCTACCACGTGCGCCTGCCCAGCGGGGTCAAGCTGATGGCCAATTTCGCCAATCGCCAGCGCTGGGCCAGCGAAGCGCTGACCTGGGGCGACACCGTGTGGGTCGGGTGGGGCGAAGACGACGGCGTGGTGCTCACCGCATGAGAGCGGCCAGCAAAACTACTGCGCAGCCGCCAGGGGGGCGCGGCCGGTGCTCGGAATCCTCATGTACCACTCGTACACTGCGGTTCCTGCGCGCCCCCCTGGCGGCTGCTCGCTACGTTCTGCTAGCCACTCTTAGCCGTGGCTTGCCGGGCGCGCGCTGGGGCGTGATCGCCGCACCGTATCTATGGCTGCTGGTGTTCTTCGCGATTCCGTTTTTGATCGTGCTGAAGATTTCCTTCGCCGAGCGCGCCACCGCGATGCCGCCGTATACGCCGCTATTGGCGGTTGCTGCCGACGGTGCGATGAGCCTAAAGCTGCATCTGGGCAACTATCTGGCCTTGCTGCGCGACAGCCAGTACGTGGCTGCCTACCTGAGTTCGATCGAGATCGCGGCCATTTCCACGGCGCTTGCGTTGTTGATCGGTTATCCGATGGCGTATGTGATCGCGCGCCTGCCGCTGGCCACACGCAACGTGGCGATGATGCTGGTGGTGCTGCCGTCGTGGACCTCGTTTTTGATCCGCGTATACGCGTGGATCGGCATTCTCGATGGCAATGGCGTGCTCAATCAGGTGCTGTTGGCGCTGGGTGTGATCAAGCAGCCGTTGCAGTTGTTGTACACGCCGATCGCCGCCTATCTCGGCATCGTGTACTGCTATCTGCCGTTCATGGTGTTGCCGCTGTACGCCAACCTGGTCAAGCACGATCAGCGCCTGCTCGAAGCGGCCTACGACCTGGGGGCGCGGCCATGGCAGGCGTTCGCGCGCATCACCTTGCCCCTATCGCGCAACGGCATCGTGGCCGGCTGCATGCTGGTGATGATTCCGGCGGTGGGCGAGTTCGTCATCCCGGAAATGCTCGGCGGGCCGAACACCCTGATGATCGGGCGCGTGCTGTGGGGCGAGTTCTTCAATAACCGCGACTGGCCGGTGGCAGCGGCCGTGGCCACGGTGATGCTGTTGCTGCTGTTGCTGCCGATCGTGATCTTCCACCGCTACCAGCAGCGTGAGCTGGAAGGGCGGCTGACATGATGCGCGCTTCGCGCGGTGGGCGCCTGCTCGGCGGCAGCGTGCTCGCGCTGGGTTTCGGCTTCTTGTACCTGCCGATCCTGTTGTTGATGGTGTATTCGTTCAACGCCTCGCGCCTGGCAACGGTGTGGGGCGGGTTTTCGACCAAGTGGTACGGCGAATTGGTGCGCGACCGGCAATTGCTCGACGCAGCCTGGGTCAGCCTGGAGGTGGCGTTCTGGACGGCCTGCGCATCGACGGTGCTGGGCACGATGGCCGCCATGGCGATGGTGCGCCTGCGGCGGTTTCCCGGCAAAACCCTGTTCGGCGCATTGATCACCGCGCCGTTGGTGATGCCCGAAGTCATCATCGGTCTGTCGATCCTGCTGTTGCTGGTGTCGATGGGGGGCGTGCTCGGCATCGCGCCGCGCGGCGCAGTGGCGATCTGGGTGGCGCATGTCACCTTCACCGTCTCGTTCGTGACTGTGGTGATTTCTTCGCGGCTGCAGGAACTGGACCGCTCGCTGGAAGAAGCCGCGATGGATCTCGGTGCCACGCCGCTGCACGTGTTTTTCCAGATCACCTTGCCGATCATCGCGCCGGCCCTGGCGTCGGGCTGGCTGCTGGCCTTTACGCTTTCGCTGGACGATGTGGTGATCGCCAGTTTCTTGGCCGGGCCCAGTTCCACCACCTTGCCGATCAAGGTGTTTTCGTCGGTGCGGCTGGGCATCAGCCCCAAGATCAATGCGCTGGCCACGGTGATGGTGCTGGCGGTGTCGATTGCCGCGGTGATTGGCTGGTG
Source organism: Xanthomonas axonopodis pv. maculifoliigardeniae (assembly GCF_041519315.1). Taxonomy (NCBI): domain Bacteria; kingdom Pseudomonadati; phylum Pseudomonadota; class Gammaproteobacteria; order Lysobacterales; family Lysobacteraceae; genus Xanthomonas; species Xanthomonas axonopodis. Next base: position 2,713,887 of record NZ_CP167998.1, on the reverse strand, counting down.
GCTGCTGGCGCGCAGCGAAAAGCGCCGCATGCGCGATGCGCAGCTGGCGTTGCAACGCGAAGGTTGAGCGCTTCAGCAGGGGGGGGGGCGAGGTGCAGAGGCGTGCGAGGCAGGTAAGCCTTCGGCAGCACTGCTTCGAAAACCGATGCGGCTGCATGCACCCAGTGTGGCTGGCGGCCGTGGTGCTTGCGAACACAGTGTTGCAGCAGTTTCAGGCGATTGTGACGCGCCCCGAACTTGCCGGCGTCTAGCATGACCGCCTCGCAACAGGAGACCGTCATGTCCTACGACACCGTCAACCCCGCCAACGGCCAGGTCGAGCACACCCAGCAGACCCTGGACGCCGCTGCCATCGAAGCGCGTCTGGCCGCTTCCGCCAAGGCATTTCCGGCCTGGGCCGCGTTGCCGCTGGCCGAGCGTGGCGCCTTGCTGCGCCGCATTGGCGAGGAGCTGACCAAGCGCCGCGAGGACCTGCAACGCATCATGACCGCCGAGATGGGCAAGCTGCGCGCCGAGGCCCTGGCCGAAGTCGACAAGTGCGCGCAGGCCTGCGCGTACTACGCCGAGCACGCCGCCGACTATCTGGCGCCGCGCGACATTCCGACCGAAGCGCAATCCAGCTATGTGCGCTACGAACCGCTGGGCTGCGTGTTCGCAGTGATGCCGTGGAATTTCCCGCTGTGGCAGGCGTTCCGGTTCCTGGCACCAAGCCTGATGGCCGGCAACGTGTCGCTGCTCAAGCACGCCAGCAACGTGCCGCGCTGCGCTGACGCCATGAAAGAGGTGCTGGACGCCGCCGGCATTCCGCCGGGCGTGTTCGATGTCCTGCATATCGATAACGACCAGGCTGCCGATGTCCTGCGTGATGCCCGCATTGCTGCGGTAACGCTGACCGGCAGCGAACGCGCCGGTCGCTCGCTGGCCGCCAATGCGGGCGACCAGCTCAAGAAGTGCGTGATGGAGCTCGGCGGCAGCGATGCCTTCGTGGTGCTGGAAGACGCCGATCTGGAGCACACCGTGCCATCGGCCGTGCAGTCACGTTTCGACAATAGTGGGCAGACCTGCATCGCCGCCAAGCGATTCATCGTGGTGGATGCGATCGCCGACCGGTTCATCGAGCGCTTCGTGGCAGCGGCAGCCAAGCGCATCGTGGGCGACCCGCAGCAGGACAGCACCACGCTGGCGCCAATGGCCCGTGCCGACTTGCGCGAGGAATTGCACAAGCAGGTGCAGGCCAGCGTGGCGAAGGGCGCCAAGGTCTTGCTGGGCGGCGAACCGGTCGCCGGCTCGCATGCCGGTTATCCGGCCACCATCCTCGACAACGTCGCCCCCGGCATGCCGGCATACGACGAAGAATTCTTCGGCCCGGTCGCTTCGATCATCCGGGTGGCCGACGAGGCCGAAGCGGTGCGCGTGGCCAATGACACCAGCTTCGGGCTGGGTGGCAGCGTGTGGACGGCCGACCCCAAGCGCGGCGAGCGCGTGGCGCAGCAGCTGCAGTGCGGCGCGGCGTTCGTCAACTCAGTGGTCAAGAGCGATGTGCGCTTGCCCTTCGGCGGCATCAAGCGCTCCGGCTTCGGCCGCGAACTGGCCGAGCACGGCATCCATGAGTTCATGAACGTCAAGACGATCTATGTGGCTTGATGGCGGGGAATCGGGATTCGGGATTCGGGATTGGAGATTCGCAAGAGCAGGCGCTCGCGACTTATGAGCACCCTGGCCTAGGTTGAAAATCAACAACCTGCCAACTGCTCAAACCAATCCCGAATGCCCAATCCCGAATCCCGGGCCGCGCAGCGGCCCTATAGCCACTTGGCGCGCTTGAACAGGCGATACAGCACCAGGCACGAGCCCACGACGCCGGCGACCAGCAATGGGTAGGCGTAGCGGGCGTCGAGTTCGGGCATGTGGGCGAAGTTCATGCCGTACCAGCTGGTAATCAGGGTAGGGGCGGCCAACAGGGCGGCCCAGGCACCGAGGCGCTTGACGGTTTCGCCCTGAGCGAGCGTCACCATCGACAGGTTGACGCTGAGCGCCGTGCCCAGCATTTCACGCAAGGTGTCGATGGCATCGTTGATGCGCACCGCGTGATCGAGCACGTCGCGCAGGTAAATGCCGACTTCTTCGTGGATCAGGGAGCCGGGATTGCGCTTGAGGTGCGAGAGCACGTCCTGCAACGGCGCCACCACCAGCCGCATCTTGTTGAGTTCGCGCTTGAGCTCATACAGGCGCACCACCGTCTCGCGCTTGTAGTCGTCGGCGAAGATGTCTTTTTCCAGACGTTCCAGCGTGTCGCGGAACTCGTCCATGATCGGTAGGTAATTGTCGACCACGAAATCGAGCACGCCGTACAGGCAGAACGACGCGCCCATGTGCAGCATCGCCGGCTCGCGTTCGACCCGATGCCGCACCGGCGCGTACGACAGCGACGCGCCATGCCGTACCGTCAACAGGAAGCGCCTTCCCAGGAACGCGTGCGTCTCGCCATAGCGGATGCGCTCGTTGACCAGCTGCGCGGTGTTGACCACCACGAACAGCGAGTTGCCGTAACTCTCGGCCTTGGGGCGCTGATGCGCCTTGAGCGCGTCTTCGATCGCCAGATCGTGCAGGCCGAATTCGTCCTGCAACTTGCGCAGCACCGATTCCTGCGGCTCGTACAGCCCCACCCAGACGAAGCCATCCGGCCGCTGCAGCACGTCGCTGATGTGCTCCAGGCTGATGTCGTGGCGCTTGCCGTCGCCGTCGTAATAAGCGCAGGTGATGACGCAGGACGGATTATCGGGATGATGGCCGTTGCTGTTCATGAGCGCATCCTTCAATCAGCGCGTACGTGCGGGCAGGTCACGCGGTCGCAGGGCAATGGCAAGTGCGGTGTGGATCGGCAACAGCAGCATCACCCATTGCAGGTTGTCCTGCGACTGGAAGGACAGCCAATGGATCACCAACGCGGCCAGCGCGCACGCCGCCACCACCCAGGACAGCACGTTGAACCAGCGGCCCGGCCGATGGCCCAGCTGCAGCCGTATGCCACCGAACCACAGCAGCACGCACAGCGGGTTGACCAGCAGCAGGTTGCGGTTGGCCCATGCCGATTGATGGGCAGTGAATCCCCACAGATACACCAGCAGGCCGCCGCCGATGGCGCACACCAGCCAGAACGGTAACGCCAGTCCAGCCAGCAGGCGCTGCCTGCGGCCCAAGGCCAGCACGCCTGCGGCCACGATGAGCCCGGTCAGCAACCACGGCCACCAGTGTCGCCGCTGTTCGGCGGGCTCGGGCGCGATGCGATGCGGCAGCAATACCTGCGTGGATTGCACCAACGGGCGACCGGCGCTGTTGTGCACCTGGGTCAAGCTGTCGGCCAGCCGCATCGGCACGAAGGCTTCTTCCCAGCGCGACAAGGGGCGATCGGCGTACGGTCCCAGGCCCAGGTCGAAGCCCAGCCACATCCACGGGGCAGGGGAGGCCAGGCGTACCGCTTCGCTGCGGAAGGTGTTGCCGCGCGAACGACCGGCCAGCTGCGACTTGAGCGCGCCGCCCATCGCACGGTCCAACGTGTCGCGCACCATGGTGGCGCAGTTGGCCATGAAGTAGTCGTAGTGATAGCGCGCGTTTTCCGGTTGGCTACGCACCGCCAAGCCCTCGGCCAGCGCGCGCGCCTGGTCTGGCGGCAGATCCAGCCACTGGATGCTGACACCGCGCCCGGCATCGCGATATTGCGACAGGTCTTCTTCCAGCGGCAGCGCGACCAGGTAATACATCATTTCGCCGCGCGCAAAACGCGGTACGAAGTCCGGCTCGCTCGGGTCGAAGAAGCCGAAGTTGTACGAGGTGGCCTGCTGCGTGCGCGGATCGACCACCACGACGGCATCGTGACCGAAACGTTCGAAAAACACTTCGCCCGGTTGCATGGTCACCACGCCGATCCGCGGCGCCGACTGGGACGCAGGGGCGGCTTCCGGGGCGGGCGCCTGCGCGAAGGACGCCGGTGTCACCAACAGCGACAGCAACGCCAGCAGCCAGCACGCAGCCCAACGCCGGGCACTGCAGCGCGCCGGCGCTGCAGCGGTCATGCCATGCGACAGGTTCAAGCGTCGTCCTGCGGATCGGGCGGCAGAATGGTGACGTGGAAGGCATGCACGCGCCGCGCATCGGCCTTGGCCACGCGGAATGCAAAGCGCCCCAGCGTCAACTCTTCGCCGGTTTCGGGCAGGTGCCCGATCGCATCGGTGACCAGCCCACCCACGGTGTCGTACTCGTCGTCGGGGAACTCGGCGCCAAAGCGTTCGTTGAAGTCTTCGATCGGCGTCAGCGCATCGACCACATAGCGCCCATCGGCCTGGATCGCAATGAGCGAATTCTCTTCTTCGGCATCGTCGTGCTCGTCGTCGATCTCGCCGACGATCTGCTCGAGCACGTCCTCGATGGTGACCAGCCCGGCAACACCGCCGTATTCGTCCACCACGATCGCCATGTGATTGCGCGAAAGGCGAAATTCCTTGAGCAGGACGTTGAGCTTCTTCGACTCCGGGATCAGCACCGCCGGGCGCAGCAGTTCGCGCACGTTGCCCGGGCCGTTGTCGGCCACCACGCCGCGCAACAGGTCCTTGGCCAGCAGGATGCCGAGCACTTCGTCCTTGTTCTCGCCGTGGACCGGGAAGCGCGAATGGCCCGATTCGACCACCTGCTTCATCAGGTCGATGAAACGCGCCTCCACCGGCAGCGAGACCATCTGCGAGCGCGAGATCATCACATCGCCCACGGTGAGCTCGGACACGGAGATCGCGCCTTCCATCATGCGCAAGGTGTCTGCGGCGATGAGACCGTCCTGTTCGGCGGTCCGCAGCAAGGCGACGAGTTCGTCGCGGGTGTGGGGTTCGCCGGAGAAGGCAGCGCTGAGGCGCTCGAGCCAGCTACGGCGTTTTTCCGGTGTTTCTGGGGATTGGCTACTGTCGTCTTCGGACATCGTGACGGGGAAGGGCACCCGGCAAACCAGGCGTTAGCCACCAGTCTAGCAGGAAGCCGGCAAGGCGCTGTGGATGCGCCGTTACCTGTCCGGTCTCAGGGCAGATCCAGGCTGTAGCCGCAGCCGACCACGGTCTTGCCCGGGTGCGATTTGACGTTGGTCACGCTCAGCACGACCGATTCGATCATCGCCTCGCCGGTCTTGGGATTGGTGGTGTCTTCGCTGACCAGCTCGCGCCCGTACATGACCTTCTCGGCGTTATCCACGCCCAGTTCCAGATCCAACTGCTTGGCGAGCGGGCGCGGGTCGGGCAGGTCCAGGATCGCCATGATGCTGGCGCCGGAAAACGCGATGTGATGGGTACTGTGGCCGAACACGCGAATGGGCGTGTTGAGCGTGTACTCGGTCATGAACAGGTTGGACTGATCCAGCGGCGTCCAGCCCAGCGCCACCGCCTTGAGCGGGTCGGCCAGTACCGGCGCCAACGCGCTGAAATCGCCGATGCGCTGGCGGCATTCGATCAAGGCGGCAAGGTCCGGGCGCACCGGTGCGGTCTGCGCCCAGGCGCCGGGCGCGCTCAACAGCAGCAGGGCGCCGGCAATGCAAAAACGCATCAGTGTTCTCCTGCGTAAGGGTCGTCGATGCCGAGGTCGGCCAGGATCTCGCGCTCCAGTTGCTCCATCGCCTCGGCCTCCTTGTCGTCTTCGTGATCCCAGCCAAGCAGGTGCAAGGTGCCATGCACGGTCAGGTGCGCATAGTGCGCAGCCAGCAATTTGCCTTGCTCTGCGGCCTCGCGCGCCACCACCGGTGCGCAGATCACCAGATCGCCCAGCAGCGGCATCTTGATGCCCTTGGGCAGGCCTTCCGGCAGTTCGGCAGGGAAGCTCAGCACGTTGGTGGCGTAATCCTTGCCGCGGTAATGGTGATTGAGCGAGCAGCCTTCCTTCTCGTCGACCACGCGCACTGCCAGATCGGCCTCGCGGATGCGTCCCTTCAACGCCGCGGCCACCCACTTGCGAAAACTCACCGCCGACGGCAGGCCGGCGCGCGGCAGCGCATAGCTGACGGCAACGTCGAGGCGGATAGGGCCCTTGGTCATGGGAACACCAGCATTCAGATCAGACAGAGGTGACAGTATCGCCCGAGTAGCGTCTTGCGGCGACGCCTGCGTGTGCGTGCTTGGCCCGCCGGTCCGGGATCAGCGAACGCACTCGACCAGCACCATGACAAGCGCGCCACCGTTGGCAACACGATAAAACGCACTGCCCATCGGCCCGTTCTGGCAATGCGGATCGACCCGGTTGACTTCCAGGGCCGGCGCGAAACCTGGTGGCGATTGTGTCCAGATTGCGGCTTGGCCGCGCTCCAGCAGGCGACCTACCAGATAGCGCGTGTCGGCGCTTTCCTTGTCATCTTGAGCCACCGCGCAGCCGAAGCGGTCGTGCGCTTTGCCGGTAGAGGCAAGTAGCGCCTGCGCTCGCGTGCCGGCAAGCAGCGCTTGTCGCTGCGCATCCTCATCAACCCCCGCACCGGCTGCAGCCTTCGCCACTGCCAGGTGTTCCAGTTCGGCCCGATCCAGCAGGATGGTCGCTTGCCCAGCGGCCACCGAGACACAGGACGCGGCAAGTTGCTGCCGCAACATGACGTGCGTGGTCGTGTCGGCCTGCTGGCGTGCCTGCGCATGCGCAGGTTCATGGCAAGCCAGCGCCAACCAGACTCCCAACAGTAGGGCGCGGCCTTGCACGGTCAGTCGGCCGCAGGAGGCTGCAGCGCGTTATCGCGCTTGTCGTAGGCGGTGACAATGCGCTGCACCAATGGGTGACGCACCACGTCGCGCGCTTCGAAGAAGGTGAAACTGGTGCCTTCCACATCGCGCAGCACTTCGATCGCATCGCGCAGGCCGGATTTGACGTGCTTGGGCAGATCGATCTGGGTGAGGTCGCCGGTGACCACCGCCGTGGAGCCGAAGCCCAGGCGGGTCAGGAACATCTTCATCTGTTCGATGGTGGTGTTCTGCGCTTCGTCCAGAATCACATATGCATCGTTGAGCGTGCGACCGCGCATATAGGCCAGCGGCGCGATTTCGATGACGTTGCGCTCCAGCAACTTGACCACTTTTTCCACGCCGAGCATTTCGTACAGCGCATCGTAGAGCGGGCGCAGGTACGGGTCGACCTTCTGGCTGAGATCGCCCGGAAGAAAGCCGAGTTTTTCGCCGGCTTCCACTGCCGGGCGCACCAGGATCAACCGCTGCACCCGCGACTCGTTGAGTGCTTCAACCGCGCTTGCTACCGCCAGGAAGGTCTTGCCGGTGCCGGCCGGGCCGATACCGAAATTGATGTCGTGGGTGGCGATCGCGTGCAGGTATTTGGCCTGGTTGGCGCCACGGCCACGCACGGTGCCGCGCTTGACCTTGATCGCCACATCCTGGGCCTGATATGCGCGCTCGGCCACATGCTCGAGGTTGGCATCGTTGAGCCGCAGGTGGATTGCGTGCGTGTCGAACGTGGTGGTTGCGGCCTCGTCGTACAACGCGGTCAACAGCGACTGGGCGGCGGCGATGGCCGGCTCCGGTCCGGTCACCCGGAAGACGTTGCCACGGTTGGCGATCTCGACGCCAAGCTTGAGTTCGATCTGGCGCAGATGCGCATCGAACGGACCGGCCAGATTGGCCAGACGCTCGATGTCCTCGGGTTCCAGGGTGAAATCGCGATGTGCGGGTGCGTTCATGGTTGGATCGGACGGCGCACCTGGGTGCGCGTCGGTAGGGCGGGAGCGAAAGGGTAGCGCGCGGCATGTGATCCCACCAACACAGCGGGCGGCGCGGCACCTCGGCGACGCGCCGGTCCGCACAGGCATGCAGGTTTTCCACAACCGCTGTGGAGTCACGCATCACTAACCTGTGGATAAAACTCGCCGCGCTTACTGGCGCAAGGTTTGCCGGGTTGGTGGCGAAAAAAACGCCAGTACCGACAGGGTTGTCCACACAGGATGTGGATCGAATTCGGCAAAGCCTGTGGGTAAGTAAGACGAGGCCTTGCGCTGCAAGGCGCTACGGATGTGTGGTGAAATTTTGACCATTTCCCGCGAGACGCTTCGGCGCGTGGTCGCCTTGCTTGAAGGGGCGCCGCATTGCGCAGCGCCCGCGCGCCATCACTGTGCGCTGTCGTCCAGTTGAATCCGGCCACGCAGCGAATTGCTCATCGCCTCGGTGATCAACACATCGACGAACTGTCCGATCAAACGCGGGTTGCCTGGGAAATTCACCGGGCGCATGTTCTCGCTCTTGCCGGTCAGTTCGTTCGGGTCGCGCCGCGAGGGGCCTTCCACCAGCACGCGTTGCACGCTGCCCACCATCGATTGCGAAATGCTCGCCGCGTGCGCGTTGATATGCGCCTGCAGACGCGCAAGACGCGCCTGCTTCACCGTCTCCGGCGTGTCGTCCTGCAGGTCCGATGCCGGGGTGCCGGGACGGCGCGAATACACGAACGAAAAGCTCTGGTCGAAGCCCACGTCCTCGATCAGCTTCATGGTCTTTTCGAAGTCCGCTTCGGTCTCGCCAGGGAAGCCGACGATGAAGTCCGAACTGATCGAGATGTCCGGGCGCACTGCGCGCAGCTTGCGGATCTTCGACTTGAATTCCAGCGCGGTGTAGCCGCGCTTCATCGCCGACAGAATGCGGTCGCTGCCGGCCTGCACCGGCAGGTGCAGGTAGTTGGCCAGCTGCGGTACATCGCGGTAGGCATCCACCAGCGAATCGGAAAACTCCAGCGGATGCGACGTGGTGAAGCGGATACGGCCGATGCCGTCGATTTGCGCGATGGTGCGGATCAGCAGGCCCAGATCGGCGTACTGCGCGGCGTCGCCGGCATCGGCGCCATACGCACCGCGGTACGCGTTGACGTTCTGGCCAAGCAGGTTGATCTCGCGCACGCCTTGCGCCGCCAATTGCGCCACTTCCACCAGCACGTCCTCGAACGGCCGGCTGACTTCTTCGCCACGGGTGTAGGGCACCACGCAGAACGAGCAGTATTTGGAGCAGCCTTCCATGATCGAGACGAAGGCCGACGGACCTTCGGCACGCGGCTCGGGCAGACGGTCGAACTTCTCGATTTCCGGGAAGCTGATGTCCACCTGCGACTTGCCCGATTCGCGTCGCGCGCGAATCAGTTCCGGCAGCCGGTGCAGGGTCTGCGGGCCGAACACCAGGTCCACGTAGGGCGCACGCTTGACGATGGCTTCGCCTTCCTGCGACGCCACGCAGCCGCCGACGCCGATGATCACCGGCTTGCCGCCGGCCTTGAGCGCCTTCCAGCGACCCAGCTGGCTGAAGACTTTTTCCTGGGCTTTTTCGCGAATGGAACAGGTATTGACCAGCACCACATCCGCTTCCTCGGGGTTGTCGGTCAGCTCCAGGCCTTCGGAAGCGGCAAGCACGTCGGCCATCTTGGCCGAGTCGTACTCGTTCATCTGGCATCCGTGGGTCTTGATATAGAGCTTGCCGCGTACCACGGCAGGCGCCGATGGGCGCGCGACGGGCAAGGGCAACAGGGCGGGTGCGTCCACGGCAGCTGCCGCGGACAGGTCGGAAACGGGTGTCCCGGGCATGGCGCTTATTCCAGGCGGGTAGAAGAGAGCCGCACAGTTTACCCGCTTGCGCTGGCGCCGTCCGCGGCCGCACGCCCGGCGTCGACGGCTTCGGCGCGCGCCACTGCCGGGCGCGCGGCCATCCGGGCGATATAGGCGCGGGTCGGGGCGGGCGGGTCGATCAGGCCAAACTCCACCATCCACGCCAAGGCGCCGCCCCACAGCACATCGGCCGCACTGCAGCGCTCGCCCAGCAGGTAATCGCCCTTGGCCAGCTGCGCATCAACCACCTGCAGCACCGTGTCGGCGTCGGCATAAGGCGAGAGCGAGCGCGGCGGGGCGCTACGCTTGAGCGCAAGATCGATGATCGCCGGTTCGAAGGCCGAGCCGTAGAACGCAAGCCAGCGCAGGTAGGCGCCACGATCGGCATCGCCCGGCGCCGGTGACAGGCCGGCTTCCGGATATAGCTCGGCCAGGTACTGATAGATGGCGCCCTGCTCGGTGACCACGCTGGTGCCGTGGACGATGGTCGGTATCTTGCCCATCGGGTTGATCGCAAGGAATTCCGGCATGCGCTGCTGCTCCTTTTCCAGATCGATGGGCTGCAGGCTGTAGCGTGCGCCCAATTCTTCCAGCAAGACCAGGACCCCCCGCGAGCGGGAGCGGGGGTTGTGGAACAGGGTGACGTGGCGGTCGTCGGACATTGCGGTCTCCAGGGTGGCTGCGGTGGCGAAGCGAGTGGGATGGCGGGTATCGCGATCTTACGGACCACTTGCGGACAGTTTCTGTCCGCAATACGGTGGCGCGATGGCCTCTACCGCTGCTCGCCTGTTGCGTCTGCTTTCCCTGCTGCAAGGTGGCAGGAGTTGGTCCGGTGTGGCGCTGGCAGAACGTTTGGGCATCCATCCGCGCAGCCTGCGGCGGGATATCGAGCGCCTGCGCGAAGCGGGTTATCCGGTGCATGCAGCGCCCGGCAGCGGCGGCGGCTACCGCCTGGGGCAGGGCGGTGCGGCATTACCGCTGTTGTTGGAAGAAGACGAGGCACTGACCGTGGCGGTCGCCTTGCGCGCCGCCGCGCCAGCGGTGCGCGGGATGGACGCCGCGGCGGCACGCGTGATGGCCAAGCTGGATCCCCTGCTGCCGCGCCGCAGCGGCCAGCGCGCCAGTGCCGCGCATGCCGCCATGGCCAGCATGCCGGCTGCCGAAACGGAATCGCTGGTCGATGCGGGCCTGCTTGCCCAGTTGGCTGCCGCCTGCCGCGACCGGGCCACGCTGCGGCTGGACTATCGGCGCCATTCGGGTACGGCCATCACCCGCAGCGTCGAGCCGGCGCTGCTGGTGAACTACGGGCGGCGTTGGTACCTGCTGGTCTGGGACTGCGAACGCCAGGACTGGCGCAGCCTGCGCGCGGACCGGATCGATCAGGCGGTCGCCACCGGCGCGCGGTTCGCCCCCCGCGCATTGCCCGAAGAGCCGCTACAGCTATTGCGCAAGGCGATCGGCGAAGCGCCGTTTCCGTGCCGGGCGCGGGTGCGTCTGGCCGGCACGGTCGAGGCATTGGCAGCGCGCATTCCGCCCTGGCTGGGTGCCTTGCAGGCCGATGGTCCCGCACATTGCTGGCTGGGTCTTGGCGCCCCGAGCATGCCTGCGCTGGCGGCCAACCTGTTGTTGCTGGACCTGCCGTTCGACGCGATTGCGCCGGCCCAAGCCCGCCAAACCTTGACACAGGCGCTGGACACGTTGCGCACGCAGCTGGACCGGCTGCCCCAGTGAGGCGGCCAACAGGCCATCGCGCGTGGGCGTCAGGTGGGCGCGGCGAACGCGTTATCGGGAGTGCGGGATGGGTACTTGAGGATTTCGAGCACCGGTCCCGCACGCCTGGCCGCGGCGCGGGCGCCTTGCGGGCTACTCCAGACGCTGGCCGACACTTGGCAAGCCCTGGGCAAGCTGGGACACTCCGCGCATGAAGGGGATGTCAAGATTGCTGGGGCTGATGCTCGTCACGTTGTCGGCTGCGCCGGTCAGCGCCGGCACGCTGTACAAGTGCGTCGGCGCTGACGGTATCACCAGTTACCTGAGCAAGCGCCAGAGCGGCTCCACCTGCAGCGTCATCAGCAGCTATACCCCCGATCGTGCGGCCCGCCGCCTGCCGTCATCTCCCTCTGCAGGGCGTCTGGCCGTCAGCCCCGCGCCCCGCATGGCCAATATCGACAGCGGCGCGCCGGCCACCATTATCAGCCAGCCAGTCAGCCAGCCGCCGCGGTACGCTGCCGAGGTCGCTTCGGCGCCGGCTCCGCGTGCCTTGCCGGAGTCGTCCGTCTCGGTCGTCACACCGCCAGCGGCAGCAGCAACCAATCCGCGCCGGGTCGTCAGCGGGCAGGTGTACTCATATATGAAGGACGGCGTGCGCCACTACACCAGCGCCCGGCCGCGCCAGGTCGCCAGCATCGAAGGCCTGCGCACCATCCATTACAGCTTTATCGAAACCTGCTACGCCTGCGGTGCCAAGCCGGGGGTCAATTTTGGTGCGATCCGACTCAACACCAACGCCTATCAGCAGGAAATCGCAGCGGCGGCGCGCGAGTTCGGGGTGGAAGAATCGATCGTGCGCGCAATCATCCACGCCGAATCGGCCTACAACCCGCTTGCGCTCAGTCGTGCCGGCGCGCAAGGCCTGATGCAGTTGATGCCGGGCACCGCGCGCCGCTTCGGTGTCAGCGATGCCTATGATGCAACGCAAAATATTCGTGGCGGCGTGCAGTATCTGTCCTGGCTGCTGAAACGCTTCAATGGCGACCTCACCCTGGCCGCTGCCGGCTACAACGCCGGCGAGGGCGCAGTCGACCGTTACGGCGGCGTACCGCCGTATAGCGAAACCCAGCGTTACGTGCAACGCGTGGGCGTATTGGCCGGCCGCTATCGTGGCCAGGCCACAGCAGCCAACTAAAGCGGCTGGCAAAACGCCCGTGCAGCCGCCCGGCGGGCGCGGCCGGTGCTCCTGGCATGTCATAAGCACCGCGGCGTCTGCGCGATCCATTCCCGGCCCCCCGCTTGACGTCTTGGTCGCTGCTCTTGGGAATCTTTGCCACGGCGCTGCGCCGAGTGCGGTGGGGCAAGTGCTTCGGTCTCCGCAACATCGGTTGCAGCGTCCATAGCCAGTCGCGAACGAGCGTATTGCTGCGCTTGCACCATATCCACGCATCCACCGCACGCGCGCATTGCCGTTGCAGCCCACGCAAGGGCACTACGTCACAGCCGTCCGTCTCCCACGCTCGTTGAACTCCATCGGAGCGGCTGCCGCTTGCATGGGCCGTTGCATCGCATAGGGCCGACTGCGTACATTGCGTTGTCTGTGCATTAAGCGTTCCGCTACACTGCGGTCGATTCATCGCGGCTGGACCCCCCGCCAGCCGTTGGCAGCCTCACGCTACCTAATCAAGATCGGAGAGCCGGATGGCCAACGATGGGGTTAACGCACCTGCTGATATCGGGCGTCGTCGGTTTTTAACCGCGACAACGGCCGTGGTCGGTGCGGTCGGAGCAGGATTCGTTGCAGTTCCGTTCGTGAAGTCGTGGAATCCCAGTGCGCGTGCCAAGTTGGCTGGCGCACCGGTCACCGCCGACATCAGCGCCTTGCAGGAAGGCCAGCGCATGGTCCTTGAATGGCGCGGTCAGCCAATCTGGATCGTCAAGCGCTCCAAGGCCATGCTCGACGCGCTCCCGTCGCTGGACGACCGGCTCAAGGACCCCAAGTCCGAGAACAAGGATCAGCAGCCGGAGTACGTGCTGAAAAACCCGGAATATCGCTCGATCAAGTCCGACATTTCGGTGCTGGTGGGGCTGTGTACGCATCTGGGTTGCTCGCCGGAGATGGTCGCCGAAATCCGCCCCGAGCCTTACGACCCGCAGTGGAAGGGCGGTTACTTCTGCCCTTGCCACAAGTCGCGCTTCGACATGTCTGGCCGCGTCTTCGACGGCGTGCCGGCACCGATCAATCTGCTGGTGCCCCCACACCACTACGTGGACGACAACACCTTGGTGATCGGCGTCGATCCTGACGATGCCGGTGCGTCGGCCAAAACCACGGGGGCTGCCTGATGAGCAATGTTCTGGTCCGTACCGCCAATGGCGTGTTCGATTGGGTCAACGAGCGCGCGCCCGGGCTGATGCCCATGTACCGCAAGCACATCAGCGAGTACTACGCGCCGAAGAACTTCAACCTCTGGTACTACTTTGGCTCGCTGGCCATCGTGGTGCTGGTCAACCAGATCGTCACCGGCATCTTCCTGACGATGCACTACAAGACCAGCGCCGCCGATGCATTCGCTTCGATCGAATACATCATGCGCGACGTGGAGTGGGGCTGGCTGATCCGCTACATGCACAGCACCGGTGCCTCGCTGTTCTTCATCGTGGTGTATCTGCACATGTTCCGCGGCTTGATGTACGGCAGTTACCAGAAGCCGCGCGAGCTGGTGTGGATTCTCGGCATGCTGATCTACCTGGTGCTGATGGCCGAAGCCTTCATGGGCTACGTGTTGCCGTGGGGGCAGATGTCGTTCTGGGGCGCGAAGGTGATCATCTCGCTGTTCGGCGCCATTCCGGTGATCGGCAACGGGCTGACCGAATGGATCATGGGCGACTACCTGCCCGGCGATGCCACGCTCAATCGCTTCTTCGCCTTGCACGTGATCGCACTGCCGTTGGTGTTGCTGCTGTTGATCGTGCTGCACATCGGTGCGCTGCACGAAGTGGGTTCCAATAACCCGGACGGGGTGGACATCAAGAAAGGTCCAAAGGGCAATCGCTGGGATGCGCACAAGCCGGCCGACGGTATTCCGTTCCATCCGTATTACACGGTCAAGGACCTGGTCGGCGTTGGATTCCTGCTGTTGATCGCTGCCTTCATCATCTTCTTCGCGCCGGCGTTCGGCGGCCTGTTCCTGGAGCACGACAACTTCACCGAAGCCAACCGGCTGGTGACGCCGGAGCACATCAAGCCGGTGTGGTACTACACGCCGTACTACGCCATGTTGCGCGTGGTGCCCAACAAGCTGGGCGGGGTGCTGGTGATGTTCTCGGCCATCGCGATCCTGTTCCTGGTGCCCTGGCTGGATCGCGCCAGGGTGCGCTCGGTGCGCTACCGCGGCTGGATTTCCAAGCTGGCGTTGGGCGTGCTGGTGGTGTGCTTCGTCTGGCTGGGCGTGATCGGTTCCGGCCCCGGCACCGACGCGCATGAAACCTATGTCGGGCGCGTGCTGACCTTCCTGTACTTCGCCTTCTTCATCACCATGCCGGTGTGGACGCGGCTGGACAAGACCAAGCCGGTTCCGGAGCGGGTGACGACCCATGACTAATTCCAACGTGACGTCATGGAAGTCGCGCGTGGTCGCCTTGCTCTGCGGCCTGGTAATCGCTGGTGGTGCAATGGCGGCCGAAGGCGGGGCGGTGCAGCAAGCAGGTAATGACCTGAGCGATCGCGCATCGCTGCAACGTGGTGCGCAGTTGTTCATGAACTACTGCTCCGGCTGCCATTCGTTGAAGTACCTGCGCTATTCGCGCATGGCCAGCGATTTGGGCCTGAGCGAAGAGGAGGTCATGACCAATCTCAACTTCACCGGCGCCAAAGTCGGCGAACATATCGAAGGCACCATGCCGCACGACGCGGCGACCAAGTGGTTCGGCAAGGCGCCGCCGGATCTGACCTTGATTGCACGCGTGCGCGGTACGGACTGGGTCTACACCTATCTCAAGTCGTTCTATCTGGACCAGACCCGCCCGCTGGGCTGGAACAACAAGCTGTTTCCGAACGCCTCCATGCCCAACCCGCTATGGGAGTTGCAAGGCCTGCAGCAGGCGCAATTCGGCCCGGCCGACAAGGCCACCGGCGACAAGCCGGTAGAGGCATTGAAGCTTGGGCAGCCAGGGCGTCAAACACCGGTCGAATTCGACCAGACCGTGCGCGATATCGCCAACTTCCTCGAGTATGCCGGCGAGCCGGCCGCATTGAAGCGCCAAAGCATGGGCGTGTGGGTGGTCCTGTTCCTGGCGCTGCTCACCTTCATCGCTTATTTGTTGAAGAAGGAATACTGGAAGGACGTGCACTGAACGCTGCGTAGGCCGTCATCGGCTGCGGGAGCGAACAATGCAGTGCAGGGCAGGCAGGTATCGCAGGTGCTTGGGATACCTCTATTTGTCGCCGAGCCTTGCGGGCGCTCCCAACAGAAAGCGCTAGCCCCCACCTCCCGTGCGGAGAGGGGGCGGGCTGATGGTTGGCAAGCGACAGCATGTCGATCGGGGCCGTCAGCGTAGATCCCTGCAACAGGGTTGCAGCGCCCACATCTCCTGCGGTCCCGCGGGAGCAGCGCAGCAGCTGGCTTATCGGAACATTAATAAGCCCTATCACTCTTGGCTTTTGCGTGACGTGATTGCACACTCGATAGACCGTGGTGACTGTCGGCGTTGGGCCGGCCGCGCCGATGCGGCCGGCGGATTCCGGTCGTCGGAGAGCCTTGAATGGCGACGAGTGTGCGTATGCGGAATACCTTGACTTTGTTTTCGTCCAACGACGACGTGTTGTGCCACCGGGTCCGTCTGGTCCTGGCGGCGAAAGGGGTGACCTACGACCTGGTGCCGGTCGACCCGCAAAATCCTCCCGAAGATCTGATCGATCTCAATCCCTATCATTCGGTGCCGACGCTGGTCGAACGCGACCTGGTGCTGTACGCCGCCTCGGTGGTCAGCGAATACCTGGACGAGCGCTATCCGCATCCGCCGCTGATGCCGGTCGACCCGCTTTCGCGCGCGCGTCTGCGCCTGGCGATGTTGCGCATCGAGCATGACTGGGTGCCGCAAGTGCAGGCGATCCAGCTCGGCAACAAGACGCAGGCCGAGGCCGGCCGCAAGCGTCTGAAAGAACTGCTTACCGCCTCGGTGCCGTTGTTCAAGGCCAGCAAATTCTTCCTCAATCCGGAAATGAGTCTGGCCGATTGCGCGATGGCGCCGATCATCTGGCGACTGGACGCGTTGGAAATCAGCCTGCCCAAGGACGGTAAGGCGATCGAGGATTACGGCAACCGGATCTTCCGCAACCCGGGCTTTATCCGCAGCCTCACCGATCAGGAAAAGAAGCTGCGCGATCTGCCGGGCTGATGCGACGGCTGTATGCCAACAGACCGACTTCCGATCGCGTGGCCGCCGCGACGGGCCATGTGCGGGTAAAATGACGCAATGAGCGAAGATTTCCCCCGCATGACTAGCCATCGCCCGTACCTGTTGCGGGCCTTGGTCGAATGGATCAACGACAACGGCATGACGCCGCACGTTTTGGTGGATGCCGGCCTGCCCGGTGTGCAGGTGCCTGCCAGTGCCGTCAAGGACGGTCGCGTCGTCTTGAATATCGCCGAGCGTGCCGTGGTCGGCCTGCAGGTGGACAACGAAAGCGTGAGCTTTACCGCGCGCTTCGGTGGCGTGAGCCACCCGGTGATGGTGCCGATGGCCGCCGTACTGGCGGTCTATGCGCGCGAAACCGGGCAGGGCATGGCGCTGCCGGACGACATCCCCGGCACCAACAGCGAGCCGCCGGATCCGGGCTCGCCCCCACCGAGTGCGCCGACGCCGGACGAACCGTCCAGCGGTGGCAAGCGCCCGCATCTTCGCGTGGTGAAGTAAGGACAGCACACCACACGCCTGCGCCGCCGCAAGGCGAGTGCAGGCCGGTGCGCGGAATCAGCAGGGACCACGTGTAAGCTGAAGTTCCTGCGTGCCGTCCACGGCTACCGGTGACGGCGTCCCAGGTTCTGTTGGCTGCGCTGAAAGCGGCAAGCGTATGACCTGCAGACTCGCCAAGTGGAGGGTTCGATTGCACGTAGAGCGCACCCGTCATGTCGATTGCAGCGCGCCGGATCCGTCCGGCGCACTCGACGACGCGTACGAGTACGACATCTATCGCTTCGTGGATGGCGAGCGTTGTCTGATTGCGCGCAGCTACATCGACACGCCGCGTGAGGCGCATTTTCTCAGCATGGAAATTGCCGGCAAGTCGCGTCTATTGAAGGATGCCGACCTGCTGGATCCGCTGTGGCTGTTCGCCCAGGCGCAGCTGCGTCGAGAGGGCAAGCTGCAATTGTGCTGGCTGAGCGGCAGGGACAATGGCTACGAGCCCGTTCCCGCGGATTCGACGTCTTTGGAATGAAGTGGCCGGCTGTGTGGAGTGCCGCCGACTGATGCAATGGCCAGCCGCGTGCACAGACGGCGACAGCGCGCAGCAACAGCTCGATGATTGCTGGAATCCAGAGGGAAGCTGGCCGGCCAATCACTGTAACCCAGACAGGTGAAGCTGCAGGTATGTCAGGTGTCAGCGTGCGGGTGACCCG
This sequence comes from Xanthomonas axonopodis pv. maculifoliigardeniae, assembly GCF_041519315.1. Lineage (NCBI taxonomy): Bacteria > Pseudomonadati > Pseudomonadota > Gammaproteobacteria > Lysobacterales > Lysobacteraceae > Xanthomonas > Xanthomonas axonopodis. The sequence continues at coordinate 2,695,959 of NZ_CP167998.1, read as the reverse complement.
CAGCTGCGCGCCTCACTCCAGACGCTCATGCTCCGGGTGCAATGCCCTGACGGTAGCGACCTGCGGCCCGGTGAAGGCAATCAGTTGATCGCCGCGCAGCACCAGCTTGCCGCTATGGCGATCCACGCCGTCGTAGGAATAGTCGAAGCGGAAGGTGCGCTCGAAGCCCAGCCAGCCGCTGGGCATCCTGCACACGCGGATATTGGTGGAATGCACGCTCTGGTCCAGCCATTGCACGTCGGCCGCGCGGCAGGCATTGCGGCCAAGAATGTCGGCGCGTTCGGCAGCCGCGCGCGAGGAGTTCCAGAACGCGAACAGCGCGGCGCCGGCGATCATGAAAAGAATCAGGCTGGGCATGCCGCCAATGTGCCACGGCACGTGGCCGGCGGACAATCGCCGGGCCGGCGCCGCAACGTTGCGAAGGCGTCGCCTTGCCGACGGCAGAGGCCGCCACCATTGCGCTAAGAGCGGCTAACAAAACCTAGCGAGCAGCTGTCAGGTGGGCGCGGACGGCGCGCTCAGAACCGGAGTGTACGAGTGGTACATGCCGATTCCGAGCACCGGCCGCGCCCGCCTGGCGGCTGTGCAGTCGTTTGTAGCCGCTCTAAATCGTTCACTGCCGGCCTGGCCCGTGGCTTGTCTGGACCGCTGCGCAGCCCCATTGATTATGGTTCCGCCGAGTTACATCCGCGCGCCTTGCCGTCATGATGAGCAATGGTGTCGGGCATTGCCAATGCATCCTGTCCTGCAACACTTCCATCCAGTGGTCGCTGCGTGGTTCGCGCAGACCTTCGCTGCGCCGACACCGGCGCAGGTCGCCGCGTGGCCGGCGATCCAGGCCGGACGCCACACGCTGGTGGCTGCGCCGACCGGCTCGGGAAAGACGCTGACGGCCTTCTTCGCCGCCATCGATGCATTGATTCGCGACGGGCTGGCCAACGGCGGTGCGTTGCCCGACGAAACCCGTGTGGTCTACGTCTCGCCGTTGAAGGCCTTGTCCAACGACATCCACCTCAACCTGGACGCGCCGTTGCAGGGCATCCGTGCGGCGCTGGTCGCCGGCGGCTTGCCGGATGTGCCGATTCGTACCGCGGTGCGTACCGGCGATACCCCGCAGCGCGAGCGCGCGCAGGCGCGTCGCACGCCGCCGCATATTCTGGTGACCACCCCGGAGTCGCTGTACGTACTGTTGGGGTCGGCATCCGGGCGCGCGTCGCTGCAGCATGTGCGCACCGTGATCGTCGATGAAATCCACGCGGTGGCGTCGGACAAGCGCGGCAGCCACCTGAGCCTGACGCTGGAGCGCTTGCAGCGGCTGGTCGCGCAGCCGATCACGCGGGTGGGGCTGTCGGCCACCCAGAAGCCCATCGAAACGGTGGCGCAATTCCTGGTCGGTGTCGACGCAGACGGCGTGCCGCCGCCGTGCGAGATCGTCGATATCGGCTACACCCGCAAGCGTGATCTGGCCCTGGCGTTGCCGCCCACGCCGCTGAGCGTGGTGATGTCCAACGACCAGTGGCTGCAGGTGTATGCCGATGTGGCTGCACTGGCGCAGCAACATCGCACCACGCTGGTGTTCGTCAACACACGGCGCATGGCCGAACGCGCGGCGCGGCATCTGGGCGATCTGCTCGGCAAGCAGCGCGTGTCGGCGCATCACGGCAGCCTGTCGCGCGAGACGCGCCTGCTGGCCGAGCAACGGCTCAAGGCCGGCGATCTCACCGTGTTGGTGGCGACCGCATCGCTGGAACTGGGGCTGGATATCGGCGATGTCGATCTGGTCTGCCAGCTCGGTTCGCCGCGCTCGATTGCCACCTTCCTGCAACGCGCCGGGCGTTCCGGACACAAGGTCGGCGGCACGCCCAAGGCGCGCCTGTTTCCGCAGACCCGCGACGAACTGGTCGAATGCGCCGCGCTGCTGGACAGCATCCGCCGCGGCGAACTGGATGCCTTGCGCATTGTGACGGCGCCGGTGGATGTGCTGGCGCAGCAGATCGTTGCCGAAGCCGCATGCGAAGACTGGGACGAAGATGCGCTGTTCGCGCTGGTGCGGCGCGCGTGGCCGTTCGCCGGGTTGAGCCGTGCCACCTTCGACAGCGTGGTGCGCATGTTGTGCGATGGCTTCAGCACCCGCCTCGGTCCGCGCGCCGGGTATCTGCATCGCGATGCCGTGCACCGGCGCCTGCATGCACGGCGCGGTGCGCGCATGACGGCGCTCACTTCCGGCGGCACCATTCCCGAAACCGGCGACTACAGCGTGGTGCTGGAACCGCAGGCCGAAAAGATCGGCACGGTGAACGAGGATTTCGCCGTTGAAAGCCTCACCGGCGATGTGTTCCAGCTCGGCAATGCGAGCTACCGCATCCTGCGCGTGGAGGCCGGGCGCGTGCGCGTGGAAGATGCCAAGGGCGCGCCGCCGAACATTCCGTTCTGGCTGGGCGAAGCGCCGGGTCGCAGCGATGAGCTGTCTGCGGCGGTGTCGCGCCTGCGTGGCGAGATTGCCGCGCGGCTGGACACCGCGCCGCACCAAGCCGCGCGCGACTGGCTGCAGCGCGAGCTGGAGATGTCCGCCGAAGCGGCGCGGCAACTGGTGGATTATCTGGCAAACGCTTGCACGGCATTGGGCGCGATGCCCACCCAGCAGTGCCTGGTGATGGAGCGCTTCTTCGATGCCAGCGGCGGTACCCAGCTGGTCATCCATTCGCCGTACGGCAGCCGCATCAATCGTGCGTGGGGGCTGGCGCTGCGTAAGCGCTTCTGCCGCACCTTCAATTTCGAATTGCAGGCGGCGGCCACCGAAGATGCGATTGTGTTGTCGCTGTCGACCAGTCATAGCTTTGCGCTGGAAGAGGTTGGTCGTTACCTGCATTCGTCGTCGGCCGAGCATGTGTTGATCCAGGCATTGCTGGACGCACCACTGTTCGGCGTGCGCTGGCGCTGGAACGCCACCAACGCAATGGCGCTGCCGCGCTTCAGTGGCGGCAACAAGGTGGCGCCGCAGTTGCAACGCATGAAGTCCGAAGATTTGCTCGCCACGGTATTCCCGGACCAGGTGGCCTGTGCGGAGAATCTGGTCGGCGAACGCGAGGTGCCTGACCACCCGTTGGTGGCACAGACCCTGGAAGATTGCCTGCATCACGCCATGGATAGCGACGGCTGGCTGCAGGTATTGCGCGGCCTGGAATCGGGCGCGGTGACGCTGGTCGCGCGCGACCTGGCGGCGCCGTCGCCGCTGGCCGCCGAAGCCTTGAATGCGCGTCCGTATGCATTTCTCGACGATGCGCCACTGGAAGAACGCCGTACCCAGGCCGTGCAAAGTCGCCGCTACACGCCGCAGACCAGCGACGACCTGGGCCAGCTCGATCCGCAGGCGATTGCCGCAGTGTGCGAAGAGGCCTGGCCACAGCCGCGCGATGCCGAAGAAATGCACGAGGCATTGGTGGTGCTGGGCGTGTTGCCGGTCGCAGAGGCTACCGACGCGCAGTGGCAGGCATGGTTGGCCGCGCTGGCCGCAGCGGGTCGTGCCAGCTGCATTGCCTTGCACGGCAGCCCGGCGCTGTGGGTCAGCGCCGAGCGTATCGACTGGTTCTTGCCGTTGTATCGGCAAGCAACTGTGCAGCCGCCGTTGCAGGCGCCGGCCGATTGCCGCGTTGCCGACTGGCAGCGCGACTGGGCGGTGCGCGAACTGCTGCGCGGGCGCTTGTCCGCGGTCGGCCCGGCACAGGTGCCGGCCTTGTCCCACGCATTGCAGGTACCGGAAGCAGAAATCGCGCTCGCACTGGCGGCCTTGCAACGCGAGGGCTACGTCATGGCCGGGCAGTTCAATGCGCATGTGCAGGCCGAAGAGTGGTGCGAGCGCCATCTGTTGGCACGCATCCACCGCTACACGCTGGGGCGCCTGCGCCGCGAGATCGAACCGGTATCGCAACGCGATTACGCGCGTTTTCTGTTCGAGTGGCAGCACGTGGACAGCAGCAGCCGGGTGGCTGGGCCGGATGCGCTGGCCGGTGTGGTGGGGCAGCTCGAAGGCTTCGAGGCGCCTGCGGTGCTGTGGGAGAGCGAGCTATTGCCTGCGCGCATCCGCGACTATCAACCGGCCTGGCTGGACGAGTTGTGCACTGCCGGGCGCACGCTGTGGGCACGCCTGCGGCCCGGCGGCGGCCGCAGCGGCGCTGCACTGCGCAGTACGCCGATCGTGCTGCTGCCACGACGCGAAGCGCAGCGTTGGAGCGCGTTGGCGCGCGATGCCGACGACGCGCCATTGGGCTCCCGCGCGCAACGGGTCATGCAGGTGCTGCAGCAGCAAGGCGCGCTGTTCTTCGACGAAATCGCCGACGCGGCACATCTGATGAACACCGAGCTGGAAGATGCCTTGAGCGAGCTGGTGATGCGTGGCCGCGCGCATTGCGACAGCTATGCCGGCCTGCGCGCGCTGCTGGTGCCTGCGTCCAAGCGACCGTCGGCACTGTCGCGGCAGCGTCGCCGTGCCAGCGCACTGGGCATCCGCGATGCGGGCCGCTGGGCACCGGTGCGGGCGCTGCCCGACCTGCCGCTTGCCGAAGCCGCGCAGCGCCATCAGGACATGCTCGAACACGTCGCGCGCACGCTGCTGCGGCGCTACGGCGTGGTGTGCTGGCGGCTGCTCGAACGCGAGGCCGCATGGCTGCCGCCATGGCGGGAATTGCTGCGCATGTATCAACGGCTGGAAGCGCGCGGCGAAATCCGCGGCGGGCGGTTTATCGCCGGGCTGTCCGGCGAGCAGTTTGCGTTGCCGGACGCGATTGCGGCCCTGCGCCGTGTGCGCGCGCAGCCCTTGCCGCAGCAGTGGATCTGCGTCAGTGCCAGCGACCCAAGCAATCTGCTCGGCAGTCTGCTGCCGGGCGAGCGGGTCGCGCGCGTGCCGGGCAATCGCGTCGCTTCGCTGGATGGGCTACCGATGGCGGTCTGGGCGGCAGACCGCTTCCAGGCCTTGCAGGAGCTCACCCCCGAGCAGGCCGAGCAGGCGTTGCGTCTGCTACAGCGCGGACCGGGCGCGGCCGAGCAATCGCCGATGGAGCGCTGGTTGGCTCAATCGCCCGCGGGCGCCGTGCCTTTTCCGGTCACGCGCGGAAGCGGACGCGACACATAGCGGCTATCTGCAACCACCCAGCGCCATGGCGCGTCCACGGCCTTGCGGATGCCGATACGCGGCGTTGCCACTGGATGGGAGGGGGGCGGCACGCCGTTGTCTTCGATCCAGAGCCGCGCGGCCGCAGTGCTGAGATCCAGCCCATTGTCGGCGGCGGTCACGCCGAACGCCTGCGCCAGGCGGCCTGGGCCGGTGGTCAAGGCGGTGACCGGCGCGGCGCCGCGCGCGGCCTGCATGCGATCGATACCGGCCAGCGGTTCCAGTGCGCGGAGCAGCACCGCATGCCCGGGCGCACCGCCGCACACCGCATTGATTGCCCAATGCATGCCATAGATGAAATACACATACAGGTGCCCCGGCGCACCGAACATCACCCGCGTGCGCGGAGTCATGCCGCGGAACGAGTGCGCGGCCGGGTCGTCGCTGCCGCAGTAGGCTTCCACTTCGGTGATGCGCCCGCGGCGTCCGTCAGCACTGACCAGCACCTTGTTGAGCAATTGCGGCGCGACGTGGCGGGCATCGTGGGCATAGAACGTGCGGGGCAAGGGCTTTGCAGGCATGGCCAAAGCATAGCTGCGCAGACGTGATGTCCCAGCGGTGTGGCCTGGACAGCGCACGGGCGGGGGTAGGGTTTTTCCGAATATGGGCGGTGATGAGCGCGTGATCTGTCACAAAAGCGCAGATTCGATTTGATGAATAGGCACTCCGGCTCTGGATGCATCTCAAGCGCGTTTTGTCGTCGCCGATAGCCATTAGCGATGGGTTAGACCCGCCGTATCGCCATGCGCGGTACGCGCAGCGCCATCGCCTTCCTGTAGCGCATGTCGCCCACGCATCCTTCTTGAGAGAACTCCCCAATGTTAGGCAACTTCAGAATCGGAACCAGACTGATCGTGGCATTCCTGATCGTCTCGGCCATCGGCGCATGCATCGGGTGGGTGGGCTATTCCAACTCCGGCCGCATCAGCGCGCTGTCGACGTCGTTGTACGAGCGCGAGTTGCTCGGCATGTCCCATGTTAAGGAAGCCAACATCAACCTCATCTATGCCGGCCGCGCGCGCGCCAACCTGTTGTTGGCCAGCAGTGCAGAAGAGCGCCAGTCGCATGTGCAGAACATCGACAAATACACCGCCAAGGTGGTCGATCACATGGCCCGTGCGCGGGAGAGCTTCCAGAGCGAGGAAGGCAAGAACAAGCTGGCGCAATTCGATCGCGCCTGGCAGAAGTATCTGGACGAGCGCGGCCGCTTCATCGAAGTCGCCAACCGCGAAGCGTTGCGCGAGGCCAATCCGGAACTGGCCGCGCTCTCGCGCGCGGTACGCGCCAGCTCGGACGAAGTGGATAACCTGATGACCGACCTGAGCGGCCTGCGCGAGCGCAGCGCCGCGGCGGCCAACGCCGAAGCCGATGCGATCCACACACGCAGTTCCAGGCTGTTGGTGGCCATCATCTGCAGCGGCGTGTTGCTCGGTGCCATTCTCGGCGTGGTGATCAGCCGCAGCGTCACCGGGCCGATCCGCCGCGCGGTGGCGGTGGCCAACGGCTTGTCGGAAGGCGATCTCACCATGCGCATCGATGTGCATGGCCGCGACGAAACCGCGCAACTGCTCGAAGCGATGCGCACCATGGTCGGGAAGCTGTCGCAGGTGGTCGGCGAGGTCAATACCAGTGCCGAAACCCTCGCCAGCGCGTCGGAAGAAGTCAGCGCCACCGCGCAGTCGCTGTCGCAGGCGGCCAGCGAACAGGCCGCCGGTGTGGAAGAAACCAGTGCGTCGCTGGAGCAGATGACCGCATCGATCAGCCAGAACACCGAGAACGCGCGCATCACCGACGGCATGGCCACCCAGGCCGCGAAAGAAACCGTGGAAGGCGGCGAAGCGGTGGTGGCCACCACCCAGGCGATGAAGCAGATCGCGCAGAAGATCGGCATCATTGACGACATCGCGTACCAGACCAACCTGCTTGCGCTCAATGCCGCGATCGAAGCCGCGCGCGCCGGCGAACATGGCAAGGGGTTTGCCGTGGTCGCCGCCGAGGTGCGCAAGCTGGCCGAACGCAGCCAGGTGGCCGCGCAGGAAATCGGCGAGGTGGCCAGTTCCAGCGTGGAATTGGCCGACCGCGCCGGTCGTTTGCTGGATTCGATCGTGCCCAGCATCAAGCGCACCTCCGACCTGGTGCAGGAAATTTCCGCCGCCTCCGAGGAGCAATCTTCCGGCGTCAGCCAGATCAATTCGGCGGTCGTGCAGTTGAGCCAGACCACCCAGCAGAACGCCAGCGCATCCGAAGAGCTGGCCGCCACTGCCGAGGAAATGAGCGCGCAGGCCGAACAGCTGCAGCAGAGCATGGCGTTCTTCCGGCTGGGCGGGCAGGGCGCGCCGACTCCGCCGCCCAAGCGCGGCAAGCAGGTCGCTGCGCGTCCGGCGCGTGCGGCGGGTACGCGTGGCTGGCGCAGCAACGCAGCGCCGGCGTATGCGATGTCCGAGGGCCCGGACGAAGGCCAGTTCGCGCGTTTCTGAGAGAGCGACCAATGACCGCACCGACGCTTGATGTGATGCCCGGCGATGCCGATGTCGCCGCGCAATATCTGACCTTTCAACTGGATGGCGAAACCTTCGCCACCAGCATTCTCGGCATCCGCGAGATCATTCAATACCGCGCTCCCACACCGGTGCCGTCGATGCCGGATTGCGTGCGCGGGGTGATCAATCTACGCGGCGCGGTGGTGCCGGTGGTGGACCTGCAATCGCGGCTGGGGCGCGCAGACAGCACGATCGGCAAACGCAGCTGCATCGTGATTGTGGCCACCGAACAGGCGCAGGGCACGCAGGTGATTGGCGTGCTGGTCGATGCGGTCAATGCAGTGATCGAACTGGCCGATCAGGACATCGAAGCGGCGCCGTCGTTCGGCACGCATATCCGCCGCGATCTGCTGCGCGGCATGGGCAAGGTCGGCGAGCGCTTCGTGGTACTGCTGGAGATGGAGCAGGTGCTGCAGGTGGACGAGATCGCCGGAAACACCGACGCACTGGCGGCCTGAGCGACAGCCGTGCAGCAGGGCGATCGGCGCAGTCTGCGTCGATCAGGCCCGCAGCTGCCAACCGTCGAAGCCGTGCACGCGGTTGCGGCCATCGCCACGCGCCTGCTGCAACGCGTGCCGCGCACGGGCCAGCAGGGTATTGCTGTCGAGCGCGGTTGGCGTGGCAACGTCCACCACACCTGCGCTGAGCGTCAACGGGCCGGTGGGCCAGTGCGCGTCTTCCACTGCCTTGCGCAAGTCTTCGGCAGTGGCAAGGGCTGCAGATGCAGCGGTCTCCGGCAGCGCCACGCAGAATTGATCGCAGGCCAGACGCGCCACGAGTGCGTCAGCCGGAAGCTGCGCTTCCAGCAATGCAGCCACCTGAAGCAAGGTGGCATCGGCCGCTGCCGCGCCGGCCTGCAATTTTTGCCGCTTGAAGCCGTCCAGTTCGAGCAGCATGAAACCCAGGGGCGCATCGGCGGCAGAGCTGGGCGCGTCGGCAAGCGCGTGCAAAGCGTGCTCCAGCCCGGCGCGATTCCATCGCCCGGTGAGCGCATCGCGCAGTGCATCCAGCTCCACCAGCCGCGCGGCCTGTTGCAGTTCGATGGTGCTGACGACTTGCCTGGCCAAGGCTTGCAGCGCGTCGCGCTCGGTTACCGACAGGCGCCGCGGAACGCGATCCAGCACGCACAGGGTTCCCAGTGCGATGCCGTCCGGGGTCAATAACGGCGCGCCTGCATAGAAGCGGATCTGCGGCTCGCCTGTCACCAGCGCGTTGCGCGCAAACCGCTTGTCCAGGTGGGTATCGCCGACTTCCATCACCTGATCGGGTTCGAGGATGGCATGCGCGCAAAACGACAATTCACGCGGCGTCTCGCTCTGCTGCATGCCGAGCCTGGATTTGAACCATTGCCGATGGGTATCGACCAGCGAGATCAGCGCCATCGGCATCCGGCAGAGCGCGGCTGCGATCGAGGTGAACGCGTCGTAGCTCGGCTCCGGTGCGGTGTCCAGCAGGCGGTAGGCATGCAGTGCCTCCACGCGCTCATCTTCGTTGGCCGGCAGGCGCGCCCCCGGAATGGCGTTGACGCCTCCTGGCAGTAACGTTGCCTGGATCAGGTTCAACGCGGGTGCATCGGGTATCTGCATGCAAAGCACCACCGGGAACAAGGCGCCATCAAGGCGATGAGGGTTTGACGCGACAACGCACTGGCCGATGCGACTGCAACCTTGGCAAGGCACCGGTTCCCAGGGCAGCGGCATATCGGCGAGCGCCTGTCCGGATCTTGCCACAGGAACGCGTGGCTGGCCGGTGCCGGGCTTTCAGTCCCACGGACGCAGCGGTCTCAGCTGCACGACAGGGTGCAACGCGCCGCTGGCGATGCAGCAGGGAAGTTCACCGCATCGGCGTGCCGCGGCGCTGCCCGATGCCAGGCAGCATGCTTGGCCAACTCACTCTCCCTGGCCAGCCTTGCCGGTGGGGCGACGGCTTTGCTCGTCGTGCACCTTCAGGTCTTCCTGGCCCGGGCGTTGCTTGGCGGCATCGTCGTGCTTGCGGTCTTGCTGGCTCTCGGTCACGCCGTGCGCATCGTCGGCGACGTCATCGGGCTGCTGGTCTTTCTTGCTCATGGTGTGGTCCGCTGTGGAGTGAAGCCGGACGTTAGCGCGCGCGATGTGATCCCCACGCCACGGCGACCGGCCGGCCCTGCACCGCAACACCCTCAAAACGCGCAAGCCCCGGAAACATGACGTCTCCAGGGCTTGTGCGTTTGACTCGATGGTGGAGCGGAAGGGGATCGAACCCTCGACCTTCGCGATGCGAACGCGACGCTCTCCCAGCTGAGCTACCGCCCCACGTGCTTCGATTCTACCCACAAGCCGCGCGGTTCGCCAAGCGAAGGGCGCGGCCGACGGTGCGAGGCGGCACTGTCGTGCGGGCTATCGCCTTACTCGCGAACCAGCGGAAACTTGAGGTCCGGGTTCTTGGCCTTCCATTCCTTGTACGACACCGACCCTTCCCAGGCAGCGAAAGCCTTCGGCGTGCGGCCACGACCGGACCAGGTTTCGCCGGTGTGCGGTAGCTCGTACTTGGGCTTCACTTCGCTGCGGCCGCTCTTGACCACTTCCTTGCGCGCGGCAGTGGTGCCCAGGTAAGCGGCAATGTCGTTGCGCTGCTTGGTGTTGAAGTGACCGGCGAACTGCTCGAGCAGCGAAACGATGGTGGCATGCGCAGAGGATGCCTCGCTCGCGCGCTCGGTTTTCTCCTGTTCTTCCAGCTTCTGCAATTCGTCCAGCAGCTTGGCTTTGGCTTGCGCGATGGAATCCAGTTTCGAAGAGGTATTGCTCACAGAGGTATGGCCTCGGAATAAGAGTGGACACGCCGCCCGAAGGGCGCGCGGCATTATGGCATGTGGCCCGGGAGCGGCCGTTGTGGAACAGGGGCTTGCACATGGCGTGAACAGGCCTTTCACGACGCCTGTTCGAACGCTTTCGCATTGTCGCTACGGGCGCTGCTGGGCCGAAGGCTCACGTTAGCAGACCCGACCACGACGATACAGGAGCATGTCATGAGTGACGACAAACGCAACGTCGGTTCGCCAGACCGCGACCGCATCAACGTCAATGAAGCCTATGAGCTGCAGTACTGGACCAAGACCCTGGGCGTCAGCGCCGAGGAGTTGCGCGCGGCCGTGCAGAAGGTGGGGCCAATGGCCGCCAGCGTACGCCAGCACCTGGGCAAATAAGCGGAAGGTCCGTCATGAGCCTGAGCGAATATCGCCGCAAGCGCAGCTTTAACAAGACCCGCGAGCCGGAGCCGGGCAAGGCCCTGCCGCCGGGGCAGCGTGCGATCTTCGTGGTGCAACTGCACCACGCCAGCCGCCGCCATTACGACTTTCGCCTGCAGGTGGGCGATGCGCTCAAGAGCTGGGCGGTGCCGAAGGGTCCCAGTTACGACCCCAAGGTCAAGCGCATGGCAGTGGAGGTGGAAGACCACCCGGTCGATTACGCCAGTTTCGAGGGCGAGATTCCCAAAGGCGAATACGGCGGCGGGCATGTGGCGCAGTTCGATCATGGCGTGTGGGCCACCGCGGGCGACCCCGAAGCGCAATTAGCCAAGGGACATCTGCGCTTTGAGTTGTTCGGCGACAAGCTCAAGGGCGGTTGGCATCTGGTGCGCTCGGGCAAGCCGGCGCGGCAGCCGCAGTGGCTGTTGTTCAAGGACGACGATGCCTACGCCGGCACGTTGGAGGCCGATGACCTGCTGGCCGACGTCGCTGCCGCGCCTGCCGAGGATGTACGCCGCGCAGGCGCCGGCAAGACCCAGCGCAAGGCGCTGACGACCGTGCCGCCGCCGGCGGCGAAGAGGCGTGGTACCTGGGCGAAACAGGCGCTGGCGCTGAGCAATGCACGTCGCGCCGAGATGGAAGATGCCCCGTTTGCACCGCAGCTGGCCAAGCTGGGGCAGTCCCCGCCAGAAGGGGCGCAGTGGCTGCATGAAATCAAATGGGACGGTTATCGCATCCTGGCCACCGTGACCAACGGCAAGGTGAGGCTATGGTCGCGCAATGCATTGGAGTGGACCGACAAGACGCCGGAAATTGCCGATGCCATCCGGTCGCTGGGCCTGCGCAGCGCGCAGATCGATGGCGAACTGATCGCCGGACGCGGCACCAAGGACGACTTCAACCTGCTGCAGGCCACCTTGTCCGGCGAGCGCCAGGTGCCGCTGGCGCTGGCGGTATTCGACCTGTTGCATGTGGACGGGGTGGACATCAGCGAGGCGCCGCTGCGCGAACGCAAGCGGCTGTTGCAGCAGGTGCTGGAGGCTGCACCTCACACGCATCTGGCCTATAGCTCGCACGTCGAAGGCGATGGCACCGAGGCGTTCCGGGTGGCCGGGCAACAGCACTTCGAAGGCATCATTTCCAAGCGCGCAGATCGCCCGTATCGCGATGGGCGTAGCGACGATTGGCGCAAGACCAAGCAACTGGCCAGCCAGGAGTATGCGGTGGTCGGCTACACCGCGCCCAAGGGCAGCCGCAGTGGCTTCGGCTCGCTGTTGCTGGCCGCGCCGGACCCGGTGCATGGCTGGTTGTACGTGGGCCGTGTGGGCTCCGGGTTCTCCGGTGCCTTGATGCGCGAGGTCACCCCGCAACTGGAAGGTGGCGGGCGCAAACCCACCGCGCATATTCCCACCGAAGACACCGACCTGCGCGGCGCCACCTGGTTTGCGCCGCGCTTTGTGGTGGAGGTGTTCTATCGCGGCATTGGTGGGCAACAGTTGTTGCGCCAGGCATCGTTCAAGGCGCTGCGTCCGGATAAGCGCATTGCCGATCTGGCCGACAGCGATGCCGGAAACGGCCCGGCTACACCGTCCTCTGCCAGGCGTTCGGCAACAACGCGTGCTGCCAAAGACGCAGCAACGCAGGCGCCCAGACGTGCAGCGACGCGGGCAACAGCGCCTGCGCGCAAATCTGCGGTTGCCACACCTTCCTCGGCTGCGCTGCCGACGCTGTCCAGCCCGACCAAGCTGATCTACCCGGATATCCGCGCGACCAAGGGCGATGTCTGGGACTATTACCAGGCGGTGATGGATCACCTATTGCCGCAGATCGTGGGACGGCCGCTGTCCATCATCCGCTGCCCCAGCGGCGCCGAAAAACCGTGTTTTTTCCAGAAGCACCATACTGCCGGCTTCGAGCGTGTGAGCTCGGTCAAGCTGACCGAAGAGACCGGAACCAACGCGTATTACCTGGTGGTTGAAGACGCGCCTGGCCTGCTGGAACTGGTGCAATTCAATGCGCTGGAATTCCACCCTTGGGGCTCGCATGCGGACCGCCCGGATGTGGCCGACCGGGTGGTCTTCGATCTCGATCCGGGCCCGGACGTGCCGTTTGCCGAGGTCAAACGTGCGGCCAACGATATTCGCAAGCTGCTGGCGCAGCTGGAGCTGGAATCGTTCCTGCGTGTGTCTGGCGGCAAGGGGCTGCACGTGGTGGTGCCCCTAAACCCCGGCTGCGATTGGGAGGTGACCAAGCGTTTCGCCAAGGGATTTGCCGATGCCCTGGCACAGGCGCAGCCGCAGCGGTTCATCGCCACTGCCACCAAGCGACTGCGCAACAAGCGCATCTTCGTGGACTACCTGCGCAACGGCCGTGGCGCCACTGCGGTTGCGTCCTATTCGTTACGCGGCCGCCCGGGGGCGCCAGTCGCCTTGCCGCTGGCGTGGTCGGACCTGTCCAAGCTGCAGCGCGCCGATGCATTCACTTTGCGCGATGTCCCGGAGAAGCTGCGCCGTCGGCGCAAGGATCCCTGGGCAGACATGGACGGCATCCGGCAAAACCTGGCGCGCTGGGCAGAGCAGGACGAGGAGTGACGTGCTACGGCGCAGAGAATGCCGGCATCGCCGCGCGGGTGCGACCGGTAATGAAATCGCCGTGCGACGCAGGCGCTTCGCAAGGTCCTCACGCCTTCCAATACTGTTCGCGAGGCGGTCTTCGCCGGTTCGGCGCCGCTCGCCTGTACCTGACGAAGAGCCCGCATCGCTGCGGGCTCTGCGCCATCACCGCGGCAATCCTACGCCGCAGTGTCGTCCAGCAGCGGCATCAGCTGTGATTCCAGCAGGGCACGACGCCATTGGCCCAGCGCCGCAGGCCAGCTGCGTTGTTCCATCAGGGTTTCCAGGTGGCGGCGCGAGGCCAGCAGGCCGTCCGGCAGGCCGAGTTCGCGGCTACGCTGCGCCACCGCGTCCTGCAGCCGTTTGAGTACGGCCTTGTTGCCGTCGGTGGCGGCCTGCGCCAGCGGCGCGTGCTCTTCATCCGGCAGCGGGATGTTGAGTGCATCCCACACCGCGTTGGCAAGCTTGCGCGGCGCCTTGGGGAATTTGTCGAACTGGCGCAGCAAGGCTTCCAGATCGGCTGGCGGAAACCGCGCCAGCTGGCTGGCCAGCTCGTTGTCCAGGATCCAGCTGCGCGGGCGATCGCTCTGCCGCGCCTGCAGGTCGCGCCAACGCAGCAGCCGCAGCAGGCGTCGTTGCGCGGCCGGTTCCAGGAACTGTGCGGCACGCAGGCTCACATGCGGCCAGCGCTCGCCATCGTCGTGCTCCACCGTGGCGAGCAGGCGCTCGGCATCTTCGGCCAGCCAGTCCAGGCGGTCCTGTTCGGCGAGGCGGCGGGTGAGTTCGTCGTGGATTGCAAACAGGTAGCGCACGTCGTCGGCGGCGTATTCCAGCTGCGACGGCGATAGCGGGCGACGCATCCAGTCCGAGCGTGTCTCGCCCTTGGTCAGCAAGGTGCCGGTGACTTCCTGCACCAGTTTCTGGTAGCCCATGCCGCCGCCGACACCGGCCAGGGCCGCGGCGATCTGGGTGTCGAACAACGGCCGCGGCAAGGCGCCACACGCGCATTTGAATGTGACCAGGTCTTCGCTGGCGCTATGCATCACCTTGACGATGTCGGTGGCGGTCAACCACTCCTTGAGCGCCGCATTCATGCCCGGGATCAGCGGGTCGATCAGCAGGATCTCATCGCCGATGGCCATCTGCACCAGGGCCAGCTGCGGCCAGTAGGTGCGTTCGCGAATGAATTCTGTATCCAGGCCGATGCGCGACGGTCGCGCTGCCTGCAGGCGGTCAGTCAGCTCGGAGGGGTGGATGATCCAATGGGGCACGTGATTTCCGTCGGCGGCAAGGGTTTGCGCAGAGCGCGCAGAATAGCCTAACGTCGCGATCGCCTGTCGTGCGGCAGAGCACTGGAAGGAGCAGGTGGTGGGTGAGTGCGGTGACCGGATGGCAGCGTGGGCAATGGTCGCGCTGAGGGCGACTGGCAAAATTCCTGCGCAGCCAGCAGGCGGGCGCGGCCGCTGTGCGGAATCGGCATCTGGCACGCCTACGCTCCGGTTCCTGCGCGCCCGCCTTGCCCGCCCGAGCGCTGCGCGCTGCGTTTTGTTGGCCGCTCTTAGCCTGTGCGCCTGTTCGCGCACGCCCACGCCCGCGCCTGCGGCTGCGCCGCAACCGGCACCTGCCGCCGTGCCGAGCAAGCCGAACGTTTCCATCGGTGGCGAAGAATCCGCCGAAACCGTGGCGCAATGGCAACCGCCGGTGGTGGAGTTGGGCGACGAGCCCCTGGCGCAGGTGCGCAAGCGTGCCGACCAGGCATTGCGGGAAGACCGCCTGTATCGCGACGCCGGTGATGCGATCCCGTTGTATCTGGCGATCCAGCAGCGCGCCGGTGGCAAGGATGCAGCCAGCCGGCGTGGCCTGGAGCAGGCGCGTGACCGGTTGCTCGAACGCGGCGCGGCGCTGATCGCACAAACCGAGCGCCAGGATGACGCGTTGGAGCAGGCGCGTGAGGTGGCCTTCGTCGCGCTTGCCCTTGCGCCACAGGACCCGAAGGTGCGCGCACTGCAGCGCGAGGTGGAAACCGCGCAGCGCGTGCTGGCGTTCAACCGCGCCGGCGAAGAAGACCTGCGCGGCGGGCGGCTGGGCGAAGACGGCAATGGCGCGCTGGTGAATTTTCGCGATGCCGCGCAATTGGATCCCGACAACCCGCGCACCCGGCAGGGCCTGGCCGCCGTGGAAAGCGGCCTGCTGGAGCGCGCCGAACGGGCGGCGCAGGCGAGCGACTTCATCGGTGCCCGTTACTGGCTGCAGATGGCGGGGCAGGTACGCGATCGCGCGCCTACCATCGCCGATGCGCGCGCGCGGGTGGAACGCGTGCGCCGGGCGCAGATCGCGGCGTTGCACGACGCCGGTCTGCACGATCTGACCTCGCCGCGCGGGCTCAAGGCGGCCGGCGAGAAGCTTGCCGAAGTGTTGCGCATCGCCGACCCCGGAGATCCAGTGGCCGGCGATCTGCGCCGCCGGCTGGAACTGGCCACGCATTACGGCAGCTTCCGTCCCGGGCAGGTGTTCACCGACGGGCTCAAGGTCGGCGGGCGCGGGCCGCAGATGATCGTGGTGCCGCATGGCGCATTCCAGATGGGAGCCGGCGATGCGGAGCCGGGCGCTTCCGACAACGAGCGCCCCGCCCATTACGTGCGCTTCGCGCGCGGCTTTGCGTTGTCGATCACCGAGGTCACGGTTGCCGAGTTCCGCCAGTTCGTCGATGCCACCGGCGCACGCCCGCGTGCCACCCGGCGTGGGCATTCGGTGGTTTACGACGAGCGCAGCGGCAACTTCATCCGCCGCAGCGGCGTGGATTGGCAGTCCGACTACAACGGCGCCCAGGCCGCGCCCAACAGCCCGGTGATGCACGTCAGCATTCGCGACGCCGAAGCGTATGCGAGCTGGCTGTCGGAACAGACCGGCCGCCATTACCACGTGCCCAGCGAGGCCGAGTTCGAGTATGCGGTCCGTGCCGGCACCACCGGACGTTACCCGTGGGGCAACGCGGGCTCGCCGCCGGCCGACGCCGGTAATTTCACCGGCGGCAACGACGTTTCGCGCAGCGGCCGGCACTGGAACAACGGCTTCGTCGGCTACGGCGATGGCTTCTGGGGTCCGGCGCCGGTCGGCAGTTTTCGCGCCAACGCCTGGGGTCTGCACGATATGGGCGGCAACCTGAGCGAATGGGTGGCCGACTGCTGGCACGCCAGCTACCGGCGTGCACCGGCCGATGGCGCTGCCTGGTACAACCCGGGCTGCCGGCAACGCATGATCCGTGGCGGCAGCTGGGCCAATTCGCCGCAGCAGACGCGCGCGGCCTGGCGGCAGTCGCAGGACTCGGACACCACCAGTGCCCGTATCGGCTTTCGCGTGGCACGCGGAATCTAGCGACGACCTACGGCGGATGGGCGCGTCGATCGTGCGGTTCGTGACTGCAGGCTTCGGCTTGCCGTCGCTGTCGCCGCGAGCGCTTTCGGCTCGGCCCTAAAATCTGGGGACGCCTTGGCGGGGGCGTGTTCGCTCCGACAGAGTCGGCTCGGGGCGCGGCTAGGCGAGAAAGGCATCTGTCGTGCACGACGAGAAACTCGGCCAAAAGAGCGCTGCAGTCGCGCGAGCGCCTCTGGGGATCGAGGACCCGCGGACGGCGGGCGCTTCCATCCAGCAACGTTCCGAGGACGACGAACGCAAGCGAAATTTCCGAGGCGGCAATCCCCGGCCGTTAGCGGTGCAGTGGGCGCTTGCAGGCGATGCGCCGCGCTGACCAAGCGTTGTGCGCAAGGTGGGGTTCAGTTGGCTTAACAGCGATGAACACCGCGTGCATGCGCAGTGAAACCGGCCGTGTCTGCTGTGGTCAAATCGCAACCGCTATCAAGGGACTGCCGTCATGGGCATGGGGATCAAAATGTTTCGTTGGGTGATTGCGATCTTGCTGATCGGCGGCAGCGGCTATGCCGTGGCGCGGCATCTGCAGGACAGTAATACGGCTGGGCATTACGGCTCGGTCGAAGTTCTCCGCCCGGAAGGGACGCCCAAGGCGATGGTGATCCTGCTGCCCGACAGCGCTCATCCGCAAGACAGCCAGAAGCTGGCCGACCTGCTGAGCGACGATGGCGCGCTGGTGGCAGTGGTCGACACCGCAAACTATCGTGAACACGTGCGCTCGCACCAAGCCGCCTGCAGCTCGCTGGCCGACGATGCCGAGCGACTGGGCAAGAAATTGTTGCGCGCCGAACACGTCGATGCGTTCCTGCCGCCGGTGCTGGTGGGGCAGGGCGATGGCGCGGTGCTGGCGCGTCAGGCGGTGGCCTCGGCCGCGCCCGACGTGCTGGGCGGCGCGGTGGTTGCCGACGCCGGCACCAAGGATCCAGGCCTGGCGTGCTCGCGCGATCTGCCCAATGCCAGTCAGGGCTTCCTGGACGATCTGGCCGATGCATCCAGCCCGATGCAGATCGCAGCGGCCACACGCGGGCACTTCCTGGCTGCGCAGTCGCAGGGCCTGGGCGACCTGCCGCTA
The DNA here is from genome assembly GCF_041519315.1 of Xanthomonas axonopodis pv. maculifoliigardeniae. Classification (NCBI taxonomy): domain Bacteria; kingdom Pseudomonadati; phylum Pseudomonadota; class Gammaproteobacteria; order Lysobacterales; family Lysobacteraceae; genus Xanthomonas; species Xanthomonas axonopodis. The sequence continues at coordinate 2,677,916 of NZ_CP167998.1, read as the reverse complement.
GTGGAACTCCACGCACCTGGCAGCGACCGTCTGGTGGTGATGTTGTCCGGCGATGGCGGCTGGCGCGAGCTGGATAAAGGCATTGCCGCGCAGTTGCAGCAGCAGGGCGTGTCGGTGGTGGGCTGGAATAGCCTGCGCTACTTCTGGGGCAGCCGCACGCCGCAGCAGGTCGGGGCGGATCTGGATCGGGTGATCGCCAGCTATCGCCAGCGCTGGCATATCCAGCACGTTGCCCTTGTTGGGTACTCGTTCGGTGCCGATGTGTTGCCGTTCGCCTATCCGGAACTGTCGCCCCAGCAACGCGCTTCGGTGCAGTTCGTCAGCCTGCTCGGCCTGGGCCACGAGGCCGACTTCAAGGTGCGCGTCGGTGGCTGGCTGGGCTGGCATAACGACGCCGAGCGCGATGTGGAGCCGGCCATCCAGGCGCTGGACGCGCACCGCCTGCAATGCATCTACGGCAACGAAGAAAAGGACACGCTGTGCCCGGAGCTGCGCGCACGTGGCGTGCAGGTGCTGGCGCGTCCGGGTGGGCATCACTTCGACCATGATCCGGTGGTGCTGGCCAATCTGCTGATGGAGGGCTGGCAGCATGCAGCGCAGACGCCGATGGCGGAAACAGCAAGCCGCTCCTGAAGCCGCTTGCAACCGACGAAGCGTTGCATAACGTTTTCTGGAGCGGTTGATCGACAAGCGGTGATCGGCACTGAGCACCTTCTTGCGTAGGTGCTCAACGTTGAAGTCCTGCTGGCGGCCCTGCTCCAGCGAAATCGCGGACTCGCCCGGCCCTGTGGCGTGTTTCGAAGGCGCTCTCTGGCACCGCGCCTATCCTTGTGGCACTCCGTGCAATGGGCATCTTCGAAGAGTTCATGTCAGCGCTTAGCGCCGGCCTTGCTGCGGGAGCGACGGCGCTGCGCATGGCTTGCGGTCAGCTTTCGCCAGACTCCACACGCACCTGGATGCTGCCATCGGCCAGCTGCGCGCGCAGGCGTTCGCCCGTGACCACCTCGGCGGCGCTGCGCACCACGCTGCTGTCGGCAGGGCGGGTCACGATGGCGTAGCCGCGCGCGACTGTGGCCAGCGGGCTGACCGCTTCCAGCGAGCGTGCAATGCTGCGCAGTTGCAGCTGATCATGCTGCAGGCGGCGTTGCATCGCCGCCTGCGGGTGCAGTGCCCGCAGGCGTTGCTGCAAGCCGGCCAGCTGGCGTTGCGGGTTGTGTGCTTGCAGCTGCGCTTGCCCACGCTGTAAACGCGCCTGCAAGCGTTCGAGCACCTGCGTCATGCGCGCACGCAGCTGGCGACCGGCGTCTTGCTGGCGGCGATGGAGCAGTTGCAGGCGCGCCTGCGGGCTCTGCGCACGCAGCCGCAGTGCCAGTCTGTCTGCGCGTTGCATGGCATTGCCCAAGGCGTGTTGCTGCAGTTGGGTCATGCGTGCCTGCGCACGCCGCACGCGCGCGACCAGCTCGCGTTGATCGGGCACCAGCAATTCGGCCGCGACCGAGGGCGTGGGCGCACGCACGTCGGCCACGAAATCGCTGAGGCTGAAGTCGGTCTCGTGGCCGACTGCAGACACCACCGGCGTCTGCGCGGCGGCGATCGCGCGCGCCAGGCGTTCGTCGTTGAAGGCCCACAGATCTTCCAGCGAGCCGCCACCGCGGGTGATCAGGATGACGTCGTAGCGCCCGGAAGCATCGGCGCGTTGCAGCAGTGAGGTGATCTGTGCGGCAGCGCTGTCGCCTTGCACCAGCGAGGGCAGTAGATCCACTTCGAGCAGCGGAAAACGCCGCGCCAGCACGCTGAGCACATCGCGCACCGCCGCGCCGCTGGGCGAGGTGATCACCGCCAGCCGCTGCACATGCGCAGGCAGTGCCTGCTTGCGTTCGGCATCGAACAGGCCTTCGGCGGCAAGACGCGCGCGCAGTTCGTCGAAGGCGCGACGCAGGGCGCCTTCGCCGGCTTCTTCCATATGGTCGAGCACCAGCTGATAGTCGCCGCGTGCTTCGTACAGGGTCACGCGCCCACGCGCGAGCACGCGCAGGCCTTCGCGCGGCTGAAATTTCAGCCAGGTGCTCTTGGGCTTGAACATCGCGCAGCGGATCTGCGCGCGCGCATCCTTGAGTGTGAAATACAGATGTCCCGACGCGGGACGGGTGACGCTGCTCAGTTCGGCTTCTACCCACACCAGCGGGAAGCTGCCTTCCAGCAGGTCGCGCGCCAGTGAATTGAGCTGGCTGGGAGTGAGGATCTGATCGTTGCGGTCGGCCATCGCTGCATTATCCCGTAGCGACGACGGTCATGGGTGATCTGCTGCGAATGCCGATGCCGCCGGTGGCTGCGCCGATCGCGTGCACGTGCAGGCCGCGGCTGCTGCATGCGCGACGCGTGCGGGTCAGAGGTCGTGTTGCGCCAGCGCCCAGCCAACGTGTTCGCGCACCAGCGCCGAGTCGTCGTGGCGACGCGCTTGCAGTGCGGCCAGGACCTCTGGCGTGCCAGGCGCATTGCCCAGGCCCACGGCAATATTGCGCAGCCAGCGCTCGTGTCCGCTGCGGCGGATCGGGCTACCCTCGGTGCGGCGCAGGAACTCGTCCTCGTTCCAGGCGAACAACTGCGGCAGCGTGGCCACGTCCAGGTCGTTGCGGGCGCGGAAATCGGCTTCGTCGGTGCGCTTGGCGAACTTGTTCCAGGGGCAGATCAGCTGGCAGTCGTCGCAGCCGAAGATGCGGTTGCCGATCGGCTTGCGCATGTCTTCGGGAATTGCGCCGTCGTGTTCGATGGTGAGGTATGCGATGCAGCGGCGCGCATCCAGCCGGTAGGGCGCGATGATGGCTTGCGTGGGGCAGATGTCGATGCAGCGCGTGCAGGTGCCGCAATGCGCGGTGGCGGGCGTGTCGATCGGCAGTGGCAGGTCGAGGTAGATCTCGCCGAGAAAGAACCACGAGCCGCCATGACGATCGATCAGGCAGGTGTGTTTGCCGATCCAGCCCAGGCCGGCATTGCGTGCCAATGCGCGCTCCAGCACCGGCGCCGAATCGACGAACACGCGGAACCCGAATGGGCCGATTTCGCCCTGGATGCGCTCGGCGAGCTTCTGCAGCCGGTTGCGCATCAGCTTGTGATAGTCGCGCCCCAGCGCATAGCGCGCCACATAGGCGCGGTTGCCGTCGTGCAAGGTGTTCCAGGCTTCGGTGTCGTCCTTGCGGCCGTAATCCATGCCAACCGACAACACGCGCAGGGTGCCGGGAACCAGTTCCTGCGGGCGCGAGCGTTTGTCGCCGTGCTGGGCCATCCAGTGCATGGTCCCGTACAGTCCTTCCTCCAGCCAGCTACGCAGATGCACCTCATCCTCGCCCAGCTCAATGCCGGTGATGCCGCACCGTTGAAAGCCGGCTTCGCGCGCAAGCACGCGAATGCGCGCAGCGGTATCGGCAGGGTCGGGGTGGGCAAGGGCGGCAGACATGGCGACAAGTATAGAATTCCCTGCATGTACGCACCGCTCGATCTTTACGACACCACCGCCGCGCGCACGCTCGATGCGCAGGCCACCACGCTGCTCGGCGGCGATGGCTACACCCTGATGCAACGCGCCGGGCAGGCGGCCTGGCAGTGGTTGCTGGAGCGCTGGCCGCAGGCGCGCCGCATCGTGGTGGTCTGCGGCACCGGCAACAATGGGGGCGACGGCTATGTGCTGGCGCGCCTGGCACACCGCGCAGGGCGTCAGGTGCGCGTGGTGCACCTGACCGAACACGGCCCCGGCTCGGATCTGGCGCAGCGCGCCTGTACCGACTACCTCGCCGTCGGTGGGGCAATCGAATTGTTTCCGTATCCGCTGGCGCAGGTCGATGTGATCGTCGATGCGCTGTTCGGCATCGGCCTGAATCGCGCACCCGATGATGCAACCGCCGCCCTGATCGACGCCATCAACGCGGCGGGCGTGCCGGTGTTTGCGCTGGATGTGCCCAGCGGCATCGATGCCGACCATGGGGTGGCCTTCGGTGCGGCGGTACGCGCAGCACTGACCTTGCAGTTCATCGTGCCGCATCTGGGGCTCTACACCGGCGATGCGCTGGAACATGCCGGCGAGCGTCAGATCGCCGCGCTGGAGGTGCCGCTTTCAGCGTTCGACGGGCTCACGCCAGCCGCACATAGTTGGAGTGGCGAGGCCCTTGCGGCGCAATTGCGCCCGCGTCGCCGCAACACGCACAAGGGCGAATCGGGGCGGGTGCTGTGCGTGGGCGGCAATCTCGGCAGCGGTGGCGCGATCATGCTGACCGCCGAAGCGGCGTTGCGCAGCGGCGCCGGGTTGGTGCAGGTCGCAACGCGCGCCGAGCATGTCACGCCGCTGCTGGCGCGCTGCCCCGAAGCGATGGCGCGTGCCGTGCAGGCCGATGACGACATCGCCACATTGACCGAGGCGGCAGATGCAGTCGCGCTCGGGCCCGGGCTAGGGCAGGACGCCTGGGCGCAGGCGTTGTGGCGTGCGGCGCTGGGCGCCGCTACGGCGGTGGTGATCGATGCCGATGGGCTGAATCTGCTGGCCTCCACCGACGTTGCAGCGTGTGGTCCGCGCATCTTGACGCCACATCCGGGCGAAGCCGGTCGTCTGCTTGGCCTTTCGACCCGACAGATTCAGCGCGATCGTCCGGCTGCTGCCGCTGCACTCGCAAAACGCTACGACGCCGTGGTGGTGCTCAAGGGCGCCGGCACCGTGGTCGCGTCGCCAGGTCACTTGCCGCGCATCATCGATGCGGGCAATCCCGGCATGGCGGTCGGCGGGATGGGCGATCTGTTGACCGGCGTCATCGCGGCATTGCTGGCGCAGGGATTCTCGCCGTTCGATGCCGCCAGCCTTGGCGCCTTGTTGCACGCCTGTGCCGGCGATGCGGCCGCGCACGCAGGCGAGCGCGGCCTGCTGCCCACCGACCTGCTTGCCGAGCTGCGCCGCCTCGCCAACGCTGGAGCCATCGCATGATCGACCTCAACGGACAGCTGCACGACGTGCAGGCCACCGAAACCCTGGGCCAGGCGCTGGCCGCCGTGCGACCGGCCAGCGCGGTGGTGCAGCTGCATGGCGACCTGGGCGCGGGCAAGTCCACGCTCGCGCGCGCGCTGTTGCGCGCACTCGGTGTCACCGGGCCGATTCGCAGCCCCACCTACACCTTGGTCGAACGCTATCCGCTGGCAACCGGCGATGAAGCCTGGCACCTGGACCTGTACCGCATTGGCCATGCGGGCGAGCTGGATTTTCTCGGGCTCGACGAGGGCAGTGCGAGCTTGTGGCTGGTCGAATGGCCGGAGCGCGGTGCTGGCGTGCTGCCGCCAGTCGATCTGGACGTTGAACTGGCCGTGGCTGGCGAAGGCCGCAGCGTTCGGTTGCTGGGCCGCAGTGCGATCGGGCATGCCTGGATGGAAAGGCTGTCCAAGCAGCCCCAGTTGCAGGCCCTTTTTGCCTCCTCACGAGAAGAATGAACGCCAGGTTATGGATTATTAAGGGAAATTGCCTTGCAATTCACACAGTTGGATGCTTGAATCCAGCGCCATGACACCGGGGATCCGCCAGTTCTTTCTTTCCGCCCTGACCGCCAGCTTGAGCCTGGCGGTTTTTGCTGCATGGGGCGGCGAAATCAAGGGGGTTGGCGTCAGTACCGGGGCCACCGGGACCCGTGCAGAAATTCAACTGGCCGGCAGCGGCGGCTTCAAAACCCTCTCGCTGGCGAACCCGACGCGCCTGGTTGTCGATTTTCCCGAATCCTCGGGCATGCGCGGTCTCAAGCTGCCGTCCGCTGCCGGATTGGTGACCTCGGTACGCACCGGTCAGCCGGTGCCTGGCACATTCCGTGTGGTGTTCGAACTGGCAACGCCGGTGACGCCGCTCAAGCCGCAGATGCAGACGCTGGGTAGCGTGTCGACATTGGTGATCGAATGGCCTGGCGATCCGGCGCCGGCGGCGGCCTCCGCCGTTGCTGCGGCTGCACTGACGGCAGCCCCGGCGCCGCGTCCGCTCAATGCGCAGGCCGAAGCTGCACGCGCAACGGCCGCCCTGGCCGCATCTGCGCAACGTGCCTCCTCGGTGCCGCCGTCCCAGCCGTCGACTCCGCCGCCTGCACCGTCTGTGCCGGCATCGGCGCTGCCCACTGTCACTCAGGCCCCGGTACCGACCACTGTCGCTACCGGTGTGCCGACGCCTCGGCCTGCCACCTCCGGTGCACCAGCGCCGACCGGCGTTGCCGGCAACACGCCGAACCGTGCCGCCGGGGCCGCTGCCAACGTTACGTCCGGCGCGGTGGTGGCGGGCAGCAGCGCATCTGCAGCTGCCATCTTGAATGGCGGCAGCGCACCGATGGGCGCAACCTCCGGTAATGCCGCGGCAAATGCCCCCAATAGCGCCTCGAGCGCGGTGGCTGCTGCAGGCGACGACGACCTGCCGCCGCGCCCCGTGCTGCCAAGCGAAGCGTCGCGGGTCAAGATGGCGCCGGGCATGCGGCCGTTGATCGTGGCGATCGACCCAGGCCACGGCGGCCAGGACCCGGGCGCCATGGGTCCCACCGGCAAGCGCGAGAAGGACGTCACCCTGGCGGTCGGCCGTGAACTGGCACGCCAGGTCAACGCCACGCCAGGCATGAAGGCCTACCTGACCCGCGATACCGACGTGTTCATTCCGTTGCCGATGCGTGCGCAAAAAGCCCGCGCCGCCAAGGCCGACATCTTCATTTCCATCCACGCCGACGCCGCCGAAAACCGCAGCGCCACCGGCTCCTCGGTGTACGTACTGTCGACCAAGGGAGCCTCGTCGCAACGTGCGCGCTGGCTGGCCGACAAGGAAAACGCGGCCGATCTGGTTGGCGGCGTGCGCCTGCAGCAGACCGAAAGCACCTTGGCCAACGTGTTGCTGGACCTGGCTCAGAGCGGCCATATGAAGGCCTCCGAAGATGCCGCCGGCCATGTGCTTGGAGGATTGAAGCGCATCGGCAACAACCACAAGCCGCAACTGGAACGCGCCAACTTCGCGGTGCTGCGCACCTCCGACATGCCGGCAATGCTGGTGGAAACCGCCTTCATTTCCAATCCGGACGAAGAACGCCGCCTGATCGATCCGGCTTATCAGCGCAAGATCGCTGGCGCCGTGCTGGACGGCATCGATACCTTCTTTACCCGCCAACCGCCGCCAGGCACGTTGTTCGCGGCACGTGCGCAGGCCGAAGCCGATGCAGTCAGCACCGTGGCCGGCGGCAGTCGCTGACCCGCTCGGCTATCATTCCGCACTGATTCCTTAAATGACGGCGAAATGACGGCGCCTGCGCGCCGCCGGATTGCCGTGCCGAGGTCTGTCTTGCCTGTCACACCGCCGATCTACCGCGTTTCGCGCGTGCCGCAATGGAGCGTGCGTTGATGGCGATCCGCCAGTTGCCCGAGATTCTGATCAACCAGATCGCTGCCGGCGAAGTCGTCGAGCGGCCCGCATCTGTGGTCAAGGAACTGGTCGAAAACGCACTCGACGCCGGCGCCACGCGCGTGGATATCGAGCTCGAGGAGGGCGGCGTCCGGCTGATCCGCATCCGCGACAACGGTGGCGGCATCGCCCCGGACGAACTGCCGCTGGCCGTGTCGCGGCATGCCACCAGCAAGATCGCTTCGCTGGACGACCTGGAAACCGTCGCCACGCTGGGCTTCCGTGGCGAAGCCTTGCCGTCGATCGCCTCGGTCAGCCGCTTTACCCTGACCTCGCGTCGCCACGACGCCGAGCACGGCTCTGCATTGGAAATCGACGGCGGTCGCCTGGGCGAAGTGGTGCCGCGCGCGCATGCGCCGGGCACCACGGTCGAAGTGCGCGAACTGTTCTTCAACGTGCCGGCGCGGCGCAAATTCCTGCGTGCCGAACGCACCGAACTCGGCCACATCGAAGAGTGGTTGCGTTCGTTGGCATTGGCGCGGCCGGATGTGGAATTGCGCGTCTCGCACAACGGCAAGCCGTCGCGTCGCTACAAGCCGGGCGATCTGTATTCGGACGCGCGGCTGGGCGAAACCCTCGGCGACGATTTTGCGCGCCAGGCCTTGCGCGTGGACCAAAGCGGTGCCGGTCTGCGCCTGCACGGCTGGGTTGCGCAACCGCATTACTCGCGTGCCAGCACCGACCAGCAATACCTCTACGTCAACGGCCGCTCGGTCAGGGACCGCAGCGTGGCGCATGCGGTGAAGATGGCCTACGGCGATGTGCTGTTTCATGGCCGTCAGCCGGCCTATGTGCTGTTTCTGGAGCTGGACCCGGCACGCGTGGACGTCAATGTGCACCCGGCCAAACACGAGGTGCGTTTCCGCGAAGCGCGGCTGATCCACGATTTCGTCTATCGCACCCTGCAGGATGCCTTGGCGCATACCCGTGCCGGCGTCACGCCAAACAGTATCGGCAGCGATGGTGCCGGCGACCCAGGTGCGACCGCTGGCGGACTGGGCAACATTGCTGGCAGCGGTGTTCCTAACCACGGCAACGCACCTGGCAGCAGCGGTAGCGGCTACAACTACCCGAGCTGGACGCCTTCGCAAACGCCGCTGGGACTGCGTGTGGACGAGGCGCGCGCCGCCTACAGCGCGCTGTACGCGCCGCCGCCCAGCAGTGCGCAGCAATCGGCAGGCATGCCGAGCATGGCCGGCACCGGGTTGCCGGCAACTGCGCAAGACAGCGGTGTTCCGCCGCTCGGTTATGCCGTCGCGCAGTTGCACGGCATCTACATCCTGGCCGAAAACGCCGAAGGCTTGATCGTGGTCGACATGCACGCGGCGCATGAGCGCATCGGCTATGAGCGGCTCAAAAATGCGCACGACAGCATCGGCCTGCACGCGCAGCCCTTGCTGGTGCCGATGACGCTGGCAGTGGGCGAGCGCGAAGCCGACACCGCCGAGCGCGAAGCTGAAACATTGGCCACGCTCGGCTTCGAGATCACCCGGGCCGGCCCGCAGTCGCTGCACGTGCGCAGCATTCCCGCGCTGCTGGCCAATGCCGAGCCGGAGGCGCTGCTGCGCGATGTGCTGGGCGATCTGCGCGAGCATGGTCAAAGCCGCCGCATCGCCAGCGCACGCGACGAACTGCTCTCCACCATGGCGTGCCACGGTGCAGTGCGCGCCAACCGCCGCCTCACCGTGCCTGAAATGAACGCGCTGCTGCGCGATATGGAAGCCACCGAACGCTCGGGCCAGTGCAACCATGGCCGACCGACCTGGGCGCGGTTTACGCTGAGCGATATCGATCGTTGGTTTCTGAGGGGGCGTTGATGGCAGTGCACGGGGGGAAGGGCTGGCTGCTCGGCATGCTGGTCGCAGCGGCGTTAGTCGGTTGCGGGCGCGATGCGCCACCGCCGGCTGCGCCGGTCGCACTCGACAAGACATTTCTGGCCGACACCGCCGCCTGGCGCGAAGCGCGGCTGAAGGAACTGCGCGCGCCCGATGGCTGGACCAGCCTGGTTGGCCTGCATTGGCTGTCGCTGAAGGCGCATTACATCGGCAGCAGCGCCGACAGCGGTATCAGACTCGCGGTAGGCCCACCGAAGATGGGCATGGTGTCCACCGAGAACAACGCGGTCTGGTTCGTGCCCGAGCGTGGCGCCGCGCTGACCCTCGATGGCAAGCCGCTGACCAGCCGGATCCGCTTCCAGTCCGATCGCGATCCGCAGCCCACCCTGATCCATTTCGACCAGGGCAAGGGCGTGTTGAGCCTGATCCATCGCGGCGACCGGTATGCGCTACGGGTCAAGCATGCCGACGCGAGCTCGCGCACGCACTTCGCGGGTCTGGACTATTGGCCCGTGGATCCATCCTGGCGCATCAACGCGCGCTATGTGCCCAACTCCGTCGGCAAGACCATCCCGATCGTCGACATCGTCGGGATCAGCAGCGAGCAGCCGAACGCGGGCGCGATCGAGTTCGAGCGCGACGGCAAGACCTACCGATTGGAAACCATCGGCGAGCCAGGGCGGCCGATGTTCGTGGTATTCGCCGACCGCACCAGCGGTCACGGCAGCTATCCGGCTGGACGTTTTCTGGATCTGGACCTGCCCGATGCCTCGGGGCATGTCATCGTCGATTTCAACCGCGCCTACAACCCGCCATGCGCGTTCACCCCGTTCGCCACCTGCCCACTGCCGCCGCCGGAAAACCGCATCGATCTGGCGGTGTCGGCAGGCGAGAAGGCCTACAAGGTGCCGCACTGACATGCGCGCCATTCACATGTGCGGAGAAGCCTGGTGACCGGGCGACGGACCACGTTGACGCGCCAGCGGATTGCCACCTGGTGCAGCGGCGCGCTGCTTGGCCTGGCCTTGTGGAGCGGCGCGCTCGTACCGGTGTGGGCGCGCGGTGCCGGCCACGCGCCGGCAGGCCCGCCGGTGCCGCTGCTGTGGAAGGTCGATGGCAAGGGCGGCACGCTGTATCTGCTGGGCTCGTTTCATGTGCTCAAGCCCAGCGACTACCCGCTATCGCCGGATGTGATGCAGGCCTTCGCCAAGGCCGACCGTCTGCTGTTCGAATTGCCGCCTGACGATGCGCAATCGCCCGAGCTGGCCAGTCGCATGCTGCAGGCGGCGCGGCGCACCGACGGGCGTACGCTGCAGGACACGCTGGATGCGAAGACCTGGCAGGCGCTGAGCGCCTACGCGCGCAAGTACGGCATGTCGCTGGCGAGCCTGCAGCCGCTCGAGCCCTGGTTCGTAGCGCTGACGATCAGCCTGGCGGAGATGACCCGGCAAGGCATGGACCCGAACGCGGGGCTGGACCATTACCTGATGGAACAGGCGCAGGCGCGCGGCAAACCGGCCGACGGCCTGGAGCGCGCCGCCGAGCAAATCGCCTTGCTCGACGGCATGTCGCCGACCGAGCAGCATCAGTTGCTGGAAGAGTCGCTGGACGAGGCCGATGCCACCGACCAGCTACGCCAGCTGCATGCAGCCTGGCGCAATGGCGATGTGCATACGCTGTCCACGCAGATGGCCGAAGACATGCGCCGCCAGTATCCGGCGCTGTATCAGGACATCAATGTCGAGCGCAATGCGCGCTGGGTGCCGCGGCTGGAGCGGCGGCTCGGCAAGGGCAGCGGAACCACGCTGGTGGTGGTCGGTGCGCTGCATTTGCTGGGCAATGACGGGGTAGTGGAGCGTCTGCGTGCGCGCGGCTACCACGTGGAGCGGATCTGCTCTGCCTGCACAACGCAGGCCGGCCACTGATTGGCTGCGCCTGGGAGCGTGGGGCTCCTGGCGCAGCGTTCGATATCTCAAGCGGTCGACATCACACCGCGACCAGCCGTCAGCTGGCATGGCCGGCGCAGCGGAGCCGGGGTGTCCGAACAGCGCCTGAGGATGCCGGCACCGGCCGCACCTGCCTGGCGGCTGCGCAATGGCGTGTTGTCTATTAGCCGCGGTTGCGGGCCTTGCCGGTCGTGCCGTGATTGCCGCCAGCCGAGCCATGCGTGCCGGTTCCCATCGGGCCGCTGCCCAGGCCGCTTGCCCCGGGCGGGTTCGGCGGCGTGCCCGGGCCACCCGGGCGGCCGAAGCCGGCGCCGAAGTTGCGCTGGAACTCCTGCCACAACTCCAGGTTGCGCTCGGTCAACTGGTTCATCATCGCCCACGGGGTTTGCCCGAGCAGGTTGCCCATTTGCTGACGGAACTGCTGCTGCTGATCCAGGAACACCTGCATGCTGCGCTCCAGGTAATTGCCCATGAAGCCCTGCAGCGAGTCGCCATAAAACCGGATGATCTGGCTCAGCAACTGGGTGGAGAGCATCGGCTCGCCGTCCTGCTCGCGGTCGGCGATGATTTGCAGCAGCACTGCGCGGCTGAGGTCCTCGCCGCTCTTGGCATCGCGTACTTCGAATTCTTCGCCATCGATGATCAATTGGCGCACATCTTCGATGGTGATGTAGCTGGAGATTTCCGTGTCGTAGAGACGGCGATTGGGATACTTCTTGATGATGCGAAGTCCGGCCATGGAACGTTCACCCACACTGATAGTGCGCGCAGGATGGCGCACCGCAGCAGCGCTTGCAACAGCCAAAAGGCCTTATTTGCTTAAGCGGACACATTAAAAATGTTGCGCAGCATGGTTTTTGAGCAAAATCCATGCTGCACCGCAAAGTTGCAGCAAACGTTACCAGCCCATGTGGTGGCCGCCGTTGATGTCCAGATTCGAGCCGGTGATCCAGGCAGCCTCTTCCGCAACCAGAAACGCCACCGCGTAGGCGATCTCTTCCGGACGGCCCAGGCGTCCGGTGGGGATATCGGCCACGATCTTGGCGCGCACTTCTTCCGGAACGGCCATCACCATGTCGGTAGCCACATAACCGGGCGAGACCGTGTTGACGGTGACCCCGAATGCCGCGTTCTCGCGCGCCAGCGAGATGGTGAAGCCGTGCATGCCAGCCTTGGCGGCAGCGTAGTTGGCCTGGCCATACTGGCCCTTGAGCCCGTTGATCGAGCTGATCTGGATCACCCGGCCCCAGCCGCGTTTACGCATGCCCTCGATCACCGGGCGGGTCACGTTGAAGACCGAATTGAGGTTGGTATTGATGACCTCGTGCCACTGCTCGGCACTCATGCGGTGGAAGGTGGTGTCGCGGGTGATGCCGGCGTTGTTGACCAACACCTCGACCGGCCCCAGCGATGATTCGACGTCTTCCACCAGCGCGCGCGCATGCTCGGACGAGGCGACATCGCCGCGAAACAGGGCGACCTCGTACCCCTGCGCCTGCATGCGCTGCTGCCAGTCGCGCGCCTTCTCTTCGTTGCGGAAGTTGCTGGCGACCCGGTGGCCCTGGTCGGCCAGGCGCTTGCAGATGGCAGTACCGATACCGCCGGTGCCGCCGGTGACCAATGCGACGCGAGATGTCATGACGACTCCAATCAACAAGTGAGGCTGAGGGCGATTCGGGTGCGGGACTGCTGCGCCCGGACGCCGGTGCTGGGCCGCAATTCTAGTCACGCTGGAGGCCGGATGCGCGCGCATCGAGGTCCAGCTGGCGTTGGCCTGGAAGCAGCCGTGGCGAAAAATGCTGCGCGGCCTGCTGCAGCAGGGTTTCCACGGCTGCATGCCGCGGCAGTGCGTCGGCCTGTTGGCCCAAGGCGACCCAGGCGGCGTGCAGGGCCGGCAGTGGATCGGCGTCGTCCAGTGCGGGTGCATCGTGTGACTTGGACAGCTTGCGGCCGTCGCGATCCAGCATCAGCGGCAGGTGCAGGTAGCGCGGCTGCGGCAGGCCCAGTGCGCGCTGCAGCACCATCTGGCGCGGGGTGGAGTCGAGCAGGTCTGCGCCGCGCACCACATCGGTGATGCCCTGCGCCGCATCGTCCACCACCACTGCCAGTTGGTACGCCCAATACCCATCGGCGCGGCGCAGCACCACATCGCCCACCTCGGCGTAGACATCCTGCAGCACCGGGCCCTGCAAGGCGTCCTCGAAGCCGACCGGCGATTGCGGCGGCATCCGCAGGCGCACCGCACGGCGCTCGCCCAGTGGCGCGACGCAGGCGTGGTGGATGCCGCCCATGCCGGCCAGATCGGCACGGCTGCAGCTGCATTCGAATGCCTGGCCGGTTTCCAGCAATTGAGCGATAGCGTCGGTGTAGGCCGCATCGCGCTCGGACTGCCGCATCACCGGCAGGTCCGAGTGCAGCCCGAATGCGGCCAGCGTGCGCAGCTGACGTTCGCTGGCGCCGGGTTCGGCACGCGGCGGGTCGATGTCTTCGATGCGTACGCACCACTGCCCACCGGCATGCCGGGCCAGCAGCCAGCTGCCGAATGCAGCCAGCAGGGAGCCGAAGTGCAGGGGGCCGGTGGGCGAGGGCGCGAAGCGGCCGAGATAAGGGGGCGATGGCATGGGCAGCTGAATCGTCGGTCAGGTGCTTGCTTGATTTCAAGCCGCAACACCCGCAGATCCGCACCAGTTCCCCCCGCATCCGTGGAGCCATCGCGCCATGTTCAACCGCATTTTCCTGTTCCTGCTGACCAATCTTGCGGTGCTGATGCTCGCCGGCATCGTCATGTCGATGCTGGGCGTCAATCCCGCGCAGATGAGTGGCCTGTTGGTGATGGCCGCCATCTTCGGTTTCGGCGGCTCGTTCATTTCCTTGCTGCTGTCCAAGTTCATGGCCAAGCGCAGCACCGGTGCGCAGGTCATCACCGAGCCGCGCACGCCGACCGAGCGCTGGTTGCTGGAGACCGTGCGCCGCCAGGCCCAGGCTGCCGGCATCGGCATGCCGGAAGTAGCGGTCTACGACGGCCCGGAAATCAACGCGTTCGCTACCGGCGCCAACCGCAACAATGCCCTGGTGGCGGTGTCCACCGGTCTGTTGCAGAACATGGACCAGGATGAAGCCGAGGCGGTGCTTGGCCACGAGATCGCCCACGTGGCCAACGGCGATATGGTCACCATGGCGCTGCTGCAGGGCGTCCTCAATACCTTCGTGATCGTGCTCGCCCGCGTGGTCGGCGGCATTATCGATAGCGCCTTGTCGGGCAACCGCGAGGGCGGTCGTGGCTTTGCGTACTACATCATCGTGTTTGCGTTGGAGATGGTGTTCGGCTTGTTCGCGACCATGATTGCGATGTGGTTCTCGCGACGCCGCGAATTCCGCGCCGATGCCGGTGGCGCGCAGCTGGCTGGCCGCAGCAAGATGATCGCTGCGCTGGAGCGGCTGTCGCTCAACCATGGCCAGAACACCTTGCCCTCGCAAGTGCAGGCGTTCGGCATCTCCGGTGGGGTGGGCGAGGGCTTGCGCCGGCTGTTCCTGAGCCATCCGCCGCTTACCGAACGCATCGCTGCGCTGCGCGCCGCCAGTGGTAGCGCCATGTAAGGTGTCGGAACTCCGGCTGCCTGGCAGGCAACAAAAAACCCGCGCAATGCGGGTTTTTTGTTGCTTAGCGAGGTTGCGAACGAGCGGGCGCGCCGGCTTTCAGCCGAACTCGTAATTCATCAATGGCCCGGTCGGTGCCACGAAATCGCCCTGGACGTAGTCCACTCCGGCACTGAAGAAGCTGCTCATCGACTGCGCATCGGCGACGAACTCGGCCATTGTCAGAATGCCGGCCGGCTGCGCCCGCGAGGTGATTTCGCGAATCTTTTCCTGGCTCTCCCGCGCCGAGGCGATGTCGCCGGTGATGCCGCGATCCAGTTTGAGGAAGGCCGGGTGGAAATGCGCCAGCAACTGGAACGAATCCAGGCCCGAGCCGAACTGCTCCAGCCCGACCTTGCAATCCATCGCCGACACCGCAGCCAGGAACTGCTGCGCGTTGCGCAGGTGCGTAAACACCTTCGACTCCGGCGTCTGCAGCCACAGCCGTTCGCCGGGGACACCGTAAACCGCCAATTGCTCGCGGATGGTGTCGATCATCTGCGGGTCCGAGAACGAGTTTGGCCCGATGCGTACCAGCAGATGGGTCTTGTGCCCGGCACGTTGGCGTTCGCCCAGTTGCCGGATGGCCCGCGCCACCACCCAGCGGTCGATTTCGGTGACCAGGTCGTGCTCTTCGGCGATGGCCATGAACGCGTTCGGCGACATCATTTCGCCATTGCGTTCCAGGCGCAGGAAGGCCTGGTACAGCTCCAGCGGCTCGCCTTGCAGGTTGAGCACCGGCTGGTAATGCAGCAGGAAACCGTCGCCGACCAGCGCTTCGCGCAGCTGCTCGACCCAACGTTCGATGCGTTCTTCTTCGGCCCGATCCGCCGCAGCCGGGTCGTAGATGCTGACCGCGTTGCCACCGAGCTCGGCAGTGGTGCGCACCGCCTCGGTGCCGCGATTGAGTACCTGGCCGATGCTGGCGATCTTTTCGCCGATCTGCACGCCGCCGATGCTGACCGTCACCGTGGCCGAGCGCGTCCCCACGCTGACCACGTGCTGCGCGAACGCATTGCGCACGGTTTCGGCCAGCGCATGCGTGCGCGCGTAATTTCCGTTCAACAGCAGGGCGAAACTGTGTTCGCCGAAGCGCGCGGCCAACACGCTGTCGTCCAGCACGCTCGCCACATGCGCGGCAAGCGCAGCAATCAGCGCATCTGCCGAATCCAGCCCGAACTCCGGAAGGATGCGTGCGTAGTGATCCGGCTCGATCAGCAGGAAGCCGGATTGGCCCTCGCTGCGGCCGGCCTGTGCCACGGCCTGTTCCAGCGCCACCATGAAGGTGGGGCGATTGAGCAGGCCGGTGACCTGGTCGCGCTGGCGCAAGTCTTCGACCTCGCGCGCCAGTTCCGGGTCGAACTCCTCGCGGCGCCGGAACACCACCTGGATGCACGGCTCGCCTTCATAGGTGGCGGTGGCGAACTCCATCGTGGCCGGAAAGGTGTCGCCTTCCACGCGGCGTGCATCGAGCTTGTACTGTGCCGGCGGCGGTTCGCCCTTGGACATCGCCTTGAGCAGCTGTTTGAAATCGTCGACGTATTGCGCGGCGATCATGTCCAGCAGCGAGATGCCTTCGACATCGTCGAACGACTCGAAGCCGAACATTTCCAGATAGGCATCGTTGGCACGGATATGCATGCCTTCATGCACGTAGGCGATCGGGTCGCGCGAGGATGCGATGAGTGCGTCGCAGCGGCGCTCGGTCTCGCGCATCTGCGCTTCGATGCGGCGCAGTCCGCGGCGGGCCTGCAGGTCGTCCCATTCCGAGCGCACCAGTGCAAGCAAATGCGCGGGGCGGTGGCGCAATGCGATGGCGCGCACCCCGTGCGAAGCGGCCTCGACCAGGGCGTTCTCTTCGATCCGCTCGGCCAGCAAGATGATCGGGATGTCCTTGCCGCTGCCCGCAATTTGGGTCTGCAAGGCGCTCATGGGGATCTGCTGCGCCTGACCCAAGATGGCCAGATCGATCTGGCCCGACAGCATGCTGGCCAGTTCCTCCTGGCTTTGCGGTCGCGATGGACGCACCGCAATGCCGCCATTGCGCAGCGCGGTGACGATGGTCTCCGCACTCTCCACGCTGTCGTCGACGATCATCAGGCGGAGGGTGAGATCTTTGCCTTTTTGCATGCGCGGCTCCCTAGAGACGGGCTTTAATACACGAAGGGGTTTGACACGTCCATGTGTGTGGAGCATGCCGCATCAAGTGTGAGACGTAGAACAATATTTGCGCGTGGAAGATGCCTTCTGGCGCGCATCGACCGTTTTCACTGCGTGCTGTCCATGCCGCGACGGCGCGTTCAAGGCGCCTGACCTGATCGGTGGGCGAGCCCCCCGCCATCGCCGTTACGCCACGCTCCCCGCTGCATGGCCGGACGCCCACGCCCACTGAAAGTTGTAACCGCCAAGCCAGCCGGTGACATCCAGTACCTCGCCGACAAAGTACAGGCCTGCCACCAGGCGCGACTCCATGGTCGCACTGGAGACCTGTTGGGTATCGACCCCGCCCAGGGTGACTTCAGCTGTCCGATAGCCTTCGGTGCCGCTGGCGATCAGCGGAAAGCTGCCGAGCAGCTCGGCGGCGGCTGTCAGCTGCGGCGGATCCAGCTGACGCACCGGCTTGTCTGGCAGCCAGAGCTCGCACAAGCGTTGCGCAAACCGTTTCGGCAGCACGTCGGCCAGCACGTTGCGCAGCTCGGTGGCGCCGCGTTGCTGCTTTTGTTCGCGCAGCCACGTCGCTGCATCGCGACCGGGCAGCAGATCCAGCCGCAAATCGTCGCCCGGCTGCCAATACGAGGAGATCTGCAGGATCGCCGGGCCGCTGACCCCACGATGGGTGAGCAGCATGGAATTGCGAAAGCTGACTCCGTTGCACTGCGCCTGGACCGGCAACGCCAGCCCGGACAGCGCTTGCAGACGCTCCTGATGCTTGCCGCTCAATGTGAGTGGCACCAGCCCGGCGCGGGTGGGCAGCAGCGCATGGCCGAACTGCTTGGCCAGGGTATAGCCGAAGCCGCTGGCCCCCATGCTGGGAATCGACAGCCCCCCGGTCGCCACGATCAACGACTGCGTCTGCACGGCCCCCTGGCTGGTCTGGACCTGGAAGCCGTCGCTGCCGCGCTGGACCGACAGCACGTCGCACTGGGTGCGGATCTGCACGCCGGCCGCATCGCATTCGTCCAGCAGCATGCGCACGATCTGCTTGGAGGAGATGTCGCAGAACAACTGGCCCAGCTCTTTCTCGTGATAGGCGATGGCATGCCGTTCGACCATCTCCACAAAATCCGCCGGGCTGTAGCGCGCCAGGGCGGATTTGCAGAAATGCCGATTGGCCGAAATGAAGTTGCCAGGCGTGGTGCCGGTGTTGGTGAAATTGCAGCGCCCGCCACCGGACATCAGGATCTTCTTGCCGACCTTGTTGGCATGATCGATCACCACCACCTTGCGGCCACGCTGGCCGGCAGTGAAGGCGCTCATCAGCCCGGCAGCGCCGGCGCCGATGACCAGCACGTCGCAACGCATGCTCATTCGGCCGGGGCTTGCCGCACCATCGGGGTCAGGGTGACGCTGCCGTGGTCGGCCAGCATCTGCACTTCGCCGTCCTGGATGATCACGTCGAACCGCATGCCGCGCTGGATCAGTGCGCCCAGCGCTTCGGTGGCCTGCGAGTCGAGCTCGATCACGCGCAGATTGCGGTACCGGCCCATGGCGTTGGCGTGCTTTTTCCACCAGGTTTCGGTGGCCTGGCCGCCGTAGCCGATGACCACCGCCTGGCGCGAGCGGTTGCAGGCCTTGCGCACGCGGCTTTCGTCCGGCTGGCCGAGGTCGATCCACAGATCCGGGTCGCCGGTGTAGTCGCGCCGCCATAGGTCCGGCTCGTCGTCGTTGCTGAGGCCACGGCCGAATTCCAGACGATCGTCGGCAAATAGCGCGAACGCCAGCAGCCGCACCATCAGGCGCTCGTCGGTCTCGGAAGGGTGCTGGGCCAGGGTCAGCGAATGGTTGGCGTAATAGCCGCGGTCCATGTCGCTGATCTGAAGTTCCGCCCTGCGGACGGTGGCGGTGAGGGCCATCAGGATGCCGGTTGCAAAGGGCGCCTATGATACGCGGCCGGTTCATGCGCCGGGTGTTGCCCGCATCTGGCAGAGGTGCGTCGTCGGCCGGGCCTGGGCTGGCTGACAGCTGGATGGTGCGAGCAAGGGCAGGGTGGGCTTGGCTCAGAGGCCGGTTGGCTGCAAGGGCCACGGCGGGGCGACAGGCGCTGAGGCGCGGTCCAGGACGTCGCGGACCATGGCCGGGCAGGTGTCGTTAACGGCCCCCATGATCTGCGCAGCTGTGGGGGCGTCAGGCAGTGGCATCCGGTCAATTGGGATGGGGACAGTCCCGACAGGCCGTCGGATTGGACCCGACTGCAAAAGATTTGACGCAGGGTGTCGCTTTTTGCAGAAAACACGAGTACTGTGCACGCACTGTGTTTGCAAGGGTCACCGTGAATCGTGGCCTGGTGCAGCCGGATCGTTACAGATCTCGCTTCATCGTTCCGCTTTACCAACGCCTGCAACTCAGTCTCAGCTCCGGCTTTTCGGACGCTGCGATTTATCCATCAATAGTTCAGGAGTTAGTAAATGTCAGAGCGTCAGAGCGGTACCGTGAAGTGGTTCAACGATGCCAAGGGCTTCGGCTTCATCACCCCGGAAAGCGGCCCGGACCTGTTCGTGCACTTCCGCGCCATCCAGGGCACCGGCTTCAAGTCGCTGCAGGAAGGCCAGAAGGTCACCTTCGTCGCCGTGCAGGGCCAGAAGGGCATGCAGGCTGACCAGGTGCAGGCGGTCTAATCCGCCTGCAACCTTAGGGTTGCCAAAAACGCCGGCCGTGCAAGCGGCTGGCGTTTTTTATTGTCTGCACGACAGGCGGTCAGCCTCGCTGGCGCGTCCACCAGGCGCTGCTTGCGCACAGCGACGACGCCTGGATCGGTAGGATGTGCGCTTTCCGCGCGCAGCTATCTCATGATCACTGTCCACCATCTCAATAATTCCCGTTCCCAGCGCGTGCTGTGGCTGCTGGAAGAACTGGCGCTGCCTTACCAGATCGTGCGCCATGAACGCGACCCCAAGACCATGCTGGCGCCGCCGGCGCTGCGCGCGATCCATCCGCTGGGCAAATCGCCGGTGCTGGTCGATGGCGACCTGGTCGTAGCCGAATCTGGGGCGATCCTGGAGTACCTGACCGAGCGCTACGACACCGAGTGCGCGCTGTCGCCATCGCCGCGGCCGCTGGATTCGCCCGAGCGCCTGCAGTTTCGCTATTGGATGCATTACGCCGAAGGCTCGGCGATGCCGCCGTTGCTGATGACGCTGATCTTCGGTCGCATCCGCAGCGCGCCGATGCCGTTCTTCGCCAAACCCATCGCACGTGCGATCGTGGACAAGGCGATGTCGGGTTTCGTGGGGCCGCAGCTCACCTTGCATCTGGATTGGATGGAGCAGTCGTTGCAGGCCGGCAACTGGTTCGCTGGCGAACGCTTCACCGCCGCCGACATCCAGATGAGCTTCCCCGTACAGGCGGCGGCCGCACGCGGCGGCGGTCTGGAGAACTACCCGCGTTTGCACGCGTTTCTGCAGCGGATCCAAGCGCGTCCGGCGTATCAGGCTGCGTTGAAGAAAGGCGGCCCGTTCGAGCTGATGGGAAGCAAGCCGGCCAATTGAGGCATCGGGGAGTAGGGAGAGCGGGGTGCGAGTAGGTGGGCGGGACTGTGCTTCGCCCGCTGTCTGCTGCTACGACATGGCGTCTCTCATCGCCATGTATTCCCTCATTCCGGATCCGAATGGCTACCCAGCGACACCGTCGTCGGTATCGCTGCCCATCAGCCGTTCGCAGCGGTCACTCAATCCCCAGCGACGTCAGGGCGGATTGCGCTTCAGGGCACCCGGCACTGGCGCACAAACTGCAGCGTATCGTTCAGCACCTGCGAGCGCTCGGGCGATTTGCGCAGCGCCAGCAGGATGCCGAGATGGCCCATGCCGGGGTAGACCTTCAGTTCGGCACTGCCGCCTTCGCGCTTGAGCGCCTGCTGCAGCGAGACGCTGTTCTGTAGTTCGACCACGCGGTCGGCATCGCCATGCAGCAGCAACATGGGCGGTTCGTCGCCGCCGACGTAACGCACCGGTTGCGATTGCCGTTGCGCTGCCGGCGCATCGCCGAAGATTTCGACCAATTCGGGATCGGTCATCGGCATGAAGTCGTACGGCCCGGCCAGGCCTACGACGCCGCACAACTGGTGAGGTTTGAGGCCTTGCGCCTGCAGCCAGCGGGCATCGGTGCCAAGCAACGCGGCCATATGCGCGCCTGCCGAATGACCCATCACCGCGAGGCGATTCGGGTTGCCGCCGTACTCGTGCGCGTGGCGGTAGCTCCATGCGGTGGCGCCTGCCGCGTCGGACATGAAACCGTGTAATCCGACCTGCGGATACTTGCGGTAGTCGGCCACCATCGCCACCACGCCCTGGCGCGCAAGTGCGCGGCCCACCCAGCGATAGTTGGCGCGTGAACCGCGCTTCCAGGTGCCGCCGTAGAAAAACACCACCACTGGCGCGTCGCTTGCGCCGCGCGGCTGGTAGACATCCAGCGCCAGGCCGTGCGCGGAATCGAACACCTGGTCGCGATGCTCGACAATGCCCGATCGGCTGGATGCGGCATTGATGCCACCAAAAAAGACGCTGCTGCAGGCCGTCATGGTCAACGAACCGAGCAACAGGAGGGCAGGACGGAACCAGCGGGAAGCGCGCGAGGGCATGGGCAATATCGGTACGGGGGCAGGAAGGGTGGTGGGGACCAGGCACGAACGCAACAGGCCGGCAAGTGCAGACCAGAGAGTGGCGTCCCGGCAACGTTCGCCTCTGTCTGGTTCGCATCTGATCGGCAGCCGGCGGCTATTAGCGGCTATCGCACGTCGCAAGCATGTGCAGGACGAGCCCGCTCGGCACACGCCAGGCGAGTGAAGATACGGTTCGCACGCAGCGCCGGATGCGGCTTCGCCCATGTCAGGTTCACTGCCGGTGGCCTAGGCTTGCCGGCATGACACATTTGCACTTCGATAATCGTCTGCGTCAGCAGCTGCCTGGCGACCCGGAAGAGGGGGCACGCCGGCGCGAGGTGGGCGCGGCCTGGTCGTCAGTCTTGCCGACGCCGGTCGCCGCTCCGTACCTGATCGCGCATTCGGCGGAGATGGCGCAGGTGCTGGGCCTGGAGGCGGCCGAGATCGCCAGTGCGCAGTTCGCCCAGGTGTTCGGCGGCAACGCGCTGTACCCGGGAATGCAGCCTTGGGCGGTCAACTACGGTGGGCATCAATTCGGGCATTGGGCCGGACAGCTTGGCGACGGGCGGGCGATTTCGCTGGGCGAGGCGATCGGAACTGACGGTGGGCGCTACGAATTGCAGCTCAAGGGTGCCGGCCCGACGCCGTATTCGCGCGGTGCCGATGGGCGCGCCGTATTGCGCTCGTCGATCCGCGAATTCCTGTGCAGCGAGGCCATGCATCATCTGGGCGTGCCGACCACGCGTGCATTGAGCCTGGTCGGCACTGGTGAGGCGGTGGTGCGCGACATGTTCTACGACGGCCACCCGCAGCGCGAGCCGGGCGCGATCGTGTGCCGGGTGGCGCCTTCGTTCATCCGTTTCGGCAACTTCGAATTGCCCAGCGCACGCGGCGATATCGCATTGCTGAAGCAGTGGGTGGATTTCACCATCGCCCGCGATTTCCCGGCGTTGGCCGGTGCCGGCGAGGAGCTCTACGCCGACTGGTTTGCGCAGGTCTGCGAGCGTACCGCGGTGATGGTGGCGCACTGGATGCGGGTCGGGTTCGTGCATGGGGTGATGAATACCGACAACATGTCGATCCTCGGTCTGACCATCGACTACGGCCCGTATGGCTGGGTCGACGACTATGACCCGGACTGGACGCCCAACACCACCGACGCGCAGGGGCGGCGCTATCGCTTCGGCACCCAGCCACAAGTGGCCTACTGGAACCTGGGCCGGCTTGCCCAGGCGCTGGCGCCGCTGTTTGCCGACCAGGCCCTGCTGCAATATGGGCTGGATCGTTTTCGCGATACCTACCTGGCGTGCGACCGGCGCGACACCGCCGCCAAGCTGGGCTTGGCAGAGTGTCGCGACGAGGATCTGCAGCTGATCGACGCGCTGCGCGCCCTGATGCGCGAATCCGAGATGGACATGACGCTGACCTTCCGTGGGCTCATCGACCTGTCGCCCGAACATCCGGACCCCGCGCAGCTGCGCGACGCCTTTTACGACGAAGACAAACGCCTGGCGGATGCGCCGCAGCTGCAGCAATGGCTGCAGCGCTATGCCGCGCGCCTGCAGCAGGATCCGCTGTCGCCAGAAGAGCGGCGCGCGCGCATGCGCCTGGCCAACCCGCGCTATGTGTTGCGCAATTATCTGGCGCAGCAGGCGATCGACCGTGCCGAGCAGGGTGACCCGTCCGGGGTGCAGGAGTTGCTGGAAGTCATGCGCCGCCCTTACGACGATCAGCCCGGGCGCGACGCATTTGCGGCGCGGCGGCCGGACTGGGCACGTGCTCGCGCCGGGTGTTCGATGCTGTCGTGCAGTTCCTGACGCGCTCAGATGCAGGTATGCCGTAAATCCGGCAGGGATGGCGTGCGCAGCCTAGAATAGGCGCAACTCCACCGGCCACCACGCCACCGCCCTCATGACTGACTGCAGCCGCTGCGCCGGCACCACGACTTCCGGACCCAACCATTGGTCAGAGCGGATTCGCGACATCGCCGATTTCCCTAAGCCGGGCATCGTCTTCAAGGACATTACCCCGTTGCTGTCGGACGGCCCGGATTTCGCCTCTGCGCTGGACGAAATGGCGCAGCCGTGGCGCACCACGCCGCTGGATGCGGTGCTGGGTATCGAGGCGCGCGGTTTCATTCTGGGCGCTGCCCTGGCGCGCGAACTGCGGACCGGCTTCGTGCCGGTGCGCAAGCCGGGCAAGCTGCCGGGGCGCACGCTGATCCAGGAATACGCGCTGGAGTACGGCACCGATCGCATCGAAATGCATGAGGATGCGCTGCCACGCGGGGCGCGCGTACTGATTGTCGACGACGTGCTGGCCACCGGCGGCACGCTGCGTGCGGCCCTGGGACTTGCTGCCCAACTCGAACTGGAAGTCGTTGGCGCAGCCGTGCTGGTGGAATTGCAGGTGCTGCAGGGTCGCCAGAAATGGGCGAACGATGTGCCGCTGTTGGCGACACTTTCTTACTGAGTCCAAGCGCTGGAAGCGACCCTGGATGCGTGGACGTGCGCGCATCCAGGATTGCTGCTGCTGAAACATAGGCGGCCGGCGCAATGCCGGCCGCGCTGCGTTCAGAGCTTGCTGACCCGAAACCGGCGTCCCTTGATCTTGCCTGCGTGCAGATGTGCCAGCGCCTTAGCGACCTGCGCGCGGGCAATGGCCACGTAGGAGCGGGTAGGGTAGATGGCGATCTTGCCGATTGCCGCGCCCGAGAGCCCGGCTTCGCCAGTCAGGGCGCCCAGGATGTCGCCGGCACGCAGCTTGTCGGTCTTGCCGCCATCGATGCGCAAGGTGGTCATTGCCGCCTGCGGCAGTTGCGCCGGGCGCGCGGTGGCCAGTGGCGCACGCGACCACTTCAAGGGTTGGCCCTGTTCGGCTTCCAGTGCCTGCGCGCGGGCAGTTTCGCGCGGGGCGACCAGGCTCAGCGCCAGTCCATGCTTGCCGGCACGTGCGGTACGGCCAATGCGATGGCGGTAGGTTTCGGTATCGGTGGGCAGCTCGTAGTTGACCACCGCCGAGAGGTCTTCCACGTCCAGCCCGCGAGCGGCCACGTCGCTGGCCACCAGCACATTGCAGCTGCGGTTGACGAAGCGCACCAGCACTTCGTCACGGTCGCGCTGTTCCATGTCGCCGTGCAGCGCGAGTGCGGAGAAGCCGAACTCCTGCAGCGAGCCAGCCACCTCGTCCACTTCCTTGCGGGTATTGCAGAACACCACGCTGGACTCGGGATTGAAACGCAGCAGCAGGCCGGCAACGGCCTTTTGCCGATAGGTCGGGTCGACCTCGAAGAACTGCTGATCGATCTCCGGTGCGCTATCGGCGCCTTCCACCGTGACCTCAACCGGCTCCTTCAACAGCTCGCGTGCGAGCGTGCGGATACTGTCCGGGAACGTGGCCGAAAACAGCAGGCTTTGGCGGTGTTTGTCGCAACGGCCGGCAATCTCGCGGATGGGTTCTTCGAAGCCCATGTCGAGCATGCGGTCGGCCTCGTCCAGCACCAGCGTGCGCACGCCGCCCAGATGCAGGGCGCGTTTGCGGGCCAGTTCCTGGATGCGACCGGGCGTGCCCACCACCACTTGCGGGTCGTGCGCTTCCAGCGAGGCCAATTGCGGGCCCAGCGGCATGCCGCCGGTGAGCACCACCAGCTTCATGTTGGGAATGCCGGTGGCGAGCTTGCGCAGCTGCTTGCCGACCTGGTCGGCCAATTCGCGGGTGGGGCAGAGCACCAGCGCCTGTGCGCGGGTCACTGCAGGGTCGAGCTTTTGCAGCAGGCCAAGCCCGAACGCGGCGGTCTTGCCGCTGCCGGTCGGCGCCTGGGCGATGACATCGAGCCCCTGCAGGATCGGCGGCAGGCTTTGCGCCTGGATGGGAGTCAGGACGGTGTAGCCAAGGGCGTCGATGCCGGGGGCCAGGGCCGGCGACAGCGGCAGCGCGGAGAATTCGTTCATGGCGCATTTTAGCCCGGGATTGGGGAGTAGGGATTCGGGATTCGTCACCGTGACAGCGTGCGCTTTTGCCAATCCCGAATCCCCAATCACCAATCCCGTACAATTGCGCCATGCCTTTAATCACTCTGCAAAGCGTCGACTACAGCGTCGGCGGCCCCTTGTTGCTGGAAAAAACCGACCTCACGATCGAGCCGGGCGAGCGTATCGCCTTGATCGGCCGCAACGGCGCCGGCAAATCGACCTTGATGAAACTGATCGCCGGCGAGCTCAAGCCCGACGACGGCGAAGTGCGCGTGCAACAGGGCGTGCGCATCGCGCGGCTGGAGCAGGAGGTACCGCAAGGGACCGGCGGCAGCGTGTTCGACGTGGTGGCCGATGGTCTGGGCGAGTTGGGTCATTGGCTGGCCGAATTCCATCAGCTCAGCCATGCCGAGGTGTTCGACGCCGATGCGTTCGGCAAGGTGCAGGCCAAGATCGATGCGGCCGACGGGTGGGCGCTGGATCAACGCGTCACCGAGACGCTGACCAAGCTGGAACTGGACGGCGATGCGGAGTTCGCGCGGCTGTCCGGCGGTATGAAGCGACGCGTGCTGTTGGCGCGTTCGCTGGTGTCCTCGCCGGATGTGCTGCTGCTGGACGAACCGACCAACCATCTGGATATCGAAGCCATCGATTGGCTGGAAACCTTCCTGAAGGGCTGGAGCGGCAGCGTGCTGTTCGTCACCCACGACCGGCGCTTCCTGCGTGCGTTGGCCACCCGCATCGTCGAGATCGATCGCGGCCAGGTCACCAGCTGGCCGGGCGACTGGGCCAACTACGAGCGCCGCCGCGAGGAACGGCTCAATGCGCAGGCGCAGGAGAATGCGCGCTTCGACAAGTTGCTGGCGCAGGAAGAGATCTGGATCCGTCAGGGCATCAAGGCGCGGCGCACCCGCGACGAGGGCCGCGTGCGGCGCCTGGAATCGATGCGCAACGAGCGCGTGCAGCGGCGCGAGCTCACCGGCAACGTGCGCATGGAAGTCTCGCAGGGCGAGTCGTCCGGCAAGAAGGTGATCGAGGCCAAGGAGGTTGGCTTCGCGTTCGGTGCGCGCACGATGGTCAAGGATTTTTCCACCATTATCCAGCGTGGCGACCGCATCGGCCTGATCGGCCCCAACGGCAGCGGCAAGACCACCTTGCTCAAGCTGTTGCTGGGCGATCTGCAGCCGCAGCAGGGCGAAATCCGCATCGGTACCAATCTGCAGATTGCGTATTTCGACCAATACCGTTCCACCCTGCGCGAAGACTGGAGCGCGATCGAAAACGTAGCCGAAGGCCGCGATTTCCTGGAAATCAACGGCAAGCGCAAGCACGTGCATGCCTATCTGCAGGATTTCTTGTTCACCCCCGAGCGCGCGCGCGCGCCGATCACGCGCCTGTCCGGTGGCGAGCGCAATCGCCTATTGCTGGCACGTCTGTTCGCGCAGCCGTCCAACCTGCTGGTGATGGACGAACCGACCAACGACCTGGACGTGGAAACGCTGGAGCTGCTGGAAGAATTGCTGGGCGAATACAGCGGAACCTTGCTGCTGGTCAGCCATGACCGCGACTTCCTCGACAACGTGGTGACCTCCACGCTGGTGATGGAGGGCGATGGCCTGATCGGCGATTACGTCGGCGGATACAGCGATTCGCTGCGCCAGCGCCGTACGCCGGTCGGCAATGCGATGGCGGTGGCCAAGGCATCGGCCACTGCGGTGGCGACCGCGCCCGTGGCTGCAGTGCCGGCGGACACCGCCCCCAAGCGCAAGCTCAGCTACAAGGATGCACGCGAGCTGGAGCAACTGCCGGCCCTGATCGAGACGCTGGAGCAGCAAGTGGCCACGCTCACCGAGGCGATGAACGAGCCGGCCTTCTATCAGCGCGACAGTGCGGCGATGGCGGCCCACACCGCAGCATTGGCCGATGCGCAAAAGCACCTGGATGCGGCGTACGCGCGCTGGAGCGAGCTGGATAGTTGATCGTCGGTCGGCACGCGCAATGCGTGCCGTTCGCGCGTCTGGCGCGACGAAGGGCGATGGTGGTCTGCCATCGCGCCTGGATGCAGGCCGATGCGGGTGCGTAGCGATCCGTGTTCGCCGGAAATACCAGCGCTGATCGACAGCGCCGCATGGTGCCTGGGAAACATCGCGAGCGCTCATCAGGTCGGTGCGGGCGGCATGCAGGCAGCCATCGCTTCTGTACGGGGCATGTGGTGCCGGCGCCAGGCGTGTCCGCTCCGCCGGCTGCGCAGGCGTGCTGTTGGCTGCTCTCAGTCGCAGGCGCTTGCGGGCGCAACGAACGCCGCGAAGGTCAGCCCGCGTGCTGCCCAGGCGTTGGCGACTTCATCGAGGATGTCCAGCAAGGTGTCGCGGTCGTTGGGTGCCGTGCTGGCCAGCGCCTGGGCGCCGTCAATGAGCAGCGCATAGCCATGTGGCGAAGGCAGCCACGCCAGGTCGCGCAGGGCATCGCTGAGCGCGTCCCAGTTGCGGCCGAAGCTGGCCGGGAAATCCAGTTGCGTGGCCAGGCGCATCAGCAGCATGCGTTTGTCGCTGCAGGCGGCCAGATCCACGCGCACGATGCGTAGGCCGGCATCGCGCGCAAGCGCTGCCATGGTGTCCAGATCGTCGGTCTCGGCCTGATACACCCCCGACTGCTGCGGATCGGACAGATCCAGCGCGAAGTCGCCAGCGTTCATGGTGCCTGGTCCGGGGTCGGGCCATCGAAGGCCTTGAAGCTCTGGTAATGATCGTCGCTGTAGTACCACGCCTCGGGCGGAGTGCCGCCGGTGACGATGCGGCGCGCGCCGCGATCCGGGCTGCCGGGGGTATCGACAGTGTATTCGCGGTAATAGCCACGCGGACGTTCGGGCAGGCGATGCTCGCGGTTGCCGAACATGCTGCCATCCTGCGGATGCGGAAACGGGCCACCGCGCTGGATCAACACGATGGTGGCCATCGCCTCGGTCGGCAGAAAGGCGGGCAGGCGCGGCACCTCGCGCGTCGGCGCGTCCGCGGCGATCGGGGCGTTGAGTTGCGGCGCGAACTGCGGCTTGGGCGTCTGCATCGTGCGCATGCCCCACAGGCCGGCGACGAGCAGCGCGATGGCGACAACGAGCAAAGCGGGCTTGCGCATGAAGACAGTCCGAAATGGATACGGCAGAGCAAGTATGCCGATGCGCGACTGTGTCGACTTTGAACGTGGCCGGCGCCGGGACGGTTCACGCCCAAGTAACCGGGACCTGGTGCAAGGTGTGCGGCGAACATCGTGCGGCATGCGATGGGATGAAGTTTCCCTGCCAGCACCCTTGGTAAGCGCTGCCGCCGTCCTTACCATTCACCCCGCAACGCCCGGTCTTCGCCGGGCGGCAAGTCCAGGAGATACGCATGGCTTACACCCTTCCGCAGTTGCCCTACGCCTACGACGCGCTGGAACCGAACATCGATGCGCAAACGATGGAAATCCATCACACCAAGCATCACCAGACCTACATCAACAACGTCAACGCGGCGCTGGAAGGGACCGAGTACGCCGATCTGCCGATCGAAGAACTGGTCTCCAAGCTGAAGAGCCTGCCGGAAAACCTGCAGGGCCCGGTGCGCAACAATGGCGGCGGCCACGCCAACCACTCCCTGTTCTGGACCGTGCTGTCGCCCAACGGTGGCGGCGAGCCCAAGGGCGAGGTCGCCAAGGCGATCGACAAGGATCTCGGTGGTTTCGAGAAATTCAAGGAAGCCTTCACCAAGGCCGCCGTCAGCCGCTTTGGCTCGGGTTGGGCGTGGTTGAGCGTGACCCCCGACAAGAAGCTGGTGGTGGAAAGCACCGCCAACCAGGACAGCCCGCTATTCGAGGGCAACACCCCGATCCTGGGTCTGGACGTGTGGGAACACGCGTACTACCTGAAGTACCAGAACCGTCGCCCGGAATACATCGGCGCGTTCTACAACGCCGTCAATTGGGAAGAAGTCGAGCGCCGCTACCACGCCGCGATCGCCTGAGGTCCTGCACCGGCGCCAGGCACTGCCTAGCGCTGTGACAGCGGCACCCAACGTACAAGGCCGGGAGCGATCCCGGCCTTGTACGTTTACTGCGCTGTGGGTAGGAGCGACCCCGGTCGCGAGAGGCCTTGCAGGGAAGCCTCCGTGCTCGGGCGTGTTCCGATGTCTGCCGGGCAGCGGTAGTGCGAACGGGTCGATCAGAACTTGGCGTCGAACTCGCGGGCGTAGCCGGTGTTGACGATGACCTTCTGCAACGCGTCGCTGATCTTGATGTTGCCGGCCACGATTTGCTGCGTCTCAGGGCCCATGTTGTCCATGCGCGGCGGGGTGGCGCCCTTGTAGTCGCAAACGCGGCCACCGGCCTCGCGTACCAGCAGCACACCAGCGGCGATGTCCCAGGCTTTGACGCCCGCTTCGAAATAGGCGTCGGCGCGGCCGCAGGCCACATAGGCCAGGTCCAGCGCTGCCGAGCCGGTGCGGCGCACGTCTTCGGCCTGCACCAGCAGCGCATCCACGCACTTGAGCTGCGCACTGGCGCGCGCACGCTCGCGTGGCGGGAAGCCGGTGTGGACCATTGCGCCTTCCAGATCCTTGCGCTCTGCGATACGGATGCGGCGGTCATTGAGCACCGCGCCTGCGCCGCGGCTGGCAGTGAACAGCTCGTTGCGCAGCGGGTCGAAGATCACCGCATCGGTCGGTTCGCCATTTTCCACCAGTGCGATGGACACGCAGTAGTGCGGGAAGCCGCGCAGATAATTGCTGGTGCCGTCCAGTGGATCGATGACCCAGGTGTAGCGGCCACTCTTGCCGCCCTGCACGCCGCCTTCTTCGCCGAACACGGCGTACTCGGGGTAGCCGCGCTTGAGTTCCTTGATGATGACCTTCTCGGCATCGGCATCGACTTCGCTGGCGTAGTCCATGCGGCCTTTCTGCACCACATTGAGCGCATCGAGCTTGTTGATGCCGCGCAACAGCACATTGCCGGCGAGGCGGGCGGCTTTGACCATGACGGTGACGGCGGGTTTCTGCATGGTGAAAGCTCCCGTGAAGGCAGAATCGGACAATGGCGAAGGTATAAAGAGCGGTCCGGCGCGAAAGCCGGCCGCGCAGTTTACCATCTACGGCCGAACAGCTTCCCGATCTCCGTTCATGTCCGTCAGCCAGCGCATCCGATTTGTTCTTGTGGGTACCCAGCATCCAGGCAACATCGGCGCTGCAGCGCGTGCGATGAAGACCATGGGGGTTTCGCGCCTGGTGCTGGTGGCACCGGAGCGCGCACTCGACGAAGACGCCTATCGGCGCTCGGCCGGCGCAGAAGACGTGCTGAGCCAGGCGCCGATCTTCGCGACACTGGGCGAGGCGGTGGCCGACTGCACGCTGGTGATTGGCTGCACTGCGCGCGCGCGCCGGGTGGCGCTGGAAGAACTGCTGCCGGACGAGGGCGCGCAGCGTGCCCTGGCCAAGGCGGGCGAGCCGGCCGAGGTGGCCTTCGTGTTCGGCCGCGAGCGCACCGGTCTGACCAACGACGAGCTGCAGCTGTGCCACGCCGCGGTCCACATTCCCTCCGATCCGCAGTTCAGTTCGCTCAATCTGGCCGCGGCCGTGCAGGTGCTGGCGTACGAGGTGCGACTGGCGCAGCTGGCGGCAGGCCAGGCCGAACGCGCGCCGGCAGCGGCTCCGGGCTTGCGCGACGGGCCGGCCAGCCACGCACAGCTGGAAGGGATGTTCGGCCAGCTGGGCGACACGCTGGACGAGATCGACTTCCACAAGGGCCGTGCGCCGGAGTCGGCGATGCGCAAGTTGCGCCGGTTGTTGCTGCGCGCAGAGATGACCGAGCAGGAGGTGCGGCTGATTCGCGGCATCCTGTCCGATGCGCAGCGCATGGCCATGCTTGCCAAGCAGGCCGGAAACTGACGTCTGTCACATCTTCGAAGATTCGGCTAGGCTGTCCGCGGCTCTAGGGGAGTGTCCGTTTTGCGCGGTCTACGATGGTGTCTGATTGCCTGCTGGCTGATTGCCGGGGCAGGCTTGGCCGTGACGGCTGCGGCAGCGCCTTCCTCGGTCCTGGTGCTTGGACGGATCAGCGATGATCCCGCCAGCCATTACGAGCAGCTCAAGCCCTTGCTGGATTACGTGGTGCCGCGCATGCGCGAGGTCGGGATCCGCCGCGGCGAAATCCTGATGGCGCCCGATGCGCGCCAGATGTCCAGCTATCTGCGGCGCGGCCGGGTCGATTGGGTCAGCGAAACGACCGGCGCGGCGATGCTGCTGGAACAGCGCGGCAGCGCGCATCCCTTGCTCATGACCGAGCGTGGCGGACTGCGCGACTTCCACACGGTGTTCTTCGTGCGCCGCGACAGCTCGATCCAGTCGCTGTCGCAGTTGCGCGGCCATACCCTGGCATTGCAGAACGCCTCGTCCACCAGCGGCTACCTGCTACCGTTGCTCGAACTGCTGCGCAACGGCATCGCATGCGATGTGCTGCTGTCGGCCGACGACACCCCGGCACGCGGATCGGCCGGCTATCTGATGGTGGGGTCGAAATTGAACGTTGCCGCGTTCGTGCACAAACATCTGATCGACGTGGGCGCGCTCAGCAACGTCGATTGGGACGACGAACGCCACATGCCACCGGTGTTCAAGCGCGACTTCCGCATCGTGCACCGCACTGCGCCGGTGCCGCGCGCGGTGGAAATGGTGCGCGCAGGAATGGACCCGGCCGTGGAGCAGCGTCTGCGGGTGGTGTTGCTGCAGGCCGCCTCCGACCCCAAGGCGGGCCCGGCGCTGAAGCGCTTTTTCGACACTACCGGGTTCCATCCGCTGGATCCCGCTAGCCGCCGACGTCTGCAAGAGTTGAGCGCGGGCGTGCAACGCGTCAGGGATCACGTGGAATGACTCAGGTGCGCTTCGGCTTGCAGGCACGCTTTCTCTTGGTGATGGCGCTGACGCTGCTGCTGGTCGGTGCGATCCTGGCTTCGCTGCTGCAGCGACAAAGCGCGATGCAGCGCGAGGTGCGCGGCTTGAGTGCGCAGATCCTGCACGAGCTGTTCGATCGCAGCCTGCGCACGCGCGGCGAAACGCTGGCGACCGAGCTGGCTTCCGGCTTGGCCAACCCCTTGTATTACTCGGACCTGGGCGCGGTGGGTGCGCTGGTGCGCAATGCCTCGCGCCAGCAGGTGGTGAGCTATGTGCTGGTGTTCGACCGCCATGGCCGGCTGGTGCACGACGGCACGCCGACCTTGCAGCGTTACGGGCAGGCCATGACCGATCCGCTCGCCGCCAAAGCGCTGGCGGCGCAGGCGATGGTGTTGCAGTCCTCGCCGGAGGTGCTGGATGTGACGGTGCCGATCAAGATCGGCGACCAGCGCATCGGTGGCGTGCGCGTGGGCATGTCGCGCGAGCGGGTGCGCAAGATCGAATCCGGCGCCAATCTCACCCTGGTGCAGAACCTCAACGCCATCGGCAAGCGTGATCTGGGCTGGTTGCTGGTCCTGCTGGCTGCGCTGGTCGGGCTGGGCGTGTTGCTGGCCATCTACGTGCAGCGCACGCTGGTGGCGCCGATTCGGTTGCTGGCGGCAGCGGCAAGGCAGATCGAACGGGGCGACTATGCGGTGCAGCTGCCGCCGCACCCCCGCAACGACGAGATCGGCGAGTTGATTTCCGCGTTCGGGCGCATGAGCGAAAGCATCGCCCGGCACGACCGCGAAGTGCGGCACATGGCCTACACCGACGCGTTGACCGGGCTGACCAACCGGCTGGGCTTTCGCGAGGGTCTGGATCATCTGCTCCACACCGCGCGCAGCAACGACAGCAAGTTGGCCTTGCTGTTTGCCGATATCGACGACTTCAAACGCGTCAACGACACGCTTGGCCATGAGGCCGGCGACGAGGCCTTGCTGCAGTTCGCCAGCCGCATCAGCCGCGCAGTTGCCGCGCTGGGCGGCGACGATGCGATTCTGGCGCGCTTTGGCGGCGATGAGTTCGTGATCCTGCTGCAGAGCGGCGATGTCAGCCTGCTGGCGGCGCAACTGGCCGACCGGCTGGTGCACGAACTGAGCCGGCCGTTGAACGTGCAGGGCCGCGAGGTGTTCCTGGGGACCTCGATCGGCATCACGCTGTTCCCCGATGATGCGCGCGATGCCACCGCGCTGCTGAAGAACGGCGACATCGCCATGTACCAGGCCAAGGTCGCCGGCAAGAACTGCCATCGCTTCTACAGCCGCGCCGCCGATCACGCGGTGGAGCGCCGCGTGCACATGGAGCACGAGTTGCGCGGGGCCTGGGAACGCGACGAGCTGCGTCTGGTCTACCAGCCGATCTACCGCACCAGCGACCGTGTGCTGGTGGGCGTGGAGGTGCTGCTGCGCTGGCAGCATCCGGCGCTGGGAACGATCGCGCCGTCCACCTTTATCGATATTGCCGAGCAGAGCGGCCTGATCGAAGTGATCGGCCCCAAGGTGCTGCGCGCGGCCTGCCTGGAGGCGGCGCAGTGGCCAGTGGTGGGCGAGGGTTTGTTCGTGTCGGTCAATGTTTCGCCGCGGCAACTGCGCAGCGGTGCGCTGATCGACACCGTGGCCGGGTGCCTGGCCGAGTCGGGGCTGCCGGCCGCGCGCCTGCATCTGGAGCTGACCGAGACCGCGGTGATCGGCGACGAGATGATGGCGGCCAGCCTGCTCGACCAACTGCACCGCACCGGCGTGAAGGTATGGCTGGACGATTTCGGCACCGGCTTCTCCGGCTTGAGCCATCTGCGTCAGGTGCCGGTGGACGGGGTCAAGATCGACAAGAGTTTTGTTGCCGACCTGCAGCGCGACCCGGACGATCTGGCGCTGACCACCGCGATCATCAACATGGCGCACTCGCTGGGAATCACCGTGGTTGCCGAAGGCATCGAGCAGGAAGCGCAATTCAATCTGTTGCGCGAGCGCGGTTGCGACCTGGGGCAGGGCTATTGGTTCAGCAGGCCGTTGAGCCCGGCCGATATGGTCAAGCTGATCGCGGCGGGGTGAGTGCCCTCGGAGCGCGCCTGAGCGCGACGGGCTTTACTGGATAAGGCTCCATCGCGCCCGGGTGCGCTCCTACGACCGGTTGCGCTGAGGTCCGGGCGGTTACAGCGGCCGCTTGCCGGTATCGCCGGGGATTTCACGCACCAGCCGCGGGACCAGGTAGCCGGACAGGCGGGCAGCCAGCTCGGCATGCAGCGCGCGCGCGCGCGCATCGTCCACTTCGAAATGCGCCACCCCGGCGACCCGATCGAGCTGATGCAGGTAGTAGGGCAGCACGCCGGCGGCAAAGCTGCGCTCGCTCAGCGCCGCCAGCGCATCCACGCTGTCGTTGACGCCACGCAACAGCACGGCCTGGTTGAGCAAGTGTGCGCCGGTGTCGCGCAGCCCCTGCACGGCGGCGTCTACCGCGGGGTCGAATTCGTTGGCATGGTTGGCATGCAGTACGAACGCCACCGGCCACGGCAGGCTGCGCAGCCAGGCCTGCAGTGGCGCATCCACGCGCTCCGGCAGCACGATCGGCAGGCGGCTGTGGATGCGCAGGCGCTTGAGATGCGGGATGGCCGCCAGGGCGTCGGTGAGTTCGACCAGCTTGGGTGTGGCCAACGAGAGCGG
Organism: Xanthomonas axonopodis pv. maculifoliigardeniae; assembly: GCF_041519315.1. NCBI lineage: Bacteria > Pseudomonadati > Pseudomonadota > Gammaproteobacteria > Lysobacterales > Lysobacteraceae > Xanthomonas > Xanthomonas axonopodis. The sequence continues at coordinate 2,642,657 of NZ_CP167998.1, read as the reverse complement.
GTCGCCGCCGGAAAGCAGCACTTCCTCGATGCCGGGGTCGGCGGCGATCGCGGTCACCGCCTCACGCCAGCCATCGCGCGCAGCGGTCTCTTCGGCATACGGAAAGTGGCGGCGGAAGCAGTAGCGGCAGTGCACCGCGCAGCTGCCGGTGGCGATCAGCAGGGCGCGGCCGCGGTATTTCTGGATCACCCCGGCAGCGGTCCGGGCGGCGGCATCGCCCACCGCATCCAGGCCGAAGCCCGGCACCGGCTGCATTTCCGCATCCAGCGGCAGCACCTGGCGCAGCAGCGGGTCGTGCAGGTCGCCATGGCGCATGCGCGCCACGAAGGCGCGCGGCACCCGCAGTGGAAACTGGGCGGCGGCGGCAGCGCTGATTGCCGCCGCTTGCGCATCCAGGCCCAGCAGCTGCAGCAGCACGCGCGGGTCGCGCACGGCGTCGCGCCACTGCTGTTGCCAGCGCGCTGGCTGCAGGGCGGGGGGCGGGGATGGCTGTAAGGCGAGGGGGGCTGCGGTTATCATGTGCGGTCACAAAACCAAATGCCCGCCGGTTGCGGCGGGCGCCCCATTCTAATCCGACCTGCTACCGCGTGGCGGGTCGTGGTCTTATCGAGGAGCTGCACCATGGCCACTGTTGGCATGAACGACGTCAAGAACGGCATGAAGATCCTGGTCAACAACGAGCCGGCGGTCATCACCGAGACCGAATACGTCAAGCCGGGCAAGGGCCAGGCCTTCACCCGCATGAAGTACCGCTTCATCAAGTCCGGTCGCGTGGTCGAAATGACCATGAAGGCGACCGACGATGTGGAAGTGGCCGACGTGGTCGATACCGACATGCGCTACCTCTACAGCGATGGCGAGTACTGGCACTTCATGGACCCGGAAACCTTCGAGCAGGTGCAGACCGACAAGGCCGGCATGGGCGGCGCCGACAAGTGGCTCAAGGGCGAGGAAGACTGCATCGTGACCTTGTGGAACGGCACCCCGATCTGGGTGCAGCCGCCGAACTTCGTCGAGCTGAAGATCACCGAGACCGATCCGGGCGTGCGCGGCGACACCTCCGGCGGCGGCGGCAAGCCGGCCACGCTGGAAACCGGCGCGGTGGTGCGCGTGCCGCTGTTCGTCAACCAGGACGAGATCATCAAGGTCGATACCCGTTCGGGCGAATACTCGGCGCGCGTCAAGTAATCCAGATGCGCTTGGGACGCCGGTCCGGTCGAGCAGTACGCAGCGCCAGTGTCCTGACGACGCCAGGAGCAGCCGAAGAAACGACTGCGCCGTTGCCAGGCTTGGGCGGCCGGTGTCTGGAATCTGCATGGGCCACGCGTGCACTGCCGGTCCCGTGCGCCATTGGCTCGCACCTGACGGCCGCGTGCGTCGCGTTGCTGGCCGGGCTGAGCGGCCTGCTGGCGGCGTGTCCGGTGCTTGCGCAAACCGCCGCCGCCACTGCCTGCGACGCGCAAAGCGTGGCGGCGGTGGCAGCTGGTGCGGTGTCCGGCGCCGCAGGGGCGGTGCCGGTCGACCATGCCGTGGCACAGACCTGCAAGCCGTGGCCGTACGACCCATCGATACGACTGGCGGCCATTGCGTTCGCCAGCGATGCCACCACCGAGGCAGGCGAACGCAACCTTGAGTTGCGCGTTGCCATGCTCGATGCCCGTACTGCCCAGGTCGTTGCCTTGTACACGCAGGACATGGGCGAAGATGCCGGCTTCGAACTTGCTGCCGACAGTCTGCGCCTGGATACCGCACGCTATGACCTGGCGCAGGGCGTGCGTGCGGTTGGCGTGGTGGTGCACAGCGTTGCGCGCGGGCCCAGTTGTCCGGATTTCGACAGCAACGATGCATTGACCTTGCTGGTGCGCGAACAGCGCCGGTTGCGCCCGGTGCTGCAGCGGGATCTCACTGTCTGGCGGCGGGTAAAAGGCGAACCGTGCAACTGGGGCGCGACGGGTGTGGTGACCGAACGCGGCACGCTCACCCTGTCGATGGACGCGCCGGTCCACACGGGCTATGCCGACATCGCAGTCACTGCCAACCTGGTGACTTCCACCACCGTCGAGGATGCAGACGACATCGAGCGCACGCACCGCCAGCGCCAGGTGCTGCGCTACGACGGCACGCGGTATGCGCCTGTGTCACGCTCCGACGACTCCTGGCCGTTCGGCAACTAACTTCAATGGATCCACTCATGACCAACGCTCCGCCCGAACCCTGCGACCTGCTGATCGAGGCCGGCTACGTCGTGCCGATCGAACCGCATGCGGTGGTGCTGGAAGACCACGCGGTCGCGGTCAGTCACGGCGTCATCGTTGCCGTGCTGCCGGCTGCCGAAGCACGCACGCGTTTTGCGCCCAAGCAGACCGTGTCGCGGCCCGATGCGGCGTTGATCCCGGGCCTGGTCAATGCGCATACGCATAATCCGATGACGCTGCTGCGCGGCGTCGCCGACGACCTGCCGCTGATGGTGTGGTTGCAGCAGCACATCTGGCCGGTGGAGGCGGCGGTGATCGGACCGGAATTCGTGGCTGATGGCACCACGCTGGCAATCGCCGAAATGCTGCGCGGTGGTACGACCTGCGTTAACGAAAACTACTTCTTCGCCGATGTGCAGGCGGCCGTCTACAAGCAGCACGGTTTCCGTGCGCTGGTGGGCGCGGTGATCATCGATTTCCCGACCGCATGGGCATCGTCGGACGACGAATACTTCGCGCGTGCCGGCGAGCTGCACGACCAATGGCGCGACGATCCGTTGATCAGCACCGCGTTCGCGCCGCATGCGCCGTATACCGTGAACGATGCCAACTTCGAACGCGTACGCATGCTGGCCGACCAGCTCGACATCCCGGTGCATCTGCATACGCACGAAACCGCGCAGGAAGTGGCCGATTCGATCAAGCAGTACGGCCAGCGCCCGCTGGCGCGGCTGGATCGCCTGGGCCTGGTCAACGACCGCCTGATCGCGGTGCACATGACCCAGCTCACCGATGCGGAAATCCATCTGTGCGCCGAGCGCGGCGTCAGCGTGGTGCATTGCCCCGAATCCAATCTCAAGCTCGCTTCGGGCTTTTGCCCGGCATGCGCGCTGCAGCGTGCGGGCGTGAATCTGGCCATCGGCACCGACGGCTGCGCCAGCAACAACGACCTGGACATGTTCAGCGAAAACCGTACCGCCGCCATTCTGGCCAAGGCCGTGGCCAACGATGCGACCGCGCTGGACGCCGCGACCACCTTGCGTGCGGCCACGTTAGGCGGCGCGCGTGCCTTGGGCTTCGGCGACAGGATCGGCTCGATCGAGGTCGGCAAGCAGGCCGACCTGGTCTGCGTGGACCTGTCTGCACTGGAAACCCAGCCGCTGCATCATGTGCTGTCGCAGCTGATCTACGCGGCTGGCCGCCATCATGTCACCGATGTGTGGATCGCCGGAAAGCCCAAACTGGTGCAGCGCGAGCTCATCGACATGGATACCGCCGCCCTTCTCGCCAATGCGCGGCAGTGGCGCGAACGCATCCGCACCGTCCGCGCCTGAGCGCGCGTCACCGCATCACGGAGCCCCGCATGAATTCGAATACGCACGCCAAATCCAGCAATTTCCATCAGAGCGAGCTGGATAAATTCGCCGCACTGGCCAACCGCTGGTGGGATGCCGACGGCCCGCAGAAGCCGCTGCATGCGCTCAATCCAGTGCGTCTGGAGTATGTGTCCACGCGGCTGGAACTTGCCGGTGCGCGCGTGCTCGATGTCGGCTGCGGTGGCGGTTTGCTCAGCGAATCGATGGCACGTCTGGGCGCGCAGGTGACTGCGATCGACCTGGCGCCGGAACTGGTGAAGGTGGCGCGTCTGCACAGCCTGGAATCGGGCGTGCAGGTCGACTATCGCGTGCAATCGGTGGAAGACCTGGCCGCCGAACAGCCGGGCAGCTTCGATACGGTGACCTGCATGGAAATGCTCGAACACGTGCCGGATCCGACCGCGATCATCCGTGCCTGCGCCAGCCTGCTCAAGCCGGGCGGCAAGCTGTTCCTGTCCACGCTCAATCGCACCCCTGCCGCGTTCGCGTTGGCGGTGGTGGGCGCCGAATACATCGCGCGTCTGCTGCCCAAGGGCACGCACCACTACAAGGATTTCATCAAGCCGGCCGAGCTTGCGGCGTGGCTGCGCAACGCCGGGTTGCAGCTTGAAGACGTCAGCGGCATGCTGTACGAGCCGTGGCGCAATCGCGCCCGCCTGTCCTCGCGTACCGAGGTGAATTACCTGGCGTATGCGGTGAAGCCGTGATGGGCGGGGATTCGGGAATCGGGAATCGGGAATCGCAAAGGCGGTTGGCTGAGGGTTTGAGATTTTCTCGTTTCCGGTGGAGTGCATGCAGTTGCATGCCCGTGGCGCTGTGGTGAGTTTCCCGCGTGCGGCGTTGTTCGATCTGGATGGCACCTTGCTGGACAGCGCGCCGGACATGCTCGCGACAGTCAACGGGATGCTGGATGCGCGTGGGCGTGCGCCAGTTGCATTGGCTTCGCTTCGCCCGGTGGTTTCCAAAGGTGCGCGTGCGATGCTCGGCGTGGCCTTTGCCGAGCTCGATGCCGCGGCGTGCGCGGCGCTGGTGCCGGAATTCCTGCAGCGCTACGAAGGCCTGATCGGCACGCAATCGCAGCTGTTCGATGGCATCGAACAGATGCTGGCGCGGCTGGAGGATGCCGGCTGCGTGTGGGGTATCGTCACCAACAAGCCCGAATATCTGGCACGCCTGATCCTGCCGCAGTTGGGCTGGGAGCAGCGCTGCGCGGTGCTGATCGGTGGCGACACGCTGGCCGAGCGCAAGCCGCATCCGTTGCCGCTGGTGGTCGCCGCCCAACGCATCGGCGTTGCACCTGCGCAATGCGTGTATGTGGGCGACGATGAGCGCGACATCGTGGCTGCGCGCGCGGCGGCGATGGCGTCGGTCGCGGCGTTGTGGGGCTATCGTCTGGACGACGACGACCCGACGCACTGGCAGGCCGATGTGCTGGTCGAGCGGCCGCAGGCACTTTGGAATGCGGCAACGTGGCCGCAGATCTGATCTTTCTTCGTATTTTTCCGGACCCGCCATGAGCCAATCCAGCGCGCTCGACAGTTTTCTCGACAAGTGGGCCACCCGCTGGCCGGAATGGTCGGTTGCCGAACCGTTCGTGCCCGAGCCGCAACGCCGTCTGGCAGTTGCCTGGTTCGCGTTGCTGCAGGAATGGGAAGACATCATGAATATCGCCGGCGACCCGTTGCCGGCCGATGCCAAGCTGGCGTGGTGGCAGCAGGAGCTGCGTGACTGGTCCAGCCAGCGCTCGCGCCATCCGTTGGGGCGCGTGCTTGAACCGGTGCGTGCGCCGTGGTCACAGCTGGCCGACACCTTGCCGGCCATGCAGGCCGCGCGCGTCCAGCCACAATCGCTGCAGCACGCGCTAGGGGCACTGCGTACGTTCGCCGAGGCGGTGATTGCGGTGGAAGCGGTGCTGTTCGCACGGGCACGGCCTGGCGATGCCACTGCGGTGGCGGTGCAATGGCTGGATGCACGCCAACGCGTGGCCGGCGACGGCGCAGCGCCCGGTGGCGTTGCCACGTCCGCCTGGCGCACGCAGCTGTTGCAGGCCTGGCCGCGCAAGGTCGCGTTGGCGCGGCCGCACCGGGTGTGGTCGCGTCTGGCACGGCTGCGCTTGCAGCGCGAGCTGGCGGGCAAACCTGCGTACCCGCCGCCGATGCAACAGCTCTGGCATAGCTGGCGTGCCGCCAGCGGCACCGATTAAGCGGCGCCGGTAGGTCAGCTGCGTGCAGCATGCGCGTGTGTGGCGTGACGGGCGCGGCGGCCCAGTCTGTCGTGTGCGGAGCGGGGCAATTGGCAGCACGGCGCTAAGGTAATGACAGCGCCAATCGTGCGTAGGCCTTGCGACGCAGTCAGGCGTTCGCACGCCCTCTTATCGGCAGCCGGTGCGCTGCCGTTGTCGCGGCCGATACGATCGAGTGCCGCGCGACGCCACGCACACGCAGGGATCCTGGCAGGAATTCCAGCTCGTCGCGCGAGGCCGCAAGCACGGGCAATGCCCGGCTTGCGGCGCAGTTGCGGCGAAGCATCGACTCAATTGGCCGCGCCGGGACCGCTATTGTTGTATTCGTAGAAACGGTTGGCCGAATTGGTGCAGTTGCTGCTGCAATACGGGCGGCCGACCGTTGATGCATTCCATGGCGCGGTCTTGCGGATATGGCTGCCCAGGGTCGAGTCACGTACCGTCACCTGGCCGTTGGGCGAAGTGCCGTTGACGTAAGAACTCAGGCTGCCGACGCTCTCGTCCCACGCACGTCCAAGATAGGTGTTGTTGTCCGGGGAGCCGGAGACACCGGTAAAGCTGCTGTTGATCGCCAGAAATCCGTAGCTGCTGCCAGGACGCGTGCTGGGCGCAAAAATATAGCCGCCGCGGCTGCTGCCCAGGCGTGCGCCGGTGGAACGGATGGTGGCGCCATCGAAAACACCGACGCCGGAGCCGAAGATGAAATCGACATCGCCTTCGATGGTGCTGTTCTTGAAATACGCCCGGATCACATTGGACGCGCTGGTCGCGCTGATCAACAAGGTGTCCTGGTTGCCGGTCACCAGGACATCCTGGAAGTTGGCCTTGTCGCCACGCACAGCCAGCGCCACCGCCGATTGATTGTTGTCGGTGTAGGTGCCTTCCACATAGTTGTTGTCCACGCGCAGGTGGCGCGCCTCGAAATTCGCCGCGCGCACCGTGAACGTCGCGCTGTTGGAGGTGCCAACCGTGGTCGCCGACGCATTGCTCGCACACGGGTGGCTTGCGGTGCCGGCTGGCTTGGGAGTGGGGTTGGCATTGTTGAAGCGGATGACGGTGTCGCCGGTATTTGTGCCCAGCCCGAACAGCGTCAGCGGTGGCGCATTGTTCGGCACGCAGACCAGCTCGGTGTAAGTGCCCGCCTTGATGCTGATATAGCGACGTGTGGTGCCGCCGGCAGCCACGGCAGCGTCGATGGCAGATTGCACGGTGCGGTAGCGTGTTGAGCCGTCGGCCGCCACTGCGTAATCGGCACTGAGTAGGGCGACACCTGCGGTGGGGTTCCAGTTATCGGTCACCAATGCGCTGATCGGCCCGGCTTTGGCCAAGGCTTTGGCGATCGTATAACTGCTCGCTTCGCTGCTGGTGAGTTGCGGCCGTGTGGCAGTGCCGGTCAATGCCAGCGCAGTGGCGCTAACAAGGCTCAGCACTGCGGCAGCGAGACAGGTCGAACGGATGTGCGTTGCAGACATGTGGTGGCGCTCTCTCAGAAGGGGACGTATGCGCAATACGCTGCAGATGCCGGCAAGCCAGGAGCGACGACGACGCCGGTGCGCGCTCGCCTGATAAACGATCGCAACAGGTGTCCGGCCGCTTCAGGATTCGGAAGCAATGCAGCGCAGGTGCAACGACGGTCGTTGCCATGCGCGGTTCTCGTTCGTGCCGCACCAGCGGCCGGCCGATCCTACTGCCGTGTTCGTTTTTCGGCTGATGACGTATCGGCCAATGTGCCGGAACTGCGAATCGGTCACGCTTTGCGGGCCGGTACTGGCGCTACAGGCCATGTGCGCACGCGGACCATATTGCGGTTGCACAATGACGGCGATTCGAGATGCGTCCTCACATGCCGTGGGCGCAGGGCCTTTCAGACTGACTCACCCGCGTACACGCGCATGTCAGGAATCGAAATGGCAGACACCAAAGAGTTGCAGGAAAAATTCTGGAAGGCGCTCAAATCCGATCGCACCGTGATGCTGGGCCTGGACGGTGTCGAAGACGGTCATGCGCGTCCGATGACCGCACAGATCGAAGGCGATAGCGGTGGACCGATCTGGTTCTTTACATCCAAGGACAACGCGTTGATCACCATGCTGGGGCAGGGCCGCCGCGTCATCGGCGCCTTCAGCAGCAAGGGCCACGATTTGTTCGCCAGCATCAGCGGCTCGCTGCGCGAAGACACCGACCCGGCCATGGTCGACCGGTTGTGGAATCCATATGTCGCTGCGTGGTACGAAGGCGGCAAGACCGATCCGAACTTGGCGCTGCTGCGCCTAGACGCCGACCATGCGCAGATCTGGCTCAACGAGTCGAGCCTGCTGGCAGGGATCAAGGTGTTGTTGGGCGTCGACCCGAAGAAGGATTATCAGGACAAGGTGGCGGACGTTCCGCTGCGCTGAAATCTGGGGCGCACGCGCCACCGTCAAGGTGGCGTGTGCGCACTGGTTGCGCGATTTGCTCCGCTCACCGCTGTGCGACGGTCGCATTGCCACGCTGGCCCGCCAAGCGGAGCGTGCCGATGCGCGTGCATCACCTCAACTGCATCTCCACCTGTCCGCTGGGCGGCCATCTCATGGACGGACGTACGCCAGGCGTCCTGGATCGCGGCCATCTGTGTTGCCATTGCTTGTTGGTGGAAACCAGCGCCGGGTTGGTACTGATCGATACCGGTTTCGGCCTGCGCGATGTGGCCGAGCCACGTGCGCGCGTGAGTCGGTTTTTTCTGGCCCTGGTCAAGCCGGATTTGCGCGAGGAGATGACCGCAATCCGGCAGATACAACGGCTGGGGCTGGACCCGCGCGATGTGCGGCACATCGTGCTGACCCATCTGGATTTCGACCACGCCGGCGGGCTGGACGACTTTCCGCATGCGCGCGTGCACCTGATGACGAGCGAACGCGATGCCGCACTGGCACAGCGCACCTGGATGGATCGCCAACGCTTTCGTCCGCAACAGTGGTCTACGCGCGGGCAGTGGCGCACCTACGACGGTGCAGCAGGCGAGCGCTGGATGGGGCTGGAGTGCGTGCGCGACCTGCATGGATTACCGCCAGAGCTGCTGATGGTGCCGCTTCCCGGGCACACGCTGGGTCATGCCGCGGTTGCGGTGCACACGCCGGCACGATGGCTGCTGCTGGCAGGCGATGCATATTTCTTCCATCGCGAAATGGATCCGGACGCGCCTTACTGCACGCCAGGGCTGCGCGCGTATCAATGGATGCTGGAGAAGGACCGCGCCGCGCGCTTGAGCAACCAGCAGCGCCTGCGCGTTCTACGGCAACAGCATGCAGGTGAGGTGGAGGTGTTCTGTTCGCACGATGTGAGCGAGTTCGAGCGTATTGCCGGGCAGCCGGCCCGCCTGCCGAGCGGCGCCTTGCTGCACGCACCCACGCCGCAGTGATCCGCACTTCACCACGCGCCAACGCACCGCAGCGCGATGATCTGCCACCGGCACAGCGCGCTTGCGTGATGACGCCATTCCAGGAGATTGAACATGCAGCAGATCGAAATTGGCCAGATGGTATTTCTACGCGATGGCGAAATCGGCGTCGGTGCCGTCCGCGACATCCGCAACGATGGGGACGAACTGGTCATCAATATCGAAAATGGCGGCGACTTCGTGCTGCCTGCCTCGGTGGTGCGTGATGTGCACTCGGGAAAGGTGATGCTGGATGTCGACAAGCTTCCCGATGATGTACGCAACGCCTTACGTCATCCGCATGACAATGAACTGCAGACCAGCACCTATGCCGCCAGCAACACGCAGGATGGGGCATTGAAGTGATGGATTGATTGCGAATTGCGCGGTGTGACTCCTGGTCAGCACACGCCGCGCAGTTCAGTCAGGCAGCAAGAACGTGCGCGGCGCGATGTCGGCAGGCCCTGCCAGCGACGCAGGTTGTTCGGCTTCGTCTTTCAACTGCACGCCAGAGAGTCTGCGGCGAAATGCCTCGCGCAGCAGATACGCCAATTTGTGGCTCGCCTCGGCGTAACTCAGCCCTTCGGCGCGAATGTTGGAAATGCAGTTGCGCGCTGCATCGGTGAGCCCGACGCGGGGCGTGTAGGTGAGATATAGGCCCAGGCTGTCGGGCGAGCTCAGGCCCGGCCTTTCGCCGATCAGCACGATCACGGCGCGTGCGTTGAGCAGTTCGCCGACCTCATCGCCGATCGCCACGCGCCCTTGCGCCACCAGCACCGCCGGCGCGAGCGACCAGCCTTCCTGCGATGCCAGTGCATCGATCTGGTCGAGCATGCGCGCGGCATGCCGATGCACGGCCAGCGCAGACAGCCCATCGGCGATGACCACCGCAACATCCTGTCCGCCGCCATGCACGGCCGTGAGGCCGCGTAGCTGGGCGGCGGCATCTTCGGCCAGGCGCCGTCCCAGATCGGGACGTCGCAGATACTGATGACGATCGGCCGCAGCGCTCTGCAGCAGGATGCTGCTGCGCCCGCGTTGCTCCAGCGCGGCCTGCAGCGGTGCCGGGTCGAATGCCAGATGCACCGCATCGCGTGCCTGCGCGTGCGCCAGCTGGAACTCCAGGTGCGCGTCCGTAGGCAGGCTGGTCCCCACCCGGCCCAGCGCAATGCGCGCGGGCGTCAGTTGGCGCAGGTGCGCCCAGGCATCGCGGGGTGGTGTGGAGGGTGCGCTCATGGCGCCGCTCTACCGCTGGCCTGTGCCAATGCACGCCGAAATGGCGCCGGTACCTCGCTGCCGAGCTCGAAGCGGCCATCGCGCAGCCGCAGGATGTCGTGCTGCTCCAGCCACCGTTCGAACTCGGGTGCGGCGCGCAGGCCGAGTGCCTGGCGCGCATACAGCGCATCGTGAAACGAGGTGGTCTGGTAGTTCAACATCACATCGTCCGAGCCGGGGATGCCCATGATGAAGTTGATGCCGGCAGTACCGAGCAGGGTGAGCAACACGTCCATGTCGTCCTGATCGGCTTCGGCATGGTTGGTGTAGCAGATGTCACAGCCCATCGGCACGCCGAGCAACTTGCCGCAGAAGTGATCCTCCAGCCCGGCGCGGACGATCTGCTTGCCGTCGTAGAGATATTCCGGCCCGATGAAGCCCACCACGGTGTTTACCAGCAGCGGTTTGTAGTGGCGCGCTACCGCATAGGCGCGCACCTCGCAGGTCTGCTGATCCACGCCGTGGTGCGCATTGGCCGACAACGCGCTGCCCTGGCCGGTTTCGAAGTACATCACGTTGTCGCCGACGTTGCCGCGCCGCAACGACAGGCCCGCTTCATACCCTTCCTGCAGCAAGGCCAGGTTGATGCCGAAGCTGGCATTGGCCGCCTCGGTGCCGGCGATGGACTGAAACACCAGATCCACCGGCACGCCGCGGCCGATCGCTTCGATGGTGGTGGTGATGTGCGCAAGCACGCACGATTGCGTGGGAATCTGATACCCACTGATCACCGCATCGAGCATGCGCAACAGGGCCGTGGTTGCGGCCAGGCTGTCGCTGGCCGGGTTGATGCCGATCACCGCATCGCCGTTGCCGTACAACAAGCCGTCGAGCACGCTGGCGGCGATGCCGGTTGCATCATCGGTGGGGTGGTTGGGCTGCAGGCGCGTCGACAGGCGTCCGCGCAACCCCAGCGTGTTGCGAAAGCGGGTGACGACCCGGGTTTTCTGCGCCACCAGGATCAGGTCCTGCACCCGCATCAATTTGGACACCGCGGCCACCATTTCCGGCGTCAGGCCGGGTGCCAACGCGGTCAATGCAGCTTCGTCGGCCTGCGCACTCAGCAGCCAATCGCGAAAGCCGCCCACGGTGAGATGCGCCACGGCGGCAAATGCAGCGGCATCGTGCTGGTCGATGATCAGCCGGGTGACTTCGTCTGCTTCATACGGCACCACTGCTTCGTCGAGGAAGTGCCGTAGCGGCAGATCGGCCAGCGCCATCTGTGCGGCCACGCGCTGCAGACCGGAGTCGGCGGCAAGACCGGCCAGCTGGTCGCCGGAGCGCGCAGGCGTCGCCTTGGCCAGCAGCTGCTTCAGATCGGCAAACTGAAAGCGTTCGCCGCCTGCGGTGAAGGCAAAGCCGCTCATCCGGCGCTGGCCACAGGCGTGTGTTGCGTGCGCAGGCTCAGGACGCAACACGCCGCGCCGAACAACAGCAGGCCCAGGAAGATCAACGCCACAATCGGGTTGAACCACACCATCGCCACCAGGCACACCAGCGCCAGCAGCAGCGCAATGGCCGGCACCACCGGGTACCCCGGTGCGCGGAAACTACGCTCCAATCCCGGTTCGGCGCGACGCAGCCTGAACAGGCTGAGCATGCTCATCACATACATCACGATCGCGCCGAACACCGACATGGTGATCATCGCTGCGGTCAACGACATGCCCTGGATCTTGACCACGCTGTCGCTGCAGATAGCAGCAATGCCGATGACGCCGCCAGCCAGGATGGCGCGATGCGGCGTGCGAAAACGCGAGAGCCTGGCCAGCCCATGTGGCAGGAAACCGGCACGCGCCAGCGCAAAGAACTGACGCGAATAGCCCAGGATGATGCCGTGGAAACTCGCTACCAACCCGAACAAGCCGATCCACACCAACATGTGCAACCAGGTGGAACTGTTGCCGACCACGGCCTTCATCGCCTGCGGCAGCGGATCGTTGATGTTGGAAAGCTGGCGCCAGTCGCCGACGCCGCCGGCAAACACCATCACGCCCAGCGCCAACACCACCAGGGTGAGAATGCCGGCGATGTAGGCGCGCGGAATCGTGCGCCTGGGGTCTTTGGCTTCTTCGGCCGCCATCGCCGCGCCTTCGATCGCCAGAAAGAACCAGATCGCAAACGGGATCGCGGCGAAGATTCCGGAAATGGCCGCCGGCCCGAAGCCGTCGCTGCCGGCCCAGCCGTTGGCGGCAAAGCGCGCCACGCTGAAACCCGGCGCCACCACACCCATGAACACCAGCAGTTCGATCACCGCCAGCAAGGTCACGATCAGCTCGAAGGTGGCTGCAATCGCCACGCCGACAATGTTCAAGCTCATGAAGACCAGGTAGGCGCCAACCGCTGCAAGACGCGGATCGAGCGTGGGGTACTGCACGTTCAGATACGCGCCGATCGCCATCGCGATAGCCGGCGGCGCGAAGACGAATTCGATCAACGTGGCCAGGCCTGCCAGCATGCCGCCATAGGTCCCGAACGCGCGCAGGCTGTAGGCGAAGGGCCCGCCCGCATTGGGAATGGCGGTGGTCAATTCGGTGAAGCTGAAGATGAAACAGGTGTACATCACTGCGACCAGCAGCGTGGTCACCAGAAAGCCGAGCGTACCGGCGGTGCCCCAGCCGTAACTCCAGCCGAAATACTCGCCTGAAATCACCAGCCCCACTGCGATGCCCCACAACTGCCAGGTACCCAGGGTCGGTTTGAGGTGCTCGTTGCGCATGTCGCACATCTCCTGCAGTCGGGGAGGGGAGATGAAGCACGCCCGACGCCGAAGCGACGGACCGACCGTCGGCAGCCCAAGCGTCCACCTGCAGCGACGCACGACGGTCGTTTCGGTTATACCGCAAAGCCCGCTGGCGAACACAAGCACGACGGGTAGGTCGCCGCCGACCGGGTGTGTAGCGTTCCGGCGCAATGATCGTGGGTTGCGTTTTTCTTCTGGCGTCGCAGGGTGTGGCCCGTTGTTAAATTGAGGGGGCCTGATCCAGTGGTCGCGATGCATCAAATAGTGGGGTCATCGCAGAATGACTCTGCAGCCGCACGCTAAGGCGGATCGGGATCATGGTCCATCAACGGGGCGGGGATGCGACCATTCGGTGTCATCCCGCTGACGACTGCGCCGGTAGTCGGGGCGCGCCGGTTCTGTCACGGTCCAGCAGGCTGCATGAACTCGATGGAAATATGGTCGGGACCGGACACGTAGGCGGTGAGCGTTCCTGTTCTCGGACCTCCCGGAATCGGCAGCGGCTTGCCCTTCGCCTTCCATCCGGCCGCCTCGACACGGCAAATGGCCGCATGGATGTCCCGGACGGTCAGCGCCAGATGGGCGGCCCCGATCGCACCCGCGCTGTCCGGCGACTGCCCATTCCGACGGCCTTTGGAATATTGCAGCAACTCGACGATGAATCCGTCCGGAGCCTTCACGATTGCCGTTCGCACGCTCGGATCATCCACGCCGGTGACCTGATGCAGGAAATCGCCGCCCATCTGTGCCTGTCGTTCGAGCGTAAACCCCAGGGCCTCGGTCCAGAACCGGATCGCCTCGTCAAGAGATGAAACGGCAAACCCGATGTGATCAACGTTGGCCACGCCTGCATTGCTATCCACTGTTGCGGCTCCGTTCCAGTACGTCCGGGACGCGATAATTTGTGTGAGGGAAACTCGAGTCAGCAGAAGACCGGGCTGGCCAAGCAGGCTCTTCTAGGAAGCGTAGAACAGCGTCTTCAATGCCACCGCACGTCAAAAAGGCGATCTTTCGAACGCTCTACTTCGTCCGCTCAAGCACCAGCAACGGATCGATGCGGATGTCGAACCAGTTCATTCCCCAATGCAGATGCGGCCCGGTGGCACGCCCGGTGGCACCAACCGCCGCAATCACCTGGCCTTGCTCGACCCGGTCGCCCACCTTCACGTCGATACGCGACAAGTGCAGGAAATTCGAGCTCACCCCGAAGCCGTGATCCAGCAGCACCGTGCCGCCGGTGAGATACAGGTCCGGCGCCGCGAACGTCACCACGCCGGCAGCCGGTGCCTTCACCGGGGTGCCGGTGGGCACGGCGATGTCCATGCCCGAATGGCCGGCGCCCGGCTGGCCGTTGTACACGCGTGCATTGCCGAAGCGGCCGCTGATACGTCCCTGCACCGGCCAGATGAAGGGTTGGGCGAAATCGGTGCGTGCGTCATCGCGGTCGCGCGCCGCCGTGACCTGCGCCTGTTCGCGTTTGATGCGCGCGGCAATCTCGGCCGGCGGGTTGACCGTCTTCGGCGGCACGCCATTGACGCGTTCCACCGGCCAGTCGCGCGGCGTTACTGCGATGCTCACGGTGCGCGTGCTGCCATCGGGTTGGGTGATCTGCACCTGCAAGGGCCCGGTCGCATCACGGCCGATCCCGAACACGACGCTTCCATAACCGCTCACACGCAAGTTGCGGCCGGCATATTGCACCTTGCTGCCTGCCGGCACCTTGCCGATCACCAGCGCGCCTTGCGACGCGCTTTGCGGAAATACGACATCAGTTGCGGCGGCCGCACCCTGCGCTTGGGCGCGACCTGCAACCAGCGCGACCGGCGCCAGGATCAACCAGGCACCAAACAGGGCTGCGCGCATCAGCGGTCGAAGGTCAGGCGCTGGCCGGCAGCGCTGCCCACCAGCTGTTCGCCATCCCACACCTGCTGGCCGTTGACCCACGTCGCAGCGATGCGCGAACGGAAGGTGGTGCCCTCGAATGGCGACCAGCCGCACTTGGACAACACCTGCTCGCGCTTCACGGTAAACGGGGTGTTGTCGATCATCACCAGGTCGGCGAAATAGCCTTCGCGCAGGAAGCCACGCTCTTGCACATCGAACAACTGGGCCGGCGCATGCGCGAACTTCTGCACGATACGGGTGATCGGCAACTTGCCTTCGTGCACCAGCTCCAGTGCCGCGACCAGCGCGTACTGCACCAGCGGCAGGCCCGAGGGCGCCTGCGCATAGGGCTTTTGCTTTTCTTCCCAGGTGTGCGGGGCGTGGTCGGTGGCGAGCACGTCGATGACATCTTCGGCCAGCGCATCGATGAGCGCCAGACGATCTTCGGCGTCCTTGATCGCGGGGTTGCACTTGATCAGGTTGCCCAGTCGTGCGTAATCGCTGCGATCGAAGCGCAGAAAGTGGATGCAGGTCTCGGCGGTAATGCGCTTGCGCAGCTTGCCATCGGCATCGACCAGCGGGCCGGCTTCGAACAGCGCCAGCTCGTCGGCGGTGGAAATGTGCAGCACGTGCAGGCGGGTGTTGTGCTTGCGCGCCAGCGAGACCGCCAGCTGCGAGGACTTCAGGCAGGCCTGACGCGAACGGATGTCCGGGTGCATCTCCGGTGTCAGCGCATCGCCATACTTTTCCTTGTACTGCGCCATCGTCGCGTCGATGGTCGGGGTGTCTTCGCAGTGGGTGATGATCGGCGTGGGTGCGTCGCGGAAGATGGCGTCCAGCGTTTCCGGGTTATCGACCAGCATGTTGCCGGTGGAGGCGCCCATGAACACCTTGATGCCCGGTGCAGTCTTGGGGTCCAGCGACTGGATGTGGGCCAGGTTGTCGTTGCTGGCACCCATGTAGAAGCCGTAGTTGGCCCAGGCGCGCCCGGCAGCGGCGTCGTACTTGGCCTGCAGTGCGGCGGCATCCAGGGTCGGCGGATTGGTGTTGGGCATGTCCATGAAGCTGGTCAGGCCACCAGCCACCGCGGCGCCGGATTCGGTCGCGATGTCGCCCTTGTGGGTCAGGCCAGGTTCGCGGAAGTGCACCTGGTCGTCGATCATGCCTGGCAGCACCCAGCGTCCGGCGGCATCCACGACGGTATCACCAGGGGCAGGGGCGATCTTGCTGTCGATCTTGGCGATGCGGCCGCCCTCGATCAGGAGATCGGCGTCGAACTCCTTGCCTTCGTTGACCAGGCGGGCATTGACGATGACGGTTCGGCTCATGGATGGGGTCCTTTGCAGCTGCAGGAAGAAGACGGGGAGGGCGAGGCGGGTGCATCGGGCACCGGATCGAATCCGCCCGGATGGAAGGGATGACAGCGGCCGAGCCTGCGCGCGGCAAGCCAACTGCCGCGCAGCGGGCCGAAGCGGCCGATGGCGGTCATCGCGTAGTCCGAGCAGCTTGGTGCAAAACGGCAACGCGGCCCGAGCAGGGGGCTGATGACGAGCTTGTAGACGCGTAGCAGCGCGATGAGCAGGCGTGAGATCACTTGCCAATGATATGCCACTTGCATTAATAGGTGGTTGCCGGGGGTCCGCGGGGTACGTTATAAAGGCCCGCTTTCCCGGGCCCCGGGGGAACCAAGGATGAGCGTTTCGTGGCTGCTAAAAAACCTGCAAAAAAGGCCGTAGAGGCCGCCAAGAAGTCCGCCAAACCCGTTGCGAAAAAGGCAGCGACGTCCGCTGCTGCGAAACCGGCCGCAAAACCGCCGACCAAGCAGCCGGCTGCCAATAAGGCACCCGCGAAGAAGGCACCTGCTAAGAAGGCCGCTGCCAAGCCGGCGCCGGCTTCCAAGACCACCGCGTCCGCAGCCCCCAAGTCAGTGAAACCCGTCGCCAAGAGTGCTGCCA
Source organism: Xanthomonas axonopodis pv. maculifoliigardeniae (assembly GCF_041519315.1). NCBI lineage: Bacteria > Pseudomonadati > Pseudomonadota > Gammaproteobacteria > Lysobacterales > Lysobacteraceae > Xanthomonas > Xanthomonas axonopodis. Next base: position 2,625,572 of record NZ_CP167998.1, on the reverse strand, counting down.
AGCCGGCGGCGAAAAAGGCAGCTCCGGCTGCCGCCAAACCGGCTGCCAAGCCGGTGGCGTCCAAGTCCGTACCGAAGCCGGCCACCAAGCCGGCTCCGGCCAAGTCAGTCCCGGTCAAGGCTGAAAAGCCCGCGCCCGCACCGGTCCCCAAGGCCGTCCCTGCGAAGCCGGCAAAGCCTGCGACCCCGTCATCTAAGAATCCCGTGCCCGTTTCGAAATCTTCCGCAAAAACGCCAACTAAAACCGAAGCCCCCGCCAAGCCTGCTGCGACCCGTCCGGTCGGCAAGGTGGCCGTGGCCGTGACGTCCAAGCCGTCCAGCGCGGCTCCCAAGACCAAGTACAAGGTCGTCGAGTACAAGACCGACGAAGCAACCGGTCGCCCGATCCTGCCGCAGGGCTACAAGCCTTCCGCGGACGAGGAGTACATGAACAAGTTGCAGCAGGAATATTTCCGCCAGCGTCTGCAGAGCTGGCGCAACGAGATGGTGGAGGAATCCAAGCAGACCATCGAAAACCTGCGCGAAGAAGTACGCGACATCGGCGACGAAGCCGAACGTGCCACCCGCGAGACCGAAAACTCGCTGGAACTGCGTGCCCGTGATCGCGCCCGCAAGCTGATTTCCAAGATCGATAGCACGCTCAAGCGTCTGGAAGACGGTGACTACGGCTACTGCGTGGACACCGGTGAAGAGATTGGCCTGGACCGCCTGGAAGCGCGTCTGACTGCCGAGCGCACCATCGATGCCCAGGAGCGTTGGGAGCACTTGCAGAAGCAGCAGGGCGACTGATCGTCCGCCTGGCTCACCGAAAGACCCCGCCATGTGCGGGGTTTTTTATGGTCGCCTGATTCGTTGTATTGGCGCCTGGCCGAGAGTCAGGCAGCGCCCATTGGCGAGACGCCGCCGCACGCAGCTGCATGCGGCACGTGAGCGCGGTCCGCAACACGAGCCCCTTGCCACCACAGCGGCGCAGTGGGCACCGGCAATCACGCGATCGCGCCGCTCACTGCAGATCGCGCAGGTCCAGCTTGCGCAGGCGCGGCGCCTTCCAGGCGGTGGTGGCCACCACGCCCAGGGTGACGCAGCCGCCGATGACCACCGCCGGCACCAGGCCGACCAGGCGCGCCATGACGCCGTCGTAGAACGCGCCCAACTCGTTGGACGAGCCGATGAAGATGCCGTTGATCGAAGACACCCGGCCACGCATGGCATCGGGGGTGGCCAACTGCAGGATGGTCTGGCGCACCACCACCGAGACGCCATCGCACATGCCGTACACCAGCAGGATCGCCGCGGACAGCCAGAAATGGCGCGACAGTCCGAAGGCGATGGTGCAGAGCCCGAAGCCGGCCACCGACAGCAGCAGCACGCGTCCGGCATTGCGCTGCAGCGGGTGCCGCGCCAGCCACACGCCAACCACGATCGAACCCAGCGCCGGCGCACCGCGCAGGATGCCCAGGCCTTCCGGGCCGTAGTGCAGGATGTCGTGGATGAAGGCCGGCAACATCGACACCGCGCCGCCAAGCAGGACCGAGAACATGTCCAGCGCCATGGCGCCCAGCATGATCTGGTTGGACAGTACGAACTGCGCGCCTTCGGCGATGCTGCGGAAGATCGGCGCACGCGGGCCGGCGCTGACCGGCTCGCTGACACGTAACAAAGCCAACGCCAGGATCGCCAGCATCGCCACGCTGGCGGCGACCCCGTAGGCCAGGCCCTTGCCGCCCCAGCCGACCAGCACGCCGCCCAGCGCCGGGCCGATCACCATGCCGGCCTGGAAGGTGACGCTGCCGATGCTGGCGCCGCGTGCGAATGCGTCGCGCGGCAGCGCCCGTGCGAACAAGGCGTTGTAGACCGGCGACAAGAAAGAGCGCGCCGCGCCGGTGAGCGAGATGGCGGCATAGATGGGCCACACGCCTTTGACCGGCAGCCAGCCTTGCGTGATCGCCAACAGCAACAGCGCGGTTGCGACCAAGCCCAGCACGGCGACCATGCCCAGCCGGCGGCGCGGCAGGTGATCGACCAGGTAGCCGGCAAAGGGGGCGATGCAGAAGAACGGCAGGATTTCCGCCAGGCCGATCAGCCCCAACGAGAGCGGGTTGCCGGTCATTTCGTAAATATGCCAACCGACTGTCACCGCGACGATCTGGTAGGACAGCATCGCCGCCACGCGGTACAGCAGCACCAGGCCGAAGCCTGGATGGGCGAGCAGCGTCCGCAGCGAATCGGCGGGCGATGGGGCGGGCGTGCTCACTGCTGCGCGCGCGCGGTATCGCGGATGAAGGCCAGCATCGCTGCCACGCCGTTGCTGCGGGTCGGCGACAGATGCTTGGCCAGGCCGATCCCGGCGATGTAGTCAGGCTCGGTAGCCAGGATCTCTTGCGCGCTACGCCCTGAATACACGCGCAGCGCAAGGTAGATCAGCCCGGAGACAATGGCCGAATCGCTGACGGCATGGAAATCCAGCCGCTCGGCGTTGCCCTCCGGCACGATCCAGACCATCGATTGGCAGCCGTGCAGGCGGTGCTCTTCGGTTTTCCACTGTTCCGGGAAGGCGGGCAACTTGCGGCCAAGGTCGATCAGGTACTGGTAGCGCTCGGACCAGTCGCCAAAGAAGGAAAATTCCTCGGCAATGGCGGCCTGCGCCTCGGTAGCAGTCGGTTCAAGCGGGAAGGGGGAGGTGGTCATCTAAAAATCCAGAATCAATTCGATCAAGTCCCTCTCCCGCGGGGCGAGAAGGCACGGTGTGCGCCACTGGCACCTGGCCTTGGAGCGCTGTGGCCACTGCATCTTTCACCAGGTGCCAGGGCGGGGCAGCCTGCGAGGGCCGTCGGTCATTCTTTCTGGCTGGCGCGTGGCGACGCGTTTGCCATGACCGACGGTTGATTGTCGCCGCAGCGCACCCTCATCCGCCTGCGGGGGCACTTTCTCCCGCAGGAAGACGTGAGAAGGATCAAGCACGCTTCCAACGCACGCCCTGCGGCGTGTCTTCCAGCACGATACCCTCTTCGGCAAGTTGCTTGCGGATGGCGTCGGCGCGGGCGAAATCCTTGGCTTTCTTCGCCGCGCTGCGTTCTTCCACCAATGCGGTGATGCGTGCATCGTCGCCGGCGTCGGTGCCGCGCGAGAACCATGCAGCCGGGTCTTGTTGCAGCAACCCCAGTGCCATTCCGGCACCGAGCAACTTGGCGCGCGCCGCATGCAGCTCGATCATGCGCGCCGATGCTTGGCCGCTTTGCATCAGGTCGCTGCGCAATGCACGCGCATCGGAGGCGATGCTTGCCATGACGGACAAGGCCAGCGGCGTGTTGAGATCGTCATCCAGAGCGGACTCCACCTCGGCGGGAATCGTCATGGATACCGCCAGATCGCTGCCGCTTTCCGCTTCCAGCGCAGCCAGATCCCGCAACGTTCCATACAGGCGGTCCAGCGTGTTCTTGGCCTGCTCGATCAACCCATCCGACCAGTCCAGCGGCTGACGGTAGTGCGCGCTCAACAGCGCATAGCGCAGCGCTTCGGGCGGATGCCTGGCGATGAGCTCGTGCACGGTTTCGATATTGCCCAGCGACTTGCTCATCTTCGCGCCGCTGAAATTGAGCATGCCGTTGTGCAGCCAGAAGCGCGCAAAGGTGGCACCGCCATGCGCGCACTCGCTCTGCGCAATCTCGTTTTCGTGATGCGGGAACTGCAGGTCCACACCGCCGGCGTGGATGTCGATGGTCGGCCCCAGATGGGCGGCGGCCATCGCCGAGCATTCGATATGCCAACCCGGCCGGCCGCGGCCCCAGGGCGATGGCCAGCCGGGCAGGTCGTCGCTGGAGGGTTTCCACAGCACGAAGTCGCCGGGGTCGCGCTTGTATGGCGCCACGTCCACGCGTGCGCCGGCCAACATTTCGTCCGGGTCGCGCCGCGAGAGCTTGCCGTAGTCCTCGAAGCTGGAGACCGAAAACAGCACGTGGCCTTCTGCGGCATAGGCATGCCCATTGGCGATCAGCTGCTCGATCATCGCCACGATCTGCGGGATGTGCGCGGTGGCCTCCGGTTCGATGTCCGGTGGAACCACGCCAAGCGCCGCCATGTCCTGCCGGTAGATCGCCGCGAAGCGGTCGGTGATCGTCGAAATCGGCACGCCCTGCGCCTGCGCGGCGGCGTTGATCTTGTCGTCCACGTCGGTGATGTTGCGCGCGTAGCGCAGCGCGCCGTAGCGTCGGCGCAGCAACGCGGCAAGCACATCGAAGACCACCGGGCCGCGAGCGTTGCCGATATGCGCGTAGTTGTAGACGGTGGGACCGCAGACGTACAGGGTGGGGCTGGACGGATCGAGCGGCGCAAACGGCTCGACCCGCCGCGTCAGGTTGTTGTGCAGGCGCAGGCTCATCGGCATCCGAAAAAGGGCAATCGCGCGATTCTAGCCCGTTGTGGCGGGATGGCGAATCGCCAGCCTGACGATGGTCACCGGATGGGTTGCGTTCAGCCCAGGCGGCCGCAAGCTCCATACACTTACGTACTGCCTGGCTGCGCGTTCCCGGTACTGATGCGACCTTCTCCGTTCTTCATGCTGCTGTGTACGTTTGCCGGGCAAGTCATTCCGGCGTATGCGGCAGAACCCGACCCCAAGAACCGGGTCGTGGTGATCGAGAACGTGAAACTGGATTATGCGCAGGTGCTCAATGTCGAGCCGGTCTACCAGACGCTTCGCGCCACGCGTATCGAAGAGCAATGCGAAGCCGAGCAGGCGGCACAGGCTGCGGCAGCGCCGGCCGAGGACGAGGGCCGCATCAACCGCATGGTCGATTCGGTCAAGGAAATGTTCTCGCGTCGCCCCGAACCGGCAGCGCCCGCTGCGGTGCCGCCGACCAGCACGCGGCGCAACTGCAAGGTGGTGGAAGTGCCGCGCGAGTTCCGCCGGCCGATCGCCTTCGACGTGGACTATGTCTACAAGGGCACCAAATACCGTTCGCGCCTGCCCGAAGATCCGGGCAATCGGCTGCGCATCCGGGTCTCGGTGACGCCGTACATTCCGGACGCCATCGTCGCGCCGCCGCGATGAGATGCGCAGCGGTTGCGCCGTGCCCACATGCGTGCGAGGATTCGCGCCCTATGCAAGCAAACGCTTTTCAGCACGACACCAGCGCCGCCCGGATGGCCTCCGGCATGACCTCGCGTGCCCGCCGACCGGAATCCCACATTTTCGCTGGGTAAGCCGGGGCGTTTGCTGTTCCGACGTTGAAGACCCAGCCCCCAGGCTGGGTTTTTTCGTTTTGGCGTCACAAAAGTTTCAACGGCAAGAAACGCGCATGTCGCGCACCCCGTCGCTCCTGGCGGACCAACGCAGCAGTAGCACGCAGCAAAGGATCGATCGATGTCACTGAAGCACTTCTTGAACACCCAGGACTGGAGCCGCGCCGAGCTGGACGCGCTGTTGACCCAGGCCGCGTTGTTCAAACGCAACAAGCTGGGAAGCGAGCTGAAGGGCAAGTCGATTGCACTGGTGTTCTTCAACCCGTCCATGCGCACCCGTACCAGCTTCGAGCTGGGCGCGTTCCAACTGGGCGGGCATGCGGTGGTCTTGCAGCCGGGCAAGGATGCGTGGCCGATCGAGTTCAATCTGGGGACGGTCATGGACGGCGACACCGAAGAGCACATCGCCGAAGTGGCGCGCGTGCTGGGGCGTTATGTCGATCTGATCGGCGTGCGCGCGTTTCCGAAGTTCGTGGACTGGTCCAAGGACCGCGAAGACCAGGTGCTCAAGAGCTTTGCCAAGTATTCGCCGGTGCCGGTGATCAACATGGAAACCATCACCCACCCATGCCAGGAGCTGGCGCATGCGCTGGCGCTGCAGGAACACTTCGGTACCCAGGATCTGCGTGGCAAGAAGTACGTGCTGACCTGGACCTACCACCCCAAGCCGCTGAACACAGCGGTGGCCAACTCGGCGCTGACCATCGCCACGCGCATGGGCATGGACGTGACCCTACTGTGCCCGACGCCGGACTACATCCTGGATCAGCGCTACATGGACTGGGCCGCGCAAAACGTGGCCGAAAGCGGTGGCTCGCTGCAGGTCAGCCATGACATCGACAGCGCCTACGCCGGCGCCGATGTCGTCTACGCCAAGAGCTGGGGTGCGTTGCCGTTCTTCGGCAACTGGGAACCAGAAAAGCCGATCCGCGACCAGTACCAGCATTTCATCGTCGACGAACGCAAGATGGCGCTGACCAACAACGGCGTGTTCTCGCACTGCCTGCCGCTGCGCCGCAACGTCAAGGCGACCGATGCGGTGATGGATTCGCCCAACTGCATCGCCATCGATGAAGCCGAAAATCGGCTGCATGTGCAAAAGGCGATCATGGCGGCGCTTGCTTCGCAAGCGGGAATCGGGAATCGGGATTAGAGAATCGCAACAGCAACACACTTGGCCCCCACATTTACGTACTAAGGAACAATGATGAGCGCTGCTTCCACCAATCCCGAATCCCGAATCCCGACTCCCGGCACCAAAGACATCGTTCTCGCGTTTTCCGGTGGTCTGGACACCAGCTTCTGCATTCCGTATCTGCAGGAGCGCGGCTATGCGGTGCACACCGTGTTTGCCGACACCGGTGGTGTGGATGCCGAAGAGCGTGAGTTCATCGAGAAGCGCGCCGCCGAATTGGGCGCGGCCAGCCACGTCACCGTGGACGGTGGCCCGGCGATCTGGGAAGGCTTCGTCAAGCCGTTCGTGTGGGCGGGCGAGGGGTACCAGGGCCAGTACCCGTTGCTGGTGTCCGACCGTTACCTGATCGTGGATGCTGCGCTCAAGCGTGCCGAAGAATTGGGCACGCGCATCATTGCGCATGGTTGCACCGGCATGGGCAACGATCAGGTGCGTTTCGACCTGGCAGTGAAGGCGCTGGGCGACTACCAGATCGTGGCGCCGATCCGCGAGATCCAGAAAGAGCACACCCAGACCCGCGCCTATGAGCAGAAGTATCTGGAAGCGCGTGGTTTCGGCGTGCGTGCCAAACAGCAGGCCTACACCATCAACGAGAACCTGCTGGGCCTGACCATGTCCGGCGGCGAGATCGATCGTTGGGAAGCGCCGGGCGAGGGCGCGCGCGGCTGGTGCGCGCCGCGCAGTGCTTGGCCGAGCGAGGCGTTGACGGTGACGCTGAAGTTCGTCGAAGGCGAAGCGGTGGAACTGGACGGCAAGCCGCTGCCGGGTGCCAAGATCCTGGCCAAGCTCAACACCTTGTTTGCGCAATACGGCGTGGGCCGCGGCGTCTATACCGGCGACACCGTGATCGGTTTGAAGGGCCGCATCGTGTTCGAAGCGCCGGGCCTGATTTCGCTGCTCACCGCGCACCGTGCACTGGAAGATGCGGTGCTGACCAAGCAGCAGAACCGCTTCAAGCCGGACGTGGCGCGCAAGTGGGTGGAGCTGGTGTACGAAGGCTTCTATCACGACCCGCTCAAGAGCGATATCGAGGCGTTCCTGAAGTCCTCGCAGTCCAAGGTCAATGGCGAGGTGACGCTGGAAACTCGCGGCGGCCGCGTCGATGCGGTGGCGGTACGCTCGCCGCACCTGCTCAACACCAAGGGTGCGACCTACGCGCAATCGGCCGACTGGGGCGTGGAAGAAGCGGAAGGCTTCATCAAGCTGTTCGGGATGAGCTCGACGCTGTACGCGCAGGTCAACCGCTGAGCAAAAGCCCCTCTCACCCGGGGAGAGGGGCTTGGGGTGCCGCAGAAACCTCCAAGATCGATCATGACGAACGCGTCGCCACGCGCCAGTCATGGGGAACTACTGCAGCATTGCGTCCATCGTTCTCCATCTGGGCACGTGGCGACGCGTTCGACCTGGTTGCTTCGCGAAGTTTCGTGAGGCGCCCCTCATCCGCCCCTTCGGGCCACCTTCTCCCGGTGGGAGAAGAGGGTCACTGCGATGGAACCCATGCCCGCATTACGCATCAGTACCGACAAGCAGGAACTCGATCTGCCGTTGATCCATCGCTTCCTCAGCGAGCAGGCCTATTGGTGCCTGGGCATCCCGCTGGACACGGTGCAGCGGGCGATCGCCGGCTCGCTGTGTTTCGGCGGTTATTGCGCGGGCGTAGGGCAGGTGGCGTTCGCGCGCGTGATCACCGACGGTGCCACCTTCGGCTATCTCGCCGATGTGTTCGTGCTCGATGCACACCGTGGGCGCGGCTATGGCAAGCAACTGGTGGCAGCAGTGATGGCCCATCCGCATCTGCAAGGTCTTCGTCGCTTCATGCTCGCCACCTCCGATGCGCATGCGCTGTACGCACAGCACGGCTTCGCCGCGCCGGCACGGCCGCAGGCGTTGATGGAAATCGCCTATCCCGATCTCTACCGCACCACCACCACGGCTGCCTGACCCACATGACTGACCTGCTCACCTCCACGCTCGACCACCTGCAGGCGCTGGTGGCATTCGACACCCGCAATCCGCCGCGTGCGATTGCCGCGCAAGGCGGCATCTTCGATTATCTGCGCGCGCAGCTGCCGGGGTTCCAGGTCGAGGTGGTCGATCACGGTGCAGGGGCGGTGAGCTTGTACGCGGTGCGCGGCACGCCGAAGTACCTGTTCAACGTGCATCTGGATACCGTGCCGGATTCGCCGCATTGGAGCGCCGACCCGCACGCGATGCGGCGCCTGGACGACTGCGTGGTGGGCCTGGGCGTGTGCGACATCAAGGGCGCGGCGGCGGCGCTGGTTGCCGCGGCCAATGCCGGTAACGGCGATGCCGCGTTCCTGTTTTCTTCGGACGAAGAGGCCAATGATCCGCGCTGCATCGCCGCGTTCCTGGCGCGCGGCGTGCCGTACGAAGCTGTCCTGGTGGCCGAGCCGACCATGGGCGAAGCGGTGCTGGCGCATCGTGGCATCAGTTCGGTGCTGATGCGGTTTGCCGGGCGCGCAGGGCATGCATCGGGCAAGCAGGATCCCTCGGCCAGCGCGCTCCATCAGGCAATGCGCTGGGGCGCAAATGCCCTGGACCATGTGCAATCGCTGGCGCATGCGCGCTTCGGCGGGTTGACCGGATTGCGCTTCAACATCGGCCGCGTCGAGGGGGGCATCAAGGCCAACATGATCGCGCCGGCAGCCGAAGTGCGCTTCGGCTTTCGTCCGTTGCCGTCGATGGACGTGGATGGACTGCTGGCAAGCTTTGCCGGCTTCGCCGAACCGGCGGCAGCGCATTTCGAAGAAACCTTCCGCGGGCCGAGCCTGCCGTCGGGCGACATCGCACGCGCGGAAGAACGCCGCCTGGCCGCACGCGATGTGGCCGATGCGCTGGACCTGCCGATCGGCAACGCAGTGGACTTCTGGACCGAGGCCTCGCTGTTTTCGGCCGGCGGCTATACCGCGCTGGTGTATGGTCCTGGCGACATCGCCCAGGCGCACACCGCCGACGAATTCGTGACGCTGGCGCAGTTGCAGGGTTACGCCGAATCGGTCCATCGCATCATCAACGGTTCGCATTGAACCGACACGCGCCTGGCGCTCCCTTTCCTCTTTCGAACACGGCAATGTCCCCTTCCGCACAACCCCACAAACAAACCCGCCAGACCATCGTGCGCCTGCTCTCCAGCATGGCCAGCGCGAAGGAAATCAGCCAATACCTCAAGCGGTTTTCGCAGCTCGATGCCAAGCGCTTTGCGGTGGTCAAGGTGGGGGGCGCAGTATTGCGCGACGATCTGGACGCGCTGACCTCGTCGTTGTCGTTCCTGCAGGAAGTGGGGCTGACCCCGATCGTGCTGCATGGCGCCGGCCCGCAGCTGGATGCAGAGCTGGCCGCCGCCGGCATCGAAAAGCACACCGTCAACGGACTGCGCGTGACCTCGCCCGAAGCCTTGGCGATCGTGCGCAAGGTGTTCCAGGCCTCCAACCTGAAACTGGTGGAAGCGCTGCAGCAAAACGGCGCGCGTGCGACCTCGATCACCGGTGGCGTGTTCGAGGCCGAGTATCTGGATCGCGACACCTACGGCCTGGTCGGTGAGGTCAAGGCGGTGAATCTGGCGCCGATCGAAGCCAGTCTGCAGGCCGGCTCCATCCCGGTGATCACCAGCCTGGGCGAAACGCCCAGCGGGCAGATCCTCAACGTCAATGCGGATTTTGCCGCCAACGAGTTGGTGCAGGAGCTGCAGCCGTACAAGATCATCTTTCTCACCGGCACCGGCGGCCTGCTGGATGCCGATGGCAAGTTGATCGATTCGATCAACCTGTCTACCGAGTTCGACCACCTGATGCAGCAGCCGTGGATCAACGGCGGCATGCGGGTGAAGATCGAGCAGATCAAGGACTTGCTCGATCGCCTGCCGCTGGAATCGTCGGTGTCGATCACCCGGCCGTCGGACCTGGCCAAGGAGCTGTTCACCCACAAGGGCTCGGGTACGCTGGTGCGGCGCGGCGAGCGCGTGCTGCGCGCCACCTCCTGGGACGAACTGGATCTGCCTCGCCTGAAGTCGCTGATCGAATCCAGCTTCGGCCGCACGCTGGTGCCGGAGTATTTCGAGACCACCACGTTGCTGCGCGCGTATGTCAGCGAAAACTACCGCGCGGCGGTGATCCTGACCGACGAAGGCCAGTTCGGTGCGGGCAGGCTGACCTATCTGGACAAGTTCGCCGTGCTCGACGATGCGCAGGGCGAAGGTCTTGGCCGGGCGGTATGGAATGTGATGCGCGAAGAGACCCCGCAGCTGTTCTGGCGCTCGCGCCATAACAACCAGGTCAATATCTTTTACTACGCCGAATCCGACGGTTGCATCAAGCAGGAGAAGTGGAAGGTGTTCTGGTACGGGCTGGAAAACTTCGAGCAGATCCAGCATTGCGTTGCGCACTGCGCGACGCGTCAGCCGACCTTGCTGGGCTGACTGCGATGAGCGTCGTCACCTTGCCAGCACGTTGGCGCGAGCAGCCGAACATGCGTGGACGGCATGCGAGCCTGGAGCCGCTGCAGACAGCGCATGCCGATGGGTTGCGTGAGGTGGTGGGCGACGGCGCGCTATCGCGGCTGTGGTACACCAGCGTGCCCGCACCGGAGCAGGTCGAGGCGTATATCGCTGCGGCCCTGGCCGCCTGCGCCGATGGCGCGGCGTTGCCATATGTGGTGCGCGATGCGGCCGGCGACATCGTCGGTTGCACGCGCTACTACGCGCTGGATGCCGCAGTGCCCAGGCTGTCGATCGGCTACACCTGGTACGCACCACGCGTGCAGCGCAGCGGCGTCAACACCGAAACCAAGCTGATGCTGCTGCAATACGCCTTCGAAACATTGGGGTGCCTGAGCGTGGTGTTCGAGACCAGCTGGTTCAACCATACCTCGCGCGCGGCGATCGCGCGGCTGGGTGCAAAACAGGACGGCGTGCTGCGCAACCACGCCCGCCACGCCGACGGTACGCCGCGCGATACCGTGGTGTTTTCCATCATCGATACGGAATGGGCCGGGGTCAAACGCCACCTGCAGTTCCGCCTGGAAGCAAACGCATGACTGTTGAACAAAAGACCATCGGCATTGTCGGCGCCCGCGGGCATACCGGCTCGGAATTGATCAAACTGGTGGCGGCGCATCCGCAGCTGCACTTGAGCTTCGTGTCCTCGCGCGAGCTGGCCGGGCAGCCCGTGGCCGAGCATAACGATGCCTACCAGGGCCAGCTGCGCTACGAGAACCTGGATGCCGACGCGGTGGCCGCCAAGGCGGCCGACGTGGTGATCCTGGCGCTGCCCAATGGCAAGGCAGAGCCCTTTGTCGCCGCGATCGACGCGGCAGCGCCACAGACGCTGGTGATCGATCTGTCGGCCGACTATCGCTTCGATCCGGCCTGGTACTACGGCTTGCCTGAGTTGACGCGCGGCAGTTACGCCGGGCAAAAACGCATCAGCAACCCGGGCTGTTATGCCACCGCGATGCAGCTGACCATCGCACCACTGCTCGACCAGCTGGCCGGGCCACCGCAGTGTTTCGGTGTCTCCGGGTATTCGGGCGCGGGTACCACGCCTTCGGACAAGAACAATCCTGCGTTGCTCTCCAATAACGTGATGCCCTATGCGCTGACCAACCACATGCACGAGCGCGAGGTGTCTGCGCAGCTTGGCGTGCCGGTGGAGTTCATGCCGCACGTGGCGCCGCATTTCCGCGGCATCACCATGACCGTCAACCTGTGGCTGCAGCAGCCGCTGACGCGCGAGCAGATCCAGGCGCGTTATACGCAGCGTTATGCCGACGAGCCGTTGATCGAAATCGTCGACGAGGCGCCCTGGGTGAGCCGCATCGCCGGCAAGCACGGTGTGCAGATTGGCGGAGTAACGCTGGCGCCCGGCAACAAGCGCGTGGTGGTGGTGGCGACGCTGGACAATCTGCTCAAGGGTGCGGCAACGCAGGCGATGCAAAACCTCAACCTTGCGCTGGGCTGGGACGAGTTGATGGCAATTCGTTGATGCGAGTCCCTCGCAACAGCCTGCACATCCATGTGCAGGGATTCAACGAAGCGAGTCACTCGCAACAGCCTGCACATCCATGTGCGGGGATTCAACGAAGCGAGTTCCTCGCAACAGCCCGCGCATCCATGTGCGGGGATCGAAACTGGACGACTTACTCGAGACGCTTTCCGATGACCAATCTGTTGTGGCAAAAACCTGGCGTTGCCGTTGACGCCAAGATCCAGAGTTTCCTGGCCGGCGACGATGTGATCCTGGATCGCGAATTCTTCCTGTACGACATCGCTGCCAGCAAGGCGCATGCGCAGGGGCTGCAGCACATCGGCATCTTGTCGTTGCAGGAGCTGGGCGGCTTGAGCGAACAGCTCGACCTGCTGGCCGCCGATTTTCGCAGCGGCGCCTTCGTGCTCGATGCGCAATACGAAGATTGCCACTCCGCCATCGAAGCGCGATTGACCGAGCGTCTGGGCGATGCAGGCCGCAAGATCCACACCGGGCGCAGCCGCAACGACCAGATCCTGGTCGCCACGCGGCTGTGGCTGAAGGACAAGCTGCAGCGCGTTGCCACGCTCAGCGCGGAGATCGCCAAGGTGGCGTTGGACCGCGCACAGGCCGAGGCCGGGCTGCCGGTGCCTGGTTATACGCACATCCAACGGGCGGTGGTGTCCTCGGCCGGGATGTGGTGGGCGGGCTGGGCGGAAGCGTTCATCGACAACGCCGTGCGCGCCGACGACACCGTCCGTTTGGTCGACAGCAACCCGCTCGGCACCGCCGCAGGCTATGGCGTGAATCTGCCGCTGGATCGTGCGCATACCACCGCCGAACTGGGGTTTGCACGCCTGTTGGTCTCGCCGATCTACGCCCAGCTTTCGCGCGGCAAGTACGAACTGGCCGCGCTCGAAGCACTCGGCAGCGCCACGCTGGATCTGCGCCGCATCGCTTGGGATCTGTCGCTGTTCACCAGCGGCGAATTCGCGTTTGTCGCCTTGCCGGCCCAATACACCACCGGCAGTTCGATCATGCCGAACAAGCGCAACCCGGACGTGATCGAGCTGATGCGCGCAACGCATGCCAGCGTGGCGGCAGCGCGCACCGAGATCGAACAGCTGCTGTCGCTGCCGTCGGGTTATCACCGCGACCTGCAGAGCAGCAAGGGCGCGATCGTGCACGGCTTTGGCCGCGGACTTGCAGCGCTGGAACTGCTGCCGGCCTTGCTGGCCAATCTGGAATGGCGCCCGGACAAACTGCGCGCAGCCATCGATTCGGGCATGTATGCCACCGATGTGGCGGTGGAAGCCGCGGTAGCCGGCGTGCCGTTCCGCGAGGCCTACAAGGCCGCAGCGCAGGCCGCCGAGACCGCAGGGCAGGGACGCACGCCGGAAGGCAGCCTGGCTGCGCGCGTGTCGCCCGGTGCGGCAGCCGACCTGCAACTGGATGTGCTGCAGGCGCGCTGGCAGGCGCTGCGCGCATGACGACCCGCTATCTGGTGCTTGCGCTGCGCAAGCCGGGGTTTCCCGCCGATGTGGTGCAGCCGCATCTGGACTTTCTCGATGCATTGCGCGCCGCCGGGCAACTCGAGCTGACCGGCGGCTTCAGCGATCGCAGCGGTGGCGCGTATGTGCTGGTCAACGTGGCCACGCTTCAAGAGGCGCAGCAGATCGTTGCGCGCGACCCGCTGGTGCTGCGCGATGCCTCTGCACTGACCGTGTATGAGTGGAACACGCACTGAGGACGCCATTGCCATGAGCACGCCTGCCAGCACGTTGTCGCCGTTTACCGAGCAGGCGCTGCCGCCGTGGCGCCGTGCGGTGCTCAAAGTCGGCAGCAGCCTGCTCGCCGCCGATGGCGGTGGCCTGTCCCCGCGCTTCGCGCTGGGTCTGGCGCAGTTCGTTTCCGCCAATCTGGCAGCCGGGCGCGAGCTGGTGATCGTCTCGTCGGGCGCGGTGGCCGCTGGTCGCGCCATCCTGCCCAAAGCGGCGGATGTCGGCGCGCCGATCGCGGCGCGGCAGGCACTGGCCGCCTTGGGCCAAGCGCAGCTGATTGCGTTATGGCAGCGCTTTTTCGAGCGGCCGGTGGCGCAGGTACTGCTCACGCATGACGACCTGCGCAACCGTCGCCGCTATCTCAACGCGCGTGCCACCTTGGGCGAGTTGCTGCGGCTGGGTGCGCTGCCGGTGATCAACGAAAACGACACCGTCTCGGTGGATGAGTTGAAGCTGGGCGATAACGACAACCTGGCCGCGATCGTGGCTGCGCTGGTCGATGCCGACGCGTTGTTCATCGCCACCGACATCGATGGGTTGTATAGCGCCGACCCACGTAGCAATCCGCTGGCGCGCCCGCTCGACGATGTGCCCGAGCTCACCCCTGAAGTGCTGGCGATGGCCGGCGGCAGCGGCAGCAACGTGGGGACCGGCGGCATGCGCACCAAACTGGAAGCCGCAGCAAAGGCCGGTGCGGCCGGCATCGAAACCTATCTATTCAACGGCCGAAGTGGCGAGGTGGTGCGCGCCCTGGCGCAGGACCGCCTGCGTGGCACACGCATCCACGCCGCGCGCACGCGCATCGCTGCGCGAAAATACTGGCTGCGGCACGCACCGGTGGAAGCGGGCGCGATCCTCATCGACGACGGCGCCGCAGCGGCCCTGACCGGCAAGGGCGCCTCGCTGTTGCCAGGCGGCGTGGCCGGCGCGCAGGGCGATTTCCGTCGCGGCGACATGGTGGAGATTCGTCTGCGCGACACCGCGGGCGACCAGTGTCTGGCACGCGGCGTCAGCCAGTATTCGGCCCTGGATATCCGTCGTATCGCAGGCCGCCACTCGCGCGAGATCGAGAACGTGCTCGGCTACAGTTACGGCGAAAACGTGGTGCATCGCGATGATCTGGTGCTGTTGTAGCCGGGATTCGAGATTTGGGATTTGGGATTCGCAACAGCGTGTGCACTGCGTCCCTAGACCTCTGCCTCTTCGTCCCAGCGACTGACCCCTGGTAGTGATAAAACCGTGTCGCCCGCTTTTGCCAATCCCTAATCCCGACTCCCCAATCCCGGCTCCCAAATGACCATCAAAACGCTCGCTCTGCAATGCCGTGATGCCGCGCAGGTGGTGTCGCAATTGTCTGCACCGGCCAAGCATGCCTTGCTGGACGCGATGGCGGCCGCGCTGGAAGCCGATGCCGCGGCGATTCTGGCCGCCAATGCGCGCGATCTGGAGGCCGCGCGTGCCAAGGGCACCGGCAGTGCCATGCTCGATCGGCTGGCGCTGGACGACAAGCGCCTGGCCGGCATCGCGGCCGCACTGCGCGAGGTGGCGCAGCTGCCCGACCCGGTGGGTCGGATCACCCGCGAAGATGTGCGCCCCAACGGGATTCGCGTGCAGAAGGTGCGTGTGCCGCTGGGCGTGATCGCGATGATCTACGAGGCGCGGCCCAACGTCACGGCCGACGCTGCGGCACTGTGCATCAAGGCCGGCAATGGCGTGATCCTGCGCGGTGGCTCGGAGGCGATCCATTCCAATACCGCCATTGCGCGCGCACTGCAGCGGGCCTTGCGCGAGGCCAATGTGCCGGACGCGGCGCTGACCCTGGTCGAGGATCTGCGCCGCGAGACCATGCTGGAACTGCTGCAGCTCAGCGACATCGTCGATCTGGCGATTCCGCGCGGTGGCGAAGGCCTGATCCGGTTTGTCGCCGAGCACGCGCGCGTGCCGGTGATCAAGCACTACAAGGGGGTGTGCCACCTGTTTGTGGATGCATCCGCCGATATGGAGCTTGCGCTGCGCCTGCTGATCGATGGCAAGG
Organism: Xanthomonas axonopodis pv. maculifoliigardeniae; assembly: GCF_041519315.1. NCBI lineage: Bacteria > Pseudomonadati > Pseudomonadota > Gammaproteobacteria > Lysobacterales > Lysobacteraceae > Xanthomonas > Xanthomonas axonopodis. The sequence continues at coordinate 2,609,340 of NZ_CP167998.1, read as the reverse complement.
CGACGCGGCCGTCGGCCTGTAATTCGCTGGAGACCTTGCTGGTGCATGCTGGCATCGCCGAGCGCTTCTTGCCGCTTGCCGCGCAGGCATTGCGCGAACGCAAGGTGGAACTGCGTGGCGATGCGGCGACGCAGGCGGTGCTGCCGGACATCGCTGCTGCCAGCGACGACGACTATGCCGCGGAATTCCTGGATCTGATTCTGGCCATCCGCGTGGTGCCGGATCTGGACACGGCGCTGGCGCACATCCGCCAGTATGGCTCGGACCACACCGAAGTCATCGCCACGCAGGATGCCGACAACGCCGAGCGATTCGTGCAGTCGCTACGCTCTGCGGTGGTGATGGTGAACGCCTCCTCGCGCTTTTCCGATGGCGGTGAATTGGGCCTGGGCGCGGAGATCGGCATCTCCACCACACGCCTGCATTCCTATGGCCCCATGGGCCTGGAAGCGCTGACGGTGGAGCGCTTCGTGGTGCGTGGCGAAGGCCAGGTGCGGCATTAGGAACGCTGGGCACCCCTAGCGAACACCCATCAACGGCCGCCACGCAGACGCCGCCTGCAACGGCGTCATGCTGCAGGCGCTGCCGGCCTGCGGGGCCGGCTCACAGCACGCGCCGCACTTGGCCGCGTGCAAGCGTAATGTCGTGCGCCTGGGCGCCCCAGGCAATGCGGGTGCGGGTGCCGCCGACACTGCGCACGCTGACCTGCGTCGGCACGCCGTTGCGCCACGCCATATCCACCGTGAATCCGCCGCGTGCGCCCAGGCCGGTAACGCGGCCTTGCGCGGCCCAGGCCTTGGGCAGTGCGGGCAGCAGCGTGATCTGGCCAGGGCGCGAATACAGCAGCATTTCCAGCATTGCGGCCGGGGTGCCGAAGTTGGCATCGATCTGGAACACCCCGCCAAGGGTGGGGTCGCCGTGCTGGCTGAGATCGTAGATATCGAACAGATTCGGCGCGGTGCCATTGCTGTGACCGATCGAGGGTTTCAGATTGGTCAGCACCAGCGCATAAGCACGCTCCGCATCGCCCAGTCTTGCCCAGCACAGCGCCCGCCACGCGCAGGCCCAGCCAAAGCTCTGCATGCCGCGCGCTTCCAACAGCCTGCGCGCTGCTTCCACCTGCGCGGGCGGCCCCAGATCCGGGTGCAGGCGATGGCCGGGGAATAAACCCATCAGCGGCGACAGGTGCCGGTGATGGGCTTCACCCAGGTCGGTGGGGGACATCCATTCCTGCAATTGGCCGCTTAGCGGGCTGATTTCCGGCAGGTACAGACGCTGCTGCAGCGTGGCGACGGTCGCGGCGTAGGCCGCGTCGCGGCCAAGCAGGGCGCTGGCCTGGCGGTATTGCCCAAACAACGTCCACACCAGTTCCTGCGCGTAGGCAATACCGCGCGCATTTTCCGGGCCGTGCTCGGGTGACCAGTCATGGTCGTCGACCAGGCACTGTCGCGTGTGCCCGTCTGCATCGGCGACCTCCATCGCGATCAAGCGCGCCTGCCAGAATTCGCAGGCGCCCTTGAGCAGCGGATAGATGCGCGTGAGCTCGCCCCGGTCCTGTGTGAACTCGTAGTGCTGCCACAGGCTGTCGCATAACCATGCATTGCCTGCCGGGTGCCAGTACCAGCCGTTGCCGCCGAACGGATTTGTGGAAATGGCCACGGTCCAGCCGGCGATCTTGCCGGATGTATTGCGAAAACGATTGCGCGGGTCGTTGAAATGGGTCTGGGTGATGCGTGTCCAGGACGGCAACTGCGCCAGGCAATAGCGTGTCAGCGCATCGACGCAGTTGCCCAAGCCGGACGGGTCCGCCAGCCAGTAGTTCATCTGCAGATTGACGTCGCTGTGGTAATCGCTCATCCAGGGCGGCTCGTTGTTTTCCAGCCACAAACCCTGCAGGTTGGTGGGCAATCCATCGCGCGAGGCGGCGATGGTGAGATAGCGGCCAAATTGCAGATAGGCCACTTCCAGTTCCGGGTCGGGGAGCGCAGGTGCCGCGGCGCGGGCCTGGATTCGCTGCCAGGTTTCCAGGCCGCGCTGCGCATCGCTGGACTGGCCAAGCTCCACCTGCAACGTGTCGAACAGCGCACGGTGATCGGCGACATGGGTATCCAGCAACAGCGCCGCAGGCACTGAAGCGGCGGCCTGTGCGCGGTGGCGCGCCCGCGCAAGCGGGTCGCGCGTGGGGTCGCGCGTGGGGTCGCGCCAGCCGCGTGCGCCATCGGCGGCGTAATCGGTGTCGCCGCACAACACGATGGTCAGGCCACGGCAGTCACGAAACTGCAGGAGGCCGTCGCCTGTTTCGAGACTGCCATCGTCGCTGTGCACGCGCAGCGCTGCGGCATAGCGCAGGCCGTTATCGAGCTGGCCGGCGAAGCGCAGCCCAGCGTCGCCGTCGGCGCGACCGGCGCCGGCATGCGTATCGATCAGGCGAATGCGGCCACGGTGGCTGCCTGCGCCTTCGCAATCCAGGCGCAACACGATGGCCGCATCCGGGTGGCTTGCGAACAGCGTGCGCGTATAACGCGTCTCGCCGATGCGATAGCGCACGCGTACGCAGCCGTTGCTCATGTCCAGTTCGCGCTGGTAATCGAACACCTGCGCCTGCGCATGCCCTTCCAGTTCCACGAACAGTTTGGCCAGCAGCATGAAGCTGCCGAAATCTTCCTTGGTATACGCAAACTGGCCATCGTCCTGCAGCGCTGCGTTGCTGCCGCCCGACCAGAGGCTGCCTTCGGAAACGAACAGCGTCTCGCAGGCAGGAGCCCCGCCGCAGAGCGCACCGAGCCGGCCATTGCCGATCGGCAGTCCTTCACGCAACAGCTGCGCATCGGCGGCAGGTGCCGCATAGGGCAGGCGCAGCGCCTGCTCGGGCGGCAGCAACGGCGAACGGGTGGGGCGTACCGGTGGCGTGGTCGCGTCGCTACCGCCTGCACGGCCGAGCAACGGCAACAGCGCGGCCGCACCGAGGTGGGTGAGCAGGCGACGGCGGTGTGGGTCAGCGCAGGCGTGTGAGGGGATATCGCGCATACGAGCGGTCGCTGCAATCGTGGGATCAAACGTTGTAAAGCATCTGCCGCGCCTGCGGAAGCGTGCGATTTGCCGGTGGGCCAATGACGTTTGGTTGGCTTGGTGCTGGCTTGCGCGCACCGATCCGAGACTGGCGTGCAAGGGATGCAACGCACGGCATGGTCATTTCAGGACAGCACCAAGGCGCTGCCTTGCCGCCAATCGGCAGCACGTGCGCGCCGCAGCGTGGCCGACCCGGTACCTTCGACACTCCCGCAAGCCAGTTGTCTGTGTCTACGCTGCTGCAGTTGTTCATCCTGCCCACCGTTGCTGCCGGAGATTCCATGCGCCGCCTTGCCGCCTGCCTGCTAGCCACCGCCATTGCCGCCGCCACCGGCACCGCGATGACGCAAACCTCGCCGATGACGCCGGACATCACCGGCAAGCCGTTCGTGGCTGCCGATGCGAACAACGACTACATCAAGCGCGAGGTGATGATTCCGATGCGCGATGGGGTCAAGCTGCACACGGTGATCGTGCTGCCGAAGGGCGCCAGGAACGCACCGATCATGCTGACACGCACGCCTTACGACGCCAGTGGCCGCACCGAACGGCTGTCCTCGCCGCATATGAAGGACCTGCTGTCTGCCGGCGACGACGTCTTCGTGGAAGGCGGCTACATCCGTGTGTTTCAGGACGTGCGCGGCAAATACGGTTCCGAAGGCGATTACGTGATGACGCGCCCGCTGCGTGGGCCGCTCAATCCCAGCGAGGTCGACCATGCCACCGATGCCTGGGACACCATCGACTGGCTGGTGAAGAACGTCAAGGAATCCAATGGCAAGGTCGGCATGATCGGCTCGTCCTACGAAGGCTTCACCGTGGTGATGGCACTGACCAACCCGCATCCGGCGTTGAAGGTGGCGGTGCCGGAAAGCCCGATGATCGACGGCTGGATGGGCGACGACTGGTTCAATTACGGCGCGTTCCGCCAGGTGAATTTCGATTACTTCACCGGCCAGCTCAGCAAGCGCGGCAAGGGCGCCGGCATCGCGCGTCAGGGGCACGACGATTACAGCAACTTCCTGCAGGCCGGCTCGGCCGGCGACTTCGCCAAGGCCGCAGGTCTGGAGCAATTGCCGTGGTGGCACAAGCTCACCGAACACGCCGCCTATGACGCGTTCTGGCAGGAGCAGGCGCTCGACAAGGTAATGGCGCGCACGCCGCTGAAGGTGCCCACGATGTGGCTGCAAGGCCTGTGGGATCAGGAAGACATGTGGGGGGCGATCCACAGCTACGCGGCGATGGAGCCGCGCGACCAGCGCAATACGCTCAACTACCTGGTGATGGGCCCGTGGCGCCACAGTCAGGTGAACTACGACGGCAGTGCCTTGGGCCCGCTGAATTTCGAAGGCGATACCGCGCGCCAGTTCCGTTCCGAGGTGCTGCGCCCGTTCCTGGACCAGTACCTGGTCGATGGCGCGCCCAAGGCAGACACGCCGCCGGTGTTCATCTACAACACCGGCGAAAACCATTGGGACCGCCTCAAGGCGTGGCCGCGCAGTTGCGACAAGGGCTGCGCCTCGTCCAGCAGGCCGCTGTATCTGCAGGCCGGCGGCAAGTTGTCGTTCCAGCAACCGGTGGCCGGGCAGGCGGGCTTTGAAGAGTACGTGTCCGACCCCGCCAAGCCGGTGCCGTTCGTGCCGCGCCCGGTGGACTTTGCCGACCGCGCGATGTGGACCACCTGGTTGGTGCACGACCAGCGCTTTGTCGATGGCCGCCCTGACGTGCTGACCTTCGTCACCGAGCCGCTGACCGAGCCGCTGCAGATCGCCGGTGCCCCAGAAGTGCATCTGCAGGCCTCCACCAGCGGCAGCGACAGCGATTGGGTGGTGAAGCTGATTGATGTGTATCCGGAGGAGATGGCGTCGAACCCGAAGATGGGCGGCTACGAGTTGCCGGTGTCGCTGGCGATCTTCCGCGGCCGTTACCGCGAGAGCTTCAGCACGCCCAAACCCTTGGCCTCCAATCAGCCGCTGGCATTCCAGTTCGGCCTGCCAACCGCCAACCACACCTTCCAGCCGGGCCACCGGGTGATGGTGCAGGTGCAGTCCAGCCTGTTCCCGCTGTACGACCGCAACCCGCAGACCTACGTGCCCAATATCTTCTTCGCCAAGCCCGGCGATTATCAAAAAGCCACGCAGCGGGTATACGTGTCCCCCGAGCAGCCCAGCTACATCAGTCTGCCGGTACGTTGAGCGCGGGCGCCGCGTGCCGGCGGCGTCCACGCATCTTCCAGCAACTGCGGGCGGCAGGCTACCCAGGCGGCGGCCAGCTGCACCAGCAGGCAGATGACCAGGAACACGAACGGGGAGGTCCAGCCGCCGCTGTGCGCGTGCAGCCAGCCGAACAGGAACGGACCCAGGCAGCTCACCGCATAGCCCACGCCCTGCGAGAAACCGGACAGCGCGGCCGAACCGGCCGCCGTGCGGCTGCGCTGATTCACCAACACCAACGCCAGCGGAAACGTGCTCGGCCCCAGGCCGAGCAGGGTCACCCACAGGACCGGTGCGGCCAGCGGCGCCCACCACAGCCCGGCGAACGCGACCAGGTGGCAGGCTGCGCATAGCAGCACGATCGGAAACGGATTGCGCATGCGCACCGCCAGCGCCGGCATGGTCAGCGCGCCGACCATGCCCAATGCCGCGAACAACGCCACCATGGTGCCGCCGAACGCAGGCGATGCACCGGCTTCGCGCAGCAGCGTTGGCAGCCAGGTGAACATGGAATAGGTCACCAGCGAGGTCATGCCGAAGGTCACCGCCATGCTCCAACCCAGCGCCGTACGCGCGACGCGGCCTTCGGCTTCGGGCGTGGGTGTGACCGGTGCCGGGCCGGTGGCGCGGATGCGCCGATGGTTGGCGTGCACCAGGGCCCACGCCGCCGTTGCCAGCAGGGCCGGCAGCACCCACGCCACCATCGAACTGCGCCAACCCAGCGCATCGGCCACCGGCACTGCCAGCAGGGCCGGCAGCAGCGTGCCGACCTGCAGCACGGTGATGTACAGCGTGCTCACCCGACCCACGCGGTCGCCGAAGTAGCGCTTCACCAGCGGCGGCAGCACCACGTTACCCATGCCCATGCCAGCCAATGCCACCAGCGAGCCGACCAGCAACCCGGTGGTGCCCGGCAGCAGCGGGCGCAGCACCAACCCCAGCGTGGCCAGCGCCATCGACAACAGCGCCACGCGCAGCAAGCCGAAACGGCGCAGCAATGCGGGCGTTGCCACGCCGGTGAGTGCGAACGCTGCGGTCGGCAACATGCCGAGCGCACCCATGGTGGGCGCGCCGAAGGCGTACTCGTCGGCAATGCGTTCCAGCAGCGGCGTCAGCGACGTCACCGCGGTGCGCAAGTTGAATGCGGACAGCAGGATCGCGGCCAGCACCAGCCCGCGACCACGCAACTGGGCGGACGAAGAAGACGCGGCAGTGACAACAGACATGACAGACCATCCGCGTCGCGCACGTGCGTGCAACGACGCCTGAAAACACAAAACCGGCACAAGGCCGGTTTGTGTTTTGAAACTGGTCGGGGAGACAGGATTCGAACCTGCGACCTCTACGTCCCGAACGTAGCGCTCTACCAGACTGAGCTACACCCCGAAGGAGCCGCGTATGTTACATAGGGAATGGGGAATCGGCAAGCATCTGATGAAATTATTTTACTGAGGCGGCTCGCCACGCTCGGGCTCGCGTGCTTCGAACCACATGCCGTTGAGCACCGCGGCCAATGCCGCCAGGCCGGTGCCAAGTATCCATGCGAAATACCACATTGGTGTGCTCCTCGAATCGTTGAACAGGATGATGGTGGCGCGCGGTGCGGCAACGGCAGCGCAGGCGCTGCGATCGCTGCCGCGGCGCTCAGTACGCGTTGGGGTTGGCCGTGACCGCATCGTCGGTGACCTTGCCCTTGAGCACGCGATACACCCAGCTCGTGTACGCCAGCACGATCGGCATGAACACGGCAGTGGCCAGCAACATGATCCACAACGTAAGACGGCTACTGGATGCATCCCACACCGTCAGGCTCGCGCTTGGCGCGCTGGAAGAGGGCAGCAGGAACGGGAACAACGCAAAGCCCACCGTGAACACGATGCCGACGATGGCGCTGCCGGAGGCGATGAAGGCCAGGCCGCCGCGCCGCAGGCGTAAGCACACCGCGCTCATCGCAAGCCCGACCAGGCCCACCAGCGGCGCCATCAATGTGGCCGGCATGCTGCTGTAGTTGTGCAACCAGCCGCCCGCGGCGGTGAGCGCAGCGGTCTTGCCGAGCGGGTTGGTGGCCGCATCGGTGGCCAGCACCGAGGTCACCGCATAGCCGGGCAGACCCAGCGCCACCCATGCGCCGCCTGCTGCAAACAGTGCCAGCGCACACAGCGCGGCGATGCCGCCGAAACGTGCCGCGCGCTCGGCCACCGGTCCATCGGTCTTGAGCACCAGCATCGCGGCGCCATGCGCGAGCAGCATCGCCACGCTGAGCAAGCCGGCGAGCAATGCGAACGGCGTCAGCAACCCGAGCAGGTTGCCGGTGTAGAACGTGCGCATGCTGTCGTCGAAGTGGAACGGCACACCCAGCAGCACGTTGCCGACCGCCACGCCCATGATCAGCGCCGGAATGAAGCCGCCGACGAACAACGCCCAGTCCCAAGTGCTGCGCCAGCGCGGACTCACCAGTTTGCCGCGGAACTTGAAACCGACCGGGCGCAGGATCAGCGCGAACAGGATCAGGAACATCGCCAGATAGAACCCGGAGAAGCTCACTGCATACAACGGCGGAAACGCGGCAAAGATCGCGCCGCCGCCCAGGATCAACCACACCTGGTTGCCTTCCCAGACCGGGCCGACGGTGTTGATCACCAGCCGGCGTTCGGCATCGTTGCTGGCGACGAACGGCAGCAGCGCGCCCACGCCCAGATCGAAGCCGCCCATCACCGCGTAGCCGGACAGCAGCACGCCGAGCAGCAGCCACCAGATCACGCGCAGGGTCGTGTAATCGAGCAATACGAAATCCATGATGTCTCTCCTTCGCTTACGGTGCGCTGCCGGCCACGGCACCGGAACTCAGCGGTGCGTGACGCGACGGGGCATGGTCCTGCAGGGCGGCGGGCAATGCGTTGGGCAGCATCGGTGGGAACAACACCTCCGGGCCCTTGTTGATGGTCTTCAGCGACAACTTGATCGCAATCACCAACAACGTCGTGTACAGCGCGGTGAAGCCCACCAGCGTCATCACGATCTCGTAAAGGTCCAGCCCCGAGGCGGCGTAGAACGTGGGCAGCACGCCTTCCACCGCCCACGGCTGGCGGCCGTATTCGGCAACGAACCAACCACATTCGATCGCGATCCACGGCAGCGGCAACGTCCACAGGGCCAAGCTCAGGAACCAGCGTTTTTCCTGGAAGTTGTGCTTGCAGGCAAACCAGAAGGCGACAGCGAAAAACGCGATGAGATACATGCCGATGGCGGCCATGATGCGGAAGGTCCAGAACAGCGGCAGCACGCGCGGTACGGTGTCCATCGCGGCCTGGGCAATCTGCTCCGGCGTGGCGTTGCCGATATCGTCGCGATAGCGCTTGAGCAGCAGGCCGTGGCCCAGGTCCTGCCAGTGCGCATCGAAAACCTTGCGTGCTTGGGCGTCGTTCTTGTCGGCGCGGATGCGTTGCAGTGCGCCGTAGGCGATCTGACCGCCGCGGATGCGGTGTTCGGCACGGCCGACCAGTTCGAGAATGCCTGGAATTGGCTCATCCAGCGAACGCGTGGCGATCAAGCCCATCAGGTACGGAATCTTGATGGCGTAATCGTTGCGATGGGTGGTCTGGTTCGGAATGCCGAATGCAGTGAAGTCGGCCGGTGCGGCTTCGGTTTCCCACATCGCTTCGATGGCGGCCAGTTTCATCTTCTGGTGTTCGCTGGCGGCGTAGCCGCTCTCGTCGCCCAGCACCACCACCGACAGCGACGACAGCAGGCCGAACGCTGCAGCCACCGCAAACGAACGCCGTGCCATTTCAATATGCTTGCCTCGCAAGAGATAAAGCGCACTGATCGACATCACGAACACCGCGCCCAGCACGTAGCCGGCACTCACCGTATGCACGAACTTGGCCTGCGCCACCGGGTTGAACAGCACTGCCACGAAATCCACCACCTCCATGCGCATGGTGTCGGGGTTGAACACCGCGCCGGCCGGATTCTGCATCCAGCCGTTGGCGATCAGGATCCATAACGCGGAGAAGTTGCTGCCCAGCGCCACCAGCCAGGTGGTGATCAGGTGCTGTACCTTGCTCAGGCGATTCCAGCCAAGAAAGAACAGGCCCAAGAAGGTGGCTTCCAGAAAGAACGCCATCAGTCCCTCGATCGCCAGCGGCGCACCGAAGATGTCGCCCACGTAATGGCTGTAGTACGACCAGTTCATGCCGAATTCGAATTCCATCACGATGCCGGTGCCGACACCCATGGCGAAGTTGATGCCGAACAGCACACCCCAGAACATGGTCATGCGCCGCCAGATCTGCTTGCCGGTCATGACGTAGACGCTTTCCATGATGCCCAGCAGGAACGACAGACCCATGGTGAGCGGTGGAAAGATGAAGTGGTACATCGCGGTGACTGCGAACTGCAGCCGCGACAGTTCGACAACTGTCGAGTCGATCATGGCGGGTGGGCCTGGTTGAGGGTCGGTAAGGAATGTGGCGATCATCTGCCGCCATCGCGCCGGCCGCGTTGATCCAAATCAATGCGGTCCTGAACAGGTGCGTCACACTGTCCATCCCCGACCGGGAGGCGGCGACTTACAATCGCGTGCAATGCGCAGTCTTCAGAAGAGCGACGTGAGCCAGCCCAGCGTGCAAGCCAGCGAAACGCCCGCCCAGCGCCGTCAACGCGGCCACTGGCTGGATGCGCTGGCCGCATCGGCCACGCGCGCGCGGCGGCTCGCCGGCGTGGCGGTGGCGTTGTCGGGTGCGTTGCTGCTTGTGCAATCGGCTGCGATTGCCTGGCTGGTACAGGCGGTACTGGTGCAGCACCTGGCAATGGCGCAATTGCGCAACGTGGGCGCGGGGTTGCTGGTTGCGCTGATCGGGCGCGCGCTACTTAATGCCTGGGCGCAATCGTTGACCGGCGATGTGGCCGACGTGGCCAAGCGCGAACTGCGCGCGCGCATTGCGCAACGCCTGGTGCAGCACGGGCCGCTATGGTTGCGCCGGCAACGCAGTGGCGAACTGGGCGAGTTGAGCCTGGCGCATACCGATGCGCTGGAAGGCTATTTCGTCGGCTACCAGCTCGCTCGCATCGAAATGGTGCTGGTGCCGCCGCTGATTCTGATCGCGGTGTTTTCGGTCGATTGGGTGGTCGGGCTGGTGTTGCTGCTCACCGCGCCGCTGATTCCGTTCTTCATGATGCTGGTGGGGTGGGGCGCCGAGGCCGCAGGGCGCGAACAACTCGGCGAACTGGCGCGCATGGGCGGGCATTTTGCCGATCGCCTCAAGGGCCTGGGATTGCTGCGCGTGTATGGCCGCGGCCAGGCTGAATTGCAGGGCATTGCCGCCGCTGCCGAGGGCGTGCGCGAGCGCTCGCTGAAGGTGTTGCGCATCGCATTCCTGTCCTCCACCGTGCTGGAGTTCTTTGCCTCCGTCAGCGTTGCGATCGTAGCGCTGTACTTCGGCTTGAGCTATCTGGGCATGCTGCATCTGCACGGTATGCCGTCGCTGGGTGCCGGCATGTTCTGCCTCTTGCTGGCGCCGGAATTCTTCGCACCGCTGCGGCGCTTGGCCGCGCATTACCATGACCGCGCGAACGCCTTGGCTGCCGTGGCCGAAGCCGAGCGCTTGCTGCAGGGTTTCCAGCCGGATGCCGCCGCGCACACCGCAGTGCTACCCGCACGTGCCCTGGAGCCGGCGCAAGCGCATGCGCCCTTGTTGCAGGCACGTGGATTGGCGCTGCGTCCTGCCGGCGCGCCGCAGGTGGTGGTCCAGGAGTTCGCACTGACGCTGGAGCCCGGCCAGCGCGTTGCGGTGATCGGTGCCAGCGGCAGCGGCAAGAGCACGCTGCTGGAAGGGCTCGCCGGTTGGCTTGCACCCGAGGCGGGCAGCGTGGCCGTGCGCCCGGGGGCGCGCATTGGATATGCCACGCAGCGGCCCTACCTGTTTCACGCCAGCATTGCCGACAACCTGCGCCTGGCCGACCCGCAGGCCAGCGATGCGCGCCTGCACGCGGTGGCCGAGGCGGCGCAGGTGCTGCGCTTTACCGCGCACTTGCCGGCCGGCCTGGACACCGTGATCGGCGAGCGTGGCTTTGGTTTGTCCGGTGGCGAAGCCCGCCGCGTGGCGTTGGCGCGATTGTTGTTGCGCGAGCCGGAGGTGTTGCTGCTGGACGAACCCACCGCCTTTCTGGACCCGGACACCGAAGCGGAATTGCTGCGGACGCTGGGCATCTTTGCGCGCGGCCGTGCGGTCGTTCTGGCGACGCATAGCGCTGCGGCGATGCGTTGGGCCGACACGGTGATCGATCTGCGCGGCGTGCCGGTCACGCTGGAGGCACCATGAGCCGCCCCCAGCCTGATCGTTTGCGCGATGTGTTTCGTCTGCATGCCTGGCGCCTGCTGTTGTCGGCAGTGCTGGTGCTGGTCACCATGCTTGCCGGTGTCGGCCTGCTGGGCTTGTCCGGCAGCTTCCTGACCGCCGCTGCGCTGGCAGGCGTTGCCGGCATGGGGACCGGTTTCAACTTTTTCTCGCCGTCGGCCGGCATTCGCGCCTTGACCTTCGCGCGTATCGTGTCGCGTTACGGCGAAAAGTTGATCGGGCACGATGCCACCTTGCGCATCGCCCGCGATCTGCGGGTGTGGTTCTTTCGCCGCGCCTTGCCGCTGGCGCCCGGGCGATTGTCGGCCACCCGGACCGGCGATCTGCTGGCGCGGTTGATGTCCGACATCGGCGAGGTCGACGGCCTGAGCGTGCGCGCGTTGGCACCGCTGGCCGCATTGCTCGGCATCTGGTTAGGTGGTGTCGCCGCCGCTGCGCTGATCTATCTCCCCGCTGCGTGCTTGTTGCTGGTGCTTGGCATGTTGATCGGCGGGCTGGTGCCGTGGCAGGTGGCACGTGGCGGCGCGCAGCGCGAGCAGTTGCGTGCACAGCAGCGCACGGCCTTGCGCACGCAGGCCTTCGAAGGCCTGGAGGGCGCGGCCGACCTTGCTGCGGTCGACGCGCAGGGCGCCTGGCTGCAGCGCAGTGACGCCGCCGCCGCCGTCACCGGCGGCGATCGCATCCAGCGCAGACGGCTGATCACAGGCAACCTGCTGCATGCGCTCTGCGGCGGGCTGGGGCTGGCCAGCATGCTGTGGCTGGCACTTGGCGCGGCCGAACGCGGGCTGATCGCCGCCGAGCTCGCTGCGGGGTTGGTGTTTTTGACCATGGCATTGCTGGAAGTCTGGGCCGGTGCCGGGCTGGCATTGCAGGCGCTGCAAAGCGCACGCGTTGCCGCCAGGCGCCTGCAGGCCATCGTCGATCAAGCACCATCGGTGAGCGATCCGGCGCACGCGATCGACGTGCCGCGCACCGGCACGTTGCAATTGCAGCAGGTGTCGTTTGCCTGGCCCGGTAGCGTGCGCCCGGTGCTGCACGCGCTCGATCTGACCCTGGCGCCGGGCGAGCGCATTGCCATCAGCGGCGATAGCGGCAGCGGTAAAAGCACAGTGTTGGCGTTGTTGCTGCGCCTGTGGGATCCGCAGGCCGGGCAGCTGCGCTACGCGGGCATCGACCTGCGCCACCTCGCACAGGCGCAATGGCACCAGCGTATCGCCTGGCTGCCACAGAACGCGCCGGTGTTTGCCGGCAGCGTGCGCGAAAACCTGCTCATCGGCGACGCCGCTGCCGATGATGCCGCACTGTGGCAGGTGCTCCAACAGGTGCGCCTGGGCGCGTGGGCCAGCGCGAACGACGGTCTGGACACCTGGGTTGGCGAAAACGGCGCCACGCTGTCTGCCGGCCAGGCGCGCCGGCTCGCCCTCGCGCGGGCACTGCTGCGCGATGCCCCGATCCTGTTGCTCGACGAACCCACCGATGGTCTGGACGTGGATACCGCCCACGCGCTGTTGGTCGACCTGGCCGCCGCACTCGGCGAACGCTCGCTGGTGATGATCACCCACGACGCGCTGCCGCCCGGTGTCGTGCAACGGCATTACCGGATGCGTGAGGGAACGCTGGAGTTGCTCGACCAGAACGCATAGCCGATCACCGAGGTCCTCGAACGTGGTCACAGGGTGGGAGTTGATCGCCGGGCCGCGCGTTGTTGATCGCGTTCAATCAAACAGCACCGCAAGCGCGGCCATCAGATCGGTCTCGGTCACTGCCAGTACCAGTGCACTGACATTCAACGCTACCGTGAGCCAGAACCTCAGCTGAAACGCCGCCTTGCTGCACTTGTGCCGGTAGATTTCCTGCGCCAGCAATGCACCTGGCCAGCCACCGATCAGCGCCAGCAGGTGCAAGCTGGATTCGGGTATGCGCCATTGATTGCGTTGCGCGGCCGACTTGTCCATCGCATAGATCAGCAGGGTGACCAGGCTGGCCGCCGCGTACCAGAGCGGGACGATCACCGGTACCACGTGCATCAGCGTGGCCGCCGCCAACGCGAGCATCGACACCGCAGCCAGCGTCTTGCGTGGCAAGCCGCTGCGACGCTGTTCGGTCCTGGCGGCGATGGTACGGTCTGCCCACCGCACTTGCGTGGCATTCAGGCGTTTGTGCGCATCGCGTTCGATTGCATACGTGATGATCTCCCCATCGCGCGGGCGACGCGTCTGCCGTGCAAATGCGCTGATATGGACGAATGCGCGGTCGCCACCACCATGGGGCGTGACGAAGCCAAAGCCCTTGTGATCATTCCAGTCGCTGAGACGTCCCTGATAGCGCATTCGCGTTGCTCTGTTGGATGGTGTGGCTTGCCGGTGCGATCTGCGCGCATATCACGCATCAACTGCCCAGCCGGAAAAAACAGCGGTGACGGTCGTCATCTTCCAGCAGCATCGGCCGAGATCCGGCGGCGCAGAGCGACGTTCAAGGAACTCAACAGTCCTGCAAAAAATCGCGGACCGCTGGGCCGAAGCGGGCGAAATCGACCAGGAACGCGTCATGGCCTTGCGGCGAATCCAGGCCGATGAAGTGCGCATCGGCGCCGCCGGCACGCAGGCCGTCGGCAATCTGCTCCTGCTGCTGCACCGGGAACAGGATGTCGGTGTTGGCACCGATCGCCAGCGCACGCGCGATGCGGATACGCGCCAGGCCGGCAAGCACCGTGTCGGCGGTCGAGACGCCGGCCTGCGGCTTGGCAGAGGCGGGCAGGGCATCCGCATGGGCGTGGTCGATGGCAGCGTCGGCAGCCGGTTGCTCGTCGACATACTCGGCCAGGTCGAACCAGTCCATCGAGCGGCTCAGGTATAGATAGCAGTTGGGGTCGAAGAAGCGCACGAAGCGGCGTGCGTGGCCTTCCAGATAGCTTTCCACCTGAAATTCCAGCCCGAACGGATCATCGGCCGCCTGCTCGGAATCCAGTCGCACGCGGCCGAAACGACCGTCCCATTCCAGCGCCGAGCGATAGGTGATCACGCCGAGCTTGCGCGCCATGCGCATGCCCGATTCCGGGTAGCGGGCATCGTCGTAGTGGCCGCCGTTCCAGTGCGGATCCAGCCGGATCGCCTCGCGTTGCAACGAGCGGATCGCGATCGAAAACGGCAATGCCTGCGCGCTGCCGGAGATATTGATATGGCTGCGCGCGATGCCGGGATGACGCAGCAATAGCGCCAGCGCGGTCATACCGCCCATCGAGTTGCCGATCAGGCAGGCCAGTTGCGCGATACCCAGTGCGCGCACCACGTCGGCTGCGGCATCGGCCACGTCTTCGATCGACAAATCCGGAAAGGTGAGGCGATACGGCGCGCCGGTGGCGGGGTTCACCGAGGCCGGCCCGGTCGAGCCCTTGCAACTGCCCAAGGAATTGACGCAGACCACGAACCAGCGTGCGGTATCGATCGGCTTGCCCGGGCCTAGCATTGCTTCCCACCAGCCCGGCTCGGGGTTGGCCTGGTGTGCCGCCGCGTGCGCATTGGGCGACAGGCCGGTGACGATCAGGATCGCGTTGCTGCGATCTGCGGCCAGCGTGCCCCAGGTCTCGTACGCCACGCGTGCCTGATGCAGCACGCCACCGCGTTTCATCGGAAACGGCGAGGGCAGGGCGTGGTACAGCGTGCCGGCAGGGATGAATTCAGTCATGGGCCAATTCTAGCTGGCACTGCGCGAGGGTGCTGGGGCGCATGTGAGATGGGAAATACACGCAGCGAGGAGCGCTCATTTGATACGCGATTAGGCTGCTGGCCGGCGTACATTCGTCTGCATGCGCATGTAGACAACGGAACATTCGGCTCAGCAGGCAATTTCGCAAACGCCGCTCGATCTGTGTCGATGCACGCGTGATGTACTTTCAGTACAGCGGCATGGCTGCACGAAGATCGAGTGTTTGCCCGCATCAGTTAGGGCGATGACCTCGCCCATCACGCGCAATGCGTCAGCCATCAGCGGCCGATCACCAGTTCCACCGGCGCGGCCGCAGGCAGTGCGACTGTCACCGGTGCGCTCTCCACGTCATCGGCCTGGCGCATGGCGTTGCCGCTGCGCGACAGCCGTGCCAGCAGCTGTACGTTGTCCAGCGACGACAGCGTGCGCGTCGGCATCGGGCTGTCGCCATCGTCCAGCGTGATGGTCAATGGAAGCTCGCGCAGCGCGTGTTTTTCCACCGCCACCGGCATCGGCGTGTCGGCCGCGCGCGCGATCACGAACACGCTGGTATCGCCGGGCAGTCCGGCGCGCTTGGCGAATTCGGCATCCAGCGTCACGCGCACCTGGATGGGTTTGCCATTGGCTGCAGCGGCGGTAGGCGCAGCCGGTGCCTGGATCGGCTCGAGCCTGGCGTCGTGTCGGGCGGCATTGATCTGTTCGAGCAGGCCGGGGCGGGTAGAGGCATCGACCACGCGCAAAAGTGGCTCCCATGTCGCACTGGCCTTGGCCGGCTCACCGGCTTGGCGCTGCACCACCCCCAGGAACCAGCGCGCGCGTTGGTGGTCCGGTTGCACCGCCAGCGCGTGTTCGAGCAGGCGCATGGCTTCCGGGTCCGGGCGGCCGCTGTCGTCGGCAAGCATGCGCGCCTGCGCCGCGGCGACCAGCACGTCCGCTTCGTCCGGACGGAGTGCGACCGCGCGTGCGAAGGCATCGCGCGCTTCGGCAAATTTCTGCTGGCTGGACAGTGAGCGCCCCAGCAACACCCAGCCCTCGGCCTGTTCGGGGTGACTGGCCAGCGCCGCGCGCAGCTGCACGATGGCATCATCCAGCGAACGTGGCGTGGCCGGGCGATCGGTCGGCTGCGTGATGGCGCCTGGCGCCCCGACCAGCCAGTACAACGCCGTGCTCGCGGCCAGCAGCAACACTGCCACGCTTGCGGCCAGGCCGCGCGCTTCGCGCCACAGCGGGCGCAACACCACGCCGAAGGCCAGTAGCGCAATCACGATCCCCGCGACGATAAAGCCGGCCATCACCACTCCTGCTCATCGGCAGGCACGACAGGCGCGGCCACGCTGCGTTTGCGTACCACCCGCACCACGGCGCCCGCGCCCAGCAGCAACACCAGCAGCGGACCGAACCATAGCAGCCAGGTGCGCGACTCCACCCGCGGGCGATACAGCACGAACTCGCCATAGCGCGCGACCAGGAACTGGCGGATCTGCGCATCGCTGCGGCCCTCGTGCATCAGTGCCAGCACCTCGCGGCGCAAGTCCTGCGCAATCTGCGCGTTGGAATCGGCCAGCGACTGGTTCTGGCATTGCACGCAGCGCAACTCGGCGGTGAGTGCGTGAAAACGCGCCTCCTCTTCGGCCGATGCATAGCGCAGCGGCGCCGGGTCGCCGACCGGCTGGGCGAATGCCAGCCAGGGCAGTAACACTAGCGTCAGCAGCCAGCGGGTCATTGTTTGGCGTGCAGGTCCGGTGCTGCGGTGGGCGAACGTTCGATCTTGCTTAGCGCCGGAATCAACTGGGTGTCGATGATGGATTGGGTCAGCATGCCGCTGTACTTCCAACGCACCACGCCACGCCCGTCGACCAAGAAGGTTTCCGGCGCGGCAGCAATGCCGAAATCGATGGCGGTGCGGCCATCCTGATCGGCGACCACCAGCAGATACGGGTTGCCGAGTTGTTCGAGCCAGCGCAGCGCATCGTTGCGCTCGTCCTTCCAGTTGTAGCCGATCACGCGTACGCGCTTGGTCAGCGCGAAGCGGCTCAGCACCGGGTGTTCTTCGCGGCAGGCCGGGCACCAGCTGCCCCACACGTTGATGATGTACGGCGCGCCGCGCAGTTCGCGCGCATGCACCATGATGGCCGGGTCGTGCAGCAGCGGCAGCGCGAATTCCGGCGCCGGTTTGCCGATCAACGCAGAGGGCAGGGCATCGCGATCGTCCTGACCGGAGCGCACCACCGCGTAGACCAGCAGCGCTGCCAGGGCGAGCAGCAGCACGATGGCGCCCACGAGAACCGCAGTGGGCAGGCGGGGCGAACGTGACTCAACCATCTTGGATCTCCGGAGAACGACGAAAACGCCGGTCGGCCGCGGTCACCAGGCCGCCAAGCGCCATCAGCAGCGCTCCCAGCCAGATCCAGCGGACGAACGGTTTGAGGTGGACACGCACCGCCCAGGCCTGGTTGCCCAGCGGTTCGCCAAGGGCGACATACAGGTCGCCAAACGGGCCAGGACGAATCGCCGCCTCGGTCAATGTCTGGCCACCGCTGGCGTAGCGGCGCTTTTCGGCCTGCAGCGCGCCCACCGGCGCATCGTCCTTGAGCACCTGCAGGTTGGCACGGTCGGCCACGTAATTGGGCCCGCGCAGTTCTTCCAGCCCGTCGAAATGCAGGGCATAGCGGCCGATCTGCACCTGTTGCCCGGGCGCCAGCGCCACTTCGCGCTGCAGGCTCAATCCCTCCACCAGCAGGGCACCGGACAGGAACACCGCAACGCCCAGGTGCGCCAGCACCATGCCCAGCATCTCGGCGGTGAATCTGCGCCCCTTGGCTGCCCGCCGCGTCCACAGGAACCGCGCGGTGCCCAGCAGCACCCAGGCTGCACCGGCGACACCGAAGGCGGCTTTCAACTGTCCCTGCGGCGCGACCAACCAGGCCAGCACGCCGGCCGCCAGCGCCAGGCCTGCCCACGGCGCCAGCATCGCCAGCGGCCGCGAGGCCTGTTCGCGCTGCCAGCGGGTGAGCGGGCCGAACGGCAGCAGCGCCACCAGCGGCGCCATCAGCACCACGAACAAGGTGCCGAAGTAGGGCGGGCCGACCGACAACTTGCCCAGTCCCAACGCATCGGCGAGCAGCGGGTACAAGGTGCCCAGCAACACCATGGCGCAGGCGCAGGTGAGCAGCAGGTTGTTCAACAGCAGCAAGGTTTCGCGCGAGCTGCCGGCGAATGCGCGACGCGGATCGTCCGCCACCGACAGAAGCGGCGCGCGCAGGGCATACAGCAGCAACGAACCACCGACCACGGCCAGCAGGAATACCAGAATGAACAGCCCGCGCGACGGGTCGGCGGCGAACGAATGCACGCTGGTCAACACGCCCGAGCGCACCAGGAAGGTGCCCAGCAGCGACAGCGCGAAGGCGGCGATTGCCAGCAACAAGGTCCAGCTGGCGAAGCTGCCGCGCTTTTCGGTCACCGCCTGCGAATGCAGCAGTGCGGTGCCCACCAGCCACGGCATGAAACTGGCGTTCTCCACCGGGTCCCAGAACCACCAGCCCCCCCAGCCCAGCTCGTAATACGCCCACCAGCTACCGAGCGCGATGCCCACGGTGAGCATCGACCAGGCGACATTGGTCCACGGCCGCGTCCAGCGCAGCCAGCGCGCATCCATACGGCCTTCCAGCAGCGCGGCGATGGCGAACGCGAACGGCACCGCAAAGCCGACGTAGCCGCAATACAGCATCGGCGGATGGACGATCAGCCCCGGATCCTGCAGCAGCGGATTGAGGTCGCCACCTTCCGGCGGCACCGGAAACAACCGCGCAAACGGGTTGGAGGTGAACAGCAGGAACGCCAGAAACCCAATACTCACCAGCGCCATGACGCCGAGCACGCGCGCGATCACATGCGCCGGCAGCTGCCGCGACCAGATCGCCACCGCGCCGGTCCACAACGCCAGCACCAGCGTCCACAGCAGTAGCGAGCCTTCGTGCGCGCCCCACACCGCCGAATAGCGGTACATCACCGGCAGCAGGCTGTTGGAATTCTCGGCGACGTAGCGCACCGAAAAATCCTGCACCAAGAAGGCATGCGTCAACACGGCAAAGGCCGATGCGATCAGTGCCAGCTGCACCAGCGCTGCCGGCCGCGCCACGGCCATCCAGCTGCTGCGTCCGCGTTGTGCGCCTGCCAGCGGCACCACGGCCTGCACCAGCGCCACCAGCAGGGCCAGCACCAGCAGGAACGTCCCGAGTTCAGGAAGCATCGGGTCGGCGCGTTGTCGAGCGTGGGTCCGTGCCACGACGGCAGGTGCATTGCAGAGTTCGCATTACTGCAGCGGTTGCACCTGCTTGCCAACGCACGGCGACATCGTTAGCCACGCACCCGCCGCGCAAGCCACCTGTCTGCAGAAATGCCGATCTCCTGACACACGCCATCAATGCAGCTCTCCAGCTTGGCCCGCAGCTGTCGGCACATCGTGCTTGCGATGCGCGCTGCCCATCTTGTCGGCGACTTCCTTCGGCATATAGGTTTCGTCGTGCTTGGCCAGCACATCTTCGGCGACGAAGATGCCGTTCTGCATGCGGCCGGTGGCCACCACTGCCTGCCCCTCGCGAAACAGGTCCGGCAGGATGCGGTCGTAACTGACGGGCAATTGCGCATCGCCATCGGTGACGCGGAATTGCGCTTCCAATGCACCGGAGGCGCGTTTGAACGAGCCTTTTTCGACCATGCCGCCAAGCCGGAAGCGCGAATGCGCGCCGGCATCGCCACGCAGCACTTCCGAAGGCGTGTACAGGTAGGCCACGTTGCGCTGCAAGGCCATGGCCACCAGCGTGGTTGCCAGCCCGCCGGCCAGCACCAAGGCCAGCACCAGCCACAGGCGGCGGCGACGTTGCGGGTTCACCGGATCAACTCCGCGTCGCTGGGCACCGCGCGCTTGCGCTCGCGCAGACGGCGCGCCTGGGCGGTCTTCAGGGCGCGACGTACCTGCCAACGGCCGGCGATCAGATCCCACAGCAGCACCAGCACGAACACCGCATAGGCGGCGATGACGTAAGGCAGGTAGCTCATGCCGCACTCTCCTGCGCATCGCGCACGATCCAGGCCTTGCCCGCCTCGCGGCGCAGGTTGTCGGCGCGCGCGCGCGTCAACAGCGACCCGACAAACCAGAACTTGGTGCCGATCACCATCAACCACAGCGGCAGCAGCATGCTTGCGTCGATGGTGGACGGACCAAGCAGGCGGATGCTCTGGCCCTGATGCAGCGAATTCCACCACACCACCGAATAGCGGATCACCGGCAGCAGCGCCACCCCGACGATGGCCAGCAACGCCGCCGCGCGCGCCGCCTGACGGCGGTCGTCGATGGCGTGATACAGGCCGATCACGCCCAGATACAGAAACAGCAGGATCAATTCGGTGGTCAGGCGCGGGTCCCAGTCCCACCAAGCGCCCCACATCGGTTTGCCCCAGATGCTGCCGGTCAGCAAGGTGATTACGGTAAACGCAGCGCCGATCGGCGCGCACGCCATCGCCAGGATCTCGCAGATCTTGATGCGCCAGATCAACGCGATGGCCGCATACAGCGCCATCAGCCCGAACACGAACAGGCTCATCCACGCGCTCGGCACATGGATGTAGAGAATACGAAAGCTGTCGCCTTGCTGGTAATCCGCCGGCACCGCAAACAAGGCCTGCCAGATGCCCACGCCCAGCAGCAACGCGGCCAGCGCGTAGCACCAGGGCGCCCAGCGCGCAGTAAAACGGTCGAAGATCGGGGGCGATGCGAGTTGGTGGAACCAGCGGACGACGACGTTCATGCGATGGCAGTAGCCTTTGGAATGGCATTGGCTCTCGAAACAGCAACAACGCGTTGTGCGGGACGTGCTATCGACAATGCATCGAGTGCAGCGCTCAACTCAACGAAATGCGGATCGCGGCCGCCGCAGCCAGCGGTGCCAGGACCACGCCGATCACCAGTCCGGCGCCCAACAACAACAACGCACCCACCGCATCCTGCCCTTGTCCGCTGGCCGCCACGCTGCCGGCACCAAACACCAGCACCGGCACGTACAGCGGCAACGCCAGCAAGGCCACGAGAATACCAGAGCGCTTCATCGTCACCGTCAGTGCCGCAACCACAGCGCCGAGCAGGCTCAGGAGCGGCGTTCCCAGCGCCAACGATGCCAGCAGCACAGGTAATTGGTCATGCGGCAGGTGCAGCAATTCGCCCAGCAGCGGCGTCACGGCAATCAGCGGCAGCGCACTGGTCGCCCAATGCAGCAGCACGCGCACTGCGATCAACCAGGCCAACGGCACCGGTGCCAGCAGCCACTGCTCCATCGAGCCGTCTTCCACATCGCTGCGGAACAAGGCGTCCAGCGACAGCAGGCCAGCCAGCAACACCGACAGCCACAGCACCGCCGGCGCGGCCTGCGCAAGCAGGTCCGGGCGTCCGCCCAGTCCCAACGCGAACAACACCACGATCAGCAATGCGAACAGTGCCGGCTGCAATGCATCGCTACGGCGTCGCCACAGCAGGTGCAGGTCGCGGGCAAGCAGGGCGCGGGCCGCCTGCCAGAGCGAGGGTTGCGGCGAATGCGTGCTCATGCCGCAGCCTCCAGCGTGAGCATGCGGGTGCGCACCGGTGGCGCTGCATACGCACCGTGCGTGGTGACCAGCGCCGCGCCACCGCCGCGCAGATGCGCGGAGATCATTCGGTTAACCAGGGTGATGCCATCCAGATCCAGATTGGCGTACGGCTCATCCAGCAACCAGAGTGGTGCCGGCGACAGCCATAGCCGTGCCAGCGCCAGCCGCTTGCGCTGGCCAGCCGACAATTGCCGCACCAGCGCATCTTCGTAACCGGCCAGGCCGACGATCGCCAGCGCGCTGCCGGGCATCTGCTTGGCGCGACGGCCGTGCAGGCCGCACAGGAAGTGCAGGTTCTCCAGCGTGCTGAGGTCGGCCTTCAGGCCGGGCAGGTGGCCGAGGTAGGCCATGAAGCGGCTGCGGTCGCCGCGCTTGGCGGTCTTGCCATCGATCTGGATCTGCCCGCGCTCCACATGCAGCAGGCCAGCCAGCACGCGCAGCAACGTGGTCTTGCCGGCGCCGTTGTCGCCTTGCACCAGCAACGCTTCGCCGGCATCGACATGGAAATCCAGCGGGCCAAACACCGGCTCCTCGTTGCGGCTGAAGGCCAGGGCGTGCGCCGCCAGCAGCGGCGGTGCGGTGTGCAGCGGTTCGATCATCGGTGCAGCAGGCTCGGGTCGCAGGACGGCATGGGGGAGGGCCGGGCAGACACGCGCCGGACCGGGCGCGCATTGTAGCGACGATGGTGGCATGCCGGGGACGCCTGCGGCAGCGCCGCAGCCGCCGCGATGTGTCAGGGAACGCTGTTTTGCAGCGTCCGGGCGCAACCGGCTGGCGGCTTTGCGTACACTCGCGGTCCCCCGTTTCTTGATCCGGACAGGCACCATGCCCCTCACGACCAAGCTGCCCAAGGTGGGCACCACCATCTTCACCGTCATGTCGCAGCTGGCGGCCGAGCACGGCGCGGTCAATCTGGGCCAGGGCTTTCCCGATTTCGCGGTGCCGCAGCGGCTGGTCGACGAACTGAGCAAGGCCATGGCGGCCGGCCACAACCAGTATCCACCGATGACCGGCGTGGCCGCGTTGCGCCAGGCCATCGCCGGCAAGGCACAGCGCTGCTATGGCGCGCAGGTCGATGCCGACACCGAGATCACCGTCACCAGCGGTGCCACCGAGGCGATCTTCAACGCCATCCACGCGGTGGTGCGCGCCGGCGAAGAGGTCATCGTGCTGGACCCGGCCTACGACTGCTACGAGCCGGCGATCGATCTGGCCGGCGCACGTGCCGTGCATGTGGCGCTGCACCCGCAGACCTTTGCGGTCGACTGGGCTGCGCTACGCGCCGCGATCACCCCCAAGACGCGCCTGTTGATGATCAACTCGCCGCACAACCCGTCTGGCGCGATGCTGTCGGCCGAGGACATGCAGACGCTGACCGAGCTGTTGCGCGGCACCGACATCTTTTTGCTGTCCGATGAGGTCTACGAACACATCGTGTTCGATGGCCGCCGGCACGAATCGGTGCTGCGCTGGCCGGAACTGCGCGAGCGCGCATTGGTGATTTCCAGCTTCGGCAAGACCTACCATTGCACCGGCTGGAAGATCGGCTACGCCATCGCACCGCCGGCGCTCACGGCCGAATTCCGCAAGGTGCACCAGTACAACACCTTCACCAGTTTCGGTCCGGCCCAGCACGCCTTCGCTGCAATGATCCGCGACGAGCCCGAACACGACGAGCAACTGGGCGCGTTCTACCAAGCCAAGCGCGACCGCTTCCGCGAACGGCTGCTGGCCACGCGCTTGAAGCCGTTGCCTGTGCCCGGCGGCTACTTCCAGCTGGTGGACTACTCAGCCATCAGCGATCTGCCCGATACCGAATTCGTGAAGTGGCTGACGATCGAGAAGGGCGTGGCCGCGATCCCATTGTCGCCGTTCTACCAGAACGCGCCTGCAGGGCAGCGCCTGGCGCGGCTGTGCTTTGCCAAGAACGATGCGACGCTGGATGCGGCGATCGAGCGCCTGCGTAGGCTCTGACGAGCCGGGAATCGGGATTCGGGATTCGGGATTCGTAAGAGCGGTCGGCCGCTTTTTGATCTGAATTCGCACTGGCTCGATGACATAACGCCCTCATTAAACCGCTGTCCGATTCCCTATTCCCGATTCTCCTTTCCCGAGTCTCACCATGCATGACCTGCGCATCTCCCTGATCCAAGGCGACACCCGCTGGCATGACCCGGCCGGTAACCGTGACTATTACGCTGCGCTGCTGGAGCCGCTGGCCGGGCAGACCGATCTGGTGATCCTGCCGGAAACCTTCACCAGCGGGTTTTCCAACGATGCCATCGACAAGGCCGAAGACATGGACGGGCCGACGGTGGAGTGGGTGCGTGCACAAGCCGCACGGCTAGGCGCGGCGGTGACAGGCAGCGTGCAGTTGCGTACCGACGCCGGTGTGTTCAACCGGCTGCTCTGGGCCACGCCCGATGGATCGCTGCAGTATTACGACAAGCGCCACCTGTTTCGCTTCGGCAACGAGCATCTGCGTTATGCGGCCGGGCGCGAGCGGCTGACGGTGGAATGGAAGGGTTGGCGGATCAATCCGCAGGTCTGCTACGACCTGCGGTTTCCGGTGTTCTGCCGCAACCGCTTCGATGTGGAACGCCCGGGGCAGATGGATTTTGATCTGCAAGTGTTCGTCGCCAACTGGCCGTCCGCCCGCGCCTACGCGTGGAAGACGTTGCTGCGCGCACGCGCGATCGAAAACCTGTGCTTCGTGGCGGCGGTCAACCGGATTGGCATCGATGGCAACCAACTGCATTACGCCGGCGACAGCGCGGTGATCGATTTCCTCGGTCAGCCGCAGGTGGAAATCCGCGAACGCGAGCAGGTGGTCACCACCACCATCAGCGCAACTGCGCTGGCCGAGCACCGCGCCCGTTTTCCCGCGATGTTGGATGCAGATCGGTTCGAGATTGGGGATTAGCGATCCGGGATCGGCACAGGCTGCTGCCGGGCAGTTGCAAGCCCGGCCGCTGTCGCCAATCCCGAATCCCGAATCTCTAATCCCGGCTACTGAGCCAGCTTGATCTCGTAGATCTTCGGCCAGCGCTTTCCGGTGACGAACAAGCGATCGTGCGCGGCGTCGTAGGCGATGCCGTTGAGGACATCGTTGGTGGGGTCGGTCAAGGTGTCCGGGTCTGGCACCAGTGCCTTGAGGTCGATCCAGGCGATGACCTTGCCGTTGGCGGGGTCGATGCGTGCGATGCGGGTGGTCAGCCACACGTTGGCCAGCAACTGGCCCTTGACCCATTCCAGCTCGTTGAGGTTGTCCAGCGGCTTGCCGCGGGCGGTGACCTTGATGCTGCCGATCTGTTTCAGGCTCTGCGGATCCAGCCGGCGGATGTTGGCGGTTCCGTCGCTCATATAGAGCTGGCGATCATCGCTGGTCAGCGCCCAGCCCTCGCCGGAATAGGTGAATTGGGTACGCGGTGCCAGCGTGGCCAGGTCGTAGACGAAGCCGCGCTGATTGCGCCAGGTCAGCTGGATCAGGCGATCTTTCCAGGCCACGATGCCTTCGCCATAGAAAGGCGGCGGCGTATTGACCTGCTGCAGGACGTTGCCGCTGTCCAGGTCGACCTTGCGCACGCTGGACTGGCCCAGCTCGCCGGTGCTCTCGTAGAGATGCCCGTCCAGATAGAACAGGCCTTCGGTAAAGGCAGCGGTATCGTGCGGATAGGTCTTGACGACGGTGTAACCCTGGGTGGGAATCGCCTCGCCGCAGTGGGCGAGGGCGGGCAGCAGCAGTGCGCTGGCGAGCAGGCTGTAGACGATGCGTGGCATGCGGCAATCATCCCATGTCGCGGCCGCAGGCGGCAGCTCTGTTGCCCTGTCGGACTTGGCTAAGACCCCGCTGAACAAACGCCTGCGCCGCGCTGGAATCTTGTCGCGGCTGCCACATCGGCGCTGCTAGTCTCGCGCCACGTCCACCACTGGCACTGCTCACATGATCAAGTCACTTTCGCTCATCGCGCTGCTTGGCGCCGCCACGCTGGCTCCGCAGGCGCAGGCCGCCGGCAACATCGATTGCCAGCTGTCGTTCAACTTGTCCGGCTGGTCGGTGTTCTACAAAACCGCCAGCGGTACCGGCACCATCAAGTGCGATAACGGTGCGGTCATTCCGGTCAAGATCTCCAGCAAAGGCGGTGGCCTGACGGTCGGTAAATCCAAGATCGTCGGCGGCCGCGGCACCTTCAGCGGTGCCTATAGCCTCAACGACCTGTTCGGCACGTATGCCGCCGCCGAAGCGCACGCGGGCGTCGTGAAGTCCAGCACCGCACAGGTCGTCACCAAGGGCGATATCTCGCTTGCGCTGGCAGGCACAGGCGAGGGCGTGGACCTGGGTGTCAACGTGGGTAACTTCGTGATCGAGCGTCGCAAGTAAGAGCGGTAACAAGCTGAGCGGGCTGTCCCCGGATGGGCGTGCGCTGCGCGCCCAACACCGGAGCGCACGGGTGGCAGGTGTCGATGTCGAGCAACGGTCGCGCCCACCCGAAGGCCGCGCAGTCGTGTTGCCGATCCAGGTCGCAGCATCGGGATCGCGCTCATTCAACCGGTGCGTGCGGTGTCTGCATCGCGATGGCGCTGCAAGGGAATGGCTTTCGTTAAAGGACTGTACGACCGGATACGCGGCAGCTTCTGTGTCTCAGTCGATGTCCTATACCGTCCTCCACATAAAAACGGCCCTTTGCAGGGCCGTTTTTATCGCGCGGATCGGTTGACGCTCAACGACCGCGATTACCGCCGGGAGGACGACGATTGCCGCCGCCCGGCGGACGGCCGCCGGGGCCGCGCGGTGCGCCACCCGGGCCGCGAGCGCCGCCACCGGGACCGCCGGGGCCACGGTTGGCAGACGCGGGGCCGCGATTACCACCCGGACCCGGTCGCCCACCGCTCGGGCGACCAGCAGGGCGTGCGGCACCGTACGGGCTGAAGCCCGGGTTGGCGTGATCGGAGGGGAAGCTCGGTGCGTTGCCCGGGTGGCCATACGGGTGCTTGCGTTGCCCCTGGCCCTGCGACTGACCCTGTCCGCCGCCAGCGCCGCGTCCCGGACCACCCGGGCGGGCGCCGCCTGGACCGCCAGCGCCCGGTCGCGCACCACCCGGTCCTTTCTTGGCATACGGGCGTGCCTGACCGGTGCCCGGGCCGCTCGGGCCGGCATTGCGGTGGCCGCTCGGGCCGGTGCTCACGCCATCGGGCACATACCAGCTGCGGAACGCGGCCGGGTTGCCGTCTGGCAACGCGCCGCGGTCGCCCTTGGCCGGGCCGCGCTGCTTGAACGGGCGCTGCTGCGATTGCTTGGCGGCCGCTTCGCCGCTGACTGTCAGGCCGCCCCTGAAACCGCCGGGCTTGCCGCGACCGCCACGGCCGCGATCTTCGCGCAAGTTGTCGAAACGCCGCAGTTCGCGGCCTTCATCCGCGCCAGAGGTCTGGCCGTTGACGTAGGCATTGCTGCGGCCATCGCGTGAGACGTGCACGGTCGACTTGGCGGCGCGGCGCTGACCGATCACAGGCTGCAGGGTCAGTGCCGACGGCGCGCCTTCTTCCAGTTTCAGTTCGGCGCGCAAGGCGTCGACCTTGTCCTGCGCCACTTCCACCGAGTGCCCGCGCAGCAGCTCGCGCGGCAGCGAAATCTTGCCGTAACGGCTGCGCTTGAGGCGGCTGACCTGGCAACCCTGCGATTCCCACAGGCGGCGCACTTCGCGGTTGCGGCCTTCCTTGACCACCACGCGGAACCAGTCGTGCGAGTCGGTACCGCCGATGCGTTCGATCTCGTCGAATTTGGCGCCACCGTCTTCCAGCAGCACGCCGCGCGACAGGCGCTCGATGATGGCATCGGAGACTTTTTCTTCGCCTTCCGGCGCACGCACGCGCACCACGTATTCGCGCTCGACCTCGTAGGAGGGGTGCATCATCGCGTTGGCCAGCTCACCGTCGGTGGTGAGCAGCAGCAGGCCGGTGGTGTTGATGTCCAGGCGGCCAATGGCGATCCAGCGCGAGCCCTTCAAAACCGGAAGCGACTCGAACACGGTCGGGCGGCCTTCGGGATCTTCGCGCGTGGTCACTTCGCCTTCGGGCTTGTTGTAGATCAGCACGCGCGAGGGCTCGGTCAGCGCGCTGGCCACGAAGCTGCGGCCGTCCAACTCGATCTTGTCGCCGCTGCGCACCGACATGCCGGTCTGCGCGACGGCGCCATTGACCTTGATCAGGCCGTCGGCGATGCGCTGTTCCAGCGCGCGGCGCGAACCCAGGCCGGCCTGGGCCAGCACCTTGTGCAGGCGCTCTTCCAGCTTGGGCGCTTCGGGCGCGCTGTCGCGCTTGAGAGAAAGCTTGTTCAACGACAGCTTGCGGGGGGTGTCACTCATGTGTCTGGCTCCGGCCGCCGCGTTGCGGGTCGGCCTCTGGGTCGGAATCGGCTTCGTCAACAGCCACGGTCGTCGTCGCGACGGCGTTGTCTTCGTCTTCGTTCACTGCATCCGCGCGAGTTCCCGGCGCGGTGTCGGGGTCGCCCTCACGGGCGTCGTCTGGGTCCTGCGTGTTCTTCTCGTGCGCCGAGCCATGCTCGGGGTGTTGCGGTGTCTGGTCGTTTACTGCGTCGACCGCTTCGGTGTCGATCGCCTCATCGAGACCGTGGTGTTGCTGGTCGACTGCGGCATCGTCAGGCGATTGCTGTGCATGCTGGTCGGCGTCGGCGTCACTTTCAATTTCGGTATCGCGCTCGGCGTCGGCCTCGTCCATTTCCAAACTATCTTGCAAAGCGCCGGTGCCGCTGTCGTCAGCCGCAGCGCCAGCTTCCACATCCGCGTCGGTACCGCCAGCATCCGCATCGTCAGCACCCGTATCGCCGCCCTCGGCGTCAGCCTGATCTGCATCGGCCTGATCCCGCGCCGCGTCCATCGCTGCCGCCGCGGGCACGGCGCCATCCAGTTGCCCCTCGCGGTCCAGCGGCAGCTGCGGTTCCAGCTCGGCGATGTCCTTCAACTCAGACAATGGCGGCAGCTCGTCCAATCGCTTGAGCCCGAAATAATCCAGAAAGCCCTTGGTGGTGCCGAACAGGGCCGGCTTGCCGGGCACGTCGCGGTGGCCCACCACGCGGATCCATTCGCGCTCTTCCAGCGCCTGGATGATGTTGCTGCTGACGGCCACGCCGCGCACCTGCTCGATCTCGCCGCGGGTGATCGGCTGGCGGTAGGCGATCAGCGCCAGGGTCTCCAGCGTGGCGCGGGTGTACTTGGTGCGGCGCTCGGTCCACAGCCGGGCGACCCAGCCATGCACATCGGCCTTGACCTGGAAGCGGAAGCCGGAGGCCACTTCGACCAGTTCCACGCCGCGCTCGGCGCAGGCCTCGCGTAGCAGTTCCAGGGCGCGCTCCACGCTGCCGGGCGGTGCCGGCTCTTCTTCCGGAAACAGGCCCTGCAGTTGCGCCAGCGTCAGCGGCTGGCTGCTCGCCAACAGGGCGGCTTCGATAATGCGGGTGATCAGCGCTTGATCCATTCGGTGATCGGCTTCAGATAGGTTCGTTGGCGGCATCGCTATCGTCGAATTCGCTGGAGAATTGCAACGGCGCATTGGTATTGCCCAACGCCAGCGACTTCACGTAGATCGGCGCCAGCGGCGCTTCCTGCACGATGTCCAGCAACTGCTCCTTGGCCAGTTCGAGCAGCGCCAGGAAGGTGACCAGCACGCCGAGCTTGCCTTCTTGGGCAGTGAACAGCGATTCGAAACGGTAGAACTTGCCATCGTCCAGGCGGCTGAGCACATCGCCCATGCGCTGGCGCACACTCAGCGCCTCGCGCTTGATCGCATGGCCGGTGAACAGCTCGGCGCGTTTGAGCACGTCGTACAGCGCCATCAGCATTTCTTTCAGCTCCACCGGCGGCGGCAGCTTCACCGCTGCGCGCTCGGGCAGATGCGCCTGCACCGGCGCGCTGTCGCGGCCCATGCGGGGCAGGGTGTCCAGATCCTCGGCGGCCTGCTTGAAGCGTTCGTATTCCTGCAGGCGGCGTACCAGCTCGGCGCGCGGATCTTCTTCTTCGCCATCCTGGCTGGGAGGGCGCGGCAACAGCATGCGCGATTTGATCTCGGCCAGGATTGCCGCCATTACCAGATATTCGGCTGCCAGTTCGAAGCGCAGCTCCTGCATCACATTGATGTAGTCCACATATTGCCGGGTGATCTCGGCGACGGGGATGTCCAGGATGTCCAGGTTCTGGCGGCGGATCAGATACAGCAGCAGGTCCAGCGGGCCTTCGAAGGCATCCAGGATGACTTCCAGCGCATCCGGCGGGATATACAGATCCTGCGGAATCTGCAGCACCGGTTGCCCATGCACCACCGCCAGCGGCATTTCCTGCTGCTGTGGCGGCGCGCTCGTGGCTGGCGGAGTCGCGACGTGCGCGAGTTCGGAATTCATCAGGTCGACATCGGTCTTGCGGTCGCCGGCGGCGGTCTTAAGCCGCGCCTGCAGGGCTTTGCCTTGAGTTATTGCGATCAATGTCGTGCCTGTGCCGGCACGATCCCACAAATCCACATACAACGTCCGCCGCGTGGCATGCGGCGACGGAACAGCGAGGAGGTCGTCTACGCGGACCGGCGGTGGGCAGCGAATCGGTCGTCGGGAAGAGCGCTGCGCCTGGGCCGACGGGCCGCTGCGTCCGGTTGCGTGTGCAGTGGTGCCAAGCGTAATGCGTGCGCGGGGGCGGTGTCCAGCGCCGACGCGGCTAGAATCGGTGCGGTGATCTTCCAGTCTTGGGCGAGGTGGCGTGTGTGGTACGTAATCGAGGGATATGACCGGGCCGACGCAGTGGCGGCACGGCAGCAGGCGCGGCCGGCGCATCTGGCGCGTCTTCAGGCGCTTGCGGCTGCTGGGCGGTTGCTGGTGGCGGGCCCGTGTCCGGCCATCGACGCCGAAGATCCAGGTCCGGCCGGTTTCACCGGCAGCGTCGTGATTGCCGAGTTCGACGCCCTGGAGGATGCGCGCGCCTGGGCCGATGCCGACCCCTATGTGGAAGCGGGCGTGTACACGCGCACCGAGGTCCGCCCATTCCGCCGGGTATTGCCATGAGCCGGGTCGAGCAGATCCGCGCAGCGTTGCAGGCGGCACTGGCGCCCACCGAACTGGACGTCGTCGACGACAGCGCGCGGCATGCCGGCCATGCCGGTGCGCGCGACGGGCGCGGGCACTTCAATGTGCGCGTGGTCAGCGCCGCATTCGTAGGCAAGCCGCCACTGGCACGGCATCGCGCGGTGTACGCCGCGGTGGGCGAGATGATGCAGACCGATATTCATGCCTTGTCGATCGAGGCCTTCGCGCCGGGCGAGGTTGGCTGAACGTCGCGGGGAACCCCGGCGGTCGTACCGGGCCGTCTGCTGTGATCAGAACTGCCGGGCTCAGCGGTGATTGCCTTCTCGGCAGCGAGCGTCAGGGTGCAGCCGGCAAGGCCGCGGGAGTGCCGGTGCAGGCGCCGGTCCGTGCGGTCCTGGCAAGACTGGATTGACCAGCAAATCGTGACCTGCATCCTGCTTCGCATGTGGACGCATTGGTGCATATTTGTTGCGACGCAGCACGTTGCTTCACGTGCTCCTCACCCGCAGCTGATTGATCTGTAAGCGTTTTCACGCATGTGAAGATAGGGGTTTACGCCTCTGTATGAAAACGCTTACAGTCCGCGCCAGTTTTGGGAAGTCGGTCGCGGAGGGCGACACGAATGGCCAAGGGTGCGGTCACCATCAAAGATGTCGCTCGGGAAGCGCAGGTCTCCGTCGCAACGGTGTCGCGTGCGCTCAACGGGCACGACAACGTTGCCGGACCGGTGCGCCAGCAGGTGCTGGAGGTGGCTGAGCGGCTGCGCTACAGCCCGCATGCGGCCGCGCGCAGCCTGAGCAGCCGGCGCTCGCAGACCCTGGGCGTGGTGCTGCCGGACTTGTATGGCGAGTTCTTTTCCGAATTGATTCGCGGCATCGACGGCGCGGCGCGTGCGGCCGGCCAGCACCTGCTGGTGTCCAGCTACCACGGCGACCCGGAAGCCCAGGGCAGGGCGCTGCGCTCGATGCGCGGGCGCGTCGATGGCCTGCTGGTGCTTTCGCCCTACGCCGAGCAGCCGGGGTTCCTCACCGACAACCTGCCGCAGTCGCTGCCGACGGTGTTGATCAATGCGCACCTGCCCGGTGCCGACTATCCGGTGCTGAGCATCGACGACCATGCCGGTGCCATGGCCATGACCGAGCACCTGTTGCGGGCCGGGCACCGCCGCATCGCCTTCATCGGTGGCCCGGCGCTGAACTTCGATGCGCGCGAACGCCTGCGCGGCTTCCGCGATGCGCTTGCTGCGTTCGGTGCGCAGGCGCAGGGCGTGGAATACCCGGGCGACTTCGACGAAGCCTCCGGCCACCGCGCCGGGCTGGCGATGCTGGCGGCCGGCGCGTTGCCGGATGCGGTGTTCGCCGCCAACGACATGACCGCGCTGGGCTGCCTGTACGCGTTTGCCCAGGCCGATGTGTCGGTGCCTGGCGACGTGGCGCTGGCGGGTTTTGACGACATTCCGCTGGCCCGCTTTGTCCATCCCGCGCTGACCACCATGCGGGTGAGCATCGCCCGGCTGGGCGAGCAGGCGATGACCCGGCTGATGCGCCTGGTCGAAACGCCTGACCGCGATGACGGCATCCGCCAGTTGCTGACGCCCGAGCTGGTGATCCGTGCCTCCTGCGGTGCCGGCCAATCGGCTCACTGACCTTTCCGGCCACGCGTTTCCGGGCCGACCTTTTCGCGGACGTCCTGTCCGCTCCCGCTGTACCCGCAGCGGCTGTTCCTGCACCACTGCACTGCCACAACAACAATCTGTACCGATCCCTGGAGGGACGACCATGCGCCACCACCACCCCCATTCCGCCCGTCCGGCGCGCAAGCTGCTCAGCTGCGCGCTTGCCAGCTGCCTGCTGCTCGGCGCCGCTCCGGCCTTCGCACAGAGCACCGCTGCGACCATCCGCGGGCAGGTCACCGTCGATGCCGCACCTGCCGCCCAGGCGCAGGTCACCGCCACCAATCTGGCCACCGGCCTGACCCGCACCGTGCAGGTCAGCAATGGCGGCTATTCGGTGGGCGGCCTGCCGCCGGGTTCGTACCGCATCGATGTCACCGCCAATGGCCAGACCAGCTCGCAGAACGTCACCGTGCAGGTCGGCCAGACCGCGACCTTGAACCTGGGCGTCGGTGGCGAACCGGCCACGGCCGCCGGTGGTAACGCCACCACGCTGGATGCGGTGCAGGTGAAGGCGCCGCCGGTGCTGGTGGAGACGCGCACCTCCGAGAACGCCACCTACATTTCCAACGTGCAGATCCAGAACCTGCCGCGCGCCACGCGCAACTTCCTGGAGCTGGCCGACACCGTGCCCAACGTGCAGTTCACCCGCGATGCCAACGGCACCACCAAGGTGCGCACCGGCGCCACCTCGGCCGAAGGCACCAATGTCTACATCGACGGTGTGAGCCAGAAGAACTACGTGCTCACCGGCGGCGTGAGCGGCCAGGATTCCAGCCGCGGCAACCCGTTCCCGCAGTCGGCGATCGGCGAATACAAGGTCATCACCTCCAATTACAAGGCCGAGTTCGACCAGGTCAGCGGCGCGGCCATCGTGGCCTCGTCCAAGTCCGGCACCAACGATTTCCACGGCAGCTTCTTCTGGGACACCAGCAACGACAGCTGGCGCGAGGAAAGCCCGCTGGAGAAGAAGGCCGGCGTGCGCGACGACTTCGAAGAAACCCAGTACGGCGCCACCTTCAGCGGCCCGATCCTCAAGGACAAGGCGCACTTCTTCATCGCCTATGAAGCCAAGGAATACACCACCCCGAACGTGGTGATCCCCGGCTCGATCTATTCGGACCGCGTCGACCAGTTGCCGGCCCAGCTGCAGCCGCTGGTGGTGACCTCCAGCACGCCGTTCAAGGAAGACCTGTACTTCGGCAAGATCGACTGGACCATCGGCGAAAACAACCTGTTCGAGCTGACCGGCAAGTACCGCAAGGAAGACGAGCTCAACGACGTCGGCCGCACCTCGACCTACGAGCACGGCAGCATCAACGGCCAGGAAGAAAAGCGCGCCAACCTGCGCTGGCAGTACAGCGGGGCCAACTTCCTCAACGAAGCCAACCTGAGCTACGAAAGCGCGTTCTGGAACCAGGCGCCGATCAACAACGGCAATGGCTACATCCTCAGCTACGCGCCGGTGCGCGGCAACGAGACCGACATCCTGGCGGCGGGCGCCGGCAGCAGCTTCCAGCGCAAGGGGCAGAAGGGCTGGACCTTCCAGGACGACCTGACCTTGAACAGCCTGGAATGGCACGGCGCGCACACCGTCAAGATGGGCGTGAAGTTCAAGAGCATCGACCTGGATTCGACCCAGTTCAATCCGGCCAACCCGCAGTACTACTACAACATCCTCACCGACGTGCAAACACCGTACCGCGTGCGCTTCGGTGCGCCGCTGGTGGAAGGTGGCGGTTCGGTGGTGTCCAAGAACAAGCAGTACGGCATCTACCTGCAGGACGACTGGGAGGTCAACGAGCACTGGACCTTGAACCTGGGCGTGCGCTACGACTACGAGCAAACCCCGGCATTCCTGGATTTCGTGACCCCCTCGGATGTCGCCAGCGCGCTGCAGAACTGGCCGAACCTGCGCAACGCCAACTACAACATCAACGACTTCATCAGCACCGGCAACAACCGCAAGGCGTTCAAGAATGCCTGGCAGCCGCGTCTGGGCGCCTCCTACGACCTGTTCGGCGATCAGGCCCACGTGATCTATGGCGGCGCCGGTCGTGCCTATGACCGCAACATCTTCGATTACCTGGCACTGGAGCAGCTCAACAACTCTTTCAAGTCGTATAGCTACTACTTCACCAGCGCCAACAACCCCGCTTGCCTGGGCGACCCGTGCACGGCCTGGAATCCGGCGTACAACAGTCAGGATGGCTTGAACACACTCACGGCCAACAGCACCGGCGGTGGCGGACGTGAGGTCTACCTGATCGACAACAACCTCAAGACCCCGTACTCCGATCAATTCAGCATCGGCATGCGCAACATGGTGCCGTTGTGGGGCCAGGACTGGTTCACCGATGTCACCCTGAGCCGCATCGAAAGCCATGACGGTTTCGCCTTCGTGCGCGGCAACCGCCTGCCGGACGGTTCGTTCTTCCAGCCGGGCACCACCTCCGGCGTGCCGACCGACGGCCCGAATGGCTATAGCGCCATCGTGCTGGGCACCAATGGCGTGGAAACCCGCAACAACCAGCTGGCCTTGCAGGTGGAAAAGCCCTTCGACGAAGAGTCCGGCTGGGGCTTGACCGTGGCCTACACCTATTCCGATGCGAAGGAGAACCGGCAGTTCGGCGAGCACTATGCGCTGGACCGCGAACGCATCCAGGACTATGGCTGGCGCGAGGCCGGCGGCATCCCGAAGAACCGCCTGGTGGTCACCGGCATCTACGAGCTGCCGTATGAGGTCAAGCTGTCCGGCAAGCTGTCGCTGGCCAGCCAGACCGCGCGCTATGGACAGAATTGCCTGGCCGGCAACGACCAGTGCGAGATCATCCAGTTCAAGCCGGATGGCACGCTGGGCTACAAGGAATTCAGCATTGCCGCCAATAAAGAGTGGGACACCGGCGGTGGTGTCAAATTCAATGTGCGTGCGGATATCCTCAACGTGTTCAACTGGGTTAATTACGCCACCTTCAACGGCGATACCGGAACATTGCAGGACTTGAACACGGCTTACGGCACACCGACCGGTGTGCTGGCGTCGCCGATGCGTACCTTCCGTCTGGCCTTCGGCCTGAACTGGTGAGGTGCTCGACCGCCCTGGCCGCAACGCCAGGGCGGTCGAACTCGGCGCCTGGATAGGGTAGGTTGGCGTGTCAGATGTAATCGATTACACACGTGGGGGGCGGATGGACAGGGGCAACACGTCGCGATGGTTGACGATTCCACTCTTGCTGGGCGCGCTGGTCTTGGCGTCGTGCAAGCAAGCCGAGGAACCCAAGGTGGCCGAAAAGAAGGCACCGGTCAAAGTCATCCTGGTTGAGGCGCAACTGCCGCCCAAACCGGTCAAGCCGCCGCTGCCGCCGCTGTTTTCGGACATCGAACGCCGCACATTCCAGTTCTTCTGGGACACCACCAACGAGGTCAACGGCCTGTCGCCGGATCGGTTTCCGTCGCGCCCGTTTGCCAGCATTGCGTCGGTCGGATTCGCGTTGACCGCCTATCCGATCGGCATCGAGAACGGGTGGGTCAGTCGCAATCAGGCAATCGACCGCACCCTGACCACGCTGAAATTCTTCCGCGACGCGCCGATGGGTCCGCAGAAGACCGGCCGGGCCGGCTACAAGGGCTTCTACTACCATTTTCTGGACATGCAGCAGGGCAACCGCTATGACAGCTGGGTTGAACTGTCGAGCGTGGACACCGCACTGCTGATGATGGGCGTGTTGTTCACCCAGTCGTACTACGACGGCGACGACCCGCGCGAAAAGGAGATCCGCCAGATCGCCGACACGCTGTACAAGCGCGTGGACTGGCGCTGGTTGCAACAGCGCGCGCCGCTGATCTCGATGGGCTGGTTCCCCGAGAGCGGCTTCATCAACCACGACTGGATGGGCTACAACGAGGCGATGATGCTGTACATCCTCGCGCTGGGCTCGCCAACGCATGGCGTCGACCCGGACGCCTGGACCAGCTGGACCCGCACCTACAACAACGACTGGGGCGTGTATCAGGGCCAGGAATACCTGTCGTTCGGCCCGCTGTTCGGCCACCAATACAGCCATGTCTGGATCGACTTCCGCGATATCCAGGACCAGTACATGCGCGAACGCGGCATCGACTACTTCCTCAACAGCCGCCGCGCCACGTTGGCGCAGCGCGACTACGCCATCGACAACCCGATGAAGTGGAAGGACTACGGCGAAAACGTCTGGGGCCTGACCGCCAGCGACGGTCCGCAGAACACCAGCCAGGAATACCGCGGCGAGCAGCGCCAGTTCCGCCATTACTCTTCGCGCGGCGCCGGTCTGCGCGAGAATTTCGACGACGGCACCATCGCCCCGACTGCGGCGATCTCCTCGATCGTGTTCGCCCCGGAAGTGGTGATTCCTGCCACCCAAGAGATGCACAAGCGCTATGGCGACTTCCTGTATTCGAGCTACGGGTTCCTGGATTCGTTCAACCCCAGTTTCAACTACGACATCCCGATCAAGACCGGGCGCATGGTGCCGGACCGTGGCTGGGTGGCCAGCGACTACATCGCCATCGACCAGGGCCCGATCCTGACGATGATCGCCAACTACCAGAACGAATTCGTCTGGAACGTGATGAAGAAGAACCCCTACATCCGTGCCGGTCTGGAACGCGCCGGCTTCACCGGCGGCTGGCTCACTCCGGAGGGCGAGCCGCAGCCGGCGCCGCAGAAGGACGAGCAGAAGGCCGCCGCGCGCGCGCTGGGCATGGCCGAATCGCGTGCCGCCGCCGCCCAGGCCCAGCAAGACCCCTCGCAACGCCAGAAACCCGAGTAATCCGTGCGCCTTTTGAAACTGTTGATGTTGGCCGTCGCCCTGTGTGCAGGTGCGACGGGATGCGAACGCTCCGATCCGGGCAAGACCACGGTGCGCTTCTGGGCGATGGGCAAGGAGGCCGAAGTGGTCGCCGAGCTGGTGGCTGATTTCGAAAAGCAGAACCCCACCATCCACGTGGATGTGCAGAACATCCCGATGACGGCGGCACACGAAAAACTGCTGACCGCCTTTGCCGCCGATGGCCTGCCGGATGTGTGCCAGCTCGGCAACACCTGGCTGCCGGAGTTCGCGCTGCTGGACACGTTGGAGCCGATGCAGCCGTACGTGGCGCGCTCCAGCGTTGTCGACCCGGCCGATTATTTCCCCGGCGTGTGGGACACCAATCTGGTCGATGGCACGCTGTACGGCGTGCCGTGGTACGTGGACACGCGGCTGCTGTTCTATCGCAAGGACCTGCTGCGCGAGGCCGGCTATAGCGAAATGCCCAAGACCTGGGCCGAGATGGAACAGGTGATGGCCGCGATCAAGCGCAAGGTCGGCCCCGACCGCTATGC
This sequence comes from Xanthomonas axonopodis pv. maculifoliigardeniae, assembly GCF_041519315.1. Taxonomy (NCBI): domain Bacteria; kingdom Pseudomonadati; phylum Pseudomonadota; class Gammaproteobacteria; order Lysobacterales; family Lysobacteraceae; genus Xanthomonas; species Xanthomonas axonopodis. The sequence goes on along the minus strand of NZ_CP167998.1, from coordinate 2,571,236 downwards.
CATCCTGATGCCGCTCAACGAATTCGAGCAGCAATTGTCGTTCGCGCTGCAGCAGGACGACCGCCTGCTGCGCGACCACGACAACTACGGCAACTTCCGTGGCGCCGGTTTCCGCAAGGCGCTGGGTTTCTACGACAACATGTATCAGCAGGGCTGGGCGCCCAAGGTCTCAGAGACCCAGGTCTCCAATGTCTGGTACGAATTCTTCAACGGCTATTACGCGTTCTATCTGTCCGGGCCGTGGAACGTGCGCGAGTTCAAGCTGCGCCAGCCGCCGGGCATGGAAGGCAAGTGGGGCACCGCGCCGTTGCCGGGCCCCACTGGCTTGGGTGCCGGCATCGCCGGCGGTTCCAGCCTGGTGATCTTCAAGTCCTCGCAACACAAGGACGCCAGCTGGAAGCTGATCGAATACCTGTCGCAGCCGCAGGTGCAGGCGCGTTTCCACGCCATCATCGGCGACCTGCCGCCGCGTCGCAGTACCTGGAAGCTGCCTTCGCTGGCCAACGACGAACTGGCGCATGCCTTCGGCGATCAGCTGGAGCGGGTCAAGGCCACGCCCAAGGTGCTGGAGTGGGAGCGCATCGTGCAGGAAATGCGTCTGGTCACCGAGCGTGTGGTGCGCGGCGGGCAATCGCACGAAGCCGCCGTGCAGGAACTGGATCAACGCGTGGACGAAATCTTGGCCAAGCGCCGCTGGATCTTCGAGCAGGAGGGCGGGCATGTCGGCCCGGCCGGTGACACCGCTCCGCCGGCAGTGAAGCCAGCGGCAGCAGGCACCACCGCGCCAGCTGCCGCAGCGGATCAGGGAGCCGCACGATGATGAAGCGCAATTCCGTCGCCGGCTGGGTCTTTGCCGCGCCGTCGATCATGGTGCTGGGCATGTTCTTCGGCGTGCCGGTGTTCGCCGCGCTGGTGCTCAGTGTGACCGACTTCGACCTGTACGCACTGGCCGACAGCAGCCATCTGCGCTTCGTCGGCCTGGGCAACTACATCGACCTGCTGCAGACGCCGCTGTTCTGGAAGTCGTTGTGGAACACCACCTACTTCGTGCTGCTGGGCGTGCCGATGTCGATCGGTGTGTCGCTGGGCGCGGCCCTGCTGCTCAACGCCAAGGCCTCGCGCTTCAAGGCGCTGTTCCGCACCGCCTTGTTCGCGCCAGTGGTGACCACGCTGGTAGCGGTGGCGGTAATCTGGCGCTACCTGTTCCATATCAAGTACGGCCTGGTGAACTTCGGCCTGAGCCATCTGGGCATCGCCCCGATCGACTGGCTGGGCGACCCGCGCTGGGCGATGCCCACCATCATGCTGTTCGCGGTGTGGAAGAACTTCGGCTACAACATGGTGATCTTCCTGGCCGGGCTGCAGGCGATCCCGCAGGACTTGTACGAGGCCGCGCGCATCGATGGCGCTTCGCGCTGGAAGCAGTTCCTGCACATCACCTTGCCGATGCTCGGCCCGGTGCTGATGGTCGTGGGCGTGATCACCATTTCCGGCTACTTCCAGCTGTTCGCCGAACCCTACGTGATGACCCGCGGCGACCCGCTGCAAAGCACCGTCAGTGTGCTGTATTTCATGTTCGAAGAAGGCTTCAAGTGGTGGAACCTCGGCCGCGCGTCGGCGGTGGCGTTCCTGTTGTTCCTCATCATTCTGGCGGTGACCACCGTGATGCTGCGCTTTGGCCGCAAGAAGGACCTGATATGAGTCGTGATGTCGGCGAGTCGCGCTGGAATGCCGTGCTGATCAACGGCGGCCTGCTGGCGCTGGCGGTGATCAGCCTGGCACCGCTGCTATGGATGCTGTCGGTGTCGTTCATGCCCACCGGCGAGGCCAGCCGGTTTCCGCCACCGATGCTGCCGTCGGCGTTCACCACCGCCAACTACCACGAGCTGTTCGCGCGCACCGGCATGGCGCGCAACTTCGCCAACAGCTTGCTGGTGTCCGGGCTGATCACGCTCGGCTCGCTACTGGTCAACACCATGGCCGGTTATGCGTTCGCCAAGCTGCAGTTCGTCGGCCGCGAGCGCATCTTCAAGATCCTGATGGCCGCGCTGGTGATCCCGGCGCAGGTGGCGATGCTGCCGCTGTTCCTGCTGATGAAGCAGTTGCACCTGGTCAACAACATCGGCGGGGTGGTGGTGCCGGCGCTGGCCACGGTGTTCGGCATCTTCCTGGTGCGTCAGTACGCGCGCAGCATTCCGGATGAATTGATCGAGGCCGCGCGCATCGACGGTGCCAGCGAGATGCGCATCTTCTTCCAGATCGTGTTGCCGATGCTCAAGCCGGTGCTAGTCACCTTGACCATCTTCACCTTCATGGGTTCGTGGAACGACTTCATGTGGCCGTTGATCGTGCTGACCGACCAGGAGCAGTACACCTTGCCGGTGGCGCTGGCGGCGCTGTCGCGCGAGCACATCATGGATGTGGAATTGATGATGGCTGGCGCAGTGGTGACGGTGATTCCGGTGCTGCTATTGTTCCTGGCGCTGCAGCGTTACTACATCCAAGGTCTTCTGCTGGGGAGTGTGAAGGGGTGAAACCAGTGTTCCTGCGACTGTGTGCCATGGCCGCTTTCGTCACGTCTGCGGGCGCGGCGCAGGCGCAGGAGCGCGTGCTCGACGGCTTCAACGACATCGGTGCCTGGCGCCTGGTGGTGTCCAACCAGGTTAGCGGTTCGCTGCGCCCGGTGGCCACGCCCTCGGGCGGGCATGCGCTGTGCCTGGACTACAACTTCAACGGCGTGTCCGGCTATGTCGGCATCCGTCGCAATTTGCCGATCACCTATCCGGACAATTACCGGATGTCGTTCGCGGTGCGCGGCGAGTCGCCGTCCAACGACCTGCAGCTCAAGCTGATCGACGCAAGCGGCGACAATGTGTGGTGGGTCAACCGGCCGGGCTTCAACTTCCCGAAGAACTGGACAACGTTCAACTACCGCAAGCGCAACATCGAGAAGGCCTGGGGCCCAGGTCAGGACAAGCAACTGCGCAGCAGCGCCGATGTGGAGTTCACCATCTACAACAAGGTCGGCGGCAAGGGCACGGTGTGCTTCGACCGGCTCACGCTCACGCCGCTGCCGCCCGAAGACACCTCGCCGTTGCAGGCCAAGGCCATCACCGACACCGCGCCTGCGTTGGAACAGCGCCTGGCCGATGGCAAGCCGGACACGTTCTGGCTCAGCGGCGCGGTCAAGCAACAGACGGTCACGCTGGATCTGGGCAAGGTGCGCGAATTCGGCGGCGCCGTGGTGCAGTGGGTGCCGGGTCTGCAGGCCTCGCAATACGTGGTGCGCTCCTCCAGCGACGGACGGAGCTGGCGCGACCTGCGCACGGTCACTGCCGGCGCGGGCGGCACCGATTGGTTGGCGCTTCCCGATACCGAAGCGCGCTACCTGCGTTTCGATCTCAAGGACGGCCCCAACTGGCGCTATGGCATCAAGGAAGTGCAGCTGCAGCCGCTGGCATTCGCCGCAACGCCCAATGACTTCATCAAGTCGCTGGCCGCGCAACTGCCGCGCGGCAGCTATCCGCGCGGCTTCTCCGGCGAGCAGCCGTACTGGACCATCCTGGGCCTGGATGGCGGCACCGAACAGGGTCTGATCGGCGAGGACGGTGCGGTGGAAGTGGGCAAGGGCGGTTTCAGCATCGAGCCGTTCGTGGTTACCGGCGGCAAGGTGCTGCACTGGTCCGATGTCAGCAGCGAGCAAAGCCTGCAGGACGATTACCTGCCGATTCCCAGCGTGGATTGGCACCACGACCTGATGAATCTGCGCGTCACCGCCTTCGTGCAGGGCACCCCCGATCAGGCGCAACTGGTCGCGCGTTACCAACTGCACAACACCGGCAAGGATGCGCGCGAGTTCACCCTGGCGCTGGCAGTCCGGCCATTCCAGGTCAACCCGCCGGCGCAGTTTCTCAACACCTTGGGTGGCGTCAGCCGCATCGACCAACTCGCAGTGGATGGTGGCCAGGTCAGCGTCAACGGCAAGCCGCGGGTGTTCGCTGCACAGCGGCCGGATGCCGGCTTTGCAAGCGCCTTCGACAGCGGCATGGACGTCAGCCATCTCACCGCGGCCACGCCGCCGACGGTGACCCAGGTCAAGGACGAAACTGGCCTGGCATCGGGTGTACTGCTGTATCGCTGGAAGCTGGAGCCCGGCCAACGCCGCGAAGTGGCCCTGGTCATTCCGCAAACCGGCGCCGCGCAGCTGCCGGCTGGCTTCGATGCCGACAAGGCGCAGCAGCAGGTGGCGCAGCAATGGCGCAGCAAGCTCGATCGGGTGCGCATCAGCGTGCCGGCCGAAGGCAAGCCGGTGGTCGATACCTTGCGCACCGCGCTGGCGCATATGCTGATCTCACGCATCGGTCCACGCCTGCAGCCGGGCACACGCTCGTATTCGCGCAGCTGGATCCGCGACGGCGCAATGATTTCCGAAGGACTGTTGCGGCTGGGTCGCGAAGACGTGGTGCGCGACTACGTGGATTGGTTCGCGCCATACCAGTTTGCCGATGGCATGGTGCCGTGCTGCGTGGACGACCGCGGCAGCGACCCGGTGCCGGAGAACGACAGCCACGGCGAGCTGATCTACAACATCGCCGAGTACTACCGCTATACCGGCGACAAGGCCTTCCTGGAAAAGATGTGGCCGCATGTCACCGGCGCCTACGACTACATGGAAAGGCTGCGCGCCAGCGAGCGTACCGAAGAAAACTTCATGCGCAACCCGGCTTTCTACGGAATGATGCCGGTGTCGATCAGCCACGAAGGCTATTCGGCCAAGCCGGTGCATTCGTACTGGGATAATTTCTGGGCACTGCGCGGTTACAAGGACGCGGCGATGCTGGCCGGGGCGCTGGACAAGCCAGAGGAAGCGGCACGCTTCAGCGCCGCACGCGATGAATTCAGTGGCGATCTGGTGGCATCGCTGGGCGCGGCCGTGCGTCAGCACAACCTGGATTTCCTGCCGGGCTCGGCGGAGCTGGGCGACTTCGATGCGACCTCGACCACCATTGCGTTGACGCCAGGCGGCGAGCAGCAACGCCTGCCGCAGGATCTGCTGACCAAGACCTTCGAGCGTTACTGGAAGGAATTCTCCGGCCGTCGCGACGGCAAGCGCGAATGGAAGGACTACACGCCCTACGAGTGGCGCAACGTGGCCGCATTCGTGCGCCTGGGCTGGCGCGACCGCGCCTGGGACGCGACCGCGTTCTTCTTCAAGGACCGCGCTCCACAACCCTGGAACCAGTGGGCCGAAGTGGTCTCGCGCACGCCACGCACGCCGTTCTTCGTCGGCGACCTGCCGCATGCCTGGGTCGCCTCGGACTTCGTACGCTCGGTGCTGGACATGTTCGCCTACGGCCGCGAATCCGATGCCAGCCTGGTCATCGCGGCCGGCACGCCGACGCGCTGGTTCGAAGGCAAGGGAATCGGTATCGCCGAACTGCGTACACCGTACGGGCGCCTCAACTACACCTTGCAACGCACCGACAAGCAATTGGTGCTGCAGCTGCAGCCCGGGCTGATCCTGCCGCCGGGCGGTGTGGTGCTGCCGTGGCCGTATCAGGGCACCCCGGGCAAGGCCACGATCAACGGCGAATCGGCTGAATGGCAAAACGGCGAGCTGCGCATCCAGCAACTGCCGGCCAACGTGCAAATCGATGTGCCCAGCGCGGTGCGGCGGGCCGAGCGCGCCACGCAATGAGGCAGGCGTGGCGGCCGTCCCGGGCAGCGCCAGCACGGCGAGGTTCCGAAGGGCTGCTCATGTTGGTTGCACTGCTGCTGTTCTCCACTGGCGTGCAGGCCGGGCAGGGCGTTCCCTCCGTGCAGCGCGGCAATCGTGAGCAAGTAGCGAACGCCGTGCAGTCATCCGCCACAGCGTCGCGCGAAATGACCCTGGTCACGCTCAACCTGCACCACGATCGCGAAGACTGGCCGGCACGACGCGCTTATATCGCCAGGGAACTCAAGCGACTGGCGCCGGACGTGATTGCGTTGCAGGAAGTGATCGAGCGCCGCGGCAGCGTGGAAAACCAGGCCGCCTGGCTCGCGCGCAAGCTCGGTTACGACTACACCTTCGCCTCGGTCGATCCGGTCGGTGCACCCAAACGCTACGGCAATGCGTTGCTGAGTCGCCGCAAAGTGCTGGCCACCCACCAGCGCCTGCTGCAGCCGCTGGACGATTACCGTGTCGCCGCGCATCTGCAGGTGGATGTCGATGGCCAGCCGGTCAACGTCTATGTCACCCATCTCAACGAACGCGCCGACGCACGCGGTGCCGGCATACGCACGCGCCAGGTGGCCGATCTGCTGGACTTCATCGCCTCCAACAGCGCGCAGGCGCCGGTGGTGATCGCCGGCGATTTCAATACCGCCGCCGACACGCTCGATCTGCAAGCGCTACGCAAGGGCTACGGCGACAGCTACGGCAGCGTGCATCGCAATAGCGACGCCACGGTCAGCACCTTGAACATGCACATCTTCGACAGGCCTGCACGCATCGACCATGTGTTTTTCCAGCAGAACCGCCTGCTGGCCCGCGAAGCCCGCATCCTGTTCGAGGCGCCTTATGCCGAAGGCCGCTGGGCATCGGATCACTATGGTGTGTGGGTACGCCTGCAGCTTGCGCCGGAGCATCCGGCAAGCAACCGGATGCCGTAGGAGCGCACCCGCGCGCGACAGTAATTTACCGGGAAGGCCTCATCGCGCCCAGGGCGTTTCTACATGGCTCCGGGTACGCCTGCAGCCAGCGCCGGAGCATCCACCACCCCCCCCGTATGCCGTAGGAGCGCACCCGGGCGCGATGGGATTTACCGTAAGGCCTATTGGCCCGGGTGCACTCCGACGAACGGTCTGGAGCTGGCGGCTTCAGTGCCGCAGTACTCACCCGTGCAGACGATTGAAGATTTGCACCCCGGCCAGCCACACACCGGCCATGCTGCCGAAATTGGTCAGCAGAAATGTCAGCACCACCCGCGAGACGCGGTTGCGGTACCAGCCGCGCAGCGTCTGCGCGTCGTCGCGCAATGACAGAAAGTCGCCGTAGGCCGGCTTTCGCATATGCACTTCGACCAACGCGGCGAATGCACCGGTCGGCACGCTCAGGCGAAATGGCTTGAACGGCGCGACGACCGCGGCGGTGAGAATGCTCAACGGGTGGCTACCGGCCAGCAAGCAGCCGAGCGCGGCCATGCCGCCGGTATACATGGCCCACTGCATCAACAGGTCCGCGCCCATGCTCAGGCCGCCACGCCAGAACCCGATGCCGATGCCGGTGATGATGACCGCCAGGATGCCCAGCGTGATCCACGGAATACGCTTGCGCTGCTGCACGTATTCCAGCGATTCGCGCAGCGGGCCGGGCGCGGCGGTGTCCTGTTCCAGATGGCGCGCAAGTCCGGCCAGATGTCCAGCGCCAACCACCGCCAAGATCTCGCGCTGCTCTGCGCCGACTTCTTCGCGCAGACGCGTGGCCATGTATTGGTCGCGCTCGGCAATCACCGTCTCGTACAGCTCCGGACTTTCGCTGGCGAAGTCGCCGAAGCTTGCCTCGAGCATGTCGCCTTGCTTGAGCTTTTCGATTTCCTCCTCGCCCACCTCATCGGCAGCGAACAGGCCGCCGAGCAATCCCCCGGCCAGTTTCATCTTGCCGAAAAACCCCAGCCGCCCGGACGCACGTTTGAAGGTCAGGCCAACCTCGCGATCGATCAGATGCACCGGCAAGCCCTGCGCGCGTGCCAGGTTCACCGCCTCCTTCAATTCCGCGCCCGGTTCGATGCCCAGTTGTTTGGCCAGGCGGCGCTGGTACGCGGCAAGCGCCAGATTCGCGGCGAACAAGGCCACACGGCCCTTGCGGATCACCTGCACCAGATCCAGGCGGGCGAGGGCGTCGGGATCGCTGAGCGCCTGCAGGCGCTGCGCGTCCAGTTCCACCGCTACCGCGTCGTAACGCCCGCTGCCGATCGCCCGTTGCACGGCGGCAACGCTCGCCAGCGACACGTGCGCGGTGCCGAGCAAGGTATAGCGCACGCCGTCGCGTTCGACGATGCGATGCGGCTGGCCGGACAGCGCATCGTCCAGAACGTGGGGGGGCTGCTCAGTCATGGGGCTTTTCATCAGAAGGAGGGGCGGTGTCGCCGGAGCCGAGCGCGCGTTGCATCTGCACGCCGTCCAGCCAGCGACCGTGTTTGCGGCCAATTCCGTTGAAGACTCCGACCGTGCGAAATCCAAAACGTTCATGCAAGTGTCGCGATGCCAGATTGCCGGCATCGCCAATCACCGCGATCATCTGGCGGAAGCCGCGCTGCTCGCACACCGCGATCAGCTCGCCCAGCAGGGCTTTGCCGATGCCGCGGCCCTGCGTCGCGCTGGCCAGGTAGATCGAGTTCTCCACCGTCCAGCGATATCCGGCGCGCGCGCGAAATGCGCCGGCATAGGCGTAGCCCGCGACCACGCCATCGAGCTCTGCCACCAGATAGGGGTAGCCTGCCTCCACGATCGCGCTTACCCGCGCGCGCATTTCATCGAGCGATGGCGCGTTGTATTCGTAGGTATTGACCCCGGCGATCTGCTCCGCATAAATCGCAGTGATCGCCGGGATGTCCGCATCGCGGACTGCACGCAGCTCCAATGGCATGCGTCAGTCGATGTAGCGCTTGAGCAGATCGCCGTACGCATCGATGCGACGGTCGCGCAAAAACGGCCAGATGCGGCGCACATGTTCGCTGCGTTGCAGGTCGACATCGCAGATCAGCACGGTCGGATCCTGGCCGGCTTCGGCAATGAACTCGCCCTGCGGCCCCAGCACATGGCTGTTGCCCCAGAACTGGATGCCCGAGGCGCCCAGCGGCGAGGGCTCATGGCCGACCCGGTTGCACGACAGCACCGGCACGCCGTTGGCGACCGCATGGCCGCGATGGCTGAGGATCCAGGCATCGCGCTGGCGCTCCTGCTCGGCCTGCTGGTCGTCCGGATCCCAGCCAATCGCCGTGGGGTAGAGCAGCAGTTCCGCACCGGCCAGCGCCATCAGGCGCGCCGCTTCCGGATACCACTGGTCCCAGCACACCAGCACGCCCAGGCGGCCCACCGAGGTATCGATCGGCGTGAAGCCCAGATCGCCCGGAGTGAAATAGAACTTCTCGTAGAAGCCCGGATCGTCGGGGATGTGCATCTTGCGGTACTTGCCGAGCAGCCGGCCGTCCGTTTCGAACACCACCGCGGTGTTGTGATACAGGCCGGCCGCGCGACGCTCGAACAGCGAGGCGACCAGCACCACGCCGTGCTGCTTGGCCAGCGCGCTCAAGCGCTCGGTGCTGGGGCCGGGAATCGGCTCGGCCAGGTTGAACTCGTCCACCGACTCGTGCTGGCAAAAATACGCACCGTTGTGCAGTTCCTGCAACAGCACCAGCTTGGCGCCCTGCGCGGCGGCTTCGGCCACGCGCGATGCGATGACGGCCAGGTTGGCCTCGGCGTCGCCGTGGTTGCGCTCCTGGATCAGCGCGACGGGAAGGAGATGACGGGTCATGGCAGCATCCAACGTTAGTGGCGCACTAAGGTAGCGCGCCATGGCGTAACACCGGCCTGCCGGCCGGAACAGGAAGCCGCGTGCGGTCTGTGCGGCCGCGACGCAGGCGAGGTTCGCAACTGCGCTTAGGCCGCGAGCAGGCCGGCCGGCAATTGCATGGTCAGGCAATGCAGGCTGCCGTTCTGCCAGATCAGCGCACGGCACGGCACCGGCACGATCTCGTGCTGCGGGAATGCCTGCGCCAGCACCGCCTGCGCGGTTGCATCGGCCGCATCGCCATAGGCCGGCATCAGCACTGCGCCGTTGACGATCAGGAAATTGGCATACGACGCAGCCAACCGGCGGCCTTCATCGAGGATGGGCTGTGCCCACGGCAGCACAAACAGCCGATATGGCTGCCCGTCGGCCCTGCGCAGCGCGGCCAGTTCGGCCCCCATCGCCTGCAGTTCGACGTAATGCGAATCGCCGGGCACGTCGCAGCCCTGATAAACGATCGCATCCGGGCCGGCAAAGCGCGCCAGCGTGTCGATATGCGCGTCGGTATCGTCGCCTTCCAGGTAGCCGTGATCCAGCCACAGCACGCGCTCTTGCGCCAGCCACGTGGCCAGATCGCTGCTGAGCGATTCGCGCGTGCGCTGCGGATGCCGCTCATGCAGGCACTTCCAGGTGGTCAGCAGGGTGCCGGCACCATCGGTCTCGATGGCGCCACCTTCCAGCGCGAAGTCGATGGTCTCCACCTGCGCCGGCACGAACACTTGCGCGGCATCCAGCGAACTCACCAACTGATCGTCCAGGCTGGCTTCGAACTTGCCGCCCCAACCGGTGAAACGGAAATCCATCAACCGGAAGCCGGCTTCCTGGCGCAGCGTGATCGGGCCCGAATCGCGCAGCCAGGTGTCGTTGTACGCGGCGATCACGAAGCGCACGCGCGTCATCTCCACCCGCGCCGAACGCAGCCGCGCCTCGGCATAGATCTGCAGGTCGTCGTCGGCCACGCAGATGACCACCGGCTCGAAGCGGGAGATCGCCGTGACCAGCGCAATATAGGTCTCTTCCACGTCGGCCAGGCGCTCGGCCCAATCGGTGCCGGCATGCGGCCACGCGAGCAACACGGCGGATTGGGGTTCCCACTCGGCGGGAAAGCGAAGACGGTCGGTCATGCCAGGCAAATACTCATCTTGGTGTGCAGGCCATCGCCCGCTCGTTCATCGATATCCCGCACGTGGATGCGGGCTCTTGCAATCCAGTCGCCGATCGCCGCGCCGGCCTTGTAACAGCATCGCAGCAACGCATGTCCGGCTGCTGACGGACCCGGTGCACCTTGCGATGCGAATCGTGACGGCCGGCGTGCGAAGACCGGATGCCGAAACCTCCGGTCGAGCCGTCACCGACGCCTCAGCGGATCGGCGGCTTGGGCCCAATCTCGTTGGCATCGGCCTTGTTGGCCACCACGTCGATCACCTTGCTCTTTTCGAAGTACACGGTGAAGGCCGGATACACCCAGCGATGGATGGTCGGCCACTGGCGCTTCTGGCCGCCACGTGGGTCGAGCTTTTCCTGTGGCGCGCCGTAGCGGCCTTCGACCTGGCTCATGCTCTCGCCGCGCAAGGGCAGGGCAGCGGCAGGCTTCTGCTGTGCGCGGTCGACCAGCAATGTATCGGCCGAAGCGACGGCACTGATCCCCATCAGCGCGATTGTCAGTACGACCGGCGGCATCACAAACAAACGGTTACGCATGTCATCTACTCCCCAGTGGACAAGATTTCAGATGGTGATTACAGCAAAAAACGACGACAGGCGCTGTTGCGACACGGCTGACCTGACGGGCCGCGATTGCCCGGGCGCCCCGGCCCAGGGACGGCGATGTCCTGCGTGGGCAGGCCGGCGTAGATCCGTATGCAACCACGATGAAGCAGCGGCCAAGAAAAAACCGCCCGGAGGCGGCTTTCTCGGGTCTTGCACGCGCCGCGAAGGCTTAGCGCTGACGCGCCTTGAAACGCGGGTTCGACTTGCAGATCACGAAGACCTTACCGCGGCGGCGGACCACCTTGCAGTCGCGGTGACGGGTCTTCGCAGACTTCAGGGAGGACAGGACTTTCATGGCACACCTCGGCGTAAACGGTTGGATTCGATGGAAGAGTGCCCACGGTCGAGGGTGCACCCGGAATTAAGCCGGCGATTCTAACCGGCTTTTCGTCGTGCTTTCAAGTGGTTGCAGCGCGATCGCTGCGAGCGGCGCTACACTACGCGCTGATGACCTTCCGGAAACCTGAATGACCGACCTGTCGCCCGTTCTCACCATCGATGGCCCTTCCGGTGCCGGTAAGGGCACCGTGAGCCGGATCGTGGCCGCCCGGCTGGGCTGGCATTACCTCGATTCGGGTGCACTGTATCGCGCGGTGGGTGTGGCGGCGAGCTGGGCCGACCTGGATGTCTCCGACCCGGCAGCGCTGGTGCGTTGCACCTTCGACACCAGGGTGGAATTCGACGATGCGGGCGAGGCAGGGCTGCGCGTGCTGGTCAATGGCGCAGATGCGACCAGTGAGCTGCGCCTGGAAACTACGGGCGCGCTGGCCTCGGCCATTGCCGCCATTCCCGAGGTGCGCAGCGCCCTGAAAGAGCGCCAACGCGCATTCAGGCGCGCCCCCGGCCTGGTTGCCGACGGGCGCGACATGGGCACGGTGATCTTCCCCGATGCGGCCTACAAAGTGTTTCTGACCGCCAGTGCCGAAGAACGTGCGGGCCGTCGCCATAAACAGTTGATGGAAAAGGGTGTTTCGGTTATCTTTGACGACCTGCTGCGCGAGATCATGGCCCGTGATGCCCGTGATGCGCAGCGGGTGGTGGCGCCATTGCGGCCGGCCGAAGACGCCGTGCTGATCGATACCAGCGGAATGGGAATCGAAGATGTCGTCCAGCGTGTGGTCGGGTTGCTCGCAGACCGTGCGCCGTCGTAAGCGTTTGGCAAGCGGGTTTGTCCCGCCGACCGTAAGGCGTTCCAAAGCTCCGTCGCGCATCCTGCGTGGCGGTTCTATGACTTCCAACCGACTCGCTTTCCGGAGTCGACCAACAGGCTGGGCGGTTCGCATCTGTCGCACCCCGACAATCGGCGCCCGTGTGTTCAACTGAGTAAATTCAAATGACAGAATCTTTTGCAGAACTGTTCGAAGCCAGCCAAGCCAATCTGGCGAAGCTGAAGCCGGGCTCCATCGTCACCGGTACCGTCGTGGAAGTCCGCGGCGACGTGGTGGTGATCAACGCTGGCCTGAAGTCCGAAGGCATCGTGCCGATCGAGCAGTTCCGTAACGACGCTGGCGAGATCGATGTCGGCGTAGGCGACCAGGTCAAGGTCGCCCTCGATTCCATCGAGAACGGCTTCGGCGAAACCGTGTTGTCGCGCGAGAAGGCCAAGCGCGCGATGGTGTGGGACGAGCTCGAAGAAGCGTTGGAAAAGAACGAAACCATCACCGGCCGCATCAGCGGCAAGGTCAAGGGTGGTTTCACCGTGGACATCAAGGATGTCCGCGCGTTCCTGCCCGGTTCGCTGGTGGATGTGCGCCCGGTGCGCGACCCGGCCTACCTGGAAGGCAAGGAACTCGAGTTCAAGCTGATCAAGCTGGACCGCAAGCGCAACAACGTCGTTGTCTCGCGTCGTGCAGTGGTCGAAAGCGAGCACTCGGAAGAGCGCGAGCAGCTGATGGACAAGCTGCAGGAAGGCGCGATCCTGAAGGGTGTCGTCAAGAACCTGACCGACTACGGCGCGTTCGTGGACCTGGGCGGTATCGACGGCCTGCTGCACATCACCGACATGGCCTGGAAGCGCGTGCGCCATCCGTCCGAAGTGGTCAACGTCGGCGACGAGCTGGACGTGCGCGTGCTGAAGTTCGATCGCGAGCGTAACCGCGTCAGCCTCGGCCTGAAGCAGCTGGGCGAAGATCCGTGGGACAACATCGCGCGTCGTTACCCGGCCAACAGCCGCGTGTTCGGCAAGGTCTCCAACGTCACCGATTACGGCGCGTTCGTCGAGATCGAGCCGGGCGTCGAAGGCCTGGTGCACGTCTCCGAGATGGATTGGACCAACAAGAACGTCAACCCGTCCAAGGTCGTGCAGGTCGGTGACGAAGTCGAAGTCATGGTCCTGGACGTGGACGAGGAGCGTCGCCGCATCTCGCTGGGCATGAAGCAGGTTGCCGCCAATCCGTGGGAAACCTTCGCTGCCACCCACAAGAAGAACGACAAGGTGTCCGGTCAGATCAAGTCGATCACCGACTTCGGCATCTTCATCGGTCTGGACGGCGGCATCGACGGTCTGGTCCACCTGTCCGACATCAGCTGGAACACCACCGGCGAAGATGTCGTGCGCAATTACAAGAAGGGCGACACGCTGGAAGCCGTGGTGCTGGCAGTGGACCCGGAGCGCGAGCGCATCAGCCTGGGCGTCAAGCAGCTGGAGCAGGACCCGTTCGGTCAGTACATGGCGTCCAACCCGAAGGGCTCGAAGGTCGAAGGCGTGGTGCGTGAAGTGGATGCCAAGGGCGCCACGATCGACCTGGCCGATGGCATCGAAGGCTACGTCGCTGCACGCGACATCGCCAACGAGCGCGTCGACGACGCCACTCAGCACCTGAAGGTCGGCGACAAGATCGAAGCCAAGTTCGTGGGCATGGACCGTAAGGGCCGCACCCTGCAGCTGTCGATCAAGGCCAAGGACGATGCCGAAATGCGCGAAACGTTGGAGGACTACCAGTCCGCCTCCGCGTCGGGCGGCATGACTCAGCTGGGCGCGCTGCTGCGTGCACAGTTGAACAACAACAAGTCCGAGTAAGCGCGTAGCGCTCGCAAGAGCGTAATGGATCGGCCCGGGCTTGCCCGGGCCGATTCCGATGTGTCAGTCGAAAAAAGCAAGTCTTCCCATGACCAAGTCCGAATTGATTGAAATCCTGGCGCGACGCCAAGCGCATCTGAAGTCGGACGACGTGGATCTGGCAGTGAAGTCGCTGCTGGAAATGATGGGGCAGGCGCTCTCCGATGGCGATCGGATCGAAATTCGCGGGTTCGGCAGTTTTTCGCTGCATTACCGTCCGCCACGTCTGGGACGTAATCCCAAGACCGGCGAGTCGGTCGCGCTGCCGGGCAAGCATGTTCCCCACTTCAAGCCGGGCAAGGAATTGCGTGAGCGGGTCAGCTCCGTGGTGCCCGTGGATGTGGTCGATACGGCAGACTGAAGCCCGTCTGGCGCTGCGTTTATGTCGTCTCGGTTAAGCTAGCATGCTTCCCGACGGAGTCTCGCCATGAAGGTGCTTCGCTTGCTGGTGATGTTGGCCTTCCTGTTGGTCGGTCTGATCATCGGTGCGGTCAATTCCCAGGACGTCACGCTCGACTTCCTGTTCTCCAGCGTGCATACCAGTTCAGGCGTCGCGATCATCGTCGCGCTGCTGGTCGGTGTGTTGATCGGTGCCGGCATGGTGCTGGTCAGTGTGGTCATTCCCCTCTATTCCAAACTGCGCCAGGCCAACAAGGCTGTTGCGGTCAGTCGCGCCGACGCCAGGCCTGTCACGCCTGCGACCGTCGAGCCGCGCCCCATCGATGGACTGTAACGACGTATGGACTTTCTGACCGAGTGGATCTGGTTCTTCCTGTTTGTGCCGCTGGCTGCGCTAGGCGGCTGGATCGTGGGCCGTCGTGGCGGTCAACGCCATGGCGACACGCAGGTCAGTCGTCTTTCCAGTACTTATTTCCGTGGGTTGAACTATCTGCTCAACGAGCAGCCAGACAAGGCGATCGAGCTGTTCTTGCATATCGCCGAACTGGACAAGGAAACCTTCGAGACCCAGGTCGCGTTGGGGCATCTGTTCCGTCGCCGTGGTGAAGTGGATCGTGCGATCCGCCTGCACCAGGGCCTGGTGCAGCGTGGCGACCTGACCGATCAGCAGCGCGTGCAGGCCTTGCTGGCACTCGGCGAGGACTACATGAAGTCGGGTCTGCTGGATCGTGCCGAAACGGTCTTTACCGAGTTGGCGCAACTGGACCAGCGTGCGCCGCAGGCGCTGCGCCACCTGATCGGCATCTATCAGGCCGAGCGCGATTGGGAAAAGGCGATCGACAACGCCACCCGCTATGAAGAAGTGACCGGCGAGCCGATGGGCAAGCTGATCTCGCAATTCGAATGCGAACTGGCTGATCGCTATCGCGGCCTGGGCAAGACCGACGATGCGCTACAAGCCATCGCACGTGCCTACCAGGCCGATGGCACCTCCGTGCGCGCCGGCATTCTGGAAGGGCGCATCGAAGCCGAGCGCGGTCACGACGAAGCGGCAGTGCGCGCTTTCGAACGGGCTGCCCGGCATGATCCGGAATACCTGCCCGAGATCATTCCTGCATTGATGGCCGCGTATCGACGGGTCGGCGATATCGCGGGGGCGCGCAACTTCCTGTCGGAGATGACCGAGCACTATCGCGGCATCGCTCCGGTGCTGGCGCTGACCCAGTTGATGGAAGCCCAGGATGGCGTCGCGCCTGCGCTGGCCTATCTTGGCCGCCAGCTCAAGGATCGGCCGTCGGTGCGTGGTGAGTCGGCGTTGATCGATCTCACCCTGGCCGAGGGAAGCGACCCGGTCGGCACCTTGCAGGACCTCAAGCACATCACCGACCAATTGCTGGTGCGCAATCCGAGCTACCGATGCACGCGCTGCGGCTTCGGTGCCAAGACGCATCATTGGCAATGCCCGAGCTGCAAGGAATGGGGTACGGTCAAACCGCTGTTGAACTACGCGGTGGTCTGATGGCGTGGCTGTGGTGCGCGCTGCACCTGCTGGTCGCGGCACTGGGGACCTGGGGGCTGCGGCGCTATGCCTTGCACCGCCGCCTGCTCGATCATCCCGGTGAACGGCGTAGCCACGTGGTCGCTACCCCGCGCGGCGGCGGTATGGCGATTGTGGCGGCGATCTTGCTGGGCTGCGTTGCAGCTTGCGCGCTGTGGCCGACGTCGCGGCTGACGGTCTGCTGGTTCGCAGCGGGCCTGATCGCCGTGGCCGGCGTAGGGTGGTGGGACGATCATCGTCCGCTTTCGGCAAGGCTGCGGTTTTCGATTCACCTGGCCGCGTCGGCGGCATTGGGCGCCTTGGTTTGGCATGACACGGGCAGCGTGTGGGATGGATTGCTGACTGCCGCTGCGTCCGTGGTATTGATCAATGTCTGGAATTTCATGGATGGCATCAATGGGCTGGCCTGCACCCAGGCGGCGTTGGCCGCGCTCGGATTCTCGCTGGTAGCGCCTGCCGGCTCGTCGTGGGCAGGTCTGGCGGTTGCAGCGGCGTGCCTTGGGTTTGTGCCGTTCAATTTCCCACGTGCACGCATCTTCATGGGCGATGGCGGCAGCGGTGCGCTCGGCTATGTGCTGGCGGCGCTATTGGCGCTGAACGTAGCGAGTGGTCAGGTGAGCTGGTGGATCAGCTGGTTCCCGTTGACAGCCTTTCTTGTAGACGCCGGCTTCACACTGCTTGCTCGCATGCTTTCCGGGCAACGCTGGTGGGAACCGCATGCCCAGCACGTCTATCAACGTCTGGCGCGTCGTCTTGAGACGCACGTCCCGGTAACGTGCGTTTATTTCGCTTTCAGCCTCATTGCCGTCTGCTTGTACCTGTTAATCCGTCATGATCCGTTCTGGCTGCAGGTGTCCGGCGCGCTGGCATGGGGCATGGGCACCACTGCAATCTGGCATTTTCTGCGCGATGGATTGCGCAATTCCTGACTAATGGACTTTTATGATTTCCTGGCGTGACCGTTTGACCAAGGCCCTGCCGCAGATAGCGGTCGTGGTACATGATCTGCTGATGGTGTGGGTATGCTGGCAGCTCCTGCATGCCGGCCGCTACTCGATGCTACGCGACGCGCCGGATCTGCCGCTGTGGGACTGGCGCACCGCGGTGGTGCTGGTGGCGCAGGGCCTGGTGTTCTGGAAGATGGGGTTGTATCGCGGGTTGTGGCGCTTCGCCTCGGTGCCGGACCTGTGGAACATCTTCAAGTCGAGTTTTCTCGGATTGGTCGCAATCGTGCTGGCGTTGGCGTACGACCGTCTGGATGGCGTGCCGCTGTCGGTGCTGGTGGTCTATCCCTTTGCGTTGTCGGCCATGCTGGGTACGCCGCGTCTGCTGTATCGCGCTTGGAAGGACTACCAGATCGCGCATTCCGGTGATGCGGGGCAGCGCGTGCTGATCCTCGGCGCCGGGCGCGCCGCCGAAGGGTTGGTGCGCGATCTTCGCCGTACCGGCGCGTTTGTGCCGATTGGCTATCTGGACGATGCCAGCAACCTGCATGGCGCCAAGATCCAGGGCCTCAATGTGCTGGGCAATCTGGACCAGGCCGCCGCGATTGCCAAAGAGACTGCTGCCAAATTACTGGTGATCGCGATTCCATCGCTGGATGCCTCCGGCATGCAGCGCGTGGTGGCGATTTGCGAAAGCACCGGCTTGCCGTTCCGCATGGTGCCCAAGCTGATCAACGTGCTGGAAGGGCGCTCCTTGCCGGGCGAGTTGAAGGAGGTCGCGATCGAGGACCTGCTCAACCGCAAGCCGGTCACGCCCGACTGGCGCCTGATCCGCGACTGGCTGACCAACAAGACCGTGATGGTGACCGGCGCCGGCGGTTCGATCGGTTCGGAAGTCTGCCGCCAGTGCGCACGCCATGGCGCGCGCCGGATCGTGCTGCTGGAAATCGACGAGCTGGCGCTACTGACCATCGACTCGGATCTGCGCCGGCTGTTTCCGGATATCGAAGTGGTGCGCGTGTTGGGCGATTGCGGCGACCCGGCGGTCGTGGCGCATGCGTTGAACACTGCCACGCCGGACGCGGTCTTTCATGCGGCTGCGTACAAGCAGGTGCCGTTGCTGGAAGAGCAGTTGCGCGAGGCGGTGCGCAACAACGTGCTGGCGACCGAGAACGTGGCGCGCGCTTGCCAGCGGGCACGTATCGAGACGTTCGTCTTCATTTCCACCGACAAGGCGGTCGAGCCGGTCAATGTGCTGGGCGCAAGCAAGCGCTATGCAGAAATGATCTGCCAGAGCCTTGACGCGCGCGATGCGCCGACGCGCTTCATCACCGTGCGCTTCGGCAACGTGCTGGATTCGGCCGGCAGCGTGGTGCCGTTGTTCCGCGAACAGATCCGCCAGGGCGGCCCGGTGACCGTGACGCATCCGGATGTCACGCGTTACTTCATGACCATCCCCGAAGCCTGCCAGTTGGTCATCCAGGCGGCTGCATCTGCATCGCATGGTGCGATCTATACGCTGGACATGGGCGAGCCGGTGCCGATTCGCTTGCTTGCCGAGCAGATGATCCGACTGGCCGGCAAGCAGCCGGGCAAGGACGTGGCGATTCTCTATACCGGCCTGCGGCCGGGCGAGAAGCTGCATGAGACGCTGTTCTATTCCGACGAAGACTATCGTCCCACCGCGCACCCCAAGATTCTGGAAGCCGGTGTGCGCGAGTTCTCGCATGAGCAGGTGCTGCAGCTGGTGACGCGCTTGCGCGAGGCCGTTAACCGCTATGACATCAACGCGATGGAGACTGTATTGGGCAGCCTGATGCCGGATTTCGCGGCTGCTCGACGGAAAGTCGACGCGCGATCTGATACGGTCGTTCCATTCCCCGCACGTGAGGTCAGAAGACTGTAATGAGCCAGCGTATTCGCAAGGCCGTATTCCCCGTCGCAGGTCTTGGGACCCGCTTTCTTCCGGCAACCAAGACAGTGCCGAAAGAAATGCTGCCAATCATCGACAAGCCATTGATCCAGTACGCCGTCGACGAAGCCATCCAGGCTGGTTGCGATACGCTGATCTTCGTTACCAACCGCTACAAGCACTCCATTGCCGACTACTTCGACAAAGCCTATGAGCTCGAGCAGAAGCTGGAGCGCGCAGGCAAGCTGGAGCAGCTGGAGCTGGTGCGCCATGCATTGCCCGAGGGCGTCCGCGCCATTTTTGTCACGCAGGCAGAGGCGCTTGGCCTGGGCCATGCGGTGTTGTGTGCCAAGGCCGTTGTCGGTGACGAGCCGTTCGCGGTGTTGCTGCCGGACGATCTGATGTGGAACCGCGGCGATGCCGCGCTGACCCAGATGGCCAACGTGGCCGAAGCCTCGGGCGGCAGCGTGATCGCCGTGGAAGACGTGCCGCACGACAAGACCGCCAGCTACGGCATCGTTTCCACCGACGCGTTCGACGGCCGCAAGGGCCGCATCAACGCGATCGTCGAAAAGCCCAAGCCGGAAGTCGCGCCAAGCAATCTGGCCGTGGTCGGTCGTTACGTGCTGAGCCCCAAGATCTTCGACCTGCTCGAAGCCACCGGTGCAGGCGCGGGCGGCGAAATCCAGCTCACTGATGCGATTGCCGAGTTGCTGAAGGAAGAGCAAGTCGATGCCTTCCGTTTCGAAGGTCGCCGTTTCGATTGCGGCGCGCACATCGGCCTGATCGAAGCCACCGTGCATTTCGCGCTTGAGCACGAAAAGCATGGCGGCCCAGCGAAGGAAATCCTGCGCAATGCACTGGCCCAGGCCGACGCGCGCGGCTGAGTGTTGCCTGATCGCTGTTTCCACGAACGACGCCAGCTGGCGTCGTTCGTCGTTTAGGGGCTTGCCGTATGCTTTGCCGCGCCGGCAGAGCTCGGCTTGGCAAGCCCAAGCGGGGACGAAGATGCGCACCCTGATGCAGGCTGGGGCCGCGCAAGTGCCGCTAGAATCCGGGCATGAGCCAACCTGCCGAATCCAGTGAGCTGATCAACGTGGTAGTGCTGCTCGGCGCTGCCGTGGTGGCAATCCCGTTGTTCCGTCGTCTGGGCCTGGGCTCGGTGTTGGGTTATCTGGCGGCGGGACTGGCAATTGGTCCGTTCGGGTTGGGCCTGTTCAACGAGCCGCAAGCCATCCTGCATGTGGCCGAGTTGGGCGTGGTGATGTTTCTGTTCGTGATCGGGCTGGAAATGCGCCCCTCGCACCTGTGGAGTTTGCGCAAGGAAATCTTCGGACTCGGCACGCTGCAGATCGCGGTCTGCGCGCTGGTGTTGACCGGCGTCGGCATGTTGCTCGGCTTTGCGCTACCGGTGGCCTTCGTGGCGGCGTCCGGTTTCGTGCTGACATCCACTGCCGTGGTGATGCAGCTCTTGGCAGAGCGTGGCGACGTCGCCTTGCCGCCGGGGCAGAAGATCGTGGCGATCCTGCTGTTCGAAGACCTGTTGATCGTGCCGTTGCTGGCGATCGTGGCCTGGATGGGAGCCAGCGGCGACCCGCAGGCGGCATCGCAGCGTTGGCAGGGAATCGGCATCGGTCTGGCCTGCATCGTCGGCTTGCTGGCGGCCGGGCGTTGGCTGCTCAATCCCTTGTTCCGCATCCTGGCCGCATCCAAGGCGCGCGAGGTGATGACGGCAGCGGCATTGCTGGTGGTGCTGGGCGCCGCGCTGCTGATGCAGGTGGGCGGGCTGTCGATGGCGATGGGGGCGTTCCTGGCCGGCGTGCTGTTGTCCGAGTCCACGTTCCGGCATCAGATCGAAGCGGATATCGAACCTTTCGCGGCATCCTGCTGGGGCTGTTTTTTCTCGGTGTCGGCATGAGCCTGGACTTGCGCGTGGTGGCGGCGGACTGGCGCCTGATCGTGATGGGCGTGCCGGCTCTGATGGTGGGTAAGGGCGTGTGCATCTATGCGGTGGCGCGGCTGATGCACAGCGACCATCGCCAGGCGCTGGACCGTGGTGTGTTGATGGCGCAAGGCGGCGAATTCGCATTCGTGCTGTTTGCCGCCGCGTCGGCATCCGGCGTCATCGATGCCCAGGTCAATGCCAGCCTGACCGCGATCGTGGTGTTGTCGATGGCACTGACGCCATTGTTCGTGCTGCTGCAACGGCGGCTGACGCCGGCGGCGGCGGTCTCGCTGGATGGCGTGGAAGCAGCCAGTGGCCAGACCGGCAGCGTGCTGATCATCGGCTTTGGGCGCTTTGGACAGGTGGCCAGTCAGTCGCTGCTGGCGCGCGACGTGGATGTGACCATCATCGATAACGACATCGAGATGATCCAGAGCGCGGAAGAATTTGGTTTCAAGATCTACTACGGCGACGGCACCCGGCTCGATGTGTTGCACGCCTCCGGCGCGCACAGCGCACGTGCGATTGCGGTGTGCGTCGACAACCAGGAGGCGGCCAATCGCATCGTCGAGCTGGCAACGCGCGAGTTTCCGCATGCCAAGCTGCTGGTGCGTTCGTACGACCGCCAGCATTCGCTGCAGTTGGTCGCTGCGGGAGTGGATTACCAGATCCGCGAGACCTTCGAGTCGGCGGTGCTCTTCGGCAAAGTGGCGCTGGTGGAGCTGGGGGTGGACGAGGACGAAGCCGGCATGATTTCGCGTCAGATCCGCCGCCGCGATGCCGAGCGTTTCGAACTGGAGATTGCTGCCGGCGATGCACGCGCCGGAGCCAAGCTGATGTATGGCAACACCGTGCCGATCGCGCCCCGGCCCACGCCGTTCACGCGGCCGCGTCGCGGCAGCCGCACGTTGAATCCCGATGCGGTGCCGCAGGCTGAGCCAGCAGAGACACAGACGCGCGACTAAGGGCGGCCCACAAACCGCTGCGCAGGCGCTCCGCGGCATGGCCAGTGCGCGATGCGGTGCGCCAGTCGTCCGGCGCGATAGCCGCGATTGGACGACTGCTCACTAGGTCTTGTTGGCCGCCAGGAGCGGGCACACACGCCTGCGCAGGCGTCGGGTGCGCCACCCCTGCTCGATGCGGTACGGATCGCTCGGGCGCTCCGGCTCCTCAGTGCGCCCACATCCCGCCAAAGATTGACGGGACGTTCTGGCAGGCGCGCTCACCGATGCCTACTAGCCATGCTTGCGCTGGGCGGCGGCGAAGGCTTCCAACTGCTCGGGCGTGGCGTCTTTCTGATGCTGCTGTTTCCACTGGGCAAATGGCATGCCGTAAACGGCTTCGCGCGCCTGTTCCTTGGTCATGGCCTGGCCTTGCGCTTCGGCCGCTTCGCGGTACCAATCGCCCAGGCAATTGCGGCAGAAGCCGGCGAGAATCATCAGGTCGATGTTCTGCACATCGGTGCGGTCCCGATTGAGATGCTGCAAGAGACGGCGAAATGCTGCCGCTTCGATCGAAGTGGTGCTTGAATCGGTGCGTGAGGTGGTGTCGGTCATTGCGGAATCGGGGACAATAGACGGCCTTCGACTCTACACCTGACGCCCCATGACCGCTTCTGCGCCAGCTGCCTCCGCTTCGGCCCGCCTTCTCGATGGTCGCCGCATTGCCGAGGAATTGCTCGACGGATTGAAGCTGCGGGTGGATGCGCGGCTGGCCGCCGGCAAGGCGCGACCCGGGCTGGCGGTGGTGCTGGTCGGTGGCGATCCGGCATCGTCGGTGTATGTGCGCAACAAGCGGCGCGCGGCCGAGAAGGTCGGCATCGAAGCCTTCGATTACGACCTGCCGCAGGGCACCAGCGAAGCCCAGCTGGCGTCGCTGATCGATGAGCTCAATGCCGACCCCAAGATCCACGGCATTCTGATCCAGCTGCCGCTGCCGGGCATCCCCGATGCCAACCGGCTGATTCAGCGCATCGACCCGCGCAAGGACGTGGACGGATTCCATCCGCAGAATGTCGGGCATCTGGCCTTGCGCGAATTCGGGCTGCGCCCGTGCACGCCGCGCGGCATCGTGACCTTGCTCGGGCATACCGACCAACCGGTGCGCGGCCGCAACGCTACCATCGTGGGGGTGAGCAACCACGTGGGCCGTCCGATGGGGTTGGAGCTATTGATCGCCGGGTGCACGGTCACCAGTTGCCACAAATTCACCCCGCCCGATGTGCTGGAAGCGAGCGTGCGCAATGCCGACATCCTGGTGGTGGCGGTGGGCCGCCCGGGCCTGATTCCGGGCGAATGGGTCAAGCCGGGCGCGGTGGTGATCGATGTCGGCATCAACCGGCTCGATGATGGCCGCCTGGTGGGCGACGTCGGCTTCGACGCCGCCGCGCAGCGCGCGGCCTGGATCACTCCGGTGCCGGGCGGGGTAGGGCCAATGACGGTGGCCACGCTCATGCAGAACACCATCGAGGCCGCCGATGCCGCCGGGAGTGGGGATTCGGGATTGGGGATTGGTTAACCGCAGCGGCCACGCGCACGCGTCGGCCCATCCGGATTGCATCCGAGATCGGCCGGCCATCGGCATCCTGACAAACAAGCGAACGGCGAACGGTGCAGGGCCCGCCGTTGCGAATCCCGACTCCCCAATCCCGGCTCCAATGCGTTAAAATGCCGCGCTTCCCCAAAACTCGGGTCCGCCGATGCTACGCATCCAGGCTGAAGCTCTCACCTACGACGACGTTTCGCTCGTCCCCGCTCATTCGATCGTCCTGCCCAAGGACGTCAGCCTGGAAACCCGGCTGACGCGCGACCTGCGCCTGAAACTGCCGATTCTGTCGGCGGCAATGGACACAGTGACCGAACACCGTCTTGCGGTGGCCATGGCCCAGCTGGGCGGCATCGGCATCATCCACAAGAACCTGACCCCGCAGCAGCAAGCCGGCGAAGTGGCACGGGTCAAGAAGTTCGAATCCGGCGTGATCACCGAGCCGTTCACCGTCAGCCCCGACACGACCATCGGCGAAGTGCTGGCACTGACGCGCGCGCGCAACATCTCCGGCGTGCCGGTGGTGGATGGCAGCGAACTGGTCGGTATCGTCACCAGCCGCGACATGCGCTTCGAAAAGAAGCTCGACGATCCGGTCCGCCACATCATGACCAAGAAGGACCGCCTGATTACCGTGCGCGAAGGCGCCAGCGATGAGGAAGTGCTCGAGCTGCTGCATCGCAACCGGATCGAAAAGGTCCTGGTGGTCAACGACAGCTTCGAGCTGCGCGGCCTGATCACGGTCAAGGACATCCAGAAGAAGACCGACAACCCCAATGCCGCCAAGGACAGCGCCAAGCGTTTGCTGGTGGGCGCGGCGGTGGGCGTGGGCGGCGATACCGAGCAGCGCATCGAGCTGCTTGCCGCAGCCGGCGTGGACGTGGTGATTGTCGATACCGCGCATGGCCATTCGCAGGGCGTGATCGATCGCGTGGCGTGGGTCAAGAAGACCTATCCGCAGCTGCAGGTGATCGGCGGCAACATCGTCACCGGCGATGCGGCATTGGCGTTGATGGATGCCGGTGCGGACGCGGTCAAGGTCGGCGTGGGCCCGGGTTCGATCTGCACCACGCGAGTGGTTGCCGGCGTGGGCGTGCCGCAGATCACTGCGGTGGACATGGTGGCCGAAGCGCTGCAGGACCGCATCCCCTTGATTGCCGATGGCGGCATCCGCTATTCCGGCGACATCGGCAAGGCGCTGGTGGCCGGTGCCTCGACGGTGATGGTCGGCGGCCTGTTGGCCGGTACCGAAGAAGCGCCGGGCGAGGTCGAACTGTTCCAGGGCCGCAGCTACAAGAGCTACCGCGGCATGGGTAGCCTGGGTGCGATGGAAAAGGGGTCCAAGGACCGCTACTTCCAGGATGCCTCCGATGCCGACAAGCTGGTTCCCGAAGGCATCGAGGGCCGCGTGCCGTATCGCGGGCCGGTCGGCGGCATCATCCATCAGCTCATCGGTGGCCTGCGCGCGACCATGGGCTATGTGGGCTGCGCCACCATCGAAGACATGCGGACCAAGCCCAAGTTCGTCAAGATCACCGGCGCCGGCCAGCGCGAAAGCCACGTGCACGACGTGCAGATCACCAAAGAGCCGCCGAACTATCGCGCCGGGTAACCGGGAATGGGGAATCGCGAATCGGGAATCGTAAGAGCCCGCCGCCTCCTCATCCGATAGCGGTCGGCGCTGCGTTTGCTGTTGCGATTCCCTCATCCCGATTCTCGATTCCCGGCTCTCAATGACCAACATCCATACCGACAAGATCCTCATCCTCGACTTCGGCGCGCAGTACACCCAGTTGATTGCACGGCGTATTCGCGAGATCGGGGTCTACTGCGAGATTTGGGCGTGGGATCACGATCCGTCGGAGATTGCCGGTTTCGGTGCCAAGGGCATCATCCTGTCCGGCGGCCCGGAGTCGACCACGTTGCCGGGCGCACCGGTGGCGCCGCAGGAAGTGTTCGATAGCGGCCTGCCGGTGTTCGGTATCTGCTACGGCATGCAGACCCTCGCCGCGCAATTGGGTGGTGCGACCGAGGCAGCGGATCAACGCGAATTCGGCCATGCCGAAGTGGACGTGGTGGCGGCAGATGCCTTGTTCTCCGGCCTCACCGACCACGCCGGCGCCTCGCGCCTGAATGTATGGATGAGCCACGGCGACCACGTGTCGCAGGTGCCACCGGGCTTCACCATCACCGCCACGACCGACCGCATTCCGGTGGCGGCCATGTCCAACGAAGCCAAGCGTTGGTACGGCGTGCAGTTCCATCCTGAGGTGACGCATACCTTGCAGGGCCAGACCTTGCTGCGCCGCTTCGTGGTGGATGTCTGCGGCTGCCAGACGCTGTGGACCGCGGCCAACATCATCGAGGACCAGATCGCGCGCGTGCGCGAACAGGTGGGCGACGATGAAGTGATTCTTGGGTTGTCCGGCGGCGTCGATTCGTCGGTGGTGGCCGCGCTGCTGCACAAGGCGATCGGCGACAAGCTGACCTGCGTGTTCGTCGATACCGGCTTGCTGCGTTGGCAGGAAGGCGACCAGGTGATGGCGATGTTCGCCGAGCACATGGGCGTCAAGGTGATTCGCGTCAACGCCGCCGACCGTTATTTCGCCAAGCTGGAAGGCGTCAGCGACCCGGAAGCCAAGCGCAAGATCATCGGCAACCTGTTCGTGGAGATCTTCGACGAAGAATCCAACAAGCTGGCCAATGCCAAGTGGCTGGCGCAGGGTACGATCTATCCGGACGTGATCGAGTCGGCGGGCAGCAAGACCGGCAAGGCGCACGTGATCAAGAGCCACCATAACGTCGGTGGCTTGCCCGAGCACATGAAGCTGGGCCTGGTCGAGCCGCTGCGCGAATTGTTCAAGGACGAGGTGCGTCGCCTTGGCGTGGAACTCGGCCTGCCGCGCACCATGGTGTATCGCCACCCGTTCCCGGGCCCCGGCCTGGGCGTACGCATTCTGGGCGAGGTGAAGCGCGAGTACGCCGAGTTGCTGGCCAAGGCCGACGCGATCTTCATCGACGAACTGCGCAAGGCCGACCTGTACGACAAGACCAGCCAGGCCTTCGCCGTGTTCCTGCCGGTGAAGTCGGTCGGCGTGGTCGGCGACGCCCGCGCCTACGAATGGGTGATCGCGCTGCGCGCGGTGGAGACCATCGACTTCATGACCGCGCATTGGGCGCACCTGCCGTACGACTTCCTCGGCACCGTGAGCAACCGCATCATCAACGAACTGCGTGGTGTGTCGCGCGTGGTCTACGACATCTCCGGCAAGCCGCCGGCGACGATCGAGTGGGAGTGATCCCGCGTGCGGCACTGCCCGGCACGGTCTAGCAAAATGTCCTGAGACCCGCGTAACTGCGGGCTTTGGGTTTTTGGGTCTGGCAAGTTCGGGTAGTGTTTTAGCCAGCGAAAGCTCCGTTGGGCGGGCTTTTGCTTCTGTGCTTTACGCTGCTCTACCAATTATCTCGTGAACACGGTCTTGCCCTGGGTGCGACCGTCGATCATGTTGCGGATCGCGTCGCGGGCTTCGGTCATCGGCACCACCGCTCCGACTTCGGGGGCGATGTTGTTGCGGATGACGAATTGCATCATGGCCTTCATTTCCTCAAGCGTGCCCATGATGGTGCCGCGGATGTCGATCTGTTCGACGAAGATGCGCAGCACGTCGGTTTCGGCGATGTTCCCGGTGGTGATGCCGTTGATCACCAGGACGCCACCGCGCTTGACCGCTTTCAGGCTATCTGCCCATGTCGCCGCGCCGACGTTGTCGACGACTGCGTCAACGCGGCGTGGCAAGGGCTCGCCATGTCGCAATACCCGGTTGGCGCCAAGGCGTTCGGCAATGGCGGCTCCTTCATCATTGCGGGTGGTGACCCACACTTCGAAGCCGGCAGCACGGCCCATCTGTATGAGCGCCGTCGACATACCGCCCGAAGCGCCCTGTACGAGAAGCGTCTGCCCCGGAATCAACCGTGATTTGGTAAAGAGCGAGCGATAGGCCGTGAGCCACGCGGTGCCGAGCAGCGAGGCGTGAAGCGGTGTCAAACCGTCAGGAATAGGGACCGCGTTGCGTTTCGGGACGGCGACATAATCGGCCATCGTCCCGGGCACGAGTTCGCTGATAACGTGCCAGTGCGGGTCGAGGGTCTCGTCGCCTTTCCAGTCGTCGCTGCCCAGTACCGGATAGAGCACGACGGGCGTGCCGTCTTCGAGCACGCCTGCGGCATCGTTGCCCAGGATCATCGGGAAGGGGATCGGCTGCTCCTGGGAGGTCATGCCGCGCAGGGTGAAAATGTCGTGCCGGTTAAGGCTGGCGTGGGTCACCTTCACGCGTACCCAGCCCTCTTGCACGATAGGCTCGGGGCGCTCTCCGACGACGACGGAGGCAAGCGGGTCGTCGACGTTGGCTTCTTTGGCGTAGACGGCAAACATGGTCGTTCTCCTTCAGTCGGTTGGACGTTTTGTGCGGCGCGCACGTGAAGTCGAAGTGAGCGCTGGCGCACAGGGTTTGCCCTGCGGTACCGCAGTTGAAATCTGGCTTCCATGGGTCCAGCTGATGAGCCCTGCGCCCTAGCGGGTTCCTTAGTGCTCGAGATGGCGTCGGAAGCAGCCAAGCGAATGGTCGTTGACGATGCCGACCGCCTGCATCCAGGCGTGGATGATGGTCGGTCCGACGAACTTGAAGCCGCGTCGCTTCAGTTCCCTGGAGATGTTCTCGGACAGTGGCGTACTGGCCACCAGGCTTACACCGTCACCCAGGATGGGAACGCCAGCCGTGAAGGACCAGCAGAAGGCCGAGAAGTCTTCGCCGCGATCCTGCATGTCGCAGTAGATTCGCGCGCCCTTGATGGTGGCTTCGATCTTGGCCCGCGCACGCACGATGCCGGGGTTCGCCATCAGCCGCTCGATATCCTGCTCGTCGAAAGCGGCGACCTTGACCGGATCGAAACCCGCGAAGGCAGCGCGAAAGGCTTCGCGCTTGCGCAGGATGGTGATCCAGGCCAGACCTGCCTGGAACCCTTCCAGCATGAGCATCTCCCAGAGCATCCTTGGGTCGCGCTGGGGCACGCCCCATTCGGCATCGTGGTAGTCGCGCATCAGCGGGTCGTTCTGGGCCCAGCTGCAGCGTTCGCAAGATGGGTTCTCAGGCATGGTGTTGGCCTCTCTTCAATCAATCCGCGGGCTGGCATTGGGCAACCACTTCATCCACCGGCAAGGGGAGGTGAGCGGCGCGCTTGCGGGAATACCGCAAAGCCATGCCTACACCGTCCTGATCGTGCCGCCATCGATGACGAACTCGGCGCCGTGGATCGCCGCCGCACGATCGGCAGCGAGGTAGGCGATAAGATCGGCCACCTCTTCAGGTTCGGCTGCGCGCCCGATCGGGATACCGCCCAGGGCATCGAGCACAGACTGACGCGCTTGCTCGATCGTGCCGCCAGATTTGCTGAGCGTTTCCAGAAAGTCCTGCGTGGCCTCGGTCATGATCCAGCCCGGTGAGACGGCATTGACCCGCACGCCCTTGGGGCCGAGCTCTTTGGAAATCGACTTGCTGTAGGTCCGCAGCGCGGCCTTGGCGGCGGCATAGCCTGTCGTCGACTCGGGCAACGGCAGAACCGACTGAATCGAGGTGATGTGCACCACAACGCCGCTGCCACGCTCCAGCATCTGCGGAATCAACAGCCGATCGAGTCGCACGGTCGCCAGCAGGTTGAGGTTCAGTTCGGCAAGCCAGTGCTCGTCCGTCAGCGCGGCGAAACCTCCGGCTGGCGAAGAGGAGCCACCGACGACATGGGCCAGGATGTCGACGCCGCCCAGCCGCTCAAGCGCCGCCGTGGCAAACGCCTGGCCGCCTTCCGCGGTCGTCAGGTCGGCCTGCACGTATTCGACGCCTTCGATAGGGGCGTTGATCGTGCGAGCCGCGGTGATGACACGGGCGCCGCCAGCGAGGAAGCGCTCGACCGTGGCACGGCCCAGCCCCTTGGTGCCACCGCTGACGAGCACGCGCTTGCCGGCGAATTCGGTCGGATCTGCCTTCATGCCCATACCCTTGTCTCCAGGGTCTTGATGGCATCGTTGACCATCGTGAAACGATAGGTGAAGCGCAGCGGGCTACCGGGGAAGTCGCCATGGGTGGGGCCTTCGAGGACCACGGCGCCGTCCTCTTCACGCACGGTATCGGGCTCGAAGATCGCCTTCACCGCGATCCCTTCTTCCTCGAGCAGTTGGCGGATTGTGGCCTGCCCCACGTATTGCTTGCCGTTGTCGATGAAAACGGCGTCCTCGTGGAAGTGTTTCATCATGCCGTCGAGATCGAGACGGGTGTTTGCCTCGATGTAGTCGGCGATCGGATTGGGTAGCTTGATTGACATGGTCATCTCCTCGGCGGTGATGGCGTCAATTTAGCGGTGGACTTTTCGCCTGATAAGCCAGATAAAGGCGCATGGAGTATCACGGAAAGCGGGATAATGACGCGTCATTCGCTGATCGAGCTTGAAGCGGTTCTCGCCATCGTGCGCTGCGGCTCGTTTCGTGCGGCGGCACTGGAACTGGACATGTCAACCACGGCTATCAGCAGCGCGGTAGGCAAGCTCGAGCGAGACCTTGGCGTGCGGTTGTTCAACCGCACCACGCGCAGCGTCTCGCTTACCGATGCGGGGCGGATGTTCGTCGACCGCATCAAGCCTGCCTTCGAGGGCATCCAGAATGCGCTGAACGCGGTGCGCTCCCATCAGGAGACGCCATCCGGTACCTTGCGCATCAATGCTTTTGCCACCGCCGCGCGGGAGATCATGGCGCCGCTGGTGTTGAGCTACCTGCAGCGCTATCCGCTGGTGCATGTCGACATCGTCACCGAGGGGCGACTGGTTGACGTGGTGGCGGCGGGCTTCGATCTGGCCGTGCGCAGTGCCGATCTGGTGCCCAGCGACGCGATCGCCATACCGCTGGGGCAGAGGCGGCGCATGGCGGTGGCTGCCTCTCCCGCCTTCTTCGAAAACCGGGCTATCCCGAAAGTGCCGCAGGATCTGCTCGTTTACCCCTGCGTTCGCGGGCGGCTTCCTGATGGCACATTGCTCCGGTGGCGGTTCGAGAAGGGCGGTGAAGAGCTGCAGCTGGAGGTCCAGGGACCGATCACGCTCGACGAGGCATCGCTGGCGCGGATCGCGGTGGCCAATGGGGTGGGGATCGGCTATTTCATGGAGGCCGATATCCGCGAAGACATCGCCGCAGGGCGGCTCGTGCGCATCCTCGAAGACTGGACGCCGCCGCTCGCGCCGCTGTGCCTGTATTACTACAACCGGCGCAATTCTTCTGCGGCCTTCCAGGCCTTCATCGCGCTGGCACGTGACTACACGGCCGGACGGCTTGCGTAGCCCGCTTCGGCATCACGTGCGTCTAGTCCTGGAACTTGTGGATGGTGCGCCGACCTCTCCGTGTTGGAGCTGCATCCCGGACTTGCCATCCTTCTCACTGCTCCGTGGCGTTCTCGCCGTCTAGGCCCGGACCACGTCCGCTCCAGACGCAGGCAGGTCGGGCTAGAGCGGACGCTCGCCAAGGCTCCAACTCGGTCCCTCGAATGCATGACCGGCTGGAACCCGGCTTCTGGCGTTATAGCGTTGGATCCAACCCGGGTATGCGGCAGCGGGTCGGCTGACTTGGTCGAGTTCGGCCAGGTCCTCGCTCGAAAGCGTCAGTTCCAGCGCTCCGAGGTTCTCGGTCAGTTGCTCGGGGCGTTTGAGGCCGACGATGACGCTGGTGACCGCCGGACGAGAGAGCAGCCATGCGAGCGCGATCTGGGCAGCGGTCGCGTCATGCCGCGCGGCCACGGTCTTCAAGGTGTCGATGATGTCGTGCACCCGTGTTTCGTCAACCGGCGGAAAGGCGATCGACGCGCGGCGCGCGGTGTTGTCTGTGTGACCATGGCGATCGAACTTGCCGGAGAGCAGTCCGCCGGCCAGCGGACTCCAACATAGCAGGCCGATCTGTGCATCCATGACCGCAGGCACCAGCTCATGTTCGATGTCCCGCCCCGCGATGGAGTAGTAGGCCTGAAGGGAGGCGCACCGCGTCAATCGCCGCCGCCGTAGACGTCCGCTGTATCGATGAAGTTGATGCCGGCATCGAGGGCCTGGTCGACGATGGCGTTCGTCTCCTGCTGCGACAGGCGCCCAATGGCTGCACCCGCAGGCGTCGTGGCACCACCGAAGGTCATGCCGCCGAGGCAGAACTTCGACACGAAAAGACCGGTGCGACCAAACTGGGCGTAGTGCATGAGAGGTCCTCGCTGCCGTAGGGAAGAGGATCGCAGGACACGGGGAGATCACATTATCGAGCGGCAGCCCTCTCCAATCCATTATCGAAGCGACGCATTTCATCATCCACCGGCCAGGCATGGACCCTGTTCGACGCCTTCTCGCTGCTCCGCTTCGGCAGCCTGCTGACCACGCAGGGATGCGCAGGGGCGCCGGACACGGCGTTCCCATCCTGTCGGTAGACGGAGATGCTGGTGAGTGCACCCGCAACAATCTCACGCGTGCCGTCTGCCAAGCGAATATTGAAAGCTGCCGTGGTACGAGACACTGACGTTAGCCTGTCGCTGCCCGGCCGGCTCGCTGTATCTCCCACGAATGCAAGACCTGTGCTGCTGACGGCAGAGGCCTATGCCCATCACGGCCACTTCTTCAAGGATGTGGATTCGGAGCTCTGCCGAGGATGGGGTTGAACGAACTCAGCTGCTTTCGGCCATTGCCGGCGGACAACCCATCATTCCAAGGTGTTGATCCGATCCGGCGGGGTTTTCGTTGGCTTGGAGAAAATCCACTTCCTGCCCTCCCGCCTCCGGTCCGGTGGCGGGGTAGGCGAGTGTGTGTCATGCAAGCATCGGCACGGAGTGATCGCAGCTGCGTGCGCCGCTGGCGTTCTGCTCCCAACGCAGGTCGCCTGCATAGCGCTGCGCCATGCGGCCTTCGTCGTCCAGGGCGAACAGGTGCAGCCAGCGATTGTCGAACAGGGCGCGGACCTGCGGGTGGCGTTCGAGGATGGTGGCGATCGCTTCGGGCGGTGCTTCGATCAGCACGGAGAGCCGCAGCGGCTCGTGGGTCAGGCGTTGGCCGTCATGCACCGATTGCCACGGCAACCCGGTGCGCAGGATCCCGCCGTTGCCCTCGACCACACCGATGCCGCCGGTGACGTTGTGCAGCAGCTTGTTGCCGGCACCAAGACTCTCGGGCGCGACGGTGGATCCGTAGTACTGCAGGCTGATCCAGCTGGCGACGACGACCGGTGCGGTCAGGATCAACTCCAGCACGCCGAAGCCGTCGTCGTAGCGCCAGTCGTAGTCGTGGAGGAAGGCGCGTCCGGCCAGATCGCGCCCGGCAGTGCGCGAGCGCGGTGCGGCGATGAAGGCCTGGCAGCCGGCAAGTGCCCATTCGGGGCGAATCTCGGCCCAGTCGCGGGCACGATGTGCGATGTCCTGGCTGCGATGCGCGCGGGGCAGGCGCACGGCACGTTCCCCGCGCGCCAGCGCCCCGGCTGCGGCCAGCCACTGCCTCGCTTGGGCGAGATCGTCGGCATGCCCGGGCGAAGGGTGATCGGCGGTGTAGAGGGTGACCGCATCGGTCGTGGTGTCGTGCAGTGCAGCCAGGAATAACGTGTCGGCGGGAATGACGATGCCGCGTGCGGCAAGACCGGCGCGCACCTGGCTATCGTTGAGCAGCGAGGCGAGCAACCGCGCGTTCACTTCGCCCGAATAGCCGCCGCATGCGCCGCAGTGCAGCGCGCTCGCATGAGGGTTGTTGACCACTTTCGCACCATGGCCGGCGAGTACCACCAGCCGGGCGAAGCCGCCGGTGAACGACATCGCCTTGAGGATGCGCGTGGCCATGGTCAGCCGGGTCTCCAGGTCCAGCCCGTCGCGCAGCAGCTTGGCAACGTAGATCGGGCCGGTGGCCTCGACGAAGGCGAACGAGGAAATGGCCGCCAGCTTGAAGCGGCCCCAGGCGCGCTTGGCACGTGCCGCGATCCGTGCGCTGAGGTCGGAGGCGGCTGCCGACGACGTTGCATCTCCCGCGCAGGTGGTCACACCTGGCGTGAGCAATACGGGCAGGCGCGCTTCGACCACGTCCGAGGCAAACCGGCGATGCCCGATGCCCAAGCCGAAAAACCCTGCAAACCCGAGGGTCTGGATGCCCGAATCGAGGCTTTCCAGCGCCCGGCGGAAGACTTCCGAGCGCACATCGATGCAGAACGCCATTTGCAGCTTCACACGCCCAGATGCGACCTGGGCCGGCGATGGCGCGGCCAGCACGGCGTTGAGCTTGCGCTGCGCGGCACGTTCGGCCGCTTCCTGCAGGATGCTGTCGATGACATCGTCCGACGTTGCAGCGACCGGCTCGGCGTAGGCGGCAACGGCCCTCTGCCAGCCAGGCACCAGCGTGCAGCCGCCGTTGCCCAGCAACGCGGCTTCCCAGAGCAGGCGGATGGCGAGCAGATCGGTGACGCATGCATCGGTTGCGCCGCTCAACTCTGCCTGCCAGAGCCGATACCGGGCGAGCTGGCCCCAGCCGCCCAACGTGGTCAGCAAGCGGTGGAAATAACCGTCCAGTGCGTCCTGCGAAAGTCCCAGGCGAGCGACACAGTCGACGATGGCGTCTTCGGCATTGGCCGGCGCCTCCGCCACATACCGTGCGAAACCTGCCAGGCCGGCGATTTCCGGAGTCAGATCGTGGGTCGCGATGATCCGCCAGGTGCTGTAGGCGCCACCGGACTGGCCGACCGCCCAGAGCGCCTGGCCCTGGTCGAAATAGCCGGCTGCCCAGTGACCGATGCGCTCGTTGACGATGCCGGGCCAGTCGACCGCATCCGCGTCGCGGGCCAGCTCGGCGACCGTGGGGAGCGCCTGCGGGGCAGGGCGTGCGGCTTGGACCGCCTGTTTCAGTGCGGGCAAGTTCGGCGGCCGCAGGGCTGCCGGCGCGTTCTGCAAGGCGGCTTGCAGATCCTGCTCGGCGATCTGGCCGGACTGTAGCCGCTCTGCATACCAGGACCGCGGCATGGTGATCGCGATACCGGACGCGCGCCGCAGTCGCGCCCCCGCCATTTCCAGCGGCTCGCTGGCCTGGCCGAGGAAGGGGTTGACCGCAACGCTGGAGGCGAGCGGCCACAGCGGCGGGATGGCGCGTGCCGCACGTTGGGCGGCGGCGATGATCACATCGTGGGACAGGGACACAGGCATGGCGGTGGGCGTGGTGGTCATCAGCGTGGGGGCCTGGGGTGAAGGGGTTCAGGAGGTCTTGCGAATGGACCAGCCGCCGAGCAGGCGATCGATCGTGGCGTTGGCATACAGCCCATTGGAGAGGTGGACGCGGAGCCCGGCGGCCGCGGGGTGCGAGGCCCAGAGCGGGAACAGCGCCTGCGCCACCGCCACCAGCCCGAAGCTCAGTACCGCAAGCGTCATCAGCGTCCACTCCAGCCGCCCCGGTGCGGGCGTGCCCGGCAGCACGCCGGCCGTCAGCCATTCGGCAGCGGTCTGCAGCGCGAAGTAGCCGATCGCTGCGGCACTGGCGTAGATCGCCGTCCTGCGGGTGAGAGGGCGTGGCGCGGCATCGGCAAGGCCCTGGGCCAGCAGGTAGGCGACACCAAAGATCAGGATCGCGCCCAGTGCCAGCGCCTGTGGCGACTTGTGCTCGAAGCCGAAGGTGAACCCGAAGGCAGTGCCGATGCCGATATAGATCGCCAGTGCGATCAAAAATGCGCGGCCGACCGCCGACCCGTTCGGAACGGCGACCGGCCCGGGCCGGCGAATGGCCGCCACTTGCTCGACCGCGCCGCCGGAGGCCAGGAACGCGTGCGCCTTGTAGAGCGAGTGCGCCACGATGTGCAGCAGGGCCAGCGGGAACAGCGCCAGACCGCACTGGAGCATCATGAATCCCATCTGCGCGACCGTGGACCAGGCCAGCGAGGTCTTGACCGCCGGCTGGGTCAGCATCACTAGCGCGCCGAACAAGGCGGTGAACCCGCCCAGCATGGCCAGCACGGCGAGCACGCCGGGGGCGGCGAGCATCAGGTCGGCAAAGCGGATCAGCAGGAAGCCGCCGCCGTTGACCACGCCGGCGTGCAGCAAGGCCGATACCGGCGTGGGCGCTTCCATCATCTCGGTGAGCCAGCCGTGGGTCGGGAATTGCGCCGATTTCAGAACCGCCGCGAGTGCGATCAGGGCGGCCGCCGCGACCAGCGCCCAGGAGTGCTGCCCGCGCGCGGCCAGCGCATTGATCGTGGCGATATCGGTCGTGCCCATGCTTTTCCAGATCAGCACCGCGCCGCAGGTCAGGGCGATACCGCCGGTGGTGGAGAACACGCGCTTCTTGCGTGCGGCGCGCTGCGCCTCGACGCGCTCGGGGTAGAACAGCAGCAGGCGATGCATCGCGATGCTGGTGGCGATCCAGGCGATGACGACCTGGACCAGGTTGCCGGCCTGCACCAGCAGCAGCACCGCTGCCAGCGCCATGCACAGCCAGCCGGTGAAATAGCCCTGGCGTGCCTCGCCGTCGAGATAGGTGCGCGCGTACCGCACCACGATCCAGCCAACGAAGGCCACCAGCAGGAGCATCGTCACGCTGACCGCGTCCAGCCGCGCGGACAGGCCGATATCGCCCCATCCGATCAGCGGGCTGGCGCCGGTTCCTCGCAGGAGCACCAGCGCCAGCGATGCGATCGCGATGCAGAGCGCGCCGAGCGCGGCGCCTTCGGCGAGGAGGGGAATCTTCAGTGGAGGCCGACCGCCGCGCCCCAAGGCGACGACAGCGGCGGTCAGCAACAGGAGTGGTGCGAACAGCGGGAGTAGATAGAGCGACAAGGCAATCCCCTAAGAACGAACGTGGTGGCGGGCCGCGCCACGATAGCGATCGGTGGGGTTGAATAAAAATTCATTGTTCTTGCAGATTCGTTCGTTATTATCGAATGATATGGCCGCCTTGAACTACAACCATCTGCGCTACTTCTGGGCGGTCGCGCACGACGGCAACCTCACCCGTACTGCCGAGCGTCTCAACCTCACCCAGTCGGCGCTTTCGGTGCAAATCCGCAAGCTGGAGGAGCGCCTGGGCCATGCGCTGTTCGAACGCCGCGGGCGACAACTGCATCTGACCGAGGCCGGACAGATCGTGCTCGACCATGCCGATGCGATTTTTGCCACCGGCGATGAACTGCTCGGCACGCTGCGGCAGACAGGTGCGGCGCGGCAGGCGCTGCGGGTCGGCTCGCTTGCCACGCTGTCGCGCAACTTCCAGATGGAATTCCTGCGGCCGCTGCTGGGCCGCACCGACATCGACCTCATTTTGCGTTCGGGCAGCGCGGGTGAACTGCTGCGCGCACTGGAGGCGCTCAATCTCGACGTGGTGCTGCTGAATCGGGCACCTGCCGGCGACGCGCTGTCCCCCTTCGTCACTCACCGGCTCGCGGAGTACCCGGTCAGCCTGGTGGGGACGCCGGATCGCCTGGGCCATGCGGCCAGCTTCGCTGACCGCCTTCGCAGCCACCCCATCATCCTGCCGACGGTGGATAGCAGCGTGCGCATCGGCTTCGACGCATTGGCCGACCGGCTGGGCGTGCGGCCGCAGATCGTGGCGGAAGTGGAGGACATGGCGATGATGCGACTGCTTGCCCGCGAGGACATCGGCCTGGCGGTTCTTCCGCCGATCGTGGTCAAGGACGAGATCGCCGCTGGCGCGTTGATGGAAGGCGATCAATTGCCGGACATCGTGGAGACCTTCCATGCGGTGACCATGTCGCGACGTTTCCCGAATCCTCTGCTCCGGCTTCTGCTGCAGCCCTCGACCAGGCCAGACAGCCCGTAATGCCGCTCGGTTGCCATCTGCGGGCAGGCATGCAGACCCATGCATTGACAGGGGGCGCCAAGCCGCTGCAGTGCGGTCTTGAACGCAAGGCGCGCGTGCAGCCGCACCGCCGAAGCGCAGGCGCGCGGGCTCGAGCCGGATCGACCAGCCGCATTGCTAGGCGGGGATGAGGCTGGTCAACGCGAAGTTGGGGTCGGCGGCTTGCTGCGGCGTCGGCGAGCGTCCCAGTTCGAGCAGCTTGCGGGCCGCCAGATGATCCTGTGGCCGATTGATCGAGTCCACGGCGCAGAGTTCGCCATCGACGTAGTAGAAGAGGGAGAACGTGCTGGTCGCCAGGTCGCCGCGCACCACCGCCTGCGTGTGGCCTGCGGCAAAGCCGGCCATTTGCAGCCTGACCTCGTACTGCTCCGACCAGAACCAGGGCAACGCAGGGTAGGGGCGGTGCTCGCCCAGCAGTGAGGCGGCAGCGGATTTGGCTTGTTCGATTGCATTCTGGACCGACTCCAGCCGCAGCAAACCGCTGCCTGCCCGCTGCCGCACCGTGCAGTCGCCGGCACCGACGATGCCGGGGCTGCTACTGCGTGCGCACGCGTCCACGATCAATGCCCCGCGATCGCAAGCCAGTCCGGCCTGTTGGGCCAGTTCGCCATTGGGGATGACGCCGATCCCGACGACGACCAGGTCTGCCGGAAACACGCGCCCGTCTGCGGTGTGGACGGCAGTCACCACGCCGCGACTGCCGCTCAATGCGCGGACGTTGCTGCCCAGTTCGATGGTCGCGCCGTTGTCTCGATGCAGGCGAAGGAAGAAGTCCGCCAGTTGCGGGCTGACGACGCGCGCCATCAGCCGATCGGCCGCCTCCAGCACAACGACCTGCTTGCCGAGCCGCCTGGCGATGGAGGCGAATTCCAGCCCGATGAAGCCGCCACCGATCACCACCACCTGCGAGGTGTGCGGCAGGATCGCGGCAAGCGCGCGAGTGTCGGCCATGTCGCGCAACATGCAGACATGGCCGAGCCCGGCGCCTGGGACCTCCAGCCGGCGGGCGCGTGCGCCGGTGGCAAGACACAGCCCCGTGTAGCCCAGGGTGCTGCCGTCATCCAGGTGCAGCGTGCGGGTGGCGTGTTCGATGCGCATCACCCGGGCGCTGGCATGCCACTGGATGCCCTTGCGGTTCAAGGCCTCGGGTGCGCGAATGTACAGCTGGGTGTCGCTCACCTCGCCAAGCAGAAACCCCTTGGAAAGCGGTGGACGGTGATAGGGCGCGCAGGGCTCGTCCCCCAATAAGACGATGGAGCCCGTATAGCCGCCGCTGCGCAGGGATTCGGCGGTCTGCAGGCCCGCCTGACCCGCACCGACGATGACCATGCCGCTCATCGCGCACCTGCCGTGCGCAGGCTCATGTCTGCCGATCCGGAAAGCGTACGGTCATGTCCGATGTCGGTACGAGCTGGCACGCCAGGCGGCTGTTGCTGCGCCGTTCGGCCGCCACGCTGTCGAGCATGCCGGCCTCCATGTCCAGCAGTGGCAGGTCCTGGCCGCCGGCCTCCACGTAGCAATGGCAGGTGGCGCACGCACAGGAGCCGCCGCACTGCGCTTCGATGCCATCGATGCCGTGATGCATGGCCCCTTGCATCAGGGTCCATCCCGGCGCGAGGTCGACCGCCACGGTCTCGCCGCTCGGTTCGATGTAGGTGATGGTGGGCATGGTCGCTTCCTAGTGCGCGCGCATGGGCAGATGCGACAGCCCACGGGTGATGCTGTTGGGAATGCGTTGCACCGGCCCGGTCAGCGTGAAGTGGTCGATGTAGCGGGCCAACGCTGCGAATGTGGCCATCCCTTCCAGCTTGGCGAGCGCCTGGCCTGCGCAATTGTGCGTCGCCAGCCCAAATCCCAGGTGATCGACGGGATTGCGCTCGATATCGAAGCGGTCCGGTTCCGGATAATGGCGTTCGTCGCGATTGGCCGAGGCATAGCTCACGATCACCCGCGCGCCTGCGGGAAGCACGACACCTTCGCCCAGATCGACCTGGCGGGTGGTCACGCGCGAGAGGTGCTGCAGCGGGCTTTCGATGCGGACGATCTCCTGGAAGGCGGCAGGTGCCTTGCCCGGATCCTGGCGCAACCTTTCCCACTGCTCGGGATGTTGCGCGAACTGCCATAGCCCATTGCTGATGGCATTGATCGTGGTGTCGAAGGCGGCGATCACATAGCCCTCCATCAGGCCGATGGCCGCTTCGCGCGGGATCTCGCCGCGCTTGCCGGCGGCGGCGACCGTGGAACCGAAGCCACCGGGCGTAAGCCGATCGCGGTCGTAGGTGTCGGCGACGAATGCCCGCATCGCTTCAAGGCGTGGCAGGGCCGCGCGCATGCGTAAGGAGTCCGGGCCACAGGCATCGAAGCAGCCGGCGGCCAGCGCCGCCAGTTCGCCGCGCGCTTCTTCCGGCCATCCGATCAGATCGAAAATGACATTGACCGGCAGGTCGTGGGCGACGTCGCGTACGCCATCGAACTGCTCGCGCTGCTGCAGGCTTCTTGCCAGTTCGTCGGCGCGTTGATGGATGGTGTCTTGGACGTGCTGCAGATGGCGTGGACCGAGACGTTCGGTGAACAGCTTGCGGGTGCCACCGTGCATGGGCGGATCGACGCAGATCAGCGCGTGTTCCCACTGCTTGTTGATGACCGGATTGAGCCCGGCGCCCTGCGCGGACGAAAATGTCTGCCAATCCATCAGCGCCTTGCGCACCTGCTCGTAGCGGCCTAGGTAGTAGAGGTCATAGGTGCGCAGGTAGGCGGTAGGCCCGAGATTGCGCAGTTCGGCATAGAGCGGGTAGGGGTCGTGCAACGCGTCGTCGGTAAACAGATCGATATCGCTGCTGATGCGACTCAAGGCATTCATGCGGTGCCGCCTCCGGCTGGTGGTTCGTACCCGACATGGGCACGCGCAGCTTAGAGAGCGCGACGGCGGCAGCGCTTGGCGAGCGACGAAGCAAACTTGACCAGGAGCGAAATCGGCATCCGGCGCTGCACGCTAACCGGCGTTTGCGCCGTTGCGGTAGGCACGTGCGCTGCTGCCGAAGCGTTTGCGGAAGCAGCGGCAGAAATGCGAGACGTCGCTGAAGCCCGCCTCCAGCGCGATCTCGCCGATGGGCGCGGCGACCGGATCGCGCAGGCGCTCGGCCACCCACTGCAGGCGCTGTTCGAGCACATACGCACCGAGGGAGGTGTGCGCGGCAGCGAACAGCAGTTGCACATAGCGGGGCGTGATGCCGAAATGCTGGGCGATGCTCTGCGCACCAAGCCCCGGATCGGCGAGATGCTGATGCACATGCTGGCGCAGGCGCGCCTGCCAGGTGAGCGCGGTGCTCCTTCCCGAATGCGTGCCGGCAGCCGCAGGCCAGGTCAGCGCCAATAGGGCACAGGCGGTGGTCAGCAGCGTCGAAACGTGCTGCCCGGCGCCGAGGTGATCGAGATGCGCGATGAAATTGCCGAGCAACTGGAACTGTGCGCCGCGATAAGCGGTGGCGCTCTGCGCAGCCAACTGATCGGCCAGATCGGTGCCGGGCAGGTAGAGCACGCGTGTGCGGTGATCGCGGCTGCATTCGATGCGATACGGATCGCGCGCGCGCAACACGACCAGTTCGCCGGCTTGCAAACGCGCCTGCCGGCCATGCTGATAGACGTCGCAGCTGCCATGCTCGTTGCGCATCAGGTAGACGCCATCGTAGTTGCTGCTGCGCCTGGAATCGATCGCCACGGGAGTCGACTCGACGGTGGTCAGGTGCATCGAACCGAAGCCTCGCCTCTGCATGCGCGCGCAGAAGCGTTGCGATGCCGGCTCGATCTCCATGTTGTCGAAGGCCGTTCTTACCAGGTCTTTCCAATAGCGCAGGCGCGCGCCGGCTTGGATCGCCGTGGTGTCGAACAGCTCGGTGGTTGGCATGGCGACGTCCTCCGGAACGGAAGCAACGGCTGGCTGACCCGGGGCGGGTCGCAAGATGATGCACGCGATTGCGCCCCTGTCGTTTTGCGGCGCATCAATCTGCAGGTTGGCGAGCGGCTGGCTGATTCCGCGGGGGTGAGATCCACATGCCGTGATGGGATGCACCCATCAAGAATTCCACGTCAGTGGAACATTGCGGTGATGCCCACATTGAGGGCAAAGCCGCCGCAAACCAGCCATGCAAACAGAATGGCTGCAAGCGCCAGCGGCCTGATGCCGGCCTTGCGGATGGCCGAGACGTGCGTCGTCAATCCCAGGCCGGCCATGGCCATCGCCAGCAGGACGGTATCGATGTCGATCGCCTGGTGCACCAGCGTCGGTGGCAGCAACGCCAGCGAGTTGAGTCCAGCAACCGCGATGAACCCAAGCGCGAACCAGGGCATCACGACGCTGCCGGGCTGCGTGCGCGCGTTCTGGTCGGTACCGCCATCGCACTTTGAGGGATCTGCGTGCTGTCCCCTGGTTCGAGAAAGATAGGCCGACAGGGCGATAAGAAACGGCGCCAGCAGCATCACCCGCACCATCTTGGCGATCACTGCGGTATTTGCGGCCTGCTCGCCAATGGCGCGACCCGCAGCGACCACCTGTGCCACTTCATGGATGGTGGAACCGGCAAAGACGCCGTATGCCGCCGGCGACAGGGCGAACCCGCGGGAGTGCGCGACCAGGTGATACAGCACCGGGTACAGGAACATCGCCAGCGTGCCGAACACCACCACCGTGGCCACCGCGACCATCACCTGTTCGGCGCGGCCGCGGACGACGGGTTCGGCGGCCATCACGGCGGCTGCACCGCAGATCGAGCTACCCGCACCGATCAGCATCGCCGTGGTGCGGTCCAGGCCGAACACGCGCATGCCAACGAAACAGGCAAGGCCGAAGGTACTGCACAGCACCGCCGCGTCGATGGCAACACCAGTCCAGCCGACGTTGCCGATGTCCTGGAAGGTCAGGCGCAGGCCGTACAGGACGATGCCCAGCCGCAGCAGGGTGGCCTTGGAAAAACGCACGCCCGGGTCGGCGTTCGCAGCCAGGCGCGGATAGAACGTGTTGCCGGCCAGCATGCCGAGCAGGATGGCCAGGGTCAGCGCGCTGACGCCGTTGGCCTGCAGCCCGCCGATCTTGCCCAGCTGCATCGACGCGCCAGCCAGCAGGCCCGTCAATGCAAGACCGGGCACCAACTGGCGCAGGCGCCGGGTGGCCCCAGCGGCATGGCCTTGCAAAAGGTTGAGTGGGGCAGGAGTGCTGTACATGGTGGTTTCATCGCAACGTGCGGCAGGCAGGAGCGCACTGTGGACTGCCCGGAACTATCCAACAAACGGATAATTTCGTTATAACCTAGCGATAAAACAGGTAATCGATAGCTCCATGCGCCTGACCCTGCGGCAGCTCCTGATCTTCACGGCCGTGGCCGATACCGGCAGCACTA
Organism: Xanthomonas axonopodis pv. maculifoliigardeniae; assembly: GCF_041519315.1. Classification (NCBI taxonomy): domain Bacteria; kingdom Pseudomonadati; phylum Pseudomonadota; class Gammaproteobacteria; order Lysobacterales; family Lysobacteraceae; genus Xanthomonas; species Xanthomonas axonopodis. The sequence goes on along the minus strand of NZ_CP167998.1, from coordinate 2,528,270 downwards.
CTGCGGCCGCAGAGCGTGTGGCGCTATCGCAGTCGGCTACCAGCGGTGCGCTCAATGAACTGGAGAGCCTGCTCGGCGCGCAGCTGTTCGACCGCATCGGCAAGCGTTTAATGCTCAACGACAATGGCCGTGCATTGCTGCCGCAGGCCAGGGCAGTGCTCGATGGCGTGCAGCAGATCGAAGGCCAGTTCGGCCTTGGGAGTGCCGCTGCCGCGGCTGCGCCGTTGCTCACGCGTCTTCGCGTGGGGGCAAGCACCACCATCGGCAACTATGTGTTGCCGTCGCTGATTGCCAGCTATCGAAGCGCGTGGCCGGGCGCGGCGGTGGACGTGGTCATCGGCAACACACGCGAGGTGGCCGCCGCGGTGAGCCGGTTGGAGGTGGATATCGGCTTGATCGAAGGCCCGTGCCATGAGGCAGACCTCCAGGTCGTGCCTTGGCGACAGGACGAGCTGGTGATCGTGGCGGCACCGACGCATGCAGTGGCGCAGGCCGCCATGCAGGCACGGGTTCCGTTGAAGGCCTTGCGACAGGCGCACTGGCTGCTTCGCGAGCCCGGCTCCGGCACGCGCGAGGCGGTAGAACAGGTCTTACTGCCGCACCTGCATCATCTGCACAGCGACCTGCAGCCGGGCAGCACCGAGGCGATCAAGCAGGCGGCGGCAGAAGGACTGGGACTGGCCTGCCTATCGCTGTGCGCGGTGCAGGACCTGGTGACGCTGGGCCGGCTGGTGATTCTGCAGACCACCTTGCCGCGGCTGACCCGTCGCTTCTACCGGATCCAGCACCGGCAAAAACGTCTGTCGGGCAATCTGCAGCGCTTCGTGGCGCATTGCGATCTGCATGAGCTGCACGTTTGCTGATAGCCGACAGGCCGAGCCTGGGTCGGATGCCATGATCTATCGTCACGCTGGCCACTGCGCACGCCTCGCAGACCAGCAACGCATAGCCGATGTTCGGCCTTCCTCGACGTGGCTTGATGTTGCAACGCATGGCCGGCGCCCTTGCCGCGCCCACAAAAAAAAGCCGCGCAGTGCGCGGCCTTGATGCAGGAGCCGAACTGAGATGCTCCTCAGCGAACCTTGGCCAATGCCACGCGGGCGTCGGCCATGAACTTCTGTGCTTCCTGGGGTGTCGCCAGGTTGGCGGCGAGCTGGCTGAGCACCTGCTCGATGTCGCTGGAGGCGTCCCAGGCTTCATCGCACAGCATGCCGGCGATCGGGCCGAGGTAGTTCAATGCGACCGATTCCAGTGCACTGCGAACGCGCTCGTCGGGCCCGGCGTTGTCGCCACTGGCGACCGGCGCCGCACTCGCGCTTGCGACAGCTGCGGCAGGAGCCGGTGTCGGGGCAACCGGCGCACGCACCGGCGACGGTGCGCCGCCGAGATCCTGTTCAAAACCGCCCATCAACCACTGCCGCGAGTCGTCGCTCAACAGCGAGGGTTTGCCCAGGCCGGCCCCGGGGTCGGCCTGGAAGCGCGCCTTGGCCGCGTTGACCATGGTGAGGCGTTGCACCGCCTCGTCATTGCGCAGCATGCGGAACACCACTTCTTCGATCTGCCCGCTGTTGATGCGGACGATGCAGGAGTGGTTTTCCTCGGTGACGATGAACAGAAAGCCGGACGCCTTCTTCAATGCCAGCGCTTTGAGCTCGCGCAGGATCTCGATCAGCGGACGGAATTCAGTGGACATGGCGTCTTCCTTGCAGCATCAGGTACGGAATGGGTGACAGCGACTCAGCGTTTGCTGAGGCGCTCCATGGCCAACCGGACGCTGTTGGACAAGCGGGAGATGGCGCGCGCCAGCGTACCGATTTCATCTTTGAGGTTGACCTCTGCGATGGTGTGGTTCCACTTGCCCAGGCTCAGCTCTTCGGCCACGGTGGTCAAGTGCTGGATCGGGCGCAACACGCGGCTCCAGATCAAGGCCCACTGCAGGCCGAGCAACAAGGCGCAGACCAGCAGACCGATGCCGGCGATCCACAGCGACTGGCGCACAATCACGCCATTGACGTCGCTTTTGGGATAGGCCGAGACCAGGGTGAAGCCCCAATCGGGTACCTGTTCCTTGGTGACGACCCAATCATCCGGGGTGTCCTTGACGATACGCTCGATGGTGGCAGTATCGGTGGTGGCGCCGGTGGTGGACTGGAAGCGCAGCTTGTTCTTGCTGTCGAACACGGCAATGAAGCCGGAGTCGAGCACGCGACGGCTGCTGACCACGTTTTCCAGCGCCTGGGTGTCTGCCTTGTAACCGACGTACCACGCACCGATCACGCGCTTGTCGTTGCCGGCAAAGATCGGCTCGTAGCCGGTGACGTACGGGTTGCCGAGAATATCGACCACGCCGTAGAAGCTTTCGCCGTTACGCAGCTTGGCAGCGGCCTGGCCGTTCGGATCGAGCACGGTGCCGATGGCGCGGCTGCCGTCGTCCTTCTTGACGTTGGTGGAGATGCGCACGAAGTCGTCGCCGGTACGCGAGAACAGCGTTGCGGTACCTTCGTGGATGGCGGTGACCTCGTCCACCAAGGTGAAGGCATTTGCCTGCGAGCGCTGGCCCAGCAGCAGGTCATTGGCGCTACGATCGGCAACGCGGACGTCGCCGCCAACGCTGGGAGCGCCTTCCTTGTTGGCTTCCCTGCGCAGCTGGCGCATGGAGGAATTGACGCGGTCGAGCATCATCGCGCGGGTGACCGCGAACAAGGTCTGCAAGGACACCGACTGGCGTTCGATCGCGTCGCCGGCTTCGAACTTGACCCGGTTCGCTTCGGTAATGGCCAGAATGACCGTCAGTGCCACCACCACAACCAGCACCAAGGCCAGCACCGGCAACAGCAGGCGCACCCGCAAAGAGTGACGAAGCATCGCAATTCCCCTGAACGCGTTTAAATGAGTGAGTCGAGTGCCGCCGCAGCGCAGTGCGGCGGTTGGACGTAGCCGTTATCGGCTGCCGAACCAGATGCTGAAGCGGCCCCCATGCCGCTTGGCGGTGCATACGATAGCGTAAGCCGATCGGTTTGAGCGTGCGGAGCTATCGCGCGTGTCGCCTCGCGTTCAAGAATGGTCGACCGCGTAGCAAAAGCCGCCGCTGGCTGGGCCCAGGATGGGCGAGCCGCCGCTCAGGTCTCCAGCGACAGGATCCCCCGCCGCAGCGCGACGGTGACCGCATGGGTGCGATCGCGCACGCCGAGCTTGCCCAGGATGTTCTTCATATGGGCCTTGACGGTTTCTTCGGAGATGCTCAAGGCACTGCCGATCTGCTTGTTGGAGCAGCCGGTGGCGACCAGGTTCAGCACTTCGGTCTCGCGCGCGGACAGGGCATCGTCGAGCACATGGGCGGCGATGTTTTCGGCAACCGAGGCCGGCACGTGCCGGCGCTGGCCGCGGCGCACGTCGCGGATGGTGTCGACCAGCTCGCGGCGCAGCGCGCTCTTGAGCAGGTAGCCGCAGGCGCCTGCCTGCAGGGCGCGCACCGCGCGCACGTCGCCGGTATAGGTGGTCAGCACGATGACCTTGGCGGCGGAGTCGACCTGGCGGATGCGCTGGATGGCCTCGACCCCGTCCACGCGTGGCATCTGCAGATCCATCAACACCACGTCCGGGCGCAGGCGGATGTAGCAGGCTACTGCCTGCTCGCCGTCTTCCGCTTCGCCGACCACGCGCATGTCGTGCTCGGCGGCGAGCATGGCACTGAGCCCATCGCGCAGCAGCGGATGGTCGTCTACCACCAGCACCCCGGTTGGTCGGGCCATCTCAGCCATTGGAACTCTCCGTGGGTCGTGCGGTGTGAAATGGCCACCACCACCGCTTGGCGCGCAGGTAGGCGGCACGGGCGGGCAGGGTGATCTGGATTTCGGTGCCGCTGCCGGGACGCGACCACAGCTGCATCTTGGCGCCGATGCGCTGCGCGCGTTCCTGCATGCCGGTCAGGCCCCAATGCCCGGTGCGGGCGTGGCCGTGCAGCACGTCCGGGTCCAGGCCGCGGCCATCGTCGCGGATGCGCAGCGTGAAGTCACGAGAACCGTAACGCAGTTCCAGCGCGATGCCGGTGGCGTTGGCGTGCCGGTCGGCATTGGCGAGCGCTTCGCGCCCGAGCTGGAACAGCTCGTCGGCCACCAGGGGACGCAGGCGCATGGGCCGGCCTTCGACGCAGACCTGCAGTGCGGCCGTTGGCGGCGGCATGCTGGCGTTGCGCGCCCGTTGCAGGGCGGCGGCCAGGTCTTCGTGCAGGGACTGGCTGTCGCGCAAGCCGTTGACGCGATCGCGGCCTTCGGCAAGCGCGTTTTCGGCCAGATCCACCGCCTGTTCCAGCTCCAGCCGGCGCGGATCGTTCCAGGGAAGCGAGCGGCTGGCAGCATGCAGCCGCAGGATCAGCCCCTGGGTGCCCTGCAGTAAGGTGTCGTGCAATTCGCGGGCGATGCGTTCGCGTTCGCGGTAGCGCTCTTCCAGACGCGCGCGCAGGCGCCCGGCCACCTGCCGGGTCCGCATGCGCCAGGCAACGCCCAGCGCCAGTAGCGACGCCAGCGCGCAGCAGGCCTTGAACTGCCAGGTCTGGATGAAGGCCGGTTCGATGACGAAGGCCAGGGTGTCGCCGCGTGCATTCCACAGGCCGTCGTTGTTGGCGGCCGCAATACGGAAGCGGTAACGCCCCGGTGCAAGGTTGGTATAGAAGGCCTCGTTGCGGTTGCCGGCGTCCTGCCAGCGTGCATCCACCCCCTCCAGCCGGTAGCGGAACCGCACGCGCTCCGGGCGGGTGAGGCTGATGGCGTCGTAGCCGATGCGCAGACGGTCGGTCCACTTGGGCAGGTGCAGGCCGTCCTGACGCGGGTAAGGGCGGTCGTTGGCAACCACCTCGGTGATGAAGACCTTCGGCGCGGTTGTGTTGCGATAGGTTTGCTCGGGGTCGAGCCAGGCCAGGCCCTGGTTGGTGGTGAACCAGAGCAGGCCATCGGCCGCGGCGATCGCGGTCGGCACCGGGGTGGCCTGCTGGGCGACGCCGGGCAGGCCATCCATGATGTCGTACAGGCGCAGCGTGGGGCTGACCAGGCCGCTGCGCAGGCTGCGCAGCAATGCCTGCCGGCCGATTTGCACGACGCCACGATTGCCGTTCAACCAGAAGGTGTCGTGACGGTCGCGCGCGATGCCGGTGATGCCCTGCAACACCGGATTGGCCTGATCGGCCACCTGCTGGAAGCGGCCATCGCTGCCGAGCACTGCCAGCCCGCTTTCGCCGGCCACCAGGGTGAGGGCTGCGCTGCGCCAAATGGCGGTGATCGGGCCGACCGACAAGCCGTTGTTGGCGGTGTAGTGCTGCACCTGCCCGCCACGCAGCACGCTGAGCTCGCCTGTGACGCTGCCTACCCACAGCGCGCCATCGGGCGCGGCCACCAGGACCGAACAGGGGTGGTCCTGCAAGCTCGCAATCGGCTGCCAGCGATGGCCGTCCCAGCGCTGCGGGCCGCTGGCATCGGGACACGCCCAGGGCGAGTCCTGGGCATCGACGGCAAACGCGCGGATCGATCCGGTGCGCGCATCCTGGGGCAGGGGCAGGGAATGCGTGCGGCCTGCGTGCAGGCGCAGCAGGCGGTTGTCGCCGAGCAACCAGCCGTTGGCGTTGGACGGCACCTGCAGCACGCCGACAGGCGCGCCGCGTTGCAGGGCCTGGATGCCGGTCCGCGTCAATGCCAGCTGGCGCTCGTCGCGCAGGACCGCCAGCAACACCGGTGCACTTGGCGTGGCGACGGTTGCAAAGACCGCCACCGCCGTGGTCTGGCCGGGCAGCAATGCCGCCAGCGGCAGCAGGGCCCGATGGCGGAAGCGGTTGAGCCCCAGATTGGTGCCGGCCCAGAGGTTGCCTTCGTGGTCTTCCAGCAGCGGGCCGGCAGTGGAGGAGGTCAGACCCTGCACCGCGCCATAGCGTTCGAGCACGGGCGCCGACGATGTGGGTTGGGCGACACGGAACACCCCGCCTGCGATGTAGTCGCTGCCCCACAGCGCGCCATCGCGCATGAAACGGATGCGATGCGCGAACAAGCCGGGAAACTGCAGCCGGTTGCGTGCCACGGCGGGTAACACCACGCCATGCGCATCGGTGAGCGCGAACACGCCGCGGTGCGGGTCGGCGACCCAGATCGCGCCGTCCGGGTGCTCGGCCATGGTGGTGAAGTGCCCGACCTGCTGGCCACTGGATTCGAAGCGTCGTGCACCCGGTTGCAGCGACAGGATGCGGCTGCCATCGCTCACCCACAAGATGCCGCGGCGATCGCGCAGCAGCCACTGCGCGCTGGATTCCGGGTAGCCCCAGTCGGCACCGGCGCGATGCCAGCGTTGTCCGTCGAACCAGCACAGCCCGCCATCGATGGCGGCCCACAGACGGCCGCTGCCATCGCGCTCGATGCGAAAGACCATTCCATCCGGCACATCCTTGCCGGGGACGAAATGAGTGAGATGGCCGTCGGCCAGGCGATCGATGCCGGCATTGAAATAGCCGATCCACGCGCCGTCGTCGGTGGTCAGCGACAGTGCGGTCATGTTGTGCGATGCATAGGCTTCGCCCTCCGGCGCTGCCTGCCGGGTGAAGTGTTCGCCGTCGAACTTGAACAGCCCGAAGCCAGTCGCCAGCCACAGCGCGCCGCCATCGGCTTGCTGGATGTCCCAGATGTCGGCCGGCGCACCGCGCTCGATGCTCCAGGCCGTGTGGTGGAACTGCAGCAGCCCGTCGCGAGTCGCGGCGATGCCGGCTGCGCAGGCAGGACGACAGAGCAGGAGTAGCCACCACAGCGCCACCACCGCTGCCGCGCGCAAGCGCGACAAGCAAAGCGAATGGATGACGGACGCATGCGGCATCGCATCATTGTCGGGCGGGATCGGGGGAAGCACCACCACCTCTTTCGGGGGAGGGACGTGCGGGAAGAATTCGTTTAGCGACTGACTCAGGCCGCGCGCGTGATGCGCGAACCGTAGGGCGGCGCGCAATGCCTCGGCATGCTGCAGCCTCACTGCACCGCGTTGCGGTTGCGGTTGCTTGGCGGTCGCCGCGACGCGCTGTTGCATGTTGATCGCGATATTGAACAACCGCGCGCCGTCTGATCAGCGCGATGTGTGGCGATGCGTCTGCGCTCTCTGGATCGCACTGGCACTGCACCGGGGCATGACGCCGCGCTCGATCGAACGCGCATTGCATCCAGGCCGCTGCCCGTGGCGAAGACGTGCAAGCGCTCCCCCGAAAGAGGGAAAGATTCGCCTCACCATCAGGGGTAGGGCAACGAGGCTGTCCCCGGCACCATGCGGTCATTCCCCCCGGAGACGCCCCGTGGCACCTCTGACTGCCATCGCTTGCCCCGAGACGCGTGCTGCAGGACGCATGCAAACGCAGGCGCCGCGTGTGCGCGCTGTTGCGCGCGCAATGCAGTACATCGACACGCATCTGTACGAACCTGTCAGCGTGGCGCATCTCGCGCAAGCTGCCTGTCTGAGCCGCTTCCATTTCGCCCGCGTATTTCGCGATGCGGTCGGCGCCAGTCCAATGGAATACCTGCGTCATCGTCGGCTCGAACGTGCCCAGGCGATGTTGCGCGAAGGCCGCCACACCATCAGCCAGATCGCCACCGATCTGTGCTTCTTCGATCAAAGCCACTTCGTTCGCAGCTTTCGCAACGCCACCGGGTGCACGCCGGCGCGTTTCGCCGCGCAGACGGCGATGGAGACATGCGGGGCTGCACACATGCCCTCATCGCAGCGGCGCGGCGATGAATCGGTGTCACTTTCCATGGAGCAACCCGCATGACCACTGCAATTGCCGTGCCCGGCACATCCTTGCTATCGCCTGGCGATCACACCCTGATTCTGATCGACCATCAATCGCAGATGGCGTTCGCCACGCACACCATCGACATTTCGGCGCTGCGCAACAATGTGTCCTTGATTGCAAAGGGCGCCAAAGGCTTCAAGGTGCCGGTGATCCTGACCACCGTCGCAGAAAAATCGTTCTCCGGCCCGTTGTTCCCGGAGTTGCCGGACATCTTTCCGGATGAGCCGGTATTGGATCGCACCAGCATGAACGCCTGGGAAGACCAGGGCGTGATCGATCGCATCAACGCACTCGGCAAGCAGCGTCTGGTGATCGCCGGTCTGTGGACCAGCGTGTGCATCGTGGGCCCGACACTGTCGGCGATCGACCAAGGGTTCGAGGTGTACGTCATCACCGATGCTTGCGGCGACGTGAGCGACGAGGCGCACGAACGTGCCGTTATGCGCATGGTGCAGGCCGGCGCTGCGCCCATGACCAGTGTGCAGTACCTGCTGGAATTGCAGCGCGACTGGGCACGTAGCGACACCTATGCGCTGACCACCGGCATTGCACGCGCGCATGCTGGCGGCTACGGCATCGGCATCCAGTACGCCAAGAGCATGTTCGGTGCGCAGGAAGGCGGGCATTGAACCTATCGGCACCACGTGGCACCGCCGGACTTTCGTCGGCGTTGCTGATGCTGCGCATCGCCGGCGGCGGCTTCCTGCTGCCGCATGGGCTGGGCAAGTTGCTGGGCTGGTTCGGTGGACCGGGCCTGACCGGGTTCGCCGCCGAGTTGCAGCAGTTCGGCCTTCCATCCGCTGCACCGTTACCGCTGCTGCTGGCCCTGATGCAGACCCTCTCCGGGCTGGCGGTCTTGCTGGGAATGTGGACGCGTGCCAGCGCCGCATTGGCAGCGCTGTTCATCGCAACCACCGTGCTGGTTGCCATGCCCAACGGATGGTTCTGGATGCACGGCGGCATGGAGTATCCGCTGATGTGGATGGTCGTCTTGCTGTCACTGGCTGCAGTCGGTGGTGGCGACTGGTCGCTGGATCGTCTGCGTAGGCGCGCGGCATGAGCCCCACTGCGGGCAATCACGATGCCGGTCGACGCGTGTGGATGCAGGGCGCCGCAGCCGGTCTTGCGTTGGGTGCATTGCCGGCTGCCTCGTCTGCGTCAGGGAAGTCTCCCATGGTCGATCTCGTCGTTCGCAATGCGCGCATTACCACGCTCGATCCGCGCCAGCCCAGTGCCACTGCCATCGCCGTTGCCGATGGACGCATCGTGGCAGTCGGCGACGATGCGCAGATCATGGCCTTGGCGCAGGGCATGCGCACCATCGATGCGCAGGGGCGGCGGTTGCTGCCCGGCCTCAACGACAGCCACACCCATCTGATCCGTGGTGGTCTGAACTACAACCTGGAGCTGCGCTGGGATGGCGTGCGCTCGCTGGCCGACGCCATGGCCATGCTGAAGGTGCAGGTCGATCGCACGCCAGCGCCGCAGTGGGTGCGCGTGGTTGGCGGTTTCACTGCGCATCAGTTCGCTGAAAAGCGCCTGCCCACGCTCGAGGAGATCAACGCCATCGCGCCGGACACGCCGGTGTTTCTGTTGCATCTGTACGACCGTGCCTTGCTCAATCGTGCCGCGCTGCTAGCCTGCGGCTACGACAAGACCACGCCGGATCCGCCGGGCGGGCGCATCGAGCGCGACAAGTTGGGCAACCCCACGGGGTTGCTGCTGGCCAAGCCCAACGCGTTGATCCTTTACGCAAGTCTGGCCAAAGGCCCGCGTCTGCCGCTGGAATACCAGGCCAATTCCACTCGCCATTTCATGCGCGAGCTCAACCGGCTCGGGATCACCTCGGTGATCGACGCCGGTGGTGGTTTCCAGAATTATCCGGAGGATTACCAGGTCATCGAACAGCTGCACGCAGCCGGCCAACTGAGCGTGCGCATTGCCTATAACCTGTTCACCCAGAACAAGGGCAGGGAGGTCGAGGACTTCCGCGGCTGGACCGACTTACTGCCGGTGCGCAAGGGCGATGACCTGCTGCGTCACAACGGCGCCGGCGAGATGCTGGTGTTTTCCGCGGCAGACTTCGAACAATTCAGCGAGCCGCGCCCAGAGCTGCCGGCGGCGCTGGAGCCCGAGCTGGAGCAGGTGGTGCGGCTATTGGTGGAAAAGCGCTGGCCATTTCGTATCCATGCGACATACGACCAAAGCATCGCGCGCATTCTCGATGTCTATGAAAAGGTCAACGCCGACATCCCGTTCGACGGCCTGCATTGGTTCATCGACCATGCCGAAACGATTACCCCGCGCAATATCGACCGCATCCGCGCCTTGAACGGCGGCATCGCCGTGCAGCATCGTATGGCCTACCAGGGCGAGGCGTTCGTGCAGCGCTACGGTGTGCAGGCTGCAAAACAGACGCCGCCAGTGCGACGCATGCTCGCAGCGGGAATTCCGGTCGGCGCAGGCACCGATGCCACGCGCGTGGCCAGCTACAACCCGTGGGTGGCGCTGTCGTGGCTGGTCACCGGCCGCACGGTGGGCGGTCTGGCCCTGTATGGCGAGGAGAATCTGCTTGATCGCGAACAAGCGTTGCGCTTGTGGACGCAGGGCAGCGCCTGGTTTTCCGGCGACGAGACCCGCAAGGGCACCTTGGCGGTAGGGCAGTTGGCCGACTTCATCGTGTTGTCTGACGATTACTTCCGCATCGACGATGCGGCCATCGCCGACATCACCAGCGTGCTGACCGTGCTGGGCGGGCGTGTTGTGCATGGCGATGGCGACTTTGCTGCGCTCGCTCCCACGCTGCCGCCTGCCATGCCGGACTGGTCGCCGGTGAATCGGTTCGGCGGCTACCAGGTTGGAGGCGCGGTAAGCGGGCTGTCCGCTGCAACGCACACGCATGCACACGGCCACGCGTGTCGTGCCCACGGCGCGCACGCGCACGCCGGGCGACATGCGGTCCCCACCGATGATCTACGTAGCTTCTGGGGCGCCTTGGGATGCGCGTGCTTCGCGTTCTGATGGCGGTATCGCCAGCACATCTGCGTGCCTGTGCGTTGCGCGCGGCACACCTGTGCGTTGTCTGTTTCGTCCCATTGCCTGGAGCCTTGCCGCGATGACTGTTTCTGCCGCACCTGCCGAAGGTGGTGCCTGGGCGCCGCTGCGTGAGCCGGTCTTCCGTGCCTTGTGGCTGGCGATCCTGGGCAGCAACGTCGGTACCTGGATCAATGATGTCGCCGCGTCCTGGGTGATGGCCGAACAGACCGGCTCGCCATTGATGGTGGCGGCGGTGCAGTCGGCCACCACCTTGCCGGTGGTGCTATTGGCACTGGTCGCCGGCACGCTGGCCGACATCGTCGACCGTCGTCGCTACCTGCTGTTGACCCAGGCCTGGATGCTGCTGGTGGCCGGTATGCTCGCGTTATTGGCGCATCTGCAGTTGCTGACGCCGTGGGTCTTGGTGGCGCTCACCTTTGCAATGGGCGTGGGCGCAGCAATGGCGATGCCGGCGCAGGCAGCGATCGTGTCGGAACTGGTGCCGCGCCCGATGCTGGCTTCGGCGGTGGCGCTCAATTCGATCGGCATGAACATCGCGCGATCGATCGGCCCGGCCGTGGGTGGGCTGATCGTGGCGCAATTCGGCCCGCCATGGGCCTTCCTGCTCAACGGGCTGACCTTTGGCGTGATGCTTTACGTGCTGTGGCGGTGGCGCCGCGATGTGCGTGCCTCGGCGCTGCCGCCGGAGAGCTTTGGCGCAGGCCTGCGCGCAGGGTTGCGCTACGCCGCGCGCGCCGGTCGCCTGCAGGCGGTGCTGATCAAGGCTGCCGGTTTTTTCGTGTTCGCCAGTGCGTTGACGGCGCTGCTGCCGCTGGTGGTCCGCCGCGACATGCAGCTGGGCGCCGGCAGTTACGGCATTTTGCTGGGCTGTATCGGCATGGGCGCAATCAGCGGCGCCTTGCTGTTGCCGCGCCTGCGTGCGCGCTACGACCGCGATCTGCTGGTGTTCGTTGCCACCCTGGTGTGCGCCGCATCGCTGCTGGGGTTGGCGTTGTCGCGGCTGCTTGGCGTGTTGTGCGTGGTGATGGTGGTGAACGGTCTGGCCTGGATCACGGTGCTGTCGTCGTTGCAGATCGCCGCACAGACCGCCGTCCCTGCGTGGGTGCGTGCGCGTGCATTGTCGCTGTACATCGTGGTGTTTTCCGCAGGCATGGCCAGCGGCTCGCTGTTATGGGGTGCTTTGGCGCAACGCACGTCGATTGCGACAGCACTGCAGCTCGCCGCTGCCGGTGCAGTGATCGCCGCGCTATTGGTCAAACGCGCGCGGATTGCAGGAACCGAACAGCTGGACCTCGCCCCCGGCGGCCATTGGCCTGCACCTGCGCAAACCGATCGCGTCGAGCACGACCGCGGCCCGGTGCTGGTCACGGTGGAATACCGTATCGCTGCCGAGGCACGCGTCGCATTCTTGCAGTTGATGACGCAACTGGGCAACGCGCGCCGCCGCGACGGCGCCGTGGTCTGGGGCATTGCCGAAGACGCTGCAACGCCGGGTGTGCAATTGGAATACTTCATCGTCGCCTCATGGCTGGAGCATCTGCGGCAGCACGAACGCGTCACCGGCGACGACCGCCAATTGCAGGAACAGATCCGCGCCCTGCATCACGGCGAGCGCGCGCCGGTGGTGCGCCACTTCGTCGGTGGCGGCGGTGCTGCGCTGCCGCCGCACGCGCACTCGGATATCTGATGCCATGAATTGGAAGCTCATCAGCGGTGTCGCGCTGGGTGTGGCAATCGGCTTCGGCTGCCGTGTGGCCGGCATTCCATCGCCTGCACCAACGGCCTTCGTCGGCGCGCTGCTGGTGCTGGCAATGACGTGCGGCTATGCACTGGCCGACCGTTTTCTGGCCCGGCGCGCCGCTAAGAATCTAGAGCATTGCGGCGGACCCAGCGGCCGCGTTGGCCGGCAGGGCGATGCATGAGCCTGGCAGTGCTCGGGGTCCTGCTCGCATTGGCGATCGGCATCGGCTGCCGGTTGCTCGACTTGCCGTTGCCCGCTCCGCCACGTCTGACCGGTGCATTGCTCGTCGTGGCGATGAGCATCGGGTTCCTGCTGGCCGACTGGTTGCTGCGCTGAAGCGCCACGGTGTCGGGAGCATGCGGCGTGTCCTGAGAGCGGCGAGCGCATGATGCCCTCAGTCAACCAAGATCTCGACTGAGCCTGAGAAGCGCAGCGAACAGCAACGACTCTCACCGTCAGGCAGACCTGGCCGGTGTGCGAATCGGGATCCATCACTGGCAAGGTGTAGGTCCGAGCGCAGCGTCGATACCGCCCGACAACAACCTGTCCGGGCGTGAGCGGTGCTTGCGCGATCACTAGCGCCAGATCAAAAAAGGCCGGCTCTGTCGAGCCGGCCTTTCGCCGATCCATCCAACTTCGATCAGGCTTTTGCGAACGCCAGCAGATCCTTGTTGAACTGGTCCGCATGGGTCACGGTCAGGCCGTGCGGCGCGCCGGCATAGATCTTCAATTCTGCATTCTTGATGATCTTGGCCGACATCTTGCCGGACGCATCGATCGGCACGATCTGATCGTCGTCGCCATGGACCACCAGCGCCGGCACATCGATCTTCTTCAGGTCGGGCGTGTAATCGACTTCGGAAAATTCCCTGATGCAGTCGTACTGACCCTTATGCCCACCCAACATGCCCTGCAGCCAGAACGCATCGCGCATGCCCTGGGTGACCTTGTGGCCATCGCGGTTGGCGCCGAAGAACGGCGTGGTCAGGTCCTGATAAAACTGCGAACGATCCTTGGCCACACCGTCACGAATGCCGTCGAACACGCTCATCGGCAGGCCGCCCGGGTTGGTCGGGCTCTTGACCATCTGCGGCGGCACGGCGCCCACCAGTACCACCTTGGCCACGCGCTTGCTGCTATGGCGGCCAACGTAATGCGCCACTTCGCCGCCGCCGGTGGAATGGCCTACCAGGATCGCGTCCTTCAGATCCAGCGCCTCGATCACCGCGGCCAGATCGTCGGCGTAGGTGTCCATATCGTTGCCGTCCCAGGTCTGCGACGAACGGCCGTGGCTGCGGCGGTCATGCGCAATCACGCGGAAGCCGTGCTGGCCCATGAACAACATCTGCGCATCCCAGGCATCGGCGCTGAGCGGCCAGCCGTGCGAAAACACGACCGGTTGGCCCTTGCCCCAGTCCTTGTAGAAAATGTTGGCGCCGTCGGGACGTTTGACGAAATTGGACATCTGCTTGACTCCGTGAGTGGACGAGTGGGGCGAGGAGGTGGATGGCATGCGCGTGGCCGCGGCAGCGCTGGCGAGATGTGGCAGCGATAACGCTGCCACGGCTGCCGTGCCGGAAATGAGAAAGTGGCGGCGCCCGGCATCGGCCGGATGCGCCTCAAACGGATCCATAAGAACTCCTGCAGGCGAGGGCATGCAGCCCGGCGGTCGCATGCGCGCGTTGGCGCGTCATGCAAGGCATGCCTACGCAGCGCAAGGCCACTGTAGGTAAAAGACACACCGGTGCATGCGCCAAGTAGAGCGCGTGGGGCACGAGGCAGATTGCACATGCGTGCGCAGTGCGCGAACTGGCACAGAATGTGGTCGATTCGAGCGACGCGCAGGCCGTAATGGAAGAAACGTATACATGCGCACAGCGCTGGCGACGGGCTCAAGCGGTAGCGTGATGTTTCGGTCTTCAATCACCTCACCGAGCACCTGTCTGGTGCGGTGTGCTCACCGTTGGCGGCATGGATCCCGCCATCCAGCCTACATAGAAGGTACTTGCGGCGTGTCCTGCGAGCGGCGAGGGCACCGCCACCTCGAGTCAGTCGAGTCTGCTGCCGAGAGCGTGTCCAGCCATCATGGCAGGACACGCTGGGTAAGCTCTCAAGCATCACCAACAGCGATGGTGCGCATTGAAGGGAAGAAAGCGCGACGTCGTCTTCCAGCTGTCCGGGCGATGCGAAACAATTGATCGAACGCCGGTGCAACACCCGAGCCAATGCCGCATCTCAATGCAGCGCGGTATCCCACAGCAGCTTCAGATTGAGGCATACGATCACTGCCGCGATCACCCACGCGATGCGTACCAGCCACGCTGGCGCTACCAGCGCGCCCATCAATTGCCGGTCGGACACGAAGCGCACCAGCGGAATCACCGCAAACGGCAGCTGCATCGACAACACCACCTGGCTGAGTACCAACAACCGTGCGGTACCGGCTTCGCCATACAGCCAGGTCACGATGACCACCGGCACGATGGCGATACCACGGGTGAGCAAGCGCCGTATCCACGGCGGCAGGCGTAATTGCAGGAAACCTTCCATCACGATCTGCCCGGCCAACGTTGCGGTCACGGTGGAGTTGATGCCCGAGGCAAGCAGCGCCACCGCAAACAGCGTCGAGGCCAGGCCGACGCCCAGCATCGGCGCCAGCAACGCATGCGCCTGTTCGATCTCCTGCACGTCGGTGCGGCCCTGCGCATGGAACACCGCCGCAGCCAGGATCAGGATCGAGGCATTGATGAACAACGCGAACATCAACGCCACGGTGCTGTCGGTGACCGCCCAACGCAGCGCCGATTTCCGGCCGACATCGGTCCGCGGATACGCGCGCGTCTGCACGATCGACGAATGCAGATACAGGTTGTGTGGCATCACCGTCGCCCCGATGATGCCGATCGCCAGATACAGCGCCTGCGGGTCGGTGACCACCTGCGCACGCGGAATGAAACCGCCCAGGATCGCCGCAACCGGCGGTGCGGCCAGCGCGATCTGGATGCCGAAACACACGAAGATGATCAGCAGCAGCGCGATCACGAAGGCTTCCAGCGCGCGGAAGCCGCGGTTCATCAGTAGCAACACCAGCACCACATCCACCGCGGTGATGATCGCGCCCATGGTGAGCGGAATCCCGAACAACAGCTTCAACGCAATCGCGGTACCGATGACCTCGGCCAGATCGCAGGCGATGATGGCCAGTTCGCAAATGCCCCACAGCGCCAGGTTGACGCCACGCGGATAACGCACGCGACAGGCCTGCGCCAGATCCAGCCCGGTCGCGATGCCCAGCCGCGCCGACAGGCCTTGCAGCACGATCGCCATCAGGTTCGACAACAGGATCACCGACAGCAGCAGGTAGCCGAACTGCGAGCCGCCGGCCAGATCGGTAGCCCAGTTGCCCGGGTCCATATAGCCCACCGACACCATGTAGCCCGGTCCTAGGAAGGCCAGCAGGCGGAACCACCAATGGCCGCCCTTGGGCACGGAGACGCTGGCCTGGTGGTCGCCCAGGCCGCCGTTGGCGGTGGCTGGCGATGGCGCTGAGGCGGCGGTGTTGGCGGACATGCACTCGGGTCACAACGGGGTCAATGCATCATATAGCAGTTGCTATGCTGTTGAGCATTGGCAATTTGAATCGTATTGATCTGCCGTGTGCTTCAAACTATGCGCCCGGCATCGACGCCGGCGACGATGACGAGGACGAGGGTGGGCAAGAGCGAAAAGGTGGAAGCGGCCGCGCCGGTCCTGATCGATGCGCAGGTGCACATGGAGAGCTTCCGTCAGGTACGCGAAGCGCGCCGCGCCGAGCTGGTCGAAGACTACGTGGAGCTCATCTCCGATCTGCTGGTGGATGGCGGCGAGGCACGCCAGGTCGATATCGCGGCGCGCCTGGGTGTGGCGCAGCCCACCGTGGCCAAGATGCTCAAGCGGCTGGTGCGCGATGGGTGGGTCGTGCAGCGCCCCTACCGCGGAGTGTTCCTGACCCCGGCCGGCGAGGCGCTGGCCGCCTCCAGCCGGCAGCGCCACCAGATCGTGGAGCGCTTCCTGCTTGCGCTTGGCATCGACGAAGCCACCGCGCGCCGCGACGCGGAGGGCATCGAACACCATGTCAGCGAAGCCACGGTTGCCGCGTTCGCCGCGTTCCTGGACCGCCAGGGCGGTGCGGCCACGTGAGTGTGCCCATCGATGCGCCGACCGAAACGCCGTACGCGGCGATCGATGAGCACTGGATGCGGCATGCCTTGCAATTGGCCGAGCGTGCCGAGCGCGACTATGACGAAATCCCGGTCGGCGCGCTGCTGGTCGATGCGCAAGGCAACGTGCTTGGCGAAGGCTGGAATTTCAATATCGCCAGCCACGATCCCAGCGCGCATGCCGAAATCGTGGCAATGCGCGAAGCCGGGCGCCGCCTGGCCAATCACCGCCTGATCGGCTGCACGCTGTACGTCACCCTGGAGCCGTGCGCGATGTGCGCGATGGCGATGATTCATGCGCGGATCGCGCGCGTGGTGTTCGCCGCCAGCGATCCGAAGACCGGCGCCTGCGGCAGCGTCTTCGACCTGCTTGCCGACCCGCGCCACAATCATCGCGTGCAGGTGTGCGGTGGCGTGCTTGCGGCCGAGGCGAGCCTGCGGCTGACCAATTATTTCAGGGCCAAGCGCGGCAAGCCACCACTTGCGCCCTGAGCGACGTGGCCGCGGTATGATGCGCGCCCTCTTCAGCATCCGGCCGGCGACGGCCTCCACAGGACGGCGATATGGCAGAGAACCTTGCAGGCAACGACCGACTGATCTGGATCGATCTGGAAATGACCGGCCTGGATACCGATCGCGATTCCATCATCGAGATCGCCACCATCGTGACCGATGCGCAGTTGAACGTGCTTGCCGAGGGGCCGGAACTGGCCATTGCGCATCCGCTGGAAACCCTGGAAGCGATGGACGAATGGAACCGCAATCAGCACCGCCGTTCGGGTCTGTGGCAGCGCGTGCTCGACAGCCAGGTGACCCACGCGCAGGCTGAAGCGCAGACGGTGGCATTCCTGAGCGAGTGGATCCGTGCCGGCGCCTCGCCGATGTGCGGCAACTCGATCTGCCAGGATCGCCGCTTCCTGCACCGTCAGATGTCGCGCCTGGAACGCTATTTCCATTACCGCAATCTGGACGTGTCCACCATCAAGGAACTCGCGCGACGTTGGGCGCCCACGGTGGCGAACGGGTTTGCGAAGAGTTCGGCGCATACCGCCCTGAGCGATGTGCGCGATTCGATCGACGAGTTGCGCCACTACCGTCAGTTCATGGGTGCGCTCGGTGGCGATGCTGCGGCGGGTGTGGAGGGCTGAGCGTTGGCCACGGCGTTGTTGCAGGCTGTTGGCGTGTCGCCGGTGTCCCATTCCAATGGCACGCATGCGTGCGCCAGTTGACTCCTCAGCCGACTGCGCGGGGTGCAGGCCACTCGATGGCGACCCATCCAACAAAAGCATCCAACAAGAAAAGCATCAACAAAAAGGCCGCATCGTTCGATGCGGCCTTTTTTGCCTTTCCATCGCGCCATTGTGTACGTCAGCGCGCCAACGAAGGCCCCTTGCTCAGGTCGCCATCGTCGGCGATGCCTTTCAGCAACAGGTCGGAGATCGGCTTGCCATCGGCATCGTGGTGATACACGTGCAGGTCGCGCTGCGGGTAGGGGATGTTGAGTCCGTTTTCCAGCAATTGATTGCGGATCTGCTCCAGCGTGGTGCTCTTGGCGGCGCCGAAATTGCCGTTGGTCGCATACGCGAACAACATCAGGTCCACCGTACTCTCGCCCAGATTGGTCACCTGCACGAATGGTGCAGGCGATTCCAGGATGTTCGGGTTGTCCTTGGCGATCTGCAGCAACAGCTGCTGCGCCTTCTTCAGATCGTCTTGGTAGCCCACGCCGACCGTCACTTCCAGGCGGCGGTTGGGCAGGGTGCTGTAGTTGACGATGGGGGCGGTGGTAATCGTGCTGTTTGGCAGGGTGATCATGCGTTCGTCGAACGAACGGATCCGGGTCTGGAAGATCCGGATCTCGTCGACGATGCCTTCCTGCCCGGCGATCAACACGTGGTCGCCATCGCGCATCGGCCGCAGCACGATCAGCATCACGCCTGCGGCGATGTTGGACAGCGAATCCTTTAGGGCAAGGCCGACCGCCAGGCCTGCTGCGCCGAGCACTGCGATCAGTGAGGTCGGTGGCACACCGATCTGACTCAATGCGCTGACGAAGACCAGCACCAGCAACAACGCGTACATCACGTTGCGCAGGAAGTTGGTCAGCGTGATCTCGACGCGTGCGCGGGTGAGCGCGCGGTGCAACCACTGGCTGAGTTGCCGGGCCAGCCACATGCCGACCACGACGATCAGCAGCGCCACTCCCCAGTTGACCGCGTACTGCGCCCACGGAATGGCGGCCCAATTGAATGCCGGCTCGCTGGTCGCGGCGGGCTTCGCGGCTGCCGCTCCTGCTGCAGCAACCGGTTTTGCAGCAGCTGCTCCCGCAGCTGCTGCCCACATCGCACCCATCAGTCCCATCAGCCCTCGCTCTTGAGCTTGGCCAGACGCAGCCAGGTGTCGACCACGGTGTCGGGATTCAACGACACCGATTCGATTCCTTCCTGCATCAGCCACTCGGCCAGTTCCGGGTGGTCGGACGGCCCCTGGCCGCAGATCCCCACGTATTTGCCCTTGGCGCGCGCCGATTTGATCGCCATCGACAGCAGCTTCTTGACCGCCGGGTTCCGCTCATCGAACAGGTGCGCCACGATCGAAGAATCGCGGTCCAGGCCCAGGGTGAGCTGGGTTAGGTCGTTGGAGCCGATCGAGAAGCCGTCGAAGATCTCCAGGAACTCGTCGGCCAGCAGCGCATTGGACGGCAGCTCGCACATCATGATGATCTTCAAACCGTTCTCGCCTTGCTTGAGCCCGTTCTGCTCCAGCACTTCGATCACCTTGCGGCCTTCTTCCAGCGTACGCACGAACGGGATCATCACCCAGAGGTTGTCCAGGCCCATCTCGTTGCGCACCTTCAACACCGCCTTGCACTCCAGCGCGAAGGCCTTGGTGAAGGACGGGTCGACGTAGCGGCTGGCGCCGCGGAAGCCGATCATCGGGTTCTCTTCATGCGGCTCGTAACGCGAACCGCCGATCAGGTTGGCGTACTCGTTGGACTTGAAGTCCGACAAACGCACGATCACGGTATTCGGCGCGACCGATGC
The DNA here is from genome assembly GCF_041519315.1 of Xanthomonas axonopodis pv. maculifoliigardeniae. NCBI lineage: Bacteria > Pseudomonadati > Pseudomonadota > Gammaproteobacteria > Lysobacterales > Lysobacteraceae > Xanthomonas > Xanthomonas axonopodis. Next base: position 2,508,419 of record NZ_CP167998.1, on the reverse strand, counting down.
GGTCAGCGTAGCGATGCCTTCGGCCAGGCGGTTGACATAGAAGCTGACCGGATCGCCATAGCCGGCGATCTTGGCGTCGATCTTCTTGCGGACATCGGCATCCTGCTTGTCGTATTCCAGCAGAGCGTTGGGATGCACGCCGATGTGCGAGGCGATGATCATTTCCAGGCGCGCCAGGCCGATGCCGGCATTGGGCAGCTGGCCGAAGTCGAACGCGCGTTCCGGGTTGGCGACGTTCATCATGATCTTCAGCGGGGCAGGCGGCATGTTGCCCAGATCGGTCGTGGTGCGCTCGAACGCCAGCTTGCCTTCGTAGATAAAGCCGGTGTCGCCCTCGGCGCAGCTGACGGTAACTTCCTGGCTGTCCTTGATCACGGCGGTGGCATTGCCCGATCCGACCACGGCCGGCACGCCGAGCTCACGCGCGATGATCGCTGCATGGCAGGTACGGCCGCCGCGGTTGGTGACGATGGCCGAGGCGCGCTTCATCACCGGCTCCCAATCGGGATCGGTCATGTCGGCGATCAACACATCGCCAGCCTGGACACGATTCATGTCGTCCAACGAACGCACCACGCGTGCCACGCCGCTACCGATCTTGGCACCGACCGCGCGGCCTTCGGCCAGGATCTTGGCGTCCTTGGCTTCCAGCGCAAAACGTTCGATCTGGGTCGCATGGCTGCGCGACTTCACCGTCTCCGGACGCGCCTGCACAATGAACAACTTGCCGCTGACGCCATCCTTGGCCCACTCGATATCCATCGGGCGGCCGTAATGCTTTTCGATCACCAGCGCCTGCTTGGACAGCTCATGCACGTCTTCGTCGCTGATCGAGAAGGTGTTGCGCAGTTCCACCGGGGTGTCTTCGGTGCGCACACGCTCGCCGGGCACGTCCGAATAGACCATGCGGATGGCCTTGCTGCCGAGCGAGCGGCGCAGGATTGCCGGCTTGCCCGCGGTCAGCGTGGGTTTGTAGACGTAGAACTCGTCCGGGTTGACCGCGCCCTGCACGACCATTTCGCCCAGACCGAAGCTGGAGGTGACGAACACCACGTCGCGGAAACCGGATTCGGTGTCAAGCGTAAACAAGACGCCTGCCGCACCTACCCCCGAGCGCACCATCAACTGCACGCCGGCCGACAGGAACACGTCTTCATGCTTGAAGCCGTGGTGCACGCGATAGGCGATCGCACGATCGTTGTAGAGGCTGGCGAACACTTCCTTGACCTTGTGCACCACATCGTCGGCGCCGGTCACATTGAGGAAGGTCTCCTGCTGGCCTGCGAACGAGGCGTCCGGCAGGTCTTCGGCGGTTGCCGAGGAGCGCACGGCCACGGCAACGTCACCGCCGCCGTTCTCGGCGCACAACTGGGCGTAGGCGGTGCGGATGTCGCGGTCCAGTTCCGGCTGCAGCGGGGCATCGATCACCCAGCCGCGGATTTCCTTGCCGGCCAGCGTGAGTGCATTGACGTCCTCGACATCCAGCGTCGCCAGCTTGTCGAAGATGCGCTTGGACAGATCGTTGTGTGCGATGAAGTCCTTGAAAGCTTCCGCAGTCGTCGCATATCCACCGGGAACCGAGACGCCCAACCCAGCCAGGTTGCCGATCATCTCGCCAAGTGAGGAATTTTTACCGCCTACGCGGGCCAGGTCGGCCAGGCGTAGCTCATGCAACCACAGGATATTCTCGTTCAAGCGCGATGCTCCGTAAGGCCATCGCCCGAGCGGGCTGAATGGCCGCGACCGTAGGAAGAAGCCGCTATGATGCAGTGCACAGCGGAGCCTGCACAAGCATGAATCCGTAAGTTTTGGACACCAGTTCAAAGAGGTGGTCTTGATGTCAACAATTCGGCCGGTGTTTTACGTCTCCGATGGAACCGGTATCACCGCTGAAACGATTGGGCATAGCCTGCTCACGCAGTTCAGCGGTTTCAACTTCGTCACCGACCGCATGTCGTTCATCGATGATGCAGATAAAGCGCGCGACGCCGCCATGCGTGTGCGCGCCGCAGGCGAGCGGTACCAGGTGCGGCCGGTCGTGGTCAATTCGTGCGTCGATCCACAATTGAGCATGATCCTGGCCGAAAGTGGCGCGCTGATGCTGGATGTGTTCGCGCCCTTCATCGAGCCGCTGGAGCGCGAGCTCAATGCGCCACGCCATTCGCGTGTGGGCCGCGCGCATGGCATGGTCGACTTCGAAACCTATCACCGCCGCATCAACGCGATGAACTTCGCGCTCAGTCACGACGATGGCATTGCACTCAATTACGACGAGGCCGATGTGATCCTGGTGGCAGTGTCGCGCGCGGGCAAGACCCCGACCTGCATCTATCTGGCCTTGCATTACGGCATCCGCGCCGCCAACTATCCGCTGACCGACGAAGATCTGGAAAACGAGCAGTTGCCGCCGCGGTTGCGTAACTACCGCAGCAAGTTGTTCGGTTTGACCATTGACCCTGAGCGGTTGCAGCAAATTCGTCAGGAGCGGCGCGCCAATTCGCGCTACAGCGCGGCAGAGACCTGCAGGCGCGAAGTCGCGATCGCCGAGCGCATGTTCCAAATGGAGCGCATTCCCTCGCTCAGCACCACCAATACCTCGATCGAAGAAATCTCCAGCAAGGTGTTGTCCACCCTGGGCCTGCAACGCGAGATGTTTTGATCGGGGATCAGGCTTGGTCGCCGGCCCGCCGGTCTTGCGAGCGTGCGCATCGGACGGAGAGCGACCGGTGCGGTTGCGGCGGCGGCTGTTGGAGCAAAGCGGGCGGGGCAGTGCTCCGCCAAGGTAGGCCTGCCGTTGGGCCCTCGTCAATGCTGCCCGTGCGGCGGCGCAGCGTGTAGGATCGGTCCATGGCGCAAGCACTGAGCAAACTCGAACGCATTCCCAAACTGAGCCGCTTCGGCTGGCTGATGGGCTTGTATGCAGAAAACTTCCAACATCTGACCCGGCTGTTCGCCCCGGCCGATCTTGCGCCGGGCTCGTACGTGTCCTCGATCGGCGATGGCCTGAACCTGCGGCTGGACGTGATCGAATGCCACCGCTACACGGTGGAGCTGCGCCTGACCTACGACCTGTGCGACCCGGTTACCGGCGAGCCGGACCCATCGGCGTATGTGCGGCTGTACCGCGATGCGCGCCAGGCCGAGACCACGCATTGCTATGTCGGTCGGCGCTGGCAGGACGTGATGGGCATGTTCCCGCCGCCGGCCGAGCTGATCAGCCACCGCATGCGCATGAATACGTTCCTGGGCAAGTGGCTGGAGTACCTGGCCGAACGCGGCCACGGCGTTGCGACCCTGCGCCTGGATACCGATCACGTGGCACCGCCGCGCCCGAATCCGCAGGCCGCCGTCGGCTGAGCCGGCGTTACCGCCGCGTGCGGCGTGCCGCTTCAGTCATACTGATGCGCTTCGTGTCAGATCGCATGCCATGCCCTATACCCCGATTGTCGCCACGCTCGGCTACCTGTTGTCGCCGGACGGCACCCAGGTGCTGATGATCCATCGCAATGCCCGTCCCGGCGACCAGCATCTGGGCAAATACAACGGCCTGGGCGGCAAGATGGAGCCGGACGAAGACGTGCTGGCCTGCATGCGCCGCGAGATACGCGAGGAAGCCGGCGTCGACTGCGGGCAAATGCAGTTGCGCGGCACCATCAGCTGGCCCGGCTTCGGCAAGCAGGGCGAAGATTGGCTGGGCTTCGTGTTCCTGATCCACAGCTTCGACGGCACGCCCCACACCTCCAATCCGGAAGGGACGCTGGAGTGGATCGCGATCGAGCGGATGGACCAGGTGCCAATGTGGGAAGGCGACCGCCATTTCCTGCCGCTGGTGTTCGATGGCGACCCGCGCCCGTTCCACGGCGTCATGCCGTATCGCGACGGGCGCATGCAGTCGTGGACGTATTCGCGGATCTGATCGCTGCGCGTGCACAACGCGATGGGGACGTGACGCCGACACCGTTCCGGCAGCTGCCCAACCGAGCCCGACTGTTGTAGGGCGATGTCCTCGACGTGCGACGGGGCAGCGGAGCAGCGCTTCCCATCCGATCGGCGAGCCGTGCCGGCTCGCGGCGCAGCACCAATTCCAGCCAGGCTCAACCGTGCGCTGTCTGACATTAATCGCGGGGAGCCTTTCGACGCTATCGAGAACGGCAGGCCTCACCCAGTTCTCCACACCCCCTGTGGATGGACGCTGCGCAAGTCTGTGGACAAGTCCGCGCACCCCTTGCGCCATCTGGCATGCGCGACGCCTGGTCAAAATTTCGCCAGCGTGATCATTGGGCCGTCCAGCCGCCGTCGATGGCGATGGCTTGCCCGGTGATGTTGCGCGCGGCATGCGACATCAGAAACGCCACCGTGCCGGCCAGCTCGTCATACTCGATGAAGGCGCCCTTGGGCATCGGCTTGAGCATCACATCGCGCACCACCGCGTCCTCGGCGATGCCGCGGGTGCGCGCCTGATCGGCAATCTGCCGCTCCACCAGCGGTGTGCGCACATAGCTGGGGCAGAGCGTGTTGACGGTGATGTCGCAATCGGCGGTTTCCAGCGCGATGACCTTGGCCAGGCCGACCAGGCCATGCTTGGCGGCGACATACGCACTTTTGTATGGGCTGGCCACCAGCGAGTGGATGCTGCCGATATTGAGGATGCGGCCATAGCCGGCTGCACGCATGCCGGGCAGCACGGCGCGACTGAGGCGTGCGGCGCCGGTGAGCATGACATCCACCAGCAGCGCCCACTGCTGCATCGGGAACTCCTCCAGTGTGGCCACATGCTGCAGGCCGGCATTGTTCACCAGTACCTGCGGGGCGCGTGATGCGTTGGCCAGTGCCTGCGCAATGCTGTCTGCATCGGTCACGTCCAACGCCAGCGCCTCGGCCGAGGCGTCTGCCTGGCGCAACGCCTCGGCCGTGCGCTCGGCGTCCGCCAGCTGCACATCGCTGACGAGCAGATGATGGCCATCGGCCGCCAGTTGGCTGGCGATACCGGCGCCAATGCCGCTGCCCGCGCCGGTGATCAGGATGCTGCGCATCGGATGTCCTCGTGAAGTGGTGCGCGGCCGGGAGCGGTCACGCGGATCGCCAGCCTAGCCGAGTGCAGCGAAACGGTCGCCTGCATGGCGCGCGCGCGTTACCCTTTGCGCCTTGCTCACCTCAGGCTCCGCATGAAACGCCATTTTTCGATGCTGCGCGATTTCCAACTCGCGGACTGGTTCACGCTTGCCAACGCGTTCTGCGGCACCGGCGCGGTGTTTGCGGCCATGCGGTTCCTGCAAGAGGGGCATCGCGGCGATCTGCTGCTTGGCATGGCCTTGATCCCGCTAGCGTTCGTGTTCGATGCGCTGGACGGGCACGTGGCGCGCTGGCGCAAAGCGTCTTCCACACTGGGCCGCGAACTGGATTCGCTGGCAGACGTGATCTCCTTCGGCGTGGCGCCGGCGGCGCTGGGCTACGCCTGCGGCATGCGCGGCGGTTGGGACTGGCTGGTGCTGAGCTACTTCGTCTGCTGCGGGGTCAGCCGGCTGGCGCGCTACAACGTCACCGCCGAAGAGATCGCTGGCGAGGCCGACAAGGTGCCGTATTTCGAAGGCACGCCCATTCCGACCAGCCTGGTATTGGTGATCCTGCTCGCCGTTGCCGCCAGCAGCGGGCATATCGGCGACACCTTGTGGTGGGGGCAATGGCAGCTGGGGCCGTGGCAGTTCCATCCGCTGGTGCTGCTATTTGCGGTGTCCGGCTCGCTGATGATCAGCAAGACGCTGCGTATCCCCAAGCCCTGAGCGGCACACCGCCACGCACGCGGTAGGATGGCTGGGTAAAGGTCACTGGACGGGATGATGGCAAGCAGCGGTTCGGACAACGGCAACTTCGACGACAAGGCGCGCCAGTATTGGGCTGCCTGGGGAGATGCCATGCGCCACGGCCAGGCCGGCGCCGCCGCGCAACAACCACCGCCCGCGTCCGGTAGCGATGCTCCGCAGGATTGGCGCAAGGCCGTGGATTGGTGGTCGCAGTTGCTGCCCACCCAGGCCGCCCCGCAGGCGCAGGAGGCCATCGACCGCTTTCGCACCCAGGCCGGTGACTGGTTCGGGACCATGCAGCAGGTGGCCGCGCAGTTTGCCGGGCGCGACACCTCGGCCAATGAAGTGGCCGAGGCCTGGCGCCAGGCCGTACAAGGGCAGGGCGAACAGCTGATGCAGTGGACCTTGGGTTCGCTGCGCGGCGGCAGCCCGGGCGGGTTCGACCCGTGGCTGCAGGACGCGGCGCAGGCGCTGCAGAAGTGGCGCGAGGAAAATGCGCCCTGGCTGGACATGCCGGCGTTCGGATTGAACCGCAATCACCAGTCGCGCCTGCAGAAACTGGCACGCGCACAGCAGGAGTTCCAGGCCCAGTCGGAGGCCTATGGCGAGCAACTCAAGGCGGCGATCGAGCAGGCGTTCGCGCGCTTCGCGTCCAAGCTGAGCGAGCACGAGAGCAGCGGTAGCCAGCTGACCAGCGCCCGCGCCCTGTTCGATTTGTGGATCGAGGCGGCCGAAGAGTCCTATGCCGATGTCGCCTTGTCGGAGCAGTTCCGCAAGGTGTACGGCGGTTTTGCCAATGCGCACATGCGTCTGCGCGCTGCGCTGCAGGAAGAGGTCGAGCAACTCAGCGAACGCTTCGGCATGCCCACACGTTCGGAGATGGACGCCGCGCATCGGCGCATTGCCGAACTGGAACGCCTGGTCAGGCGGATGCTGCGTAACGTAGCTTCACCGGCAAGCAAGCCCGCCGCGGCGCCGCAGCCTGAAACGGTGACATCGGCGGCGGGCAAGCGCGCGTCGTCCGCCAGCGCCAGTGCGGCGGCAGCGCGGCCGGCGGGGGCAGCACGGGCAGTCAAGCCGGGTGCATCCAGGAAGGCGTCCGTCGACAGGACCGCGACGAAAAAGGCGGCTCCGAAACAGGCGCCAGCGGTCTCCAAGTCGACGAAAACGACCTCGGTCAAGAAGCGCGATGGCGCGAAATCCCCGCCCAAGCCTGCGGCCCGTAAACCCGCTGCAGGTAAAAAACGTGGAGCGCAGGCATGAAAGGTCCGTTGGGATTCAGTGCCGAAGACCTGATGCAGGAAACCTTGTCGATGCAACGCAAGTTGCGCGAAGGGCTCAAGTTGCTGCCGGGCGTGGACGATGTGGATTATGGCGTCACCGAGCGCGAAGAAATCTGGCGCGATGGCAAGGTAGTGCTATACCGCTTCATCGGCGAGCAGGCACCGGTGGCGAAGACGCCGCTGCTGATTGTCTATGCATTGGTCAATCGCCCGTACATGGTCGATCTGCAGGCGGATCGCTCGCTGGTGAAGGGGCTATTGAGCCACGGCCAGGACGTCTACGTGCTGGACTGGGGCTACCCCGATCGCTCGGAGCGCTACCTCACGCTGGAAGATTATCTGCTGCGCTATATCGATGGCGCGGTTGATCACCTGCGCGCGCAATCCGGGCTGGAGGCGGTCGATGTGCTCGGCATCTGTCAGGGCGGCACGTTTTCGTTGTGCTACGCCGCGCTGCAACGCGACAAGGTGCGCAACCTGATCACCATGGTGACACCGGTGGATTTCCATACTCCCGACAACATGCTGTCCAACTGGGCGCGCATGGTCGATGTGGATCTGTTCGTGGACACGATGGGCAACGTGCCGGCGGACCTGATGAACGCCAGTTACCTGATGCTCAAGCCGTTCCGGCTGAATCTGCAGAAGTACGTGGGCCTGCTCGACATCCTCGACGACAAGCAGGCGCTGGAGGATTTCCTGCGCATGGAAAAGTGGATCTTCGATTCGCCCGACCTGGCCGGTGAGGCCTTCCGCGAATTCGTCACGTTGTTCTATCAGCGCAACGGGTTGGTCACCGGGCAGGTGAGCATCGGGGGACAGGCAGTCGATCTGCAGGCGCTCGACATGCCGGTGCTGAATATCTACGCCGAACACGACCACTTGGTGCCGCCGGATGCCTCACGGGCGCTAGGAGGGCTGGTCGGCAGCGACGACTACAGCGAATTGAGCTTCCGTGGCGGGCACATCGGAATCTACGTCTCCGGGCGTGCGCAGCGCGAGGTGCCGGTGGCAATCCATCGCTGGTTGCAGGAACGCGGCGGCAATGCCTGAGATGGCTGCCTGCACGCCGCGCAGGTGATGCTGCGCCAAGCAGGCCGGGCGGCCATCACGATGTGCAGCGGCCGCTTTTTCTAGACTGTTGGCTACGTCTTGCAGGAGTCCTGCCATGTCTACCACCACGTTGTCCCGCTCCCTCAACGACCGCATGATCGCCGGTGTCGTTGGCGGCATTGCGCGTCGTTTTGGCTGGAGCTCGACGCTGCTGCGTGTGTTGTTCGTCATCGTGTCGATTGCCTCGGCCGCGTTTCCCGGCATCCTGGTGTATCTGATTCTGTGGCTGCTGATCCCCAACCAGGCCGATTGAAGCCGGTAATGCGCGGCCTGCCTGCACTGCAGGTGCTGGGCGCGTTGTGGACGCTGCCCAATACCTTGATCGGGCTCGCGATCGGCGCGGCCGGCTGGTGTTTCGGCGCGCGTCCCGTCTGGTCGCCGCGGGAACATGCCGTGGCCTTTCACGCGTGGCCGTGGGGTCCGGGGGGCGCAATGACGTTGGGCAACGTGATCCTGCTGAAAGGTGCATCGCTGGACCTGCAGTGCAGCACCTACGCGCACGCCGCAGGCCGTTGCCAGCATCCGCCGGTGCGCCTGGGCGACCACGAGCGCGCGCATGTCTATCAGTACATGCTGCTTGGGCCGCTGTTCCTGCCCATGTATGTTCTGTGCGGCGGCATCCACGTGCGCAATCCGCTGGAGCGGGCTGCCGATACCTATGCGATGCACGGCCACGGTTGGTGGCCGTGGGGGATTCAACGCAGGCGCGCGAAGCCGAACAATTCGGACAGCGGGTGAGGCGTGCCCTCTAGTTGTGCACGCAACAAGCCTGCGCCAATGGCGCTATAGGTAATGCCGTTGCCGCCATAGGCCATCGCAAACGATACACGTGGCCCCAGTTCGGCATGCGGCCCGAAGAACGGCAATCCATCGGCAGTCTCTGCGAAGGTGCCAGCCCATGCGAACGCCGGGCGCAGGCGCATATCGGGCATGGTCTTGCCAATTTTCTTCAGCAACGTCCTGAGCTTGCCCTGCACGCGTGCGTCGCGGCGAGGGGGAATGTCGATGTTGTCGTCTTCGCCACCCGCGACCACGCGCCCGTCTGGTGTGCTGCGCAGGTACAGATACGGGCGCGCGGTCTCCCACATCATGGTGTGCTTAAGCGCGCCCATTTCGCTGTCGTGCAGGGTGTCGGTCACGAAGGCGTAGCTGCTGCGATTGCGCGCCACCGGCTGCGAGAGCCAGCGCTGGTTGCCATAGCCGGCTGCCAGGATCACGTGACGGGCGCGCACGCTCACACCGTCTTCGGTGCGCAGGTCGACATGCGGGTCGTGCGGATCGATCGAGGCAATGGCGGTGCGGTCATAGATGCGTGCGCCGTATTGCTCGCACTCGGAAAACAGGCGGTAGCACAGGCGGTACGGGTCTACGCTGGCGGCCAGGCGGCTCAGAATCGCGCCATCCGAATGCACGCCGTAGTTGTGCCAGAGCGGCTCGCGTTCGATCCACTCCACCGGCAGTCTCTGCGCCTGGCGGGTCTCCAGCTCGCTGCGCAGGTCTTTGATATCGCGCGAGCGGCTGGCGTAGTACAGGCTGTCCTGGCGCGTGAAGTCGGTGCCGCCGAAGGTATTGCACAGGCCCTGCAGGTCGAGGATGGCTTGCGCGCACGCCCCATAGGCCAGTGCTGCTGCCTGCATGCCGTGCTGTCTGGCCAGTTCGATCATCGGTGTATCGATTTCGTACTGGAGCAATGCGGTGCTGGCCGAGGTGCTGCCCCAGCCGATGTCGCGCTGTTCGATCACCGCGACTTCGTGCCCATGGCGCACCAATTCGTGGGCAATCAGCGCGGCGGTCACCCCACCACCGACGATGGCCACTTCGCAGACGGTGTCTTGCTCCAGGCGCGGGTACGCGCGCATCAACCCGTTGCGGATCGACCAGAACGGGTAGCCACTTTTGAGATCCATGCGGTGTCGAGCAGCGAGCGGATGGACGGCGATTGACCGCCAAGCGGAGTGAAGCGGCCGTGAGGCGAGCCCGGCCTTGCCGCCGTCACCAAACGGCAAACAGCCAGCGTTAACGTGCGTGGAAAGCTCCTCACGGCGTGCTGGTTATCCTGCCGCCACAACGCAGCAACAGCAGCAGAAGAGGGTGTGGGTATGTCGATTGTCCTGTACGTCGGTGGCAGCAAAGATGGCGACAAGGGCGTGGTGCCTTACGGTTTCAGCAAGTCGCGTGCGATGACCGATGCTGGCCCGGAGGTGTATGTCGAACGCATGGTACCGCTGAAGGATGTCGGCAAGGTCCGCGTGATGGCGCTGGAGTCGCTGCACGAAAGCATTCTGGTCGAACGTGCCGCCACCCATTACGCTCGTCAGGTCAGCTGAGCGCGGCAGCATAGGTTTACGGCGGCGTTGTCAACGGGTTTCCGTGGCGGGCCGGCACTGCGAAAATGCGTTTTTCAGTGAAGCGGGTCACCCCGCGCCGTCATGCACGATAGCCAGCTCGCCCAGCAGATTGCTCGCACCATCGCCGATGAGATCGGTGCCCAGCCCGCCCAGGCGCACGCCGCCATCGCCTTGCTCGACGAAGGCGCCAGCGTCCCCTTCATCGCCCGCTACCGCAAGGAAGTCACCGGCGGGCTGGACGACACGCAGCTACGCAACCTGGAAACGCGCCTGACCTATCTGCGCGAGCTGGAAGAGCGCCGCGCGGCGATCCTGTCCAGCATCGGCGAGCAGGGCAAGCTCAGCGACGAATTGCGCAACGAGATCGTGGCGGCCGACACCAAGTCGCGGCTGGAAGACCTGTACCTGCCCTACAAGCCCAAGCGCCGCACCCGCGCGCAGATCGCGCGCGAAGCCGGGCTGGAGCCACTGGCCGATGGCCTGTTGGCGGACCCGACGCAATCCCCGGAAGTAGCCGCGGCAGCCTTCGTCGATGCCGAGAAAGGCGTTGCCGACAGCAAGGCGGCGCTGGAAGGCGCGCGCGCCATCCTGATGGAGCGCTGGGGTGAAGACGCGGCGCTGGTCGGTGAGCTGCGCAGTTGGCTGAGCGACAATGGCGTGATCCGCGCACGGGTCGCCGAGGGCAAGGAAGAGGCCGGTGCCAAGTACCGCGACTACTTCGATCACGCCGAAACATTGGCGAAGATTCCTTCGCACCGCTTGCTGGCGCTGTTTCGCGCACGCCGCGAAGAAATCCTGTATCTGGATCTGGATCCGGGCAGCGATGCCGAGGCTGGCCACCAGTACGCCGAAGGCCGTGTGGCGCGCAATGCCGGTATCTCCAACGAAGGTCGTCCAGCCGATCGCTGGTTGCTGGACGCGTGCCGGCTGACATGGCGCGCCAAGCTGCATATGCACTTGCTGTTGGACCTGTTCAACCAGGCGCGCGAAAAGGCCGAGGCCGAAGCGATCGCGGTATTCGGCGACAACCTCAAGGACCTGATGCTGGCAGCGCCGGCCGGTCCGCGGGTGGTGCTTGGGCTGGATCCGGGCATCCGTACCGGTTGCAAGATCGCCGTGGTCGATGCCACCGGCAAGCTGGTGGCCACCGAAACGATTTATCCGCACGAACCCAAGCGGCAGTGGGATCAGTCGCTGCAGACCATCAAAAAGTTGTGCATGCAGCACAACGTGGAGCTGATCGCGATCGGCAACGGCACCGCCAGCCGCGAGACCGACAAGCTGGCCGGTGAGGCGATTGCGCTGTGCGGCGCTGCCAAGGTACAGAAGGTGGTGGTGAGCGAGGCGGGCGCATCGGTGTATTCGGCCTCGGAGTTCGCGGCCAAGGAATTCCCGAATCTGGATGTGTCGCTGCGTGGCGCCGTGTCGATCGCGCGCCGTCTGCAGGATCCATTGGCCGAACTGGTGAAGATCGAGCCCAAGGCGATCGGCGTGGGCCAGTACCAGCACGATGTGGATCAATACCGTCTGGCCAAGGCATTGGAAGCGCGGGTGGAAGACTGCGTCAACGCGGTCGGTGTCTACGTCAATACGGCCTCGGCGGCGTTGTTGTCGCGCGTGTCCGGGCTGTCAGGCACGGTGGCGGAAAATATCGTGCGTCACCGCGACGACAATGGCCCGTTCAAGCGACGCAAGGACTTGCTCAAGGTGCCGCGGCTGGGCGAGAAGACCTTCGAGCAATGCGCCGGTTTCCTGCGCATTGCTGATGGCGAGGAGCCGCTGGATGTGTCGGCGGTGCATCCGGAAGCGTATCCGGTGGTGGAACGCATCGTGAGCAGCACCGGCAAACCGATCAAGGCATTGCTGGGCGACGGCAGTTTTCTGCGTGGCCTGAAGCCGGAGATGTTCACCGACGACCAATTCGGTGTGCCGACCGTGCGCGACATCCTCAAGGAACTGGAAAAACCCGGCCGCGATCCGCGCCCGGAGTTCAAGGCAGCGCAGTTCGCCGAAGGCATCGAGGACATCAAGCACCTCAAGCCGGGCATGGTGCTCGAAGGTGTGGTCAGCAATGTGGCCGCGTTCGGTGCGTTCGTCGATATCGGCGTGCATCAGGATGGATTGGTGCACATCTCGGCGTTGTCGGAGACCTTCGTCAAGGATCCGCGCGATGTGGTCAAGGCCGGCGACATCGTCAAGGTCAAGGTGCTGGAGGTGGATGTGGCGCGCAAGCGCATCGCGCTGACCTGTCGTCTGTCCGACACGCCGCCAGCGGCGGATGGCGCAGCGCAGCCGCGCGAAGCCCGTGGCAGCGGCGGTCCGGGGCAGGGCAGGCGCGATGGTGGTGGGCGCGGTCAGGCGCAGGCCAATAGCAAACCGCGGATCACCGCGCCGCCGGCCGACAATGCGCTGGCAGCGGCGTTTGCGCGTGCCAAGCGTAGCTAGGTCGCGTTTTTGATCTGTCGGTTGATCGGCGTGGTTGGGTGGCGTGGCGCGGATCTATTGTGGCGATGGATGGTCTGCGGTTTGGCTTATAAGTAAAAGCCTTCGATGCAGGCAAGCATCCTCAGTGTGCCGATCGGTGACGAAGTCATCGACCAAGCACGCTCCGGTGCTACTCCACTGCAGCCCGCACCGCGCGCGTGGGCAAGATCAAGCGTTCGATCAGGTCGACCAGGCCGGGTGGTTCCACCGGCTTGCCCATGTGCGCATCGAAGCCGGCTACTACCGCGCGGTCGCGGTCTTCTTCGCGGACATAGGCGGTCAGGGCGATGGCCGGAATATGCCGCGGCAGATCGGCGCGGCCCGAACGCACGGTGCGGATCAAGTCGTAGCCATCGCGTAAGGGCATCGCGATATCGCTGACCAATACATCGAAGTGCGCGTTCACCAAGCAGTGCTCGGCCGCGTCCACCGACCCGGCAGCCTGCACCTGCGCCCCGGCCAGCATCAGGAACTGCATCACCGCTTCGCGCGAATCCTGATCGTCGTCGACCAGCAGGACGCGCACGCCAGCCAGGCGGTCGCGGCACTCGTCCGGCAGCGCGCCCACGTGGGTGGTGTCTGCCGAGGCAGGCCGCAGATCGCTGACCCCGTGCTGGAACGGTAACACGATGGTAAATAGCGCGCCCTGGCCTTCGCCCGCGCTGGAGGCGCCAAGACTGCCGCCATGCAGGTCCACCAACTGACGCGAGATCGACAGGCCCAGCCCCAGGCCGCCCACGCGCCGTGTAGTGCCTGCATCGGCCTGACGAAAACGGTCGAACACATGCGGCAGGAAATCCGCCGCAATGCCGATCCCGGTGTCCTGCACGCACAGGCGCAGCCGCTCGTCTTCGACATCCATCGCCACTCGCACCGTACCGCCGGCAGGGGTGAACTTCAGCGCATTGCTGAGCAGGTTGGTCAGCACCTGCTGCAGCCGCCCGGCATCGCCGAAGAACCACAGCTCGCCATCGCAAGGCGCATCCAGCTCCAGTGCGATCTTGCGCGCCAACGCGGTCGGCTGCATGAGTTCCAGCACGCTGCGCACCAACCCGGCGATATCGAAATGCTCGGCCTGCAGGCGGATCTTGCCGGACAGGATCGCGCTCATATCCAGCAGGTCGTCGATGATCTGCGTCTGCGCGCGCGCACTGCGTTCGATGATCACCAGGCCCCGGCCCAGATTGGCCGGATCGGCGATGTCCGATTGCATCAACCGCGACCAACCCAGGATCGCGTTGAGGGGTGTGCGCAACTCATGGCTGAGCGTAGCCAGGAATTCGTCCTTGACCCGGTTGGCATGCTCGGCCTGCGCGCGCGCGGCGGTTTCCGCCTGCAACGACAGCTTGAGCTTGGCATCCACCCGGGTGCGTTCGATCACGATGCCGGCCAGGTGCGAGGCCGAGCGCGCCATCGCCTGCTCGCGCAAGGACGGTAGGTGAGGGCGGTCGTAATAGATATTGAGCGTGCCCAATACCTGCCCGTTGCTGGCCAGGATCGGGGTAACGCAACACGCGGCGATGCCCATCGTTGCCGAGATCGCATGGTGGCTGCTGAAGCTTGCATCTGCCTGGAGATCGCTGCAGATCACCTGACGACCCAGGTGCGCCGACAGGGCGCACGGCGGACCCTCCGGCCCGATCGGCGATGGCTCGAAGTGCCCGCGGTACTCGATCGGAAAATGCGGTGCCGAGCCGAAACTCAAGGTGTGGCGGACCTCATCGCGCACCATCACCGAGCAGTACAACGGGATTTCACCGCGTGCCTCCACACTCAATGCGATCGCATCCAGCACCACCGGCAATGGTGCGCCGGTGGTGATCAAACTCAGGATTGCGCGATCCGAAGCGGTGGCATCTTCGATGTGCTTGCGTTCGGAGATGTCGGTGAGCGAGCCGATGTGCCCCAGAAACCGTCCGTCACTGGCGAAGTGCGGGGATGCGGTGTCGATGCACCAGCGGTATTGCCCGTCGTGGCGGCGCACGCGGTATTCGGCGAGGAATTCGCCGCGTTGCTCGAGTGCCTGTTCAAAGGCATGCCGCACGCGTGCTGCATCGTCCGGATGCATCACATCCCACCAGCCCTGATCCAGTGCCTGGTCTTCCCCCTGTCCGGTGAAGTTGTACCAGCGCGGATTCCAGTACACGCAATCGCCTTGCGCGTCGGCCATCCAGATCATCGCTGGCACCGTCTCGCAGAGCGCACGGAAGCGCACTTCGCTTTCGCGCAATTGCTGCTCGAATGCGCGCCGGTCATGAATGTCGGTGTAGGTACCGATCCACTCGCTGATGCTGCCATCGTCGCCGCGCACCGGGAGCGCGCGCACCAGGTGCCAGCGCGATTGCCCGTCGTGACGCAGCAGTTCGCACTCCACCTCGAGAGCGCGCTGACCTTTCAATGCCAGGCTCCACGCCTGCTCGGACAGGCGCAGACCATCGGCGGTGTGCGCGCGGTGCCAGGCGGCATCTTCGTTGCTGGAAGGATCCAGGCCGGTGTACTCGTACCAGCGCTGGTTGAAGTAGTGCGGTCGTCCGTCCGGATCGGCAATGAAGATGATCTGCGGCAGCGTATCGGCGAGGCGGCGCAGGCGCGCTTCGTTGGCCGCGAGTTGCTGCTGCGCCTTGGCCCGTTGCATCGATTCCCAGCAGCGTGCCACGACCAATCGCACCAGTTCGATCTCCGCCGACAGCCAGCGCCGCGGTGCGCGCTGATGGACGCCGATCGCGGCCACCAATCGGTCGTGCTTGTGCAGCGGAATGGCCAGCGAGGCGCGCAAGCCGGAGCGGCGGTACTGCTCGGCCACATAGTCCGGCGCACCCGGCGCCATCGCATCGGTCGTGAACCAGGGGCGGTTCGCCAGCAGCGCATCGCGCAGGCCCTGTGCGGCCTCCAGTGGGAAGTCGCCTTGCAGGCTCGGCATGTCCTGCACGTGGTCGCTGATGACATGCATGGTGCTGCCATCGGCAGCGACCAGACCGAATGCGCAACGGTTCGCCTGCAGATGCTCGCCAAGCAGGCGCACGCTGGTGTCGATGATCTGCCGCGGATCGGACACGTGCTGCAATGCGTCTTCCAGCATCAATAGAAAACTGTCGCGACTATCGCTGCGACGTTGTTCGCTGACGTCAGCGGTCGAATCCGCAACGCCGATGTAGAGCGCGCCTACCTGCTCGCCCGTTTGCAGCACTGGGCTGCATGACCAGCGCTCCAGCTCCAGGGCCATTGCCGCGGCTGGCTCGTCATCGCCATCGCGATTGGATGCGTATGTCAGCGCCGCACGCGGCTGCCCGAATGCCGCCGGGTGGTGCGGTCCCAGTCGTGCAATGCAGGCATCGTTGTAGATACAGCGCTCGTCGCGGCCCCATACGAGCAGCATCGGAACTTGCGCATGCAGGCAGATCGAGAGTGCTGTGCGCAGCGCGGGGCTGTCGCCCAACAGCGCGTCCGCAGCGTGCACGGAAGCGGCCAGTAATGCTGCAGTTTCGCTCGTCTCCGGCAGCAAGCCGGCAAACGGCGACACGGCGATATCCATCCAGCGACCCGCCCGTCATTCTTCGATGGCAGATTCTAGTAGCAACCGGCCTGCACCGGCAGCGCCGCGGAACCGGCGATTCAGCTAATCGCTGCCGGCACATGGCAACACAATGCGTCTGTGGCAGAAGGATAAGGTGTTAGAGAGAGGGCAGGCGTGCCGCACCTGGCAGTGGCACCGGCAGGGCGCCCGGTCCTGCTGCTCAGCCCTCAGCGCCGCGCAACTCGCGCGCTTTGGACAATGCACCGATCAGTTCTTCGGACAGATAGGGCTTGATCAGGATGACACCACGTTCGAATCCACTCGGGATGCTGCCGATGGCCACGCCGGTTGCCAGCACGAACGGGATACCGCGCTCCGACAACAGGCGTGCGACCGGTTCGCTGGTTTCGCCGTTACCCAGGCGATAGTCCAGCACTGCGATATCCGGTGGCTCGGCGCTGATCAGCTGCAGGGCATCGCGCACTTCGCCGACCGGGCCGATGACGACGGCACCCGCCTGAACAAGCTGCAGGTCGAGCAGCATGGCATTCATGTCATCGTTTTCGACCACGAGTACCCGAACTCCACGCAACACCGACATTGCTTACTCCTTCACTGAATCGGCCAGTATATCGGGACTGCCTGGACACAGCGCTGCAGACCCCGCTTGCACCTGAATTCGTCAGGCGCAAACTGACACTGTTCGTTTCAACAACAAGTCGCTATACTGTGCGGCCACGCCGAAGTGGCGGAATCGGTAGACGCAGCGGACTCAAAATCCGCCGCCCTTAAAAGCGTGTGGGTTCGAGTCCCACCTTCGGCACCAGGTTGTTGCAGTACCAGCGAAAGCCCTTCTGGAGAAGTCCGGTGGGGCTTTTTGCTGTGTGCCGTTCGGCAAGGCGTGGGGCTTCGTTGATGCGGCGCGACCAGCGAGGCTGGCGACCGTCAGTGCGGTCGAACGGAGCGCGAAGCGACGGCGTGGTTGGCGCGCGATGCACGACTGGCGTCAGGAGCAATTTGTTTGCAGTGCATCTGCGTGGCGCAGATGCTGATCGCTCGAGTTCGTCCATCGGCACGCCACGCATCAGGCACGCAACTGCCGCGCGCCGTGCAGTGCGCAGGTAATGGATGACGTTGCAGGCACGCGACCATCACGCTGCTTGCGTACCGTGGGAGTCTCTTTTGAGCGGGTGACCCCATGGACTTCGATGCTTCGCAACAGCTGCGCATCCTGCGCGACATCCACGACACCAAGCCGGTGGCCGACGAAGAGGGAAACTGGGCGGTACGCGCCGGCTATGCCACGCAAGCCGAAGATGGCGACATCGACCTGACGCACGAGGGCCGCAAGGCGCTGGATAGTGGGCAGACCTGAGGTGTTCCGCACCGTGCACTGCGTGGCTGGCCTTGAGATCGGACGGAGGTTTTACTCATCGCATTAGCGTGCGATGGGGCCTGCGACACGCCCCGAACGCATTGCGAGGTGGCGAGACGATTGGTCAGCGATGTAATGGCTTGCGAGTGCGTAGCGGGGAGTTGAATACAAGGCTCGCCAGTGAAATGCATTTGCGCGCCACTGGTCCCAGCCCGCAATGGCCTCGAAATACGTCCGAGACGGAGGTTAGGGACAGACAAGAAAAAGCCCCGGCAGTGCCGGGGCTTTGGATGATTGGCGTCCCCACGGGGATTCGAACCCCGGTGTCCACCGTGAAAGGGTGGTGTCCTAGGCCTCTAGACGATGGGGACGCGTATCAAAACCTCGTTGTCCACTTGAGACGGCCTAATGTCTGAAGTGGTGGAGCCAGGCGGGATCGAACCGCCGACCTCCTGCATGCCATGCAGGCGCTCTCCCAGCTGAGCTATGGCCCCGCGTTGCTGCGAGCCGGCAATCATAGCGACATCGCCGCGCGATGGGAAGTGGTCTGGGCAAAAAAGTTGTAGCAAGGGCGCAGCCGCCGGGCGAACTGCCGGGCCGCATGCGTCGAGCGCGGCGATTGAACAGCAACGGCGCAGCTGGAGTGCATGAAGCGCCATAAGTCCACGGTGTTCGGGGCGTGCAGTGGATTGCAGCGACGACAATATCGGCGCGCTGGATGCGCCGATGTGAGTTTGCACTCACTTCGACAGCGATCGATTCGCGAGCAACTGCCGCGCCGGGTCGCGCGTCAAGTCCGCTGCATCTCGTCTACAAGCAACACCGGATTCGCGTCCCGTGCTCGCCGTCATCACGGCATGCGTGAGCGCGACCATCGCGCACATTGCGTTTTTGGCGCGGCAATCTGTAGCGACGCTTCTGGCAACGTGGCAACTGCGAGGCGGCAGGGACATCGACAGCAAAATTATGTGCGCGCGCGAATGCGCATACGCATACGCTTGAGTCGTGCCGAAACTCGTCAAGCGCTTGGATCGAGCGGGTGTTGGCAGCAGTAGTGGCCTGCCGAACAGCAGTGCGTGCGTATCGATTCGCACACCAAGCGCGCGCCATCCGCGGCAGAGATTCAACTCTTTCTGTCCGCTGCATCATGGCGATGAACCGAGGCATGCCCAGCCTCGCTCAGAACCGGATTCGGCCTGGTGACAGGCAAAAAAAAGCCCCGGCAGTGCCGGGGCTTTTGGATGATTGGCGTCCCCACGGGGATTCGAACCCCGGTGTCCACCGTGAAAGGGTGGTGTCCTAGGCCTCTAGACGATG
The DNA here is from genome assembly GCF_041519315.1 of Xanthomonas axonopodis pv. maculifoliigardeniae. Taxonomy (NCBI): domain Bacteria; kingdom Pseudomonadati; phylum Pseudomonadota; class Gammaproteobacteria; order Lysobacterales; family Lysobacteraceae; genus Xanthomonas; species Xanthomonas axonopodis. The sequence goes on along the minus strand of NZ_CP167998.1, from coordinate 2,489,184 downwards.
GGGACGCATATCAAAACCTCGTTGTCCACTTGAGACGGCCTAATGTCTGAAGTGGTGGAGCCAGGCGGGATCGAACCGCCGACCTCCTGCATGCCATGCAGGCGCTCTCCCAGCTGAGCTATGGCCCCACGAAACTGAGAACGAAATGATAGCGGCCTGTTAATGTTCGCGCAAGCGCTTTTTCATTCCGAATGAGACGGTGCGACGTTCGCATCGCACTCAGTTGACGCCGTGCAGATCGCGCAACTGCGTCTGACGCGCGCCGAAGTACGCCGCCAGGTCGGCGATGTCCTGATCGCTCAGCGCCGTGGCCTGGGCGGTCATCAACGGATGCTGACGGTCGCCGCTACGGTAGGCCTGCAGCGCATGCGCAAGATAGTCGCCGTATTGGCCGCCCAGTTTGGGATAGCTGGGATCGATCGGCGCATTGCCATCGGCACCGTGGCAGTCCACGCAGCTCTGGCCGGTCGCCTTGCCCTTGGCATGGGCGAGTTTGTCGCCGGCGTCGGCGCGGCCGGTGGGCAGACCTGCCGACGAGCCGGAGCCGTGCTCGCCGCTGGCGTGGCCGGGGTCGCCAGCGGAGTGATCGGTGGACTCAACCTGGGATTGGGAACAGGCCGCCATCATCAGGGCAGCGACCAGGACGATGGCTAGACGCGGAGCGTGCAGGGCGTTCGGCATGTGGGCGCTTATTTGAGGGTGGACAGAAAGGCGGAGATGTCGGCGATGTCCTGCTCGGAAAAGCTCTGCGCCTGTGCCTGCATGGTTGGATGCTTGCGCTTGCCCTGGCGATATTCGGTCAACGCCTGGGTCAGATACTGGCTGGTCTGGCCGCCAATCTTGGGCACGCGATAACTGGGGTAGGCGTTCTTATAGCCGGTGACGCCGTGGCAACCCTGGCAGGTATAGGCGAGCAAGCGCCCATTCGACGGGTTGCCGGTCGGCGCGGCAGGGGTTGCCACCGCGGCAGCAGGTGCCGGGGGGGCCGGAGCTGCGGGTGTGGCTTGCGGTGTTGCTGATGCGCCCCCAAACGGCAGGAAGACGACCAGAGCGAGACAAGCGGCGAGCGGCTGCGGGCGCATGGTTTCGTATCCGGAAGACTGATTGAGCGTCCGCACGTGGGGGCGTGACGGAACCGGACCGAGTATGCCTGCGATTTGGCGCGGCGCAAACCGGGTGAATAGGCAAAGTTGAATAGACCATGACCTTTGGCGCATTGGCGGCATGTGCATCTGGGTGGTCTACTTGCCTACAACACCTGTTCACGCATCCACTAGGACACGACGATGTCGCCACTCTCCTTCTTGCCGGGTCGCAGCGGAACCTGCGCCGCTGCATTGTTGATCACCACGAGCCTGCTGCTGGGGGGTTGCAAGGCAGGAGAGGGCCAGGCCAAGACCGCCGAGGAAAAGAAGGCCGTCGATGCGGTGCCGGTGGAAATCGCCAAGGCCGCGCGCCGTGCGGTAGCCGCCAGTTACACCGGCACCGCTGCGCTGGAGCCACGTGCCGAGGCGCAAGTGGTGGCCAAGACCTCGGGCGTTGCGCTGTCGGTGATGGTGGAAGAGGGGCAGAAGGTGTCGGCGGGCCAGGCACTGGTGCGTCTGGATCCGGATCGCGCACACCTGGCGGTGGCGCAGAGCGAAGCGCAGCTGCGCAAGCTGGAAAACAGCTATCGCCGCGCCACCCAGTTGGTAGGGCAGCAGTTGGTCAGCGCCGCGGATGTGGACCAGCTCAAATTCGATGTCGAAAACAGCCGTGCGCAGCACCGGCTTGCATCGTTGGAGCTGTCGTACACCACGGTGCAGGCGCCGATCTCCGGCGTGATCGCATCGCGCTCGATCAAGACCGGCAACTTCGTGCAGATCAATACGCCGATCTTCCGCATCGTCGACGATTCGCAGCTGGAGGCCACGCTCAACGTGCCCGAACGCGAATTGGCCACGCTCAAGTCGGGCCAGCCGGTGACCTTGCTGGCCGATGCGCTGCCGGGCCAACAATTCGTCGGCAAGGTGGATCGCATCGCGCCGGTGGTGGACTCGGGCAGCGGCACGTTTCGCGTGGTCTGCGCATTCGGCCAGGGGGCCGAAGCGTTGCAGCCGGGCATGTTCGGGCGCATCCGCATCGATTACGACCAGCGCAAGGACGCCTTGGTGATCCCGCGCCTGGCGTTATTGGACGATGGCGAACCGGCAGTGTTCGTAGTGCGCAACGGCAAGGCCAGCCGGGTGCCGGTGAAACTGGGCTATGCCGAGGGGCCGTGGCTGGAAGTGCGGCAGGGCCTGAAGGAAGGCGACCAGGTGGTGACTGCCGGCAAGGTGGCGCTGCGCGACGGCACTGCGGTGCAGGTGATCGGCCAACCCGATCGCAAGCCGGTCGCGACCAAGGCCGCTGCGCCCGCACATGATGAGACGCACGCATGAGCGAGAACGGCAACCCGCACGGACCCGTGCATGATCCGCACGCACCACTGCCTGGCGGCGGTGGCCTGGTGGCCTTCGCCACGCGGCGGCGTGTGACCATCGCCATGATCACCGTAACGATGCTGCTGTTCGGGCTGATCGCGTTACGCAGCCTCAAGGTCAATCTGCTGCCCGATCTGAGCTATCCCACGCTCACCGTACGCACCGAATACACCGGCGCGGCGCCGGCGGAAATCGAAACGCTGGTGACCGAGCCGGTGGAAGAAGCGGTCGGGGTGGTCAAGAACCTGCGCAAGCTCAAGTCGATCTCGCGCACAGGGCAGAGCGATGTGGTGCTGGAGTTTGCCTGGGGCACCAATATGGACCAGGCCAGCCTGGAGGTGCGCGACAAGATGGAGGCCTTGTCGCTGCCGCTGGAAACCAAGCCGCCGGTACTGCTGCGCTTCAATCCTTCCACCGAGCCGATCATGCGGCTGGCGTTGTCGCCCAAGCAGTCGCCGGCCTCCGATACAGATGCGATCCGCCAGCTCACCGGCTTGCGTCGCTATGCCGACGAAGACCTGAAAAAGAAGCTCGAACCGGTGGCCGGCGTGGCAGCGGTGAAGGTCGGCGGCGGGCTGGAAGACGAGATCCAGGTCGACATCGATCAGCAGAAGCTGGCGCAGCTCAATCTGCCGATCGACAACGTGATCACCCGGCTCAAGGAGGAGAACGTCAACATCTCCGGCGGTCGGCTGGAAGAAGGCTCGCAGCGCTACCTGGTGCGTACGGTCAACCAGTTCGTGGATCTGGACGAGATCCGCAACATGCTGGTGACCACCCAAAGCAGCAGCGGCAGCGCGGCCGAAGCGGCGATGCAGCAGATGTACGCCATTGCGGCGTCCACCGGTTCGCAGGCGGCGCTGGCGGCAGCGGCCGAAGTGCAGAGCACCTCCTCCTCGTCCAGCAGCAGCATCGCCGGCGGCATGCCGGTGCGGCTGAAGGATGTGGCGCAGGTGCGCCAGGGCTACAAGGAACGCGAGGCGATCATCCGCCTGGGCGGCAAGGAAGCGGTGGAGCTGGCGATCTACAAGGAAGGCGATGCCAACACCGTGTCCACCGCCGCGGCGCTGCGCAAGCGCCTGGAGCAACTCAAGGCGACGGTGCCGGGCGATGTGGAAATCACCACGATCGAGGACCAATCGCACTTCATCGAGCATGCGATCAGCGATGTCAAAAAAGATGCGGTGATTGGCGGCGTGCTGGCGATCCTGATCATCTTCCTGTTCCTGCGCGATGGCTGGAGCACGTTCGTGATCAGCCTGTCGTTGCCGGTGTCGATCATCACCACGTTCTTCTTCATGGGTCAGCTGGGGTTGAGCCTCAACGTGATGTCGCTGGGCGGGCTGGCGTTGGCCACCGGCCTGGTGGTGGACGATTCGATCGTGGTGCTGGAGAGCATCGCCAAGGCACGCGAGCGTGGCCTGGGCGTACTGGACGCGGCCATCGCCGGCACCCGCGAAGTGAGCATGGCGGTGATGGCGTCCACGTTGACCACCATTGCGGTATTCCTGCCGTTGGTGTTCGTCGAAGGCATCGCCGGGCAGTTGTTCCGCGATCAGGCATTGACGGTGGCGATCGCGATTGCGATTTCGCTGGTGGTGTCGATGACGCTGGTTCCGATGCTGAGCTCGCTCAAGGGCGCGCCGCCGATGGCGTTCCCGGACGAGCCGAGCCATCCGGATTGGCAGCCCGAGCAGCGCTGGCTCAAGCCGGTGGCGGCCGGGCGGCGCGGCGCCGGTGCGAGCGTGCGTTATGCATTCTTCGGTGCGGCGTGGGCGGTGGTGAAGGTGTGGCGCGGGTTGAGCCGCGTGGTGGGGCCGGTGATGCGCAAGGCCAGCGACCTGGCGATGGCGCCGTATGCCCGTGCCGAGCGCGGCTATCTGGGGATGTTGCCGGCGGCGCTGCGGCGTCCCTGGTTGGTGCTGGGGCTGGCCGCGGCGGCGTTCATCGGGACGGTGTTTCTGGTGCCGATGCTGGGCGCGGATCTGATTCCGCAGCTGGCGCAGGATCGCTTCGAAATGACCGTCAAACTGCCTTCCGGCACGCCGCTGGCGCAGACCGATGCAGTGGTGCGCGAGTTGCAGCTGGCGCACGACAAGGACCCGGGCGTCGCCTCCCTCTACGGCGTCAGCGGTAGCGGCACGCGATTGGACGCCAACCCCACCGAGAGCGGCGAGAACATCGGCAAGCTCACCGTGGTGATGGCCGGTGGCGGTAGCCCGGCGGTGGAAGCGGCGGCGACCGAGCGGCTGCGCAGCAGCATGGTCGGGCACCCGGGCGCACAGGTGGATTTCGCGCGGCCGGCGTTGTTCAGTTTTTCGACACCGCTGGAAGTGGAACTGCGCGGCCAGGATCTGGGCGAGCTGGAACGCGCCGGGCAGAAGTTGGCCGCGATGCTGCGCGCCAACGGCCACTACGCCGACGTCAAATCGACGGTGGAAGAGGGCTTTCCGGAGATCCAGATCCGTTTCGACCAGGAGCGCGCTGGTGCCTTGGGGCTGACCACGCGGCAGATCGCCGATGTCATCGTCAAGAAGGTACGTGGCGATGTGGCCACGCGCTACAGCTTCCGTGACCGCAAGATTGATGTGCTGGTGCGTGCCCAACAAGCCGATCGCGCCAGTGTCGATGCGATCCGTCAGCTGATCGTCAACCCGGGCAGCAGCCGGCCGGTGCGCCTGGCGGCCGTTGCCGAGGTGTTGGCGACGACGGGGCCGAGCGAGATCCATCGTGCCGACCAGACCCGCGTGGCGATCGTGTCGGCCAGCCTGAAGGACATCGACCTGGGCGGTGCGGTGCGCGAGGTGGAAACGATGGTGCGCAAGGACCCGCTTGCTGCCGGCGTGGGCATGCACATCGGCGGGCAGGGCGAGGAGCTGGCGCAATCGGTGAAGTCGCTGTTGTTCGCATTCGGCCTGGCGATCTTCCTGGTCTATTTGGTGATGGCTTCGCAGTTCGAGTCGCTGCTGCATCCATTCGTCATTCTGTTCACCATTCCGTTGGCAATGGTCGGTGCGGTGCTGGCCCTGCTGATGACCGGCAAGCCGATCTCGGTGGTGGTGTTCATCGGCCTGATCCTGCTGGTGGGCCTGGTGACCAAGAACGCGATCATCCTGATCGACAAGGTCAACCAGCTGCGCGAAGACGGCGTGCCCAAGCGCGAGGCGCTGATCGAAGGTGCGCGCTCGCGCCTGCGGCCGATCATCATGACCACCTTGTGCACCTTGTTCGGCTTCCTGCCGCTGGCGGTGGCGATGGGCGAGGGCGCTGAAGTGCGTGCACCGATGGCGATCACCGTGATCGGCGGGTTGCTGGTGTCGACCTTGCTGACCCTGCTGGTCATCCCGGTGGTGTACGACCTGCTGGATCGCCGTGCCGATGCGTACTACCTGGAGCGCGGCCGGCGCATGGCCGGGCAACGTGCACAGGCGGCGAGCAATGCCGACGGACTGGGGGCGCTATGAGCGTTGCCGCCTTCAGCATCCGTCGCCCGGTCACCACCATCATGTGCTTCGTGTCGCTGGTGGTGGTGGGCTTGATCGCGGCGTTCCGGCTGCCCTTGGAGGCGCTGCCGGATATTTCCGCGCCATTCCTGTTCGTGCAATTGCCCTACACCGGCTCCACGCCGGACGAGGTGGAGCGCAACCTGGTGCGGCCGGCCGAGGAAGCGCTGGCAACGATGACCGGCATCAAGCGCATGCGCTCGACCGCCACCGCAGACGGCGCGAACATCTTCATCGAATTCTCCGACTGGGACCGCGATATCGCCATCGCCGCATCCGATGCGCGCGAGCGACTGGATGCGGTGCGCGACGATTTCCCGGAGGATCTGCAGCGCTTCCACGTCTTCAAGTGGTCCAGCAGCGACGAGCCGGTGCTCAAGGTGCGCCTGGCCAGCCAGACCGATCTGACCGGCGCGTACGACATGCTCGACCGCGAGTTCAAGCGGCGCATCGAGCGCATCCCCGGCGTGGCCAAGGTGGAGATTTCCGGTGCGCCGCCGAACGAGGTCGAGATCGCGATCGCACCGGATCGGCTCACCGCGCACGACCTCAGCCTCAACGATCTGAGCGAGCGCTTGGGCAAGCTGAATTTCTCGGTGTCTGCAGGCCAGATCGACGACAACGGCCAGCGTATCCGGGTGCAGCCAATCGGCGAGCTGCGCGACCTGCAGGAATTGCGCGAGCTGGTGCTCAATGCCAAAGGTGTGCGGCTGGGCGACATCGCCGAGGTGCGGCTCAAGCCGACGCGCATGAATTATGGCCGGCGCCTGGATGGGCGCCCGGCCATCGGCCTGGATGTCTACAAGGAACGCAGCGCCAATCTGGTTGAGGTGTCGAAGGCGGCGTTGAAAGAGGTCGAAGACATCCGCGCCCAACCGGCGCTGCGCGATGTGCAGGTCAAGGTGATCGACAACCAGGGCAAGGCGGTGACCTCGTCGCTGGCCGAACTGGCCGAAGCCGGCGCGGTGGGTCTGCTGTTATCGATCACCGTGTTGTTCTTCTTCCTGCGGCACTGGCCATCGACGCTGATGGTGACATTGGCGATCCCGATCTGCTTCGCCATCACCTTGGGCTTCATGTATTTCGTCGGGGTCACGCTCAACATCCTGACCATGATGGGGTTGCTGCTGGCAGTGGGCATGCTGGTGGACAACGCGGTGGTGGTGGTGGAAAGCATCTACCAGGAACGCGAGCGCATGCCCGATCAACCGCAGCTTGCCGCGCTGCTGGGAACGCGCAGCGTGGCCATTGCGCTCAGCGCCGGCACCTTGTGCCATTGCATCGTGTTCGTGCCGAATTTGTTCGGCGAAACCAACAACATCAGCATTTTCATGGCGCAGATCGCCATCACCATCTCGGTGTCGTTGCTGGCGTCGTGGCTGGTGGCAATCAGCTTGATTCCGATGTTGTCTGCACGCATGAAAACGCCGCCGATGGTGACCTCCGAGCACGGCGTGATTGCGCGGCTGCAGCGCCGTTACGCCAAGGTGCTGGCGTGGACGTTGGCGCACCGCGGCTGGAGCGTGACCGGCATCATCCTGGTCAGCGCGATCAGCCTGGTGCCCATGAAGTTGACCAAGGTCGACATGTTCGGTGGCGACGGGGGCAACGAAGCCTTTATCCAGTATCAGTGGAAAGGTTCGTACACACGTGAGCAGTTGGGCGAAGAGATCGGCCGTGTCGAAAACTATCTCCAAGCCAATCGCGCCAGGTACCACATCACGCAGATCTATTCGTGGTTCAGCGAAGTGGAAGGCAGCAATACGGTGGTGACCTTCGATGCGAGCAAGGTCAAGGACCTGCCGCCGCTGCTGGAAAAAATCCGCAAGGAGCTGCCGCGCTCTGCGCGTGCCGATTACAGCATCGGCAATCAGGGCGATGGCGGCAATGGCAACCAGGGCGTGCAGGTGCAGTTGGTCGGCGATTCGACTGATGCACTGAAAGCGCTGGCCGACGATGTGATTCCACTGCTGGCGCAGCGCAAGGAGCTGCGTGATGTGCATGTGGATACGGGCGACCGCACCAGCGAGCTGGCGATTCGTGTCGATCGCGAGCGCGCGGCTGCCTTCGGATTCAGTGCCGAGCAAGTGGCCAGTTTTGTCGGGTTGGCGTTGCGCGGCACACCGCTGCGCGAGTTCCGCCGGGGCGACAACGAGGTGCCGGTGTGGGTGCGGTTTGCCGGCGCCGAGCAGAGCAAGCCGGAAGATCTGGCCAGCTTCACCGTGCGCACCAAGGACGGCCGCAGCGTACCGTTGCTGAGTCTGGTGGAGGTGCAGATCCGTCCGGCCGCCACCCAGATCGGGCGCACCAATCGGCAGACGACGCTGACGATCAAGGCCAATCTCGCCGAAAAGGTCACCATGCCCGAGGCGCGCGCAGCGATGGAAGCGCCGCTCAAGGCGATGAGTTTCCCGGCCGGTTACAGCTACACCTTCGACGGCGGCGATTACCAGAACGACGGCGAGGCGATGAACCAGATGGTGTTCAATCTGGTGATCGCGCTGGTGATGATCTATGTGGTGATGGCCGCGGTGTTCGAATCGCTGCTGTTCCCGGCGGCGATCATGAGCGGGGTGCTGTTCTCGATCTTCGGGGTGTTCTGGCTGTTCTGGATCACCGGTACCTCGTTCGGCATCATGTCCTTCATCGGCATCCTGGTGCTGATGGGCGTGGTGGTGAACAACGGCATCGTGATGATCGAGCACATCAACAATCTGCGCCGCCGCGGCATGGGGCGGACGCAGGCGCTGGTCGAAGGCTCGCGCGAGCGTTTGCGGCCCATCATGATGACCATGGGCACCGCGATCCTGGCGATGGTGCCGATCTCGCTGACCAGCACCACGATGTTCAGCGACGGCCCACCGTACTTCCCGATGGCGCGCGCCATCGCCGGCGGCCTGGCGTTTTCGACGGTGGTGAGCCTGCTGTTCCTGCCGACGATCTACGCGATCCTCGACGACATGAGCAGCGGTGCGGCTGCGCTGGTACAGCGTGCGCGTGGTGTGCCGAAGGCGAGGCGGTCGAGCGCTGCGTTGGAATCGTGAACGAGGTAAGGCGTTAAGCCCCTCTCCCCCCCCGGGAGAGGGGTTGGGGTGAGGGTACGGTTGCTTCCTTCGGCTCGTACGACAACCAAAGCACCTGACCGCCAATCAGCGGCTCCGGTAAGGGGCGACAGCGCAGCCGGGGATCGGCTCTTCGGAGCGACAGACATCCTGTCTGACGCGCCGTCGCGACACCTCCGTGCGCCGCTCTCCGCCGATCGCCGGCCGCGCTGCCGCTTCGGTGTTTCATTACCGTGGCTTCGAGCAGATCGGTGTGCCATCGCCATGACCTCGAGCAGAAAAGCCGCGCTCAAGGATGCTTCGAAAGATTTTTTTCGGCCTACGGGCGAACACTGCAGTGATCGCCGTCATGCAGGATCACTCGATCTCCAATGCCGTCATTAGCGAATCCGTACATCTGTATCGGCGTACAGATTCGAAGTCATCCAACGATCAACCCGCTGGAGATGGCGTCAGCGCGTCAGCCTGCACGCACCTGCCGCACGATCGCCGCCGCCTTGGCCGAACTTTCCTTGACCTTGTCCCACTGGCCCTGCGCCAGCCAGTCCTTGGGCACCATCCACGAGCCGCCGATGCACAGCACGTTCGGCTGCGCCAGGAACTCGGCGGCGTTGGACTCGCTGATGCCGCCGGTGGGGCAGAGCTTGAGCTCGGACAACGGGCCAGCCAGGCCCTTGAGCATCTGCAGACCGCCCACGGCGGTGGCCGGGAACAACTTGCAGACGCGAAAGCCCAGGCCCATCAACGTCAGCAGCTCGGTCGGGGTGGCCGCGCCTGGAACCGCCGGGATCGGTGCATCCGCCAGCAGGCGCGCCAGCGGCGCCAGCGTGCCCGGGGTCACCAGAAAGTCTGCACCGGCATCCACCGACTGGCGCAGTTGCAGCTCGCTGAGCACCGTGCCGGCGCCGATCACGATGTTGGGCAGCTCGCGCTTGAGCATCGCCAGCGCATCGATGGCAACCGGCGTGCGCAGGGTCAGCTCGATCGCGGGCAGACCGCCTTCGAGCAGCGCATCGGCGACGCGGCGCGCCTGGTCCAGCGTGTCCACGGTGACCACCGGCAGGATGCCGGCATCGCGCAGCAACTGTTCGGCGGTGTTCTGGGTCTGGGCAATCGTCATTGCAACTCCGGGTGACGGCGACCGCCGGAGCGGCCGCAGAGAGGGAAGGGGATCAGGCGTCCTTGGACTCGTGCGGTGCTGCCGCAGCGGCAGCATCGGCACCGAGTTCGTACTCGGCGTCGTAGCTCCACAGCGCACCGTCCGGATGGGTCGGGCCGCAGGAAATCGAAATCGCGCCCTGGTCGGCGGGGCCGACGACCTGGCGGTTGATGGCGAACAGATTGCGGCCCAGGTCATTGCCGGCAACGGACGTATTGGGTGCAACCTCGCGCGATGCCCATTCTTCGGCCGAGACCAGCACTTCCAGGGTGCCGGCTTCGCCGTCCAGGCGCACGATGTCGCCTTCGCGTACGCGCCCGATCGGGCCGCCGCGTGCCGCTTCGGGCGTCAGGTGGATTGCGGCCGGGAACTTGCCCGAGGCACCGGACAGGCGGCCGTCGGTGACCAATGCCACGCGCCGGCCCTGGTTCTGCAGCAGGCCCAGCAGCGGCGCCATCGAATGCAGCTCCGGCATGCCGTTTGCGCGCGGGCCCTGGTAGCGCAACACCACCACGAAATCGTGCGGCAACACGCCGGCGGCATGCAGTTTGTTGAGCACCTGAGGCGTATCGATCACCACGGCCGGCGCCTGGATGCTGCGATGCTGCGGCTTGACTGCCGACAGCTTGATCAACGAGCGACCGAGATTGCCGCGCAGCAGGCGCAGCCCGCCTTGCGATTCGAAGGCATCGCCGACCGGACGCGCCACGCTGTCGTCGGCGGTGGTGGGAGTGCCTGGCACGTAGGTCACCTTGCCGTCCTGCAGGCGCGGCTCATTGATGTAGGCACGCATGCCGCCTTCCACCACGGTGGGTAGGTCGTCGTGCATGTAGCCGGCGTCCATCAGCTCGCGGAACACGAATGCCGTGCCGCCAGCGGCCTGGAAGCGATTCACGTCGGCTTCGCCGTTCGGGTAGATGCGCGTCAGCAGCGGCACCGTCTGCGAAATCAGGTCCATGTCGTCCCAGGTCAGCACGATGCCGGCCGCACGCGCCACTGCGATCCAGTGGATGGTGTGGTTGGTCGAGCCACCGGTCGCCATCAGCGCGACCACGGCGTTGACGATGGCGCGCTCGTCGATCAGGCGACCGAATGGACGGAAATCTTCGCCCAACGCCGAGATCGCCAATGCGCGCGCGGTGCCTTCGCGGGTCAACGCATCACGCAACGGCAGCTCCGGATTGACGAACGAGGCGCCGGGCAGCTGCACGCCCATCGCTTCGAGCAAGACCTGGTTGGAGTTGGCCGTGCCGTAGAAGGTGCAGGTGCCCGGCGAGTGGTAGGACGATGCCTCGGCTTCCAGCAGCTCGGCGCGCGTGGCTTCGCCAGCGGCGTAGCGTTCGCGCACTTCGGCCTTCTGCTTGTTCGGAATGCCCGGCGTCATCGGGCCGGCCGGCATGAAAATCGCCGGCAAATGGCCGAACGCCAGCGCACCGATCAGCAGGCCCGGCACGATCTTGTCGCAGACGCCCAGGTACACCACGCTGTCGAACATGTCGTGGCTCAGGCCGATGGCTGTCGCCTGGGCGATGTTGTCGCGCGAAAACAGCGACAGCTCCATGCCGGCGCGGCCCTGGGTGACGCCGTCGCACATCGCCGGCACGCCACCGGCCACCTGTGCGGTGGCACCGAGCGCGCGGGCAGTCTCGCGGATCAGCTGCGGGTAGTGTTCGAACGGCTGATGTGCCGACAACATGTCGTTATAGGCAGTGATGATGCCCAGGTTCGGCGTGGCCGCACCACGCAGGCGCGATTTGTCGCCCGGCTCGGACGCAGCGAAGCCATGCGCAAGATTGCCGCAGCTCAAGCGGCTACGGAACGGACCCTCACGCAGGGCAGCATCGAGACCGGCCAGATACGCTGCGCGCGAGGGAGCGCTGCGCTTGCGGATACGGTCGGTGACGGCTTGGATATTCGGATGCAGGCTCATTGGCTACCGGCTATGAGAAACAGGGGGGAAGGAAATGCTCTTTTAATTCCCCGCACATGGATGTGCGGGTTTTTTCGAGGGACTCGCATCGCATCGGCTGTTGCGAAGGACTCGCATCAAACCACTCGCATTCAAGCACACCAATGCACCCGCAACCGCGGACCAGGCTGCTGCAGCGCCACGCGGATGGGATATTCGTTGACATCGTCGCCTGCCAGCGCAGCCTGCAGCACGTCCAGCTTCTGCTTGCCGCGCAACAACAGCAGGCGCGTCGGAATGCTGGCAAGCCCTGCAGGTGTGAGGGTGATGCGTAACGGCCATTGGTTCGAGCCCGGGCAGCCGGTGGCATCCAGCGAGGCATACGGCTGCGGGCTGGCGAGCGCCTTGGGCAGGTCGGTGGCCCCCGGGAACAACGACGCGGTGTGCCCGTCGCCGCCCATGCCCAGCACCGCCAGGCAGGCCGGTTCGGCATGCGTGGCCTGCAGGTTGGCGGTGTGCACGCATTCGGGCAATTGCTTGCCTGGGCGAACCAGCGGGATGAAGGTCGCGGCCGGTGCGTGGGTCAGGAAGCTGTGATTCACCAGCCAGGCATTGCTGTCCTGATCCTGCGGCGACAACCAGCGCTCATCGACCAGGCCCACTTCCACCCGCGACCAGTCCAGCGGCCGGTGGGCGAGGGACTCGTACACCGGCGCAGGCGTGGTACCGCCCGACAACAGCATGCGTGCCTGGCCGCGCCGGGAGATTTCCTGTTCCAGCAGGTCGGCCATTTCGCTGGCCACCGCCTCGGTCCACTCGGCCGGGTCGTCGTAGCGCACCAGGGCGATGCGCGGGTTGTCCTGCAGGTTCATCGCTGCTCCCCGGGGTGCTGACGTTGTGCATCCACCGCGTATGCGGCGGCGCCCAGCAGGCCGGCATGCGGGTGCATGACCGCCAGCGATGGCACCTTCGACATGATCGCGGAGAAACGGCCCTTGTGCTCGAAGCGCTGGCGAAAGCCGGAATGCTGGAGCGAATCCAGCACCTTGGGCACCAGCCCGCCGGTGAGGAACACGCCGTCCCAGGCGCCCTGCATCAGCACCATGTCGCCGGCGATCGCACCGAAGATGGCGCAGAACAGGTCGATGGTGCGCGAGGACCGCGGGTCGCCCGCGGCCGCGCGCGCGGTGATGTCCTTGGGTTGCAGCGGGCCGGGATCGACGCCGGCGATCTCGCTGAGCGCGCGATGGATGTTGACCAGGCCAGGGCCGCAGATCAGCCGCTCGTTGGAGACCCGGCCGAACTGCTCGGACAGGATTTCCAGGATGCGGATTTCTTCCGGCGTGCCGGGCGGGAAGCTGACATGGCCGCCTTCGGTTTCCAGCGGAAAGCAGCGCCCGTTGCGAATGATCAGGCCACCCACGCCCAGGCCGGTGCCCGGGCCGATCACGCCATAGTTGCGCGCTTGATCGATCGGCGCCGGCCGCCAGCTGGCGCCGCCCACCTGCACCACGTCCTGCGGGCGCAGCAGGCTGATGGCCATGGCCTGCGCGGCAAAGTCGTTGATCAGATGCAAGGTACTGAAACCCAGCATGGTGGCGGTGCGCGAGCGCGAGATCACCCAGGGATGGTTGGTGATGCGCGCCTCGTCGCCATCCACGCGGCCTGCCACGGCGAACACGCCCTGGGTGGCCTGCACGCCGATCTGGTCGAGGTAATAGCGCGCGGCTTCGCCCAGCGAACCGAAGTCCACCACGGCAAATTCGCGCGAGGTGTCATCCAGCAACGGCACCGAAGCGTCGACATCGGCCAGCGCGAAGCGCGCATTGGTTCCGCCGATATCGGCAACAAGCACCGGCTTGGAAGGAGCGGTCATGCGTTGTTTCCCTGTGCGTCGGTGGCAGGGGGCAGGAAGTGGGCGGCGGATTCGGGCCCCCAGCTGCCGGCCGGGTAGGGCTGCAGCGGCAGCGCGGCGTCTTTCCAGGCGTCGCTGACGCTGTCTATCCACGACCACGCCGCCTTGACCTCGTCGTCGCGCACGAACAGCGCGGGGTTGCCGTTGAAGGCGTCCACAAACAGACGTTCGTAGGCGATACGACGGTGCAGGCCAGTCGGCACTGACAGTTCCAGTTCCAACGGCTGCAGTTCGATCGCGCCCCATTCCGGGCCAGCCAGGCTGCTCATCAGGCCGAGTTCGATGTTTTCCTGCGGCTGCAACTGGAAGGTCAGGCGGTTCGGCACCGCATTCTGGCGGTCGGGGCGTTCGAACAGCCAATGCGTCACGGGCTTAAGCGTCACCACGATGCGGGTGGAGCGCTCGGCCAGTCGCTTGCCGGTGCACAGGTGGAACGGCACGCCGGCCCAACGCCAGTTGTCGATATGCGCGGTGACGGCGACGAAAGTTTCCACGTCGCTGCCTTCCGGCGGGTGGTAGGCCTGCGCCGGCTGTCCGTTGATGCTGCCGGCAGTGTAGCGGCCGCGCACGCAGTCATGCGCGGCGTGCTCGGCGGTCATCGGACGCAGGGCGCGCAGCACCTTGACCTTCTCATCGCGGATGCGGTCGGCTTCCAGCGAGGCCGGCGGCTCCATTGCCACCAGGCACAACAGCTGCAGGATATGGCTCTGCACCATGTCGCGCAGTGCGCCGGAGCGGGCGTAGTAGGCGTCGCGCCCGTCGACGCCTTCGCTTTCGGCGACCAGGATCTGCACCGACTCGATGTAGGCGCGGTTCCAGACCGCCTCCAGCAGCGTGTTGCCGAAGCGCAGTGCGATCAGGTTCTGCACCGCCGCCTTGCCCAGGTAGTGGTCCAGGCGGAACACGCGGTCCTCGTCGATCAGCGCGCCGATCGACTGCAGGATGTCGCGGGCGCTGTCGGAGTCGTGGCCGATCGGTTTTTCCAGCATCAAGCGATGCGGTGCCTCCAGCGCGCCACCCAGCGCCAGGCCCTGGCAGGTGCTGATGTACAGGCCCGGCGGGATCGCCAGGTAGCTCACACAGCGGCGGCTGGCCAGCTCGCGGACCGCATTGGCCACCGACTCGGCATCGCGCAGATCCACCGAGCGGTAATCGATTCGCTGCAGCAGCGTGTCGATCTGTTCGGCGGTCGCGATCGGCAATGCTTCGGTCAGGCGTGGCCGCAGTACTTCGCGAAATGCATCGGTGTCGTGCGGCGACAGCGCCAGCGCACGGATGCGGAAGTCCTCCGGCAGCAGGCCGTCGATGAACAGGCGCAGCAGGGAAGGAAAGAGATAGCGCTGGGCAAGATCGCCGGTGGCGCCAAACAGGATCAGGGTGTTGTGCATGGACCGCGTTTCAGATTCTGGAGACATCGTTATCAGCAGCTTGTCGGAAAGGCGCCGGTCGTCCGGCGGTCGGTACGTCTGTTCCTGAGCGACACTTGCGTGCGCGCAGCGGGGGATGGACGCTGACACCCAGTCCCGGATTGTTGCAGCAACTGGCGATCAGCGGTTAGCGCCATGGCGGCATAGCTGCACCTGCGTGATGGCATGCCATGCGTCGTGCGGCGAGCTGCACTGCAGGCAATGCGTCATACCTGCGTGGCGGCATGGTCCTCCAGAGATCGATGTTGCCATGTGAAAACGATTACATGTCAGAATAAACCAATGCATTCGTTTGCAGGGAATTCCTCGCAAGCGCATGCGGCGTCACCGCCATCGGGAGGGCCGAGGGCAGGGCGCACAACTTACGTTGAGGCCGAACGATGGCGAAAGTGCAGTTGGAAGGTGTCCGCAAGGTCTACGACAATGGCCAGGTGGCGGTGCAGGGCGCAAGTTTCGAAGTGGCCGACGGCGAGCTGATGGTGCTGGTGGGGCCGTCCGGCTGCGGCAAGTCGACCCTGTTGCGCATGATTGCCGGGCTTGAAGACATCAGCGCCGGCACGCTGAAGATCGGCGAGCGCGTGGTCAACGACGTGGCGCCGAAGGATCGCGACATCGCCATGGTGTTCCAGAGCTACGCGCTGTATCCGCACATGACCGTGGCCGAAAACCTGGCGTTCGGGCTCAAGCTGCGCGGGCATCCGAAGCAGGTCATCGCCGAACGCGTCAACAACGCCGCAGAGCTGTTGGGCCTGACGCCGATGCTGGACAAGCTGCCCAAGGCGATGTCCGGCGGTCAGCGTCAGCGCGTGGCGCTGGGCCGGGCGATGGTGCGCGAATCCTCGGTGTTCCTGCTCGACGAGCCGCTGTCCAACCTGGACGCCAAGTTGCGCCACAGCGTGCGCACCGAGATCGCGCAGCTGCACCGCAAGCTTGGCACCACCATGATCTACGTCACCCACGATCAGGTCGAAGCGATGACGCTTGGCCAGCGTATCGTGGTGCTCAAGGATGGCGTGATCCAGCAGATCGACAGTCCGATGGCGCTATACGACCGTCCGGCCAATCTGTTCGTGGCCGGGTTCCTCGGCAGCCCGGCGATGAACGTGCTGCAGGGGCGTCTGGACGCGCAGGACGGCCTGCACCTGGTCATGGCCGATGGCTGGCGCGTGCCGCTGGGTGCGGCGCGGGTCGATGCGGCTTGGTTCGGCCAGGACGTGATCGTCGGCGTGCGCCCGGAGCACTTGCAGCCGTCCGACGATGCGGTCCTGGGCTTCGATGCGCGGGTCGATGTGATCGAGCCGGTCGGCAACGAGATCTTCCTCAATCTCGACCGTGGCGGTCAGCCGCTGGTGATCCGTGTCCCGCCGCAGAGCTTGCCGGCGGTAGGCCAGCCATTGCGCCTGGCATTGCGCAGCGAGGCCTTGCACTTTTTCGATCCAGCCACCGGCCAGCGGCTGGAGGCGGCTTAGGCAAACTGGTCAACAGCGACGCAGCCGCCAGACGGACACGGCCGGCGCTCGGAATTGGCGGGTGTCGTTGGGCCACTGCGTGCTGCGCGATGCCCACGCCCGCCTGGCACGGCTCGCTGCGTTTTTTTGCCGCTAACGCTCCAGCCCCGTCGTGAGTGCGCGTGGGCGGGCGCCATGCGTGCCTGCCTGCAACGCGGTACCGGCGTCCAGCGTCAGTTCCAACGGCAATACCGCCAGCGCGAGGTTGCCGGCCACGCTCACTACCGTGCCGATCGCGCTACCGTCCAATGCGACGGCATCGCCTGCATCCACGGCCGCATCCGTTTCGAGCAGCTGCAAGACGCGCTTGGCCTTGCCCAGGAAGTGCGTCCGCGCCACGATTTCCTGGCCCGGGTAGCAGCCTTTCTTGACGCTGTACGCCTGCAGGCGGTCCAGTGCCAACTGCTGCGGCGTCCACTGTTCGCGCTGGCTCTCGACCAGGCGGGCGAGCCCCAGTTGCAGATCGGTCGTCCGCCACTGCGCCTCTGCGCTCGGCAGTTCGATAGGCATCGCCAATGCATCCGGGCTGTAGAGCAATAGCGTGCGCGGCAGCGCTGCGCTACCCAGATCCAGTTCGATACGCTGGGTTCCGAGGTCGGCTTGCGCGGCATGCGCGTGTTCCGGCGCTACGAAGCCGCCGTAGGCGAGCAGCGCGGCAGCGCTGATTTTCAGCTTGCGGCGGAACACGAAACGGCCGAGTTGCGCGGCGATCTCGGCCGCGTTGCCGTCCGGCAACAGCATCAGCAGGTGTGCGTCGTCCTCACGCAGGAGTGCGAAGATGGAAATCACGCGCCCCTTCGCCGTCAGCCACGCGTTCCACTGCCACTGCCCAACCGCCAGCGCCTGTACGTCATTGGCAAATTGGGCATGCGCAAACGCCACTGCATCCGTACCGGCCAATCGGACGTATTGCATGTCGTGCAGGGAGCCAAAACCCTGCGGAATAAGATTCAGGTTGTCAGCCACGGAAGGGGAGGACTAAAATCGCCAAGTTGTGAGAGCACTATGATAGGCCATCCAACCCCCACCCCAGCGCAGGATTCCGAGACGCAGCCTTCTTCTCAGGAGCATATTCCCGAGAAAAAGCCACTGCCGAAGGAGATTGGTGGGCGCGACGGCCCCGAGCCAACGCGCTACGGCGACTGGGAAAAAAATGGACGCTGCATCGATTTTTGAGCAGCTTTTAGCCACAGCGGCCTAGTGCCGCCCAGCCGAGAAAACGAGCCCAGCGAATGGCGATCCGCGAACGTCCTCTCTCCCCGCATCTCCAGGTATACCGTTGGCAGATACAGATGGTGACCTCGATTCTCAATCGAGCCACCGGCATCGTACTGTCCGTCGGCGCACTGGGAATTGCCGCTGCCTTGCTCACCTTGATGCTTGGCCCCGACCATTGGAATTGTTTCCGCGATCAGGCTGCCACCTGGTATGGGCAGGTATTCCTGTTCGGCTGGACCTGGTCTTTCGCCTTCCACCTGTTCGGTGGCTTGCGCCACATGCTGCAGGACTTCGGGCAAGGCTACGCCGTGCGCTCGTTCATCAGCATGGGTTGGTTGTCGGTGGTTCTGAGCCTTGTGCTGACTATCGCCATCTGGGCTTACGTACTGCTGTCCGGAGGTGCCGTATGAGCCGCTACCGTACCCCGCTGAAGAATGTGCGCGGCCTGGGCGCCGCCAAGACCGGTACCGAACATTTCGTGATCCAGCGCCTGACCGCGGCCGCACTGGTGCCGCTGTCGATCTGGTTCCTGATCTTCGTGCTGAGCCTGATCGGTGCCGATCACGCTGCCGCCACCGCCGCAGTGGCCAAGCCGTGGAATGCGATTTTGCTTGTCGCTTTCCTCATTGCCTCGTTCTGGCATGCCCAGCTTGGCATGCAGGTGGTACTGGAAGACTACGTCCACGACTCGCTGCTCGCACTGATTGCGCAGACCCTCGTGCGTTTTGTTGCCGTGCTGGGCGCCATCGTCAGCGTATTTGCCGTGGCGCGTATCGCGCTGGGCATGAGCTGAGTCGTCAGCGACCAAACAGGAACCCATAATTCGATGTCCGCTTACAAGATCACAGAACACAAGTACGACATGGTCGTGGTGGGCGCCGGTGGCGCCGGCCTGCGCGCCACGTTCGGCCTGGCCCAGAAGGGCCTGCAGACGGTCTGCCTGACCAAGGTCTTCCCGACCCGTTCGCACACCGTGGCAGCGCAGGGCGGTATTTCCGCGGCGCTGGGCAACATGGGCGAGGACGACTGGCGTTATCACTTTTACGACACCATCAAGGGCTCCGATTGGCTGGGTGACCAGGACGCGATCGAGTACATGTGTCGTGAAGCGATTCCGGCCATCATCGAGCTCGAACACTACGGCGTGCCGTTCTCGCGTACCGAAGAGGGCAAGATCTACCAGCGCCCGTTCGGCGGCATGACCACCAAGTATGGCGAAGGCCCGTCAGCGCAGCGTACCTGCGCCGCAGCCGACCGGACCGGCCACGCCATGCTGCATACGCTGTATCAGCAGTCGCTGGCGCACAACGCACGCTTCATGATCGAGTACTTCGCGCTCGATCTGATCTTCGACGAAGAAGGCGTCTGCCGTGGCGTGCTCGCACTGGACATGGCAGAAGGCTCGCTACATCTGTTCCGCGCCCACGGCGTGGTGCTGGCGACCGGCGGTTACGGCCGTGCCTACTTCAGCGCCACCTCCGCACACACCTGTACCGGTGACGGCGGCGGCCTGGTGATGCGTGCCGGCCTGCCGGTGCAGGACATGGAATTCGTGCAGTTCCACCCCACCGGCATCTACGGCGCGGGCTGCCTGATCACCGAGGGCGTGCGCGGCGAAGGCGGCATCCTGCGCAACAGCAATGGCGAGCGCTTCATGGAGCGCTACGCACCGCATTACAAGGATCTGGCGTCGCGCGACGTGGTGTCGCGTTCGATGACGGTGGAAATTCGAGAAGGCCGTGGCGTGGGCGAGCACAAGGATCACATCCTGCTCGACCTGACCCACCTTGGTCCGGAAGTGATCAACGAAAAGCTGCCCGGCATCGCCGAAAGCGCACACATCTTCGCCGGCGTGGACGTGACCAAGCAGCCGATCCCGGTGCTGCCGACCGTGCACTACAACATGGGTGGCATTCCGACCAACTTCTACGGCGAGGTCGTGCGCAAGCAGGGCGACGATGCGGATGCCGTGGTGCCGGGCCTGTATGCCATCGGCGAGGCGGCGTGCGTCTCGGTCCATGGTGCAAACCGTCTGGGTTCGAACTCGCTGCTGGACCTGGTGGTGTTCGGCCGCGCGGTTGCCAATCGCTGTGCCGAGACGGTCAAGCCCAATCAGCCGCACAAGACGCTGCCGTCCGATGCCTGCGACAAGGCCTTGGGCCTGCTGGACAAGCTGCGTCACGCCAACGGCTCCACGCCGACGGCCGTGATCCGCGACAACATGCAGCGCACCATGCAGTCGGACGCCGCCGTGTTCCGCACCAGCAAGACGCTGAAAGAGGGCGTGGACAAGATGGCCGAGATCTTCGCCACCTTCGAAGACGTCAAGGTGTCTGACCGTTCGCTGGTGTGGAATTCGGACCTGATCGAGACCTATGAATTGAACAACCTGCTGCTCAACGCGGTGGCGACGATCAATTCGGCCGAACAGCGCAAGGAAAGCCGCGGCGCGCATTCGCACGAAGACTTCCCGGATCGCGA
Source organism: Xanthomonas axonopodis pv. maculifoliigardeniae (assembly GCF_041519315.1). Classification (NCBI taxonomy): domain Bacteria; kingdom Pseudomonadati; phylum Pseudomonadota; class Gammaproteobacteria; order Lysobacterales; family Lysobacteraceae; genus Xanthomonas; species Xanthomonas axonopodis. The sequence continues at coordinate 2,468,540 of NZ_CP167998.1, read as the reverse complement.
CGATGTCAACTGGCAGAAGCACACGCTGGTGACCGTCGACGACAAGGGCAAGTGCGAATTCGATTACCGCCCTGTGCACATGTACACGCTGAGCAAGGACGTGGACGTGGTCCCGCCGAAGCCGCGCGTTTACTGATCGATGCGCATGCAGCGACCCACCGTTGCCTTGTCATCGCTTGCCATCGCCTCGGCGCGTGGCGGCGAGTCGGTGCAGCAGTGTGGTCGTGGCATGACGCTGGAGCAGTGCCGGCACATGGCCGGCCGCTGTGCGACTGCTTCGGCAGTGGCATCCGTCATCTTTACCTTCATGCGCACGGTGCAGTTGTCGTCCGCACCGCGCATCGCCTGAGCCAACGAGAGCAGCTATGGCAGAGTTCACCCTCCCCAAGAATTCAAAGATCGGCAAGGGCAAGCATTACCCTGCAAAGGGCGCCAAGAACACGCGCACCTTCAAGGTCTACCGCTGGGATCCGGACGTCGACGCCAACCCGCGCACCGACAGTTACGAGATCGATCTGGATAAATGCGGCCCGATGGTCCTGGACGCGCTGATCAAGATCAAGAACGAGATCGACCCGACGCTGGCGTTCCGTCGCTCCTGCCGCGAGGGCATTTGCGGCTCGTGCGCGATGAACATCGATGGCACCAACACGCTGGCCTGCACCAAGGCGATTGCCGCATGCGGCAAGTCCGAGGTGCCGATCTATCCGCTGCCGCACATGAGCGTGATCAAGGACCTGGTGCCGGATCTGACGCATTTCTATGCGCAGTACGCGTCGATCAAGCCGTGGATCCGTACCCAGACCCCGCCGCCGCCGGACCGCGAGCGCCTGCAGTCGCCCGAAGACCGTCGCAAGCTCGACGGATTGTACGAGTGCATCCTGTGCGCATGCTGCTCGACCAGTTGCCCAAGCTACTGGTGGAATGGCGAGCGGTATCTGGGCCCGGCGATCCTGCTGCAGGCCTACCGTTGGATCATCGATTCGCGCGACGAAGACACCGGTGCGCGTCTGGACGATCTGGAAGACCCGTTCAAGCTGTATCGCTGCCACACCATCATGAACTGCGCACGGACCTGCCCGAAGGGCTTGAACCCGGCGCTGGCGATCGCCGAAATCAAGAAGCTGATGATGGCGCGTCGCGCCTGATTGCACGGCATTGATTCCCCACCACGGGGATGTGGTTCGCAGCGGCACCGGCCCTTGGGTCAGGTGCCGCTGTCGTTTTTGGCCCGCCATGCGGTGCGGTGGAGAGTGAGAATGGACGAACAAACCCTGCTGAAAAAACTGCGCTGGCGTTGCCGGCGCGGCATGCGCGAACTCGACCAATTGTTCGGGCGCTACCTTGATCAACGCTGGGCGCAGGCTCCCGACGCCGAGCGCGCGGTTTTCCTACAGCTACTGGATTGCGAAGACGATAAGTTGTGGCGCTGGTTCATGGGATACGAGGCTTGCCCCGATGCCGCCAACGCCGCACTCATCGCCGATATTCGCGCCTTGCCGGCTTGAGTGGCGCCCCTCGCGCTGGTTGATTTGCGCATTGAGCGTGTTGGTGGCGCTGGCCGTGTGCGCGGTGTGGCGCAGTGGCGTACCACCGTGGCTGGCCGTGTCGTTGTCGGCGTACGCGGTGTTTGCAGGCGGGCGAGCAGTGCGCCAGCTGTTGCGTTCGCCAGTGAGGCAGTTGCTGGTGCCATGGACGCAAACGCCCGCCAGCATTGACGGTATGCAGGTGGAAGGGCTGCAGGTCCGTTGGCGCGGACCGCTTGCGGTGGTGTCGTGGAGGCGAGCGGATGGCCGGCGCGAGCGCCTGCATTTCTGGCCGGACACCTTGCCGGCGCCGCAACGACGTGAACTGCGTCTGGCCGCTCAGGCCCACGCCATTTCGTCGGGGCGGCCGCTAGTGGCACCATAGCGTCCCTTTCCCGGTTGAACCGCATGTTCAAACCTATCCCGGTTGCCATCGGCTTGCGCTATCTGCGTGCCAAGCGGCGCAATGGCTTCATATCGTTTATTTCGATGGCGTCGATCCTGGGCATCGCCCTGGGCGTGACCGTGCTGATCACCACGCTTGCAGTGATGAGCGGTTTCCAGAAGGAAATTCGCGACCGCCTGCTGCAGATGGCTGCCCACGCGACTGTCAGTGCAGAAGGCGCGCCGATGCGCGACTGGCAGCATGCGGTCGAGGTCGCCATGTCCGATCCGCGCGTAGCCGGTGCCGCGCCCTACATCGAAACCGAATCCTTATTGCAGGGCCCGCGCAAGCAGCCGGCCATCGTGCGCGGCGTGATTCCTGCCGAAGAAGGCAAGGTGTCGGTGCTGGCCAAGAAGATGCAGCAGGGCTCGGTCGACAGCCTGACCCCTGGCTCGTACAACATCGTCATCGGCAAGGAGCTGGCGTTGTGGCTTGGCGTGGATGTCGGCGACAGCATCGTCGTGTTGCTCAGCGACACCCAGGCAACGCCGCTGGGCGCGATGCCGCGGCTCAAGCGCTTTACCGTGAGCGGTATTTTCGAGGCCGGATACAACGAGATCGACCGCGGCCTGGCCGTGGTGAACATGCAGGACCTTGCGCGCGTGCTGCGCATGGATGGCGTCACCGGCGTGCGCCTGCGCCTGCATGACATGGATCAGGCCTGGCCGGTGGCGCGCGATTTGGCGGTGAAGTTGCACGGCCCGTATCGGGTCAGCGACTGGACCCAGGAAAACGCCAACCTGTACCACTCCTTGAAGATGGAAAAGACGGTGATGGGCATCCTGCTGTCGCTGATCGTGGCGATGGGAGCGTTCAACCTGGTGTCCTCGCAAGTGATGCTGGTGACCGACAAACAGGCCGATATCGCCATCTTGCGCACGCTCGGGCTGTCGCCGGGCGGGGTGATGCAGGTATTCATGGTGCAGGGCTCGTTGATCGGCTTCATGGGTACCTTCATGGGCGTGATCGGCGGCATCGTGCTGACGTTCAACCTCGAACGCATCCTCGGCGTGATCGAAACGATTTTCAGCGTCAAGTTGCTACCCGAAGACGTGTACTACATCACCGGCCTGCCGACCGATATGCAAACCCAGGACGTGGTAGTGATCACCGTGGTGGCATTGGTGATGAGTTTCCTGGCGACCTTGTACCCGGCGTGGCGCGCTTCGCGCACCCAGCCGGCGGAGGCGCTGCGCTATGAATGAGATCAGGGAAGCGGCCGTGCAAACACCAGGACAGGCAACTGCGGTGATCCGCGCCGAAGCGCTGGCCAAGACCTACGCCGAAGGCAAGATGCGCACGCCGGTATTCGATGGCCTGGATCTCTCGGTGGCCACCGGCGAAACCGTGGCGATCGTCGGTGCCTCCGGCGCCGGCAAGAGCACCTTGCTGCATCTGCTCGGCGGGCTGGATATTCCGACCTCCGGCGAGGTGTATGTGGCCGGCGAGCGCATGTCGGCGCTGTCCGACGCGCAGCGCGGCAAGCTGCGTAACCAGGCGCTTGGCTTCGTCTACCAGTTCCATCACTTGTTGCCCGAATTCACCGCGTTGGAGAACGTGATGATGCCGGTGCTGTTGTCCGGCAAGGATGTGGCCGTCGCCAAGGGTCAGGCACTGCAACTGCTGGAATCGGTTGGGCTTGGGCATCGCGTCGAACACAAGCCCAGCGAACTCTCCGGGGGCGAACGTCAGCGCTGTGCGGTGGCGCGTGCATTGGTCAACAAGCCGGGCTGCGTATTGGGCGACGAGCCCACCGGCAATCTGGACGACAAGACCGCGGGTACCGTGTTCGAGCTGATGCTGGAGCTCAACCGCGCCCAGCGCACCAGCCTGGTGTTGGTGACGCACGACCGCGGCTTGGCACGGCGCTTGGACCGCGTGCTGGAGCTACACCAGGGCAAGCTGCGCGAATTGGCGCCGTCTGCGGTGTAAGCGCATGGCGAAGCGGTCGGTTGGCAGACCGATCGCGTCGTGTATGAGCGTGGAATCTTCAGCGGTCACCGGTGCTGTGCCCGTTAGCCGAAATGGTGGCGAATTTTGAAGTGCAGTGGCAGCGCACGATCGCATGCACCCCGACTGCCAGGGCATTAGCTGCCTGGTCGCCGCAGGCCAATGCAGCCTGCGGCGATGCCATGGCATCGGTCAAGGAATGATGCGCAGTGCCCGCAGGCGGGTAAATAGTTCGAAGAACGAGGCGCGGCTGTCGTGGAAGTCGAGGAAACCCAGTTCGCGGCTCTTGGTCATGTCGTTGACGCACTCGATCTCGCGGCCTAGGTCGGCATCTGTATGCCACCACGATGCAAGCCGATTGACGTCGGACTCTACCAGCTGGTGTTGCGCGGCCACCTCAGCCCACAGGGCAGGTGCGGTCTGGCTCATGCGTGGTTCCAGCGGTTCAGGCACAGCGGGGCAGGGCGCAGCATCGAGTTGGAAGAACTTCGCAATCTCGCCCCACATCCAGCGCCAGCGGAACACATCGCCATTGACGGTGTTGAAGGCCTGATTGCGCGCTGCGGGGCTAAGCCCGGCCCAGGCCAGTTGGCGGCCGAGCAGCCCGGCATCGGTGAGGTCGGTGAGGCTGTTCCACTGCGCTTGCGACCCTGGGAACACGAACGGTTGCCCGGTGTGCTTGCACAGCGATGCATACACCGCCAGCGTCACGCCCATGTTCATGGCGTTGCTGCCGTTGGCCATGCCGATCATGGTGTGCGAGCGATGTACGCTCCAGCCGAAACCGTGCTGCTGCGCATGCGCAAACAGCAGGTCTTCCAGCGTGTAGTAGAAGTTTTCGCCCGGCTGGCGCGGCTCGCTTTCGCGAAACGGCGTCTCGGCCTTGCCGCTGCCGTAATTCTCGAAGGCGCCCAGGTAGTGCTTGGTGCCGGTGACCAGCGCCATGTGCTGCAGCGGCGCATCGCTGAGTGCATCGCACAGGTGCCGCATCATCGCGCCGTTGGCCTGGACGTTCTCGCGTTCGGTATCGCGGCGGGTCCAGGTGCAGAAGAACACGTGGGTAATCGGTAGGCCACGTAACGCGCTGTTGGTGCTGTCGGCGTCCAGTAGATCTGCCGCGACCGGAATGACACCGTCGTGGGGCAGTGGCCGGCGTGCAAGGCCGTACACGGTCCAGCCGTCGGCGAGCAGCACGTTGGCAAGGTTGTAACCGGAGATGCCGGTCACACCGACGATCAATGCAATGCCTTTACGCATGGGGGAGACTCCTGGAAAACGGATTTCACCTTAGCGGCGACACCATGAAATCGGGGCGAATGCTGGGCCAGAGCGCGTGCTGCGCCGTTGATCGCTCCATTTGCTGCGGCATGCATCGTCAGGTGTGCACTGTCCTACGCACTGCATCCAGTGGTTGCGGGCTGCAGTACTTCTTCCGTATTCGCGATCGGCGAGCGCCGCGCAGTGCTCTTCCTACCCAGCCTCGGGCAGATCTCCGCTGTGCGTGGAAGGTGCCGCGATCTAAGGTGAAGACGTTGATCGATAGGGTGCGGGATGGCGACCGACAGCATGGAGGTGTCAGCGCAGGCAGCGCCGCCGCAGATGGGATCGGCGGTGGCCATTGCGGCCGCGTTATTGCTGGGCGTGGTGGCCTGCGCCTGGTCGCCCACACTGCTTGCGCGCATGGTTTACGTCGGCTGCGTGTGTGTTGCATTGCTGGGCAGCGGCGCGACGGTGTGGCTGCGCCCGCGCCGGAGTGCGCTATTGCTGGCAGGGGCGGCGGCACTCTTTGGATTCGGGACGATGGGGTGGCAGGTGACCGATGCCCTGCAGTCGCAACTGCTTCCCCGGAATGAAACACGCGATGTCACCGTGCGCGGACAGATTGTCGGCCTGCCGACCGCCGAGCAACGCCGTACCCGCTTTCAGCTGCGCGTGGACCAAGCGCCGGCGCAGCCGGCGGCACTGCGCGGGAAGCTCCTGCAACTGGCCTGGTACGACGACTTTGGCGCCGAGCGCATCGGCCCGCGCGCAGCGCTGCATGCAGGTGCGCGTTGGCAGCTGCGGCTCAAGCTGCGTGCGCCACGCGGCTTGCGCAATCCCGGAGGCTTCGATGCCGAGCGCCAGGCACTGGTGCAGCGCATCGCTGCGACGGGCTATGTGCGCATGCCTGCAACCGCACGCCAGATCGCGCCGCCGCAAGGCGTGGATGCGTGGCGCGAACGGATGTCGCAACGCATCGCCGAGCGTGTCGGCGGCCCTTCTGCGCCGTACCTGCGGGCGCTCGCGCTCGGAGATACCCGCGGGCTGGACGATATGGCATGGGCAACGTTGCGCGCGACCGGGCTCAGCCATCTGATCGCCATCTCTGGATTTCATGTCGGGCTGGTCGGGGCATTCTTCGCGCTGCTGGTCGCTGGCATATGGCGCTGGCAGCCGCGACTGGGCACCTTCATGCCGCGTCTGCATGCGGCATCGATTGCCGCGCTACTCGGCGCCGCCGCCTACGCGCTATTGGCTGGCCTGGCGCTGCCGACGGTACGCACCGTGTTGATGATTGCGGTGGTGGCCCTCGCCAGGGTACTGCGGCGACGCGCCTCGACCGCGCACGTCCTCTCGCTCGCCTTGTTGGCGGTGTTGCTGTGGGATCCGCTCAGCGTGCTGGTGGCTGGCTTCTGGCTCAGCTTCGCCGGCGTGGCATGGCTGGTCTGGTGCCTGCCGTCTGACGATCGTGCCATTGTGCGCGGCTTTTTGTCTGCGCAGACCGTGGCCACCGTTGGCCTGCTGCCGTTGACGGTCAGCCTGTTCGGGCAGGCGTCGCTGGTCGGGCCATTCGCCAATTTGGTCGCCATTCCCTGGTGGACTTTCGTGGTGGTGCCGCTGTGCCTGTTGGGGACCGCGCTCGAAGCGATCTATCCAGGGACCGGCGTATGGGCATGGCAGCTTGCGGGCTGGTGCTTTGAGCTGACCTGGCCGGGGTTCGTCTGGCTTGGGCACACCGCGGTGGCGTTGTGGTGGGTGCCCGAGTCCGATGGGGTTGCCCTGATCGCCGCCTTGCTCGGTGCGTTCTGGCTGTTGCTGCCGCGCGCGACGCCGGGTAAATCGTTGGCGGCGCTGCTGTGGTTGCCGCTGCTCTGGCCGGATCGCGAGCTACCCGCCGCAGGCGAGGCGGAAGTGCAGGTGCTGGATGTGGGCCAGGGCTTGGCGGTGCTGGTGCGCACGCAACGCCATGCGCTGCTGTTCGATACCGGTCCGGCGGTACGCGACGGGTTCGATGCCGGCGAGCGCGTCGTGCTGCCGGCGTTGCGCGCGCTTGGCGTACGCCGGCTGGATGCCATCGTGCTCAGCCACGCCGACGCCGATCATGCCGGTGGCTATGCCGCGGTGCGCACGGGGCTGCCGGTGGCACGCACGGCTGCGCCACCGGGTGCGCCGTTGGACGTCACCGCACGTTGCCGCGCCGGGCAGCAGTGGGAGTGGGACGGTGTGCGCTTCCGCTTCCTGCATCCCGGCGTTGGGTTTCCTTATCTACGCAATCAATCCAGCTGCGTGCTGCGGGTCGAGACCGCGTCTGCGAGCGCACTGTTGCCGGGCGATATTGGCGAAATCGTCGAGCGCCGCCTGCTGCGCGGGCGCGCCGCGGATCTGCGTGCGGACCTGGTGATCGTGCCGCACCACGGCAGCGCCGACGGCTCGCAGGCCGGCTTCATCGCCGCGACCGGCGCACGCCTGGCGCTGGTGTCGTCCGGTCATGGCAACAGATTCGGGCATCCGCGCGCCGAGGTCGTGCAACGCTGGAAGTCGGGCGGAGCAGAAGTGCTGGACACTGCCCAGGCGGGAGCGATACGGGTTTGGCTCGGTGCCGCGGGCCTGCAACTGCGCGAGCGGCGGCGCTGGCAGCCGCGGCTATGGGATGCTGCGGAACGGCGGCGGTCGGCTGCTATCCTATCGGTCAGCGAACAGGCGGCCGTGTTGCCGGAGGAATCGAATCGTGTTGGAGCTGGTCAAGGCAGGCGGTTGGCCGATGGTGCCGTTGCTGTTGCTGGGCGTGATCGCCCTGGCGATCGTGCTGGAGCGTCTGTGGAGCCTGCGCCGCAATGAGGTGACGCCGCCGGGCCTGGGCGAAGAGGTCCGTCAGTGGGCCGCGCGCGGCAATCTGGATCCCACCCACATCGAATCGCTGCGCCGCAATTCGCCGTTGGGCGCCTTGCTGGCCGCTGCGCTGGATGTGCGCGGCCGCCCGCGCGACATGATTCGCGAACGTATCGAAGACACCGGCCGGCATGTGGTGCATCGCATGGAGCGCTACCTGAATGCGTTGGGCACGATCGCTTCGGCCGGGCCGTTGTTGGGTCTGCTTGGTACCGTGGTCGGCATGATCCAGATGTTCCTGGGCATCCTCGATCACGGCGTCGGCGATGTGAATCAGCTCGCCGGCGGCATCGGCAAAGCGCTGGTGTGCACTGCCACCGGCATGATCATCGCTGTTCCGGCATTGATGGCACATCGCTTCTTCAAGGGGCGCATCGCCGGTTACATCATCGAGATGGAGCAGGAAGCCACCTTGTTGCTGGACACCATCGATGGCCGAGTCGTGCCGGCAGCCGTCGCGCCGGCCGCAGCGGGCGCCAAGCCCGTCACGGCGAAGGGTTGACGGATGCGCATCGGCAGCGACCGAAGCCAGGACGAGCCGCATATCGACCTGGTGCCATTGATTGACGTCATCCTCGTCCTCATCATCTTTTTCGTGGTGACCACGACCTTCGACGCACGCTCCACGCTGCAGCTGCAGTTGCCGACCGCCAGCGACCAGCACACCAGTGCGCCGCCGCGTTCGTTGAGCGTGCTGGTCAACGCCGATGGGCGTTATTTCATCAACGATCAGGAAGTACTGCGCTCGGATGTGGATTCGCTCAAGCAGACCATCGCCCAGATCGCCGGCGATGACCGCGAACAGACCGTGCTGATGCGCGCCGATGCGCGGACCCCGTATCAGGCCGTGGTGACCGCGCAGGATGCGCTGGGCCAGCTCGGCTTCCGGCGCATTGCCATCGCCACCGCGCCTCCGGCCAGCGCCACCGGTACGACCGGCAAGACAAGCACCAACGGAACCCGCCAGTGACCATCTCCACCGACCGCCCGGCGCCAGTGTCTTCCTGGCGCACGTACCGTCGCCTGCTGGCGTTTGCCAAGCCGTATCGCTTGTTGCTGGTGGCCGCGTTGATCGCCGCGTTGATCGAAGCGGCCGGCACCACCGGGTTTCTGGCGTTGATGAAGCCGATCACCGACGAGACCTTCATCTACAAGAACGCCGAGGTCAGTCGCTGGCTGCCGGTGCAGATCATCCTGCTGTTCGTGGTGCGCGGCGTCGCCGGCTACATCACCGACATGGCCATGGGCAAGTCCGCACGCAGCATCGCGCGCGACCTGCGTATCAAGGTGATGGCCAAGTATCTGCGCCTGCCGGGGTCACGCTTCGATTCGGAGCCGGTGCCCTCGATGCTGATACGCCTGGGCTCGGATTCGGACCAGGTTGCGCAGGCCGCAGTGGATGCGGTCAAGGTCATGATCCAGCAATCGCTGCAGGTGATCGGTGCGCTGGCACTGATGCTGTGGCATAGCTGGCAGGTGACGTTGACCATCCTGGTGCTCGCCCCGGTGCTGGCCTGGGTGATGGACAAGGTGGCGCGGCGCTACCGCCGTATCAGCCACAGCATCCAGGAAAGCGGTGCGCAGCTGCTGCAGGCTGCCGACCAGACCTTGTCCAGCCATCAGGAGGTCAAGATCTACGGGGCCCAGCAGACCGAAATGGAGCGCTATGGCGCGCTGGCCAATCGCAACCTGCGCCTGGCGATGAAGGTCGAATCCACCCGCGGCATTTCCACTGCCACCGTGCAGATGATCGGCGCGATCGGCCTGTCGGCCCTGCTGTTCGTGGCCGGTGCGCAGGCCTTGGCCGGGCGCCTGACGGCCGGCGATTTCGTCGTGCTGATGACCTCGATGCTGACCATCATTCCGGGCCTCAAGCAGCTCACCAATGTGCAGAACATGGTGCAGCGCGGCCTTGCATCGGCCGAGCGCCTGTTTTCGGTGCTCGACAGCCCGGACGAGCCGGATCAAGGTACCGTGCCGCTGACGCGTGCCAAGGGCTTGATCGAATTTCGCGATGTCACGGCGCGCTACCCCGGCCAGGTCAATCCGGCGCTGGCCGATGTCAGTTTCGTTGCGCAACCGGGCACCGTCACTGCCATCGTCGGGCGTTCCGGAAGCGGCAAGTCCAGTCTGATCAAGTTGATCCCGCGTTTTTACGAAGCCGAGGCCGGGCAGATCTTGCTCGACGGTCATCCGGTGCAGGCGTATGCGCTGGCGGATCTGCGCAGGCAGATTGCGCTGGTGGGCCAGCAGGTGATGTTGTTCGACGGCAGCATCGCCGACAACGTGGCGTTCGGTGAAATGCGCAACGCCGATGCCGGCCAGTTGGAGCGGGCGATTCTGGGCGCAAACGCAATGGAATTTGTCGCGCAACTGCCCGAGGGGCTGCAGTCGCATGTCGGCACCAAGGGCGGGCGCCTGTCCGGTGGCCAGCGCCAGCGTCTGGCGATCGCACGCGCCATGCTCAAGGACGCGCCGGTCCTGATCCTGGACGAGGCCACCGCAGCGCTGGACAACGAATCCGAGCGCTTGGTACAGGACGCCCTGCACAAGCTGATGCCGGACCGCACCACGCTGGTCATCGCGCATCGCCTGTCCACCATCGAGCATGCCGATCAGGTGCTGGTGATGGACCAGGGTCGGATCGTCGAGCGCGGTACGCATCACCAATTGCTGGCGCAGGGCGGCTTGTATTCGCATCTGCACGGCATGCAATTCCGCGAACGCCCGGCATGAGCAAACGCGGCACCCGCACCCCGGGTTACTGGTACGACAACACGCCGATCCCCTTGCCGGCGCGCATCCTGGCGCCGGTCTACGGCGCTGCCATTGCATTGCGGCGGGCGCTGTATCGCCGCGGTTGGCGCCGGCGCCACCGGGTACCAGTGCCGGTGATCGTGGTTGGCAATGTCACCGCCGGCGGCACCGGCAAGACGCCGCTGACGATCGCCTTGGTCGCAAAGCTGCAGGAAGCCGGCTGGACGCCTGGCGTCGCCAGCCGTGGCTACGGCCGCGATGACGCAGGTACCGCGCGGTGGGTCGAAGCGGACACGCCGGTGGCGCTCGGCGGCGATGAGCCGGTGTTGATCGCCTGGAAAACCGGTGCACGCGTGCGTGTCGACAGCGACCGGCTCGCTGCTGCACGGGCGCTGGTCGAAGCGGGCTGCGACATCGTGATCTGCGACGACGGGCTGCAGCATTACCGTCTGGCGCGCGATGTCGAGATCGAAGTGGTCGATGGCCAGCGGCGCTACGGCAACGGACGCCTGTTGCCCGCTGGGCCGCTGCGCGAACCGGCCGCGCGGGCACGCGATTGCGATTTCCGCGTGGTCAATCTTGGCCAGGCCAGTGCGACTGCCGCACCGCAGGTGCCCGATGATGCCGGTTTCGGCGAGTGGCAGATGCGTTTGAGCATCGACAGCGTGCAGCCGATGGATGGCAAGCGTGCGCAGCCCTTGAGCATGCTTGCCGGGCAGCGCGTGCATGCGGTGGCGGGCATCGCGCATCCGGAACGTTTCTTCGCCATGCTGCGCGCGCGCGGCATTGGCGTGGTGCCGCACGCGTTTCCGGATCATCACGTCTACCGCGCCGCGGATTTCAGCTTCGGAAGCCGCCTGCCGGTGCTGATGACCGAAAAGGATGCGGTGAAATGCCGTCCGTTCGCCGACGAGTGGTTGTACAGCGTGCCACTGAAGGCGGAGCTGCCGGCCGCGTTCTGGGTGAGTCTGCTGGACCGCCTGAACAAATTGGCCAGCCGGCAGGGCGTGTGAGTGCATCACGGGCCATGGTGAGCATGCAGCTGGACGTTGCTGGCCAACCATCGCGAGCCAGGCGTCGAGGACGCGCTTGCTGCTGTGATGTGGCATCCAGGCTGCATGAAGTTTCGCAACACTCGGGCAGAGGTCTGCCCTGAAATATCGGTGCGCATGGCTGCGAGCAGGGCATGCAGCGCGTTTTTGAGTGCTGATGCCGTGCAGCGCAGCTCCCACTGAATACAGCCACTTCGCTCAATCACACATCGGCATCAAGCGATTCGGTTTTCTCGTTTCCCCACTGCATCCAGAGCGCGCACGTATGACACCCACCACGCCTGCCGATTTCGTCGTCGCCATTCCCGCCCGTTACGCCTCTACGCGGCTGCCGGGTAAACCGCTGCAACGGATCGGCGATCGCCCGATGATCCAGCATGTGGCCGAGCGTGCGTTGCTGGCGGGTGCGCGCGAGGTATGGGTGGCCACCGACGACGCGCGCATCGCTGCGGCGATCGATCATCTGCCAGGAGTGCATGTGGCAATGACCGGCGCCGCGCATCTGTCCGGTACCGACCGCCTTGCCGAATGCGCACGCATTGCCGGATGGGACGACCAGACCTGCGTGGTCAATCTGCAGGGCGACGAACCGTTTGCGCCGGCTGCAGGCATCCGTGCCGTTGCCGATCTGCTGCAGCACTCCGGTGCCCAGATGGCCACGCTGGCCGCGCCGGTGGACAGCGCGCACGACCTGTTCGATCCCAACGTGGTGAAGCTGGTGCGCACAGCCGGCGGCGATGCGCTGTATTTCAGCCGCGCGCCGATTCCCTGGCACCGCGACAGCTTCGCCAGCCAGCGCGAGAGCGTGCCTGCAGAAGGTCAGTGGCTGCGCCACATCGGCATCTACGCCTATCGCGCAGGCTTCCTGAAACGCTTCGCGGCCATGCCGCCTGGCATGCTGGAGCGCATCGAATCGCTGGAACAACTGCGCGTGATGGAAGCCGGTTATCGCATCGCCGTGGCGGTGACGCCCGAGCCGTTTCCGCCGGGCATCGATACCCCGGACGATCTCGTCCGCGCACAGGTGCGGGTGGCATCGCCATGAAGGTGCTGGTCGTCTGCCTGGGCAATATCTGCCGCTCACCGATGGGCGAGGGTGCGTTGCGTGCGCGGCTGGATGAAGCCCGTTTGTCGCGGCGCATCCAGGTCGATTCGGCCGGTACCGGCGACTGGCATGCCGGCGAGGCGCCGGACCCGCGCGCCATCCGCTGCGCGCGCGGTCACGGCGTGGATATTTCCGGCCTCCGCGCGCGCCAGGTGAAGCACTCGGATTTCGAGCATTTCGATTGGCTGTTGTGCGCAGACGCCAGCAATCTGCGCGATCTGCAGCGGCTCGCCCCGGCGGCGCAGCGCGACAAGCTCGCCTTGTGGCTGCCCTGGGCCGGCATCGACGCGCGCGATGAAATCCCCGACCCGTATACCGGCAGCATGGATGACTTCGAGCAGGTATGGCAGCTGGTCGACACTGCCGCGCGCCTCACCGTGGCCAGACTCACCCGCGGCTAATCGCGCTTGGGCATAATCACCGCATGAACGCCCAGCTCACCCAGGAACTGCCGGAATTTCCCACCTGGCTCAATGCCAGGCCCTCCACCTTGCAGGAGCATCGCGGCCGTGCGCTGGTGCTGGCGTTCGTCAACGCCAGTTCGGTGTGGTGCGCCGAACGCCTGGCCGAGCTTGCCCACTGGCAGGCGCGCAGCCCTGGCCGGCTCCAGGTGATCGTGGTGCAGGTGCCGCGTTTCGACAGCGAGCGCCTGCCGCAACGCTCGCTTAAACAACTGCGCGGACACGGCGTGAGTGCGCCGATCCTGCTCGACAAGGACTGGGAAACCTGGCGACGCTTCGGTATCGAATCCTGGCCCACGCTGGTGCTGCTGGATGCCTACGGCCGCGAGCGGCAGCGCCTGGTGGGCGTCACTGGCGACCTGGACAAGGCGCTGACTGCCCTGTGCGAGGGCCAGCAGCCGCCATCGGACGCCGACCTGCACGGCGTGGCCGAGCGCGAGCCCGAGCCGCACCTGGCGTTGCGTTTTCCTACCGGCCTGGCCGCGACCGAAGACCGGTTGTATGTCGCCGATACCGGCCATCACCGCGTGCTCGAGTGCACGCACAGCGGACGCGTACTGCGCCAATTCGGGCATGGCAATGCGGATTTCATCGACGGCGGTGTCGGCGAAGCGGCATTCCGGCGCCCGCAAGGTTTGGCGTTGGAACGCGATCAGCTGTATGTCGCCGATACCGGCAACCATGCGCTACGTCGTATCAACCTGCGCAGCGGGCAGGTTGATACTTTGTGCGGCACCGGTCGTTCCGGCGAGCCGGTCGAAGGCCCGCTGGCGTCGCCCGGTGCCTCTGCGCTCAACTACCCGCAAGGTTTGGCCATCGCCGACAACCAGGTGTTGATCGCCATGGCCGGCGATAACCGGATCTGGAGTTATCACCTGGGCCGAGCCGCGCTGACCGCGCGCGCAGGCACCGGTGCCCTTGAAATTCGCGACGGCAGCGGCCATCTCGCTGCTTTCGCACAGCCGGCCGGCTTGGCGTCCGTGCAGCAGGTAGCCTATGTCTGCGACGGGCTGGGCTCGTCGATCCGCACCATGCAACTGCGCGGCGATCTGGTGCAGACCTTGGTCGGCGGGCAGGGCACCTGGCAGTTTGGAGATCAGGACGGTCCACGTAGCACGGCACGCCTGCAGTTCCCACAGGCCATTGCACTGGCGGCCGATTCGCCGTTGCTGTGGATCGCCGACACCGGCAATGGCCGCCTGCGCTGCCTGCGCCTGGGCGGCGGTGAATTGACCACGGTCGCGCTGCCGCGTCGTCTGCATGGCCCGGCCGGTCTGGCGGTCACCGCCGGTGCGGTCTGGATCGCAGAAACCGATGCACATGCCATCTTGCGATACGACCTTGCAAGCGGCGCACTGAGTGATGTTTCGATAGACGAATGAGCGTCAGGCCCCACAACGATTTCGATGGAAAAGCGTTTGCTGCGCAACTGAGCACCGCGCCTGGCGTCTATCGCATGTATGCGGGCGACGATACCTTGCTGTACGTCGGCAAGGCCGGCGCGTTGCGCAAGCGTGTGGGCAGCTATTTCAACGGGACACCGAAGAACGCCCGGTTGACCTCGATGCTGTCGCAGGTCGCGCGCATGGACGTCACCGTCACCCGCAGCGAAGCCGAAGCGCTACTGCTGGAAAACCAGCTGATCAAATCGCTGTCGCCGCGCTACAACGTCTCGTTGCGCGACGACAAAAGCTACCCATACGTGTTGCTGACCCGCGAACAATGGCCCCGGATTGCCTTGCACCGCGGTCCGCGTGCGGTGCAAGGGCGTTATTTCGGCCCTTACACGGGCGTCACCGGTGTACGCGAGACGCTCAGCCTGATGCACAAGCTCTTCAAGCTGCGCAGTTGCGAGGACAGCGTATTCCGCAACCGTTCGCGGCCATGCCTGCAATACCAGATCGGGCGTTGCAGCGGTCCGTGCGTGGACTTGGTGGCGGCTCCGGATTACGCCGAATCGGTACGCCGCGCCACCATGTTTCTCGAAGGCAAGAGCGATCAGCTCGGCGAAGAGATCATGCACTCGATGCAGCAGGCCAGCGAGGCGCTGGAATTCGAGCGTGCTGCGCGTTTGCGCGATTTGCTCTCGTCGCTGCGCAGCATGCAGAACCGTCAATACGTCGACGGGCGTGCAGCGGATCTGGACGTGCTGGCCTGCGCCACGCAATCCAGTCAGGCTTGCGTCTTGTTGCTGAGTTTTCGCGACGGCCGCAATCTCGGCACGCGCTCGTTCTTTCCCAAGACCAACGGGGAAGACAGTGCCGACGAAATTCTTGGCGCTTTCGTATCGCAGTACTACGCCGAGCACTCTCCCCCGCGCGAAATCCTGCTCGACCGCGAGATCCCGGAAGCCGAGCTGATCGAAGCGGCGCTCAGTACGGCGGCCGAGCACAAGGTGGCACTGAAGTGGAACGTGCGCGGCGAGCGTGCCGGCTATCTGCTGCTGGCAACGCGCAATGCGCAGCTGACCCTTGTCACCGAGCTCACCAGCCAGAGCGCGCAGCACGCACGCAGCGAAGCCTTGCGCGAGATGCTTGGACTTGCCGAGCCGGTCAAGCGTGTGGAGTGTTTCGACATCAGTCACACCATGGGCGAGGCGACCGTCGCCTCTTGCGTGGTATTCGACGCCAGTGGCCCGGTGCGTGGCCAGTACCGGCGCTTCAATATTTCCGGCATCACGCCGGGCGACGACTATGCAGCCATGCGGCAGGCGATCGAGCGCCGCTTCCGTCGCGCCGTGGAAGAGAACGGCGTGCTCCCCGACGTGCTGTTGATCGACGGTGGCGCAGGCCAGCTGGCACAGGCGCAGGCCGCGCTGGCCGATCTCGGGGTCGAGAACGTGTTGCTGGTCGGCGTGGCCAAGGGCGAAGAGCGCCGGGCCGGGCACGAAGCGTTGATCATGGCCGACGGCCGCGAGCTGCGGCCGGGCGCGGCGTCGCCTGCGCTGCAATTCATCCAGCAGGTGCGTGACGAAGCGCACCGCTTTGCGATCACCGGCCACCGCGGTCGCCGCCAGAAGGCGCGCATGACCAGCAAGCTCGAGGATATCCCCGGCATCGGCCCTCGGCGCCGCGCGAGTCTGCTCAAGCACTTCGGCGGGCTGGTCGGGCTCAAGGCCGCTGGCGAGGCCGAGATTGCACGAGTGGAGGGGGTCAATGCCGCACTTGCCGCGCGAATCTACGCTAACCTGCACGGGCTGGCGCTTCCCGATGCGGCAGGCGAGGCAAGTCCGCAATGAAGTTGACCATCCCCACGTGGCTGACACTGCTCAGGATCGTGATGATCCCGGTGTTGGTCGTGGTGTTCTACCTGCCGTACACGTGGACGAATTTCGCGTCCGCCGGCGTGTTTGCGCTGGCCGCCATCACCGACTGGCTGGATGGCTGGGTCGCGCGGCGTTATCACCAATATTCCGCGTTCGGCGCATTTCTGGACCCGGTCGCCGACAAGTTGATGGTCGCCGTGGCGCTGTTCCTGATTGTGCAGGGCCATCCCACGCCGTGGATGGCGTTCTGGGCTGCAGTCATCGTCGGACGCGAGATTGCCGTCTCTGCACTCCGCGAGTGGATGGCCGAGATCGGCCAGCGCGCCAAGGTACGCGTGGCGGCCATCGGCAAGATCAAGACCACCGCACAAATGGTGGCCTTGCTGTGCCTGTTGTATTCGGTCACGCCTGGGCAAATGCCCACGCATGAAATCTGGCTGGGCAACCTGATATTTCGTGCAGGCTACTGGACACTCGCCATTGCGGCCTTGCTGACGCTGTGGTCGGGGTTTCAGTATCTGCAGGCTGCATGGCCAAGCCTGCGCGCCGACGAAAAAGCAGCGATCAGCAACAAGCCGAAAAAAATCGAAAGCAACAGTTGACAGCTATCCTGTTCGCTGTAGAATTTCGCCTCCCAAGCGGGAATAGCTCAGTTGGTAGAGCGCAACCTTGCCAAGGTTGAGGTCGCGAGTTCGAGTCTCGTTTCCCGCTCCAGATGTAGACAGGACCCCGCGTCAGGGGTCTCGTCGTTTCAAGGCAGGATGCCTTGGGTTTGATGTTTCGGCCTGGTGGTAGAGTGGTTATGCAGCGGACTGCAAATCCGCGTACGCCGGTTCAATTCCGGCCCAGGCCTCCACATCGCATGCGGTCTTCCTGCCATCGATAACGACGACAGGGCTGGCGCAACGAAGTAACACGCTGTACAATTTCGCTCCACGCGGGAATAGCTCAGTTGGTAGAGCGCAACCTTGCCAAGGTTGAGGTCGCGAGTTCGAGTCTCGTTTCCCGCTCCAAATTCGAACCCTGGATATCGATCGATATCCAGGGTTTTTTATTGGCCGCGTGTTATTGCCGGGGGCGTCCACGCACTACGCGGCGGCTGCGAAATATGAGCGGTGGTGCTGCGGTGTCCGGTAATGAGCGCATGTGCCAGTGCGCACACCTGTGCTTGGGCACTTGGACACGTGTGTTTGACTGATTGCGTTGGAGGAATGGCGCAACGCGATGTCGTGTGCACGCGTAATCGAAACGCAATCCGGGGCCAGGTGACCAGCGCGTTGGTTGCATGATGCGGATGATCGTGCATGGACATCAGCCGGTAAGCGGCGCGCAGACGATTGCGTGTGCGCCGACTCGATTACCTTATAAATCGTGTGCCCGGGGCGGGGGTCGAACCCGCATAGCCTTGCGGCTGAGGGATTTTAAGTCCCTTGCGTCTACCAATTTCGCCACCCGGGCATTGCGATAGCGTGCCTGATTGCGCGGCGATTGTGAATCTTTGCTGCGTCCTTCCTGCACTGCCTGGCGCCTGCGGCCTGCGTTATGCTGCCGCCGCATAGCGGGCCGCCACGGGCTGCGCACCATTTTAAGGAACCGCATGTCCGGCATCACGCTTCTCGCCCCCCCACAGGGGCGCATCGCCGTCATCGGCTTGGGTTATGTCGGCCTGCCGTTGGCGGTTGCATTCGGGGAGCAGCGCGACACCCTGGGCTTTGACATCGATGCGCAGCGCGTTGCGCAATTGCGCGATGGCCACGATGCCACGCTGGAACTGGACGATGCCGAATTGGCTGCCGCAACGCAGTTACGCTACAGCGCAAACGCCGCGGATCTGGCCGCGTGTCGCATTTTCATCGTGACCGTGCCAACGCCGATCGACAGCTTCGAGCAACCGGATCTGGAGCCGTTGCGTAGCGCCACGGCTTTGATCGCCGCCGCCCTCAAGCCCGGCGACCTGGTGATCTACGAATCCACGGTTTATCCAGGAACCACCGAAGAAGTGTGCGTGCCCTTGCTCGAAGCAGGCTCCGGGTTGCGTTTCAACCACGACTTCTTTTGCGGTTACAGCCCCGAGCGTGTCAATCCCGGCGATCGCCAGCGGCGTCTGCGCGACATTCGCAAGATCACCTCGGGCTCGACGGCGGACGCCGCTGATGCAGTCGACGCGCTGTACACCAGCATCATCACTGCCGGCACCTGGCGCGCTCGGTCGATGCGCGTGGCCGAAGCGGCAAAGGTGGTCGAAAACATCCAGCGCGACGTCAATATCGCACTGGTCAATGAGTTGGCGTTGATTTTCGACAAGTTGGGAATCGACACCTTGGATGTGCTCGAGGCCGCAGGAACCAAGTGGAATTTCCTGCCGTTTCGCCCTGGCCTGGTCGGTGGGCATTGCATCGGCGTGGATCCGTACTACCTGATGCACAAGTCCGAAAGCGTGGGCTATCACCCGGACCTGATCCACACCGCGCGGCAGGTCAACAATCGGGTCGGCCGACATGTGGCCGAGCGCGTGTGCGGCATGCTGGCCATGCGTGGCGTCGCGCTCGCGCAGGCGAGGGTGCTGGTACTGGGCGCCACATTCAAGGAAAACTGCCCGGATCTGCGCAACAGCCGCGCCCTGGAATTGGTGCAGTTGCTGCAGGCCGGGGGTGTGCAGGTGGACACTTGCGACCCGTGGGCAGACCCGGCTGAAGCGCTGCAGCACGGCGGTGTGCATTTAAGCCAGACGCCGGAAGAGGGCGCCTACGATGCCGTGGTGCTGGCAGTGGCGCACGCGCAGTATCGCGACTACGACGTCGCGCAGATCGCCGCGCTCGGCAAGCCGGGCGCGGTGGTGTACGACGTCAAATCGGTGTGGCCGCGTGCGGCAGTCAGCGATCGTCTGTAGCGTCTGCGTTGTGCTGCGCTAGCCACTGCACAGCGCCGCGTGCGGCGCGTCGGCCGCTGGCGAAGCAGGCGGTGAGCAGGTAGCCGCCGGTTGGCGCTTCCCAATCGAGCATTTCGCCAGCGCAAAACACCCCTGGTTGCGACTGCGCCATCAGCTGATCGTCCAGCGCCTCCAGCCGCACGCCGCCTGCAGAACTGATTGCTTCGGCAAGCGGACGTGGCCGCAACAGTCGCAGCGGCAACTGCTTGAGCGTGCGTGCGACCAACGCCACGTCGTCGCCCGCCTGCTTGCCGAGTTCTTCGTAGAGCAGGGCCGCCTTGACACCATCGATGCCGACCTGGCGGCGCAGATGCTCGCTGAAACTGCGCCCCTTGCGCGGTTGGGCCAGTTTGGCATGCACGCGTTCGAGCGAGCGGCCGGGAATCAGATCCAGCACGAGTTCGGCGACGCCATGGGCGTCGATCTGCTCGCGCAGGTCCGCGGCCAAGGCATAGATCAAGCTGCCCTCGATGCCGTTCGCTGTGGCCACGCATTCGCCCTGCAATGCATGCTGCATGCCGTTGCCATCCTGCCAATGCGCAACGACCGGTTTCAGCGGTGCACCTGCATGGCGCTGCACGAAGTGCGCACTCCAATCGATATCGAAGCCGCAGTTGGCCGGCACCAGGGGCGCTACCGCGATACCGCGTTGCTGCAGTGTTGCTTGCCACTGGCCGTCGGAACCAAGCTGCGGCCAGCTGCCGCCACCAAGCGCCAGCACGACTGCCTCTGCACTGCACTCCACAGCACCGGTGGGTGTGTCGAAACGGAGTGCGCCGTTTTCAGTCCAGCCCAGCCAGCGGTGCTGCACATGAAACGTGACACCCTGCTCCTTGAGCCGGCGCACCCAGCCGCGCAGCAAGGGTGCGGCCTTGCGGTCCATTGGAAAGACACGGCCGGAACTGCCGACGTAGGTCTCGACACCGAGCTCTCGCGCCCAATCGCGCAGCGCATCAGCATCGAAGTCCTGCAACCATGCGGAAACCGGTTGCTGACGTTGGCGATAGCGTTGCGCAAACAGCGGCATCGAATCGGAATGCGTGAGGTTCAAGCCGCCTTTGCCAGCGATCAGGAACTTGCGTCCCACCGAGCCCTTGGCTTCGTACAGATCCACCGCCAAGCCTGCCGCGCAGGCCACTTCCGCCGCCATCAAACCGGCCGGCCCACCGCCGATCACGGCCAGCCGCTGCCTGCTCAGATCAGTCATCGTCAGGCACTCAGCGCGGCTGCACGCCCAGCAATTCCACATCGAACACCAGCGATGCACCGGGCGGTATCACGCCACCGGCGCCGTTGTCGCCATAGCCGTAATCGGGCGGAATCATCAAGGTGCGCTTGCCGCCGACACGCATGCCGGCCACGCCATCGTCCCAGCCGCGGATGACCTGGTGGCCGCCTAGTACGAATTGGAACGGCTCGGCACGATCCAGCGAGCTGTCGAACTTCTTGCCGTGCTTGTCGGCGGCTTTTTCGTCGTAGAGCCAGCCGGTGTAGTGCACGGTGACCATGGCGCCTGGTGTGGCCTCTGCACCGGTCCCCACGGTGCGGTCGATCCGCTCGAAACTGGCGATGGTGCCGCCGGAGGGCGGCAGGGCGGGCGCGCAGCTTGCGAGCAACAGGGCGACAACGAGCGTCAACAAAAGGCGCATGGCAGGGTCCATGGAGAAAGGCCGCCATTATCGCACCTGGCTCCCGGTATCATCGCGGCATGGCCAAGCTGCTGCTCAATCTGCGCAATGTTCCCGACGACGAAGCCGATGAGGTGCGGGCGTTGATGCGCGAGCAGCGCGTGCAGATCTATGAAACGCGCCCCAGCAACTGGGGGATTTCCGCTGGCGGTATCTGGCTCAGCGACGATGCCGACTATCCACGCGCCAAGGCGGCGATGGATGCCTACCAGGCGCAGCGCGGCGCGATTGCGCGTGCCCAGCGCCAGGAGGAACTTGCAGCCGGCACTGCGGAGACCTTTGGCGCGTTGCTGCGCAGGCGACCGGTCTTCGTGCTCGTGACGCTGATCGGCATGCTGGTCGTCGCCTCGCTGGTGTTGCTGCCGTTTGTGCTGTTGCGCGGCTGAGTGCGCGGCATGACGCGCTTGCAGGCACGCTGCTGCACCGTGCTGGACGTCCCATCCACGGCGCTCGCTAGGGGCTGCCCGCGGCCCTAAAATAGCCGCATGATGATCAATACCGCCGCCTACCAGTTCGTCACCATCCAGGATCCGCAGACACTTGCCGACGGCGTGCGCGCGCAAGCCGAGCAGCATGCGCTGAAAGGATCGGTGCTGGTGGCCGAAGAGGGCATCAACCTGTTCCTGGCAGGGGCTGCCGAGCAGATCGACGCGTTCTACGCCTGGCTGCAGGCCGACGCGCGGTTTGCGCAGATGCGCATCAAGTACAGCGAAAGCGCGCATCAGCCGTTTGCGCGGCTCAAGGTCAAGATCAAGCCGGAGATCATCAGTTTTCGGCGCGACGATGCATCGCCGCTGCAAGGTCGTGCACCGTCGGTGACGCCTGCCGTGCTGCGCGAGTGGCTGCGGAACGGGCAAGATGATCGCGGCCGTCCGCTGGTGTTGCTGGACACGCGCAATGCGCAGGAAGTGGCATACGGGACCTTCCAGGGTGCATTGACGCTGCCGATCGACAAGTTCACCGACTTGCCTGGCGCGCTGGAACCGCATCGTGGCGCGTTGGCCGATGCCACGGTGGTCAGCTTCTGCACCGGTGGCATCCGTTGCGAAAAGGCCGCGCTGTGGATGCAGGCCGATGGCATGGACAATGTGCTGCAACTGGAGGGCGGAATCCTCGGCTACTTCGAAGAGGTCGGTGGCGAAGGCTACGAGGGCCGCTGCTTCGTCTTCGACGAACGCGTTGCGCTGGATCCCGAATTAAAACCCTTGGTGGACGCCGACCGTACCGCCTAGCCAGTGAAAATCTGACCGAGCGCGACTGCATTGCCCGATGTCACCGGTCGCCCTGGCGCCCGCATCATCGGCACACGTTGCATCATCTTGCCTAGAGACATCGCGCCATGCGCACGTCATGCATGCTCTAGTGACGTGTCATAACGCTCTAACTTGGGCGTAATACGTCGCATCGAGCTTGCCCTGAATTATTCACGGAGATAGGCTGCACCAGCCAGCCGCTAGCGAGGACAACAAGGATGACCATCAGAGTTTTTCTGATCGACGATCATGCACTCGTGCGTACAGGCATGAAGATGATTCTGTCCAAGGAAGTGGACGTCGATGTGGTGGGTGAAGCAGAGAGCGGCGAAGCCGCATTGCCGCAGATTCGTCAACTCAAACCGGACATCGTGCTGTGCGATCTGCATTTGCCCGGCGTCAGCGGCCTGGAAATTACCGAGCGCATCGTCAAGGGCGACTACGGTACGCGGGTCATCATCGTCTCCGTGCTCGAAGACGGCCCATTGCCCAAGCGTTTGCTCGAGGCAGGCGCCTCCGGCTATGTGGGCAAGGGTGGTGACGCGCACGAGTTGCTGCGCGCGGTGCGTGAAGTCGCACTGGGACGGCGTTATCTCGGCAATACGATCGCGCAGAACCTGGCTCTGTCTAATCTGGAAGGTGGCGGTTCACCGTTTGATGCATTGTCGCCCCGTGAGCTGGAAGTGGCCTTGCTGCTGACCCAGGGCCTGCGCCAGGAAGACATCGCCAAGCGCCTGAACCTCAGCGCCAAGACCATCAACACGCACAAGGCACGCCTGTTCGAGAAGGTCGGCATCCAGGACAACATTGCGCTGGCGCGGCTAGCCAATCAATACGGTCTGACCGATCCCTCCAGGGTGCTGTGAACCGTTGCCTTGAGTGCGGTGCAGTGGCTGCGCTGCATCGCAAGGCCAGGGCGCACAACATCGCGTAGAGAAAGCTCATCACCTGCCTAGAAATGACGTGTCTCGCCCTCAGCAGCGGTTGCTGGATTGCGTCAACGCGTGAGTGGGGGAACTAGCCCGACCTTCTAGAGGCGCGCGGTATGTCGAACAAGACCCGGGCGTCAGGGCGCCCGGGGGGTGAGCGTAACGACACGCCGTGTACTAGGAGCTTTCCGCGCTGATTGTCGTCATGTGCCAGCAAGGCCTGGCGTCGCCGCACTTGCCGATCGAAGGGTCTTTGCAAACACTGACCACGAGTGACGACAAACGTCGCCGCTCATGTGGAAGAACGTGGAGCGTCGATGTCTCTCCGGGATCACAACCGGCGGATGCGGCTTGGCGTTAGTGCAGGCGTTGCACAAAAAAACAGCGGCCCGAAGGCCGCTGTTTCGATGTTGACGTGGCCTGTTATCCCAACAGGCCACCCAATCAAGTCACCTGGCCATCAGTGATCGCCACGCGGCTTGTTGCTGTCGTCATCCTGCACCTGGTCGGCGTCGGTCGATGGAGCAGCCGGCTTGACTGGTTCGGACACGACCACCGTCGGCTTGGGCTTGCCTGCCTGCAACTCCTGCGCTGCTGCAGGGTCTGCCGGAGGCTTGCTGGCCGAGGAGGCTGCTGGCGCAGCATCGTTCGGGCTCAGCGCATCGAGCATGGTGGTCTGCACCGGAGCATACGGCTTGCGCACGGGCGCGGTGTCTGCACTTGGGCTTGCCTGCACAACCGTCGAGGTCGAGGTCATTGCCACCTCGGCCGATGGCGCCTGCGAAGCAGACTGCTCGGCGTGCGGCGACGTCACCGTGACCACTGCGGCCTGCGATGCCGGCGTAGCCGCCGCTGGTGCCGGTAGGTCGTCAGCAGGCGTTGCCCGTGCCGGCTGCACCGGCGCTGCCTGCACCGCAGGCGCTGCCACGTCCGCCGACACAGCGCGCTGCTGGTGGTCGGCCTTCGCGGCCTCGGCGTCGGCGGCAGGTACAGCCGCACTTGCCGGCGCCGAGGGCGCAGGTTGGTGCTGGCTGCTTGTCGCCGCATCGTTGGTCACAGGCGATGCAACAGCCGGTGCCGTCGATGCAGTCCCGGCAGCGGGAGCCACTGCAGGTGCCGGCGTGGATGCCACTGGCGCAGGGGCGGCAAGCGGAGCCGGGGTAGCGGACGCCTGCTGTGCGACCGGCGCGGGGCGCTGTTCTGCAGCCTGCGCTGCAGCACCCTCGGTGCTGGCAGCCGTCGACGCTGTGACAGCCGGCGCGGGTTTGGCTGGTGCGTCGGTAGCAGCAACGGGCGCAGCAGGGCGCTCGCGGGCGGCTTCGGCAACGGGTGCTGCCGAAGCCTGCGATGCCGGCACGGTATTGGAAACCGGCGCGGTGGTCGAAGCTGTGTCACTGCCGCCCCGTGGCTCTGCGCGCTCCTTGGGAACCGGACGCGGCTTGGCGGTTGCCTGGGCAGCGGATTCCGACTTGGCGAGCACCGCCGGTGCCGGTGCCTCATCGTCGAAATCGAACTCCGGCTGGCCGGCGCGCGGTGCGCCCGATACATGCGCATGAGCACCGGCGTCGTCGCCTTCGCTGTCGCCATCGAGATCGTTGTCGGCATCGCTGTCCAGATCGTCGCCTTCCAGGCCATCGACGCTGGTACCACCTTCTCCGTTGGCACCGGCGCCACGACGACGACGACGGCCACCACGACGGCCGCGGCGGCGACGGCTCCCGCCTTCGCCATTGGCTGCATCGTCGCCTGCGGCATCCTGGGCCGGTGCAGTTGCATTTGCGTCGGCGCCACGATCAGCGGTGGATTCGCTCACCATGACATCGACAGGATGCGCCTGCGCCGCTTCATTGGCGTTGGTCTGCGCATTGCTGGGTGCAGCGGCGTCGGCAATGGCGGCCACCACGCTCGACGTGGTGGCCGTTGCGGCAGTGGAGGTCACGGTTTGCGCCGCTGCCGTACCCTCATCCTGGCGTGCCGGACGCGGCTGCCGCTCGGCTGGCGCGCCGTCCTGCTGTGCAGGCGCACGTGGCGGGCGTGGGCTCTGGTTCTGCGGCTTGGACTTCTGCTGCTGCGGTTGCTGCTGCTTTGGCGCCTGCGTTTCATTGCGCGGCGGCTTAGGCGCCTGCACCTGCTGCTGTGCCTGTGCGCCATTCTGCGCGCCCTGGGCGCTGGCAGGCTGGCGACGCTCGTCACGGCGTTCCTTATTGGCGCCGTTGCCATTGCCGCCATTGCCACGTTGCTGGTTGCCACCATTGCCGCCATTACGGGCATCGCGACCATCGCGGCGCTGACCGCCACGCTCGCCGCGTTCGCCACGGTTATTGCGGCCGGCATCGTTCTGGCGCGGACGCGGGGTCGACTCCGGGGCCGGGGCGACGGGCTCGACCCCGCCGAAGATCCGCTTCAGCCAGCCCACAACACCGGTGACCGGTGCCGGAATGGGCACGGTCACCACTGGCGCTGGCGCAGCGACGGGCGCAACCGGGGCAGGGGCTTCTTCGCGAACCGGTGCCGGTTGGCTCGGCTTGATCGACGTGACCGCCGGGGCTGCGGGAATATTCAACTGCGCCTTGGTCAGTGCATGCACCGGCAGCTTGCGCGGGGTGCCGCGCTGGTAGCTCGGCTTGCCGCTCTCTTCGCCCAGCTCGTTCTCGCGCAGGCGCGTGACTTCGTAGTGCGGGGTGTGCAGCTGCTCGTCGGCGACGATGATGATCGGCGACTCATGGCGCTGCTCGATTTCACGCAGTGCGCTGCGCTTTTCGTTGAGCAGGTAGTTGGCGATTTCCACCGGCGCCTGGACCAGCACCTGCCCGGTGTTTTCCTTCATGGCGTGCTCTTCTGCCACGCGGATGATCGACAGCGACAGCGACTCGACGCTGCGCATGCGGCCATGGCCATCGCAACGCGGACAGACGATCTGGCTGGATTCGCCCAGGCTCGGTCGCAGCCGTTGACGGCTCATTTCCATCAGGCCGAAACGCGAGATACGGCCCAGCTGCACGCGTGCGCGGTCGTACTTGAGTGCGTTCTGCAGCCTGTTTTCGACTTCGCGCTGGTGCTTGGACGAGGCCATGTCGATGAAGTCGATGACCACCAGGCCACCCAGGTCACGCAGGCGCAGCTGGCGTGCGACTTCTTCGGCCGCTTCCAAATTGGTCTGGAACGCGGTTTCTTCGATATCGCTGCCCTTGGTGGCGCGCGAGGAGTTCACGTCGACGGCGGTCAGCGCTTCGGTCTGGTCCACCACGATCGAGCCACCCGAGGGCAGGCGCACGTTGCGCTCATAGGCGCCTTCGATCTGCGATTCGATCTGGAAGCGATTGAACAGCGGAATATCGTCGGTGTAGTGCTTGAGCTTGCGCAGGCTCTGCGGCATCACCTGCTTCATGAATTCCTGGGCGTCGGCGTAGAGCTCCGGCGTATCGACCAGGATCTCGCCGATATCGGCGCGCAGGTAGTCGCGCAGGGCGCGGATGATCAGGCGCGATTCCTGGTAGATCAGGAACGCGGCCGGCTTGCTCAGCGCAGCTTCGGCAATCGCCTTCCAGGTCTGCAGCAGGTAGTCCAGATCCCACTGCAGTTCTTCGGCATCGCGGCCCACGCCGGCAGTGCGGATGATCACGCCCATGTCGTCAGGAATGTCGAGCTTGTCCAGCGCTTCCTTCAACGCGGCACGGTCTTCGCCCTCGATGCGGCGCGAAACGCCACCGGCGCTCGGCGAATTGGGCATCAGCACCATGTAGCGGCCGGCCAGCGAGATGAACGTGGTCAGGGCGGCGCCCTTGTTGCCACGCTCTTCCTTGTCCACCTGCACGACGATTTCCTGGCCTTCGCGCAGCAGCTCACGAATGGTCGACTTGTTATGGTCGACGCCGGCCTGGAAATAATCGCGGGAAATTTCCTTCAGCGGCAGGAAGCCATGACGCTCGGCGCCATAGTCCACGAACGCCGCTTCCAGGGAAGGCTCGAGCCGGGTGATACGGCCCTTGTAGATGTTGGACTTCTTTTGTTCCTTGGACGGCTGTTCGATGTCGATGTCGTACAGGGTCTGGCCGTCCACAATCGCCACGCGCAGCTCTTCGGCCTGCGTTGCGTTGATCAGCATTCGCTTCATTGTTGCGTTCCTCACGCGCTCTACCGCGCGGAACGCCGTGACGTTTCGCCTCTGGAACAGCTTGTCGGCCCTTCGCGCAACGCGCGGACAGGCCTGACCAGAGTTTCCAGCGCTGCAACACCACGGCAGGCCGCGGGAGCGCTTGTTTAAGTTTTATAGGTGTTTCAGGGCCGGCAGCCGCGTCCGGACAAACCGGGGCAGCGCACGGGACATGTTCAGCGCAGCGGTCAAAAACCGCTGGCGATGGCCGGGTAGGCCGGTGAGCCGCTAACATGGCCGCCCCGGGGGCGGTGGTCGCGCACTGTGCCGGAATCATCGGAAGTCAGGCTTCTGGCCAATCAACTTCCAACAAAATCAAACCCTTATCTCGCTCGCCGAGTGTAACAGAATAAAGAGCCGGATGACCGACCCCCAGCCCCCCAAGCCGCCGGCCGACCGCGTCGGCGTGCGCATTCTCAAAGTTCCGGAAGACCGTGCTGGGCAGCGGCTGGACAATTTCCTGCTTGGCCAGCTCAAGGGCGCTCCGCGTAGCCTGATCTACAAGCTGGTGCGCAGCGGTCAGGTGCGCGTGAATGGCGGGCGTGCCAAGGCCGAACGCAAGCTCGAGGGCGGCGAAGAAGTGCGGATTCCGCCGGTGCGCATCAACGAAGAGGGCGACAAGGCCGCGCCGCCGTCATCATTCATGGCGCGGCTGGAAGCGGCAATCGTGTTCGAGGATGCGCGCCTGCTTGCCCTGAACAAGCCGTCCGGGGTTGCCAGCCATGGCGGCAGCGGGATCAGCTTCGGCGCCATTGAAACGCTGCGGGCGCTGCGCCCGAACCAGAGCCTGGAACTGGTGCACCGGCTTGATCGCGATACGTCCGGCCTATTGATCGTGGCCAAGAAGCGCTCGGCGCTGACCGAGCTGCAGGCCCTCATGCGTGAAGACGACCGCGTCGAAGGACGTGGCATCACCAAGCGCTACCTGACCCTGCTGGTGGGCCGCATGCCCGACGGCGTGATGACCGTGGACGCGCCGCTGCACATCGGCCTGCGCCAGGGAGGGGAGCGGCATGTGCAGGTGAATGCGATCGGCAAGGCGTCGCTGAGCCATTTCAAGTTGCTGGAACGGCGCGGCGGCCATTCCTATTGCGAAGTGCGCATCGAGACCGGTCGCACCCACCAGATTCGCGTGCATGCCCAGCACCTGGGGCACCCGGTGGCCGGCGACGAGAAATACGGTGAGGCAGACGTCAACAAGCGCCTACGCGACCAGCTTGGTTTGAAGCGGCTGTTCCTGCATGCCGCATCGCTGGAATTCGCACTGGATGCCGGCAAGACGCCGTACGTGTTGAGCGCGCCATTGGCGCCAGAGCTCGCCGAGGCCCTAGACCAGCTCGGTCGCTGACGCAGCCATGGCGGCTGCGCCAGCGCGGCTGGCTCAGCCTTCGTGGCGATGGTCGTGATGTTGCGGCTGCGCCGACGGATGCGGGCGTTGCTGGTGCATATCGGCCTGATGGGTCGGAGCGGCACGCGGCGGGGCGAAGGACGCCATCCGCTGCATGCGCTGCTGCGGCTCTGCCTTCATGACCGGGCGCGGTTCGTCACGCGGCTGCGACGGCTGCGCATGTTCGAGACGCGGCACTGCCGCGGATGCAAACTGCTGATGAGGCGCCAGCTGCCGCTGCTCTTGCACGGGCGGCTTCCATTGCGCAGGTTGGGCTTGGGCTCGGAACTGGCTGTCGCGGGCGTCGCGGCTCGCAAATGCATCGCGCGGCGGCATGCCGGCATGTGCGCGGTTGGCTGCAGCTGCCTGTTCCTGCGCTGCCCGCGACTGTGCGTGCATCTGCGCCATGTGCTGCTGTGCGGCCTGCAAGTCATTCACCCGTGCAGGCGTTGCAGCCGAGGCGAATGCCGGTGCTTGCACGCGCGGCGAACGCATCCCGGAGGGCAATGGCTGCATCGGATGGCCCGCAGTTGTCAGGGGCGCAGCATGCGACGACGGCGATGGCGATGGCGATGCGTTCAGCGTTACCGGGCGGCCTGGTTGCAGCATCTGTGCATTGAAATGCGGTGTGGCCAGATGCGCATAGTCGGGCGGGCGATGCAGTTGGGCGGGCGAAGGCGCTGGCGTGGCCGCTCCTGCAAACGCACCAAGCCCACGTGCGCTGGCGACTGCTGCCGGTAGAGCGGCCGCCTGCGCCGCATGGAAGTTGGCTGGGGACATCCCGGCCACAGGCGCGGATGTCGAATTGGACCAATGGCGCTGATCCTGATTCACGTACGAGCGTGAATCGACATACGTATTTCGGTTGTTGATGATGGTGGTGCGCGGCGCATAGACATGGTTCTGGTAGACCACATAATGCGGTGCGGCCGGCGGCGCGTTCCAATCCACACCCCAGCTGTTCCAGCCCCAGCGGTGCCAGACAGGCGCCGGCTCGGCCCAGCCGAACCAACCGTGATGGTGCTCGAGTGCGCCGCCCACCAATACGCCGACGCCGAAGGACACCAGGCCGGTGGTGACGACGTCGCCTTCGTCGTACCAGCGGACCGGGCGGTAGCGATACTCCCTGTAGACATCGACCGGCGCGCCGTAGACCACGCCGGGATCGTAGCGCGGCACGTACACCACATCCGGTTGCGCTGGTTCGATGGTGATCACCTGCGAGGGCGGCGGGATGCGGCCCTCATCCAGAATGGGCGTCACCACCACGTGGCGCGCCACCTGCACTTGCTGTTGCGGCGTACTGTGCAGATGGCCGCTGGCCTGGGCGCGTTGGCGCATGATCTGCACCGCGTTGAGCACATCGTTGGGATCGTGGGCGTAGGCATCGCCGAGCGCACGCGTCCAATCCAGATTGCCAGCCAGTTGGGCCACCACGTCGGGAAAGGCGGTCAGTGCCTTGATGCTCGGGTCCCACGATTGCGACACCGTGGCCTGCGCGCGATCTGCAGCGCTCAAACCGCTATTGCTGCGTAGCCATTCCTGTGCGGTGACCACTTGATCGGGATACACCGACGCCGCCAAGGTTTGCGCCAGCAACTTGTCTGGAAACAGGGCAATCGGCGCGACCAGTTGGTAAAGCTGGTCCGCCGTGGGCGGCGTGTAAGCCGGCGCTGCCATCGCGCTGGGAGGCGGCGGAGGCTCGGCGGCGGCCGGCGCCGGTGCGTCGGTGCGTTGGCAGCCGCCGAGTGCAATCAGGCCAGTGGATGCGATCGACAGCGCCAAGGCA
Organism: Xanthomonas axonopodis pv. maculifoliigardeniae; assembly: GCF_041519315.1. Lineage (NCBI taxonomy): Bacteria > Pseudomonadati > Pseudomonadota > Gammaproteobacteria > Lysobacterales > Lysobacteraceae > Xanthomonas > Xanthomonas axonopodis. The sequence goes on along the minus strand of NZ_CP167998.1, from coordinate 2,437,702 downwards.
AGGCGCCCTTGTGACCATGTGCGTTGCATACGGCACCTCGCTGTGTGTGCGTTGATGACGCGCGTACCATGCGCCGGCTTGAATGTCTGGAACCTTTCTAGAACTTGGCTTCAGTCGACCAGGCGCGACGGTGTTCAGCAGACATGCGGGAAACAGCACCTCACGCAGGTGCGCTGCGTGGCATGCGGTTGATTTCAGGCGGGCGGGCGCGTCGGCTCGTCACGGGCAACACAGCGATCGGGCTTCTGAAGCGGCATTGTCTGCACTTGCTGCAACAGACTTCGCGCCAGGCCATCTCGAGTGGTGATGCCCGCGCATGACGCGCTTCACGGGGTTGCGAAACGGAACAACACCAGGCTGATCGCCAGCGTTCCCATGCCCGAGACCAGGCCATACACGGTCTCGTGACCTTGTGCGTAGCGCTTGGCAGCCGGCAGTAATTCGTCCAGCGCCAGAAACACCATGACCCCGGAGATCAGCCCGAACACGGTGCCGAAGACCGCATCCGAGAGCACGCTGGACAAGGCCAGATATCCGATGCCTGCACCGACCGGTTCGGCCAACCCGCTGAGCAGGCTGGCGCCCACCGCATAGAACTTGTTGCGCGTGGCGAAATACACCGGCACCGCGATCGCGATGCCTTCGGGAATATTGTGGATGGCGATCGCGAACGCCAGCGGCATGCCGACCGCCGGGCTTTCAAGCGTGGCGAAGAAAGTCGCCAATCCTTCCGGGAAATTGTGCGCGGTGATCGCGACGGCGGTCATCAGGCCAACCCGGCGGATATAGGCCCGGTTGTCTTCGCGAAACTGCGGATCGTCGCTGGACAAACTCTGGTGCGGATTCGGCACCAGGCGGTCGATCACCATGATCAGCAGCATGCCGCCCAGAAAGGTCAGTGTGCCGAAGGTAAAGCCGAGCTTGTCGTTGTAGGCCTGGGAAAACGCGGCGATCGATTTGTTGAGGATTTCGGTGAGCGACACGTACACCATGGCGCCGCCGGCGAAGGCCAGGCCGAATGCCAACAGGCGCGGATTGGGCTTTTTGGCGAACACCACCATGAGGCTTCCGAGCCCGGTTGCCAGCCCGGCCGCCAGCGTGACCGCAAGCGCGATCCAGAGATTGTGTGATGACACTGCAAGCATGTGGCGCGACGTCCTCGTGGAATGAAGAACTTCCTGCGGAGAGCGTGGCAACTGCAGCTCGCCAGATACGCACACCCCTCCGCGGAAGCAGGATGGCCATGCCGCGATGACGAAGACGTGGTGTCGAAGACGAAAAGCAGCGCCTCTGCGCCAGCGTCAGGCAGGGGCGACACTCAAGCGCGCGAACAAGGCGCTGTTGCTCATGCGCTGGTGTCGATGCGCTTGTGCCGTGCGGAAATAAGGCGTCACCGACCTGCGCGGTCCTCAGCCGCCGCGGCGTGCGCGTTCCTCGATGGCGAAACATTCGTTCGGACGCGGCACCGGCGGCTTGAACGAGACCGGCACCTGGATGGTCTGCGGCACGGCCTGGCCATTGCGGGTGGCGGCCTTGAACTGCCACTCGCGCACGCGCGTCAGGGCCGCTTCGTCGAGCACGGGCTGACCGCTGCTCTGTGCCACCGAAACATCGGTCGGCGTGCCCTGGGTGCCGACCACGACCCGCAGCACGGTCGTGCCGCCCACACCGGCGCAGGCCAGCTGCGGCGAATATTCCGGCGGTGGCGTCTTCAGGGCGGCCAGCTCGGTGGGCGCGACGGTGGGCGCGGCGGCCTGCTGTGGCGACTTGCCGCAGCCAGCAAGGCCGGTGGCGACGACGAGGCCGGCGAACGCGGCGCGATACATGTTCATGCAGTGATTCCCTGATCGTAGAGCTGCGCGGTCTTGGCCGCGCAGATGAAGTCGTTTTCGCTCAGTCCGCCCACGTCATGGGTGGAATAGCGCACCACGACGCGGTCGTAATGCACGCCCAGGTCGGGGTGGTGGTCTTCGCGATGGGCGATCCAGGCCAGCGCATTCACAAAGGCCAGGGTGCGGTAATAGTCGGCGAAGCGGAACGTGCGCGTGAGCGCCATGCCGGCCTCGGCCAGCTCCCAGCCGGGCACCTGTGGCAGCAGCTCGGTCAGGCGCGCCTCGCCCAGCTTGTGGTCGCTGCCTTTGCGCGGGAGGCAGTGGGCCTGCTCCAGGGGAATCAGATCGGTCATGACGGTCTCGCAGGGGTGGCGGACGGCGCGCCCACCAGGATCACGGTGTTCCATGAGCGAGGGCGCTTTGGGCGGTAGAATAACCCGCATGATCCAGATATCCGACAAAGCCCAGACCTATTTCCGCAAGCTCATCGAACGCGAGGGCGTGCCCGGCATGGGCGTGCGCCTGAGCGCGGTGGATGCGGGTACCCCACGTGCCGATGCCCGGCTTGAGTTCGCCGAACCGGCGGACCTGAGCGGCGACGAATGGGCGATCGACTGCGATGGTTTCACCTTGTATGTGGTCGCTGCCAGCGTGCCGTGGATGGACGGGGCCGAAATCGACTACGTCACCCAGTCCACCGGCAACCAGCAGCTCACCATCAAGGCGCCCAAGATCAAGGGCGAAGCGCCCGCAGAGTCGGCTTCGATGGTGGAGCGCGTGCGCTGGGTGGTGGAAAACGAAATCAACCCGCAGTTGGCATCGCATGGCGGGCGCGTGGCCGTGCAGGAAGTCTCTGCCGACGGCGTGGTGTTGCTGCGCTTCGGCGGCGGTTGCCACGGCTGCGGCATGGCCGACGTGACCTTGAAGCAGGGCATCGAAAAGACCTTGATGGGGCGCGTGCCCGGCGTGACTGCGGTGCGCGATGCGACCGACCACGCCACCGGCGACGCTCCCTACATTCCGCGCGACAGCGCGGCCTGATTCCGCGCCACCGGTGACAACGGCTGCCGATCTGCTGCAGGCACTGCGCGCGCGCATGCCCGGCAAGCTCATTCTGGATCGGCGCACCGGCCTTCCGTATGGCTGGGGCATCTGGATGGGCAACCGCAAGCACGCGGCTGCGCCATTCAACGATGACCATGTCATGGATGTGCTGTTGGCGCGTGGGCAGCCGACATGGGGTGCGGTGACCGGCGTCTCTGTGCTGTCGCCATTCCAGGCATTCCGCAGCCTGTGGTGGCAACACTGGGACCCGCGGCCGAAGGATCAGCGCCGGCAGCACTGGCTGGCGGTGCTCGGCAGTTTTCTCATCCACCTCGGTTTTGGTGCGCTGCTCATCTGGGTGGTCACCGTGCGCTGGGCGCCGGAAGAAACCAAGCCCGGCGACGAATCGCGGGTGCGCATGACCTTGATCGGCGATGGGGCTGAAGCGCAGGGCGGCGGGGAAGCTCAACCCACGTCTGAGGCATCGACGCAGCCGGCTGCAGCTGCGGCGTCTTCACCAGCGCACGTGGGTGCATCGGCGGCGAAGAGCGAACCAGCTGCATCGCCGGCACCGACACCGACGCCAGTGCCGCCAGCTGCCGATCCTGTCGAGCGCCCCGATACGGCCCAGGTATTGGAACATGCGCCGGAACCGGTGCAAGCGGCCAGCGAACCCGTCACCGCGGATATTCCGCAGGTGACGGTGCAGGTGCCGCCGGTGACGATCGAATCGCCGCTGCAGGTTACCGAAACCCCTGTCGCTACCAACGACTTCGTCGTCCCACCGCCGCCAACGATCACGCTGACGCCGCGTGCGATCGAGCGGGCGGCGCCGCAGGTCCAAGTGCGTCAACGCGACATCCAGACGGTGACCGAACGCCCGCAGGTGCGCGAACTGCAGCGTCCGGCCACGGATGTGGCGGTGCGCTCTGCCGCTGCGCCAACAGTGCGCGAGCGCGACATCGTCATCCCCGAGCGCCCGCAAATCGCCGCGCCGGCCGCGCGCCTGCGTGAGATCTCGCCGACCGTGCGCATGCCTGACGTTGCGGTGCGTCCCGCAGAGCTGCCGAACGTGCCGGATCCGGCGCCTGCGCCAGTGGCGGCGACGCCTGTCGTGCCAGCAACGCCTGCGACTCCCGACCCACCGCCGGCCACCGTGGCGGCGCCAGCCGCGCAAGCAGCCGCGCAACCTGCACAGTCGCAGGCCAGTCCTGCCCGGTCCGAACGTTCCAGCAGCGCGCCAGCCGCTGCATCGTCGCCCGCCAAGCCAGCCGCCAGCGGTCATGCCGGCCCGGCGCCTGCCGATCGCAGCGGCGGGTGGGACGTGGCCGCCAACGCCGACGACTGGAGCAAGTCCGACCGCAATCGGCAAGGCGACACGACAGGTGGCAACACCCAGCGCAACGGCATGTTCAATGCCGATGGCAGCATCAAGGTGGCCACCGGAGCCGGTGATGCCGGCCAGGGTGCAGGTGACCGCGGACCACCAGGCAGCGAGACCGATACCTGGACCCGCGACCAGATTGCCCAGGGCGGCACCTGGCTTAAACGTCCGCCGTACGGCTACACGCCGACATCGCTGGACAAGTACTGGATGCCGAACCAGACGCTGCTGCAGGAATGGGTGCGGCGCGGCCTGAAGAAGATCGAGATTCCGATTCCGGGCACGACCACCAAGATCAGTTGCGTGGTGTCCCTGCTGCAATTCGGCGGCGGTTGCGGCCTGAGCGACCCCAATCTCAACGATCAACCGGCTACCGCACGCCCACCGCCGGACGTGCCGTTCAAGCGTGAGTTGCAGGAAGACAAGGGCGCGCTGCCCCATAACGGCGGGTAAGCGTGACGCGCGATGAGGTGCGGCGATGTCTGCCCGAATGCACAGATCAGCCCTGCGCCCCTTCGCTTCACGGTGCGCTTGCGCGCCTCCGGGCGCGTGGACATGCATTGTCTGCATCAGCCGCCGAGAGCGCATGATGCGGGGGGACGCTCGTCCATCGGCCGCAGACCGTGCCGGCCACCGGCGAACCGGTTTGCCGCCTCGATAAAAACCGATCGCTCAACCTGCGGAAACGCGATACATCGCGTGGTGTTCCGGCTGGCGGTGACGGTGACGGTGGCGCCAGCGGCTCGCGGCTAGGGAGATTGCACTCTCAAACCGGAACGTGCGCCTTCCAGGAACGAGGTCAGGACCGCACGCACGACCGATGCCTGTGCCAGACGGCCGGTGGCCACTGCCCAACCGGCTCCGAACAGGCACGAGAGGTAGAAGTCGCTCCACCAGGACGCCGGCATTTCGATACCGAACACGCCGCGCCGCTGGCCGTGCAAGAAGAAAGCATCCAGATGCGCCTGGAACGACTCCCACTCCGGCGCGGCGTAATAGGTGTTGCCGCGTTCGGCGCCCTCCATGCCCATCTCGTTGACGATGTAGATGACCAGATCCAGGTCTTCCACCAAGGCGTGCGTCATGCGTCGCAGGCTTGCCATGGGATCGGGCAGGGCGTCTTCGTCGGGCAGGGCCGCCTTCAGACGCAGCCACGCTTCGGCGGTGACCTTCTCCACGATTGCCGCGCGGGTCGGGGCAAAGCGGTACAGCGTCGCGCGGCTGATCCCCGCGCCAGCGGCCAGCTCGGTGAGATTGCTGCGCGGGCGGCGGGTCAGCGTTGCGGCCAGCAGGCGGATAAGGCGTTGGTCGTCCTGGCTCATACGCTTGAAAAACGAGTGAAGCAGGGATGATACAGGTTCTGTGGAAATGATCCTTATGAATCATATTTGATTCATAAGGATCTATGGCGCATCATTCCCGCGTCATCCATTGGACCCCGCGCTGTGACACCCCAACGCGCTTACCGTTTCTTTCCGCTGTGCGCCTTTCTCCCGTTCGCACTGGCCGCCTGCGGCAAAGCCGCTCCACCCGCTGAGTCTTCGGTTGCACCAGCGGTGGAAATCGCCACCGCGCAGGCGCGCAAGGTGTTGCAGACCACCGATCTGCCCGGCCGTGTTTCGCCGATGCGCGTAGCACAGGTTCGTGCGCGCGTGGCCGGCGTGGTGCTGGCACGCCGGTTCGAAGAAGGTTCGGACGTCAGGGCAGGGCAGGTGTTGTTTCAGATCGACCCCGCGCCGTTCGAGGCCGCGGTGGCGCGCGCACGCGGGGAGCTGAGGCGTAGCGACGCCGAGCTGGAAAATGCCGCCGCCCAGTTCGAACGCAGCCAGCAACTGGTGCAGCGGCAGGTGATCAGCCGGCAGGATTTCGACACCGCCCGCAGCAATTTCAAAAGCACCCAGGCAGCCGTGGCGTCGGCGCGTGCGGCGCTGAAAACCGCGCAACTGGAGCTGGGCTTCGCCACGGTGCGTGCGCCGATCGACGGCCGCATCGGGCGGGCGCTGGTCACCGAGGGCGCGCTGGTCGGGCAGGGGGGCGAGGCGACAGAAATGGCGCTGATACAACAGCTCGATCCGATCTTCGCCGACTTCAATCGTCCGGTCGCCGAAGCGCTGAAGTTGCGCGGTCGCGCCCGCAAAGGCGAGGCGCCGCTCAAGGTCGTCATCGACATTCCTGAGCTCGGCGAAACACGCGAGGGCGACCTGCTGTTCGCGGACATGCGGGTGGACGAAACAACCGATACGGTGTCGCTGCGGGCGCAATTCGACAATCGCGACAACCTGTTGCTGCCGGGGATGTTCGTGCGCGTGCGCACGCCGAACGGTACCGCCAGCGACGCGGTCTATGTGCCGCAGCGGGCGATTCAGCGGCGACCGGGCGGCAGCGCTGCGGTGATGGTCGTGGGCGCCGACGGCAGGGCCGAACTGCGCGATGTCCGAACCGGCGCGATGGTCGGCACCGACTGGCAGATACTCGAAGGCCTGAAGGCCGGTGAGCGCTACATCGCCTCAGGCGCGACGCGGATCCAGCCTGGTGCCGTGTTGAACGCCGCGCACTGAACCACTCTTCATTCCGCCTGTGCGGGCGCGTGGCGCCCCGGTGACCGTCCATGTCCCGATTCTTTATCGACCGCCCCAACTTCGCGTGGGTGGTTGCGATTTTCATCTCGCTCGCCGGCCTGCTGGCATTGCGCACCTTGCCTGTCGAAAAATATCCGGAAGTGGCGCCGCCGCAGATCAGCATTTCTGCCACCTATCCCGGCGCGTCGGCCCAGGTCGTCAACGACGCGGTGACCAGTGTCATCGAGCAGGAGCTCAACGGCGCGCGCGACATGCTGTATTACGACTCCAGCAGCTCCAACGGCAGTGCGCAGATCACCATCACGTTCCAGCCCGGCACCGATCCCAACATCGCCCAGGTGGACGTGCAGAACCGCATTCGTCAATCCGAATCGCGACTGCCGGCAGCGGTGACGCAACTTGGCTTGCAGGTCGAACAGACCACTGCCGGCTTCCTGATGCTGTATTCGCTGGTCTACAAGGATGCGACCGCCGCGCAGGACGTGGTGCGCCTGAACGACTACGCGGCCAGAGTGGTCAACGACGAGATCCGCCGTGTTCCCGGCGTGGGACGCGTGCAGTTCTTCGGCGCCGAAGCGGCGATGCGGGTGTGGGTGGACACCCAGGCATTGCGCGGCTATGGGCTGAGCATTGTCGACGTCAATAACGCGATCCGTGCGCAAAACCTGCAAGTGGCAGCCGGTAGCCTGGGCGAACGCCCAGGCGCGCATGATCAGGAATTGACCACCACGCTGGTGGTGCGCGGCCTGATGGAATCGCCGCAGGAATTTGGCCAGATCATCCTGCGTGCCCAGACCAATGGCGCGGTGGTGCATCTGTCGGACGTGGCGAAGCTGGAACTTGGATTGGAGAACTACCAGTTCGATGTGCAGGAAAACGGTGGCCCGGCCGCCGGCGCGGCGGTGCAGCTGGCGCCAGGCGGCAATGCGGTCGCCACCGTGGCGGCGGTGCGCCAGCGCCTGCAGGAACTCTCGCAGCGTTTTCCGGCAGACATCACCTACTCGGTGCCCTTCGATAGTTCGACCTTCGTCAATGTGGCAATCAGGAAGGTGCTTCACACCTTGCTCGAAGCGATGGCGTTGGTGTTCCTGGTGATGTTCGTGTTCCTGCAGAACATCCGCTATACCTTGATCCCGGCGATCGTGGTGCCGGTGTGCCTGTTGGGCACGTTCGCGATGATGAAGCTGCTGGGTTTCTCGGTGAACATGATGAGCATGTTCGCGATGGTGCTGGCGATCGGCATCCTGGTGGACGATGCGATTGTGGTGGTCGAGAACGTCGAGCGCCTGATGGCCGGGGAAGGCCTGTCGCCGCGCGATGCCTCGATCAAGGCGATGACGCAGGTGGGCGGTGCGATCGTCGGCATCACCCTGGTGCTCACCGCGGTGTTTTTGCCGCTCGCCTTCATGAGCGGTTCGGTCGGCGTGATCTACCGACAGTTCTCCGCAGTGCTCGCCGTCTCGATCCTGTTTTCCGGTTTCCTGGCGCTGACCATGACACCGGCGCTGTGCGCGACGTTCCTGGTACCCATCGACGGCCGCCATGAGAAGAAGGGATTCTTCGCTTGGTTCGACCGCAACTTCAGCGTGCTGACGTCGCGTTTCGATCAGTTGAACCATCGCCTGGTGCGCCGTGCCGGACGCTACATGCTGGTGTACGCCGTGCTGCTTTGCGCGCTTGGGCTGGCATACGTGCGGCTGCCGGAGGCCTTCGTACCGCAGGAAGACGAGGGCTACATGATCGTAGACATGCAGTTGCCGCCCGGCGCCAGCTACAGCCGTACGCGCGCGGCCGGGCAACAGGTCAACGATTACCTCGCCGCGCGGCCGAGCATGCAGGACGTGACGCTGGTGTACGGTTTCAGTTTCTCCGGAAGCGGCGCCAATGCGGCCATGGCCTTTCCGTCACTGAAAGACTGGAGCGAACGCGGCGACAGCGAATCGGTGGCCAGCGAAGTGGCGGCCGCCAACGCGGCGCTGGGACGCATCAGCGACGCGACCATCATGGCCGTGATGCCGCCACCGATCGAAGGCCTGGGCAATTCCGGCGGTTTCTCGCTGCGCGTGCAGGACCGCGGCAATCTTGGGCGCGACGCGCTGATGCAGTCGGTGAACCAGTTGCTGCATGCGGCCAATCAGTCGCCCAAGCTGGCATACGCGATGGTGGAAGGTCTTGCCGATGCGCCGCAGCTGCGCCTGGAAGTGGATCGCGGCAAGGCCGAAGCGCTGGGCGTGAGCTTTCAGAGCGCGATGGAGGTGCTGTCCAGCGCGTTCGGCTCGACGATCGTCAACGATTTCGTCAACCGCGGTCGTCTGCAACGGGTGGTGGTACAGGGCAATGCAAGCGATCGCGCCACGCCCCAATCACTGGACACGCTGTCTGTCACCAGCAGTACCGGCAAGCAGGTGCCGTTGACGGCGTTCACCACGCAATGGTGGGAGCAGGGACCGGTGCAGATTGCCCGCTACAACGGCTATGCATCGGTCAATCTCACCGGCGAGGCTGCGCCCGGCATCAGCTCGGGCGACGCGCTGGCGGAAATGGAACGCCTGGCGACTGCACTTCCCCAGGGCATTGGCTACGAATGGTCCGCGCTGTCGTATCAAGAAAAAGCTGCCGGCACACAGGCGCCACTGCTGCTCGGCCTGGCCTTGCTGGTGGTGTTTCTGCTGCTGGTCGCGCTGTACGAGAGTTGGGCGATTCCGTTTTCGGTGATGCTGATCGTGCCGATCGGCGCGATTGGCGCAACCGCCGCGGTGTGGGTGGCCGGCCTTTCCAACGATGTGTACTTCAAGGTCGGCCTGATCACCATCATCGGCCTGGCCGCCAAGAATGCGATTTTGATCGTGGAATTCGCCAAGGAACTGCATGCGCAGGGCGCGCGCGTGCCGGACGCTGCAATGCAGGCGGCTAGGCTGCGCTTTCGCCCGATCGTGATGACGTCGCTGGCCTTCATTCTCGGCGTGATTCCGCTGGTGATCGCACGCGGTGCGGGTGCAGCGAGCCAGAATGCGTTGGGCACCGGCGTGATCGGCGGCATGCTGGCGGCCAGTACGCTTGGTGTCGTGTTCACCCCGATCTTTTTTACCTGGGTGATGGCGTATGTGGCTGCCCGCAGGAGTGCAGCCGCAAACCCGGCGGAGCCCTCCACATGATCATGCCGGGCGACTGCATGCGGCATCGGTCGATCGTGAGAAGAGGGCGGCAGTAATCGCGATAGCGTTCGTGCCGACCTGACGGCGCCAGCAATCGACCGGCAGGCGCTCCAAAGCCCCGAGCCTGTTTGCGGGCGCTGAGCGCGTCTCAGCGCGGACGTTTCGTCTTTAGCTGGCCTGCAGCGCTGAGCAGTCCCAGCGCCCACTCCACGCGCTCTGCTGCGGAGTCGATCAGGCGTGCCGGGTGTTCTCCCAGCAGCGCACGAAGTTGATGCGGCGCAAACACCAGATCGACGAAGTGGCCTGCCAACGCAGAGGGATCGGCGGGTTGATCCGGGCCATCGAGGATCGCCATGCGCACACGTTGCAGCCCGCCTTCCCAGCCGATGCGGTTGACCTCCGCAGCAAGCTCCGGCGCCCGGATGGAGGTGCCGACGACCAAGCGCATCATCGCCACGGTCTGCGGCTGCAACGCGTGCGCAAGTATTCCTCGACCTGCGAGCCTCAGCCGCCCCTCAAGATCCAGCGGGGCGCTGGGGGCGGCTGGCAGGGGCTGTGTCTGCACATCACGGCGAATCACTGCCTCGAAAATGGCGTCCTTGTTGGCATAGCGCGCGTACAGGCTGGCCTTGCCGGCACCTGCCAGTCGCGCGATGTCGTCGCATGAAGTGTGCTCGAAGCCGCGTTCCAGGAAGAGCTGTAGTGCCGCATCCAGAAGCCGCCGATCGACATCGCCGGCTTTATCGGGTGGCGGCCTGCCGCCTTTGGATTTTTGCTTGACCGCCTTCATCGACGAAACGTTACACGCCACTTGTGCTTTCAACAACTGAACGATATCGTTCAGTTGTTCGCGGCATGGTCTTTCCCGCCAGCACGATGCATGAGAGCCGATGTAACAGGGCGCTGCTGCCCCCTGGTGCGTTGGCTGCCCGCCGCTTTCGGCACCCGAAGACTCAAGCGAGAAGCACGTGGTGAACACACAGACGAGTTCGCAGGTCGTTGTTGCTGGAGCCACCGGCGATCTCGGTTACCGGATCGCGGTGGCCCTGAAAGATCAGGGCGCGGCCGTGGTTGCACTGGTGCGGCACGGGGCAGGGAAGAGCCGCGTCGCGTCGTTGGAGGGGCAGGGCATCCAGGTTCGACATGTTGAGCTCGACGACGCCGAGCGGTTACGCGAGGCGCTCATGGGCGCGGACTGTGTGGTTTGCGCACTGAACGGCTTGGAAGAGGTCATGTTGGGTCAACAGGGAAACCTGTTGCATGCAGCGGTTTCTGCGGGCGTCCCGCGTTTTGTTCCGTCCGATTTCTCGCTGGACTACACGAAGACGCGGCCAGGCGACAATCGCAATCTGGACCTGCGGCGCCGCTTCAGAGAGCAACTGAACGCCACGCCCATTTCGGCCACATCGATTCTGTGTGGCGGCTTTCTGGAATTGCTTGAGGGCAGTGCGCGCCTGGTTGTACCGGGCCGCCGGGTCCTGCATTTTGGCGACGCAGACCAGAAACTCGATTTCACTGCCAAAGACGATGTCGCCCGCTACACGGCAGCGGCGGCGCTGGATCCCAATGCTCCACGCGATCTGCGGATTGCCGGCAACAGCATTTCGCCCAACGACATCGCACACCTGCTCACCGAGCTCACGGGCGAGCGATATCGCACCCTCAGGCCAGGCGGAATCGGCACGATGTCGGCCATCATCCGCGTCGTGCGCGCATTGACGCCGACCAGCGATGACCCGTTCCCACCCTGGCAAGGCATGCAATACCTGCGCGACATGATGAGTGGACGCGGCAAGTTGATCCATCTGGATAATGATCGCTACGGCGCGCGCGCGTGGCAGTCAGCTCGCCAGACCTTGGCGAACACCTACGCACCGGAGGCTTGAGATGACTGACGGCATGACACCGTTTCGGATCAACATCGCGCAGGCTGAGCTGGATGATCTCAACCAACGTCTTGGGCACACGCGTTGGCCCAGTCCGGAAACCGTGCGTGATCACAGCCAGGGCCCACAATCGGCGCGCATTCGACGCCTGGTCGAGCGCTGGCGGACGGGCTACGACTGGCGCGCCACCGAGCGGTTGCTCAATGGCTGGAATAGCAGTCGCACGGCCATTGACGGACTGGATATCCATTTCCTGCATGTGCGTTCACCGGAGCCGGGCGCGCTTCCATTGCTGTTGACGCATGGATGGCCGGGATCGATTCTGGAATTTCGCGACGTGATCGGCCCACTGACTGACCCGGTGGCCTACGGCGGGAAGGCGTCGGATGCGTTTCATCTGGTGATCCCATCGTTGCCCGGCTTTGGTTTCTCTGGGAAACCCACCTTCCGCGGCTGGGGAGTGGGGCGAACGGCTGCGGCATGGGTCGAACTGATGCGCCGGCTGGGTTATGGCGAACGCTGGACCGCCCAGGGCGGCGATTGGGGCAGCGCGATCACGACCGCGCTTGGGTTCATGCAGCCGCCCGGCTTGGTGGGCATCCATCTGAACATGGTGATGTTCGACCCGAGCGCCGAAGAAATTGCCAACGCCACGCCAGCAGAGCAGCGGATGCTCGACGATGCCAAGCGCTATCAGAGAGAATTTTCAGGCTACATGCACCTGCAAAGCACACGACCGCAGTCGGTGGGGTTTAGCCTGGCTGATTCTCCAGCCGGCATTGCCGCATGGATCTATGCGCTCTTCCAGGATGTTTCCCAAAGCGGCGGCGAACCGGAAAACGTGATCGCGCTGGACCATCTCATCGACGACATCATGCTGTACTGGCTCCCCAATGCCGGGCCCAGCTCGTTGCGTTTTTACTGGGAAGCTGCGCAGGAAGCTGGGACTGCGATGCCCATGCACCCGATGCCCACGCCAACCGGGATCAGCATGTTTCCCGGAGAACAAGTACGCATTTCGCGGCGCTGGGCAGAACGACGCTTCGCAGATCTGCGCTTTTTTGCAGAGGCAGAGCGGGGCGGGCATTTTGCTGCGATGGAAAATCCGCCGGCATTTGTCGACCACCTCCGAGACACCTTTCAATCGCTGCGGTAATGGTTGCGGGATCTTATCGAGTCCGACTAGCTGATTGGGCTTTGCAGCGGCAATCCAGTGCATTCGGCTGCGATGAGCTATTTAGCGAAGGGAGGGCGGACAACTTCGAGCCAGCGGGACGTGGCGGCTGATGCAAGAGGCGGATCGTTAGCCTGAGGACATGCTTGGCTAGCGACCGCCTTGAAATGTAAAGGTGAAGCGCGCCGCAGAGCGGTCGGCGGTTTGCGGGGCGATGGGCACGGGCGTGGCCTCCACCAGCGTCAACATGCCATCGGCAATAGGCACCGGAATGCCTAACGTAAGGTCAACCTGTCTGGACCAGCCACCACCCAGCACCGTCGCACGTACGATCAGTCGGCCTTCCACGATGCATTGAACATCAGTAGGGCAACGGCTGTCTTCGACGACTCGGTCGGGCCGTACCCTGGGACCATCGACCGCTGCCATCTCGCCTAGGCGCACAGGGCCTTCAATGAGATGACCCGTCGCCGGGGGCGTGGTGGCGCATCCTCCAAGCGACATGACGGCGAGCACTGCCAGAGACAGTAAAGGGGCGCGATGAAGGTCATGCTTGCCGGCAGTCCTCGCCTGGCACGATTGAGGTTGCGGGTGGCTTTGGAGCGATGCGCGCATTGATCGACGTCCTTTAGATGAGATCCCGAACCACGTCTTCGGCCAGCCACTGCGACGCGTCAGCGTCTTCGCTCACCGGGCAGCGGATCGACTGACCTGCCAGCATGGCACCGCCGCGCCGAGGCGGCTTGAGCGTGCTGACCATGAACGCGCGTTGCCGCTCTGTATAAGTAAATTGTAATGCCTGCATTGCTAATTGGTGCATCACACCCTGATACTGCGCTCGCAGCGATCTCAGGAGGAGCCGGCGCTGACGACTCTGCAGAAATGGACGTTGGAGCAGATCACCTATCGGGATGAGTTCTTGGCAAATCCACCGTTGCAGGCCATCGCTTACGTGAGCGAGGTGCGTCGTCCCATGTCGATGGGGGAGGTCGACCGGCTGCTTGTCTCTTCCAGTGCACACAACGCGCTGGCCGCCATCACCGGCGTCCTGCTCTACGACGGCGCTCGATTTTTTCAGTATTTCGAGGGCCCACCTGCCGGGGTGCAGCATACCTACGATCGCATCAAGCAGTCTGCGCGCCATCACGTGATCGCAGAGGTCTACAACGGCTCCATCGTCGAGCGTTACTTTCCCGACTGGCAGATGGCGTGCCGCAAGGTGCTTCCCGGGTCAATCGTCGAGCTCAGCGCACAACGCTGGTCGCGCACACGCCTTGCGCTGTGGTCTGCGGGAAATAAGCCGGAGCCTGTGTCCCGGTTGCTGGAGTTCTGGGAGGGGGCCATGCCGCCGACAGCTGATGTATGACCAGGCGCGGGTGAACGGTCTACCCCATCGCTAGGGCGCCCATCAGGGAGGTTCCTGCGACCGATTTGTGTCCGCCATGGCTGCAGTCATCTTGATGCAAGCGATATCGAAAGCGACGTAGAGCGTTCTTTTCGGCGAAGAGCGAATGGCGAATGGCGAATGGCAAATAGCGAGCACGCTGTATCAGGCAGGCGCATCGAGCATCCGATTCGCTCGCATCACGGCGCAGCACACCAGGTACTGAAGGGCGATGCCAGGGTCATTGCCCACATTGCAGCAATCAACAGGCACTCAAGGCATGAGCACGTTGCAGGATCTGAAAGAGGAGCTGTCGCGCTTTGGGGCCAACAACGATGCGGTAGAAACCGCACGTGGCAAACGCATGCTGAATATCACCCCCGAAACCGGCGAACTGCTCGCCCTGCTGGTACACGCGACGCGGGCACGGCAGGTGCTAGAGGTGGGTACTTCCAATGGCTACTCCACGCTGTGGCTGGCCGAAGCTGTCATCGCCGTCGGTGGACACGTCATCACGCTGGAACATGCCGAAGACAAGGCCGCCCTGGCGGCGGCGAACTTCGTGCGTGCCGGACTACAGGCGCACATCACGCAGGTGCTGGGCGATGCAGGCACGTGGTTGGAGACCGCCGACGATGGCAGCGTCGATCTGCTGTTTTTGGACTCGGACCGCAGCGCCTATGCACGGTGGTGGCCGCAGCTGCGCCGCGTGCTCAAGCGCGGCACCGGCCTGATGGTGGTGGACAACGCCACCTCGCACGCGACGGAGATGGCAGATTTCATGCAGGCTGTCCGTGCCGACATGTCCTTCCGATGCAGCGAGGTGCCGGTTGGCAACGGACAGTTCATGGCAGTGCGCGTTGCAGACTGAATCGCGAGCGACGTTGCGCAGCGGCTAGCGCCCGACGATTCCAACTGAGGCTGATGCACGCCTGTTCTGCTGAGCGGTCGAGCCGTCGATTCTTTCCGGCTTGAAGTGACATTCGGTAGCACGACTGATTCTTCGCATCGGCTGAGTCCGGTTACAACGCTTGACCAAAACTCTGTTCGCTCCCCTTGCACGAACGCACGCACGGCGTGACGTTTCTTACGCGTGGCATTGCGATCGGTGTTGATTGGCGAAGCCAGGCTTGCATCGACGACTTGCGCCCATCGTCAAGCGGCAAAGCATTGCTCTTTATCCAGCTGCCGTCGCGGTGAGGCACTTGGCCGTTGGCTCACTTGAGTTTGACGAGCCATCGCCTAGATTGGCGTATGTATCAATCAGCACTCGCCCGCGACGATCTGCCGGGTACACCTTCGCTATCGCCAAATCCAGCGCTCGCGCAACGCGTGCGTGAGTACCTGCGACTGACGCCGCAACTTCCCAATCCTGGCGCAGGACGCACGTACGCGCGATGGCAGGCGCTGAGCAAGCTGGGGGCTGCGAGCTTGCCGCTTGCCAAGGTGCTGGAAGCGCATTACGACGCGGTGTCGATTTTTTCCGAGGCCGGCCAGCCATTAGCTTCCAATGGAGCGGTGTGGGCTGTGTGGGCAGCGGGCGGGCCGCATGACACCGTGGCGTACGAAGCGAGCTCAAGCACGGTGTCCGGTATCAAGCCGTGGTGCAGCGCGGAGCTGGACGTTGTGACGCACGCCTTGGTGACCGTCCGAAACGGCGATCGGCAGCCGCTTGCCGCGGTGACGCTGAGGCAAGGATGCTTCGAGCTTGATGCAAGTCAATGGCACGGACCAGGCATGCTCGGCATTCCAACTGGCAACGTCCATTTCGCGAATGCGCCGGCACGTTTGCTGGGTGCGCCGGAATTCTATTTGCAGCGGCCGGGTTTTTGGCATGGCGGGGCGGGCATCGCGGCCTGCTGGTATGGCGCCGCCGCAGCCATTGCCGAGCATGTCCGCCGCTCGCCACGAGTGGCAAACAATCCTTTTGCCGCAGCACACCTGGGCGCCATCGACGAACGGCTGACGGGTGCACGGCTGATGCTGCAGGACCTGGCCAAAACGATCGACGACGCTCCAACCCAAAGCCATCAACTGCCTGTCATTCGGTTACGTAGCGTGATGGACCGCGTCAGCCGGGACGTGATCGAACGCGCCGCCTTGGCCCTGGGGCCTGCCTCGCTGTGCTGCGATGCCGCGCACGCGCAACGGTGCGCCGACCTGGCTGCCTTCATCCGCCAATCCCACGGGGAAAAAGACGAGCAGTGGCTGGGGGAACAACTGCATGCACGCGAGGTCAACCCATGGCGGCTGTGAGGGGCGAGCAGATCGCAGGGCAAGGCATCAGCGAACAGCGCTGGCGTGCATCGAGCCAGTTGAATGCGCTGCTCACCAGCAGCCTCGACCAGCTACTGGGCACCGCCACACGTGTCGTGGTGGTTTCCCCGCATCCGGATGACGAGGTGCTGGGGTGTGGCGGGCTGCTTGCGATGGCGATCGCATCGGGAAGGCAGGTCCTGATCATCTCCGTGACCGATGGCGAAGCCGCCTATCCGCAGGACGACGCATGGCCGCCCGCGCGGCTGGCAGCTGCGCGTCGTGAGGAGTTGCGTGACGCGCTGGCGTGCCTGGGTATCGATCCCTCCAGCATCGTCAGGCTGGATGCGGGAGATGGCCAGGTACGTGCCGGAATTGACGCACTTGGTACACGGCTGGCCGACCTGCTGCAACCACGCGACGTGGTGCTGGTGACGTATGCGCGCGATGGCCACCCCGATCACGAAGCCTGCGCAGATGCAGCGAGTGCCGCAGTTGCACGATGCGGAGCGCGGTTGATCCAGTTTCCGATATGGGCATGGCATTGGGACGACCCCGACCACAGTCAGATGCTGGCATCGGCCACGCGTCTGGTGCTTTCTGCCGATGCTCACGTTGCAAAGCTGCAGGCGATGTCCGCGTTCAAGACGCAGACCGGTCACGTCACGCCTGCGCTGCGCAACCCCATCCTTCCCGACTGGGCGCTGGCGAGGTTTCGGCGCGACTTCGAGGTCTATCTCCCATGAACGCCCAGGCCAACGCCGATTATTTCGACAGCATCTACCAGCAGCAAGATCCCTTCGGCTATGGGACACGTTGGTACGAAAAACGCAAACGCGACATCCTGCTGGCAACCTTGCCTCGGCAGGGATTTGCACGGGGATGGGAGCTGGGGTGTTCCAACGGCGAAGCAACCTGTGGGCTCGCTGCCCGCTGCGAGCGCTTGCTGGCAACCGATATCTCCGCCGCCGCGGTACACCACGCCAAGCAACGCGTGGGGGAGCGCAGCAATGTCGAAATCGTGCAGGCTTGCCATCCGCAGCACTGGCCGGTGGGAAGTTTCGATCTGATCGTGCTGAGCGAGATCGGCTACTACCTCGCCGCCTCCGAACTCGACGAGCTGATCGAGCGTCTGCAGCAGGCGCTTACGCCGGAGGGACTGCTGGTGGCCTGCCACTGGAAGCATCCTTTCGAACAGGCACAGCAAGATGGCATCGCGGTCCATGCCTGTATTGCCCGACGGCTCACCTTGCCGCTGAGTTATCGCTATGAAGACAGCGATTTTCTGCTGGAAGCGTGGACCGCGCAGCCATTGTCGGTAGCACAGCACGAAGGCTTGCGATGATCGCCGTCATCATTCCGGCACATAACGAGGCCGAGTGCATGGCCGCCTGCCTTGCATCGGTGTTTCTCGCCGCATCGCACCCCGAACTGCACGAGGCTGTGGAGGTGATCGTCGCGGTGGACCGTTGCACGGATGCAACAGCAGAGCTGGCACTGGCGTTGGGCGCGCACGTGATCGACGTACCCGTGCCCGGCGGCGTCGGCATCGCACGGGCCGCCGCGGCCTCAAAGGCCATTGCACTGGGCGCCGATTGGCTGGCCGTGACCGACGCTGATTCGCGCGTCCCGGCCGATTGGCTGGTGGAACAGCGCAGGGCCGACGCGGACGTGTTCTGCGGTGTCGTGCAGGTGGAGGACTGGCTGGACTATTCCGATGAAGTGCGTTGCAGGTTCGAACAGACCCAGGCAACTGGGCAAGGTCATGGCCGCATTCACGGCGCCAACCTCGGTGTGAGCACCGCCCTCTATCAACAATGCGGTGGGTTCTCTGCGTTGACCTGCAGCGAAGACGTTGCGCTGGTCCACGCGCTGCAGGCGATCAACGCGTCAATCGCCTGGTCGCCACGCTCGGTGGTGTGGACCAGTGCCCGCAGGCAGGCACGGGCAATTGGCGGATTCTCGGATTTTTTGAAGCAGCTGGAAGCCTCGACCTGCGTGCCTGCGTAGTCGGTAACGCAACGCTTTGGGCCGTCTTTGCAAGATGTCATGGCCATGCCGCATGTCTTCGATTCGCCAAGCAGATGCGCTTTAGCTAAAACGTGTCTTCGCTTCAACGACTGCAGGGCTACGGCCTGGCAAGACCAGCGACTTGAAGAGCATCCGCGGCATCGCCGCAGTCGAACCACGGCATGTCGCGGCCCAGCGCCTGACACCTGCTGACCGGCTGTCGACCTCATCTGCACGGGGCGTGGACGAAGCGTACGCCACCATGCCGAACCGACTCACAAGGTGCGACATGGCCAAGCCAACGCTGTTCTTCCTGCATGCGCTCGGCGCCAGCCGACAGGAGTGGAGCCATGTCATCGCGCAGTTGGGTAGCCGCTTCGACTGTATTGCCCTGGACATCCCAGGATTCGGCGATGCACCTGCGCTGGACCACTTCGACACGAACGCGCTTGTTGACTGGTTTAGCGCTGAAGTCATCAGGCGGCAACCAGCATGCTGGTTTGCAGTGGGGCATAGCATGGGCGGAAAGATCGCTACCTTGACGGCGGCCCGGGCACGCGACGGTGTGGCGGGCCTTGCCGGGCTGGCTGGCGTGGTGCTGGTTGCCGCGTCACCGCCAGCCCCCGAACCGATGCAGGAACCGCGACGGCGCACCATGCTTGCCTGGTTCGAAACAGGGCAGCCTGCGCGCGTGGAGGCAGCGCAGTTCGTGGATGCCAACTGCGCCTGCCCGCTGCCTGATGAAATCAGGGACGCTGCGATCAACGACGTTCTGCGCACCGCACCCAGTGCATGGATGGCATGGCTCACACACGGCAGTCGCGAAGACTGCACGGCGCAGACCGGATGCATCGGCGTGCCGGCACTGATTGTCGCGGGCAGCCAGGATGGTGATCTAGGTGAGGCTGCGCAGCGGCGCCTGAATGCGCCGCACTATGCGCATGCGCAGTTCGCCATCGTGGCCGACGCCGCGCATCTGATTCCCTATGAACAGCCGCAGGAACTGGCGCGGTTGATCGCAGCGCATGTAGACCGCTGCATTGAGAACTGCCTGCCTGAGGACTTCATTGCCTTGCTGAACTCCGAGCGCGTTGCGCCGCGCATGCGCAAGACCTTGCTCGCGCGGCACGCGGGGCCGCCGGCCTCGGGCGAGGGCGTGTTGAACCCGCGGCAGTTGAACGTGCTCGCCGCCGTGGCTGCACGCGTGCTGGATGGCGCGGGCGATGCGGCGCAGATTGCGCGGCGCATCGACCTGCAGCTTGCAGAAGGCACGGGAGATGGCTGGCGGTACGCAGACTTGCCAGACGATCGCCTGGCGATCGCGCTTGGCCTGGATGCACTCGATGCATTGGCCGGCGGCTTTGCCGAACAGTCGGCCAAGGACCAGGACCGCTGGCTGCAGGAGATCGCGCACTCGGTGGTGGGCAATACCTCTGCGCACGGCCTGGATGCGGGGCAATTCGCGCATTGGTTCGAGGATGTACGTGCGGATGTGGTGCGCACCTGGACCAGCCTTCCCGCCACCATGGCTGCGCTGGGCTACGACGGTTTTGCGGTCGGCAACGACACGGGCAGTGGCCCCGTCGGCTATGTAGAGACGGCAGCGGGCCGGGATGAGCACTGGCAATTGCGTGCGCCCGAGACTGCCCAATGAGCAACGCGGGTGGCCAGGACAGCGTCGATGTGGTGGTGGTCGGCAGCGGAGCGGGGGGCGGCCCGCTTGCGGCGCGGCTTGCGCAAGCCGGCGTCTCGGTTGTCGTGCTGGAAGCCGGCGCGGCATTTACGCCGGATTCGCATATTCCCGATGAGTTGACCACCGGCATCTATTGGATGGAGGAGCGTCTGAGCGGTGGGCAAACGCCCACTGCGTTCGGGCCGAACAATTCGGGCTGCGGACTGGGCGGTTCGACGTTGCATTGGGGCGCGTTCTGCCCGCGGCCGGACAAGCGCGATTTCAGCCTTCTGACCCAGACCGGGCAGGGCGCCGATTGGCCGATCCCGCACCATGAGTTGGTCGCTTACGTTCGTCGCGTGGAAACCTTCATCGGGGTCTCCGGTCCCGTGCACTACCCGTGGGACCCCGAGCGCAGCTATGTGTATCGGCCACCACAACGCAATGCGTCGGCCACGGCCATGGCGCACGGTTGCGGCGCGCTTGGCATCCGGACCACCGATGCACCCGCCGCGTTGGTCACCAGGCCGCATCAGCAGGCGCATTGGGGCCAACGTGCGGCGTGCAACAACTGTGGTGCCTGTCACCAGGGCTGCAGCAACGCCGCCAAGGTGAGCGTGGACACCACATGGCTCCCGCTGGCCAGGGCGCATGGTGCGCAATTGCGCACTGACAGCCGGGTGGTCGATCTTGAACGCGACGGCCGCGGCGCGGTGACCGCGGTGATCTACCGCCAGCATGGGCAGGAGTATCGCCAGCGCTGCAGCACCGTCTTCCTGTGCGCAGGGGGTGTGGAGACACCGCGCTTGTTGCTCAACCTGGCGCTGGCCAACTCCAGCGGGCAGGTGGGCCGCAATTTCATGGCGCATGTGGCAACCCAGGTGTGGGGCGAGTTCGACACAGACATGCGCATGAATCGCGGCTACCCGTCTTCGCTCATTAGCGAAGACATGCTGCGCCCGGCCGACGCCAACTTCATTGGCGGCTATCTGGTGCAGAGCCTGGGCGTGCAGCCGATCACGCTGGCGAACACGCTGGCGCGTGGTGCCGGCCTGTGGGGCAGGGACCTGGTCGCCACGCTGCGGCGCTACAACCGCCTGGCCGGTATCGGCATCAATGGCGAATGCCTGCCGCAGGACGCCAATCGCCTGACCTTGTCCGACGAACGGGACGCCTTCGGGCAGCGCAAGGCGCGCATCGATTTCAGTTACGGCCCCAATGAGCAGGCCATCGACGCCCATGCGCGCGCAGTGCTTGGATCGATCTGGCAAGCCGCTGGCGCCCGCAACATCTTTGCGGCTGCGCGCTCGGCCCACACGCTCGGGACCTGCCGCATGGGGACTGATCCTGCACAGGCCGTGGTCGATCCCGATGGCCGCACCTTCGACGTGCCGAACCTCTACATCTGCGACAACTCGGTGTTTCCCAGCGCACTGGCAGCCAATCCGGCACTGACCCAGATGGCACTCGCGCTGCGCACCGCAGAACGTTTCCTTGCGCGCTAGCGGTAGCTGCGCCAGCACTGCGCCATCACGTATTCAACGACCAGGAGCTCAACATGGATCTCGGAATCAAACAGCGGATCGCCCTCATCAGCGGCGGCGACTCCGGCATGGGCAAGGAGACTGCGCGCCAGCTGCTCGAAGCCGGCGTGCGCGTGGCGATCACCGATCTTCCCAATGGCACGCTCGACCAGGCAGTGGCCGAGCTGTCCGGCCTGGGCGAGATCATCGCCGTCGAAGGCGATGTGACGCAGGAACAGGATGTCGCCCACATCTGGACCCAGGTGCGCGCGCAACTGGGGGAACCGGATATCTACGTCAACGCCGCCGGCGTGACCGGCGCCACCGGCGATTTCCTGGAGGTCAGCGATGCCGGCTGGCTCGAAACGCTGGACATCAACCTGATGGGCGCGGTGCGCATGTGCCGCCAGGCCATTCCTGCCATGCGTCGCAAGCAGTGGGGGCGAATTGTGTTGTTCGCGTCCGAAGATGCAGTGCAGCCGTACGTGGATGAGTTGGCCTACTGCGCGTCCAAGGCCGGCATCCTGAGCCTGGCCAAGGGGCTGTCAAAGGCCTATGGCGCCGACAATGTGCTGGTCAACACGGTGTCGCCTGCCTTCATCGCAACACCGATGACCGACAAGATGATGCAAAAGCGCGCGCAAGAAAACGGAACCAGTGTCGAAGAAGCCATCGCCTCGTTCCTGGATGAAGAACGCCCGGGCATGGTGCTGAAGCGGCGCGGCCGGCCAGAGGAAGTGGCGTCCGTCGTCGCATTCCTGTGCTCGGAGCGCGCCAGTTTCATCAACGGCGCCGGCGTGCGCGTGGACTCGGGCTCGGTATTCACCATCGCCGGCTGAGGCGGGCGGCGCTGTGCAGCGGCAAGCACGTGCATTGCCCAACCGTCCTGCTGCATGTCTTATCCAAGCAAATCCCCGTGCAATTGGCGAGGGCGGGGCAGATCGTCGGTGGCCGCTCTCGAACCGATGGTGGAGCTGCGTGGGGCTGTCAGATGAGACGACAACCGGTCAGATCACCCGCCACAACATGTAGCCCGCAGTGAGGAAGATCAGGCATGCAAATGCGCTATTGAGCAATCCCCGATGCCCGGCTAGCGCCGCTGCAGCATGTGCTCCCGCCATGCCACCTACGCTGCCGGCAACGATGAACGCGGCAGCCAGTGGCCAGTTCACCAACCCGGAGTACGCGTAGTTCACCGCGGTGGTCAGACCGAAGGCAGACACCGCCACCAGCGAGCCGCCTACCGCGGCCAACATTGGCATCCCGGTGGCGGTCATCAAGCCCGGCACGATCAGGAAACCGCCGCCGATGCCGAAGAAGGGGTTCAGCCGACATACGTGTAAAAATGGCTCACAAGATTAGATTTAGTTCGTTGCATCAGTGAGTTAGCTGATTTTTTTGCGCAACAAAGCTACGCTACCAACGCCAGTTCAATCTCGTACGGTTCTGGGATTGCCTCCACGTCAATTAGGTAGTCCCCGAACCGCTTCACATGACTGGTCACATACGGGCTGAGGAAAGCCACGTCCTCCCGGGTGATCTTCCACCCCTGCCGCATCAGGGCCTTCATGATCCGGGGCTGTTCAACCACGTTGTAGAAGATGACGGCATTCGAGACCAGGTCGTTGTATTTGACGGCCTTCTCCTGCTCAACGGGGTCATTGTCGGCAATCACCCCTTCCCCGCCGAAGAAGAAGTACTTCGCGAAGCCGTTGTAGGCCTCCACCTTGTTGGTCGAAGCGGTGATCTGCTCGCGCAGCTCGCGGTTGGAGATGTACTGCAGCAGGAACAACGTGCGCACGGCCGAGCCGAGCGCCTTGAAGGCCTGGTACAGCCGGTTCTTGCGGCTGTAGTTGCCCAGCTTACGTAGCAGCGTCGAGGCCGCGATCTTGCCGGTCTTGATCGAGAGCACGACCTGCATCAGGTCTTTCCAGTGGGTCTCGATCAGATCCCAGTCGACAGTGTCCCGGAACAGCGCGTCGATGTGTTCGTAGCGAATGTCCCCGTCGGGGCGGAAGAACTTGTATTCGCGCCAGTTGCGGATGCGCGGCATCAGTTGGATGCCTAAAAGATGCGAAAGGCCGAAGACCGGCAGCGACTGTCCCTGCGTGTCGGCGTGGACGGTGTCCGGCTGGATGTCGGAGGTGTTCTTCAGCAGGCCATCAATGATGTAGACCGCTTCCCAGACACCGCACGGAATGAAGTGACTAAACAGCGCGACGTACGTATCGGACACGTGATGATAGGCAATGCCGCCGTAGCCACCATAGCGGATGTGGTACGAGGCGAGAAGATTCTGGTCGTAGAGGTCGTACTTGGTGCCGTCGGCGGCCGCGCTCTTGCCATCGCCCCAGCATTTGGGGAGCTGCAGGCCGGCGTAGCTGTTGATGATGTCCCGACAGGCCGCCGCCAGTTTGTTGGCATCCACGTGCCGGCGGTTGACGAACGACAGCATGTGCGCCGAGACGGCACCACGCAGGTGCCGGGCAGCCTGGGCCGGTCCGAGGTTGCATCCGTAGGTAAAGGCAGTGAGGACATAACGCTCCGTCGGTTGTTCGATTTTGGTGTCCGAACCGGATAGAGGACCGAAGTGCCGGGTCCAGCGCGTCCAATGAGCCACATCGCACAGGATCTCGATGACGCTGCGTTCGGGCATGCGGTCTAGGATGGCGGTTTCCAGGGCGCGGGCCCCGCTGCTCATCTCCTTGGCCTTGCTGCGCTTGAGCACCGGGATGCCATCCTCGCCGATGACGACTTGGCCATTCTCCAAATAGCCTTGATCGGTCAGCTCGGCGACCTGCATCAGGCGCGATTGCAACGCGTTGACGAAGCCCACGGCCGTGGCCGGCAGCCCCACCTGCTTGCAGTAATCCTCCAACATAGGCTCGCACTGCTCCCACGGCAGCAACTGTTCGCGGTAGTCGGCGTAGGTTTCCGAACCGCGCACAGCCACGTCGCCCGATTTCAGTTCGTTGGCCAGCGACGAGAACACACAGACCTCGAACAGGCGCCGGTGGATGCGCTCTTCACCCTGTTCGGTGCGATGGACGATGGTCTTGCGCCAGAGTTGGGTGGTGAACGCCAGGTCGACCGGTTCGTCCAACCAATCGCCGCGGGTCCGTTCCTGGGTCAGGATCAGCTCGATCGCGTCGATCAGCGAGCGGTCCTCTGTGGTCGAGGCCAAGTCCAGCATGGGTCAGGATCAGCTCGATCGCGTCGATCAGCGAGCGGTCCTCTGTGGTCGAGGCCAAGTCCAGCATACGCACCATCCGTAGGATGGTAGCGCGATGACTTTTGTAGAATGGCCAAAGCAACGGCAAGTAGTTGTCGCCACTATGCGCCGCAATGGCGTTGCAGTCAGCCTGCAAAGGCTGCACGCCGCCGTGGGCGTTGACCAGGCGGCGGATTTCGCGGCCTGCCTCCGTGTCGCCTGGATGATGCTCGAGGACGCGGACTACATCCGACATAGTCGCCACGATCGCTTCGGTCTTCTCGCGATAGCGCGCCCTCAGCCGCTCCAGTTCCTCACGCCCCCGGTTGTGGATGTTCCCCATGCGCTTGATGAACATCTCCGCGAGGTCGTCGCGCGTTTGGACCCGGGCCCGATGGATCAAACACACCAGTACGGCGTAGCGCTTGTACGGCGTAGCGCTTGGCAGGCCGAAACTTACGCAGCTCGGAAGCATCCAATGCTCGCGCCTCTGCGGCGAAGTGCTTGCGCTTGATCTCAGGGATGCCCGCGAGATGCAACTCGCTGCCGACCAACTCGCCCAGTTCGCCGATATGGTCGATCAACTCCTGGAAATGCTGCAACGAAGAGCGCTTGGGCAGGCGCTTGATCGCATGTAGTGGGCTCTTCTGGCGTCCCTCTTCGACCTGCAGGAGGGCTTCAAGGCGCTGTTTTTCGTCGACGGTTAATTGAGCCTCGATCTGTGCGAAATAGCGCCCGTTAACCAGCGTACGAATGCGCCGAGTCAGGCGATCCAGCGTGGAGAACGCCGGCAGCTCAACGCGATCGCGTACGAGATGTTCGATGGCCACGTTGATCAGATCCGCCGGGTTATCCATCACCGCGGCGGCCTCGTATACCGCGCGTGCCGTAATCTTCAACCCGCCGTCGCTGTATGCCCGGACCTGCAGGAATTGCCGGATGCGGCGGTAGTAGCGATAGCGCGAGGCGTTGCCAAGACTCACTGGCTTGACCTGCACGCGTAGTTTCAACGCGCCACGGATGTGACGCACCACCGCCGGCGGCACTTCGTCCAGCAAAGGGAAGTACCCCAGCCGTTGGAAAGTCTTGAGCAGGATCGTCAGCGTCAGGCGGTGCGCAGGCTGCCGGGTGTGCTCGGCAACGAAGGCCACCTCAGCGTCGGTTGGGGTGTAGGCCGCAACCAGCTCGCGGACGACCGGATTTCGTTTGAATTGCGGGTATGCAGTTCGTTCGATCGATGCCATCCAGCACCCTCAGGTCGTTGCAGGCCTTGGCAGCGCGGACGTTCCCGGCAGACTGGCTTCGATGCGCTGGCGAGCGAATGGATCGCCTCCATCGATGTAGCGCATCGCCGAATGCACGTCGCGCCAGCCGACGTACTCCATCAATGCCTTCACGTCCCATCCATTGGCGTTGGCCCAACCGGCGAAACCTCGGCGCAACGAGTGGCCGCTGTACTCTTGGGCATCCGGCAGGCCAGCGCACGTCAGCAACCGACGCAGCAGGGGGATCAGGCTGTTGGGGTGCAGCGCCTCGTCCGCGATGTGGCCCCAACGGTCGATGCCGCGGAACAGCGGCCCCTCGCTCAGCCCGGCGGCGGCGATCCATTCCCACGTCGCGGTCACCGGGCACAGTCGCGACAGCGCAGGCACCTTATACGTATTGCCCTGCGCCCGCCTATCGCCCTTGCTGCGCGGGAGAAAACAGGTCATGCCTTCACCCGTAACCAGGCGCAGGTGCTCGACCTGCACGCGGATCAGTTCGTCCCCGCGGAAGCCGCGCCAGAATCCAAGAAGCACCAAGGCGCGGTCCCGCCGGCGGCGTAATGCATCGGCGTGATCGCCACGCTCCTGTGCCGCAGTGATCGCACCGGCGAGCCAACCATCCACCTGGGCCAATCGAGTCAATTGCAGCGGTTCTGCCTGCTTCTCCACCGACGGATGCAGGGTCTGGATGCCCTTGAGCACCTTGCGTACCAGCGGCGCCCGGGTCGGATCCACGAATCCGTGTTCGCGGTGCCAACCCGCCAGCGCTGCGAGCCGGTGTCGGAGTGTGTTGGTGGCCAACTGGCCCGCGTGGTCGGCCAGGTAGCGGGCGACGCTGTCCGGCGTCGCCGGTAGGTGGCCGCCCCATTCAACCTCGATATGCCGAAGTGCAGAGGCGTAACTGCGGTGCGTGTTCGCACGGGTGGCGGCTTCGAGGTAGTGCTCCAAATCGGCCATTGGCGTTGGGAGATGAGTTACGGGTTCGCTTTCCGGTACTGCCTCAGTTCACCCTCTATCGAGCGAACCTGATCGTAGCCCAGTTGCTGGAGCGCGTCGGCCGCCAGTGCGCCTTGGTTACCGCCGCCGCAGTAGCAGATGATCGGACTGGGCTTGTCCGGTGAAAGGAGAGAAACCGCATCTTTTAAGTGGTCACGGCTGCAGATCTGGGCGTCCTCGATGTGCCCGGCCTCGTACTCATCCCATTCCCGCACGTCAAGCAGCACGGCGCCGTCAGCCACTAGCTGCTTCGCTTTGCCGGGTGATACCGCGGTAATGCGGATCCGTGCATCTGTTGCGGCACGCAAGAACTCATCGGTGTGTGACAGGGACATGCCGGTCTCCGTGGGGTGAGCTTTACGACTGCACACCAATTTTACATGCGTAGACGATCTGCTGATCCTTTCCAAAGCGCATGTCCGTGCGCCTGCTGCCACCATACCTCGGTCGACCTGGACCTGTTGCACGCTGCTATCGTTCCAATGCTGGCGGACCAGTTCGACATCCATCAGACATGCTTTGATTCAACCATCGGGACCGCCGCCTATGGGGCACCATTTGAGGGAAAAGATGATCGCCGCGCTATATGCCAGCGTCGTCAACCCGCGAGCGGCAGCCAGATCCAGAGCGCGATGAGCGTGGCCAACAGGACGGGGGGCGTGAGGATGAGCCCCACCTTCATGTACTGGCCCCACGTGATCCGCTGACCCTTGCCGGCAAGAACGTGCAGCCACAGAAGGGTCGCGAGCGAGCCGATCGGGGTTAGCTTGGGGCCAAGATCGTTGCCCACGACGTTGGCATAGATCATCAGTTCACGGGTGGCGGTAGGAACGTGCGCCCCGTCGATGGCAAGCGCGCCGACCAGCGTTGCGGGCATGTTGTTCATGACCGAGGCAAGCGCGGCCACCGCGAAGCCAGTGCCCACCGTGGCCACGAAGGTCCCCTGCGCCGCCAGCCACTCCAGGACAGCGCTCGCCGCGCCGGTCAGCCAGGCATTGCCCAGGCCGTAGACCACCAGATACATGCCAACCGAGAACAGCACGATCTGCCAGGGCGCGCCGCGCAAGATCTTGGTCAAGGCCATGGTAGCGCCACGGCCGCCTGTCGCCCAGCGGCCCGCAATCGCCATCAACACCAGCGCGGCCGCACCCGTCACCAAGGCGATGGGCACGCCTAGCGGTCCGGTCACAAAGTACGCAACGAGCAGCAATGCGAGAAGGGGCAAGGCGGCGCGGAAGACCGCCGTGTCGCGGATCACTTGGCGCGGCGCTTCGAGATCCTCGACAGGATAGGCGCGGGGAATGTCGTGCCGAAACCAAAGCCACAGGACAATCAGCGTCGCTCCGACCGACACCAGGTTCACCGGCACCATGACCGCTGCGTAGCGCCCGAACGACACGTCAAAGAAGTTCGCTGTGACGATGTTGACCAGATTGGAGACCACGAGCGGCAGGCTTGCCGTGTCAGCGATGAAGCCGCAGGCCACAGTAAACGCCAGCGCTCCAGCGGGCGGGAAATTCAAGCGCAGCAGGATGGCCAGGACGATCGGCGTCAGCAGAAGGGCCGCGCCGTCGTTGGCGAACACTGCAGCGATCGATGCGCCCAGCAGGACGATCAGCGGAAAGAGCTTTCGACCATTGCCGCCGCCCCAGCGGGCCACATGCAGGGCCGCCCATGCGAAGAAGCCGGCCGCGTCCAGGATGAGCGAGATGATGATGAGTGCGACGAAGGTGAAGGTCGCATCCCAGACGATCCCCCAGACCGTACCAACATCGTTCCACCCGACAACGCCGGTGGCCAGAGCCACCGCGGCGCCGGCCATTGCCGACCAGCCTATGCCGAGTCCGCGCGGCTGCCAGCTGACGAACACAAGGGTGACGATGAAGATCGCGAGGGCAAGCATGCAGCGCTCCGGCAGGGGTTAGATGGAGCGCTGATTCACGCGCTTGGACAGTTCTTCGGCGTTCTCGACGCGCTCGGAATAGCGATCGGTCAGGTGCGCCGAGCGGCCACGCACGAGCCACGTGAATTTCACCAGCTCCTCGCAGACGTCGGCGACCCGCTGGTAGTAGGCCGACGGCTTCATGCGTCCCGCCTCATCGAATTCCTGGAACGCCTTGGCCACGGACGATTGATTCGGGATCGTGACCATGCGCATCCACCGGCCGAGCACGCGCAGCTGGTTCACCGCGTTGAAGCTTTGCGAGCCGCCGGAGACCTGCATCACCGCCAGGGTCTTGCCTTGCGTCGGGCGCTTGGCACCATCGGCCAGAGGTATCCAGTCGATCTGCGCCTTCATGATCCCGGTCATGGCGCCGTGGCGCTCCGGGCTGACCCAGACCATGCCTTCCGACCAATAGGCCAGTTCGCGCAGCTCGCTCACCTTCGGATGATCTGGAGCGGCCCCGTCGGGCAGCGGCAAGTCGTGCGGATCGAAGATCCGCACGTCGCAGCCGTACCAGCGCAGCAGCCTTCCAGCTTCTTCGGCCAGCAACCGCGAATAGGAGCGCTCCCGCAGCGAGCCGTAGAGGATGAGGATGCGGGGCGGGTGTCTTGGATCGCCGGGCGCCGCCAGTGCGTCGACGTCGATCGGCGTGAGTTGCGTCAGGTCGATGCTCGGTAGATCCATGGCAATGCGATCGATCACGTTGATGCTCCGCCTGTCGTCACGGTCTCGCCGTCTTCCTTGGTGAAGGAGGCGACTGGGCTGTCCAGCAGCGCAAGCACCTTCTCCGATGGCCGGCACAGCGCCACGCCCCGGTCGGAAACGACGATGGGACGGTTGATGAGGATGGGGTACGCCATCATCGCGTCCACCAGCTGCTCGTCCGTGAGCGCGGGATTGTCCAAGCCCAGCTCCACGTAGGGCGTTCCCTTCTGGCGCAAGAGAGCGCGAGGCGCGATGCCCATCGCGGCGATCAGCTCGATCAGCTTTTCGCGCGCCGGCGGCGTCTGCAGGTACTCGATGACCTCAGGATCTTCGCCGGACTGGCGCATCATTTCCAGGGTATTTCGGGACGTGCCGCAGGCAGGGTTATGGTAGATCGTCAATGCCATGATGATTTCCTCAAGCCACGTCGGGTCGAGGCGACGTGGTGCCCTCGAACTGGCCGATTTCGCCTACCTGCGCCGTCAAGGTCGCTCGCGACAGCGTGTGGATCGGTAGCGCGACGAACGCCTTGATGCGGTTCTCCATGTACATCAGCGCCTGCCGGAATGCGGCGCGCTGCCACATGTCCCCGCGCGTTTCGTGGCTAGGGTCCTCTATGCCCCAGTGCCCGGTGACCGGCTGTCCTGGCCACAACGGGCAGGCCTCGCCGGCCGCCTGGTCGCAGACGGTGAACACGAAATCCATACGCGGGGCATCCGGCACGGCGAACTCGTCCCATGCCTTGGAGCGCAGGCCCTCGACTGGGTAGTCAGCCTGACGCAGCGTCTCGATCGCCAGCGGGTGGACCTCCCCCTTGGGATGGCTGCCGGCAGAGAACGCATTGAAGCGGCCATCGCCGATCTTGCGGAGGACGCTCTCGGCGAGGATTGACCGGGCGGAATTGCCGGTGCACAGGAACACGACATTGAAAGGCTGAGGCAGGCTCATGCGCAGGTCTCCGCAGTGCAAGGAGTGATGGAATTGAAGAGAGAGCCGCAGATCTCCGGATTTCCGGAGCAGCAATCCTCTGTGAGAAACGCAAGAAGCTGGCGCATGTCCTCGTAGCTCGCGGCGTACAGGACACGCCGCCCGTCGCGCCAGGAGCGCAGCAGGCTCGCGCGCTCCAGGGTCGCAAGGTGGAAGCTCATGCGCGTTGGCGGAATCGCAAGCGCTTCGGCGATTTCGCCCGATGGCATGCCATTGGGACCGGCGCGAACGAGCATCCGGAACGCGGCCAGGCGGTCGGAGTGTGCGAGGGCGGCGAGCGCTGAGACGGCGGACTCATCTTTCATTCGTCCATTCTACAAATATCCTTGTAGGATGCAAGAATAGAGGGCAATTCGGCGTCGATCAGGTCATGCCTGGCCTCGAAGATCCAGGGCCGGCGCCCCTTATCGACGCCCGTTGAGAAAAATGTGAGCGCTGCTTATGCGTTTGCGCTGCTAGGCGCGTAGAGCTGATGACCCGGCAGCGCGCACGCGCCGGCATAGACAAACGCCATGCTTTGCCGCGCCCGGGTGAAGGCCACATAGTATTTTGGTGGTGCGGTGATGCGTGACGCATCTGCCGTGCGCAGGTACTGCGTCAACGGCCCGTTGGGGAAGATCAGGACCCGGCTATACGTGCGGCCCTTGGACTGGCCGAAGTTCACCGCAAGCAGTCCGTCGCACGCCTGCCGCCGGTCATACCGAAGCACGGTTGGAGCAAATTCCTGCATATACGCAGCGACCTGCCCGGGAGCGACGAGATAGATGCCATCGTGCCCCGTGACCTCGCCGTTGCTTGACTTGGTCCGTGGCATCTGCGGATAGAGCGCATCGGCCAAATCGCAGAGGGCCTGAACGCAGCGCAGGCTGATGAGGCGGTGATCGAGCTGGCATAAGCCGTCCGACTCCCAAACCTGGAACAAGGCTGCCAGATTTGGCCCGCGATACTGGCTGTGCCTTGATGCGTAGTTGGTCGCGTAGGTCGCCTGGCGTGTATCGCCTACCAAGGTGATGGCGATATCGCTCTTCAACAGCCGCTCGACCAGGTCCAGGTCGTAGCCGGCGAGGTCCTGGACTTCGTCGATGTACAACTCGTCGTACATGTCCGCCAGGCGCGCCATAACCTGGCCCTGGGTCAGCTCATCACAGCGCACAGCAACGACGTCCCCCCGCTCTGAGTAGCGGCCGGGTTTAGAGTCCGGGGTTGATGATATCGGTGTTGGCCAGCTGTTGGGCATACGCAGATGGCGTCATGCCGCCAATGGCCTTCTTGGGTCGCTCCTCGTTGTATTCGCGTCGCCAGCGTTCGATCTCGGTACGCGCATGCAGCAGGGTTGGGAACCAGTGCTCGTTGAGGCATTCGTCGCGCAGCCGGCCATTGAACGATTCGACGTAGGCGTTCTGGTTTGGCTTGCCAGGCTGGATCAGCCGTAACTGCACGCCACGCGCATGTGCCCAGGCCACCATCGCTTTGCCGCAAAACTCCTTGCCGTTATCTGTGCGGATCACCTGTGGCAAGCCGCGACTGTGCGCCAGCCGATCCAGCACGCGTGTCACGCCATGGCCCGAGATTGCGCGCTCCACCTCGATGGCGATCGCTTCGTGGGTTGCATCGTCCACGATCACCAGACACTTGATCACTCGGCCTTCGGCGCTGCGGTCGAACACGAAATCCATCGACCACACCTGATTGGCCTGCGATGGCCGCAGCAGCGGCTGACGCTCTCCTATCAGCACCTTTTTGCGCTTGCGGCGCCGGACCTGCAGCTGCTGCTCGCGGTACAACCGCTCCACACGCTTGTAGTTCACGATGCGTCCTTCCTGTCGTAATTTGAGATAGATCATCCCCACACCATAACGGCGATGGCGATGCGCCAACGCACAGATGCGTTCGCGCAGTTCGACGTTGCGATCTTCGCGCGGGCAATATCGCAGCGCACTGGCGCTCATGCCGATCACTGCCAACGCACGACGCTCGCTGGCACCACGCCCGATCCACTCGCGCACCAGCATGCGACGCGCCGGTGCGCTCACCACTTTTTTCGCAGTGCATCCTTGATCAGGTCGTTCTCGAACAGCTGCTCGGCCAGCAACTTCTTCAGCCGCGCGTTCTCGGACTCAAGGTCCTTGAGCCGCTTGGCATCGGGCACGCTCATCCCGCCGAACTTGCTGCGCCACAGATAATAGGAAGCCTCGCTGAAGCCATGCCGCCGGCACAGGTCCTTGATCGCCACACCGGCATCAGCTTCGCGCAGGAAGCCGATGATCTGTTCTTCAGAAAAACGCTTCTTCACGTCCAATCTCCTCGAGTTAGGGAATTGGACTCCAAACTGAGGTGCTACTCAAAATCGGGGGGGCGTCGGTGCTATGCCAGCATGTCGCCTACCGGCAGATTTACGGAGCCCCGCAAAGGACGTTACCGTGACCGGCTGCTTCTGGCCGGAAGCAGGCATTGTGTCGACTCCCCGTAAACTTGATCCAGCCATAACTAGAGGTCTCCGGGCACACTAGCCATCAAGGAGACCACCAATGCGCAAGAGCAAGTTCACCGATAGCCAGATCGTCGCCACGCTGAAGCAGGTCGAGGGTGGCCGCCAAGTCAAGGATGTGTGTCGTGAGCTAGGGATTTCCGATGCGACGTACTACGTCTGGAAATCCAAGTACGGCGGCATGGAGGCCGCTGATGTGCAGCGCCTTCGCGACCTGGAGACCGAGCACAACAAGCTCAAACGCATGTACGCCGAGCTGGCGATGGAAAACCATGCATTGAAGGATGTCATCGCAAAAAAACTGTAGACCCGGCGCACAAGCGCCCGCTTCTGGCCTGGCTCATCGAGCAGCATGGCTGGAGCGAGCGCCGGGCCTGTTCGGTGGTTGGCGTGGCGCGCTCGACGATGCGCTATCAGCGTCGTCCCGATCGGGATGATGAGGTTATCGCGCTGTTGTCCGAGTTGGCCGAGCGTTTTCCTGAGCGTGGATTTGGAAAACTTTTTCAAATCATCCGCCGTCGCGGACATGTGTGGAACCACAAGAGGGTCTGGCGCGTGTATTGCCTGATGAAGCTCAATCAACGTCGTCGCAGCAGGCGCCGGGTACCGACGCGTCATCCACAGCCGCTGGCCTGCGGTGATCGACCCAATGCTGGATGGTCGATCGACTTCATGTCCGATGCGTTATGGGACGGTCGGCGTTTTCGCACGTTCAATGTCATCGACGATTTCAGTCGGGAAGCCTTGGCGATCGAAGTGGACCTGAATCTTCCGGCCGCCCGCGTCATCCGCACGTTGGAACGCATCGCAGCTTGGCGCGGCTATCCGAACAAGCTACGTTTGGACAACGGGCCGGAATTTGTCGCGCTGGCCTTGTCCGAGTGGGCCGAGCGTAAGGGCATCGCCTTGGACTTCATTGAACCGGGGCGTCCGATGCAGAACGGTTTTATCGAACGCTTCAACGGCAGCTACAGGCGCGGCGTGCTGGACATGCATCTCTTCCGCACGCTGAGCGAGGTCCGCGAACAGACCGAACACTGGCTTGCCGACTACAACCAACAGATCCCGCACGACAGCCTGGGCGGACTAACGCCCGCTGAGTTCCGTGATCAACATCAACCGCAGACCTCTAGTTTTAGCTGGCATTGAATTGCGGGGAGTCGACACCGACAAGAGATCGCAAGGAGCTTTGCTATGAGCGTAATAACGACGACACCACCGGAAATCACCCGTGCGGTGCGACGCTTGACCGACTCGGTCGTGCGCGGCGCGGAGCCGGTCTATCTTAGTGTTCAGCCGGAAGCCGATGCGATCGTCCATGAGTGCTTTCCGAACGTGCAAGCCAAGATCGCCCGGGACGGTGGCCAGATGCTGTGCGGTTGGCAGCTGTGGGAGTGGCCGCACGTGCTGGTGGAGGCGGAGTTCCATGCCGTGTGGGTCAGCACGGCTGGGGAAATGGTCGACATCACGCCAAAGCCCGAAGGTGAGACACGCATTCTTTTCGTGCCCGATCCACGCAGACGCTATGAGGGATTGGCCATCGACAACGTCCGCATGCCGCTACGAGACGATCTGTTGATCAGGCATTTCATCCAGATGTCCGAAGCAATCGTTCGAGTCATGAACCGTGGCGAGCGAGCATCCCAGTATGGTCACATCAGTGTTCCCGCCGATGAGATCCAGCCACTTCTGCAAGCGAGGGATTTTCTGGGCCAGTCACTCGCTGCAGGACTGCGCGAGCATACGCCATGCCTGTGTGGCAGCGGCAGCAAATACAAGCGCTGTCATGGCGCGCAAGTGGAAGCGTTCGTCGCTGAAGGTGGTGTGGTGCCCCTGGTCGGAATCGAACCGACGTGTACGCGCTTATCTGGCGCGTGCTCTCACCGGGGTATAAGGCCGGCGCTCTGACCATCATGAGCAACAGGGGCGTGATCAATCAACGCGATCACGCCGGTATTCGATAGTCGAGAGGAGGCTGGTGCTTCATGTCGACCATCATAGCTCAGGTTTGACAGCCATCAAGCATGGGAGCTTGAGTGTGCACCTGAGAGCAGAGCGTTATCGTCCTAGTGCGACTTAGCCCTACGCCTCGATGCCTATCCTCGCTTGAGCATTGCCGCCAATGGTGCTGGCGCCAGATGGCAGCCACCAGGGGCTACTGCTCGGCTTTATGGTCGGTTATGGGGAAAACCATAATTATGATTTTTCTCATAATTTCCAGTCTTGGCCTGTTGCTGGCAAGGTGACCCCGCTTGAGGAGAGGCAGCCGGGATAGCCTTCGCGTCAACCAAACCGGCTCCGCACTGGCGGTTTGGATACAAGAAGTCATCAATCTTCCTCGCGGGAGCTGACTGGAAGAAGCAGTTGCCAGTACGCGACATCAACCCATTGGCCGAGCTTGTAGCCAACCTGCTCGAAGTGCGCGACCTTCTTGAATCCCAGCGCCTCATGCAGCCGGGCGCTTGCGTCGTTCGGTTGAGCGACGCCGCCAATGATCGCATGTAGCTCTAGGCCCCGCAGTTCCTCGATCAGTTTTCCATACAGGGCTGTCCCCAACCCGCGGCCGCGATGCCCATCCGCCAGGTAGACCGTGGACTCCACCGAACTCTGGTAGGCCTTTCTTGCTCGCCACTGAGTGGCGTAGGCGTATCCAACGACCTGATCGCCTTCCAGCGCCACGAGCCAAGGCAGACCAATGCTCTGGACGTCTGCGATACGCTTGACCATCTCGACCGATGTGACAGGATCCATCTCGAACGTGATGCGGGTGTTGGCGATGTAGTAGTTGTAGATGTCAGCGAGAGGCTGGGCGTGGACGGAACTGGCCGAAATGACGGTCACTGTCACAGCGATGGGGTTCCTTTGTCGATGGGGCGGATGACTCGGATCATAGGTACTTGTCCATGCAAACGGTACTGGGCGGACAGGCTCTGCAGCTGCTGGCGCAACCGAAACCTGATCCGGCCGTTGCCGACGAAGCGCCGGGCAGGAAGGGGGTGATCTTGGATTAGTCGGTTGAAGCGCCGTTTTATCCGGCAACCTCATGTTTTTACGAAAGAAATCGGATTCTGTGAGTCATTTCTACACGTATGTCGGCTGAACCCCAAGAAGCCGGAAAATCCGCCAGCGAGCGTTCCCAGCCCGACCAACGCGGGTGCATTTTCCTTGCTGATGCGCGCAGCCGCATTCTCTTGCGCGTTGCGCTTGCGCAGCATCTGCAGGCCAATCACCACCATCAATACCGCAAACAGCGCCAGCAACCGTTGTCCGTCGACGGCCTTACCCAGACTCGAACCAAGGTAGGCGCCGGCAACGCCGGCCAGGGCGAAGAGCGAGGCGCACGGCCACCTGACATTGCCACGGCGGGCATGCACGAACAGGTTGGACAGCGCATTGGCAGCGACGGCCAATGCACTGGTCCCGATGGCCACATGCGGATTATCCACACCGACCAGATACAGCATCAGCGGGACAGCGAGAATGGAGCCGCCGCCACCGACCAGTCCCAGCACGAAGCCGACCAACACGCCGGAAAGCCCGCCCAGCACGAGCTGCAGCAATGAAAGGGTTTGCATGACCGGTATTTACTCAGGACTGGATGGCGCGTCGCGAATGAGACGCGGAGCGAGTGAGGAAAGGTCGTAACCTGCGCCGGCGGCGATCGACAGAACCTGGTCTGTGGTGAGCCTGAGGGTGCGGACTTGTGCCAGCGCCCACAACGACGTCGAGCGCGTTCCCGTCCTGCAATACGCAACGACGGGCGCAGGCAGTTGCTCCAGCATTTCGCAAAATTGCTGCACGTCGTCCTCCGAAATGGCGCCGGCGACAACGGGCAGATAAGCGAAACGCATGCCCGCCTGCGCGCAGGCCGATTGCATGGTCAGATGATCGGGTTGATCCGGCTGCTCGTTGTCTGGCCTGTTGCAGACAACGCTGGCGACACCCAGGCTGGCAAGGGCAGGAAGATCGGCAGGCAACAATTGGCCGGCCACCAGCAGGGCAGGCGAAAGCGATCGCAGTTTCATGCGACGTGTTTTCCCGCGCCGGCGCGATGGAGAAAGCTGTGGAGGAAGACGCCTGCCACCAGCGAGGCAGCGAACACCAAGGCGAACGCCTGGCCGGTCGCCAACAGCGCGATGGCGGGGCCAGGGCAGACCCCGGCCAGACCCCAGCCAATGCCAAACAGCGCCGCACCGATCACCAGCTTGCGGTCGATCCGCCGCTGCTGCGGCAGCTGCAGTGTCGGGGCGAGCAAGGGAGTGCGGCGTGCGCGCGCCCATTGGTAGGCGATGGCCGAAGGGATCAGCGCGCCTGCCATCACCAGGGCCAGCGAATCATCCCAGGCACCGGTGACATCGAGGAAGGCAAGCACGCGTGCAGGATTGGCCATGTCCGAAATCACCAGGCCCAACCCGAACAAGGCGCCGCAGAGAAAAGCCGCCACGCGGATCATGCGCCCGCTCCAGCGACAGCCCGCACGGCCGTCACTGTTGCCATACCCAGCAGCATGAACACGGTGGTGGCGACGATCGAGCGCGGCGACAGTCTTGCCAGGCCGCTCACTCCGTGCCCGCTGGTGCAGCCGGCACCCAGACGGGTTCCATAGCCCACCAGCACGCCGGCCACGATCAGCACCGGCATGCTGGTGCCGCTCAGCGGCGCGAGCGTGATGGGCTTGAGCGCCAATGCCACACCTGCGCTTGTCAGAAGCCCGGCCAGGAACAGGATGGACAGCGAGCGCGCGCCGCCCGCGTGCAGACCGAGCGCATCGGCGAGCAGGCCGGAGATGCCGGCGATGCGGCCGACCAGCAGTAAATACGCGCCAGAGGCGGTGCCGATCATCAGCCCACCAATCAGCGGCCAATACCAGGCGAGGTGCGGGAGCGTCATAGCACGTCCAACGGCAGCTTCAGATAACGCACGCCGTTGTCTTCCGGCGTGGGCAGATGACCGGCGCGCATGTTGACTTGCACCGATGGAAGCAGAAGGCGCGGCATGGGAAGCGTGGCGTCGCGTGTCTCGCGCATCTTCACGAAGTCCGCTTCGGAAACGCCCGCATGCAGATGCACATTCGCGCTGCGTTGCGCGCCAATCGTGGTTTCCCATGCGAAATGGGCCCGGCCTGCGGACTTGTAGTCGTGGCAGACGAAGACACGCGTGGCATCGGGCAGTTTCAGCAGCCGTTGGATGGAGCGATAGAGCTGGCGTGCCGAGCCGCCCGGAAAATCGCAGCGCACCGTGCCGTAGTCCGGCATGAACAACGTATCGCCTGAAAACAGCGCATCGCCGATGACGTAAGCCATGCACGCGGGCGTATGTCCGGGAACATGCAGCGCCACTGCGTGCAGATGCCCGATCGTGAATGCTGCGCTGTCGGCGAACAGATGATCGAACTGGCTGCCGTCCCGGCTGAATTCCTTGCCGGCGTTGAAAAGGTTGCCGAAGGTCTGCTGCACGGCCGTGATGCGCTCGCCGATGGCGAGCTGTCCGCCCACCTGCTGCTGCAGCCACGGCGCAGCCGACAGGTGGTCGGCATGGGCGTGTGTTTCGAGGTGCCATTGCACCTGTAACGCCTCGTCACGCACGTAGTGCGCAAGCGCTTCAGCCGAACCGGTCGCAGTTCGGCCTGACGCCATGTCGAAGTCGAGCACGCTGTCGATGATGGCGCAGGCCGACGAGCCAGGGTCTCGGACCACGTGGCTGGCGGCAAAGGTCACCGGGTCGAAGAATGTCGCCACGTGCGGCGCGCTCATGCGACCGGAGCGGGTGTCTTCCACGACAGCGCAGGCCGCTGCCAGGCAGGTGTCGCGTGTTGGATGACTCACGATGGCAGCGTCGAGAAGGAGTAAGGAAACAATCTCATAGTTACATATACTGTGCAAATATCAAATTGGCGCTGGCCGTTTTCGTTCAGCCGCAGTGCCTAGCCGTTACCCTCTACATTCCTGATCCGCAGTCCCCACGCCTCGTGACCGAATCTGCTTTCTCCACCGATGCTCTTGCCGCCATGAAGGAGCGCGTGCCAGACGTGGCCGAGCTGCTCCGTTTCATGGCCACACCGTCACGCCTGCTGTTGCTGTGCGAGTTATCGCAAGGCGAATCCACCGTCAGTGGCCTGGAAGCGACGACAGGCATTCGGCAGCCTGCCTTGTCCCAGCAACTGGCCGACCTGCGTCAGCGGCAGTTGGTCCTGACTCGCCGCGAATCTCGATCCATCATTTATCGTTTGGCCGACCCAAAAGTGGCAGCCTTGCTGAGCGCCATGCATGCGATCTTTTGTGCGGAGGATGACCATGGCGATCGCGTCCCTGAGTAATGCGCTATGGATGCAGCTGCTCCGATCTGCGCAGCTATGCCGTCCGCGCCGCGCGACGCTGGCTAGCTCATCGCCGTAATCCAGGCGCATCTGACGGACGACCCCGGACACGGATTTGGCCTGCCTATGGAGTCGGCGTGGCGGTCGCGGGGTCGGGGCAAAAACCGTGCCTGGCGGGTCCAGACCGCGCTGAACCTCACTCTTCCATGTCGCGGCAAGCGTCGGCGACCTGATCGCATCCGCGCCGCTGGAGATCCCGCAAGCGGCGAACCACACCTGGCAGGCAGACTTCATGTCCGACGCCGCCTCATGGCCTGGCCGCCGCTTCCGCACCTTCAACATCAACGATGACTGCAATCGCGGATCGATGAAGTTGAATCCACACCAGCTTGCACTCGGCACGGGTCATCCGCGCCCTGGACGAGTTGGCACGTTGAAACGTGGCACGGCTCAGTCACGGTTTCCTTCCTGACAGTTCAACGGTTCCTTGCCATCGTCTACCGGCCGGGCCAACTGCGGATGCGGCGGCCACAGAGCCATTCCGCTATCGCGCTTACTTCAGGTGTTCGCGTAATCCATCGCCGGCTTGGCGAATCGCATCACGGACTGCCGATACGTCCCGAAGCGCATTGAGCAGGCCGTAATCGTGGATCAGCCCGTTGTAGCGCGTCACGGTCACCTCGACACCTGCTTGATCTAGCGTGCGACCGAAGGCTTCGCCCTCATCGCGCAGTACGTCCAGCTCCGCCGTCTGAATCTGGGTCGGCGGCAAGCCTTCCAGCTGGGCGGCGGTAGCA
Organism: Xanthomonas axonopodis pv. maculifoliigardeniae; assembly: GCF_041519315.1. Lineage (NCBI taxonomy): Bacteria > Pseudomonadati > Pseudomonadota > Gammaproteobacteria > Lysobacterales > Lysobacteraceae > Xanthomonas > Xanthomonas axonopodis. The sequence continues at coordinate 2,397,093 of NZ_CP167998.1, read as the reverse complement.
CGCAGGGGCGAAGCAGTGATCTCGGCGCGGGCCTTGGGGTCGGTGGTGTAGTTGTCCCAGAACCAGGTCATCATGTTGCGGCTGAGGAAGTAGCCGCTCTGGTAGCGCTGGTACGAGTCATTGTCGAACGCGGCGTCGGTGACCGGCCACAGCATCAGGTTGTAGCGCAGTGCCGGCGTGCCTGCTGCCTTGGCCTGCAGCGCCACTGCCGCCACCATGTTGCCACCGACGCTGTTGCCGGCCAGTGCCAGGCGTTGGCCATCCACGCCGATCTCCATGCCGTGTTCGGCAACCCAACGCGTGGCGGCATAGGCCTGATGGATCGCCACCGGGTAGTGCGCCTCCGGCGAGGGCGTGTAATCGACGTAGACCGCCGCTGCGCCGGAGGCATTGACCAGGTCGCGGATCAGGCGTTCGTGGGTCGGGAAGTCGCCCAGCACCCAGCCGCCGCCATGGAAGAACATGAAAGCCGGCAGCACCTGGCCAGTGCTATGCGGCGGCCGCACGATCACCAGGTTCAGCGGCTTGCCGTTGGCCTGGATGGTCTTGCGGCTTACATCGGCCGCCGGCAGGGGTGTATTGGCCTGGGCGTTGGTCAGCACCTGGCGGGCCTGCGCGGGGCTCAGCTGCTCGATCGGCGTGCCGCCACCGCTGTTGAGCGCCTTGAGGAAGTCTGCGACCGGGCGCAATGGCGCCGGCTGGTCGCTGGGTGCGGCCGCGACAGCAGTGCCAATCGATGCCGCCAGCAGCGTGGTGGCAATAAGGGCGAGGGGAGTCTTCATGATGCGGTTCCTGGACAAGCCGGGCAGGGTGCCGGCGACAGGAGTGACTTTGCGCGTCAAGGCGATACGATATGCCGCAAATCGTCCATGAAACTTTACCTGGAGTCCAATTGGTCGACCGTCTAGCCGCCTTGCTGAGCCATTTCTCGGTGACCGCCGAGGTCTTCCATGCCGGCGCGCTGTGCGGCATCAACCAGCTCGACAGTGGCGACCGGGGCCAGCTGCACCTGATTCGTCAGGGCGCGGTGGTGGTCCACAACGGCGACGGCAGCCACCTGCAGATCGACCGGCCCAGTTTGCTGCTGTATCCGCGCGCACTTGCGCACCGCTTCGACACCGACCCGGTGCACGGAGCCGACTTTGCCTGCGCGCACCTGAGTTTCAGCGGAGGCGCGGCCAATCCATTGGTGCGCGCACTGCCTGCGTGCATTTGCCTGCCGCTGGAAGCGCTGCGCCAAGGTGCTGTGCTGGTGCATGCCTTGTTCGAAGAAGCCTTCGCACAGCACTGCGGGCGGCAGGCAGTGCTCAACCGGCTCTTCGAAGTGGTGCTGGTGCACGTGATCCGCGAACTGATGGAGCAAGGCCACGCCAAGGGCGGCATGTTGGCCGGCATGGCCGACGCGCGGCTGCGCCTGGCCCTGGTCGGCATCCACGAACATCCCGCCAAGCCTTGGTCGCTGGAGTCGCTGGCCGCCCGTGCCGGCATGTCGCGCAGCGCCTTTGCCCGCAGCTTTCACGACACGGTAGGCTGCACTCCAGGTCAGTACCTGCAGAATTGGCGCATCGCGCTGGTGCAACGCGGCCTGCGCCAGGGCCGGCCGCTCAAGCAACTGGCCGACGAGGTGGGCTACGCCAGCGAGGCAGCGCTTTCGCGTGCATTCAAGGCGCAGGTGGGGCACTCGCCGCGGATGTGGCTGAAATCTAGCTTGTGACGGCTCCAGACCAGTCATGGGATTTTACATAATATACATTATGCGAAATGACATTGAGGGCGGTGCGGTTGCCGCTCCGCTGGATCTGGCTTTGGATCAAGACTTGCCTGCCGACCGCGATCTGGTGCACCGAGCGGCGAACGGATCCCAGAACGCCGGCTGCGCGGATTGCTCTGGCATGCGAATGCCACCGACATCCGGGCTTCGGTGCGTAGGCGGAACGCCAAACGAAAAGCGGTTCAGCATTCATTGGTCAAGGTCGTCGTGGTGGATCTTGGCGAATGGCGAGAGCAGCACTTCGGCAAGATCGCAGGACAAGACGTTGGCGCTTTGAGATACAGATTCATTCGCACTGCTCACCAGCCGACGCTAGAGCCATCCCTCGCTGGGGACTGACCTTGAGCCCCAATCGGCCGAGCAGCGGCGCGGCGATCGTGCTGACCCGCGCCGGTCATGCGCAGCTCGCGAGCTTGCCCGGAGCCACTTGCACTGACGTTTTGGCGCGCCGGATAAGCAGGCCTGTGAGCGTCGGCAGGAACGCACCGCTCAAGCGTCACGAAGGCATGGGTCCGACACGGCCACGGCCACGACCAAATAACGTCGTCTTCAGATCAACTTGCCTGCTAGATTCTGCTGGGGGTCGGAAGCTACCCTTCCCTACCCCAAATAAACATCTCTAATCCCCTTCGTCGTCAGCATCCGCTGTTCGCGAGGCCGCCACCGTCGAGGCGGAGCGCGGCGCCAAGCAAGGTATTCGTCGCGTCGCCCCTCCACTCTTGGCTGATCGCCTGGAAGTAGGGCCCGTCATGCGCTTCCGGTCGAAAAGGCTTATCACCCTAGTTTTTCTCGCAATTCAACAGCGCAAAGCCTCATTGCGGCCCTTGCGAGAGGAGCTGGATTTTTTCTTGAGCAGGATGTTTATCCTGTCTCCAAAATGGAACTATTGGTCTTTACCCATGCGGCCAAACCAACCTCGCCAGCCGGCCACCGCAGGCCGATACGCAATTTTTGCAGGAACCTGTAGTTCCACTTCGGTACCGGTGGCAACGCCATTTCGAAATGCGAGCGTGGCACCGATGCGTGCAGCGCGCTCGCGCATGCCGGCCAATCCCCAGTGACCGGGCCGCACGCCCGCGGCAAGCACTTCGGTCGCGATGCCGCGGCCATCATCACTGATACACAGGCGCAACGCCTTGGCGCCGTAATGCAGTTCGAGCGTTACGGTGCCCGCCTGTGCATGGTTGAACGCATTGATGAGGGCCTCGCGTCCGATGCCGAACATCTCGTCATGTACCAGTGGATCGAGCGGTCTCTGCGTACCTTCGACGCGCATCTGGAAGTTCGGTGCAGCGTCGTGCATCAGGTCGGCGCCCACGCTGGCCAACGCCTGCGGAAAGTCGCTGACCGGCGCGGCAGCGGCGCGCAACCCTTGCACGCGATCACGCCCTTCGCTCAGCACATCATCGGCACGCTCGAGCGCGCCCTCCATCGCAATGCGTGCCGGCTCCTTCACGGGGAGTTTTTCGATCGCCGCCTGGAAGCGCAGGATCAGGCTTTGGATACCCTGCAACAAGGTGTCGTGCAGTTCGCGCGCGATCCGTTCGCGTTCGAGATGGCGCTCGGCCAGCCGCGCCTGCAAGCGTGCCTCCATAACCCGCAGTCGGCGCAGGTAAATGAGCCAAAGCAGCCCGGCTCCAACGAGCACGCATAACGTCAAGAACCAGCTCGTCAGATAGAAGGGCGGTGGAATCTGGATCTCCATCGCTGCACCCTGCGTGTTCCAGACCCCGTCCTCGTTGGCGGCAAGAACGCGAAATCGATAGTGGCCAGGACGCAGATTGGTATAGATCGCCTCGCGCCGCGTGCCGGCGTCTTGCCAACCCTGATCGACGCCTTCGAGCCGATAGCGAAACCGCACCCGTTCTGGAATCGAAAGGCTCAGCGCGGCGTAGGCGATGCGTAGTTGTTGTGCACCGACGGGCAATTGCAGCAACGCTCCGGGCAAAAACGGACGACCATCCACCTCCACAGCATGCAGATACACCGGCGGTGGCAACGGATTGTGGTGCAAGCGGTTGGGATCGATCCAGGCCAAACCGTTGTCGGTGGCGAACCACACCCGCCCATCGCTGGCTTCGGCTACGGTGAAGTTGGTCGGCGCCATCTGCGGGGCGCCAGGCAAGCCATCGAGATAGTCGAACCTTCGGTAACGCACCGGATGTGTCGGATTAGCGAGCACCTGCGAGACTTCTGCAGCCGGTATGCGAATCGCCCCTTGCACATCGCTGAGCCATAGGTCGCCAGAGGCAGTTTCGACCAGGCCAGAAATGCTGCCCAACGTGTCATTTTTTGCGGAAACAATCTTGGAAAAGCGCCCTTGGTGGTACAGCGCCAGTCCGAGTTCGCCGGCAACCCAAAGATGAGGTCCGCGGCCACCGATCGCCATCACCCGGCCCACCTGAGGCCCCTGTTCGCTCGTATAGGTATGGGTTTTGCCACCTTCGATGCGGTACAAGCGATCGGGCAGCGTGCTCAGCCAGACGCGCCCCTGGGTATCTTCGAATACCGCACTTGTGGCGCCTGCAGGATATCCGCCCGGTGTGGTGTCTTCCCATTTGCCGTCGCGGAAGTGCTTGAACCCATGGCCTCCGATGTCGGCCCACAGTCCTCCACTGCCATCGCCGTGAAGCGTGTGCAAGAACCAATCGCCTCCACGCACACCAGCGGGCCAGGGCATCAGCACGAAACGGTCTTGATAGTAGCGCCAGAGACCAACATATCCTGGCCACCAAATGGCACCGACGGGATCACGATAGGCACTGTCGATATTGACGACCTGCGCATGCGGAATCACTGCGTTGCCGCGGATTTGCAGCAGAGGTCTGGCCGAGAAGCTGGCAGCCCAGATATCTCCGCCCTCTCCCGCCATCAGGGTGAACCCGGCGTGTCCGCCAGGTATGCTCACCGGTACAACATCGCCATGGCGGAAACGATCGACTCCCTTATCGCTGCCAAACCAAAGATTGCCTTCGCGATCCTCCAGGGCGGCAATCAGCAAATCCGAACTGAGTCCGTTTGCTTGCGTAAACACCTCGACCCTGGAAGCCGGTTTGGGTTGTTCGGGGTGGCTGATCCTGCGCAGGCCGTCACCCACGGTGGCGATCCACAGCCCGCCATCTCGGTCGAACGTGATGGCCTGCGACCCCACCCAGATTTCTTCGTCCTTGCCGACACGGCCGCTGCTTGCCAACGCGAGCGGCCGCACCGCGCGCGCTGTCTCGGCGATCCAGTGGCGTCCCGCTGCGTCCTGAGCGATTTGAGCGGCATCATTCAATCGCTGGCCCGTATCCCGGAAGACCTGCTCGCCGCGCGGCAGGAACAGCAGCTTCTCGATGCCGGCGGCCCATAGCGTGCCCGTCCGATCGACGCCCAGCACCCGCGCACGCTCGCCTTCCGGAAAGCCCTGCACCACGCCGACCGTCTTCCAGCGTTTGCCCTCGCGGACAACCAAACCACGCGCGGTGCCGGCCCAGATAGCCCCGTCATGATCTTGTGCGAATCCGAACACGATATCGGGTGGGAGCTCATCTTTGCCCGAATACACCTGCAAGGTCTTGTCTCTGAGACAGGCCACTGTGCCATTGCGAAAGCCGATCCAGAGATCGCCCTCTCGGGTCGCCAGCAGCGCGGTGACATTGGGCGACGGCAGCTGCGAGCCGCCAATGCTGTCGTAGCGTTCGAAGGTCACGCCATCGAAGCGGAACAAGCCGGTTGCTCCACCGATCCACAGGTAGCCATCACTGGTCTGGGCAAGCGCACGTACCTGACTCGGCGCGCCATCGCGCGCAGTCCAGGCGGTGTGATGCAGCTGCGCGAGGTTGCGCTCGCGGTCGAGCGCATGCGCATTTAGCGCAAACAGCAATCCTGCACCCGCGATGCAGCAGTGCAGGATGAAGCGCATCCATAAGGGTGTCAGACGACGCAACGCCGCCATCTCCTATCTCAGGGTGGATAGACCAGGCCCACTCCGAATCGGAGAGCGTTCTGCAGCCCTGGCCTCTCGCGTCGATCGCGGTGATGGCCAAAGCGCTTCTGTGCGTCACGGGCTGCGTGACTGTATCTCATGCCGCCGGATTACGTGATATCACCCAAAGCCCTTGACTTGATAGCAAGCTCAAGCGCATTGCAAGATTGCAAGAGTTACCCGTGTAAAGCCAGTGAGTCGGGCATGGTCGACCATCTCCAGCTCGATCGTTTATCACCTGGCATGTGCGTTGTTCACCGCCTCAACGTTGGCGAGGCAGTGTCAGATGCGTTGTAATTCAAAGCAGAGCATGCGACGTGACCGGACTCTCCGTAGGTAGGCATGTCCACCTCGCCCTGGTCGACATGGGGGCGCATTGAATGGCCCTGATCAGCCTGGCGTTCGATGCGCGACACGGCGCCGCTGGTGATGGACAAGCACGGTAAACAGTCCAAGCAGTCCGCCAAGGCAGGTCGCCAGCAGAGGCAGATGCGTCGGCATATAGGCCCCCCGATCGCGGTAGCTTTCTGGATAAAACGAGGGTTCCAGCAACCACCAGGCGACGCCGCCGCCGAGCAGCAGCGCGCAGAGCGCGGTCTGCAGCTTGACTGCAGGCGCAGCGACATAGGCAAGAATGACAACCGCCAGCGCGGCGCTGAAGCCTGCGCCAGGAAGATGCCAGACGCCAACCACTGCGGTCGACAGACTGCCGAGGACGCCGGCAATGAGAAAGCCGCCCAAGAGGATCGGCAGTAGCAATAACCAACGCAGCGCCATGATCTTTCCTTATGCCTTTGACCGTCAGGCGCCGCCCTCACGCCTAGGTGGAGTCGTCTTGCAGAGCAAGGCCCCTTCGCCTTGCCTCCATCTTGTTCTGGTGACCGATGGGTTGCAGGCGACGCAAGATCGCCCCGATTCACACCTCGAGAATGCCGCGTTTGAGCGCGAGTAACACCGCGTGCGTACGGTCCTTGGCACCAAGCTTGGACAGGATGCGCTTCATATGCGCTTTCACCGTGCCCTCGGTGACGCTGAGGCTTTCGGCGATTTCCCGATTCGCGTTGCCACGCGCCAGCTCTCGCAAGACTTCCATCTCGCGTGGTGACAGGTCGTCCTCGCCGGCATGCTGTGCCAGTTCCATAGCGATTTCCGCAGGCACCACACGCCGCCCTGCGTGGACTGCGCGGATCGTATCGCGCAATTCCTTGCGCATCATTCCCTTGAGCATGAAGCCCCTGGCTCCACTCTTGAGCGCGCTCATCGCCTGCGCGTCGCCGCGGTAGGTGGTCAGAATCACGATGCGCGCTTCCGGCCATTCGCTGAGGATGCCGCGCAGCGCTTCCAGCCCGCCCATGCCAGGCATCTGCAGATCCATCAGCGTGACGTCCGGCCCATGCACGCGAAACTGTTCGATCGCCTCGCGGCCGTTTGTGGCCTCGGCGATCAAGGCGATGTCCGGCTGCTCGCTCAACGCGGCCTTGATGCCGTCGAGCAGCAGCGGATGGTCGTCAACGGCCATGACGGTAATCAAAGCTGGCGAGGTGTCTCTAGCCCGATTCACGTCGGGTCCTCCTGATGCATGCCAAGGAGCTTGCGCCAGTTCCAGCGCCGTCTTCGGGCGTCTTTATACGCCCAGCTGCCAGGCAGCTGCAATTGCACGGTGCTCCCAACACCCGGTTTGCTCGAAATGCTGAGATTGCCGCGCACCCTGGCGGCACGCTCGCGCAAGCCTTTCAGGCCCCAGTGCCCATCCTTGACTCCCGATAGATCGAAGCCAGATCCATCGTCGCTGACGCGTATCTCAAGTTGCCGGCGCCCGAAAACGGTGACGACCTGCACGCGGGTGGCACGCGCATGGCGGAAGGCATTGGCCATCGCTTCGCTGCCGATATGGAAGGCTTCATCCAGAACCAGCGGATCCAGTGCGCGTCGGCTGCCCTCCACCGAGGCCTGGAAGGCCACGCCATAATCGCGCGCCAGTTCGCTTCCGGACATCGCCAATGCATCCGGCAGGTCCATGCAGACCGAAGTGCGCAATTCAGCCACCTTGTCGCGACCATCGGCCAGAATTCTGTCCGCGCGATCCAACGCATCTTCCATCAGTTCGCGTGCGCGCTCTCCGTCCGGTATCCGTTCGGCAGCCGATTGAAATCTCAGCATCAGCCCTTGCACGCCCTGCAGAAACGTATCGTGCAAATCGCGTGCGATGCGCTCGCGTTCCAACAATCGCGCCTCACTTCGCCATTGTAGCTTTGCCTTGACCTGGCGCATGCGCAGGAAAAACAGCACCCATAGGGCGCAGGCGATCGCTGCAATGCACAGGGCCAGGAAGGTGCGTGACTGCACGAAGGTGGGCGGAACGACAAAGTCCACGCTTGCGCCAGCGTTGTTCCAAACCCCCGACTCGTTTGCTGCAACAACCTCGAAACGATAGTTCCCGGGGCGCAGACCGGTGAAAAAGGCCTCGCGCCTGGTGCCTACGTCTTCCCAGCCCATGGCCGATCCTTTTAGGCGATAGCGGAACTGCACGCGTTCGGGCATGGTGAAACTGGGTGCGGTATAGGCGAGCTGAATCACCCGCGGCTTGGTAGGCAGCGCTATCACTGAGCGACTCTGTCCTTCGATACTGGTGCGCTGGCCATCCACCGTGATGGATTTTAGGTAGACGTTGGGCGTCACCATATTGCGTGGCAGTGGCCCCGGCGCAAGCGTAACCACGCCGCTGGAGGTCGTGAACCACAACCGTCCATCAGTACTTTCGATGGCAGTTGGCCATGTGCTCAGGAGTTGTACGGCACCTGGAAAGCCATCGTTGTGGTCGAACAGCCTGGACCTTGCCAGATGTGCCGGGTTCGCCACGATATTGCGAACTTCATTTGCATCGATGAAGACCGCGCCATCGCTGGTGTTCAACCACAGCTCCCCCCCTGCCCGCTGGATGAGCCCGGCGATGCTGCCGAACCGAAGTCCGTCGCTGTTGAGTACCGAGTGAAACCGCTTGCCATCGAAACGAGCAAGGCCTTTTTCGCCGCCGATCCAGACATCGCGACCCGACACGGCCATGACCTGCACCGGGCCTGTCGCCAACCCATCCGCAGCGCTGTAAACCCTAACTTGGTTGCCATCGACGACCGCCAGGCGATTGTGCACATAGCCAAGCCAGAGCCGCCCAGCTGCATCCACGGTCATCGATGTCGCCGGCTCGCGCGGCAACGCGGCCAACCCGCCCCACAACATCCAGCGATTGTCGACGACCCGGTACACGCCTCCCCGGATCACCGACACCCAGAGCGTGCCATCCTTCTGGCTGGCAATCGCCTGGATGCCGCTGGCTTTGTGTGTGTGCTGGGGACGCCATTCGACAAGTCCCTTGCTGCTGCTGCGATAAATGGAACTGTGGCGTCCACCCAGCCATAAGGTGCCGTTGTGATCCCGGTGCAGGGCTGAAAAGTTCTCATGGGACGACGGCAGCGATTCTTGTCTTAATCCGTTCCGTAATCGGTGCAGTCCATGGTCCGAATCACTGACCCAGATCGAGCCATCTCCCGCTGCAGTCAATGCCGCACCGCGTGAAGCGCGCTCAAGCCCAACTCGCAAGAAGGCAGAGCTACGAAATCGCGACAACCCACCATCAGAGATTACCCAGGCGTTGCCTTCGCGGTCCTGCATGAGCGCGATCGGCGTCTCGCCCAACAGTCGGATGGGGGCAGTGTCGTCTTTGCTCGCCGGGCTGCTCTGTGTTGCCGTGCGGTCTTGCCGGAGCAGTGGAATCCGCTTGAGGCCATTGGAGGACGCATGCCAAAGCATGCGATCGCGGTCGATCATCAATACCAGCAGCTCAGCGGCAGACTCTGGAAAGTTCTGCCAGGTCATTGCCAATGCGTTTCCGACCTGTGGGGCTTTCAGCTCACTGAGCCCTAATCGATGCTGCGCCAACCAGACCTGCCCATCCGGCGATTTCAGCAAGTAACTCCATTTGGTATCGTTCGCCTGCCTCAGGCCAAGTTCGAAGTGACGCTCTCCACGCCGGCGAAAGTACAGCGAATCGTCCGTATAAGCCCACAGCGTGCCCGCGCCGTCGAGTTCCAGCTGGTTGACTTGCACCGGCGGAAACTGCCAGGCCGTTTCCGCCTGCGTCCACCGCCCGCCTTCTAACCGGAACAAGCCGCGTGAGGTCCCGATCCACATGCGGCCGCCATCCTCGGCAAAGCTCATCGCCGTGTTAGGTGGCAAGCCATCCTGAGTGGAATAGTGCTGCGATGTTCCATCCTCACCGATGAAGCTGGCGCCGCCGAACAGATAGCCGACCCACAAGCCCCCCGCTGGCCTTGCCCACAGTGCATAGATTTGCGATGTCGGCAAAGGAACGCCGGCAACCTGCTGGACGCGTTCGAACTTGACCCCATCGAATCGGAACAAGCCTCCACTGGCGACAACCCAGATATAGCCATCGCGCGTCTGGGTCATGGCGATCATGCCGCTCGGCGCGCCGGTCTGGACCGTCCAGTGCATCTGGTGCAACTGGAAAAGCGGGACCTCCGCCAGCTGTGCGAATGCCGGCAGACATGCGCACAGCGTCAGTGCCCACCCCAGCACAAGCCGAAATGCCAACGCGAATGCCAACGCTGGGGCACGAGACACGCTCACGCCGCGCGTGCGCCAAGCCGGCGTGGACGAGGTGGAACCCGTGCGTTGTGACGGTCGGGAGGCGCGGGAGGGTGGCAAGCATCGCCTGATAGGCCCAGCAGATCGGCAATGCGCACCAGCTCGGCAAACGAGCGCGCACCCATTTTGTCCATGACACGCTTGCGATGGATCTGCAGCGTCGCCTCGCTGATGCCCATGGCTGCGGCAGCCTGCTTATTGAGCAGGCCATCGGTGACCAGCTGTAATGCTTGCCGCTCGCGCGGCGTCAATGCTGCGTAGCGCGCCATTGCGTCCGCGAACCTGGTCGCCGTCGCCACGATCCACTCGTCGAGCTGCGCATCGATGCCATCGAGATCGTCCGATCGCAACAACACACAGGGGGCGTGTGCGCCATCCCCCATCACCAGCATGGCCGGCTTGACTGCTGCATCGCGCCGGGCGGCCACCTCACCGCACGATAGCGGAAGTCCTGGTGTTTGCCAGCGGCTGGCATCGACCAGGACGAACATGATCGGAGGAGGCTGTTGCATGCGGATGGGTCCCGTTGGAACGCCTACTACCGTAACTGCGCGTCCCCACCCCCACAATGCTCTCAAGTCCAGCAGCTGCATTGCACCTTAGGGTAATAGCCGAGCATCGGATCGGCAGTGAGTGCTTCGCTGCGCGATGCGTCAACCCGTCCGGGCACTGCCCCAGCTGACGCGGAAGTCTTGCGCGGTCCGAATGCCGAACCCACCCTGGACCACGACCGGATTGCCGTCGAGTCGCATGTCCGGTAGCCGTTGCGCCATTGCAGCCAGGCCTTCTTCAAGCTCGATCATGGCCAATGCCTCACCGAGACAGCGATGGACACCACCGCCGAATACGAGTTGGCGCTTGGGAGCGTCAGTGCGATGAATGTCAAAGCGCTCCGGTTCCGCATACAGCGCCGGGTCGCGTAGCGCAGATAGCGTGGACAAAGACAGGATCTTTCCTGCAGGCACCAAGGTGTCATCCAGCACGATGTCCTCTAACGTGATACGCGGCACCGATGCCACAGCCGGCTGATAACGCAGGCATTCGCGTACTGCCGCCGGAATCAATGCTGAGTCGCTGCAGACCGCTTGCCACTGCTCCGGATGCTGCAGTAAGAGCGAGGTCTGGATTGCAAGTGCACTGCGCGTGGTGTCGCTCCCGGCGAGCAGGATGGACATCAATTGCGCCACGACTTCGGTCTGGGAGAGCTGCCCGGATGCATCGCTGGCAGCAATGTAGCTGGTGATGAAGTCCTCGCGCGGGTGACGCCGACGGTGGGCGATCAAGCCCCGCACATAGGCATCGAGCTCGCCTGAAGCTTGCTGTAGCTCGGGGACTTCGCCAGGGGTAAAGGTGGAATTGAACGCGCGTGACACGCTGTAAACGCAACGGGTGAAGTCCGGGATATCCGTCTCGGGCAATCCCAGGATGTGGCAAATGACACGCGCAGGAAGCCAGCTTGCGAAGTCGCCGATGACGTCCATTGCGCCCGCGTCGTAGCGCGCATCGATCAGTTGTTCGGCAACGCGACGCGCGTAGGGGCGTACGTCCTGGACGAAGCGCGACGCAAATGCCTGAACGAGCGGTAGGCGCCGGTTCCGATGTGCCGTTCCATTGCTCAGCACCATGGTGTGCTTCAGGAACTCGAGCAAGGGACCATCGGTGACACCGCGCGCGGTGGCGATCTCGGTTTCCATCTGCCTGGTTCGCGGGTCGACGAGCAGCTGCTGCACATCCTGCGCACGTAAGGCGACATAGAGTCCGTCGTCGCGCTGCAGGACGGGCGTCAGCGGACGCAAGCGTGCGAATACGATCTGGGGGTTGGCCTGCAGTTCGGCGCTCGTACATTTCAGAGGTTGCTGCATGATCATCTCGTGTGGCGGAATGCGAGGGAATCCACTTCGATTGGACAGTGCTGCATGCACCGTCGGTAAGAGCCAGAGGGATACCAGCGGCGAACGCGTGTCGACCTGGAAACGACGCGAGCACTAAGACAGCCTGTAGGGCTGTGCGACAAGGCGGGCCGCACGTGCGCCTCTTTTCCGATGGCAGCGGCATTGCAGCGGACGCGCATGGTAGTGCGCACGCAAAGGATGTCGCATCGCCCGGAAGTCGCGCGGTCGATTTACCCCTTTGGAGTAACGCGCGCTATACCGTACGCCTCGCGCTTCATACGATGAATATCGAATATCGCTCGGCACGCGCAGTGCAGATACTGCTGCGGCCGACCTGTCGTGGTGCGCTTGCAGTATCCGAAGCGGCATCGACATGCGGCGTGATGCCGCGCCTTTGTGCCTTGGCCGTGCTGCCGCCATCAAGAGTCCTTGATCGCTCTAGCGCAGGAATTGCCTGGCGCATGCGCCGAGTCGACAGGATCGCGCCGTGCTGGCTTGCGCCATGCATGCATCCCCCACCCTTTTCGGAAGCGCAAAGGCACTGCGTTGCCGCTTCTCTACCGGATTCAAGAGATGCCAATGATTTTCGATCCACTCCGATTGACGGCCGATACACCGCAACTGACACGTCATTACGACTTCATCGTCTGCGGCGCAGGCCCCGCCGGCAGCGCTCTCGCCGCGCGGCTGGCAGAAAATCCGCAGGTCGAGGTTCTGCTGCTCGAAGCTGGCGGCAGCGATGAGGTTCCGGAGGTGATGACCCCGACCCAATGGCCGCTCAATCTTGGCTCCGAGCGCGATTGGCAATTCGTTGCCGAGCCCAATCCGCATCTGAACGATCGCGCGATTCCGCTCAACATGGGCAAGGTGGCGGGCGGTGGTTCGGCCATCAACGTGATGGTGTGGGCACGCGGCCACCAGGCGGATTGGGACAGCTTTGCGCAGGAGGCCGGCGACGAGGGCTGGAGCTATCGCTCGGTGCTGGATGTCTACCGCCGCATCGAAGACTGGCAGGGCATTGCCGATCCGCTGCGACGCGGGAGCGGTGGCCCGGTCCATGTCGAAACCGCACGCGATCCGCATCCGGTTGCCAGCGCCATGGTCGAGGCCGCCGCATCGACCGGCCTGCCGACGTTCGATAGTCCCAATGGCGAGATGATGGAAGGCCGCGGCGGCGTCGCCTTGACCGAACTGATCGTCAAGGACGGCAGCCGCGCGTCGATCTTTCGCGCTTACGTGTGGCCCAAGCGCCACCAGCCGAACCTGACCGTGCTGCTGCAGACGCAGGTGAGCCGACTGCTGTTCGACGGCCACTCGGTGGTGGGCGTGGAAGCGATCGTTGGCGATCGTCGCCAACGGTTCATGGCCGACCGCGAGGTGGTGGTGTCGCTGGGCGCGATCAATACACCCAAGCTGCTGATGCAGTCCGGGCTCGGCCCCGAATCGGAACTGCGTCCCCATGGCATCCACGTCGTCCAGCATTTGCCGGGCGTTGGCCGCAACCACCAGGACCATGTGGCCTTCGGCTGCATCTTCGAATCCAGGGCGCCGATCGCTGCGCAGTATGGCGGCTCGGAAGCCACGCTCTATTGGAAGACCGACCCGGCGTTGCAGCTACCGGACGTGTTCCACTGCCAGCTGGAATTTCCGGTGGCTACGCCCGAAACCGCGCACATGGGCGTGCCGGACCACGGCTGGATGGTGTTCGCCGGACTGTCGCATCCCAAGAGCCGCGGCAGCTTGCACCTGACCGGTAGCGATCCGGGCGCGCCGCTGCGCATCCACGCCAACACGCTCTCCCACCCCGACGATCTACGGGCGGCGCGTGCCAGCGTCGCCATTGCCCGGGAGCTTGCCCATGCACCGGCGTTCGACGCATTACTGAAGCGCGAAGCGATGCCCGGGCCGCTCTCGGGTGCGGAGATGGACCAATACCTGCGCAACTCCGCCATCACCTTCTGGCACCAGGGGTGCACGGCGCGAATGGGCCGCGATGCCCTCTCCGTCGTCGATGGCCAACTGCGCGTGCACGGCATCGACCGCCTGCGCATCGCCGATGCCTCGATCCTGCCCAATGTCACCAGCGGCAACACGATGGCCCCGTGCGTGGTCATCGGTGAACGCGCCGCCGACATCATCAAAGCGGCCCATCGCCTCTGAGCCGTCTGACGCGTTTACCCACGCTCGTTCAACCAAGGAGATCCACCATGCGCTTTCCGTTCCCGTTACTGCTGACAGCCACCATGGCTGCCGCCACCATGAGTGCTGCCCAGGGCGCTGCCCCCACTGAAGCGCTGCCGGCCGATGCTGCACGCAATGTCGTGTTGGTGCACGGCGCCTTCGCCGATGGCTCCGGTTGGCGCAACGTCTACGAGCGCCTGGTCAAGCGCGGCTATCGCGTGACCATCGTGCAGAACCCGCTCACCTCGCTGGCCGACGACGTCGCCGCCACCCGGCGCGCGCTCGATCAGCAAGACGGCCCAACGGTCCTGGTGGGACACTCCTGGGGCGGCACGGTGATCAGCGAAGCCGGCGTGCACGACAAGGTCGTCGGCCTGGTCTACGTCTCTGCACTCGCGCCCGATGCCGGCGAGACCACCGCGCAGCTGTACCAGGGCTTCGCACCAACGCCGGAGTTCGTGATCGACACCCGGCCCGACGGCTTCGGCTTCGTGCGCCCGGCCAACTTCAAGGCCGGCTTCGCCAATGATGTGAGCGATGCCGAGGCTGCATTCATGGCCGCGTCGCAGGTGCCGATCAAGATGTCCGCATTCGGCGAGCGGCTGCACCATGCGGCCTGGAAGAGCAAACCGAGCTGGGCTGTGATCGGCACCGAGGACAAGGCGTTCGACCAGGCGATGCTGCTGCACATGGCCAAGCGCATCGGCGCGGACATCACCACCGTGCCGGGAAGCCACGCGCTGTTCATCACGCAGGCGCAGACCGTGTCCGAAGTGATCGACCGCGCAGCGCGTGGTGCTGCGACAAAAGCCAAGTCCACCTCCAAAGCCAAGAGCAGCGCCAAGACAGGCTGACGCCAAGGTCGATAGCGAACGGGACCGTCGCCGACCATCGGCGACGGCCACCCACGAAAGAAGCAGACTCGACAATGCGGTTCATTCGAAAACCTCGTGGTCGGATCGGGCTGGCGATGGGATCAGCCCCTCGCCCATGTCGTCGCAGAGCGAGTGGCTGGTCACAAGATCGAACAAAAGTCGTCATCGACCACGGCACGGAGCGTGACCACCCGCTCGTCGACGTGGCAAGCCGACACAAAAACACCCTAGCATCGTGCGTGAAGATGCCGTCCCCGCGACGGCGTATCGTGGCACGCCGCGCATGGACGCACTTCCCCAACGCGGTCGATTCGGTCACCCCAGCCGGTCGACACTCGGAATCTGTCCGCGAACGCGGTCATGCCGGGATAGAGAGTCGATGATCAAGCTGCATTCCAACTCCCCCTCCTCCTCTGACGTATCCGTTGCACGTCCCGCACCCGCCGCCAAGGTGCTGGTGGTGGACGACGACCAGGCGATGGCACACGTCGTCATGGGCCACATCCGCTCCCACGGCATGGAAGCTTTTGTCGCCACCAGCAGCAGCGAGGTTGCCGAGGCCTTGCGTCGGCGCGAACCGGATATCCTGCTGCTGGACCTGATGCTCAAGCACGAAGACGGTCTGGACTTGTTGCGCGCCTTGCGCAAGGAATCCGACATTCCGGTGATCATCATGACCGGGCATCGCCGCGACGAAATCGATCGCGTGGTAGGGCTTGAGCTGGGCGCCGACGACTACCTGCCCAAGCCGTTCGGGCTGCATGAACTGACCGCACGGATCCGCGCCGTGCTGCGTCGCCATATCGCCTCCAAGGTGGCGGTGGCGCGTGATGCGGGCGAAGGCCGGGTGCGCTTCGCTGCCTGGGAATTCGATTTGCAGGCCCGCACGGTGGCGCGCGCGGGTACGCCCGCCATTCCGCTGACCAAGGGCGAATACGCGCTGTTGCGCGCCTTTGTCGATGCGCCTGGACGAGCGCTGAGCCGAGAGCACCTGATGCGTGCCACGCGTCTGCATGAGGACGTGTTCGATCGCAGTATCGACGTGCAGATCCTGCGCCTGCGACGCAAGCTGGAACAGGATCCGCGCGAGCCGACGCTGATCGTGACCCAGCGCGGCGCCGGTTATGTCTTCACGCCGCCGGTCGAGCACGCTCGATGACACAGCCGCCGGCGCGAGCCAGGCCAGACCATCGCAAATGGCGTTGGTCGCCGGCGCCGATCCTTAAAGTCGCGCTCGCTTCTGCAGCGTTACTCGTCATGCCGCTCGTGCCGGCAGCTGAAATTGCAGCCCCGTCGGTGCGCACAGGCGAGCCCATCCACGCCATCCAGCCAGCGACCGGCCTGGATAGCCGCAAGGTCGCACTCGGCGCGCTGCTGTTCAATGATCGCCGGCTGTCGGGCGACAATCGCGTTGCCTGCACCTCATGTCATCACCTGGCCAGCAACGGTGCTGCCGCCGATGCGATGACCCGAATGCCCGGGCGCGCGACGCCAGCGTTCAACACACCGACCGTCTTCAATGCCACCGCAAATTTTCGCCTGGGCTGGCGCGGCAATTTCCGCAGCCCGGAAGCGCAAACGGCGTCGTTGCTGGAAAACCCCAGCGTCATGCGCGCCGATATCGCGACGGTGGTAGGACGACTGCAACAAGACACGGTGCTCAATCAGCGCTTTCGCGCGGCCTATGGCAGGCCACCGGATCGGGCCGCGCTGTTCGATGCCATCGCCGCCTACGAACGCTCGCTGGTCACGCCGGGCAGTCGCTTTGATCTCTGGCTGCAAGGCAGCGACACTGCGCTCAGCGCACAGGAGCTGCGCGGCTACACCACCTTCAAATCGATCGGCTGCATCTCCTGCCACCAGGGCGTCAACGTGGGCGGCAACCTGTTCCAGCGCAGCGGCATCTTCGCTCCCGCCGCACGGCATGGCACCCCGATCCTGCGGGTTCCCAGCCTGCGCAATGTCGCGACCACCGCGCCCTACTTCCACGACGGCAGCGCGACCACCCTGCCCCAGGCAATCAAGGCCATGGGTACGGCGCAACTGGGCGTCACACTGAGCCCGGCGGATGTGGCCGACATTGCCGCATTTCTGCAGACATTGACCGGCAAGCACCAAGGCCGGCAGTTGACGGCGCCGGCGCCGTGAGGTGGGCGACGATCTTCAGCGCCGTGCTGCTGGCGGGGCTGATCTTCTTCAGCCTGTGCATGGCGGCGCTGGATCGCGACACGCAGCGTTACGGTCATGCGTTGGACGCACTGGACGCGCTGGACATGGTCGATACCAATCTGGACAACGACGTGCTGAAGGCACGCATTGGCCTGTTGCGCGACTACGATTCGCTGGTGAGCGGCGATGCCCGCGCACGCGACATCTTGCAGCACTTGCGCCACCTGGCCGATCACGACCCTGCGTTGTTCCGGGCGATCGCGGCGCTGGACGCCGACTACAACGAGAAATCGCTGCAGCGGGAACTGTTCAAATCGCAGAACTCGCTGCTGTCCAATTCGCTGGCCTACTTCTGGAGCGAGAGCAGCGCGCAGATCCGGCAAGGCGAAGATCCCGCTGAGGCGCGCGCAGCGAGCATGCTGGCGAGCGCGGTACAACGCCTGAGCCTGGACACGACCGGCGATGCAGTGGCACTGGCACGCCGACGCCTGGACGAAGCGGCACAACGCACAACCAGCGCGCCACTGCTCCCGCATGGACGCATGCTGCTGAAGCTGCTGCCGGAGACAGACACCACCATCCGCCGCATGCGTCCGATCGCTTCGCTGGCCTCGTATGGACAGCTCAAGACGTATCTGCAACAGCAGCATGCCAGCCAGCAGGCCACTGCACGCCAGGTTCGCTTCCTGTTGCTGGCATTGGCCGTCGTCATGTTGGGCGCCTTGCTGTACCTGGGCAAGCTGCTGCGGCAACGCGCGCGGGTGTTGCGTCGACGCGCGGAATTCGATCGCTTGATGGTCGCGGTGTCGCGCCGCCTGGTGGCCAACGATCGCCATCAGCTGGACGCCGGCATCGAGGCCGGACTGGTGCGGTTGGCGAAGTGGGCCAAGCTGCCAGGCGCTCGCCTGGGCCTAGTCCCCGTCGGCAGCGACGCGCGGATCTGGCCCGATCCGCAGGACGACACCTTCCGCGCGATGCTTGCCGCGCTGGCATCCACCCAACCGATCGCCGCCAGCGATGTGCTGGTCGTCGACGCCAACGGCACCGTCGCCGTGTTGGGCACGCCCGAACGCGTGCGCGACGCACAGTGGCTGTGCCTGCGGCAACACGCAGACGCGGGGACGGTCGCGCTGCTGTGCTTGCGGCTGCCGCCACGCGCCCCGCGCCGCGATCGCGGCCTGGCGACAGTGGCCGAACTGTTGCCGCAGCTGCATATCGCGCTCGACACCCTGTTCGATGCGCTGGAGCGGCGACGACTCGAAGAGGAAGCGCTGGCACTGGAACATCGCCTGGAACTGGCCCGACGGATGGAAACGCTGGGGACCATGGCCAGCGGTATCTCGCACAACTTCAACAACATCGTCGGCGCGATCCGCGGTAATGCCGAGATCGCACTGTCCAAACTGGACCCGCACTCGCCGGCCTCGGAGCACCTGCTCGAGATCAGCCATACCACCGCCCACGCCTACGATCTGATCGAATCCATCCTCAGCTTCGGCCGCGTGCAGAACTACAACGTGCAGCCGGTCGAATTGAACGCCTTGCTGCAGGGCGCGGTCTCGCTGCTGTCGGTCTCGCTGCCCTCGACGGTGGCCATCGACCTGCAGCAGGAGCAGGAGCCGCTGCACGCGCTGGGCAATCCGGCACAACTGCAGCAGATCATTCTGAATCTGGCCAGCAACGCTGCGCAGGCGATGGATATGCGCGGCACGGTCACGATCCAACTGTCCGCCGGAAAAGGCACTGCAACCGACGGCGCGCCCCGGCGCATCGCGCAGTTGCATGTGAGCGATCACGGCATCGGCATCCCGCCCGACCAACTGGATCGCATCTTCGATCTGTTCTTCACTACCCGCAGCGGCGGCACCGGGTTGGGGTTGGCAACGGTTCGCAAGATCATCGATAACCACGACGGGCGGATCGACGTGGACAGCGCACTCGGTGTCGGCACGACCTTCGTGGTCGAGCTGCCGCTGCGCACGGGCATCACAGCCGCGCCCCAGGCCGCTCCCCTGCCGAAGACGCGCTCGCGCCATGCGAGCTTGCTGTTGTTGTGCGACGACGCGGCCGAGCTCGACCGTCTGGAAGAAATGCTGGCCGCACTCGGGCACGAACCGGTCGGCATGTTGGAGCTGCCGGCCGCCGTCGCGATGGCGGCTGCCAATCCGGCGCGCTTCGATGGCGTGTTGCTCAAGCGCGATCGCGCCGGCGATGCCGAACAGGCCATCGGCGCGCTGCACGCCGCGGCACCCACGCTGCCGCTGATCCTGGCCACACGTGCGACGAGCCTGGCGACACGCAAGGGTTTGGGCGGCGCCATCGCCGAGATCATTGCGCAGCCGTTCGATCTTGGCGCGCTGGCCATGGCGCTGGAACGTGCACTAGGTCGCACGCTAGAAGTTACAACGCAGGATGAAGGCACCCCTGCTCTGTGACAAATGAAACACAGTCGCTGCGGATCGACACCGGAACGTAGCGCGGGCTGCCTAGCGTAGCGGATGCCCAGGCGCAGCAGACCGCCTGCATTCCACTACGAGCGATCCACGACATGAATATCCGACCAAGCGACTTACCTCTTCTGGTGTCCCTCGACGCATTGCTCGAGCTGAAGAACGTCACCCACGCAGCGCAGCGATTGCACATGAGCCAACCGGCACTGTCTTCGCAACTGGCACGGTTGCGCGTGCTGTTCAAGGATCCCTTGCTGATGCCCTCGGACACCGGGCGCGGCATGGTGGCCACGCCGCGTGCGGATCAACTGGCATCGCCACTGCGCGAAGCCATCGGCAAACTGAGCCTGCTCGGCAAGGACAGTGCGTTCGATCCGTCGACGTCTTCGGCGAGTTTCCGCATTGCCGCCGCCGCCGATGCGATCGGCACGCTGGGTGCGGGGTTGGCGGGATCGATCCAGGCCCAGGGCAATCCGAAGATGCGCCTGGAGTTCGTGCAGATCGGTGCCGACACCAGCCTGGACGCCTTCGAAAGCGGCGAGCTGGATCTGCTGATCGATCATGCGCAGGCAGTTCCTTCCGCGCTGCGTCTGCGCCGCCTGCGCGACGAACGTTACGTGCTGGTGCAGCGTCGTGGCCATCCGCGCGGTACCGCAGCGCTGAGCGCGGCAAGTTACAGCCGGCTGTCGCATGTGCAGGTGGCACACGCACAGGCCTGCAACCTCGCCATCGATGCGCAACTGCAGCAGTTGGGCCACACCCGCCAGATCGCGGTGACCGTGTCGCAGTGCGCGACCGCGCGCGACATCGTGCTCGGCACCGACATGGTCGCCACGGTGCCGGCCACGCTGGCGGCGGAGAGCGGGCATGCACCGCTGGACTGTTTCGACCTGCCCTTCCCGCTGCCGGACATGGCGCTGGCAATGGCCTGGCACCGCCGCAACGATGGCCATGCCGCGCATCGCTGGTTGCGCGAGCGCGTGCTGGAACTGCTGGTTCCAGAAACGCCCGCCGCGCCGGTAGCGCCGCCGGCAGCGCGACGCACCGCCGGCCGTGGCGACCTCATGCTGTCCGTCTCGTGAGCGGCGCCATGCAGATCGACAGCGAACAGCTACTGCAGCCGGTCGACGCACAGGCGCCGTCCGGTCCAAACCTGGAATACACCCCGGAGTTCCAGAGCCTGGAAGAACTGGCGCGCCCGCGTCAGGAACGCGCACTGGGCGCGGGCGTGCTGGTGCCCGAGGCGCCGGAATGGCGTCAGGTCGCCGAGAGCGCCGAGCACTTGTTGCTGCGCTCCAAGGACTTGCGGCTGGGCATCTTGCTGAGCATTGCCCGCCTGCACCAGGACGGGCTGGTGGGCTGGTCCAGCGGCGTCAGCCTGCTCCGGCACCTGCTGGAGCGGTTCTGGGACGACGTCCATCCTGGTCTGGATGCCGATGAGGACAACGACCCGACCGAACGCGTCAACGCCATCGCGGCGCTGGCCGACAGCGAGCGCACGCTGACGCAGCTGCGCAACGTCCGCCTGTTCAAGGGACTGCATCCTGGGCACTTTTCGCTGCGCGATCTGCGCATCGTGCAGGGCACGCTCAAGCGCGCTGCGGACGACCCCAGCGAAGCGCCAGAGCCGGCCGCCATCGATGCCTGCCTGCGCGACTGTCCACTGGAGGCGCTGCTGGAGCTGGATGCGGCCCTGGCCGCTGCGCAGGACGATATCGCCGCGATGGCCGGCCTGTTCGCCGAGCGCACCCCGGGATATGGACCGGAGCTGGCGCCGTTGACGCACGACCTGGGCGAGTTGCGCGCGTTCCTGCGGCCTTATGTCGCCGAGCGTTTCGGCTCCACGGCCGACCCAGCCGAGCATGCAGCATCCGTCGCCGACGGCGCCAATGCACCCGCACCGCGGGCGCACGCCCTGGAGCATCCGGACGACGTTCGCCGCATGCTCGATCAGCTGTGCGATTACTACGCGCGGCGCGAGCCTTCCAGCC
This sequence comes from Xanthomonas axonopodis pv. maculifoliigardeniae, assembly GCF_041519315.1. Classification (NCBI taxonomy): domain Bacteria; kingdom Pseudomonadati; phylum Pseudomonadota; class Gammaproteobacteria; order Lysobacterales; family Lysobacteraceae; genus Xanthomonas; species Xanthomonas axonopodis. Next base: position 2,375,132 of record NZ_CP167998.1, on the reverse strand, counting down.
CGGTGCCGTTGTTGTTGCGGCGCGCGCAACGGCTGGTCGGCCTGGATTTTGCCGCGCTGATGCGCGACCTGGCGCCACGCGGGATCGACGAGCTGCAGGTGGTGTCGGGCCAGGACCATTCCGATTAGCGGCTGACAGAACCACCGCACCGCCGCCGGGCGGGCGTGGACGACGCTGTGGATCCTGATGCAGTACGTCTGCACTGTGGTTTTTGTGTGCCATCCACGCTCACCTGGCGGCTGCTCGCGACTGTCGGTCAAACGCGCTAGCCGCGTTGCCGGCCTGCATGGCGGGCGTCACAACGTAGAAAGGCCATGCCAGTACACCCAGGCCGCGCCCAGCAGCATCACCGCCGCCCATAAGCGCAGTTTCCACGAGCGCAACGCCGCCTGCAGGGCGTTCGGCGGCTGGCGATCGCGCCGTACCGTCACGATTGGGGTCGGCAAGTTGCGCGGCGCTGCGACACGCCGGCGGCGCTCGGTCGGTTGGCCTGCCGAGCGCACGATCGATTGCAACAATTGCAGGCGCCGCCGCCGATACTCGGCCGGGTCCAGGCGCCGCTCCGCCTGCGCCGCGTTCAAGTCCTGCAGGACCAGGTTGGCCCGGGTTTCCCAGTCGTTCATTCCAGTTCTCTCACCAGGCGTGCACCGATCCCGCGCGCAGCCTCGCCGTCGGAGCTCACCGCACCGGGGCCGATACAGGCAGCCGCACCGCGCTGGCTGCCGCGCACGGCCACGCCCTCGCCGTCCTGGACCCACTCGGCGATGCCGCCGGCCATGTCGAGCAGCCCCCAGCTGTTGGAGACGGTCGCTGTGCAGGCGCGCTCGCCGGCGCGTGCCGCACGCAGCCACTCGGCATCGCGCGGCAGTCGGTATTTGCGGCCGCTGACACTGCTCAGCCAGGCGGCGTAATCGCCGATCAGCGCGAGGCGTACGTCGTCCACCGGCGCCGACCTGCGTGTCCAGCGCGAGACGCTGCAGCGCTTGGTATCGGCGCAGAACACCGCGAATTCGGCCACGCTGATTTCCCGCCGCATCATCGCCAGCGCACGCCCGGGCTTGGGCAGCACCACCAGCTCAGGGCCACGGCCGTGCTTGCCGAGCTCGTCGCTGCAGAGGGCCGCACCGCCAGGCGGTGCCGAGACACGGCAGTGATCTTCCGGCTTCGCCGGCGGTGCAGGCACGGCCGCCACCGACTCAAGCTTCGGCAGCAGTGTTGCGGTATAGGACGCGCGTTGTCGGCCCGCCTTGGCGACATCGCTCTGGAAGGCGCGGAAGCCGTCGGCGTCCTGCGCCTGCAGCGCCGTCCTGCGCTCGCGCAGACGCTGCAGCACTGCCGGCGCAGGCAGTGCGGTGCCGAGCTGTTCCAGCTCCAGCGCAAACTGGTAACGCGCCAACGCCTGACGCAGGCGCGGCGCGTCCTGTGCGTCCAGTCCCTGCCCAACGACGGCGCTGGCGTCTTTCCAGCGTCCCTCGCGGCAAAGCCCGCGTGCCAGCCCCAGATAGGCATCGGTCAGCCGTTGCGCACCCTCGCTGCGCAGGAACGGATGCTCCGGGCTGCTGGCCGCGATCTGCGCAAGTTGATTCTTCACCTTGCCGACGTCATTGGCGGCCGCTGCGGTGCGCACCGACTCGATGCGCGTGGCGATCTGCGCGGCACGCTGGGCCTGCGCATCGTCCACCAACGGCGCCGGCGGGACCGACGGTGCGACAGACGCGGTGACGGTTGCCGCGTCGAGCTCGTGTGCGCACTCCTGCAGCAGCGTGGAATGCGGGAACACGCGGCGCCCGGTCGTGAGCCAGCGGCGTGCTTCATCAACGCGACCTGCGCTGAGCGCATCGGCGCATCCACGCCGGTAGCGCAATTCGAGTTCGGCATGCCGCAGCAGGCCGCTGTCCGGTGCCAGGCGGCGCACGCGGTCGAGCAGCGCGACCACGTTGCCGGGTTGATCCTCGAACAGGGCACCGGCGTCGATTGCGCCGGTCAACGCAGTGTCCAGACCGTTGAGTAGACCATCGCGCTCCTGCTCCATGGCGCTGCGACGCGCATCCAGGCGTGGCGAAAACAGCTTCCACTGGTCGCGCAGGATCAAAATACGCTGCGCGCCCACATAGTCTTCGCGGCCGCGTGCCGGCTGCCAATAGTGATCCAGCCGCCTCAGCAGGAAGGCCTCGATGGTGCTGCTGCGGTCCAGGATCAAGCGCCGGCGGTCGTCATCTCCCAGCGCCCACAATGCCGCCCGTGCATGCGCCTCGTGCACGAACCGGTTCGGCGCTTGTGGCGAGAAGCGCTCGAGCACCCCGGCCACCTTCTCCCGCTGCGCATGCACCTGCAGCCACACCGCCGCACCGGCGCCGCCGGCCAGCAACAGCACGCCCGCCAGCAGGTACGGCAACACACGCTCGCTGCGGCTGCGTGGGCGCAGTTGCTCCAGCAAGACCGTCATCGTCGGCCGTGCCGCGGCCGCGAACGCCAGGCTGCTGCGCAGTGCGCGATTCTGCCGGCGGCTCAGCGTCGACAACGGCGCCACGCGCAGCTGCTGCGCCTGCGCCTGCGTCGCCGATTGCTTGCCGAACGGGTGGCGGCCGGACAGCAGTTCATACACCACGCAGCCGAACGCGTAGACGTCGTCGGCGAACGCCGGCTCGTCGCCGCGCAACATTTCCAGGCTGGCGTAGGCAGGTGTCAGTGCGCCCAGCGTCGCGGCGTCGAACAGCGTGTGGTCATCGCCGGATTCGGCGCCGGCCAGTTTCGCGGCGCGGGCGATACCGAAGTCGAATACCTTGGCCACGTTTCCTGCGCCGACCATGACGTTGCCCGGCTTGAAATCCGAATGCACGATGCCGGCCGCATGCGCGCGTTGCAGGGCGCGCCCCATGCCTTCGATCAGCGGCCATGCCTCGGCCAGCGGCATGCCCTCGCCCAGCCGGCTGCGGATCAGCCCGCGCAGGTCGTCGCCCTCGATGTACTCCATCGTCATGAACACGATGGCGCCGTCCTTGTCGAAGTCGTACACGCGCACGATATGGTCGTGTGCCAGGCTCTGCGCGCGACGCGATTCGCGCTGCAGTGCGATCAGCGAATCCGGATGACGGCGAAAATCGTCGTTGAGCACTTTCACCGCGATATAGGGATGGCGGTCACGTGCCTCCACCTTGCGTTCGTCGCGCGCCAGGTAAACCACGCCCATGCCGCCACGGCCGATTTCGCGCACCAGCAGAAAGCGTGCCTTCAGCAGCATGCCCACGCCCACCTGGGCCTCGCCCTGCAATTGCGCGACCCGCCGCCAGCTCGATGCGCCGGCACTGTCATCGCTGTGCGTTGGCGGGTTGACCCGGGTCGCCGCGTCCGCCGACGCCTGCGCGGCGCGCTGCTGGGTCAGCGGTGCGATGCGGGTGACATCGTCATCCACAGCCGGCGGCTGTGGTGGCGTATCGGCAAGGTCGCGGGCCGGTCGTACGCGGGTACGGTCGTCGTCCGGCGGCGAGGTGCGGCCGGTCGTGTCGTGATCGCGGGTGGTCATGGCAGAGCATTCCGTGGGGCCAGGCGCAGGGCCACGGCCGAGACGTTGTCGCGCCCGGCACGGCCGAGCGCGGTATCGAACAGGCGCGCCACCAGCGCAGCGGGCTGCTGCTCGCGCCGGCAGTGGGCGGCGATCTCATCGTCGCTGAGTTCCTTGTTGATGCCATCCGAGCACAGCAGGTAGTGCTGCCCCGGCCGGCGCGCGCGCACCATCCAGTCCACGTACAGCGCATCGTCGGCGCCGATCGCGCGGGTGAGCGCACCGCCGGCCGGCTGCGCTCGTCCCACCTGCGTCAACTCGTCCTTGTCGCCGGCCACGTGGTCGCGGGTCAGCAACTGCAGCCGGCCTTCTTCGAACGCATAAGCACGGCTGTCGCCCACCCAGCCGCACATCAGCAGGTCGTGGTCGTGCACCAGCACCACCACGGTGCTGGCGATCACGTCCACCCGCCGCGCGCGCGCCAAGGCACGCAGTTGCTGGTTGACCTGGCTCAGCCGCGCATCGATGGCGTCGACGAAGCTGGCCAGGTCACCGTCGCGCCGCAACGCGCCCAGTGCATCGACGACCATGCGACTGGCGAGATCGCCGGCACTGTGGCCACCCAGCCCATCGGCCACTGCCCACAGACCGAGATCGTCGCGCAGCAGGATCGCATCCTCGTTCTGGCGCCTGACATTGCCTTGCTCGGTACGCCCGGCGGACACGTAACAGGCGCTCATTGCATGTGCTCTGCAACGCATGCGTTCGCTGTTTGCAATGCGCCAAGCAGGACGTGTGCATGGCAGGCCGCAGGCCAGCCGGCGAACTGCATCCAGGCACCCGGCGCAGATCCTGTCATGGCCGTCCACCACAGGCTGCTGCCAGCGGTGATTGCGCCAGCAGGCGACGGCGGCGACGGCGGCGACGCCGACATGGTTGTCTCGTCGTGCGCCTGCTGTGCGAGTGTCACGCAGACGCGGTCCAACCAGGCACCGTCCTGCCGTCGCTCTGCCCCGATGTTGCACAACACTGTGTCGGCAGCATCCAGCCACGTTGGCAGATGTAGATAGGTCGGCATGACCGCAGCCGTCGTGCCACCGGCATCGCCTGCAGGCAGCGGTGCGGCGATGACCAGGGGAAAGGCGCGGCCGACGCGATCGACGCTGGCACGCATCGCCCCGGCCCATGCGGCCGTCCCAGCGAGGCCCGTCGGCAGCACGAAGCGCCACACCGGTGCCTGGCCCTCAGGCGCCCTGCTCACTGCCCCTGCGGCAGACAGCACGTCCTGCATCGCCACATGCCATGGGTCGACAAAGCTCTCCGGCAAGCGCCGATGCACGAAATCGCCAACCGCGGGCAGCTTGCCGTAGAAGCCCGGCGGGCATTGCACGGCGCTCATGGGCAACTGAACCGCTGCACGGCCGACGCCGCAAAGGGATGCCGCAGGCTCGCCGGCTGGACGTCCAGCCGCACCGTGGCGCTGCCCAGGGCGAGGCTGGCGGTGTAATCCAGATCGCCGCTGCGGCGCAGCCGCCCGGCCTGCAGCGCCCGAAACCAGGCCCAGGGACCGCGGTATTCGAGCACCGGCAAGGCCTGCCCGCTGGCGTCCCACGCCGCGACACGCACCAGGCCCGGATTGGGTCCGGGCCAGGTCATCGACTGGCTGGCACGCGCGCCCTCGCGCACGTCCAGGGTTTGCCCATCCACCTCCAGTTGCAGCCGGCTGATTGACGCCTGCAGTGGGATCGAGACAGTGAAGGCGACCTGCGGCTGCGCGCCGCCGCCCGCGAAGAACGCTTGCTTGATCTCGTCGGCCAGTTGCGCGCGCTCCAGCACGTCGTCGGCACCGACCGCCGCCATGCCCGGATTCCATTGCCAGCGGCGCCCGCTGGTATCGACCTTGCCGAGCAAGGATTGCTGCGCAAAGCGGTCCATGCGCCCGCCGGGTCCGAACAGTTCGGCGAAGTCGCGCAACGGGATGTCGTTGCGGCTGCCCGGCACGAACGGAAAGCGCCCGCTCACCAGCAGCGCGCACTCGCGTCCGGCCGTCTGCCGCTGCGCGTTGCGTAGCGCCTCGCCGGCGCTGCTGGCAGTCAATGCGCGGCCGCGGCCGGATAGGGTCGCCATCCAGTTTCCCAGCGGCGGCGGCAATTGTTCGGCCTGTTGCGCGGCGATCAGCAACGCCGGATCGTTCTGGTCGGCGGCAACGCCGGCAGCAGCGCCCAACAGCGTACGGCTCATCTGGGTCAGCGCGGCCAGGGTTTCGTCCAGCGCGCTGGCGCCCGGGCCGCCATCGAGCAAGCGGTTGAGCGGCTCGAAATGGCGTTCGATCGGGTCGGCCGCCACATCGGGCTCGGCCGCGGCGGTGGCCTCTCCACCCGCTGCAGCACTCGCACCGCCCTTGGCCGGTGGCGTGCGCCCCAGTGCGTGGGTGTGTTCGCGCAGCAGCACCAGCAAGGCCTTCAACGGCGATGCCGGCCCGCCCAGCTTGGCGGCCACCGCACTCGCCTGCCCGGTCTGGGCGACCGGCCGCAGCACCAGGTCGGCCAGCAGGCTGTCCCAGGCAGCGATGTAATCGCGCTGATACAGCGCCAATACCTGGCGCTCCAGCTGCGAACGCGCCAGCGGGTCCAGCGGTGCCGTGCCCAGTACCCAATCGTCGGCGAGGAACTGCTGCACACCACGCGCGATGCCGCCACCGGTCTGTGCCTGGAACGCCTGGCGGGTAAACAGCGGCGGCAATGGCGCAGACAACGGCAGGCCACTGCGGCGTTCGAAGACATCGCCCAACAGGCCCAGGCGGCGATCCAGACGTGGCGCCTGGCCGGCATCGACGCCGGGTTGCGTCAGCTTGAGGCCACCGTAGACCAATGCCGGCAGTTCGGCGGTTCGCAGGCTCGCCCGTGTCTGTTCGATCTGCTGCCGATCCAGCGCGAGCGCGCGGGCACCGTCCACCGGACCCAGCAGGGCGCGCAGATGCCGGTTCAATCCCGCACGCACCGACGCATCGTCGGGAAATATCTGCCGCCAGACCGTGCCTGCCAGCGTGGCCAGATGCAGGACGTCGCGGCGCGCCGGGTCGCCCAGCATCAGGTAGCCCTTCAGCAGCGGATACAAGCGTTGCGGATCGTTGCTGGCCTGCTCCAGCTTGCGTCGCAGCGATTGCGCCAATGCCGGCAGCAACGCGCCATTGAGGTCGCGCAGATAGGCGTCCTGCACATCGCGCGCCAAAGCGCTGCCCTGGTGCAGACCGAAGCGTCGCGACCACGGGATCGACTGACCCGGTGGCAGTGCCACATCGCGCGCGCGCGCCAGCGCGTCGAAACGCTGCAAGGCCTTGGCATAGAAGGCGGCCTCGCCGGCATCGGCAGGCAGCGCGCCGGCAGGATAGGCGTCGAGCGCATCGCGCACCTGCCCGATCAGTTGCACGTTGCGGGCGTAACTGCCGGCCATGCCCGACAGCACGCCCAGGGTGGTGGCGGTCAGCACGGCCCAGCAGGCCAGCTGCAGCAACCGACGGCGCTGCGCGCTGCCGGGTTGGCTGCCGGCCAGGCCCGCCTCGGCGAAGACGACGTCGTTTAGCAAGCGTGGCAGGAAGTAACTGCGTGGCGCGCTGATGGCCGGCGGCAGGCCGGCAGCGGCGACGCCGAAGTGTCGCGCCACTGCCGAGATGACGCGGTCGATCGGATGGCCTTGCTGCGTCCCCGAACTCAGATAGACACCACGCAGCCACGGCTGGCCGGCATAGCCATGGCGGCCGAACGCGGTCTGCACGAACTCCATCAGCGCCGGTTGCAGCAGCCGCAACTGCTGTGGAAAGGACAGCACCGCGGCACGCTCGCGTGCATCGCGCGCCCGGTGCAGGCGCTCCAGCACGCGCTGATCGATCCGCTCCAGCAGGCGTTCGAGCTCGGTGGGGAACAGCGTCAACGGATCGGTGTCACCGGCGGCCTGCGCCTGTGGGAACGACACTCCCCACACCTGCGCGCGTCCGGCGGCATCCAGATCGGCGAAGAACTCGGCAAAGCCCGACACCAGGTCGCATTTGGTCACGACCAGGTAGACCGGCACGCGGGCGCGCAGTTTGTCGACCAGTTCGTCCAGCCGATGACGCACCGCGCGCGCATGCGACAGACCGGCATCGCCATCGAGCTCCAGCAACTCGGCCACGCTCACGGTCACGATGACGCCATTCAACGGCTGCCGTCGATGCCGCCGCAGCAGGTCCAGAAAGCCGTGCCAGGCACCGGCATCGGCGATGGCGTCCGAATCCTGGGTGGTATAGCGCCCGGCGCTGTCGAGGAACACCGCCTGGTCGGCGAACCACCAATCGCAGTTGCGCGTACCGCCAACGCCTTCCAGTGCTGCGTGGTTGCCATGTTCCTTGAGTGGAAACTCCAGGCCGGAAGACTGCAGCAAGGTGCTCTTGCCGGAACCGGGCGCGCCGATCAGCAGATACCAGGGCAGCACGTGCAGGCCGGGACCGTTGCGACGGCGCCGCCGCAGCACCGCCATCGCCTCGGCGAAACGCGCACGCAGGCGGACCTGCTCCTGCGCTGCGCGTGCGCGGCTGTCGTTGCCGCTGGCGTCCTCGGCGCTGGCGCCCTGCCCGACCAGTTCGCCGGCTAGGCGCTGCTGCTTGGCGTTGTCGTGGCGCCAACGCAGGTAGCGCCACCCCGCCCACACCAGCAGCAGCACGGCCACGGCCAGCAGGCGGCCGCTCACGCTGGCCAGCGGCTGCATGCGGCCCACGCTGAGATAGGGGCCGCCGACCCAGACGAGCATGGCCAACAGCGCGAGGACGGCAGCACTGGCGACGTGGCGGGTGCGCAGGAAATCGAGCACAAATCGCATGGGTCAGGTCTCGGGAATCAACAGGATTTCGACGCGTCGATTGCGCGCACGGTTGCCGGGCAGCTGCGGCGGTAACGCAATGGGCTGGGAATCGCCCGCGCCGCTGGTCTGGACGCGGCGCGGGTCGCGCAAGCCGGCCGCCAACACGGCGCCCACGCTCTGGGCGCGACGCGCCGACAAGGCGAAGTTGTCCTTGAAGCGCAGCGAGCGCACCGGTTGGTCGTCGGTATGTCCCACCACCACCACCCGCCCCGGCACCTGTTTCAGCGCCGCAGCAACGCGTTCGAGCAGGCGGGTCTGATCGGCATCCAACTCCGCGCTCCCGCTGGGGAACATGGACGCACTGGCCAGGCGCACGGTGCTGCGACCATCGCCCTCGGTCTGGACGGTCAGCCACCCTGCGCGTTGCTCGGCGGCCAGCAGCGGTGCAAGCGCTGCGCTGGTTGCGGGTGTGGCCGCCGCCGGGATCGGCAACGTCACCCGCTCCAGGCCGATGCGCGCCAGCTGCGCGCTGATCGGCGCGGTCAGCGCATTGAGGCGTGCATGCAACCACACGAACGCCAGCAGCACGATGCACAGCGAGGCCAGCGTCGCGATCCACAGCGGCGTGGCCGCCGCATTGCGCAGCAACGGTGCCTGCGCGCCTTGCCAGTTGGGCGACAGCTCGGCGGGTGCCGGCAGGCGTTGGCGCTGGATGAGTTGGTACAGCTCGGCCTGGCGATCGGCCAGCCGCGCGCGCCCGCCCTGCTCCACCTGATAGCGACCGCCAAAGCCGAGCGCCAAGGCCAGATACAGCAGCTCCAGCAGGTCCAGGTGCCGCGCCGGATCGCGCGCCAGCCGATCGAGCAGATCGAAGACTTTGGCGCCGCCATAGGTCTCGCCGTGGAAGGTCACCAGCAAGGTGCGCTGCGCCCAGCCGCTGCCCTCGCCCCAGGGCGCGGCCAGTACGGCTTCGTCCAGCAGCGTGCACAGCACATAACGCGCGGCGATGCCGGTCTTGTCGTCAATGCCCTGTTGCCGCAGCTCCTGCTCGAAGCGCTGCAGGCGCGTGCTGCAGTGTTCGCGCAAGGTGGCGATGTCCGGCGTCTGGGTGGAGTGTCGCAACTGCACCGCCAGCAACAGCAGCGGCGTGGCGGCGCGCACCACCGCATTGCCCTGCATCGCGCCCGGTGCCGCGCGCATGGCGGCATCCAGATCGGGCGGTTGCACGGTGCGCGTGGTTGCCTGGCGAGCCGGCGTGGCGGCGGCGGGCCGCGGTGCCGGTGTCGCGCTGCGGACCACGGTGGCATCGTCGTCGTGTTGGTCGACCGTGTTGCTCATCTCAATTCCTCACCGCCCACAGCTCGAGTTCCAGGCCGGGAAAACCACTGCCGAAATGCAGCGCCACGCCACCGGAGGTGCGCAGCGTCTTCCACAGCGACGATTGCCGATCGAGTTCGAAGTAGGCGCAACCGGCGTGATACGGCACCTGCCGCGGTGCCATCGCCAGCGCGCTCACGGCCACGCCGGGCAGTTGCAGGTTCACCAGGTCGCGAATCTTCTCCACCGGGCCGATCTTCGACTCGGTGGGTAGCCGCTTGCGCAAGTCCTCGGCGCGCAGATCGGCCTTGACCGCCAGCACGAACGCCGCCGAGTCCAGCAAGGAAGGATCGGGCACCATGCCCACCCATACGCCGTACTTGCGTTGCTGCAAGGGCACGGCAATGGCCGACTGTTCGAGCACCGCGCTCAGGCTTTCGCGCAAGGACACCACCACCGGCTCGAAGCTCGCCTGCAACGCATCGTGTGCATACGGCGGAAATGGCCCGCTGCGTTTGCTGGCACGGGTGAAGGTCGCCAGTTCGCCAGCCATCCCCAGCAGCACGCAGTACAGCGCTTCGGGATGCTCCAACGGCGCGCTCGCCCAATGCGCCACCAGCGGTTGGTAGCGGTTGATCACCTGCAGCATCAGCACGTCGGCGATTTCCGCCACGCCACCCCGGTCGCTGCCGGCCACGCGTTCGGCCAGCGCCTGGCCGCGCTGGTGCAATAGCCCCAGCAACTCGGCCAGCAGCGTAGATAGGCGTGCGGCGCCTTCGATCCGGCTGGCGGTCGGGATGAAGGCATCATCGAGAATCACCCGTCGATCGGCACGGCATTCGACGATGCGCGCCATCGGCACCTCCACCAGCCCTTCGCCCGGTTCGGACTGCAGGCGCAGGCGACTGGCCAGCACGCCGACTTCCAGCAGCACAGTGCCGGCGATGCTGCCGGAGGCATCGCCGACTTCCGCTTCGCCTACCCGATACCGCGCCAGGCGGCTGCCATCGCCCTCGGGCCAGGCGCTGTCCGGCTGGGCAGTCGCACGCAGCGGCAGCGCCAGGCTCACCACCTGGTCGCGGCAGTTGGCCGGCACGTCCAAGGCTGGCGGCGCCGGATCGCGATCGGGAATGGAAAAAGGCGTACCGTCAGGAAAGCAACCGCGGGCGCGGCGGATGCCGAGCTTGCCGATGGCCAGCAGTTCTGGCTCCAGCTCCAATTGGCTGAATCCCCACGCATGCGGCCGCAGCGCGCCGGCCTGCAGTTCCATGTAGCGCTCGAGATAGCGCTCCTGTTGTTGCATGTGCTGCGGGCGCAGGAACAGGCCCTCGCTCCAGATCACCTTGTTGTAAGGGGTCATGCTCGGTCGCCGTGTGCGGGTTGGGCCTGCGTCTTGGCACGGGCCAGCTGTTGTTCGTAGGCGCGGGCGAACTCCTCGCCGAACAGGCGGCGGAAGCGCTCGTCAGGATCGCCGAGCAGCTCGCGGTAGTGCTGCGCGTAGCGTCGCCAGGGCCGATTGCCCCAGGCAGCGAGCGCGGAATGGCCGGCGCTGTCGGCCTCGAAGCGTGCCGGATCGAACTGGGTGAACACATGCTCGAAGGCCGCACGCATGCCGGCCAGCAAGGCCACCTGGTGACGCCCGATGTCTTCCATGGCTTCGTCGATCGCAGCCGCACCGGTCAGATAGCCGGGGCCTGCTGGCGCCAACAGGCGAGCGACCGCTTCGTCCACGGTGGCGGCGAACTTGAGGGGATTGTTCTCCGTGCGCTGGATCAGCGTGACCGGCAGGCGCAGGCTGTTCTTCAGCTCGGCGCGTGCGCGCAATACATCCATCAGGCCTGCGGTCATGGCGGCGAACAGCGCAGGCAGTTCGGGTGCATCCGGCGACTGTGCGACGACAGGCTGCGCCGCGTCGGGGATCGCAGCGGACGTCGATGCCGGCGCGACTTCGCTTGCCGAGGCCGGCATTGGCATTGGCGCCGGTGTCGGTGCTGGCGCCGCGGCGACGATGGAAACTGGCGCGGGCTGCAACGGCGTTGGCACGGCCGCGATTGCATCGATAGCCGGCGGCAGCGCGAATTCGCTGCGTGTCAGATCCCAATGCTCGGGCAACACGACGCCAGCGGCAGCCGACACGGCCACGGGGGCACGGTAGGCGTCAGCCGTTGCCGGCGCATGCCCCAGCCCGAACGCCGCCGCATCGCCCTGGCTGCCGGCCAGCGTGAACGAAGTGGCGAACAAGGCCAGCGGGTCGGTGTCGGCCGGTTGCGTCGACGCTGCCCCAAGTTCGGCAAACACATCGCGCTCGCGCTCCAGCGGCGGTTGCTGGGATGGCTGCGGTGGTGGCGTCGGCGACAGTGTCCACGGCTCGGCGTGATTCCAGGTCTGCGTGGCCGCCGGAACAGCGGTGACGCCTGCGCCTTCCACCGCCACGTCGATCTCGAAGGCATCGATGCGCAAGGCGTCGCCGGCATGCAGCGGCACCGGGAAGCCGGCACGCAGCGGCACGCCGTTATGCAGGACACCGTTGGTGCTGTGATCCTCGATGAAATACATGCCATCGAGATGGCGCACGCTGGCATGCAGGCGCGATACGCCTTCGCCTTCCAGCACCCAGTCGCAGGAGGCGTCGCGGCCGATGCGCCCGCCTTCTGCCGCGAAGCTGGCCTGCGCTTGCGTGCTGCCCGACACCGTCTGCGCATCGCGAACCGTCAGCGTCAGCCGGGGTGACACCGCGCTCATGGCGTACGCTCGCGCACGCGCAATCCGGACAGCAGCCGTGCGGCATCTTCGCTCCAGCGCACCAATTGCGCTTCGAAGGTTGCAGGCTCGCGCCCAGCCAGATGCAGCAACGCCGCCACGGCCGCCGCCGCGGTCAGGTGATCGGCCACCGGCGGGCCGTCCTCCTCGCTCAGGCTGCCATCGCTCCAGGCCGCGGCCGCCGCCAGCCAGGCGCCGACCGATTGATAGTCGTCGTCGGCGGCGAATGCACGTGCGCTCTCGCGCTGGCTGGGGCCCGGCTGCTGCACCCACGCCTGCGCCAACCGCAGACCTTCGCTGTCGTGGCCGCTGAGCGTTTGCGCGCGCATGCACTGGCACAACCACGCCACCGCATACGGCCTGGGCAACAAGCGCAACGCCAACGGCAACGCGTCCTGGGCAAGCCCGCGCGCCAGCAATTCGCGCACGGCAGTCTCCGGCGCCATGTCCGGCGCCAGGGCGGCATGCGCGCAGGGAGAGAGCCGCATCTGCCGCGCGGCGGGAAGAATCTGCAACATGGCGGTCCTCAGGCGATGATGGGCGGAGTGCCCTTGAGCACGGCCGGACCGGACGACTGCAACAGCAGCGCCGCGTTGGCGCGCGCGGTGGTCACGGCGTTGGATTGCAATAGCACCGACGCATTCGAGCGCAGGGTCAGGTTGGCCATCGCGCTGACATCGACACTGACGCCGCCCTGGATGCCGACGCTGACGCGTCCATCGAGCGTGAGCCGGGTGCCGCTGAGCACGATCTCGCCGCTGGCCTTCAGCTGCAGGCGGGCCATGCCGGTCACCAGCTCGATCTCGCTGCCGGCCTGGATGCGCAGCGCCTTGCCCACGTCCAGACGGTCGTTGCCGCCCACGGTGTGGCTGCGTTCGCGTTTGACCTCCGCGGTCTCGTTGCGGTCGACAGTGACGAAATGGTCGTTCTCCACTTCGTGGCGCAGATCGCGCTGCGCATGCAGCAGCAGCTCCTCGTTGCCCTTCTTGTCGTCGAAACGGATCTCGTTGTAGTCCTCGGCGCCGCCCAACAAGCTGCGGCTCTTCACTCCGCTGCGGGTGCGGTGCTCGGGCAGTGCATACGGCGGCATCTGGTCGGCGTTGTAGACGCTGCCGATGATCAGCGGACGATCCGGATTGCCTTCCAGAAAGCTCACCACCACCTCCTGGCCAACACGCGGAATGTGCTGCGCGCCCCAGCGTTTGCCCGCCCACGCCTGCGCCACACGTACCGGGCACGAACAGTCGGCGTTCGGCGTTCCTGGCGGGCTCCAGAAGAAATTCACCTGGACGCGGCCGTGCTGGTCGACCGCGATGTCCTCGGGCGTCTTGCCGTCGACCACCGCGGTCTGCAATCCGGCGATGCTGGGACGCGGTGTGGTCTGCGGGCTGCGGTACGGCTGCCGGCTGCGCAGCGCTCGGAAGGTGGACGCAAACGGCTCGGCAACCGTCTCGCCACCGGACACATAATCCACTTCGACCAATTCGGTGTTCGCGCTGGTCACCAGGTATTCCTGGTTGTGCTCGGCCAGCGGGAAGTCGCGTAGCTTGAACAACGCGCCCACCTGCAAACCGCAGGCATCGGTCCAGCCCTGGTACTGCGCCTGCGCCACGTTGAGTGCTTCGGCACGCACCTGTGCGTGGCGGCGGCCGGCGGCGACATCGAGATGCTCGCCGGGATAGTCGAACACCTCCAGCTCACCCAACGCCGGTCCGGAGGACTCGGCCGGGGTCTCGTTCACCCGCAGCGACGCCTTGGGCTTGAGATAGTCGTAGTCGTCCAACCGCACGCGCGTGCTGTGCGCGCTGCGCGCCAGCGACCAGTCGGTGATTGCGTCCTTCATCCGGCTGCCCTTCTGTCCGGGCGGGCAGTACGGAATCTGCGCGAACGGCGCCACCGCCTCGTGGCCGCCAAGGCTATCGGCCAGCACCAGCGTATGGGTGCTGGCGCTGTGTTCGAAGTAGTAGTAGATGCCCTCCTGCTCCATCAGCCGGCTGACGAAGTCCAGCCCGCTCTCGCGGTACTGCACGCAATATTCGCGCGGCCGGTAGCTCGCGCTCAGGCGCAACTTGACGTCGGTGCAGCCAACGTCGGCCAGCAATGCGCGCACCAGCTCCGGCACGCTCTTGTTCTTGTAGATGCGGCAATCGCGGCGCTGCCCGAGCAACCACAGCTTGGGCACCAGCGAAAAGGCATAGGTGGCGTAGCGCAGCCCCTCGATCTGCTCGAAACCGGTCTGCTCGGCTTCGGCGACAATGCCGTGGTAGTGCCGCACGTAGCTCTGAGGCGAAGTGACCTTGACCGCCATCGGTTTGCCCAGCAAAGCGCGCAGGTCGATCGCCACATCGCGGCTGATGCCATGCAAGGCGAACGCATACGGGCGCCCCAGCGCCTCGTGCGCACTCATCCGCACAAAGCGCAACGTCTTGCCCAGCGGCGACTGCAGGGTAATGGCGTGGGCCATGATCAGGCTCCCGGAGTGGTCTTGCGGTACATAGGCGCAGGGCTCGATGACATGCGATGACTTTGCCGGCCGCGCTGGCTCGCAGGAAATCGAAAATCGCGATGCCACACATACCGGCGACGAGTAGGTCTTCCCGCTCACGCCATGGCATCGCCTCGATGCCCGGCATGCCCTCTCAACGGATCAGCTGCTGGATCTGGGCGAGCACCCGTGCATAATCCGTGCTCGACAGGATGTAGTCCCCTTTGTCCCAGGCCAGCCCGCAGCGCCCGCCATCGGTCTTGGCGACCGGTATCCGGGTCACGCCATCACCACGACTCCCAGGCAGCGTGCATGCATCAGTGGTGAATTCCAGTATCAGCCCGCGTAGCGGTCGATCTGCAGGACGCCCCGCCTTCTGACCGATGAACTGGTCCCATTCCTGCCGGCACCACTGGCTGTCCCTGAACTCGTCCGTGTAGCAAAACAGCATCAACTGCGCCTGGCGCATCGCCGCCTGGTACAGCGCATTCCAGTCCTCGCGCATCGCACCGATCGGCAGTGCGCCCGTCGGCGAACGCATGTGCGCGCGGGTATCGGGAGCGACCGTGGCACGATCGTCGATGGACCGCGACACGATCGAATCGACATACACCGCATCGATGTCGTAGAGCCCAAGGCTCTTCATCAACTCGCTACGCAGCCAGTGCATGAAGGTCGAGCCATGGTTGGCCATGGCGAAGCTGGTGAGGATTCTGCAGCTCATGCGCTTAATCGTCTTGCAGGATCCTGCACGCGCGATCGCAGCATTGCTCCACAGTGCTCCCGGAATCCAACTCGTCCGTGGCCTACATGGCCTACCCAATGCAAGCCGGCTTGACCGTGCGCCCCTGTCACTGCGTTGTCCATGTCGTTCTCCGTAATAGTCGTTGAATCGTGCAACGCATCAACCGAGGAATGCCCCGATCGGATTCAGCACGTGCCTCCGCCAGACGCTGCCTTCCGCGCGCAGGCCGGGTTTGATCCACTCCTCCACAAGGCCGTCCTCGCTGCTCAGCGCATAGCAGGACTCCTCGACGTTGCGGTCTGAAATCCTTCAGCAGTCCCATCTGCGCCATGCCCGCGTCGTACTGGCTCTGCGTGATCAGATCCTTGTGTCTGTGTCGCCATCCTTGAACAGCGCCGTGTTCAGCGCCACGAACGGCAGCATCTTCTTGTCGTTGCGCGAACTGTCGATCCACGCATCGCCCTCACTCTGCGCATCACGCCAGGGGCGGAACGCATTAATCCCGCCAGAACCTCATCTTTTTAATCGCTGAGATGAACCTTGAGTTCGGCTCTTTACCTGAAACCACGGTAATTGCAGAGATGAACCTTGAGCTCGGGTCTTTACCTGAAACCACGGTAATGGCCAGACTCCGATCATCGTTTGTGATCAGTCCGTAGCACCCGGCCAAGGAACGTCCCTTGGTGTCGATGTAATCGGATGGACGAAACTCAAGGACGTTCGTCGAAGTACTCCTAATTTGGTCCCAGGCGCTCTTGCAATCATTTCCTTCACCCGTCGACACGTGGCAAACCATTCTCCGCCCGTCCTGAGCAGTGTAGGCAGCCATCAAGCAGCCGCTAAAGTTGTAACTGATCACATCCAGTCCTCCCGAATGGACTGCACTGATGGCATTCGGGATGAAAGGAAGGTACTTCGTGGCGTACCCCTCCAGTACCGTGCCGGGCACCTCTATCAAGCCACCGCTGCCTGTTAGCTCCCCTTCTTTTCTAGGAAGCCAGCTGGCGTCATCGCCAACCTTGATCTTCTTTTCCAACATGTAAGCCTCCTCTCATGTGCACATGTGTTCTTTGTCGCGGGGTATCGCCCTGCCTGGCAGCTATCAATGAACATCGTCCACCGAGCTAGGGGAAGTTGACTCTGACCCAAGTTTTCCGGAGGGCGCCCTGCGGTATGGCTCCCTTAGCGGCGGGAAGATGCGATGCATGTCCGCTGGCGCGTTCGTTTTTCTCGCTATCTCAGGAGGTCATACTTCGACGAAATGACGCCGCAGCGTGTGCCAGCGACTGACCGTGAAGTCCGCACTGCGGTTGTGAACGGGCAGCCCTCCATTCGGCACTCCGCTCTCGCCATTGGTGACGTTGCTTACTCCCACCTTCGTCGAATTCTTGAAGGTGATCTGCGGAATGTCGTGGCCGTTATGCTCAAAGAAGAGGTGGTACGCGACATTCGTCTCTGCCTTGCGGTGCCTGGTGATATCGAAAGACTGCGTGGGCAGGTCGACAGCCAGCTGAGCCCGCACCCAATTGCGCAGCGCCGTGGGGTCATGGTGGGTGACGTGACCCACGATGAGCAGCCTGCGGGGTGTCCCGCTTCTGGCATAGTCAAGAAACTTTGCGGCCCCCTGCGCGGCCATGCCCTTGTCGATCGAGTCGAGCGTCTTCACCGTGACGTGCCAACCGACGAGTTCATCCGGCAACACGACGACTACCGCCACGCATGAACTGACGTTCGGAAAGGCCAGCACGCGACCATGGGCTGCGGTTTCTTCTGTGATGTACTTTGCATTGACCATTTCGGATCCCGTTCTTGTTGATGCAGCGATGGAGAAGCGTCGAAGCACACCTTCTGCAGCCAACTCTCACTAGACGCGAACCGACGTTTCGCGTCAGGTGCGCGCTGCGCGATTGGGTCTGGCAGCGGACGTCCTCGGATCGCAGCTTTTCTGCAATTGCATGCACGGCCGGCGATCAAATGAGTACGCATCTATCCTCGCGTCTTTTCATAGATCACCTCGTGCTTTCGTACACGACCCATCTGCAGATCGCTTCGATCAGCCTTCCAAAGTCGGCATTGACCGACCTTCGCGTTCCATACCGTGTCACGCGCCACGACAACCGGCTTTTCCTTTCCCACCGTGGCATAAAAGGTAAAAGCTCGACCCAACTGGCCGAGATGGCGACGAACTTCAACAATCATCCATTTCTGGCAGTCCGCGCAGATCGTCATGTTGACTTCGATGGTGATCTCGAATGGCGTTCCGTCCGCGGTCGCCCGTACTTCACGACAGATCCTTGGCCATGCCTCTCGCCAGGCTTTGCGTTCGGCGTGATCGGCGAGATCGTTGACCGGCCCTCCCCGCCTCCCACCACCCATGGCGGCATCGCTGCTGCCGTACTCGATACCATTCAGATACACCGTCGCCTTGGCCACCATGTTTTCTGCCCTCAGAATTCGTAGAAAAAGCCATCCGCCACGGCCGATACGCGCGAATGATTGATTTTTTTGCCCTCAATCACCCGAGTGAGAAACTGCCGACTGATCTCCGGCAACATCGAGTTAGTCAAAATCGCATCAATCATTCGTCCGCCCGACTCGCTTTCAGTGCACCGCGATACCACCAGCTCCACCACCGAGTGGTCGTACTCGAACGGAATCTTGTATCGCTCCTCGATGCGCTTCTTGATGTGATTCAACTGCAGCCGCACGATCTGCCCGAGCATGTCGTTGCTCAGCGGGTAGTACGGAATGGCCACCAACCTGCCGAGCAATGCCGGCGGAAACACCTTCAACAACGGTTCGCGCAATGCCTTGGCCATGCCGTCCGGATCCGGCATCAGTTCCGGGTCCTTGCACAGGCTGGCGATCAGGTCAGTGCCGGCGTTGCTGGTGAGGATGATCAAGGTGTTGCGGAAGTCGATGCGGCGGCCTTCGCCGTCTTCCATCCAGCCCTTGTCGAAGACCTGGAAGAACAGTTCGTGGACGTCGGGGTGGGCTTTCTCCACTTCGTCCAGCAGCACCACCGAGTACGGCTTGCGTCGCACCGCTTCAGTGAGCACGCCGCCTTCGCCGTAGCCAACGTAGCCCGGCGGTGCGCCCTTGAGCGAGGAGACGGTGTGCGCTTCCTGGTACTCGCTCATGTTGATGGTGATCAGGTTTTGTTCGCCGCCGTACAAGGTTTCGGCCAGCGCGAGTGCGGTTTCGGTCTTGCCCACGCCGGAGGTGCCGGCCAGCAGGAACACGCCGATCGGTTTGTCCGGGTTGTCCAGACCGGCGCGGCTGGTCTGGATGCGCCTGGCGATCATCTCCATGGCATGGTCTTGGCCGATCACGCGCTTGGCCAGCAGGTCGGGCAGGCGCAGCACGGTGTCGATCTCGTTGCGCGCCATGCGCCCGACCGGGATGCCGGTCCAGTCGGCGACTACGGCGGCAACCGCTTGGTAATCGACGGTGGGCAGGATCAGCGGCGATTCGCCTTGTAATGCTGCCAGTTCGGCCTGCACCAACTGCAGGCGCGCTAACAGCGTGTCGCGATCAACTTGCACCGGTGCGTCGAGCACGGCAGTGTCGCCAGACGCCGACTGCGCGACAGCGGCATCTGCGGCGGCATCTGCGTCGGTGTCGGCCTCTGCTTCCAACGCACTGCCGGTGCCTTCCACCGATGAATTACCGCTACGCAGTTGTGCGCGCAACGACAACAGCTCGTCCACCAATGCCTTCTCGCCAACCCAGCGCTGTTCCAGCTCGTGCAGGCGGCCGTGCTCGCTTTGCAGCAGGCTGGCGCAAGCTGCAGCACGCTCATCCACCACGATGCCAATCGCACGCTCGCGTTCGATGATGGCGTGCTCGGTCTCCAGCGATTCGATGCGGCGGCGACTGTCGTCCACTTCCGCAGGTGTAGCGTGCAGGCTCACCGCCACGCGCGCGCAGGCGGTGTCGAGCAGGCTCACCGATTTGTCCGGCAGCTGCCGCGCTGGGATGTAGCGGTGACTGAGCTTGACTGCCGCTTCCAGCGCTTCGTCCAGGATCTGCACACGGTGGTGCTGTTCCATCATCGAAGCGACGCCGCGCATCATGCGCACCGCCTTGGCCTCGTCCGGCTCGTCCACCTGCACGGCCTGGAAGCGCCGCGTCAATGCCGGATCCTTTTCGATGTACTTCTTGTACTCGGCAAACGTGGTCGCCCCCACGGTGCGCAAGGTGCCACGCGCCAGTGCGGGCTTGAGCAGGTTGGCCGCATCGCCGGTACCGGCCGCGCCACCGGCGCCGACCAGGGTGTGGGTTTCATCCACAAACAGAATGATCGGCTTGGGGCTGGCCTGCACTTCGTCGATGACTGCGCGCAGGCGTTGCTCGAATTCGCCCTTCATGCTGGCGCCGGCCTGCAGCAGGCCCACATCCAGCGTGCGCAGCTGCACGTCCTTCAACGCGGGCGGCACATCGCCGCGCGCGATGCGTTGTGCGAAGCCTTCCACCACCGCGGTCTTACCGACACCGGCCTCGCCAACCAGGATCGGGTTGTTCTGGCGGCGGCGCATCAGGATATCGACGACCTGGCGGATCTCGTCGTCGCGGCCGATGATCGGGTCCAGCTTGCCCTCGCGTGCCTGTGCGGTGAGATCGACCGTATACAGCGCGAGCGCAGCAGTCCCACCAGCGGCGGTTGGTCCGGCGGGAGCGCTGGCCGCCGCAATATCGGTGGCATCGTCCTCCGGCGAGCCGGCGACGATGGCGTCCAGATCGTCCGCTAGTGCTTCCGCGCGCAGCTTGCCGAACTCGCTGGACATGGCCAGCAAGCCGTTACGCAGGCTGCGCGTGTGCAGGATCGCCACCAGCAGGTCGCCGCCACGGATGCGTTGCCGGCCGTAGCGCAACGTGCAGTGCACCCAGGCGCGTTCCACTGCTTCTTCCACGCTGGCCGACAGATCGAAGTGCCCGCCACCGCCGCGCGGCAGCCGATCGAGCGCTGCGGTCAGGTCCTGCGCAAGTCGCGCCGCATCGAGCGAAAAATGACGCACGATGCGATGCAGGTCGCCGTCTTGCGCCTGCAGCAACTGATGCAGCCAATGCAGCAGATCCACCTCGCGGTCGCCACGCAGCCTGCAGAAGGCGGTGGCCGATTCGATGCCGCGATACGTGGTCTTGTTGAGCTTGCCGAACAAGGCGGCGCGACTGATGTCTGCCATGGGAACTCCAGAAAAGTGGATACAGAGGTCGATCAGGACGGTGCGAGTACAAGCTGGTCGGCATCGCGCGGGCGGCGATAGTGGCCGAGCCAGAGCGACAGGCCGATGCGCTGGCCCTGCCCCATCAGCGGCAGCGGGACGTCTTCGCGCGCCAGCACCAATTGCAGGTCCCAGGCCTGCTCGTCGCCGACGTAGCCGCGTACTGCGGCGGTCAGTACTTCCAGGGCCTGGCCGCCCGGCAGGAACTCGCGGTAACGGGCGATCTCCAAGGGACCGATCCGCAGGCGAAAGCGGTGTTGGGCGTTGCGCGCCGATGCGCCGAGCGTGGCGTCACGCCCCATGCGCGCAGCAGCACGTCCCATCCGCAGCCGTCCTTCTTCGGGTAACGGCAACCAGTTGGCAACGAATTCCTGCACCTGCACGGCGACATCGAACAGGCCGATCAGCACCGCACGCAGGCCTTCGGCATTGCGTGCCTGGGCGACGAAGCGGCCAGCGAAGTGCCGGCGTGCGGCCAACGGCATCGCATCGCGGCCGCGCAGCGCGGGTTGGTCCACGCCGGTCAGCGCATCCAGCCGCGCGCCAAAGCGGTCCTCGCCCGGACGATCCATCTGCACGGTCGGGCGCGCATCGGCCCAGGCGCGGTACCACAGCGCGATCATGCGGTGGTGGAAGATGTCGGCGAAGGCGGCGAAGGTCGGGTCACCAGCCCCTTCGCGTTCGATCGCGTGTTCGGTCAGATGCAGCGGCAGCGCGCCATGCGGGCCGAACAAACCCAAGGCCAGCGTCCGCAGCGTCGGCGGAAGACCGTCCGGGCCCGGTTGCAGGCTGTCGATATCGCGCGGCGGGAACTCCAGCGAGGCGCGCTGCCCCAAGCGCACCGGCTCCTCCAACGGCCGTGCTGCCTGGCCCAGACGCGGTTGCGCCGGATGCGCGCACTCCAGCCGCCGCAACGCTTCGAACAACTCGAAGTCCTGCGGCTGCGCCTCCAGGTGCGCCAGCAACGCTAGAGGATCGGCCGATTGCCGAGATGGGCTGGCCATCGGACGACCTCGTTACGTTCGAGCGTGCACAGCACGGTTTCGGTAAAGGAATTCAGCGATGCCTGGCGGGCGAAGACATGCCGCAGCACCGAGGCGAGCAGGTAGACGCCCTGCCCTTCGAACGCGGCGTCGTCGCAGGTCAAGGTGATCTCCAGCCCGCGGCCATAGGTGGCCGGGCCCGGCACCGGAATGCGGCGCACGATCGGGCGTGAGGCAATGCGGCGCACGCCCTCGACCTGGCGCCGCGCCGCGGCATCGTGCGGGTCGTGGTAGAGCGTGAGCATCTCGCGCACTGCGGTGGCGCCGTCGTCGCCGGCCTCCAGCAGCGAGAGATAGTTCAACTGAAGATGGCTGATCAGGCGCCAGCGGGTATCGCCGGCGGTCACGCCCGAGCGCGGTCGGGTTGGACCGGCCACGCAGCGGATCGCCGCCACCGGGCCGCCATCGTCCAGCACGAAGTCGGTGCTGGATTTGCCCACCGGCATATGCAGCGGCAGATCGCGGTTGCTGCACCACAGCTGCATGCCCAATTGCCGCAGCTGATGCGGATACGGCGCCTGATCGCCATCGACCAGCGACAGGAACACTTCGCTGCCGACGTAGCTCGAGCGCGGCCCGGTGCGGCGTTGCCCGGTCGACAGCCGCCGCGGCTGACGCCGCAGCGCATAAAACGCCGAGCGCCGCTCATGCCAGCTACGCGGCTGCGCGCCATAGAACGGCTCGAAACGCTGCATCGGCGTATTGCCATCGCCGAAGCCCTCGACCTGCTCCACGCCATGGATCTCGAAGTCCATCGGCCGCGTGCGGTCGGCCAGCACATGATGCTCGCAGATGCCGGGCTGCAGATGGATGCGATCGCCGCGCCTGGGGAACAGGTTGATGGCCGGGGTGCAATGCAGGCGGAAATTGCTCGCATCCACGGCATTGTCGAGCCGTTCGACGGCACGATCGAACCACACCACAATCTCGAACTCGGTGCAGGCCGCGCGCGGCAGCACCTGCGCCAAGCCGTCGAAGGCGGCGAACAGGAAGCGCTCCGGGCAGGCGAAGTATTCCTGCAACAGACGATAGCCGCTGAAGGAGCGCTCACTGCGCGGCAGCAATGCCTGCTCATCGTCGAAGCCCTGTGGCTGCAGATGCTCGGGGCCGAAGTTGCGACTGAGCACCTGCCCATCCGCGGCGCGGGCACGCACCACGAATCCCAACGCATTGGCATGCAGTTGCTCATAGAGGCTGCCGGCCAGTCCGTCGGCGCCGGTGATGAAGATCGGCAGTGTGTCCAGCGCCAACATGTCCAGACGCAGCCCGGCATTCACAGTGAAAACCAACCGCAGGCCGGCGCGCGCGCGCGACTCGACCGGCACGCCAAGCGTGGCCAGCGCCGCCGGCGAGGCCAGGTAGCTGGCGGCGGTCAGACGCAGCGGCCACAGCGTCACCGCATGCGCCGTACGATACTCGCAGGCCGTGCGGTCGCCGTGCCCGATCAACGAGCGCAGCGCGCTGCCACGCGGCACAAGATGCCCCGCCGGACCGATGCCCTCGCCCTGCTCCGGTTGCAGCTCCACCACGGCCATCGACGGCACCGGCGACAGGAAGTGCGGATACAGCATGTCCATCAGGTGCTGGGCGAATACCGGTTGCTGTGCCTCCAATTCGAGTTGCACGCGCGCGGACAGAAACGCGAACCCTTCCAGCAGGCGTTCGACATACGGGTCGGCGCACTCGATACCGCTCATGCCGAGCCGGCCGGCCACCTTCGGATACGCCTGCGCGAACTCCGCGCCCATCTCGCGCACATGCTGCAACTCGCGGTTGTAGTGGTGGAGCAGGCGCGGATCCATGCTCAGTGCGCTCCGGACGACAGACTGAAGCGACCGGTTTCCAGGTCGAGATCGGTGCGCAGATACAGCACCAGCGGCAATGGCTGCGACCAGAGTTCGGAGTCGATCACGAAGGACAGCGACATGCGGTCCATGCGCCCGGTATCGACCTTGGCGGTGACCTGCAGGCTGGCCGCAGCGAGCCGCGGCTCGAACGCCACGATGGCGGCGTGGATGCGGTTCTGCAGCTCGACCACGTCCAGTCCGGCCAGGCGCGCGCCGGCCAGATCGGGAATGCCGTAATTGAGCACCGAGGTGGCGACATGCGGATACGCTTGCAGCGCGTCCTCATGCCAATGGCGGGTGCAGTTGAGCAACCAGGTCAGGTCGCGCATGACGCAGTCGCGCAGCTTGGCCGGACCGATCGCGCGCGCGTCGCGGCTCTCGGCCAGCTCATGCCGACGGTCGTCGATCAAACGGTCCAGCAGCGAGGGCTGCAGCCGCTCTTGTTGGGTCAGTTCGGCCATGGCGCTGCCACCGCGGCGGTGTCGAATGCAATATGGCGAATATCGAGCAAGGGGTAGTCGTCTTCGCTGCCGGCCAGCAGGCGTTGCCCCAGACCGCAGGCAGACAGGTCTTCGCCCTGCCAGGTGGTGCGCTTGCCGAGACGGATCGCGCCGTCGTCGCTGTGGTGGCTGCCGGGGTAACGACAAGGCACCACGCCACGGCTGTGCGTGCCGTCGCGCCATTGAATTTCCACCGATTGCCACAGCATGTCGCGCAGACTGCCAGGCACCTCGAAACGCAGGCTGCGCAGTTGGGCGAACGGCAGCCAGGCGTAGCCCGCTTCGAGGATGACCTCCAGGCAAGGCCCAAACCGTGGATCGGCGTCCGCCAACCAGTCGAAACGTTCGCCATCGACGTGCCCCGCGATGGCATCGGCTTGAGTCAGCGCCAGCGCACGCCGTCGTGCGGCCTGCGCTGGCTCGCCGTCGCGATCGTGTTGCAATGCCTGCAGCAGATCGTGTTGCCACTGCGGTACCTGACCAGGCATCAGTGGCATCATCCGACCGGCCAGCACCTGCTCGCGCTCACGTTCGGCGTCGAGGATGCGCGCATACGCGCCAGCCACGCCGATCCAGGCCTGATCCAGGTCTGCCGCCAGCAGCAACTGCTGCCGCGCCCGCTCCCAGTCGCCCACCACGGCCAGCAGCTGGAACAAGCCGATGCGCGCTTGGGCATCGGCCGGGCATTGCCGCACCCACTCCTTGGCGGTCGCCAACGAGGCCTCGGGATTGTCTGCCTTGATCAGGCGGGCGCAGGCATGTTCGGGATGGATGATGGACATCGACATTGGCGCTCCGGTCGGACTGCGTTGGCTCAGGACTTCTTCACTTCCTGCATGTTGAAGGTGAAGTCCTTGGTGCCGCCCTGCTTCTTGCCCTTGTCGTCCTGCGGCTGGAACGAGTACTTGAACTTGCCGAAATGCAGCGTCACGTTTTCGGTCAGACGATCTTCGCCACCGCTGCCGCCGGTGGACACCGAGGTGATCATCACGCCCTCGCTCAGCTCGATGGTGACGTAGTCGGTCTGCTCGCCGGTGGCGTTGGTCACGTACAACGTGGCCGAATCCACACGCGCACCCGTGCAGCAGGCATTGAGCAAGGCGTTGGAGCAGCTGTCGACGTACTTGGTGACGGAAATATCCTGCACGTTGGCCTTGCCGCCGGCCGCATAGCCGGCGCCGGTGTGCAGGTTGCCGGTGTTGCTGGTGCCCCATGACCAGGCAATGATCGGCACTTGATCCTTGTGCTTGGAATGGTTGGACGCGCCCTTGATCTCGACGTCGCCCGAGCCGAATTTGAGATGCATATCGAAAGCCATGGAACTTCTCCAGTGGTGGGTGGTGCAGGAAAGGGAGAGCCGATCCGGCGGCTATGCCAGCCGCAGGTCGTTAGTGTTGAAAGCCAAGCCTGAAAGCGGTCAGGCGGCTTGCGCCGATGGCAAGCGCGAGACCAGGCGTAGCGATACCGTCAGGCCTTCGAGCTGGTAATGCGGGCGCAGGTAGAATTTGGAGGTGTAGTAACCGGGGTTACCCTCGACCTCTTCGACCACCACTTCGGCGGCGGCCAAGGGCTTGCGTGCCTTGGTTTCTTCGCTGGAATTGGCCGGGTCGCCGTCGACGTAGTTCATCACCCAATCGGTCAACCAGCTCTGCATTTGCTGGCGCGTGCTGAACGAGCCGATCTTGTCGCGCACGATGCACTTGAGGTAATGCGCGAAACGGCAGCAAGCGAACATATACGGCAGCCGTGCACTCAGTGCCGCGTTGGCGGTGGCATCCGGGTCGTCGTACTCCTCGGGCTTGCCCAGCGACTGTGCACCGATGAAGGCGGCCATGTCGGTGTTCTTGCGATGCACCAGCGGCATCAGCCCCATCTTGTCCAGTTCCGCCGAACGGCGGTCGGTGATGGCCACCTCGGTCGGGCACTTCATGTCCACACCGCCGTCGTCGGCCGGGAAGGTATGCGTCGGCAGGCCTTCCACCGCCCCACCCGACTCCACGCCGCGAATGCGCGTGCACCAACCGTACTGCTTGAATGAGCGGTTGATGTTGACCGCCATTGCGTAGGCTGCGTTTTGCCAGGTGTAGCGCGACGAATCGGCGCCCTGAGTGTCTTCTTCGAAGTCGAACGCTTCCACCGGATCGGTCTTGGCGCCGTACGGCAGCCGTGCCAGCGTGCGTGGCATGGCCAGCGCCAGGTATTTGGCATCCTCGCTCTGGCGCAACGACCGCCATGCCGCGTAATCGGGGGTGGAAAAAATCTTGGCCAGATCGCGCGGGTTGGAGAGCTCGCTCCAGCTTTCCATCCCCATCAGTCCGGGACCCGCAGCGGCGATGAAGGGCGCATGCGAAGCGGCCGCAATCTGGCTGATGCCGCGCAACGTGTCGACATCCTGCGGGCTGTGGTCGAAGTGGTAATCGCCGATCAGGCAGCCATACGGTTCGCCACCCAGCTGACCGTACTCGGCCTCGTAGATCTTCTTGAACACCGGGCTTTGGTCCCAGGCGGTGCCCTTGAAGCGCTTGAGGTTCTTGGCGAGCTCCTTCTTGGACACGTTGAGCACGCGGATCTTCAACTGCGTGTCCGATTCGGTATTGCTCACCAGATAATGCAGGCCGCGCCATGCACCCTCCAGCGCCTGGAACTGCGGTGCGTGCAGGATGAGGTTGAGTTGCTCGGTGATCTTGCGGTCGATCTCGGCAACATACGCATTGATGGTCTGCGCGAGGTCGTCGCTGATGATGTCGCTGCGTTCCAGCACCTGCTCGGCCAGGGTGCGCACAGCCAACCGCACTTCTTCGCCGGCGCGTTCACTGCGCGGACGGAATTCGCGGGTCAGCAGCGCCGCAAAGTCGTCGGATTGACGGGTTAGCGGCTGGGCATCGGCAAGGTCTTGGGCAGCGGAAGAATTCTGGGTCGCCATGGGGTTACTCATCCGTCGACTTGGGGGCCGCGACCAGCGAGCGCAGCAAGGTGGGATCCTTGATCGCATCGGCGATCAAGCGCTCGGCGCCGGCCTTGCCGTCGAGATACGTGCCCAGATTGGCCAGTTGGGTACGCGCTTCCAGCAGCTCGGCCAGCGGTGCCACCTTTTTCACGACGGCGGTGGGCGAAAAATCGTCCAGGCTGTCGAAGGTGATATCGACAGGTAATTCGCCGCTGCCGGTGAGAGTGTTGGAAACGCTCATTGCCACCCGCGGTTGCATGGCACGCAGCCGGCTGTCGAAATTATCGACATCGATTTCCACTGCCTCGCGTGCTTCCAGCGCCGGCAGGTTTTCCGTATTGGCGCCGGACAGATCCGACAACACGCCCATGACGAACGGAACCTGCACCTTCTTCTGCGAGCCGTAGATCTCGACGTCGTATTCGATCTGCACGCGAGGCGCGCGATTCCTGGCAATGAACTTCTGACTGCTGCTGCGAACGGACATGCGGCCTCCGATGATCTGCGTGGTTGCTGGACGCTGCGGTTGCAGCGGCCGTGTGGCAAAGGCGTATCCCTTGCACCGGATGTGCATCGTGTGCGTTGCCGTCGGCGGAATGAAATCGAACGCCGGGATGGCAGGTATGGGTGTGCGTGATGGGCTTTCCCGCAGGATCCAATGACAACCACAGCGCACGCCGGCGGAGCACTCGAATGCGCTGGCTTCTTCCGCGCGGCATCCAATCGCTGGCCAGCCGCTGCGCATTGCGTCAAGCGGCGAGGCAATCCCCACGGCCACGCATTCGTTCAGGTAATCGCAGTCCGCGCAGCCTTCGACGGGAGTCGGATCTTGCGCACAGCGAATCGCTGGCATATTTTCGCGATGGACACGCCTGGCACGCGCCATGGTTGGACCGTGCGAGCAGGCGGCACGATGCGAGCATGCGTCATGGCATGGCGGCGAAGACGCTGATCACGCTGCGCAATGTCCGCTTGCCTGCATGCAGGCAAGCGGATATGGAACTGGGCATCAAGATGATCAGTGCACTATTGCGGGGCAGATAGCTTCAATCGGATGCGTGCATAGGTGCCATACGACCCCACCTCGTGCCGCCTAGGCTACGATCCATGGGCACTACATCACTTGTCCGCTACATACGGATGCAACACCGTCTCTGTCGGGTGCCTCTCATGTCTGATTTGCCGAAATACACGTCTGGCCCATTGGCAGGTTGCCTGTTGGCGTCTTTATTGATGTGTGCGAATGTCGGTTGGGCTGGCGCACCCTCGCCGGTCTCGGGTACGCCACCGAAGGCGGACGTCGATCTGTCCAGCACGTCCTTGCGCGCGCGGGTCCAGCCTGCACACGAAGACAGCCTGAGCGCCTTCTCTGGTAACGATCAGCGCGCACAGGTGCATCAGCTAAGCGACCGCGAGTGGGCCTTGGTCGAACGCGCGATTGACGCATTGCCTGCGTTGCACCGTCAGATCCTGCAACAGCGTCTGGCGCGACTGAGCTTCGTTGATGCGCCCTGGAGCCCGGGTACGGCATTGACACGCGAGTACGACGGCGCCGATGGCAAACCGCTCTTCGAGATTACCTTGCGTGGAGATGTCCTCGACACCTCGCTCAGCGACTTTCTCACCGGCAAGGATGCCCGCCTCTTCACTACAGACGCGTCGGGATATCGCATTCAACTGGATGCAGGTGCGGTTCCTGCTCTGGAGTATCTGCTGCTGCACGAAGCAACTCACGTCGTCGACAGCACCTTGAAGATCACCGCCGACGGCGGCCCTTTCCGCGAGATATGGACCGACTACCGCAGCTTGGCCGCTCCACTCGATCGCGGCCCGCTTGCGTCCTCCGTCTACCGGCGCAAACCAGCTCAGCCCCTGTCACAGGCACCAATGCTTTATCGGGCTCTGGCCGAATCTCCATTTGTGTCGTTGTACTCCACCGCTTCGGCAGGCGAAGACTTTGCGGAGCTTATCGCCTGGCGCGAGCTATCGAAGAGTTTAGGTGTCGGATTAACGATCTGGATACGCGACAGCTCCGGCAATGTCGTTGCGCGGTTCGACCCACTCGCCTCGACATCGGTCCAAGCGCGCATGGCCAAGGCAAATGCGCTCCTCATGAAGCTAGAGCGGCCGTGAGGCTTTGACCCATCTAACTTAGGAGATGGCAAATGGCCGCTGCTCCTGAGCTGGATGCCGGTCATCGGCGACCCGTTCACGCTCGCCGCCGGGTTCATGCGCGAGCCGCTGCGTGCGGTGGTGCCTCTGCTGGTCGTTGCCAAGACCGCACGCTATGCCGTGGTTGCATGGGCGACGCTTGCGGTTGCGCGATGACTGCCTGCCGTTGCTGATGCTGATGACCCGAAAGGGCCAGATTCCAGTGCCCACGAGCGCTTAACGCGAACCGCCTATGCTGTCGGCGCTGCAGGGTAGCTGCAGCGCATGAGCGACACGACAAAGGAGATTGTATGAAGCAGCTACAGACGATGATCCTGGCTGGTTGCCTGATGGGGCTAAGCTCGATGGCCTACGCCGAAGTTGCCAACCTGACCAACAGCGCCGAAGGCGCCAATCGCGATGCAGGCATCGCGGCGGTGAAGAAGAAATTGCAGGAAGCCTGCACATCGCGCAACGGCACGCCGGATCTTGGCTCATTTGAAGTGGTGTTCGAGAAGACCAGCAAGAATCCGGATGTTCCCAAGCCGTATTACGTCGACGGCAAACTCAAGTGCGATCTGCCGCAGTAAGTTCGGTTTCGATTGCTTGCACCGCAATATTGACTCACTGCAACGTGCAACTGGACTGGCGCCCCTGCTGTAGTGGGGGCGCCTTTTTCATGATCTTGAAATGCGTGACATGCGCCAGACGCTTTCTCGTCGCCACCAGGACAATCACAGGCCGTTCTACAATGTTCTTGGCTGAAATGGCCAATGCATGCGTGCAGAGAATGCGCGGCCATTGACCAGAGATACGTGCTGCGATCCTCTGCCTGCAGTCCTCCAAGAGCAGATTCTTCCTGGATGGATGTCCGCCCTGCCCGCGCGTCGTACCGGGTGGCGCGGTCCTACACCATCCCTAGCTGCGAGCGCGCCACGTCCAAAGTCGTCATGATCTGAATGACTTCGTCGAGCGGATGCAGCGGCGATTCCATCAATCCCTGGCCGATGTAGCGAGCAGCTGCAGTGGCTTGCCAGGAGAGTGCGCGATAGCCGTCAACACCGGTGGGGTCGGTCCAGAGCAACGGTTCGATGGCGTCGCCGTTGCCGACCAGACGCAGCGTGGTCGGGTTATGGAAATCGCCTGCCAGATCGATGCGGCCGGCGCTACCGGTGACATAGGCGGTGGAGCTGCTACGGGCCACGATGGAACTGACCAGGGTGGATTGCGCGTGCCCGCCATGCGACAGCACCACGGTCGAATAGGCATCGACGCCGGTCTGGGTGAGCGCGCCCACGGCCGTGATTGCGCTGGGCGCGCCCAACACCATCGAGGAGAACTGCACGGTATAGACGCCCAGGTCGAGCAACGCCCCTCCCCCGAGTGAAGCATTGCGTTGCCGATGCAACGGATCGCGAGGCCCCGCTTGACTCAGGTCTGCGAACACGTGGCGGACATCGCCCAACGCTCCATCTGCCAGTAGCTTGCGCACTACCGAGGTGTGTGGAAGATAACGGCTCCACATGGCCTCCATCAGGAACAGTCCGCGCGCACGCGCTTCCTGCACCAGGATGCGGGCGTCCTGCGCGCAGGTGGTCATGGGCTTTTCGATCAGGACATGCTTGCCCGCACGAAGTGCGAGCAGGCCATGTTCCAGATGTTCGCTGTGCGGGGTCGCAATGTAGACGATGTCAACGTCCGGGTGATGGACGAGCGCCTCATAGCTGTCACAGGCGTGTTCCATCGCCCAGGTATCGGCGAACGTCTGGGCACGTTCGCGGCTGCGCGAGGCCACTGCGAATGGACATTGGCGGGTATTGCGACGCAAGGCATCGACGAATGCGGATGCGATCTTGCCGGGACCCAGCACGCCCCAGCGCAATGCCGGTTCGCCCTGGCCTGGCAAGAACAGGTCCGGCGTCGGGAATGTGGTCGGCAGCATGAGGATGTGCTCTGCATCGGGGGTGTGGTGATGCTAGCAAAGCGCCGACGATGTCAACGACGATGCTCCCCAGGATGCGTCACTTGCAGGGCATCGACACCTGAGTGAGCGCGAAGTCTTCATGGCATGACAGTGCACGCAATCGACATCGCGCCCCATTGGAAGCAGCAATCAGCATCGCCGACTGCAGCGACGATACCGGAGCTGCAACACCGGGATCGTCACTGCGCGGCTGGTCCTGCCTACTGGGGCGCAGCGGCCGCGGCGTCTGGTGTGACGCGCCAGACGATGTTGGCCAGATCATCGGCAACGATCAATGCACCACGCGGGTCGACCGTGACACCCACCGGCCGGCCGCGGGTCTTGCCATCTTCGCCATGGAAGCCGGACACGAAGTCGATTGGGTCGCCTGCCGGGCGACCGTCGCGGAACGGCACGAACACGACCTTGTAGCCAACCGGCGGATTTCGGTTCCAGCTACCGTGCTCGCCGACGAAGACGCCATCGGCGAACTTGGCGCCCATTGCGCTGGAAGAAAACGCAACGCCAAGTGCGGCGACATGCGAACCCAGGGCATAGTCCGGCACGATCGCCGATGCCACCTTCTGCGGATCTTGCGGCATGACGCGCGCGTCTACGTTCTTGCCCCAATAGCTGTAGGGCCAACCGTAGAAACCGCCTTCGCGTACCGAGGTGAGGTAGTCCGGCACCAGGTTGGGGCCGATTTCATCGCGCTCGTTGACCACTGCCCACAACGCACCGCTACCCGGCTGGATGGCCAGCGCCGTGGGATTGCGGATACCGGTCGCGTACGGCTTGTGCGCGCCGGTTGCGGCATCCACCTGCCAGATCTGCGCGCGGTCGAGCTCGACGGCCATGCCACGTTCGGTGATGTTGCTGTTGGAGCCGATGGCCACATACAGATAGCGGCCATCCGCGCTGGCTGTGAGCGCCTTGGTCCAATGATGATTGATGGCCGACGGCAGGTCGGTCACCTTGGTGGGCGCCCCGCTCGCCTGGGTCTGGCCCTGCCGATACTCGAAGCGTACCAACGCATCCTGGTTCGCTACGTACAGCGCCTCGCCAATCAGCGCCAGCCCGTAGGGCGCGTTGAGTTTGTCGGCAAACACCGTTTTCAGTTCGTAGGTGCCATCGCCATCAGCATCGCGCAACAAGGTCAGGCGATTGCCGCTCTTGGCCTTGGAGGTGCCCTTGGCCTTGATCGCGCCGGCAATGACATCCTTTGGCTTGAGGTTTGGCGCGCTGCCACCACGGCCTTCTGCCACCAGGATGTCGCCATTGGGCAGCACCAGTGTCTGGCGCGGAATGCCAAGATCCTTGGCGATCGCGGTGATGCGATAGCCTGCCGGCACGGTGGGCTTGCGCTCGTTCCAGGCGGTTGGCTCGGCAATCTTCATGTCGGGCAGCAAGCCGCGATCCGGCTCCGGCAGTTCCGGGGTTGCGCCGCGCTGACTGACCTCCGGCGCCTTGCCGCATGCGGCCAGCGCTGCAGCAAGAATGGAGACGGTGATGAGACTGGTGGTCTGACGCTTCATCGTGCACCTCCTACGCGCAGACCGGACAATCCTGCCCAGGTCGCAACCAATGCGAACAACGTCGCAATCGCGGACAGCGCCAGGGCTGCCGGCATGACGGCCCATGCGTCGCGGGCATGATGCAAGGCATCGAAAAAGCCCACGATCCACGTAGCAATGAGCGCAATGATGTAGATCAGGTTACGGCTTCCGCGCACCAGCGCGACGATGGCGCACACCAGCGCAATCGTGGTCAACACCATCGCGCCTACCAGCAGCCAGGATGCGAAGTTGCTCCACTGGATCTGGTAGCTGCTCCAGTAGGCGTAATCGCTGAGCAAGGCGCCGAGAAACAGCGGCCACACACCGCCGAGCACGGCTGCGTGGAACGGGTGGACGGCCCATGGACGGGCCGGAACGGTCGTTGAATTCATAGCGGACTCATTGGGGCAATGGCGAAACGTGCCCCCGATGCTGACAGCTTGCATGTGATGAGCAGCGTGATATTGGCGCAATTCGTGCCCGTGCAGATAACCGAAGCTGGCGCTGCCTAGTGCCTTTCGAACGCACGCAGGCTGCATCTATTGTCGCGTTCGATGCCTGGGCAGCCTGCTGCCGGGCTGCCTGGGAGGTGCCGCCGCATGTCCATAGCGCCCACGCCCTGACCCCACGCGATGCCGGGCCATGTGCAGCGCAGACCGTCACTTACGGCTCCCGCTCATCCGCTCCGTCGACCGTTCGATGCCTGTCTCGACCGCACGTCATGCATCGCTGGGCGCTGCACGGCTCCGCTTCCAAGCTGCGCTCCATCCACTGAAGGAGCAGGTGTATGAAGACAATTGCGATGATGCTGCTGGCTACCGCGCTGAGCATGGCCGGCACGGCCCGCGCGACGGGAACCACACCGCCGGCGTCAGCCCCGGCCGAATTGGCGCGCGAGGCCGCTGCGTTCTTCAAGGAAAGCCAGCCGGGCGGCGTGGTGCTGGTGACGCGTGGCGATCAGGTGCTGCTGCGCCGGGCCTACGGCATGGCGGACATCGAAAATGGCGTGGCCATGCAACCGGACGCGGCAATGCGGCTGGCTTCGGTCAGCAAGCAGTTCACCGCCATGGCGGTACTGCAACTGGTGCAGGCGGGCAAGCTGCAACTGGATACCTGCCTGGAGTCAGTGGACCCGGCGCTGAGCGGCCCGCTCGCCAAGGTCACTGTGCAGCAACTGCTCACGCATACCTCCGGCATCAAGAATGTCAGCAGCATCGCTGCCTCGCGCGCCGCGCGACGGGAAGACACCGATGCGCGGAGCCTGATGAACTATTTCAAGGACCTGCCGCTGGAGTTTGCTGCGGGCACGCGCTTTCGCTACAGCAACTCCAACTACATCGTGCTGACCTATCTGATCGAACGTATCACTGCTCAGCCCTACCCGGTCTATATGCAGCAGTCGCTGTTCCAGCCGCTGGGCATGCTGCATACCCGCTACGATGACCATCTCACCGTGATCGCCAAACGCGCGCATGGCTATCGCCGCGCGCAGGGCCAGTTGCAGAACGCCGACTTCATCAGCATGTCGCAGCCGCAAGGCGCGGGCGGTCTGATCAGCACGGTGGACGATCTGGCGATCTGGCACCGCGCATTGCGCGATGGCTTGCCGGTGTCGGCATCGCTGCTGGCGCAGGCGATGCGCACGACCACGTTGGCCGATGGCAGCGCCTCGCCCTACGGCTTCGGCTGGATCATCGGCCAGGTAAACGGCATGGCCGACGTGGAGCATGGCGGCTTCATCAACGGCTTCAACAGCTATGTGGTGCGGGTGACGCAGCCGGACGTCTTCGTGACCGTGTTGACCAATGCCGAGTTCCTGGATCCGACCAACCTGAGCGTGCGTTTGGCCGCCATCGCCGCCGGGCATGCCTATGCGGCGACGGTCGCGCTGCGCAGCCAGGACCGCGCATGGCTGGGCCGTTATCGCTTTGCTGCAGATGATGTACGCGTGCTTGCGGAAGTGGACGGCGCGCTGCAACTGCAGCGCGAGGGAGAAGACCCGGTTGCCGTGCTGCCGCATGCCGACGGCCGTTACTACCTGGACGAGAGCCTGGATGCGTTGAGCTTCAACAAAGACGGCAATGGCAACGCAGTCATGACCATGCACGACCGCTTGATGGGTGACAGCAGCGGCACTCGCGAACCGACCGGGGACAACTGACAAGCGGCTGCGCGGCTGCCCTCCGGCGGAATCGGTGCACAGAGTGGGCATATGCCACACGCATGCCCCGTGGCTCGCGTGCGCCATCGGCACTGATCTGGCAAATTGCCCCCACGTTGCCAGCCACCCAGAAACCGCCGAAAGCT
Source organism: Xanthomonas axonopodis pv. maculifoliigardeniae (assembly GCF_041519315.1). Taxonomy (NCBI): domain Bacteria; kingdom Pseudomonadati; phylum Pseudomonadota; class Gammaproteobacteria; order Lysobacterales; family Lysobacteraceae; genus Xanthomonas; species Xanthomonas axonopodis. Next base: position 2,339,948 of record NZ_CP167998.1, on the reverse strand, counting down.
AAAGGCTAAGCAGCTCTCTGAAGCGTGCGCTCTGGCGGCGGGACACTTCCACTTCCAGCCCACCGCGCAGGGTCAGCATCAGGCCGCCGTTGCTCCACGGTGCAACCTGCTCCACGAAGTCGAGATTGACGATGTACTTGCGGCTGGCGCGGAAGAATTTGTCCGGCGCCAGCTGCGTTTCAATCGCCCCGAGCGGCCGATACAGCAGTGGCGCGTGGTTCTGGAAGTACACCCGGCTGTAGTTGCCGACCGCCTCGATCAACCGCACATCGCGCGGCTTGACCAGGAAGCAGTGCTCGCCGTCCTTGATGAAGATGGCGCTGTCCATCGCACGCCGCACCGGCGGGGCGGCAACCGCGTCGCCTAGTTTCTCGATTGCCTGGGCAAGCCGCTGCGGTTCGATTGGCTTGAGCAGGTAGTCCACCGTGTTGTAGCCGAACGCCTTGAGCGCATGCGCGTCGAAGGCGGTGGTGAAGATGATGCGCGGTACCCGACTCAGGCGCTCCAGCACATCGAACGCGTTGCCACCGGGAAGGTCGATATCCAGAAAGACCACGTCCGGCGTAGCCGATTCGATCAACTGCACTGCACTGTCCACATCATCGGCATGGCCCAGCACACGCAGCTGCGGGTAACCCTTGAGCTGATGCTCCAGTTCGAAGCGGGCCAGCTCCGAATCTTCCACGATCACCGCTTCAATCACGCGCCCTCTCCAATCCATACATGTGCCACCACACACGTGCCTTCTTCATGTAATTGCAGGCCGGCATGTGATCCGAACGAGAGTTGCAGGCGTTGCCGCAGGTTCGCCAGTCCCGTGCCGCCGCTGCCGCCGGCTTGCAATTGCCCGCTGTTACGCACATGGATATGCAGCGCATCATCCTACACGGCAATGCCTACCTGCAGATCGCCGACGCTGCTGCTGAGCCCCAGACCGTGCTTGATCGCGTTTTCCACCAGCAGCTGCACGCAGAATCGTGGTACCCGTCGCAGCAATGCGGCTGCATCCACGTGTTCGGCATAGCGCAGGCGCTTGCCGAGTTGCATGCCGACCAAGCCCAGATAGTCGCGCACGACCGCCATTTCTTCGTCCACGGTCACCAGGGCTTCTTCGCCGCCGGTGAACTGGTAGCGCAGCGTGCTGGCGAAGCGGGTGATCTGTTCGCGTGCCAGCTCTGGATCGATGAGGATGAGCGCTCGAATATTGTTGAGCGTGTTGAAGGTGAAATGCGGGCTGATATGGCCGAGCAGACGTTGCAACTGCGCCTCCTTGAGCGCCAGCCGCAGATCGTTCTGGTGGCGAGTCGCTTCGGCTAGCCGCGTCTGTCTGCTGATCGACAGGTAGAGCAGGCTCCAGGCAATGTAGGCCGGCCATAGCAGGGCCGTGCCCGCGATCATCGGCTGCGCCTCGGACAGCGCCATCAACCCCGGGGAGAAGCCGCGCAAGCCCAGCAGTAAGCCGTGGACCGCCACATCCACGCCCAGCGCCGCCAGCAGGCTGGCGACCAGCAACAGGCCCAGCCAACGCACTTCGCCGTAGCCATCGGCTTGCAGTGTTCGATAGAGCCGGCGCAGCAGCAGGCTGCCCAGCAACCCGCCCACGCTGAAGCCAGCCACTGCGGCCAGCTGCAGCCCATCGGGCACCGCTTCCTCGCTAGGCCGAGCCACGTAGGCAATCGCCAGGAACAGCGACCAGCCCAATGCCTGCATCAGCCAGAACATGCGCCCTACTCCGCGCATGCCGGGTCTTTCCTTGCCTCTGTCACGCAGCCTCATCTCCGTCCGGCATGCCAGCGACGCGTTGCCACCGATGCCCGGGCAGAGAATAGGGCCGAGTGAAGGCGATTGCACGATGTGGATGACCGCCGATGCTTTCTCGCTGCATCGCTGATCGCACCGGGCGACAACGCAGTGGCCGTGTGCTGGCGTCTGCGCGCTAGCCCTGTGCGTTGCCGGGCGGGGTCGAGCGCGGGCGCGTTTGCTTCTTCAGCAGTTCGCCGATGTATTGCCGGGCCAGTTTGCTGCCGATGTCCACTGCAGCCTGCAGCGAACCGAAGGTGGGAGAGCCCGTCAACGGAACCGACTGCCCGCCTACCTGCAAGGTGTCCAGTACCACGCGCTGGCGCTCTAGCTGACGGGCCACCACGGCATAGGCAATGCCATGCAGCGTGCCTTCCATCGTCAGCAGATCCTCGGGCGATGTGGTGCTCATCCCCAGCGAGCATAGCGACGATCGGTCAGCGCGGCAGCAGCACACCTTGAACCGTTTACGCGATCGCAGTCTGCGCTGCAGCGAGCATCGCCAAACCTGTCGCCGGCACAGGTGGCGTTGCGCGGCGATCTGCCTTGTGTGATGTGGAACCGCGATGGGGCGTGGCAGAACCTGGCCGCCAGCGTGCGCCGAACGGCGACACCGGACGCAGCCGCGCAGCGGCAGGCGATGCGCTTCCCGCCCATGACGGTAAGCGTCATCGCTGGCGTTTGACCCGGCCTGCCGTCGGGGAATGCAGCTGCGCGTGTCGGAATTTAAATCCACACACAGGAAAAAAACACGCGCCATTCAGCTGCGCCCCCGTCTGAAAGATCAACGACCTGGCTGCGAGATTTATTCGAAATTGCTGCCCGATCTTTAAGCAAGGTGCCGAACTAGTGAATTTGACCCATCTGAAGTGCAGGATTACGCACAATGGAGGTTCGCGCCTGACCTTATTTATTATATTCCCGGGAATATATTCAATTAATCGGCAAGAGGAAATGAGCAAATTAGTATAATTTTGCCCGTATCAGTCCGGCCACGAACGTCCTGTGCTAGAGCCCGTTAGATCCGCTAACTCGCGCTTGAATTCGCTACCCAGCGTAGTGATTTCACCGACAAGGCGGATGCGATTCCCTGATTCACGAAGACCGCAGTCGCATTTAGGATTGTCGCCCCGCGAGATTTGTGACGTATTATTGTTGAGTACGCTCCGACAATAATCTGCAGGCTCACCTGCTAATGCGCCTCTAATTCGTTCTGGCTATGGATTAAATCGGCAGATCCTATTTGGGCGATTTCTCTCTGAATAGCAACTGTCCATTCAGATTTCAGAGATCTCAGATAGCGCCGTTAAACAATCTCGCAAGCACTGAGTAATACCAAACGTATTTTTCAGATGCTCCGCGGGCGCACTCGTGGGGAAAAAGCGCAGCGGTCGAGAAATGAATAACGCGTGAAATTAATGCCTTCGCTGGCGATCGCCGGCGCGGGGTCCTTCTGCGCCAAATTGAATCACCAGCAGTAGCGGCGCACTCAATAACTGGAACCGACCAACCAATGAATCGCTCGCTACTGGCAACCACCATCGCCTCCTGCCTCGTCCTGACCGCCTGTGGCGGCGGTGGTGGTGGAGGCAACGTGCGTAGCGACGCACCGCAAACCACGGTGATCGCGCCGACCCCGACGACCCCGCCGCCGGCAGCGGACCCGCTGCCCAAGACCACGCCCGCGCCGACGCCGGCCCCGCCACGCTATCAGGGCGTGGGCAGCAATCTGCTGGTGCCGACCAACGCGGATCTGGCGCAGCAGGCGGGCGCGCGGGGCCAGGGCGTGAAGCTGGCCGTGCTGGACGACAACCTGGTGCCCAGCTACGCACCGATCAGCGGCAAGGTCGACAGCTTCAACGATTACACCGCCAGCCCGGGCACGCCCGAGTCGTCGGCCAATGCCTTGCGCGGCCACGGAACGATTGTGTCTGCGCTGGTGCTGGGCTCCGCGCAGGACGGCTTCGCCGGTGGTGTCGCGCCGGATGCAGACCTGTTCTATGCGCGCATCTGCGCCGAAAATTCCTGCGGCACGCAGCAGACCCGTCGTGCGGCGGTGGACCTGGCCGCGGCTGGCGTGCGGATCGCCAATCTCTCCATCGGTGCCTCCTACCCCGATGCCGCCTCCAGTGCCAACGCTGCGCTGGCCTGGAAATACGCACTGACCCCGTTGGTGCAGGCCGATGCGCTGATCGTGGCATCCACCGGCAATGAAGGCGCGGCAGAAGCTTCCTACCCGGCGGCAACGCCGGTGCAGGAAGCCAGTGTGCGCAACAACTGGCTGGCCGTCGGTGCGATCAACATCGATAGCGCCGGCAATGCCGCTGGCTTGACCAGCTATTCCAATCACTGCGGCGCCGCCGCGCAGTGGTGCCTGGTCGCGCCGGGCAGCTACACCGCCCCGGCCCTGGCCGGCACCGAATTGCAGGGCCAGATTGCCGGCACCTCGTTCTCCACCGCCGCCGTCAGCGGTGTCGCCGCGCAGGTGCTGGGCGTGTATCCGTGGATGAGCGCTTCCAACCTGCAGCAAACCCTGCTGACCACCGCCACCGACCTGGGCGACCCGGGCGTGGACGCGCTGTACGGCTGGGGCCTGGTCAATGCGGCCAAGGCGATCAAGGGCCCGGGCCAGTTCGCAAGCAACTGGGCGGCCAATGTGACCGCTGGCTACGACAGCACCTTCAGCAACGACATCTCCGGCGCGGGCAGCCTGACCAAGAACGGGGCCGGCAAGCTCACCCTGAGCGGCAATAACAGCTATACCGGCGGCACCAGCATTAGCGACGGCGTGCTCACACTGTCCGGCAGCCTGCGTTCGGATGTGATCGTGTTGAACTCGGCCACGTTCGAATCGCGCGGCGGTGTGATCAACGGCAACTACAGCCTGGTCAACAACACCGGCACCACCGCGCTCGAGTTGGGCAGGGGCCTCACCGTCACCGGCCGGGCCAGCTTGAAGGGCAATCTGCTGTTGCTACCGGAAGCGGCCGGTTACACCGTCGGCAGCACCGAGAAGATCGTCAAGGCCGGCGTCCTGCAAGGCACGTTCGACCGCGTGCAGTACGCCAACAATTTCTTCTGGACCGCGGCACTGTCCTACGACCCGACCACCGTCACCGCAACCCTGACCCGCAATGCCTCCGCGGCCAGCGCACAGGCGGCCGGTGCACCGCAGTCGGTGGTCAACGGTGCCAACCAGGCCGACGCGCTGGTCAAGGTGCTCGATACCCGGGTCGCCTCGGGCGACACCGACAACCTGGGTGGCCTGATCAGCGCCACCGGTTCGCTGATTGCAGCATCCGATGCGCAGGTTGCCGCGTCGCTGCCGACCCTGACCGGCCAGGTACACGGCATCGAGCGCACGCTGGGCTTCCAGTCCGCGCTCAACGACGCACGTGTGGCCGCCGACCGCCTGCCCTACCTGGCCGACACCACCACGTTGACCACCTGGATGCAGGGCAGCTACCTGGACGGCAATCTGGGCCGTAGCGGTTTCGCTTCGGCCGATTACACCCAGCAGGCCACCACCTTCGGCGTGGATCTGCCGATGGGCAGCGGCGGCACCATCGTCGGTGCGGCCGTGACCTCCGGTCAGGACCGTGCGCACATCGCCGCGTCTTCGAGCCGTCTGCGCTCGGACCGGTATGCGATGACCGCGTACCTGTACCAGCCGATCGGCCAGGCGTATCTGTCGGCGATCGGTTCGTACGGCATGAGCAACGTCCAGACCGAACGCAACGTGCAGGCCGGCAGCATCGGCGAGCGCTTGCAGGACCGTCGCCACGACACCAACTGGTCGGCGCGCGCGGAAATCGGCCTGATGCCGCATGCCGGGTTGTCGCCGTTCGTGGCCGCCGGTGTGGTGAGCCAGACCCAGGATGCCTTCAGCGAAGCCTCGGTGACGGGCCTGGGCCTGAGCGCGAACAGCGACACCCTGCGCGCAGGGTACGGCGAGGTGGGTGTGCGTGGCCATCTGGCGCGCGGCAACTGGGGCTTCGATGGTCTGGTGGCGTATCGCTCGCTGCTGGGCAACCCGAATGCCGACTTCTCTGCGTGGTTCACCGGCCTGCCGGAAGCGCGTTTCACTGTCGCCGGCGAGCCGGTGTCCAAGCAGTCGCTGCGCGCCTCGGTTGGCCTGCGTTACCAGCTCAACGATGCGTTCTCCATCTACGGCAACGTGGGTGCCGAGCGCGCTCGTTCGGACACCAACAGCATCAACGCCAACATCGGTCTGCGCTGGCAGTTCTGATTGCAGCCGATGCAGCGGTGCTGCAGGCGATGCACGTGACGATGTCACGCACACTGCTGCGTGACAGATAAAAGAAGGCCCCGGCATGTCCGGGGCCTTTTCGTTGACGGCCGCGTGCCAATGGCGAAACCGCCAAGCGCTTGGCTGACACGGCGTCTTGCGTGCCGGCCCCGCGCAGACGATACGAAAGTATATCGATGCGATGTCCATGGACTGGCGAAAACGCCCGAAAACCCCTGGTTTCGCGCGCTGACGGCTGGCACCATGCACGCCATCGACGCGGCTGCAGCACGCGTTGCAACTGCGCCGGCCCGGATGGCTGGCGCACAACTCACACCTGTGGCGATGCGCCATGGGTGCCAGGCGATGCCGATGTACGCCGCTGCCGGCAGCGCGCGTAGATCCATCGCCGATGCAACCGCGGCCTGCGTTCGCGCATCGCAGGCTGCGGGTGCAACGCCTTCCCTCTCCCCGTACGAGTCATCGCATGTCGTCCCCCTTCCTGCGTTCTACGCTGGCAGCTGCCTGTGTGTGCAGCTTGCTGGCCGGCTGCGGAGCCACGCCGCCGCCGGCTGCTCCCTCGCCGCTGCTGATCCACACCAACACGCAGGTGATGGTGCCGGCGCACTCGCCCCTGCGTGCCAGCCTGCGCGTGCAGGCCGTGCGCAGCCAACCCATCGCCCCGCTGCTGCAGATGCCGGCGGTGATCGACGTGCTGCCCGAGCGCCTGGTGCGCGTCGTGCCGCCGTTGGCCGGGCGCGTGGTCGCACTGCCCAAGACCCTGGGCGACACCGTGCATGCGGGCGATGTGCTTTGCGTGCTGGATTCTGCCGAACTCGCCAGTGCCTACAGCGATGCCGGCAAGACGCGCGCCACGCTGGAACAGGCGCGCCTGGAACTTGCCCGGCAGAAGGCGCTGGCAGCGGACAGCATTTCCGCTGCACGCGATCTGCAGGCGGCGCAGCAGGCCTTCGACAGCGCGCAGAACGATGCACGGGCGGCCAGCGATCGCCTGGCCCAGCTGGGTGTGGCTGCGCAGGCGAGCTCGCACCGGCGCTATGTCGTGCGTGCGCCCATTGCCGGCCGCGTGGCGGAGCTGAGCGCTGCGCTGGGCGGCTTCTGGAACGACACGTCGGCGTCACTGATGACGGTGGCCGATATCTCGCAGGTGTGGCTCACCGCCAGCGTGCCGGAACGCGAGATTGGCCAGGTCTTCGAAGGTCAGCCGGTCACTGCCAGCCTGGATGCCTATCCTGGCCAACGCTTCGTCGGCCACGTGCAACACCTGGACGATTTGCTCGACCCCGCCACCCGCACGTTGAAAGTCAGGGTGGCCTTGAATAACCGCGACGGCCTGCTCAAGCCGGGCATGTTTGCGCGCGCCCACTTCCAGTCGCGCCCGCAGCAGGCATTGGTGGTGCCCGATAGCGCGCTCTTGCAGATGGGACTGTACACGCGGGTGTTTGTCGAAACCGCGCCGTTCGCTTATCGCTCGCGCATCGTGGCCACCGGCCGCGCAATGGAGGGCTATACCGAAATCCTGTCCGGCTTGAAGGCCGGCGAGCGTGTGGTGATCAAGGACGGAGCCTTGCTCAATGATTGAGGCGATCATCACCACCTGCTTCCAGCGTCGCGGCATCGTCTGGCTGGTCTTCGTACTCATTGCGTTATACGGCACATGGAGCTGGACGCAGCTGCCGGTGGAGGCTTACCCGGACATCGCCGATGTCACCTCGCAGGTGGTCACGCAGATCCCGGGCCTGGGTGCAGAAGAAGTGGAACAGCAGATCACCGTGCCGCTGGAACGTGCGTTGATGGGCACGCCCGGCCTGCATGTGTTGCGCTCGCGCAGCCTGTTCGCCCTTTCCCTGATCACGCTGGTCTTCGACGATGGGACGGAAGGCTACTTCGCGCGCCAGCGTGTGCTGGAACGCATCCAGGCGGTCACCCTGCCCTATGGCGCAATTCCCGGGCTCGACCCATACACCTCGCCCACCGGCGAGATTTATCGCTATACGCTGGAATCGAAAACACGCAGCCTGCGCGAGCTGTCGGACCTGCAATTCTGGACGGTGATTCCACGCCTGCAGAAAGTGCCAGGCGTGGCCGATGTGACCAATTTCGGCGGCCTTACCACGCAGTTTTCGCTGGCGCTGGAGCCGGACCGCCTGACCCGGTACGGGGTGTCGTTGCAGCAGGTCAAGAGCGCCATCACCAGCAACAACGCCGATGGCGGCGGCAGCGTGATGGATCGTGGCGAACAAAGTTACGTGATCCGCGGCATCGGCCTGCTGCATTCGTTGCAGGACATCGGCAATGTGGTGGTGAGCAGCAGCAATGGCGTACCGGTCCTGGTCAAGGACCTAGGCCAGGTGCGCTACGACAATGTCGAGCGACGCGGCATTCTGGGCAAGGACGGCAACCCGGACACGATCGAAGGCATCGCGTTGCTGCTCAAGGACAGCAACCCGTCGGTGGCCTTGCAAGGCATCCACAGCGCCGTGGAGGAGCTCAACAACGGCGTGCTGCCCAGGGACGTCAAGGTGGTGCCGTACCTGGATCGGACCGCGTTGATCGACGCCACGCTGCATACGGTGAGCGCCACGCTGACCGAAGGCATGCTGCTGGTGTGCGTGGTGCTGTTGATCTTCCTGGGTAGCCCGCGTGCGGCGGCGATCGTGTCGCTGACCATCCCGCTGTCGTTGCTGATCGCCTTCATCTTCATGCACCACCTCAAGATTCCGGCCAATCTGCTGTCGTTGGGCGCGATCGACTTCGGCATCCTGGTCGATGGCGCGGTGGTGCTGGTGGAAAACGTCTTGCGCCTGCGCGAAGAAAACAGCCAGCGTGCATTGACGGCACGCGATGCGATCGACGCCACCCTGCAGGTGGCGCGGCCGATCTTTTTCGGCATGGCCGTGATCGGCTGTGCGTACCTGCCGCTGCTGGCGTTCGAACGCATCGAGTACAAGCTGTTTTCGCCGATGGCCTACGCGGTGGGCGCGGCCTTGATCGGTGCGCTGCTGGTGGCGCTGACATTGGTTCCTGGCCTGGCGTGGCTGGCGTTTCGCAAGCCGCGCAAGATGATGCACAACCGCGTGCTGGAAACACTGGGGCAGCGCTACCGCGCATTGCTGGAACGCAGCGTGGGCCGACGCGGCTGGCTGCTAGCTTGCGCGGCGCTGGCCCTGTGCGTGCTGGCGGTGTTGGGGGGCAGCATCGGCCGCGACTTCCTGCCGTATATCGACGAAGGATCGCTGTGGCTGCAGGTGCAGATGCCGCCAGGCATCACTCTGGACAAGGCCGCCACCATGGCCAATGCCTTGCGCAAGGCCACGCTGGAATTTCCCGAGGTTTCGTACGTGGTGACCCAGACCGGGCGCAACGACGATGGCACCGACTACTGGACGCCTTCGCATATCGAAGCGAGCGTTGGCCTGCGTCCCTACAAAGACTGGCCGGCCGGCATGGACAAGCAGGCATTGATCGCTGCGCTCGGCGCACGTTATGCACGGATGCCCGGTTACACGGTGAGCATGATGCAGCCGATGATCGACGGCGTGCAGGACAAGCTCTCCGGCGCGCACAGCGATCTGACCGTGAAGGTGTTCGGCGACGATCTGCAGCAGGTTCGCGGCGTTGCCGACCAGGTGGCTGCAACCTTGCACAAGGTGCCGGGCGCTGCGGACATCGCCGTGGATGTAGAGCCGCCCCTGCCCAACCTGCAGGTACGTTTCGACCGCGCGGCGGCAGCACGCTATGGCATCAATGCGGCCGATGTGTCGGATCTGATTTCCACCGGCATCGGCGGCAACCCGATCGGGCAGATGTACATCGGCGAGAAGAGCTACGACCTCACCGTGCGCTTTCCGCAACGGTATCGCAACGATCCGCAGGCCATCGGCGCGTTGCGCCTGCGCACCGCTGCCGGCGCCGAGATACCGCTCTCGGCGGTGGCCAGCATCACCACCACCAGTGGCCAGAGCGTGATCGTGCGCGAGATGGGCCGGCGCAACATCATCGTGCGGCTCAACGTGCGCGGCCGCGACCTGTCCAGTTTCCTGAGCGATGCGCAGGCCACGCTCGCGCGGCAAGTGCACCTCGACCCGCAGCACATGCAGCTGGTGTGGGGTGGCCAGTTCGAGAACCTGCAGCGTGCCCAGGCGCGCTTGCTGGTGGTGCTGCCAACCACCTTGTGCATCATGTTCGTGTTGCTGTTTGGCGCGTTCGGCAACCTGCGCCAGCCGACATTGGTGCTTGCCGCCGTGCCGCTGGCCATGATCGGCGGGTTGGCTGCATTGCACCTGCGCGGGATGACCCTCAATGTCTCCAGCGCGGTAGGTTTCATCGCCCTGTTCGGGGTCGCGGTCCTGAACGCGGTGCTGATGCTCGCGCAGATCAACCGGCTGCGCCAGGACGTGGGCATGTCCTTGCGCGAGGCGGTGGTGGCCGGTGCGGTGAGCCGCATGCGTCCGGTGCTGATGACCGCGACGGTGGCAGCGCTTGGCCTGGCACCGGCAATGCTCGCCACTGGCCTGGGCAGCGATGTGCAGCGCCCGTTGGCCACCGTGGTGGTTGGCGGCTTGGTCACCGCCACGGTGCTCACCTTGGTGTTGTTGCCATCGCTGTACTACCTGATGGAAGCCTTCGTCGCAACGCGCCAGGGCCGCCCGGAGACGACCGCATGACCGACGTTCGCAACGCATTGCTCGCCAGTGCCGTGGCGGTATCGCTCGCCGCCTGCGCCGTGGGACCGGACTTTCAGCGCCCCGCTCCACCTGCTGCCGATCGCTATACCGCCAATGCGTTACCGGCAACGACCGTGGCCGCCGACGCAGCACATGGTGGTGCGCAGCAGTTCGAGCCCGGGCAGGACGTGCCGGCCGCCTGGTGGCGCGCCTTCGGCTCGCCGCAACTCAATGCTGTGGTGGAGCGGGCCTTACGTGCCAATCCGGACCTGCAGGCCGCCGACGCAGCGCTCCGGCAGGCGCAGCAGACGCTGGCTGCACAACGCGGTGCCTGGCTACCGCAAGCGGATCTGCATGTGGATGCCAGCCGGCAACGCGATTCGGTGGTGCCGGCGCCAGATGCCGGCATCGACACACCGTATGCGCTACGCACCGCCCAACTCAGCGTCAGCTACACGCTGGACGTCTTTGGCGGCACGCGGCGGCAAGTGGAAGCGGCCGGCGCGCAGGCACAGGCCCAGCGCGATCAGCGCGATGCGGCGTACCTGAGCCTCACCGCCAACGTGGTGAACGCGGCCATTGGCGAGGCGGCCGTGCGCGCGCAACTGGAGGCTGCACGCGCGCAGGTCGCCATCGCCGAGCAGCTCTGCACGCTCACCGAACGCCAGCAGACGCTTGGCGCGCTCGGTGCAGCGCAGGTGCTGGCCCAACGCACTGCGCTGGCACAGGCACAGGCCGCGGTGCCGGGGCTGGAAAAACAGCTGGAACAGCAACGGACCCTGCTCGCGATTCTGGGCGGGCAGTTGCCTGGCGACGCTGCGGGTGCGCCGTTTACGCTGGACACGCTGAAATTACCGGCGCAATTGCCGTTATCGCTGCCCTCGCGGTTGGTCGATCGCCGCCCGGACATCCGCGCCGCCGAAGCGCAGGCGCATGCTGCCAGCGCGTTGATCGGCGTGGCGGCCGCTGCGCGCTTGCCATCCATTACCTTGAGTGTGGCCGGCGGCGGCTCTGCATCCAGTGTCGGACGCATGTTCGCGGCCGGCAATACGCAATGGTCGGTGGCCGGCAGCCTGCTGCAACCGCTGTTCCATGGCGGCGCGCTCGCGCATCAGCAACGGGCGGCCGAAGCTGGCTACGCGCAGGCCATGGCGCAATACCGCAGCGTGGTGCTGAACGCATTTGGCGAGGTTTCCAACGCGCTCACCGCGCTGCAGAGCGATGCGCAGAGCCTGCGCGCCTGTGCCGATGCGCAGGCCCTGGCGGAGCGCACGCTGGCGCTGGCGCAACGTCAACAGACGGTCGGTGCGGTGGGCGTGGCGGATCTGCTGCAGGCGCAGCAGGCCTACCAAAGCACGCAGGCCGCCACGGTCCAGGCACAAGCCGCCCGCTACACCGACACCGTGGCGCTGTATCAGGCCCTGGGTGGCGGGCCGTGGTGGTCGCCAGCGGCCCAGACGCCCAAGCCCGCGGCTCCATGAATCACGCACCGCAGCCAGCGCCGGTTGTGTAACGGCGGCGCCGCCAGCTGAGACAATCGCCGCCATGCGCATGACCTCTCTCTTCCGCTCGCCACCCACGCGTACCGACCTGCTCAGCATGGTCGGGCTGGTGGCGGGCATGGCAGCGATCTTCGTGGCCGATACCTTCACCGACTATGCGGTGGCGGCAGCCTTGTTCTATACGTTGGTGGTGCTGCTGTCGGTACGCCTGCTGACGCGCACGGGCGTAGTGCTGCTGGCGGCCACCTGCCTGGCGCTGATCGTGCTCAGCTTCCATCTCACCCCGGCCGGCAGCTACCGCGTGGGCGTGATCAACTCCTGCATCAGTGCGGTGGTGGTGGCGGTCACCACCTATCTGGCGGTGCAGATGGAAGCGGCCAAGGCGAGCGCACATGCCGCACAGGCACGGCTGTTGCGGCTCACCCGCAGCGGCAGCATGGGCGGGCTAGCCGCATCGATCGCCCACGAAGTCAATCAACCCTTGGCCGCCATCGTGACCAGTGGCAATGCCTGCCAGCGCTGGCTGGCGCAGCAACCGCCCAACCTGGCCAAGGCCGATGCAGCACTGGAGCGCATGCTCGCCGACGCCGGCCGCGCCAGCGCCATCATCGCGCGCATGCGTGCATTGGCGCGTGGCGAAGCCAGCCAACGCCAGCCGCTGGATTTGAACCGCACCGTGCTCGACATGATTGCCCTCACCCGTGGCGAAACCGAGCGCCATGGCATCGCGCTGTCGCTGGAGCTGGACCCTGCCCTGCCCGCGGTGCTGGCCGATGGCGTACAGATCCAGCAGGTCATCGGCAATCTGTTGCTCAACGCCGTGGAGGCACTGGCGACCTTGCCGGACGAGGCGCGCAGCATCCATGTACGCTCGCACACCGATGGTGGGTGGGCATGCCTGTGCATCGACGACACCGGCCCAGGCCTGTCCGATGACGCACTGGCGCATGTATTCGAAGCATTCTGGAGCACCAAGGACGATGGCATGGGCATTGGCTTGAGCATCAGCCGCACCATCATGGAAGCCAACGGCGGGCAGATCTGGGCCGAGCCGGCCGGTGTACGCGGCGCGCGCTTCGGCCTGCGTCTGCCCCTGGTCAAAACGGAGCGCAGGCCATGAGCGAGCCGGCCCCGGTGGTGTATCTCATCGACGACGATGCCTCGATGCGCGCTGCACTGGAGGATCTGTTCGCCTCGGTCGGCTTGCAGGTCTACGCGTTCGGTTCCACCGATCAATTCCTCGCGCACCGGTTGCACGAGGCACCCGCCTGCCTGGTGCTGGACATTCGCATGCCGGGCCAGAGCGGGATGGAGTTCCATCGGCGCATGGTCGAATCCGGCGTTGCCCTGCCCACCATCTTCATTACCGGCCATGGCGATATCGCGATGAGCGTGGAGGCGATGAAGAACGGCGCGATCGAATTCCTGACCAAACCGTTCCGCGATCAGGCCCTGCTGGATGCGATTCAGGACGGCATCCGGCGTGACCGTGCGCGCCGCCAGAGCGAGGCGGTGGCCGCGCAATTGCGTGCACGTTGGGAGTCGCTGAGTAGCGGCGAGCAGGATGTCACGCGATTGGTGGTGCAAGGTCTGTTGAACAAGCAGATCGCCGCGCGCCTGCACCTGAGCGAGATCACCGTGAAAGTGCGGCGTGGCCAGGCCATGCGCAAGATGCAGGCTGGCTCGCTGGCCGAACTGGTGCGCCTGGCCGAACGCATCGGGCTGTGATGCACGCTGTGTGACCGGTGCGCGGGCGTGCTGTGCTAGCTGCCCGCGCACGCGCCATCGGCGGGCATCCAGCCGCCGTGACGGCCTGCGTGCTCCAGGATGACAGCGCCATGACGCAGCACCCACGCAGCGCTTTTTCGGCTCTCGATGTCATGCATTGACCTGGTCACCGCAACGCACCTGACGCTCCGGTGCGTATCTTGCGACGCGCGCGACAGACACGGGAATGCGGGCAAAAGAACGCCCCGGTATCCGGGGCGTTTTTGTTTCCGGTGTCAGGCATGCCGCAAGACAAGACTTCAGAAGCTCACTCCCCAGGTCACCTGACCACCGTACGCCGTCTGCCCGTCGCCGCTGAGCCCTTGCAGCGACAGTGCCAGCCGGCTGCGTGGCGAGGTGACCAGGCTCACGCCCAGCTCGCCGATGGCCGCATTCTTGGCCAGGGTGACGCTTTGCACCGAGAACTCCGAGGCGGTGCCGACGAAGCCGGCCGAGCGCTGCACGGAACGGTCGCCGAAGGCATGCCGCCAGCCTGCCGACGCATACAACGCCGCCTTCTGGCCGAGGTCCCAATCACCACGTACGCCCAGCGTGGCGGTACTGAAGGTGTCGCTGGCACTGTCCACCGACAGCGCGGAGATGCCGCCGCGTTCGGTGAACCCGTCGGTCTTCAGGCGGGTGTAATCGGCCGCAATGAACGGGCTGTACACCGCACCTTCGGTGCGCAGATTCCAGGCCGCTTCCAGCGACACCGTTACGGCGGTGGCGTCGTAGCGGCTGTCCATGCGCTCTTCGAGCACGCCGGGCAACATCACCCGGCGCGTGCTGTCGACGCGATAGCTGGCGTAGTCCACCGCACCCTGCAGCGAGAACGCAGACCAATCGGCCCGGCCATACACGCCGGCATGCGTGCCATCCACATCGGCACGGTCGCCCCATTCGCGCGACCAGCTCTCGATATCCTGGTTGCCGACCGCAATGCCCACCACGCTGCGTTCGCCGAAGCGGCGTTCCGCACCGGCCATCACGCCGTTGTCCTCGCGACGTACCGACACCGCATTGGCATCGCCATCGACACGGGTGGGCAGGCTGCGCCCGGTGATCCACACCATGGTGTCGCCGACCAACGTGTCCTGGCTGTCGCCACGCAGATGGTTGGCGATGCCGCTGTTGAGGAAACGGCTGTCCAGCAAGGCGGTCGCAGTGCTGGCATGGCTTTCGCCCGACAGCGAGGCAAACGCGGTGCGCACCGCTTCCGGGTCGTCGGGCAAACGCACCACGGCCTGATAGATCGGGCTGGTGTTGGGCAGGCCATCCACGGCCGCCGCCGTGGACTGCTGGTTCGGCGTGGTGACCGCGTCCACCATGCCCACCGTATTGCGCCCGAACGTCACCGACAATCCGGTCGCGGTGGTGCTGACATCCGGCTCGATAAACGCGTAGTCGGAAATGACGTTGGTGAACTGCCCGGTGAGGCCGCCGCCGGCGCTGATCACCGGAATTTCCGTAAACAGCGGCAAGTCGGTCGCCCGCACCAGCGCCAGCGTGGTGCCGGTTGCCACGCTGGCTGCGCCGCCCACCGCCACCGGCGTGACGACACCGCCGTCGCCGGGCGTCACCTGCAACGTGGAGCCTGGTGCAAACGTGGCATTGCCGCCGACGCTGATGGTGCCACCGGCACCGCCGATGGCGACCGTGCCCGATGACACCAGGCTGCCGACACTGCCGCTGCCGGCGAGCGTGCCGCCCGGACCCACCGTGACCGGCCCGCCCAGCGCCGCGCCCGGGTTGGCCAGGTTGCCGACACTCAGGGTGCCGGCGTTGACCTCCGTCGGGCCGGTGAAGGTGCTGCTGTTGGCGGTGAGCAACAGCGTGCCGGTCCCCAGCTTGATGAAGCGACCGACCCCGAACAACCTGCCTGCATAGCTGCCGGCACTGTTTTGCAGGAAGGTCAGCGTGCTGTTGTTGGTGATGTCGCCCTGCAGGCTGGCGGTGTTGCCAACCAGCGTGCCCGCGTTGACGGTCGTACCGCCCAGGTAACCGTTGACGCCGTCCAGGGTGAGCGTACCGGTGCCGTTCTTCACCAGCACGCCGCTGCCGGTGACGTTGCCGGCGTAGGTCCCATCGGTTGCCTGGTCGAACACCAGCACTGCATTGTCGACAATGTCGCCCTGCAGGCTGTCGGTGGTGCCGATCAGGCTGCCACTGGCGATGGTGGTGCCGCCGCTGTAGGTGTTGGGCGCCACCAAGGTCAACGCGCCGGCACCTTGCTTGATCACGCTACCGGTGCCGCTGACCACGCCGGCGAACACGCCATCGCTGGCCTGATCGAAGATCAACGTCGCGTTGTCGACCACATCGCCCTGCAAGCTGGTGGTGTTGCCGACCAGGCTGCCGGCGCTGATGACGGTGCCGCCGGTATACGTATTGGCACCAAGCAATTGCAGCACGCCGCTGCCGGTCTTTTCCAGCGAGCCAGTCCCGCTGACCGCGCCGGCATACACGCCACCGGTGGTCTGGTTGAACACCAACGCTGCATTGTTGGTGATATCGCCCTGCAAGCTGGCGGTGTCGCCGATCAGGGTGCCGGCCACAATGCTGGTGCCGCCCGTGTAGCCATTGGCACCGTTGAGCAACAACGCGCCGGCACCATCCTTGACCACGGTGCCGGTGCCGGTGATCGAGCCGTTGAACACACCATCGGCTACTTGGTTGAACGCCAATGTTGCGTTATCGACGATGGCGCCTTGCAGGCTTGCGCTGTCGCCCACCAGCGTACCCGCAGTGAGCGTCGTGCCACCGCTGTAGGTATTGCTGCCGTCCAGCGTGAGGGTGCCGGTGTTTGTCTTGATCAACGCACCGCTGCCGCTGATGTTGCCGGCAAGGGTGAGGTCGGCCGGGTTGTCGACGGTCAGCGCCGCACCCAGCGTGACCGCGTTGCCCAATGCCGCGGCAATGGCATTGCTCAGCACCGCATCGCCGGTGACCGACAAGGTGCCGCTCCCCAGGGCGGTGTTGCTGGCCACCGCCAGCGTGCCATCGCTGAGCGTCGTGCCGCCGGCATAGCTGTTGTTGCCGCTGAGCGTGAGCGTGGAGGTGCCGTTCTTGATCAAACTGCCTGCACCGCTGATTGCACCGGTCAATGCCAGGTCGTTGCTGCCCGGCAGCGTCAGCGCGCCGTCGAGCACCACCGCATTGGCCAGCGCCAATGCTTGATCGGTATCGAGCGTGGTGCCCGCTGCGGCAGTCAGCGTGCCGGTGCCCAGCGCTTGCGCATTGCCCAGCACCAGGCTGCCGCCGCCGAGCGCGGTGCCGCCGGTATAGGTGTTGGCACCAGTCAGGACCAGCGTGCCGGTGTCGAGCTTTTGCAGCGTGCCGCTGCCGCCGATGGCGACGTCGATGGTGCCGGTCACGCCGGGGTCGACGCGGATGATGGTGTTCGCTGCGTTGGCGCTCAATGCGCCACCGCCTGCATCGCTCAGCACATAGCCATCGGTGATGAATTGCATGCCGGTGATGCCCTGGGTGCCCTGCACGCCCACGTTGCCCGCTGTGCCTGCGAAGACCGCAAAGCTGTTCTGCCAATCGCTGTTGATCAGCCCATCGACCGACGTCCAATTGGTGGTGCCGGCGGTCCATGTGCCGGTACCGCCCTCGGCGCTGCCGTTGGCGACGGTCTGCGCACCATCCCAGAACTGCACGTTGCTGCCAGAAGCCAACAACACCACGTTGACCTGCTGCGCCAGCGAGGTCTGCAGCGTGAGCTGGGCGGGGTCGACCGTGCCCGGCAAGGTGCCGAAACCCATGCCATTGTTGGTCAAGGTGCCGGTGTAATCGATCAGGCGATACACGCCGGTGCCGAAGCCGCCGATGTCGGTGATGTTGAGCGTGCCATCCAGCGTGAGGTCGCCGTTGACCGCAAGCACACCGGTCTGGCTGGGTATCCCCAAAAACGCATCGAGCGTGGCATTGGGCGCCATGTTCAGGCTGCCGGTGGTCAGCAGCGCACCGCTGGTCACTACCAGGCGGCCACCGTCATTCACCGTGACCGCGGCATTGACCACGCCGCTGCCGCTCAACGTGCCGCCGGTGCCCACGGTGACGCCACCGGCACTGCCCAGCGTGCCATCCACATCCAGCGTGCCCGCGGTGATCTGCGTGGTGCCGCCGATCGCGCTGGTGCCGGTGAGTTGCACGGTGCCGGTGCCGACTTTTTCGAGATTGCCGGCATCGTTCAACGCACCTGCGAAGGTGCTGCCGACGTTGCCAACGCCCAGTTGCAAGGTGCTGCCCCCCTGGATCGCGACATTGCCCAGGCCGGTCACGCTGCTCAATGCGGTATTGCTGCCGAGCGAGAGCCCCGCCCCTGCCGCAACGTCCACGCTGGCACTGGTCCCCAACGTGCCGGTGGCGGAGGTGGCCAGCACGCCGCCCTGCACCGACACCGGGCCACTGAACAGGTTGCTGCCGGACAGGGTCAAGGTCCCCAGGCCCGTCTTGGTCAGCGCGCCCGCGCCACTGAGCACGCCGGTCAACGCCAGATCGTCCGCACTGGCGATGGTCAGGTTGGCGCCCAGGTTGACGTTGTTGCCCAGGGCCAAGGCAATGGCATTGCTCAACGTCGCATCGCCCAGCAGCGACAGGCTGCCCGTGCCGAGTGCGGTATTGCTGCCCACCGCCAGGGTGCCGGCATTCAACACGCTGCCGCCGAGGTAGCTGTTGCTGCCTCCCAGCGTGAGCGTGGAGGTGCCGTTCTTGATCAAGCTGCCTGCACCGCTGATGGCGCCGGCCAATGTCAGGTCGTTGCTGCCGGGCAGCGTCAACGCGCCATCGAGCACCACCGCGTTGCCGAGGGCCAATGCTTGGTTGGTATCGAGCGTGGTGCCCGCTGCGGCGGTCAGCGTGCCGCTGCCCAACGCTAGCGCATTGCCCAGCACCAGGCTGCCGCCGCCCAGCGCCGTGCCACCGGTGTAGGTGTTGGGACCACTCAGCACCAGCGTGCCGGTATCAAGCTTCTGCACGCCGCCGGTGCCGGTGATGGCCACATCGATGCTTGCCGTGGCACCCGGATCGACGCGGATGGCGGTCAACGGGTCGGTCACCGCCAGTGCGCCCGCGCCGGCATTGGTCAGCTGATATCCATCGGTCACGAACTGCAGGCCGCCGACGTTCTGCGTGCCCTGCACACCCACCGTGCCGGCCGTACCGGAAAACACTGCGAAGTCGCCTTGCCACGTGCTGTTGGCGCTACCGTCCTGGCCGGTCCAGTTGGTGGCTGCACCCCAGGTGCCGGCGCCACCATCGACCGTGCCATTGGCTGTGGTCTGCACCCCATCCCAGAACTGCACGATGCTGCCCGGCGCGGTCACCACCAGATTGAGTTGCTGGCCGATGGCGGTCTGCAGGGCGAGCTGGCTGATGTCCACGCTGCCCGGAAACAGGCCGATCAGCATGCCGTTGTTGGTGAGCGCGCCGGTGTAGTCGATCAACCGGTACACGCCGGTCCCGAAGCCACCGAGATCGGTGATGTTGAGCGTACCGTCCAGGGTGAGATCGCCATTGACGGCCAGCAAGCGGGTTGCGCTTGGCGCGCCCAATGCCACATCGACGAACGCGCCTGGCGCGAGCGTCAACGCGCCCACGCTCAACGACGAACCGCTGGTCAGTGCGAGCCTGCCGCCATCGCTGACGGTGACCGCCGCACCCACATTACCGGCGGCGCCGGTGCCGGTCAGCGTGCCGCCCGATGCGACGTTCAAGGCGCCGGTGCCGAGGCTGCCGACCACATCGAGCGTGCCCGCACTGACCTGCGTGCTGCCACCGATCGCGCTGGTACCGAGCAAACGCACGGTACCGGCCCCCACCTTGTCCAGGTTGCCGCCACCGCCCAGGCTGCCGGCGAAATCGCCGCCGCCTAGTTGCAGCGTGGCGCCGGTATCGGTGTCTACACCGCCCGCACCAGTGAGTGTGTTGATCAAGCCACCGTTGGTCAGGTTCAACAGCGCACCTGCCGCGACATCGACATTGCTGGCGTTGCCCAATGAGGCCGCGGTACTGGCCACCACGGTGCCGGCCTGAATCGCCAGCGGGCCGGTGTAGCTGTTGTTACCGCTCAAGGTCAACGTGCCCAGGCCGGTCTTGACCAGGCTTCCGCTTCCGCTGATGGCACCGCTTGCCAACATGTCTGCGGCGTTATCTACGGTGAGCGCGGCGCCCAGCGCGATGTCGTTGCCTAGCGCCACGGCGACCGCATTGCTCAATACCGAATTGCCGAGCACCGACAGGCTGCCGGTGCCGAGCGCATTGTCGGCTCCCACCGCGATGGTGCCTGCGGTCAGGCTGGTACCGCCGCTGTAGCTGTTGCTGGCCGTGAGCGACAGGGTGGTGGCGCCATTCTTGACCAGGCTGCCGGTGCCGCTGACGCTGCCGTTCAAGACCAGATCGTTGCTGCCCACCAACGTCAGTTGATCGTTCAACGCGAGGTTGTTGCCTACCGTCAACGCGGCAGTGGCATCCAGTTCGGCAGGGCCGTTGACTCGCATATCACCCACGCCAAGCGCGGCATTGTTCCCAAGCACCAGCCTGCCCGCATCCAGCGCAACGCCACCGGTGAAGGTATTGGCGTTGCTCAACGTCAGGGTGGCGCTGCCCTGCTTGTCGAGGCCACCGATGCCGCTGACGACGCCGTTGAGCGCAATATTCTGCGTGCCAGGCAGGGTCAGCGTGCCATCCAAGGCGACTGCATTGCCCAGCGCCACGGCGGTGCTTGCATCCAGCGTGGTACCGCCTGCGGCAGTCAAGGTACCTGCGCCCAATGCCGTGTCGCTGCCAACCAGCAACGAACCACCCTGCAGTTGCAGCCCACCGCTCCAGGTGTTGTTGCCATTGAGGGTGAGCGTCTGCGCGCCGGTCTTGATCAGGCTGCCCGTGCCATCGATCGCGCCATCGAGCGTGAGGTTTTGTCCATCGATCGTCAGCGCACCGTTGGTGGTGAGCGCGTTCTGCAAGGTCACCGCAGAGGCAGCGGTGAGCAGCGTGCCGTTGGCAGCAGTAAGTGCGCCGCTACCGAGTGCGGTATTGCTGCCCACGACCAGGGCACCGTCGTTCAACGCGGTGCCGCCGGTGTAACTGTTGTTTCCGTTGAGCGTGAGCGCTCCGGTGCCTTGCTTGACCAGGCTGCCGGCGCCGCTCACGGTACCGCTCAAGCCCAGGTTGTTGTTGCCGGTCAATGACAACGCACCATTGAGCACCACATCGTTGCCAAGCGTGGTGGCGGTGGTGGCCTGCAGTTGCGTTCCGCCGGCTGCGGTCAACACACCGCTGCCCAGCGCCGCGCCGCTGCCGACCGACAAGCTCCCCGCGTTGAGATCCACGCCGCCACCGAAGGTGTTTGCGCCGGTCAGTGTCAGCGCTGCTGCACCGTCTTTGACCAGGCCACCGATGCCGCTGATGCCACCGGTGAGGGTCAGGTCCTGGCTGCCGCCAAGTTGCAGATCCGCATCCAGCACCACGTTGTTGGCCAGCACGCGTGCAGCGGTGCTATCGAGCAGGCCGCCACTCACGCTCAGGCTGCCCGTCCCGAGTGCGCCATCGCTGCCCAGAATCAGGCTGCCTGCCGTCAGGCGGGTGCCGCCCAGATAGGTGTTGTTGCCGCTGAGGGTCAAGCTGGCCGGGCCGAGTTTGTCCAGGCTGCCGGCGCCACTGATGCCCCCGGTCAGCGTGAGCGCGTTGCTCCCAGCCACAGTGAACTGCCCTGCCAGTGCAATGGCATTGGCGAGCGTGCTCACTGCTGCGTTGTCCAGCGTCGTGCCGGCCGCTGCGGTCAAGGTCCCGCTCCCCAGCGCGGTATTGCTGCCCACCGTAAGCTTGCCGGTGTTGAGCGCGGTGCCACCGGTATAGGTGTTGTTGCCGCTGAGCGTGAGATCGCCGCCGGCCTTGACCAGGCTGCCTGCACCGCTGATGGCGCCACCCAAGGTCAACGCCTGCGCGCCATTAAGGGTCAGCGCGCCGGTGCTCAGCGTCACTGCATTGCTCAGCGTGGCAGCGGCGGTGTTTTGCAAGCTCGCAGAGCCAGTGACATTCAACGTACCGGTGCCCAGTGCGGTGCCGCTGGCCACCTGCAAGGTGCCGGCATTGAGGCTGGTGCCGCCGGTATAGGTGTTCAGACCAGCCAGCGTCAGCGTCCCGCCACCGAGTTTGTTCAATGCACCGGCGCCACTGATGGTGCCGGTGAGATTCAACGCGTTGCCGCTACTGCCGACGCCCAGGTTTCCGGTCAGCGCAATCGCGTTGCCCAGCGTGGACGCGGCCGTGGCATCGAGCTCGCCTCCGCTGGCGGTGAGCGTGCCGGTGCCCAGGGCCGCATTCGAACCGACCACCAGTCGCCCGGTGCTGAGCGTAGTGCCGCCGGTGTAGGTGTTGGCGTTGGTCAGGGTGAGATCGCCAGTACCGCTCTTGATCAAACTGCCGGCACCATTGATGGCGCCGCTGAGCGTGAGCGCTTGTGCGCCGGTCCAGTTCAACGGTGCGGCAAGGCTGATGCCATTGGTCACCGTCAACGGCGCAGTGGTGCTCAGGCTGGATGCGCCGGTGACATTCAATGCGCCCGTGCCCAGCGCGGACGCGGTACCCAGTTGCAGCGTGCCCGCTGCCAGCGTGGTGCCGCCGCTATAGGTATTGGTGCCGCTGAGTGACAGCGTTCCGGTGCCGGTTTTATTGACACCGCCAGCGCCGGCCAGCGTGCCGCTCAAGGTCAACGCGTTGCCGCTGGCTCCCAGGCCCAGCGTATTGGCGAGCGCAAAGTTGTTGGTCAGGGTCAGTGGTGCAGTGTTATCCAGCAAACCGCCTGCCGCAGTGACCGTGCCAGTGCCGAGCGCACCGGAAGTCTCCAGCAGCACGCTGCCTGCACCCAGGGTGGTGCCACCGCTGTAGGTATTGCTGCCGCCCAAGGTCAGCGTGCCGGCGCCAACCTTGTTGAGCGCCCCGGTGCCACTGACCGTCCCTCCGATTCGCAGCGCGTTTGCGCCGCCAATACCCACCGTGTTGCTTAGCGAAAACGCATTGGCCAAGTTCACTGCGGCACCTGCCAACAGGCTGCCGCCGGATGCGGTGACCGTGCCGGTGCCCAAGGCACTGTTGGTGCCCACCGTCAACGCGCCATCGACCAGATTGACGCCACCGCTGAACGTGCTGGTACCGGTCAGCGCCAGTCCGCCGGTGCCGGTCTTGGTCAATCCGCCGGTGCCGGTAATTGCGCTGCCAACGGTCAGGTTATTGGTGCCCTGCACGGTCAGGCCGCCCGCGCCAAGCGCAATGCCATTGGTCGGTGCAAGGGTCAGGCCAGCAGCCGTGGCTTGGAGCGTGCCGCCGTTGGCGGTGATGGTGGTGCCCAACTGCGCAGGATTGGCGAACTGCAACACGCCACCATTGAGCGCGCTGTTGGCGAAGTTGCTCGCCCCGCCCACCGACCAGGTGCCGCTATTGACGCGCAAATTTCCGAAATTGATGTATTGCGCGGTGCTTAACGTTCCGGTGCCGGTGCTGCCGCTGCCGGTACCCACCGCAGAATTTTGCAGGATCAGCGTGTTGTTTCCGCCCAGGCCTCCATCCACCACACCGGTTTGCGCGAAGCTCAGCAAACCGCCCGGGCCGAGCAATTCCAGTGCAAGGCCTCCCCCGCTGTTGACGCTGCCACCGGTGACCGCAGTGAAGCTGTTGGTGCTGCCCGCCCCCATCGAAACACTGCCGTTGATGGTGCCTGAGTTGACGAACGTGTTGCCGGTGGCCGAACTTTGAAAGCCCACCCGTCCGTTGATGGTGCCGGTATTGACCGCGTTGACGGTGCCTCCACCGGTCACCGCGATCACCGGGGTGTCCGACCCCAGAATTGACAATCCCAGCAACGGGCGACTGTCGATCACGCCAGCGTTGTTGATCTGCACCGTTCCGTTGCTGGCCGACGTCAGCCCCAGCGCCATGCCGTCGAGATTGAGCAGATTGGCGCCCAGCAAGCCGCCGGTGCCGTAGAGCGTTCCGCTGGCAAGATTGTTGACGGTGACTGCAGTGGAGCTGGCATTGCCCATGGTCACGCCGCTGCTCAGTACCGAGAGCAGCCCAAGCACGGAAGGGTCGATGGTGCCGGCGTTGTTGAGTGTGGAATTGGTACCGCTCAGGGCGATGGCGGTGCCGCCCAACAGGCCTGCGGTCATCTGGCTGCCGGAGGCGACATTCACGGTCAGGTTGTTGGCGCTACTGGAAAAACTGTTACTGGTGACCGGCGTACCCGAGCAGGTGACGGTTGCGCCCGCCGCGGGGATGGCCGGCGTGCATGCGCCCCAGGCCAGCATCGGTGCGGCGGCCCCCACCGCAAGGACCACCAAGGCCGGCAATTGACGACGGGGTGAGCCAGGCTTGCGACGCCGACGCACCAATTCATGCGTCACCACCCAATTGCCAATGGCTGCGTTCCAGACCAGCGCAAATGCACGATTCATTTGAATTCCCCCTGATTGCCGGGCAGAGACCAGCGCGCACCCAGGCGCGCGCCTCCAAAGACGGGATTGGAATAACGGTAGAGCTGGTTTAAAGCAGCCAGGCCACCTAGACGAATAATGGCGATTAGCCGCGAACATCGCTTGCAGGGAGAAGTTGAGTTAATACCACTCTCTATTCGCCGCGCCATTAAATTAATAGGCGATTCAATACGATTGAAACTGTGCTGAATATCACTAACTCTCACCTCATCCATGACACAGGCCAGATCTGTGGACTGGTTTGCTCGTGCCCGCTAAATGCAGGTTTTGCAGCCTCATCTGTACTGACCCACACCATCTATGCCGGATTCATCACTTGCAAAGCGGCATTTTGGATTTTTTGAAGTGATTTGAACGGATGAGCCCGAGCTTGATAAAGCAGACTGATGCGCAATTGAGCTGGGCCGGCAACTGTGACTTATAACAATCGCGTTCAACGAAACTTGCTGCGTTGCAAAGCCCGACACACCCTCCAGCAGGGTGCCAATCAGTTTCGGAGTTTGCTTTAGAGAGTAAGACCATTTTGTAGTCGACAGCGGACAGTGGAGTGCGGTATTTGTATATCGCGAGCGCAACAGCATGGTTTATTGTCGGGACTGCCAGGCAGCTCGACGTTTGCAGAAAAAATCGAAAGTGATTGGCTCGACACGTAGTTCGTGGAGTTTCCGTCACCTATCGATGACCTCGGTTTGTTTCTAGTAGCGGTGCAGTGTGTGATCTTCGACACGGAACCCGATGCCATGACGCTTGCCCCGGACGACAAACCGCAGGATCGCCACTTCGACTGGTCAGGCGTGCCGATCGACTTGGGCGGCATGGAGCCCCTGGAGCAAATCGCACGATTGCTCTGCCATGCCCTGGTGGCGCCGGCTGCTGCGCTGACCATCACGGAGGGCGGGCGCCTGCGTGTGCTGGCAGCGCGTGGCATCAGCAGCAGTCATGTCAAACAGGCCATGGAGCTGTGCCAGCAGGTTCCGCCAGCGCCAAATGGCGTGACCGAGTTGATCGAGCATGCAACGCTTGCGCAAATTCAACTCGGCGATGCCGCGTTCCCCGGCTTGCCCGCGCGCTTCATCGCCTGCGTGCCCGTGGGTGCGCCGCAGACAGGAATTTCCGGAACCCTGTGCGTGATCGACACGCGCGAGCGCCGGCTGGCAAGCCAGGAGCATCAGCAACTGCTGATGTTCGCCAACGTGGCTGCCGCACAGCTGGAACTGCAGTTCGGTGCGGGCCGACGCGAGCCGCACAGCGGCTTGCTCAATACGCGTCAGCTGCAATCGGATCTGGACGCCCTCGCCTTCGGCAGCCATAGCGTGCCTACCATTGCAGCGTTCATTGAGGTCTACGACACTCAGGCCGCCAACGAGGCGCGCCAGGCGCTGGGCATGCAGCCGCTGGAAGAGCTGGTTCGCCACGCCAGCTACGTGTTGACCCGCGCCTTGCGCGGCAAGGCCACCGTCTACCACGTGGCCTCGATGCGCTTTGCGTTCTTTCTGCTCAACTCCGCGCCGGACGAGATGGAAGACCTGCTGCTGGATCTGCGCGACATGCTGCACAAGCCGGTGGATGCCGCCGGCGTACCGATGTCGCTGACCTTTCATGCCGGTGTGGTGCGCTTCGCCCCGCAGCAGCCGGACACCAACGATGTGATGCGCAAGGGCCTGGTGGCGCTGGGCGATGCCATCAACAACCATGCCATCGTGTGCTGGTACAGCGCTTCGCACGACGATGCGATTCAACGCTCGTACCGCCTGGCGCTGGATGCCGAACAGGCCCTGAAAGCCGGCGATTTCCGGCTGGTGTTCCAGCCACGCATCAACCTTGAAGACTTATCGGTGACCGGCTTCGAGGCGTTGCTGCGCTGGCATCACGCCAGCCTCGGCCCGATCGGTCCCGACGAGTTCATCCCGCTCTTCGAAAAAACCGCACTGATGTGCACGGTCACCAATTGGGTGATCGAAAGCGCCTTGGTACAGCTGGCGGAATGGCGTACTCAGGGCTTGGATTTTTCCATCTCCATCAACCTGTCGTCGCGCGATTTCGGCAACATCAACCTGGCAGCGGATGTGATCAACCGCTGCAAGGACCTGGCGATTCCCACCACATGCATCGAGCTGGAAATCACCGAAGGCCGCTGGCTGCGCAGCAATGTCGAAGCGGTGCCGCGGCTGCGCGCGCTGCGCGATGCAGGCGTGAGCGTGGCCATCGACGATTTCGGCACCGGCTATAGCAACTTCGGCTATCTCACCGAGTTGCCGGTCAATGTGCTCAAGCTGGACCGGTCGCTGGTGACTGGCATCGCCACCAAAACCGGCATGCAGATGCGCGCCGAGGCGGTGGTGCGCCTGGCCAACGCGTTGGGTTATCGCACCGTGGCCGAGGGCATCGAGCACGCCGATGAGATTGCGTTGCTGCGGAGCTGGGGATGCGATGAGGCACAGGGGTATCTGCTCGCCAAACCCATGGAGGCGCATCTGGTGGCCGACTACGTCAAACAAACCGGGGCGCTGCAGCGTCTGCCGTAGAGCCGCGGCGGTGCGCGGATGCGCCGGACAGGCAATCGCACCACGCCGCGCCGTGCGGATGCATGCACGATGCCTTGCGATGCGATGCACGTCCAACCTGCTGCCTGCAATGCAGCAATGCTCCTAGCGCTCAACTGAGATCGTGCAGGTCCTTGCCCAGCGGCGCACTCAGTGCCCAATCGGAGAACCGCACCTTCAGACCTGAGCGCTCGGGCGTGCAGCACATCGGTCCGACCAGATAGGCGCTTGCCGGCGGAAACGGACACAGCCGCACCAGCGGCCAGTGACGGCCATCCGCAGAGACCTGCAGGCGCAGCACGCCATCGGCAACCGTGGCACGGATCCAGAAATCCTTGGGGTCGGCTTCGTACGGCCCAGTTGCCCAATCCGAAACCGGGTTGGTCAACACGCTGCTGAGCATGGCGCGCCCGTCGCTGAGTTCGATCCCGGCCTTGACCCAGTGCTGCTCGTCCACGCGCACCATGATGCCGGCCTGGTCGTACAAGGCTTCGTACTGCGCGCGCACACGCAGCTGCGCGGTGAAGCCTGCGCCCGCCTTGATGCCCAGAAAGTGCCCGCTGTCGCGGGTGAATCCGTAATGCGTCTTGCGCCAGAAGTCGGTCGCCTGGTCGGTCACCACATCCAACGTGTCGCCGTTGATATCGAGTGTCTTCGGCCGGTTGAGCCAGGTTCCGGCGTGCCAGCTGCTGTCCTGCGCCATGGTTTTCCTCGGATTGTTCTGTTGTGCAAACGCGCCACCACTGAGCGTCATCCCGACCATGCCAGCCAACACCCGCCTGCGTGCGCCATTGAATGCATCGTGTTGCATGGATCTGCGCTCCTGCGACTTATGAACGCGTAGTTTACGTGCTGTACGCGCAAGGCCGCATGGGTGCGGCCCCTCCTCTGTTCGCCATGCAGGCAAGGCGCCGGTTCGTGCTTCGACGATGCGCAGCCGTGCAGATGGGCCGCATACATGCGACGTCGCCGCAAAACCCAGGCCCGAGTCCGCGCGGGCAATTACGGGCGCGCGACGTAAAGCGATTTGCCGGCCAACCCTGCCGCGTGGCGCCGAAGAGCGGCCAACAAACGTAGCGAACAGTCGTCAGGTGGGCCTGGCGGCTGTGCAGTCGTTTTGTTAGCTGCTCCAGGTGCCCTGCCCTCAGTGCTGCGCCAGTGCGTAATCGATTGCCGCGCAGATTGCCGCCACCTGCGCAGCATTGCATTGGTCGGGTGTGGCGCGTGGGCTATCCGGATAGACCTCGGTGGTCGTGCGATACCGCGCATCGGTGACGCCGGCGCACAAGCCCAGTCGCCGCACCGGATAATTGATGACCCCATGCCCCACCACCGGTGCACCGATGAGCTGCCCATCCGCATCGGCAGGCGCGATATGCGTTACCTCGGCCACCGCTGCGATCACCGCTTGCTGGAAGGCGGGCTGCGGATCTTCACTGTCGCCGACCAGGTAAAACCCGTCCGGAATGCTCCCCGGCACAAACACCGCGCCGTCGCGCGCCGCCAACGCCGGGCGAAACTCGCTCTCGTCGCTATCGGTGGTTTCGTGCAGATCGATATGCACCAGCATTCGGCCGGAAATCGAGGCCACCAGCCGCATCAGCGCAGCCGACTCTTCGGCCGGGCTGTCGCGGCGAAACGCGCGATTCGGATCGACTGCATCGGCATTCCAACGCTGGATGCGTTCATAGCCCCAGGGATTGATGCACGGCGCCACCAGTGGATTGCATTTGCCTGCGTAGTCGGCAGCACGCTGTTGCAGGAATTGCAGCGCACCTTGCACGCCGCTGGTTTCGTAGCCGTGCACGCCGCCGGTGACCAACACGCACGGCAGGCTGTCGTCCCACTGCGCGCTGCGCAGTGCCAGCAACGGATACTCCCCTTGCGCATGGGTAATGGTGCCGTACTGCACGCGCTCGTACTGTTCGGCCAGTGCGGCGACCTGCTGCACGACATCCTCCGCATAGCTGCGTTGCTGCAGCTGGCGTGCGCGCCATAGGGCGCGTTCCGGCTCACCCCACGGTTGCCCGGGCGTGCCGATCGGATACGTTGGGTTTGTCGTCATTGCAGACACCGGTGCGAAGGAGCCGCCAAGGGTAAGCGCTCTGCGCACAGAAGCAAAAAGGCCCCGCGCTGCGGGGCCGATGAAACCTGCGTCGCTGATGTTTACTTCTTCGCCGTGACCCCTGGGGTGGCGTCGCGGACCAGGAACTCTTCGGTCAACTCCGGCAGATGCGCCAACAGCCAATCGGCCATGGCCTGTTCCTGGGGCAGGATCTGCTCGCACACGCGCTGCGTTTCGGTATCGCCCACCGTCTTGGCGGCACCCAGCAAGGCGGTGTAGGTCGCGATCTCCAGGTTCTCGAACACATAGCTGGCCATCGCACCCTTGACGATTTCGTCGGAGGTGGTCATGCCGCCCATTGCCTGCCCGAACGCGGCCATCTTGCCCATGGCGTCCTTGATGATCGACGGCGAACCGCCCAGGCGCTCGATACACGACTCGACCAGGCGCTGTTGCCCCAGCGTCTCTTCCAGATGCTGCTCGATGCGGGCTTTGAGCTGGGGGTAGTGCTCGATGCGTGCGGCCTGGGCCTTAAGCATCTGCTCGGCCTGCTGCTCCATCGCATGCGCATCGCGCAGCCAGTCCATCAGGTTTTCTTGGGGTTCGGCCATGGGGTTCTCCTGTGTGTTTGCGATATGTCCAGCCTGCAGCGGCGCGGATGAAAGATGTGACTGTTCCAAGTGAACGCTGCGTGCGACGTCTACGTGGCATTGACAGGACGCAGAGGGACTGGCGGCTCCGCCTTCCACAGCCTGTTTGCATGTGGTCGCAACGGAACCGAGGATCTGCGTGGCGATCGCTGAGGGATCTGCATGCAATGCGTGGGTCACTGACCGCGCTGACCATCTAAGGCACCGGGCCCTGCGACCAATAGTGGGGACGCTTCATGCCGCCGTGGCGCAGGTGAGCCCCAAACCGGGTGGGCTGCAAATCCTGCCGATGTTGGAAACGGCATCGTGGCTGGAGTGAAATTTTTCCATGCAATCGATGTCGGACATCAATGCACGACTGCAAAAATTTCTCGCTTGCGCTTGATGCGTTGCACAGCAGGCGCTCATGAATCTTTCCAGGTGCACAGGCCATCACGCACGATGACGGCGTGCAAAAATCTGCAATCGATTGCGCCTTACCGCGTGCAGCAATCGGCTTGCTTCAAACCGAAAACAGCACAGGCGCTAGCCGCATGGGCGTAGCGCCTGTGTCCAGCCTTCCGCAAGATTCGCTCCCAAACCGGCGCGCCATGGCGCGCCGATGGCTGGATTAAGCGGATTCTTCCTGCGGCTTGGCCTGCTTGGAACGCCCGCCCTTGCTGCCGATCCGCGACATGTGATCGCGATCGCGGCTCACGGCCTGGCCACCCTTACGGCCAGCTTCGCGCGCTTCGTCGCTGGTAAATTCGTGCGCATTGCCGCTGGCATGCGCGGCTTTGCCGCCGCTACTCGCCAGCAGGCGGCGCTTCTCCGGATCCAATGCGGCAAAGCCGCGCCGGCTACGGGTCGTGTTTTGTCCGTCTTCCACTGTGCCTCCTCTCGATGCTTCGGTTACGCCTGGGTATTGGGCTAACCGCAACATTCGTGCCAACCCTGAAAGGCAGGCTCCGCGGTGCATTGCGGATGGATGCAGGAAAAAACGGCTGCGCTCGCTGCGCAAATCTTGCACACCTTCGCATCGCCGGACGATTCGGCCTACCTCTTAGGTGGATAGCGCTATCACGGGGCGCAATCCGTCTGCAGCCGCTGGACGGGTTGCGCTGGCGTCGCAGGGATCAGCCGCTATGCCTGGACCAAGCGCCCGCCCCTGATGCAGGTGTGTTGCAATCTCGCGTAGTCCGGTTGCGACGCACGGTGCGGGAACAGCCGTCTGCGTACAGCTCACTCATCGTCTGCGCGC
Organism: Xanthomonas axonopodis pv. maculifoliigardeniae; assembly: GCF_041519315.1. Taxonomy (NCBI): domain Bacteria; kingdom Pseudomonadati; phylum Pseudomonadota; class Gammaproteobacteria; order Lysobacterales; family Lysobacteraceae; genus Xanthomonas; species Xanthomonas axonopodis. The sequence goes on along the minus strand of NZ_CP167998.1, from coordinate 2,308,951 downwards.
GCCAGTCGCCTCGGTGCCGGCGTGCGCAGCGCCTCGCAAGACGTGTGCTGCCGATACCGCAGATCGCTCGGCCAATTCGCCACTGGACTGCCAGACAGCGGCGCAGCCACAGGTTGAAACAGGCAGGGCCCGCACACAGACTGCGCGTGGATCTGGGCGCACACTGATGCGCCATCAACGCCTCAGGCGTTGCTACCCGCCTTGCGAAAGACTTAGCGGTTGTGTGCAAGTGGGTACCACTGGCCGACGTTGACGCCGGGCCGGAACCATTAGCCGTGCCGTCCACGCCCGGATGCGGCTGCCCCAGAGGCTGGACAAGCAGTCTCCGGACGCGCACGCACCACGTCGGGCGGCAACCGTGAGCCCGAATCGCCCTGCCCCGCAGCCGCGTCAGCGGCGGTGCGCCGCCCTCACCCCACGGCCTGCACCACCATCGGCCCATCGCGGTCGTCGCACGCTGCCGCAGCTTCGGACAGAGCACCGCCCACCAGCAACAAGGTCGGCAGGCCCGGTGGCAGCGCGGCGGCTGTCATCCCCAGCTCGCCCAAGGTGGTGAGGCGACGTTGCTGCTCCGGCCGTGTGGCGGCCTGCACGATGGCGGCGGGCGTGCTGGCCGGCAAATGCGCCAGCAATGCAGCGGCCAGCGCATCCGCGCGGCGCAGGCCCATGTAGATACCCAGCGTCGTGCCGCTGGCCGCCAGCGCATCCCAATTCGGTTCGCCGTGGTCGTGCGTGTGCGCAGTGACGAAGGTGATGCCATGGCAATGGCTGCGATGGGTCAGCGAGACCTCCAGTGCGGCCGCCGCAGCGAAGGCCGCACTCACGCCGTTGATCACCTGCACGCCGACGCCGGCACGCCGCAGAAAGGCGATCTCTTCGCCAGCGCGGCCGAACAGCAGCGCATCGCCCCCCTTCACGCGCACCACGCGCAGGCCCTGCAACGCGTAGCGACGCATCAGCCGGCAGATGAACTCCTGCGGTGTCGAACGGCATCCGCCCCGTTTGCCCACCCGGATCACGCGCGCCTGCGGTGCAAGTTCGACGATCTCCGGGTTGGCCAGATCGTCGAGCAGCAGCACCTGCGCCGACGCCAGGGCCTTCACCGCCTTGATGGTGAGCAATTCCAGGTCGCCCGGGCCGGCGGACAACAACACCACATCACGTGCGCAGGAAGGTGTGACTGACATGGGAGTTCTCGTTGGGTGTGGAGGGACGGTGCATTCAGAGGACAGGTGCACTCACGCAAGCCGCGTTTGCCGGCACAGCCGAGTGAGTTGCGGCACGCAGGAGCCGCACACGGTGCCGCAGCCCAGGCGTTGCTTGAGCTGCGCAACATCGGCGCCGTCGTCGATGGCCGCGTGAATCGCGGCGGCCGAGACATGCATGCAGGTGCACACAATCGGGTCGCTCGGTGCGCTGTGGGTATGGGCGAAGACCGACAGCCGCGCACCCCGCCACGGTTCACCGGCCAGTGCGGTGGCAAGCAACGAGCGATCGGCGTCGCCGGGTTGCGCGGCAGTGAGCAGCACGCCGTCGATATGGTGATACCCGTCTTGCATGCGCCAGCCAACGCGGCGCATCAGCCCGCGGCGCAGGTCGCGGTACTCCAGCACATCCGCGCCGGCCGGCAGCTGCAAGGCGACGACCAGGCGATCCATCCAGCTGGCATCGGGTGCGCGTTCGCAGGCGGCATGCAACACGACCCAATCCCCGGCTGCACGGCGTTTGGTGCCGCTCGAGGGCTCGGCATGCAGGCGCAGAGAGGCATAGTCGCAGTCGCGCAACAGCGGTTGCAACGCCTGCTGCAAGGCGAGTGCATCCCCACGCCGCGCCGCCAGCAGATGCCAGCCGAACGCGGTCTTTTCCACCCGCACGGCCGTGTGTTTGAGTTCGGGCTGTTGCGAACGCCCATCCACTGCCGGCGTGCTGACTTCGTTGATGCCGCCGCTGGACAGGCTCTGCCCGCTCCAGTGCATGGGGGCAAACACCGTGCCCGAGCGCAGTTCGTCCGACAGTTCCAGCGGCAGCACCAGCGCACCGCGTTTGCTTGCGATCTGCACCAGTTCGCCGGCCACCAGCCCACGCCGCTGTGCATCGCCTGGATGCATGCGCAGCGCCGGCTCGGGACTATGCGCGAATGCCGCCGCGACCCGCCCGGTGCGCGACATGCCATGCCACTGGTCGCGCAGGCGTCCGGTGAGCAGCCGCATCGGGAACCGTGCCGAAGTGGCTTCGGCCACCTTGCGATACGGCGTGGCGTGGAAGCGTGCACGCCCGTTGGCGTGCGCGAATACGCCGTCGGTGTAACGCCGGGCCTGCCCTTGCGTGCTGCCTGCCGGAAACGGCCATTGCTGCGGGCCATGATCCAGCAGCGCGTAATCCAGGCCGCCGACATCCAGGTCGCGGCCAATCGTGAGCGCGCGATGCTCGTCGAAAATCTGCGCAGGGTGCTTGAATGCGAACAGGCCCTGCCCGCGCACTGGTGCCAGGCGCGTTTCCAGCCGGCGCGCCACCTCGTTGGCAATCCACCAATCCGCACGTGCCTGCCCGGGTGCTTCCACCGCCTTGCGCACGCGAGTGATGCGGCGTTCGGAGTTGGTCACCGTGCCGTCCTTCTCGCCCCAGCTGGCGGCCGGCAGCAACACGTCGGCATACGGCACGGTGTCGGTACCGGAAAAGGCCTCCTGCACGATCACCAATTCGGCGTTTTCCAGCGCGGCGCGAATGCCGGCAACCTCCGGCATCGAATGTACGGGGTTGGTGCACACGATCCACACCGCCTTGAGCGTGCCCGCGCGCAGCCGCTCGAACAATTGCACGGCCGGTGCGCCTGCCGTTGGCGAGATTCGCCCGGCTGGCACGCCCCACAGCCGTTCCAGTTCGGCGCGGTCGTCGGCATTTGCAATCTCGCGATGCGCCGCCAGCATGGTCGCCATGCCGCCGACCTCGCGTCCGCCCATCGCATTGGGTTGACCGGTCAACGAAAACGGCCCCGCGCCCGGCTTGCCGATCTGCCCGGTGGCCAGATGCAGGTTGATCAGGGCCAGGTTCTTGTCGGTGCCGTGCACGGATTGGTTCAAGCCCATGCAATACAGCGACAACGCTGCAGGGCTGCGCCCGAACCACTCGGCCGCCTGCACCAGATCCTCGTGCGCAATGCCGCAGATCTCGGCGCTCATGCGCGGCGTGTACTCGCGCAGCATCCGCTTGAGGGCATCGAATTCCTCGGTGTGTGCCGCGACGAAACGCGCGTCTACCAGGTCCTCCCAGATCAGGTGATGCAGCATGCCGTTGAACAAGGCGACGTCGGTGCCGGGCTCGATCGCCAGGTGCAGATCGGCCATGGCCGCCGTGTCGGTACGCCGCGGATCGATCACGATCCAGCGAATGTCGGGGTTGCGCGCGCGTGCCTCTTCCAGCCGGCGAAACAGCACCGGATGCGCATAGGCCATGTTGCTGCCGGCAAACAGCACGGTGTGCGCCAGCTCCAGATCGTCGTAACAGGTGGGCGGGCCATCGGCACCCAGCGCAAGCTTGTAGCCGGTCACCGCGCTGGACATGCACAGCCGCGAATTGGTGTCGATGTTGTTGGTACCGAGCAGGCCTTTGGCCAGCTTGTTGAAGACGTAATAGTCTTCGGTCAACAGCTGCCCGGAGAGATAGAACCCCACCGCGTCCGGGCCGTGCTCCTGGATGATGGCGGCCAGCTTGTGGGCCACAAGGTCGAGTGCCTGCTCCCAACCCACTGCGGTACGCGGCGCCTGGCGATGACGGCGTAGCTGCGGTTGGAGCACACGCCCCTGCGTGCTGGCCACCGTCTGCGGCAGTGCCAGCCCCTTGCTGCACAGGCGCCCGAAATTGGCCGGGTGCAGCGGGTCGCCTTCGATGCCGACGATGCGTTCGCTATCGGCGGCATGCTCGCTGTGGATCAGCACACCGCAGCCCACCCCGCAATAGCAGCAGGTCGAACGCGTGATGCGGTGCATCGGTAACGCGGCCTGCGGCTGCGCGGCTTCGTCGCTCGACAGATGCTGCAGGCCTTCGCTCATACGGCGGGCTCGGCGACGGCATCCGGCGCGGTCACCGGCTGCAACACGATCCATACCGCATCGGCTTCCACCTTCACCGGATAGCGCGGCGCGCAACCTACATCCGGCGCACATGCCTGCCCGCTCTGCAGCGCGATGGCCCAACCATGCAACGGGCAGGTCACGGTGTCGCCGGCAACAATCCCTTGCGACAGCGGTCCACCCTTATGCGGGCACCGGTCGCGTAGCGCGAATACCTGGTCGCTGGCAGTGCGGAACAACGCGATCGGTTCGATGCCCTCGATCTCCAGCACGCGTGCGCCCAATGCGGGCAATTCCTGCAAAGCGCAGATGCGGATCCAGGCAGGCGGCTTATGCATGCTCATTGCTCCACCGTGGCGGCCGGCGCCGCAACGCGCAGCGGTTGGTATTCCTGTCGGCGCTCGCCGGCGATACGCGCCTTCCACGGGTCGACCAGACCCTCCAGCGAATACAGCAGGCGCTCGTACAGCGCACGCCGGTTGGCGGCGTCGTCCACCACTTGCGCACGGATGTAATCCAGCCCTACCCGCGCGATGTAGTGCACCGTGCGATCCAGGTAATACGCCTGCTCGCGGTAGAGCTGCAGGAACGCGCCGGTGTATTCGCGCACTTCGTCGGCGGTGGCCACCTTGACCAGGAAGCGTGCCACCTCGGTCTTGATGCCGCCATTGCCGCCGATATGGATCTCCCAGCCGGAATCCACCGCGATGATGCCCACGTCCTTGATGCCGGATTCGGCGCAATTGCGCGGGCATCCGGACACCGCCAGCTTCACCTTGTGCGGGCTCCACATGTTGGCGAGCATGGTTTCCAGATCGATCCCCATCTGCGTGCTGTTTTGGGTACCGAAGCGGCAGAATTCGCTGCCCACGCAGGTTTTCACCGTGCGGATGGACTTGCCGTACGCATGGCCGGAGGGCATGCCCAGATCGCGCCACACGTCGACCAGGTCTTCCTTCTTGACCCCAAGCAGATCGATGCGTTGGCCGCCGGTCACCTTGACCATGGGCACCGCATACTTGTCGGCGACATCGGCAATCCGGCGCAGCTCGCTGGCATTGGTCACCCCGCCCTTCATCTGCGGAATCACCGAAAACGTGCCGTCTTTCTGGATATTGGCGTGCGCACGCTCGTTGATGAAACGCGACTGCGGGTCGTCGATGGCCTCATGCGGCCAGGTCGACAGCATGTAGTAGTTGATTGCCGGCCGGCAGGTAGCGCAACCGTTGGGTGTGCGCCATTCCATGAAGGCATAGGCCTGTGCATGCGTGAGCAGTTTGTGCTCGCGGATGGCGCGGCGCACCTCGCCGTGGCTGAGGTCGGTACAGCTGCATACCGCCTTGGTTTTCGGGGTTTCCTGAAAGTTGGAGCCCAGGCAATTCATCAGGATCTGCTCGACCAGGCCGGTGCACGAGCCGCACGAACTGGCCGCCTTGGTGTGCTTTTTCACCTCGTCCACGGTGAACAGGCCTTGCTCGCTGATCGCCTTGACGATCGTGCCCTTGCAGACGCCATTGCAGCCGCACACTTCATCGCTGTCGGCCATCGCACTGGCGCGGTCCTGGCCACCGGTGCCGGCATCGCCCAGCGCGCTTTCGCCGAAGATCAGTTGATCGCGCTGCGCCTGGATCGGCGTGCCGTCCTTGAGCAACTTGAAGTACCACCCGCCGTCGCTGGTGTCGCCGTACAGGCACGCGCCCACCAGGACATCGTCGCGGATGACCAGCTTCTTGTAGACGCCACCGGCCGGGTCGGAAAGCACGATTTCTTCGCAGCCGTCGCCGCCCATGAAATCACCGGCAGAAAACAGATCGATGCCGGTGACCTTGAGCTTGGTCGATGCGACCGAACCGCGGTAAATGCCGATACCGAACTGCGCCAGGTGGTTTGCGCAGACCTTGGCTTGCTCGAACAGCGGCGCGACCAGGCCGTAGGCAATGCCGCGATGGTTTGCACACTCGCCCACCGCGTACACGCGTGGGTCGAAGCTTTGCAGGCTGTCGTTGACCACGATGCCGCGCGAGCAATGAATCCCTGCTTCTTCGGCAAGACGTGTGTTCGGGCGAATGCCGGCCGCCATGACCACCAGATCGGCGGGAATCTCGCTGCCATCGGCGAACTTCACCCCGATCACCTCGCCCTGCGCATTGCCCAGCAGCGCACTGGTGGCGGTGCTCAGCTTGAAGTGCAGGCCACGCGCGCGCAGGGCCTGTTGCAGCAGGTTGCCGGCCACCGGGTCGAGCTGGCGCTCCAGCAACCAGCCGGCCAGATGCACCACCGTCACCTCCATGCCGCGCAGCTTGAGCCCATTGGCCGCTTCCAGCCCGAGCAACCCACCACCGATCACCACCGCGTGCTGCTTGCTACGCGCGGTATCGATCATGGTGCGCGTGTCCTGGATATCGCGATACCCAATCACCCCTTTCAGGTCGTTACCGGGAATCGGCAGCACGAACGGCACCGAGCCGGTGGCGATCAGCAGCCGGTCGTACTCGGCTTGCGTACCATCGGCCGCAATCACGCGGCGGCGCACGCGGTCGATGCGCGTGACTTCCTTGTTCAAATGCAGGTGGATGCCGTTGTCCTGATACCACTGCAACGGATTGAGCACGATGTCGTCGAATTCCTGCTCGCCGGCCAGCACCGGCGAGAGCAGGATGCGGTTGTAGTTGGGATGCGGCTCGGCGCCGAACACGGTGATGTGGTACATGCCCGGCATCAGCTTGAGCAGTTCTTCCACGGTGCGGATGCCGGCCATGCCATTGCCGATGACGACGAGTCTGGGTTGCTTCATTGCCTGGGCTCCTGTCGACATATCAGACGCGCGCCGCGCCTGCGGTTGACCATTCGCTGCGCCACTGCGCCTTCACGCCGGCCAGCAACGCCCAGCCGCCGAGCGCGAAGGCAGCGAACAACCACATGCCGATCGCGTAGCTGCCGGTGTGCTGCTTGAGCACGCCCAGCCCTGCGGCAAGCGCAAATCCACCGATGCCGCCTGCCATGCCGATCAGGCCGGTCATCACGCCGATGTCCTGGCCGAAGCGCTGCGGCACCAGTTGAAACACCGCGCCATTGCCGGCGCCCAGGCACAACAAGGTCAGCACGAACAGCGCCAGCGTGATCGTGGCGCCGCCGGCACCAAATCCGGCGATTGCCACCAGCCCGGCGACCAGCAGATACACCGCCAACAGGGCGCGCGTGCCGCCGAGGCGGTCGGCAATCACGCCGCCGAGCGGGCGCATCACCGAGCCGGCCAGTACGCACGCTGCGGTGGCCCACCCCGCGGTACGCGCATCGAAATCGAACTGGTCGTGGAAGTAACCAGGCAGTGCGCTGGCAAAGCCGGAGAAGCCACCGAAGGTGATCGCGTAGAAACACATGAAGCGCCATGCATCGCGGTTGCCCACCAGCACGCGGCCATAGTCGGACCACTGCTTGCGCGCGACCGGCGTGGGTGCTTCCTTGGCGATGGTTGCGAACACGACCAGCGTCAGCACCAACGGAATGCACGCCAGGCCGAACACGTTCTGATAGCCGAAAGCGGCCGCCAGCATCGGGGCGAACAACGCCGCCAGCACCGTGCCGGAATTGCCGGCTCCGGCAATCCCCATCGCGGTGCCCTGATGCTCGGGCGGATACCAGCGCGAAGCCAGCGGCAATGCCACCGCGAAAGATGCACCGGCAATCCCCAATAGCACGCCCAGCAACAGCACCTGCCCCATGCTGTGCACGCCCAGTTGCCATGCACCGAACAGTGCTGCGATCACCGCCAGCTGCGCGACCATGCCGGCACGCTTGGCGCCGATCCGGTCGGCGAACATGCCCAGTACCAGGCGCAACACGGCGCCGCACAGGATCGGCACTGCCACCATCAAGGCACGCTGCTGCGTATCCAGCCCCAGCGATTGCGCGATCGGCACCTGCAGCGGACCGAGCAGATACCACACCATGAAGCTCAGGTCGAAATACAGGAAAGATGCGAACAACGTGGGCGTATGCCCTGATCGCCAGAACGAGCGCTGCATAGAGACCTCTTCGAGTGCGATGGCCAAAAAAAAAACGGCGCCCTCCGGTAAACCGGAAGGACGCCGTTGTCCTAGATGCATGCGGCTCGCCGTTGAGCCGCTGGCATCGTCTGCATGTTGTTGCAGGCACGCCGTTGTACCTGCACGTGCGTCCTACGCAATCAACGTGCCAACTTTCTCACCGCGGCCTCACTGCGCTGCAAGCGCTTGATAAATTAAGGGTTGGCGGCTGGTTGCCGGTCTCGCGCGAGGTAACGGGTAGCCGCTGGCGCAGCTCACCATTCCCGGCTTTCGTGCAGCAATGCACCAACAACGTGCGTTGCTGGCGGACGCGATCGATCGATATTCCTGCGACACGCCGTCCCTCCACGCATGATCGTGGCGCCAGGCCGGCCATTGCGCGTCAGGGAAGCTAGACGGCGTGACTGGGTGCAGTCGAACGCGTTGGCGCGACTGCCGAGATCAAACGCCTGGCCGATGGAGCGCGCGGCGCCCTCACCGCTCGCAGACACGCTGCAAGTACGTCCGTGCAGGCTCGATGGCCGCATCCATGCCGCAAGCGGCGAGGACACCGCACCTGGGAGTTGGCCGGCGGTTTGTGGAAGAGCGAGGAAACCGCCTCGTGCGGCTTGCTGTTTGCTCTGTTTGAAACCTGGCGCACCGACCATCTCCACTGGCCCTTGCCGGCCCACCGTCGCGGGAGCTTACGCGGCATGGATGCCGTGTAGAGCCTACATGGACGTACTTGCAGCCTGTCCTGCGCTGGTGGGCCGGCAAGGGCCCCTGCAGCCAAACTGCAGACCAGCCGCTCTCCCTGCGATCCCTCTACGCTCTGCAGCCATCACCGCAGACTCCAGCACGCCTGATCCATCGCGTTACGGCGTATCGAACAACCGATTGCTGCGATGATCGCTGTCCGGCGCGACGACACCCACACGTGCGGCGGCACGCCGATAGTTGTCGAGTCGGTGGATATCGCCGAGCCGGGCGATGTCGTCGCCTTGAACGTCATGCCATCCCCAGCGCTGGAACTGGCCCAGGAACCACTCGCCGTCCGACAGCCACGGCATATTCACCACCCCGCCGCGGTGAAAGGCCAGCGCAGTCGCATCATCGGCGGCAGCGACGCAACCAACATGCGACTCAACCTCGGGATGCGCCCCCAGACACACCGCCAGGCGCGTCGCCGGCACCCCGATATGCTGCGGCTCGGCCAGCCACTGCGCACAGTGCGCGCGATTGGCTGGCGCCGCGTCCAGCCAACGGCAGGCCTCCAGCACGCAAGCGGTCAAGCGCTCGCTCAACTCCGGCTGCAGTGCTGCAAATTCACGGCGGCAGGCGAGCACCTTCTCCGGATGGCCAGGCCACAACTCGCCGCTGCGGATCACACGCCGCCCCGTGCCCTGCGCCTCGGCCACCGTCGCCCACGGCTCGCCGGAGCAATAGCCGTCGACCAATCCGCTGGCCAACGCCTCGGGCATTTGCGGTGGCGGAATGCTGAGCACATCCACATCGCCGATCGGGTCCACCCCGCCTGCAGCCAGCCAGTAGTACAGCCACAGCGCATGCGTTCCGGTAGGAAAGGTCTGCGCGAACACCGCACGCCGCCCCAATCCTGCCAATGCCTGTGGCAGCGTGCGGCCGGCCGCCAACGCCTGCGCGAGTGCAGGCGCCAGCGTGATCGCCTGGCCGTTGTGATTGAGCGTCATCAGCAATGCCATCGGGCATTGCGGGCCGGCGATGCCCAGGTCGATCGCATACACCAAACTGGCCAGGGTGTGGGCTGCCTCCACTTCACCGGCCAGCAAACGGTCGCGCACGCCGGCCCAGGATGCCTGTCGTTGCAACTCCAGCTGCAGACCATGTCGATGGTCCAGACCCAGGTGTTGCGCAGCGACCAGCGGCGCGCAGTCGATCAATGGCAGGTAGGCCACGCGCAGGACGGGATATTCGGCTTGACTCATAGATTCATCCCAACAACTCGGCCATGGCCACGATGCGGCGCGCCACTTCGGCCAGTTTGACGCCCTGCTTCATCGCCTGCTGGCGTAATGCGGCATAGGCATCGGCCTCGCTCAGGCCACGTTTTTCCATCAGCAAGCCCTTCGCACGGTCGATCTGCTTGCGGTCCTGCAGCGCCTGCTGGACCTCGTCCAGGCGCTTGCGCATGCTGCTTTCCTGCGCAAAACGGGCCAGCGCCACCTGCACGATCGGCGCCAACCGCGCAGGCGCCAAGCCATCCACCACGTACGCCGTCACGCCCGCGCCGACCGCTGCATGGATCAACGCATCGTCGCCATCGCCGGAGAACATCACCACCGGCCGCGGCGCATGCGCATGCAACATCGACAGCTGCTCCAAGGTATCGCGGGAAGGCGAATCCACGTCGATCACCACCACATCCGGCTGCTGGCGTTGCACGGCATGCAGCAGCGCGCTGACCGAGGCCACGTCATCGAGCACCGTGTAGCCGGCGCGCGTCAGTGCCTGGCGCAGTTCGCCGATCGGCTTTTCGGTATCGTTGACCAGCAAAACACGCATTGACAGCAGCGAGGCATGGACGTGGCCTGATGGTGCCATGCAACATGCCGCTCGTGCGAGCCATCTTTTCGGAGTGTCCGATGCCGTTGTTCCCGTTGTTCGCCAACCTGCAGGGGCGCGCCGTGCTGGTGATCGGTGGCGGCGAAGTCGCCACACGCAAGGTGCTGGCGCTGCTGAAGGCGCAGGCGCACATCCGGCTGTATGCGCATGCGCTTTCGCCCGAACTTGCCCAGCTGCTGCAGGCCGGGCGCTTCGAGCAAATGACAGGCGAGTTCGATCCTGCCTGGATCGACACCGTGTGGCTGGTCGTCGCCGCCACCGATGATGTGGATCTGAATCAACGTGTGGCCGCAGCGGCCGGCGCACGCCAGCGTCTGGTCAATGTCGTGGACGATGCCGAGCTCTCCACCTACCAGGTGCCGGCCATTGTCGACCGCGATCCGCTGGTGATTGCGATTTCGTCGGCGGGCGCGGCGCCGATGCTGGCGCGCCGACTGCGCGAGCGACTGGAGCGCGAACTGCATGCGTCGGTGGGTACGCTGGCGGCCTTGTTCGCCCGGCACCGCGAGCGCATTCGTCAGCAGTTGCCGGACATGAACCGGCGGCGCCGCTGGTTCGACCAGGTGATCGACGGGAAGGTGCCGCAATTGCTGCAGGCCGGCGATACCGTCGCCGCCGAAGCCGCCTTTGCCGCTGCGTTGGACGCGGTGGACAGCGTTCCGGCGCGCGGCAGCGTGCAATGGGTCGGTGCCGGCCCGGGCGATCCCGGCCTGCTCACGCTCAATGCCTTGCGTGCCCTGAACCTGGCCGACGTGCTGCTGCTGGCGTCGGACGTGCCCGCCGCGGTGGTGGAACTGGCGCGCCGGGATGCGCAACGGCGCGCCTGGCCGGAGACGCCGGGCGCGCAGCAGGCCGCCGTAGTGGAGTTGGTCGGCGCCGGGCTGCAGGTCGTGGTCCTGCGCATGGGCAGCGGCGATGCCATCCCGGCGGAGCTGGACGCCGCCCTGCACGCGCAAAGCATCCTGTCGGTGCGGGTTCCGGGTTTGCCGCTCCGCTAGATTTTTCCAAGCGCGTTGCCGGATTCGACGCGCTTGATCGCGACTGCCTACCGCGCCAGCAACGCTTGGCGCGCCGTGTCCTGCTGCCAACGCGTGCGTTCGACGCACCGATCGCCGGAGCGCCCGCCCATACCATCCGCGGGAAATGACGGCCCGCGGCCGCGCAATGGCGCTCGACTGCTACCCGCCGGCGCATGCCATCGGCACCGCGTCACGGCGTGCAGCAAGGCAGGCAACAGTCACCCAGCGTGACCGGTTTCACCCCCTGCCTGGCCGAAAAAGTCCCCAGCACGGCGCGTGCATCCGCCTACAGTCGAGCACGTCATCCCGGTTCGGACATCGCCACACCATGCAGACGCCTTCGCCGTCCCAGACGTTCCCGCTCGACCGCAGCGATGCGGTCTGCATCATCGGTGCTGGCCCGGGTGGGCTCAGTGCGGCACGTGCGCTCAAGGCGCAGGGGCTGGACTACGACCAGTTCGAACGCCACGGCGACCTGGGCGGGATTTGGGACGTCAGCAACCCCGGCTCGCCGATCTACGACTCCACCCATTTCATTTCCTCGCGCGATCTGTCGGCCTTCATCGGCCATCCCATGCCGCGCCAATACCCCGACTACCCGTCGCATCGGCAGATCCTGGCCTACCTGCGCAGCTTTGCCGAGACGTTCGGTCTGCGCGAGAAGATCCAGTTCGACACCGCCGTCCTGCGCATCGACAAACAGCCGGACGGGCGCTGGCAGGTGACGTTGGCCGATGGCTCGCAGCGCCTCTACGGCGCGGTGATCTGCGCGTCGGGCGTCAACTGGGACCCCAGCATGCCGCAATTGCCGGGCCACTTCGATGGCGAGATCCGCCACTCGGTGAGTTTCCGGCATGGCGACGAATTTCGTGGCAAGCGCGTGCTGGTGCTGGGGGCCGGCAACTCCGGCGCGGACATCGCCTGCGAGGCGGCCATGCATGCGCAACGCGCCTTTCTGAGCGTGCGCCGCGGATATCACTTCATCCCCAAGCACCTGATGGGGATTCCGGTCGACCAGATCGCCGAAACCGGTCCGCACCTGCCCCTGTGGCTGGCACGCCCGATCTTTTCGGCCCTGCTGCGGCTGGTCAACGGAGACCTGGCCCGGCTGGGGTTGCCCAAGCCGGACCATCGCCTGTTCGAAAGTCACCCGCTGCTCAACGCCCAGCTGCTGCACCATCTCCAGCACGGCAACATCGCCGTCAAACCCGATATCGACCGACTGGACGGCAGGCACGTGGTGTTCAAGGATGGCAGCCGCGAGCAGATCGACCTGCTGCTGTGCGCCACCGGCTACCGCTGGAGCTGCCCGTATGCCAGCGAGTATTTCCTATGGAACGGCGGACGCCCGCAGATGTACCTGTCGATGTTCAACCGCACGCATCGCAATCTGTTCGGGATCGGCTACCTGGAAACCAATTCCAGCGCGTACAAGCTGTTCGACACCCAGGCCCACATGATCGCGTCCTACCTGACCGCGCAGCGCCGCGATCCTGCCAGCGCACGCCGCTTCGATGCATTGATCGAAAACGATACACCGGACCTGTCCGGCGGCATCCGTTTCGTGGCATCGCAGCGCCACGCCGTCTACATCGAGGCGCATGCATTCAAACGCTATCTGCATCAGCTGCGCAGGCGATTGGGCTGGGGCGAACTGGGCGAACACATGTACGACGCGCTCAAGCTCGACGCCGGTGGCGATCCACGCATGCGCACTACCGCCACCGCACGGCTAGCCGACAGCGAGGTTGCCCATGGCTAAGCCGCAGGATCTGCGCGGCTGGAATGCGGTGATCACCGGCGGCGCCGGCGGGCTGGGACGCGCGACCGCCGCGCGCCTGATCCAGCGCGGCGTGCGCTGCCTGCTGGTGGATATCGATGCCGATGCACTGGCACGTGCGGTGCAGGCGCTGGGGCCGTTGGCGTGCGCGCAGGTGGCCGACCTGACCGATCCGGCCGCGCGCGACCGTCTCGCCGAGCGGCTCGACACGGATTGGGGCCAGTTGCAGCTGTTGGTCAACAATGCCGGCATCGTCGGCACCACGCCGTTCGAGCAGCGCACGCCGGCGTCGATCCGCGGCGAACTGGAGTTGAACCTGATGGCGCCGTTGTTGCTCACGCACCGGTTGCTGCCGCTGCTGCAGCGCAGTGGCGACGGGCGCGTGGTGAACATCGTCTCGCTGGGAGGCATGTTCCCGTTGCCGGAATCGACGGTCTACTCGGCCAGCAAGTTCGGGCTGCGCGGTGCCATGCTCTGCCTGGGACTGGACGGCGCACGCCTGGGCATTCGCGTCTCCATCGTCAACCCGTCGGCCACCGACACCCCGATGCTGATGCGCGAGGCCCTCAACGGCGGCAACAAGTTGCAGTTCATGGATCGGCCGCAACAACCGGACGAAGTCGCATTGCAGGTGTTGCGGTGCCTGGACGCACCGTGCCTGGAGCGCTTCGTGCGCCCCAGCGAATCGTGGACGGTGCGGCTGGCCATGCTGCTGCCCAACCTGCTGACGCGCGCCCTGCCGCTGTTCGCACGCAGCGCCGAGCGTGGGCATCGCAACTATCTTGCGTCGCTGCAGCAGCGCGGCCTGATTCGCCCGCGCCAGGACGGATGGGAAGTGGTGCCGCCCGCTCACCGCGAAGACCCGCACACCCTCGCCGCAGCGCGAGCAACCACGCAGCGGACCTGAGCCGCTGCTGGCGCCCGCACGCGCAGCGCATGCGGCGGCAGCGCTGTTGGAGGGCAAATCGGCGCGCAGTGCGGCCAAGTACCGTGTCTGGTCGAACCCTCAGCGCGGATCGCGCGCCTGTCCGGGCGAACGACCGGACCACCGTTGGAAGGCGCGCCGAAACGCCCGTGCATCGGCGTATCCCACCGCTTGCGCCACCTCGGCCACGGTCATCTGCGAATTGCGCAGCAGATCCTGCGCACGTTCGTAGCGGGCGGCATCGCGCAGTGCCCGGTAGCCGACCTGTTGCGCGCCGAGCCGACGCCGTAACGTGCGCTCGCTGCAATTGGCCTGGCGCGCCAGCTCCGGTTGCCGCGGCGCATGCTCGGCATCGCTGCGCAGCCGCAGTGCGATCGATTCGACCAAGTCATTGCGCGACGGCGGCCGCTGGATCAGCGTCTCCAATTGTTGCCGCAACAGTCCGCAGGTGGTGCGGTCGTAGCCCGGCAACCGCGCGGCCAGCCACTTTGCCTCCAGCGTCATCCGGTTGCGACCAGCGCCAAACCGCACCGGGCAGCGAAAAAAACGCGTGTAGATCTCCAGCGGGGCCGATCGCGCGAAGGCCAGTTCCACCGCGCGCGGTCGGATGTCCGGCCCCAGCATGCAGCGACTGACATTGAGGGCACCGGCAAATGCTTCCTCGATGAGGTAAGGCTCGATCTCCAGGTCGAACACATGCGGCACCAGTTCGATGCAGGCTTCGGGGCCTTGCTGTGCGAACAGGTGCTGCATCATCGCCCCGGCTTCGTGCTGATGCCCCAGGCCATAGGCGATGGCTTCGCCGAAGGTTTCGCAGGTGAGCATGGCCAGCCCGGTCAGTCCCCATGACACCGGCCGTTGCCGCATGCCGGCCGCCAGGCCCATCGCCGGCTCGTCCAGCAGACGGCGTGCGCGCAGGATCAGCGCACGCACCTGCTGGTAGGACAGCAGCAGGTCGCGGTCGTGCAGGTCGCGGTCGGTGAATCCCAACCCCTTGCACAGCCGCTCCGGCGCGTGTCCTCGATCTTCGACCAGGCCCAGCAGCGAGCGCACGGTGTTGGGAACGATGTTGGCGGTGCGGCGGTTATCGGCCGGCGCCGGACGCGCGTTGCCGACCTCGGAGATGGGCTGTCTGCGGGTGACGGCCGCGCGCACACGCGGCATGCTCAGCAGTGCTCCGCAGAGCGTTCGCGTTCGCCGCGGTGCCAGCGTGCCGTGCAGCCAATAACGCCACCATGCAGCGCGTGCCATGTGGCGGTACAAGCCGGCCGGAGCCGAACGTCTTGCATGCGTTGCGTCCTCGCGACAATGCGGCCTCAACCGCTCGGCCGCACTTTAGCGCAAGTGATGGCGTGCAGGTCCAGCCAACAGCTGCCGGCGCGTCAAACCATCAATCCCGCAACAGACGCTTGCGCGTGCTGTCGCGCACATCCACGTCGAAGGTGACCTGCAAGGTCATCGCCTCGGCATGCCCAGCGCCCGCATCGAAACTGAACTGAAGCCCGTCACGGCGCGGTAGCTGGCGTGCGTGTTCCTCCAGCGCGTCGCGCGGGATCGCCAGTTGCCAATGATCGGTGGCGCAATTACATGCGGCGTGACCGCCGGTGAGGCTCACGCTGTGTCTCACCAACCGCGCGCCCTGCCCGCTCGGCAATCGGCTGAGATTGTCGACGCTACGCCCGGCCAGCAGGCTGGCCAGCTCGTCCTCGTCGATACGAAAGCGCAGATGTTGGCCTTCAATCTGGATTTTCATGGATCAGCCGGCTCCATTGCTCGGGCGTATTGCAATTGACGAACTCAGCGCGTTCGCTGGCAGTGACAGTCACGCGATGGCACTGCAGTGAATGCTGCAAGGCGCGCAGCGAGCGTGACGATGCAGCGCCCGCCATCAGCACCGTCAACGCCTCGCGCACGCTGGCATCCAGGCGCAGGCACATCGGCAGCATCTGGTCCTCGAAGGCCACACAGCAATGTTGCGACGGCGCAAGCAGCTTGCCCAGCAACGCGGCCGACAACAGCGGCATATCCACCGGCACCACCACCAGCGTGGTCGCGTCGGCCGCGCCCGCGATCACGCTTGCCAGCCCGCCGAGCGGGCCCAGATCGGGATGGACGTCGGCAATGCCGGCATATTCGGGCCGGTTGCCGCTGACCACCACGTGCTGCGCACCGGCCTGGCGCAGCAGCGCCTGCATCTGTTCCAGCAACGGACGTCCATGCCAGGGCAGCAAGGCCTTGTCCTGCCCCATGCGCGACGAACGTCCACCAGCCAGCACCACGCCCGTCCACGGCTGCTGCAGCGTCATGCGACAGCCCCGGGATGGGCGGCACCCACCGGCATGTTCATGGCGCGATGGCCGGCGCGGCCGGGTGCAGGTGGCCCAGGCCGAAGACCTCGGCATGCGTGCTCGCTGCGGCGCCTTCGTCCTGTGGCTCCAGCACTGCCCAGACGTTGGCCTGCAGCAACGGGGCCACACGAAAGGATTCCTGCTGCGGCAGGATCTGCACCGACAACGCGCCGGCCGCACTGCACAGCAGGCGTGCCCGCAGATGCTGCCGCCAGATCGGCCTGGCCTGCATCGGTGCCTCTAATGCGACGCGCACGCCATGCTCAACCGGCATGCCCAACAAACCGCGCAATGCCGGCTCGACGAAAAAGCGCAGACCGGCCGCGCTGGCCATCGGGTTGCCGGGCAAACCCATATACAGCGCGCCATCGCTAAAGCGCGCAAGCAGCACCGGTTTGCCCGGTCGCACTGCGACCTTATGAAACAGCACTTCGGCAGCGTGGCGTGCCAATGCCTCCGGGATGAAATCGTACCGACCACGCGAAACGGCGCCGGTGCTCAGGATGAGATCGGCACCGGCATGGCGGGCCTGTGCCAGTGACGCATCGAACGCAGCATCGTCGTCGCCTACCTGCCCACGCCACACGACATCGGCGCCGGCGGCACGCAACTGAGCCAGCAGATAACTGCTGGTGCCATCGCGGATCTGGCCCGGCTGCAGGGGTTGTGCAGGGTCGCCGATCAACTCGCGTCCAGTGGCGATCAAGGCCACGCGCGGCCGCCGCACCACCTGCACATGCGCGCAGCCCAGGCCGGCGAGCAGCATCAGATGCGCACCGCGCAGCATGGTGCCGGCGTCGATCACGCGATCGTGCAAGCGCACGTCTTCGCCGCGACGACGGATGTGCTGGCCCGCACGCACCGGCTGACGCAGGCGGATGCGGCTGGGTCGCCCGCCGTCGTGCTCAAGGATCTGCACTTGCTCGATCGGTACCACCGCATCGGCACCCGGCGGCACGCCGGCGCCGGTCATGATTTCCCAGGCCGCACCGATCGCAGCCGCACCGGCGTCCTGCCCTGCCGCAACGGTACCGCTCACCACGTACTCGCGGTCTGCCAACGCACCCATCCCCGCGGTCGCCAATGCAAACCCATCCATTGCGCTGTTGTCGAAGGGCGGCAACTCGGCCTGGCTCGACAAGGCGTCGGCAAGCACGCGACCTTCGGCATCGGCGCTTGCCACCCACTCGCTGGCAAGGGGTGCGACGTGCGCGTGAACCAGCGCGAGTGCTTCGGCATAGCTGATCATGTGCAGGACAGTGCCGACCAATGGATGACCCGGCTAGGATACCGGCCCCTGGCGCAGCAGGTACAGGCGTGGCCGTGCGGGGCGGTCGTGTGTCCATCCGCCACATGATGGGCATCACCGCAGACACCACGCTTGAAGCTGCTCGAACGGTATGCAGACAGCGTGCGCTGCAAGGTTGCAGGCCTTCCTTGAGCAACTGCACGCATGCAATTCGTCGACGTCGTGGGCTGGCTCGCCAGCATCATCCTGATCGCCACCTTGATCCGGCAGATCTACAAACAATGGCGCTCCGACGCCGCGCAGGGCGTCTCGCGCTGGTTGTTCCTCGGCCAGATCAGTGCTTCGGTGTTGTTCATCCTCTACAGTTATCTGGTTGGCAACGCGGTGTTTATCGTCAGCAATGTGCTGATCCTGCTGACGGCCCTGACCGGCTATGCATTGCAGCGGGTCAAGCGCCGCAGGCTGGAACGCGCAGCGTAGACAGGCTGCGTGGACTCCTGCCGGCCGGTCGAGCTTAGTCAGCCGTTCTTTTCGCCGACTTGTGTGGTCTTGCCGATGCGGCTGTGGCCCTCTTCGCAGCGATCTTCTTGGCCGCTTTTTTCGCGATGACACTGGGCGTCTTCTTGGCGGCCGCCTTGGGCACGGCCGCCTTTTTCGCTACGCCCGGCTTGCGCACCTTCGCGGCCGACGTGGCATCCGCCGCTGCTTCGGCGGGCGCATCCGGTACACGCACACTGATCCAGGTGGGTGCATGGTCGCTGGCCTTTTCCAGCGCACGTACCCACTTGTCGACGCCGGCATCTTGAAGGTCGGGCGCCAGCGTGCGATTGAGTAGCAGATGATCGATGCGCAACCCACGGTCGCGCGCAAAGTGCTGACGAAAGTAATCCCAGAACGTATAGATCGGCGTGTGGCCATGGATGGCCAGCAGGCTGTCGGTCCAGCCCTGTGCCAGCAGGGTCTGGTAGGCCTCACGGCTCTCCGGCTGCAGCAGGGCGTCCTTGCGCCAGCCCTTGGGGTCGTAGATATCCGCATCGGTGGGCACCACATTGAAGTCGCCGATCAGCGCCACCGGATGCGGCAGGTCCACCAGCGTTTTCGCATGCCGGATCAAGCGTTCGAACCATGCAAGCTTGTAGTCGAACTTCGGCCCGGGCTGCGGGTTGCCGTTGGGCAAATACAGGCAGGCCACCACCACGCCATGGATCGCCGCCTCCAGATAGCGGCTTTGCGTATCGCGTGGATCCCAGGGCAACCCGCGACGAATCTCCACTGGCTCGGTCCCCCGCGCGAGCAGCGCCACGCCATTCCAGGACTTTTCGCCCTGCCAGATCACACCGTACCCGGCATCGCGGATTGCCTGCTCCGGAAACGCAGCTTGCGTCGATTTCAATTCCTGCAGGCCCACGATGTCCGGCTGCTCGCGCTGCAGCCATTCCAGCAAGTGTGGCAGACGGCTGGCAATACCGTTGACGTTGAACGTCGCGATCTTACGTAAGGTACCTGACATGGGTGCAAATGGCCGCTTCCGTGGTGCAACAGCATGACCGCCGCTTGATTAAGCCGATGCTCAAGCGAGGTGAAGCTGCACTGCGTGCCCCGGCCCATGCTCACGCCTGGCACACCACCGGCGCTCTTAGCTTGAAGCACATTCATTGATGGGAATTGCCATGCGACATTCCGCACTGTTGATCGGCCTTGCGCTCTGCGCCAGTTGCTCGCGCAGCCCACCGTCGGTCACCCCGCCCGGCGCACCGGAAACGCCCAAAACCAATGTGCTGGAAGCCGGCGCGAAAGTGCTGCAGCCCAGCGGCCCGGTCGGCAAGCTGGACATCTATCTGGTCGGCTTCCATCCGATGAAGGATGCGCCAGATGAGCAAATGGAGGCGCATCACTATTGCCAACAGGTCAATGAAGATCTTGCCCAATGCGCGCTCTACGACGGCAACACCGACCGTGCCAACCTCACCGGTATCGAGTACATCATCTCGGAGACGTTATTTGCGCAGTTGCCGGCACACGAGCGCAACTTCTGGCATCCGCATAACGGTGAAATTCTTTCCGGCCAGCTCTCTGCTCCCAACCTGCCGCAGGTCGCAGAGAAGGAACTGATGCGCAGCAAGATCAACAGCTACGGCAAGACCTGGCACACCTGGCATTCGCGCAAGGGCACCGCGCCTGGCGACACCTTGCCGCTGGGCGAGCCGATGCTGGCGTGGTCGTTCAATCGCGATGGTGAGTTGCAGCAACCGTTGATTGCGCAACGCGATCAGGCCGTTTCGGTGTCCACCGCAGAGCGCCGCGCCAACCGTCAAGAGCTTGTGCCGCTGGCAAAGCCGCAAGAAGGCGTGGATGCATTACGTGCCCATTTTCCCAACGCCCAACCCATACCCGGGGTGACCGACGCAAGGGGCAAGCATCCCTGAGCCCAGGAGACACCCTGCTGCACCAACGTGCAGCAGGGTCAGGCGTGGCGCGCGTACTTGGCAATGCGTTAGAGCCTGGAAAAACGCGCGATGCAGCTAGCGGTACGCACGTACCCTGCCCTGTTGCACACGCCAGATGCCAAGCGATTCCCGGCAGCGCCTGCAGCGCAACTCAGTGCGACCAAGGTTCTCCGACGCTAGGGCACAAACCCCGCACGCACGCACCCATCGTGTTTGTGCTTGAACATGTCGTAGCCCCGCACGGCGTCTTCCAGCGGCATCTTGTGGGTCAGCAAAAATCCGGATTTCAAACGTCCCGCCTGCGCCAAGTCCAACAACCTGGGCACGTATCGCTGCCCATGTTGCTGCGCGGTTCGCACCGTCAGACCTTTGTTCATCACGGCACCCAGCGGAAACTTGTCCATCACTCCGTACACGCCCAAGACCGACAGGATGCCGCCCTTGCGGCAGGTGAGGATGGCTTCGCGCAACGCCTGGCCGCGATCGGTGTGCAGGTGCAAAGCCTGCTTGACCCGATCGTAGGTATGGCCGATGCCGGTGCCATGCGCCTCCATTCCGACCGCATCGATACAGGCATCCGGGCCACGCCCACCAGTCATTTCGCGCAGGACATCCACCACGCTGTCGACCGCCGAATAATCGATCACCTCCACACCTAACACATCGCGCGCCATTGCCAGACGCTCCGGCAAGCGGTCGATGCCGATCACGCGTTCTGCGCCCAAAATACGTGCACTTTGCTGGGCCATCAGCCCCACGCCACCGCATCCCCACACCGCCACCGTGTCGCCGGGCTGGATATTGCAAAAGTCTGCACCCATGAAGCCAGTGGGCCCCGCGTCCGAGAGAAACAGCGCATCTTCGTCGGAGACCCCATCGGGCACCTCGAAACACCCCACATCCGCATGCGGCACGCGGATGTAGGTTGCGTGCGAACCTGCGTAACCGCCAAAGGCGTGCGTATAGCCGTAAATCCCGGCGGTCGCATGCCCAAGCAAGGGTTCCTGCATTTCCCAGTTGGGGTTGGTGTTGTCGCACAGCGAAAATTCCTTGCGCTCGCAATGCCAGCAACCGCCACAGGAAATAAACGACGGCACCACCACGCGCTGACCCACGCGCACATTCTTCACTGCGTTGCCCACCTCCACCACCGTACCCATGAACTCGTGGCCGATGACATCGCCCTCGCGCATGGTTGGCAGGTAGCCATCGATGAAATGCAGATCAGAGCCGCAGGTGGTGGTGAGCCCGACCTTCAGGATCACATCGCGGGGATTGACCAGCACCGGATCGGGCACGGTTTCCACGCGCAAATCGTTGATGCCATTCCAGCACAGTGCTCGCACAGAAAAGCCCTCCTCAAGAATGCGCGTGCGTCGACGCGCGCGCCGCTGGGGTATGCAACAAGGTCGGCACCTCGCCGGCCTCCAGCCATGCGCGCAATCGCCGTAGTCCCTTGCCGACCAGCACGTACGGCGCGGGATTCACCAGCTTGGTGAACACCTGCGCCAGCAGGCCTTCGACCGCATAGTGCAGGCTTAGCGTCGCTTCGCTGGCTTCGCGCCCACGTGCAGGGCGCACCTGCAATACGATAGCGAGCTGCAGCCCATGTTCGCCCTCGGCCTCGTAACGCACCGACTCGCCCAGCCGCGCATCTGTGCGGCGCAAGGTCACCTCCACATCCTGACGCAGCGGCGCGTGCAGCTTCCAGCGGGACGCATGGCCGTCGCCGGAGACCAGCTCGGCAGCACCTTCCAACACGCGTTGCTGCACATTCGCATCGCACCAGGCATCCAGTATCTGATGAGGTTCGGCACGGATGGTCATGCTGCGTACGATGTGCGTACCGTCATCGTCGGTACGTACCGGATCGGTCGGTAATGCAGCCATGGCTCAGCGGGCTCCGGCGTTCTTGTCGTCGGCCTGCAATGCCTTGGCGCTGCTCAGATGATCGGCGACGTGATGGCGCGTGGTCTGCAGGTGTTCGAGCACCGGCGATGTCTTTGCCTGCGGGATCAGCTTGCTGTCGAGCGCCGTTAATGCGTCGGTGTGGTCTTTCACCATCGCAGTGATATAGGCCGTTTCGAATGCATGACCGTCCAGCTTCTGCAGCTTGGCCAACTCCGCCTTGCCCTTCGTCATCTGCAGCTTTGCACCCGCGGCGGACGTGTCCGGTTGCCATTTGGCGATCTTCTGGTTGTTGTCGGTGTGTTCCTTGATCATGCGCGTGGCGTAGTCGCGTGCGCCGCCTTGCACCTGCTTCTGCAATGCCAGATTTGCCGCGTTGATTTCGCTGGTGTTGATGGCACTCAGCATACCGAGCGCCTCGCGCTCGTCCTCGCTGGGTGTCGCTGCACCCGCGGTTTGCTGCCCGGCGGGCATTGCAGACTGTGTCCGGTTCTGTGCTTGCGCAGATATGCTGGCGCCAACGCACAGGGCCAGGACAAGGATGATCGGGCGACGTGTGTTCATGGAAGTCTCCAGCTGGATGATGTAGCTCGATGCTGGGCTTGGCTGCGTGACTCGATCGTCGCGCTAGCGTCGAGAACTGGCGAAGGCTGCGTGCTGCAGCGCAACGCATCGTCACACTGTGTGAAGGTCACGCAGTCGGGGTTTTCCTCCAACTTTGAATTCGCTGACGACCATGCCGCTGCGCGGCAGCGCGGGATACCGCATCATCGGCTATCGAAAACCCTGTTTGGGAACGTAATCGCTCGCCGCCAGCGCCTGGCGCTGCAATCATCAAGGCAATGGTCGGCTTCCCCCGAGACATCGAGGATCGGCTCTACGTGCATTTTGTGCTGCAATCGTCCCACTGGCAGTGCTGTGGCGATGCACGCGCACCGCGAGCCGCTTTGTCCCGCAGCAAGGGCGTAATCACGGGCAAGCTGTCGCTGCAGCGCTTGGCGCTGCAACGTCGATTCACGGCATAGGGTCGAGCCTACCGCATCCCGTCAGCGTCCCGTGTCATGCGCCAGGATCCGCCGGCCCCAGCTGATTGGCGGCCAATATCTCGTCGATACGTTTGACGATCTGCGCTGCCTGCTCCTGCGATTGCGCCGCACCGGTGATCTTCTCGGAACGGGCCCGGAACACATCCCAAAAATCGTCCGGGTGCTGACTGCGCATCTCCGGCAACGCTTCGGCAAGCTGCTTCAATTGTGCATCGATGTCAGGTGTCATCACGGTCTCCTCTTCTGTGCTCACGCTACCGCTGCGCCGGTGAGCCCGATGCCAACGTGGTGCGCAGACCGCGTTATCCGCATCAACGTTATCCGCATCACAAACGGAAGCGAAAACCCAGGGTGTAAGTCCGCTCGGGCGATGCGATCTCGCGCGGGAAATCGCCATGCCGCTGACCGAAATAATTGTTGGTCGTGGTGCCGAGCAGATTGGTGGCCTCGGCAAACAAGGTCACATGCCTGTTGAGCTCGTAATTGAAGGCGGCATCCAGCCATTGCTCCCGCCCCTGATTGATTTGCTCGGGCTGATCGCCTGAGCTGTTGAAGCTCACCGCATAGTCGCCATGCCAGTTGTAGGCGACCCGCGCCGAGAACCGCGCGTATTCGTACATCAGGATCGCGTTATAGGAATTTTTGGAGACGTTGGTCAACGGCTGGCTGATCCCTTCCGGCGATTCGGCCTTCGCCGAGATATAGGTGCAGTTGAGCTGGCTGCCGAAGCCGGACCACCCACCCGGCAGAAAGTCGTAGAACTGCGTGTATCCCACCTCCACGCCCTTCAAGCTGCCCTCGCCGGTATTGCGCGGCCGGCTGATCGAATAGACGATGCCACCGATGGATTCATCGGCTGCGTAATTCTGGATATAGCCATCGATCTTGCGATGAAAGCCGGCAACCGACAGCAATGAGCCGGGACGGAAATACCATTCCAGCGACACATCGGCATTGCGCGATTCCACCGGACGCAGCTGCGGGTTGCCGCCATTGCCGCGCGCCGGCAACGATTCGGTGGACTGATACAAGGCCAGCTGCGGATTGAGATCGGCAAATTCCGGGCGCGTGATCGTGGTGCTGCCTGCCAGCCGCAGCATCAGGTTGTCATGCAAGGTGAGGTTGGCGCTGTAGTTGGGTAACACCTCGTCGATACGCAGATCGATGCTGACCGGGCTCAGCACGCCATCCACCGACTGGCTGCCCTGCAGTTGCGAATCCAATCGCGTCGCGCGCGCCCCCACACGCCCATCGACAGGAATGGACCCAAGCGAGAACCCGTAATTCACCTGCGCATAGATCGCATAGCTGTCTTCGCGATCGTCGAAGAACAAGGCAGGGTTTTCATCGGGCCGGCCCGGCGGCTGCCCCATCACGGTACGTAACCGGGTGCTTTGCTGCAGCAGGACGTCCTGGTTGGCCGATGCCCAGCGATCGCTGGTGAATGCACGCGCCCCGTCGAGCATGTTGCCGGGCGTTACCGATGCCAGGCCGGACACCTCGCTCAAGTAGATCGGTGCGCCGGTCAGATTGTTGCGCGCGCCGGTATCGCCGGAGTGATTGGTCGCCGTCCGCCGGCTTGCGCGCGCACCTACGTCCACCGATCGCAACGGGCCCAGCTCCAGGTCGAAGGTGGCATCGGCCCGCCATGCCCACTCTTCGCCTCTCTGCGTGTTCCAGCTGTCGTAGTACTGACTCAGTTCCCAATTTCCTGGCGCTGTGACGTCATAAGCGCTGCCATCGGCCTGGGTGATCCAGACATCTGCAGCGCCGCCTGACGAACGCATGTTCAATCGCGGCGCCTGCGTGGTCATGTCCAGGGTGAACGAGCGGTTCTCGGCAGTGCTATGGGTATAGGCGAGCTCGCTGCTCGCACGCATGCGCTCGCCGGTCCAACGCCAGCCCAGCGCAGCTTGGTAGGTATCGGATGCGTTCTTGTGCGCTTGCGTGCTGGAGAGCGTGCGCACCTCGCGCGCCACCAGGCCAGCCAGCACATCACTGCCCGGCCGCAGGCTGACCGCTTCGGTGTTCTCTGGCGTGGCCAGCCCTGGGAATGGCAACCAGTAATTCACTTGGGGCCGGTTGTCGTACCCGATGTACAGCGTGTCGAAATACACCTCGCTGTTCTCGCTTGGCGCCCATTGAAACGAAAAATTCGCCGATTTGCGCTTGCGATCGCCGCGCGCCATCAATCCGCCTGCGCTGTAAGGCACGTAAATCTGCTGGGCCGGATCGAGCGGGTTCGCCTTCCGGTCGTAAGTGCCGTACAACGTGTTGGATTCCTGATACGGGCGGCGTTGATAGGACACGCTTCCCATCCAGCCCATGCGGCCCAGCCCGGTGTCGCGGCGCTGGCTGAGGGTGAGGCTGCCATTGGGAACGGTCTTGCCTGATTGGTCGCCCCGCAAGGCGCTGATGCTGCCGGCAATGGTGCTGTCCTGATCGAAATCGAATGGCCGCCGCAGATGCACATCGACCACCCCGGCGATCCCACCTTCCTGAAATTGCGCGCCAGTGGTCTTATACACATCCACGCTGCGCAGCAATTCGGCCGGAACATCGGCCAACTCCATGTCGCGACCCACCGTTGTGAAGACGTTGCGCCCATCCAGGGTGGTGATGACGTTCGGCAAGCCGCGTACCAGCACGTGCCCCACTTCGCCACCGGCGCGCGCCACCTGCACGCCGGTCACGCGTTGCAGGGCCGCAGCCACGCTGTTGTCGGGCAGCTTTCCGATGTCTTCGGCGACGATGGAATCGCTGATTTCCGCATTCGATTGCTTGATCGCGATGGCGCTTTCCACGCTGCTGCGCACGCCTTTGACCTGCACCGCCTCCAACGTGGATGTGGCCGGCGCCGCGGGATCGGGGTTGGGCGCGGCCTGTTGCGCCGCCGCGTTGCAACTCAGGGCCAAACCGATGCACACACCCAGCGGCCGATACGTGATGGCACGCCGCGCGACAGACGCATGCTGCGACGGAACAAGCATGATGGCCTCCTGGGGCAGCAGTGCGATGACGCGCGGCTGGGCGCGCCCGCGCAAGTCAGGCAAACCGGGCCGGACGAGCCGCGAGGTGTTGAACAAGGCCGAATTACAGCGGTGCCGCTCGCAGTGCAGCGTGATCGCGTCCGCCATCGCGCCGCAATCATGACGCGCCTTTCATCAACGGCGAGGTGCGTGCGTGTCATGGGCAAGACTGCACATCGCAGCTGCTGCGTTTGCGCGACAATGGCCGCATGAGCAGCCACGACATCTCTCCCGCCGACGCCCGTGCCCGCGCCCTGCAAGGCGCCCTGCTGGTCGACATCCGGCAACTGCATGAGCGTGCCGGCGGCCAGGCCGAAGGCGCGTTGGCGATCGCACAGAACTCCCTGGAAACCGAGCCTGCAGCCCATCTGCCGGAGCAAACCCGCGCAATCGTGTTGATCTGCCAGAGCGGCAAACGCTCGGCACACACGGCCGCCATCTTGCGCGCGCACGGCTATGCGCACGTGGCGTCGGTGGCCGGTGGCACCAGCGCATGGGCCAGCGCCGGCCTGCCGTTGGTACGCCCGACGTTGCCGGCGGACGAGCAGGATTTTCTTGAGCGTTATTCACGCCATCTGCGTCTGTCCCAGGTCGGCCTGGAAGGTCAGCGGCGCCTGGCGCGCGCGCGGGTGTTGCTGATCGGCGCAGGCGGACTAGGCTCGCCGGCCGCGTTCTACCTCGCCGCAGCCGGTGTGGGGCATCTGCGCATTGCCGACGACGACGTGGTGGACCGCAGCAACCTGCAACGCCAGATTCTGCACACCGAAGACAGCGTCGGCACTGCAAAGGTCGACTCCGCCGCGCAGCGCATTGCCGCGCTCAACCCGCGCGTGGACATCGAGGCGGTGCAAACCCGCGTGACGGCCGACAATGTCGAAGCGCTGCTGCAGGATGTGGATGTGGTGGTGGATGGCGCAGATAATTTTCCTGCGCGGTATTTGCTCAACGATGCGTGCGTCAAATTCGGTAAACCACTGGTTTACGGCGCCGTGCAGCAGTTCGAAGGACAGGTCAGCGTGTTCGATGCCGGCCGCCACCGCGGTCATGCGCCTTGCTACCGCTGCCTGTTTCCCGAACCACCGCCGCCGGAATTTGCGCCCAGTTGTGCCGAGGCTGGTGTGCTCGGCGTACTGCCCGGAGTGATCGGACTCTTGCAAGCCACCGAAGCGATCAAGTTGCTGCTCGGCATTGGTGACGGCCTCACTGGCCGCCTGCTCAGTTTCGATGCATTGGCGATGCGCTTTCGCGACATCCGCTTGCCGCCGGACCCGCACTGCCCGGTGTGCGCGCCTGGCGCGGCATTTCGCGGCTATGCGGATTACGCGGCGTTCTGCGGCAGTGCGGTTGGTTGAGCGAGCCCACAGCGGCGTGTGGTGTCGGTCGCTGACTGATTGGCTTGCCACCGATGCAATGCGAGGTATATCGATACGTCAAGCACTTCGGCGACGTTTGCGTGGATGGCTGTCTTGCGCCCCACCTCACCACTCTCCCACCGGGAGAGCGGCTATCGAGCGATTGGCTCCCATTGTCGAGGCGTTCGCTTCCAGGCCACGCCCAAGACGCTTGAGCAGTTTGACGATCGCCCTACATGTTGAAACGCCGCGACACGCACGTCGCATGCGCTGCCCATGACGTAAACACTCCAACAGGGCGCGCATCATTCTGCCGGGCACCAACGATCGAGCAAACACTCACAACGCGTAAGGAATCACCCGCACGATCTCGCCAGCCTCAAAGCGCCGCGCCTGCTCGGGCAGCACGATCAATGCATTGCTGTCGGCCGCGCCACGCAGTAGATGCGAGGCATCGCCACGGTGCGGCAGCGCGGTCAGCCGCCCATCTTCGCCGCATTCCAATCGCCCACGCAGGAATTCCAGCCGTTCGTGGCGCTTGTCCCATGGGCTTGCCAACGCCGCATGCCAGACCGGGCGCGGCTCGCTGCGTCCCTGCAATCCATCCAGCAACGGGACGCCGTAGGCGATCAGCGTTGCCAGCACAGAGACCGGGTTGCCCGGCAAGCCTAGGACCAGGCAGCGGCCAATCTGCCCCAACACCGCCGGCATGCCCGGGCGCATCCGCACACGCCAGAAATGGATGCGCCCCAATTCGCCGATCAGACGCGGCAGATAATCCTTTTCGCCAGCAGAAACGCCGCCGCAGGTGATGACCACATCGAACGCTGCGGCCGCATCTTCCAGCATGGTGCGGATACGTAGCGGGTCGTCCGGCAAGGTCGGCCACGCGGTCGGCGCATAGCCCAGTGCACGCAGCTGCGCCATCAGCATGTCGCGGTTGCTGTTGTAGATCTGACCCGGGCCGAGCGGCATGCCCGGCTCGATCAGCTCATCGCCGGTGGCCAGCACCGCAATGGTCGGGCGCGGCGCGACCGCAAGCCGCGACACGCCCAGCGCAGCGGCCAGACCGATACGTGCAGGCGTCAGCACCTGCCCGGCCTGGATCACCAGGTCGCCGGCACGCACATCGCTGCCGGCCAGGCGCACGGCTGCGCCCGGTGCAGGCGCGGTCTTAAACTGCATCATGCCATCGCGTTCGTCGGCATCTTCCTTGGGAATCACGGTATCGGCGCCATCGGGCAGTGGCGCGCCCGTGGTGATACGCAGGCATTGCCCGGCGCCCAGTGTGCCGGCCCAGCGCTCGCCGGCAAACTGTTCGCCAACCAGCTGCAGCGACGCATCGCCGCCAGCAACATCGGCGTGCCGCAGCGCAAAGCCATCCATCGCGCTATTGGCAAACGGCGGCAGCGCCAGCGGTGCGATCAGGTCGCCGGCAGAGATCCGCCCATCGGCGCGCGAGGTGGCGATGTTTTCATCGGGCGAACGGTTGCTGGCCGCGACACTGCGCAGAATCTGCAGCGCCTGCGCGTACGGAATGCGGGAAGGATAATCGGTCATGCCGCGCAGGATACCAGCGCATCGCCAACGCGAAGGGTGGCCGCGCCACGCGTCGGCCAAAGGAGATGGGCTTTAACGACGCGCCGCGCTGCGAGCGACTTCGATTGCACCGGCACGCGCCGCCACCCGCGCCAAAGACCGAAAAGCTGCACGCGGCAGGAACTGCCTCACGTATCGATCGAGCGATCGGGAGGAGGCGCGGAACGTTTAGAACCCTGCCTGCACGCGGCGAACGCGCAGCCTGACCGATCTGCGCGCCTGCCGAACCGCCTGAACATCACAGCTCAGGCAGCCTGGGGCCCTTACTTCCCTTTGACATGCCGCATCAGGCGCCGCTTACGGGCCACCTGGCGATCGGAGAGCGGATTCTTCTTGCCCTCGTACGGGTTGGCGCCCTCGCGAAAGATGAAACGCACCGGCGTACCAACCAGCTTGAAACGCTTGCGGAAGAAGTTTTCCAGATAGCGCTTGTACGACTCCGGCAACACCTTCAGGCGCGTGCCATGCACGATGAAGGTCGGCGGATTCGCACCGCCCGGGTGCACATACCGCAGCTTGGAGACATGCCCGCGAATGCTCGGCGGCGGGTTGGTCTCGTAAGCGATTTCCAGTGCCTGGTTCACTTCGCTGGTGCTGAATTCGTGCGTCGCCGAGGCGTGCGCACGATGGATGGCCTGGAACAGCTCGCGCATGCCCGAGCCGTGCAATGCAGAGATCCGCACCGCCTCTGCCCAATTGACGAAGCCCAGCTTGCGCGACAGCAGGTCTTCGGCCTGCGCACGCTGGTAATCGCTTTGCCCGTCCCACTTGTTGATCGCCACCACCAGCGCCCGGCCGGCATCCAGGATCGCGCCGAGAATCGTCGCATCCTGGTCGGTCACGCCTTCGGTAGCGTCCAGCATCAGCACCGCCACCTGGCATTGCTCGATCGCCTGCAGCGTCTTGAACGCGCTGAACTTCTCGACCGCCTCTTCCACCTTGCCGCGCCGGCGCAGGCCGGCGGTATCGATCAGGCGGTACTGACGGCCATCGCGCTCCAGGTCCACCGCGATCGAATCGCGCGTGGTGCCCGGCACTTCCGAGGCGATCATGCGTTCTTCGCCCAGCAGGCGATTGACCAGCGTCGATTTGCCGACATTCGGCCGGCCCACGAAGGCGATCCGCACGCGTGCCGGATCGTTGTCCAGCAGCTCGCCGGCACCTTCCTCGGGCAGCCGCGCACCCACCTCGTCAAGCAATTCGTCGATGCCCTGCCGATGCGCCGCAGACAACGCCACCACGTCGGAGAAGCCGTAGCGCGCGAATTCCGAGCGCACGGTTTCTTCGTCGGTGCCGTCGATCTTGTTGATCACCAGCACGGTCGGCCGCGCCAATTTGCGCAACCAGGCCAGAATCTCGTCATCGAGCGAGGACGCGCCTTCGCGGCCATCGACCACGAACAGCACCAGATCGGCTTCGCCGGCGGCGGCCCGTGCCTGGCGGGCCGTGGCTCCAGCAAGACCTTCCTCGTCGCCGGCGATACCACCGGTATCGACGACGATGAAGGGCTGCTGCTCGTCGAGACGGCAGACCCCGTAGTTACGGTCGCGGGTGACGCCAGGCTGGTCGTGGACCAGCGCGTCACGGGTGCGCGTCAGCGCATTGAAGATGGTGGACTTGCCGACATTGGGCCGTCCAACCAGGGCGACCAGGGGCAGCATCGCAAGGTCCTTATTGTGCCAACCGGAAGGCGGTGAGATCGCCGTCGGTGTTTTGTACCAGCAAAATGCCGTCGACCACCTGCGGCTGCGCCAGCAGCGTATCGCGTCCGGCACGTGCGCGCGCAGCCAGTGCGCCGTCGCTGAGTTTCAGCCAGTGCAGATAGCCCTTGTAGTCGCCGACCACGGCGTAATCGCCCTGGATGGCCACACCGGTCAGCGAACGGCGTGCCAACGCAGCCTGCGACCACATCGCCGCACCGCTGCTCTTGTCCAGCCCCCACACCGATCCAGCATTGTCGGACACCACCACGACGGCCGACGACACACCAACGCCACCGGCGCCGCCGTGATCGCGCGTCCACAGCGGACGGCCGCTCGGGCCTTCCAGTGCGAGGGTTTCATTCTTGAAGCTGGTCGCGTACAGCGTGGTGCCATCCAGCACCGGCGCACCATCCACATCGGACATGCGCTCCAGCTCGGTACGGCCTTCCGGCACGCCGATGGCCTGCTCCCACAACGGGCGACCGTCCTGCAGCGCCAGCGCACTCAAGGTGCCGCTGTCGTTACCGACGAACACCACGCCCGGGCCGGTCACGATCGGCGCATTGCCGCGGACGGACAAGGTCGGGCCTTCTTCGGCATGGAACCAGCGACGCTCGCCGGTTGCCGCATCAAACGCAGTCACGCGACCGTCGTTGCTACGCACCAGCACCAGGTTCTGTGCAATGGCCGGCGCAGCAATCACTTCGTTCGGCACCTTGGCCCGCCATTTTTCAGTGCCGTCGGCCTGGTTCAAGGCGATCACATCGCCGGACAGGCTACCGATCACCACCAGGCCCTCGCCCACACCGGGACCACCGGACAGGCGCTGCTTGAACTTGCGGTCGTTACGCTCTTCTTTCTTGGGCTTGTATTCCCAGACCCGCTTGCCGGTCTGCAGGTCGAGTGCCTCCACGCCACCGGTGATCGCCGCTGCATACACCTTGCCATCGGCCACGGCCGGGCGCTGACGGACACCGATATGCCCTTCACCCTTGCCCACACCGGCAGACCAGATCTTCTCGACCTTGACCGACGGCTCGAACTTCACCAGCTCGGCAGGTTCCTGCGCCTTCTTGGCAGCAGCGTCCTTCCCGGCGAACCAGCCCTTCACGGTGCTGCAGCCAGCCAGCGACAGACCCATCACGGCAATCAACGCAACGCGCTTATACATATCAACCTGCTTCATCAAATCTGCTCCGCCGGATCGGGCACCTTGCCGCCCACATCCATCAGCTTGGTTTCCAGCAACCGGCGCTGCGGCGAAGCCACATCCACCGTGGTCAGGGCGCGGGTGTACAGCGCACGCGCCTCATCCGGCTTGCCCTGCGCGACCAATGCATCGGCGCGAATCTCCAGGCTGGCGTGGTCCTGCGCGTCGGCCAGCAGCTTGATCGCTTCGTCGGGCTTGCCGCTTTCGGTCAGTACGCGCGCCAGGCGCTGCTGCACGATCTGCTTGAGCTCGCCTTCGGCGGGCACGTCGCGCAAGGTCTTGATCGCTTCGGCATTCTTGCCGGCATCGACCTGGGCCTTGGCCAGCCGCAGCGCCGCCAGCTCGGCATAAATACCGCCCTTGCCGTCGTCCAGTGCCACGATGTCCTTGGCGGCCTTGTCCAGGTCCTTGGCCTGAATCGACTTCACCACCGCCTCGTAGCGGCCATTGGCCTCGACCAATGCGGTATTGGTGCGCGTCTGCCACCACTGCCAGCCCAGGATCAGTGCCAGACCAAGCAGGACACCGCCCACCAGACCTGCGCCATTCTTTCTCAACCAGGAACGAACGCGTTCGCCTTGTTCGTGTTCGTCCAGCAGATCGTCGATCGCCATGCGTACTCTCGCTCCGTCATCCCGGAGGCACGGAACATCAAAAGGGATAAATGAAAAACCGCAGTCCGCTTCACTCGGAAGCAGGTACCACGGAGCCGTCGGAGGATACCGCAAAACGGGCCACGTTAGCGCGCTGGAACGGTTTCACGTCGACGATACTGCCGCCTTGCTGAACCTGTACCGCCGAGGCATTACCGAGCACGATGCGCCCCACCTGACCGGGCGAATACGTGCGTTGTTCACCGGCACGTATCAGGGCTTTTTCCACCGCACTGCCATCCGGTGCCAAAATCTGCACCCAGCTGTCGCCGCTGAAACTCAGCGACAAACTGCCGCCGGGAGCAGCTGCTGCCGCAGGCGCCTTGGCGTCGGCGGTCGCACGCGGCACCGGGGTCATCGACGCGATATACGGCGCCGGCTGCTCGCGCGGCGCGGCGGCCGGCTGCGTTACCGGCGTACCTGGCGCAGCGGACTTTGCAGCCTCAGGCATGCTGTCCAAGGACACCGTGCTAGGCGCTTTGCCATCCAGATGCGAGCGCGTCGCGTACCAGACCGGCACCGCAAACACGCCGGTGATGACCACGTACATGGCCTTGCGCGCGGTGCTTTCGAGAATGCGCCGCGCACGCGGCGTATGCGTGTGACTGACCAGCTTGACCGGCTCGATCGGCGCAATGGTGGCCTGCTGCAACAGCGGCTCCAGATCGACCTGCAACAAGCGCGCATAGCTGCGCAGCTGCCCGCGTACGAACACCGGCGCGCCCAGCCGCTGCCAGTCTTCCTGCTCCAACGCGTGCACCACGTGGGCCGGCATGCGCAGCTTGCCGGCCACCTCGTCCACGCTCAGACCTGCTGCCTCGCGCGCTTCGCGCAAATGCTGTCCGCAGCCCTTTTCCTGCTCGAAAAGGTTCGGATTGGAATCACTGATCACAATGCATTGGCCCCGGGAGTAGCGGTCGCTGCGTCAGGGAATTCCTTGACCAACCGCTGTTGGTAACGGCCGGCAGCTACCTTGTCGCCTAGCCCTTGCTCAATCTGAATGGCGAGTTGTAACACGGAAGCAGTTGCCGGTGCAGCCGCAAGGCGGCGTTCGATAAAAGCGCGGGCTTCGAAATAATTGCGGCGCCCGGCTTCCAGACGTGCCATCGATTCGAGCGCATACGGATTATTCGGGTCGAGATCGAGCGCTTTGCGCAGATCGCCCGCTGCTCGTTCAGGCTGTCCTGCCTTGAGCGCGCAACCGCCGGCATTGCCCAAGGCAGACGCAGGCGAGGCATACGTCCGGTCGGCCAGCGCACGATCGAACCATGTCAACGCTTCGGCGGGCGAGCCATTCGCGCACAACCAGGCGCCATAGTTATTCAGCACGTCGCCGCGTTGCGGTGCGAGTTCTGCGGCCTGCCGGTACGACGCCCCGGCCGCCGCCGTATCGCCCCTGGCGCCCTGAATCAGCGCCAGCAGGCCGATGGCATCCACCGACTGCGCGTCCTTTTTCAAGGCGGCGCGCACCTGCTCTTCGGCACTGGCGTAATCGCCGGTCTGCAGCCGATTGCGTGCCAAGCCTAATTTTTCCTGGACAGCCAAGCGATTCTTGGTGGCTTTGTCGTCGCGGAACGAGTACACCGGCGCGACTTCCTCCACACTCTTGGCCGAGCCGGCCTTGGCATTGCGACCACCGCAGCCGACCGCGCTCAGCGCGATCGCCACGGCCGCCATTAACGCGAGTTCACGCTGCCGCATCTCGATCGGCCTGCCCTTCCAATGTGCGGCGGAACTCCGCCTGGCGACGGGTACGGTCCATGACCTGCCCCTTGAGCTGCCCGCATGCGGCGTCGATGTCGTCGCCACGAGTGCGGCGAACCATCGTCAGCACCTGCGCATCGAGCAGGATCTTCTGGAACGCGCGAATCTCGGTCTCGCCCGAGCGCTCATAGCGCGTTCCAGGAAATGGATTGAACGGAATCAGATTGACCTTGCCGGCGTCCTTGGACTGCACGGCGTTGTCGAACTGCCGCATCAACCTGGCCAACTGGCGCGCATGCTCCGGCTGGTCGTTGATGCCTTTCATCAAGGTGTATTCGAAGGTCACCGAATCGCGTTTCTTGCTGCCGCGCAGGTAGCGCGCGCACGACTCCATCAGCTCGGCGATCGGGTATTTCTTGTTCAACGGCACCAGGCTCTCGCGCAGCGTGTCGTTGGCGGCATGCAGCGAGACCGCCAGCGACACGTCGCTTTCGGTGGAGAGCCGGTCGATCATCGGCACCAGGCCGGAGGTCGACAGCGTGACCCGCTTGCTGGCCAGCCCGTAGCCAAGATCGTCGCGCATCACACTCATCGCGCGCACGACGTTATCGAAATTCATCAGCGGCTCGCCCATGCCCATCATCACCACATTGGTGAGACGGCGCTGCTGGTGCGGCACATTGCCCAGATGGCGCGCCGCCACCCACACCTGGCCGATGATTTCGGCGGTGGTGAGGTTGCGGTTGAAGCCCTGGGTGGCGGTCGAACAAAAGGTGCAGTTCAAGCCGCAACCGACCTGGGAGGACACGCACAGCGTGCCGCGGCCCTTGTCGGGGATATACACGGTTTCGATGGCGTTCTTGCCGTCGGCGC
Source organism: Xanthomonas axonopodis pv. maculifoliigardeniae (assembly GCF_041519315.1). Taxonomy (NCBI): domain Bacteria; kingdom Pseudomonadati; phylum Pseudomonadota; class Gammaproteobacteria; order Lysobacterales; family Lysobacteraceae; genus Xanthomonas; species Xanthomonas axonopodis. Next base: position 2,273,410 of record NZ_CP167998.1, on the reverse strand, counting down.
CCATGGCCAACAGCCATTTGTGGGTGCCGTCGGCCGAAGGCTTGTCGAACACCACGTTCGGGACGAGGACCTCGGCATGCTGGTGCAACTTCGCACGCAGCGCCTTGCCGAGGTCCGTCATCTGGTCGAAATCGGTGACGTAGCGATGGTGGATCCACTTCATCACCTGATGGGCACGGTAACGCGCCTCGCCGAGCGTGTCGGCGAAGAAGCGCTCCAGACCCTCGCGATCGAGGTCGAGCAGGTTCTGCTTGCGCGGCTCCGGGGGACGGACGGAGCCGTCCTGCAGCACGGAAGGGATCACGACCTCATTCACGATTCGACTCACTCGGCCTCAGCGCGAGACCACTTCGGTGGCAGCAAAGAAATACGCGACTTCGTTGGCAGCGTTCTCGACCGAATCCGAGCCGTGGGCGGCATTGGCATCGATCGAATCGGCGAAGTCGGCGCGGATGGTACCCGGCGCAGCATCCTTGGGATTGGTCGCGCCCAGCAGGTCACGGTGTGCGGCAACGGCGTTCTCACCTTCCAGCGCCTGGATCATCACCGGGCCGGAGATCATGAACTCGACCAGCGCGTTGAAGAACGGACGCTCGCGGTGAACGGCGTAAAAGCCTTCGGCTTCACGGCGCGACAGCTGCTTGTACTTGGCGGCCACGACCTTCAGGCCAGCCTTTTCGAAGCGGCTGTAGATTTCGCCGATGACGTTCTTGGCAACGGCGTCGGGCTTGATGATGGACAGGGTGCGCTCCAGCGCCATGGGAAGTTCTCCGTTGGGCGGGCCACTGAAGGCCCGAGGTTATCATGAAAAAAACCCGCGACAAAACGCGGGCTTAGGCTTCTTTGCGATGGTCAATTCTATCTCGTCAACGCTGCGTTTGCACACCGCCCACTGAATCGTGCTGCGTTGCGACATGACCCGCTCGCATGCGAGCCCGTAGACTCAAACAATCGTTTGATTGAGTCCTGTCTTCGCGCATGCCCAAGCCCGCCCACTTCTCCACCAAGGACCGCATTCTCGGTGCGGCCGAGGAGCTGTTCGCCCAGCACGGGTTCGCCGGCACGTCGCTGCGCCAGCTCACCACGCAGGCCGACGTCAATATCGCCGCGGTTAACTATCACTTCGGCTCCAAGGAAAACCTGGTCAACGAGGTGTTCCGCCGGCGCATGGACGAGATGACCGCCGCGCGCCTGCAGCAGCTGGAAACGGCAAAGAAGTCCCAGCCCGGCGAGCTCACGGCCGTGCTCGCTGCCTTCGTCGAGCCGGCGTTGGCCATGGCGCAGGACCGCCAGAACGGCGGCGCGTTCGTACGCGTGATTGCGCGCGCTTACGCGGAAAAGAACGACAACCTGCGCAAGTTCCTGTCCGACCACTACGGACATGTGCTGCGCGAATTCGGCAAGGCCATCGCCGGCTGCGTGCCGGGCCTGAGCAAGGAAGAGCTGTATTGGCGGCTGGACTTCCTGGCCGGCGCACTGACCTATGCCATGGCCGATTTCGGGCTCATCAAGCGGCCTGCGGGCGTCAGCGAGGCCGACCATCGTGCGCGCGCGGCGCGCGAACTCATCCGTTTCGCGGAACCCGGGTTCCGCGCTCATTCCACACCGTAAACGTTCCACAAGAGGCCTATCGCTATGTCCAACCCGTTGCTAGTCCGTCGTGCCGCCGTGCTCGGTGCCGGCGTCATGGGTGCGCAGATCGCCGCGCACCTCACCAATGCCGGTGTCGACACCGTGTTGTTCGACCTGCCCGCCAAGGAAGGCCCGGCAGACGGCATCGTACTCAGGGCGATCGCCAATCTCGGCAAGCTGAGCCCCGCCCCGCTCGCCAGCAAGGCGCTGGCCGAGGCGATCACGCCCGCCAATTACGAGAGCGGCCTGGAACAGCTGCGCGATTGCGATCTGATCATCGAAGCGATCGCCGAGCGCATGGACTGGAAGCAGGACCTGTACAAGAAGATCGCCCCGTTCGTGGCCGATCATGCCGTGCTGGCCTCCAACACCTCCGGCCTGGGCATCAACAAGCTCTCCGACGTGCTGCCCGAACAGTTGCGTCACCGCTTTTGCGGCGTGCATTTCTTCAATCCGCCGCGCTACATGCACCTGGCCGAGCTGATCCCGGCCAAGGGCACCGACAAGGCGGTACTGGAAGGCCTGGAAGCCTTCCTGGTGACCACGCTCGGCAAGGGCGTGGTGTATGCGAAGGACACCCCGAACTTCATCGGCAACCGCATCGGCGTGTTCTCGATCCTGTCCACCATCCACCACACGCAGGAATTCGGCCTGGGCTTCGACGAAGTCGATGCGCTGACCGGCCCGCTGGTGGGTCGCCCGAAGTCGGCCACCTATCGCACCTCCGATGTGGTCGGCCTGGACACCATGGCGCACGTCATCAAGACCATGGGCGACACCCTGCCCGACGACCCGTGGCATCAGTATTTCAAGTCGCCGAAGTGGCTGGACGCATTGATCGGCAAGGGCGCGCTGGGCCAGAAGGTCGGTGCCGGCATCTTCCGCAAGGTCGGCAAGGACATCGTGGTGGTCGACCTGGAGAAGCAGGACTATCGCCCGGCCGATCGTAGCGCCGCGCCAGAGGTGGTCGAGATCCTCAAGATCAAGAACCCGGCCGAAAAGTTCGCCAAGCTGCGCGAAAGCCAGCACCCGCAGGCGCAGTTCCTGTGGGCCAGCTTCCGCGACCTGTTCCACTACAGCGCCTACCACCTGGCCGATATCGCCGAGACCGCACGTGACGTGGATCTGGCGATCCGCTGGGGCTACGGCTGGTCGCTGGGCCCGTTCGAGACCTGGCAGGCCGCTGGCTGGAAGCAGGTGGCGCAGTGGATTGCCGAAGACATCTCCAACGGCAAGAGCATGAGCAGCGCGCCACTACCGAACTGGGTGTTCGACGGTCGCGATGGCGTGCATGGCGCCGAAGGCTCGTACAGCCCGGCGCGCGACGCCAAGCTGCCACGCTCATCGCTGACGGTGTACAAGCGCCAGCGCTTCCCCGATCCGTTGCTGGGCGAGCAGTTCTCGCCGGGCGAAACCGTGTTCGAAAATGACGGCGTGCGCATGTGGCACGACGGCGATGACATCGCCGTGGTCAGTTTCAAGACCAAGATGAACACCGTTTCCGACCACGTGCTCAATGGCCTGCAGGAAGTGGTTGGCCGCGCCGAGAAAGACTTCGCCGGTCTGGTGATCTGGCAGCAGAAGGAGCCCTTCTCCGCCGGTGCCGATCTGGCCGGCGCGCTTGGCCTGCTGCAGGCCGGCAAGGTCGATGCGTTCGAAGCATTGGTCGCCAATTTCCAGGCCACCAGCCAGCGCATCAAGTACGCGCAGGTGCCGGTGATCTCGGCCGTGCGTGGCCTGGCGCTGGGCGGCGGCTGCGAATTCCAGATGCATAGCGCCAAGACAGTGGCCTCGCTGGAGAGCTACATCGGCCTGGTCGAAGCCGGCGTCGGCCTGCTGCCGGCCGGTGGTGGCCTGAAGGAAATTGCGGTGCGTGCCTCGATCGCCGCAGGTCCGGGCGGCGACGTGTTCGCCGAGCTGAAGAAGACCTTCGAGACCGTGGCAATGGCCAAGGTTTCCAACTCGGCCGTCAATGCCAAGGAACTGGGCCTGCTGCGTGCCACCGACAAGGTGGTGTTCAACAGCTATGAGAGCCTACACATCGCCAAGGCCGAAGCGCGCGCGCTGGCCGAGGGCGGCTACCGCGCCCCGCTGCCGGCACGCCGCATCCAGGTCGCCGGCGACGTCGGCATCGCCACCTTCAAGATGCTGCTGGTCAACATGCTGGAAGGTCGCTTCATCAGCGAATACGACTACGAAATCGCCAGCCGCATTGCCACGGTGGTCTGCGGTGGCGAAGTGGATCGCGGCGCGCTGGTCGATGAAGAATGGCTGCTCAAGCTGGAGCGCAAGCACTTCGTCGAACTGGCCCAGCAGGAAAAGACCCAGGCGCGGATTGGGCACATGCTCAAGACGGGTAAGCCACTCAGGAACTGAGAATCGGGATTGGGGATTGGGGATTCGCAACAGCGGGTCCCCGCCCTCCAACTTTCTCGCTTCCACCAAATTCATCCGCCGGGCAGGAACATTCGGGCACGCGGATTCGCTTTGACGAATCCCAAATCCCGAATCCCGAATCCCGGCTATCGGAGATAGCCATGAGCAAGCAGATTCAAGAAGCCTACATCGTTGCCGCCACGCGTACGCCGGTGGGCAAGGCGCCGAAGGGCGTGTTCCGCAATACCCGTCCCGACGACATGCTGGCGCATGTGCTGCGCGCCGTGGTCGCGCAGGCGCCGGGCATCGATACCTCGCGCATCGACGACGCCATCATCGGCTGCGCCATGCCCGAAGGCGAGCAAGGCATGAACATGGCGCGCATCGGCGTGTTGCTGGCGGGCCTGCCCAATTCAGTGGCCGGTCAGACCATCAACCGCTTCTGTTCGTCCGGCATCCAGGCCATCGCCATGGCCGCCGACCAGATCCGGCTGGGCAATGCCGACCTGATGCTGGCCGGCGGTACCGAGTCGATGTCGATGGTGCCGATGATGGGCAACAAGGTGGCGATGTCGCCAAGCGTGTTCGCCGACGACCATGTGGCCATTGCCTATGGCATGGGCATCACTGCCGAGAAGGTCGCAGAAGAGTGGAAGGTGTCGCGCGAAGACCAGGACGCTTTTGCGCTGGCCTCCCATCAAAAGGCGATCGCCGCAATTGCCGCCGGCGAGTTCCGCGACGAAATCAGCCCGTACGAAATCCATTCGCACCAGCCCGATCTGGCAGGCAACGTCATCGCGCTGCGCAAGCGCCTGGTCGACACCGACGAAGGCCCGCGTCCGGATAGCTCGCTCGAGGGCCTGGCCAAGTTGCGCCCGGTGTTCCGCAACGGCCAGTTCGGCGGCAGCGTCACCGCCGGTAATTCTTCGCAGATGAGCGATGGCGCCGGTGCCGTGCTGCTGGCCTCCGAGCAGGCGATCAAGGATTACGGCCTCACACCGCTTGCGCGTTTTGTCAGCTTCTCGGTAGCCGGCGTGCGCCCGGAAGTCATGGGCATTGGACCGATCGCCGCCATTCCCAAGGCGCTCAAGCAGGCCGGGCTGACCAAAGATCAACTCGACTGGATCGAGCTTAATGAAGCCTTCGCCGCACAGGCGTTGGCCGTGATCCGCGACAGCGAACTGGATCCATCCAAGGTCAATCCGCTGGGTGGCGCAATCGCCCTTGGCCACCCGCTGGGCGCCACCGGCGCGATCCGTGCCGCCACGCTGGTGCATGGCCTGCGCCGTCGTCAGCAGAAGTACGGCATGGTCACCATGTGCATCGGTACCGGCATGGGCGCTGCGGGCATCATCGAAGCGCTGTGAAGCGCGTTGGAGCGCCGGGTCGGCCTTCCGGGTCGATCTGGTGTTTCCATCTGTGTCATCCATCCGCGGAGATCAGGTGTTAAGGATCACATCGCCATGCTGTGCCCAAAAGGGCGTGCGCAAGCACGCCCTTTCCTTTCTCGGTCAATGCGGTCTTGCCAACGTCGCGGCGCTCCAACGCACATCCCCCGCGTGCCCAGTGAAACGCTGAGCGTTGCGTTCTGATGCATCGGTCATGTCGTTGCGGCCTGAAGCCGTCGATCCAGCTGTCGCAATAGGGACGCCGCAGATACCGCTAGCAAACGGCGACGCTCAGCGCGCCACCAACCATTGACCGGTCCGCGCCCCTGCAACGACCAGCGCCAGTCCAGCCAGCAAGGTCACCGCCAGATAGATGCCGATCATCGTCGAGCGGTCGGTGCGCGCAAACACCAGGCACTCCATCATCAGCGACGAAAACGTGGTCAGCCCACCGATCACGCCGACGATCAACAGGGCCCGCAGCGGCCAGCTCGAGGGCCCGCGTGCATCCAGCCAGACCAGCAACACGCCGGCCACAAACGACCCGAGCAGGTTCACCGTCAGCGTTCCCCAAGGGAAGCCGGTACCGAAGCGCTGGATCAACGAGGCACCGATCGCAAAACGCAAGCCCGATCCCAGTGCACCACCGGTCATTGCCAACAACAGCTGTTGCCACCACACCGGTGCGTTCATACGCGCACCCCGCGACCAGAGCGTGTGTTCGAAAAAAAAGTGTGCGACATCGGCGTCATCCTTTGTGAGTCAAAAGCGATGCCGGGGCACAGGCCTGCCGCCCCGGCGGGGTGGGCAGGCATCATCAGCGCGCAGGGTGCGTGCGGTTCGAGGAGGAATGCCATCTCCTGTGCGGCCGATTATGCCGTGGGCTTGCCGGCCTTGTCAGCCCGTGCCAGCGCGCGCGCCTCGCGCAGCCGATCGAGCTTTTCCTTCAGCTTGATCTCCATCCCGCGCGGCACCGGGTTGTAGTACACGCGCTCGCCCATCGCATCCGGGAACCCGGTCTGATCCAGCGCGATGCCGCCCTCGGCATCATGGTCGTACTGGTAATCCTGGCCATAGCCCAGCGTCTTCATCAGCTTGGTCGGCGCGTTGCGCAGATGCAGCGGCACCTCCTGCGTGCCGGTGGCGCGCACGTCGGCCTTGGCCTGGTTGAAGGCCGCGTAGCCGGCGTTGGATTTGGCAGTGCTGGCCAGGTACAGCACCAGCTGTGCGAATGCCAACTCGCCTTCCGGGCTGCCGAGGCGCTCGTAGATGTCCCAGGCTTCCAGCGCCATGCTCTGCGCGCGCGGATCGGCCAGGCCAATATCCTCGATCGCCATGCGGGTCAACCGACGCGCCAGATACGCAGGGTCGCACCCGCCATCGAGCATGCGCGTCAGCCAGTACAGCGCTGCATCCGGGTTGGAACTGCGTACGGACTTATGCAACGCCGAAATCTGGTCGTAGAACTGCTCGCCGTTCTTGTCGAAGCGGCGCGTACGGTCGGCCAGCACCTGCAGCAACGTCTGCGGCGTAATCTCGCCACCCTCGCCTGTCGCCAGTTCTGCGGCAATTTCCAACAGCGTCAGCGCCCGACGCACATCGCCGTCGGCGGCGCTGGCGATTTCCAGCAGCGACGCTTCGCTGACCTGGATCGTCTCTGCCCCCAAGCCGCGCTCGGCATCGCGCAAGGCACGCTGCAAGGCTTCGACAATATCCTGCGGCGACACGCCTTCCAGCACATGCACGCGGCAGCGCGACAACAGCGCTGAATTCAACTCGAAGGACGGGTTTTCAGTGGTCGCACCGACGAACAGAATCGTGCCGCGTTCGATATGCGGCAAGAACGCATCCTGCTGGGCCTTGTTGAAGCGATGCACCTCATCGACGAACAACACGGTGCGGCGGCCACCGGCAAAACGCTGCGCCGCCTCTGCCAGCACCTGCCGCACTTCCGGCAAGCCGGAGAGTACGGCCGAGATCGCCTTGAATTCGGCGTCTGCGTAATGTGCGAGCAACAAGGCCAATGTGGTCTTGCCGCATCCCGGCGGGCCCCACAGGATCATGGAGTGCACGCGGCCGGATTCCACCGCGCGCCGCAGGGCGCTGTCGGGAGCCAGCAATCGCTTCTGGCCCACCATCTCGTCAAGCGTGCGCGGCCGCATCCGCTCTGCCAAGGGCCCCATGGCGCTGCGATCGACGTGCAGCAGATCGGGTGTGATCGAGTCGGGACGTTTGGCTTTGCTCACCCCTTCATTCTACCGCCTGCGCCTGATGGACGTTCCACAACGCAGTGTTCGGCCATCGCTGGGACGCCGACGTTCTCTTTCCAAGCGACCACTTCGCGCAGGTGCAACGCATCGACTGCGTAGCGCAATACTGTTACTGAGTAACGAGTGACCGCAATCGCCTGCCGGCATTCCGCATCGGCCACGAGCTGCGCAAGCGCAAGCGGCAGGTTCAGCGCACGGATTCCACCATGCCTCGCATTCCGCTTCGCCCCTCCGTCATCGCCGCTTGCCTTCCAGGCATGGCCGAGACCATCGCGCATCCATCCAAGCCTTCTGCGCGGCGGCAGACGCACAACAAATTGGCGACTCCGGACCCATGCGCGTTCGAGGCGGAACTGATCCAGGCACAGGAAGATCCGCTGGGTTGGTCCGCGACGCTACTTGAGCAAGCAAGACAGCCAAGCGTCGTCGATCCCGGACTGAAGGCCGCTCCCAAACGCAAACACGCCCTCCCGCGCCCCTGCAGGAAGGCCGCAGAACGATTGGGGCTCAGTAGCGGTTCGCCAGAACCACATACGAGCCTGCTGCGCTATTCCTCGGTGCAGTACGCGCGGGACACACCAGCTTGCCCATCGGATCGCAACGCCGATGCCGCCCGTGATCTGCGAGCAGCCCCGCTGCTGTCCAATGCCACCCAGCATCTCAATGAGGCCCTGATCGCCCGCCTGGAACAATCCAACAACGACCTGGCCGCACGCATCTGCCGGCGTCGCCAGGACGAGCTGAGCTACGCGCATGCACAAACGCTACAGGCTGCACGCGAGCAGTTGGCCCTGAGAGCCCGGCGCGCCGCCAACCTGAGCGACAGCATCAACGCGCTGACGCGCGAACGTGCCGAACTGCTGCAACAGCTGCATGGATGCAATGCACAGACTGATGCAGTGGCGGCCGCGATCCACGATCTCGAGTCGGACATCCTCTCCGCACGCGCCGCATTGAACGCGCTACCGCACGATCAGCCGTCGCGCGCTGTCGCAGCGCACGCGGGCCCATCCTCGGCCGACGCGCAGCAGGGCGTCGATCGCTTACAGCTGCAACGCGCCTGCACCCGGCTCGAGCACGCAGTGCAGCAGGCGCGCGCACGCGGCGATGCGCTGGCCAAAGCGGTCTTTTTCGGCCGCGGCTCGGCACAGGCAGCACAAGCAGAGCAAGCACTTGCGGAAGCTAACGCGGAAATCGATCGATTGCGAAGCGCGTATGCGCAAGCACGCGATGCGTTGCAGTCGGATCAAGCAGGCAACTCTGCCAACAGGCCGGCTTCGCGCACGCTCGGCTCGCACCTTGCTGCAGAGCGAAACCGAGAAGTCGAGGCACTGCGCACACGGCTGGGACGCAACGAGAACATGCTGACCCTGCAACGCACGCATGCCGAGCGCTGTCGGCGGCATGCGCGACGCCTACAGCAGCGCCTCGACCAGGTCGAGGCGAAACTGCAGCAGGCGCGGCATTCGTCGCGGATCAACACCGAGGAGGTGTGGCAGCACGAACAGACGGTCAACGCGCTGGAAGCTGCGAACGGCGACATGCAGCGCGTGGCGGAACATGCAGCCGCGCAGCCGCCGGCCGATGAGGCCCGGCCCGTCGCTGCCGAGATCGTCGCCGACACCATGGACGCACTGCTTGGCGCCCTGCCCGGCTTTCGCGAGGAAACCATCGACCCCGTGAGTCGACAGGTTCTGCGCGCCTGGGCTGACGGTCTGCATGGCCGCAGCGCTGCGTTCGGGGGCGACGCCTTGCAGCCGGTCGACGCCTTGCGCATCGCCCTGCAGGCCTTGGCGATCGCCAGCGAAGGCGATGCTGCCGCAGCGGCCGACGTGCTGCGACGCCTGGGCATGGTGCGGTTGCGTGAGCTGATTCCGCCGCCACAGGTCTCCATCGCTGCCGAGGCGGCCCAGCCAATGGAGATCGTCACCGCCTGCGTCGGCCTGTTGGCCAGCGTTCCGCGCGGCATGCAGGTTCTTTCGCACATGCTGCGCGAAGAAGCCACGCCCCCCTCCAGGGAATGGTTGGAGGCGGCGCAGGTCCATCTGCGTGCCAGCCACCGGCTTGCACTGACGCCGGACGCAGAACAGGCTGAACGCAGCTGGCTGGGCGATGCGCAGATGGGAGCGCGCCATGCCGTGCATGGAGACTCGCCGCTGCAGGGCCTGCAGTCTGCAACCGATGCCCAGCGCGGCGCATTTCACGCATTCCGCAATGGCTACGAAACCACCCGGGCAGGTTCACCCTATGCGCGCGTCAACGCATGCCTGCAGATGTTTGCGCAATGGGCGGTCGCAGGCAGTGGGCGGCGCGGCAGGCGCGCCCTCAATCCCTTCAACGCACTTGAGCTGGGAATGAAGGTTGGCGCCTCCGAAGCGCTTCCCACCGCCGTGCGGCGTGCCAACGACGCTTTTCGCGAAGCGGCCGGCCACCTGACCAGCTGGCTCGTCGCGCGCCGCCAGATCCAGCTGGCTGGCGGGCGAATGCCGTCGCAGGACGAGCTGGCAATGCAGGCACTGTTGGAATACGTGCAATGGCTCCCACACGAGCAGAACGCAACCGACCTGACCTTCACCGCCAAGGTGCTGGGCACGATCGAACGGCGTGCCCAGGAGCTTCAGCGCTCGGTGGCTGCCTCCGTGAACGAGACCGACGACCTGCAGACGGCGGCGTGCCATCCGGCCATCGCATCCGCGTGGGGTGCGTTACGCGCCGGCCGCATGCGTCTGCCCGAAACGCTGCGTCTGATCCAGCGTGGCCTGCTCGACCACGCCGGACAGCCGAGCGACCTGCCGGTCGGTGCAGCGACCCTGGATGAAGAACTGGCGTCTGACGCGCGCACCCACTTTCATCAGGCCATCGGTCATGCAAGTCGCCTTCTGCACGAGGGCGACACCTCCCGCGTCAGATCGCCACGTGCGCTGTTCGAATGCCTGCGCAACCTGATGGAACGACTGGAATGGCGCGACAAGCTGCGTCTTACCGAGCAACGGGTGATCGGACTCAATACGACGCCGCTGTCGGCCGCACTTGCGATCATCCCCAGCGGCCTGGGACTGAAACTCTCCGCGGGCGGCCAGACCAGTTCCGATCGCTCGGTGGAGATTTACATGGGGCGGACAGGGTTGTCGCTGCAGATCGGGCGGCAGAAGGCGCGGCAGTTCAACGCCAGTACCGGCATTAGCGCGGGCGTGCTGCTGCCGGGCACCGAACACGCACCGGTGGGTATCACGGGCGCAGCCGAATGGCGCATGAAAAAGGAATCGGGCATCGAGCATGGCGTGCAAATCCGCGTACCACGACGGGGCAAGGGCCAGGAGCTGGAGCAGCGCGCGCAATTCCTGGCCATGTTCGAACACTTGCTGCAACTGGCCGAGCAATCCGGCGACGATGCAGGCCAGTTGAGCGAGCGCGACTTCCTGGGGGAGCTGCTGGCGCACCACCCCAGCATCACCGTTGGCTTGATCGGCCATGCCGAACGCAATACTTCGGCCACCGAATCCAGCCTCAGCGTCGCTGCCGGCGTGCGCGTGGGAAACATGGATGGCCAACCGCGTCGCGCCACCCTCGGCGCGTCGCTCGGCGTGAAAGCGCGGCGCGAAACCTCCCGGTCGCAGACGCCGATCGAAGGCTACATGACCATGGTGCTGAAGGATTCGAGCGCGCAATCCAGGGTAGAGATCGCAGGGCGCGCATCGGCCAGTGTCGTCGCCCGGCAGTGGACGCACCCCGGCACCGGCAATGCGCCGCCCACACCAGTGGCGCGGCTGTCCATGGCCACGCTTGATCTCGGCTACAGCAGGGAACTGCGCTCGGCCGGCAGCACGACGTTCTCCACCTTGTGGATGTTCAACAACGAAATCGATCCCGTGCGCACCGATCGTGGCTTCGAATTCTTCAATTTCGCCTCATTCGAACGCGAAGTGAAGCGCAACTGGCAGTTATGGACCCACTACGGAATCTCCAAACTGCAGGGCAAGGTCGATGACCAACGGCTCTATATGGTGGCCGAGCGCCAGTTGCAGGACTTCATCGACCGGGTCCGCCTCCACATGCAAGACAACAAGTTCGCCTCGCTGATCGTGGACTGGGTGTTGCAGGCAGAGGCTGCACCACGCCTGGACGCGCTGCGCGCGCAGGCCCAGCTATTGCGGGTCGCCGGATGCGAAGCGCAAGCGGCAGAAGCCGATCGCGCGTTCGATGAGCTGATCAGCCACCCAAGCATTTGGGAACCGACCATCCTGATCCTGCGCGAAAAGGGCAAACGCCAGCGCGAACGTGGCCTCGATTTCTTCATCAAACGCCAGACCAACCAGGCAGCGGAGGCGAGTCGGACGGTTGGTCAGTGGATCCCGTACGAGCCAGTCCCGTAGCGTGGTGGCATCGCTCCTGTGCGGGTGCATCTGTCAGGTCACGACGACTGTTGCGCGCCCGCAGGCACAGCCGCTCGCTGCGCCATGCGTTCATCCCGAGAGCCCCGCAGACGCTTTACTGCGCGTCGCCCACCACATCCACGCCCTTGGCCGGCGTATAGCGGAAGGTGTCTGCAGAAAACGCCGGGTTGCGCTTCCAGCCGCTAAAGCTGATCGCGGTGCGTTGGCCGACTGCGTCCACCACTTCCATCCTGGCCAGGCCCTCCTTGCCGAACCCCAGCGAGGCGATCTGGAAGCTGGCGTCGGTGTCCACCTTGGGCGTCAGCGACAACCATTGCAGGCCGTCGCGTGGCGCGGCTTCTTCGCTGACATCGTACTTCTTGTCCAGAAGCGCCGGGTCGATCAATGCAACCAGCGGGCTGTTCTGTTCTTCGCTGCCCTGTGCGCGCACGGTGACCTGCTCCAGATCCGGATCCAATACCCAGACCTTCTTGCCGTCGGCCACGATCAGCTGCTTATAGGGCTTGGCGTATTCCCAACGGAACTGACGCGGTGTCGCCAGTGCGACCCGCCCGCTCGAAGTTTCCTTGACCCGGCCGTTCGCGTCGGTCACCCGCTGACTGAACTGCCCATCCAGTCCCTTCAACCCTCGCGTGAAGGTGTCCAGCTCCTGGCGCGCACCGGCAAACGCGGTACTGGCGAACAGAGCAGTGGCAAGGACGGCATAACGGAGCTGGCGATGCATCGCGGTCTTCCAGAAGGACATGCGTAGATTCTGATACTTCATAGATGAATGGGCGAGCGCTATCGCACGGCATGTTCAGATGGCGGCGTGTGCGCGGCAATCCGCCTCATCGTGCCGTCTGCACCCTGGACAGATCGCCATAGACAATCTGCCCGCGAAACCCGCGCCGCACCTGTTGGTAGAGCTCGCGAAACGCACGGTAATCCTGCGGCTGGCACAACGCCTGTGGCCCGCGCACGGCGGCACGCTGCAGGCGATGCACGGCGGTGACCGTCTGCCCCTGCCGTGTCCACTCAACCACGTATTCGCCGGCGGCATTGCGAAAGGTGCTGCTGCGCGGAATGGCGATGATCGGCACCGTCTCGGGAAAGCTCACCACGTAGGTTTCTTCGCGCACGCTGTCGTTGCAGTAAAACGGGGTCAGATTGTTTTCGGCCGAGGTGGTGGTGTAGATGGCGCGCGTTGACTCGGCACCTGGCATATCCGGCAAGGTCATGCCGCCGACCACCGAGAAGTCCACCGCGTCCTTGGCCTGGAAGGTGTAGCGGTAGTTGAACGGTGCATCCAGATCCAGCGGGTCGCCCTGAATCAGCAGATCGCCGGTGCCGTCGAAACCGGACTGGGCAAGGATCGACTCTTCGATCCGGTTGCGATTCTGCGCATTGAGCTGCACGAACATCGCGCGCAAGCCCACTTCGCCGGTCTGCCCGCTGTCGAGCGTGGTGGTGCCCTGCAGATCGCCTTGCGGCGTGAACCGGTATTCAGTGCGGGCGACATAGCGATTGACCTTGCGGTCGTTCGGCGGCGTCTGCGTGACCTTGCCATCGCGCGTATGCACCACCGGCGCGCCGAGATCGCCGGCCGGCAACTGGCCGAAGCGTGCGTAGGGGTTGGTCGAGTCCACGTACAGATCGAATGCGGGAATGTAGGTGATGGCGTGGTTGAAGCGGCCCAGCACCGGGATCTGCGGCAAGGTCGGGCCGCCCTCTGCCCCAATCAGCACCGGTGTGCTGGCAATCCCCTTGGCGGCAAGCAGGGCCTCCAGAATCACGGTGTGGTCTTTGCAATCGCCGTAATGGTTGGCCAGGATGCTCTCGGCGCTGTTGGGTTCCAGCCCGCCATTGCCCAGATACACCGCCACATAGCGGATGTTGCGCGCCACCCACGCATACAGCGCGGCAGCCTGCGCGCGCGGGGCATCGATACCGCGGGTGACCTCATCGGCCAGCGCCTGGATCGCCGGCGTCACCGCCGCAGCGCGCCCGCCTTTGACGTGGTACGCCAGGCCCATCTGCGACCAGCTATCGAAGGTGCTGGCCATCAAGGTGGGGCTGAACTCCCAGGTCGCAGCGCTCCAGTTCTGGTTCTTCATCGGCGCGGTGCGCTGGTAGCGCCACTCCCAGCGTGCCTGGTCGCCGCGCACCACCGGCTTGGTGCTGCCCTGCAGCCCGCGTGCAGAAAGATGCATCGGCAGCCCCTTCGGCGCGACCAACGTAATCACCGCATCGTCGTACTGCGCGAAGACGCTGAAGGTCTCCCACAGGCTGAAGTAACCGGGGAAATACGGCGTGTTCTGTGCCCGCCGCACGCGGTACACAATGCGCGCGCCCGGCGCCAGATTCGGGAACACCACCACTTTCACCTTGCGGTCGGCATACATCGCTGCCGAGGCGCTGGAATAGCTTTCCTGGGTATAGATTTTGTCGGCCGCCACGTCCTGGCGCAGCCCTTCGGCCGTGACGGTATACGCCTGCAGCACATCGAGCGTTTCCATCTTCTCGCTATAGCTCAGCCGGACCTGGCTGAACTGCTCCACGGCCGACTTGGTCTTGAGCAGGATCTCGTACTCGTCGGTTTCAACGCTGCTGGCGTCGGCGCGCACCTCGTAGTCGGCGCGGTAGCGCACGAAACTGTAATTGGTGTCGGCCTGCGTGCGCGTTGCAGCACTGGCAGTGGGCGCGGGCCGTTGCTGTGCCTGGGCAAGCAGCGGGAGATAGAGGAGCAGCACGAACACTAACGAGGGACGATGCAACATGGGTCTCGATCACGGCGGGCCGGAGCGGCCCTCACCCACAGGGTAGCCGTTGTGCCGGGCAATGACAGGCACGGGCTTCCAACAATGCGGCATTGCTGCAGGCGCCCGATCGGAAGCTGCACATAAAACGCGCCACGACATCGCCGGCGCCTACTTCGGCGGCGGCGGTGCCAGCACGGTACGGTCGCCATTGTGCTCGGGCGGGCTGACGACGCCGGCCGCCTCCATCGCTTCGATCAGACGCGCGGCACGGTTGTAGCCGATCTTCAAACGCCGCTGCACGCCGGAAATCGACGCACGCCGGGTCTCGGTGACGATGCGCAAGGCTTCGTCGTACAAGGGATCCGATTCGTCGCCGCCACCGCCGCTGCTTTCCGGCAAGCCGGTGGCACCGACCACGGTGCCATCGCCCATGGTCTGCACTTCGTCCAGCACGCCTTCGACGTAGGACACCGGCCCGCTGGCCTTGAGATGCTCGACCACGCGATGCACTTCCTCGTCGCTGACGAAAGCCCCGTGCACGCGATCCGGCAGCGCGGTGCCGGGCGGCAGGTACAGCATGTCGCCGTTGCCCAGCAGCGCCTCGGCGCCGGACTGGTCCAGGATGGTGCGCGAGTCGATCTTGGAGCTGACCTGAAACGCCACGCGGGTGGGGATATTGGCCTTGATCAGGCCGGTGATCACGTCCACCGATGGCCGCTGCGTGGCCAGGATCAAGTGGATGCCGGCCGCACGCGCCTTCTGCGCCAGGCGCGCGATGAGCTCTTCGACCTTCTTGCCGACGATCATCATCATGTCGGCGAATTCGTCGATGAAGATGACGATGAACGGCAGCGTTTCCAGCGGCCGGGGCGCTTCGCCCAGTTCCGGGTTCGGCTTGAACAGCGGGTCCATCATCGGCTGGCCGGCGTCGATGGCGTCCTTGACCTTCTTGTTGAAGCCGGCCAGGTTGCGCACGCCCACCGCGCTCATCAGCTTGTAGCGGCGCTCCATCTCGGCCACGCACCAGCGCAGGCCGTTGGCGGCCTCCTTCATGTCGGTGACCACCGGCGCCAGCAGGTGCGGGATGCCCTGATAGACGCTCAACTCGAGCATCTTCGGGTCGATCATCAGCATCCGCAGTTCCTTGTGCGAGGCCTTGAACAGCAGGCTGAGCACCATCGCATTGACCGCCACCGACTTGCCCGAGCCGGTCGTACCGGCGACCAGCAAGTGCGGCATGCGCGCCAGGTCGGCCACGGTCGGGCGCCCGGCAATATCCTTGCCCAGGGCCAGCGTCAGCGGGCTGGCCGACTTGTCATACTCCTTGGAGCGCAGCAATTCGGAGAGGAAGATCATCTCCCGGCTGACATTGGGAATTTCCAGGCCGATCACCGACTTGCCCGGGATCACGTCCACCACGCGCACCGATTTCACCGACAACCCGCGCGCGATGTCCTTGTCCAGCGAGCTGATCTGGCTGACCTTGATGCCCGGCGCCGGCTCGATCTCGAAGCGGGTGATCACCGGGCCCGGATAGGCCCCGACCACCTGCGCCTCGATGCGGAAGTCCTTGAGCTTGAACTCGATCTGGCGCGACAGCGTTTCCAGCGTCTCTTCCGAATAGCCCTTGGTCTGCGGCTTGGGGTCGTCCAGCAGCGCCAGCGGCGGCAGGTCCGAGCCGTCGGTGCTGACGCCCTGGAACATCGGAATCTGGGTGTCGCGCTTGGCGCGCTCGCTCTTTTCCACCACCGGCGCCGGCGGCGGCTCGATCTTGACCGGCTCGCGCTTGGCCTGCTTGACCGCATCGACCTTGCGCACTTCCTCGCGTTCTTCGCGCATCACCCGGGTCTGCTGCCACTCGGTGGCCTGATGGGTCTTGCGCTGCATCAGCGGCCCCAGCGCCAGCACCCACTTGCCGATGCGCTCCATCACCGCAAACCACGACAAGCCGGTCGCCAGGGTGATCGACACCAGCAGCAGCACCAACACGAACAAGTTCGCGCCCAAGGAACCGAAGCCGGAACTGAGCGAGCCGGCGACCAACTTGCCCAGGATGCCGCCGGCCTCGGCCACCTCGCCCTGGAACAGGCGCAGGTGCAGGAAGCCGGTCGAGGAAATCAGGAACCCCACCATGCCGACCAGGCGCAGCGCCGGCCCCAGATCGCTTTGGCTCTGCTCCTCGCGCTCGCCGATCAAGGCGATCCAGGCGACCGCTCCCAACAGCACCGGCAGCAGGAAGGCCACATACCCGAACAGCTGCAGCAGCACGTCGGCCGCCAGGGCGCCGAATCGGCCGCCCATGTTGTGGATCGGCGCAACCAGATTGCCGGTGCGCGACCAACCCGGATCGGTCGCCGAGTAAGTGAACAGGCTGGCCAGCAGATACAGCAGCAACGGCGCTACCGCGATCAAGGCCAGATCGCGCCAGAGCTTCTGCCGCCGCGGATTGTCCGCCACCGCCGTCTTGCGCGACGACGGTTTGCCCTCTGCGGGCTTGCTGCTGCGTTCGGGAACCTGCTTTGCCACCTGTAGCCAGACCTTAGAAAAATGCTGTTAGTGTTTGATAATAAACGACTGAAGCCACGGTTTCAGCAGTTGCATGCGCCCTGGCCATCCAACCAAGCGCCGCTCAACGAAAAACGCCGCACAAGGCGGCGTCGAGCACGTGGTTGGAGCGGAGCATGCCATCTGCGGTTCAAGCAGTTCCATCGCGCCGCCTTGATTCACCGGGTGGGGACCGCCACTCTATGCCGCCACGGGGGCGCGAATTACTTCGCCTGCCCTACCAATTCCTAGATCGCGAGTATACATGAGCGCCTCTTCTGCCAGCCCCGCCAAGCACTCCCGCCTGTTGATCCTGGGCTCCGGCCCGGCCGGCTGGACCGCCGCGGTCTACGCCGCCCGCGCCAATCTCAAGCCGGTGGTCATCACCGGGCTGCAGCAAGGCGGCCAACTGATGACCACCACCGAGGTGGACAACTGGCCGGGCGACCCCCACGGCCTGATGGGTCCGGACCTGATGAGCCGCATGCAGGCGCATGCCGAGCGCTTCGAGACCGAGGTCATCTTCGACCATATCCACACGGCAGATCTGTCGCAGCGTCCGTTCCGGCTGATCGGCGACGGGGCCGAGTACACCTGCGACGCGCTCATCATCGCCACCGGCGCTACCGCCAAGTACCTGGGCATCCCCACCGAAGAAGCCTTCAAGGGGCGTGGCGTCTCCGCCTGCGCCACCTGCGACGGCTTCTTCTACAAGGACCAGGACGTGGTGGTGGTCGGCGGCGGCAACACCGCGGTCGAAGAGGCGCTGTACCTGTCCAACATTGCCCGCAAGGTCTACCTGGTGCATCGCCGCGATACGCTGCGCGCAGAGAAAATCATGCAGGACAAGCTGTTCGCCAAAGTGGCCGCCGGCAAGATCGAGACCGTCTGGCACCATGCCATCGACGAGGTACTGGGCAACGATGCCGGGGTTACCGGCGTCCGAGTGAAGTCCACCATCGACGGCAGCACCCGCGACATCGATGCGCATGGTTTCTTCGTGGCGATTGGCCATCACCCGAACACGCAGTTGTTCGATGGCCAGTTGGCAATGAACAACGGCTACCTGGAAATCCGCTCCGGCCTGAACGGCGCCGCGACCGAGACCTCGGTGGCCGGCGTGTTCGCCGCCGGCGACGTGGCCGACCAGCATTACCGCCAGGCCATCACCTCGGCCGGCTTCGGCTGCATGGCCGCGCTGGATGCCGAGCGTTATCTCGACAAGAGCGCCTGAGATGGCGCCTGATTGCCGGCCGCGCCACGCGGCCAGCATCGCCAAGGGGCTGCCCACATGGGCATAACCGCACGCTGGTGTCGCCAGCTGGACGAGTTGCCGGCCGGCGCCTGGGATGCGCTGCACGATGGCACGCATCCCTTTATCAGCTACGCATTTCTGCAAGGCCTTGAACGTGAGGGTTGCCTGCGCCCGGATTGGGGATGGAACCCGCTGCACCTGACCTTGTGGGAGGGTGACACTCTGGTCGCCGCGGCTCCCGGCTACCTCAAGAACAACTCGCACGGCGAGTTCGTCTTCGACCATGCCTGGGCGCATGCGTACGCGCGCTATGGCCAGGACTACTTCCCCAAATGGCTGTGTGGGGTGCCCTACTCGCCCGTCACCGGCCCGCGCCTGCTCGGTGCGCCCACGTGGCGCGGCCACCTGCTGAAGGCGATGCGCGAGCTGGTGGAGCGCAGCGGACTGTCGTCGGCGCATGTGAACTTTTACCCCGCTGGTGAAGACGCCGCCTTCGATGCCGACTGGCTGGAACGCAACGACCTGCAGTACCACTGGCACAACGCCAGCGGCTGGGGCGACTTCGAGACGTTCCTGTCGGCGATGGATCACAAGCACCGCAAGAACATTCGCCAGGAACGCGCCAAGGTGCAGCGCGCCGGCGTGCAACTGCGCGTGGTGCACGGTGATGAGGCCAGCGATGCGGAGCTGGCCGCGATGTACGGCTTTTATCTCAAGACCTTCAACGAGTACGGCAACTCGCCCGCGCTGACGCAGCAGTTCCTGCAGCACCTGGCCACGGCCATGCCGCGCCAGCTGGTGATGTTCCTGGCCGACCTCGATGGGCAACCCATCGCCGGTGCACTCTGCCTGCGCGGGCAGCACACTTTGTACGGCCGCTACTGGGGCGGTGAAGCCCTGCCCGGCCTGCATTTCGAGACCTGCTACTACCAGGGCATCGAATATTGCCTGCGCGAAGGCCTGACCCGCTTCGAACCTGGCGCACAAGGCCAGCACAAGATCGCGCGCGGCTTTCTGCCGACGCTGGTGCGCAGCCGCCACTGGATTGCCGATCCGGGCTTTCGCGAGCCGCTGGCGGACTGGTGCGCGCAAGAGCGGGCCGAGGTCGAGCAGCACGCCGCCGCCCTGCTGCGCCATTCGCCGTTCCGCCAAGCGTGATCGCCCTGCGGCGGCTTCTCCACCCATCCCGGGTCGATACATCGCACCGCCGCCGCACAAATCCAGGCACCGCCTGACGTGGCAGGCCGACGTGGCAGGCCTCTGCGCCGTCGCGCGAGACCCGTTCATCAGTCCTCATCGTAGCCCTTGCGCAAGCCGCGCATTTGCCGTGCCTGGTACCCGATCATTCCGAACTTGCGGACGCTACCGCAGAATATGCTAGCGTTGACTATTGATTCGGGCATGTCGCCCGCACCGGAATCGGCCCATGAAGCAAACGGTGTTGGTCACCGGCGGTAGTGGCTATGTCGCCTGCCGGCTGGTGAAGCAGTTGCTGGAAGCGGGCGACACCGTGCACGCCACCGTGCGCAGCCTGCACGATTCGCCCAAGCTGCGGCCCTTACGGCAGCTGCAGGCGGACCACCCGGACCGATTGCGGTTGTTCGAAGCAGACCTGCTGGTACCCGGCTCCTTCGCCGACGCGATGCAGGGCTGCTCTGTGGTGCATCACGTCGCCTCGCCGTTCCTGATGCCGGAAAAGATCAAGAACGGCCGCACCCAACTGCTGGAACCCGCGCTGCAAGGCGTCAGGAACGTGCTGACCACGGTGAACGCGACTTCCAGCGTCGAGCGGGTGGTGCTCACGTCCACCATCGGCGCGATCTTCGGCGACTACCGCGACGTGCTGGACATGCCCGGGCAAACGCTGTCAGAAGCCTTCTTCAACACCACCAGCAGCCTCGATCACAATCCCTACCACTACTCCAAGGTGGTCGCCGAGCAGGAGGCGTGGGCCATGTCCCGTGCGCAGCAGCGCTGGGACCTGGTCTGCATCAATCCCGGCCTGGTGCTCGGTCCGTCCCCGGCCGCAGGCTCGGATTCGGGCAGCCTGTTCCTGCTCGACGAACTGATGCGCGGCCTGTTCTTCTATGGCGTGCCGGACCTGAGCTTTGCCACGGTGGACGTGCGTGAAGTTGCCAACGCACACATCGCCGCGGCCAAGCGGCCCAGCGCGCACGGCCGCTACATCGTCGCCTCGGCACAGATGATCTCGTTCCTGGAAATCGCGCGGTTCCTGCGCAAGGTCCACCGCCGCCCTTACCTGTTGCCGCGTCTGCAGATTCCCGGTTTGGCGTTGCGGCTACTCGGCCCCTTCTTCGGGCTGAGCCCCAAGTACATTCGCAATCATCTCGGCATCCGCTTCGGCCTGGACAACCGGCGCTCGCGCCAGGAATTGGGCGTGGACTACCGTCCGGTCGAGCAGACCTTGCACGAGCACTACGCCAGCTGGGACCGGCAGCGACGGGCTTGAGCCAGCTGGGTGCTCCGCAGGCGCACCTGTACCATCGCCGGAACCGAACCAGGCACCTGCCCATGCCCTTTGCCGCTCCATTTCCATGCCTGCGTGGCGCGCCGTGGCGATCCGGCCGGTGGCCGGCGTGATGACGCCCTTTCGTCGTCCCACCGTGTTGGGCACTTCCGCCTCGGCCCCATTCCCGCCTGCCGAGGCCGCCCTGACCGATCCCGACGGACTGCTTGCCGTTGGCGGAGATCTGTCGCCCCAGCGCCTGCTCAACGCGTACGCGCACGGCATTTTCCCGTGGTATTCGGAGGGCCAACCGATCCTGTGGTGGAGCCCGGATCCGCGCATGGTCTTTCGCACTGACGGCGTGCGCCTGTCCTCTCGCTTCAAGCGCCAGCTTCGCGCAAGCACCTGGACGGTTCGCGCCGATACCGCCTTCGAACAGGTGATCGACGCCTGTGCTGCGAGTCCGCGCCCTGGCCAGCACGGCACCTGGATCACCGCGGAAATGCAGCAGGCCTATATCGCCTTGCACCGTCTCGGCCACGCGCATTCGATCGAGGTGTTCGACGGCGCGCGCCTGGTTGGCGGGATCTACGGCGTCGCGATCGGCCGGATGTTTTTTGGCGAAAGCATGTTCAGCGGGGAAAGCGGCGGCTCCAAGGTGGCACTAGCCGCCTTGGCCGCCAATCTGCATGGCCGAGGGTGGCCACTGATCGATGCGCAGGTGGAAAATCCGCACCTGCTGAGCCTGGGCGCCGAACGCTTGCCGCGCGCTGACTTTTTGCACCAGGTGCAACGCCAGGTTGCCCTGACGGAACCGCCGGGTAGTTGGTCTGCGCGTTACCGCGAACACGCCGCCAGCGACCTGCGTGAGACCCGCTTAACATAAAATTTGCACCGCAGGGAGATGGCGCGTAAAATGCCGTCCCTTACGGCCCTGCCGGGCCAGCCGTGACTGCACAGGATTACATGTCGAAAGACGACTCCATTGAATTCGAAGGCAGCGTCAGCGAGACGCTTCCCAACACCACGTTCCGGGTCAAGCTGGAGAACGGGCATGAAATCATCGCCCACATCTCCGGACGTATGCGCAAGAACTACATCCGCATCCTGACCGGCGACCGGGTCAAAGTTGAGATGACTCCCTACGACCTGACCAAGGGTCGTATTACCTACCGCATGAAGTAAGCGGTTCTGGTACCGAGACGCGAGGCGGCCATTGGCCGCTTTTTGTCGTGCCCGCAATTCGAGCGCACAGTGACAGGCACCTACCCGGACGCACTGCCCTGCTCCGCACCGGCGGCTTGGCAAGACTTGCTGGCAGCGTAGAAACGCATCACCCAGCAGCCATCCCCGCCAAGCGTGCCATCGTCAGGGTGCGTGATCGCGATGCGCGCTGAAGACGTAAAAAAGCCGCTCTTTCGAGCGGCTTTTCCTTAACTGCGAAAACAACCTTACGATCAATCCACCGTCGCGGGCAGCAGGCGTTCGGGTTCCGGATGCGCCTCGACCACCAGTTCGCCATCCTTGACGTCGATGCTGACCCGGCCACCGTCCACCAACTTGCCGAACAGCAGTTCGTCGGCGAGCGGGCGCTTGATCTTCTCCTGGATCACCCGCGACATCGGCCGCGCACCCATCAGCGGATCGAAGCCATGCTGGGCCAGCCAGTCGCGCGCGGTCGGGGTGGCCGACAGGGAGACGTGCTTTTCCTGCAACAGCATTTCCAGTTCGATGATGAACTTGTCCACCACCCGCAGGATGTGGTCGAACGCCAGGGGCTGGAACTGCACGATCGCATCCAGACGGTTGCGGAATTCGGGCGTGAAACCGCGACGGATCGACTCCATCGCATCGGTGGAATGATCCTGCTTGGTAAAACCGATCGACCGACGCGATGCCTGCGTGGCGCCGGCATTGGTCGTCATCACCAAAATCACGTTCTTGAAGTTGGCCTCGCGCCCGTTGGTGTCGGTCAGAATGCCGCGGTCCATGACCTGCAACAGGATGTTGAAGATGTCCGGATGCGCTTTCTCCACTTCGTCCAGCAGCAGCACGCAGTGCGGTGTCTTGACGATCTTTTCGGTCAACAAGCCGCCCTGATCGAAACCGACGTAGCCCGGGGGCGCACCGATGAGACGGCTGATCGAGTGCGCTTCCATGTATTCGGACATGTCGAAACGCACCAGCTCGATCCCCAGCTGCAGCGCGAGCTGCTTGGTGACCTCGGTCTTGCCGACACCGGTGGGGCCGGCGAACAGGAAGTTGCCGATTGGTTTTTCCGGATTGGCCAGACCCGAGCGCGCCAGCTTGATCGAACCGGCCAGCGTCTCGATCGCCGGGTTCTGCCCGAAGATCACCATCTTCAGGTTGCGCTCCAGGTGCTGCAGCACGTCCTTGTCGGTCGCGCTGACCTGCTTGGCCGGAATGCGCGCCATCTTGGCGACGATGGTCTCGATCTCTTCGATATCGATCAGTTCCTTGCGCTTGCCTTCCGGCAGCAGACGCTGACGCGCACCAGCCTCGTCGATCACGTCGATCGCCTTGTCCGGCAGCAAACGGTCGCCGATATGCTTCACCGACAGGTCGACGGCGGCCTGTAGCGCGTCATCGGCGTAGGTCACGCCGTGATGCGCCTCGTACTTGGGCTTGAGGCCCTGCAGGATTTCGAAGGTCTCGCCCACGGTCGGCTCGACGATATCGATCTTCTGGAACCGACGCGCCAGCGCACGGTCCTTCTCGAAAATGCCACGATATTCCTGGAACGTGGTCGACCCGATGCAGCGCAGCTCGCCCGACGACAGCGCCGGCTTGATCAGATTGGAGGCGTCCATGGTGCCCCCCGAAGCCGAGCCGGCACCGATGATCGTGTGGATTTCGTCGATGAACAGCACCGCGTTCGGCACCTTCTTCAACGCAGCCAGCACGCCCTTGAGACGCTTTTCGAAATCGCCGCGGTACTTGGTGCCGGCCACCAGGGCGCCCAGATCCAGCGAGTAGATCACCGCATCGGCGAGCACTTCCGGCACGTCGTTGTCGACGATACGCTTGGCCAAGCCCTCGGCGATCGCGGTCTTGCCGACGCCGGCCTCGCCCACGTACAGCGGGTTGTTCTTGCGCCGGCGGCACAGGACCTGGATGGTGCGCTCGATCTCGTCGCTACGGCCGACCAGCGGGTCGATCTTGCCGTTGCGTGCCTGATCGTTGAGATTGGTGGCGAACTCGGCCAGGGCGTCGCCCTTGGCTTCGCCCTCGCCGCCTTCGCTCTTGGACTCGCCATCCGGCGCGGACGGCTGCTCGCCGTCCTCGCCCAGCTTGGCGATGCCGTGCGAGAGATAATTGACGATATCGAGACGGGTGATGTCCTGTTGGTTCAGGAAGTACACCGCATGCGAGTCCTTCTCGCCGAAGATCGCGACCAGCACGTTGGCGCCGGTGACTTCCTTCTTGCCCGAGGATTGCACGTGGTAGACCGCGCGCTGCAACACCCGCTGGAATCCCAGGGTGGGCTGCGTGTCGCGCCCGTCGTCCTCGGCCAGGCGCGAGACCGAGGCCTCGATCGCCTGTTCCAGGTCATTGTGCAGGCGCACCTGGTCTGCCCCACAGGCCTTGAGCACGGCCTGGGCGGAAGGGTTGTCCAGCAGCGAGAGCAGCAGGTGCTCGACGGTCATGAACTCATGACGCGCCTCGCGTGCTCGCTTGTAGCACTGGCCGATGGTTTGCTCTAGGTCTTTGCTGAACATTGGTAACTCCGAACGGCTGTTGCCAACAATATGCGGCTTTTGTTGGGATTTTCCACAACCCTATCGGATAGGCATGTTCAGACAGCGTTAGCACGTGATCGCAGCCACACTGTTGCGCTGCTGGAATGACCTGCCGGGCGCCTCAGGCCTGTTCCATCGTGCACAGCAGCGGGTGCTGGTTCATGCGCGAAAACTCGTTGACCTGGGCCACTTTCGACTCCGCAACCTCTCGGCTGTAGACCCCGCACACGCCGCGTCCGCGGGTGTGGACGTGCAACATGATCTGGGTGGCCTGCTCCAGATTCAGGTTGAAAAACTGCTCCAGGACGGTCACCACGAAGTCCATCGGGGTGTAGTCGTCGTTCAGCAACAGCACCTGGTAGCGCGGCGGTGGCGCCACTTCGGGCTTGCTGGCTTCGACCATCAGGCCGTGGTCGTGTTCGTGTGAGGTATTCCGAGGCATCCGGCCATTATACGGTTCAACCTTGCACGCATTGGACGATTTACGCTGCGCCCCGCACAATTTGTCTCCAATTCCCTGGCTGGCCCTTGATGACCGATCCCATGACCGCGCAGCTGCTGGCGCCGTCGTCGACCGCAGATGCCCCGATGCGCACCGCACACGACGGCGCAGCCGTGCCGCGGTGGCACCGCAATGCCGTCCCCGCCGCGCAAGCAGCGCACAGGTGGTCGACCGCGTTGGAGCAGATTCGATGAGTACGCCAGAGCAACGCTGGCATCCCGATGTGACCGTGGCTACCGTCGTGGTGCGCGATGGACGCTTTTTGCAGGTGGAAGAAGCCATCGGCGGCCGCCTGCTGTTGAACCAGCCTGCCGGGCATCTGGAGCCGAACGAAAGCCTGCTGGATGCGGCCGTGCGCGAAACCCTCGAGGAGACTGGCTGGGACGTGCGCCTGACCCAGTTCATCGGTACCTACCAATGGGTTGCCCCCAACGGACAGTGCTTTTTGCGCTTTGCATTCGTTGCCGATGCGCTAGCCCATCACTCCGAACGCAGCCTCGACACCGGCGTGGTGCGCGCGCTGTGGATGACCCCGGACGAACTGCGCGCCTCCACCGAGCGCCTGCGCAGCCCACTGGTGTGGGAGGTGGTTGCCGACTACCTGGCCGGGCAGCGCTATCCGCTCTCCCTGGTGCGGCACGTCGCATGAGTACGCCACGGATTGTGGTGGGTGTGTCCGGCGGCGTGGATTCGTCGGTGGCGGCGTGGAAGCTGGCGCAGCAAGGCGAGCCGATCGCGGGGCTGTTCATGCAGAACTGGGCCGACGACGGCAGCGGCGATTGTCGCGCCGAAGACGACCGCCGCGATGCCGTGGCGGTGTGCGGCGTGCTGGGCATCCCGTTTCATTTTCGCGATTTCTCCGGCGAATACTGGAGCGGCGTGTTCGCGCATTTCCTGGCCGAATATGCGGCCGGACGCACGCCCAACCCGGACGTGTTGTGCAACCGCGAAGTGAAGTTCAAGCATTTTCTGGATGCAGCACAGGCGCTGGGGGCCGAGCGCATCGCCACCGGCCATTACGCGCAGGTGGCGCATCGCGGCGGGCGGTGGCGGCTGCTACGTGGCGCCGACCGCGGCAAGGACCAGAGTTATTTCCTGCATCAGTTGGGGCAGGCGCAGTTGGCCGCCACCCTGTTCCCGATCGGCGACCTGGAAAAAAGCACGTTGCGCCGGATTGCCCAGGATGCCGGCTTGCCGACCCATGCCAAGAAGGATTCCACCGGCATCTGCTTCATCGGCGAACGCGATTTCCGCGAGTTTCTGGGCCGCTACCTGCCCGCGCGCGCCGGCGAGATCCGCGACCCGCAGGGGCAGCGCATCGCCGAGCATCCGGGGGTGTTCTATTTCACCCTGGGCCAGCGCGAAGGGCTGAACATCGGCGGCGTGCGCGGACGGGCGGCCGCGCCGTGGTATGTGGTCGGCAAGGATGTGGCGAACAATGTGCTGTATGTGGACCAGGACCGCGACAGCCCGCTGCTGCAATCGCGCTGGCTGCAGTCCGAACAAGCCCACTGGGTGACCGGAGCGCCGCCGGCACGCCGGTTCACCTGCACTGCGCAGACGCGCTACCGTCAGCCCGACGAGCCCTGCACGGTGGAGGTGCAGGACGATGGCAGCGTGCAGGTGCGCTTCGAACGGCCGCAACGGGCGGTGACGCCGGGGCAGTCGCTGGTGCTGTACGACGGGCAGGAGTGCCTGGGCGGCGCGGTCATCGCCGCCACCGACGCACCGCTGGAACGCCAGTTGGCGGGATCTTCTTTTTTCCTCTGAGGTAGTGGCTTGATGAGTGTTTCCATGGATCACCGTGTGCTGGCGCTTGCCGGCGTCGCTCAGGCCCTGCAACAGGTGCGGCGGATCGCCGAGACCGGGCATTCGGAAGCGGCGACGGTGCGTACCGCCATGGACAGCGTGTTCCGGGTGGACGCCGCCTCGCCAGAGGCCGTGTACGGCTCGGCAGCGGCGCTGGCGCCTGGCCTGCGCCTGCTGCACAACTACTTCCGCAACCAAGGCCAGGACGAAGTGCTGCCGCGCCTGGCGCTGGCCGTGCTGCAGCTGGAGCGCCGGTTCGTGCGCGATGCCAGCACCGTCGCCACTGTCGCCAGCGGAATCGACGCGGCAGCGCGCCAGGCCCAGCAGCTGGGCGACAGCAGCCACCCCGATGTGTTGAGCTCGCTCGGCGGGCTGTACGCACAGACCATCAGCCACTTGCGGCCCAAGGTCATGGTCCAAGGCAACCCGCACTACCTGGGCCAGGCCGGCGTGGTCGCGGAGATCCGCGCGCTGTTGCTGGCAGCAGTGCGCTCGGCGGTGCTGTGGCGGCAGATGGGCGGCAGCCTGTGGGATTTCCTGTTCGCCAAGCGCGCGATGATCGAAGCGGTGGACCGCGCGTTGCGCTAAATGGCGCGAAAAAGCCGCCTGCATCTGCACGCTAGCGGCCGCTGACGCGCGCCAACGGCGGTTGAATGGGCCAGGCGATGTGGCGATCGTCGCTAAAGACAACGGGGGCAGTGCCGATACAGCAACCGTGACTCTGCCGAGAACGCCCATGTATTCACGTCCACTCATCCGTCTAGCCGCTCCTTTGGCTCTGACCTTGCTGTTCCCCTTCGCTGTCGGATTCGACTGGCCCGCTTCGGTGCGCTGGGCGATCCTGGCGACCATGACCCTCAGTTGGTTGGGTTTCGCTGCCTGGGTGACGTATTCCCAGTTCCGGCCTAATCCGGACCAGGCCCGCATCCTGCGCGAGCAGGACCAACTGCTCAACGAACTGCGCACGTTCGTCAGCAACGAAGTCGACGGTTCGCGCTCGGAAGTCGAGCGTGCCCGCGAACTGATCCGCCAGGCCGTGTCCGGCCTGGGTGGCAGCTTCGAAGCGATGAATCGCAAATCGCGTCAGCAAAGCCAGGCACTGGCCCGCATCGTCGACCGTGCCGGTGACGATGGCAGCGCCGGCGTCGACGTCGCCCGCTTCGCCCAGCACGCCAGCTCCCGCATGGAGCAGTTGGTGGAAGCGCTGGAACAGGTGAGCGGCCAAAGTACCAATACCGTCCATCACATCGACGAGATGGCGCAGCATCTGGATGGCATCTTCGCGCTGCTGGAAGACGTCAAGTCGATTGCCGACCAGACCAACCTGCTGGCCTTGAACGCCGCCATCGAAGCAGCGCGTGCCGGTGAAGCCGGTCGCGGCTTCGCCGTGGTTGCCGACGAGGTGCGCAACCTGTCCGAGCGTTCCACCACCTTCAACGAGCAGATCCGCAAGCTGGCACACAGCTCCAAGGAGTCGATCGCCAAGGTGCGTGAAACGGTCTCGCAGCTGGCCTCGCGCCACATGGACCGCTCCCGCGAGGCGCGCCATGAATCGGCCGCCATGCTGGAGAACGTCGCCCAGATCAACGCCTCGTTGGGCGATGGCATGCGCGAGATCTCCGAATGCGCACGCTCGATCGATGGCAGCGTGGCCGAAGCGGTGCGTGCCCTGCAGTTCGAGGACATCGCCACGCAGACGCTGAGCGGTATCCACACCCACCTGGATCGCCTGACCGCGATCAACCGCGAAGCGGTGGCGCTGCAGGAACTGCTGCATCGCAATGGCGGCGTATACGACAGCGATCTGGTCGCCGCGCTGGCCAAGGTGTCCAACCGCCTGCGCGACATGCGCGTGGAGTGGGAGCGCCCGCCGCACAAGCCGGTGGCGCAGCAAGGCATGGGTGCCGGCACGGTCGAGTTGTTCTAAGACCGATGCCGCCACGCAGCTGCTGATTCCGACATTCCCCGGCCTTCCGGGGATTTGTCGTTCCGTTACGACCTGGTGTTCCGCCCATGACGCTTGTTGCCCCGACCATCGATGCCCCTACCGCCGCACTGCAGGCCGCTGCATTGGCAGCCGCACAAGCCGAGCGCATCGCGCAAAGCGATGCGGCCAGGCCTGCATTGCGGCGCGTCCGCATGCCGGCCGCGCTGGAACGGCTGGAACACAGCGCACGCGCGGAGCTGCTGGCCCTGATCAACCCGCGCCGTGCATGCAGCGAAGAAGAACTGCTGTTTGCAACCGTGGCCTGGGATCTCAGTCTGGATGGTGCCGCGGTCAGCGGATCGGCGCGGTAAGCCCAGCGCCGCACAGCGGGGCATGCCTCGGCAGGCGCCCCGCTGGTTGTTTCCACTGCCCGAGATTGAGGCCTTTGCGCCCCGCCTTGCCGCCAAGGCGCTTCTGCCGACAAGCAGTGCCCACGCACGCGACACCGCTCACCTGCAGCGTCAGGTGAGCTCTGCCCGCCCGTCTGCGGCGATTCTTATGACTGAACGTGCGCCTTTGATCGCTACCGCGCGATCGGAACGAGCCTGCGCGAGGGAATTGCGCGTCTGCTACGCGGCGTCGCAACTCTCTCACGCCCCTGTTGCGGCACACACTCGAAGTGCGTCTTTGCCGGCTGAGCAACCCAAACCACTTCAGCAGTGGAAGTGGACCCGCCAGTTGCACCGATGCTGATGTGTAGCGTGGCTGCGGGTCCTTGCGCGCGCCTCATCGCAGGACAGATGCATTGCAGCCTGTAAGAGCTTACGCGGCAGCCATGCCGTTCGAGGTCCTGCGATGGCGGGCGCGCAGCGACCGTGGAGATGGTCGCTGCGCGATGTGCGCAGTGCATCGCCCCCTGCTTTTCACTTATCGACCTGCCAACGCTCGGGTGCGATGTCCTCGCCGAGTGCGGGAGCGTTGGCGCGGCATGGAGGTCGCCATCGAACTTCACTAGATGGACCAGCAGCGTGTCCCGCGAGCGGCAAGGCATCGCGCCGCCTTCGACGCCAGGACGTGGTTGTGGCCCTGTCGCTTACGTCAGCTTGAGCGTCGTTGATGCCGCCGCGAAGTATGTGTGGGACGCCCTCATGGCCTGCCCTGTGACTGGTGAGGCCCTGCGTACCCGACCTGACAAGTGATCAGCGGCGTGAGAACGCCGATATGGCTCGCCATGTCTGATGTCTTCGACCCGTTTGGCAATATACACCGACACCTGTAGGGCGGATGCGCCGCGGCTCAAACCCACGCAACGCACTGGGTCAGTTGGCAATCACCAGCCGTGCGCCCAACCGTATGCCGGCGTCGGCTTCGCGCAACCACTGCGCCATGTCGCGCGGCGATAGCGGGCGTGAGTAGAAGTAACCCTGGATTTCGTCGCAGCCCTGCTGGCGCAGCAGTGCATCTTCCTGCACGGTTTCCACGCCTTCTGCGACCACCTGCATGCCCAGGGCATGCCCCAGATGGACGATGGCCTGGGTGACTTCGGCCGTATTGGCGTCGTCGAGCATGCCTTGCACGAAGCTGCGGTCGATCTTCAGACGCTGTACCGGGAACCGGTTGAGGTAATGCAGGTTGGAGAAGCCGGTGCCGAAGTCGTCCACCGCCAGCAGCACGCCGTTCTGTTCGAACAATTCGAAGCAGCGGCGCAGCGAGTCCGAATCGCGAATCAAGGCAGATTCGGTCAGCTCCAGCTCCAGGCGCGAAGGCGGCCAGCCATTGTCGCGGCAGATTTCCAGCACGCGCTCGGCAAAGCCGCGTTCGCGCAATTGCACCGCAGACACATTCACCGCAACGCGGCTGAAATGCAGCCCGGCCCGATCCCAGACCACGGCCTGACGACACGCTTCGCCGATGACCCACTCGCCCAGACGCACGATCTCGCCGCATTCTTCGGCAATCGGGATGAATTCGACCGGGCTGCAGGGTCCATGGCCAGGGCGATTCCAGCGCATCAGCGCTTCGATCGCCGGCGATGCATCGTCCACGGTGTTGACCAGCGGTTGGTAGACCAGCGTGAATTCTTCGCGCTCGAGCGCGCCTTGCAGCGCATGCTCCAGCTCCAGGCGGCGCTGCGCGCGCAGCAGCACGTCCTGGCTGTAGTAATGGTAGGTATTGCGCCCGGACTCCTTGGCTGCGTACATCGCCGCGTCGGCGGCGCGCAGGAGGCTATCGAAATCCGACAGCCCTTCGCCCTGCAGCGCGATGCCGATGCTGGCGCCGAGCTTGAGGGTGACGTGCTCCTTGCGCAGCGGCTCGCCCAGCGCAGCAATCAATTTGCGCGCCACGTGGCCGGCATCTTCGGGCTCGGACATATCGCGCAGCAGCACGATGAATTCGTCGTCGCTGAAGCGGCCGAACAGGTCGCTATTACGCAGATGTTGATGCAGGCGCGACGAGGCCAGCTTGAGCAGGTTGTCGCCGGTGGCGTGGCCGAACGAATCGTTGATGCTTTTGAAGCCATCCAGATCGATCAACAGCATTGCCAACGTCTGGCCGCGCTCGCTCGCTTCGCGAATGGCGTTTTCTGCCTGCTCGCGCAACAAGAAGCGGTTCGGCAAACCGGTCAGACGGTCGTAGTGGGCAAGCAGCTCGATGCGCTCGTTGGCTTCGCGCTCGCGGGTGATATCGCGGAACAAGGCAACAAACCGCGGCGGCAAGCCCTCACGACGATCCAGTTCGATCAGCACCTGCACCCAGACACGCTGGCCGGAGTTGCGATAGAAACACAGCTCCAGCTGCTCGGGCAGGCCGCCATCGGAGATACGCAGCAGCGCCGCCTCGAAAGCGTCGCGCGAATCCTGCGTATACAGCGACAGCGCCTGCTCCAGGGTGATGTTTTCCTTGCGCAGGCCGTGAATGCGATAGCACTCCTCGGTCCATTGCATGCGCCGGGTGTCGACCTCGATCTCGCAGCCGCCGATCTTGCCCAACGCGGACACGCGATTGAGCAGCTCGGTGCGCCAACGGATCAGCGCGTCGGTCTGGCGTTGTTCGGTGACGTTCTGCAGCTGGCCAAGCACGCGCACCATGCTGCCGTCGCCATCGAACACCGGCTGTGCCCACACGCGCAGATGATGCGGGTTGGCACCGAGCAGGCCGTTGATTTCCATCTCGAAGTGCACCGGCATACCTTCGTGTTTGATCTTGCGCCAGGCGCTGCGCAGTTGCGCAACCGAAGGCCCAGCCAGCAGGCGCAGGATGTCGCGGATGCCTTGCAGACGAACCTGGGTCATGCCGAGTTGTTGCAGGAAATCCTGCGACACCCACAGCGCATCGTGATGCGAATCCCAGCTCCAGCTTCCCATGCTGGCAATGCGCTGGGCTTCTTCGAGCTGCGCCTGCTGATCGCGCAGCTGCTGCTCGAGCAATTTGTGATGGTGCACGTCGGTATGCGTGCCGACCATGCGCAACGGACGTCCGTCGGCGGTGCGCGATACCACGCGGCCGCGATCCAGGATCCAGCGCCACTGGCCGTCGTGCTGGCGTAGCCGAAATTCGGCCACATAGGTATCGGTGCGGCCTTCCAGATGCGCCTGCACCGCCGCGCTGACATGCGCATGGTCTTCCGGATGAATCAGCCCGGACAAGGCAGTGAGATTGTTCGGCAGCGGCTGCTCGGAATAACCGAGCATGCGCGTCCAGCGCCCGGAGCGATACACCACATCGGCCGGAATATCCCAATCCCACAAGCCATGATCGGCGCTGTCCAGGCCTATCTCCCAGCGACTGGTGCCATCGGCACCTTTGGGCTCGGGAATGCTCAGGGTGAATGCCATGATCTGGCCGTGCTCGTCGCAGACCGCACGCAGCCAGCCCTCCAGCCGCCCGCCGCCGGCGCCTGGCAATACGCAGGGCGCCATGCCCCCGCTTTCGGCCAATTGGGCACGGCTGCTTTCCAACACATCGGCGTATGCGCCGAGGGTTGCCGGCAATCCGAGGGATTGCGCAACGCGGTTGGCCGCCAGAGGCTGGCCATGCGCATCCAACAACACCACCGCCGAGGTCAGCGGGTGCTGCAGCATGCTTGCAATGACGCCTGAGTCCACTCTGGAACACTCCGAAGAATCGACCCCGGCCTTCGGAGTCGCAATGGATAACGGCCGTGCCGGCCAATAGTTGAGCCACCTGTTGCGAGCTGGACCGAACCGGCCCGAGTTACGGCTAAGATGGCCGCATCGCCAGCACTCAAGGTCGTCCGCGGATCCATGCAACAGCCCGTCGCCGCGCCCGCATTTTCGTCTGCCCCCGTCTCCTGCCTCCGTCTGGCCGAGCGCCTGCAGCAAGGCTTGTGGACACTGACCGGCCTGTACCTGCTGGTTGGCGTGATCTGGCTGCTGCTGGGCAACCGGCTGCTCAACCTGGCCGGCGCCGCCATGCCGGAGCGCTGGTCGGACGCGAGCTTTCTGGTGCTGTCCAGCATCGTCATCCACCTGGTGCTGCGCCGCTTTACCGGCTTGATCGTGGACGAGTACGCCCAGCTGGCGCAGTCCGAGGCGTTGCTGCAAGCCAAGTTCCTGGCATTGCCCAGCCCGGCCTTCATTTACGACCTGGCCACCATGCGCATCCTCGACGCCAATCCGGCGGCGCTGGAATTCTTCGGCTGGGAGCGCGACGAGTTCCTGCAGCAGACGCTGCAGGCGATCTGGCCCAATGCCGATGGCGAGCGGCTGGAAGAAATCATTGCGCAGATCCGTGGCAAGGGGGATGCCACCTGCGTGTTGAACGAAGACCTGATGACGCGCAGCGGCCCGCGGCATGTCGAGGTGCGCAGCAACCAGCTGCATCTGGCCAGCGGCCCTGCCCGTCTGGTCGTCACCGTAGACCGCAGCGAAGAGCGCCGGGCGCAGGATCTGCGCGACGAGGCGCTCGAACGCTTGGAAGAGGCGCAAAGCATCGCGCGGCTGGGCTCCTGGCAACTGGATCGCACCACCGGCCTGGGGCGCTATTCGCCGGCGGTCTACCGCCTGCTGGGGCGCAGCGTGCCGATGCACCGGCGTGAGCATCGGCTGGAAGAATTGCTGACCGCCTCTGACAGCGCGACCCAGGTGCGCATCGAACGCATGATCGAAGACATGTGTACCGGTGGCGAGGTGCAGATCGATGTGCTGCTGCCGCTGACCGGTGGCGATTCGCAACCGCGCACGGTGCATCTGCGCGCCGAAAGCGTGACCAGCCCCAGCGGCGTGCGCCATGTGCACGGCACCTTGCAGGACGTGAGCGAACGCGAGCAATCGCGCCGGCTGCTGCGCGAACGCGAGGAGCAGTTTCGCGAGTTGGTGCGCGTGCTGCCCGACGGTGTGCTGATTCTCGCCGACGAGCATGTGATGTATGCCAACGCGGCCGGCTCGGCCCAGTTCGGCTTCCAGGGCGAAACCATCCTGGGCGAACCACTGCAGACCCTAGTGGGCGACAACGACCTGCCGGTGGTGCGCGAATACCTGCGCGCAGGCAGCGATCGCAATGAGCCGGTCTCCAGCGCACGCGCGATGCGTCGTCGCGACGGCAGCACCTTCTACGCAGGTCTGTCGGCCGGCGACATCCGCTACGGCGGACGCAGCTGCAAGTTGCTGGTGGTGCGCGATCTGAGCGAACCCGAGCGCATGCGCGATGCCCTGGCCGAGAGCAATGCCGAACTGCAGGCGATGGCCAAACGTCTGTTTTCGTTGCAGGAAGATGAGCGGCGTGCCATCTCGCGCGACCTGCATGACGACATCGGGCAAGCGATCACTGCGATGAAGTTGTCTGCGCACGCAGCCCTGGATGAGCCGGACGCGGACGCGCGCCGCGAGGACTTGCTGGAAGTCGTGTCGCTGGCCGACACCACGGTGACCAAGCTGCGCAATCTGTCGATGCTGTTGCGCCCGCCACAACTCGATGCCCTGGGCCTGGAGGCAGCGCTGCGTTGGCAGGCATCGATGCTGTTCCGCGCCTCGCAGGTTCGGCTGGAGCTCGATATTCAGGCACTCGAGGAACGGCCGGGCAACGAGATCGAACAGGCCTGCTTCCGGATCGCGCAGGAAAGCCTGACCAATGCGTTGCGGCACGCCTGCGCCGGCGAAGTGCACCTGCGTCTGCATTCGATCGATGGCGACAGTTTCCGCCTGGAAGTCAGCGACGACGGCGATGGGTTCGAGCCGGAGGGTCCGCGTGGGCTGGGGCTGATCGTGATGCGTGAGCGTGCGCAAACCGTCGGCGGCACGCTCGCGATAGAATCAGCCCCCGGAGCAGGCACGCGCGTGACGTTGCGCCTGCCCTATCACCC
Organism: Xanthomonas axonopodis pv. maculifoliigardeniae; assembly: GCF_041519315.1. Lineage (NCBI taxonomy): Bacteria > Pseudomonadati > Pseudomonadota > Gammaproteobacteria > Lysobacterales > Lysobacteraceae > Xanthomonas > Xanthomonas axonopodis. The sequence continues at coordinate 2,238,022 of NZ_CP167998.1, read as the reverse complement.
GGTCGGCGAGTCCGTCCACGACGATGGTGGACGTTGAGTCATGTGGAGTCCCGTAATCCCGCCCGGACTGGAAATCGTCAAGCCCACCCGGCTTGGCGCGGGCAACCCCGAATTGCTGCACCTGGTGGATGCGGCCGCGTCCGGCGGCCCGCCGCTGATGATCTTCCACGTCGATATCGATCACTTCGCCTCGATCAACGAGAACATGAGTGGCGAGGTCGGCGACCAGGCGCTGACGCTGGCAGCGCGCAGGCTGCAGGAATTTCTCGGCACGCGCGGCAAGCTGTGGCGCCACGGCAGCGATGAAATGGTGGTTGTGGCGGTGCGCCGCGACGACACGCCCCTGCCGGAAGATTTTGCCGAGGAAATCCGCCAGCAACTTGAACTGCCGCTGTCGGTGCTGCCGTATACCTTGTTCATGACCGGCAAGGTCGGCATCAGCCTGTGTCCTGAACATTCCACCTCATTGTCCACGCTGCTGGATTACGCCGAAGAAGCCAGCTACCAGGCCGCGCGCGAAGGCGGCAACACGGTGCGGCTGTACACGCGCAACTCGGCCACCAACGCGCATAGCGAAAGCATCATTGCGCGGCAGATCGTCGATGCGATTCCGCACGGCGAATTGCGTCTGCGCTACCAGCCGCTGGTGAGTGCGCGCGACGGCCGCATCGTGGGCATGGAAGCGCTGCTGCGCTGGCAATCGCCCACCCTGGGCATGCTGGTGCCGGAACGCTTCATGCGTACCGCCGAGCGCCTGGGCGTGATCGTGCAGATCGGCGAATGGGTATTGCAGAACGCAGTACGCCAGGCGCGGCTGTGGCGCGACCAGGGTTTCGACGATTTCAGCATTGCAGTGAATGTTTCCACACTGCAGCTGCTGCGCCCGGGCTTCTTCAACGAAGTCATGGCGATGCTGCAGACCGCCGGTGTGCCGGCGCAGTTCGTCACGCTGGAGATCAACGAAAGCGCGCTGACCAACAACGTCAATTTCGTCCACGAGACGATGGCCAATCTGCGCAACGAAGGCATCAGCCTGAGCCTGGACAACTTCGGCACCGGCGATTCCAGCCTGAGCGCGTTGGTGCGCTACCCGGTGGACCGGCTCAAGATCGACCGCAGCTTCATCAAGAGCGCACCGGCCGGCAGCCGCGAGGCGGCGATTGCGCGTGCCATCATCGCCATGGGCCACCAGCTCGGCATGACGGTGATTGCCAACGGCGTCGAATCGCAGGCGCAGCTGGGCTTTTTGCGCCGCAACGATTGCGACATCTTCCAGGGCTACCTGTTCGGCGAGCCGATGTCGGCCGAGTCGGCCGGCATGGCACTGCGTCGCCGCTACCTGCGCCCGGAATCATTTGCCGAAAGCCGCCCCGACCGCACGCTCTTGCTGCTGGACGACGAAGAAAACGTGCTGCGCTCGCTGGTGCGGCTGTTCCGCCGCGACGGTTACCGGATTCTGGCAGCCGGCAACGTGCGCGACGCCTTCGACCTGCTGGCCACCAACGATGTGCAGGTGATCCTGTCGGACCAGCGCATGAGCGACATGAGCGGCACCGAGTTCCTGGGCCGGGTCAAGATGCTCTACCCGGACACGGTGCGCCTGGTGCTCTCCGGCTACACCGACCTGGCCACCGTCACCGAGGCCATCAACCGCGGCGCGATCTACCGTTTCCTGACCAAGCCCTGGAACGACGACGAGCTGCGCGAGCACATTCGCCAGGCATTCCGCACGCATGATGAGTTGCGTAATGGCCGGGAATAGGGAATCGGGATTGGGGAATCGGTAGAGCAGACCTCTGCGTCTTGTTGCTTCTCAGACACGCAACCAGATCAAGCGAGCGAAAAGCTACCTTACCGATTCCCGATTCCCAGCGCGTCAGCGCGTCAGCGCGGCTGCCGGATCGGTAGCGTGATCCTGAAACTGGCACCCTGCCCTGGCGTGCTTTCCACGTCGATGCGGCCGTGGTGCTTGTTGATGATGCCGTAGGAAATCGACAGGCCCAGGCCGGTGCCGCTGCCGACCGGCTTGGTGGTGAAGAATGGGTCGAAGATGCGCTGCAACAGATCCGGGGCGATGCCGGCACCGCTGTCCTGGAACTGGATCCAGACGTTTTCTGCTTCGTCGCGACCGGTGGTCACGGTGATCGTGCCGCGCTCGACGATGGCCTGGCCGGCGTTGAGCAGCATGTTCATGTAGACCTGGTTGAGCTCGGATGGCAGGCACTCCACCAGCGGCAACTCGGCGTAGTTGCGCTCCAGCGTGACCTTGTACTTGAGCTCGTTCCAGATGATGTTGATGGTGGATTCCAGACCCGCATGCAGGTCGACCATCTTCCACGACTCGGACCGGTCCGAGTACGAGAAGTCCTTGAGGTCGCGCACGATGCGGGTCACCCGCTCGATGCCTTCGCGCGATTCGGCCATCAATTGCGGCAGATCGCGGCTGATGAAGTCGATGTCGGCGCGGTTGCGGATTTCGTCGATTTCCGGAATCAGCGCCTTGGGATCCGGCGCCTGCAGCGCGCGCTCGTAGGCTTCGATCAGGGTGAACAAGCTGCGCAGATATTCCTGCAGGCTGCCCAGATTGGAGTGCACATAACCGATCGGATTGTTGATTTCGTGCGCCACGCCTGCGGCCAGCTGGCCGATGGAGGCCATCTTTTCCGATTGCAGCAATTTGTCCTGCGCACCGTTCAGGCGCAGATAGGCCTGGCGTAATTCGGCATGGCGCTGTTGCAGCTCGCGCTCGTAATCCTGCTGGCCTTCGATGTTGTGGAACAGCGCCAGAAAATGCCCGGGCCCGGACTCTTCGTTGTAATACAGATGCGCGATGACCACCCGGTCGGCGACCGGCAGGCTACCGGTCCAGCTGCCCTTGCTACGCGCCTGATTGAGTGCGTCCGATGGCAATACCTGCGAAATGCGCTCGCCCACATTGCGATCGTCGGTGGGGTCTTCCTTGCACAGGCTCTGGCGTGCGATGGCATTGGCCAGAATCAGCTTTCCGTCTGCGCGGAACAGCAGCAGCCCCTCCATCATCTGGTCGCCGAAGGCGCGCAGGATATCCGGGGAAGGCAGTAAGGCTTGATTGAGAAAAAACTTGGCGGTCACGGGAGCAGGCGGCGTAGAGGATGCCTCAATATACGCCGAACCATTGACGCTCCGTATTGTCGTCTTGCATTACCCGGCGATGGGACGCAGAGCCAACGGCACCTGCCTGCTCGCCCAGGCTTGCCGCACCATCTGCAGCCCGGCGTGCTGCAGAACAGCCTGCAACTCAGGCCACTGCCAACGAACGCCCGCCGCGCAACACGCTCGATTGCCCCTTGGCATCGTAGGACGGCGCACTTTCGGTGCGGCCCAGGTGACGCAGCGCCCAGTTCACTTCGCGGCGCCGGCGTGCCAGCAGCGCGCCATTGGCGCGGTTGGCTTCGGCCAGCTCACGCAGCCGCTCTTCTTCGCCTGCAGGCATCGCCGCTTCCAGCGCTTGCAGCGCCGACAGCTTGTCCTGCGTGTGTCGCATCAGCCCATCGATGTCGTTCTCGAGTAATGCCTGGCGTTCGCCGGCCAGCGCATCGCTGAGACGTTGCAGGAACTCGTTCACGTTCATCCTTTCCGTCGGGGATCAACCCGCCAGTTGCTGATTCAGATCCATCATGCGGCTGGCGATGGCGTCCGGGTTGATGGAATAGCTGCCGTTCTGCAATGCATCCTTCACCGCCTGGACGCGACCGGTGTCGATCGCCGAGGACTGCGAAAGCTCGCGCTGCAGGTTCTGCAGGTTGGTGGCTTCGCCGGTCAACTTGACGCTGTCGGTCGGCGGGGTTGCGGCAACCGGAGACGCGCGGTCTTCGCCGGCCGAAGCGATCTTGCTGCTGGTGGCCGTGGTGCGAAGAGTGGCAGCGGTCGGTAGATTGCCTTCGATTTTCTGGGTCATGTCAGGAACTCCTCTACAGGTCGTAGGGGATAACGGCACCCAGAAAAAAAACTTTATAGAAATTTTTTACCTGGAGACCACAACGGTTCCGCTCGCTTCAACGATGCCCTGCACCACCCGGCGCGAGGACGAATTTTCCACCGACACGCGCTCGTTTTCGCCGGCGTCCGACAGGGCGCGACCACTCATGCGCACCTCCAGCCCGCCATTGCGCGAGACCAGCGGCACGGTGTCGCCGCGCCGGACCAGCCGCTGTGTCACCAGATCGTTGGCCGAGAGCAGCGAGCCGGCCGGCAGGACGCGGCGGGCGGTCTTGCCCACCGCAGCGACCGGGTCGGCAAGCACCGCGCCGACGATGCGGGCGGCGTCACGCTTCTCGATACTGATATCGGCCAGCGAGATGGTTTCTCCAGCGCTGATGCCGCGGCGCAAGACCAGCACGTCCTGGTTGCGACGCACCTTCAACGGCACGAACAGGCGCCAGCCGGCCGGCTGCGGGCACGCCACTTCCACCGTATTGGTGCCGGTGGGCTGCGCCTGCAGCGCGATCGGGCAAGCCGGCATGCGCAGGCCCGGATCGAGCGTGGCCTCGGCCTCGGCGTCCGGGCCGACGGTGGCCAGCGCCGCAGCACGAATGGAATCGACGGACTGATAGCTCTGGCCCCAGGCCGGAGCGGCAGCCAACAAGATGACAAGCAGGAGCAGGCGCATGGGACCAGATCCGGAGGAAGACGGGACAGGCGTTGCAAGCGGCGTGCCTGTTTTTTGCCGGGATTGGGGAATCGGGATTGGGGATTCGTAAAAGCGGCCTTGCGGGTGATTCATTTATCCACTGCCGAAGCCCCTTCACCGACCGGATCTCTTCGACAACCATACCGAGCTCTCAAGGATGCAGAAGCAGCAGCGGCAGACAAACTCGCTAATGCACGCTTTAAGCGAATCCCTAATCCCAAATCACCTCATCCCGGCGCTTGAGCGAATCCCCAATCCCCAATCCCAACAGCGCCCCGACCAACCATAAAGCCCTCAAGTTTCCAGAGGGCGCTGTCGATATCTGCCCCATGACCCACGATCTGCTCAACCGCATCGACCAGCGCACGCGACTGGCTGGCCACAACCGACTGGCCCTGCTGCTGTTCCGGCTGGGCGGACGCCAGCTTTTTGGCGTCAACGTCTTCAAGGTGCAGGAAGTGCTGCGCCGGCCGGAACTGTTCCAGGTGCCAGGCTTGCCGACCGAGTTCGCCGGCGTGGCCGACGTGCGCGGGCGCTCGGTGCCGGTGCTGGATCTGGGCCTGGCCATCGGCCACCCGGAACGCGATTCGCATTCGGAAAACGGCCCCGGCTATTTGGTCGTTGCCGAGTTTAACCGCTCGGTCCAGGGTTTCCTGGTCAGCGGAGTGGAACGCATCGTCAATATCGCGGTGGAGGATATCCACCCGCCGCCGGAACTGGGTGCCGAAGCCACTTATTTGACGGCGGTGACGCGTTTCCAGGGCGAGCTGATCCAGGTCATCGACGTGGAGAGCGTGCTGGCCGATATCGCCAAGGTGAGCAAGGACGTGCAGCTGGATCCCTCGCTGCAGCTGGTGGCCTACGACCGCCAGTTCCAGGTACTGGTGGTGGACGATTCGCGCGTGGCGCGGCAGCAGATCCGCAGCGTGCTCGACCAGTTGGGTGTTTCGGCAACCCTGCTGTCCGATGGCCGCCAGGCGCTGGATCACCTGCTGCAGGTGGCCGCCTCGGGCGAAAACCCGGCCGACCGCTATGCCATGGTGATCTCCGACATCGAAATGCCGGCAATGGACGGCTATACGCTGACGACGGAAATCCGGCGCACGCCGGGCCTGCAAGGCCTGTATGTGCTGTTGCACACCTCCCTGTCGGGCGTGTTCAACAACGCAATGGTCGAGCAGGTGGGCGCCAATGCCTTCGTGGCCAAATACAGCGCCCATGAACTGGCCGACTATGTGCTGGCCCGCCTGAAAGTGGTCGCCGAAGCGGCCTGAGCAAGACCAAGCGGCTGCCGGGTCGGAGCCGATGGCAGCCACAAGGTGCTGCCTAGCTGCAAAAGCACTGCAGCGCAGAAAGGTGAGGCAAGCGCGTCCACGCGATCCGACGTCACATCTGCTGACGCCAGACTGCGCCTCGGGACTGTCGAACCTTCCGGCATGTCGAGTTTGACCGCGCCAATTCCGCGACGGATGGCGTGGCCATCGCGTTTCCGGACAGCAAGCTGCCGTGCGCCGGCAGCGTCGATCATTCTCCGCGTTCCATAGCCCGTACCACCTCGATTGGCACAAACATTGCTTGCTCCCTGGCAACACTTCGCGGGAGAGCACCGTGTCCAGCCCCTTCTCTTCGTTCCTCGGCGTCCATGGCGACGCGTTGACGCTGCGCGAGCAGCGCATGAAGCTCATTGCCAGCAATCTGAGCAATGTGGACACGCCCGGGTACAAAGCCAAGGACCTGAACTTCGAGGCGGCGCTGAAGTCGGCGCAGGGCGAGCAGGATGGCGGTCTGCTGCAGACCACCGACGCCAAGCATTACGAAGTGGGCGGCGGCGCCGGGCTCAACCCTTTCCAGTTCACCCGCGAAGCCGATCAGCCCAGCCTTGACGGCAATACCGTCGATCCCGATGCCGAACGCGCCGCCTACGGCCGCGCCGCGCTGGAATACCGCGCGTCGCTGAGCTTCCTCGAATCCAAGGTGCGCTCGATGCTCACCGCGATCACGGGCCAATAAGTCATGAGCAATCTTCCCATCTTCGATGTGGCCGGCTCGGCGCTGCACGCGCAGTCGGTGCGCCTGAGCACCATTGCCTCCAACCTGGCCAACGCCGATTCGGTCGCAGGCTCGGCCGAGGCGACCTACAAGCCGATCGAGCCGATCTTCCAGGCCCAGCAAAGCCGCCAGGACCCCAGCCTGACCTCGGTGAACGTCAAGGAGATCACCACCACCAATGCGCCGCCGATCCGCCGCTACGAACCCGGCCACCCGCTGGCTGACGCCGACGGCTACGTGTTCTCGCCCGACGTGGATCCGGTCTCGCAGATGGTCAACATGATTTCCGCCTCGCGCAATTACCAGGCAGGCGTGGAAATGCTCAATACCGCCAAGGAACTGGCGCTCGCGACCCTCACCATGGGTCGCTGACCCTTCCTAGCTGACCCTTACCAACGGAATACTCCACATGAGCACGATCGGCAGCGATCTCTACAAAAGCCTTGGCCTGAGTACCAGCAGCACCGTCGCCAAGAAGGAGGAGGCACTCGGCCAGGCCGACTTCCTCAAACTGATGACCGAACAGCTGCAGCATCAAGACCCGCTCAAGCCGATGGAAAACAGCGCGTTTCTCGGGCAATTGGCGCAGTTTTCCACCGTGCAGGGCATTGGCGACCTCAATACCAAGGTCAGCAACTTTTCCGATTCGATGAACAGCGACCAGGTGCTCAAGGGCGCGGCGCTGGTTGGCCACAACGTGCTGGTGCCCTCGGCGCAGGTAGCGATCGATGCCACCGGCTCGGCCAAGGGCGTGGTGGCCGCGACTTCGGCCGGTTTCGTCAATTTCGAAATCACCGACGCCAACGGCACCTTCGTCAAACAGATCAGCGTGCCGGCCAGCGCCGCCGGTGAGGTGTCCTTCGACTGGGATGGCACCGACGCAAACGGCAATCGCATGGCGGCCGGCAAATACGGCGTGACTGCCACCCAGACCGACACCGCCGGCTCCAAAAGCAAGTTGTCTACCTATGTCCAGGCACCGGTGGACAGCGTCACGATCGGCTCGGACGGGTTGTATCTCAACCTGACCGGGCTAGGCACTTCCCCGCTCGCCAACGTGCTCCGCGTCAGCTGAGCCGGCAACCAACACCTAAAGGAACTCATCCATGGGCTTCAATACCTCGTTGTCCGGCATCAACGCAGCCAATGCCGATCTGAACGTCACCTCCAACAACATCGCAAACGTCAACACGACCGGGTTCAAGGAATCGCGCGCCGAATTTGCCGACATGTTCCAGAGCACCAGCTATGGCCTGTCGCGCAATGCGGTCGGTTCGGGCGTGCGCGTCAGCAACGTGGCGCAGCAGTTCTCGCAGGGCAATATCGACCCGACCGGGCGCAGCCTGGACCTGGCGGTCTCCGGCGAAGGCTTCTTCACCGTCTCGTCCAACGGCGCCAAGATGTACACCCGCGCCGGCAATTTCCAGACCGATGCCAACGGCTATGTGGTCAACCCGCAGGGCGCACGCCTGCAGGTGTTCGCGCCCAATCCCAGCGGCAACGGGTTTGACGTGGGCCGCCTGTCGGACCTGCAGTTGCTGACCACCGACAGCCCGCCGAAATCCACCTCCACGGTCAACCTGGCCTTCACCCTGCCCGGCAATGCCACCGCGCCGACGGTGACCCCGTTCAACCCGGCCGACGACAAGACCTATAGCCATTCCACCGGCGGCATCAATGTCTACGATTCGCTGGGCGTCAGCCATGTGCAGACCTCCTACTTCGTCAAGACCGCCAACCCCAACGAGTGGCAGGTCTACAACTACGTGGACGGCGCTGCGGTCGGTGCCCCGACCACCCTGCAGTTCTCCGATACCGGCGCGCTGACCACCCCGGCCAACGGCATCATCGCGATGGACCCGTTCACCCCGAGCACCGGCGCGGGCGTGCTGAACATGCAGCTCAACGTCACTGGCTCCACCCAGTACGGCGAAGCCTTCGCCCTGCGCGATACGCGCCAGGACGGCTACGCCAGCGGCAAGCTCAACGAAATCAGCATCGACACCAGCGGCGTGGTGTTCGCGCGCTATTCCAACGGTGCCGACAAGCCGCTGGGCCAGGTGGCACTGAGCAGCTTCGTCAACCCGCAGGGCCTGCAGTCGCAGGGCAACAACATGTGGGCCGAGAGCTACACCTCCGGTGCCGCCCGCACCGGCGCGCCGGACACCTCGGACCTGGGCCAGATCGAATCCGGCTCGCTGGAAGCCTCCACGGTGGACCTGACCGAGCAGCTGGTGAACATGATCGTGGCCCAGCGCAACTTCCAGGCCAACTCACAGATGATCTCGACCCAGGACCAGGTCACCCAGACGATCATCAATATTCGTTAAAAGCCGGGATTGGTGATTCGGGATTAGGGATTGGTAAAAGCCGGCACTCCGTCAATCGGTGACCGGCCCTGCCCCCTCAAATCCCGAGTCGCAACAGTCCGCCTTTACGAATCCCCAATCCCGAATCTCAAGTCTCGGTGTCCCATGGATAAAGCCCTCTACGTCGCGATGACCGGTGCCCGCGCCTCACTGCAGGCGCAAAGCACCGTCTCGCACAATCTCGCCAATGTCGATACGGTGGGATTCAAGGCCGCGTTGGCCAACACCGAGGCGTTCAAGATCCAGGGCAAGGGCTATCCGTCGCGGATCGATGCGCTGCATGTGGACCAAGGGTTCGATCGTAGCCAGGGCCATCAGAAGGTCACCGGCAACCCGCTGGACGTGTCGCTGCAACAGGACCGCTGGTTGGCGGTGCAGTCGCCCGACGGCAGCGAGGCCTACACCCGCAACGGCGAATTGGCGCTCACCGCCAATGGCCAACTGGTCACCGCCAACGGGCATGCGGTGCTGGATGAAGGCGGCAACCCGATGACCATCCCACCGCACCAGGCGATGGAGATCGGCAGCGACGGCAGTATTTCCATCATTCCGCAGGGCGAAGGCCCGCAGACCATGGCCATCGTCGGCAAGATGAAGGTGGTGGATGCGCCCGCCGACCGTTTGACGCGGCGCCCCGACGGGCTGATGCGCAACACCAGCACCGACCCGGCACAGGCGTTTGCGGTGGCCACCGGCAAGACCGTCAACAGCGGCATGCTGGAAGGCAGCAACGTGGACGCGGCCGGCGCGCTGGTGGAAATGATCCAGTTGCAGCGGCAGTTCGAAATGCAGGTCAAGATCATCAAGAACGGCGACGACAATGCGCAATCGGCCAATTCGCTGTTGCGGGTGAGCGGCTAAGCGCCACTGGCGCCCACGGCCGCACCCTCGGTTGGCTCGCCGCTCTGCCGAGCACCTTGATGGCCGCGCCCGGGTTCGCTGCAGAGCGGCTGGTTTGTGACTTGGCTGCAGGGTCCGCCCGCCCACCATCGCGGGACACGCCGCAAGTACGTCCTTGTAGGCTCTTACGCGGCATCCATGCCGCGTAAGGTCCCGCGACGGTGGGCGGGCCAGGATCTGTCGAGATGGTCGGTGCGCATGGTGCACACAATGCCTGACGTGGGCTGCTGGGATCATGGCCCATCCAGTCATCTTCTCCATGCAGGCCTCAGGCCTGGCAATGGACAAGTTTTAAGGGAGGAACCGACAAACTCTCTGGTGCGGTGTCCTCGCCGCTTGCGGGACCGTTGGCGGCATGGATGCCGCCATCGAGCCCCCAGGGATGGGTTCACGGCGTGTCCCGCGAGCGGAGAGGGCACCGCACACTCGACAGATCCAGCTTTTGCCTCAAGCCCGGACCAAGCTCAAGCAAGACACGGCCAACAACCCACCCGCTTGCCGCCAAGCGCGTCCGCCACCTGATCGGGCAGATTTCAAGGCGGATCCATCGCCAGCCCCACCGCTGCAGCTGACACCTGCTCCCAGCTGCCGCCCTGCCCCACGCAGCCCGCAGCACCCCCACTCCACGTGACCCACTGCACACCCGGCAGAAATCCGACGCGGGTTTGGCACGGCACGTGCATATACCCACCCGTACCCGGAACACATCCCCGGGTCTAACGAGGAATCGGGTCATGAATCAGGCTTTGTGGGTCGCCAAAACCGGGCTGGATGCGCAGCAGACGCGCATGTCGGTCATTTCCAACAACCTGGCCAATACCAATACCACCGGCTTCAAGCGCGACCGTGCCGCGTTCGAAGACCTGTTGTACCAACAGGTGCGTGCGCCCGGCGGCTCGACCTCCGCGCAGACGCAGCTGCCGACCGGCCTGCAACTGGGTACCGGCGTGCGCGTGGTGTCCACCTTCAAGGGGTTCGACCAGGGCAGCCAGCAGCAGACCGGCCGCGCGCTGGACGTGATGGTCAACGGTCGCGGTTTCTTCGAAGTGCAGATGCCTGATGGCACCTCGGCCTACACCCGCGACGGCACCTTCCAGATCAACGCGCAGGGCGAACTGGTCACCAACAGCGGCTACCCGCTGCAGCCGGGCATCCAGGTGCCGGAAGGCGCGCAGTCGCTGACCATCGGCAACGACGGCACCATCAGCGTGACGCTGGCCGGCCAGGCCGCCGCGCAGGAAATCGGCGCATTGACGCTGACCGACTTCATCAATCCCTCGGGCCTGCAGGCCAAGGGCGAAAACCTGTTCGTCGAAACCACCGCTTCGGGCCCCGCACAAAACGGCACGCCTGGCCTCAACGGCCTGGGCACCACCGTGCAGGGCGCGCTGGAAGGCAGCAACGTCAATACCGTGGAAGAGCTGGTGAGCATGATCGAGACGCAGCGTGCCTACGAAATGAATGCCAAGGCCATCTCCACCACCGACTCGATGCTCGGTTACTTGAACAACAACGTCTGATCGGCTCGCCGCTCCTCGCCCTCTCAGGAATCAACGCCATGTCACGCCTGCCTTCTCTCTCCCGCCTGTGCCTCGCCATTGCCTGCAGCGCGCTGCTGGGTGGCTGCGTGGCCGCCGGCGATGTACGTCCGTTCGCCGAACTGGCGCCGATCGTGCCGGTGGTGGCACCGGTGGCGCAGCCGACGGCCGGTGCGATCTACGCCGCCGGCCCCAGCCTGAACCTGTATGGCGATCGCCGTGCCCGCGATGTCGGCGATCTGCTGACGGTGAACCTGGTCGAAAGCACTACCGCCTCGTCCACCGCCAACACCAGCATCAGCAAGAAGGACGCCACCACCATGGCCGCGCCGACCCTGCTGGGCGCACCGCTCACCGTGGGTGGCTTGAATGTGCTGGAAAACAGCACCAGCGGCGACCGCAGCTTTGCCGGCAAGGGCAACACCGCACAGAGCAACCGCATGCAGGGCAGCGTCACCGTCACCGTGATGCAACGCCTGCCCAACGGCAACCTGGTGATCCAGGGGCAGAAGAACCTGCGCCTGACCCAGGGCGACGAACTGGTGCAGGTGCAAGGCATCGTGCGCGCCGCCGACATCGCCCCGGACAACACCGTGCCCTCCAGCAAGGTCGCCGACGCCCGCATCGCTTACGGCGGCCGCGGCGCGATCGCGCAGTCCAATGCAATGGGCTGGCTGAGCCGCTTCTTCAATTCCCGTCTGTCGCCCTACTGAGCCTGCGACCATGAATCTGTCTTCCCTGCCCTTCCGTCTGCTGGCTGCCGCCGTCGCGCTGTGCGCGATTGCCGCGCCGGCCAGCGCCGAGCGCATCAAGGATCTTGCCCAGGTCGGCGGCGTGCGCGGCAACGCGCTGGTCGGCTACGGCCTGGTGGTTGGCCTGGACGGCAGCGGCGACCGTACCAGCCAGGCGCCCTTCACCGTGCAGAGCCTGAAAAACCTGCTTGGCGAGCTGGGCGTCAATGTTCCGGCGAACGTCAACCCGCAGCTGAAAAACGTCGCGGCCGTGGCCATCCATGCCGAATTGCCGCCGTTCGCCAAGCCCGGCCAGCCCATCGACATCACCGTTTCCTCGATCGCCAACGCGGTGTCGCTGCGTGGCGGCTCGCTGCTGATGGCACCGCTGAAAGGCGCCGATGGCCAGGTCTATGCGATGGCGCAGGGCAACCTGGTCGTTGGCGGCTTCGGTGCGCAAGGCAAGGACGGTTCGCGCGTTTCGGTCAATGTGCCCAGCGTCGGGCGCATTCCCAACGGCGCCACCGTCGAACGTGCATTGCCGGACGTGTTCGCCGGTACCGGCGAGATCACCCTCAACCTGCACCAGAACGACTTCACCACCGTCTCGCGCATGGTCGCGGCGATCGACAGCAGCTTCGGCGCCGGCACCGCGCGTGCGGTCGACGGCGTGACCGTGGCGGTGCGCTCGCCGACCGACCCGGGTGCGCGGATCGGCCTGTTGTCGCGGCTGGAAAACGTCGAGCTCTCCCCGGGCGATGCACCGGCCAAGGTGGTGGTCAATGCGCGTACCGGCACCGTGGTCATCGGCCAGCTGGTGCGGGTGATGCCGGCCGCCATCGCGCATGGCTCGCTCACCGTCACCATCAGCGAAAACACCAACGTCAGCCAGCCGGGCGCCTTCAGTGGCGGCCGCACTGCGGTGACCCAGCAATCGACGATCACGGCCACCTCCGAAGGCAGCCGCATGTTCAAGTTCGAAGGCGGCACCACGCTCGATCAGATCGTACGCGCAGTGAACGAAGTGGGCGCCGCGCCCGGCGACCTGGTGGCCATCCTGGAAGCGCTCAAGCAAGCCGGTGCGCTGACGGCGGAGCTAGAGGTGATCTGACATGCGTATCGCAGCCTCGCCCATTGATCTCAACCCGAGCACCAAGGCCGATCCGGCAAAGATCGACAAGGTCTCCCGTCAGCTCGAAGGTCAGTTCGCGCAGATGCTGGTCAAGAGCATGCGCGATGCGAGCTCCGGCGACCCGATGTTTCCGGGCCAAAACCAGATGTTCCGCGAAATGTACGACCAGCAGATGGCCAAGGCGTTGACCGACGGCAAGGGGCTGGGACTGTCGGCGATGATCTCCAAGCAGCTCAGTGGCGACACGGGCGGCCCGGCCTTGAACACCTCGTTGAACACTGCCGAAGCGGCCAAGGCGTACGCCCTGGTTGCCGGCAAGCGCGACGCCTCGTTGCCGCTGCCCGCCCGCGACGGCGCGGCCACCGGCATCACGACCAGCAGCGTGGCGAAGGCGGCCCTGGGCGCAGGCAACTTGAGCGGCATCGGCATGAGCCAGGTGCTGGATCTGATTGCCGGGCGTACCGGCGCTGGCGAAGCCGGCAGCGACGATGCTGCAGCACTGAGCTGGCCGTCGGCCAACGATCGTTGGGCCGATGTGGCCGCCAGCGATGCAGCCGATGCCAATGCCGCGGTCAATGCGAGCGCCGCCAGCAGCGCCGCTGCCAGCCTGGGCGAGCGCACCCCGGAAGGCTTTGTCGCCAAGATCTGGACGCATGCGCAAAAGGCTGCGCGCGAACTGGGTGTGGACCCGCGCGCGCTGGTGGCCCAGGCCGCATTGGAAACCGGTTGGGGCCGTCGCGGCATAGGCAACGGTGGCGACTCTAACAACCTGTTCGGCATCAAGGCTACCGGCTGGAGCGGCGACAAGGTCACCACCGGCACCCACGAATACGTCAACGGCGTCAAAACCACCGAAACCGCCGATTTCCGCGCCTATGGCTCGGCCGAGGAGAGCTTTGCCGACTACGTGCGGCTGCTGAAGAACAACAGCCGTTACCAGCCCGCGCTGCAGGCCGGCACCGATATCAAGGGTTTTGCACGCGGCTTGCAACAAGCCGGATACGCCACCGATCCGGGCTATGCGGCCAAGATCGCGGCGATCGCCAACGGCCCGACCATCGACCGTGCGGTGGCCGCCATCGGCAACGCGGCGGCCGATCTGTCCAACCGCTATGCCAGTACCGCCGAGCCGGTCGGGCTCGGCACCATCCGTCGCTGAGGTAAACGCTCATGTCCATCATGTCCACCGGGACCAGCGCGCTCATCGCCTTCCAACGGGCGTTGTCGACCGTTAGCCATAACGTCGCCAACATCAATACCGAAGGCTATAGCCGCCAACGTGTGGAATTTGCAACGCGCACGCCCACCGACATGGGCTACGCGTTCGTGGGCAATGGCGCCAAGATCACCGATGTGGGCCGGGTCGCCGACCAGCTGGCCATCTCGCGCCTGCTCGACAGCGGCGGCGAACTCTCGCGCCTGCAGCAGCTGTCCTCGCTGTCCAACCGCGTCGACGCGCTGTACTCCAACACCGCCACCAACGTGGCCGGGCTGTGGTCGAATTTCTTCGATTCCACCAGCGCGGTGTCGTCCAACGCCTCCTCCACCGCCGAGCGCCAGAGCATGCTCGACAGCGGCAATTCGCTGGCGACGCGCTTCAAGCAGCTCAACGGGCAGATGGACAGCCTGAGCAACGAAGTCAACAGCGGGTTGACCTCCTCGGTGGACGAAGTCAACCGCTTGACGCAGCAGATCGCCAAGCTCAACGGCACCATCGGCAGCAGTGCCCAGGCGGCAGCGCCGGACATGCTGGATCAGCGCGACGCGCTGGTGAGCAAGCTGGTCGGTTTTACCGGCGGCACGGCGGTGATCCAGGACGGCGGCTTCATGAATGTTTTCACCGCCGGCGGTCAGCCGCTGGTGGTCGGTACCACCTCTTCCAAACTCGTCACCGTTGCCGACCCGTATCAGCCGACCAAGCTGCAGGTGGCGATGCAGACCCAAGGCCAGAACGTCAGCCTCAGCGCCAGTTCGCTGGGCGGCCAGATCGGCGGTCTGCTGGAATTTCGCAGCAGCGTGCTCGAGCCGACCCAGGCCGAACTCGGCCGCCTGGCCGTGGGCATGGCCAGCACCTTCAATGCCGGCCACAGCCGGGGGATGGACTTGTATGGCGCGATGGGCGGCAACTTCTTCAATATCGGTTCGCCTACCGTTGCCGCCAATCCGAGCAATACCGGCAGCGCATCGCTGAGCGCCAGTTTCAGCAACGTGAGTGCCGTTGACGGCCAGAACGTCACGCTCAGCTTCGACGGCACCACCTGGAAAGCCATCAACGCCAGTACCGGCTCTGCCGTGCCGATGACCGGTACCGGCACCGCCGCCGACCCGCTGGTGCTCAATGGCGTCAGCATGGTGGTGGGCGGCACGCCGGCCAGCGGCGACAAGTTCCTGCTGCAGCCCACCGCCGGGCTGGCCGGCAGCCTGTCGGTGGCCATTACCGATCCCTCGCGGATTGCCGCCGCCACCCCGGTCAAGGCCACCGCCACGGTCGCCAACCTGGGCACTGGCAAGATCAGCGACGTCAAGGTCACCAATGCGCAGAATCCCGCGCTGCTGACCCCCTCGTCGATCGAGTTCATCGACGCCAACCAGTACACCATCGATGGCGCCGGCCCGTTCGCCTACACCGCCGGCCAGACCATCAGCGCCAACGGCTGGAGCTTCGCGCTGGACGGCGCGCCCAAGGCCGGCGACACCTTCGGCGTCGGCCCGATGGGCGCAGGCTCCAGCGACAACGGCAATGCCAAATTGCTGGCCAACATCGACGATGCCAAGGCGCTCAGCGGCGGCACGGTCACCCTCAATGGCGCGCTCTCCGGCCTGACCACCTCGGTGGGTTCGGCCGCGCGTGCGGCCAGCTATTCGGCCGATGCGCAGAAGGTCATCAACGACCAGGCGCAGGCCAGCCGCGACTCGATTTCCGGCGTCAACCTCGATGAGGAAGCCGCCAACATGCTGAAGCTGCAACAGGCCTACCAGGCCGCCGCACAGATGATCTCTACCGCCGACACCGTCTTCCAAGCCATCCTGGGTGCCGTACGCTGATGACCGACCGTATCTCCACCAGCATGATGTACAGCCAGTCGGTCGCCTCGATGGGCGCCAAGCAGTCGCGGCTGAACCAGCTCGAATCGCAGCTCTCCAGTGGGCAGCGCCTGGTCACCGCCAAGGACGACCCGGTGGCTGCAGGCACGGCGGTCGGCCTGGACCGTGCCCTGGCGGCGATCACGCGCTTCGGCGAAAACGCCAACAACGTGCAGAACCGGCTCGGGCTGCAGGAAAACGCGCTCTCGCAAGCCGGCGACAAAATGGCGCGCGTCACCGAATTGGCGGTGCAGGCCAGCAATTCTTCGCTCAGCCCCGATGACCGCAAGGCGATCGCCTCGGAACTGACCGCGCTGCGCGAGAGCATGGTGAGCCTGGCCAACAGCACCGACGGCACCGGACGCTACCTGTTCGGCGGCACCGCCGATGGCAGTGCGCCTTTCATCAAGAGCAATGGCAGCGTCACCTACAACGGCGACCAGACCCAGAAGCAGGTCGAAGTGGCGCCGGACACCTTCGTCAGCGACACCCTGCCCGGCAGCGAAATCTTCATGCGCATCCGCACCGGCGACGGCACCGTGGATGCGCACGCCAACGCCGCCAACACGGGGACCGGCTTGCTGCTGGATTTCAGCCGCGACGCGAGCACCGGCAGCTGGAACGGTGGAAGTTACAGCGTGCAGTTCACCGCCGCCGACACCTATGAAGTGCGCGACAGCACCAATACGGTGGTCGGCACCGGCACCTACAAGGAGGGCGAAGACATCAACGCCGCCGGCGTGCGCATGCGCATCAGCGGCGCCCCGGCGGTGGGCGACAGTTTCCAGATTGGCGCCTCCGGCACCAAGGATGTGTTCTCCACCATCGATGACCTGGTCGGCGCGCTCAACTCCGATACGCTGACCGCGCCGCAGAAGGCTGCGATGATCAACACGCTGCAGTCGTCCATGCGCGACATCACCCAGGCGTCTTCGAAGATGATCGATGCGCGCGCCTCCGGCGGCGCGCAGTTGTCGGCCATCGACAATGCCAACTCATTGCTTGAATCCAACGAAGTCACGCTCAAGACCAGCCTGTCGTCGATCCGCGACCTGGATTACGCCTCGGCGATTGGGCAGTACCAACTCGAGAAGGCCTCGTTGCAGGCCGCTCAAACGATTTTTCAGCAGATGCAGTCCTCGTCGTTGTTCAACATCATCCGCTGATTTTGCCGCAGAAAACCTGGGTTTTCTTCGCTCCTGCGCGTCAGCGCTTGCGCAGGCGGACGGAGTTTATTTTTCGAAGAGTTATACCAACGCTAAAGATTGGCGGGGTGCTGCCGAATAAACCAAACCCCTTGATACACAACGCTTACGTATTTCGTCCCGACGCAGAAAGACAGTAAAAAATACTGAATTTCGCTAAAGGTTCCCGACGCAACGCCGTTATTCATCTCAGCAGCGGCAACGGCCAACTTGATGGCCCCCCTGCGGAGGCTCCAGGCAAGTCCCCCTTGCCGGAAAAATCGCTTAGGAGAAATCAAAATGGCACAGGTAATCAACACCAACGTAATGTCGCTGAACGCTCAGCGGAACCTCAACACCAGCAGCGCCAGCATGTCGACGAGCATCCAGCGTCTGTCGTCTGGTCTGCGCATCAACAGCGCCAAGGACGACGCCGCAGGTCTGGCGATCTCCGAGCGTTTCACCACGCAGATCCGCGGCCTGGACGTTGCCTCGCGCAACGCCAACGACGGTATCTCGCTGGCCCAGACCGCCGAAGGCGCGATGGTGGAAATCGGCAGCAACCTGCAGCGTATCCGCGAGCTGTCGGTGCAGTCGTCCAACGCCACCAACTCGTCCACCGACCGTGACGCGCTGAACTCGGAAGTCAAGCAGCTGACCGCGGAAATCGACCGCGTTGCCAACCAGACCAACTTCAACGGCACCAAGCTGCTGGACGGCTCGTTCTCCGGCGCGCTGTTCCAGGTCGGCGCCGACGCCGGCCAGACCATCGGCATCAACAGCATCGTCGACGCCAACGTCGATTCGCTGGGCAAGGCCAACTTCGCTGCCGCCGTCTCCGGCGCCGGCGTCACCGGCACCGCCACCGCTTCTGGTTCGGTCAGCGGCATCAGCCTGTCGTTCAAGGACGCCAGCGGCTCGGCCAAGAGCGTCACCATTGCCGACGTCAAGATCGGCGCCGGCGACACCGCTGCCGACGTCAACAAGAAGGTCGCCTCGGCGATCAACGACAAGCTCGACCAGACCGGCATGTACGCCTCGATCAAGAGCGACGGTTCGCTGCAGATCGAATCGCTGAAGGCTGGCCAGGACTTCACCTCGCTGTCGGCTGGCACCTCCAGCGCCGCTGGCATCACCGTCGGCGCCGGCATCACCACCGCTTCGGCCGCTTCCGGCTCCACCGCTTCGACCCTGAGCAGCCTGGATATCTCCACGTTCTCCGGCTCGCAGAAGGCCCTGGAAATCGTCGACAAGGCGCTGACCGCGGTCAACTCCTCGCGCGCCGACATGGGTGCGGTGCAGAACCGCTTCACCTCCACCATCGCCAACCTGAGCGCAACCTCGGAAAACCTGTCGGCCTCGCGTAGCCGTATCCGCGACACCGACTACGCCAAGGAAACCGCCGAACTGACCCGCACGCAGATCCTGCAGCAGGCCGGTACCGCGATGCTGGCCCAGGCCAAGTCGGTTCCGCAGAACGTGCTGAGCCTGCTGCAGTAACTGGCAGTGACCTGCCGCCGCAACGCGGCAGCGCTCCGCAGCACGTCCAAAGCCCCTCTTCGGAGGGGCTTTTTTTGTGGCCGCAGCCCGTCCACGCCCGCCATGGACGGTTTGTTGACGCGCGCCGCCGGCCACCACGGGCATGGAACTTGCATCTATAGCCGTCGTGCGCGTGACCCCTCGCCGCCGCTAAAGTCCTCGCGGATGCGGCCGATACCCGTCACGTAATCCCATGCGTCCGTCTGTTTCGGGCGCCCAGACGAGGAATGCAACATGGCATCGGTGATCAGCACTTCTGGCTCCGGATTGGACATCCCTACCGTGGTGTCCACCCTGGTGTCCCGGCAGAAAGACCCCGAGCAGGCACGCATCAACAAGGCCGGCACCGCCGCGACCACGCAGTTGTCGGCGATCAGCCAGATCAAGAGCAGCATGACCACGCTCAAGTCTGCGCTGGACAAGGTGATCAGCAGCGCCGACACCAACGCCTACAAGGCCACGGTGCCGACCGATGCCGGCTTCACCGCTACCACCACCAGTTCGGCGGCGCCGGGCAACTATTCGGTGGAAGTGGTCTCGCTGGCGACCTCGCAGAAACTGGCCTCCGGTGCATTCGCTGCCGATGCCACCGTGGGTAGCGGCACGCTGACGATCGGCTATGGCGATCAGAGCGTCACCGTGGACATCAGCGGCACCGACAAGCTCACCGACATCGCTGCAGCCATCAACAAGGCCGCCGGCGGCAAGGGCGTGACCGCCAGCGTGGTCACCGCCAACGATGGCCAGCACCTGGTCTTCAATGCGGTCGACTCCGGTACCAAGGGTGCCCTGACCATCAGCGCCAGCGACCCCAGCCTGAGCAGCCTGACCTACGGCCCCGGCGTCACCGGCGGGCTGAACCAGACCGTCGCTGCCGCCGACGCGCTGGTACGCGTGGACGGTTTCGAGCGCACGTCCAGCTCCAACACCGTCAGCGACATCGTGCCCGGCGTGGTGCTCACCCTGACCAAGGCCGCTGAAGGCACCAAGTTCAATCTGGGCGTGGCCGCCGACACCAGCGGCCTCAAGGGCAACCTCACCGCGTTCGCCGCGGCCTACAACACCGCCAACACGCTGCTGGCCAAGAGCAGCAGTTATGACGCCACCACCAAGACCGCCTCGGCGCTGACCGGCGATTCGCTGGTGCGCAATCTGCAGCAGCAGCTGCGCGGCCAGGTCAGCGGCAACGTCAACGAACTCAAGGCCTTGGGCCTGACCATCGACAAGGATGGCGTGATGAGTTTCGACGGCGCCAAGTTCGACACCGCCATCGCGTCGGACGGTGGCGCCGCGGCCGAGGTGTTCGGCAAGGACAGCAAGTTCAGCGGCACGCTGAGCAAAGTGCTGGACAGCAACGTCAATGTCACCAACGGCACGCTGACCCTACGCTCGGACAGCTTGAACAAGACCATCAAGGGCTATGAGTCGGAGCTGGACGATCTCGATGCGCGCATGGAAAAACTCAGCGACCGCTACACCGCCCAATTCACCGCAATGGAAACCATGATCAGCCAGTTGCAGAGCAGCACCAGCTCGCTCAGCAGCCTGCTGACAAGCTGATTTCCGTGATGACGATCCTCAAGTCCTGTCAGGGTATTGCCGATACAAGTAAGGCCTATCGTGATTTCGGCCTTGCCTTCCGGCAGGAGCGTCGTCGCAGGAGCGCAGCGCTCCGGGACCAGCGAAGGTCAGCCCATTGAGGAGTCATCCATGTACGGTTCCAATCGTCAGTATGCCGAGCAATATCGCAAGGTCGGCGTGTCCACCAGCGTGACCGAAGCCGATCCGCACAAGCTGGTTTCGCTGCTGTTTGCCGGTGCTTGCCAACGCATCCGTCTGGCCCAGGCCTGCCTGGCGCAGGGCGACCAGGCGCGCAAGGGCAAGGCCATCGGCGAGGCTTGCGCGATCGTCGGTCACTTGAACGGCTCGCTCGATCACGAAGCCGGTGGCGAGATCGCTGGTAACCTCTCGGCCCTGTACGACTACGTGATGCAGCGGCTGACCGCGGCCAACCTGCACAACGACGAGACCGCGTTGACCGAAGCGCTGGGGTTGCTCAGCGAAATCGACTCGGCGTGGAACTCCATCCCCCTCGAACAACGCGGCCTTTCCGCCGTTTCGTGAGTCCTGCCATGCATAGCGTGCAAAGCCTTCAAGCAGAAATCGCCGACCTCCGCCTGGCCATGGCGCAAGAGGAGTTCGAGGCGATGCCGCAGATGCTGGACAACCACGACCTGCACCTGCGCGAATACGCGCAGCAGGTGGACATCCAGCAGGACCGCGACGCGCTGCAGGCCTTGCTCACCATGCATCAGGACTTGATGCGGATGATGCGCGAGCGGCAGCGCAAGCTGCTGGAACTGATCCGCGCACAGCGCACCTCATCGTCGGCCAGCCGCGCCTACGCGCGGGTCGGACGGATCTGATGAGCGCGCTCGGCACACTCGCGCCATCGGCCGATGCCGAGCTGTTTGCCGACACGCTCAGTTGCCAATTGCAGTTGCCGGCCGGCTTCCGCGCCGGGAGCGATGCGGGCGCGCACAGCGCCGCTGAAACCCTGTTGCGCAGTCTTGGCCAGGTCGAAGACCTGCGTAGCGAAGAAACCAGCGAGGACCGCGGCGAACTGCCGCTGCTGGTGCAGCGCATGGACGCCAAACTGGATTTGATGCTGGCGCTGATCGGCCGCCTGGTGCGCCAGGGCGACAGCGGCCTGAGCCAGGGAATGGTGCACTGGTCGGTGCGCGGGATCCGCCTGAGTTGCGCAACCAGTCACCCGCCCGGCACAACCGGCGCCGTTTGCCTGCAGCCGTCCGACTGGCTTCCTGAACTTGTACAGCTTCCTGCCACCGTGCTGGCGAACGCGAGCGATGGCCACGATGTCTGGCTGTGGCTGCAGTTTGCCCCGCTCGCGCCCGGCCTGCAGGATGCGCTGGAACGCCACCTGTTTCGCTTGCACCGCCGTCAGATCGCCGACGCCCGCCGCCAGCGTTGATCCGATAGTTGGCGCCGGGCGCCGGGTCAGCTAAGGTGCCCTTTACTGAAAAGGTCTCTTCTGCGCCGTGCGAGTCATCATCGTCGACGATCACACCCTTGTCCGTGCCGGCCTGTCCAGGCTGCTGCAAACCTTCGCCGGCATCGATGTCGTGGGCGAAGCCAGCAATGCGCAACAAGCCCTGGACATGACGTCCCTGCACCGGCCCGACCTGGTGCTGATGGACCTGTCTTTGCCCGGCCGCAGCGGCCTGGATGCCATGACCGACGTGCTGCGCGCCGCGCCGCGCACGCACGTGGTGATGATGTCGATGCACGACGACCCGGTGCATGTGCGCGATGCGCTCGATCGCGGCGCGGTCGGCTTCGTGGTCAAGGACGCCGCACCACTGGAACTGGAATTGGCGTTGCGCGCCGCCGCCGCCGGGCAGGTGTTCCTGAGCCCGCAGATCTCGTCCAAGATGATCGCGCCGATGCTGGGCCGCGAAAAGCCGGTCGGCATTGCCGCGCTTTCGCCGCGTCAGCGCGAGATCCTGCGCGAAATCGGCCGCGGCCAGAGCAACAAGGAAATCGCCGCCGATTTGGGCATCAGCGTCAAGACCGTGGAAACCCACCGCGCCCGCATGATGGAATCGCTCGGATGCCGTCGCGCCAACGATCTGGTGCTGCTGGCCGCCAAACATCACAACGAGTTGGTCTGACGCGCTATCCGGGCACGCGTGGGCCAGCGACGCTGAAAACAGTGACGGGATTCCGGCGGGCACGCTTGAGCCCGCCTGCAACGTCAGGAAGTTCCTGACAAACTGTCGGGAAAATCATGAGTCACCTCACCTGACTCCCTGATTAGAAACCCGTCGCGTTGTCCTGCAAGATGCATTCCATCGCTGCTGCGTGCAGCGCCCATCGGAAGCGCTTCCATGAAGACGACCATTTCCGCCCAGCTTGGCCAGCAACTGCACCTCACCCCGCAGTTGCTGCAGTCGATCCGTCTGTTGCAATTGGACGGCATGCAATTAGAACTGGAAATCCGTCGTGCCCTGGAAACCAATCCGTTGCTGGAGTTGGAAGAGCTGGCCGATAACGGGGATCAGGCCGCCACCGACAACGATGGCGCCAGCGATATCGCCGCGTTCGACGAACTGCCGGAAAGCACGATGTGGGACGTGCAGGGCGGCAGTTGGAACGATGGGGACGACGATCGCATGCAGCGCGTGGCCGCCGGCGAGTCGACCGACCCGCATGTGCGCATCCTGCGCGAGCTGGCGCTGGACCTGGACGAGGCGGCATTGGGGGCCGCTGCGTTCTGGCTGGAGCAGACCGACGACGCCGGTTATCTGACCGAAGCGCTGTCGACGCTGCAAAAGCTGGGCGCCACCCGTCTGGGCATGACCGTGCAGGCGGTGGAAGCGATCCGGCAGCGGTTGCTGCACGGCGACCCGGCCGGTCTGGCCGCCTGCGACCTGCGCGAGTGTCTGCAGGCCCAGTTGAGCGCCCTGCCCGGCCGCGTGCCGGCACGCCACCTGGCTGCGCGCATCCTCGACGGCGATCTGGAGCTGCTGGCCGCGCACGACTACACGGTGCTGGCACGCGCACACGATGCCGAAGTGGACGATGCCCGCGAAGCGGTGCGGCTGATCCTGTCGCTGCAACCTCGCCCCGGCGACGACCTGCTGCAGGAAAGCAATGCCAGCGTGATTCCGGATGTGCTCGCCTGGCACGCCGACGACAGCTGGCGCGTCGCACTCAACCCGGCCACCACTCATCGCGTCAGCATCAATCCGGTGCACGAACGCGCGCTGGCCGACGCCGGCGAGACCGCGCAGCCGTTGCGCGACATGCTGCAGGAAGCGCGCTGGCTGACCCGCGGGCTGTCGATGCGCTATGAGACCCTGCTGCGCGCCACGCGTGCCATCGTCGAACGCCAGGCCGCCTTCCTGGCGCGTGGCGAAGAAGCGATGGCACCGCTGACGCTGAAGGAAATCGCCGACGAGATCGGCATGCACGAATCGACCATTTCGCGCATCACCACCGGCAAATACATCCAGACTCCACGCGGCACCTTCGAGCTCAAGCACTTCTTCGCCGTGCGGCTGGAAGGCGCCAGCGTCTCCGGCCAGGCCGTCAAGGCGATGGTGCGCCGCTTGATCGAAAGCGAGCCGGCCGGCCGGCCGCTGGCCGACGAGGCGATTGCCGGATTGCTGTCGCGGCAAGGCGTTAACATTGCGCGCCGCACCGTGGCCAAGTACCGCGAACAACTTGATATCGCACCGGCACGCGAGCGCCGCCGCACCACTAAACCGCTGCTTGCCCGGGCAGGATAAGGACTACTATGAGCAAACTCACCGTGCTGCTGGTCGACGACCACGAGGGCTTCATCAACGCTGCGATGCGTCATTTTCGCAAGGTCGATTGGCTCAATATCGTGGGCAGTGCCGCCAATGGGCTGGAAGCGATCGAGCGCTCTGAGTCGCTGCGCCCCAATGTCGTGCTGATGGACCTGGCCATGCCGGAGATGGGCGGGCTGCAGGCCACGCGTCTGATCAAGACGCAGGACGATCCGCCGTATATTGTCATCGCGAGCCACTTCGATGATGCCGAGCATCGTGAACACGCTCTTCGCGCGGGTGCTGACAATTTTGTCAGCAAGCTGTCCTATATCCAGGAAGTCATGCCAATCCTGGAGGGCCTGACGGAAGGAGCCAGGAATGAGTGAGTCCCGCATTCTGTTGATCGACAGTGACGCCGTGCGCGCCGAGCGCACCGTGTCGCTACTCGAGTTCATGGACTTCAATCCCCGCTGGGTCACCGACGGCGCCGACATCAATCCTGGCCGTCACCGCCACGATGAGTGGATGGCGGTGATGGTGGGCTCGGCGCAGGACGCCGCACAGGCCGACAAATTCTTCGACTGGCTGGCCGATGCCAAGCTGCCGCCACCGGTACTGCTGATGGAGGGCAGCCCGAGCGCGTTTGCGCAATCCCACGGCCTGCACGAAGCCAATGTGTGGGCGTTGGACACTCCCCTGCGGCATGCGCAGCTGGAAGCGTTGCTGCGCCGTGCCAGCCTCAAGCGGCTGGACGCCGAGCACCAGGCCGGTGTGCAGCAGGACTCCGGCCCGACCGGCAACAGCGAGGCAGTGACCCGCCTGCGCCGGCTGATCGACCAGGTGGCCGCGTTCGACACCACCGTGCTGGTGCTGGGCGAATCCGGCACCGGCAAGGAAGTCGTGGCGCGCGCCATCCACCAGCATTCGCCGCGGCGCGACGGGCCGTTCGTCGCAATCAATTGCGGCGCGATCCCGCCGGATCTGCTGGAAAGCGAACTGTTCGGGCACGAAAAAGGCGCCTTCACCGGCGCGCTGACCACCCGCAAGGGTCGCTTCGAGATGGCCGAGGGCGGCACGCTGCTGCTGGACGAGATTGGCGACATGAGCCTGCCGATGCAGGTCAAGCTGCTGCGCGTGCTGCAGGAGCGCAGCTTCGAGCGCGTTGGCGGCGG
The DNA here is from genome assembly GCF_041519315.1 of Xanthomonas axonopodis pv. maculifoliigardeniae. NCBI lineage: Bacteria > Pseudomonadati > Pseudomonadota > Gammaproteobacteria > Lysobacterales > Lysobacteraceae > Xanthomonas > Xanthomonas axonopodis. The sequence goes on along the minus strand of NZ_CP167998.1, from coordinate 2,212,337 downwards.
GCAGACCATCCGCTGCAACGTGCGCGTGATCGCCGCGACCCACCGCAATCTGGAATCGCGCATCAGCGATGGCCAGTTCCGCGAGGACCTGTTCTATCGCCTGAATGTGTTTCCGATCGAAATGCCGGCACTGCGCGAGCGCGTGGACGATCTGGCCATGCTGGTACAGACCATTGCGGGCCAGCTGGCACGCACCGGTCGCGGCGAAGTGCGCTTTGCCGACGAGGCCCTGCAGGCGCTGCGCAGTTACGATTGGCCGGGCAATGTGCGCGAACTGACCAATCTGGTCGAGCGCCTGGCGGTGCTGCATCCCGGCGGGCTGGTGCGGGTGCAGGATCTGCCGGCGCGTTATCGCGGCGATTTCGCCTCGTCCAGTCCGGTCGAGTTGCCGCCGGAGCCGGCGTTGGTGGCCGCACCGGTCGAAGTCAGCGCCCTGCCGAGCAATGTGGTGACGCTGCAACCGAAGACCGCCGATGCCGAACCGGCCGCCACGTCCAGCCTGCCGGACGATGGCATCGATTTGCGCGGGCATATGGCCAATATCGAGTTGGCGTTGATCAACGAAGCATTGGAACGCACGCAGGGCGTGGTGGCGCATGCCGCTCAGCTGCTGGGCCTGCGCCGCACCACGTTGGTGGAGAAGCTGCGCAAGTACGGCATCGATCGCGAGCAGACCGAGCTGGCCAACTGAGCCAGCACACGCTCGGGTTCCGCTCGCTGGCATAGCGCTTGCTTCAGCAGGATCACTCCGTTCGCAGCTGCCGGCTGCGGCGGAATCCCGACATCCACCCGCACCAGCGAGGCATTGATGCCCATTCCCGTCACCAGTCCGCTGCTGCCGCCGCTGGAAGAGTTCCTGCCCTATCTGGAACGGATCTGGACCAGCCGCATCGTCAGCAACGGTGGCGAGATGCACCGGGCGTTGGAGCAGGCGTTGTGCGATTACCTGGGCGTTCCGCACCTTGCACTGCTGACCAATGGCACCACCGCGTTGATCACCGCCCTGCAGGCGCTGCGCATCACCGGCGAAGTGATCACTACGCCCTACTCGTTCGTGGCTACCGCGCATTCGCTGCTGTGGAAAAGCATCACCCCGGTGTTCGTGGACATCGATCCGGTGACGCTCAACATGGACCCTTCGAAGATCGAAGCGGCCATCACCCCGCAGACCACCGCGATCATGCCGGTGCACTGCTATGGCACCGCCTGCGATACCAGCGCAATCACCCGCATCGCCGATATCTACAACCTCAAGGTGATCTACGACGCGGCGCATGCCTTCGGGGTGCGCGATGACGGCGGCTCGATCCTGCGCCACGGCGACCTGAGCGTATTGAGCTTCCATGCGACCAAGGTCTTCAACACCTTCGAGGGCGGCGCGATTGTCTGTCCCGACGAAAGGACCTATCAGCGCATCGGGCATCTGAAGAACTTCGGCTTCGTCGACGAAACCACGGTGGTGGCACCGGGCATCAACGGCAAGATGAACGAGATCAGCGCAGCGTTTGGTCTGCTGCAGCTCAAGCACATCGATGAGGCCATCGCCCAGCGCAGCGCCATCGATGCGCAGTATCGGCAGCGCCTGAGCGATGTTCGCGGCGTGCGCTGCGTGGCACGGCCCGATCACGCCAGCGCCAACTACGCGTACTTTCCGATTCTGGTGCAGGACGACTACCCACTGGCGCGCGATGCGCTGTACCAAGTGATGCGCGAGCACGGCATCCTGGTGCGGCGGTACTTCTATCCGTTGATCAGCGATTTCCCGATGTATCGCGCCCTGCCCTCCTCGGCGCCGGCATGGCTGCCGGTCGCGCGCTCGGTGGCCGCACAGGTATTGTGCCTGCCAATCTTTCCTGGCCTGACCCGCGACCAGGTCGATACCATTGCCGATCTGATCGCCGGCGCACAGGCAACATGATCGCAACACGCTGCAGCTGCATTCCAGACTCCCATCTCTTCAACAGGCAACCAGGCGAGCTCGCATGACCCAGGCAACATTTATCGAGAACTTCCTCTCCGCCACCGACTTCCAGGAACCGGTGGAGGTCACCATGGACACCGCACTGGCCGACTTGCCTGAGTGGGATTCGCTCTCCGCGTTGGGGGTAATCGTCATGTTCGACGTGGATTACGGAAAGGTCATTACCGGCGAAGATCTCAAGAACTGCGCCACCTTGAACGATCTTCACAAACTGCTGGGGTAAAGCCATGGGACTGTCCACTCTTAGCAATGTCCGTTTTGCGGGCATGGCGAGTTGCGTGCCCAAGCGGATCATTTCCAACCTGACCGATTGCCCGCCGAAGATGCGCTCAGAACGCGAGCGTCTGGTGCGTAACATCGGCATCGAGTTTCGTCGCATTTGCCCAAGCTGGCAGACATTTTCCGATTTGGCGCTCATCTCTGCGGAAAAGCTGCTTGCAGAGCTGCAATGGGATAAGGAAGAAATCGATGCACTGATTGTCGTGACGCAATCACCCGACTACCCCATCCCGGCCACGGCCATCATCATGCAGCACCGGCTGCAATTGCCACAGACCGCTATCGCCTTTGATGTCAATCTCGGCTGTTCCGGCTATCCCTTTGGCCTACACCTGGTGGGAAGCATGATTGCAGCGGGCACCATCAAAAAGGCGCTTCTGCTGGTCGGCGACCGCTCGGCCACGCTTCTGGACCCATTGTTCTCCGACGCGGGCACCGCCACGGCGCTGGAGTTCGACAAGAATGCACCACCCATGCATTTCGATTTGAACAGCGACGGTAGCGGCTACCGAGCCATCATGTTGCCCATAGGCGGACATCGTGAGCCTTACGGCCCCCAACATATCTCTCCTACACGTGACGAGAACGGTGTGCTGCATTGGCCGGGTGAACTCATTCTGGATGGCCCTGCCGTATTGAGTTTCTCGACCCAGCGAGTACCTCCAGCGGTGGAAAGATTGCTTGAGTATTCTGGTGTTGATAAGGACAGCGTTGATTTTTTCGTTTTCCATCAGGCCAACAAGATGATCAACGAAACCATCCGCAAGAAGTTGGCGCTGCCGACGGAGAAAGTTCCGTCAACCTTGCGAGACTTCGGCAATACCAGTGGCGCCTCCCTGCCCGTCACCATGACCGTCCGCCTGAACGATACGCTGATCAATGCCAGGCACCGACTGTTGCTTGCCGGCTTCGGTATCGGCTTGTCGTGGGGCACGGCGATCGTGGACGTCGAAAACGCGGCTTTTCCGGCACTGATCGAAGCATGAACGCCGAGCGTGATCCGTTTTCCCTAGAAGGCAAGCGCGTCCTGGTGACTGGTGCTTCATCGGGTATTGGTCGTCAAATTGCAATCACTTGCTCCCAGATGGGAGCGAGCGTTGTCATCACCGGACGCAACACCGAGCGCTTGCAAGCCACATTCGACCAACTGGACGGCCAAGGCCACACGCAAGTGGTGGCGGACTTGGCGGTACAGGAGGGTATTGACCACGTGGTGGCTGCGAGCGGTGTCATCAACGGCCTGGCGCACGCAGCTGGCATGTCCAAGCTGACCCCCTTTCGAATGATCGGTCAAGCGCACCTTGACGAGACATTTGCAAGCAACACCTACGCACCCATGCTACTGACGCGAGGCCTATTGGCGAAGAAGCAGATCGCGCCGGGCGGATCCCTGCTATTCATTGCCTCAATTGCCTCGCATATCGGCCCACTGGCAAGCAGCGCATACGCTGCCAGCAAAAGCGCCCTGCTGGGCATGATGCGCTCGCTTGGCATGGAAGTAGCAAAGCAAGGTATGCGCGCCAACTGCATTGCACCGGGTTATGTACGCACTCCCTTGTTGGATGGGTTGCAGGGAAGCGGCGGCAATATGGACAGCCTGTTTGAATTGACGCCACTTGGCATGGGCGAGCCGGAAGACGTGGCTTATGCAGCAGTGTTCTATCTTTCCGATGCCAGCCGCTGGATCACGCGCAACCACTTCATTCTTGATGGCGGTTTTTCTGTACCGATGGACATCTACGCATGACCAACGCGGCGCAACGCGCTTTTTCACTGGATGGCAAGACCATTTTGGTCACAGGCGCTTCATCAGGCATCGGCAGGCAAATCGCTGTTTCCTGCGCGCGGCGTGGGGCGCGCCTGGTCATCACCGGGCGGGATGCAGAACGCCTGCAGGAAACCTACAACTTGTTGAATGGCCAAGGCCACCTTCAAGTGCTGGCCGACCTGACCGAAGCCGAAGGCCGTGAACGACTAGTACAGGGCATTTCCAGCCTAGATGGCTTGGTCCACTGCGCTGGCAGGCAGCGCTTGAGCCCTATCAGGCAGTTGACCGAGAAGCTCATGACCGATGTCTATGCGGTCAATTTCCTGGCCCCTGTCATGCTCACCCAGCGGCTGTTGCAGGCCAACGCTCTTGCGCCTCAAAGTTCCATCGTCTTCATGCTTTCCACTGCGGCCCATATCGGCACACCCGGGGTAGGACCGTATTCGGCCATGAAGTCAGCCCTGCTCGGCATCATTCGCTGCCTGTCCATGGAGCAGGCCAAACGCAAGATCCGGGTCAATGGCATGTCTCCCTCTGCAGTCATAACGCCCATTTGGGACGCAACCCATCTGGAAGCACAGCGAAAACGCCACCCGCTCGGTTTGGGCACCTCAGAGGACGTAGCGAACGCTGCGATCTATCTCTTGTCCGATGCCAGCCGCTGGGTAACCGGGACCAGTTTGGTAATGGACGGTGGGTCTGTCCTATGACCTATTCCGTGCTCATCGTCGGGGCGGGCGGCTGGGGCCGGGAGGTTCTTGAGCAGATGCAAGGTGATATTGCACATCGCAAGGAATGGGAAGTCACCGGATTCCTGGACAGCCGCGAGCATATTCTCGATGGCTTCGATACCGGGGTACCCATCGTCGGTGACCCTTTGACATACGTGCCGCGTGGCAACGAGGCTTTTGTCTGCGCGCAAGGCGACCCATTGGAACGGCATAAATACATTCAACCGCTGCTTGCAAAGGGGGCCGCGTTCATCCCAATCTGCACCGAGGCGCACCTCAGTCGTCGCGTGCGTCTGGGCACAGGTTGCTTTCTCGGCAACCAGGTACACGTTGGCCCCGATGTGTGGATCGGGGATTTTGCCAATCTGCTCACTTGGTCGGTGATTGGACACGATGTCCGCATTGGCAATTATGCTCATGTGGGCGCACAGGTTTTCATGGGAGGCGGTGTGCAGATAGGCGATTTCGCAGTCGTGCACCCACGTGCCACCCTAGTGCCTGGCGTCAAGGTAGGTGAGCACGCTGTCGTCGGCACCGGTGCGGTCGTGCTGAAGGATGTGCCGGCGGGCGCCACGGTATTTGGCAATCCGGCCAAGATCGTATTCCACAAGAACATCAAGATGGACTGATCCATGCGCTCCAGGATGCACCCCAAGTATTACTTGTCGCAGGAAATCTTTGACTGCGAACAGCGCAAGATCTTCCGCAGGGTCTGGTTGTTCGCAGGACTCAAAACGCTGCTGAAGGATCACAATTGCTTTATCACACGCAAGATCGCGGGTGTTCCTCTGGTGATCCAGAACTTCCGCGGGCAAATCCGTGCGTTCGAGAACGTCTGCCTCCACCGCAGTGCACTGATTCAAACCGCTGCTCTCGGTTGCCGGCCTTTGGTGTGCCCCTACCACGCCTGGAGTTACGACGAACAAGGCCGGGTAAAGAACATCCCGGACTGCGATGCGATCTACCACCTGGACAATAGTGAAAAGGCCAACTTGAAGCTGCGCGAATTCTCACTGCGCGCCATCGGCAACCTGTTGTTCGTCAACCTCGATCCAGACCCCATGCCAATCGAGGAGCAGTTTTCGGCAGACTTCATCGCCTTGCTGGAAAGTAGTTCCAACGCCTATGACACTGAGGTCATGGTGACCACATGGCATGGCCGGTACAACTGGAAGCTGGCCTACGAGAATCTGCGGGACGCCAACCACCCGCGCTTTGTCCACCCCAAGACCCTGGCCAAAAGCGTCAACTTCACTCCCCAGGTAAACGAGGAACAAGCCAAGGAGTCCATGGAGGCCTTGCAGGACACGTCGCCCGTAGCGCTGAGGCGCGAGATGCGCCGCTTCAGTTTCGGCGGCCCGGAAGCCACCATCCCCAACCTTAAGCATTTCGGCTGGCACGCTAAAGTGGAACGCTGGGGCAAGCAGGACGCCTACTTTAACTGGCTTGCCTTCCCGAATTTGCATATCGCCAGCGCCAACGGGGGCTATTCCTTCACTCTGGAACACCACATCCCCGTCGCACCGGACCGGACCGACCTGGAAATCTATTGGTTTAGCGCACGCAAGAAACAGCCTTACCGTTCTTCCAGCCAAGTGCTGCTTGCGCAGATGCACGGCAGCAAGGTGGTAGTGGGAGAAGACGTGGACATCATGGAGCGGGTGCAGGCGGCACTGCATACAGACGCCCCGCTACCCACCCAGGGAGCCTATGAATCCATGAATCGCCTGGTTGAGCGCTGGTACACGGCGCTGATGGAGACCGAACATGAGATCTAGGTGGATCATCGGCGGCAGCGAATACCTCGATCTGGCCTTTCATGCCTGGAAGCACGCGCGTCAGGACGAGACGGTCATCAGGATCGATGTACCACAAGACTCGGAACACGAATTCGATCTGGGCGTGCTGGATCGACTGAATCCGACCGACGGGGCCATGTTCGTGGCTTTCGACGACCGCTTCGGCAACTTCAAGCGCATGGAACTGATGCAGGCAGCGATGGAGCGTGGCTTCAAGCTCGAACCCTTCATCCACCCGAGCGCAGCCATCGGCTCTGACACGGCCATTGGTCTCAATGCATTCGTGGGTGCCAATGCTGTCGTTGGGCACGGGTGCAGGATCGACTACAACACCGTCATCCACGCCGGCACGCACCTGGGACCCGCATGCCGCGTTAAATCGTCATGCTGGATAGAGCATGGTGTGCAAATCGGCGCGGGCGTCGAGATCGGCAGCAATAGCATCCTGCGAACCGGCGCCATCGTGAGTGGGGGCGTCAAGGTGGGGCGAAGCTGCGAACTTGGCTGGTCACGTGTCTACTGCGAGGACGTGCCGGCCAAGACCTATTTCCACGCCCGCTACGACACTCCAATCCATGTTTATGAAGCCTAAGCCGGGGACCAATCATGCAAACCGCTATCCAATTCAAACTAAATATCGACCCGCAGGCATCGGAAGAGACGTTTCAGGTCGCCGCCGAAGGCCTGACTGGTGATCCGATGTTCGGTATTCCCGAGGACGTTCGCCACCTCATTGCCAAATTTGGCGACGAAGTCAAGGTGATCGTTTTAGGAACCGGGGGGTTCGGCGCGCACTTGCTGAACCTGAAGCAGGACCGGCACTGCAATGTGATCGCCTCGGTGGACGACTTCCGCTATCACTCCGGTGCGCTGTATTACGGCACTCCGATCATCTCGACGGACAGGTTCATCGAACTGACCAAGTCTGGCGACATCATCGCCCTCAACACCTGCCGATATGACGGACCCAAGCGATTTTTTGACCAGGTCTGCAGGCAGCACGGGATTGCTCATATCAACTTTGAACAGGCCGTTCGCGCTTTCGGTCTACAGGGGCGTGTAGATTTCCGGGTGGACGATTGGGGACGGGAGATCGTGCGCAACATTCCCAGGTTTCAGCGCCTGGCAGAACGCTTTTCCGATGCCTATTCGGCACAAACCCTGTTCTCTGTCCTCAACTTCCACCTGACGTGTGACCCCGAGTACTACCACGAAATCGAACGCCCCTACACCACGTTGTACTTCCGCTCCGGCCTGCTGCAATTCGGTAGCGGAGAAAAGATGGTTGATTGCGGCGCCTCGATTGGCGAGTCGCTCGCAGGCCTGATTGGCGCCACCAAAGGCCAATTCTCGCGTTCTTGGATGATTGAACCCGATCGGATCAACGTCGGCACACTCAAGAACGTACTGCGCCGCTACGAAGGCACAGCTCTGGCGTCCAGAATCAGTCTGCATGACTGCGGCGTAGGCGAGACAACAGGCAGGGTCCCATTCAATCATGAGGGTGGCCACGGCGGCTTCGTCAAGCCTTCGAGTGAGGATTGCGAACCGGCAGACATGATCGAAGTATGTTGCATCGACGATGTCATCGACGATGCACCCACCTTCATCAAAATGGACATCGAGGGGTCGGAGCTTTCGGCACTGAAAGGTGCGCAGAATGCGATTGTTCAGTGCAAGCCCAAGATGGCGATCTCCGCCTATCACAGAGCTACCGACCTGCTAGATCTAAGCGATTTTGCCCTATCTCTGAACCCGGATTACAGGATCGGCCTGCGCCATCACACGCCGGATCGCTGGGATACCTGCCTTTATTTTTATTAACGCTCTGCCTTAAAAATGAGCGGATCGATGACTGACCCAAGCAAGATTTTCCTTTTCAACTCAGCTCTTCCTGAATCCCTGGAAATTTCGGATTTCCTGAAAGGCATGGGGCCGTCCCAAGACAATGTCAGAGGCCAGAATATAGGAAACGGCTATATCGCCTACGGTTTTTTGAAAGCGCTGTTCGGGCGCCCGGTGAAAGTTGACCACATCTCTAACGCGCTTGAGGCAAAGCTCTCCGATCAACTTGCAGAAGAGATCAACCAAAAATATTCGCATCTTGTCTGGACGATGAAGGACGACATCCGGGAGGACTTCTCGGGCCTCCCTATTGAGAGAATCACGCACTTTCTTGAAAAAATCACGATCCCGATCGTGCCGGTGAGCCTTTGCGCGAACTCATTCAACGGCTACGACCCGAACCTGGCCGAGCGCCTCAGCCCCAATCAAAAGCGAAATTTCTCCCTTCTCTCTGAAAAGTCCAAGCTAATTGGTGTTCGCGGAAATTATTCCGCCGAGATCCTGAATAGCCTTGGCATAAAGAACGTCAGAGTGATTGGCTGCCCGAGCTATTTCGAGAACGGACCCACCCGGGCTCTGCAAAAAAAGCCGTGGGATGCGGACAAGGTCATCACTACGGCCACATTCTTCAATTCCGGGCTGCCGAGGACATCCCATCTGCTGCAGGATGAATTGTATTTCATCAACTTGCTCTATCTTGAAAAAGCGCTGCCATCGACCCGCAACATCACAGCGCAACCTTTCAATCTCGACGAAATACCCACGTCTTTCCAACTATTGGCCAAGGCCATGGCTGGACGGCTGGAATTTTTCTCTGATTACAGCCGATGGGCCACGTTCTTCAAAAGCAACGACCATTGCCTCACGATTGGAACCCGACTTCACTCCGGAATTCTCTCGATTAATAGCGGCGTCCCCGCCATTGTGACCAACCCGGATTCCAGGGCCAGGGAAACTTGCGAATACCTCCGCATCCCTTATGACCCTACCATTCACAGCCGAAGCAACATCCGTGAAGTTTTCGAGAACCTTGACCTCTCGGAAATGAACAATGCTTACCCAGCTCTGCACAAGGAATTTCTTGATTTTCTCCATGTGGTCGGCCTTATGCCCTGCACCGCATCCCACGACAGGCCGTGCTTTGAATTTCCGAATCTAAAGAAAAGCACTAGCCCCTCAGTTGCAGCTGAGCTACATGAAGCCTACACCGAACTCGTAGAGAATCTGGACCGCGAGCTTGTTGTGCGGAGAGAACACGGCGGAGAAGTATCTCGACGCTTGGTAAATAAATTCCAACTCCTAAGACGGCGCTATCCTGGGCTGACGCGCAAGGAGTATCTGGATTACCTCAGCAGGTTTTCGGGTGAAGCAAAGTGACACCGAATCTTGTCAGCATCGTCATGCCGACCTACAAGTCGCGCTACTTTGCGCAGGCGCTGGAGAGCGCGCTGGCGCAGACCTATCCGGCGTTGGAGCTGGTGATTTGCGACGACAATGCCGATGGCGCCATCGAAGCGCTGCTGGCGCCAAGGTTGGCGGATGCGCCCTTCCCCATTCGCTACCACCGCAACACGCCACGGCTTGGCGAGCTGGTCAGCACGATCAAGGGGATTGGCCTGGCACAGGGCGAGTACGTCAAGTTTCTGCACGACGACGATGTGCTGGCGCCCGATTGCATTGCGCAGCTGGTGGAAGCAATCGAGCGCAACCCGGGTACGGCGATGGCCTCCTCGCGCCGGCAGCGTATCGACGGCGATGGCCAGCCACTGCCGGACATCCTGGCCACCTGCTTTCCGTTTGCCGACGACGTGCTGATCGACGGGCCGGAACTGGTGTCGTTCCTGGCCGACCACACCATCAATTTCATCGGTGAGCCGAGTTGCGTACTTGCGCGGCGCGCCGATCTGTTGGCGTTGGGCAACGGGTTGATGGCGTTGAACGGCAAGGCCATCGATTGGGTGGGCGACCTGGCGATCTACGTCAAACTGCTGCGTCGCGGCAACCTGGCCTTGCTGTCCAGCCCGCTCACGCAGTTCCGCGTGTCCAGCGCGCAGTTCAGTCAGGCCGGCCGCGATCAGCCCGGTATCGGCGATCAAGGCCACGACGACCTGCGCCAGGGCATCCGCCAACTCGGCTGGCGGCGCGAGGGCGGCGACAACCGCCAGGTGCGTGTCGCCCCGCTTAGCCCGCACAAGGCGCGGGTGTTCAAGTCGGTGGATCTGGTCAACGCCTTGATGCAGAGCGCAGGAATGGCCGAGCGCGTGTCGCCGGCCACCTGGCTGGGCGTGCGCCATCCCAGCGATGTGCAGCGCGCGTTGATCGAGGCCCGCTTGCAGGCGCATGCGGGCGGCCCGCGGATCGCAGTGATGGTGGTCGACAGCGACGGCGATGCGGCAGCGGTGGCCGCAACCCAGGCCAGCCTGGCGGCGGTGGCGTGTTATCGGAACCAGCAGACCTGGGTGATCAGCAGCTCGCCGCAGCAGGCCGCCGAGCACGGCGGGCGCGGTGTGCTGATCGGTCCGGACGGCTTGGTGCCCGCACTCAATCGGACCATCGCCACGCAACAGTCCATCGACTGGGTGCTGCTGGTCCAGGCCGGCAGCCTGTTCACCGCCAGTGGCCTGCTGATGCTGGCGCTGGAGATGCTCGCGCTGCCTGACACGTGTCAGGCCATCTACGCCGATGAAGTGGTCGCGCTGGACGGCGGTCAACTGGGGCTGGCGCTGCGGCCAGCGCTGTATCTGGACATGCTGTTGAGCGCACCGGCGACGCTTTCGCGGCACTGGGCGTTCCGGCACCGCACGCTGTTGGCCGATGGCGGCTTCCCCACCGGGCCCAGCGCGGCATTCGAGCTGGATTACCAACTCGGCCTGATCGAGCGTTACGGGTTGGCCTGCATCCGTCATATTGCAGAACCCATCCTGATCGCATCGGCCACGCCGCAGCACGACGACGAAGACGAACGCCAGGCGATTGCGCGCCATCTTGCCGCACGCGGTTACGTGGACGCCGTAGTGCACAGTGCCGGTCCCGGCCGGCACGCGCTGGACTACCGCCATGCGCAACAACCGCTGGTGAGCATTCTGGTACCGGTCGATGGCCGTCTGCCGCAGGTGCAGCGCTGCCTGGAAAGCATTCTTGCCAATACCAGCTACCCGCATTACGAGGTGTTGCTGCTGGATCGCGGCACCACCGAGCCGGATCTGCATGGCTGGCTGAGCGGCATCGAGAATCTGGGCATGCAGCAGATCCGCGTGCTGCGCTTTGCCGCCGAACCGCCGCGTGAGGCGGTGTGCAATGCCGCGGTCCAGCACGCGCATGGAGAGGTGTTGTTGTGGCTGGCAGCAGGCGCGGCGGTGATGAAAGCCGATTGGCTGGAGCAATTGCTCAACCACGCGCTGCGCCCGGAGGTCGGTGCGGTTGCGGGCAAGCTGCTGCGCGGCGACGGCACCGTGCATCACGCCGGCCTGCTGCTGGGCCTGGGCGCACCGGCAGCACGCGCCTTCGCAGGTGCGGCGTTCGACGAATCGGGCTATCTGCAGCGCCTGCAACTGGATCAGAACTACAGCGCGCTCAGTGGCGAATGCCTGATGCTGCCGCGCCAGCTGTTCCTGGACGCCGGCGGCTTTGCGCAGGAACCGGCATTGGCGCAATGGAGCGACGTCGACCTGTGTCTGCGCCTGCAGCAGGCCGGCTATCTCAATGTCTACGCCGCGCGCGCGCAGCTGTTGATCGACCCGCCCGACGCGACGCTCGCCACTGCACTCGACGAAGAAGCGATGTATGCGCGTTGGCTGCCGGTGATGGCCAACGACCCGGCCTACAACCCGGGCTTCTCGCTGGATCCCGGCGCCGGCTTCCAGCTGGCCGACCCGCGCGCCAGTTGGCGGCCGCTGCAGTCGTGGCGACCGCTGCCGACGATGATCGCCCTGCCCGCCGATATCGAAGGCTGCGGCCACTACCGGGTAATCCAGCCGCTGCGCGCCCTGCGCGAAGCCGGCATGGTCGAAGGCGTGCTGTTCAACGGCTATCTGGAGATCAGCGAGCTGGCACGCCAGGATCCCGACGTGGTGATCCTGCAACGCCAGGTCGGCGAGCCGCGACTGGAAGCGATGCGGCGCATGCAGGCGCTGTCGCGTGCGTTCAAGGTCTACGAGCTGGACGACTACCTGCCCAACCTGCCGCTGAAGAACGCGCATCGCGAGCACATGCCCAAGGACATCCTCAAGACCGTGCGGCGAGGGCTGGGCATGGTGGACCGCTTCGTGGTGTCCACCCCCGCCCTGGCCGAGGCGTTCGCCGGGTTGCATGGCGATATCCGCGTGGCCGAAAACCGCCTGCCGCCGCATTGGTGGGAACAGCTGCCCGTGCGGGCCGAACGCCAGGGTGGCAAGCCGCGGATCGGCTGGGCTGGCGGCGCCAGCCATACCGGCGACCTGGAGCTGATTGCCGACGTGGTGAAGGAGCTCGCCGGCGAAGTGGAATGGGTGTTCATGGGGATGTACCCGTTTGCGCTGCGCCAGCATATTCACCAGTTCCAGCCTGGTGTGCCGATCGATGAGTACCCCGCCGCGCTGGCGGCGCTGGACCTGGATCTGGCACTGGCGCCGGTGGAGCAGAACCTGTTCAACGAATGCAAGAGCAATCTCCGGCTCCTGGAATACGGCGCCTGCGGTTACCCGGTGATCGCCAGCGACGTGCGCTGCTACCAGGGCAGCCTGCCGGTGACGCTGGTGAAGAACCGCTACCGCGACTGGATCGGCGCCATCCGCGAGCACTTGGCCGACCTGGACGCAACGCGCGCCAAGGGTGCGGCCTTGCGCGAGGTGGTGCGGCGCGACTGGATGCTCAGCGGCAGCAATCTGGACACCTGGCGGGCCGCCTGGTTGCCGGACTAATGCGGATGCGCTGCTTCAGCTGACCACCCACCGGGTTGCCCTCATCCGGCGCTGCGCGCCACATTCTCCCGCAGGCGGGAGAAGGACAGCCTGGGTACTTTGATCTGGCGGTCGCACTGCAACTGGCGGCCTTCTGTTCCCTTCTCCCGCTTGCGGGGCAAGGTGCCCGAAGGGCGGATGGGGGGGCGCGCGACACTCCGGCGCCCGCGGTTGCCATGCCTGCAGCGCGTGGCACCGAGGGTAGTGCCCTCATCCGGCGCTGCGCGCCACCTTCTCCCGCAGGCGGGAGAAGGAACACCTGGCTGCGGGAGAAAACAAGCCAATCGCTGCGACGCGGCCGCGACCGGAACGCCCCCGCGCCGGAATCCCGGCGCCATTTCGGCACGCCGCTTGCATTGGTGTGGATGCCTCCCTGGCTGACCGCACCCATGAGCGATTCCGTCACCTCCATCCTCTCGCAGATCCGCAGCTACCAGACGCAGATGGGCCAAGGCCCGATGGGCGCGGTGGGCGATGCGGCGCGTGGCAACCAGATCCAGGGCCTGGCCGGCGCACAGGGAACACCGGCGACGCAGGCACCGAGCTTCAGCGAGACCTTGCGCGGCGCCATCGGCGGCGTCAACGAGGCCCAGCAGAAGGCCGGCGCGCTGTCCAAAGCATTCGAAATGGGCGACCCCAATGCCGATCTGGCACGGGTCATGGTCGCCTCCCAGCAGTCCCAGGTGGCCTTCCGCGCCACCGTGGAAGTCCGCAACCGTCTCGTCCAGGCTTATCAGGACGTCATGAACATGCCGCTGTAAAGGTTGACGACACATGGCACTCGCGATCAGCAAAGAAAACATGAACCAGAACGCCGAAAAGGCGGGGCAATGGTTCGACCGTGTCCGCAGCCTGCAGATCACCCGCAAGCTGACCATGATGGCGATGATCGCCCTGGCGGTCGCGGCGGGTCTGGCGGTGTTCTTCTGGTCGCAGAAGCCTGGCTATCAGTCGCTGTACACCGGCCTGGATGAGAAGGGCAATGCCGAAGCGGCCGACCTGCTGCGCACCGCGCAGATTCCCTACAAGATCGACCAGACCACCGGCGCCATTTCGGTGCCGCAGGACCGTCTGTACGACGCCCGCCTCAAGCTGGCCGGCTCCGGCCTGACCGGCAAGGAAACCGGCGGCGGTTTCGAACTGATGGAAAAGGACCCGGGCTTCGGCGTCAGCCAGTTCGTGGAAAACGCCCGCTACCAGCACGCGCTGGAAACCGAACTCTCGCGCACCATCGGCACCCTGCGCCCGGTGCGCGAGGCCCGTGTGCACCTGGCCATTCCCAAGCCCAGCGCCTTCACCCGCCAGCGCGATGTAGCCAGCGCCTCGGTGGTACTGGAATTGCGCGGCGGCCAGGGCCTGGAGCGCAACCAGGTCGATGCCATCGTCAATCTGGTGGCGTCCAGCATCCCGGACATGACCCCCGAACGCGTGACCGTGGTCGACCAGAGCGGCCGCATGCTCTCCATTGCCGACCCGAACAGCGACGCGGCCCAGCACGCCGCCCAGTTCGAACAGGTGCGCCGCCAGGAAAGCTCCTACAACCAGCGCATCCGCGAGCTGCTGGAGCCGATGACCGGCCCGGGCCGGGTCAATCCGGAAACCAGCGTGGACATGGACTTCTCGGTGGTCGAAGAAGCCCGCGAGCTCTACAACGGCGAGCCGGCCAAGCTGCGCAGCGAGCAGGTCAGCGACACCAGCACCAGCGCCACCGGCCCGCAGGGCCCTCCGGGCGCCACCAGCAATAGCCCCGGCCAGCCGCCGGCACCGGCCGTGGCCGGCGCGCCGGGCACCCCGGCGGCCGCCAATGGCCAGGCCGCGGCCCCGGCCACGCCGACCGAAAGTTCCAAGAGCGCCACGCGTAACTACGAATTGGACCGAACCTTGCAACACACCCGCCAGCCGGCCGGTCGCATCAAGCGCGTCTCGGTGGCGGTGCTGCTGGACAACGTCCCGCGCCCCGGCGCCAAGGGCAAGATGGTCGAACAGCCGCTCACCGCTGCCGAGCTCACCCGTATCGAAGGCCTGGTCAAGCAGGCAGTGGGGTTCGACGCGGCACGCGGCGACACGGTGTCGGTGATGAATGCCCCGTTCGTGCGCGAAGCGGTGGCGGGCGAGGAAGGCCCGAAGTGGTGGGAAGACCCGCGCGTGCAGAACGGTCTGCGCCTGCTGGTCGGTGCGGTGGTGGTGCTGGCGCTGTTGTTCGGTGTGGTGCGCCCCACCCTGCGTCAGCTCACCGGCGTGACCGCGGTCAAGGACAAGCAAGGCAAGGCTGGCAAGGATGGCACTCCACAGAGCGCCGACGTGCGGATGGTCGACGAAGACGACGACCTGATGCCCCGCCTGGAAGAAGACACCGCGCAGATCGGTCAGGACAAGAAGACCCCGATCGCTCTGCCAGACGCCTACGAAGAGCGCATGCGCCTGGCGCGCGAGGCCGTCAAAGCCGATTCAAAACGTGTCGCACAAGTCGTGAAGGGATGGGTCGCCAGTGAAGCCTGATACACAACCGATGACTGGAGTGCAGCGCGCCGCGGTGCTGTTGCTGTCGCTGGGTGAGAGCGACGCGGCCGAAGTGCTCAAGCACATGGACCCCAAGGAGGTGCAGAAGATCGGCATCGCCATGGCCACCATGACCGGCATCTCGCGCGACCAGGTCGAGAAGGTGATGGACGAGTTCAACGGCGAACTGGCCGGCAAGACCTCGCTGGGCGTGGGCGCCGACGACTACATCCGCAACGTGCTGATCCAGGCGCTGGGCGCCGACAAGGCCGGCGGGCTGATCGACCGCATCCTGCTGGGCCGCAACACCACCGGCCTGGACACCTTGAAGTGGATGGACCCGCGCGCGGTCGCCGACCTGGTGCGCAACGAGCACCCGCAGATCATCGCCATCGTCATGGCGCACCTGGACAGCGACCAGGCCGCCGAGGCGCTGAAGCTGCTGCCCGAGCGCACCCGCGCCGACGTGCTGCTGCGCATCGCCACCCTGGACGGCATTCCGCCGAATGCGCTGAGCGAGCTCAACGACATCATGGAGCGTCAATTCGCCGGCAACCAGAACCTGAAGTCGTCCAACGTGGGCGGCATCAAGGTGGCGGCCAACATCCTCAACTTCCTGGACACCGGCGCCGACCAGGGCGTGCTGGGCGAGATCGGCAAGATCGACGCCGACCTGGCCGGCAAGATCCAGGACCTGATGTTCGTGTTCGACAACCTGGTGGACCTGGACGACCGCGGCCTGCAGACGCTGCTGCGCGAAGTCTCCGGCGAGCGCCTGGGGCTGGCCTTGCGCGGCGCCGACGTCAAGGTGCGCGAAAAGATCACCCGCAACATGTCCCAGCGCGCGGCCGAAATCCTGCTCGAGGACATGGAAGCGCGCGGCCCGGTGCGCCTTGCAGACGTGGAAGCGGCGCAGAAGGAAATCCTCACCATCGTCCGCCGCCTGGCTGACGAAGGCGCCATCAGCCTGGGCGGCGCCGGTGCGGAGGCCATGGTATGAACGAGGTGGTCACCCGCTGGCTGGCCCCGGACCTGCAGCTTGTCCCGGCCTTGCCGGAACCGGACTACGAAGAACCGGCCATGCTCGAGCCGGTGCTGCGCCCGCCGACCCTGGAAGAGATCCAGGCCATCGAAGATGCCGCCCAGCACGAAGGGTTCGCGCGTGGGCATGCCGAAGGCTTCGCCCAGGGCCAGTCGGAAGTGCGCCGCCTCACCGCGCAGATCGACGGCATTCTGGACAACTTCACCCGCCCGCTGGCGCGGCTGGAAAACGAAGTGGTCGGCGCGCTCGGCGAGTTGGCCGTGCGCATTGCCGGCCAGCTGGTCGGCCGTGCCTACCAGGCCGACCCGCAACTGCTGGCCGACCTGGTCGGCGAGGCGGTCGATGCGGTTGGCGGCGCCGGCCGCGAGGTCGAAGTGCGCCTGCACCCGGACGACATCACCGCGCTGCTGCCGCATCTGGCGCCCAGCAGCACCACCCGCGTGGCCCCGGACATGAGCCTGAGCCGCGGCGATCTGCGTGTGCACGCCGAAAGCGTGCGCATCGACGGCACCCTGGACGCGCGCCTGCGGGCTGCGCTGGAGACGGTCATGCGCAAATCCGGAGCGGGCCTGTGAGCGCCCTGTTCGGTGCCACCCCGGCCGATTGGCTGGATGCACGCAATCTGCGCCTGGCCACGCGCCTGGGCACCCTTGGCCTGGAGCCCACCGCCGGTCGCACCCTGATCCGCGAAGGCATCCTGCGCCGCGCGGTCGGCCTGACCCTGGAAGCGACCGGCTGCGAAGCGCCGATGGGCGCGACCTGCAAGGTCGAGGTCGATGGCGGCTGGGTCGACGCCGAAGTGGTCGGCTTCGCCGGCGAACGCACTTACCTGATGCCCAGCGCCGAACTGCATGGCCTGCTGCCCAATGCCCGGGTGGTGCCCTCGCGGCGCCGCGGCGGCGTGGAAGTGGGCGAAGGCCTGCTCGGCCGCGTCATCGACAGCGACGGCACCCCGCTGGACGGCAAGGGCCCGATCCGCGCCGAAGGCAGCATCGGCATGGCCGGCGTGTCGATCAACCCGCTGGCGCGCGAGCCCATCACCACCTCGCTGGACGTCGGCGTGCGCGCCATCAACGCCATGCTGCCGATCGGCCGTGGCCAGCGCGTAGGCCTGTTCGCCGGCTCCGGCGTCGGTAAATCGACGCTGCTCGGCATGATGACCCGCTTCACCTCGGCCGACGTGATCGTGGTCGGGCTGATCGGCGAACGTGGCCGCGAAGTGCGCGATTTCGTCGAAACCACCCTGGGCGAAGAAGGCCTGCGCCGCGCCGTGGTCGTGGCCGCACCGGCCGACCGCCCGCCGTTGGCGCGCCTGCATGGCGCCTACCGCGCCACCGCCATCGCCGAATGGTTCCGCGACCAGGGCTTGAACGTGCTGCTGCTGATGGATTCGCTGACCCGCTTCGCCCAGGCGCAGCGCGAGATCGGCCTGTCGGTGGGCGAGCCGCCGACCACCCGCGGTTACCCGCCGTCGGTGTTCGCCAAATTGCCGGCGCTGGTGGAACGTGCCGGCAACGGCGCCAAGGGGCGCGGTTCGATCACCGCCTTCTACACCGTGCTGACCGAAGGCGACGACCCGCAGGACCCGATCGCCGATGCTGCCCGCGCCATCCTGGACGGCCACATCCTGCTCTCGCGTCGGGTGGCCGACAGCGGCCTGTATCCGGCCATCGACCTGGAATCCTCGGTCAGCCGCGTGGTGCAGGACATCGCCGACGACACCTGGCGCCTGCGCATCCGCAAGCTCAAGCGGCTGCTCTCGGCCTACACCGCCAACCGCGACCTGATCGCCATCGGCGCCTACCAGCGTGGCAGCGACCCGGCCACCGACGAAGCGCTGGCGCGCTGGCCGGAAATCGTCGAATTCCTCGGCCAGGACGTGCACAAGGCCTCGCTCCTGAGCGACAGCCTGTCCGCCCTGCAACAACTGGTCGAACCCGAGAACTAATCCATGATGCAGTCCAAACGGATCGACCCACTGCTGCGCCGCGCGCAGGAACAGGAAGACAAGGTCGCCCGCGATCTGGCCGAGCGCCAGCGCGTCCTGGAAACCCACCAGTCGCGCCTGGAAGAATTGCGCCGCTACGCCGAGGAATACGCCAACAGCCAGATGGCCGGCACCAGCGCGGTGGCGCTGAGCAACCGCCGCGCCTTCCTGGACCGCCTGGACAGCGCCGTGCTGCAACAGGCGCAGACCGTGCAAAGCAACATCGCCAAGGTCGAAGCCGAGCGCACCCGCCTGCTGCTGGCCAGCCGCGAGAAGCAGGTGCTGGAGCAATTGGCCGCCAGCTACCGTGCCCAGGAAAACAAAGTGATCGAACGCCGCGACCAGCGTGAGATGGACGACCTCGGCGCGCGTCGTTCGCGCCTGGCCCGCAGCCAAGACACCCACGGAGAATCCGCATGAACCCCTTGTCCGCCTTCGCCGCCGGCCTTGGTGCGCTTGCCGGCGCCGGCAAGAAATCCAGCTACAGCGACCCGTCGTCCGAACCGGACGCGGGCCAGGACCAGTTTGCGCGCATGCTCAATCCGGCCAACACGCCGAACCAGGCCCCGCCGCAGGCACCCGAGCGCGTGCCTGCCAAGCAGGCCGCGCCCAAGCCCAACCAGCCCGACAAGAACCGCAGCGACGAGGACAGCCACGACGATGCAGCCGGCGATGCCACTGCTCGGCCGCGGGCGCAGGACGGCGATGCCAAGCAGGCCAAGCCAGGTGCCGCCAAGGACGCGGCAACCACCGACAAGAGCACAGCCGCCACTGCCAGCAAGACCGGCAAACCGGCCAGGGCCGCCGCGACCGGCGAAGACGCGCCCGCAGAAGCAGCCACCGCGACCGATGCCGGCTGGCCGCCGGCTGGCCTGGGTGGCTTCGGCATGGGCCTGCTGGCGCAGGCGTTGCCGGGTGGCGACGTGCTGGCGGCCGCAGCCGCCGCACTGACGGCCAGCATGGCCGGCGCCAACGGCGCGACGGCGACCGCCACCGCACTGCCCACCGATGCAACCGCAGCCGCCGCCACTGCAAACGCCGGCGCCGCCCTGCCCGCATTGGGAGCGCCGGTGCCGGCCGCTGCTGCAGGCGCCAAGCCGACCTCGACCACCGCCGTAAGCGGCGATGCACAGACGGCCGCGTTGATGAGCATGGCCGCCAAGGCGCTGGAGCCGGCCGCCGACGACAGCGCCGCTGCCGCAGCGCCGGACGCCCCGGCGTTCGTGTTGCCGACCACCACCGCGCCGGCACTCACCCGCCTGCAGGATGCCGCACCGATCTTCAGCGCCTCGCCCACGCCTACCCCGGACCTGGGCAGCGACACTTTCGACGATGCCATCGGCGCGCGCATGAGCTGGCTGGCAGACCAGAAAATCGGCCATGCCCACATCAAGGTGACTCCGAACGAGATGGGTCCGGTCGAGGTGCGCCTGCATCTGGAGGGCGACAAGGTCAATGCCAGCTTCACCGCCGCCAACGCCGACACCCGCCAGGCGCTGGAACAGAGCCTGCCGCGGCTGCGCGAAATGCTCGGCCAGAATGGCTTCCAGCTTGGCCAGGCCGACGTCGGCCAGCAACAGCAGCAGTCGGCGGGCAATCGCAATGGCGGCAACGACAGCGGCAACGGCCTGACCCTGGACGACGCCCCGCCCGTCGGAATTCCGTCGGTGGTGTTACGCCAGCGTGGATTGCTGGACGCCTACGCCTGAGACGACGTGCCGGGCACACCCCGGCACCGCTGATCCTCGCCCCCAGCCGGAGGCCGATGACGCCCTTCCACCCCCCGCGGCGCAAGGCCTGCGGGGGTTTTCTGGTTTCCACGCAGCCCGCGCCAGGAAACCGACGCGGTTTTGGCATGCCAGTTGCATCGACAGGGTGAGCATTCCCCTGGAGCAGACTGTGGCAGCGGCCGAAAAAACCAAGAAGACCGACGACAAAGACGACAAGGGCGAGAAGAAGAAGGGCGGCAAGAAGCCCATCCTGCTCATCGCCATCGGCGTGGTGGTGCTGGCAGCCGCTGGCGGCGGCGCCTGGTTCTTCCTGGGCCACAAGGGCGAGGAAAAAGGCGGCAAGCACGACGCCCCCAAGGTGGCCGAAGTGCCCAAGCCGGCGCAGTACTTCCCGATGGACCCGGCGATCGTGGTCAACCTGGCCGACCCCGGCGATGGCCCGCAGTACCTGCAGGTCGAAGTGCAGCTGGTCACCCGCGACCCCGAAGAGCTCAAGCTCATCACCGAGAACGCGCCGGCCATTCGCGCGCACCTGCTGATGCTGCTGTCGCAGGTCAAGGCCACCGACGTGGCCGACCTGGCTGGCAAGCAGAAGCTGCAGAAGTCCGCCCTGGCCGAAGCGCAGAAGGTCATGACCAGCGAGACCGGCAAGAAGTGCGTCGAAGAATTGCTGTTCACCAGTTTCGTGACCCAGTAAGGCCTGTCCGATGAGCGTCAGTGATCTGCTTTCCCAAGACGAGATCGATGCCCTGCTGCACGGCGTGGATTCGGGCGCGGTCAACACCGAGCCGGAGCCGCTGCCCGGCGAGGCGCGCCAATACGATCTGTCCAGCCAGGACCGCATCATCCGTGGGCGCATGCCGACCCTGGAGATGGTCAACGAGCGCTTCGCGCGGTTGTGGCGGATCGGCCTGTTCAACCTGATCCGGCGCTCGGCCGACCTGTCGGTGCGCGGCATCGACCTGGTCAAGTTCAACGAGTACATGCACTCGCTGTATGTGCCGACCAACCTCAACCTGATCCGGTTCAAGCCGCTGCGTGGTACCGGGCTGATCGTGTTCGAACCCACCCTGGTGTTCACCGTGGTGGACAACTTCTTCGGTGGCGACGGCCGCTTCCACACCCGCATCGAAGGCCGCGAATTCACCGCCACCGAGATGCGCGTGATCCAGCTGATGCTCAAGCAGACCTTCGCCGACCTGAAGGAAGCCTGGGCGCCGGTGATGGACGTGGACTTCGAGTACATCAACTCCGAGATCAACCCGCACTTCGCCAACATCGTCACCCCGCGCGAGTACGTGGTGGTGTGCCGGTTCCATGTGGAGCTGGAAGGCGGCGGCGGCGAGATCCACATCACCCTGCCGTATTCGATGCTGGAGCCGATCCGCGAACTGCTCGATGCCGGCATCCAGAGCGACCGCAACGACCGCGACGACTCCTGGAACGTGATGCTGCGCGAGCAGCTGGACACCGCCGAGGTCACGCTCTCCAGCGTGCTGGCCAGCAAGCGCATGAGCCTGCGCCAGCTCACCGGGTTGAAGGTCGGCGACATCCTGCCGATCGACCTGCCCGCCCAGGTGCCGCTGTGCGTGGAAGACATCCCGTTATTCACCGGCGAATTCGGCGTTTCCAATG
The DNA here is from genome assembly GCF_041519315.1 of Xanthomonas axonopodis pv. maculifoliigardeniae. Taxonomy (NCBI): domain Bacteria; kingdom Pseudomonadati; phylum Pseudomonadota; class Gammaproteobacteria; order Lysobacterales; family Lysobacteraceae; genus Xanthomonas; species Xanthomonas axonopodis. The sequence continues at coordinate 2,190,104 of NZ_CP167998.1, read as the reverse complement.
GCAACAACGCCGTCAAGATCACCGCCGTACGCCCGCCCGGCGTGCAAGCCCCACGCGCCGTTCCCTCCCAGGACCCCAGCAAATGATCAACTCCGACATCCTCGACGCCTCGCCTGCCACCTTCGACAGCCTGCAGGCCGAGCAGGACCAGAACGCCGCCGACCTCAACCTGGACGTGATCCTGGACGTACCGGTGACCCTGTCGCTGGAAGTGGGTCGCGCACGCATTCCGATCCGCAACCTGCTGCAGCTCAACCAGGGCTCGGTGGTGGAACTGGAACGCGGCGCCGGCGAACCGCTGGACGTCTACGTCAACGGCACCCTGATCGCGCACGGCGAAGTGGTCGTCATCAACGACCGTTTCGGCATTCGCCTGACCGACGTGGTCAGCCCCAGCGAACGGATCCGGAGGCTGCGGTGATCGGCCTGCTGGCCACTGCCGCGCCGGTCGCGGCCAAGGCGAGCGGGGTCGGCGCGCAGGCACCGTCCTCGCCCGGTCTGTTTGGCGCAGTCTTTGCATTGCTGTTGGTGCTCGCGCTGATCGTCGGCCTGGGCTGGTTGCTCAAGCGCATGCCCGGCAGCGGATTCCGCAGCACCGAGGGCCTGCGTGTGGTGACCAGCCTGGCAGTCGGTGCCAAGGAACGTGTGGTGGTGGTGGAGGTGAACGGCCAGCAGTTGTTGCTCGGCGTCACCGCCGGCGGCATCAGCACCCTGCACACCTTGCCCGAACCGCTGCCGCCCACGCCCGCACCCACCCTGCCCGCTTTCAAGCAACTTCCCAATTTCGCCCAGCTGCTCGCCCAGAAGCTGCGCAAGGACCCGTGACATGTTGAGCCGTTGGAATCGTTGGGGGCGCAGTGTGCGCCTGGTGCTGATCCTGCTGGTGATGAGTTGCCCGCTGCTGGCCGCGGCCAGCCCGGCCGCGCTGCCGGCAATGGCGCAGGCCGCGGCACCGGCGGCGACCCCTGCCGCGGTACCGGCCGGTTCCAACCAGTTGCCGTCGCTGCCGAACGTGAGCGTGGGCCGCATCGGCGACCAGCCCGTGAGCCTGCCGCTGCAGACCTTGCTGCTGATGACGGCGATCACCCTGCTGCCGTCGATGCTGCTGGTGCTGACCGCCTTCACCCGCATCACCATCGTGCTGGGCCTGCTGCGCCAGGCGTTGGGCACCGGCCAGACCCCGTCCAACCAGGTACTGCTGGGCCTGGCGATGTTCCTGACCGCGCTGGTGATGATGCCGGTGTGGCAGAAGATGTGGGGCGCCGGACTGCAGCCGTATCTCAATAACCAGATCGATTTTTCCACTGCCTGGACGCTCACCACGCAGCCGCTGCGCGCCTTCATGCTGGCGCAGATCCGCGAGACCGATCTGATGACCTTCGCCGGCATGGCCGGCGACGGCAAGTACGCCGGCCCGGACGCGGTACCGTTCCCGGTGCTGGTGGCCTCGTTCGTGACCAGCGAGCTGAAGACCGCGTTCGAAATCGGCTTTCTGATCTTCATTCCGTTCGTGATCATCGACCTGGTGGTGGCCAGCGTGCTGATGTCGATGGGCATGATGATGCTGTCGCCGATGCTGATCTCCGCGCCGTTCAAGATCCTGCTGTTCATTCTGGTGGATGGGTGGGTGCTGGTGGTGGGGACGCTGGCTGCGAGCTTTAATGCCTCGTAGGTGTGGACGCGCGGTGCGCGCGGTAGCGCTTGTCAATCGATTGATTTTTGCGCATTGCGGGGTTGTATTGCTCAACCATCAGCTCCGCTTGCCGCTTTTTGCTTTCCGCTTTTTGCCTTTGTGCTTCGCTTTGGCTTCTAGCTTCTCCGGGGCCCCATACCGCAGCGGCAAGGCCGGCAGATACAACCCGCAGGGCGGCGCGCATGGATGCGCGTCGTTTTTGTAAGGGACATGGATGTCCCTTACAAAAATTTCTGCCGGACTTGCGCACCCGCAGCGCCGTAGGCGCGGAGGGCGCGAGGACGGGGTGTGCTTTCTTTTGGTTACTTTTCTTTGCACAAGCAAAGAAAAGTGACTCGCGCCCGCAGGGCGTGAAAGCCGTTGATTTCTCTGTCTCACACCAAAAACGAAACTGCAAACCGAGCAAACTTAAGTACAGGGCTTTCGCTCCCCTTCGGGGAACGAGTCATTTTCTTTGCTTGTGCAAAGAAGCGCTTTACAGCAGCCGAAGGCTGATCAAGTAACCAAAGAAACACACCCCGTCCTCGCGCCCCTACGCGCCAAGGCGCTACGGGTACGCAGTCCACGTGGGAATTTTTCTAAGGGACATCCATGTCCCTTAGAAAAACGTCGCGCATCCATGCGCGCCGCCCCTTCGGGGTTTGACCCACGCGGCCCGCCGCTGCGGTATGGGGGATGAAAAGCGAATTGCAAAAGCCAAGCAAGAGCGACAGCGACAGCGACAGCGACAGCGACAGCGACAGCGACAGCGACAGCGACAGCGACAGCGAGTGCAACACGAGGCAACTCAGATCCCCGTTCGCCAACCAATCCCGAACCACGAATCCCGAATCCCCGCCCCTTTGGCACCCCACTTGCATCAGCACCTCCCATGAGCCCTGAAATCGCCCTGACTGAATTGCGTGGTGGCCTGGTCACCGTCCTGTGGATCGCCGGGCCGATGTTGCTGGCCGTGCTGGTGGTCGGCGTGGTGATTGGCGTGGTGCAGGCCGCCACCCAGTTGAACGAGCCGACCATCGCCTTCGTGGCCAAGGCGGTCGCGCTGACGGCCACGCTGTTTGCCACCGGCAGCATGCTGCTGGGGCATCTGGTGGAGTTCACCATTGCGCTGTTCCAGCGCATTCCACACCTGATCGGCTAGCGGGCCAGACCGGATGGATTCTGCAACCCAGATGGTGATCGATGGCCAGCGCGCGTTCGCGATGGTCGGGGCGATCATGTGGACCATGCTGCGCACCGGTGCGTTGCTCACCGCCATGCCGTTGATCGGTACGCGGGCGGTGCCCGGACGGGTGCGGGTGATGCTGGCCGGGACGCTGGCGATGGTGCTGGCGCCGATCCTGCCGCCGGTGCCGGAGTGGGACGGCTTTACCGCCCAGGCAGTGCTGAGCATTGCGCGCGAGCTGGCGGTCGGGGCCAGCATGGGCTTCATGCTGAAGCTTATTTTCGAAGCCGGCGCATTGGCCGGCGAACTGGTGTCGCAGTCCACCGGCCTGTCGTTCGCGCAGATGTCCGACCCGATGCGCGGCGTGACGTCGGGGGTGATCGCGCAGTGGTTCTATCTCGGCTTCGGGCTGCTGTTCTTCGCGGCCAACGGGCATCTGGCGGTGATCGCATTGCTGGTGGACAGCTACAAGGCGTTGCCGATCGGGACCGCGTTGCCCGATGCCGGCGCATTCGCCGAAGTGGCGCCCACCCTGTTCCTGCAGATCCTGCGCGGCGGGTTGACCCTGGCCTTGCCGATGATGGTGGCGATGCTGGCGGTCAACCTGGCCTTCGGCGCGCTGGCCAAGGCGGCGCCGGCATTGAATCCCATGCAACTGGGCCTGCCGCTGACGGTGTTGCTGGGGCTGTTCCTGCTGTCGAGTTTCGCCAGCGAGTTCGCCCCGCCAGTGCAACGCATGTTCGATACCGCCTTCGATGCCGCCAGAGAGCTGACGGCCTGACCCACACTAGACAATGGCCGACCACTGCAAGCACAGCAGGCCGCCAACTTGCCGGCGCCGCCGCCACTGCGACGGGGCCGCCCCGCCTGCACCCTTCCAAACCGTGACACGCCTCAAGTTTCTGGCCGCGCAGCCGTTAAAGCCCCTACACGATTGACGCTGCGTATCGTCGTCCAACACTTACCCATCCCACGGGAATCGATGCTTACTGTGCCTGCGCTGTTGGCCCCGATGCGATTGCAAGGCGCTCGCCTGCGTGCAAGGGCATGGCTGTTGCTGGCGGCGGTGCTGATCTGCGGCACAAGTTGGGCGCAAACCTACAGCTTCCGCGATTACGCCCAGGCCGATGGCCTGCAGGGCATGACCGTCAACAGCCTGCTCGAAGATCGCCAGGGCGTGGTCTGGGTCGGCACCGAGCTGGCGCTGCACCGTTTCGAACGCGAACACTTCACCCCGGTCGGCAAGGAGAGCGGGCTGGATGCGCGCTATATCCGCGCGCTCGGGCTGGATGCGGCCGGACGTCTGTGGGTGTCCAGCGCCAATGGCCTGTTCGTGCGCGAGGGCAACGACTTCGTGCAGGTGCTGCGCGAGGGCAAGCCGATCCGTGCCGACAGCGGCAATGTCGTTGCCGCCTACGCCGATGGCGTGGTGGTGGTCAGCGAAAACAGCCTGCTGCGGGTGTCGCCCAATGCCGCAGGCGGCTGGTCGGTTAACCCCCTGCCCCTGCAGCTGGACGATGGACGCCTCTTGCCGGCCGGCAGGGCCTTGCTGGCCGATGGAACCGCGTTATGGGCCAGTTGCGGCCAGCACGTCTGCCGGATCGATGCCGGCGGCAGGATCACCCTGCTGTCCGAGGACGATGGCGTGCCCGAACGGCAATGGCGCGCGATCTTTCGCGATCACCTGGGCACCTTGTGGTTGCGTGGGGGCGGCCTGGTGCTCTCACGCGCTGCCGGCGAGCGCGTGTTCCGCAATCGTCCGGCGCCGGCGGGCACCCGATTCAACACCCTCTCCGGTGCCACGACGCTGTCGGAAGACGCGCAGGGCCGCCTGCTGACGCGTTCGGACCGCGGCCTGGTGCGCTGGGAAGGCGACCACTGGCGCTACTTCGGCCAAAGCCAGGGGCTGCAGATCAGCCCCATGGTTGGCCCGTTGATGATGCAGAGCACCGGCCACCTGTGGATCGGCACGCGCGGCCTGGGTGTGCAGCGCTGGCTGGGCTACGGCACCGTCGAACACTGGGACGAAAGCCAGGGGCTGGCCGAAGCGCCGACCTGGGTGAGCCAGCGACTGCCCAGCGGTGAGCTGTTGGTCGGTGGCGATGCCGGTTCCAATATGCTCGATCCGCGTAGCGGGCGCATGCAGCCGTGGACGCTGGAGAACGGCCAACCCCTGCTGCAATCCATTTCCATTGCACTGTCGCCGGACGATGGTGCGGCCTGGGTGGCGCGCTCGTCCGGAGCCGTGGCGCGGCGCGACCCGCGCAGCGGCAAGACCACCGATGTGCTGCAGCTCGACCTGCCGATCAACAGGCTGATGTTCGATACGGCCGGCACCTTGTGGATCACCACCCCGCGTGGGCTGTACCGCGTACAGCGCGGCACCCCGCTGCGGGCCGAGCGCGAAACGGCCCTGCCGGCAGCCTTCGTGGGCGATATCGACCTGGATCCGCAGGGGCGGCTGTGGGCCAGCACGCGCGAAGGCCTGTTCCTGCAGGCAAAAGACGGCAAGTGGCAGCGCGTGCAGGTACGCGGCGACCTGCCCAGCCAGGATTTCTTCCTGCTCGATTTCAGCGCCGATGGCGAGGTGTGGCTGTCGCTGCGCGATACCGGGCTGTGGCATGGCCGGCTGCAGGCCGACGGCGTGCTGACGCTTGCCGCCGTGGACGACCCGCTGGTGGCGCGGGTGATGCCCTTCATCCTGCGCCACGACAGCAAGGGCCGGCTGTGGCTGGGCAGCAGCCAGGGCCTGGATGTGTACCAGAACGGTCGTTGGTCGCGGGCCACGCGCACGGAAGGGCTGTTGTGGGACGACATGTCGGCCAATGCATTTTTCGAAGACACCGATGGCAGCGTCTGGCTCGGCAGCAGCCGTGGCCTGACCCACCTGCTGGATCCGATGCGCCTGTTCGCCGCACCGCCGCTGCGGGTGGACATCCTGCATGTGCGCCGCGGCAGCCAACTGCTGCTGCCGCAATCCCGGGTGGAGTGGTCGCAGGTGCCGCTGGATGTGGAGCTCAGCACCCCGGGGGCGGAAGGCGGCCCGGACCGCATCAGCTTCCGGTACCGGGTCGAAGGCCATCAGGCCAGTTGGACCAGTACCTCGCTCAGCCACCTGACCTACCCGCTGCTGCCGCCAGGCAGTTACACGCTGGAAGTGCAGGCAATGGATGCCTACCAGCGCAGCAGCAGCCCGATCACCCGCTTCGGGTTCGAGCTGGTGCCACCGTGGTGGCGGGGCGTTCCGGCGATTGTCGGGTACGTGCTGCTGAGCATCGCGGCGGTGATCGCGCTGCTGCGTTGGCGCACCGCCAAACTGCTGCGACGCAAGCGCGAACTGGAGCAACTGGTGGCCAAGCGCACCGCCGAGCTGGAACAGGACAAGCGCGATCTGGAAGCGGCGCGCGCCGAACTCTCGCTCAAGGCCACCCACGACGAACTCACCGGCCTGCTCAACCGCGCCGGCATCCTGGCCGCGTTGCGCGAGATGCTGCTGCACGCCGAACACACCGGGCGTCCGCTGGCGGTGGTGTTGATCGACCTGGACCACTTCAAACTGGTCAACGACCAGCATGGCCATCTGGCCGGCGACGCCGTCCTGGCCGGGGTTGGCCGCCGCATGGACACGCTGATGCGCGGCGACGACCGCATCGGCCGTTATGGCGGCGAAGAATTGCTGGCGCTGCTGCCAGGCCTGAACCTGGATGCCACCCATCGGCTGGACGCCCTGCACCACGGCATCTGCGGCGACTACCCCATCGATGGCGGCTGGCTGCATGTCACCTGTTCGGTTGGCGTGGCCTGGTTCCAGCGTGGCGAAACGCTCGAGCAACTGCTGGCTCGCGCCGACGCAGCGCTGTACAGGGCCAAGCGCAGTGGCCGCAATCGCATCGATTACGATCACGTGCCGCTGGATACGTTCGATCAGGTGTGACGGCAGCGCAGCTGAGCTTGCCGCGCTTTGCACCTGTTCCACCCGCACGCCGGAGACGCACAAGCGCCGACAATCGATTGCAACGCCTGATCAAGCGCAAGCCTGCGCCTGCCCAGTACCGCGCCATGCAAAGCCCGGCAGGGACGACAGGTGAATCGCGCTTGCGCACCCGTGTGACCTGCGTCCTACAACACGCCAGCAACCAGCCGCGTATGCCAGTTCCTCACGCCGTCGTGCTCGCTGAAGCATTAAAGGATTACGCGTTGGCAGCCGCTAGTGATTCCAATGCGGCCTGCAACGGGGGGCTGCCAAGGCAAGCCTGAGACACCGCGCGAGGGGCGCGGACCGCATTGCCGATGCGTGGGAGACTGCAACGTCCGTGGGGTTTGAGCACCGCCAATGGAGGTCGTCGCACCGGCGTGCACCGTTTGCCGTCGTGGTGCTGTTGGCATTGCTGTCGTTGGCCGACCTGGCCGGTGCGCAAAGCGCCAGCATCCGCCGCTATGCCCACGACCAGGGCCTGCTCGGGCTTGCCGGTACCTGCCTGCTGCAGACCCGCGCCACCTTGCTGTGGGTGTGCACCGAGAGCGGGCTGTATCGCTACAACGGGCGCATCTTCCAACAGGTGCCGCTGGATGGCCTGCGCAACGAGCCCACCACCTCGATCGCCGAAACCGCCGATGGGCGGTTGTGGGTGGCCGGCTTCCAGGCACTGTTCGTCGGCGACGAGCACGGCTTCCGCAAACTGCAGCCCGATGAAGCCGAGCACCTGGGGGACCAGATGCAGCTCGCCAGCCTGCCCTGGGGCACGGTGCTGGCCAATGGCGGCACGCTGGAAATCCTGCAGGGCCGCGCCAACGATCGCTGGCACAGCGAACCGTTGCTGGACACCGCAACCCGCGTACGCGTTCCCGAGTTGTCCAAGTCGCTGAGCCTGTCGGTGGACGGCGACACGCTGTGGGTGGGCTGCGCACGCAAGCTGTGCGCCATCGATGCGCAGCGCAAGGTGCAGGTATTCGGACCCGAACACGGGGTGCCGGACGACCGGTGGTACAGCGTGTTGCGCGACCACGACGGCGGGCTGTGGGTGCGCGGTGCGGGCACCCTGCTCTATCGCGCACGCGGGGCGAGTGCCTTCAGTGTTCGCTCGCTGCCGCTGCTGGATGGCAGCACGGTCGGGCGGCCGGCGGCACTGGTGATGGACAGCGAAGGACGCGTGCTGGTGCGTCGTAACGACGGCCTGGCGCGTTGGGAAAACGGCCACTGGCGCACTTTTGGCGCGGACAATGGGCTACCGCCCGGCAGCAGCGACGCGATCCTGGTGGACCGCGATGGCGATATCTGGATGACCGTGGACGGCGAAGGTCTGGTGCGCTGGGCCGGCTACGAATGGATCGAAAACTGGGACGCCTCGCAAGGCATGCCGGCCGCGCCGACCTGGTCGATCGCCCGCGACACGCAAGGCGCACTGCTGGTCGGCAACGAGCACGGCATCGGCCGCCAGGCCGAGCCGGACAAGCGCTTCGTCCCGGCCCTGCAAAGCGCCGGGATCCAGGTCGTGGGCATGCAGCGCAGCGCAGACGGCAGCTTGTGGACGCTCAATTCGGCCGGTTTCCTGCGCCGCACCTGGCCGGATGGGCGCAGCGCGCAGATCGCCAAGTTGCCGCGCACTGCGCGCCGCCTGCTGATCGACCGCCAGAGCCGGCTATGGATGCTCAGCGCCGGCGGCTTGTTCGTGATCGAACACCCGCTCGACGGCGGCAGCATGCAGGCCGTGGCCGACGTGCCTGCCATCGCCTACACCGACATCCAGCAAACCGCCGACGGCACGCTGTGGGTTTCCAGCTCCAACGGCTTGTTTCAGCTGCGCGATGGGCGGTGGTCCAAGGTCAGGGTCAAGGTCAACGGCGGCGCGCCGGAGCCATGGATCGCCAAGTTCCATATCAGCGACAGCGGTGAGGTGTGGCTGGCGTTCTATCGCCCCGGCCTGTGGCACGGCATGTTGTTGCACGACGGCCTGGACCTGCAGGAAATCAGCGACGAGGCGCTACGCGATGTCGGCGTGTACCTGCTGCGCAGCGACAGCTTCGGCCGGGTCTGGGTGGGTCATGCGCGCGGCGTCGAAGTCTACGACGGCGAGCGCTGGGCGCATCTGTCGCAGTCGCAGGGGCTGATCTGGGATGACGTTTCCGAAGCCGCGTTCGCCGAAGATCCGGACGGTTCGGTGTGGATCGGCACCGCACGCGGGGTAAGCCACGTGAGCGACCCGGCGCGCCTGTTCGACGAACGCCAACCCAGCGTGCGCATCGACAGCGTCAGCCGCGGCGGCATGCCGGTACAGCGCGGGCAGCTGCTGGGCTGGAGCGACAAGCCGTTGCACATCGAGCTGTCGACGCTGGAGGTCTACGACGACCCCAGCCGCCTGACGGTGCGTTATCGCCTGCTCGGCCTGCACGACCAATGGATCCAGAGCGACAACCTGTCCATCGACCAGCCACCGCTGCCTTCCGGGCACTTCCGCCTGCAGGTGCAGGTGCTGGACCGCTACCGTCGCACCGCCTCGCCGATCGCCGACCTGCCCTTCGCGGTCGCGCCACTGTGGTGGCGCAGCCCGCCGGCGATCGCGCTGTATGTGTTGATCGGCGGCGGCCTGCTGATCGGCCTGTGGCGCTGGCGGCACCGCCATCTGGTGGCGCGCGAACGCATGCTGGCCGAATTGGTGTCCGAGCGCACTTACCAGCTGGAGCGCGAAAAACGCGAACTGGAAAACGCACGTGCGGCGCTGGCCTTGAAGGCCAGCCACGACGCACTGACCGGCCTGCTCAACCGCTCCGGCATCCTGGAAGCGATGGCCGAAGAACTGCAGGGCTGCGCGCACGGCGAGCATCCGCTGGCGGTGGTGTTGATCGATCTGGACCACTTCAAACAGGTCAACGACGAACATGGGCACCTGGTCGGCGATGCGGTGCTGGCCAAGGTGGGCGCGCGGCTGACCGCCTGCCTGCGCGATTCGGACAAGGTGGGCCGCTACGGCGGCGAAGAATTGCTGCTGTTGCTGCCAGGCATGAGCCAACAGAGCCAGCACCGGCTGCGCGCCATCCACGAAGCGCTCAGCATTGCGCCCTACGAGGTGGGCGCCGCACGCCCGCTGCAGGTGACCTGTTCGGTGGGCGTGTCCTGGTTCCGTGTCGGCGACACCGCCGCCTCGCTGCTGGCGCGTGCGGACGAGGCGCTGTATCGGGCCAAGCGCTCCGGCCGTAACCGGATCGAGCCGGAGGAACCGGAAAGTTCGGTGGCATGAGCCGCGCAGGCGGCCAGGCCCGGCGGGCACGCGCAGGCAGGCAGCGCACGCGTCTCATCGGCAAGCCACGGCGCGCCGGCAGTCGATGCGCGACCATGCCGTGATTGGGTACGCCGAAAGCGCACGCAGGGCGGCCGCAGGACCTTCGAGCGTGCCGTCTCTGGCGGCAACGCTGGGTTGATGGCCTTGGCCGCTTCCCCGCGCTCAAGAAGTCGGCCAAGGGGTCGCTAGGTCTTGGGCAACGCGTCTTTCGACGTGGGAAGTGGATAGGTGGTCGGAACCTACAACCCTGGCATGGTGATGCTGTCGCTGGTAGTGGCCGTGCTGGCTTCCTACACCGCGCTGTATCTGGCCGCACGCACCACTGCCAGTCGTGGCGGCATCGCAGCCGCGTGGCTGGTGGGCGGCGCCATTGCCATGGGCATCGGCATCTGGTCGATGCACTTCGTCGGCATGCTGGCGTTTCGCCTGCCGATTCCGGTCGGCTACGACCTGGCGCTGACGTGCTATTCGATGCTGGCGGCGATCCTGACCTCGGCGCTGGCGCTCTGGCTGACCTCGTGCGCGGACCTGCCGTTGCTCCGGTTGGGCCTGGGCGCGCTGTTGATGGGACTGGGCATTGCGCTGATGCATTACATGGGCATGGATGCGCTGCGCATGGTGCCGGCCATTCGCTACGACCCGCTGCTGTTCGGGCTGTCGATCGCCATCGCCATCGGCGCCTCTGCCGCCGCGTTGTGGATCGCGTTCCGGCTGCGACACGATGGGCAGCGCTCCAGCCTGCGCCTGATCGCCGCCTCGATCATGGGCGTGGCGATCGTGGGCATGCATTACACCGGCATGGCCGCCGCCCGGTTCGCGCCCGGTAGCGTGTGTGGCGCGGTGGCCGATACGCATTTGCCGTTGTCGTGGCTGACGGCGGTGGTGGTGCTGGTGACCTTGGTCCTGCTGATGCTGGCGCTGGTCATTTCGTTGCTGTCGCGCCGCTTTCAGCAGCGCACCGATGTGCTGGCGCAGTCGCTGGCCAAGGCCAATGCCGAACTGGCACTGGCCACGCTGCACGACCCACTCACCCGGCTGCCGAACCGCATCCTGCTGCACGAGCATCTCGTGCAGAACATCGAACGCGCCCAGCGCCAGGGGCAGCGCTTTGCGGTGATGCTGATCAACCTGGACGGGTTCAAGGTGATCAACGACGGCTATGGTCATGCGTTGGGCGACCGCCTGCTGGTGGTGGTGGCCGAGCGCTTGAACGCGCATCGGCGCGCGCATGGCAGCCTGGCGCGGCTGGGCGCAGACGAATTCGTGCTGGTGGCCGACATCGCCGACCCGGAAGATGCCGCTGCGCTGGCCGCGCACTTGGTGCAGGCGCTGGCGGTGCCGTTCCTGGTGGCCAACCACGAGCTGCGCCTGAGCAGCAGCATTGGCATTGCGCTGTACCCGGAAGACGCCGGTAGCGAGCACCAGCTGCTGACGCATGCCGATGCGGCAATGACCCATGCCAAACATGCCGGCCGCAACCGCTACAGCTTTTTCGAACGCTCGATGACGGCCACCACCCGCGACCGCCTGCAGCTGCTGCAGGAACTGCCGCGCGCGCTGGAACTGGGGCAGTTCGTGCTGCATTACCAGCCCAAGTACTGCGCCGAGGACGGCCGCCCGATCGGCGCCGAAGCGCTGATCCGCTGGCAGCACCCCGAGCGCGGCCTGGTGCCGCCGGACAGCTTCATTCCGCTGGCCGAACGCAGCGGCATGATCGGCCTGCTCGGCAGCTGGGTGCTGCGGCAGGCCTGCCGCCAGATGCGCGACTGGCGGCAGGCCGGGCACGGCGACTGGCGGGTGGCGGTCAACCTGTCGGCCCTCCAGCTGGCCTCGCCCAGCCTGCTGGACGAAGTGGCCACCACGCTGAGCGAATATGCGCTGGCCCCTGGCCAGCTCACCCTGGAAATCACCGAAACCATGGCCATGCGCGACGCCGAGGCCTGCCTGCGCACCCTGGGCCAGCTCAACGCGCTGGGCGTGCGTATCGCCATCGACGACTTCGGCACCGGCTATTCCAACCTGCTCTACCTGCGCAAGCTGCCGGCGCACGAGCTCAAGATCGACCGCAGTTTCGTCCAGGCCATGGACGGCAGCGCCGAAGACATCGCCATCGTGGCGGCCGTGGTCGCGCTGGCGCACACCATGCGCCTGCAGGTGGTGGCCGAAGGCGTGGAAACCCTCGCCCAGCGCAACACCCTGGAACGGCTGGGCTGCGACCAGCTGCAAGGCTACCTGCTGGGCCGGCCGATGGACGCCGAACGCTTCATCGCCACCGTGGTCGCCCAGCGCGACGGCCCGCGCCGCCTGGTCAGCTGAGCCGCTTGCTGCAGCCCCGGCGTCTGGCCTACGGTGCAACCCGCAGCCACCGCTTTTCCGAATCCCGAATCCCGAATCCCGAATCCCGATTCCCGATTCCCAGCTCCACAAACTGGAACGCCGCTTGCATCGGTTGGATTAATCCCCCACCGGCACCTCCATGTCCGAGTCCGAAGACGGCGGCGAGCGTACAGAGCTTCCCACCGAAAAACGCCTACGCGAGGCCCGTGAGCAGGGCAACATCCCGCAATCGCGCGAGTTGTCGACCGCAGCGGTGTTCGGTGCCGGCGTATTCGCGCTGATGGTGCTGGCCCGCGGCATCGGCGATGGCGCTGCGGTGTGGATGAAGACCGCGCTCAGCCCGGACCCGAAGCTGCGCGAGACCCCGATGGCGCTGTTCGGCCATTTCGGCGATCTGCTGCTGCAGTTGCTGTGGGTGATGCTGCCGCTGATCGGCATCTGCCTGGCTGCCGGGCTGGCCGGCCCGCTGATGATGAGCGGCCTGCGCTTTTCCGGCAAAGCCATCATGCCCGACCTCAGCAAGCTCAACCCCGCCAACGGGATCAAGCGCATGTGGGGCAGCAACAGCCTGGCTGAGCTGATCAAGTCGGTGCTGCGCCTGCTGTTTGTCGGGCTGGCCGCCAGCTTCTGCATTTCCAAGGGCCTGCACGGCCTGCGCTCGCTGGTGAACCAGCCGCTGGAACAGGCCATCGGCAACGGGCTGGACTTCACCAAGAGCCTGCTGTTCTACACCGCCGGCGCGCTGGTGCTGCTGGCCGCCATCGACGCGCCGTACCAGAAGTGGAACTGGCTGCGGAAGCTGAAGATGACGCGCGAAGAGATCAAGCGCGAGATGAAGGAAAGCGAGGGCAGCCCGGAAGTGAAGGGCCGCATCCGCCAGATGCAGATGCAGATGTCGCAGCGCCAGATGATGGAAGCGGTGCCCAAGGCCGATGTGGTGCTGATGAATCCGACCCACTACGCGGTGGCGCTCAAGTACGAAGGCGGCAAGATGCGCGCCCCGATCGTGGTGGCCAAGGGGGTGGACGAAATGGCCTTCCGCATCCGCGAAGCCGGCGAGCAGCACCGGGTGGCGATCGTCACTGCCCCGCCTTTGGCACGCGCCTTGTATAGGGAAGCGCAAATCGGCAAGGAAATTCCCGTGAGACTCTATTCGGTCGTGGCCCAGGTGCTCTCCTACGTCTACCAGCTGCGTGGCTGGAACGGCGGCCCGATGCCGGAATTGCCGTCGCTCGAGGTGGATGAGTTCGGCAAGGGAGCCAACGCATGAGCGCCCGCCCTGCCCCGATGAATGCCCGCCGCGTCATGGAGTTGCTGCGCAACGGCCTGGGCGCCCCGCTGGCGTTGATGGCCATGCTGGCCATGCTGATGGTGCCGCTGGCCGCGCCGGTGCTGGATGCGCTGTTCACCTTCAACATCGCCATCTCGCTGATGGTGCTGCTGGCGGTGGTGTACGTGCAGCGCCCGCTGGAATTCACCATTTTCCCGATCGTGCTGTTGATGACCACGATGCTGCGGCTGGCGCTGAACGTCGCCTCCAGCCGCGTGATCCTGATCAACGGCCAGGACGGTCACGCCGCCGCCGGCAAGGTCATCGAGGCCTTCGGCCAGTTCGTGATCGGCGGCAATTACGCCGTGGGTATCGTGGTGTTCGCGATCCTGACCATCATCAACTTCGTGGTCATCACCAAGGGTGCCGGACGCGTGTCGGAAGTGACCGCGCGCTTCATCCTGGACGCCATGCCCGGCAAGCAGATGGCCATCGACGCCGACCTCAACGCCGGTTTGCTGACGCGCGAGGAGGCCAAGGCCCGCCGCGAGGAAGTGCGCGAGGAAGCCGACTTCTACGGTGCGATGGACGGTGCCAACAAGTTCATCCGCGGCGACGCCATCGCCGCCATCCTGATCCTGTTCATCAACCTCATCGGCGGCATGGCGGTGGGCATGCTCCAGCACGGCATGAGCTTCATGGATGTAGCCACCGCAGAAATCTATTCCGATCGCGAACTGGCACTGGACCCGGGCGGTGCGCTCGGCCAGCTCGACGGCATCCCCGGCAAGGACCCGGCATTCGGCCTGGACGCCACCTGGATCCAGCCGCACCAGCGCGCCTATGCCGAATCGATGGGCTACACCGTGGTCGACCCGGCGACCGTGGTCGCCACCCACCTGTCGCACCTGATCCGCGAGCATGCGCCCGAACTGCTCGGCCATGAAGAAGTGCAGCAGTTGCTGGCCACGCTGGCCAAGACCGCGCCGAAGATGGTCGAAGACCTCACCCCGAAGGCACTGCCGCTGTCGGTGGTGGTGCGCGTGCTGCAGAACCTGCTGATCGAGAAGATTCCGGTACGGCAACTGCGCAAGATTGTCGAAGCGCTGGTCGAACACGCCCCGCATAGCCAGGACCCGGCCACCCTCACCGCCGCGGTGCGTACCTCGCTGGGCCGCTTCATCGTGCAGGAGATCGCCGGCATGTCGGCCGAGCTGCCGGTGTTCACCCTGGCCCCGCAGCTGGAGCGCGTCCTGCAGGAATCCACCCATGGCAACGGCGTGGCGCTGGAGCCCGGGCTGGCCGAACGCCTGCACCAGAGCCTGGCCGATTGCGTGGGCAAGCAGGAAGCCCGCAACGAACCGGCGGTGGTGCTGGTGCCCGGCCAGGTGCGCGCCGCACTGGCCCGTCTGGTGCGCCACAGCGTGCCCAGCCTGTCGGTGCTGGCCTACAGCGAAGTGCCAGAAGACAAGCGCCTGAAGCTGGTAGGCACGATCAGCTGAGACCGCTCAACCACCCGTCGCTTGCCGGGATGGCCGGTCGCGCCCGGGTGCGCTCCTACGACATCCAAGGCGATCGGGAAATATGCCATCCGCCCCGACACCACCGTAGGAGCGCACCTGGGCGCGACCGCCTTTACCGGACAGCCCGTCGCGCCCAAGTGCGCTTCTACCCAGTCATTCCCGCGCCCGGCCGACATGCCAGCCAGCGATGGATACCTGCCGCAACCGACCACCGCACCCGGCGTCGGAAAGCCGCCACCGGCCCGGACCTCCAATCGATTGCGTGGCGCTGGCCGCTGCGAGGCACTCCCGATGCGCCCGGCCGGACGTCCGGCCTGCGAGTGCAGCGGTCCGCAGAAAGACGCCAGCGCCGCGCCGCCCCGGAAAAACGTCAATAAATTCAGTGACTTGACGCCTTCCAACCGGACCAGACGCACAGCGCCCACCCCGCCCTGATGCTCCGGCGCCCCGCGCCGGAACCCTGGCACCGCGTTTTGGCACACCGCATGCATTAGCTCTGCCGAGACCACAGCCAGCACCACCGCTGCGGAACTGGACGAACGAACGGGACAGGCAACTCATGACGCTGGCAACACACCCACATTCATCGCACACCCGTCCGGCGTCCGGCGGGTCCCGTTCCTGGAGGCACTTCGTATGAAAATCAAACGCTTTGTCGCCCCGGACATGCGCACCGCATTCCGCATGGTGCGTGAAGAACACGGCCCGGACGCGGTGATCCTGTCCAACCGTCGCACCGCCGAAGGCATCGAGATCGTCGCTGCCAGCAATTACGACGAAGAGCTCGTGCAGCGCGCCCTGGAAACCGCGCGCTCCGACACCCCGGCCCCCGCACAGCACCAGCAGGCTCCCGCTCAGCCGGCGCCTGCCTCGCAAGCCCCGGCCAAGCCCGCTGCACCGGTGCACGCCCTGCTCAAGCCGTCTGCCGACGCCGAGGCAAGCCAGCGCCAGCGCGTCGCCAGCGCCGCCGACGACATGATTGCCGCCATGGCGCTGCGCCAGCCGGTCAGCGTGCCGCGCCAGGCGCCGGTCGCCGCGCCGGTGCGTACCGCCAGCATCCCTTCGCCCGCTGCCCAGGCACTCGCCCACGCGGTTGCCGTCACCGCCGCGCCGCGCCAGGAACACGCGCTGTCGGCCGTGCCGGAACAGTTGTTCGCCGACTTTTTGACCACTGCACCGGTGCAGCGCCCGGCCGTCCCGGCCACGGCGGTGCAGGCGCCCGCGCCGGTCGCGGCGGCAACGGTCACCGCCCCGGCGTTTGCTGCCGCAGGCCAGGACGACGACGCCTTCGCCGACGAAGCCGACTTCGATCTGGACGACGCCCTTCCGCAGATCCTGCCGCCGGCCGCGCTGCCGCCGATCGTGGTCGCCCCGCCCGCCCCCGCTGCGCTGGCCGCCGTGCCGGTTGCCGCCACGCCCGCACCGCAGAACGACGAAGAACTCAAGCAGCTGCGCGGCGAACTGGCGCTGATGCGGCAGATGATCGAGCGCGAAATGAACCGCCTCACCGACGAGCGCCTGCGTGGCTCGCCGGTGCGCGCCCAGGCGCTGGAACTGATGGACGACTACGGTTTCGATGCCGGCCTGACCCGCGATATCGCCCTGCAGATCCCGGCCGATACCGAATTGCACCGTGGCCGCGGCCTGATGCTGGGCCTGCTGTCCAAGCGGCTGCCGGTGGCCCCGGTCGACCCGCTGGAACGTGGCGGCGTCATCGCCCTGGTCGGCCCGACCGGCGCCGGCAAGACCACCACCATCGCCAAGCTCGCCCAGCGCTTTGCCGCCCAGCACGCCCCGCGCGACGTGGCCCTGGTCACCACCGACACCCAGCGCGTGGGCGGCCGCGAACAGCTGCACAGCTACGGCCGCCAGCTCGGCATCGCGGTGCACGAGGCCGACAGCGCCGAAAGCCTGCTGGACCTGCTCGAGCGCCTGCGCGACTACAAGCTGGTGCTGATCGACACCGCCGGCATGGGCCAGCGCGACCGCGCCCTGGCCGCCCAGCTGAACTGGCTGCGTGCCGCCCAGCAGGTCACCTCGCTGCTGGTACTGCCTGCCAACGCCCATTTTTCCGACCTCGACGAGGTCGTACGCCGCTTCGCCCACGCCAAGCCCCAAGGCGTGGTGCTGACCAAACTCGACGAGACCGGCCGCTTCGGCAGCGCCTTGTCGGTGGTGGTCGACCACCAAATGCCCATCACCTGGGTGACTGACGGACAGCGGGTCCCTGACGACCTGCACCGCGCCAATGCCGCCAGTCTCGTTCTTCGCCTTGAAGATTTGCGGCGCGCTGCCGATAAGCCCTGTACTCCGGAGCACAACCATGCAGTCGCGTGAATACGCCAAGCTGACCAACGCCTTCCCCCTGTCGGCGACCCGTCCCGAGCCTTTGGGCCCGGTGCGCACCATTGCCGTGACCGGTGGCAAGGGCGGCGTGGGGAAAACCAACATCTCCGCCAACCTGGCCGTGGCGCTTGCCGACATGGGCAAACGCACGCTGCTGCTGGACGCCGACCTCGGCCTGGCCAACCTGGACGTGGTGCTGGGCCTGGCGCCCAAGTACACCCTGGCCGACCTGATTGCCGGCCGTTGCACGCTCGATGAAGTCATCATCGAAGGCCCCGGCGGCGTGCTGGTGGTGCCGGCCGCCTCCGGTCGCCGCCACATGGCCGAACTGGCCCCGGCCCAACACATCGGCCTGGTCAACGTGTTCTCCGAACTGGAACGCGACCTGGACGTGATGGTCATCGATACCGCCGCCGGCATCACCGACAGCGTGCTGACCTTCTGCCAGGCCGCCCAGGACACCGTGGTGGTGGTCTGCGACGAGCCGGCCTCGATCACCGACGCCTACGCGCTGATCAAGGTGCTCTCGCGCGAACGCGGCGTGGACCGCCTGCAGATCATCGCCAACATGGTGCGCGACCCCAACGAAGGTCGCTTGCTGTACGACAAGCTCTCGCGCGTGTGCGAAAAGTTCCTCGGCGATGTGTCGCTGAACTATCTCGGCCATGTGCCGCAGGACGACTGGCTGCGCCTGTCGGTGCAGCGCCAGCAACCGGTCATCAAGGCCTACCCCGCCAGTCCGTCGGCGCAGGCCATCGCCGAAATCGCACGCCGTACCTCGCGCTGGCAGGCCCCGACCGTGCCGCGCGGCAACGTCGAGTTCTTTGTCGAACGCATCATCCAACGGGGAGTGGCCGCATGAGCACCGCTACCGCAACCACGGCCAGCGCGCAGTACCGCGCCGTGCAGCGCAACAACGCCAACGACGTGGTGACCCAGCACGCCGACCTGGTCCGCCGCATCGCCCACCATCTGGCGGCGCGCCTGCCGGCCAGCGTGGAAGTGGACGACCTGATCCAGGCCGGCATGATCGGCCTGATCGAAGCCTCGCGCAGCTACGACTCCGAACAGGGCGCTTCGTTCGAAACCTATGCCTCGATCCGCATCCGCGGCTCGATGATCGACGAGATTCGCAGGGGCGACTGGGTGCCGCGTTCGGTGCACCGCCGCGCCCGCGACGCTGCCGCCGCCGTGCGCAAGATCGAACAGAACACCGGCCGCGCCGCCGCCGCCACCGAAGTGGCCGCCGCCATGGAAATGCCGCTGCCCGATTACCTGCGTCTGATGGAAGATGCCGCACGTGGCCAGGTGCTGAGCCTGGAATCGCGCATCGAAGATCACGGCGAGCTGGACACCACCGCCAAGGGTGGCCCCAACCCGCAGCAGATGATGGAGCGTGGCGAATTCGGCCGCGAGCTGGGCAAGGCCATCGGCCAATTGCCCGAGCGCGAGCAGCTGGTGCTGTCGCTGTACTACGAACAGGAATTGAACCTGAAGGAAATCGGCGCCGTGCTGGGCGTCAGCGAATCGCGCGTGTGCCAGATCCATGGCCAGGCGGTGGTGCGTTTGCGTGGCCGCCTCAAGGTCTTCGAACTGGCCGATGCCGGCGTCGAAGTCGACGACTGAATTTTTCGCGTAATTTTTCGTGTTAGGAGCTTGATGTGAACAAGAACATGCGGATCCTGATCGTGGACGACTTCTCGACGATGCGACGTATCGTCAAGAATCTGTTGGGCGATCTCGGCTTCACCAACACCGCAGAGGCCGAAGACGGCAACAGCGCCCTGGCGGCGTTGCGTGCCGGCCCGTTCGATTTCGTGGTCACCGACTGGAACATGCCCGGCATGACCGGCATCGACCTGCTGCGCAACATCCGCGCCGACGCCAAGCTCAAGCACCTGCCGGTGATGATGGTGACCGCCGAAGCCAAGCGCGAGCAGATCATCGAAGCGGCCCAGTGCGGCGTGAACGGCTACATCATCAAGCCGTTTACCGCCCAGACGCTGGAAGAAAAGTTGGGCAAGGTGTTCGAACGTCTGGCGGCGACCGCCTGATGAACGCGACCATGGAAACCGATGCCGAACGTGCCGCGTTGATCGAGCGCCTGCAGAACGCACTCGATGCACTGGAAAGCGGTGACCAGGTCGCCTGGCGTCGCGAGGTGGATCATCTCGCCGCCCTGCGCACGCGCCCGATGATGCAGAGCCTGAGCCGGCTCGCCCGCGAACTCGGCCAGGCGCTGGGCGAGCTGCCCACCATCCCCGAAGAAGCCGGCGAACTGGACGATGCCTGTTCGCGCCTGGACCACGTGGTGGAAATGACCGAAAAGGCCAGCCATCGCACGCTGGATCTGGTCGAAGAATGCCGCGAGCTGGCCAACCAGCTGCGCAACGGCGGGCTCAATCAGGACCAGGGCGCGCTGCTGGAAAAGATGCGCCACAACCTCACCGAGCTGTCGCTGGCGCAGAGCTACCAGGACCTGAGCGGCCAGATCATCCGGCGCGTGGCCGGTATCGTGCGGCGCGTGCATGAAGGCTTCGGTGCGCTCGGCCTGCCGCCGAAGAACATCGAACCGAAGAAAGACGACGGCGGTCTTGCCGGTCCTGCAGTCAAGGGCCTGGACCGTCACGCGGTGTCGCAGGACGATGCCGACGACCTGCTGTCCGGATTGGGGCTGTAACCATGAGTGCTGTTCCAGACGATATTGCTGCCGATTTCATCGTCGAGGCCCAGGAAATCCTGGATCGCCTCGGCGAACAGCTGGTCTCGCTGGAACAGGCGCCAGAAGAAGCCGACCAGCTCAACGCGGTGTTCCGCGGCTTCCACACGCTCAAGGGCGGCGCCGGCTTTCTGGCGATCAAGCCCATGGTGGAGCTGTGCCACGCCGCTGAAGAAACCCTAGGCATGGCGCGCTCGGGCCAGGCGGTGCTGCAGGCGCATCACTTCGATGCCGCGCAACAATCGCTGGATTATCTGCAGGCCATGCTGGATGCCATGGGCTCGGGCGAAGCCGTGCCGCACGCACCGGCCACGTTGATCGCGCAGTTCGACGCCAAGAGCGCCCCGCCGGCGGTCAAGGCCGCGCCGCAGGCGGCCGCGGCCAAGCCGGCTGCCGCCGCACACGGCGACGATGCGCATGCGCCCGCCCCCAAGGCGGCCGGCAAGGGCGCCGCCAAGACCGGCGCCGAAGCCGAACAGACCGTGCGCGTGGACACCAAGCGCCTGGACGCCATCGTCAACCTGATCGGCGAACTGGTGCTCTCGCGCAACCGGCTGAAGACCTTGCGCACCCGCCTGCGCGACGAAGAACTGGACCGCGCAGTCAGCACCCTGGATATCGCCACCGCACGCTTGCAGACCGCGGTCATGCGCACCCGCATGCAACCGGTGAGCAAGGTGTTCGCACGCTTCCCCAAGGTGGCCCGCGATGTGGCGCGCACCTTGTCCAAGGAAGTGGAGCTGGAACTGATCGGCGCCGAAACCGAGCTCGATCGTAATCTGGTCGAAGCCCTCGCCGACCCGTTAGTGCACCTGGTGCGCAACGCAATCGACCACGGCATCGAATCGCCTGCCCTGCGCGAAGCCACCGGCAAACCGCGCAGCGGCCATGTGCGCCTGTCGGCGCAGCAGGAAGGCGACTACGTCAGCATCGAAATCCAGGACGACGGCGCCGGCATCGACCCGGAGCGCCTGCGCGAAATCGCCCGCAACAAGGGCCTGATCGACGCCGAAGCCGCCGCGCGCCTGAGCACCGACGAGTGCTTGCATCTGATCTTCATGCCGGGCTTCTCGACCAAGGTGGAAGTCACCGACATCTCCGGCCGTGGCGTGGGCATGGACGTGGTGCAGTCGCGTATCCGCGAACTCAGCGGGCAGATCCAGATCCAGTCCGAACTGGGCCGCGGCAGCCGCTTCATGATCCGCGTGCCGTTGACCCTGGCGATTCTGCCGACCCTGCTGGTGCAGGCCGGCGAAGCGGTCTACGCATTGCCGCTGGCGCGCGTGGTGGAAGTGCTGCATGCACCGCAGACCTCGCTGGGCTGGTTCGACGGCCGCGCCGTGCTGGACCGCCGCTCGCACACCCTGCCGCTGATCGACCTGCGCCGCTGGCTGGGCGTACCGGCCGAACAACCGCCGCTGCTGACCGTGGTGCTGCTGCAGGCCGGCGAAACCCGCTTCGGCCTGGTGGTGGACCAGGTCCGCGGCCGCGAGGAAGTGGTGATCAAACCACTCCCTCGCGCCCTGCGCGGCCTGCCCGGCTACGCCGGCGCCACCCTGATCGGCGACGGCCGCATGGCGCTGATCCTGGATGTGGATGGATTGCGCTCCAGCGATCATTGAGGTTCGGGATTCGGGATTCGGGATTGGGAGAAGCGGGAATCGGGAATCGGGAATCGGGAATCGTCAAAACGATCCTTGTTGCCTGATCTAACGACAACGGCCGCGTACTGCGGCCGTTGTCTTTTCACTACCAGCCTCGCTGCCGATCTACGCCGCTACACACGGCGGTAAGTTGGTGTGCTGGTCTAATGCTCGTAAGACACCTCGATGGGGATGATGCTCTGCCACGAGCACACGTTGGATACGACGAAGAACCGTGGGACCGTCGATATCGCTTTCAAACAGCAGGTCATGCAGGTGGCACACATGATCCGAGAGCCGAACCATCGCGCCCATAGCGCCGCGTGGCAGGCATGGCCGCGTTGGTTTAGCGACGGCCACGTTGCACTGGAAGTGAACCTGAAACCGCTATTCATAACCGCTATTACTACAAGGTGAAAAGGGGCGGATTCTTGCAATAGCCCCCAGACAAATTGCACCAAGCCTCACACCATCCGGTGTTGAGGTGCGATCAATTGCTCTCGCTGCTGCTCCTGCTGCTGGGATTGCTGTTGGCGCTGCGTTTCGCCCAAGGCCTGCAATTGCGCTAAGGATTGCTCGACAGGCTGCGCAATCGCATCGCTCGTCTTCATATGCGCCATCTTGTGAGCGGGGTCGTTCAACGCGCCTTCCACCACAAAGACGTTCTCGCCTTGTCGCACGGATTTTGTGTTCTCGCTCAGTACGACATGATCGATTCGCGACA
The DNA here is from genome assembly GCF_041519315.1 of Xanthomonas axonopodis pv. maculifoliigardeniae. Classification (NCBI taxonomy): domain Bacteria; kingdom Pseudomonadati; phylum Pseudomonadota; class Gammaproteobacteria; order Lysobacterales; family Lysobacteraceae; genus Xanthomonas; species Xanthomonas axonopodis. The sequence continues at coordinate 2,167,407 of NZ_CP167998.1, read as the reverse complement.
GCCCGTTTTCCTTTGCAAGATATGCACTGCTTGCCGCAAGGCGGGCGCTGTTGTCGTCGTACTCTCGACCGAGGCCTTGCTCGAGGCGACGAACGGCTTCTTCTGCTTCGCGATGGAGCGGGTCTTGGGATAGCGATGCCAGCTGATATCTCCCGCTTTCCGAGATTTGGACGGCACCTTGCTCCGTCTGCGATGCACCGCGCTCGTGCTGAACACGCGCCTGGCTGAGTTCGATGCCTAGGCTTCCTGACTGAAAGTTCTGCACCGTTACCGATTGTCCTCGTTCGTTACCAATCAATAGATCGGCGCCTTGGATACGGTAAGTAGTTTGACCATCTGCACTACGAAACACTCCCTCTGGATCATCAGCTTGCCGGGTGCCTCCAGTCAGTCGCTGGCCATCCCAAAACAGCTGCCCACTGCGGTCCGCATCCTGCACTACATCCCCATCGTCAACGACGTAGGTATCATTACCAGCCCCACCACGTAGCATGTCATGGCCCGGCCCACCTATCAGGACGTCGTTACCCTGCCCGCCAATCAGGGTGTCATTACCTCCGCCTCCTAGCAGCAGATCGTTATTGCTGACCTCTGCGCCGTTCCTCCGGCGGGTCGCATCGATTGTCGAAGCGTGATCGGCATCCACGGCAACGCGCGTAGAATCTCGCCCCGCATCTACGTGGATCGAGCCCGCGTTGAATGCCTCGTTGCTCAAGCGATCTGCAATTTCAGGATGCTGCTCACGCAAGTCAGAAAGCAGGCGCAAACGCGCTGGGTCCAACGACTGCGCAAGGGTTTGCACATTACCTCGCCCTTCCAGCAAGGTTGCATAGTCCCGATTCGCCTCCGCAATCAAGTTACGCTGACCAGGATTTCCGTCAATATCCACACCCCAGCGAGCTTCGTCACGATTGATGCGCTCGCGATGTTGCTGATACATCTGGTAAGTAGACAGCGCCTCGTCGCTTGTGACGTTGTTTGGATCGTTGTAAAGGCCAAAGAGTTCGGACTCCAGTACACGACGCTTGCGAAGACCCGCTTCCGCAGCAGCATTGCTTCCCCAGGCGTTGTAGCGCATCTCAAACCAAGCCTCGGAGCGATCTCCGGCCACTACAGCATCCCGAAATGCCTGCATGTTGGCGTTATACGAACCCGCGCCACGGTTGTAAACCAGAGACACAAGCGCCGCGCGCTCTTGTGACATTGGCATGTTCAACGCATTGATCGGCCGCTCGTACTCAGGCATGGATGCAGCTAGTAGCCGATCTCCTTCGGCAGCATTGAGCGTACGATCAAACTGCAGACCCAGCCTCGTGCGGTCCCCGGGGGCTGCAGCATCGATCGCTGCCAATTGACTGCGCTGTGCATCCGAGAGGTCGATGCCTGACTCAGCCCAGATTGCAGCATTGTTTGAACGATTGAATGTATAGCCATAGCCAATCGTGGCCCGACCATCGCCGACATCCTGGGAGCGAGCGTGCAAGCTTTCAGTGAGCTTGACCAGATCACCGGTGAGCGCGTTGTACTGCTCTTGGGTAAGCTCGCGATAGTTGATAGGCATCCCTGATCTCCTTATCCAAAACTACATTAAATTAGAGTAATCTCCGATCTGATTGCAGATCTCTGCAGGCGGATTACCCACCCTCACGACTCTCCGCTTTCCTTCTGCGGCCTTTTCCTTTGGCGCGACGATACGGTAAACAAGATACAACCCTTCTTTCGTCTCCCAGAGGCCAAACGTGGACATCTCCGAGAAGCGATAACTTGCTCCATCTAACTGGACTGCCTCAAAGCTACATTCCGCATATGAGCCCCATCCACAACTAGCATCCAAGCGCTTCAACCCGCCTCGACCGCCAAGATCAAAGCGATAAGAACGCCCGCTATCATCTTCGGAGACCTGTGGATTGACTTGTATGGCTTGCGTCGAACCTGCGCCTCCCCAACCACGGGACTGCTCACAAAGCGAGGCGCCGGATGGAGCACTCATGTCTGCGCCCGCGGATACCACCGTACATCCTGTGATGAAGAAGAGCGCAAGCGCCGCCCAGCCAACAGACTTTATTTTCATGAAAACTCCTTGCGTGCGAATAACATCATTGACCACCTCCTGGGCATCGCCTTGTCCAGACTCAGGTCGGCCACCAGCTGCTTGAGCTTTCGTTTTTCATCTTCCAGCAACCGCAGGCGCTTGAGCTCGTACGGGCCGGGCCCGCCGTACTTCTTGCGCCACACAGAGAACATCGCCTCCGCGATACCCAGCTTGCGGCAGATCTCCTCGACTGCCATCCCAAGCTCGGCTTGCTTGGGCGCGTACGCAATCTGCTCCTCGGTGAAACGGGATTTCTTCATCGCCTGATTCCTCGTAATCCACGGGAGCCCACGCGGGGCAAAGTCTCTACTTTACGTTGGCCCGGTTTATTGGGGGTGGGTCACTTAATGGATGTAGACCCATTCGACGCATTTGTGCGCCACTAACTCTTGCGGTTCCGCAGCCTCACCTCGCGGAAAGACCTCTACTCGCATTCCTGGGCGCGTAAAGAAATCACTCATCCAGCGCCCGTCTTCGACGATGTTGCGCTCACGCGCAAATCCCATCTGCTCAAGCTGCTGGGTAAAACGATCAAAGTCTAGGCGACAAATTCCGGTCATCGCAGGCGATGCACCGGCCACATTGCGATCGAAGCGGAATTCAAACCATCTGCCATCAAGCTTGGTTTCATCGACTCCAAATCCATAACTCCAATCCTTATTGAGCGGGCCGAAGGCCCGATATCGGCGTTCGTCGCCTTTCACGAACTGAACCGCCTGCCCCATCGTGGAATTCAGGCGCTCGGGAGTGAAGTCGGAGATGTTCTGGCTGCCCTTGATCAACACAAGCAGCTGACCAAGCAAGTCTTCCGCAGTGGGCTTGTTAGGCGGCACAGTGGTAGGACTGGATGAATTCATGGCAGATGTCTCCGTGACGGTTGCCGGGGCTGGGGTGGCCGACGTGTGGGCGCATGCGCCCAGAGCGAGGGTGGCGAGCAAGGCGTAGAGGGGGCGCGCGATCATGAAGCGTCCGTTGTGCGCTGGTGTGGCTGCGACGCTAGTGGCATCCGGCACCGAGGTCAATCGCAAGAGTTCTGGCAGCCGCCGCATCATCGCCGCACGCTGCGCGCCTTGGCCGGCACCTCCACCGGCGGCAACACCTCCATCAGCAGCTGCCCTTCGCTTGCGGTGATGCGCAGCTTGGTGCCGATGGCAAAGCCCAGTTGTTCCAGCCATAGGCCGCTGAGGCGGACATGGGGCACGTGCTGGTCGCCGGCATGGTCGTGGGCGCCGGGGTAATGGGTGTAGCTGACGGTGCATTGGCGCGGGCGGCGGGCGCGGCGGGGGGCGCGTAGCGTGCCGGGGCCTTGCGGGGAGGCGTCCGGGTCGGGCGGCAGCATCGGTGGCAGCTTGGTGCGGTCGGGTTCCACAACGACCCACTGCACTCGCTTGGGCGGCGTGGGGCGTGCACGGTTGCGGGTGGGCCGTGCGCCGGCAGATGCGGTGGGTGGGCGACGAGGCGTCATGGCGCCTCCGGATGATGGCCAGTGATGGGTGCAGCAACGCACTGCTGCAACGCCACGGCACTGCGTGCGGACTGGCCACGCGAGGTGCGCGGCAACACAACGAGTTGTCGAGTCAGCGAATGCGCGGCATCGCCGCTCGCCTGCTTAACAGCTGCGCGTGCGTCGAGCCTGAGCAGCACATCGCCCATATCCCACGGCAGGCGGTAAGCGGAAGCTGGCAACAGATCAACCGGTACAGATGCCAGCATGGATGGTGCTGTAGACATGGCAACGCCCTCCTGGAACAACCCAAGAACCGCCACCAACGGCGACGGGATGTCGGGAGGTTCGAAACCGCTAGTAGCCGGCGGGCATATTCCCCTTGCGGGTGTTGTATTAGCCGCCCTCCCGACGCAGGCATTGCGTCGGCTTGTACCTGCAGGATGCAGGCACAAAAAACCCACCGGTTTGACGGAGGTGGGTACCGCTACTAGAGGAGTTTCGACGCTCCTTGGGCCTAGATTGCAAGTACACGGTCTGGCGTGTCAATACACGCTGGCGGGTCTCGCGCGGCTGTGTACGCCGCTGGCGCAGTTCCATACGGGCCACGCAAGCCGAGCGCCGTCGCCTGATAAGTGCACCTGACCCCATCACGGTCCAGAGCCACCGTCTGCAGACGTTAACTCTAATTGTAGACGGCGTGCGCCTACGCCTCTATTCCCACAAGCCCGGCTCGAAGAGCATCGGCGTGGGCCGTGATGAAGGGCGGCGGCAGTGCGTTCCCAATCATGAGCGCAATTGATTCCTTGCCGTGAGCAACATCAAATTTATAAGAGCGCGGGAAACCCTGAAGGACTGCTGCCTCTCGCAGGCTGATGGTTCTGTCCTGACCTGGATGCAAGAACCGACCTTTCGATGGATTGTGGCAACCGCTGGTGATGGTAGGTGAAACATCGTCCCAAGCCAGACGCCCGTAGACATCGCTAAAGCCATCGGTCCGCTTGTGGCAGTCCAGCTGATACTTCGTCGGCAGGTCGCTACGACTGCCACCATCCTTAGGTATCAGCGCAATTAGGTCTCTCACTTTCTGAGACCGGTTCTCGCCCAAGCCATGAAGCTTGTCCCTTCTTTGTCCAGGCTCGGCCATTCCCTTGAGTGCCTGTCGGACGGTGACGCGCTTATTCGCCTTCTCTGCTATCGCGGGCATATGGACCCGCGACGCAAGCATGATGAGACGCTTTCGGCGCTGGGGTACTGAATAGTCCGCAGCATCCAGCACGTGTACAACGGTTTCATAACCGAGTTCGGTCAGCTTGACCTGCATACTCAGAAATCGCGGATCTTTTGCGAGGGCCGGCACGTTCTCGAGCATCACGGTTTTAGGTCTCATGACCTCAATGAACCGAAAAAAGTCCTCGACCAAATCGTTCCGTTCGTCGCTTACCGAAGTCATTTTGTTCTTAGTGCGAAGACGGGAAAATCCCTGACACGGAGGGCATCCAGCTAACAGATCGAGCCCCCCAATCTCCAAGCCCGCGTCCTGAAGGATCTGTGCGGGATCGAGCTTGCGGATGTCCTCGGCATAGAGGCGCACATTCGGATGATTGAGTCGATAGGTATGCTGCGCCTTGCTATCGATTTCGACAGCAGCCGCGACAGTGAAGCCCGCGCCCTTTAGTCCTAAGCTCAAACCGCCACATCCGCTGAAGAGATCGATGGCTTGTAGCTCGCTTTTCATTTCTTTCTTAAGACTTTTCATTCGTACAGGATGCTTCAGGCCGGGAGTGCGGGGACTAATGGTGGCGTTTGGTTTAGGGTAGGTGCTTTTCGATTTCTTGCGCAAGAAGGGCCAGCTCTGCAGACACGTGCCTATGCTGCGCAAGCAGCGTCTCTCCATGTGCATCAGTTCGCTCGTTGGATGCATCTGGACCGTACAACTCTACCGTCAATGCGCGGAGGCGGTTCTTATGGTGCTGCGCAGTAGTTGCGGCAGGATCAGCTTCTCCCGCTGCTATGAGCACTAATTCTTCTGGACACAACGTTGGGATGAAACGCACATTCCCCCTTAGCCAAGAAAGGTATCTTCGCTGTGCAGCAGAGCGCTGAGCAGCATCCCCACCGCCCGCACCTCCATCTACCGTGAATACTGGTTCGAAGCCAACGGCCTCCGAAATTCTTTCCCCAAGCGTGCCATCTTCCGCAACAGGAATGGTGTCTGGATTCACGTACTGGTCCAGTCTTTTCTTGTCACCATCCAGCAGTACCAACGTGTGTCCAGGAGCGGCCATAAGCACTGGAACCTGATACTTCAAGATCGCTTCCGCACCGCCGCTCAGGTATTCGACTTTAAACACCGCTGCTTTGGCTTGGTCAGCGAAGGTCAACAGGGCCTGCTGAACTACCGCCTTTGCCAGCTTATCCTCAACGATGATTCGCACCTCACCGCCCCCAACTGCCCCAAGCCGACGAAACGCAGCATATGGATGAGTTGAAGCCAAGACGACGAAGCGACCGTCATCTAGCTGATGAAAGGCCTTGATAGCGTCACCCGGCAGCGCAGTTACCAGATGCGGCGAATGGGTAGAAAAAACGACTTGAAGCTGGCGTGTGCGAACCGTTTTTGCGAGAAACGCCAACAGCCGTTCTTGTGCGCCCGGGTGCAGCGAGACTTCAGGTTCGTCCAGCAATACAAGGGTCCCCGGCTTTGCCTCTAGAACCTGCACTACACAGCTAGTGACCGCTACTTCCCCGCTGCCTGCGAACGCCTCAGAGTAACGCCCATGCTTGGTTTTGAAAACGACACTCAGACCGCCATCGCCCTTAAAAAGCCGATGACGAATCCATCTAGCTTCTTCGTACTCTCTGCCCAGGACAAAGCTAACCATCGCTAGTTCGCCCTTGCCCAGAAGACGGTTCTCGGTGGCCACCTTGTGCCCGCGATGCGTATAGGAAGTGTTTCCAGACTCGATCACCCGGGCGAGTAACTCTGCATCGTGCCGCACCTGATCCATCTTGCTTGAGATCCGCAGCGGCGACACCTTACCCCCCTTTTTTGGGGGGGCATGCGGCACGGGGTCCTTGCCGAAATAGAAGTACTTGTCGAACGCACTTAGTTCCTTGCGGAAGTTGATATACAGAACCTTGCGTGCCACTGGGTTCCATCGATCCTTCGCCCGGCCTCTGTAAACCTTATTGGCCTTCAACTCGGGTTCGACCATACCGTCGCCGGTGCTCTCCTTAGTTGGCTCCCAGTAGTTAGGGTCGGGCAAACCATTCCGAGTCTTCCTAACTCTAGCCTTGCGTGTCTCGACGATCGCGTTGAAATTCGCATTGCGGTGCCCGTAGATGAAGCGGCTCGGGCTGCCCTCCCCCTCCTCGATAGGATCAACCTTCGTACTGAACCAATACTGCCCAGTGGATTGCCCCGCAGGGGCCCCATAGAGGGCATTTAGAACCGAAGTTTTACCCGATCCATTTGCCCCTACCAGTGCTGTGATGGGAAAGCTGAAGTCGATATGCGTGCCGTCCGCGATGTTCTTGAAACGTGGGAAACGTATGTGAGTGATGTATCCCGGAAAAACCTTGTCGTATTTACCGCGATTCTGCTCAAGGCCCGCGATCTCTTCAGTCAGTTTTAGCGTCATTGGCTAGCGACCTCAAATGGCAAACGCTAGCGCGTAGCGACCGGCGGGAAATCGAATCTGCGGCCACCAGGCTGCGTGGTGATCACCGAATTCTTTTGTCCGTATCATGAAGATAGTGATTCGCCCACTCGGGACCTTGCCCGACTCGCCGCCGGAAAGCACGCCCTGGGTCTCGCGACGCCGTTCTTTCAAATCGCGGTCTCGGTCAACATACACATATCCGGACTCCTGCTCGAGGATATCTGCACACTGTCTGAGCCCCTCCGCGACTGCAATTGGATCCCATACATGCTCAGACTGCGAGGGGTCTGGCGACGTCAGCTTGACCAGCTCCTGAAGATTTTCGATGGAAAACTCCACAAACTCCTTGTCGCCAATGTTGGACAACAATTTATCCAGCTTCAAAGCGTTCTTTGCTGAGGAATCGTCTCGGAGAACTTGTGCTGGGTTATACGTTCCACCACCTGTGTACACGCCTATCGCACCGGGCACGAGAACGGTACGTCTAGTAGCCTGAAGGGTGTTTTTGAGGTACACGCCACGGAACTCTTCGTCAGGACTGCCAGCGATCAGCTTCCTAAGGCTGCGCTCCATCTCGTTGATGGCACTAAAGACGGCATGAAGTTCTGGAGGAAGCCAAAGCCTAAGCAGACCAATATCCTTGCGCCGATATCCATACATGCGAGCGTGCTGGAGAACCGTGTCCGCCTGTGGCGTTTTAGGATGACGCCCGTAATAGCTGACCAGCAGGTTTTTGATGGTCACCCCTCGACCAAGCTTGTTTCCCCCGACAAATAAATTGTAGGGTGCGTGTAGAGCTACGTCCTCGTCAGTCTCACCATTTACAAGTTTGACATAGATGCCAGCAGAGAGAAATTCGATTCTGCTAAGCAGTCGATTGAAATCAAATTTGGCCAAGCCGTCGTGCGTGCGAGCTAGGTCATCAAACGCAGCGCGAAGGCGAGAAATGAGTTTTGAGCCGCGACTTTTAAGGCCTGTACCGAGGTCATCTTTGTACTTCCTCAATAGCTCAACAATGTGCTTATGATCATCGGTTCGTGTGCTGACGTGGCATAGGAATGCGCATTTCTGATCTGGCTGCTCTTCACGCTTGTAGGTGGCTCCAATCATGAACGCGTCGAGCGCAGCCAAGAGAGATGCCGGAATTTGCGTACCTGGCGTTGGCTGCATTCCGGCGGAGAGTGTCATCAGGTCTGTCAGAGGAAATTCACGGACTAGATCCTTGACTCCACGAGCGAAGAAGTCTTCCCCGCCAACATAGTCCTTCCCTGGATGGCTGAGAGCGGTGAACTTCGGCCTAAAAGCATGCTCACCCTGCTGCAAAAACAATGCACCCGGCGTCGCGGTAACCTGCAAATAGGTGTTCCTATGGAAGAAACTTCTTAGCTCTTCGATCTGATGGTTGATCTTGCTTTGCGACCCGTCGTTCTTGCGCGCCCTGGTATTGAGGCTTGCTTGATCGGCCTCATCGTCGATGATGAGACAAGCCAAGCCGCGGACACTGCCGCCCTTCAAATTCTCGATGAGATTCCGGAGAATGCTGCCGTTCTTAGTGACCACGATGGCACATGTACTGCGCTTGAGTCGTTGCAGGAAGGTTGCTGGGTCCTTCAGATCTACCTTGCCTAGGATGTCCATTCCTGGGAAAGCCTCTTGAATACGGCCCCTGGTTTGTTCATACAAAGGGTCGATATCTGACGTGAGGACAATAAGCGTTCTATAGCCTTCGTCGGCTCCCATTGCGCCAGTAACGGTAAGCACGCCGGTCTTACCGCTTTGCACTAGCCCGTATATCAGCCCGTTCGTCTGCTCGCTCCCCCCGCTGAGGGGCTTGACCCATTTCCCCATCACTTCGCGAGCAGTGGCGGCAATGTCGTTCACCTCTTCAGCGCTACCCACCTGCTGCCGAAGCAGATTCAAAATTTCTTCGGTGTGACCACCCCGTATGCTCATCGCGCCCCCTCGAGAAGTCGAACCCAGTCGGAAGGAGCCACTTTGTTCGGCAAAATGCCGTCAGGGCCCCCGATCTCAAAATGCTTGCGGTGACTACGCTTGCATGAAACGCGCAGCGCCACGCTCTTCATTTGCGCCACACACACATAGGCTTCGTAAGGAAGCGCCGCCACCCCATCAGCGCCGCAGATCAGCCCGATGACTAAAGGCATCTTCTGCGCACTTTGGCGCAGCACAACCTGCTCCTCTGGCATGAAGGTGAATGCCCAAGGGCTGCGCTTTGCCGTGGAGTATTTCAGGTAGATCTGGAGATCGCTGCCAAACACAAAGAGCGGTGGTGAATGCTGAATACTTATCAGCCTGCTTGATCCGCGGATCAGCTGGTGCAGTGCCGCGCCTTCGTAGAACTCTTGCTTCTGGATTCCCATACGCGCCGCTCGAAGCGGATAAGCGAACTGCGTAAAACGGCAGCTCAGGCGATAGGGCACAAGCCAGCAGCATCAAGCCGCTCGATAACTCACCCTCCCTTCGTCCCATTGAGCCCTTGGAAGTGGCACAAGGAACGTCTTGTTGCACAGAAATATAGTGCCCAAGGTGGTCAAGCGTCAACGGCGAAGCCTGCGCCAAAGTGGGGAGCCGGAAATATCGGTTCCAGGTTCAGTTCTTTGAAATAACGGTTCCAGGTTCACTTCCACTACAGCCCGGCCGTCACCGAACCATCGCGCCCATACCGTCCGCCACGCGGCAGGCATGGGCACGACACGCTGGGATCTAGAACTTGTAGGTCAGCCCCAGATACGCCAGCCGGCCTGCGTAGCCGCCGGTATAGAAGCGGGCGCGGGTGTCCTCGCCCAGGTGCGAGCGGGACTCCTGCTTGGTCAGGTTCAGCACCGAGGCGGTGAGGCTGAGCGCCGGGGTGATGTTGTACGCCGCGTTCAGATCGATCTGGTAGTACGGCTCCTCAAAGACGTTCAATCCGTTGACCAGGCCCTGCACCAGCTCGCCGCGACGGTTGTACGAGGCGCGCAGCAGCAGGCTGTCGATCTCGTAGAACACGGTGAGGTTGGTCTGGTTCCTGGCGCTGCCCGGCATGGAGGTCTTGCCGGCCTCGGTGCCGTCCTCCAGCCGCACCGCCGCCTTGCTGGCATCGTTATAGGTGTAGTTGAACTGCACGCCGAGGCCGAACGGCAGCGTGTGCTGCGCGTAGAGCTCCACACCCTGCGAGACCGCGTCCTGGCCGCCGGCCTGGGTGCTGTAGTTCTGCACGGTGACCTGTTGCCCGTCGACCATCATGTTCACGTCGCTGATGACGTCGACCGCAAAGTTCTCCACGTTCTTGCGGAACAGTCCCACACCCGCCACCGAACCCGGGTGGAAATACCATTCCAGCCCCAGGTCGAACTGGTTGGCCTTGTACGGCTCCAGGTTCTTGTTGCTGCCCGAGCCGTACCAGCCCTGCTCGCTGGCACCGCCGGTCAGGCGCCGGTCGGCCACGTACTCGGGACTGTAGAACTCCAGGCTGCCAGGCGCGGCGATGTCGTTGTAGCTGGGACGTGCGATCACCTTCGCGGCTGCCGCGCGCAGCAACAGGTTCTCGGTCAGGTCGTAGGCCAGGTTGAAACTCGGCAGCACGTCGGTGTAGTTGCGGTCCAGCCCGCTGACCACGAACGACTCGGTGCGTTGCACGCTGTCGGCCAAGCGCCAATAGCCTTCGGTGCCGCAATACGTGTCGGCCGGCGCGCCGCCGGGCGTGGCGGCGCCCTGCTGGCAGGCCAGCGGATTGCCGTCGGCACCATCGAAGAAGTAGTCGTTGTAGGCAGTCACCTTGTCGGTGGAAGCGGCACGCTGGCCGGTACGCGCCACCCGCACGCCGACGTTGCCACGCAGCCGCTCGGTGTGGAAGTTGAGTTGCAGGTAGGTCGAATAGATCTCTTCGTCGACGTTGTAGACGAAGTTGTCTTCGTTGCGGGTCTGCATCGCGCCGTAGGTCTGGTTCAAGTAGCCGATGTAGCCCGGGAAGTTGATCGCCGGGAACGCGCTGGCGTTGACGCCACCGGCCAGGTTGTCCTGCGCGAACAGCAGGCCCGGCGAGAACTGGGTGGCGATGGCATTGCAGCGCCCGTTCCAGTAGCGGTTGTCGTAGTCGCCCGGGTCGGTGCCCGGGCACACCCAGTAGTTGTTGCCGGTACTGCGGTGGATGCCGCCGTCGCGACGCTTGAGGCCGAACTGCAGCGAGTCGAAGACCTCGCCATCGAAATGCCAGGTGGTATCGATCTGCGCATACTGCTGCTGATTGGTGTTGCGGGTCCAGGACGAGCCGGTCGAGCCCAGATCGACCTGCAGGATGCCGTCGCGCAGGTTCTGCATCAGCTCCGGCGAGAAGGTCATGGACGGTGTGCCGGTCAGGTCCCAGGCGCTGGCGAAGTTGCCATTGGTCCAGCTGCCGTCGGCATTCTGCAGGCGCGGCTTGATCGGCAGGGAGAACTGCAGCTCCGGCCCGCCCTTGGCCCAGGTGCGACCGGCCTTGAACGCCACGTCCACCTGCTCGCCACGCCATTCGCCGCCCAGGTCCACCGTCTGCGACTGCGATTTCTCGATGTTGTAGCTGCCGGTGATCTGCGGCGTCGGCACCGTGCAGTCATCCGAGCCCCAGCCGCCCGGCGGCAGGCCGGCCGCGGCGGCCTGCGCCTCGCTGCAATAGTAGGTCTTGCCCGGGCGCAGGCTGTAGGCGGCGCCAGTGACGATGGTGCCGCTGGGATCGAACTGCAGCCGGTCGAGCAGGCGGCCGCCGCGCCAGTTGCCGTCACCGTAATAGCGGGCAATGTTCCACTCGGGAATCTTGATGGTATTGGTCTGCGAGTCCTGCGACAGGTCGAAGCGGAAGTAGTTCGCGGTCAGGGTCAGGTCGTCGGTCGGCTTGAACTGCAAGGTCAGTTGCCCGCCCTTGCGCTCGCGGTCCTCCTGCTTGGCGTTCAGGCTGACCGCGGTCGGCATCATGAAACCGGTGTAATAGTTGCTGTTCTGGTCCCAGAAGCCGGTGCCGCCCCACCAGTTGGCGTTGAAGTCCGACCGATTTCCGTTGACGTCGACCGCCGGGCCGCCTTCGTCGCGGCCGTACCACTGCCAGCTCTCGGTACTGGCATCGAGCGTGCGAGCGGTGCGCTTTTGCTGCGTGTAGCCAACGAAGACACCGAAGCGGTTGTCCTTGTCGTGCCAGGAGTAGGAGCCCGAGAACTGGCCATCGGTCTTCCTGCTGGTATCGGACCAGGTGCCCTCGGCGGAGACGAAGCCGGAATGGGGTTCCAGTTCCAGCGGGCGCCGGGTCTGCAGGATCACCGTGCCGCCGATGCCGCCTTCGTCGATGCGCGCTTCCGGGGTCTTGTACAGCTCCGCGCTGCCCAGCAGGTTCGACGGCAGCAGCGTGTAGTTGAACGAGCGCGTAGGGTCGCCGTTGGACTCGGCGGTGGCGATGTAGTTGCCGTTCAATTCGGTCAGCACCAGCTCCGAGGACAGGCCGCGCACGCTGACGTTCTTGCCCTCGCCACCGTCGCGGCTGATGACCACGCCGGGCACGCGCTGCAGCGCATCGGCCACGTTCTTGTCAGGGAACTTGCCCACGTCCTCGGCGGTGATGACATCGACCACGGCGTTGGCGTTGCGCTTTTGCTCCAGACTTTTTTCGATCGCGTAGCGGTAGCCGGTCACCGTCACTGCGTCCAGGTCCGTGGCCTGCATCGCGGCCTGGCCCGTGGGCGCCGGCGTGCCGTCGGCCTGCTGGGCGGAGACAGTGGTGGAGGCGGCGCTCGCGAACAAGGCGATGGCGATACCGGCGTACAGCGTGCTGCGGTTGCGTGCGAATGGCGTGCAGTTCATTTCGGTCGTGCTCTCCCAATGGTGATCGGCCTCGGCGGCTTTGTATCGATCCAACGACCGGACAAGAACGCCGCGCGAAGTAACGCAAAAACATCCGGCACCGTTGCGGCGCCCGGTTTTACTGGTCCTCTCCCCTTTTCTGCGCGGATGCGATTAGATCGTTCTAATGCGTGCAAACCTAAGTAGCACAGCCCATGCGCCAACGCATTCTGCCGCGCAGCAGGCCGGCGGCGTTGCAAGCGCCACGATTGCGGCCGGGCTCGCCCACGCTTGCAGGCGACACGCTACAGCCTGCCTGCTGCAGCAACCGCTTGATCGCGGCCCGCAAAGCGCCCTCGCCCGCAACCAGGCGCAAGCGGCTTACCGAGGCGCCTGCGCGCGTTCCATCACCCACCGAGCTCAGCAAGAAGCAGGGTCGACCTCCGTGTCGGCACCTCTTGCCCATGGCCGCAGCACGTCGCTTGCCGGCTATCGCCATTACAGGGGATGTGCGGTGATGGCGAGTTATCAAGAATGTTGCAGAGTCGAAGAGACGGTTCCCGGCCGCGCTCGCGCCCCTCACCGAAGCCTGGGACCGAAAGCTGCGCCTGGACGTACCCTCACCCCAACCCCTCTCCCGGCGGGAGAGGGGCTTTAGTGCCGCGTCGGCCGTGTCTTCCTGTGCCCGCCTCGGTAACGCATGGGCTGACCTGAGGCATCACTGAGTTCATCGCAACCTTCTACGACCGGGGAACCGGTCCCCGCCCGCGCGATTGCCCGCAACGACGTCGGCAATTCGCAGACCCATCCCCCGGAACGACAACTTTCTGGCGCGCCAACCGGGCGCATCTATCAAGTCCGCCGGGCCTGGGCCGATACCGCATGCATGGACAGACTCAGCGTAATCGGACTGGTGCTGGCGATCGTGGCGATCGTGGGCGGCAGCGTGTTGAAAGGTGCCGGCATTTCGTCGCTGTGGTCGCCGGCTGCCTTCGTGATCGTCATCGTCGGCACGGTGGCGGCGATCCTGCTGCATACCTCGCCGGCGGTTTTCCGGCGCGCGTTCAAGATCCTGCGCTGGGTGATCCAGCCGCCGGCCAGCGATCGCCCGCAGTTGGTGGCGCGTATCGTCGAGTGGAGCAACATCGCCCGTCGCCAGGGCCTGCTGGGCCTGGAAGACCAGTTGCCGCGTCAGGACGATGCCTTTCTGCGCAAAGGCCTGCAGATGCTGGTTGATGGCGTGGAGCCCGAATCCATGCGCCACATGCTGGAAATCGAAGTGGACAACCAGGAGCGTCAGGATCTTGCCGCGGCCAAGGTATTCGAGGGCATGGGCATCTATGCGCCCACCCTGGGCATCATCGGCGCGGTACTGGGCCTGATGGCGGTGATGAAGAACCTGGCCGACCCGGCCATGCTCGGGCATGGCATCGCCGCAGCCTTCACCGCCACCATCTACGGCATCGCCTCGGCCAACCTACTGTTCCTGCCGGTCGCCGCCAAGCTCAAGAGCGTGATCCATTGCAGCACCAATGAGCGCGAAATGGCGATCGAAGGCCTGATCGCCATCGCCCAGGGCGAGAACCCGCGCAACATCGAGTCGAAATTGGCAGGCTACTTGCATTAGCGCGTTATGGCCCGTCGTCGCAAACACCACGAAGAACATGGCAACCACGAAGCGTGGGCGATTCCGTATGCCGATCTGATGACGCTGCTGCTGGCGTTCTTCGTGGTGATGTACGCCATCTCTTCGCTCAACGAAGGCAAATACAAGGTCATGGCGCAAGCGCTGACCAGCGCCTTTGGTGGCTCGTCGAACAAGGCCAGCCCGGTGCAGCTGGGCAAGACCCAGACCCTGGGCGCCGATTACGACCGCCCATCCGTGATCAAGGCCGGCGCGCCGATGGCGGCTTCCAATGGCCCGACCGACCCCACCCTGCTGCCGTCGATGGCCGCGCAGATGCGCATGCCGGTGTCGCTGCGCAACCAGGCGCAACTGGCGCGCGCACAGCGGCAGATGGATGCAGTGGAGCAACAGCTGAGCAAGACGCTGGCCCCGCTGATCGACAAGCAACTGATCACCATCCGCCGCAACGATCTGTGGATCGAGGTGGAGATCAACAGCGACATCCTGTTCGGCACCGGCTCGGCCACCCTGGCCGGCGGCGCCCGCGGGACGTTGTCCACGCTGGCCTCGGTGCTGCGCGATGCGCCCAATGGCGTGCGCGTGGAGGGCTATACCGATAACCAGCCCATCGCCACGGCGCAATTCCCCTCCAACTGGGAGCTGTCTGCGGCGCGTGCGGCAAGCGTGGTGCACCTGTTCGCCGACGACGGCATCGCCCCGCAACGATTGGCGATGGTGGGCTATGGAGAATTCCGCGCACGTGCCGATAACAGCACTGAGGCGGGACGGAATGCGAACCGGCGTGTGGTGTTGATCATCCTCGCTGACTCGGCTGGCTCACTCGCACCCGATCCGCCATCGCAATTAAATGCGACCGCCGCCGGGGCGCCCAAGCTTCCCAAGTCTGACGGCGGCCAAACGGCCGTCACCACCGAAAGCGGCACAAGTTCCGTCCCCGCCGTAATTCAAGGAGTGCAGTGACATGCGTATCTGGGCAATCGCCAACCAAAAGGGCGGCGTCGGCAAGACCACCACGACGCTGGCATTGGGTCGCGGCCTGGCCGCGCTCGGCCACCGCGTCTTGTTGATCGACCTCGATCCGCACTCCTCGCTCACCCGCGCCTTCGGCGTGGCGATCGACCCGCCGCCGCGCGGGGTGCTGGACCTGTTCGGCACTCCGCCAAGCGACCTGGCCAGCCTGGCGCATGAAAGCAGCATTCCGGGCCTGTCGTATGTGTGCGCGCAAGCCGCATTGGCCACGCTGGAACGCCGCAGCGCCAACCAGCCCGGCCTGGGGCTGGCGCTGCAGAACGCCATGACCCGGCATGCCGGCCAGCACGACTACATCCTGCTGGACTGCCCGCCAACCCTGGGCCTGCTGATGATCAACGCACTGGCCGCCTGCGACCGCGTGGTGGTGCCGACCCAGGCCGAGCCGCTTGCCCTGCATGGCCTGGCCAGCATGGTGCGCACCGCCGACATGGTGCAGCGCTCGCGTCGCCGCGAACTGCCGGTGTCGATCCTGCCTACGCTGTTCGACCGCCGCACCCGCGCCGGCACCGAAACGCTGAAGGAAATGCAGGCCACCTACGGCCCGGTCGTCTGGGAAGACGCGGTGCCGGTGGACACCCGAATCTGCAACGCCGCCGCCCTGACCGTACCCGCCGTTGGCGGCGACTATCAGGGCCGCGGCCTGTCCGCGTATCGCCGCGCGCTGGAATGGGTGCTGGCCGATGACGCGATGCGTATGGAGCAAGCCGCATGAGCAACCCCACCGCCAACGGTGAATTGGACGATTATCTGGAAGGCCTGCTGCACGATGCGGGCGTGGAGATCCTCGCCCCGCCTGCGGCCACCGCAGCCACGGTCGAAACGCCGGCACTTGCGCATGCACATCTTGCGCTGGCCGAGCCGCCGGTCGAGACGGCCGCACTTCCCGAAGCCGCCACTTTCTCCGAAGCTGCCACCTCCAACGCGATTGCCGCAGCGCGCAGCGCCGATGCGATCGCCGCCGATTTCCTGGCAGAAATGGACGCCGACCCGGCGTTCGCACCGCCGGTCAAGGCCGCGCCCAGCGCCGCCGACATCGCTGCCGACTTCCTGGCCGAAATGGATGCCGACCCGGCATTCGCTCCGCCGGCCAACGCCGCGCCCAGCGCCGCCGACATCGCCGCCGACTTCCTGGCCGAAATGGACGCCGACCCGGCATTCGCCCCGCCGGCCAAGGCCGCGCCCAGCGCCGCCGACATCGCCGCCGACTTCCTGGCCGAAATGGATGCCGATCCGGCGTTCGGAACCGCGCCCACTGCAGTGGACCTGATCACCGCCGATCTGCTGGCAGAAATGGATGCCGACCCGGCCTTCGGGCTGGAGGCCGCACCGGTCGCGGTGCCTGCACCCGCCCCGGCACCGGCGCCCGCCCCGGCCCCCCGTGCGGCACCGGCGCCGGCACGCGCGCCGGCACCGACCGGGCTGCAGGCACTGCTGGCACCCGGCCAGGCCGACAAGATTCACGCCGAACGCCGCGCCAGCGAACGCAGCACCCGCTGGCTGCGTCTGCGCTGCGGCGAGCAGACCTATGCGCTGGAATTGCTCAAGGTGCAGGAAGTGGTGCTGCCGGTGCCGCTGCTGCCGCTGCGCGGCACGCCCAGCGCCATGCTGGGCATCATGAACCTGCGGGGCCAGGTGGTCCCGGTGATCGATCTGGGCATCCACCTTGGCTCTTCGCCGGTGGACATGGACCTGCAGACCCGCGTGGTGGTGCTGGAAGAAAACGGCGAAACCATGGGCCTGCGCGTGTCGGCCGTGGAAGACGTCACCAGCCTCACCGATCAGCAGATCGAGCCGCCGGACAACGCCCGGCTGTGCCGCATCTACAACAACCTGTTCCGCGGTGTCGCACGTCTGGGCCATCAGCCGATGATCCTGCTCGATGCCACCCATCTGCTGCATTGATGCGCGCCTAGCTTGCTCGCACCTGCACGCACAACGATTCACCGTTAAAGCTTTTCCGCCCCCCGCCGTTAGTACGCATAGAACCATCCGTTCGGAGCAACAATGAGCACAGTGACATTGGGTGAGGATCTCGGCATCGAGACCAGCGCCGACCTCAAGCAAAAGCTTGCCGGATTCCTCACCCAGGACGGCGACCTGGTGCTTGATGCCGGTGAAGTCCGACGCATCCACACCGCCAGCGTGCAGTTGCTCTGCGCCTTTGTGCAGAGCCGCCGCCAGGCCGGCCTGCACACCGAATTCGATGGCTGCAACGACACTTTTAGGGATGCAGCGCGTCTGCTCGGCGTCACCGACGCGCTCGGACTCCCCGCATCCAATGACAACCTGAAATCTGTGGAGAACGCCGCATGAGCGCACGTATCTTGGTGGTGGACGATTCGGCGTCGATGCGCCAGATGGTCTCTTTCGCCCTCACCTCTGCCGGCTTTGCCGTCGAAGAAGCCGAAGACGGCGCGGTTGCGCTGGGCCGCGCGAAGGGCCAGCGCTTCAATGCGGTGGTCACCGACGTGAACATGCCCAACATGGACGGCATCTCGCTGATCCGCGAGCTGCGCCAGCTGCCGGACTACAAGTTCACCCCGATGCTCATGCTCACCACCGAGTCGGCGGCCGACAAGAAATCCGAAGGCAAGGCAGCCGGCGCCACCGGTTGGCTGGTCAAGCCGTTCAACCCAGAACAGCTGATCGCCACCGTGCAGAAAGTTCTCGGTTAAACCCTCCTCGCTTCAGCTTCGGATTTCACGCCCATGAGCATGGACCTGCAACGTTTCCACGCCACCTTTTTCGAGGAAAGCCGTGAAGGGCTCGACGCGATGGAGGCCGGGCTGCTGTCGCTTGAAGAAGGCAACCGCGACCCGGAAATCATCAACTCGGTGTTCCGCGCCGCGCACTCGATCAAGGGCGGCGCTGCCACCTTCGGTTTCGACGCCGTCGCAGGGCTGACCCACGTGCTGGAGACGCTGCTGGACGAGCTGCGCTCCAACAAGCGCCAGCTCGAACCCAATGCGGTCGATGCCATGCTTGGCTCGGTCGATGTGCTGCGCGCCCTGTTGCGCGAAGCCGAACACGGCACCCCGGCCGATCCGGCTGCGGTCAAGGCCGTGCACACCCGGTTGAATGCCGTGCTCGCTGGCGAAGCGCCGGCCGCCGCGGCGGTCGCCAAGCCCAAGGAAGAAGAACCCGAAGCCTGGCACATCGGTTTCACGCCGGCGCCGTCGCTGTTCATGAGCGGCAACGACCCGCTGCGCATCATCCGCGAGCTCGAACACCTGGGCCCGCTGCAGATCGCCGCGCGTCTGGAGCGCATGCCGGGTTTTGAAAACATCGATCCGCTGGAAGCGTATCTGGCGTGGGACCTGGGCCTGATCGGCAAGATTCCGCGCAGCAAGATCGAAGACACCTTTGCCTGGGTGGTGGACGACTGCGAACTGGACATCCGCCCGATGGCCGTGCCCGGCCCGCCGCCGAGCCTGGCCGTGGACGCTCCGGCGGCCGCACCGGTTGCAGCCGTTGCCGCTGCACCGGGCGCCGCTGCCGAACCTGCTGCCGCCGCGGCGACACCGGCCAAGGCCGCCGCTGCCGAAGCCGAAAGCTCGATCCGCGTCAGCGTCGACAAGGTCGATGCATTGATCAATCTGGTCGGCGAACTGGTGATCACCCAGGCCATGCTCAAGCAGGTCTCCACCGGCCTGGATCCGGCGCATGCCGAACAGCTGTTCGCCGGCCTGGATCTGCTCGAGCGCAATACCCGCGATCTGCAGGAAGCGGTCATCGGCGTGCGCATGCTGCCGGTGGATGCGGTGTTCCGCCGCTTCCCGCGCCTGGTCCGCGACCTCTCCAGCCGCCTCGGCAAGCAAGTGCGCCTGCGCACCATTGGCGAAAGCACCGAGCTGGACAAGGGCCTGATCGAAAAGATCGCCGATCCGTTGGTGCACCTGGTGCGCAACTCGATCGACCACGGCCTGGAAATGCCCGATGCGCGCCGCGCCTCCGGCAAGGACGAAACCGGCACGATTACCCTGGCGGCATCGCACCAGGGCGGCCACATCGTGATCGAAGTCAGCGACGACGGCCGTGGCCTCAATCGCGCCAAGATCCTGGAAAAAGCGGCCGAACGCGGCATCGCCGTGCCGGACAACCCGACCGATGCGCAGGTGTGGGACTTGATCTTCGCACCGGGCTTCTCCACCGCCGATGCGGTGACCGACCTGTCCGGTCGTGGCGTGGGCATGGACGTGGTCCGCCGCAACATCCAGGGCCTGGGTGGCGAAGTGCAGCTGGAAAGCAACGCCGGCAGCGGTACCCGCGTGTTGATCCGTCTGCCGCTGACCCTGGCCATTCTGGACGGCATGACCGTTTCGGTCGCCGGCGAAACCCTGATCCTGCCGCTGTCCTACGTGCTCGAAGCCCTGCAGCCGGCACCGGAAGACGTCCGCGCGATGGCCGGCGACGGTCGGGTACTGCGGGTGCGTGGCGAATATCTGCCGATCCTCTCGCTCACCAATTACTACGGCTTCGGCGGGCAACAGTCCTCCAAGGAATCGCTGGTGGTGGTGGTCGAAGGCGACGGCCAGAAGATCGCGCTGGAAGTGGACGAATTGCTTGGCCAGCAGCAGGTGGTGGTCAAGAACATCGAGAACAATTACCGGCGGATTCCGGGCGTTTCCGGCGCCACCATCCTCGGCGATGGGCGGGTCTCGCTGATCGTGGACATCGGTGGCCTGGTGCGCTCGCTCAAGGTACCGCAAGCCGCGTAATGCACTCGCCGCGGCCTGGATGCCGCGGCGCAAGGCTCCACCACGCCATCGATGCACGATGGGTGCTGGAGCGATCGCCGGCAGTATGGGGACTGCCGGCATCAGCAACACCCGTCCGGCCCGACACGACCGGCGGAGATTCTGGCCCTTTGTCCGGATCTTTCGACGCTGCCATCGTCATTCGCCCAACCACTGACGGGCGCCCACGAGGCCAGTCGTTCTCTGCAATACGAGAAGACCGCTATGAACTGGTTCCGCAATCTTGCCGTTGCCCGCAAGTTGGCCGTGGCGTTTTCCTTTACCGCGTTGATCACCTTGAGCCTGGGCGGGTTTGCGCTCGTGCGCATGCAGTCCAGCGCACATCTGTTGCGCGAGATCGGCACCGTGTGGGCACCGGCCGTGCAGCAACTGAGCGAAATGCGCGCATTGCTCGGCGAATTCCGCACCTACGAACTTGCCCAGCTGGCACACGCCGACGATCCGAAGGCGGTGCAGAATTATTTCGAACGCATGGACAAGGCGCGCGCCGACGTCGCGACGGCGCAGGACGCCTACGCCAAGACCACCACGGCCGGCAGAGAGACCGAGTTGTACGACGAGGTCAAACTGAAACTGGACGCGTACTACAAGGCCAACGCCGCACTCAGCGCCGCGGTGCGTGCCGGCGATCTGGTCACTGCCAATCGCGTTTCCGATGAGCAATCGCGCCCGGCGCGGCGCGACCTGTTCGCGAAATTGGTCGAGCTGACCAAGTTCAACGTCGCCCACATGGACAGCGAGATCGCGCAGGCCGAGGCGACCTATCAACGCTCGGTGCAGGTCATGCTCGTGGCGATGGTGCTGGTCGTGCTGCTGGCTGCATTTGCCGGTTGGTTCATCGCCCGCAGCATCGCCGGCCCGCTCGCTCGCGCCACGCGGGTGGCCAGTGCCATCGCGCAGGGCAAACTGGATAACGCCATCCACGTCGACAGCCGCGACGAAGCCGGGCAACTGCTGCACAGCATGGAAGGCATGCAGCGGCAATTGCAGGCCGTGCTTGCAGCGCAGTCGGAAATGGCCAAGCGCCACGAAGCCGGCCAGATCAGCTACCGCATGGAACACGATGCGTTTCCAGGCGACTACGGCACCATGGTGCGCGACACCAACAGCCTGGTCGGCTCGCATATCGCGGTCAAGATGAAACTCGCGCAGATCATGTCGTGCTACGCCATCGGCGACTTCAGCCAGGACATGGACCGCCTGCCCGGCGAGAAGGCCGTGCTCAGTTCCACCATGGATACCGTCAAGGCCAACCTGTCGGCGATGAACGGCGAGATCAAGCTGCTGGCGCAGGCCGCTGCCAACGGCGACTTCAGCGTGCGCGGCGACACGGCACGTTTTCAGTACGATTTCCAGGCGATGGTGGAGAGCCTCAATCAGTTGATGGCGACCGCCGATGCCAACCTGAGCGCGCTGTCGAAGCTGTTGCAGGCCATTGCCGCGGGCGATCTCACCGAGCGCATGCAAGGCCAGTTCAATGGCGTGTTCGCCCGGATGCGCGACGATGCCAATACCACCACCGCGCAACTTGCCGATATCGTTGGGCGCATCCAGCACGCCACCTTGTCGATCAATACCGCGGCCAGCGAGATTGCCGCCGGCAACAACGATCTGTCGCAACGCACCGAGCAGCAGGCGGCCAACCTGGAAGAAACCGCCGCCTCGATGGAGGAACTCACCTCCACCGTGCGCCAGAACGCCGAGCATGCGCGCCAGGCCAACCAGCTCGCCATCGGTGCGGCCACGGTGGCCTCGCAAGGCGGCAGCGTAGTGGCGCAGGTGGTGACCACCATGTCCGGCATCGAAGTGTCCTCGAAGAAGATCGCCGACATCATCAGCGTGATCGACGGCATCGCCTTCCAGACCAATATCCTGGCCTTGAATGCCGCCGTGGAAGCAGCGCGTGCCGGCGAGCAGGGCCGTGGTTTTGCCGTGGTCGCCTCGGAAGTGCGCACGCTGGCGCAGCGTTCGGCCGGCGCGGCAAAGGAGATCAAGCACCTCATCGACGACTCGGTGAGCAAGGTCGCCGAAGGCTCCGTCCTGGTGGACCAGGCCGGCAAGACCATGGCCGACATCGTCGCCAGCGTGCAGCGCGTCACCGACATCATGGGCGAGATTTCTGCCGCCTCGCAGGAACAGTCGGCCGGGATCGAGCAGGTCAACCTCACCGTGACGCAGATGGACGAAGCCACCCAGCAGAACGCAGCGCTGGTGGAAGAAGCCACGGCCGCGGCGCGTGCGATGGAAGAGCAGGCCGGTCAGCTGTCCGATGCGGTGTCGATCTTCAAGGTGCAGCAAGTCGCTGCCGTGGCCACTGCAGCCAAGCGCCCTGCTCCGCCGCGCCTGGCCGCCGCCAAACCAGGCGCTGCCAGATCGGCCACGACCAAGCGCGCCCCTGTATCGGCCGGTGTCGCGGCCACGGCCACAGCAACGCCACGCCCGGTGATTGCCGCAGCCGCCAACGGCGAGTCGAGTTGGCAGGAGTTCTGAGCGACGCCTCTGCGTGGAGCAGGCGATAAGGCGACCACGCATGAGCAAGCCCCGGCAGCGATGTCGGGGCTTTTTTTTTGGCGCGTGCGGGTTGTAGCAACGCTCACGCGCACGCATCCCAACATCCATTACAGCAGCAGATTCTCGCAGCCGCCACGCCTGCGCGATGCATCGCTTGGCCATGCCTCGCGCTGGCCCCACCGAGCACCATGAACGCCAGCATGCTGCAATGCAACATGCGACTTCAGAATTCCGGGTGGCGAACGCTACCGGTGTATCTCTTTTCCACCCTCCCCAGAGAGAAACACCATGAAATTCCTGCATTCCATGACCGTCGGGCGACGCCTGGCGGTGGCATTCGCGTTGCTGATCGCGTTGCTTGCCGGCTCCACCGCCCTGGCGCTGTCCCAGTTCAAGACCGTCCAACATCAGGTCGCGATCATCGTCGAGGTCAATAACCGCAAGGCAGCGCTGCTCAGTCAGATGCGCGAGAGCAACATGCTCGGCGAGCGCTACATCCGCGACTTCATGCTGGCGACCCCGCAGCAGCGGCCCGCTGTCGATGCGCAGCTCAAGGCCAATCGCGAACATTACGCGCAGTTGTGGACCGCGTTGAAACAGCTGCCGACCAATAGCGACGGCCTACGTGCTCGGCAGGCCATCGAAGACAGCCTCACCGCTGCCCGCGCCACCAACAACCGGCTGCTGGGCCTGGTACGCGAAGGCGACCTGGAGGGCGCAAAGCAGCTGCTCAGTGGGCAGGCGCAGCCGTTGCTGGAGCGCCGCTCCAAGGCGATTGCTGCCGCGGTGGAATTGCAGAATCAGCAGAATGCCGCCGGCGCGGCCACCATCCTGGGCAGCGTGGCGCTGGCAAACCGTGCCTTGATCGCCTTCGGCCTGCTCGCGGCCGGCCTGGCCGCCGCGTTGGCGTGGCTGATCTCGGCCAGCCTGGTGCGGCCGCTGAAGCAGGCCACGCAGGTCGCCGATGCGATCGCCCACGGCGATCTGGATCACCCGATCGGCCCGCAGCCGGGCGATGAGCCCGGCCAGTTGTTGACCAGCATGCGCGGCATGCAGGAGCAGCTCAAGGCCGTTGCCGCCGCGCAGCAGGAGATGGCCCGCCAGCACGACAGCGGCAAGATCAGCTTCCGCATGGACCAGGATGCGTTTCCCGGGCAATACGGCAGCATGGTGCGCGATACCAATGCCCTGGTAGACGCGCATATCGCGGTCAAGCTCAAGCTCGCGCAGATCATGTCGCGCTACGCCATCGGCGACCTGAGCCAGGACATGGACCGCCTGCCGGGCGAAGAAGCCGTGTTGAGCGAGACCATGGACACCGTCAAATCCAACCTGACGGCGATGAACAGCGAGATCAAACTGCTGGCCCAGGCTGCGGCCGATGGCGACTTCAGCGTACGCGGCGATACGGCGCGTTTCCAGCACGATTTCCTGGCAATGGTGGAAAGCCTCAACCGGCTGATGGCCACCGCCGACGGTAATTTGGGCGCGCTGTCGAAGGTGCTGCAGGCCATTGCTGCAGGTGATCTCACCCAGCGCATGCAGGGCGAGTTCAACGGCGTGTTCGCGCAGATGCGCGACGATGCCAACGCCACCACCGAACAGCTCTCCAGCATTGTCGGGCGCATCCAGCACGCCACGGTGTCGATCAATACCGCGGCCAGCGAGATCGCCGCCGGCAACAACGATCTGTCGCAGCGCACCGAACAGCAGGCCGCCAACCTGGAAGAAACCGCGGCCTCGATGGAGGAGCTCACCTCCACCGTCAGGCAGAACGCCGAAGGGGCACGCCAGGCCAACCAGCTTGCGATCGGCGCGGCGGCTGTGGCGTCGCAAGGCGGCGACGTGGTCGGCAAGGTGGTGTCCACCATGGCCGACATCGAAGTCTCGTCGAAGAAGATCGCCGATATCATCTCCGTCATCGACGGCATTGCCTTCCAGACCAACATCCTGGCGTTGAACGCCGCAGTGGAAGCGGCGCGCGCAGGCGACCAGGGCCGCGGATTCGCGGTGGTGGCCAGCGAAGTGCGCACGCTCGCCCAGCGCTCTGCCGGCGCAGCCAAGGAAATCAAGCACCTCATCGACGACTCGGTGAGCAAGGTCGCCGAAGGCTCCGTCCTGGTGGACCAGGCCGGCAAGACCATGGCCGACATCGTCGCCAGCGTGCAGCGCGTCACCGACATCATGGGCGAGATTTCTGCCGCCTCGCAGGAACAGTCGGCCGGGATCGAGCAGGTCAACCTCACCGTGACGCAGATGGACGAAACCACCCAGCAGAACGCGGCGCTGGTGGAAGAAGCCACGGCCGCGGCACGTGCAATGGAAGAGCAAGCCGGTCAGTTGTCCGATGCGGTATCGATCTTCAAGGTGCAGCAGGTCGCCGGTGTGGTGCCCGCGGCCAAGCGCCCTGCACCGCTGCGCCTGGCCGCTGCCACGTCGGCCAGCGTTGCCAAACGCGTGACCGGCTCGGCTGTTACAAAACCCAGCGCCGCCCCCGCCCCAGCGCAACGCCGGCTGGCTGCCGCGGCCGGCAACAGCGAGTCGAACTGGCAGGAGTTCTAAGCCCACTGCAGATACACGGCCGCCGGATCAGACGGCAGGTGGTCCCCAGGCCCCGGCAGCAATGTCGGGGCTTTTTTTTGGCGGGGAAAACCCTGCCGAGGCAGTGTCGCGTGTCGTTGTCGACAGCTTGCGGTGGGCGCATGAGGCTGTGCGCGTGCCTTCATCCGGCGCTGCGCACCGGCTTTCCCCGCAGGAGAAGGAAGTCATTGCGACGACCATGCAAGCGTGCCGCTGGTCGAAAATCGGTCAAGCGCAGGCTCGTGCGGCCGATACAACAAGCACTGAGGGCCGCATTGCCCGCGCTAGATCGAAGGACGTCCGCATGCACACCGCCAACTCCAACCGCTCTGCCCGCAACGTGCTGGGCTGTGTGTTCACCGTCGCGTTGCTGGCTGCGGGCGTCTCGTTGCCGCCCTCCTTCGCCGCCCCGGCAGCGCCGGTCTCGGTGCTTCTGGACAATGTGCCGGTTACTGCATTGCAGGCGCTGGCGGTGGATCTGGCGCAGTTGCGCGACGATCAACGTGCACAGCTTGCCGCCAGGCACGATGCGGCGCGTATCGAAGCCTACGACGAGCGTCTGGGCAATCTGCACCAGCGGATCGCACGGCATGCCGGCTACTTCCAGGCCACCGCGCCGCAGGGCGAACAGGCACGCAAATTCGCGCTGGTACAGCAGCAGCTGGGCAAGTATCTGGCACAGCACCGTCAGGCCAATCGCGCCCTGCACGAAGGCGACCTGCAATACGCACAAGCCTTGTCGCTGGGCCATAGCGGCGATACTCGCCACGTCTTGTGGACCGAACTGCAGAGCCTGCAGCAATCGGTCGCCAGCGTGAACGTCGCGCAGCGCAACTGAGCCGCTGCAGGCAAACCTTGCCACGCAGCGCCCGGGCAACATCACGCGTAGCACGCACCAGTTCACGCTGAACCATCACGCCTTATGCGGCTGAGTTCATCGGCGCGGCGACTGCACAATCTCCCGGCCCGCCCGCCGGTGCCGTTCACACCGTGCGCTGCCCGGTGCCGCATGCGCAGCGCCTGCGCCAGGACGCTGAGCGCCGTCACCGCATTGCCTGATGAATTCGCCGGGCAGCTGTGAGCCGTTCAATGGTCGCCGAAAGTGCAAACCGCCACCGTGCCCACGCCGTCGGCGATCGCGTGACAGCATGTCTTTCAGGCACTGTCTGGTTCGCTGTCATGCCCAGCGCGCTGCCACTGCGCCGAGCACGCAACGCGCCGTGCCAGCGCGTTAACGCACTGAGCAGAGCCACACCATTCGCAGGTCGACTCCGCCACGAATCGTCCGCCACCTGCGTTGTGTCCGGCTCAACATTTTCGGAATCAGGTCGCTATCCGACTTACAACGGCCACATTCCTTTGCTGGATATCTGCCATGACGCTGAAGACCACGGTTGCGAAAACGCTGGCCAATGTGCCGCTCAAGCGCAGGTTCTTCGCCCAGACTGCCCTGGTTGCGCTGGGCATCATTGCGTTGGCGGTGATCGCCGCACGCATGCAGTACGTCGACCTGACCGATACGCGCCGCGATGGGCTCAAGAGCCAGATCGAGATGGCGACTGCGGTGGTCAATGGCTATGCCGAGCGCGCCGAAAAGGGCGAGATCGACGTGGAGACCGCCAAAAAGAGTGCGCTGCATACCCTGTCGACCATGCGTGCACGTGGCGGTGTGGATTACATCTACGTCACCGACCAGACGCCGACGATGCTGATGCACCCCACCCGCCCGGACCTGGTCGGCAAGCCGTTGAGCGACGTGCTCAGCCCGGACGGCAAGCGCGTGTTTCCAGCATTCGTCACCGCAGCGCAGGCCGGCGGCGGCTATGTCGACTACACCTGGGCCAAGCCAGGGCAGAAGGATCCGGTGCAGAAAACCTCGTACGCGGCGCTGTACAAGCCGTGGGGCTGGGTGATCGGCACCGGCGTGTACCTGGACGACACCCAATCTCAGGCGCTGGTTTTCACCGGCATCGTTGCGCTCGCCGGTGGCGCCCTGGTGCTGATCAACCTGCTGGTGGGCTGGCTGATCGGCAATTCCATCCTGGAGCCGGTGTCGCGTGCCCTGGCGGCCATCAAGGGCGTGGCGCGCGGCGACCTGAGCGTGCGTACTGCCGAACACGGCACCGATGAAATCGGCCAGATGCTCAAGGCCACCGACGAGATGGTCCACACCTTGGAGCGCTTCTCCGCGCAGACCAAGGTGATGGTGCACATGCATGCCGGCGACGATGTCACCCACCGCATGCCGACCAATTTCCCGGGCGTCTACGGCGAACTGGCCACCGGCATCAACACGATGATCTTCGAGCACCTGGATGCCATCGTCGATGCGATCGGCATCCTCAACGAGTATGCGCAAGGCGACCTGTCGCGCAATGCCGCGCGCCTGCCCGGCACGCGTGCGGTGCTGCACGAAGCGATGGACGCGGCCAAGGCCAGCCTGCTGGCGATCAACACCGAGATCAAGCGACTGGCGCAAGCTGCAGCCAACGGCGACTTCAGTCAACGCGGCGATGCCACGCGCTTCAAGCACGACTCGGCGCGCATGATCAACGACCTCAACGCGATGATGGAGGTCAGCGACCGCAACCTGGGCAAGCTGTCCGAGCTGCTGGCATCCCTGGCCGAAGGCGACCTCACTGCGCGCCTGGATGGCCAGTACCATGGCGTGTTCGCGCGCATGCGCGACGACGCCAACACCACGGCCACCCAACTGGCCGGCATCGTCGGGCGCATCCAGCAGGCCGCCAGTTCCATCACCGGCTCGGCCAGCGAAATCGCCGCAGGCAACAACGATCTGTCCCAGCGCACCGAACAGCAGGCCGCCAATCTGGAAGAAACCGCCGCCTCGATGGAGGAGATCACCTCCACCGTCAAGCAGAATGCCGAAAGCGCACGCCAGGCCAACCAGTTGGCGATCGGCGCCGCCAGCGTGGCCTCGCAGGGCGGCCAGGTGGTGAGCCAGGTGGTGGACACCATGTCCGGTATCCAGACCTCGTCCAAGAAGATCGCCGAGATCATCAGCGTCATCGACGGCATCGCCTTCCAGACCAATATCCTGGCGCTGAATGCCGCGGTGGAAGCCGCACGTGCCGGCGAACAAGACCGCGGATTTGCGGTGGTCGCCTCGGAAGTACGCACGCTGGCCCAGCGCTCGGCCAACGCGGCCAAAGAGATCAAGCACCTCATCGACGATTCGGTGGGCAAGGTTTCCGAGGGCTCGCTGCTGGTGGATCAGGCCGGCAAGACCATGGCCGAGATCGTCTCTTCGGTGCAGCGCGTTACCGACATCATGAGCGAAATTTCTGCCGCCTCGCAGGAACAGTCGGCCGGGATCGAACAGGTCAACCTCACCGTCACCCAGATGGACGAAAGCACGCAGCAGAACGCGGCGCTGGTGGAAGAAGCCACCGCAGCGGCCAATGCCATGCAGCAGCAGGCGCAGCAGCTGGATGAGGCGGTGTCCAGCTTCCGGATCGTCGCGGCCACCTCCAAGACGTTCGGCCATGTCGGCACACGCGCGCCTGCGCGGGCTGCGCTGGCCGCCTACTGACCGCACATGCCCCGCTCCGGCGGGGTTGTTTTCTCCCTTTTCCTTTTTCCTTCCGCGGCTACGCCCATGACCTCGCCTTCCACCCACTCACGTTTCAGCGGACGCCTGGCGTACCGCCTGATGTTCGGTACGGCAGTCATTGCGTCGCTGTGCTTCGGTTTGACCGCAGCCATCACCTATTGGCAAAGCAGTCGCGCATTGAGCGCCTCTGCGCAGGCCACGATGCAAAATTCCGCGCGCTACCAGGCCGAGCAGATCGGCAGCGAGCTTGGCCAGGCGTTGACGACCGGCCAATCGCTGGCCACCACCTTGCTGGTGCAACGCGCCAATGGCGGCATCAGCCGCGACAGCGCCGCGGCAGTGGTGCACGACCAATTGCTGGACCACCCCGAGTGGGTCGGCATGGGCACCTTGTGGGAGCCGCAGGCCTTCGATGGCAAGGACAGCGCATTTGCCAATGCCAAGGGCCACGACGCCACCGGCCGCTTCATGACCTACTGGGGACGCAGTGAGCAGACACTGGTCCGCGAGCCGCTCACCGATTACGAAACCCCCGGCCTGGGCGACTGGAATCTGAAACCGCGTGCACTGCTGCGGCAGA
Organism: Xanthomonas axonopodis pv. maculifoliigardeniae; assembly: GCF_041519315.1. Lineage (NCBI taxonomy): Bacteria > Pseudomonadati > Pseudomonadota > Gammaproteobacteria > Lysobacterales > Lysobacteraceae > Xanthomonas > Xanthomonas axonopodis. The sequence continues at coordinate 2,137,719 of NZ_CP167998.1, read as the reverse complement.
CCGTGGCCGAACCCTACGATTACAAGATCGGCGGCAAGACCGTGCTGATGACCACCTTGTCCACGCCGATCCTGCAGGACGGCAAGTATCTGGGCGCGGTCACCGTGGACGTGGCACTGGCGGCATTGCAGCAGCGCCTTGGCGCCTTGCGCCCGATGCAGGACGGTTATGTCGAACTGCTCTCGCCTGCCGGCGTGGTGCTGGCATCGCACGACACCACGCGCATCGGCAAGCAGGTCACCGACGCACGCCACCGCACCATGCTGGAGGCGATCAAGGCCGGCAAGGACGCGCTGGATTTCACCCCCGATGCAGACGGCGCAGTCAGCGCCTACGTTCCGCTACAGATCGGCAAGGCGCAGGAGCGCTTCGCGCTGGGCGTGGTGGTGCCGTATGCCACGATCATGCAGCAGGCGCATCACCTGCTGTGGACCATCCTTGCCGTCGGCCTTGGCTCGGCGCTGGTGCTCAGCGTGGCGCTGTTTGCGCTGCTGCGTCGCCAGGTGGTGCAGCCGCTGGAGGCCGCTGCGCACGTGGCCGATGCGATCGCCTCGGGCAAGCTCGACAACCAGATCGCCGTGCAGCGCCAGGACGAAGTGGGCCGCCTGATGGGCGCCATGCAACGCATGCAGAACGACCTGCGCGAGCGCATCGAGCGCGATGCGCAGGTGGCCAATGGCGGCATCAGCCGCGACAGCGCCGCGGCAGTGGTGCACGACCAATTGCTGGACCACCCCGAGTGGGTCGGCATGGGCACCTTGTGGGAGCCGCAGGCCTTCGATGGCAAGGACAGCGCATTTGCCAATGCCAAGGGCCACGACGCCACCGGCCGCTTCATGACCTACTGGGGACGCAGTGAGCAGACACTGGTCCGCGAGCCGCTCACCGATTACGAAACCCCCGGCCTGGGCGACTGGAATCTGAAACCGCGTGCACTGCTGCGGCAGACCGTGGCCGAACCCTACGATTACAAGATCGGCGGCAAGACCGTGCTGATGACCACCTTGTCCACGCCGATCCTGCAGGACGGCAAGTATCTGGGCGCGGTCACCGTGGACGTGGCACTGGCGGCATTGCAGCAGCGCCTTGGCGCCTTGCGCCCGATGCAGGACGGTTATGTCGAACTGCTCTCGCCTGCCGGCGTGGTGCTGGCATCGCACGACACCACGCGCATCGGCAAGCAGGTCACCGACGCACGCCACCGCACCATGCTGGAGGCGATCAAGGCCGGCAAGGACGCGCTGGATTTCACCCCCGATGCAGACGGCGCAGTCAGCGCCTACGTTCCGCTACAGATCGGCAAGGCGCAGGAGCGCTTCGCGCTGGGCGTGGTGGTGCCGTATGCCACGATCATGCAGCAGGCGCATCACCTGCTGTGGACCATCCTTGCCGTCGGCCTTGGCTCGGCGCTGGTGCTCAGCGTGGCGCTGTTTGCGCTGCTGCGTCGCCAGGTGGTGCAGCCGCTGGAGGCCGCTGCGCACGTGGCCGATGCGATCGCCTCGGGCAAGCTCGACAACCAGATCGCCGTGCAGCGCCAGGACGAAGTGGGCCGCCTGATGGGCGCCATGCAACGCATGCAGAACGACCTGCGCGAGCGCATCGAGCGCGATGCGCAGGTGGCCAACGAAAACCTGCGCATCCGCACCGCGCTGGAACACTCGGAAATGGAAGTACTGCTGGCCGACGAACAGCACAACGCGGTGTTCATCACCCAGGCGCTGCACACCTCGTTCAAGCAGGGCGAGCCCGCCTTCCATGCCAAGGGCCAGACCGGCTTCAGTGCCGATGCGGTGGTCGGCAAGCCGATGGACTACGTGTTCGGCAACGATGGCGAAGGCACCGCGCGGACGCAGCGTCTGCGGCAGCTGCAGTCCACCACCACCGAGCGCTACCGCTTCGGGCCGGTGACGCTGGATCTGACCATGACCCCGCTGTATGCCCCCGATGGCCGTCGTAGCGGCAGCATGCTGCTGTGGCGCAATATCAGTGCCGAAGTCAGCACGCAGCAGGAAGTGGCCGAACTGGTGCAGTCCGCCTTGATGGGCGATTTCGGCCAGCGCCTGGCGCTGGAAGACAAGCACGGGTTCTACCTGGAATTCGGCCGCCAGCTCAATGGCCTGCTGGAAACCACCTCGCTGAGCCTGGAGCGGATTTCCAGCCTGCTCAGTGCGCTTGCCGAAGGCGACCTCACCGTACGCATGGACGGCGATTTCCAGGGCGTGTTCGCCCGCATGCGCGACGATGCCAATGCCACGGTGGCGCAGCTCACCGGCATTGTCTCCGGCATCCAGACCTCGGCCACGCAGATCAGCGCAGCCGCCAGCGAAATTGCTGCCGGCAACAACGATCTCTCCCAACGCACCGAACAACAGGCCGCCAATCTGGAAGAAACCGCAGCCTCGATGGAGGAACTCACCTCCACCGTCAAACAGAATGCCGAGCACGCGCGTCAGGCCAACCAGCTGGCGATCGGCGCGGCCGACGTGGCATCGCACGGAGGTTCGGTGGTGGCGCAGGTCGTCACCACGATGTCGGGCATCGAGACCTCGTCCAAGAAAATCGCCGAGATCATCAGCGTCATCGACGGCATCGCATTCCAGACCAATATCCTGGCCTTGAATGCCGCCGTGGAAGCGGCGCGTGCCGGCGAACAGGGCCGCGGATTTGCCGTGGTCGCCTCCGAGGTGCGCACGCTGGCGCAACGTTCGGCCGGTGCTGCCAAGGAGATCAAGCACCTGATCGACGATTCGGTGAGCAAGGTGGAACAAGGCTCGTCGCTGGTGCAACAGGCCGGCACCACCATGAGCGAGATCGTCGCCAGCGTGCAGCGCGTCACCGACATCATGGGCGAAATCTCCGCCGCCTCGCAGGAGCAGTCGTCGGGCATCGAGCAGGTCAACCTCACCGTGACGCAGATGGATGAAGCCACGCAGCAGAATGCCGCGCTGGTGGAAGAAGCCACTGCCGCAGCGCGTGCGATGGAAGAACAGGCCGGCCAGCTGACCGAGGCGGTGGCGGTCTTCAAGCTCAATCATGCGGTCAAGCCCGTGCTGGCTGCGTCCACTGTCAAACCAGCGGTGCGCGCGGTGGTCACCACCAAGCCGGCAGCCGCCCGCGGCAAGCGCGTGGCGACACTGCTGCCTCACTCCGTGGGCAAGTCCTCCGGCACTGCCGGTCACGACAGCCAGTGGCAGGATTTCTAACCGCCCTGCGCGCAGTGGATTGCAAGCGAACACAAGCGTAATCGCACGCACGCAGCGTTACTTGCATTCCACAACTGCATCCCGCACGGCGCGTCATCGGCGCGCTGTGCATGCCCTGCCCCTTCCGATCGTCCGACGCGCATCAAGAATCATGCAGCGTTGCCGTTAGTGTGGATGACATCGACTGCCTGCGCCACACCGCAGCAGCCGGTCCAGCAGTGCATGCGTGCTGTCGCGACCAACGCAGCCAGCGCATGCATCCGGATAGTTGTTTCCGCAGGTCGCCACGCAAGGGATGCCATGAAGCCGTCTGTTATCGCCAGCTGTTTTGTGCTGTTGGGTGTGATGGGTCATGCCCGCGCTGAAGACCCGATCGCGACCGACCGCCCCGATTTCGTGGAATCCAGCCTCACCGTCGGCGACCGCCGCGTGCAGGTGGAAACCAGCGTCGCGTGGGAACGCGATGACGCGGTGGATGCGTATTCCACACCCACCCTACTGCGCTACGGCCTGGGCCAGACCTGGGAACTGCGGCTGGAAACCGATGGCTGGCAGCGCATCGACCTGCCCGGCGATGCGCAGGTGAGCGGCATGTCCGACGTCTCGCTCGGCATCAAGCACCACCTGGCCAGCTCCGACGATGGCAAGACTTCGCTGGCCTGGTTGCTGCATGTGGATCTGCCCAGCGGCGCGCAGGCGTTGCGCGGCCATGGTGCGCGCCCCTCGTTCCGGCTGGTGGCCGAATGGGAGCTCAGCGACAGCATTTCCGCCGGCATGATGCCCGGAGTGATCTGGGACGACGATGGCCAGGGCAATCGATATACCGCCGGCATCTTCGGTGCCGTTCTCGGCAAGGCCTGGAACGACCGCGTGCGCTCGTTCGTCGAAGTGGCGTTGCCGCAGATCGCCAACAGCGACGATGGCGGCACCGTGGCCCTGCTCGATGTCGGCTCGGCCTGGCTGCTGAGCAACGACGTCCAACTGGACGCTGTCTACAGCCGCGGACTCAACGACCGCTCACCGGATCACGCGCTCGGCGTGGGCCTGTCTTTCCGCTTCTGACACGGGTTGCACCATGAAGATCATGCACATGCTGGGCGTCCTGGTGCTGGTGGCCGCATTGGCGCTGCTCGCCTTGGGTGGCGTGGGCTATAACGGCCAACGCGGCCTGCTCGATGCGATTGCCGCACAGGTCATCTCCTCCGATGCGCTGCGCAACCATATGCAGGCGGACATGATGCACGACGCCCTGCGCGGCGATGTCACCGCCGCGTTGCTTGCTGCCTCCACGAAAGACGATAAAGCCGTGGCGGCCGCGCGTAGCGCATTGGGCGAACACGCCGGCGAATTCCGCGAGTCGCTGGCAGCCAACCGCAAACTGCCGCTGGCCCCTGCATTGCGCGCCGATCTGGACGCGGTGACGCCGGCACTGCAGGCCTATATCGCATCCGCCGACCAGGTGGTGAAGGCTGCCGAAACGCAGGCGGACAGCGCAGCGGCCTACGCGGATTTCAACGATAAATTCGGCCAGCTTGAAACCCGCATGGGCGCCATCAGCGAGCGCATCCTGGCCTTGAACGAGGCCAGCCGCCGCCAGGCCGAGCAATACAGCCACCGCGTGATGTGGCAGCAGGGTAGCGCCGTGGTGCTGGCATTCGTGTGCCTGGCGCTGGCGGCCGGCTGGATTCTGCGCTCGGTATTCGGCCTGCTTGGCGGCGAGCCGCAGCTGGCCATGGCGGCCGCGCAACACATCGCCGAAGGCCGCCTGGACCAACCGATCCCGGTCGCCGCAAAGCACAGCCGCAGCCTGATGGCCGCATTGGCGCGCATGCAGCGCGACCTGCGCGAGCGCCTGGAGCGCGAGCGCAGCATCGCAGCCGAAAACCTGCGCATCCGCACCGCACTGGATAACGCTTCCACCGGCATGTACATCGCCGACCCGGACCTCACCATCATCTACACCAATAGTGCGCTGCAAAACCTGCTGCACACCTACGCAGACGATATCCAGGCCTGTGCGCCCGCGTTCAATCGCACCGCCAACCTGGTCGGCCAACCGGTCTCGCTGCTGGAAGTGGGCAACGCACAGGACGCGGAGATCTATCAGCGTCTGGACCGCCAGGGCGCTGCCCAGCGCGAGGTGCAGTACCGCAGCACCTGCATCGCACAGAACGTTTCGGCAATTCGCGACGAGGCCGGCGCGCATCTGGGCTTTGTCTGCGAGTGGCGCGACCGCACGGCCGAGGCGCGCGTGGAAATCGACGTTGCCGACGTGGTGCGTAGCGCCGCTGCCGGCGATCTTTCCAAGCGCATCGACAGTACCGGGAAACAAGGCTTTTTCCTGCAACTGGCGCAACAGCTCAATGCCTTGCTCGATGCCAACGCGGTCAGCATCGCCGAAGTGTCGCGCCTGCTGAGCGCGCTGGCCGACGGCGACCTGAGTGCGCGCATGCAGGGCCAATTCCATGGCGTTTTCGCCACGATGCGCGACGACGCCAATACCACCGCCGAGCAACTGGCGCTGGTGATCGGGCGTATCCAGCAGGCCGCCGGCAGCATTCATACCGCCTCCAGCGAAATTGCCGCCGGCAACAACGACCTGTCGCAGCGCACCGAACAACAAGCGGCCAATCTGGAAGAGACTGCCGCCTCGATGGAAGAGCTCACCTCCACCGTCAAACAGAATGCTGAAAGCGCACGCCAGGCCAACCAGTTGGCGATCGGTGCGGCTGGTGTGGCTTCGCAGGGCGGCGCGGTGGTGGCGCAGGTGGTCACCACCATGTCCGGCATCGAAGTCTCATCGAAAAAGATTGCCGAGATCATCAGCGTGATCGACGGCATCGCGTTCCAGACCAACATCCTGGCGCTCAACGCCGCCGTGGAAGCGGCGCGCGCCGGCGAGCAGGGCCGCGGTTTCGCAGTGGTCGCCTCCGAGGTGCGCACGCTGGCGCAGCGGTCGGCCGGTGCCGCGAAAGAGATCAAACATCTGATCGACGATTCGGTGAGCAAGGTCGCCGAGGGCTCGCAGCTGGTCCATCAGGCCGGCACCACCATGGCCGATATCGTCGCCAGCGTGCAGCGCGTCACCGACATCATGGGCGAGATCGCTGCCGCGTCGCAGGAACAGTCGTCGGGCATCGAGCAGGTCAACCTCACCATCACCCAGATGGATGAGGCGACCCAGCAGAACGCCGCATTGGTGGAAGAAGCCACTGCCGCTGCGCGCACCATGGAGGACCAGGCCAGCCAGCTGGCGCACGCAGTGTCGCGCTTTACCCTGGCCGATGCGCCGCAGGCGCAGGCTGCAATGCCTGTGGCCACAACGCCCGCCGTGGTCGCCGTTGCCCGGGCAAGCAAGCCCAGCACGCGTGCCCCTAGCGCTCGCAAGCCGGCAGTGAGCGCGTCCACCGCCACCGCCGGCAACGACAGCCAGTGGCAGGACTTCTGAGCAAGACCGGTGCGCAACGGCGGCCCGGATCTGGCGCCGTGACGCAGAGCGCTGTTTAGCGGCCCTGCGACTCGGCCACATCGCCGCGACAACTGTATTGCGGCGTTTTCGCGTAATCGGCAGGCGCTTGCCTGCCCGTTAATACTTCACAACTAAAGAAGTTGGGGTTTCAGCCGTTAGCTTGCTGGATAACGCCACTAGGCAATGTTTCGGAGCAAGTGATGAATAAGTTCAACGACTGGCCAATCCGCCGCAAACTCATGTTTGCCTTCTGTCTGAGTGCCGTGCTCACCGCATTACTGGGCGGTTTGGGCTTTTCGCGTATGAAGCAGATGCAGAGCGAAACCACCTTGATCAACCAGGACGTGGTGCCGGTGTTGAGCCGCCTGTCCGAGTTGCGCGGTTTTGCCGGCGAATTCCGCGTCTACGAAGTGGGCCAGTTCCTCAACCTGGAAGACCCGGAGCGCTACGCGTATTTCTTCAAGCGCATGGATGAAATCCAGGCCAAGTACGCCGACACCCAGAAGCAGCTGGACGCCAAGATCGATGCGGCCTCGCCGTTGAAGGCCGAGTACGCCAGGCTCACCGATGCCAGCGCCCGCTATTTCGCCGCCAACCAGCAGCTGCGCAAGCTCTATGCAGAGCCCGACCGCGCCGCTGCGATGGAGTTTTCGCGCAAGCAATCGGGCGAGATCCGCAAGGAACTGTTCGCCTCGGTGGACAAGCTGTATGCACAGCAGTCCAAGGCGCTGGGCGACATGGTGACTGCCAGCGCCAGCTCGTTCAAGCTGACCAGCGCGGTGCTGCTGATCGGCACCTTGCTGATGGCCGCCCTGTCGGTGACCTTCGGTTGGTTGATCGCGCGCAGCATCACCAGCCCGCTTGCCAAGGCGCTGGGCGCCATCCAGGCGGTCTCGCGTGGCGATCTGGGCGTGCAGGTCGGCAAGACCAGCAAGGACGAGATCGGCCAGATGCTGGAGGCCACCGGTGGCATGACCCAGATGCTGCGCCGTTTCTCCGACGAAACCGCGCGCATGTCGCACCTGCATGCTGCCGAAGACATCACCCACCGCATGCCGGAAGATTTCCCCGGCGTGTACGGCAACCTTGCCACCGGCATCAACACGATGATCTTCGAGCATCTCGACGCCATCATCGATGCGGTGCGCATCCTCAATCAATATGCCCAGGGCGACCTGAGCGAAGATGCGCGTCGCCTGCCGGCCAGCCGCGCGGTGCTGCATGAAGCGATGGATGCGGCCAAGGCCAGCTTGTTGTCGATCAACACCGAGATCAAGCACCTGGCACAGGCGGCCGCCTCTGGCGATTTCAGTGCGCGTGGCGATGCGCAGCGCTTTAAGTACGACTTCGCCGTGATGGTGTCGGATCTGAACTCGATGATGGAAGTCAGCGACCGCAACCTGGGCAAGCTGTCGCAGCTGCTCGGCGCCGTGGCCGAGGGCGACCTGACCGCGCGCATGGACGGGCAATTCCACGGCGTGTTCGCACGGCTGCGCGACGACGCCAACGCGACCACCCAGCGCCTGACCGACATCGTGGGCCGCATCAAGCACTCCACCCTGGCGATCAACACGGCCGCCGGCGAGATTGCCGCCGGCAACAACGACCTGTCGCAACGCACCGAGCAGCAGGCGGCCAACCTGGAAGAAACCGCCGCTTCGATGGAAGAGCTCACCTCCACCGTCAAGCAGAACGCCGAGCACGCGCGTCAGGCCAACCAGCTGGCCATCGGCGCGGCAGGCGTGGCATCGCACGGCGGCAACGTGGTTGGCCAGGTGGTCACCACCATGTCCGGCATCGAAACCTCGTCCAAGAAGATTGCCGAAATCATCAGCGTCATCGACGGCATCGCGTTCCAGACCAACATCCTGGCCTTGAATGCCGCGGTGGAAGCGGCGCGTGCCGGCGAGCAGGGCCGTGGCTTTGCCGTGGTGGCCTCGGAAGTACGCACGCTGGCGCAGCGTTCGGCCGGTGCAGCGAAGGAGATCAAGGGCCTGATCGACGACTCGGTGAGCAAGGTGGCCGAAGGCTCGGCACTGGTGAATCAGGCCGGCAGCACCATGGCCGAGATCGTCTCCTCGGTGCAGCGTGTCACCGACATCATGAGCGAAATCTCTGCCGCCTCGCAGGAGCAGTCGGCCGGCATCGAGCAGGTCAACCAGACCGTCACCCACATGGACGAGGCCACCCAGCAAAACGCCGCGTTGGTGGAGGAAGCCACCGCCGCCGCACGCTCGATGGAAGAGCAGGCACAGCAACTCACCGAAGCGGTGGCGCTGTTCCGCCTCTCGGCCGAACTGGAAGCGGTCACCCGCGCAACGCCGGTGGTACGCCAGATCGCCGCCAAGCGCCCGGTGGCGGCCAGCACGCCTGCCACCAAGCCGCGCGCCGCGCGCCCGACAGGCCGCGCCGCAGTGGCAATGGCACCGTCCAACGAATCCGATTGGTCCGAGTTCTAAGCGCGCGAGACGGCTGCGCTCACCGCCAGGTGGGCGCGACCTGTGCCGGGTCTGGCAAGTACCACATAGGTATGCGGATCCTGAAGTCTGTCTCCGAGTGTAGGACTATTCGCCATGTTGTACGGTCGTTCAATCAGCCGCATGGCCTTGAAATGGCAACTGTTATCGAAGCCGCGCCCTCAAAAAGCGCGGCTTTCATTTTGGCGCACAGTCGAAAACAGACTCTTCAGTACGATTCAATATAATATTAGATAAATTTTATATTTGAATTAGATTTATACTGTAGAGCCCGCATTGCCGACCATAATCCACGGGAAAACTCCGACAGAATAAAAATTTATTTCACAAGCCTAACTTGAGTTATATTTTTTTTGATATCGAGGTATTCAGTAGATGCTCTCAGGCGCCGTTATTAGGCATAGCGAGACGTCAGACTGCACTCGACTGGCGTTTCCGCATCGCTCGCTTTTATCGCGCAACGCTTGCCAGGAACCTTGTCATGACCTCACTTCTTCAACGTTACAACGTCGGCCCACGTCTAGCGGCCGCCTTCGCTGTGCTGATTGTGCTGTCGGGCCTGATCGCCTTGATCGGTTATCGCGGATTGACGTCAGCACGTGCTTTGGTCGACGGCATCGTGAACCAGAACATGGCGAAGATTCGCCTGTCCAACGACATGATGAACGCCAATTTCATTATCGGCACGCAGCTGCGCAATCTGGTATTGCCTACCAGCGATGAAGAGAATCGCCAGTTCGTTGCCAAGATCCAGTCTGCGCGTGCCGACTACACCAAGGCGCGCGAAGCGTTGTATGCCATGCCGGCCTCGGAGCAAGGCAAGATCCTGCGTGCAGAGATCGATGCGCGCCGCGCCGAAGTCAAGGGTTTGAATGACAAGGTCATGGATCTGGTGATGACCGGTCACAGCGACGAAGCACTTCCCTTTCTGCTGAACAAGGCGGCGCCCGCCATGCAGGTCTGGCAGGACAAAATTGCCGAAAACATCGCCCTGCAGGAGAAGCTGGCAGCCGATGCATCGGCTGTCGCATTCAAGTCCATGGACGACTCGCGCAAGTTGCTGATCGGCGGCTCGCTGCTGGTCGTATTGTTGAGCGGCGCCCTGGGCGTGCTCATCACCCGCAGCCTGACCCAGCCGTTGAGCCGCGCGACCCGCGCTGCAGAATCCATCGCCGACGGCCAGCTGGACAACGACGTGGACACCCACTTCAACGACGAAGCCGGGCGCCTGCTCAAGGCGATGAGCAAGATGCAACAGCAGTTGCGCAATCTGCTCAGCGCGCAGACCGACATGGCCCGTCGCCATGATGAAGGCCAGATCAGCTTCCGCATCGATGCCGAGGCGTTCCCAGGCGAATACGGACGCATGGCCAGCGATACCAACAATCTGGTCGCATCGCATATCGCGGTGAAGTTGAAGCTTGCGCAGATCATGGGCCGCTACGCGATCGGCGATCTCAGCGAGGACATGGACAAGCTGCCCGGCGAAAAGGCCGTGCTCACCGACACCATGGCGCAGGTCAAATCTAACCTGTCGGCGATGAATACCGAGATCAAGCACCTGGCGACATCGGCGGCCAATGGCGACTTCAGCGCCCGCGGCGATGCCGAGCGTTTCCAGTACGACTTCCGCGTGATGGTGGACAGCCTCAACACCTTGATGGCCACCGCCGACGGCAACCTGCAATCGCTCTCGGGCTTGTTGCAGGCGATCGCTGCCGGCGACCTCACCGCCCGCATGAGTGGCGAGTTCCACGGCGTGTTTGCGCAGATGCGCGACGATGCCAATGCCACCGCTACGCAGCTGGCCGAGATCGTCAGCGGCATCAAGGCCTCGGCCACGTCGATCAGGGGTGCGGCAAGCGAAATCGCCGCCGGCAATCAGGACCTGTCGCAGCGTACCGAGCAGCAGGCTGCCAACCTGGAAGAAACCGCTGCCTCGATGGAAGAGCTCACCTCCACCGTCAAGCAGAATGCCGAAAGCGCACGCCAGGCCAACCAGCTCGCCATCGGTGCGGCCAGCGTGGCCTCGCAGGGCGGCGAGATCGTCAGCAAGGTGGTTGGCACCATGAGCGGGATCGAAGCCTCGTCCAAGAAGATCGCCGACATCATTTCCGTCATCGACGGCATCGCGTTCCAGACCAATATCCTGGCCTTGAACGCGGCCGTGGAAGCCGCACGCGCCGGCGAACAGGGCCGTGGCTTTGCGGTCGTGGCTTCGGAAGTGCGCACCCTGGCACAGCGCTCTTCGGGCGCGGCCAAGGAGATCAAGGACCTGATCGACGACTCGGTGCAACGGGTGGCCGAAGGCTCGGTGCTGGTGAACAGCGCCGGCACCACCATGGGCGAGATCGTGGCCAGCGTGCAGCGCGTCACCGACATCATGGGCGAGATTTCCGCGGCCTCGCAGGAGCAGTCTGCCGGGATCGAGCAGGTCAACCAGACCGTGACAAGCATGGACGAAACCACCCAGCAGAACGCTGCGCTGGTGGAAGAAGCCACCGCTGCAGCACGCGCAATGGAAGAACAAGCCCAGCAACTGACCGAAGCGGTGGCACTGTTCCGTCTGTCGGCGGACATGGAAACGGTGACCCGCACCGCGCCGGCGGTGCGCCAGATTGCCGCCAAGCGTCCGGTTGCGGTGAGCAAGCCTGCAATCAAGCCGCCTGTCGCGCGCCCGACGGCACGCGCCGCTGTCGCGTCGGTCGCAAACGACGCGTCCAATTGGGCCGAGTTCTAATACCGGCCCCGGGGCTGCACCTGGACACCGCGCTCGCCGGCGAGCGCGGTGTTTTTTTATGGGCAGTGTTTCTGGCGCCAGGCGCATTGCCGGGCATCACATGCGTCGCGGCAGCACGGCCGCATGGGTCTTGCGCACACGCAAAAAAACCTCCGGTGGCGCCTGCACTGACGCCCCGTCCCGGCTTTGCATGCGCTTGATCAGACCGGGGTGCCATCGCCAACAGCCCGCATCGGCAGAGTCCCGGTTTTTTCGAACATAAATGCCATCGAAACCGTGTGATTAATTTGTGACGACGCCCTTCAGTCGAGAGTGGTTGCGCCGCTAGCTATGTCAGCAACGAGGCACGCCTGCGAGCGCGAAAACGCCTCACTGCACTATGCCATCGCACGGCCGATCACGGGGGGCCGAACGGATGGCTCCCACTACTCAAGTTGTTACCAGCTCAAGGCACATTCGATGAAACAGCTAAGTCTTTCGACACAACTGGCACTGGGTTTCGGCACAGTTGTTCTTGTGCTCTTGATCGTCGCAACGGTAGGGCTACGTGGGCAGTCCCAGCTGTCGGACGCGGTGGCCATGAACGACCACACCTATCAGGTCATCGGCACCGGCCGTGCCATGTCCATTGCCACGGTCAATGTAGAGACGGGCGCGCGCGGCTTTTTGCTGTCCGGGCAGGAAACGCATCTCAAGCCGTACAAACACGGCAAGGTGCAGTTCGAACAGGAATTCACCAACGCCAAGACGTTGACCGCCGACAACCCGGTTCAGCAGGAACGCCTGCAGCGCCTGCATGCGGCGTATGAGCAGTTCATGGGCTTTGAGGACAACCTGATCGCGCTGCGTGGCAAAAGCAGCGATACAGAGCTGTCCGCATTGCTGACGCAATTCAAGGCCGGCCATGAGCGCGTGGCGATGGGGCAGATCCGCCAGCAGCTGGCGGACTTTGAAGCGCAGGAAAACCAACTATTGGTCAAACGCAGCGCGACATTGGCGGCCGCAAAGGCCCGCAGCCGTTGGTCGATGATCGTCGGCAGCGGCATCGCCGTGCTGGTAGCGCTGGTCAGCGGCGGGTTGATCCGTCGTCGCCTGGTCAATCGTCTGGGCACCGCCTCGCACGTGGCCGACTCCATCGCGGCCGGCAATCTGTCGGTCAGCGTGGACAGCAGCGGCACCGACGAGACGGGCCGCCTGCTCGCCAGCATGAGCAAGATGCAGCAGCAGTTGCAGAAGGTCTTGCACGGCCAGCAGGAAATGAAGCGCCGGCACGATCAGGGCGAGCTGAATTTCCGTCTGGACGAAGCAGCGTTTCCTGGCGACTACGCCACCATCGTGCGCGGCAACAACGACCTGGCCGCCTCGCATGTGGCCGTGATGATGCGGTTGGCGCAGATCATGGGCCAATACGCTGTTGGCGACCTGCGCGAAGACATGGAAGCCCTGCCCGGCGACAAGGCCGTGCTCAGCGACACCATGGCCAAGGTCAAGGGCAATCTGTCTTCGGTCAACCACGCCATCAAGCATCTTTCCCAATGCGCCGCCAATGGCGACTTCAGCGCCCGCGGCGATGCGGAAAACTTCCAGCACGACTTCCGCGTGATGGTGGACAGCCTCAACACCTTGATGGCCACCGCCGACGGCAACCTGCAGTCGCTCTCGGGCTTGTTGCAGGCGATCGCTGCTGGCGACCTCACCGCACGCATGAGCGGTGAATTCCACGGCGTGTTTGCGCAGATGCGCGACGATGCCAATGCCACCGCCGTGCAGCTGGCCGAAATCGTCACCGGCATCAAGGCCTCGGCCATCTCGATCAAGGGCGCGGCCAGCGAAATCGCTGCCGGCAACAGCGACCTGTCGCAGCGCACCGAACAGCAGGCCGCCAGCCTGGAAGAAACGGCCGCCTCGATGGAAGAGCTCACCTCCACCGTCAAGCAGAACGCCGAAAGCGCACGCCAGGCCAACCAGCTCGCCATCGGCGCGGCCAGCGTGGCCACCCAGGGCGGCGAGATCGCCGGCCAGGTGGTCGAAACCATGGCCGGCATCGAGGCCTCGTCGAAGAAGATCGCCGATATCATCTCCGTCATCGACGGCATCGCCTTCCAGACCAATATCCTGGCCTTGAACGCAGCGGTGGAAGCGGCACGTGCCGGCGAGCAAGGCCGCGGCTTCGCCGTGGTGGCTTCTGAAGTGCGCACGCTGGCGCAGCGCTCTTCCGGCGCCGCCAAGGAGATCAAGGACCTGATCGCCGACTCGGTCGAACGTGTGACCGCCGGTTCGGTGCTGGTCAATGCCGCAGGCAGGACCATGGGCGAGCTGGTGACCAGCGTGCAGCGGGTCACCGACATCATGGGCGAGATCTCTGCAGCCTCGCAGGAACAGTCGGCCGGCATCGAACAGGTCAACCAGACCGTCACCCAGATGGACGAAACCACCCAACAGAACGCCGCGCTGGTGGAAGAAGCCACTGCCGCCGCGCGCTCGCTGGAAGAACAGGCGGTCGGATTGACCGAGGCCGTGGCGGTCTTCAAGACCGAGCAAGGCACCACCAGCACGGTCCGCACGGCATCCGTCGCCAAGGCGGCGCCGGCCGTGCGCGCCAAGCTGACCTCGATCGGCGGCAGCGCGGCCGCCAAGCCGCGCGCGGTTGCTGCATCGACGACCGTCGACACCAGCTGGCAGGAGTTCTGATCAGCACGCACTGGCATCGGTGGGAGTGCTCACCGATGCCATGCGCCAGGCAGCCGCTCCACACATCAGTCATTGCAACACGCAGGGCCCGAGCCAGCACATGCAACCCGCATGCGCTAGCTCGGGCCCTTATGCATTGATGGGCGCCGCTGGCGATGGGCCAGACTGCTGCGGCCTGGAAGGCGTCGACAGCCAGCGCGAACCGCCAGGGCGACACGCGCCTGCAGCCGGCACGCGTCGGCTGACTTGCCCCTTTCTGATCGGCCCTTCCCCAAAGACCCACTGGAACATCAGCCGCAAGGTGGCATTGGCGCCCCGACCGGCGTGCATGTCGAGCGCCCTTCCCTTCGCGCGCGCTCATCGCTGCTGCACCTCGCCCGGCAGGGCCTTGCATCGGCACGCGTCGCTGCCCGCTTCCGTGAACGATGCCAGCTATAACAAACGCTAAATAGCGAGCTCAAGTATACGACCAGGTCGCCGCTACCTGCCCTGCAATCGGGACGGAGCCGACGCACGCCAGCAGCGCCAGCGCCAGGCGTCATGCGGCCGCCCTAGCTTGCAGCGGGTGCCGACCGTGATCGCGAGGCCGCCGCCGTTGCCTCCAAGCGCCTCCCTCTCCTCCTTCCCGGCAGGTATGTTTCATGATCGGCTTTCTCCAACGCTATAACGTCGGTACCCGCCTTTCCGCAGCGTTCGGCTTTCTGATCCTGTTGTCCTGCGGCCTGGTGGTCGCGGGCCTGATGACCTTGGCGCAAGCGCGCGGGCGCATGGATTCGATCGTCAAGCGCAACATGACGATCCTGGAATATGTCGGCGAGATGCGCAGCGCCAGTGCGGACATTGCAGTCAACCTGCGCAACATCGTGCTGCCGACCACGCAGGAAGAGAACATCGGCTTCGCAAAAATCGTCGAGCAGCAGCGGCAGTACTACAGCGACATCCACGACAAGCTGTACGCCATCCCGCCGTCCGACGCCAATGGTGCGGCAATGCGTCGGCAAATCGATCTTGCCCGCGAAAAGGCGCGTGTCGCCAATCAGCAGGTGCTGGACCTAGGCATGAACGGCAAGCCCGACCAGGCGCTCAGGGCGCTGATGCAGCAGGCCGCACCGGCAAACCAGCAATGGCAGGACGCGCTCAATGCATATGCCGCACGCCAGCGCAGCCGTGGCGCGGCGGCCTATGCCGATGCAAACACCGCGATGGATCGTGGCCGGGCATTGCTGATCGCCGGCGGCCTTGCGGTGATCTTGGTCAGCAGCCTGCTGGCCTGGTGGATCACCCGCAGCCTGACCCAGCCGTTGAGCCGTGCCACCCGTGCCGCCGAGGCCATCGCCGAAGGTCGCCTGGACAGCGACGTGCACACCACCGCCACCGACGAGCCCGGCCGGCTGCTCAGCGCCATGGCCAGGATGCAGACGCAGTTGCAGCGTTTCTCCGGCGAAACCACGCGGATGATCGCGCTGCACGCCGACAAGGACATGACGCACCGCATGCCGCAGGACTTCCCCGGCGTGTACGGAGAGCTGAGCAAGGGCATCAACACGATGATGTTCGAGCACCTGGACGCCATCGTCGATGCCATCGAAGTGCTCAACGAATACGCCCGCGGCGATCTGCGCCGCGATGCACGGCGCCTGCCGGGCAGCCGCGCGGTGCTGCACGAATCGATGGATGCTGCCAAGGCCAGCCTGCTGGCGATCAATACCGAGATCAAGCGCCTGGCCAGCGCGGCTGCGGCCGGCGACTTCAGCGCACGCGGCGATGCGCAGCGGTTCGAGCACGATTTCCTGCGCATGGTGCAGGACCTCAACGCGATGATGGAGGTCAGCGACACCAGCCTGGTCACCTTGTCGTCGGTGTTGCAGTCGATCGCCGCCGGCGATCTCACCGCCCGCATGCACGGCAACTTCCACGGTGTATTCGCCAAGATGCGCGACGACGCCAACGCCACCACCGAGCAGCTCACGCGCATCGTGGTGCGGATCCAGGGCGCGGCCGGCAACATCAGCGCAGCCACCGGCGAAATCGCCGCCGGCAACCAGGACCTGTCCCAGCGCACCGAACAACAGGCCGCCAACCTGGAAGAAACCGCTGCCTCGATGGAAGAGCTCACCTCCACCGTCAAGCAGAATGCCGAAAGCGCACGCCAGGCCAACCAGCTTGCCATCGGCGCCGCCCGCGTTGCAGCGCAAGGCGGGCAGATCGCCAGCAAGGTGGTCGAGACGATGAGCGGAATCGAGTCTTCGTCCAGGAAGATCGCCGACATCATCAGCGTCATCGATGGCATCTCGTTCCAGACCAACATCCTGGCGCTCAACGCCGCGGTGGAGGCGGCGCGCGCCGGCGAACAAGGCCGCGGCTTTGCCGTGGTGGCCAGCGAAGTGCGTACGCTTGCGCAGCGCTCCACCGCAGCGGCCAAGGAGATCAAGAGCCTGATCGACGATTCGGTGCAGCGCGTGGCCGAAGGCTCGCTGCTGGTGCACAGCGCCGGCACCACCATGGCCGAAATCGTGACCAGCGTGCAGCGCGTCACCGACATCATGGGCGAGATCTCCGCGGCCTCGCAGGAGCAGTCGTCGGGCATCGAGCAGGTCAACCAGACGGTCACCCAGATGGACGAAACCACCCAGCAGAACGCCGCGCTGGTGGAAGAAGCCACTGCCGCCGCACGCGCGCTGGAAGAACAGGCGCTCGGATTGACCGAGGCCGTGGCGGTCTTCAAGACCGACAGCAGTGATGCATCGCAGGCATCGCGTGCAGCCTCACGACGCCCGGCAGCAGCGCCCGCGCTTTCGGCCAGGGCGGCGGCAGCCGGCCGCGCCCCTGCCGCCACGCTGCGCGCCGTCGTCGCTGCGCCCAGCAACGACAGCAGCTGGCAGGAGTTCTGAACAGATCGCCAGCACTGACTGAACCGGACGGGTCGGCAGCGCTGCCGACCCGTTAAAGGCGTACACGTCGTTAGCCGATAGCCTGCTTACATCCATGAGACGCATCAATGACCACCTCACCCACGCTGTCGCCGCAGACCATTCCCGCTTTGCCACGCCGCTGGACCAGCCGTTGGGACGACCTGGCCATCGCCAGGAAACTCGGCATCATCGGCGTGCTTGCGTTGGTGGGGCTGGTCATTCCGGTGCTGCTCTATAGCGGCAAGCTCAATGAAAGCGTCGCCATCAGCAGCAACGAATTGCGCAGCTACGCGCCGCTTGGCCAAATGCTGGGCCTGATCACCGACCTGCACGCAGCCCATGTGGATAGCGGCAGCGCCGCCAAAGACGCCGCGCAGCGCGCCGAGCGCGATCTCGCCCAGCTGCTCGCCACCACGGCCGGCATGCCCGGCTTCGAACGCAGCCAGAAGCAATTGCTGGCCTTGCAGCAGCGCCATGTTGCCGGTGCCGCCGCAGAAGGCTACGCCGCCGTGAGCGAGCAGGCCTTCGCCGCGCTCGATGCATTGCGCGACGACAGCCAGCTGGTCTACACCCCGTACATCGAGAGCTACCACCTGGTGGTGTCCACGCTGATCTACAGCCCCGAGACCACCGAATCGCTGACCCGTCTGGACGCCGCCAGCGACCCCTCGCAGGCGGGCGACAGCCGCGCCATGCTGCGCGAGCAGCTCGATCAACTTGACCGAAACCATGTGCGTTTCCGCCATGAACTGGACAAGGCGATGGGCTTGTTGGAACAGCCCGACCCTGCGCTGGCCGATGCCGCCAAGGCCGAAGCGACCCAGGCAAGCGCCGCACTGGCTGCACTGGGGTCCGCCCTGGACGGCAGCGATGCCAAGGCAGACGCACAGTGGAATGCCGCACTCGATGCGCTGGGCCAGACCATGCGGGACCTCAGCAACGTGTCCCTGCAAGCGCTGCAGCGGCAATCCGAACGTCACCTGGTCGACGCACGCAACGCGATGTGGCAAGCGATCGCCGGCCTGTCGGTGCTGGCGCTGCTGATCGCCGCGCTGTGCTGGTACACCTTGTCGCGCCTGACCCGCAATGTGCGCCGCGCCGCGACGGTGGCCGCCAATATCGCGCAGGGTCGGCTGGACGATCAGGTCAGTGCCGCCGGCCGCGACGAAACCGGTCAATTGCTCGACACCATGCGCCAGATGCAAGGGCAACTGCAGCGCGTGCTCAGCGCGCAAAGCGAAATGGCGCAGCGCCACGATGCCGGCCAGATCAGCTACCGCATGCAGGCAGACAGTTTCCCCGGTGCCTACGCCACCATGGTGCACGACACCAACGCGCTGGTGGGCTCGCACATTGCGGTCAAGATGAAGCTTGCGCAGATCATGTCGCGCTATGCCATCGGCGACCTGAGCCAGGACATGGAGCGCCTGCCTGGCGAAAAGGCCGTGCTCACCGACACCATGGATACCGTCAAGGCCAACCTGTCGGCGATGAACAGCCAGATCAAGCTGCTTGCGCAGGCCGCAGCCAATGGCGATTTCAGCGTACGCGGCGACGCACAGCGCTTCCAGTACGATTTCCGCGCGATGGTGGACAGCCTCAATCACTTGATGGCCACCGCCGATGCCAATCTGCACGCGCTCTCGACGGTGTTGCAGGCGATTGCGGCGGGCGACCTCACCGCCCGCATGCACGGCGATTTCCATGGCGTATTCGCGCGCATGCGCGATGACGCCAATACCACCGTGACCCAGCTGGCCAATATCGTCGGGCGCATCCAGCAGTCCACCAATGCCATCAACGATGCCGCCAGCGAAATTGCCACCGGCAATCAGGACCTGTCGCAGCGCACCGAACAGCAAGCGGCCAATCTGGAGGAAACCGCTGCCTCGATGGAAGAACTCACCTCCACCGTACGCAACAACGCCGAGCATGCGCGCCGCGCAAACCAGCTGGTGGTCGGTGCGGCCACGGTCGCCTCGCAAGGCGGTGCGGTGGTGGGTGAGGTGGTGGGCACCATGGCCGGCATCCAGACTGCATCCAAGAAGATCGCCGACATCATCAGCGTCATCGACGGCATCGCCTTCCAGACCAATATCCTGGCCTTGAACGCGGCGGTGGAAGCGGCACGCGCCGGCGAACAAGGCCGTGGCTTTGCCGTGGTGGCCAGTGAAGTGCGCACGCTGGCGCAACGCTCGGCCGGCGCGGCAAAAGAGATCAAGCACCTGATCGAGGACTCGGTCAGCCGCGTCGAACACGGCAGCCAGCTGGTGGGCCAGGCCGGTCGCACCATGCAGGACATCGTCGATTCGGTGCAGAACGTCACCACCATCATGCATGAGATCAGCGAGGCCTCGCAGCAGCAGTCGCAAGGCATCGAACAGGTTGGCCAGACCGTCGCGCAGATGGACCAGGCCACCCAGCAGAACGCCGCGCTGGTGGAAGAAGCCACCGCCGCCGCCCGGTCGATGGAAGAACAGGCGCAGCAATTGCGCGATGCGGTCTCGGTGTTCCAGTTGCAGGCCGGGTCTGCGCATCGCCGCCTGGGCCACGCTGCCTGAGGCAACGCCTGGCGATCGACCGGCCCCTGGGACGCTGCGCGCACGCCTGCGTCCCACCTTGGTCACTGCCCGCTGCCTGCATCGGTCAGGCACCGGCGCAACGGCCGCACATCATCAACGCGCACGCGCTTCGCCCAGTGCGATCGGCAGAGCGCTATTGCCAGCGCGCATGCGTCGAGCGGCCCTGCGCGAGCGCAGATCCAAGCCACACATGCCAAACCGCCCTGGATCCAGACGCCTGATGGGCTGTCAGGCCTGTGAGCAGGAAGTGAAGGCGCGATCTTCCAGAGCCCCAGGAATGCCCCGTTTGACAGGCATTTCCAGGCGGTTGTGCACACCAGGCTCACCTCGGTGACGCCAACCCATACGCGTCCGGGCTAGCGAGTTCAGCAGCACCGACAGGGCGCCGTTACCAACCTCAAGCACGTGTACCTGCCCTGCAATCGCTGGCGTTGCGACCTTTTGATGTCGCAACGCTCGATGGATCGGTTCGACGCATGCCCGCATCGGCGCCACCAGCGTACCCAGTACGCCTCCCCGCCCTGCGCACTGCCCCTTTCCTGCCCATCGCCCTCGAGATCCCAACATGATTGCTCTTCTTCAACGCTACAACGTCGGCAAGCGCCTGGGCTTCGCCTTCGGCACGCTGATCCTGCTGTCCTGCGCCCTGGTCGTCGCTGGCCTGTATACGCTGGCGCAGGCGCGCCAAAGCCTGGATACGCTCGCTAATCGCAACATGGTGATCGTCCAGCGGCTGCAGGAAATGAACAACGCGGTGTCGGTCATTGCCGTGCAGCTGCGCAACATCGTATTGCCGACGCCAGACGAAGAAAATCAACACTTCGTGGCGATCATCCAAGAGCAACGCCGCATCTACAAGGAAGCACACGACAAGCTCTACACCTTCTCGGCAACGCCTGTAGCTCAGGCGCTACGTGAGAGGATCGATGCCAACAACCAGGCCGCCCGCGCGCTCAACCAGCAGGTGATCGACCTGGACCTGGCCGGCAAAACCGACGAAGCGATGCCCTTGCTGTTGCAGCGTGCCGCACCGGCCACGCAGGCATGGCAGGACGCGCTGCTGGAGTATTCGGCGTTGCAGCGCCAACGTGCCCAGGAAGCCAATGCGCTGGCCACCACGGCGATGGCCCGCGGGCGAGCCATGTTGATTGGTGGCGGCCTGGCGGTGGTGCTGATCAGCGGCTTGCTGGCATGGCTGATCACCCGCAGCCTGGTGGTTCCGCTGACGCGCGCCACGCGCGCGGCCGAAGCCATTGCCCAAGGCAACCTGGACAACGACGTCAGCGCGAACTCCAACGACGAGACCGGTCGCCTGTTGCATGCCATGGACAACATGCAGGGCCAGCTGCGCAATCTGATTGCCGCACAGCTGGGCATGGCCAAGCGCCATGAAGAAGGCCAGATCAGCTTCCGCATGGATGCCGGCGCGTTCCCGGGCGATTTCGGCCGCATGGCCAATGACACCAACGAATTGGTGGCCGCGCACATCAAGGTGAAGATGCAGACCATCCATCTGATCGAGCGTTATGCCATCGGCGACCTGTCCGAAGACATGCAGCAGTTGCCCGGCGAGAAGGCGGCCATCACCGCGGCAATGAACCAGGTCAAGCACAACCTGTCGACCATGAACACCGAAATCAAGCAGCTGGCGCAGGCTGCGGCCAGTGGCGACTTCACCGCGCGTGGCAATGCCGAGCAGTTCCAGTTCGATTTCCGCATCATGGTGGAAAGCCTCAACACCTTGATGGCCACCGCCGACGGCAACCTGCAATCGCTCTCCGGCTTGTTGCAGTCGATCGCTGCCGGCGACCTCACCGCGCGCATGAGTGGCCAATACCAGGGCGTGTTCGCGCAGATGCGCGACGACGCCAATGCCACCGCCGAACAACTGGCCAGCATCGTCGGCCGCATCCAGATCGCAGCCGACGCGATCGGCCTGGCCTCGGGCGAAATCGCTTCCGGTAACCAGGATCTGTCGCAGCGTACCGAACAGCAGGCCGCCAACCTGGAAGAAACCGCCGCCTCGATGGAAGAGCTCACCTCCACCGTCAAGCAGAACGCCGAGCACGCCAGCCAGGCCAACCAGCTCGCCATCGGCGCCGCTGCGGTGGCCTCGCAAGGCGGCGATGTGGTGGCCAAGGTGGTCACCACCATGTCCGACATCCAGGGCTCGTCCAGGAAGATCGCCGAGATCATCAGCGTCATCGACGGCATCGCATTCCAGACCAATATCCTGGCCTTGAATGCGGCGGTGGAAGCGGCGCGCGCCGGCGAACAGGGTCGCGGCTTCGCCGTGGTCGCCTCCGAGGTGCGCACGCTGGCGCAGCGTTCGGCCGGTGCTGCCAAAGAGATCAAGCACCTGATCGACGACTCGGTCGAAAAGGTCACGCAAGGCGCAACCCTGGTCGATCAGGCCGGTACCACCATGGCCGAGATCGTCGCCAGCGTGCAGCGCGTCACCAACATCATGGGCGAGATCTCCTCGGCTTCGCAGGAACAGTATGCGGGTATCGAGCAGGTCAACCAGACCGTGACCAGCATGGACGAAACCACCCAGCAGAACGCCGCGCTGGTGGAAGAAGCCACCGCCGCCGCACGCGCAATGGAAGAACAAGCCCAGCAACTGACCGAAGCGGTGGCGGTCTTCAAGGTGGCTGCGCATGCACCGGTGGCACGTCGGTTGTCGGCCATTGCCAGCGCACCGGCCAATGCCCGCTTCGCGCCGCGCCCGGCAGCACGCGTCACCCCGGCGGCCGCATCGCCACGTCGCACTCCTGCGGGCAACGCCACATCGGCCGCAGAGCTGGGCGATTGGCAGGAGTTCTGATCGCAAAGGCAGCGTCACGCACGGCAGTCGGTTGCGAACGACTGCCGTGTTTATTCCTGAGAACCAGCTGTATCAAGCGTCCGAGCTCACTCAATCGATTGCAGGCAGCGCCGATAACGCTGCTTTGGCGACAAGCAACGTGAGCGCAATGCGTTTTTCCAGCCTGTCAGCGCAACCGCATTCCACCTTTTAGAGCCGAGCGATTCCATGAACTCTCTTCTGCTGCGTTTCAATGTCGGGCCGCGCCTGGCTGCCGCCTTCACCGTGCTGATCCTGCTGTCCGGGTTCATCGCCTTCATCGGCTATCGCGGGCTGACCTCTGCACGTGCGCTGGTGGATGCCCTGGTGCACCAGAACATGACCAAGATCCGCCTCTCCAACGACATGATGAATGCCAACTACGTCATCGCCGCGGAGCTACGCAATGTCGTGTTGCCGACCAGCAACGAAGACAATCTGAAATTCATCGAATCCATCAAGCAGGCGCGCGCCGACTACGCGAAGGCGCACGATGCGCTGTACGCCATCCCGTCTTCGCCGCAGGGCATCGGCATCCGTACCGAGATCGACCGCCTCGGGCAGCCGGTGCGCGACTTGAACAACCAGGTCGTCGACCTGGTGATGTCTGGCCACAGCGATCAAGCATTGCCGCTGATGCTTACCCAGGCCGCACCGGCGATGCAGAAATGGCAGGACAAGATCGGCGAGAACATCGCCCTCCAGGACAAGCTCGCCTCCGAAGCAGCCGAAGTGGCATTGCAGTCCATGGACGATTCGCGCAAGTTGCTGGTCGGCGGTTCGCTGATGGTGGTATTGCTGAGCGGCACTCTGGGCTTGCTGATCACCCGCAGCCTCACCCGGCCGCTGAGCCGCGCCACCCAGGCTGCCGAAGCGATTGCCGAGGGCAGGCTCGATAACGCCGTGCATAGCGATGCCAGCGACGAAACCGGGCGTCTGCTGCAGGCCATGGACAAGATGCAGTCGCAGGTGCGCAACCTCATTACCGCCCAGCTGGACATGGCCAAGCGCCACGATGCCGGCCAGGTGAGCTTCCGCATGGATGCCGGCGTGTTCCCCGGTGACTACGGCCGCATGGCCGGCGACACCAATGCGCTGGTCGACAGCCACATCCAGGTCACCGCGCGCCTGGCGCAGATCATGGGCCGCTATGCGATCGGCGACCTCAGCGACGACATGGACGCCCTGCCCGGCGAACAGGCCAAACTCACCGAGACCATGGCGCAGGTCAAACACAACCTGGCCGCGATGAATCGGCAGATCAAGCAGCTGGCACAGGCCGCCGCGGCCGGCGACTTCAGTGCTCGCGGCGACGCAGTGCAGTTCCAGTACGACTTCCGCATCATGGTCGAGAGCCTCAACCAGCTGATGGCCACTGCCGATGGCAGCCTGCAAGCGTTGTCGGGCATGTTGCAGGCCATTGCTGCGGGCGATCTCACTGCGCGCATGGATGGCCAATTCCAGGGTGTGTTTGCGCAGATGCGCGACGATGCCAATGCCACGGTGACGCAACTGGCCGGTATCGTCGGGCACATCCAGACCTCGGCGGTCTCGATCAATGCGGCTGCCAGCGAAATTGCCGCCGGCAACAACGACCTGTCGCAACGTACCGAACAGCAGGCCGCCAACCTGGAAGAAACCGCTGCCTCGATGGAAGAGCTCACCTCTACCGTCAAGCAGAATGCCGAGGGCGCACGCCAGGCCAATCAACTGGCGATCGGTGCGGCCAGCGTGGCGTCGCAAGGCGGCGAGGTCGTCGGCAAGGTCGTGGACACCATGGCGGGCATCCAGGCCTCGTCGAAGAAGATCGCCGACATCATCTCCGTCATCGACGGCATCGCGTTCCAGACCAATATCCTGGCCTTGAATGCGGCGGTGGAAGCGGCACGTGCCGGCGAGCAGGGCCGCGGCTTT
The DNA here is from genome assembly GCF_041519315.1 of Xanthomonas axonopodis pv. maculifoliigardeniae. NCBI lineage: Bacteria > Pseudomonadati > Pseudomonadota > Gammaproteobacteria > Lysobacterales > Lysobacteraceae > Xanthomonas > Xanthomonas axonopodis. The sequence continues at coordinate 2,112,886 of NZ_CP167998.1, read as the reverse complement.
GCCGTGGTGGCCAGTGAAGTGCGTACGCTGGCGCAGCGTTCCTCAGCCGCCGCCAAGGAGATCAAGGACCTGATCGGCGACTCGGTGCAGCGCGTCACCGACGGCTCGCAGCTGGTGGACCAGGCGGGCCGCACCATGGCCGAAATCGTCTCATCGGTGCAGCGCGTCACCGACATCATGGGCGAAATTTCCGCTGCCTCGCAGGAGCAGTCGGCCGGCATCGAACAGGTCAACCTCACCGTCACGCAGATGGATGAGGCCACCCAACAGAACGCTGCCCTGGTGGAAGAAGCCACTGCCGCCGCGCGCGCGATGGAAGAACAGGCACAGCAACTCACCGAAGCGGTGGCGGTCTTCAAGGTCGATGCGAACGCACCGGTGGCACGCAAGTTGTCAGCCATCGCCAGCGCCGTGAGCCACCAGCGGCCGACGACGCGCCCGGCTGCACGTGCCGCCGTGGTCGCGGCGACACCGCGGCGCGTGGCAGTGAATGCAACCACGTCGACCGTTGGAGATGGCAATTGGCAGGAGTTTTAAGCGACGGCGCCGGAGCCCACCGGTCGCCGGCAGTGGCGGGCGACCGGCACCGCCAGCGGGATCGTTTTTAGTCGCGGTGGTGCATTCGGCCGCCGTACTCATCGTCAACCGGTCGCAGCTGCCGATGCGCGTTTCACGCAACACCGTTGTCCAGCAACACAGACGTTTCGAGAGCCTTTGATCCGCGCTCCGCAGATCTTGTGGGCCGCTTCCCTTGCGAGGGGAAGCGGCCCTTTTTTTTGCTGCCATCCCGGAGTAAGACCGACAGACCGCACCAGCGCTCTTCAGGCGAAGCGGTGCGTAGCAACCGAGGATGTGAGCCAATTCCGGCTCCGGCCATAACCGCCTGGCGACTGCGCAACCCTCGCATTGGTTGCCCAGGATGTTGCTCGGACGGGCGGCCGCAAGGCGCCATTTCGCCCGCAGTATGCGGCCCGTCGCCTCCCTCAAGGACACTTTTGGTTTCACCCAAAATTTACAATCGTCGGTGACAAGGTGGACGATGTGAAACCGCTTTCAGCCAGCGAATGCTGAATGGAATGCCTAATTTTGTGCTGATTTCAACGGGAACAATCAATTTCGAGCATAAACGGCCGCTACCGAGCTCACGCATTCGTAACGCCCTCCCCCGGGCAAGGTCGATTCCTCATGCATTCCTTCAACCGCCTCTCGGTCGGTACGCGGCTCTCCGCACTGCTCACGCTGGTCATCGCCATTTCGCTGGGGCTGCTGGCCCTGACCATCTATCGCCAGTCCGCTGGCGATATCGAATCGCAGGTCAAGGCCGAGCTGCGCTCCAGCACCCGACTGATGCAGCAGTCGGTGGCGATGTACGACGTCACGCTCAGCGAAGGCACCCAGCGTCTGGGCAGCGTGTTCGACGACATGCTCCCCACCGGCGCGCGCGAACTCGATAGCGCCAGCACGGTCACCATCGGCGAGCAGAACACCCCCTCGCTGCGTGCCGGCAAGCAGGCATTGAATCTCAATTTCGACGCCGTGGACCGCTTTGCCAAGGCGACCGGCGGCGTTGCCACGATCTTCGCCCGTACCGGCGACGACTTCGTGCGCATCACCACCTCGCTGCGTAACAAGCAGAACGAACGCGTCATCGGCACCCTGCTCGATCGCAAGGGCAAGGCCTACGCCGCCCTGTCGCAAGGCAAGAGCTTCACCGGCCAGGCGCAGCTGTTCGGCGAGCAGTACATGACCCATTACCAGCCGCTGCGCGATGCCGCCGGCGAGGTCATTGGCGCGCTGTTCGTCGGGCGCAACTACACCCAAGGCCTGGCCGCGCTCAAGGCCCAGGTCAGCACCACCAAACTGGGCCAGGACGGCTACTTCGTCATTGCCGACATGGCGCCGGGCGATCACCAGGGCCAGATCATCGCGGCTCCGCCGGGCACCCCGGCCACATTGGCGGCACTGGTGCCGGCCGAACAACAGGCTCTGTTGCAGGCAGTGCTGGACGGCAAGCAGCCCAGCGCCAACCTGCAGCTGCGCGATGGCAAGGGCGCCAGCCAGGCCTTCGAAGTCACCGCACAGCGCTACACGCCGTGGCAGTGGGCGGTGATTGGCGCGCAGCCGCGCAGTGCCATCGACGGCCCGCTGGACGCGCTGATGGGCAGCATGCTGCTGTTCTCGCTGGTGGTGCTGGCACTGTGCATCGCGGTGGTGTTCATTGCCGCGCGCAAGATGGTCACCCGCCCGCTGCTGGCAGTGGAACGCGTGCTTGGCGACGTGGCGGCCGGCCGCCTGGACAACGCGATTGACATCGACCGGCATGACGAACTCGGTCGCCTGCTGCTCAACGCGCGCACCATGCGCGATGACCTGCGCGCGCGCCTGGAACGCGACCACCTGATCGCCAGCGAAGCACTGCGCGTACGCACCGCGTTGGACGACGTCAGCACCAATGTGATGATCGCCGACGCCGAGCGCCGCATCATTTACGTCAATCGACCGCTGCAGCGCATGCTGTCGGAGATGCAGGACGTCCTGCGGCACGATCTTCCCAACTTCGATGCCGCTGCACTGGGCAATACCCGCATCGACCAGTTCCATCGCAATCCCGAGCAGGCACGCCTGCTGGATCAACTCAAGAGTACGCACACCGCACAGGTCGAAATCGGCGGCCGCATCGTGCAGGAAGTGGTCAGCCCGGTCGTGGCTGCCACCGGCGAGCGCATGGGCTATGTGGTCGAATGGAGCGACCGTACCCAGGAAGTGCAGGTGGAACAGGAAGTCGCGCACGTGGTGGAAGCCGCCGCGGCCGGCGACCTCAGCGAGCGGATCGACGTGCGCGGCAAGCAGGGCTTCCTGTTGCTGCTGGCCCAACAGCTCAACACGCTGCTGGACAACAACGCCGACGGTCTGTCGCGCGTCTCCGCCCTGCTCTCGTCGCTGTCGCAAGGCGACCTGACCGCACGCATGGACGGCGCGCTGCAGGGCGTTTTCGCCACCATCCGCGACGACGCCAACGCCACCGCCGACCAGTTGGCCGGTATCGTGCGCCGCATCAAGGACTCGTCGCTGACGATCAATTCGGCCGCCACCGAAATCGCCACCGGCAACGGCGACCTGTCGCGTCGCACCGAACAGCAAGCGGCCGCGCTGGAAGAAACCGCAGCCTCCATGGAAGAGCTCACCGCCACCGTCAAGCAGAACGCCGACAACGCCGACCAGGCCAATCGCCTGGTGCTGGATGCTGCCGGTGTGGCGGCAAAGGGCGGCGATGTGGTGAACCGCGTGGTCACCACCATGGCCGATATCGACGCCTCGTCGAAAAAGATTGCCGAGATCATCAGCGTGATCGACGGCATCGCCTTCCAGACCAATATCCTGGCCTTGAACGCGGCGGTGGAAGCGGCGCGTGCCGGCGAGCAGGGTCGTGGCTTTGCTGTGGTGGCCTCGGAGGTCCGCACGTTGGCACAGCGCTCGGCCGGCGCAGCCAAGGAGATCAAGCACCTGATCGAAGACTCGGTCACCCGCATCGGCAACGGCGCGGCACTGGCTTCCGAAGCCGGCAGCACCATGCAGCAGGTGGTGACCTCGGTACAGCGCGTCACCGACATCATGGGCGAAATCACCAGCGCTTCGCGCGAGCAGGCCGCAGGCATCACCCAGGTCAACCAGACCGTCACCCAGATGGACGAAACCACCCAGCAGAACGCCGCGCTGGTGGAAGAAGCCACTGCCGCCGCGCGCTCGATGGAAGACCAGGCCGCACAGTTGGTGGATGCGGTGGCAGTGTTCCGCCTGGAGCCACAGGACCGCCTGAGCACCCTGCTGGCCAACGCACGCCATGCCTACAGCTGAGACGGCAACGACGATTCATTGCAGCCAGATCACAGCGTCGAGGGCGCGCTGCCCTCACCGCCCGCGGGACACGCCGTGAACCCATCCATGGCGGCTCGATGGCGGCATCCATGCCGCCAACGGTCCGGCAACCGGCAAGGACACCGCGCCAGACAGTTTTCTGCTGGCGCTGCTGAAGTGCTTAGGACACCGCTTCGCGCGGCTTGAGGTTGCTGGTTGCTGTGTTGAAACCCTGCACACCGACCAACGCGACTGGTCCTTGCCCGCCCACCGTCGTGGGACCCTTGGCGGCATGGATGCCGCCACGGCGCTTAGGGACGTACTTGCAGCGTGTCCTGCGATGGTGGGCGGGCAAGGACCCTGCAGCCAGCACAAAGACATTGAAGACGCGGAGCCTAACCCGCTAGTTCGCTGGTGGCGTATTGAAGAACGAAGACCTCGCGCCAGACGTTGACGCTTGCTTGGCTGAACGCGCTGCACACAGACCATCGCGGCTGCGCCTGGCCACCGATCGGCATAGAGTTTGGTCGGCCGCCTTAAAGATTTGGCTTTGCCGCCGATATCAAGGCGACGCCGGGACAACCCGCCAGGCGCCTTCCCGCTTCTACTGTGCTTGTGCCCATGTCCCAAGGCGATACCTCAGAGCTGGACCACGACGCCGATCACCTCGCCGAAGGTGACGAGCGCTACCTGCTGCGCAACAAGCGGCAGATCCGTGGATTGCTGCGCCAGCTGCTCGACCAACGCGCCATCGTGACCATGCATGTGGCTGGCCGCGACATGGCCGTGCCCACCGCCGTGTTGGAAGTGGACGAAGACGACGACTGCGTGATCCTGGACGGCAGCCATAACGATGCCTCCAACCGCGCCATCGAAGGCGCCAAATACCTGCTGTGCTACGCCCAACTGGAACGGGTGAACATCCGCTTCCGCCTGGAAAAGGCCGAACGGATCGAGCGCGACATCCACGTCGCCTTCCGCGTCGACCTGCCTGCCGCGATGTACCACATGCAGCGGCGCGAATCGTACCGGCTGGAAACGCCGATCACCGATTCGCCCGTCTGCACCATCCGCCAGGAAGCGGCGCAGGGAAACGAGTTCAACCTGCAGCTGCGCGTGATCGACATCAGCAGCGGCGGCCTGGCGGTGTCCCTCACCGACGGGATGCCCTTGCTCGAATTGCAACGCACCTACCGCAACTGCATCCTGCAATTGCCCGACACCGCCCCGATCACGCTGCCGCTGACCGTGTGCAGCCAGCACAAGCAGGCCCTGCCCAACGGCAGCGAAGGCTTCCGGATCGGCATGCAGTTCAGCGACCTGCCGCGCGGCGCCGACGAAACCATCCAGCGCTACATTTTCCGTGTCGACCGCCAGCGCAATGCGCGCAAGAGCGGCGTGTTCTGAACCCTCGCGTACCACGCGGGGCCGGCACCTAAAGTTGCCGCCTACCCCGCCGATGTTGCTAGGGCATCCCGCATCCGTCTCTGCTGCCGCAGTCCTGCCTCAACCCGACACTTAGCCGCAACGCCCGGAGTTTCCATGAACGATAAAAGCACTGCCACCGGCACAGGTGGTGAATTCCTCAGCTTCGCTTTGGGCGAAGAACACTACGGCGTGGATATCCTGAAGGTGCAGGAAATCCGCGGCTACGATTCGGTCACGCGTCTGCCCGACGCGCCGGACTACATCAAGGGCGTGATCAACCTGCGCGGCACCATCGTGCCGGTGATCGACCTGCGCCTGAAGCTGCGCCTGAAAGAAGCGCGCTACGACGCTTTCACCGTGATGATCGTGCTCAACGTCGAGGACCGCGTGGTCGGCATCGTCGTGGACAGCGTGTCCGACGTGATTCCGCTCAACGACGACCAGATCCGTCCTACCCCCGAATTCGGTGCGTCGGTCGACACCCGTTTCATCTCCGGTATCGGCACCCAGGACGATCGCATGTTGATCCTGCTGGATATCGAAACCCTGCTGGACAGCACCGAGCTGGGTCAGCAGCTGGTGGAAGAAGCCGCCTGATTCAAACGGCTGCGTTGCCTCGCCTGCGGTCGCCGGAGAGGTGTAGAGGAATGCAGGAGCCGCCATGTACGACAAGCGGCTACCAAACGACTGCCAGGCCGCCAGAACGCGCGTGGTCGGCGCTCCGAATCCCGATGTCGCACATGTGCACACCGGCTTCTGCGCCCCTCGCCACCGTTGGCTGATTCGCTCCGTTCGGTAGCCGCTTTTCAGCGTAAGCGGCGGCACCCTGCACCCACTGCACCGCTCCGGCGGCCGCAACGCTTTTGTGCGATCGCATCTACGACGATCGCGTGTCAGGAAGCTCCCGACACGCGACGCACCACTCGATGGAAATGAGATAAAAATCACGTTTTCCGGATTCAAGTTGAACGGCGGTTAGCCGATAGCTGAATGAAGCCCGCGTCCACACAACGGGTCACCGTTCGACTTTTGATTTCTGGAGAATCCCAATGAAGTTCCTGCTCTCGCTCCTCCCCGTCGCTGCTCTCGTGATCGTTGCTCCCACGCTGTCGGCCCAGTCGCAGGAAATGATTCCGCCGGAAATGGCGACGCGCTTCGTCGGCAAGGACGGCATGGTGTGCGGCAAGGTCGAAAAGGCCAAGTACGCGCAGAGCTCGGAAGGCGAACCCACCTTCCTGTACATGGGCGGCATGTTCCCGCGCCACACCTTCTCCGCACGCATCGACGGCGCCAACCGCGGCAAGTTCAGCTTCGCCCCCGAAACGCTCGAAGGCAAGGACGTCTGCGTCCTCGGCAAGATCCAGCGCGACAGTTCGCGCGCCGAAATCGAAGTCAGCTCCCCGGCCAGCCTGAAGCTCGCCACCATCAAGTAATCGCCTCGCACATCGCCACGCCCTCGCGCGTGGCGATGTGCTGTTGCGGCTATGCGGACTGACTTCTACGGGGAATCGTGTCAATGCAATGGATCAACAATCTGAAACTGATGCCCAAGCTGATGCTGGCGTTCGGCATCGTGCTGCTGATCATGCTCGTCCAGGGCGTCATCGCCTATTCGGGCCTGGCTTCGCTCAATAACGTCACCCGCGACCTGGCCGGCAACACCATGTCCAGCGTGCGCGAGGCGGGCGATCTGCGCGGCATGCTCGGCGAATACCGGAATGCGGCCTACCAGAACCTGGTGCGCGCCAGCGATTCGGTCAAGCAGGAAGCCAAGGTCCGCGCCAAGAAGCTCAATGGCGAGATCGAAGCCACCATCAAGGGCTACCCGCGTCTGATCGAAAGCCCGCAACAGAAGAAGCTGTTCGACGTGTTCGTGGCGGACTGGAAGAAGGCATCGGCCTCCTATGCCAGCGTCGACGAAATGATGGAGCTGAATCTGCCCGACGACGCCATCGACACCTTCGTCGGCGAGACCCGTACCCTGCACAACAAGGCCAAGGATTCGCTGGCTGCCTTGATTGCCGAAGATAACCTGCTCGCGCAGGCGGCCAAGACCAAGGCCGAAAAGGTCCACGCCACCTCCGTCACGCTGACCCTGGTGGTGCTGTTGATCGGCATCGCCGGCGGCCTGGGCCTGGCCTTCCTGTTCGCCCGTTCCATCGTCAAGAGCATGCGCGGCGCGGTCACCACGGCCACCGAAATTGCCGGCGGCAAGCTGGACGGCCAGATCAACGTACAGGGCCAGGACGAAGTGGGCGAGTTGATGCGCTCCATGCAGCGCATGCAGCGCGACCTGAAGGAACGCATTGAACGCGACCAGGAGATTGCCGACGAAAACCTGCGCATCCGCACCGCGCTGGACAAGTCCTCGACCGGCACCTTCATCACCGATCCAGAGCGCGTGATGATCTACGCCAACGACGCCTTCAAGAAGATCGTGGCGCAGTACGAAAGCAGCATCCGCCTGGCATCGCCCGAATTCGACGCAAGCAAGGTGATCGGCCAGCACATCAGCTACCTGGGTTTGTCGGATGCGACCGTGCGCAAGGCCATTGCCGCACTGGAACGCGATGGCGTCACCAGCTTCGAAGAGCGTTTCGGCGAAGTGGTGCTGGCGCAGACCGTCACCTCCATCAAGAACGAACAGGGCGAGACCAGCGGCGAAGTCTGCGAATGGCGCGACCGCACCATCGAAGTGCAGGTGGAAGAAGAAGTGGCCCGTATCGTGCGCGCTGCCGCCAGTGGCGACATGAGCGGGCGTGTGGAAACCGACGGCAAGCAGGGCTTCTTCCTGCAGCTGGCGCAGCAGCTCAACGGCTTGCTGGATGCCAATGCCGGCAGCCTGGAACAGATTTCGACCCTGCTGTCCGCGCTATCGCGTGGCGACCTGACCGTGCGCATGCATGGTGAGTTCAGCGGCGTGTTCGCGCAGATGCGTGACGATGCCAATGCCACCGCCGAGCAGCTGGCCGACATCGTCGGGCGCATCAAGATGTCGTCCACTGCGATCAATTCGGCCGCTGGCGAAATCGCTTCGGGCAACAGCGACCTGTCGCACCGTACCGAGCAGCAGGCCGCCAATCTGGAAGAAACCGCCGCCTCCATGGAGGAGCTCACCTCCACCGTCAAGCAGAACGCCGAAAGCGCCCGTCAGGCCAACCAGCTTGCCATCGGCGCCACCGGCGTGGCTTCGCAAGGCGGTGAAGTGGTGTCGCAAGTGGTCACCACCATGTCCGGCATCGAAGCCTCGTCCAAGAAGATCGCCGACATCATCAGCGTCATCGACGGCATCGCGTTCCAGACCAATATCCTGGCGTTGAATGCAGCGGTGGAAGCAGCGCGTGCCGGCGAACAGGGTCGCGGTTTTGCCGTGGTCGCCTCCGAGGTGCGCACGCTGGCACAGCGTTCGGCCAGTGCGGCCAAGGAGATCAAGGGCCTGATCGACGACTCCGTGCACAAGGTGGCCGAAGGCTCGGCACTGGTGCGCAAGGCTGGCGCCACCATGGCCGACATCGTGGCCAGCGTGCAGCGCGTGACCGACATCATGGGCGAGATCTCTGCCGCTTCGCAGGAGCAGTCGTCCGGCATCGAGCAGGTCAACCAGACCATCACCCAGATGGACGAAACCACCCAGCAAAACGCTGCGCTGGTGGAAGAAGCCACTGCCGCCGCCCGCTCGATGGAAGAGCAGGCAGGTCATCTGGCCGAAGCGGTGTCGGTGTTCAAGCTGGACGACTCGGCTACGCAGGCGCCACAAAGCACACGCGTCCGGCCGATCGCCTCGCGCCCGGTTGCAGTGAAGAGCGCCGCCAAGCCGGTGGCACGCGCAGCAGCAAGCGCGTCGCGGCCAGCCAAATCCCAGGCCGCACTGGCCGACGGTAACTGGCAAGAGTTCTGATTCACCGCTATTACCACAACGCCCCGGCACTGCCGGGGCGTTGTGCATTTGGGCCAGGCACCTGCGTTGATCCCCGCGTCCGCTGCGGCAGCACACCGATGGGGCATCTTTGCCTCTGAGCGCCCATCGCCAGCCGCCGTCCCCATCGGACGAGCTAGCGAACCCAACCGCGCCCAATCCACGCATTGGCGCTTCAGTTGCGCGGCTCCGTGGCCGATATCCAGTTATAGCTCACGACGCGTATGGATATGACGACAACGACTTCCGCTTCAGACACACGCGAATTTGATTTCGGCGACCGCGACTTCAAGCGTGTCTGCGACCTGATCTACCAGCGTGTCGGCATCGCACTGGCGCCGGCCAAGCGCGACATGGTGTATGGCCGCCTGTCGCGTCGCCTGCGCGTGCTCGGCCTGCGCTCGTTCCGCGACTACCTCGACCAGCTCGAAGCCGGCAACGATGAAGAAGAGTGGCAGGCATTCACCAATGCGCTGACCACCAACCTGACCTCGTTCTTCCGCGAGCCGCACCATTTCGACAAGCTGCGCGAAGAACTGCAAAAGCGCGCCTCGCAGGCGCCGTTGAAGATCTGGTCGTGCGCCGCCTCCACCGGCGAGGAGCCCTACTCCATCGCCATCACCTCCTGCGAAGCCTTCGGCACGCTGACCCCGCCGGTGAGCATCGTCGCCACCGACGTCGACACGCAGGTACTGGAAACCGCCTCGCGCGGTGTCTATGCCATCGACCGTGTCGCCTCGCTGGATGCAGCGATCAAGCGCAAGTACTTCCAGCGCGGCAGTGGCCCCAATGAAGGCAAATGCCGGGTCATTCCGGCGCTGCGCCAGCTCATCGAATACCGCCAGTTGAATCTGCTGGCACCGCGTTACGACGTCGGCGGTCCGTATGCGGCACTGTTCTGCCGCAACGTGATGATCTACTTCGACAAGCCCACCCAGCGCGGCATCCTGTCGCGCCTGGTCAGTCACATGGGCGAGGACGGTCTGCTCTACACCGGGCACTCGGAGAACTACCTGCACGCGGCCGATCTGATCCAGCCGTGCGGGCGCACGCTGTATCGGCGCGCACCGCGCGCAGGAGCCTGAGCATGAGTACCGCCGTGCAAGTCGACGACGTCATGCGCTACCGCGATTCGCGGTTCCAGACCATTGCCGCCAAACTGCTGCCCACCCAATACCTGGTGGTGGACGACGACACCGCGTTGACGACCACCTTGGGATCGTGCGTTGCAGCCTGCCTGCGCGACCCGGTGCTCAAGATCGGCGGCATGAACCACTTTCTGTTGCCCGAAGGCCAGGTCGGCGACGGAGCGCCCACGCGCTACGGCAGCTATGCCATGGAGTTGCTGATCAACGACATGCTCAAGCGCGGCGCGCACCGCAAACGCATCGAAGCCAAGGTCTTCGGTGGCGCCAACGTGCTGAAGGGCTTCACCAGCAACCCGGTCGGCACCCGCAACGCCGAGTTCGTGCGCCAGTACCTGCAGGCCGAACATATTCCCATCATCGCTGAAGATCTGTGTGGCATCCATCCGCGCAAGGTGTGGTTCTTCGCGACCACTGGCCGCGTCGTCGTGCAGCGCTTGCCGCACGCACACGAAGCCGAAGTCGCCGCCACCGAATCGGCCGTGCGCGCCCGTCTGTCCAAAGCACCGGTTACCGGTGGAGTGGAGTTGTTCGAATGACGCTGGAAACCCCTGTGCGTGTATTGATCGTCGACGATTCGGCGGTCGTGCGTCAGATGCTCACCGAAATTTTGTCGCGCGACGCCGGCATCGAAGTGGTCGGCTCGGCCGCCGACCCGTTGCTGGCGCGCGAAAAGATCAAGCGCCTCAATCCGGACGTCATCACGCTGGATGTGGAAATGCCGCGCATGGACGGCCTGGTATTTCTGGAAAACCTGATGCGCCTGCGCCCTACCCCGGTGGTGATGATTTCATCGCTGACCGAGCGCGGTGCCGACACCACCTTGCAGGCCCTGTCGCTGGGCGCCGTGGACTTCGTGTCCAAGCCCAAGATCGACGTCGCACGCGGGCTGGAAGGCTACGCCGAAGAAATCGTCAGCAAGGTCAAGATGGCGGCCAAAGCCAAGGTCAGCGCACTCAATCGTCCGAGCGCGCCCAAAGTCACGCTGGATATGCAATCGGCACCGGTGGCCGGCAGCGCGCTGCGCTTTCGCACGACCGACCGCTTGATCGCCATCGGCGCCTCCGCCGGTGGTACCGAAGCGCTGCGCGTGGTGCTCGAACACATGCCCGCCGATGCGCCCGCGGTGGTGATGACCCAGCATCTGCCTGCCAGCTTCAGCACCGCATTCGCCGAGCGCCTCAACCGCCATTCGGCCATGTCGGTACGCGAAGCCACCGATGGCGAGGCCATCCTGCCCGGCCATGCGTATCTGCCGCCGGGCGGCCAGCATCTGCGCATCATTCGCGACGGTGCGCGCTGGCGCTGCCGCATCGACGATGGCCCGCCGGTCAATCGCCACAAGCCGGCAGTGGACGTGCTGTTTCGTTCCGTTGCCGCCAATGCCGGCCCGAATGCGGTGGGCGCCATCCTCACCGGCATGGGCGACGACGGCGCACGCGGCCTGCTGGAAATGCTGCAGGCCGGCGCGCCGACGCTGGTGCAGGACGAAGCCAGCAGCGTGGTCTGGGGCATGCCCGGTGCCGCGTACAAACTTGGCGCCGCGCAGGAAGTGGTGCCGCTGGACCGCGTGGCCGAGCGCTTGCTCGCATTGTCGGCGCAGGCGCGCTGATCCGGCATGGCCGCGCATCCCTCGCACCCGACCAACCCAACGCTTCCTCCGGCACCGGGAAGCGTGGTGGGCGCTGGCGTGGATGCAGCGATGGACCGCACGCCGCTGATGGCTGAGCCGATCCATGCCAACGCCCCAGGCACGGGCCAGATCAGGCCCGGCCCGGTCACCGCCGGCATGGCCAAGGCCGGCGAACAGCCCGACCAACGCCGCGCGCGTCTGCTCGCCGAAGCCCTGGATGGCAGCAGCAGCGCCATTCTCATCTGCGACCTGCAATCGCGCCTGCTGTACGCCAACGACGGCTTCCAGCGCATGTTCGGCTACACCGAAGCCGAGCTGGTCGGTCTGCGTCCCTCCGATGTCCTGACCCGCGCGCAAAGCGACCAAAGCGAGGTCGCTCGCGTTCGCGATCGCGCCGATGCCTTGCAGCACACCCGTGCCGACCTGCTGGTCTATCGCAAGGACGGCACGCCGCTGTGGATCTCGCTGAACTTCAACCCGATCTACGACGCCAACCACGCTCCCTCGCATTACGTGGCGGTACTGACCGACATCACCGACACCAAGATGCACGAGGTGTTGCAGCACCGCGTGCTGGAGGCCCTGGTGCAGGAACGCCCGTTGATCGAGGTGATGACGCTGATTTGCACCGAGGTCGAACGCATCGCACCGGATGTGCTGGCCACGGTGATGAGTGCGGACAATCAAGGTCGCCTGCATTCGCTGGCTGCGCCCAGCCTGCCGCCCGAATACGCCGACGCAGTCAACGGCTTGAAGATCGGCCCGGGCACTGGCGCCTGCGGCACCGCGGCCTGGCGCGGTCGCGCCGTGATGGTGGAAGACATCGCCACCGACCCATTGTTCGAGGCATATCGCGACACGCTCTTGCCTTGGGGCCTGCGCGCCTGCTGGAGCACGCCGATCCGCTCCAACAGCGCGCGCGTGCTCGGCACCTTCGCGCTGTATTACCGCAAGCCGCAACGTGCCGATGCCTGGCATATGCGGCTCACCGATTTGTGCCAGCAGCTGTGCACATTGGCGCTGGAACGCGAGCAGATCCGCCAGCGCGTGCATCAACTGGCGTTCTACGACACGCTCACGGGCCTTCCCAACCGCATCATGTTCAGCGCGCGTGCCGAGCAGGCACTGACTCAGGCCGAATACGCCGGCGAACCGGCCGCGTTGATGTTCATCAACATCGATCGCTTCAAGCTCATCAACGATAGCCAGGGGCACGCCGCAGGCGATGGCCTGCTGCGTGATATCGCCTTGCGCGTCAACGACCAGATCACCGCCACGGCGATGCTGGCGCGGCTATCCGGCGACGAGTTCGCGCTCGCGCTGCCGCAATGCAGCGCAGAGCAGGCCAGTGCCGCCGCCGAGCGTTTGTTGGTCAGCATCGCCAGCCCGCTGCCGGTTGGCCATATGACCGTACATCCCTCGGCCAGTATCGGCGTGGCGATGTTTCCCGAGGATGGCCACGACATCAACATCCTGCTGCGCCATGCCGACTTGGCGATGAATCGCGCCAAGAAGGAAGGCGGTGGGCGCTTCCGCTTTTTCAGTTCCGACATGAACCGCATGGCGCAGGAACGCGTGGCCTTGGAGGCCGAGCTGCGCCAGGCCATTGGCCGCGATCAATTGCAGCTGCACTACCAGCCGCAGATGCACAGCGCCGCGCCGCATGCCCTGTATGGTGTGGAAGCGCTGCTGCGCTGGAATCATCCGCAACTGGGCGCGGTATCGCCGGCGCGGTTTCTGCCGGTGGCTGAAGAGCAAGGCATGATGCCGCAGCTCAACGCCTGGGTACTGCGACGTGCCTGCGAACAGGTCGCGGACTGGCGCCAGCGTGGCGTGCCGGTGGCGCGCGTGTCGGTAAATCTGTCGGCAAGCGGCTTCGAAAGCCCGCGCATGCTTCCCGACCTGCTGCAGCTGATCGCCGAACTGGGCGTGCAGCCGTCCGATCTGACCCTGGAATTGACCGAAAGCGTGATGCTGTCCGGGCAACCGGGCGTGCTGGAAAACCTGCACGCCATTCGCGAAGCCGGCATCTCGCTGTCGCTGGACGATTTCGGCACTGGCTATTCCAGCCTGAGCCACTTGCATCGCCTGCCGATCGACGAACTCAAACTGGACATGAGCTTCGTCCGCGATATCGAACACAGCGAAGACGCGCGCGCGCTCACCACCTCGGTGCTGCGCATCGGCGAGCACCTGCGCAAGCACGTGGTCGCCGAAGGTGTGGAAAACGAAGCGCAGCGCCTGTTCCTCGCCGACCTGGGTTGCGAGGTGCTTCAGGGCTATCTGTTCTCGCGGCCGCTACCGGCCCAGGCACTGGAAGCCTGGCTGGGCGCGCAACCGTCATAACGCAACCGTCGAACGATCACCGCTTCGAACTTCCTTCCAGCCAGGAAAGGCGGGCCATGGCGTGGCAAGTCATGAGGCTCCTCCTGCAGAAGAGCGGCGCTGCAAGCCCTTCCCTACGAAAGCGGGCTTTAAGCCCCTCTCCCCGCGGGAGGGGGTTGGGGTGCGGGTACGGCCAAGCACGTATCGCGCCGACGCCGTACCCGCATCCGCCCCGCGGGCACCTTCTCCTCCATAAAGGAGGAGAGTGTCCCGACCGGAAAAGGGAAACATCATCCTGACAACTGCGGCGCTTCAGCCATCTCCAACGAGAGAGAGCCTCAAGCCCGCCTCCTGTCCGTAAAAAGTGAGGCGGCGAGAAGGAACCAGTCGCCTCATCCCACGTCGGGCGAGGTCATTACCCTCATCCCACTCGCATCAGCTCCACCTCGGTCTCACCCACCGTCCGCTTCAGCCATCCCAGCAACTGCGCGTTGACGAAGGCCGGGTTTTCCAGCGAGGCGATATGGCCTGCGTCCGGGATCAGCTCGTAATCGCAACAGATTGCCTCGGCCATCATCCACACCTCTTCGGGCGGGCGCGGAATGTCCTCGGCGCCACCGAGCAGGAAGGTGTTGGCCGGTTCCAGCGCGGACAGGGCATCCAGGCGGTCGGCTCGGCCGAAGATCAGCCGGCCCAGCGGCACGATGGATGCGCGCAACTGCTCGGCCGACATCGCCGCCAGACGCTGCGCGAAGGCGGCCGGCAATGCCGAGCTCAGATCGATACCAGGGCGGAAGAAGATCGGCACGATCGCCTCGATCAGCGCAGGCGTCACCTGCCCGGCCGTCTCGATGGCATCAAGCAGGCCGAAATAGCGCGCACGCGTGGCGGCTGGCTCGGCGCCCAGGAAAGTATCCATCAACACCAGGCTGCGCACGCGCTCCGGCGCCATCAGGGCAAGCTCGGCGGCCCACATGCCGCCCACCGACAGGCCGACCACCGCGCACTGCGGCAACTTCAGTGCGTCCAGCAGGGCCAGCATGTGCCCGGCAAGATCGCCGATCTGCTGCGTGCCGTGCGGCAACGGACCTGACTGCCCGTGTCCCCATAGCTCGGGAACGATGACCTGGTAATGCTGCGACAGCGCCTGGATCTGCGGCTCCCACATCGCAGCGTCCCAGAGATAACTGTGGCCGAGCAAGACCGGGAAACCGCGGCCATGTTGCGTGTAATGCAGGGTTTGACCGGAGATTGTGCAAGTGGGCATGGGCATCAACGGGCAGTGGTAGAGCGGCGGGACTCTAGACCTGCGCACTTCAGATTTTTGTTGCAATGCCACAATCCAGTCAGCTGGTATTTGCTTTAACGCCGGGCATCGTGACGACTACACGAAACCATTGCCCGAAAAGCGAAATGCCCGGCAGTGCCGGGCATTTCGGGACAGCAAACCTGCCGGAAGAATCAGGCGGCGACGGTCTCTGCCACGTCCTGATATTCCTGGATCTGATCGAAGTTCATGTAGCGGTAGATCTGATCGCCACTGGTCTTGATCA
The DNA here is from genome assembly GCF_041519315.1 of Xanthomonas axonopodis pv. maculifoliigardeniae. NCBI lineage: Bacteria > Pseudomonadati > Pseudomonadota > Gammaproteobacteria > Lysobacterales > Lysobacteraceae > Xanthomonas > Xanthomonas axonopodis. Next base: position 2,097,031 of record NZ_CP167998.1, on the reverse strand, counting down.
CGCCGACATCCGCCATGTACTCGTCCTTGGTCGGAATGCGGCCCAGGCGCGAGCAGATTGCCGCCAGTTCCGCCGAGCCCAGGTACACGTTGGTATTGCGGCCCAACCGGTTCGGGAAATTACGCGTGGAGGTCGAGAACACCGTGGCGCCCTCGCGTGCCTGCGCCTGGTTACCCATGCACAGCGAGCAGCCCGGCATTTCCATGCGCGCACCGGCCGCGCCGAAGGTGCCGTAATGGCCTTCCTTGGTCAGCTCGGAGGCGTCCATCTTGGTCGGCGGTGCCACCCACAGGCGGGTCGGGATGTCGCGCTTGCCTTCCAGCAGCTTGGCCGCGGCACGGAAGTGACCGATGTTGGTCATGCACGAGCCGATGAATACTTCGTCGATGGCCGCGCCGGCCACTTCCGACAGCGTCTTCACGTCGTCCGGGTCGTTCGGGCAGGCCACGATCGGCTCATGGATATCGGCCAGGTCGATCTCGATGACCGCCGCGTATTCGGCGTCGGCATCGGGCTGCAGCAGCTGCGGGTCAGCCAGCCAGTCTTCCATCTTCTTGATGCGGCGGCCCAGGGTGCGCGCATCGGCATAGCCCTCGGCAATCATCCAGCGCAGCAGGGTGATGTTGCTGGTCAGGTACTCGATGATCGGCGCCTTATCCAGGTGCACGGTGCAACCGGCCGCCGAACGCTCGGCCGAGGCGTCGGAGAGTTCGAACGCCTGCTCCACCTTCAGGTTCGGCAAGCCTTCGATTTCCAGGATGCGGCCGGAGAAGATGTTCTTCTTGCCCTGCTTGGCCACGGTCAGCAGGCCCTGCTTGATCGCGTACAGCGGGATCGCGTTGACCAGGTCACGCAAGGTCACGCCCGGCTGCATCTGCCCCTTGAAGCGCACCAGCACGCTCTCGGGCATGTCCAGCGGCATCACCCCGGTGGCGGCGGCGAAGGCCACCAGGCCGGAGCCGGCCGGGAACGAAATGCCGATCGGGAAGCGGGTGTGCGAGTCGCCGCCGGTGCCCACGGTGTCGGGCAGCAGCATGCGATTGAGCCAGCTGTGGATCACGCCGTCGCCCGGACGCAGCGAGACGCCGCCGCGGGTGGAGATGAACTCGGGCAAGGTGTGGTGGGTCTTGACGTCCACCGGCTTCGGATAGGCGGCGGTGTGGCAGAACGACTGCATCACCAGGTCGGCCGAGAAGCCCAGGCAGGCCAGGTCCTTCAGCTCGTCGCGGGTCATCGGGCCGGTGGTGTCCTGCGAACCCACCGAGGTCATCTTCGGCTCGCAATAGGTGCCCGGGCGCATGCCCTGGCCTTCCGGCAGCCCGCAGGCGCGGCCGACCATCTTCTGCGCCAGCGAGAAGCCCTTGCCGGTGTCCGGCGGGTCCATCGGCAGGCGGAACAGGTCCGACGCCGGCAGGCCCAGGAATTCGCGCGCCTTGGCGGTGAGGCCACGGCCGACGATCAGCGGAATGCGGCCGCCGGCGCGCACTTCGTCGAACAGCACCTCCGACTTCATCGCGAACTCGGCGATCACCTGTCCGTCCTTCAGCGCCTTGCCGTCGTACGGACGCAGCTCGACCACGTCGCCGTGCTCCATCTGCGAGACGTCCAGCTCGATCGGCAAGGCGCCGGCATCTTCCATGGTGTTGTAGAAGATCGGGGCGATCTTGCTGCCCAGGCACACGCCGCCGAAGCGCTTGTTGGGGATGTACGGAATGTCCTCGCCGGTCCACCACAGCACCGAGTTGGTCGCCGACTTGCGCGAGGAACCGGTACCGACCACGTCGCCCACGTAGGCCACCAGATGGCCCTTGGCCTTGAGGTCGGCAATGGCCTGGATCGGGCCGCGCTTGCCGTCTTCTTCCGGCTCGAACGCCGCGCCGTCGCGCTTGTTCTTCAACATGGCCAGCGCATGCAGCGGGATGTCCGGACGGGTGGTCGCATCCGGCGCCGGCGACAGGTCGTCGGTATTGGTTTCGCCCGGCACCTTGAACACGGTCACGGTCAGGCTCTGCGGCACTTCCGGCTTGCTGGTGAACCACTCGGCATCGGCCCAGCTCTGCAGCACGGCCTTGGCGTGCGCGTTACCGGCTTGCGCCTTTTCCTGCACGTCGTGGAACGCATCGAACACCAGCAAGGTGTGCTTGAGCGCTTCGGCGGCAGTGGCGCCCAGCTCGGCGTTGTCCAGCAGGTCGATCAGCGGCTGGATGTTGTAGCCGCCCAGCATGGTGCCGAGCAGCTCGGTGGCGCGGGTGGGGCTGATCAGCGCGGTGGTCTCGGTGCCGAAGGCAACCGCGGCCAGGTACGAGGCCTTGACCTTGGCAGCGTCGTCGACGCCGGCCGGCACGCGCTGGCTGAGCAGCTCGACCAGGAATTCTTCCTCGCCAGCCGGCGGAGCCTTCAACAGCTCGATGACCTCGGCGGTCTGCTGCGCGGTCAGCGGCAGCGGCGGGATACCGAGCGCGGCGCGCTCTGCAACGTGGTGGCGATAGGCTTCCAACATGCGGGTTCTCCAAAAAAGCAGCGGTGAAGGTGGTAAAGCGCGAACGTGGATCAGGGTGCGGGTTTGGGAACGATGATCTTCAAACCCTTGAAGTAATCGCGGAAGAAGCCCTCGTCGCGGGTGATCAACCCGTCGCACTGGAGCATGGCGTGGGCGCCGATCAGGAAGTCGGCCACCACCCGCTCACGCTTGCCGCCGCGCGCGCGAAAGCGCTTGTTCATATGGCCGGCGCGCACTGCCGCCGCTTCCTGGGTGGCCTCGTAGCGCACGCCGATCGAGGCCAGGGTTTCCATCAGGTCGACCTGGGTGTCGAGCATGGCCAGCACCTCGGCCACCACCGCGTCGCAGACCACCACTTCGTCGCGCGCCAGCGCGTCGCCGATGCAGACCTCCGACACTTCGCCATAGACCGGGTCGCCGATCAGGATGTCCAGCAGGACCGAGGAATCCAGGGCGATCATGGGTCGAACGGATCCCCGGGGGCGCGGCCACGGATCACGCGCATGGCCGCATCGGTGCTGGTCAGGCCGTCGACCAGCTTGAACTTGCCGCGCACCTTGCGCAGCGCCTCGCTGACGTCCTTGCGCAGGATGATGCGCCCGCCGTCGAGCTCGATCTTCAACGTGGTGCCCTTGGTCAGGCCCAGGGCATCGCGCACGGCCTTTGGCAGCGTGATCTGTCCGCGTTCGGCAACGGTGGCTTCCATGAGCATGCTCCAGAAAGTATGCACACATGATACGTACTTGCACCGCCCTACTCAAGTTGGCAGATCGGTCTGGACACACCGTACGTACACACTGAATCGCTCAGAATGGGCACCTACCTAAAGCCTTCGATGCCATAGGAGTGATGCATGAGCGATTCCTTTTCCACTCGCACCTCACTTGAGGTTCACGGCAAGCGCTACGCGTACTACAGCCTGCCGAAGCTGGGCGAACGCTTCGATATCGGCCACCTGCCCTATTCGATGAAGATCCTGCTGGAGAACCTGCTACGTCATGAAGACGGCGGCGTGACCGTCGGCAAGGACCACATCGAAGCGGTTGCCAAGTGGGACCCCACCGCCGAGCCCGATATCGAAATCGCCTTCATGCCGGCGCGCGTGGTACTGCAGGACTTCACCGGCGTGCCCTGCGTGGTGGACCTGGCCGCCATGCGCGATGCGGTGGTCAAGCTCGGCGGCAATGCCGACCAGATCAACCCGCAGATTCCCTCCGAACTGGTCATCGACCACTCCGTGCAGGTCGATGTATTCGGCAAGCCGGACGCGCTCGACCTCAACGGCAAGATCGAATTCCAGCGCAACCAGGAACGCTACGGCTTCCTGCGCTGGGGCCAGAAGGCGTTCGAGAACTTCAAGGTGGTGCCGCCCAACACCGGCATCGTGCACCAGGTGAACCTGGAAAACCTGGCGCGCGTGGTGATGAGCGCCGAGAAGGACGGCACGCTGGTCGCCTACCCCGACACCGTGTTCGGTACCGACAGCCACACCACCATGATCAACGGCATCGGCGTGCTGGGCTGGGGCGTGGGCGGCATCGAGGCGGAAGCGGCCATGCTGGGGCAGCCGTCGTCGATGCTGATCCCGCAGGTCGTGGGCTTCAAGCTCACCGGCAAGTTGCCCGAGGGCGCCACTGCCACCGACCTGGTGCTGACGGTCACCCAGATGCTGCGCAAGCTCGGGGTGGTGGGCAAGTTCGTCGAGTTCTATGGTGACGGCCTGCAGCACCTGCCGCTGGCCGACCGCGCCACCATCGGCAACATGGCGCCCGAATACGGCGCCACCTGCGGCATCTTCCCGGTCGATGAGGAGTCGCTGACCTACCTGCGCCTGTCCGGCCGTAGCGAGGAGCAGATTGCATTGGTCGAGGCCTATGCCAAGGCGCAGGGCCTGTGGCACGACGCCACTACCCCGCCCGCCCGATACAGCGCCACGCTGGAACTGGACATGGGCCAGGTCAAGCCGTCGCTGGCCGGCCCCAAGCGCCCGCAGGACCGCGTGCTGCTGGAAGACATGCAGTCCAACTACCGCGAAAGCCTCAAGCCGTTCGCCGATGCGCGCAGCAAGAAGCTGGCCGATCTCAAGCAGGAAGACCGCCTCAAGAACGAAGGTGGCGGCGGCACCGCCGTCGGTGCGAAGGCGTCGCAGGCAGAAAGCGCCGGCGCCAGCGGTGCGGGTTGGCAGCTGCGCGATGGCTCGGTGGTCATCGCCGCAATCACCTCCTGCACCAACACCTCCAACCCCGCGGTGATGCTGGGCGCCGGCCTGCTCGCGCGTAACGCGGCGGCCAAGGGCCTGAAGGCGCAGCCGTGGGTCAAGACCTCGCTCGGGCCAGGTTCGCGCGTGGTCACTGACTATCTTGAAAAGGCCGGCGTGCTCACCGACCTGGAAAAGCTTGGCTTCTACGTGGTGGGCTACGGCTGCACCACCTGCATCGGCAACTCCGGCCCGCTGCCGGAAGACGTGTCTGCGGCCATTGCCAAGGACGATCTGGTGGTGACCTCGGTGCTGTCGGGCAACCGCAACTTCGAAGGCCGCGTACACCCCGAGGTCAAGATGAATTATCTGGCCTCGCCGCCGCTGGTGGTGGCCTATGCCATCGCCGGCACCACCGACATCGACCTCACCACCGAGCCGCTGGGCACCGGCAGCGATGGGCAGCCGGTGTATCTGCGCGACATCTGGCCGAGCAACAAGGAAATCGGCGACACCATCGCCGCCACCGTCGGCCCGGAGATGTTCAAGCAGAACTATGCCGACGTGTTCAAGGGCGACACGCGCTGGAACACCATCGCCTCGCCCGATGGCGCGCTTTACGCGTGGGACGAAGCCTCGACCTACATCAAGAACCCACCCTACTTCGACGGCATGACCATGCAGGTGGGCAACGTGGACGACGTGCACGGCGCACGCATCATGGGCCTGTTCGGCGATTCGATCACCACCGACCACATTTCGCCGGCCGGCAACATCAAGAAGGATTCGCCGGCAGGCCGCTTCCTGCAGGAACGCGGCGTGCAGCCGGCCGACTTCAACAGCTACGGCAGCCGCCGCGGCAACGACGATGTGATGGTACGCGGCACCTTCGCCAACATCCGCATCAAGAACCTGATGTTCGGCGGCGAAGAAGGCGGCAACACGCTGTATTACCCAGCCGGTGGCGGCCAGCCGGAAAAGCTGGCCATCTACGATGCCGCAATGAAGTACAAGGCCGACGGCGTGCCGCTGGTGGTGCTGGCCGGCAAGGAATACGGCACCGGCTCCTCGCGCGACTGGGCCGCCAAGGGCACCAACCTGCTCGGAGTCAAGGCCGTGATCGCCGAAAGCTTCGAGCGTATCCACCGCTCCAATCTGGTGGGCATGGGCGTGCTGCCCTTGCAGTTCCTGGAAAACGAAAACGCACAGACGCTTGGCCTGGATGGCTCGGAAGTGCTGGACATCACCGGCCTGCAGGACGGCGCCAGCCGTCGTGCCACCGTCAATGCGAAAAAGTCCGACGGCAGCGTCAAGCAGTTCCAGGTCAAGGTGCTGCTGCTGACACCCAAGGAAGTGGAGTACTTCAAGCACGGCGGCTTGCTGCAGTATGTGCTGCGGCAACTGGCGGCACGCAAGGCAGCCTGACCACAGCGCGCATTGCGCTGCAACGATGCAACGCACTCCCGCCGCTCGGCGGGAGTGGCGTTTCCGGCCTCTCAAAAAAAACGGCGATCACGCGGCGGTGAACAAAGGACGCGTGCATCCCGACGTCGAACTGAATTCCCTCCCCCGCCGTTGGTGGTGACCGACGCCATCGCCGGCACACGGACATCGATCTCACCACCGAGATATTTGGCGCAGAAGAAGGCGGCAACAGGCTGCATTGCCCAGCCAACGGCAGCCAGCCGGAGGGCCACCTTCCACCTTGTCGCAACGCAACGGCGTCACCGGGCGATGCGCGCTTCGGCCAGATGCCTCACGCCCCCCATCCATGCCCTGGCGCCATGCGTCCGGCCGCACCAAGCGGCAGCCGCGCTCCACTGCATCTGCGCGGTCAACGCGCCGCCGGCACCCATTGCGCGTGGTACAGCTGCCAGTCGCTGCCCTGCAATCGCCAGCCGGTGGTGACCTGATAGGTCTGCGCCTGATCGGGCACCCAGCGCCCGTTGCCGCCGGTCAACAGCGCGGTGAAGCGCACCGTGGCGGTATCACCGCGCAGTGCCACATCGACCGGCCCCATGGTCACGCCGAGCTGTTGATTGCCCAGCATCTGCACTTGCATCAAGCGCCGTAACCCGGCGGCGTCCAGCCCATGTTCGCCAACAAAATCCTCGGCCACCGGCGCCATCGCATCGCCGATCTCGCGCGCCTCGATCGCCTGATGCATCTGCTCCAGCGTGGCGCGCAGACGTTGTTCCGGCGCAGCACGCGTGCACCCGAGCAAGACCAGCATGCAAAACCCCATCCACGCCAGGCGCCACGACACTTGAATGCTGCTCTGCATCACGCTTCGCCTTTTCCATCCATGACGGTATGCTGCCAGCTGTTGTAACGCCGTGGAACACACTGCGGCGCGTCGAGAACACCCTGGAGGGGGGCAGATGAATCAGGCACGTCCTTGGTTGCAAAGTTATCCGGCCGGCGTTGCCGCCGAAATCGATCTTGAGCAGTTCCGCACGGTGGCCGAGGTGTTTGCCACCTCCGTGAAACGCTTCGCCGACCGGCCTGCGTACCATAGCTTCGGCAAGACCATCACCTACCGCGAGGCGGACCAGCTGGTCGAGCAATTCGCCGCCTACCTGCTTGGCGAGCTGCAGTTGAAGAAAGGCGACCGCGTCGCCTTGATGATGCCCAACTGCCTGCAATACCCCATCGCGACCTTCGGCGTGCTGCGTGCCGGCCTGACCGTGGTCAACGTCAATCCGCTGTACACCCCGCGCGAACTCAAGCATCAGTTGATCGACTCCGGCGCCAGCGTGCTGGTGGTCATCGACAACTTCGGCACCACCGTGCAGCAGGTCATCGCCGACACGCCGGTCAGGCAAGTCATCACCACCGGCCTGGGCGACATGCTGGGCTTCCCGAAGGCGGCACTGCTCAACTTCGTGGTCAAGTACGTCAAGAAGCTGGTGCCCGATTACCGCATCAAAGGCGCGATTCGCTTCCGCGAGGCGCTGGCGCTGGGTCGCAAGCACCGCGTGCCGACGCTGCAGATCGAACCCGACGACATCGCTTTCCTGCAGTACACCGGCGGCACCACCGGCGTGGCCAAGGGCGCAATGCTGACCCACCGCAATCTGGTCGCCAACATGCAGCAGGCGCACCAGTGGCTGGCGGGTACCGGCAAGCTGGAAGAAGGCCACGAAGTGGTGATCACCGCGCTGCCGCTGTACCACATCTTCGCATTGACCGCGAACGGCCTGGTCTTCATGAAGATCGGCGGCTGCAACCACCTGATCAGCAACCCGCGCGACATGCCAGGCTTCGTCAAGGAGCTGAAAAAGACCCGCTTCACCGCGTTCACCGGCGTCAACACGCTGTTCAACGGGCTGCTCAATACGCCCGGATTCGATCAGGTGGATTTTTCCTCGCTCAAGATGACCCTTGGCGGCGGCATGGCCGTCCAGCGTTCGGTCGCCGAGCGCTGGAAGAAAGTCACCGGCCTGACCCTGGTCGAAGCCTACGGCCTGACCGAAACCTCGCCGGCCGCGTGCATCAACCCGATGGACCTGAAGGACTACAACGGTTCGATCGGCCTGCCGATTCCGTCCACCGATGCCTGCATCAAGGACGACGCCGGCGCGGAACTGCTCCTGGGCGAGATCGGCGAGCTGTGCATCAGGGGCCCGCAGGTCATGAAGGGCTACTGGAAGAAACCCGATGAAACCGCCAAGGTCATGGATGCCCAAGGCTGGCTGCATACCGGCGACATCGCGCGCATGGACGCACAGGGCTTCGTCTACATCGTCGATCGCAAGAAGGACATGATCCTGGTGTCCGGCTTCAACGTGTACCCCAACGAGATCGAGGACGTGATCGCCGAAATGCCCGGCGTGCTGGAAGTGGCCGCCGTGGGCGTGCCGGATGACAAGTCCGGCGAGATCGTCAAGGCGGTCATCGTGAAGAAGGACCCGGCCCTGACGGCCGATGATGTGAAGGCGCATTGCCGCGCTAACCTCACCGGCTACAAGCAGCCGCGGGTGATCGAATTCCGCAAGGAGTTGCCCAAGACCAACGTCGGCAAGATCCTGCGCCGCGAATTACGGGACGCGCCGAAGACGTAATACCGCTTATACCGCAGCCCGAAGGCGTTCAGCCTTCTTTGACGCCCGCATTGCCGCAAGGCCTTGCGGGCGTTCGCTTTTGCACGCATAGAATCCGATGTCGGCGCACGCTCACGCGTTCAACCTCATCTCCGTCCGAAAGGCGGCCGGCCGGACGGTCATCACGGAGAACCACCATGTCTGCAGTTCAACCCTTCATTCGCACCAACATCGGCTCGACCCTACGCATCATCGAAGAACCGCAGCGTGACGTGTACTGGATCCATATGCATGCCGACCTGGCCACAAACCCGGGGCGTGCCTGCTTTTCGACGCGCCTGGTCGACGACATTACCGGCTATCAGACCAACCTTGGTCAACGCCTGAACAACGCCGGCGTGCTGGCTCCGCACGTGGTGCTGGCATCGGACAGCGATGTGTTCAACCTGGGCGGCGATCTGGCGCTGTTCTGTCAACTCATTCGCGAAGGCGACCGTGCTCGACTGCTTAATTACGCCCAACGCTGTGTACGCGGTGTGCACGCGTTCCATGTCGGCCTGGGCGCACGCGCGCACAGCATCGCCCTGGTGCAGGGCAATGCCCTCGGCGGCGGATTCGAAGCGGCGTTGAGCTGCCACACCATCGTCGCCGAGGAAGGGGTGATGATGGGATTGCCCGAAGTGCTGTTCGACCTGTTCCCGGGGATGGGCGCCTACTCTTTCATGTGCCAGCGTGTCAGTGCGCAACTGGCGCAAAAAATCATGCTCGAAGGCAATCTGTATTCTGCCGAGGAGTTGCTCGGCATGGGCCTGGTCGATCGCGTCGTGCCGCGCGGTCAGGGCGTGGCGGCGGTCGAACAAGTGATCCGCGAAAGCAAGCGCACGCCGCATGCCTGGGCGGCAATGCAGCAAGTGCGCGAAATGACCACGGCGGTGCCGCTGCAGGAAATGATGCGCATCACCGAAATCTGGGTCGATACGGCGATGCAGTTGGGCGAAAAGTCATTGCGCACCATGGACCGTCTGGTTCGCGCGCAATCGCGCCGCTCAGGGCTTGACGCCGGCTGATGCGTCGGCGGGCTATTCACTACTCCGGGGGGAGCGCTCGTCGTCGTTGGCGCTTTGTACGCGCGCGGCGAGTGCATCCTTTCCGGTCTGCAATTGGTCGCGCAACGCCGACAGCCGCTGTCGCCATTCGGCCTGCAGCTGCCAATCGGCCATGCGCATCAGCTCACCGCCACTGCCGGCCAGTTGGGCCAGCCCCAGATTGCTGGCAACGCCGCGCAATGCGTGGGCGCTTTCGCGCAATTGCTCCCAATCCGAGCGCGTGCCATCGCGCTCGATCGCGCCCACGCAGTTGTGCGCATCATCCAGACACTGCCGGACGAACTGACGTTCGAATTCTTCGCCCATGCCCAACGCCGCCAGTTCGTCCAGCACGCTGGCATCGAGCACGCCTTCGAAACTGGTCGATGCCTGCACCACCGTCGCCGGCGTCGCCAGCGCACGGGTGCTGACGGCGAGTTCGGCCAGCGTATCGAGCAGCTTGGCAGCCACCACGGGCTTGGCCAGGAACGCGCGTGCGCCAGCTTGTTCGCAGGCGCGGATCGCTTCTGGCGTGACGTCGGCACTGAGCACCACCACCGGGGTGTAGCGCATGCCGCTGGCCTGCATCACGCGCAACTGCTTGAGCATGTCCAGGCCGCTCATGCCCGGCATATGCAGATCCACGATCACCGCATCGAAATCCTCCTCGGCCATCGCGTCCAGCACCTGCTCGGCGCCGTTGACGCACGCCACCTTATGCCCTGCCTTCTCCAGCAATCGCTGCAACACCATGCGATTGGCTTCATGGTCGTCGGCCACCAGCATGCGCATGCTGCGCACGCGCGCGCGGTGACGCAGGAACGGGTTGGAAAAGGCGATGACGTTGGAGGCTTCCAGCTCGTCGGGAGTCTCCAGCAACGCCCCGACCGGCGAGCGAGCCGGCGCCGCCGTCTCCAATACGCCGATCTCCAGCGGTAGCTCGAACCAGAACACGCTGCCGCCGGATGGATTGGGCGCAAAGCCAATCGCGCCGCCCATGGCCTCAACCAGGCCCTTGGCGATCGTGGTCCCCAGGCCGGTACCTTCATAGCGGCGCGACAAACCCACGTCCGCCTGCTCGAACGCCTCGAACAGGCGCGGACGCATGTCCATCGGCACGCCGATGCCGCTGTCTTCGACATCGAAACGCAGCCGCATCGTGTCGGCACCATTGCCAGAGACCCGCGCGACCCGCAGCAGCACATGCCCGTGCTCGGTGAACTTGACCGCATTACCCAACAGGTTGAGCAACACCTGGCGCAGATGGCCGGTGTCGCCCTTGAGCAGGTCCGGTACGTCGGTGGCCACCTCGGTAGCGTAATCCAGTCCGCGTGTCTTGGCCTGCGGCTGCAGAATCATGTTGACCGAGCCGATCATCTCGCGCAGCGAGAAATCGCGGCGATCGATGCGGATCTTGCCCGCCTCGATCGCAGAAATATCGAGCACTTCTTCCACCAGCGACAGCAGGCTGCGTGCCGAGGCCTGGATGGTATTCAGGCATTCCTTCTGCTCTGCATCCAGACGCGTGGTGGCCAGCACTTCGGTCATACCCGACAACCCATTCAACGGGGTGCGGAATTCGTGACTCATATTGGCCAGGAAACGGCTCTTGGCCTGGTTGGCATGCCGCGCCTCGCGTACCGCGCGCGTCATCGCACGCAACAACGAGTCGAAGTACAGCGGCACGGCGATCAAGCCCAGCAACAACCCCCAGCTCAGATAGGGATTGGCCTTCCAGTAAGGCGAAATCAGGATCGCGCTGAGAAAACTCAGGCTGGCCATCGCCGTGGCGGCACGCAGATAGGGACTGCCGTAGCGCAAGCCATTGCCGATGGTCACCCACATGCAGACCGCATACAGCGGCGAAGCCGGTTCGCCCTGGATTGCCATGATTGCGCCGGTGCAGGTGTAGTCGAGCACCATGCCGATCAGGCGACGCGTGTGCGACACGTGCGGCCGCAGCAGGATCGCCACCATCAGCCCCAGCGACACCACCAGCTCGCCGACCAGGATCAACCAGGTGGCCATCAGCGTATCGCCATGGGTGTGGTGGTAGCGCCACCCCAGGTAAGAAATGAACAGCGTGGTGATGATGATGCGGATCAGGTTCTGCGCGTGTTCCGAATCCGCCCGCCCCGAAAGACGCCGCTTCAACCATGGCAATGGAGACTTCATAGACGCCTCAGACCTGCGGTCGCTTCGATGGGGATGAAAGTGGGCCGCGCGGTCCTGCAGCATCGGCGCCATGGGCATACGCGGCGATACGCGCAGCGGCATCGGCACTGTCCTGCATCAGCCGCAACAACGACAGAGGAATGACCACCAGCGCCGCCAACAGGGCGATCCCGAGCTCGATCCGCTGTTGCCAATACGGGCTATTGGCAAGCGTCGCGCCAAAACTGAGCACGGCCATGGCCACCGCCGTGTGCAGTGCATGCCTGCCAAAGCGCAAGCCATTGCCGATCGTGACCCACATCACCACCACGTACAGGCAGGCCATCGGAGCGGCGAACCAGGTCATCGCCAGACTGAGCAGGCCATAGTCCGCCAGCATGCCGAGCGTCCGGCGCAGGTGCGAGGGCCGCGGCTTCGCAACGATCCACGCAAACAGCAGCAATGCCCCACCGTGCCCGATCGCGACCAGGCACAGCAATCGCTGCAGATGGCCATCGCTCAGTTGCCAATGCGGGGCGCAGATCAGCGTGTAGGCCAGGATCAGCCAGAGCATCACGATGCGCACCACCGCCTGACCGTGCTCGCTGTCGGGGCGCCGTGCGAGTCGCCGACGCAGCTGGGCAAGCGCCGCCCTCACCTCACACCCCGGGTCGCGCCGATGCGGTGGAGAACTCGCCACAGATCTGCTCCAACTGCGCGCGGCCGCGCAACAAGGCATCCACGCAGCGCGGGTCGAACAGGCGGCCACGTTGGGCATACAGATAGGCCAGCGCGGCGTCCATGGTCCAGGCCTCCTTGTACGGGCGCGGCGACAGCAAGGCGTCGAACACATCCGCCACTGCGACGATGCGCGCTTCCAGCGGAATCGCCTCACCGACCAGGCCATCCGGATAACCGGTGCCGTCATAACGTTCGTGGTGACGCAGCGCAATCAACGCGCCGACCTGGATGAAACGGTTCTGGCTGCCGCTGAGCAGCTCGTAGCCGATGCGCGGATGGCGCCGCATCACGCTCATTTCGTCATCGGTAAGCTTGCCGGGCTTGAGCAGCACCGAATCGGGAATGGCGATCTTGCCCATGTCGTGCAGCGGTGCGGCCATCTCGATGATGCGCACCTCCTCTTCCGACAGCCCCAGTTGCTCGGCGATCAGGCCGGCCACGTGCGACATGCGCTCCAGGAACGCGCTGGTGCCCGAATCGCGATACTCGATCGCGCGCGCAAGCCGCGACAGGGTTTCGCGCTCGCGCTCTTCGACCTCGTTCATGCTGGCCAGCAGGCGCTGCTCCAGCGACAACGCGCGTTGCTTGACGCTTTCGCTCTGCTGGCGCAGCTGCAGCAGGTTGGAGCAGCGCGCCCGCAACTCGCGCGGACGGATCGGCTTGACCAGGAAGTCGATCACGCCGGCTTCCAGCGCCGCCTGACGAATCGGCTCATCGCCCACGATGGTGATCAGGATGATCGGAATATCACGATGGCTGGGCAGCCGGCGCAGCCGACGCGCGAATTCCAGACCGTCCATGCCCGGCATGCGGTAGTCCAGCAGCAACAAGTCCACGCGCCCGGCTTCGCACCAGGCCAGGGCGTCGAGCGGATCGCCGAAGTCGTAGACCTTGAGCTCCGGCGCAATGTCCTCGATGACATGGCGCAGCATCGTTCGCGCGGACATCTGGTCATCGACAATGACGATGTTCAATCCCAGATCCGCCTTTTCCGCCCAGCTTCCCCATGTATCCGTCGACAATGCGCCGCCCGGACCCCCTAAAACATCCTGCATAGCCGTTGCTCCTCTATCTCGAGAACGGAAAAGCGATGACGCCGGCCCCTGTGCCGACTCCCCCGAACGATACGCTGTTCGAGGCTCCGCCCTAGCATATGCAGTATCTGTGCCGTCGGCACACCGCCGGCACAAAAAAATCAGGCTTCCGGACGCATATACGGGAACAGCAGGACATCGCGGATCGAGGTGCTGCCGGTCAGCAGCATCACCAGACGGTCGATCCCGATGCCCAGGCCGCCGGTCGGCGCCATGCCGTACTCCAACGCACGGATGTAATCGGCATCGAAATGCATCGCTTCGTCGTCGCCACCGTCCTTGGCCTGCACCTGCGCCTGGAAACGTGCGGCCTGGTCTTCGGGGTCATTGAGCTCGGAGAAGCCGTTAGCCAGCTCCTTGCCGTTGATGAACAGCTCGAAGCGGTCGGTGTACCCCGGCTCGGTGTCGCTGGAACGCGCCAGCGGCGACACTTCGACCGGGTGGTCGGTGATGAAGGTCGGCTGCACCAGGGTGTGCTCGACGGTGGCTTCGAAGATCTCCAGCAGCAGCTTGCCCCAGCCGTAGGACGGCTTGACCCGGATCTTCAGCCGCTCGCAATGGCGCAGCAGCGCCTCCCGGTCGGTGCAGTCGGCGGCGCTGATCTCCGGATTGTGGTGGCGAACGGCCTCATCCATGCGCCAGCGCCGGAAAGCCGGCGCCAGATCGATATCGGCGCCATCCCAGCTCACCTGGGTGGTCCCCAGCACCGTCTGTGCGGTGTCTCGGATCACCTGCTCGGTCAGGTCCATGATCTGGTGGTACGTGGCATAGGCCTCGTAGAGCTCGAGCATGGTGAACTCGGGGTTGTGCCGGGTCGACACGCCTTCGTTGCGGAAGTTGCGGTTGATCTCGTAGACACGCTCCAGCCCACCGACCACCAGACGCTTGAGATACAGCTCGGGGGCAACGCGCAGGTACAGATCCAGGTCCAGCGCATTGTGGTGGGTGGTGAACGGCTTGGCCGTGGCGCCGCCGGGGATGTAATGCATCATCGGCGTTTCCACTTCCAGGAAGCGGCGCGCGTCCAGCCAGGCGCGCATGGCGCGGATGATCTTGGAGCGCTTGATGAAGACCTCGCGCGCTTCGGGCGTCACGATCAGGTCGACATACCGCTGGCGGTAACGCTGCTCCACGTCCGACAGGCCATGCCACTTGTCCGGCAACGGGCGCAGCGACTTGGTCAGCAGGCGCAGCGCGCCGGCCTTGACCGACAGTTCGCCGGTCTTGGTGCGGGTGAGCCCGCCCTCCACCGCCACGATGTCGCCCACATCCCAGCCCTTGAACGCGGTATAGGCATCGCCGAGCACATTGCCCTGCAGGAACAGCTGCACGCGCCCGGATTCGTCCTGGATCTGCGCAAAGCTGGCCTTGCCCATCACCCGCTTGGCCATCAGGCGGCCGGCCATCCTGACCGTGCGCCCGCTGGCTTCCAGCGCTTCAGGGGTCCAGGTGTCGGCGTCGGCGAATTCTGCCTGCAGGTCGCCGGCAAAGTGTTCGCGCACGAAGTCGTTCGGGTAGGCGATGCCCTGCCCGCGCAACGCGCCCAGTTTCGCGCGACGCTCGGCGATGAGGCTGTTCTCGTCGGCGGGGATCTGCGGCGCGGGGGTCTGCTCGGTCATGGCGGGGATCGGTCTGCTTGGGTCGGGCGGGTGCCCGGGGGAATGAGGAACCGGCGGTGCCGGCACGCTTATTTACAACGATGACGTGACGAAGGCACGCGGTCACCGGGTTACCCGAAAGCCGCATCGCATTCGCAACGCTGCGTCACAGGCACTGCAGCGATGTGCCAGGATGCCGTCGCAACGGCGACCTGGCGCGGCGGTCAGGCGTCCAGGCGTTTGGACCCTGCTGCCAGACCGGCCTTCAGGCTGGCCTCGACGAATTCGTCCAGGTCACCGTCGAGCACCTTCTGCGTATCGCTGCGTTCGATGCCGGTGCGCAGGTCCTTGATGCGGCTCTGGTCGAGCACGTAATTGCGGATCTGGCTGCCCCAGCCGATGTCGGACTTGGTCGCTTCCAAGGCGTCCTTCTCGGCGTTGCGCTTCTGCACTTCCAGTTCGTACAACTTGGCGGCCAGCATCTTCATCGCGTTGTCGCGATTCTGGTGCTGGCTGCGACCGGTCTGGCAAGCGACCACGGTATTGGTCGGGATGTGCGTTATACGCACCGCCGATTCGGTCTTGTTGACGTGCTGACCACCGGCACCGGAGGAGCGATACACGTCGGTACGCAGGTCGGCCGGGTTGATGTCGATCTCGATGTTGTCGTCCACTTCCGGCGACACGAACACCGAGGTGAAGCTGGTGTGCCGGCGATTGTCCGAGTCGAACGGCGACTTGCGCACCAGCCGGTGCACGCCGATCTCGGTCTTCAACCAGCCGTAGGCGTATTCGCCCTCGATGCGCACGGTGGCCGACTTGATGCCCGCCACTTCGCCACCGGAGACTTCCATCAGCTCGGTTTTCCAGCCGCGCGATTCGGCCCAGCGCAGATACATGCGCAGCAGGATTTCGGCCCAGTCCTGCGCCTCGGTGCCGCCGGCGCCAGCCTGGATGTCGACGAACGCATTGGCGCTGTCCATCTGGCCGGAGAACATGCGCTGGAATTCCAGCTTTTCGACATGCGCCTGGTAGTTGTCCAGATCGGCGATCACCGCCAACGCAGTGTCTTCGTCCTGTTCGCTCTCGGCCAGCTCCAGCAGGTCGCCCGCATCGGCCAGGCCCGACAGCACATCGGCAATGCCGATCACGGTCTTTTCCAGCATCGACCGCTCGCGGCCCAGGGCCTGCGCACGTTCGGCGTCGTTCCACACATCCGGGCTTTCGAGCTCCCGGCTGACTTCCTCTAGACGCTCTTTCTTGGCGTCGTAGTCAAAGATACCCCCTGAGCGAGAGCACGCGATCGTTGAGATCGGTGATGCGCTGGCGGATCGGATTGGTTTCGATCATGACGGACTTCCGGCAAAACAAGCAGGCTAGTTTAGCAAGCGGGCGGCGACGGCGGAACGCGGTGGAACCGTGGCCGCGCGCACTGCAATACCCGCCACACCCCAGGCGCCTGGCTGCCACGCGCGAACGCAGGTTCCGTCGATGGCCACCGTCGCGCGTCGGTGTCGCAGCAGCTGCGACCTGGCGGCGCCTGGGCCAGGGACGAAGTTGGGACCAGACGCTGGTCACCCCGGGCGCGCAGCAGGGGTTAGACCACCAGTGCGTCAGGTCTCGGAGCAGCAGCGCCCTGCCCGGCATGGGTCCGCAGACCTGCCAGGTGACTGCGACTGCACGGCAGCACGCTGGCATCGCGCAGATGGACGCGCGCGTCGCCGGAATCGGACGGCTCGATCGCCTGCACCTGCCCCAGATTGACCAGATAGCTGCGGTGGATGCGCACGAACACGGCCGGGTCCAGCTTCGCCTCGATTGCCGCCATGGTGCTGCGCAACGGGTAATCGTGACCGCGCACATGCAGGTTGACGTAGTTGCCCGAGGCCTGGATCCACTCGATATCGGCGGTCGCGACCAGGAAATCGCGTCCCAGCTTGCGCACCAGAAAACGCTCCGGGCGATCCAGCGGCTCCACTGGCGGGCCTTCGTCAGGTGCGGCGAGCAGGTGCGCCTCGCCCTGACGCCGCCGTGCGTACCAGGCCAGTGTGTGCTGCACCGCCACCAGCAGCGCAAAGGTGCGCAGGTCCTTGGACAGCTCGTAGACCCACTGCAGCCAGCCGCCGAAATCGTAGTGTGCGCCGGCCAGGGCATAGACCAGCATGCGCAGCACCACCATGCCGGCGACATGCAGCAGCCACCAGCCCAATGCAGCCATCACATACGCCGGCAGGCGTCGCACCCAGACATCGGCATGCAACGGCCAGCGTGCGCAGAGCCACACCACCGCCGGCAACAGCAGCAGCGCTGCGGTGGCGCTGCTCAGCTCCCAGCTCAGCACCTGCCACACCACGATGGGCTGGCCATCGCGGCGCGCGGCAAGCCAGGCGGTCCAGACGTTGCCCAGCGCGCTCAGATAGAACACCAGCGACCAGATCACCACCGCCCAGCGTGTGGCAGCGCGGCTGGCGCTGTCGTGGAGGATTGGCGGGCGCGTCCCGGTCGATTGCATTGCACACGTCCGCTGTTGGCAGCTGCCGATCATAGAGGCCTGCGCGGCAAGGCGAAACCGCCATCCCTGCCATCCCGATTCGTCCCCGGGTGGGCACGACTGGTCACTGTGGGCCCGGCTTTCCACCCCTGACACCACTGCTGGAGCGGGGCCGCGGGCAGGATGCATCCACTTCTTCACCAGCTACCGACCATGACCGAGCGCCGCCACGATATCGACGCCTTGCGCGTTTTCGCCTTCGCCCTGCTGATCCTCTACCACGTGGGCATGGCCTATGTGTCCGACTGGGGGTTCCACCTCAAGAGCGTGCACACGGCCGAGTGGCTGCAGTGGCCGATGATCGTGCTCAACCGGTGGCGCATGCCGTTGTTGTTCATGATCTCCGGCATTGCGATCGGGTTGTCGCAGCCGCAAGCCGCGCCGTGGCGCTTCGCGTTGCGTCGTTGCGGGCGGTTGCTGCCGCCCTTGCTGTTCGGCATGTTCGTGGTGGTGGCGGTGCAGGCCTACTGCCAGGGCGTGAGCAACGGCAAGGTCGCCACCGGCTTCGGCAGCTTCCTGCTGCGCTACTGGCAGGTGCGCCCATGGCCGGCCGGCAGCTTCGATGGCTGGGAACACGGCATCACCTGGAATCACCTGTGGTACCTGGCCTACCTGCTGCCCTACACGGTGGCCATGATGGCGCTGGTGTCGCTGGCCAGGCTGGTGCGGCTGCCGGCCTTACCGCCGCTTCCCGCCGCAGTGGTGGTGCCCGCCCTGCTGGTGTTGCCGATCCTGTGGGAAGCGTTCTGCGTGATGTGGGTGATGCCGCGCCATCCGCCGACCCATGCGTTGGTGGGCGACTGGTTCGTGCATGCCGAATCGTTCCCACTGTTCCTCTTGGGCTATCTGTTGGCACGCAGCGAACGCTTCTGGCAGCTGGCCGTGCAACTGCGCTGGCTCACCCTGGTCACTGCGGTGCTGGCCATTACCACAGAGTTGGGCATTCGTTATCTGGGCATGCACGTGCAGCCCGCGCAGCTGCCGCCGGCATTGGCCGCGCTGCCATGGGAAGGCCTGGAACACGCCGCACGCGCGGCCTATACCTGGCTGGCGCTGCTGACCCTGCTGGGCTGGGCCAAGCAGCGTTTGAACCGGCCGTTCCGCTGGCTGCCTTATTGCACCGAAGCGGTGTTTCCCTGGTACATCCTGCATCAGAGCCTGATCATCGTGGCGCTGTACTGGTTGATGCCGTTGCAGTTGAACGCCTGGCTGGAACCGGCGCTGGTGATCGCCGCCACGGTGATCGGCTGTCTGGCGCTGCATGAGTACGTGATCCGGCGGGTGCGTTGGTTGCGGCCGTTGTTCGGCTTGCGTGGGCGCACGCAGGCTGCGCCGCGCCAGCTCGGTGTTACGGCAGTCGCGTCGTAACACTCTCGCCAATCGCACGTTCGAGACGACGCCAAGCGACTGTCACAAACCTGGGCGGCGATCAGATCGCAGATCAGCCAGTGACGGTCACCGGCTCGCAATGCTCCACGATCAACTGCACCGCCGTGCCGCCGCGGTAGTCGTCGGCGACCAACCGATACGCCAGCCGCACCAAGCGCGCGGGGTCGCTGCCGCGCCAGCCGTTGAAGTGGATGGCATTGAGCGGCTCGGCGCGTCCGGGGCACCGCAGGGTCAACTTGAGGTGGCGGTCCTTGAGTACGCGGTGCTGCAGCACCTCGAACTGACCATCGAACAGCGGTTCTGGAAAGCCCTGCCCCCACGGACCGGCCACGCGCAGCGCTTCGGCATGCAGGTGATCGAGTTCGTGCGCGGCCAGTTCGCCGTCGCTGTGCAATTGGGCATGCAGCAGCGAGGCATCCACCATCGCCGTCACCTGCGCCAGGAAGGCCTGCTCGAACGTGGCCAATACCGCATGGTCGATACTCAACCCGGCCGCCATCGCATGGCCACCGAACTTCTGGATCAGCCCGGGATGCCGCGCGTCCACCGCCGCCAGCACATCGCGGATATGCAGGCCGGGAATCGAACGCGCCGAGCCACGCAACTGGCTGCTGCCCGGCTCGGCCGGTGCCAGGGCGATCACCGGGCGGTGCAGGCGGTCCTTGAGTTTGGAGGCCACCAGACCGATCACGCCCGGGTGCCAGTCGGCATCGAACAGGCACGCAGCCATCGGCAATGCACCATCGCCATCCAGCACCACCTTGGTGACGGCGTGCTCGGCATCGTCGGTCATCAACTGCTGCACCGCGCGGCGCTCGGCGTTGATCTCTTCCAGCGTGCCGGCGATCTCGCGGGCCTGGCTCCAGTCTTCACTGAGCAACAGTTCGATGCCCAGCGCCATGTCCTCGAGCCGACCGGCGGCATTGAGGCGCGGCCCGAGCGCAAACCCGATATCGCTGGCGCTCAGCCGCGCCACATCGCGGCCGCTGGCATCGATCAAGGCCCGCAACCCGATGCAGCCCTTGCCCTCACGCAGGCGACGCAATCCGGCCGACACCAGCGCACGGTTATTGGTGTCCAGCGGTACCAGATCGGCAACGGTACCGACTGCGACCAGATCCAGCAGCACCGACAAATCCGGCTCGGGGCGCCCGGCGAAGGCGCCGCGTTTGCGCAACACGCTGCGCAATGCGAGCAACACATAGAAGATCACCCCGACCCCGGCCAGGGTCTTGCTGGGGAAGGTGTCTTCGGCCAGGTTCGGGTCGACGATCGCATCGGCCGGCGGCAGCATCTCGCCCGGCAGGTGGTGGTCGGTGACCAGCACCGTCCAGCCGCGCGCCTTGGCTGCGGCCACGCCGGCGTGACAGGCGATGCCGTGATCGACGGTGACCAGCACATCCGGCTGCAACGCCGCCAGTTCGTCGACCAACGCAGGCGACAGGCCATAGCCGTGCACCATGCGATTGGGCACGGCGTGGTGCACATCCAGCGCACCGAGCATGCGCAGGCCGCGCACACCGACGGCGCAGGCGGTGGCGCCATCGCAGTCGAAATCGCCCACCACCAGAATGCGCCGTTGCTGCGCGATCGCATCGGCCAGTAGCTCGGCGGCCACGCCGCTGTTGTGCAGCAATTCCGGCGACAACAACTGGCCCAGTCGCGGCTGCGCGCCTTGCGCATCGGTGACGCCACGCGCTGCATAGATGCGACGCAGCAGCGGCAACATGGTATCGGGCCAGCTGCCGGCCTGCCCGGAGGGGCGCCGGACGATCCGCGGAGGCGACGTCATTGCGCCAGCTGCACCCGCGGCTTGCGCCAGAAACGCCAGCGCTGCGCATGCGTGAGCGCTACGCTTTCGCCGTCCTGGAAGTCCAGCACCAGCCGGTCCAGTTCGCCGCGCGCCATCGCCGCCAGCAGCGGCGCCACCGCATCGTCGCTGAACTGCTGCAGCGAACGCAGATGACGCAGATCCACCAGCGCATCGACGCGTTGTTCGCCCTGCGCATCGGCACCTGCCGCCAGCGCCAGCGCGCGCAGCAGCGATTCGCGGCTGCGCACCTGGCGATGCGGCGAACTCACCGCGTGCGGCAGGACGCCGCCACCCCAGAACCACAGCGAATTGATGGCCGGCTTGCCGCTGGCGACGCGGCCTTCATTCCACGGATGTTGATGCAGCAGCACCTGCGCTTCGGTCAGCAAGGCCCGCCAGCGGCGCCCGCTGTCGCCGGCCGGCAGGTGCTCGAACAAGTCGTCGCCAATGGCGACATCGGGCGGTGCGAAGTCCGGCAATTTCGCATCCGGCGACAGGCGCAGATACCAACGCGATGGCGTAGGCGCATCCAGCAGAAAGCCAGCATCGCCGAACATCGGCTTGAGGATGGGCAAGAGCACCGCCAGATCGTCGGCGGTGGGGCCGAGCGCCTCGCCGTAGCCCATCAACCGCGCACCCTGCATGTCCGGCACCACATAGGCCGGATCCGCGCGCACCCAGGTGGCGCCGGCGGCATCGCCGGCATCCAGCTGGCGCGTCAACGCGGCCACTGGCCAGTGCGCCGGTGTCAGGCTGAAATGGCGCTGCAATTGCGCTACTTCGCCGGCATCGGCGCTGTGTCCCTCGGCGCGCGCAAGCGCACGCGCCACTGCCGTGTCGCCCAGGGTTCCGGGCAGGCGGCGTTTTTCCGGCAGCAGCAGCGTGGCGGTGGTCATCGCGCAGTGATGCCGGTCAGTCCAGGTAGGCGACGCTGACGACTTCGTACTCGCGCTGGCCGGCCGGCGCATCGATGGTCACCGAATCGCCTTCCAGCTTGCCGATCAGCGCGCGCGCCAGCGGCGAGGAGATCGCGATCAGGCCCATCTTGATGTCCGCCTCCAGATCACCAACGATCTGGTAGCGCTTCTCTTCGTCGGTTTCGGTATCGGCCAGCGTCACCGTGGCGCCGAACACGATCTTGGTGCCGGCCGACAACTTGGTGATATCGATGATTTCGGCATGCGAAAGCTCGCTTTCCAGCTGCTTGATGCGGCCTTCGATGAAGCTCTGCTGCTCGCGCGCAGCGTGGTATTCGGCATTTTCCTTCAGGTCGCCGTGCGCACGCGCTTCGGCGATCGCATTGATCACCTCCGGGCGCTTGACCGACTTCAAATGCTCCAGCTCTTCGCGCAGGCGCTGCGCGCCCTTCGATGTCATGGGTGCTCTCATGCTTCCAGCTCCTTGTGCAGTTCCTGCAGCGACCACACAGGGCCGGTGCCGCGGAATTCCAGCGATTGCACCAGCGCCTTGGCGCCGGCGACAGTGGTCGAATAGGTCACGCGATGCTGCAGCGCTTCGCGGCGGATCGAGAACGAATCCGAAATGGCAGCGCGGCCTTCGGTGGTGTTGACGATGTAGACGATCTCGCCGTTCTTGATCGAATCGACGATGTGCGGGCGGCCTTCGGCCACCTTGTTGACGATTTCGCAGCTCAGCCCGTTCTGCTGCAGCCACGCACCGGTACCGCGCGTGGCCACCAGCGTGAAGCCACGCTCCACCAGCGCCTGCGCCACCGGCAGCACGCGCTGCTTGTCCGGGTCGCGCACCGAGACGAAGGCCTTGCCGACCGGCGGCGCCTTGATGCCACCGGCTTCCTGCGCGCGTGCGAACGCGGCGCTGAAGCTGCGGCCCACGCCCATCACCTCGCCGGTGGAGCGCATCTCCGGCCCGAGAATCGGGTCCACACCCTGGAACTTGGCGAACGGGAAGATCGCTTCCTTCACCGAGTAGTAGTCCGGCACGATTTCCTTGGTGGCGCCCTGCTCGGCCAGCGTCTTGCCGGCCATGCAACGCGCGGCGATCTTGGCCAGCGGCATGCCGATCGCCTTGGACACGAACGGCACCGTGCGCGATGCGCGCGGATTGACCTCCAGCAGATACACGATGTCGTCGCCCGCTTCGTTGACCTGCACCGCGAACTGGGTGTTCATCAGGCCGACCACGTTCAAACCTTCGGCCAACATGACCACCTGGCGACGCAGCTCGGCCTGGGTCTGGGGCGAGAGCGAATACGGCGGCAGCGAGCACGACGAATCGCCCGAATGCACGCCGGCTTCTTCGATGTGTTCCATCACCCCGCCGATCAGTACGTTACCGTCCTTGTCGGCAATAATGTCCACGTCCACTTCCACCGCGTTATCGAGGAAACGGTCCAGCAGCACCGGCGAATCGTTGGAGACCTTGACCGCATCGCGCACGTAGCGCGCCAGGTCGGACTCGCCGTAGACGATTTCCATCGCACGGCCGCCCAGCACGTAGCTCGGGCGCACCACCAGCGGGTAGCCGATTTCGCGTGCCAGCACCAAGGCTTCTTCGGCATTGCGGGCGATGCGGTTCGGCGGCTGCTTCAGGCCGAGCTTGTCGACCAACTGCTGGAAACGCTCGCGGTCTTCGGCCAGGTCGATCGAGTCCGGCGAGGTGCCGATCACCGGCACGCCGTTGGCTTCCAGCGCACGCGCCAGCTTCAGCGGAGTCTGGCCGCCGTACTGCACGATCACGCCCTTGGGTTTTTCCAGCTCGACGATTTCCAGCACGTCTTCCAGCGTCAGCGGCTCGAAGTACAGGCGGTCGGAGGTGTCGTAATCGGTGGAGACGGTTTCCGGATTGCAGTTGACCATGATGGTTTCGAAACCATCATCGCGCAGCGCCAGTGCCGCGTGCACGCAGCAGTAATCGAACTCGATGCCCTGGCCGATGCGGTTGGGGCCACCGCCCAGGATCATGATCTTGTCGCGATCGGTCGGCAGCGCCTCGCATTCGTCCTCGTAGGTCGAGTACAGATAGGCCGTGCTGGTGCCGAATTCGGCAGCGCACGAATCCACGCGCTTGTAGACCGGGCGCACCTTCAGCGCGCGGCGCAACGTGCGCACCGATTCTTCGTTGCTGCCGATCAGCTGCGCCATGCGCGCATCGGAGAACCCGGCACGCTTGAGCATGCGCAGGCGCGGTGCATCCAGCGCCGCCATGCCGTCGTCGGCCAGCTGCTGTTCGTGGCTGATGATTTCTTCGATGTGGTCCAGGAACCAGGGGTCGATGAACGACAGCGCATACACATCGGCCACCGTCATGCCGGCACGGAAGGCATCGGCCACGTAGAACAAACGCTCCGGGCCCGGTGCCTTGAGCTCGCGCTTGAGCGTGGCGATGTCGTCTTCGCTGCTCAGGTCCAGGCCGGTCGGATCCAGGCCGATCTTGCCGGTTTCCAAGCCACGCAGCGCTTTCTGCAGCGATTCCTGGAAGGTGCGGCCCATCGCCATCACCTCGCCCACCGACTTCATCTGCGTGGTCAGGCGCGCATCGGCCTGCGGGAATTTTTCGAACGCAAAGCGCGGAATCTTGGTGACCACGTAGTCGATCGACGGCTCGAACGAGGCCGGGGTCAGACCACCAGTGATCTCGTTCTTCAATTCGTCCAGCGTGTAGCCCACTGCCAGCTTGGCGGCGACCTTGGCGATCGGAAAACCAGTGGCCTTGGAGGCCAGCGCCGAGGAACGCGACACACGCGGGTTCATTTCGATGACGACCACGCGGCCGGTGGTCGGGCTGATGCCGAACTGCACGTTCGAGCCGCCGGTATCCACGCCGATCTTGCGCAGCACCGCGATCGAGGCATCGCGCAGGCGCTGGTATTCCTTGTCGGTGAGCGTCTGCGCCGGCGCCACGGTGATCGAGTCGCCGGTGTGCACGCCCATCGGGTCGAGGTTTTCGATGGCGCACACGATGATGCAGTTGTCGGCGGTGTCGCGCACCACTTCCATCTCGAATTCCTTCCAACCCAGCACCGATTCTTCCACCAGCACTTCGGTGGTCGGCGACAGTTCCAGGCCGCGGCCAACGATCTCGATCAGCTCTTCGCGGTTGTAGGCGATGCCGCCACCGCTACCGCCCAGGGTGAAGCTGGGGCGGATGATGGTCGGGTAACCGACGCGGGTCTGGATCTCCAGCGCTTCTTCCAGCGTGTGGGCAACCGCCGCCGTCGGGCAATCCAGCCCGATCTCGCCCATCGCCACGCGGAACAGCTCGCGGTCTTCGGCCATGCGGATCGCTTCGCGCTTGGCACCGATCAGCTCGACGTTGTACTTCTCCAGCACACCGTGGTCGGCCAGGTCCAGCGCGCAGTTCAGCGCGGTCTGCCCGCCCATGGTCGGCAGCAGGGCATCGGGCTTTTCCTTGGCGATGATCTTTTCGACCGTCTGCCAGTTGATCGGCTCGATATACACGGCGTCTGCCATGTTCGGGTCGGTCATGATGGTGGCCGGATTGCTGTTGACCAGCACCACGCGGTAACCCTCGTCGCGCAGCGCCTTGCACGCCTGCGCGCCGGAGTAGTCGAACTCGCAGGCCTGGCCGATGACGATCGGGCCGGCGCCGATGATGAGGATGGTTTTAAGGTCGGTGCGCTTTGGCATGGGGGTCCTCAGTAAAGTCGGTCCTGCCACGCCGTAGCGGCGAGCCAGGTAATTTGGTCGGGCGATCGGGCATCGATCGCGCCATGGTCGACCGCGGCGCGAACCTCTCGCTGCATCGCGGCCCAGCTGGGAGCGGCGGCGCCGATGCGCGCGCCAATCCCGTTGTTATGCGCATCCATCGCGCGGCTCGGCGTGCCAACGCCACCGCGTTCCATCACGGCAGTCACCCAATCCACGCAACGCGGGGACAAGCTGTAGGCGACGATGGCGCTCGCAAGGCTGTGTCGGTAGGCATCGGCCGGGCCGTTGCGCCCGCCGGGGAGGCCCGAACCCAGCCACTGCGAATACACCGCAATCAACACGAAGGCCGGATACGCGGACAGCGCCAGCATCGCCAACGCAAACACCCGCCAATGGCGTGTGCGCGGCAGCGAGGCCAGCCCCGTTTTCATCAGGCGCGTGCCGCCATCAGATCCACGAACCGATCGAACAACGGCCCCACATCGCGCGGTCCCGGCGAGGCTTCCGGGTGGCCCTGGAACGAGAACGCCGGTGCGTCGGTGAGCGCGATGCCCTGGTTGGTGCCGTCGAACAACGACCGATGGGTCACCCGCACATTGGCCGGCAAGGTGCTTTCATCCACTGCAAAACCGTGGTTCTGCGAGGTGATCATCACCCGGCCGCCGTCCAGATCCTGCACCGGGTGGTTGGCGCCGTGATGGCCGGTGCTCATCTTCAGCGTCTTGGCGCCGGCGGCCAGCGCCAGCAACTGATGGCCCAGGCAGATGCCGAAGGTCGGCACCTTCTGCGCGATCAATTCCTTGATCGCATCGATCGCGTAGTCGCACGGCTCCGGGTCGCCCGGGCCATTGGACAGGAACACGCCATCGGGTTGCAGCGCCAGTACCTCAGCCACCGGCGTGCGCGCCGGCACCACCGTGACGTCGCAGCCGCGTTCGGCCAGCATGCGCAGGATGTTGAGCTTCACGCCGTAGTCGTAGGCCACGACCTCGTATTTGGCCGGCACGCTGACGAAGGCGTTGGCATCCAGATCCAGCTGGCCCTCGGTCCACAGGTAGGTCTTCTCGGTCGAGACCACCTTGGCCAGATCCATGCCTTTCAGGCCGGGGAATTTGCGCGCGGCTTCCAGTGCTTTTTCGACGTCGATCTCGCCGGCCATCAGCGCACCGTTCTGGGCGCCCTTCTGCCGCAGCAGGCGGGTGAGCTTGCGGGTGTCGATGCCGGAGATGGCGACTACACCGCGGGCCTGCAGCCATTCCGGCAAGGCCACCTGGCTGCGCCAGTTGCTGGGGCGGCGCGGCACATCGCGCACGATCAGGCCGGCCGCCCAGATCTTGCGGGCTTCGTCGTCCTGATCGGTGAAGCCCGTGTTGCCGATATGCGGATAGGTCAGCGTGACCATCTGGCGGGCGTAGGAGGGATCGGTCAGGACTTCCTGGTAGCCGGTCATGGCGGTGTTGAACACCACTTCACCGACGGAAAGCCCGTTGGCGCCTACGGATTCGCCCTCGAACACGGTGCCGTCTTCGAGGACAAGGATTGCGGGTTGGGTCACGTGGGGGTCTCGCTCTGGCTGCCTGGGACTCCGATGCGCTCCCGGCCAAATTCCGGTTGCAGCAAAGCGCGGACGCGGTGCTGGGGACCGGTCCGACGCTGGTTCGGGCAAGCGAGAATTGTAAAGGCAACTGCCCCGCCATGCCAGTCTGAAGAGCACCGGATGCAGTCGCGGCAGCAATGCCGAGGCATGAATAGGCCGCGGCGTGCGGCTACCGTTCATGCATGGCTGCAGGCGTGCTTACAGCACCAGATCGCGCACGCGGTAGCTGCCTGCCGGCTTGCCGATCAGCCGCTTGGCCGCATGCAAGGCACCGCGCGCGAAGATGTCGCGGTTGGTTGCGCGATGTACCAGCTCGACCCGCTCGCCCAGCCCGGTGAACTGCACGGTGTGTTCGCCGACGATGTCGCCGGCACGCAAGCTGACATAGCGCGGCTGCGCGCCGCTGCCGGTCGCCGCTTCGCCCAGCGTCAACGCGGTGCCGGAGGGCGCGTCCTGCTTGTGCACGTGATGCGCTTCGAGGATGTCGCAGTCCCAACCCGGCAAGGTGCCGGCCGCGCGCTCCACCAGCTCTGTCAGCACCGCAACGCCGAGACTGAAGTTAGACGCCCACACCAGCGCGATCTGCTGGGCGGCATCGCGCAAGGCCGCACGCTGCGCCTCGTCGAGCCCGGTAGTACCGGACACCAACGGCTTGCCGCGCTGTGCGCACAACGCCAGGATCGGTGCGAAGCCCTGCGGCAGACTGAAATCGATGGCCACATCGAACGCAGGCGCGCCGCCGAGTTCGCTGGCAGCGAAGAACGGCACCCCATCGACCACGCGCTGGGAGGGCGAGCGGCCCACCACGGCGCCAACCACCTGCAAGCTCTGGTCTTCGGCAGCCAATCGCAGCAACGCCTTGCCCATCCGCCCGGAGGCCCCGTGGATCAGAACTTTCACAGCAGAGGTTGTCATGGCGGCGGCTGGCTTGGCGATGTGGGTGGTACACGATAGCCGGGATTGGGGATTTGCGATTAGCGAGTCGTCACCGCGGCGCCGCATTGCGCACGATGCGGCATTGCGTGGTGAGGCGACCGGTCGCCTTCGGGGTGGGCGACGAGGCCTGGCGAACGGCTCCTGGATGGGTGCTGAGAAGTAGAGAACCGCGGGAATGCAACCGGACTTTGCCCACTCCGCACCCGGCATGCACCCAACCATGTAGGCGGTGATGTCGGCCGCTCTACGCGTGGCTATCGCAACGTAGCGCGCCATCGTCACCCAGGCCTGGAATGCGCGGCGCAAGCGCATAACGGTGCTCTACTAGCCAAGGACGCAGCGACCACATCCGCCTGGCACTGCGCAGCAGCTTTGTCAGCCGCGCTTAGAGCGTTTTATGCGCCTTACGGTGAGCGCGAAGCGTCCTGTGGCGCGTTAAGAAGGCGTGCGCCTTACCAAGGCTGGCCTCCTGGGCAAGGCGCGCAACGCGGCATCGGCGCGTCACAGGGCGCTTCCCGGAGGGTTGGCCGCCAGCGGCACGGAGCGCGCGCCGCGCGGCTTGCGTTGGCGCCAGCCAAGCCGGCGCCGCTCCGCATTTGCTCCGTGCCGCTGGCGGCCGACGCACCCCATCCCAACGTGCATAACGCGCTCTAATCGCCGACACCTTCCAGCCGCTTGCTCCAGCTTTCCACTTCGCTACGCTGCAGGCGGCGTTCGAAAAGCGTGCGCCAGGACGGCACGAGCGGCAGCTGCAATACCGCGGTGACAGCTGCAACATCGACCTGACGGGCGTACAGCACCTGCTGAAGACGCGACAGCGGCCAATCCGGATGCGGCCGCGCCTGCAGGGTCAGCAGGTCGCCGGCCGCGACGCTGCCCGGCTGCAGCACGCGGTAATACCAGCCGGTTCGGCCGGTCTCCTGTACACGGCGCGCCAGCTCGCGCACACCAAAACGGTCCGACAGCTTCCAGCACGGCTGTCGCAACTGCGACACCTCCACCACCGCCGTGCCCAAGGTGAAGCGATCGCCAAGACAGACATCGGCTTCGGTCACGCCCACACTGCTGAGGTTTTCGCCGAAGGCACCTGCCGCCTCCAGCAGCACGTGCGGACCAAGTTCGTCGCGCCAGGCGGCGTAGTGATCGCGCGGGTAATGATGGATGGCCTTGTCCGGCCCGCCATGCACGCGCCGGTCGCCCTGCTCGTCGCCCTCCAGGCCTTCGAGGCCGACCTGCACCGCTCCCTGCAGCGGACGTTTGTCGATCGCACTGCGGCTGCCAGGTCGAGTGAAGTCGCGCGCGCTGCCGATGGCGACGTGGTCGATCCTGATCGCGATCGGCGCACCCTGCTCTGCCGTCGCCATCGTCACGCACCCAGCCCTGGCAATTCGGCCAGCGCCTCGCGCAGCAACTCGCCCAGCACCTGGATGCCGGCATCGATCTTCTCGCCGGGCACGGTGACGAACGACAGACGCAGCGTATTGGTCTGCGGCAGGGTGGCGAAGAACGGCGCGCCGGGTACGAACGCGACATTGCGTGCGATGGCCCGCGCCAGCAACGCGGTCCCATCCAACCCTGGCGGCAAGGTCACCCACAAGAACATGCCGCCCTCCGGGCGATTCCACTGCACCTGCGACGGGAAGTGCCGGTCCAGCGCCTCCAGCATCAGGCTGCACTGGCGCGCGTACAGCGCACGGATCTGCGGAATATGGGTCTGGAGAAAATCGTCCTGCAGCGTCTGGTACACCACGCGCTGGGTAAACGATGGGGTATGCAGATCGGCCGCCTGCTTGGCCTGGATCAGCTTGCCCAACACCGCTTCGGGCGCCACCACGTAACCCAGTCGCAAACCCGGCGCGAGCACCTTGGAGAACGAGCCCATGTAGATGACGCCTTCGGGGTTCATCGACAACAGACTCGGCAACGGCTGCCCGCTGTAGTACAGCTCGCCGTACGGGTCGTCTTCGACAATCGGCACGCCTGTCTCGGCAGCACGCGCCACCAAGGCCTGGCGACGCGCCAGCGGCAAGCGCCGGCCGGTGGGATTCTGAAAATTCGGCAGGCAGTACAGAAAGCGCGCATCGGCCAGCAGCGCCGGATCCAGCGCATCCACCACCACACCGTCCTCGTCCGAGGGCATGCCAACGAAGGCGGGCTGGAACAACGAAAACGCCTGCAGCGCGCCCAAGTAGCTCGGCGTTTCCACCAACACCTTGCTGCCTTCGTCGATGAAGACCTTGCCGAGCAGGTCCAGGCCTTGTTGCGAGCCGGTGGTGATCAGCACCTGGCTGGGCCGGATGCTGGCGCCATCGCGACTCAGCCGCGCGGCCACCCATTCGCGCAGCGGCGCATAACCTTCGGTTGGGCCGTATTGCAAGGCCGCCTGCGGGGCGTCGCGCAGCACCTGGTCGCTGGCAGCGCGCATGCGCTCCACCGGAAAGGTGGCCGGCGACGGCAGGCCGCCAGCGAAGGAAATGACCTCCGGCCGTTCGGTCACCTTGAGGATTTCGCGAATCGCCGAACTGGTCAGCGCCTGCGCACGTCGGGAGATCTGGAAGGAAGTCGTCATGGCGCAAGCATAGCGAACGCCAGTGGTTGCGGCGCTGTGCAGTGCAGCGACGGAGCGCTGGCCGCTCGCCTGACCCGGCACGGAGCCGGGAGACCGGCAGCACGTCGCCGGCAATCGCCAGCCAACCGTGGAGCGCGCATTGCAACTGCCCTGTCTGCATCGCACAGGCCGCATCCAGCGACGACCGCGCCGCTGGGGCAAGCGCAGTCACTTGGTCAGCTGCGCTTATTGATACGCCGGGCCGACCCAGGCGGTGCCTTCGCTGTGGGCGATGAGCGTCTTCCAGCGCTTGCGGATCACCTTGTCGCGTGTGCGAAAGGTCATGCGCACGCCCGGCAGACCGAGCGTGGCACGCGTTTCGACCATCGCCGAATGTTCGTCTGCGGCGATATCGATCTTGGTGATGGACTGTTTGTAGTCGATCAGCTCTTCCGGATCGGCCACGTGGCTCATCTGCCGCAGCACCTGCGCCCATTCGCCGTTGGATTTGCAATATTTCTCGCGGTTGGCGGTCTGCCGCTGCTGATGGGAATCCATGCGGTACAGCACCACCATTTCGAATTCCGGCGCGGTCATTGCGCAGAGCGCCTCGCCGTCCTGGCTCAACATCGCCTTGTCGTGCGCGGCATAGAAATCGCGCACCTGCTTCTCGTCGAGCGCGTTGCCGCCATAGTTATAGAGACCCGCAACGGCGGCCAGCACCGCCAACAACACCAGCAAACGCATCACCGCCCCCTTGTCTGGCCGCGTCCTGCGGCCGCGCAAGTGTAGACCAGACGACGGGGGTCAATGGCTGCGGGGCGGTGTCGGGCCGCAGCTGTCGCAACCACCGCAGGCGGAGACGTTTTGGGCGGCAGGCGGTGCTACGCGACGCCCCAGTGCCTGCACCCATGCCGGCCGCCCGCTGCGCAGCAGCCCAAGCGCGAGCGCGCCACGCAGGCGACGCAGCACACCGGGAAACTGTTTCTTCATCACCACCCACAGGCTGACCAGCACTGCGATGGCGATCACCAGGTATTGCAGCGTAAGCGAAAGCGTCATCTCAGCCGGCCCCCAGCAGCACGGCCAGCTGGTAGGTCACCAGCGACGCCAGGTAGGCCAGCGCGAACAGGTACACCGCGCTGATGGTCATCTGCTTCCACGAGTTGGTTTCGCGCTTGATCGTGGCCAGCGTGGAGATGCACATCGGTGCGTAGATGTACCAGACCAGCAGCGACAACGCGGTGGCCAGCGACCACCCGTCGCTGATCAACGGCGACAACGCCTGCGCTGCCGCGTCGTCGTCGGCAGCAGACAACGCGTATACCGTGGCCAGCGAGGCCACCGCCACTTCGCGTGCGGCCAGGCCGGGAATCAACGCGATGCAGATCTGCCAGTTGAAGCCCAGCGGTGCGAAGAACACTGCCATTGCGTGGCCAATACGACCGGCGAAGCTGTAGTCGATTGCCGGCAAGGTGGCATTGGCCGGCGCCTCGGGAAACGACAGCAGGAACCACAGCAGGATGGTCAGCGCCAGGATGATGCCGCCCACGCGCTTGAGGAAGATCCAGGCGCGCTCCCACAGCCCCAGCGCCAAGTCGCGTACCTGCGGCACGCGGTAGGACGGCAGCTCCAGCATCAACGGGTGCTCGCTCTTGTCGCGCCGCCATTTCTTCATCGTCCACGAGACCAGCAGCGCACTGACGATGGCCGCAGCATACAGCCCGAACAGCACCAGTCCCTGCTGGTTGAAGATGCCCCACACGGTCTTCTGCGGAATGAAGGCGCCGATCAACAACGCATACACCGGCAACCGCGCCGAACACGTCATCAGCGGCGCGACCATGATGGTGGCGAGCCGGTCGCGCGGGTCCTGGATGCTGCGTGTGGACATGATGCCCGGCACCGCACAGGCAAAACTCGACAACAGCGGAATGAACGAGCGCCCCGACAAACCGGCCACCGACATCATGCGATCGAGCAGAAACGCCGCACGCGGCAGGTAGCCGGATTCTTCCAAGGCCAGGATGAAGGCGAACAGGATCAGGATCTGCGGCAGGAACACGATCACCCCGCCCAGCCCGGCGATGACGCCATCCTTGAGCAAGCTGTTGAGCGGACCTTCCGGCAACGTCGCGCCGACCCACTCGCCCAAGGCGGCGGTGCCGCCGTCGATCAGGTCCATGACCGGCGCAGCCCAGGCATAGACCGCCTGGAAGATCATGAACATCACCACCGCCAGCGTGACCAGGCCCCAGATCGGATGCAGCAGCCAGCGGTCCAGCGCATCGTCCACGCGCGAGGTGCGGGTGGGCATGGTCACCGCTGCGCCCAGGATCTGCCGCACCAGCGCGTGATAATTACCGTCGGCCGGCGGATTGGCGGCGGGCGCCGTCAGGCGTGCCGCCTGCGCGTCGAGCCGCTCGACCAGCACCTTGGCACCACCGCGCCGCACCGCCACCGTTTCGACCACCGGCACGCCGAGCGCCTGCTCCAGCGCCGGCAGGTCGATGACAATGCCGCGTCGCTGTGCGGCATCCATCATGTTCAGCGCCACGATCATCGGCCGGCCGAGCTCGCGCAGTTCCAACGCAAAGCGCAGATGCAGGCGCAGATTGGTCGCATCCATCACATAGACCAGCACGTCCGGCGCCGGCTCGCCCGGATAAAAGCCACGGCACAGGTCGCGGGTGATCGCCTCGTCCAGGCTCGCCGGTTGCAGGCTGTAGGCGCCGGGCAGATCCAGCACCGCAAAGTCGCGCCCGGACGGTGCGCGGAAGTGGCCTTCCTTACGCTCGACGGTGACGCCGGTGTAATTGGCCACTTTCTGCCGGCTGCCGGTCAGCTGGTTGAACAGTGCGGTCTTGCCGCTGTTGGGGTTGCCAACCAGCGCCAGACGCAGCGGAACGGTGGCCGCGCTCATGCCGATCCTCCCGCATGGCGCACCTGCACGCGCGCAGCCTCGCTGCGCCGCAGGGCAAAACGCGTATAGCCCACCTGCACCAACAACGGTTCGCGGCCGACCGGCCCGGTGGCCAGCACCGTAACTTCCTCGCCTGCGACAAACCCCAACTCCCGCAAGCGCCGGGCGATCGTGTCGTTGGGGAGACGATCCTCCACGGAGTCCACGATGGCGGCGCGATGCAAAGGCATGTCGGACAGCGTCACAAAGACGGCCTGATTGTTAGGAATGGTTCTCAATTCTAGCATCGACGCACCGCGTCATGGCTCCGGCGACCCGGCCCGCTATCATGGTTCGCATCCCATTCATGGACGTACGCAATGCAGGACACCGGCTTGATCGTCGAAGACCACGGAGCGGTCCGCACCTTGCGATTGCATCGGCCCGCAGTACATAACGCCTTCGATGCGACGCTGATCGCGGCGTTGACCGATGCATTACGCGAGGCGGGCCGGGCGTCGCAGGTCCGCGTCGTCGTGCTGACCGGTGATGGCGCGGCCTTTTCGGCCGGCGCAGACCTGAACTGGATGCGCGGCATGGTCAGCGCCAGCGAAGCCGAGAACGCCGCCGACGCACTGGCGCTGGCGCAGCTGATGCGCACCCTGGATGAACTGCCCAAGCCCACCATCGCGCGCGTCAACGGCGCTGCTTTCGGCGGCGGTGTCGGCCTGGTGGCGTGTTGCGATATCGCCATCGGTTGTACCGAGGCGCGCTTCGGCCTGACCGAAAGCAAGCTCGGCCTGCTGCCGGCGGTCATTTCGCCCTATGTGGTTGCAGCGATCGGCGCGCGCCAGGCGCGGCGCTGGTTCGCAACCGCCGAGATCTTCGATGCCGGCACCGCGCAGTTGCTGGGTCTGCTGCACCAGCTGGTGGCCGCCGACCAGCTGGATATCGCAGTGGAACGCCAGGTTCGCCTGTTGCTGGCAGCGGCGCCGCTGGCCACCAGCAGCGCCAAGGCGCTGGTGCGCTCGGTGCTGCCAACTGCCGACCGCGATGCCATCGATGCCGCCAATGCGGCCTTGATTGCCCGTCTGCGCGTGTCGCCCGAAGGCCAGGAAGGCCTGGGTGCGTTTCTGGACAAGCGCAGCGCCGCGTGGATGCCGGAGAGCATGGCGTGAGCGCGATCGACCATATCGGCCTGGCCTGCAGCGACCTGCAAACCAGCACCGCGTTCTACGGGGCCGCGCTGGCGCCCCTGGGCATCACGCTGCTGGTGGAACTGACGGCCGCGCAAACCGGCGGCCGCGCGCATGCCGGCTTCGGCACCGAGCGCCCGTTTCTCTGGCTGGGCTCCCACGCGCAGGCGCCGGGCACCACCCATGTCGCGCTGACGGCGAGCGACCGCCACAGCGTGGATGCGTTTCATCGTGCTGCGCTGGCCGCCGGTGGCCGCGATCACGGCGCGCCCGGGCTGCGCCCGCATTACCACCCACACTATTACAGCGCCTTCGTGCTCGATCCCGATGGCCACAATTGCGAAGCGGTCTGCCACCTCCCCGCATGAGTCTCTTTCCGATGTCCCTGGTTTCCTTGTCCACGCATTCGGCCGCCACCACGCACGCAGTTGCGGCGATGCCTGCACGACGTCATGCGCGCTGCGATGTGAGCGCATGAGCGACTTCGTCCGCATTGTCGAAGTTGGCCCACGCGATGGCCTGCAAAACGAAGCGCAGCCGATCGCCACTGCCGACAAGATCGCGTTGATCGATCAACTCTCGGCCACCGGGCTGCGCACGATCGAAGCGACCAGCTTCGTCAGCCCGCGCTGGGTACCGCAGCTGGCCGACGCCGCCGAGGTGTTTGCCGGCATCGCGCAGGTGCCGGGCATCGCATATCCGGTGCTGGTGCCCAACCTGCAGGGCTACGAACGCGCACGCGCGGCCGGGGCGCAGGAAGTGGCGGTCTTCACCGCGGCGTCGGAGGCGTTTAATCGCACCAATACCAACGCCGGCATCGACGAATCGATCGAACGCTTTCGGCCGATCCTGCAGCAGGCCGCGCTCGATGGTGTGCGCGTGCGCGGCTACGTCTCCACCGTGCTGGGCTGCCCGTACCAGGGCGAAGTGCCGGTGGCCGATGTGGTCGATGTGGCGCAACGTCTGCACGCACTCGGCTGCTATGAAATCTCGCTGGGCGACACCATTGGCGTAGGCACGCCGGTCAAGGCGCGTCAGATGCTGGCCGCGGTGGCGCAGGCGGTGCCGATGCAGGCATTGGCGGTGCATTTCCACGATACCTATGGGCAGGCGCTGGCCAATATCGCCGCATGCCTGGAGCAAGGCGTACGCGTGATCGATGCGGCCGTGTCCGGTGCGGGCGGCTGCCCGTATGCCAGGGGCGCCAGCGGCAACGTCGCCAGCGAAGACGTGGTGTACCTGTTGCAGGGGCTGGGCATGCCCACCGGCATCGACCTGCCTGCCCTGGCCCGCACCGGCCGCTGGCTGGCGCAGCTGCTCGGTCGCGACACCGGCAGCAAGGTCGGCAAGGCGTTGGCTGCCGCCGGCTGAGGTTTTCCTGCCCGCGCAATCGTGCATCACCGACCACCGCGATCACGCAGGGGCTTGGGCTAGAATTGCAGACCGCTCCGCCGATCGTTCGTTTGCCGCCAACACCGGCCACCAACGCTATTTTAGGGAACCACCGCATGCAGCCCTCTTCTGTTCTTGCCATCGTCACCGGCGGCGTTTCCGGCCTCGGCCTGGCGGTCGCACAGCGTCTGGTGGCCGACGGCGGCAAGGTCGCGTTGTTCGATGTCAACGCCGACAGGGCCGAGTCGGCGCTGGCGCTGCTCGGTGCCGGCAACGCGCATTACTTCGCCACCGATGTCACTGACGAAGCGCAGGTGGCCGCCAATGTGGCGCAGGCTGCACAGGCGCTGGGCGGGCTCAACCTGGTGGTGAATTGCGCCGGCATCCTGGGCGCCGGTCGCGTGCTGGGCAAGGAAGCGCCGATGCCGTTGGCCACCTTCCGAAACACCGTGCTGGTGAATCTGGTCGGCAGCTTCAATGTGGCCAAGGCCGCTGCCGATGTCATGCAACACAACACCACCGGCGATGACGGCGAGCGCGGCCTGATCGTCAATACCGCCTCGGTGGCGGCATTCGAGGGCCAGATCGGCCAGGCAGCGTATGCGGCAAGCAAAGGCGGCGTGGTCGGCATGACCTTGCCGATGGCACGCGAACTGGCGCGCTTCGGTATCCGCGTGATGACGATCGCGCCGGGCGTGTTCTGGACCCCGATGGTCGACGGCATGCCCGAGGCCGTGCAGCAATCGCTGGCCGCCTCCATCCCGTTCCCCTCGCGTCTGGGCCAGCCCGACGAGTACGCCGACACCGTCGCCTTCATCCTGCGCAACCGCTACCTCAACGGCGAAGTGATTCGCCTGGACGGCGGCGTGCGGTTGGCACCCAAGTAGCGGGGATTGGGGAATCGGGAATGGGGAATCGTAACGGCGCCCTGCTCTCAGCACCCCGGCCCCGGCTTTTTCGATTTCCCATTCCCTACTCCCGATTCCCATGAAAGCCAACGACATCAAGAAAGGCAACGTCGTCGAATACAACGGCGGCATTTACCAGATCCGCGACATCGAACGCAGCTCGCCGCAGGGCCGCGGCGGCAATGTGCGCTTTCGTTTCATCATGTACAGCGTGCCGGGCGGGGTGAAAACCGACGCCAGCTTCGATGCCGACGACAACCTGCCGGAAGTGGAGCTGCTGCGCCGGCAGTCCACGTTCTCGTACAAGGATGGCGAAGCGTTCGTGTTCATGGACGACGAAGACTTCACCCCGTACACGCTGGATGCGGACGTGATCGGCACCGACGCCGGCTACATCACCGATGGTCTGACCGGCATCTACGTGCAAGTGATCGACGACCAGCCGGTGGCCGTACAACTGCCGCAGACGGTGACGCTGGAAGTGGTGGAGACTCCGCCGGAATTGAAGGGCGGCACCGCCACCAAGCGGCCCAAGCCGGCCAAGCTCAACACCGGCATGGAAATCATGGTGCCCGAGTACATCACCAATGGCGAACGCGTGCTGGTCAACACCACCACGGGCGAATTTGCCGGTCGCGCCGACTGATGCGTCGCGTTGCTGTTGTCGTGGCCGTGGGTGTGCTGGCGGCCTGCAGCGTGCAACAAACACCGACGCAGACCGCAACGCCTGCGCCGGTGGCCTGCACCGATCCCAAGGTGGAAGACGAATGGCTGCAGCATCCGGCAGGCCTGTGCGGCATGCCGGAGGATGTGCGCAAACTGGTCGACGACTACGACACCTGCGAGCACTTCGCCGGCGAAGAGCCGTATGACGCCGACCGCCGGCACGAAATCGAAGTCGCCGTGGCACAGTTCTGCACGCCGGCACCGGAACGCCTGGCCAAGTTGATGCGGCAGTACCGCAAGGATGCGCATGTCAGCCAATGGCTGCGCCAGTATTCCAAGCAAGCGGATCTGCAACCGGCCGGCTGAGATGCATCGGCTGATCTGACAGCTGCGTGCCAGTGAGGTGGATTACTCCTGCTAGTGGCAGCGTCGCCACAACTCACGGCTGAAGACTGCAGCCGTTCCGTTCTCGCCAAGAGAAGTTGGCGCGCCGCCCGCTCTATGAGGGCGAGGCAATTCGGAGAATCCGGGCTGCCCCTGCCCTCACCCCAACCCTCTCCCAGCGGGAGAGGGGCCGGCACGCGTGCTATTGCACCTGCATAGGGATGCGCACCTCCGAGTGCGCTTTGTCGGCGGCGGCATCACCGCGCGCAAGCACGCGCAGGCGCGCGCGCAAACGCTCCACATTCGCTTCGCCCTGCTGCAGTCCATTGCGCACGTTGGCTGGCAATTGCTGGCGTCCAGCCAGCTGCAGCTGTTTCCAGCCATCGACCAACACCGCGCTTTCCTGCGCCACGCGCGCGCTCAGCTGTTGCTGCTCGTCCGCTTGTGGCAAGCCATACCCCGCGCTGCCCAACAGCACCGCCGGATGACTGAGTTGCGCCTGGCGCGCGAACAGCGCTTGCAGCTGTCCCTGCACCGCGTCGCGCGCGCCCATGCCCGGTTGCAACAGGCGCTTGAGCGCATCGCGCGCCAGCAATTCCTCTCGACGCAGGGCCGCCTGCTCCAGCAACAATGCCGCTGCAGTTTCGCGCAGACCGCCGCGATCGAACCATTGCGCCCGCACCTCGGGCGCGGCCTCCAGCCACTGCGCGACGGTTGTTTGCGGCACTGCGATGCCATGCCGAAGGACGTCGAACATGGCCTGGTAATGCGCTGCCGCCGATTCGAAGTAATAGCCCTGGCGGATGGCTTGTGCAGGGTCGTCCAGCACCTGCAGATCGGCGATGCCGGCACGCTGCAATCGTTGCCGCAGACCGCGCGGCGTGATCGAGGACAAGTTCGCTGCAGCCAGACGCGGCACCCCGTCATGCAGCAACTTGTAGGTTTCCACCGCGCAGTTGTTGCCGATGAAGTAATAGCGCCCGTCGTAACTCCAATGCACCTGCGCGGCGCGCTCGAGCAGGGCCGCGACCTCGTCGGGCGTCAGGGCCAGCGGCACCGACGACAGGGCGCGCAATTCCACCTTGGTGTATTCGTCCACGACCTGGTTCAACGGCAGCACGAACAGCCGCGACGGGTACGAACCCGTGAGCCCGCGCCAGCTGGAAATCTGCACATCGCCCACGAACGCGCGGAACGACAGCACGCGGTGGTATTGCAGATCCAACCGGCATGCGGGGCCCGGCGCACGGCCGGGTGCGCAGATCACCAGGCGCAACATGCTATGGCCCCAGCGGCTCATCGGCTGCTCGTTACCCTCGGCAAGCAGATAGTCCACCGCATACACGCGTGCCGGATCCAGCGTCAGCAACGACATCGCACCGGCGTCGTTATCGGCCTGCAGGTACGGCAGCGCGGTCTCGCAGGGCGTAACACCCTGCGGCGGACCGATGCGTTGCGCAAACCAGGCCGCCAGCGCAGGGCGCCGGCAGGTGTAGTCGGCGTCCAGCACGTAATGCTCGAAATTGACCGCAACGAACTCGGCCGGGCTGTGGCGTTCGTATTCGTCCGGGCTGCGGTCGCTGAACCGATTGTCGCTGCGCCCCACCCGCCACGGCCGCACCTGCCAGCCGGCAAGGTCGCGCAGGCGCCGATCGCGCGACCACGCGCTGCGTGCGCCGCGATCGAACACATGCGCAAGTTCGTGTATGAGCGCTGCCATCGCCGCGCGCGTGGCAGCTGCGTTTTGATCGGAACGTGCGTCGTCGGATTGCGCGCTCCACGCCTGCAGCAGCGCGCGATCGAGCAGGATGCGATTGCCGATTGCACGGCCGTGTACCTGCGCCGGCAGATCGGTGCGCCATTGCAGCTGGATCGGGGCGGTCATCCGCTGCGTCCAGCCCTGCGGCAATCGCCGTGCGACCGACTGCACCAGCGCGTTGCTTGCTTCGATCTCCGCCGCAGGCAAGTCCGAGCGAACCACCTCGACCAACAATTCGGCCTGCGCCTGCGGTGCGACCAAGGCGGCCAGCAGCAGCCAGCCGCACCGCCGGCGCAGACTCACCGGGCCAGGATGGACTGCGCCAGCTCCAGGTCGCTGGCCAGCCGCGCCGCGTCGCTACGGCTGCGCAACTGCAGCAACGCCGCTTCCAGACGCGCACCGCGGATGACGCCGTCGCTGGCAACAAAACCGGCCGCATCTTCCCGGGCGTCGGCCACCACCTTGTCGTCGCCGGAGCTGCTGCCGGACGAATTGGACGAGCCAGCCGACGAGGCACCTGCCGAAGTACCGGCCAGGCTGGATGCGAACGCTGCCAGCGGCAGCAGCGTCAAAGCGCAGAACACGAGGGAGCGCATCATGGGCTGATCGATTCCGTGTGAAGGTGCGGGAAGACTAACCGGCAGGCGTGTTGGCAGGTGCGTCATGCATCTCGAACAGCTTGCCGGGATTCAGCAAAAGATGAGGATCGAGCACATGTTTGATGCCGCGCATCAAGGCGATTTCCTCGGCAGAGCGGGTGCTCCACAGATAGGCCTTCTTGACCAGGCCGATGCCGTGTTCGGCGGAAATGCTGCCGTCGAAACGCTGCAGGGCCTGCGCCAGCAACTTGGTGACCTGATCGCAGGCCGCAACGAAATCGGCCTGGCTGGTGCCATCGGGCTTGAGCACGTTGATGTGCAGGTTGCCATCGCCGATGTGCCCGAACCACACCACATCGAAATGCGGATACGCATCGTGCAGCAACGCCTGGGTTTCGGCCAGGAACGCCGGCATCGCCGAGATGCGCACCGACACGTCGTTCTTGTACGGCGTGTAGCGCGCCAGCGCTTCGGTGATGCCCTCGCGCAGGCGCCACAGTTGCGCGGCCTGTGCATCGCTCTGGCTGATCACGCCATCGCTGACCCAGCCCTGCTCCATGCAGGTCTCGAAGGCCGCCATCGCAGCCGCCTCCTGCGCCTCATCGCCTGCGGCGAATTCGGTGACCACGTAATACGGGTGAACCTGCGCAAACGGCGCCTGCGCGCCATGCGCAAGCACATGTTCCAGCGCGCGATCGGTGAAAAATTCGAACGCCTCCAGGCGCAACTGCGCGCGAAACGCGGCAAACACCTGCATCAGCACTTCGAACGAGGGCAACGCAAGCAACATCACGTTGCTGGGCGGCGGCGGGTCAGTCAGCCGCAGCGTGGCTTCGACCACGATGCCGAGCGTGCCTTCGGAGCCGATCATCAGATGGCGGAAGTCGTAGCCGCTGGAATTTTTGACCAGCGCGTTGTTGAGTTCCAGCAACTCGCCGCCACCGGTGACCACCTTCAACCCGGCCACCCATTCGCGCGTATTGCCGTAGCGGATCACCCGGATGCCGCCGGCATTGGTGGCGATATTGCCGCCGATCGAACACGAACCGCGCGCCGCAAAATCTACGGGGTACACCAGCCCATGCTCGCGCGCGGCGTTGTGCACCGCTTCCAGCGGCATGCCGGCCTGCACGGTGAGCGTGCGATCCACTGCGTTGAAATCCAGCGGTTTGTTCAAACGCTCCAGGCTCAACACCAATTCGCCGTTGGCCGCCACTGCGCCGCCGGACAAGCCCGTGCGCCCGCCCGACGGCACCACCGCCACGCCTTGCGCATTTGCCCAACGCACGACCGCCTGCACTTCCTCCACCGAGCCCGGCAAGGCGATCGCGAGTGGGTTCGGCGTCCAGCGGCGTGTCCAGTCGCGCCCGTAATGCTCCAGGTCGGCCGGGTCGGTCTTCACACGCAACGCAGGCACGGCCTGTTGCAACGAAAGGAGGCGGGGATCGGTCATGGCACGCGGCGCTGCGGTAGGAACCGCACAGCGTGCCAGCGCCGGCCTGCCTCGTCCAGCCGGCGTACTCACGGCCGACGCAGCGTTGGATTCAGCTGAAACCGTTGCGCCGCAAGGGCTTCGCCGGTGCGAACAGCGCATCGCGGCCACCCAATCGCGCACCCCATCTGGCATAGTTGCCGGCCCGATTGCTGCATTGCGTTCCCCCATGTCGCCGAAGAAAACCTCGTTTCCCAAGCAGGACATCCGCGTGCTGTTGCTGGAAGGCATCAGCCCGACCGCCGTGGACGTGTTCCGCGCCGCCGGCTACTCGCAGATCGAACTGCACGCCAAATCGCTGCCGGAAGACGAGTTGATCGCCCGCATCGCCGACGCACACATTGTGGGCATCCGCTCACGCACCCAGCTGAGCGCCGAGGTGCTGGCGCATGCCAAGCGCCTGATCGCAGTCGGCTGCTTCTGCATCGGTACCAACCAGGTGGACCTGGACGCGGCCGAGCTGGCCGGCATCCCGGTGTTCAACGCGCCCTACTCCAATACCCGCAGCGTGGCCGAACTGGTCATCGCCGAAGCGATCCTGTTGCTGCGTGGCATTCCGCAGAAGAACGCGCAATGCCATCGCGGCGGCTGGTCCAAGTCGGCCGCCGGCAGCCACGAAACGCGCGGCAAGGTGCTGGGCATCGTCGGCTACGGGCATATCGGCACCCAGGTCGGCGTGCTGGCCGAAGCGCTGGGCATGCAGGTGATCTTCCACGATATCGAAACCAAGCTGTCGTTGGGCAACGCACGCGCGGCCATCGACCTGGACGACCTGCTGGCGCGCTCGGACGTGGTCACCTTGCACGTGCCGGAAACCCCGTCGACCAAGGACATGATCGGCGCGCCGGAAATCGCCCGCATGAAACCCGGGGCGCATCTCATCAACGCCTCGCGTGGCACCGTCATCGACATCGACGCGCTGGATGCGGCGCTCACCTCCGGCCACATCGGCGGCGCGGCGGTGGATGTCTTTCCAATCGAGCCCAAGGGCAATGGCGATGCGTTCGAATCGCCGCTCACCGCGCACGACAATGTGATCCTGACCCCGCACGTGGGCGGCAGCACGCTGGAGGCGCAGGACAACATCGGGGTCGAGGTCGCCGCCAAACTGGTGCGCTATAGCGACAATGGCAGCACCTTGTCGGCAGTGAACTTTCCGGAGGTCACCCTGCCCGAGCACGCTGAAAGCCTGCGGTTGTTGCACATCCATCGCAACGTGCCGGGCGTGCTGTCGCAGATCAACGAATTGTTCTCGCGCCATAACGTCAACATCGACGGCCAGTTCCTGCGCACCGACCCCAAGGTGGGCTATGTGGTCATCGATGTCAGCGCCAGCGAGGAGCTTGCCGGCGTGCTGAAGGACGAGCTGGGACAGATCACCGGCACCTTGCGGACGCGGGTCCTGTATTGAGCGGGATTTGGGAATCGGGATTCGGCATTGGTAACAGCGGTTCGCCGCAACCGGTGGGTTCATCGGTCCAACCACGCTGTGGGAAGCAGACATGGCCCGCTAAATGGATCGGCGCCGGCCCACCGCTTCTGCCAATCCCGAATCCCGAATCACCACTCCCGGCTCTCCAGCCACTTTTCCGCCATCCGCCGCAGCGA
Organism: Xanthomonas axonopodis pv. maculifoliigardeniae; assembly: GCF_041519315.1. Classification (NCBI taxonomy): domain Bacteria; kingdom Pseudomonadati; phylum Pseudomonadota; class Gammaproteobacteria; order Lysobacterales; family Lysobacteraceae; genus Xanthomonas; species Xanthomonas axonopodis. The sequence goes on along the minus strand of NZ_CP167998.1, from coordinate 2,053,230 downwards.
TGGATCGAGCTCGGGCTCGGCAAGCAGCTCGGCGATCGGGCGCCAGGCCAGCGCCAGCGATTCTTCGCTGACCTTGAACGCCTCGTCCGCACCGGCCAGCACCACGTAACGCGCATCGAAGTGCCAATGCCCCGCCACATCCCCGCGCGCCGGAATCCAGTGACGGTCCAGATCGAACAACTCTCCGTCGGCCAGCCGCAAGCCGACGAGTCCGGATTCCTCCTCCGCTTCACGTAATGCCACCTGCGCCAGATCGCGGTCGCCATCGGCGTGCCCGCCCAGCTGCAGCCAACGCTGCAGCTTGCGGTGATGGGTCAGCAAGGTGCATGTGCCGTCGGCGCTGACCACCCACGCCGAGCCAGTGAAATGACCTTCGACACGCTCGCGCACGAACGGATCGGTGGCATCGTCCAGCAATTGCACGAACTGCTCGGCCAGCGCGGCCTCCTCCGGCCAACGCAGGCGGTACGCCGCCAATTGCTGCTGCAGGGTTGCATCCACCATCTGTCGTTCTCGGTCGCCCGGTGCGGGCCAGGCGGCCATTATCGCCATTCATGCTGCGTACGCGCTTGTCGTGAGCGTGTAGCTTTGGCAAGGTAGGCCGCTTGCCTGTCCCACCGGGATGCGGCGCACCAATTCGTCCGGGCGCCCGCGCCTTCAAGCTTTGCCACTTAGGGATGTACCGAATGCTGAAGTCTCTGTTGAGGGTCAAACCGATCGAGCCCGCTGGCCACGTCGATGCAGGCGAACCGGTCGAAGGCAGCCTGCAAGGCGAAGCGACGCTGCAGCGGACCCTCACAGCCAAGCACCTGATCATGCTCGGTATCGGCGCGGTGATCGGCGCCGGCATCTTCGTGCTGACCGGCCAGGCCGCGGCCAATCACGCCGGCCCGGCGGTGATGCTGTCGTTCGTGTTCGCCGGTATCGCCTGCGCCTTCGCCGGCCTGTGCTACGCCGAATTCGCCGCGATGATGCCGGTCTCCGGCAGCGCCTATTCGTATTCATACGCCACGCTCGGCGAAGGCATCGCCTGGTTCATCGGCTGGTGTCTGGTGCTGGAATACCTGTTCGCCGGGTCCAGCGTTGCCGTCGGCTGGTCTGCCTACCTGATCAGCTTCATCACCGGCACCCTGGGGGTGCCGTTCCCCGCAGAGTTGGCGGGTGCGCCGCTGGCCTGGAACGGCCACGGCTTTGTCAGCTCCGGGAATCTGGTCAACCTGCCGGCCGTGCTGATCGTCGCGGCGGTGAGCATCCTGTGCTACGTCGGCGTCACCCAGTCGGCGTTCGCCAACGCAATCGTGGTGGCGATCAAGGTCGTGGTGATCTGCCTGTTCGTGGGCTTTGGCATTTCCTATATCGACCCGGCGAACTGGCACCCCTTCATCCCGGAAAACACCGGCCCTGGCCAGTTCGGCTGGGACGGGGTGTTTCGCGCCGCGTCCATCGTGTTCTTCTCCTACATCGGCTTCGACGCGGTTTCCACCTCGGCCGGCGAAACCAAGGATCCGCAGAAGAACATGCCGATCGGCATCCTGGTGTCGTTGGCCATCTGCACCGTCATCTACATCATCGTCTGCGCGGTGCTGACCGGCCTGCTGCCCTATACCCAGCTCGGCACCGCCAAGCCGGTGGCCACCGCGCTGGAAGCCCACCCGCAACTGACCTGGCTCAAGACCGCGGTGGAAATCGGTGCCATTGCCGGCTTGTCGTCGGTGGTGCTGGTGATGCTGATGGCGCAGCCGCGCATCTTCTACACCATGGCCAAGGATGGGCTGATGCCCAAGCTGTTCGGCAAGGTGCACCCGAAATTCCGCACGCCTTACGTCGGCACGCTGTTCGTGGGCGTGGTCGCCGCGCTGCTGGCCGGGGTGATCCCGTTGAACGTGCTGGGCGAACTCGTCTCGATGGGTACCCTGCTCGCCTTCGCCACGGTCTGCGCCGGCGTGCTGGTGCTGCGCTTCACCAAGCCCGACCTGCCGCGCCCGTTCCGGGTGCCGCTGGCGATGGTGATCTGCCCCCTGGGCGCGTTGGCCTGTCTGTTCCTGTTCTTCCAGGCCTTCCAGGAACACTGGAAGGTGTTCGTGGGCTGGACCGTGATTGGCCTGGCGATCTACTTCGGCTACGGCATCCACCACAGTCGCCTCGCGAAACGGGCCTAAGTTTCTCTCAAGACCGGCGCGCGACGCCGGTCTTCTTGTTCAATGACCGCGCGTAGCGCCAAGCCGGAACCGCTTCATGTTCAAACAACTTTGGGCCACCAAACACCCGCACGCCAGCCATGAGGCGGCCGACGGGCTGGGCCTGCAACGCGCGCTTGGCCCCTGGGGGCTGACCGCCCTGGGAATCGGCGCGGTGATCGGCGGCGGCATCTTCGTCATCACCGGCCAGGCGGCGGCCGACCATGCCGGCCCGGCGATCATGCTCTCGTTCGTGCTCGCAGCGGTGTGCTGTGCGTTCTGTGCGATGGCCTACGCCGAATTCGCTGCGATGGTGCCGGTCTCCGGCAGCGCTTACACCTACACCTATGCCACCTTCGGCGAGCTGGCCGCGTGGTTCATCGGCTGGATGCTGGTGCTGGAATACGGCGTGTCCGCCTCGGCAGTGGCGGTCAGCTGGACCGGCTACTTCTTGAGTCTGCTCGAGCATTTCGACATCCACCTGCCGGCCGCATTCGTCAGCGCGCCGCTGGACGGCAAATTGCAACCCACCGGGGCGATCGCCAACCTGCCGGCGGCCGGGATCGTGCTGCTGCTGACCTGGCTGTGCTATGTCGGCATCCGCAAGTCGTCGGCAATGAACATGGCCATGGTGATCCTCAAGACCGGCCTGATCCTGCTGGTGATCGCGGTGGGCTGGAAATACGTGGACACCTCCAACTGGCACCCGTTCATCCCGGCCAACGAAGGCCCGGGCAAGTACGGCATGGAAGGCGTGCTGCGCGGCGCAGCAATGGTGTTCTTCGCCTATATCGGCTTCGAAGCGGTGTCGGTGGCGGCGCAGGAATCGCATCGCCCGCAACGCGACCTGCCGATCGGCATGATCCTGTCGCTGGTGATCTGCACCGTGCTCTACATCGCGATGGCGGCGGTCATGACCGGCTTGGTGCCGTACACCCTGCTCGGCACCGACGAGCCGGTGGTGACCGCGGTGGCGGCGCATCCGCAGCTGGCCTGGTTGCGCGTGGTCGTGGAAGTGGGCGCGTTGATCGGGCTGTCGTCGGTGGTGCTGGTGATGATCATCGGGCAGCCGCGCATCTTCATGATCATTGCGCGCGATGGCCTGCTGCCCTCGATCTTCACCCGCATCCACCCCAAGTACCGCACCCCGCATGTCAATACCGTCATCACCGGTGTCGGCATCGCACTGCTGGCAGCGGTGTTCCCGCTGGATGTGCTGGGCGAATTGACGTCGATGGGCACCCTGATCGCCTTCGCGGCGGTCTGCGCCGGCGTGCTGATCCTGCGTCGCACGCACCCGGAACTGCCGCGTCCGTTCCGCATGCCGGCTGCCTGGCTGATCTGCAGCGCCGGCGTGTTGAGCTGCCTTGCGCTGCTGTCGGCGATGACGCTGCACAACTGGATGCTGATGGGCCTGTGGACGCTGGTCGGGCTGGTGATCTACTTCGGCTATGGGTATCGCCACAGCCGTCTGCGCGACGGCCGCTGAGCCCACGCATGATCGGGCGTCTGGCGCGGCAGGACGATGCCTGCTGCGCTGCACCTGCCCATGCACCGGGGGCGCAGTAGAATAGGTCCATGAATGCGACCACTGCCCCCCTGCCCTACAGCACCACGCGTCTGCACGAGCTGGCGCACCTGCTGATCGCCAATATCCGCGAGCTGGCCCATGCCGGCTGGACGCCTGCGACCAGCAGCAATTTCTCCCACCGTCTGGACGAACAGCACGCGGCCATCACCGTCTCCGGCCGCGACAAGGGTCGCCTGGTCGAAGAAGACATCATGGTGGTGGACTTCGATGGCCTGGCCGTCGGGCGCCCGTTGCGCCCGTCTGCCGAAACCCTGCTGCACACCCAGCTGTATCGCCGGTTCCCGGAGATCGGTTGCGTGCTGCATACGCACTCGCCGGTGCAGACGATTGCCTCCCGCCTGTATGCAGGCAGCGGTGTGATTCGGCTCGAAGGCTACGAATTGCTCAAGGCCTTCGATGGCAACACCACCCACGAAACCGCAGTGGAAGTGCCGGTGTTCGCCAATACCCAGGACATGCAGGTGCTGGCCGCGCAGGTCGATGCCTTGCTGGACAAACAGAGCATGTGGGGGTATCTCATCGAAGGACACGGCCTGTATGCCTGGGGCCGCAACATGGCCGAGGCACGTCGTCACCTGGAAGCGTTCGAATTCCTGCTGCATTGCGAACTCGAACTGCTGAAACTGCGCGGCACGCGCTGAGTACTGTCCGTCCCCCATTCGTGAGCCAGACCGCCATGAGCCGACTGCGTATCTTTGCCGACACCAATCCCGCCACTCCCGAGTTCGATAGCCGCGACGGCGATGCGATCGCCGCTCAGTTGCAGAAGATTGGCGTGACCTTCGAACGCTGGCATGCCAGCGCGCCGGTCGAACCGGGCGCCACGCCCGAGCAGGTGATGGACGCCTACCGTGCCGATATCGATCGCATCAGTGCCGAGCGCGGCTTCAAGACCGTGGACGTGGTCAGCATCGCGCCGGATAACCCCAAGCGCGAAGAAATGCGCGCCAAGTTTCTGGACGAGCACTTCCACAAGGAAGACGAGGTGCGGTTCTTCGTCGCCGGCTCAGGCCTGTTTACGCTGCACGTCGATGCCAAGGTTTATGAGATCGAATGCGTCAAGGACGACCTGATTGCCGTGCCTGACGGCACCCTGCACTGGTTCGACATGGGGCCGGAACCGCACTTTGTGGCGATCCGCTTCTTCACCGAGCCGGACGGCTGGGTCGGACATTTCACCGGCACCGAAATCGCCAAACAATTCCCCCGCTACGCCCCCGAGAAACCTCACAAGGCCAGCTGACGATGACACGACCGCAAGCGATCCTCACCGATATCGAAGGTACGACCAGCAGCATTTCGTTCGTCAAGGACGTCTTGTTCCCGTATGCGCGCCGCGCCATGCCGGCCTACGTGCGCGAACACGGCAATCATCCGCAGGTGCGCCATTGGCTCAACCAGGTGGCCGATGAAATCGGCGAGGACGTGCCGGACGAGGTGCTGATCACCACGCTGCAGACCTGGATCGACGAGGACCGCAAGCACACCGCGCTCAAGGCCTTGGAGGGCCTGATTTGGGGCGACGGTTACAAGACGGCCGACTTCACTGCACATATCTACGCCGATGCGGCGATCCAGTTGAAAGCCTGGCACGCGGCGGGCATTCCGCTGTATGTGTATTCGTCCGGCTCGGTGCCGGCGCAGAAACTGTTCTTCGCGCACAGCGACGCGGGCGACCTGAGCGGACTGATCACCGACTGGTTCGACACCGAAGTCGGCCCCAAGCGCGAAAGCGCCAGCTACCGCCGCATCGCCGAGCGCATTGGCGTGCCGGGACCGGAGATCCTGTTCCTGTCGGATGTGATCGAAGAGCTCGATGCCGCCAAACGTGCCGGCATGCGCACCGCGCTTCTGGACCGCCGGGAGGACTATCCCACGCCGCGTTCGGCCGACGATGTCGGCAGTCACCAGCGCGTGGAGAGTTTTAGCCAGTTGGTGCTGTAAGCACGATCTGCAAGCCGATTGCGCTCGTTGCCGTTTGAGCGCAATCGGTGGTTGGCGCCGCGCAGGCCGCTGATATGCTCCGGCTGCGACGCGCCGCATGCAGCTATCTGACGGGATAATGGCCTGCACTGCGGGCACCGCGCTCGGCCACCCCACCCGTCTTTCCTGGACTTCTGCGCGCGCCATGTCGCTGCCTTCCCCTTTCGCACCACATGCAGTATGGCGACGACTTTCCACGCTGATCGTCGTGGTGGCGTTGATGGCCGGCTGCCATCCGGACGCTGGTGCTGCGCTGCAGGCCCAGCCTGCCGAGAGCCACGATGCAGGCGATCCGGTCGATCAGGCCGCTCTGGCGCACGCATTGAAAGCGTTGCAACCGCAGCGCCCCGGCGTCACCGATCTGTACGTAGTCGGTTTTGCCGGCGATGCCAGCGACGATGTCTTCCGCAACGAGACGCTCTACCTCAAACAGCTGTTCGAGCAACGCTTCGATGCGCGCGGGCGCGTGGTCACGCTGGTCAACAACCCGGACAATCTGGGCGAGCATCCATACGCTCCGCTGGCAACCTACGACAATCTCTACGACACGCTGGCCGCGATCGGCAAGCGCATGGATCGCAAGGAAGACGCGCTGTTGCTGTTCGTCACCACCCACGGTACCGAAGATCACAGCCTGTACGTGCAGGTCGACGACAAGGAAGAGGATTTCATCAGCCCGCAGGATCTGCGTCAGGCGCTGGACGATGCCGGCATCGACAATCGCATCATCGTGCTGTCGGCCTGCTATTCGGGAGGTTTCATTCCCGCACTGCGTTCGCCGCAAACGCTGATCCTCACCGCTGCGCGTGCCGACCGGCCCTCGTTCGGCTGCGGCAATACCTCCAACGCCACCTATTTCGGGCAGGCATGGTTGATCGATGCGATGAACCAGAGCGACGACCCGCTGGCCGCATTCGACATTGCCAAGGCCGCCATCACCGCACGCGAGAAGCAGGAAGGCGAGCTCCCCTCGTTGCCGCAGCAATCGCTGGGCAAGCGCATCGCGCCAGTGCTGGCGCGTTGGCGTGCGGGCGTGCATCTGGGGCCGGCGGTGGCGTATCCGTATCCGCCGGTGGAGATGGATGCCGCGTCGGACCAGGGCGTGGATTCAACCGACTCAGCGGACGCTGCGCCGGTGAGTGACGTGCCACGTTCGAATACCCCGGCAACCGCAAAGCCCTCAAGCACGCTCCCAGCTACACCTGCAGCATCCAATCGATAACCCAGAGCGGGTGCTGAGACTAATTCTCATTTCGTCAGCACCAACCGGGCCTCGCTACACTCGCCCGGCCAGCCAGCCACCGCCAGCCAGCACCGATCTTCGCCAGCGCGCCAACGCCTGCCAGCCCGGATCCCAAAACGCCTCCCTTGTGGAGGCGTTTGTGTTTGTGGCGATCAGGAGACTGCTGCGCAGCTGACACATGCTTGACCGTCGCGCTATCGCAGCCGCGCTTCTGTCCGTGCCGAGATCACGACGACATGGTTCCGTATCGTTGCTCAAGAGCCGCTACACAACGTCACCAGCAATCGCTTGGGGCGATCTAGATTTTCTTGGCGCCAGATACCCCAACCCCAGTATTGGGCGATGTCAGGCACTGTGTGCACCCTCATCCATCCCTGTGAGCACCTTCTCCCGGTGCGAGAAGGCCGGCGTCAGACGACCGACATCGTTAACCGCCTCAGGGCTCAGCAGTTTGCAGGCGATACACGGTGCTGGCGTTGTACTGCCCGGTGGGTAGGTTTGCGCGCACCTGGACGGTGTGTTCGCCCACCGCCAGGGTGGTCGGCAATGCACCGCGCCAGAGATGCGTGGACGGCGTGGCCTCCGGCGAGCGGTCGTAACCGCGCAACGCGTCGGCCGCATCATCACGCACATTCTCTGCCAGCACACGCGGATCGCCACGCTCTACACGCTTCATCGGCTGCCATGGGCCGTTATCGATGCGCATCTCGACGACGGTGTCGTCCTGGCCCATGAAAACATTGGCGTAGACGCCCCACGCCGCATACGCGCCCTTGCGCAGTACCTTGGGCGCGTGCAGCAGCAATTGCGCATCGTCGGCCGCGCGCGCAGCGTGATAAGCCAGCGTGTAGCTACCGCTGGGCGCAATCTGCAGCACTGCATAGCCATTGGGAGTGCCATCGCTCATCGTCGCATCGGGAATGCCTTCGGCATCCTTGGCGCCCGACCAGAATGCACCGCAGGCCGCACCCACGTTGTATTCGTGCAGCGGTCGTGCACCCTGCCAGCCCTCGTCGGCACCGTGATCCACCTGGCGCTGGGTGTGGCTATGACCACTGAGCACCAACACATGCGGAAATTCTTTCAGCAATGCGAACAGGCGGCGGCGATCGGCATGCCGAAAGGTTTCCTGCCCCGGCACTGCATCGAACAGGTGGATATGCATGCCCAGCACCAATAGCCGGTCGCGTGGTAGCTGCGCCAGGTATTTCTGCAGGAACGCGAATTGATCGTCGCGCAGGCCACCGATGTAGGCCTGCCTGCCGCCCGGCGTATAGATCACATCGTCCAGGAACACGAAGCTGGCATTGGCTTCTTCCACCGCATAGGTGTCCGGGCCGTAGACTGCGTGCCAGCTGTCGAGCGACTGCGCATCGTCGTGCGCGTCCAGGTTGAGATCGTGGTTGCCCGGCACATGGAACCACGGCACGCCCAGCTGCGTGGTGACCTTGTTCAAGGCCGGATACAAGCTCAGATCGTCGCTGACGATGTCACCCAGCGTAGTGCCCAGCCTGGCGGTGGTCTTGCCGATGATCGGTTCCACGATGTCGCGCTGGTAGTAGCCAACGTCGGCAAGGCTGGCGGTCTGGCTGTCGGCAAACACCAGCATCTGGAAGCCATCGGCCGCGGTGTCTGCGCGTGGCGTCAGCGCGAAATCCCAGTTGTGCGTGTTGCGGCCGGTCGCGGCGACACCGCCGTATTGATGCTTGGCCGAGCCACGCGGTGCGTAGTGGCGCCAGAATGCAGGCAGGCCATCGGCGGCGGGCAAAAAGCGGCGGTCGCCAGGCTTGATCACGAATACCGTCTGCCCGTCGCGTACCGGCAGGCGGTAGCGGCCCTGCGCATCGGTACGCACGATCTGCTCGCCATTGGAAACCGCCACATCGGCCACCCCCGGCTCATCGGCGCTGCGGCCGGCGCGCCCGTCGCGTTCTTCGTAGACGATGCCATCGACTGCGGTGTCGCGCGCGTATGCGCTTCCCGCGAGCAAGCCCAGTGCCAACAAAGCGAAGCGAGGTTGCATGCGTTTTCCCGCGCGAAGATCCGCGGAAATTGTACATGCCATCGCCAGGCGCACAGCGCGAGTACGCAGGTTGGAAGGCATGACCGCATATCCGTAGGAGCGCACCCGGACGCTACGGGCGTTCCCAATAACGACCGTTGCGCCCGGGCGCGTTGCTAAGCGGCTGCGTTATTGATGCCGCGATTCCAGCAACGCCACCGCATCGCCAAGGCCCAGCCCACGTGCGCGCAGCAGCACGATCAGGTGATAGAGCAGATCGGCCGATTCGCCGAGCAACGCGTCATCGTCCTGCACCACGCCGGCCAGCGCGGTTTCCACGCCCTCCTCGCCCACCTTCTGCGCGATGCGGCGGATGCCTTGTTCGAACAGTTTGGTGGTGTAGCTACCGTGCGGCCGCTCGCGCTCGCGCTCGGCCACCAAGGCATCCAGGCTACCCAGGAATTGCCCTGGCGCAGACGGGAAACAGCTGGTGCGGCCCAGGTGACAGGTCGGACCATGCGGGCGCGCCTGCACCAGCAATGTGTCAGTGTCGCAGTCGGTCTGGATCGACACCACGCGCAACACGTTTCCCGAACTCTCGCCCTTGGTCCACAAGCGCTGCTTGCTGCGGCTGAAGAACGTGACGTCACCGCGCTGCCGGGTGACGGCCAACGCTTCGGCATTCATGTAGCCCAGCATCAGCACGCGCAGGTTGTCGGCGTCCTGCACGATCACCGGCAACAGGCCATCGCCCTTGCTCCAATCCAGGGTTGCGAGCGCGTCGCCCGTCGCCACTTCGTTACTGCCCATCGCGTACCTCGATCTGTTGCGCGCGCAAGAATCGCTTGAGTTCCGGGATCGGAATCGCGCCGCTGTGAAACACGCTGGCGGCCAGTGCGCCATCCACATCGGCCTGGTCGAAGACGTCGGCAAAGTGCTGCATCTCGCCTGCACCGCCGGAAGCGATCAGAGGCACCCGGCACAACGCACGCACCTGGCGCAGTTGGGCGATATCGTACCCGCGGCGCACGCCGTCGCTATCCATGCAATTGAGCACGATCTCGCCCGCGCCGAGCCGCTGCGCTTCGGCCACCCAGTCCAGCGTACGCATCGGCAACGCCTGGGTCTTGCTCGGATCACCGGTGTAGCGGCGCACGCGCCATTGACCATCTTCCTCACGAATCGAATCGATGCCGACCACGACACATTGCACACCAAAGGCATCGGCCAGTTCAGAAATCAATTGCGGGCGCCCTAACGCGGGCGAGTTGATGGAAATCTTGTCGGCGCCGGCATGCAATACCGCTCGGGCCGTTTCCACATCGCCGATACCTCCGGCCACGCAGAACGGAATATCGATCAGCCGTGCCACCCGCTCGACCCAGGTGTAGTCGACCGAACGCCCTTCCGGGCTGGCACCGATGTCGTAGAACACCAGTTCGTCGGCGCCCTGCGCACGGTAGCGCAAGGCCAGCGCGACAATGTCGCCCATGTCGATGTGGTCGCGGAACTTGACGCCCTTGACCACGCGGCCATCGCGCACGTCCAGGCACGGAATGATGCGACGGCTCAGCATGCCAGTGCCTCTTCGAGATCCAGATGCCCTTCGAGCAGCGCCTTGCCGAGCACGATGCCGGCACAGCCTGCGGCCTTGGCCGCGGCGACATCGGCAAGATTGCGCGCGCCACCGGAGACCTGCACCTGCAACTGCGGCGTCAGCGCGCGCAGATGCGCATACAGCGCCATATTGGGGCCGGACAGCATGCCGTCGCGCGCGATGTCGGTGCACAGCAGATGCTGCAGCCCGGCCTGCGCGTAGCGCGCGGCCAATTGATCCAGCGTAGCGTCTGCAGTTTCGGTCCAGCCGTGCACCGGCAACTGCCAGATGCCATTGGCATCCTGGCGCGTATCCAGTGCAATGGTCAGGCGGTCGGCACCGAATTCCTGCAGCCAGCCAACCACCATCTCGCTATTGCGCACTGCCAACGAGCCGATCACCACGCGTGCGGCGCCGGCATCGAGGATGCGCGCCACATCCTCGCGCGAGCGCACACCGCCGCCGGTCTGCACGCGCAAGCCGGTGGCACGCGCGATCTCGCCGAGCGTGCCGGCCAAGGTGTAGCCGCCCGCCTTGGCGGCATCCAGATCGACCAGATGCATCCACTGCGCACCGGCATCGGCGAACGCCTGCGCACGCGGCAGCACGTCGTCGCCGTACTGCGTCTCGCGCGCGTAATCACCTTGCAGCAGGCGCACCACGCGGCCGTTGCGGATATCCAGCGCCGGGTAAACGGTGAAACTCATGGGAAGCTCATCTCAAGAAAATTGCGCAGGATGCGTGCACCGGTCTCGGCCGAACGCTCAGGGTGAAATTGCGCGCCACAGCGCAGCCCGTTCTGCACGACGGCGGTGAACAACCCGCCGTGATCGCAGGCGGCCACGGTGTCGGCGGTCACCGGCGCAGCGTAACCATGCACGAAATACGCACTGGCGCGCTCGGGCAGACCGGCCAGCAACGCGGATTCGCGCATCGGCACCAGCTGGTTCCAGCCCATGTGCGGCACACGGATACCGAGTGCCGGCGTCATATGCCGTACGATGCCCGGCAGCAGGCCCAGGCACTCGACATCGCCTTCTTCGGAATGTTCGAACAGCAGTTGCATCCCCAGGCAGATACCGATCAACGGCACCTGCAGCGCGCGCAACGGCTGGACCAAGCCCTGCGTGCGCAGACGCGACATCGCTTCTGGCGCAGCACCGACGCCGGGCAGGATCACGCGCTGTGCGCCGTGCAGACCTGCCGCATCGCGCACCACGCGTGCGTCCACGCCCAAGCGCTCCAATGCATAGCGTACCGAGCCCAGGTTGGCGCCACCGGCATCGATCAACGCAACATCGGTCATAGCGCACCCTTGGTGGTCGGCAACGCGGTGCCTTCGCGGCGGATTGCCTGGCGTAATGCACGCGCCAGGGCCTTGAAGCAGGCTTCCACCTTGTGGTGATCGTTCTCACCGCGTACGGTCAGATGCAGATTCAAGCCGGACGCATCGCAGATCGAGCGGAAAAAATGCGGCACCAGCTCGGTCGGCATGTCGCCGACGCGCTCGCGCTTGAACTCGCCGTCGAAAACGAAATACGGCCGGCCGCTGAAATCCAGCGCCGCGCTTGCGATGGTTTCGTCCATCGGCAACGTGAAGCCATGCTGCGCCTTGTCGCCGGCGACGCGCCAGGGGCTGCTTTCCGGATCGAAGCCATAGCGGCCGATGCCACGCTTGTCGCCCAGCGCTTCACGTAGCGCCTGACCCAGCGCAAGGCCGGTGTCTTCGATGGTGTGGTGCTCATCGATATGCAGATCGCCTTCGGCCCGGATCTCCAGCGCAAAACCGCCGTGCTTGCCGATTTGTTCCAGCATGTGGTCGAAGAACGGCAGACCGGTGGCGGTCTTCGGTTCGGCCACGCGATCCAGATCCAGTTCGACGCGAATCCTGGTTTCCTTGGTGTTGCGCTGGACCACCGCGCGACGCGGTGCGTCGGCCAGTTCATGGGCGATGCCGGGCCAGTCCCACTCGCCGCCGAACTCGTCGGTGCGCAGCTGAAACCCGCGAATGTTGAGGTTGTGCGCGAACTGGATGTCGGTGATGCGGTCGCCCACCATCGCCGAGCGCGCCCAATCGATGCTGCGGTCCTGCAGATACGGCACCATCAGGCCGATACCGGGCTTGCGCGTGGGCGCATTGTCGGCAGGCCAGCTGCAATCGATCAGCACGTCGCGGAATTCGATGCCCTGGCTGGCGAAGATCTGCAGCATCAGGTTGTTCGGGCCGTCGAAGGACGCGCGTGGGTAGCTCTCGCTGCCCAGCCCATCCTGGTTGCTGACAATGACGAACTGATAGCCGGCATCGCGCAGCTTGAGCATCGCCGGAATCACGTGATCGACAAAGCGCAGTTTCTCGTACGCGTCGATCTGGTAGTCGGCCGGCTCGGTGATCAGCGTGCCGTCGCGGTCGACAAAAAGAATCGGGGTCATGCGGCGGCCTCCTGCGTGCGTTGCAGCGCGCTCAGCACGCGTTGGTTCTGTTCGTGCGTGCCCAGCGTGATGCGCAGCGCGTCGGCCAGGCGCGGCACTGCGCGTTGATCACGCACCACCACACCGGCATCGAGCAACGCCTGGAACGCCGCCTCGGCATCATCGAAACGCACCAACAAGAAGTTGCCTTGCGAGGGATAGACCTGCCGCACACCGGCCAGCTGCGCGAGCGCCTCGTGCACGCGCTCGCGCTCACTGCGCACCTCGGCGATACGCCGGCGGGTCACCTCCAGCGCCGGCGCAGACAAGGCCTGCTCGGCCATGGCTGCACATGGTGTGGGCACCGGGTACGGCGCTTGGCAGCGGCGCAGCAGGGCAATCAACTCGGCATTGGCGATCAGTGTGCCGATACGCGCCGCCGCCAGCGCATGCGCCTTGGAAAGCGTACGCAACACCGCGAGATTGTCGTAACGCCCGAGCAGACCGACCGCCGAAGGCACATCGGAAAATTCGCCATAGGCCTCGTCCACCACCACCAGCGCCTTGCCTTGCAAGGCCTGCAGCGCTTGTTCGATCTGGTCTAGCGCAATGGCCGAACCAGCGGGATTGGATGGCGAACACAGAAACACCAGCTTGGCGTTCGAGGCCAATGCCCTCGCCACTATTGCAGGGATATCTGCATGGAAACCATCTGGCCCATCGACCAGCGGCACGTCCACCAACGGTGCGTTCTGCAACCGCGCGCACACCGCGTACATGCCGAATACCGGCGGCGTCACCAGCACTGCATCGCGCTCTGGCACGCACAGGCCGCGTACCAGCAGATCGATCGCCTCGTCGCTGCCGCGGCCGATCAACAGCTGCTCCGGCGCGCAACCGTACAGCGCCGCAAGCGCGCTGCGCAGGCCCCTGGGTTGCGGGTCGGGATAGCGCCGCGTGCTGGCGTCGGGATCGGCGGGATTCGCCCACGCGGACTCGTTGGCGTTGAGCCACACATCGCCCTGCAACGCACTGGTGCGCGCCGACGAATAGCCCGCAAATGCACGCAGATCTTCGCGTACCAGATCCAGAATCGACGACGCGCTCATGCCGCCACTCCCATGCGCAGCGCCACCGCGTTGGCATGCGCATCCAGCCCCTCAGCGCGGGCAAGGATCAATGCGCATTGACCGATGCCGTCGATGCCGGCCTTGCTGGCTGCCTGCACGCTGACCATATTCTGGAAGCTGGCCACACTCACCCCGCTGTAGGCGCGCGCCGCACCGCTGGTCGGCAGCACATGATTGGTGCCGCTGCAGTAGTCGCCAAGCGCTTCGGGCGTGTAATCGCCAAGAAACACCGAACCGGCCGCTTCGACTTGCGCCAGCCACGCGCGCGGTTCGCGCAGCGCAAGAATCAGGTGCTCCGGCGCATAGCGATTACTGATCGCAAACGCCTCATCCAGCGCCTGCACCTTGATCATCCGCGATTGCGCCAGCGCCTGGCGCGCGATGTCGGCACGCGACAGTTGCGCAAGCTGAACTTCCAGCTGTACTTGCACCGCATCGATCAACCCGTCGCTGTCGGACAGCAACAGCACCTGCGAATCGGGCCCGTGTTCGGCCTGCGACAACAGATCAGCAGCCACGAAGGCCGGCTGCGCGCCCGCATCGGCGATCACCAAGACCTCCGAGGGGCCGGCCGGCATGTCGATCGCCGCCGCTCCGGACTGGGCCACCTGCTGCTTGGCTTCGGTGACATAGCTATTGCCCGGGCCGAACAGCTTGTCGCAACTGGGTACCGACTCGGTGCCATACGCCATCGCCGCGATCGCCTGCGCGCCACCGAGCTTGAACACGCGGCGCACGCCGGTGAGTTGCGCGGCCACCAGCACCGCCGGGTCCACGCTGCCGTCCTTGCGCGGCGGCGTGCACAACACCACCTCGCGGCATCCGGCCAGACGCGCCGGCACACCCAGCATCAAGGCGGTTGATGGCAACGGCGCGCTGCCTGCCGGCACGTACAGACCCACACGTCCGATCGGCCGCACGATCTTTTCGCACACCACGCCGGGCGCGGTTTCCACCGCATAGCCCTCGCTCATGCCGGCGCGGTGGAAGGCGTCGATGCGTGCGACCGCATCTTGCATGGCCTGGCGCAGCTCCGGCGCCACGGCCGCTTCGGCGGCAGCGAAGTCGGCTTCGCTCACGGCGAAGCTCTCCAGCGATACGCCATCGAAACGCGCGGTGATCTCGCGCAAGGCGGCATCGCCGCGTGCACGCACATCGGCAATCAATGCAGCCACTGCGTCGCGCGTCTGCGTGGCCACGGTCTGTACCGGGCGAGTCAGTGCATCGGTTCGCGCGGCACCGTCGAGTTGGGACCAATCGAGAATCTTCATGCCAGCGAGCGCTCCACCGTCAACACCATCAAGCCTTGCGCACCTGCGCGTTCGAGTTCTTCCAGGCGCTGCCAGGTCACCGCGCCATGGCACATGGTCTGCAAGCGCAGCGCGCCGTTGCCATCGTCGGGCAACTGCACCAGCGGGTCGGCGTCAGGCAGCAGGCGGCGCAGCGCATCGACATTGGTCTGCTCGGCGCGGAACATCAGCAGCTTGCTGTCGCGCAATTTGAGTACGCCGTCCATGCGCCGCAGCAGCATTGCCAGCAGGCCGGCGCGCGCATCGGCCGGCTCGCGCACTGCGCCGGCCAGCACCGCTTCGCTTTCCATCACCAGCTCGACCGGCTTGAGCTGGTTGGCGGCCAGGGTGGCGCCGCTGGAGACCAGATCGCAGATCAGATCGGCAGTGCCCAGGCGCGGTGCGATTTCCACCGAACCGGACAACTCCACCACCGTCGCGTCGATGCCCTGCCGCTCCAGCCAATCGGCCAGGATCGCCGGGTAGCTGGTGGCGATACGCTTGCCCGCCAGTTGCGCCACGCCGTGCCAGTCCCATTCTTCCGGCACGGCGAGCATCAGGCGGCACTGGCCGAAGCCGACTCCACGCACGGCGTGATAGGCGGCCGGCAAGCCGTTGCGGCGACGCTCGGCGGCCTGCTCTTCCAGTTCGTTCTGGCCAACGATGCCCAGGTCGCAGACGCCATCGGCGATCAGGCCGGGGATGTCGTCGTCGCGCACCAGCAGCAGGTCCACCGGCAACGATTCGCCGTAGCAGAACAGCTTGTCGCGGCTCTGCCGCCAGCTCAGCCCGCAGGCGGCCAGCAGGCTGCGCGCCGGCTCGGCCAGGCGGCCGCTCTTCTGGATGGCGATACGCAGCCGGTCACGTGCCGGCGCTGCCGTGGAAGCACTCATCTCGTTCTCTCAGTGGGAGGCGTCAGGGCGCGAAGACTGCTCGCGCAAGGCCGCGGCATAGCCGCCGGCACCGTGGTCCAGGGTGCGCGCAACGCGCCCGATGGTGGTGACGCTGACCTGGGTCAGCTCATGGATTTCGCGATACGGCACGCCCTTGACCAGCAGCGGCACCACCCGCCAGCGGTCGGCCATGGCTTCCAGCTCGGCAGGCGTGCAGAGGTCACGCAGAAACGCTTCGACCGCCTCGGGCGCGCGCAGGCATGCCAGCGCGTCGGCCAGCATCGTCAGAGATGCCGCAATGTCGGTGTTCTCGCGGGGGGCGGGTCGTTGTTTCATTGCGTCAATGTAATAGCGTGTTAGTACATTAACGCAAACACCGGCCTCGGGACAAGTCGACCGCATCGAAGCATTCATGAAGAAACTGCTCGCCCACCTGCCTGTTACGAAAACGCCCACTGACATCTGATGTCAGTGGGCGCGTTCTGCGCTACGGCACGTGGGTCGCCGGCGAAATGGTCACCAAGCCTGTGACGTCTTCAAACTGACGATATCAGTCGCCCTGGACGCCGCCATCCACCAGCATTGCCCTGGCCTGTTCCAGTTCCACCTGCAAGGTGCTGGCCAGCTCATCGCGGGCGACGTCGAACTGCTGCTCTCGCACCAGGTCTTTCACCGCCACCTCGCCGCGTGCCAGTTCGTCGTCGCCGGCCAGCACCACGAAGCGGATGCCGGCACGAGCCGCATACTGGAACTGCTTGCCGACCTTCTTCGGCTCCATCTGCACCTCGGTGTTGATGCCACCGATGCGCAGCCGGCGCGCGATATCCAGCGCGTCGTCCAGGCGGGTCTCGTCCATCAGCGCCACCATCGCCTGCACGCTGCTTTCGGCGATGCCCTGGATCAGGCCGGCCTCGCGCAGCTGCCAGAACAGGCGGGTCAGGCCGATCGAAATGCCCACGCCCGGCAGCTTGGACTTGGTGTAGTGGCTGGCCAGGCTCTCGTAACGGCCGCCCGAACAGATTGAGCCGATCTGCGGGTGGTCGATCAGCGTGGTTTCGTAGACGGTGCCGGTGTAATAGTCCAGCCCGCGCGCGATGGAGAAATTCAGGCAGTACGCGCTCTCCGGCACGCCTAGCGCCTTGACCAGCTCCAGTACTTCGCGCAACTCGGCGATGCCCTCGCCCAGCGTCGCGCTGGCCCCGACCGAGGCTTCCAGCGCCTGCAACTGCGCCAGCGCATCGGCATGCCCGTCAGAGCGCACCGCCACGAAGGCGAGGATCTTGGCCACCTGCTCGGCGGCGATGCCGAAGCCCTCGCCCACCAGCGTGTCGCGCACGTAATCGGCGCCACGCTTGTCGATCTTGTCGACTTCGCGCAGCACGGCAAGCTGCAACTCGCCCTCAGCCACGCCCAGGCTTTCGAAGAAGCCGCGCAGCAGCTTGCGGTTATTCAACTGCACCTTGAAATCGCCGATGCCCAGCTCGGCGAACACCGCATGGATCACCGCCAGCACTTCGGCGTCGTAGCGGATGCTCAGCGCATCCTTGCCAATGACGTCGATATCGCACTGGTAGAACTCACGGAAGCGCCCGCGTTGCGCACGTTCGCCGCGATACACGCGCTGCATCTGGTAGCGCCGGAACGGGAAGCTCAGCTCGTGCTCATGCTCGGCGACGTAGCGCGCCAGCGGCACGGTCAGGTCGAAGCGCAGCGCGAGCTCGGGCAGGCCACCGTTCTCGGCGCCCGCATCGGCTGCCGCAGCAGCATTGGCCAGCGCGCCGGTGGACTGCACGAAATACACCTGGCGCTCGGTTTCGCCGCCGGATTTGGTCAGCAGCACATCCGACAGCTCGAACACCGGGGTCTCGACCGGCAGGAACCCGAACCGCTCGTAGTTGCGGCGGATGACGTCCAGCATGCGCTGGAACGCGATCTGCTCGCGCGGCAGCAATTCCATGATGCCGGGCGGCGTACGGGGCTTGATCACGAGCGAAACTCCTGCAGGACAATGTGGCGAACGCACAATTCTACCGGCTGGGCGGCCGCGCTGACCGCATGGCGTATCATTCAATGCGTCCCAGCAGTGCATGGCCCATGTACCGGCAGCTTTCCGACCCCAGCGCGACCTGCCCGGCGCCCAGCACGGCATCCGCCAGTGGCACGCCCAACTCAGATTGCGCCCTTTGCGCCGTGCGCGGCCGGGCCATTTGTGCGGCGCTGTCGGCGCAGGAGATGGACGCGCTGGACCAGGTCACCCACGCGGCGGCCTACGCGCCCGGCAGCACCCTGGTGCGTGCGGGCGAGACCCGGCACAACGTCTATACCGTGACCTCCGGTGCGTTGCGCATGGTGCGCACGCTGGCCGACGGGCGCCGCCAGATCACCGGCTTCGTGCTGCCCGGCGACTACGTCGGGCTCACCGAAACCGCGCAGCACCGCCACGATATCGAAGCCATTGTCGACAGCCGGGTGTGCCGCACGCCGATGGCGCAAATGCGCCAGCTACGCGAGCGCTACCCGCAGCTGGAACGCAAGCTGCTGCAACGTGCCAGCATGGAGCTGGCTGCAGCGCAGGACACCGGCCTGCTGCTGGCACGCCTGCAACCGAGCGAACGGCTGGCGCATTTCCTGCTGCGGCTGGCCGCTCGCTCCATCCAGCCCGGCGCCAGCGGCGACACCGTGGCGCTGCCGATGAGCCGCGGCGATATTGCCGACCATCTGGGGCTGACCGTGGAAACGGTGAGCCGTACCTTCACCAAACTGCGGCAGCAGCAGTTGATCGCGCTACCGCAACTGCAGCTGGTGCAGATCCTTGATTACGCCGCACTACGCCGCCTAGCCGGCGATACGGTGTAAGGGTTGGCGGCTGATTGATGGATTTCATTGATGCGTCGGTGCGTGCCTGTCGACGCAGTCGGCCGGGTCGGTGACGCGCGATCACTCAGCGCCCGGCCACTGCACGCGCTGCCGCACCGCCACAGCCACTACTCAGCAGCCGCGACTGGCGCAGCCAGGCCCGGTCCGGGTAGTAGGCAAACACGAACGCACCGTCGCGCAAGGTATCGATCAACTGCTTGGCCACCGCTGGCCGCACCGCCGGGCAGCCCAGGCTGCGGCCGAGCCGGCCCTGGCTGCGGATGATGGCTTCGCTGACATAGGGCGCGCCGTGGATCACGATGGCGCGATCGCGTGCGTGGTCGTTGAACCCCGGCTCCAGACCCTTGAGCCGCAACGAGTAACCGTTGTGCCCGGTGTACGACTCTTGCGCGGTGAACGCGCCCAGGCTGGACTGGAAGCTGCCATCGTCATTGGAGAACTTCGCCGCCAGGTTCTCGCCGGTATTGCGTCCGTGCGCGACCCATTCGCGAAACAACAGGCGCTGCTTGTCCAGATCGAACACCCAGAGCCGGCGCTCGGTCGAGGGGCGGCTGTAGTCGATGACGCTGAGCACCCGTTCGGCACCCACCTGCTGGCGCTGGCGGGCGCATTGCAGCGCCTCGGTGGCCAGGGCCAGCACCTGACGGTCCAGCGACGGCGCCTGGCGCGCCAGCGCCTCGACCAGACCCACACGCGGAGCGCCCAGTGGCGCGACCGGTGATCCAGCCAATGCATCGGCCGCACTGGCCGCACCAGCCGCTGCCCACCCGCACAAGAAGCCGGCAACGGCGATCATTCGATAAGACATGCAACAACCCACAGCGGACGCGGCGCCACGACGGGGCCGCACCCGGCTAGAAATAGCCGCATGCGGGCCACTTTCCAACCCCGGTGGCTGAACGCGTTGGGTCAGGCGGCATCGGCAAGCAAGCGCTGCCGAAGGGCTGCGTAGTCCGGCGCCAGTGCTTCGGCATGCGCCGGGCGCTGCAGCAGCGCGGCCAGCGCCGGCGGAACCTCCACCGCGCGGCCGATCAATGGCTCCACCACCCCCTCGAACTTGGCCGGATGCGCGGTGGCCGCTACCGCCCAGTCGCCAGTGCCGCCCTCCGCGCCTTCGGCACGCAGTTGTTCGAGCACATGCACCGCGGTGGCGGTATGCGGGCAATGCACCTCGCCGTAGCGGGCGAAGCGCTGCTGCACGGTGTTGCGAATCGCCGCATCGTCCACCGACAAGGCCCGGAATTCCTCGCGCAAGGCGGCATCGTCGCCGTTGTAGAGCCAACGCAGCCGCTCGAAATTGCTCGGCGCGCCCACGTCCATCGCATTGGCCAGCGTGGCCACGCTGGGCTGCGGTGCGTAGGCATCTCCCGCGAAATAGTCCGGCAACACGTGATTGGCGTTGGACGCCAGCGCGATGCGGCCCAATGGCACCCCGAGCGCGCGCGCGATGATCGCCGCCAGCGCGTTGCCCAGGTTACCGGTAGGCACGACCAGGTTGAGCGCGCTGCCCGAGGCTGCATGGTGTTCCAGCGCGGCATGTGCGTAGTAACTCATCTGCGGCAGCAACCGGCCCAGACTGATGCTGTTGGCCGAACTCAGCGGCACCTGCGCCTGCAATGCGGCATCGTTCAAGGCCTGCTTGACCATTGCCTGGCAGTCGTCGAACGAGCCGGCCACGCGCAGGGCCTGGATGTTGTCGCCGAAACACCCCAATTGATGCGCCTGCCGCGGCGACACGCGGCCGTCCGGATACAGCACTACCACGCGCAGGCCGGGCTGGCGATGGAACGCGGCGGCCACGGCGGCGCCAGTGTCGCCGGAGGTGGCGACCAGGATGGTGAGCGGGCGATCTTCGGCACGGCGCAGGCGGGTCAGGCAGGCGGCCAGGAAGCGCGCACCGAAATCCTTGAACGCGGCGGTGGGGCCATGAAACAGCTCCAGCGCGTAATCGCCCGGCGTACCCAGCTCAACCAGCGGTGCCGGGAAGTCGAAGGCTTCAGCGCAGATGGCGGGCAGCTCGGCGGCCAGCGCATCACCTTCGAAAAACGGCTGCAGCAGCACGGTGGCGGTGTCGGCCAGGCCGGCGCCCGCAACCAGCGTACGCGCAGGCGGCAGGGTCTGCGGCACGTAGAGGCCGCCATCGGGCGCCAGCCCGGCGGCGATGGCCTGGCTCAGGCTTGCGGCGGGGGCACCGCCACGGGTGGAGATAAACATCAGCATGACTCCAGATAAAGCGAAGGCTGGGCGGTACCCATGACAAGCGGTGCCGCGTGTGACGGAGCCGGGCGTCGGGCTGCGCCGGCATTTGGCCGAAGGGGTGCGCACGGTCGATGGCGCGGGGCTATGCTGCGCGCACCCTTCCGTGGAGTCGGCAGATGATCAAGGTCAGTGTGATGTACCCGTACCGCGAAGGCGCCCGCTTCGATCACGCCTACTACCGCGACCAGCACATGCCGCTGGTGAGCGCGCGCATGGGGCCGGCCTGTTTGAAATATACGGTGGACAAAGGCATCAGCGGCGGCGAGGCCGGCAGCCCGCCGGCGTTCATCGGGATGTGCCACATCTTTTGCGCGTCGCAGGAAGCCTTCAATGCCAGCTTCGGGCCGCATGCGGCGGAGATCCTGGGCGACATCGCCAACTACACCGACCTGACCCCGGTGATGCAGATCAGCGAAGTCATGGTTGGCTGAGCCACGCGGCGCGTGCAGTGCAACATGCCGTGCATCGCACCGCCCTGCGCCCGCACCACGTCGCAGGCGCCGTGCCGCGGCAGCGCACTGTCGAGCAACAACGCCCGACGCGCAGCGACCGGATGGCATCACGCGGGAATCGCACGCATTGCGAGGCGACCCGTACAGCCCGGATGACGCCACTGTGCTCGGTGCGTCGTCGATCCAGGACGACAATGACTCGATCCACACATCACTTGATTCTGACTCATCTTCTTCTAAGGGCTGGCACGGCTCGACTGAGCAAGCGCAGCAGCCGGTCCGGCATAGGCCGCGCGCCCAATCGACCGAGGCCCCGCCATCGGGTTCCGTCCGCCGCCACGCGCATCTTCGCAGCAGCGCCATCCGCGCGCGTTCGACCACGAACGTTACCAGATGACGAGCGCATACGCGCCGTCCTTGCGACGCATCGCTTCGCGATGAGACGCGCATCGGCATCTGGCGCCAGCGAGCGAGCAATTCGCTGCGGCCAGGCCCTTCTGAGCTTCCTGCGCGCCTGATCCGCCTGCGCAGTCACACAACCAGCGCGATCTACCGCTGCAGCAAGGCAGCTCGACGCCTGCAAGACAGCAGGAGTGTGTACGCCAGCACAGGCGCAATGCGTACCCTAACCATTGCGGATCTCCTGCCTGCACGTCTGATTGACGTGCTCGACTACACGCATGCTCGACCATGCGCGCACCCATGGAAGCGGCGAACAGATCGGTCTGCCCAGCGCGACTGTCCAGCCTCCGCACTGTCGGGATACGCGCCACGGGGACCATCGAGACAGAGGAAGTTCTGCTCCTGGTTGGAATCGCCCTGACCAGTCCACTGCGCTGCTTGCGGATAGCTGCACAGCGGACGCGTACGCAAGACGCCTTGGGTTTGGTCGTCGTTGACGTATTTGGCGGCGATGATGCGATCGGGCGCGACGCCCTGCTCGACCCAGGCCTCCATCGCCGACAACACATCGTGCTGGCGGTCGACCGCCAACCCGGGTGCGCCATACAGCGCGCCAAACGCTGTCGCGCCCGGGCCACCGGTGAAATGGCCCATCCCGGGCACCATGAACAGGCGGAAGAACTGCTGCGTCTGCTGCAATGCTTGGTCGTCGCTGATTGCAGATGCGCTGCCCGCACGCAGCTTTGCAACGACCGATTCGTAATAGGCAATCATTCCGCGCGGCGGCACCACAGGATCTTCCCAGCCGATATACAGCAGAAGCTTGCCGTTGCGCGCACGGAACCGGCTCAGATCCGGCGACGTTGCGTTGATCACGTGGGCCAGCCGCTGACCGGCGATGGAGGTACGGTTGGTGAGAGCGACATCGCTGTCGAAGTTGACCTTGGTATGGTCGAACGAGGCGCTAGCGGTGTTAAACACCATGTTGGCGAAGAACTGATTGGCCAGCAGTGCATGCCCACCGCCCGGTATGGTGGCGTTGCCGGTGACCCAGCGGTCCCAGAAGGTCGGCAGGGCGACGGCGAACGGCTCGAACCCATAGTAAATGCGCTGTCCGGTCCGCGGGTTGACCGGACCGCTCAGAATCGAGTCCAGTGCCATGATCTGGTCTGCAGTCAGGCAGCTGTCGGTTTCGGCGGCAGCGCACAGCAGCACGCTGGGATCGAAGCGGCACAGACGCGGATCGTTGACCACCCCGTCTGCGGTCAGATCCTTGGCATCGCATTGGGCAAGTGCCGCGGCCTGGATCGCCGGCAGCTTGGCCGTCGTGATGGTGGCCGCCGGATTGCCGAACTCGGCATCTTCGGACCACAGCCAGGAAAATGCGTTGTGGGTCCAGTCGGCGGACGGCGCATCGGCAATCACGCCATCGAACGCATTCGGATAGCGCTGGACGGCCATCAGCGCATCGCGGCCACCGTTGGAGGAGCCAAAAAAGTAGGAATAGCGCGGTGCGCTCTGCGTATACGCAGACACGATTTGCTTGCTGTAGACGGCCGTCTTGATCAGCGCCCGGTATCCCCAGTCGATGATTTTCTGGGGGTGGTTGAGCGCGAAACTTGCATCGCCGACCGTCGCACGATGACCACCATCGGTGGTGGCGGTGGCGTAGCCACGGCGCAAGGCGAAACCTAGCGAGTTGTACTGGATCGTGCCGGCAAACACCACCGTACCGACCTGCAGATATTTCGCGTTCCAGCCGGAAGAAGGGATCCAGACTTCGAAACCGATCTCCGAATCGCTGTTTGGCCGCGCAACGCCGACCACACGGCAGAACGCAGGCAATCCTTGGACAACGGTGCCATCGGGCGCGGTGAAATTACCTGCAGGCACATCGTCGGCCGTGCTGATCGTCGTCGACGGCACCGACAATTTCAGCAGATCCGCGCAGGAAGCAAACGCCGATGTCGCCACGAAGCACAAACCGGTTGCAACCACCACTGGGCCGAGCACGCTCGGCCAGTCCAATCGAGCCATGAAGAATTCCTCGTCAGGCAAGAAGCGGATTTACCGTCTCGACCGGGCGGTCGGGACACCGAACACTCCACATGGCATCTCACGGCGCGCACATCATGATGTCGCCCTGCGTCGGGATGTAAGCCCCTGTCCGCCGCAGGTGACACAGCTTTGCCTGCCGATCGATCGCCATGCCCATGGGCATGGACGTGGGCTTGGATGCTAGCGGCGACCGCAAAATGCCAGATGGCAGAAACGAACGCTGCTATGTGGAAACGAAGCGCGTAAATGTCTGTACGCACAGTGCAGTGGACTCGCAATTCAAAGCGATGTCCGGGTCACAGATCATCGGCATGCGCAGCTGCCGCACGCATGCATCGGCGCCAGCGCAGGGTCTGCGTGCAACGGTCAACTCAGGTCCCTTGCGTGCAGAACGCGCGCTCGATCACGTTGTAGACGGCATTGCCGGAACCACACGCCTCAACCGCGGCGCGCCCACAACTGGTCCCGTGCGTGCTACAGCAGCCTGGCGCCCGGGCAGTTCAGCGCAGACACCCAACTCTGGCTGCCGAAGCCGGCATTGGCGAATGCAGCCTGCACAGGCGCTGCGGCTGCCTCGGCTGCAGCGCGCGTGGCGAACCAGGCAAACACGCTGGGGCCAGCTCCGGAAATGCCCGCACCCATCGCACCCGCAGCCAACGCGGCGGCTTTGGCTGCGTCGAAGCCGCAGATCAACGGCGCACGCCGCGGCTCGATCAGCACATCGCGCAAGCCAGCGCGCACCAGCGATTCGTCGCCGGCGTGGCAGCCCGCCAACACCAGGGCAAGATTGGCGCTCTGCGCGACGAATTCATCGAGCCGATAGTCGCCAGCCAGAGCGGCACGCGCACGGCGCGTTTCCAGCACCGCATCCGGATGCACCACCAGGCTATGCCACGCCGAGGGTACCGGCACCGGCACCATGCGCTCCAACGTGGACAGCACCAGACCGCCCAGCAACATCGGACCAAGGTTGTCGCCATGACGGCTGCCGCTGGCCACCGCCTCGCCGTCGAGCGCATGCAGATAGAGCTGATCGCGCGACAGCGGGACATCCAACAGCGCGTTGGCCGCCACCAGCGCCGCCACGCACGATGCCGCAGACCCGCCCATGCCGGAACTGAGCGCAATCCCCTTGTCGATCTCCACCTCGAAGCCGAACGGCAACGCCAATGAGGTGCGCAGCGCAATCAATGCCGCGCCAGCGGTATTGCGTTCGGCCTCCAGCGGGAGCGCGACGGCGGTCCCACGGATCGCGGCGATGCGCACTTGCGGCGCATCGATGCGGCGCACGGCCACCGTATCGCCGATTCCTTCCAGCGCATAACCGAGCAGATCGAACCCGACCGCCACGTTGGCCACCGAGGCCGGAGCGAACGCTCGCGCCTCGCGCAGCGAGGACACGCCTGTATGGCTCATAGCCGCGCGCCCTCGCCTGCCGCCACGCGCAGCAGGTCGGCGAACACGCCTGCCGCGGTCACTTCCGGCCCCGCGCCCGGGCCTTGCACCACCAGCGGGTTCTCGCAGTAGCGACGCGTGGTGAACTGCACCACATTGTCGGTGAGGCGCAGATTGGCGAAGGCGTGATCGGCGGGCAATTCCACCAGGCCCACGCTGGGCGCGAGGTCCGGCGGCAGCTGCGCCACATAGCGCAGCACGTTGCCGCGCGCACGCGCATCGCGCAGGCGCCGCGCGAACACCGCATCCACTTCGGAGAGCCGCGCCATGAAATCGTCCACGCTGGCCTGACGCAGCCCTTCTGGCACCAGGCTTTCAACCTGCACATCTTCCAGGCTGATGGAGCGCCCTGCTTCGCGCGCCAGGATCACCAACTTGCGCGCCACGTCCACGCCGGACAGATCGTCGCGCGGATCCGGTTCGGTGTAGCCCATGCCGCGTGCCTGCGTCACCAGTTCGGCAAAAGGCACGCTGCCGTCGTATTTATTGAACAACCACGCCAACGTGCCGGAGAAGATGCCTTCGATGGAGGTGACCGCGTCACCGGTATCGACCAGGTCGCGCAGCGTGGTGATCACCGGCAACCCGGCGCCCACGGTGGCTTCATAACGGAAGCGCGCCCCACTGGCATCGGCCGCTGCGCGGATCGCCTCATAACGTGCCAGCGGGCCGGAACCGGCCTGCTTGTTCGGCGTGACCACATGGATGCCGGCGGCCAGCCAGCCCGCATAACGGTCTGCCACTTCGGCGCTGCCGCTGCAATCGATGATCACCGCATGCGGCAGATGCGCAGACAGCAGATGCGTGGTGAAGCGTTCCAGATCGGTGGGCGTGGCGGCAGATGCAAACGCATCGCGCCAGTCGCCGACCAGCCCGCGTTCGTCCAGCAGCATGCGACCGCGTGAGACCACCGCACGCAGGCGCAGATCCAGATTGGCCTTGCCCAGCAACTGTGGCTGCGCAGTGCGCAATTGATCCAACAGCGCTGCGCCCACATTGCCCGGCCCGATCACGCCCACAGAGAACGTCTGCGGCGACAACCAGAAACCTGCATGCGCCGCGCGCAAGGCCTTGGTGGCGTGCGCCGCATCGATGGCCACCGAGATGTTGCGTTCGGACGAGCCCTGCGCAATCGCCAGGATATTGACTTGCGCGCGCCCCAACGATTCGAACAGCCGTGCCGCCACACCCGGCTGGCCGGCCATACCATCGCCCACCGCTGCCAGCACGCTGATGCCGGTGGTCAGCTGCACGCGCTGCACCTGGCCGACCGTGAGTTCATGCGCGAACGCCTGCAGCAATGCGTTGCGTGCGCGTTCGGACTCGTGCTGCTTGACCACGCAGCAGATCGAATGTTCAGAGGAACCTTGCGAGATCATCACCACCGACACCTGCGCGGTGCGCAGCGCTGCAAACACGCGTTCGGCCGTGCCCGGCACCCCGATCAGACCGGTGCCTTCCAGATTCAGCACCGCCAGATCCGGGCTCAACGTCAGCCCCTTGATCGGCCCGCTCACCGCACTGCTGGCAGTGATGCGCGTGCCGGGATGCTCGGGCTGGAAGGTGTTGCGGATGATGATCGGCAGGCCGCGTTCGATCGCCGGCGACATCGTTTGCGGATGCACTACCTTCGCGCCGAAGTACGCCAGCTCGCAGGCCTCGTCGTAGCTCAGCGTTTCCAGTTGCACCGCTTCAGGCACCACGCGCGGGTCGGCCGACAGCACGCCGTCCACGTCGGTCCAGATATGCAGTTCGTCGGCATCGAACAACGCGGCAAAGATGGCACCCGAATAATCGCTGCCGTTGCGGCCCAGCGTGGTGATGCGATCGGCGCGGTCGCGCGCCACGAATCCGGTGACCACCACGCGCGTTTGCGGATGCGCCTGCCGCCAGGTTGCCAGACGTTGCGCACTCGCCTCCCAGTCCACATCCACACCCAGTTCGCCGCGATTGACCACCAGCACGTCGCGCGCGTCCAGCACCGCACAGTCCTCGCCGATCGCGCGGAAGTGATCGCCCAGCAGCTGCGCCGAATACACCTCGCCCAGGCCCTGCACGCGGTCGAGCACTTCGCGCGGCAGTTCGCCGATGACCGCTAGCGCCCCGAGGATCTGCGACAGATGTTCGAAGCGCTCGTCCAGCCACTCCACCGTTGGCCCGGAATGCTCGCCGAGCAACGCCACTGCCGCACCGCGATGGCGTGCGCGTGTTTCGTGCCACCGCTCGCGCCATTCGGGGCGATTTTTCGCCGCCAGTTCGGCCAGTTCGATCAAGGCATCGGTGACGCCCTTCATTGCCGAGACCACGGTGACCTGCACCGTCTCGTCGCGTGCAAGCAGCAGCTGCGCCACATGCCGATAGCGCTCGGCATCGGCCACCGAGGTGCCGCCGAATTTGTGCACGACAGTGCGCGCAGAGGACGCAAGAACAGCAGCGGGTTCGAACGAAACAGCGGGCGATGACATCGACAGACCTCGTTGGGGGAGGCCCCGTCCGCATCGGATGAGAGAGGGAAGCCCCCGCATCCTGATCCGGGTGCGGGGCCGTTGTTTTCGGAAGTTACGCGAAGACGACGGACCGCACCGGGCGAATGGTGGCGGTAGTAATGATGGTGGTAATGCCGGCCACGCCCGCACCTGCCCGCAGTAGCGGCTGGCAGAGAAGCGAAGCGGTGGCGGAGGCGTTACCCATGTATGCAAAAGACATCACCGGGCCGAGGCCTGTCAAGCATTGCGTGAATGGGCAGGCGCATGCGTTGGGCGCACGGAACAGAAATCCTTTTTGCTCAGGGATTTAAGCACTGTGCGTGCAAGCAATTGATTGCTATGGAAACTTTTGGATCGGCCTTGCAGAGCCATGCTGCGCAGCTTTCTAACCTTCATTGAACGAGTCGTGTGCTCGGCCGACGCGATAGGCTGACTGGATCGCCAGCACTCGATGCACCACATCGCTGCAGGCAGCAGGTCGCTTCAAGCAATAGACAACTTCGCATCAAGCAACAGATCGTCGCTATCGCGACCCCGAATCGGTGCAGGCCAAGGTCAGCAGCGCAGATCAGCCAAGCACATGAGGGTTGAGTTGCCAGACCGAAAAATTGAGCGCCGCCGCAAAGCTCACCCACGCCAGATACGGCACCAACAACCACCCCGCCAAAGCGTGCCTCTTCGCAAACGCCCCAATGGTGCCCACCAGCACGAGCCACAGCGCCACGATGTCCGCGAATGCCCACGCCCCCAGATGCCACGCAAAGAACAACCAACTCCAAAGCCCGTTGAGCGCCAGCTGCACGACGAACAGTGTCAGCGCCATGCGCGCACCAGCCCATCTCCCACGGCGCCACACCAACCACACCGACACCGCCATCATTCCGTACAGCACCATCCACACCGGCCCGAACAGCCAGCCCGGCGGTGCCCACGCCGGCCGCTGCAGCTGCGCATAAAAGCTGGCGGCCTGGATCGATGCAGTTGCGCCCAGCGCGGCTGCGGCATAGCAAAGCACCAACCAGCCGAGAAGGCCGAACCATTGCGATTTTTTTGCCGTCAATAATGTCATGGCGATCCAAGGAAGTGTCATACCAGATGCAGCAGGCTCGCATAAGCCCAATGCAGACCGTGAGTACAACGCTCACGGAGTCAGCCATCATTGGCGCCAGTCCAGGCGAAGCAATTGGCTTAATCAAGAAATCCCGGGCGTTCATCCACCAGACGCTCGGACGCCATCCGCAACAGGAATTGCTCAATCGTGGTAGGCCCGAAGCACGCTTCGGACAAGATGACTTACGGCATGCCAGGAGGCAAAGATAATAAAGCCACGACGGTATTGCCGGCTTTAACGCCGATCCATTGCGCGCTACGCGTGCGCAACGACGCTGCACAAACACATTAATCCGCCGTTCCTGGATCGGTCAGGCTTGCCATCTGACGATTAATTAGTCCGTTGTCGTTGATCCCATCCGCCCGGCGCAGTTGGGACACGGATGGGAATTTGACATGCCAATTCGAAATGCTCGGCACCGTGCGCGTAAGGAAGACCCAACCATGCCTCGAACGCTGGCAGGTCTTTCGGCAGATATCCGCTGGCAGGCAGCCATGTATCGCGTAACCAACCAAACGCGCGCATTTCCAGCGCCAGTCCTCCCCGTATCACGACCTCGGCCACCTTCATGGGTGGAAATCGGAAAACGCCGATCTCACCGCAATGACGCCCATGCGTGACCTCCACCGCGACGTCGTACCGGCAATCCCCTGCAGATGCCAGACGAGGTTGATCCCAGAGGTAGCCCAACCACTGATGATGCTCGACGCCGGCGTCTTGTGCCCATGCCACCAAGCGCATGGCTGCTGCTTGGACGGAGCCTTCCTCAAAGGGGCGGTGCACGCGAAGGTACTGGACCGTGCGCTCCGGGAGATCGCGCAGCGTGACCGAAAATTCCTGTGCATCGTCTGCAGCACTACCACCGAGGCCCGATACACCTGCCAAGGTGTCGTCCAGCGCACGCCGACGGCCGGCCAGGCACGTCTCCAGATCCAGTTTTCTTGGAGAGCATCCAAAGTGTCTTCGGAAGTTCCTGGAAAAATCCGATAACGACGAAAATCCCCGACCCAACGCGATGTCTGTCAAAGGTTGACGATTGCCTTGGGAAATATCGCCCAGCGCATTTTCCAGCCGTCGGCGCAGCACGAATGCATGCGGGGTTTCGCCCATCACGGCGCGAAACATGCGCTGAAAATGGAACGGCGAAACACAAGCCGCACCTGCGATCAGAGACAGCGACAGCTGCCCGGCAAGGTTGACCTCGATGTAGTCCAGCGCACGGTTCACGCTCTGGACCACGGTAAGGGGCACCGTTTCGCTGATCGGCATGTGCGCAAGATCCGACAAGTGGCGGCAGTGACGATGCTATATCTTGATCCCGTGGGCAATGCATTTTCCATCAGGGTTGGCAGCGTTGCCTGCCATTCAATCCACTGACGAAGGCTGGCAAGGGATCAGACATGCACGGAGTGACAGGGATCGGCGGAATCATCATCAAATCCAAGGACGCGCCTGGATTGCAACGGTGGTACGCGGCGCAGCTGGGGATCGAGGTGCAAACGTGGGGAGGCACAGTGTTCGACACCAGCGCGGGTGTGGAAGGCGCTGAAAACGCATTGGCCTGGGCTGTTCAGGACGAAACAAGCGCCCAATTCGAGAACACCACCGCCCCGTTCATCGTGAATTACCGGGTCGACGACCTGGAGTCGCTGATTGCCAAGCTCAAAGCTGCGGGCTGCCGCGTGTCAGAGAAGATTGTGAAGTCCGAATTCGGCCTGTTTGCCTGGGTCATCGACCCGGACGGCAATAAAGCGGAATTGTGGCAAGCGATTTGAGAGCTGGCGAGATCACTGAAAAAAAAAGATCGGAGTGCGCATCGATCTTGCATATACCAAGTCCGCGCTGAGACAAGTGCTGAAAAGTCATCGTGTCGTTTGGCACGGTCTTGCCGACCGACAGCTCGCTACTATCGGATGCCCGTGACGTATCTGGTCGACATGTCTCAATCAAAGTGGTCTGCTCTTGCTAATCGCAATGCCCCGTCCGTTCTAAGCCATCCACTCGCTAGGCTGGCGATGATCTTCGTGGTGATGGCGCTCGCCTACTTCCCTTGGCTGCCCTTTCCTTGGCGCATGCCAGCAGTTGGCCTGATGGGGGCCGCACTTGTTTGGCAAGAGACCCGCAGCCGTTGGGCCTGCGGCCTGAGCTGGCAACGGTTTGGTCCAACAATTGGGTGGACAGCTATCCTGGTGCTGCTGGTCACCGCTCTCATCACGCCAATCTTTCAGCCGCTCATCGACTACCTGACAGGCACGAAGACCGACTACAGCGCCTATGGCGCGCTTCGTCATAACGCACCGGCTGCACTGAAGCTAATCGGCTCTGCATGGATCAGCGCAGCCATCGGTGAGGAGTTGGTGTTTCGGGCATTTTTGATGCATCAACTGGAAGCCTTGTTCAAGCGCAGCAGTCTAGGTCGCCTCACCGCAGCCATTGTCGGAGGTGTCGTGTTTGGCGCCATGCATGCGAGCCAAGGCATCTCGGGAATCGCGCTGACGGGTATCGTCGGCGCAGCATTCGGCTATGCGTATCTGCGCTCAAACCGCAATCTGTTGGCGCTCATCCTGGCGCACGGACTCGTCGATACCTGGGGCGTGACGACGCTCTATCTTGGGTGGTATTGACTGCCCCATGCGTTAATGCCCGCGCGGTAAATCAGGCTGCGGCACTGGACCGTTCGATCATGTCCAACGGCTGCGACGTCGGGCTCGGTATTGCCATTCGTGCATGGCGGCATGGCCTTATCAACTTCGAGCGAGCAAGCGCGGCAGCGGCGCGCCCTCGACCAGAGCAGCACCTTGCCGGATACCGTGGCCCACCTGGGCGAGGCGAGAGTTGACTTGCTCGATGCCAGCCGACCGCTCCTACGAATGTGCTGCCATCTTGCGCATCAGCCATCGATTGCTGGTGACCCCGGCCCGATTCGAACGGGCGACCTTCCCCTTAGGAGGGGGACGCTCTATCCAGCTGAGCTACGGGGCCAAGGGCGGCATTGTCGCACGATCGTTGCGATTGCCAAGCCGGTAGGTGGCCGGCGGAGCCTGCTAAAATCGCCGGCTACCGTGTTGCGGATGGCTCGGCCACCGTGACCGCCACTGTTTCCAGGAGATCCCATGTCCGCTGACCTGCTCAAGACGCTCGACCTCGCTGCGTCCAATTCCGGCACCTATCTTGGCGAGGCGACCTGGTCGCAGGCCACCGGCGCCGGGGTGCTGCAGCCGCTCAATCCGACCACCAATGCGGTGATCGCCGAGGTGCAGGCCACCACGCCGGAAGATTACGAGTTGATCGTCCGGCGCGCCCAGGCAGCCTTCAAGGTGTGGCGTACCACGCCGGCGCCGCGTCGCGGTGAGGCCGTGCGCCTGTGCGGCGAGGCGCTGCGTGCGCACAAGGATGCGCTCGGTTCGCTGGTGGCGCTGGAAATGGGCAAGAGCAAGCCAGAAGGCGACGGCGAAGTGCAGGAGATGATCGACATCGCCGACTTTGCCGTGGGCCAAAGCCGCATGCTCTACGGCTACACCATGCATTCGGAGCGCCCCGGCCACCGCATGTACGAGCAGTACCAGCCGCTGGGGCTGGTGGGCATCATCAGCGCGTTCAACTTCCCGGTGGCGGTGTGGGCCTGGAATGCGTTTCTGGCGGCGATTTGCGGCGATATCTGCATCTGGAAGCCGTCCAACAAGACGCCGCTGACCGCGATCGCGACGATGAAGATCTGCAACGCGGCACTGAAGGACGCCGGCTTCCCGGACATCTTCTTCCTGATCAACGATGCCGGCACGGCGCTGTCGGAAAAGCTGGTCGAAGACACCCGCGTGCCGCTGATCAGCTTCACCGGTTCGACCCAGATTGGCCGCGTGGTGGCAGAGAAAGTCGCCCGTCGCCTGGGCCGCTGCCTGCTGGAATTGGGCGGCAACAACGCCATCATCCTGGACGAAACCGCCGATCTGAAGCTGGCCATCCCGGGCATCGTGTTCGGTGCCGTCGGCACTGCCGGGCAGCGCTGCACCACCACGCGCCGCCTGATCGTGCACGCCTCCATCTATGACACCGTGCTGGCGACGCTGGTCAAGGCGTACAAGCAGCTCGACAGCAAGATCGGCGACCCCACCGACCCGGCAAACCTGATGGGCCCGCTCAACAGCCAGGGCGCCGTTGCGCAGTTCCTGGACTCGATCGCCAAGGCCAAGGCGGCCGGCGGCACCGTCGAAGTGGGCGGCACGGCGATCGATCGCCCGGGCAACTTCGTGCTGCCGGCCATTGTCACGGGGCTGCAGAACAGCGACGCAGTGGTGCAGCACGAGACCTTCGCGCCGATCCTGTACGTGATGAAGTACAGCACGCTGGATGAGGCGATCGAGCTGCAGAACGGCGTGCCGCAGGGCCTGTCGTCGTCGATCTTCACCCAGAACCTCAAGGCCGCCGAGAAGTTCCTGTCGGCGGCAGGCAGCGACTGCGGTATCGCCAACGTCAACATCGGCACCTCGGGTGCGGAGATCGGTGGCGCGTTCGGCGGCGAGAAGGAAACCGGCGGCGGGCGCGAGTCTGGCTCGGACGCGTGGAAGGTGTATATGCGTCGTCAGACCAACACCATCAACTACTCCGATTCGCTGCCCCTGGCGCAGGGCATCAAGTTCGATCTTTGATCGAGACTGCATGGCGCGCCGGGCACATGCTCGGCGCGCCGCATGGTCGCAACGAGCCTGTTGCAACGGCCCGCGCGGCGTAGCCGACGCACACAACCCGGTGGTTCTCGCTATCGCAGTGGCAGTGGCAGCCAGGAAGCGCCGGCGGCTGCAGGCGACGTTCGCCGATCCGGCTCTGTGCAACGTACGCCACCTCTGCACGGGGCGCAGCGTCCGCCGGCGATACAACGCAGGCGCCCGATGGCACCGGCCCGGCTTGAACCCGCCGGGCCGCATGGCGCCCGTTCGGCACCACCGACAGCCAGCGTCCGGCAGGACGCGTCTCGACGGGCATGACCACGCCCTACCCGCACGAGCAGCCATTTCAGCCGCTCCCGTCCGCAAAACCAGCCCCGCAACGACGTTTGGCCGCAAACGGCACGCCTTTTGCCCGGCGGCTCTGGGATAATCATGCGACGCCAGCCTTCGGCTGCCGCCTTTCAAGGAGTTCATGATGAACGTTGTCGTTCGACAGACCAGCGCCATGGCGATCGTCAGCCTGGTTGCGGGCATTCTCGGCTGGACGCTGATCCCGTTCCTGGGCAGCATCTGCGCCATCATTACCGGGCATCTGGCCCGCGCGGAAATCCGCCGCAATCCCCAGGGCCTGGACGGCGACGGCCTGGCCATCGGCGGCCTCATCATGGGCTGGCTGGCGGTGGCGCTGTGGGTGGTGGGAATCGCGTTTTTCCTGCTGTTCTTCGGCGGCATGGCCTGGCTTGCGGCCGCCAACAGTTGAGCATGGCCACGCCCTCCTCCGCCCAGCGCTTCAACGACCGCGTGGCCGCCTATGTGCGCTACCGGCCCAGTTACCCGCCGCAGCTGCTGCGTTGGCTGCATGACGAACTGGGCGTGACGCCCGCAACGGCAGTGGCCGACATCGGCGCCGGCACCGGCATTTCCAGCCGCCTGTTTCTGGAAGCCGGGCATGCGGTGACGGCGGTGGAGCCCAACCAGGCCATGCGTGACGCGGCGCTGCAGTGGTTGGCGGAATTTCCCAAGTTTCAGGCGATCGACGGCACCGCCGAAGCCACCGGGCTGGCCGATGCCAGCGTGGGCCTGGTGTCTGCGGCGCAGGCCTTCCACTGGTTCGACATGCAGGCCGTGCACGCCGAATGGGCGCGCATCCTGCAGCCCGGCGGGCTGGCGGTGGTGTACTGGAATTCGCGCGAACTGGACAGCACCGCGTTCCTGCGCGGCTACGAGCAGTTGCTGCTGGATTACGGCACCGACTATTCCGCAGTGGCCGAGCGGTATCAGGACGATGCCACCATGCAAGCGTGGTTCGGCGATGGCTTCTGCGCGATGGCGCGCTTTCCGAATGTGCAGCGGCTGGACTTCGAGAGCTTGCGCGGCCGCCTGCTGTCGTCCTCGTACGCCCCGCTTGCGCACGACCCACGGCATGCCCCGATGCTCGCCGCACTCCGCACGTTGTTCGATGCGTATGCCCACGATGGGCTGATCGACTTCCAATACCAAACCCGCGTGTTCGCCGGGAGATTGAACTGACCCGCATGTATTCGCTTGCCCGCCCCTTCCTGTTTTCCCTGGATGCCGAGCGCGCCCACGCGCTGGCGTTGCGCTCCATCGACACCGCCTACCGCACCGGCACCACGGCATTGCTGGCCAGGCGCCCGGTGCCGCTGCCCACTCCGGCCTTCGGCCTGATGTTCCCCAACCCGGTCGGGCTGGGTGCCGGGCTGGACAAGAACGGCGAGCACATCGATGCGTTGTTTGCGCTGGGCTTCGGCTTTGTCGAGATCGGCACGGTGACGCCGCGCGCGCAGGAGGGCAACCCGAAGCCACGCATGTTCCGATTGCCGGAATACCAGGCGGTGATCAACCGCATGGGCTTCAACAATCTGGGCGTGGATGCGCTGGTGGCCAACGTGCAGCGCGCACGCCGCACGGGAGGCCTGCTCGGCATCAACGTCGGCAAGAACAAGGACACGCCCAACGAGGAGGCCACCAGTGACTACCGTTACTGCATGGAGCGCGTGTATCCGCTGGCCGACTACATCACGGTCAACATCTCCTCGCCCAATACTGCAGGCTTGCGCGAGTTGCAGGAAGAACAATCGCTGCGCCGCCTGATTTCCGACTTGCGCGAAACCCAGGAAGCGCTAAGCGCGCAACACGGCAAACGGGTGCCGATGCTGGTCAAGGTGGCGCCGGACCTCAACGACCGCGACATCGATGCCGCCGCACGCGTGCTGGCCGACCTGGCAGTGGATGGCGTGATCGCCACCAACACCACGGTGACGCGCACGCTGGTGGCCAATCACCCGCTGGCTGCCGAAGCCGGCGGTCTGTCCGGCGCGCCGCTGCTGGGGCAATCCACGTTGGTGCTGCGGCGCCTGCGCGCGCGCCTGCCCGAATCGATTCCGTTGATTGGCGTGGGCGGCATCAACTCCGGCGCCGATGCGGTGGCCAAGATGGCAGCCGGTGCGAGCCTGGTGCAGTGCTACAGCGGGTTGGTGTATCGCGGCCCGCAGCTCATCGGCGAATGCGTCAACGCCATCCGACGCCGTCGCGAAGCACCCAGCGGCGGTGCGGTGTCGCCGTTATGAGCGATGCAGTGCACACAGGCTGGCAGCTGAGCGAACAGGCGCCGCTGCGCGCGCTCAACACCTTCCATGTGGAGGCCACCGCGCGCTGGTTGCTCAACGTCCACGCCCCCGAGGAATTGCCGCAGGCATTGGCCGCGCCCGAGATCGCCGGACAACCGTTGCTGGTGCTGGGCAGCGGCAGCAATGTCTTGCTGGCCGGCGATCCGCCCGGCTGCGTGCTGTGTTTCGACAACCGCCAGACGTCCATCATCGCGCACCGTGCCGACCACGCCATCGTGCGGGCCGGCGCCGGCGTGAACTGGCATGCGCTGGTGCTGTACTCGCTGCAGCAGGGCTTGTCGGGGCTGGAAAACCTGGCACTGATTCCGGGCACCGTGGGCGCCTGCCCGATCCAGAACATCGGCGCGTACGGCGCGCAGGTGGGCGACTTCATCCACGTGGTGGAAGCCTTCGATCGGCATAGCCAGCAGTTCGTGCGGCTGGATGCGGCCGATTGCGCGTTCGGCTACCGCGACAGCGTGTTCAAGCAGCAGCCCGAGCGTTATCTGATCGTGGCGGTGGAATTCAATCTACCGCTGCTACACGAACTGCGACTGGACTACGCCGGCATTCGCGAGGAACTGGCGCGCATGGGCGCCGAACTGGCGGGCGCGGCCGATGTGGCGCAGGCGGTGATCAACATCCGGCGCCGCAAGTTGCCGGACCCGGATGTGCTGGGCAATGCGGGCAGCTTCTTCAAGAACCCATTGCTGCCGAGCGAACAGATTGCCGCCTTGCAGGCCAACTTTGCCGACATGCCGGTGTATCCGGGCGAGCAGGCCGGCCAGGGCAAATTGTCGGCCGCCTGGCTGATCGAGCAATGCGGCTGGAAAGGCAGGCGCGAGGGCGATGCCGGCGTGTCGCCCGAGCATGCGCTGGTGCTGGTCAATTACGGCACCGCCACGGGCGCGCAGTTGCTGGATTTCGCGCGGCGCATTGCCGAGTCGGTGCGCGAGCGCTATTCGGTGATCCTGGAACCGGAACCGCGCATCATCGGGGCGCATTGGTGACCCCAGCACAGGTATCGCGGCGAGCCGCGCTGTGGATGCTCACCAGTACCTTCGCCTTCGGGTTGATGGCAATCACCATCCGCCTGGCCTCAAGCACGATTGCGACGACCGAGATCGCATTTTTTCGCAATGCGTTCGGGTTGCTGGCGTTGTTGCCGTTGATCGTGCGGCCGGGCAAGCCGCTGCCGCGCACGCGACAATTGCCGCAGTATTTCGCCCGCACCTTGATCGGCCTGGCCTCGATGCTGTGCGGGTTTTGGGCGATCGGCCATCTGCCCCTGTCGCAGGCCATCTCGCTCTCCTACTCCACGCCCTTATTCGTCACCGTGCTGGCCGTGGTGTGGCTGCATGAGCAGGTCCGGCTGCGGCGCTGGCTGGCGGTGGCGGCGGGTTTTATCGGCGTCCTGGTGATCCTGCGACCCGGCTCGTCCACGTTCACGCCCGGCTTGCTGATTGCGCTGTTGGCTGCGGTCATCAGCGCCATCGTCGCGATCCAGATCAAACAGCTCTCGCGCAGCGACGACTCCGACACGGTGGTCTTCTACACCTACGTGTTCTGGGTGCCGATGTCGCTGATTCCGGCGCTGTTCCAATGGAACTGGCCGCAGGGCATCGGCTGGGTATGGCTGGTGGCCACCGGCATCTTCGGCACCGCCGGGCAGTTGTTCTGGACGCGCGCACTCAAGCTGGGCGAAGTCTCTGCGTTGCAGCCGATCAGTTTCATGCAGCTGCCGTTGGTGGCGTTGCTGGGTTGGTGGCTGTTCGGCGAGGCGATCGAACGCCACACCGTGATCGGTGCGGCCATCATCATCGGCGCCAATGTCTATATCGCCCATCGCGAAACGGTGCTGGCGCGTCGCGCCGCTACGCATGCACCAGTGGAAGGCGCCAAGCCGGGCGAGTGAACCCGGCATCCCGACCTGCCTGGGCATGATCGCGAATACATCTGGTCCGGACGCCGACATACACTCCAGTCCCAAGCGCAGCGCACGCTGCGTGGCGTAGCTCTGGCAACCTCATCCGCTGTCGTATCATGGAGTTCGCATGCCGGTTCCAAGCAAGACAATCGGTTTGATCGGTGGAATGAGCTGGGAATCCACGCTGCCCTACTACCGCATCATCAATCAGCGCGTCCGCCATGCATGCGGCGGCCTGCATTCGGCGAAGCTGCTGCTGTATAGCGTCAATTTCCACGAGATCGAGCGGCTGCAGCACACCGGCGATTGGGATGGCGCTGGCCAGGCGATGGCAGCAGCCGCGCGTGCGTTGCAGGCAGCAGGCGCCGACTTCATCGTGCTGTGCACCAACACCATGCACTGCGTTGCCGACGCGATTACCGCCGCGACGCCACTGCCGCTGCTGCATATCGCCGATGCCACCGCCGACGCGCTGGTCGCAGCGGGCATCCGCCGGGTCGGATTGCTGGGCACGCGCTTCACCATGGAGCAACCGTTCTATCGCCAGCGCCTGCAGGCACGCGGCCTGGACGTGCTGGTGCCGCCGGCAGAGGCACGCGCACAACTGCATCGCGTGATCTACGACGAACTCTGCCAGGGTGTGATCAAGCCCGAATCGCGCGAATACTTCTGCAAGGTCATGGGGGAGCTCGGCCAGCACGGTGCGCAAGCGATCATCCTGGGCTGCACCGAGATTTCGCTGCTGGTGGACAGCACCGATGCGCAGTTGCCGTTGTTCGACACCACCGCACTGCACGCTGAGGCAGCGGCGCTGGCGAGCGTATCCGGCTGATGCGCAGCGAACGCCCGAACGCGCGCGGTAGCCGAAGCCTGCAGGCGTGTTTGCGCCAGGCCTGATGGGTGCCATCGGCAATTGATTGGCGAAACGGCGTAGCGACGGCCCCGCCCGGCAGCTAGCATTGCCTGCTCGGCGCATCAGCAGGCTTCAATGGCAATGCGCGCCACCCGCGACAGGATGCGACTGCATGACCACCCATGCCCCACCGACGCAGCTCACCCGCAGCGATTACAAAACCCTGGGTTTGTCCGCGCTGGGCGGCGCGCTGGAGTTCTACGACTTCATCATCTTCATTTTTTTCGCGAAGGTGCTGGGCGAGCTGTTCTTTCCGCCCGGCATTCCGGAGTGGACGCGGCAACTGCAGACATTCGGCATCTTTGCGGCCGGCTACCTGATCCGGCCGTTGGGCGGCATCGTGATGGCGCATTTTGGCGATCTGCTTGGTCGCAAGCGCATGTTCGCGCTGAGCATCGGATTGATGGCGCTGCCCACACTGGCCATCGGCGTGCTGCCGACCTACGCGCAGATCGGCCTGGCCGCGCCGCTGCTGCTGTTGACGATGCGCCTGCTGCAGGGCGCAGCCATCGGTGGCGAAGTGCCCAGTGCGTGGGTGTTCGTGGCAGAGCACGTCCCCGCGCGGCGCACAGGGCTGGCCTGCGGCACCTTGACCGCTGGCCTGGCTGCCGGCGTGCTGCTTGGTTCGCTGAGTGCCGGCGCACTGAATCGTGCGTTTTCTCCGGAGGAAATCGCCGAGTACGCCTGGCGCCTGCCGTTTTTGGCCGGCGGCATCTTCGGCCTGCTGTCGGTGTACCTGCGGCGCTGGCTGCATGAAACGCCGGTGTTCGCCGAACTGGTCGCCATGCGCGCGTTGGCGCGCGAGACGCCACTGAAGGTGGTGCTGCGCGATCACCCGCGCAGTCTGGCAATGTCGCTCTGGCTGACCTGGGTGATCGCCGCCGCAGTGCTGGTGGTGTCGCTGATGACGCCCACGCTGCTGCAGAGTGCGTACGGCTATCCGGCACCGGTGGCATTGCAGGCCAATCTTCTGGCAGTGCTGCTGCAGGCGATCGGCTCGGTGGTGGCCGGGGCACTCTCGGACCGTTGGGGCAACGGGCGTGTGCTGCTGGCCGGCAGCGTGCTTCTGGGTATCAGCGCATGGCTGTTCTACCGCTTTGCGGGCGACCCGCGCCTGCTGTTTCCGCTCTATGCCCTGCTCGGCGCTGCGCTGGGCGTGCTGGGTGCAATTCCGCGCGTGATGGTCGAGGCGTTTCCACCGGTGGTTCGGCTGTCCGGCGTGTCGTTCGCCTACAACCTGGGCTATGCCGTATTCGGCGGCCTGACTCCGCTGCTGGTGGTGATGCTGCTCAAGCAGCACCCGATGGGGCCGGCGTACTACGTCATCTTGCTGGCTTCCATCGGCGCCATGGTTGGCGCCCGGTTATCGCAACGGGAGCGGATCGGCCGCGGTTAATCGGCAAACGGCACGCGCCCGGGCTGCTCCGCCACCGCTCCAGCCGGCGTGCGCCAATGCGGCCGCCGCGCGCCGCGGAACATCACCAGATACAGCCCGACCACCCATACCAGCGCGGCCGACCAGCCGCCCAGGATGTCGGACGGGTAATGCACGCCCAGGTAGATGCGCGAGATGCCCACCAGCAGCGCGAACACGCTGGCGACAATGGTCACCGGCCAGCGCCAGCGCGTGTTCCAGGCCAGCGCGATGACCACCGCTGCCAATGTCATCGAGCCCATCGCGTGGCCGCTGGGAAAACTGAACGTGCTCTCCGGCGCGATCGATTCCCACAAGCTGGGGCGGTCGCGCTGGAAAAACTGCTTGGCGCCCATGTTCAACAGCGCCGAGCCGCCGAATCCCAGCGCGGCAAACGTGCCCTCGCGCCAGCGCTGCAAGACCAGCAACACCAGCACGATGGCGATATCGGCCGGAATCACGCCGTACTGGTAGCCCGCCTTGGAGATCGCACCAAAGAACGCATCCAGGCCGGGCGTGGCGATGCTGCGCATGCTCCACAGCAGCGGCTCGTCGAAGTAGACATTTTCCAGCGCGTGGACCTCATCGGCCAGGTCCACGAACAGCCCGAGCGGCAGCAGCACCCCGGCAAACAGCAACGCCATGCGCCACGCATTGCTACGCAACCATCCCTTGAACCCGGCCGGCGATTCAGCCGGCGCGGCGGACATAGGTACGTTCGACGTATTGATCGATCAATTCGATGAATTCGTAGGCGATGTTTTCGCCGCGCAAGGTGACGCTCTTTTCGCCATCGATGAACACCGGTGCCGACGGTGCCTCGCCCGTGCCCGGCAGCGAAATCCCGATATTGGCGTGGCGCGATTCGCCCGGCCCGTTGACCACGCAGCCCATCACCGCCAGGGTCATGTTTTCGGCGCCGGGGTTGGTGATCTTCCATTCCGGCATCTTGGCGCGCACATGGTTCTGCACCACGCCGGCCAGCTCCTGGAAGAACTCGGAGGTGGTGCGGCCGCACCCCGGGCAGGCGGTAACCATCGGGGTAAACGCACGCTGGCCGGTGGTCTGCAGCAGTTCCTGCGCGACGATCACTTCCTGCGTGCGCGACTGGCCCGGTTCCGGCGTCAGCGAGATGCGGATGGTGTCCCCGATGCCTTCCTGCAGCAGCACGCTCAGTGCCGCCGCCGAGGCCACGATGCCCTTGCTGCCGATACCGGCCTCGGTCAGGCCAAGATGCAGCGCGAAATCGCAGCGGCTGGCCATGTCGCGGTACACCGCGATCAGCTCCTGCACGCCGGACACCTTGGCCGACAGGATGATGCGCTCGCGCGGCAGGCCCAGCTCCACCGCACGCTCGGCCGAATCCACCGCCGAGCGGATCAGCGCCTCGCGCAGCACCCGGCCGGCGTCCCACGGGGTGTCGCGTTGCGAATTTTCGTCCATCAGCTGCGCTGCCAGCGACTGGTCCAGCGAGCCCCAGTTGGCACCAATGCGCACCGGCTTGCCGTACTTGATGGCGAACTCGATCAATTGACCGAACTGCAGATCCTTCTTCTTGCCGAACCCGACATTGCCCGGATTGATGCGGTACTTGGCCAGCGCCTCGGCACAGGCCGGCTCGGCAGCGAGCAGTTGATGGCCGTTGTAATGGAAGTCGCCGATCAAGGGCACTTCGATGCCCATCATGCGCAGCTTGTCGACGATGCGCGGAATGGCGGCAGCGGACTCGGCATTGTTGACGGTCAGGCGCACCATTTCCGAGCCGGCGCGCCACAGATCGGCGACCTGCTTGACGCTGCCGGCGATGTCGGCGGTGTCGGTGTTGGTCATCGACTGGACGACGACCGGATGGCCCCCGCCCACGGTCACGCTGCCGATCTTGACGGCCTGGGTGATGCGACGCGGCCAGGCGGTGGCGTCGGCGGGAGGGGTTGGGCGGGTCACGGCGTCATGCATCGCGCTATTTTAGCCTGTCCGCCGTGCGCTCACAGCTGAAGCGAGAGGCGCACCGATCTCTAGAGCGTGTGATGTACGTTGAGGTGAGTGCGAAGCGTCCGGTGGCGCGTCGAGACAGGGCGTGCGCTGCGGCCCAGGATGGCCGCCTGGGCAAGGCGCGCAACGCGGTATCGGCGCGCCACAGGACGCTTCCCGGAGGCTTGGCCGCCAGCGGCACGCAGCGGGCGGCCAACGCATCTCATCTCAACGTGCATCACACGCTCCAGGCCGATGCGACGGTTTGTCGCAGGCCACCATCTTCCCAAGCGCATAGCATTGCCGTGATGAACAGCTCCGACGCTTCCTTCCTGCGGACCCTCTGCAGCCTGCGCTGGCTGGCCACCGCCGGCCAGGCCGCCACCATTCTGGTCGCAACCGGGCTGATGGGCCTGAACCTGCCGCAGCAACCCCTGTGGGCCGGCGTAGCCGCGTTGGCGGTCTTCAACCTGTATGCGCAGCTGCGGGTGGCGCACCGCGGCGCGGTGAGCCCGGCCACCGAGTTCGGCCACATCCTGGTCGACGTGACGGTCCTGACCTGGATGGTGGGCTGGAGCGGCGGCATCGCCAACCCGTTCGGTTCGTTGTTCCTGGTGCTGATTGCGCTGGCCGCGTTGGCGCTGCCGCTGAGCTGGGCGATGGCGGTGGCGGCATCGTGCGTGGCCGGCTATGTGATCAGCGCAGCGTTCGGGCTGCCGCTGCCCTACGGTGGCTTCGACCCGCTCAGCCTGCACATGTGGGGCATGGCGGCCAACTTCCTGCTGTCCACCGTGGTGGTGCTGGCGTTCGCGACACGGCTGGCTTTTTCGATGCGCGAGCGCGAGCGCGAGATCTCCACTTTGCGTGAGCGCTTTGCGCGCAACGAAGGCATCGTGGCGCTGGCCACGCACGCGGCGTCGGTGGCGCACGAATTGAACACGCCGCTGGCCACCATGACCCTGCTGGTGGACGACATCGCCGACCAGTGCGAGCAAGGCGAATTGCGCGAAGACCTGGACACCTTGCGCGAGCTGCTGGTGCAGTGCCACGAACGCGTCCTGGCCTTGGCGGCACCTGCCGACAACGGCCATCTGAGCCGCGAGGTGGCCGTGAAAGAAGTGCTGGAACAATGGCGCCTGGTGCGCCCCACCATCGAACTGCGCCGCAACGAGGACGCGCCCATGCGCCTGATGCTGCAGCCCGGCGTCAGCCACCTGCTGATGGTGTTGCTCAACAACGCCGCCGATGCCGGCGAACGTGTCGGGCGCCCGCAGATCGATCTGACGCTGCGGGTGGAACACGACCATCTCAGCGGCGAAGTACGCGACTACGGACCCGGCTTCGACACCGCGCAAGCGATGCTGCCTGGGACGCTGTTCAATAGCGGCAAGCACGACGGCATGGGCGTGGGACTGGCGCTCTCGCATGCCACTGTCGAACGCCTGCAGGGCGAGTTGTGGATGCTGCCCGCCGAAGGCAGCGGCGCGCGCGTCGGTTTCCGTCTGCCCCTCTCCGACCACGAGGCACTCGCATGACAAGTCCCCCGATCCGTACCGGTCTGCTGGTCGACGACGACACCTTGTACCTGCGCACGCTGCAACGCAGCCTTGCACGCCGCGGCGTAGAAACGCTTACCGCCACCGATGCGGCCAGTGCGTTGTCCACGGCACGCAGCGCAATGCCGGATTTTGCATTGATCGATCTCAAGCTCGGCCACGATTCCGGCTTGAGCCTGATCCAGCCGCTGCGCGAGATCCGCACCGACATGCGCATCCTGCTGGTCACAGGGTACGCCAGCATCGCCACGGCGGTGGAGGCGATCAAACTCGGCGCCGATGACTACCTGCCCAAGCCGGCCAATATTCCCACCATC
The DNA here is from genome assembly GCF_041519315.1 of Xanthomonas axonopodis pv. maculifoliigardeniae. Classification (NCBI taxonomy): domain Bacteria; kingdom Pseudomonadati; phylum Pseudomonadota; class Gammaproteobacteria; order Lysobacterales; family Lysobacteraceae; genus Xanthomonas; species Xanthomonas axonopodis. The sequence continues at coordinate 2,008,424 of NZ_CP167998.1, read as the reverse complement.
ATGCGCGCGCTGGGCGAAGAGGATGACGAGTTGCCAGAGCCGGACGAAGAAGAAAGCGCGCAGGAAATGATGACGCCGCTCAGCCGCTTGCAGTGGGAGCACATCCAGCAGGCGCTGCACGAAACCGGCGGCAACGTGTCGGCGGCCGCGCGCCTGCTCGGCATGCATCGCCGATCGCTGCAGCGCAAGCTGACCAAGCGCCCGAGCCCCGGGCCGTTACGATAGCCGTCCCGCCCTGTCGCCGAACCCCACGCGGCATGGACGCTGGGTGGGGGGCTGACAAGGACGCACCTGCAAGCGCGTTCCGCGCCCGTGCGCCGGCCCTGTAGCGGCGCGCAGATCGACCGCGTTGCAGTGCCCTTGTGCGTGCCGAAAAACTACCGCGGCCGACTGCAGGACTTCATCTCACAACGGGCCGAACACGCTTGCCCGACGCGAGGTTGCTGTGATGCCGTCGGCGCCCAGGATCAAGTTGCGCCCCCAGGTGCTCAGTTGTGCCGCATTCCAGCCGATTGCGATATCCAGCGACTTCGTGCTGCTGTCGTTGCCCGACCATGACCAGCCCATGTAGCCAACGTTGTAGTCGCGCGCGCGGCGCATGATCGCCGCTTCGTCCACATGTGCACCGCGATGGTCGCCACCGAATTCGCCGATCACCAGCGCCAGCTTTTTATCGTTGAAGGCACGCAAGTAATTGTTGATCGTGGCATCGCTGCCGAACACTTCGTACATGTGCACGCTGAACATCAGGTTGCGGCGGCTGTCGCGGGCCAGCAGCACAGCGGCGTTGTCGCGCATGTAGAACTGCCAGTCCTGTCCCCAGTTGGGCGCATCCACCATCAAGGCGTGGGTCAATCCATTCTTGCGCAAGGTGGCGATGGCGGTGGCATGGCCGTTGACCCATTCGCTGGCAGTCAGGCTGTTGCCGAACGGTTCGTTGGCGATATTGATGACCACATGGTCTTCGTTGCCGATCAGCGCCTTGCGGATGCCGACCCAGTAATTGGTCGCATTGACCAGATTCGCAGCGGCGGTGTCTTCGCCGTAGCCGGTGGTGTCGTGGACCTCCAGCACGGCGATCAAGCCCAGGCTTTTGCAGCGCGCGATGATGCGGACCACATCGGCCTCCGGTGTGCGCGTCCAGCGGTAGCCGGAACTGAGCACGACGCGCACGCTGTTGGCGCCGGTGGCCGCGATGGCTGCCAAAGCCGCATCGGTGCGGCCCGCATACCAGGCATGCGGAAGGTTGACGCCGCGCAGCACCAATGCGTTGCCATTGGACTCGCGCAACTGCGTCCCGGACACCGTGAGTCCTGCATGGGCGGCAGACGACAGCGCCAGACCGGCGACGACGAGGAGCGTGCGTCGTGCAAAAGACAGCAATGAATTCACGATGATTCCAAAATAGAAATGACAAGAGCCGCGATGGCGAAACTCACAGCGCGAGTGAAGACTGTGTCAATTCGTGACACCCATAAGGCGAATGCGCATCACAAAAGCAAACATCGGCGAAAGAGCATTGGTCGCAGGCGCGATGCAGGTGGTTGCGTGGCGTCGGCACCGCTGCGGTCAAAAGGTGATCGGCAGCGCGCACGGGATATTTAGGCGCTGCCACCGGACGACACCTGCGCCTTGCGCGTGGGTGTTAGGCGCGCATTCCAGCCCCGGCAGACGGCGCACGGCCTGCGACAGCGCCGCGCAGCTGGCCTTGGAATCGCGTGCGACGCGCGTCTGGCGCGGACACGGCACTGTTCAAGCGTCCCAACGCGGCCTGGGCCGCGTGCTGCAACTGAACGGCGCCAATCAACGCCAATCAAGGGATCACGCTTCAGGCCGATACGAGCGCATGCCTTCCCTGCCCGCCTCTGTCGCGTCTCTTCTTCCGCCCACGCTCGACGAGTCCACCCGGCTCGAGGTGCTGCGCGGCCTGTGCCTGCTGGATTCGCCGCCAGACCCGGTGTTCGACACCGTGGCCGCCATGGCCGCGCGCAGCCTGGACGCGGAAATTGCGTTGGTATCGCTGGTGGACGAGCACCGCCAGTGGTTCAAGGCACGCATTGGCCTGGAAGCGCGCGAAACGCCGCGGAGTCAGGCGTTCTGCGCGCATGCGATCCGCTCGGACGAAGTGATGGTGGTGCCGGATGCGCGGCTGGATCCGCGCTTTTGCGACAACCCGCTGGTGATGGGGCCGCCGTTCATTCGCTTCTATGCCGGCGCACCGCTGAAGCTGCGCGATGGGCATAGCATCGGCACCTTGTGCGTGATCGGCACCAGCCCGCGCGAGGAACTAGATGCAGCGGCAATCACGCAACTGGAAGGCCTGCGCGACCTGGCCGTGCTGCGCGTGGAAAACCTGCGCAGTACCACCTACCGCGATGGTCCGACCGGGCTGCCCAACCGCGCGCGCTTTAGCGAAGACCTGGATACCTGGCTGTCGCAACGCGACACTGCACCGGCCACCACGGCGGTGGCCATCGATGTCTGCGGCAGCGATTATTTCCGCGATATGGTCAAGGCGCTGGGCTGGGAATACGCAGACGGCTACGTCGCCCTGGCACAGCGTCGCCTTGCCGCCTATCTGCCCGGCGGCACCCTGTTGTATCGGTTGGACCCGACGACCTTCGGCTTCCTGGCGCAGGCGGAAGGCCAGCGTCTGGCCACGCTATGCACCAAGGTCTCCAAGGCGTTCACCGAGCCCTTGGAACATCAGGGCATCCCGCACACCGCGGTGGCTTCGATCGGCGCGGTCTCGCTGCAGTCCAGCTACGGCGCCGCCGATACCATCCGCTCGCTGACCACCTCGGTGGATATTGCGCGCGAGCGCTGCCTGCCGTGGAGCCTGTACGAGCGCAAGCACGATGTTGCCCAGCGCAATACCTTCCGCCTGCTCGCCGCCCTGCCCGCGGCCCTGGACAGCGCCAGCCAGCTGCGCCTGCACTTTCAACCGCGCGTGGATCTGCACGACCACCGCTGCGTCGGCGTGGAAGCCTTGCTGCGCTGGCAGCACCCGATGATCGGCCCGGTGGTGCCGTCGGATTTCATTCCGATGGCCGAGAAAACCGCGCTGATCAACCGCATCACCGCCTGGGTCATCGACAACGGCATCGCGCAGGCAGCGCGCTGGCAGCAGCAAGGCCTGGACTTCAACCTGGCCTTGAACGTGTCGGCCGCCGATCTGGATCGCCCCGGCTTTGCCGGCCTGCTGCGGCGCGGCCTGGATCGTCACAAGCTGGACCCGCGCCGGCTGGAAATCGAATTCACCGAAAGCGCGATGATTCGCCACCCCGACCACCTGGCCGAACAACTGGCCACCATTGCAGCGCTGGGCGTGCATATCGCCATCGACGACTTCGGCACCGGCTACAGTAATTTCAGCTATCTCAAGCAGCTGCCGGCCAGCTCGTTGAAGATCGATCAATCCTTCATCCGTTCGCTGCCGGACAGCCGCACCGACCGCACCCTGGTGCCGGCGATGATCCAGCTTGGCCACAGTCTGGGCCAGCGCGTGGTGGCCGAAGGCATCGAATCGGCGGAAGCGTACGCGCAATTGCGCGCCTGGGGCTGCGACGAAGGCCAGGGCTACTGGATCGCCAAACCGATGCCGGCCGCCGCGCTGGAAACCTGGCTGGAAACGCCGTGGCACGAGCAACATGCCGCGCCGGTCAACCTGCTTGCCGCCAGCTTGGCCGCGGCACGCGTCTAAGCGCAGCCGGCACACCAACCGCGTCCACCACTCGGCGGCGCAGGCGGTACTTGAGTGGCATCTGCCACGCGGGCGCAATGGCTGCTGCGGGCCATCCAAACGCGCTTGACGAGGGCGCGCGCCGCCGAAACGGCAGGCTGTCAACGCAGCGCGGCGCGACACCGAGGTGCCGCGCCGCGTTTCAAGACATCACTGCTTACCAGAACACGGTGTACAGCACGATCAGAATTGCGATCACGCCCGCCGCGCCGATCTTGAAACCGGGCGTGGTGCCGTAGGCAACGTCGTTGGTACGGATCAGATCGCGTGCCTGGGTGGCCGGCGTCAGCAACGACACCACCGCCGCCAACACCAGCGCGGCCACGAACACCACGCCGATGCGGTCCATGAACGGCAGTTCGGGCCAGGCGAACTTGAGCGCGAACGACAACACCACCGAGCCGATCGCCGCGGTGAGTGCGCCGGCTTCGTTGGCGCGCTTCCAGAACAGGCCGAGCATGAAGATCACCACCACGCCGGGAGTGAAGAAGCCGGTGAATTCCTGGATGAACTGGAAGCCCTGATCGAAGTTGCCCAGCAACGGCCGCGCGGTGAGGATGCCGATCAGCACCGACAGCGCGGCCACGATACGGCCTACGCGCACCAGCTGTTTCTGCCCGGTCTGCGGGCGGAACTTGGCGTAGAAATCCAGGGTGAAGATCGTCGCCACCGAATTGATCTTCGAGGCCAGCGAGGCCACGATCGCCGCAACCAACGCGGCAAACACCAGGCCCAGGATGCCGGTCGGCAACAGCTGCATCATGGTCGGGTAGGCCTGATCGGGCTTGGCCAGATCCGGCGCCAGCACCACCGCGGCAATGCCCGGCACCACGATCACCAACGGCATCAGCAGCTTCAGGAACGCGGCAAACACCATGCCCTTCTGCGCCTCGCCGATGTTCTTGGCCGCCAGCGCGCGCTGGATGATGTACTGGTTGAAACCCCAGTAACTGATGTTCATCACCCACAGCCCGCCAAGCAGCACGCTCAGGCCCGGCAGATCCTTGTAGAACGGGTTGTCCTTGGTCAGGATCATGTGGAAGTGCTCCGGGTGCGCGCTCCACAGGTGCTGGAAGCCGGCCAGCACGCCGGCACCGTCGCCGATCCGCGCCAGGGTCAACCCGGCCACCAGCAGCCCGCCCAGCACCAGCAGGGTGACCTGCACGATGTCGGTCAGCGCCACCGCCTTCAGCCCGCCGTAGAGCTGGTAGACCAGCGCAAACACGCCGATCAGTGCCAGCGCCAGGGTCTGGTCCATACCGGTGACCTGGCTGACCGCGATCGATCCCAGCCACAGGATCGAGGTGAGATTGACGAACACGTACAGCAGCAGCCAGAACACCGCCATCAACGTGCGGATCCACTTGCCGTAACGCTGCTCCAGAAACTGCGGCATGGTGTAGATGCCATTGCGCAGGAAGATCGGCAGGAAGAACTTGCCGACGATCAGCAGCGTCAGCGCCGCCATCCATTCGTAGGAGGCGATCGCCAGGCCGATCGCATAGCCGGAACCGGCCATGCCGATGATCTGTTCGGCCGAAATGTTCGCCGCAATCAGCGAGGCGCCGATCGCCCACCACGGCAGCGACTTGCTGGCCAGGAAGTAATCCTCGGCGCTCTTGCTGTGGCCTGCCTTCTCGCGCGAGACCCACTGCGCAAGCACGAAGATGCCGGTCAGGTAGACCAGCACGATCACGATATCCAACGTCGCCAAACCCACTGCACTCTCCTGTCTGGCTCTGGGATGTGCATCGAACGCCAGACAGGCCTGCAGAATGCCGCCGCAACGCACGGCGTGCGTCACGGCAGCGCGGCGAACCGCAGCTGCAGGCCATCCCGGCCAATCGACGCGCGCGTCCCGCGGCGGCTGATGACACCACCGATCAGGGTGGCCGCTATACCGCGCCGCCAGCACTGGCGACGCGCCTGTTTCATCCGATCTCCCGCAGGCGCGCCTACGCCTGCGGGAATGCTGCTTACTTGACCGGGCAGTCGACGGTAACTTCGGCTTCGTTGAGCGCACCCAGCGCCACCTTGGACACCGACAGGTCCAGCGCGGCGGCGCTTTCGATGCTGGCGACCTGGGTCAGCTTGCTCACGTCGGCACCGGCCACTGCAAAGCACTTGAGCGGCACGCCGACGACTTTCCACTGGCCTTGCGGCAGCGCGGCCAGGGTCTTGCGCACATCCACGCGACCACCGCACTTGTCGCCACAGCCCACGCCCAGCCACACCGACGCGGTCACGGCGCTGTCGCGGCGCAGGGTCAGCTGCAACTGCACATCGCCGTTGCTCTCACGCGAGACGTCCACCGGCTTGGCGGACACCAGCAACACGCTGGAGGCGGTGCTGCCGGACCACACCAGACGGCGCGCATCTTCCTGCGCCTTGTGATCGACTGCGCTCATCTTCAGGCTGCCATCGGACAGGCCCACCGGCAGCGTGGTTGCCGGCATGTTGGCCTGGCCGGCGTTGGACAGCTGCATCGCGATACCCAGTGCCGGCTTGCCGCGCACGAAGTACATCCCGCCTACCGACTGCTCGCCGGACACGCCCGACTCTTCCGGCAACGCCGCCAGGTCGCCCTTGTCGGCATAGGTCAGGCCAAAGCCGAACTTGAACTGCGGGTCGTAGTCCTTCTGGCCGACGTTGTTGGCGAACTGCACCGCGGTCTTGGGCCAGGAGAAGCTGAGCTTGCCCTTGAAGTCGTTCTGCACCGAGCCATCGGCCTTGCGCAGCAGCACATCGGCAATGCCCTCGCCTTCGGAACCCGGCAACCAGGCAGCGACGAACGCGTCGGAGGCGTTGATGTACTGGTTCATCCACAGCGGACGCCCGCTCAGGAACACCGCCACCACCGGGATGCCGTCGGCCTTGAGCTTCTTGATCAGGGCCAGTTCGCTTTCATCGCCCGGCTTGTACAGCAAGGTAGCGATATCGCCCTGGAATTCGGCGTACGGGTTTTCGCCGAACACCACCACGGCCACGTCCGGCTTGGTCTTGTAGGCGCCGTCCACGGCCAACTCGGCGCTGCCGCCGGCGGCCTTGATCTGCTTGTCCAGGCCTTCCCAGATGGTGGTGCCGTTGGGGTAGTCGCTGCGCTTGGTGCCGGTGCCCTGCCAGTTCAGGGTCCAGCCGCCGGACTGCTTGCCCATGTCGTTGGCGCCATCGCCCACCACCAGCACGCGCTTGGTCGGATTCAGCGGCAGGATGCCGGCCTGGTTCTTCAGCAGCACCAGCGACTCACGTACCGCCTGGCGGGCGATCGCACGGTGTTCGGGTGCGCCGAGCAATTCGTACTTGCCACCGAGTCGGCGCTTGGACGGCTTGCCGGCCTCGAACAGGCCCAGGCGCATCTTCACACGCAGGATGCGGCGCACGGCATCGTCCAGACGCTCGGCCGAAATCTGGCCGGACTTCACCGCCGCCAGTTCGGTTTCGTAGATACCCTTCCAGCTGTCGGCGGCCATCGCCATGTCGACACCGGCAATGAACGAGGCCGGGCAGTTCTGGTTGGTGCAGCCCTTGACCTGGCCGTGGCCATTCCAGTCGCCGACCACGAAACCGCCGAAATTCATCCGGCCCTTGAGCACGTCGGTCAGCATGACCTTGTTGCCGTGCATCTTTTCGCCGTTGAAGCTGTTGAACGAGGCCATCACGCTCTGTGCGCCAGCGGCAATCGCAGGCGGATAACCGGCAGCGTGGATATCGCGCATGGTGGCTTCGGACACCTTGGTGTCGCCCTGGTCCTTGCCGTCGGTGGTGCCGCCATCGCCGACGAAATGCTTCACCGAGGAAATCACGTGGCTGCCGTCCAGGAACTGCGGCGTGCCCGGCACGCCCTGCACGCCTTCGACCATCTTGCCGGCAAAGCTGGCCACCACGTCCGGCGACTCGGAATAGCCTTCGTAGGTGCGGCCCCAGCGATCGTCCTGCGGCACGGCCACGGTGGGCGCGAAGGTCCACTCCATGCCGGTGACGCGGGTTTCGGCAGCGGTGACTTCGCCGATCTTCTTGATCAGGTCCGGGTTGCGCGTGGCGCCCAGGCCGATGTTGTGCGGGAACAGCGTGGCGCCGACGATGTTGCTCTGGCCGTGCACCGCATCGATGCCGAAGATGATCGGAATCGCGTTGCCGCCCTTGGAAGTGTCCATCGACGCTTCATAGAACGCGTCGGCCAGCTTCAACCATTCGGCCGGGCTGGCGTTGTACTTGCCGCCCGGATCGGAATTGCCGCCGGCCAGCACCGAGCCGATGCGGTACTTGCGCACGTCATCCGGGGTCATGCTGGCGATATCGCCCTGGATGGTCTGGGCGACCTTCTCTTCCACGCTCATCTTGGCCATCACATCGGTGATGCGCTGCTCCAGCGCCGCGTCCTGCGGGAACGGCCACTTCGGCGACGGCCACTGGTCCGGATGGATGGCGGTCGACGCCTCGGCAGGTGCGGCGGCCGGGGCGGCCTTGCTCGCTTCGGCAGCAGTGTCCTTGCCTTGGCAGGCGGCCAGCATCAGCACCGCCGCAGCGGTGGCCAGGCAGAGGGCGCGACGCGCGACGGGCGCGGCGGTACGACGGAGCAGCTTGTCCAAGATTCGTTTCTCCAGGGTGGTTCTCCCACGGCGACGCGTTGCGCCGCAGGCCATTAGGCGGCGTACGCTTGCGTGATTCCCCTACCCTGTCAACCACAGCTGCCCGTATGCCGAATACCGGGCAACTTATTGGCCGCGGCTATAGCATTGGAATACCGGCAGCACCTGTGAAACCGCGCAAAACCACCCAATCCGCTGCCGCGTCTGACAGCGCGAGCAGATGCACTTTGCTGCATCGCACCACCCGCCGGTCTGACCAATGCGCAGCATCGGCGTGTCAAGGGAACCTGGCAGCGCTCGCTTGCCACGACACGTTCGAACCCAGGCCAACGGGTGAGCCTGCTGTCAAACAAGTGTCATACCAGCGGCCTAGCGTGACCGGCTTGCCGATGCGCCATTGCCATCGTCGATCGTCGCCTTTGCCTGGAGTTTCGATGTCCCCCTCCCCCGACCCCTCCCGTCGTCGCCTGATGCAATTGCTGGCGGCAGTTCCCCTGTTGCCGCTCGGCAACGCCAGCGCTGCCGCCCTGCAACAGCTTGGCGGTGCGGCGTGGGCCGCGCGCCCGTTGCGGCCATCGGAGAACCCGACCCGCCTGGTCTCGGCCACCTTCCACGGCATGCCGGCGCCGAGCCTGGCCGACCCGGCGGCAATGGCCACCACCACGGTCGGTTCGGCACTCAGCGTGACCCGCAGCGACGGCAGCACGCAGCGCTACGCACTGGCCTACCACCCGTTCTTCATCACCGGCGATCAGGTGCCGGACGGCAACGGCGGCACCGTGCTGGCTGGCGGGTACTACGACATCCAGCATCGCCCGATCATCGACCGCTCCAAACCCGGTGCCGAACGTCCGTTCTTTTCCGATTGCCCGGACGGCTCCTCGCTACTGACCCTGCCCAATGCCAAGGTGCCAGGCGTCAAGGGCAACCACGTGTTCGCAGTGGTGCAGTTCGAATACACCACCCGCGACCAGGCCGGCAACGACACCAACCGTCACCTGCCTGCGCCGATCGCCGTGTTGACGCTGGATCAGGACCCGGCCACCGGCAAGCTGTCGCTGGTGAAGTACCACAACGTCGACACCGCACCGGTCCATGGGCTGTGGACCACCTGCGGCGCCAGCCTGTCGCCGTGGAATACCCACCTGTCCAGCGAAGAATACGAGCCCGATGCCACGGCATTGGCCGGCAACACCCAGTTCCGCAGCTACAGCACGCATCTGTACGGCGACCCGAATAAAGCCAATCCGTACCACTACGGCCATCTGCCAGAAATCACCGTGCACCCGGACGGCACCGGCAGCGTGCGCAAGCACTACTGCCTGGGCCGCATCTCGCACGAGCTGGTGCAGGTGATGCCCGACCAGCGCACCGTGCTGATGGGCGACGACGCGACCAACGGCGGGCTCTTCATGTTCATCGCCGACCGCAAGGCCGATCTCTCCGCCGGCACGTTGTATGTCGGCAAGTGGCACCAGACCTCGGGCATCGGCCCGGGCGCGGCCACGCTGCGCTGGATCAAGCTCGGCCACGCCACCAGTGCCGAGATCCAGGCCATGGCCGACCGCCTTACCGCCGCCGACATCCTCGACGTGCACCTGAGCGACCCGGGCGATGCCTCGTTCACCAAGATTCCGTTCAACGGCACCTTCAACTGGATCCGCATCAAACCCGGCATGGAGAAGGCTGCCACGTATCTGGAAACCCATCGCTATGCCGCGCTGGCCGGCGGCAGCCTGGGCTTCACCAAGCTCGAAGGCACCACCGTCAACGCACGCGACAAGGTCGCCTACATGGCGATGTCCTACATCGTCACCAGCATGCTCAACGGCTCGGGCGATGTGAAAGTGCAGGGTCCGGAAGCTGGCGCGGTGTACGCCTTGAACCTGCGTGGCGGCCAGCGCGACAGCCAGGGCGCCCCGATCCACAGCGATTGGGTGCCGATCGACATGGCCGCCCCGGCTGCCCTCACCGGCCACAACCTGGCCAAGGCCGACGCACTAGGCAACCTGGCCGACCCCGAACGGATCGCCAACCCCGACAATCTCAAGTTCTCCGAATCGCTGCGCACCTTGTTCATCGGCGAAGACAGCAGCCTGCACGTCAACAATTTCCTGTGGGCCTACAACGTGGACAGCGGCACGTTGACGCGCGTGCTGTCGGTGCCGGCCGGCGCCGAATCGACCGGCCTGCACGCCGTCGACGAGATCCACGGCTGGACCTACGTGATGAGCAACTTCCAGCATCCCGGCGACTGGGAAAGCCCGCTGCACGACACCGTCAAGGCCACGCTGGATCCGTTGGTCCGCGCCAACTACAAGGACCGCTTCGGTGGAGCGGTGGGTTATCTCACCGGCGACCCGGTGGCCGTGCAGTTGAGCAAGGCGTAAGCGCTGCCGTTTCCAGTTGCGGCGCTGGATGACGCGACAGCCGACACGTGCAGCGGGGCATTCCCGCTGCTGTCGCAGACCGGTAGGAGCGCGCACGGGCACGAGGAGCGTTGCCGATGTGGCCTGTCGCGCGCCGGTGCGCTCCTACGGGTACGGTCGATGGGTCTCTGGCTACGTCGGTGAGACGGATCTGACGCACGTGCCTGAGTGCGCCGCTCAGGACTGCCGTAACTCCAGCGCCGTCATCACGATGGGCTTTGCCCAATCGGGTACCTGTGCCAATTCGTCCGGCGTCTGCGGGTATTGCAGGCCGCTGCGGTCCAGTTCCAGTACCAGCATGGGCGATGCCTGACCCGCGGCATCGGCCGGTGCGCTGTTGTCGTAGACATGCAGCACGGCCAGATCGGGCAGCAACGCGATCAGGTTGGCCCGCGAGGCATCGTAACGCTCGCGGATCTTGTGTTCGGGAATGGCATGTCCGCCAGCCGCAACCCGCGCCGCCACGCGCTCGATGTGCAGCTCCACCGTCGCCAACCCGCAGAACCAGACCGCCACCGTGTGCTGGGCGCAGGCTTCGCGCAGCAGGCGCGGAATGGTCGTCGCGCCCAGCGTGGTTTCGAAGGCGAAATCGCTGTTATCGGCCATGGCCTGGCGCAGCCGCCGTACGCCTTCCTGCCAGGCCTGCGCGTTCGCTTCCGCAGGCGCCCAGCCCTGCTCCACCAAGTCCCTGGTGAAGGCGTCCGGGTTGAACCAGGTGGCACCGTCCTCTTGCAGAAAACGACCCAGTAACGAACTCTTGCCTGCGCCATTGACGCCAGCCAGCACCAGAAGATTGCCCATCGCTTACAGCGACGGGCCCAAGGCGACCTTGCGGCCGCGGCGTGCCGGCGTGGCGATCGCCCTGGCCACGCCCGCACCCTCGGTCGCTGCGGCAAGATGCGCGTCGAACTTCGCCTGCAATGCCTGCAGCGACTGCGCGTGCGCCGAGGTTGCGGCCGCCGCACTCGCCTGATTGACCAGGCGCCGATACGCCTCGGCATCCACCACTACCGCTTCGGGATGATTGTGGTTGGTGATCACCACCGCCCCGTGCGAGCGCACCTTGCGCATCAGGCTGGGCCAACCTTTTACCTTGATGTCGGCAGCGGGGGATTTTTCGAGATCGGGCAGATCCTGGAAGCGCGACATGGGGGCAGTCCGGACGGAGTGACGGTGATCAGCCTACCCTCAAATTCCCAATTTAGGAAATTTGTCCATTTTGACCTCAGCGCAGTCGGCCATGTCGTCCAAAACAAGACGGGGCCCGCAGGCCCCGTTCTCTATCTGTACGATGCGCAACTGCTCAGCCGCGCAACTTGCTCAGCAGCTCGCGTGTCACCGGGTCGGCCACATCGGCCGCTTCGCCCTTCAGCGCCGGCAGCAACTGGCTGGCCAGCTGCTTGCCCAGTTCCACGCCGAACTGGTCGAACGCATTGATGCCCCACATCACCGATTGCACGTAGACGCTGTGCTCGTACATCGAGATCAGCCCGCCCAGTGCCTGCGGAGTGAGCGCATCGAGCAGGATCACCGTGCTCGGGCGGCCGCCCGGGTAGCTGCGGTGCGGGTCGCTGCTGTCCTGGCCGTTGGCCAGCGCCTCGGTCTGCGCCAGCACGTTGGCCATCAGCGCGACATGGTTTTCCGCGTACGGGTCGTCGTTGTGCACGGTGCCGATGAAATCGGCCGGCACCACGCTGGTGCCCTGATGCAGCGCCTGGAAGAAGCTGTGCTGTACATCGGTGCCCGCGCCGCCCCACCACACCGACACGGTATCGCTTTCCACCGCCGAGCCGTCGAGCTTGACGCGCTTGCCCAGGCTCTCCATCACCAGCTGCTGCAGGTACGCCGGCAGCAGCGCCAGGCGCTGGTCGTAGGTCATCACCGCGTGCGTGGCGCTACCGAGCAGGTTGCGGTTCCACACTGCGGTCAGGCCGTGCAACACCGCGACGTTTTCTTCCAGCGGCGTGTTGAGCACATGTGCATCGAACTGCGCGGCGCCTTCCAGCAGTTGTTCGAAACGTTCGAAACCAATGGCCAATGCAATCGGGAAACCCACTGCCGACCACAGCGAGTAGCGCCCGCCCACCCAATCCCACATCGGCAGCACGCGGCCCGGTGCGATATCGAAGGCCTTGGCGGCGCGCTCGGGGTTGGCGCTGACTGCGTACAGCCGCTCGCTGCCACCGAGCCAGGCATGCAGGATGCTGCCGTTGAGCAGGGTTTCCTGGGTGCCGAAGGTCTTGGAGATCAGGATGCCGGCGGTGCGTGCCGGATCCAGCGTGGCCAGCGTGCGCTGCATCGCCGCACCGTCGACGTTGGAGACGAAGTGCACGCGGAACCGCGCCCCACTCACCGGACGCAGTGCATCGGCCACCAGCCGCGGACCCAGGTCCGAGCCACCGATGCCGACACTGACGATGTCGGTGACCTCGGTCGCTTCCAGCTGCTGGATCAACGCACCCATGCGTTGGCGCACTTCTGCAGCGGTGGCGTAGGCCTCCGATGCCACGGGCGCGTCGGTCAAATCGCCGCGCAATGCGGTATGCAAGGCCGCGCGTTGTTCGGTGACATTGACCTGCTCGCCACGGAACAGGCGCTGGAACGCGCCGGCCAGATCGCGCTCGCGCGCGATGGCGAACAAGGCATCGAGCGCGGCGCGGTCGTACTTCTGCCGCGCGAAGTTGAAATACAACGGACCGACTTGCCTGGCGTACTGCGTGGGCCGCTGCGGCTCGGCGGCAAGCAATGCGGGGATGGCAGCGCCGCGCAGGCGCTGGGCGTGGGCGTGAAGCGCGTCGAATCCGTTGGTCTGTGTCATGCGGCCTGCGTGGGGATGCTGTGGTTGGTGTGGGAGATCGCGTTGTGCGCGTTCACATATACCAGATTGGGCTTGAAGGTCTTGGCTTCGTCTTCGCTCATGCTGGCGAACGCCGCCACGATGATCAGATCGCCCACCTGCACGTGACGCGCTGCGCCACCGTTGAGCGACATGATGCCGCTGCCCTCTTCGGCGCGGATGGCATAGGTGCTGAAACGCGCACCGTTGGTGACGTCCCAGATATGGACCTGTTCGAATTCGCGGATGCCGGTCGCTTCCAGCAGCAGGCCGTCGATGGCGATCGAGCCTTCGTAGTTGAGCTCGGAATGGGTGACGGTGGCGCGGTGGATCTTGGCTTTCAGCAGGGACAGATGCATGGACGGAAGGCAACGACAAAAGGAAAGCCGGCATTTTAGCGGAAAGCGCCCGCCCCCACCGGATTGCGCGGCCGCCGGTGGTGAGGGCTTCAGGCCCGCGCAGCGCGAACAAACGCGCGCCCCCGTTCGCTGGCGCTCCGGACCGCTCAGACGCCGCATCGCTGCGTCGGCCTGCTCAGAATTCCAGGTTGTCGATCAGACGCGTGTTGCCCAGGCGAGCCGCGATCAAGGCCACGCGCGCGCCGGTGTAGCTGTCGCCCGGCTCGCTGAGGTCAGGCAGCCGCACCACCGCGTAATCGACCCGGAAACCGGCCTGTTCCAGCGCTTGGCTGGCGGCATCTTCCACCTGCGCACGCGGCGTGCCGGCGGCATAGCTGTCGCGCATCTGCAACAGCACCTTGCGGATCGTGGCCGAGATCGGGCGATCTTCCGCCGACAGATACTGGTTGCGTGAACTCATCGCCAGGCCATCGGCCTCGCGCACGATGCTGCCGCCCAAAATTTCGATCGGAAACGCCAGGTCGGCCACCATCTGCCGGATCACCGCCAACTGCTGGTAATCCTTCTTGCCGAAGGCGGCCACGTCCGGCTGCACCTGGTTGAACAAGCGCGCCACGACGGTGCACACGCCATCGAAATGCCCTGGCCGGCACTCGCCTTCCAGCACATCGCTGACACCGGGCGCGTGGATCGGCGTGGCCAGCGCGGTGCCGAGCGGGTACATGGTGTCCACATCCGGCAGCCACAGCGCATCGCAGCCGGCATCTTCCAGGCCGCGCAGGTCGGCCTCAGGCGTGCGCGGGTAGCGCGCAAAATCTTCATTCGGGCCGAACTGGGTCGGGTTGACGAACACGCTGGAGACCACGCGGTCGGCGTATTGGCGCGCCAGCATCACCAGCGAATAATGCCCGGCGTGCAGGTTGCCCATGGTGGGCACCAGCGCCACGCGCAGGCCCTCGCGCTTCCAGCCATTGACCAGGGCGCGCAATGCGGAAAGATCGGTCAGGGTCTGGATCATGCGGCGTACGCGTGCTCTGCATCGGGAAAGCTGCCGTCGCGCACGGCCTGCGCATAGGCGCGCACCGCGCCGGCGACCGAGCCGCCTTCGGCCAGGAAATCCTTGACGAACTTGGGCCGGCGGTGGCCACTGTCCAGCCCAAGCATGTCGTGCATCACCAGCACCTGGCCGTCGCAGCCGGGGCCGGCACCGATGCCGATGGTGGGAACGCTAAGGTCGGCGCTGATCTGCGTGGCGATCGGTGTCGGCACGCATTCCAGCACCAACAAGCTCGCACCGGCATCGACCACCGCCTGTGCGTCACGACGCAGCTGCTCGCCAGCTTCGCCGCGGCCCTGCACCTTGTAGCCGCCAAACCGCAGCACCGATTGCGGAGTCAGGCCCAGGTGCGAACAGACCGGGATCTCGCGCTCGACCAGGTAACGGATGACTTCCAGCTTGTGCCCGGCGCCTTCGATCTTGACCATTTCCGCGCCGGCCTGCAGCAGCTGGGTGGCGGCATCCAATGCACGTTCAGGGGTGGCATCGGCTTGGAACGACAGGTCGGCCACCAGCAAGGCGCGATCGAGCGCACGGGCCACCGCGGCGGTGTGGTAGACCATGTCGGCGGTGGTCACCGGCAAGGTGGAATCGTGTCCCTGCACCACCATGCCGAGCGAATCGCCGACCAGGATCAGGTCCACGCCATGGGCGTCGAAGGTGCGCGCGAAACCGGCGTCGTACGCGGTCAACATGACCAGTTTTCGACCCTCGCGCTTGGCCTGCGCCAAGGCGGGCACGGTCCAGGGCTTGCTGTCGGCGTGGCTGCTCATGAAGTCATTACGTGGGGTGATAAGCCGGCCATTATCTACCCAATCGGCTCCAGCCCGCAGGTATCGATGGCGTGCAGGGCGCGCCGCACTGTTCCATGCCCCGGAATGATCGCCTCTGGCGCCAGCTCCGACAGCGGCAGCAGGGCGAAGGCGCGCGCGTGCAGATGCGGATGCGGCACCTGCAGCTGCGGCAGGTCGATCACCTGATCGGCGTACAGCAGCAGGTCCAGGTCCAGCGTGCGCGGACCCCAGCGCTCGCCGGCGAGACGCTCGCGGCCGAACGCCTTTTCGATGCCGAGCAAGGCCTCCAGAAACGGCAGCGGCGCAAGATCGGTGCGCAGCTGGGCCACGGCATTGATGAAATCGGGCTGGTCTTCGCGGCCCCAGGCCGGCGTGCGATACAAACGCGAAGCGGCGATCAGCGTGGTCTGCGGCACGACGCCCAGCGCGGCGATGGCCGCGCGCACGCTGGCCTCGGCCTGGCCCAGGTTGGCACCCAGGCCGACAAAGGCGGTCTGCATGCCCTACTCGCCTGCGGGCGCGCCGGTCCGACGGCGGCGTCGGCGACGCTTGCGCGGTGCGCCCTCATCGCCGTCTTGGTCGGCCTGCGCCGATTCGATCGCATCCACCAGCTCCTGGCCGGACGACTTCTGCGCCTCACGCCAGAACTCCACATCGGCCGCGTGATCGGGCGATGCGAACTGACGCAGCACCAGGAAATCGAACGCCGCGCGGAAGCGCGGATGCGACAAGGTGCGGAACACCCGCTTGCGCTGACGCGAGGAGAAGCGCGTCTGCAGCAACCAGATTTCCTGCATCGGCAGCGAGAAACGGCGCGGCAACGCGACGCGCTCCAGCTGATGCAAGGTGACGCGATCGGCCGCACGGCGCTGCGCATCTTCCGGTTGCACGCCTTGCGCCTGCAGAGCCATCAGGGTGCGGCAGAACGCCGGCCACAGCAGCAATGCAAACAGGAAGGCCGGCGACACTGGCTCGTCGTTGGCCACGCGTGCATCGGTATTGCGCAGGCCTTCCAGCACCATGGCGCGCAACGCACCACTGCGATTGGACTTCAATGCCGCCGCGCTTTCGGGAAACAGCACGCCGAGCAAGCCATAGCGCTCCAGGCCTTCGAAGCTGGCCACACCGTGCCCGGACAGAAACAGCTTGAGGATTTCTTCGAACAACCGCGCAGGCGCAGCTTCGGACAGCAGCCCGGCCAAACGCGGAATGGGTTCGGCAGTGCCGGCTTCGATGTCGAAATTCAACTTGGCCGCCAGGCGCACCGCGCGCAGCATGCGCACCGGATCTTCCTGGTAGCGCAGCTCGGGGTCGCCGATCAACTTCATCAGGCGCGCCTGCACGTCTTCGAAGCCACCGCAGTAATCGCGTACCGAGAAATCCTCGATGGCGTAATACAGGGCATTGCAGGTGAAGTCGCGGCGGATCGCGTCGTCTTCGATGGTGCCGTAAACGTTGTCGCGCACCAGCCGGCCGTTATCGAGTTCGCGGTCGCCGCTGCCATCGTCGACGTTGGCGCGGAAGGTGGCCACTTCGATGATTTCGCGACCGAACACCACATGTGCCAGACGAAAACGGCGGCCGATCAGACGACAGTTGCGGAACAGCGCCTTGACCTCTTCCGGCGTCGCGTCGGTGGCCACGTCGAAATCCTTCGGGTGGCCGCCGACCAGCAGGTCGCGCACCGCACCGCCGACCAGATAGGCGCCAAAGCCCGATTCGCGCAGGCGGTACAACACGCGCAACGCGTTGGGGCTGATGTCCTTGCGCGAGATGGTGTGCTGGTCGCGTGGAATGACGCGCAGCGTGAACGGAGATGTAACTGAGGGTTCGATGATGGCGCTTCCGTCTTGTGTTGCAGGATTGCCCAACGGCTATTACCTCACTATACTAGCGCGCTGCACAAGACGTGACAAAAGCGCTCCCTTCGTCTAATGGTTAGGACGTGGCCCTCTCAAGGCTAAAACAGGGGTTCGAGTCCCCTAGGGAGCACCACGATCGGTCTGACTGCTAGACGCCAGAGCCCCGCAATGCGGGGCTTTTGCGTTGTGGCGCAGGCCCTTTGCATGTGCATTGGCCTGCGTGCCATCGCGCAGGCCGCGACCATCTCCGCCTCGCATCTAGCCCGGTCAGGACCGCAGGGGCCCGGGATTGGTCGAGGTTGGTTGCCGCATCCACGGCGCCGGATTCCATCTCAAATCCGCAATGCGGCAGTGCGTTGTCGGGATGCAATACGGCCAAGGCCCTCAACGCGCTCCAGCCAACACGCATGCAGATTCGCGGCATCGCATGGCAAGTGTCAGACGATGTGTCGATCTCAGGGACGCAGCTCAGATCAGCCACATCAGCACACAGAGAACGGGCCTCATCGCTGCGCGCTCGCCGGTACGCATTCGCTGCGCGGTGACGTGAGTGGAGGTGTTTCGCCCGTGCACCATGCGTGCCGGCCGCCCTGGGAATTTGCAGTGCATCGCGTTTGCTCACATGGTCGTCGGCCCAAGCACCGCGTCGTCGCTGTCGGTTTCGGCGACGGCATCGTGGGCATGCAGGCTTTCCAGATGGCGTACCGCCACATGGAAGGCAGCATAGTGCTCTGCCAGCTGCTGGCGCAGGCGTCGCGCTGCATCTTCGACATACATCAGGTTTGCGCCATTCAAGCGCGCAAATGCCTGTTCGTCGGGTCGCCGCACTGCAGCCTGCACCGGCGTCGCCAACGCCTGCTCGCACAGACCGACCAGTTGCCGGATGGCCAAGCGCTGCGCATCGGCGGGCAGCTCAACGCGTACCTGCGCCACGCTGCGTTGGCTATGCGGCGTGGCGTAGGAACCGTGGTCCTGCAGCCATTGCGCAACCTCGTCCAGCGCCAACGCATCGCGCCCGGCATGTTGCTGCACGAATGCATCGCTCAGCAGCTGCCGCGACAACGCTGCCGAACAGGGGCAAGTAGAGGCGTACAACACCTCCACCTGGAGCTGGATCGTGGTGCGCCCTGCACTGCATTGCGCGGCGATGTGCACTGGATAGGCACGCCAGCCACTAAGCCCCTCACTGCGCAATGCCGGCGTGCGCAACATCAGTTCGACGCTCAGCGTCAGCCGAGCGGCGCGGCTCGCGCAATCGGCATGACTGTCGATCAGCGCCTGCAATAACCCCGAGAGCATGGCCGGCGACACTGGTTGCTGCAGCTGCGTATCCAGCAGGCGGTACAACCGCGACATGTGGATGCCTTTCAGCTCTGCCCGCGGCAGATCGACCTGCACGCTGGCGCGTGCGGCAAGCTGGCCGCCACCGGCCTCCAACTGCACGGGAATGGCGATGTCCTGCATGCCCACCCATCGCAGGGGCGCGCTCAGCGTTGATGGTTCGGTCACAGCAACATCGGGAAGCGTAGCGGACATCGGGATCTCGTCGAAGATAAAGGTGACGACCGCGCCTCAGGCGCGACCAGGAAACGCAGCGAAGTAGTCGTCGATTGCCGCATGCAATGTCTGCGCGAGTTCGTCCTGATGCGTATCGCTGCACAGGCGGCTGCAATCGTCGCGATTGCTCATGAAGCCGGTTTCCACCAGCAGCGACGGAATGTCCGGCGACTTCAACACCGCAAAACCGGCCTGCCCCACCTGGTGTTGATGCAGGCGCGTCACCTGCTGCAGGCGTTCCAACATCAACGTGCCGAATGCCAGGCTGCTGGCGATGGTGCCGCTCAGCGACAGATCGGCCAGCACCTGCGACAACACCGGATTGCTCGGCACCCGCAGCCGGCGCGCGGTGTCTCCCATGTCGTCGGCAGCGTTTTCGCTATCGGCGATCCAGCGCGCCAGTGCGGAGCTGGCGCCAGTCTGCGACAGCGCAAACACCGAGGCGCCCCGCGCTTGGCGCGTTGGTGCGGCATCGGCATGGATGGAGACGAACAGGTCCGCATTGTGGCGATGGGCGATCAACACGCGCTCGTGCAATGGCACGAAGCGGTCATCGCTGCGGATCATGGTCGGCCGGTAGCGCGCATCGGACGCCAGGCGTCGGTGCAACCGCCCGGCGACCGCCATGGCGACATGTTTTTCGTAACGCGCATCGGCACTGACCGCCCCCGGATCCTTGCCGCCGTGGCCTGCATCGATCGCGACCACGTAGGGATGCAGGCGATGACCGAACGCGGCCGGCGCGAGCGCATCGGCGACATGGCTGTCCATCACCTCCGGCGCCTCACCTGTCTTCGCTGCCGCCTCGCCGCCCAGATCGATTAGCAGCTCACTGCCCTGCCAGCGCGGCTGCGCGGCGACCGGCCGGGTCAGATCGAGCACCACGCGCACGCCGTCGCCATGCACACCCGCCCGGAGACCGGTCACCGGCTCGCCATAGGTAATCGATGCGATCGGTGGCAGCGCAGGTGCCACGTGTCCCAGGTCGATGACCAGCCGCTGCGGGCCCGTCAAAGTGAACAGGTGGTACTGCGTCGGCGCGGACAGGGACAGACGCAACTGCGTCCACTGATCGCCTCGCTGCAGCGAGCACGCCTGCAGACGGATCTGGCCTGCTGCCGTGACCAGGCCGGGCGCAAGCACCATGGCCGCGCCGGTGGCCTGCAACAACGCGCGTCGCTTCATGCAGTCGGCCCGCAAGGGTGGCGGGCAATGGCGGGACCGCGCGCCCGGCCTGCGGGAGAAGCGTGGCGCTGAAAGACACAAGAAGCGATAGGACGGAAAGGCACGACACATCGACGGCGATCAAGATGACTGTTATAAAGTAACAAACGAGAGCCAGACACAAGTGTCAACGGCTCCATGCGCTTGTCGCCATTCATCTTCCCGAGGACACCCATGACCACCGGCCCGGTCCCCGCCAGTTATGACGCCTGGCGTCGCTGCATCGAACTGGATTGCGACCAGCCGCGGACGGCCGCGTTCATCGCCCAGCGCCTGGCCGCCTTACGGGACCCGGACGATCACCACACCAAGCAGTTCCTGCGCCGCTGGGGAGCGCAGCACCACGCTAAGGTCATTGCATGGTTCGAGCAGGCGCGGCAGCAAGCACTACAGGGCTAGCTCGACGGCTTGCGCGGTTGCCCATGGAGGGACGACGAAGTCGTGACCGGTCCAAGTAGGAGGGCATAAGCCCTGGCCTGGCGTTGGCTGGCGGTGTGGACGTGCGCTCCGATATTCCA
The DNA here is from genome assembly GCF_041519315.1 of Xanthomonas axonopodis pv. maculifoliigardeniae. NCBI lineage: Bacteria > Pseudomonadati > Pseudomonadota > Gammaproteobacteria > Lysobacterales > Lysobacteraceae > Xanthomonas > Xanthomonas axonopodis. The sequence goes on along the minus strand of NZ_CP167998.1, from coordinate 1,987,457 downwards.
TGCCGTGGTGGCCAAGTTTGATCGCCTGTCCCAAGGACTGCGCGTCAGAAAGAAGCGCAGGCCATCCGCCAGGTGCACGCCACTCCTGATGACTGATCCGTAGTGTCGCCAGCATGAAGCCCCCTTCCCCGATGCCGACATTCATGGCGGCCTGCAAACCTTTGCTCAAGGCCCATTTTGAACTCTACAGCATTGCCGACGGATCTGGGAAAGCAGTTCCCTTGAGCTAATGGACTTTCGATAAAACATCGACATCGATACACCGAATAGACGTACCGTAGGCTGGCCTGAATCGCAGGCAGAAATGCCCCTAGCAGGGAGAGGCGAAAACATCATGCGAACGAAGAAAAACCAGCTCAAGTATCTTTGCGTAGTGGCCGGAGTTCTGCTCAGTGGTCCTGCACTCGCTCAGAGCGGCGGGTGCTGCGCAGGTGGCGTAGGCGCCAGCGCCACAACCGGACTTGGAGAGCGTAGCCCCGCAGCAGCGGCGAACCTTACGCTGGATCCTGCCTGGCCGATTTACGAGTTCCAGCGCGACGGTGTGACCTACCTGCAGATCAATGACGCAAGCGGCGGGGTCCGAGCGGTCGTTGCACGCATTGACAACGCGATGTGGGTACTTCCAATGGGTAAGGATGCAGACCGCGTCTCCGTACCTTCCGCTAACACCCTTTGGGGCAATCCGACGTCAGCGGCAACCGCTGCGGAGCCAGGCCCCAATGCACGCACGATTTACCGGACTACCCACTTCACTGTGCAAGTCGAGCGGCAAGCCAACGAGGAACGCTGGAAGGTGTCTCCGTCGCAGTAACTGTAGGCACTTCGGCAACTAGAAAACTAACCACCAGCGCATGGCGGCGGCGAAACATACCGCCATGCGCCTTGAGGCGAGCGCGAAGTTCCGCCTCGGCATCAGGCGACTCACGGCGGAGCGAATCTACTACCGAGGTGTCGGCGAACACTCTCATTACGACGCCCTGCGCACCTCTACCGCGCCAAGCGCGCGCATGGATGAAATGTTTGTCCGCAACAGGAAGAAGTTCCATGGTGTTGAGCACACAACGATAAGCAGCCAGCTGCAAGCCAAGTGACAGTAGCTGGCAATCCCCCTGCAGGAGACAAGTGACTTCAGTTGCATTCAGCCGCTCAAAGGCGGCCGAACGTAACGATCGGAACAGTCCGTGCGTTTCGATCTCGAGCGGATATAGCGCTCCGACATACTCGTGCAAGAGCTGAGACTCAAGCACGGCGAGACGGGTGATCTCCATTGCCGCAGCGTGCTGTCCCCGAGCACGCAGGTCAGCGATAACCGACTTCCGCATCCTGTTCACCTTAACATTGATGTCGGAATACTCGACAACTCGATTCCTCAGCGTCCTTTCAGCGGAGAGATAGCTCTCCTGGATGGCACGCTGCGCATCGACCCTTACTCGCCGGATCGTCTCAAATCGCTTTACGGGCTTGACGAATTTCGCACCTGCGGAGAAAAGAATGGCACTGACAATGACGTGAAAGATTTGAACATCGAATAACTGTGCATTGTAGTAACCAATTTCGTACGTCTTAGGCAAAGTGATTGCCAATGCGAAGTTGGCTAGCAACGTACCCAGCGCAGTACCTGTCCAGCCATGGTTGCGGGTCAAGAAGATCGCAGGCCCGATCAGCAACGCCATCAAGACCTTTCGAGCCCATATGTCTTGCGTGTAGCCAAGGATGTAGAACAGCACCAGGATGACAACAACCGATAGCGCCAAATCCCTCGGCAAGTCCGCCCGGGTTGGCCCTCGCCGCTGGGGGGACCAAAGCAGAACGGGAAGCAGGAAGGCCAGTATTCCCTGATAACTCCCCAACCAGTAGCGGACGAGAAATTGACCTGCATCGGCAGTTGAAGGGCCGTCGAGTGAAGCATTAAGAACGATGCTCCACGAAGAATTGAAAAACGCGATCGCGATGGAAAACGGAATCAGGAAGGGAGTCTGCTGGATCAGCTTCCCGCAGTAGCGACGAGCGGACCAGATTCCCAAAGCAATCATGGGTGCGTGCAGAAAAGGACTCAGATAACCCCAGGCCGGGTCGTAACCTTGGTTGTGCGAGAGCGGCACGCGGAGCCACAGCATCGCCGCCGCATCGCCTGCCAGCAGAAAAGGCCACTCGCGATAAGGCCTGAATAGGAGAGCGACGACGCGCAGGCCAACCGGCAAATACCACTGATCGATGGAGCAATACCAGAGTGACAGGAAGGCCAAGCAGTAGCACACGCTGATCAGCGCACCCCTGACAAGCTCTCTTGTTGCCGCCATACCACCACTCCTTGGTTTCACGATGCGCCCTAGTCTGGAGGGAATCGACCGCCGGAGTATAGCGGTGGCGCACACATTGCGGAAAAAGCCAGACAGCCTACCGGCTCGTCACCACTGCGTAACGACATCATGCACTTCGCTGGTGCAGTGACACGTTTAGCATCATCAACCTTGACGAATCAGTGGCGGCAAGGCCACGGCGTTCAGCAGCTACCACAAGCGCCCCGCGACTGCCGGGAGACGAGGCCTTGCCGAGTTATTAATAGTTTCGGGCCAGATTCATGCTCAACCAACGGACATGCACAGACGCGATAAAGGCCGCCCTTGGCGGCCTTTATCGCAGCACGCATAGCTGTCGCACACGCAACTGATTCAGCCCTCCATCTGCTCCAACTCCTTGCCCTTGGTCTCGTAGACGTACTTGAGCACGAAGAACACCGAGATGAAGGCAGCGACGGTGTAGATGCCGTACGCACCGGCCAGACCAATACTGCCGAGCAGGATCGGGAAGCTGACGGTGATGGCGAAGTTGGACGTCCACTGCGCGGCACCGGCAATGGCCAGGCCCGAGCCGCGGATCTGGTTGGGGAACATTTCACCCAGCATCACCCACATCACTGGGCCCCACGAGGCATTGAAGAACACCACGTAGACGTTGGCGGCCACCAGGGCGAGCATGCCCATGGCATCGGACATCGCAAGCTTGCCGTTGGGATCCAGCGAGGCAGTGGCAAACGCGTAGGTCACCAAGGCCAGCGAGACGGCCATGCCGGCCGAGCCGATCCACAGCAGCGGCTTGCGGCCGATCTTGTCCACCAGCATCACCGTAACCAGGCAGGCGCCGATGCTGAGGCCGCCGGAAAGCACGTTGATCAACAGCGCATCCTGCTCGGAAAAGCCCACTGCCTGCCACAACACCGCGCCGTAGTAGAACACCACGTTGATGCCCACCAGTTGCTGGAACACCGCCAGGCCAATACCGATCCAGACGATGGGGCGGATCTTGCCGGTGGCCTTGTTGATCAGGTCGGAGAACTTGGGCTTGTGCTGGTCGGCCGCCATCGAGGCGGAAATCTCGCCCAGCTTGGTCTGCGCGGCGGCGTTGCCGTACAGGCGCTTGAGCACCACCAGCGCCTGCTCGCGGCGCCCCTTGACCACCAGGTAGCGCGGGCTTTCCGGGATGAGCAGCAGCAGCAACAGGAACAGGATGGAGGGAACCGCCTGCATCCAGAACATCCAACGCCAGGCGGCCTGCCCGGCCCATAGCGGCTCGGTGGAAGCGCCGGCGGCGTTGGCCAGCAGGTAGTTGCTCAGAAACGCGCAGAACAGCCCGCTGATGATGGCGATCTGCTGCATCGTGGCCAGCCGGCCGCGATAGCGCGCGGAGGCGACCTCGGCGATGTAGGCCGGCGAAATGACGCTGGCCGCCCCCACCGCGAAGCCGCCCATCACGCGGGCGAAGATGAAGAAGCCGGAACTGTGCGAAGCACCGGCGCCGATGGCCGAGAGCAGGAACAGCGCAGCGGAAATGATCAGGACCGCGCGGCGGCCCCAGCGGTCGGCCAGGCGGCCGGCAAAGAAGGCGCCGATGGCGCAGCCCAGCAGCATCGAGGCGACCTCGAAGCCGGTCTCGGCGGCGGTGGATTGGAAGGTCTGTTTCAGGCCGTCGACGGTGCCATTGATCACGCCGCTGTCGAAGCCGAACAGGAAGCCACCGATCGTGGCCACGCAACTAATCAGGATGATGAAACGGGTGTTCTCGCCGGCATCGGGGGCGCCGTCAATGGAAACACTGGACATGGGTTCACCTGGGAACGTGCAAGGGAGCGTCCACGGGGGTGGCCGCCATCGGCCGGCGACGCAATGCGCCGCCGGCCACGGGACATCAACGCGTCAGATACTGATTGATCAGGTTTTCATACGCTTCCTGGCGGCCGCTGAGCTGCTGGGGCGCATTGCCGGCCGCGTGCTTGGCCAGATCGGCCAGCGTGGTCTTGCCTGCGGCAAAGTCCGCGCCGGCGCCGCTGTCGAAGCTGGCGTAACGCTCGGCACGCCACTGTTCCAGCGGCGAGGTGGTCAGCAGCGCGTTGGCCACTTCCAGCCCGCGTGCGAACGCATCCATGCCGCCGATGTGGGCCAGGAACAGGTCCTGCGGGTCGGACGATTCGCGACGCACCTTGGCATCGAAGTTCAAACCGCCCGGTGCCAGGCCACCCTGCCGCAGTACCACCAGCATGGCGCCGACGGTGTCGTACAGATCGGTCGGGAACTGGTCGGTGTCCCAGCCGTTCTGCGGGTTGCCGCGGTTGGCATCGATGCTGCCGAGCAGGCCGGCATCGGATGCCACCTGCAGGTCATGCTCGAAGCTATGGCCGGACAAGGTGGCGTGGTTGGCCTCGATGTTGAGCTTGAAGTCTTTGTCCAGGCCATGCTGGCGCAGGAAGCCGATCACCGTGGCGCTATCGAAATCGTACTGGTGCTTCATCGGCTCCATGGGCTTGGGCTCGATCAGGAAATTGCCCTTGAAGCCAATCGCGCGGCCGTAGTCGCGCGCCAGGGTGAGGAAGCGCGCCATGTTGTCCTGCTCGCGCTTCATCTGCGTGTTGTGCAGGCAGGCATAGCCTTCGCGGCCGCCCCAGAACACGTAGTTCTCGCCACCGAGTTCAACGGTCGCATCGATCGCGGCCTTGACCTGCACCGCCGCACGCGCCACGACATTGAAGTCCGGGTTGGTCGATGCACCATTCATGTAGCGCGGATGCGAGAACAGGTTGGCCGTGCCCCACAACAGCTTGATGCCGGTGTCGGCCTGACGCTGCTTGGCGATGCCCACCATGTGTTTGAGATTCTTTTCGTACTCGCCGATGTCGTCGGCATCCGGTGCCAGGTCGATGTCGTGGAAGCAGTAGTAGGGCACGCCGAGCTTGGTGAAGAACTCGAACGCCGCATCGGCCTTGGCTTCGGCACGGTTCAACGCGGTAGTGCCCGCATCCCACGGATACGCCCGCGTGCCCGGGCCGAACGGGTCGGCGCCATTGCCGCAGAAGCTGTGCCAGTAGGCCACGGCAAAGCGCAGATGCTCGGCCATGGTCTTGTCGCCGATGGTTTTGTTGGCGTCGTAGACCTTGAACGCGAGCGGGTTGTCCGAATCGCGGCCTTCGAAACCGATCTTGCCGATGCCGGGGAAATATTCTTTCGCGCCGATGTACACGGTGTTGCTCATGGGGTGTGAAGTCCTTGCTGCTGGGGGAGTTGTAGAAAACTATCGATCAACCGGCATAGAGCGGGCTGACGACATGCAGGTGCTTGAGGAAGGTCTGGTAGTGCTGCTGATACTGGACCACGCGCTGCGGGTTGGGCTGTGCGGCAAGCACATCGTCCACCTGCAGGTGCTCCAGCACCACGTCGGCCAACGCGGCATCGCCGCCATCGGCGCGCTCGCAGGCCCACAATGCCTGTAGCGCGGCACCGAACGCAGCGCCTTCGGGCTGGGTCGGCACGACGACCTGCAGGTTGAAGATGTCGGCCACCATCTGCCGCCACTGCGCGCTCTTGCTGCCGCCGCCCGTGAGCAGGATGGTATCGAACTGCAACCCCGCAGCAACGAAGGCATCGAAGCCGTTGCGCAGGCTGTAGGTCGCACCTTCCATCGCGGCGCGATAGAAATGCGCGGCGGTGGTGTTGTGCAGATCCATTCCGAACAGGCAGCCGCGCGCGGCCGGCAGATCCGGGGTGCGCTCACCGTTGAAGAACGGCAGCAACACCAGACCGTCGGCGCCCGGCGCGGTGTCGGCGATCATCGCTTCGGTCTGGTCGCGGGTGATGGAGAACATGCGCATCACCGCCTCGGTGGCGACGGTGCAGTTCATCGTGCAGATCAAGGGCAGCCAGCCGCCACTGGAGGAGCAGAACGCGGCCCAGCGCGCCTCATCGTCCACTACCGGGTGATCGGCATAGGCGAACAAGGTGCCGGAGGTGCCCAGGCTCATGGTCAGACGTCCGGGCACCACGTTGCCGGTGCCGATGGCGGCCATCATGTTGTCGCCGCCGCCGGTGGTGACACGCACGCCGGCGGGCAGATTCAATGCCTGGGCGGCGACATCGGACAACGCGTAGACCGCGCCCGTGTCCACCAGCGGTGGCAACGCATCGCGCAGGTTGCGTTGGGCATCCACTGCGCTCAGCATGCGCTCGGACCACTGCCGCGTACGCACGTCCAGCCAGCCGGTACCGGAGGCATCGCCCACTTCGGCAAAGCGCTCGCCGGTGAGCCAGAAGTTGATGTAGTCGTGCGGCAGCATCACCGTAGTCATCGCGGCATACGCCTCGGGGCGATGCTTGCGCGTCCACGGCAATTTGGAGGCGGTATAGCCGGCCATGATGGGGTTGCCTGCTGCGGCGACGCTGCCTGCGGCGCCGCCGACGGCGTCCATGATTTCATCGCATTCCAGCGCCGTGCTGGTATCGCACCACAGCTTGACCGGCGCGGTGACGCTGCCGTCGGCGGCCACCGGCACGAAGCCATGCTGCTGGCCGGAGACGGAAATGCCGCGCACGCGTGCACGCTGTTCGCCATCGAGCTGCGCAAAGCAATGCACGATGCCGTCGATCCACCACTGCGCCTGTTGTTCGCGGGTGCCGTCGTCGCGGCTGATCAGCTCCATGGGCGCGGCGATGGTGGCGACCACGGCGCGATCCTGCGGATCGTAGGCCACCAGCTTGACGCTCTGCGTGCCCACATCCAGTCCTACATACAAGCTCATTGCGTCACCAATCGGTTGTTGTTGAGTCCCACCTGCTGGGTGCGGCCTGCGCCCAGTTCCAGGTCCAGGGTCTGCCCTGCGTAGGACAGTTGATAGCGCCCGCCACGATCGCTGTGCAAGCGTGCCTGCTGCAAGCGGCCGCCCTCCCATTCCAGATCCACGCTGGCGCCGCCACGCACGCGCAGACCGCGCACGCTGCCGCGCGGCCAGGCCTTGGGCAAGGCCGGCAGCAGGAACACGCTACCGCCCCAGCTTTGCAGCAGCATCTCGGTGATGCCGGCGGTGCCGCCGAAGTTGCCATCGATCTGGAACGGCGGATGCGCGTCGAACAGGTTCGGATAGGTACGTTCGGGCGAAATCAGCAGTTGCAGGATGCGGTAGGCATGCTCCCCGTCGGCCAGCCGCGCCCACAGGTTCAGCCGCCAGCCAATGCCCCAGCCGGTGGCGTTGTCGCCGCGAATTTCCAGCGAGCGGCGTGCGGCCGCAGCCAGGTCCGGGGTATCGCGCAGATTGATCTGACTGGAAGGATGCAGGGCGTACAGATGCGAGACGTGGCGGTGGTGGATCTCCGGCGCCTGCATGTCCCAGTCCTGCTGCCATTCCTGCAACTGCCCTGCCTTGCCGATGCGGTTGGGTGGCAATTGTTCGCGCAAGGCTGCCAATTGCTGGGCCAATTCCGCATCGATGCCGAGCAACTTGCTCATGGCGATGCATTGCGCGAACAAATCGCGCAGCAGCTGCGCGTCCATGCTGGGACCGGCGCACACGGCCGCACCGAAGGGATGCTGGTTTTCCGGCGACATCGACGGATTGGTGACCATCGCGCCGGTCTGCGGATCGCGCATCAACGTGGCGACGAAGAATTCGGCGGCGCCCTTGAACAACGGGTAGACCTTGCTCAGGTACGCGCGGTCGCGGCCGTAATCCCAGCGGTCCCACAGTTGCTGCAGCAGCCATACGCCGCCCAGCGGCCACAGGCTCCATTGCGCGCCGTCGATCGGGCCGGCCTGGCGCCACAGATCGGTATTGTTGTGGACCACCCAACCCGGCGCGTCGTAGATCGCCCTGGCGGTGTGCGCGCCGGTCTGGGCCAGATCGAACAGCATGGCTTCCAGCGGTTCAACGCATTCGTGCAATGCGTTGGCCTCGCTGGGCCAGTAGTTCATCTCGGTGTTGATGTTGATGGTGTACTTGCTTTCCCACGGCGGCTGCATCAGGTCGTTCCAGATGCCCTGCAGGTTGGCTGGCTGGGTGCCGGGCCGCGAGCTGCAGATCAGCAGGTAACGTCCGTATTGGTGATACAGCGCAGCCAGTGCCGGATCATTGCCTTCGGCGAACCGCTGCACGCGTTCGTCGGTAGGCAGCTGCGTGGCCGCGCTGCTGCCGAGGTCGATCGCCACGCGCCGGAACAGGCGTTGATGATCGGCCAGGTGCGCGCGCAACAACGCGGGAAAATCCAGCTTGGCAGCCTTGCGCAGGCATGCGGCGGTCGATGCGAGCGGATCGCCATCGACCGCATTGAAACGTTGGTAACTGGTCGCGGCGCTGAGCAGCAACACCACTTCGTCGGCCGCGTCGATGCGTAGACGGTCGCGCACTTGGCTGAGTTTGCCGCCGCGCACCTGCGGCAGCACCCGCAATGCAAACCGCAGCTTGCCCTCGATGCCGGCGAAGCTGCCGTTGCGACCACTGAACAGCAAACCGCCCTGCTCGGCGGTGACCTCGCCGGTTTGCGGGCTATCGATGCCCACACGCACCGAAATACCGCCGGGGCGGTCGCACGACAGCCGCACCACGATGCATTGCGCCTGCGCAGAAACGAACACCTCGCGCCGATGCACCGCGCCGCCGGAGCGGAACGTGGTGGTGGCCACCGCCGTGTCCAGATCGAGCTGACGGCGATAGTCGCTGATGCCGTCGGCGCGATCGAAATCCAGCAGCAGATCGCCCAACGGTTGGTACGGCATCTGCTTGAGCGGGCGCGAGAGCAGTTTGGCATCGGCCAGTTGTTCGGCCTCTGCGTAGCGCCCGGCGAAGATCAGCGCACGCACCTGCGGCAACGCGGCCAGTGCGTCAGGGCTGGTGGAATCGTAGGGCCCGCCTGCATACAGCGTGTCTTCATTGAGCTGCAGGCGCTCGTGGGCGATACCGCCCCACACCATCGCGCCCAATCGCCCGTTGCCGACCGGCAAGGCTTCCACCCATTGATTGGCCGGCTCGCGATACCACAGCTGCAGGGCCTGCGCTGCCGCGACGGGCGGGAGCGCGGTTTTTTTCGAAGCCTGCGCGGCCTGTGCAGCCGCCGGCCCGGCGCCAAGGACCGCAATGGCGGCCCCGGTTGCCTTGCACAGCTCACGACGGCTCAGCACGGCAACCGCCGTGCTGACTGACCGGAACCGCGCGCGCCTGCCTTGCGGCGTTCCGGCATCTGGGTGCTCATCGACTGAAGACAGCCTGCGATCATCGACGACGCGCTTTGCCCGACGCAATCTTGCGCTGCAACACGCTGACCGGCTTGCCGTCGTACTGGATGCTGGCGTCGGTCTTGGGCGCGAGCGCGCCGGCATCCTCGCGCGGGCCGTCGACGAAGCGCACGTTGATGGTGCGTTTGGCCTGCATGCCGGTCCAGCTGCCTTCGCGCTTGCCGATGCTCAACTCGCCCTTGGCCTGATTCCAGACCAGCGGGATGCGGCTGAACTCGCCCTTCTCGTAACCGTAGCCTTTGCCATCGTCTTCATACAGCGAGAACTGGCCATCGGCACCGGTGTAGACCACCACGGTGAGCGGTGCATCCGGCACCTGGTCGACGTATTCCTGCACCGGGCCGGTGGGCACGATGGAACCGGCACGCACGAACAACGGCATGCGCTCGATCGGTGCGGCAGCTTCGATGCTCTGGCCACCCTCGTAACGCTTGCCGGTAGCGAAATCCAGCCAGCTGCTGCCGGCCGGCAGATACACCTGCCGCGAGGTGGCGCCGAAGCGGGTTACCGGTGCGACCAGGAACGCCGGCCCGAACAGGTACTGGTCGTTGATGTCGCGCACCTTGGGGTCGCTCGGGAAGTCCATCATCATGCCGCGCATGATCACGCCATCGCGCTGGTAGGTGTCGCCGGCCAGGCTGTAGATGTACGGCAGCAACGCATAACGCAAACGGTTGTAGTAGGCCATGCTCTCGTAGAACGGCGTACCTTCCGGTGCGATGTTCCAGATTTCGCGGTACGGGAACTGGCCGTGCGACCGGAAGATCGGCACGAACGCACCGAACTGGAACCAGCGCGTGTTGAGCTCGCGCCATTCCGGCAGGTGGGCCGGATCCTGGTCTTCATAACGCTTCTCCACCGCAAAGCCGCCGATGTCGAAGGTCCAGTTGGGCAGGCCCGACAGGGCCATGTTCACGCCACCGGAGATCTGGTCGCGCATGTCGTCCCAGCGCGACACGATGTCGCCGCTCCACACTGCCACCGCATTGCGCTGGGTGCCGGCATAGCCCTTGCGCGAGAGGATGAACACGCGCTTGTCGTCGGCCGCACGGTCGCCCACGTACACGCCATGCGTGTGTGGCAACGGGTAGGAGTTGAAGTATTCGGTGGACGAGCCCAGCGCGTTGGGCGTGGTGCGGGCCTTGCGCTCGGCGATGTCCAGGTTGGAATGCACGTCCGGCTCGTCGGCGTCCATCCACCAGGCATCGAAGCCCTTGCTGTTGAGCTTTTCGTTGATCTGGCGCCAATAGATCGCCTGCGCCTTTTCCGAATACGGGTCGTAGAACGAGTTCTTGTAGCCCTTGCCGATCCAGTCCAGTTCGCCCACTTCCACGTTGCGCTTGAACATGAAACCGGCGGCGTCCAGCTCCTTGTAGTTGGCGGTGGTGGGATAGAACTTGGGCCAGATCGAAATCATGATCTGCGCATGCATGTCGTGCACGGCCTTGACCATGCCGTCCGGGTCCGGGAAGTGCTGCTTGTCGAAATCGTGCGAGCCCCAGGCGTCTTCCGGCCAGTACGACCAGTCGAGCACGATGTTGTCCAACGACAGTTTGCGCTTGCGGTATTCGGCCACCGCGCCCACCAGCTCGTCCTGGCTCTTGTAGCGCTCACGGCTCTGCCAGAAGCCGTAGGCCCATTTGGGCAGCATCGTCGACTTGCCGGTGAGTTCGCGGTAGCCGGCCACTGCCTGGTCGTACGAATCGGCGGAGACGAAGTAGTAGTCGATCATCTGGCCGGCTTCGGACCACAACGACAGATCCTTCGCTTCGGCGGCCGGCAGCGGGTCGCGATGCAGCAGCGCGATGTAGCTGGGGTCGATCAGGTCCCATTCGATCTTGACGGTGTGGCGCTGGCCCGGCTCGAGATCGAGCTTGAATTCGTGGTTCCACGGGTTCCAGTTCTGGCGCCAGCGATCGATCACCAGCTTGCCGTCCACATATAACTTGGCGTATTCGCTCGAATACAGCGAGAAGGTGTGTTCGCCACCGGTGAGCGCTTCGATCTCGCCCTCCCAGGTCACTTGCATGCGGCTGTTCTTGTCCTTGGTGATCGCCTTCTTCGGGTACTTGGGCAGATCGCTGAGGTATTGGTAGTTCACCTCGCTCTCGCGGCGTTCGAGGATTTGCTTGCCGTTGATCGCATAGCGCGCGGTCAGTGCGCCGGCCTTGCCCTTGGCGTCGTACAACTTCAGCGTCTTCGGCAGCGGCTGCAGGCCGCGCGGGTCGCCCAGGCGGGTGATCGAGTTGTTGTCCCACAGCAGGCCGTAGTTGCGGCTGGACACCAGGTACGGCACCGCCATGTCGATGTTGTTCTGCTGCAACTCGACGTTGCGCCCCTTCTGGTTCATCCAGCCCTGCTGATGCTGGCCGAAGCCGTACAGCGCTTCGTCAGCGGGCGACTGGAAGCGCTGGCGCACGCTCAGGTACTGCTTGCCCTCGGCCTTCAACGGCGCAAAGCTGCGCCCGCCGGCCACTTCCGACAGCACCGGCTTGCCGTTGGCATCGGCAAAACTGACATGGCCATCGACGGTGGAGATGCTGGCAGTGACCTTGCCGGTCTTCAGCTGCACGCTGTCGCCCTGCTCGGCCATCTGGAACGCGGTGTCGCCCTGCACCGGCACGCGCATCAGGCTGGGGCTGCGCGCGAAGTCGCCGTCCGGATCTGCGCTGACGCGGATGATGCCGCTGTCGACCACTTGCAGGCGCACCGGCGCGGCGCCCTTGGCGCTCGGCACCACGGTGACGCCATCGCCGGCCTTGCGTACTTCCTGCGCATGCGCGGCGTTGGCCAACAGGGCCAGCGACAAGGCCAGGCACTGGGCCAGTGGCGTACGTCGGTTGGCAGGCACGGCGCCGGCGGAACGGATGGTGGTTTGCATGATCACTCCCTTTGAATGACGAAACGGTGCCGCGGGGGCGGCAGCGCATGGGTAAGGCGAGGCGATGCCGTCGCGGCATCGCGGCGTTGTGGCAGGCGCGCTTATTTGTAGGTTGCCAGCTTGATCTTGAGCAGCTGCGGCACGCTGGAAAAGTTGACGCCGTAATCGGTCTGGTCGCCATTCCAGTTGCGCTGGAATTTCCAATCGTTGCCTTCGTACACACCTTCCTCGACACGGTCGTAGATCATGTTGGCGGTGGCATCGCTGGCCGGATGCAGGGTCACGCGCGCGTGGTAACCGGTGACCAGGAATTCGTCCGGGCTCAGCTCGGCGATCAGCGCGGCGCCGATCGGTTCGGGGTTACCCGGCGGGTCACCCTTGAACCAGAATTGCGGCACGCCATAGGTGATGGTGGCGCTCCAACGGTCGTTGAGCTTGAGCTCCTGCACGGCCTGGCCGGGTTCTTCGGCAGTGCCATGCAGCTTGCCTTCGGAAGCGGCCTTGGCGAACGGTCGCATGCCCATGCTGACCGCCTGAAACCCGAGCGCGAACGGCGCCAGCGTCTCTTCGTTGACGTGCTTGGCACCGAGCGGATAGTTGGAATAGCGGGTGTAGTCGATGCCGAAGGCCGACCAGCCGATGCCGTCATGGCCCAGCGTGGGGTACAGATAGCGCGCGTATTCCGGGCGGTTGCCGGTTTCGGCCACGAACAACGCATTGTCCGGGCGTGCGTAACGTTCCAGCACCGTGGTGTACATGCGGTATTCGGGCATGTAGATGTCCGGCGCCAGCAGGTCGATATGCGGGCCGGCCGCCTTCCAGACATCCAGCACGTTGTCGGTGGGGCCACCGCTGGCGTACTGGCCGGGCTGGCCTGGATTGAACGGGCCGCGCAGCGCGGCATTGACGTACATCGGCAACGGATACTCGGCCTTGCCCGCTTCGGCTACCTGGTCGATGTAACGGCCGATCGACCATGCGTGGAAGATTTCGTCGGCATCGGCACCGAACACCTGCGCCCAGGTGCCCGGCTGCTTGTTCATGCGCTTGATCAACTCGTCCGGCACTGCGCCGTCGAACAGCTTCTGCGCCATCGGCGAGAAGTCGCGCACGCTGCCGTAGGTGCCCGCCTCGTTCTCCGGCTGGATCATGATCACGGTGTGCTGCGGGTCCACCTTCTTCAGGTGCTGCATGAAGGCGACGAACGCCTTGCGGTCGGCATCCAGCGTGGCCTGCGCATGCGGCGACAACGAACCGATCGACTTGCCTTCGCGGGTGACCACGCGCGGGAAGCGCTGGTTATCGGTCTTGACCCAATGCGGCGCGTACTGTGGGCCATTGTTCTTCCAGGTTGCGAACCACAGCAGCACCAGGCGTACCTTGTGCTCGCGTGCCTGGCCCAGCAGCGTATCGACGAAGGAGAAATCGAACCTGCCTTCTTCCGGCTCCACCTGTTCCCAGGCGATCGGCACCTGCACGGTGTTGGGGCCGAGCACCTGCATGGCCGGCCACACCTTGTCCATGATGCCGGGGTAGTTGCTGGAGTTGTTGACCTGCGCGCCCAGGATCAGGAACGGCGCACCGTCGACCATCAGCGCATGCTTGCCGTCCTTGCTGACGAACTGCGGCATGGGCGTCTGTGCAGCCGGCGCCTGCGCGTTGTCCGGCGTTGCTGCAGCGGTGCTTGCAGCAGCAGCGTTGGTTGCAGCAGGTTTGCCGGCATCGCCCTTGTCGCCAGATTGGCAGCCAGCCAGGGCCAGCGTCAGCGCGGACAGCAGCAGCGGGCGCAGGCAACGCCGTGCGCTGGAATGGGACATGGCACGTGCAACGGGGGAATGCATGGACATAAGACTCCGTGTCACCAGGTATCGGTGCGGAAGGGGGAAACAGGAAGGGCGTCGCGATTGATCAGGTTGGCGTCGTCCGGGTTTTCGCTCCAGCCGTAGCGCACCGCGACCGGTGCGGCGACGGCATCGCTGCGCACGATCACGCGGTCGCCCTCGATCTGCGCGCTGGCCGGGTGGAAGCGTTGATCGGCGCCGGCAATACCAAAGCCCTGCACGGCACCGCCGCCACGCACCTGCAGCGCACTGCCCTGCAAGTCGAAGCTCAGCACCGCCTTGCCGCCGTCAAAGCGCGCGCGCTTGAATACCGGCGCGCTGTACACCAGCGTTTGGCCGTACGCCACATGGCGTGCAGCAAGCGCAAGGCGATGACCGACATCGCGCTTGTTGGTGGGATGGATGTCGGTGGGGTTGCCGATGTCGATGATCACCGCCTGCCCGGTTGCCGGCAGCGCCAGCGTCTTGGACTGCGACTCGCGCAACAGTGCCCACGGGCTCAGCTCACCCGTGTCGCCACCGGCCTTGAAGTTGGCCAGCTGCACCCACAGGAACGGCAGCGTTTTGTCGCCGCGCTCGGCACGCCATTGCCGGATCATCGCTGCGAACTGCTCGCGGTATTTCACCGCGCCGGTGTCGGTGGCATTGGTTTCGCCCTGGTACCAGATCACGCCCTTGACCGGGAACGGCTGCAGCGGATGGATCATCTGGTTGTACAGCAGCGTGGGCAGCTGATTCTTGTTGTCGGTCAACGACACCCGCACCGCGGCCGGGCGGAATTTCCAGCCGCCCAGCGCACGCTTGGCACCGGCACTGGTCTGCACGAAGCGTTGTTCATCCGGGCCATGCATGCCGCCACCGCCGCTGAGGTCTTCCACGCGGACCGCAATGTGGTTGACGCCGGCCTTGAGCGCTGCAGCCGGCACCTGATATACGCGTGGCAGGTTCCATTGCTTTTCGGTGCTGCCGACCTGCTGGCCGTTGACGTAGGTGGTATCCGAATCGTCGATCTGGCCCACGCCCAAGGTGATGCCGGCCTTGGCCTCGGCAGCGCTGAGCGTCATGGTCGTGCGATACCAGGCGATGCCGTCCATGCCGTCGTAGCCGCTGGATTCCCATTGCTTGGTGACCGGGATGCTGTCCCAGTCGCTGTCGTCGAACGCCGCTTCGCGCCATTGCGGCATCTCGCCTTCCACCTTGGGCCAACGCGCGATGCGCTTGCCGGTGGCGGCCTGCGCTGCGGCGTCGCGTTGCTTGATCGCCTCGATCGCGCCCTTGTTCTGATCGGCGCTCAGGCCCAACGACGTAGCGTCCATCCACGCTTCGATCGCGCTGCCGCCCCAGGTACTGTTGACGATGCCGATCGGCACGCCGGTGCTGGCGCGCAGCTCCTTGGCGAAGAAATAGCCAACCGCAGTGAATTCACCGGCGTTGGCAGGCGTTGCGGCCTTCCACTCGCCGCCGGTCAGGCGCGTCTGCGGCTGCACCGACCACGATTTGGGCACCTTGAAATGCCGTAGCTGCGCATCGTTGGCAGCGGCCACCGCTTGCGGGCCGTCGCTGGCCTGGGCCAGCGGCCATTCCATGTTCGATTGCCCGCTGGCCAGCCACACATCGCCGACCAGCACCTCGCGCACCTGCAGCTCCCCCCCGTCGCCCTGCACACGCAGCACGTAGGGGCCACCGGCAGCGTGCGCAGGCAGCCTGACCTTCCATTGCCCTGTTGCGTCGGCCTTGGCGGTGGCGCGCTTGCCGTCGAAGCTGACCGTGATCGCGGCGTTGGGCGAAGACCAGCCCCATACCGGCATCGGCTGATCGCGCTGCAGCACGGCGCCATCGGCGAACAGCAGCGGCAGCGTTGGCACCGCCCAGGCCGCCGGACTGACCAGCACCAGGCCCAGCAGGCAGCCACGACGAACGAAAGAAGCGGTCATGCAGTGATCTCCAAAGTCGGCGCAGCCAGGCGGCGCGCAGCGCCGTACACGGTAAGACAGCGCGATGACGCGCGCAGCGACGCGGCGCTCATCGTGGATCGCCATAGAAGATGCCACGGCCACCGGTGGCAAAGTACACGCGGCCGGCAATCCGCGGGTCGCCGGTCACGCCATACGGTTTGCCGAAGCGATGGGCATCGTCGTTGATGCGTCGCCAATGGGCGCCTTCGTCGTCGGAGCGGAAGATGCCATCCACGCCCGCCACGCGCCCGGCCAAATACAGGGCCGCCGGCGCGCCGGCACGCAGCGCCTTGCCGATGCCCAGCGAGCGCGCTTCATCGGGTTTGGAAAGCGTGCGCAACTGGCCGTTCTGCCAACGCATCACGCCCAGCGTCGGGCTGGCCAGATACACCACGCCCGCACGCCATGGGTCGGGCCGCAGTTGCGGGCGCGCACGTTCATCGCGCGCCGGGGCGCCGACCTGCTGCCCGGTATCGCGAAAGCTGGCCGCGCCATCGCTGCTTTCGTACAGGCGCCCACTCACCCGATCGGCCGCATACCAGCGCCGCGCATCGACGCGGTCGGCCACCACCACCGCGGTATCGGGCAAGCCCTGCACGCGCTGCCAGTGCTTGCCGAAATTGCCAGTGCGCCACACCCCGCCTTGGTCCGGCACCCACACCACTTGCGATGCATCGGCGGCGATGGCAATGGTGCCTGCCCCCTGCCCGCGCGGCGGTTCGCTGGCGAATGCAGCCCAGTGCGTGCCACCGTCCTGCGAATACAGCGCGCGGATCTCGTTGTTGCGGCGATCGCGCACGGTGCCGCTGCGCACCACCCACTGCGGTGCCTGGCCGGCGGCATCGATGCTTTCGCCATTGGTCAGGCGCGGGCCCAGATACTGCAACTGTGCGGTGTCCAACGCGTCATGCCGGAAGCCATCGATATCGCCCAGCGCGCTGAGCAGGTGCGCACCGGCCATCGGGCTGAGCAGATCCAACGGCACGGTTTCTTCCAGCCCACGGTCCTGGAACCACCACTGCAGCGGCGGCTGCGTTGAAAACGTCTGCAGGTTGCGCGAGGCCCAGATGCCGTAGCCGGTGACGAACAGGGCGTGGTTGCCGTCGAACGGATCGATCGCCAGCGCGCCTATCCAGTGCGGCGTTGCGTGCGCGGTCCACGGCGCGGCGCTGTGATCGAACTGCGCACCCGCCAACAGCGGAACCCAGCTGCGCCCGCCGTCATCGCTGCGGAACACCTCATCGCGCGGCGCGCGGCGGCGGAAGGTGCTGGTCAGCAGCACCTGCGGATGTTGCGGATCCACTGCCACCGCCCCCCAGCCGAAGCCATCCCCACTCGCCGGTTGCGGGATCGGGCTGATCTCGCGCCAGCGGCCCTGCGTCGCGTCGTAATTCCACAGCGCGCCACCGGCCATCAGATCCGGGCCAGGGTGATCGCCATAGCTCAGGTACCACTGCCCAGCGTTGTTACCGGCCATGTGGTTGGGGCGCAGCCCCTTGGGTTGCCCGGCCACGGCCGCCCAGGTGCGCCCCGCATCTTCGGAGACGTACAGGCTGGTTTGCGCAGTGGAAACGCCCACATAGATGCGTGGTGTCGGATTGCCAGCACGGCCGCTGGCGGCGTCGAAGACGACGAAGGCGATGCCCACGGCCTGTTCGTTTCCGACATGGTTGCGTGCCGTGGCCCCTGCCAGTGCATCGGCTGGAAAGGTCTCCACCCGCGTCCAGTGCGCGCCGCGATCGTCGCTGCGCCACAGGCCTGCATCACGCGAGCCAAGCAACAGCACACGGCCGTCGTGCGGGTCCACCGCCAGCCGCTCGCCATTGGCGCGGCCCAATTGATTGCCACCGAGCTTGAACGGCAGATCGGCGCGTTCGAAATGCTTCCCGCGATCGAACGAACGCAACACAGCCGCATTGCCGGCGCGTTCGTGCATGTAGGTGCCAGCAGCCAGGTACAGCGCGTTCGCGTCGGCAGGATCGACCGCAAAGGCGTCGATTCCCATCAGATTCCAGTCGTCGGCCCCCAACCAATCGGTCAGCGCGACCCACTGCTGCGCCTGCGCGTCCCAGCGATAGGCACCACCGACATCGGTGCGTGCATAGGCAAGATCGCGTTCGGCGGGATGAAACAGCACGCCGGTGACAAAACCGCCCCCCCCGATGGCCACGCTGTGCCACTGATACGGTGCCGGCGTGCCGGGCTCGTCCGCAGATCCCTCGGACGGCATGAAGAGCACCACCAGCGTCAGGCAGACAGCAGTCAGCCACGCATGTGCTGCGGAAAAACGGCGCTTAGTAGGCGGATCGATCACGGCGATCATTCCTCCGGCTCCCCTCGCGATCGATGGCCTGGCCATCGATAGGAAAACACCGGCCCAACGAGCTGCCTGCACAGCTCGCCGGACCGGCGACGCACTTCCTACGGCGCGTTCTACAGGCTGGCCCGCAACGTCAGGCCATACCGACGATCGTTGATCACGAAATCGCGGTAGCGCGACTCGGTGCCCAGATAGCTTTCGCGACGGGTATCGAGCAGATTCACGCCATCGAGCGAAATCGACCACACATCATTGATGTTGAAACGCAGCGAGGCATCCAGCTGGCCGAAGCCCTTGTTGTAGACCGGCAGGTTGCCGGTGCCGTTGCCCGCCGTGGTCACCAGCCAGTCGCTGCGCCAGTTGTAGGCCACACGGCCCTGGAAGCGCGCCGTTTCGTAGCTGAGGATCGCGTTGTAGCTGTTCTTGGACAGGCCCTCCAGCGGCACCGTCAGCGACTGGCCGTTGGTGTCGGTGGCGGTGGGGCTCGGCGCCTCGCTGTCGACGTAGGTGTAGTTGGTCTGCAGGCCGAAGCCGCTCAACCAGCCCGGCAGGAAGTCGAAGAACTGCGTGTAACCCAGTTCGGCGCCGCGGATCTTGCCCGAATCGCCATTGACCGGACGGGTGATCTGCCACACCTGGCCGTCGTACACCTCGTTGAAGACGGCGTTGGCGATGAAGCCTTCCACCTTCTTGTAGAACAGGGTGCCGTACATCATCGAGCCCTGGCCGAAGTACCACTCCAGCGCGGTGTCGAACTGGTCGGCCTTGACCGCTTCCAGACTCGGGTTACCCGCCGTGCCGGTGAAAGTGGAAGCGCCGTTCGAGGTACCGGTGCTCAGGCTCAGGTTCGGGTTGAGCTTGTCGAAGGTCGGACGCGAAATACCGCGCGAGGCGGCAAACCGCCATTGCAGCTGATCGCTCAGCATCCAACGCAGGTTCAAGCTGGGCAGCACGTCGGTGTAGGTCTGCTGCGCATCCACCGGAATCAGGCCACCACCTTCGGCATCGGTGCCGGTGCGCACGCCTTGCGAGCCCACTTCGGTACGCACCACGCGCACGCCGATGTTGCCATCGAACGGAATCTCGCCATCCACGCCAAAGCGCAGCACGCCATACGCCGCGTAGGTCTTCTCGTTCTGCGTGTTGATGTTGTTGGGGGCAAATTCCAGCGGGCTGGCACCGAAGGCAGCCAGGGTCTGCTGATAGTTCGCCACTGCCGCATCGGATGCCGTCAGGGTCGGCCCGAAGGCATGACTCTGGCCGCGGAAGAAGTCGGTGATCGGATTGGTCATCACACCGATGCCGGGGTACTGCGAAAACGGTGCGCCGTCGCAGTTGTTGATGCACATGAAGCGATAGATGTTGCCCTTGGTCTCGGCATCACGGTCGGTGTAACGCACGCCGGCCTTGAAGCTGCGCACGAAGTCGCTGTCGAAGGCCAGATCCATATCCGAACGCCAGGCGAATTCGGTGCCCTTGTTGTCGTCCTTGTTGTCCAGGTGATAGCGCCAGCCGTTGTAGTTGTTGACGTCGGCCAGGTAGCCTTCCGCACCGCTGGCATCGGTCACCGACAAGCGCGGCAGATCGCCCCGGAAATCGACGTTGAACTGCGGGCTGGTGACCTGACCGGTGGACAGGATGTAGCGCGTGCCGGTGGTGGTGGCATCGACATACTGGAAGTCGGTGCTCAGGGTCAGCTTTTCGTTGACCGTCCACTTGGCACCCAGCGAGTAATCGGTGGTCACCGAGTGGCGCTCGGTCAGGCTGGTATTGGATTCGGTCGGCACATTCTGGAACGAGCCGTTGACGAACTCGTTGCGGTTATTGACCTGGATGCCAGGCAAGCCCTGCATCGGGTTGGCGCCGGTCAGCGCGAAGAACGAATAATCGTGCCAGCTGAAGTCGTAGTCCGAACGCAGCACCTGCGTATAGACCTCCACTGCATCGTTCGGACGCCACTGCATCGCAAAGGCGCCGGTCTTGCGCTCGCGCTCGCCGACGGTGGTGTTGATGCCGGCGCCGTGCGGCACCGACACGCCCTGCCCTTCGTAGCCCGGCAGATCGGTCTGGGTGTACCACGGCTCGATCGAAATGGTGTCCTGGCGGAACGGGCTCTTCTGCTGCGAGTAGTTCACCAGGATGCCGATCTCGCCGATTCCGGTCTGCCAGCGATCGCTGAACAGGCCCGAGAACGCCGGCTTGCCGTCGTCGGCGAGGTCGTAATAGTTGTATTGCACGCTGCCGGCGATCTTGCGGCCGTCGTAGTCGAACGGCAGGCGCGTGCGCAGGTCCACGGTGCCGCCCAGACCACCTTCGATCATGTCGGCAGACGGATTCTTGTAGACGTTGACGCCGCCGAGCAATTCGGCAGACACGTCTTCGAAGCTCAGGCCCCGGCCGTCGTTGGCGGTAAAGATGTCGCGACCATTGAGTTCGGTGCGTACCTGGGTCAGGCCGCGGATGGCGATCGCGCTGCCTTCGCCATAGTTGCGCGAAATCTGGATACCGGAGATGCGTTGCAGCGCTTCGGCCACATTGTTGTCGGGCAGCTTGCCGATGTCTTCGGCAACGATGGAATCGACGATCTGCTCTGCGTTCTGCTTGACCAACTGCGCCTTGGTCACGCTGCTGCGGGTACCGGTGACCTGCACGGTGTCCAGCTGTTGCGTGGTCGCATCCGAGGCCGGCGTAGCGGTGGTGGTCGCATCCTGCGCATAGGCCTGCGCGCTCAGCAGCGTGGCCACGCTGATGGCCATCACGGAGCGGCGGAAATCACGGATCGAACGCTGACCCACAGTCCGGCCTGCCGGAATGTGGCGATGTTGCACTGACATGGTGCTCCCTCCCAGGACGCATGTACTTCTAGTTTTTAGCGGGCCGGTGCGCGAGCGCCCGACCCGTCGTTGGTGCTGGCTTGGCATCTGCCGACGGCAAGACCGTGGCTGCGTAGATGCGGTGTAAACCCGAGCGGGCTTACTTGGTAGCTGCGGCCGGAGCATAGGGCGCGGCCGTCATGCCAGACCAATGAAATATTCCTGGAAATGTATTCGCTAAACCTATAACAACCCCAGAAAACCCGGCAACTCTGGCATCGCAGGGTAACGGTGCAAGATTGAACGTGGCGGGCTCAACTCTGAGAGCCCGCGCACGTCACCTGCGTGATCGCCCGCACTTACCAGTTCATGCGCAGCACCAGCGAGTAGCGCCGGTCGTTGACGAACCAGCTGCGCGTATACAGATGGTTATCGACCTCGCCCCCCGTGTAGGACGTCGGCCCCATCAACACCTTGGTCACCGTGTTGGTCAGATTGTTGGCCTGCACGCCGAGCTGCACATGCGGGTTGAAGCGATAGAACGCCGAGGCGTCGAGCTGGCCGTAATCGTCCGACCAGGTCGGCAACTTGGTCGACACGTCGCTGGCGGTGAGCAGATAGCGCGAACGCCAGTTGTAGGCCAGGCGCAACGAAAGCGGCCCTTTCTCGTAGATGCCGGCCAGGTTGTAACTGCGCCGCGACAAGCCTTCCAGCGGCAGGCTCACACCGGTGACGGTGGTCTGGGTGTATGGGTCGGTGGCGGTGTTCGCGCCGCCGCTGCTGTCGACGAAGGTGAAGTTGGCATTGACGCCGAACCCGCTCAGCCAACCCGGCCAAGAATCGAAGAACTGCGTGTAGCCGTATTCGAAGCCGCGGATGCGCCCCTTGTCCATGTTGTACGGACGCGTCACCAGCCAGTCCTGCCCACCGTAATTTTCGGTGACGGTCTGGTTGGAGAAGTAATCCTTGACGCTCTTGTAGAACAACGTCAGGTACATCATGTCGCTGGTGTCGAAGTACCACTCCAGCGCGGTGTCGTACTGATTGGCCTTCATCGGCTGCAGATTCGGATTGCCGGCAGTACCGGTCCACCTGGAAACGGTGCCGTTGGACTCGGTGTTTGCCGCAAGCAGCAGGTACGGCTGCAACTGCGTGTAGTCCGGGCGCGCCATCGCCTTGGATGCGGCGATACGCCACTGCAGCGCGTCGGAGAACTTGAAGCGCATGTTGAAGCTCGGCAGCACGTTGGTGTAGCTGCCCTTGGCGTTGTTGGCGAAGTACTGCCCGGTGTACTGCTCGCGCAGCGCTTCCGAACCCGCGCTTCCCGACAGGTCGGGGAACTGGCCGTAGCCATTTGCCTCGGTCTTGGTCTGCACGATGCGCACGCCGATATTGCCGTCCACCGGCACGCCCAGCGCTTCGTCGTTGCCGAAGTACATCACCGCGTAGGCGGCCTGGGTGCGTTCGAACTGGCGGTTGATGTCCTGCAGCTGGTACTTGTCCGGCGCCCAGCCCGACCCGCGCAGCGCCACGATCTGCTCGATCATCTTCGAGGTACCGGCGTAGTCCTTGACTGCGGCGTTGCTCGGAAAATACAGACTGTTGGGCACATCGATCTTGCCGCGGAACAGATTGGAATACGAATACAGCTGCGAGGTGCCGGTCATGTAGGTGGCCAGATCGGCCAGTCCGGTCCCATTGGCGGTGTCGGGAATCTGCGCCCAGTTATCGCTGATCACACCCCAGTTGTAGCCGGAGTTCTTGTTGATCTGGGTGCGGTCGGTGGCGCGGATGCCGGCACGGAAGGTGCGCAGCCAGGCACTGTCGTCGAATGCGTATTCCAGGTCGAAGCGCGTGGCCAGTTCGCGGCCGCGATTCTTCGCCAGATGGTCCATGGCCGCACTCCAGAAATAATTGGAGGGGTTGCTGGTGTAGGTGCTGTCGGCAATCCCGACCGATGGATATTTGCCGCTCAGATCGAAGGTCAGGCCCGGCAGGTAGATCGAATCGAACAGGGTGAAGTCCAGCGAATCGCTTTCCGAGCGCACCAGCTGCATATCGCCGCGCACGGTGAGGTTGCCGGTGAGCTTGTGGGTAAAGCCGCCGGACAAATCCGAGGTGGTCGTGCTCTGCTGCGCGTAGCGGTTGTTGGTGTAGAAGCGCACGCCATCGTTGCCGGTGACGTTGCCGCGCCAGGAACTGGATGCCGGCGAGCCACTGACGAAGCGGCCGTCGGCATCGTAGGTAAATTGCGTTCCGGGGGCCGGGCCAATCGCGTTGGTGTCGTCGTTGAAGAACGCCGCGCGCTCCTGCCAGTTCATGTCGTAACTGGAGCGCATGTACTGCACGTAGATCTCGGTGTCGTCGCTAGGCCGCCACTGGAACGCGCCGGCCACGCCATTGCGCTTGCGCTCGAAATCAAGCTGCCGCCAGTTGACGCCGCCAGGCACGTAGACCTTGTCGAAGCTGGTGCCTTCCAGCAGCGCCGCATCGGTGCGACGCACGAACGGCTCGACCTGGATGCCATCGCTGCGCGTGGCCAGTTCCGAATGCGCCACATCCACCATCAAGCCCATCTCGCCGAGGCCGGTGTTCCAGCGATCGCTGAAGAGAAACGAGCCCGATGGCTTGTAGGTCTTGCTGAAATCGCCGTAGTTCACGTCGGCGGTCGCACCGATCACCCGGCCCGGCTGGTCGAACGGCATGCGCGTGCGCAGGTTGACCGTCCCGCCCAGACCGCCTTCGATGATCTCGGCCGACGGGTTCTTGTAGACGTCCACGCCTGCCATCAGTTCGGCCGGCACATCCTCGAAGCTCAGACCGCGGCCGCTAGCGGCGCTGAAGCTGTCGCGGCCATTGAGCTCGCCGCGCACCTGGGTCATGCCGCGAATCATCACGCCGCTGCCTTCGGCAGAGAAGTGGTCCGGATCGTTACGCGCCATGAAGTGATCGATGGTCACGCCGCTCACCCGTTGCAGGGTTTCGGTGACGCTGCGGTCGGGCAACGCACCGATGTCCTCGGCACTGACCGAATCGACGATCTGTTCGGCATCGTGCTTGATCGACTGCGACTTGATCAGGCTGGCGCGCACGCCGCGCACTTCGACCGCATCCAGGTCGGTGGCCTTGCTCGCGGTGCTCGAGGAAGCATTCTGGGACGACTGCGCCTGCTGCGCATAGACCGGCGCAGCGAGCAAGAGCCCGATGCTGATGGCCATGGCGGAACGGCGCAACGAAGGCAAACGACGGGCGAACACGCCCGTACCTGCCGAGGCATGGCTGGAACACTGGTACATCTGAATCCCTCCCAGGACGCAAGACGATTGAAACGGGTTGTCGCCGCGCAGACGCGCGGCGTGATCACGCAAAAAACGGGCGATGTCGCCCGTCAATTCCCTCCAGCAGGCGGCTTGGCCGCCGATCGCGTGCCCGACGTTACGTGCGCTTCAGCATGCGATCTGGCTCACACGTATAGGCGCACCACGCAGCGCCAGCCAATGAAAATTTCACAGGCTGCTATTCCGCTGCGGAATAGCGAGGGACGCATTGGTCAGGCAAGGGAGTCCGGCACGCGTAGCGCGGGATACAGACGTCGGGCCGTGGTGCGCAACGCCTGCAAGATGCGCTCGGCACCGGGCGGCAGGATGTAGTCGCGTCGTCGGATGATGCCGAACGATTCCATCCGCACGCCCAGTTCGATCGGCAGCACGGTGAGCAATTTCGCCTGGATCAACGGCGCCACCGATTCCACCGGCAGGGCGGTCAGCATGTCGGTGCCGCGCAGCAGGGTCGAGGTGACCGGCAGGGATGAGGTTTCGATGGCATTGGTCGGCGTCTGCACGCCGTGCTCCATGAACATCGAATCCAGGCGCGCGCGCAACACGCTGTCGGCGGGCGGCAAGATCCAGCCATGCCGTACCAGATCGGCATGCTGCAGGCCGGCGCGGCTGGCCAGCGGGTGCCCGGCACGCGCGATCACCGAATGCGGCTCGTCGGCCAGCGGTTCGAATTCCAGTTCGCCCACCCCTTCCGGGCCGAGGATGCGCCCGATCACGATGTCCAGCTGCCCGTCCAGCAACTTGGCCACCAGCGGACGGCTGTAGTCCATTTCCACACGCACCAGGATGTCCGGAAACTCGCGCTTGACCTCGGCGATGGCCTGCGGCACCAGGTTGGTGCCCGGATTGACCACCGTGCCGATCGAAGCCTGGCCCATGCGCCCGGCGCGTAGGGCGGCGATTTCTTCCTGCGCCCGCCCAATCTCCGACATGGCCGCGCGCGCGCGCCGGATCAGCACGTGGCCATACCAGGTGGGCTCAACGCCACGGGCATGCCGCTCGAATAATTTCACCCCCAGCATGTCTTCCATTTCCGCCAGCAGCTTGGACGCGGCCGGTTGCGTCATGCTAGCGGCCTCAGCCGCGCGCAACACCGAGCGCTGTTCGTGCAAATGCAGCAGCAGCAGGAGCTGGCGCGTCTTGAGCCGGGCTGCGTTGAACCAGGGAGTACCGGAATTTGCCATAGCGTGCGGTTGCGGCCGTGTATTCGTCGGAGGAATAGAATATGCCGAAAATTTCATTTGCAGCACATATCTCCCCGCGCGAGGCTATCGAACGCCGCAGCAGGAGCCCCTACCTCCCGGGCGCGGTCAGAACAGACGTGACCTGCCCGTCCGCGGGCGGCAACACGCAGCCCAATATGCGGAGGTGGAGAACGATGACGGCATCATGCCCGCTGATTGCAGGCCGTAGGACGGCGCACGCGTGTCCAGGCGGCGCTCCCTCAAGGTCGGAATCCATCGCCTTCGTCGTCACACGTTCTGCTCCCATGTTGCGCATCGGCCGCCATGCCACGACCCGCAGTCGCGCAGCCTCCCCCGACGTTGCCGGCCACCCGGTCGCCAACCGCCGCTTTCCGCTCTACCGCGAGTAACCGCATGACTTCAGATACCACCGCCAGCCCGTTCGTCCTGCCCCTGGTCGCCATCCTGCGCGGCATCACGCCGGAAGAGACGCTCGACCATGTCGGCGCACTGATCGACGCCGGCTTCGATGCGATCGAAATCCCGCTCAACTCGCCGCGCTGGGAGCAGAGCATCGCGCTGGCGCAACAGGCCTATGGCGAGCGCGCCTGGATCGGTGCCGGCACCGTGTTGCGCAATGACGATGTCGACACCCTGGTCGAGATCGGCGCGCGCTTTATCGTCACCCCGAATACGCGCCCCAGCCTGATCCGTCACGCGGTGTCGCGCGGCCTGACCGTGGTGGCTGGTTTCGCCACCGCCAGCGAGGCGTTCGACGCCATCGACGCCGGCGCAACCATTCTCAAGCTGTTCCCGGCCGCGACCTATGGCGCCGCGCATGTGCGCGCGCTGCGCTCGGTGCTGCCCACGCACATCCCGGTCTACGTGGTGGGCGGCGTCAGCCCGCAGACCCTGGCCGGCTTTATCGCCCAGGGCGCTGCCGGCGCCGGCATCGGTGGCGAACTGTACAAGCCCGGCCAATCGCTCCAGACAACCCAGACGCATGCACGCGCCTTCGTGCAGGCCTACCAGGAACTGCAAGGATGAAGATCACCCGCCTCACCACCTACCACGCCGCGCCGCGCTGGCTGTTCCTCAAGGTCGAGACCGACGAGGGCATCACCGGATGGGGAGAGCCGGTCATCGAAGGCCGCGCGCGTTCGGTGGAGGCCGCCGTGCACGAACTGGCCGGCTATGTCGTGGGCAAGGATCCGGCGCGCATCAACGACCTGTGGCAGACCCTCTACCGCGCCGGCTTTTATCGTGGCGGCGCCATCCTGATGAGCGCCATCGCCGGTATCGACCAGGCGTTGTGGGACATCAAGGGCAAGACGCTGGGCGTGCCGGTGTACGAGTTGCTGGGCGGGCTGGTGCGCGACCGCATGAAGACCTACCGCTGGGTGGGCGGCGACCGCCCCGGCGCCATCATCCAGCAGATCACCGACTATCGCGCGCTGGGCTTTGACACCTTCAAGTTCAACGGCACCGAAGAAATGAAGCTGATCGACAGCGCGCGCGCGGTCGATGCGGCGGTGGTCAAGGTGGCGGAAATTCGCGAGGCCTTCGGCAACAGCATCGACTTCGGCATCGACTTCCACGGCCGCGTCGGCGCGCCGATGGCCAAGGCCTTGCTGCGCGAGCTCGAACCGTTCAAGCCACTGTTCGTCGAGGAACCGGTGCTGGCCGAACAGGCCGAGTATTACCCACGCCTGGCCGCCAGCACTTCCATTCCGCTTGCCGCCGGCGAGCGCATGTTCTCGCGCTTCGAATTCAAGAACGTGCTGTGCGCCGGCGGCATCGGCATGGTGCAACCGGACCTGTCGCATGCCGGCGGCATCACCGAATGCGTCAAGATCGCCGCAATGGCCGAAGCCTACGATGTGGGCTTTGCCCCGCACTGCCCGCTCGGCCCGATCGCACTGGCCGCGTGCCTGCACGTGGACTTCGTTTCGCACAACGCCGTGCTGCAGGAACAGAGCATCGGCATCCACTACAACGAAGGCGCCGACCTGCTCGATTACGTCATCAACAAAGACGATTTTCACTGCGTGGATGGCAGCATTGCGGCCCTGCCCAAACCTGGGCTCGGTGTGGAGATCGACGAAGAGATGCTCAAGCGCGCAAACGAAAATCCGCCGGACTGGCGCAACCCGGTGTGGCGCCACAGTGATGGCAGCATCGCCGAATGGTAAGCACGCCCGAACACACCGCCGTGCTGGCGGTCGACAGCCGCTGCACGCATGGCGAAGGCGTGCTGTGGTGCGAGCAGCGCCAGGCGCTGTACTGGGTCGACATCAGCGAAAAACGCCTGTGGCGGCACCACCCGGCCAGCGCGCAGTCGCGCTACTGGACGCTGCCCGACCGCCCCGGCTGCATCGGCCTGATGGACGACGGCCGCGTGCTAGTCGCGCTGGCCAAGGCGATTGGCATTGTCGATCCGGACACCGTCGAAGAAGACGCGCTGCCCTTCGAGAAACTGGCCGATGTGGAAGCGGACAACCCGCTCACGCGCAGCAACGATGGCCGCGTCGACCGGCATGGCAACCTGGTGTTCGGCACCATGGACGAGCACGACAGCAAGGCCGCACGCGGTGCGTTCTACCAATTTTCGCTGAAGCACGGCTTGCGCGCCCTGCCGCTGCCGGGCGTTTCGATCCCCAATTCGATCTGCTTCGGCCTCGACGGCCGCACCATGTATTACTGCGATTCGGTGCGCCCGCAGATCCTGTGCTGCGATTACGACCCGCAGACGGCGCAAACCACCAACACGCGTGTGTTCACCACCCTCGATCGCGATGACGCCGAGCCGGACGGCTCGATCATCGACAGCGAAGGCCACCTGTGGAACGCGCAATGGCGTGCGTCGCGCGTAGTGCGTTATCGCCCCGACGGCAGCGTGGAGCGCATCGTGCAGCTGCCGATCAAGCATCCCACCTGCAGCGCCTTCGGCGGCGCGGCACTGGACCGCCTGCATGTGATCAGCTCGCGCCTGGACCATAGCGCCGACGAACTCGCGCGCATGCCCGAAGCCGGCAGCCTGTTTGTCTGCGACCTCGCCATCGCGGGCCTGCCCGAAAGCCGGGTGGCGAGCGCATGATCGCCATCGATTGGGGCACCAGTAGCCTGCGTGGCTATCTGCTCGATGCCGACGGCAAGGTCGTTGCGCAGCGCCGCGGTAGCGACGGCATCCTGGCCTGCCAGGGCCGCTTCGACGCAGTGCTGGCTGGCCTGGTCGACGGCTGGGACGGCCCACTGCTGCTCTCGGGCATGATCGGCAGCCGCAATGGCTGGGTCGAGCAACCTTACCTGCCCTGCCCGGCCGACACCGCCGCGCTCGCCCAGGCGATGCGCTGCTACGACGCCCTGTTGCCCGGCCGCGCACTGTGGTTCGTGCCCGGCGTCAGCACCGGCGAACAGGCCGGCGTGCCCGATGTGATGCGTGGCGAAGAAACCCAACTGGTCGGGCTGATCGCCGCGCTCGGCGACGGCGCGCATGTCGCCTGCCTGCCCGGCACGCACAGCAAATGGGCGCAGATCGCCAACGGCCAGCTGACGGGTTTTGCCACCGTCATGACCGGCGAGTTGTACGCCGTGCTGCGTCAGCACAGCATCCTGGGCAAGCTGATGGACGACGATCATGCCGCGCTGGACGCTGACGCATTCCTCCAAGGTGTCGACCGCAGCAACGACCCCGGCGGCCTCAGCCACCACCTGTTCGGCACCCGCACGCTCGGCCTGTTCGAACGCCTGTCCTCCGCGGCGCTGCCGTCCTACCTCTCGGGCGTGCTGATCGGCCACGAACTGCGCGCGCACCGCGGCGCTCACGCCATCGTGCATCTGGTCGGCAGCCCTGCTCTGGCGCAACGCTACGCATTGGCACTGCAGCACCTGGGCGTCGAAAGCCGACTGCATCCGGAAGATCTGGCTGCGGCAGGGTTGTTCGCGCTGGCCAGGCAGCGCGGACTGGCCTGACAGCCCGGCACGAAAAGCGCCAACAACTCCACACCCATCACGCGACTGCTTTAGAATTGGAAGGCTAAACGCCGGATTCCGCCATGCCTTTTGTTGTCACCGAAAACTGCATCAAGTGCAAATACACCGACTGCGTCGAGGTTTGTCCGGTGGATTGCTTCCACGTCGGCCCGAACTTCCTGGTCATCGACCCGGACGAGTGCATCGACTGCACCTTGTGCGAGCCGGAATGCCCGGCCAACGCGATCTATCCCGAAGACGACGTGCCGGCGGGCCAGGAAGCCTTCGTGGCACTCAACGCCGAACTCGCCAAGGCCTGGCCGGTGCTGACCGTGCGCCAGGAGCCGGCGCCGGATGCCGCCGAATGGGATGGCAAGCCCAACAAGTTGCCGCTGCTGCAGCGCTGAGCTGCACGACCGGGCGCGGCCCGGAGCCACACCGCTGCACGCACCCCGCAGTGCACTCGGCACTAACGCAAAACGGGCGCCCAAGGCGCCCGTTTTGCCATCCAGCAAACCGAACCGGCTTCAGCCGCCCAGTTTGCTCTTCAGCGAGGAGATCACCGCCACCGGCGCAGCCGCCGTGGCCGGCATGCCGCGCGGGTCCACGGCCGACACATAGCTGCCCGCATCGACCTTGACCACGCGCACCAGGAAGCTGGAACCTTCGTAGCTCACATCGTAGGAACCGAGCATCTGGGCCTTGCTGGCAATGGTCAGGCCCGGGATATCGGCCAACGCCGCGCCCACCTTGGCAAACACCTCGTCGCGCTCGTCCGGCACGGTAAAACCGCTGTTGGCGCTCGCCGACGGCGGCGTGTTGCTGTTCTGCTGCGTGGTGGAGGCCAGCGTCGGCACCTTCATCGCACCGGAGGTGTCGGGCAGGTTCAGGTCCGGCGGCACTTCCAGCGGACGAGCTTCCGGCGCCAGCGCATAGTCGCCGCGCGCGCCCTTATGGAACCAGCTGCAACCGCTCGTGGCGGCGACAGTGGCGGTCGCCAGCAACGCGAGCGACAGCACGCGGACGGGGGAAACGGAATGACGCATCGATAGATCTCCTGGGTCAGGCCGCGAGCATTTCGCGGCTGGAAAGCGCTTCCAACGCAATGGCGTCGGCGGCAAGGCGGTCGGCAGCAGGCTGGTGCGCCGCAGAAAGAGGCAGCAGCGGCAAGCGCAGGCCGTGGCCGATCCCGGCGCGCTGCAGCAGCGCCTTGACCGGAATGGGATTGGATTCGATTCCGCAGAAGCTGTGGTATTCGCTCAACCGCGCGTCCCAGGCGGTGGCAGCATCGCGCTGTCCATCGCGGGCCAGATCGCACAGGCGCCGGTACGCCGCCGGCAAGGCATTGGAAGCGACCGAGATCAGCCCGGCAGCGCCGGACAACATCGCGTGCGCCGCGCTGCCATCGTCGCCGCTGAGCACCACAAAACTGTCGCTGCGCAGCGCCACCAGTGCAGCGATGCGCTCGGGCTCGCTACGTGCTTCCTTGATGCCGACGATGTTCGGATGACCCACCAGCTCGGCCACCGTCTCCGGCAGCAGGTCGCAGCCGGTACGGCCCGGCACGTTGTACAGCACCACAGGCAGGCCACCTTCGTTGGCCACCGCCAGAAAGTGCGCCTTCAACCCGGCTTGGGTCGGACGCACATACGGCGGCGTCACCACCAGCGCGTACTGCGCGCCCAGCGCCGCAGCGCGACGTGTCTGCGCAATGGTCTTTGCCGTGCCGGACAAGCCGGTGCCGGCAAGCACCGGCACCTGGCCGGCGACCTGTGCCACAGCCGCGCGCAGCAGCGTGTCGTATTCGTCGTCGCTCAGTGCGGCCGCTTCACCGGTGGAGCCGGCAACCACGATTCCCTGCACGCCGCCGTGCAACTGCTGCTCCAGCAGCCGCCGCCAGGCATCCAGGTCGAGTGCGCCATCGGGACCGAAGGGGGTCGCCAGCGCGGTGATGATGCCGGAAAGGGACAAGATTCTGCTGCTCTTACGTGACAGGAAAAGGCCCGCGCGCACGCGGGTTGCGACCGCCTGCATGTTACTTGCGGCGCGAAACCACGGGCAAGTATGCTGGTCACCGCCAGGGCGCCTGCCCGGGCGGCCATTCAGCCTGATGCAATGCCGGAAGCCCCTTTGACCGACTCTACACCCCGGCCTTCGCCGACCGAAAATCACCTCCTGATCAACGCCTACACGACGCATCCGGAGTCCCCCCTGTTGCCCGTCACTCGCCGCATCGCCGACAGCGGCTGCAATCTCGTGGACGCCCGTCTGGCCACGGTGGGGCGCGACGTCTCGGTCACCGCACTGGCAACCGGCTCCTGGGATTCGGTCGCCAAGCTCGAAGCCATGCTGACCCGGCTCGAACGCGAAGAAGGATTGAAACTGGTGTGGTATCGCACCGGCCCCAAGCAGACCCAGTCCAACCTGCTGCCTTACATCGTCGAAGTGATCGCCGCCGACAAGCCGGGCATCCTGTTCCAGCTGGCCGATTTCTTCGACCGCCAGGGCATCACCATCGAAAACCTGCAGAGCACACGCTACCGCGCCATGCAGACCGGCGCGGAGATGTTTTCGGCGCAGGTGACGATCGGCGTGCCGGCCAACATGCACATCGCCGCATTGCGCGATGATTTCCTGGAATTCTGTGATCACCTCAATCTCGACGCGATCATGGACCCGATGAAGTTCTGAGGCACCCATCAATGGCCATCGCGATCTCTGCGCTAAAACAGATGTTCGACCACATCCGCTCCGAGACCGATTGGAATCTCGACGGCCCGCTGCGCTGGGAATACTTCTTCGCCGATCCTGCGCAGGAGCCGCTGCAGAAGCTCGCCGAGCAACTGACCCAGGACGGCTATCGCGTCATCGACATTTTCCTCGGCGAACGCGACGAAGACGACGGCGATGACGAAGAGTCGTACTTCCTGCATGTGGACAAGAAAGAACATCACACCATCGAGTCGCTGAATCAGCGCAATGCGCAGTTCGACGCACTTGCCAAACGCTTCCATGTGGCTGCTTATGATGGGATGGACGTCGGCCCGGCCTGACCGCGCCGTCGCCCCTCCACTTTGGGCTGAGCAACGATGACCGACGCTGTGCTGGAATTACCCGCCGCAACCTTCGACCTGCCGCTGGCGCTGTCCGGCGGCACCCACACCACCCTGCGCGACCATGCCGGCACATGGTTGGTGCTGTACTTCTACCCGAAGGACAGCACGCCCGGCTGCACCACCGAAGGCCTGGACTTCAATGCCTTGCTGCCGCAGTTCAAAAAAGCGGGCGCGATGGTGTTGGGCGTTTCGCGCGATTCGGTGAAGTCGCACGACAACTTCTGCGCCAAGCAAGGCTTCGCCTTCCCGTTGATCAGCGACAGCGATGAAGCGCTGTGCCGCGCCTTCGACGTGATCAAGGAAAAGAACATGTACGGCAAACAGGTGCTCGGCATCGAGCGCAGCACCTTCTTGCTGTCGCCCGAGGGGCATGTCGTGCAGGAATGGCGCAAGGTCAAGGTCGCCGGCCATGCCGAGGCCGTGCTGGCCGCAGTAAAGGCGCACGCCAAACAGTGACACCCCTCGCTTCCCGCGTCCTCCATCACCCTGCAGCTGCAGGCGTGATGGCTCGCCCCTGCTCCATCACTTGGAAGACCCAATGACCCGAGGCAAGCGCATCTACGTGCTGGACACAAACGTGCTGATGCACGATCCCACCGCGCTGTTCAAGTTCGAGGAACACGATGTGTTCCTGCCGATGCAGGTGATCGAGGAGCTCGACAACGCCAAGAAGGGCACCTCCGAAGTTAGCCGCAATGCACGCCAGGTCAGCCGTTTCCTGGACGAATTGCTGGAAAACACCAACGCCGAGCAGATCCAGGCCGGCATCCTGCTCAGCCATCCGCAGGGCATCCAGCTCAAGGGCCAGGCCGCGATCGGACGGCTGTTTTTCCAGATCAAGCCGATCGACCCGGGCCGCACCTTCGGAGAAATGCTGCCGGACAACAAGATCCTGGCCTCGGTGCTGGCGCTGCGCGAAGAAAATCCGGATGTGCCGGTCATCCTGGTGTCCAAGGACATCAACCTGCGCATCAAGGCCTACATCAGCGGCCTGGTCGCCGAGGACTATCAAAACGACCGTGCGCTGGACGATTTCAGCCTGCTGTTCACCGGCGCCATCGAGCTGCCGGAAGATTTCTGGCAGAAGCACAACGAAGATCTGCGCAGCTGGAACGAACGCGGCCGCACCCATTACGAAATCGTGCTGGCCGAGGACGAAGACTGGTATCCGAACCAGTACCTGTACCTGCCCGGCGAAGATGACGTGGAGCTGCGCGTGGCCAAGGTTGGCGGCGGCAAGGCCACCTTGTGCCTGGTCGACGATTTCCGCAGCGGCCAGCATGCGGTCTGGGGCATCGTGGCACGCAACCGCGAGCAGAATTTCGCGCTCAATGCGCTGATGGACCCGGAGATCGACTTCGTCACCCTGCTCGGCACCGCCGGCACCGGCAAGACCTTGCTCGCACTGGCTGCAGGCCTGGCGCAGACCATGGACCAGCAGCGCTACCGGGAAATCATCATGACCCGTGCCACTGTCAGCGTGGGCGAAGACATCGGCTTCCTGCCGGGGACCGAAGAAGAAAAGATGACCCCGTGGATGGGCGCACTGACCGACAATCTGGAAGTGCTCACGCACAATCAGGAAGGCGGCTCGTGGGGCCGTGCGGCCACCAACGACCTGCTCGCCAGTCGCATCAAGATCCGCTCGATGAACTTCATGCGCGGTCGCACCTTCCTGTCGCGCTATCTGATCCTGGACGAGGCGCAAAACCTCACGCCCAAGCAGATGAAGACGCTGATCACCCGCGCCGGCCCCGGCACCAAGATCGTGTGCCTGGGCAATGTCGAACAGATCGACACCCCCTACCTCACCGAAACCACTTCGGGGCTGACCTACGCGGTGGATCGCTTCAAGGCATGGCCGCATAGCGCGCACATCACGCTGCGTCGCGGCGAGCGCTCGCGTCTGGCCGACTTCGCTTCGGAGGTGTTGTGATGCGCACCTATCGCGGCGCGGTGGCGCTCGCCGTGATCGCGCTGGCCGGCTGCGCCAGCACGCAGGGGCCAGCCAGCGTGCCGACCAATCTCAAGAACGGCCAGTCCTGGATCATCACCCGGCAGAGCGTGGCCGAACAGGTGTTGCAGACCTGCTCGCGCGACAGCCCGGCACGGCATCCAGGCCAGATCAGCGGCTATTGGGCGCCGAGCCATCAGCAGATCGAACAGCTCGAAGCGCGGCAGGATGCGTTGACGCCCACCATTGCCGAGCCACGCGAGTTCGACCGCCAATACGTGGGTGTGGTGATCCAGGGCCAGCAGTTGATCTACGTCAACGCGTTCAAGCTTCCCAACGACACGCCGGTGAAACCGGCGCGGGAAGCGATCCAGGTCTGCGACGGCGGCAGCATGTTCTGGGGTGCGCTGTACGACCCGCAAACAGGCGCGTTCTCGCAGATTGCGATCAACGGTAGCCCCTGACCCGAGATGGGAATCCTGCTGCCGCGCTGGGTCTGGATTGGCGCGGTGGCATTGTCGGCCGTGGCCGGCATGGTCAATGTGGTGGGCTACCTGGGATCCGAGCACCAGGTGGTCAGCCATCTCACCGGCACGACCAGCCTGCTCGGCGTTGCCCTGGCGCAAGACGCTGCCCCGGACACCGGCTTTCTTTGCGGCATCCTCATCGCCTTCTGCGCAGGCGCCATGCTCAGCGGACTGATTATCCAGGACGATGTCGTGCGGCTTGGACAGCGCTACGGCGCCGCGTTGCTGCTCGAAGCGCTGCTGTTGCTGGGCGCGATTGCACTGTTCAAGTTGCATCATGTCGGCGGCGTCCTGTGCGCCGCCGGCGCCTGCGGCCTGCAGAATGCGATGGCGACCACCCTCAGCGGTGCAGCGGTCCGCACCACGCATTTGAGCGGCATGTTCACCGACCTGGGCATCGGCCTGGGGCACCTGCTGCGCGGGCGTCCGCTGCAGGTGCGGCGCCTCACGCTGAGCGCGCTGATCATCAGCGGTTTTCTCGGCGGCAGCATTCTCGGAACCTTGCTGTTCCAGCGCTGGCAGTACGACGCGCTCTACCTGCCCGCCAGCCTCACCGGATTGACCGGCGCCGGTTATGTCGCCTACCTGCAATGGCGCCGCTGGCGCACAGGATGATGCGCACATCCTCCGGCCAGCAGTGCAGAATCGCCACATGACTACGCCCAGTACGCTGTCTGCATTGAGCATCGCCGGCTCCGACTCCGGGGGCGGCGCCGGCATCCAGGCCGACCTCAAGACCTTCGCCGCGCACCGCGTGCATGGGTTGTCGGCGATTACCGCATTGACCGCGCAACACACCCGCGCCGTCACCGCCGTGCATCTTCCACCGTTGTCGTTTTTGCAGGCGCAGGTGGACGCCTGCTTTGCCGATTTCGAGATCCAGGCGGTCAAACTCGGCATGCTGGCCAATGCCGACGTCATTCATTGCGTGGCCGACCTGCTTGAGCGATATCGCCCACCGTTCGTGGTGCTCGACCCGGTGATGGTATCCACCAGCGGCGCGCGCCTGCTCGAAGATGCGGCACTGGATGCGCTGCGCACGCGCTTGCTGCCGCTGGCCACCCTGGTCACCCCCAACACGCCCGAGGCCGAGTTGCTGACCGGCCGCCGCATCGACAGCGCCGACGCCGCCGAACATGCCACCGCCGCCTTGCTCGACCTGGGCGCCAACGCCGTGCTGCTCAAGGGCGGACATCTGCACGAAGGCGCACGCGTGCTCGACCGCTTCGATGACGGCGTGACCCAGGATGTGTTCATGCACCCGCGCCTGCAGGTCGATGCGCACGGCACCGGCTGCACCCTGTCGGCAGCCGTCGCCGCGCAGCTGTGCCAGGGCCTGTCGCTGCTCAATGCCTGCGAGGCAGCGATCGAGTACGTTGCCCGCGCTATCCGCCTCGGCCAACGCCCCGGCCACAGCGATGTGCTGGTGCTCGACCACTTCGGCGCCGCGTCCGGCGCATGAGCGTGCAGACCGACACCCTGCTCGCCAGCGCTGCAGATGGGCATCGCTGGCAGGTCATCCGTTGCGCACCGCCGCACCCGACGACAACGCTGCTGTGGCTGCCGGCATTGGGCGTGGCAGCGCGGCATTACCAACCCTTTGCGCAGGCGCTCGCGTCCACCGGCGTTGCGGTGTATCTGCACGAATGGCGCGGCAATGGCAGCAGCACGCTGCGCCCGTCGCGTGAGCACGATTGGGGCTATCGCACGCTGCTTGCAGACGACCTTCCCGCCAGCCACGCCCTGCTCGAT
Organism: Xanthomonas axonopodis pv. maculifoliigardeniae; assembly: GCF_041519315.1. NCBI lineage: Bacteria > Pseudomonadati > Pseudomonadota > Gammaproteobacteria > Lysobacterales > Lysobacteraceae > Xanthomonas > Xanthomonas axonopodis. The sequence continues at coordinate 1,950,258 of NZ_CP167998.1, read as the reverse complement.
ATCCACGACCCGCAGCTGCCGCGCATGGTCGGTGGACACAGCCTTGGCGGTCAGCTCGCGTGCTGCTACGCCGCGCTGCATCCGGTGCAATTCGCCGAGCTCTGGCTGGTGGCCAGCGGCTCGCCGTACTGGCGCAATTTTCCCGTGCCGATGCGTTACGGCCTGCCCCTGGCGTTTCGGTTGTTGCCTTGGCTGGCGCGCAGGCAGGGCGTGCTGCACGGGCGCAAGCTCGGTTTTGGCGGCACCGAAGCACGCAGCCTGATTGCCGACTGGGCGCAGGTGGGCCGCAGCAATCGCTATCGCGCGGCAGGCGCGCCATGGGACCTGGAACGGGCACTGGGCCAACTGCGCGTGCCGATCCGCGCAGTGACCCTTGCGCGCGACACGCTGGGTCCGGCAGATGCGCTGCGCGCATTACTGGACAAGATGCCGCAGGCACACCCACGCCATGTGCGATTGGACGATGGGCAACTCGGCGCACGCAGCGATCATTTCGCGTGGATGAAAACGCCTGCGGCCGTGGTCGCTGCGCTGCGTGGCGCGCCTGACCACGACCTCGACGGCGCTGGAATTTCACAAAGGGATTGACGGCCCCGTCGGTCATCCGCATAATTCCGCTCCTGACGAGGCGCCCGTAGCTCAGTTGGATAGAGTACCTGGCTACGAACCAGGCGGTCGGGAGTTCGAATCTCTCCGGGCGCACCATCCTCAGAACAAGAAGAATAAGAAGACAGCACGCACGCGCTGATTTTCAGTTAAAAAGATCCGATCGCCCTGCGTCAGATCTGCAAGTCAAAACAAGATATGCGCCCGTAGCTCAGTTGGATAGAGTACCTGGCTACGAACCAGGCGGTCGGGAGTTCGAATCTCTCCGGGCGCACCAATCTTGAAGAAAACGACCAGCTTGCTGGTCTTTTTTTTGCCCGTCGTTTTTGCCGAAGCAGACGATGGCGCGCATTGCGTTGCATTGAGTGTGCTGTTCCATCGCGCGACGCCGATCTCTGAGCAACGCGCTCGCCGACGTCACAGGCCCGCCTCCAGGGCAATCAGGCCGTGGCAGCAGCCGCGTTCGCGTCGGCAACCACCGTCACCGGCACCAGCGATGTCACCGGATGCCCGGCATCGCGCCATGCATCCAGACCGCCCAACAGTGGCCGCACATCGCGGTACCCGCGCTCGCGCATCCGCGCGGCCAGCCATGCTGCAGACACCTCGTCCGGACACGCGCAGTAGATCACCACGCTACGATCGCGCGGCACGCTGGCAAGGATCTGCGCCAGCTGGCGCTCATCGGCGAACACGGCGCCAGGAATCGTGTATGGCTGCAACTGGCGATAGCCCGGAGCGCGGATATCCAGCACGGTCGGTCGCAGGCTTTCTTCGCCATCCAATAACGGCACCAGCTCCTCTACCGCGATGCGCGCATGCTCCAGCGATCGCAACAGGCTCTGCCGTCGCCACCAGCGCCAACCGACATAGCCGGCCAGCAAGGCCGCCAAGACCACGATCGCGCCCGAGCCGAGTTCGGACAGCAAGGCGAGCACGTCCTGCACCTGACGCGCGAACACAGCACCCACGCCCAGGCCGACCAATGCCCACAACGATGCACCGAAGGCGTCGTATCGCAGGAACGCCGCAGGACGTACCCGCATTGCCCCGGCCATCGGCACCGAGACCATCGACAAGCCCGGCACGAACTTGGCGACCGCCAGCACGCGCACGCCCCAGCGCGAAAAAAAGCGCTCGGTCTGCTTCATGCAGCTGTCGCGTGAGAGCGACAGCCGACACAGCGACTGCAAGGTGCGGTTACCAAAGCGGCGACCGGCCAGATACCAGACCAGATCGCCCAAGAGACTTGCCGCGACAGACACCGCCAACGCCGCAAGCCCGGCCAGCCAGGCATCGCCGCCCCCTTGCAACGCATAGCTGGCACCGACCAGCACCAGGGTCGGCAGCGCTGGCACCGGCAGCCCCAGCGACAACGCCAGCACGTTGGCGAACACCAGCGCCAATCCGTACTGTTCGATCAAGCCTTGCATGCGACGACCCTGCGCGACGGCGGGGCACCATTATCCGCCCTCCCTCACGGCGGCGACTGCCCGGCAGCGACGGAACGATACGTTGCGGCCAAGGCGTGCAACCAGCGCTCGAACAGGCCTTCGCTACGCAAGGCGCGCCGCCACCAGCTCAATGCCTCCCCTTCTTCGCCCGGCCGCCATGCCAGATAAAAGGTTTCGTCGGGCTTGCGGGTGTCCACCTGCACCTCCCGCAGCCGGCCCTCCTGCAGCGCCCCGCGCGCATACGGTTCGGGCAGAAAGCCGTAGCCGGCGCCGGCCAGTTGCAGCAGCAGCTTGGTCTGCATGTCGGGCACGGTGAGCACATCGCGCCCGGAGAGCAGCCCGACCGTGCGCGGCAGCAGGCGCCGCGCCGAGTCCGCCACGGCAATTGCACGGTGTTCGGCCAGCTCCGCCGCGCCCAGCAGGCCGGCTTCCGCCAGCGGAGACGTGGATGCCACGGCAAACACGAACCGCAACGTGCCGATCGGCTCGGCCACATAGCCGCCGCCACTGGGCCCCTCGCCCGCCGCCACGATCAGGTCCACGCGCCTGTCCAGCAGCGCCTCCCAACTGCCTGACAACGACTCGCTCAGCACGCGCAACCGCGTGCTGTCGGCCACGGTGTAGAAGTCCAGGAGCTGCGGCTGCAGCAAGGCCGCAGGCAGCACCGCATCCAGCCCGATCGCAAAATCCGATTCCCAGCCGGAGGCCACGCGCCGCACCCGTACCTCCAGCTCTTGCGCGGCACGCAGCAAGTGGCGCCCCTCGCGCAACAGCTCGCGGCCTGCCTGGGTCGGCGTGGCCTTGGGTCCCATCCGCTCGAACAGCTGCACGCCCAGATCCTCTTCCAGTTTGGACACCGTGTAGGAAATCGTCGAAGGCACCTTGAACAGCACCTTGGCTGCGGCCGCGAACGAGCCACGCCGGTCGATGGCATCCAGGATCTGCAGTGCTTCCAGGCTGATTTTCATTGTTCGAAATTTTCGATGATAGCAGCCAAATCTACTCGCTTTTTGTGCCGGACGCAGAGGTGGAGACTACGCATCAAGCCGCTGGACACCGATCGCCCAGCGCCAAGTTCAAACCTTCCAGGAGAAGCAGCATGTTGAATGTCCGCAAGAGCGAAACCCGTGGCCGCGCCGAACATGGCTGGCTGTCCTCACGCCACACCTTCTCCTTTGCCAGCTATCACGATCCGCGCCATATGGGCATTGGCCCGCTGCGGGTGATCAACGAGGACAAGGTGCAGCCGGGCGAAGGCTTCGGCACCCACGCTCACCGCGACATGGAGATCATTTCCTATGTCCTGGGCGGCGCGCTGGAACACAAGGACAGCATGGGCACCGGCTCGGTCCTGCATTATGGCGACGTGCAGCGGATGAGCGCCGGCAGCGGCGTGACGCACAGCGAGTTCAATCACTCGGCCAGCGAGCCTGTGCACTTCCTGCAGATCTGGGTAATGCCCGAGCGTGCCGGCATCGAGCCAAGCTACGAAGAAAAGCACTTCGATGCCGAGAGCAAGCGTAACCAGTTGCGCTTGATCGCCTCGCCAGGCGGTGACCATGGCTCCCTGCGCCTGCACCAGGACGCACGCCTGTATGCCTCGATCCTGGATGGCCAGGCGCGTTTGCAGCAGCCGCTGGCCGAAGGCCGCATCGGCTACGTGCAGGTGGCCCGCGGCAGCCTGAGCGTCAATGGGCAAGCGCTATCGGCTGGCGACGCGGTGCAGATCGTCGGCGAGCCGGAAATCGTACTGGCCGATGCACGCGATGCCGAAGTCCTGGTGTTCGACCTGCCCAAGTAAAGCAAGGCTGGCTGGATGGCGTACCTGCGCAGGATGGTGTGCGATGCGCTGGCCAGTGCCGAAACAAACAAAGCCCGCTTACGCGGGCTTTGTCTTGTGCGCAGCTTCTTGGGAGCTGACCAACCCTGACGCGGCAGCTGATGGCACGTGGCTTACGCCCTATGCCTTGATGCCCAAGATCCGCGACACGGACATGCGATTTGCGACTGCCGGTTGCGCGCTGCGATCGATGTGTTGCCAATCGCCGCTCGCATCTTTACTGCGGTCGATATGTCGTCGCAGCGGCGCTGATGGCAGCGACTGCCTCAGCACCGCAGGTTCGGGCACTTGCGCCCAGATCCACTACTAAAGGAAGTTGCAATATGTGAGGGCACATCACGACGTCGCTTGCGAAACGCAGTGAACCATCATCACGCCACTTTCGCTGTCGCGCGCCGCGCAGCCTGCGCATCGACCTGCACTGGCGCGCGATCCGCCCCGCCATCCGCATCGCCATTGACCAAGGCGAACAGCGCATCCGCATCGCCTTCCAGCACGCGCGCCGAACGCGCCAGGTCGCCCACCATCTGCGCCTGGTCGCGCGCCTGCACGCCGATCGACTGCAACGCGGTATTGGCGCTGGAAATGTCCAGCGCCTGATCATGGCTGGCAGCGGCGATCTGCTCCACGGTCGCAGTGACGCGCAGGACCGACGTCACCATGTCCTGCATCACCACACCGGCCTGTTCGGCCAGGCGCGAGCCATCGCCGACCTGATCGGTCGCGTTGTCGATCAGGGACCGTATCTCCCTGGCCGACACGCTGCAGCGCTGCGCAAGGCTACGCACTTCGGTCGCCACCACCGCAAAACCGCGCCCCTGTTCGCCCGCACGCGCCGCCTCGACCGCAGCGTTCAGGGCCAGGATGTTGGTCTGAAACGCGATGCCGTCGATCACCTCGATGATCTGACCGATGCGGTCGGTCGCCGAGCGGATGCCGGCGGTGGTCTTGACCACATCGGCAATGACGTCGGCACCGCGCCGCGCCACCGTGGCCGAGTCTTCGGCCATGCGCCGCGCCGAACCGGCATTCTCGGAATTGGCCCGCACCGTTGCGGCCAGCTGATCGATCGTGCTCGAGGTCTGCGCCACCGCAGCAGACTGCGTAGACACGCGACTGACCAGCTCCTGGTTGCTCACGGAAATATGGTGCGCCTCGCGCTGCACGTTCTGCGCAATGCTCATGGTCTGCAGCATCAAATCGCGCATCCGTTCGGCCGAACGCACCTGGTCGGTGACGTCGGTTGCGTATTTGACCACCTTGTAGGGCCGCCCGGAGACGTCCAGGATCGGGTTGTAGGAAGCCTGGATCCATACCGTGCTGCCATCCTTGCGCAGTCGGCGATAACGTCCCGCATCGAACTGGCCGCTCGCCAGTTTTGCCCAGAACTGCCGGTACTCCTCTGACGCGCAGTAGGCCGCATCGACGAACACGCTGTGGTGTTGGCCGATCGCCTCGGCCGCCGGATACCCCATGATGGTCAGGAAGTTTTCGTTCGCACCGAGCACGTTCCCTTGCAGGTCGAACTCGATCACCCCCATGACCTTGTCGATCGCCCGGATACGCCCGTCCGCATCGGCCGAATCGATCACCTGGCGGGTCACGTCGGTGGCGTACTTGACCACCTTGTACGGTCGCCCGTGCTCATCGAGCACCGGGTTGTAGGACGCCTGGATCCACACCTCCCTGCCGTCCTTGCCGATGCGCCGATAGCGGCCCGCATCGAAGGCACCGCGCCCGAGCGAATCCCAGAACGCGCGATACGCAGCCGACTGGCGCGTGCCGGCATCGACAAACATGCCATGGTGCTTGCCGCGAATCTCCTCGAGCCGGTAGCCCATCACGTGCAGGAAATTCTGGTTGGCCGCGAGCACGGTGCCGTCCAGCGAAAACTCGATGACCGCCATCACCTTGTCGATGGCGTCGATGCGCCCCTCGAAGTCGGCTGTCTGGCGTACCTGCGCAGTGATGTCGGTGGCGTACTTCACCACGCGATATGCCTTGCCGGATCGATCCAGCAACGGGTTGTAGGAGGCATTGATCCACACCTCGTGCCCGCGCTTGTCCAGCCGGCAGAAGCGCCCGGCATTGAAGTCGCCGCGCCGCAGCCCTTCCCAGAAGTGCCGATAGCTTTCGCTGTCGCGATCTGCGGCCGTCACGAACATGCGGTGGTGCTGGCCGACCACCTCGTCCAGCCGATACCCCATCAGGGCCAGGAAGTTCGAGTTTGCATCCAGAATGCGACCGTCCAGATCGAACTCGATCACCGCCATCACCCGGTCCACCGCTGCGACCTTGTGTTGCAGCCCGCGACCCCAGAAGGAGAACACACGTCCAAGCAGGTGCGATAGGCGCATCACGTCAACATCCGAGATATGGTTCACGTCCTTAGCGACCCATGCGCCGGTTACTTGACCCCCACCACGTACCGCATCTACAAGGCGGTTCAGATGCGTAAGGCAGCGGCGACGCGCTCCGGCGCGAAGCGGCAATGGCACTGGCCCTGAGTTGCCTTTATGGCATCCCGGGCAGGCGATCCAACGGGGTGCAAGACCTCAATAGCTGCGCTGCCAGCCTCGACTGCCGAATATCGATAGGCCTTTCACGCCGGGTCTTCGGCCCCGGTTCTGGCTTTGGTTGGTTTTGGTTTTGATCCTTATCCTGGATGGTTCGCTGGAGTGCAGTGGCGCATCGCTCCAGTTGCAGCAGCGACAAATCCAACGCTGTACTCTCGCGCGCAGAATCAGCGCCTTCGTACACCACCCGCCTGCATGCGCAAGGCGGCAAAAAACCGAAGTGCCCAAGACGCCATCGATACGAGGCTCATTACTGACGTCGATGCGCCTGGCTCGATGCGCTGCACGGCGCGTTGGCGTACACGACACTGGAGAGTGCTGCTTCGCCAGGTGTCGCGCCCTCTCCGCAAGCGCATGCCACCAACCATGCCAATGGAATGACATGTCAGAGATGCGCCGAAATCCGGCGGAGGGGCAGCGAGCAAGCAGGACGCGACCTCTTCGCAACGCGACAAGGAATCTCACGCTCGCGCTGCAGGCGCCTAAGGCGTCACTATCGACTGTCGAGCGATGCGAGCAAGACCAGGGCCTTCGCTAGCTGGCAACTCTCATGCTTGAGATGCAGCCGGTGAGAGACGCAAAGAATCGTTACCAGCCTCCGGCTAGCAACCGAGCTCGGAGGCGATACTCCCTGAAGCACTGTGGCCGCTGGCGACGCGCGCACAGCGTGACCCTTCGCCGTCCTCACTGATGGCCTGGGTACTGCTGGCAGGAGTGTGCTCCAGGGCGTCTGCAGCGTTGAACCAACGCCAGCGAGCACCCACGGATATCGCAGACTTCGACGACACGCATTGCCGCAGGCGACGCTCTCAAGCAGCATCGCCTTCTCGACGAACCCGCAGCACAAATAAAAACGCCCGCAAATCAGTGATTTGCGGGCGTTTAGAACACTGGCGGAGCGAGAGGGATTCGAACCCTCGATAGAGCTTTTGACCCTATACTCCCTTAGCAGGGGAGCCCCTTCAGCCGCTCGGGCATCGCTCCAGTTTTTTGCTGCCTGCCGCGATGTCCGTGGCAGGCCGCGAAGAATACCGGGTAAGAGGGGCTAACGTAAACCCTTGACAACGATCAATTCGAAGAATCGTCACCGTGATGTGCGCCGGAAGCGACCGGCTCATCCCCACGCTGGATGCGCTGATAGATTTCTTCGCGATGCACAGCCACATCCTTGGGTGCGGTGATACCGATACGCACCTGATTGCCCTTGACGCCGAGAACGGTCACGGTGACCGAGTCGCCGATCATCAAGGTTTCGCCTACCCGGCGAGTGAGGATCAACATTTTGCAAATCTCCTGGAACCGGTGGATTTCCCACCAGCATCGACGGCCTCCTGAGTGAGACGCGCCCTACGTAAAGGGAATAGACCAGAAATGGTAGCGGGACATCCTGCTAGCCAGCAAGGCATAGCAGGACAAGTGTTCAGCCCAAGTGTTGCTTGACCCAGAGGGGCACACCGTCGAGTGCGGTCGCAAGGGCGGGCCCGTCCTCGCCACCACCCTGGGCGAGATCCGGACGGCCGCCGCCCTTGCCGCCGATCTGACTGGCGATGTGACCGAGGAGTTCCCCTGCCTTCACCTTGCCAGTTGGGCTGCCGTTCACACCGGCGACGAGCGCCACCTTGCCGCCCGAAGCGCCAGCCAGCACGATGACCGAATCACCGAGCTGTTGCTTCAGGCGATCCATCGCATCGCGCAGCGCCTTGGCATCGAAGCCCTCCAGACGCACCGCGACAACCTTGACTCCGACAACATCGATCGCGCTAGCGCCCAAATCGGCAGTCGCACCCGACGCCAACTTGGCCTTGAGCGATTCCAGCTCGCGCTCCAGCCGCTTCTGGCGCTCGGTCAGTGCGCGCACCTTGTCCACCACCTCGCTGGTGTTGCCGCCGAGCAGATTGGCCGCTTCCAGCAGGCGACGTTCCTCGTCAGCCACATAGTCCAGCGCGCCCTGCCCGGTCACCGCTTCGATACGACGCACGCCCGACGACACGCCGCCTTCGGAGGTGATCTTGAACAAGCCGATGTCGCCGGTGCGGGTGACGTGGGTACCGCCACACAGCTCAGTGGAATAGCCGCCCATCTTGAGCACGCGGACGTTTTCTCCGTACTTCTCGCCGAACAGCGCCATCGCGCCGAAATCCAGCGCCTCCTGCATGGCCATGTTGTGCACTTCCACGCCATGGTTGGCGCGCACTTCGGCGTTGACCTTGCGCTCGATCACAGCGAGCTCGTCGGCAGTGATCGGCTGGAAGTGCGAGAAGTCAAAGCGCAGACGATCAGGCGCGACCAGCGAACCCTTCTGTTGCACATGCGTTCCCAGGACTTCGCGCAGGGCGGCGTGAAGTAGATGGGTGGCCGAGTGGTTGAGGATGGTCTTGCCGCGACGTTGCGTGTCGATCCCGCCGGCAAGCACATCGCCAAGCGCGAGCGCGCCTTCGCTGATGCGCCCCACATGCCCGTGGAACTGGCCTGCGAACTTCTGCGTATCGGTAACGTTGATCGACACGCCGGGGCCGCTCAGCTGGCCGCTGTCGCCGACCTGGCCGCCCGACTCGGCATAGAACGGCGTGCGGTCGGTGAACACGATCACCTCATCGCCCGCTTCCGCACGTTCGACCGGGCGGCCCTGCTTGAGCAGTGCCACGACCTTGAGGGCATCGGCATCGTACACTTCGTAGCCCAGGAACACGGTCGGCGACATGCTGGCGACCAGGTCCGCCGGCAATGCGACGCCACCGCCGAACTTGCCAGCCGCGCGCGCCGTCTCGCGCTGGCGCTCCATCGCGAACTCGAAGCCCTCCATGTCCACGCGCATGCCGCGCTCGCGCGCGATGTCGGCAGTCAGGTCGACCGGGAAGCCGTAAGTGTCGTACAGCCGAAACGCGTCGGCGCCCGGGATGATGTCCTGCGAGCGCGATGCGACCTCGTCGAAGATCTTCATGCCGGCGTCCAGCGTCTCGGCAAAGCGCTCTTCTTCGGCCAATAGCGCGCGCGCCACAGTGTCCTGCGCCACCACCAGCTCGGGATAGGCTTCGCCCATCAGCTCCACCAGCGTGGGCACCATCTTGCTGAAGAACGGCTGGCGCACGCCCAACATCCAACCATGGCGCAGCGCACGCCGGATGATCCGGCGCAGCACATAGCCGCGGCCTTCGTTGGAGGGCAACACGCCATCGACGATGAGGAAAGAACAGGCGCGGATGTGATCGGCGATTACCCGCAGCGACTTATTCTCCAGATCGGTGATGCCGGTCAGCGCACTGGCCTTGCCGATCAACGCCTGGAACAGGTCGATTTCATAGTTGGTATGGACGTGCTGCAGGATCGCAGCCAGACGCTCCAAGCCCATGCCCGTGTCCACGCACGGCGCCGGCAGCGGCACCAGGGTGCCGTCGGGCTGGCGATCGAACTGCATGAAGACCAGGTTCCAGATCTCGATGAAGCGGTCGCCGTCTTCATCCGGGGACCCCGGTGGACCACCGGCGATGTGATCGCCGTGGTCGAAGAAGATTTCGGTACACGGGCCGCAAGGGCCGGTATCGGCCATCTGCCAGAAATTGTCCGACGCGTAGGGGGCACCCTTGTTGTCGCCAATGCGCACGATGCGGCTTTCAGGGATGCCGATCATGTCGCGCCACAACGCGAAGGCTTCTTCGTCGGTGTGATAGACGGTGACCAGCAGGCGGTCGGCCGGCAGCTTCCAGACCTGGGTCAACAGTTCCCATGCCCAGGCGATGGCGTCCTTCTTGAAATAGTCGCCGAACGACCAGTTGCCGAGCATTTCGAAGAAGGTGTGGTGGCGTGCAGTGTAGCCCACCGAGTCCAGATCGTTGTGCTTGCCACCGGCACGCAGGCAGCGCTGCACGTCTGCAGCACGGACGTAGCTGCGCTTCTCCGCGCCAAGGAAGACGTCCTTGAACTGGACCATGCCGGAGTTGGTAAACAGCAAGGTGGGGTCGTTGCCCGGCACCAGCGGCGCGGATGGCACGATGGTGTGGCCCTTCCCCTCGAAGAACGCGAGGAAGTCACTACGAATCTGGGAAGTGCTGAATTTGGCAGGTGCGTTCATGTGCTGGCATTGGGCGGGCGGCAGTCCCGGTCACCCAATGACATGTGGGCGCAGATGAGCGGAACAACCTGAAACCACGAAGGGTAGCAGGCCTGACGCCCTCAGTCCTCAAGGTCGAAGCGCGTGGCGGCGCGAATGCTGTTGCCGTCGAAACCCCGCCGGGCCAGCAGATCGGCGGCCTTGCGCCGCTGCGGAAGGTCGGTTGGGCCTTGTTCGCCGAACCGACGGCGGATCAGGTCGCGCGCGTTTTCGGTCCAATCCCCTTCGAAGGTCGCCAAAGCGGCACTGATGGCCTCGCTATCCAGGCCATGGGTCCCGAGCTCGGCACGAATATGCAGCGGGCCATAACCAGAACCGGCGCGATTGCGCACCACTGCAGCAGCGAAGCGGGTGTCGTCCTGCCATCCCTCGTCCGTGAGCCGATCGACGGCCGCCTGCGCCGCATCTGGCTCGATTCCGCGAGCCAGCAGCTTGCGGTTCAATTCCTTGCGCGAATGTTCGCGCCGCACCAATAGGCCGAGTGCACGCTGGACCGGCGTCTGTTCCTTGAACCGGCGCCCCCGCTTTGGTGCGGGCTCTTGCTCGTCCATCGTTGAGGTGTCCCGAATGGCCAAGATCAGTTACGACATCAATGCGCCGTCCATGGCGCCTGCCCTCCTGGCCTTCGATAGATCTACCGCGAGAAGCGACGGCACTGACTCCGCCGTCCCCGCGATAGAAAAACTTCAAACACGCTCGAACCTGTTGCCCCAGCGCCGGGCGGACGTGGGCGGCAATGGAGCGGTGGCGTACCGTGCGAGGTTCCGCCCACCGCTCACCAACAGCATCACCGTCACCGATTCCCGGCAAACCGACTCCGGCGACTGGTGATGTTGTGCGGCTGCAACTTATTCCTTGTCTTCGTCGTCGCCGGCCTCGCGCGGTGCTTCGGCAGGCTGGAACTTCTCACGCAACTCGGCTTCCAGCCGGGTCGCAACCTGCGGGTTGTCGCGCAGGTAGGTCCGCGCGTTGTCCTTGCCCTGCCCGATGCGCTCATCGCCGTAGCTGTACCAGGCGCCGGCCTTGTCGACCAGCTTGGCTTCCACGCCCATGTCGATCAATTCGCCCTCGCGGCTGATGCCTTCGCCATACAGGATTTCGGTCACGACCTGCTTGAACGGAGGCGCCAGCTTGTTCTTGACCACCTTGATCTTGGTCTGGTTGCCGATGATCTCGTCGCCCTTCTTGATCGCACCGATACGGCGGATATCCAGACGCACCGAGGCGTAGAACTTCAGCGCGTTGCCGCCGGTGGTCACTTCCGGGCTCTGGCCCGGCATCATGACGCCGATCTTCATGCGCAGCTGATTGATGAAGACCACCAGCGTGTTGGAGCGCTTGATATTGCCGGTGAGCTTGCGCAGCGCCTGGCTCATCAGGCGAGCCTGCAAACCAGGCAACTGGTCGCCCATCTCGCCTTCGATTTCCGCCTTTGGCGTCAGTGCGGCAACCGAGTCGACCACCACGATATCAACCGAACCCGAGCGCACCAGCATGTCGGCAATTTCCAGTGCCTGCTCACCGGTATCGGGCTGCGACAGCAGCAGGTCGTCGACGTTGACGCCCAGCTTGGCCGCATAAATCGGGTCCAGCGCGTGCTCGGCGTCGATGAAGGCAGCGGTGCCGCCGTTCTTCTGGCACTGGGCGATGGCTTGCAGGGTCAAGGTGGTCTTGCCGGAGGATTCCGGGCCGTAGATTTCGACCACGCGGCCCTTCGGCAGGCCGCCGATCCCCAGGGCGATATCCAGCATCAACGAGCCGGTCGGGATGACTTCGACTGCCTCGATGACGCGGTCGCCCATGCGCATGACCGAGCCCTTGCCGAATTGCTTTTCGATCTGGCTCAGTGCGGCGGAAAGGGCGCGCTTCTTGTTCTCGTCCATCTGGGTGATCCTCGTCAGTGATTTCGGTATGGGGCTAATGTAGCGGCGGGGTATCGCACAGGCTGAGACTGCAGGCGACACACTCAGATTAGGGAGGCGGAAGGTCCCGCGGCAGCGGGAAATCCTGCGGTGCCAGCTCGGAGAAACGCCGGCACGGCCATCGGCGCAGACCTCAGCGGTTAGGCCTCAACAGTCCGCAATACAGTCCTTCAATCGCGAAATCCTGATCCGGTAGCACCTCAATGGGCGCGTAGTCCGGATTGCGCGGCAACAGCCGGATGCGGTCCTTGCCGATCTTCAGCAGCTTTACCGTGATTTCCTCATCGATCCGCGCCACCACGATCTGCCCCGAGCGCGCGTCGCGGGTACGGTGCACGCCGATCAGATCGCCATTGAAGATGCCTTCGTCGCGCATCGAATCGCCTTGCACCTTGAGCAGATAATCCGGCGAGGGCGAGAAAAACACACGATCCAGTACAACGAAGTCGTCCGAGCCGATATCGGCACCGATCGGCAAACCCGCCGCAACGCGGCCCAGCACCGGCAGGCGCAGCACATCGTCGCGGGCCGCCTCGCTCACCGGAGCCGTGCGTGTCTGCGCACCCTGCCCGGCCAGCCGTATCCCGCGCGCCTGGCCTGGAACGCGGCGGATCGCCCCCGCATGCTCCAGCGCTTCCAGGTGATATTGCGCCGCGCGGACGCCCTTGAAGCCGAACGCGCGCGCGATCTCGGTCTGCGACGGCGGAACACCATCGGCATCGATGCGCTCGGCGATCAAGGCCAGGATTGCTTGCTGGGTGTCGGTCAGGTCCATGGTTAGTAGTATTACTACTAACGAGCGCCTGCGCAAGTGTTCGCCGCGCCGTGCCCGCAGGCCACCACGATGCCCCGCGCGTCGCGCGCTAGCGCCGGCTTCTCCAGATCGAAAACAGGATCCAGATGCCGCATAGCGCCGCGCCGATGAAACCGCCCACGCCCAGCGCGAGCAACCAGCGGCTGGCGCTCCCGCCGACGCTGTTCATGACGATGGAGGAGCCGATCACCAACGCGGCAGTCACGATCCCCATCGTGAGGCGATTGGCCGCGCGGTCGACCTGCTCGCCGAACTCGCGCAATGCGCGTGTTTCGATCTGAAGCTGCAGCTTGCCGCGGCGTGCGGCTTGCAACAGGCGCTTGAGGTCGCGCGGCAGATCGCCGATCAGGTCGATCGCGCCAGTCACGGTCCGCCGGCCGCGCCGCACGATGGCGCGCGGCGCATAGCGCTGCAACACCACGCGTTCCAGATACGGGCGCGCCTCGGTGGCCATGTCGAAATCCGGATCGAGCTGACGCCCCATGCCTTCCAGGGTGAGAAAGGCCTTGATCATCAGCGCCAGATCCGATGGCAGCGTCAGTCCGTGATCGCGCAGGATGGAAGTGACGTCGCCAAGCATTGCGCCAATACGCAATTCTTTCAGCGGCACGCCGCGATACTCGTCGACGAACGCGCCGATGTCTTGCTGCAAACGCGCCTCGTCGATCTCCAGGCTGGTGCCCGCCCATTCCAGCAAGACGTCGATCACTGCTTCGGCGTCGTAGCTGACCATGCCGTGCAGCAGCTGTGCGACCTGAAACCGACGCTGCTCGGAGACGCGCCCGACCATGCCGAAATCGATGACCGCGATGCGCCCATCGCGCAGGTAAAAAATGTTCCCCGGATGCGGGTCGGCGTGGAAGCAGCCATCCTGCAACACCATCTTGAGCACGATGCCGGCACCGGCACGTGCGAGCGCCCTGCGATCCAGGCCGGCCGCATCGACGGCGAGCAGATCGCGCCCCGGAATTCCATCGATGAATTCCTGCACGTTGAGCGACTCGCAGGTCCACTCCCAGTACACCGCCGGCACCACCACCTGCGTATCGTGCGCGAAGTTGGCGGCGATGCGTTCGGCGTTGCGCCCCTCCGCAGCGAAGTCCAGCTCGCGTCGCAGCGAAACGGTAAATTGCTGCACCACCTCGGAAGGACGGTAGCGCTTGAGATCCGGTGCGCGGGTTTCGACGATTTCAGCAAGCCGGGCGAGCAGGCGCAGATCCGCGTCGATGGTGTCACCGATATCGGGACGACGAATCTTCAATACCACCGGCGTGCCATCGACCAACCACGCGCGATGGGTCTGTGCCAGCGAGGCGGCTGCCAGCGGCTGTTCGTCCAGGCGCGCGAAGACGGTTTCCGGCTCCATGCCCAACGCAGCGACCAGCTGTGGGCGAATCTGCTCGAACGGCAGCGCCGGCACCGCGTTCTGCAGCTCGCTCAATTCTTCGATCCACTCCGGTGGCAGCAGATCCACACGCGTGGCCAGCACCTGGCCCAGTTTGACGAAGGTGGGTCCGAGCTCTTCCAGTGCACGCCGCACGCGCATCGCTGCGGACATGCGCAACCGGCCCTCGGCGTTCTGCCAATGCAACAGCCTGCCGGCGCGCTCAAGCACATCGGCCATGCCGATACGACGCACCACATCGCCGAAGCCGTAGCGGATCAGGACCGAGGCGATTTCCTGCAGCCGCCCAAGATCACGTACCGTGCCGAGTGCTTCCCACATCAGCGCACCGCCTGCGAGCGCGTTGCGCTCAGGCAATGCGTGACACTGCAGTAGATAGCAGCCTGCAACGCGGCGATCGATGGGACAGGAGCAAGAAACGAATGCATTGGCACGCGGGGCGGTGAGCGGACCTTGTTTGTAGCCGATCTGCCCTCCGCTGTCGCGCTCTCGCCTCGTCCAAGCTCAGCGCAGGTTACAAGGCGCGCGCGGTACATGCGCAACAGGCAGCGTTCGCTGATGAGCTGCCTGCACCCGGGTTGCGCCATTGTCGCTTCGCAGCCTCGTTGCTGGATGTGCCAAGTAACGCGTCCGCGCAGCGTGCTGCAGCGGCGTGTCGACAACGAGGCCCAGCCAGTTCTTGGGACGGCGCTCGGTCACGGCCTTGGGTTTCCAGGCTGTGCGAGATTGCGCCGAAAATGGGGCGCCGCGGATCTGCTGCCGAACGCCATCAGCGAACCCGACGACCGCTAAAGCAACGCGCTCAACCCGCGCAATGCTGCAACGACGGTCTGACGACGCACCGCATCGCGGTCGCCATTGAACTGGAACAGTTGTGCGGTGGCATAACCGCCACGGCGTTTCCAGCCGATCCAGACCGTGCCGACCGGCTTGTCCTCACTGCCGCCGCCAGGCCCGGCGATGCCGGTCACCGCCACCGCGATGCTTGCGCCGGAATTCACCAGGGCGCCAGAGACCATTTCGATCACCGTTTCGCGACTGACCGCCCCGTGCACTTCCAAGGTCTGTGGGCGGACACCGAGTAGCGCCTGCTTGGCCTCGTAGCTATAGGCGGCCATGCCGCAATCGAACCAGTGCGAGGAGCCGGCGACATCGGTCACCGCCTTGGCGATCCAGCCACCCGTACAACTCTCGGCAGTGACCAGGCGCTCGCGCGCGGCAAGCAATTGCTGCCCGAGGGCTTCGGCCAGCTGCTGCAGTTCGGAATCGGCGGAAAAAGACATGGGCACGGCAAGGAGGGGGCAGCGGACGTTTTAGCCCAATTCGTCGCGCCTGTCTGCCGCTGGCGCCGATTCCGGCTGGGCGCGAGGTGGCCAGGGTTCAGTGGCGATGTGCGGCCAATATGCGGTACGACGGGTCTGGACGGGCTTGCATGTGCGCCGAGGTGCCGGCCGCACGTGGTCAACGTGCAGCGCCGCCTCCAAGCACCGAATCACCGCACCCAGGGCGTCATTCCTGATCACAGGTGTGATGCGCCACATGAGCGCACCACTGCACTCTTGCGCAGCACCCACTGCTCATATTGATTTTCTGTGAGTTCCGGCTGGCCGGGACGAGGCCTGGCAACTGCCGCACAGCGACGCGCTCCACCCTGCCCCATTCGCCTTGAAGCAGCAGCACGGTCGTGTGCGACCGACCGTGCCGCGCCTATCACGCTTCCCAGTCTTCGCGACGATCCGGCAGCATCGCGCGCAGCGGCGCACCGTCCTGCCCGGCGGCCAACCGCTCGGCCTCGACCATCGGCAGATCGACCTCGAGCAACCAACCATCTTCGTCGGATTGCTCATTGCGCACCACTTCCAGCTGATGCAGCCTGGAACGCAGGCGACCGGCAGACGGTGGTAACCGTAGCTGGCCGGTCAGGTGGCGCAGATCCAGCCGCTGGCCGAGCGCGTGCTGCAATTCTTCCAGCCCACGTCCGTCGCGCGCCGACACCCAGACACGCTCGCGGCGTGCCGGGTCAGGAATGCCGTCCTGCGCGTCGTGGCGCACTTCGGCGCCCTCGATCTTGTCGATCTTGTTGAATACCAGCAGTTGCGGCAGATCGCCGGCACCGACGGCCCGCAACACTTCATCGACCTGCAGGATGCGTTCTTCGCGCAACGGGTCTGCTGCATCGACGACGTGCAGCAACAGATCGGCATCGCGCGCCTCCGACAGCGTGGAGCGGAATGCGGCGACCAGCTCGTGCGGAAGATCGCGCACGAAGCCGACCGTGTCGGCAAGAATCGCGCTGCCACCCGGCAACGCAATGCGTCGCACGGTGGGGTCGAGCGTGGCGAACAATTGATCCGCCACGTAAGCCTCTGCACCGGTCAACACATTGAACAATGTCGACTTGCCGGCATTGGTGTAGCCGACCAGTGCAATCCGTGGCAATTCGCTGCGCATCCGCGCACGACGCATCTGGGTGCGCTGCACCTCGACCTTTTCCAGCCGCTGCTGCAACTGTTCGACGCGTTTTTGCAGCAGGCGGCGGTCGGTTTCCAGCTGGGTTTCGCCGGGGCCGCGCAGGCCGATGGAGCCACCGCGCTGACGCTCCAAGTGCGTCCAGCCACGTACCAACCGCGTGGCCATGTGACGCAACTGCGCCAGCTCCACCTGCAGCTTGCCTTCGTGGCTGCGCGCACGTTGCGCGAAGATGTCCAGGATCAACCCGGTGCGGTCGATCACACGCCGCTCCAGATACCGCTCCAGGTTGCGCTCCTGGCCGGGCGACAAAGTGTGGTTGACCAGCACCAGATCGGCACCGGTGGCCTCGGCTGCGGCCTTGACCTCTTCCAGCTTGCCGCTACCGATCAAGGTCGACGGGCTGGGCTTATCGATGCGCGCGGTGAGCGTGGCGGCCACCGTGGCGCCCGCCGACTTTGCAAGGTCGGCGAACTCCTCCATCACATCGTCTTCGGCAGGCCCGCCGGAGTGGGTCTGTATCAATAACGCGTGTTCACCCTTGCGGGACCGATCAAACACGCACTGCTCCGTTACTGCTCGACGTCGTCATCTTCCGCCTGATTGCCTTCATTGGATTGCACATACCCACCACCGGGCCCCACGCGCACATTGCGCGCCGGCACCACCGTGGAAATGGCGTGCTTGTACACCATCTGACTCACGGTATTGCGCAGCAGGACCACGAATTGGTCGAACGACTCGATCGTGCCCTGCAGCTTGATGCCATTGACCAGATACACCGACACGGGCACCCGCTCGCGCCGCAGCGCATTGAGGAATGGGTCCTGTAAAGATTGCCCCTTAGCCATCGAAAAATCCTCTTCATTATTGTTCTTATTGTTCCGGTCGACACCTGCTATCCCCAGCCGGTCCCGGAAACGGGATGTTACACGCCTGAAGCCTGCCGTACAGCGGGACGATCAGCGAGGAAGCCGACAATTGCGTCCTCCAATTGATGGCGGTCACGCTCCGGGTCGAACCAGCGCGCGTCCAGCTCGCCGCGCAGCCAGGTGAGCTGTCGCTTGGCCAGTTGCCGGGTCGCCTGGATCGCCTTGTCGCGGAACTCGGCCAGGCCGCCAGCCCCGTCCAGGTACTGCCAGGCCTGGCGGTAGCCGACCGCGCGCACGGCCGGCAAATCCAGCGGCGCTGCCACCGCCTGCATCTGCGGCAGCGCCCGCAGACGCTGCACTTCCCCCAGAAAATCCTGCGCCAACATCGCATCCAGCCGGTGTGCGATCCGTGCATGCAGCACCGCGCGCTCGCGTGGGGCCAAGACCACCTTCAACACGCGTACCGGCAGGCGCGGCCCTGGCGGTAGCGCCTGCCACGCGCTGATCGGCCGCCCGCTGATGCGGTAGACCTCCAGCGCCCGCTGGACCCGCTGCGGGTCGGTCGCATGAATGCGCGCTGCCGCAACCGGGTCCACACGTGCCAGTTGTGCGTGCAAGCCGGCCCAACCGATATGCTGAGCTTCGGCCGCGATGGATGCACGCACCGTTTGGTCGGCCTCGGGCAGGTGCGACAAACCTTCCAGCAGTGCACGAAAATACAGCCCGGTGCCGCCGGCCAGAATCGGCAATTTGCCGCGCGCCACGATTTGCGCGATCGCCTGGCGTGCATCGGTGGCGAACTCCGCTGCCGAATACACCTGCCAGGGATCGCGCAGGTCGAGCAGATGATGCGGCACCGCCGCGCGCATTGGCGCGTCCGGCTTGGCCGCACCGATCTCCAGGCCGCGATACACCAGCGCCGAATCGACGCTGACGATTTCCCCGTTCCAGCGCTCCGCAGCTTCCAGCGCCAGCGCCGTCTTGCCGCTGGCGGTGGGGCCCATCACGGCGATCGCCAGCGGGCGTTGGTCGACAGGCATCAGTCCTCGTCCGGCCAACGAATCGTGGGCGCGGCGGGCGCGCTGACACGCGGTACGGGAATCGCCGCCATCGCCGTCCATACCTTCAACGCATCCACGGTTGCCGCCACATCGTGCACGCGCAGCAGCAGCGCGCCATGTTGTGCGGCGATCAGATGCGCGGCCACCGAGCCGTGCACACGTTCGGCGGCGATCTGGCGCCCGGTCAGTTCGCCGATGCTGCGTTTGCGCGACAGCCCGGCCAGCACCGGCAAACCGAATTCCTGCAGCCGCTGCAGCTGCGCAAGCAAAGTGAGGTTGTGCGGGGTGGTCTTATCGAAGCCAAAGCCCGGGTCCAGGATCAGCCGGCGCTTGTCGATGCCGGCCATCTCGGCAGCGAAGATGCGCTCGGCCAGAAACCGGTGCACTTCACCCACGATATCGTCGTAGTGCGGCGCATCCTGCATGGCGTGTGGCGCGCTGCGCGCATGCATCAAGACCACAGGCACGCGCAGGTCCGACGCCGCCTCCAGCGCACCGGGCGAACGCAGGGCATAGACGTCGTTGACCATGCCGGCGCCGGCCGCGACCGCCGCGCGCATGACCTCCGGTTTGAACGTATCCACGCTGATCGGCACGCTGGTGCGCTGGGCCAGCACCTCGATCACCGGAACGACCCGCTGCAGTTCTTCTTCAACCGAGACCGCCGCAGCGCCCGGGCGGGTGGATTCACCACCGACATCCAGCACCGCAGCGCCCTGCTCCACCAACGCCAGCCCATGCGCGATCGCCGCTTCGCAGGTCGCATGCTGGCCGCCGTCGGAGAACGAATCGGGTGTGACATTGACGATACCCATCACCTGCGGTGCATCCAGTCGCAGGCTGCGGCCGGCGCAATCCAGTGTGAGGGTGGTATCAAACATCGGCAGTGTCTCCTGGGTTGATGATGGTCGCCCATACGTGGGCATCGATGCGGCCCGATAACGCATCAAGGCCGGGAATTGCTCCCCGGCCTTGATGGATGCCTCGCAGATCAGTGCATGGCCGGCTTAGAGTTGCTCGGCGGGTCCGGCGATGGGCGGCAACGGACGCGGGCTACCCTTGTCGTTGTTGTTGCCACCGTCCTTATCGGACTTGCCCCAACCCGCCGGCGGCGGCGGCTCGCGGCCTTCCATGATGGCGTCGATCTGAGGCACGTCGATGGTCTCGTACTGCAGCAACAACTGCGACATCGCGTGCAGCTTGTCCAGATTCTCGGTGAGGATGGTCTTGGTCTTGCTGTAGGCCTTGTCCAGGATCGAGCGCACGACTTCGTCGATCTTGCGCGCGGTTTCGTCGGAGACGTTCTTGTGCTGGGTCACCGAACGGCCCAGGAACACCTCATCCTCTTCCTCGCCATAGGCCACCGGGCCAAGCTCGTCGGACAGCCCCCACTTGGTCACCATGTTGCGCGCCATCTTGGTGGCCCGCTCGATGTCGTTGGACGCACCGGTAGTGACCTTGTCGCCACCGAAGATCAGCTCTTCGGCAACGCGACCACCGTACAGCGAGCACAGCTGCGATTCGATCGCCACGCGGTTCATCGAGTAGCGGTCGCCTTCCGGCAGATACATCGTCACGCCGAGGGCGCGGCCGCGCGGAATGATGGTGACCTTGTAGACCGGGTCGTGCTCCGGCACCAGGCGGCCGACGATGGCGTGGCCTGCCTCGTGATACGCGGTGAGGGTCTTCTCGTCCTCGCTCATGGCCATCGAGCGGCGCTCGGCACCCATCAGAATCTTGTCGCGGGCACGGTCGAAGTGGTCCATGCGGACTTCCTTCTCGCTGCCACGCGCCGCGAACAACGCTGCTTCGTTGCACAGGTTAGCCAAGTCGGCGCCAGAGAAACCCGGGGTACCGCGGGCGATGACCATCGGCACGACATCCTCGGCCAACGGCAGCTTGCGCATGTGCACGCGCAGGATCTGTTCGCGACCCTTGACGTCCGGCAGGCCGACCACGACCTGGCGGTCGAAACGGCCAGGACGCAGCAGCGCCGGATCCAACACGTCCGGCCGGTTGGTCGCCGCGATCACGATCACGCCTTCGCCGCCTTCGAAACCGTCCATTTCGACCAGCAACTGGTTCAGGGTCTGCTCGCGCTCGTCATGCCCGCCGCCGAGACCGGCACCGCGATGACGGCCCACCGCATCGATTTCGTCGATGAAGATGATGCACGGCGCGTGCTTCTTGGCCTGCTCGAACATGTCGCGCACGCGGCTGGCACCCACGCCGACGAACATTTCCACGAAGTCCGAGCCGGAGATGCTGAAGAACGGCACCTTGGCCTCGCCGGCGATCGCCTTGGCGAGCAGGGTCTTACCGGTACCCGGCGGGCCGACCATCAGCACGCCGCGCGGAATCTTGCCGCCCAGCTTGGTGAACTTGGTCGGGTCGCGCAGGAAGTCCACCAGTTCGCCGACTTCTTCCTTGGCCTCGTCGCAACCGGCAACGTCGGCAAAGGTGATCTTGATCTGGTCTTCGCCCTGCAGCTTGGCGCGCGACTTGCCGAAGCTCATCGCCCCCTTGGCACCGCCGCCACCGCCCTGCATCTGGCGCATGATGAACAGCCAGAAGCCGATGATCAGGATGACCGGGAGGAAATTGAGTACCAACGACCAGAAGCCAGGCCCGGTCGAGGGCTTCTGGCGGGTCATTTCGATGTTCTTGCTGTACAGCACGTCGACCAGCTTGTCGTCGCGCGGACCGTAGACTGTGGCTTCGCTGCCGTCGGTGCGCTTGAAGCGGATCGCGTTGACGGCCAGGTTGGTTTCATCGGTGTAATCCACCGATTTGACGCGCCCGGAGTCCACTTCCTTCAGGAACTGGGTATAGGTGATCGAGTCGGCACCGACGCCGCCCGCCATCCGCGGCGAGAAGCTCTGGAAGACAACCATCAGCACAACTGCGACGACCACCCACAGCAGCAGATTCTTGGTCAAGTCGTTCATCCTCATTGGCTCCGGTGCCCTCTACTCTTCGATGCTTGAAATACGATGGTCATTGGCAGCTTACTTGATCTGGACACGCTTGCCCTGACCGAGCGCATAAACTTCCGGGGAGCGCTTGCGCGAGGCCGCCGGCTTGCGAATCGTCACCTTCTCATAGCGGCGGCGAAGCTCGCGAATGTAGTCGTCGGACCCGACACCCTGGAACAGCTTGATCAGGAACGCCCCGCCCGGCTTGAGGTGGGTGTCGGCAAATTCCATGGCCAGTTCCGCCAGGTGCATCATCCGCGGTTGGTCGACCGCATCCATGCCACTCTTATTGGGGGCCATATCCGACAGCACAAGGTCCACCGGCACATCGCCCAGCATCGCTTCGAATTGGGATAGGACGGCCTGCTCCCTGAAGTCGCCGTGAAGGAACTCCACGCCCGCCAGGGCCGGCATGTCCAAAATATCCAGCGCCACCACCCGGCCGCTGTCGCCCATGGATTTGCGCACCTGTTGCGACCACCCGCCCGGGGCCGCGCCCAGATCGACCACCACCATGCCCGGCTTGAGCAGGCGGTCGCGCTGCAGCAACTCTTCCAGCTTGTAGGCCGCGCGCGAGCGCATGCCCTCGGCCTGGGCCTTCTTCACGTAAGGGTCGGCGAAGTGTTCCTTGAGCCAGCGCTGGCTGCTTTTACTGCGGGAAGGCATTGGCAAAGGGGTCCGAACGGGTCGCCATGATACCCTGAACACCCTTTGCTTCCCTTCGATCCTGCATGTCCATTGTTCTCACCTCCGCCCAGAACCGTTTCCTGCGCGGCCAGGCCCACGACCTCAAAGCCTTGCTGCAGACCGGCGGCAAAGGGGTCACGCCGGCATTTCTGGCTGAACTCGAGGAAGTACTCGAGCGCCACGAACTGGTCAAGGTGAAGGTGGCATCGGAGGATCGCGAGACACGTGATGCGCTGATTGCCGAGCTGATCGAACAAACCGGCAGTGCGTTGGTACAGCGCATCGGCCACGTCGCCATCCTGTACCGCCCCAGTAAAGAAAAGCGCCAGATCGTGCTGCCGCGCGGCTGAGCCAGCGAGTTCGTCATGCCTTTAAGTCAGGAACACCCCGATTACGCCTACGCGCTGCGCGCGGCCGACGGCCGCCATGCCAAGGTGAACGAGCAGATCCTGCAGCAGAGCTTCATCCTGATGCCGGATGAGCTGGTAGAGCACTGGCCGGTCCAGACGCTGGAGCAACTCCAGGCCAGTCACATGGAGGCGGTGCTGGCGCTCAACCCGGCCGTGATCCTGCTCGGCACCGGCGAACGCCAGTTATTCCCCAGGACCGACGTGCTGGCGGCCTGCCTGACCCGCGGCATCGGCCTGGAGGCGATGACCAATGCCGCCGCCGCACGCACCTACAACGTGCTGGCCAGCGAAGGCCGGCGGGTGGCCTTGGCGATGGTGTTGCCGGGCTGATTGGCTTGGGACGGGATTCGGGAATCGGGATTGGGGATTCGTAAGAGCGGGCTTCCGCAAGCTGCGCCTTCAATCGCCAAACCAGGCTAGAGCGTCAATTGGTCCAAGTGGTGAGTCCGAAGAACCCACTCTCTTTCCGGATACGAACAGCCCAGGGCCGTTGCGAATCCCGACTCCCAACTCCCCAATCTCATTTCTTCGGCAAATACAGCAGCGGATCGACCGGCTTGCCGTTGTAGCGGATCTCGAAGTGCAACATGTCGCGGGAGGCGCCGCTGCGGCCCATTTCGGCAATTTGCTGCCCCGCCTTGACGCTCTGGCCCTCGTTGAGCAGGCGCTTGCGGTTGTGACCGTACGCGGATAGCCACTGGTCGTTGTGCTTGATGATGATCAGCTCGCCGTAGCCGACCAGGCCGGCGCCGGAATACACCACCACGCCATCGGCGGCGGCACGCACGGCCTGACCGCTGGTGCCGGCGATGTCCACGCCCTGCTTGGTGGTTTCGCCAGTGACGAAGGTGCCCACCACGACGCCATCGGCCGGCCAACGCCACGAAAATCCGCTACTGACCGGTGCGGCGATCGGCGCGACGGGGCGCGGCGGGGCCACGGTGCCGCCAGCCACCGGCGCGCTGCCACCCGGCTTGCTGGTACCGGGCGGATACAACTTGAGCGTCTGGCCGGGATAGATGGTGTTTGGGGAAGACAGGCCATTCCAGGCGGCCAGATCCGCGGCGGTGATATTGGTCCGGCGCGAGATCGCGTACAGGGTGTCGCCGCGCTGCACGGTGACCGTGGCACCCGGACGCGGCACCGAAGGACGCGGCGCGGCGCTGGGGCGCGACGACGACCCGCCACCGCTCGCTCCGGGCGAACGCACCACCGTTGCGCTGCTGCAGGCGGTCAGTCCGATGGCCATTGCGAGCATGACTGCTGTCTTGCGTGCCGAATTCATCTGCGTCTTGCTCATCCGTTCGTTGTCTTCCACACCAACCAGCCCGCACCGACCGCCAGCACCGCCATTGCAACCCAGCCCAGCGGCTCGATCCAGCGATGCAGCGCCGCTTCGGCCCGCGCACCGCCCAGGCGGATCGCGCCGGCCACCAGATACACGCGCTTGCCGCGCCCGACCAACATGCTGGCGATGAATGGCAGGATCGGCACGCCGACCACGCCCGAGGCCCAGGTAAAGATCTTCAGCGGGATCGGGGTGAACCCGACCAGGACCAGCGCCCAGAACGCCTTCCACGGCGAATCGGCCACCAGCGTGCGCAGGGTTTCGATCTGCTGCTGGATCTTCGCGCTCCAGCCCAGCCATTCGATCAGCGGCTGCAGCGCGGCGAAGGCGAAATGGCCAAGCAGATAACCGACCAGGGCGCCGCAGATCGAGCCGATCAGGCTCAGGGTCGCAAACCAGAGCGAGCGCTTGGGCTCGGCCAGCGACATCGGTGCCAACATCACTTCCGGCGGCACCGGGAAAATGAAGCCCTCAACGAAGCTGAGACCGGTCAGCAGCGCGGGTGCGCGGCGATGGCGCGACCAACGGATGGCCACGTCGTACAACGGCCCAAAAATCTTCATCGAAGAACTCTCATGGATTCAATCCAGCATGCCCGACAACAGCGGGACGAACGTGACCGGCGCCAGAACCTGTTGTTCGATGGCGCCATCGGCCCCGCGGGTGAGTTGCACCAACGATTGCGAGGAAGGCCCTCCGACCGGCGCGACCAGGCGCCCGCCGACCGCCAGCTGGTCGACCAATGCATCGACCAACGCCGGTGCGGCAGCGGTCACCACGATGGCGTCGTACGGCCCGTGTTCGGGCCAGCCGATGCGGCCGTCGTCGTGCTTGCTGCGCACATTCATGCCCAGGTGCCGGAAGCGCTTGCGCGCCTGCCGCAGCAGGTCGCCGATGCGCTCGACGGTGTAGACCTCCAGCCCCAGCGCCGCCAGGATCGCGCCCTGGTAGCCGGAGCCGGTGCCCACTTCGAGTACCTTGGCCGGGGTCACCTGCAGCACCGCTTCGGTCATGCGCGCCACCACCCAGGGCTGGGAGATGGTCTGGCCATGGCCGATCGGCAGCGCAGTGTCTTCGTAGGCGCGCGAGGCCAGCGCTTCATCGATGAACAGATGCCGCGGCACGGTGCGCATCGCGTTGAGCGTGGCCTCGTCCTGGATGCCCGCCTCGCGCAAGCGCTCGACCAGGCGGTCGCGCACGCGTTGCGAGGTCATGCCGATCCCGACCGACTCCGGTTGCAGGCGCAGCCTCGGCGTCATGCCGGGCCGTCCAACGCTGCGGTCAGCCCACCCACCCAGCCGGCAACGGTGTCCAGTGCCTGGTAACGGGTGAGATCGACGTGGATCGGCGTGATCGAGATATGCCCGGTACGCACGGCGTGGAAATCGGTACCGGCGCCAGCGTCCTGCTCGGGACCGGCCGGGCCGATCCAGTACACGGTGCGGCCGCGCGGATCGCGCTGCGGCACGCACGGCTCGGACCGGTGGCGGTTGCCGAGCCGGGTGACTTCGAAACCGAGCACATCCGACCATGCCAGATCCGGCACGTTGACGTTGAGGATGGTGTCGGCGGGCAACGGGTCGGCCTTCAGCCGCGCCACGATTTCCACCGCTGCGCGCGCGGCGGTGTCGTAGTGATGCGCCTGGTGATTGTGCGTGACCAACGACACCGCCACCGCCGGCAAGCCGAGGAAGCGGCCTTCCATGGCGGCCGACACGGTGCCCGAATAGATCACGTCGTCGCCCAGATTGGCCGAATTATTGATCCCGGACACCACGATGTCCGGGTCGTAATCGAGCATGCCGGTGAGTGCCAGATGCACGCAGTCGGTCGGCGTGCCGGCCACTGCGCAGGTCTGCGCATCGACGCGGCGGGTGCGGATCGGCACATCCAGCGTCAGCGAATTGCTGGCGCCGGAGCGATCGCGGTCGGGCGCGACCACCATCACTTCATGACCGGCATGGCGCAGCGCCTCGGCCAAAATCTGGATGCCGGGGGCGTCGACACCGTCGTCGTTGCTAACCAGTACGCGCATGGGACTCCTCGGAAAACCGGGCCATGATACCGGATGCGTCCCGCGCCTTCGCGCTTGATCTTCGCGTGCGTCTGCGCTTGGACCGGGTACGCTGTGCAGATGTCGCATCCTGAAGACGAAGACGACGGCGCGTTGTTCCGCGCAGCGATCGGCGCGGTCAAGCCGATTCGTGAAGTCGCCCCACCGGCCAACGCCAAGCCACGCCCCAAGCCGCGCGCGCGCATGGCCGAGCGCGACGACGCCCAAGCGCATACCGAATTTGCGCGCCTGCTGCGCGACAGCGCGCCGTTGGAAGCGGGCGATACCGCCAGCTATCGGCGCGAGAATCTTCCCACCCGCTTGTTTCAACGGCTCAAGCGCGGGCAATTCTCGGTGCAGGACGAACTGGATCTGCACGGCGCCACCGCAGCGCAGGCCGAATCGTTGCTGCGCCAGTTCCTGCTGGACGCACACGCGCACGAACATGGTTGCGTGCGCATCATCCACGGCAAGGGACTGCAATCGGACACCGGTGCGCCCGTGCTGAAGAACCTCATGGACCGGCTGCTGCGTCAACGCAACGATGTGCTGGCGTTTCATTCGGCGCCGCCGACGCAGGGCGGTACCGGGGCGCTGCTGGTGTTGCTGGCGCGGCGGCGATAGGCCGATGATTACGCGCGAGTGATGCGAAACGGCAGCCATTGCGCATGGCGACGTGTTGTCTGGAACGTCTGTCGCGCATGCTCGTCGGACACGAGCCGATTCCTGTTGCGCGCCTTGTGCAGCTGGCCATCGCTCGTGGCGCCGCGACCGGCCACTATCGCCTCAGCGACCGCCGAGGCCGCTTTTGCGCGCATCGCATGATTGGACCGTCCATGCTGCCCCGCGCGATCGGCCGGCGTTTGCGCGCGATCATGCGTCGGCGCGCGTGCCGACGTTGAAGCGACCGGCGTCGGTGACATCTCCCAGTTCCCACAGCACCGCGGTGGCATAACAGCCAGGCGGCAGCGCGAACTCCAATTGCAGGGTCTGTGCCTCCAGCCATCGATAGTCCAGACCCTGCGGGCGCAAGCGCAGCGCGCGGCGCTCCTGCTTCAGCCCCGCTGCTTCCAGGCCTTGGCGCAATGCTTCGGATTGCGGATCGGACAACGCGCCCTGCTCCAGCGCTGCCGCTTGATCGGTCGAGCGCAGGTCACCAACGCCCCACAACGGCCCGCTGGGATGGATATCGAAACGTGCCAATCGCTCTGCCAGGGCCTCGCTCCACGGCTCCGGCCCGAAGACGCTGCGCGAGCCGTCCAGCATCCACGCCTCGCCCTGCAGTGCGCTATCCCAACTGCCCTGCGCCACGCGAGCGCCAAGCACGCGATTGAACAGGACCGAACGCGCTGCCGACAGCAACATCGAGCGCTGATCGTTGCGCAGCCGCCGCCTGGATGTGGGCGCCGGCAGCAACGTTCCGTCCTCAGCTTGCACATGACCGAACATCGCCAGCGCAGCCGCCACATTTGCGCCATCGCGACCGAAGCGTTGTTCGCCGAACCAATTGGGAATGCCACGCGCAGCAATCGCCTGCAGCCGTTGCTCGATCGCCTCGCGCTCGCCCTGCACCTGGCGCAGCGTCAGCACGAAGCGGTTCCCGTGCAGCGCACCGCGTTGCAGCTTGCGGTTGTGCCAGGTGCTCTGGACCACCTGCATCTGCGCATCATCCAGCTCGGCGATATCCGGCGCGATGCGCTTGGGCAGATGCACGCTGAAGCGCTGGGTGGTCACTGCATGGCGATCTTTCAGACCCGCATAGCTGACGCCCATCTCGGCGATGCCGGCCCAGTGCGCAAGCTGTTTGGCGATATACGCGGTGTTCTGGCCACGCTTGCGCACGGTGAGCAGCAGATGCTCGCCTTCGCCGGAGGGCTCGAATGCCGGCAGCTCGTCGACCTGGAAATCGTCCGGGGTGCTGCGCATCGCCGCGCTGAGCACGGCAGCGCCATGCGCACGCGGCAGCAAAGAGGTCTCGCTCATGGTGTGGTTCGCCTTCGCGCCGGACGTGGCGCGCTGTGCGCCGAATGGTTCGGCGCGGTGATTGCGTCGGGCAGCATCGGCGCCGGCTCCGGCCCAAAGCGCTGCCTGTGTCGCTATTGATGAGGCACAGCGGTCCTACCCAGCAACACCGCGGCCTGTGCAGCGATCCCTTCGCCGCGGCCGGTAAAACCCAACTGTTCGCTGGTGGTGGCCTTGACGCTGACCGCATCGAGTTCGATCGCCAGCAGGCCGGCAATGCGCTCGCGCATGGCCACCGCATGCGGGCCGACCTTGGGGCGCTCGCAGATCACGGTGATGTCGGCATTGCCGACGCGCCAGCCGCGCTCGCGCAGCAAGCCATCGCAATGCTGCAGGAACTGTGCGCTGTCGGCGTCTTTCCAACGCGCATCGGAAGGCGGGAAATGCTGGCCGATATCGCCCAGCGCCAGCGCGCCCAGCATCGCATCGCACAGGGCGTGCAACACCACATCGCCATCGCTATGGGCGAGCACGCCGTGGCTGTGCGCCACGCGCACACCGCCAAGCATCACGTGGTCGCCAGGGCCGAACGCATGCACGTCGTAACCTTGGCCGATTCGGAAATTGAAGGACATGGATTAGATCTCTTCGGGCCCGGAAACCCGGGACCCCGGGCCGGAAAAAGCAGAAGCCAGAACGGACGACTGGGGATGTGCGCTTTCCGGGTCCCGGGCTCCGAGCCCCCGGTTGACCAGTTCAAATTCGAAGCGCGCCAGATCCGCAGGGGTCGTCACCTTGAAGTTGTCTTCGGCGCCTTCCACCAGCAAGGGGCGCAGCCCCATCCGCTCCATCGCCATCGCTTCATCGGTGACCTCGACACCGGCCGCCGCGGCCTCGGTGAGTCCACGGATCAGTTGATGGCGACGAAACAGCTGCGGGGTGAGTGCGCGCCACAGGCGTTCGCGCGGTTCGGTGCCATCGATACCGCCATCGTCGCCGGCACGCTTGAGCGTATCGCGTACCGGTGCAGCCAGGATGGCGCCGACCGGGTCGCCACGGCCGATTTCCAGCAGGCGGTCCAGATCGGCCAGGGCCAGATTCGGCCGCGCGGCATCGTGGACCAGCACGAAATCGTCGGCACGCACGCTTTCTGGCAAGGCCAGCAAGCCAGCCAGCACCGAGGCTGCGCGACTCGCACCCCCCAGGCAGGTCAGCACGGGCGTGGACTGCACCGCGGTCCAGCCGGGCCAATCGGCATCGCCGGGGGCGATTGCCACCATGATGCCGGCCAGCGCCGGATGCGCCGCCAGCGCAGCTAACGTATACGCCATCAGTGGCTGACCGCCGGCCGGCAAATACTGTTTGGGAAGCGGCCCGCCAAAACGGGTGCCGCGCCCGGCGGCCGGCACGATTGCCCAGATGGACCCGGTCATGGGTGATCCACCGGATCGATCGGCTCAGGCGCTTGCTGTGGGGGGGCCGGAGCCTCAGGCGATGCAGGTGCCGGCAGCGGCGCATCCTCGACCACGCGATAGAACGTCTCGCCCGGCTTGATCATGCCCAGCTCGCTGCGCGCGCGTTCCTCGATTGCCGCCTCGCCGTCCTTCAAATCCTTCACCTCTGCTGCCAACGCCTGGTTGCGTTGGCGCAGACCTTCGTTGTCCTGTGTCTGATGCGCGACCTGGGCTTCCAGCATCATCACCTCGCCGGAATTCCCAGGCCCGAACCAGAAGCGGTACTGCAGCCAAGCCAGCAGTACCGCCAGCACCAGCAGTAGCCAGCGCCAGTTGCGCACGGCTTATCGCTTGATCGAAACGAACGCGTCGCGACCGGCGTAGCGCGCGCCGGAGCCCAGCGCCTGCTCGATGCGCAGCAACTGGTTGTACTTGGACACGCGGTCGCTGCGGCACAGCGAGCCGGTCTTGATCTGGGTGGCGGTGGTGGCCACGGCAATGTCGGCGATGGTGGTGTCTTCGGTTTCGCCGGAACGGTGCGACACGATCGAGGCGTAGTTGGCCGCGTGCGCCATCGCGATGGCTTCCAGCGTTTCGGTCAGCGTGCCGATCTGGTTGACCTTGATCAGGATCGCGTTGGCGGTGCCCGAATCGATGCCCTGCTTGAAGATCTTCGGGTTGGTGACGAACAGATCGTCGCCCACCAACTGCACCTTCTTGCCGACGCGCTCGGTCAGCAGCTTCCAACCGGCCCAGTCGTCCTCGGCCAGGCCATCTTCGATGCTGATGATCGGGTACTGCGCCACCCAGTCGGCCAGGAAGTCGACGAACTGCTCGCTGGTCAGGCGCTTGTTCTCGCCGACCAGGTTGTACTTGCCGTTGTCGTAGAACTCGCTGGAGGCCACGTCCAGGCCCAGCAGGATGTCTTCGCCCGCGGTGTAGCCGGCCTTGCCGATCGCTTCGAGGATGGTGTCCAGCGCTTCGACGTTGCTGCGGAAGTCCGGCGCAAAGCCGCCTTCGTCGCCCACCGCCGTGCTCAGGCCATGGCCCTTGAGCACCGACTTGAGCGAATGGAAGATTTCCGTACCGGCGCGCAGCGCTTCGGAGAACGAGCTGCAACCGACCGGCAGCACCATGAACTCCTGGAAGTCGACGTTGTTGTCGGCATGCGCGCCGCCGTTGATGATGTTCATCATCGGCACCGGCAGCGCCACGTCGGATTCGGTGATGGTGGACAGGTACTGCCACAACGGCTGCTTGCGCGAGGCGGCTACGGCATGCGCGGCGGCCAGCGAAACACCCAGCAGCGCGTTGGCGCCCAGGCGGCCCTTGTTCTCGGTGCCGTCCAGATCGATCAGGCGACGGTCCAGGCCCTGCTGGTCGGCCGCATCGAAGTTCTTCAGCGTCTCGGCGATGGTCCCGTTGACGTTGTCCACCGCGTGGCGCACGCCCTTGCCCAGGTAGCGGGTCTTGTCGCCATCACGCAGCTCCACCGCTTCCTTGGTACCGGTCGAGGCACCCGACGGCACGGCCGCGCGGCCGAACGAACCGTCGTCCAGCGTGACTTCGGCCTCCAGCGTGGGATTGCCGCGGGAGTCGAGGATTTCGCGGGCGAGGATCTTGGCGATAGTGGTCATAGGTCCGTTCGGTTACCAGTAAGGGGGGAAGTACACCGGAAACAAGCTGCCGGATTATCGCTGCACACCGGTCCATTGCCAAATCGCATGCCGCTACACGCAGCACGTCACGGGCGGACCGCTACGCCATCAAGCCCAACAGCGACAAACCAGACAGCAGCAGCAAGACCAACAGCAGGATCAGCGCGGCGATCGCCGCACCAGGCTGGCGACTCAGCCGCAATGCAGCCGAGCCTGTGGCCAGGCTACTGACAATGGCCATGGTGGCCATGATCAGCGTGATGCGCATCGGCAGCCGCGTGGCTTGCATGGCATGGTCGCCATCGCCCGGCATGCCGATGCTGGCGGTAAACAAAACGGCCATGACCGCCATGCACGCCCACGCCGCGATTGACGCGGCCAGTGCCCACCAGCCCCAGGGCCACTGGCGCCACCGCCGCTCCCGGCGGTGCGCTGCAGCGGCCGCGCGCTGATCAGAACTCACGCAAAGCGCGCAAACCCGTGCTTCTTGGTGACGGCGTCCAGCTCCATCAGAGTTTCGAGCAGTTCTTCCATGCGATCCAGCGGCCACGCATTGGGACCATCGGACAGCGCCTTGGACGGATCCGGGTGGGTTTCGGCGAACAGGCCGGAAATCCCGACCGCCACCGCCGCGCGCGCCAGCACGGGCACGAACTCGCGCTGACCACCGGAGCTGCTGCCCTGCCCGCCCGGCAACTGCACCGAATGGGTGGCGTCGAACACCACCGGGCAGCCGGTGTCGCGCATCACGCTCAGCGAGCGCATGTCGCTGACCAGGTTGTTGTAGCCGAACGAGGCGCCACGCTCGCAGACCATGATCTGCTCGTTGCCGGTGGATTTGGCCTTGTCCACCACCGGCTTCATGTCCCATGGCGCGAGGAACTGGCCCTTCTTGATGTTGACCGGCTTGCCGGCGGCGCAGACGTTCTTGATGAAGTCGGTCTGGCGCACCAAAAATGCCGGAGTCTGCAGCACGTCGACGACGGCCGCGACCTCGTTCATCGGGGTGTATTCATGCACGTCGGTGAGCACCGGCACGCCGATCTGCTTCTTCACCGCATCCAGCACCTTCAAACCTTCTTCCAGGCCCGGGCCACGGAAGCTGGTGCCGGAGGTGCGATTGGCCTTGTCGAAACTCGACTTGAAGATGAAGTTGACGCCGAGCTTGCCGGTGATCTCCTTGAGCCTGCCGGCCACGTCGAGCTGCAGCTGCATCGATTCGATCACGCAGGGGCCGGCAATCAGGAACAGCGGCTGGTCGAGGCCGACTTCGAAGTCACACAGTTTCATCAGGTCACCTAAGTAATTAAGCCCCTCTCCCGTCGGGAGAGGGGTTGGGGTGAGGGTACGGGTTGCAAGCGCTTGTAAGGCCAGATGGTTTGCCCTGGCTGGCGCGTGGCGACGCGTTCATCACAGCTGCCATCTTCCAGTGCGTTGCGGTGCCCCTCTCATCCGCCTACGGGGCACCTTCTCCCATGAAGGGGACCGAGGTCCCGATGGGAGAAGGAACTCACGCACGCGCTTCTTTGAGCAACTTGCCGCCAGCCTTCTTCTCGCGCGCCGCACGCACGAAGCCGATGAACAGCGGATGGCCGTCGCGCGGGGTGGACAGGAATTCCGGATGCGCCTGGCAGGCCAAAAACCACGGGTGCGTGTCGCGCGGCAACTCCACCACTTCCACCAGGGTGTCGTCCATCGACTTGCCGGAGATCACCAGGCCGGCGTCTTCCAACTGCGTGCGATAGCGGTTGTTGAACTCGTAACGGTGACGGTGCCGCTCGGCCACCACATCCTTGCCATAGACCTCGCGCGCCAGCGTACCGGGCTTCAAGCGCTGCTCCTGCAGGCCCAGACGCATGGTGCCGCCCAGGTCGGATTTTTCGTCGCGCTTTTCGACTTCACCGGTGGCGGTGCGCCATTCGGTGATCAGGCCGATCACCGGGTGCGGCGACTGGCGATCGTTCTCGGTGCTGTTGGCTGCATCCAGGTCGGCGACGTGGCGGGCATAGTCCACCACGGCCGCCTGCATGCCGTAGCAGATACCGAAATACGGCACCTTGTGCTCACGCGCGAACTTGGAGGTCTGCACCTTGCCTTCGAAACCGCGGTCGCCGAAACCGCCCGGCACCAGGATGCCGTCGATGTCCTGCAAGGCAGACATGTCGCTGCCCTCCAGATCCTGCGCTTCCAGCCACTTCAGGTTGACCTTGGTGCGCTGACGCAGGCCGCCGTGACGCAGCGCTTCTGCCACCGACTTGTAGGCGTCCTGGTGATCGACGTACTTGCCGACCACGGCGATGTTGACCTCGTCCAGCGGATGCTTGACCGCATCCACCACCGCCGCCCATTCGGACAGGTCGGCCGCGGCGACCTTGTCGCGCAGCTTGAACTGCTCGATGACCAGTTCGTCCAGGCCTTGGCGCAGCAATTCCAGCGGCATGCCGTACAGCACGTCGATATCCGGGCAGCTGATCACCGCACGCTCGGAGACGTTGGTGAACAGCGCGATCTTGCGGCGCTCCGAATCCGGCACTGCCTGCTCGGACCGGCACAGCAGCACGTCCGGCTGGATGCCGATCGAGCGCAGTTCCTTGACCGAATGCTGGGTCGGCTTGGTCTTCAGCTCACCGGCCGCCGCGATGTACGGCACCAGCGTGAGATGCATGAACATGGCCTTTTCGGCGCCGCGCTCGGTGCGCACCTGGCGAATCGCTTCCAGGAACGGCAGCGATTCGATGTCGCCGACGGTACCGCCGATTTCGATCAACGCGACATCGAACCCGGCGGTGGCCTCGTCGATGCAGCGGCGGATCTCGTCGGTAATATGCGGAATCACCTGCACGGTGGCGCCCAGATAATCGCCACGACGCTCCTTGCGGATCACGTTCTCGTAGATGCGGCCGGTGGTCACCGAATTCTTGCGCGACAGGCGCGTGCGTACATAACGCTCGTAGTGACCCAGATCCAGGTCGGTTTCGGCACCGTCGTCGGTGACGTAGACCTCGCCATGCTGGAACGGGCTCATCGTGCCCGGGTCCACGTTGATGTACGGGTCCAGCTTCATCATCGTGACCTTCAGGCCACGCGCTTCAAGAATGGACGCAAGCGAAGCGGCGGCAATGCCCTTGCCTAGCGAGGACACTACGCCGCCGGTAACGAAAATCAGGGGGGTCATGGGGCTTGAAGCCTCCCGGAAAGCCATAGTTTAGCGGGTGACGGGCGAATGCCCAAGGGTTGCGTGACGACGAGGTCATCACACGTTGAAACAGTGCATGTCGCGCAGGCCTTAGCGGCTGGCAGACATGACGGGCACTGCCAGGCGATTGCGGGCTTTCTGCGGGGGCCGGCATGCATGCGCGTTACATGCCAGCCCCATGCACCGGCTACGCCAACAGGGCGAATGCTGCGTGGTCTTACACAGCTACCCCAAAAGCGAACGCCCCGGCAATGCCGGGGCGTCGGTAGCACCTGGCCGCTAGGCCGCGCGATCAGCGTGCAGGCTTTTCTTCTTCCTCTTCCTCGCGCGGGGCGCTGTCGGCCTTGGGCTTCTGCGCAGCGGCGGCAGCGCGGCGTTCGGCTTTGCGTTCGGCTTCGGTCTTGGCCTTCGCGTCATCGGCCTTTTGAGCCGCGGCGCCCTGTCCGGTCTGCTGCGGAGCGGCCTGGGCCATGGCGGGAAGCGCTGCGACTGCGGCCGCACCGAGGGTGAGCATCAGGATGTGCTTGAACTTCATGGCGTCCTCTTTGGCTTCGGTGACATCCTCAGGTGGGGACGTTTGATTGCGAAACCAACGCCAGGGTAGCCAATGCTGCCCGGCCCCCCACTGAACGCCGGTCGCGTGCAAAAAATCGGCTCAGCCCCCACACTTGCGCGTCGTTTCACGTGCCAACGAGATGCATGAACACCCGTTATAACGCCGCCGATATTGAAGTGCTGTCGGGCCTGGACCCGGTCAAACGCCGCCCCGGCATGTATACCGACACCGCGCGCCCGAACCATCTGGCGCAGGAAGTGATCGACAACTCTGTCGACGAGGCGCTGGCCGGCCACGCCAAGCAGGTCGAAGTCACGCTGTACAAGGACGGTAGCTGCGAAGTGTCCGACGACGGCCGCGGCATGCCGGTGGACATCCATCCGGAAGAGAAGATTCCGGGCGTGGAGCTGATCCTGACCCGGCTGCATGCCGGCGGCAAGTTCAGCAACCGCAACTACACCTTCTCCGGTGGCTTGCACGGTGTAGGCGTAAGCGTGGTCAACGCGCTGTCGACCAAGGTCGAACTGTTCATCAAGCGCGAAGGCAGCGAGCACCGCATGGAGTTTCGCGATGGCAACGCCGCGTCCAAGCTGGAAGTGGTGGGTACCGTCGGCAAGAAAAATACCGGCACGCGGCTGCGTTTCTGGGCCGACCCCAAGTATTTCGATACGCCCAAATTCAATGTGCGTGCGTTGCGGCACCTGCTGCGCGCCAAGGCGGTGCTGTGCCCCGGCCTGACCGTCAAATTGCACGACGAGGCAACCGGCGAGCAGGACAGCTGGTATTTCGAAAACGGCCTGCGCGATTACCTGAAGGGTGAGATGGCCGAGCACGAGCTGCTGCCGGCCGACCTATTCGTCGGTAGCCTGAAAAAAGACACCGAAATCGTCGACTGGGCCGCGGCCTGGGTGCCGGAAGGCGAGCTGGTGCAGGAAAGCTACGTCAACCTGATCCCCACCGCGCAGCATGGCACCCACGTCAATGGCCTGCGTTCGGGCCTGACCGATGCGCTGCGCGAGTTCTGCGATTTCCGCAATCTGCTGCCGCGCGGCGTCAAGCTGGCACCGGAAGATGTCTGGGACCGGGTGACCTTCGTGCTCAGCCTGAAGATGACCGATCCGCAGTTTTCCGGTCAGACCAAGGAACGCCTGTCCTCGCGCCAGGCTGCCGGCTTCATCGAAGGTGCCGCGCACGATGCCTTCAGCCTGTATCTCAACCAGAACGTGGAGATCGGCGAGAAGATCGCGCAGATCGCCATCGATCGCGCCAGCGCACGGTTG
This sequence comes from Xanthomonas axonopodis pv. maculifoliigardeniae, assembly GCF_041519315.1. Classification (NCBI taxonomy): domain Bacteria; kingdom Pseudomonadati; phylum Pseudomonadota; class Gammaproteobacteria; order Lysobacterales; family Lysobacteraceae; genus Xanthomonas; species Xanthomonas axonopodis. The sequence continues at coordinate 1,913,552 of NZ_CP167998.1, read as the reverse complement.
AAGACCGAAAAGCAGATCGTCCGCAAGAAGGTCACCCAGGGCCCTGCCCTGCCCGGCAAGCTGGCCGATTGCATCAGCCAGGATCTGTCGCGTACTGAACTGTTCCTGGTCGAAGGCGATTCGGCCGGCGGCTCGGCCAAGCAGGCGCGCGACAAGGATTTCCAGGCCATCCTGCCGTTGCGCGGCAAGATCCTCAACACCTGGGAAGTGGCTTCCGGCAGCGTATTGGCCTCCGAGGAAGTGCATAACCTGGCGATCGCGATCGGTTGCGACCCGGGCAAGGACGACATCACCGGGCTGCGCTACGGCAAGGTGGTAATCCTGGCCGACGCCGACTCCGATGGCCTGCATATCGCCACGCTGCTGACGGCGCTGTTCCTGCAGCATTTCCCCGCGCTGGTGGCCGCCGGCCACGTGTTCGTGGCGATGCCGCCTTTGTTCCGTGTCGATGTGGGCAAGCAGGTGTTCTATGCGCTGGACGAAGAAGAAAAGACCACGCTGCTGGACAAGATCGCGCGCGAAAAGATGAAGGGCCAGATCAGCGTCACCCGCTTCAAGGGCCTGGGCGAAATGAATCCGCAGCAGCTGCGCGAATCCACCATCCACCCGGACACGCGTCGACTGGTGCAGCTGACCATCGACGACGGCGAGCAGACGCGTTCGTTGATGGACATGCTGCTGGCCAAAAAACGCGCAAGCGACCGCAAGCAGTGGCTGGAGACCAAGGGCGATCTGGCCTCGCTTGAAGTCTGAGTGCTGAAACCGATAGCCCCTCTCCCGTGGAGGCGAGAAGGCACGGCTTGCGTGCTAGCGGCGCGCGCGCCTTCGAGCGCCCGCGCCGCAAGCGCGGGCGGGGCGCAGAGCGGCGTTTGGGTGCGGGCGTATGCACTTGCGAAGTGAGTAGCACGAGGCTTCGCCCGCACCCTCATTCCCCTTCGGAGCACCGTCCGCATCAGGCGGGACAATGTCTCGACGGGAGAAGGAAGCGCCTTGCATAGGCGCTCATTTCGGCGGGCCGCACACACCTGCCTTTGCGTACCACCTCGGTCCGCGCGACATCCATGCCTTCCTGCACATCCACCGGGCTCTGCAGCAGCCTAGCATCGGCGCTTCCCTGCAATCACGTCGATGCCCATGCCCTTCTTTCTCCGTGCCGGCCTGCTGGCCTGCGTGCTGTTCAGCGGGACAGCGCTGGCCGAAGCGCCAGACAAAACCGATAAAAGCGATGCCAAACCCGATGCCGCTGCCGCCAGACAGGCGCCATTGCCGGCCGACGCCAGCGTGCGCCAGAGCACACGCGTGGCTGGCCGCAACCTGAGCTATACCGCCACGGTCGGCACGTTGCCGGTGCGCGATGCGCAGGGCAAGACCACGGGCGAAGTGGTATTCACCGCCTACACCGTCGATGGCAAGGACCGCCCGGTGACCTTCGCCTTGAACGGTGGGCCGGGCGCCGCATCGGTGTATCTCAACATGGGCGCGATCGGGCCGAAGATCGTCGGTTTCGGCGCCGAGGGCGACAGTGCGTCGGCACCGGCCACACTGCGCGACAACCCGGGCACGTGGCTGGACTTCACCGACCTGGTCTTCATCGACCCGGTGGGCACCGGCTTCAGCCGCGCGCTGATCGGCGACGACGATGCCAAGAAGCAGTTCTACAACCCGCAGGCGGATGTGGAATATCTCTCGCGGGTGATCTACGACTGGCTGCTCAAGAACCGCCGCCTGCAGGCGCGCAAATATCTGGTCGGCGAAAGCTATGGCGGCTTCCGCGGCCCGCGCATTACCCATTACCTGCAGACGCAGCTGGGCGTGGCGATGAACGGCGTGGTGCTGGTGTCGCCGTATCTCAACCCGACCCTGGACGACAACGGCGATGTGTCGCCCCTGGCATGGATGCTGACGCTTCCCTCGATCGCCGCTGCGCACCTGGAGCGTCAGGGCCAGCTCAGCGACAGCGCGATGCGCCAGGTGATCGACTACACCCACGGCGATTACGCGGTGGCGCTGATGAAAGGACGCACCGACCCGCAGGCCACCGAAGCGATGCTGCAGCAGGTCACCCGCATGACCGGGCTGGACCCGGCATATGTGCGGCGCTCCGGTGGACGCCTGGAAACCCAGGCCTATCTGCGCGAAGTGTTTCGTGACAAGGGCGAATTGGGCAGCCGTTACGATTCCAACGTGACCGCCTTCGACCCGTTTCCCAACGATGCCGAACAACGCGCCAACGACCCGCTGCTGGACAGCATCATTGCGCCCACCACCACCGCAATGGTGGACTTCGTCACCCGCGTGGTCGGCTGGAAGATCGATGCGCAGTATCGCGCGCTCAACTACGACGTGAACAAGCTCTGGGACTGGAACGACGAGCTTCGCAAAGGCGCAGTGACCCAGCTGCGTCAGTCGGTGGCGATCGATCCGAAGCTGCGCGTGTTGATCGCGCACGGCTGGAACGACCTCTCCTGCCCGTTCATGGGTTCGGTCCTGACGGTGGACCAGATGCCGGCCATGGGCAGCGACAGCAAACGCGTGCAGGTACGCGAATATCCCGGCGGCCACATGTTCTACAACCGCCCCGACAGCCAGGCCGCGTTCCGTGACGACGTCAAGGCGATGTACGAAACGCGCTGAGCGCAGCCAGCGCCGGCCGCACACGCGGCCGGCGACCAAGCCGTCGGGCAGCACCATCGTTTCCGAGTGCCGCGCATCTGCGTTGCCATCGTCAATCTGGAACTGGCAAGCACCGTCGCAAGTACATCAGCCAAGCAGATCTAGCAGCGCACCAGCTGTTACCAATCCCCAATCCCAAATCCCGGCTCCCCAATCACAACGCACCAGGCTCGCTAGCCTTCACGTTCCACCCCAACCACTGGTAGACCTGATAGCGCGCAATGCCCAGGTATTCGTGCAGGGCCACATCGGCCAGCGTGAAGTTGTAGCTCTGCGGCAGGATCGACCAGGTGGCGGTCAGCCAATCGGCGCGCACCGGTGTGGCATCGATGCCGAAATGGCGAAAATACAATTCGGCGCGACGCAGATGCGTGGCCGAGGACACCAGCGCAATGCGATCGGGCCGGTAGGCGCGCAGCAAGGGCTGGCTGAACTGCGCGTTCTGCCAGGTGTTCATGCTCGACGGCTCCATGATCAGATCTGCCCGCGGAATGCCCAGGCCCAGCAAGACACGCTGGTAGACCACCGCTTCGGACAGGCCCAGGCCGCGTGCATCGCCGCCGCTGATCTCGATCTTGCAATCGCCCCCGCTGTGCCGGCATTGCCAGTACAGCCGTGCCGATTCGACGATGCGGCCGTAGGCGAACAGATTGGCTTCGGCCACCGCATCGCGGCCTTCCGGGCGCACGGTGCCGGCACCCAGCAGCACGATGACGTTGCGCGCGCCCCACGCGTTGAAATCGTTGACCCCGGTGCGTTGCAGGTGTTGCAGCATCCAGGAGGGCAACGGACCGCAGCCCACCGCGAACACCAGCAGTAAGCTGGCCAGGCCCAGCACGCGGGAGAACCGCCGCAATCCGCGGCGGTCGATCAACCAGGCAAACCCGAACAACACGCACACCAGGGCAAGCATCATCGGGAAAGGGTCTCACTCATGGCATGCGGCAACCTGCCGCAAACAGGTCGATACGGCAACGGCGGCGCAGTCTGCCGACGGTGCGTGAGCGCACCGCGGCATCGCTCAGGTCCAGCCGAACAGCTCGAACAGCGTCAGGATCAGATACGCCACGCCGCCAGCGGCCGGGATGGTGAGAATCCAGGCCCAGACGATGCGCTCGATCACCCCCAGCCGCAGCGAACGCGGGTTCTTGGCAAAACCCACCCCCATGATGGCGGTGGAAATGCTGTGCGTGGTGGATACCGGCATGCCGAAATGCGCCGCCACGGTGAGCACCGTCGCCGAGCTGGTTTCTGCGGCAAAGCCGTGGATAGGATGCAGCTTGACCATCTTGTGGCCGAGCGTCTTGATGATCTTCCAGCCGCCCGACGCCGTCCCTGCGGCCATCACCACCGCGCAGGTCAGCACGATCCACATCGGGATACCGGCGCCGGCGGCAAGGCCGGTGCCCGGATGCAGGAACGACAACCAGCTCGGCAAATCGTCCAGCGCACCGGCCGACTGCGCGCCGATCAGGGTCATGGCGATGATGCCCATGGTCTTCTGCGCGTCGTTGTGGCCGTGCGCGTAGCCCATGTACGCGGCCGAGGCGATCTGCGCCTTGCCGAAGAACGCATTGACCCAGCGCGGGCGCGCCAGCCGCCCGATCGGGCCGCCGAGTTTGGACATGCCGGCGATGATCGCCCACAGCAGCACCATCACCACGATGCCGAGCACGAAACCGGCGATCGGCGAGGTGATCATCGGGACGAACACCTTCCACAACAGGCCCTTGTTCTTGGCCCAGTTGCCGATGTTTTCCGACCAGATCAGCGCGTCCCAGTTGTTGTGCGCCGCGGCCAGGCCGGCGCCGCACAGGCCACCGATCAAGGCATGCGAGGACGACGACGGCAGGCCCTTCCACCAGGTGATCAGGTTCCAGATGATGCCGCCCAGCAGGGCGCACAGGATCACCTGCGGAGTGACGTCGACCACGTTGGTGTTGAGCAGGCCGGAAGCAATCGTCAGCGCCACGGCGGTGCCGGTCAGCGCGCCGATCAGGTTCATGCCGGCGGCCAGCATCACCGCCCAACCGGGCGAGAGCACCTTGGTGGCGACCACGGTGGCGATGGAGTTGGCGGTGTCGTGGAAGCCGTTGATGAACTCGAACACCAACGCGGCCAGGATCACCACCAGAACTAAGGTAAGCACGCGGCGACCTCAGCTGTTCTTCAGCACGATCTGGTAGACCACCACACCGGCCTCGCGGCAGCGGTCGATGGCCTTTTCCAGAATCTCGAAGAACTCCTTGAGCAGGAACATCTGCAACGTGTCCAGCCGGCCGGAATAGATGTCGCGATACAGCTCCAGCATCAGCCGGTCGGCTTCGTTTTCGAGCATGCGCAGCTTGTCGTTGAGCGCGGTCATGCGGTCGATGTTCATGTGCGGCAGGTCGGCCACCATCTCCACCACCACCGCGGCGGCCTGCTCCAGCATCGCGGCGCGCGGAGCGAAGTCGATGTGTTCCAGGTGCTTGGTCGCCAGCGAGTAGCGGTCGGCGAATTTCTCGACCTGCTTGGGAATCTTGTACAACGCCGAGCCCAACGCCTCGATGTCTTCGCGTTCGATCGGGGTCATGAAGCTATCCACCAGCGCCTGGCCGATCTTGTCGGAGGCGGCGCGTTCGCGCAGGCGGGCCAGCTTGAAGGCGTCCAGCGCCGGTTGGCGGTCGGACTCGCGCATCATGGCGTGCAACGCCCTGGTGCTGTCGTAGGCGGCCTGCGCCGCTTCGTTCAGAAGCGCATAGAACTGCTTGCCGGAACCGAAGATGGTCTGCAACGAGAACATGGGTGGACAACTTCCTGCCGTCGAGGGAGAGACGGCGCCAGACGCGAATTATGACCGTTCCATGACCTCTCTGGGTATCTCGCGCCGGGAGCGGCCTTCACATCGACATTTCCCGGCTCGAACCACCCTGTGGTTTGCTACCATGCCCCCGCGCCTTCGGGCGCACCCTATGGAAGACGACCCTATCCCCCCGTGTTGCCGCCCGGCCTATGCGCCCGCCGGCAGCCCCAGTGCTCCCCCGCCCTCCCCTTCACTAACCGGGGAAGACGCCCGTGGTTGAGTTTTTGATCGTCATCGCCCTGATCGTGCTGAACGGCTTCTTCGCCATGTCGGAGATGTCGTTGATGACCTCGCGCAAGAGCCGCCTGAAGCAGATGGCCGGCTCCAGCAAGCGCGCCGCGCGGGCCCTGGCCCTGGCCGAAAGCCCCGAAAACTTCCTGTCCACGGTTCAGATCGGCATCACCCTGATCGGCATCCTGACCGGCGTGTTCGGCGGCGAGGCGATCGGCGAAGCCATCGCCAACTGGCTGCAGGGTGTGTTCCCGGCCTTGGCGGGCACGTTCGAACTGGTCGGCAAGCCGCGCCCGTATTCGGTGGTGATCGGCAGCACTCTGGCGGTGGCGCTGATCACGTTCCTGACGCTGATCTTCGGCGAGCTGGTGCCCAAGCGGCTGGCGCTGCGCAATTCCGAAGACATCGCAGGCGTTGTCGCGGTGCCGATGGCCTGGCTGGCCAAGATCGCCGCGCCCGGGGTGTGGGTGCTGGCGCGCTCCACCCGCCTGGTCCTGCGCATGCTGGGCATGGGCAAGGACGAGTCGGCCTCGGTGACCGAAGAAGAGATCCGCATGCTGGTGGCCGAAAGCCACGAGGCCGGGGTGATCGACGCGCACGAGCGCGACATGATGAATCGCGTGATGCGGCTGGGCGATCGTACCGCCGACAGCCTGATGACCCCGCGCAACCGCATCGCCTGGCTGGACGCCAACGCCGAGCCGGAACGCAATCTGCAGGTCATGCGCGAGCACGAATTTTCGCGCTACCCAGTGTACCGCGGCAGCGACCAGGACATTGCTGGGGTGCTGGAAGTCAAATCGCTGGTCACGCGCATGGACGGCCACGGCGCGCACCTGTTCCAGGCGCTGCGCGACACCTTGTTCGTGTCCGAATCCACGCACGCGATGAAGCTGCTGGAAATCTTTCGCGAAGAACAGCAGTCGATGGCGCTGGTGGTGGACGAATACGGCGAAATCCGCGGATTGGTGACCATCAGCGACCTGATGGGCGCAGTGGTCGGCCGTCTGCAGGCGGTGGAAAATACCGACGAGGACGCGCTGGTGGTCACGCGCGCGGACGGCTCGCTGTTGATCGACGGGTCGCTGCCGGTGGAAGAATTGCGCGAAGTCCTCGGTGCCGAACTGCCCGACGCCGACGAGGGCGATTACCACACGCTTGCGGGCCTGTGCATTTACTATTTCGGGCGCATTCCGCAGGCCGGCGAGTTCTTCGATTGGGCCGGCTGGCGCATCGAGATCGTCGACCTGGACGGTGCGCGCGTGGACAAGTTGCTGCTGAGCCGGGTGGGCGACGAGGACAGCGATGACATCGTCGGGTGACGGCGGTGCGCCGCACGATGATGCCAGCGAGCAGATGCGCTACCGCAACGAAGGCATCCGCAGCCTGCTGGCAGCCTTCAGCGAAGGTGATCCGGACCAGGTGTTGCGCGTTCGCGAGATCTTGGCCGACCTGCAGCAAAGCGCCTTCGGCGTGTTCCTGTTTCTTGCGATCCTGCCCTCGTTCATTCCGATTCCCGGCGTCGCCGGTGGCATCAGCGGACCGTTGACCATCCTGATCGGGCTGCAGATGATGTGCTGCCTGCGCAAGCCGTGGGTACCGCGCTTCATCGGCGAACGGGGGCCGCGCCGTCGGACCAGCCAGCGCTTCGTGGCCAAACTGGGACCGACGCTGCAACGCCTGGATCGCCTGCTCAAACCGCGGTTGCATGGCATGCTGGACCGGATGCCGGCGCAGCTCCTCACCGGCTTGCTCCTGGTGCTGGTCGGCATCCTGCTGACGCTGCCGATCCCCTTCACCAACTACATCTTCGGCCTGATCCTGCTGCTGTTCGCGCTGGCCCTGCTCGAGCGCGACGGTGCGCTGATGCTGGTGGGCTGGGCAGCTGCGCTGATCTCGGTGGTCGTGTTCGGGGTCACCTCCGACCAGCTGGTGGATCTGATTCGCGATTGGTGGCCGGACGCCTGGCGCTGAGCGCAGCGCGTCCGGCGCGTCGCTTGCGACGCAGTTATTTCAGATCGACCACGCGGTTGTCCGACAGGCTGCCGGTATCGTCGGTGACCGCCGTCATCACGAAATACAGCGCCTTGCCGAGCAGCCCGCTGGGGCCGTCCCAGTATTCGGCCGATTCGGCGCGCACATGGATCAAGCGCAGATTCGGGTCGTCCTTGCCGCCGGGGAAGAACACCTTCATTGCCGGCGACCACAGTTCGTCGATCTTGGCGCGGTCGTGGACTACGCGCGCGGTGCCGGCCACCGAGACATACGTGTTCTTCGAGGCCGACGCATAGGCCACGTTGACGCGCGGATCAGCGGCGATTTCCGCCACTTTCGGGCTGTCGACGGCGGTGGCAAACCACAGGTCGCCATCGAACTCGACTTCCTGCGTGCCCAGCGGGCGGCTCACCAGTTTGCCGTCGGCCGAGACGGTGGTGAACATCGCGATGTCCACCCCGCGGATCAATTCGGCCAACTGTTTGATGCTCTCGCTGCGTTGCTGAAATTGCATGCTGGTCTTCCCAATGGATGTGCACGCATCACAGCCGATCGCCGCGCAAAGCGACGTGAATCACGCCAAGGTCACGTCCAGCTCGCGGCACGCGGCCGCGGCAATTTCGAAGGAGCGCAGGCGCGCGGCGTGGTCGTAGATGTTGGCGGTGAACAACAGCTCGTCGGGCGTGTGACGCTCGATGAACTCTGCCACGCCGCGCGCAATCTGCTCGGCATCGCCCAGTACCGTGCACGCCAGTGCACGCTCCACCCCGGCACGTTCATGCGGCTGCCAGAAGCTGTCGATATCGTCGATGGGCGGCGGGATCTTGCCCGGCTTGCCGCGACGCAGATTGACGAAGCTTTGCTGCTGGGTGGTGAACAGACGGCGTGCCTGCGCCTGCGTCTCGGCCGCCACCACATTCAGGGCCAGCATCACGTGTGGCTTGGCCAGCTGTGCGGACGGTCGGAATTCGCGGCGATAGATCGCCACCGCGTCGTCCATCGCGTCGGGGGCGAAATGCGAGGCGAACGCGAACGACAACCCCATCGCGGCGGCAAGGCGTGCGCTGAACAGACTCGACCCCAGCAGCCACACCGGCACCTCCAGCCCGGCGCCGGGCACGGCCTGCACCAGCTGCCCCGGCACCGCCGGCGCGAAATAGCGCATCAGTTCGGCCACGTCCTGCGGAAAGTGATCGGCGCTGTCGAAATAGCGGCGCAAGGCGCGTGCGGTGGGCTGATCGGTGCCCGGCGCACGGCCCAGGCCCAGGTCGATACGCTGCGGATACAACGAGGCCAGGGTGCCGAATTGTTCGGCCACCTGCAGCGGCGCGTGGTTGGGCAACATGATGCCGCCGGCACCCACGCGGATGGTCTTGGTGCCCCCGGCGACGTGACCGATCAGCACGGCGGTGGCGGCGCTGGCGATGCCTGGCATGTTGTGGTGTTCGGCCAGCCAGTAGCGCTGATAGCCCCAACGCTCGGCGTGCTGGGCCAGATCGAGCATGTTGGCGAAAGCGTGGGTGGTGTCGCTGCCTTCGCAGACCGGCGCCAGATCGAGCACGGAAATGGGGGTCATCGAATGACTCCGGAAAGAGTGATGTGCCAGAGATGGGGCTGGCCCGGCGGCATTGCCAGCGGCCTGTTGGGTGCAGTGAGGGATTACAGCATTCCAGCAGTCGGACAACGCATGAGGTGCACGTGCTTGGTTCCACTCGCGACAGCGGCGTTGTTGAGCTTGCTGCTGACAAGGGCGGTGCGGGCGCGATTGTGAGGAAGAGTGCTGTTGCCTGGTCGGCTGCGCGCACCTTGGATGCCCAGTGCCCTCTTGCCACAGACGAACGCGTTGACCGCGCGACGAAGCGTGCCCGCTGCGGCATCTGGACGCTGGCTATGATGAGACTGCCCTATCTGCCTGCCTGCCCATGTCTCCGAGTGTTTTAGCGCCCCCCGAACAGCCCTCGCCTTCCGCGCAGATCGCCGCCCGGATCGACCGGTTGCCCGCCAGCGCAACACTGTGGCGGCTGGTGGGGTTGCTGGCGCTGGGCGGGTTCTTCGAGTTGTATGACCTGTTCCAGACCGCCTACATCAGCCCCGGGCTGATTGGCGACGGCATTTTTGCCAGCGGCGCCGATGGCGCGTTCGGCATGTCCGACCAAGCGGCATTCGCGGCGGCCACCTTCCTTGGGTTGTTTGTCGGTGCCGCGCTATTGAGCCCGTTTACCGACCGGTTCGGGCGTCGCCCGGTGTTTACCTTCGCCTTGATCTGGTACACCGCTGCGACCGTGGCGATGGGCCTGCAGAGCACTGCCAGCGGTGTGATCGTGCTGCGCTGTGTGGTCGGCATCGGGTTGGGAATCGAACTGGTCACCATCGATACGTATCTGTCCGAACTGGTACCGCGGCACATGCGCAGCGCGGCGTTCGCATTTGCCTTTTTCGTGCAATTTCTGGCGGTTCCGACGGTCGCGCTGACCGCGTGGATGTTGGTACCGTCTGCGCCGCTGGGCGTGAGCGGCTGGCGTTGGGTGGTGTTGCTCAGCGGTGCGTTTGCGCTGGCGATCTGGTGGCTGCGCAGCCGCTTGCCGGAATCGGCGCGCTGGCTGGCCGCACACGGCCGGCACGCAGAAGCCGATGCAGTGGTGACCGAACTGGAAGCGCGCTGCACGCGCGATGTGGGTGCGCCACTGCCCGCGCCGCAGGCGGCCACACCCGCGCCGGCCGGTGTAATGCCCAGCGCACTGCTGTGGCGTGCGCCGTATCGCGGGCGCATCGGGATGTTGGTGGTCTTCCATGTGTTTCAGGCGATCGGCTTCTTCGGTTTCGGCAACTGGTTGCCTGCGCTGATCTCGGCGCAGGGCACCGGGGCCGGGGTGACCAAAAGCCTGGCGTACTCGTTTGCGATCTCCTTGGCCTACCCGCTGGCGCCATTGCTGTTGCTGCGTTTTGCACAGCGCTGGGAAAACAAATGGCAGATCACCGCATCGGCGCTGGGCGCTGTTCTGTTCGGTGGGCTGTTCGCGTTGCAGCATCAGGCAGTCGGCATGGTGCTGTGCGGGGCGATGGTCGCGTTCTGCAACGCCTGGATGAGCTTTGCCTATCACGGCTATCAGGCGGAGCTGTTCCCGACCGGCTTGCGTGCACGTGCAGTGGGCTTCTGCTATTCCTTCAGTCGCCTCTCCACGGCGGTGAGCAGCGTGCTGATCGGCTGGTTGCTGACGCAGGTTGGCAGCCACGGGGTGCTGGCCTTCATCGCGCTCAGCATGTCGATCGTGGCGAGCGTGATTGCCGCGTTCGGGCCGCGCACGCGCAATCGGGCGCTGGAAGAGATTGCGGGATAAAACGGCTGGCCCAGTGACCAGGCGCACCTGGCGTGCGCAGCCGGTGCGCCGCGTGACCGACCCATCCGGTGCCTGCGTGTCTTCGACTCGAGCCCGATGATTGCGCGCTATGTACTGTCAGCGACTTGCAGAGCCACCGACCCGCCAGCGTGTGACCGGCCTAGCGCACATCGTACGGCGTGGCAATTTCCGGCGAACTGATATGCACCCGCCGAACAGGCGCACCATCCAAGTTCACCGTGCGATCGGCCACGGCGGCCAAGCTGGTGCGATGCGAAACCACCACCAGCACGGTATCCGGCAAACGCGCGCGCAAGGTGCTCAGCACCTGATGTTCGGCATCGGCGTCCAGCGCGCTGGTTGCTTCGTCCAACACGGCCAGGGTCGGCCGACGCAGCAGCACCTGCGCCAGCAACAGGCGTTGCGATTCGCCGCCCGAGAGGCGCCCGTCCTGCGCGTTGATCGGCGTGTCCAGGCCTTGCGCATCGCGCTGCAGCCGCGAACATAGGCCCACATCGGCCAGCACCTCCCACATGCGTGCGTCGGACGCTGCGGGCAGCACCCACTGCAGGCAGTCGCGCACCGTGCGCTGCCACGGCCGCACGCCCTGGCCGATGTAGGCGCTGTGTCGCACCAGATGTCGATATGCCGAGAATGTCAGCCGTCGTCCGCCCATGTGCGCCACGAACTGCGCCGGCGGCGTCTGCCCGGAGAGCACATCCATCAGACTGCTCTTGCCCACGCCGGAGGCACCGACCACCAGGGTCATCTGACCTGGTACCAGCAATATCGATTCGATCGCGCATTGGGGCAGTGGCGGCGCCAGCCCGATGTGTTCGATATGCAGCGCAGCCGTGAGTGGTTCGGCCATTTGCTCCGGAACGTGTACCCGCGCAGCGCCCAGGTCGACATAGCGGCGCCACAGCTGCAGCGCCGGCCACGCCGAACGCAACTGCTGAAGGCTCTGCCGCGTGGTGACCAGGTACGGCAGCAGACGGCCAAGCAATAGACTGACGGTGATCAGCGCAGCACGCTCGCCCCCCTGCCAGCGATTGGCCAGCATCAGGATGCCGGCGATGGCGACCACCGCGGCAAGTTCCAGCAGCAGGCGGCTGCCGGCAACCAGTGCTTGCTGTTGCGCATACCCGTGCCCCAGTCGCGCCGAAATGCGCTCGTAATGGCGGGTTTCGAGGCCTTCGCGCTGAAACGAGCGTACGTGGCGCAAGCGACGCGGAAAATCTTCGCTGAGCCAGAACAGTTGCGTCATGTCGGCCACATACGCGCGGCTGATGCGTGCCTGTGCGCGACTGCTGGAGAAGCGCAGACCCAACCCTGCCAGCACCGCCAGCAGTGGGGTGGTGATCAACAGCACAGGTGCAATCAGCACCGCGATGCACACGCTCACCAGCGCAGTGATGGCCGCGACCAGCAGCTGCAGCACGGCGCCGAAGCCTTGCGTGGCGATCTCGATGTTGTACGTGAGCACGTTGGCGATTTCTGCTGAGCTGGCCCCGGACAGGGCCGGCAACGGCGCATCGATCAGTGCCGCATGCACGCGTGCGCGCAGACCGATGGCATAGCGGCTGGTCAACTGCGCGGCCAGTCGCGCGCTCTGCCAGCGCAACACGGCAAACAGCAGGCTCACCGCAATGAACAGGCACGCCTGCATCGCCAGCCCGCCCGGCAAGGCCAGGCGATAGCCCGCCAGTTGCACGCTGTGGCCTGGCTGCACCAGCGGCAGCAGGCACACCGCCACCACGCTGCCGGCCAACGCGGCAGCCAGCGACAACGCGACGTAAAGCGCAATCATCGGCATGTCTGCAGGCACCAGCGTGCTCGCGAACTGTTGCAATGCAACGCGCATGCGCCGGATGGCGGTCATCGCCAGCGGCTCATTCGTGCGCAACATGCAGGCGCCAGTGCGCGATGCGGGTCTGCGGACCGGTGGCGTTCCAGGAGGCTTGCATACGGCCACTCATTGCAACAGCTGCAGCAGCGCATCCACCGATGCCTGCGGATGCGTGCCACGGTGCAAGGTGAACATGCCGATGCGCCGCACCTGTTCGACGAAGCGCTGCCAGCCGGGCTGACCGGCGGCGTACGGTTGATCATGGGCCAGGCAGGCGGCGACTTGCTCGCCAGGCACCGCGACCAGGCGCTGTGCCGATGCGATGGCCGGCGACCTGGACACCATCACGACCGCATGCAACCGCATCGGCTTGGGCGCGAGATGCGCGTGGCGATGGCGAAGATCGACCTCGAATTTTTCCACGCCGCTGCGACGCCGGATCACCGGCGATGCGCTGATCCATGCGCGCGTGGGCGCGTCGACCAGGCCCAGCGCTTCGGCACGCAGATGCAGGAAATTGGCCACACCGGTGGTGAGCAGGCTATCGGGCGCCACAAAGACACCGTCTTCGGCGACAAAGTCCAGGCCATGCAACAGGCTGTGCAAGGCCAAGGTCGATTTACCCGCACCGCTGGCGCCAAGCAGCAACACGCTGCGTCCGCGTCGACCTACACAAGCGCCATGCAGCGGCACCAGCCCAATGCCACGCGCAGCCAGCAGGAATACGGCGAATTCGATCAGTTCGTAACGCACGTGATACGCGTGGGCAAGCATGTCCTCGGACACCACCAGCATCGCGCGGCGCTGTGGCACCGAGAGCATCAGGTAATTGCACGCATCCACGACGCCGCACAGCAGGCCGCCGCTGGCGTGCGTGCGCACAGGCGGCGGCTCGGCATCGGTGCGTCCCGGCGCACGCGGCAGCAGGTCCAATGTGACATGAAATTCCGGAGCGCCCGGCAGCCGATGCGCGGGCAAACCCGCGTAGGCGGCATCGACCAGCGCCAGCAGTGCTTGGCTATCGCTGTGGAAATGAAACAGCGCGCCGAGAATCTGCCGGCGCACGCCCAAGCGCCGCGGGCGATGCTCGCCGAACGGATCTGCCGCTACTGCGGCCCCTGCTGCGATGGCGGCGGAGCCATCGTTCAGCGGCGTGTGTTGCGCCCATGCAGCCGACTGCGGCATGCCTTCATCCGATGCACTGAATCAGCCGATGGGTGCCGCTTTCCTACAGAAAGGTTGCCTCGCCGCAGCCTTGCCCGCATGCAACGCGACGCAACCAAAGCGGCCTGCATCCGCACCTACTGCCGAGCCGAATGCCGGTGTCTGCGCACGCCGCTGCTGCGCCCGCCTGGCGAGAGAACGAGAGCCTTGTGCCGATGGTAAAGATCCAGGTCAGTCATTCGTATTTCCTGCGTTACGACCCCAAGCAATGGGAGCGCGGCAAGCCGTATCCGCCATTGGCGACGTTGCAGATCGCAGCGCTGCTGCGCGAGCGTGGGCATGCAGTGAGCCTGTTCGATGCAATGCTGGCCAACGATGTGGAGGACTACACCGCCGCACTGCGCGCTGCGCAGCCGGATCTGGTTGTTTTCTACGAAGACAACTTCAACTTCCTCACCAAGATGTGCCTGAGCCGGATGCGCGAGGCCGCCTGCCGCATGATCGCGCAGGCCCGTGCCGCCGGCTGCCGCGTGCTGGTGGCCGGCTCGGATGCGTCCGACAACCCGGATGCGTTCCTGGCCGCAGGCGCGCATGCGGTGTTGATCGGCGAAGGCATCGCCCCGTTGATCTCGTTGCTGGAGCGCATCGAAGCGAAGCCGGATATCACCACCGACCACTGGCTGGAGGGAGTTGCGCAGATCGCCACCAGCCAGCCTGCGGCAGTGCGCGTGCATCCCGGCGCGCAACCACCGGACGCACGGCTGAGCGGCCTGCCGGCATGGGACCTGGTGGATATGCCGCGCTACCGGCGCTTCTGGCAACAACGGCATGGCCATTTCAGCTTGAACATGGCCGCCTCGCGCGGTTGCCCGTTCCGTTGCAACTGGTGCGCCAAGCCGATCTGGGGCAATCACTACAAGCGGCGCGGCGCCGAAGAGGTGGCCGCAGAGATGATCCACCTCAAACGCACCTTTCGGCCGGACCATATCTGGATGGCCGACGACATCTTCGGCTTCCATATCGATTGGGTGGAGACCTTTGCGCAGCAATTGAGCGATGCCGACGGCGCGGTTCCCTTCACCATCCAGACCCGTGCCGACCTTGCCAGCGAACGCATGGCCGCAGCGCTGGCGCGCGCCGGCTGCGTGGAGGCCTGGATCGGTGCGGAAAGCGGCAGCCAGCGCATTCTCGACAAGATGACCAAGGGCACCCAGGTCGGCGAGGTCATCGCCGCACGTGAGCGCCTGGGCACGCAGGGCATCCGCGTGGGTTTCTTCATCCAGCTGGGCTATCTGGGCGAGGAACTCGACGACATCCTGGCCACGCGCGCATTGGTGACGCAGGCCAATCCGGACATCATCGGAGTCAGCGTGTCGTATCCCCTGCCCGGCACCAAGTTCTACGAAGAAGTGAAGAATCAGCTGGGCAGCAAGACGCATTGGCAGGATAGCGACGACCTGGCGATGATGTTCCGTGGCGCGTACGACTCCGCGTTCTATCGCAGTGTCCGCGATCTGCTGCACAGGCAGGTCGATCTGCAACAGGCGCGTGCCACGATCACGGCCGATGCGTTCGCGCAGGCGTCGGAGCAACTGGAAGCACGCTGGTCTGCCTTGATCGCCAGTGAGGCCCGGCACCGCAGCGAGCCGATGCCCCCCAGTGCTGCGCGTCAGCCACGCCACCTGAGCACCGTCCTGGTGGGCTAGCGCGCGATCGTTTCCACACTTTATCTATCGACACCTTGCCTGACCGGACCACGCGCATGCAGCCTTCCCTTCGCACCATCAAGCACCGCCTGCACACGGCGACCGAACGGCTGGCTCTGGAGCTGGCCCAGCCAGGCGATGCACTGCCGCAATGGGACCGGCTGCAGTGGCAGCTGGCGGCAGCGGCAGCGGCCGCGCACGGCGTTTCGCCGCTGTTGCAGCGCCGCTCGTTGTGGCAGAACGCCGAATGGAATGCCTTCCTGAGCGAACAGCGCAGCCATGTCGAAGACCGCCATCGGCGCATCGCGCTGCTGCTGACTCGTATCGATACCGCTGCCCGCAGCGTGGGCGTCGCGCTGGTGGGATTGAAAGGAACCGCTTTGCATCGACTGGGTGTGTATCTGCCTGGCGACCGCCCGATGGCCGATATCGATCTGCTGGTGGAACCCGACGACGCGCCTGCAGCGGCGGCGTTGTTGTGCGAACTGGGCTACGTCGCTTCTTTCGAGCAGTGGAAGCACCAGGTATTCAAGCCGCAGCACGGCGAGGCAGTGGCCGGGCTAGGCGAACACCGCGATGCGCCGATCAATATCGAGCTGCACACGCGCATCCAGGAACGTTTGCCGGTGAGCAGCGTGGAGATTACTGACCGAATCCGGCCGGAGCGGCCGCAACCGGGCTTGAATCCCTATCCATCGATCGGCGCATTGATGTGTCACTTGCTGCTGCATGCGGCAGGCGGCATCTGCCACCGCACCATTCGCCTGATGCATCTGCATGATCTTGCCTTGCTGGCAACGCGCATGGGCCCGCGCGATTGGGAGCAATTGTGGGAAGACAGCGCCATGCCGCCATGGTGGGCGTTGCCGCCACTGCTGTTGCTGCAGCGCTATTACCGCGCTGTGGTGCCAGCCGCGGTGATGGCGCGCCTGCATGCTGACTGTCCTGCGCTGCTGCGCATGCGAGCAGCCCGGCAAACGCTCACCGCCGCATCGTGCTCGAACCTGTGGTTATCGGCGCTGCCTGGCATCGAATGGTCGCGCTCGTTGGGCGAAGCGCGGCAGTATCTGCACAGCCGTGTGGTGCCTTCGGCAGAAAGCCGCAAGGAGCGCGCGGACATGCTGCAGACCCAGTTATGGCTGCAGGATCAGCCATGGGTGCGCCAAACCCAGGCGCGCCGCCTGGTGACGCGCCTGACCAGACCCGTGCCGCGCACGGACATGTTGTACGTGGTGCGTGCGGCGCTGGATGGCTATCTGCAGCCGGCGTGAGGCTGCGCTAAGCGCGGCTAACAAAACGTAGCGAGCAGCCGTCAGGTGGGCGCGGACGGCGCGCTCAGAACCGCAGCGTACATGTGGCACATGCCGATTCCGAGCACCGGTGGCACCCGCGTGGCGGCTGCACAGTCGTTTTGTCAGCTGCTAAGGAGTTTTCCTCGCTCAAGGCACGAGCGCACGAGATCACCGACGATAGCGCCCTGCCTTGCCGCGCACATCAACGCACTTCAGGCAGCGGCCGCTGCTCGCACAGCTGGCGATACAACTGCTCGAACAGGCGCGTGGTCAATGCAGCATCTTCGCGGACGGCGCGGCACTGCGCCGCCCAGGCAAGGCGCAAGCGCAGTTCGTCATCGCCGAGCACCTGGCGGATGGCCTCTGCCATTCCGGCCCAGTCGCCCGGCGGCACCGCCAATGCGCAGACAGGAGCCCACTCGACCAGATGCCCCACCGCAGTTCCCACCGTAGGAACCCCTGCAACGGCAGCTTCCAGCAGCACCAGCGGCCCGGCTTCGTGCAGCGAGGACAGCACCAGCAGATCGGCCGACAGCATGATCGGGCGCAACTCGCGCTGGGTCTTGAAGCCGAGAAAACGCACCTGTTGCTGCAAGCCGAGCTGCTGCACCAGGCGCTGCATGGCACCGCCCAATGTGTCGACGCCCACCATGTCCAGGGTGAAGGCAACGCCGGCGCGCTTGAGTGCGGCCATTGCCTGCAACAAGGTGGCCTGATCCTTGACCGGATTGAGGCTTGCCACATGCAGCAGGCGCGGGGTCGGCCCGGTACGGGCGCGCGGCGCTGCAGGCGGCCAGGCGCGCAGATCCACGCCCAGCGGTACGCGTTGCGCAGCAATGCCCAGTGCCTGCAGCGAAGCGATGATGGGCGCGCTGGCAGCCGTTACCTGGTCGGCAAGCCGCAGGATCATCGCCTCGCGCAGACGCCCTCGCCATCTGCGGCGGCCGCCGTAATCGATGCGATGCAAGGCCACCAACTCGCCGCCGGCGATATGCACCATGCTGGGACGGCGTAGCAGCTTGGCGGCAGTGACCGCGATCAAGCTGCAATAGCCGGAAAAAATCGCCTGAATCACAGCGAACGGTTCGCGCCGGTGCTCGTCGCAGATGGCGGCAATTGCGCGCAGCCGCGTCCGACGCGCGCCGATGTTGTGCACCGTGGCACCGCGCAGGCGCCAGATGCCCGGCTGCGGCTCTTGATGCAGCACGAACACGTGCACGTCATGGTTGCGTGCCAGCCACTCGATCAAGGTCAGGAACACCGGGATCACGCGGACTTCCCCGCTCCGATCCACACCACCTGGCACCACCAAGGCCAGCTTCATGCGGTGCGCTCCGGCGTGGTCGCGCGCAAGTGCGTATAAGCCTGCGCCCAGCGCCGGCCCACTGCGGCAAACGACAGGCGCGCGTCGAAATGGGCACGCACCTGTGCGCGCGAGGGGCGTTGCCGACTGACGCGCAGCAACAGTTCCGACAATGCCGATGCATCGCCGACCGGCCACAACTCGCCCATTGCGCCGTCATCGCTGAGCGCACGAAACGACGCAATGGCCGTCAGCAGCGGCAGGCAACCGCAGGCATAGGCTTCCAGTGCGGCATAACCGCAACTTTCTGCATGGCTGGCAGAAACAAACAAATCCGCCGCACGCAGCAGCTCCTGCACGTGTGCGTGCTCGACCTTGCCGAGCAAGTGGACGCATCTGGCCAGCTGTGGGTCGGCGCGCAGGCGCTGCTGCACCTGCGCCATCAGTGGCGCCTGGTCGAACACGCACCACAACCGCAGACCGGGCAACGCACGCGCAGCCAGGGCCACTGCATCAAGCACACAGAGCGGGTCCTTGGCTGGACTGAAATGGCCGATCCACACCACACAAGGGTCACCGTGCACCCGCGTCTGCTCGCGTGCCTGCAATCGGTCGCCCGGGGTGAAGCGGCTGCTGGATTCGGGGATGGCATACAGCTGCGTGCTGCGGCGAAACAGGCGCGCACGCACGAACGGCCGCGCCAGCTCCAGCGAGGTGAACGCGATGCCGGCTGCGGCCGCGTAGCGTGCGCGCCATAGGCGGCTGGCCCACCAGCGTGGTGGCCGGTTGGCATGATCCTGCAGCAGGATCGGCAGCTGCGGCAGCAGGCGCGCCAGACGCCGCGCATCGCCGGCGAATTCCAGACCATGTACATGCAGCACATCGGCATCGTTCTCGTGCAGCAATGCGGCTAGCGTACGGGCGCGAACTGCGCTGCCACGCTGGTGCAGATCGACGAAGCGGTAATCCACGCCCTGGCGGCGCAACCTGGTGTTCAAGGCGGAGGCCTGGATCACCGACACCTGCACGCCAGCACTGGCGACAGCTTCGGCGATATCTGCCAACGTCGGCCATTGCGCGAACACCTGCTCCACGTTCAGGCCATCGGGCGTGGGAACCAGATTCAGCTGTGCGACGTGCAGGCTCATAGGGCCGGCAGCGCCTGGATGGCGATCGACGCAACGTCGCTGCTGCTTGCCGCTGCGACCGCAGCGTGCCGCTGACGGGCAGTAACCCACGCACAGACAGCCACTGCGGTGTGCAAGATCTTGCTCACGCGACCCGTCGCAGCCGTAGCACCAGCGCAACCGGCACCTGCAGCGCCATCTTGTCGAAACGTGCCCCGGCCGGGATATCCGCGGGATCCAGTATCGGCTCGGACACGGCTTCGATCGCGAACCCGAGTGCGGTGCATGCCGAATGCCAGTGGCTATAGAGATGCGGGGTGTGGCGGACCGCGTAGTGCTGCCCATCGGCCTTGAAGTCGCGCCGCCAGCCCAGCGCGTGGCCGATCGGGTGGACGTCGCTGCACAGCACGATGCCGCCGACGCGGGTGACGCGATGCAGTTCTTCCAGCGCCGGCCATAGCTGTTGCAGGTGCCCCACCACCAGACCGCACAAGCTCAGGTCGGCCACCGTATCGGGCAACGGCAGATGATCCAGGCTGCCTTGTTGCAGAACGATGCGTGCGGCCGGCCAGTCCTGTGCGAGCTCGGTACCGGCACGGTGCAGCATCTGCGGCGACAGGTCGACACCGGTCACTTGCCGGGCCCCACGGTGCAGTGCGTGCAGCATGTAGCGGCCGCTGCCACAGCCGGCGTCCAGCACGTGCTGGCCCTGCAGGCTGGATGGCATCAGTGCGAGCATGGCGCGCTCTTCGGCCAGCATCACCGGGTTGTGCGCGTGCGGTGGATACGCCTGCGCCCACAGTGCGTAGGCAGCAGCGGGCTCGAGCACCGGCACTGCGCTCACGAAAGCGCTCCATTGGCAACCGGCGCATGGGTAACCTGCGCGGCGGCCTGCGCCGGCTGCTCCTGCGTTAAACGCTGAAGACCGGGTTCGAGCGCCAGCACCGCCGGGTCGGCCAGCGTGGCATCGAGCAATTTGGGCCGTCCGTCCAGCAACACCGGCACGGTCCGGATGCCGGCCGCGCCGAACCACGGCGCAAAATCCGGATCGGCGATGCGCGGCTTGCCATCGCGAATCACCGCACGCAAGTCGCTGCGCGTGCAACCGATGATGCTGCTGGCAGGTTCGCCGCCGCGGTCGCGCACGATCAACACATCTGCAGCGGCTCCAGGCGCAATCCGCCCACGCGTTGCCATGCGCAGGATACGCGCACAGTCACTGGTGACCATGCCAAGCAGTTGGTCCGGTGCCAGTCCGCTCCGGCTGGCGATCTGCAGTTCTTCCAGCAGGTCGCGCGCGCCGCTGATGCGCGAATCGTTGCCCAGCGCCAGCCGGCCGGCCATGCACAAGCGCCACGGATCGAGCGTGCGGCCGAGCAGCGCCTGATTGCTGGACGGACACCACACCACGGCTGCGCCACGCGCGATCACGCGATCGATATCCTGCTCACCCATGCCTACGCCGTGGATCAACACCGTGTTGGCGGCCAGGCAGCCGAGCCGGTCGAGTTCATCGAGCTCGGCACGCGCCACCGCATCGGTGCCTTCGGCCAGATGGATCATCCAGGGATGCGCTGGCAGGGTCGCGGCAAAGCTGCTTTGTACGGGCGGGCCGTAGCCTGTCCACCCCAATGCGTAGCTCCAGCCGAAGTCGCGCAGCAGGCTCACCGGGAAATTCGCTTCGTCCAGCGTGGCGTGCCATGGGTCGTGCTGGGCCACGCACGTGACGCCGGCCAACAGGTTCTTCAAACCGCCATGGCGCAACCGCACTGCCTTGGGCACACGCAGTGCGGCGGCCACGTCCGGATGCTGGAAATGCGCCTGAAATGCCTCGATCCACGCGTAGCTGTTGCGAAACGGCGCGGTCTGCGGCAGCGGCGGCACGCAGTTGACCTGCAGATGTTCGTGCGCATTGATCAGGCCCGGCGCCAGCACATGCCCTTGCAGATCCATGCGCACGGTGCCGGTGCCCAGCGTGCCGCCGAAGCGCCCCGCGCGGATCGTCACTGCGGCACGCGACGGACCGGCCTGGGTGATCGCACGTGCGCCTTGCAGGCAGACATCGGCCATGGCCATCGACTGCTCCACTCAGCGCTTGCGCATCACGATCAGAAAGTGATCGCCCATGTCGCGCAGCAGCGGCAGCCCGCCCCACCGGTCGTCGCAGCGCCCCAGGCGCTCGGACAGGCGTGGATTGCGTTCGCAAAACTCCACCAGATACGGCGGCGGCAGGAACAGGCTCAAGGCGCGGTAGCTGTCCAGGGCGAAGTGCGTTTCGAATGCACGGTAGAACTCGCGCGGCAGGTGGTACCAGGTCCAGATGGTGTGCCCATTCATGCCCACCGCAATTGCGCCTTTGGCGGCACGCACCGCCGCGCGCCTGAGGCGCCCACGCAAGGCGTAATGGCCGATTTCCCACGGGCAGATCCGCCCGATCACCGAAAACACCAAGCAGCCGTCCGGGCGCAGCAGGCGCGCGCACTGTGCGGCAACGGCCGGCAGATCGGGCGCGCAATTGAGCGGGCCGAAGTTGGAGTACATGCCATCGAAGCTGCCTTCCAGCCGATCGAGTTGCTGGATGCCGACATGCGCGGTGGTGAGGCGTTCTTGCAGACCGTGCGTGGCAGCGCGATGGCGGGTGCGCTCGACCATGGCCGGCGACCAGTCGGTGGCCAGCACGGAATATCCGCGGCGCGCGAATTCGCCAGCATCCAGGCCGGTACCGCAGCCCAGATCGACCAGCCGCGACCCCACCGGCAACTCGCTCGCTACGGTGTCCCACAGCGTGGTGCGCATGCGCTGGATCAGCGCGTTGTTGCCGCGGGGACCATCGTAGTCGGGAGCAACGCTGTCGAAGGCACGTTGCGTTTCCAGCAGTTGCTCCGGCGCGACCGTGCCGCCCCGCGCCGCATGCTCACTGAGTGACGACATGCGCAGCCTCCCACACCCGTCCTATTGTTTTCACCACACACTCTCCGGTCGCAACGCCACCAATGCGGCATCGCTTGATAGACCCGTGAGTGCGCGATGTTGCCGGTTTGGTTGCAGCGCACTGGATGGTGGCCGAGCTGGCGCAGGCAATCACACCCAACATGCATGCATTGGCCAAACGCGCCGCATGCGATGCACGGCCTCGCCTTCGCTCGCGTATCACCCGGGGCCTGCTGCATGCGAAAGTGCATTCCCCCGGTTTGCGCCGAGGCACCACTGCAGCGTCACACATCGGCGTGTGCAGGAGTCCGCGCACGACGACGCACCGCATTGCGCAGCACTGCGGCCAGCACGCCCAGCCCTGCGCCGGCCAGCAGGCCGGCCGCCCAGGCGGTGATCGCATTTGGATACGCCTGGCGGTCGGGCACGTACAGCGGCCACGCCAGCGAGGTCTGGTAGGTGTAGCGCGCGGTGAGCCGGGCGACGAGGTCGTCGCGCTCGCTCTTCAAGGCGCGAATCGTGGTGTTGCTGTCGGTGAGCAACACGCCCGCCAGGACCTGTGTCGGCGTGGCGGAAGCCCCTCCCTGCCCGGCCTGCAATTGCCGCTGCAGCTGCTCGCGATGGCTGGTGGCCGCGCGCAGATCCTCGCTCAAGCCCTGCAGGCGGGCGCGCGCAAGATCGAGCGCAGCTGCATTGGTGCCGCCGTGCAGTATCTGCAGTTGGGTCACGGTGGCGGTGGCCAGCGTGCGCGCCTGCTGCGCCGATTCAGCCCGGATGGTCACACCGATCAGATTGGCGTAAGGGTCGGGGTCCGGCTTCAGGCTGCCGCGATACAGCTGCGCGGCGCGGCTATCGAGCGGCACCTGCGCCTGACGCAACACCGCATCCTGAAACAGCCGCGTTTTCATGCGATCGATCACGCGCTGAAACGGTTCGACCTTGGGGTCGCGGCCAGCAGGAGTCGGGCCGATTTCGCCAACCTGGATCCACGCGGTTGCCTCCCATTGCGGTTTGGCCAGGCGGGTGAAGGCGAAGGTCAGGCCCAGCACCACCACCAGCGCTGCCACTGCCCAGCGCCATTCCCGGCGCAGGATGCGCCACAGGTCGATCAGATAGATTTCGTCGTGTTGATTCATGGGCGTGGCTCTGCAACGGGGCGATGAATGACGTGCTGCCCGCTCACGCGGCAGACGGATGTGCGGACAGGCGATTGGGCAGCAGCACCGTGCAGGCATGCAGCACCAGGCACAGCGCGATAAAGCCGAAGTTGGTCCATGTGAACGCCTGCGGCGCGAAGGGCGACATCAGGCAGGCGTAGGCGATACGCAGGAAGATCAGCACATGGAAGATCGACAGCGAGCCATTGAGGCGGCGCACGCTCCAGACCAGCCCGGCGTACAGGGCCAACATTGCAAGCAAGGCACCGGCAGCGCCCCACGCCATCAAGAACGGAAAGAACTCGGTACCCACATTGATGTTGGGTGCATCCAGCGGAATGCTGGTCCCGGCGGTGGCAATCGAACCACTGAACGGCACCAGTTGATTGATCAGGAAACTGGCGTTGACGTAGCCCTTGGCCAACATCGCACCGAAGTTATACGGCCCTGCGCTGATGTAGAGCAGCAACCATTGCACGCCCTGCGGCATGGCACGGTAGAACGCGCTGAACGGCAACGCCACGGTGGCCAGGGAACCGGAGCGCAACGCGCCAAGGATCGAAAACACGCCACCGCCGGCCAGCACGAGCAGGCCGATGGTCTTCCACGGCAGCCGACGCGCCGGATCGCGCCGCAGCAGCATCACCAGCACGAACGAGAACAGGCCGGCGAAGATGCGGTTGCGATCGATCACCACGATCGGAAACACGAATCCCAACGTCACCATCGCCGCACGCAGCCCACGATGGCGTACGCACAGCAGGGCGATCGGCGGCAGGATCCAGCACATATTGGAGATGTGCCGCACGTGCGCACGCAACGGGCTCAAGGTGGCGTACGACGCCGGATCGCTGAACAACGGAATCGGAAACAGCACCAGGTCGGCGATGCAGAACACCGTCACCGCCGCGGCCAGTACCATCGCCAGGAATGCATCGCGGGTACCGGCGTAACGGTAGTGGCGAAAGCGCTCGACCGACGGCACCTGCGTGCGTAGCACCGTATCGAGCGAGAAGGTGGCCGCTGCCGCGAGCGCCAGCAGCACGATGCCTTCCAGGTAGCCATCGGGTAGCGCATAGGTCAGCCACGTCAGCGCGCAGCTGAGCAGCATCGGCACGGCCAGATATGTCGCCGGGCGGCGCAACAGCGTGCTCATGCAAGCTCCACCGCACGCGCAGTACGTTTCGGACGCCATCTGGCAGACAGCGACAACCATGCGTAGGCCACCAGATGCACAGCCACCCGGTGCGGCCGGCGCCGCAGGAATTCCACCTTGGCAGCGATGTAGCGCGCCTGCGCATGCAGCAGTGTGCGATCGGGCTCTTCGAATAACGGTGCGCAGCGCAACGCCACTTGCCGTGATTCGCGCAGGTTGGCGATGCGTGCCGGCACCTTTGCGGTCTTGCTGAGGTTGCTGCCATGCAAGCGGTAGGCGCATACCGGCAGATCGATGAAAGCCAGCGCATCGGCTGCAACCAGGCGCAGGAAAAAATCCCAGTCTTCGATTCGGAGCGACTCGTCCCACCCGCTGCGCGCGTCGAAGGCGCTGCGCCGCAGCAGCGTCACCGCGCCACTGACTGCCCACCGCCGTATCACCGCATGCCGGATGCCGGATTCGCAGCGATACAAGCCCTTGTCGACCTTATGCAGATCGCGCATGGCGCTGCCATGCAACAGTCGCCCATGCGCGTCGACCACGCAGGCATCGCCGATCACCGCAAGTTTTTGCGGATGTCCGCGCAGATAGCGCACCTGCGCGTCCAGCCCGCCGGGCAACAGATAATCGTCGCTTGCGCCAAGCCGCAGATACTCTCCCCGCGCACGCAAGGCCAGTTCATTGAGCGTGGCGGCAACTCCCCGATTCTCGCGTTGCACGAAGTGCACCGGTAGCCGATGCCCATGATCGCTGATCCATTGACTGATCTTTTCGCCGGTGGCATCGCTGGAGCCATCGTCGATGATCACGATTTCCTTGCATGGATACGGATCTTCCAGGACGCTGTCCAGGCAGCGCTGCACGAAATGCTCATGGTTGAACGCCGGAATCAGTACCGACACCAACGGCCAGCGTGCACGTGCCGATACAGGTGCCTGATCGTTCATGCCGCCCGCTCCAGGTAGCGCCGCACCACCACGATGTTGAACAACAGATACAGCACGTAGTTTGCTGCAAACGCGTACATCGCGCCGATCAGCCCGAACTGCGCGGTGAACACGTACACCAGCGCCAGATAGCTCGCTGCAAACACGCATTCGGAAATCACGAACAGCCGCGTCATCGCCTTGGCCACCATCACATACGACAGCACGAACGCCGCGATCTTGATCACATCGCCCAGCAGCTGCGGGCCGTACAAGGGCGCCGCCGCGGCGAATTGGGGATCAAACAGCAGCCGGGTCGCCCAATCGCGGCATACATACACGCCCAGCGCCGCCACGATCACCGCCGGCATGACATAGCGATATGCACTGCGCAGCTCGCTGCCCAGCCCCGCAGCGCCTTGCAGCGACGCCAATTTGGGCAGGTAGTACACGTTGATGGCGGTGGTGAAGAACAGCAGATAGGCATCGGAGACCCGGCTCACCGCCTGCCAGTAGCCCACTTGCCCCCAGCCGAATTGCAGCGCCAGATGATCGCGCACCAGGATGGTCGCCAGCTGCGGCACCAGTGTCGAGGTGAGCGTCATCAGCGAAAATGCCGCCAGCCGACGGGTCATCTCCGCATCGAAGCGCATCCGCCACATGGCAGGCTGAAAATAGGGGCTACGCCGCAGTGCCGGAACAGCAGCCAGCAGCCACAGTACCTGACCCAGGACCAGCGCCAGCAGCGCCCCGTATAGTTGCACTTGGCTGGAAAGCCACGCCACCAAGGCAACGCTCAGCACGGCGCCTGTCACTTGCACGAAGGCGAGCCGCCGCACGTCCATGAAGCCGTTGATCAGCGCCAGTATGTAGTTGAGCAATGCGATTCCCAGCTGCGCGATTGCCAACACGCAGATCAGCGGACGGTAGCTCGCATCGCCCAGCAAGCGCTCGGCAATGGCTCCGCTGAAGGCTATGGCCAGCAGCGCGATCACGCAGGCCGCGCAGAATGCGTATAAGAGCGCCGCACTCAGCAAGCGCGCCAACTCGGGCGCATCGTCGCGGTACTGCGCTACATGCTTGACGATGCCGGCACTGATGCCGCCACCGGCCAATACCGCCAGCACCGACATCAGGTTGAGGAACTGGCCAAGCCGGCCCACGCCCTGCGGCCCGGCGTAGACGGCGACCAGCTTGACCACCACCAATGCCGCCAGCAGCTTGGCCAGCGTCGCAACGCCGGTGTAGGCGCTGCTGCGCACGAGATTCATGTGTTGCTGCCGAACGATTGACAGGCCGCGATCACGTGCGCAACTGCTGCATCGTCCAGCGCCGGCCCCATCGGCAGGCTCAGTACTTCCCGATGCAGCTGTTCGCTCAGCGGCAGGCACGCCTCGCCCAGGGTGGCGTATGCCGGCTGCCGATGCGGCGGCACCGGATAATGAATCTGCGTGTGGATGCCCTGCCGCAACAGATGTGCCTGCAAGGCATCGCGCTGCGGGCTGCGTACCACGAACAGATGCCAGACGTGCTGCTGCTCTGCCACCGGCGCGGGCAGCACGATCAGCGGGTTGCAGATGCCGTGCAGATACCGCTGTGCCACTGCACGCCGCAGCGCGATTTCGTCCTCCAGATAGCCCAGCTTGACGCGCAGGAAAGCAGCCTGCATTTCATCCAGACGCGAGTTCACCCCCTGGCAGAGATGGTGATACTTCACTTCCGAGCCATAGTTGCGCAGCGCGCGAATGCACTCGGCCAGACGTACATCCGACGTCGTGACTGCGCCGCCATCGCCCAGTGCACCCAGGTTCTTGGTCGGGAAGAAACTGAAGGCCGCCGCATCGCCGAAGGCACCGGCGCGCCGCCCCTGTGCGCGTGCCCCGTGCGCTTGCGCGGCATCCTCGATCAGCAGCAGGCCGTAGCGATGGGCCAGGGTCTGCAGAGCCTGCATCTGGGCCAATTGGCCATACAGGTGCACTGCCATGATGGCGCGCGTGCGTGGCCCGATCGCCTTCTCCACCCTTGCTGGGTCGATGTTGAAAGTGACCGGGTCCGGCTCGACCGGCACCAGCACCAGATGGTTCTGGCTGATCGCCAGGAATGTCGCGATGAAGGTGTTGGCCGGCACGATGATTTCGTCGCCTTCGCGCAAGACCCCCAGCTCACGATAGCCGCGCAGGATCAACGCCAACGCATCCAGCCCATTGCCCACGCCGACTGCATGCGTGGTGCCGCAATAACTGGCGAATTCGGCTTCGAACGCGGCCAGCTCTTGACCGAGCACATACCAGCCGGCATCGATCACGCGTGCCGCTGCGAGTTTGAGTTCATCCGCATAGCGCGCATTGACTGCACGCAAATCCAGGAAAGGCACATCCATTACATCAACCATCGATAGACATCCTGCACCACGGCGCGCGCGCCGAAGCGTTCCTTTTGTTCCACCAGGCCTTCGTTGAGCACCTGCCCGCCCTGTTCGGTGGAGATACCGAAACTGAAATATTCGCGCTGCGCATAGACATCGGTAATCAGGTCGGCCAGCAGCAGGCTCAACGCATCCAGCTGGCGCCCCTGTTCGGAGACCGCCAGGTATTGGGTATGCACGCAGCGGCCGAAGTCGAAGACCAATGCGGCTGCGACCAGTTGTCCATCAGCGCGCGCTTCATGCAACACGATCTGCTGCGCGAACCGGCGTTGCAGCAGTTGAAGCTCATCCAGCCGGTGCGTCGGTGCCACGCCATGCCGCTGCAGCACCTGGGTCAGCAGCGCATGGAATCCATCGAGCTGGGTCCCGCGCTGGATCTGCACGCCGGCCTTGCGCGCCTTGGCAATGGAACGCCGCCGCTCGGTGCTTAATGCAGGCCGCTCGCGTAGTGCAATCACCGACGACAAGTCGCGCCGGCACAGCTGCGCGCCAAGCCGATGCAGTGCGTAGAGCTCTTCCTCGGCCGGGTACGCATGGAAGATATGCGGCACCGGCTTGTAGATGACCTCGCGCACGCCAAGCGCGCGGTAGTGCGCGGCAATCTGCTCGAACACCTGCAAGGTGGCGCCGGCACGTAGCGCCATCGACGACAGCAGCCCGGCATAGGTGAGCCCGGCGTGGCTGCTGACGCAACTGCCCCGCACATTGGCCGGGAGCACCGCCACCACCGTGTCCCTACGTTGGACCAGCAGGGACGCATCCACAAAGCGCTCGGCGTGATAGTCCATATAGTCACGCCGATGCAGCAGATTGCCATTGCGCGATGACGCCACCAGGGCATCCCACGCGGACGCATCGCCCGGCATGTAAGACCTAACCGAAAACATGACCGCCCTGTAACGCAACCGGCAACGCCGCCTCTGCCAGGCCGAAGCCTGCCTGCCCCATCGCGTTGCCGTTGTAGAACATCAACAGGCGCTGGCCGTGCTGAATCAAGGCGGGGTAGCACAGCGTTTGCGCATCCCAGCCGTCATCGGACAATGCAAGCCCCAACTGGCGGTCGTCGCGCTCCCAGTGCACCCCATCGCCACTGAAGGCGATGCCGGGAAAGTAGCCGCCCTGAAGGTCGCCACGGGTGAAATACATCAGATAGCGCTCGCCGAGCCGGTACACGCGCGGACGCCCGATACGGTATTCGTCGCCGCGTGGACGCAGGCACACAGCATCGTCGGTGGGGATGCAGCGCAGGTCGTCGGTCTGGGCGTAGCGGATGTGGTAACGCGGATATGGCTGACCGCCGATCGTTTCCCAGTCATCGCCCACCGCGTACCACAACCGCCAGCGGCCCTCCTCGTAGCGTGCCGAATGCACTGCGGCAATCGTGCTGCGACCGGGGGCGCGATCGAGCAGCGGCGTTTCCTGCCGACGCTGGAAGCTCTCCCCCCCGTCGCAGGAGACCGCCAGACCGGTGAAGGCGAGGAACTTGGCCTTGGCCACGCGCTGGAAGCCGACATAGAACAGGTACAGCCCGTCCGGCCCGGCCACCACATCGCCCAGGATCATGCCGTTGTCGTCGAAACAACCGTCACGGCCGATGTCGAGCACCGGCTGCTTGCTGACGCCGACGATCTGCGTTGGCGCATCGGCGCGCACATCCACGTAGCCGATCCGGCTCACGCCCTGCGCATCGCGAAAGCCGGCGTACACCCGCAACACCTGAGCAGACAGGCGATACGGTGTCGGCGTCAGGGCCGCATGGTGCATCCAGCCACCCACCCCGTGGCGTGCGACGTCGAACACCAAGCCGCGCTTGTTCCAGGCAAACACCGTTCAGAGCTCCACATCGAAGCTGGATCTGCCCGCCACCGCGCGTGCCGGCGATCCCACGTACACACGCTCGGCTTCGGTATGTCGCGTCACCAGCGCGCCGGCACCGATGACGTTGTCCGCGGCGATCCGCACCTTGTCGCTGAGCGTGGCGTTGACCCCGATGAAACTGCCCTGCCCGATCTCGCAATAGCCGGAAATCACCGCATGCGAAGCGATGAACACATGATCCTGCACCACCGTGCGGTGGCCGATATGGTTGCCGCTCCACAACACGCAGTTGTCGCCGATGCGAGTGAACGGCTGGACGACGTTGCCCTCGAAGATGAAGCAGTTGGCGCCGATCTGCGCGTTATGCCAGACGAACGCGCGTGAGCTCACGTACGTCGCACAGCGATAGCCGCGCCGCACCACATCCTGAAAAAAACGGGTGCGCAGGCGATTGAGTTGCGTTGCCGGAATCGCCACGAACACCGCATAGTCGTGCGGCGGATAGCGTTGTTCCAGTTCTTCGTACGCCACCACCGGCAAGCCGGCCACGGTGGTCTGCAGCAGAAAATCGCGCTCCACACTGAAGGCGACCACCGTGTAGTGGCTGTCGTGCTGGAAGTACTCGCACGCGATCTGCGCGAACTCGCCTGCGCCGACAATCACCAGTTGCCTCGGTGCGCTCATGCTTCCAGCCTGCAGGCTTGCAGCGCGGCGCCAGTGCGCACTTCGCTCACGAACTGGTCGTAATCCAGGATGTAATCGCCAGGGTCGTAAAACTGGTCGGCCAGCACCATCAGCACGCAGTCGGCACTGAAGCGGTACAGGTCGCGCCACACCATGCGGCCGAGCAGCAGGCCTTGCGACGGGTCGTCCAGCACCACTTCGCTAGGACCATTGCCGTTGCCTTCGTCGAGCAGAATCGTCACCGAGCCGTGCAAGGCCACGGCGAATTGATTGAGCTGGCGGTGCGCATGCTGGCCGCGGTGCACGTCGTGGCGCGTGCCGAACAGGTAATACACACGGCGGATCTCGAACGGAACATTGCGCTGCTGCTCCAATGAAATGAGCAGCCCGCGATCGTCACCGTGGGTATGCAACTGGATGCGTTCGATAGCCATGATCGGAGAGGCGTAACCGCTGACTGCACGTAGTGCGACATGCCTGAGTGCGTCGGGTTGCGCGAAAGGTTGCGCGCGCTCGGGGCCATACGAAGCGCTGTGCGCGCAAGCGCAGCCGACCGCATCGCAGCGCTTCGGTGTGCAGCACGTGCGAACCAGGTGCCACGGCGACGCAACCTTTTTCCGACATCGCCGCACCCATCGGTGCACGTTCACCTGGCCGCCGTTCGGCCGGCGTGGGGAGCCAGGCCTGGCAGCGCAGCGCGCAGCCGGAACCAACGACCACCACCGGAAGACAGATCAGATGCGTTCCTCCCCCCCTGCGCCCGCCAGCGCTCCCGTCAACGGCACAGACACCGCGCCCCTGCCAGAACAGGCGCCCGCAGCTGCGCGCGTGCTGCCCTTGCCCAAAGCGATGCGCGTGCTGCACTGGCTCACCGTGCTGTGCCTGGCCATGGCGGCCACGCTGATCCTGCTGCGCGCAGAGCTGGATGGCCGCGCACTGCGTCAGTGGCTGCTGGAAGGCCACCGCCACTTTGGCTTGCTGGTCCTGGTGCTGTTTGCGTTACGCATCGGGTTGCGCCTGCGGTTGCGCAGATTGCCGCCCGGTCCACCCGCATCGCTGCCGATGCGCCTGGCCGCCGGTGCCACGCATGTGGCGATGTACGGCCTGATGCTCGCGCTGCCATTGCTGGGCTGGTCGCTGAGCAGCGCCTACGGCAAGCAGGTGTATTTCTTCGGCATCCCCTTGCCCGCGTTGGTCGCTCCGGACGGCGACCTCGGCGACACCCTGGGCACCTGGCACTTGAACGCAGCCTGGGCGCTGCTGGCGCTGGTGCTGCTGCATATCGGCGCCGCGCTCTGGCATCACCTGGTGTTGCGCGACGGCCTGTTGCGCCGCGTGTTGCCGGGCAAGCGCGCATGAGCCGCCGCACCCCGCCGTCTGTCATTCGTTTCCTCGCCCGTTCCCGCACCGCTGCCTCCCGCACCGTCGAACAAGGACTTTCCATGCCCATGCCCCAGCCCGCTCCGCGTCGCACTGCCGCGCGTACCGCCTCCCTGACGTCCTTGTTGTGCGTGTCCGGCCCCTTGTTGCTACTGGCCAGTACGCAGGCGCAGGCGATTCCCTCGTTCGCGCGCCAGACCGGCTCGTCCTGCGCCGATTGCCATGTCGGCTCCTATGGTCCCTCGCTCACGCCCTACGGCATGCGCTTCAAGCTCGGCGGTTTTACCGATACCGATGGCGAGGGCACCAAGATCCCGGTGTCCGGCCAGCTCACCTGGTCGCGCAACAACCCCAGCCGCGGCGACAGCACCTCGCGCCTGCGCGAAGCCGATCTGTATCTGGGCGGCCGCCTCAACGACAACATCGGTGGTTACTCGAAGATCCGCTCCAACAACAGCGGCAATGCGACCTTCGATACGCGCCTGGACGATGTCGATCTGCGCTTTGTCAGCAAGCCGTTCCAGATGGCGGGCAAGGACACCATGATCGGTGTCAGCGTCAACAACAACCCGGGCATTTCCGACCCGGTGCACGTGTTGCCGAACGCCTCCACGCTTACCCCTGCCTCCAATGGCGGCGCCTCCACCATGCTCAGCTCCTCGGCGCTGTCCAACCGCGTCATCGGTGCCAGCGTCTACGGCCTGTATGACCGCAATTGGTACGGCGAAGTGGGTAGCTACAGCGCGCTGTCGCCGTCTGCGCAGGACCGCCTCGGCTGGCCGGTCAACGGCGACCCGGGCAAGCTCAGCGACACCAGCTATGCGCGTCTTGCCTACATGAAGGACATGAAGCGCCAGTTCTTCTCGGTGGGCCTGACTGCGCTCACGACCCGCCGCCAGCCGCTGCGCACCGGGCCCAGCGACGACCTCACCGATTTGGGCTACGACCTGACCTACCAGTTCCTCGGCACCCGCGAGCACGTGCTGTCGCTGGCCTACGTCAACATCTACGAGCGTCGCAAATACGGCAGCCCGCTGATGTCGACCGACCCGACCATGCCGGCGCTGGACCGGGGCAGCGTGCGCGATCAGACCCTCAGCATGAACTACGCCTTCAAGCAGACCTACGGCGTGCTGGCCGCGCACATGATCAACAGCGGCTCGTTCGATGCGGCGCGCTATTCGCCGGTGGGTATCCCGGACACCACCAGCAATCTGATCCTGCTGTACTGGACCCCGTTCGGCAAGGACGGCACCTACACCTCGATGGCCAACCTGCGCGTGTCCGCCGGCTGGTTCCGTTTCGACAAGTTCAACGGCAGCACCTCCAACGTCTTCCGTGGCCCGCCGATCACCAATCCGCGCGATCTCGACAGCTTCACCCTGTCGGTCAATCTGGCCTTCTGATCCCTCCCGCACCTGTACGGATCCACATGAACCCACCACGCAAACTCTCCGTGTTGTGCGCCCCGTTGGCCGGCCTGATGCTGGCGGGCGCACTGACCATGCCCTCGGCCTACGCTGCCGACGGCGCCGGCGTCTTCCTCACCGAATGCGGTGAATGCCACAGCGTCAAACCGGGCAAGAACAAGAAAGGTCCGTCGCTGTTCGGCGTGGCAGGCCGCCCTGCCGGTACCGTCGCAGACTTCGGCGGTTATTCCGATGCGCTCAAGAACAGCAAGTGGACCTGGACTCCGGCCCAGCTCAAGACCTATCTGTCGCAATCCTCGTCCAAGGCGCTGCCGGGCACCAAGATGAAGTACGACGGCCTGGACGACCCGAAGGAGCTCGACGCACTGATCGCCTATCTCAACACTTTGAAGTAGGCGCGGCCACTGCGGCATGGCGCGTCCTCGCCCGAGGGGGCGGACGCATGGCGCGCCAATCGCCCAGCCGTGGCAGCCTGTCCGTCGGCCGCCTGCACAGCCAGGCGTTGCAGGCGGCCGCGACCGGCCGGCCCGGATGGATTCGCGTTGCCCGACGCGGTGCCTTCGCGTATACGGACGCAATCGCCGCCGCCGCGGTGGTCTCGTTCGCCGCCCTGGGGCACCATCGCGTCCCTGTTTGACACCCGCCCACGCCATTGCCGACCGTTCCAGCTTCCAAGCCGCTCCCCTCTCGACCGCGACGCCACTGCGCACGCGCGGTCTTCTGCGTGGGCGCACTGCTGGACAGTGCCGCACGCCACCCACGGTGCGAAGCACAACCGGCCTTATCCGCCCAGCAACCAGGCCAACCGCGGGTGCGCCGCCCACCACACAGTCACCGCACGCTGGTGCAGTGGCTGCTGCTCGCGCTGGCAGCCGGCTCCTGCGGCAGCGCCCTGGCCAAGGACTTCGGCGGTGCAGTGGCGCTGACCTCCAGCCTGATCGACCGTGGTATCTCGATCGCGCCCAACAAGGTCACCGTGCAGGCCGCCGGCTACTGGCTGCCCGCCCCCGGCTGGTCGGTTTCCACCTCGGTGGCGCTGCAGTCC
Organism: Xanthomonas axonopodis pv. maculifoliigardeniae; assembly: GCF_041519315.1. Classification (NCBI taxonomy): domain Bacteria; kingdom Pseudomonadati; phylum Pseudomonadota; class Gammaproteobacteria; order Lysobacterales; family Lysobacteraceae; genus Xanthomonas; species Xanthomonas axonopodis. Next base: position 1,879,077 of record NZ_CP167998.1, on the reverse strand, counting down.
CCCGCCTGGAGTGATCCGGTCGCGGTCACCGCCCAGGTCGGGCGCGCCTGGATGCTGGACGACCGCTGGCAGATGCAGGCCAGCCTGCTCTACTACGGCTACCCGACCGACCGCGCCACGCGCACCTTCGACCGCCAGGAAGCCAGCCTGGCCTGGTCCTACCGCGACCTGCTGACGTTTTCGCTGTCCACCTTCAATTTCCCGCGGGCCGACCGGTCGCCGTGGAACGTGGCGTTCGACATCACCGCCAACGTCCCGCTGCGCAACGATGTCAGCCTGTCGCTCGGTGCCGGTTCGTCGCGTTTTCCGGCCATGGCCTACGGTGCAGCGCGCTCGGGCCGCTATCAGTACGGCCAGGTGGGCCTGAAGTGGAACCGCGCCGGATGGACACTGAAAGCCGAGCGCATCCTGACCAGCGGCAATACCCCGCGCATGCAGGGCGGCCCCGGCGACATGCCGTGGCTGGGCACGGTCGCCAGAACCTTCTGATCCACACGCAACCTTTTGCCTGCCTGCGCGCACTGACGTGGGTTACCCGCCATGCCTGCACCGATGAATGACACCGACACCCTGGGCGATGCCACCGACCGCATGCTGTTGCGCCGCATGGCCGGGGGCGATCGCGACGCGCTGGCCAGCATGTACCACAGCTATCACGGACGGCTGTGCCGCTTCCTGTCGCGGCTGACCCGCCGCCCGGACATCATCGAAGAGGCCATCAACGATTGCTTCTGGATCGCCTGGCAAAAGGCCGGCGACTTCCGCGGCGACTCGCAGGTCTCCACCTGGATCATGGGCATCGCCTACCGCTGCGGACTCAAATGCCTGCGCCAGCACGACGGCGAAGCCATCGACGACACCGCCCTGGTGGAAGACCACGCCCCCAGCGCCGACGACAACGACGACCGCGAACTGCGCGACTGGCTGGACAAGGGCATGGAGCGGTTGTCGCCGGACCAGCGCCTGGTGGTCGAACTGGTCTACGGCGTCGGCCACAAGCTCGAGGAAGTGGCCGACATCATGCAGTGCCCGGTTGGCACCATCAAAGCCCGGCTGTTCCACGCCCGGGTCAAATTACGCAATGTGCTGCCCGGCCTGGCCGGCGGCGCCCCTTACACGGAGACCATGCAATGAAGACGTTTTTCATCGCGCCTGGCAAGGAATGCTCGCACGCCTGGGAATTGATGCCGGCGGTGCTGCTGAACAGTGCCACCGAGGAAGAAAACACCTGGCTGATCGCGCACGTGGCCAAGTGCGCCTCATGTAGCGCCGAATTCGCCCAGCAGAGCCGCCTGCGCCAGGCCTTGGCGCTGCCGTCGACAGTGCATCTGGACCCGAACGCCGGTCTGCAACGCCTGCTCGGCCGCCTGGATGCACCGGAGCAGCACAGCGCACCTGCGCGCGTGCCGGCCGCACGCCGCTCCGGCAGTTGGACGGTACGCGCCCTGGCCGCCGCGGCGCTGGTCCAGGCCATCGGGCTGGGCGTGATGGGTGTCAAGCTGGCCTCGCCCGCGCCATCGCACGACTACCGCACGCTCAGCAGCGTGGCGGCCCTGCCGGTGCCGCAGGGCGCCATCCGCGTGGTGCCGGATGCAAAGATGACCGTGGCCGACTGGGACCGGCTGCTGCATGCGCAGCAGTTGCAGGTGGTCGGCGGCCCCAACGACATGGGCGCCTACACCGTGGTGCCTGCCGCACCGCAGCCCCCGGTCCAACCGCAGCAGACCGTGCAGCAACTACGCGCCACCCCGGGCATCCGGCTGGCGGAGATCGTCTCGGCCCCATGAATCGTCTGTTCGCCATCGGTCTGATCGCCGCGCTCGCCGGCCTGGGGGCGCACGCCAACGCACATGCTGCCGCAGCGATGCAGGAGCCGGCCGCCGAGGGGGCCGATCCTGCCATGCCGCCGGCCGATGCGCAGATGCCCGACAGCAGCCGCGACATCCTGCTGGCGGTAGCCAACCCGCTCGCCGCACCGCCGGCCCGCGCCGGCTCCAGCCTGATCGGCTACGCATCCAGCTATTACGGCGCCGGCCAGAAGGCTGCCGCGCGCATGGACAGCATCAAGCAGCGCTACAAATTGCGCGAAGTCTCGGCCTGGCCGATCACCTCGCTGGGCCTGTATTGCGCTGTGCTGCAACCGCCGCCGGGCGTCTCGCGCGATGAACTGGTCAGTGCGCTGGCCGACGACGAAGGCGTGGAGCTGGTGCAGCCAGTGCAGGATTTCTCGGTGTTCTCCGCCGATGCGTCGGAAAAGACGACCGCGCTGTCCAGCTACAACGACCCGTACGTGGACATGCAACGCGGCTTCATCGACACCGATGCCGCCAGCGCACAGACCGTGACCGAGGGCCGCGGCGTGGTGATCGCGGTCGTCGATACCGGCGTGGACACCAACCACCCCGATCTGAAAGCGCGCATCCGCGACGTGCACGATCTGGTCGACGACACACCGGTGAAGACCAGCACCGATCCGCACGGCACCGAAGTGGCCGGCATCATTGCCGCCGGCAGCAACAATCACCAGGGCATCGTCGGCATGGCACCCAAGGCCATGCTGAGTATCTACAAGGCGTGCTGGTACGCGCCCACGGTCGGCGCCACCGCACGGTGCAATACCTTCACCCTGGCCAAGGCGCTGGCGGCGATCGACAACAGCTCAGCGCGCGTGATCAACCTGAGCCTGGGTGGCCCCGCCGATCCGCTGCTGAGCAAGATGCTGCAGCAGCTGGTGCAACAGGGCCGCATCGTGGTGGCGGCAATGCCACCGAACGGGCGCATGGATGGCTTTCCCAATGACGTACCCGGCGTGCTGGTCGTGCGCAGCAGCAGCGCAACACCGGCCATGCCCGGCGTGCTCAGCGCGCCCGGCAAGGACATCCTGACCACGCAACCGAACGGCCGCTACGACTTCACCTCCGGCTCGTCGATGGCCACCGCACATGTCAGCGGCATGGCCGCGCTGTTGTTGTCGTTGCAACCGTCGATGGATGCCAGGGCGTTGCGCGAACTCATGCAGCGCACCAGCAAGGTTTCCGACGGGCAGTTGCAGGTCAACGCCGGCGCCGCGGTGCAGGCGCTGGCGCCTCACGCCAAACACTCCAACTGACGGCACCGGCATGGCCAAGTGGATTCCCTTGTGGCTGCATCGACTCAGCTCGCCACCGACGTTCTATCGTGTCGCCGGCAGCGTGCGCCCGTGGGCGCTGGGGCTGGCCGCGCTGCTCGGCGCGGTCGCAGCCTACGGCGGCCTGGTACTGGCACCGCCGGATTACCAGCAGCACGATGCCTACCGCATCATCTTCATCCATGTGCCCAGCGCCTGGATGAGTCTTTTCATCTACGCGGCAATGGGCGTTTCGGCGTTCATTGCGCTGGTGTGGCGCATCAAGCTGGCCGAAGTGGTCGCCATGGCCTCGGCGCCGATCGGCGCAGCCTTCACCTTCATCACCCTGTGCACCGGCGCGCTGTGGGGCAAGCCGATGTGGGGCACCTGGTGGACCTGGGATGCGCGGCTCACCTCCGAGTTGCTGCTGCTGTTTTTGTACCTGGGCGTGCTGGGCCTGTATTACGCCGTGGAAGACCGCCGCCAGGCGATGCGCGCGGCCGGCTTGCTCGCACTGGTGGGTCTGGTGAATCTGCCCATCGTGCATTACTCGGTGGTGTGGTGGAACACGCTGCACCAGGGTTCCACCGTGCGCCTGCTCGGCCCCTCCAAGATGAGCGCAGACATGCTGTGGCCGCTGCTGACCATGATGCTGGCAACCAAGTGCTATTACGTTGCGAGCCTGTTCGGCCGCGTGCGGGTGGACTTGCTGGCGCTTGAAAGCGGCAAGGACTGGGTCCGCCGCATCGTGTTGACGGAGCGCAGCGCATGAGCGCCTTTCTGGCGATGGGCGGCTACGGCCAATACGTGTGGACCGCTTATGCAGTATTCGTGCTGGTGCTGCTGGCCGATCTTGCAGCGCCCTGGCTGCGTCGCCGCCGCTTGCCGCGTGAACTGCGCGGCCAGTTGCAGCGGCAGGTGCCGCGTCGTGCACGCGATCAACCGGCACCGGCACTGGAGCGCGACGCGCCATGAACGCCACGCGTAGACAACGTCTGTGGTGGGTGATCGGTGTACTCAGCGCCGCCGCGTTGGCCGTCACGCTCATCGTGTTCGCTTTGCAGCGGAACATGAGCTACCTGTTCACGCCAAGCCAGGTCAGCGCGGGGGAAGCCGCCGGTTACCAGCAATTCCGGCTCGGTGGCATGGTCAAGGCCGGTTCGATCCAGCGTGCCGGTGATTCGCTGAAAGTCAGCTTCACCGTCATCGATAAAAACGCGGCCACCCAGGTGGAGTACACCGGCATTCTTCCGGATCTGTTTCGCGACAACCAGTCGGTCATCGCCAACGGGCGCATGCAGGGCGGGCACTTCGTCGCCAACGAAGTGCTGGCCAAGCACGACGAGACCTACATGCCGAAAGAGCTGAAGGACGCCATGGCCGAAGGCCATGCCGGAAAACCACTCCCCGCCACCGCCACGCCGCTGACCGCACCGCGTTGATGCGCTTTCGGTCGCTGCCACGCACCTCATGACTTCCCTTCCGTTTCGCCTTGCGATCCGCCCATGACGCCTGAACTTGGCCAGATCGCACTGATCCTGGCACTGCTGTTATCGCTCGCCCAGGGTGTAGTGCCCTTGATCGGTGCGTGGCGCGGCAACACCGCGTTGATGGGTGTCGCGCGGCCTGCGGCGGTGGGCCAGGCGGTGTTCGTGTGGATGGCGTTCGGCCTGCTCGCCTGGTCGTTGTTGTCGCTGGATTTTTCGGTGGGCTACGTCGCCGCCAACGCCAACATTGCCCTGCCCTGGTACTACCGCGTTGCGGCGGTGTGGGGCGCGCACGAAGGCTCGTTGCTGTTGTGGATCGCCATCCTCGCCACCTGGACGGTGCTGCTGGCCGCCTTCAGCCGGCACCTGCCGCAGCACTTCGCCGCCCGCGTGCTGGCGATCTTGGGGCTGATTTCGGTGGGCTTTCTGGCCTTCATCCTGCTGACCTCCAATCCGTTCGGGCGGCTGTCGCCGATTCCGCTGGATGGCAACGAACTCAATCCGGTGTTGCAGGACCCCGGCATGACCTTCCACCCGCCGGTGCTGTACACCGGCTATGTCGGGTTTTCGGTGGCCTTCGCATTCGCAGTGGCGGCATTGCTCGGCGGCGAACTGGAACAGGCCTGGGTGCGCTGGGCACGGCCGTGGACCAATGTGGCCTGGGCCTGCCTGACCGCCGGCATCGTCGCCGGCAGCTGGTGGGCCTATGCGGAACTGGGCTGGGGCGGCTGGTGGTTCTGGGACCCGGTGGAAAACGCCAGTTTCATGCCCTGGCTGGTCGGCACTGCGTTGATCCACTCCCAGGCGGTCACCGAAAAACGCGGCAGCCTGCGCGCGTGGACCATCCTGCTGTCGATCCTGGCGTTTTCGCTCTCGTTGCTGGGCACCTTCCTGGTGCGCTCGGGCGTGCTGACCTCGGTGCACGCGTTTGCGGCCGATCCGCGCCGTGGCCTGTACATCCTCATTTTTCTGGTTGCCGTCGTCGGCGGCTCGTTGCTGTTGTATGCACTGCGCGCGCCCAAGATCGCCAGCGGCAAACCCTTTGCCGCCGCCTCGCGCGAAACCGGCATTCTCATCGGCAACCTACTGCTCACCGTGGCCGCGGCCATGGTGTTGCTGGGCACCTTGTTCCCGCTGATCGCCGACGCGTTTGCGCTGGGCAAGGTCTCGGTCGGGCCGCCCTACTTCGGCCTGCTGTTTCCGTTGTTGATGTTGCCGGTGGTGCTGTTGCTGCCGTTCGGCCCCTACCTGCGCTGGGGCAAGGCCGAAGCCGCACCGTTGAAAGCACTCGGCACACGCGCAGGCATCGCCGCGATCGCCTGCGCCCTGGTCGGCAGTGTGTTTGCCGATGGCCAGGCCAAGGCGATCGCCGGCATGGGTGTGGCCGCATGGGTGGCTGCGGGCACCGCGTTGTACGTGGTCAAACGCTGGCGCGACATGCCGCGCGGGCGGCGCTTCCCGGCGGAAATGGCCGGCATGCTGATCGCGCATGCGGGCGTGGCGGTGTTCGTTGCCGGCGTGCTGGTCTCCGAAAGCCTGTCGGTGGAACGCGATGTACGGCTGTCGCCCGGCCAGAGCGCGCAGATCGCCGGCTACAGCTTCCGCTTCGATGGCGTGCAGTTGGTGGATGGGCCGAACTGGAAGGCCGAACAAGGCAGCGTGCAGGTCAGCCGCAACGGCCAGGTGGTCGCGCAACTGCATCCGCAAAAACGCCTGTACAGCAGCGAGCGGATCCAGACCGAATCGGCCATCGATCCCGGCATCACCCGCGACCTGTATGTGGCGCTGGGCGAGCCCTTGGACGATGAGCACATCGAAAACGACTGGACGCTGCGCCTGTACTACAAGCCCTTCATTCGCTGGATCTGGGCCGGTGGCCTGCTGATGATGCTCGGCGGCTTCGTCAGCGCCTGCGCACGCCGCTTTCGTGCACCGGTGACTGCACACCCCTTGGCCGCTTCTCCGGCGCAACCAGCGCTCGTCATCGCACAGGAATCGCACCCGTGAATCGTCTGCTGCCCTTGCTGGGCTTCGTATTGCTGGCGGCGCTGTTCGGCGTCGGCATCCTGCGGACCATGCAGCACAATCCGCGCGACGTACCGTCGCCGTTGATCGGCAAACCGGCACCGGCGTTCTCGTTGCCGCGGCTGGACCACCCGGCGCAACGCGTCGGTCGTGACCAGTTGCTGGGCAAACCCTACGTGTTGAATGTGTTCGGCAGCTGGTGCGCCGAATGCGTGCACGAACACCCGGTGTTGATGGCCCAGGCCAGCCGGCTTGGCGTGCCGCTGATCGGCTACAACTACAAGGACGTGCCCGCCGACGCCACCGCCTGGCTCGCGCGACTCGGCAACCCGTATGCAGTGGTGATCGCCGATGAAGCCGGCCAGACCGCCATCGACTTCGGTGTCTACGGCGCACCGGAGACGTTCCTGATCGATGCGCAGGGCGTGATCCGCTACAAGCACATCGGCGTGCTGACCCCGGATGCCATCAACGACGAGTTGCTTCCGGCCATCGCCGCGCTGCCCAAGGGTACGCCGTGATGGCGGCGCGTCACACACGACGGTGGCATTGGCGCTGGCATTGGCGCGCGCAAGGCCGCCGTGTGCGTTTGTTGCTGGTGTTGCTGCTTGGCATGCTGCTGGCGCCCTCGTTGGCAGCGCAGGCCGTGGATCCGCTGCCGTTCAAGAACCGCAGCGAGGAGGCGCGCTACCAGCGCTTGACCGCGCAACTGCGCTGCCTGGTATGTCAGAACGAAAACCTGGCCGATTCCAACGCGAGCCTGGCGCGCGATTTGCGGCATCAGGTGTTCGCGCAACTGCAGGCCGGCAAGAGCGATGCGCAGATCAAGCAGTACATGGTCGATCGCTATTCGGATTTCGTGCTGTACGACCCGCCGGTCACACGCGGCACCTGGCTGCTGTGGTTCGGGCCGGCGCTGATGTTGCTTGCAGGTGCCGGCGTGGTCATCCACACCGTGCGCACCCGTGCGCGCGCCGGCACGCCGGTGGCGCCGCAAGTGGAGGACCAATGGTGATGGCGGGTTTTTATATCGCAAGCGCCGTGCTGGTGGCGCTGGCCTTGCTGCTGTTGCTGGCACCGCTGCTGCGCCGCCCAACCGGCAGCGGTCGTGCGCGTTACCGCTTGGCAATTCTGCTGGGACTGGGCCTGCCGCTGGCCACGGCCGGGTTGTACCGGCTGGTGGGCGCGCCGGAGGCGATCGTCACGCAGATGTATGCAGCGCAGCCAGGGCAAGTCGCCTCGCTGCCACCCTCTGCGGATGCAGGGCAGGCGCAAGCGGCAAGCACCCCTGCCGATGCGCAGGCGCAGGCGCTGGATCGCTTCATGCAGCAGGCCAAGACATTCGAGCAGAACGACCGACCCGCCGAGGCGCGCGAGGCGTATGCACAAGTGCTCAAGATCGCTCCCGACATCAGCGCCGCCATTGTGGGCTGGGTGGCGGCGGATATGGCCACGCACGCCGATTTCGCCATCGACGCCGCATCGCGCACACGCCTGCAGCAGGTGATCGCACGCGAGCCGGACAACCAGCGTGGGCTCTGGTTGCTAGGCATCAGCGATTTTCAGCAGCAGGACTTCGCCGCCGCCACTGCGCACTGGCGGCATCTGCACGGTTTGCTGGAAACCGGATCGCCGATGCAGAAGGCGGTGGCAGACAAGATCGCGGTGGCCGAATCGATGGCCAGCGCGCGGCAATCCGCGCGTGGGACGCGCTGAGCAACGCAGCCTGCGTGATGCGGCTTGATTGCGATGGCTGCAGCGCAATTGCACAGCGCGTGCGCAATGCCAAGCAGCCGGTTCACGCGCAAGACGCGGCACCTGGCGCAAACACTCCGCGTCATCGCATCGTGCACTCAAGTGCGACGCATCGTGCCGTGCAGTTGCGGCAGAACGCACGTCATCGCATTGCAGCCTCTCGCGCCAGCGTGCCAGCTGGAGCGCATCTACCGAAAAGGCCGGGCAATCGCGAGGCAGACAGATCGCCACGCAAGAGCGAAAGCGAGCACGCGTACACGCCGCTCCCCTGCATCATCCACGTTCGACCGGCTCGCTACATCGCGTTATCTGCACTCAGGCCGAAGGCCCCAGCACATCGTGCAGCTTTCCACTGAACTCGCCCAGCGTAAATGGCTTGGCGATCATGCTCATGCCTTCGCCGAGAAATTCGCCACGGTCGCGTGCCGTTTCTGCGTAGCCGGTCATGAAGATCACCGGCAGATCGCGCCGCGACTGCCGCGCGATCTCGGCCAACTGGCGTCCGTTGAGGCCCGGCAAGCCGACATCGGTGACCAGCAGGTCGATCCGCCGTGCCGAGGCAAGAATCGGCAGTGCCGCGTCCGCGTCGGCCACCACGTCGGCCTGGTAACCCAGCTCGCTGAGCAGTTCGGTGACCAGCAGCCGCACCTGCTCGTCGTCTTCCACCACCAGCACATGCTGGCCCTGCCCTGCCAGCACCGCATCGCTCTGCGTCTGCGGCACCGCGGTTTGCGCCGCAACCCCGGCGGGCAGATACAGGCTGACGGTGGTGCCCGCGCCCGGCTGCGACTCCACCCACACCTGCCCATTGGACTGCTGCATGAAGCCGTAGATCATCGACATGCCCAGGCCGGTGCCCTGGCCGATCGGCTTGGTGGTGTAGAACGGCTCGAACACGCGTTCAAGCACGTCGGCGGGCATGCCGGTTCCGGTGTCTGCAACCGACACCACCACGTAATTCCCCGGCGCCAAGGCGATGCCACGCCCGAGTTCCAGCGGCTGATCTTCCACCTGCAGCTGCCGGGTTGCGATACGCAGCTGCCCACCGTCGGGCATGGCATCGCGCGCGTTGATGGCCAGGTTGATCAGTGCGCTTTCCAGCTGATTCTCGTCAACGTACGCCTGCGGCAGTTCCGCACAGAGATCGATCTCCAGGCGCACCGATTCGCCCAACGTGCGCGCCAGCAACTCCTGCAGCGACACCACCAGATCGTTCAACTGCAGATCCCGCGCCTGTAGCGACTGACGCCGCGAGAATGCCAGCAGGCGCTGGGTGAGCGCAGCTGCGCGCAATGCCGAGGCAGAGGCCACATCCAGAAAGCGACCCAGCCCTTCGGTGCGCCCCTGGTCGATGCGCAGCCGCGCCAGATCCAGCGCAGACAGGATGCCGGTGAGCATGTTGTTGAAATCGTGTGCAATGCCGCCGGTGAGCTGGCCCACCGCTTCCATTTTCTGCGCCTGGCGCAGTGCCGCTTCGCTGGATTCGCGCGCCAGCATCTGCTGCTGCAACTCGGCGGTCCGTTCGGCCACCTTGGCTTCCAGCAGGTTGGCCTGTTGCTGGATCGATTCCAGCGCCAGCGCACGCGTGGTCACATCGGTGGCGAACACATGGAATCCATCCACCTTGCCATCTGCATCAAAGCGCGGCATGTAGCGGATTTCCGCATCGCGGCGCCGGCCATCGGCATGCGGCCAACTGGTCTCGATGGTCAATGTCTGCCCGGCCAATGCGGCCTCGATCCAGGCGCGGCGCTGTTCGACCACCGCAGGCCCCACCACATCCACCAGCGGCCGCCCGATCACATCGGCAGGCGGCACACCAATCCAGTCTTCGTACGAACGATTGGCAAAGCGGTAGATCAGGTTCTTGTCGATGAAGGCGATCAGCACCGGCAGCGCATCGGTGACACGTCGCAGTTCGGCCTCGCTCTGCGCCAGCGCGGTGCGGCTTTCGGCCAACTGCGCCAGCTGGTCGCGGATGACGAACTGCTTCTGCCGTGCGCGCAACGCGGTGGAGATGGCGCTCAGCAACGAAGCCGAGCTCAGCGGCCGCTCCAACTCGATGACGTTGGTCATGTCGGCCGGCAGCCGCACCTGCCGGCGGTTGTACGCGCCACGCGGCGTACGCAACAACACGAACGGAATGTCCGACCAGGCCTGCTGGCCTTGCAGGATGTGCGACAGCGCATGCAGGTCGCCACGGATGGCTTCTTCGGTCAGTACCACCACGCCGGAGCCATCGTGCAGGTCGCCTGCCAGCGCGCCCAGCGTGGCATGGACCCGGCATGTCAGCCCGCGTTCGCCAACGATGCTGGCAATGCTCTGCGCGTCGCGGCCGAACGGCGCGATGATATGGACGATGGAGCCGTCCGCGTCACAGATATTCAAGGGGACGATCCAGCAACGGGCCGTCGTCTCCGACAAACTGCGGCGTACCGGTCAACACGCCGTGGAATTTCTCCAGCGGCTCGCTCAGTTGAAGACCGCTGCTGCCGATGCGCAATTCGCGAATCGCATCTTCGTGCGCGCCACTGCGATTCTTGATCACCGACAACGCCTTGCGGATGCGTCCTTTCGCCTCGAAAAAGCGCAGCAAGACGACGGTGTCGGCCATGTAGGAGACATTGAGGGTGCTACTGGTCGCCATGCTGCCGACCAGCCCCTGCTGCGGGTTGATCAGGAACGTGGTCACCCCGCTCTGGTTGAGATACGACAACAGCTCGTGCATCTGCAACATCAGCTGCTTTTCCTGCGGCATCGACGCCAGATACCCGTTGAGGCTGTCGATCACCAGAATGCGGCACGCGCGCTCCTCCACGCTGCCACGCACCGTCCAGGCGAATTCGCCCGGCGTGACTTCGGCCGGATCCATCTGATGCAGCTCCAGCAGACCCGCGTCCATATATTTGCGCAGATCCATGCTCAGGCCTTCGGCACGCTTCAACAAGGTGCCGGTGCGCTCGTCGAACTCCAGCACGCAGCAATGCTCGCCGCGCTCGCACGCGGCAACCACGAACTGCAGGGCCAGATTGGTCTTGCCCGAGCCGGCTGGCCCGGTCAGCAGCGTGCTGGTCCCGCGCAACGGGCCGCCGTGCAGCAATGCATCGATACGCTCCACGCCGCTTGGTACCGGTTCGCCGATAAATGGCCGGTGGTGGTCGGAGGCGATCAAACGTGGATAGATACGCATGCCGCCGGTGACGATGGCCAGGTCGTGATAGCCGGCGATGAAATCCACGCCACGCAATTTCCGCACCTGCATGCGGCGCCGCGCCGCACCGAACTCCAGCGTCGTGCGCTCGAGCGAAATCACCCCGTGGCACAGGCTGTGCAAATGCGCATCCCGCTCGCCGTTTTCGCCGGTGAGATCGTCCACCAGAAACACCGTGATGTTGCGCGGCGCGAAATACTGCTTGAGCGCCAGCACCTGGCGCCGATAGCGCAGCGAATCCTGCGCGAGCAGGCGCAACTCGGACAACGAATCGAACACCACCCGCGTCGGCTTCACCCGGTCCACTTCGGCCTGGATGAGCTTGATGGTGCCATCGAGCTCCATCTCCCACGGATGCAGGATGGATTGCTGCCGCCCTTCGCCCAGGAAGGCCTCTGCTGATGCCAGCTCAAAGATATGCAGGGACTCCAACAACCAATGGTGCGAAGCAGCCACTTCAGTGAGCTCGTCGATGGTTTCCGACAAGGTCACATACAAGCAACTCTCGCCCTTGGCCGCAGCATCCAGCAGGAACTGCAGTGCAAGCGTCGTTTTGCCCGCACCAGGCTGGCCTTCAAGCAGGTACAAACGGTTGGCGGGCAGCCCACCTCGTAAGATAGTGTCGAGCCCGGTGCTGCCAGTGGTGATGCGGTTTGCGATCATCGGCGTCACGTTCTTCATAGAGCTGAATTTAACACGTGCGCGTTATTGGCCGGTGGGCGCGACTGAACTGATCAGCTTGCTTTGCTTGACGCGATTCACGGCATCGCTGCTGCAGGTATCGCAGATCAGCAGAATTGCGCTGTTTTTCGATCATCCGACTGGTGGCGCATGGCGTTGGCAACAGCGGTGAACGCATCGTGTTGCAGCATCGCACGCCGCCGTCACGCAGGCGCGCCTAATGTGCATCTCGAAGCATCGCAGCATTGCGATCGCTCGAGGACCGCAGTGGCTCACGCATTACCCAACGCACGCATCCTGTTGGTCGAAGACGACGATGCAATCCGCGAGATGGCTGCAGACATTCTTGGCGACGAGGGCTACCACGTGGTGGCGTCTGCCGACGCCGAACACGCGCTGACGCAACTGACCAGGGCATGCCCGTTCGATCTGCTGCTGTCGGACATCTGCCTGCCCGGCATGAACGGGCGCGACCTTGCCGATCAGGCGCGCATGCTCTACCCCGCAATGCCCATCGTCTTCATGACTGGCTACGCAGGCGAAATCGCCAAACGTGCCGACTTTCTGGATACCGGCATGCGTCTTTTGACCAAGCCATTTTCCTTGCGCGATCTGCTGGGCATCGTACAGACGGCGCTCTAGGCAGGCCCAACCGCGCAAGCCCGCTGCGTCTTTGCGCCACGTTCGCTGCGATACGCATGTCTCAGGCGATCGATGCCGGTGCAACGAGCGGCTCGCAGCAGCACCGGCACCTGATTAGCGCGCGCGACGCTCCAGCAACTGCGCCACCCGCCGCTCCAGCTCGATGGCCTGGAATGGTTTGGTCAACACTTCCATGCCATCGTCGAGCTGGCCCGCGCCCACCGCGGCGCTGGCCGCATAGCCGGTGACGAACAGCACCGGCAGTGCAGGACGCGATTGCCGCCCGGCGTCGGCAACCTGTCGCCCATTGAGGCCGCCGGTCAGGCCGACGTCGGTCACCAGCACATCGATGTGCTCTTGCGAGCGCAAGCGCTCCACCGCCGCACTGCCCTCGGCGGTTTCGATCACGCGGTAGCCGGCTTCGGTGAGTACTTCGGAGATCAAGACACGAATCGCGGTTTCGTCCTCCACCAGCAACACGGTGCGACTGTGCGCAGCATTGCGCTGCAGCGGCGCATCAGCAGGTGCCACGTCGTCTTGCGCCAGCACGCCGGTGAAGCGCGGCAGGTACAAGGCCATGGTGGTGCCCACGCCCACTTCCGAATCGATGCGCACATGCCCGCCGGACTGTCGAGTGAACCCATAGATCATCGACAGGCCCAACCCGGTGCCCTGGCCGATGGGCTTGGTGGTGAAAAACGGTTCGAACACCTTGGCCATGACCTCGGCCGTCATGCCGGTACCGGTGTCCTGCACACTCAGGCACACGTAATCGCCAGGCGGCAGCTCCAGCTGCTGGGCGGCAGCGGCATCCAGCGCGCGGTTGTGCAGGCTGATGGTGAGCTGCCCACCATCGGGCATGGCATCGCGCGCGTTGATGCAGAGATTGAGCAGCGCGTTTTCCAGCTGCGGCGCGTCCACCAGCACCTGCCACGCTTGGTCTGCCGGACGCAGCTGCAGCGCGATCGACGGCCCCAGCGTGCGCGCAATGATGTCGTGCATGCCACGCACCAGCTCCTCCACATCCAGCGCGGTGGGCGCCAGCGTCTGCCGGCGCGAAAACGCCAGCAACCGCTGGGTCAAGGCAGTGGCGCGCGCCGCGCTGGATTGCGCCATTTCCACATAGCGCTCCAGCCGGTCGTACTTGCCCTGTTCGATGCGCGTCTGCAGCAACTCCAGGCCGACACTGATGGCAGTGAGCAGATTGTTGAAGTCGTGCGCCAGCCCGCCGGTCAGCTGCCCCACCGCTTCCATCTTCTGGCTCTGACGCAGCTTCTCTTCGGCAAGCAACAACGCCGCGCTGCGTTCGCGCACGCGCTCTTCCAGCGTCTCGGTCAGTTGCCGCAGCTGCTCTTCGGCCACGCGTTTGTCGGTGATGTCGGCAGAGGTGCCGAACCATTCGGCGATCTGTTCGCGCTCATCCAGCAACGGAATCGCGCGCATCAAGGTCCAGCCCACCTGCCCATCCGTGCCGAGCACCCGGTATTCCACATCCACACCAGACTTGGTGGCAGTCGCCTGCGCAAGCGCTTGCGCCAATCGCGCGCGGTCGTCCGGGTGCACCATCGCCTGCCAGTCGGGCGTGGCCGACACCGCATCGCTCAGCACACCGTCGCCGACCAATTGGCGCCATTCGCGCCAGTGGGCACTGGCGGAAAAAATCGATTGCGATGACGCGCGTACCAGTGCGTCCAGGCGCCGCTCGCTCTTTTGCAGCGCTTCGCTGGCCAGCCGCTCGGCGGTGCGGTCGCGCAACACCTTGACGAACCCGATCGCCTCGCCGGTTTCTTCGCGCAACACCATCAGCGAGCCATTGGCCCAGAACCGCTCGCCGGATTTGCGCACGTGCCAGCGCTCGTCCATGCCGCTGCCGCTTTCCAGCGCGGCAGCGGCCTCGATCAGCATCTGCCGCTGCTCGACGTCTTCCGGCGTAAAGGTGCGCTGCAGCGTTTGCCCGAGCATCTCGACCTCGCTCCAGCCCAGAATGCGCCGCGCACCCTCGTTCCACGACGTCACCCGCCCGTGCATATCGGTGGCGATGATGGCGTAGTCCATCACGCTGTCCAGGATTTGACGGTTGCGCACTTCGGCCTCGCGCACCGCGCGCTCCAGGCTGATGCGGTCGGTGATATCCAGGCCCTGCACGAAGATGCCGGAGATGGTGCCATCGGCGCCTGCGATCGGCTGATAGACCAGATCCAGCAAGCGTCGCTCGGCGGGACCACCGGGCACCGCCTGCACGTTGTACGGCAGCGCATTGGCCGAAAACGCGCGCCCGGACCGGTACACCTCGTCCAGGCGACGCACATGTCCCTGTTCCACCGCATCCGGCAGCGCCTCGGCCAACGGCCGCCCGATCACATCGCGGTGGCCGATCAGGCGCGAATAACACGGGTTGGCGAACTCCACCCGGTGCTGCGGCCCGCTCAGGAACGCCATGAACATCGGCGCCTGCTCGAACAAGCGGATCAGGCGCTCGTGTTCGTCGGCCAGCCGCGCCTGCGCCAGCTTGCGCGCGGTGACTTCATTGGTGACGCAGAACGCGCCGCCCACCCGGCCATCGTCCAGATAGATCGGCGAGAACGAAAAGGTCCACCAGGTCTGCTCCGGCACGCCATAGCGGTTCATGCCGATCGGCACTTCCTCGAAGCGCGATGCCTGCCCTGCGAACGCCGCTTCGATCGGCTCGCGCACCGCCTCCCAGGCATCGGCCCACAACACGCGCAGCGGCGCGCCCAGCGCCTGCGCCTGGCGCGGCCCCAGGATCGGCGTGTAGGCGTCGTTGTAGAAAAAGGTCAGCGCATCGCCCCACACCACATACATGCTTTCGGGCGAACCCAGCATCAGATCGACCGCATTGCGCAACGGCGATGGCCACTGAGCGGTGGGTCCCAGCGGGCTCGCCGCCCAGTCGTGGCTGCGCACCGCCTGCGCCATGACGCTGTTGCCGTGCGGAAATCCCGCATTCATAGAGGGCGTACCTGCATTGCGTCCACACGCAGGTCGCCGCTCCAGCACGCACCGCGCACGACCGCGAGGTCGCCTGCTGCGAGCATCTCCATCATCCATCCGTACATCATGTCCAACCGTTGAAAAGACCAGGTCGCCGCAGGCGCACGACGCGTCGGCAAGACCGAGCCGCGCGCTCGCGCCCATCATCTGGCCTATGGCTGGTGGCGTCCAGCCACGCCCGCAGGCGATGGCTGAACCAGGCAGCTTGCGCTCCTGCGTTTGCGGCAGCGCGCAGCCTGCGCCACAGCCGGTACAGCCGTCGGCCCGCGCACATGGGGCCGTGCCGTCTTCGGGCCGCGCAGCGACGCGATATCGCCCCGGCAGCCAAGCCGCCGGGCGTGCACGCGGTGCCACGCGGCAACGAGCGCCATGCCGCACTGCAGGAGACGTACCATTGCCCGATAGCCACAGGGCAACGCACGGTCTTACAGATGCTTGATCAGAATGAACTCATCCATCCGCAGGCTGCGGTCGCGCCGGGGTATCTGGCCAACCATGCAGCGCGGGTCTTCAACCGCCTGGTGGACGCCGAACTGCGGCCGCACGGCGTGTCGCTGGCGCTGATTGGCCCGATCATGCTGCTGTCCTGGAAAGGCCCGATGCTGCAGCGTGACCTGGTCATCGCATCGGCCGTGAAGCAGCCGGCCATGGTGGCACTGCTGGACAAGCTGGAGGGACTGAAGCTCATCAAGCGCACCCCGACCCCGCAGGATCGCCGTGCTGCGCTGGTGGCGCTCACCGCCCGCGGGCGCAAGATTGCCGAACTTGGTGGGCGTGCGCTGCTGGGTATGAACGCGGTGGCGCTGGAAGGCTTTTCCGCCGACGAGGTGCAGCAGACCGTCGCATTGATGCACCGGCTGATCGCGAACATGGAGCGTCACGGCCAGGACGTGTAATATCACACCTGATATTTCCTGCCAGGATGACAGCAATGCCGCGTCGTATCCTCATCACCGGCGCCAGCATCGCCGGCAACACTGCCGCCTGGACACTCGCCCATCGCGGCTTCGATGTCACCGTGGTGGAGCGCGCCACCCGGTTTCGCGATGGCGGCCAGAACATCGACGTACGTGGTGTCGGCCGTGAGGTGCTGCAACGCATGGGCCTGGAACAGGCCGCGCTGGCCCAGGGAACCGGCGAAGAAGGCACCGCCTGGATCGACGCGCACGGCCAGGCCGTCGCCACCTTCAAGACCGAAGACATCGATGGCGATGGCCCGACCGCCGAACTGGAGATCTTGCGCGGCGATCTGGCCCGCCTGCTCTACGATGCCGCGCGCGGCCATGTGACGTACCGCTTCGGCGACCGCATCGCCAGCATCGAAGACGCTGCCGGCAGCGATGCCGCAACCGTCACCTTCGAAAGCGGTTGCAGCGAACGCTTCGACGCGGTGATCGTCGCCGAAGGCGTGGGCTCTTCGACGCGCGAACAGGTCTTCCCGGGGGAAAACGATCCGCGCTGGATGGATCTGACCATCGCCTACTTCACCATCCCGCGCAGCGCCGACGACGACCCGCTGTGGCGCTGGTACCACACCACCGGCGGGCGCAGCATCTCGTTGCGACCCGACCGGCACGGCACCACGCGCGCCATGCTCTCGCTGCAGAAACCGCCCGAAGGCGAACAAGACTGGGACATCGACGCCCAGAAGGCCTACCTGCACGAGCGCTTTGCCGACGCCGGCTGGCAGGCGGCGCGCGTGCTCGATGGCATGCATGGCACCGACGACTTCTACTTCGATGCCCTGCGCCAGGTGCGCATGCAGCGTTGGCATAGCGGTCGCACCGTGCTTACCGGCGATGCGGCCTGGTGCGCGACGCCACTGGCCGGGATCGGCGCCACCCTGGCAGTGACCGGCGCGTATGTTCTGGCCAACGAAATCGCCCAGGCCGCCACGCTGGACGCGGCCTTCGCTGCCTACGCCACCGCCATGCGCCCGATGGTCGAGCAGGCCCAGGGCGTGCCGAAGATCGGCCCACGCCTGATGAACCCGCATAGCCGGCTCGGCATCCACCTGCTGCATGGCGCACTCAAACTCGCCAGCCAGCCAAGCGTGCAGAACCTCGCTGCAAAGTGGATGACGCCGGCGATCAAGGCGCCGGATCTCTCGCGTTATCCCTAAGCGCCGTTGCAGGCGCCGGTAAGCCGCCGGCGGCAGCGTTGCAGGCAGGAACGACGAGTGTCTCGGCGCATTGAGCAGCCCCACCAGCACCTGAACCGGCAGACGCAACGTCTTCAGTTCCACTGCTAGAGGTCGCTAACGAACACGTCGAGACACCACTTGAGCGGCAGCCGTTGCGCTGGCTCTTGCGCTGTCGCGTGCGTATTCGTCTCCCTGCCGTTGCCGGGACTCCCCCGCTCTTCCGCCAGTCGGAACACTGATCGAACCCTATGCATTTCTTCCCGAATCTGCGCATTGGACAGCGCCTGGCCCTGGGCTTTCTCGCGATCATCGTCTTGATGGTGATCCTGACCGTGGTGGGCATCCAACGCGTTCGCAGCATCGACCAGCAACTCACCGCCATCAATGAGGTCAACAGCGTCAAGCAACGCTACGCGATCAATTTCCGTGGCAGCGTCCACGACCGCGCAATTGCTCTGCGCGACGTCGTACTCATGGACGACCCCGCAGAGCGCCACGCCGCCGAACAATCGATCGACAAGCTCGCTGCCGATTACGCACGCGCTGCGCAACCGCTCGACGACATGATCGCCAGCTCGACCGATGCAAAAGAGAAAGACATTCTCCGGCAGATCAAATCCGTCGAGCAGCGCACCCTGCCGCTGATCGCGCAAGTGCGCGCGTTCCGCGATGCGGCCGACAAGGCGCAGGCAGAACAGCACCTGCTGCAGCAAGCGCGCCCGGCCTTCATTGCCTGGCTGGCCAGCATCAACGCCTTCATCGACCTGCAGGAAGCCAAGAACCGCCAAGCCGCCAGGCAGGCCGTTGCCACCGCGCGCGGCTTTGCGATGCTGATGGTGATGTCCACCGTCGTCGCCCTGCTGTTGGGCGCCACCATCGCGTTCCTGCTCACGCGCAGTGTGGTGCTGCCGCTGCGCCAGTCGCTGCGCCTGGCCCAGCGCATCAACGACGGCGATCTGCGCAGCCAGGACGCAGCAACCAGCAACGACGAATCCGGGCAACTGCTGCGCGCCATGCAGCAGATGCAGCGGCGCCTGCAGGAGGTGATCTGGGCGCAACGCAGCATGGCTGCGCGCCACGACGCCGGCGAAATCAGCTACCGCACCGACCCACAGGGTTTTCCCGGCGAATATGGCGACATGGTGCAAGACACCAACGCACTCGTACACGCCCACGTGCAGACCCAATTGCGCATGACCCAGGTCATGGGCAGCTACGCCATTGGCGATCTCACCCAGGACATCGAGCAGTATCCGGGCGAAAAATCCGCCATCACCGCCACCATGCAGCAGGTTAAGCGCAACCTGCAGGCCATCAACGCGCAGATCCAGGAACTGACCCAGGCCGCCTGCGCAGGCGACTTTGCACTCCGCGGCAAGGCGGAAACGTTCGAGCACGATTTTCGCCTGATGGTGGAAAACCTCAACACCATGATGGCCACCTCCGATACCAACCTGGCCAGCTTCTCCGGGCTGCTGCGCGCGATCGCCGATGGCGACCTCACCGTGCGCATGTCCGGCAACTTCCACGGCGTGTTCGCCTCCATGCGTGACGATGCCAACAGCACCGTGCACCGCCTCACCGACATCGTCACCCGCATCCAGACAACCTCCAACAGCATCAGCTTCGCCGCAGAAGATATCGCCAGCGGCAATCAGCAGCTGGCGCAGCGCAGCGAACAACAGGCCGCCAGCCTCGAAGAAACCGCTGCATCGATGGAAGAGCTGACCTCCACCGTCAAGCAGAATGCCGAACATGCCACCCGCGCCAACCAGCTCGCACGCGGCGCCGCCGCCATCGCCTCGGAAGGCCGCGACGTGGTCGGCCAGGTGATCGAACAGATGTCCGGCATCGAAGCCTCGTCCAGACGTATCGCCGACATCATTTCGGTCATCGACGGCATCGCCTTCCAGACCAATATCCTGGCCCTCAATGCCGCGGTGGAGGCCGCACGCGCCGGCGAACAGGGCCGCGGCTTCGCTGTTGTTGCATCGGAAGTGCGCACGCTCTCGCACCGTTCCTCGGATGCGGCAAAAGAAATCAAGCGGCTCATCGACGATTCCGTACAACGCGTCGCCGACGGCTCCACCCTCGTGCACACCGCCGGCACCACCATGGGCGAAATCGTCACCAGCGTCCAGCACGTCACCGACATCATGGCCCATATCTCCGCCGCCTCGCAGGAACAAGCCGGCGGTATCGAACAGGTCAATCACACCATCGCGCAGATGGACGAGACCACCCAACACAATGTGCGCCTGGTCGAAGCCGCCAGCACCGCCGCGCATGCGTTGGAACAGCACTCCGCGCAACTCACCCGCGCAGTGGAAGTCTTCAAGGTCAACGCAACGGTGCTGTGAGTCCGCGCGATAGCATTCGACGCACCAGCGACGGTCGCGGCGATCATCTGGGGCTCGACCTACCGCAAGCGCCTAACCGGCAGAAAACAGACCAACCTGTCGCGGCGGATAGATCAGATCGCGCCCAACCGGGCGCGCATCGGCATTCAACTGATGCGGCTGCACCGCGGTCTCGCCAAGAATGTGCAGCACCTGCCACCTCCGGTGCAGCAACAGATCCGCAATAAGGCGGCGATGGCATTGCCACCAGAGTGCTTCGGCGCACATCAGCGCCGTACGCCGCTCACGTGCCATGGCGGTCGCCTGCTCCAGCCCGGCGCCGAAGTCGGCGCTGGTCATATGGTCGGCATAGCCCTGAAACGCCGCGTTGCGCCACGCGCCATTGGGCGACCCGGGTTGCGCCTTGCGCCGTCCACCCAGCTCGGGCAGCCACAGATAGCGCACCGACGCCGCGTCCAGTGCATGCGCCATCGTGTCGCTGGCAAACCAAGGGTAGCGACGCGAGCCCGGAAAGCGCCGCACATCCACCACTGCCTTAATCCGATGCGCGCTCAACAACGCGACGAACGCCTCCCAGGTCCTGGTGGAATGACCGATTGTCCAGAGCATCCCGGCCGTATCGCCAGCGGCCTGCAGCCCAGGCGCGTCGGTGTTGATCAGGGGAGAGGTGTCATGCATCGCAGCAGCAGTTAGGCGGAGTGGCAATACAGCACTAGCACTGCCAGCGCCCACAGCAAGTGATGGGCACGCGACCTCTGCCCGCACGCGGATCTGGCTCATCGGCTTTTTAAGCGCGTGCAATTCCCGTAGCAAGGTGATGGCTGATCGCTCCAGATCGTCCTGAATGCGGTGGCAGCGGTGTGCCGGCAGCGCGACCATCTGCACTACACGGTCGACCGCGTCGCTGAGCGATCAGCCCGATGACACATTGATCGTCAGGGGACCATCGCGCTGAGTGCGGGACAGAAGATGAGACGGGCGGTGTGCGTTGGGGAAGCGTCACGGCGCGGAGCGATTTGCAGCGACGTGTGGCGGAGAGAGTGGGATTCGAACCCACGGAAGGTTTGACCCTTCGCCGGTTTTCAAGACCGGTGCCTTAAACCGCTCGGCCATCTCTCCGATGCTGCTGCACGTGACCGCCGAAGGCGCCGGATGTCACGCGGGCGACCCGCCTTGCGCGGGTGGCCCTGTCTATGGCCGCACGAACATCTGTGCGGCCGTTCTCCAAGGATCGCTCCCGGGCGCGCATTCTCGCATGCCCGGGCGCGTTTTGCTCAATGACACCACCGCCGTCAGCTGGCGCAGCGCGCCGCTCCCTTGATGGTACTCGGCCACTACCCCGCGTGGTCGGCGAAGATGCCTGAGCACACAGGCAACCTGCCGAACAGCTGCAGCGCACCGGCTGCGCAGCAGCTAGCGGACTGCCAACATACGTGCCGGCCAGCCTCGGCCGCCAACCCAGCCTTGGCCAGCTTTGTCACGGACGCTCAGCCCGCTTCGGCCACCACCAGGCGCGGCGCCGTGCCGGCGGCACGCTTGAGCTTCTCCGCCAGTTCGGCGCAGTTGCCGCCGCAATCCAGGCGCGAGCGTTCGATTTCCTGCGGCAGGTGTTCGGCCAGGAAGTCGATGAACACCCGCACTGCCGGCAGCAGGCCGCGACGCGAGGCGAACACGGCATGGCAGATGCCCTGCGGCAGCGACCAGTGCGGCAGCACCACTTCCAGCTCGCCGCTGCGCACCGCTTCGGCGCACACGGTTTCCGGCAGCATGGTGATGCCGAAGCCGTCGCGCGCCATCGACTGCAGCAGCGGGAAGTCGAAGCCGGCCAGGCGTGGCTGCAGATCGACGCGGCGCATTTCGCCGTTCGGGCCGTGCAGCTCCCAGCGCTGATGCGCTTCGTCTTCGCTGGTGCTCATGGTGGTGTGGTTGGCCAGCTCGCTGGGATCCTTGGGGCGACCGGCGCGATCCAGGTATTTGGGGCTGGCAACCAGCAGTTCCTGCACCTGGCCGAAGCTGCGCATCACCAGGCTGCCGTCGTCGTCCAGGCGCGAGCGCACGCGCAGCGCAATGTCGTAGCCCTCGTTGATGACATCGACGCGGCGATTGCTGATATTGAGCTGCAGCCGCACCTTGGGATACTTGGCCAAGAATTCCGGCAACAACTTGGGCAACTGGATCTGCGCAAGCGAAACAGGAACGCTCACACGTACAAGACCGCGCGGCTCGGCGCTGAGACGATCCACCACCTCGCGCGCGGCCTGGGCTTCGGCAAGCATGGTTTGCGCGTGCCGGTGCACGCTGGTGCCGACGTCGGTCACCGCGAAACGGCGCGTGGAGCGCTGCAACAGGCGCACACCCAGGTCGGTCTCGAGTTGGCTGATGCGCCGGCTCAGGCGCGATTTGGGGATGCCAAGCGCACGCTCGGCAGCGGCAAAGCCGCCGTGATCCACCACCATCGCAAAGTAATACAGGTCATTCAGGTCGTGCATGGCACAAGTATCCATGGATAGAACGATACGTGATATTTAACCACCTTTATTCCAACAGAGCAACGACCTAGGCTGCACACCTCCGCGGCGCTGCCGCTTGCCACAGGTCATCGTCATGAAACTGCTGCACCTCGATTCCAGCGCGCTAGGCGCCAATTCCGTCACGCGCGTGCTCAGCGCCGCCGTCGTGGAGCAGCAGCGCCGGCGCCATCCCGAGGTGGACGTGTCGTATCGCGACCTCGACCGCGACCCGATTCCGCATCTGACCGCGCAGACGCTGGCGCAGACCGACCCGGCAGAGGCCGCGGCCGCCGAAGCGGTGATGCAGCAGTTCCTGCAGGCCGATGTCATCGTGATTGGCGCACCGATGTACAACTTCGCCATCCCCTCCACGCTCAAGGCCTGGATCGATCGCATTGCAGTTGCCGGGCGCACCTTCCAGTACACCGCCAATGGTGCGGAAGGCCTGGCCGGCGGCAAGCGCGTCATCATCGCCAGCGCGCGTGGTGGCTTGTATGCCGATCCGACGAACGATTTTCAGGAGCCGTATCTGCGCCAGGTGTTGGGCTTCCTGGGCATCGACGACATCAGCTTCGTGCGCGCAGAGGGTGTGGCGTATTCGCCGCAGCATCGCGCCGATGCGCTGGCCTCGGCGCTGGCCGGGCTGGGTGAGGAAGAAGAGGCTGCTGTGAGCGCGTAAGCCTGCGGCGTGACGGGTTGACGCGTTGAAAGGTCGTCATGACTGCGAGTTGCCATAGCGAAAAACGGGACCACCGCTGGTCCCGTTTTCTTGTGTCGATTTCCAATAGCAAAGAAGCTCGCGCTCAAACGCCCTCGCACCATGTGCGCCAGACATCGCAGACTCCATTCGACACTCGCATGTGTGGAAGCTGCCAAGCGTAGCGAGCACGCGTCTGACAAGTGTCGATCTAACCGGGCAACCGCAGCGCCCGAAGCGATATGCGCACCGAACGCCGCCCGCGCCGCCTGGTTGTGAGCGCCGTCCTCCTGTTTACCCGCACTCAGCCGATCCGCTCGAGCCCGCCCATGTACGGACGCAGCACCTGCGGCACATCGATCGAGCCATCGGCGTTCTGGTAGTTCTCCATCACCGCAATCATCGCGCGGCCCACGGCAGTGCCGGAGCCGTTGAGCGTGTGCAGCAACTCCGGCTTGCCGCTGACCGGGTTGCGCCAGCGCGCCTGCATGCGCCGCGCCTGGAAATCGCCGCAATTGGAACAGGACGAAATTTCGCGATAGGTGTTCTGCGAAGGCAGCCATACCTCAAGATCGTAGGTCTTGATCGCGGAAAACCCCATGTCGCCGGTGCACAGCAGCACCTTGCGATACGGCAGGCCGAGTTGTTCCAGCACCACTTCGGCGCAGCGCGTCATGCGCTGATGCTCGGCGTCACTGTCTTCCGGCGCGCAGGCGGTCACCAGCTCCACCTTTTCGAACTGGTGCTGGCGGATCATGCCGCGCGTATCGCGGCCACCACTGCCGGCTTCGGCGCGGAAACACATCGAATGCGCGGTCATGCGCAATGGCAGGCGCTCGGCGTCGATGATCTCATCGCGCACGATATTGGTCAGCGGCACTTCGGAGGTGGGGATCAGGTAACGGCGCGACTCGCCCACTTCGGTCTGGAACAAATCGTCTTCGAATTTCGGCAGCTGACCGGTGCCGCGCATCGAATCGGCATTGACCAGCAGCGGCACGTTGGTTTCTTCGTAACCGTGCTCGCCCACATGCAGGTCCAGCATGAATTGCGCCAAGGCACGGTGCAGACGCGCGACCGGGCCACGCAGCACGGTGAACCGCGCGCCCGACAATTTGGCTGCCGTCTCGCCATCCAGCCAACCGTGCGGCGCACCCAGTTCCACATGGTCCTTGACGGCGAAATCGAATTGACGCGGCGTGCCCCAGCGCGATTGCTCCACGTTCTCGCTTTCGTCCTTGCCAAGCGGCACATCCTCGGCCGGCAGGTTGGGCAGGCCAAGCGCGATACCCTCGAGCTTGGCGCGAATCGCATCCAGCGCCTCTTCGGACGCCTTGAGTTCATCGCCGAACCCGGCCACTTCGGCCATCAGCGCGGCCACATCTTCGCCCTTGGCCTTGGCCTGCCCGATCGCCTTGGATTTGGAATTGCGCTGACTCTGCAGTTCCTGCGTGCGCACCTGGATACGCTTGCGCTCGCTCTCCAGCAACTCCAGTTCCGCAATGTTCAAATCGAAACTGCGCGTGCTGCGCAGGCGCTCGGCAAGGTCGGCGGGGTGTTGGCGAAGCAGGGCCGGATCTAGCATCGGAATAGGTGCGTCAGTGGAATAGCGCGAGATTATCGCCTGTTCCGGCACCTGCTGCGATCGATTCACTACGGCTATGCCAGAATTGCGACGATTCTTCAGGTGAGCCCTATGCCCGCGCCCCGTCCTGCGTCCGATCGCCATATCGTTCTGCGTCTGCCCCGCCACACGCTGAAAATCGCCGGCATCGCCTTCGCTGCCGGCCTGCTGTTGTTCCTGCTGGTCTGGGCCACCGGCCGCAAGGACGACTTCTATAAAGCCTCGCCGGCGCAGCCGACCGCAGGCGCGCAGACCGACGACACCATTGCGCCGCTGCCGGCGCCGTTGCCCGCCCAGGACGGTGCCAGCGACATGCCGCAGGCCAAGCCGCCGGCCGAAACCCCCACCCTGGTGGACACCGCGCCACCCGCCCCGCCCGCGCCGACGCCGCTGCCGGAAAATGCGGCACCCGGCGCGCCAGGTCCCGCTGGCAGCGCCGCGCCGGTCAACGCACCGGTCGCTGGCGGCGATCGCCCGGTACCGATCCAGGGCCAGATGCCGCCGCCCCGCTACCCGTCGGCTGCGCTGCGTCGCGGCGATGCTGGCGATGTGGTGGTGCGGGTCGACGTGGATGCCGCCGGCAATCCCGGTGGCGTGACCCTGGTGCAGCGCAGCGGCTCGCGCGACCTGGACCGTGCGGCCATGGAAGCGGTGCGGCACTGGCGCTTCCACCCGGCGCAGCGCAATGGCCAGCCGGTGGCCGGCAGCATGGACATCCCGTTCGAGTTCAAGCCTGCGCAGTAAGTACAGCTAACCCTTCGCGCGTGTTGCTTGTCACTGCCTTGCCGATGTGGGGGCGCGACGGGGCAGGCCTTGGCTGACGCCACGCAGCCACAAACAGCATGCAGTTTTAACCGGGCCGCAATGTCAGCTTGACTAAGCTGAACTTTCAGCAAGCTCGAGCGCTTCATTCGCCGTCCGCCTTAGCTGCCCCTCAGGTAGCGCCAACCAGACTGGTCTCGTCATCCTCAGATGCGCCAGGAGGTCGGCCATGTCCGTCACTTCAAATCCTTCATCCGCTCACCCGTCGTCGCTGCCGCAGCACGGCAGGCGCTCGATGGAGCGGCAGCAGAACGCAGCGAGCGACGGCGCTTCGCCCTGGATGTGGGCAACGCTGGTGGCGCTGCTCATTGTGGTACCCAGCTGGTGGTGGGCTCGCCACAGCGACGAGTCACTGGCGACCGATACGCGGCCGCTGCCGGCAGCGAGTCGGCAGATCCTGCCGACGACCGATGGCCCGCGTGCGATGACGATGGTGGCGCACCAGCCTGCTCGCCCAGCGGTCAGCAGCGTGGAAGCCAAGCCGCTGCCTGGCAATGCCATGCCGAGCTACCCGGCCGCCGTGGCACGTGCCGGCATCCAGGGCAGCCGCACTGCACGTTTGCAGCTGGATGTGCAGGGCCGGGTGAGCGATGTCACCATCGTCGACCGGAGCGGAAGTGACGACCCTCGGCTGGATGCAGTGGTGATGGAGAGCTTGCGCCGGTGGCGCTTCGAGCCCGCCACGCTCGATGGCCATGCGGTGGTGAGCAGCGTGCAGGTGCCGGTGGAGTTCACCGCGCAGCGTTGAGGATTTGCTCAGCGCTGCGGCGCTTGACGGACGGCAACGCTCGCGATGTCGCGGCGCGTCGCCCGGCTCCTGACTCGCAAAAAGACATGGTCTTTCCGGACCCGGCGAGATCCAGGCCATCCGGCAACGGAAAACGCGTCACCGATGCCCGGCGATTTCCAGCCCGAATCCGGCGCCCTGCGCCAGCGTGTCGAACCCCGGGAACGAGGTCGCCACATTCGCCACATCGTTCACCTGCACCTGACCTGTAGACAGCTGGCCGGCGATGGCGAACGCCATGGCAATGCGATGGTCGCCATGACTTTCGATCACGCCGCTGCCGATGCTGCCCCCGTGGATGGTGGCGCCATCCGGTGTTTCGTCAACCTGCACGCCAAGCGTGCGCAGGCCGGTGGCCATCGCCGCCAGCCGATCGGACTCTTTGACCCGCAGTTCGGCGGCGCCGGTCACCACGGTCTGCCCGCTTGCGGCAGCCGCGGCCACGAACAAGGCCGGGAACTCGTCGATCATGTCCGGCACCAGCGCTTCGGGGATCTGCGCACCGCGCAATGGCGCGTAACGCACGCGCAGATCGGCGACTGGCTCGCCGCCGTGTTCGGCGTGGTTTTCTTCGCCAATATCCGCGCCCATCAGGCGCAACGCGGCCAGCAGCCCGGTGCGGCGTGGATTCAATCCGACCGCGCGCAGCACCACCTCCGAGCCGGGAACGATGCTGGCAGCGACGATGAAGAACGCAGCCGACGAAAAATCCGCAGGTACCGCGATATCGGTCGCGCGCAGACGCTGCCCACCGCGCAGACGGGCCTTACCAGGCGAAAAATCGATCTCCACGCCGAACGCCGACAGCATGCGCTCGGTGTAGTCGCGGGTGGGATGCGGCTCGGTCACCGAGGTCTCGCCCTGCGCATAGAGACCGGCCAGCAAGACCGCTGACTTGACCTGCGCGCTGGCAACCGGCGAGACGAAATCGATGCCGTGCAGTGCCTGCCCACCGTGCACGTGCAGTGGCGGCGTGCCATCGTCCTGCGTTTCGATCCGCGCGCCCATCTGCGCCAGCGGGCCGGTCACGCGCCGCATCGGCCGCTTGGATAACGACTCGTCTCCCACCAGCACGCTGTCGAAGCGCTGCGCCGCCAACAGGCCGGCCAGCAGACGCATCCCGGTGCCGGCATTGCCGCAATCCAGCGCCTCGGCCGGCGGCTGCAGACCATCCACACCCACACCGTGCACGATGCGCTGCGACGCCGACGGCGTTTCGATGCGCACGCCCAGCTTGGCGAAAATGGCAGCGGTCGAACGCGTGTCTTCGCCTTCGAGAAACCCATCGATCTGCGAAACGCCGTCGGCGAGCGCGGCGAACATGACCGCGCGGTGCGAAACCGATTTATCGCCAGGAATGGCCAGGCTGCCCTGCAGTGCGGTGCCGCGACGGGCAATCCAGTGGTGCGTGCTGCTGCTCATGCATGTGGTCCGATGGCTGCGGCATCGCCAATGCTGACGATGCGCTTTGAAGAAGGTTGCGGCGCTGCCGTCGATACAAGGTCGCGGCGCTCCGGCATGGATTGTCGTATCGAGCTTCGATGCTCAGGGAATGGCCACCGGATACGAACCCAGCACCTTGATCTGTGCCGAGTGCGCTTTCAGTTCGGCCAGCGCCTGCTTCATCGCATCGTCTTCGACATGGCCGATCAGATCGATGAAGAAGCCGTATTCCCACTTGGCCTGATGCGAGGGCCGCGATTCGATGCGATTCATGCTGATGCCGTGGCGTGCGAACGGGCTCAGCACGTCGAACAACGCACCTGGCTTGTCGTGGATGAACACCAGCACCGACGTGCGGTCGTGCCCGGACGAAGGAAAGATCTGCCGCCCGATCACCAAAAAGCGCGTGGTGTTGTCGTCGTCGTCCTCGATCGACTTCATGATGACCTTCTTCAAGCCATACACGTGCGCTGCGCTTTCGCCGCCGATGGCCGCGGCATCTTCAGCATTGCGTGCGCGGCGTGCGCCTTCGGCGTTGCTGGACACCGCGATCTTTTCCACCTTGGGCAGATGCGAGCGCAACCAACCTGCGGTCTGCGCGAACGATTGCGAATGCGCGTAGATGCGTTCGATATCTTCCAGCCGGCCGTTGCGCGAAAGCAGGTACTGATGCACGCGCAGCTCGACTTCGCCGCAGATTTTCAGGTTGGAGGTCAGGAACATGTCCAGGGTGACCTGGATGGTGCCCTGCCCCGAATTTTCCACCGGCACCACGCCGAAATCGGCGTTGCCGGCTTCCACTTCCTGGAACACTTCTTCGATGGTCGCCATCGGCAACCCCACCGCCGAGCGGCCGAAATGCTTGAGTACCGCCTGCTGGCTGAAGGTGCCTTCCGGGCCGAGGTAACCGATCTTCAGCGGCTCCTGCTGGGCCAGGCACGCCGACATGATTTCGCGGTAGACGTGCACCAGCACTTCGTCGCTGAGCGGGCCTTCGTTGCGGTCCACCACCATGCGCAGCACCTGCGCCTCGCGCTCGGGACGGTAGTAATCCACCGCTGCCGCAAGCTTGCCCTTGGCCTTGCCGACCTGATGCGCAAAGTTGGCGCGCTCGGCAATCAGCGCCTGGATGTTGCGGTCGATCTCGTCGATCTTGGCACGCACATCGGCCAGCACCGGCGCGGCGGTCTTGATCGCGGCCTTTTCAGCCGGCGTGTTTGCAGGTTTGCTGTCTGAAGCACGCACCGATGTCTTGGTCGGCTTTTTCTTGCCGCCTGTGGCGGCCGTGGGCTTGTCGGACTTGGGGGCCATCGCTGGGCATTCCTAAAAAATGGCGACGCATGTGCGCTGTCAGCGCATGCGCCTGCGCGGCAGACGCCGCGGGTAGATGAAGACTCAGCCGTGACGCTGCTGGAAGTCGTGCATGAACGCGGCCAGCGCTTGCGCGCCGGCCACCGGCATCGCGTTGTACAGCGACGCCCGAATGCCACCGACTGCCTTGTGCCCCTTCAACGCGAGCAGCCCGGCTGCCTTGGATTCGCTGACGAACAGCGCATCCAGCTGCTCGTCCGGCAGAAAGAACGGGATGTTCATGCGCGAACGCACTGCCGGTTTGATCAGGTTGCGATAGAAGCCGCCGGAGCCATCGATGGCGCCATACACCAGCGCGGCCTTCTCGGCATTGCGGCGCGCAAACTCCTGCACCCCGCCCTGTTCCAGCATCCACTTCACGGTCAGCCCGAGCACGTACCAGTTCCAGGTCGGCGGCGTGTTGAGCATCGAATCGCGCGCGGCATGCGAGGCGTAATTGAAGATGTCCGCACGCGGTTGCCCGGCGCGCTCCAGCAGATCGCGCCGCACGATCACCACCGAAATGCCCACCGGGCCAAGATTCTTCTGTGCGCCGGCGTAGATCAGGCCGTAGCGCGAGATATCCAGCGGCTCGGAGGCGATCGACGAACTGAAGTCGGCAAACAACGGCAACGTGCCCACGTCCGGCGTGTCGCGAAATTCGACGCCATGGATGGTTTCGTTGGCGGTGATGTGCACGTAGGCCGAATGCGGCGACAAGGTCCAGCTGGCCGCCGGGGGAATGTCGACAAAGCCATCGGCCTGCGCGTCGGCGGCGATGCGCGCATCCACAGACATGGCCGCCTGCTTGATCGCGGTCTTGCCCCAATGCCCGGTGATCACGTAGTCGGCCGCCTGGCCGGGCGCGGCAAAGTTCAGCGGCAGCAGCGCCTGGATGGTGGTGGCGCCACCGGCGGTGAACAGCACCGCATAGTCGTCGGGAATCGACAACAAACTGCGCAGATCGGCTTCGGCGGCAGCGGCCACCGCCATGAAATCGGCGCTGCGGTGGCTGATTTCCACGATCGAGGCGCCGACGCCGTTCCACTCGACCATCTCTGCCTGCGCCTGCCGCAGGACCGATTCCGGCAATGTCGCAGGGCCGGCACTGAAATTGAACGCGCGTGTCATGGCACACCTTGGTCGAGCTAGCCTTCTAGTATGCCGCAGCGCATCGGGCTTGGCAGCGGACAAAAAAGTTGCAGCTGCATCCTTTTGACTGAGCCTGACGTAACGTAGGCATGTGCCCAGGCGAACTTTTGTCTTGGTTCGTTACTCTCACGCTGCAGCCACTGCCGGAGCCTGCCATGTCGTTTCGCGATGCTTTCAACTTGCCGTCCAGCGAGATCACCGATGAGGCCGTTTACCGCGACCGCCGCCGGCTGCTGCAGTTATTTGCGTTGACCCCCGCGCTGGGCGTGGCCGGATGTGCCGAAGCCGACCCGCCCCCGCCTCCCAAGACCGTGGTGACGCCGGCGCAGGCGCGCAGCGGATTTCGCACGGCCGAGGAACTGACCCGGCTGGAAGACGTCACCAGCTACAACAACTTCTACGAGTTCGGGACCGACAAGACCGATCCGTCCAAGGCGGCCAAGACCCTGAAGCTGTCGCCTTGGACGGTGAAGGTGGGCGGCGAATGCGAGAAGCCCGGCAGCCTGTCGCTGGATGAGCTGCTCAAGGGCATCGCGCCGGAAGAACGCATCTACCGGCTGCGCTGCGTGGAAGGCTGGTCGATGGTGATCCCGTGGACGGGCGTGCCGCTGGGCGAGGTACTCAAGCGCTTCGCGCCGACCTCCAAGGCCAAGTACGTGGCATTCACCACCCTGGCCGACCCGCAGCAGATGCCGGGCGTACGCTACCGCTCGATCAACTGGCCGTACCGCGAAGGCTTGCGCATCGACGAGGCGATGCATCCGCTGACCCTGCTGGCCACCGGCCTGTACGGCAAGCCGCTGCCGCAGCAGAACGGCGCGCCGTTGCGCCTGGTGGTGCCGTGGAAGTACGGCTTCAAGAGCATCAAATCGATCGTGGAAATCCGTTTCGTCGAAAAAATGCCCGAGACCGCGTGGCACGATCTGCAACCGTCCGAATACGGCTTCTTTTCCAACGTCAACCCGGCAGTGGACCACCCGCGCTGGAGCCAGAAGACCGAACGCCGCATCGCCGGCACCGCCAGCAAGCTGTTTGCCGAGCGCATCGCCACAAAGCCCTTCAACGGATATGCCGATCAGGTCGCTTCGCTGTATGCAGGCATGGATCTGAAAAAGTGGTTCTAGGCAACACACAATCTGGCATCGACCCGGCGTAGGAGCGCACCCGGGCGCGACGGGCATGACCACCAAAGCCAGTCGCGCCCGGGTGCGCTCCTACGCTTCAGCATCGTTTCCTTCTTCGAGATCGCATGGCCAAGACATCCACTTCCGTGATTGCTGCCAAGACGCTGGTGCATGCCGCCGCGCTGGCGCCGATCGCCCTGCTCGGCTGGCAATTCTGGCAGGTGTGGCAAGGCGGCAGCGACGCGCTGGGCGCCGACCCGGTGGCCGAGATCGAACACCGCACCGGGCTGTGGGCGCTGCGTTTCTTGCTGATCACCCTGGCGATCACGCCGTTGCGCCAACTCACCGGGCAGGCCGTGGTGATCCGCTTCCGCCGCATGCTGGGCCTGTACGCGTTCTTCTACGCCAGCGTGCATCTGGCGGCTTACCTCACGCTGGACCTGCGCGGCTTCTGGACGCAGATTTTCGAGGAGATCCTCAAACGCCCGTACATCACGGTGGGGTTTGCGGCGTGGTTGTTGCTGATGCCGCTGGCGATCACCTCCACCCAGGGGTGGATGCGTCGGCTCAAGCGCAACTGGGGCCGCCTGCACACGCTGATCTATCCGATCGGCCTGCTGGCGGTGCTGCATTTCTGGTGGCTGGTGAAATCCGATATCCGCGAGCCGGCCCTGTACGCCGGCATTCTTGCGGTATTGCTGAGCTGGCGCGTCTGGAAGAAACTCAGCGCGCGCCGAACCATAGCAAGGCGCTCAACGCCGCCGCCAGCAACACCGCGCTAAGCAGCAACCAGGGCCAGCGGGCCACCTTCACCGGTGCGCGCGTCGGCTCTGCAACCGCACGCGGCGGCGGCGGGGGTTCGGTATCGGGCAGATCCCAGGTGGTGCCGTGGTGCGTCCTCGGCACTTCCACCACGAAACGGTGGCGCGCATCGAAGACGACCTGGTCGCCAGCCTGCAGCCAGCCGTCGCGCACCTGGACGCCATTGATCCAGCTCCCCTCTTCCGAACCCAGATCGCGGATCAGCACACGGTCGCCGTGTCGTTCCAGACGGGCG
Source organism: Xanthomonas axonopodis pv. maculifoliigardeniae (assembly GCF_041519315.1). Lineage (NCBI taxonomy): Bacteria > Pseudomonadati > Pseudomonadota > Gammaproteobacteria > Lysobacterales > Lysobacteraceae > Xanthomonas > Xanthomonas axonopodis. Next base: position 1,846,089 of record NZ_CP167998.1, on the reverse strand, counting down.
TGCTGCGCCGCAAATGCCGGGTCGTCGATGACGATATCGGCGGCGGCATCGCTGCCGACCAGACGCGCGCGATCCAGGGTGAAACTGCGACCGTGATGGCGCCCGCCGATGCCGCGCAACAACAGGCAGACCTCGCCGAGGTTGGCCGTGTCGTCGTGGATATCGTTGGCCGGCGCACTGGACGGGGCACTGCGCAGCAGCATTTCCACGCCATCGGCATAGATCGCATCGCCCGCCCGTAGCAGCGCCATGCGACGCACGGGGCGCCCATTGACGTGGATACCGCGAATGCCGCTGGCTACCTGCAGCCACAGGCCGCGTTGGTCCAGGCAGAACTGCGCCAACAGCAACGCGCCCTGCGCATCGCCGACCACCCGCACGCTGCCGGAGGCATGACGGACGATCCGGTGGACGCCGGGCTTGAGGGAATGATCCGGCTGCTGCCGGTGGGTGAAATGAACTTGCAGGTCGCGCACCCGCCGCAGCCTAGCAGGTTTGCCCCCATGCGCGGCCATCGGTGGTGATCGGAGCCGTGCTGGATCGCTGCCGCGGGCGCGCCAGGATCGCGCTGCCGTCGGCTGAGCAGGCGGCAGCGCAGCTTGCAGACCTGTGTTTGCGGCACGGACAGCAAGGCCACATACGGCCGCACTTGGAGCCGGGGCCTGGCATGCGCACAATGCGCCCTCACTTTTCGCATGACCCATCGCACCCATGTCCAGCATCGATATCCGCCACGACCATTCCTTGACGCCGGCCCAGGCCCGCGCGGCCATCGACGAGGCGGCGCGCAAGCTGACCGATCGCTATGGCGTCGCGTCGCATTGGGAAGGCGACACTTTGCGCATCGCACGTGCCGGCGTGGACGGAGCAATCGCGCTGTTGCCGCAACAAGTGCACGTCACCGCCGAACTCGGCTTTTTGCTGTCGGCGGTGCAGCCGATGGTGGAATCGGAAATCCGGCGCTTGCTGGCCGAAAAACTGGCCTGATCGCGCGATTGGCGCTGCGCTGCTTCAGCGTCAAGTCACCTGCTCGGGCGCTTGCGGGTAGATGCTTTCGGCACGCCTGATCGGGCAGTGCTTCACCTGCCCGATGCAGGGTCGGCACTAGGGTGAACGCAATGTCACGTTGGCAACCTACAGGAGCATCGCATGACGACCGGATACGATCAGAACGGTAACCGCGGTAACGCGGCCCAGGGCTTCCAGGCGCAGGCGGAACAGATCTCGCGCCGGCTTGGCGAATCGGCTCAGACCGTGTGGCTTGCCGGCCTGGGCGCGCTCGGGCGCGTGCAGAACGAAGGCAGCAAGCTGTTCGATTCGTTGGTGCGCGAAGGCGCCGCCTATGAGCGCACCGGCCAGCGCAGGGCGGCCGAGAGCGTCGATGAATTGCGCGAAGAGGTGGAAACCCAGTTCGAGCAGGCACGCGATACCGCGGTGCGCGGCTGGGACAGACTGGGCAAGGCCTTCGACGAACGCGTGAAGGGCGTGCTGCGCACGCTCAACATTCCCGAGCAGGAAGAATTGGAAAACCTGCGGCGCGAGGTCGAATCGCTGAAGGCCCAGGTCCGCGCAAATACCGCGGCCACCAAGCGTGCCAACCGTACCGCTAACCAGGCGGCGCAGGCGGCCAGCGAGACGACCGCTGCCGGCGGCGCGGGTGCCGGGGCGGCATCGTCGTCCAGCAATCCCGGTGCGTTCGACCCGGAATGAGCGCAACAGTGAAAGCAGCCGCGCTGTCATGTGACGGCGCGGTTGTTGCCCGAGATGGTGAAGGGAGTGATGCCCGAGTGCAGCTGCGCACTACGTTTCTGCACGCCGGCCAAGCGCGGCGCCCCCAGCCACCTCGAGCGGTGTCATCGGCTGGTGCTACCCGCGCCGATGGGTGCAACTCACCGTGGGTGGTGTATTGGCTAATCCGCAGCCGCGCGTTGGCGATGGACCGGCGTGAGGATGCAGCGTCGCTGACGTGCGATTTGGCTCTGCGCAGCCTTTTTGAATCAGTGGCTTAGCGCCAAAACGCAGCTCTTCCGGCCCGATGTTGCAAAGCAACATGATTTTTTGGACAATCGGGAACGACCCGCCAGTCCTGCGTTACGAAGTCCGTTTGCTCCCCTCCCCTCACGGCTTCGGACTGGCGGGTCTTTCGCTATCTGGATCACGGCTCGCGATATCACCGCGCACGATCCATTGACGAATCTTTCGCGAAGGATTCTTCTACACGCACGATTCGTTATACGCGCCATTGCTTGATGCTCATGCCTTCCTGGATTCTGGCGCCCTTGGCCGCACTGCTGCTCTGGCTGGCGGTGTCTGCCTACCTGTGGCTGGTACGACGACGCGCCAATGAAGTGCATGAAGGCGTCCGTGCGCTGGCCATCATGCACTGGCGCGATTTTTCCGCCGTGGTGCTGCGCGTCCTGCAGGATCAACGCGGATGGCAGCCCACCCAGCTGCCGCAGGATGGCCTGCCCACCGCCGACTTCATGATGCAGACCGAGCATGGCACCCGGTTGGTGGCCTGCAAGCACGGGCGCGGTTATCGCATCGGCGTGGCGGCGGTGAACGAGCTGGGCGCGATGGCACGGCTGGCTGGTGCAAACGGCGGCGTGATGGTGACCGAAGGCCGCATGGAGCGCGAAGGTATCGCCGCCGCGGAGAAACAATCGATCGAAGTGCTGGACGGTGTGCGTCTGTGGCCGCTGCTCAAACCCTATCTGCCTGGCGATGTGGAAGCCGGCGTGGTTGGTGCGGCGCGCCGCCGCGCGATCCGCCATAGCATCATCGCCGGCGCCGCGCTGGCGACGCTGGCCGTCATGGCGGTGCCGGCGCTGCGCCCGCCGGCTCCGACGCGGGCCACACCGCCCGCTGCGGCGTCTGCACCGATTCCCGCACCGGCCCGCGTGGTCGCACCGCCCACGCCCTCCGCCAGTACCGCCCAGCCGGGCCCGTCACCTACTGCAGTGGCCCCGGCCGCGCCGGCAGCCGGCGCAGAACCGGATGCAGCCACCATCCAAGGCTATCAGCGCGAGGTTTCCAAGGCGTTGGCGCAGACACCGGGGCTGGTGCGTGGCATCTGGCTGACCCAGGCAACCCTGGTAGTGGATCGGACGGTGGAAGACAGCGCGGCATGGCCGCTGATTTGCCGCGAGCTGCAACGCTACCCGTACCTGCGCACGGTGCGCGTGCAACTCAACCCGCGCCCGGGCACCGCCGAGCCGGTGCGCTGGCGTCAGTGCAGCACGATTTGATCCTGGGGCATTGGCTGCTGTCGTCGTGCCGCGTCGCCTGCCTGCCCAGCCGGGCACCTGATCGTGAACACACAATCGCCGCCTTCCCGGCGTGCAGCGACTGCAACACGGCCGGTACCGTTCAGCGAGCCCCTGGCGACTTGAGCGCTGCGGTACCGCGCCCGTCGCCTGCCGACATCATCTCAGCGCAGTCCCGGCGCGAACCGTGCCACCAGATCGTACGAACCGCCTAGAAACATCTGGCGCACGTAGGTGACCGGCAGCTCGCCGCGCCAGGTGTGGCGGTCGATCACCAGGCAGGCCGCGCCGTCGTCCGCCTGGAGCTGCTCGGCCTGCGCGGCGTCGGCACTGGCAGCGCTGATGCGGTGCTCGGCACGCGTCCATGGCACGTTGCGCAATAACCAGCTGCCCGGCGCCACCTCCGTGAACGGCTGGTCCAATGCGTCGGGCACGGTGTTGATGTCGATCACGCGGTGCTCCAGCGCAAACGGGCGGCCGTCGGCCAGGTGCACGCTCTGCAATTCCAGCACCTTGCCGGTGCTGCCCAGCGCACGTTCCTGCGGCACGCGCTGCCGCACGTTGCGCAGCTGCCGCGACAACAAAGAGAACCGGTACGCATGGCCGCGCGTGGTCATTTCCACTTCGATGTCCGGGATCGAGAGCGCCACCTGTTCCAGATGCGGGTGCTGCCGTGCCACGAACGAACCAGTACGGCGGCGGCGTTCGATCATGCCGGCATCGGCCAGCAAGCCGAGCACCTTGTTCACCGTCATGCGCGAGCAACCGTACTGCGCCATCAACTCGTGCTCGGGCGGCACGCGGTGCCCTGGCGGCCAGTCGCCGCTATGGATGCGTTGTTCCAGATCCTGGCGGATGCGCTGATGCAAGGTGCCAGGCACGATGGTGGTGGTGGCGGTCAAAGCGCGGGTCTCCGAAAAGAGCGGCTATTCAATCGGCATGCCGCATGGTCGGCAGCGTGCGCCAGCTGCAGGCTGCGGCATGCACCATGCACGCTGCATGGACGAGCGCACTGCATGCACCTGCTCCGGCGACGCAGCTGCGTCTGCGGTGGCTCCAGGAGCAGCACTGCGCGCGCATCCGCTTGGAGCGGTTCAGGCGCAGCCACTGGCGGTTGCGGCCGGGGCCCGTCATCGGCAGGTGCAAAGCGTACACCACGACTCCTGCGCGCCGTTGGGCAGCCACCTGACCACTCTCGCCACCGTGCGATGAGCAATGTCACTGGCCCAGCAGGCTGCGCAACACCGCGGCAAACCGTGCGGCGATACGGGCGCGGTCGACATGCTGCCCCTCGCGCACCACCCAGCGCCCGACGCGCCAGACGTTGCGCACCGCGGTGCCACGCGCGGCGAACAGCCAGCTGTCCAGCAAGGCGTCGTCGCTGCGCGCCAGCAGGGCCGGATGCGCGGTGTCCAGTTCGATCAGATCGGCTGCTGCGCCGGCGCGGATGCCGGTCTGCGCGAGGCCCAGCGCCTGCGCGGCTCCCATGCCGGCCTGATCGTAGAGCCAGCGTCCGCTCGACACGGGCCCCTGCGCCACGACATTGCGTGCCTGCAGCGTCAGGCGCTGGCCGTATTCGAGCAGGCGCAGTTCTTCGGCTGCATCGATCAGCACATTCGAATCCGAGCCCACGCCAAAACGCCCGCCCGCAGCAGCGAAGGCCTGCATCGGGAACACGCCATCGCCCAGATTCGCCTCGGTGATCGGGCACAGACCGACGACCGCGCCGCTGGCGACAATTGCCTGCAGTTCGTGTGCATCCACGTGCGTGGCGTGTACCAGGCACCAGCGCGCATCCACCGGCGCGTTGGCCAACAGCCACTGCACCGGGCGCTGCTTGGACCAGGCCAGGCAGGCATCCACTTCACGCTGCTGCTCGGCGATATGGATGTGGATGGGGCCATCGGTAAGCGGCACCAGCGCTGCCAGTTGCTGCGGAGTGACCGCGCGCAGGCTGTGCGGCGCCAGCCCGAGTACCGCGTCCGGCAGCGCTTTCAGGCTGTGTCTGCAGTCGTCCAGCAAGCGCGCGAAGCCGTCAATGTCGTGAATCAGACGGCGTTGCGCCGGGCTGGGGGTGGCACCACCGAAATCCGAGTGCGCATAGAACACCGGCAACAGGCTGAGCCCGATGCCGGTGTTGGCGGCAGCGGCGGCAATGCGCTCGGACATTTCGCCGGGCTGCGCATACGGCGCACCGCTGGCCGCGTGATGCAGGTAATGGAATTCGCCGACCCGGGTGAAGCCGCTTTCGAGCATTTCAACATATGCCTGCTCGGCGATTGCCTGCAGGCTGTCCGGGTCGAGCCGGTCGACGAAGCGGTACATCAGCTCGCGCCAGCTCCAGAAGCTGTCGCCGCTGCGCCCGCCGACTTCGGTCAACCCCGCCATGCCGCGCTGGAAGGCATGGCTGTGCAGATTCCCCAAGCCAGGCAACAGCACGTCGCAGCGCGTGTCGGTAATCGCAGCAGCCGCATTGGCCTCCACCGAAACGATGCGGCCCTGCTCTGCCGCGACCCGCACCTTGCTCGCCCAGCCGTCGGGCAACAATGCCCGGGCTGCCCAGAACACCTGCGTCTGTTGGTCTGCCACTGGACACCCTCGATCGCCGAACTTATTGTATATACATATCAGACACCACGAGCCTGCGCCATGCATTGCGACGTTCTGTGGCACAACGCGCAACTGATGACCCTGGATGCGGCCGATGGCGGCCTGGGCATCGTGGACGATGGCATCGTCGCCTGCCGGCACGGCCATATCGTCTACGCCGGCGCGGCCGCACAGGCCCCAGCGCTGCAGCCCGACAGTGCGCACGACTGCCGGCGCCGCTGGATCAGCCCCGGCCTGATCGATTGCCACACGCACCTGGTGTACGCCGGCAACCGTGCCAATGAGTTCGAGCAACGCCTGCGCGGCGCCAGCTATGCCGACATCGCCGCAGCCGGCGGCGGCATCGTGGCGACGGTGCGCGCCACCCGCGCCGCCGACGATGCGGCGTTGCTGGCCGCCAGCCTGCCGCGCCTGGATGCGATGCTTGGCGAAGGCGTCACCACGCTGGAAATCAAATCCGGCTACGGGCTCACGCTGGACGATGAAGTCAAGCAGCTGCGCGTGGCGCGCCAACTCGCCGCGCTGCGCAAGGTGGAAGTGGTGCCTACCTTCCTGGGCGCGCATGCCGTGCCGCCTGGTGGGCAGGCGCAGCACTACATCGACCAGGTCTGCACGCAGATGATTCCGGCGATCGCCACGCAAGGGCTTGCCGAGGCCGTGGACGTGTTCTGCGAGCATCTGGCGTTCTCGCAGGCGCAGGCCGAAAAAGTCTTCGTTGCGGCGCAAGCGCATGGTTTGCGCATCAAGATCCACGCCGAACAATTGAGCAACCAGCACGGCGCCGAACTGGCCGCACGCTACGGCGCGTTGTCGGCCGATCACATCGAGTACCTGGACCAGGCGGGCATTGCGGCGATGGCCGCTGCCGGCACCGTGGCAGTGCTGCTGCCAGGCGCGTTCTACTTCACCCGCGATACCCAACTGCCACCGATTGCCGCGCTGCGCACGGCCGGCGTGCCGCTGGCGCTGGCCACCGACTGCAACCCGGGCACCTCGCCGCTGACCAGCCCGCTGCTGGCGATGAACATGGCGGCGACGTTGTTCCGCATGACCGTGGACGAATGCATCGCCGGGTTCACCCGCGAGGCTGCGCGGGCGCTTGGCCGCAGCGAGCGCCTGGGCCAGTTGCGCGCCGGCATGGACTGCGACCTGGCGATCTGGAACATCGATGCGCCGGCCGACCTGGTCTACCGCATGGGCTTCAATCCTCTTCATGCCCGCGTCTGGCGCGGGCATCTGTGCTGAATCCGGAGTCGTCATGAGTGTTTCTGTTGTCTTGCAACCCGGCCAGGTCACGCTGGCGCAATGGCGTGCGCTGTATCGCGGTGCCGACGTCGCGTTGGACGATGCATGCGCTGCCGCGGTGCTGCGCAGCGCGCAAACGGTGGAGGCCATCGTGGCGCGTGGCGAGCCGGTGTATGGCGTCAACACCGGCTTCGGCAAGCTGGCCAGCGTGCGTATCGAGCGCGAGGATCTGCAGACCCTGCAGCGCAATATCGTGCTCTCGCACGCGGCAGGTGTGGGCGAGCCCACGCCGGTACCGGTGGTGCGGCTGATGATGGCGCTCAAGCTCACCAGCCTGGCCCAGGGCGCGTCCGGCGTGCAGCCGGGCACGCTGGCGTTGCTGGAAGCGATGCTGCGCGCCGGCATCACCCCGGTGGTGCCGTGCCAGGGCTCGGTGGGCGCTTCCGGCGACCTGGCACCGCTGTCGCATCTGGCCGCGGTGATGATCGGCGTTGGCGAAGCCTTCGTCGGCGCGCAGCGACTGCCTGCTGCCGACGCGCTTGCACATGCGCAGCTGCAGCCGCGCGTGCTGGGCGCAAAGGAAGGGTTGGCCCTGCTCAACGGCACCCAGTTTTCCACCGCCTGCGCCCTGGCCGGTCTGTTCGAGATCGAAACCGTCCTGCAGGCCGCGCTGGTCACCGGCGCGTTGTCGGTGGAAGCGGCCAAGGGCTCGGATACGCCCTTCGATGCGCGCATTCATGCCTTGCGCGGGCAGCCCGGGCAGATCGCCACTGCTGCCGCATTGCGCGCCCTGATGGCCGATTCGGCCATTCGCGAATCGCATCGGCTGGGCGATGTGCGCGTGCAGGACCCGTACTGCCTGCGCTGCCAGCCGCAGGTGATGGGGGCGGCGCTGGATGTGATGCGTCAGGCCGCGCGCACCCTGCAGATCGAAGCCAATGGCGTGTCCGATAACCCACTGGTCTTCAGCGACACCGGTGAAGCGCTGTCTGGCGGCAACTTCCACGCCGAGCCGGTCGCCTTCGCCGCGGACATGCTGGCGATGGCGGTCTGCGAAATCGGCTCGATCAGCGAACGCCGCACCGCGATGCTGGTCGACCCGGCACTGTCCGGCCTGCCCGCCTTTCTCACCCCGCGCCCGGGCCTGAACTCCGGCTTCATGATTCCGCAGGTGACCGCCGCCGCGCTGGTGTCGGAAAACAAGCAGCGCGCGTATCCGGCCAGTGTCGACTCGATTCCGACTTCGGCCAATCAGGAAGATCACGTGTCGATGGCTGCGCACGGTGCGCGCCGCTTGCTGGCGATGGCCGAGAACGCCGCCAACGTCATCGGCATCGAGCTGCTGGCCGCCGTGCAGGGCTGCGATTTCCATGCGCCACTGCGCTCCAGCACTGCGCTGGAAGCGGCGCGTGCCCTGTTGCGCGCGCAGGTGCCGACACTGCAGGACGACCGCTACTTTCATCCGGACATGCTGGCTGCCAGCGCATTGGTGCGCTCGGGCGCGCTGGCGCAGGCAGTGGCGATCCCGTTGCCGGGTGTGGAGCAGGACATATGAGTGGGCAGCGCTTATGCAGCGCGTCGATACCTGCCTCGACGCGGCCGCAACTGCAGTCTTTCGCGATCTCTCCAAGCATACGCACTTGCGATGACGCCGTGCCGCGCACGCGAGGCATCCGCAACGCCCAGCTGCGCAACGCATGCCGCACGCACGCAGCACGCGTGCATGGAGCGCAGCGATGAACGCCCTGCCCGACTGGCTGGAACTGCACCGCGGCGACGCGCCGTTGATCGTCAGTTTTCCGCATACCGGCACCGAGTTACCGGAGGACGTGGCCGACCAGTTCGTGTCGCCGTGGCTGGCGCGCCGCGATACCGATTGGTGGGTACACCATCTTTACGACTTCGCACAGGCGCTGGGCGCCACCACGCTGCGGACTGCCATCTCGCGCTCGGTCATCGACGTCAATCGCGACCCGAGCGGGGCCTCGCTGTATCCGGGCCAGAACACCACCGGTCTGTGCCCGCTCACCACCTTCGACGATCAGCCGCTGTATGCCGATGGTGCGGCACCGGATCAGGCGCAGATCGCGTTGCGTCGCACGCGCTGGTTCGACCCGTACCACGCCGCGCTTGCCGGGGAAATTACGCGCCTGCGCGCGCAGCACGCGAAGATCGTGGTCTACGACGCACATTCGATCCGCTCGTTCATCCCGCATCTGTTCGATGGCGAATTGCCGCAATTCAATATCGGCAGCAACGAGGACCGCAGCTGCGACCGGCGCCTGGTCGATGCGGTGGAGCGCCTGTGCCGCAGCAGCGGCTCCAGCACGGTGCGCAACGGCCGCTTCAAGGGCGGCTGGATCACCCGCCACTACGCGCAGCCCGCGCATGGCGTGCACACCTTGCAGATGGAACTGGCCTGTCGCGGCTACATGCGCGAGCCCGACAGCCTCACGCCCGAAAACTGGCCAACGCCGTGGCAGCCGGTACACGCCGTGGTGCTGCGCGCGGTACTGCGCCACGTGCTGCAGGCCTGCCTGCACTTCGCCAATGCGCCCTCCTCCGACACCGCGCCGCCTGCGGCCAACCGCTGATTGCAAGGAACCCGGCATGACCCATCACGATGCAACCCGCGTCATCCGCGCCGCCACCGGCACCACGCTCACCGCCAAGAGCTGGCTCACCGAAGCGCCGCTGCGCATGTTGATGAACAACCTGGACCCGGACGTGGCCGAGCGCCCGCAGGAACTGGTGGTCTACGGCGGTATCGGCCGCGCCGCGCGCGACTGGGAATCCTTCGACGCCATCGTCGCTGCGCTCACGCGGCTGGACGAGGACCAAACCTTGCTGGTGCAGTCCGGCAAACCGGTGGGCGTGTTCCGCACCCATGCCGATGCGCCGCGCGTGCTGATCGCCAACTCCAACCTGGTGCCGCGCTGGGCCAACTGGGACCACTTCAACGAACTCGATCAAAAGGGCCTGGCCATGTACGGCCAGATGACCGCCGGCAGCTGGATCTACATCGGCGCGCAAGGCATCGTGCAGGGCACCTACGAAACCTTCGTGGAAATGGGCCGCCAGCACTACGCCGGCAATCTGGCCGGCAAGTGGCTGTTTACCGGCGGTCTCGGCGGCATGGGCGGCGCGCAGCCGCTGGCGGCGGTAATGGCCGGCGCCTCGTGCCTGGCGGTGGAGTGCCGCCGCTCCAGCATCGACATGCGCCTGCGTACCGGGTATCTGGATACGTGGACCGACTCTCTGGACGAGGCGCTGCGCCTGATCGAGGAGTCGTGCACCGCGAAAAAACCGCTGTCGGTCGGCCTGCTCGGCAATGTCGCCGACGTGCTGGACGAACTGCTGCTGCGCGGGATCAAGCCGGATCTGTTGACCGACCAGACTTCTGCACACGACCCGGTCAACGGCTACCTGCCGCAGGGCTGGAGCGTGGAAGACTGGGATGCAAAGCGCGTGAGCGCGCCCAAGGAAGTGGAAGCCGCTGCGCGCGATTCGATGGCCAACCACATCCGCGCCATGCTCACTTTCCACGCGCTGGGCGTGCCTACCGTGGATTACGGCAACAACCTGCGCCAGATGGCGCTGGAAGCCGGCATCGACAATGCATTCGATTTCCCCGGCTTCGTGCCCGCCTACATCCGCCCGCTGTTCTGTCGCGGCATTGGCCCGTTCCGCTGGGTTGCGCTCAGCGGCGACCCGGACGACATCGCCAAGACCGACGCCAAGGTCAAGGAGCTCATCCCCGACGATGCGCACCTGCATCGCTGGCTCGACATGGCCGCCGAAAAGATCGCCTTCCAGGGCCTGCCCGCGCGCATCTGCTGGGTGGGCCTGGGCGATCGCCACCGGCTGGGCCTGGCCTTCAACGCCATGGTGCGCAGCGGCGAGCTGAAGGCGCCGGTGGTGATCGGCCGCGACCATCTGGATTCGGGCAGCGTGGCCTCGCCCAATCGCGAAACCGAAGCGATGGCCGACGGCTCGGACGCGGTCTCCGACTGGCCGCTGCTCAATGCCCTGCTCAACACCGCCAGCGGCGCCACCTGGGTGTCGCTGCATCACGGCGGCGGCGTCGGCATGGGCTTTTCGCAGCACGCCGGCATGGTCATCGTCTGCGACGGCAGCGAGGCCGCCGACAGGCGCATCGAACGCGTGCTCTGGAACGACCCGGCCACCGGGGTGATGCGCCACGCCGATGCCGGTTACGCCATTGCAACCGATTGCGCGAAGGAAAAAGGGCTGGATTTGCCTGGCATTCTTCGCTGACCCGGCCGAACAGCGCCACGCTTTGGGGGCACCGCTGCAGCATCCGGGCCGCTCCCGCCCGCAGCCTTGTTCATGCCTTCCGCGGTCCCCCGCAAGGGCCCGCTGTCGGGCCTCTTACGGCTGCCATTGGCCACATCAGATGCTGTGCGCCGGCACCATGCAGTTGCCGTGTCTGGGCACGATGTCCCGGATCGGGGCATGCGCCGGGGATCAGCCTCAAGTCTGCGCGTTGCAGGCCGACAAGATATGCAACGTTTCGAGGAATCCCCATGGGCATCCTGATCTACCTGGTGCCTGCATTCGCACTCTGGGCGCTGATCGCGACCGGGCTGGCATTCGTGCGTGGCCGCCAGCTGCGTGCCGAATCCGGCGAGCTTGCCAGTACGCAGGACAGCCTTGGCCGCTATCAGGCGGCGCTGTCGCAACTGAAGGCGCGAGCGGCGGCCACCACGCTGGAACTGGAATCGCTGCAGCGTAGCTATGCCGTGCTCAAGCAATCGCTGGAACAGCATGAGCAGAACGCCTCCGAGCAGCAGGCAGCCGCTGCCGGCCAAGTGATTCCCATGGTGCTGGTGCAGCGGCTGGATATCGCCAGCGAGATCGGCACGCTGTTCGCGCATGTGGCGCGCGTGGCGCGCAGCCTGCGTCGCTACAGCGCCTACAGCCGCGGCCACAACGCACCCGAGCCTGCCACCGCGCGCTACGACCTGCACTGGCTTGCCGATTGTCTGCACAGCTTCGATCAGATCGGTCATGCGCTGGTACGTGGCAATGTCGCTGCGCTGATCACCGCCTGCCAGGATCTGCTATCGATGTACGAGCACTACCTGAAGGATGGCTCCGGCTACAACAGCCGCGACACCTTCCAGCGCCTGAGCAACGATGTGCCGCTGTCCGAGGCCACTGATGCGATCCGCTCGATCATCGTCAAGGCGACGCTGGCGCAGGACGTGCGCGATGCGGTGCAGGACGACGAGGTGGCGGCGAACGTTGGGTGATTCAGGAATCGGGAATCGGGAATCGGGAATCGGGAATCGGGAATCGGGAATCGGGAATCGGGAAAGCGTGCGGCCTGATGCATCATGTGGGCAAGCGCTGGGCAGATAGCGTCGTCTTGCCGAGATAGCTGAGCGCTTGCCAGATGTGCTTCAAGAAAAAAGCGCACCGCTTGCGGTGCGCTTTTTCGTGCTTCAACGTCCTGAGTCACTGACGAATGGTGCGATCCCTCGTAGCTGCCGGAGGACGACTCGCGGGCGACATCAGCATGTCTGCCTGCATTGCACACTCCGATTCCAGCCACTAACCACGTGGCATTGCGTCTGCCTGTCTTTAGCAGCCGCCCCCGCTCGTCTCCGACATCATTGCGCCTTCTGCGGTAACGCGTAGGCGATCAACGCATCGCCTGCCGGGGTCTCCATGAAGTGGTGCCCGCCGGCCATGATGACCAGATACTCGCGTCCATCGTATTCGTACACCATCGGGTTGGCCTGGCCGCCGGCCGGCAACTTGGCATGCCACAGCTCCTTGCCGGTGGCCAGATCGATCGCGCGGATCAGGTCGTCGGTGGCTGCGGCAATGAAGATCAAACCGCTTGCCGTCACCACCGCGCCACCATTGTTCGGTGTACCGATTTCGATCGGCAGGCCGGAACGGATGCCGAACGGGCCATTGCCGCGCGCACTGCCGAACGGGCGGTCCCACAGCGTCTTGCCGCTGGCCAGATCGATGGCGCGGATGCCGCCATACGGTGGCTCCTTGCACAGCAATTTGGTGAACGGCAGACGCCAGCCGGCATTGACGTTGACTGCATACGGCGTGCCGGTCTGCGGGTCGCCTGCGCCTTCCGCACCGCCCGCATCGCCACGCACTTCATCACGCGGTGCCCAACCCAGCTTGTCGGCCTTGGCGCGCGGCACCAGCAGGTTGTAGTTGGGCATGTCGTTGTAATTGGCCACGATCACACCGCGGTGCGGATCTACCGCCACGCTGCCCCAATCCGAACCACCGTTGTAACCGGGGTACTCGATCGAATGCCGGTCCGCTTCCGGCGGCGTGTAGATGCCCTTATAGCTGGCCTTGCGGAACTCGATACGGCAAACCAGCTGGTCGATCGGGGTCATGCCCCACATGTCGCGTTCGGTCAGATCCGGCTTGCGCAACGTGTGGTACAGCGAGAACGGCTGCGTCCTGGCACGCATCTGCGGCTCCACGCCACCGCCTGGCACCGCACGCTCTTCCACGCCCACCAGCGGCTTGCCGGTGCGTCGATCCAGGACGTACAGCTCGCCCTGCTTGCTAGGCAACAGCACCGCCGGCACGTTGACGCCGTCCTTGGGGAAGTCGATCAGGCTCGGCTGCGAGCCCAGGTCGTAGTCCCATGCATCGATGTGGGTGGTCTGGAAATTCCATGCCGGCTTGCCGGTGGCGACATCCAGCGCCACCAGCGAGGTCGCGTAACGGTTTTCCTGCGGCGTGCGCGAGCTGCTCCAGTAATCGGCTGTGGAATTGCCCATCGGCAAATAGACATAGCCCAACTGCTCATCGGCTGCGGCGGTGGTCCACATATTGGGCGTGCCGCGTGTCCAGCTCTGGCCCGGCGGCGGTGCGCCGTTCCATTCCGGATGCGTCATGTCCCAGGCCCAACGCAACTTGCCGGTGACCGCGTCGAAGCCTTCGATCACACCGGAGGGCTCGTAACGCTTCTGCCCGTCGAGCACCTGATGCCCGGTGACCACCACGCCGCGCACGATGGCCGGCGGCGAATTGATCGACACATAGCCCGGCGGCGTCTGGCCCATACCGACGGTGATATCGACCTGACCGTTGCTGCCGAAATCCGGGCACGGCGTGCCGCTGCGTGCGTCCAGCGCAATCAAGCGCCCGTCGAGCGTGCCTTCGATCACGCGCGTGCGGCACAGCTGTGCGGTTGCTCCAGCATCCGCAGCGGTGGCAGCCGCCGGCACTTCGTAATACGAGACGCCACGGCATGCCGCCGTGTACGGAATCGCTTCGTCCTTGACCTTGGGATCGTAGCGCCAGCGCTGCTTGCCGCTGGCGGCATCCAGCGCAATCACCTGGTTGCGTGCAGTACATAGGTACAGGCTGTCGCCCACCTTCAGCGGCGTGGTTTCGGCGCCCCAGCGCTTGTCCGGCAGATCGCCGGTGTGGAAAAGCCAGGCTTGCTGCAGCTGCGCGACGTTGTCGCGATTGACCTGCTGCAGCGGCGAATAGCGCTGGCCGGCCTGGCTGCGTCCGTATGCGGGCCAATCGTCGTCGGCCGGTGCATTCGCCGGCTGTACGCCGGACGCCGCGACCGGGGCGGAGGTGTCGCGGTTGACCAGACCACCGAGCATGCCTGCCGCATGCGCCAGCGCGCCATCGGCTTCAGTCACGCCATGCGGCATGAACGCCAATGCGAACGCCACCACAAATACCATCGCCAGCGCACCGGCCAGGCTGCGCGATACCGTGCGCGACACAGGGCGATGCAGTTTCGGTAGCAACAGCGCAAGCACGAATGCCAGACCCACGATCAGGCCCAGACGCGGCACCCAGCGCCAGTAATCGCTGCCTGATTCCCACCACGTCCAGAGCAACGAAACCGCCACCACGCCGGCAAACCACCAGGCGCCCGCGTTGCGGCCACGAAACAGCAGCACGCCGGCAACGAGCATCGCCGCACCGGCCGGTGCGTAATACCAAGAGCCGCCCAACGCAGCCAGCCACACGCCACCGGCAAGCAGCACCGCGCCCAGTAAAGCAATCACGCCTCCCAAGGTCGCCAGCGCCCAATGGCCGCGACCGGAAGGACGATCCAGAATCGTCATCCCTTGTTCCTCTTCGACTCAGCGGCGACGCAACGCCGCCGCACCACCCACAACCTTCGACCCGTGCCAGTGAAAGAGCCGCGATCTTTGCGGCGAACGCATGAAGACACTGCGTTGCAGATGTCAGCACTCGCCATAAAGCGTGGCGCCCCAAACCTTCGCGCATAAAAAAAACGCCGGTTTTCACCGGCGTTTTTGCTCAACTGCATCGCGTTGGCGCTGCGATCATGCGTCAGTTGTTGGCGGCGCCTCGCTCACACTTGCGCCTGCTTCGTCCACCACCTCATCCACTTCATCCAGCGACGCATCCAGGCGTTCCACCGCCTGCAACTTTTCGCCCTTGGACAAGCGGATCAGCGTGACGCCCTGCGTATTACGGCCAACGCGCGAGATCTCCGAACCACGCGTGCGCACCAGCGTGCCGCCATCTGAAATCAACAGCACTTCGTCGGTGGCGCCCAGCAGCACCGCACGCACCAGCTTGCCGTTGCGCTCGGTGGTCTGGATGCCGATCACGCCCTGGGTGCCACGCCCCTTGCGCGGGTACTCGGTCAGCGGGGTGCGCTTGCCGTAGCCGTTCTCGGTGGCCGTCAGGATGTAGGCCACATTGCCGTCGTCGGCGACCTCGATCACGGCAGACTCGCCGCCATCGGTGGCTTCCACCACGTCATCGACCTCCTCGCCTTCGATCTCTTCTTCGACACCGCCAGCACGCTCGGCCACGATCAGGCTGACCACTTCCTCGCCCTTGGTCAGACGGATACCGCGCACACCGGTGGCGGTACGGCCCATCGAACGCACGGTGGATTCGCCAAAGCGCACGGTCTTGCCGTTGGAAGCGAACAGCAACACGTCGCGGTCGCCATCGGTCAAGGCCACCCCGACCAGCGCATCACCCTCGTCCAGGTTGATGGCGATCTTGCCGCGCGCCAGACGGAAGGCGAATTCACTCAACGGCGTCTTCTTGACCGTGCCGTTGCGTGTGGCGAAGAACACGTAGCGGTTGTCGGCGTATTCGCGCACCGGCAGCACCGCCTGCACGCGCTCGCCGGCTTCCAGCGGAATCCAGTTGATGATCGGGCGGCCACGCGCGTTGGAGCCGGCTTCCGGCAACTGGTGCACCGGCAGCCAGAACACCTTGCCGCTGCTGGTGAAGGTCAGCAGCGTGTCGTGCGTGTTGACCAGCCACAGCTGGTCGATGAAATCTTCTTCCTTGGTCGCTGCGGCAGAACGGCCACGGCCACCGCGGCGCTGCGCGCGGTACGCGCTCACCGGCTGGCGCTTGGCATAACCGGCATGCGACAACGTCACCACCACGTCCTCCGGCGCGATCAGATCCAGGATGTCCAGATCTTCTTCGCTGTGACGGATTTCGGTGCGGCGTTCGTCGCCATATTCTTCGCGGATATTGATCAGCTCGTCGCGGATCACCTGCAGCAGCACGTCCGGGTTTTCCAGAATGCGGATCAGGCCTTCGATGACGCCGAGCAATTGCTTGTACTCGTCGGTCAGCTTTTCCTGTTCCAGGCCGGTGAGGCGATGCAGACGCATTTCCAGGATCTGCGAGGCCTGCACTTCGCTGAGCTGGTAGAAGCCCTGGATCAGGCCCACGCCCGGCGGCAGATCTTCCGGCTTGGAGGCTTCAGCGCCGGCGGCGCCCAGCAGCGCGCCCACCAGGCCCGGTTGCCAGGTCTTGGCCAGCATGCGCTCGCGCGCTTCCTGCGGGTTGGCCGAGGTCTTGATCAACTCGATCATTTCATCGATGTTGGCCAACGCGACGGTCAGGCCTTCCAGCACGTGCGCACGCGCACGCGCCTTGCGCAGTTCGAAAATGGTGCGGCGGGTGACCACCTCGCGGCGGTGGCGGATGAACGCCTCCAGCATCTGCTTGAGGTTCATCAACTGCGGGCGGCCGTCGATCAGCGCCACCATGTTGATGCCGAACACCGCCTCCATCTGGGTCTGCTGGTACAGGTTGTTGAGCACAACCTCGGCAGATTCGCCGCGCTTGACTTCGATGTAGATGCGCATGCCGTCCTTGTCGGACTCATCGCGCAACTCGCTGATGCCTTCGAGCTTCTTTTCCTTGACCAGCTCGGCGATCTTCTCGATCAGCCGCGCCTTGTTGACCTGGTACGGGATCTCGGTGACGACGATCGCCTCGCGACCGTTGTCGGCCACTTCCACATCGGCCTTGGCGCGGATGCGCACACGGCCACGGCCGGTGCGGTAGCCGGCCGCGATGCCGGCGGTGCCGTTGATGATGCCGGCGGTGGGGAAATCCGGGCCGGGGATGTATTCCATCAGGCCTTCGACATCCAGCTCGGGCGTGTCGATCAGCGCGATGCAGGCGTTGATCGCCTCGGTCAGGTTATGCGGCGGGATATTGGTGGCCATGCCCACCGCGATACCGGCCGAGCCATTGACCAGCAGGCTCGGGAACCGGGTCGGCATGACCGTCGGTTCCTGTTCCTTTTCGTCGTAATTGGGCTGGAAATCGACGGTTTCCTTGTCGATGTCGGCCATCAGCTCATGCGCCAGCCGCGACATGCGCGACTCGGTGTAACGCATTGCCGCAGCGGAGTCGCCGTCGACCGAACCGAAGTTACCCTGACCGTCGACCATCATGTAGCGCAGCGAGAACGGCTGCGCCATGCGCACCAGCGTGTCGTACACCGACTGGTCGCCGTGCGGATGGTATTTACCGATGACGTCGCCGACGATACGCGCCGACTTGAAGTAGGCCTTGTTGCTGTGTGCGCCCAGCTCGTGCATCGCGTAGAGCACGCGCCGGTGCACAGGCTTGAGGCCATCACGGGCATCGGGGAGTGCGCGGCCCACGATCACGCTCATCGCGTAATCGAGGTAGCTCTTGCGCATCTCGTCTTCCAGGTTGACCTGGATGATTTCCTTGGCGGTTTCTGCCATTCGGGTTCCGTATGTGAGGTGGCGGGCGAGCCGGAAAGCCGCGTCGGGAGCGCCCTTGCATCAGGCTGCCGACCCCACGCTCCCGCCGATCGATTCAAGCGCCGGATTGTACCACGGCAGGGCATCCCGACGCCTCCGCTTTACCAGCCAGAAACAAGCACTTGCAGGGAGTTTGGGCGGCGTTGGAAGCCGGGCGGCCGGCCCCGGGCTCAGGCGCCGAAGGCGGCCTGCATCCGCGCCAGGTCCGGCTGCGCGATCACGCCGCGTTCGGTGACGATTGCGTCGATCAGATCGCCCGGAGTGACGTCGAAAACCGGGTTCCAGGCATGGATGCCATCGGCCACCGTCCTGACCCCGCCCACGCCGAACAACTCGCCGGGATCGCGCTGCTCGATCTCGATCTGGTCCCCGCTGGCCGTTGCCATATCCACCGTGGACGACGGCGCCACCACCATGAATTTGACCCCGTGGTGGCGGGCGGCGATGGCCAGCTGGTAGGTGCCGATCTTGTTGGCGGTATCACCATTGGCGCAGATGCGATCGGCGCCGACGATCACCCACTGCACCAGTCCGGATTTCATCAGATGCGAGGCCGCCGAATCGGCGATCAGGGTGGCGTCGATACCGTCCTGCTGCAGCTCCCACACGGTCAGGCGTGCGCCCTGCAGCCACGGCCGGGTCTCTCCGGCGAACACCTTGGCAATGCGCTGTTGCGCCATGCCGGCGCGGATCACGCCCAGTGCGGTGCCAAAGCCGGCGGTGGCCAGCGAGCCGGTGTTGCAATGGGTGAGCACGCCGCTGCCAGGTGCGATCAACGCGGCGCCAAGCGCGCCCATGTGGCGGTTGGCGGCCAGGTCTTCATCGGCGATGGCCTGCGCCTCGCGCGCGATCACCTCGCGCCAGTCGGCGCCGGCCGCGCCCAGTACGCGGCGCATGCGCATCAGCGCCCAGGCCAGGTTGACGGCAGTCGGACGCGCCGCGTTGAGCCGCAGCAGCGCCGGCTCCAGCTTCTGCAGCGCAGCGCTGCCGTCGTCGGCAGCGATGTCGCGCGCGGCCAGCACCACGCCCCAACCTGCCGCGATGCCGATCGCCGGCGCACCGCGCACGGCCAGGGAATGGATCGCCTCGGCCACCGCGTCGCTGCTGTCGCAACGCACATGCGCCACCTCGAAGGGCAGCTTGCGTTGGTCGAGCAACTCAAGGGCATCGCCGGTCCACAGCAGTGGCCGGATGTGGTCGTAGCGGGCGTAATCGATATGGGCGCTGTCGTTCATGCGCCCATTGTAAGGCGCGCGCAGCGCCTGCGCCGTTGCACGACCACGCGGCCTTGGCGCGGCGAACAAACCCACTGCGCAGCCGGCAGGCGGCCGCGGCCGGTGCCCGGAATCGGCAGGTACCACTCGTACACCTGCGCTGACGGCGCGTCGTCCCGACCCGCATGACGACTGCGCGCGATGTCGTGTTGGCCGCTCTCAGTCGACGATGAACTCGGCGCGGCAGCCGTCGTTCACCCACACCCCGTCGCGGCTCCAGCCCCAGGTCTGGCCTTCCACGCAGGGCGTTTTGGACATCTGCCGGCCCAGGCGCACCGCACGTTCCACCGACACCCCGCAGGTGCGCCGCGCGCTTTTCTTCGATTCGCAGGTAACCATGCGCGGCACCGCGACGAAGCCGGAGCCATCTTCTGCGCCCACTTCGAATTCGCCGTCGCATCCACGCGAGACCCAGATTTCGTTGCGGCGAACGCCCCAGGTGCGCCCTTCCTTGCATGGCCACATCGAGCGTTGCCGCAGCAGCCGCACCGGCGCGCCCCGCAGCACCACCGGGCAGGCCACCGTGCCGCCGTTGGAATCGCAGCGCACCACGCGGCGCATCACGGTTGCGGTCTTCGCACGGGTCGCTGCGAATTCGGCGCGGCAGCCTTGTTCGACCCACACGCCGTCGCGTTCGACATCCCATTCGCTACCGCGGATGCAGCTGGTTTCGGAGAGCTGGCGCACCAGTTGCACGCCCTGGGCGGTGTCCATCGCGCAGTGCACGCGCGCCAGGTCCTTGGACTCGCAGCGCACCACGCCGGCTGCGCGGTCGGACGCGCGCGCATCGGCGAGCAGCAGCAGCGGCAAGCACCACAAACCGCATAAGCTGACCAGCCACTTCATGCCGACAATCCTCACCCCGAACGATCTTCGTCGCGCCCCCGTGGACGTGAAGATGAGAGCATCATCGATGTGAAGATAGCAATACGGCGCCAATGACAGCCAGATGACTCAGGCGCGGGCGAAGTCGAACGCCAGCACGTCGGCAATCTGCGTGGTGCCGCGCAAGGCCATCAACAGGCGATCCACGCCCACCGCCACACCGGCGCAGTTAGGCAACTGCGACAACACCGCCAGCAGGCGCTCGTCCAACGGCAGCTGCGGCAATCCACGTGCCGCACGCACGGCGTTGTCGCGCACGAAGCGCGCACGCTGCTCCTGCGCATCGTTCAGTTCGTGATAGCCATTGGCCACCTCGAAACTGCCCAGATACAGCTCGAAGCGCTCGGCGACCGGCGGATCGTCGTGGCGGATCCGCGCCAACGCACACTGACTGGCCGGCCAATCGTGCACTACCGTCAGGGTGTCGGCGGCAAAGCCCGGCTGGATGCGATGGGTCATCAGCAGGTCCAGCCAATCGTCGCGGGTCAGACCCACAGGATCGATCGCCACGTCATGCAAGGCAGCGCGTAGCGTTTCGATCGGGTCGCACAATGGGTCGATGCCCAACGCCTGCACAAAGAGCGCGCGATACGTCAGCACCTGCACCCTCGCCTGGCGCCCGACCAGCGCCAGCGCGCGACGCACCAGTTCGATCGTCTCCTGCGCCAGGCTGCGATCGTTCCAGCCCACCCGATACCATTCGAGCATGCTGAACTCGGGGTTGTGGCGGCCACCGGCCTCGCCGTTGCGAAACACCCGCCCCAGTTCGTAGCAATCGCCCAGGCCGGCGGCTAGCAGGCGTTTGAGCGGATACTCCGGCGAGGTACGCAACCAGCGCAGCGGCGCGCCAGCATCGACATGACCGGTGAAGCGCGTACTGAAACTTTCGATATTCGGTTCTGTATTGCCGGCCTCCGAAAGCACCGGCGTTTCCACTTCCAGCACGCCGCGTTCGGCGAAGAAGTCGCGGATCGTGGCGTTGAGCCGCGCCCGCAACTGCAGCGCGGCCAGATCCAACTGCGCCGTGCTCATGGCTGTTGGCCGTGGTCGCCCAGGAAGGCCAGCAGACGCGCTTCGCCCCAGATCTCCACGCCCAGCGACTGCGCCTTGTCGAGCTTGGAACCGGCTTCTTCGCCGGCCACCAGAAATGCCGTCTTCTTGGAGACGCTACCGGCGACCTTGGCGCCCAATGCTTCGAGCCGCTGCTTGGCCGCATCGCGTGTCAGCGCAGCCAGGGTCCCGGTGATGACCACGGTCTGGCCATCGAGCGGGCCGGTCTGCAGCGCATCGGCTTGGGGCAGACGCGCCAGCACGGTTTCCATCGCCTGCTGCGCCGCATTCGCGAGCGCAGTGTTTTCGGGGCGATCCAGCCATTGCAGCAATGCGGCCACCACGGGTGCCGGAACGCCGGCCTGCTGCAAGGCATCGGCACCGGCCGTGCGCAGCGAAGCGAACGAATCCACCGCCGCGGCAAGCTGCTGCGCGCGCACCGGCGTCACCTTGGGAATGTCCATGTCTTCCAGCACGCTGGCAAAACTCAGCGCCTCGCGCAGCTTGGGCGAAGGTGGATGCGTATCGCCGATGCGCACGCCACGCTGCAGCAGGTCATCGATGGCCTGCTGATTGCCGGCCTGATCGAAGAAGTGCCCAAGCGAACGCGCCACTTCGCCGCCGATGTCCGGCACGCGCTTGAACAGCGGCCACGGCAGATGCCGGATCAATTCCAGATCGCCGAACCAGGCCGACAACGCCTTGGCCGTGCTTTCGCCCACATGCTCGATACCCAGCGCAAACAGGAAACGCTCCAGCGTGGTGTCGCGCGATGTTTCGATCGCCTCGATCAGATTCTCCGCCCACTTGGTGGCGATCTTCTTGCGGTTCCAGTCGAAGCGCGGCAAGCCTGCGCGCAGCAGATCGGCCTGCCAGGTCTGCGGCACGTCGCGCTCGCCGGCCAGGTCCACGCCGATGCCGACCACGCTGGTTTCCAGCTGCGCATATGCGCCGCTGGCCAGATGCTCGCGCGCCTCGCGCAAGAACGCGTGCGGACTCTCGGCCGTGCTGATCAGGCGCAATTGCAGCAGCTGATCCACGCTTAGCAGATACAGGTCGGCCACGCCTTTCACCAGGCCACTGTCGACCAGCACTTCGATGAATTTTTCGCCCAGGCCGTCCACATCCATCGCGCGCCGCGAGACAAAATGCCGGAACGCCTCCTTGCGCTGCGCCGGGCAGGTCAACTCGCCGGAACAGCGCCAGACCGCCTGACCTTCTTCGCGCACGATCTGCGAACCGCACACCGGGCATTGCGTCGGCATCTGCCAGGCCTGGGTACCGGGCGGGCGCTGGTCGGCCACCACAGCGGCCACTTCAGGAATGACGTCCCCGGCGCGGCGCACGATCACCGTGTCGCCCACGCGCACATCCAGCCGCGCGATCTGGTCGGCATTGTGCAGCGTGGCATTGGTGACGATCACCCCGGCCACATGCACCGGCTTCAGGCGCGCCACCGGCGTGGCCGCACCGGTGCGGCCGATCTGGATCTCGATCGCCTCGACCGTGGTGGACTGCTCCTGTGCGGGGAACTTGTGCGCAATCGCCCAACGCGGCGCGCGCGAGACGAAGCCCATTTCGCGTTGCCCGGCCAGATCGTCGAGCTTGTACACCACGCCATCGATATCGAAGGCCAGCCCATCGCGTGCGGCACCGATGCGCTGGTAATACGCCAGCAGACCATCGCTGCCCTGCACCACCTCGACCAGCGCGCTGACCGGAAAGCCCCACGCACGCAGTTGCGCCAGGATCGCCGAATGGGTCTGCGGCAATGCGCCTTCGCTCACTTCGCCGACGCCGTAGGCAAAGAAGCTTAGCGGGCGCTGCGCGGTGATGCGCGCATCCAGCTGGCGCAGCGAGCCGGCCGCGCCATTGCGCGGGTTGGCCAGCACCTTGCCTCCCTGCGCACGCATCTGTGCGTTGTAGGCTTCGAACGCGGCGCGCGGCATATAGACCTCGCCGCGCACTTCCAGCACCTGCGGCCAGCCCTCGCCGCGCAGCCGCAATGGAATCGCCTTGACGGTGCGCAGGTTGGCGCTGACATCCTCGCCGGTGGCGCCATCGCCGCGCGTGGCGCCCTGCACGAACTCGCCATTCTCGTAGCGCAGGCTGATCGCCAGGCCATCGAGCTTGGGTTCGGCCGAAAACAGCGGTTGCTTGACCTCCAGCCGCTCGCTGATGCGCCGCACGAACTCGGTCACTTCCTCCTCGCTGAACGCATTGCCCAACGACAGCATCGGCAAGGCATGCCGCACTTCGGCAAATCGCGAGGCGGCCAGATGGCCGACGCGCTGGGTTGGCGAATCGGCACTGGCCAATTCCGGGTGCGCGCGCTCCAAGGCCTCCAGCTCGCGCATCAACTTGTCGTAATCGGCGTCGGCCATCTGCGGCTCGTCGAGCACGTGATACCGGTAGTTGGCGTCTTCGATGCGACGGCGCAGGGCATCGATGCGCTGAGCGGGATCCGGGCTGGCAGTCATACGATCGCAAGGCTGGCTCTGGGCCGCCTATTCTAACGGGCCATGCCGATGCCAAGGTCAGCGGTGTGGGTGCCGTTCGCGATGATTGAGCGATGCCTGCGATGGATGAAGTCGTTTGCGTCGATGCGCACCGGGCGCCAGCACCCATTCGCATCCGGGCTGGACAACGGGCCCGGCAGGAGCACGGCCATTACAGCCAGCCACCGTCACGCCACCTGTCTCTGCCGTCCAACGCCTGCAAGCATGCGTCGAACAGTTTTATGGCAATTCCCCGATAGGCAGATAGACACAAACCCGCTAGCGTGGCGCCCTCTTTGCCCGCCGCCTATGGAGTTCGCCGTGTCGTTGCCCGTCTCGCGCCGTTCGTTTCTCAGCCTCGCTACCACCGGCGTGGCGGTTTCCGCACTGGGGCTGGCACCCGCAGCCGAAGCGGCCCGCAAGCGCGCCGCGGCGCCGGCAACGCCGGGCGTGGCCGCGGCGGCCGGCACGGTCTACCTCAACCTCAACGAGCATCCGCTCGGGCCTGCCCCGGCCGCCTTGGACGCTGCCACCCGTTCGCTGGCACGCTCGGGCCGCTACCTGCTCGAGATGGAGCAGGATCTGCGTAACCTGATGACCGGCGAGCTGCAGCTGCCCAACGATCATCTGTCGTTATTCCCCGGCTCGCGGGACGCGCTGAACCGTGCCGGCAGCCTGTTCACGTCCGCGCGTGCAGGGCTGGTGGTGGCCGACCCGAGCTTCGACCCGTTGATCGAAAGCGCCACCGCCCGCGGCGTGGCCGTACGCAAGGTGCCGCTGCGTGCCGATGGCGCGCATGACGTCAAGGCGATGGCCAAGGCCGACCCGACTGCCGGCATGCTGTACCTGTGCAACCCCGGCAACGCCACCGGCGCCATCACCCCGCGCGCCGACATCGAATGGTTGCTGGCCAACAAACCGGCCAGCGCCGTGCTGGTGGTCGACGAGGCGTACATCCACTACAGCAACGAGCCCTCGGTGGCCGATCTGGTGCGTCAGCGCCAGGATCTGATCGTGCTGCGCAGCTTCTCCAAGCTCTACGGCATGGCCGGCCTGCGCCTGGGCGCCGCCCTTGCCCCGCCCGGCCTGCAGACCAAACTTGCCGCTTTCGGCAGCAACCCGGTGTCGGTTCCGGCAATGGCCGCCGGTATCGCCAGCCTGCGCGACCCGCTGCTGGTGCAGACCCGCCGCGCCGAGAACGCCCGGGTGCGCGAGGAGACCATCGCCTGGCTCAAGGGCAAGGGCTACACCTGCCTGCCCTCGCAAGCCAACTGCTTCCTGCTGGACGTCAAGCGCGATGCGAGCGTGTTCGCCGATTCGATGCAAAAGCAGGGCGTCATCGTCGGCCGCAGCTGGCCGATCTGGCCCAAGCGCGTGCGCGTCAGCGTGGGGACCGAAGCGGAAATGCTGCGCTTCCGCGAGGCATTCGGGAAAGCCAAGCGTTGAGCACTCAGCACTGAATGGTAGATCCTTCTCCACTCGGGACATTGTCCTCCTTCATGGGGGAGAAGGTGCCCCGAAGGGGTGGATGAGGGTGCGAGCGACGCCTGGCGTTGTCCGGCTGCACGAGGGCTTCGCCCCGTACCCTCACCCCCTCTCCCGCAGGAGAGGGGCTTAAAGTTCCTAGCGATCCAACCCATCAGGCTCCGGTGCGCGCAGCGTGCGGCGGATCCACAGATAGCTGATGACGAAGGTCAGCGCCATCGAGCCGGCGTTCCACAACAGCAGCTCGTGCAGTAGCGGCGGGCCTTGCAGGATGTGCAGGTAATAGCGGCGATCCAGCAGCGCGATGGCGTGCGGCATGAACACGCTGACGAAAGGCGTCGGCACCGGCGCGACCAGCAACGTGATCGCGGCAGCAAAGCCCACGACCACCCAGGGCGAATGTCGCGGCCTTTTGCGCAGGCGCGCGGCGATCCTGGTGAAGATCCACAACAACGGCATCGCCAAGATCGCCCACAGCACCAGCAGCAATGCCACCGCCAACACGCCCTGCAGGCTCAACATGTCAACTCACCAGCGCGGCGACTTGGTCAGCGGCGGTGCCTGGTGCTGGCGATCGTAGGCGCGCAGTTCGTCGCGGATATGCGCAACACGCTGGCGGCCCAACGCATTGCGGCTGTCGTCCAACACCACGCCATCCAGCAGCTCGGCCATGCGCTGCACGGTGGGCAGCATTTTTTCCCAGGCGTCGAGCGCAGTCATCGGTGCCGGCAGCGTGAGGAAGAACGCAATCGCCGGCGTCTGCATCTCGCGGATGTTGGCCATGTCGAAACTGCCGGGCTTGAGGATGCTGGCCATGCTGAAGATCGGCCCGCGCTCCGGGTGGCCTTCCACCAAGCGGTGGAACACGTTCATGTGGCCGAACACCAGCCCGGTCTTCTCTGCGGCCACCACCACATCTTCGCCGCGCAACACCTGGCCCGCCTTGGCGGCCACGAACAACGACACGATCTTGTCGAAATCCTGGTTCGGGCGCTTGCCGACCTCGTTGCCGCCGGAAGCATCCTGCCCTTCCAGGTTGAGCTCGCTCTGCTCGACGCCTTCTGCGCGTTCTGCAGCGTCACCCTCCACACCAAACTCGCTGGAAATCACCGGCTCGCGCCGTTCGCGCGGCTGGCCTTCGTCCTTGTCGACCCGGCGCCCTTGCGGCGATTTCTTCGGGCGACCAAATAGGAAGATGGCCGCGACCAGCAGCAGTCCAGCGATCAGGATCCCGATCCGGATCATGGCCATGTCGGACATTCAGCGTGCCTCCGCATAAGAGTGACAGGTGTCGTTATTCCAACAAGCATGGCACGTCATGCCGCACCCGCCAAACGTGCGGCCTCTTCCAGGTCCACGCTGACCAGACGGCTGACGCCCGGCTCGCGCATGGTCACGCCGGAGAGCTGGCGCGCGGCTTCCATCGTGGCCTTGTTGTGGCTGACGAACAGGAACTGCACCTTTTCGCTCATCTCGCGCACCATGTTGGCAAGACGGCCGACATTGGCTTCGTCCAGCGGCGCGTCCACTTCGTCGAGCAGGCAGAACGGCGCCGGGTTGAGCTGGAAGATCGCAAACACCAGCGCCACCGCAGTCATTGCCTTCTCGCCGCCGGAAAGCAGCGAAATGCTCGACACGCGCTTGCCCGGCGGGCGCGCCATGATGGTGACGCCGGTGTCGAGCAGGTCTTCGCCGGTGAGTTCCAGATACGCATGGCCGCCGCCGAACAGGCGCGGGTACAGCGCCTGCACGCCGGAGTTGACGCGGTCGAAGGTGTCCTTGAAGCGGCCGCGGGTCTCGCGATCGATCTTGCGAATGGCTTCTTCCAGCGTTTCCAGCGCGGTGTTGAGATCCAGGTTCTGCGCGTCCAGGTATTCGGAGCGTTGCGCGGCCTCGCCGTACTCCTGGATGGCGGCCAGGTTCACCGGCTCCAGGCGACGCATGCGCGCGTCGATCTGGCCAACGGCCGCTTCCCATTCGGCCACGTTGGCCGCCTCGGGCAACCCGTTGACCACGTCTTCCAGCACGAAGCCCGCCTTGACCACCGCCGCTTCCAGTTGCTCGGCATTGAGCACCAGCGCCTGTTGATCGAGCTTGCGTTGCGAAATGCGCTCGCGCTGCGCCAGCGCTTGTTCGTCGCGTTGTTGGCGGGTCTGTTCGAAGCTGCGCAGCTCGCTGTCGATGCTGTCGAGCAGGGTGCGCGCTTCGCCCAGCGCGCGCTCTGTGCGCACGCGTTCGCTCAACGCGGCCTGATGTTCGTGTTCCAGTGTTTCCACCGGCGAATCGCCTTCGCTCAGCTGGGCGACCAGATCTTCCAGGCGCGTATCGAGCTGCCCGCGCTGGCTGTCCATGCGTTCCAGGGTCTGGCTCAGCGATGCGATCTGGGTGCGTTGCGACTCCAGCGTCAGCGCCAATGCATGCATCGCATCGCGCACGCCGCGCGCGGCATCGCGCGCCTGATCGCGTGCATCGGTGAGTTGACGGCGCTCGCTTTCCAGCGCTTCGCGCGTGCCCTGCAGATCGCCCATCAGGGTGACTGCGTCTTCGAGTTTTGCGCGCGCCTCGCGGGCCTGCTCGCGGCTGGTGTCCAGCGTTTCCAGCAGTTGCGCCAATTCGGTTTCGATGCGCTCGATGCGCGTGCGCGCCGCGTCGACCTTGCCCTGCTGACTCTGCAATTGCCCGGCCAGTTCGGAAACGCTGCGGTGCGCCATGTACAGCTGGCGCTGCGCGTCTTCGCGCTGCTGCTCTGCCGCCAGCGATTGTTCGCGAAAGCTGGAGAGCTGATGTTCAAGCTCGGCTTCGCGCTCCTGCAAGGTTTCGATCTGCGTACGCAGTTCTTGAATCTCGCGCTCACGCAGCAACGCGCCCTGCTTGGCCGCGCCCGAGCGCGAGACGCGCACCCAACCCTCGCCCAGCCGCTCGCCAGTGCGGGTGATCACCGAATCGCCTTCGGGCAGGCTGCGTTGCAGCGTGCGCGCAGCGTCCAGATCCTCGGCGGTGTGCAGACGCGCAAGCAGGCGACGGATCGCGATCGGCCCCTGCACCTTGGCGGCCAGCGAGGTCGGCGCGAAGCTCGCATTGTCAGTGGCACTGGACACCAGCGCGATGCGACCATCGCCCAACTCGCCCAGCGCGTCGACCAGTTGCTCCGGCGCCTCCACCAGCACGCCTTCGATCAACTGCCCCAAGGCGCCTTCGACCGCGTTTTCCCAGCCACTCTCGACGCTGATGCGCTCGCCCACGCGCGCGGCCGAATCCAGTCCGCGCGACTTCAGCCACGCCACTGCGGCGCCCTGCTCCTGGCCAAGCGCGGCCTGTTGCAAGGTTTCCAGCGACGACAGCCGGCCACGCGCAGCCTGCGCCTGTTTGCGCACTTCGGCCAGCTCGCCTTGGCTGGCGCGTTGCTGTTCCTGCAGCCCAGCGAGCGCGTGCTTGCGCGCCTCGACCTGCTCGGTCAGGCCGTCCAGCGAGGTCTTCTGGGTTTCATGGCGCAGTTCGATCTGCTCGAACGCCTCGGCCAATGCGTCCAGGTCCAGCCCGGCACGCTCGTTGACCAGTGCTTCGCGGCGGCGGTCGGCTTCCAGTGCCTGGCGGTCCAGATAATCGACGCGCGTGCGCTCCACTTCACCGGCACGCGAGGCTTCGCCGGTGTCGCGGTTATGGGTTTCCCAGCGCTGCTGCCAGTCGGCCAGCCGCGCTTCGGCTTCGCGTAGCGACTCCTGGCGGAATTCGTGGTCTTCGCGCAGTTGCTCCAGTTGCGGTTCGGCAGCGGCGACCGCTTCGCGCAGCACGCTCAATTTGGCCGAGTCGCCGCTGATGTGCTGGGTCAATTCCTGCAGCTGGCTCTGCGCCTCATCGCGCGCCTTGTGCAAGCGATGCGAGAGTTCGCGTTGGTGCTGGATCTGCTGCTCGATACGCGCCAACGCGCCACCGACCTGGTAGACGTCGGCTTGTGCCTTGGCCACCGCTTCGGCGGCTTCTTCGCGGCGCACGCGGCCGGTCTCGATGCGTGCTTCGGCATCGCGTTGCTCGGCAATCAATTGCTGCAGGCGTGTCTCTTCCTGATTCAACTTCTCGCGCAGGCCCTGCAACCGACCATCCAGACCGCGGTATTCCAGCGCCTTCCACTCGGCGTCCTTGATCCGGCGCTCTTCCTGCAGTGCCTGGTACTGCTCGGCCTGCCGCGCCTGGCGCTGCAGATGCGCCAACTGCTTGGTGATTTCTTCGCGCAGGTCGCTCAGACGGTCGAGGTTTTCGCGCGTATGCCGAATACGCGTCTCGGTTTCCTTGCGGCGCTCCTTGTACTTGGAAATGCCGGCGGCTTCTTCCAGATAGACGCGCAGGTCTTCCGGGCGCGCTTCGATGATCTGGCTGATCATGCCCTGCTCGATGATCGAGTAGCTGCGCGGCCCAAGGCCGGTGCCCAGGAACAGATCGGTGATGTCGCGGCGCCGGCATTTGGTGCCGTTGAGGTAGTAGGCGCTATTGCCGTCGCGGCTGACCAGGCGCTTGACCGAGATCTCGTTGAACGAGGCGAACTCGCCACTGATGGTGTGGTCGGAGTTGTCGAAGATCAGCTCCACCGTCGCCTGCGATACCGGCTTGCGCGCCGAAGAGCCGGAAAAGATCACGTCGGTCAGCGAATCGCCACGCAGGCGGCTGGCCGAGCTTTCGCCCATCACCCAACGCACCGCGTCGATGATGTTGGACTTGCCGCAACCATTGGGGCCGACGATGCCGGTCATGTTGGTGGGCAGGTGCAAGGTGGTCGGGTCGACGAACGACTTGAAACCGGACAGCTTGATCGTGGACAGGCGCATGGGGGCTGGAGATTCCGGGCACCGCGCGGACGAGGCCGGCAGGTACTTTTCCTGGGAAGCCAGCGCCCAAGCCCTTGATCCATAAGATCCGCGGGCCGTGGAACCGGCAATGGGGCATGAGTATAACGGGCATGCCAGCGCTGGCGGCGGCGCCCCAAAAACGAAGGGCGCCTAACAAGGCGCCCTTCGGGTGACACATGTGGCCTGGATCAGGCGTCGGATTCGACGATGACCTTGACCGTGGTTTCCACATCCGCGTGCAGGTGCAGCACAACGTCGTATTCGCCGACATTGCGGAATGCGCCTTCGCCCAGGATCACTTCGCTCTTTTCCAGCGGCAGGCCGGCGGCGGTGAACGCCTCGGCGATGTCGCGCGGGCCAACCGAGCCGTACAGCTTGCCTTCGGTCGATGCATGCGCACCGATGGTGACGCTGGCGCCCTCGAACTTGGTGGCGCGGCTCTGTGCCTCGGCCAGGATGCTGTTGGCCTTGGCAACGAAGGGCGCCTAACAAGGCGCCCTTCGGGTGACACATGTGGCCTGGATCAGGCGTCGGATTCGACGATGACCTTGACCGTGGTTTCCACATCCGCGTGCAGGTGCAGCACAACGTCGTATTCGCCGACATTGCGGAATGCGCCTTCGCCCAGGATCACTTCGCTCTTTTCCAGCGGCAGGCCGGCGGCGGTGAACGCCTCGGCGATGTCGCGCGGGCCAACCGAGCCGTACAGCTTGCCTTCGGTCGATGCATGCGCACCGATGGTGACGCTGGCGCCCTCGAACTTGGTGGCGCGGCTCTGTGCCTCGGCCAGGATGCTGTTGGCCTTGGCTTCGTACTCGGCGCGCTTGGTTTCGAACGCTTCAACGTTGGCAGCGGTGGCCGGCACGGCCTTGCCCTGCGGCACGAGGAAGTTGCGGCCGTAACCCGGCTTGACGCTGACCTTGTCGCCCAGGTTGCCCAGGTTGGTCACTTTCTGCAGAAGAATCAGATCCATGGTGTTACTCCGTTATTCGTTAGCGCCGGCATGTGGAGGGCGCAACGGGTGCTGTCCGAAAAGACGGGATTCGGGAATCGGGATTCGGGAATCGTAAAAGCACGATTAACACCGCATCTCGAATGACCGGCCTCTATATTTTTAATTACCCGCACACGGATGTGCGGGCTCTTCCGAGGGACTCGGATTAAACGTCGTGGTTGTCCGTGTACGGGATCAGCGCCAGGAAACGTGCGCGCTTGACGGCCGTGGCCAGCTGGCGCTGGTACTTGGACTTGGTACCGGTCACGCGGCTCGGCACGATCTTGCCGTTCTCGGTGAGGTACTGACGCAGGGTGTTGAGATCCTTGTAGTCGATCTCTTTGACGCCCTCGGCGGTGAACTTGCAGAACTTGCGACGACGGAAGAACTTGGACATGACAGCGCTCCTTAAGCGGCTTCGGCGTTGTCGCCGTCGTTATCGTTGGCGGCGGGCGCTTCGCCCTCTTCGTCGTCACGACGACGACGCTCGCTACGCTCGGGCTTGTCGCCCTTCTCGTCCTTGCTCTTCATGATCAGCGACTGCTCGGTGTCGGCGCCATCGCGCTTGACGACCAGGTGACGCAGCACCGCATCGTTGAAGCGGAAGCTTTCCACCAGCTCGCTCAGCACGGCCTGGTCGACTTCGATGTTGAGCAGCACGTAGTGCGCCTTCACCAGGTTCTGGATCGGGTAGGCCAGCTGACGACGGCCCCAGTCTTCCAGGCGGTGGATGGTGCCGTTACCGCCCTCGATCAGCGACTTGTAGCGCTCGATCATGGCCGGGACCTGCTCGCTCTGGTCCGGATGGACCAGGAACACGACTTCGTAATGACGACTCATGTTGTTTTACCTTTCGGATGTGGCCACGTGGGCCGGACAGCTCCCCGGTGGTCCGCGCAAGCGGCCGGTGGAGCAAGGGTTTCCGCCCGGAATCGGGCAGGAAGCAGGAAAGTATGGCAGATCAGATGCTTAGCCGCAACAGACCGGGCAAGGGTACTTTCAAAGCCCCTCTCCTGCCGGGGCTCCAAGGCGCGGTCTGCGCGCCACTGGCGCGCGTGGCTTGGAGCGCCCGCGCTGCAAGCGCGGGCTGGGGCGCAGAGCGGGGGTTGGGGTGAGGATACGGGGCAAAGCCACTCGTGTCGTTCAACCACGCGAAGCTTCGCCCGTCCCCTCATCCGACCCTTTTGGGGCAGCCTCTCCCGGTGGGAGAAGGAAACACTCCAGCGCCGCCTGGCTCAGGTCGCGCTCAGCGATGCTCGTCCGCGGTGGTGAAGCTCTCCCCGCAGCCGCATTCGGCCGTGGCGTTGGGATTGCTGAAGGTGAAGGTCTCGCTCAGGCCGTGCTTGCCGAAGTCGATGCAGGTGCCATCCACCAGCGGCAGGCTGGCGGGGTCGACGAAGATGCGTACCCCGCCCTGCTCGAAGACCGCGTCGTCGTCGCGCGCCTCGCGTGCCAGGTCGGTGACGTGGCCCCATCCGGAACAACCGGTCTTGGTCACGCCAAAGCGCAGACCCAACGCACCCGGGGTCTGCTGCACGAAACGCTGCACGCGCTCCAGCGCGGCGGGGGTGAGGCTGACGGCCATGAGGGCACTCCGAAACAGTGGTGGCAAGTATAGCGAGGCCGCAACAACCGGGCAGAACGCTGAGTGGCGGCGTCCGCAACAGATGGGGGCAGCCTGCGCCTGCGACAAGCGCCGCCGTCGGCACGCGGTTCAGATGCTCGCGCCGGCGCGGCCGCAGCCAGTAAACTCGCAGGCCATTCAAGGTCGCTACGGCGAGGAACAGTCATGACGGTGGTCAGCGTTGAACATGCGCTTGCGGGAAAGCTCCCGGAAGGCGGCGAAGTCACGGTACGGGGGTGGGTGCGCACCTTGCGCGGATCTGCCGGACTGGCCTTCATCAACGTGACCGACGGCTCGTGCTTCGCTCCGATCCAGGTGGTGGCCAACGACACGCTGCCCAATTTCGACGAGATCAAGCGGCTGACCAGCGGCTGCTCGCTGATCGCCAAGGGCGTACTCGTCAAGTCGCAGGGCAAGGGCCAGTCGTTCGAGATCCAGGCCAGCGGCGTGGAGATCGTCGGTTGGGTCGAAGACCCGTTGACGTACCCAATCCAGCCCAAGCCGATGACGCCGGAATTCCTGCGTGAAGTGGCGCATCTGCGCCCGCGCACCAACCTGTTCGGTGCGGTGACCCGCATCCGCAACTGCTTGGCGCAGGCGGTGCACCGCTTCTTCCATCAGAACGGATTCAACTGGATCAGCACGCCGATCATCACCACCTCCGATGCCGAAGGTGCCGGGCAGATGTTCCGCGTTTCCACGCTGGACATGGTCAACCTGCAACGCGATGCCAGCGGCAATGTGGATTTCAGCCGCGATTTCTTCGGCAAGGAAACCTTTCTGACCGTGTCCGGCCAGCTCAACGTGGAGGCGTACTGCCTGGCGCTGAGCAAGGTCTACACCTTCGGCCCGACCTTCCGTGCCGAGAACAGCCACACCACGCGCCATCTGGCCGAGTTCTGGATGATCGAGCCGGAAATCGCCTTTGCCAATCTTGCCGAAGACGCACGCCTGGCCGAGCAGTTCCTCAAATACCTGTTCCGCGCGGTGCTCGATGAGCGTGGCGACGACCTGGCGTTCCTGGCCGAGCGCGTGGACAAGAACGCAATCACCAAGCTCGAAGCGTTCATCAATGCACCGTTCGAGCAGATCGACTACACCGAGGCGGTGAAGCTGCTGCAGAACTCCGGCAAGAAGTTCGATTTCCCGGTGGAATGGGGCCTGGACCTGCAGACCGAGCACGAGCGCTGGCTCACCGAAGAACACATCGGCCGCCCGGTGGTGGTGACCAATTACCCCGAGCACATCAAGGCGTTCTACATGCGCTTGAACGATGACGGCAAGACCGTTGCGGCGATGGACGTGCTGGCCCCGGGCATCGGCGAAATCATCGGCGGCAGCCAGCGTGAAGAACGCCTGGACGTGCTGGACGCGCGCATGGCGCAGTTCGGCCTGGATAAGGAGCACTACAGCTGGTATCGCGATTTCCGTCGCTACGGCTCGGTGCCGCATGCCGGCTTCGGCCTGGGCTTCGAACGGCTGGTGGTGTACGTGTGCGGGTTGAGCAACATCCGCGACGCGATCCCCTACCCGCGTGCGCCAGGCAGCGCGGAGTTCTGAGGTGAGCTTGCCGGCCGCCGCCCCCCTGCTGCAATCGCTGGCCTTCTGGCTAGCGGCGATCATGGCCGGGCTGACGGCGGTACGGAGCGTGTTGCTGGCGCGGCTGGCAGCGCGCCAACTGGAGCCGCAACGCTGGTGGCAGACCGACGCCGCGCGCGCCGCAACCCGGCATGCCACCGGTCCAATGCGTTGGTCCATCGCCGCGTTGGTCATCGGCGCGACACTCCCCAAACTCGCACTCCTGCTGGCGGCCACATGACCCTGTTCTTCGCACTGTGTTTTGTGGGTGTCGCCGTCGCCGGGTTGACCGCGCTGCTGATCTTCTGGCCGCTGACCCTGGTGCACATGCGCGACCGCCACCCGGAGGCATTGGCCAGCTTCGGCGACCCGGCCTTCATCAGCCCTGTGGCGTTGCGCTGGTTATTGGCGCGCCGTTACCGCAGCTACCGCGACACTGCACTGTCCGGTCTGGCCACACCCGCCTGGCTCTCGCTGCTCACCATCTTTTTCGGCCTGGGCATGGCGGTCCTGCTCGGCCTGCTTTCCAAGGTAATGCAATGACTACTTACGAAGACACCCTGCAGGGCGCCCGCGACTCCTGGTGGCTGGCCACGATCGGCCGCACGCTGATCTGGGCGCGCCTGCGCGTCAACGAAGCCGGCACCGCCGAGGTACTGGACAGCGACGGCAAGACGCTGCCCTACGACAGCGAAGATAGCGCACGCGCAGCCTTGTTCGACGCCGAATTCGTGGCACTGGATGGGCTGGACGAGGAAGACGCACTCATCCGCGGCTTTTCGCTGCATGAAGTCTCGCCGCCCCAAGGTAACGACGATGCCGAGCTGCGTGCGCGCATGGTCGTGAACATGGGCGGCCGCGCCTGACATGTACGCCCCGCGCGCATTTGCGCAGACCGATCTGGCCTTGCTGGACTGGCTGTTCGCGCGCGATGCGTTCGTCACCCTGATCAGCCAGGGCGAGGATGGGCAGCCGGTGATCTCGCACCTGCCGGTGCTGTATCAGCGCGATGGCCAGGATGTCGTGATCGAAGGCCATTGGGCACGCCCCAATCCGCAGGCGCGCACTGCTGGCGACGCGGTCATGGTGTTGCAGGGCCCGCATGCCTATGTCTCGCCCACCTGGTACCTGGACAAGGACGCAGCTGCGCGTGTGCCCACCTGGAACTACGCCGTTGCGCACCTGCATGGACGCTGCAGCCAGGTGAGCGATGAAGACGCGCTGGGCAGTCTGATTGCGCGCATGAGCGCGCACTTCGAGCAGCGCGTGGGCAGCGATTGGCAGTTCGAAATGGAGCGCGACAGTCATCGCCGGCAATTGCGCGGCCTGGTCGGCTTCCGCTTCGTTCCAAGCCGCATCGAGCTCACCTTCAAGCTGAGCCAGAACCACCCGGCCGGCAATCAACGCAGTGTCGCCCAGTTCCTGACGCAGCAAGCCGACCAAGACGCGCACGCCATCGCAGCATTGATGCAGGCGGCGCTGGATGTCGATACGACGCGCTGAGGCGGCCGCTTCGTACCCCGAACGGCTAGTCACCAAACGGCTGGGGCGCGTCGGCCACACTGCGGCCGACGCCTGCATCGGCCCGCGCACAGGTCATTGCAGGTGTCTCCCACTTCGTAAGGAATTGCCCTTCGCGACGCTCATGGCATGAGCAGTAGTTTGCCGGTGCGGTCATGTTCGAGCATTCGCTCCAGCCGTTGAATCTACTCCAGATTGCCGCCTCGCGCGC
This sequence comes from Xanthomonas axonopodis pv. maculifoliigardeniae, assembly GCF_041519315.1. Classification (NCBI taxonomy): domain Bacteria; kingdom Pseudomonadati; phylum Pseudomonadota; class Gammaproteobacteria; order Lysobacterales; family Lysobacteraceae; genus Xanthomonas; species Xanthomonas axonopodis. The sequence goes on along the minus strand of NZ_CP167998.1, from coordinate 1,809,935 downwards.
CGGCAACGGCACCATTGCCGGCCTTGGACAGCGCGCCAGCCAGATCGGCGCTTTTGGCGCTCAGAAATGTGCCGACGTCGATGTACCGCAGTGCATGCCGACACGCCTCAGCCGGCACGGCGCATGTGCTGCGCTACGCAGCCATCGGATGACTCACTGTTACCGTCGATTGCAGCTTCAAGCGGAGAAAGGCCCTGGGCGATCGCATAACGGGTCAGCTGAGCGATGCTTTGGATATTGAGCTTCAACATGCAGTTTTCGCGATGCGTCCCCACCGTCTTCACGCTCAGGTGCAAGCGGTTGGCGATCTGCCTGGTGGACAGGCCTTCCGAATAGAGCTGCACGATTTCGCGCTCGCGTGAGGTGAGTCGGGTGTAGGCCGAATCGGCCTTGGCGGCTCGACGCAGCCCGGCGATCAGCGAACGCGACATCTGCGGGCTGATGTAGGTCTGATCCTGGATGACGCATTGAATTGCCCGCAGCAATTCGGCAAAACGGCTGGTTCGCGCCAGATATGCTTTGGCGCCAGCTTCGAAGACTGCGCTGGCCTGGGTACAGGCATCGGACGGAGCGATACAGATTGCCCGGCTGTTGGGGCTGCGCTGCATCAAGCGCCGCGTCAGATCGATACCATTGAGGCCGGGTAGGAGCACATCCACCAGAACGATATCAGGCCGCTCTCTGGCGGCGATCTGAAGACATGCCAGCCCGTCTTCTGCATGGCCTACCACTTCGATACCGGGAACCTTTTGCAGCAAAGCGACCATCCCTTCCACAAGGATGGTGCGATCGGCAGCGACGACGATACGTGTCTTCATCATACCCTCTGGTGCACGAATGGGGACCGCGCTGTGCAGCGGCTTGCACGCGGCGCGCTGCAGCGAATCGGCAGATGCTCGGCAGGAGCACTTGAGCGAGCTTGTCACACGCTTATCTCCGGGCCATCGGTCTTGAACTGATTTGGCGAGCATCAGATGCTGGTATCGACAGCGCCGCTAATGTCGCTGAGGCGCCGTGTCGGGTGCGCCTGCCTGAAGCGTGTTACGCAATTTGCGCCGACGCCGAAGCGAGCTATGCCGCACGATGCGAACGCGCGCTGCCACCTGATGCCCGGCAGGCCGTGCCAAACCGCACTCTACGGACGGGCAAAGAAGGGCGCACGTGGGTCTGAGCGCATTTCATGCGCGAACGATCAGGACTCGTCTGACATCATCTGCCTGGCAAGGCCGGTCAGTTGCTGGCGCACCTGATCCAGGCGCGGGTCGGCCTGCATCTCACGCTGCAGGTCCAACAGACCCGCGGCAAGTTCGCCACGGGCGCGGATGCTTTCGGATTCGGCAGACGCCCGCTGCGACTGGATCGAGGCAGCGGCTTGTTGGCCGGAATCGCCGCGCACGACCGTTTCCATGACCTCGACCATGCGTTGCAGCAGGCGATACACCGCGCTTGCCGAGAAGCCGCCCATCATCGCCAATGCGGGCTTTCCGAACGCGCCCAGGCTGCTGTCAGCAAAAAGATTCTCCGGCAGCAACTCCACCAGGATCAGGCCAGCGATGAGACCGAGGATCATGCGCGCGGCATAGGAGGAATCGAAGCGCGGATCGTATGTTGCGTCGGCAACGTAACGATGGGCTTGGAACAACGCGGAGAACGCCGCACCGAGTCCGGCACAGGCCAGGATGAACATCACGTTCCAGCCCAGCGTGCTCCCCGAGGAAGCGAGGAAGCCCAGCGTGATGTTGTGCTCGTTCACCAGGCTGGACATTGCCAGACCGACCACTGAGGCCAGGCAACCGACCGAGGTCAAGGTCAAGGTGCGGATCAACGGAATCGGCCCCAGCCAGCGCAACCAGCCACCGCGCAGGCGCTCGCGCTCGATCAGCACCACCGCCTGCGGCGTTGCCGGCTGGATCGCACGCACCAGCTGTCGGTGCAGACCGGCCAATTCGCGCGCGCCGGATTCGCCGTGCAAGGAGGCGCCAGGCATCACGCGCAGCTCTGCCAGCCGGCCAGGCAGATCGGGAGACATCGCCAGACCTTGCTTCAGTGCGTAGGACACCATCGCCCGGCATTCGAGCTCCAGTTGTTCGAGCACGCTGGAAAATGCCGGCCCGCCGAAATCCGCCGGCGGGACCGGCTGGGCCACTGCACGTCGTCGTAGGCCGGCGCGCCTACTGGCTCGCTTCCACATAAATGACGTCCTTACTGGCAGCCAGGCGGCGACGACACCTCAAGGCATCCGCTCGAACAGCGCCGTCTCTCGCTGTCCCTTCAACAGCAATGCAAGCTCGGCACTGCCATCTGCACGAACCTGCAGACTGGCCTGGGCATCGCTGAGCTGACGGCAATAGCCTCTATCGTTGGCCACGACCCAGGCATTCAACGCACCTGCTGCACGCCCGGCATAGCGCAATTCCACCTGGCAATCCCGTGGAGCACCGTAACGCAGGCGACCGAGCACGTCGCCGGGACGGATCGTGGTCGCCACGATCTCCAGCTGTGCGGAAATCAGCCCCGCCCCACGCCAGCGCCCGGCTTCGGCCAATCCAGCACTGCTCTGACTCAGGGCAACCACGAGCGGCGAGGCGCCGCCAGACAAGGTGAGCTGCATCCCGTGCGCCCCACCATCTGCGATCTGGAGTTGGGCAAGCCCGCCGGTCAGCGCCTCGCAGAACTTGCCGCCATTGCGCGACAGCAACGCATACCCGTCCGGCTGCGCGCGCAACTCGAGCGCGCAATTGTAGGGAGGCCCGAATCGCAGATCCGCCACCTGGGTGCCCTCGCCTCCAGCCGCGCGCGCACTCAGACGGACGTAGACCGGCCCGGCACTGCCGCTGGCGGACAGGATGCCGCGCCAGTCACCAGCCGGAATCCCGCCCGCCGGAGCTGCCTGCGCTGCGGTCAGCGATACACACAAGGCAAGTGCCGAGGTGATGCGCAAAATGTGATGTCGATAGCGATGTTGACCAGCCATGAAAAAGCTCCGATAAGAAATTGGAAAGCATGGAGAGATCGATCACGCTGCCGCTCAGCACACCGAACGCAGCGATAACCAGAACAACGACCAGGCAGATGACGAAGCTGGAGCGCAGCTTGCGCCGGGACTGCCGACAGAGATCTGCATGCAAGGCGGCCACATCGGTTCCCAGCCGCTCGGCGAGCGCCCGGGCATCGGCATCCGACAGCAGCAGCCTCACCGCAGCGCTCCTGGATCGGATAGTGGCACGTCCATGAACGGGTGCAGCGTCCACTCCTTCAGTGCGACACCATCGAACCAAAGCACGCCACGCGGACGCTCGGCTCCTTGATAGCTGATCTTCAGCGTATGCCCAGGCGTACGGCCATCTGGCGGCGCAAGACGCAATGCCAACCCGGGTGCACCGTCGGCCTGCGTGATCGGCTCGATCTGCACTTGCAGCGTCAACGAAAGCTCGCTGATTTGCTGCAGCCGCAGCGCACGCAATTGGCATACAGGAATGGAGAACAGGGTTGCCGTTTCGGCCTGCGCCGTTTGCTCTGCATCCATGCACTGCACCCACAGGTCGCATGCGGCCGCCGCGGCATTTACGACTGCAGCGTGCCGCTGGCGGCACCGCTGTTGCGCGCGTCGGACGGCCTGGTCGAGCAGCTCCACGAAGGTGTCGAGGCAATAGCTCGCACGTGCCATCTATGCCTCCGTCAGCCAGACCGGCTTGCGCTTGAACCCGACGTGGTAGCACAGCCATTGCAGCACGACCTGGTGCTCGCCCAACTGCAGGATATTGAAGCTCTTCTCGATTCCGAGAATCGCCCCCCTGGGCGCTTCGCTGAGGCAGCGATTGAGCAACTGCTGCGCGGCTTCGACCTGCTCGGCAGTCTGCATTTTTGCCGGGTTGTCGCTGCCGACGACGATGCGCTTGATGAAACTGACTTCTGAAAAATCCATCATCGGCAACGACTCGGGTTAGGGAAAAGTACGGGACGCACCAGCGACGTTACGGCACCGGCACAGGTGCGGTGATTTTGCGAGGAGCCGCAGCGGTCTGCAGGATGTCGAGCACACGCGACAGGCCTTCGGGCGTGCCGCGATCTTCGGCGTGCAGCGCGACGTGATACTTGGCCGAGTTATCCGAAGAGCGGGTATTTTCCTTGTGGCTGGACACGGAGCCCTGCACGTTGACCTTGGCCTTGAAGACACCCCAGCCGACGCTGGCTTCCAGATCCACCTTGAGGCTCTTGTCTTCGGCTTCCTTTTCCGAGAACGAGGATTTGACTTCCATATCGAAGGTGACGTCCACGGTCTGAATGCTCAGGTTGGGGACGTTGACGAGGGTCAACAGCGGTACAACGATCTCCACTTCCTCCTCTGCCATGCCGGTACCGCTAGGGTCTTCGACCGGGCGCTTGAATTTGAACTGCGCGGTGCGCGTGCCGCCGTTCCCGTTGGGATCGGCAGGGTCGGTCGGCGGCAGAAAGCCGATGACCTTGATGAAGTCGGCGGTGGCCCGTGCCAGCATGACCTGCGCATCGCAGGCTGCACGCAGCGGAGCGCCGATCAGGTCTGCCATCGGCAGGCCCTTGAACTGGTCGGACATGTTGACGATATCGCTCATGATGTTCTCCTGAAGAACGGTTGTTTAAGAAGAAAGCGATGACGGCGGGCGTTACTCTCCCTTGACCGTCTTGAACACACCTTGCGACTGCGCAAGGCGATTGATGAGACGTGCCACGCCCTCGGTCGGCTCGCTGCCTTCCACGCGCAACACGACGTGCACCGCACTGTTTCGTGCATTTTTTGCGTTGGAGCCGAGATCGATGCCGATCTGGCCTGGCAGCGCCGGCGGCTTGGGATGCCAGTCCTCGACGACGGATGCAACCGCCAACGCATCCGGCACGCCTGCTTCGTCCAGCTCGCTGAGTTCACCGAGCTGTGCATCGAAACTGATCTCTACATCCTTGATCCGCAGGACGTTGGACGACACCAGCGGCAACAGCGGTGCCCGATACAGGTCTTCGTCGTTCTCACCCGCTTCCGGGTGCTGCGACGGCAAGCGGATCAGGACGCTTCTAGGACGGTTGTCTTCGTCGAAGAACGCACCCAGGTTGGCCATCTGGTGTTGCTCGATCCGGTCCTGGGCGTCGATGACCGCGCCAGCCAGTGCTTCGATCAGATCATTGAGGGATATCTGCGCCATGTCGGGCTCGTCGGTAGGAAGTGTCGCTGGGCCGCTGCCGGCTCAGACCGAGTCGGGAAAGGAATCCACGCGCGCCAGCCAGCCCTTGAGAAACTTGCCAAGCGCCGGTCGCGCTGCGACGAGCCTGTGGTAATAGTCCCTGCGGCCGGCCTTGTAGCGTGCATACAGGTCTTGCTGGTTGCTGGATGCCAGCGCCGCGAAGGTGGCCGGCCCCATGCGGCCGTCAGCGACCAACTTGCCGCCGGTCTGGCTGTTGAGCACGGTCTGCAGCAGTTTGATGGCGTTGTTGCCGGCGTTGACGTAGAAGTCGAACACGATGTTGGCTAACGGCTGCAGCGCGATCTGATCGGCGCGCAGCCGGTCCCAGTACTGCGCCTTGTAGATGACCCCAGCCTGGGCGTCGGTCAACGCACGCAGGTTCGCCAGACTTGGCTCGATGCCCAGCAGGTTCTGCGCGCAGGCCTTGAAGGTCGACAGGGTGATGCCCTTGTTGGTGGCTCCGCCCGGATCGACGGGATCGTTGACGAAACCGCCTTCGTGTTTGAGCAAGGTCGGAAAGAATGCGTTGAAGTCGGCCATCGGCGCCACCTGTGGAGTTGATCGGTGGCGCCAGTTTCCCCAGGGGTGCACTGGCCGCACATCGGTCGTTCGCCGAGACCGGGAAGCCTGAAAGCTGATTCATCCTGGGCGCTCATAGAAGCCGCCACGGCCACGTTTTCTGGAATACTGCACGCATGAACGAGCTTAACCACTTGCTTGAAAACAACCGCGCCTGGTCCGAGCGTATCCGCCGCGAGGATCCGGAATTCTTTTCCAAGCTCTCGACCCAGCAGACGCCGGAATATCTGTGGATCGGCTGCTCCGATTCGCGCGTGCCGGCCAACCAGATCATCGACATGGCGCCGGGCGAAGTCTTCGTCCACCGGAATATCGCCAACGTGGTCGTGCATACCGATCTGAATTGCCTGTCGGTGATCCAGTTCGCGGTGGATGTGCTCAAGGTCAAGCATGTGCTGGTGGTCGGCCATTACGGCTGCGGCGGCGTGTTCGCCAGCCTGACCCAGAAGCGCATGGGCCTGGTCGACAACTGGATCCGCCACGTCACCGACGTGGCCGACAAGCACGAAGCCTGCCTGCACAACGCCGGCGAGCTGTCGGTGCAGCACGCACGCCTGTGCGAGCTCAACGTGCTCGAACAAGTGGTCAACGTGTGCCGCACCACCATCGTGCACGATGCCTGGGAGCGCGGCCAGCAATTGAGCGTGCATGGCTGGGTATACAGCCTGCGCGATGGCCGCGCGCACGACCTGGGCATGTCGATCGACCGCCCCGAGTTGCTGCAGGAACGCTATGACGCAGCGCTGGCGCGGATCCAGGCCGATCGCGCCGAGCGCTGAGCCGCACGCACACCTGGCCGGCCGCAGCGTCCATCGGACGTAGGCGGCCGGCTGAGCCGGATACCTTACTTTGCCGAGGAACGTCGATGCTGATCCCGCCGATCAACCTGCACGCCTGGATCGAGGAACACCGCCATCTGCTCAAACCGCCGGTGGGCAACAAGTGCATCCAGCAGGATGGCTTCATCATCATGGTGGTCGGCGGGCCGAACGCGCGCACCGACTATCACTACGACGAAGGCCCGGAGTGGTTCTTCCAGCTCGAAGGCGAAATGGTGCTGAAGGTGCAGGACGAGGGCGTGGCGCGCGACATTCCGATCCGTACCGGCGAAGTCTTTCTGCTGCCGCCCAAGGTGCCGCACTCGCCGCAACGCGCGGCCGGCTCGATCGGCCTGGTGATCGAACGCGAGCGCCTGCCCAACGAGCAGGACGGCCTGCAATGGTATTGCCCGCAGTGCAATCACAAGTTGTATGAAGCGATGTTTCCGCTGAAGAACATCGAAACCGACTTCCCGCCGGTGTTCGATCGCTTCTACCGTTCGCTGGCGCTGCGCACCTGTTCGCAGTGCGGGCATCTGCATCCTGCGCCCGAGCGCTATGCCACGGTCGAGGACTGACAGCGCGATGGCATGCGGCCGCGCGCAGCAGGTTTGCCGCTCGCATGCTCTGAAACCGGCACCATGCTGCGCGCACTGATCGACCTCAAACCGCGCGACGTGCCCCTGCGCGTCGCGCTGCGCAACACCGTTGCAGTCGTCCTGCCGCTGGCGATCGGCGTGGCGACCGGGCAGGTTGCCGCCGGCCTGGCGGTGTGCAGCGGCGCGCTCAATACCATGTTTTCCGACCAGCCCGGGCCGTATCGCGCGCGTCTGCAACGCATGTTGATGGCAGCCCTGGCAGCCGGCCTGGCTGCCTTGCTCGGCATCTGGGTCGGCCACAATACGCCGACGCTGGTGCTGGCCGGCCTGTTGCTCGGCCTGGGCGGCGGCTTGCTGGTGGCGCTCGGACCGGTGGCCGCGCGGGTGGGCCTGACCAGCATGATCCTGCTGGTGGTCAGCGCAGACATGCGGCTACCGGTGCAGCAGGCACCCGGTGTAGCGGCGCTGATCTTCGCTGGCGGACTGCTGCAGGTGGTGCTGGCGTTGGCGGCGTGGCCGCTGCAGCGTTATCGCCCGGAACGCTTTGCATTGGCAGACCTGATGCGCCAGCTGGCCGGCATCGCGCGGCAGCGCCCGGACGCCAGTGCGGCGCCGCCGGCGACGCAGGAAGTACTCGACGCGATGGTGATGCTGCACGGCGAGCATCGCTCGCGCGCGATCGCGGTGCAGAGCTTTCGCATCATCGCCGAGCTGTGCGATCGGGTGCGGCTGGAGCTGCTGTCGTTGGCCGATGCCGAGACGCGCCTGACCGACTCGCAGGCGCGACCGGCGATCGAACGCGTGCTCGAACGCAGCGCCATCGTGCTGGAACAGCTCGCGCACGCGATGACCATGGGCGAAGACCCGCAGGCCGCCAACGCCTCGATGACCGGGTTCGACGATCTGGTCGGCGCATTGGCACAGTTTCAGCACGACAACGCCGACACGCGCGAACGCCGCCTGGTGCGTGTCGCCGTCGCGCGCGCGCAAGGCCTGGGCGGCCAGCTGCGCGCGCTGATCCGCAACGCGCACTGGGCCAGCAGCCGTGGCGAAATCCAGGCGCAACTGGCCGAAGCGCGGCTGCCGTCTGCGTTGCGCCCGGCCGCGACCTGGGCCACGTTGCGCGCGAATCTGGACCTGTCGTCGGTCGCCTTCCGGCACGCGTTGCGCTGCGGCGTGTGCCTGGCGCTGGCCATCGCCTTCCAGCGCTGGCAGCAGATTCCGCACGGCTTCTGGATTCCGATGACCACCGCCATCGTGCTCAAGCCCGATTTCGGCGGCACCTTCAGCTTTGGCGCGTTGCGCGTGGCCGGCACCTTCATCGGACTATTGCTTGCCACCTTGCTCGCGCACCTGGCCATGGACGGCGCCAGAGTCCGCATGGCCCTGCTGGCGCTGTTTTGCCTCGGGTTTCGCTTGCTGACACAGGTGAACTACGGCATCGGCGTGGCGTTTTTGACCGGCATGCTGGTGCTGCTGCTGTCCTTCGAAGGTGTGGCACCGGGCGAAGCGGTCGGCGCGCGCCTGCAGGCGACAGTGGCCGGCAGCGCGCTGGCGCTGGTCGCCTATGCGTTGTGGCCCACGCGCGAACGCCGGCAGATTCGCGCCTCGCTGGCGCACTTGCTCAGCGCATATCGCGACCATCTCCGCCATGTGCTGCTCGGCCAGATGGAGGGTCTGAGCGATACGCGTGCCGCCGCGCGTGTTGCCCGCACCAATGCGCAGGCCTCGATCGAGCGTCTTCGCGGCGAACCGCGCAGCCGCCGCAACCTGCAGGAGCTCAAGCTGGCCGAATCGCTGCTGGCCAATGGCAACCGGCTGATCCGCGCCAGCTTGTTGCTGGAAGCGGCGCTGCGCGATGGCCATCCGTTGCCCACGCTGGACGCGCTGCCCATCTTCGCGCGGCAGGCCGATGAGGCGCTGTCCGCGGTGATCGACTGCCTGCGCACTGGCGGTATTCCTGCCGCGACCACCTTGCGCAACGCCGAGCGCCAGCTTTCCGATGCGCTGGCCGCATTGCCCGACAGTTCCCCAACCACCGCCGCGCTGGCCGACACCATCGACCGCGTCACCGACAGCATCGGCACGCTCACCCACCTGCTGCGCCCTGCCCGACCGGCCTCGGCCGATGCGCCGGCCGTGCATGACGGCGTGCACGATGCCGGCAGGTAAACTGCCGCCCTGATCCGTGTTGCGAGCCCGACGATGACCGACCTGCTGTCCCGCGCCCATGCTGTCGCCCTGGATGCCGCCGACCCGCTGCGCGGCCTGCGCGATGCCTTCGTGTTCCCGCAGCACGGCGATGACGATCAGACCTATTTCGTCGGCAATTCGCTCGGCCTGCAGCCGCGTGCGGCACGTGCGATGGTGGACGAGGTGCTCGACCGGTGGGGCGCGCTGGCGGTGGAAGGTCACTTCACCGGCCCGACCCAATGGCTGACCTACCACCAACTCGTGCGCGACGGGCTGGCGCGCGTGGTCGGCGCGCAACCCGGCGAAGTGGTGGCGATGAACACCCTCAGCGTCAATCTGCATCTGATGATGGCCAGCTTCTACCGCCCCACTGCCGAGCGCGGCGCGATCCTGATCGAGGCAGGCGCATTTCCATCCGACCGCCACGCGGTGGAATCGCAGCTGCGCCTGCACGGGTTGGACCCGGCCACGCATCTGATCGAAGTGGACGCCGACGAACCCAACGGCACCGTCTCGATGACGGCCATTGCCGAAGCCATCGCGCAGCATGGCCCGCGCCTGGCCTTGGTGCTGTGGCCGGGCATCCAGTACCGCACCGGGCAGGCCTTCGACCTGGCCGAGATCGTGCGGCTGGCGCGCGCGCAGGGCGCGGCGGTGGGTTTCGATCTGGCGCACGCGGTGGGCAATCTCCCGCTGACCCTGCACGACGACGGCGTGGATTTCGCGGTGTGGTGCCACTACAAATATCTCAACGCCGGCCCCGGCGCGGTGGGCGGTTGCTTCGTGCACGCGCGGCATGCAAATAGCGACCTGCCGCGCATGGCCGGCTGGTGGGGACATGAGCAGCAGACCCGCTTCCGCATGGACCCGCAGTTCGTGCCCTCGCCCGGCGCCGAAGGCTGGCAGCTGAGCAATCCGCCGGTGCTGGCGCTGGCACCGCTGCGCGCGTCGCTGGCGTTGTTCGACCAGGCCGGCATGGCTGCGTTGCGCGCCAAATCCGAACAGCTCACCGGGCATCTGGAGCAATTGATCCACGCGCGGGTGCCGCAGGCACTACAGATCGTCACCCCGGCCGAACCTGCACGACGCGGCTGCCAGCTGTCGCTGCGGGTGGCCGGCGGACGCGCACGGGGCCGCGCGCTGTTCGAGCATCTGCACGCGGCCGGCGTGCTCGGCGACTGGCGCGAACCGGACGTGATCCGTATTGCGCCGGTGCCGCTGTACAACCGCTTCAGCGATCTGCATACCTTCGTCGAGCAGGTGGAAGCCTGGGCGGCTGCTTGAGCGCGGCAGTCTGACTGCAGTGCCACCAAAGCACTTGTACGGCACGCGGAATCGCCGCGCGCCCACGTACACTCCCAGCCCGCCCGGCGTTGCTGCCGGGGCCACCGTCGTTGCCAGTCGCTGTCTTCCCCTTTTCGCCGGCGCTGCGTCCGGCTGCTGCCGGACATTGCATTGAGCCCAGTTTCTCCGCGTTCCCTGACCCTGATCGGCGCCGGTCTGGCCGGTTGCCTGCTGGCCATCCTGCTGTCGCGTCGCGGCTGGCAGGTCACCGTATACGAACGGCGTGGCGACCCGCGCATCAAGGGCTACGAGTCCGGCCGCTCGATCAACCTGGCGCTGGCCGAACGCGGCCGGCATGCGCTGCGCCAGGCCGGCGCCGAAGATGCGGTGATGGCCAAGGCGGTGATGATGCGTGGCCGCATGGTGCACCCAATCATCGGCCAACCGCAGCTGCAACGCTACGGGCGCGACGACAGCGAGGTGATCTGGTCGATCCACCGCGCCGCGCTGAATGTCGCCCTGCTCGACCTGGCCGAACAGGCCGGCGCGCGCGTGCATTTCTACCGCCGCCTGCATACCGTGGACTTCGACGCCGGCTATGCGCGCTTCATCGACGACCGCGACGACCAGCCGCACGAGATCCACTTTCAGAGCTTGATCGGCAGCGATGGCGCCGGCTCGGCTTTGCGCGCGGCGATGCAGCGCAAATCGCCGCTGGGCGAACGCACCGAATTCCTCGATCACTCGTACAAGGAGCTGGAAATTCCGCCGCAGCCGGGCGGCGGATTCCGGATCGAAGGCAACGCGCTGCATCTCTGGCCGCGCGGGCGCTACATGTGCATTGCGCTGCCAAACGATGGCGGTACGTTCACCGTCACCCTGTTCTTGCCCAACGCCGGCGAGCCGAGCTTTGCCACCACGCGCACCGGCGATGAAGCATTGGCCTTGTTCGCACGCGATTTCCCGGACGCATTGCCGCTGATTCCGCAGCTCAGGGAGCATTGGGAAGAGCATCCGCCCGGACTGCTCGGCACGCTGACCCTGGATCGCTGGCATCTGGATGGCCGCGCATTGCTGATCGGCGACGCCGCCCATGCGATGGTGCCATTCCACGGGCAGGGCATGAATTGCGCATTCGAAGATTGCGTGGCGTTGGCAGATCAGCTGGACGCGCACGACGACCTCGCCAGCGCGTTCGCGGCCTTCGAGGATGCGCGTCGCGACGATGCGGCCGCCATCCAGCAGATGGCGCTGGAGAACTACCTGGAAATGCGCGACCGCGTCGACGACCCCGACTTCCTGCTGCAGCGCGAGCTCGAACAGCAATTGCAGGCGCGCTGGCCCACCCGCTTCGTGCCGCACTACACCATGGTGACGTTCCTGCGCACGCGCTATTCGATTGCGCTGGCGCGCAGCGAGATCCAGCGCCAGATCCTGGTGGAGGCCACGCGGGGACACCGCGATCTGTCGCGCATCGACTGGGCTGCCTTGGAAGCGGTTGTGCACGCACGCCTGGAGCCGCTGGACGGCGCGCATTGACCTCTGCGGAAGACACGGAGGACGGCATTGATGCTTGCATGGGCGACGATGACGTGCCGGCTTGCGATGGGCGCCCGGTCGAATGTCCTTCCGGTGCGGTGGCGGTGGCTGCAGCTGCCAGGCACTTGCAAGCGCCCCATTGGGGGTCGCCAGCGCCGGAAAAACGCCGCACCCGGCCCGCCACGCGAGCGCTTCGCTCCTGGACGTGGCTCACCTCCCGCACGGCCATGCCTTAGAGCGGCTAACAAAACGTAGCGAGCAGTCGTCAGGTGGGCGCGGACGGCGCGCTCAGAACCGCAGTGTACGCGTGGTACATGAGGATTCCGAGCACCGGCCGCACCCGCCTGGCGGCTGCGCGGTAGTTTTGTTGGCTGCTCTTAGCGTGACGTTGCCGCGATGAGGGATACTGGGCGGCACCGGCAGCGCATACGCCGTGCGCCGCGCATCTGGATGTCGTACCCGCATGCCTGACAGCTTTCTCTTCTACGACCTGGAAACCTTCGGCCAGGATCCACGCCGCACCCGCATCGCACAGTTCGCTGCGGTGCGCACCGATGCGCAGTTGCGCGTGATCGAAGAGCCCATCAGCTTTTTCGTGCAGCCGGCCGATGATCTGCTGCCCTCGCCCTATGCCACCATGGTGACCGGCATCACCCCGCAACATGCGCTGCGCGAAGGCGTCACCGAAGCAGAGGCGTTCGCGCGCATCGCCGAACAAATGGGCCGGCCCCAGACCTGCACGCTGGGCTACAACTCTATCCGCTTCGACGACGAATTCATCCGCTGCGGCCTGTTCCGCAATTTCTACGACCCGTACGAGCGCGAGTGGCGTGGCGGTAACTCGCGCTGGGACCTGCTGGATGTGCTGCGACTGGTCCATGCGCTGCGCCCGGACGGCATCGTCTGGCCGCAGCGCGAAGATGGCGCTACCTCGTTCAAGCTGGAGCACCTGGCCGATGCCAACGATGTGCGCGAAGGCGATGCGCACGAAGCCTTGTCGGACGTGTACGCCACCATCGGCATGGCGCGCAAATTCCAGCAGCACCAGCCAAAGTTGTGGGACTACGCGCTGCGCCTGCGCGACAAGCGCTTTGCCGCCACCTTGCTGGATGTCATCGCCATGCAGCCGGTGCTGCATGTTTCGCAGCGCTACCCCGCCTCGCGCCTGTGCGCCGCGGCGGTGCTGCCGCTGACGCGCCACCCGCGCATCGACAGCCGCGTGATCGTGTTCGATCTGGAGGGCGACCCGGAGGTGTTGTTGCGGCTGAGCCCAGACGATATTGCCGACCGCCTGTACATCCGCGCCGCGGATCTGCCGGAAGGCGAACAGCGCATTCCGTTGAAGGAAGTGCATCTGAACAAGTCGCCCGCGCTGGTGGCCTGGCAGCATCTGCGCGCTGCAGATTTTCAGCGCCTGGGTGTGGATCACGACGCGGTAGTGGCCAAGGCGGCACGCTTGCGCGCCTTGGGCCCCGACCTTGCCGAGAAGGTGCGCCAGGTCTACGGCAGCGAACGCGCCGCGGCAGCGGCGGTCAACGATGCCGATGCCTCGCTCTACGATGGATTTCTGGCCGAAGGCGACAAACGCCTGCTTGCACAGGTCCGCGCCAGCGCGCCGGACGAACTGGGCGCGCTGGAAGCGCGCTTTCGCGACCCGCGCCTGATCGAGCTGCTGTTTCGCTACCGCGCTCGCAACTGGCCGCAGACACTCTCGTTCGAGGAACAGGAGCGCTGGAACGTGTATCGCCGCCAGCGCCTGCTAGAAGACCGCGGCCTGGGTGAAGTCACCCTGGAGCAATACCACGCGCAGATTGCGGATTTACGGCGTACTCACCCCGACGATGCTACCAAGCAAGCCCTACTCGATCAGCTCGCCGCCTGGGGTTCGGACCTCCAACGCACGCTATGACCACCTACTTTTCCGACGCCAGCTTCAAGTTCCTGCGCGCCCTGGCCCGCCACAACGACAAGACCTGGTTCAACGACCATCGGCATCAGTATGAGGCGCATGTGCGCCAGCCGTTTCTGCAGCTGATCACCGATCTGCAGCCGGCACTGGCACAGGTCAGCGAACACTATCGCGCCGATCCCAAAACCCAGGGCGGCTCGCTGTTTCGCATCTATCGCGATGCGCGCTTTTCCAACGACAAATCGCCTTACAAGAACTGGCAAGGCGCGCGCCTGTTCCATGAACGCCGCCGCCAGATGGCGGCGCCATCGTTCTATATCCACCTGCAGCCGGGCGAAAGTTTTGTCGGCGCCGGCCTGTGGCATCCGGAGCCGGACACGCAACGCAAACTGCGCCAGTTCATTTTCGACAATCCCGGCAGCTGGAAGGCCGCCGCGCATAACCCGAAACTGCTGCGCAAATTCACCATGGACGACAGCGAAAAGCTGGTGCGCGCACCGCGTGGATTCCCCAACGACTTCGAGTTCATCGAGGATCTCAAGCACCGCAACTGGGCGTACCTGCGTCACCTGGACGACAGCATCATGACCGGGCCGCGACTGCGCCAGACCATCGAGACGGACCTGGTGACCCTGGCCCCGTTCGTCGATTACCTGTGCGCGGCCTTGGACCTGGAATTTTGATGACACACTTGGCACGCGAATCGTGCCGCGCTGCGCCGATCCTGCGCGCACCGCAGCGACGTTACGCAGCCCTCGCCTACCTGGCGACCACGCCCCCGGCTTCAACAGCACCGGAATGCACACGATGAGGAAGCGCTGGTTGCTGCTGCCGGTGCTGGCCGTCGTGCTGCTGGCCGGGTACATCGTTGCCGGACCATATCTGGCCATCCGCGGCATCAGCCAGGCTGTGGCCAACCGCGATGCCGGACAGCTGGAGCGACACGTGGATTTCCCGACTCTGCGCGTCAACCTCAAGGCGCAGCTGGACGATTACCTGGTGCGCCAGGCCGGGAGCAGCCTGCAATCGAGCTTGCTCGGCGGGTTCGCCTTGCAGCTCGCCAGCGGCATCGGCGGCGCGGGCGTGGATACTCTGGTCACGCCGCTTGGGATTGGCGCGCTGTTGCAAGGCCACAGCGTCTGGAATCGAGTCACCGGCGACACCGTCAGCGCCGACACCTACGCCGCGCCAGCGCCCGCACGGCCGCTGCGAGGCGCCGAACAACGCTTCGAGTCCACTCGCCGCTTCACCGCAACTACGCATACCGCCACTGGCGCGCCGGTGGTGTTCGTGTTGACGCGGCAAGGCCTGCGATGGCGGCTGACCGATATCCGCCTGCCGTTGGCTGACGCGCAAGCGGGACAGGGACGCTAAGCGTCCCTTCGCGACAACACTTTGGTGCGTCAGCCAGCGCAGACGCCGCGCAGCCCGTCCTGTCGTGCGCGGGTGTGTGGCTCAGGCAAACGGCGGATCATTGGCCACGCCGTGCGGCACATGTCCGGCGGCCACGTGCTGATGCTGGCGCGCACTGTCGATGTTGTGCTGCGAATCGTCGAAGAAGATATCCGCACCAAACGCCTGAAGAAACGGGCCCTTGTGACGCCCGCCCAGGAACAGCGCCTCGTCCAGACGCACGCCCCACTCGCGCAAGGTGCGGATCACCCGCTCATGCGCCGGCGCCGAGCGCGCAGTGACCAGCGCCGTGCGGATCGGCGAGGCCTGGCCGGGCGGAAACGCCGCCTGCAAGGTGTGCAGGGCCGCCAGAAAATTACGGAACGGCCCCACCGACAACGGCTCGCGTGCACGCTCGCGCTCGTGACGCCCGAAGGCTTCCACGCCCTGCTCGCGCGAGATGCGTTCGCTCTCGTCGCCGAAGATCACCGCATCGCCATCGAAGGCGATCCGCAGCTGCGTCGACAAACGGCTTTCGTCGTTGTCCACGATTGCCGCCGCGGCCTCGGCGCGTTCGCCCAGTGCGCGCGGCATGATGGTCGCCGCCGCGATGCCATGGCTCAGCGCGCGCCGTACCGATTCCGGATTGGCCGAGAGAAACAGATCGGTCCCGAACGGCTTGACGTACGGCCAGGTCGGCTCGCCCGAGGTGAAGGTGGCACGCACGATGCCCAGGTTGTAATGCTGGATCGAGTTGAAGATGCGCAGGCCGGTATCGGCGGAATTGCGTGACAGCAGGATGACTTCCACCCGCGGCGCGTCCTCGGGCACATCGTGATTGAGCGCCAGCAGCTTGCGCACCACCGGGAACGCAACGCCAGGTTGCAGGATGTCGTCCTCATGCTCGCGCTGGAACGCCGAATACGCCTCCACTCCGTCGGCCTCGAACAGCGCATGGCCTTCTTCGAGATCGAACAGGGCGCGCGAGGTCACCGCGACGGTCAATAACCTTGGGGAGTTGTCGGGCATTGGGGAGGCCGGGATTGGTGATTGGGAATTGGGGATTGGTTTAAAGCAGGAACTGGAGGTCGGGATTTGATCGCCCATCCGCGCAGCATCGTAGCGCGTGCGCGCTATTCTAAAGACGACGTGGCACGCTGCTGCCGTTGCCAATCCCGAATCTCGAATCCCAAATCCCCGCTCCTCAAACCGCAAACTGCTCGCTGAAGATGCGCTCTTCCAGATTGTGTTCGGGATCGAACAACAACGTGACCTGGCGTTGCGTGGATTCGCGGATGGTCACTTCGACCACGTCGCGAATTTCGTGCGAGTCGGCGGTGACGCTGACCGGGCGCTTGTACGGGTCGAGCACGCGGAAGCGCACTTCGGTATCTGCCTTGAGGATGGCGCCGCGCCAGCGCCGCGGACGATACGGCGCGATCGGCGTCAGCGCCAGCGTATGCGAGCCCAGCGGCAGGATCGGCCCGTGCGCTGAATAGTTGTACGCCGTGCTGCCGGCCGGCGTGGCCACCATCACGCCATCGCCGATCAGCTCGGCAATGCGGGTCTGGCCGTTGAGATCCACGCTCAGATGCGCGGCCTGCCGGGTCTGCCGCAGCAGAGAGACCTCGTTGTAGGCAAGCGAGCCGGCACTGGCACCGGATTCGGTCTGCACCTGCATTTCCAGCGGCCGCAGATACGCCGGCTCGGCGCGCTGCAGGCGCTCGAGCAGGTCGTCTTCGTTGTCGCGGTACTGGTTCATCAAAAAGCCGACCGAGCCCAGCTTCATGCCGAACACCGGCTTGTCGGCGGCGCCATGCCGGTGCAGCGTCTGCAACATGAACCCGTCGCCGCCCAGCGCACAGACGATGTCGGCGCTGTCCAGGGCATGGTCGCCATAGCGCTGCGTAAGGCGTGCGCGCGCGGCCACCGCCGGCTCGGCGGGGCTGGCAAGAAAAGCGATGCGAGGTGGTGCGGTCATCGTTGACTCCAGAGCATGCGAATCAGCATACCGCAGCCCTGTGCTGGGCTTGTTGTGGGTGCGTTGCGATCATGCCCACGCCTTCTGCGCGTGCACGGCAGCGGTCGCGTCGTGGCAAGCACGCGCTCCCGCGCCTGCGACGCATGGCACTTTGGCAACCGCGTCTGCTGGCGTCTACGCGAGCCGAGCCGGCGCGCCATCGGACGCAACCGGCGCGAGCTCAGGCGGTCAACCGCCAGGCGCGATGAATGCGCGCATGCCGCTCGAAATCCGGGTCGATGGTGCGCGGGCTGATTTCTTCGCACTGCGCGAACTCCGCCACCCCTTCCTCGTCCAGCTTGAAGCGACGGAAGTTGTTGGAGAAATACAACACGCCCCCCGGCGCCAACCGCGCCACGGCCGCGCGCAAAAGACGCACATGCTCGCGCTGGATATCGAAATCTTCCGCACGCGCTGAGTTGGAGAAGGTCGGTGGGTCGCAGAAGATCACATCGAAGTGCGCACGCTCGGCTTCCAGCCAGGCCAGCGCATCGGCCTGCACCAGTTTGTGCTTGCTGCCGGCCAGCCCGTTCAACGCAAGATTCTCGGCGCACCACTGCAGGTAGGTTGCCGACAGATCAACGCTGGTGGTGGACGCCGCACCGGCCACCGCCGCTTCCACGCTGGCCACGCCGGTGTAGCAGAACAGGTTGAGGAAACGCCGGCCCTTGCTCTGCTGCGCCATGGTGCCGCGCAGCGGGCGATGGTCCAGGAACAGCCCGGTATCCAGATAATCGAACAGGTTCACGCGCAGCAACGCGCCGTGTTCGCGCACGTGGACGATTTCGTTGCGCTGTTCGAAACGGCCGTACTTGCTGCCGCCCTTGCCGCGCTCGCGCGACTTCAGCGCCACGCGCTCGGCCGGCACTTCGAAGACCTCGCGTGCGGCGGCCAGCAATTCGTTGAGACGACGGCGCACATCGGCCTCGGGAATCGTCGCCGGCGCCGCGTATTCCTGCACATGCAGGAAGATGCGCCGGTCGCCGTCGGCTTGCTGATACACGTCGATGGCGGCGGAATATTCCGGCAGGTCGGCGTCGTAGGCGCGGAAACATTCGATGCCTTCGCGCGCGCGCCACTTCTTGAATTTCTGCAGATTCTTGCGCAGCCGGTTGGCCACCATCTGCGCGCCCTCGCTGAGCGCGGTCGGCGCTGCCAGCGGGGTGCGTCGCGGCACTGCGATCGGGTCGCAGACGATCAACGCGCATTCGATCGCACCGTTGAACAGCTGGTATTTCTTGCCCGCGCGCAGGCCGGTGGCATACGCCAGCTCGGCATTGCCGCACAGCAGGCTGGCACGCCACTGCGGCACGACGCGCTGCAAGGTATCGCCCAGACGGCGATACAGCGCCGCATCGGCGGCCAGGCGCTCGTCGTACGGCGGATTGCACACCACCACGCCGGTGGCCTGCGGCGGCGTCTGCAACTCACCGACTTCGCGCACGCCGAACCAGATCGCCTCGGCCACGCCGGCCACCTGCGCATTCTCTTTCGCGGCGCGGATGGCGTGCGGGTCCATGTCGCTGCCATGGATCACCTGCTTGAGCGCAGCGCGGCCGACGCCGTCGCGTTCGCGCGCCTCGCTCACCAGCTGCTGCCAGCTCTCGCGGTCGAAGCCGCGCCAGCGGCTGGGCACATCGCTGCCGTAGCGCTGCAGACCGGGCGCGACATCGGCGGCCATCAGCGCGCCTTCGATCAGCAGCGTGCCGCTGCCGCACATCGGGTCGAGCAAGCCGCCGCCATCGGCATAGGCGCGCGGCCAGCCGCCGCGCATCAGCACCGCTGCGGCCAGATTTTCCTTCAACGGCGCCTCGTTCTGCGCCATGCGCCAGCCGCGTCGATGCAGCGGGCCGCCGCCCAGGTCCACCGAAATGGTGGCGCGGCCCTTGCGCAGCGACAGGTTCAGGCGCAGGTCGGGGTTTTCCACGTCCACCGACGGGCGCTCCAGGCCCTGCCGGCGCATGGTGTCCACCACCGCGTCCTTGATGCGCTGCGCCGCGTAGCGTGCGTGGGTGATGGCGGTCCCGGACACATGTGCGTCCACCGACAGCGTATGCCCCACCGACAGATGCGCGTCCCAGGGCAGTTCGGCCACGCCGGCGTACAGCGCGTCTTCGTCCGGGCAATCGAATTCGGTCAGCGGCCACAGCACGCGGCTGGCCAGGCGCGACCACAGCACGGCGCGCTGCGCATCGCGCAGTTCGCCTTCGACGTTGACGCCGGAAATAGTGGCGGTGGCCTTGCTGGCACCGAGCGCAAGCAGCTCGTCGGCAAGCAGGTATTCCAGGCCCTTGGCGCAGGATGCGAAGAATTTCACGTAGGCAGGTATCGATAGAGACGCTGGCCGCGGCGGCGAGCGTGAAAGCAGGACAGCGGGCCGGCGCCTGGGTGGGCAATGCCGCGGCCGCGGTGGACGGGCCGCAAATGGTCGGCCATCGCGGCCGGCATTACCAGCCCGGCGCCCGGATCGCCCGCCGCACGCTTCACCACGGCGCCAGCCGCCATTGCGCCTGTGCCGTGTCCAGGCGCTGCTGCAGGCCCAACCACTGTAGGAAGGCGGCATCGTGCGAGGCGACGACCAGCGCCCCCTGATGGCCGCGCAGCAGCGCCTCGATCGCTTCCACCGAGGCCAGATCCAGGTGGTGGGTGGGCTCGTCCAGCAACAGCAGTTGCGCCGGCTGCGCCCGGTACAGCGCGCAGGCCAGTGCCGGCTTGAGCCGCTGGCCGCCGCTGAGGCGGCTGCAGGGCAGGTCGGCACGCGCCCGGTCCCGCCCCAGCAGCGACAGGCGCAGCCGCTGTGCGTGGGCCGGCGCAGCCGGATCCGCGTCCTGCAACTGCGCAACGACCAAGCGCCGGGTCCAGCAGCGCCAGGTGCTGATCCAGATAGGCGGTCGGCGCATGCACCTGGCAATGCCCGGCGCTGGGCTGGAGGCGCCCGGCCAGCAACTGCAGCAATGTGGACTTGCCGCTGCCGTTCGGGCCGACCAGGCCATTGCGCCCGACCAAGCCGGTCGCGCGTTGGTCGATATGGATGTTCAGATCGGAAAACAGCGCGCTGCCATCGGGCAGCGCATACGCCACGCTTTCCAGCGTCAGCGACGGACAGGTCATCCGGGTCTCCATTGCATGCCAGCACACGTGCCGATCAAACCGGACCAGCAGCGGGTAGGCCGTCATCACGACGGCGGCATCAATGGCGCATCGGACCAATCCTCAACAGGTGAAGTGCAGCCAGTCCAACCCGCCGCACTGGCAGCGACACCG
The DNA here is from genome assembly GCF_041519315.1 of Xanthomonas axonopodis pv. maculifoliigardeniae. Classification (NCBI taxonomy): domain Bacteria; kingdom Pseudomonadati; phylum Pseudomonadota; class Gammaproteobacteria; order Lysobacterales; family Lysobacteraceae; genus Xanthomonas; species Xanthomonas axonopodis. Next base: position 1,789,125 of record NZ_CP167998.1, on the reverse strand, counting down.
GTGCATCAGGCCGGGCCAATGCAGCCGGCGCTCAACCCAGCCCGAACGCCGGGTGGTAAGCCACATCGGCCAGCGGCAGCAGCCGGTCGCCGAACGCCAGGGCTTGCAATTCCGATGCAGGCACCTCGGGCAACGCCAGGCCAGGTTCGACCGCAAAGCCCAAGCGCCGGAAAAACGCCGGCTCGCCCAGCGCCAGGCAGCCTGCGGCCCCGCGCTCGCGCAACGTGGCAAGCGCGGCCTGCACCAGCCGCGTCCCCAGCCCTTGCCGTTGGTGGCCGGGCCCCACGGCCAGCGGGCCAAGCGCGAACCAGCCGGGCGAATCGTCCGACAGCGCCACCGGCGAGACGGCCAGATGCCCGACCACGTAGCCGTCGTGGTCGGCGACCAACGACAACACGAGTGCGCCGTCCTGACGCAATCCTGCAATCACCTGGTGCTCGTCATGCCGGCTGTGTTCGGCGCGCATGAAGGCCACCATGGTCAGCAGTTCGATGGCAGCGGCGTCGCCTTCGGTGGCTTCGCGGATCAACACGTTCATCGGTGGCACCGCGCGCAGCCATGGCTGGCAACCGTCCGCATCACAGGCCCTGCAACAACGCTGCGAACGCGCGCGCCGACGCGTCGACGTGCGAGGCCAGACGATGGTCATCGTCGACCAGCAGCAGGCGCGCATGCCGGGCCTGCGCCCAGGCGATCACGTCGGCGGCCGGAATCAACGCGTCGCGCCAGGCATGCACGATCGAGATCGGCACCGATGCGGCGTCCAGCGCCGGCATCGGGCCCATCTTGGTCGGCGGCACCATCAGAAACAGGCCGCGCGTGGGCACCTGCAACGACACCATCCCGGCGATATACGAGCCCAGGCTGGAGCCGGCCAGCACCACCGGCCCCTTTTCGGCCGCCGCCCGCGCAATTTCCAGCAGGCGTTGCAGCCGGCCTGGCACGTCGCCCAGCGTACTCACCTCGCGGCGTGCATCCAGGTCGGTGTAATCCGGGCGCTCATGGGTCCAGCCCAACTGCTCGGCCACGTTGGCCAGCGCGGTCACCTTCAAGGCGTCCGGGCCGCTTTCGAAGCCGTGCGAGAGGATGCAATGGCCGCGACTCATAGCGCCTGCACCGTATCGCCGATGCGCAGCACGCCGCCGCGCAGCACGCGTGCGCACAGCCCACCGTGGCCGCGCATGGCGTTATAGCCGCCCGCACCCAGGGCATCTTCCATGCGCGAACATGGGTCGCACGGGTCGGTGCCTTCCAATTCGATTTCGCCGATTCGGAATCGCCGCCCTTTCAGCGCGATCAACGCAATTCCGGACACCACCAGGTTGCGCCGCAGCGTCGCCGGCGCGATGGTGGCGTGTCCTGACAGCGCCGCGATCACCGGCAAATGCTCGGCCTGGATCAGGGTCACGCCGCGCTTGCCGCTGCCACCCTTGTAGCGGTCTCCCACAAGACCCATACCGGTGCTCACCTGCGCCGCGTCCACTTCCTGCATCGCCACCTCACGCGCCGGGCGCACGCCGATCCAGGTCACCTGACCGGTCTGTGGCAGCGTCGCCATCAATTTGCCCAGAGGGCTGTCGGGATTCAAAGCCATCGGGCAATGCTAGCATCCGCTCCATGTCCGATGCCGTCTTGCCGTCGCCGCCAATCACCTATGCGCCGTTATCCTACGAATCGCGGTTGGCCAGGCGCGCGCTCACCCAGATCGACATGGTGGTCATCCATTGCACCGAATTGCCGGACATGGCGATGGCGCGCGAATACGGCGAACGCGTGCTTTATGACAGCGGCACCGGCAACAGCGGGCATTACTACCTCGATCGCAACGGCAGCATCCAGCAATACGTCGCCCTGGAGCGCGTTGCGCATCATGTGCGCGGGCACAACCCGCATACGCTGGGCATCGAACTGGTCAACCGCGGCCGTTATCCGCACTGGCTGGATTCGCGGTATCAGCAGATGACCGAACCCTATCCCGAAGCGCAGATCGCCGCGCTGATCACCTTGTTGCAATGGCTGCAGCAGCAGCTGCCCTCGGTGCGGCGCATCGCCGGCCATCAGGCGCTGGATACCACCCAGGAAGCCGCCAGCGACGACCCGGCCCGTAAAATCCGGCGCAAGCTCGACCCCGGCCCGCTGTTCCCGTGGCCGCGCATCGAAGCGGCGGTGAGCTGGTCGCACACGCCGCGTTAGGAGGCGCTTTCTTGCCCCTGCCGGTGGGCGAGTCACTGCGTTACGTCGGTCATGCCCGGTCGCGCCCGACAGCGCCGAGAAGCGATCCAACCTGCGTGCCAGCCGCGCCGTCGAAAGACAGCGTCGCCCGGAGAACACGCACGTGACCGCTCCCGGATGCTGTGATGAGCCATTGAAAACACCTCTTGCCTCGCACACCGTCCACCCGTTGCAGCACACTCAACGTTCGGTCGCACGGTAAGTCTTCTCGCCGGCATTCACTGCCACGTCCAACCGGTTTTCAGGCGGCGCGATGGGGCAGACCACATGGGGCGTCAGTGCGCATGGCGGGTTTTCGGCCAGATTGAAATCCAGGATCACCTGACCATCGCGGGGCGAGGTGGCAAACAGATACCGCGCGCCGCCATAACTCTCCTTGCCGCTGGTGCGGTCGGCGAACAGGAAGAACAGGCCCTGGCCATCTTCCTGCAGCAGCGGCCGCAAGCGGTATTCGTGGCCGTTGAGCGAGAACACGGCTTCTCCCGGCACCTCCACGGTGAGCGGCGTGCCGATCGAGGTCAGCAAGGTGGTCGTGCGCGGCGTTGGATAGGGTTGCCACTGCGCCTGGATGCGCCACTGCGGATCGGTCGGGAAATATTCCAGCCCGTCGAACTGCGTCAGCGCGGGCGCTGCCGGGTCGCGGAAGCGCCAGCCGTACAAGGCGCCTGTCTGCACCAGGTAGAACTGTCGGCCACCCACGTCCAGCCGGTCGCCGCGCTGCCCTGCCCGCTCTGGTTGCAGGCGTACGTCGCCGATGCGCTGCCCGTTGAGCGTCACCGCGGCAGAGCCATCTGCGCGAAAGCGTATGTGTCCTGCAGCATCCAGCGTCAGTTGCCCCAGCTGCGCAGGGCCGGCAGGCAGGACGATATCGCTGAGCGGGTCGCTGCCCACACGGTACTGGCCGGCGCGCACGCGCCCCGAACCGGTATAGCTCAACCACCCATCGGGCGCCCGCAGCTGCCTCAGCCGCTCCGCGCGCGCGCGTTCCAGCGCGACTTCGTACACATCATGCGGCGCCGCATTGCGATGAGCGACCGCAGGCGTATCGCTGACATCGGCGGACGACTCCGCCGAACAGGCAGCCAGCGTCCACACCGCGACGCACAGCGCGCCAATCCGTAACTGCAACCGCATGGCTCACCCAGCACTGCAAGAAACTGCGCTCCGCGCAGCGAACCTGCGTCCCCACAGGTCACCGTTCCTGCCGCCATTGTGCCTGCAATCAGGCGCCGGTCGCGACCGGGCGCGAGGCATCTTGCAGCCAACCACTCCAGGAACCGGCGTAGACGCGCGCACCGGACAACCCGGCCACTTCCAATGCCAGCAACAGATGGCAGGCCGTCACGCCCGATCCGCACATCACCACCGCCTGCTCGGGCCGGTACGCACCCAGCAACGCGGACAACTCGGCGCGCAGTTCGGCAGCTGGTTTGAAGCGACCATCACGCAGGCTCAGTCCCAGCGGGCGACTCACTGCACCGGGCACGTGCCCGGCCACCGGGTCGATCGGCTCGACTTCGCCACGGAAACGCTCGCCTGCCCGTGCATCCAGCAACCAGCCCGGCGCCTGTTGCAGGCGCTGCGCGATCTGCTCGGCATCCACCACCGCCGTGGCGTCAAAGTGGCCCGGATACGCGGTGCCGCTGCGCAAGGCAGGCCACTCGGTGCTTTCCGCAAAACCGGCCGCACGCCACGCGGCCAAGCCACCGTCCAGCACCGCCACCCGGCGATGGCCCATCAGCCGCAACATCCACCACGCGCGCGCGGCCGCCATGCTGCCATCGCCTGCGTCGTAGACAACGACCTGGCTCTGCGGATCGATGCCCCATTCGCCGAGGCGTCTTGCAAAAGCCTCGCTATGCGGCAACGGATGCCGCCCCTGCGCCGGCCGTGACAGATCTGCAAGGTCGTGGTCCAGATCGGCATAGTGCGCGCCGGGCAGATGCCCCTGCGCGTACGCCTTGCGCGCTGCGTGCGGGTCTGGCGCAGTCGGTGGCGCGGCACGCGCATCCAGCAGACGCAGCTGTGGATGCTGCAACGCGGCCGAAAGCGTGGCGGCATCGACCAGCGTGGTCCAGTTCGGATCTGCACTCATGCAACCTGCTCCAGGCGACGACGAAGATTGAGAAGAATGGCGGCGGTGGCGCCCCAGATACGGTGGGCAGGCCAGTCGTATTCGAGCACGCGTCGCGGGCGTCCGCGGAACTCCAGCTCCACACTGCGCAGATTGTCCGGATCCATCAGATAGGCCAGCGGCACTTCGAAGACGTCCGCTACTTCATCCGGCTGCGGCACCGCCACGAACGCCGGGTCGATGACCGCCACCACCGGCGTCACCCGAAATCCGCTCACCGTCACAAACGGATCCAGGTACCCCAAGGCATGCACGTGCTGCGCGCCCAGCGCGATTTCTTCGCAACTCTCGCGCAGCGCTGCAGCAGCGGCATCGGCATCGGACGGCTCCATCCGCCCGCCGGGGAAGCTGACCTGCCCGGCGTGATGGCGCAGGCTGTCCGTGCGCCGGGTCAGCAACACCGTCGTGCCCTGTTCGCGCGGCACCAGCCCGCACAGCACCGCCGCTTCGGCAGACGGGTCGCCGTCGGTCAGGTCGATCAGCTCGGCATGGTTCCAACCCGGCCCGGCCGGCGCGGTATCCAGCGGATACAGCGCCCGCCTCAACTGCGCGTATTCGGGCAGCCGCGCCGTCAGCGCGCGTGCGGGCAGCACCGTGTGCAGATAGTCCTGGCGTTCGGCGTCGCTCATGCTCATCCAGCGTGCAATTTCATCCAGGCTGCGCAAACAGCCGACGCAGTGCGACTGCGCGTCCAGCGAACATACACCGATACACGGACTGGGCAGAGGGCCTGCCTCGGATCCGACATCGTTGCCACTCATCGCTGGGTCCTGCAGCCGCTGCATCGTTGCATCGTTCTCTTCAGACAATCGCTGGACCAAAACGACAACGCCGGCCTGGTGGCCGGCGTTGTCGCAACAACATCACATGCAATTACTTGACGCTGACCAACTTGATCTCGAACTGCACAGCCACGTTCGGCGGGAACGGGGTACGCGGGTCGGCACCGTAGGCCTTTTCAGGCGGCAGGGTCACTTCCCACTTCGAGCCGGCCGGCATCTGCAGCAGCGTGTCGCGCATGGCCTGCATTTCGACTTCGCTGACCTTGATGGCCGGGATCTGCTGCGCCGGACGTGCCTTCTCGCGGTCGCCGAACGGGAACGGACCGGCCACCTCCAGCTGCACGGTGCTGGCCTGGGTCGGCTTGGCGCCCTTGCCGGCTTCGATCACGCGGTACTGCACGCCGCTCGGCAGCGTCTGCACGCCGGCGGTGCTCTTGTTCTTGGCCAGGAACGCATCGCTCTTGGTCTTGTTGGCTGCAGCGGCCTTGTCGTACTCGGCCTTGGCCTGCTGGGCACGGCCCTGCTCGCGCTTCTGGAACGCCTCAACGGCCGGCTTCAGCTGGTCGGCAGTGATGGCCGGCTGCTTCTTGGCATAGGCGTCCTGCAGACCCTTTACCACCGAGTTGATGTCGAGCTGCTCGCCGCGGCCGGTGAGCTCGGCAAGGTTGTTGCCGTAGTCGTAGCCGAAGTAATAGCTCAACTTGCCCTTCTCGGACGTCGTGTCCTGGGCCAGTGCATTGCCCGTCAGGGCCAGGGCCGCCACAGCGACCGCGATAGAACGCAACTTCATCAAACAATTCTCCAGGGTGGTGGCACAGGACGGGTCTGCCGCCTGAGATGACGCGCTAGGATAGCGGCCGCGATACCGAACCGCTACTTATCGCGAAAGCTAGGACCAGCAAGGGTTTGGGAAGTTCCGTGTTTACTATTTTTTTACGTTCGCAAGGGTTCACATGTCCAATCACGTCATTCTGATCGCCGACCACGCCAGCGTCCGGACGATTACGGTCAATCGGCCGGACAAACTGAACGCATTGAACCGGCAGACCATGCAGGCCCTGGATCAGGCGTTCCAGGACGCAGCCAATGCGGACGATATACGCGCCGTGATTCTCACCGGCGCCGGCCCCAAGGCCTTCGTGGCGGGTGCCGATATCGCGGAAATGAGTGACCTGTCGGCAATCCAGGGGCGCGAGTTCTCGTTGCTGGGCCAGCAACTGATGCGCCGGATCGAGCGCATGCCCAAGCCGGTGATCGCGATGATCAATGGCTTTGCGCTGGGCGGCGGCCTGGAGCTGGCAATGGCGTGTCACCTGCGCATCGCCGCAGCAACAGCGCGCCTGGGGCAACCGGAAATCAATCTCGGCCTGATTCCCGGCTTTGGCGGCACGCAGCGCCTGCTGCGCCTCACCGGCCGCGCCGCAGCGCTGGAACTGTGCCTGCTCGGCCTGCCGATCGACGCGGCCCGCGCACTGCAATTGGGCCTGGTCAATCGCGTGGTCGAAGCGGATGCCCTGCACGAAGAAACGCTGGCGCTTGCGCAACGCCTGGCAACTGCAGCGCCGCTGGCACTGCGCGGCATTCTGGATGCGGTGGTGTTCGGCGGCGAATGCGCCATCGAGGAAGGCCTTCAGCTGGAAACCGCGCAATTTGCGTTGTTGTTCGCCACTGACGACATGCGCGAAGGCACTCGCGCATTCCTCGATAAACGCCCTGCCCAGTTCCACAACCGCTGATATCGCCATGACGCTCGAGCTCATTCCGGCATCGCGTCCGTTGCCGCTGCGGTTGTTTGATTGTGTGCAGGCCGACGACATGGATCGTGCGCTGGCACTCGGCTTGATGGCGTATCTGCCCGACCCGCAGCACGATACGCTGGACGCCGACTGCCCGCAGGTCTGTGCCACGTTGCTCAGCGCGCAACGCCGTCTACAAGACGCCTGGGCCGCGCGCGAACGCTACCGCGCGCGCTCGGCGCGCCTGCAACGGCGCGCCGCCGAACGCGATGCGCGCAGGGCGCCCGCCCCGGCGCCCAGCCAACCGGCAACGCCCGCACTGCCGCCGCTGGCCGCTGCCATCCTGGCGCGCGCGAAGGCGAAAGCCGCTGGCGGAGCGCAGCCATGAACACACCCCAGGCAATGGTACCGGCGCGTCGTGGCAGCAGCATGCGCAAGCCCGAGATACAGGAGATGTTCGAGCGCCTGCGCGAACTCAATCCGCACCCCACCACCGAGCTGGAATACACCACCCCATTCGAGTTATTGATCGCGGTGCTGCTGTCGGCGCAAGCCACCGATGTCGGCGTCAACAAGGCGACCCGCAAGCTCTATCCGGTGGCCAACACCCCACGCGACATTCTCGATCTCGGCGAGGAGGGCCTGAAGCGGTATATCTCCACCATCGGCCTGTTCAACGCCAAGGCCAAGAACGTCATCGCCACCTGCCGCATCCTGCTGGAGCGCTATGGCGGCGAGGTGCCGCATGATCGCGCCGCGCTGGAAGCGCTGCCCGGCGTGGGCCGCAAGACCGCAAATGTGGTGCTCAACACCGCCTTCGGCGAGCCCGCCATGGCCGTGGACACGCATATCTTTCGCGTTTCCAACCGCACCGGTCTTGCGCCAGGCAAGGACGTGCGCGCGGTCGAAGACAAGTTGATCAAGGTGATCCCGGCCGAGTTTCTACACGATGCGCATCACTGGCTGATCCTGCACGGACGCTACGTCTGCAAGGCACGCAAGCCGGATTGCCCGGGCTGCGTGATCCACGATCTATGCCGCTACCGCGACAAGACGCCACCGGCGCCTGAGCGGCAAACAAAAACCAAGAATTGAGGCAGCAGTGGCGCCGGAGCAACGGCGCAACCGCGCAACCTGATCCCACTCAGCAAACCACAAGGTCGCAGGCTTTCACGAATCCCGACTCCCGAATCCCGAATCCCGACTCCCCACTCCCCCAAAAAAAAAATCGTGACCGGATGATGCGTCTTTCGGCGCCATGCATCACCCGATCACGATGGGGGTCACCCGGCGCGAACGCCGGGCGTTTACAACACTTTACGCAGCTTTCGCTTGCTCGACGCGCTGTTCCACCAGCACGCCATCCACTGTGGGCTGGCCTTCGACACGTCGATCCAGCTCCTTCCAGTCCACCACCAGTTCGCAGCCGCGTGAGGCCGCATTGCGGCTCCAGTCGCGCAACAACTCGATGCAGGCATGATCGACGTGGTGCAGCTTGGCCACATCCAGATGCAGCGCAGTGTTCGGCGGCACGCTTTCCAGCGTACGTGCCATGGCCGGCACCTTCAGGAAGGTGGCCGAACCCTGGAGGGTCAGATGCATTTCGTCCTTCTTGTCGGCGTGCTCGCGCACCTCGACCTTCAGACGCGACGAATGCAGTGCCAGACGGAACAGCGACAGACCGAAGCCGATCAGCACGCCGGTCAGCAGGTCGGTGGCCACGATCGCGAAGGTGGTCGCCAGGTAGATCGCGGCCGTTCCGCGGCCATAGGTCGCCAGTTCCTTGACCTGCCCGATCTTGATCATCTTCACGCCGGTATAGACCAGGATGCCGGCCAGACAGGCCACCGGCGTCATCCGCAGCAGCCACGGCAACAGCATGGCGAACACCAGCAGCCAGCTGCCGTGCAGGATGGTCGATGCACGCGTTGCCGCACCGGCCTGCACGTTGGCCGCGCTGCGCACGATCACCCCGGTCATCGGCAATGCACCCAGGAAACCGCAGAGCATATTGCCCACGCCCTGCGCCGCCAGCTCACGGTCGTACTGCGTCCGCGCCCCCTGATGCATGCGGTCCACCGCCGCCGCCGACAGCAAGGTCTCGGCGCTGGCGATGAAAGCGAAGGTCACTGCCGAGACCAGCAAGGTGTGGTTGAACACGCCGAAGATGTCGGAAATGCTGGGGATGCTGATCGCAGAGAACAGATTGGTCGGGACATCGACCTTGTTGACGTTCAAGCCCTGCAACTGCACGGTCGCGGTGACAACCACCACCGCGATCAATGCACCCGGCAAAAACCGCAGGCGCTGAGGGCGCAGTTTGTCCCAGGCCAGGATGATACCGATCGTCGCCAGACCCACGAACAGCGCATTACGGCCGGTCCCCTCGCTGATGGCCTGCCACAACACGCCAGGCAATGCAGCGAAGTTTTCCAGACCGCGGGCCTTGGGCGCGGCATCCATCAAGACGTGCGCCTGCGAGGCCACGATCAGGATGCCGATGCCCGACAACATGCCGGCCACCACGGCCGGCGATGTCATCCGGAACCAGACGCCTGCGCGGCACAGACCGGCAATCAGCTGAATTGCGCCGGCCACCAAGATCACCGGCCCGAGCGCAACAGCGCCGTGCTCCCGCACCAGTTCGAACACCAACACAGCCAGGCCGGCGGCCGGCCCGCTCACCTGCAGCGGAGAACCCGCCAGAAAGCCGACGACCAGACCACCCACGATGCCGGTGATCAGGCCCGCGGCGGGCGGCATGCCGGATGCGATCGCGATACCCATGCACAGCGGCAGCGCGACAAGGAAGACCACCACGGACGCCAATAAATCACGCCCAAACAGTCCCTGGCGGAAATATCCGCCGATACCTGATGTGTTCATGGCAGGCTCCGTCAGGCGAGTTCAGCGCGCACGACTTGTTGCAGTCGCGGGCGTGGAGTGGCTTCGGGGGTGCTTTCGGCCAGCAGTGGCCGGAAGCCACCCTTCTCGGCATCGAAGGCGCGGATCTCCCCGTGCGCGATATCGTAGATCCAGCCGTGGATGCGCAACGTGCCCGCCGCCAGGCGCGCTGCCACCACCGGCTGCGTGCGCAGGTGGTCCAACTGCGAGACCACGTTCTCTTCGGTCATGCAGTTCAGCGCTTCATGGCTCTGCGGATCGTGCCCGTGATGCGCGGTGACATGGCGCGCCGCATCGGTGTGCTTGAGCCACGCTGCCACGGAGGGCACGTCTTCCAGCGACTCCGGCTTGAGCACGGCCTTCATCGCGCCGCAGTCGGTGTGCCCGCAGATCACGATGTGGCGCACGCCCAGCACTGCGATGGCGTATTCGATCGCTGCCACCACGCCACTGACATGTTGCGAGTACGGCGGCACCACATTGCCGATATTGCGATAGACGAACAATTCGCCTGGCTGTGCGGAGAAGATCAGCTCCGGCATGACGCGCGAGTCTGCGCAGGTGATGAACAGCGTGTGCGGGCTCTGGCCGCCTGCCAGTTCCTGAAAGCGCGCACTCTGACGCGGATAGACTTCTTTACGGAAATGGCGAAAACCTTCTAGCAAACTTTCCATGGGAGATTCCTCTAGGCAACGAATAGCCATCCGCGGCGCAAACCGCGAATTGCAAGACAAACAAATCAATTGGGAATCCGGCGCGGAATGCACCGGGTGCAGCGACAGCGGGGATCAGCCAAGCAGTGCGTTTGGAGGGCGCAGCTGTGGGATCAGGTCGCGTTTTTGATTTGCCGGCGCGTGATGCGCGTGCCAAGAGGGGGAATACCGCGCCAGCATCGGCCATGCTTGGGAGAGCAAGGGGATATCGTCTGCAGGCTGTGTGTCGACTTGGCTCTGTGTATCGCCGTCGTCCTGCGGATCTTCTGCTGCATCGCGTTCTTCGCCAGCATCCACCATTACCGCCAGGCCGTCGCCCACGAACGCATGATGCATGCGCGCGTGCGCATTGGCTGCCGACCACGCGGAAAGCGCGAGCAGGCAGACCAACAGCATTTGGAGGAATCGAGGAAACATGGCCTCGAAGCTAACAATTTTGACGCCGCGTATGCAAGTGGTGCGCCGCACAAACTGACGCATGTGTTCAGGCTGACATAGCGCCAGTTCAGCCCGTCAGCGCCACAGCTGGGAAATTCAAGGCGTTGAGGTTGGCACCGAGTACTGTCATAAAACAGCGCCGTTCAGTTTTTTGACACACACTGACATAGTTGAAACGCACGTAAACTCTTGTCTTTATTGGCAAAAATGACGTATTACGTTTCTGTTGTTTTGTCACATTAACGCAACCTTCACACCCCAGCCTGCGCCCACTTTCTCAGGTCGCAAGGCATCTATGAAACTCGCTCCCACCCTGCTTGGTTCCGCGCTGCTGCTGGCACTGGCCGCCCCTGCAGCACACGCCGAGATCGCCATCGATGTAATCGGTGGTTCGGAAATCTCGCTGGAAGGCCTGGTCCAGGCCGACGGCAACTGGTTCCACAACGATGTGCAGGACCTCAATGGCCCGATCGGTGCCAATGGCGACAATTCCGAGTTCAGCATCCGGCGCGCCGAGCTGGTCCTCAAGGGCAAGGGCCCGGGCAACTTCGAATGGGTCGCCGGCTATGACCCGAGCGTGCTGAAGGAGGTCACCATCCGTGGCACCACCATTCGCAGCACGGGCCGCTTCCTGGATAACAACATCAAGTACAAGTTCGGCGGCAACGCGAACAATTACCTGCAGATCGGCCAGTTCAAGCAGCCCAACAGCCTGGAAGAACTGTCCAGCACCAAGAACAACGACTTCGTCTCCAAGGCGTCGGTGACCAACACCTATGGCATCTCGCGCCGGTTGGGCGTGGCCTATGGCATGGGCGACAACAATTGGAGCGTGACCGCCAGTGCATTCGGCCGCGAGCTGACCCGTAACCAGGCGCACGGCAACGGCTATGGCGCGCGCGGCACCTGGGCACCGATCAACGAGACTGGCAACGTGCTGCACTTCGGCCTGAGCTACCTGGCCTACGACACCGACGACGACACCTTGCGCCTGCGCGCACGCCCCGACGCCGACCTGACCACCGTTCGCCTGATCGACAGCGGCGCCATCACCAATGTGGACAACGTTGGCGTGGCCGGTGCCGAGGCGATGTGGATCACCGGGCCGTTCAAGCTGCAGAGCGAGTACTTCCAGGAAAACGCCAACCGCATCGGTGCCAATGCGCACGACTATAAGAGCGACGGCTGGTACGTGAGCGGCGTCTGGAACCTCACCGGCGAAACCTGGGGCTACAAGGCTGGCGTGCCGACCACCCCGCTGCCCAACGAGCCGGCATCGGGCATGTGGCAGCTGGCGGTGCGCTACGACACCCTGGACCTCAACGATGGCCACCTGGTCGCCAACGGCAACACACCGTTCGTCGATGGCGTGCTGGGCGGCAAGATGAACATCTGGACGGTCGGCGCCAATTGGTACTGGCGCTCGAACTTCAAGTTCGCCCTCGACTACGCCAAGGTCGACAGCACCCGCTACAACAGCACCACCCGCGGCCTGGTCGACGATAACCCGTCGATCATCGAAGCACGCGCGCAGTTCTACTGGTAAGTGCGTCGCTGCCGCGTGCGATCGGTCGAGCGCACGCGGTGGCAGCGCCGCCACTTCCTGCCGGCCTGAACATCCGACGGCGCAACGCCGTCATCGCCCTGTCATTTCCCAGACACCGCATGGTCATGCCATTGCCCTGCAATGGCACCACGGCGGGACGTCCTCATCCCTTCGCTACAGGAGCTGTTCCGTGATCCACTCCTTCAAGACCCGTCTGGCCGTCGGCGTACTCGCCGCCTCGCTGGCACTGTGTGCCCAGGCTGCCGATGTCACCGGTGCCGGTGCGTCGTTCATCTATCCGGTGATGTCCAAGTGGTCGGCCGACTACAACGCCGCCACCAAGAAGCAGGTCAACTACCAATCGATCGGTTCGGGCGGCGGTATTGCCCAAATCAAGGCGGCCAGCGTGGACTTCGGCTCGTCCGATGCCCCGCTCAAGCCGGAAGAATTGGCCGCTGCCGGCCTGGCGCAGTTTCCCTCGGTGATCGGCGGCGTGGTGCCGGTGGTCAACGTTCCGGGCGTCGCCGCCGGTACGCTCAAGCTGGACGGCAAGACGCTGGGCGACATCTTCCTGGGCAAGGTCAGCACCTGGAACGACCCGGCCATCGCTGCGCTCAACCCGGGCATGAAACTGCCGGAAGGCAAGATCACCGTGGTGCACCGCTCCGACGGTTCGGGCACCAGCTTCAACTTCACCAACTACCTGTCCAAGGTCAACCCGGACTGGAAGAGCAAGGTTGGCGAAGGGACTGCCGTGCAGTGGCCGACCGGCATCGGCGGCAAGGGCAACGAGGGCGTGGCCGCCTACGTGAAGCAGATCAAGGGCGGCATCGGCTATGTCGAGTTGTCGTACGCGCTGCAGAACAAGATGGCCTACACCGCAATGAAGAACGCGGCCGGCAAGTTCGTGCAACCGTCGGATGAAACCTTCGCCGCCGCGGCCAACAGTGCCGACTGGGGCACGGCCAAGGACTTCTATCTGGTGATGACCAACGCCGCTGGCGATAACGCCTGGCCGATCACGGCGACCAATTTCATTCTGGTGCAGAAAAAGCCGAAGAACCCGGCTGGCCTGAAGAACACGCTGGACTTCTTCCGCTGGGTCTACACCAAGGGCGATGCGCAGGCCAAGCAGTTGGACTACGTGCCGCTGCCGGACACGCTGGTCACTCAGATCGAGGCGTATTGGGCCAAGAATCTGCCGCACTAAGGACGGCGCAGCCTCTGGTGCAGCGCCAAGGTGGGCAAGCCATGCCTTGAACGGCATGGGCGGTTGTCTGGTCCATGCCGGCGACCTGCAGGGCCGCCTGAAATGGCAACTAGGTGCCCCGCACCGAGGCTCGGCAGCCAGCACGAAAACGCGTAAAGGAACGACGCCGTCTCTCTCCCCGGCGTCGGCCCGGGACGCGGATCCCGGAGGGTGCCACTCCCTCCGCGGTCCGCGTCCTTTTTTTGTGATGCGTTGGCCAGAAGGCACTGTCATGCAGGTGTAACAAAAACATCATTTCATAGTGTGGTCTGCCGGAGACACCGGCCAATCCAGCCTCGGAGCTTCCATGAAATTGCAGTCGGCCAGCCTGACCGCCCTGTCCCTCACCATCGCCCTCGCCCTGGCCGCGTGCTCGCCCGGCAAGGACGCGCAGTCCGCAGACGCCGCAAAGGGCGCGCCGACCGCAGGCGCCACCGCCAGCGACAGCAAGGGCGCTGAAATTTCCGGCGCCGGTGCGTCCTTCATCTATCCGCTGGTGTCCAAGTGGTCGGCCGACTACAACGCCGCCACCGGCAACAAGGTCAACTATCAGTCGATCGGCTCCGGCGGCGGTATTGCGCAGATCAAGGCCGGCACCGTGGATTTCGGCTCGACCGACAAACCGCTGGACAGCACGGAACTGCAACAGGCTGGCCTGGGCCAGTTCCCGTCCGCCATCGGCGGCGTGGTGCCGGTGGTGAATCTGGAAGGCATCGCGCCGGGCAAGCTGCGCCTGACCGGCGCCCTGCTGGGCGATATCTTCCTGGGCAAGGTCACCATGTGGAACGATGCGGCCATTGTGGCGGCCAACCCGGGCGTGACCCTGCCGGCCACCAAGATCAATCTTGTGCATCGCTCGGATGGTTCGGGCACCACCTTCAACTTCTCCAACTACCTGTCCAAGGTCAGCCCGGAGTGGAAGAGCAAGGTCGGCGAAGGCACCTCGGTGCAGTGGCCGGGCGGCGTGGGTGGCAAGGGCAACGAAGGCGTTGCCTCGTATGTGCAGCAGATCAAGGGGTCGATCGGTTACGTCGAGCTGGCCTACGCCCTGCAGAACAAGATGCCGTACACCTCGCTGCAGAACGCGGCCGGCCAGTGGGTCGAGCCGAACGCGGAAAGCTTTGCCGCCGCCGCTGCCAGCGCCGACTGGGCCAACGCCCGTGACTTCAACCTGGTGATCACCAATGCGCCGGGCGAGAAGGCGTGGCCGATCACCGCGACCAACTTCATGTTGATGCACAAGCAGTCCAAGGACGCCGCGCGCAGCAAGGCGACGCTGGACTTCTTCAAGTGGGCGCTGGAAAACGGCCAGGCCCAGGCCAGCGAATTGCACTACGTGCCGCTGCCGCCGGAGCTGGTGAAGCAGATCGAAGCCTATTGGGGCAGCGAGTTCAAGTAATGCCCTGCACCCGCCCATGCGGCGGGCTGCGCTGCGGCGAGGTACCTGAAGGTGCCTCGCCGTTCCTGCTGTCTCACGCTCCCGCCATTGCGCGGGTGACGAGTCCAATCGAATGAATGCCACCGCCATTCCCGAAGCGATGACCGCGCCACGCGGCCGCGACCTGCGCGACGCACGTGCCGATCGCCTGTTCAAGCTTGCGCTGGCCGCTACGGTCGTTTTCGTCCTGTTGGCGCTCGGCAGCGCGGCACTGTCGATGCTGTGGGGCGGACGCCATGCCTTGCAGATGCAGGGCCTGAGTTTCTTCTATTCGGCCGACTGGAATCCGGTCGAAAACAAATACGGTGCGCTGGCACCGATCTACGGCACCCTGGTCACCGCGGTGATCGCGATGCTGATTGCGGTGCCGGTGAGTTTCGGTATCGCGTTCTTTCTGACCGAAGTGGCACCACGCTGGCTGCGTGGCCCGGTGGGCACTGCCATCGAACTGCTGGCCGGCATCCCGTCGATCATCTACGGCATGTGGGGCCTGTTCGTGCTGGTGCCGGTGATGACCGAACATGTCACGCCATGGCTCAACGATCATCTCGGCACGCTGCCGCTGATCGGCCCATTGTTCCAGGGCCCGCCGTTGGGCATCGGCCTGCTGACCGCCGGCTTCGTGCTGGCGATCATGGTGATTCCCTTCATCTCTTCGGTCATGCGCGAAGTGTTTTTGACCGTGCCCACGCGCTTGAAGGAATCGGCATACGCACTGGGCTCGACCAAGTGGGAAGTGAGCTGGGACATCGTGCTGCCCTACACCCGCTCGGCGGTGATCGGCGGCGTGTTCCTGGGTTTGGGGCGTGCGCTGGGCGAAACCATGGCAGTGGCGTTCGTGGTCGGTAACACGGTGCGCCTGTCGCCGTCGCTGCTGGAGCCTGGCACCACCATCGCGGCGTTGATCGCCAACGATTTCGGCGAAGCCACTGAAACCTACCGGTCGGCATTGCTGCTGCTGGGCTTCGTGTTGTTCATCGTGACCTTCATCGTGCTGGCCATCGCACGCTTCATGCTGATGCAGCTGTCGCGTCGGGAGGGCAACTGATGTCCGCCGCTTCGGTGTCGCAATCGCTGTACAACCGCCGCCGGGTCGTCAACGCCATTGCGTTGCTGCTCTCCTGCGTCACTGCGTTGTTTGGTTTGTTCTTCCTGGCCTGGATCCTGTGGACGCTGGTGTCCAAGGGAGTCCCGGGCATCGACCTCAACCTGTTTACCAAGATGACGCCGCCGCCGATGCAGGAAGGCGGCCTGCTCAACGCCTTCTTCGGCAGTGCGGTGATGTGCGGGCTGGCGCTGGCCATCGGCACGCCGCTGGGCATCGCCGCAGGCACCTGGCTCGCGGAGTACGGCAATGCGCGCAAGGCCGGCGTGGTGGTGCGCTTCGTCAACGACATCCTGTTGTCGGCGCCCTCGATCGTGCTGGGCCTGTTCGTCTACACCTTGTACGTGATGCAGACCGGTGGGCGCTTTTCGGCATTCGCCGGCGCACTGTCGCTGGCCTTCATCGTGCTGCCGGTAGTGGTGCGTACCACCGACGAAATGCTGCGATTGGTGCCGGCGCAGATGCGTGAAGCCGCATTGTCGTTGGGCATTCCGCAGTGGAAAGTCACCGTGCAGGTGCTGTACCGCAGCGCCTCGGCAGGCATCGTCACCGGCGTGCTGCTGGCACTGGCGCGCATCAGCGGCGAAACCGCACCGCTGCTGTTCACCGCATTCGGCAACCAGTACTGGAACAGCAACATCTTCCAGCCGATGGCCAGCGTGCCGGTGATCATGAATCAATTCGCCGGCAGCCCGTACGACACCTGGCAAACGCTGGCCTGGGCCGGCGCGCTGGTACTGACCGTGTTCGTGTTGCTGGTGAGCCTGGGTGCGCGTGCCCTGCTCTTGCGCAACAAGATTTCCAATGACTGACCTTTCCCTCCGGACACCCGACATGAACGATCTCCAAAACGCCAAGCCGATGCATCGCATCGCTGTTCCGGCCGCCACGGGGGCGCCGACGGCGCAGGCGCCGGTGAAGGTGGCCGCACGCAATCTGGATTTCTATTACGACAAGTACCACGCGCTCAAGAGCATCAACATCGAGATTCCCGAAAAGCGCGTCACCGCGTTGATCGGTCCCTCCGGCTGCGGCAAGTCGACCTTGCTGCGCATCTTCAACCGCATCTATGCGCTGTATCCGAAGATGGAAGCGCGCGGCGAGGTGTTGCTGGACAACGAAAACATCCTGTCGCCGAAGTACCCGATGAACCGCCTGCGCAGCAAGGTGGGCATGGTGTTCCAGAAGCCGGTGCCGTTTCCGATGACCATCTTCGAAAACGTGGCCTACGGCATCCGCCACCACGAAAAGCTGTCCAAGGCCGACATGCAGAACCGCGTCGAGCAGGCCTTGCGCCAGGGCGCGCTGTGGGACGAGGTGAAGGACAAGCTGGGGCAGAGCGCGCTGGGGCTGTCCGGTGGCCAGCAGCAGCGCCTGTGCATCGCACGTGCGGTGGCGCTACGCCCGGATGTGCTGTTGCTGGACGAACCGACGTCCGCGCTGGACCCGATTTCCACCAGCCGCATCGAACAGTTGGTGGAAGAGCTCAAGCGCGACTACACCATCGTGATCGTCACCCACAACATGCAGCAGGCCGCGCGCGTGTCCGACTATACCGCCTTCATGTACCTGGGCGACCTGATCGAGCATGACCGCACCGAAACCATTTTTTCGCAGCCATCCAAGCAACAGACCGAGGACTACATCACCGGCCGCTTCGGTTGATGTAAGGCGCGCCAGCGCAACGCCGCATTGACGCAGTTCCGCCGCACCGCCCGGCACGACATTTGCATCATCTGCCATGTCGCCAAGGTTACGGCGGACATCCACCACTGCCACGAATCGAGACCACGATGAACCAGCACCTCAACGACCATATCGTCAAAAGCTACGACGAGGAGCAGCACCGTCTTGTCGCCGAGATCGTGCGCATGGGCGAGACGGCGGTGGCGCAGCTGGAAGCCGCGCTGGATGTGGTGGAGCGTCGTGATGACAACGCCGCGCACCGCATCGTGGTCAACGACGAGGCGATCGACGCACTGGAGCATGCGATCAGCCACGACGTGATGCGGCTTGCATTGCGCGGCCCGATGGCGCGCGATCTGCGTGAAATTCTTGCAGGCCTGCGGATTCCGGCCGATATCGAACGTATCGGCGATTACGCGGCCAACGTGGCCAAGCGCTCGATCGCGCTCAATTCCGCACCGCCGCTGCCGCAGACCGTGGGCCTGCGCGCGCTTGGCCAGATGGCGGCCGATGCCGTGCGCGAAGCCGTACAGGCGTATCGCAACAAGGATGCCGATGCGGCGATCCGTGTCCGCGACGAAGATGCACGCCTGGATGCGCAGTACACCGCGTTGTTCCGCGAGCTGCTCACCTACATGATGGAAGACCCGCGCAATATCACCCCGTGTACGCATCTGCTGTTCATGGCAAAGAATCTGGAACGCATTGGCGACCACGCCACCAACATCGCCGAGAACGTGTGGTTCCTGGTGCATGGCGAGCAGCCCTTGCCTCCGCGCGTGAAGCGCGACGACACCAGCAGCACCGGCGTCATCTAGACCGCGGCAGCGTGGCCGTAAGGCGCCGCAAGGCCTTCTCATTACGTATTCAGCTTGAAACTTCTACGGTGCAGCTGCACAGGCATTTCCTGTGACCCAGGAGTCCGCTGATGAAACGTTTCGTTGGATCCTTCATGGCCTTGACGCTGCTGACCTCTGGCGCAGCGTTTGCAGCACCGCAGCAGCACGAGCTGGATCACGACCGTGACCGCAATGCGCAGCGTCACGACGACCATGGTCCTGACCGCCATGACGATCACCGCGACGACAGGCATGACGACAGGCGCGACGATCGCCGCAACGCGCATCACGAGGATCATCGCAACGAGCGCCGCGGCCCGCCGTATCGCCGCGGCGAGCGGCTGGCACCGGACCATCGTGGTAGTCGCGTTGCCGACTACCACAAGCACCATCTCAAGCCGCCGCCGCGCGGGCACGAATGGCGTCGCGTGGATAACACCTACGTGCTGATCGCAGTGGCCACCGGGCTGATTACCAGCGTCGTCGCGGGTCGCTAAGGGCTCGCTCACCGTGTCGTTAGGGAGGCCCGGTCCGTGGCAACGCGGATCGGGCCTTTTCATTTCGGTGTATGGCGACTGTCGCTGTGTGGTCTGCAGTCGCCCGGTTCGGGGAAGACGCTCGCAGACAGTGGGCCGGCAATGCACGCCGACGCCACTCGAGTGGCCGTGCACCCAATCGTCGGGGCGTCGCTGCCGCCGGTGTGGGCGTGCCAGCCTGCAGCCAGGGCAGAGCCCGGCGTGCGACCTGCTAGGCTATGCGGATGAACGAACCGGTCGATGCACAGCCTGCACCCTCTTTTTTGCCGATGTCGCGCCGCTTTCGTGGCTATCTGCCCGTGGTGGTGGACGTAGAAACCGGCGGGTTCGACTGGAACAAGCACGCACTGCTGGAGATCGCCTGCGTGCCGATCGAGATGGATACCGACGGACGCTTCTTTCCCGGCGAGACCGCCAGCGCGCACCTGGTGCCGGCGCCCGGGCTGGAGATCGACCCGAAGTCGCTGGAAATCACCGGTATCGTGCTCGACCACCCGTTCCGCTTCGCGAAACAGGAAAAGGACGCGCTGGACCATGTGTTCGCGCCGGTGCGCGCAGCGGTGAAGAAATACGGCTGCCAGCGCGCAATCCTGGTCGGCCACAACGCCCACTTCGATCTGAATTTTCTCAACGCCGCCGTGGCGCGCGTGGGCCACAAACGCAACCCGTTTCATCCTTTCAGCGTGTTCGACACGGTGACGTTGGCTGGCGTGGCCTATGGCCAGACGGTGCTGGCACGCGCCGCCCAGGCCGCCGGCCTGGACTGGAATGCCGCCGACGCCCACAGCGCGGTCTACGACACCGAACAGACCGCACGCCTGTTCTGCAAGATCGCCAACGCCTGGCCCGGGCCGGTGTGAGGACGGGATTCGGGATTGGGCATTCGGGATTGGCAAAAGCGTCGTGGTTTCTGGATTGAAGCGGCCAATCGCGTACGTTTACCAAGCACGAGCCGCAACCGTTTGATCACGACGCAGCACTGCTGCCTGCTGCCGTACCCTCATCTGCCCTTCTGGGCACCTTCTCGTGCAGGAGAAGGAACGCCTGCGCTGCCGTTGCCAATCCCAAATCCCGATTCCCGAATCCCGGCGTCTAACCCACACAGATCCGATCGCGACCGGCGCTCTTGGCCTCGTACAAGGCGTGATCGGCGCGCTGCATCAGCGACGAGCCGGTGTCGTCGTCGCGCAGCGCGGCAACACCGGCGCTGAAGGTCACCTGCAAGCCCTCGACGCTGGCCCAGTTGTGACGGGCGTGGAAGAGCGCGCGGATGCGCAGGCAAAGCGCCTGTGCCTCGTCCAGCGTGGTGTCGGCCAATAGCAGCGCGAATTCTTCGCCGCCCAGGCGTGCCGGCAGATCCGAGGCGCGCGCGGCCGCCGTCAGGAGCACTCCCACCTCGTGCAGGACCGCATCGCCGCTGGCGTGCGAATAATGGTCGTTGATGCGCTTGAAGTGATCGATATCCAGAATCGCCAGCACCAGCGTCCGCCCACTGCGCCGTGCACGGCTGATATCGCGCGCCAGCGCTTCGTCGAAATGGCGACGGTTGGGTAGCCCGGTCAATGCATCTTCGTGCGCCTGACGCTCGAACACATCGGACTTGATGCGCAAACGCGTCAATAGCTCGCTCTTTTCCTGATTGGCCTGCAGCAAGCGCTGCGCCTGCCGTTGCAGGTCTTCGGTGCGCTTGCGCACCAGCTCGGCCAGGCGCGCGTTATGGGTCTTGTAGCGATGCAGCAACACCCGATACAGCAGGGCCAGCAGCAAGAGCGCCCCCAGCGCCGCGGCAAAGCGCACATCCTGGCGTTGCCACCACAGCGGCAATACCTCGAACGCCCACACCGCTTCGTGCGGGCTCCATGCCCCGCCCGGATGGCGCGCAGCCACGTGCAGACGATATCGGCCCGGCGGCAGGCCGATGAATTCCACGCTGCGCTGCCGGCCGCGTTCGGTCCAGGTGTTGTCCAGGCCTTCCAGCCGGGTGCGGTACTCGATTCGCTCCGGCAGCAGAAAGCTCATGCCGACGTAGGACACGTTCAAGCGATGCCCGCCAGCCAGTTGTGCGCGCTGGCGCCACACCAACGGGCGGCCATCCTGCTGCACGTTCTCGATCACTGCCGGCGGCGGGCGACGTTCGCGAAAGCGCTGCAGACGTGAGGGGTCGACCATGCTTACCCCGCCAGCTGTCACCACCCACACCATGCCGTCGGCACGCCGCAGCAGGCTGGGGCCGGAACTGCCGTTGGCCTGTGCATTGCCCATGCCATCGATCTCGCCATAGCGTTCGATCGCGAGCGTGCCGCGCCCATCGGCAACTGCATCGAGCGTCTTGAATTCGGTACGCAGCACGCCGCGATTGCTGCTGATCCACGCATTGCCAAGCCGGTCTTGGACAAGCTGGAACACCGTGTCGACCGGCATCCCCTGCTCCAGACCTACGCGTGCGAGAACGCCATTGCGCTCGCGATACAACCCGCGGTCGGTCGCGATCCACATGGCATCGCCGATGGCCTGAAAACCGAATACGCTGCGCGCGCCGCCCAGTTGCTCAAGATTCAACTGGCGCAGCTTGCCGTTGCGTAGCACTGCCGCACCATCGACCGAACCGATCCACACCGCGCCATCGACGTTGGCCAATGCGGTCACCACGCTGGCAGGCAAGCCGTCGATCGCCAACGGCGTGCGCTTGCCCTCCACCAGCTGCACCACGCCACGCTGGGTTGCCAGCCATACCGTCTCGTGGTCGTCGATCACGATCGCGCGGATATGCCCGCCGGGAATGCCCTCGGCCTCGCCGTAATGGCGCAGCACGCGCCCGGCGCGCAACACGAAGACACCATCGGCATAGGTGCCTACCCAAAGATCGCCGTGCCGGTCCAGCGCCAGGCTGAGCACCGAAAGGCGTCGCCCCGATGGTGTGGCCACCGGCACCGCCACGATGCGCCCGTCCGGCAGCATCCGGTCCAGGCCGGCGGTTCCGGCGATCCACAGGCTGCCGTCGCGGTCTTCCAACAAGGCGCGGCTGTAGTCGCCGCTTAATCCATCGCGCTGGCTGTAGCGACTGAACAGTGTCTCGCGCAGCCGGAACAGACCGCCATTTGCGCCGACCCAGATGCTGCCTTCGGCGTCCTCGCGCAGACTGACGATGCGCCCGGTCGGCAGGCTGCGACCGGCCGGCAGATGCTCCACGCCGTACGGCCCGATCCGCAGCAGCCCCTGGTTTTCGCTGCCCAGCCACAGGTCGCCATTGCGATCCTGCAGCATCGCGGTGAAGTGACCCTGCCCCGGCACCCGATGCATCAGCTCGGCGCGCTCGCCCTGCAGGCGATACAGCTGATCTCCCGCAACCACCCACACCGTGCCGTCCGTTGCGCGATACGGCCATGCCAACCCCGGCGGAAACCCGAATGCGGCCGGCGCGCGGTGCATGCGCCCATCCGGTTCGCGGTAGATCAATCCATCGAAGGTGCCGATCAACAAGCGCCCCTGCGCATCGACCACCATGCGCGGAAAACTGCTTTGCAGCGGCGCGTCATCGCGCGGCGGGAAATAGTCGAAGCGCCCATCCGGCCACAGGCAGCCCAGCCCGTGCCCTTCGAACAACAGCCACATGCGGCCTTCGGCATCCATGGTCATGGCATGGATCAACGCCTGCGGCCATTGCCCTTGCCGCTGCCACTGTCGCCATTGCCCGTCGGCACCATGCCGGACCAGATTGCCGCGCGCATCGCTCAGCCACAGCGCGCCATCGCGATCAACATACAGCGCGCCGACGCCGTTATCGGGCAGCCCAGGGCGCGTGCTGCGGTCGATCACGCTGAATTCCAGCCCGTTGTAGCGCACCAACCCTTCCCAGGTCGCGAACCACAGATACCCGTCGCGGGTCTGGGCGATGTCGCGCAAGGAGTTGTGCGGCAGCCCGTTGCGCGAACTCCAGCTATCGATGGCGTAATCGCGCAAGCGTGCCGTGCCGGCCGGTGAGGCAGTCGCAACAAGCGAACACAGCGCCAACAACAGGCAGGCGCCGACACCGAGCCAGCGCGGCTGCCGTCTATGTTTTCGTCGTGCTGACGCCTGGACGCCGCAACTGCTCTCGCCTGTTTGCCAGGCGCCCACCCCATCGTTCATCACACACAACGCGCCGTTCGCTGGCGATATGGTAGGTAAAAACGTCGCGCTGCGTTCGACGGTGGCTGCGCATGCCTGGAAAGCCTTGCTGCACCTCCCTGCGCGTGCGCCAGTCAACGCCTCGCGAACCGCATCTGCGCGGAACATTGCGCAGATGCCCATCGGCAATGCAACGATCAAGCGTTGGCGCTGCTGTGCATCGCGTAACGCGCGTGGGTTACGCAGGCCGGCACGCCTGCGCTCGCGCCTGCATGCGGGCCGTTAGGTGCCCAGGCGCTGGCGCACGGCCTCGAACAGGGTCACACCGGTGGCGACCGACACATTGAGGCTTTCAATTTCGCCGGGCATCGGGATCTTGACCAGGCCGTCGCAATGCTCGCGGGTGAGACGGCGCAGGCCATCGGCCTCGCCACCCAGCACCAGCCCGACATTGCCGCGCAGATCCACGCTGTACAACGAAGCCTCTGCTTCGCCGGCCAAGCCATACAGCCACACACCCTGCTTCTGCAGGTCGCGCAGGCAGCGCGCCAGGTTGGTCACCGCCACCACCGGAATGCGGTCGGCCGCACCGGCGGAGGTCTTGCGCACGGTGGCGTTCACCGTGGCCGACTTGTCCTTGGGAATCACCACTGCGGTGACCCCGGCCGCTGCCGCACTGCGCAGGCATGCGCCAAGGTTGTGCGGGTCCTGCACGCCATCGAGGATCAGCACCAGCGCGCGCCCTTCGGCGGCCTCGACCAACCCTTCCAGCTCGTTCTCGGCCCACAGCCGCGCGGCGGCATAGCGTGCGGCCACGCCCTGGTGGCGTACCTGCCCACCCACACCGTCCAGTGCCTGGGTATTGACCCGGCGGACGTCGATGCCCTTGCGGCGCGCCTGTTCTTCGATCTCGGTCAGGCGCGGGTTCTTGCTGCCGGCCTCGATCAACACCTCGCGCACGTTGTCGGCGTCGTTCTCGACGGACGAGGCGACAGCATTGACGCCGACGATCCACTGGTTCTGCTTGCTCATTGCGGGCATACGAAGAGGTAAAGGGGAATGGTAGGGCCTGCGGCCTGTCACGTCACGGCCGGTGCGTGGAGCCCGGCGATGCCAACGACGCGATGCGGCGATGGCACTGGTGCTGGACGCGCAGCGCCCGGGGCCAATGGCGCACGCCTGCATTGACCGCACGCTCACCGCGCACCCCATCGTGTCGATGGATGCCTGCCAGATGGCGCACTGGCGCGTGTTGCCGCGGCCAGTGACGGCCGCGAGCGAGGTGACGCCATTGCTGCTCGCATGCCGCGATCAGCAGCACAACAAACCAAAGCCTTTTCTCACGCCGGCCAATGCGCAGTGTCGTGATCGGGATGTTGTCGCGACACCACGCTGGCCAAAAAAGCCTCCGCGGCGGCATCGTCTTCGGGTGGACGCGTAGGCAGCTGCGCCAGGCCATCGACGAAGGGCAGTTTGCGATCCAGTCCATATTGGATATGCGGCGGCAACTGCTCGGGCGTGTCGAAGGCACCCGCCGCAACTGCCACGCCGTCGGGTGCCTCATACGTCAATGGCGTGCCGCATTCGGCGCAAAAACCGCGCTGCACGACGTTCGACGATGCAAAGCGCTTGGGCTCGCCACGGGTCCAGCGAAACTCGGTGCCTCGCACAGACACCAACGGCGCGTAATACGCGCCGAATGCCTTCTGACACATGCGGCAGTGGCAGATCGAAGCATCCACCAACGCACCACGCACATGAAACCGCACCGCCCCGCACTGGCAGCCACCGCTGTATTCGCTTGAAGTGTCCATGCCCTGCTCCGCGTCAGTCTGTTACGGACATCATTGCAGACCCACTCGCCTGCAACAGCCCACCGGCCTCTCTCACAGCGAATAACACGACTGCGATCACTGCCACGCGGATGCGGCCAATCGTGGAAGTTGCCGCGAACCGCCGGCGCGCCGCAGTTCATCAGCCCCGTCTGTACCCGCCCGACGACCCACGCTTCATTTTAGTGGCTGCTTGTCACCACCACCTCGCGTGGCGGGCTGCCAGTTCGGCCGCCCGCAGCGCCGTCCTGCAACTCAGTACGGCTTCTTCTTGCGCTTGGTCGGCTTCTCGCGTGGCGGCAGCGGCGCTTCGGGCGCTGCGCCATTTTCGTCGGCCAGGCGGAAGTCGATCTTGCGCTCTTCCATGCTGGCCTTGAGCACCAGCACGCGCACCGGGTCGCCGAGGCGGAACTCGCGACCACGGCGCTCGCCGCTGAGCGTCTTGCGAATCGGATCGAACTGGTAATAGTCCTGCGGCAGCTGCGTGACGTGCACCAGGCCGTTGACCTTGGACTGCGTCAACTCCACGAACAGGCCAAATCCCGTCACACCGCTGATCACGCCATCGAACTGGCCACCGACGTGCTTTTCCATCCACGCGGCGCGGTAGCGCTCGTCCACTTCGCGCTCGGCTTCATCGGCACGCCGTCCGCGCTCGGAGCATTGCAATGCCAGCGCCGCCATCTGACGCGGGGTATAGATGAATGTCTGCGGGCTGGCGCCGGTCAACGCATGCTTGATTGCGCGGTGTACCAGCAGATCCGGGTAACGCCGAATCGGCGAGGTGAAATGCGCGTATGCCTCCAACGCCAGACCGAAATGGCCGTTGTTCTCCGGCGAATACACCGCCAGGCTCTGGCTGCGCAGCAACACCGATTCCAGCAACGCCGCATCCGGGCGCGCGCGCACTTTCTTCAGCAACTTGGTGTAATCGCCGGGGCGCACCTTGCTCCATGCCGGCAAGCTCAGCTGGAACTCCTTGAGGAACTCCAGCAGGTCTTCGTACTTGCTCTCCGGCGGGCGCTCATGCACACGGTAAGGCGCAGGCACATGCACGCTCAGCAGATAGCGCGCCGCCTCGACGTTGGCGGCGATCATGCATTCTTCGATGAGCTTGTGGGCATCGTTGCGCACCAGCATGCCGGCCTGGGTGACTTCGCCGGTGTTGTCGAGCACGAAGCGCACTTCGGAGGTTTCGAACTCGATCGCCCCGCGCTGCGTGCGTGCCTTCGACAGCACGTGATACAGCTGATGCAGGCGCTGCACCTGCGGCAGCAGCGGGCCGATGAAGGCCTTGGTGTCCGCATCGTCTTCGCCCACCGCCTTCCAGACCTGGTTATAGGTCAGGCGTGCGTGCGAATTCATCACCGCTTCGTAGAAACGCGAGCCGGTCACTTCACCATCGCGTCCCACCTGCATGTCGCAGACGAAACACATGCGGTCGACCTTGGGCATCAGCGAGCAGATACCGTTGGACAGCGTTTCCGGCAGCATCGGCACCACGAAGCCGGGGAAATACACCGAGGTGGCGCGCTTTTGCGCTTCGTCGTCCAGCGGCGTCCCGGGACGCACGTAATTGGACACATCGGCGATTGCCACCACCAGACGGAAGCCGTCGACATTGGGTTCGCAATACACCGCGTCGTCGAAATCCTTGGCGTCTTCGCCATCGATGGTGACCAGTGGCATCTGCCGCAGGTCCACGCGCCCGCCGATCATCTGCGGCTCGACCACCAACGGCACGGCCGCCGCTTCGTCCAGCACTTCCTGCGGAAATTCGTGCGGCAATTCATGGCCGTGGATGGCCATTTCGACGACCAGCGACGGCGTCAGCTTGTCGCCCAGTACCGCGATGATCTTGCCGATCGCCGGGCGGCGCGCGTCCGGCGGCGCGATCAGTTCGCAGACCACCAATTGGCCTTCGCGTGCCTCGCCGATACCGTCCGGGGCAATCTGCACATTGCGCTGGATGCGCTTGTCGTCGGGGTCGACGTAAGCCACACCGTGCTCATAGAAAAAGCGCCCCAGCATGCGCGACATGCCACGCTCGAGCACGCGTGCAATGGCACCTTCGCGACGGCCGCGACGGTCGATGCCGGTGACATTGGCGAGCGCGCGGTCGCCATGCATGACCTTGCGCATTTCGAACGGCGGCAGGAACAGGTCGTCGCCGCCCTCGTCGGGCTTGAGGAAACCGAAGCCCTCCGGATTGGCGATGACCACGCCGGCGATCAGGCTGGTCTGCTGCACCGGCGCGTAGCCACCGCGGCGGTTCTGCACCAGTTGCGCTTCGCGCACCATTGCGGCCAGGCGCTTGCCCAGCGCATCGATGCGGTCGCTCAGATTGAGCTGCTCGGCAATTTCTTCGGCGGTCTGCGGACCGTCGCAGGCTTCAAGCAATTGCAGGATGGCCTCGCGGCTGGCGATCGGCTCGGCATACCGAAGAGCCTCGCGCTCGGCATGCGGATCCTTGAATTCGGCAGTCGCAGGCGCGGTGGTCTGGAAGCGTTCCGGCGGCGGCGCAGACGGCCCACTCTTGCGCGGATGCGGAGCGCGCGGCGCAGGCGGCGCGGCCGCCGGCTGTGACGAGGCTTTGGAGGGGTTGGATGCTTTGTCGGCAGCGCGCTTGTTGGCGGACTTGGTCGATGCGCCGGCTGCGGCGCGGACCAGGAAGTCTGGCATCCAGCCCGGCAACTTCTGCTGTTCGGCAGTGCTGGAATCGCCTGCGCCGGTGGATTTGCGGCGACTCGGCCGATCGGAATCTGGGGTTTTTTTCTTTGTCATTGCTTACATGGTACTGCGTGGCGCGGCGGGATGGGCAGCAAGGCCGGCGCGACCGCCGACGATTGCCGCATGGAACCCATTGACAAGCCGGCCGGGGGCCTGCAAAATTCGCGGCTCACCTGCCCAGGTGGCGGAATTGGTAGACGCACTAGCTTCAGGTGCTAGCGGGGGCAACTTCGTGGAGGTTCGAGTCCTCTTCTGGGCACCAGTTTAAAAAGACCTCCGAGCAATCGGGGGTCTTCTGGTTTCTGGGGTTCGAAAATGCAGTGCGCTGCACTCGATCGCCGCGCCCTCGCCGGCAGCCCGGCCCTAGCTCGCTCTTTCGGCGTTGGAAACGGCAGACCAGCTCATGCCGGGCCTCGCCCGGGACGCAGATGGCCTCGCTTGAGCCCGTTGGCCATCATCACGTTCCACGCCGGAGCGTGGCCCCGCGCACTCCTGAAAACCAAACGCGACTGCCGACCCGCGCGACGCGCCAGCGCGCGGGCGGCCGCACGTCCCCCCCTTACCCTCCGCGCTCGCTTTTGGATGAACGCGCTCGCGTGCCGCCACCGTTACGGCGCAGCGGTAATGCCCGCCTCGCGCAGCGCCTGCGCCCAGATGCGGTAGCCGGACTCGCTGGGATGGGTGCCATCGGGCATCAGCGCTTCGGGCAACGTGCCGTCGGGCTGCAGCATCTTGGGGCCGATATCGACCAACTGCACCGCCGGATCCTTGGCATAGCGCGCGACCAGCATCCGGTTTGTCTCGGCGATCGGCGCGCGCCGTGCATCGTCGGGGTTGCGGCCACGCGGCATGATCGCCATCAGGATCAGCTTGCTGTTGGGCAGGCGACGGCGCACCTCGCTCACCACCGCCTGCACACCCAACGCCGCTTCAGCCGGGGTGCTGGCGCGCGATTGCGCGGTGCCGCTGAGATTGTTGGTGCCGATATGCAGCACCACCCAGCGCGGGTCCAGACCATCGAGTTCGCCCTGCCGGATGCGCCACAGCACATTTTGCGTGCGGTCCCAACCGAATCCCAGATTCAGGACCGGCCGCGTGCCATACAACCATTGCCATGATTCGGGGCCACTGACGCGCGTGGCCTGCGGCAGCCCAGACCAGAAATGCGTGATCGAGTCGCCGATCATCACCACCTCCGGCTTCAGGCTGCGCGCGACGGCCAGCGCTGCGTGGTGGCGTGCGTACCAGTCGTAGGAATCCTGCTCCAGCCAGTCGACCGGCATCAGCGAGGTCGCCGCGTCACGGCCGAGTTCGGCCACCGGCTTGACCGGTGGCTCGCCCAACAGCCGCGCCAGCGTGGGCTCGATCGCTTCGGCCAGCATGCGCTGCCCCCGCGTGTCCGGATGCAAGGCACCGGCCGCCGGACGGAACCGGGTGTCGTAAAACAGATCGGTGCGGAGTTTGCCGTCGCGCTGGAAGACCGAGCTCACATCCAGATAGGTCACGCGTGGGTTGTCGCCGTAACGCACGGCCAGGCCCTGATTGATCTGCGCATCGCGCCGCGATTTTTCGCTGGAGAGATCGCTGGGCAACACGCTCAGCAGCAGGATGTGCGTGCGCGGCAGCTTCTGCTCGATCGCCGCGACCACCGCATCGATACCGAGTTGGGTCTGTTCGGCGGTTTGACCGAGATGGCCGGTGTTATTGGTGCCGATCAGCACCAGCGCGACCTTCGGCTGCAACCCGTCGACTTCGCCATTGGCCAGCCGCCACAGCACGTTTTCGGTGCCGTCGCCACTGAAACCCAGGTTCAGCGCACCGCGGCTGCCGTAGAAGGTTTGCCAGGTCGGTCGGAAGTCTTCGTCCGGCGCCTTGGCTTTCTCGTAGTTTTGAGTGATCGAATCGCCGATCAGCAGCAATTTGGTATCCGGGTGCTGCTTGACCTGCTCCAGCACCTGCGCATGCCGCTGCGCCCACCAGGACTCGCGCAGACGATCGGTTGGCACGATCGAAGGCGGCGAGGTTTGCGCGCCTGCCGTCGTGCAGAACAGCAGCAGCCCCCAGCACCACAGGGTATGCGCAAAGCCGGAGCGTGAAACACGGGACGAAGCAGCGTGCGAAGACTGGGACATGCGCGCACCAGACACGGGAGAAGCGTCGATTGTGGTCCGCGCATGCAACGCAGGACAACCCTTGGCATAGCCGCCCTTGATGATCACAACGCACTGCCGCGATCACTCCGTCGTTGCCGCGTTGCTGCGGCAATTCTGAGGGAATCACGGGCTTCGCCGCGACCCTGTCGTGCCGCGCGCAGCGGCACCGCTGGAGCGCGCCAAGACCTCAGCGCAGCCCGGTCTCGCCGCGCGCGATCACCAGGCGCTGGATTTCCGAGGTGCCCTCGTAGATTTCGGTAATTTTGGCATCGCGGAGAGCGCTCCAGCGGTGCCGCGCGCAGCGGCACTGCTGGAGCGCGGCAAGACCTCAGCGCAGCCCGGTTTCGCCGCGCGCGATCACCAGGCGTTGAATTTCCGAGGTGCCCTCGTAGATTTCGGTAATTTTGGCATCACGAAAGTAGCGCTCCAGCGGCATTTCTTTCGAATACCCCATGCCGCCATGAATTTGCACCGCCTGATGGGTGATCCACATCGCCGCCTCGGATGCGGTGAGCTTGGCCACGGCCGCTTCGGTACCGAACTTTTGCCCCTGCCCCTTCAACCACGCCGCGCGCAACGTCAGCAGCAGCGCCGCATCCAGCTTGCACTTCATGTCGGCGATCTTGGCCTGGGTCATCTGGAACGTGCCGATCGCCGCGCCAAATGCCTTGCGCTCCTTGACGTAGGCCAGCGTGGCCTCATACGCCGCGCGTGCAATCCCGACCGCTTGCGAGGCAATGCCGATGCGCCCGGCATCCAGAACGCTCATCGCAGTCTTGAAACCCTCGCCTTCCACGCCCAGCACCTCGTCGGGCTGCGCAACGTAATCGGCAAACTCGATTTCGCAGGTGGCCGAGGCACGGATGCCGAGCTTGGGCTCGGTCTTGCCGCGATGAAAACCGGCGCGGTCGGTATCGACCATGAAGGCGGTGATGCCGCGCGAGCCCTTGTCCGGCTCGGTCACCGCAAACAACACGATGTATTTGGCCACCGGGCCGGAGGTAATCCAGCTCTTCTTGCCATTGATGACGAAGCTGCCATCGGCCTGCTTGACCGCGCGGCAGCGCATTGCCGAGGCATCCGAGCCGGACTGCGGCTCGGTTAGCGCGAACGCACCGATGTGCGTGCCCTCGGCGATCGCGCGCACGTACAGCTGCTTCTGCGCTTCGCTGCCGTTTTTGAGAATGCCGGTGCAAAACAGCGAGTTGTTGACCGAGACGATGGTGGAGTGCGCGCCATCGGCCGCGGCGATTTCGATCATCGCCAGCGCATAGCTGATCGGGTCCATGCCGGCGCCGCCGTACTCGACCGGCACCTCGATGCCCATCAGACCGTTTTCGCCAAGCAGGCGGATATTTTCCAGCGGGAATTCGCCGCTACGGTCGAATTGCTCGGCGCTGGGCGCGATCTTTTCCTGCGCGATGCGGCGCGCCACATCCTGGATCATCAATTGTTCTTCGGTAAAGCTGAAATCCACGTCGCACCCCTTCAGGCCTGAGCTGGACCCCATTGTAGCGCCAACCATTCGCATGCGTATGTAGTTGACCGCACCCGCCGCCGGCCCGAAAATATCTCCATATCGCGATATAGAGATATTCATGGATCTGGAAGACTGGTCGGCCCGCTTGAAGGTATTCGCCGACGCCACCCGAGTCCGCCTGCTGGCCTTGCTGGAGCAGGAAGAACTCACCGTGGCCGAGCTGTCGGCCATTACCCGGCTGGCGCAGCCGCGGGTGTCCACGCACCTGGCCAAACTCAAGGAAGCCGGGCTGGTCCGCGACCGCCGCGCCGGGGTATCGGCGTATTACCGCTTCGACGAAGTGTCGCTGGACCCGGCGCAGCGCGCGCTATGGCTGGCACTGAGCACCGGCAGCGACGATCCGTTGTTGCGCCAGGATGCCGAGCGCGTGGCCGCCGTGCTGGCCAACCGTGCCGCGGACCAGAACTGGGCCGATTCGGTGGCAGGCGACATGGAGCGGCATTACTCGCCCGGACGCACCTGGGAAGCGCTGGCGCGCACCGCCCTGCCCCTGCTGGAAACCGGCGACGTGCTCGATATCGCGTCCGGCGACGGCGTGCTGGCCGAACTGGTGGCACCGCATGCCACCCGCTATATCTGCATCGATACCAGCGCGCGCGTGGTTGCGGCCGCCAGCGAGCGCCTGCGCAAACTACGCAACGTGGAAGTGCGCGAAGGCGATATGCATGCGCTGCCATTCCCCGATGCCAGCTTCGACCTGGTGGTGCTGATGCACGCGCTGACTTACGCGGCCAAACCGGCGCAGGCGGTGGCCGAGTCGGCGCGCGTGCTGCGCCCGGGCGGCCGCCTGCTGCTGTGCAGCCTGGCCAAGCACGAACACCGCGCCGCGGTGCATGCGTACGGCCACGTCAATCTGGGGTTTGCTGCCAAGGAGCTGCGCAAGTTCGTTGAAAAAGCCGGGCTGGACGTCTCCAGCCTGGAGACGGTGACACGCGAAAAGCGCCCGCCCCATTTCGAAGTGATCTCGTTGATTGCTGTGAAGCCGGGAATGGGGAATCGGGATTCGGGAATCGCCGACCGCAGCGCCGCTGGCTCACGGAGCATCGCATCATGACGCCTGCAGCACTCCACTCCCCCGTTGCACATGCCCTGCCCTGGCTACGTCCCGAGCGCGCAGCCAAGCTCACCGCCGCGCTTGCCGAGCGCATCCTCATCATCGATGGCGCGATGGGCACCATGATCCAGCGCCACGATCTGCAGGAGCCCGATTACCGCGGCACCCGCTTTGCCGAGGGCTACGACAGTGCGCACGTGCACGGCCCCGGTTGCGACCACGCACACGTACCGCAGGGCCACGATCTGAAGGGCAACAACGATCTGCTGCTGTTGACCCGCCCGGAGATCATTGCCGGCATTCATCGCGCCTATCTGGATGCAGGTGCCGATCTACTGGAAACCAATACCTTCAACGCCACGTCGGTGAGCCAGGCCGACTATCACCTAGAACATCTGGTGTACGAGTTGAACAAGGCAGGCGCGCAAGTCGCGCGCGCCTGTTGCGACGAAGTCGAGGCGTTGACTCCGCACAAACCGCGCTTTGTGATCGGCGTGCTCGGCCCCACCAGCCGTACCGCCTCCATCAGCCCCGATGTCAACGATCCCGGCTACCGCAACACCAGTTTCGATGCACTGCGCGAAACCTATCGCGAGGCCATCGAGGGCTTGATCGATGGCGGCGCGGATACGCTGATGGTGGAAACCATCTTCGACACGCTCAACGCCAAGGCCGCGTTGTATGCGATCGAAGAGGTCTTCGAGGCACGCGGCGGGCGTTTGCCGGTGATGGTTTCCGGCACCATCACCGACGCATCCGGGCGCACCTTGTCCGGACAGACTGCCGAAGCGTTTTATGCATCGGTCGCGCACGGCAGGCCGTTGTCGATCGGCTTGAATTGTGCGCTCGGCGCCAAGGATCTGCGCCCGCACGTGGAAACCTTGGCGCAGATCGCCGACGCCTATGTCAGCGCGCATCCGAACGCCGGCTTGCCGAATGCCTTCGGCGAATACGACGAGACGCCGGAAGAAATGGCGTCCACGCTACGCGAATTCGCACAGGCCGGCCTGCTCAACCTGGTCGGCGGCTGTTGCGGTACCTCTCCGGACCATATCCGCGCCATCGCCGAAGCGGTCGCCGATTTGCCACCGCGGCAACTGCCTGGCGCACCAGAGCTGGCGGCGTGATGCGTCAGGCTCACCCTCATCCACCCTTTGCGCACCTTCTCCCGCCTGCGCGAGCAGGTGGCGCGCAGCGCCGGATGAGGGCTGCATTGCACCGCGCCCGAGGCCCGGGCCGTGAACACCCACTCACCACGACCGATCGCGCCGTCATCGTCCAGCAGAGCCTTGCATGAGCACTCCCCGCTACACCCGCCTGTCCGGCCTTGAGCCGCTGGTCATTACGCCGGACCTGTTGTTCGTCAACGTCGGCGAGCGCACCAACGTCACCGGCAGCGCGCAGTTCCGCAAGCTGATCAAGGAGGAGCGCTACGAGGAAGCGGTGGAGGTCGCGCGTCAGCAGGTGGACAGCGGTGCGCAGATCCTCGACGTCAACATGGACGAAGGCCTGATCGATTCGGAGAAGGCGATGACGCGCTTTCTCAACCTGATCATGTCCGAGCCGGATATCGCGCGCATTCCGGTGATGGTGGATTCGTCCAAGTGGAGCGTCATCGAAGCGGGATTGAAATGCCTGCAAGGCAAGAGCGTGGTCAACTCCATTTCGCTCAAGGAAGGCGAAGCAGTGTTCATCGAACACGCCCGCAAGGTATTGCGCTACGGCGCCGCCGCGGTGGTGATGGCCTTCGACGAGGCGGGCCAGGCCGACACCTGCGCGCGCAAGGTCGAGATCTGCACGCGCGCCTACACGCTGCTGACCGAGCAGGTTGGCTTTCCGCCGGAAGACATCATCTTCGACCCGAACATCTTTGCCGTGGCCACCGGCATCGAAGAGCACGACAACTACGCGGTGGACTTCATCGAAGCCACCCGCATCATCAAGGACACGCTGCCGCACTGCCATGTGTCCGGCGGCGTTTCCAACGTCTCGTTCTCCTTCCGCGGCAACGAAACCGTACGCCAGGCAATCCACTCGGTGTTCCTGTTCCATGCGATCAAGGCCGGCATGGACATGGGCATCGTCAATGCCGGCGGCATGCCGATCTACGACGAGCTGGATCCGGAACTACGCGAACGCGTGGAGGACGTGATCCTCAACCGGCGCCGCGACGGCACCGAACGTCTGCTGGAAATCGCCGAGCGCTACAAGGGCACCAAGGGCGCGGCGAAAGTCGAAGACCTGGCCTGGCGCGACAAGCCGGTCCGCGCGCGCCTGGCGCATGCGCTGGTGCACGGCATCGACGCATTCGTGGAAACCGACACCGAAGAAGCGCGCCAGCATTCCACGCGCCCTCTGGACGTGATTGAAGGCCCGCTGATGGACGGCATGAACGTGGTGGGCGATCTGTTCGGCGCCGGCAAGATGTTTTTGCCGCAGGTGGTCAAGTCCGCGCGCGTGATGAAAAAGGCGGTGGCCTATCTGCTGCCCTTCATCGAAGCGGAAAAACTGCGCACCGGCGATGTCGGCAAGTCCAACGGCAAGATCATCATGGCAACCGTCAAGGGCGACGTACACGACATCGGCAAGAACATCGTCGGCGTGGTGTTGGCCTGCAACAACTTCGATGTGGTGGATCTGGGCGTGATGGTCTCGGCGCAGGTGATCCTGGATCGCGCTCGCGAAGAAAACGCGGATCTGATCGGGCTGTCCGGCCTCATCACGCCATCTCTGGAAGAAATGTCGCATGTGGCGCGCGAGATGCAGCGGCAGGGCTTTGACATTCCGTTGTTGATCGGCGGCGCAACGACCTCGCGCGCGCACACCGCGCTGAAGATCGACCCGCACTACACCGCGCCCACCGTGTGGGTGAAGGACGCCTCGCGTGCCGTGGGCGTGGCGCAGTCGCTGATCTCGCGCGACCTGCGCCAGGCCTTCGTTGCCGCCAACGATGCCGATTACGCGGAAATCCGCGCACGCCACCGTAACCGCGGCGATGCCAAGCGCCTGGTGTCGCTCGAAAAAGCCCGTGCGCAGCGCTTCGACGGCGATTGGGACACCTACACTCCACCGGCCCCACGCCAGCCAGGCATCCACGTTTTCGACGACTACCCGTTGCAGGAGCTGATCGAACTCATCGACTGGACGCCGTTCTTTCAGGCATGGGAGCTGGCCGGCAAGTTCCCGGCGATTCTCAGCGACGAAATCGTCGGCACCCAGGCCAGCGAGCTGTATCGCGACGCACGCCGCATGCTCAAGCGCATCGTCGAAGAGAAGTGGCTGACGGCCAAGGCCGTGTTCGGGCTGTGGCCGGCAAATAGCGTTGGAGACGATGTTGTCGTCCTGACGGAGCCGGCAGAATCGGGAATCGGGAACCGGGAATTGCAAGGCGATGCCCGCACACTCGACCATTCCCGATTCTCCATCCCCCATTCCCTGCACTTCTTGCGCCAGCAAGTCGACAAGCCCATCGACCGCCCCGACTTCTGCCTGGCCGATTTCGTCGCTCCCAAGAGCAGCGGCAAGCAGGACTGGATCGGCGCGTTCGCGGTCACTGCCGGCATCGGTATCGATGCGCATGTGGCCCGGTTCGAAGCGGCGCACGACGACTACAACTCCATCCTGCTCAAGGCGTTGGCCGACCGTCTGGCAGAGGCGCTGGCCGAGCGGCTGCATCAACGCGTGCGCACCGAGTTCTGGGGTTATGCGGAGGACGAAGCGTTGGACAACGAAGCCTTGATCGCCGAGCGCTATCGCGGCATCCGCCCGGCTCCCGGCTACCCGGCTTGCCCGGAACACAGCGAAAAACGCACCTTGTTCGATCTGCTCGATGCCGAGCGCAACGCCGACATGT
Source organism: Xanthomonas axonopodis pv. maculifoliigardeniae (assembly GCF_041519315.1). Taxonomy (NCBI): domain Bacteria; kingdom Pseudomonadati; phylum Pseudomonadota; class Gammaproteobacteria; order Lysobacterales; family Lysobacteraceae; genus Xanthomonas; species Xanthomonas axonopodis. The sequence continues at coordinate 1,752,518 of NZ_CP167998.1, read as the reverse complement.
CGCTGACCGAAAGCTTTGCGATGCTGCCCACTGCCGCGGTCTCCGGTTATTACTTCAGCCATCCCAAGAGCCAATACTTCGTGGTCGGGCGACTAAGCAAAGAACAGGTGGCCGATTATGCAAAGCGCAAGAGCATCACGCTGGCATTGGCCGAGCGTTGGCTGGCATCGAATCTGGATTACGACCCGGAGTAAGGGCATCTGCTGACCGCAGATATCGTAGGAGCGCACCCGGGCGCGATGGGGGTCTTATCGGTAAAGCCTCATCGCGCCCGGGTGCGCTCCTGCGCGGCAACGCCACCGCATTGCGCGGCGGCGCCTGGATTACGCCAGCATCAAGCAGCCGGCCGCAACACGTTCAAGACTTCGTAGCACGCGCCCATGGTGTGGTAATCGGTCTTACCCGCCGGGCTTTTCTCATCGCTGTACTTGCGGTTGTCCGCATCCAGGATGCGATACCACGCGCCATACTGATGGTCGATCATGTGCGCCCACGAATAGGCCCACAGCTTGTCGTACCACTGCCAGTAGCGATCGTCGCCGCTGCGCTGCGCCAGCAATGCAGCAGCGGCCAACGACTCGGCCTGCACCCAGAAATACTTGTCGTCGTCGCAGACATTGCCCTCAGGGTCGAAGCCGTAATACAGCCCACCGCGCTGCGTGTCCCATGAGCGCTCCACTGCCACGTCGAACAGATGCTGCGCGGTCGGCAGCAACCAGTCGGCCGGCGCATACCGATCCAGCAGCATCAGCAGCTTGGCCCATTCGGTCTGATGGCCGGGCTGAAAACCCCACGGGCGGAACAGGTGCTTGGGATTGTCGCGGTTGTAGTCCCAATCGATGTTCCACTGCGGGTTGTAATGCTCCCACACCAGCCCATCGGCCTTGGCGGCCTGGCGCCGGGTCATGTTCTCGGCCAGCACCAGCGCGCGATCGAGATAACGCTGCTCGCCGCTGGCCTCGTACGCGGCGATCATCGCCTCGCACATATGCATGTTGGCGTTCTGGCCGCGGTAGCTGGTGAAGTTGAATTGCGCGTCGGCTTCGTCGCGATACAGCCCGAACTCCGCTTCCCAGAAATGTTTTTCCAGCAGCTGCCAGGTTTCGTCCATCCACGCGCGTGCCTCATCGACACCGGCCTTCAAACCACACGCATACGCCAGCAACACGAAGGCCACGCCGTAGCAGTGATTCATGTCGTCTTCGACCACGCCATCGCGCAGCGTCCACGCATAACCGCCGGTTTGCGGATTGCGATGCACATTGCGCAGATAGTCCAGCCCGTGACGTACCGCCTGCAGGTACGCAGCATCGCCAAACTCGCGGTAGGCCATTGCGTAGTTGAAAACGAAGCGCGTACTGCTGACCAGGTGCCGATGCCCGGCATCGTAGATCGAACCGTCATCGCGGAAATACTGGAAAAACCCACCTGCCGGATCGATCGCGCGCGGATGGTAGAACGCCATGGTGTCGGCGATGTGCTGGCGCAAGACGTCAGCCGAACGGAAATCGGGTGCGGGTGTTGCAGGCAAACGGCTCATGATTGTTCCTGGATCAAGGAATGGACTTCATCGATGCTCGGCATTGCCGCGAACGCGCCCTTGCGCGTCACCGCCAGCGCGCCGACCGCGGCAGCAAACCGAATCACCTCATTGATTGCCGCGGAATCGCCGCATAGCTGCTCCAGCGATGCAGCACGCGTTGCCAGCTGATACAGCAGCCCGCCGACGAACGCATCGCCAGCGGCGGTGCTATCGCGCACCTGCACCTGGAACGCCGGCACCTGGCCCGCATCGGTGCGTGTCTGCCAATGCACCGGTCCGCCGCCATCGGTGACCAGCAACCAACTGGCCCTGCCCTGCCACAGCTTTTGCGTCACCGCACCGGCATCGCCATCGAGCGTTCCCGCCAGATACTCAAGCTCCTCGCGCGAAAGCTTGACCACATCGGCCAACGCCAGCGCCTCCCATAGCAACGCCGCCGGATCGACATCCTGCGGCCACAGCATCGGGCGCAGGTTGAGGTCAAGGCTGACGATGGCGCCATCGGCGCGCGCACGGCGCATGCCGTCGAGCGTGCACTGGGCAATCTCCGGCTCGGTCATGCTGTTGGAGCACACATGCAATACCGCTGCCTGCGTAAACCCGTCCGCGGCGAAGTGCTCGGGACGGAACAACAGGTCCGCTGCCGGTGGACGGTAGAAACTGAAACTGCGTTCGCCCGCGTCGTCCAACGCAACGAACGCCAACGCAGTCTTGGCCTGATCGGTGCGCACGATGCCATCGGTCGCCACGCCGGACTGCTGCAGGCTTTGCAGCAGGAAATCGCCGAACATGTCGCGCCCGAGCATGCCGACGAAATGCGCAGCACCCCCCAGGCGCGCCACCGCAACGGCGACATTGGCCGGCGCACCGCCGGCATATTGCGCAAAGGTACGCGCCTGGTCCGGGCCGGCCTGCGGCAACGCCAGCATGTCGATCAGCGCTTCGCCGAAACACACTACCTGATGCTTGGTCGCACTCATGCGCGTGCCTCCGCCAGTGCGCCGCGCAACCGCGAGCCCCAGATACCGTAGAACACGATGTACAGGTAGCACAGCAACGGCAGCACGAACGACTCATGCAGGCCGATGCTGTCTGCCAGCAGCCCTTGCAGATACGGCACGATCGCACCGCCGACAATGGCCATGATCAGCAAGCTCGAGGCGCGCCCGGTCAGCGCGCCAAGCCGTTCGATACCCAGGGTGAAGATGGTGGGGAACATGATCGAATTGAACAGGCCGATCGCCACCAGCGCATATACCGCCAACATGCCGCCGCTGGCCATGGTCAGGCCCAGCAACACCGCATTGATGGCCGCGAACACCGACAACAACACGCGCGGCGACAACTTGGCCAGCAGCGCCGAGCCGATGAAACGGCCGATCATCGCCAGCGTCCAGTAGGCCGACACGTACTTGGTTGCCTCACGCTCGGTGAACCCACCGATCTGCGGCAGCGAGAAGTAATTGACCATCAGGCTGCCGATGGCCACTTCTGCGCCCACATAGAAGAAGATCGCCAACACACCGAAGCGCACATGCGGGTGTTGCAAGGCATCGAGCAAGGAATGCTTGCTGTCGTCTTTCTGTGCGCTGGCGTCGGTCAGTGCCGGCAGACGGAACAAGAACACGAAAATCGCCAGCAAGAACAGCACGATACCCAGCCCGATGTACGGGCCTTGCACGGCCTGCGCTTCCTGCACGCGATAAGCCAGTTGCTCGGCTTCCGGCAGGGCCTTCAGCTGGTCGCCGCTCATCACTGTGTTGGAGAGGATCAACCAGCCGCCCAACAGCGGCGCGATCGCGGTACCGAGCGAATTCAACGCCTGGGCCAGGGTCAGGCGACTGGAGGCGCTGCGCTCGGGCCCCAGCAAGGCGACGTAGGGATTGGCGGCCACCTGCAGGATGGTGATGCCGGTGGCCAGCACGAACAATGCGCCGAGAAAAGCGCTGTACACGCGCAGTTCCGCCGCCGGCCAGAAACCCAGCGCGCCGACCGCCGCCACCGCCAACCCGGCCACGATGCCCTGCTTGTAGCCCAACCGATTCACCAGCCAACCGGCCGGCAGCGACATCAGGAAGTACGCACCGAAGAAGGTGAACTGCACCAGCATCGCCTGCGCGAAATTGAGCTCGAACACCGCCTTCAGATGCGGGATCAGGATGTCGTTGAGGCAGGTCAGAAAGCCCCACATGAAAAAGATCGTGGTGACCACCGACAACGCGACGCCGTTGTTGACGGGCGCCTTGTTGCCGCTGGGCACGGAGGATTGCGTGGAAAGGGAAACCATAGGGATTGCCTGGTCAGCGGCCGGAGGCCTTGGTGGGGGAATGGGCGGATGGACCGCTTGGGGGAGGTGATGACATTCGCGCTGTCGGTCCGCAGGCGCTGCTCGCGCGAATATTCAAGGCAACTGCGGCGGTCAGCTGTTGTGCGGCGAGCTCGGGGCTACCGATGCGTTGCAGTACCAGCTGCGCAGCCTGCCTGCCGCGTGCACGCGGGTCTGCAGCCAGGGTGGTCAATGCAGGCGTGAACAGCGCCGCTTCGGCGATGTCGTCGAAGCCGGTCACCGCAAAGTCGCGGCCGGGCACGATGCCGTGCCTGGCCAGGGCCGCCATCAGACCGAGCGCAACGCTGTCGTTGTAGCAAACCGCTGCAGTCGCAGCCTGCGCCGCAGTGCTCAGCAAGCGCGCACCGCACAGTGCGGCGTCCTGGCGATTTGGAGCCGACTCGACGTAATGCGTTTCCAGGTCCGCCTCCTGCATCGCGCGCGCATAGCCGGCGCGACGCTGCCGGCAGGAACTGGATGCGGCATGCCCACCGAAGAACACGATACGCCGATGACCTTGCGCAATCAGGTGCGAGCAGGCCTCGAACGCGCCTTGTGCGTTGTCCAGCGCCAGCAGATCCCATTGCGCACCCTCCACCTCGCGATTGAACAGCACCACGTTGCGTTGGCGGCCGAGCACCTGGGTCAACGCCTGCGCCTGGCTGCCTTCGGCCGGCGACAGGATGATGCCCGCCGGCGTGTGCTCCATCAGCGAGGTCAGCACTGCCTGTTGACGCTGCGTCGATTCGCCGGTGCTGCCGAGCAAGGTGACATAGCCGGCTGCGCCCAGTGCCTCGTCCACACCGGCGGCGAACTCGGCAAAAAACGGGTTGGACAAATCGTTGATGACCAGCGCGACGCTGGACGAGGTGCGTTGGCGCAAATTCGCCGCGGCGCGGTTGTAGACGTAATTCTGCCGATCCAACTCGGCCTCCACGCACGCGCGCGTGCTTGCATGCACAAGCGGGCTCCCGCGCAGCACCAGCGACACCGTCGCGCGCGAGACACCGATGGCGCTGGCGATATCGCGTAGCGTCACCGCGCCGCGCCGCGCGCCCGGCGTACCATTGTCCGCAGTCATCTCGGGTGTCGGCTTGGCTGGCGTCACGTGGCGAGCCTTGCGGTGGAAAAAAGACGCATGCAGTGGCATCAAATTGGATCGATCCAATTAGGCCTCTTCCGCGCAGTCAATGCATGCGGCAGTGCAACATACTTCATTTCGCAAGAGGCCAAGCCCAGGTCAACGCACCGACTGGCCAGTGATCCGACAGCGGCGGTTCGCACCAGTCACTCAAACGCGATCGATAGCCCGATGCCACCTTGCCAGTCCGGGCTTTCCGAGGTCAGTCCCCGCAACACCGACACATCCAGCTGCATCGCATGCGGCAGCTGCCAGGCGCCACCCGCGCCGGCCACGCGCGAATGCGCGCTGCCGGTGTCCACGCCCGCTTCCACATAGCTACTGAAATGGTCGCCGGAAAAAAACGTGTAATTGGGCGCGAAGGTCCAGGTGTGCCCGTCGTCATCGCGCGCGTAATTGACGTACAACGCGATGGCACGCTGCTGCGCCAGATCCCAGGATGCAGTCACACCGAGTTCGCGCGAGTAGCCGTCGCTGAAGGCCGGGCTGCCGGTCGGGATGCTGTAAGTGCCCAGCGCAGCCCAATGAAAGCTCTCCGAACGCGATGGCAAGGCCACCTTCAATCCGACACTGCTATCCCCGCCGCCACGTACCCGCACGCCCCCACCATGCTGCCAGTTATAGCTGTCGCTCCCGAGTTGCAGTTCGACATTCTGGAACAACCCCAGACGCAGCAGCGTGTCGGCGGTGTATTGAGTCGTGCGCTGCCCGTCGCTGCGGTCGGTACTTGCATCCGGCAAGCCCTGCTCCCAGGCAAACGCACCTGGCTGCAACGCCTCCGCAGCGAATGGAATGCCCGGCCGGTCGAACGCCGGCGCATCGTCTGTCTGCGCGGCGGCGTGCCCGCTAGCCACGCACAGCGCAAGCATCACCAAGGCCGACGCCGTTCGGCGCGGCGCCTGCACCGGCACCGGCACGCGACTGAAGGCACGACTGTCGACGGCCGCCACGACGTTGAGTGTCAGGAATTTCGACGACAGGGACATATGCAGCACCATTGGCAGGACGGAGCAACCGAGCAGGGACGAGGGCGCGGCAAAAGGCGCCGGCCTGCATCGACACGTCACGGCGCGCATGGTGCCGCGCCACCCGTGACCGGCTTGTATAGCGTCGCGCTGCGTGTTGTCTTCCGCGCCAGCTGTCGGGGTGAGCCCCGATGGCCTTGCATGAAGCACCATGGTCAAGCAACCAACCCGCATTCTGCGCCAGACAATCCGATGACCGCCCTCTGGCTTGCGCGGTGGCTACGCGCCTATTGCCTGGGGAAAATGCAATGAAAATGGGCACCCGCAGGTGCCCATGTACAACACACACCACGCATCGGGCGTTCTACCAGACTAGGTCGTCGGGCACCTGATACTTCGGATCAGCGTACGGGTCATCGCCCGCTGGTGCGTTCGGGTCCACCTTCAAGGCGACCGATGGGGCGAACACCGCCTCGGCTTCGGCAAGCAGCTCGGCAGTCACCAGCAGATAGCGTCCGTTGAGTTGCAGCACACCCAGCTCGCCGGCGTTGAGCGCCTTGAGCTGATCGGCGGTGACGTAGATGCGCTTGATCTTGCCGCCATACGGAAAATGCCGGGCGATATCCGCAGCGGCATCATTCAAACCCTTGTCCTTCACCAGCGCTTCGAGCTTGGCCTTGGCTTCGCGACGCAGGCGTGCTTCTTCCTGCTTCACTCGCTCGGCTTCGATGCGCTCGTCCTTCTCGCGCTGCGCACGAATCGCATAGGCCTTGGCCAGATCGATATCTTCGCGCGTGCGTGCCGGCCGGGGGCCGTGACGGTCTGCAGCGGCATGCTGCGGACGCGGCGCTGCGCCGGGCTTGCCGTCATGCCGACGCTCGGGCCTGCCAGCGGGTTTGCGCTCGCCATTGCCGTCGGTTGACGCGGCGGCATGCGGCCGCTGCGGTCCCCTGCCCTGGCCCGGCCGATTCCCTCCGGGTGCTGGCTTGCCGCCATTGCCATGTGCACGCGCTGCAGGCCGTGCGTCGGGTTTGCGTTCGGGCTTGGGCGCGGACTTGAAGCCCAACCCAAGCAACTGGTCACGTAAGGTATCGCTCATGGCGGCGGCAATCTGCAATCAATAGTGCGGAGGCGGCGGTTCGTCCGCTGCATCGGCAAACAATGTGGAGCGCACCTTGCCCAGATCCTCGAGCAGGTGGCGGATCAGTTCGGCGTTGCGTGCACCCGTCAAACGGGCGTCTGCAAGTGCTTCACTCAGTTCGTTGAGCGCCTGCTCCTGAAAGGACAGGCGCGTTTCCAATTCGATCAACCGCGCTTCCAGCGCGCGGTCGTGCAGCGGGAGTTGCTCATGCATATAACGAACGGCCTCGTCCAATGGCGTAGTACGCCAGACCTGCGGCTTCGATCTCCTGCGGGTCGTAAAGGTTGCGGCCGTCGAAGACGACATCGTCCTTCAAGGCCTGCTTGATCTTGCCGAAGTCCGGGCTGCGGAACTGCTTCCACTCGGTGACCACGACCAGGGCGTCGGCACCTTCCAGTGCAGAAAAGGCATCGTCGCAATACGCCAGATCATCGCGCTCGCCGAAGATGCGCCTGGCTTCGCGAGTGGCTTCAGGGTCGTAGGCGCGCACGGTGGCACCGGCTTTCCACAACTGTTCCATCAGGCGACGGCTGGACGCAGCACGCATGTCGTCGGTATTGGGCTTGAACGCCAGACCCCACACCGCGAAGGTCTTGCCGGCCACACTGCCGGTGCCCTCGGCACCGTAATGCCGCTGCACCAATTCGAACAGATGGCCCTTTTGCGCGTTATTGACGCTTTCCACTGCCTCGAGCAGGGTCGGCCGCATGCCGTACTGCTCGGCTGTCTTGGCCAATGCCTGCACGTCCTTCGGGAAGCACGAGCCGCCGTAGCCGGCGCCGGGATAGATGAAGTGCCAGCCAATACGCGGATCCGAACCGATGCCGTTGCGCACGTGCTCGACGTCGGCACCGACACGCTCGGCAATGGTGGCAATCTCGTTCATGAAACTGATCTTGGTCGCCAGCATCGCGTTGGCCGCGTACTTGGTCAGCTCGGCCGACCGCACGTCCATTTCCACGATGCGATCGCGATTGCGGTTGAACGGTGCGTACAGCCGCCGCATGCGCGCAATGGCCGCCGGCTTCTTGGCACCAATCACGATGCGGTCCGGGCGCATGCAGTCGGCCACCGCGTCGCCTTCCTTGAGGAATTCGGGGTTGGAGACGACATCGACCTCGTGCGCAACCCCGCGCGCGGCCAGTTCTTCCTGGATCGCCACGCGCACGATGTCGGCCGTGCCGACCGGCACGGTGGACTTGTTGACCACGATCGCCGGGCCGTCGATATGCCGGCCCACCGTGCGCGCAACTGCCAGCACGTATTGCAGGTCGGCACTCCCGTCCTGGTCAGCCGGCGTGCCGACGGCAATGAAGGTGATCTCGCCATGCGCGATGGCTGCAGCCGCATCGCTGGTGAAGCGCAACCGGCCGGCGGCATGGTTGGCCTTCACCATCGGCTCCAGGCCGGGCTCATAGATCGGAATCAGCCCGCGATTGAGGGCATCAAGCTTGGCTTGATCGATATCCACGCAGACGACCTGGTGCCCCACTTCGGCCAGGCAGGCACCGGTCACAAGACCCACGTAGCCGGTGCCGAAGATCGCAACGCGCATGGAATAGAATGCCTGCCGCGGAAGATCAGGGAAGGATACCCATCAGCTCGACATCGAACGTCAACGTTGCGTCAGGTCCGATCGGCCCGCCTTGCGTGCCGTTCGGGCCATAGGCCAGGTTGGACGGAATCCAGAAACGGTATTTCGAACCGACCGGCATCAACGCGACGCCCTCGGTCCAACCGGGGATGACTTGATCCAGACCAAACTCCGCCGGCTGGCCGCGCTGGTAGGAACTGTCGAAGACCTGCCCGTTGAGCAGCTTGCCTTCGTAGTTCACACGCACCTTGCTGGTCCGCATCGGGCGCTCGCCGCTGCCCTGGCGCAACACCATGTACTGCAGGCCGGACGCGGTGGTGATCACGCCCTTCTCGGTCTTGTTCTTGGCAAGGAACTCATTGCCTTGCTTGCGATTGTTGGCAGCGGCGGCACCCTGCTTGGCAGAGGCGAATGCCTGCATGGTGGCTGCGGCTTCCTGCTGGGTCAGACGCGTGGTGCCCTTGGCGAACACGGTACGCACCGCTTCCATCAGGATCGACAGATCGATCTCGTCCTTGATGCCGGCCAGCGACGGACCAACCGCACGATCGCCGAGCATCAGGCCGACATTTTCCTTGGACGGTGCGGCCGGCGCGGCGCCCGGCGCCATGCCTGGCACCTGCTGGCCATTGCGGGCAGCGAGCGCGGTACGCAATGCGGTGTCGGTGGCCTGGGTCTGCTCATCCGACAACAGCGGCTTGCCGCCCTTGAATGCATTTTCGATGGCGCGTTGCATCGCGTTCACATCGATGTCCTGAGCAATCGGCTCGAACGAACGTGCCACGTCCATACCGATGGCGTAGCTCACGTCCTCGCGCGTGCTCTTGTCAGACGATGCATTCAAAGCTGGCTTCTCCTTGGTGGCCGCTGCGGCCGGTTGCTGCGACATCGCCGGCATCGATGCCGACATTGCCACCATCAGTAACGACGCCGCCGCGCCGCGCTTTCCCATCTTCATTCGATGCACTTCCCAAAAGTGAAAAGACACGCCACCGATGGCGCTGAATGCGCATTGTCGCATGCGCGCGCGGCGATGCGAGTGCTCAGTGCGCCGGTGCCTTGAGCTCGCGTTCGATTGCTGCCAGCACGCTCGGATCGTCCGGTTTGATCTTGCTGGGGAACTGCGCAACCACCCGGCCATCGCGACTGATCAGATACTTGTGGAAGTTCCAGCCCGGCGCCACGCCAGTGGCCTGGGTCAGGCGCTGATACAGCGGCGTTGCCTGCGCACCCAGCACATGGACCTTTTCGAACATCGGGAACTTCACCCCATAGGTCAGCGTGCAGAATTCCTGGATCTGTTTCTCCGATCCCGGTTCCTGTCCCTGGAAATCGTTGGATGGAAAACCCAGCACCGTGAAGCCGCGGCTGCCGAAGCGCTGGTTGAGCGCTTCCAGCCCCTCGTACTGCGGGGTGAAGCCGCACTTGCTGGCGGTATTGACCACCATGACGACCTTGCCGCCGTAGGTACGGTTCAGGTTGATTGGCGTCTTGCCGGCCAGCGGCCGGTATTCCACATCCAGTACCGGAGTGCCGGCAGCGAACGCGGATGTTGCAAAAAAGCCAGTCAATACAAGAGCTAGCAGACGATTGAGCAACATGAGCAATGCCCTTCGAAAGTTGAGGCGGCGCACCGATAAGGGGTGCCATCAGTTGGGGATGACAAACAGTTGACTGCCTGCGTGTCGGTGTTATAGTTGAATACAACACCAGTCACCCAACGCAGGGGAAAGCATGAACAGCACACGCTTGACGCGACCAGTTCCGCTGTTGCTGTTCGGCAGCACCCTGTTTGCCATTGGTTGCCTGGGAGCCGCTTCCAGTCAGGTGACGGAGTCCGGCGCCGATTATGGCGTGTCGGAGGCGGTTACGGAAAACGCGACAACTCCCCCCGAAGCGCGTTCCCGGCCTGGCCGGCATGTGCGCGCCTCGCTGTCGATGCCCTATTTCTCCTTCGCGCAGGCCCTGCGCCCACGGAGCTGATCATGAACGACATTCAGTGGAGCGACGGCGCTCCCATCTACCGCCAACTCAAGGAACGGGTGATTGCCATGATGCTCGATGGAATTCTCAAGCCCGGCGATGCCCTGCCCTCGGTGCGCCAGGTGGCGGCCGATTACCAACTCAACCCCATCACCGTCTCGCGCGCCTACCAGGAACTGGCCGACGAGAACCTGGTGGAGAAACGCCGCGGCCTGGGCATGTTCATGACCCCGGAGGCCGCACAGAAGCTGCGTGGCAGCGAACGCGAGCGTTTCTTGAATGAAGAATGGCCCGCCGTGCTGGAAAGGATCCAGCGCCTGGGACTGTCCATCGACGATCTGTTGCCACAGGGAAAAACACCATGACCGCCGTCTCCTCCGACCATGTGGTCGACGCACGTGGCCTGCGCAAGGCCTACAGGCATCGGCTCGCGCTGGACAACACCAGCTTCACCATTGCCGCCGGCCGCATTATTGGACTGATCGGCCCCAACGGCGCCGGCAAGACCACTGCGCTCAAGGCGGTGCTGGGGCTGACCGATTTCGCCGGCGAGTTGCAGGTATTGGGCATGGATCCGCGCACCCAGCGCAATGCGCTGATGAACGAGGTCTGCTTCATTGCCGACGTGGCGGTGCTGCCGCGCTGGCTGCGGGTCGGCGAAGCGATCGACTTCGTCGCCGGCGTGCATCCGCGTTTTGATCGCGCCAAGTGCGAGCGCTTCCTGGCCAATACCCAGCTCAACCGCAAATCGCGGGTGCGCGAGTTGTCCAAGGGCATGATCGTGCAGCTGCATCTGGCGCTGGTGATGGCCATCGACGCACGCATCCTGGTGCTGGACGAACCGACCCTGGGCCTGGACATCCTCTACCGCAAGCAGTTCTACCAGCGCCTGCTGGAGGATTACTTCGACGAGCAGAAGACCATCATCGTCACCACCCACCAGGTCGAAGAGATCGAACACATCCTCACCGATGTGATGTTCATCCGCGACGGCCGCATCGTGCTCACCGCCGATATGGAAAGCGTCTCCGAGCGCTACACCGAAGTCCTGGTCGGTGCCGACCAGCTGGATGCAGCGCGCGCCCTGAAACCGATCGACGAGCGCGGCCTGCCGTTCGGCAAGACCGTGATGTTGTTCGATGGCGCGCCGAAAGAGCAGCTCGCCCGTTTTGGCGAAACCCGCAATCCCGGCCTAGCCGACCTGTTCGTTGCGGTCATGAAGGGGACCTACGCATGAATGCAGTGACCAACCAAGCATCACCCGCACGCACCTTCGCCTGGCTGCTCAAACGCGAATATTGGGAGCACCGTGGCGGCTTCGTGTGGGCGCAGTTCATCACCGGCGGCATCGCGGTGTTTTTCGCGCTGCTGGGCGCGGTGATCGGTGCGATCAGCGCCCGCCGCAACATGGTCGGCGACAGCATCACCATGGACGATCTGGCCGAATACACGCGCACCCTGGGCCAGGTCGGCGACGGCCTGCTGCTGGGCGGCATCGGCATCGCCTCGGTGGTGCTGGCATTCGTGGTGTTTTTCTACGCACTCGGCAGCCTGTACGACGATCGCCGCGACCGCAGCGTGCTGTTCTGGAAATCGTTGCCGGTGTCGGACGTGCAGACCGTGTTGTCCAAGGCTGCCTGGGCGTTGCTGCTGGCGCCGCTGATCTCCATTGCGATCGGTGCGGCGGTCGGCATGGCGCTGTGGCTGATCGCCATCGTTGGCGCCCTGATTGCCGGCGTGCCCAGCCCCTGGGCGCTGGCGACCCATTCGCACCCGTTCTCGCTGCTGTGGCTGTTGCTCAAGACCGTGCCGATGAGCCTGCTATGGGCGCTGCCGACCGTGGGCTGGCTGATGTTCTGCTCGGCCTGGGCCAACAGCAAGCCGTTCCTGTGGGCGGTGCTGTTTCCGCTGCTGGCCTGCGTGATGCTGAGCATTCTCTCGGCGATGCCGGGCGTGTCGCTGCCGATCGGCTGGATCTGGTACATCGTCGGCTACCGTGGCCTGCTCAGCGCCCTGCCCGGCACCTGGTCGCCACTTGCCGTCAGCGGGAACCTGGACAGCAGCACCCTGCAAAGCCCCAGCGACCTGGTGCAATGGGCCCTGCAGCACACCGACAGCACGCGCGTCTATGGCAGCGCGGATATCTGGATTGGCGCAGCCGTCGGTATCGCCTTGATCGCCTCTTCCATCTACCTGCGCCGTCGGCGCTCCGAAGCCTGAGGGACCTCCCATGCGCCTGACCCTGAGCCTGGCCATCCTGCTCGCATTGCCCGGTGTTGCAGCGGCAGAGGAGCAGTGCAAGTTCTCCGAACCACGTAGCCTGGACCTGCAACTGACCGGCGTGAAGTCGGTCCTGTTCGAGGTCGCTTCCAACGACCTGCATCTGGACGCCTCGCCCGGCGGCGGCGGGAAACTGGGCGGGCGCGCCTGTGCTGCCAGGGCCGAATTGCTCAAGAGCCTGACCGTGACCCAGAAGCGCGTCGGCGACAAGCTGGTGGTGAGCTTGAACGATGACCGCCGGTTTTCCTTCGGCAACAGCTATTCCTACCTGGACCTGCGCGGCAGCGTGCCCAACACGATGCTGGTGCAATTTGACGTGGGTTCCGGCGATGCGCAGATCAACGGGGCCGCCGCAGTGAGCGCCGACGTGGGTTCGGGCGACATGACCATTCGTCACACCAAGGGCCGCGTGACCGCCAAGGTGGGTTCCGGCGATGTCGAGCTGGAAGATCTGGGCGCGCTGCGCGTGCTGGCAGTGGGCTCGGGCGACCTCAAGGCGCGTGAGGTGCACGGTGCGGCAGAGGTGGCGAAAGTGCAGTCCGGCGAGATCAAGCTGCACGGCGTCGCAGGCAACATCAAGATCGGCACGATCGGCTCGGGCGATGTCGATATCCGCGATGTGCAAGGCAATGTCAACGTGGAGTCGGTCGCTTCCGGCGCGTTGAATGTCCGCAAGGTGCGTGGCGATCTGAGCGTGGCGCACAAGGGCAGCGGCGATATCGATGTGAGCGAGGTCTCCGGCAGCACCCGGGTACCGACAGACAAATGACGACGACTTCTTTCAGGATGTGGGGGAAATGCTGATGAAATTGCTTGTTTCGGCGGTAGTGATGAGCGTATTGCTGGCGGGTTGCGGCAAGTCCGAACCCACCGTCAACGTCTCCGGCCAGGCCAATGGTGCCGGCGTGACCTTTACCGGCAAGAGCCTGACGCTCAAGCGCGACGGCTTGCCGGCCGCCACCATCGGTGTCGATGGCGCGCTCAGCATCGACGGCAAGCCGGTGGACTTGAATGAGGCGCAACGCCAGGCGATGCGCAGTTACTACGCGCAAGTGCAAGGCGTGGCCAAGAAGGGCATCGACATCGGCACCCAGGGCGCGGCGTTCGGCGCACATGCCGCAGGCGAAGCGATCAAGGGCGTGCTCAGCGGCAACTCAGATCAGATCGGCGACAAGATCGAGGCCGAGGCAGACACCTTCAAGCACAAGGCCCTGCAGATCTGCGATCAGCTGGCCACGCTGCGCACCGCACAGGATGCAGCCGCGCACCTGGTGCCGGCCTTTGCGCCGTACTCGACCCTGACGCAGCACGACATCGACGATTGCCGCAAGTAGATGGCCCGACAGACCGACGACGCGCACCGCCGGGCGGGCGTCGTCGGTGCGCGGCGCGGCATGTGCCGATCGTCCACTGCGACGCCGGTGCGCCACACGCCTGGTTGACGACCGTTCGCAGGCAGGTGGCAGCGCCTCCATCCGCAACGCTCAGCAACTGCGTATCGCACCGCCTGCGCAGCTGTCCGCATGGCGCGTGCCATCGCTGATCGGCCGGCCGGAACGCGCTTGGAACCGGCGATGCGTGCACGGTAACCAAACGCATCGACGCCCTGCGACATTTTGGCAGGCACCGGACGGCCGCTTTGCCGATCCGCAGACCGGAGCGGGATTACACTAATGTGCTTCCCTCACTCCATCGACCCCATGAACAAGTTCGTGATGCTCTGCATGGCGCTTCTGCTGTGCACGCTTGCTGCCTGCGGCGACCAGTCGTCTCGCCGCGCCGAACGCGGCAAGCCGCGCGTTGCGGTCACCACGCAGTCGGTGATGATCCGCCGCCCGCCGGCTGCCAATGCCGAAATCACCCCCGACGGCACGCTCAAGATCGACGACATCGCGCTGCCGCAGAAAGAAGCCACACGCGCCAAGCTGCAGTTGCTGTTCGGCCACCTGCAGATGTTGCGTCAGCAGGCGGTAAACGAGGCCGGCCCGGATCCGGAATACAAGTCGATCAAGCTGACCGCCACGCCGCAGATCCAGACGCTCAGTGGGGAATTGCTGGATGAAATCCCGTCGCTGCAACCGTATCGCGAGAGTTTTAGTAACGTGCAAGCCGAGCGGCATTGACGCCCAGCGCACGTCAGCCAAGCGGCCAGAAGCAGCAACAGACCCGCAGGAACGCGCTTGCGCGCGATGAGCAGTTACCGATCACGCCTCATCGCGCACAGGTGCGCTCCTCCATATGCACTGCGGTGATCAGCCCCCGCCACCGCCGCCGGCCTGGATACCGCCACGCGTCAAGGCTGCCGGGTCGAGCAATCGCCGCAGTTCCGCTTCGCCGAGCCCGCTGTCTTCCTTGGCCACATCAAGTACCGGCCGCTGCTCCTTGTAGGCACGCTTGGCGATGGCCGCGGCTTTTTCGTAGCCGATGATCGGATTCAATGCCGTCACCAGAATGGGGTTGCGGTCCAGCGCCTCGCGGACGCGCTCCTGACGCACCTTCAGCCCGGCAATGGCCGTGTCGGCCAACAGACGCGAAACATTGCCCAGCAAGTTGATCGAATCCAGCAGGTTGTAGGCGATCAGCGGCAAGGTCACGTTCAACTGGAAGTTGCCGGTTTGCCCGGCGATGGTGATGGCAGTGTGGTGGCCGATCACCTGCGCGCACGCCATCACGGTGGCTTCGGGAATCACCGGATTGACCTTGCCCGGCATGATCGAGCTGCCAGGCTGCAGCGCCGGCAGTTCGATTTCGCCCAGTCCCGCCAGCGGACCGGCATTCATCCAGCGCAAGTCGTTTGCGATCTTGATCAGCGCCACCGCCAGCGCGTTGAGCTGACCGGACAGCTCCACCGCATCGTCCTGCGCGGCGAGGCCTTCGAACTTGTTATCCGCGCTCTCGAACCTGGCTCCGCTCAGGCTGGACAAGGCCTTGGCC
The DNA here is from genome assembly GCF_041519315.1 of Xanthomonas axonopodis pv. maculifoliigardeniae. Taxonomy (NCBI): domain Bacteria; kingdom Pseudomonadati; phylum Pseudomonadota; class Gammaproteobacteria; order Lysobacterales; family Lysobacteraceae; genus Xanthomonas; species Xanthomonas axonopodis. The sequence goes on along the minus strand of NZ_CP167998.1, from coordinate 1,736,611 downwards.
ACCTTGCCACCGAAGCGCGGGTCGGCATTGATGCCGGTCCCGATCGCCGTACCTCCCAGCGGCAAGCGTCGCAAGCGTTTGAGCGCGTCGTCGATACGCTCCTGCGCCGAACTCAGCTGCGCCGACCACGCGCCGAACTCCTGCCCAAAGGTGAGCGGCATCGCATCCATCAAATGCGTGCGACCGGTCTTGACGATCTTGTCCAGCGATTTGGCGCGCTTGTCGATGGTCTTGCGCAGATGCTTAAGCGCCGGTTGCAGATGTTCCTGCACAGCCAGCAATGCAGACACGCGAATGGCGGTGGGCACCACATCGTTGGAACTCTGGCCGAGATTGACGTGGTCGTTGGGATGCACCGCATCCTTGCCGGCACGCGTGGCCAAGGTGGCAATCACCTCATTGGCATTCATGTTGGACGAGGTGCCCGAACCGGTCTGGTACACATCGATGGGAAACTGCGCATCGAAGCGACCCTCGGCCACTTGCAACGCGGCGGCCTGCACGGTCTTGCCGATCGACTTGGGCAACAATCCAAGCTCGGCGTTGACGCCGGCTGCCGCGGCCTTGATCAAGCCCAGCGCGCGAATGAAACCACGCGGCATCGGCTGCCCGGACACCGGGAAATTCTGCACCGCGCGCTGGGTCTGCGCGCCCCACAGCGCATCGGCGGGTACCTGCAATTCGCCCATGCTGTCGTGTTCGGTCCTGAAACGTTCGCTCATCTGCACTCTCCGCACATTGCTGACTTGTGGTGATCGATGGCTGGCGGCGGGCGTACCCACGCTGGCGACGCCGTCTACGATACTCGCTCGCCGCGTTGCGACGATGTCGTCGCACGCTGTCGGCTAGACTGCCTGTTGATCATGACGAGATGCCAAGCCGCCATGGGCGACGAGCCTGACTGTAGAAACGCAGACTCCACATCTGTTGCCGGGATACCCCGCACCTCTGCCGCATATGCGCTAGCACGCAGATGTACCGCTCCTGCAGCGCACGGAGGCGGACATGTTAGGTAACGTCTTGCTCCTGTTGGTCGCGCTGTTGCTGGTGCTGTTGAATGGGTTCTTTGTCGCCGCCGAATTCGCGCTGGTCAAGCTGCGGCACACGCAAGCGGTGGGCCTGGCGCAAACCAACGGCTGGCGTGGGCGCTTGCTGCTCGGGGTGCACGCCCATCTGGATGCGTATCTGTCGGCCTGCCAGCTCGGGATCACCCTGGCCTCGCTCGGATTGGGCTGGGTCGGCGAGCCGGCGTTCGCACATCTGCTGCAACCGCTGTTCGATACGCTGGGCCTGTCGCCGGAAGCGGCACAATTCACCGCGCTGGCAATCGCCTTCAGCCTGATTTCGTTCCTGCACATCGTGCTGGGCGAACTGGCGCCCAAGACCATGGCGATCCGCCGCCCGGAACGCATGTCGTTGTGGACCGCCGCGCCGCTGTACATTTTCTACTGGCTGATGTACCCGGCCATCTGGGTACTCAATACCAGCGCCAACCGCTTTCTGCGCCTGCTCGGGTGGGGCGAAGTGGAACACCACTCGCATCGTTATTCACGCGAGGAATTGATGCTGATCGTCGGCCGCCAGGACCCGAACGCCGCAGCGCCCGACCAGGGGCTGGCCTTGATGAGCCACGCGTTGGAATTGCCGGATCTGGTCGCCGGCGACCTGATGCGTCCGCGCGAGCACCTGCGCAGCCTGCGCGAAGGCATGACCCTGGAAGCGGTGCTGGCCGAATTCAGTGAGTCGCGCTACAGCCGCTACCCCTGGTTCGATGCCGATGGCGAGCAAGTGCTGGGCATCCTGCACACCAAGGATCTGCTGGTGGCGATGGCACGCGGCCAGAACCTGGACGATCTGCGCCCGCTGCTGCGCCCTCCCACCGTGCTGACCCTGGAAACGCCGATTCCCAACGCGCTGGAGCAATTCCGCGCCGGCACCACCCATCTGGCGCTGTGCGTGGAAGAAGAAGGCCGCATCCTGGGCTTTTTCACCCTGGAAGACCTGCTGGAAGTGGTGGTCGGCGACATCGAGGACGAGCACCGCCATGTGGTGCGCGATGCCCCGATCCGTGGCCAGGACGGCTCGCTGCTGGTCGCCGGCAGCACCTCGATCTTCCGCCTGGAACGCCTGCTCGGTCAGGATCTGAGCGCGCCGGACCACGTCAATTCGGTCGGCGGGCTGATCCTGTATCAGCTGCAGCGCCTGCCCGAGGAAGGCGAAACGCTGGAACTGGATGGCCACTTGCTGACCGTACGGCGCATGGCAGGCCACCGCATCCAGGCGGTCACGGTGCGCCCGGTGGGCGAAGCCGTCGATGCGGCCAGCTGATGTCGTCGATTCATTCGGTGGACGCGCGAGGCGATTGGCCGATGCGAAACCAATAACGGTAATCGCGCGACTGTCCACCGAACCGCACCCCGCGGATGGTCACGTCGTAGATCACACCCGGCTGCAAGCGCGGCACCCGGAATTGCAGGCTGTTGGGCACCCCGAAACCTTCGTGGTCCTCGCTCAGGTTGCGCACCTGCAGCTGGCGTCCATCGCGCTCACGGATCTCCACCTGCGCATCGGCGTAGTCGACATCGCGATTGGCGAACTTGCGCTTGCGGTCCGGCAAGGCGGTGAACGACAACAACGCGTCGTCGGCGTAGTACCGGCCCGGGTACTCGCCGATCGGCCAGGCGACGAAATCCTCGCGCGTTCGCGCGGCGACGCCGACCGTCGGAACCAAGCGCAGCGCGGCACCGCTACTGAACGCAGCGCCATTGCGGCCGGCCACCATGCCGAAGGCGACGCGTTGCAGAAACGGATCCAGCAGCCAGCGCCGGTGCCCCAGTCCACCGGCGCTGACGTTGTTGGCGTCGGTCAGCCACTCGATCACGATCTCATCGGCGCTGGAAAAACGCAGCAGCGGCGAGCTGACCCCGCCATAGATCAGGCTGCGGCGCGCGCCCTTGGCCGCGCTGTCGGAATAGCAGCGCCAGTCCGGCGTCGGCGTATGGCTGAGGCGGCCGTTGGCGGCAATCACCAAGGCCGCCTGGGTGGCGTCGGGCTCGGCCGCCGGGTCGTCGTCGACCGCGTCGAGACCGTGCAGCCGACGGATGTCGTTGATCAGCGCCAGCACGCGTTGTCGCTGCGCCGGCTGCAACTCGCCGGCCCGGCAGCCGGCGATCGCTGGCCGGGTGCGATACAGCGCCGCCGCCTGCGCGGCGAAATCGGCATCCTGCGCGGTGGCGGGCAGCGCGGCGGGCAAGATCGCGAAGGCGAGACGAGCGAAGATCGGGCGCATGGCAGGCCGGAACAGCGCGGGGAGCTCTACCATAAAGTGCAGCTCGCGCCATGTCGGGCGTCTCTGCCGCGCAGATAGCCCGCCATTAAGCCCACGCCGGCGTGGGCCTGGCAACCCACTTTCCAGCGCGGCGGGCCTGCCGCGGCCCTGGCGGCGTAGAATGCTGGCCCCACCGTCACCGCTGACTCCCTTGCCCATGTCGGATTCCGCCCTGCTCGCCCTGTCCCCGCTCGACGGCCGCTACGCTTCCAAGGTGGATGCGCTGCGCCCGATCTTCTCCGAATACGGCCTGATCAAGGCGCGGGTCAAGGTCGAAATCGAATGGCTGCTGGCACTGGCCGCCGAGCCGGGCATCGCCGAACTGGCGCCGTTCTCGCCGGCTGCCGCGCAGCGCCTGCGCGCCCTGGCCGACGATTTCAGCGTGGCGCATGCCGCGCGGGTCAAGGAGATCGAGCGCACCACCAACCATGACGTCAAGGCGGTGGAGTACTTCATCAAGGAGCAGCTCAAGGACGACGCCGAGCTGGGGCCGGCGCTGGAATTCGTGCACTTTGCCTGCACCAGCGAAGACATCAACAACCTCAGCTACGGGCTGATGCTGGAGCAGGCCCGCCGCGAGGTGCTGCTGCCCAGCCTGGACGGCATTACCGCCGCGTTGCGCACCCTCGCCCACGCCCAGGCCGCCCAGCCGATGCTCTCGCGCACCCACGGCCAGACCGCCTCGCCCACCACGCTGGGCAAGGAAATCGCCAATGTGGTCGCGCGCCTGGAGCGCCAGCGCAAGCAGATCGCCGCGGTCGAACTGACCGGCAAGATCAACGGCGCGGTCGGCAACTACAACGCGCACCTGGTGTCGTACCCGGACCTGGACTGGGCAGCGTTCGCACAGCGTTTCGTGGAAAGCCTGGGGCTGGTGTTCAATCCCTACACCACCCAGATCGAGCCGCACGACAATGTGGCCGAAATCGGCGATGCCAGCCGCCGCGCCAACACCATCCTGATCGACCTGGCGCGCGACATCTGGGGCTATATCTCGCTGGGCTACTTCAAGCAGAAGCTGAAAGAGGGCGAAGTCGGCTCCTCGACCATGCCGCACAAGGTCAACCCCATCGACTTCGAAAATGCCGAAGGCAATTTCGGCATCGCCAACGCGCTGTTCGAGCATTTTTCCGCCAAGTTGCCGATCAGCCGCTGGCAGCGCGACCTCACCGACTCCACCGTGCTGCGTGCGCTCGGCACCGCGTTCGGCCACACCCAGGTCGCGCTGGACTCGCTGGCCAAGGGCCTGGGCAAGCTCACCGTCAACCCCGAGCGCCTGGATGCCGACCTGGATGCGGCCTGGGAAGTGCTGGCCGAAGCCGTACAGACGGTCATGCGCCGCCACGGCCTGCCGAACCCCTACGAACAACTCAAGGCGCTGACCCGCGGCCAGGGCATCACCGCCGCCTCGATGCAAGCTTTCGTGGAAAGCCTGCAACTGCCGGAAGACGACAAGCAGCGCCTTCGCGCGCTCACCCCGGGCGCCTATACCGGCCTGGCCGAGCAGCTGGCGCGCGCGATCTGAGCTGACCGAACCGCACGCGGTGCAGGGCTTGCGAAGCGGGCCACGTCATCGGACCTCATCGGCGAATTTGCATCGGCATCACCACATGCCGATGCAGCACGATCAAGGCCAATGATGACGAGGCCAAGACGCCCGGGGCGGGACGCGTCGCCCCCCGCACGCGGACGGGCGGCCGGCGAGGGCCTGCACATGGTGACCGAACCGGACTGCTATCGTGCCGGCCTCACTTTCAGGAGATCGGCGATGCGCGTCACTCATACGGCACTGACCCTGTTGACGCTGGGAAGCGTCCTCGCACTGAGCGGATGCGGCGGCGATGGCCCCGCCGCGCAGGCCCCGTCGGCGGTATCTAACACGCTGACCGATCCGGCCAGCGGCGCAGACTGTGCCGGCAAGGATGTCCGGCTGACCCGCAATGACAGCGAATGGATCCTGCACGGCGAGTGCGGCACGGTCACCATCACCGCCTCGCGTGGCGCGATGAATCTGGACACCGCGCGCAGCATTCGCCTGGAGGGAAGCAACTTCACGGTGCTCAACCAGCAACTTGGCCAGCTCAGCGTGAGCGGTCACGACAACACGCTCAATCTCACCGATGTCGATCGCGTGGATATCCAGGGCAACAAGAATCTTGTGCTCGCGCGCGCCGTGAAACAGGTGCGGTTTTCGGGCAACGACAACACCGTCAACCCATCCAGCAAGCCTGTACTGGACGACCGTGGCAGCGGCAACAAGGTGATGTGATGCGCGCTGGTGCGCTATCGGCGCACGCGGCGATCGGCGTGCGCCGATAGCGCCACCATGCCGCTCGCAAGGCCATCGACATGAAGAAGCGATTGGAAATGCCGACCAGCCCCGCAGCGGCGAACGCGAGCCGGCACGCTGCGCGCCGCACAGGTGGACATCCGGCTCGGGCAGTCGACAATAGGCCATTGGCGCCGGCCGATGCCGCGCACCACACTCTCTTCTACATCGTGTAAGGACCCCACATGGCCGTACGTAAAGCGACCCCACTTGCCATCGAAGTCCAGGCCCGTCCGGGACAGCCGCTTGGCATGCCGGTCGAGCGTTTCCTGCGCAATTACTGGCACAAGCACCCGCTGTTGATCCGCAATGCGTTCGCGGATTTCGCCTCGCCGCTGCAGCCGGAAGACCTGGCCGGGCTGGCCTGCGAAGACGGCGTGCTGGCGCGCCTGATCAGCCACGACCGCGCCACCGACGGCTGGGACGTGCGCACCGGCCCGTTCCAGGAAACCGATTTCCCCGGCCTGCCCGACCACGACTGGACCTTGCTGGTGCAGGACGTGGACAAATGGGACGCCGACGTGCGTGCCCTGCTGGAGCACTTCCGCTTCCTGCCGCGCTGGCGCATCGACGACATCATGATCAGCTTCGCCGCCACCGGTGGTTCGGTAGGCGCGCACGTCGACCATTACGACGTGTTCCTGCTGCAGGGCCAGGGCCACCGCCGCTGGCAGATCGATGCGCGCACCGTCCAGGGCCGCAAGGCCACGCCGCTGGCGTTCCGCGACGATGTCGAGCTCAAGCTGCTGCGCGAGTTCAAGCCCACCCACGATTGGGTGCTGGGCCCGGGCGACATGCTCTACCTGCCGCCGCTGATCCCGCACCACGGCGTGGCCGAAGACGCCTGCCTGACCTTCTCCATCGGCACCCGCGCACCGTCCTCGGCCGAGCTGATCGGCGATTACCTGGACACCTTGATTGCCGATGCCGACGAGGCCGTGCGCTATCACGACGAAGACCTCAAGGTGCCGGCCGACCCCTACGAGATCGACGTCACCGCGATGAACCGCGTGGTCGCTGCGCTCAATGCGCTGCGCATGAATGACCCCGACCGTCTGGGCGACTGGTTCGGCCGCTTCATGACCACCTACCGCGCCTCCGGCGACGTGGTGCCGGCGCCCGAGCCGATCCCGCGCGAAGCGGTCGAGCAGGCACTGGAAGAAGGCGTGCTGCTGCACCGCCACCCGTGGTCGCGACTGGCCTGGCGGCGCGCCAAGCGCGGTGCCACGCTGTTCTGCAGCGGCCTGGAGTTTGCGCTGTCGGCCAAGGATGCGTCCCGGCTGGCGGCAGCCGAAGAGATCGACGGCACCTTGTACGCGCAGTTGTCCCCGCGTGGCCGCGAGGTGGTGCTGGAGTTGCTGGCACAGGGCCACTACCAGCGCGCCCACGAAGATGCCGAGGACGACATCGCAGACGACGACCACGCGCATGCCCTGAGCGTGTCGGCCGACCACGACGACCAAGACGCCGACGACGACACGCCGGAGGCGGACGAGGACATCGATGCCGACGCCGATGTCGAACAGGTTGCCGACGCTGCCGACACCCCGGCAGAGGCGCTGGAGGCCGATGTCGAACCCGGCGACGCCGCCGAAGCCGGAGCCGAGCAGGACGTCGACAGCGCGATCGCCGACGAGACCGATTCCGACGACAGCGACGACGCCACCAAGCCTGCATGAGCGCGCACGCCAGACCGCAGATCGTCACGCTGGACCCGGCCACCGACGCCGCGGCGCTGCGTGCGCTGCGGCCGTCCTGTGCCACCGACACCGCGGGCGACACCAGCGGTGTCGAGTGGGATGCACTGGACCCACTCAGCCTGCATCTGGCAGCGCGCACCGACGACGGCCAGTTGATCGCCTCGGTGCGGCTCACCGCCGACCGCCGTCTCGACCGGCTCGGCGTTCTGCCCGACTGGCGCCGCCGTGGCGTGGCGGACCAACTGCTCGCTGCCGCGGTCGACGCGGCACGGCAGCACGGCTGGCCCGGCCTGCACGCATGTCCCACCCCAGCTGCGGAAGCGGTCTTCGCGCGCCTGGGCTTTCTGCCCGACGCGCCCCCCCTTTCACCCGAGCGCATCGGCCAGGCCCGCGATGCGCCCGGCACCGTCGTGCACCGTCGCCTCGACGGCCCGATGGCAGTGGACACCTTCACTGCAGCCCTGGCCGCCACCACCGGGCTGCTGTGCGCCGCGCGCCGCCAGGTGCTCATCTACACCCGCGCCCTGGACCCGCCCCTGTTCGACAACGCGGCGGTGCTGGATGCGCTGCGCCGTTTCGCCACCGCCCGCCACGACAAGCGCGTACATGTCCTGGTGCAGGACACCGCCAGCGCCGCGGCCAGCAGCAGCGCGATGCTGCGCCTGGCACAGCGCCTGCCCAGCGTGTTCCGGTTCCGCGCGGTCAGCGATCCGGTCGATGCAAGTTTTGCATCGGCCTATGTCGTCGGCGACGACGCCTACTACTTTCGTCCAACAGGTCATCGCTTCGATGATGGCGAAACCTGGCTGTCGGGCGCAGCGCGCAGCCGCCAGTTGGAGCGCGAATTCGCGCAGATATGGGAGCGCAGCGCGCTCTGGAACGAGCCGCGCGCGCTCGGCATCTGACGCCGCAGCGCCCCTCGCACGTAGGCGCGCGCGCAATTGGTCTACCCCGCCGGTCAGCTTGCAGACGCCCCCTCACTAGCGCAAGGGGGTATAATTTTTCGAGATTTGAGACCGACCGATGGGGCATCTCGCCCTGCCGCTTCCGCACAATCATCCCCACAGCAGACCCGACTTACCATCGTGGATAATCTCCTAAAGCAGTTCGCGCAGTCATCGCAGCTCGCCGGCGGCAACGCCGCCTATATCGAGGATCTGTACGAGCAGTACCTCGTCGCCCCGGACAGTGTCGATCCGAAGTGGAAGAGCTACTTCGATGGTTTCGAAGGTCGCGGTGCCGGTGACGTCCCGCATTCGGCGGCCATCGCCCACATCCTCACCGCTTCCAAGCAGGCTGCCAACGCCGGCACCGGCGCAGGCGCAGGCGCCAGTGACGAGCGCGAGCGCAATGTCGGCCGTCTAATCACCGCCTACCGCGCCCGTGGCCACCTCGGCGCACAGCTCGACCCGCTGGGCCTGGTCCCGCCGGTCAACCCGCCCGACCTGGACCTGCCGTTCCACAGCCTGTCCCAGGCCGATCTGGACAGCGAATTCAGCACCGGCGGCGTCGGTGGCCAGCCGCGGATGAAGCTCAAGGATCTGCTGACGCGCCTGAAGGCGACGTACGCCAGCAGCATCGGCGCCGAGTTCATGCACATCCAGGAGTTCGACCAGCGCCAGTGGATCTACAAGCGCCTGGAAGACGCCGGCGGCAAGATTGCCGGCGATGCGGCCAGCCGCAAGCGCACCCTGGAGCGGCTCACCGCTGCCGAAGGCCTGGAGCGCTACCTGCACACCAAGTACGTCGGTCAGAAGCGTTTCTCGCTGGAAGGCGGCGATTCGCTGATCCCGATGATGGACGAGATCATTCGCCAGTCCGGCAACGATCAGGTCAAGGACATCGTGATCGGCATGGCCCACCGCGGCCGCCTCAACGTGCTGGTCAATACGCTGGGCAAGAATCCGCGCAAGCTGTTCGACGAATTCGAAGGCAAGTTCGAGCATGCCCATGACGACCGCGCGCACACCGGCGACGTCAAATACCACATGGGCTTCTCGGCCGACATCGCCGTTGGCACGGACAAGCAGGTGCACCTGGCGCTGGCCTTCAACCCCTCGCACCTGGAAATCGTCGACCCGGTCGTGGTCGGCAGCGTGCGTTCGCGCCAGGAGCGTTTCGGCGATGCCGAGCGCAAGAGCGTGTTGCCGATCCTGATCCACGGCGATGCCGCATTCGCCGGCCAGGGCGTGGTGATGGAGCTGTTCCAGATGTCGCAGGCGCGCGGTTTCGCGGTCGGCGGCACCGTGCACATCGTGGTCAACAACCAGATCGGCTTCACCACCAGCACCCGCGACGACGCCCGCTCCACGCTGTACTGCACCGACGTGGCCAAGATGATCGGCGCGCCGGTCTTCCACGTGAACGGCGACGACCCGGACGCGGTGATGTTCGTGTCCAAGCTGGCCTACGAGTTCCGCCAGCAGTTCAAGAAGGACGTGGTCATCGATCTGGTGTGCTACCGCCGTTGGGGCCATAACGAAGCCGACGAACCGGCAGCGACCCAGCCGGTGATGTACCAGACCATCCGCAAGCACAAGACCACCCGCGAGCTGTACGCCGCCAAGCTGGAAAGCGAAGGCGTGCTGAGCGCCGACGAGGCCAAGGCACTGGTGGACGGCTACCGCAACAAGCTGGATTCGGGCGAATACACCACCGAACTGGCCAAGCGCAAGCCGGACGAATTCGCCATCGATTGGTCCAAGTATCTGGTCGGAACCGCTGCCGATCCGGTGGACACGCGCGTCAAGCGCGACCAGCTGGACCGTCTGGCCAAGCTGATCACCACCATCCCGGAAGGCGTCGAACTGCACGCCCGCGTGGCGAAGATCTACGAAGATCGCGTCAAGATGGCTGCCGGCGATCAGCCCGGCGACTGGGGCTTCGCGGAAAACCTGGCCTACGCCACGCTGCTGGCCGAAGGCCACAAGCTGCGTCTGGTTGGCCAGGACGCCGGCCGCGGCACGTTCTTCCACCGTCACGCGATCCTGCATGACCAGAAGACCGACGACTACTATCTGCCGCTGCGCCAGCTGGTGCAGAACCCGGAAGACGCCACCGTCATCGACTCGTTGCTGAGCGAAGAAGCGGTGATGGGCTTCGAATACGGCTACTCCACCACCGACCCGAATGCACTGTGCATCTGGGAAGCGCAGTTCGGCGACTTCGCCAACGGCGCGCAGGTGGTGATCGACCAGTTCATCGCCGCCGGCGAAGCCAAGTGGGGCCGCATCGCGGGCCTCTCGCTGTTCCTGCCGCACGGCTACGAAGGCCAGGGCCCGGAACACAGCTCCGCACGTCTGGAGCGCTTCCTGCAGCTGTGCGCGCTGGAGAACATGCTGGTCTGCGTGCCGACCACGCCGGCGCAGTGCTTCCACATGATCCGCCGCCAGATGCGCATGACCACCCGCAAGCCGCTGGTGGTGATGACGCCCAAGTCGTTGCTGCGCCACAAGCTGGCGGTGTCAAGCCTGGAAGAACTGGCCGACGGTCAGTTCCAGCATCTGATCCCGGACGCCAAGGCCGACGCGGCCAAGGTCAAGCGCGTGGTGCTGTGCTCGGGCAAGGTCTATTACGACCTGCTCGAAGACCAGACCAAGCGCGGCCAGGACGACGTTGCCATCGTGCGCATCGAACAGCTGTATCCGTTCCCGCGCGCGCAGCTGGCGGCCGAGCTCAAGGGCTACGGCAACGCCACCGATGTGGTGTGGTGCCAGGAAGAGCCGCAGAACCAGGGTGCGTGGTATCAGATCCGCCATCACCTCAACTTCTGCCTGGCCGGCGGTCAGAGCCTGCATTACGCCGGCCGTGCCCGTTCGCCCTCGCCTGCCGCCGGCCACATGGCCGACCACATCATCGAGCAGCAGAAGCTGGTCGCCGATGCACTGCTCAACCCGTTCAACGACCAAGTCGCTGAATAACTCCTCTTCCCCAAAGAACGAAAACCCTAGGACGCTCCCCGAATGGCCACCGAAGTCAAAGTTCCGGTACTGCCCGAATCCGTTTCCGACGCCACCATCGCCAGCTGGCACAAGAAGGCCGGCGAAGCGGTCAAGCGCGACGAGAATCTGGTCGACCTGGAAACCGACAAGGTCGTGTTGGAAGTTCCTTCGCCGGTCGACGGCGTACTGAAGGAAATCAAGTTCGACACCGGCAGCACGGTCACCAGCAACCAGATTCTGGCGATCATCGAAGAAGGCGCCGTGGCTGCCGCTGCACCGGCTGAAGCCAAGAAGGCCGATGCACCGGCGCCTGCCGCTGCTGCGCCGGCCGCCGCTCCGGCACCGGCTGCCGCCGCCGCGCCTGCTGCTGCGTCCAAGTCGGCTGCCGATGCGCTGCCGCCGGGTGCGCGTTTCTCCGCGATCACCCAGGGCGTGGACCCGTCGCAGGTCGAAGGCACCGGCCGTCGTGGCGCGGTCACCAAGGAAGACATCGTCAACTTCGCCAAGGCCGGCGGCGTCGGCAAGGCCTCGGGCGCCCGTCCGGAAGAGCGCGTGCCGATGACCCGCGTGCGCAAGACCATTGCCAAGCGCCTGATGGAGTCCAAGAACTCCACCGCGATGCTGACCACCTTCAACGAGGTCAACCTCGCCAAGGTGTCGGCCGCACGCAAGGAACTGCAGGACGAGTTCCAGAAGGCACACGGCATCAAGCTCGGTTTCATGAGCTTCTTCGTCAAGGCCGCCGCCAACGCGCTGCAGCGCTTCCCGCTGGTCAATGCCTCGATCGACGGCGACGACATCATCTATCACGGCTACAGCGACATCTCGATCGCGGTGTCGACCGACAAGGGCCTGGTCACGCCGGTGCTGCGTAACGTCGAGCGCCAGTCGTTCGCCGATGTCGAGCAAGGCATCGCCGACTACGCCGCCAAGGCGCGCGCCGGCAAGCTGGGCCTGGAGGACCTGCAGGGTGGCACCTTCACCATCACCAACGGCGGCACCTTCGGCTCGCTGCTGTCCACGCCGATCATCAACCCGCCGCAGAGCGCCATCCTGGGCATGCACGCGATCAAGGAACGTCCGATCGCCGAGAACGGCCAGGTCGTGATCGCCCCGATGATGTACCTGGCGCTGTCCTATGACCACCGCATCATCGACGGCAAGGATTCGGTGCAGTTCCTGGTCGACATCAAGAATCAGCTGGAAAACCCGGGCCGGATGTTGTTCGGTCTGTGATGAAAGCCGGGATTGGTGATTCGGGATTCGGGATGGCGAAAGCATCCCGGTCTCGAGCATCCTGCGTTTTGCGAATCCCCAATCCCCAATTCCTAATCTCGTGAGCGAAGAATGAGCGAACAAGAACAATTCGACGTCGTCGTCATCGGTGCCGGTCCGGCCGGTTATCACGCCGCCATCCGTGCGGCGCAGCTGGGCATGAAGGTCGCCTGCATCGACGCGGCATTGGGCAAGGACGGCAAGCCGGCGCTGGGCGGCACCTGCCTGCGCGTGGGCTGCATTCCGTCCAAGGCGCTGCTGGATTCCTCGCGCCAGTTCTGGAACATGGGGCACCTGTTCGGCGACCACGGCATCAGCTTCAACGACGCCAAGATGGACGTGCCCACCATGATCGGCCGCAAGGACAAGATCGTGAAGCAGTTCACCGGCGGCATCGCGATGCTGTTCAAGGCCAACAAGATCACCCCGTACTACGGCTTCGGCCAGTTGCAGCCGGGCAACATCGTCAAGGTGACCCAGCACGAAGGCGGCGAGATCGAACTCAAGGGCACCAACGTGATCCTGGCGGCCGGTTCGGAGTCGATCGAACTGCCGTTCGCCAAGTTCGACGGCGACACCATCGTCGACAACGTCGGCGGCCTGGATTTCACCGCCGTTCCCAAGCGTCTGGCGGTCATCGGCGCCGGCGTGATCGGTCTGGAGCTGGGCAGCGTGTGGAAGCGCCTGGGCGCCGAGGTCACCATCCTCGAGGCGCTGCCGGACTTCCTGGCGCTGGCCGATGCCGAGGTTGCCAAGACCGCGCTGAAGGAATTCAAGAAGCAGGGTCTGGACATCAAGCTGGGCGCCAAGGTCAGCAAGACGGAGATCACCGGCAGTGGCGATGCCAAGCAGGTGGTGCTCAGCTACACCGACGCGGCCGGCGAGCAGACCCTGACCGTGGACAAGCTGCTGGTGGCCGTGGGCCGCAAGGCCGCCACCAAGAACCTGCTGGCCGAAGGCACGGGCGTCAAGGTCACCGACCGTGGCCAGATCGAGGTCGATGGGCATTGCCACACCGGCGTGGATGGCGTGTGGGCGATCGGTGACTGCGTGCGCGGCCCGATGCTGGCGCACAAGGGCTTCGAGGAAGGCATCGCGGTCGCCGAGCTGATTGCTGGCCTGCCGGGTCACGTCAACTTCGACACCATTCCGTGGGTCATCTACACCGAGCCGGAAATTGCCTGGGTCGGCAAGACCGAGCAGCAGCTGAAGGCCGAGGGCGTCGCCTACAAGGCCGGTAGCTTCCCGTTCGCGGCGATCGGCCGTGCGGTGGCCATGGGCGAGCCGGCCGGCTTCGTCAAGGTGATCGCCGATGCCGAAACAGACCGCGTGCTGGGCATGCACCTGGTGGGCGTGGGCGTGTCCGAGCTGGTGCACGAAGGCGTGCTGACCATGGAATTCAACGGCTCGGCCGACGACCTGGCGCGCATCTGCCACGCGCATCCGACGCTGTCCGAAGCGATCCACGATGCTGCCATGGCGGTGAGCAAGCGCGCGATTCATAAGGCTAACTGAGGCCGGGATTTGGGATTCGGGAGTTGGGATTCGCAACTGCGGTTCCCGCCTCTGACTATTCCCAGCCATGACATAACGCCGGGTAGATTCCGGCGTTAAGTTTTTCAGGCCCAGTCAGAACAGTCGTGCAACGTGCATTCCACGGCTTTCCAGATGACATCGACGCGGCGCGCCCCCGCTTTTACGAATCCCTACTCCCCAATCCCGAATCCCATGAAAAGCATCTGCGTCTACTGCGGCTCCAATGCCGGCAACAAACCCGCCTATGCCGAGCGCGCCATTGCGTTGGGCGATCGCATCGCCAAGCAGGGCTTGCGCCTGGTGTATGGCGGCGGCAACGTTGGCTTGATGGGCACCGTGGCCAATGCGGTGCTGGCGGCCGGCGGTGAAGTGACCGGGGTGATTCCGCAGCAGCTGGCCGATTGGGAAGTGGCGCACCGTGGGTTGACCACGCTGGAAATCGTCGGTTCCATGCATGAGCGCAAGATGCGCATGTTCGAGCTGTCGGATGCGTTCGTGGCCCTGCCCGGCGGCTTCGGTACCATGGAAGAGATCTTCGAAATGCTGACCTGGCGCCAGCTCGGCATCGGCAACAAGCCGTGCGCGTTTCTGGACATCGAAGGGTTTTACGCACCGCTGATTGGCATGATCGACCGCATGGTCGAAGAGCGCTTCCTGCACCCGGACCAACGCGCCGACCTGTGGTACGGCGCCGATATCGAGCAGATGCTCGAATGGATGCAGCATTACACCCCGGCGCAGGCGTCGAAGTGGATCGACGAGAAGCGTCGTTCCACGCTGGTGTAATAGAAGGCAGCCAAGACAAACAGCGTCTCACTGCGCGTCGGCTGGATTGCAGAGCGCGGCTCCCTGGTCGCCCGGCACACGATGACAGGCGTACGTAGCCGCTGCCGCGGCGTCGGCGTCGGCGTCGGCGTCGGCGTCGGCGTCGGCACGCACGATGTCACTGCCGGCGCGTCGCCCGCCGTCACTGCCACACTGCGCAGGTGCTGCAGCACGACGGCACGCGCACGGCGCCGTGTTGCCAGCTTGCAACGGCAGTCACGATGGCTGCAGCGATCGGTAGCACCGCCTCGCATAGAATGGCGGCGATGCTCGATACCCTCGCCGCTGATGCGCACCACAGTCTGGACATCAAGCACAGTCGCTTTGTGGCCCACGCTGCCGCATTGGATGCTCCCGCGCATGCGTTGGAGATCGTGCAGCGCGTGGCAGTGCCGGAGGCGACGCACAACTGCTGGGCCTATCGGTTCGGGCAGGACTACCGCTCCAGCGACGACGGCGAGCCAAGCGGCACCGCCGGCCGGCCGATCCTGGCCGCCATCGATGGCCAGGGCTTCGATCGGGTGGTGGTCGTGGTCACGCGCTGGTATGGCGGCATCAAGCTCGGTGCTGGCGGGCTGGTACGCGCCTACGGCGGTACCGCGGCCGAGTGCCTGCGGCTGGCAACGCGACAGCCATTGATCGCGTTGTCGCTGGTGCAGGTGCAATGCCGGTTCGACGATCTGGGCCTGGTGCACGCAGCACTGGCGGCCTTCCATGCCGACAAACTGGACGAACGCTTCGATGCCGAAGGTGCAGCGTTGCGCGTGCAACTGCCTGCAGATCAGCTCGCCGGCTTGAAAACCCGCCTGTGCGACGCCACTCGCAATCGTGTCCATCTCTCAACCCCGGAAGCCGCATGACCGAGCCAGCCGCTGCACGTTCCAACCCGTTGCGGAAGCTGGGCAGCCTGCGCACCTTGTGGCCATTCGTCCAACGCCAGCGCGGCCTGTTCGCCGCCTGGCTGGTCGCGCTGTCGATTTCCGCTGCCGCCACACTGAGCCTGCCCGCAGCGGTCAAGCGCATGATCGACCAGGGCTTCTCCGGCGACTCGCAGATCAACCAGGCGTTCTCGCTGCTGTTCGCAGTTTCGGTCGTGCTGGCGTTGGCAACTGCGGCGCGCTTCTATTTCGTCGCCCTGCTGGGCGAGAAAGTGGTCGCCGACCTGCGCGGCCGGCTGTACGCGCACCTGATCGGACTGGACGCCGGGTTCCATGACCGCAGCCGCAGCGGCGAACTGGTGTCGCGCCTGTCGGCCGACAGCGAATTGCTGCGGGGGCTGATCGGCACCACCATGTCGGTGGCCTTGCGTAGTTCGGTCACGGTGATCGGCAGCATGGTCATGCTGTTGGTCACCAGCCCGCGGCTGGCCGGCTTCACCTTGATCGGCATCCCGCTGGCGGTGCTGCCGATCGTGCTGGGCGCACGCCGCCTGCAGAAGATTTCGCGCGCAAGCCAGGACCGCGTGGCCGACGCCAATACGCTGGCGGCCGAAACCCTGGGCGCGGTGCGCACCGTGCAGGCACACGCGCGCGAGCGTTACGAAAGCCAACGTTTCAGCACTGCGCTGTTTGCCGCCATCGATACCGCCAAGCTGCGCATCCGCACCCAGGCCACCGTGACCGCGGTGGCGATCATGCTGATCTTCGGTGCGATCGTCGCGGTGTTGTGGCTTGGCGCGCACGATGTGATCGCTGGCCGCATGACGCCGGGCACGCTCGGCCAATTCGTGTTGTACGCGCTGATCGGCGGCGGGTCGGTCGGGGCGCTGGCCGAGGTCTGGAACGAGTTGCAGCGTGCCGCCGGCGGCATGGGCCGGGTGAGTGAATTGCTCGACGAACAACCGGCGATCGTGGCGCCGGCCACGCCGCAGGCCTTGCCGCAGCCGCTGCGCGGCGCGATCCATTTCGACCGGGTGGTCTTCCATTACCCGCAACGCCCGGACGCGCCGGCGCTGGATGGGTTCGACCTGCATGTCAGCCCCGGCGAAACCGTGGCGCTGGTGGGCCCGTCCGGAGCGGGCAAGAGCACGGTGCTGTCGATGCTGCTGCGTTTCCACGACCCGGTCAGCGGCAAGGTGCGCATCGACGACATCGACCTGCGCGACGTCGACCCGGTCCTGCTGCGCGAACACATCGCGCTGGTACCGCAGCAACCTACGTTGTTTGCCGCCAGCGCCGCCGACAACATCCGCTACGGGCGCCTGCAAGCCAGCGATGCACAGGTGGAAGCGGCAGCGGCCGCCGCCGAAGCCGATGGCTTCATCCGCGCCCTGCCCCAGGGCTACGCCAGCGAACTGGGCGAGCGCGGCACGCGCCTGTCCGGCGGACAGCAGCAACGCGTGGCCATTGCGCGTGCGCTGCTCAAGGACGCGCCGATCCTGCTGCTGGACGAAGCCACCAGCGCGCTCGATGCGCAGAGCGAGCGCGCCGTGCAGCAGGCGCTGGAGCGGCTGATGGAAGGCCGCACCACGCTGGTGATCGCGCACCGCCTGGCCACCGTGCTCAAGGCCGACCGCATCGTGGTGATGGATGCCGGGCGCATCGTCGCGCAGGGTACGCATGCGCAGTTGATCGCCGAAGGTGGGCTGTATGCGGAGCTGGCGCGGCTGCAGTTCATCGACCAATGAGCGCCGCCAGGCGCCGTCGTTCCGGCGATGGCACCTGGCGCAACCAGCGAAACGACTGCGCCCACCGCGATGCGGGCGCGGCCGGTGCTCGGAATCGGCATGCGCCACTCGTACACTGCGGTTACCGCGGCTCGTCCGCACTCGCCGGACGCGCTGCCGCTGCACGCGCTAGCCGTACCTCCCCGTCTTGTCTCACCGGCCACGCCGGCCGTGCGCTCCCACGCAATCCGATGTGACCCCATGCCCCGCCCCAGAACCACCCTTCGCCAGCTGAGCTATTTCGTCGCGCTGGCCGATACCGGCAGCTTTACCCGTGCCGCCGAGCAGATGGGCGTCTCGCAGCCATCGTTGTCGCAGCAGATCCGCGCGTTGGAAGCGATCATCGGTGCACCGCTGTTCGAGCGCGGCGCGCAGGCGATCCTGACCCCGCTCGGTCGCGAGCTGCTCGACCGCGCACGCAGCATCCTGCTCGATGTCACCGATCTGGAAGAGGTCCGCGCCACCGCCGCCGATACCTTGATCGGCACCATTCGCCTTGGCGTCTCGCCCACGCTCGGCGCCTATCTGATGCCCAGCCTGGTGGCACGTCTGCATCGCGAGCATCCGGCCCTGCGCGTGCACGTGCGCGAAGGCCTGCCAACCGCACTCGCCGCCGACCTGAGCAGCGGCACGCACGATCTGGTCCTCGCGCAACTGCCGGTGGCCGGCCGCGGCCTGCACAGCGAGCGGCTGTTTCGCGAACTGCTGCATGTGACCATGGCGGCCGATCATCCGCTGCGCACCAAGGCCTGCATCACCCCAGCCGATCTGCGCGGCGCCAACTTGCTGACCTTGATGCCGGAATACCGATTGGCAGAACAGGTTGCCGCGATCGCCATGGACGTGGGCGCCAATGTCTTGCGCGATTACGAAGGCACCAGCCTGGACGCGATCCGCCAGATGGCCGGCATGGGCATGGGTCTTGCCTTGCTCCCGGACCTGTACGTGCGCCAGGAAATCCGCGAAGGCGACGACGTGGTGGTGCGGCCGGTCAAAGGCGGGCGCTACTATAGGGAGATCGGTCTGCTCTGGCGCCAGGGTGCCGGTCGCGCACCGGCCTTCGGTTTGATCGCCAATCTGTTGCGCGCGGTGGCTGCATAGGAAAATCCTATGCGGCACATAAGCGCGATGGCCTTGTTTGCGGGCCGGCAACTCGTCAATGCTTCACTGAACTCATCAACGGATATCGAATGGCGGCCAAGCGGATTGGATGGCGGGAAGCGGCGAGCTGGCTGACGGAAGTTGTTGGCCCGGACATGCCGTATGTGCGCCTGACCCTGGTGTACGGCGTTGCGATCAGCCTGCTGTCGCTGGCCACGCCGATCTCGGTGCAGTTGCTGATCAACAGCGTTGCCAACACCGCGCTGCCCACGCCGCTGTGGACCTTGTCCGGCCTGCTGCTGGGCCTGCTGCTGCTGGTGGCGGCACTGAGCGCGATGCGGGTGTGGGTGATGGCGCTGTTCGAACGTCGCCTGTTCGCACGCGTGGTGGCGGAAATCACCGTGCGCGCGGTACATGCGCAAAATCCGTTCTTCGCCGACCAGAACCGCGGCGATGTATTCAACCGCTACTTCGATCTGGTGGTGGTGCAAAAGGCAGTGCCCAGCCTGGCGGTCGGTGCGTTCACCATCGTGCTGCAGTCGGCGGTCGGCTTGATCGTCACCAGCTTCTATCACCCGTTTTTCCTCGGCTTCAACGCGCTGCTGCTGCTGACCATCTTCTCGATCTGGATGATCTGGTCGCGCGGTTCGATCCGCTCGGCGGTCGAACTGAGCCAGGCCAAACACAACGCCGCGCATTGGCTGGAAAGCGTCGGCGGCTCCAACGGGTTCTATAAATCCAGCCGCCATCTCAACTTCGCCATGGATCGCTCGGAAAAGGTGACCGCCGACTATGTCGACCGGCATCGGCGCCATTTCCGCTACACCTTCACCCAGACGCTGGCATTCCTGCTCACCTATGCAGTGGCCAGCGCGGCGCTGCTGGCGCTGGGCGGCAGCCTGATCCTGCGCGGCGAGCTGTCGATCGGCCAGCTGGTGGCAGCCGAACTGATCCTGAGCGCAGTGTTCTACGGCATTGCACAGCTGGGCAGCTACCTGGACACGTTCTACGACCTGGTGGCCAGCGCGGAGGAGTTGTCGCTGCTGTACGCCATCCCCCAGGAACGCCCGGTGCTTGCCGCCGGCGAGGCGCCGCGCAACAGCGGGGTACGCCTGGATGGGGTGGTGATCGAGGGCGCGCGTTTCGATTTCGCGCTGGAAGCCGGCGAGCAGCTGGTCACGCTGGCCGATGGCGGCGCCGAGCGCCTGCTGGCCATGGTGCTCAAGCGCCACGTCGTTCCCGACCGCGGGCTGGTGATGGTGGGTGGTGCGGACATGGCCACGTTCGATATGTACCTGCTGCGTTCGGAAGTCACCGTGCTCGACCGCCCGACCATCGTGGAGGTCACCATTCGCGAATACCTGGCGATGGCCTCGGCCGATGTGACCTCCGAAGCGATGCTGCAAGCCATCGATACGGTGGGCCTGCGCGCGCGCATCGCCGCGTTGCCGCAAGGCCTGGACACCCGGCTTGCCGCCTCCGGGTTCCCGCTGTGGATTGGCGAAGTCATGGCGCTGAAGCTGGCCAATGCACTGTTGGTGCGCCCGCGCGTGCTGATGCTGTCGCAGCTGTACGACCTGATCCCGGCCGAGCGCCTGACCCAGGTCCTGCGACGCTTGAAGGATGCAGGAACCACGGTGCTGCTGTGCACCGGGCGGCCGGAGGACATCACCCTGGATGGCTGGTTCCGGCTGGAGCCGGAGCGCCAGCAACGCTACGCCACACGCGCCGAGTTGATCGCATCCACGCAGGAGGTGCCGCATGCCGCACGCCCCTGATCGCATGGCGCATTTCCCGACCCTGGCGGCAATGCGTCCGCCCAGCATCGCCAAGGCGGTCGCCTGGATGCTGTTGATCGGCATCGGCATCGCCGCGGCGATCCTGGCACTGGCGCCGTGGGTGCAGACCGCCAGTGGCAAAGGCCAGGTCGTCTCGCTGGATCCCAGCGACCGTCAGCAACCGGTCACCGCCTTCGTGCCGGGCCGCGTCGAGCGCTGGTACGTGCATGACGGCCAGCATGTTTCCAAGGGCGACCCGATCGCGCGTGTCGGCGATCTGGACCCGGACCTGCTCACCCGCCTGGCCAGCGAGCGCGCGCAGGCGCAGGCGGAAATCGCCGCCATCCAGCAGTCGCGTGCAGTGGCCAGCATCGACGTGGCGCGTAGCAGACAATTGCTGGCCGAAGGCCTGGCCGGACGCCGCGACTACGAGCTGACCCAGATCAAGGTGGCCGAAGCCGACGCCAAGCTGGCCGAATCGCGCGCCAAGCTGACCCGCATCGACATCCAGCTGAATCGCCAGTCTGCACAGCTGGTGCGCGCCCCGCGCGACGGCCGCGTGCAGCAGCTCAATGCCGCCAGCGGCAGCGCCATGGTCTCGCCGGGCACCGTGCTGGCGGTGATCGCGCCGGAACGGGTGGAACGCGCGGTCGAGCTGTATATCGACGGCCGCGACGTGCCGCTGATCCGCCCCGGCCGCCCGGTGCGGCTGGAATTCGAAGGCTGGCCGGCGATCCAGTTCAGCGGTTGGCCGTCGGTGGCGCACGGCATGTTCGACGGCCGGGTGCGCGCCATCGACCCCAACGCCGCGCCCGATGGGCTGTTCCGCATCCTGGTGGAGCCGATGCCGGGCAAGCCGGCATGGCCGGCGCAGGAATTCGCCCGCCAGGGCGGCAAGGTGCGCGGCTGGGTGCAGGGCGAAACGGTCAAGGTCGGCTACGAACTGTGGCGCCAGCTCAACAACTTCCCCTTGGAATTCGGACGGCGCCCGGCTGCGGCCACGCAGGAAGAGAGCAAGGCCAAGCCGGCCGCACCCAAGTCCGAAGACGAAGCGACGGGTAAGAAATGATCGGCCGTCTTGTCGTCCTGTTGATCGCACTCAGCCCCGGTGCGGCATTCGCCCAGGCCGCTGCGCTGACGCTGGATGAGGTGCTGCAGTCCTCGGCACGCTCGGCACCGCAGATCGTCGAAGCGCTGGCGAAGGTGCGCCAGGCCGAAGGCAAGGGCATCTCGGCCGATGGCGCCTTCGACACGGTGTTCGACATCGAAGGCCGCTCGCGCGAGGCCGGCTATTACGACGGCAGTACGATCGAAACCGGGGTCAAGCGGCCGTTCGAAGAGAACGGCGGCTATTACTACGGTGGCTACCGCTCCTCGCGTGGCTCCTTCCCGATCTACGAGGACAAGTCCTATACCGATCGCGGCGGCGAAGTAAAGGTCGGCGCGCTGTACGCGCTGCTGCGCGACCGCGTGATCGACGAACGCCGCACCAAGCGCAGTATCGCCAGCACCGATATCGATGTGGCCAAGTACGAGGCGGAAATGGTGGCCATCGGCGTGCAGCGGCGCGCCGTGGATGCCTACCAGAACTGGGTCGCCGCCGGGCTGAAGTTGCGCGCCTACAACGAGCTGCTGCAGCTGGCCGAGCAACGGCGCAATGCGATTTCGCGCCAGGTCACGCTCGGTGCGCGCCCCACCATCCTGCTGACCGAAAACGACCAGAATCTGGTGCGTCGTCGCGCCTTGGTGGTGCGCGCGGAACAGGACTTCGCCAATGCGGCCAACGCCTTGTCGCTGTATTTGCGCGACGAGGCCGGCATGCCGCTGATCGTGTCCGCCGAACGCCTGCCGGCCGACACCTCGGCGCTGGAAGGACTGGCCGGCGCCAGCAAGATCACCGCGCCGGTGGAGCGCCCGGATTACCGCGCCGTGCTGACCCGCATCGACCAGGCCACCGCACGGCTGATGCTGGCCCAGAACGATCTCAAACCACGCCTGGATGTCAGCGTGGAAGTCAGCAAGGATCTGGGCCCGCCCGGCGTCGGCGGCCCGAACCGGTCGCTGACCGACGCCATCATCGGCTTCCGTTTCAGCGTGCCGCTGGAAAACCGCGCCGCCAGGGGCCGCGTGGCCGAAGCGCGTGCCGAGATCGAAGCGCTGGATCAGCGCAGCCGTTTTCTACGCGACCAGATTTCGATCGAGGTCGAATCGATCGTCATCTCGCTCAATGCCGCCGAGCGGCTGGCCAAGATCGCCGATGAGGAACGCGGCCTGGCAGACCGCCTGGCCGCGGCCGAGCGGCGGCGCTTCGAGCTGGGCTCGGGTGACTTTTTCCTGGTCAACCAGCGCGAGGAAACCGCCAACGACGCGCGCGTACGCCTGATCGATGCGCAGGCGCGCATCGCCTCTGCGCGTGCCGAACTGGCGGCGGCCACCGCCGACCGGGATGCCTTGCAGTTGAGTCGTTGACCGCTCGGCTGCGCGCCGGGCAGGCGGTGATGCCGGGCAATCGCGCGGTTGTGCGAGTGACTTGGCGATGCCGCAGCAGCATCCCTGGATTCAAGCAAAGCCTACGCAGCGCACGCACGTACGCAACCGTCACGCAGGTGGCTGGCTGATGACGCCCAGCGACGCTTCAGCGCGCTTGGCGCGTGGTCGAACCCGAGGTTGCAGCTGCCTGCCCCATCACTCCCAGGCAGCCGTCCATGCCACGCACGCGTACTCAGCCGCTTGTCGGCGTGGCCAAACACTGTCGCCACCGCGCCTGACGAGCTCAACCAGCAGGGCTCGCACACCTCACCGCATATCGACATCTGGGTAACACCTGCATGCGCATGCTCGCCATACCGGCTCGGCGCCGGGCGTGCAGTCCATCGCGATCTGCACTGCAAACTCAGGAACTTTCGGAGGTGCGTATGTCTTTCCGGCAATTTCCCGCAATCGGTGCAGATGGCGAGCCTTACGTCATCATCGAATTTCGCGACGAGCAACAACCGCGTGCAAACCCGCAGTCGGCACCGCGTTACGAGCTTCCCGACGGTCGACATCTGCAACGTCAGGGGCAGCGGTTTGTGACCGACGGCGGCGAGCTACGCCTTTCCGCGCTCTAGGTACGGCAGCCAAACCCGCGCTTCGTCACCTCACAGCCTGGTCAAATTTTGACCACCCACTGCCCGACCCTTGCGCTGCAAGGGCCGTGCGCAGTTATCCACACGCTTGTGCAAGTTTCATCCACACCCTGTGTGGATGAATTCGACCGCGTTGGGGCGGGCTTGGTCACGCCACTAGCTGCCGGAACGCTCCAGCACCCGGCCGATCCCGCTTCGGTCGATCTCGGTCGCTGCCTGCGCCAATGCGGCACGATCGCTCGCCACCTCAAAGCCAATCCGGAAATGCAGTTCGCCAACCGGCGTGCGCGACGAGTGGATCGAAGACAGGTTCACTCCATGCCGCTCGAACACATGCAGCAAGGCGCGCAGCGAGCCGGGCTGGTCTTCGGGCAGATACACGCTCAGTGTCAACGGCTCGGTGAGATCGGCCAGCAGGTAGCCCACGCGCTCGTAGGTGTAATTGCCTGCCGCAAGCGCGTCGTGCTGCAAGGCTTGCGCGTTGTCGTGCAGGAACTGGGTGCGGAACTGCGCACGCGCAGCATCGTCGCCCCGCGCCACCAAGGCACGCAGTTGCTGCAGCTGCTGCAGCAACCGGTCGAGCATCTCGCCCACATACGGGTTGCCGAACTGGATGTCTTCGTAGATCGAGGGGTTCAGCGAGAGAATGCGCGCGATCACCGCGGTATCCAGTTCGAACGATGCCGAGCGGTACGGCATCAGTGCGCGCAGCTCGCCCAGCAGCGGTGCGTAGTCGCGCAGGGTGCCGGCCTGCGCTAGGTGAGTGGCGTGTACCATCGCCTGCACCAGCGCCATCACGCGGTCATGGTGCTCCGGCGTTGCATACACGCATTCGGCCTGCAGCGCGCTGCACAAGTTCTGCACCCACGCCGACCAGCGCTGCAGCCGCCCTTCGCAGACCACCATCACGCGCCCTTTCAAGGTCGGCGATTTTGGCGGTGCGGTCATCGGATGCAGGCCGACCACGTCCGCCTGCGAGGTCAGCATTGCCGCGACCGGTGCCTGTTTGATCGAGGTGACATCCAGCCACAGCTGCGCGGCAGCGCGTGCGCCGGCGAGTGCCACATACCGCTCGATCAATGCGGCGGTATGGCGAATCGGCGCGGCGAAAATCAGTACGTCAGCACGCTGCGCCAGTGTGGCTTCGTCCATGCTGCCGCTGTCGGCCGGATCGAACCCGATCACGTCCAGCTGCATGCGCGTGCGCAGGAACTGCGCCAGCCAGCGCCCGTACGCGCCGGCGATGCCGACGATGCCGACCACCGGCTGCGCGATCATGCCAATCGCTCGACGGCAAATCGCGGCGTCCCAGCAAGTGCGGCCGGCGCCGCGGCCAGCACGTCGAACTCCTCGAAACCTGCGGCCAGCGTCGCTTCCAGCGCGCCATGCACGCCGCTGAGCGCGTGTCCCACCGCCTGCTCGAACGGCACATCGCGCAACAGGAAGCCAATCAGCAGCGCCATCAGCACATCGCCGGTGCCTGCCACATCGACCGGCAGGTGCGGGCTGGCCCAGCGATACACCGCCGCATCGCTGACTGCCAAGGTCACCAGCTCACCTGCGGCACCGGCCACGCTGTGTGCAAGTACCCATTGCGGCCCACGTGCCAGCAACGCGCGCGCGGCGGCGATGGCCTCGTCCTGCTGCAGGCTCGGCAAGCCGGTCAACCGCCCCAACTCGAACGCGTTGGGCGTCACCAGCCAGGCGTGCGGCAGCAGACGCTCGGCGAACACGCGCTCCAGCCCGGGTTCCACATATGGGCCGGTGTGCGTGTCGCCAATCACCGGGTCCAGGCAATAACGCAGCTGCGGGGCCTGCGGCAAGGTCTGCTCCAGCCAGTCGGCGAAGGCTTCGCCGTTGGCCAGGCTGCCGAAATAGCCGGACACCAGCATGCGTGCACGCTGCGGCAAGCCACGTTCGGTGGCGCCCAGCAACAAATCCGCCAGCCAGTCGGCTGGCAGGATGCGCCCGCGCAGGGTCGCGTAAAACGGCGCGTTGCTCAGCAACGTGGTGGGTACTTCGGCCACACGCAGTCCCAGCGCGCGCAGCGGCGGCACCGCAGCGCTGTTGCCGGCATGGCCATAGACCAATTGCGATTGCACCGAAATCACGTCGATCGGCGAAGGGCCGTCCGGACGCTGGCGGCGACCATGGACGAGGTGGCTGTCGGTTGCATCGCTCATGCGGGCGACCATGCTGGAGAGATGGCACCGATTATCCGCGTAACCTTGCCAGGATGTCGTGGAGGAACGGCATCACCGGCAGTGGGCGCTGCCGAACAGCACGCCCCTGGTCTTGAACACATCATGGCCAGATGCCCAAGCCCGCCGGCGCAGCGTGAGTGGCAATACGCTCGTTGAGCAAGGTGAGACGCCAAAAGACGCTCGACCGATGCTGCAGGCCAATGGCCGAACTGCACGATCAAGGACTGGCGTTGGCTCGCGTTGCGGGCGACAGCGTGCTGCGTCTGAAGGCAATGACGACGCGTCAAACACACACGTGCGATGTGCGGAGATGTCGCTGGAGATCTCGCAGTGGCGCTACTGAAACGCGCGCAGCTGCCCCGGCAATTCTCACGCTGACATCGCGTTGCGTCCGCAACTTCAACGCGTCGGCCGCATCGCGGGCAGCCTTCGGGACAACCCAAAAAAGAGCCCGACGCGCAGCAAGCCGCACGCCGGGCCATCGTGACATCACGCCGCCTGGGTCAGGACGTCATCCGATCCCAAAACCCCTTGACGCCGTCGATGAAGGTGGCCGACTTGGGCGAATGCTTGCGTGCATCCTCGCCGGTGAACGTCGCTTCGAACTGCTGCAGCAGTTCGCGCTGGTCGGCGGTGAGATTGACCGGGGTCTCCACCACCACGCGGCAATACAGATCGCCTTCGCTACGGCTGCGCACCGAACGCACGCCCTTGCCGCGCAGACGGAACAACTTGCCGGTCTGGGTCTCGGCCGGGATGCGGATCTCCGCTTCGCCGCCTAGGGTCGCCACGCGCACGGTATCGCCGAGCGCGGCCTGCGAAATGCGGATCGGCACCTCGCAATGCAGATCGTCGCCGTCGCGCTGGAAGATCGCATGCTCGCGCACCCGCACTTCCACATACAGATCGCCCGGCGGCGTGCCGGCCGGGCCGGCCTCGCCTTCGCCTGCAAGACGAATCCGGTCGCCGGTATCCACGCCGGCGGGCACCTTGATCGACAGCACCTTGTCTTCTTCCACGCGACCGGCACCGTGGCAGGTCTTGCAGGGGTTCTGGATCAGCGTACCGCGCCCGTCGCAATGCGGGCAGCTCTGCTGCATGGCGAAAATGCCGCGCTGGATGCGCACCTGGCCGCGCCCATGGCAGGTACCGCAGGTCTCGACCTTGCCGTCTTCCGAACCGCTGCCGTGACAGGGCGCGCATTCGACCAGCGTCGGAATCTCGATGCGGCGCTCGATGCCGGCGACAGCTTCTTCCAGATCCAGTTCCAGGACGTAACCAACGTCGGCACCACGTCGCGCAGCGCGCGGACCGGCGGCGCCACCGCCGAAAATATTGCCGAAGATATCGCCAAAGATATCTCCCATGTCCGGGCCACCCGGCCCACCGCCACCGCCCATGCCGTGCTCGAAGGCCGCATGGCCGTGCGCGTCGTAGGCGCGCCGCTTATTGCCATCGGACAGCACCTCGTAGGCTTCCTTGCATTCCTTGAACGCCGCTTCGGCAGCCGCGTCGCCAGGATTGCGGTCCGGGTGGTGCTTCATCGCACAGCGCCGGTACGCCTTCTTCAGCTCCTCGTCGCTGGCGCCACGGGCAACGCCCAGCACTTCGTAGTAATCGCGTTTGCTCATAAGCCGGGATTCGGGATTCGTGATTTGAGATTCGTTGAAACGCAAAAGCGGACAGCGTGTGCTGGTCCGCCCTGGCGACGCGACGCGTTAAGGATATCGGGACGGGAATCGGCAAGCTTTAGCGCTTGCCAATCCCCACTCCCGACTCCCAAATCACGGCTTACTTCTTGTCGTCCTTGACCTCGGTGAACTCGGCGTCCACCACGTCGTCGGCGGCCTTGGAGGCCTGTGCGTTGCCGCTGGCCGCATCGGCGTTACCGCCCTGCTCTGCCGCCGCAGCTGCTGCGTACAACGACTGGCCGGCTTCTTCCAGCGTCTTGGTGCGTGCTTCGATCTGCGCCTTGTCGTCGCCCTTCATGGCGGTTTCCAGATCCGACAGCGCCGCTTCCACCTTGCCGATCACATCACCACCGACCTTGCTGCCATGCTCGGTGATCGCGGTACGGGTGGCATGGATCAGACCATCGGCCTGGTTGCGGGCCTGCACCAGCTCCTGGAACTTCTTGTCTTCTTCGCGGTTGGCTTCCGCGTCGGCGACCATGCGCTGGATCTCTTCGTCCGACAGACCCGAACCGGCCTTGATCTCGACCTTCTGTTCCTTGTTGGTCTTCTTGTCCTTGGCCGACACGTGCAGGATGCCGTTGGCGTCGATGTCGAAGGACACTTCTACCTGCGGCATGCCGCGCGGCGCCGGCTCGATGCCGGACAGGTCGAACTTGGCCAGCGACTTGTTGAAGCGGGCCTGCTCGCGCTCACCCTGCAACACATGCACGGTCACGGCCGACTGGTTGTCTTCGGCGGTGGAGAAGGTCTGCGAGGCCTTGGTCGGAATGGTGGTGTTCTTTTCGATGATCTTGGTGAACACGCCGCCCATGGTCTCGATACCCAGCGACAGCGGGGTCACGTCCAGCAGCAGCACGTCCTTGACGTCGCCGGCCAGCACGCCGCCCTGGATCGCCGCACCCACGGCCACGGCTTCGTCCGGGTTGACGTCCTTGCGCGGTTCCTTGCCGAAGAAATCGGCCACCGCCTGCTGCACCTTCGGCATGCGGGTCTGGCCGCCGACCAGGATCACTTCGTTGATGTCGCTGGCGCGCAGGCCGGCGTCGTTCAACGCGGTGCGGCACGGCTCGATCGACTTCTTGACCAGGTCTTCCACCAGCGCTTCGAGCTTGGCACGGGTCAACTTGATGTTGAGGTGCTTCGGGCCCGACGCATCGGCGGTGACGTACGGCAGGTTCACTTCGGTCTGCTGGCTGGACGACAGCTCGATCTTGGCGCGCTCTGCGGCGTCCTTCAGGCGCTGCAGCGCCAGCGGATCCTTACGCAGGTCGATGCCCTGGTCCTTGTTGAATTCGTCGACCAGATACTCGATGACGCGGTTGTCGAAGTCTTCGCCGCCCAGGAAGGTGTCGCCGTTGGTGGCCAGCACTTCGAACTGCTTTTCGCCATCGACTTCGGCGATCTCGATGATCGACACGTCGAAGGTACCGCCGCCCAGGTCGTAGACGGCAATCTTGCGGTCGCCGCCGTTCTTGTCCAGGCCATAGGCCAGGGCTGCGGCGGTCGGCTCGTTGATGATGCGCTTGACGTCCAGACCGGCGATGCGACCGGCATCCTTGGTGGCCTGGCGCTGGCTGTCGTTGAAGTACGCCGGCACGGTGATCACCGCTTCCGTGACCTTCTCGCCGAGGAAGTCTTCGGCGGTCTTCTTCATCTTTTCCAGCACGCGCGCGGAGATTTCCTGCGGCGCCATGCGCTTGGCATCGCTGGTCTGCACCCAGGCATCGCCGTTGTCGTGCGCCAGGATGCCGTACGGCACGTGCGAGATGTCCTTCTGCACTTCGCCATCGGTGAACTTGCGGCCGATCAGGCGCTTCACCGCGTAGAAGGTGTTCTTCGGGTTGGTCACGGCCTGGCGCTTGGCCGAGGCGCCGACCAGCACTTCGCCGTCCTTGGTGTAGGCGACGATAGAAGGCGTGGTGCGATCGCCCTCGGAGTTTTCGATGACGCGGGCCTTGCCGCCGTCCATGATCGACACGCACGAGTTCGTGGTGCCGAGGTCAATACCAATGATCTTGCCCATGGATACGCTCCTGATGATTCTGTAGCTGTGTCCGGCGACGCCGGGTCTGGCTGAGATGTGGGGGTGGTGCGCAGGTGTTCAAGCCACCGGCGCACATCTGTGTTTCATGCCTGCGCCTGGCAGTTCAGCCGGCGCTGCGGTTCAGTCGTGCTTGGCCACGACCACCAGGGCCGGGCGCAGCAGGCGATCGTTGAGCAGGTAGCCCTTCTGGAAGACCTGCACGACGTGGCCCGGCGCAACGCCCTCGGCCTCGCCCTGGCTGATCGCCTGGTGCTGGTCCGGGTTGAACGGCTGGCCGACCGGATCGAGCAGGGTCAGGCCGTTGTCGGCGGCCACCTTGAGCAATTGCTTGTAGGTCATGTCCAGGCCATCGCGCAGCGGGCTGGGCTCGGTGCCGGCGGCGGTGAGTCCCGCGTCCAGGCTGTCGAACACCGGCAGCAGTTCGCCGAGCAGCTTCTCGTTGGCGAACTTGCGCGCGTTTTCCACGTCGCGGGCGATACGCTTGCGCTGGTTTTCCAGGTCGGCGCGCTCGCGCAGGGCATCGGCCTTGACCAGGGCGATCTCGCTGCGCAGCGATTCGATCTCGGCCTTGAGCGGATCGGTCTCGGGCGGGTTCTGGGACAGGTCTTCGGAGTCGAATTCGGGGTGGTCTTGGTTCATATGCAGTTCCCGGGCAAGCGGAACGCCCGCCCCAACGTCACCCCGTATATGGGCGCCCGCGCGTGTTTCAAGCAAAGCATCGCGCCGATCGATGCCGGTTATCGCGTACCGGGCGACTCCATGGCCGCGCCCAGCACGTCGGCGGCGGTCTGCACCAGCGGAATCAGCCGGTCGTAGGCCATGCGTTTGGGCCCGATCACCCCCAGCACGCCCAGCACCTGGCCATTGGCGGCGTAAGGTGCAGTGACCAGCGAGACGTCTTCCAGCGACACCATGCCGGTTTCTTCGCCGATGAAGATGCGCACGCCCGGCGCCTGGATGGTGCGTTCGAGCAGCTGCAGGATCTCGCGTTTGCTGGCGAAGGCCTCGAACAGTTCGCGCAGGCGATCCAGATCCGACAGGTCCTGCACGCCCATCAGCCGGGTCTGCCCGGCCATCACCATGTCCTCGGCATCGGCCGGTACCAGCGCCTCGCTGGCCAGGTCCACGCTGTGCGCCAGCAGTTGTTCCATCTCGCTCTTGGCCATGCGCAGCTCGCGCAGTAGGCAGGCGCGGATGTCGGCCAGCGCGCGCCCGGCGAACTGCGCATTGAGGTAATTGGCCACCCGTTCCAGCTCGGCCGGCTCGTAAGCGCGGCGCGGCTCGATCACGCGGTTTTGCACCTCGTTGTCGGCAAACACCAGGATCGCCAGCACGCGGCGCGCATCCAGCGCCACGAAGTCGATATGCCGGAACGCGAACTGCTCGCGGCGCGGCGCGCTGACCACGCCGACGAAGTGGCTCATCGCCGACAGCATCTGCGAGGCGCTGCCCAGCAACGATTGCGTGCCGTTGCCGCTGGCCAGCTCCGCGCGCAGGCGGCGGACTTCCTCTTCGCCAGGCGGCTGCATCTGCACCAGGCTGTCGACGAACACCCGGTAGCCATGCGCAGTGGGCACGCGTCCGGCCGAGGTATGCGGGGAGCTGAGCAGGCCGACGTCTTCCAGGTCGGCCAGGATATTGCGGATGGTGGCCGGGCTGACGTCCAGCCCCGCATGCTGGGCCAGCGTCTTTGACCCCACCGGCTCGCCGTCGCGGATGTAGCGCGCAATCAGGGTGCGCAGCAACTGGCGGGCGCGGGGGTCGAGCATTGGGGACTGGGACGCGCGCATGGGATCATCCGGTGAGACAGCGCATAGATAATGTCTGGCCCCGGGGATGGCAAGCGTCCGATTCCCCGTCTGCCCCTGCCACCCTAAGCTTCCCCAAAGCGTTCACACTCGACCTCATGCTCAGACACCTCTCGATCAAGGATTTCGCCGTTGTCCGTGCCACCGAACTGGAATTCGGGCCGGGAATGACCGTGGTATCGGGCGAAACCGGCGCCGGCAAGTCGCTGATGGTGGACGCGCTGGGCTTTCTGTCCGGGCTGCGCGCCGACAGCGGCGTGGTGCGTCATGGCGCCGAGCGCGCCGAACTTTCGGCCGAATTCCAGCTACCGGCCGAGCATCCCGGGCTGCGCTGGCTGGCCGACAACGAACTCGACGACGAGGCGCAATGCCAGCTGCGCCGGATCATCCGCGCCGACGGCGGCTCGCGCGCCTGGATCAACGGCCGCCCGGTCACCTCCTCGCAACTGGCGGAACTCGCCTCGAGACTGGTCGAAATCCACGGCCAGCACGAGCACCAGGCGCTGATGGCCCGGCACAGCCAGCTCGCCCTGCTCGATGCCTACGCCCGCAACAGCGCCCAGCGCGAGCAGGTGCGCCAGGCCAGCCAGCGCTGGCAGGCGCTGCTGGACGAGCGCGATGCGCTCTCCGCGCAGGGCGATGTCTCCGACCGGATCGGCTTTCTGGAACACCAACTGGCCGAACTGGAGCGCGAGGACCTGGACCCGGCCGCGATTGCCGCACTGGACGTCAATCACCGCCGCCAGGCCCATGCCACCGCGCTGATCGGTGCCTGCGACAGCGTCGCCCAGCAGCTCAACGGCGACGACGGCGCCAGTGCCCTGGGCCTGTTGCAGGACAGCCGCCACGATTTGTCGCGCGTGGCCGAACACGAACCGCGGCTGGCCGAAGTGGACGCGCTGCTGGACAGCGCCGTGATCCAGATCGGGGAAGCGCTGGCCCTGCTCGACCGTGTGCGCGACGACCTGGAGGCCGACCCGGCCCAGTTCGAGGCGATGGAGCGCCGCCTCGGCCGCCTGCACGACCTGGCCCGCAAACACCGCGTCACGCCGGACGAACTGGCCGCGCATCGCGACCACCTGAGCGCCGAAGTCGAGAGCCTGCGCGGCGCCGACGAGCGCCTGCAGCAGCTCGACAAGCACATCGAAACCGCCACCGGCGCCTGGCGCAGCGCGGCCGGCGTGCTCAGCGACAGCCGCACCGCCGCCGCCGAGGCGTTGTCGGCCGCGACCACCGCGCTGATCGGCGAGTTGGGCATGGGCGGCGGGCAGTTCCTGATCCAGCTACAGCCGCACGAGAGCCCCCGGCCGGACCCCAATGGCGCCGAACGGGTGGAATTCCTGGTCGCCGCCAACGCCGGGCAGCCCCCGCGCGCCTTGCGCAAGGTCGCCTCCGGCGGCGAGCTGTCGCGCATTTCGCTGGCCATCGAAGTGGCGGCGCTGGGCCTGGACAGCGTGCCCACCATGGTGTTCGACGAAGTGGATTCGGGCATCGGCGGCGCGGTGGCCGACATCGTCGGGCAGAAGCTGCGCGCGCTGGGCGAAGAGCGCCAGGTGCTGTGCGTCACCCACTTGCCGCAGGTCGCCGCCAAGGGCCACGCGCATTACCGGGTCAGCAAGGCGCCGGTGGACGGCATGACCCAGAGTGCGGTCGAACTGCTCGGCCCGCAGGCCCGCCAGGAAGAATTGGCACGCATGCTGGGTGGCGTGGAAGTGAGCAAGGAAGCGCGCGCGGCCGCCCGCAAGCTGCTGCAGAGCGCCTGAGCGGGACTGGTCGTTCGCAAGCCAGCGCGAAGGGCTTGATCAGGGCAGCCGGCACTGTTGGTGCTGTTGCGCCGGTGCGCCGGTAGCGGTAATCACGCGTGGCCCACCGACGCTGTGGATGCATAGGTTGCCGCTACCAATCGGCCACGTGGAGCTTCCCTAGGCCGTCTCCATGCACTCAGGCAACCTGGGCGGCCCCGCAACCTTCGTCCGCTTGCGAGAGGCTCCTTTCCACTGACAACTGCCGGCCCTCGTCAGCGAGGTTTCCTCGCTCAGCTGACCCGCTCCCTCCCCGCCAGCCAAGCCCCAGCATTCGCCGACAAGGCTTGCTTATCCCCGCTGGCGGGGGAAGGTGCCCGAGGCTGATGGTGGGAAGGTCGTGCATCGAATCCGCCAACACGCCCCCAGAACGCACAAGGCGGCCTGGGCCGCCTTGTAAAAGTAATGGCTGCTAGGAGACACCCAGCTCAGCGCGGACGCTTCTTGCGCACGTACAGCACCAGCGAGTGCTCTTCCAGTTCGTAACCATGCTTGGCGGCGATCTGGCGCTGCAGCGCCTCGATTTCCTCGCTCTCGAACTCGATCACATGACCGGTATCCACATCCACCATATGGTCGTGATGACCGCCGCGGTCCAGCTCGTAGACGGCCTGCCCGCCTTCGAAATTGTGCTTCAGCACCAGGCCGGCCGCCTCGAACTGGGTCAGCACCCGGTAGACCGTTGCCAGCCCGATCTCGTCGCCGTGATCGAGCAGTTGGCGATAGATGTCTTCTGCGCTGAGGTGATGCTGATTGCTCTTCTGTTCGAGCAGTTCCAGGATCCGCATGCGCGGATGGGTCACCTTGAGCCCGACTTTGCGCAGGTCGTGGGTTTCCATACGTTCTCCGTTCATTGGCGATTTAGCGCCAGCTGCCATCAAACGGGTCGCGGCGACCGGCGGAAGTGTATCATCGGCGTGATTTCCTCAGCACTTAATCCCCGATGCGTAATCTCCTGCTGGTCGCCGCCATTGCTCTTTCCACCGCTGGCTGCGGCATCATCTACAAGCAGCCGATCTACCAGGGCAATCTGATCAAACAGAACGCCGTGGAGCAACTGCAGGTAGGCCAGAGCAAGCAGCAGGTCAGTGCGTTGCTGGGCACGCCCTCGATCCCCGACCCGTTCCATGCCCAGCGCTGGGACTACACCTCCACGCAGCGCGTGGACCGTCTGGCGCGTACCGAGATCAAGAATTTCACCGTGTTCTTCGAGAACGAACAGGTCGCACGCTGGGAAGGCGACTATTTCCCGTCGCAGGACGAGCAACTGGCCAAAGCCGCGCCCAAGCAGTTCGGCCGCAACCTGGCCCGCGACAAGAAGAAGCAACGCGGCCGTTGATGCGGTTACCGGGCGGTCTCGTGATCGCTTGATCGGACCCAAAACGCATCCCTTCGAACGGATGCGTTTTTCGTTTTGCCCGATGCCAACAGAGCGCTTCAGTGACTCTACAGCGCTGACTCCCAGGACCGATCGATCGTGCTGTCTGTCGCATGTCTTAGTCCAAGCGCGCTCGTTCGAACTCAACCAACACGGCTGATTCTTCGAGACACGCCGTCAGCAGCGATGGCTTTGCAGCGAGTCTGCGTCGTCGCAGCGCTGGCAATCGCTAGCGGTTGGGGCCGGCTTTCTTGCTTGGTCCGGCACGCCTGCGGCGGGCTTCCTTCGGATCCAGCAACAGCGGCCTGAGCAATTCGACCCGGTCGCCGTCGCGCAACCCCTGCTCCGGCCGCGCGATCAGCCCGTGCACCGCATACGCGGCGGGGGCCCGCTCCACCGCCAGATCGGACATGGCAACGGCTTCGGCCACCGTTGCGCCTTCAGGCAATTCCAGGTGTACCGAGCTGTAGCGATCCGGCCAGGCCAGCACGACTTCGATGCGCATGCCGCTGCGCAACCTAGACGTCGCCGCGGTCGGCGACGCGCACGAAATCATTGACCATGCGATCGGCCAGGCCCTGAAACCCCAGCGCCAGCGCCGGGCCAAGCAGCCGCGAGCTGGTTTCGACCTCCAGGGTCAGACTCACCTTGCAGGCGCCCTCGCCCAGCGCCTGGAACTCCCACAGGCCTTCCAGGCGCTTGAACGGGCCATCGCGCAGGTGCATGACGATGCGCTCCGGGCGTTCAAGGATGTTCTCGGTGGTGAACCAGGTGCGGAACGACCCCAGCCCCAAATCCAGGCGCGCCACGATGTGCGCCTGGTCCTGCTCGAGCACATTGGCAGCGTCGCACCAGCCGAAGCGGCGCGGATAGGCGGCGACATCATTGACCAGATCGAACATGCGGGAGGCGCTGTGTTCGACCAGGGCGCTGCGACGGATGGTAGGCATTCGCTAACTTGTGAAAGACGGAAGATCGTTTGACGACACCGAATCGGCGACAATGGGCGGATGAGCAAGAAACAGACCAAGGATAAAGCAAACGGCGCGAAGGCCACGAAAACCATCGCGTTGAACAAGCGTGCGCGCCACGAATACCACCTGGAAGAACGCTACGAAGCCGGCCTGGCACTGCAGGGCTGGGAGGTCAAGGCGATCCGCGCCGGCCGCGCCAACATCGTCGACGGCTATGCCTATGTGCGCTCCGGCGAGATCTACCTGATCGGCGCACAGATCACGCCGCTGATCCAGGCCTCCACCCACACGGTGCCAGTGGAACGGCGCGACCGTAAACTGCTGCTGCACCGGGCCGAGATCGACAAGGTGCTCACCCGCGTGGAGCGCGAAGGCTACACCCTGGTGCCTACCGCGCTGTACTGGAGCAGCAACAAGGTCAAGCTGGAAATCGCCCTGGCCAAGGGCAAGCAGAATCACGACAAGCGCGACGCCGCCAAGGACCGCGACTGGCAGCGCGACAAGCAGCGCGTGATGCGGCGGCATAACCGCGATGCGTGATGAGCGGGGATTGGTGATTCGGGATTAGGGATTGGTTAGAGCGGCTGTGCGTGGCCTTTTGCACTGCTGTCCTGCGATCCACACCTGCAGAGCGGCGAGGCTAAGCCACACCGCTCTTGCCAATCCCCAATCTCCAATCCCCAATCCCGACTCACGGCTCCGGATCACGTCGCTCCCAGCATCCGCATCAAATTCGGCACTCCCCTGCCCTGCACATAGCGGTCGCGCTGCAGGTCGGTGCAGGTATCCAGCAGCAGTTGCTTGACCCGATCGGGGAAGCCGATGAACTCGCGGCGCGCCGACAGGAAGCCGGCCAGCACGCCGGAGACATGCGGTGCGGCCATGCTGGTGCCGCTCATCTCCACCATCAGGCTGGTCGGGTCGTTCGGGTCGAAGTCGTAGTAGGCCGACAGGATCTTCTCCCCTGGCGCGACCACATCCGGCTTGCTGCGGCCGTCGGCGGTCGGCCCGCGCGAGGAAAAATACGACACGCCATAGTTGTGCGGGCTGCTCTTGTGCACTGAGCCGACCACGATGGCGTCTTCCAGATTGCCCGGGTCGCTGATCGACAGATCCATGTTGGCGGCATATGCGTCACCGTCGTTACGCATCAACCAGGCCAGGCCTTCGTTGCCGGCCGCGACCACCACCAGCACGCCTTGCCGCCACAGCCGGCGTAATTCGTTGCACAACGGCGTAAACCCGCAACCGTAGCTCTCCGGGTCGAAGCAGCCGCCCAGGCTCAGATTGACGCCATGGATGACCAGCTCGCCGGCACGCTCGTTGATGTCGGCCACCTGCTGCACTGCCTTGATCGTCCACGAATCGCGGCCGTTTCCGGCATTGTCGAGCACCTTGAAGCCATACAGCTGGGTATCCGGCGCCATGCCGGAAAATTCCAGAGGACGGCCGGGCGTGCCGCCCGCCTCCGGGATCGACGCGCGGCACTGGCCGGCGATGATGCCGGCGATATGCGTGCCGTGGCCATGCCGATCGAGCCGGGTAAACGCCGTGCCATCGGCGCGGGTCAGCCGTTTGGGCGCGCCGCGCCGCGTGCAATCCCACTGTGCCACCACGGTGTCGCGTTCACCCTTGACGAAAAAATGCGGGTGATCGGCCACGATGCCGGTATCCATCACCGCCCAACCGATCTGCTGCCCGCGTGCGCGATACGCCGTGCGTGCCGCATCGGCATGCAGCACATTGCCCGACACATGGATCAACGCGCGTTTTCCGGCATCGCGCCACACCCGCCGAAAGCCCAACGCGCGGTAGCGATCCTGCAGCGACTCGATCTCGAATCGGGTCAGCCGCGCAGACACGAAACGCTGCAGGCTGTCTTCCAGCTCGATCGCCTCATCCAGCGCATCGCCGCTCAGGCCGGTGGTACGCGCAGCGACTTCGCGCACATGCTGCAACAGCAATGCGCGCACACCGGCAGGGTCGTTCCCCAACACACGCCGATCCAGCTCGATCAGCACATCGTGCCGGTACTCAGGGCCATGCGCTTCGAGCTGCTCGCTGAGGTCCTTGATCAGCACTGCATTGGACACCGGCTGATCGAAGCCCACACCCACGGCTTGGCGCACCGCGGCGCGCACCTGCGGAATGGACAGATAGCCCGAAGCCGAATGCGGGTTGTGCTGCCAATCCGGATTCAAACGCGCAGCGGCCAGGTTCTCGAAACGTCCTTTGGCATTGGCGATGTCGTCGGTGAGGTCCGGGTCCAGCGCGATCGGGTCGCGCGTTTCGGCCACATTGATCCAGCGCTGTACGCACTCGGGAAACGGCAATTTGCGCGTGCCGGTCCAGCGCTTGAACATGCTGCGCACCTGCGGCAAGCCCAGTGGCGAACCCAGGGTGAGGAACAAACTGACCTCGCAATCGGCGGGCTTCAGCTGGCGCAGCACATCGAAGGCGATCATCGACCCCTGGCTGTGCGCCACCACCACGAATGGCCCGCCCCCTGCGCGCAGCCGCTGCGCCAGACTCTCGCGCATCAACGCCGCACGTTCCGGCACGAAGAACAGGTCATGCACATCCTGCAACAATGCAGCCGAAATCAGCCGCAGCAACACCCGG
Organism: Xanthomonas axonopodis pv. maculifoliigardeniae; assembly: GCF_041519315.1. NCBI lineage: Bacteria > Pseudomonadati > Pseudomonadota > Gammaproteobacteria > Lysobacterales > Lysobacteraceae > Xanthomonas > Xanthomonas axonopodis. The sequence goes on along the minus strand of NZ_CP167998.1, from coordinate 1,698,479 downwards.
TTGATCGCATCGATGGCGCCCTTGGCCTGCACGCTGCCGGACACGGACGTGCCCTGAAGCTCGTCCAGCAGCCGATGCAGATCGGTGCGTTCTTGCTCGCTCTGCGCCAGCGCGTCTGCCAACAGGTGCAGGTCCTGTTCGCCCGGCACCAGGCCAAGCGTACTCAAGGCGCGCTGCACGCTTTGATTGAGCGCCGGCCCCACATCGCGCGCGTCACAATTGCCCGGCTCGGCCACTGGATACCGCTCGCGATTGACCCAGTACGCCAGCCGCGTGCGCTCGCCCATGGGCCGCCCGAACAACGCCTTGTCCCACTGACAACGCAGCACATCGGCCGGCGGCTTGTTGCCGATGCCATGGATGTAGATCACCGTGCGCGCCTTGCCCTGCACGCGGGTCGCCGCGGACTCCTGGGTCCCGGCCTGCTGCGCGCGCGAAGCGCGCGGCCGCGCCGGTTGTTGCGTGCTTGCAGCCGCCTTGCGCGGCAGCGCGCGTGCAGGTTTCGAACGTGGGGGCTTGCCTGTCGCCATCGCTTCGCTCCTTCGTATGCAGACTGTTCCGTTCGGTACGGGACTGAAGCCACTGTAAGCGTTGCGCATCTCACCACTTGTGACAGGGCGCGCCGATCCCTACACTGACCCGGTCAGCGTTTTATTGCTTTCCCCGGGGGTGCACTGGTCTCGACGGGGGTCGCGAAGTCGCTTGGCGCATGCCGAGGGGGCAGCTTTCCTCGTTAATCCAGCAGCAAACTTTTAGTTGCCAACGATGACAACTACGGTTCGGACTTCGCTATCGCCGCTTAATTGGCTTTAGTTGTAGTTCTACAGCCGCCTAAGGCGAACCCCCGAACCTACTTGTGCCCGTGCTCGTAGGTGTAGGGTCATTATCACGGAACCATCGGTAGTGGCTGCCTGTCAGCTACCGGTCAGATAAAGCAGGCTGGTTTCCAGGTGCGCTTTGCCAACCGTGCTGCCTGGGAACGAGATCTAACGGAGGGCTAAGCATGTAGTGCTGGGGATGGAGTGCTTCCGGACGGCGGTTCGATTCCGCCCACCTCCACCATCTGATCGCGGAAAATAGCAGTAAGTGCTTGATTTCGCGAAGGTTAGGCCCGGGGTTTGATGGTCAGTTTGAGCCTGCGTTAGGTATCAAACGAGGTATCAAACCCCGTGCCGAAGCCTTATTTTTTGCGCCGCCCTGCTGGGCTCTATGTGCGCTTTTTCGTCCCGACCGACCTGCAAGCCCTCATCGGCTCGCGCTACCTTGTCCGTCCCGTTCGCTTGTCCCTGGGTGATGCTGCCCGCCTGGCTGTGGCACGCGTTGCTGTGGCACTCTCGGAAGCATTCGATCAGATGCGGCAGGGAGCGGGCATGCGGGACGATTTGCTGAGCCAGGCGCTGGCCGCGTTGCAAGGGAACGAAGCCCGCCCCTACACCATCAAGGTCGGTGGCGTGGAGCTCTCTGCCAACGGAGCTGAGGATCATGCTCGGCTGCTGGACGCACTGAAACACCTCCCTCTTCAGCAACTGGCTTCTGTGAAGAGCGCCGGACCGCTGCTGTCAGAGCGCGCCACCATCCACATCAGTGAAATGCGGCGTGTGGGGCGAAGCGCCAAAAACGTGCTCGATACCGAACACAGCCTGGGGCTGTTTGTGGCGCTTGTCGGCGACAAGCCGGTCGAGGACTACAAGACCGATGACGTCCGACAGTTCCTGGATGCGCTTGAGCACTATCCGAGCAACGCCACCAAGAAGGCGGTGTTCGCCGGCCTCACCCCTGTCGAAATCCTGAGCAAGGCACGGCAAGGTGGTCATGAACTGCTGAGCATGCGCACCAAAGAGAAGCATCGGGATCGTATTGCGTCCTTCTTCAACTCCTTGGCAAACGAAGACCTGATTAGCAAGGCGCCTCACAAAGCCATCCTCAATCGCGCCAAGTCGCTCACCGATGAGCCGAGCCGTGATCCGTTTAGCCAGGCTGAGCTCGAAGCGCTCCTCGAGCTGAATGCGTTCACGTCTTGGGCCAAAAAGTATCCGCACCGATGGTTTGGCACGCTGTTGGGATTTGCGACCGGTGCTCGGGTCAACGAAGTCGCGCAGCTCTATGTCGAAGACATCGGCAAGGTCGGTGACTTCTGGGGCGTGCATTTCCGTGGAGCCAAGCCGGATCAGCGCTTGAAGAACCCCCACTCCTCCCGCTTTGTGCCCCTGTCCACATCCCTGATTGAGGCTGGGTTCTTGGTCTATGTGGATGAGGTCAAGCGCGCAGGCTTTGAGCGACTGTTCCCGCACTTGCCCTACAACGCCGAAAACGGGTATGGCGATGCGCTCGGGGATCAGTTCCGGGCCTATGCGATCAAGCACGGGCTGACCCAACGGCTCAAAAGCTTTCATTGCTTCCGACACACCTTGTCCAATTCGTTGGTCAATGAGCACGGCGTGTCGCTTCCGATTTCGCAGCAAATCACCGGCCACGAGTTGACGCTTCCACCAGGCTTGAAGCACTACGTCGATCCACCTTCTGTCCCCGCTCGCTTTGCGGCCATTGAACGGTTTGGCCCTCCGCTTCCATTGCCCGCTTACACGCCAGGGCAATTTGACCGTGCGTTCAAGCAGGTTCGCCACATGGAACGACGGCGCGAGCAGGCGGCAAAGAAGAGAACGACCAAAATGCGGACAACCGGATGGAGGAATTAAAATTCCGGGAACCTAGCCCCAAAATCTTGGGCGCAGGATGCCAGCATCTTAGAGATTACAATTTAAGATCTGGCTTCGTGGGCGCACTCACGAAGCCATGGATTTTCTAGCAATAGAACAAAGCTAGTAAATTCAAAATACGCCACCCCAACTTTGGATCAAACACTCAGACTGAAGCTTCACCTAGACCAGTGGCACGGTGACCGGAGCACGCTTGTTGGCTTTTTGATGACCTTGCGTCTGTGCCTTGGCTAGTTATTACAGTCCTTCCATCACGAATGACTGGCCATTGCAACAAAAGCACGCAGCAAGACTTAGCAAAAAGCTGCTCCTCAAACCATACAGAGCAGCTTCTAGCGAAAAAAGACGCAGAATAGGCTTATAATAAAACCAGCCTTCGCGACGAGAATTCAACGACTGAAAACAATCATTCAGCCTCGAAAAGCTTATTTAAAATACCGTTCTTTTGCTCAATTTCCTGGGCAAGATCCCCTATCTTACCTCGCTCAATGACGGATTCAGTCATAGTCACGATAAGATCTTTATTTTCATCTATAATCAAAATTTCCGGCATGTAGCGCTCATAAGCCATATCATGCTCAGGATCAGGCATTTTCTTTTCAACCAATAAGATTTGAAATTCCTGACCTTTATTTTCGAATTTACCTTCATATTGACGAAACGAATAATCCGCATTGAAAATCAAATTCGAATTAGAATCTTTCTTGACTTGGCGCCAAGAAATTTCACCAGAATTTGTTTTATCCACTATCTTTTCAAAAATCTCTTCATACTTATTCATAGATCCTCCGAGGAATGCGAATTAGCATCTTCAATACCCTCTTTAAATTGAGCGAATTGAGCAAATTAAATAAATTTAAAGAAACATGAAAATCAGGGATCCTCCACCAGTAGTATCTCCAAACGTCATGGCCATCATCCTTAGAACCTAGGCTGACTTGGTGATAACACTAACAGCATTTTTAACTAAAAGGCAGCATGACAAAAGAAGCCCCGCATGCGGGGCCCCTGTGTCGCTAGCGTTGAAGTCTCAGTCTCGGCGCCGGGTGCCGATGGCGGGCGACGTTGTTCCGATCATTTGGCGGGAACCTTCTGCGACGACCCTAGTTTCCAGCCTAATGCCTGGGCGCACCATCAGTCTGCTGCGCAGTCAATGGTCAGAAATATCTGAGCCATCATAGACCTGGCTTGGGCGGACGGAACTTCAACTCCCAATGCCCGGCATCACCTTCGGCCTGTGGTGGAAGCGCATCATCGCCAGATGCCTCAGGCGTCAGCACCTCGATCGGCTGTGGGGCAAAATTCTTCTCCAAGGCCTCAGCCGCTTCCACCATCGCCTTTCGAGCCCGCTTGATGCGCCATTGCTGGATGGCCTGGATGCGAGGAGAGACATGCACCTTCGCACGCGCTAGGCGTCGGCGCGCTCGGCGAGCGGTTTGCGTGTTCGAAGAAGGGTCATGATCTGCAAGCTCCGCTTGTGCCTTCAACACTCTCATACGCGCGCGATGTGGCCGCACCATCGCGTGAACATAACGGCTGACCGCCTTTGCCAAGACTTCCGTTTCTTCAAACAAGAAGGGCCTTGTAGCGTAGCTATCCGTTCGCCGGCAGAGCAGGCTTGCGTATGCCTGCTGAAAAGCAGGCTCGACCTGGATCCCTGGGATCTGCCGCAATACTTCGAGAGACTGCTGCGCGACCTCTCGTTGCGCTTCGAGCCAGTCTTCGATGAGCTGCGCCTCCGCATTGAGCACCTCCGCGTCTTTTCGGCCCGAGGAACGAGCCAGACGCGTCACGCGACCAAGATGTCGGGTCTGACCGCTGTAAGGCGTGTAGAGACCCGCGCGTGGCGCTGGCGCACGCGCCAAGCGCTCTTTGATCTGCCGCACCCGCTCTGCGCCTGACAATCGCCCCGGCCCACCCGCTGCGCGCCCTTCCAATCCAGACTCTTTTGCGTTGGCCCGGTCCCGAAGTGCGGCCGCATGACTGTGAGATGGCGGCACCTCGTGCACGAGACTACCGCTTTTCTTCATGTGTTCAGCAACAAGCTTTGAAAGCGCTAATGCCGCAGCTTTCCCACCTGCACCTTTGACTTCTGCGGTGAACTTCGTTTTGCGCATCACCGCCACTTTGGCTTTGCCCAAGTGCTTGCCGGGCCGGCGCGTGAGTTCGCGGGCGCGTTCAAACTCCCCATTGCGCGCGGCCTCCTGCGCTTGTGCTCGGAGACTGCGATGATCCACACGAGCCGCGTTGCCGGCATTTTTCAGATGCGCATTGATAACCGTTGCGATGTCTTTGCGGATTTGCCGCAACGCTCGCGTTCCTCCGCCTTGTCGGGCGTCAAACTCAGCGCAGGCGCGCTCACCAAGCCCACCCGGACCGACTTTTCTGGCTGACATCAGCAAATGCACATGGTGGTTGCGTTGATCGCCAAGATTGCTTGGCGTGTGCACCGCAACCAGCACGGCGACTTGGAAGCGCTCGACGAGCAATTGACCCAGCGCCAAGGCAAGCACTCTGCGTTGGTGTGGATCGAGTTGATGCGGAAGCGATACTTCGACCTCTCGGCAAACGCGTGCGTTCTTGCGCGTCTCGGCCGCTTCGTTCGCGTTCCAAAAATACTGCGCATCAAAGCACCACTCGGGCGCTCCTTTCGGCGCAAGCATCTGATGGAAATCGACACCGCCTCGGTGGGAATAATTGTGACCAAGGCCCGTGCTTGTATCGAGCAGATCAAACCCTGCTCGGTAAGCCGCTGCTGCGACCGACGAGTCGCCGTTGCCTCGACTGAAAGACTTCATTGTTGCGTGATAAATCGCCATTTGTATAACTCCTGTTTGTGGAGCACACAAAGAAGCGGCAGAACATCCCCTGTCGAGAGATAAGCGAACTCGACAACAAAGAGATTTGAATCTCAGGGTTTTGAGGAGGCCGTGTTGCCTAGCGAAGCATAGCAACGAGGTGGCGAAAGCCACCGCACCAACGCACAGCGTTGGCGCACGGTTTCTGCAAAGCAGAAACCATAAGTGCGCTCTTGCTGTTTGATTATTTATTTAATCTTCGCGCTACGGTTGGGTCGGCAATTGCGCCCCCTACGTATTATTAATATTTATACTAGAAAATGAATAGAGCCTGTACAGATCTGATTTTGCAATGCCCTGTGCCGATTTCAAGGCAATGGTCTATGCAGCCGTGATGTCCCGTGGTTTTCGGAATCCAAGCAGCAGAAGGACGAACTGCCGTCAGGTTGGTAGCATTGCCAAAGCCGATCGAACGCGAAGTCGCAACAACTGCAGAAAGAAGGACGCGAAATGCCCAATGACTACTGGGACATGGATGACAAGAACGCCCCCAACCTGTTGAACCTCGCCAGCGTGAGCACTTCGATGCTCGTGCCCTTCCCAGTGGGAAAGCTGCCAGATGCTTCCGTGCTCTGGCTCAATGAGCGCTGGTTTCATGACTTGGGCATCGCCATCCACGACAAGCCCACTCGGACCAGCATCTCAGCGTCCTTGCTTGAACGCTTCGCCGTGACCTCTATCGAAGCTCACTGTGTTGCCGGCAGCTTCGGCGGACGGACACTGGGCGCTGATCGCTATGGTGGGAGCGGTGGGGCAATCCATGGAGGGAGTGGCCGCTGTGGCTCCGATGGCATGCTCATCGCCAAAGGAACCGGCCCCACGCCATTGGTCTCCGAGGCCCATGATTGGTCACACTCCCATGGCTGTCTCTATCTTTACGATGCCATTCGCGAGGCAGTTGCCAGCGAGATCCTCAACGCAGAGCTCCCCCACGGGGCAGTCCCCATCGTTGCCATCATCGATGCCGGCTTCTCCCTGGCACGCACCGATGCAGACGAACCGGAGCGGTGCGCCATTCTGATCAGGCCCGCTTTCCTGCGCTTAGCGCACTTCGAGCGCAGCCTGTATTTCGGAACATCAGGCAGCGCAAACAGCGATCAATTTCAAGATAGCCTGCGGGTCAAAGATGCCATCCACTTTGCCGACGAACACGCGCAGCTCGATGCCGGCAATCCCAACGGCCTAGGCGTTGACTTGTCTGAGCTCTACCTGCGCCTTGCCGAGCAGATTGCCGCAAGTCGCGCGCATCGCCTCTGGACCGGACGCCCGACAAGCGACAACATCACATTGAACGCGCAGTTCCTGGATTTCGGCGGCTTCCGCGCAGTTCCCAACTGGAAGCATGGCACCGATGGGCATCGTCACTTCTTCGGCGATGAGATGCGTGATGTTCGCCACTCGCTTCCCTCGCTTGCCTATTTCTTCAAGAAGTATTCCCGCTTTGACAAGGCAATCGCCAACATCGATCAGCTGCTTATCCAGATCGAGCATCACATGGAAGCTGCGTTTCTCCATCACTGTGCAGAAGCGTGTGCCTTGCCTGAGTCAAGCCCAGAGGCGTTGCATTTCAAAGCGCTCATTGCGCGCTACTACCGCGAGCAACAGCGCATTGACTATGCGTTCGATCAGCCCACGAAGCACGGCGAGCGCCACGATTGGCTCTCTGACCACCTCAGAGGCAAAGCAACCCGGGGGTCTCAGATTGGCGAGGAGATCGCAGCGTTCGTGCGCGCACTTCCGAACTCAGATCTTCATCTTTGTGCGGCCAACCGCTGGCTGAGACCACGACCACGCCTTTCCTATCGCGTCTCTAAGCGCCGCGCGATCAAGCTGGTGCGGTCGATCCTCGCCGATCGGTCGTCGGGACCCGAGCGGGTCTCGGTCTTTATCGCAACCGAGGTAGCGGTCTCGCGACGGGTTTGGAGAGGCTTACCACCACACTGGCTTGTCCTAGGCTACGCAAGCGATCACGTGTCCACCACCTTGTATTTCTTTGATACGCATCGTATGGCCTATACAGTCCAGCTGGAGGGGCCACGCGTGCATGGCGGAACACTGCTTTTCGGTGCCGAAGTCGCAGATGAGACACTCGGCATCACCAATTCTGGCCATCGAACCGTCGTGCTTGCCGACTGCGAACCCACCAGCTATCTCGTAGGTCTAGGCTTGAACGGGCGTGCAACAATTCCTGCCGCACTGCTCACCTTCCCAGACGCTGCCGTTGCAGCGCAGACATTGAGCTCAACCACCGCCCATGCAACCTAATGCCGTTGATGCGCAGGCGCTTGGCCTGGCAATGCAACTTCTGTTCAAGACTGATCGCAAGAGGTTCAGTATCGCAGCTGCCTATGTATGGCTATGGCCTGCGATTCGCCTAGGCCAGCTCGTGACGATCGAAGACGAAGATGGGGTCTGGACCGGCTACGCCTTATGGGCTTATCTGACGCCTGAAACCGCCAATCATTTGGTTCTGCAAGATCCCCCGTTCTTACCGATTAGCGACTGGAACGAAGGTGATCAACTCTGGATCCTGGATTTCGTGGCTATGCCAGGGCATCACCGACGCCTGGCGAAGGCACTCCGGGACCGCTTGCGCCCTCACTTCAAGCAAGGGCATCGCTTGGTGCGAGATAGGACGGGCGCTATCCTGGGAACCAAGACTTACACCCTTCGCAAAGATGGCTGAGGAAGACACGTTGCTTCCTTAATACGAATGGACGAACCGAAGCGACAAGGCAGTTGCAGCCCATGCAGGAAGTGACATCAAGGCCGACCAAGGCCTGGACTGGATTTTTGTTCCTGGGCTTCGGTTCTGGTTTGCCTTATCCGCTGATCGGCAGCAGCTTAGGCTATTGGCTCAGCGAAAAGTCGCTTTCGATCGCAGTCATCGGCGCCTTGGCTTGGACCGCCCTTCCCTACTCTCTCAAATTTCTCTGGGCCCGCCATCTCGACCAACGCCATGCGCCGGTCGTTGGAAGCACCATGGCGCACCGTCAGGGCTGGATTGTCTTGTCTTCGGTCATGGTCGCCCTCTCTCTCCTGGGCTTTGTCCTGAGCGTTGTCGCCGGCAGCCTTCCGCTGATTGCACTGAGCTGCATCGCAGCAGCCTTTGGCGGTGCGACCCTGGATGCCTCAGTCGATGCGTTCCGGATCGAAAAAGAGGCAGTGCACCAGCAGCCAGCCAAGCTCCTCACTGCCTACCAATTTGGCTACCGCATTGCTCTACTGCTGAGCGACGGTCTGGTGTTCTTGCTCGCAGCGCGGCTGTCCTGGCAAGTTGCTTATGCACTTCTGCTTCCCCTGATGTTGGTGCCTATCTGCGGAACGCTCTTTCTGCAATCTGCCCCCGATAGCGTCCTTACCCCAGGTCGCACGAGTGCGGAGAAGCAGGGGGCTCCGTTGGTGTCGCTTCGACCCTCCACGCTCCAAGGATGGATCGCGGTGGTCGTCTTCATCGGCTGCTATCGCCTACCGGACATTCTTTTGGGTCCCATGATCAATCCTTTCTTCTATGCCCTTGGCATTGGAAAGAGCGTGGTCGGATCCCTTCATATTTGGCTTGGGATCCCTGCGGCCTTCCTCGGAATTTTGGCTGCAGGCACAAGCTTGAAGCGCATGTCCTTGAGCACGACCATTCTTGTTGGCGCAGCTCTCCAAGCCCTTGCCCTCCTCGGTCTTGCATCGCTCTCGTCGAACGAGCAGTCTGCTGAACTGCTTTGGGCTAGCGTTATTCTTCAAAACCTTGCTAGTAGCTATACCGGCATAGCCCTGGTTGCTTACATGTCAAAGCTGGTCACGCTTGGACGCGCAGGTGAGCACTACGCTTGGCTAACCAGCTTTTACTCCATCTTCGGCAGGGTGCTTGCCGGCTTTTCAGGCCTTGCAGTGGCTTATCTCACCACGCGCTATGGACAAAGCCAGGGCTATGGCACTTTCTTCATCGGCATCTGCCTGATGTGCGTGCCTGCCCTCCTCGTCTACTTGCTCATCATTCGGAATAACTTGAAGGAGCGACCAGAGCCGTAAGTGCCATCACGCTGTTGCCTTGCAATGACCTTGGGCTGTTTACGAGAACATGTAATGCGTAAGCTCAGTCGTTATGCACAGGCCGGTGCAAAAATGAACACTATTTACTTGACGTTTGAGTGACAGCATCCAAACCATCACTCAGCCTCGTCGAAACCGTCAGCCCAGAAGCACAAGGCGAGGTCACGTCCGTCGTCGAGACATAGATTTTATACGGCCCTTTCGTCAATGTCGCTGGTTGGGTCCAAGCTGCATTTTTAATCACGGCCCGAGGCTCACGTATGCCTTCCACAAAAGCATATTTTTTAACGATATCACTATATCTTTCACAGCCTCGGGCTTTTTTGTCAGTAGAAATTACAGCTAGGGCAGCTACTGTCCAAGCCTGACAACTTTCATCACTGCGATGAACGCCGAAGCTCAACGCTGTTACCTGGGACTTCTGATCATTCAATGAAACCCGATAGTGACGACGAAGGGGCTCGTCTCTGACAATCTCGGTCTTGCCGGCTCTAATTAATTTGTTGACCTGAGACTCTTCAACAATAGCGCCGCTACTGAATAGCGACACCAGTTCGTCAAGCACTTTTTCTGAACCATAGGCGTCACCACAGAATGTGGTCGATACTAAAATAGAAAAGGCCACGATAGTTGAGGACCATACAATACTCTTATACAATTTCACTCCGGCCCTCATTGCATTTAAAGCGCTTCAAGTGTTGTCTTGAAGCCTGCCCAGGTGTCGGCCCAGATTAGCGCTAACCAATTAGATACCTAATTGGCTAGCACCAGCGGACCTCATCAGTTTCGACTTCTTGTGAGACCAAGCAAGCACTCGCCCTTCGAGCTCGCCTTTACATATACCGACGTTTCACCAAGATTGGTTTTATAGAAGACATCCTTACTAACGTCGGCGAGTGGCGCATGGGGATTGGGTGGCAGGACGTATGGGGTGAGCGCAAATTTCTGCTTGATCTTAGACACTTCATAACAGCGCCCAGGAGCGAGCTCCATATACATAAAACTCACTCCTTTATCGAGTTCAGGCGGGACCCTGAACTCAACGAAGGAGATCGCATACTGATCCCGCGTCTTGAACGTATTTGAGCGGAAAGCAATGTTCAATGATCGAATTGAACCCACCTGATGGAAATCACTGAGTCCAATTTCGCGAAAAAGCTCATAGTTTACCGACTTGCCAGGATCATATATTTTACTAATCACCTCATCCAAATTTAATTCCGAGTCTTTACTTTCAGCATGTGCGCCAGCACTCATTGAGAAAAACAGAACTACCAACAAGGCCAATTTAGATTTTATATACATAAGCACTCCTCTCACAAACTACAAATTTACCAGAATGTTACCCACCGGCAGGAGCGCGCGTCCTATCCCAGTAACTCCCATAATATTGCTCATACGTCATATCATCTGCAGTATCATTGGGCGTCCCATTTATATCAATTCGCTCGCCATTTCTGAAAGATTCGCCGATTTGCGCTGAAGCTGTATCCCAATTTATCTGACCAGCCTGATATGCGTCATATGTCGCATTATAAGATGCCACATTGGCGGGATTTGCAGGAATATTCAAACTTACTCCCTGCGCAGAAAGTTCTCGTTGGACAGCGATGGAATAGATTGTTGCTTCGCCTTCAGTAGCCAAGCCCATATTGATTGCTGACGCTCGATCTGCGACCGTATTCCACTCCCCATCAAAAAGCGTATGTCCCAGCTCATGCGTCAATTGTGCTGCGGTATCGCTCGGACTAGCGTAGGTTTTAACATATACAGTCCCGCCGCCCGTGGCAGCAGGATCCGTATGAGAATACGTATCAGTAGCCACTATTTTAAAACCCTTCGACTGCGCCACCTGAACCAGCCCTTCCAGGGTTGCTGACTTATTAACTATTACATCGACCTCTGCACCTAGATCCGTCGTCGTATTTTTGTCTGTTGGATCCGGGAGGCCGCCGCCGCCAGTGCCGGGAGGCGTGATTGGCCCCGGCTGCTCAACTGGCGGTGAAGGAGGAATAGTCGGAGGCGGACTCGGAGGTGGACTCGTAGGCGGGTTAACCACAATTGGTGGAATCTCAGTGGGAGGTTCGCTTGGATCGACGTCCGCAGCGGCGGCTGCACCTGCCACTAGTAACAGCTCTTCGTTTGTCAATTCTCTCATTACAGCGCTCCATCCTGTGAGTAGATTTTTTTCCTGATCGTTTTTTCTATTGAATGTTCCATATCTCTTTTTCCTTTGAACTTATTTTGATAAGCGTTGTAACTCCTCATTGTTGACTGGACTTCTCAGCCGTTTCCCCGGCCTCGTCCTGTTCAAATTTGCTGGGCTGCTCTTTGATCAAAGGCCTTAGGATCCCGCCCACAAAGAGATAGTGCATATCGCACATCCGAGAGATGTTCTTGTCGTGCGTCACGATGACTGTGGTCGCGCCAATGCTCCTGATGTTCTTCATCAGCTGTATGCCCATCTGCTCATCAACCCCAGTTGTTGGCTCATCCATCAACAACAACTTGGTGCGCCTGTAAAAGGCTCTGGCCAAGAAGATCCGTTGTTTTTGACCGCCTGACAGCGTATTTCCCAAGTCGCCAACTCTGGTGTTGAAGCCCATTGGCATACGCTGAATATCATCGTGAATGCATGCCAATTTCGCGGCCTGCACGAGGCGTTCCTGGTCAATGTGCTCATCGAACATAGAGATTTTTTCCGACAGCGTTCCCGACAACAGATTGTCTCCCTGCATGACGATGCTGACCTTGCTCCGGTAGCTCGACTTACCGACCTTCCGTAGATCCTCTCCATTGACCAAGAAGTCTCCGACTTGAAGATCTTCAAGCCCCGCCAGAACGCGGATGAGTGTGGTCTTGCCCACGCCTGAGTTCCCGACGATCGCAATCACTTGGCCTGCCGGAGCCCTGAGCTGCAAAGCGCTCATGATCCACTTGTCCGTGGACGAGTAGCGGAAGTAGCCATTGACAATGGCAATGGTAGGCGCGGCATCTTCCAGCGCGCCGTTGCCATGCAAAAACGACTCAGGCTCGCTGTGGGTGATGTCTGAAATCCGCTCGGTGTGCAAGCGAAGCAGCCGCAGCTGCATCAAGTAGTCAGCCAGGTTGATGCTGCGCTGGCTGAACTGGGTCGCATAGATCAGAAAAACCGTCAGCACCCCAATCGTCATATCCCCACTGAGCACCAACCGGGTGCCTTCCCAAATTACAAAGATGCGGCACAGGCCCTGGATGAGAAGCTGGACAGAATCAAAACCAATGCGGATCCGCTCAGCCCCGATGGTCGCGTTGGTCGCTTTCGCGCTGTAGTTCGTAAAGCGCGACGCCCAAAGCGCTGACTTGTTGAACAGTTTGATGGGCTGGATGCTTCGGACCGTCTCGTAGAGCAAGCTTTGCCGGCGTGCATCGATGTTGATCTGGTCGAGGTTGGCCTCTTTGAGTTTGGCGTAGTAGGCGTAGCGCGAACCCACATAGGCAATGGTGAAAGCCAACAAGGCGAAGGAAAGCGGCGCGTCGTAGCTCATCAAGAGCAACAACATGAGGAAAGACATCACCCCATCGATGACCGCTTCCAGCATCTTCGTCGTGAGTGACTGCTGGATGGAGTAGATCGACTGGAAGCGACTTGAAATATCCCCGGTATGCCGCTTCACGAAATACGACTGGGGTAGCGACACCAGGTGACGGAACAAGTTGCTGCTCCACCGCAAGCCGGTGGTGGAAGAGATCCACAGCAAGGTCCACTTCCTGGCAACGGTTAGGACGAGTTGGACCAAGAGCACGATCGAAAAGCCGATCGCCAATGTGGTGACCAGGCCATCGTCCTTGACGCTGAGCACCTGATCCATGGTCAGTCGCAGATACTGCGGCGCAATCAGCGCACAACCTTCCAAGAAAAGCGCCAAGATGCCCACAACCCAGAACGCGGGCACCAGGGACCGAAGCGAGCCCGAAAGATCGCGAAGCGACACCGATGGCACGCTCTTGATCTTCTTGAAGGCCGGGCCTGGATGCGCTTCCAACGCAATGCCGCTAAAGAGTTCATCGAACTCGTTGAGCTTGATCTTCTTGACGCCTGTTGCGGGATCGCTGATGTGCACATGCCCGCCCCGCACAGCCGTCAGCACGACAAAGTGTCCGTGGTGCAGATGGACCATGCAAGGCAGCGACAGCTTGGGCAGTTCGTAAAGTTCCAAGCGAAGCGGACGCGTTGTGAGCCCATTGGCATCAGCGATTTCAATCAGCGAAGCGAGCGTTGCCCCACTGGTTGACACCGTAAAGCGGTTGCGAAGCTCCCCGAGGCTCGTTTCATGGCCATAGTAGGAAAGCAGCATCGCAATGCAGGCCAAGCCGCATTCACTGGACTCCGTCTGGCGGATATGCGGCACACGGCGCTTTGATGAGAACACCAGGCTTGGTTCAGCAGAGCGATCCGGCTCGGCATCGCCATTGGCGGATGGTGGCAAGACGTCCTTCATCGCTTTTCACCCGTCAAGCGCGACCCCATGGTTTGGAAGGGGTCGAACATCCACTCCCAGATCTTTCGGCCCTCCAAGATCAGTTCCGCGTCCACCTCCATCCCCGGCAGGAAGGACTTTGCTTCTTGGGCGACTCCGATGGTTTGAGAAGGCAAGGCCACCTTGGCGGTGTAAACCGGCTCGGTGGGTGACTGGCGACCATATCGGCGCTCCAACTCACCGAGGGGACTCGTTTGCGTCGACAGCGATGCGATGCGCCCCTGGATGGCGCCATATTTTGCTTTCGGGAATGCGGCGATGTTGAGCAGCACCTCAGTGCCGACATTCACATGTCCGATGGCCCTGGAAGGAATAAGAATTTCAGCTTCGAACACCGACTCGCTTGGGGTGATGGACGCGATGATCGAGTCGGTGCCAATGCGCTGACCTTGGGATGCATAGATTGCTGCAACGGTGCCGCTCAAGGGTGAGGTGATGGTTTGCAGACGATCGGACTTGGCTCTTGCCACTTGATCTTCGATCGTGGATTTCTCACGCTCGATCTCACTCGCTTGTCTGCTGGCGGTTGTCTTTATCTCGGTGATTTCACCCAGCAATGCGGCACGCTGATTACGAAGTGTGGACTGCTGCGCGCGGGCATCCTGGATCTCCGCCTCTGCATCCAAGAGAGCATTTTCGTAGGTGAGGTAGGTGTATTTGGACACATACTTCTCAGCAAGCAGCGGCTCAATGGTCTTCAACAGTTCTTTGTTCTTGGCGTATTTCTTTTCCAAGATTGAGATCTTGCGAGCGACTTCCTGCATCGCACCGCTCGTTTCTTCGACTTGACGCGTCAGTTCCCGCTCGCGCTGGCCGGAAAAGTCATGCGTTTGCAATTGCTCCTTGGTCAGCTCTTCTGATCGGGTGAGCGCACGCTTGATCGTCTCATCGGATAAAGAGCGACCCGCTTCGTTGGTGATGTCGGCTGACAGCTCCGCAAGCACTTGGCCCTTGTTGACCAAGGATTGGGCTTCAATGTCGTTGAAAGGATGAGGCCAGGCGTTCCACTGCGGATGTCCACTCGCCCATGCGTCGAGATGATCTGGCCCGACACGTGCTCCCGCTTGGAGTAGGACGCGGTCAGAACAAACGTGGCCAGCAAGAGGAAAAGCACACAGCCACAGCCGATCCAGATCCGGATGGACGAGGGAAACGCATCTTTTAGGTCGCCGAGTGTGGAAGTTGTCTCCGGCCCCTTTCGCTTGCGAAAGAGCGGTTGTTCTGCGTCATCCGTCTGACCTGACTCGCTATCCATAGCACCTACACTTCGAGATCTACTGCACAACTTGCGTGAGTTGAGGCTACCCGCGCAGACATTAAAATTACATTTGCGTTTTGTTGATCTGGCGTTGGCATTGGCGCCAAACCTAAGGTTGCAAGCCCCACGTTATTGCTTTTTCAGCAACCAAGGGTTGCGTCAAGCGAAGGTTCGTTGCGCAAAGCGCAGCCACACATTGCGGAGTCGGACCACGGCGGATAGCGCAGAGAACGCGTCAACATCAACTTAGAGCACGTGCTGCTCCTAGTCGTTATCACGGCGATCTAGGCTTCCACCACATCAGCCACCGCCCCCATCACCACTGGACGCGTCTGACATCATTTGCTGCTGAGAGTGGGCAGCGAGCGTCATTACGGGGCCTGTTGGGTTCTTGTCGATTTCTTCGCGCTCGCGCTGGAACTGCACCATCTCCTGCGCCCGTTGTTGATCCAATGCCTCCGTCTTCTGCAAGGTCTCCTTGATGCCAGGCGATGGCGGGTTGAGCGCGGTTTCCGAGTGAAAGCCGGGCGTTTTTCCAAAGACAAAGGCGACATCATCTTGGATGGTCACTTTGCGGAGTTGATCCGCGCGCTCGATCCCTGACTCTTTGACGGCATGGAGCACTTCGGCGGTTTTCTCATCGGAGGTGCCTTTCGGAAGTTGTGCCTGGATGGCAGAGAACAACGCGTAATCCCGATGATTAGAGGGAAACGCCTGCTGAGCGACATCTTGGAAGGGCCTCGCTTGCTCGACCCGGTCCTCATCGTTCATACCTGGGTTTGAACGCCCACCAGCCCCACCGAAGCTCGGCGATGACGTATAGGAGGACGACGTGCGCTCAGGCAAGACGATCTCTGCCGGCGCTTCGCTCTGTGTTGGGATTGCCGGCGACGGCGCTCGCACCGCCTCTTGCTGCGTTGCCTGCAATAGAACAGCCGATGGCGCGTCGTTCTGCGGCATTCCTACTCGGGCTTGCTGCTCGCTGCCCTGCTCCACTGCTGCATTTGCCGATGCAGGCTCCGTGGGTTTCAGAGCTTCTCGGCGCGCGTGTTGTGCCTGGGACAATGCAGCATCCAAGTCTTGGCCGGCAACGCCCGTTGCCGGCAAACCTTGTTCCTGCTGGAACTGCCTCACGGCATGTTCGGTCTCTGGACCGTAGTGCCCGTCTTGCGGCACGACCTGGCCGTTTGGACCACGCGCATCCACTTGCTGCAAGCGATATTGCAAGAACTCAACCTCTTGCCCTCGGTCGCCCAGGCGCAGCCCTTCCACTTCCTGAAATGACGGCGGCGTTGGAACAGTTGCCTGGGTTGGGGTTTCCTCACGAGACGTGAGAGCTGATGAAGGCGATCCGACACTCGGCGCAGATGCGCTTGCAGAAGCTGGCGCCACTGCCTCTGCCTTCGGCTGGACTGCGCCGGCTGCCGAGGGTGCGGCAACCTCAGGTGTTCGGGTTTCTTGGGGTTCGCGTTGCGGGATAGGTTCGGGCTTCGGTTCGGCAGGCTTGGCAACCGGACGAGTCTCTTCCTGCACTTGCGCATTAAGGGGTGCAGGCACCATAACTGGGGCCGGCGTTGCCGTCTCCGCAACAACAGGCCCCTCGGGTGCGCGTGCAGCGTCTCGATCCCGCTGCGCCTCAATGGCTGCCTGAGGCGCTTGGCTTTCGTCTACACGCGGAGCTGTGACCGTCATTGCTGCGAAGCTTGCGACCTGTTGCGCTTCTTGCGTGGAAACACCCTGCCGATTGGCCTCCCGCAAGGCTTGCTCATAAGCGTCACGTTCTTGGGGCGATTGCGCTTCAATGCGCAGCTCGGGTGCACCCGTCGAAGGTGGTTGATCCTGCCGAACTGATTGCACCTGCCCAAGTGCCTGATGGATCTCATCAGTGCTGGTCGTTGCTGCAACACGCACCACACCATCGGCGTCACGGCTCAAATGCTGGATGGGGCTGTCCACCGAGTATTGACCGGTCGCATCACGCTCCAATGCCAAAGAGCTGGTCGCTGCATCGATCCCGTTTGCCTCACGTGTCCGTTGCACCGCGAGCTGGATCGCGCCTGCGTTCTGAGCATTAGGCGCAACGCCATAGGCGGCATACGTCGCTTCAGTATTGGCCTGGTCTTGTTGCTGCGCCGTTGGCGTTTGCCGCGCGGGCATCTGTGCCATCGCCTGCGCATGCTGCTCCAAGGCCGGTTGCAAGCGTTCACGCGTTGCATTGAGTTCCAACGGGACATTGCCTTCGGCAGCAACGCCATCATGCCGCCATTGGCCTTGCGTATCGCGCTGATACTGCCTGCCGTCCGATGCTTGCAGTGAGTCGGGGTTTAAGGCGGCTTGCACGGCCGCTGGCAAGGGGCCAAAGTCGTCCCAACCATTGCGCTGATAAGCAGCTTGATACGTCGCGGCAATCGCAGCTGGGCCACGGGCAATGTTGGCGTCAATCACCTGGGCTGCTTGCTGGTCCAACGCGGCACTTCGCTCGGGGCTTGCTGGATCCACCGTCCAGATGGGACGATCGTTCCGGTCGACTTCATCGGCGACCATCCGTGACCACTGGCCACTTGCCGGATCATGCCTCCAATCCCGTGCGTAGAGATGCGCCGCATCTGCGTCACTGGATGGCTGCACATAGGGATTACTGGGTTGCACCTTGCCCAGCGCCTGCTCGGTCGCTTCGCTACTGGCGTGATAGTTCAGCTCGCGCGCTTTTTCTGGCAGCGCGAACATGCCCTGCTTCTGTTGGGTATCCACGCCATCGTTTTGCAGGTCGGCTTTTTCTTGGCGAAGCCACTGGCTGCCGTTGAACTCCCAACTCACGCCCTGCTTGTCGGTCTGTGTATAGATCTGGCGGTTGTCCCAGAGCGTCACCGCTTTGTCGGCAGCAGCACTGAACAAATAACCATCGGCCACCACCAGCGCGACGGGCCCGGCGCCGGTTGTGCCAACAACGGCGGCGGCGGCGGCGCCTCCCGCCCAGCCGCCGGCACCTCGGGCAGCAAAGTGCAACGCTTCCGAACGCGCAGCGGTGAGGTTGTCTTGTGCCAACAGCGTGCCAACACGCTCGCCGGTTTGAGACGCATCGTAGGCGGTCGCGGCAACACCCAAGCCCGCAAGCCCTGCTGTCATCCCGGCGCGACGCAAGCCTGGGATCTCAGGCTCAGGCGTGGTCTGGATATTGCGTCCCTGCCACTCATCCCAGCGCTGCTGACCCGCTTGGGCATGCTCGGTTGGCGGTTTCATGCGCTCACTGAGCGGAAGCGTGCTCTGGTCTAACGCCTTCGATGTTCCTTCAATGGCCGTTCCACGAAAATACTCTCTGTTGTCGAGCCTCAGAACTTTGTTCTCGCGGAGCGCATCATCACTGGCTGGGATGCGCAGCATGCCCTCGTGTTCACGCGCACGGGCCACGATCAGCTCAAAGGCTGCTTGCTGACCGAGCCGGTCTTTCACACCGGCCAGCGCTTCACGCGGAAGGCCCTCAATCGAGGTGACGTTTGGATTGGCAAGAATGCGAGGCACTTCAATTTCGCCAAAGACACGGCTTGGCTGAGCGTCGCCCACGATGGCATGAACCTCACCTACGGTTGCATCTGCAAACCGTCCAGACGCATCTGCCCAAGGACCTTGCGTGGGGTGGTAAAGCCACTCTGTGGCAGGCCCCCGATGAGACCCATCTATCAGCTCACGAGGCGAAATTTCGTAGATGTCGGCGAGCGCGGTATAGAACTCGCGGGAATTCAGAAACTTCGATGCCTGGCTTTTATCGATAACCCGGATGTCTTCGCCAGATTCGATCATCGATCCAATGACATCAGTCGACCAGATGTCCTTCGCTGCCGGGCCACTATAAAGAACAGTGACCTTGCCTGAGGCATTTGCATCCACCTGAGCGGCGAGCGACCGCAGCGATTCTGGTGTTTGGTAATCGCCAGGGTTCTGACGAATTCTATCGATTGCGTCCTGGGCAGATATCGAGCCATTCACACCAAGCACCCCTCATCGACTTCAAAAACGATGTGGTAGTCCGTGTTCCTGGAATGGACGCCAAAATCCTTGTATGCAAGCAAGGCTTCTTTGAGGTCAACTATGAATCGCTCCTTGTCGGCCTTGAGATGCTCAGGCAGTCCCTCTCCTCCATTGATCCACATCAGTCTCCAATGGGACCAGCCGGGCTGACCTCGCGCGCCTCCACCGTCGACCAAATCCAGTCTCAGCGTCAGGAGCTCTCCATGCCAATAGAAGGAAAATTTCGTCTGGTTTCTGACTTCAATTTCAGTGCCGCCACCGTTTGCGACATTGCGCAAATACATGTCGCGATCACGATCAATTGTCCAGTCTCTTGCATTGGTGCCACCGACCACGAAGTCTCTGTCGATCGCTTCTAGGTCGTATTTAACAACATCTGGCTCAGGAATAAATTCATTTACAAATGGCATCTTCATTTCCCGGCAATGGCTTGGATTTTTCGTCAAGAGCTAATTTCATGAGCCCGAGACGGCGGCAGATAATTTCTTCACCTCGGCTTTTGGGAGCAGCCGTTTGGTGAAGTAGGTATCTTCGTAATACTTAATCTTCTCGCAGAGCACCGGGCTTGGGATGCCTTCATAGAGGAAGACCTCCTTGTCAAAGCCCATCGCTTTCAACTCTTGCGGCAGCATCAAGGCACGGCGTTGCTCGGTTTCGGAGTAGGACACACTGCTTTGCTTGCCACTCGTGTGCGACTTGTTCTTCTTGCGCACCGTGGTGTAGCCAAGCATGTCCGAGTAGTCGTTGGCGTCTTGCTGCTCGCGTGGGGCGTAGACGATTTGCAACGCATGGTTGGTGATGATCGTGCGCGAGACATCCTTGCCATAGGTCGCGTCCAGCTGCGCCATGCTCTGGATGATCGGCAGCAAGCGGATGTTGTAGCCGGCCATGTAGCTCACCGCGCTTGCAATGATGTCGACCCGGCCGATGGACGTGAATTCGTCCATCAGCAGCAAGCACTGGCGTTTGAGCGCCGGGTTGTTCTGCGGCAATTCTTTGGTGTTGAGGTTGATGAGCTGACTGAAAAGCAGATTGATCAGCAAGCGGCTTTCGGCCAGCTTGTTCGGCTGGATGCCGATGTAGATGCTCATCTTCTTCTTGCGCACATCGGTGAGCAAAAAGTCGTTGCCGCTGGTGGCCGCATCCAGGATTGGGTTGATGAACTGGTTGAGCGGCTCCTTGAACGTGCCCATGATCGAGGCGAACGTCTCTTCGGCTTGCGAGAGCAAATTGTCGAACGCCATCTTGGCGTCGCGGCCCAGGAAGTCGCGCTGAGAAAGCTTTTTAAGGTAGCCCTTCAAGTCGCTCCCATCCCCAGACGACACGCGATAGAGCAAGCCAAGGGTTGGGAACATCCAGGTGTCTTTCGGGTGCTTGCGCTTGATCTGATCGTCCAAGCTATCGAACAGATAGAGCGTAAACGCCATGAAGGCGTTGCGCGCTTGGCTCACCCAGAACTTCTGGGCGTCAGAGCCGTCTGGATAGAGCATCGCCGCGATACTCATCAGGTCCGACACGCGAAAGGCGGGATCGGGCGAGATGTAGCTCAGTGGATTCCAGCGGTGGGTGCGCCCGTCTTCGGCAAAGGGGTTGAACAAAAAGACCTCTTGGCCTTGGCTCTTGCGCCAGCCGGAAGTCAGATCGAAGTTTTCCTGCTTGATGTCCAGGACCACCACCGAGCCTTGGTAGTCGAGCAAATTGGGGATGACGATGCCCACCCCCTTGCCCGAACGCGTGGGCGCGGCCAGGATCACAAACTGCTGGCCGGGCAAGCGCACCAACTTGCCGCCGTGCTTGCCGACCACGATGCCGGTTGGCGACGGCTTGAGCATGTCCTTCTTGGCCAGATCACTGCCGGAGGCAAAGCTCGCGTCGCCATGCAAGGCGGCGACCTTTCGCTTGAACAGCGGGATCAGCAATGCGATCCAGGCCAGCAGCGGCACACCGAAGCCGAGGGCGCCAGCCAGCTTGATCTTGGTGGCATAGGGAGCGAACTGCGGGAGGTCGAGCGCTTTGACGTAAGACCAGTAGGTGCCGACGGTGAGAGGACCGGCCACCTTCAACAGCATCAGGATCAACTGACCGGAGAGGTAGACCCCTGCGGTGAGGGCGATGAGCAAGAGCGCGATGGCGACACTGAGCTTGATCTTGCCGGTCATGACGCGCTGCCTTCCATCTGTGATCCCTGGCTTGTTTGAAAACGACCGTCCGCTCGCAAGATTACAGGATCACATCGCCCGCTTAGATCGGATGGGTGTTGGCATCTGTGTAGGAATTGTCTGATCTGCACGCAGGCCAAGACACCAGCAGCGAGGTCCGATGCACTATGGGCTAGGCGGATCGCTGCGCTGGGCTTTGAGCTGCAATTCGGCGACGACCTTTCGCTGCTCCTCGACGGAGAGCTTGGCGAGCGCTTGGATGGCGTCTGCCACCTCATCGGTCTCGGCGAAGAAAGCAGCCAGTGGCATGCCGAGGGCATCGGCCAAGCGCTTGGCGGTGCGTAAATCGCACTCGTTGACGCCGTGCTCGTAACGATTGATCCGCGTGCGGGCCACCTCAGCGGCTATCCCGGCTGCCACACCTAAGGCCTCTTGGGTCAGCCCAGCAGCCAGGCGCGCCTGTCTTAGGCGGTTGGCAAAGATGAGGCGAGCGTCTTTCGGATCCAAAAAGTGACCACAGGCATGCAATGTGACGAACGAGCATGGCGCCTCCCACTTGTGGTGTCTGTTACTTTTTCAGTAACATGGCCGCGCGTCAAGTTCAAGCCTTCCCATTGCCGAGGCACCGCCCTCTCCTCGCCCCCCTTAGGAATCTGTATGCGCAAAGCACGCCTTGCCGTTGTCGGGATGTTGATCGCCTTCTTGGGTGCCTGCTCGGGAGGTCGCCCATCGCAGTCTGAGCGGGAATTTGCCTTCTTGCAGTTCGTCAAAGAGAACAGCAATGACGAGGCCAGGATCGAAGACTTCAAGAGCAACCAGTGCCAAAAGGCGGACGGTGCGCCCAGCTACACGTGCGATGCCAGCGCCAAGGTGAAGGCCTTGGGTCAAGACTTCGGCAATCAAATGGACGGGGTCTACACCTTCACCAAGGTGGGCGGCACTTGGAAGATCACTGCCCGCGTCCAATAGCCGCCGTTGGCGATCAACGGCGATCCCATCCTTTCCTCAGGAACTCACATGACGGTCGGCACTTTTCTTACCCTGGTCTTCTTCGCTGGCTGCGCCGCGATCTTCTTGGTGCTTGCCAAAACGGTGAAAACGCGCAGTGACAACGCAACATTTGACCATGACTTCCAGCGGTTTTATGGCTACAAGAACACGCGCATTGCTGTGTCAACAGCCCGCTCATCGATCAAGTTCAAAGCCGGCAATCGCATCAAGGCGTATGCGCTGAGTGATGTCCGGTCCTGGGAAAAGCACTGGCACAACTACAATCGCGAAGGGACGCTGACGCTCAATGTCAAAGACATCGATCATCCCGTGTGGACCATCAAGTTCGGCAACGAGACCGAGATGAACCGGTGGTATGAGCTGGTCAGTCAGGCGGTCAACGAAAAATTGAAGCTTTGACCGAGCGACCATTGGGCTAGGCGACTGGGCTTGACGGCGAAGGCTTCTCTGCTACGAATCGAAGAACCACAACACTGGATTCGTCATTATGTCTTCTGCCGTCCACTCCCCCGCTATGCCCCTCGACCAGCAAGAACATCAACTCCGCCAAGCTCATGTTGAAAGCTGGATCGCCCAACAAAACGCAGCCGGCTTTGGCGTTGACCAGCACATGGCAGACGCCCTCAATGCGTATCTTGATGGCCGCTTCGATCTTCTTGGTTTGCTGACAGAGCTTCGTCGTCCCTACTTGAACTGAGCCCGCCAGTGGGTGACAACATGATGGGCACCTGCGCCACCGAAGCCTCATTAACAGAAGTGTCCATGCCTGGCCCTTGGTGCTCACGCTGGGCCTGCTCCGCCGTGTGGCCATCCGGCACGCTCAACAGTCGCCCATCTTGGCGGTAGCGGGACAGAAGCTGTTCGAAGCTTGCTTGTCCTTGGACAAAGACCCCGTTGCCTCGCATCGCCCCTAAGCGTTCCGTCAAGGGCCGATGCTCAAACGATTTTCCAATGCCGGCTTGGGCAAGGTGTGCATTGATCCGGTCAGCGATCATGGCGCGGATCCACTCGACTTCCTCCTTGCCATTCATGCGCCCGTCTAGCACACGCGTCTTTGTCGTCAGCCCCGAGGCTTCCATTTTTCGCGTCGTGGCGAGCAAGTGGCAATAGAAATATCGCGGATCGTCTTTGATTGGGCGATGGTGACTCGCTTGCAACGCAAAGCCAAAGCGCTCAATCAGGCGATGCGCGATATCGAGCACTAACTCCCAGCGCTTGGGGTCATCGAGTTCGTGCGGCAGCGCAACCGCGAAGTCTCGGCAGACGGTGCTGTTGCAGCGTCGCTCTGCAGCTTCTGCAGCGGCCCAAAGGGTTTGCGGGTCATCCGCCCATGCCGGCGAACCAGGTGGTGCCACGCAACGCGACTGGATGATGCCCGCCCTACCCCGGTAGTCGTGGCGCGCACCTGAGGTGGGATCGGTGAGCAGATAACCACCGCGATATGCCGCTGCGGCAAGCGCCGAATGCCCTTTGGCTCGGCTGTAAGTTTTGATGCGGGTGTGATAGATGGCCATGTGTGTTTCCTGAGTCAAAGTTCATCAGTTCTGACTCAAGATTTAGCAAGGCTCAAGAGCGTAAGACAGCTATTTTCGAGGGTTCTACTTTGCCTGTTATGGAATCAGGACATACTTCGATCGACCTCAAAGATCCGCCCCAAGCTCACGAAAGGCTGGGCGGGATGACAAAGCTCAACACTCCATTTAGCAAAGCGCTTGACCGCACCACGGGGATGGTCACCAAGGGGCTGTCCATGCATGCCAAAAGCGATCTTGTCGCCGTCTCCCCATTGGCTAGGCATCTGACCAACTACCACAGGCCCCACTGACGTAAGTGAGAGTGATGCTGTATCCACCACATCATGCGCTGGGGGCACTCCGTCCTTCACTGACGCGAACCATTCGAACGGTTCGGCTAGGGTCACACATGGCCCCATGCCATCTCCCACCTTAAAAAGCGAACCTGCGCGCTCGCCTTGGAGCATCAAGAAAGCGAGAACAGGCTCGGCTTCTTCCTGCTGATTGTTGACTAACAGCACCCAACTCTCTCGGAACAGAAAGATGCTGCCAGGCGAAAGATCATTGGGAAGCCGATCTGCAAAAGCTTGTGCGGGAACGCTCATTGATTTCTCCCGGTTGATGTCCTACTGGATCTCAGTTGATCCAACGACGGCGCAGCAGCACGACCAGATCTTCTCCCATTCGCTGAGCGTCCATGGATAGCGCTTGCCTGACTTGGTGGGCCGGTGAAAGGAGCACCGGTTCTTGATGCTCTCCCTGTCGCCAAGGCACTTGCATGCTGTTAGGACTCGCTTCGTGCTCTGCGCGGGTCCTCCAAGCACCAGCATGCTCTCCCAGCAATCGCACCGCAGGAACGACATGGCTAAGCCGTTCGGTGGGGTCAATCTGACCCAGAAGCCAAGCGGCATAGGCGATCGCCGCTTCGAGCTTCTCAGCGACGCTTTCTTCCAAGACGACCGGTAGCCCCATGCCGCGCTCTGGCGGTGGAATAGGCAAACTGATCAGGACATCTCCGTTGGACCAAAGTCGGATCGACGCGCCGTCACTACGCTGCGCTTCCTGGACCAACACGAGCGCCTCACCGTTCAAGCCCGCCTTCATCCCCAGGCTCCGATCAAAAACGGCTGGGACTCCAAAGAGTGCATGCTGTTGCATAGCATCCAGAAGGGGCTGAGCTTCCATCTCGGCGGGGCGAAGCACTGTTGTATCCGGTCCAGCTGCAACAGCAAGCTGCAAGACCGTGCCACTTTGCTGATAGCCGCGCTCGATCCGTGGGAAGAGCGTCAGTGCACGATCGCGCAATCCTGTTGGATCGAGGGGCGCCACGGCCTGCGTCAGCTGAAACTGATGGATGGCGCGAGTTGCCTTTTGTCCCAGTTCATCGGCTGAGACAAAGCCGTCCCAGAGCTGACCACCTTGCCAATTGCCGATTTCTCTAATTAAATCGGCTTGATCCGGTTCCGCTTCCATGCCCGACTGCACGAACATCAGGAGTGGCTTACGGTTCCGGGCCTCATACACCTCTTCGTGCGTCGCCGAGACGCCTCCTGCCTGCTTGGCGCCGTAGCGAGGCCCAAGAACGAGGATGACAAGGTCCGCCTCGCGCACACCATTGAGGCATGCGACTTGGGGAGAGCTGGCTCGGGCGCCGAAATCCTCCGCCATGATCGCCTGGTGGCCTAGCAACTCGATCGCCTGCTTGACCGCTGCTCGCTCGGCTTCCATTCCGGTGATAAGCGAACTGATGAAGATTTTCATATCGAACCTCCTTAGTCAGCAGACGATATCCAGATCGCGGCATTCTCAAAATGAAGACTAGGCCTTTTGAGAAGTGAGGTCCAAGCGACGCTCTGTTCGGTCGATCAGCGCCTTCTGGCGCGTGATGTAACCCTCTCCCTTCCTCAGGCGCGCGATCATGCCAAGCGGATAAATCACACACCCGTAGATCGACAGGCCAAGCAACCCTAGCCCTGGCACGATCCACTTCGCTCCGTCGGTCATAAAGGCCAGTGGGGCAAGCATGATCGCAATGCCCAAGATCCCAAAGCAGCAAAGCACTTGGATTAGCAGGAACTGCACAATATGGAACTTGTCTTGGCCAAGGTGCTCAATCTTCCGCAGCTCAGCTCGATTGATAGCTAGGCTTATCCGATCGTTCCAGAAGATCGCTTTGCCGTAAGCCCAACGCGCTAAGTAGATGACTGTTGAAGCCACCACGCCACCGATCACCGCTTGTGCCAACCAGTTGTCCATGCGTTATCCCCGTCAGTGAGTTTACGGGCTCCTGAGGTCTGCGTGTCAGCCCCTGCCCCAGGGCTGATCTCAACCGAGTTATGTCTCAAATTCTGCGACTCCCACAAACTGACCGCTATCGGTCTGGAAGGACGAAACTCGGATTGCCTAACTGCCTTCTTAAGATAGATTAGATTAGGCAAGCCGCAGCTCATTTATCTGGCGTTCATTTTATTTGCGTGAGATATCTCTCGCTTTTCGTCATTTTGTTACTTTTAAACACTACAAGCGCATTGATGGTTTAAAGCCCTTTTATATAACTGCAATCATTGGCCTATATAGCTTGTCGATGAAATATTTTATGAAAGTCAAACTGAAAATACAGCTGTTTGAATGGCAATTATTGAGATCGCCTTAGGCAATCATCGGCACGAAATTTCTGTCCTATTTTATCATTGACAGAAAATCCCCTCCCCTTATCAAACGTCTACCTCCTTAAAATTGGATTGTAGATGCACTTTAAACACTCTCAACTTCACAAGTATTTGCAGCACCCCAAAGGTCAGTTATTTATCCGAAGCATTCGCATCGGCAAGGTCGAATTCAATGACATGGTCGTTCAAGACCGAGCCGGCGCGCTTCACCTTCAAGACTTGGTCCAAGCGACTTATGACCATCATGAAAAGCTGCGACGGCTTCGCCGATCCGGAACTCGCTATCCAGAACCCCTACCCCTTGCCACTCCGGCGCGGCTCCTTTCTGAAGAGGTCGACGACTTCCTCAAAGACAAAGAGCGGCAGAACCTTCGCACCACTACGATTGATGCTTATCGTCGGACGCTTGCCATACTGCAACGCGTGAGCGGCAACACCTCCGTTGCTCGGATCGAGCACACGCACATCTACCAGATGTGGGATCTGCTGCGATGGGCGCCCGAGGACTTCATGACCAACCCCAAACATCAGGGATTGAGCGTCGAAGCCTTGATCGCCAAGGGTCAACGCCAAGGGCGGGCGCAGCCAGCCAACGCTACCTTGGAACTGCATCGGCGCTTCCTCGCGTCCTTCTTCAATACCCTCGTCAAGGCCCGTGCCATCCCGCACTCGCCCATGGATGCGTTCAAGCCCGCCAGGGAAGAACTACTGGCTGACCAGGACGAGCCAGAGCGACTGCTCTCACCAGAAGAAATCCAGAAGATCTTCAACCCCGAGACCTTCCTGCCCTGGGCCAAGAAGTATCCGCACCGTTGGTGGTGCCCGCTCATTGCGCTTTACACAGGCGCCCGGATCAATGAGATCGCGCAACTCAAAGTTGCCGACATCGTGCAAGACCAAGGCGTGTGGTGCTTCTCGATCCAGAAGACCGTCGATGAAGACCTGGCGCAAAGCGCTGGCAAGCGCAGCCGACAAAGCCTCAAGGGCAAGAGCGCCATCCGTAAGGTGCCGATCCACGCAAGCCTCATCCAGGCAGGCTTCCTCGACTTCCTGGCCGACATCAAAGCGTCCGGCCACCCACGCCTCTTCCCCAACCTGTCTGCTGGCACCTGCCGCAAGACCGGTGAGCCTAACGGGCGCTACAGCCAGGGCTTCGTCAACCAGTTTGCGGCCTACTTGAAAGGCCTAGGTTTTGGCAAAGGAATCGGATCGCACGCCTTCCGCCATACCCTGGCAACAGAACTCGATGCCAAGGGAGTGCGGGTAGAGCACATTGCGCTGATCACAGGTCACGCGCTCAACAAGAAGGCTCCCGTTCTGCAGGACAACTACGTGCACAAGTCGGCCGGCAACACCCGGAAGATCCAAGTAGAAGCGCTCGGCCACTATCAGCCGGCTGTGACGCTGCCGAGCTACGCGCGTGGGCAGTTCAAGGAGCGGCTGAGGAAGGGAGCGAGGATGTATCCCTAAAAAGAACCATGTTAGCTACCAACACCATGCTGCACAGATGTGGCATGGCTTGGGAACTTGTTTAGTGTAGGGGTGAGTCACCTCATCACCAGGGTTTCCACGATCAATTCCCAAATCGGGCTAGACCCTACGAGCTGGGCGCGACGGCTCACCACTATCAAGGAACAACTACCGAGGTCTGCATTGGAGCTTCCTCCCGCCCCCCAGCGAGTTTGATGAGCGGCAACAAACCTGCTAGCCTTCGTGAAGGTTTAGGCTACCTCCCTGCTGCGTGGGAAAAGTCTGACGTCACCCAGGTATCCATCTCCTTTGTGGCCGTTGAAGCAAGCAGCATGCTCTGAAAGAGGCACCGAGCTTCTTTGGCCAATACGGGAGTATGTGATGTTCCAAGCTCAAGACATAGTTCGTGCTTTCAAGTCCGGCGCCTGTTGCATGCGCTCAGATGACTCCAGTCATTGTAAGAGCCTTGAGAAGTTTGCCAAGGATCTTGGCTTTAAGAGCTACCACGCATTTCGTCGAAGCATCGAAGGCCACGGCCCTGACGAGCTTGGCGTGGTGTCGGTCGGGCTCATGCGCAAGATTTGTGCTCGCAGAAACATCTCACCGGACTCGGAATACTTTGAGTTCCAAGCGCTGCAATCTGGAATTACATTTTATAGCCACTGGATAGGCTGGGATAGCAGTGGTGATGAGGTGCGCGTGCCCCGACCGATTGGGGGAGAGTCGCGCGTCGACCTGCTCAGGGATAATTCGCCCAACCCTGTCTATGTCATAGAGACCGATCTTGAAGCAACGGTCTGGCGCCAACTTTGGAGATCCACCGCCCTTCTTGAAGCTAGTGTTGCTCACCGGCTCTTTCCATCATCATTCAACAAACTTCACCTGGTTAGTCCTGATCCACCCTACTCTCGCATCCGGGCACGTTCCAGATACAACAACAATCTTGCGCCGGTTTGACGGGTTGAATTGTTAGGCGAGGCGAAACGGTGGCTACTTGATGATTTCTTGAAGCGATAAGGCCGGCGAAAGCCGGCCTTATCGGCATCCACTTCGATCTACACCGACAGAACCGACGTCCACTGGTGAAGAAATTTTGAATTGTTTTACATCAAGTTGGGATCAATGACCGGAATCAAGTTCAGCCTCACCAGGCTCATCTTTACTTGATTGGCTTGCCTGACATACTGGGGGACAGACAAATCCACAAGCGGCGTCGACAGGATCAAGGTGCTACTCCTTAGCGTTCAAGCCGCATCACTGAAAGAGAACCTAGCTACTCCGCGTAAAATAGTGGCGCGGCATCAGCAGGATGCCTGACCCAAGAAGGGTGAATAGGTATGGCACACCAACAGGATGCAACAGTCGCGGTTATGATCGACTGCGACAATGTAGCACCAGCGATCATCGATTTCGCGCTCCTTATGGCAGCGCAAGCAGGTCGTGTGATCCTTCGGCGGGGTTATGGAAACAAAGCAACACTCAGCAACTCTTGGGAACAAGCATTGGTCCGGCAGGCGTTCACCCCATGCCTCCAATACCAATACGCGTCTAAGAAGAATACTGCTGACATCGCTCTGGCTCTTGATGCTCAAGAAGCGCTGTTCGACAAGCGTGCAGAGGTCTTTTGCCTCGTCACCAGTGATTCGGACTTTGCATACCTTAGTCGCAGACTGAGAGAGCGAGGAGCAACGGTTTTCATAGTGGGCGAGGCAAAGACGCCTGATGCCCTGCGTAATGCTTGTGATCGATTCTTTGAATGGAGTCCGGAGCAGGCAGCTGCGGAAGCGCCTGATGCGGAGACACCAGAAGCAGAACCTGCGGCTCCTACTCAACTCAAGTCTGTCGCTGTGTCTACCCAATCGGCAAAGATCAAGCGTCGGCCACGATTTGTCGTGGAAGCTGTCTCTCTGCTTGCAGCGGGAACACCGGATGGCAGAGTCAGCGTGAGCGCGCTGAGTCAGTATTTGAAACGTGCAGACTCAGCCTTCTCTCCAAGTGCCTACGGGCACTCTGGACTCGTTGACATGTTGAAGACCTATGACCTACTCAAGCCCCATCGAGAGGAAGGTGGCCATTGGACTGTGAGTCTGGCGGCTGCGCATGATGCCCAATAGATAGAGCAAAGCCGAGGGCCGGCTTTCAGCTCCAAGCCGCCTTTTTGAGCCAAATGTGGCAGCAATAGGTTGGGCTCACAGAAGCCTCAGTTGCGAGCGCCACATGCTTGCCACAGAACTCGACGCCAAGAGCCTGCGGGTTGAGCACATTGCCTTGATCACGGGCCATGCCCTCAACAAGAAGGCGCCAGTGCTGCAGGACAACTATGTCCACAAGTCGGCCGGGAACAGCCGGAAGACCCAAGCCGAAGTTCTCGGCCACTATCAGCCGGCTGTGACGCTGCCGAGCTATGTGCGTGGACAGTTCAGGGAGCGGCTGAGGAAGGGAGCGAAGATGTATCCATAAAAATCAGCCATATACCAGCGACAGACTTTTCGCACCTACAGCGCATGCCCTATAGCCCAGTCTCTTTAAAGCAAAAGACTATTGAGCTTCTCGATCAGACCGGGGTTATTGGTATGCAAAAGACCCTCGTTGATATCACAGGACGGATCTTGATTTAATGCAATCCTTACCTTAGCGCGCTGCAGCAAGAAACTGCTGCGATATTTAATATTGTTGCCATGCGCCCCTTGGACAGACTCATTGACCAGATCCAACGCTTCGTTGGGCTTATTCAACTGGAGTTTCACTTGTGACAAATTATGTGCCAGCCAGATCCAACCATTTCTATCCTCGATTCCCTCAAGAATGACCTCAGCCTCAGGGTAGCGACCGAGCTTATAAAGCACTTCCCCCCATTTTCGCTTCTGATAAGAATCCGGAACTTTCAACGTTTCAAATGCTTCGAGCGCACGATTGAGATAATCGGCCACGTCGCCCTCACCAGCTGCAAGCTGCATTATTTCGGCATAACTACCGCGACTTTGATCGTCATCAAGCATCCATGGGGTCGGTTCGGGAAGACGAGCTAAAACTGCATCGACCCTGTCTGGTGCGGACCAAATAATAGCTCGAATGAAACCTGCGACAGAATGGTAGCCCTGCGGTAAACCAATTGCAGCACTATACAAAGCTTCCGATAAAAATATTTCTTCATGCCGATTGATAAGATCGCCAGCCCAAGTTTGACGCGCGCCATTAAGTGCATCGCCTAACGCCATCAGCAGGGAAGGAGAAATGCTTTGACCGCTCAACTTCTCGTTGATTATTTCAGACGCATATTTCTTCGCCGTCTCGTGGCTGCTATTGTTTCTAGAAGCAAGCCGCAAAAGTTGCAGCTTAGCTTCATTCAGCGAGTAGTTGGCAACCACTTCTTCGAACAAGCTATAACTTTCGGCATATTTACCTAAAGCAAGGAGGGTTTTCGCATGATGGTGCTTGATCTTAGCAATTTGTATTGCACTAAGGCTAGTCATAGCCAAGAGATCTTTAAAAGCAGGAATGACGGACTCCAACCATTTAACGGCATCATGACGACTCAGCGATTGTTGGAGATAACGTTCCTTTGCTCTAATCGACTCAAGAACGACCAAAATGGCAACCTCGTTCTCCTCCGCACTCAGCGATCTGAGCCGACGCGCCTCTTCTAACGGGTTGGGTAAAATATCTATTGGAACAGCGCTTCTCACCCAAATCGTAGCCAGAGCATAAAGAAAAGCTGGACGACGATCGCCATTAACGACATTGCTAAATATTTTCCCCCTTAACTGGGAAGCAATCAGCTGCAAACCGTGACCATCGGCGCGAATTTGCTGAATAATAAAATCTTCAAGTTGAGCGTCAATCTGGTCAGACCTCTCTTTCTTGAGCCAGTCTGGCGATTGTATAGATTTAAAAACGATGTCGTGAATACGAATAGACGCAACACCTTCAGGAACGCTAAGGCCATGCCTTTCGAAAGCTCGAAGACGGAGCGTACCGACAACATGTTTAAAAAAGGCGCGATCACAGTGACTCTGACCAGCCCACCGAAAGAGCGAAAGTTCCTCATCGATAACCGGCTTTAGGCGCCCGAGAATGCGATCAGCTAACCGTGCCCCTTCAAACGGCATTTTAGTCAAATGATCGCACTCCTTTGCAAGCTCGCTCCACGTTATCCCCTCGCGCGCAGCGGCATTAAGGAGAGTTAGGCTAAGCGGATGTCCCCCCACAGTCCGCCATATCTTTTGAAAAGTCTTGTTAGATGGTTGCGCATCTAGATCTTTACCAAGTAAAGCACGGGCTTGACCTTCGTTCATCGTAGGCATTGCAAAAGCCTCGCTCGAAGCATGCTGCCGAGTAATCAGGATGCGCGAATTTGATCCACACAACTTAGCGAGCTGTTCAACCGACAGGCTTGGATCAGCATCGTCTAAGACCAGAAATGTACGGTTTTTCATGAGCAGGGCGCTCACATTGCGCTCAGCTCCACCACGCCTGACCGGCACAGATGAGAGCCGCTCAACACTCTCAATATCCCGACCACTGACCCAAAATCTATAATCAAAGCGATTCTCACTGCGCAGCAGACATGCAGCAGCTGCTTGAGACTTGCCGATGCCGCCAATTCCACTGATCTCAACACAAGCTTCGCTTTCAAGGCGACGATCCAGTTCAGCATCAACATTTTCGTTTTTAACATATAGCAGACTCAGCGGTGGAGCTTTCAACGAAGCAGGATGGTCATCCCGGATCTCGGCAAGGACAGGTAGATGTAGGGCAAGATCATCGATTGCTTCATCGCGGAGCATCAGAGTATCAATAATGGCCTCTGCGATAGCGCGGCTGTCCATCAGATGAAGACGTCGTTCGATCATGCGCTTCTGTTGGATGGCTTTAGTCATCATCGCTTCAATCGCACCTGTTCCTGCTCGCTGCGAAGATAAGAGATATATATCTTTAGCAGCCGGCGCCAATACTAACGCGTGTTCTAGGTCACCCCAGGGCTTAATCATCGCACCAGAGAAATAGGCCTTCGTAATCGAAGCCTCAACAACCGTCCGGCCATCCTCGGAAACAGCATCAAGTGCTCCTCCGACCGGGCTGCCGCCTACCGATGACCCGCGTTGCACCAGCTTGACATCGATCAATCTCTCAACCAGGACCACCCCGAAACGTTCGAATATTGAGCCTGGCGCCAACGCGCTGAGCGAATCGATCACGCGCTGAATAAGCAAATTGCGAGTTTGGGGATTCATGCCGGACTGAGGATCTCAGATCATTCAAAGGTGTGAGCCGGCCATTGTGTTACTCTTCAGTTGTTTAGTAAAGATATAGCTTGGATAAATTGTCAAATTTTTTCCTGGCGATTCGGCTAATTAAGCCTTACGATGTCCAGGTCGTTCACAATTCCAATGTAATTTCATATTTGCACATCTTAGCAACTAAGGCTGGCATCTTTTCTTGACCCATGTGAAGAAAAGATGCCATCCGAAGTGGCGGGAATGTCCCCTCCAGCTTGATAGCCCATTTGAATGAAACGCTCAAAGACAGTTGTATTCGTATCCGCCGGCATGTTGTCACCCAAGAAACGCGACCACATGCTCGCACGCCGGCAACTCTATCTCAATTACGGCGCCCTATCGCTCGCATCTATTTTGGATGCAACGGGAACTACTACGCTGCTTGTGCATGGAGAACATAGCGAACCTGCTGATGTGCTACGCATGCTCCTCGAAAAGAGCGTATTTCCATCGAAATTTCCTTTGATGCTATCAATTCCAAGTTTTTATGCTCTTCCATGGGCTATGTTATTTTGTCGTCTTGTGCGCAGTGCTGATCCGGATGTCAAGATCATTGTAGGTGGAAGATGGGTAGTAGGTCCGGATCCTGATTGGCTGCGAAAAAAAATGCCCGAGGCTGATCTATTCATTCCAGGTCTTGCGGAGCCAATCATCGCAAGCTTACTTACAGAGGCGCCAGACATGCGCAGCCTCCCTTCCCCTACACCTGATTTCGTACTGAATCATCCACTCGTATCAGGGTTTGAACGGTATCAGCCCAGTATAGAAGCCTCCCGTGGATGTGGCATGGGTTGCGCTTTCTGTGAAGAACGGGATATTCGGCTCGAAAAACTTCGCTCGCCAGCCCAAATAACCAATGCACTTATCGCAGTTTCTAAGCAATATGGCGGCGGTGAGATTCGACCTTACTTTCAATCTTCGATGTTTGTTCCTAGCGAAAAATGGGGAGTTGGTTTAGCGAAATCCATCAGAGAGGCTGACCTAGATGTCTCATGGCGAACGGAGAGCCGAGTGGATGCACTCATGCCTGGAACAATAGCTTCTCTGGCGGCAGCAGGAATGAAGGTTCTCGATCTTGGGCTAGAAACTGCATCGCCCACACAGATTCTAAATATGCGAAAATCGCCAAATCCGGAGCGTTACTTAGATCGAGCGTCACAGCTACTCAAAGCATGTAGCGAGCACGGCATCGCCGCGAAGGTCAACGTCTTGCTTTATGCCGGAGAAACGTCTAAGACCCTAGACGAAACGCGATCTTTTCTTGATGAGCATAAGGAATCAATAGCTGGAGTTTCAGTAGGTCCCGTTGTTGCATATGGCCCTCCTAGAACCGCGAATATTCTTTTGGACGAATGGTCGAAAAGTGGTGCTTTTCCCGTAGACTCGAATAGCGCAGACGAGACCGGGATATCAGCAATTCATCTCAGCAGCGATTTCGACGCAAAGTCCGCTGAGAACGCAAGTTTAGAATTGTCTAGACGCTATATGGATGCAAACGCGTATTTCAACCTAAAAAGCTTCTCTTATTACCCCCGTGATTACACCCGAGCAAACTTTGAAATTGATATCTCGGACAGCGATATCCTGCAGCTACCTTTCCGTACTGCACAATGACCCTCACTTTATTCAATAAATGACTATCATTCCTGCGCGGAAGCTTCATTGACGCGCTTTAAACCACGTTCCATCAATGAGACTGAATTCACAAATTCAGTTCCCACGCAGGGGTATGCTGCAACACGTCGAATCGTTTAAAACCCGGCTACAATTCTCTTTTGGAGGCAAAAAATGCGGGAAGAAGGCGAGCTAACTGATGATGACCACGGGCAGCTGGACGACTTTTTAGCCAATGTCTTGGATCAGCATAAGGATGGGGAACTCAGTCGTGGCGAAGCGATTGGGCTTATTGCTCACGTAATGGCTGCATTGGACTTGCACAATTACTCCGAAGCGAGATCTTGGTTTGCTAATCACAGGAAATTTATCGAAGAGGGCAAGCGAATCACCAGATCTTCCGGCCGCTGACGGATTCGCGAGACCAGCGTATAGCAAGGCAACACCCCTACAGTACGCAGCGGTCAAATGCGCCCGCCGCGCGGCTTCGTGTGTGATTGCGAAGCTGTGTCCTTCGACTCGATAATCTCTTTCAACGAAACGCCGATTACGTCTTTCTGGTTGGGATTTCCCGCAATCTCTGCCTTTGCGTAGTGCGCCATTGTTTCAATTTCATTTTTGGCGTCCTTGCACCTAGCATTTATCGCTTCAAGAATAGCTGGGCTGATACCGATGTCCATCTACACTTCTCCTGCTGACGGTGCTTTAGTTCACCTAAGATCATACACCCCAGTATAAACTTCCCTTGTGTGCAGGATGTAGATATTGCGCACGAAGACATCGCCTGCCTAGTCTGATATCGTGAGGCAACCTCTTCGTTCATCAAGTCGCGCTCGCGATTCCGGCATCCCCATATCCAATAGCACAAGCGCGACCGTCCCTTAGGCAGAGGTTTATCACCTATCCGGATCTGAACTAGTTGCTGCAATACCACGCTAAAGAGCTCCGATCTTGTGCCGTTAACGACCTACCCAAACTCTATGGAAGTATGATGGGAACGACTGCCAGTTGGAACGAAATTGCCACAGTAGCTAGTGCAGCTCTCCCTGTCTTGGGTATTTCCATCGTTGCAATCTATCTTTGCTATAAATCCGGAACGCTTCACCCCATCCGGAATCGACTGATGCGGCTTTTCATCAGTCGCGAGGACATCGAGCAAGGTCTGATTCGAGATAGCCTCTCAGACCGTTCCGCTGTTGTCTCTTTTGGGATGATCTACGGTATCCATCTGGACACCCCTAACGAGGTTGAGGCACTTATCACAGGTGCACGCGCGCGCAACATCCCATTACATCTCATCGGTCATGCCGGCAATGCGTTTGATCGCCACACGCTCAGCATGAAGGCGGGAAAGACGCCACGGCGCTGGCTTGATGCCTTGATCATTATCACTATATTTAGCGCTTATGCCTGCGCCCTAACCCTCACGGCATCTATTTTCACAAAAGACGTTCTGATCCGCATCAAAGCAACGGATACAGTAATGTGGATGTCAACAAAAGATAGAAAGGCACGAGATATTTTCAATAACGACACATTTTTTTTCGCAGAAAATAAATGTGCATCCGATTCTTCCAAGATTGAATCACTTCCAGCGCCAAGCGATCAGCGTGCACACGACACCTCCGTGCTTTGCTCAATTTGGCGCTCACCAGAGGCACAAGCAGAGATTAAGAACACTCTAACTCTGCAACGAGTAGCCTCAGGTTCTTTGGCACTGCTGTGCCTGGCGCTACTCATTACGTCTGCACGCTCGCTTATACGGCGCAAAGCGATCCGTAGACTCGAACAGATCGCCCCTCCATCATCTTCGATTTAATCGAATATACCCCCATGTAAATACCATCACGCGCTCGCTGTAATGCATATTTGGAAGGTAGCCCACCTCCGAATCGGCTGATAAATATCTTGTAGTCACAACCTGCTTCCGACCTAGGAACCTCCTATGTAACGCTCTGAACGCAGACGGAGCATCGGAGCAGGAGCGAATTTTTTAGAGGCGAGACACGCGGGGCACTTGGCAGCTCACCGTGTTCGAGAGCTTGGCTTGGCCGCGCGCCCTATTGCGCTCGTTGGATTGAAGCTCCCGATGCTGTTTGATCGCACCGACTCTGACAATTGCTTCATCGAGCTTGGCTTCGTTCTCTTCGTCGGTGATCAAATCCCGCACGTGGTCCAAATTGACCCGGCGAACAAGCATATCCGCCACCTCATCGTGGTCATTTCGGAGCGCTGCAACCAAGCCTTCCTCTGGATATGACGCCTTATTTGCGAACTCCAAAACTGACTTGACGATTGAGGCATTGCCAGCGGTCGCCGCAGCGAGCATTGCTTTCCGACCAAAATCACGTGGTGCATGCCCTGTTCGGACGATCGCCCAAAGTATCGTGCGCACCAGCTGTTCATAGCCTTGCTCAGCAGCAACGTTGAGCCCCAAAGTGTAGGTATCTTCCGGATCCGGGAGACTGGCTTCTATCAAAAACTCGATGACTTCGGCATGGTTGTTCTCTGCCGCCGCCGCAAAACCTTGCTGCGCACATTGGATCTTCGATGAATACGGCAGCAGATGCTTGACCACGTCCAAGTGGCCTTCTCTGCATGCAGCGATCAGCGCGCGACTGTCCCTAGCCTTAGCATCCGAGCATAGAATCAACTGAAAAACGACATCAGCGTTGCCATGGGATGCAGCCTCATACAATGCCTGAGAGTCGCCTTGCAGTGGGTTGCAATCTTTGAGCAAGAGTTTGACGCACTCCACATGGCCCTGTCTCGCCGCCACGCAAAGGGCGGCATCATCTGTGGCATCGCAAAGCGGAATAAGCTTTTTGACAAGCCCGGCTTTCCCCAATTTGGCGGCGGTCTTCAAGGGCTCGTTCTCCCACGAGGGCTTCAACAGCGGCAAGAGCTGTTCGACGACAGCCTCCCGATCAATGCTGATCGCCTCAACGATGGCCATTCGAGCAGCCTCGTCGGTGTCCGCCTGCGCTCGACAAAGCTCGCCCACCCCCGTTGCACTATTGGACTGAATGGCCTTCTTTACTTGCTGCTTGAACAATTTCTTCATATAGACCTCTCTTATCAATATAGGGCAGATCAGTCTATCGTCAAGGCACGGCAGTCATGGACATCTTATTTAAGATAATTGACAAAAATCAAATCAATAATATCATTTCAGATTATTATTAATTTTCTTGAAACATGAAAGCCCAGTTAACAATTCTAGAAGGTTTTGGGGTTTCGTCGAATTTTGACGAGAACCGGCGTCTCTGGCTGACCACTCCGAATCACAGCAATGCGAGAACTCGCGTTTTTCGCCACCGTTCCAAAGCCATACGTTACTGGGATAACCTCGCCCATGAAAGGTATGAAGATCTGAACAATATCAAATGCTTCGATGATCGCCTGCAAATATGTGGATCTGAAGAAAAGGATGAGTTTGCATCTTGGATCAGAAATGAAATAAAGGGCTGCCCTGTTATCTATCAACGCATCATTTTTGACCCCTCCCCCACTCCTCGTTGTTGGAGGCTCCTCGTCCGAAAATACGTTGGGATCTGGGGCCCTGTTGATCGTGACTGGTTTCAAGAATGGCAGAAGAAGCAATTTCCTGTATAATTTCCAAACAGTAACGATGCGAGGTCCCATGATGGCAACGCTCGATCTACACCAGTATGTGCAACAACGTCTTCAAGGGGTCAATCAGCCGTATCAGCTTAACGCGCTCGGCGCAACATTCCAGATTGCACTGCTTGAACTTCTGACTAGCTGCGTCCTGACAGACAAGGACGAAGAAACGATAACCGCATCGCTGCTCGGCGCTTTCGCTGCAACAGCTCCTTGGTGCGTCGAGGCCTTTCACACCGTCTCCTCGCCCTCGCTCGCCTGGATCCGTCATCCCAAGAGTGGAAAGCACATCTTGGCTGAGCCAGGAACCGGGGCTGACTTTGCTTTGATTATTCGAGTCAGCGCTAACCAGTTTCGCGTAGCGATATTCCAAGCAAAAAAATCGAAAAGCCGCGGTTTCAGTGTGGATCACATCTCTCCGGCGAGAGCGGCACCTAAGAAGCATCCAGAACCACAATTCTTGCGCCTGGCTGATCATGGTTTAGCTGTGCTTAAAGCTGTAGGTAAGAGATTACCGAGCTTCACACAATTGGGCTGGGTGCACTATCTCGTCTACGAGGATCTGGCTTTTACGTGTAGCGAACTCACCGCCTATCAACCGATCTACGCGTTTTACAAGAATGCAAAGCAGGTGGTTCGCGCCAGCGTAATTAGTTCACTTCACTCAGGAATAACGAAGAAGGAAATCACTGCTCTTTTTGAGAAAGAGTGGAAATTGCACCTTCACGCGGACGTTTTAAAAGCCAATAACGCCGTTGACTTTTCAGCTTTACTTACCGCTGGCGCGACGAAATTTGCCCCACCAAAGCGGGGCTTTCTCGAATTAAACAGCATTACAGAGGTTCAAGCATTCCTCAACTGCGCGATCGATTTCATGGATGTATACGAGTGCACCGATGATCCCTCACTTACGCCCATCCCTACCACGAAAAACGCTCAAAATCGTAGTGCACGCTCAAATTTGCAAAAGATGCTCTTGAATCAATCTTTCAGACAAATAGATTCTAAATTCGCCTCCCCACCTCCTCCACAGGTGACAGGCAAAGTGCCTGGCATGAAATAACTAAAATCCAGATAAAGCAAAGCACCAGGCTTCCCCATCTCCAACCGTCACGCTAGAGGCATCTATTTCACTCAGAGCGAAGCTTTGAACGCGACTGCCTCGGTGACATCAAAAGCACGCGCATCGGCGGTGAAATGTCTCCAAAAGCCTCGCCGCTCTTTAACAGAACGATCGTAAATAACTTTGAGATGCGAGACGTCAAGACCGAGCCCGGTCGCCACCGTTATTTCAATCGTTGATGCAGCCTCAATGTAACCCATCGGCCGAAGCTTTTTTGCAGTTGCGTGCCAAGGTGGGGAGCGCAAATCCTGAGGAGACAGTCCCGCGCGAGGGCTGTGGACACAAATGCTCCAAGCAGCGGCAGCGATCAGTTCAAGCTGACTTGCTGAAACGCGTGGCCAGACGAGCCCCTCCAAGATGAACTTGTTGAGGTGCAGCCCACTGATCATGCGGCGAGCGATCCAATCGAATACCATCGAATTCAATATGCCCAGACCAGCATACGCACTCAGCGCGTCTGGAAATTCAAGCACTGGCGCCGTGTTACCGCATTGCCAGCCTTCTGGCACTAGGCTGGCAATCATGGTTCTTGTGTTGGTTGAAGCCGTGACATCGCAGAACGCTACGCGCGGCGGAGCGTTCATTTCCACGGGCATCACATACTGTGGTGTGCACAGCGCAAGTGGCCTATCGCCATTGTCTTCCCAAACCGCAGTGCGCCCCGAGCCGGACACCCAGCTTTTCTGTGCACAATCATAGGCACCCACCAGCCGGCCTTCCATCAAGGGGGAAAGCACAACTCCTTTTTTATTGCGGAATGTTCCATCCCTTAGCTTGGTTAGCCGCTCTTTACTCACATGCTGAAAGCGGTCTCTTCCGAGACTCAAATCAACTTCGCGGCGATAGCGCACCCGACCCAGAGGACCAGGCTCAAACAGAGGAGTGCCTGAACTCAGAGCAGTTCGAAGCACATCCAACTCACGATTATGCGACAGCTCTGGAATGACGTGATATTTGCCGCCAATTAAGGCGATGTCGCTACGCCGGAGCGGGATATGGGGCGCGTCAACCTCGCTGGGCTCCGTCGCAAAACTGCGCACCGACAACCGCTTAGTGCCTGCATTGGAACGCGTCGCTGCCAGAAGACCGAACTTGTAGCGCCCGTCGATTGGGAAATAGCCCGCACGGTTTTCATAGCCAGTCCACCGGGCGATTTCGAACTGTTGGAAATAGCGCTCTCGCAGTTCAGCCATACCCGCGTCAGACGCAAAGGCCGCCGGCAAAACCGCACCCAGTCGGCCACCCTCGACAAGAAGGTGAGGAACAAGCTCAACGAAACCCTTGAAGAGATTGCGGTCCCCTTTACCCTGGGCACTATAAAGTGGCGGCAGTCCAGGCGCTCCTTCTCCCCAGACCGACATGCGCTTGACTGTTCTCGCTCGCCCTTCGTCGCCTTCCAAGCCAACGCTATGACGCAGCGATTCCCATGGGGGATTCATAAGGACTACGTCATACAGCTCTTGCCCAGACCACCAATCACGCGTGAGCGCGTTATCCAAGCGGATGTTTTCACTGACTTGTTGAAGGCTCACACCGGCATCAGCGCCAGCTAGCCATAGCAGGAGACAGCAAAGCTCTCTTGCACGCGGATCAAGCTCGACACCATGCAACGAGAGGATGAAACGTTTGAGGTGGGATTTACTGCGCAGCCGGCCCCGCTGTTCGATTGCAGCGAGGAGCAAATTTCCTGCACCGACACTCGGATCGACTATCCGATGGATGCGATCCTCTGCCAAAGGCTCCAATGTGATCCGCGCTAGCGCTGCGGCAAATGCGTCATGCGTGGCATATGCACCCAAGCTCTTTTGAGTGCTGGATGCTCGTTGATAGGAAGCCGCCCAGGAGTGCATCCCTTCCGGCGCTTTACCCAAATAAGAAGCACTCAGTGCAAGTTCGGCAACCCGTTGCCAGTCGTGACTGTTGCCACCGAAATCAGGCAGGGGCGACAACGCTAAATCGACGATCGCGGATCGCGCATTCGCGCCAGTCCAACGTTTTGCCCCTTCCCTCGCGCCATGGCGAGATGCAGCAGCAATCAAAAGGTTAGTTGCCCGAAGCGGCTCCTCTGGGCAAACAAGTTCAGCAGCCCTATATACAGCGTCCCAAGCTATTGTCATGGCAATGAGGCAACCAAAGCGTCACTCGCGCTGTCCCTCGCTGTATCAACGCTGTCAAGAAATGCAAGCAGCTCAATTGCCTGCGACTCAGCTTGAATGGGAGAGCGATACTTGAACAGATCTAACCCAACAGCCACAAGTTTCCTGGGAGTGTCACCGAACCCACAAGTATCCCACACCTGATGAGGAAAGGCTGCTGGATAGATCAGAACGGAGAGCGGTGCTTGGCAGGCAGCAGCGGTGCTGAGCGCTTGGTAGATGTGCCCTCGCTCAGGAACCCGCTGGTCAAACGCGACATACTTCGCCTCGAAAGCAGCCAACACCCGTCCCTCCTCAATGAGAAGCGCGTCAGCACTCGGATTGAAGGCTCGACCCACACCCACGGGAGACAGCAGCTGCGCCGTGCTCTGCATTTGATAAGTAAGCGCTCTTCCTTGGCGAGCAGCAACTGCGACTAGCGATCGGAGTGTTCTTTCCAAAAGGGTCTCCAAAAGAGGCCAACCCTCAACCGCCAATCCAAAGCCTGTGTGATGACCCGCAGCCCCCAACAATGAAGTCTTATTCAGGATTGCATTGGCAAGTGACCACGCAGGCTTATAAGCACTCCACTGCTCCGGGAGCGCTGAACCCGCCCTAGCCTGGCTACTTGTGCCATTTGGGCCACTGCCTGGCGCTAGATCTCGAACCAATCGACGCAACCCGTTGCTAACGCGTGATTGGGTAGACGCAGTAGCGAGAGCCTTCGCAACGAAAACTAAGTTCTGCGTAAAGATATTGTCCGATACAAGAAGCGTCCGCGAAACGGGAAAGATATGAGGACGCCACAGCGCTGTCCGCGCCCAACGACTTACATTCAGTGTCCCTTGTAAGTAAGGAAGCTCGGACTTCCGACGCTCCATGATGGCAATTGGCCCCTCTTGTCGAAAAGCCCGCTCTAAGCGATTGAGGTAGATGTCCGCCAAAACATCGAGCAAGGTGGCATGCGTCCGACTTGTCCCAGCCCTGCGCTCACCCGCGATATGGATGCCCTCGTCCCCCGTTAGAAGAGATACAACGGCCGTTGCCCAATCTTCGTTAGTGCCGACCTTAGGCGAAACTTGGATTGTCAAACCACGCCCAAGATCAATGGTCCCAAGCACATTTTGCAGGCGCAGGAGTCCACCCTGCTCATATAGCAGCTTGAAACTTGGTCTTAATTGAAGGCGAAGTAATTCTACTGCCGCCCTCAGTCGCTCTGCATCTGCATTGGATAGCGCAAAGTCTACCCCCTCAGTGACCTCAATAGTCCTCACCGTCAATCACGAGCAATTGCGAGCAAGACACGGAGCTGCCTCGTCGGATCGAACGCGCTGATTTCTCGTAAAACGAGCCTCTTAGGAGCGATACTAGCGAGGGCAGACGGTGCCGAACGCCAATAGCCTAATGCGTCTTCGGGAGCCTCTCGATCACTGGAAACTCCGGTTGAATCTTTGATTCCCAAGACCACTGCTAAAACATCATCTTGATCAAGAAACGTCGCGCGCAAAGTCGGAACGATTTTCGTGTCCATAGCAATAGCAAGGAGATGCAAACGCTCAGCAGTGTCGCCTATACCTACATTCCAAATGAAAGCATGTCCCAGTAAGAAATCCTCACCCAAGCAAAACTCAATGCGCTCATTAAGGGTTCGAAGAACTCGAACAGCAAGCAACGCGACATCATCCGGCGTCCAACCGTCAGCGCTCTGGCTTGAAGGAAGATCCCTATCAGCGTTCCCGACATCTTCAAGCAGGCGTTTCACCAACAGATCATAGTCGGGGCCCACTCGAATGACGCTAAAGCGACGGCGCATTGCAGCATCAAGCGGCGCAACCGAGCGATCGGTGCTATTCATTGCGGCCACAATGTGGAGCCCTGCCGGAAGCCTCAATTCAGAATCGAATTGCTCCTCTTCTGCCTCGTCCCGCCTGTAAATCGGGGCAACAGACATCTCTTGGTTAGGGTAAGGACGGGAGATGTATGAGCCAGCCCTTCCCGCGCCAGAACGTTTATCGCCATCCAAAAGTCCGAGTGTGTCGCCAAAAATCGCAGCAGCAGAACCACGATTGAATTCATCTAAGATCAAGAGCGCCTTTCGTCCAGGATCAGCGGAAGCCCAGTGGCCCAAAGACAACAGGGGCCCAGCCTTAGCTTCAAGCTTGATTGCGCCCTTGCTGGTTGAGCTAGGAAAGAGTCCGGCTACGAACTGCTCGTAGCTATACGCGGGGTGAAAAACCAAAGCCTCGCTTCGCAAGTCAGAAACAATCTCTTGTTCCACCTCCGAGCCATCGGTCCAGTTGCCGGGCCAAGAATCCGGATCAAATTGCGGAGCCTTGGGAATTGATCGATAGTGTTCCCGCAAATCTTCCAAAGCGACGCTCTTGCCGGTTCCCGGCGGGCCGACAAGGAGCACATTCGGTTCGCGCTCCAACGCTTCGAGCACCGCTTTGACGACCCCCGGAGCGCGAGGCTCCCGCTTCTTGGGCTCTTCCCATCCTATCGCTCCGAGCCCAGCACTTGGGGGCAGCGCTTCGATAGCAGCTACGACCTCCGAAGGGAGCTGATCCAATCCGCGATCTTGAAATTCGGCTGGTGGGTTTTCAAAGTAAACTCGGGTATGAAGCTTTGCGCCTTCATCCGCCAGCTTTACAGCAATTAGCCAGGGCTTTGTGTTGTGGCCATTTATCGCATCAAACACTGCGTTTGCGTCGGCCTCTGCT
The DNA here is from genome assembly GCF_041519315.1 of Xanthomonas axonopodis pv. maculifoliigardeniae. NCBI lineage: Bacteria > Pseudomonadati > Pseudomonadota > Gammaproteobacteria > Lysobacterales > Lysobacteraceae > Xanthomonas > Xanthomonas axonopodis. The sequence continues at coordinate 1,653,735 of NZ_CP167998.1, read as the reverse complement.
TGCAGATCCGCAGCCCCTTCCAAGCTTATTTCTGGACGCGAACCGACTTGACCGACACGCCAAGGAGAAGGCGGCTTGTTCGTGTCCCATCCCAAGTGGAGACGGTCGGCGGAAAATAGGAGGTAGCCGTCTATCTGACCGCCATCAGGCCAAGCATAGGAAAGATTGACTCGATCGCCAGCAAATCCTAGCGCATCAGCAACTATCGAAGCTGCCTTTGCATTAATCTGGAAGTAGTCCTTGCTGTAACTACTACTGCTCCGCAAGCGCCCATAAAGCGCCTTAAAATTGGATAGGGTGTATCGCGCAAAGATCACGGCACGAACGCGCTGCTGGCTCATCGATTCGGCCCTCCTACAACAATGACTTCTGGCGAATCCTTAGGCTGAATATGTCGTTTAGCCTGAGCTGAGACCGAGCGACGCGTGGTGAACGAATAAACCTTGGCGTGAGAGAAAATTTTACGAATATGCTCATTGTCCCTATTTGAAACAATCCAATGCACACCTCGCTTGGTTAGGCCTTCGCATAAAAAAGCCAGCTCTTCCAAATCGGTTATTCGGAAGCGCCTCCCATTGTAGCCAGCGAATTTACTGGTATCAGAAATAGGCAGATATGGCGGGTCCATATAGACAAAATCACCAGGCTGTGCACAGGCAATTGATTGACGGAAATCTTGCTCCACGATTTCCGTATCTTTCAGTGTATCTGCTACCGCTTTCAAAGATGCAAATTCAATACCTCTGAAAGCACGTGCGCCCCAGGGCACGTTAAATACACCCCAGCGATTTTCCCGCCAAAGCCCATTCCATGAAGTCTGATTCAAATAAAAGAATCGAGCGGCACGCTCAAGAGCTTGCGTCGGAGCTTCGGCGCGAATGACATAATACTCGTCTTCCCCCTGCCTATCCAGGTAGGGCTGAAGGCGATTAAAGAGAGCGCGAGGCTTTGCTTGCACTGCCCGCCAAAGATTAATGAGCTCGCTATTTAGATCGGATAGATAGCACTGCTGCGCACGCGATCGTACCGCAAAAAAAATTGCGCCGGAGCCTAAGAACGGCTCATGAAAGTTTCTAAAATTGGTCGGAACATGGGGGAGAATTGCACTCAACAATCGTGTCTTACCACCTGCCCACCGCAAGAAAGGCTTACATTGAGGCCGGTCATAAAGAACCTCTGAGAGCCCCAATTCTTCACCTGCAATAGACCCCAGCCCTTCATCTTGAACGGACAAAAAGCGGGAAATAGCTTCGTTCATTATTTTTTAACCGCTATGTGCACGACTGACGTCGATATTTGTTGAATTCTCAGCAGTCGCACGACTCTTACGACCAGATGGTGGAAATACATCCGCATGGTTCTCAGCGTCAAAATATCCCTCGATGAGAACCTCTAACATGTTGGACAACGTCCTATGTTCCCGACCAGCTGCTTCGCGCAGAAGCTCTTTAACCCGGGGGCTCATCCTCAGATTCACGACCTCTGTCTTGCGCTCAGACATGCGCCTCACCCTTGTCTTTACAATGTGTAGACGATACAGGCTCAAACTCGCTCCTTCAATGCACGCACGGCAACCTGGTTGCAGCATGGAGCCTCGCAGAATCACAGACTGAGACTAGTTAGCTCGTAGCTTTTCGAAGATGGACCTAAGAGCAGCGCCATTGAGCCCATATCCGAGCCGCCCCAGGCCGGGAGAGTGTGTGCCTAGGCCGCGTAGCTTTTCGGTTACGGTGAAGTCCCTGCTGTAAGTCGCATGATGCTCATCGTCTAGCTCGTGCCCCACAATCTGCGCACGCAGCTCTGACGACACACCAAGACCTTGCAGCTCTTGGATGAGGGTCTTTCGCAAAGAGTGGAACCCGCGCTTGGCCTTAGGCCAGTCTTTGCCGATCTCGCCCAGATAGCGGCTAAACGCCTTCGTGATCCAGTTCCCCTGCCCGTTCACGGCGTCTGCTTTGGCGTGCGGGAACAAGCGCTTGTGACCAGGAGCCTTTCGGCTCTCAACCCAGTCCCAAAACCCAAGCGCCAGCAAATCCGGATGGATTGGCACCGTGCGAAGACTCACTTCGGTTTTGACCTTCTGGTGCTCTCCCTCGTCCGAAATCCGGATGCAAGGGATGTTGTCCTCCTTGAACACATCGGCCACCAGCAGCTGCCCCACCTCGGAGGCGCGCGCCCCGGTGTAAAGCCCGATGAGCACCGCCCAGCGCGCGTTCGGCGAGAGCCGTGGGAAGTTGACTGGGCAAAAGACGGCATGAATTTGCTCACGATCAAAAACCTTAAACCCAAGCTTCCGTCGAGCCCGCCGCTCCCTTGCCGAATAGCTCACATGACCCTTGGCCGGGTTGTCGCCTCTAGAGTAGTGACCAGAGACCATCGCCCAATCGAAAAATCCTCCCTTCCCGCCCACGTAGCTCTGCTTGTTCGTCAGCGTTGGCGTGGACGCGCCCTCCTTCCGCATCTGCTGATACCAGCGAGCTAGGTCTGACCGCGTGATCGTATGGATCTTCGTCTTCTCACCCAGGTAGTCCACCAATGCTTGGATGGCCGACTTCTTGATGACATAGGTCTTGGGCAAGGTGCGGCCCTTCAAGGTCGCCAACCACGCATGCCGCGCCTTCCCAAGTGTCATTGGCTCAAGGATCGAGCCGAGCTTGGCGGCATACGCTGCGATGGCCAGTGGCGATGCCGGCAGTGGGACTGGTCGTTCGCCTTCCGAGCCGAGGCCTTCGTGGAGTTCTCGAAACAGCCTCACGCCTTTGGTGCTGTCGATTTGCCAGCGCTCATGCACGGTTCCGTCCGGCGTCCTGGTTCGATGCAAGGTCAGGTTGCGGAAGGGTGTTGCAGCAGAGGCGGATGCCACCAAGGCGGAAGCGTCTGCCTGACCGCGTCGATCCAACCCGTCGTCCCGCAACCGCGCGAACAGCCGCTCGTAGTGCGATGCCAAGGTGGCCGCGCGCAGTTGCGCCTCTTCCAAAACGGTCGTGTGCAAGGTGCGCTTGATCGCCTGCAAGCCGAGCAGCGGTTGGAGGTCAGCGGGAACCCGCCGCCGAAAGGACCATCGACCGGAGGGCAACGAACGCGACAAATACTGAGGGATACGCATCAACAACGAACCGGCTGCGCGCTGCTTTGCCTCTCTTGGAGCTTCGATTGAGCTCCGAAGAAGACGACAGCGCGGACCGATCAACCTCTCAAACCGAGTGCGGGGGCAGCACTATCGCCGAAGGCAACTGGTGGTCAAGGTTGCGGCTTCGCTTTGCGCGAGCCGCTGTCAGCAGCCGTGGACTTGGTCTATCCCTAGCCCCTTAGGCGGTCTTGGAGTGCGGCAAGCCAATACGCGACAGCAAGCTGCACTGCTGAGCAGCCGTCTCAGAGGGGGGCTACCGATCAAGCGGTGCAGCCGGCTGGCCTGCTGCATTTGATCGATAGCGCCATTCCCCACTTCCTCAGCTCAGGACTTTAGGTATCATTCGAGGTATCAAAGCAGGCCCAGCTGGAAGACCCGAAGTGCTTTAGGGTCAATAGCTTGCGTAAGGGCGTCTTCAGGCTCCGCCCACCTCCACCAATGAGTGGACCGATGAGGTCCTGAGAAGGCCGGGAACCCCCGTAAAACAAGGGTTCTCGGCCTTTTTCATGTGCGACGCAGTGCGCAGGTGAACGTATCACGCCATGCGACGCTGGGGACATCTGGGGGCATGCAGCCAATGGCCAACGTCGATACCCCCACGATGCCCTCGCCCACCTTGCGATATGCCGCGCCAAAGCTGCGCTCGGATTCCGCCAGCACCGGCAAGCGGTCCGGCATCCCGATATCGACTTCGATGAGCCGATGCCGGGGCGCCTTGTCGGCCACGATCTCCGCAGGGCGCAGTCATTGGTTGCCGGCGACGTGGCGGGCGAGAGAGCGATCAGGCAAACGCCATCTGTCACCTGTTCGAGTCATCGCTGCGCCTGGTTGCACGCGGCCATCCACGCGCTCGACATGACGCAGCGCACCGGAGCGACATCGATGCAAAGTGCTCAAAAAAACAGCGCCCTCTCAACCGTTCCTTGATCATTTCCAGGCGGAATCCACATACGACCGGCCCACCATGCGCGCCGCACCGGATCGGGAACGACGTCGCCAGCAAGTCGCGTTGCCCGGCCCAGTGCACCTCTCTATATGGTCAAGGGCGGACGGGTCAGATGTCGGGTATCTGTGGATTGTGGTTGGAACCAAATTCTCACAAAGACAGCAGCACGCTAGGACGGCGTGGAAGTGCGATGGTTGCTGTGATGAAGCACCGTGGAGATAAAGCGTGTGTGGCAACCGTCGTTGACACGCCCCTGGTACTTGCTGCATGCGGGAGCTCTGGCACCCCGGGGACTCGCATGGGCTTTTCTACCGATGGTCGTTATCTTGTCGCTCTGGCTGGACGCGCCAATGGCCTCTCGCCGCTTTACAGCACACCAGAGGCTTGTGAGAGCAACACCTCTGCCGCAAGGATCGCGCAAAGCATTCAGTCGTTGGGGCTGCAGCGAACCCTAGAGCTCATCGATGGCAGCTTCTGCCTGGCCATTCTTGATCGTCGATTACACACGCTGTCGCTAGTGCGCGACCGCATCGGTCAATGCAGCCTGTACTACGGCTGGACACATCAGGGTTTTGTGTTTGCTTCTGAACTCAAAGCGATCGCTTCCTCTCATGGCTTCAGTAACTTGATCGATCGGAATGCGCTGACGCTCCTGCTGCGATACGGCTACATTCCATCGCCATATAGCATCCATCGAGGCATCTTCAAACTAGCGGCAGGAACCATTCAAGTTTTCAGCACGCTGGATGTGGAACGCGGTGCGCCTCATCACGACCCCAGCGAGGGGGCGCGCTACTGGCATCCGAAAAGAAATGTCAGCAACTTAATCCAAGCAAGAGAGCATGTGACCGAAGAGCGTGCGATCAGCCGCCTGCAGGATGCGCTATCGATGGCGGTTGACCGCGTCAGCGATCGCAAGACTGGTTCATTCCTGTCGGGAGGAACCGATTCCAGCCTCATCACGTCCCTCCTGCAGTCGCAACGCTCAACACCTGTCGATACCGTCACCATCGGATTTGAGGATGCCGACCACGACGAAATGGATTGGGCACAAAAGGTTGCAAGCCATCTAGTTACGCGGCATTTCCAACAACGCATCAGCGATCAGCAGGCCGTGGCCGTTCTGCCGGAGATATCGGAGGCGTTTTGCGAACCCTTTGCGGACTCGTCCCAGATTCCGACACTGCTTGCAGCAGGCTCCGCGCGCCGCCAAGTCAGTCACATGCTGACAGGCGATGGAGGCGACGAATTGTTCTTCGGCCATGCCGCGTATGCGCGTGCACTGCGCAATGCGCGCCTGAGCTCCATGATCCCGGACACGCTGCGCTGTTCGCTGCGTCGCCGGGGCGTCTACACGAAGGAGTCGGCCCGTTTGGGCGGATGGCGAGCGGCCCTGGGGGAGACAATCAGCCGCGCGGTGGAAGAGAGCTACCTGCTCAGAGTCTCGCGTTGGCGCAACCCCCGTTGCGCCGTGCTTGGCTCCATGGAGTACCCCACGATCTATGACACGCCCATGGAGCAGCTGACCGTCGGATCCCCAGGCGAGCGCGTTCTCTTTATGGACATTGCCATGGAACTTGGGGAAGGACTCATGACCAAAGTCGACCGCGCGTGCATGCTGCATGGCCTGAACACGTCTTCCCCCCTTCCTGGATCAGCAGGTATTTCAGCTGGCCTGGCAGATTCCGCTCAAGCTCAAAATGGTTCGTGGGGAGCAAAAATACATTTTGAAGCGCCTGCTCGAACTGTATCTGCCGCAGGAGCTTATCTATCGACCCAAGCGAGGCTTCGGTGCGCCTGTCGGCCGGTGGCTACGCGGCCCCTTACGCGAGTGGGCTGAAGACTTGTTGACACCTTCAAAACTTGAAGAGCAAGGCGTCTTCGACGTCGGGGTGGTGACGCATCTCTGGCAAGCGTTCATCGCAGGTCAACGAAAGTGGCACACGCATCTTTGGCCCATTCTCATGTTCCAGGCTTGGCAGCAACGCTGGCAGCAGCGGCCCTCCTTTTGTGTGGACGAGGCGTGCCATCGCGATCCAGAAGGTATAAGCCACCTCACCATTGAGGCGTTCGTTTGACAGCGAGGTCACCGAAAGCGCTTGCGCGTTGCGACATGCGTCAGTGCGTGCTGGGGCCCTGCCCACCCGCTTCAACCTCGCCCCAGAGATAAACGGACAAGGCCGGGATTTCCCGATGCAGAGGTCAGACGTTGGCCATTGCGAAGGACGAAGCAGACTGCGCGCGCTGCGTCAGTTAGTGACGCGCGCGGCATGGTCGGGCTCATCGCGACGAACGAGGGCGCCTGCCCGGTCGTCGGCAGCTGCACACCGCGGGGCGGCATCGCCGCGGAGTTGATCGAACAAGGCCAGCAACGCGCTGGCTTCGTGTTGCAGCAACGCCAGTGCGCTTTTATTGGGCTCTTCCATTGCACTTGCTCCAGAGACGCTCGACGGCGCCCTGATCAAACCCGAGCAAATCGCGTGCCAGCCGTCAGGGCTTCCCGCTCAGGCGTACTCGCGCTGCTCTTGCGCCTTGGCGTGCATGGCTTCCAGCGTGACCATGCCGGCAATCCGGGCGGCTGCAATGGCGCTGCGATGGTCGGGAAAGGTCGACGACAGCGCGGCGCCTGCCAGGTTCGCGCCGCGGCCGATGCCGATCTGCGCAATATCCCAGCCTGCCACCCAGCCATGGGCGGGGGTATCGCCTTTGACGGCATGACAGGTGAGTTGGTAATTGCCTAGAAAAATGACCAACGGGCGCCCTTTTCGGTGACTGCTTGCCAGCATACCGCCACGACGCTGCTTCCGGGGGCAATGTGCCGTCTGCCAGCTGACTCGGCAAGCGAAGTGGAGCGTAGGCACGCGGCTTGCATCGGCCTCGACCAGACAATCGTGCCGGGGGAACGCGGTGTTGACCAAAAGAACCAAACGTCGTGCTGCCGGGGCCTTGCTGGTGGGTGGGCTGATCTTTGTCCTGATCGGCGTGGGCGGGTACCTCACGACGCAGCGTTCGCTGTCGGACGCCGGCTGGGTGACGCACACCCAGGAAGTGATTGCCAGCATCGACGAAATCCAGGCGGGCATGCTGTCGGCGGAATCGTCGGCGCGCGGCTATGTCTTGACCGACAACGAGGCCTTTCTGGGCGTGTATGCCGATGCGATCGGCCGCCTGCCCGAGCGCATCGTGCGGCTGGACGCCCTGGTGCAGGACAACCCGACGCAGCGGCGCAATGTGGTCGTGCTGAGCCGTTTGGTGGACGCGCGCCTGGTGCAGATCGACGAGTTATTGCATAGCTATCGCAAGCAAGGCCTGGATGGCGCGCGTGCTGCCATCGCGCGCGGGGTGTTCCAGACCTCTTCATCGCTGCGCCGCCAGGTGCAGACCATGACGGAGCTGGAGCGGCAGCAACTGATCAGGCGCAATGCAGCCACCACCCGCAGCGCACAGTGGGTGCTGTGGGTGACCGTGATCGGCATTGCCAGTGGCTTGCTGGTGATGCTGTTGGCGTACCGCTTGTTGTCGCGCGAGCTGGAACGGCGTACGCGTGCCGAAAACGACGCCAGCCGGACCAGCGAGCGCCTGATCGAGTCGTTTGCCGCACTCGAACGCACCTCCGCTGGCCTGGAGGCGCTGGCACGCTACTCCGGGTTGCTGCAGAACTGCCGCGATGCCGAAGAAGCGCTGGAAATCACTGCACGCACGATTGCACCGCTGATTCCCGGTGCCGCCGGCGCGGTCTACTTGCTACGCGCCTCGCGCGATCGCGCCGAACAGGTGGTCGCCTGGGGCGAGATGGCAGACGACGCCAGTGCCAGCATCGCGCCGGACAACTGCTGGGCGCTGCGCCGCGACCGCACCCATGTGGTGATGGACGCCGGCCAGGGCATGCTGTGCCAGCATGCCGGCGTCAACCTCCCGGCGCATGCGGCCACCGCCTGTATTCCGCTATCGGCGCAGGGCACGCAGCTGGGGATGCTGGCATTGCGTAGCGAAGACCCTGACGATCTTGCCTCGCTGACCGTGGCCGAGGCGGCAGCAGAACAACTCTCCTTGGCGCTGCACAACCTGCGCCTGCGCGAAACGCTGCGCCAGCAATCGATCCGCGACCCGCTGACAGGCCTGTACAACCGCCGCTATCTGGAAGAAACCCTCAGTCACGAGTTGGCGCGCTGCACGCGCCGCGAGCTGCCCTTGTCGGTGCTGATGCTGGATGTGGATCACTTCAAGCGGTTCAACGACCTGCACGGGCACAGCGGCGGCGACCGCGTGCTGGCGGCCATTGGCGAATTGTTGCTGGCGCAGACGCGTGGCGAGGACATCTGCTGCCGGTACGGCGGCGAAGAATTGACGATCATCCTGCCCGAAGTCGATCTGCCAACCGCGTGCATGATGGCGGAGAAATTGCGCGCCGGCATCGAGGCCCTGCAGGTCATGGGCGATGGCGTCTGTCTGCCGAAGGTCACCGCCTCGTTCGGCGCGGCCAGCTTTCCCGCTCACGCCAGCACCGTGGCCTCGTTACTGCAACGGGCGGACGCGGCGCTGTATCGCGCAAAGCAGGGTGGCCGCAATCAGGTCGTGAGCGCGGATGTGCTTGCATCCGTGGCCTGAACGCAAGCAGCCGGGCGTGCTGCTGCGGTCTGTCGCAGAGGCCTGTGTCGCGCGGTCGACGCTCAGATCCACATCGCGCGCGCTTGGCGAACCCGGGTGCGAGCGCCTGAACGAAGATGCTCGGATCATTCGCCGGCGCGCGCATTGCAGCGACGAACGCTCAGGCACATGCGCTCATGCCAAGACCAGGCCTCAGCCGCAGGCGTGGCCCGCGTCGTCGGTGGGGATCAGGCCCGCACCGGCCAGCATGCCGTCGATACGCGTGCGCACATAGTCGGCATCGTCCTGCGCGGCGCTGCTCAGGATCGCTTCGGCACGCGCCTGAAAATCCAGATAGTCGAAATCCGCATCTTCATCTGCCGACAACTTGGGCAACTCTTCCTGCAACGCGTCCAGGCGCGTGGCCAGTTCTTCGCGGGTGGGCATGGCAGACTCCGACAACCAAAACGATACGTTTGCGGCAGCGCCGTCAAGGATGTGCGAAGCCTTGCGCTGCAACGCTTCACTTTCCTACCCGTTGCGGCGATGAAGACACGCTCAACTTTGACCGCACTTTGCCGATAATGATGCCGACTCCTATCGAACCTTCCCTGTGATCCTCCACCTGCGGCGGGATTTTCGACTCGGCATCGTCAAGATGCTCGGGCCAATCACCGCGCTGTTGCTTTGCCTCTATGCGGTGTATTTGGCCATGACCGGTCAGGTAGTTGCGTGCCTGGTCACCGCGGCGCTGGGCGTGCTTGCGGTATGGCGCGGCTGGCAGATGCGCAGTGCCGAAGACACCGGCGCCGGCGGCGTGTGGCTGGCGTCGATCAATGTTGGCGGGTGCCTGGTGGCGTGCTGGACTGGTGGCGATGGCGCCCTGCCGTGGCTGTTCCCGGTGCTGGCCACCAATTATTTCTTGTGCGGGCCGCGACGCGCGGTGTTGTTGAGCTTGCCGCTGCTGGCCGCCTTGTTGTTCTTGCCAGGCTTGATCACCAGCCCCGGCCAGGGCGTGTCGACGATCGTGGTGACGCTGGTGACGCTGGCGGTGGGCTACGCGTTTTCGCTGCGAATGCAGGACGACCGCGTGCACCTGGAAGAACTGGCCTCGCTGGATGCGCTGACCGGCTTGCCCAACCGTCGCATGCTGGAACGTGCGCTGACCCACCAGATCGATCAACGCCAACCGCACGACCGGCTCAACAGCCTGATCATCCTGGATCTGGATCACTTCAAGGAGGTCAACGATCTGTACGGGCATGCCGCCGGCGATGCGGCGCTCTCGGATCTGGCCACCATCCTGCGCTTTGAAGTACGCGAACCGCACCAGGTCTTCCGTTTTGGTGGCGAAGAATTCGTGGTGCTGCTGCGTGCCGGCTCGCTGGCCGAACTGGAAGCGGCCACCGAACGCCTGCGCAAGGTGATACGCAACGGCTTGCGCGGACCCGGCGGGCGCATCACCGTCTCGCTGGGCGCGGCGCGCCACGATGGCGAAACGCATTGGCAGGACTGGTTTTCGCGTGCCGATGCAGCGCTGTATCTGGCCAAGAACGGCGGACGCGACAGCGTGCGGGTCGCCGAATAGGCACCTGGCGGCATGGAAGCGTCCGGGTCTGCGTAGGCATACGCACCTGACAGATGGGTTACGCCTTGGTCGCGAATGCGATGGTGGTGACGAAAGCGCCGGTAGCGCGCCTGTCAGCCGAGGTGCGCGAACTGGCGGCGTCGGATGCATGGCCAGTATCGCCAGCCATCGCCCGCACACGTTCGACCGCCCCGTTTAGCTCTGACGCTGCAGCCAGAACTGCGGGGCGACCCACTGGCCGCCCCGCACGTCGTTCAACGATTGACCACGGCCACCGGTGCAGCAGGGGCTTGGTCCTGCTTCCAGCCACCGAGCGCCTTGTACACGCCGACCACGCCGACATTCACCGCCGCTTCGGCCTGCGCCAACGCATCGTCGGCCGCCAGCTGGGTGCGCTGCGCATCCAGCAGGGTGAGGAAGTCTTCCGAGCCCTCGCGGTAGCGGATCTGCGCCAGCTGCTCGGCACGCCGCGCGGCATTGGCCTGCTCCACCACGATGGCCAGGCGCGCCTGCTGGCGGCCATAGCCGATCAACGCGTTTTCGGTGTCTTCCAGCGCCAGCAATACGGTTTGCTGATACTGCGCCAACGCACCTTCGGCCTGCGCCTTGCTGGCACGCAAGCGCGCACGCACGGTGCCGAAATCGAAGGCGGCCCAGCTGATCGACGGGGTCACCGACCAGGCCTTGGCGTTGCCTTCGGTCAACCTGGCTGCGTCGCCGGTGAGGAAGCCGACGAACCCGCTCACGCTGATGCGCGGAAACAGGTCGGCAGTGGCCACGCCCACTTGCGCGGTGGCTGCCGCCAGCCGGCGCTCGGCGCCGCGCACATCCGGACGCTGACGCAGCAAGCCGGCGGTATCGCCCAGCGGCAGCGGGCGCGCGAACGCCGGCATCTCGCGCGCGGCCAAGGTGGCATCCAACGCATCCGGTTGCTGGCCCAGCAACACAGCCAGACGGTGGCGGTATTGCGCCTCGGCGGTTTCCAGCAGCGGAATATCCGCCTCGATCGCCTTCAACCGCGCCAGGCTGCTCTGCACGTCCAGCTCGCTGCCGGCACCCAGATCCCATCGGGTCTGGGTCAGCTTCTGGGTGTCGCGCAGGTTGGTGAGCGTGCGCTTGGAGACGTCCAAGCGCTTCTGGGTGCCGCGCAATTCGAAATAATTGCGCGCCACTTCGGCAGCAACGGTGACCTGCACGTCCTGCAGGTTGGCCTGCTCGGCATCCAGGTCGGCACGCGCGGCCTCCGATGCACGCCGCTGACGGCCGAACAGGTCCAGCTCCCAGGCCGCATCCAGACCGAGCGTGGTCTGCTCGGTCAGAAAGCGCTGATTGCCGGCGATCACCTGCTGCTGCTCGCGACGATCGAAGCTACCTTGCGCGGTGATATGCGGCGCCTGATCCAGGCGGCGCTCGACGAACACCGCGCGCGCCTGCTTGACGCGCGCCACCGCGATGCGCAGGTCGTGGTTGGCGAACAAGGCGTCGCGCACCAATTGCTCCAGCACCGGGTCGTCGAACTGCGACCACCAGTTGCCCACCGGCGACTGCGCGCTGTATGCCGGGTCTTGCGCGCCTTGCAGCGTCACCGCCGCCGGCGGATCGGGGCGGTAATCCGGCCCGACCGCGCAACCGCTGAGCACCAGCGCAGCCAGTGCCACGCTCAGGAAGTTTCTTACCATGGCAACACCTCTCCCAGATGGGTAAAGCTGCCGGTGGCACCGTGCGCATCCAACAGCGCCATTTGCACGCTGCTTTGCGCGCCCTGCTCCACTTCGATTTCGCCGCCGCCACCGTTCATGTCGGTTTTGACGTAACCCGGATGCACCGTGTTGACCTTGATGGCTGTGTCGCGCAATTCGTAGGCCAGATGCACCGTCCAGCTGTTCAACGCGCTCTTGGACGCGTCGTAAGCAGGAATCTTGAAGTCGTAGATCGGCGAGCCGGGCTGGCTGTGCAAGGTCAGCGAACCGAGGATGCTCGACACGTTGACGATACGCCCGGCCAGCGAACGACGCAGCAGCGGCAGGAAGGCCTTGGTCACCTCGACCACCGCGAACAGATTGGTGTCGAAGGTGCGCTTCCACACCTCCAGGCTCTGCTGCGACGGGGTGCGCTGCATGTCCTCGATCATGATGCCGGCGTTGTTGATCAGGATGTCCAGATGACCATGGCGCTGCTCCACCGTGCCCACCGCGGCAGCAATGCTGATGTCGTCGTTGACGTCGAGCTGGATGGCCTCCACCGGCAGGCCTTCGGCCTGCAACTTGAGGGCCGCGGCCACGGCGTCGTCGCGCTTGCGGCCGGCCAGCAGCGTGTGCACGCCGGCGGTAGCCAATTGCCGAACGGTCTCCAGGCCGATGCCGCGGGTTGCGCCGGTGACCAATGCGATCTTGGTGTTGCTCATGTGTAAATCCTTCGAATGTATGTAGGGGGAAGCGACGCGCGCTTAGGCGTTGACGTGCGCGTGATCGTGGGCAACCGCGGGCGGTGTCGCGGGACCGCGACGGGTGACCCACTTGCGCAGCGCCACGTAGAACACCGGAGTCAGGAACAGGCCGAACAAGGTCACACCCAGCATGCCGGCGAACACCGTGATGCCGGTGACCGAGCGCACTTCGGCGCCGGCACCATGGCCGAACACCAGCGGCACCGTGCCGGCGATGAAGGCGATGGAGGTCATCACGATCGGACGCAGGCGCAGGCGGCAGGCTTCCAGTGCGGCTTCGACAATGCCCTTGCCGTGCATTTCCAGTTCCCGGGCGAACTCCACGATCAGGATCGCGTTCTTGCACGCCAGGCCCATCAACACCACCAGACCCACCTGCACGAACACGTTGTTGTCGCCATTGGTGAGCCACACACCGAACAGCGCAGACAGCAAGGTCATCGGCACGATCAGGATCACTGCCAGCGGCAGGGTCCAGCTTTCGTACAGCGCAGCCAATACCAGGAACGCCAGCAACACCGCCATCGGGAACACGATCAACGCCGAGTTGCCTTGCGTGGACTGCTGATAACTCAGGTCGGTCCACTCGATGTTCATGCCGTTGGGCAGCACCTGCGGCGCCATGCTGGACAGCTTCTGCATGGCCTCGGTGGACGACAGCACGCGCGGGTCCGCTTCGCCGATGAGGTCGGCGGCCGGGTAGCCGTTGTAGCGGATCACCGGGTCCGGGCCGTAGGTCTGGCCCAGCATGACCATGCTGCCGATCGGCACCATGTCGCCGTTGGCGTTGCGCGTGCGCAGGTTGGCGATGTCTTCCACGCTATCGCGGAACTGTCCATCGGCCTGGGCGATCACCTGATAGGTGCGACCGAAGCGATTGAAGTCGTTGATGTAGGACGAACCTAGATAGGTCTGCAGCGTGTCGAACAGATTGGTCAGCGGCACGCCCTGCGCCTTGGCCTTGTCGCGGTCGACCTTGGCATCGAGCTGCGGCACGTTGGCCTGGTAGGTACCGATCGGGAACTGCATGCCCGGCGTTTGCGAGATCGCACCGGACATCGCATTCACCGCACTCTGCAACTGGCCATAGCCCAGGCCGGCACGGTCCTGGATGTACAGCGAGTAGCCCGAGCCCTGGCCCAAGCCAAGAATCGGTGGCGGCATGAAGGCGAACGCGAAGCCCTGCTGGATCTGGCTGATGCGTGCGTTGATTTCCGCATTGATCTGCGCGGCGGTGCGGCTGCGCTGACTGAACGGCTTGAGCGTCAGGAACACCGTGCCGGTATTGGGCGTATTGGTGAACTGCAGCGGGTTCAGGCCCGGGAACGCGATTGCGTGATCCACACCGTCGGTCTGCAGCGCGATCTGGGTGATCTGGCGGATCACCTCATTGGTGCGCTCCAGCGACGACCCTTCCGGCAGTTTGGTGCCCGCAATCAGATACAGCTTGTCCTGGGTCGGAATGAAGCCGCCCGGCACCAGCTTGAACATGAAACCGGTACCGACCAACAGCAGCAGGTAGACCACGAACACCGCACCCCGCTTGCCCAGCGCACGCGACACCGCGCCTTGGTACTTGTGCGAGCTGGTGTTGAAGAAACGATTGAACGGGCGGAACAACCAGCCGAACAAACGGTCGATCAACCGCGACGGACCATCCTTGGGCGCGTCGTGCGACTTGAGCAGCATCGCCGCCAGCGCCGGCGACAAGGTCAGCGAGTTGATCGCCGAAATCACCGTGGAAATGGCGATGGTCACCGCGAACTGCTTGTAGAACTGGCCGGTCACGCCCGACAGGAACGCCATCGGCACGAACACCGCGCACAGCACCAGCGCGATGGCGATGATCGGCCCGGACACTTCGCGCATGGCCTGATGGGCAGCCGCCAATGGGCTCAGGCCTTCTTCGATGTTGCGCTCGACGTTTTCCACCACCACGATCGCATCGTCGACCACGATGCCGATCGCCAGCACCAAACCGAACAGGCTCAGCGTATTGATCGAAAAGCCCAGCAGGTACAACGCAGCGAACGTACCGACCACCGACACCGGTACCGCCAGCAACGGAATGATCGAAGCGCGCCAGGTCTGCAGGAACAGGATCACCACCAGCACCACCAGCAGCACCGCTTCCAGCAGCGTGTGCACCACCGCGCTGATCGAATCGCGCACGAACACGGTTGGGTCGTACGCGGCCGACCATGCCATGTCCTGCGGGAACTGCTTTTCCAGTTCGGCCATCTTGGCGCGCACCGCATCGGACAATTCGATCGCGTTGGCACCGGGCGACTGGAACACGCCCATGCCCACCGCGTTCTGGTTGTCCAGCTGCGACCGCAGGGTGTAGTTGCCGGCGCCCAGCTCCAGGCGCGCCACGTCGCTCAGGCGCACGATCTCGCCGCTGTTGCCGCTGCGGATGACGATGTTGCCGAACTCTTCTTCGGTGGTGAGGCGGCCCTGCGCATTGATCGAGAGCAGGAAATCGCTCTTGTTGGGCATGGGTTCCGCGCCGAGCTGGCCGGCGGAGACCTGCACGTTCTGCTCGCGGATGGCGGCGACCACATCGCTGGCGGTGAGCCCGCGTGCGGCCACCTTGTCCGGGTTCAACCAGATGCGCATGGCGTAGTCGCCGGCACCGAAGATCTGGATCTGTCCCACGCCCGGCAGGCGCGACAGCTCGTCCTTGACCTTCAAGGTGGCGTAGTTGCTCAGGTACAGCGAGTTGTACTTGCCCTTGGGCGAGGTCAGATGCACGACCATGGTCAGCGTCGGCGATTGCTTCTGTGTGGTCACGCCCTGGCGACGCACGTCCTCGGGCAGACGCGCCTGCGCCTGGCTGACGCGGTTCTGCACCTGCACCTGCGCCTGGTCCGGATCGGTGCCGGGCTTGAAGGTCACGGTGACCACCAGCACGCCGTCCGAGCCGGCCACCGACTTCATGTACATCATGTTTTCCACGCCGTTGATGGCTTCCTCAAGCGGCGTGGCAACGGTCTCGGCGATGACCTTGGGGTTGGCGCCCGGATACACCGCGCGCACCTGCACGCTCGGCGGCACCACTTCTGGGTATTCGCTGATCGGCAGCAGCGGCATGGCGATCAGGCCGGCCGCGAAGATGATGATCGACAGCACCGCGGCAAAGATCGGCCGGTCGATGAAAAAACGGGAAAAGTCCATTGGGATGGTCCTGAAAGAGGTTGCCGCCGGATGGCGGCGCGGCACAGCGGCCCCGGGCCGGCCTGATGACGAGGCCGGCAGTCATGAGCTGTGATGCAGCGATACAGCAGTACAGCCATTGCAGGTGGTGCGCTGTCGCCAGGCAGGCGCGACAGCGCGCAACGCGCGTTGGCGATCCCTAGTTGGAAGCGGTGCGCTTGTCCGCCGCCGGCGCCATGGCCACGGTCTTGGCGTCCACCGGCATGCCGGGCATGAAGATCTTCTGCACGCCATCGACCACCACGCGGTCGCCGGCGGCCAGGCCGCTACGCACGATGCGCAGACCATCGGCACTGCGGCCGAGCTCCACATCGCGGCGCTGCGCCTTGCCGTCCTTGTCCACCACGTACACATACTTGCGGTCCTGGTCGGTGAGCACGGCCTTTTCGTCGACCAGCATGGCCTTGAACTGGCCGCTGCCCAGCAACTGCACGTGCGCATACAACCCCGGCGTGAATTGCCGTTGCGCGTTGTCCAGTACCGCGCGGACGCGGATGGTGCCAGTGCTGCGGGTCACCTGGTTGTCCAGGAAATCCACGCGACCGGTGTGCGGGAAGCCCTGCTCGCCGACCAGCCCGATCCGCACCGGCAACTCGCCGCCACGTTCGTCCGGGCGCTCGCCGTTGCGGGCCATCTGCGAATAGCGCAGGAAGGTGCCTTCGTCGGCATCGAAGTAGACGAATACCTTGTCCAGCGACACCAGGGTGGTCAGCACGCTGGCGCTGTCGCCGGCCGTGACCAGGTTGCCGGCGGTGACCATCGCACGCCCGGCGCGGCCGTCGATGGGAGCGCGCACGCGCGTCCAATCCAGGTTGAGCCTGGCGGTGTCCACCGCGGCCTGGGCGGCCTGCAGGTCGGCATCGGCCTGATCGGCGGCGGCGCGGCGCTGCTCCCAGGTTTCGGTGGAGATGGCCTGCTGCTCGGACAATTTGCGTGCGCGCGTGGCTTCGCTACGTGCCAGCGTGGCCTGGGTGCGGGCACGCACCAGCGCCGCGTTGGCACGCGCGAACTCGGCGCGGTAGCTGCGCTCATCGATGGTGAAGAGCACATCGCCCTTCTTCACCTCTGCACCTTCGGTGTAGTTGACCTTGTCGATATAGCCGGACACGCGCGGACGCAGTTCCACGCTTTCCACCGGCTCGATGCGGCCGCTGAATTCGTCCCACTGGCTGATCTGCTTCATCAACACCGGCGCGACGCTGACGCTGGGCGGCGGCGGTGCGCCGGTCTCGGCGGCCTTGCTGCCGCAGCCGGCGAGCACGACCGCAAGCACGGCGCCCGCCAACACGGTACGCAAGGGAAAACGGAACGGGGTGGCGTTCGTGGTCATGGGGAAATCTCTCGGGTGGGGATGGGAAATTGCAGACCGGCCAGCCGGCTGGCCGACGGTGCGGCCGGCGGGCGACGACTCACGGTCACGATGGCTTGTCCGGGCTGGCCAGGCCCGGCAATCAGGGAAACAGCGGCGCGGCCGACGTCCACGGCGCGGATCCATTCCGGACAGGCGTCCTTGACGCGGCCGGGCGTGCAGACCGGCTGCTCGACCGAGAGCAACTGCACGCGGACGCCCAACGGCTTGGCTTCCTCGTGCAACACCTGGGCAAGCATGCGGGTGGCTGAGGCCGCAACCGAACGATCGCCATGCGCCGACCAGGCGCGCAGCGCGCACGGACTACCAAGCAGCAGATAGCGGCCGCCGCCGTCGGCCTCGGCCAGCAGCGGCAGCAGGTGACGGGCGGCAGCCAGATGCGGCAGCACGTCGCGCTCCAGGCGACGACGCAGGGCGGCCACCGGCCGATCCACCAGCCGCCCAGCCTTGGGCGGGCTGCCCAGGCTGGCGATCACCGCGCCCAGCGGTCGTTGCCGCTGGGCCAGTTCGGTGGCCAGGCGCTGCGCAGATGCATCGTCGGCCACCGATCCCTGCACGATGTCCAGCAGCGGGGAATGACCGTGCTGCGCACGCAGTGCATCCAGCTTGGCGGCGTCGCGCCCAATCACCACCGTTGGCATACCGGCGTCCAGCAATGCAGAGACGATGCCCATGCCCACGTTGCCCGCGCCGCCAATGACGGCCGTCTCGGATTGAACCATCCCGCTCATGGGATTTTCGCTCCCGAGATCGGGATAATTCCACGGCGCGCCCAGCGCGCCTGCAGTCCAGTCCGCTGCGCAGGCGCGCCGCCAGCCTGCCGCCGTGGCGAGCTGGAGAATTCGCGCAAGGCACTGTCGTACGACCGTTTTTCCGTGGAAACGACCGGATCGAAGGCGCTTTCGATTGCACTGCGCTGACTGGAAGACACGCCGAAAACGTTGCACAACCACATGGCCGTGCTCCTGCATGGAGGGGATGCCGCATAAGTTAGGCTTCAAAGCAGCACTTGATTAGTCCGGATTTAGGGGAATAATCGTCCCGCAAGCGGTCTAATCCCTCCTGCCCCCCGGAAGGCATCCCATGACTCACGATCTCAACGACACCTTGATCTTCGTCAAGGTGGTCGAACAAGGTAGCTTCATCGCCGCCGCCAATGCGCTTGGCCTGCCCAAGACCACCGTCAGCCGCAAGGTGCAGGAACTGGAAACCCGGTTGGGTGCGCGCCTATTGCATCGAACTACCCGCCGCATCGGCCTGACCGAAGCCGGCTCGGTGTACCACGAACATTGCCAGCGCATCGCGCGCGAACTGGAAGAAGCCGAAAGCGCGGTGGGACAGCTGCAATCGGGCCCGCGTGGCTGGCTGCGTTTTACCGTGCCGTATTCGCTGGGCATTACCTGGATCGCGCCGTTGCTGGGCGAATTCCACGCGCAATACCCGGAAATCCAGCTGGACATGCATCTGGGCAACGAGAAGCTGGACCTGATCGGCGGTGAAGCCGATCTGGCATTGCGCGTTGGCGCGCTGCCCGACTCCAATCTGGTGGCGCGCAAGCTCGGCAGCTTGCGCACCCAGGTGTTCGCCAGCCCCTCCTACATCGAACGCTATGGCGAGCCGCTGCATCCGGACGAATTGCAATTCCATCGCACGCTCGCCTTGCGCAAGAACCGCAACGTGCACAACAACCGCTTTTTCTGGTCGCTCAGCGACGGCAGCGATGTACGCGATTTCCCGGTCAATCCGCTGATGGTGGCCAACGATCCGGCCGCGCTCAACGGTGCGGTGTTGTGCGGCGAAGGCCTGTTGCTGACTGGCGATGTGATGGCCAAACCGTTCGTGCAATCGGGCCTGGTGCGTCGCGTACTGGCCGGTTGGACCGGGCCTGAGGTGGACTTCAACGCGGTGTTCGCCGGCGGCCGATTGGTGTCGCCGAAAGTGCGGGCGTTCGTGGACTTTTTGGTGACGCGCATGAATTTCGATGCGGATTACATGATGGCGCAGTGCCCTGCCCGCCTGGCCGCACAAAAGGCCGACAACGATGCGAAAGTCGAAGTGGGCGCAGACGCGGAATTGCGTGCCGAAGGCAAGCGAATCCTGGAAAACGTCACGGCGTAGTGCCGGATCGACTGCGCCGGCGGTGGTTGCCGTCTGGCGCAGGCCATAAGTTCATCGATGCAACTCAGTGAATGCATCTCTGTCACCACACGCGTACGCCGACGACAGCTCGGTCGCTTTGCAGATGATCTCACTGCCGTCAGCGGTGAGTTGGGAAAGATCGAGACGTCCGTCGTGGCGTCGTCGGATGCGATCACCCGATGAGCGCAAAGCCGACTCGGTCGCGCGCGGTGCCCTCGCCGCTCGCGGGACGCGTCGTCAACCCATCCATGGGGGCTCGATGGCGGCATCCATGCCGCCAACGGTTCCGCAAGCGGCGAGGACACCGCGCCAGAACGTTGGTCGGTCGCTCGGAAAGCGGCCCATCGTAGGAAAGGTGGTGGAGATACCTTCTCGCCTGAGCACTGCGAGCTAGCCGCGCCTCCTTAAATCGCTAGCGAACGCATCTATCGCTTGCACAAATACAGCGACCAACTCGACTGGTCCTTGCCCGCTCACCGTCGCGGGACCCTTGGCGGCATGGATGCCGCCACGGAGCTTACATGGATGTACTTGCAGCGTGTCCCGCGATGGTGGGCGGGCAAGGGCCCTGTAGCAACACTCAGATCCGCGCTTTGAAGTTCCACAGTTACGCCGACACATTCGCGCCGATGACGTGAGAAAGATCGAGACCTCAAAGCGTGCAGACCAGCCGTTCTAAGCTCAAGCGATTGATTAGCTGCTCTTGATCACACCATGCAGCAAAAAACAGGCCGCTTTCGCGGCCTGTTTTGCGTACATCAGTACATCGCGGGTGAGTCATCCGACCCGCCACGATTCACTGCATCCCATCAACGCATGCCGGCGTTGCTGGCCGTGCCTTCCGCACGCAGCGGGATCAGGCGGATTTCGACGCGGCGGTTCTGTGCGCGGCCGGCATCGGTGCTGTTATCGGCGATCGGGTAACGCTTGCCGGCGCCCATGGTTTCCATGCGCTCACGCTGCACGCCTTGTGCGGTCAGATATTGTGCGACCGCGCCGGCGCGTTCTTCGGACAGACGCTGGTTGACCGCGTCGCTGCCGACGCTGTCGGTATGACCGACCACTTCCACCATGGTCTGGCTGTACTCGCGCAGGGTAGACGCCACGCCATTGAGCGCGCTGTAGAACTGTGGCTTCAATGCAGACTTGCCGAAGTCGAAGGTGATGCCGTCGGGCAGGTTCAGGGTGATGTTGTCGCCCTGGCGCTGCACTTCGATCCCGGTGTTGGCGGTGCGCTCACGCAGTGCGCGCTCCTGGCGATCCTGGTACTGGCCGATTGCCGCACCGCTCAGTGCACCGATGCCGGCGCCGACCATGGCGTGCTGACGACGCTCGGTAGCGCTGTCGCCGGTGAGCAGGCCTGCAGCCACACCAATGGCCGTACCGATCAGCGCGTTACGGCCGGTCCGATTCTGCTGTTGCGTCTGCTCGCCGTATTGGTCGCGCTGCACATACGAGCCGCCGGTGGCGCAAGCGGACAGCGCAATGGCGCTGGCCAATGCAACGGCAAGACTCTTGGTGGCTGCTGGGGACATGGTGCTCTCCTATGGCCGGACCATCCGGCGCTCAATCGTGTGCGCGAGGATAAACAGGCCCACGCGACTGGCGCATGATGAAAACTGCCGCAACCCACGTGTAACGGGTGTGCCATTCAGGAAAACGTTTTCGGCGATGACGCGTGCACGTGCGCCGTCACATGAGCCAGCGCACGGCAGTACACAGGGCGCATTCCATGCCCTGTTTCGCTCATCAGACAGCGTTGCGAGCACCGTCCAGAAACAGGCACACGCGCATCGATCAGCAGCGACTAGGCGCGCGATTTCGCATACGCGGCCAACGCCGCATCGCGGCCCTCGGCCAAGCCGATGATCGGATTGCGCGGATACTCCGTTGCAAAGCGAGCCAGCGACAACGGATGCAACCATGGCGCGAAGCGTTCCTTCACCGCGAGCTTGCCCAGCTCGGGCACCCAGCGCGTGATGTATGCCGCATGCGGGTCGAATTTTTCTGCCTGCGTCACCGGATTGAACACGCGGAAATAGGGCGCCGCATCGGCGCCGGTACCGGCCACCCACTGCCAGCCAAGCGTGTTGTTGGCCAGGTCCGCATCGACCAGCGTGTCCCAGAACCAGCGCGCGCCTTCGATCCAGTGGATACGCAGATGCTTGCACAAAAAACTGGCGACGATCATGCGCACGCGGTTGTGCATCCAGCCGGTATGCCAGAGCTGACGCATGCCGGCATCGACGATCGGAATGCCGGTGCGGCCGCGTTGCCAGGCCTGCAATGCAACCGGATCGACCGTTGCCCAATCGAATCCTGCAAAGCGCGGGTTGAGATTCTGGTTGGTGGTGTCCGGGAAGTGATGCAGCAGGTGATACGCAAAGTCGCGCCAGCCCAGCTGCCGGATATAGCCATCGATTTCCGCGCCATTGCGCGCAGTGCGATGCGCCTCCAGGGTACTGGCAATCCGCCACGGCGCAATCTCGCCGAAGTGCAGATGCGGCGACAGTTGCGAGGTGCCGACGCGATCGGGGCGATCGCGGTTTTCGCGATATCCCGACAACGCGCCGTCGATAAAGATCTCCAGCATTTCGTGCGCGCCGGCTTCGCCGGGCTGCCAGTGCTCCCAGAAGCCCTGGTCCCACTGCAAGCCTGGTACCAACTGCAGCGTGTCGAGCGCATCGGTCTTCAAGCTCGCAGGCAGCGGCGGCAGGCGACGCGGCGCATCCATGGCGGCGGGCAATTGCAGCTGCGTCAGCGCATTGCGCCAGAACGGGGTAAACACCTTGTAGGGGCCGCCCTGCTGCGTGGACAACTGCCACGGTTCGAATAGCAGCGCGGCATTGCAGCTCTGCACCTCGATGCCGCGCTCGCGCAGGTCGCGCTTGATCTGCGCGTCGCGCGGCTGCGTGGCCGGCTCGTATTTGCGGTTCCAGTACACCGCCACCGCACCGGTCTGCGCGATCACCTCATCGAGCACCTGCGCGCTGTTGCCGGAGCGAATGACCAGGCCGCTGCCGAGCGCGCGCAGGGCACCGTCCAGCGCTGCAAGCGAACGATGCCGCCAGGTGCGCGACGCGGCGCCAGGCGTCCATTCGCCCTCTTCGTGCGGCGCATCGATGTACAACGGAATCGGGTGATGCCCAGCATCGAGTGCGGCGCGCAAGGCCGGGTTGTCTTCCAGACGCAGATCGCGACGGAACCAGACGATGGCGTATGACATACGAGCTCGGCAGCAAACGGTGAGGCTGCGCAGCATAAGCCAGCGGGCGCAACGATGGCGCGATGCCGGGCGGTGGATGACCACCCGGCCGTTCCCCGGCAGCGCTTACTCGAAACTGCCCACCGAGTCGTGCGCCAGGTTGTCGAAGCGGGTGTACTCGCCGAAGAACTTCAGCTTGCACGAGCCGGTCGGTCCGCCGCGGTGCTTGCCGATGATGATTTCGGCCAGGCCCTTGTCCGGCGAATTTTCCTTGTTGTAGTAATCGTCGCGGTAGATGAAGACGATCATGTCCGCGTCCTGCTCGATAGCGCCCGACTCGCGCAAGTCCGCCATCACCGGGCGCTTGTCGGTGCGCGTTTCCAACGAGCGGTTGAGCTGCGACAACGCAATCACCGGCACGTTGAGCTCCTTGGCCAGGCCTTTCAGCGAGCGCGAGATTTCCGAAATTTCGGTCGCGCGGTTTTCGCTGTTGCCCGGCACCGACATCAGCTGCAGGTAGTCGATGACGATCAGGCCCAGGTCGTGTTCGCGCTTGAGCCGGCGGCACTTGGAACGCAGCACTTCCGGCGACACGCCCGGGGTGTCGTCGATGAAGATCTTGGTTTCCTTGAGCATCTTGATCGCGCCGGTCACGCGCGCCCAATCCTCGTCTTCCAGCGCACCGGTACGCAGGCGCTGCGCATTGATGCGGCCATTGGAGGAAATCAGGCGCATGGCCAACTGCGAGGCCGACATTTCCATCGAAAACACCGCCACGCCCTTCTTGGACTTGATCGCGGCGTATTCGGCGATGTTCAGCGCAAAGGTGGTCTTGCCCATCGCCGGACGCGCCGCCAGGATGATCAGGTCGGTCGGCTGCAGGCCGGCGGTCATCGCATCGAAATCGGTGTAGCCGGTCGGCAAGCCAGTGATGTTGCCGCCGTTTTCGAAGCGGTTGCGCAGCTCTTCGAAGGCATCCTTCAATGCCCCGGGCATGGCCACGAAATCGGTGCGCCCGCGCGCGCCGGCTTCGGCGATCTTGAACACGGCCTTTTCGGCCGAGGACAGCAACTCGACGCTGTCGCGCCCTTCCGGCTGAAAGCCGTCGTTGACGATGTTGGTGCCCACCTCGATCAACTGCCGCAGCACTGCCTTGTCGCGCACGATTTCCGCATACGCGGCGATGTTGGCCGCCGACGGTGTGGTGCTGGCCAGCTCGATCAGGTACGCACCATCGCCCACCTGCTCCAGCTTGCCCTGCGACTCGAACCATTCGCCCAGGGTCACTGCGTCGAACGGACGGTCCTTCTCGTTCAGTTCGCGAATCGCGCGGTAGATCAGCCGATGGTCGCGCCGGTAGAAGTCGTTTTCGGTGAGCTGGTCGTTGACGCGGTCGAACGCGTCCGGCGCCAGCATCAGGCCACCCAACACCGCCTGCTCGGCCTCGACCGAATGCGGCGGTACCCGCAACTGGTCCAGACGCGGCTCGGGACGATCGTAATCGTCGTCGTCGCGATCGCGACTGCGCTTGGAACGGAAACCAGGACGAGCGGACATGGACAAACAAACCTGACGCGGGGAGACGAGGGCAGGAAGCATAGTCATCGGCGCGGCCGGCGACCATGCACAACTCTGTGGATAACTGGTGTATAGCCGGTGCATCCACGTGCTACGCGCCGGCCGTCGCAGATGCCGAGACCCTTGCGCCGCTTGGGTTTCCGCCCTCGCCCAGGGCCCAACGGGGCGCCGCATTGACGCGCGGCGCCGCTGTGGTCAACTCAGCGCTTGAGGTGCCCGATCAGGCCCAGGAACTGGTCGATGAAGCCCTGCAGGAACTTGCGGCTGTCGGCGTTGGCGATCTGGTCGTCGGGCCCGAACAGGCCGTCCTTGTATTGCAGGAACACTTCCGGCTGGCCAAGCACCTGCATATCCAGATACGCCAGCACGTTACGCAAATGCTGCTGCGCGGTGGCAGTACCGATCGCGCCGACCGAGATGCCCACCACCGCCGCCGGCTTGCCGGCAAACGCGCTATCGCCGTAGGGACGCGAGCCGGTGTCGATGGCGTTCTTGAGCACGCCGGGAATGGAGCGGTTGTATTCGGGGGTGACAAACAGCACCGCATCGGCAGCGCGGATCTGCTGCTTCAGCCGCGTGCCTTCGGCGGGATAATCGCCGTCGCGGTCCTGGTTGTAGAGCGGGATATCGCCGATCTCCAGGTACTCGAACACGGCCTTGTCGCCGGCCAGGTGCTCCAGCGCGCGTGCCAGCTGGCGGTTATACGACTCGGCGCGCAGGCTGCCGACCAGCACGGCAATGGTGAGCTTGCTCATGGGGAATGCTCCGTGGAAACAGGGCCCCACCCTACCCAGCCGGATGCTCAGGGCCGGTGAAACGCCGCCGGCGTCTGTAGCGCAAGCGGCGGTGCGTGCACGCGAGCGCGGCACCGTCCAGAGGGGATTTCGCCCACGCCGGCCCGTGTGCAGACCACAACCTACAGGTGTCAGCGCACCACGGCCGCACGCTGTTCGCGCCAGTGTGCCTGCCATGCCTGGAACATCAGCACCGTCCATAGATGCGTATGCCATTTGCGCTCGCCACCGTTGAAGTCGCGCCACAGGCGGGCCACGCTGTCGGCGGCGAACACGCCTTCGCGCTGCAGGGCGCCGTGCGCCAGCAGATCGTCCGCCCAGCCGTGCAGGTCGCCACGCAGCCATGCGCTGACCGGGGCGCCGAAGCCGCGCTTGCCGCGGTACACCATTGCGTCCGGCAGGTAGCGGCACAGCACGCGCTTGAGCAGATACTTGCTCACTCCATCGCGATATTTCAGCGACAGCGGCAGCGACCACGCGAATTCGGCCACGCGCCAGTCCAGCAGCGGCGCGCGCGCTTCCAGCCCCACCGCCATGGTGGTGCGGTCCACCTTGCACAGCAGATCGTCCGGCAGGTAGGCGGCAAAATCGGCCAGCATCATCGCATCGGCCGGGGTGCCGGACCCATGCAGCGGGTCGGCCAGGCTGTAGAAACTGTCGGGCTCGGTGGCACCGAGCACCACCGCGGCCGGATCGCGCCAGCGCGAAATGCGGTTGCGGTAGATGTCGCCGATGCCACGTGCACCGGCCTCGGCCACCAGCGCGGCCAGGCCGCCAGTGCGCGAAGATTCGCCATTGCGACGCGCTGCCACCGCCATCAGGCGACGCAGCGGGCCCGGCACCAGGCCATGCATGCGCCAATTGCGCAGTGCGCGCTGATACCGTCCATAGCCGAAGAACAATTCGTCGCCACCATCGCCTGACAGCGCCACCGTGACCCCGCCGCGCGCCAGCCGTGCGACCAACGCCGTCGGCACTTGCGAGGCATCGGCGAAGGGTTCGTCGAACATGTCCGGCAGGCCCGGCACCACTGCCAGCGCATCGGCGCCGCTGACATACAGTTCGGTGTGGTCGGTGCGCAGATGCGTGGCCACTTCGCGCGCCAGCGGCGCTTCGTCGTGATGCGAGCCTTCGAAGCCGATGCTGAAGGTGTGCACCGGCTGCGCGCTTTGTGCCTGCATCATCGCAGTGATGATGGACGAGTCGGTGCCGCCGGAGAGAAACACGCCTACCGGCACATCGGCCACCATGCGCAAGGCCACCGCATCGCGCAGCACGCTATCCAACTGCTCTTCGGCCTGCGCGTCGGTACCGGTGAACGGCGTCGCCAGCGCGCGCTGCATCGCCTCGCGGGCGTTCCAGAACGGTTGCTGCGCCTGATCGGGACGATGCGCGGCCGCGCCGGCTGCAACGGCTTGTGCATCCATGCGCAGCACGCGGCCGGGCATCAGCTTGAAGGTATGCTCGTGGATGCAGGCCGGCGCCGGGATATAGCCCAGCCGCAGCAGCAGCGTGAGCGCATCGCGATCCACGCCGTTGTCGAAATCCGGATGCTGCCACAAGGCCTTGAGTTCGGAACCGAACACCAAGGTGTCGCCGGCCCACCCGTAGTACAGCGGCTTCTTGCCGACGCGGTCGCGGGCCAGGAACAGGCAGTTGTCGCGCTCGTCCCACAACGCAATGGCGAACATGCCGTTGCAGCGGGTCAACGTCTCGTCCAGGCCCCACTCCACCACGGCCGCCAGCAGCACTTCGGTATCGGAGTGGCCGCGGAAGCGATGCCCAAGCGCGGACAGCGCTGCGCGCAACTGCGCGAAGTTATAGACCTCGCCGTTGTAGGCCAGCACGTAGCGGCCGTCTGCCGAGCGCATCGGCTGATGGCCGAGCGGCGACAGGTCCAGAATGCTCAAGCGCTGATGCGCCAGCGCTACGCCGGCCTGTGCATCGCACCAGGTGCCGGCATCGTCGGGGCCGCGGTGGCGCAAGGCGGCCCCCATCGGCCGCACCAGCGCATCGAGCTGTTCGCCATGCAGGCGCGGCGAGGCCAGCAACATTCCTGCCAATCCGCACATCGTCAGCGCTCCTGCCGGCCGGCCACGGGTAAACGGGCGGCGCAGGCACGCGTGACGCCTTGGATCCGCGCAAGCAGGCGCACGGCGAATGGCGATGACGATGGCGATGGCGATGCAAGAGAGCAGAGACAAGCGTCTGCCCGGCACGCAGCGGTATGGCCATCAGCCACGTGCAGATCGCGCAGACAGCTCATGCCGCCACCGATGCAGCTGCCGGCATCGGCACGAAACGCGGTAAGCCCTGCACGCGTTGTATCCACGCACCAATCGCGGGCAAGCGCTCCAGATCGAAACCGCCGTCTTCGGCGCAATGGGTGTAGGCAAACAGTGCGATATCGGCGATGCCGTAGTCGCTGCCGGTGAACCAGGTGTGCTGCTGCAGATGCTGCTCCATCACCGCCAGCGCCTGCTCGCCCCGCGCGCGCAGCTGCGGCAAATCGGCGCGGCGTGCGGCATCGCGCGGCGTCCACAGGCTGATGAACCGCGCCACTGCCACATATGGCTCATGGCTGTATTGCTCGAAGAACATCCAGCTCAATGCCTGCGCGCGCTGCCACGCATCGGTGGGCAGATACGGCGTGCCTTCGGCCAGCCAGAACAGGATCGCGTTGGATTCGGTCAACACGCGGCCATCGTCGCGCTCGACCATCGGCACCTTGCCGTTGGGGTTCTTGGCCAGATATTCGGGCGTGCGGGTCTGCCCGGCCACGCTGTCCACCTCGACCCAGTGATAGCGGCTGCCCAACTGTTCCAGCAGCAGGCGCACCTTGTAGCAATTGCCGGAACTGGACATGCCATGGACGGTCAACGGGGGACGCACGCTCGACATCTGGCTGGCTCCGCGGCAGCAACGAGGGGGCTGGCAGTGTCACAGCCCCGCGTGCCTTTGCAAAGCCCTGCACGCAGCAGCGGCGCACCGATGCCAGGGTTGCGTGCACTGCCGCGCCGACCTGCGTCAGGCCAAGGCCACCACCGCCACCGGCACACTCAACACCGCGATCAGGATGCCCAGTGCCGCCACCGTCAGCGCCCAGGCGCCGAACGCACGCGTGCGCGCACAGCCGGCAGCGGCGGCAACGGCCTGCACCGAGCAGACCGACCACCACAGCGCCCCCAGCATCAGCAGCAAGATGCATGTCGCCAGTTGCGCCATGCCGGCCGGATCGGTCGCGCCGGTGCGCAGCAATGCAACCTGGCCCTTGAGCGCGACCACGGCCGCCAGCAGGCATACCAGCCACGGCAAGGCGCAGCCGGCCATCGCCGGCAACACCTGCCCAAGCTGGGCGCCGCTGCCCATCCACCGCAGGATCTGCGTGAGCAGCACGCATCCCAGCAAGGCGATTGCAACCACGACAATGACCCCACCGGCCTTGGCCCATAGCGGCAGCGCGTGCAGCCACACCCACGCCGACAGCAGCGTGGTCGCCGCAAACACCGCCCAGGCGCTCCAGCGCAACCGAGCATGCTGCGGCATCCGGGCCACGGTGGCATGTGGATCGAACATGATTCCGCCCAGGCCACCGCCGCGCCACCAGAAAAAGCACGCCACCAGCAACGACACCAGGGCCACCAAGCCGGCCAGCGGGTAGCCGAGCGCACGCCAGTCGGGAGGCTGCGTGCGCCGCTGCGGCCGGAGATCGTGATTGAAGTACAGCAGGTCGCGCGCGCGTTCCATGTCGGCAGCCGCGCGCGCCACGCCATTGGCCGGAATACGGTCGGTGAAGCGCTGCCACTCGCCCACGATGACCAGCTTTCCCTCGCGCATCGCGATGCTGCGCGAAAAGCGGAACCACGGATTGGCGACCACTTGGGTATCTGCCTCCACCTGGGTCGCCGGGTCGCTGTGCACGCGCACGGTCTGCCGCGCCAGCCGCGGTCCGCGCAGTGCCAGCGGGCTCTTGCGCGGCTCTTTCGGTAACGCATCCATCCATTCGCCAAGCTGGAACAACGGGAAACCCAGCTCATCGCCCTCCTTCGCTGGCCACTCCAGCCGGTAGGCTTCGTGCGTGCGCACATTCAGCGGGTCGGCAGCGTCGATGCTTGGCACGCTCACCTGAGTCAGCGCGGTGTAGTACTGCTGCATGAATTCCAGATAGTGCTCGCCCACCGTCTGCGCACCATCGTCGTCGAAGCTGCTGGCGACACGCTCGCCGCGGCCCTGGCGATAGATGGTGTCCACCGTGAAGCTTGCCCAGCGCTGCGGCTTGCGCAGCGAAATGGAGATTTCTTCGTTCACTTCGATCTGCGGCAACGCAGGCATCGGCGCAGGCACTTCAACCAACGTGTCCTGCCCTGCAATCACGGGCAATCCGCGCACGAACGGCAGTGGCCGCCGCTGGGCCAACGGGCCCTCTTCGCGATCGCGCGTGGCATCCACCCACACCTCGCCCTGCGGCAGATGCGCCCGCACCACCACATGATCGAAGGCGTACGGACTGGGCAACCGCTTCTCCAGCCCATGCCCCTTGTCGCTGTTGACCAGCACCGGCTCGGCGCGGATGCCGGCCAGCTGCAAGAGTGCGATCAGCAGCGTCGCCTTGTCCTTGCAGTCGCCGTAGCGGTTGCGCAGCGTTACTTCGGGCGCGTGCGGGGCGTGCGAGTTTTCGCCCATGTCCAGGCCGACGTAACGGATCTCGCCCTGCACGAACGCCACGGCGCGCAACAACGCGCCCTGCGGGTCGTCGCTGCGCAACCCCAGGCTCTGCGCCATCTTGGCGGCCACCTGCGTCTGGTTGAATGCACGCGGATACAGCTGCGCCGCCCAGGCCGCCACCGCACCCCAACTGCCGGCGGTGGACACTTCGATCACGCCATACGGGTCCACATCGTCGGGCGCGTCTTTTTCTTCCTGCACCGCCGCGATATTGCTGGCCCCGATATCCAGTTGCGTCACCCCATCGAGCGTGCGCACGTTCCGGCCAAACCCCGGCGCGCTGATGCGCCACTGCAGCGGCATGTCGGCCCGATAGCGCACACGTACCCGGCGCTCGCCCAGCGGCACGCCGTAGCGCGCTTCGAACACGTCGTAATAGCCCTTGCCGAACACCGGATTGCTGCCACTGATGGTCACGCCATAGTCAACGCGATCGCCCACGCGCAGATCCGGCAAGGTGATCGACAGCGTCAGCGCACCATCGATCAGGCCGTTCTCCAGCCCGCTTTCGCGCCGCAATCTGGCGTAGTGCGCCTGCGTGCGCATATCGATGCGCTTGCCGGCGCGCCAGACCTCCAGGCTGTTGAGTTCCAGCTGCTGGTACTGCGGCTGGTAGTCGATGGAAATCTGCCCGGCTTCCTCCAGGCTCTTGGCCCGTTGCACGGTGTAGCTGAGCCGGCGGTAAGCCTGCGGCACGCGGCCGGTCAGATCGACCTGGTCGGACACCAGTTCATAGCGCAGCCCGGCAGCGCCAGGCACGTTACCGGGAACGGCATCTGCCACCACCCAGCCCGGCGTCGGCGCCATGCGCGGCGCCTCGTTGGCCCATGCCGGCACGATCCCGGCGCCGGCCAACAACCACATCGTGCAGAAGACGCCGCACAGGCGTCGCATCACATCCCTGCTGATCAAGCCCCACTCCTCGTCAAAACGCATTGAGTCCTGTCAGCGCACGGCCCACCACCAGCTGATGCACGGTTTCGGTGCCTTCGTAGGTGATCACCGATTCCAGGTTCAGCGCATGCCGGATCGCCACATGCTCGGTGGTGATGCCGGCCGCGCCCAGCAGGTCGCGGCATTCGCGCGCCACATCCAGCGCCATGCGGCAATTATTCCATTTTGCCAGCGAGATCTGCTCCGGCTGCAGCGTCCCGGCGTCCTTCAAGCGCCCGAGCTGCAAGGCGAGCAGCTGGGCGGTGGAAATCCGCCGCGCCATGTCGGCCAGTTTGATCTGCGCGCTTTGCGTGGCGGCCAGCGGCCGGCCGAACAGGATGCGCTCGCCGGCATAGGCCAGCGCCTCGCGCAGGCAGGCCACCGCCGCCCCGATCGCCCCCCAGGCAATGCCGTAGCGTGCCTGGTTGAGGCAACTCAGTGGCGCCTTCAAACCGGCCGCCCGCGGCAACCGCATCTGCTCGGGCACGAACACATTGTCCAGGAACAGGCCCGAGGTGACCGACGCACGCAGGCTCATCTTGTGGCTGATGTCGTGCGCGCTGAAACCGGCGCTGTCGGTTTCGACCAGAAAGCCGCGCACGCCATCGTCGGTATGCGCCCAGATGATTGCCAGCCCCGCGATGCTGCCGTTGGTGATCCACAGCTTGGCGCCATTCAAGCGCCAGCCATCGCCCTCGCGCACCGCGCGGGTGGTCATCGCAGCCGGGTCCGACCCGCCCTGCGCCTCACTGAGGCCGAAACAACCGATGACCCGGCCGGCGGCCATTTCCGGCAGCCAGCGCTGCCGCTGTTCGTCGCTGCCGTAGGCGTGGATGGGGTACATGCACAACGACGATTGCACGCTGACGAAGCTGCGCAGGCCGCTGTCGCCGCGCTCCAGTTCCTGGCAGATCAGTCCGTAGCACACCGCGCCCAGGCCCGCACCGCCGTCGCGCGGCGGCAGGCTGGCGCCCAGCAACCCCAGTTCCGCCAGTTCCGGGATCCACTCGCGCGGAAAGCGTCCGGCATCGAAGGCATCGCCGATGGCCGGCACCACCCGCGTATCGGTAAAGCGCGCGACAGCGTCCTGCACCGCCCGCTCTTCGTCGGTGAGCAGCGCGCGTACATCGAACAGGTCATCGGGGCGCACCGGCATGTTGGCTTCCATCGCAAGCTGAAAGCTCGATTATCTGCCAGTTGCCGGCCGAACATGGCAGTGCACCCGTGCGGCAATGGCGCAAACGAAAAGAGCCGGCATTGCCGGCTCTTTTCTCACTGCTGCGCTGACTGCGCGGCGCGGCGGCTTACACGTTACTGCCGGGTGCTCAAACCGTCCTGGCGCACGTTGGAATCGCCCGCCGTCGATGCCATCTGGGTCACCAGTTGGCCATCGACCACCGGCAGCCGGTCGCTGGTGGGCTTGTCGTTCATGCGCACGGTCTTTTCAAACCCGTCGTAGCGGTAGGTGACGTCATAGGCCACCACGTTGTCGGCGTCGCCCAGCGAGATGCGTTCGCCCGGCTTGCTGTCCATGCGCATGGTGCCGGTGGTGCCGTCGGCATTGCGATAGGTCACGTCGTAGCCCACCACGCGCGAGGACTGCGAGTTGGCATTTTCGGTATGGCATTGACGCTCGGTGCGATCGACGACCCGGCCACCGACGTGGTTGCGGTCGATGCGGTTACCGATGAAGCCGCCACCCACCGCGCCTGCGGCGGTCGCCAGCTTGCGGCCGTTGCCGCCACCGACCTGATTGCCGATCAGGCCGCCGATGACCGCACCGGCCACGGTGCCGCCGACGTTACCGTCGCGCTCGGGCAGACGCTCCTGCACCACGACATCGCGGCACACCTCACGTGGCGAGGTACTGGTGGTGGTTTCGCGAATGGCGTTGCTATTGATCACCTGCGCGTACTGCGGCTCGCGCTGGGTGATGGGGGCGACCTTGACCACATCTGCATATTCCAGGCCGCGCGGCGCCGGCTGGCCGTTGGCGACAAAATCGCCGGACGATGGGCGGTTATTCATGAAGGCGGCAGTGGCGACGCCTCCGACCAGCAAGGCACCAGCAGCGACCAGTATAGTTGTCGTATTGCTCTTCATTACCAGCTCCCTGCGGACGCACCGCGTTGTTGACGGCCGTGATTCCAGCATGGGAACCCTGAACGAAAAGGCGCTCGCTCATGAACACGACGGTTAAGTTCAGCTAGCGGTTACTTCATGCATCTCTAACAGCCGGAGCATTCGCATGCGAAATCCCTTGACCGCACGCGCGCTGGACTGGGCCAGCACGCTGCGCTATCCCACCTTGTTCAAGTTGGCTGCGGCGCTGTTTCTGATCGACGTGGTGATGCCGGACCCGATCCCGTTCCTGGACGAAGTGCTGTTCGGCCTGACCACGCTGCTGCTGGCCAACTGGAAAACCCGCAAGGCGCCGATGCCGGCACCGGCGCGCCGCGACTGATGCAGTTGATCGACAGCCATTGCCATCTGGATGCAGGCGAGTTCGACCACGATCGCGCGGCGGTGATCGCGCGCGCGCGCGCCGCGGGCGTCATGCAGCAAGTGGTACCGGCGATCACTGCTGCCAGCTGGCCGGGCCTGCGTGCGGTCTGCGATCAGGCGCCTGGTCTCTACCCCGCTTATGGCCTGCACCCACTGTTTCTGGACCAGCACCGCCCCGAACACCTGGAGCTGCTGGCCGAGTGGATCGAACGCGAGCGGCCCTGCGCGATCGGCGAATGCGGCCTGGACTTTTTCGTCGACGGATTGGATGCGCAGGCGCAGCGCGCCTATTTCGATGCTCAGCTGCAGTTGGCCAAGCGCTTCGACCTGCCGCTGATCGTGCATGCCCGCCGCGCCACCGAAGAAGTCATCGCCCGCATCAAGGCGATAGGTGGCCTGCGCGGCGTGGTGCACAGCTTTGCCGGCAGCCCCGAGCAGGCGCAGCAGTTGTGGAAACTGGATTTCATGATCGGCCTGGGCGGCCCGGTGACCTACCCGCGTGCCAATCGCTTGCGAAGGCTGGTCGCCAGCATGCCGCTGCAGCACCTGCTGCTGGAAACCGACGCGCCGGATCAGCCCGACGCCGGCAACCGCGGCCAACGCAACGAGCCGGCGTATCTGCGCACGGTATTGGACTGCATCGCCCAGCTCCGCGCGCAAGACCCTGCGCACATTGCCGCGCTCACGTCGGCCAACGCACGCAACCTGTTCGGCCTACGGCGCTGAGCGCAGCGTGCGCATCAGCGCGAGCGCCCGGTCAGCACGACAGCGCGCAGGCAACATCACGACGCCGCAACCGCCTCGGCTGCCGGCGCCGCGGCCTTGGGCTTGGGCTTGAGCAACATCTCCAGCGCCTTGCCCACTGCCACGAATGCAAAGGTGCCGGTGATATGCGTGGCCGCGCCCAGCCCTGCCCCGCAATCCAGCTTGAGCGTGGCATCGGCATCGAGCTGCGGACGGATGCCGCAAACGCTGCCATCGGCCTGCGGGTATTTGACGTTTTCCAGCGAATACACCGCGGGCACGCCAAAGTAGCGCTGCGGGTTCTTGGGAAAATTGAATTCGCTGCGCAGCTTCTTGCGGATCAGCGCCAGCATCGCATCGTGCTCGGTGCGCGAGACATCGCGCACGCGCACCAGCGTTGGGTCGGTGCGCCCGCCCGCCGCGCCCACGGTCAGCAGCGGCAACTTGCGCCGACGGCACCAGGCGATGGTTTCCACCTTGACCCGAAAGCTGTCGCAGGCATCGATCACCAGGTCGAATTCCTCACCCAGCAAGGTCTCGATATTGCCCGAGGTCAGGAAAGCCTCGACCGCGTCGGCTTCGATGTCCGGGTTGATCGCCACGCAGCGTTCGGCCATCGCGCGGGCCTTGCTGCGACCGTACTGACCAGCCAGCGCCGGCAACTGCCGGTTGGTGTTGGACACGCACACGTCATCGGCATCGATCAGGCGAATGTGCCCCACCCCGGTGCGTGCCAGCGCCTCGACCACCCACGAGCCCACCCCACCCATGCCGACCACCGCCACGCGGCACGCCGACAGGCGCTCGACGGTGCCGACCCCATACAGCCGGTCGATACCGGCAAAGCGTTCACGCCATTGTGCTTTCATCGGCCTATTTTACGCGCCCCGTCCAGGGCGCGCCCACGCTGCCGCAACGAACGTTGCGTCCCAGGAGCCACCTTATGCACGCCCCGCCTCCCACCCAATCCCGCGCGGCCCGCTACGCCTTCATGCTGGTGCTGGGCCTGCTGATCGGCCTGGTCGCCACGGTCATGGTGGCCAACGCACTACAGGCGCGACGCGACCCGGTGCCCGACAGCCTGATGCAGATCATGGCCTACCAATTACGCGCATTGCGACCGGGCGAAGGCGTCGCCTGCGCGCCGGCGCAGCAACAGCGACGGCTGCAATCGTTGCGCCTGCTGGCAGACGAAGTCGAGCCGGCCTTCCCTGCAATTGGCGAGGACCGCCGCTTCGGCGAGCACGCACAGGCATTGCGTGCCGCGCTGGATCAGGCCCAGGGCGTAACGCTGACCGATTGCAGTCAGCTGGGCCAACTCCACACCCGCATCTCCGATGCCTGCGAGGCCTGCCATCGCGACTTTCGCTGAGGTTGGATGAATACGACGCTCGGGTTTCGTTAAGCCTGCAGTGCCGCAGTTGGCAGGCCGTTCACCTGGACCATCACAGGATGGCGTCGCCGCGGCCCCGGCCGCCTTTTCGAACCACCCCGGAGAGATCTCATGAAAACCCGACTGCTCGTCATTGGCCTGGCTGCAACCGCGACCCTGGTTGGCTGCGCCACCTCACAGCCCCAGTACGGCAGCTATCGCGGCGACCGCGGTTATGACCAGGGCTACTCGCAGACGCAGCGTTGCGTGGATTGCGGCATCGTGACCCGGATCGACGAAGTCGGCCCGACCCGTACCGCGCCGACCGGCACTGGCGCCGTGCTGGGCGGCATCGTGGGCGCGGTGGCCGGCCGCCAGATTTCCAAGGAAACCGGCGGCAGCACGGGCAACAAGAATGTTTCGGCCGTCGCCGGTGCCGCTGCCGGCGCGCTGGCAGGTAACGCCATCCAGAACAATGTCACCAGTTCCAGCTTCGACGTGCAGGTGCGCATGGACGACGGCCGCGTGATCGTGGTCAACCAGCGCGACCTGGCTGGCGTGCGCGAGAACGCGTACGTGCGCGTGGTCAACGGCAAGGTCGTGTTGCGCTGATCCATCGGCTCGGCGGCGCAGACGCAGCGCCAATGCGTCGCCAGTTGGCAAGGGCCGCGGACAACACGGTTGCAGACAACAAAAAGGCCCGGTGACGGGCCTTTTTGTTGCGTGGCCGATGCGCTCCGGGCAACCGGCTCAGACCACCTGCACTGCATCGGCCTGCAAGCCCTTCTGGCCTTGCACGACCGTGAAGCTGACCTTCTGACCTTCCTTGAGACTCTTGAAGCCCTGGATCTGGATCGCGCGGAAATGCACGAAGACGTCTTCGCCATTTTCGCGGCTGATGAATCCAAAGCCCTTGGCATCGTTGAACCACTTCACGACACCATTTTCGCGTTCGATGTTGGACATCTCGACTGACTCCCTACGACACTGTGATGGACTAGCGGTGGTGGCTGTGATTGCAAGGAGGAAGCGAGGTACAAGGATGTAGCGGATCAGGCGATCTACCGCATCAGGCCACGATTCACGGTGACCTTTGCAAACAGCAGCGGCTGCAACTTAACCCGCACAAAATGAATTTTCAAGCACCTCTTGCGCCTTTTTGTCAAGCCTGAATTAGGACCTGCGTAACCCTCATGGACACTGCCGTCGTTTACTACGTCTTGGCCACAGCGCTGGTGCTGATCGGCCTGGCTGGGGTCATCCTGCCGGCCCTGCCGGGCCTGCCCCTTGTGTTCGCCGGCCTGCTGGTCGCCGCCTGGGCCGACCATTTCACCCACATCGGCTGGGTGACGCTGGTCGTGCTGGGGTTGATCACCGCGCTGTCGTACCTGGTGGACTTCCTGGCCACGCTGTACGGGGCGCAGCGGGTAGGTGCCAGCAAGCTGGCGTTATGGGGTTCGGTCATCGGGGGCATTGCAGGCATTTTCTTCATGCCGATCGGGCTGTTCGTCGGTCCGTTCGCTGGCGCCTGGCTTGGCGAGTATTACCAGACACGCAAGTCCGGCCAGGCCACCAAGGTCGGTCTCGGGACCTGGGTCGGCATCATGCTTGGCACCGCCACCAAACTGGCGCTTGGCCTGTGCATGCTGGGCGTGTTCGCCATCGGCTGGTTTTTCTAGGGCTCTGGAACGGCTCCACGGCGGTGCACGCGCTCCTAGTCCAGGACGCGCGTAACAGCCACATGCGCTCACTCCACTGACGCGTGGCGGCCACGCTCCATGCGCATGCCCGCTCTACGGCAACACGTCGCAGGCACAGACTGAGCGACCGGATTCGATCGAATGTTATCTCGCCGTGTACACACGGCGTATGCAGACGCGACCGTTAAGCTGCGCATCTCTGCGCCTGCCTGGCGCCTTTCCCTCGGCCAGACTGCCCATGTCCAAGCACCACACCCGCCCCCTGATGCTGATCGCACTGGCCGCCGCGCCATTGGCCCATGCGCAGGAAATCGCACCGCAGCCGGCCTCGCCGCAAGCCTGCACCTCGGTGACGTCCGATGCCGCTCGCCTGGCCTGCTACGACAAGGCACTGGGCTACACGCCGCAGCAAACCGCGGAGGCAGATGCCGCCGCGCAATTGGCCAAGCAGAAGGAGGCCAGGCCCGACGATACGCGCACCATCAGCCGGGTCGGCGATTTCTTCCGCGCCGACGGCCAGGACCAGCCGAAAGAAGAAGCCGTGGCCAATGCCGGCCGTGGCTCCTTGCTGGACCGCCGCTGGGAGCTGGCCAAGGATTCCAAGCTGGGCACCTTCCAGCTGCGCGGCTACAAGCCGGTATACCTGTTGCCGGCATTCTGGACCAGCGACACCAACCGCACCCCGCAGTCGCCCAATCCGGCCAACTCGGTCAACACGCCGCAACAGCTGGACAGCACCGAGCTCAAGTTCCAGCTCAGCTTCAAGACCAAGGTGGTGGAAGACCTGTTCGGCGACAACGGCGATATCTGGATGGGCTACACCCAGAGCTCGCGCTGGCAGGCCTACAACGCCGATGCGTCGCGCCCGTTCCGCGAGACCAATTACGAGCCCGAAGCGATGCTGGTCTTTCGCAACAACTACAGCATCTTCGGCTGGAAGGGCCGCATGAGCGGCATCAGCCTCAATCACATGTCCAACGGGCGCGCCGACCCGCTGTCGCGCTCGTGGAATCGGGTGATCCTGAACTTCGGGCTGGATCGGGAGAACTGGGCGCTGACACTGCGCCCGTGGTTCCGCATCAAGGAAGACCGCGCCGACGACAACAATCCTGATATCGAGGATTACATGGGCCGCGGCGATGCGACGCTGGTGTACAACAAGGATGGTCACGAATTCGCGCTGATCGCACGCCATTCGCTGCGTGGCGGCGACCGCTCGCACGGTTCGGTACAGCTGGACTACGGCTTCCCCATCACCAACCTGTTGCGCGGCCATGTGCAGGTATTCGATGGCTACGGCGAAAGCATGATCGACTACAACCACAAGGCAACCTATATCGGTGTGGGCGTGTCATTGCTGGAGTGGTTCTAAGCGCAGCTCACAAAACTACTGCATTCACCGCCAGCCGCATTCGGCCGGTGCGCGGAATGGCATGTACGACTCGTACACTGCCATTCCTGTGCGCCATCCTCGTGGCTGGCGACTCCACTACGTTTTGTGAGCCGCTGTCGGCGCGGCGACTAGTTGCGGCAACTCATGACCGGCGCTGATGTCAGCTGAATTCGCGTACGTCGCGGTCCCGTCGCATCATGCGCCGGAGTTAATCGACACGCCGCACCGAGTCAATCCAATCAAAAAGCCGGCATGCGTGCATGCCGGCTTTCATGTTCTTTCAAACCCTGTTTGCAAGACGCTTGGGACTCCCCACAGCTGCGGCAACACCGCTATTGCCGCGGCTTTCTTGCAATCGCCTCAGACGTCGAAAAAGTCCACCTTGCCGTCCTGCAAGGTGTAGTACGCACCGACCACGCGCACGTTGCCGGCACGCAATGGTTCGAGCAACGCAGGCTCCGATGCCGCGCGCAAGCGGTCGACGGTACGTTTGACGTTGGCCTTGACCGAGTCGGCCAGCAGGTCGGTACCGCCCTTGGCCTTGGCGGTCAGCACCGCCGGAACGATCGGCTCGATCATCGAGCCGATTGCGCCCGGGAAGAACGTGTTGTTCTCCACGACCGACACTGCCGCCGCCACCGCACCGCAGCTTTCGTGGCCCATCACCACCACCAGCGGCACGCCGAGCTGGCTGACCGCATATTCGATCGAACCGAGCGCGGTGGTGTCGACAGTATTGCCGGCGTTGCGGACGATAAACATTTCGCCCAGGCCGCGGCCGAACAGCAACTCCGGCGGCACGCGCGAATCCGAGCACGACACCAGGATGACGAACGGGGTCTGGCCCAGCGCAAGCTCCAGGCGGCGCTTGCTGTCGGAGATCACTTTCTTGGGGCGGTTTTCGACGAACGCGTTGTTGCCGTCACGCAGAATCTGCAGCGCCTGCTCGGCATTCAAATCGGTTTTCTTGGACGGCGCCGCGCGCAAGGCGAACGGCAGGGATGCGGCAGCGGCCGCGATCGGCGCGCAACAGGCGCACTGAAGCAATTTTCGACGCGATGCGGAATGCGACATGGACGAGCCCCCTGCTCTGTGGTTGGTGACGCGATCGTACTATGTGGCGGACGCGACCAAACGGGCCGGATGGAGCGTCTGCGATCAAAAGACGCAGTCCGCGGGCGCAGGTTCAGGTCCAGTCCGTCAGGCCCTCCCGGCGATAGGTTTCCTGGAACGCTGGGCGCGCCTTCATCCGCATTGCATGCGCCCGCAGCGCAGGCCAGGTATCGGTCGGCCGCGGCATGTTGCGCGACCAGCGCATCAGCATGGTCAGCATGAAGTCGGCCGCAGACACGGTTTTGCCGAGCAGATATGGGCCGTGGGCCTGCAGATGCGCATCGACCTGGGTCCAGGCCGCTTCGAGCTTGCGGCGGGCGTGCATCTGCGCCGCCTCGGCCTGCCCGGCCCCGGCCGGCTCGCTCGGGTAGAACCAGGCGCGGTACGCCGGCTGCAGGGTGTTGGCGCAGAAGAACATCCACTTGTAGTACGCCGCACGCTCCGGCGTGCCGACTGCCGGGGCCAGCCCGGCCTGCGGATGCAGATCGGCCAGCTGCAGCACGATGGCTGCGGCTTCCGTGAGCACTTGACCATCGAGCACCAGCGTGGGCACCACGCCGGCGGGGTTGAGCGCCAGATACTGCGGCGATTTGTGCTCGCCGCGTTCGAAATCCAGCGGGTGCAGTGCGTGCGGAATATCCAGTTCGATCAGCAGCCAATGCACCACCAACGCTGCGGTGCTGGGGGAGTGGTACAGCGTGGCGACCATGCGGGCTCCGGGATCCGTAGGAACAGGCGCGCGAGGCGGGCAAAGCCTGCGCGGCTCACGGCGATTGTGGTTGTTTTTACCGGGCTGTCGAAGACCTGTGTGGTGCAATCACCGCTGCGCCGGCGCGCGCACCGACATCACGACGCCCTCCACACGATGCCGCATGCGCGCATCGTCCCTGCAGCTCACCGGCACCGGCCACATCCGCGCAACGGCGGTGCAGCCGGCTCGATCGCCGCCGTTACTCCACCACCACCGGAATCTTGCCGATGCGCGACTGCCATTGCCGCGGGCCGGTCTTGTGCACCGACTCGCCGCTGGAATCCACCGCGACCGTCACTGGCATGTCCTTGACCTCGAATTCGTAGATCGCCTCCATGCCGAGGTCCTCGAACGCCAGCACGCGGGCGGCCTTGATCGCCTTGGACACCAGATACGCAGAACCACCGACCGCCATCAGGTAGACGGCCTTGTTGTCGCGGATCGCCTCGATCGCCGCATCGCCACGCTCGGACTTGCCGACCATGCCGAGCAGGCCGGTCTGCTCCAGCATCTGCCTGGTGAATTTGTCCATGCGCGTGGCGGTGGTCGGGCCAGCCGGGCCGACGACTTCGTCGCGCACCGGATCGACCGGGCCGACGTAGTAGATGAAGCGATTGGTGAAATCCACCGGCAGGGTTTCGCCGCGGTTGAGCATGTCGATCATGCGCTTGTGCGCGGCATCGCGGCCGGTCAGCAGCTTGCCGTTGAGCAGGATCGTCTCGCCCGGCTTGAAGCTGGCCACTTCCTCGCGGGTGATGGTGTCCAGGTTCACCCGGCGCGCATTGGTCGGGTTGTAGGTGAGCTTGGGCCAGTCTTCCAGCGACGGCGGATCCAGCATCACCGGGCCGCTGCCATCCAGGGTGAAATGCGCATGGCGGGTGGCGGCGCAGTTGGGGATCAGCGCCACCGGCAGGTTGGCGGCATGGGTCGGATAATCCTTGACCTTGATGTCCAGCACGGTGGTCAGGCCACCCAGGCCTTGCGCGCCGATGCCCAGCGCATTGACCTTCTCGTACAGCTCAAGCCGCAGCTCTTCGGCACGGTTGGAGGCGCCGCGCGCCTGCAGGTCGACGATGTCGATCGGTTCCATCAACGCTTCCTTGGCCAGCAGCATCGCCTTTTCGGCGGTGCCACCGATACCGATACCGAGCATGCCCGGCGGGCACCAGCCGGCGCCCATGGTCGGCACGGTCTTGAGCACCCAATCGACGATGGAATCGGACGGATTGAGCATGGCGAACTTGCTCTTGGCCTCCGAACCGCCGCCCTTGGCCGCGACGATCACTTCCACATGGTGGCCGGGCACGATCTTGGTGTTGACCACTGCCGGCGTGTTGTCGCGGGTGTTGGTGCGTTTGCCGGCCGGATCGGCCAGCACGCTGGCGCGCAGCTTGTTGTCGGGATGGTTGTAGGCACGGCGCACGCCTTCGTTGACCATGTCTTCCACACCCATGGTGGCGTCGTCCCAGCGCACGTGCATGCCGATTTCCAGGAACACGGTGACGATGCCGGTGTCCTGGCAGATCGGGCGGTGGCCCTCGGCGCACATGCGCGAATTGATCAGGATCTGCGCAATGGCGTCCTTGGCGGCCGGCGATTCTTCGCGCTCGTAGGCGGCGGACAAATTCTTGATGTAGTCGACCGGGTGGTAGTAGCTGATGTACTGCAGCGCATCGGCGACGGACTGGATGAGGTCTTCCTGCTTGATCGAGGTCACGGCTGGCTCTACGGCTGGCGGGGGTGCAATCCGGGCATTTTAGAGCAAACCGCAGGCGCGTCCGGCGGCGGCGTCTATCGCTACGATTGACTGATGCGGTCTTTGGCCGGTCGTCGTCGGCGCAGCGCTGCGGCCGTGCTGCGGTGATGGCAAGCGACGAGTCCACGGACCGTTGCCGGCGCACCGGCTGGCGGTGAGCCCT
This sequence comes from Xanthomonas axonopodis pv. maculifoliigardeniae, assembly GCF_041519315.1. Taxonomy (NCBI): domain Bacteria; kingdom Pseudomonadati; phylum Pseudomonadota; class Gammaproteobacteria; order Lysobacterales; family Lysobacteraceae; genus Xanthomonas; species Xanthomonas axonopodis. The sequence continues at coordinate 1,611,582 of NZ_CP167998.1, read as the reverse complement.
GTGCGCCAAGGCGAGCCCGCGCCTGCGCGCGGGCCCTGGCCTTTCCTGCCGCCAGCCAACACCCCGCGCCCACGCCGGGCGCGGCACACTAGCGCGATGTCAGCTTCCCGTTCCGGCGCCACTGCGCCTGCCGCTCCCCGTACCGGCCCTACCCTGCGCGAGCGCCTGGATGCGCTGCGCAATCTACCGCCGTTCCTGCAGCAGATCTGGCAGACCAGCCGCTGGCTGAGTGCCAGCAGCATCGGCTTGCGCGTGCTGCGCGCGCTGATGCCGGTGGCGACGCTGTACATCGGCAAATTGATCATCGACGAGGCGATCCACCTGGTCGGCCAGCCGTCGGCATTCGACTCGTTTGCGCAGGCCCTGGGCAGCGGCCGCCTGAACCGGCTACTGGAACTGCTGGCGCTGGAACTGGCGTTGGCGATCGGCTCGGACCTGCTCGGCCGGCTGGTCGGCTATGCCGATGCGCTGCTGTCGGAGTTGTTCAACAACGCTGCCAGCGTGCGTCTGATGGAACATGCCGCGCAGCTGGATCTGGAGGATTTCGAAGACCCGGACCGGCAGGACAAGCTGGATCGCGCGCGACGCCAGACCATGAACCGCATGAACCTGATGAGCCAGCTGTTCGGCCAGGTGCAGGACGCCATTACCGTGATCAGCCTGGCGGTGGGCCTGGTGGTCTATGCACCCTGGTTGATCGTGCTGCTGGCGGTCGCGTTGATTCCGGCCTTCATCGGCGAGGCGCATTTCAATGCGCTCGGCTATTCGCTCAACTTCCAGTGGACGCCGGAACGGCGCCAGCTCGATTACCTGCGCCAGGTCGGCGCCAGCGTGGAGACGGCCAAGGAAGTCAAGATCCTCAACCTGCACCGCTTCCTGATCGCGCGCTACCGCCGGCTGGCCGACAAGTTCTTCCAGGCCAACCGTGCGCTGGCACGCAAGCGCGCAATGTGGGGAGCGCTGCTGGCCGCGCTCGGCACATTGGGCTACTACATGGCCTACGGCTACATCGCCTGGCGCACGGTGCGCGGCGACTTCAGCATCGGCGACCTGACCTTCCTGGCCGGCAGTTTCCTGCGCCTGCGGCAATTGCTGGAAGGCTTGCTGATCGGCTTTTCGCAGGTCGCAGGCCAGGCGCTGTATCTGGACGATCTGTATTCGTTTTTCAACATCGTGCCGGAAATCCGCTCGCGCCCGAACGCACTGCCGGTGCCACGCCCGATCCGCCAGGGCTTCGTGTTCGAAGACGTCGGCTTCCGCTACCCGGACGCGGAACAGTGGACGGTGCGGCACCTGGATTTCGAACTGCGCGCCGGTGAAGTGCTGGCGCTGGTCGGCGAAAACGGCGCCGGCAAGACCACCCTGGTCAAGCTGCTGGCCCGGCTCTACGACCCCGACGAAGGCCGCATCCTGCTCGATGGCCACGACCTGCGCGACTACGACCTGGACGACCTGCGCGCCAACCTCGGCGTGATCTTCCAGGACTTCGTGCGCTATCACCTGAGCGTTGGCGAAAACATCGGCGTGGGCCAGGTGGACGCGATGGACGACACACCACGCATCCGCGCCGCCGCGCAACGCGCGATGGCCGGCGAGCTGATCGACAGCCTGCCCGACGGTTACAACCAGCTGATCGGGCGGCGTTTCAAGAACAGCGTGGATCTGTCCGGCGGGCAATGGCAGAAGATCGCCATCGCCCGCGCCTACATGCGCGATGCGCAGCTAATGATCCTGGACGAACCCACCGCCGCGCTGGATGCGCGCAGCGAATTCGAGGTGTTCCAGCGCTTCAAGGAGCTGTCGGACAACCGCACCGCCGTGCTGATCTCGCACCGCTTCTCCAGCGTGCGCATGGCCGACCGCATTCTGGTGCTGGCTGCTGGCCGCATCGAGGCCAACGGCACCCACGAAGAGCTGATGGCGCAGGGCGGCCGGTATGCGGAATTGTTCGAATTGCAGGCGGCGGGGTATCGGTGAGGCAGGGATTCGGGATTGGGGATTGGTAAAAGCTGCCGGCTCATCCGCGAGCCCGGCGCGCTCAGGATCCAGGATCTGCTCTTGCGAATTGCGAATCCCCAATCCCGACTCCCGAATCCCCGCACCCAAATGAGAGTTCATCTCATTTGGCCAGCTTGAGGTAGAATTGGTGCGTACTCCTCCCACGACACGACCGGTATGTCTTCCGCTTTTGGCGCCGAAACGGTGCTTGAGGTCCGTCATTGGACCGATGCCTACTTCAGCTTCACCACGACCCGTGATGCCGGCTTCCGTTTCGAAAACGGGCAGTTCGTGATGATCGGGCTGGAAACCGAAACGCGTCCGTTGCTGCGTGCGTATTCGATCGCCAGTGCCAATTGGGAAGAACATCTGGAGTTCTTCAGCATCAAGGTGCCGGACGGCCCGCTGACCTCGCGGCTGCAGCACATCCAGCCCGGCGACAAGGTGCTGGTCGGCAAGAAGCCCACCGGCACGCTGCTGATCAGCGACCTGCACCCCGGGCGCAACCTGTATCTGCTGGGCACCGGTACTGGTCTGGCGCCGTGGCTGTCGATCATCAAGGACCCGGAAACCTACGAGCGTTTCGACAAGGTGATCCTCACCCAGGGCGTGCGGTTCGTGCAGGATCTGGCCTATCGCGATTACTTCGAACGCGAATTGCCGCAGCATGAATTCCTCGGCGACCTGCTGCGCGAGAAATTGCTGTACTACCCGGCGGTCACGCGCGAAGCCTTCGCCAACCAAGGCCGTTTGACCGAGCTGATGGCCGATGGGCGCATGCAGCAGACACTCGGGTTGCCGACACTGGATCCGGCCAACGACCGCTTCATGATCTGCGGCAGCCCGCAGATGCTGGCCGACCTGCGCACCCTGCTCGATAGCCGCGGTTTCCAGACCTCGCCGCGCATCGGCACGCCGGGGCATTACGTGTTTGAGCGTGCATTCGTCGAAAAGTGATGCGACGCGTGCAAGACCCGCGCGGCGCGGCGTTTCATCTGAAGAACCCGAGATCGTAGGAGCGCCCCCGGGCGCGACCAGGCGTTACCGGGAAAGCTTCGTCGCGCGCGGGTGCGCTCCTACGGTTCCACTCCCATGCCCTGCCGGATCATGCGCCCAGCGCGCGCTCGATGTCGGCGGCCAACGCTTCCGGCTTGGTGGTGGGCGCATAACGTTCCAGTACGCGGCCGTCGCGGCCGACCAGGAACTTGGTGAAGTTCCACTTGATCGCTTCGGATCCGAGCACACCGCGTTGTTCGTGCTTGAGCCATTGCCACAGCGGATGCGCGCCGTTGCCGTTGACCTCGATTTTTGCTGCCAGCGGAAAATCCACCGCATAGTCGAGCGAGCAGAACTGGCGGATCTGCGCCGCATCGCCCGGCTCCTGATGGCCGAACTGATCACACGGAAAGCCGATCACCACCAGCCCACGTTCGCGATAACGCTGCCACAGCGCCTGCAGCCCCGCGTATTGCGGCGTAAACCCGCACTTGGAGGCAACATTGACCACCAGCAGGACGTTGCCGGCGTAATCGCGCATCGACTGGGTGCGACCTTCCAGGTCGGTGAAGGCGAAGGTGGAGATGTCGCTCATGGTTGCCCTGCAGTGTGCGAGACGGGCAGCGTACCGTAGCCGCCTGCACGACGGCCATGCGGCGGGGAAAGATTGCGAAGGGCAGTCGTGCGGCAGATCGCCTGCCGCGCGACACGCCGGGATCGTCAAGCAGACGCCCCGGCAGCTCGCCGAGGTCGCCCGAAGACCGCTAGCTCGTACTGCCACAAAGTGCGACGGGCACACTGTCGGCGGCGGTACAGGCCCAGCTTGCATCGACTCGCGCGATTGCAGGGCGAGCAACGGTTGTGCCCGCCTGATCGCGTCGCCTTGGCTTGGCAGCCATGCCTTTTGTCACACGCCTGTCCCGACGGGCTGGGTTAGCCTCGGCGGTTCGCACTTTGGAGCAACTCTCTTGACCACCCGTCTCGCTTTTGCCCTGGCCGCCTCCCTGGGACTTGCCATGCCGTCCTACAGCATCGCCGCCCCCGCTGCCACGCAGGCCGCCACCCAAGCCAATCCCTTTTTTGCCGACAGCACGCTGCCGCTGCATTACCCGCAGTTCGACAAAATTAAGGACAGCGATTTCGCACCTGCCTTCGATGCCGGCATGGCCGAACAGTTGAAGGAAGTGGAAAAAATCGCCAACCAGAAAGCCAAGCCCAGCTTCGACAACACCATCATCGCGCTGGAAAAGAGCGGCGCCACGCTCGACCGCGCCACCACGGTGTTCTTCAATCTGGTGGGCGCAGACACCAACGACGCACGCAAGAAGTTGCAGGCCGACTATTCGGCGAAGTTCGCAGCGCACCGCGATGCGATTTCGCTCAACGGCAAGCTGTTCGCACGCATCCAGACCTTGTACGACCAACGCGCCACGCTGGGGCTGGATGCGCAAGGCGTGCGCCTGGTCGAGAAGTACTACAGCGACTTCGTGCGCGACGGCGCCAAGCTCTCCGACGCCGACAAGACCACGCTCAAGGCCATGAATGCCGAGCTGGCCAACCTGGGCACCACCTTCAGCCAGAACGTGCTGGCCGAAGTGAATGCTGCCGCTGTGGTCGTGGACGACGTCAAGCAGCTGGACGGTTTGTCGCAGGAGCAGATTGCCGCCGCCGCCGAAGCGGCCAAGGCGCGCAAGCTCGATGGCAAGTACGTCATCGCCTTGCTCAACACCACCGGCCAGCCGCCGCTGACCCAGCTGAAGAATCGCGAGCTGCGCAAGAGGATCTACGACGCCTCGGTGTCGCGCGGCAGCCACGGCGGCCAGTACGACAACACCGCGCTGGTGTCGCGCATCATGAAGCTGCGCGCCGACAAGGCCAAGCTGCTGGGCTTCCCCACCTATGCCGCCTACTCGCTGGAAAACCAGACCGCCAAGACGCCCGAAGCGGTCAACGCGATGCTGGGCAAACTGGCGCCGGCCGCGGTGGCCAATGCCAAGCGCGAAGCCGCCGATCTGCAGGCCATGATCGACAAGGAACAAAAGGCCGCGCGCAAGCCGACGTTCAAGCTGGAAGCCTGGGATTGGGCCTACTACAGCGAGAAGGTGCGCCAGGCCAAGTACAATTTCGACGAATCCCAGCTCAAGCCGTACTTCGAACTGAAGAACGTGCTGGAAAACGGCGTGTTCTATGCGGCCACTCAGGAATATGGCCTGACTTTCAAACAGCGCACCGACCTGCCGACCTACCGCGACGACATCACCGTCTACGACGTGTTCGACGCGGACGGCAAGCAGCTGGCGATCTTCATTGCCGACATGTATGCGCGCGAATCCAAGCGCGGTGGCGCATGGATGAACTCCTATGTGTCGCAGTCGGAGCTGACCGGCTTCAAGCCGGTGGTGGCCAATCACCTCAACATTCCCAAGCCGCCGGCCGGCCAGCCGACGCTGCTGACCTGGGATGAAGTGACCACCATGTTCCATGAGTTCGGGCATGCGCTGCACGGCATGTTCTCCGACGTCAAATACCCGTATTTCTCCGGCACCAGCGTGCCGCGCGACTTCGTCGAGTTCCCCTCGCAGGTCAACGAAATGTGGGCCGACGAACCATCCATCCTGAAGAACTACGCCAAGCATTACCAGAACGGCACCCCGATGCCGCAGGCATTGCTGGACAAGGTGATTGCCGCATCCAAGTTCAACCAGGGCTTTGCCACCACCGAATACCTGGGTGCGGCGATGCTGGATCAGAACTGGCACCAGGTCAGCGCCAGCCAGGTACCGGACGCCGCCGGCGTGATGGCATTCGAAGCCAAGGCGCTGCAGCAAGACGGCATTGCCTACGCGCCGGTGCCGCCGCGCTACAAGACCCCGTATTTCAGCCACATCATGGGCGGTTACGCGGCAGGCTACTACGCCTACATCTGGTCGGAAGTGCTGGACGCCAACACCCAGCAGTGGTTCAAGCAGCACGGTGGCCTGAGCCGCGCCAATGGCGATCGTTTCCGCAAGACCCTGCTTTCGCGCGGCGGTAGCGTGGATGCGATGGAGCTGTTCCAGAACTTTGCCGGGCATGCGCCGCAGATCGAGCCGCTGCTCGAAAAGCGCGGTCTCAGCGCGCAAGGCGGCGATGGTGCCACTCCGGAATCGCCGCAGTCCAAGCCGTAGATCCGGCTGCACGATCCGCGCGCGGTCATCGGGCCGCGTGCTTGGCAACAGGATCGGCATGTCCCCTGCGGGCATGCCGATCTCGCACACCAGACGCGACATCCAGCTGCTCGCGATGGTATCGGCAAGTGCTTGTTTGAGGACCGATGAGCTGACACGCCGCCCTGAGCGATCAGGGCGGCCTTTTGCTGGCTGCGTTTGCAACGCCTTATCGCACGCGCAACGCGCAACGCGCAGTGCTTAGAGTTCCACCGCGTCCACGCCATCCAGGAGCTTTTTCAGCAGCTTCTCCAGACGCAGCTGCTCGGCCTCGCTCATGCTGGCGGTCTCTGCATGCAACAGCGTGCAGGCATCGGGCAACAGGCTTTCGATCAAGGCCGAGCCTGCGGGCTGCAGCGTCAGTACGATCTTGCGCCGATCCTCGGGGCTGCTGGTGCGCGAGATCAGGCCTTTCTCGCACAGTTGATCGGTCAGCCGGGTGATGTTGGCCGGCTTTTCGCTGGCGGCTTCGGCTACCTCGGTCGGAGTGATCGATTGCTCCGGTGTGCCATAGAGCATCATCAAGATCTCGTATTCCGGCGGACTGAGGCCATAAGGCTTGAGTCGCACGCACCCGAGCGTATGCAGGCGCTTGTAGAGATGCTTGATCAGTCTCACCAATATTGCCGGCTCCCGCGGGAACGCCGGATAACGCACGCAGGTGTGGTCCACGCGACTTGCGGTTGGATCGAAACTACTCATATCACCCGTTGGAGTACGTTGCTGAATGGCCGGGCCATTCAATCACATCATGCGCGATGCGACACCTCAGCGCGCGAAGAGATGTACATATTCCGGTGCGACCGAAGGCAATAATGTGGAGGCAGCGACCTCTGCCATCTGCGTGCCATCCGAGTAGGGACCAACCTGATAGGGCGCAAATACAAAGCGCACGGCAGTGATCTGCCCATTTGCATTCAATACCGGTACGAACTGCGCAAAATTCTCCGCCTGCGCGGCGGTGCCTTCGGCAATCATGCGATCGGCCGAAGCCACCTGCTCAGCCTGCTCTTCTACCGGCACGCGATCTTGCTGGACACGCTGGGTCGCTGCTGCATGCAATTGCGCCGCGACCTCCCGGCCGATCTTTTCCCAGCCTGCCGGATCCGGAATCAGCGCTTGTGCGGTCAATTGCTTGCGCTCCTTGACCAACCAGACGAAGCGCGCCACCAGAGGCTCGCCATGCGCACCGCCGGTGTACCTGCTGCCGTCGGCGGAAATCACGATCAGGTCCGGGGTTTGCAACACGGTTTCGAATGCCAACGACAGCTCGTACGGCGCCGGCGGCTTGTCGTTGCCCAGGCCGGAAACCGCCTGCATCAGTTCGGCACGCGCATCCTGCGCATAGCCGCGAATGAGCGCAGTGAGTTCCGGATATGCATCCAGCCCGCGCGGATAGCTGATGCCCACCATGTAGGCCGGTGCATGTTCGATCACATCTTCCAGCGGGCCGCTCTGTACGACAGTCGGCTCTGCAGGCGCCGCCGCCGCGGGCGCCGCATCGGCTGACGGTGCACTTGGCTCTGCCGTTGTCGGTGCGCGCTGCGTACACCCTGCCAACACGGCCAGCACCAGCAAGCCCTGCACTGCCTTGAATCCAAGCAACCGCCCCATTACCACCCGCTCCCCTGATATGCATCGTGTTACGAAAAGAACCGCTGCTGGTCAGGCCAGCAGATCGTGATACTGCGGATGTCGCCGCAGATATGCATCGGCATAGCTGCACGCCGGAATCACCTTCAAACCGTGCTGCCGTGCGAATGTCAAAGCGTCCTCGACCAATGCCGCGGCAACGCCGTGTCCGCTGATCGCGTCCGGCACCTGCGTGTGCGTGATGGTCATGATCTCACCCTCGCGCCGATAGGCCAGCTCGGCGCGATGTCCATCGGTGTCTATGTTGAAACGCTGCCGGTCCGGATCGTGTTCTGCGTGCACTGTCGACGCCTCTTTCAAGTTCTGCGCCAGCAAGAAGTAAGGCGCAGTGTGACCAGCGCGATGCCGCGCCTGCGTGAAAGTGAATCGATGCTGTGATCGGCTGCGCAGCTTGCGCAACGCGCCCTCAAGTTCGCCCGGGGAGCGCCGATAGCTAACCCGAAGGCAATCGCGGCAACCGGTGTGCGGAAGCAGCGACGTCTTCGCCTTACCTACGAGGAGCCACCGCATGAACAACGATTCGGCAGGACACAGCGCAGACAGCGACAGCTCGTTGCTGGAGGGCTTGTTCCAGTTCGCTCTCAAGGGCGACACCCACAATCCGGATTTCACGCAGCTCAACGATACGGTGTACGAGCGCCTGCAGCAGGCCTACGGCGTGGCATCCAGCGCCGATCAGGAACGCAACGCGGCCTGAGCTGGCGCATCGCTGCGCAGCGGCCTCATCCGCTGTGCAGTCGTTGATCCCATCCAATACGTCTGTCGAGACCGTGCCATCGCGCGTGTCTGACATGGCTCGGCCGTATCGGGGCGGCTTTTCACCCGCTTCCTAAAACGCTCCGGTCCGTACACGCCGGCAGTCGTCGGGCATCCCATCGCGCTAGCTGGCAACCACGCGTTCGGCCTGCAGAAGGGACACGCTGGCCGCGCACAAAAGTTCACTTTCTAACCGCGGCAGCGTCCAGCGCGTTGAGCTTGGGCGAGCGTCACCATCGCCGGCCGCGCTCAGCCGAAGCGCGGGTTGGACAGCTGCTCCAGGAACACCTGCCACACGCGCGGTTCCATGATCAGCATGAACATCACGCCGAACGCAGCGCCAGCCAGATGCGCGCTGTGGTTGATGCGATCGCCGCCGCGGCGGTCCATCCACAGGCTGTAGCCCACATAGAACACCGCGTAGAGAATCGCCGGGGCCGGAATGAACAGCACCAGGATGATCGTCCACGGTTGCAGCAGGATGAAGGCAAACAGCACCGCCGACACCGCACCGGATGCGCCCAGGCTGAGGTAATTCGGATTCTTCTGGTTCTTCAGGTAGCTGGGCAGGATCGAGACCACCAGTGCGGCCAGATAGAACAGCGGATAGGTCAGCACGCTGCCGGTGAGCTGGGCCATCACGTTCTCGATCACCCGGCCGAAGAAGAACAGCGTGATCATGTTGAAGATCAGGTGCCCCAGATCGGCGTGGATGAAGCCATAGGTCACCAGGCGATCGTATTGCTTGTGCTTGTCTACCGCCGGCGGCCACAGGATCAGCCGGTCGCTCAACTTGCGATTGTTGAACGCCATCCAAGAGACGATGCCGGTGATGGCGATCAGGATCAGGGTAATCATGCAGACCTCAGACAGTACGGTAATTGTCGACCATGCGATACCGGCGTGCGTACAAGCCGAAGGCAAGTGCCGCCAGGAACGCGAAGGCCGCGAAGAAGAACATCAAGAAGGCCGCTTCACTGAGCCCAGTATCGGCGATATGCGCAGTCACCGTCGCATTGCGCACCGCCACGTTGGACAGCAGCACCCATAGATTGCCGACGGTGGTAGTGAGATACCAGAAACTCATCACCACGCCCTTCATCGACGGCGGCGCCTGGCTGTAGGCGAACTCGATGCCGGTGGCCGACACCAGCACCTCGCCGAAGGTGAGCAGTGCGTACGGCAGGATCTGCCAGGCGATGTGCATCGGCTCGCCACCGTCCATCACCATCTGGATCGCGCCTACCGCCACCCAGGCCACGCCACTGAAGGCGATGCCGCTGGTCATGCGGCGCAAGGGGGTCGGCTCCCAGCCACCACGGCGCAACAGCGGGTACAGCACCAGGTTGTTGAAGGGGATCAGCAGCATCACCAGCAGCGGATTGAGCGCCTGCATCTGGGAAGCGGTGAACCAGGCTGGCATGGTCATTTCGCGCCCCTGCAGCACCCAGGTCGAGGCCTTCTGGTCGAACAACGAAAAGAACGGCGTCACCAGCGCAAAGATCACCAACACCCGCAACAGCGCACGCACGCCTTCCACCGCAACATCCGGATGGGTGCCACGCGCACGTTCTAGCTGCCACCAGGTCCCGCCGCCGATCCCGGCCAGCAACAACACCAGCGCAATGCACAGGCACACGACGATGCCCAATTGCTCGACCAGCGCGAAGCCGGCCAGCGCCAGCAACACCGAGACGACCGCCAGCATCAAGCCCGGACGCCCCTGCCCGGGCGCGTACGTCAATAACGCAGTGCGCACCACCGCGCCGAACCCATGCGGGTCCTTCGGCGGCAGCGGCACCAAGACATAGCGCTTGCGCCCCAGCCAGAACACCAGCGTGGCCACGAACATCAGGATCCCTGGAATGCCGAATGCCCAGGCCGGGCCAAGATTCTTCAGCGCCAGCGGAATCAGCAGCGAGGCGAACAGCGAGCCGAAGTTGATGATCCAGTAGAAGGCGTCGAACACCACCTTGGCCAAGTGCTTGTTGGACTGGTCGAACTGGTCGCCCATGAACGAGGCCACCAGCGGCTTGATGCCACCTGCGCCCAGCGCGATCAGGCCCAGACCCAGAAAAAATCCGTCGCGGCTGCCCTCAAACAGCGCAAGGCAGGCATGCCCGGCGCAATACACCAGGCTGAACCACAGGATGGTGTTGTACTTGCCGAAAAAGCGGTCGGCCAGCCAACCGCCCAGCAACGGGAAGAAATACACCCCGATCATGAAACTGTGCAGGATGTGCTTGGCCTCGGCTTCGCGCCCTGGCCCGCTGATTTCCTGCAGCAACAGCGAGGTGATCAGGAACTGCACCAGGATGTTGCGCATGCCGTAGAAGCTGAAACGCTCGCAGGCCTCGTTGCCGATGATGAAAGGAATCTGGCGCGGCAGCCGCGCCCCGGCAGAAGCGCCTGGCGAGATGGAGGTGGTCAAAGGCAGTCCGGTCGTGCTGAAAACAGGCCCTATCGTACCGGCGCCCGCCCGCCGGCCGCCATTGCCCGCCCGAACATGTCGGACGCAGGAGCTCAGCGGACGCAGCTGGCGGACCTCGCCCAGCGTGATCGGTGTCGTCCAGGTTGGCCGACAACGCCATGGCGCCAAGCGTTGCACGGCAGCCGCGTAGCCTGCGCCTCCTCGAATGTTGCTCGCCCGATCAAGGGAAAGCCGCAGCGTGTCCGGGTGAAACCCACGCTTGGCACCGATCACAGCAAGACCATGACGCAGTGCAGATTGGCCTTGCACGCCGGCTCGGCTACATTGCAAACGTTTTCCTGGAACACTGGACCGCTGGATGCCCCGCTTCACTCGCCTTGCCCTGAGCCTGTTGCTGCTGACTTCCGCCCCCGCCGCGCTGGCTGCCGCGCCGCTGACCACCCAGGCAGAGCGCAGCGGTTTCATCCAGACCGGCCGCTACGACGAAGTCATTGCACTGTGCGATGCGTTTGCGCAGCGCTACCCGCAGGCGGTGCGTTGCATCCAGTTCGGCACCACGCCCGAGGGCAGGCCGATGAAGGCCTTGATCGTCTCCACCAGTGGCGCACTCGACGCGCAATCGGCCGCGCAACGCAAGCTGCCGGTGGTTTTGGTCCAGGGCGGCATCCATGCCGGCGAGATCGATGGCAAGGATGCGGGCTTTCTGGCCCTGCGCGAGTTGCTCGATGGCAAGGCCGGCCATGGCGTGCTGGACAAGCTGGTGTGGGTGTTCGTGCCGGTATTCAACGTCGATGGGCATGAGCGCTTCGGTGCCTGGAACCGCCCCAACCAGCGCGGTCCCGAACAGATGGGCTGGCGCACCACCGCGCAGAACCTCAATCTCAACCGCGATTACGTCAAGGCCGACGCGCCGGAAATGCAGGCCATGCTGCAACTGGTGCAGCAATGGGACCCGTTGATGTATGTAGACCTGCACGTCACCGACGGCGCCAAGTTCGAGCACGACGTCTCGGTGCAGGTGGAACCGGTGCATGCCGGCGATGCGGGCTTGCAGCGCGATGGCACACGCTGGCGCGACGCAGTGCTCGCCGATCTGAAAAAACAGGGCTCGTTGCCGCTGCCGTACTACCCGTCCTTCGTGCACGAAGACGACCCCAGTTCCGGCTTTGCCGATGATGTGTCGCCGCCACGCTTTTCGCACGGCTATTTCCTGCTACGCAACCGCTTCGGCATGCTGGTGGAAACGCATTCGTGGAAGGATTACCCCACCCGTGTGCGGATCACCCGCAATGCCATCGTCTCGGTGTTGCAGCAGGCCGCACGCCATGGCACGCAGTGGCGCGCCGATGCATTGGCTGCCGATCAGCGCGCCACGCGTTTGGCCGGCACGACCGAACCGTTGAGCTTCGCTGCTAGCCCAGACGCACGCACCGTCGCGTTCCGTGGCTATGCGTATACGCGCACACCGTCGCCGATTTCCGGGGCACTGATGACGCACTACGACGAAAGCAAGCCGCAAGTCTGGAAGGTGCCGCTGCGCGACCAGATCAAGCCCGATGTGGTGGTGGATGCGCCACGCGGCGGCTACCTGGTCCCGGCTGCGCAAGCCGCCCTGGTGGGCGAAAAACTGCGCCTGCATGGTATCCAATTCACGACCATCGGCACTGCGGCGCAGCGGCCGGTGCAAACCTTCCGCGCCGAAGCGGTCAAGTTCGCAGCACGCTCCAACGAAAGCCACCAGACAGTGGAACTCAGCGGGCAATGGCGCAATGAAACCCGCAGCGTGCCGGCCGGCTCGTTGTTCGTGCCGATCGCGCAACCCAAGGCGCGCCTGGTGATGGCGATGCTGGAACCGCAGGCACCGGATTCGCTGCTGCAGTGGGGCTTTTTCAATACCGCGTTCGAGCGCAAGGAATACATGGAAGCCTACGTCGCCGAAGAGGTGGCGCGCCAGATGCTTGCGCGCGATGCCGCGTTGAAGGCGCAGTTCGAACAGCGCATCGCCAGCGATCCGGACTTTTCCAACAACCCGCAGGCGCGGCTGGAATTTTTTGCCAAGCGCCACGCATCGTGGGATGAGCGCTACCAGCTCTATCCGGTACTCCGCACCGCGCAGACCGACTTCTAACCGCCTGCCGATTCTGCACGCGTCGGCGCGGCATCACCGCGCCTTCCAGACGTGGGCACTTAGTGCCCCTCTCATATGTTTTGACCCAGCACCACAAGGATATTCCGTGCCACAGCTCGATATGAAACCGTTTACAGTCCGCAAATACCGTCCGCGCCCCCTGGTCCTGGCGGTCGTGATGGGCTTGGGCATCGCCCTGACCGCGCCGCTGGCAGTTGCGCAAGGCGCGCCCTCTTCGCAGCCGTGGATGGACACTGCATTGACCCCGGACCAGCGCGCCGACCGCCTGCTGGCGCAGATGAGCGAGGATGAAAAATTCCAGATGCTGCGCAGCTATTTCGGCCTGGGCACCGACAAGATTCCCAAGCCCGAAGGCGCGCTCGGTTCGGCCGGCTACGTTCCCGGCATTGCGCGCCTGGGCATTCCCGCCCAGCAACTGGCCGATGCCGGCGTGGGCGTGACCAACCCCGGCGGCATCCGCAAGGGCGACTACGCCACCGCGATGCCATCCGGACCGTCGACCGCATCGAGCTGGAACAGGCAACTGGCGTATACCGGCGGCAAGACCATGGGGCGCGAATCCTGGCAGCAAGGCTTCAACGTGTTGCTCGCCGGCAGCGTCAATCTGCAGCGCGACCCGCGTAATGGGCGCAACTTCGAATACGCCGGTGAAGACCCGTTGCTGGCCGGCACCATGGTCGGCGAATCGATTCGCGGCGTGCAAAGCGAGCATGTGCTGTCCACGATGAAGCACTTCGCACTCAACGATATGGAAACAAGGCGCAACTTTCATAGCGCGCAGATCGGCGAGCAGGCGATGCACGAATCGGACCTGCTGGCCTTCGAGATTGCGCTGAAGATCGGCGACCCGGCCTCGGTGATGTGTTCGTACAACAAGATCAACGGCACCTATGGTTGCGAGCACGATTACCTGCTCAACCAGGTGCTCAAGCAGGAATGGAAATACCCCGGTTACGTGATGTCCGATTGGGGCGGCGTGCATAGCGGTTCCAAGGCGGCATTGGCCGGGCTGGACCAGCAATCGGCCGGCGAAGTGTTCGACGCGGCGGTGTTTTTCGATACGCCGCTGCGCATGGCGGTGTCTGCCGGCGTGGTGCCGCGCGCGCGCTTCGACGACATGGTCAGGCGCGTGTTGCGTAGCCTGTTCGCGCATGGTGCCTTCGATCACCCGACCCAGCGCCAGCCCATCGACGGCAAGGCCGGTCTGTTGGCTGCGCAACATGTGGCCGAAGAAGGCAGCGTGTTGCTGCGTAACGAGCAAGCCACATTGCCGTTGTCCAAGGACGTGCGCCGCATTGCCGTGATCGGTGGCTACGCCGACAAGGGCGTGATGTCCGGCGGCGGCTCCTCGCGGGTGGACTACACCATCAACGGCGGCAACGCGGTACCGGGCATCACGCCGACCACCTGGCCCGGCCCGGTGATCATCCACCCGTCTTCGCCGCTGCAGGCGCTGCGTGCGGCATTGCCGAACGTGCAGATCGATTACGTGGACGGCAAGGACCGCAATGCGGCCGCACGCGCCGCCAAGGCGGCCGATGTGGCGATCGTGTTCGCCACCCAATGGGCCGCCGAATCGGTGGACTTGCCGGATATGCGCTTGCCCGACAACCAGGATGCGTTGATCGAAGCGGTGGCCAAAGCCAACCCGAAGACCACCGTGGTGCTGGAAACCAACGGACCGGTGCGCATGCCGTGGGCCGAACGCGTGCCGGCGGTGCTGCAGGCGTGGTATCCGGGCATCGGTGGCGGTGAGGCGATCGCCAACCTGCTGACCGGCGCGGTGAATCCCTCCGGCCACCTGCCGGTGACCTGGCCGGTGGACGAATCGCAGCTGCCGCGCCCGTCGATTCCGGGGCTGGGCTTCAAGCCGGCCAAGCCGGGCGAAGACACCATCGACTACGCCATCGAAGGCGCCAACGTCGGTTACAAGTGGTTCGCCGCGCGCAAGCTGACACCACGCTACCCATTCGGCCACGGCCTGTCGTACACGCAGTTCCGCATGGGCGGGCTGCAGGTGGAGGCAAGCGGCAGCCAGCTCACCGCCAGATTCGAGGTGGAAAACACCGGCTCGCGCGAAGGCGCCGCCGTGCCGCAGCTCTACGTCACCCTGCCCGACGGCCACGCCACCCCGCTGCGCCTGATCGGCTGGCAGAAGCTCACGCTAAAGCCCGGCGAAAAACGCAGCGTGCAGGTGGTGGCAGAGCCCAGGACCCTGGCCGACTTCGATGCCCAGGCACGTCGCTGGACGATCGCCGCAGGCACGTACCGCGTACAACTGGCGTGCTCGGCGAGCGAGCCGGTGCAAACTGCCCAGGTCACGCTGCAGGCGGCACAGTTGCCGTGAGCGCACGTGGCGCATGCACTAACCCGTGCGTGCGCCACCATCGGGCCGGTTCGGTTGCCAGACTGCGTACGGGCGACGAAAAAATGTGTCGGGTGCGTTGACAGCCTCGCGCGCAGCTTGCACAATTCGCCCCCTGAGTCGCCCAGGTGGCGGAATTGGTAGACGCACTAGCTTCAGGTGCTAGCGGGGGCAACTTCGTGGAGGTTCGAGTCCTCTCCTGGGCACCACGACTCACGGTAGATCGTAAAAAACCTCGCTTCGGCGGGGTTTTTTGCGTTTGGGCGATCGCCTGGGCTGGGCAGCGCGCTGCGCTGATCGACAGTGCGCTGCCGCCTGCTCGGCTATCGGGTCGGGCGCGCTACTGGCAGTCGAAGGATGCGCTCCGCTCGGCTGCGGGCATGGGGTCGCTACGCAAGGTGCCTATGCAGGTGCGTGCGGCATCGCTGATGCGCAGGGACACCTGCACTGCCTCACCGTACGCGCAAACCACATAGGTGCCGTGCGGGTCTGCATCATCGAAACGCCAGACCCAGTGCGCCACGCCACGCGGCTGCGCTGCTTCCGCGTTGCGCGGCACCAGTGCGGCACGCTCGCGGGGGTGGCCCGAATACACGCCAATCGACGCTAACCGCAGCGCCTGGTGCGGGTCGACGCCGAGCTGCGCGCCCTCCGGCAGGTCCGGGCTCTGCAAGGTGCCATCGGTGATGTGCAAGGCTGCCGGGCACTGCAATGTGGGTTCGGCCAAGGCAGGCAAGGCAAGCACCGGTGCGAGAAGCACCGTTATGCACCGCAATGATCCAACGAACGACGTCCCTGCCATGATCGCAAACCCCTCGCGTGCAACTGCACCGTACGAAGCGGCAACATTGCCGCGTTTTGAAACCAGACCGCGCTGCAGACCTGGCCACGCTGGCCTGCAGCGCGTTGCGTGGCTTACTTGCTGCCGGCCATCTGCTCAAGATAATCGGTCAGATAATGCTCGGGATTGATCTGCTCCGAGACACCGGCGTCATAGCCGACGCGCGCCGGCTTCGCCGCACCTGGCAGGTACAACTCGCCGCCGCCTTCGTCGAGGATGAGCAGCACATACGGACGGCCTTTCAGCTGAACCGTGTAGCGGGTGTCCTTTTGCGTGGCAGCCGTCGTTGCCAGCAGGATCTTGTCGTCGATCTCGCTGTCGGCACCGGTCACCTGCATCAGCGCCTGATTCTTTTCGCGCGGGCCGTAACGCAAGGTCGACACCTTGACGCCATCGCTGGAGCTATACGCCTTGGCTTGCTTGGCCACCTCCGGACGTGCGGCCGCGGCCTGCGTCTGCGCAACGGCAGCGATGCCAAGGAGTGGAATGAGCAATGTCGTCGCACAGACGCGACGCCATGAGGATCGAAACATCATCGAAGCTTCCTTGTGTGATGAAAAACGCAGGCGGCATGCCCGCGCACGACGCCGCGCGTGGCCCTCGCGGAAAAAACAGGACCGCGCTAGCGGCAGCGACGCATGCTACCCCAACCCCTGCGAGATCGCCTGGCACCTTACCTGCGCAAGCGGCCCATCGTGCGCGCATGAGAGCCGCCCTCACGCTGCCAACCAATGGTGGATCCGGCCGTGTTGACGCCCCGCCCTAAGCTGGTCTGCAGCACCGGCGTTTTCGGTGCGTAGCGCATGGGCAAATGCCCGCATGTCGCCATCAGCCGGCGAGTGCAGCGGAAAGGCGATGCGTGTTTTTCGAGATGGCACCGACGCCAAACGAACCGCTTGCCCACCGAGAACGCGGCAAAGAGCTGCTCCGGCGTCGCTGGCTGTGTGGTGTCCAGATCGGCAAGCCCATCGACGACGCGAAATAGCGGCTTGCCGTTATGCACCACAGACACCGGCGATGGCGTAACGCTCTGGACAGAAGGGCTCAGTGCCCCCCTGCTGCTGCCGCGCTCCCGGCGCCGGCGCCGAACGGCGGCTTTGCCAGCCACAGGAAGAAGATGATCGCCAGGAAGGTCCATCCAAGCAGATAGAAGATGTCGTTGAAGCCCATCTGCGAAGCCTGGTGGTTGATCATGTTATTGAGCGATGCCGCGCCGCGTTGCAGGTCGCCCTGCCCCATCGCGGTCACCTGCTCCTGCATGCCGGGCGTGTACACCGAAATGTGCTCGGTGATGTGCGCGTGGTGCACCTGGGTACGGCGTGCCCACAGGTAGGTCGTCAACGACGCGGCGAAACTCCCGCCCAGCGTGCGCAGGAAAGTGGCCAGGCCCGAACCCGCCGCGATCTCGCGGCCATCCAGATCAGACAACAGAATCTGCAACACCGGCATGAAGAACAATGCCACGCCTACGCCCATCACCAACTGGATCGTGGCCACATGGCCGAAGTCCACCTGCAGGTTGAAATTGGAGCGGAAGAAGCTGGTGAAGGACATGAAGATAAAAGCGATGGTGGCCAGCATGCGCAGGTCGAAGCGCAGCGCGTATTTGCCCACGAATGGCGTCATCAGCACCGGCAGGATGCCGATCGGCGCAGTCGCAAGGCCGGCCCAAATCGCGGTGTAACCCATATCGCGCTGCAGCCATTGCGGGATCAGCAGGCTCACGCTGAAGAACGCGGCATACGCCACCACCATCGCCAAGGTGCCAGCGCGGAAATTGCGATGCCGGAACAGCTTGAGATCGACGATGGGATCCTTGTCGGTCAACTCCCAGATCACGAACACCACCAGCGCCACTGCCGCGATGCAGGCCAGCACCACGATCTTGTCCGAAGAGAACCAGTCTTCGTCGTTGCCCAGATCCAGCACCAACTGCAGTGCGCCCACCCCAACCACCAGCAGGATCAGGCCGATGTAGTCCATGCGCGGCTTTTCGAGTTGTTCGGGGCGATGCCGCAATTGCGAACCCACGATACTGCTGGCGATCACGCCCAGCGGCACGTTGATCAGGAAGATCCATTCCCAGCTGTAGTTGTCGGTGATCCAGCCGCCGAGAATCGGCCCGGCGATCGGGGCCACCACGGTAATCATCGCCAGCAACGCCAGCGCCTGTCCGCGTTTTTCGCGCGGATAGATCGACACCAGCAGACTCTGGGTGATGGGATACATCGGGCCGGCAACGAATCC
Organism: Xanthomonas axonopodis pv. maculifoliigardeniae; assembly: GCF_041519315.1. Classification (NCBI taxonomy): domain Bacteria; kingdom Pseudomonadati; phylum Pseudomonadota; class Gammaproteobacteria; order Lysobacterales; family Lysobacteraceae; genus Xanthomonas; species Xanthomonas axonopodis. Next base: position 1,592,940 of record NZ_CP167998.1, on the reverse strand, counting down.
TTGCAGCGCGCGCGCCACCACCAGCATCCCCATGCTCTGCGCCAGGCCGCACAGCAGCGAGGCGATGGTGAACGCCAGCGTGGACCACACGAACAACTTGGTTTCGCCAAACCGGCGACTCAACCAACCGGTCAGCGGCAGCGCAATGGCAGTGCTGACGGCGAACGAGGTGATCACCCAGGTAGCCTGCTGCGAACTGGCGCCGAGGTTCCCGGCGATGGTCGGCAGCGAGACGTTGGCGATGGTGGTGTCCAGCACCTGCATGAACGAGGCCATGGCCAGGCCCACGGTGCACAACGCCACGCTGGCCGGGCGAAATCCGGCGGCCGGCGCCGGTGCCGCCGGGCCGCCGGGCGCGGTGGGAGCTTGCGAAGACATGGTGGCTTAGCCCGCCTTGCTGGCAGCCTGCGAGGGCAGGTTGTCCTGGATGATGCGTTGGATGTCGGCGTCGGCAGCCTTGAGCTGCTGCGCATACACGTCGGTGGAAAACACCGCGCCGTTGGCGACCTTGGTCGGCAGCACGCTGCCCTGCTGATCGTGCAGGTTCACATCGACCTTCATCGACAGGCCAATCCGCAGCGGATTGCTGGCCAGCTGCTTGGAATCCACTGCAATGCGCACCGGCACGCGCTGCACGATCTTGATCCAGTTACCGCTGGCGTTTTGCGCCGGCAACAGCGAGAAGGCGCTGCCGGTGCCCAGGCCCAGGCTCTGGATACGGCCGGTGTAGCTCACGCCGCCGCCGTACAGATCAGAATGCAGTTCCACCTCCTGGCCCAGGCGCATGTGCTTGAGCTGGGTTTCCTTGAAATTGGCTTCCACCCACACCTGCTCCAGCGGCACCACCGCCATCAACACGCTGCCCGGCTGCACGCGCTGACCCACCTGCGCCGAACGCCGTGCGACATAGCCGGACACCGGCGCCACCACGCCGGTGCGCGCATGGTTCAAATACGCCTGACGCAGCTGTGCGGCGGCGGTCTGTACGTCCGGCTGGTTGGCCACCGCGCTGTCGTCCACCAACGCTCGGTTACGCTCCAAGCTCTCGCGCGAGCCGCTTACGGCCGCTTCGGCGGCGGCCAGTTCGTCGCGGGCATGCGCCAGTTCTTCGTTGGAGATCGCGCCGGTGGCGGCCAGATCCTTACGCCGTGCGAAGTCCGAGCGCGCACTGCGCAGCGTGACTTCGCGAGCGGACAACTCCGCTTGCGCACCTTCCACGGTGCGATACAGACCGCGCACCTGACGCACGGTCTTGGCCAGGTTGGCTTCGGCCTGCTGCAAGGCGACCTCGGTGTCGGCCGGATCCAGCTGCACCAGCAACTGGCCGCGCTCCACACGCATGCCGTCTTCGGCGCCGATGCTGACCACGGTACCGCCCACCATCGGGGTGATCTGCACCTGGTTGCCCTGCACATACGCATCGTCGGTGTCTTCGTGCCAACGGCCGACCAGGAAGTACCACACCACCAGACCGATGATCGCCAGGATCACCACAATGGCCACGATGCGCAGCGCAGCGCGGCGCTTGCTGGGCGCGGCCGGTGCGGGTTGAGGAGAAGTTGAAGTCGTCTGGCTCATCGTCGATGTCTCAGGAATTCGGTTGTGCGGAAGTGGGCGCGGCGTGGGCGGTGTCGCGTGCGGGTTCCGGCGTGAATCCGCCGCCCAGCGCACGCTGCAACCTCACCGAGGCCAGAAGTTGTTGCGACTGCAGCCCGGCCATGCGTTGGCGTGCGAGGAGCAACTGCTCCTGTACGCTGAGCACTTCCAGATAGCTGCCGATGCCGGCGCGGTAACGCTGCTGGGCCAGATCGAAGGCGGCCGTGGCGGTCTGCACGGCATCGTTCTGCGCCTGCGCGCGTTGCTCCAGCGAACGCACGGCGGTGACCTGGTCGGCCACTTCGCGCAGCGCAGCGATCACTTTCTGGTTGTAGTCGGCCACGGCCAGGTCGTATTGCGCGTCGCTGCCGGCCAGATTGGCGCGCAGCTTGCCGCCGTCGAAGATCGGCAGGCTCAGCGCCGGCGCGACCAGCCCGAACACCGAGCCGCTTTCCAGCAGCTTGCCGACATCCGGGTTGATCACACCGCCCAGCGCGGTGAGGTTGAGGCTGGGATAGAAGCGGGTCTTGGCGACTGCGATGTCCTTGTCGGCCGCCTCCACGCGCCAGCGTGCCGCCACCACGTCGGGCCGACGACCCAGCAGGTCGGCCGGCAGCATGCTCGGCAACTGCGTGGCGATGCCCGCGCCGAGTACGGGACGGGCGATGTCCAAACCGCGATCCGGGCCCTGCCCGACCAAGGCCGCCAGCGCGGTGCGGGCTTCGTCGATCTGCTGCTGCGCCGATTGCAGCTGCTGCTGCGCGGCCGGCACGCGCGCTTGCGCCTGGCGCACCTGCAACTCGCTGTCGATGCCGGCGCTGCGGCGTTGCCGGGTCAGCTCCAGGGTCTTCTGCGCACGGCTCAATTCGTCGTTGGCCAGGTCGTGCAGGCTCCACGCGTACGCGAGCTGTGCATAGCCTTCGGCAATCGCAGACGACAGATTCAATCGTGCCGCCTGCGCATCCACTTCGGCCGCATGCGCCTGGTCGACCGCCGCTTCCCACGCGCTGCGCTTGCCGCCCCACAGATCGATGCCGTAGCGGAAATCCAGCACGACCTGCGCGCTGCCGCCGTAGCTGCCGCCGAGCTCTTCGCCGACCATCGATTCAGGTAGCTGCAGGCCGGTGTAGCCGCCGGACGCCGACAGGCTGGGGCCGCGCTCGGCCTGCGCAGTGCCGATACGCGCCTGCGCCTGATGCAGGCGCGCATCCGCCGCAGCGAGGCTGGGACTGTGCTGCAGGCCTTCGGCGATCAGCGCGTCCAGCTGCGCATCGCCCAGCGCGCGCCACCAATCGCTGGCCGGCCACGCGGCCGGACTCAACGTGGTTTGCTGCGCCAGGGTGCGCTCTGCATGCAGCGTGCTCGGATCCAGCACGGCGCCTTGCGGATTCAGCCCACGGCTGCTGGCGCAGGCGGCCAACGCCAATGCCAGGGCGGTGATAACGAGCGGCCGCGCCAGGCGCATCGAGCGCGGGCGCAGCATCTGGGTCGGGGAACTAGCAGCGTTCATGAGTTGAGTGCATCGCGGACACGGATAAGAAGTGAGGTAAGAAGTTCGCGCTCGGCCGCGGACAGGTCGCGCAGGCCGTGCTCGATGGCGCGTTCGCCGCGCAGGCGCAACCGCTCCCACAGCGCCACGCCTTGCTCGGTCATGACGATCTGCAGCGCGCGCCGGTCTTGCGCATGCGGCTCACGCCGCACCGCGCCCAGCGCTTCAAGCTTGTCGAGCAGGCGGGTCACCGCGCTCGGGGTCTGGTCCAGCGCCAGCGCCAGTTCGTTGGCCGTGCACGGGGAGCGCACCGCCAGGATCTTCAGGCCCACGTAGTGGCTGAAACCGAAATCGGGCAGTTCGCCCTTCATCTCGGCATCGAGCTGGCGCATCAGCGCATCGCGCACCTGACGCAGCAACAGGCCGAACGACGGTGTGGCGGAAGACGAAACATTCATGCCGCACATTTTGTTCCGAAAAATATATTTGTCAACGCAATTATCCCGCCAGGGATTAAACCGCCCGCAAGGATCGCCACCTTACGCGGCGCGTGCGCTGGCTCGGTAATACAATTCGGCCAATGAGTATCGAAAACCCGCCAACCCAGATCGATGCCCTGCCGCCAGGCGTACGCGCCAGCTTTGAAAGGGCCGATGGGCCGGTGCTGATCGCGTTCCTGGCGGAGCTGCGCGAGGTGTGGGCGCCGGAAACTGCCTGGCACGCGCATGTCCGCGGCCAGCTGATGTATGTGGAGCATGGCGTGCTCACCGTACATACCGAACAGGGTGCCCTGTCGCTGCCGCCGGGCTGCGCCGGCTGGATGCCGCCCGGGCAGCAGCACACCGTGGAGCTGGCCGGGCCGATGCGCGGGTGGGGCGTGATTGTGCGGCCGGATGCCTGCGCCGCCCTGCCTGCGCAAGGCGGGGTGATCCGGCTGACCGGGCTGGCCCGCGAGGCCATCATGCGGGCCGCCGACTGGCCACTGGATCAGCCGCTGGATGCCGCCCAGCAACGCCTGGCCGCGGTGCTGCTGGACGAGCTATGCCAGGTGCAGATCGACCACCTGCACCTGCCGATGCCGGCCGACCGCCGGCTGCTGCGGATCGCCCGCCAGTTGCTCGACACGCCCGCCGACCCGCGCCCGCTCGACGCCTGGGCCGACTGGGGCGGATTGTCGCCGCGCAGCCTGAGCCGGCATTTCCGCGACGAGACCGGCCTGAGTTTTGCGCAGTGGCGGCAGCAGGCGCGGCTGACCGAAGGCCTGCGGCGGCTGAGCCAGGGCCACGCGGTGGCGCAGGTGGCCGACCAGCTTGGCTACAGCAGCCCCAGCGCCTTCGTCAGCGTGTTCCATCGCCATTTCGGCGCCCCGCCCACCCGTTATCTGGCCGGCCCGCATGCGCGCGGCTTGGCATCCCCCGCCGCATCCGGATAATCGGCGCTCTTCGAGCCCGCGCCCCGGCGCGGGTTCCTCTTCACGCAGGACCTGGCTTTACATGACCGATCTGACCCGCCCTACCTTCCACGGCTTTGAACAGCTGCCGCTGCGCGAATACGCCGAACGCGCCTATCTCGACTACTCGATGTATGTGGTGCTCGACCGCGCCCTGCCGTTCCTGGGTGACGGCCTGAAGCCGGTGCAGCGCCGCATCGTCTACGCGATGAGCGAGCTGGGCCTGAACGCCGCCGCCAAGCCGAAAAAATCCGCGCGTACCGTGGGCGATGTGATCGGTAAGTACCACCCGCATGGCGACAGTGCCTGCTATGAGGCGCTGGTACTGATGGCGCAGCCGTTCTCTTACCGCTATCCGCTGATCGAAGGCCAGGGCAACTTCGGCTCCACCGACGACCCCAAGTCGTTTGCAGCGATGCGCTACACCGAGTCCAAGCTGACCCCGATCGCCGAAGTGCTGCTGGGCGAGCTTGGCCAGGGCACCACCGATTGGGCGCCCAACTTCGACGGCACCCTGGAAGAGCCCACCTGGTTGCCGGCACGCCTGCCGCACCTGCTGCTCAACGGCACCACCGGGATTGCGGTGGGCATGGCCACCGACGTGCCGCCGCACAATCTCAACGAGATCGTCAGCGCACTGCTGCGGCTGCTCGATGACCCTGACGCCACGGTCGCGCAGCTGTGCGAGCACGTGCTGGGCCCGGATTACCCGACCACCGCCGAGATCATCACCCCGGCTGCGGACCTGCGGAACATCTACGAGACCGGTCACGGCAGCGTGCGCGCGCGCGCCACCTACAAGAAAGAGCACGCCAACATCGTCATCGATGCGCTGCCCTACCAGGTCTCCCCGTCCAAGGTGATCGAGCAGATCGCCCAGCAGATGCGCGCCAAGAAGCTGCCGTGGCTGGAAGACATCCGCGACGAGTCCGACCACACCAGCCCGGTGCGGGTGGTGCTGGTGCCGCGCTCCAATCGCGTCGATGCCGAACAGCTGATGGGCCACCTGTTCGTCACCACCGATCTTGAGCGCAGCTACCGCGTCAACCTCAACGTGATCGGTCTGGATGGCCGCCCGCAGGTCAAGAACCTCAAGCACCTGCTGAGCGAATGGCTGAGCTTCCGCAGCGATACGGTGACCCGCCGCCTCAACCATCGCCTGCAGAAGGTCGAGCGTCGCCTGCACCTGTTGGAAGGCTTGTTGATCGCCTTCCTCAACCTGGACGAAGTGATCCGCATCGTCCGCAGCGAAGACGAACCCAAGCCGGTGCTGATCTCGCGCTTCGCGCTGAGCGAAGAACAGGCCGAATACATTCTGGAAACCAAGCTGCGCCAACTGGCGCGCCTGGAGGAAATGAAGATCCGCGGCGAACAGGAAGCACTCGCCAAGGAACGCGCGCAGCTCATGGCGATCCTGGAAAGCAAGACAAAGCTGAAGAAGCTGATCAAGGACGAACTGACTGCCGATGCCAAGAAGTTCGGCGATGCGCGGCGTTCGCCGCTGGTGCAGCGTGGCGCCGCGCAGGCCATCGACGAAACCGAAATGGTGGCCAGCGAACCGATGACCGTGGTGCTATCGGAGAAGGGCTGGGTGCGTGCAGCCAAGGGCCACGAGGTGGATCCTGCGGGCATGTCCTACCGCGAAGGCGATGGCCTGCTGGCGGCAGTGCGCAGCCGCAGCACGCATCAGGTGGCGTTCCTGGATTCGGATGGCCGCGCCTATTCCACCGCCGTGCACACCCTGCCCTCGGCGCGTGGCAATGGCGAACCGTTGACCGGACGGTTCTCGCCGGCCTCGGGCGCAGCGTTCCAGGTCATGGCCAGCGCCGACAACGCCACCCGCTTCGTGCTGGCATCCTCGCACGGCTACGGCTTCGTCACCCGTTTCGAAAACCTCACCGGCCGCAACAAGGCCGGCAAGGCGATGCTCAATCTCACCACCGGCTCGCATGTGCTGACGCCGGCCCAGGTAAGCAACCCGCAAACCGATCGCATTGTCGCCGTGACCAGTGCCGGCAATCTGCTGGCGGTGCCGGCCACCGACGTGCCCGAGCTGGACAAGGGCAAAGGCAACAAGATCATCGAGATCCCCAAGGCCAAGCTCGGCACCGAACGCGTGGTGGCCGTGGTGGCGGTCGCACCAGGCAACACGCTGCTGGTGCGCAGCGGCGCACGCACCATGAGCCTGTCGTTCAAGGACCTGGATACGTATGTGGGTGCGCGTGCGAGCCGTGGATCGTTGTTGCCGCGTGGGTGGCAGAAGGTGGACGGGTTGGAGGTGCAGTAGGAGACGGCAATTCACTCGCCCGGCGCGCAGCGGCGCGGTGGGGACTGCGGTCGCCTCAGGCTGCTGGGGCGGCCCAACACACGCAGGAGTCTGCCCTGGCGGAGGAACTTATCCTCCTTCAACGCGCCACCCCTCCGCTGCAGGACGTTGCTCCCCTACTGCTCCCGTGCAACGCAACCAGGCGTCCGCACACCTGGGGCATTGCAGGCAATAAAACTGCTGATGCACTGGCATCAAGTATTCTCATCCAGGCGCAACGATGCAGTCGCAAACGCACAGCCAACGCCGCGCACCGCTTCAGAACGCGCCACGCCCCACGCTCGCATGACCACAGTGGAGACAGCCACTGACAAGGCAACGCATGGACACGAATTTCTGGTTGGAACGTTGGCAGCTGGGACACACCGGCTTTCATCAGCAAGAGGTATTGCCGCTGCTGCAAAAGCACTGGCACGCGCTGGATCTGCCGAAGGAAGCGCGCGTGCTGGTGCCCCTGTGCGGCAAGACGCTGGATATGCATTGGCTGGCGGCGCAAGGCCATCGCGTGCTTGGCGTGGAGCTGTCGCCGCTGGCGGTGACGCAATTCTTCGATGAGGCAGGGCTTCAACCGAAGCGTCACAGCAGCGCTGCTGGCGAGCATTTCATCGCCGGCCCGATCGAGATCATCTGCGGCGATGCATTCGCGCTAGACGCCAGCGCGCTGGCCGACTGCACGGCCGTCTACGACCGCGCCGCACTGGTCGCGCTACCGGCCGAACTGCGCCAGCATTACCTGCAAACGGTCTACGCGCCGTTGTCCTCGCGCTGCCGCGGCCTGCTGATCACCCTGGAATATCCGCAGGCTGAAAAGGCCGGCCCGCCGTTCTCGGTGGACGCAACGCACGTGCATGCACTTTTCGATGCCGCCTGGCAGGTAGACCAGCTGGAACACCGCGACATCCTCGATCAGGAACCACGCTTCCGCGATGAAGGCGTCACCGGGTTATCGACGGCTGTCTATCGCCTGCAACGCCGCTGAAAGGCCGTCGGGCGCTGCACGCCCATCACGTGGCAATTGCATGTCTGCATGCTGCAATCCTCGGTGGCGGATCAGAACAGCGCGGCATTGCGCCATGCGGTCGTTCTGCAGCAAAACGCGACAAAACGAAATCCTGCAGCCAGCTGCAGGAGTGGCAGGCAGGCCGCACAGAGCATCGTGGGAATGGCTAGGCACGCGTATTCCATGCCGAGCCGGTTCACGCCGCGTCAGCCAGCCAAGCGACTGCGCAGCGGCGTTGCCGGCTCAACCGGCGACGTGACCCTTGTCGATCTTGGAGGTCTGATACAACTCCAGTCCGATGCGCTTGATCAGGCCAAGCTGCTGCTCCAGCCACCACGCATGATCTTCTTCGGTGTCCTGCAGCTGCTTGAGCAGCACGTCGCGGCTGACATAGTCGCCATGTTCTTCGCACAGCTTCATGCCGGCAGCGAGCGCAGCGCGCACTTCGTACTCGACCACCAGGTCGCGCTCCAGCATTTCGACCACGGTCTTGCCCGGGGTGAATTCGGCCGGGCGCATGTCCGGGTCGCCTTCCAGGAACAGGATGCGCCGCAGCAGCGCATCGGCGTGCTCGGTCTCCTCTTCCATCTCATGGTTGATGCGCTCGTACAGCGCCATCAGGCCCTGATCCTCGTACCGGCGCGAATGCAGGAAATATTGATCGCGCGCCGCCAATTCGCCGCGCAGCAGCTGCTTGAGGTAATCGACGACTTCGGGATGGCCTTTCATGGTGTGCTCCAGCGACGCAATGCGCGCATGGTGCCCTAAGCCGCCGGGCAATGATCTAATCGGAATCACTTTCAGTTGCGCTTGCGGCCGGACCCGCCACGGTCATGTCCGCCGGCCACACTTCACCGGGGTCCAAGGAACCGACAATGCGTAAATGGCTGGGCCGGCTGCTGCTGGGAATCGTGTTGCTGGTCCTGGCGGCCAGCCTGGGGCTGTATCTGTTGATGCGCGGCAGCCTGCCGCAGTTGGACGGCGACAGCGCGCTCAGCGGCCTGGCTGCGCCGGTCAGCGTGCAGCGCGACCGGCTGGGCGTGGTCACCATCGATGCAGCAAACCAGCTCGATGCGATGCGCGCGCTCGGCTACGTGCATGCGCAGGAACGCTATTTCGAGATGGATCTGATGCGCCGCGCACCGGCCGGCGAGTTGTCCGAGCTGTTTGGCGCCAAGGCCGTGGACCTGGACAAGCGCAACCGCGTGCATCGCCTGCGTGCCCGCGTGCAGGCCAGCCTGGACATCGCCACCAGCAGCCAGCACGCTGCATTGCAAGCCTATACCGATGGCGTCAACGCAGGACTGGCGGCACTGCGCGTACGGCCCTGGCCCTATCTGCTGCTGCGCCAGACACCGCGCGCATGGACGCTGGACGACTCCATCCTCACCGGCCTTGCGATGTACGCGGACCTGCAGGACAGCGATAACCAGACCGAGCTGGCCGCCGCGCGCATCCGTGCCGTGGTGCCGCCTGCGCTGGCGGCACTGCTCGACCACCAGGGCTCCAGTTGGGACGCGCCGTTGTTCGGGGAGCCGCAGGGCGATGCCAGCTTGCCGGATGCGACCACGCTGGATCTACGGCGTCTACAGCATCGGCCTGCCGCGCCCCACGCGGAAACGCCGACACCGGGCAGCAACAACTTCGCGGTAGACGGCAGCCTCACCGCCGACGGCCGCGCCATCGTTGCCGACGACATGCATCTGGGCCTGCGCGCGCCCAATATCTGGTTCCGCGCACGCCTGCGCTATGCAGACAGCAATGCGCCCGAGGGCAAGGTGGATGTCACCGGATTCACCCTGCCGGGTTTGCCGGCGGTGGTCGTGGGCAGCAATGGGCACGTGGCTTGGGCATTTACCAACAGCTATATCGACACCGCGGATTTCGCGCGCATTCCTGCACCCACGCCGGGTCACCCGCAAGCACTGACCAGGCATGTGGAAACCATCCGCGTGGCGGGCGCAGCGCCGGTGCAGTTCGAGGTCCGCGAAGCGGCGTGGGGACCGCTGCTGCACGTCAACGCCGACGGCAGCGCGCTGGCATTGCGCTGGGTGGCGCAGTTGCCCGGTGCGATCCGGTTGGACTTCGCGCAGATGAGCACGGCGGGCGATCTGCAGGCGGCGTTCGCGGTGGCCGACCGCTCCGGCATTCCGGCGCAGAACCTGCTGCTTGCCGATCGCAGCGGGCGCATCGCCTGGCGGCTGATCGGCGCGCGCCCCGCCCGCAATGCCGGGTGCGGCCCGAGCGGGATTGCCGAACTGGCGACATCGACGCCCGTCCCTGAGGCAGCATCCGGCGCACCTGCAGAACCGGCTGCAGCGCCGATGTCGGGCACCTGCCTGCCATGGTCGCTGCGCAGCGATGCTGCGCCTGCGTTGATCGATCCACCGTCGCACCGGCTCTGGACCGCCAACAACCGTATCGTCGATGCGCAGCAACTGGCCACGCTTGGCAACGCAGGTTACGACCTTGGCGCGCGTGCCCAGCAGATTCGCGATGATCTTTTCGCAAAGCAGCGCTTCAACGAACGCGATCTGCTCGCCATCCAGCTCGACGATCGCGCCGTGCTGCTTACGCGATGGTGGCAACTGCTGCGTAGCGTGGTCGAGCACAGCAAGGACCCGGCACTGCAACAGATTGCACATGCCACGCGCGACTGGGACGGGCACGCATCGACTGGCTCGGCCAGCTATCGCATCGTGCGCGAATTCCGCAACAAGACCATCGAAGCGGTGGAAGCCGGCCTGCTGGCCCCGGCAAAAGCCGCACTTGGCGAGGAGTTCCTGCCGCCGCGTCGCGCGCAACTGGAGGGCGTCGTCTGGCCGTTGCTGCAACAGCGCCCGGCCCACCTGTTACCGCCCACCGCCGCAAGCTGGGACCAGTTGCTCGACGATGCTGCGCGCAGTGCGCAGTCAGAGGTGATTGCAGAAGACGCACAAAGCGAACCGCGCGGCCAGCACACCTGGGGCCAGCGCAACACCGCCACCATCTGCCACCCCATCGCGCGTGCCCTGCCCGCCCTGGCCAAGCGCTGGCTCTGCATGCCGCCCGATCAACTGCCGGGCGACCGCGACATGCCGCGTGTGCAAGGCCCGGGCTTTGGCGCCTCCGAGCGCATGGTGGTTTCGCCCGGCCACGAGCAGGACGGCATCGTGCACATGCCCGGCGGACAGAGCGGCCACCCGCTCTCGCCGTTCTGGGGCGCAGGGCACGACGATTGGGTGCATGGCAGACCCACACCATTCTTGCCCACTGCCACGCGATATACGCTGCAATTGCATCCGCAGTAACAGCGGGCGGCAACGCGGCTGCGCAGCGTCCAGCGAAGCAGGACGAAGACGTCAACAGCATCGCCGCTTCAGGCGCCTCTCCCCTCGGGAGAGGGGGTGGGGTGAGGGTACGGCCATCAGCACGATTGGACGAGTGCGTGATGTGCCCCTGCGCGCGCCCATCAGGCTTCGCACGTACCCTCATCCGCCCTTCGGGCACCTTCTCACCCGTGCAGCAGGACAATATTCCGGCAGGAGAGGGGAGGCTGCACTCATGCCTCCATTTCAGGGCTCCGCATCTTCGCGTCGCATGTCTGCATCCGCACAGGTGCGCGCGCATCTGCCACCAAACAGGGCGCCCCACACCCGGCCACCTCCGTGATCAAGCAAACACATCATGCTAAGATGCATTTGATAACCATTCCCATTAGTGATCAATGCACCCCACGCCTCTTGTCACCGCGCTCGCCGCTGCGCTCGCTCTGCACACCCTGCCCGCCTTCGCTCAGCACACCACCACGCCAGCCGTGACCGAGCTGGATGGCGTGGATGTCATCGGCCGTGCGCAGACGCTCTACAAGTCCGAAGACGCAGCTGTTGCCACGCGCACCGATACCCCGCTGGCACTGGTGCCGCAGTCGGTGCAGGTGCTGCCGCGCGAGTTGATCGACGACCAGGCTGCGCGGCAGATCACCGATCTGTATCGCAGCATCAGTGGCATCAGCTTCTTCAGCTATGCCGGTGTGACCTTGCGCGGCTTCCGCCAGGAAAACGTGCTGTACGACGGCCTGCGTGGCGACCCGTATGCCGGGTTCTCGGTGCCGCAACTGTTCAACATCGAGCGTGTGGAAGTGCTCAAGGGTCCAGCCGGTGCGCTGTACGGCGGTGGCGAACCCGGGGGTGTGATCAACTATGTCACGCGCAAACCCGCTCATCAGGCGGCCCGACGCATCGAGCTGCAGCTGGGCAATCAATCCTTCGGTGCAGCCTCGTTCGAGGCCACCGGCCCTGCGCGCGCAGATGGCCGCATCCGGTACCGCATCGGCGCCTATGCCGATGGCGAAGACGGATTTCGTTGGAATACCGACAGCCAGAGCCAGATCGGCGATGCGTCGGTGGCCTTCGATCTGGGCGATACCGGCGAGCTCACCCTGCAATACACCGACATCACCCAAAACCTGGGCGGCAACCGCTTGCGCGGCGTGCCGGTCGATAACGCCGGCAACTTCCTCACCGACCGGCGCTGGAACCACAACGAACCCACAGATTTCCTGGACATGCGCGCCAAGGTGGCGCTTGCGCAATATCGGTTTGCGCCGTCCAGCGCGTGGGAGGTGGACATGGCGCTGCGCTGGTTCAAGAACCAGGAGCATCAGATCTATCACGAGCCAATGGGGTTGATCGACCGCGATCGCGACGGTACCGCCGAGTGGATGACCCGGCAGCTGCGCAATCAATACCGCGACAACGATGCGATCTCCAGCAACGTCAACGCGATATTCCGCACCAGTACCGGGGCAATCGACCACACGTTGCTGATGGGCGCGGACTACTACCGCCTGGACGCGGATTTCCGCGCGCAAACCGCCAACACCGCCGACACCGGACGCGTACGTGGCCCGGTGCCCGGCATCGATTTGTTCAACCCGGTGTACGGCCGCAGCGGCTTCTACGACTACGGCTTGGATGCCCTGCCCTGGCGCACCACCAGCACGCGCAGTCAACGCTACGGTGCATATCTGCAGGACGAACTCACGCTGACGCCGCGCTGGTATGCAATGGCCGGGCTACGCTGGGACGGCTTCAAGGACGACGACCTGCTGACTGGTTCGCGCGTCACCGGCAACGATCTCAGTTGGCGCGTCGGCAGCACCGTCGTGTTACGCGACGGCATCAATGCCTACGCAAGCTATGCCAGCGGCTTCCTGCCGCAGGACGCGGCCAACCAGGACAGCAGCGTGGGCGGCCCGTTCGCACCGGAACGCAGCACCCAATGGGAAGTGGGCCTGAAGACTGCGCTCAACGATGGCGGGCTCACCCTCAACACGGCGCTGTATCGCATCGAGCGTAGCAACATCGTGCAGGCGAACGGGCGCGTCGTCGACGGCGTCAATCAACTCTCCGCGCTTGGCTTGGTGCGCAGCGAAGGGCTGGAAGTCGACCTGCTGGCCGACCTGACCGAACGTTGGGTGCTCAATCTCACTTATGCCTACAACGATGCACGCGTGCTCGATGCCGGCACCAACGGCATCACCAATGCCTCTGGCGATCGCTTCGCCAATGCACCGCGCAACACTTTTGGCTTGTGGACACGCTACGACCTGCCCGCCTGGCGCTCGGCGATCGCCTTCGGTGCCGACTACGTGGGCGAACGCGTCAGCCTGGATGGGCAACGCGTCAAACCGTACGCCATCTACGACATCAGCTGGCAGACGCAATGGAACGCGTGGAAGCTGCAGATCAACGTCAAGAACCTGTTCGACAAGGTGTATGCAGTGAGCGGTTTCAATACGCGCGCCGGGCACTTCCCCGGCGAGCCGCGTCGCCTTTACGCGCAGCTGGCTTACAGCTTCTGACCAGCGCGCAGCGGATCGGTGGCGCGCCGCCGGCCCGCTGCGACGGCAACGCAAATAGCGCAGCGTGCCTGCGTTCGCCACCCGCTCAAGACACGTGTCTCTCCTGTTTGGAACGACAAACCGCGTCTGGCTCGGTGTGCAAGTTACATGCGCAAAACACCTGGAAACGGCCGCAGCCGTCGCTTGAAGGCGCCAAGACGTTCGACGCAAGACGAATCGCACGCTGACGACACAGCGTGCGCAATGTGATGCAGGTCAGCCAAGCCGACCGTGCGGTGTGTTCAAGGCAGCCTCGACTGCGGCAACGTAATGAACCTGCGCCGAATCGCGCGGCTGCGCATGGGCTGGAACTTAACGTTCGGTGGGACACACTAGAGCCCGTCGCGAATGTGGAGTCTTGCTCCGCACATCGCCCTCCTTCCCCCACTGACCGGAATCCGCATGCCTTTGCTTGCCCGCTCCGTTTCCGCCCTGTTGCCACTGATGTTTGCGACTGCCTGCACGGCAGCGCCGCCAGCCAAATCCGGCCCGCCGGATGCGCCCGTGGCCGCATGCACTGCCAAGGTACGTCCTGGCCAGGACCTGCAGAAAGCCATCGACAAACTGCCGCAAAGCGACAAGCCCACGGTACTTTGCCTGGAAAAGGGCGAGTTCCCGCTCAACGGCTTGGTGTCGATCCATCGCGGCAACTTCACCTTGCGCGGCCAGGGCCCCAGCACCATCGTGCGCATGGCCGACGGCGTGCAGCAGCCGGTGCTGGTGGTTGGCGATTACGAAAACCAGCAGCCCACCGGTGTGATCCGCAACGTCAGCATCGAAGACATGCAGATCGTAGCGAGCACAGGCGACAAGGAGTTCATGCCCGAGCGCCCCTACCTGAGCAACAGCGCGGTGGTGGTGCGGTCCGGGCAAGGCATCCGGCTTGCAGGCCTGCAGGTCAACAAGTGCCGCAGCGCGTGCCTGCTGAGCGAGTACGACACCCGCGAGATCACCATCGAAAACAACGATGTGTCCGGCGCAATCTGGGACGGCGTCTCGTTCAACCGCACCGCCAAGGTCACGATGGTCAACAACTACATCCACGACAACGTGGCCGCCGGCTTGACCACCGAACACCTGGAAGACAGCGAGATCCGCAACAACCGTTTCGAGCGCAACGGCAGCCAGGGCATCTATCTCTCCGATGCGCGGCGCAATCGCTTCAGCAACAATCAATTCGACGGCAACAAGGTGGCCGGCGTGTTTCTGGCCTGCGCGATTCGTTATCGCACCCCGGAAATTTTGTGCTGGGACAACAGCATGAGCCAGGACAACGTGTTCGAGAACAACCGTTTCGCCAACACGCCATTTACCTACACCATCGGCGTGGACCGCGCGGCCAACTGCACGTCGGCCGACTTCAAGCCGAACCTATGGCGCAACAACCAGGCCGACATGGCCGGTGTGGATATCGATCCGCAGCGCTATGGGTACTGCGTGCGTCACGAGCAATAAGACGCGCCGATCAACACAGCGGCCGGCCGTGCAGCGATGCATGCCGGCCGCTGCAGTGACTGCAGCCTTACGAAGCCAGCGCCTGCGCGTGCACCCCGGCAATCGCGCGGCCCGATGGGTCGGCCATCGCGGCAAAACTTGCATCCCAGGCAATCGCCGTTGGCGACGAACAGGCAATCGACTTGCCGCCCGGCACGGTTTCCGCCGCCGCCTGACCGGGGAAAAACTGCTCGAACAAGCTGCGGTAGAAATACGCCTCCTTGGTCTGCGGCGGATTGACCGGGTAGCGCCGGTCGGCGGCGGCGAGTTCGCGGTCGCTCACCTGCGCCTGTGCATGCGCCTTCAGCCCGTCGATCCAGCCGTAGCCCACGCCGTCGCTGAACTGCTCTTTCTGACGCCACAGGATCGATTCGGGCAGATAGCCGGCAAATGCCTCGCGCAGTACGCCCTTCTCCATGCGCGCTGCCCCACCGCTGGTCTTGTCGATCATCTTGAACCTGGCATCCATGCGCATCGCCACATCCAGGAATTCGCGGTCCAGGAACGGCACGCGTGGCTCTACGCCCCAGGCCATCATCGACTTGTTCGCGCGCAGGCAATCGTAGTTGTTGAGCGCGTCGAGCTTGCGGACCAGCTCTTCGTGGAATTCGCGCGCGTTCGGCGCCTTATGGAAATACAGGTAGCCGCCGAAGATCTCGTCGCTGCCTTCGCCGGAAAGCACCATCTTGACGCCCATTGCCTTGATCCGCCGCGCCAGCAAGAACATCGGCGTGGAGGCGCGAATGGTGGTGACGTCATAGGTTTCGATGTGGCGAATGACGTCGGGCAATGCATCCAGGCCTTCGTCGAAGGTGTATTCGAAGCCGTGATGCACGGTGCCGAGCGCCGCGGCGGCCACTTCGGCGGCGGCCAGATCCGGCGAGCCTTTCAAGCCGATCGCGAACGAGTGCAGGCGCGGCCACCAGGCTTCGGTGGTGTCGTTTTCTTCGATGCGGTGACGGGCATAGCGCGCGGCAACGGCCGCAACCAGCGAAGAATCCAGTCCACCGGACAGCAGCACACCGTACGGCACATCGGTCATGAGCTGACGGTGCACGGCGCGCTCGAATGCTTCGCGCAATTCCTGCAGTTGCACCTGTACACCTTCCACCGCGTCATAGTGGCGCCAGGCGCGCTCGTAGTAACGGCTCAGTGCGCCGGTGGCGCTGTCGTACCAATGGCCCGGCGGAAACTGCGCTGCATCGGCGCAGTCGTCCACCAGCGATTTCAGTTCCGAGGCCACACGCAAACGGCCTTCGCGGTCGTGTCCCCAGTACAGCGGCACCACGCCGATCGGGTCGCGCGCGATGATGACGCGCCCTTCCGTCTTGTCCCACAGCGCGAATGCAAAGATGCCGTTGAGGCGGTTGAGATAGGAGGCCGGCGTATCTTCGCGATACAGCGCATTGATCACCTCGCAATCGGAGCCGGTCTGGAATGCGTACGGCTGCAGCAGCTCCGCCTTGAGTTCGCGGTGGTTGTAGATCTCGCCATTGACCGCCAAGGCGAGCTGCCCGTCATCGGAGAGCAACGGTTGCGAGCCTCCGGCCGGATCGACGATGGCCAGGCGCTCGTGCACCAGGATGGCACCGGTATCGACGTAGACGCCGCTCCAGTCGGGCCCGCGATGACGCTGCCGCTGCGAACATTCCAGCGCCTGCCGGCGCAGCGCCTGCAGGTCGTCACCGGGTTGCAGGCCGAAAATACCGAAGATGGAACACATGGAAACACTCCTGAAGAACTGCGGGGGGGGTGGCGGCCGGGTGAGAGCGTGCTGCATGGATTGACGCCCATAAAAAAACCCGCATCGGCCGATGCGGGTTTTTCTGGTTCCTGGGCGCTTGGTGGACGTCGCCTAGTCGCAGATCCGCATCGGCCGCGCACGATTATTCGCGCGCAGATTGCTGCGGTTGGCGTTATTGAGGTTGGCGAGGCGAAGGACCATGTCGGCGACGCTAACGGTTCGGTGGTACCGGCGCAACTGTTTCAGTGGCAACGACGGCGTCTGCGTGGCCCGCTCACTCGACCAGCAGGCGCTCGATCAACGTGCGGTACAGCGCCGGTAGCGCCTGCAGGTCGGCGACGCGCACATGCTCGTCGACCTGGTGGATGCTGGCATTGACCGGGCCCACTTCGATGCATTGCGCACCCAGTGGCGCAATGAACCGCGCATCGGAGGTGCCGCCCCCGGTGCTTTCTTCCGGCGGCGCACCGGCGAACTCCCCCAGGACCTCACGCGCGACGCTGCGCAACCGCCCTTCCGGGGTATAGAACGGCTCGCCGCTGCGGTGCCAGCGCAGCGTGTAGTCCAGCGCATGCCGATCGAGCAGCGCGGTGATTTCAGCCTCCAGGCGCGGCGCGTCCCAGTGCGGCGTATAGCGCAGATTGAAGGCCACCTGCAGCTCGCCAGGAATCACGTTATTGGCGCCGGTGCCGGCATGGATGTTGGAAAGTTGCAGGCTGGTGGGCGGAAAGCTTTCGAAGCCGTCGTCCCATTGCCGCGCCACCAGTTCGGCCAGCGCAGGCGCTGCCAGATGGATGGGGTTGCGCGCCTTGTGCGGATACGCCACATGCCCCTGCACACCCTTCACGGTCAACGTGCCGGACAGGCTGCCGCGACGGCCCACGCGCAACAGATCGCCCAGGCGCTCGGTGGACGACGGTTCGCCGGTGATGCACCAGTCGATCGTTTGCCCGCGTTCGCGAAACACCTCGGCAACCCGGCGCACGCCATCGATGGCATCGCCCTCTTCGTCCGAGGTCAACAGCACCGCCAGCGTGCCGGAGTGCGTTGGGTGTGCAGCGACGAATTGCTCTGCGGCGACCACGAAGGCGGCCACGCTGCCTTTCATGTCCGCTGCACCACGCCCATACAACACGCCGTCGCGGATCTGCGGATCGAACGGGTCGCTGGTCCACGCCTCGCGCGGGCCCGGCGGCACCACATCGGTATGCCCGAGCAACACCAGCACCGGCGCACCGCTGCCATGGGTTGCCCACAGATTCTCGACCTCGCCAAGGCGCAAGTGCTCGCAGCCGAAGCCGGCTGCGCGCAGGCGCTGCGCAATCGCGGCCTGGCAACCGGCATCTGCCGGCGTTACCGAGGCACGTGCAATGAGGTCACAGGTCAACTCCAGCACATCGCTCATGAAACGTCACCGCAGTAGGGCCGCAGCGCGGCGTTGATGGAGGGATCGTGTCTGCATCGATCGGCGTGGCTTGAACGCACTTGCAGTGGTGGAAGCTAACCGGTTTGCAGGCAGTCGTCGCGTCATTGCCGGCGCGAGGTCGAACGGCTTGCCCGGCCGATGAGCGCGCGATCAACATGCCAGACATCACGCATCACGACGATAGCGGCAACACCGTCCGCAGCACCATCGAAAACCGCAGTCGCTTAGCCAACGCCGAATAGCTTCTTGAAGCCGTTGTCGGAAAAGCCCTGATGCAGCGCGCCCTCGTCGGTGATGACAAGCGGCCGCCGGATCAGCTGCGGGTACTCGCGCAGCAACAGCTTCCATTCGGCCGCACTGCCCGCCGCCTTGCGGTTGTCCGGCAACTGCCGCCAGGTGGTCGAAGACTTGTTGATCAACACATCGAATCCACCAACTTGCTCCGCCCACGCCGCCAGAGTCTCCGGCTCCGGCTTGTGATCGCGATAGTCGACAAACGTATACGCCACACCAAAACGATCCAGCCACTTGGTGGCTTTCTTGCAGGTATCGCAGTTTTTGAGTCCGTAGAGCGTGGTCATGCGAAATATCCCAAAAGGCGGTTTGCAGAGCCCCTCACTTCTCGAAAGGGGGTGCGATAAAACTGCGTGTAACGCGACCGGCAGGCGATCTCACAAGCGCGCTTGGACGCGCGTGTCATCGCAGCGGCCGAGAGTGCCAAAGGCGCACCCTCGACCGGCGCTGCGCGTCATCTGTTGCCGCCGCGAAGCGGATTAATCCGCCAGACCACGCAACAGTTCGTTGACGCTGGTCTTGCTGCGCGTCTTGGCGTCCACCTGCTTGACGATCACCGCGCAATACAGCGAGTGCGAGCCGTCCTTGGAGGGCAGCTGCCCGGACACCACCACGCTGTACGGCGGCACATAGCCATAGGAAATCTCGCCGGTAGCGCGGTTGTAGATGCGTGTGCTCTGACCGATGAACACGCCCATGCCGATCACGCTGTGGTGCCCGATGACCACGCCTTCCACCACTTCCGAGCGTGCGCCGATAAAGCAGTGATCTTCGATGATGGTGGGGCTGGCCTGCAGCGGTTCGAGCACGCCGCCGATGCCGGCGCCACCGGACAAATGGCAGTGCTTGCCGATCTGCGCGCACGACCCCACGGTGGCCCAGGTATCGACCATGGTGCCTTCACCGACATAGGCGCCGATGTTGGTGAAACTCGGCATCAGCACCACGTCCTTGCCGAAGTAACTGCCGCGACGCGCCACCGCGCCCGGCACGACGCGCACGCCGGCCTTGCGGAATTCGGCTTCATGGAAGCCGGCAAAGCGCGATTCCACCTTGTCCCAGAACGGCGCCGGCTGCGCTTCGATCACCGCCATCTCGTTGACGCGGAAATACAGCAGCACCGCTTTTTTCAGCCACTCGTTGACGGTCCAGCCGCCCTGTCCGTCCGGCTCGGCGACGCGAAACTGCCCGCTTTCCAGTCCGTCGATCACGCGATTGACAATGGCACGGGTGGAACCGTCGATCTCGTCCATGGTCAGCGTGGCGCGCCGTTCGAATGCGCTTTCGATGCCCAGTTTGAGTTCGTCGCTGCCGACCTGCGTTGCGGCGCTGTGCACGACCTGCTCTGCAATCGGCAGCTTCTTTGCCGCCGCAGCCTTCTTTGCGGCCGGTGCAGCAACCACCTTGGTCGGCTGCTTGGCCACGCGCGGTGCAGCGGACGTCGCGGACTTGCCGCCGGTCTTCCTTGCAGCGGTTTTCGGGCTTGCCGCATCAGATGCAGCAGCCTTTTTGCCGACAGCGCCAGCTGCCGCGCCCTGCTTACCGACGCCAGCGCCTGGCTTGGAAGCGGCAACAGCCGGCACCTTGGCGGCCTTGGCCGTTGCACTCGCGCGCTTGGACGCTGCGGTGGGGGTGGTCGCGCTCTGCTTGCGCGCGGTCTTCTTGCTGGTGGCCATGGGGGGTCTCCGGAGTTGCTAGCTAGATAGGGTCAAGGCAGGCGCACAGCGCATCGCGCAAGGCCTGCCTGGCGGATTCGGACAACGGGCGGTCATGCTCGTCGGTGATCTGGAACTGGTCTTCGGCACGCTCGCCGAAGGTGGCGATACGCGCGTCGTGCACGCGCAGGTGCTGCATGCGCAACACGTGCGCGACATCGGCGAGCAGGCCGGGGCGGTCGGGTGCGACCAGACTGATGCGGGTGCGGCGGCCGCCGGCGCTTTCGCTGAATTCCACCCGCGGTGCGAAGCGGAAATGGCGCAACTGGCGCGGCACTGCGCGGCGCGCCGGGCGCACCTTGTGCAGATCGCCGGCCAACACCTGACGCAGCGTTGCCGCCAGCCGCTGCGGGTCGCCGTCGGCATAGGTCTCCTGCGGCAACACTTCGAACACGTCGAAGATTGCATCGTGTGGCGCATCCAGCACACGTGCGCGATGGATGCCGTAGCCCTTGCGATCGAGCGTGGCCACGATGGCCGCAAACAGCCCATCGCGGTCCGGCGAATACACAAACACTTCCAGTGCGTCGTTGTCCGGCACCGCGCGACGCGCCTTGACCAGGGTCTGGCCGATCTCCACTTCGATCAGCGAGGCCGCCTGCCAGGCCAATTGCTCGGGACGGAAGCGCAGGAAATTCTCGTCCGGCATGCCGGCAAACTGGCGGTCGATGGTGACATCATCGTGCCCCTGCGCCTGCATCAAGGTACGCGCCGATTCGCGCGCTTCGCGTAGCCGTTCCTCACGCGGCGGCGGGTGTTCCAGGCCTTCGCGCAACGCGCGACGCGCGGCGAAATACAGATCCGCCAACAGCCGGTCTTTCCAGGCGTTCCACAGCTTGGGACTGGTGCCGGCAATATCGGCGCAGGTGAGCAGGTACAGATAGTCCAGACGCTCGCGTGTGCCCACCAACGTCGCAAAACGGTGAATCACCTCCGGGTCGGAAATGTCCTGCTTCTGCGCGGTGACCGACATGCGCAAGTGCTGCTCCACCAGCCAGGTCACCAGCTCGGTATCGCCTTCGCTCAAGCGGTGCGCCAGGCAGAACGCGCGCGCATCCACCGCGCCCAGTTCCGAATGATCGCCGCCGCGGCCCTTGGCGATGTCGTGGAACAGGCCCGCCAGCAACAGCAGTTCCGGCTTGCGCAGACGCGGCCAGACTTCATGGGCGATGGAGAAACGCTCATCTGCACGGCCGGCGGCAAACAACGCGATGTTCCGCAGCACCATCAAGGTGTGCTGGTCCACCGTGTAGACATGGAACAGGTCGAACTGCATGCGCCCGGAAACGCTGGCGAATGCCGGAATCCACTGGCCCAGCACGCCCAGCCGCGCCATGCGATTGAGCGTTTCCACCGCACGCGGGCCGCGCAGCAACGCCATGAAGCGTTCCCGGGCCGTTGCATCGGCAATGTCGTACGCCGGCAGATCGCGCAGGACCTCGGCCAGCGCGCGCGCGGTCAGTGAATGCAGTCCGCGCACCTCGCGATGCGCGGCCCACTGCGCAAACAGCGCGAACACCTGCAGCACATCGCCCTCCGGCCAGCTTTCGGCGTCGGCAGCCAGATAGCCGCGGCGCAGGCTGAAGCCGCCGCCCAGCGGCTCCGGCGTCGCTTCGCCATCGAACTGTTCTTCGAAGCGCTGCAACAAGCGGTCGCTGATGCGGCGGATCAGTGCAGCGCTGCGATAA
This sequence comes from Xanthomonas axonopodis pv. maculifoliigardeniae, assembly GCF_041519315.1. Lineage (NCBI taxonomy): Bacteria > Pseudomonadati > Pseudomonadota > Gammaproteobacteria > Lysobacterales > Lysobacteraceae > Xanthomonas > Xanthomonas axonopodis. The sequence goes on along the minus strand of NZ_CP167998.1, from coordinate 1,570,834 downwards.
AAGCGCTGCATCATTTTTTCCACGCCCAGGCTTTCCGGGTCGTCGGCGAACCCCAACCGTTCGGCCAGGGTCTTTTGGTAATCGAACCGCAGGCGCTCTTCCGGCCGGTTGGCCACGATGTGCAGGCCGAAACGCAGACGGGCAAGTTCTTCGCGCTCGCGACGCAACGCGGCGGCCTCGTCGAAGCCGACATGGCCCAGCCCGACCAGGGCCTCCAGGTCCTTGACCCCGAACGCGCGCAAGGCCATCCAGCCCAGCGTCTGCAGATCGCGCAGACCGCCGGGGCCGTCCTTGATATCCGGCTCGAGATTATCGGCGGTGTCGCCGAAGCGCTGATGGCGCGCCAGCAATTCCTCGCGCTTGGCCTGGAAGAAATCGCGCGGCGGCCACACCTGCGGCGGCGCGATCGCCGTGGCCAGCGCAGCACGCGCCTGGCCGTCGGCCACCAGTGCGCGCGATTCGATCAAGGCAGTGAGCACGGTCTGGTCCGCCGCCGCAGCGGTGCACTGCGCTGGCGAGCGCACCGCGTGACTGATCGGCAAGCCCACATCCCACAGCAGCGCGAATAAGCGTGCCAGGGCCTGCTCGTGCTGCTGTTGCGCGGCGGTGTCGCCCAGCACCAGCACATCCACGTCCGAGCGCGGAAACAATTCGCCGCGCCCATAGCCGCCGACCGCATGCAGCGACAAACCGCTGTCGGCCGGAATACAGCGCATCCAGGCATTGCGCATCAATTGGTCGACCGCGCGTGCGCGCAGCGCGACCAGACGCTCGATCGGCTCGCCCTGATCGAAGCGTTTGCACAGGCGCATGTCCGCATGCACCAGCAGCGGACGGGCCTGCGCGGCCCAGTCCGCGTCGCCGGCGACGCCCGGGTCGGGTCGCTCCGCCGGCGTGTCGGTCATACCGGCGCGGGCGAATTGGCCGACAGCGTCAACACATCTACGCCGTCTTCGGTCACCGCAACCATGTGCTCCCACTGCGCAGACAACTTGCGGTCCTTGGTGACCACGGTCCAGCCGTCCGGCAGCGTCTTATGGTGATAGGTGCCTTCGTTGATCATCGGCTCGATGGTGAAGGTCATGCCCGGCTTGAGCACCAGCCCTTCGCCCGGACGGCCGTAATGCATGACCTGCGGCTCGTCGTGATACACCTTGCCGATGCCGTGGCCGCAGTAATCGCGTACCACGCTGAAGCGCTCGGCTTCGGCGAACTTCTGGATGGCATGGCCCACATCGCCCAGCGTGGCGCCCGGCTTGACCGCCCGGATGCCGCGCCACATCGCTTCATATGTCGTTTCGACCAAGCGCTTGGCCATCACCGACGGGGTGCCGACGTAGTACATGCGGCTGGTGTCGCCATGCCAGCCGTCCTTGATGACGGTGACGTCGATATTGACGATGTCGCCGTCCTTCAACACCTTGGCTGCACTCGGGATGCCGTGACAGATCACGTTGTTGACCGAGGTACACACGCTCTTGGGGAAGCCGCGATAGCCGACATTGGCGGGGATGGTGCCCTGCACGTTGACGATGTGGTCATGGCAGATGCGGTCCAGCTCGGCAGTGGTCACGCCCGGCTTCACGTGCGGCGCCACCACATCGAGCACCTCGGCGGCCAAGCGGCCGGCGACACGCATCAGTTCGATTTCTTCTTTGGTTTTCAGATTGACGCTCATGGCCACGATTATCGCCGATCCGGGCTGAATCTGAACGACCAGCGCACGCGCTTTTTTGCGGACGCAACGACTGGCCTCAAGCGGACCGCACAGCAGAAAACCGGCGCAGCCGCCTATTCATGCGTGACGCCGTGCACGCGGCGTCAAGAAACATCTTAACGAAGTCATCCGTAGGACATCGCACTTTTGTCAATAAAGCGAGCCAGGACAGCTAGATAGCGTGTGAATTCGGCGTTATGTTTGGCACAGCTGATGCATTGCAGGGAAGGCGACGACTCGTCGCGTCATCAATGACCAGAACGGTCAAGGAAATGTCCATGCGTACTGTCCGCCCTGTCCTGCTATCGCTCGGCCTGCTTTCGACCATTGGCATGGCGAGCGCGGCAGACACCACCACCTTCAACGTCAAGATCGCGGTCACCAAGGCCTGCACGATCACCGCCGCATCCGCCACGGACGTCGACTTCGGCTCGGTACTCTCGACCTCGACCGCCAATGCGGACGCCAACGGCAGCGTGACGGCCCAGTGCACCGCGTTGACGCCGTACAACATCGCACTGAGCGCGGGCAGCAATGCCGGGACTGCCAACGACGTCACCACCCGCCGCATGAAAAATACCGACGCGCTGGTGACCACCAACAACTACATCGCCTACCAGCTCTACCAGGATCTGGGCCGCAGCACGGTCTGGGGCAGCACTACCGGCACCAACACGCTCAGCCGCACCGCCACCGGCCTGAACCAGGTCTACCCGGTCTACGGTCGCGTGACCAACCCGTCGGCCAACAACCCTGCGACCGGTAGTTACCAGGACACGATCACTGCCACGATCGTCTATTGAGCCCGCGCATGCCTGTGCATCACCGCCCGTTGTCACGTTTACCTGCCTGGCTGATATCGGCCGGGCTGGCGATGACGCTGGTCATGGCCAACGGCGCCGTGCCGACGCCGGCGCATGCCGCCAGCCTGCAGTTGGCACCCACATCGCTGAGCCTGAGCGCCCAGCAGACCGCCGACGGCCTGTGGCTGAGCAACAGCGGCAGCGCGCCGGTCCAGGTGCAGACCCGCGCCTATCGCTGGACCCAGCGCGATGGGCAGGATCAGCTCGACCCCACCCAGGATCTGCTGGTCAGCCCGCCGATGCGCACCCTGGCCGCTGGCGAGCGCCAGTTGATCCGGGTCATCCGCGCCGGGCCTGCCCCGAGCGGGCAGGAGCAGTGTTACCGCATCATCGTCGACGAGCTGCCCAGTGCCGATGCCGACCGCAAAGGCATGCAGTTCGTGCTGCGTTATTCGGTGCCGATCTTCCTGCTGCCGCCCGGCAACACCGAACCTTCGCCGACCCTGAGCGCGCAGGTGGTTGCCGGCAGCGATGGCAAGGCGCAGATCCAGATCAGAAATACCGGCACCGGCCATGCGCAGGTCGCCGACCTGCGGCACCAGGTCGATGGCGCAACCAAGACCGCGTTGAACGGCTTGGTCGGTTATGTACTGCCCGGGCAGACCATGCGTTGGTCGCTGGGTGCGCCGCTGGCGCAGTTCGGCCGCGGCACCATCATCGCAAGGATCAATGGTGAGGCTGACGAACGTATCTTGTTGGCCGCGCCGACGGCGCCTTGATGCGGCGCGGCTGGCGATGACGCTCCTTGCGACCGCCAGTTGCCTGGGCAGCGCCGCAGCCGGCGATCTGGCCGATGTGACGTCGCTTCCCGATCAGCCGCCACCCAGCGCTACGCCACAGCCGCAAACGCTGTATCTGGACGTGACCTTGAACCAGGCCGACCGCGGCTTGGCACCATTCGAACTGGTCGACGGGCGGCTACGCGGCTCGGTGGAAACCCTGCGCAAACTCGGCTTCATCCTGGCCGACCGCGTGCCTGGCGAATTGGTCGATCTGGACCGCCTGCCCGACGTGGAAGTGCGCTACGACGCGGCGCTGCAGCGGCTGGCGCTGCAGGCGCCGCTGGCGCAGCTGTCGTTGTCCACCACGGTGCTCAAAGCCGAAGAAGTGGCCCCGCCCAGCGCCACTGCATCGCCCGGCATGCTGCTCAATTACGACCTGTATGCCACCCGCAATGCCGGCGTCAGCAGCGCGTCGCTGGCCACCGAAGTGCGCGCGTTCGGCATCGGGCGCGGCATGGTCGATACCACCGCGGTCTTCCTGGCCTACGATCGCCCCCAGGACAAACGCTGGCGCAGCGAAGCGGTGCGTCTGGACAGTGCCTGGCAGATGGATTTCCCGGACAGCGCCACCAGCCTCAGCGTGGGCGATTTCTATAGCGGCTTTGTCGACTGGAGCCGCTCGATCCGCCTGGGCGGCGTGCAGATCGGCCGCAATTACGCCTTGCAACCGTATCGGGTGCTGACGCCAACGCCGAGCTTTCTCGGCGAAGCGGCAGTGCCTTCCACCGTTGAGCTGTATGTGGACGGCTTGCGCCAGTACAGCGGCCAGGTGCCGGCCGGCCCGTTTCAGCTGGCCGCGCAACCGGGCATCAGCGGCACCGGCCAGGCGCAGATCGTGGTGACCGATGCGTTCGGACGCGTGCGTCGGCTGGATTTCGCGTTCTATGGCACACCGCAGTTGCTGGCGCGCGGCATTTCCGAATGGTCGGCCGGCATCGGCCATCTGCGCCGCGACTACGGCGTGCGCTCGTTTTCCTACGACCGACGCCGTGTGGCCAGCGCCACCTTTCGCAAAGGCCTGCGCGACGATTTCACGATCGAAGCGCATGCCGAAACTGGCGGCGGCGTGATCAACGCCGGCGCAGGCGGCGTGTGGCTGCTTGGCGTGGGCGGGGTGGTCAATGCCGCCTACGCGCACAGCCGGATGGACGCGCTACGGGGCGGCCAGTACGTGCTGGGCTACGCCTGGAACAACCGGCGTTTCAACGTCAATCTGGGCAGCCAGCGCACCCATGGCGATTATCGCGACCTGGGCGCACTGCAAGGCGCCCTGCCAGCGCGCGTCAGCGACCGCGCAGCACTCGGGGTCAACGTCGACCCGATCGGCTCGCTCGGCACCAGCTATGTGCGGCTGAGCTATCCGCAAGGCGATACCTCGCGCTATGCGAGCGTGTTCTGGTCGCGCAGCTTCGGGCGCAACTGGGCGGCCAATCTGTCGGGCAATCAGAATCTGGATGTCTCCAGCGATCGCAGCCTGTACCTGTCGCTGTCGACCACCTTCGGCGAAGTGCGTCAGGCCAGCGCATCGATGCAGCGCAACGGCGAGCGTACCGGCCTGGTGGCCGACGTCAGCCAGCCGCTGCCTGGCGATGGCGATCTGGGCGGCATCGGCTGGCGCCTGCAAGGCCGTGCCGGCGACGACGCCAGCGGCGGGCTGGCCGAACTGGGCTGGTTGAACCGGGTCGGCCGCTACAACCTCGGCGCCGCAACCCAGGACGGCGACAGCTTCGGCTATGCCAGCGCCAGCGGTAGCCTGGTGTGGATGAATGGCCGCACCTTCGCCGCGCGCGATATCCAGGACGCGTTCGCGGTGGTCTCCACCGACGGCCAGCCCGGCATTCCGGTCCGCCTGGAAAACCGCCTGATCGGAGTCACCGACGCGCGCGGCACCCTGCTGGTGACGCCGTTGCAATCGTGGCAGCGCAACCAGCTCTCCATCGACACCTTGAGCCTGCCGGCAGACCTGCGCGTAGACCGTGTCGACACCACGGTGACACCACGCCAGCAATCCGGCGTGGCGGTGCGCTTCGGCATTACCCGCGTGCGCGCCGCCATCATCGTGCTGCACGACGCGCAAGGCGCGCCGCTGCCCGTCGGCAGCGTGGTGCAGCGCGACGGCAGTACCGAACGCGTGGTGGTCGGCTACGACGGCGAAACCTATCTGGACAATCTGCAACGCGACAACCGCATCCTGGTCGACCTGCCCGAGGGCCGTTGCGTTGCGCAGTTCGCGTATTCCGCCGATCCGGGCAGCATTCCGCGGGTGGGGCCGCTGCAGTGCATCCCTGAGCAGACCACGCCATGAGCATGTCCACGCTTTGGCGCCTGATGCTCGCGCTGACGATCGCGATGGTGTGGCTTGGGCCCAGCGAGCGGGCGCACGCAGAGACCACCTGCACCGTCACCCTCGGCACACCGTTGGCATTTGGCAACGTGGCGGCCAACGGCACCACCGATGCAGTGGCAACACTCAACGTTTCCTGCGCGACTGCTGCGCTCAGCGTGCTGGGCTACGTACAAGTCAGCCTCTGCCTGGACCTTGGCCCCGGCAGTGCCAGCAGCGGCGTGTATGCCCCTCGTCGCATGCTCAACTCCACCACCGACAGCCTGGATTTCCAGATCTACAGCGAGGCAACCCGCACGCAGATCTGGGGCGCCACCGGGTCGGCGGCCCCCTCGCCGCGCACCTTGACACTGTCCTACAACGTGCCGGTCATCACCGGCGGCTCGCAGACCGCCACCATCACCGTGTATGGGCGGATTCCGGCCAACCAGATCCTTTCGGTCGGAAACCACACCAGCAGCTTTGGTGGCGCCGACACCGTGCTGCGCTACTCCTACAACGAAAGCATCACCGGGATGCCCTCGCTGCCGAGCAGTTGCACGGCGGGCGGCACCGGCTCCAAGACTGCCAGCAACGCCTTCCCGTTCACTGCCTCGGCCACCGTGCCGGCACGCTGCAATGCCTACGTCACCACCGATCTGGACTTCGGCAGCATTGCCGGCAGCATCGACACCGCCATCGATCGCACCTCCACCATCAGCCTGGCCTGCACCAACCGCACCGCGTGGAATATCGGCCTGGACAATGGCAGCAATGCCAGCGGCAGCGTGCGGCGAATGCGCCACGCCAGCAGCGCCAATTACATCAATTACGAGCTCTACAGCAATACCGGCCGCAGTAATCGGTGGGGTACCGTCATCGGGGTGGATACGCTGGCAGGCACCGGCAACGGCACCACCCAGACGGTCACCGTCTATGGCCGTGCGCCGGCCCCACAACTGCCGATTGCCGGCGCCTATACCGACACGGTGACCGTCTCCATCACTTACTGACAGTTAATAAAGTTCGTATCGGGGGCGTCGCTATTCGTTACGTCTCCAATGCAAACGATTGCCTCCATGACGCAGGTCACCTTCCTGAAGCGCTTGGCCCTGGCTGCTCTCGCTTGCGCCGCGACATCTACCGCGGCGAACGCAGCCACCGCGCGGGGGCCGGAAAATTCCACCCTCCACATCGGCCTGCGCCTGCTCAGCGGTTGCGAACTGCGTACCGCGCCGCCGCGCGCCAGTTGCTCCAGGGGCACTCCGATGGCGATCGCCGAGCCGCCCAGCAGCAATGAGGCACCCGCCGTCACCAGCACCGGCCAGGACGCCAGCGCGCTTGCCGGGCCGCTGCCCGCCGGCAGCGCGCGCATCACCACCATTGCGTTCTGAGCATGGCCACTGCTCGCCACCTTCGCGATCTGTTGGCCCGGGTCCTGGCCCTGGGCTGTATGGCAGCAAGCGGCGCCGCCAGTGCTGCCGAGATCGCCATCGCGCCGACCACCGCGCACATCCCGGCCGACAGCGACCAGGCAACGGTCTGGCTCTACAACCAGGCCGCGCAACCATGGCGTGCCGACGCCAAGCTCTACCGCTGGCGCCAGGACGGTGAGCGCGAACTCCTCGAGCCAGCCACCGGCGTCACGATCAGCCCGTCGCACTTCGAAATTCCGTCGCAAGGCCGGCAGCTGTTGCGCGTGATCCGCCTCGGCCCCAGCCCCACGCAGGCCGAAGACAGCTACCGGCTCGTGGTGACCCAGCACGCGATCGGCAACGAGACCGACCTGCTGCGTTATTCCACCCCGGTGTTTGCACAGCCCAGCCAGGCCAGCGCAGCGCAACCGGCGTTGCACGCCAGCCTGGCCGGGCACGGCAGCCAGCGCGCGTTGCGTATCCACAATTCCGGCTCCAGCCATGCGCGCCTGGCCGACCTGGCCTATATCGATGCCGGCGGCACCCGCCGCAATATCCGCGGCGACCTGGCCGGCTACGTCCTCCCCGGCCAGACCCGCCAATGGGCCCTGCCCGCCAACCTGCCCGCAGGCAGCGGCCGCTTCGTGGCGCGTATCAACAGCGATATCGAAAGCACGTTGGCGCTGGAGCCGGGAATCGGGAATTGAGAATTGGGAATGGGTCAAGCCGATTGCGCTAGCTGATCGTGGGCTGGTGAAGGCCCAAGCGAACCAGGCTCTCCGATTCCCGATCCCGATCCCGATCCCGATCCCGATCCCGATTCCCGATTCCCGATTCCCGATTCCCGCCAATTGCGCCACGCCCACTCGCCAGCTATACTCCGCCGGCTGTTTTGCGTCTCTTGCGCATTGCGTCGTCCACGTCGGACGTCACCGACGAATTCACACCTGCTGCCGCCATCCGCGCCGGGGTGCCCTCACACAGGGTTCGTCGCGGAGGCAACAGGGAAGCCCAACCCCGGAATCGTGTGCGTTTTGATGCGAGCCCCTCGCAACAGCCCGCACATCCATGTGCGGACTTTTCAACCACAAGCCGCGCACGGCGATTCCGCTATCAGGAGTTTTTTCAATGCCCCAAGTCACCATGCGTCAGATGCTGGAAGCCGGCGTCCATTTCGGCCACCAGACCCGCTACTGGAACCCCAAGATGGCGCCGTACATCTTCGGCGCGCGCGGCAAGATCCACATCATCAACCTCGAGAAGACCGTTCCGCTCTTCAACGACGCGATGAACTTCCTCTCCTCGGTTGCGCAGAAGCGCGGCACCGTGCTGTTCCTGGGCACCAAGCGCAGCGCGCGCGAGTCCATCAAGGAAGAAGCCGAGCGTTGCAACATGCCGTTCATGACCCAGCGCTGGCTGGGCGGCACGCTGACCAACTTCCGCACCGTCAAGCAGTCGGTTGCCCGCCTGAAGGAACTGGAAGCCGCTGAAACCGACGGCACCTTCGACAAGCTGGTCAAGCACGAAGTGCTGGGCCTGCGTCGCGAGCGCGAAAAGCTGGACGCCTCGCTCGGTGGCATCAAGGAAATGAACCGCCTGCCCGATGCGATCTTCGTGATCGATATCGGCCATGAAGACATCGCCATCAAGGAAGCCAAGAAGCTCGGCATTCCGGTGATCGCCGTGGTCGACACCAACTACGATCCGGCCCTGGTCGACTACGCCATCCCGGGCAACGACGACGCCATCCGCGCCGTGCAGCTGTACGCACGCGCCGCTGCCGACGCCGTGCTGGAAGGCAAGGCGGCTGCGCCGAACTCCGCTTCGGTGCGCGAAGAAGAGTTCTCGGCCGAGTCCGCCGACGAAGGCAAGGGCCGTCGCGCTCCGGCCAAGAAGGGCGACAAGAAGGCTGACGCCGCCGAGTAATCGGCGTGCAATGCGGCCGCACCATGCTGTGCGGCCGCAGTCCCGACGGCGCCCTCGCGCTCCGTCGCTGAGGCTACTGCATACATCTACGGGGGCGGCGGCATGCCGCACCGTCTCCTACTGGCGGAATCGCTTCCGCCGCACGCATTCGTCCATATGAGGTAATTCCATGGAAATCACTGCTTCCCTGGTCAAGGAACTGCGCGAGCGCACCGGCGCCGGCATGATGGAGTGCAAGAAGGCACTCGTCGAAAACGCAGGCGACATCGACGCCGCGGCCGAGTGGCTGCGCAAGTCGGGCCTGGCCAAGGCCGACAAGAAGGCTGACCGCGTCGCCGCCGAAGGCCGCATCGCCACCGCCCAGGCCGGCGGCAAGGCCGTGCTGGTCGAAGTCAACTCCGAGACCGACTTCGTCGCCAAGGACGAGAACTTCCTGGCCTTCACCGAGGTCGTGGCCAATGCCGCACTGAACTCGGACGCTGCCGATGCCGAAGCGCTCAAGAGCGTCAAGCTCGACAGCGGCGAGACCATCGAAGAGCGTCGCGCTGCGGTGATCGCCAAGGTCGGCGAAAACCTGCAGGTGCGTCGCCTGGTCCGTATCGACAGCGCCAACAACGTCGCGGCCTATGTGCACGGCGGCCGTATCGGCGTGCTGGTCGAACTGAAGGGTGGCGACATCGAGCTGGCGCGCGGCATCGCCATGCACATTGCGGCGATGAACCCGCCGCACGTCAAGGCCTCCGACGTTCCGGCCGAATTCGTTGCCAAGGAAAAGGAAATCGAACTGGCCAAGATGTCCGAAAAGGACAAGGCCAAGCCGGCCGAGATCCTGGAAAAGATCATCAGCGGCAAGATCAGCAAGATCGTCAACGAAGTGACGCTGTACGGCCAGCCGTACGTGCTCAACACCGACCAGACCGTCGAGCAGGCAGTCAAGGCCGCCGGCGCCGACGTGATCGGCTTCCAGCGCCTGGCCGTTGGCGAAGGCATCGAGAAGGTGGTGGAAGACTACGCCGCCGAAGTGATGAAGCAGGCCGGCCTGGCCTGATCTTCCCCGCTCGGAAAAAAGCCGCGGCATGCCGCGGCTTTTTTTTTGCCTGTCGGTCGCGCATCCGCACACTGGCGCGAACCTGAAGCGAACGCATCCGGCACGGCGGCAAGCGGCCTCAACTCTACAGATGTCATCGGCATTGCCGTTACCTGAAGATGCCGACCAGGTTCTGGCGTTCCATCACGCATGTTTTGTGGCGCGGCGATGGCGGAGCATGGCGCGCCCTACTCAACGACCGCAGCTGTATGCTTGTGGCCACTGTTGGCGATGACTCATGCAACCAGATCTCCAGGCCGCCCTGCACTACTGCCGTAACCTGCCCTCGCCGCCCGGCGTTGCGTTGCGCATCATCGAACTTGCGCAGGATCCGGACGTGGACATGACCACCACGGCCAAGGTCATCGGCATGGACATGGCATTGAGCGCACGTATGCTGCGGGTGGCCAATTCGCCGCTCTACGCCAGTCGCCGCCGCATCGACAATCTCGGCCAGGCGCTGACCATGCTCGGCCTCAACGCGACCTTGAGCCTGGCACTGGGCTTTTCGATGGTGCACGGCGTGCGCAGCACCTTCATCGCCCACCCCTTGCACGAGCGCATCTGGCGCCGCGCCGGCCTATGCGCGCTGGCCAGTCGCATCCTCGGCCAGGCCTACGGCATCCGCAAACCCGAAGAATTGATGCTGGCCGGCCTGCTGCAGGACATCGGCAAGCTGGCCCTGCTGCAGGGCGCGCCCGATCTATACGGGCCGCTGCTGGAACAGGCCGCCGACAACACCGCGCTGCTGGTTGCCGAACGCGAACAGCTGGGCGCCACGCATGCCGAAGTCGGCGCCTGGCTGGCGCATCAGTGGCAGCTGCCGCCGTATCTGCAGAATGCGATTGCGCAGAGCGAAGAAGAACCGGCAGGCCTGGAACCGTTCATGGCCTGCGTGGCGCTATCCGGGCGCCTGGCCGATATCTGGCTCTCGGCCAGTGCGGTCACTGCAACCGAACATGCGCAGCAGCAGGCGCAGGACGTGCTGGAGCTCGATGCCGAACGCTTCGAAAAAGTGATCGAACGCATCGCCGAATCGCTGCCGGAACTGGAGGCGCTGTTCGACATCCGCGTGCCGCAGCCCGAGCACATCCAGATGATCTTCGAGCAGGCGCGTGAACTGGCGATGCTGCGCAGCCTGCGCGAATTGCAGGACGTGGCCGAAGCGCGCCGGCATGCCGACGAATCGGAAAACCGCATGCGTCATCTGGCCGAACAGGCCAGCCGCGATGCGTTGACCGGGGTATTCAATCGGCATCAGCTCGGTACCGCGCTGACGCATGAGTTCGAACTGGCCTCGCGCCAGGGCTGGCCGCTGTCGATCGCCTTCATCGACCTGGACGAGTTCAAGCGCGTCAACGATGCGCACGGACATCTGGTCGGCGATGAAGTGTTGCGCAATTTCGCGCAAACGCTGCAACGCATGGTGCGCACCAGCGACCTGGTGGCGCGCTACGGCGGCGAAGAATTCCTGGTGATCCTGCCCAATACACCTGCCGATGCGGCGCTGATGGTGATCGAACGCATCCTGGCCGAAACCGCGCGTACGCCGATGGCGCAACTGCAGGGCGGCCCATTGCATATCACCTTCTCTGCGGGTCTTGCCACGCACGGCGGTGCCGAGCGCCAGTTCGACAGCATCGACCATTTGTTGCAGGCCGCCGACAGCACGCTGTATCGCTCCAAGCATCGCGGCCGCAACCGCGTCACCGCGTACGATGCGACCGATGTACCAACGCCGCCGAACCCGCGCGCGCATTGAGCAACCGGTCACGCCACTGCCAACAAAGGAATTTTTACCACGCCAGGTGACAGGCTTCCGCTAGAATTGCCGGCGTTTGCCGATCCCCCACCCCCGAGGTTTCCCCATGTCCGAACTTTCCTATCGCCGCATTCTTCTCAAACTTTCCGGGGAGGCGCTGATGGGGGACGGGGATTACGGCATCGACCCCAAGGTCATCAATCGCCTGGCGCATGAAGTGATCGAAGCCCAGCAGGCCGGCGCGCAGGTGGCGCTGGTGATCGGCGGTGGCAACATCTTCCGCGGCGCCGGCCTGGCTGCCAGCGGCATGGACCGCGTCACAGGCGACCACATGGGCATGCTGGCCACGGTAATCAACGCGCTGGCGATGCAGGATGCGCTGGAAAAACTCGGCGCCAAGGTGCGCGTGATGAGCGCCATCAAGATCAACGATGTCTGCGAAGACTTCATCCGTCGCCGCGCGATCCGTCACCTGGAGAAGGGCCGCATCGCGATCTTCGCCGCCGGCACCGGCAACCCGTTCTTCACCACCGACTCGGGCGCAGCGCTGCGCGCGATCGAGATCGGTGCCGACCTGCTGCTCAAGGCAACCAAGGTCGACGGCGTGTACGACAAGGACCCGAAGAAGCACACCGATGCGGTGCGCTACGACAGCCTGACCTACGACCAGGTGATCCTGCAGGGCCTGGAAGTGATGGATACCGCCGCCTTCGCACTGGCGCGCGACAGCGACCTGCCGCTGCGCATCTTCGGCATGAGCGAACCGGGCGTGCTGCTGCGCATCCTGCACGGCGAGCAGATCGGCACGTTGGTGCAGGGCCGCAGCTGAGGTCGGGAATCGGGATTGGGGAATCGCAAGAGCGCATGGCCGCAGGCTGCACAGCGATCTCCAACCCGGCGCCCGGCGTGAAAAGGGGCGCCAAGTGAACCGGCTGCGCGGGTGCTGACGGCCCGCGAGTCGTGAAACCCCAGTCCCGGCTATAATCCCCGGATTCAGCTCCACACGGATTCCGGCGATGCTCACCCAGATCAAACAAGACGCGCAGACGCGCATGACCAAGAGCATCGATGCTCTGCGCCATTCCCTCACCACCATCCGCACCGGCCGTGCCTCGCCGGCGCTGCTGGACGGTATCAAGGTCAAGGCCTACGGCGCCGATACGCCCCTGAATCAGGTTGCCAGCATCAGCGTGTCCGAAGGCCGCTCGCTGGTCATCAGCCTGTTCGACAAGGGCATGATCAAGGACGTGGAAAAAGCCATTTACGCTTCGGATCTGGGCCTGACCCCGACCGTGGTCGGCACCGTGATCCGCCTGAACCTGCCGCCGCTGACCGAGGAGCGCCGCAAGGAGCTCAGCAAGTCCGTGCATGGCGAGGGCGAAGACAGCAAGGTCGCCATTCGCAACATCCGCCGCGACGCCAACCAGCAGGTCAAGGATCTGCTCAAGGACAAGGCCGTCACCGAAGACGAAGCCCGCAGCGCCGAGGACGATATCCAGAAGCTCACCGACAAGGCCATCAAGGACGTGGATGAGGTCGTCAAGGGCAAGGAACAGGAATTGATGACGGTCTGATCGTGGCATCGCCTGCCATGCATCCAGTCCCTTCTGCTGCTGTGCCGCGCCACATCGCCATCATCATGGATGGCAATGGGCGTTGGGCGCAGCGTCGGCGGCGTCCGCGCATGATCGGCCATCGCGCCGGCGCGCGCGCGGTCAATCGCACGATCGATTTCTGCCTGGAAAAAGGCGTGTCGGCGCTGACCCTGTTCGCGTTTTCCAGTGAAAACTGGGGCCGTCCGCAGGATGAGGTCGACGCGCTGATGAAGCTGTTCCTGCATGCGCTCGACCGCGAGGTCGAAGAACTGCAGCGACGTGGCGTGCAGGTGCGCTTCATCGGCGACCGCAGCCGCTTTGCCGCACCATTGCGCGAGCGCATGGCCGGCGCCGAGCGCAGCACCGCAACGAACTCGCGGCTGGTGCTGAGCATCGCAGCCAGCTACGGCGGCCGCCAGGACATCGCAGCGGCTGCCCGCGCATTGGCCGAAGACGTCGCTGCAGGCCGCCTGCAGCCAGAGCAGATCGACGAAGCGCTGCTGTCCAGCCGGGTCGCCCTGGCCGACCTGCCCGCGCCGGACCTGTTCATCCGCACCGGTGGCGACACCCGCATCAGCAATTTCCTGTTGTGGCAGCTGGCTTACACCGAGCTGTGGTTCACCGAAACCCTGTGGCCGGAGTTCGATGCCGGCGTGCTGCAGCAAGCGCTGGACGACTTTGCCGGGCGTGAACGCCGCTTCGGCCTGACCAGCGCACAGATCGCCGACAAGGCGACGGAGAGCTCCTCCGCATGACCAAGACTCGCGTGATTGCCGCGCTGATCATGGCGCCGCTCGCGATTTGCGCGATCGTGCTGCTGCCCACCCAATGGCTGGCAGCGCTGGCGGCGGTCCTGTTCCTGACCGGCCTGTGGGAGTGGCTCAAGCTCTCCGGGATCGACGACAGCCTGCCGCGCACCGTGCTTTTGACGCTCAACCTGCTGCTGATGGTGCTGATGGTGTGGGCCTCGGCCGGCTCGATGGTGCTGTTCCAGATTGCGTCGCTGGTCGGCGTGGCGTGGTGGCTGTTGGCGCTGCTGTGGCTGCGCTTTTTCACCTTCGGCGCCGATCATGGCAACGGCCAGGCGCGCGCACTCAAGCTGGCCGCCGGCACCCTGGCGGTGCTGCCGGCATGGGCAGCGCTGGTGCTGCTGCATGCCAGCCCGGACAAGGGCAACCTGTGGTTGCTGACCGCGCTGACCATGGTGTGGGCGGCTGACTCCGGTGCCTACTTCGCCGGCCGCGCGTTCGGCAAACACAAGCTGGCGCCGCGGGTCAGCCCCAACAAGACCATCGAAGGGTTGCTCGGAGGCCTGCTCGCCGGCATTGCGGTTGCCTGCGCGTTCGGCTGGCTGGCCGGGCTGACGCTGGCACATGTGCCGCAGCTGGTGCTGGTCTCCGCACTGGCGGTGCTGGCATCGGTGCTGGGCGACCTGTTCGAAAGCCTGCTCAAGCGCCACGCCGGCGCCAAGGACTCGGGCACGCTGATTCCGGGCCATGGCGGCGTGCTGGACCGCATCGATGGCGTGCTCGCTGCCCTGCCGGTGTTCGCACTCGGCAAGGAAATTCTCGGATTCTAGGCATGGCTGGCTCCTCTCTCCGTCAGGTCGCCGTGTTCGGCGCCACCGGCTCGATCGGTGCATCGGCACTGGACGTGATCGCGCGTCACCCCGAGCGGCTGCGCGCCAGCGTGCTGTCGGCCGGCAGCAAGGTCGATGAGCTGCTGGCGCTGTGCGCCACCCACCGGCCTGCGCATGCGGTGATTGCCGATGCAGCGCTGTATCCCGCGCTGCGCGATGGCCTGCGCGCGCTGGGCCTGGCGACCCAGGCGCACGCCGGCGCCGAGGCGTTGGACGCACTGGCGAGCGGCGATGTGTGCGACACCGTGGTGGCGGCGATCGTGGGTGCGGCCGGGCTGCCGTCTACGCTGGCGGCAGCGCGCGCCGGCAAGCGTCTGTTGCTGGCCAACAAGGAATCGCTGGTGCTGGCTGGCGAGCTGCTGACCCGCACCGCAGCCGCTGCCGGCGCTGAAATCATTCCGATCGACAGCGAACACAGCGCCATCTTCCAGTGCCTGCGCTCCTGCGACGCCAGCCGCGGCGTGCGCCGGGTCATCCTGACTGCCTCCGGTGGCCCGTTCCGCGGCCGCGACCGCGCGGCACTTGCCGCAGTCACGCCCGCGCAGGCAGTGGCGCATCCCAAGTGGTCGATGGGCCCGAAGATCTCGGTGGATTCGGCAACCCTGATGAACAAGGGCCTGGAAGTCATCGAGGCGCATCACCTGTTCGGACTGCCGGGCGAGCAGATCGATGTGCTGGTGCATCCGCAGAGCCTGGTGCATTCGCTGGTGGAATTCGTCGACGGCTCCACGCTTGCCCAGCTTGGCCTGCCGGACATGCGTACCACCCTGGCGGTGGGCTTGGCCTGGCCGGAGCGGGTCGACTCCGGCGTCGGCGGGCTGGACCTGCTTCGCCAGGGCCGGCTGGATTTCGAGGCCCCCGACACCGCCGCGTTCCCATGTCTGCGCCTGGCCTGGGACGCGTTACGGGCCGGCGGCACCGCCCCGGCGATCCTGAACGCGGCCAATGAAGTGGCTGTTTCAGCCTTTCTTCAGGGCCAGGTGGGTTTCCTAGCGATCCCTGCGTTGGTCGAACACACACTGACAACGCTCCCGCGGCACAATGCCGATTCCCTCGACACCCTGCTTTTTGCCGATGCGCAAGCTCGGCAAATCACTGAACGCGCCCTCGCCCACCACGCCCTTCATGCCTGATCGTTCCACGCACGCGAGTTGCACACATGGGTGATTTCATCGGTTCGGTCTGGTGGATGATCGTCAGCCTGGGCGTGTTGGTGACCTTTCACGAATTCGGGCATTTCTGGGTGGCGCGGCGCTGCGGCGTCAAGGTGCTGCGCTTTTCGGTGGGCTTCGGCAAACCGCTGTGGATGCGCCGCAACCGCCACGGCACCGAGTTCGTGGTTGCCGCGATTCCGCTGGGCGGCTACGTCAAAATGCTCGACGAGCGCGAAGGCGACGTGCATCCGGCCGAGCAGGACCAAGCCTTCAATCGCAAGACCGTGTGGCAGCGCATCGCGATCGTCGCAGCCGGTCCCATTGCCAACCTGTTGCTGTGCATGGCGATGCTGTGGGCGATGTTCGTGGTAGGCAAGCAGGATTATTCGGCAACCATTGGTCGGGCCGATGGCCTGGCCGCCGAGGCCGGGCTGGGCCCGGGCGAGCGCATCGTGCGCATCGACGGTCGCAGCGTGAGCAGCTGGAGCGATGCCAGCATGCAGCTCACCACTGCGGCAATGGACAGGCGCGATGTCCGCGTCCTGACCACCTCTGACACTGCGGGTAGCAGTGAGCACACCTTGCGCTTGTCGCAGCTGCCGCTCGGTTTCGACGAACGCCGCGTGGCCGCACTGGCCGGCATCGGCTGGCAGTTCATGCTGCAGCCACCGGTGATTGCCGAAGTGGTGAAGGGCTCGGTGGCCGATGGCCTGCTCAAGCCGGGCGACCGCATCATGGCCATCGACGGCCAGCCAATCCGCTCGGCCGAAGACATCATTCCGCAAGTGCAGGCATTGGGCGCCCACGGTGGGCCGGGCATGATCGAGGTGGCGCGCGGCGAAGACCGGCTGGCGCTGGAAATTGCCCCGCGCAAGTCGCCGCAGGGCCAATGGATGATCGGCGTGCGTCCGGCCGCCGCGCCGGCTCCGGAATACGACAGCCGCCAGCAGTACGGGCTGTTCGCCGCCGTGCCGGCTGCGATCCGCGAAACCGGTCGGATGACCGCCGACTCGCTGGGCATGATGAAGCGCATGCTGACCGGCCAGGCCTCGGTCAAGAACATCTCCGGCCCGGTCACCATTGCGCGTGCCGCCAACGCCTCGGCCGAACGCGGGCTCGACTGGTTCCTGTATTTCCTCGGATTGCTGTCGCTCAGCCTTGCGATCATCAACCTGATGCCCATCCCGATCTTGGACGGTGGGCATCTGCTGTATTACCTTATCGAGTTGATCAAGGGCAGCCCGATCAGCGAACGGGCCATGATTGCCGGACAATACGTCGGCCTGGCGGTCCTGGCCGGGTTGATGGGACTGGCGTTCTACAACGACATCCTCGGCCTGGTTCCACGATGAAGCTGCTCCACTCTTTCCGCCTGTTGTCGTCGTCATACGCCGGCATCCAGCAACACCCGAATACGACTCCAACCGGATGTGACATGACGCGTCTTCCCACTCGCCGCCTGCTTGCCCTCGCTCTTGCCGCCGGCCTCAGCCTGCCGGCCGTTGCTCTGGCCGTCGAGCCGTTCGTTGCCAGCGACATCCGCGTCGACGGCCTGCAGCGCATCGCCTCCGGCACCGTATTCACCTATCTGCCGGTGAACCGCGGCGACACCGTGGACGATGCCAAGGTGGCCGACGCGATCCGTGCGCTCTACCGCACCGGCTTCTTCGAGGACGTGCAACTGGACCGCCAGGGCAACATCCTGGTGATCACGGTCAAGGAGCGCCCGGCGATCAACAAGCTCACCGTGACCGGCAACAAGGACATCAAGTCCGAGGAACTGCTCAAGGGCCTGGGTGACATCGGCCTGTCCGAGGGCGGCACCTTCGATCGCCTGAGCCTGGACCGCGTGACCCAGGAACTGACCCGCCAGTACAACAACCGCGGCAAGTACAACGTGGAAATCACCCCGACGGTGAGCCCGCTGGACCGTAACCGCGTCGACGTGGCCATCGCGATCAAGGAAGGCAAGGCGGCCAAGATCCGCCACGTCAACCTGATCGGTACGGAAAAGTTCGCCAACGAGGACATCCTGGACAACTGGGAATCCAAGGAGCACAACTGGGCCTCGTGGTACCGCCGCGACGACCAGTACTCCAAGGAAAAGATGTCCGGCGACCTGGAAAAGCTCAACTCCTGGTACCTGGACCGCGGCTATGTCGACTTCAGCATCGACTCCACCCAGGTCTCGATCAGCCCCGACAAGCGCGATATGTTCATCAGCGCCGGCGTCACCGAGGGCGATCAGTACAAGATTTCCGAAATCAAGGTGACCGGCGACACCGTGCTGCCGCAGGCCGACATCGAGCGCCTGGTGATCCCCAAGGCCGGCGACATCTTCTCGCGTGCATTGCTGGAGTACACCTCCGATGCGATCACCAACACGCTGAGCAACGTCGGCTACGCGTTCGCCAAGGTCAACCCGATCCCGACGCCGAACCGCGAAGACCGCACCGTGGCAGTGAACCTGCAGGTGGTGCCCGGCCCGCGCGTGACCGTGCGCCGTATCCTCTACAAGGGCAACAGCCGCACCTCCGACGAGGTCTTGCGCCGCGAAATGCGCCAGTTCGAAAACACCTGGTATTCGCAGGCGGCGATCGACCGTTCCAAGATCCGTCTGCAGCGGTTGGGCTACTTCGAAAGCGTGGACGTGGAAACGCCCGCGGTGCCCGGCAGCAACGACCAGGTCGACGTGGTCTACAACGTCAAGGAGACCACCTCCGGCAGCTTCGTGTTCGGCCTGGGCTACTCGCAGAGCTTCGGTGTGACCACCTCGGTGCAGTTGTCGCAGAACAACTTCCTGGGCGGCGGTAACCGCGTGGCAGTGGAGGCTTCGCGCAGCAGCTATCAGCAACGCTACGCGTTCTCCTACACCAATCCGTTCTTTACCGACGACGGCGTGTCGCTGGGCTACAACCTGTCCTGGCGCGCGCTGGATTACTCGGACTTCAATACCGCGCAGTTCAACAGCAAGAATGGCTCGGCGCAGGTGGTGTTCGGCGTGCCGATCACCGAAAACGACACCGTCTCGGCGATGGTGGGTATCGACAGCAACCAGATCACGACCTTCGCGGGCACCACACCGCAGGCGATCATCGACTACATCAATGCGATCGGCACGCGCACCTTCCATGCCTGGCGCACAGAGCTGGGCTGGGCACGCGACACCCGCAACGACTTCTTCATGCCGACCCGCGGCATGTACCAACGCGTGGGCCTGGAGACCACCCTGCCCGGCTCCACGGTCGAGTACTACAAGCTCAATTACCAGATCTCCAACTACTGGCCGATCATTCCGGCGCTGGTGTTGAACACGCGCTTCGAACTGGGCTACGGCGACAGTTACGGGAAGGACAGCACCCGCGTGCTGACCAACCCGGATGGCAGCACCCGCACGGTCACCGCCACCGGCCTGCCGTTCTACGAGAACTTCTACGCCGGCGGCACCAATTCGGTCCGTGGCTTCGAAGACAACACCCTGGGCCCGCGCTCGGAAGCGATCAATGGCTTTACCCGTGGCCAGCCGCTGGGTGGCTCGTTCAAGACGGTGGGCTCGGTGGAAATGTATTTCCCCAAGCTGTTCGACAGCCCGTCGGCGCGCGTTTCGGCATTCGTCGACTTCGGCAACGTGTACAACGGGGTGGACAACTTCAAGGCCAACGAGTTGCGCGCCTCTACCGGTGTGGCGCTGTTGTGGCGCGCGCCTGTCGGCCCCATTTCGATCAGCTATGCATTCCCGCTGAAGAAGGAAGACAACGACGAGATCGAGCGTCTGCAGTTCACCTTCGGCGGCCAGTTCTAAGATTGGCACGCGAAACAATGGCGGCCCGGACGCCCGGGCCGCCATTGTTGTTTGAACACCCTGGTATGAAACAGCTTTAGAAGTAGTTGTTCCAGACATTGCCCAGGCAGGTGGCGGTGGCGCCCCAATCGGATGCGTCCACGCATTGCACCTGCTGGTCCCAGAAGCTCAGCGCGTTGGTGCGCTGCTGCGCGAAATCGTCGGCCGATGCACTGGTGACTGCGCCCAGCAGGATCACGCTACCGAAAATGGAGAGAACAGTTTTCATATGTTTCTTCCTGGGTTCGCCGCTTCGTTGCGGCCCCGCAAGCAATACGCTCGACTGTTTAGCCAACTTTTGGCGACGTTTTCCCCCTGTTAAACCAGCCACTTACCGTTTACGCGAGGTTTACCCTGATGCGATTGACCGCCAGTGCGATTGCCGAACAATTCGGGTTGACCGTCGTCGGTGACGGCACCACCGAAGTCAGCGGCGTCGCCACCCTGGCCCATGCCGGCGCAGGCCAGCTGAGTTTTCTGTCCAACCCGCGCTATCGTCCGCAACTGGCCGACACCCAGGCCGCCGTCGTGGTGCTGCGTGCCGACGATGCCGACGCCGCCAAGGGCACCGTGCTGGTCGCCAAGGATCCGTATACCGCATTCGCCAAGATCGCCGCGCTGTTCGACGTGGCACCGGTGCGCGAACCGGGCATCCATGCCTCTGCGGTGATCGACCCGACCGCCCAGGTGTCGCCTGGCGCGCATGTCGGTCCGTTCGTCAGCATCGGTGCGCGTAGCCGCGTGGGCGATGGCTGCGTGATCGGCACCGGCAGCATCATCGGCGAGGACTGCGTGGTGGACGAGGGCAGCGAACTGCTCGCCCGCGTCACCCTGGTCACGCGCGTGCGGTTGGGCAAGCGCGTGCGCATCCATCCCGGCGCGGTGATCGGCGCCGACGGCTTCGGCCTGGCCATGGATGCCGGGCACTGGATCAAGGTGCCCCAGCTCGGCGGTGTGGTGATCGGCGACGACTGCGAAATCGGTGCCAATACCTGCATCGACCGCGGTGCGCTGGAAGACACGGTGCTGGAAGAAGACGTGCGCGTGGACAACCTGGTGCAGATCGCGCACAACTGCCGCATCGGCGCGCACAGTGCGATCGCTGGCTGCACCGGCATTGCCGGTAGCGCCAAGATCGGCCGTTATTGCCTGCTGGGCGGGCATGTCGGCGTGGTCGGCCACCTGGAGATCTGCGACAAGGTGGTGATCACCGGCAAGTCTGTCGTGCGTAATTCCATCCATGAGCCGGGCGAGTACTCGTCCGGCACCCCTCTCACCGACAATCGCACGTGGCGCAAAAACGCCGCGCGCTTCAAGCAGCTTGATGTGCTCGCTAGGCGCATCCTGGCTGTGGGCAAGGAGAAAGAATGAGCCACCACGTTTACGAACTGCCGATCGACGTCAGTCAAATCCAGACGCTGCTCCCGCACCGTTACCCGTTTCTGCTGGTCGACCGCATCCTCGAACTCGATCTTGAAACCAAGTGGATCGTGGCGCAGAAGAACGTCAGCATCAACGAGCCGTTCTTCCAGGGCCATTTTCCGAACCGCCCGGTGATGCCTGGCGTGCTGATCATCGAGGCGCTGGCGCAGGTCGGCGGCGTGATGACCCAGCTCGGTCTGGGCCGCGATGCCTTGTCGCAGCTGTTCTATATGGTCAAGGTGGACAAGGCCCGCTTCAACAAGCAGGTGGTCCCGGGTGACGTATTGATCATGGAAGTGCAGATGAAGCGCCTGATCCGCAACGTGGGATGCTTCTACGGCGAAGCCAAGGTCGATGGCGAAGTGGTGGCCAGTGCCGAGGTGATGTGCGCCGGCGCCAGGTAATCACCCGCTTTCGGAGTAAGACACGATGCGCGATTCAACACCTTTGATTCATCCGACGGCGGTCATCGATCCATCGGCAACGCTGGCAGACGACGTCCGCGTCGGCGCCTTCTCGTTGATCGGCGCCGATGTGCAGATCGGGGCGGGCACCGAGGTGGGGCCACATTGCTCGATCCACGGCCCGACCCGGATCGGTCGCAACAACCGCTTCATCGGCCACGCCGCGATCGGCGGCGAACCGCAGGACAAGAAGTACGCTGGCGAGCGCACCGAACTGGTGATCGGCGACGGCAACGTGATCCGCGAATTCGTCACCATCAATCGCGGCACCGGCGGCGGCGGCGGCGTCACCGTGGTCGGCAACGACAACTGGATGCTGGCCTATACGCACGTGGCGCACGACTGCCATGTAGGCAACCACTGCGTGTTTTCCAACAACACCACGCTCGCCGGCCACGTCACCGTGGGCGACTACGTAATCATCAGCGGCTTTGCCGGCGCGCATCAGTTTTGCCGCATCGGCGCGCATGCCTTCCTGGGCATGGGCGCGCTGACCAATGGCGACGTCCCGCCGTTCACCATGGTGGGCAGCGACTCGCTGGGGCGTCCGCGCGGCATCAATAGCGAAGGGCTCAAGCGTCGCGGTTTCGACGCCGAACGCATCACCGCGATCAAGCGCGCCTACCGCACGCTGTACGTGGCCGGCCTGCCGCTGGCCGATGCCAAGCTGCAGCTGGCCGAACAGGCCAAGAGCAGCGAGGATGTGCGCGGCATGCTCGAATTCATCGAAGCGGCAGAACGGCCGTTGTTACGATGAAGGGAATCGGGAATCGGGAGTCGGGAATCGTGGACGGTCAGCGCAACGGCGCGTCGGTCGGCAGCGCCCCGACTGCGCTGCCGATTCCCCATTCCCCACTCCCCATTCCCGGCGCGCATGCGCGCCCTCCCCGCATCGCGCTGATCGCTGGCGAGGCCTCTGGCGACATCCTGGGCGCGGGACTGATCGAGCAGCTGCGGCTGCGCTATCCGAATGCCGAATTCGTCGGCATCGGTGGCGATGCGATGCGTGGCGTCGGTTGCCAGACCTGGTTCGATGCCAGCGAGCTGGCGGTGATGGGCCTGACCGAGGTGCTGCGGCATTTGCCGCGCCTGCTCAAGCTGCGCAGCGCGTTCCGCGAGCGGGTGCTGGCGTGGAAGCCGGACGTGTTCATCGGCATCGACGCGCCGGATTTCAACCTCCCGGTGGAACGCTGGCTCAAGCAGCGCGGGAT
This sequence comes from Xanthomonas axonopodis pv. maculifoliigardeniae, assembly GCF_041519315.1. Taxonomy (NCBI): domain Bacteria; kingdom Pseudomonadati; phylum Pseudomonadota; class Gammaproteobacteria; order Lysobacterales; family Lysobacteraceae; genus Xanthomonas; species Xanthomonas axonopodis. The sequence continues at coordinate 1,547,633 of NZ_CP167998.1, read as the reverse complement.
CAAGACCGTGCACTACGTCAGCCCGTCGGTGTGGGCGTGGCGCGAGAAGCGTGCCGAAAAAATCGGCGTCAGCGCCGATCTGGTGCTGTGCCTGTTTCCGATGGAACCGCCGATCTACGCCAGGCATGGCGTGGACGCCCGTTTTGTCGGCCACCCGATGGCCGACGATATCGCCTACCAGGCCGACCGCGCAGCGGCGCGCGCAACGCTGGGCCTGTCCGCCTCCAGCACCGTCCTGGCAGTGTTGCCGGGCAGCCGGCACGGCGAAATCAGCCGCCTCGGCGACACCTTTTTCCAGGCCGCCTGGCTGGTGTCCGAGCACTTGCCCAACCTGCACGTGCTGGTACCGGCCGCCAATCCGGGCTGCAAGCAACTGCTGGCCGAGCAGCTCTCACGCTCGTCGCTGCCGGTGATGCGCTCCCACCTGCTCGACGGCCAGGCACGCACTGCGATGCTGGCCGCCGACGTGGTGCTGCTGGCCTCCGGCACCGCCACGCTGGAAGCGATGCTGGTCAAGCGCCCGATGGTGGTGGGCTACAAGGTCGCACCGCTCACCTACCGCATCGTCAAGCTGCTGGGCCTGCTCAAGGTCAACCGCTACGCCCTGCCCAATATCCTGGCCAATGACGACCTGGCGCCGGAACTGATGCAGGACGACTGCACCCCCGAGCGCCTGTGCGTGGCGCTGCTGGACTGGTTCAAACACCCCGACAAGGTCGCCTCCCTGCAACCGCGCTACCTGGCCCTGCATGCGCAGTTGCGCCGCGACGCGTCGGCGCGGGCAGCGGATGCGGTGGCCGGGCTGCTGGAAGGCAGGGATTCGGAGGTCGGGATTGGGGATTCGGCAGGAGCGAAGGCATGAAAATCATTGCTTTAGGCACCCAAGCCGATAGCGCCGACGCTGAGGCGCGCCAGTCGCCCTTGTTTGACCAATCCCAAATCCCGAATGTCGAATCCCGGCGTTTGATCGCCGGCGTCGACGAAGCTGGCCGCGGCCCGCTGGCCGGTCCGGTGGCCGTGGCGGCCGTGGTGTTCGACCCCGGCAAACCACGCATCAATGGGCTGGACGATTCCAAGCAGCTCACGGCCGAGCGGCGCGAGCAGCTGTATGCGCGCATCGTCGACCGGGCGCTGGCGTGGTCGGTGGTGTTGATCCACAGCGAAGAGATCGACCGCATCAATATCTACCAAGCGACCATGCTCGGCATGCGGCGCGCGGTGGAAGGCGTGGCGCATGTGGCCGGGTTCGCGCGCATCGATGGCAACCGCGTGCCCAAAGGCCTGCCCTGCCCGGCCGAGGCATTGATCGGTGGCGACGCGCTGGACCGCGCCATCATGGCCGCCTCGATCGTGGCCAAGGTGACGCGCGACCGGCTGATGCACGAACTGCACACGCGGCACCCGGAATATCGCTTCGATCAGCACAAGGGCTACAGCACGCCGGTGCATCTGGCCGCGTTGCAAACCCACGGGCCATGCCCCCAGCATCGGCGCAGCTTTGCGCCGGTGCGCCTGGCGCTGGAAGGCCGCAACCCGGGGCCCGGGACCCGGGACCCGGAACAGCTGCAAGTGGGCCGGTTGGTGGTGCCGCTTTAGAGGTCGGACCCGGGACCCGGAAAAGCACCAGCACAGCAACAGCAAAGAAACGACGAGTGGCGTCCCGCCACGTCTTCCCGCTTTGCTTTCCCGGACCCCCGGTGCCGGGTCCCGGCTCCTCAAGCCTGGCAGGCCCCCAGGTCCCGCCCCCAGCTGTCAAGCCTTGTTCGCCCCCGCCCCCGCCGGTACCCTGACCTCGCATTATTCCGGTCCCGCATGTCCACTTCCCGCTTCGTCCATCTGCACGTCCACACCGAGTTCTCGCTGGCGGATTCCACCATCCGTGTGCCCGAGAAACCGGATCAGGCTGACCCGAAAAAGGCCAAGCAGGCCAACCTGCTGAGCCGGGCAGTCGAACTCGACATGCCCGCGCTGGCGGTCACCGACCTCAACAACCTGTTCGCGCTGGTCAAGTTCTACAAGGCGGCCGAAGGAGTTGGCATCAAGCCGATCGCCGGCGCCGATGTGATGATCGCCACCCCGGACATGACGCCCTGGCGCATGACCCTGCTGTGCCGCGACCGCGAGGGCTACCTGAGCCTGTCGCGGCTGCTCACCCGCGCCTGGATGGAAGGCCACCGCCCCGAAGGCGGCGTGGCGATCCATCCGGAATGGCTGCAGGCCGGGCACGCCAACCTGTTTGCGCTGGCCGGCCGCGACAGCCTGGCCGGGCGCCTGTTCAACGAGGGCCGCGCGGACCTGGCCGAGCAACAGCTGGCCGACTGGCAGCGCGTGTTCGGCGATGGCCTGCACCTGGAGCTCACCCGCACCGGGCGCGAGGGCGAAGAACGCTTCAACCAATTCGCCCTGCACGCCGCCGGCGTGCGCGGGCTGCCGGTAGTGGCCAGCAACGACGTGCGTTTTCTGTACGCCAGCGACTTCAATGCGCACGAAGCGCGCGTCTGCATTTCCTCCGGCCGCGTGCTCGACGACCCCAAGCGCCCGCGCGAGTACAGCGACCAGCAGTACATGAAGTCCAGCGAGGAGATGGCGGCGCTGTTCGCCGACATCCCCGACGCCATCGACAACACCCACGCGCTGGCGCAGCGCTGCAACATCGAGATGCGCCTGGGCACCTACTTCCTGCCCGCCTACCCGGTGCCGGAAGACGAGACGCTGGACAGCTGGATCCGCAGCCAGTCGCGACAGGGTCTGGCCGCACGCCTGGAAAAGAACCCGATCGCGCCGGGCAAGACCCGCCAGGACTACGTGGACCGGCTCGAATTCGAGCTGGACACCATCATCAAGATGGGCTTTCCCGGCTACTTCCTGATCGTGGCCGACTTCATCCAGTGGGGCAAAAACCAGGGCATTCCGATCGGCCCGGGCCGCGGTTCCGGTGCCGGCTCGCTGGTGGCCTGGGCGCTGCAGATCACCGACCTGGACCCACTGCCGTACAACCTGCTGTTCGAGCGCTTTTTGAATCCAGAGCGCGTGTCGATGCCCGACTTCGACATCGACTTCTGCATGGACCGCCGCGACGAAGTCATCGACTACGTGGCGCGCAAATACGGCCGCGAACGCGTCAGCCAGATCATCACCTACGGCACCATGGCCGCCAAGGCGGTGGTGCGCGATGCCGGGCGCGTGCTGGGCTTCTCGTATGGGCTGGTGGACAGCGTGGCCAAGCTGATCCCCAACATCCTGGGCATCACGCTCAAGGACGCGATGGGCGAAGGCAAGGACTCGGAGATGGCCTCGCCGGACCTGATCCAGCGCTACCAGGTCGAAGACGACGTGCGCGACCTGATGGACCTGGCGCGCCAGCTCGAAGACCTCACCCGCAACGCCGGCAAGCACGCCGGCGGCGTGGTGATCGCCCCCGATCCACTCTCCGAGTTCTGCCCGCTGTTCGCCGAACACGACGAAGATGGCCGCGGCAAGAACCCGGTGACCCAGTTCGACAAGGACGACGTCGAAGCGGTGGGCCTGGTGAAGTTCGACTTCCTCGGCCTGCGCACGCTGACCATCATCGATTGGGCGGTCAAGGCGATCAACGTGCGCCACGCGCGCGCCGGCATCGACCCGGTCGACATCACCGCCATTCCGCTCGACGACGTGCCCACCTACAAGGGCGTGTTCGCCTCGGGCAATACCGGTGCGGTGTTCCAGTTCGAATCCTCGGGCATGCGCCGCCTGCTCAAGGACGCGCGCCCGGACCGCTTCGAAGACCTGATCGCGCTGGTGTCGCTGTACCGCCCCGGCCCGATGGACCTGATCCCGGACTTCAACGCGCGCAAGCACGGCCAGCAGGAGATCGTCTACCCCGATCCGCGCACCGAAGTCATCCTGAAAGACACCTACGGCATCATGGTGTATCAGGAGCAGGTGATGCAGATGGCGCAGATCGTCGGCGACTATTCGCTGGGCGGCGCCGACCTGCTGCGTCGCGCGATGGGCAAGAAGGTGCCGGCCGAAATGGCCAAGCACCGCGAAATCTTCCGCGAAGGTGCGGCCAAGGGCGGCGTGAGCGCAGCCAAGGCCGACGAAATCTTCGACCTGATGGAGAAGTTCGCCGGCTACGGCTTCAACAAGTCGCACGCCGCCGCCTACGCGTTGGTCAGCTACCAGACCGCGTGGCTGAAACGGCATTACCCGGCCGAATTCATGGCCGCCACGCTGTCCTCGGACATGGACAACACCGACAAGGTGGTCGGCTTTCTCGATGAGGTGCGCAACCTCGGCCTCACCGTCAAACCGCCGCGCGTCAACGAGTCGGCGTACATGTTCGAGGCCGCCAGCCCGGACACCATCCAGTACGGCCTGGGCGCGATCAAGGGCGTCGGCCAGGGCGCCTGCGAGGCGATCGTCGAAGAACGCCAGCGCGGCGGTCCCTACACCACGCTGCTGGATTTCTGCACGCGCGTGGGCACCGCAAAGCTCAACCGGCGCACGCTGGAAGCGATGATCAATGCCGGCGCGATGGATGGGCTGGGCAAGAACCGCGCCTCGCTGATGCTGCAGCTGCCCGAGGTGATGAAGGCCACCGAGCAGATGGCGCGTGAGCGCGCCTCCGGGCAGAACTCGCTGTTCGGCGGGCCGGACCCGAGCGCCCCGGCAATGCGCCTGGACCTGCCCGAAAGCAAGGAATGGCCGTTGGGCCAGCTGCTCACCGGCGAGCGCGAAACGCTGGGCTTCTACCTCAGCGGCCACCCGTTCGACCCGCACCGCGAAGAAGTGCGCGAGCTGGTTGGCTGCGACCTGGGTGCGCTGGAAAAGATCCTGGCCTCGCAACAACGTGGCGGCGGTGGAGGCGGCGACGGCGAAAAACGCGCCTGGCGCCCGGAAGTGAGCGCGATCCTGGCCGGCCAGGTGGTCGGCGTACGCCGCAAGGGCGACAGCCAGGTGTTCGTGCAACTGGAAGACGGCCGCGGCCGGGTCGAATGCAGCGCGTTTTCCGATGCGATGGCCGAGTTCGGCCACCTGCTCACCCGCGACCGCATCCTGATCGTCAAGGGCGGCCTGCGCGAGGACGAATTCAACGGCGGCTACAGCCTGCGCATCCGCCAGTGCTGGGACTACGAGCAGATCTGCGCCGACCACGCGCAGCGGCTGTCGCTGCGCCTGGACCTGCGCGAAAAGCAGGCCTTCAAGCGCATCGACGCCCTGCTGGCCAAGCACCGCCCCGGCAAGACGCCCCTGCGCCTGGACTTGCTGCTACGCGCGCCCAGCGGCGGCGTGGCCGGCATGCTCGACCTCAACGGCAACCACTCGGTGCGCATCGACCAGCAGCTGATGGACGGCCTGCGCGCAGACCCGGCGGTGCGGACGGTGAAGATCAAGTACAGCCCACCGTGGGCGTGAGGGGCCGGGATTGGGGATTGGAGATTGGGGATTTGTAACGGCAGTCTACTGGCACGTCGAAGCCGCGATAGTGCTCTTGCGAATCCCGGATCCCCAATCCCGGCCATGCAACCGCACGGCTGCGTACGGGCCAGCCACACCGCTTCAGCTACACTCCCCGCCTTACGTTGACGACGCCATTGCATGAATCCTAACTACCTCGACTTCGAGCAACCCATCGCCGATCTGGAAGCAAAGATCCAGGAACTGCGCAAGGCCAGCACCGGGCCTGCGGTCAACGTGGAGACCGAAGTGCGGGCGCTGCGCGACAAGCTGCGCGTGCGCACCGCGCAGATCTTCCGCGATCTGTCGGCCTGGCAGGTCTCGCAGCTGGCGCGTCATCCGCAGCGCCCGTACACGCTGGACTACATCGACACCATCTGCGACGAATTCCAGGAGTTGGCCGGCGACCGCGCCTATGCCGACGACAAGGCCATCGTCGGTGGCCTGGGCCGCATCGACGGGCGCCCGGTGGTGATCATCGGCCACCAGAAGGGCCGCGACACCAAGACCAAGGTGGCGCGCAACTTCGGCATGCCGCGCCCGGAGGGCTACCGCAAGGCCTTGCGCCTGATGAAGCTGGCCGAGCGCTTCCGCCTGCCGCTGCTGACCTTCATCGACACCCCCGGCGCCTACCCTGGCATCGGCGCCGAAGAGCGCGGCCAGAGCGAGGCGATCGCGCGCAACCTGCTGGAAATGGCCGAGCTGAAAATCCCGGTGATCTGCACCGTCATCGGCGAAGGCGGCTCCGGCGGCGCGCTGGCCATCGGTGTGGGCGACCGCACCCTGATGCTGGAATACGGCACCTATTCGGTGATTTCGCCGGAAGGCTGCGCCTCGATCCTGTGGAAGGACGCGGCCAAGGCCAAGGACGCCGCCGAACAGCTCGGCCTGACCGCCAAGCGCCTGAAGGGCCTGGGCCTGGTCGACAAGGTGATCCGTGAACCCACCGGCGGTGCGCATCGCAATCCCGAACAGATGGGCAAACGCCTGAAAGCGGTGCTGCTCAACGAGCTGGACGCGCTGGAAAAGATTCCAGTGGATGCGTTGCTGCAGCAGCGCTACGAGCGCCTGCGCAGCTATGGTGCCTACGAAGGGCATTGATTCGCACGATGGCCGGCCGCGCCCAGTGCGCGGCCATGGAAAGGACGCCACACCCGCATGTCTCCGCTCCTGCTGATCTCGCTGCTGCTGCAAGCCGCCTGCTGCGTCCACGTCGTGCGCAGCGGGCGGCCCCTGTACTGGATCTTCCTGCTGCTGGCGTTTTCGCTGCTGGCGGTGCTGGTCTATGTGTGCGTGGCGGTCATCCCCGATCTGCGCAACGACCCCAATGCACGCCGTCGCCTCAAGCGCGTGCGCAGCACCCTGGATCCGCAACGCGAACAGCGCGATGCCTCGCGCCGACTGGATGTGGCCGACACTCCGGAAAATCGCCGCCAGCTCGCAGAGACCTTGCTGGCGCGCGGCGATTACGCCCAGGCCGCCGAGCATTACCAGGGCGCGTTGCGCGGCTTGTATCGCGATGATCCGCACCTGATGCTCGGTCTGGCCAAGGCCCAGTTCGGGCTGGGCCAGCCACAGCAGACGCGGCAGACCCTGGATGCCTTGATCGCGGCCAATCCCAGCTTCCGCTCGCATGACGGGCATCTGCTGTATGCACGCGCGGTCGAAGGCAGCGGCGACACCGAGGCTGCGCTGCACGAGTACGAAACGCTGGCCCAAGGCTATTCGGGCGAAGAAGCGCGCGTGCGCTATGCACAACTGCTGCAGCGCATCGCACGCAATGACCAGGCCAGGGCGGTGTACGAACAGGTGCTGCGTCACGCCGCCGCCTCGCCCAAGCATTACCAACGCGAGCAACGCGCCTGGGTCGACCTGGCACGCAAGGGCCTGCGCGAGCTGGACACCAGCGCCTGAGGGCCGCCGACAAGACGCTCGCAGCTGCAGGTCACATGCATTGAATCGCTCGGCAACGAATCGCTCGGCACCTGATCAAGGCCATCAACGTGCAAAGGAAGCCTGAAATCGAGGCAGTTCTGAAAGCCGAGATCGATCATCTGCTGGAGCAATCCACACAGCGGTTTCGCAGCGGCGCCCTGGCGGAATCGCTCGCCCTGGGATTACAGGCGTGGGCGCTGATCCCCGAACCCAAGGCGAACTGGGACTATTACCCGCAAAGCCTGTCTGCAAGTTTCGTCAAGGATTACGCCGACCTGCACGATCAGGAAAACGTGCATCGATGGATCGAGGTGATGGCGCTGATGTACGACGACCCAGACCACACCGATCATCTTGTGCTGATGACCGAAGGCGAGGCGATGCTGCAGCTCGGCGATGAGGCACGTGCCTGCGCTGCCTTCGGCAAAATTCACGCGCTGTACGGCAAAAAGGGATTTGCCGGACACCAGAAACAGTATCTGGAGATGCTGCTCAAGCCACACCCGACCGGCGCATGAATTCATATCCGCTCTAGCGCGGCCTGCCGGATTCATCGACCCTTGCCCCGGTGCGCACATCGCGACGTCACTGGCCGTCCCATCATGAAGCACCGCAGGCATTCGCGGTGGGACACCGGAATGCCCCGCATTTTTAGCAGTGGCAGCTGTGGGCACCTGCGCGCCGAAGCCGTCGGGCGTACGTAGATGCGGTGCGCAATGCGCTCAGAACGGCTTGGCCAGCACCAGCCAGATCACGCCGACCAGCAGGATCACCGGTGCTTCATTGAACCAGCGCAACGCCCGCCCGCTGGGCACTGCACGCCCCTGTTCGGCGCCTTTGACCCAGCGGCCGGACACGATGTAGTGGGCCAGAATCAAGGCCACGGCAAACAGCTTGGCGTGCAACCAGCCGCCAGCGACCATCGTCGGGAAATCCGGAATGACCCGGTAGCCCTGCCATAGCACCGCGCCCAGCAGCAGCGCCAGACCGAGCATGCTGTGACCGAATGTGTAGAGCCGCCGCCCCATCAACACCAGGCGCGCGCGCACCGCGGTGTCGCTGCCGGCTTCGGCGATGTTGACCAGAATGCGCGGCAGGTAGAACACCGCGGCCATCCAGGCGATCACGAACAACAGATGGAAGGTCTTGATCCACAAATACAGGGTCATGCGCTGGCTCCGCTGGCTCGCGTAGGATGGCCCGCATTTTCACCTATCCGCGCGCGCGAAAGCAGCCAAGCCCATGCAGCAGTCCGCCTCCAAACAATACGACGCCCACTATTTCCGCCGCTGGTATCGCGATGCCGGCCTGGCCGATCCCGCGCGCCTGCGACGCAAGGTCGCACTCGCCGTCGCACAGGCCGAGTACTACCTGGAACGACCGATCCGCAGCGTGCTCGACGTCGGCTGCGGCGAGGCCGCGTGGCGCGCGCCGTTGTTGGCGTTGCGGCCGAAGCTGAGCTATCTGGGTTTCGACAGCAGCGCCTATGCGGTGCAGCGTTATGGCCGCAGCCGCCAGATCCACCCCGCCCGCTTCGGCGACTTCGCCTGGTTGCGCCCGTGCGCACCGGTGGACTTGCTGATCTGCTCGGACGTGCTGCATTACGTGCCCACCCGCGAATTCAACCAGGGCCTGCCTGGATTGGCCGAGATGTGCGCAGGCGTGGCGTTTCTGGAAGCCTTCGCCGAAGAAGATGCGTTCGAGGGCGATCACGACGGTTTCCAGGCGCGACCGGCGCGCTGGTATCGCAAGCGCTTCGCCAGCGTGGGCTTCGCTGCGCTGGGGTCGCACTGCTGGCTGTCGCCGCAGCTGGCTGACCAGGCATCGGCGCTGGAGCGCGGCTGAGCGGGATGGTGGCTGCCAGCGAGCAGCGCGTGGGGGTATCGCGTCGCCTGGAGCCATCGCTGCGTCGATCGCCCAGCACCTTCTCCCCCGCTCCGCGCCCTGCCCGCGCTTGCGGCGGGGCGCTCAAGGTACGCGTCAGGTGGTGCGCAAGGCCTGTCGTCGCGCCCCGCAGTCAAGGCGCTCGCCTTCCAGAAATCGCTGCCACAGCGCTGTGACAGCCTCAACCGTCCGCAGCCCCATTAAGGTGCAAATGCGCCAAAACCGGTATGCTGCGCGGCAGCAAAACCGCACGGATGGGTGGAATGCTTTATCAACTGCATGAGCTGACCCGCAATCTGCTAGCCCCCTGGGTGCATCAGGCCCAGGCGAACGCCAAGATGTTTTCCGACCCCGACAGCCTGTGGGCCTCGCTCCCGGGCGCCGAGCGTATGGCCGCCAGCAACGAGCTGTTCCACCGTCTGGGCAAGGAATACGAAAAGCCGGCCTGGGCGCTCGACGATGTCGAGGTCGACGGCCATTCGCTGCCGATCATCGAACGCGAAGTGCTGAGCAAGCCGTTCTGCCGGTTACTGCGCTTCAAGCGTTTCAGCGACCACGTCGAACTGATCGGCAAGATGAAGGAGCAGCCCGCCGTGCTGGTGGTTGCGCCGTTGTCCGGCCACCACGCCACGTTGCTGCGCGACACCGTGCGCACCCTGCTGCGCAACCACAAGGTCTACGTGACCGATTGGGTGGATGCGCGCATGGTGCCGCTGGAGGCCGGCGCGTTCCGGCTCGAGGACTACATCACCTACATCCAGGAGTTCATCCGCCACATCGGCGCCGAGCGCCTGCATGTGGTGAGCGTGTGCCAGCCCACCGTGCCGGTGCTGGCGGCAGTGTCGCTGATGGCCAGCAACGACGAGCCCACCCCGCGCTCGCTGGTGATGATGGGCGGTCCGATCGATGCGCGTCGTAGCCCCACCCAGGTCAACAACCTGGCCACGGAAAACGGCATCGAGTGGTTCCAGAACAACCTGATCCACACGGTGCCGTTCCCGTATCCGGGCCATGGCCGCCAGGTGTATCCGGGCTTCCTGCAGCACGCCGGCTTCCTGTCGATGAACCCCAACCGGCACGTGATGTCGCACTGGGATTTCTACACCGACCTGGTCAAGGGCGACCTGCAGGATGCGCAAGCGCACCGGCAGTTCTACGACGAATACAACGCCGTGCTCGACATGCCGGCCGAGTATTACCTGGACACCATCCGCGTGGTGTTTCAGGAGTTTTTGCTGCCCCAGGGCAAGTGGAAAGTGGACGGCCAACTGGTCAAGCCATCGGCGATCCGCAATACCGCGCTGCTGAGCATCGAAGGCGAACTGGACGACATCGCCGGCCTCGGCCAGACCGAGGCGGTGCACGATCTGTGCACCGGCATCGATGCGGCGCATCGTCGTCACCTGGTCGTGGAAGGCGCCGGTCACTACGGCATTTTCAGCGGCCGCCGCTGGCGCGAGGTGGTGTATCCGCAGGTGCGCGAATTCATCGCGCGCTACGATGCGGATCCGGTCGGTAGCCGCGACCTGGCCACCGTGACCCCGATCCGCAAGCGCGGCAAACGCGCCTGAGGTACCCAAGAAAATCCCCGGCAATGCCGGGGATTTTCATCTTGATCTGCGTGCAACCGCCACAGCGCGTCATGCCAGCGGCAAGTACCACCATCGACCTGCGCACGCTGACATCTAGGCAAGGCGCATCACGCAGCCGCCTCTCCGCTCCTGACCAGCAGTTGCTTGGCGAACATGCCGTGCAGCTTGCCGAACGCGCGTGCCAGATGCAGCGTAACGAACAACAACAGCACGCCCACCGCGAACAACGGCAGCGTCAGCCAGGCGCTGGTGATGTCCAGGCCATCCCACGTCAGCACGGCGACCTGGTCGAACAACGCCGCGATCGGTGAAGCGGCCAGGCCCAACGACAGCGATAGCAGCGTGCAAAACACGGTGAAATACACAATGCCCAGCGGCAGCATCAGCAGGAAGTACAGCATCGTGCTCCAGGTCCGAGCGTCGGTGAACATCGCGCCGATGCGCTGCAGCCAACCGCCTTGCAGGCCCGGGTGTTGGGGGCGACGCGGCATGCGCACGCCCAGCAACGTCTCGACCACGCGGCCTTCCACCAGCGACAACACCCGCACCGAGCCGAAGAACAACACCAGCAGCGGCACGCCGATGATCAGGATCAGCATCCCCACCGACAGGCTGGCGCCGGTCACGACCCAGGTGAAATAGAACACCCCGGTGAGCAGTGACAGCAGCATGTAGAACAATGCGCCATAGGTGCGCGGGTCGGCAGCCACGCCGAAGAACGTGCCGATCCACGATGCCCGCTGCGGTGGCACCGGGGGGCGCAGTGCGCGTGCCACGGTCACTTCGGTTTCGCGGTAGATCTCTGCCACTTCCTCCGGGGCGCCGTAGCTGCTGGCCACGCCGGCAATGACCTCGGCCTCGCTCTTGCCTTGCTGTTCTGCCAGTTCGGAACGCAGATACTCTTCGGCGTCGTACAGCGCGTCCTGGATCATTGCCGGATCTGCCCCGGACAGCGCCTGGCGCAGCTGCAGCAGATAATCGCCAATGGTGGTCGGCAACGGGTGTGCCTGTGCAATTGTGTTCATGAGTGGGTCCCCTCCAGCACGGAATCAACGGAATCTCGGGTGGCACGCCAGGCGGCGGTCCAGTCGCGCAGGCAGTCACGCCCGCTGTCGGTGATGCGGTAATACCGCCGCGGCGGCCCGGAGGCCGAGGGTTCGACATGGCTGTGCAGCAACCCGGCCCCTTCCAGATTGCGCAGCACCGGGTACAGGGCACTCTGCTTGCCGCTAAGCACGCCCTCCAGACGCTCGAGCCGCTTGGCGATGAGGTAGCCGTACAGCGGTGCATCGGCCTGCGCCAGGACGGCCAGCAAGGCCAACGACACGGTGCCCGCACTCAGTTCCTTCTGAAATTTGCGTAGGTGGATATCCGGCTCGCTCATCGGCCATCTCCGCTAGGTTGAAGGTGATGCTATGTAGAACCTAGCTATAGTGAATGTGCCGGTAGTCACGGGCGGGATTGGGGAGTCGGGATTGGAGATTCGCGAAAGCAAGAACAAAGGCGTGGTCGCCAGCTTGTGTGAGTAATTGTCAGCATCGCAGCGAACTCCACCGCAAAACGCAGCGCCGCCGTTGCGAATCCCCAATACCGAATCCCGACTCCCCGCCCCGCTAGCGCCCGCCTGCGTAAACCCAGTGCGTTCATGAGCTTAGAACCTTTGGGTTACTGCCTTTCTGGCACGGCTTTACTACAGTCGGTGTCCCCCCTGCCGATACCTTTCGCCTAGGGGTTTTCACTTTCGACGGGGAATACGATGCAAATGACACGCTTGGCGCAGCCGGCCATGGCTGATACTTCCTTTGGTGCCACACGGCGCCTGTGCCTTGCGATCGGGTTGGCGCTGCCGGGCCTTGGCCTGGCGCAGGTGCAGCCGGCGCCGACCAATGCCGAGCAGGCGGTCGCCGAGCCGGCCAAAGCGCCGGTCACCGCCGCACCGGCAACCGCCAAGGGCTATCCGCTCGAAGCGCAGGGTTGGGGTGCCAAACAAGGCGGCAACATGTGGCAGGTGCGCTGGGCCGAAGACTGGTCGTATCTGAAGGACCCGTCCAAGCGCAAGAGTCCGTTCGATCCGCTCAAGTACATTCCGCTCAACGACGACGGCGATGTGTACGTGTCGCTCAGCAACGAGTTGCGCGTGCGCAGCAATACCATCACCAATCCGGGCCTGATTCCCGGCAGCCATTCGCAGCAGCAATATCTGCTGCGCGCCTTCTTCGGCGCCGACTTCCATGTAGGCGAGCACTTCCGTCTGTACACGGAATTGGCGCATGGCAGCCTGGACGGGCGCAACGAAGGCACCAAGACCGGCACCCAGGAAAACAACGCGATCCTGCAGCAGGTGTTCTTCGACGTGAAAGGCCGGATCGGCAGCGCCGACACCGGCTTGCGCGTCGGCCGCCAGGTGTTCGTCGATGGCCCGACCACGCTGATGGCGCTGCGCGACAACACCGATATCTTCGTGACCTTCAACGGCGCGCGCGCCTGGGCAATTGGCGACAGGACACGTGTTGACCTGTTCGATTTCAATTTCAACATCGATGGCACCGAAGGCCTCGGCGATGATCGCATCGACCGCTCGCGGCACTTCCGCGGCGTGGTCGGTGGCTACCGCCTGGCGACTGCCAAGCCGATGTACCTGGAGCCGTTCTTCTATCAGTTCCGCAACGACAACCAGGTGTGGGGCCGCCAGACCGCGGAAGAAAACCGCAATTACTACGGCCTGCGCCTGTGGGGCAATGTGGGCAAGCTGCGCACCGATTCGTTCGTGACCGTGCAGCGCGGCAGCTTCGGTGGACGCGACCTGCGCGCCTACATGGCCAGCACCTCCAATGCCTGGTCGCTGAGCGAATCGGGCTGGAAGCCGCGCCTGGGCTTCCATAGCGAAATCGCGTCCGGTGGCGGCGGCACCTCCGGCACCGGCACATTGCGCAACAACAACTTCCTGTACGGCAACACGATCTACTTCAGCTGGGCCACGTTCTTCGGCCCGGTAAACCTGGTCACGGCTGCACCGACGTTGACGTTTTCGCCGACCTCCAAGCTCACCGTGAACCTGGAGTGGGAAACGCTGTGGCGCCAGACCACCAGCGATGCGATCTACAACAACCAGGCACGCGCCTACGCACGCACCCAGAACACCGGCGAGCGCCGCATCGGCACCATGCCGCGCATCAACGCCACCTGGAACATCGACCCGAACTGGTCGGTGACCTTCCGCGCCGAACATCTGATGGCCGGGCCGGCGTTGGAGAAGGCCGGCTACGGCGATTCGACCTTTGTGATGGGCTGGTTGAACTTCCGCTTCTGACCACAGCCGTTGGGTGCGTCATGCATCCCCAATAGGCAGTGGCGTCATCACATGCCGCGTCCCGCAAGGACGCGGCATGTTGTTTTTTACGTGCGGGCATGCCGATGACAGCGAACAAGGCAGACACAGACGCGCGCGCTGCATTCAAGGCGTAAGGTCGTCCTGACCTCCGGCCGCTTCAGGCAACCAACGCACCACTGCGCAGATACCAGGCAGGCGTGGCGGATGCTTCGCATCGGCATTGCCACGCACGCTGATACATGCGCGCCTCCGAGCGCACCTGGCGACTGCTCGATCCGATTGACTGCTATCCGTCGGAGGTCGCCAGGCAGCCGCTGCGGATGCAAGCATTGCGCATGCAAGCGCAGACCGCCTGCACCAGCGCTGCGACCTGCGCCTGGCGATGCGGAAGGCGTCTTGTTTTAGTGAGCCGCTGAGGCTGCCTGTGTGGCCGCGATCGCACTGCCTGGCAACGGCCAGCGATCATTGCCCGCCACGCCCTCCGGTCGTGCGTACTGCCGAAGCGTCAGGCTCTTGCCGTCGTTTCCGGTGCCTAGCGGGCGCACCTGTCCACGCAACGCAGGCGGTAGCGCGGCGATCTGCTGCGCCAGCGGCGTTGTCGGCGCAGGATGGTCGCGCAACCACTGCAGCGCCGACAGCGCGCGCAATGCAGCGGCGGTGTCCTGCATCTTGTGCTGATAGTTGACGTAGTCCGGATGCGACACGCTCGCCAGCAAACACCCGGTTGCATTGGCGATGCAGGCCACCGATGCGGTCTGGGGCAGCGGGATCAGCGTTTGCGGAACCGGCCGATCCTGCGCCAGCAAGGTCCGCACCCGCGCGCTGCAGGCCCAGGTAAAGGTGGGCGCCAGCAAGGCCTGGGTGCGTTCGTCGTCCAGCAACCGCAACGGGAAGCGGTCTTGCCAGGACGATTGGCTGCCTTGCGTCAACGCATCCTCCTGCAGCATCGCAAACACCATCCGCGATTCACCGTGCAATGCGTGACACAGCGCGATCTCATCCACCGGCAGCGGCGCAAAGGCAGCGGCGCATTGCGCGGGCAGCGGATGCTGCGCCGGCAATTCGGCCAGCATGTCGGCAAACAGGTGCGCATTGCCGCGCAACATCGCCGCGCCGATCATCGTGATCGCCAGATTGTCGCTACTGCGCATCAGGACACGGGCCACCTGCGCATCGGTGCAGACACCGGACAAGGCCTGGGTGGTGCGCCCCTGGACAAAGTCCAAGGCGCTGGCCGTCATCGACAAGGACATGCGCGGCAGTTCGGGCAACGGCGTATCGGCGCGTGGACGGAACGGGCTGCGGTAGTCGGCGTGTTGCGCCAACGCCCGCATCCGCGCCAGCATCGGTGCCTGTGCGGCCAGCGCAGCGGCATAGGCCTGCGGTTGTTCGCGCACGCGCTGCAAGCATCCGCCAGCGCTGGCCATGCATAGCGCAGGCGCGCCGGATGGCCAACCTGGCAAGCGCCGATAGCCTGCAGCGGCGCTTTGGAATGCCGCATGCTCCGGCAACCGATTGAATCGCGCGAGGTCTTGCGCCAGCACTGTCTCGCGCTGCGCCTCGGGAATCGCGTACGACAACGACCACAGCGCCCCGAACATGTTGCTCCCGCGCAACGGTGGAAGCGGCTGGCGCAGCTGCGCCAACGCCTCACGCTGCGATTCGGGAATCGGCCAATGCCTGGAGACCGTATACAGCGCCAGCACCGCTGCGATCAGGATGCAGACACCGAGCAAGGCGGCTTTGAGAAATTTGGCGAGCACGTGCGAAAGATCCATCCCTGGGAGCTGCGCATCTTAGTGCCATCTGCGCAGGCCTGCGATGGGCATAGACGCATCGCGTGCCTTGGGGCTACAGACCATCGGCAACCGTGTGTCTGGCGGCCCGCGCAACGTTGGGCAATGACACCGCGCGCTGGCGATGGGCGGTGGTCTCAATAAGTAGTTGAAAGAATCCGGGTGCTGGCAGACCTCGCCCCACCTTTCATCCGCGCTGCGCGCCATGGTTGCCAACGGCAGGAGGGCTGTACGAGCCGAACGGGTTGCCCGCTGCCGCTGGGCTGCGGGTACCGCCAGGTCGATGTCGAGGTAAGTACAGGAATCATGGGATTGCAGCGGATCGCGGCACGCGAAACACTCTTGCCAATCGCGAATGCCTGCTGCCAAACCCCGCCCCCAGCTCCACCGAGCATGGCCGAATGCCTACACTATGGCGATGTCCGAATCCCCCACTCCCCACGTCCGCCCTTCCCTGCAACGGGTCTTTCTGACCGGGTTGCTCACCTTGCTGCCGGTCTGGTTGACCTGGGTGGTGGTGAAGTTCGTTTTCTCGCTGCTTTCGGGCATCAGCAGCCCGTGGGTGGTGCCGCTGTCCGAACGCATCGCTGCCTCGTTCCCCGATTACCTGGGCTGGTTCAAGGCGCTGTGGGTGCAGAACACCATCGCGTTGATCGCCACGGTGGCAGTCATCCTGTTCGTCGGGATCCTGAGCCGGCGCGTGATCGGCCAGCGCTTGCTGCGCTGGTTCGAGGCCATCATGCGGCGCATTCCGCTGGCCAGCGTGGTCTACGACAGCGCGCGCAAGCTGCTGGACATTTTGCAGACCCAGCCCGGCAGCACCCAGCGCGTGGTGCTGATCGATTTCCCACATCGCGACATGAAATCGGTGGGCCTGGTCACCCGCGTGATCAAGGAACAGGGCACCGGCCGCGAGCTGGCCGCGGTCTACGTGCCCACCACGCCCAACCCCACCTCCGGCTACCTGGAAATCGTGCCGGTGGAACTGCTCACGCCCACCGACTGGAGCGTGGATCAGGCAATGAGCTTCATCATTTCCGGTGGCGCCGTGGCGCCCGAATCGGTTCCCTTCACCCGGACTGCGGATCGCTGACACCATGTCCCATGTGCGCACCCTCGACGATCGTGCGGTCCGCCTGTTCATCGCACTGGCGGCCTTCTTCTGCGTCAACGCGGCGCTGGCCGAGTTCATTGGCGTCAAGATCTTCGCGTTGGAAGACACGCTCGGCATTGCGCCACTGAACTGGAATCTGTTCGGCCAGCGCGGCTCGCTCAGCTTCACCGCCGGCACCTTGCTGTGGCCGATCGTGTTCATCATGACCGACACCATCAACGAGTTCTTCGGCAGCCGCGGGGTGCGTTTCATCTCGTGGGTGGCGGTGGTGCTGATCGGCTATGGCTTCGTGTTCGCCTTCGCGGCCATTGCGCTGGCGCCGGCGGGCTGGTGGGTCACTGCGGCGCAGAGCCAGGGGGTGCCCGATTACCAGGCCGCATTTGCGGCAGTGTTCGGACAAGGGCTGTGGACCATCGGCGGCTCGCTGGTGGCATTCCTGTTCAGCCAGTTGATCGATGTCTCGGTGTTTCACCGCATCCGTCGCGTCACTGGCGAAAAACACGTGTGGCTGCGCGCCACCGGCTCCACTGCGGTCTCGCAGGTGGTGGACAGCTTCGTGGTGATCTATATCGCCTTCGTGCTCGGCCCGCAGCATTGGTCGATCGACCAGTTCCTGGCGGTGAGCACGCTCAACTACATCTACAAGATGGGCTTTGCGATCTTGCTGATCCCGCTGCTGTATCTGGCACGCCGCGGCATCACCGCGTACCTAGGCGCCGAGCGTGCCGAGCAGCTGCGCGAAGAAGCCGCTGCCGACTGAGCCGGGCTGTCTCCCAGCCAGGGTCATCGCAACGCAATGGGTTGCGGCGGCAACGTCTGGCCGCCAGTGGTCCTGATCGCAGCGCTGCGAGCCAGCCCACCGCGGTGTGACTTGGACGCAGCCTTGCCGGTCATGTCGCAGCGCACCACATCACCCCAGGCGCAGCACCGCGCCCATGCGCCGCATGAATTGCCGATAGGCGGTATGCCCCCAATGGGTGGCCGTAACCGTGCGGATCGGGCAAGCTCCCCGCTCGCTTGTTTCCGGAGCCGGTAATGCCCCTCAGCTTTTCCCGCCTGCTGTCCCTGGCCATGGCCGCCCTCGTGAGCCTGTCGCTGGCGGCGCCGGCCGATGCTGCCAAGAAGAAGACCGCCAAGGCACAGACCACGCAAACGCGCGCGAAGGCGAGCAAAGGCAAGAAGACCGCCAAGCCGGCAGCCAAAAGCACCAAGGGCAAGGGCAGCAAGGCCGCCAAGGTCAGGCCACGCACGGTGGCCGCGCCGGTGGTGCTGACCAAGGCGCAGCAGCTCAACCTGCTGTACGACCAATACTGGGACGCCTCGCTCAAGCTCAACCCGCTGCAGGCCACCTTCCAGGGCGAGAGCCGCTACAACGACCAGTTGCCGAACTTCCTGTCGCCGGCATTCCGCCAGCAATCGCACGATTTCACCGTACTGTGGCTGGGCAAGGCCGAGGCGCTGGGGCCCGATGGGCTGAGTGGGCAGGACCTGCTCAGTTACCAGATCTTCGTGCGCGATGCGCGCAGCGCACTGGCCGCCGAGCAGTTTCCCAGCTGGATGCTGCCGATCAACCAGTTCTACAACATCGCCAGCATTGCGGTGGTGCTGGGCTCGGGCACCGGCGCGCAGCCGTTCAAGACGGTCAAGGATTACGACAACTGGTCGCGGCGTGCGCTCGGCATTCCCGACCTGTTCGAGCAGGCCATCGCCAACATGCGTGCCGGCATGCAGGCCGGCGTGGTGCAGCCCAAGGTGCTGATGCAGAAGGTGCTGCCGCAGCTGGACGCGATCATCGCGCGCAATGCCGAAGACAGCCTGTTCTGGGGGCCGGTGCGCAACCTGCCCGCCGACATGCCCGAGGCCGACAAGCAGCGCATCACTGCCGAGTACAAGCGCATGATCGAAGTGCGCATCATGCCGGCCTACCGCGCGTTGCGCGGCTTCATCGCCACCGAATACCTGCCCGCCTGCCGCGATAGCGATGGACTGGCGGCATTGCCCAATGGCGCGGCGTGGTACGCCTATGACGTACGCCAGAGCACCACCACGGATTTGACCCCGGAACAGGTGCATCAGATCGGCCTGGATGAGGTCGCTCGCCTGCAGGGAGAAATCCAGGCAGTGGCCAAACAGGTCAAATTCCGCGGCAACCTGCCCAAGTTCTACAAGTTCATGCAGACCGACCGGCGCTTCGGCTTCCGCAGCGACACCGAGTTGCTGGGCACGTACCGCAGCCTGCAGGGCCGCGTGCAGCTGGCGGTGCCGCGGCTGTTCAACACCCAGGGCATGCCGGCGCTGGAAGTTCGTGCGGTGGAACCGCAGCGTGCGCAATCGGCCGCCAGCGGCTCGTACATGCGCCCAAGCGGCGACGGCAGCACGCCGGGCATCTTCTACGTCAACACCTCGGACCTGCCTTCACGCAAGACCTGGGAGGCCGAGAGCCTGTACCTGCACGAAGCGGTGCCCGGCCACCACTACCAGCTGGGGTTGCAGCAGCAGTTGACCGACCTGCCCAAGTTCCGCCGCCTGGGCGGTGAGACCGCCTACATCGAAGGCTGGGGCCTGTATGCCGAATCGCTTGGCCGCGAGCTAGGGCTGTATGACGACCCCTACAACTACTACGGCTATCTGCAGAACGCCTTGTGGCGCTCGATTCGCCTGGTCACCGATACCGGCCTGCACAGCAAAGGCTGGACGCGTAGCCAGGCCATCGACTACATGGTGGACAACTCTGCCATGAGCCGTGCCGATGCCGAAGCCGAGGTCGACCGCTACATGGCCATCCCCGGCCAGGCGCTGGCCTACAAGGTGGGCGAGATGAAGATTGCGCAATTGCGCGAGCAGGCGCAGCGCGAGCTGGGCCCACGCTTCGATGTCCGCGCCTTCCACACCGAAGTACTCAAGGACGGCTCGGTGCCGCTGGATATCTTGCAGGACAAGATCCAGCGCTGGATCGCCACGCAGAAGGGATAAAGCGTACGGCTACGGTAGTTGGACGCTGCTGACCCGTTACTGCGGGTAGGCCTTCGATGCGCGCGCGTTCGCAGGTCGGGTCAGTCCAGCGCACGCGCCGCCGCCAGCGCGGCGATATCGCGCGGTGCGGTGCGGCAGCAGCCACCGATCAAGCGCGCGCCAGCCGCCAGCCAGTGCGCATGCTGGTCGGCCAACGTGAGCGCAGCCCCGTGACCGGCATGCCAGCGCTTGTCGCTGGCGTCGTAGTGCTCGCCCGAGTTCGGATATACCACCAGCGGCAGCGCAGTCAACGCCGCAAGGCTGTGCAATGCAGCGCTCGCCTGATCCAGTGCAATGCAGTTGATGCCCACCGCAATCACCTGCGCGCAGGCATCCAGCGCCGGCACCACCTGCGCCAGCGGCGTGCCGTCGCTCAGATGCGCCGCATCGCGCAAGGTGAAGGAAAACCAGGCATGCAGCTGCGGAAATTCGTGCTGCAGCAACTGCCGCAGGGCCACGATTTCGCTGGCCGATGGCAGCGTCTCGCAAGCCAGCAGATCCACGCCCGCCTCGGCCAGCGCGGCGATGCGCGGGCGATGGAAATCCATCAACTGCTCGATCGGCAGCACGTAGTCGCCACGATATTCCGAGCCATCGGCCAGATACGCGCCATACGGCCCCACCGAGCCGGCCACCCACAGCGGCGCCGCATACGGGTGCAGGGTCAGATGATCGGCACGCGCCTGCGCCGCCAGCGCCACGCTGCGAGCGATCAACGCCTGCGCTTGCGCAGCATCCAGTCCGCGTGCGGCAAATCCCAGCGGCGTGGCCTGATAACTGGCGGTGATCGCGCATTGCGCACCGGCAGCGAAGTAGTCGCGATGCACCTGATAGATCAGCTCCGGCTGCTCCATCAGCACGCGCGCCGACCACAGCGCATCGTTGAGATCGCAGCCGCGCTGTTCCAGCTCGGTGGCCAGCGCGCCATCCAGCACCACATAGCCATCGTGCTGCAAGGCCTGGCTGAAAGGTGCGTTGGCGCGCGGCTGGCGTGGAAGAATCGTCATGCGTGCAGTCTCCGGGCCGCAAGCCATTGAGTCAGTGCGTAGGCGCCATAGCACAGCGCGACGAACGGAACACCGCACCACAGCGCAATGCGCTGCTGCGGATCAAATGCCAGGCCGATGCAGGCGAGCAGACACAGCGAAAAGCCCAGAATTGGGGTCCATGGGTACCACGGCGCGCGATACGCCAACGTTTCCAGCGCAGCGCCATCGCGCAGCAGTTGGCGACGGAAACGGTAATGCGCCGCGCAGATGCTCAGCCACACCACCACGACCGCGAATCCCGAGACCGCCGAGATCGCAACGAACACCGTCTCTGGCGCATACACGCCGGTGAGCAGCGCCAGCAAGCCGCCCAGCATGCTCAGCGACACGGCACGCAGTGGAATGCCGCGGCCGGTCAGGCGCGCCAGGCCGCTCGGCAACGTGCCTTCGTTGGCCAACGACCACAGCATGCGCGCGGCCGCATACAGACCGGAATTGGCCGCCGACAGGATCGCGGTGAGGATCACCGCATTCAAGATGTCGGCTGCATATGGAATGCCCAACAGCTCGAAGGCGCGCACGAACGGGCTGGTTTCCACCGCCGCTTGTTTGGCGGGAAGCAGCGCCGCAAGCACCAGCACCGTGCCGACGAACAGCACCACCAGCCGCACCAGCGTGGTGCGGATTGCCAGCGGAATCGCGCGTGCAGGCTGGGCGGTTTCGCCGGCCGCCACACCGATCAACTCGGTGCCGGAAAATGCGAAATTCACCGCCACCATCGTCATCAAGATCGGCAGCGCGCCATGCGCAAACCAGCCCTCGGCGCGCAGATGGCGCAGCCCCGGTGCGGGCGAACCATCGGCCAACGGCAACAGACCGATCACCGCCGCGCCGCCAAGCACGATGAATACCAGGATGGTGACCACCTTGATCAACGAAAACCAGAACTCGCCTTCGGCAAACCAGCGCGCCGAGACTGTATTCAGGCCGAAGATCAGCGCGCAGAACAGCAGGCACCAGGGCCACGCCGGACTGTGCGGAAACCAGTACTGCATGCAGAACGCTGCGGCAGTCAGGCTCGAGCCCAATGCCACCGTCCAGGTCAACCAGTACAACCACGCCACCACGTAGCCGGTCGCCGGGCCGAGGTAACGCGCGGCATACACGTGAAACGCACCGGTTTGCGGCATCGCCACCGCCAGCTCGCCCAGGCATTGCATCACCAGGTACACCACCAGTGCGCCGATCAGATACGCCAGTACCGTGCCAAGCGCGCCGGTGCTGGCAATGATGTACCCGGTGTTGAAAAACAGGCCGGTGCCGATCACGCCGCCCAGCGACAGCATCACCAGATGGCGCACCTGCATGCTGCGCTGGAACTGCGGCGCGGTGGCAGACGACGATTCGGGCATGGGTGCATCTGATCGGGGGGAAGCTTTATCCTGCCACGCGCAGCCAGACGGGCACAGCCGTGCGCAAGCCAGCCGTGGGCGAGGGCCCGCCTCTGACTGGCGGGCGGTGATGCTGCCGATCGGTTCGTTCGCCGTGCCGGTCAGGGATCGAGCCGGCAATAGGCGCCCGGTATGTAGCCGAAGCTCTCGCTCATCGCTTTGCGAAACTCGGCGAATGTGAAGTCGGTCGCCACTCGCATCAACACGCCGGCATAGGCACCGCCGGTTTTGCCGTTGCTGCCGGTGCCCCACTGCACCTGCCAGGTTGCGTAGGTATTACCGTCGTGGGCCTGCGCGCGCTGCAGGTCCACACGCAGGCCTTTGACCAGTTCCATGCCCGAAATCACGCCTTCGCTGTTGGCGTAGCTGGCGGGGACCTGGATCACGGTACCGTCGTTGACATCGCTGCGGCGGATGCCGAGATGGTTGGCGATCTTCGCCGCCAGGTAGTCGTCGAGCACATGCTTGCGGATCGCGTTGCTGGCACTGCCGAACGTGCCGGTGCCGTTGTTGGTGTAGGTGGTCATGGAGAAAGTCCTCTGGTGTTGGGTGGATGACCGGATGGGCGACGGTGCCGGGCCGGTCAGAGTTGGTGCAGGCGTTCGATGAACCGCGTGCGGTCCTCGATGCGCTGGTCGGTGGCGATCAGCGGCCTGCCCTGCCAGGTCGCCTTGCCGACGCGGGCGAGGGTTACCTGGGCATCGGTGAGATCGGCGGCCTTAACCTCCACGCTCTCGGTCAACTGCGCATAGCGGATCAGCAACCGATCACGTGCGATGTAGACCACCTGGCTGGACGTCGCCGTGCCCATATTGATCTCGATCTGCTCCACCAGCGCCGGCAACCGGTGCGATGTCAGCAGTTCGAGGCGATTGACGCTGCAGATGCACGACCAGCCGGCAAACATGCCGTCCTCGGTGAGCAGGGGAGCAAATTGCGGCAGCCAGGCCAGCGAAAAGCAGCTATCGACGACCAGCGCCGGCGTGCGGATGCCGATGGTGACCAGATCCTCGATGAAGCTCGTGACCTTTTCGACACCTGTGCAGTCGTTTAACTTGGTCGGTGCTCCTTGGTTGTCGACATCGCCATGGCCGCCGCCGATCCACAGCGTGTCGTAATGCAACTGCGGCGTGCCCTGCTCGGTGCGCGGCAAGGCCGCGACGATGGCGTCGCGATCGGGCAGCGTGCCGGCCGGGTGCCGGATCACATGCACGCCCTGGGGGATGGATTTGAGATGCTGCGGCTGGAACGCAAGAATGGACATGGGCAGGCTCGGTTGGCATGGAAGGACGATGCCGCGGCGGCGTCATGCAAACGCACACCGGTACGACATCGGTGTCCAGCATCGGCGGCGGCGACAGTGCAACCCATCGGCAAACCCCTGACATCGGCCTGCCACGCGGAGGATGTGGGCGGACAGCGCCGCGCTGCCCTTCCGCATCTGCGGCCAGGAATCGCGCATGCGGCACTGCAGGTCCGTGCAGGGGCCGTTGGCAAATCAGCCGTGCTGTCGTCCTTGATGTGCACGCACGGGCGCCGCGTTACGCGCATTGCATCGCTCCCGCCGGATTTCGATTCGGCCATCCTGCGACCGTGCGCAAACGGGCACAGCCGTGCGCGCGCCGTGAACCAGGGCCTGCGGCTAACGAGCGGGCGGTTATGCTGCCGATTGGTTTCTGCTGGTCCTCTGACATGCCGCACCATTACCTTCCATCTGCGCAAGCATCCGTGCACTGCCTGCCCACAAATCTGCCAAGGCCACAGCACGCTGCGTGCGATAGCGGTGCTGCGTCCTGCATCGCGGACGGGCGCCTGCCATCTGCATGCGAGGCGCCGTCGAGCGCGCCGGCACTGCCCGGCCGGTCAACGTCAATGCGCCGGAGCGCGGCATGATGCTCGCCGGCATCCACCATGTGGCGATCATCGCCGGCGACTACGCGCGTTCCAAACGGTTCTATTGCCAGATCCTGGGCCTGCGCGTGCTCGACGAGCATTACCGACAGGCGCGCGATTCGTGGAAGCTGGATCTGGCGCTGCCCGATGGCGGACAGATCGAGTTGTTCTCGTTCCCCGCTGCCCCGGCACGCCCCAGCCGCCCTGAAGCCCAAGGGCTGCGCCACCTTGCGTTTCGCGTCGCAGATCTGGACAGCGCGGTTGCGCACCTCAATGCATCCGGCGTGGCCACCGAAGACATCCGCATCGACGAATACACCGGCCGCCGCTTTACCTTTTTTGCAGATCCGGACGAGCTGCCGCTGGAGTTGTACGAGGTCGGCTAGCGTATGCCTGACGGAACCGTAGTGCAGCGAGGCACGCGTACCCGTTGAGTCATACGCCGACCTTCGCCTCGCAAAGGTATCGACCGCGTGACTCAAGCGCAGGGACGAGCGGCCGTTATCAAGAGGCTGGCGTCATGTCGCCGCGGTGGCGTCGCAGGCATGGATGCGGCACAGACAACGTACGCCATGCCGGACCTGACGCATGTTTCATTTCATCTTGCGCATCGTTGTAGCCGTGGCGATCGTACTTGCCGGCTGCGGTTTTCTTTTCCCCAAGCGCTATGTCGCGCCAAAACCTGGCGAGCCGTTCGCCACCCTGTCGCTGGCCAAGCCCACCAGGCCCAACCCGATACCCATCGAGCCGGTCCAATACTTCGATGTTTTCGACGATGCCAGCTGCGCAAAGGGTGGCCATGGCGGATTTCTGGGCGCACTGACGCCGCCCGTCAACGGCGTGCTCGGGAAGTTGAGCAACAATCAGTCTCGCGAGGCGTATTCGGTTGTCCCCGACAGACAGCTGTTTTTACGTGCACGAATGGTGCAAACGCTCGACTCGCGTCGTCGGAGCCTGACCACAAACAATTGCACCAACCTGGTGACATTCACGCCCGCGCCTGGCGAGCACTATGTCGCTAGCCAGCTCTATGATGATCAACGCTGCCTGCTTACCGTCATCGACGAAAAGACCGGCCTTGCCCCGGCAGATTTGGAAGTTGTTCCGATTTCAGGCGAGTGCCATGCCGACTAGACGCATCCTGATCACGGCACTGGTCGCGCTTCTGGCCGGTTGTGGGATGACGCGCAGCGCGTCGATTTCCTTGTCGACCTTCGGTGAGCCACGCGATGGGCCGCGTGCGCGTATCCGCTTGGTCACCGAACGACCCGCACCCGTGCTTTATCCAAACCGCACATGCGTCGGCGGAGCGATCCGTGGCGCCGGAATTGCGCCAAGCTCGCGGCCCGGTCCGTTCGGCACGGGCACGGGGCAGAAGATAGGGATACCTGCCGTTGCCGTCAGCGGAGGACGCTACGTGACTGAAACGCAGATCAAGGCAGGCGAGCCGCTCACCCTGTCGCTGTCGGCAGGTGGCTGCATGGACAACCGCTGCGTAGTGAACGCACCGCTATGTACCGTAAGCCGCAGCTTTGTCCCTGAGGCCGGCCAGGATTATGTCGCCACCCTCCTGTTGCAAGGGCAGCAGTGCGAGGTGGAGATGTTCCGCATCGTCACCCAGCAGGGACGAACACGCCTCATGGCCGAGCAGACGGTGGCGGCATCGCGTTGCCCCGTTTCAAACTGAACGCCCTGACTTTCCCGCACCATACCCCACGGTATACATTCGCGATCAGGCCGCCGACGGCGGCCCTAGCAAACCCTGGGAGGGGAACCATGCGCAAGACCTTCAAGACCCTGTTGCTCGCGCTGCCGCTGGCGGCCGCTTCGCTGATGGCCCATGCGGCCGATTCGCCGGTGGGCCGCTGGACGACCATCGACGATGAAACCGGCAAGCCCAAGTCGGTGGTGCAGATCGAGCAGACCGCCAATGGCACGCTGAGCGGCAAGGTGGTCGAGATCCTGCAGTCGTCCAAGGGACCCAACCCGGTCTGCGACAAGTGCGACGGCGCACTCAAGGGCAAGCCGATCAAGGGCATGACCATCCTGTGGGGCCTCAAGCCCGACGGCACCGCAGTGTGGAGCGGTGGTTCGGTACTCGACCCGGCCAAGGGCAAGACCTACAAGTCCAAGATCACCCTCACCGACGGCGGCAAGAAGCTGCAGATGCGCGGCTACGTCGGCATCGAAGCGCTGGGCCGTACCCAGACGTGGGTGCGTGAGTAATCGGGATTCGAGATTGGTGATTCGGGATTCGCAAGAGCGGGCGTCCTTCGGGGCGCCCTTTTTTGTGCACAGGCGCATTTTGGGGCTTGCCTGCAAGCAGGATCAACGGCTGCCGCTGCTGCAGAGATGGCTAACGCCGCGCGGCTCGACAGGCAGGCGGCTTGATCCTGCTTTGACGAATCCCCAATCCCCAATCCCGGCTCACGACTAATGCGATAATCGCGCGTCCCCCGCATTACGCCCGCCATGACCCGCACCGCACTCGTCACTACTGCCCTGCCCTACGCCAACGGCCCGCTGCATCTTGGCCATCTGGTCGGCTACATCCAGGCCGATATCTGGGTGCGCGCGCGCCGGTTGCGCGGCGACAAGACCTGGTTCGTCTGTGCCGACGACACCCATGGCACGCCGATCATGCTGGCTGCAGAGAAGGCCGGGGTGACCCCGGAAGCCTTCATCGCCAACATCCAGGCCAGCCACGAGCGCGATTTCGCCGCGTTCGGCGTGACCTTCGACCATTACGATTCGACCAATTCGCCGGTCAATCGCGAGCTCACCGAAGCCTTCTACGCCAAGCTGGAGGCCGCCGGCCACATCAGCCGCCGCTCGGTGGCGCAGTTCTACGATACGGCCAAGGGCATGTTCCTGCCGGACCGCTACATCAAGGGCATCTGCCCCAACTGCGGCAGCCCCGACCAGTACGGCGACAACTGCGAAGTGTGCGGCGCCACCTATGCGCCCACCGAGCTGAAGGAACCGAAGTCGGTGATTTCAGGTGCCACCCCGGAACTGCGCGATTCGGAGCATTTCTTCTTCGAAGTGGGCCATTTCGACGGATTCCTGCGTGAGTGGCTGGCTGGCGACGTGGCATTGCCCGGCGTCAAGGCCAAGCTCAAGGAGTGGCTGGATGCCGAGGGCGGCCTGCGCGCCTGGGATATTTCGCGCGATGCGCCGTATTTCGGCTTCCAGATTCCCGGACAGCCTGGCAAGTATTTCTACGTGTGGCTGGATGCGCCGATCGGCTACCTGTGCAGCTTCAAGACGCTGTGCGCGCAGATGGGCGAGGACTTCGCCTCGCATCTGGTGGCCGGCACCCAGACCGAGCTGCATCACTTCATCGGCAAGGACATCGTCAATTTCCACGGCCTGTTCTGGCCGGCGGTGCTGCACGGCACTGGCCACCGCGCGCCGACCCGCCTGCACGTCAATGGCTACCTGACGGTGGACGGTGCCAAGATGTCCAAGTCGCGCGGCACCTTCGTCATGGCGCGGACCTTCCTGGATGTCGGCCTGGAGCCGGAGGCGCTGCGTTACTACTTCGCGGCCAAGTCTTCCGGCGGCGTGGACGACCTGGACCTCAACCTGGGCGATTTCATCGCGCGGGTGAATGCGGACCTGGTCGGCAAGTTCGTCAACCTGGCCAGCCGCTGCGCGGGCTTCATCGGCAAGCGCTTCGACGGCAAGCTGGCTGATGCGCTACCCGATGCCGACCAGTACGACCGCTTCGTCGCCGCGCTGGCGCCGATCCGCGAGGCCTACGAGCGCAACGACGCGGCCAGCGCGATCCGCCAGACCATGGCGCTGGCCGACGAGGCCAACAAGTACATCGACGACACCAAGCCGTGGGTGATCGCCAAGCAGGACGGCGCCGATGCGCAGCTGCAGTCGGTCTGCACGCAGGGCCTGAACCTGTTCCGCATCCTGGTGGCCGCGCTCAAGCCGATCCTGCCGCGCACCTGCGCCGAAGCCGAAGCCTTCCTGTCGGCGCCGATGACCAGTTGGGAAGACGTGGTCCGCCCGCTGACAGCGCACACGATCCAGCCCTACACCGCCCTGTTTACCCGTATCGACCCCAAACTGATCGACGCCATGACCGACGCTTCCAAAGACACGATGGCCGCACCTGCGGCACCGGCTGCAACCACCAAGCCCGCACCGAGCAGGGCCGACGCAAAGCCTGCCGCCGTTGCGAATCCCGAATCCCAAAGCACCAATCCCGGCTTCATCAGCATGGATGACTTTGCCAAGCTCGACCTGCGCATCGGCAAGGTGCTGGTGTGCGAATTCGTGGAAGGCTCGGACAAGTTGCTGCGTTTCGAACTGGACGCCGGTGAATTGGGCAAGCGGCAGATCTTCTCCGGCATTCGCGCCAGCTACGGCGAGCCGGACGCACTGGTCGGCCGCAGCGTGGTGTTCATTGCCAACCTGGCCCCGCGCAAGATGCGTTTTGGCATCAGCGAAGGCATGATCTTGTCGGCCGGCTTCGACGGCGGCGCGCTGGCGCTGCTGGATGCCGACAGCGGCGCACAGCCGGGCATGCCGGTCAGGTAATGGGATTGGAGAGTTGGGAGTTGGGAGTTGGGAATCGGGAATCGTAAAAGCGGAGTCTGCAAGGTCTGCTGATTGCGAGCTTGAGAATCGCCGCACCCGACATCCACACAGCGATTTGCGCTTGAGAGGCTGACAAAACATATTGGAAACACGAACCGATGAGGGATGCGCGAACAGCGCGCTCTCAAGCCCCTCTCCTGCGGGAGAGGGGCTGGGGTGAGGTCGGGGCGAAGCTCTGGTGTGGTTGTCGCTGCACGTGGCTTCGCTCGTACCCTCATCCGCCGCTGCGGGGCACCTTCTCCCCCCATGAAGGAGGACAATGTCCCGGTGGGAGAAGGGACATCCGGCACAGCTTCAACCAACTCCAATCCACCATCCACGCCCCAATGCACCTGGCCCTGTTCGACTTCGACCACACCATCACCACCTGCGACAGCTATGGCCGTTTCCTGCGCAAGGTGGCAACGCCGGCGCAGGTTGCCGCGGCCAGATGGCAGGCGGGGCCATGGGTGCTGGGGTTCCGGATGGGCGTGGTGTCTGCCGCCGCACTGCGCGCGCGGGTGACGCGACTGGTTTTCAGCGGCCGCTCGCTCGATGAGATGGACGCGCATGGCGCCGAGTACGCGCGCACCGCGCTGCCAGGCATGCTGCGCGACGAGATGATGCAACGTATCGACTGGCATCAAGCGCAGGGACATGAAGTGGTGCTGGTGTCGGCATCGCTTGATCTGTATCTGCAACCGTGGTGTACCCAGCATGGGTTGTCGCTGATCTGCAATCGGCTGGAACACGCTGCAGATGTGCTGAGCGGGCGCTATGCCGACGGCGATTGCGGGCCGCACAAGGTCGCGCGGATTTGCAGTCAATACGACTTGCATCGGTACGACTGCGTGCACGCCTATGGCGACAGCCGCGAAGACAAACCGATGCTCGCGCTTGCGCAACAACGCTGGTATCGCGGGCATCTGCTGCACTGAAATGGCCGCGACGTCCGCCCCTGCACCCGATCTGGTCGAACGCCTCGACCGCCTGCTGCCGCAGACCCAATGCGGGCAATGCGGGTATGACGGCTGTCGTCCGTACGCGCAGGCGATGGCAGATGGCCAGGCGACGATCGATCACTGCCCGCCCGGCGGCGATGCCGGGGCACGCGCCTTGGCGCAGGTGCTGGGCGTGCCTGCACGTCCCTACGATCGCAGTCGCGGCGCACACAAACTGCCGCAGGTGGCCTGGATCGTGGAAGCCGACTGCATCGGCTGCACCAAGTGCATCCAGGCCTGCCCGGTGGATGCCATCGTCGGCGGCGCCAAGCACATGCACACGGTGATCGCGCCGTTGTGTACCGGCTGCGAACTGTGTCTGCCGGCCTGCCCGGTGGATTGCATCGAGTTGCATCCGACCGGCTGAGGCTGCGGTCAGCGCGATACCGCGTCCAGTCGATGCCTGCATGCTCATGGATTGGCGCGCAGTCCAGCATGACCGCCTGCTGCGAAAGGCGGATTTCGAACTGCGCGACAGGCAGGCGATGCCCCGATCGATCAGTGGCCTGCCGCATGCAGGTTGGAAGGCAGGCACCAAGAACATCGGCACCGCCGCAAGCGGGTTGGCATTGGTCCGAATCTCCGGATTACAACCGCGTTTGGCTGCGCGCCAGTCGCATGCGCATGCAAACGTGTGCCACCGACATGTCGATGCGCTACGCTGCGGAGCGGTGGCCGCAAGCCACCGCGGACTGCGCGACCTGATCGCGCTGCGCGGGCATGCGCCCACCGTTGGAAACGTTGCACCACGCGCGCGCCCTGGCATATGCCACCACGCCTGCCGTCACTCTCGCTCGCCCAATGGCGGCAAGACCACCGGTTGCCACACGAGGCCGTGCCGCTGCAGCACCGTCGCTAACCACTCCCAAGTCAGCCACGCCAGCGCCCACCACCGCGCCGTCAGGAACGTCCTGACGCAGCCGGCGCATCCGTGCTGCGGCCGCGCCCGTATTGGTAGGCACCCCATCGAGGATCTGCCGATGCGTCCACTTGCCGCCACCCTCGCCGCGCTCACCGTCCGTTGCCGGCCGATTCGGCCGTTGTTGCTGCTGGTACTCGGCAGCCTGCCGCTCGGCGCAGGCGCGGTGACGCGGGTGGACGGCGATGCCTTCGATGGCGACAACGGCGCGTTGCGGTATCGCGAGTCGCACTGGTTGCTCGACGATGGCGGGCGGCTGGTGCTGTACCGCTGCCCGGACGGGCGGGCGTTTGCGCGCAAGCAGGTCGACGGCGGCGGCAGCTCGCCTGATTTCAGCCTGATCGATGGACGCGACGGATATCGCGAAGGCGTGCGCCAACGCGACGGCGTCCGCGAAATGTACCAGCTCGCCCCCGGCAAACCCGAACGCCGCACCACGCTGCCGTCTGGCGGCGGCGCGCGGGTGATCGATGCCGGGTTCGACGCCTACCTGCGCGAGCACTGGGACGCCATTGCGCGTGCGCCGCAACAGGTGGACTTCGTGCTGCCCAGCCTGCAGCGGCAGTTGGGCTTCCGGGTCGAACGCCTGGGCGATGCTGCCGGCCAGCGGCGCTTCCGCATCAGCCTGGATGCCTGGTATGGGGCGGCAGTGCCATCGCTGGAGGTGCGTTATTCGCTCGCCGACAAGCGGCTGCTCGAGTTCCGCGGGGTCGGCAATCTGCGCGATGCGAACGGCCGCTATCCGCGCGTGCGCATCGTCTTTCCGGACACCCCCGCGCGGACGGCCAGTGCCGAGGAATTGCGCGACGCGCGCGAGCAGCCGCTGGCCACCTCGTGCAGCGCCCCATGAACCACGCCCGCGCCATCTTCACGTCCGACCACGCGCGCTTGCGTACAACGGCCCGGGCACCCATTCCCGCTACAGGAGCACCGTCGTGGCAAAAGCCTATCTCTGGATCAATGCAGTGCTCTACGTCGTCCTGGCGGTGTGGTGCACGCTCTCTCCGGCCAAGACCGCAACGGCAGTGGGCTATACCCAGCTCTCGCCGGCCGGGCAATCGGAGTATCTGGTCATCTACGGCGGGTTGCAGCTGGGCATGGCGTTCCTGTTCGGCTACTTCGCCTGGATCGACCAAGCCCGCACCGGCCTGGTGGTCGCCCTGGCGTTCTATGTTCCCATCGTGCTGTTCCGCAGCGTCTCGCTCTCGCGCTTGTGGCCGGTCTCCGCACCCACTGTTGCGCTTGCCGGGGTGGAGATCCTGTTGTTGCTCGCCGCGGTGCTGCTGTGGTTCCAGCGCAAGTGAAAGACACGCTCGGCCCAGTCCGGTAGCATCGCCCCCACCTCACCCAACGCCCGACCGCATGAGTGCCATTCCTGGCCACGACGACGATGAGACCGGACGCCTGCTGACCGCCACCGCGGGCGGCGACCGGCATGCTTTCGAAGCGCTGTATCGGCAGACCTCCGCCAAGCTGTTCGGCGTGTGCCTGCGGATGATCCCGCAACGTGCCGAAGCCGAAGAGGTGCTGCAGGACGTGTTCACGCTGATCTGGCACAAGGCCGGGCAGTTCGACCCGAACCGCGCACGCGGGCTCACGTGGCTGGCGATGATCGCGCGCAACAAGGCCATCGACCATCTGCGCGCCAACGCGCCGCAGCGCCGCAACGTGGCGCTGGACGATGCCGGCGAACTGCGATCCAGCGATGCCTCGCCGCTGGATCGCACCGAGCGCGCCAGCACGCGCCGGCGCATCGATCACTGCCTGGCCGAACTGGAACCGCCACGCAGCGAGTTGATTCGCACGGCGTTCTTCGAAGGCATCACCTACGAAGAACTCGCCGCGCGCACCGATACGCCGATCGGCACGGTCAAGAGCTGGATCCGTCGGGGTCTGGCCAAACTCAAGGCATGTCTGGAACGATGAGTACGCCCTTTCCCATCGACCAGGAACCGCCACGCGACGTGCTGGCTGGCGAATACGTGCTTGGCCTGTTGAGCGCAGAAGAACGCCTGGCGGCCGAACAACGCATTGCCACCGACGGCCAGTTCGCCCAGGCAGTGCTGCAGTGGCAGGAACTGCTGGCGCCGCTGCTGGAGGAAATCGTGGCGCAGACGCCACCGGATCAGGTGTGGGTACGCGTACGCCAGGCGCTGGGCTTCGATACGCCCTTGCGCGCGGTGCCGTCTGCAGCGCCGGTCAGCACGACCGCGCCCGCGGCCCCGTTGTGGAACAACGTGCGGTTCTGGCGCTGGGCCAGCGTCGGCGGCCTGGCCACTGCCGCGGTCTGCGTGCTCGCCCTGCTCAACGTGCGCACGCCGCCGGCACCGGTGCAGCCGCCGTCAACCGGCGAAGTGGTGCAGACCCCGGTCACCCCGCCTGCGACCAATCCGCCTGCCGCGACCGGGATCGCCATGACCTCGACCCTGGCCACCGAAGACGGTCGCCCGGGTTATGTGGCCTTGATGGACGCCGACAAGCACACCATCACGGTGACGCCGCTGGACCGCACCGCCACCGCTGACAAGGTGCCGGAGCTGTGGCTGATCACCCCCGACGGCAAGGCGCATTCGATGGGCACCTTCGACGATCAACGTGCACGCCGTGCGCAGATTCCCGATCAGTTGATGCCCATGTTGAGCAACGAGGCCATTCTGGCCGTCACGCTGGAGCCGCCGGGCGGCGCGCCCGGTGGCGTTGCCACCGGCACCGTGGTGGCCAAGGGCGGCATCAGCACGCTGGCGATGGCTCCCTGATCCAGCGCGCCTAACCTCGCCTGCGGGCACTCGCAGGCGGGGCTCTGCAAAACAGCCTCATCCGCGCCGGACGTCTCTGGCGCGGGCAATGTGTGCGCAGCTGCGCGATTCATTCGCGACGCCAAGCGAACCCCACCCATGCGTGCGACGATCAAGCGGGCTGGTGCATCTGTTTGCCGGCAGCGTCCGTACTGGGTCACGACTACTTATGGAGAATCACGCGTGCCGAGCACTGGCCTGGACCCTCACGCCGCAGCGCCCCAGCCCGCCACCGCACCACCGCGTGGCGGCCTGGCCGCACGCGTCGGCAGTCTGCGTCGCTGGGTGGATTCGCAAGCCGACGAGCCCCTGGACGAAGCGCGTGCCGATCGCATCGACTGGCTACGTGCCGTGCCCTTCATCGCCCTGCACCTGGCCTGCCTGGCGGTGTTCTGGGTCGGTGCATCCTGGTTCGCGGTGGGCATGGCGGTGGCGCTGTACGCGCTGCGCATGTTCGCCCTCACCGGCTTTTATCACCGCTACTTCTCGCACCGCGCGTTCAAGACGTCGCGCGCACTGCAATTCGTCTTTGCCGCCATCGGGGCCACCTGCGTGCAGCGCGGGCCGTTGTGGTGGGCGGCGCATCATCGCAACCACCATCGGCATACCGACACCGGCCGCGATCCGCATTCGCCGGCGCAGCACGGCTTCTGGTGGAGCCATACCGGCTGGTTCCTGACCCCGCGCAATTTCCGCACCGACTGGGAAGTGATCCCCGACCTACGCCGTTTCGCCGAACTGCGCTTTCTGGACCGCTTCGACATCGTAATGCCGGTGCTGCTGGCGCTGGGGCTGTACCTGCTCGGCGACTGGCTGGCAGTGGCTGCGCCCGCGCTGAAGACCAGCGGTGCGCAGTTGCTGGTGTGGGGCTTTGTGATCTCCACCGTGGCGTTGTTCCATGCCACCTTCACCATCAACTCGCTGGCGCATCGTTTCGGCAGCCGGCGCTTCGACACCCGCGACGACAGCCGTAACAACTGGCTGCTGGCGTTGCTCACCTTCGGCGAAGGCTGGCACAACAATCACCATTTCTTTCCCGGCTCGGCGCGTCAGGGATTGCGATGGTGGGAATACGACGCGACCTGGTACGGACTCACCGCGATGTCGTGGGTGGGGCTGGTGTGGGACCTCAAGCCGATGCCGAAGCTGCTCACCCAGCGCGCCGAACGGGTGAAACGATGAGCGAGGGCAGGATTGCCGTGGTCGGCAGCGGAATCGCCGGCCTCGGCGCGGCGTGGCTGTTGTCGCGGCGCTACGAGGTGACCCTTTTCGAGGCAGCCGATTATCTGGGCGGGCATACGCACACGCACGACATCGAGCTGGAGGGGCAGCGTTACGCGGTGGATAGCGGTTTCATCGTGTTCAACCCGCAGCATTACCCGCTGCTCACGCGCATGTTCGCCGAGCTGGACGTGGCCGCGCAGCCGACCACGATGAGCTTTTCGGTCCACGACGCGCGCAGCGGGCTCGAATACAACGCCGGCACCTTGAACGGGTTGTTCTGCCAGCGCCGCAACCTGCTCAGCCCGCGCTTCTGGGGCATGCTGGCCGACCTGCGCCGCTTCTATCGCCAGGCACCGGCGGTGCTGCACAGCGACGAGCGTTTCAGCACGTTGGGCGCGTATCTGCAGCGGCACGGCTATTCGGATGCATTCCGCGACCAGCACCTGGTGCCGATGGCGTCCGCGCTGTGGTCCTCGCCTTCGCAGACCATTCTCGAATTTCCCATGGGCCAGTTGATCGGCTTCATGGCCAATCACCACATGCTGCAACTGAGCGGGCGCCCGCAGTGGCAGGTGGTGCGGGGCGGGTCCAACAGCTATGTGCGTGCGCTGCGGCGGCGCTGGCAGGTGATCGAGCGCCTGTCCACGCCGGTCCAGGCAATCCGCCGCACGCCCAATGGCGTGGTGCTGAAGGCCTCGCGTTGCGAGGAACATTTCGACCACGTGGTGCTGGCCTGCCATGCCGACGATGCGCTGGGTTTGCTCAGCGACGCCACGCCGGCCGAACGCCACATCCTCGGTGGCATCACCTACCAGGACAACGACACCGTGCTGCACACCGATGCCAGCGTGCTGCCGCGCGACCGGCGCGCCTGGGCAGCATGGAACGCGCACGTGCCGGCCGACCCGGATGCCGCCTGCACGGTGAGCTACTGGATGAACGCACTGCAGTCGATCGCGTCACCGCAGCCATTCATCGTCAGCCTCAATCGCAATCACGAGATCGACCCGGGCAAGGTGCTGCGGCGCATGCGCTATCGCCACCCGGTGCAGAACGCCGCAGCAGTGGCAGCACAAGCGCGCAAGGCCGAGATCCAGGGTGTGCAACACACCTGGTTCGCCGGGGCCGCATGGGGCTTCGGTTTCCACGAAGACGGCCTGCGCAGCGGCGTGGACGTCGCGCATGGCCTGGGAGTGCATTGGTGATGCAGTTGCTGCGCGACGCCCACCACGACGCGGTGCCGTTGCCCCCTGCCGAGGGCAGCGGCGCCGGTCGCGTGGAGGCGCCGTTGCGCAGCGCGATCTACACCGGCTGGGTGCGGCACCGGCGCTTCATGCCCAAGGCGCTGTACTTTCGCCATCGCCTGTTCCTGATGTACCTGGATCTGTCCGAGCTGGATCAGGTGTTCGCACGACGCTGGTTGTGGTCGGTGGGGCGCGCCAACCTGGCGCAGTTCCGGCGCAGCGACTATCTGGGCGATGCGCGCATTCCGCTGGACCAGGCCGTGCGCGACTGCGTGCAGACGCACACCGGCGAGCGCCCCGAGGGCGCGATCCGGCTGCTGACCCATCTGCGTTACTTCGGCCACGTGTTCAACCCGGTCAGCTTCTACTATTGCTTCGATCGCCACGACGGCCTGCGCTGGATCGTGGCCGAAATCACCAACACCCCCTGGCAGCAGCGCCACACCTACGTGCTGCCGGTCGCGCAGGCGCGCACGCATCGCGACGTGCATGCGTGGCGCTTCGACAAGCGCTTCCACGTTTCGCCGTTCATGGGCATGCAACACCGCTACGACTGGCGCTTCAGCGTGCCGGATGCGCAGTTGCGCGTGCACATGGATGTGCTGGACGCCGTTGGCGACGATGCTGGCGGTGCCCTCGACAACAGCGGCACGCGCCGCTTCGACGCCACCCTGGTACTGCAACGTCAACCGCTCACCGCGCGCAACCTGGCGCGCACGTTGCTGGCTTATCCGCTGATGACGGTGTGGGTGGTGATTGCCATCCACTGGCAGGCCTTGCGCCTGTGGCTGCGCGGCAACCCCGTCCACGACCACCCTCACCCGCCTGTGCGAGAACCCCGATGAACGCCACGTCCCTGCCCGATCACGCTGCGCCGCGCGCGGCTTCCTGGACGGACCGCCTGCTGCGCAAGCGCCTGCTGGCCACGCTTGGGCAATTGCGCGACGGGCAGCTGCAGCTGCATGAAGCCGGCACCGTCACCACGCTTGGCACGGCCACGGGCGCGCAGGCCTTGCAGATGCAGCTGCGCGTGATCGACCCCGGCTTTTATCGCCAGGCGGCGCTCAACGGCAGTGTCGGTGCAGGCGAGTCGTATATGGACGGGCAGTGGCAGTGCGACGACCTGGTGGCGTTGATGCGGCTGCTGCTGCGCAACCGCGAGCGGCTGGACGCGATGGAGACCGGCACCGCACGTCTGGGCGGCTGGGCCATGCGCAGCCTGCATGCGTTTGCGCGCAATACCCGCAGCGGCAGCCGGCGCAATATCGCCGCGCACTACGACCTGGGCAACCCGCTGTTCAAGCTGTTCCTGGATGAAAACCTGATGTACTCGTCGGCGATCTTTGTCGACGGCGAAGAGGCGCAGGGGGAGGCGGCACTGGAGCGCGCGGCGACCCGCAAGCTCGAACGCATCTGTCAGAAACTGCGCCTGGCGCCGCACCATCATGTGCTGGAGATCGGCACCGGCTGGGGCGGCTTTGCGCTGCACGCCGCACGCGAACACGGCTGCCGCGTCACCACCACCACCATTTCGCGCGAGCAGTTCGAACTGGCCAACCAACGCATCGCCGCGGCAGGCCTGAGCGATCGGGTGACGGTGCTGTTGCACGACTACCGCGACCTGGAAGGCCGCTTCGACCGCGTGGTCTCGATCGAGATGATCGAAGCCATCGGCCACCAGTATCTGGACACCTACTTCGCCAAGGTCGGCAGCCTGCTGGCCGACGATGGCGAAGCGCTGATCCAGGCCATCACCATCGAAGACCACCGCTACAAGCAGGCGCTGCACTCGGTGGACTTCATCAAACGGCATATCTTCCCGGGCAGCTTCATTCCTTCGGTTGCGGCGATGACCGGCGCGATCGCGCGCGCCAGCGATCTGCGCCTGTTCAATCTGGAAGACATCGGCCCGAGCTATGCGCTGACCTTGCGCGCGTGGCGCCAGCGCTTCATGGCGCAGTTGCCGCAGGTGCGTGCGCTGGGCTACGACGAGCGCTTCATCCGCATGTGGGAGTTCTATCTGGCCTATTGCGAGGCCGGCTTTCTGGAACGCTCGATCGGCGATGTGCATTTGTGGCTGAGCAAACCCGCTGCACGCCCGCCGCAGTTCGTGCCTGGCCTCACTGCCGGCGCATGAAGCAGCTCGGCAACTACCTCGGCCTGCAGGTGCTGTGGCTGGTCGCGGTCGGTTCCGCTGCGCATGCGCGCATCTGGCCGACGCTGCTGGCGCTGGCGGTCTTCGCGCTTTACCAGCTGTGGCCTTCGCGACGCGCGCCCGGCGACGTGCAGTTGATGGTGGCGGCCTTGTCGCTGGGATTGCTGCTGGACACCACGCTGGCAGCGGGCAATTGGGTGCGCTACGCCGCGCCGTGGCCGGGCAGCCTGCTGGCGCCGCCGTGGATCCTGGCGTTGTGGCTGGGCTTTGCGCTCACCCTCAACCATTCGCTGGCCACGGCAATGCAGCGGCCGTGGCTGGCGGTGCTGCTGGGCGCGATCTTCGGGCCGTTTTCGTACTGGCTGGCGCAACGCAGCTGGCACGCGGTGGAATTTCAATCGCCTTACCTGCATGCCGTGCTTGCCGTGGGCATCGGCTGGGGCGTGGCCTGCGGCGTGTTGTCGCTATATGCACGCCGGCTGGCGCGACCATTACCCGATGACCCCACTGGAGAACTGCAATGAATGCCTGGCCGCTGCTGCATGTGGGCGTGTTCGCAAGCGTGGTGATGGTGATCGGCTGGCTGTGGCAGCGTCGCAGCGGCAACGCCGGCCCGGTCGATGTGTTGTGGGCGGGCTGCCTGGCGGTGGCTGCGCCGTACTGTGCGTGGATGTCCGAGGGCGCACTGCTGCCGCGCGTGCTGGTGGCGGTGCTCGGGGGCGTGTGGGGCGCGCGTCTGGCGCTGCACCTGGGCGTGCGCGTCTTCGGCGACCCGCATGAAGACGGCCGGTACCGCGCGTTGCGCGAACATTGGAACGGCAGCCAGAGCAAGTTCCTCGGTTTTTTCCTGGCACAGGCCGGGGTGGTGGTGCTGTTCGCGGTGCCGTTCCTGGCCGCGGCGAGCAACCCAAACGCGGAATGGAGCGCATGGACAGCCATCGCGATCGTCGTGTGGTTGATCGCGGTCGGTGGCGAGGCGTTGGCGGACCGGCAGTTGTCGGCGCACAAGGCCAACCCGGCCAATCGCGGCAAGACCTGTCGCGCCGGGCTGTGGCGTTATTCGCGCCACCCCAATTACTTTTTCGAGTTCGTGCACTGGTTCGCGTATCTGGCGCTGGCCGTCGGTGCCGGCCCGTGGCCGGTGGCGCTGTGCGCGCTCGGGCCGGTGGTGATGTTCGTGTTTCTGTATCGCTTCACCGGCATTCCTTACACCGAGCAGCAGGCGCTGCGCTCGCGTGGCGAGGACTATGCCCGGTACCAGCGCAGCACCAGCGCGTTCTTTCCGCTTCCCCCTTCGTCCTGATTTGCCTGGAGAGTTGCATGTCTACCGTTATCGTCCCGCCCTCCGCGCAGCCCGAAGAAGCCTTCGCCACGCGGCTCGCCGAATCCGGTGTGCTGCCCGACGCCGTCTTGCGCCACGGCATCCGTCGCCTGTGCGCGCAGCGCCTGCGCGATGAGCGCGGCAACGATGCCGATGCCAACGGCGAGCGGCAACGCGCCTTCATCGACAGCCTGCGGGCCAGCGCGATCGCGATCGAAACCGATGCGGCCAATCGCCAGCATTACGAATTGCCGCCGCAGTTCTTCACCCTGTGCCTGGGCCGCCGGCTCAAGTACAGCAGCTGCTACTGGGATGCCACCACGCCCAATCTGGATGCCGCCGAAGAACGCATGCTGGCGCTGTACGGCGAGCGCGCCGAACTGGCCGATGGTCAACGCATCCTGGAACTGGGCTGCGGCTGGGGCTCGTTGACCCTATGGATGGCCGAGCGCTATCCGAACGCCAGCATCACGGCGGTGTCCAACTCGCGCCCGCAGCGCGCGCATATCCTGGAGCAGTGCCGCGTGCGCGGGCTGAGCAACGTGCAGGTGATCACTGCCGACGTCAACGCGCTGACCCTGCCACCGGGCGACTTCGATCGCGTGGTGTCAGTGGAAATGTTCGAGCACATGCGCAACTACCGCGACCTGCTCGCACGCGTCGGCAGCTGGCTGGCACCGGGCGGCAAGCTGTTCGTGCACATTTTTTGCCACCGCGATCTGGCCTACCCGTTCGAAGTGGCCGGCGAAGACAACTGGATGGGCCGGCATTTTTTCACCGGCGGGCTGATGCCGGCGGCCGATACCCTGCTGCACTTCCAGCAGGATGTGGTGATCGAACAACGTTGGCTGCTGTCGGGCGAGCATTACGAGAAGACCGCCAACGCCTGGCTGGAAAACCAGGACCGCCACCGCGACCAGATCATGCCGCTGTTGAAGCAGACCTACGGCGACGACGCGCAGCGTTGGTGGCAGCGCTGGCGGATGTTCTGGCTGGCCTGCGCGGAATTGTTCGGCTACGACCACGGCCGCGAGTGGGGCGTGGCGCATTACCGCTTCGTCAAACGTTGATTGCACCGCCGGCAGCCGTTGCGAACATGACTGCCGGCCACCATGCACCGCGCGTGCTTGCGTGCACTGCGATAACCGCGCAGCAGTCACTTGGTTGCGCTGAAGCGCTGCGTGAAATCGCGCGTACCGCTTCAAGCGCCGCACCCAGTGGCGCGATCAACCCGCCGCAGCGGTCACCACGATTTCCACTTTCCACTCCGGCCGCGCCAACTTGGCTTCAACGGTGGCACGGGCAGGCGTGAAGCCGTGCGGCACCCACTCGTCCCAGGCCTTGTTCATGCCATCGAAATCGGCGATGTCGGCGAGGAAGATCTCTGCACGCAGGATCTTGGTCTTGTCGCTGGCCGCCAGCGCCAGCAGCTTGTCGATCTCGCCCAGCACCTGCCGGGTCTGCCCAGTGATGTCCTGGCTGGTGTCCTCGGCAATCTGGCCGGCCAGGTAACACACGCCGGCATGGACGGTCATTTCGGACATACGCGGACCCGCATCGAATCGCTGCAGCATTTCAGGCTTCCTACGGTTGATTGACCCCTGCATTGTCCCGCGAATGCGGCAGACGTGCAGCCCCGTCGCGCTCGCAGCGCGCCAACACGGTGCCCGCGCGCACCATCCAGGCCACGATCAGCACGATGGCGATCTTCTGGCTGATGCCCAGGGGTGCGCTGGTCACGGTGACATGGAACAGCAACACCGCAAACGCTGCCCAGCCCAGCAGGAAGGCCGAAGGAAAGTGTGCACGCCACCGCACATCGGCCCGGAAGTACCACGCCTGCAGCAATACCGCGGCAATCACGCACAGAAACGTCGTATCCGCCGACAACACATGCACCATCGCGGCCGCCTCCGGCGCCAGCTCGGGCATCCAGCTGTCGCCGATCGAGACCATGCACAGCCCCACTGCCGCCATCCAGAACAAGCCCAGCACGGTGCGGCTGCGCGCGGCCGGCGCCAACGCCGCATACAGCCCCAGCGCCAGCCACGCCATGCTGGCGGCCAGCAGGCAGTAGGCGGTGCGCAGCAACAGGCCATACGGACCGTGCAGATAGGCGCTCAGTTGCGCATCCACCCACCAGAGATCGCGGCGCAGCCATTGCAACACCAGCACCAGCCCGATGAAGACCATGCCAGCGGCGGCGGCGATGCGGCCGGCGTAGCCGCTCCAGCGCGGCGGCATGGCCCGCGCGTGCGGCGCAAACGTTGGGGAATCGGGTGGAGTGCGCATCAGCAGCCTGTCTGCCTTCCAACTGTCATGGCGGTCCTGTCGTGTTCGTTCGGCACGCGTGTGCGGCTTTGCCCTATGATGCGCGCGGCCGGCCCGCACGGACACTGTGTCGGTACGATCGAACCACGCGTTCACTGGATGTCGGCACCTTCGCAACCACGCTGCATGCACCCTCAACCCGACCGGCCCATGCATTGCAAACGCGCGCGCGGCACACCTCGTGCATGCACCCTCCTTCCCTTTCAGCAGATCCCGTTGCCCTCATGACGGATACCCCCGCGTCTTCCGAAACGTCCGCCAGCGGTTGGCGTCGCGCCTTGCCGGTCATCATCAGCCTGGCGATCCTGGCGATGGCCCTGCATGCGCTGTCGTCGCAGTTCACCGACCACGGCTACCGCCAGATCCGGCATGCGTTCCGTGCGCTGGGCGCGGGGCAGATCGCACTGACGCTGCTGCTCGGCCTGAGCAGCTACGCGTGCCTGGTGGGCTTCGACTGGGTGGGGCTCAAGCGCACCGGCAAGCAGCTGCATCCGGCACGGGTGGGCATCACCGCCTTCATGGCGCATGCGGTCGGGCAGACATTGGGCTTTGCCGCACTCACCGGCGGCGCCGTGCGACTGCGCGGCTACGGCAGCGTGGGCCTGACCCTGGCCGAGATTGGCCAGGTGGTGCTGATGAGCACCCTGGGCTTCATCTTCGGGGCCTGGGTGCTGCTGGGTCTGGCATTGCTGCTGGAACCGGAAGCGGCCGCGCGCGCGTTGCCGATCACTGCGCAGGCCATCCGCATTGCCGGCATCGCCCTGCTGGTCGGCTACAGCACCATGCTGGCGCTGGTCGGCAAACAGGGCCGCGAGTTCGGCATCCGCACCCACCGGTTCTGGTTACCGGACCGCACCACGGTGCTGGGCGTCACCGCACTGAGCGTGGTGGAACTGGGCCTGGCCGCGGCCGCGTTCTACGTGCTGCTGCCGCCGGACCCCGGTACCGGCTACTTCGGCTTCATCGGCATCTGGCTGGTGGCCGTGGTGGCCGGGCTGATCTCCACCGTGCCGGCCGGCCTGGGCGTGTTCGAGTGGAGCCTGCTCAAACTGCTGCCGCACGTGACTCCCGCCGCGGTCCTGGCCGCGGCGCTGGCCTACCGCGTCACGTACTACATCGTGCCACTGCTGATCTCGGTGGCCATGGCGGCCGCCTCCGGGCTGCGCGCGCCGGTACGCGTCGGCGCCAGCACCGCGCGCACCGTGTGGAAGACCCTGCGCCCGTGGCTGCCGCAGATTCTGGCGTTGGCGGTGTTTGCAGTGGGTGCCGCGCTGGTGATCGACGGCACCCTGCCGACACCGCGCGCGCGCCAGGAAGTGGCGCCGCTGCCGCTGATCGAAACCTCGCATCTGCTGGTCAGCCTGGGCGGCATGATGCTGCTGCTGATCGGCCAGGGCCTGCAGCGCCGCAGCCATGCGGCCTGGGTGCTGGCGCTGGGCGTGTGCTTGCTGCTGCCGCCGTTGGCGCTGCTGCGCGGCAGCCATATCTCGGTGTCGTTGTCGGCGGCGCTGGCAGCGGTTGCGCTGTGGGCGGCGCGACGCGAGTTCTATCGCCAGGGCGCGCTGCTGGACGAAGCCTGGTCGTGGCGCTGGCTGAGCAACCTGGGCCTGGTGCTGGTGGCCACGTTCTGGCTGCTGTTCTTCGTCTACAGCCATGTCGAATACAGCAACGATCTGTGGTGGCAGTTCGCCACCTCGGCCAATGCGCCGCGTGCATTGCGCGCCGCGCTGATCCTGTGCGTGGGCGTGATCGTGTTCGGCATGGCGCGCCTGCTGCGTGGTGGGCGCAGGCCGATGCCGGCGGCCGATGCGCAGACGCTGCAGACGCTGGCACCGATCCTGGCCACCAGCACCGATACCCAGGCCTGCCTGGCGCTGACCGGCGACAAGGCGTTTTTGTTGGATGAGCAGCGCCGTGGCTTTGTGATGATGCAGCGCTATGGGGGTTCGTTGATTTCCATGGGCGACCCGGTCGGTCCGCCGGAGGTGGCGTGCGCGCTGATCTGGCGCTTCCGTGAAGAGGCCGACCACATGGGCCTGCGCCCGGTGTTCTACCAGGTCGGCGAACGGTACTGGCAGACCTATCTCGACATGGGCCTGACCCTGGTCAAGCTGGGCGAAGAGGCGATCGTGCCGCTGGAGGGTTTCACCCTGGAAGGCCGCGACCGTGCCGACCTGCGCCAGGCCTGGAACCGCGGCAAGCGCGGCGGCCTGAGCTTCCGCATGCTGCCGCCCGAACAGGTGGAGGAGGTATTGCCGCGCCTGGCCGAGGTGTCGGAACAATGGCTGGAAGAAAAATCCGGCGAAGAGAAAGGCTTT
Source organism: Xanthomonas axonopodis pv. maculifoliigardeniae (assembly GCF_041519315.1). Taxonomy (NCBI): domain Bacteria; kingdom Pseudomonadati; phylum Pseudomonadota; class Gammaproteobacteria; order Lysobacterales; family Lysobacteraceae; genus Xanthomonas; species Xanthomonas axonopodis. The sequence goes on along the minus strand of NZ_CP167998.1, from coordinate 1,503,290 downwards.
TCGCTGGGCAGCTTCGATCCGGATTACCTGCGTCGCTTCCCGGTGGCGGTGGCCGAGGTCGAAGGCCAGATCGTGGCATTTGCCAACGTGTGGTGGGCACCGGCCGGCGGCGAACTGTCGGTGGACCTGATGCGGCACAGCGCGCAGGCACCGAAGGGCACTATGGACTTCCTGTTCATCGAGTTGTTCCTGTGGGGCCAGGCCAACGGCTACACGCGGTTCTCGCTGGGCATGGCACCGTTGTCGGGCCTGGCCGAACATCGCCTGGCCGGGCGCTGGAACCGCTTCGCCAGCCTGGTCGCGCGGCACGGCGAGCGTTTCTACGGATTCAGCGGCCTACGCCGCTTCAAGTCGAAGTTCGCCCCGACCTGGCGTCCACGCTATCTGGTCGCCCCCGGCGGCATGCATCTGCCGGCCGCCTTGCTGGATGTCACCCGCCTGATCTCGGCCGATCCTGGGCGGCAGGAGTAAGCCCGCGCGCGACGCTGGCGCCGAACATGCAGGTCCGGCCGCCTTTGCTGGCGCCCACCGGAGCGGATTGACAACGCAGGAGCACGCCGTTTCCGGCAATCCTGGTGTGCGGAGCAGCGGTCGCAGACCGTGAAAGCGCGGTGCCACCTCCGCGGGCCAGCGCATGTGGGGCGGCATGGATGCCGCCATCGAGCTTCCAGGACGGGTTTACAGCGTGTCGCGATTCCGGACCCGGCACCGCGCCGCCGACCAGGACACGGTCGGCGCACTCAGATCAAACACTGTCCGGCCTTACGGCTTCGACAGCGTGTGCAACTGGTCCATGATCGTCTTGGCCAGGGTCGTGTAATCGCCCTTGAAATGGTGATCGCCTGGCAGTGCGACCCGCTTGGCCACGTTTGCGGGCAGGTTCGGGCAAAGCGCATCGTCGTCGTCCTGGCCGTAGATGCACACCGTCGTGCCGGCCGGCAGACGCTGTACTTCCGGCGCGATCGGCAGGCCCTCGTCGTCCGAGCCCAGCCAGTTGCTGACGTGGAACTCGTAGTCGGCCAGCTTGCCGACCGACAGCAGCGCCGTCATACGCAGGTTCTGCTTGGTCGCAGCGGGCAGTTTATTGATGGCCGCCGGCAGCACGTCGGCGCCCTGCGAAAAGCCGATCAGTACCACGCGCTGGCGATCCCAGCGCTGCGCATAGATGCGGGCAATGCGATCCAGGTCGTCGGCAAAGCCTTGCGGGGTGCGCTCGGTCCAGAAGTAACGCAGCGAATCCAGGCCGACCACCGGAATGCCTTGCGCGGCGAGTGCATCGGCTACCTCTTCGTCCAGGCCTGCCCAACCGCCATCGCCGGACACGAAGATCACGAAGGTGTCGTCGTCGCTGTCGCCATCGGGCTTGGCCGGCAGTTCCACCACCGGCAGATCCGCCAGACCGCCCGGCGGCGGCGGCAACGCCACGCCCTTCTGTTCGCCCAGCGAACGCACCGCGGCGCGCAGGCCGGGCAGGATGTCGCCTTTGGCAGAGCGCCGGAAGGTTCGCGCCTGCGGCACCTGCTTGAGGAAACCCTCTTCGGCAACCGCCGGGCAGCGTTTGTCCTGGCTGGCGGCAAGCACCCAGGGAATCTGCAACGGCACCGGCAACAGCGTGTTGGTCCCCGGGCGTACACCCGGCTGGCAGATTGCCTGGTTGGACACGGTGGCCGGGCAGAGCCCGTCGGTGAGCACGCCGGCCAGGACGTGCGGCTTGGCCTGAGCCGCGATCGCGTAGGCCAACGCGGCGCCCTCGCCATCGCCCACCAGCAGCGGCAGACGATAGGTGGGGATGTGATAGAAGGCCTGCACGTAACGCGAGAAATTTTCCACGTCGCCGACCGAGAACGTGCAGGTGCCGCCAGCCTTGCGCAGCACTGCGTACAGGTGCGCGGTGTCCACCACCGCCACCATCGCACCGTCGGCGCGCAGGCTTTCTGCCTGGGCCTGGCGCTTGGCGGCATCGCCCGCACCGGCCAGCCAGATCACCACCCGTTGCGGCTCGCCCTTGGGCATCAGCACCGGCACCTGCTCGAAACGGCCGTGGCTGACCGGTTCCGGCGCCTGCGCGGCGGCCATGCCCGACAGCGTCAACATCGCCGCGCCGCAGAGCGCGCTCCACATTTCAAGTCGTCGCATGTCGCACCATCGGGAAAAGTGGTTCAAAGATAATCGTTCCGGACTGCAGCGCGAAGCGCAGGACCTGGCTCATTGCGCCTCGGGGCGGCTGACCGCCGGCTGGCGCGCTTCCCACGCTGCCAGGGCCTGGCGGTAACGCGTCAGCTCCTCGGCATACAGATCGTGCACGCACAGCGGGCAGCCGCTCTCACAGCATTCGTTGGGCGCAGGCGGCTGCGGGGCGATCGGGCGTGGGTCTGGGCGGGAAGCAGCGCTGTCGTGCATGCGGCCATTGTAGCGTGCGCATCGGACTCAGCCGGACATGCAGCCGGCTGGGGCGTAGGCTCAGCGCCCCAGCCGCCGGCGCAGATTGGCGCGCGCCGCGGTGTCGTAATGGGTATGGAAGTAGTCGCTCAGGAAGATGCGCGGCTGCTTGAGCACACCGGCCAGGAACCGGCGGCGATTGACCCGGAACAGCACGCTGGGCACGTGCCCGCGATACTCCTCGGCGATGGCCTGATCGTAGGCATCGAACACCGCTGCGGGCGCGGCCAGGATCGCCATGTCGCAGTCCAGGAACAGCGCGGCGTCTTCATCCACGTCCTGCGGCAGCACGTGCCCGTGCCGAGCCGTGAGCAGGATCAGCGCCTGCACCCGCTCGACATCCACCCGCGCCTGCGGCCACCAGCGCGGGATGGCTTCGGCCGCCATCAGTGCCGATTGCGCCTCGTTGTCACGGCGTCCGGGCTGATACACCGCATCATGGAACAGCACCGCCAGCCAGACTTCTGTCGGCTGGCGCCAGCCCGGCCCGGCCGCGACCTCGGCGTAGTGCTGCAGCACCGCGCGAACGTGGCCGAAGTGGTGGTAAGCGCGCGGCGGGGCGGCATAGGCCTGTTCGAGCGCGGCCAGGTGGTCGGCGTGCAATGGCAGTGGCGTGGCGATGTCCATGTCCGCAGGCTACCGCGTACGCGCGGCCATGCACATCAGCGCAGCGACCAGCGGCCTTCGATCTGGTAGCGCGACTGGCCAAGAAAGCTGCGCACCAGCGCGAAGTCGCGCACGGTCCAGGCAAGCGCATCGCAGCGCCGCTGCGGCACCGCCTGATTGCAGTACAGCAGCGTCATGTGCGGCGTGTATTGCGCATCGCCGGCAATGCCCACATGCGCCAGCTGCTTTCCCAATGCGCCCTGCAGCTCGTAAAGCCCACGCACCTGCTCTTCGCCACGCAGCACGCAGGGAAGTTGCGAGCGCCTACCGCCGAAGGTGCCGACGCGATCGAACTCCACCTCGAACGCGTCCATTTGCACGCGCGTCGCGGCCTGGCTGGCGCGGCTCACCAACGATGGCGGCAGACCACCGGCGTAATCGCCCAGATGATGCAGGGTCACATGCAGCCGTTCGCGCGCAAGCGCCTTGCCTTGGGCGTGCCCGCCTTGCAACAGGCGGTCGGCAATGCGCGCTGCATGCTCGGCAGTGGACGTATCGGCCATCACCGCGAAAAACAGACGTTCGGTGGTCTTCTCTTCTCCAAGCCCGAGCGACAGCTGTGCCTCGGCCGATGACAGATACAGGAACTGTTGCTTCATGGATGGATGCCACGACCGCGCAACGCGGGCCTGCCTGAAGAAGGGCGGCGGATACTAGCAGACCCGACGCGTGCCGGACATGCCGGCATGCATGGCGTGGATGTGGAACCTCGTGCATTGCGTGGAACTGCGATTGCGGCCTTGCGCCATGCATGCGCGCCTGCGGCGACACACAAAGAAACGGGCAGCATGCGCTGCCCGTTTCCGCCTTTATCGTCTTACTCCGGAGCTGCATCGGATCGGTGACGATGCACTCGGTTCAACGCGCAGCTTATGCGGCGCTCTTCATCGCATGCTTGCGGTTGCGCATGACGTCATGGCAAGCGCGTACCTCAGGCAGCAGGCGCAGCGCGGCTTCGCGTGCAGCGGCCGGGGTGTCCTGGTCGGCGATGGTCTCGTCGAACGCCTTCAACAGACGGTCTTCGGACTCTTCCAACTCGGCCACATAGCCGTACTTGGTGTCGCCCAGGGTTGCGCGAACCTTGCCGTAGAACTGCTGCATGCTGCCCACCATGGTGCCGTGCTGTTCCGGCGTGCCACCGGCGGCGGCGACCACACTGCTCAGGCTGCTGACGATGTCGGTCTTGACGCCGGCGATGCGGCGGAACAGCGTCGCGAGCTCCGCGTCGCCCACCTTGGCCGCGGCTTCTTCGTAGAAGTCCTTGCCGTCGCGCGAGATGGCGATGAGGTCGTTGAGGCTATGCTCAGTTTTGCTCTGAATGCTCATGTGTGGCTCCTTGTTTGGATGGACCGACGCCGCGCGGTGCGATGACTGCGCGTGCGGCGGGTTGAGTCAATCGATGGGTTGATTGCAGTGCCGTCGCGTTGTGTACGGCCTCATCCTCGCGTCGCCCGCATAATCGATATGTGAGCGATGTGGGCATCGTCCTCACGCCATCATGCAGGCGATGAATTGCAATTCATCCATGCCAACAGCGGATCAAGATCACTTCGGCTGGCGACTGGCCCACATGTTGTCGACCAGATTCGGATACGGCCGCCCCGCCTCTTCGGCGCGCTGCTTGGCGGCTGCTTTTTGCGCATCGGTCAACGGTGTCGACTTCGCCTTGCCCTTGGGATTGGAGCGCTTCCACGGCGGTGGAGTGAACTCGTTCATGGCACTGTTCGGTCCGCTTGATGGAACGCGAAGTCTCGCCGGCGCCCCGTGAGATGGCTGTCGTGATGGCACATGGGCCGTGCGAATCGCTGCATGGCGGCGCAAGCTGCCACCGGAGCGAAACGGCGCCGCGGGCGCTTGACGCATTGCGGCACCGGCAACTCAGCAATTCGTCAGCACTGCACGTTGCTGATGGCGTTCCTGCCACACCGCCGCTGCATAGACCAGCAACCCGCCGAGCGCGGTGGCCGCGCCGACGTAGCCGGTGGAGGTCCAACCCCAGCCTGCCGTGATCGCCATGCCACCCAGCCATGGACCCAATGCATTGGCCGTATTGAACGCTGCATGGTTGGACGCTGCGGCCAGGGTCTGCGCTTCTGCCGCCACGTCCATCAAGCGCGTCTGCAAGGCCGGCGCCAACGCCCCCATGGTGCCGACCGCCACGATCGAGACGAACACCCACACGCCTGACTGCGCTGCCAGCGGAAACGTCAACATCACCACCACCGACCACAGCAGCAACACCGGTACGGCGCGGAACTGCATGCGATCGAACAACCAACCGCCCAGGATGCTTCCCAGCACCCCGCCCACGCCGAACGCCACCATCGCCAACGGGATGCGCGCTGCGGTTACGCCGGTCACCGCAGTCAAGGTCGGCGCAAGGTAACTGAAGACGCAGAACATGCCGGAAAAACCCACCGCCCCGATCGCCAATGCCAGCCACACCTGCGGCTGATTGAACGCGCGCAATTCGCGCAGCGGCTGCTGGCGCGGCTCCTCCGGCTGCGGCGGCAACAGGACCGCCACGGCGGCGACCGTGCCCAGCGCAATCACCGACACCGACGCATAGGCCCAGCGCCAGCTCACGATTTGCCCCAGCCAGGTTGCCAGCGGGTTGCCCACCAGCAGCGCAACACTCAGACCCAACAACACGCGCCCCACTGCAGTGGCACGTTGATTGGGCGGGCTGATCGATGCGGCCACCAGCGACGCAACGCCGAAGTAGGCGCCATGCGGCAGTCCGGCGATAAAGCGGCACAGCAGCATGGCGTGGTAGCTCGGTGCCAATGCGCTGGCCACGTTGCCCAGCGCATAGAAGACCATCAACAGCAGCAACAAGGTGCGCCGTGGCCAGCGCGCGCCCAGGATCGCCAGCAAGGGCGCACCCACCACCACGCCCAACGCATACGCGCTGATGACGTGACCGACCTGCGGCTCGGTGATCTGCAAGCCCTGCGCAATCTGCGTCATCAGGCCCATGGTGGAGAATTCGCTGATGCCGATCGCAAAGCCGCCCATCGCCAGCGCAAGCAGGATCAGCACGTAATCGCGCCGGGACACGCGTGGCGAAGAAAGGTCGGTATCGGTCATGCCCGACTCCAGAGTGGCGGGGCGGCCTATTATTGTGCAATGCAGCACGGCAGGAAAGTGCGACACCAGGGGCGGTTCAGCGCCAGCGCCCACTCCATCACAGTTGCCACGCTTTCGACGCGACAGGGACGCTGTGTCCTATCTGCATCGCTCGAATCTGCTTGAGTCCGCCACCATCGCTACCGGGCACCGCGATCGGCGCGGCGTCGCGCCTGGCGCGTGATCAATTTCGACTGGTTGCTGATGTCCAAATCCACACAATCCCCCTTGTTCTCGCCGGTGCGCCTGGGCGCGCTGGAGCTTGCCAACCGCGTGATCATGGCCCCGCTGACGCGCAACCGCGCGGTCGCCGGCCAGGTGCCCTCGCCGCTTGCCGCTGAGTATTACGGCCAACGCGCCACCGCCGGCCTGATCGTGGCCGAAGGCACCCAGATCAGTCCGCTGGGCCAGGGTTACCTCGATACGCCCGGCATCTACACCAAGGAACAAATCGAGGGCTGGCGCGCCGTCACTGACGAAGTGCATCGCCGCGGCGGCAAGATCGTGCTGCAGCTGTGGCACGTTGGCCGCGTCTCGCACACCAGTGTGCTGCCGCCGGGCGAAGTGCCGGTTGCGCCCAGCGCCATTCGCGCCGAAGGCAAGACTTTCACCAAGAATGGATTCGAGGACGTGTCCGAGCCGCGCGCGCTGGCATTGGATGAAATCCCCGGCTTGATCGAGGACTACCGCATCGCGGCGCGCAACGCGATCGATGCCGGCTTCGACGGCGTGGAAGTGCATGCGGCCAACGGCTATTTGTTGGACCAGTTCCTGCGCGACAGCTCTAACCAGCGCACCGATGCCTACGGTGGCGATATCGAAAACCGTACCCGCCTGCTTGCCGAAGTGGTGCAGGCGATTGCCGATGAAATCGGCGCCGAGCGCACCGGCGTGCGCTTGTCGCCGGTGACCCCGGTGTACGGCGCGCACGACTCCGACCCGCAGCCGCTGTTCGAACGTGCGGTCGAGCGCCTGAACCTGATCGGCGGGCTGGCCTTCGTGCACGTGATCGAGGGCGCCACCGGCGGCCCGCGCGACAACATCGCCTTCGACTATGCCGCGCTGCGCGCCAAGTTCGACGGCGCCTGGATCGCCAACAACGGCTACGACCGCGGCATGTCCGAACAGGCCATCAGCAGCGGCTACGCCGATGCGATCGCCTATGGCCGCCCGTTCATCGCCAATCCGGACCTGGTGCGTCGCCTGCGCGAGAACGCGCCGCTGGCCGAGATCGACCAGGCCACCATGTACGGCGGCGGTGCCAAGGGTTACACCGACTACCCCGCTTTGCCGGAGTAATCGCCTGATCGGCCGCTGACCAGGCGACCGCACCTGCCGGCTGGCACGGTGCGGTTGCCGTGGGTGACGCCGATGCACTGCATGCTTGCTGTTGGCCGATAAGCAGCGACCGGTCTTGCATGCGCGCCGCTGGCCATGCGGCCGCTCGGTGATTGCCAGGCGGACCGCTGCCGGCATCCTGCACATCGCCTGCGCGCACCTGGTCGTGCGTTATTGGCATCGAGTTTTTTGCCGGTTGCCATGCGCGCCCGACACTCGTCACCCTGCATCATCTGATCCGCAACGCCACCCCATCACCACACGTGATTTCGCAGCGGCGCATGCGCGCTAACCGTCGCGATTGCCAGTACGCCAACGCTGCCGATGATGCAGCTATCTCATTGCCAAGGCTCTCGCGCATGCGACAGGGCTGCATGGTGGCGGCGGTGTATCCGCGCGATTAGCGCAACGGGCCTGCACTGCCCATCCGCAGGTGCGCTGCGCATTGGGGCCATAGCGCGCGCCAGCTTCGCGCCAACGCACACTGCCGCGCCACAGGGTCACCGCGCTTACGCCTTGCGCAGGAAACAGGTCTTCAACACCAGGCCCTTGATCTTTTCCGAGTTGCCCTCGATGTGCTCGGCATCGTCTTCGACCAGGCGAATGTTGCGGATCACCGTGCCCTGCTTGAGCGGGATCGAAGAGCCCTTGACCTTGAGATCCTTGATCACGGTCACCGTGTCGCCGGCCTGCAGCACGTTGCCGTTGCTGTCGCGCACCACCGTCGTGTCTGCCGCGGCATCGCCTGCGCTCCATTCGAAGCCGCAGTCGGCGCAGATCGACATCGCGCCGTCGGCATAGGTGTTTTCCAGTCCGCATTGCGGACAGGCGGGGACGGTAGGCATGCAATTCCTTGATCGAAGCGGGCGTGGATTGTAGCCGCCCGGGTGCGCGATCACGCACCCGGCACGGGGATGGGGCGATAGTGCGGCGCTTGTCGAATGCCCCGCAGGTCGCGCGTGTCCAATCAGCCAGTGTCCACTCCCCCGCGCACAACGCCGCCCTCCCCTCACACCCAACAAAGCGACCCCGCCGCCAGCGACAATGGCCCAGGCAAGCCCAAGGGTTCGCACGTGGTGGTGTACGTGGCACTGGCGGGCAATCTGGCCATTGCCGTGGCCAAGTTCATCGCCGCCGGCATTTCCGGCAGCTCGGCCATGCTCAGCGAGGGCGTGCATTCGCTGGTGGACACCGTCAACGAAGTGCTGCTGTTGTATGGCTTGCGCCGCGCTGCGCAGCCGCCCACCCCGACCCATCCGTTCGGTTACGGGCGCGAGCTGTATTTCTGGAGTTTCATCGTCGCCCTGCTGGTCTTCGCGATGGGTGCAGGCGTGTCGCTGTACGAAGGCATCGTGCATTTACGCAACCCCGAGCCGGCCAAGAGCCATCTGATTGCCTACTGCGTGCTCGGCGTATCGATCGTGTTCGAAGGCATTTCATGGGTGGTGGCGGTGCGCGAATTTCGCTCCAAGAAAGGCCGCATGGGCTATTTCCAGGCATTTCGCCAGAGCAAGGACCCCACCACCTTCACCGTGTTGCTGGAAGACAGCGCTGCGTTGATCGGCCTGCTGATGGCACTGCTCGGCCTGGCCGGAGCGCAATTGTTCGACATGCCCGAACTCGACGGCATCGCCTCGATCGGCATTGCCGGCGTGCTGGCGTTTACCGCGTTCCTGCTGGCGCGCGAAACCAAGGGCCTGCTGATCGGCGAGCCGGCGCATGCGCATGTTACCGACTCGCTACTGCGCATCGCCGCCAGCGACCCGGACGTGCGTGCGGCCAATGGCGTGCTCACCATGCAAATGGGCCCCAACCAGGTGGTGGCGGCGTTGAGCGCCGAGTTCGAAGACAGCCGCACCACACCGCAGATCGAGGCCTGCGTCGGGCGGATCGAAGCCGCCGCCAAGCAGCAACATCCCGAGCTCACCGCACTGTTCATCAAGCCGCAGACCCCGGAAACCTGGCGTGCACGGCGTGCGCAGATCGAGAGCGGAGCAGCGCCGGACTGAGGGAGACCGAAGCGTGCGGCATGCAGATGTCGTGAAGCATGCCCGTGGGTCACCGCGTCGCTGCGCGTTAGTCCATCGAACGCAGCGCCAACGCCGCAATCGCCGATCGCGCCGCGGACGGTCGGCCCAACGCACTCCACGCTCCACTCCGTCTTCGCGCTGAGGCAGCCGGCGCGAGCCTGGCCGTGGCGGTTGTGCCGCCAAGCTGATCCCCGCCTCAACCGCAAACCTGGCTGCGGTTGCATGATCCGGTGCGATTGCCTACGGTGTGCGTGCGGCACCTCTTCGCATCGTGAATCAGCCGATGCATTCCCCTCGATCACCCATTCATGGAGGTTTCCAATGGAAATCAGCCAGGGTCGCGTTGCGACCATCCACTACACCCTTTCCGACGACAACGGCCAAGTGCTGGACCGCTCCACGCCCGACACTCCGCTGAGTTATCTGCATGGCGCCGGCAACATCGTGCCCGGCCTGGAGCAGGCACTGGAAGGCAAGCGGCTGGGCGATACGTTCACCGCCGACGTCGTGCCCGAACAGGGCTATGGCCCGCGCCACGAGCAGCTCATCCAGCAGGTACCGCGCGATGCGTTTCCGAGCGATGTCGACGTGGTACCCGGCGTGCAGTTCGAGGCGCGCACGCAGCAGGGCCCGGTCCTGGTCACGGTGACCGAGGTTGGCCCCGATCAGGTCACCGTGGACGGCAACCACCCGCTCGCCGGGCAAACCCTGCACTTTGCGGTCGAGGTGGTGGCAGTGCGCGAGGCCACCACGCAGGAATTGAACGACGGTCACGTGGCCGAGCTGGCCGCCTGACCCGGCGCGCGCCGCGCGCCCTCCTGGCTGCGGCGCGGGCCAGTGCGCAACACAGCGCTCGCGCTGGGCCATGGCGTCACCGACGCTGCCGATCTCGACGGCAGGTGCGGCGGGCGTAGTAAAGTGCGCGGCCCGCTCCCAGGCCTGTCTGCATGAAACTCGGCATCGACTTCGGTACCAGCAACTCCGCCGCCGCGGCGATCGTCGATGGGCAAGTGGTGCCGGTGCGCTTCGGCGAGGCCTTGCAGTTCCGCACCACGGTGTATTTTCCCGAGACCATGCGCGACCCGGACGATTTCAGCCTGACGCCAGCGCTGGAGTACGAGGTAGAGCGGCTCATTGACTCGGGCCGCCGCGATGCATTGGCCGCCGGCCGCACCCCCAACACCGACAGCCTGCGCCGCGATGCGATCCGCATCGTGCGGCGGCAGTGGATGGAAGAGCAGGTGCGTGAGCCACGCAGTTCCGCCGCCCTGCTGCAAAACGCCGTCTACGGCGACGAAGCGCTGGATGCGTATTTTCTCGAAGGCGAAGGCAGCCTGGTGCAAAGCCCCAAGTCGATGCTGGGCTACAACCTGCATCCGCGCGCACGCCAGACCATTACCGGCATCGCCACCCATGTGCTGGAACACATCCGGCTGACAGCCTCGCGCCAGTTCGACATCAACATCCGTCACGCCACGCTGGGCCGGCCGGTGCAATTTCGCAGTTCGATCGGTGAGGCCGGCAATGCGCAGGCGCTGGAGATCCTGCAGACCGCCGCGATCGCCGCCGGTTTCGACAGCGTGGACTTTCTCGAAGAACCTGCAGCGGCGGCGATGCATTACCACGTCAGCCATGACAGCCGCCACGACACCGTGGTGGTGGATATCGGCGGCGGCACCACCGACATTGCCCATGCCAGCGTCGGCGGCAGCGCTGCGCCGCAGGTACACCGTGCCTGGGGCATCGCGCGTGGCGGCACCGATATCGATCTGGCGTTGAGCCTGGCGGCCTACATGCCCCTGTTCGGCCGCGGCATCACGCGCGTGCCCACCCACCATTACGTGGAGGCGGCGATGGTGCAAGACATGACGCGACAGCGCGAATTCCGCCTGCACAAGTACCAGGAGGTGCCCGCCCCCTTCGACAAGCGTCTGCAGGCCTTGCAGGACACCGGCAACACCGCGCGCCTGTACCGCGGCGTGGAAGCCTGCAAGATCGCGCTCAGCGAGCTGGATCGGCACCAGGCCGCGCTCGACTTCATCGAGCGCGGCCTGAGCGTGGAGGTGCAGGCCGATGCATTGGTTGGGTCCGCTTCCAGTTATCTGGGCGAACTGGCAGGGCTGCTGGCACAGGTGCGCGCCGACATGGCCGCCGCACCGACGACGGTGTTCCTCACCGGCGGCATGTCGCGGGCGGGCTACATCCGCGAGACCGTGGCCGCTGCGTTCCCCGAATCGCGCCTGGTGCATGGCGATCCGTCATTCGGTGTGGTCCAGGGATTGGCCTGGGCTGCCGCGCAGGTAGTCCACTCGTCGGACGATTAACACGCGCTGCAACGTCATCCCCTATAATGCGCGGTTGCTGCTCGACGCCCCGTCGTCTTGCCTGCAACGGCACGTACACCGTGCCGCCGCGACGGCGCACCGAACGCCGCCGCACTCTCGACACCGCTTCCGCGCGCGCCACCCTAGCCGCACGCGGTGTCACCGCACTTCCCCGCTACAGGAGGCCACATGGCACGTCCCGCGACCAAGCAGAAATCCCAGCCCAGCATCGCTCGCAGCGAAGGTAAGTCGCAGCCGCTCAGTCGTGAGCGCATCGCTGCCGACATCGCCGCGTTCCGCAAGACCGGCGGCCGGATCGAAGTGCTCACCACCAACTTCGGCCCGGCGCGCAACGACGGCGACAAGAGCGCCTAACGCCACCAACACCGCGGCAGGTTTGCAATGCATGTTGCCGCGAAGTTGGATTGTTGTATCAACGTGCCACCGCAAGGTGGCATGTTTGTGTCTGGCGTCCGCCGATGTCATTCATACGCATCGCGCAGGACTGCAACTCCAATGCGACCTCGTGTCGCTTCTGGCGATGACCCGCACAATGACTTCGCACAGGCCGCCGATGCGTGGCAACCGAACGCTGCGGACGCGTCGGCGCCTTGCACTGCATCCGCGCAAAAACTCCAGGCGTGTACCCACGACTCCATCCGCATGCGCGCGTAGGCATGCATTGAACGCATGCAATCTGCCGCACTTCTGCGTTCGCAGACGAGCATGCATTCACTCTGCACACCGACAGCGCAGAGTTGGCCCGCTACAATGGATTCCCCTTTGATTCTGCACGCCGTGATGCCTGCCTCCGATGCGTTGCCCGCCATGATCCGCAGCCTGTTGCCCCATTGGAATCCCGAATGGCTGGCGATTGCGGTACCGACGGTCAAGATCGTGCTGATCCTGGCAGTTGCCGCGTTGGTCCGCCTGCTGCTCCGGCAGTTGCTGCGGCGGCTGTGCACGCGTTACAGCGTGCCCGCCGAAATGATGATCGGCATCCGCCGCGTCGGCAGCTTCGTCATTTCGGTCAGTGCCTTGCTGATGGTGCTACGGGTCATCGGCGTCTCGGGCGGCACGTTGTGGACCGCATTCACCGGGTTCGCAGCCGTCGGCGCAGTGGCGTTCTTCGCTGCATGGAGCGTGCTGTCCAATATCTTCTGCACATTCCTGATCATCACCACGCGGCCATTTCGCCTGCACGATCACATCGAGGTTCTCGAAGGCGGCGACAAGCCCGGCTTGAAGGGACGTGTGATCGATATCAACGTGATCTACACCACGCTGGAAGAAACCGGCGAGCGTGCCGGCAGCGTACTGCAAGTTCCCAACAGCCTGTTTTTCCAGCGCACGACGCGTCGCTGGCGCGAGACCGGCAGCTTCAACGCCAACTAGGCGCAAGGCCAAGACGCGGTACTGCGGCGAGTTCGCCAGTGGCAGAACCCATACACGGCGATATCGGCAAGCGGCAACCTTCGACGACCGCAGTAGGCTCCACTGCGGCGCACGCTTGCGATAGCGGCGCCGTCTGCGGGGATTGCAGTCGCGGTCGCATCGCGGGCATGACCCATCAGCCACTCAACGCAGCTGACTGTCCTTGCTGCCGCGACGGTTGTAGCCGCTTTGCCCAGCCTGCTCCAGGTCATGCGCCTCTTGGCAGTGCACGCACAAGTGCACGCCGGGCACCGCCTTGCGGCGCGCCTCGGGAATCGGTGCCTCGCACTCTTCGCAGTGCGTCAGGCTCGGGCCGTGATGCAACTGACTCCGCGCGCGCTTGATCGCATCGTCGACAGTGGCATCGATCTGGTCCTGTACCGCTCCATCACCCGCCCATCCGGTCGCCATGATCGCCATACCTCGCTGGTCTGGACACATATATGGTCACTCGCGCAGGCAAATCCAAGCCGCGTGTGCACAGTACGCTCAAGCTGGTTGAACTAGCATCAAATCAACACCGCCGGCCGCCGCGCGCGGCAGTGACCAGTACTCCGCCATCCGCACCCACGAAGGAACAGCAATGGAACAGCCCGTCCACCCGTTTTCCGAACTCTTCGCCCAGCTTGGCCTGCCGTCCGACGAAGCCAGCATTCGCAGCTTCATTGCCGAGCACTCCCCGCTGCCGGGCGATATGCGCCTGGAAGAAGCGCCGTTCTGGACGCCTGCCCAATCCCAGCTATTGCGTGAAGAACGCCTCGACGATGCCGACTGGATCGTGACCATCGATCAGCTCAATATCGCCCTGCATACCACTGCCGACGATACCGGCGTTTGAGCCAGGCACGCGCTCGCGTGCGCCACGCTTGAGATCGCCTGCGGCTGACATGCTTGCCAGCGCATTGGTGAAAAAAAGGAGCGGCCAATGGGCCGCTCCTTTGCATCGCAGGCAGGACAGCGGGCAGCCACGCGCGTGCCCGGCCGTGCAACCTGCGTCAGGTCACTTTCTTGGCAATCGTCATGCCCAGCACGAACAGCACGATGGCGATGATGATGCCCGCCCAGAACAGGAACTTGGCGATACCCATCGCCGCGCCGGCCATGCCGCCGAAGCCCAGCGCACCGGCGATCAAGCCGATAATTGCGAAAATAATGGCCCACTTGATCATGATGTTGTCTCCTCATCGGCACCGTGCCGTTGTTCGATCGTGTGCTTGCGGCGCAGCGCCGCAGAACATGCACCGCACGCTACCGATTCGAATGTGCCGCACTCGTGAATACGCCTGACACACACTGCAATACACGCGTTGCATTCAGAGAGGAAGCGCCGTGTCCACGCGAGCGCACGCGCCCCTGGAGGGATCATCGCAGCTGCGCGCGGGGCCGTCCTTGCACGACGAAACACCACATGCGCATGGCATCGTGCAAGCCGCACTGGGCGCAACAGATGCACGCGCTTGCCGCATCGACTCTCAGCGCGCATGCGCGGCTGGTTCGTAGTCACGCATCTGCACGGATGGATTGGTCAGTGGCCGACACATCGGCGATCATGCGCGCCTGCCCGCGACAGATCGCCATGGACACTCTTCGCTACCTCACCGGCTACCCGCCCGCCGTCCTGGATCAGGTGCGCGAGCTGATCGCCCAGGACAAACTCGCCACCGTACTGGCGCGACGCTACCCCGACCGGCACGCGATCCGCACCGATCGCCATCTCTACGAGTACGTCAAGGCGATGAAAGAGCGCTACATGCGCTCATCGCCGACCCTGCACAAGGCGACGTACGACAATCATCTGCACGTGGTCAAGCACGCCCTGGGCACGCATACGGCGATCTCCCGCGTGCACGGCGGCCGCCTGAAGGCCAGCCGCGAGATCCGCATCGCGTCGGTGTTTCGCGACGCGCCGGAGCCGTTCTTGCAGATGATCGTGGCGCACGAACTGGCGCACCTGAAGGAGGCCGATCACAACAAGGCCTTCTACCAGCTCTGCAACCACATGACTCCGGACTACCATCAGCTGGAATTCGATCTGCGCCTGTATCTGACGCAATTAGCCCTGTCTGGCGATCGCTGAGCGTGCAGGACACGCGCAGGACTTGGCGCGGCTGACCGAACCACTGCGCTCACCGACAGGCGGGCGCGCACGCCATCGGTGCCCGGAATCGGCAAGTCTCCTTCGCACACTCTCGTACACTGCAGTTCCGAGCGCGCCGCCCACCTCCACCTGACGACCGCTCGCCACGTGGTGTTGGCCACTTTAGGATGCGCGCATGCAGCCCTCCTCTTTTGCAGACCTCACCCGCGCGGCGCAACGCCAGCAACCCGGCGCGATCAACGCGCTGGCCCAGGCGCTGGTGCGTGCCGGCCAACCGGAAGAAGCGCTTGTCTGGTATTTGCGCAGCGCGGCCGCCGGCGATGCGCTGGCGCAGGTCGAAGCCGGGCGCATGCGGGCCTATGGCGTCGGTTGCGAGGTGGACGTCGGTCAGGCGCGTGCGCACTGGGAGCTGGCCGAGCGGCAGGGCGCGGCAGCAGCACGCTATTTGCTGGCGACCCTGGCTGTGGGAGAGCAGCCGCTGACCCTGGCCGGCACTGCGCAGGATCGACTGCAGTCGGCAGCCAATGCCGACTACCCGCCAGCACTACGCGCCATCGCCATCCAGCACGGACGTGTGGCGCATCCGGAGCGGCAACGGCAGTGCGTCGCCTTGCTGGAACGCGCGGCGGCCGGCGGCGATGCCGTGTCGGCCGCCCTGTTGGCCGAGCGCCTGCTGCGCGGCGAAGGCGTGCCGCCCCAGCCCGATGCCGCTGCACAGCTCTTGCAGCAGTTGCAGCCCCTGGGCATGACCGCGCTACCGCCGGTGGACGTCGCGCCGCCGGACCCCGCAGACGACACCGCCGGTCACCGCATCGCATTCGCGCCGCGTGTTGGCCCGGTGCGACGCCACACAGCCCCACGCATCGAAGAATATGCCGCAGTCCTGTCGGCCGACGAATGCCGCTTGCTCATGCTGCTGGCGCGACCGCATCTGCGTGCCTCGAAGGTGATCGATCCCAACGATGCCAGCACCGGGCGCGCGCCGGTCCGCACCAGCCACGGCGCGACATTGGACCCCATCATCGAAGACTTCGCCGCGCGTGCCGCACAGTCGCGGTTGGCGGCCTGCGCGCAGCTCCCGCTCGCCCACGCAGAACCACTCTCGGTGTTGTGTTACGCACCGGGCGAGCAGTACCGCGCGCACCGTGACTACCTGCCGCCCGGAACGATCGCCGCCGACCGCCCCACCGCCGGCAACCGCCAGCGCACCGTCTGCGTCTATCTCAACGACGTCGGCGCCGGTGGCGAGACCGAATTCCCGGTCGCCGGCGTTCGCGTGCGGCCACGTCCCGGCACACTGGTCTGCTTCGACAACCTGCATGCCGATGGCCGCCCGGACGCCGATTCGCTGCACGCCGGCCTGCCGGTCACGGCAGGCAGCAAATGGTTGGGGACGCTGTGGTTCCGCCAGCAACGCTACCGGGATTGGTGAACAGATTCATACACACCCCCCTGCCGACGTGGTTTAAAATGTTGCAGCGCGACGTGATCGGACAGGATCTGCAAACGTCGCGTTTTTTGTTTCCCACGGCACGGGTGCACGCCCGGCTTCAGGGAAGGCACATCACGCAGCCCCGCGGAGCCTTCGATGCTTTTCGAAACCCTCGATACCACCGGCCACGAGCAGGTGATTTTCTGTCACAACCGCGACGCCGGGCTCAAGGCGATCATCGCCCTGCACAGCACGCGCCTTGGGCCAGCGTTGGGTGGCGTGCGGATGCGCCCCTATGCCAGTAGCGAGGCGGCACTCAACGACGCGCTGCGGCTGAGCCGCACCATGACCTACAAGAACGCCCTGGCCGGCCTGAATGTCGGCGGCGGCAAGGCGGTCATCATCGGCGACCCTCGGACCGACAAGACCGAAGCGCTGTTCCGCGCGTTCGGCCGGTTCGTCGATACCCTCGGCGGGCGCTACATCACCTCCGAGGACGTCGGCACGGACGTCAATGACATGGAGCAGATCTACCTGGAAAGCGAGTACGTCACCGGTGTGCACCAGGTGCACCGCGGCTCCGGCGACCCTGCCCCGTTCACGGCCTACGGCGCCCTGCAGGCACTGATGGCCTCGCTCAACCGCAAGCTCGGCCACGAAGAAGTCGGCAAGGCCAGCATTGCGATCCAGGGGCTGGGCCATATCGGCATGGAGTTGGTGAAGCTGCTCAAGGAGCGCGGCGCAAAACTCTATGTGGCCGACCTGAATCAGGCGCTGGTGGACCGCGCAGTGGCCGAATACGGCGCAGAAGCGGTGCGCCCGGATGAAATCCATCAGGTATCGGCCGACGTATTTGCTCCCTGCGCGCTGGAAGGCGCCATCAACGAAGACACGCTGCCGCAGCTCAAGGCCAAGATCATCTGCGGCACCGCCAACAACCAGCTTGCCAGCGCCGCCATCGGCGAAGAGCTGCACCGGCGCGGCATTTTGTATGCACCCGATTACGTGGTGAATGCCGGTGGGGTGATGAATGTGTCGCTGGAGATCGACGGCTACAACCGTGAGCGTGCGATGCGGCTGATCCGCAGCATCTATCACAACCTGGAAAAGGTCTTCGATCTATCCACGCAGCTGGACGTTTCGCCGCAGCAGGCGGCCGATCAGATTGCCGAAGCGCGCATTGAGGCCATCAGCAAACTCAAGCTGCCGCTGGGTCGTACTGCGCCGCGCTTCCTGCACAAACTACGCGGCGAGTAACTGGCAACAGATAGATTGGGCGTAGCGATCAGCGCAGTACGAGATTGCCGCTGAAAACGCCACGCCCGGGCATTGCGCCCGGGCGTCATGCACGCCGATCAGAAATCGGCGCTGTACTTCAGGCTCAACGCACGGTCGTCGCCGCGCTCGCCCACCCGCTGGTCGTAACCGAAACGCAGCTGGCTCTGCTGGCCAAGCGGTGCTGCAGCGGTGATGCCGAACAGACCCCCCGAACGTGCGGGCTGCATGCCACGCAGCGGCGCCCACGCATCCACCCCCACGAAGCTGGCATCTAGCGTCAAGCCATCGCTGCTCAGCGCCTGCTGCCATTCCGCATAGCCGCCCAGCTGGATACCGCGCCAGCGATACGCCGATCGCACACCGGCAAGCGCCTGCGTGCGCGATGACGTACTCGCGTCGGCACGCAAGCCGAAGCCATCGCCGCCGCTTTCGCGGAAACCGTCGCTGCGCAAACGCACGTAATCCAGGCCCATATACGGCGTCAGGCTTGCATGCGCGCCACCCAGGCGGTACCCGGTTTCCAGATTGCTGCTGAGGTAACTGCCGCTGTAGTCGCTGAAGGCGCTGCTGCGGTCTTCGCCCAGCTGCAGGGTGCGCTCGATCTGCCGATTGACGTTGCCAAAGCCCACCTGGCCCAGCGTGTACGCAGCGCCCAATGTCGTGCCCCAATACAGCTGCGCCTGCACCTGACGATCGCGCCCGCGTGCCCCATCCAGGTCGCCCAGACTACTGGAGCGCGTTTCGCCGAACGCAAAACCGGTGACCGCACCGGAAGCCAGACGCACATCGTTGCCCATCATCCAGCCGGAGGTGGCAAAGCCCGAAGTAGTTGCACCGCCCTCGCCCGGCCCGCCGAGTGCCCGTTGCCAGTTGCCCAACAGACGCGGCTGTTGCGAGAGCCCATCGAAATGCGCTGCCAGCGCGCGGCGACCCAGATCGATGGTGTCGAAGGTCATCGCCGCAGAGTCGGCATGCGCACGGCCGGACAGGCTGCGCAGCGAATCCGCCGCGACCTTGGCGGTTGGCGATTGTTGCAAGGCAGCTGCAGCGCGAATGAAGCCGCCGCTGAGCGCACCATTGCCCTGGAACTGCTGCGCATCAACCTGCTGGAACGCCTGCTCGACGCGGATGGCCGAATCCATCGACGCGGTGCCGATCGCGCCCAGCGACGCAGCGACCGCGGTGACATCCATGCGCTGCAGCGACACATACGCGGTGTTGGCGTCGTAACTGCGCGTGGCGCTCAGAAAGGTCACCGCCGGCCCGCTGCTCAGCGTGTCGAATGTGCCTTGCAAGCCATTGGTCGCCTGCAGCACCGCGTAGGTCGTGTTGTTGGCGACATAGTCGCGCCGACCGAGCAATTGCAGGTCGCCGGCGATGGTCGCCGTGCCCGCGACATTCAACCGGTCACCCACATTCAGTGCCAGGCGACCATTGCTGGCCTGCGTGTAGTTGCCGGCAATGGAGGCGGTCGCGCCGTTGACCTGCAAGGTTCCGGCGTTGTCGACCCGACCACCGATGTTGCCCGCGCCAACCAGGCGCGCGCCATTGGCGACGCTCACTCGCGCACTCTGCAAACTGGCGGTCTGCAAGGTGCCGCCAAGGACCTGGGTGTCGCCGCTGAAGGTATTGGCCGTGCTGCTCAATACCAAGGTGCCGGTGCCGCGCTTGGTCAGGCCGCCGGTGCCACTGATGTCGTTGGCCCAGGTCGAACGCAGGGTCGTGACATTGACATCCACCGTGCCCCAATCAAAGCGTGCCGGCCCCAATACTGCCTTGCCGACGTTGAGCAGGCCGTAGCCGAAGACCGGATCCACGCCCGCAGCCCCCAAGTCGGTGGCGGTTCCCAGCAGCGTCTGGCGCACCAGATCATTGTTGAAATACGGAAATGCCTGCCACACCAGCGCAGCCGCACCGGAGACCAGCGGCGCTGCGAACGAGGTGCCGCTGCCGTAGAAATAACGGATGTTGCCGGCAGTGGCGTCCGGGTCGATGAACAGCGAAGTGCCTGGCGCGACCAGGCAGTAGCGCATCGCCACACCACAGGCGTTGGAGTACGACGCCAGTTGCGTCGGGTTGGCGGTATCCAGCGCGCCGACCACCAACCAACCGCGCTCCAGATCGGCCGCCGGTAGCGTCCCGTTCGGGCCAGGCTGACTGGGCAGCGCCGCCGTATCGGAGGGCTGCGAGCGCGATTCATTGCCCGACGCGAACACCACCAGCCCATCGTTGCTGAGGATGAAAGGGCGGTATTCCTGGGCAATCTGATTGGTCACCGTCGGGTCGTTCCAATACAGGCCGCCCCACGAATTGTTCATGATGCGCACACCGGCACTGATCAGATCGGCATGCACCGGCCCCAGACCGAGCGGTTCATCGACCTCGTTGCCGTCGCCGCTGCCGTCATCGTCCGGCGCACGGTCGCTGATGATGCGCGCAGACACCAGGCCCGCACCCGGCGCGATGCCGCCGGGCCATTGCCCGACCGCACGCCCGGCGGCCAGCTCGGCCACCACGGTCCCGTGCCCGACCACATCGCCCACTGCGGTGTTGTTGGTGCGTGGATCCACATAGATGAAGCTGTCGCTGACGCGTCCCTGCAACGCCGGATGATTGGCATTGATGCCGGTATCGATGACACCGATGCGGTACCCCGCGCCGGTAAAGCCAAGCGCCTGAGCCGCACGCGCGTTGGTCAGCGCCAGATGCGCATCGATCGCCGGCTCCGGCGTCGTTGGCGTTGTCACCGGTGGCGGCGGTGATGTTGGCGGCGGAGGCGGTGGTGGCGAGGTCACCGGCGGTGCGGCCGGGGTGCTTGGACGGATACCACCTCCGCCACCACCACCGCCACACGCGGTCAACGCAACAGCCAGCGCCGAGGCCAGCACGGTCCTGGCGACGTCTTGCTTCTTCATTGGTGTTCTCCCCGAACCCATTCCATGGATGGGGCCCAATCGGGCCCGAATAACGCTTTGCTTACTTTAATCGGAAAGCGTGCGCGTGGGGCGCGTGCTGGCGCGGCGCCGCCATGAGGCAGATAATCGTTTCACTTTAAACGGTATCTGCTCATGTCCGACATCGTCATCGTTGCTGCCAAACGTACTGCCATCGGCTCGTTCCTCGGCCAATTCAACGCGGTGCCGGCACCCACGCTTGCCGCGGCTGCCATCCGGGGGGCGCTCGCGCAATCGGGTATCGCGCCTGCCGATATTTCCGAAGTCATCGTCGGCTGTGTGCTGCCGGCCAATCTCGGCCAGGCACCTGCGCGCCAGGCCGCGATTGCCGCAGGCATTCCTACCTCGACCGGCGCCACCACCATCAACAAGGTGTGCGGCTCGGGCATGAAGGCGATCATGTTGGGACACGACCTGATCAGGGCCGGCTCGGCCAGCATCGTGGTGGCCGGCGGCATGGAGTCGATGAGCAATGCCCCGCATCTGCTGCCCAACTCGCGCACCGGCAACCGCTACGGCAATTTCCAGGCGGTCGATCACATGGCCTGGGACGGCCTGACCAACCCGTATGACGGCCAGGCCATGGGCGTATTCGGCGAAGCCACTGCGGAGAAGTTCGGCTTCAGCCGCGCCGACCAGGATGCGTTCGCGATCGCCTCGGTGGAACGCGCGCAGGCGGCGCAGCGCAGCGGCGCGTTTGCCGACGAAATCGTGCCGGTGACGGTCGCCACGCGCAAGGGCGAAGTCGTCGTGGACAGCGATGAGCAGCCGGGCAAATCCGACGTGGCCAAGATTCCGACGTTGAAGCCAGCCTTCAAGAAGGACGGCAGCGTGACCGCGGCCAGTTCCTCGAGTATTTCCGATGGCGCGGCAATCACCGTACTGATGAGCGCGGACGACGCGCAACGCCGCGGCGTGACGCCGCTGGCGCGCATCGTCGGCCATGTCACCCACTCGCAGGAGCCGGAATGGTTCACCACCGCACCGGTCGCTGCGATTCAATCGCTGCTCGGCAAGCTCGGCTGGCAATTGGACGATGTGGACCTGTTTGAAATCAACGAAGCCTTCGCCGTCGTGGCGATGGCGCCAATCAAGCAACTTGGCATCGCGCACGACAAGGTCAATGTGCATGGCGGCGCCTGCGCATTGGGTCATCCGATCGGTGCATCCGGCGCGCGTTTGGTGGTGACATTGGTGAACGCGTTGCGCAGCCGCGGAGGCAAGCGCGGAATCGCAACGCTATGCATCGGCGGCGGCGAAGCGACCGCCATCGCTATCGAATTGATTTAATTATCTTTAACGGCGATTTTGCAAAACTGAATGCGCGTGCGCTTGACACTCGTCTTGTGGCCGTCATCATGTCGGGGGCGCGCAATAGCGCGTTGCCTAATCTAACGACGAGGATTGAAACAATGACCATCAACAAGCTGCTGATCGCAATGGCTCTGGGCCTGGCCCTGACCGCTTGCTCGAAGCCGGAACAGGCTCAGGACGCTGCTGCTTCGGCTAACGAAGCTGCTGCCGACGCTCAGACCGCTGCCGACCAGGCTGCTGCCTCGGGCTCGCAGTCGGCTGACGCCGCTCAGGCTGCTGCCAACACCGCTGCTGCTTCGGCCGACACCGCTGCTGACGCTGCTCAGGCTGCTTCCGGCGCCGCGACCGACGCTGCTGCTGACCAGGCTGCCGACGCTGCCAAGACGGCTGAAGACACCGCCAAGGCTGCTAAGGACACCGCAGAAGAAGCCAAGAAGTAATCACTTCTTGACTCCAAGCGAGTTCGGAAAAAGCCGCTGGTTTCCAGCGGCTTTTTCTTTGCCTGCGATTCAAACCTCGCACGCCGTGCCCGCCGACAGGAACACGAACAACCTGCGAGATTGCGCCTGTCTCCCCGGCGGCTGAATGGCCGGCTGCGCATTGACGCAGACTGCATCGCCTCCTGCATAAGCTCCGGCTTCCAACACCGGAACAGGAACAGGACCACCCATGAAGACGATCCACATGCTGTCGTTGAACGCCATCGCCGCCCTTACCCTTGCTGCCTGTCAGGGCCCGGACGCCGAGCAGGCCCGCCGCGATGCCGCTTCTGCCGCCAAGCACGCCGCCGCCGCGACCGAACAGGCCGCCGACCGCGCGGCAGTGGAAGCGAAGGCCGCCACCGCCGACGCACGCGTGGCTGCGCGCGAATTGGCCGCAGACGCCAGCCGCGCCACCGCCAATGCAGCCGATGCCACCGCCGACAAGACGCGCGAAATGGCCAACAAGGCCGAACAGAATGCCGACAAGCACGACGCCGACCACGCGCAGCACTGAGTCCGTCCCCCCCCTTTCGCAGCACCCGCAACGCGCCGGCCATGTGCCGGCGCGCTTGTCTCGGCCGACGGATGGCTCGTGTTGTCGAGGCCGGCAGGCTAGCATTCGCATATGTCCTCTTCTTTTACGTCGCGCCGCCGCAACCAGCTGGCGCTGATTTTTTCTGCGCTGATCTTCGTCGTCATCGGAATCGGCATCTTCGTCGGTGCCCGCCGTTCGCTGGCCGATGCCGCGCTGGTGTCGCACACCCACGAGGTGATCGGGCGGGTCGACGAGATCCAGGCGCGCCTGCTCGATGCCGAGTCGGCGCAGCGCGGCTTCCTGCTCACCGGCAACGACGCCTACCTGCTGGGCTACCAAACCAGTGTCGAACGTCTGCCGATCCTGCTGGACAACCTGCGCCGCCTGATCGTCGACAACCCCGCACAGGAGCAGCACCTGGCGCAGTTGCAACGGCTGGTGGAAACCCGCCTGCGGCAGATTCAGCACGTGCTCGACATTTATACGCAAAGTGGGCTGGAGCCGGCACGTGCCGACATCCGGCAGAGCGCCTTCCGCACCACCAGCGCGATCCGCGAGCTGGCATTGGCGATGGTGCAGCGCGAACAGGAGCTGCTGGCACAACGCGCGCGAAGCAGCGAACAAAGCGCCAACCTGTTGCTGGCACTGGCATTGGCCGGCATTCCGTTCGGGCTGTTGGTGGTGGGCATGGTCTATGCGCTGTTGATGCGCGAACTGCGCCACCGCGCGCAGGCAGAACAGCTGGCGGCGCAGGCCAATCGCGAGTTGGGCGAGAGCATCGAGGCACTGCAGCGCAGTACCGCCGATCTCAACCTGCTCAGCCGTTACACCGGCCTGCTGCAGAGCTGCATCAGTGCCGAAGAAGCGTTGATGGTCAGCAGCCGTACCCTGGCCGGCCTGCTGCCGGGCGTGGCGGGAAGCGTGTACCTGCTGCGCGCCTCGCAGGACCGCGCTGAGGCGATCAGCCACTGGGGCGAGCCGCTGGTGCGCAGCGCGCCGCATCTGTCGCCCGAGCAGTGCTGGGCGCTGCGCCGCGGCCAGCCGCATATCGTCCAAGACCTGGGCCGGGATGCGCTGTGTGCGCATATCGAAGAACCCGCACACGATGCATCCGTCACCACCGCGTGCCTGCCGATGTCGGCGCAAGGCACCCAGCTCGGGTTTCTGTTCCTGTCTGCCGCCGGCCCGGGGCCGATGCCGCGGCTGGAAATCGCCGAGGCGGCCGCCGAACAGTTGTCGTTGGCGCTGAGCAACCTGCGCCTGCGCGAGTCGCTGCGCCGGCAGTCGATCCGCGATGCGCTGACGGGGCTGTATAACCGCCGCTATCTGGAAGAATCGCTGAGCCACGAGTTGGCGCGGTGCGCACGGCGTGGTCTGCCGTTGTCGGTCTTGATGCTGGACGTGGACCATTTCAAGCAGTTCAACGACAGCCAGGGCCATGCCGGCGGCGACCTGTTGCTGGCAGCGGTGGGCGAATTGCTGCTGACCCGCCTGCGCGCCGAGGATGTGGCATGCCGCTACGGCGGTGAGGAATTCACCGTCCTTCTGCCCGAAGCCGATGGCGAAGAAGCCATGCGCGTGGCCGAGCAGATTCGCAGTTACATCGCCGCGCTGGCGGTCAGCGACGGTGCGCGCGCCTTGCCGAAGGTGACTGCCTCGATCGGCGTGGCCAGCTTCCCTGCCGATGGCGAACAGGGTGCGAGCCTGATCCAGAAAGCCGACGCAGCGCTGTATCGTGCCAAGCATGCTGGGCGCAACCGGGTCGAGCGATACGGTGCTGCTACAGACAGTGCGGACTGAAGGCAGCTGACAAGGCCACGGCGGGCAGCCAGGCGCGGCCGCGCCCGAAGCCGGGAGGTAGCACGCGGAGACTGTGGCCCTGGTGCGCCGCGCGCACCCACTTGACGGCTGCTCGCAGCGTTTGCCGACAGCTTCGTAACGCGCGCCGTCCATCCCGGTTTGCGGAGTTCGTCACACAAAAGATCCAGTTGCGCAGCGATAGTCGGCCTCGACCCCTAAAGCGAGGCAGTCCGATGTCGATGTGGCGCGATCAAGGTCCCAATAAGAAAGACGGCGTTCCGGTCACCCCCGAGGTTCCTGCGGCCGATGGCAGGCTCTTCACCGCCGAGGCCAGCCCCGCGCCGCCGGTGCCCGCCGCCGCAGCGCCCAGCGTCGCGCCGGCAGCTGTGGCCACGCAGCGTCACAGCGAAGCGAAAGAGTCGCTGATCGCTGCCGACATCAGCATCGAAGGCAAGATCGAAGGCGCCGGCCATGTGCGTCTGGCCGGCCGCTTCAAGGGCGATGTCAACGTCAAGGGCGATCTGACCATCGAACGCGGCGCCAAGCTCAATGGCGGCGTGCGCGCCAACAAGGTGATCATCGCCGGCGAGCTGGAGGGCAACATCGAATCTGCCGCGCAGGTCGAACTGCAGACGTCCGGTGTGTTGGTCGGCGATGTCAAGGCCGGCAGCCTCACGGTGGCCTCGGGTGCGCGCATGCGCGGCCAGGCCGATTTCGGCTGGGGCGATGATGGCGGCAAGCCGGTCACTGCCAGCAAGCCAGTGGTCAGCGGAGACAGCGACGCCACATGAGTGCACCTCGCCCGGGCACGC
Source organism: Xanthomonas axonopodis pv. maculifoliigardeniae (assembly GCF_041519315.1). Lineage (NCBI taxonomy): Bacteria > Pseudomonadati > Pseudomonadota > Gammaproteobacteria > Lysobacterales > Lysobacteraceae > Xanthomonas > Xanthomonas axonopodis. The sequence continues at coordinate 1,477,225 of NZ_CP167998.1, read as the reverse complement.
CCGGCGCCACGCGCAGCTGCCCGCACTGCAAGGCGACGATCCTGGAAAGCGCCAGCGTCTGCCCTGCGTGCAAGCACCACCTGCGCTTCGATTCGGCGGCTGCGCAACACGCGCAGCCGGCGCCGATCGTGCCGCTCAAGGTCGACGGCACCATCCGCCACCCGGCCGACGGCGATCCGTGGGAATACACGGTGGTGGTGGTGGTGCGCAACGGGAAGGGCGAGGAGATCCGTCGCCAGGTGGTCGATGTCGGCGCCATGCACGGCGGCGAAGAACGCGGCTTCACCCTGGCGGTGGAAGCGAGCGCGGTGCGTTCGCCCGGGCGGCGTACGCGGCATTGAGAACAGCTGACAAAACGACTGCGCAGCGGCCAGGCGGGCGCGGCCGGTGCTCGGAATCGGCATGTACCACGCGTACACCGCGGCTCCTTCGTAGCGTCCACGCCACCTGACGGCCGCTCGCTACGTTTTGTTGGCCGCTCTGAGGCGTCCACGATCCACGCGGCCGCCAACACTCTAAACGCGCACTGCCGGACGAACGTGGCGGTGAGTTCATTGGTATGTGCCACGTGCACCCGTAGCCTCCTCGCACCGTCCACGCCCGTCCGGCGGCTGCTCGCGAGGGAGTGGCACCTGCCGGTAAGCGCGCGCCGCGCGAAGGCACCGCCGCACGCGGTTCCCATTCTCAGGATCTGCACACCGGCTTGGCCAGAGTTGCCGCATGCGCAACGGCAACGATGAGACATCTCACACACGCGGCGATCTGGTGGTGCTCGGGCCGGAGGGCCTGTATTGCCCGCAAGGCGATTTCCATATCGACCCGTGGCGGCCGGTGCCGCGCGCGGTGATTACGCATGGTCACGGCGACCACGCCCGCAGCGGCATGGGCGAGTACCACTGCACGCGCGAGAGCCTGTCCATCCTGCAATGGCGTCTGGGCGAACAGGTCTATCACACGCATGCGGACGCTGAAGCGTTTCAGTTGGGGCGTGCGCGCGTGTCGCTGCATCCGGCCGGACACGTGCTGGGATCGGCGCAGGTGCGCATCGAAGTGGATGGCGAGGTCTGGGTCGCCTCCGGCGACTACAAGCGCCAACCCGACCCCACCTGCAAGCCGTTCGAAGTGGTGCCATGCGACACCTTCATTACCGAAGCGACCTTCGGCCTGCCGGTGTACCGCTGGCCCGACACCTCCCAGGTTGCGGCCGATATTTCTGCCTGGCGCCGCGAATGCGCCGAACGCGGCGAAGCGGCCATCCTGTACTGCTATGCGCTGGGCAAGGCGCAGCGCGTATTGGCCGAATTGCGCGCGTGGGAGACGCAGCCGGCATTGCTGCATGGCGCGGTCGCGGCGGGTGTGGAGGTCTATCGCCAGGCGGGCATCCCGATGCTGGATACCCAGCCGGTCAGCGAGCATGCGCGCGGCGCCGACTATGCCGGGCAATTGGTCATCGCGCCGCCATCGGCGGCCGGCAGCGCCTGGATCCGCCGTTTTCGCAGCGCACAGCAGGGTTTTGCCTCCGGCTGGATGCGCATCCGCGGCAATCGCCGCAGGCGCAATTACGATCGGGGCTTTGTGGTCTCCGACCATGCCGACTGGCCCGATCTGCTGCGCACCATCGAAGAAACCGGCGCGCAGCGCGTCATTGCCACCCATGGCAATACCGATGCATTGATCCAACACTTGCGGGAACGCGGCGTCGCAGCAGAAGCCTTCCGCACCGATTTCGGAGCCGAGGAATGAACCCGCTGCCCGCACGTCGTTACGTTCGCGCGCGTCCGCGCATTCGCTTGAGCGGCGCGCTCGCGTTCCGCCGTCATGCCTTGGCGTTTTGCGTGCATCGCAACGCGCCAGCGGCCACCATCGGCCCACCGCGACCGCTGCGGCGCCCACGCGTGCTTGCCGCGTTTACCCGACGCGCACTGGAGCTGCGTGCTGCCGACAGGCGCGCAGCGACACAGGCGCTGCCGTGAAGCGTTTCGCGGCGTTGTACCGCACCCTGGACCGCAGCACCGGCACGCTCGACAAGCGCGCTGCGCTGGTTGCGTATTTCCGCGATGCGCCCGCGCTGGACGCGGCATGGGCGCTGTATCTGCTGGCCGGTGGCAAGGTGGCCAGCGCGCGCATGCGCATTGCCAGCAGCGGCGAACTGCGTGAATGGATCACCGACACCGCCGGCGTTGCCGATTGGCTGGTCGCCGACAGCTACGACCATGTCGGCGATCTGGCCGAAACCCTGGCCTTGCTGCTGGACGACCCGGTCGCCGAGGCGGCCGATCTGCCATTGGCAGAATGGATCGAACAGCGGCTGCTGCCGATCGCCAACCAGGACGTGCAAGTCCGCAAGGCCTGCATCGTGCAGGCGTGGCGCAGCCTGGCCTTCGACGAGCGGCTGGTGTTCAACAAGCTGCTGACCGGCGCATTGCGGGTTGGGGTGTCGCAACGGCTCGTGCAGCAGGCGCTGGCCGAATTGTCGGGCGTGGATATCGCGCGCATTGCGCAGCGCATGCTCGGCAGTTGGCGGCCGCATCCAACCTATCTTGCAGACCTGTTGACCAGCGAAGAACTGCCCGGCGACCGCCAGCAGCCCTATCCGTTCTTTTTGGCATCGCCGCTGGAAGCGGAGGTCGACACGCTGGGCCCCATCGACGACTGGCTGCTGGAATGGAAATGGGACGGCATCCGCCTGCAGCTGATTCGCCGCGCCGGCGAAGCGGCGCTGTGGTCGCGCGGCGAAGAGCGTCTGGATGGACGTTTCCCCGAAATCGAACACGCCGCACTGCAATTGCCGGACGGCACCGTCATCGATGGCGAGCTGCTGGCCTGGCAACCCGAACAGCCCCTGCCAATGCCGTTTACCGCGTTGCAGACGCGCATCCAGCGGCTCAAGCCCGGGCCCAAGACCTTGGCCGCCGCACCGGCGCGCGTGGTGGCCTACGACCTGCTGGAACTGGCGGGCGAAGACCTGCGCGAGCGCCCGTTGCAGGAGCGGCGCGCACTGCTGGAAGGCGTGCTCGCCACGCTGGCAGATCCGCGCATCGTTGCCTCGCCGCTGGTGCAGGTCAGCGATTGGCAGGCCGCAGCGCACGTGCGCGTGGAAGCGCGCGAACGCGGCGTGGAGGGGCTGATGCTCAAGCGCGCCAGTTCGGTGTATCAATCCGGTCGCCGTCGCGGCGATTGGTGGAAATGGAAGATCGACCCACTGACCATCGACGCGGTGCTGCTGTACGCGCAGGCCGGCCACGGCAGACGCAGCACGCTCTACACCGACTACACCTTCGGGCTATGGCACGAGGGCCAACTGGTGCCGATCGCCAAGGCCTATTCGGGCCTGGACGACAAGGAAATTCTTCAACTGGATCGCTGGATCCGTGCCAACACCACCGAGCGCTTCGGCCCGGTGCGCGCGGTCACCGCCCATCATGTGTTCGAGCTGGGATTTGAAGCGGTGAACCGCAGCGCGCGGCACAAGTCCGGCATCGCGGTGCGCTTCCCGCGCATCCTGCGCTGGCGTCACGACAAGCCGATGGCCGAAGCCGATCATCTGAGCACCCTGCAGGCACTGGCGCGGTGAGCGTCACGCAGCACACGTATGGCACGCCACTGCAACAGTGGCGTGCCTGGTTCGCGCAGCGCGGCTGGGCGCCACTGCCGTTTCAACGCGATGTGTGGAAGCGCTATCTCGACGGCGAATCGGGCCTGCTGCATACGCCCACCGGCAGCGGCAAGACGCTGGCGGCATTTGGCGGGCCGTTACTGGAGGCATTGGCCGCGCGTGGGCGCAAATCCCCGCGCAAACCGGGCAAACCCACCTCCCCTGCGCGCCGCCAGCCGCAACGCAATCTGCAAGTGTTGTGGATCACGCCACTGCGTGCACTGGCCGCCGACACCGCACGCGCGCTGCGCGAGCCGGTGGACGCATTGGGGCTGGATTGGCAGGTGGGCCTGCGTACCGGCGATGCCAGCGCGCGCGACAAGCGGCTGGCACGCAGCGGCAAGCTCGACGTGCTGGTCACCACGCCCGAATCGCTGGCATTGCTATTGTCGTATCCGGATACCGCGCCGCAGCTGTCGGCATTGCGCTGTGTGATCGTCGACGAATGGCACGAGCTGCTGGGCAACAAGCGCGGCGTGTTGCTGCAATTGTGTCTTGCGCGCTTGCGCGGATGGACGCCGCACCTGCGCATCTGGGGGCTGTCGGCGACGCTTGGGAACTTATCGCAGGCACGCGATGTGCTGTTGCCGCATTGCCCCGAGGCGGCGCTGGTCTCCGGCGTCAAACCGCGCACCATGACGCTTGAAACCTTGCTGCCGGACAGTGGCGAGCGCTTTCCCTGGGCAGGCCACCTTGGTCTGGCGCAACTGGCGCGCGTGCTGCAAAAGATCATGCAACAGCGCACCAGCCTGGTGTTTACCAATACGCGCGCGCAGGCCGAGTTGTGGCATCAGGCCTTGAGCGCGGTGTGGCCGGAGGAGTTGACCACGCTGGCGCTGCATCACGGCTCGCTGGATCCATCGCTACGCGCGGCCGCCGAACGCGGGCTGGCCGACGGCAGCCTGCGCTGCGTGGTCGCCACCTCCAGCCTGGATCTGGGCGTCGACTTCCCGGCCGTGGATCAGGTGCTGCAGGTCGGCAGCCCGAAAGGCATCGCGCGCCTGCTGCAACGCGCCGGGCGCGCACGCCATCGCCCCGGCGAATCCGGGCACGTGGTGTGCGTGCCTTCGCATGCGCTGGAATTGGTCGAATACGCCGCGGCACGTCGCGCGCTGGTGCACGGCCATATCGAAGCGCGTCCACCGCCACGGTTGTCGCTGGACGTACTGGCGCAGCACTGCGTCACCCTCGCCCTCGGCGGCGGCTTCCACGCCGATGCGTTGTTCGAGGAAGTGCGCGGTACCGATGCCTTCGCCGCGCTGGAGAAAACCACCTGGAACGCGGTGCTGGATTTCATCGTGCAAGGCGGCAGCGCGCTGGCGCATTACCCGGACTTCCACAAGGTGGTGCGCGACGACGAGGGTCTGTACCGCGTGATCGACCGACGCGTCGCGCTGCGGCACCGGCTGTCCATCGGCACGATCACCAGCGACGGCAGCGTGCGCGTGCAGTTCCTGCGCGGCGGGCGGCTGGGCGCGGTGGAAGAACAATTCATCGGCCGCCTGCGCCGCGGCGACCGCTTCCAGTTCGCCGGCCGCCTGCTGGAACTGGTGCGCCTGGAAGACATGACCGCCTACGTGCGCGTGGCCAAGGGCGGCAGTGGCGTGGTGCCGAAATGGATGGGCGGGCGCATGCCGTTGTCGTCGGCGCTGGGCCGCGAGGTGGAAGCGGTGTTCGCCGACCCTGGCGATGCGCCGGAGATGCAGGCACTGGCGCCGTTGCTGCACCTGCAAGGCTCGCTTTCTTCGCTGCCTGGGCCGGACCATCTGCTGGTGGAAAGCGTCAAGGCGCGCGACGGCCGCCACGTCTTCGTCTACCCCTTCGCCGGCAGGCAGGTCAACGAAGGCCTGGCCGCGTTGCTCGCGGCACGCTGGGGCCGGCGCCAACGCAATACCTTCAGCTTCGCTGCCAATGACTATGGATTTGTGCTGTCGCCGGCGCAGGATGTCGACATCGATGCCGATGTACTGCAAGCCCTGCTCTCGCCGGTGGGCCTGTTCGACGATCTGCGCGACAGCCTCAATCTGGGCGAGTTGGCGCGCCGGCAATTTCGCGAGATCGCGCGCGTGGCGGGATTGTTGTCGCCCTCGTTGCCTGGCCGTGCGCCGCGCAGCCTGCGTCAGCTGCAGGCCTCCAGCGGCTTGCTGTACGACGTATTGCAACGCTTCGACCCCGATCACCTGCTGCTCGCCCAGGCCGAACGCGAAGTGTTCGAAGGCCAGCTCGAACTGGCGCGGCTTGCACATGCGCTGGAAGACTGCGCGCGCCGCGCGTTGCGCCTGTGCAAACCGCGCAGCCTCACACCATTATCGTTTCCGCTGTGGGCAGAACGCGTGCGTGGGCAACTGAGTACCGAAGACTGGAAGGCCCGCGTCTTGCGCGCTGCCCAACAACTGGAGCGCAAGCATGGGCGATAGCGTGCAGCTGCAGCTGGCCGGCGAAACCGTGGAATTGCTCGGCGAACGCGCGTTGTATCGGCCGGCACAACGTGCGCTGTTGATCGCCGATCTGCATCTGGGCAAGGCCGATGTGTTCCGACGTGCCGGCATCGGCTTGCCGGCCGGCGGCACCGCGCACGATCTGGAGCGGCTGGATGCGTTGCTCGATCAACGCGATGTCCAGGCGCTATGGATTTTGGGCGACCTCTTGCACGGCCCTGCCCCACGCGCGGCCTGGCACCGACGCTGGAGCGCATGGCGCGAACGGCATTGCGCGTTACGCGTGATCGCCATTCGCGGCAATCACGACCGCGCCCTGGCCGGTGCGGAGTTGCACATCGAAGCGGCCGGCGAACAGGTCGAAGATGGCCCGTTCGTGCTGCGCCACGACCCGTTGCCGCATCCCAGCGGCCACGTGCTGTGCGGGCATCTGCATCCATTGGCCAAGCTACCGGGGCTGTCGCGGCGCTGGCCGGCGTTCTGGTTGCGCGAGCGCGTCACCATCCTGCCGGCGTTCTCGCAGTTCACCGCAGGCATCGTGCCGACGCTGGCCGAAGGCGAGCGCCTGGTTGCCTGCGTGGAAGGCGATGCGCTGGCACTGCCGGTGCGTTAGCCAATGACGCACGCACCGGCCGATGCTACGACTGCGCAGCTGCTTCGGCGTTAGCGTCGGCCAGCCGCGCGACTGGTCGCGCCAAAGCCTCGACGAATTCCGGCGCCAGCGCCAGCTTGCCGAACCAGCCATGCTGGGTGCCGCTGAGCACGCGCAGCATGTGCCCGCGCCCGCCCGGCACGCGCCCCATCGGGCGTAGCAGCAGGTCGCGGCCATGTGCCCACAGATCGCGTTCGGACTGGAACAGCGGCGTCAGCCAGCGGCTCCAGCGGTGATAGATCGCCACGTGCGCCTGGCGTTCGCGCTGGTAGCGCTGCAAGGCAGCGTCCAGATCGGCGCTGGCGCGCAAGGCATCGCGCATCGCCAACGCATCCAGCAGCGCCATGTTCACGCCCTGCCCCAACTGCGGGCTCATCGCATGCGCGGCATCGCCTGCAAGCACGAAACGGCCGCGATGCCAGCGCGACACCACCGCATCGCGATAGCTCGCGCGCGCCAGAGCACCATGCACCTGCACCGTGGCAAGCCGCGCATGCGCCTCTGGCCACATCTGCGCCACCTCATCGCGCCAGGCGGCAATGCCGCGCTGTTCCCACGCAACGAAATCGCTGCACGGCAGGCTCCAGAAAAAACTCAGCCGCGGCGTGTCGTCGCCCGGGCGCGTGCCCACCGGCAACAGGCCGATCATCTTGCGTGCGCCGATATAGCGCTGGCGCAATTCGTCTACAAACGGCCAGTCTTCGCGCGGCAACAGGCACCACAGCGCCCCCCATGGATACACCCGATCCAGCTGCGTTCCCTGTGCCTGCGCACGCAACGTGGAAGCCGAGCCATCGGCGGCGATAATCAGATCGAAGGGGCCATGCCACTGCCCACGTTGATCCTGCACGCGCACGCCCGCGTGATCGATCGCGGTGATCTGCGTATCCACATGCAGTTGCGCGTGCTGCGGCCAGGCCTCGCGCAGCAGCGTAAACAACGCGCCGCGCTGCATGCCCACACCCATCAGGCGCGTATCCAGATCGCGGTACTGCATGTCCATCACCGCGCGCCCGCGCGGCGTGTCGCCATACAAGCGGCGCACCGGCGCGCCATGCGCGAGCGCCTGCGGCAGCAAGCCCATGTTCCAGAGCACCTGCAACCCGCTGGGTTGCAGCAGAAAACCGGCGCCCACCGGCCCGGGTGCAGCTGCGCGCTCGAATACCTCCAGCTGATGCCCATCGGCGCCCAGCAGCACGGCCAATGCCTGCCCCGCGGTTCCGTAGCCCACCACTGCAATACGTAATGCTCGTTGCATCGTCCCTGCTCTGTTTGGCTATTGCTGCCCGCGCACAACCGGCGCAAAAAAAACCCCGCCGTGGCGGGGTTTTTCAACCGCACAATCGAGTCAGATTACTCGACCGGCGTGATGTTCGAAGCCTGGGCACCCTTGGGGCCCTGGGTCACGTCATAACTGACGCGCTGGCCTTCCTGCAGGCTGCGGAAGCCCTTGGAATTGATCGCGGAGAAGTGCGCGAAGACATCGGCGCTGCCGTCCTCCGGTGAGATGAAGCCAAATCCCTTGGCGTCGTTGAACCACTTGACGGTACCGTTCGGCATGGTGATGCGAGACCTTTGCAATAATTAATGGGTGGTGTACGGCGGTGCGTACGCGCCGAGTATGCAAAGCTTATGCCCCGATGACAATCACCCGCGTGCAAGTTCGCCAATCAGCTCGGGCAGCCCGGACGACGCCGCATCGACGTTGGCCAAGACTTCGGCCATGGTGATTTCCAGCGCGTCGCCACAGCCGGCCGCCCAGTTGGCCACGATCGCCAAACACGCATATTCCAGGCCTTTTTCGCGCGCCAGGCCCGCTTCGGGCATGCCGGTCATGCCCACCAGATCGCAGCCGTCGCGACGCATGCGTGCGATCTCTGCAACCGTTTCCAGTCGTGGTCCCTGCGTTGCGCCGTAGCAGCCGCCGGCCACCAGCGTGACGCCGGTCACCTTGGCTGCCGCAATGACCTTGCTGCGAAACATCGGCGAATACGGATGGCCGAAATCCACATGCTGTACCTCGCTGCCGGGCTCTTCGCAGAAGGTGGACACGCGGCCCCAGGTGTAATCGATCAACTGATCCGGGCACGCCAACACGCGCGGGCCAAACTGTTCGGTGATACCCCCCACGGTGTTGAGCGCCAGCACGCGCGAGGCGCCGATTTGCTGCAATGCAGCGATGTTTGCGCGGTAATTGACCTTGTGCGGCGGCAGCGAGTGGCCTTCGCCATGGCGTGCCAGGAAGGCGACGCGATGGCCGAGCAGCATGCCGACGCGGATCGGCCCGGACGGCGCGCCATAGGGCGTTTCGACGTCGTGCGACTGCACATCGTCCAGCTGCGCGAGCTTGTAGACACCAGTGCCGCCGATGACGGCCAATGCGATGGAATTTGCGGACACAACCGACCTCTGCAGCGAAAGACATGATGGGGCGCGCAGGCGTGCGCGCCGATCTGCCCGCAACGATGCGGGCATGGATTTGCAGCGTTACTGCTTCATCGCATAGATGGCAGGAATGCCGCGCAACTGCTCGTTGACGTCCATGCCGAAGCCGAATACGTAACGGTCGGGCACTTCCACGCCCACGTAGTCGGCAGTCACGCCCGGCACGCACCGGTCGTGCCGCTTGACGGTCAACACCGCCACGCGCACGTCGGTGGCGCCCTGCTCCAGGCACCACTGGCGCACGCCCTGCAGCGTGTAACCCTCGTCGAGAATGTCGTCGACCAGGATCACGCGGCGGCCGAACAATGCGGTGGCCGGGCGGTGCTTCCACACCAGTTCGCCGCCGGTGGTTTCGCCGCGGTAACGGGTGGCATGCAGGTAATCGAACTGCAGGTCCTGGCCACGTGCGCCCAGCTCCAGCGCCAGCTGGCCGGAGAACGGCAGCGCACCGTGCATGATGGTGAGATACACCGGCACTTCGCCGGCATAGTCGCGTGCGATCGCATCGGCGATGGTGGCAACGGCGGCATCGATGGCCGGACGGTCGACCAGCAGATCGGCTTGGGCCAGGGCCTGGGAAATGGTGAGCGTGGACATCAGGCAGTTGTTCCGAAATGGGCAGAAGGAGGAGTGGTAAATGAGGCGTCGGTGCCGGCAAGCAGGCCATCCCAGCCTAGTGCGCCGCGGCCGATCAGGCCGATCAATGCAGCGGTATTGAGGCTGCGGCCCTGCACGGCCTGCAGCGATTCGGCGACCAGCTCCGGATGGCACACCAGCACCACGTCGCAGCCGGCATCCAGATGCGCATGCACCCGGCCCGCCACACCGCCGGCACTGAACGAGGCAGCCATGCCGATGTCGTCGGAAAAGACCACGCCGCGGAAGCCCATCTGGCCGCGCAGGATCTGCTCGATCCAGCGCTGCGAATAGCCGGCCGGCTCCGGCGCGACCTGCGGGTAGACCACGTGCGCCATCATCACGGCGTCGGCGCCGGCCTCGATCCCCGCCACGAACGGCACCAGGTCTTCGGCCTGCAGCACCTCCAGCGGCCGCGGGTCGCTGGCGTGGTCGACATGGGTGTCTTCCAGCACGGTGCCGTGGCCGGGAAAATGCTTGAGCGTGGCGGCCATGCCGGCGCCGTGCAGCGCCTGCACATAAGCACGCGTGAAGGTGGCCACGATCTGCGGGTCGTCGCTGAAGGCGCGATCGCCGATGGCGCGGTTGCCGCGCCCCAGGTCCACCACCGGGGCAAAGCTCAGGTCCACGCCGCTGGCGCGGACCTCGCTGGCCATCAACTGCGCATGCGCGCGCGCGGCGGCCAGTGCAGACTCCGGGTCTTGCGCGTACTGCGCACCGAAGCTTTGCAGCGGCGCCAGCGCGCTGAATCCTTCGCGAAACCGCTGCACGCGCCCACCTTCCTGGTCCACGCAGACCAGCACCGGGCGCGGCGCGGCGGCGCGAATGGCAGCCGACAGCTCGGCCACCTGGGTGCGCGAGGCGAAGTTGCGCTTGAACAGCACCACGCCGGCAACCGCATCGTGCTGCAGCCAATCGCGTTCCTGCGCGCTGAGTTCGGTACCGGCAACGCCGATCAGAAGCATGTTGGGGACTCCCGGGCCAGGCGCCACGGTGGCGCAGCGCGGCATTGTCGCAGATGCGCGTGGCAGCGTCAGATCGCGCATTCAGGTGCGTGCCCTGCGGGCGCGGCGGGCAGGCTTACAGCACCTCGAGGTGGGCGCGCCAATGCGCGGCCTGGGCCTGCACCTGTGCCAGCACTTCGGGGGCCATACCGTCGAGCTGGCGGTACGGCAGCGCCAGGCGTTCGTTGGCGCCCAACAGCAGGCGCTGGCGCTGCAGAAAGTCCCAGTACAACGCGTTGTACGGGCAGGCGTTCGGCCCGACCCGCAACTTGCGCTGATACCGGCAACCACCGCAGTAATCGCTCATGCGATCGATATAGGCCGCACCGCTGATATACGGCTTGCTGCCGAGCAGGCCGCCATCGGCGAACTGGCTCATGCCCACCGTATTGGGCAGCTCCACCCACTCGAAGGCGTCGATATACACGCCCAGGTACCAGCGATGCAGCGCCTGCGGGTCCAGCCCCGCCAGCAGCGCAAAATTACCGATCACCATCAGCCGCTGGATGTGATGCGCATGCGCATTGGCCAACGAATTGCCGATCGCATCTGCCAGGCAGCGCATGCCGATCTGCCCGTCCCAGAACCAGTGTGGCAGCGCTGCATGCTGATCGAGATGATTCGAGTCCGCATAGCCGGGCATCTGCGACCAATACACACCGCGCACGTACTCGCGCCAGCCCAGAATCTGCCGGATGAAGCCTTCCACCGCCGCCAACGGCGCATGCCCTTGCCGCCATGCCGCTTCGGCGCGCGCGATCACTTCGCGCGGGTGCAGCATCTTGACGTTGAGCGCGAACGAAAGCAGCGAATGGAACAGGCGCGGGCTACGCGTGCTCATCGCATCTTCGTAGCGGCCGAAATTGGGCAATGCATGCGCGATGAAAGCGTCCAGATGCTGCAAGGCTTCGTCGCGATCCAGCGGCCATGGCAGGGCGTGCGCATTCGGTGCGCCAAAACTGCGCACCCCGGCGGCTTCGATCGTGCGCCACAGCGCGCTGTGGTCGTGGGTCGTGCGCCAATCCTGTGGGGCAGGCGGGTCGCCCGGCCACGGCGCACGGTTGTCGTGATCGAAGTTCCAGCGCCCGCCTTCCGGCTCGCCCGCGGCATCGAGCAGGATGCCATGCTGGCGCCGCATGCGCCGATAAAACACTTCCATGCGCCACGGGCTGCCGGCGCGAAAACAGCCGGCGACTTCACTGCGTGCGGTCAAAAAATGTTCGCTGCCGAGCATGCGCGTGGCAAAGGGCTGCGCGGCGCTCCAGTGCTGTAGTGCTTCGTCCAGCCGCCATTCGTCTGGGGCCTGGTACTCCAGATGGCCGGCGCGGTAATGCGCCATCAACGCCTCGAGGTTGTGCGGGATCGACTGCCGGTTGCTGGCATTGTCGATCGTCACATAGCGCACCCGATGCCCGGCACGCCGCAGGCCGGCAGCGAACGCGCGCATGGCCGCGAAGATCGCCAGGACCTTCTGCGCGTGATGCAGCACGTAGTCGGTTTCCTGCCGCACTTCCATCAATACATAGACCACGCCTGCATCGCGCGTCGCGAACCAGCTGTGTTGCGGATTGAGCTGGTCGCCCAGAACCAAACGCAGCGTATGGGCCGGCGTTTGTGGGGTGGTTTGCGCGACAAGTGCGCTGGAATCATGCATCAAAGTGACGCCCGATGATGCGGGGCGCATGGGCGCGTCCGTGCCGACGCGGCGCATGGGCATGCCTTGGACCCGAAAAAAACACTCGAATCACCGGCAACGCATGCACCAACGACTGCCATGACCGCGGTATGGACTTGCATCGCACTGCCCTTTAGTTCTGCGCTGCCCGGCACAGCGTCAGTGGCCAGCGCTGTACAGCACATCGCCGGCAGACACGCGCCGGGCCAACGCCATTGCGCTCTGCCATGCGCCCTCCACCTTGCCGCCGGCCAGCCAGTCGCCGCACATGCCCAAGCCCAGCTGCGCATCCCAGACGCAGCCAAGCTGCAATGCCGGGTCGCTGCTGGCAACCTTCCAAAAAAAAGCATCGCAGGACTGCGGCATTGGCAACCCGAGCGCTGCAAGCTCCGGCACCAGGCTGGCGCTGACGTGCCCAGGCATGGCATCGCACTGCGCCTGGCTCCACTCGGCCGTTGCATGCGCCAGCCAGGTCTCCGCACCCGCACGCGCGGGCTTGCTGGAGTTGCGCGCCACCCAGCGTAACGCGCCGGCGTTGACGAACAGCGCGTCGTAGCCCGGATCGATGGGCGCATCGAAGTGCGCCATCACCGCCCACGCAGGCTGCATGCGCACCTGCTCGGCAATCCTCGCCAGCGCAGGCGCAGCCTGCGCGAGTAACCCAGCCGCACTCGGCGCCGGGACGGCCAGCAACACCGTATCGAACAGATGCTCTGCAGCGGCTTGCGACACCGACAGGCGCCATCCCTGCCGGCTGCGCCGCAGCGCGCGCACCTCGGCACTCAGACGCACATCCAGCTGCGCGGCAAGCGTACGCGCCGGCGCGGTCATCTCGGGCACACCCACATAGCGCATCAGCGCGTGCTGGGATCGGCGCAACTGCGTGCCGTCCCAGCTTGCGATGCGCGCCTGCCAGGGCGCGGCAATACCCGCATCGATCCAGGCATCCACGACCGCTGCAAATGCAGGATCGCGCGCGGTGAAATACTGCGCTCCGTGATCGCATTGCCACTGCTCGGCGCTGTAGTGGCGCATGCGGCCGCCCGGGGTCTGCGCCTGATCGAACACCGTCACTGCATGGCCTTCCATCTGCAGTTGCTGCGCGCAGGCCAACCCCGCCAGCCCGGCGCCGATCACGGCGATCGTCTGTGCGCGGTCGGGCAGTGTCATGCCATCGCGCACGTGCCGGGGCATGCGGCAGGCATGCGGGTCACACCGGGCAGCCGTCAGGCCCGCAGGCATCGGGCCCGCCGACTGGCGTCGATTCGGCCGCCAATTGCAGCAGCGCCTGCGCAAAACTTTCCGGCGGTTGCGCGCCCTGGATCAGCGCACGGCCGTCGATCACGAAACTGGGCACTGCACGGATGCCCAACGCGGCGGCCTGCGCTAGCTGCGCTTGCACCTCGACGGTGCCTTCGTCCGATTCCAGCATCGCCTGCACACGCGCCGCCGTAAGGCCACCGGCCTCACCGGCACGCACCAGCGTGTCGGGCGCGCCCACGTTTTGGCCTTCGGCAAAATGCGCATGGAACAGCGCTTCCATGACCGCATCCACATCGCCCTCGTGGCTGGCCAGCCAGATCAAACGATGCGCACGCAGCGTGCTGACCTGCACCTGCCCACGGCGGAAATCCAGCGGCAAGCCTTCCGCCTGCGCGGTGGCCTGGGTCTGCGCCAGGATCTGTTCGACGCGTGCCGTACCGCCGAACTTCGACGCCAGGGCCGCGCGCAATGGCGTGGGCTCCAGGCCGGCATCCGGATCAAGCTGGAACGCGTGGTAATGAATGTCCAAGGCTGGCGCCTGCGGGCCAAGTGCCGCAAGGGCGGCCTGGAAACGGCGTTTGCCGATCCAGCACCAGGGGCACACTACGTCGGACCAGATGTCGATGCGCATGAGCTGGGATTCGTTTGTGGGATTGGGATTGGCAGAGCATAGACGGGATTCTGCAATCGCAAAGCGTTCGCCAGTGCCGAAACCGGGGAGCGATGATCAAGCATTGCAAGGCGGCCTGGCGCCGCGCACTCATCTGTTCTACGCATCAGCGATCCACCTCACGCATCAGGCCTCCAAGGCACCGGGCTGCGTGTCCGCCTTTGCGAGTCCAGATCCCGCATCACAAATCCTCTTTCCACTGCTTGAATGGATGCGAGGCCAGGGCCAGGTTGTAATAGCGCACGTCGTCGGTGACTTCGGTCCCAATCCATTCCGGCGTGGCGAATGCTTCGTCGGAGCGTTCGAGTTCGATCTCGGCCACGATCAGGCCGGCGTTGTCGCCGAGGAATTCGTCCACTTCCCACACATGTCCCTGGTAGGCGACCAGATGCCGGCGTTTGTCGATCAGGCCGCCTACGCACAGCGCCAGCAATGCGCGTGCATCAGCCAGTGGAATCGGATATTCGAACTCCTGCCGCGTATGCCCTACCTCGCGCGATTTTAGATTGAGAAATGCGCTTTCGCCCTGAATCCGCACCCGTACCGAGGCATTTTGCGTGCCACTGCGCAGCGCCGCCTGGTCGTTGATATAGCCCTGCGCCATCGGAATCACCGCATGCGCGGCGTCGCGCCAGCCATCGCCGGTAACCAGGAATTTGCGTTCGATTTCTACAGGCATGGGAATCGGGAATCGAGAGTCGGGAATGGCAAAAGCATAAGCCGTTCGCCGTTACGATTCCCGATTGCCTCCTCCTGATTCACCGCCTCTCAAACACCGCAATGCTTTCCACGTGCGCGGTGTGCGGGAACATGTCCATCGCGCCTGCCGAAACCAGCGTGAAGCCCTGCTCGTTGACCAGATAGCCGGCGTCGCGCGCCAGCGAGCCCGGGTGGCAGCTCACATAGACGATGCGATCGAACGTTTTCAACGGCAGCTGCTGCAGCACTTCCAGGGCGCCGGAGCGCGGCGGGTCCAGCAGCAGCTTGTCAAAGCCCTGGCGCATCCAGGGTGCGCTGCGCTGATCCTGGGTCAGGTCGGCGGCGTGGAACTGCGCATTGTCCAGGCCATTGCGCTGGGCGTTCTCTTTGGCCCGTGCCACAAGTCCGGCGTCGCCTTCCACCCCCACCACCTCACGCACCACGCGCGCCAGCGGCAGGGTGAAGTTGCCCAGGCCGCAGAACAGGTCCAGCACGCGGTCGTCGGGCTTGGCCTCCAGCAGCGCAACCGCATGGGCGATCATCTTCTGATTGAGCGACGCGTTGACTTGAATGAAATCCAGCGGCCGGAACGCCAGTTCCACCTCCCACTGCGGCAAGCGGAACGATAGCGGCACGTCCTGCGGCCACAGCGGATGCACGCTGTCCACCCCGCCGGGCTGCAGGAAAATCGCAAAGCCGTGCTCCTGGGCAAAGGCGACCCAGGCCTGGCGATCGCGCTCGCTGAGCGGCTGCATATGCCGAATGGTCAAGGCCACCGCATCGTCGCCGGCGATGAATTCGATCTGCGGAATGTCGCGCTTGCCGTCCATGCCTTCGATCAGCGCGGCAAGCAAGGGGATCTTCTCGCCGATCTGCGGAATCACCGTGTAGCAGATCGACAGATCGGCCACGAACCGCGGGTCCAGCTCACGAAAGCCGACCAAGGTCTTGTCCTTCTTCTCGACGCGACGCACCGAGAACCTGCCCTTGCGCCGATACCCCCAGTTGTCGCCGGTCAGCGCAGGCAGCACGGCTTGCGGAGTGACGTGACCGATACGTTCCAGGTTGTCCATCAGCACGCGCTGTTTGGCCACGATCTGCTGCGACTCCTCCAGATGCTGCAACACGCAGCCCGCGCAGACGCCAAAGTGCGGGCAGCGCGGGGTGACCCGCTGCGGCGATGCCTCCAGCACCTCCACGGTCTTGGCCTCATCGAAATGCCGGCTACGGGCGGTGGGTTCGGCGCGCACCAACTCGCCCGGCAAGGCGCCGCTGATGAAGGTGACCTTGCCGCCCTCGCCGTCGCGGCGGGCGACCCCGCGGCCGTCATGGCTCAGGTCGGTGACCGCGGTCTGGAAGGGGGTACGGTCGAGACGGTTTCTGGTTCTGGCCACGTGGCGACAAGCTGCGGGCAAAAAGGGTGCGTATTGTCGCAGATGCGACCGACGGAGGCCGCGCCGGTCAGCGCAACAATTGTCGCGCCCCGCAAACACAGGCAAACTTCCGCTGCGCGCGACAAATCAGGACGCGGCATCGCTGACAAGGAGGCAGCATGAACATGGCCACACGCCAGGAACCCCACCCACGCCTACTGCTGGTGGAAGACGACCCGATCAGCCGCGGGTTCTTGCAGGCTGTGCTTGAAAGTCTTCCGGCCACGGTCGACTGTGCCGATTCCCTTTCTTCCGCACTCGACCGCGCGCGCGAACGTCGCCACGACCTCTGGCTGATCGACGTCAACCTCCCCGATGGCACCGGTAGCGGGCTACTGCGTGCATTGCGCCTGCTGCACCCGGACGTGCCGGCACTGGCGCACACCGCCGACGCGACCATGTCGATGCAGCACAGCCTGCAGTCCGACGGGTTCCTGGAAATGCTGGTCAAACCACTGACCTCCGAGCGCCTGCTGCAGGCGGTGCGGCGCGGCCTGGCACGCGGTCGCTACAGCGTGGCCCCGGTGGGCGTGCTGGACATCGCCGCCAGCGACTGGGACGAGACCGCTGCGCTGAGCGCGCTCAACGGCCAGCAGCATCATCTCAATGCCCTGCGCGAGCTGTTCCTGGCCGAGCTGCCGGGCACCCGGGATGCGGTGGATTCGGCCTTGCAGATCAGCGACGAACAGGCACTGCGCAGCCATCTTCATCGGTTGCAGGCCAGCTGTGGCTTCGTCGGCGCGGCGCGGCTTGCCGGCGCAGTGCGCCTGCTGCGTGGCGACCCGCACTCGCGGACCGCACGCACCCAATTCCACGCGGCGGTGGCTGCATTGCTGCATTGAGCGAATCGAGCGCAGCACCTCCTTGCCAGAGGAGGTGTGCCAGACGCCGGCGTCGGTGTGCTTCCGGCTCGCCGCCGCGGTCGATGCATCGTCGTCCTGCCGATCGAGCTGCGTATGGCAGGCAGCACCGGCTCCAGTTGCTGGCGTTTGACTGCCTGGATGATCTACAGCTCGACGCAGGGCATATGCAGTTGCTGCTCGCCCGGTCCATGTCGGTGACGAGAGTGGCGCTCGTGGTCGAGGGCAGGCGAAGGGCTTTCTAAACCGACGGGCACGGGTGCTGTCTGCCGGTTTTCCGAGCGCCCGCTTCGCTCAATTCGCTGCTGGCTCGTGGGATCGCCGGTCGCTGCTGGACTTTTGTCCAGCGCTATCACGCATGGGCCTCCAGCACTCCGCGCCATTAGCGGCGGCGCGCCAGGTCCTCGAGCATTTGCCAGGATTTCAGACCACGCCCGCCCAGATGGTGCAGCAGTACCCCGCGCATGCTGCGCCGCAGGCCTGGCATGTCGTCGGCATCCGGCATGACGTCTTCGCCCAGCGCCAGCAGCGCCGCACCGGTGACGGTTTCGCGGCGGTCCTGGGCTAGCCGTTCGCTCAACACGCGCAAGGCGCCCTCCTGCGGATCCAGCCGATACCGCGCCGCCGGGTCGATCGGCTGCCCGTCGCTGTCATGCTGCAGATCGAAGGCGAACCCCAGCCCGTCCAGCACGTCGCGCTCGAACCGGCGCAGCCCCCACGCCAACGGCAGATCGGACGCCAGGTAAGTACGTGCCTGCGCATAACAGGCATAAAGTTCGGGCACCGGATCGTTACGCGGGGCCAGGCGCAGCAGCAATTCGCTGATATAAAAACCAGCCAGCATGGTGTCGCCGACCAGTCGCGGCGCGGTGTCCAGCGCTTCGGCCTGGCGCAGCTGGGCCAGCTCGCCGCGCTGCACGGCACTAAACTGGATCAGCTGCAAGGGCTGCAAGGCCGCGCGCAGCGCCTGCTTGCGCGGCCCCTGCACACCGCGCGCCAGCAGTCCCACCCGCCCGTGCTGCTCGGTCAGCACTTCCACCAGCAGGCTGGTCTCGCGCCAGGCCCGTACGTGCAAGACGAACCCGCGCTCGTGCTCGATCAGCATGGGGGGAAGAGCCGGGACCGGGGACACGGGACCCGGGACCCGGGAAAAGCACCGGATCGGCCATCGGAGGGCCGCGCGGGGTAGCGACGGGGGGCCGAGCCAATGCCGTCAGCGCAGCACGCGAATCTGAAAAATGCGAAAAGCCGCCTCCCCCGCAGTATGCAGACCACCTGCCTGATCCAGCTCTTCCCGGGACCCTGGTCCCGGGTCCCGGGTCCCGGCCTTCCCGGCCTCATTCGTAGCCGAACGCCTTCAGCGCAGCCTCGTCGTCCGACCAGCCTTCGCGCACGCGCACCCAGGTTTCCAGGAACACCTTGGCACCGAACAGGCGCTCCATCTGCAGGCGCGCCTTGCCGCCGATTTCTTTCAAACGGGTGCCGCCCTTGCCGATCACGATGGCCTTCTGGCCTTCGCGCTCGACCCAGATCACCGCACCGATGCGCAGCAGCGCGCCATCTTCGGCGAAGCGCTCGATCTCGACGGTGGTGGCGTACGGCAGCTCTTCGCCGAGCTGACGCATCAGCTGTTCCCGCACCAGTTCGCCAGCCAAAAAGCGCTGGCTGCGGTCGGTGATCTCGTCTTCGCCAAACATCGCCTCGGCTTCGGGCACCAGCTTGAGCAGGTCGCCCACCAACGCGTCCAGGCCCTTGCGCTTGAGCGCGGACACCGGATGCACGGCGGCGAAGGTGCGCCCCTCGCTGACCTGGGCCAGGAACGGGAACAGCGCGGTCTTGTCCTTGAGCCGGTCGACCTTGTTGACCACCAGCACCACCGGCACGCCGGCGTCGCTGAGCACGCGGAACGCCAGCGTGTCTTCCTCGTCCCAGCGGCCGGCTTCAATCACCAGGACCGCCGCGTCCACGCCCTCGAGCGAGCCGCGCGCAGCGCGATTCATCACCCGGTTCATTGCGCGCTTCTGCTCGCGGTGCAAGCCCGGTGTGTCGACCAGCACCAGCTGCCCTTCTGGGAAGGTGGCGATGCCCAGCAACCGATGACGCGTGGTCTGCGGCCGGTTGGAGACGATGCTGACCTTCGCGCCGACCAGGGCGTTGGTCAGGGTGGACTTGCCGACGTTGGGCCGGCCGATCACCGCAACGCTACCGCTGCGGTGGGGGGAAGAGGTTTCGCTCACGTGTTTGAATCCAGTTGTGCGATGACAAGAGTCGCCGCCTGTTGCTCTGCGAGGCGACGCGAAGTGCCCTGGCCCTCGGCGCGGGCGACGGGCTGCTCCAGAATGCAGGCGACGTGGAACTGCTTGGCATGCTCGTCGCCGCTCTCGCTGATCAGCGCGTAGCTGGGCAGCGGCAGTTGCCGTGCCTGCAGCCACTCCTGCAGCCGGGTCTTGGGATCCTTTTCTGCCTTGCCCACCGGCAATGCCGCCAGCGACGCTTCGAACCACGGCAGCACCACTGCACGGCAACGCTCGAAACCGCAGTCCAGATAGATGGCTGCGACGATCGCCTCGACCGCATCGGCCAGGATCGAATCGCGCCGGTGACCTCCGGACTTCAGCTCGCCTGGCCCCAGCGTGAGGCGCTCGCCGAGGTTTAACGTGCGTCCGATCACTGCCAGCGCACCTTCGCGCACGAGCTCGGCACGTGCACGGGTCAATGCGCCTTCGTCGGCCTTGGGCCACCGTTGATACAGCGCCTCGGCGATCAGCAGGTTGACGATGCCGTCGCCGAGAAATTCCAATCGCTCGTTATGCGGCGTCCCGGCGCTGCGATGCCGCAGCGCCTGGGCGAGCAGAGCCGGATCGGCGAATGCGTGCCCGATCGGATCACCGCGTTGGAAGGTTCTATTCGACACCGCGCTTCGTCAGATCCTGTGCCGTATCGAACTTGCCGACCACATCCAGATTGCCAACCAGCTCGCGGCGGACTTCGTAATTGACCTTCATGCGCCAGCCGCCTTCGATCCGCTCGAACTTGACGTCTTCCTTTTTGACATTTTCAGAATAGTTGATGTACAGGCGCTTGAAGAACATGTCCTGCAACTTGGACGGATCCATGTCGGAAGTGCCTGCTTCATTTGCCAAGCCCTTCATCGACGTACGCACTGCGTAATATTCCTGATACATCGGGAACAGCTTCATCCCGATGTACAAACCGAACCCCACTACCGCCAGCACCACCACGAACGACGTCAACGTCATACCGCTTTGCTTGCGCTTCATTGTGCTTCCCCTGGCACGCCGTGCGTGCATTTACTGGATTCCAGTCCCGATCCGCGATGGATCGAAACTCCCCTTGCAGAACCACCCTTCGCAATTGAGCCAGATCAGGAACGCCTTGCCGCGCAGATTGGCTTCCGGCAGAAAGTGCGTCTGGGTCCAGAACCGGCTGTCCTCGCTGTTGTCGCGATTATCCCCCATCACGAAATAGCTGTCCGCCGGCACGGTCCAGTCGCCCTGCCCGGCCGGCATGTTGCGGTCCAGCCATTCCAGCACGGTGTGCGTGCGGCCCGGCAGGTCCTCGACCAGAAGCGTGGTGCCGGTCATCTCGGCGCCCTTGCCCTTGCCGATGTACTCGCCCTTGACCGTGTAATGCATCGGCTTGTCGTTGATGTACAGCGTATCGCCGTGGAAGCCGATCTTGTCGCCCGGCAGGCCAACCACGCGCTTGATCCAGTTCTGGTCCGGCGCGTGCGGCGGCTTGAACACCACCACGTCGCCGCGCTTGGGCTCGCCGGTGGGAATGAACTTGGTATTGGTGATCGGCAGACGGAAGCCGTAGGCGAACTTGTTGACCAGGATGAAATCGCCGATCAGCAGGTTGGGCATCATCGAGCTGGACGGAATCTTGTACGGCTCGGCCACGAAGCTGCGCAGGATCAGCACCACCGCCAGCACCGGGAAAAAGGCGCGCGAGTAATCGATGATCGCCGGCTCGCTGTCCAGCAACCCGGCACGCGCCGCACGGCGCTTGGCCAGAAACAGCTTGTCCAGCAGCCAGATGAAGCCGCTGCCCAGCGTCAGGACAACCAGGATGATTTCAAACCATTTCATTGATGTTCCTTCGGAACGGGATTCGAGATTTGAGATTGGGGATTAGTAAGAGCAAGAGGATGGGCAAGCCGTTGCCAATCCCGAATGACGAATCCCGAATCCCTGCTACTTGTCCATCTGCAGGACGGCCAGGAAGGCTTCCTGTGGAATCTCCACGCGGCCGACCTGCTTCATGCGCTTCTTGCCTTCCTTCTGCTTCTCCAGCAGCTTTTTCTTGCGCGAAACGTCGCCACCATAGCACTTGGCCAGCACGTTCTTGCGCATCGCCTTGACCGTGGAGCGCGAGATGATCTGCGAGCCGATCGCGGCCTGAATCGCCACGTCGAACATCTGCCGGGGAATCAGGTCTTTCATCTTTTCGCACAGCTCGCGGCCGCGACGATCGGCGTGGCTGCGGTGCACGATCAACGACAACGCGTCGACCTTGTCGCCGTTGATCAGCACGTCCACGCGCACGAACGGGCCGGCATCGAACCGCACGAAGTGGTAATCCAGCGAGGCATAGCCACGGCTGACCGACTTGAGCTTGTCGAAGAAGTCCAGCACCACTTCGGCCATCGGCAGCTCATAGCTGATCTGTACCTGGCTGCCCAGGTAGTTGATGCCGATCTGGGTGCCGCGCTTTTCCTCGCACAACTTGATGATGTTGCCGATGTACTCCTCGGGCGTGAGGACGTTGGCGCGAATGATGGGCTCGCGGATTTCCTGCACCAGGTTCAACTGCGGCAACTTGGCCGGGTTGTCCATGTTGATGACCGTGCCATCGGTCTTGAGCACCTCATACACCACGGTGGGGGCGGTGCTGATCAGGTCCAGGTTGTACTCGCGCTCCAGGCGCTCCTGCACGATTTCCATGTGCAGCATGCCCAAAAAGCCGCAGCGGAAGCCGAAGCCCATCGCTTCGGAGCTTTCCGGCTCGAAGCGCAGCGCGGCATCGTTCAAGCGCAACTTGTCCAACGCTTCGCGCAGATCCGGGTAATCCTCGGCATCGACCGGAAACAGGCCGGCGAACACGCGCGGCTGCATTTCCTGAAAACCGGGCAAGGCGTGCGGCGCCGGGTCGGCCGCCAGGGTCAGGGTGTCGCCGACCGGGGCGCCGTGCACGTCCTTGATGGACGCGTTGATCCAGCCCACTTCACCGGCGCCCAGCGCAGGCAGTTCCTTACGCTTGGGGGTGAACACGCCAACCTTGTCGACCAGATGGGTGCGCCCGGTAGACATCACCAGGATCTTGCTGCCGGGCTTGATTTCGCCCTGCATCACGCGCACCAGCGAGACCACGCCCAGGTAGTTGTCGAACCAGGAATCGATGATCAACGCCTGCAGCTTGTCGGTCTCCCGCGGCTTCGGCGGCGGGATGCGATGCACGATCGCTTCCAGCACCAGATCGATGTTCAGACCGGTCTTGGCGCTGACAGCGACCGCGTCTTCGGCATCGATGCCGATCACCGCTTCGATCTCGGCCTTGGCGCGGTCGACATCGGCGGTGGGCAGGTCGATCTTGTTGAGCACCGGCACCACTTCCAGCCCCTGCTCCACCGCGGTGTAGCAGTTGGCCACCGACTGCGCTTCCACGCCCTGCGCGGCATCCACCACCAGCAGCGCACCTTCGCATGCAGCCAGCGAGCGGCTGACTTCGTAGGAGAAGTCGACGTGCCCGGGGGTGTCGATGAAATTCAGGTGGTAGGTCTGCCCGTCCTTTGCCGTGTACGGCAGGGACACCGACTGCGCCTTGATGGTGATGCCGCGTTCGCGCTCGATCGGGTTGGAGTCGAGCACCTGGGCTTCCATCTCGCGCGCCTGCAGGCCACCGCACAGCTGGATGATGCGGTCGGCCAGGGTGGATTTGCCGTGGTCGACGTGGGCAATGATGGAGAAGTTGCGGATATTCCGCATTGAATCAGAGGACATTGAGGTGGGCGCCGGCGCAGCCGTCGTCAGGGTAACGCAGCATTATCGCACGGCCGACCCCTCTGGGGCCGGGAATTGGGAATCGGGATTCGGGAATCGCAAAAGCAGGGGGGCCGCGTAGCGCGGACCCGCTGCTGCCAATCCCGAATCCCAAATCCCCAATCCCGGCCGCCCTTAGCCGCCGGCCTTCAAGGCCACGTAGCTGGTCGCCTTGCCGTCAGTCACCAGCAGCATGACCACGTCGCCCTTCTTGTAGCTGGACAGGGCGCGGTTGAGTTCGGCGACGCTGCCGACCTTGGTCCGGCCAACGCGGGCGATGACCAGGCCCGGCGACAGCGGCGGCTGGGTGCTGCGCGCCGCCGCGCCGGTGACCGCCGCAATGCGCACGCCCTCGCCCGCCTCCAGGCCCAGACGGCTGCGCTCGGCGGCGGTCAGGTCGGCAACTTGCAGGCCGAGCAATTCCACGCTGGCCGGGGCGCTGGGCTTGGCCTCATCGGCGGCGGTGCGCGGTGCGGCGTTCTCGCCGCCGTCCTGCAACGGTGCAAGGGTGACCGTCACCTTGCGCGGTTTGCCGTCGCGCAAGACGTCCAGGGTTACCTTGGTGCCAGGCGCCATCAGCCCGATCATTGGCGGCAGATCGCTGGCGACGTCGATCGACTTGCCATTCACTGCACGGATCACGTCGCCCACCTCGATGCCGGCCTTGGCTGCCGGGCTACCGGCCGGGATGTCGTTGACCAAGGCACCACGGCTGTCCGGCAAGCCCAGGCCCTGGGCCTTGAGCGAGTCGATCGGGCCGACCGCCACGCCCAGCATGCCGCGACTCACGTGGCCGGTGGCCTTGATCTGCTCGGCCGCGCTGAAGGCCAGGTCGATCGGGATCGCGAAACTGATGCCCATGTAGCCGCCCGACGCGGAGAAGATCTGCGAATTGATGCCGACCACCTCGCCACGCGTATTGAGCAGCGGGCCGCCGGAATTGCCCTGGTTGATCGCCACGTCGGTCTGGATGAAGGGCACGTAGCGCTGGTCGGCGTAGGGATTGCTACGGCCGGTGGCGCTGACGATGCCGGCGGTGACCGAGTGATCCAGACCGAACGGCGAGCCGATCGCCACCACCCACTGCCCCGGCTTGAGCGTGTTGGAATCGCCCAGGCGCACGGTCGGCAGGCCCTTGGCCTCGATCTTCAGCAGCGCCACGTCGTATTGCTCGTCACTCCCCACCACCTTGGCCTTGAATTCGCGGCGGTCGGTGAGCTTGACGGTCACCTCGCTGGCGCCATCGACCACGTGGTGGTTGGTCAGCACATAGCCGTCGGCCGAGATGATGAAGCCCGAGCCCATCGACTTGCCGGCGATGCCGCCGTCGTCATCGCCGCCACCCGGCCCCTGCCGCGGACCGCCCGGCATCTGGAAATCCGGCCCGAAGAAGCGGCGGAAGAATTCCGGCATCTGATCGTCATCGGGCATCGCGCCACCACCGCGACCACCCGGGCCGCTGCGCTGCTGACGTGCCATGGCGTCCTTGCGGGTGATGGTGGTTTCGATATTGACCACGCCCGGGCCGACCTGCTCGACCAGATTGGTGAAGTCCGGCAGCCCCGCCACCAGCTGCGGCGCCGGCGTGGCACTGCGGTTGGCGGCAATCGGGGCGAGGTCCTTGGCAGCAGGTGCGGGCTGCTGCGCGCAGGCGGCCAGCGGCAGGGTCATGGCGATCAGGCCGAACATCTGGTTGCGGATGCGATGGTTCATCAGGTTGCCTCCGATGGCAGGGCGACAGGGGCCAGAACCCGCGTAGCAACACGGGCCCGGCACGATAACGGGAGGGAGATTGCCGAACGGATGAAGGCCGGCGACAGGGTCAGTCCTGCGGGGCCTGCGCCGGCGCCGGCCGGTTCGGCGCCGGGCTGGTAACGGCCTGTGGCGCGGGTTCGAACGGATAGAACGCCGTGCCGGGCTGGCTCTGGCGGAAACTGGCATTGAGCGAGCTTTCGCCAGCCCCGGACAGGGCCGCGCGCGGCCACGGGCGTGCCTGCAGCGTGGTATCCGGATGCGTGAACGGGTTGGACGGCGTCGCCGCAACCGCAGATGCAGTGCCCGTCGATGCCGGTGCTGCCGCAGCGACCATACGGGTCGGCGCCTGCTGCTGACGCGCAGCCGCACTGCGTGCGACCTGCTGATTGCGCGTTGCCGCGCCGCGCCGGGTAGACGCCAGCGCAGCGGCAGGCACGGCTGCAGCAAGCGCGGCCACCTCATCCGGCGTCCCAGGAGCCGGCGCCGCCGGCACCTTCGGTGCCTCAGGTCCCTGCGGCGCTTGCGAGGCGGGCGGAAGCTGCGCAGCGGTGGCATAGACGGGGGTTGTTGCAGCACCCGGCGCGGTGGTGTCGGGCAGGCGCTCGCGCGCCAGGAACAAGGCAATTGCCGCGACCGAGGCGGCAATCGCTGCACCGCCGCCCCAGCGCCAACGTGCGCCAGGGCGGGTCGCCGGTTGCGCTTGCGGTGCCGGCTCCTCGGCAATGGCGCTGCGCACACGCGCCGCAAAATCCAGCGGCGCCGGCGCACTGGCCGCACCGCGCAGCACATCGCCGCACAACTGCCAGCGCTCGTGGCAGCCGGCCAATTCTTCGTCGTGGGCCAGACGGCGCAGCAGGAAGCGCGACTCGTCGGCGCTCAACTCGCCGTCGACCAGCGCAGACAGCTGCTGGCGATAGTGAAGCTCGAATTTGTCGGTGGTGGACATGGCAGGGTTCTGGTTCATACGCGGTGTCGCTCACGGGTAGCGCTTTCGGTCTCCAGCAGAGGCCGCAGCTCGATGTCGATGGCCTCGCGCGCCCGGAAGATGCGCGAGCGCACCGTTCCGATCGGGCAATCCATCTTTTGCGCGATTTCGTCGTAGCTCAGGCCCTCCACCTCGCGCAGGGTGATGGCCAACCGAAGTTCTTCCGGTAGCGCTTGGACCGCGCGCATCACCGTTTGTTCCAGCTCCTGTCGCATCAATTCACGCTCCGGGGTATCGGTGTCGCGCAACCGGGTCGCTCCATCGAATTGCTCGGCATCGCTGATCTCGATGTCGTCGGTGGGCGGGCGGCGGTTGTGCGCAACCAGATGGTTCTTGGCAGTGTTGACGGCAATGCGGTGCAGCCAGGTATAGAACTGGGCGTCGCCACGAAAACTGTTGATCGCGCGGTAGGCACGCACGAACGTGTCCTGGGCAACGTCCTGGCATTCGCTCCAGTCGGCGATGTAGCGCCCGATCAAGGCAACGATCCGATGCTGGTATTTGCGCACCAGCACATCGAACGCTGCGCTTTCGCCGCGCTGCACGCGCCGGACCAGTTCCAGGTCCAGCTCCTGAGGTGTATCGACTTCGGCCATGTCGGGCCGCACTCCTGTCAGCCCACCGAAGTCGGGCAATGAGACCGCCATTGAAAAGAAAAGTTCATACCGATCCGTACGACCGTCACGCATCAGGGTAGCGGCAGCGATGCACCGCTGGCGACGCCGCGCGCAACGCACGGATCTCCCCTGTCGACAGGTATGGGTATTTGACGTGAAGGAAACAACCTCTGGATGATAACGACCTTTCCTTCTATTGCCGGACGGCCAGACGCATGCTTCCAGGTTTCGACGGGCTCCGATTCAGCCATTGGCAGGCCGATCTGCGCGAGGACGGCGTGGTGGTGCTCAGCCTCGATCGGCAGGGCGCACCGGTCAACGCATTTTCGCAGGAGGTGCTGCTGGAGCTGGGCGCCGTGGTCGAGCGGCTGGCACTGGATCCGCCAAAGGGCGTGGTGCTGCGCTCGGGCAAGCCCAACGGCTTCATCGCCGGCGCCGATCTGAAGGAATTCCAGGAATTCGATCGCAAGGGTACGGTCAACGATGCGATCCATCGCGGGCAGCAGGTCTTCCAGAAGCTGGCCGAACTGCCCTGCCCGACCGTCGCGGCGATTCATGGCTTCTGCATGGGCGGCGGTACCGAAATCGCGCTGGCCTGCCGTTACCGCGTGGCTTCCGATGACGGTAGCACCCGCATCGGGCTGCCGGAAACCAAGCTGGGCATCTTCCCCGGCTGGGGCGGCAGCGCCCGCTTGCCGCGCCTGATCGGTGCGCCGGCCGCGATGGATCTGATGCTCACCGGCCGCACGGTATCGGCCAAGGCTGCGCGCGCGATGGGGCTGGTCGACAAGGTCGCCGCGCCTGCCGTGCTGGTGGATGTGGCAGCCAGCCTGGCGCTCGCCGGCACCACGCGTGCGCTCAAGCAGCGCGCCACTGCGTGGGCCACCAATACCTTGCTCGCGCGCAAACTACTGGCGCCGCAGATGCGCAAGCAGGTGGCGCGCAAGGCGCGCAAGGAGCATTACCCGGCGCCCTACGCCCTGATCAACGTCTGGGAGCGGGCCGGCGGCAGCGGCATCCAGGCGCGCCTGGCGGCCGAGCGCAAGGCGGTGGTCAAACTTGCCAGCACGCCGACCGCACGCAACCTGATCCGCATCTTCTTCCTGACCGAGCGCCTGAAAGCGCTGGGCGGCAAGGACGCAGCCGGTGCGGCGGCCCCGATTCGCCATGTGCATGTGATCGGCGCCGGCGTCATGGGCGGTGATATCGCGGCCTGGGCGGCTTACAAGGGCTTCGAGGTCACGTTGCAGGACCGCGAGCAGCGTTTTATCGATACGGCGCTGACACGTGGTGGCGAGCTGTTCGCCAAGCGCGTCAAGGACGACGCCAAGCGCCCGGCAGTGGCCGCGCGGCTGCGTGGCGACCTGACCGGCGCGGGCGTGACGCAGGCCGACCTGGTGATCGAGGCGATCATCGAAAACCCGCAGGCAAAGCGCGATCTTTACCAATCGATCGAGCCGCAACTCAAGCCGGATGCCTTGCTGACGACCAATACCTCGTCGATTCCGCTGACCGAATTGCGTGGCCACATCCAGCGCCCGGCGCAATTTGCCGGCCTGCACTACTTCAACCCGGTGGCGATGATGCCGCTGGTGGAAATCGTGCAGCACGATGGTCTGGATCCGGCCAACGTCGCGCGCCTGGCTGCGTTCTGCAAGGCCTTGGACAAGTTCCCGGTGCCGGTGGCCGGCACGCCGGGATTCCTGGTCAACCGGGTGCTGTTCCCCTACCTGCTCGAGGCGGCCACCGCGTATGCCGAAGGCATTCCTGGCCCGGTGCTGGACAAGACGGCGGTGAAGTTCGGCATGCCGATGGGGCCGATCGAATTGATCGACACCGTGGGCCTGGATGTGGCGGCGGGCGTAGGCGCGGAGCTGGCGCCGTTCCTGCGTTTGCCCATCCCGGCGGCACTGGCGACCGTGGAAGCCGGCAAGCGCGGCAAGAAGGACGGCCAGGGCCTGTACAAGTGGGAGAACGGACGCGCCGTCAAACCCGAGGTTGCCAGCGGCTACACCGCACCGGCGGATTTGGAAGACCGCCTGATCCTGCCGCTGCTCAACGAAGCGGTGGCCTGCCTGCACGATGGCGTGGTGGCCGACGCAGACCTGCTGGACGCCGGGGTCATCTTCGGCACAGGCTTCGCACCTTTCCGTGGCGGCCCGATCCAGTACATCCGCAGCGTCGGCGCAGACGCGCTGCTGGAGCGCCTGCACGCGCTGCATGCACGCTATGGCGAACGCTTCGCGCCGCGCCCGGGTTGGGACTCGCCGTTGTTGCGGGAAGCGGTGGCCTGAGGCCGGCAGGCATCTATCGACAAGTCTAATTTGCAAGAAGGCTGCCGTTGGCAGCCTTCTTTTTTGCGCCAAGACCGCAGCGTGCAGATGCTGGCACCGATTACCTGGCAGTCGGAGTCGATCTGGATATGTCGCGCCAGGGCCGGACAGGTGCGGTGGATTGCGCAGGTCGAAACGCGCTGATTCGACGACCTGCCGACCTGCTGCTACCAGAGGTTAATGATGGGAATGCCCATGCGCATGACTGTGCCCATGGTGCGCGTCATGGCCAGCGTCTGCAGCCGGCTTTGGTGTGCCGCAGGGTTCAGTGCCGCAGTGGCCGCTTTCCACCTGCAAGGTGACGTGGGCGATGTCGAAGCGGTCGTGCAACAGGGCGCCGAGCGCATCACGCAGGCGGTCGCGGTCGGTGGCCTCATTGACCACCACGTGCGCTGTGAGCGCGGGCGTGCTGGAGGCCAGCGCCCAGACGTGTAGGTCATGCACGTCTTCGACGCCGGGATGGCTGGTGAGTGCCTGCTGCACCTGGGCCAGGTCGATCCCCTTGGGCACGCCTTCGAGCAACACGTTGATCGCCTCGCGCAGCAACACCCAGGTGCGCGGCAATACCCACAGGCCGATCAGCACGGCCAGCACCGGGTCGATCCATTGCCAGCCGGTCCAGCGGATCAGCAGGGCACCGATGATCACTGCCACCGAGCCGAGCATGTCGCTCCAGACCTCCAGATAGGCACCCTTGACGTTAAGGCTTTCGCCGCTGCCGGCGTGCAGCAGCTTCATGGCGACCAGATTGATCACCAGGCCGAAGCCGGCGATCAGCAGCATGCCGCTGTACGCGATGTCCTGCGGAGCGCGGAAGCGTTGCGCGGCCTCCCACAGGATGTAGCCACCCACTACGAACAACAGCGCGCCATTGGCCAGTGCGCCAAGCGCTTCGAGCCGCACATAGCCATAGGTGCGACGCGCGTCGGCCGGACGACGACTCAAGCGCACCGCGACCAGCGCGATCATCAGGCCGACGGTGTCGGTGGCCATATGCGCAGCGTCGGACAGCAGCGCCAGGCTGTTGGTCACGAATGCGCCGATGATCTCTGCCAGCAGGAAGGTGGCGGTCAACCCCAGTGCCCACCACAAGGGGGCTTCGTGACGGATTTCGCTGGGTGCGTGGTTGTGGTCGTGTCCCATGGGTGTCGTGGCCTGCTGCAATGCGCGCACCTTAGGCGCACGCGATGGCGGAGACTATTACACCTGCGCGTAATGACATCACATCACGCGAGTCGTGCAGCGGGCCGCACAAGGCGCAGTGGTTGCGCTATTTGCGGGGCGAAAGAAGTCACGCTCTGGAAGCATGCCCCCTCGCACCGCCAATCCAACACTCCGCGGCGCGAGCGAATCGCCTGTTATATCTTGGCGACCAGCTTGACCACGCTGGAAAAATCCAGCGCCCCGTTGCCTGCCTGGCTGTTCATCGCATACAGGTTGCGCGCCAGCTCACCGAGCGGAATCGAGACGCCGGCCTGCACCGCCGATTCGGCAACCAGGCCCAGATCCTTGAGCATCAGGTCGTTGCCGAAGCCGCCGCTATACCCACGCGACGCCGGCGCATTGGGCAGCACGCCGGGCCACGGGTTGCACACCTCGGTAGCCCAACTGCGGCCGGTACTGACCGCCATCATCTGCGACAGCACCGCAGGGTCCAGGCCCTGCGCGACGCCAAGCGCCAGCGCTTCACCGGTGGCGGCCATGATCACGCCCAGGGCCATGTTGTTGCATAGCTTGGCGACCTGCCCTGCCCCGTTGTCGCCGACATGGAAGATGTTCTTGCCCATGGCCTGCAGCACCGGGCGGGCGCGCTCCAGCGCATCGGCAGCGCCGCCGACGATGAAGGTCAGCGTGCCGGCTGCAGCCCCGGCCGTGCCACCGGAGACCGGGGCGTCGAGCATCGTCAGGCCACGCGCCTTGGCCGCATCGGCCACCCTGCGCGCAGACACCGGCGCGATGGTGCTGCAGTCGATGACTAGGGCGCCATCCGGGATCTGCGCCAGGATGCCGGATTCGCCCAGGTACACACCTTCGACGTGGCGGCTTGCAGGCAGCATCGAGATCACGACCTCGGCATCGGCCAGCGTGTCCTGCGCGGAGCTGGCAGCATGCGCACCAGCCGCCGAGGCAGCCTCCAGGGCGGCCGGTGCGAGATCGAATACCCGCAGCTGATGCCCGGCCTTGATCAGATTGGCAGCCATTGGCCCGCCCATATTGCCCAGGCCGATAAAAGCGATCTTGCTCATGGTGTCGGTTTCCAAAATAGGACCATCTTCAACAGATGGCCGGGATCATCGCGGATTGGGCGCGCGGAGCCACCGCCGGTTTTCAGCTGCGACGACGCAGGTCAGAGATGGCAACCGCACTGCAATCCGACGTGAGCCGAACGTGCTTCGCAAATTGCCAGCCACTCACTGCACACCCAGCTCGCCTGCCCCCAGATCGGCAAGCGGATGCGATGCAGGCGACCAGGGCGCAACAAAGAAGGCTGCGGCCCACTGCGCATCGGCTGCTTCCAGCGACGCCGGTTGCCAGTGCGGTTGACGATCCTTGTCGATCAACAGCGCGCGGATGCCTTCGGCAAAATCGCCGTGCGCCGCCGCATGCAATGCGACCACGTATTCGGTACGGAAGGTGTCGGCCAACGTCGTGGTGCCCGCATGGCGATGCAGCTCCCAGGCAAGGCGTGCCGAGCCCGGAGCACCCGCGGCCAAGGTGGCACGTGCAGCCTGCAGCCAGCCGTCTTCGCTTTGCAGCGCGAGGATCGCAGCGACAACGTGCTCCAGTGATTCGCCGGCCACCAACTGTTCGATCAACTGTGCGTGGACTTGCAGCGGGCCCGGCTCGGTCGGTTGCGCGATGCCATGCAGAAATGCACTGAGCTGGGTGCGGTCGTTGTCCGCATTGCCTGTCCATGCGTGCGCGCTCAGCGCATCCAGCACTGCTGCGTACTGCGCATGCTCCAGGCGCACATCTGCCAGCCCCACGTAAATGGCATCACTGGCATCCAGCGGCGCGCCAGTCAGCGCCAGAAACAGGCCGGCCCCCTGGGGCACGCGGCGTAACAGCCAGCTGCCACCCACATCGGGAAACAGCCCCACGCTGATCTCCGGCATGGCAAGTCGCGAGCGTTCGGTGACCACGCGATGGCTGGCGCCGGACATCAAGCCGATGCCACCGCCCATCACGATGCCGTGGCCCCAGCACAGCAGCGGCTTCGGATAGGTATGGATGCGGTAGTCGAGCCGGTATTCCTCTTCGAAAAATGCGGCCGCCTGCGCGTTGGCCTGCGGCGCTGCGCGTCGCGCTGCACTGTCGGGCACTGCATCGCGGTGCGCACGCATGCTCTGGTACAGGCCATGCAGATCGCCACCTGCACAGAACGCTTTTTCGCCGGCGCCACGCAACACCACGCACGTGATCTGCGCGTCGTCGGCCCACGCGCGCAACTGCGTCTCCAGTTGCCGGGTCATCTGCAGCGACAGGCCGTTGAGCGTCTTGGGCGCATTCAAGGTGGCAATGCCGATGCGATGCCCATCGGCGCACGCACGCTGCTCGAACAGCACCGGTGCCTCGTCGGTTGCGCTGACCTGCCCCATCAGCGGTTGCTCCACTGCGGCGCGCGCTTGTCCAGAAACGCGGCCACACCTTCGGCCTGATCGGCGTGCTCGAACAGATCGACGAAGGCTTCGCGCTCGGCAATCAACGCCGCTGCGTGGGTGCCATGGCGCGTGGACTGCACCAGCTGCTTGCACGCCGCCACACTGACCGGGCTCTGCTTGCCGGCACGTTGCGCCCAGGCAACCGCCAGCGCGCGCGACTCGCCCTTGCCGACCACCTCTTCCACCAGGCCGATGCGCTGCGCGGTTGCCGCATCGATACGTTCGCCCAACAGGATCATGCGCTTGGCCCAGCCCTCGCCCACCAGACGCGGCAGGTTCTGGGTGCCACCGGCACACGGCAGCAAGCCAACGCTGGCTTCGGGCAACGCGAGCTGTGCATGCTGCTCGGCAATGCGCAGATCGCAAGCCAATGCGCACTCCAGCCCGCCGCCCATCGCATAGCCGTTGATGGCGGCAATCGACACGCCGCGGAACGCACTCAAGGCTTCGAATGCTTCGCCGAACCGGCGCGCGGCCTGGCGTGCATTGGCCTTGTCGCCGTCGGCGAACTGCTTGAGATCGGCCCCGGCGCTGAAGAACTTCTCGCCTTCGCCGGTGATCACCAACGCATAGATGCTGCGGTCGGCATCCAGTGCGCGCACCAGGTCGCGCAGGGCCGCCAGGCTGTGCACGGTCCAGGTGTTGGCCGGTGGGTTGCTCAAGGTCACGATGGCCACGTGCCCATCGCGCTCGACCTGCAGACCGGTATGGAGACATCCTTCCCAATCGCTCATCGCAATTCCTCCTCGCCATTGAGCAGGTGACGCGCCACGATCATGCGCATCACCTCGTTGGTGCCTTCCAGAATGCGGTGCACGCGGCTATCGCGCAGCAAACGCTCGATCGGGTATTCGCGGATATAGCCGTAGCCGCCATGGATCTGCAAGGCATCGTCGCAGATGGCAAAGCCGGCATCGGTGGCGAAGCGCTTGGCCATCGCACACCACACGGTGGCGTCGTGGCTGCCGGCATCGAGCTTGCGCGCGGCGGTGTGCACCATCTGCCGCGCGGCCACCAGCTGCGTGGCCATGTCGGCCAGCTTGAACTGCAATGCCTGGAAATCGGCCAGTTTCTTGCCGAACTGGCGCCGCTCGCCCATGTAGCGACGCGCGGCATCCAGCGCGCCTTGCGCGGCGCCCAACGAACATGCGGCGATATTGATGCGGCCACCATCCAGCGCCTTCATCGCCATCTTGAAACCTTCGCCTTCCCTGCCCAGCAGGTTCTCGGCCGGAATACGCACGTTTTCGAAGCTCACACCGCGCGTCGGCTGGCTGTTCCAGCCCATTTTCTCTTCCTTGCGACCGTAGCTGATGCCAGGCGCATCGGCCGGCACCACGAAGGCGCTGATGCCACGCGCACCGTCTTCGCCGGTGCGTGCCATCACCACCAGCACGTCGGTTGCGCCAGCGCCGGAAATGAAGGCTTTGCTGCCATTGAGCACATAGCTGTCGCCGTCGCGCTGGGCGCGCGATTTCAGCGATGCCGCATCCGAGCCGCTGCCCGGTTCGGTCAGGCAGTACGAGCCCAGCTTGGCGCCGCTGGTCATCGCCTGGCCCCACTGCGCGCGCACCGTCTCGGTGCCGTAGCTGGCGATCAACCAGGTGGCCATGTTGTGGATGCTGATGAACGCCGAGGTGGATGGATCCACCGTGGCCAGTTCTTCGAACACCACTGCGGCATCGAGGCGGCGCATGCCCAGGCCGCCCACGCCTTCGTCGGTGTAGAGACCGCAAAAGCCGAGCTCGGCGGCCTTGGCGATGGCCTCGCGCGGGAAGTGACCTTCTGCGTCCCACTGCGCTGCATGCGGGGCGAGTTCCTTGTCGGCGAAGTCGCGCGCGGCAGCGCGGAAGGCTTCCTGCTCATCGTTCAAATCGGCCGCGTTGGGGTGGAGCTGGATGGCTGCATTCATGGCGATCGGGTCACTTGAGGGAGATGGTGGTGTTGACGCCATGGGCCAGCGTCTGATCGTCGAACCAGCGCGCGGTCACGGTCTTGGTCTGGGTGTAGAACATCACCACCTGCTTGCCGTACGGGCCCAGGTCGCCGAGCTTGGAAGCGCGCGAGCCGGTGAAGGAAAACAATGGCACCGGCACCGGAATCGGCACGTTGATGCCGACCTGACCTACATCGATGTCTTCCTGGAAACGCCGCGCAGCCGCGCCGGACTGGGTGAACAGCGCCGTGCCGTTACCGTTGGGGTTGGCGTTGACCAAGGCGATGGCCTCGTCCAGCGTGGCGGCTTCCAGAATCACCAGCACCGGCCCGAAGATCTCTTCGTCGTAGATCCGCATGCCGGGTTTGACGCCGGAAAAGATGGTCGGGCCAACAAAGTTGCCCTGCTCGAAACCCGGCACCTGTGGCGCGCGGCCATCCAGTTCCAGGGTGGCGCCCTGCTCCACGCCGGAGGCGATCAAGCCTTCCACCCGCTCGCGTGCGGCGCAGGAAATCAGCGGACCGACCTCGGTGCCCGGCGCGTTGCCGGCGCCGATCTTCAAACTCTTGGCCTTGGCCACCAACTCCGGAATCCAGGTACGGGCGTCACCGACCAGGACCAGCGTGGAGGCGGCCATGCAGCGCTGCCCGGCGGCGCCGAACGCGGCACCGACCATCGCATTGAGCGTCTGCTCGCGGTTGGCGTCGGGCAGCACCACGGCGTGATTCTTGGCGCCCATCATGCATTGCACGCGTTTGCCGGCCAGCGAGGCACGTTGATAAACGTGCGTGCCCACCTTGGTGGAACCGACAAACGACAACGCCTTGATGCCGCGGTGATCGCACAGCGCATTGACCACTTCCTCGCCGCCATGCACGACGTTGAGCACGCCCTTGGGAATGCCGGCTTCCAGCGCAAGTTCCACCAGCCGCATGGTCACCATCGGGTCTTGCTCGGAGGGCTTGAGCACGAAGGTGTTGCCGGTCGCAATCGCCATCGGAAACATCCACAGCGGAATCATGGCCGGGAAGTTGAACGGGGTGATGCCCGCGCACACGCCCAACGGCTGCAGCAGGCTGTAGGTGTCCACGCCGTTGGCGACGTTGTTGGCCAGCTCGCCCAGTTGCAGGTTGCCGATCGCCGCGGCGTGCTCCACCACTTCCAGGCCACGGAACACATCGCCTTCGGCATCGGCCAGGGTCTTGCCCTGCTCGGCGCTGAGCAGCGCAGCCAGTTCGGGCATGTGTTCCCGGATCAGCTGCTGGTATTTGAGAAAAATACGCGCCCGGGTGCCAATCGGCGTCTTGCGCCAGGTCACGAAGGCGCGGCTGGCCGCCGCCACTGCGGCATCCACTTCGGCGGTGGTGGCGAACGGCACCTGGGCCAACACCGATTGGTCGGCCGGGTTGACCACGTCCTGCCACTGCGTGCTGGCGGACGCCACCATTTCGCCATCGATCAACAGGGAGACGCGGGGGACGGACTGGCTCATTGCAGGGCTCGCTTGTTGAGAAGGACATCGGGCCGTTGCAGGCCAATACTTCGCATTGTTTGCATCGACACCCTCCATTCCCAGCCCGCGATTGCTTAATCGCGCTAAGCTGGCGACACAATTTTGCGAATCTTGCGAATGCCCCAGTCGCACGCTCAACTCCGCCACCAGCTTGGGCTGCGCCTGCAGCGGCTGCGCCAGCGCCATGGCCTGACCCAGGCCGAGCTGGCGCGCCGGCTCGAACTGTCGCCGAGCTATCTCAACCAGATCGAGCGCAATCAGCGCCCGCTCACCCTGGCCATCCAGCAGCGGCTCAAGAGCGCGCTGGGCGACCTGGACGGCCTGCTGGACCTGGACGACCCGGCCGCACTGGTCGAGCCGCTGGACGCATCGCTGCGCAGCCTGGGCCATACGCTGTTGCCGGCCGAGCTGCGTGCGCTGACCGGCAATCTGCCGCAGGTAGCGCAGGCGCTGCTGGACCTGCACCGCGCCCATCAGCATCTGCTCGAACGCAACGCGGCGCTGGAACTGCAGATCGGGGTCGAGCACGCGGCAATCCCATCGCTATCGCCCGGCGAGCAGGTACGCGACTATTTCAACCGCGCGCACAACTATCTGCCGGAACTGGACGAGCGCGCCGAAGCGCTTTACGCCGAACTTGGGTTGACCCCGGAAAATCTGCCGCTGCGGCTGCGCCAACGCCTCGCTGATCGCCACGGCCTGCTGGTGCAGGACGCTCCCGACCTGCACAGCGACAAACGCAGCATGGATGCGCAGGCGCGTGTGCTGTGGCTGCCGGCGCACTTGCGGCCGGGCCAGCAGGCATTCCAGATGGCCGCACAGCTGGCCTTGCTGGAATGCGCGCCGCTGCTGGACGCGCGCATTGCCGATGCCGGTTTCGAGGACGCCGAGCGCATCGCGCTGTCGCGGATTGGCCTGTCGAACTATTTCGCCGGCGCGCTGGTGATGCCCTACAGCGCGTTCCTGCACAGCGCGCAAACCTCGCGCTACGACATCGAATGGCTGGCCGACCGCTTCGACGTGGGCTTCGAAGCGGTGTGTCACCGGCTCAGCACCTTGCAGCGGCGCGGGGCAGCCGGTTTGCCGATCTTCTTCATGCGGGTGGACCGCGCCGGCAATGTCTCCAAGCGCCACTCGGCCACCGATTTCCATTTCTCGCATGTCGGCGGCGCCTGCCCGCTGTGGATCGTGTACGAGGCGTTCAACCAGCCTGACCGCATCCTCACCCAGATCGCGCGCATGCCCGACGGCCGGCGCTATTTCTGGCTGGCCCGCCAGGTCAGCAGCGGTCCGCCGGGGTATGGCCGCCCGCGCAAGACCTTTGCCCTGGCAATGGGCTGCGACCTGCGCCACGCCGATCAGTTGGTGTATGCGCGGGGTTGGGATCTGAACGCGGTCGACGATGCGGTACCGATTGGCCCGGGCTGCCTGACCTGCGAACGCAGCGACTGCGTGCAGCGCGCGTTTCCTGCGCTGCCGCGCCTGCCCGCGCGCGCGCGTTAGCGAGTTGGTGGAAGTGGATCTGGTTGTCGGACGTAGCCGTGCGTCGGCCCGCGATCGCAACGACAGACACACTGCACCTGGGCTATTGCATTGGCCACTCTGGCGCTCCCGCCGCGTGCACAAGCGGCAACAGCCTTGGGCAATCGCATCAGTCCACGTCAGCCAAGCACCCGCCCCGATGCCAAAGCTTCTGCCGCATCACCGCCTTACCTTCAGGGACCAAGCAAGCGCGAGTGCCGCAGCGCAGCATTCCAAGCCGAGATAGCTGCCGCAAAATGCTTCATTGGAATGGAATGGCTTGCGCTTCTACCCTGAAGCGGACACATGCAAGACAGGGGGGACGCGAGCGCGCCGCAGCGCGCGTGCGGC
The DNA here is from genome assembly GCF_041519315.1 of Xanthomonas axonopodis pv. maculifoliigardeniae. Lineage (NCBI taxonomy): Bacteria > Pseudomonadati > Pseudomonadota > Gammaproteobacteria > Lysobacterales > Lysobacteraceae > Xanthomonas > Xanthomonas axonopodis. The sequence continues at coordinate 1,439,060 of NZ_CP167998.1, read as the reverse complement.
GTCACGCACCGAACGACCAACAGCGATCACGCAGCACAGCACCACTGGCCACACCCGCGCAGATGCGCCCGCCCCGCTCCATGCGGCTGGCCGCACCAGCAGCTACCACCGTATTCGGTCACTTTGTCCTGGGAGGGATCAACCGATGCCTGTTCACCATACCGGCCACCCGGCCAGTCGGCGCCTGCGCCGCACGCCCGTTCGCGCCATCCTGTGCACCACCATCGCTTGCGTGCTGGCCACAGCGTTCGGCGCGCATGCACAGGACACTGCACCCGCCGCGCCGCCGGCCAACGACACCAGCAGCGCCGCCAGCAATGGCCAGGCGCCGGTCACGTTGGACAACATCACCGTGATCGGCCAGCGCGCCAGCCTGAATCAGGCGGTGCAAGCCAAGCAGATGTCCGATCATGTCGTGGAAGTGATTTCCGCAGACAACATGGGCCAGATGCCCAACGTCACCGTGGCCGAGGCGCTGGTGCGGCTGCCCGGCGTCAATGGCACCCGCGACCGCGGCAACGAGAGCCTGGCCACCGTGCGCGGCCTGGGTCCGCGCATGACCATGGGCACCGTCAACGGGCGCGAAATCGCCTCCTCCGAGCCCAACCGCGCCGTGCGCTGGGAAGTGTTCCCCACCGAGATCGTCTCCACCGTCAAGGTCTACAAGACCCAGTCGGCTGATCTGGTCGCCGGCGGTCTTGCGGCCACCGTGGACATCTCCACCATCAGCCCGCTGGACTACACCGGGCCGGGATTCGTCGGCACCGCCGGCCCGGTGTTCTACGACCACGCCAAGGATGTGGACGGCTACAGCCCGTGGGGCAGCCGCTTCGGCGCCAGCTGGGTGCACAAGCTCAACGACAACCTGGCGGTCGCCTTCGGCGCCACGTACCAAAAGCAGAAGAACGCCAGCTCGTCGATCGGCAGCTGGGGCTATACCGATGCCACCACCTCCCGCGATGTGGATGGCGATGGCACCGTGGACCCGACCCCGTGGGGCGCGGCCGACCAGCTCAAGCTGATCGACCAGACCCGCACTGGCGCGATGGGCACCGTGCAGTGGCGCTCGGGCAATGTCGAATTGAAGTTCGACGGCCTGTATTCGCGCATCGAAATCGACGAAGACCAATTGCAGAACTGGTTCAACGGGCTGGCCTTCAGCACCTTCTCCGGCAGCACCAATCCATACACCACGCCGGGCTCGTCCTACACCATCGTCGATGGCGATGTGGTGGCCGGCACGCTGGCCAATTCGAACCTGCAGGTCGACCATGTGGTCAGCCACTACAACGAGGTCAAGACACTCACCGCCGGCGGTTTGAACGCCAAGTGGAGCGGCGATGTATGGACCTTGGGCAGCGACCTGTCGTTTTCGCAGGCCAAGCGTGACAACACCTGGCAGGCGGTGCGTTTCGGCAGCAACCCGGACACCATCTCGTTCGATTTCCGCCGCAGCGTCACCCCCACCATCCGCACCAGCTCGGACACGCCCGAATACGGCATTGCCGGGCAGACCGAGCCGCAGGCGCTGCGCGACAAGATCGCTGCGCTGGCACTCAACGCCAGCCGCGCCGTGGATGCCGGCCCGTTCACGTCGCTGGAACTGGGCGCACGCGTCGCGCGTCGCGAAAAGCAGAACCGTCGCTTTCTCAGCAACCAGTCCGGCTACGATCAGCCGATCTCGGCGTATCAGGACCTGATCTACCCGGTCACCATGCCCGACTTGAACGTGCCCACGCTGACCGGCGGCAACATGGCCGAGATCGCACGCATCGGCTTTGGCGGGTTCGATCCGAACACGCTCGACGAACAACTGCTCGACCATTGGAACGTCAAGGAAGACGTGCGCGAAGCCTTCGCCAAAGCTGTCTTCAGCTCGCAGCTGTTCGGCACCGATGTCACCGGCAATGTCGGCGTGCGCCTGGTCAACACCAGGACCACCAGCGAGGGTTTCGATTCGGTCGGCAGCACCATCCAGCCCAGCACCGGCAGCAAGGAATACACCGACGTGCTGCCCAGTGCCACGCTCAATTTCCTGATCGACGACCAGCGCATCCTGCGCTTTGCAGTGGCCAAGGTCATCGCGCGTCCGCCGCTGGACGAACTGCGCACCGGCCGCCGTCTGGACGACCCCAGCGTGACCGTTGGCCAGCTCACCGGCAGCGGCGGCAACCCGCAGCTGGACCCGTTCAAGGCCACCCAGGTCGATGTCTCTTACGAGTGGTACTTCCACACCGAAGCGCTCGCCGCCCTGGCGGTGTATCGCAAGGAAGTGGATTCGAGCATCGGCTACCGCACCGACCGCGAAACGATCAACGGCCTGGATTACCTGGTCAGCGCGCCGTTCAATGGCGGTGGCGGCTACATCAATGGCGTGGAGCTCACCTTCCAGACGCCGTTCTACTTCATCCCGCACATGGAAAACTTCGGCGTCTACTCGAACTATTCGCTGGTCGATTCCAACCTCAAGGAATTCTCGCCGGAAGACAACCCGCTGCCGTTGAGCGGGCTGGCACGCAAGACCGGCACCTTCGACCTGTGGTACAGCAACGGCACCTTCGAAGCGCGCGTGGGCTACAAGTACCACAGCCCCTACACGGTGGTGTACGGCTGGAATGCCGCACGGCTGGCGCGCCTGCAAAGCGAAGGCACGGTGGATCTGAGCTTGAACTGGCAGTACAGCAAGCAGCTCGGCTTCCGTTTCCAGGCCAGCAATCTCACCAACGAGCCGTTGCGCGCCTATACCGACAACACGCCCAACCGGCTGGCCAATCAGGACGATGGCGGCTACCAGGTATTCGGTCGCCGTTACCAGTTGGAAGCAACCTACAAGTTCTAGGCGTCGCTTGATCGGCTGCACATGCTGCTGCGCAGCCGATCTGATTGCACCTGCATAACACCGCAGCTACTAGGTGGAATCCAATCTGCAAGCCACGTTTGGACTCTGCACAGCGGCCGTGCAGCAGCACGGCCGCCTGCGGCATGCTGTCACCCGCTCCACGTTGTCTCTGTCGAGGAATTGCATGCGCTCACCACGCCGTCTCTGGACACCCGCGCTCCTGGCGCTGGCCATTTCCACCTTCGCACACGCCGCCCCGGCTCCGGCCACGTTGTATCTCGGCGCGGACCTGTCCTACGTCAACGAGATGGAAGAATGCGGTGTGCAATACCGCGAGAACGGCGTGGTCAAAGATCCGTTCGAACTGTTCCATGCGCACGGGGCCAATCTGGTGCGCGTACGCTTGTGGAACGATGCGCGCTGGACCCGCTACAGCGACCTGGCGGACGTCAAGAAGACCATTGCACGTGCACGCGCGCAAGGCATGCAGGTGCTGCTGGATCTGCACTACTCCGACGATTGGGCCGACGGCGAAAAGCAATTGATCCCCAAGGCCTGGGCCAGCATCACCGACACCGATGAACTGGCACGCACGCTGTACGGCTTCACCTATGACACGCTCAGCGCGCTCGACCGTGCCGGTCTGATGCCCGAGCTCGTGCAAGTGGGCAACGAAAGCAATTCCGACCTGATGGACAGCACGCCCTGGGACAAAAAACGCCCCATCAACTGGCAGCGCAATGCCAAGCTGTTCAACGCCGGCATCAAGGCGGTGCGCGACATGAGCGTACGCTCGGCGATCAAACCGCGGGTGATGCTGCATATCGCCCAGCCGGAAAATGTGGAGCCGTGGTTCGCCGACGCCACCAAGGCCGGCGTCACCGATTTCGATCTGATCGGCATCAGCTACTACCGTAAATGGTCCACGCAATCGATGGCCGAGCTGGGCAAGACCATCAGGCGTTTGCGCGGCCGCTACGATGCCGATGTGGTGGTAGTGGAAACCGCGTACCCGTGGACGCTGGACTCCGGCGACACCTCGCACAATCTGCTCGGCGAGGATTCGCTGATTGCCGGCTACCCGGCCACGCCGCAAGGCCAGGCGCGCTACATGGTGGACCTCACCCAACTGGTCATCGATACCGGCGGCGCCGGCGTGGTGTATTGGGAGCCGGCATGGACCAGCAGCCATTGCAAAACGCGTTGGGGCACCGGCTCGTCGTGGGAAAACGCCAGCTTCTTCGACTTCAAGCACGGCAACGAGGTGTTGCCGGCGATCGACTTCATGCGCCACCCGTATACCGGTGTGCCTGCATCGCGTGCATCCGACGCGGGCAAGCATGATGCGAGCGCGCCAGAGAGTTCTGTAGATGCCGGCAAAAGGACGCAGCCATGAGTGGTATCAATCGACGCGAGTTGCTGCGCGGCATGCTGGCCAGTGGGGTAAGCGCCGCACTGCCGATGGGCGCAGCCGGCACTTTGGCATCGCCTGGCGCGACGGCTGCACCTGCGGCCAAAAACACCGTATCGACAGCGGCATTAGGCGATGCAGCACTGGCGCCGCGGGAGCGTCTGCTGTTCGACTTCGGTTGGCGCTTCCACCTGGGCCATGCCAGCGATGCACCGCGCGATTTCGAATTCGGCACCTTCCAACGCACCTTCGCCAAGGCCGGCAAGGACACCGCGACCGCCGCGCAACTGGCATTCGACGACAGCGCCTGGCAGCAGGTGGACTTGCCGCACGACTGGGCCGTCGGTTTGCCATTTCGGCAGGAGCCGATCTCGGCCTTCATGACCGAGGAAGACCCGGCCGCTGCACACGGCTACAAGCCGCTGGGCACGAGTTTCCCGGAGAACAGCGTGGGCTGGTACCGGCGCACGCTGCAGATTCCGGCAAGCGATCTGGGCAAGCGCATCAGCCTGGTGTTGGATGGCGTGTTCCGTGAGTGCATCGTGTTCTGCAATGGCCACATCGTCGGCCGTCATGCGAGCGGTTACTGCGGCTTCGAAGTCGACCTCAGCGAAGTGCTCGACTACGGCAAGCCCAACATCATCGCCATCCGCGTGGATGCCACGCTGGGCGAAGGCTGGTTCTACGAAGGCGCCGGCATCTATCGGCATCTGTGGCTACAGAAGACCGACCCCCTCCACATTCCGCAAGACGGTGTGTTCGTACGCAGCAGCGTGCAGGACGGCAACGCCACTGCGCAGCTCTCCACCGAAGTGCGCAACGACGGCACCGCGCCACGCCAGTGCGTGGTGCAGGCGCGCATTGCCGCGCCGGACGGACGCACCGTGGCGCAGGCGGCCAGCGCAGCGATCACGGTCGCGCCCGGCCAGGTGCAGGTGGTCGAACAGACCTTGCCGCTCGGGCAGGCGGCGCGGTGGTCGATCGACACCCCGCAGCTCTACAGCCTGACCACCAGCGTGCACAGCGACGGCACCGCGCTCGATGCGCTGGTGACGCCGTTCGGCGTGCGCAGCATCGCCTTCGATGCGCAACGCGGTTTCCTGTTGAACGGCGCACCGCTCAAGCTGCATGGCACCAACAATCACCAGGATCATGCCGGTGTCGGCACCGCCATTCCGGACGCCTTGCACGCCTGGCGCCTGCGCCAGCTCAAGTCGATGGGCTGCAACGCGTATCGCAGCTCGCATAATCCGGCCACGCCGGAATTGCTCGCGCTGTGCGACCGCCTCGGCATGTTGGTGATCGAAGAAACCCGCCGCATGTCGACCGACCCCGAAGCGATGGGCGAACTGGAAACGATGGTGCGGCGTGGCCGCAATCATCCCAGCGTCATCCTGTGGTCGCTCGGCAACGAAGAGCCGCAGCAAGTGACCGAGCGCGGTGCACGCATCGTGACCCGCATGCAACAACGTGTGCGCCAGCTCGATCCCACCCGCCCCACCACCTTCGCGATGGACAAGGGCTTCGGTGATGGCGTGGGCCAGGTGGTGGATGTGGTCGGCTTCAACTACCGCACCAGCCAGATGGATGGCTTCCACGCGCAATATCCCCACATCCCGATCTACGGCAGCGAAACCGGCAGCACCGTGTCAGTGCGCGGCAACTATCAGCGCGACGACCAACGCGGCTATACCCGTGCCTACGACCTGGACCACCCCTGGTGGGCCAGCACCGCCGAAGCCTGGTGGAGCTATGTCGCGCAACGCCCATACATTGCCGGCGGCTTCATCTGGACCGGCTTCGACTATCGCGGCGAGCCCACGCCCTACAACCGCTGGCCGAATGTGGCTTCGCAATTCGGCGTACTCGATAGCTGCGGTTTTCCGAAAGACAACTACTGGTACTACCGCGCGCAGTGGACCAGTGAACCGGTACTGCATCTGTTCCCGCACTGGAACTGGGACGGCTTGCTGCAGCCCGACGACAACGGCCGCATCGCGGTCTGGTGCCACAGCAATCTCGAGGCGGTGGAACTGCTGGTCAACGGCGTCAGCCAGGGCACGCAGCAGGTGCCGGCCTACGGCCATGTCGAATGGCGTGTGCTCTATGCGCCCGGCATGATCGAAGCGCGCGGCTATCGCGGCGGCAAGCTGGTGCTGAGCGAGCGTCGCCAAACCACGGGCAAGCCGGCGGCGATTCGCTTGAGCTGCGATCGCAACACGCTACGTGCCGATGCCGAAGACGTCGCAGTGGTCAAGGTGGAAATCGTCGACGCACAAGGCCGCCTGGTACCGACTGCCGACAACCTGGTGCAGTTCGCGCTGCGCGGACCTGCACGGCTGATTGGGGTCGGCAATGGCGATCCCAGCAGCCACGAAGACGACAAGGCGCCGCGGCGCAAGGCATTCAACGGCCTGTGTGCGGCGCTGCTGCAAACCACGCGCAGCAGCGGCGACATCGTGCTGCAGGCCACCGCGCCTGGCCTGACCGCATCCACGTTGCGCCTGCCTGCCGAGCCCACCCGAGCGCGCGCGTCGGTGGCTTGAAACGCAGTCGCTGCGCACGACAACGGAACGTGCTGCGTTACCTGGGCCAGTGGTGGCCTCGGTAGCGTCGCGATGCCATACGCGAGTCGAAGGCCAGCCATCGGCATGTGTGCTGACGGGGATGGCCGAGCAGGTGATCCCAGGTAGAAGATCGCATGCGGGCGTTGGCCGCGGCCAGAACATCGTCGGCAGTGCTGACCGGTCAGCTCGCGACCGTTCGCGTGATACCGGCAACCTCAGGTCTGCGCACTTCCGGCAGCCGGGTCGCGCGGAAAATAGCGGTTGAGTTTTTCTTCCCACGCGCGGAATTGCTCCAAGGTCTGGGCATCCATCGGACGCGGGTCGTCGGCCAGCGCCTTCTTCTGCGCCACATAGGCGATGCGCTGGGACGACAGTTCATCCCACGCCTTCCTGAGCATGACCGGATCCGGATGCGAGACCAGCATCGCCTCCAGCAGCGTGGCCTGGGCCACGCGCGCGGCCAGCAGATCGCTGAGCGCCTCGGTCACGGCCTGCATCCACTCGTGTTGTTTCTGTTGCATATCCAGCCAGCTCGCTTGCGTAATGCGCCGCGCACCATAGCGCCTGATCTGGAACGGCGGCGTGCAAGGCAGGTTGAAGATTCAGATCACCGCGTGGTGCGACTGCGGCCAGCGCCCTCTCCATCGCTTCGCTTGACGTATTTCGACGCACGAAACTGTCGCCACCCAGCAATCCCCTCCCACGCGACGCACGGCCGCGCGGGAGTGCAGGCTCTCATCGCAAGCGTGAGAACGCGCCGATCCCTGCGATCGCCAGCCGCTCGGCGGGCACGGCCGTCTCCGCGAACGACAGCCGCAGATAGCGGATCTGGCGGACTTCGGGGAAATTCAGCCGCTGGGTCGAGAGCGCATAGGCGATGTTGGATAGCTCGCCCGCGCCGGCCGGCTGCCAGTGCTGGCCATCTTCGCTGGTTTCTGCGCGATAGCCCTTCGGCGGCGCCGCACCGGTCATCACTGCGCGCGAGGGCGTGAGGCTGAACCCGGCAACCTGACGCGAGCCGCCGAGGTCGATGGTTACCTGCACGGGATGGCCCGGCGTCGGTGCGGGCGTGATCCAGATCGTGCTGGCATCGTCGTCGAGCAACGTCTCCGCCCCTGGCGCGCTCGCCTCGACGATGCGCCAGCCGGCGGTGGACAGCACGTCCGGCGCTGTCGCCGTCGGCCGTGCGACCGGCACCGGCGCAACGGCGCGGAACAGGGCAAATTCGCTGATCGCCGGGCAGACCGGCGCCTCGAGCACGACCAGGCGCACCCGGCGTGCGGCGATCGGGCGCTCCAGACGCACGATCCGCTGTGCACCGATGCACTGCGCCTCGGCCAGCCGCCGCCACTGCCCATCGACCTCGGCTTCGACCGCGAAGCGGGTGACGCGCACGCCCAGCGGCAGATACTCCCGCAACCGGATCAGGTCGAAGCTGTGCGCGCTCGACAGTTCCAGCGTCAGCGTCGGCGTGGTGACCTCGTCCGGCGTGGACCAGTAGCTGTCCGGCTGGCGATCGAGTACGCGCGCCGGCTCGAACCCGGCACCGCGCGAGGCGCTGGCGCTGGCCTTGGCGCCCTTGGCCAGGTCGATGGCGAAGCTGGCGCGGATCGCGTCGCCGAAACTCTGCAGCACCGCCACGTCGTGGTCGGGGATGCGGCCGCGTCGGTCGGGCGGCAGATTCAGGTTCATGTTGGTACCGCGCGCCACCGAGGTGTCGAAATAGCGCACCAGATTCTCCGGGCTCCGCACCTTGCCGTCTTCGTCGGCGTGATAGAACCAGCCCGGACGAATCGACGTATTGGTTTCGGCCGGCCACCACAACGCCCCTCCGCGCACGCCGGAATTGCCGTTTTCCTGGGTGTACGGCGCATTGGGCATGGTCGGCCAGGACGGATCGCCGGCAATGCCATCTTCGTTGCCGCCCCACCGGATATCGGCGCCAAGCGGATCGAAGGTACATGCCATAGGCTGATGCCGATGCACCAGCTCGATCATCCGCGGCCAGTTGTAGTACGCAGGCGCATCGATCTTGCGCGATTCGCGCGCCCCACCGTAATAACCATCGCCGCCATTGGCGCCGTCGAACCAGAACTCGAACAGATCCCCGTAGCCTGTGCAGAGTTCGACGATCTGCTTGCGGAAATAGTCCAGATAGCCAGGGCGGCCATATTCGGCGTGGTTGCGATCCCAGGGAGACAAATAGATACCGAAGGCCAGGCCAGCGCGTCGACACGCCGCGGCCATCTCGCCGACGATGTCACCCTTGCCGTCTTTGTAGGGCGAATTGCGGATGCAATGCTCGGTCAGGCGTGTCGGCCACAGACAGAATCCATCGTGATGCTTGGCAGTGAAAATAAGCCCTTTCAGATTGCCGGCCTTCGCAGCAGCGACGATCTGGTCGGCTGAAAAATCGCTGGGATCGAATTTGCGCGGATCCTCGTCGCCGTAGCCCCATTCCTTGTCGGTGAAGGTGTTCATCGCAAAATGCACGAAGGCATATTGCTCCCACCGATGCCAGCGCAGCTGGCGCGGGCTGGGCACCGCACCCCACGGCGCCGGCCCGCTGGCACGCGGCGTCTGCGCGATGCGCGCTGCCGACGCGCCGAAGCTGGCGGCAGCGGCCACCACACCCGTGGCAAGAAAGGTACGACGATCGATCATTGGCGACTTCCGACTTTGCACAAGTTTCGATCTTAGCTTTTCCGACGGCGAAGAGTCCCAAAACAACAGCCGGTGTGTGCAATGCGCCGCGCACACGCAGGCATTTGCGCGACGAGCGCCGAATAACGTGCCAAGCAAGTCGAGCAAGCGCCGTTTGACGACTGATGGCCGCGCCGCACGCTGCGTTGTTGGTGCTCGCATGGCCGCATCTTGCGTACGCGAAGCAAGTTCCGCGAACAGAACGAACAGTGGCTGGCCGACGACAACCAATAAGGACCACACGACAGCGTCGGCGTGCCAACACCTGCCAAGTTTTGTCATCAACATTGACCGTAGAGGTCTGATCTTGACCGGTACTGATTTGCGGGAAGTCCACAGGTTGACCCACCCCCAATAAACCGGGCCACTGTAAAGTAGAGATTTCGCCGCGCTTGGGCTCCCGTGGATGACGAGGATCAGGCGATGAAGTTCTAGCGAAATTGGTTCATGCAAAAAATGAGGGCAGTAAGCCTGCTTATCACGGCCACCCTCAGCTTCTCAAAACGCACATCCCAAACTATTTAAAGAGGCGGCCAATCAATAATTTATGGGGACACCATGGCCTTTGACGGGAATTTAAAAATCGGCAGATCTTTACATTCAACGGACGCTCCAACACTCTTGCAACCCCGAAAATTTTCTACAAACTCCTTCGCAAGAGCCAGGTTTGCATCAGTTACACCCCTGACAATTAAATGTGTTGAGTTTACAGCTCTTGCCTTAGAATATACAGCCTCGACTATCCCGCCCTGAAAATCAATAAATTTACAAACCCCATCATCTTCAGTGCAATCCTCAAATTTTCGGTCAAGAATCTTACTCTGAATGTCAGGATTTCCCCCGGAATAAACTGAGGCACTTAAACCACCAGCCAGCTCGACCTCATATACAAAAAAATCAGAAGCCAAACTAATTTTCACTTTCTCGCCGGACGCCACACCAAAACAGGAGTTATCAGTATAGATATTGCAGTACAAATAATTAATTCTTTTACTCTCAGCTGAAGCGCCCGTAAAGCTCATAAGGACAACCAACCCCAAAGCCAATTTAGGCATGAAATTAAAATTTCCCATAATCAAACTATTTCTCCTCTATATAAATATTCTTTCTACTTGAAAGTATCTCACCCATATTCCTATCGTCAGGAGGATTGCCAAGCTCACCCATGAGGTTCTTATCATATCCAGCTTCAGGAGTGCTCACGCGGTTCCCACTCGCGTCAACAGTAGCCAAATAGTGATCGTCCGCCCTCATCAAATGTCCTGCTTCATGAGCTGCCTCCCCGTACGGCATTCCGCGAGAGGTTATATTCCACTCCCCAGTCTTACCATCCTTGACAAAGGACGCGCCTTGAGACGCTTTGTCTGACGTAGGCCCAGTAGTCAACGTTATTGTATTTTGCACTTTCCTGGGAGTGTCTTTAGTAACAGGAATAACCTGAACACTTACTTGCACGGAACTCCCTTTTACATTATACGCCCTACTCCATCGAGCTGATATATCACCCTTTACTGAGTCTATATTGGCCTGAGTAGCCCCCGGGCCAACAAAATTAATTGGAATGTCTATACTTATTGAACCATCCTTCGCAGTAGTTATAACTGAATTGCGTCCATCCGGGTCGGTGAACCGATACGGATTGTTGTTTGCATACCAGTAGCGATTGAAGTTCGCTGCAAGCACCGAGTCCGCGGCCACCGGGTCAATGCTCAGGAATCGCCCTAAGTCTTGGTCGTAATAGCGCTGCTGCATGTAGGTCGCCCGGTCGCCCCATCCATGGCATGCCCGGTGTAGCCGATGCCATCGACCGTCTTGCCGATAGGGCTGCCGTAGGGCTGATAGTCGGTGCGCTCTACTACCTGCCCCGCCGTGTCCGTCACAGCAATAGGGCTGCCCAAGGCATCGGTGTGCTGGAATTTGATGGTTCCTGAGTTACGGGTGGCAAGCAGGCTCCCCTTGAGATAGATGTATTCCATGTTGCCCTTGCCCGACGCCTCCGTGTAGAACAACTGGCCAGCCTGGGTATAGACCTGAACGGTTCGCGTCGTGGGGCGCCCAGCTATCGTGCGACGCCCGTAGGCATCGTAGGCATAGCTTTCCTTGCCGGTGACATCTCGCAGACGATTTCCATAGTCAAAGGTATAGGCTTGACCGTTCTTGTTCTTGAGGTTGCCCTGCGGGTCGTAGCTCAGCCCAACGGTGGTGGCGCCCGCATTGTTCTGGACATTGGTCAAGCGGTTCTTGGCGTCATACCAGTAATTGTTCTCTCGCACACCTGGAAGCTTGGCCGTGAGGATGTTGTCCAACACGTCATAGGTGTAGCGGTTCCAGTTATCGCCGCCGAACCGCTCCGAGCCCGCCTCCATCAGGCGATCCAGCCCGTCATACCCCATGTAGCGGTTGTAGCCCGTCCCCCGCTGCTGATCGATGATGGCGCCGACGTTTCCATTGGCGTCGTATTGATACTCGAACGAAGCGACGTTGTTGTCCCGCACTGTTCCCTACCCGAAAACTAAATCCGGAGGGAGCCTTGTCGCTTCCGTCTACCAAGCGGTAGGGTTCGCCAGCCTCCTCAGGAGACCTCTCCACCAACTTGACCTTGCCCGCGTTGTCCACCACGGGGATCCGATCCACCGACAGGCTCAGGACTTGGGCGTAGGTCAGCTTAAACTTGAGCGACCCACGCCTCTTTGGCAGGTCTGGCAGCTCCGACGTCTTGCTCATGCATCCTCCATTGCTGTCGTGTAAGTGCCGTTGGCTGCAACCAAAGTCGCAACATCAACGCACGCTTTTCTTACCATGCGAACTCGTCGCAACATGCCAAATTGGGTCTCGCTTTGAATCGTCGCAACACGGTCGCAACGAAAAAAACCGTTACTCCCCGCCACATCCCTTTTTTGACCGTCAGTTCCGTTACAGAGCAAATTCATAAGTGACTGTTTCCTCAGATATTTCCAAGCCTGGCAAGGCCCCTCAAGAACACACGCCTGCCATGAAGCAGTTCTTCGCAGCCAAATCGGATTACCCCGACCTGCTGCTGTTCTTCCGCATGGGCGATTTCTACGAGCTGTTCTACGACGACGCGCGCAAGGCCGCGCGGCTGCTCGACATCACCCTGACCCAGCGCGGTAGCTCCGGCGGTGCGCCGATTCCCATGGCCGGGGTGCCGGTGCATGCGTACGAAGGCTACCTGGCACGCTTGGTGGCACTGGGCGAGTCGGTGGCGATCTGCGAGCAGATCGGCGACCCGGCGCTGGCCAAGGGGCTGGTCGAGCGCAAGGTGGTGCGCATCGTCACGCCAGGCACGGTCACCGACGAGGCGCTGCTGGACGAGCGTCGTGACACCTTGTTGATGGCGATTTCGCGCAGCAAACACGGCTACGGCCTGGCCTGGGCCGATCTGGCCGGCGGGCGCTTCTTGGTCAACGAAGTGGACAGCGCCGATGCGCTGGAAGCGGAAATCGCGCGCCTGGAACCGGCCGAGCTGTTGGTGCCCGACGAAGACAACTGGCCGGACTTCCTGCGCGGGCGCATTGGCGTGCGGCGGCGGCCGCCGTGGTTGTTCGATGCCGACAGCGGCCGGCGTCAGCTGCTGGCGTTCTTCAAGCTGCACGATCTGTCCGGCTTCGGCATCGACGACAAACCCTGCGCCACGGCCGCCGCCGGCGCGCTGCTGGGCTATGTCGAAGAGACCCAGAAACAGCGCCTGCCACATCTGACCTCGATCGCGATGGAAGTGGCCAGCGAGGCCATCTCGATGAACGCGGCCACGCGCCGGCATCTGGAGCTGGATACGCGCGTCGACGGCGATACGCGCAACACCTTGCTCGGCGTGCTGGACAGCACCGTCACGCCGATGGGTGGGCGTCTGCTCCGGCGCTGGCTGCACCGTCCGCTGCGCCTGCGCGATGTGCTGGTGCAGCGCCACCATGCGGTCGGCACGCTGATCGATGCAGGTGCCGATGCCGATCTGCGCGAAGCCTTCCGTGCGCTCGGCGATCTGGAACGCATCCTCACCCGCGTAGCGCTGCGCTCGGCGCGGCCGCGCGATTTTTCCACCTTGCGCGATGGCTTGGCGCTGTTGCCGAAGGTGCGCACGATCCTGGCACCGTTGGATTCGCCGCGCCTGCAGACGCTGCATGCCGAACTCGGCGAGCACGATGCCACCGCGCATCTGTTGATCAGCGCAGTGGCCGAGACGCCGCCGCTCAAGCTCAGCGACGGTGGCGTGATCGCCACCGGCTACGACGCCGAGCTGGATGAGTTGCGCCGCCTGTCCACCAATGCCGATCAATTCCTGATCGACCTGGAACAACGCGAGCGCGCCAGCAGCGGCATCGCCACGCTCAAGGTCGGCTACAACCGCGTGCACGGCTACTACATCGAGATCAGCAAGGGCCAGGCCGAGAAAGCCCCGTTGCATTACAGCCGCCGGCAGACGCTGACCAACGCCGAACGCTACATCACCGAAGAACTCAAGAGTTTCGAAGACAAGGTGCTGTCCGCGCGCGAGCGTTCGCTATCGCGCGAAAAACTGCTGTACGAAGGTCTGCTCGACGCACTCGGCACCGAGCTGGAGGGTCTCAAGCGCTGCGCGGGTGCCTTGAGCGAACTGGATGTCCTGGCCGGCTTTGCCGAACGCGCGCAGGCGCTGGATTGGTCGCAGCCGGAACTCGATCATGCGCCGTGCCTGCGCATCGAACGCGGCCGTCACCCGGTCGTGGAGGCGGTACGCGAGCAACCGTTCGAGCCCAACGATCTGGACCTGCACAGCGATCGCCGCATGCTGGTAATCACCGGCCCGAACATGGGCGGTAAATCGACCTACATGCGGCAGAACGCGCTGATCGTGTTGTTGGCGCATATCGGCAGCTATGTGCCGGCCAGCCGTGCGGTGATCGGGCCGATCGACCGCATTCTCACCCGCATCGGCGCCGGCGACGACCTGGCGCGCGGGCAATCCACCTTCATGGTGGAAATGGCCGAAACCAGCTACATCCTGCATCACGCCACGCCGCAATCGTTGGTGCTGATGGACGAGATCGGCCGCGGCACCTCCACCTACGATGGCCTGGCACTGGCCGATGCCGTCGCGCGCCATCTGGCGCAGACCAACCGCTGCTACACGCTGTTTGCCACGCATTATTTCGAGCTCACTGCGCTGGCCGACGAACCGCATGCCGGTGGCGCCAGCGGCATCGCCAACGTGCATCTGGATGCGGTCGAACATGGCGAGCGTCTGGTGTTCATGCATGCAGTGAAAGATGGCCCGGCCAATCGCAGTTTCGGCCTGCAGGTGGCCGCGCTGGCCGGCTTGCCCAAGGCGGCGGTGACGCAGGCGCGGCGCCGGCTGGTGGAACTGGAACAACGCGGCGGCGAAAGCCACAGCGCGCAGATGGCACCCACCGCGCTGGATGCGCCACAACAGTTCGGGCTGTTCACCGCACCCTCCTCCGCTGCACAGGAAGCCTTGCAGGCGCTGGACCCGGATGAGCTCACTCCCAAGCAGGCGCTGGAGGCGCTGTATCGGTTGAAGGCGTTGCTTTGAGGTGCCGGGATTGGGGAGTCGGGATTTGGGATTCGTAGGAGCGGGGCTGCATGGCTGACGTTTGCTGCGCGTGCGGATGCTTTGCCATGCGGGAATTGGTGATCGGCTTGATGCTGTTTTGCGGAGGTTTGTTAGCAGAATTTGGAAGCCGTCGAGGCATGGTTGCGTGATTGCGATGTCCTGCATCGCGCCGTGCGTAACGCGCGGCGTGTGCTTGCCGCCGGATTGATCTGTCGGCGCGACGGGCGCACCCTGCCGCAACGCTTCGCCAGACAGGAAACCTTCCGATGACCATGTCCGCTTCGTTGACCGATCAACTTGCCGCGCAATTGCAGGGCCCGCAGCTGCAGCAACTCGCCGGCCGCCTGGGCATTGCGCCTGAGCAGGCGCAGTCGGCAGTGCAGGCCGCGCTGCCGTTGCTGATGGGTGCGCTGGGCCGCAATAGCCAGCAGGCCGGTGGCACCGACGCGTTGCTGGGCGCACTGCAACGCGACCATGCCGCCAGCCCGGACCTGGGCAGCTTGCTCGGCTCGTTGTTGGGCGGCTCGGCCACCGGTGCGCAGGGCAACGGTGCCGGCATCGTCGGCCATCTGTTCGGCGACAAGGCGCCGCAGGCCGCTGCCGGCCTGGGCCAGGCCACCGGGCTGGAGACCAGCAAGGCCAGTCAGCTGTTGCAGTTGCTTGCCCCGATCGTGATGGCATATCTGGCCAAGCGCTTTCTGGGCGGCGATGCCACAGCCAGCAGCCAGCTCGGGCCTGCGCTGGCACAGGAACATCAGCAGGTGCGCAGCCATCCCGACGCTGGCGGGTTACTGACCAGCGTGCTGGACCAGGACGGCGACGGGCAGCTGGGCATGGGCGACGTCATGAAGCTGGGCGGCAGCCTGTTCGGCAAACGCTGAGCCAGCAGGCCAACCGGGCGGCGTCCTCTGTTGCAGATGCGGATGACGGCCTGCAACCCCCATGCAATGGGCGTGCGGCACGCCGGTCGGGCACCGGCGTGCTATCCATAGTGGCACGCTATCGATATGGTTGAATAATTCGAATTCACCAAATGATCGATGCTCCTTATCGTGTCCGGACACCACCATGATGAGTCCGCCTGATGCGTGTCCTTGCGATCTCCGTCCGCTCCCGGTCGACCTGTTCCGGGCCTTCCAGGCAGGCGCTAGCATCGACGAACGCAGCGGCCACGTCAGACCGGTATTGCTCGTACCTGCCCGCAGTCCCGATGACCCAGCCTTAAGCCCCGTCCGCCACTTCGACTCCAACAGCACGTGTCTGCAACCTTCGGCACGCAGCTCCCCAAGTGCTCCCGCACACAGGTATTGCCATGACCACCGAAGCAAAGTGTCCGTTCAATCACGCCGTTGTCGGTACCGGAACCACCAATCGCGATTGGTGGCCCAAGCAGCTGCGCGTGGATCTGCTCAGCCAGCATTCGAGCAAATCCAACCCGCTGGGCCAGTCGTTCAACTATGCCGACGCATTCAAGCGCCTGGACCTGCAGGCGCTCAAGCAGGATCTGCATGCGTTGATGACCGATTCGCAGGACTGGTGGCCGGCCGACTTCGGCCATTACGGCCCGCTGTTCGTGCGCATGGCCTGGCATAGCGCCGGCACCTATCGCATCGGCGACGGACGTGGCGGTGGCGGACGTGGGCAGCAACGCTTCGCCCCGCTCAACAGCTGGCCGGACAACGTCAGCCTGGACAAGGCGCGTCGCCTGCTGTGGCCGATCAAGCAGAAGTACGGCCAGGCCATTTCCTGGGCCGACCTGATGATTCTCACCGGCAACGTCGCGCTGGAATCGATGGGCTTGAAGACCTTCGGTTTTGCCGGTGGCCGCGAAGACACCTGGGAGCCGGATCAGGACCTGTACTGGGGTCGCGAAACCAAGTGGCTGGGTGGCGACGACCGCTACTCGCGCGGTTCGCCGGGCGTGGACGAAGCGCACGGGGTGCTGGTGAAGGACGACGACAGCCAGGTGCCGCATACCCGCGACCTGGAAAACCCGCTGGCCGCGGTGCAGATGGGCCTGATCTACGTCAATCCGGAAGGCCCGGACGGCAACCCCGACCCGATCGCCTCCGCGCGCGACATCCGCGACACCTTCGCGCGCATGGCCATGAACGATGAAGAGACCGTGGCGCTGATCGCCGGCGGCCACACCTTCGGCAAGACCCACGGTGCCGGCCCGGCCGACAACGTGGGTGCCGAACCCGAAGCCGGCGAGCTGGAAAGCCAGGGCTTGGGCTGGCACAACCGCTATGGAAGCGGCAAGGGCGCCGACACCATCACCAGCGGCCTGGAAGTCACCTGGACCACCACGCCGGCGCAGTGGAGCAACGATTACTTCGACCATCTGTTCGGTTTCGAGTGGGAGCTGAGCAAGAGCCCGGCCGGCGCGCACCAATGGGTGGCCAAGAACGCCGACGCCATCATTCCCGACGCGCACGACGCCTCCAGGAAGCATCGCCCGACGATGCTGACCACCGATCTGGCGCTGCGCTTCGACCCGGCGTACGCAGCCATCTCGCGGCGTTTCCAGCAGCATCCCGAACAATTCGCCGATGCCTTCGCACGCGCCTGGTTCAAGCTCACCCACCGCGACATGGGCCCGCGCTCGCGCTACCTGGGCGCTGACGTGCCTGCTGAAGAGTTGGTGTGGCAGGACCCGGTGCCGGCAGTCGATCACCCACTGGTCGATGCGCAGGACGCCGCCGCGCTCAAGCAGACCATTCTGGCCTCGGGTCTGAGCGTGGCGCACCTGGTGTCCACTGCGTGGGCGTCGGCCTCCACGTTCCGCGGCTCCGACAAGCGTGGCGGCGCCAACGGTGCGCGCATCCGCCTGGCCCCGCAGAAGGATTGGCAGGCCAATCAGCCCGAGCAACTGGCCAAGGTGCTCGCAACGCTGGAACGCATCCAGGCCGACTTCAACGCTGCGCAATCGGGTGGCAAGAAGATCTCGCTGGCCGACCTGATCGTGCTGGCCGGTAACGCCGCAGTGGAACATGCAGCGCAAGCCGCCGGCCACCAGGTCACCGTGCCGTTCGCACCCGGCCGTACCGATGCGTCGCAGCAACAGACCGATGTGGAATCCTTCGCCGTGCTCGAACCGGTGGCCGATGGCTTCCGTAACTTCGCCAAGCGTCGCTACGCAGTGCCGGCCGAAGCGCTGCTGATCGACAAGGCCCAGCTGCTCACCCTCACCGCGCCGGAGCTGACCGTGCTGGTCGGCGGCCTGCGCGTGCTGGGCGCCAATGTCGGCGACTCGAAGCATGGTGTGTTCACCAGCCGTCCCGGTGTGTTGAGCAATGACTTCTTCGCCAACCTGCTCGACATGCGCACCGAGTGGAAGGCCACCTCGGAGGCGAAGGACGAGTACGAAGGCCGCGACCGCAGCACCGGCGAACTTCGCTGGACCGGCACGCGCGTGGACCTGGTGTTCGGCTCCAACTCCATCCTGCGTGCGGTGGCCGAGGTCTACGCCAGCGCCGATGCGCAGGAGAAGTTCGTGCACGACTTCGTTGCCGCCTGGACCAAGGTAATGCAGCTGGATCGTTTCGATCTGGCCTAAGCGTGCTCACTCTCACGCACCTGCCAACACGCAGGTGCGTGTGCCACCTAATGCAAACGCCCCGAATCGCCGGGGCGTTTGCATTTGCGGGTCGATTGCATGACAGCCTGCGCCGACAGCGCGCTACAACGCGTCGATATCGCCCAATGCCGTGATCAGGCGGCGCGCACGCTTGTCCGGTTTACCCTCGGGCGCACGGTAACCGGTGCGCTCGGCCGCGCGCTGCAGGCGCCATTGCGCGCGGGCCTCGCGCGAACTGTCGGTTTCGATGTAGAGCGCCTGTGCGACCGGGGCCGGGCCGCGCACATCGCTGAGCGCGGCAACGGTGATCTCGAAGATTTCGCCGCCGCGGTCGATACGCAGTCGTTCGCCGCTGCGCAGCGCACGCGACGGCTTGGGACGCTGACCGGCCACGTCGACCTTGCCGGTCTCCACTGCATTCTTGGCCAGGCTACGCGTCTTGAAAAAGCGCGCTGCCCACAGCCAGACATCCAGCCTGACCGTCATCGCCTGTTCCAGCTCTAGATTCATTCGTCTCGCGGTCTCGTGTCGTGCGTTGGCTCGCGCAGCACGCCTTGCATGCGTGCAAGCGCTGCGATCTTGCGCAAACGCCGGCTTGCTTGCCGGCGCCTTCGGCGACGATGGTGTGCGCCACACCCGATGTTTGGGCAACGACTGCGGAACTCAAGCGGGCAGAACCAGGTGCGGCCTGGTCCGCACCGCAGGGCAGCACCGCCAGCGGACCGTCGCCGCCGCTAGGTGTTCGTCGTGTCCACGGTGCGCGGCATGTCCGGGTTCGGATGCGCCGCAATCAACGCATCGTCGGCAGCGTTGGCACGCAGTGCCGCAGGTCGGGCGGCATGCCGTTGCGCGAAGGCAGTAAACGCAGGCCGCGGCTCCAGCATGCCGGTACGCGTGTAGAAACCCACCACCGCCGCCATGTACAGGTCGGCCGCGCTGAAGCACGCGCCGGCCAGGTATTCGCGGCCCGCGATGGCCTGTTCCAGGGTCTGCAGAAGGTCCGCTTCGTGGCCGTAGCCGGCGCTGCGTGCCGGTGCCAGCACGCCGCTTTCCTTCGCGGTCAGCAGCGCCTCCACTGGGCCGGCCAGGAAAAACAGCCAGCGGTAATAATCGGCGCGCGCCGGCGATCCCGGCGGCGGCGCCAGATGCCGCTCCGGCACCAGGTCGGCCAGGTAGGCACAGATCGCCGCGTTTTCGGTGACGACCGTCTCGCCATGGCGCAGCGCCGGCACCTTGCCCATCGGGTTGATCGCCAGATAGTCCGGCGCCTTCATCGTGGTGCCGTAGTCGAGGATGACCGTCTGGTACGGCAGGCCGGTCTCCTCCAGCATCCAGCGGGCGACACGGCCGCGTGACAACGGGTGGGTGTAGAGCACGATCTCGGTGGACATGGGCAGACTTTCCTGGTGGACAGCCTGCAGTCTGGTCCTGCCCTGCTGACAGGTGCTGTCAGCAGTCGGCTCCGTAGCCGGTCGCCGCGCGCCAGCGCTTGATCAGCAGATGCCGGCGCGAGGGATAGCGTTCGCCATCGTCGGCCAGGGCCAGCACCCGGTCGGCGCGGAAATGGCGGAAATCGCCGCGCAGTTCGCACCACGCGGCGATCATGCCGTAGCCGCCAAGAAAGGCCATCGCGAACGGCCAGACCCGCCGTTGCGAGGCAGCGCCTTCGGCATCGGCATAGTCCATCCGCAGCACGTGTTCGAGCCGGATGCCGCGACGCAGGATCGGCAGCCACGGTGCGGGCGGTTGCGCGGCATCGGCCGCAGGCACCAGCAGCCCGCTGGTCTCGATCGATGCGCGCAGATTGCCGGGCAGCGTGGCGGTGATGCGCGCTACCGCACGCTGCGCCGCCTGCGCCAGTTCCGGATCGGCCTGGCGCGCCACCCAGCGCGCGCCCAGGGTCAAGGCCTCCAGTTCGTCCTCGGTGAAATTCAGTGCCGGCAGCAGGAAGCCTGGACGCAACACATAGCCGACGCCGGGATCGCCGAGGATGTCGGCGCCCTGCGCGCGCAAGGTGGCGATATCGCGATACAGCGTACGCAGGCTGACGCCCAGCGCAGTGGCGAGCTGCGCACCGGCCACGGGCCGACGCCGTCCGCGCAGGGCGTCGAGCAGATGCAGCAAACGGGTCGCACGGATCACCATCGCGACAGCATAGTGGGCTTTGCGTCCTCGCTGCCTTGGGCCGCACAGCGATCCTGCATTCGGGTCTTAGACGAACGCGCGCACCAATAGGAATCCAATCGCGATGCAGCGATCGGCCGGCGCATCAGCAGGCCAACTGTCGAACACGTCCGACCTGGCTGCGCCCCAGCCGACGCGCACTCCCCCATCCTCGCCAGGCTGCACCTGCCGCGTTGCCTATGCGGGCGCAAGCCTGCGGCAACTTCGCATGCCGCCGCCAGACAAAATGCGCAGCGTGCTCCACGATCAGCGCGCCCCACGCCGCCTCGCCGCCTCGCCGCAAGTGCGCTGCATCCGGGCTCACCTAGGCAATGCTAGTGTGCGCACCTTCTGCGCGACGATACGACTGCGATGCCCAAATCCGCTGTCCTGACCGAAGGCCCGATCGGCAAGAACCTGCTGTTGTTCGCGCTGCCGATCATGGCCGGCAACATCGCCCAGTCGCTCAACGGCTCGATCAACGCGATCTGGATCGGCCGCTATCTCGGCGAAGAAGCGCTGACCGCGGCGGCCAATGCCAACAGCATCATGTTCTTCCTGATCGGCTCGGTGTTCGGCATCGGCATGGCTTCGACCATCCTGATCGGCCAGGCGATGGGCGCACGCGATATCGCCCAAGCGCGCAAAGTGATGGGCACCAGCGCAAGCTTCTTCGGCGGGCTGTCGGCCGTGATTGCCGTGCTCGGCTGGTACCTGGCGCCGCATCTGCTGACCGCCATGGGCACGCCCGCCGCCTCGCAAACGCTGGCCGAAGACTATCTGCGGGTGATCTTCCTGGCGATGCCCACGCTGTATCTGTTCGCCTTCCTGTCGGCGGCCTTGCGCGGCACCGGCGATGCGCGCACGCCGTTCCGTTTCCTGTTGCTGTCGGTGCTGCTGGATATCGTGTTCAACCCGCTGCTGTTGTTCGGCATCGGCCCGTTTCCGGCATTGGGCATTGCCGGTGCGGCCTGGGCCACGTTGATCGCGCAGGTCGTCGCACTGGCCGGGTTGCTGGTGTATCTGCGCAACAAACGCCATGTCTTGTGGCTGGGCCGGGGCGACTTGCGCCTGTTTCGCATCGACCCAGCCATCCTGCGCGCGTTGATCGTCAAAGGCGTGCCGATGGGCCTGCAGATGGTGATGATCTCGCTGTCGATGATCGCCATGTTGTCGCTGGTCAATGGCTTCGGCACCGAAACCGCTGCGGCATTCGGCGCAGGATTGCAGCTATGGAACTATGTGCAGATGCCGGCCATGGCGGTGGGCGCCGCTTGTTCGTCGATGGCCGCGCAGAATGTGGGCGCCGGCCTGTGGCCACGCGTGGATGCGGTCGCACGTACCGGCATCGCCGCCAATTTCCTGATGACGGGCCTGCTGATCGTGCTGCTGATCCTGTTCGATCGCTGGACCCTGGCCCTGTTCCTGCCCGAAGGCAGCGCCACGCTGGAGGTTGCGCGGCACCTCAACCACATCGCGATCTGGTCGTTCCTGCTGTTCGGTGTCAGCTTCGTGGTCTCGGGCGTGGTACGCGCCACCGGTGCAGTGATTCCGCCGTTGTTGATCCTGGCGTTTTCGCTGTGGGGCGTGCGCGTGCCGTTGGCCAACGCGCTGCTGCCGCATCTGGGCGCCGATGCGGTGTGGTGGAGCTTTCCGATCAGTTCGGCCTGTTCGATGCTGCTGTCGCTGGCGTATTACCGCTGGGGCGGCTGGCGCAAGGCGCGCATGCTGACCGCACCCACGCATCCGTCGGAGCTTGCGGCTGCAGCGGAAGTACCCGCGCATCCGGCCTCACCGGTCGCCGACCCGGCCCCGCTCACCGACGCACCAGGCGGGCAGCAAGTACCGCGGACACCGCAGCGTTAGTTACGTTTGCCGCAGGCGTACCGCCGGCTCCGTAGCCATCCCGGGCGCATGCGCTTGGAACCGTCATGGGATCGGGGTAGCCAGCCTCCGTATCTCGACCACCCGCGATCGAGAACACGGGGTTGCTGAAGAATTCCCGCAAGGCGCAGTGTGCATCATGCGTGGATGCCGCAACCGGACAGGCATTCCCAAAAACCATTCCCACAAACGCAAACAGCCGCCCGAAGGCGGCTGTTTGGCAGTGGCGGGACAGGCCCGCCAATGTGGCTTACTCGGCCTTGGCAGCAGCCTGGCGAGCGGCCTTGGCCTGCGCAGCGGCGGCCAGATCTTCCTTGATGCGGGCAGCCTTGCCTTCCAGACCACGCAGGTAGTACAGCTTACCGGCGCGCACCTTACCGCGACGCTTCACTTCGACCGAGTCGATGATGGCGCTGTGGGTCTGGAACACGCGCTCGACGCCGAAGCCGTGCGAGATCTTGCGCACGGTGAAGGAGGAGTTCAGGCCGGCATTCTTGGTCCCGATCACCACGCCCTCATAGGCCTGCACGCGCTCGCGGTTGCCTTCCTTCACCTTGACGTTCACCACAACGGTGTCGCCCTGGTTGAATTCCGGCAGCTTGCGCTGGATCTGGGCGGCTTCGAAGTCAGCCAGGATGGTCTTGTTGAGTTTGCTCATGGTGGGCACCGCGTGTCTGGTGATATTGGACCGGCAGTCGCCGCACGGCGATTGCTCGAGGTTCGTAAGAGGGCCAGACGCAAGGCTGGCCAGCAAGCCGCATATTGTACCCCAATCAATCTTGCAAGAGCTAGGGGTGAGCCCTTTATTTCTCGTCGTCCGGGGCGAGTTCGCGGCGAAACTCGTCCAGCAGACGGCGATCGTTCTTCTCCAGCCCCGCCTCGTCGAGCAGGTCCGGGCGGCGCAACCAAGTCCGGCCCAGCGATTGCTTCCGCCGCCAGCGCGCAATTGCCGCATGGTTGCCCGAACGCAATACATCGGGCACATCGCCCCATGCATGGGTCGCCGGATGGCTGTAATGGGGGCAATCGAGCAGGCCTTGCGGGCCTTCGAAACTGTCCTGGGCGGCAGATTCGGCATCGTTCAATACGCCGTCCTGCAACCGCGCCACCACGTCCACGACAACCGCTGCACCCAATTCACCGCCGGACAATACGTAATCGCCGATGGAGATTTCCATCTCCACAGCCTGCGCCAGAAAGCGCTCGTCCACGCCTTCATAGCGGCCGCACAACAACACCATGCGCGGCAACTGCGCCAACTCGCGTGCGAGCGCCTGCGTGAGCGGACGCCCCTGCGGGCTGAGGTAGATCACGGGCGCTGGCCGCGTATCTGCGGCCTGCACCGTCTCCAGACAGGCCCGCAACGGCTCGATCAGCATCACCATGCCGGGCCCGCCACCGAACGGACGGTCGTCCACGCGGCGATAGTTGCCCTGCGCGTGCTCGCGCGGATTCCAGCCCTGCAGTTCCAACAAGCCGCGCTCCTGCGCACGCCCGACCACGCCGAACGCCGCGCATTGCGCGATGAACTCGGGGAACAGGCTGATGACGTCGATGCGCACTGGAGAATCGGGAGTCGAATTGGGGAATGGGTAGAGTCAAGCACAGCGCCGAAGCACCGCTTTGATCAGAAATCCGGATCCCAGTCCACCACGATCAGGTTGGCGTCGAAGTCGACCGACTTGACGAAATCCGGGAACACGAACGGAATCATCCGCTCGCGATCGCCACGCACTACCACCACGTCGTTGGAGCCGGTGGAGAACAGGTGCGAGACCGTGCCCAGCTTGACGCCTTCGACGGTTTCCACCTGCAACTCTTCCAGGTCCACCCAGTAATATTCGTCGGGCTTGGGCGGCGGCAACGCACTGCGCGCGACATAGATTTCAGTCCCGTGCATGGCTTCGACCGTGTCACGGTCGGTGACGCCGGGGAACACCGCAATCAGATTCTTGCCCTGATCGCGCCCACGCACGCCGCTGACCACCGACTCCTGTCCGGATGGCGCGCGCACGATCCACGGCTGGTACCGGAAGATAGCGGTTCGTGGCTCGGTCCAGGATTCGAGCTTCAGCTCACCCTTGACACCAAAAGCGCCGACAATCCTGCCTAACAGGATGCGGCGCTCGGTCTGCTTCATCTGCGTCGACTCTGGGCCAGGTGGCAACACCCGGCCCTCAAGATCAGGCCGCAGCGGCCTGAGACTTGGCTTCGCGATACAGGTTACGCACCTTGTCGGTCAGCTGCGCGCCGTTGCCGACCCAATGGTCGACGCGTGCGACGTCCAGCACGATGCGCGGCTCTGCGCCCTGGGCAACCGGGTTGTAGTAACCCAGGCGCTCGATGTTGCGGCCGTCGCGCGCGCTGCGCACGTCGGTCACGATGATGTGGTAGAACGGACGCTTCTTGGCGCCGCCGCGGGTCAGTCGGATCTTGACCATGGTGTTGTTTTCCTGAGTTGCCCAGTCGCCAGAGTGGCGCGGTAAGCCGGCGATTATAGCGGGCTCCGGCGGCGAAGCCAAGTCACCCCTGAACCGCTCAGATCGCTTGCCAGGCTTGGGTTTGCAGGGCCTGCTCCAGAATTGCCAGCTGGGCGGCGGCGTCCGGCCACTGCACAGACCCGACCGCCGCCAACGCCTGTTGCCCACGCGCATTGCAGCTGAAGCCGCCATCGAATCCGTGGAGTTCGTCCAGCGTGACGGGGCGCGTGTCCTGCTCGATGCCAATCGCTTGCAGCCCGGCCTGCAGCAGCCGCTGCCGGGTGCCGGGCAAGGCCGGCCCCCGTGGCCACACGACCCTGCCCTGCTGCCACAGGCCCAGATTCCAGAATGCCCCCTCCACGAGCCGGCCTTGCGGATCGATCAGCAGCGCGTCGTCGAACCCGGCAAGCATTGCCTGACGGCGCAGTTGCAGCAGCGCAAAGGTGCCGACGTGCTTTAACAGCGGCTGCTCGCGCACGTAGCAGGCCGGCTGCGCGCGCACAGCAGTTGCTGGCATCTGCGCAGCGGGCGAGAGCGCGATCAACACATCCAGTGCAACGACGCGCGCTGGATCGCGCAGGTCGAAATCCTGCGAAAACACCGTGATGCGCACGCTCGCATCGGCACTGCCGGCGACCGACAATGCGGCCCGCAACTGCGCGCGAATGGCCTCAATATCGACGGCAGCACCAAACAGGGCTGCGCTGTCGTGCTGCAGCCGTTGCAGATGCAGGTCCAGCCCAAGCGCAGCGTTGTTGCGCACCTGCAGCGTGGTGAAGTGGCCGTAATTGTTCAACGCCGCGGCACTGAGCTGCTGCGCGGTGGCGGCCATGCCATTGCAGAAGATCAACGGCACAACAGCGCCTGCGCCTGTTCCCACCACTGCGTCACGACATGCGCAGCCGGCTGTGCAGGCGCCATCCAGGCGGATTGGCCGGCCCAGGCCTGCATCGCATCCAGACGGTTATCGCGCGCGGCCGCCTGGCGCATCGGCGCGGTGAGCCCGCGCTGCACCGGGTACGGCGCGGGTGGCGGTGCGTCTGCAGCGCTTGCTGCACTGACATACGCTGTGGTCAGCGCGCGCCCCAACCGGCCCGAGAATGCACGGGTTGGCTGGGTGTGCTCCGGCTCTGCCTGAGATAACGCGTCGGCCCAGGCGCTCGGCAATGCAGCTTCGGGCGTGCGTAGCAAGCCGGTGCCGATCTGTACCGCGCTTGCGCCCAAGGTCAGCGCTGCCGCGATGCCGCGCGCATCGGCGATGCCGCCGGCCGCGATGACCGGGACATCGAGACGATCGACCAGACGCGGCAACAGCGCCAACAGCCCGGTCATCTGCTGCGCTGCGCGGCCGGCCTCGAACGCACCGCGATGACCCCCGGCCTCGGCCCCTTGCGCAACCACTGCATCGGCGCCTGCTGCCTGCGCCGCAAGGGCTTCGTCCAAGGTGGTCGCGCAGGCGAACCAGGCGATCCCGGCATTCTTGAGACGTTCCACCTGATCGGGCCGAAAGACACCCATGATCGATGAGGCAACTGCTGGCCGCGCAGCGAGCAAGGCATCCAATTGCGCATCGAAATCGGCAGGTGTCGCATCGCCCGCTGTCTCCGCCACCGGTGGCCCCCACTGCGCAAGAAACGCGCGCAGCCGCGCCTCGGTGGCCGCATCGCGTGCAGGTGCCGGGTCGGGAATCCAAAGATTGATCTGCGCAGGCCCTGCGCTGGCCTCACGGAATGCCGCCATCCACGCCACGATGTCGTGCGGCTGCGATAACACCGCACCCATCGCGCCCATGCCACCGGCGTTGGCAACCGCCGCCGACAACGGCACCGGGCAGGCGCCGGCCATGGGACTGAGCAGGATCGGCAAGCGCAGCCCAAAGCGCTGCTGGAAGGCATCGACGTTGGAAAACCTGGTCATCAATCACTTCGCACACCATGAGATTGCGCATGGTAACCGCGATGGAGAAACGCTGATGCCGGCACGGGCACGGGCACCTGCCGCGCCCGTCTACCTTGAAGTGGTCTGCCACGCCAGCACAAGGGCCAGCGCAAGATGCACGCACTGCGCCTGCGAATGTCTTCGCAGCGCGGCGTACGCAGGTTGCTCAGCGGAACGGCATGCCGCCGCGGCCGCCCATGGCGCCCATCATGCCCTTCATGTTGCGCATCAGGCCCTTCATGCCGCCGCCGGCCAGCTTGCCCATCATCTTTTCCATCTGCTGGTACTGCTTCATCAGCTTGTTGACGTCGGCCGGCTGCATGCCCGAGCCGCGGGCGATGCGGGCGCGGCGCGAGCCGTTGAGCAGCGCGGGGTTGCGGCGCTCTTTCTTGGTCATCGAATTGATGATGGCGATCATGCGCGGCACTTCCTTGCCGGTGACCTGCTGCTTGACGTTGTCCGGGATCTGGCCCATGCCCGGCAGCTTGTCCATCAGCCCATGGATGCCGCCCATGTTCTGCATCTGCTCGAGCTGTTCCTTCATGTCGTTGAGGTCGAACTTCTTGCCCTTGGCGACCTTGGCGGCGAGCTTGGCGGCCTTTTCCTGATCGACGCTGTGCTCGACCTGCTCCACCAGCGACAGCACGTCGCCCATGTCCAGGATGCGGCTGGCAACGCGGTCGGGATGGAACACATCCAGGCCGTCGGTCTTTTCGCCGGTACCGACGAACTTGATCGGCTTGCCGGTGATGTAGCGCACGCTCAGTGCCGCGCCGCCGCGCGCGTCGCCGTCGGTCTTGGTCAGCACCACGCCGGTCAGCGGCAACGCCTCACCGAACGCCTTGGCGGTGTTGGCCGCGTCCTGGCCGGTCATCGCATCGACCACGAACAGGGTTTCGGTGGGGTTGACCGCGGCGTGCAGCGCCTTGATCTCGTCCATCATCGCCTGATCGATCGCCAGGCGGCCGGCGGTATCGACCAGCAACACGTCGACGAACGACTTCTTCGCATCGGAGATGGCCGCGCGCACGATGTCCACCGGCTTCTGCGAGGCGTCGGAGGCGAAGAACAGCACGCCCACCTGTTCGGCCAGGGTCTTGAGCTGCTCGATCGCGGCCGGGCGGTAGACGTCGGCCGAGACCACCATGACCTTCTTCTTGCGCTTTTCCTTCAGGTGCTTGGCGAGCTTGCCGACCGTGGTGGTCTTGCCTGCGCCCTGCAGACCGGCCATCAGCACGATCGCTGGCGCCGGCACGTTGAGATTGAGGTCGGTGGCGGCCGCGCCCATGACGGCGGTGAGTTCGTCGCGCACCACCTTGATCAGCGCCTGGCCCGGGGTCAGCGACTTGAGCACTTCCTGACCGACTGCGCGCACCTTGATGCGCTCGATCAGCGCCTGCACCACCGGCAGCGCCACGTCGGCCTCGAGCAGCGCGATGCGCACTTCGCGGGTGGCTTCGCGGATGTTCTCCTCGGTCAGGCGGCCGCGGCCGCGCAGGCGCTCCATGGTGCCGGAGAGACGTTGGGTAAGGGACTCGAACATGCGCAAGGGACCGCGGAGAGGAAACGGGTGCCGATTATAGCGGCACCGGCTGGCGGCCGGCCCCGGCCGGCCCCAGCCCCGGAAACGTGACCTTTAAGGAACTCTTCGACCGCACTGCGCGGCGGGCAATCCGCCGGGACCGGGACCGCGACGAGCAGAACGGCAGCAAGGCGGTAATAGACGCTCTACTGCGTACCCGGCGCACCCCACTTCATGCGAGGTACCGCCCGCCCCTGCCGGCCAGCAAAACCCCAGCGACCCATTGCCAGGCTTCCCCGATTCCCCAATCCCCACTCCCGATTCCCGATTCCCCAATCCCCAATCCCCAATCCCGGCCCCACCATGCGAAACTTCCACGATGACAATCGTTCTCATCGCGTTCGCCCTGTATCTGCTTGCCACGGCACTGCTCACCCGGGCGGTGTTGCGCGATGGCAACCAATCGCCTGCGCACTGGCTGGCGCCCGCATTGGCTGCAGTGGCCTTGCACGCCGGTTACCACGTGCTGGTGGCCGTGCGCACCGCCGGCGGGCCGGACATGCACTTCTTCGCGGCCTTGTCGTTGTGCGGGCTGGGTATGGCTGCGCTGACGGCGGTGTTCGGCGGCCGCGGGCGGATGGCGGCGGTGGGTGTGGTGGTGTTCCCGCTGTCGGCGATCCTGTTGGCCAGCTACCACGCCTACGGCCATGAGCCCAGTTCGGATCTGGGCTGGCGACTCGAATTGCACGCGTGGCTGGCCTTGCTGGCCTACGCCACGCTGGGCATCGCGGCGCTGCTGGCAATCATGCTGTGGCTGCAGGAACGCGCGTTGCGGCGGCGCGATTTCCATAGCTTGCTACGCGCACTGCCACCGCTGACCGAGCTGGAAACGCTGCTGTTCCGCACGATCACGGTGGGCTTTGTGCTGTTGAGCCTGACCCTGCTGACCGGCCTGTTGTTCGTGCAGGACTTCCTGGCGCAGCGGCTGTTGCAAAAGACCGTGCTGAGCATCCTGTCGTGGATCGTGTTCGGTGCGCTGCTGATCGGCCGCTGGCGCAATGGCTGGCGCGGCACCAAGGCGGTGCACTGGACGCTGACCGCGATGGCGCTGCTGGTGCTGTCGTTCTTCGGCAGCAAGTTCGTCATCGAGCTGGTGCTGGGGCCGCGTTGAGCGTGGTTGGCCTAGCCCAGCGTCTCAGATGTGAAATCGAACACGGCGAAGCGCGATCGCCTGGATTGCACATCCTGGCCGGTGCGCTGGCCGCGCGCATGGATCGAACTTCTGCGGCCTGCTACGGGCAGGCACACCAGAGCATTGGCAACCCAGGCTTGCGGCAACTGAAGGTCTTGCAACTTCAGAGTGGGCACTGCGATCAGCGGTGCCGGGGCGCGCCCGCACGACGCAGCTCAGCCAACCCCCAAGCGCTGAAATCTCTCACGCATCCAGCGCGGCGCGCACGGCGTCCCAGGGCTGGTCCGGCCCCGCCTTGGCAAAGCGATAGCTGATACTGCGGCGGTAGGTCTGACCCGGCCGCAGGATGGTCGAAGGGAAGTTGGGGTGGTTGGGAGCGTCCGGATAGTCCTGCGGCTCCAGGCATACGCCACGGCCCAGTCCGGGATGGTGGGCGTCCAGATGCTGGCCTTCGTACACCTGCACCGCCGGGGCATCGCTGCTGATGCGCAGCGCCACGCCACTGTGCGGGGAGTACAGCTCGGCAACGCAGTCCGCGTCGGCGGCCAGCACCAGACACTGGTCGTAGCCCTTGCCGAGGATGATCTGGGGATGCGCCGGCTGAATGTTGTCGGCCAGCGCAGCAGGCTGGCGGAAATCGAATGGCGTACCGGTCACCGATGCGATCTCGCCCGTGGGGATCGACTCGGCATCCACCGGCAGGTAGCGATCGGCCGGCACGCGCAGCACCTGCGCTGCGGCCCGCAGCTGCGGATCGCCGGACAGATTGAAATACGGGTGGTGGGTAAGGTTCAACGCAGTCGCGGCATCGCAGTGCGCTTGGAAGTTCAGCTGCAGGCTCAGCCCGTGAAGCTGTAGGTGCGCGCGCACATGCAGATTGCCGGGGTAGCCCTCTTCGCCATCGGGTGAGTCGTAGCCCAACAGCACCTGGTCCGGCGCCTGCTCCAGCACGCTCCACACCCGTCGCCCGAAACCGCGCAGCCCGCCGTGCAACTGGTTACGCCCCTCATTGGCGGCCAGCACGTGGGTGACGCCCTCCAGGGTGTAACGCGCACCGGCGATGCGGTTGCCGAAGCGGCCCACCAGAATGTTGAGGCTGTCGCCATCGGCAGCATAGGCGGCTAGATCCGGCAGGTTCAGCACTAGCGGCACGACACCCTGTGCGGTGGTCAACTGCAGCGTATGCAGGATGCCGCCGTAGGTGAGCACCTCCGCCTGCAGACCATCCTGGCTGCGTAGCGTGAGCGCATGGATTTCGACACCGTCTGGCAACTGCCCGAACACTCGCTGCATGGATCGTCCTGCCGATGAGGTAGCCCGCGAGCATAGCCGCATGCGATGGCCGCCGACCATGCCGCCGCGCACATCCTGGCCGGCGAGGCGATTGCAGTGGCGAAGCGACTGCCGCGCTCGCCTGCAGCGGCCGCGCTGCAGCAATACAAAGGGCGGCCACCGGCACTACGCTAGCCGCGCACTTCCCATCGCAGCAGCACCCACCCGACCATCGACCAGCACAGGAGCACCGACCCGATGCAGTGGATTTCCCCCGCGTTGCAGGCATCGCGCAGGCAGCTGTTGAACGCCGTTTTCGTCGCCGCCGCGCTTGCCAGCGTGCCGGCCAGCTTCGCTGCCGAGGTCAAGGTCAGCGGCACCTTGCGCGTGGACCAGCCCGGCGCGCAGGTGTCGCGGCACCTGTTCGGCCAATTCGCCGAGCATCTGGGCACCGGCATCTATGGTGGCGTGTGGGTGGGCGAGGAATCGCCGATCCCCAATACGCGCGGCTATCGCAACGACGTGGTCGCCGCGCTGAAAGCCATTGCCGTGCCCAACATCCGCTGGCCTGGAGGTTGCTTCGCCGACGAATACCACTGGCGCGATGGCGTCGGCACGCCGGGCAAGCGCCCGATCCGGGTCAACACGCACTGGGGCGGTGTGGAAGAGTCCAACCGTTTCGGCACGCACGAGTTCATGGACTTCACCGAATTGCTCGGCACCCAGGCCTACGTCGCCGGGAATGTGGGCGATGCTGCGCCGGAGGAGATTGCGCAGTGGACCGAATACATGACCGCGCCGACACGCTCGAGCCTGGCCAACGAGCGCCGCGCCAATGGCCGCGATGCGCCCTGGCAGGTTCCCTACTTCGGCGTGGGCAACGAGCTGTGGGGCTGCGGCGGCAATATGCGCGTGGAGTACGCAGCCGATGTGTTTCGCCGCTACCAGACTTTCGTCAAGTCGCCGGCCAACCAGAAGATTTTCAAGATCGCGCCCGGCCCAAGCGACGACGACTATCACTGGACCGAGGTGATGATGCGCGAGGCCACCAAGTTCATGGATGGGCTGAGCATGCACTACTACACCATTCCCGGTGGCTGGCCGCCGCGCGCGTCTTCGACCACGTTCGACGAAGCCGCGTGGATCCAGACGTTGTCGCGCACGCTGGTGATGGACGAGCTGATCACCAAGCACAGCGCGATCATGGACAAGTACGACCCGGCCAGGAAAGTATCCCTGATCGTGGACGAATGGGGCACCTGGTATGCGCCATTGCCAGGCACCAATCCCGGCTTCCTGCAGCAGCAAAACAGCCTGCGTGACGCGCTGGTGGCGTCGCTCAACTTCGACATCTTCAGCCAGCATGCCGAGCGTGTGCGCATGGCCAACATCGCGCAGATGGTCAATGTGCTGCAGGCGATGATCCTGACCGATGGCGACAAGATGGTGCTGACGCCGACCTATCACGTGTTTGCGCTTTACAAGCCCTACCAGGACGCCACACACCTGCCGCTGCAATTGCAGACACCTGCGTATCGTCATGGCGACACGCAGGTGCCGGCCGTGCACGGCTCGGCGGTCAAGGCGAAGGACGGCCATGTGTATCTCGCGCTGACCAACCTGGACGCGACTGCGGCAGCGGCTGTGAGCGTGCAGGTGGAAGGGCTGCCGCTGCGTGCGGTGGAGGGACAGATCCTGACCGCACCGGCGATCACCACGTACAACACCTATGCGCGGCCACAGGCCGTTGCGCCGGCTCCATTCAAGGGCGCACGTGTCCAAGGCAAGGCAGTGAACGTGGCACTGCCGGCGCATTCGATCGTGATGCTCAAGTTGCGATGAGCGATCGGATGCAATGCACAGGGCCTGCCCAGGCGCATGACGTGTCGGGCACAGCCAGCCGTGTGGCGCCGCGTTGCCGCGTGCGGGCGCGCCTTCGAACCGGGCGATCGTTGCATCTGATGTGCCTGTGGTCACGTCGCCGTGCCGGCGTGACACTCCGGGTTGAAGGCGCCATCAACAAGGCGCACTAGCAGCGCCGTCGATGCCGCACGCCCAGCCAACGTTTACGCGTTGGCGGCGGTACTCTTGAGCATGTCGATGAGCTGGCGCAGGCGGTAGGGTTTGGGCAGGAAATCGACCTGAGCCGGCAACGGCGGCAACTGCGCCTTGGCAAATCCCGAGGCCAAAATCACGCGTGCCTGCGGCAGCATTTGCGCCACCTGCTCGCTCAGTTCAATGCCCGACATGCCGTTGGGCATGCGGATATCACTGAACACCACATCGTACGGGCCGCTGTCGCGCACCATGCGCAACGCGCTGTGACCATCATCGGCGGTGTCGACACTGATGCCGGCATCGCGCAGCGCTTCGCCGATCAGTTCGCGCAGTTCTTCTTGGTCTTCCACCATCAGCAGGCGAAGGGATTCAGTCATGCTCGGCCTCCTCGACGGCCGGGAGAAACACGGTGACGGTGGTGCCGCGTCCAGGTGCGGTCTCAAGCTCGACGAAGCCACCGGACTGGGATGCGAAGCCATAGACCTGGCTCAAGCCCAGGCCGGAGCCCTTGCCGACATCTTTGGTGGTGAAAAAAGGTTCGCTGGCGCGCTGTGCAACGTGGGCGGACATCCCCGGACCATCGTCGCGTACCGCAAGGGCGACGTACGGGCGAAGGACGCCTTGGTGGCCTGAGGGTTCGGGTCGTTGCGCAGCAGAAGCAAGCAACACGATGCTGCCGCCAGCGGGCATCGCATCGCAACTATTGAAGACCAGGTTGAGCAGCGCCGCCTCCAGCTGGCCAGGGTCGACGCGCACATGCGGCAGTGCGTCGGCGAACTGCAACGCCAAGCTCACACCCGGCGGGCAAGCACGCCGTAACAGTTCCAACGAACGGGTCACGATGTCGTTGACGGGGTGGCGTTCGGGGTTCAGCTGTTGCCCGCGCGCGAAAGCAAGCAGTTGCCGCGTCAACAAGGTGCCGCGATCCACCGCAGTTTGCGCCACTTCAATCAACATGCGGGTGCGCGCATCTTCACCAGCGCGCAGCGCTATCAGGTCCAGGCTGGTCACCATCACCGTGAGCAGGTTGTTGAAATCGTGGGCCATGCCCAGCGTCAACCGGCCCAAGGCTTCGACCTTCTGCGATTGCAGCAACGCCTGCTGCGCCTGTTGCAGCAACTGCTGCGCTTCATGGCGCTCGGTCAGATCGCGGGTGACTTTTGCAAACCCGACCAGCACGCCGAATTCCAGCACCGGTTCGATCACCACGCTGGCCCAGAACCGGCTGCCGTCCTTGCGCAGGCGCCACCCTTCGGCAGCGAAGCGCCCTGCTTGCTTGGCAATTTCCAGATTGCGGCTGGGTTCGTCGCGTTGCGCATCCTCGGGCAGGTAGAATCGCGAGAAATGCGTGCCCAGGACCTCGCTTGCGCTGTAGCCCTTGATGCGTTCGCCGCCGGGGTTCCAGCTGCGAATATGCCCACCGATATCGAGCATATAGATCGCGTAATCGGACACGCTCTGTACCAACAGCTGACACTGCCGGCTGTCGTAAGAAAGCGGCCCTGCGCTGTCGACGGCCGTTTCCGCATCCATCGCGCGATGATTCTCCGGAAAAGCGCGGGACCATATTGATAGCGACGTGAAGGCTGCGTGCAAGCCAACCCGGCAGCAAAAAGCGTCAATTTCCCGGCGATTTGTGCGTGAAAGTTATCGGCTACCATGACCGCCCTTCCAGTTCGGTCCACGCACCTTATGCACACCATCTCGACCACACGCGACCGCTGGGTGTGGGTCATCGCGGGGGCCTTGATGGCTGGAACGCTGGGCATGGAACTGGTGACCCCGCTCGGTTATGCAGTGTGGCTGACCTACTTCGTGGCAGTGGGCGTGACGGTGTTTCAGAACCGCCCGCAGGTGCCACTCATCGTCGGCGTGCTGTCGTGTGTCTTGCTGGCGATCGGTTTTCAGCTCGCGCCACCAAGCACGAATTCGAGCTTTTCCTCGGTCAATCGCAGCATTGGCGGCGTGTCGTTCCTGGCAATGGCGTTGGTGGTGATGCAGGCGATCCGCGCACGCCGCCAGGCCGAATTCGCACTATGGTTGCAGCAGGCAGAAAACACGGTCGAAGCCAGTTTGCGCGGCGATCAGGCACCGCAGGAGCTGGCCGACGCCGCGGTGCGCGCACTGTGCCAGACACTGGATGCGCAGGTCGGCGCGCTGTATCGCATCGAGGGCGACCGTCTGCGACTCACCGGTGGTGCGGCGTTGCCGCCGGATCTGCCGCAGACGCTGCCCACCGCAGCCGGCCAGCTCGGCGAAGTGCTGCAACGTGGCACGGTGCGTCGCATCCGTGGCATGGACGCCGGGCATCTGCAGATTGCCTCCGGGCTGGGCCAGAGCAGCTGCCAGGAGCTGCTGCTGGCGCCGATCACCGCCGACGACCGGGTGATCGGCGTCATCGAGCTCGGGCGCGTGACCGACCCACGCACCGCCGGCTCGCGCGAAGAAGAACTGCTGGCACGCTGCGGCGAGAACATCGGCCTGGCACTGCGCACCGCGTTGCTGCGCGCGCAGCTGGTGGCCTTGCTGGAAGAAACCCAGCGACAGAGCGAGGAACTGCAGACCCAGCAGGAAGAACTGCGCGTGGCCAACGAGGAACTCGAAGAACAGAGCCGTAGCCTGCAGCAGTCGCAAAGCGACCTGGAAGTGCAGCAGGCAGAACTGGAACAGACCAACGTGCAGCTGGAAGAGCGCACGCAGGCGCTTGAGGCGCAAAAGCAGGCCTTGTTGATCGCGCAGAATCAGCTGGTGCGCAATAGCAACGAGTTGTCCACTGCATCGCGCTACAAGTCGGAATTCCTGGCCAACATGTCGCACGAGTTGCGCACGCCGCTCAACAGCGCCTTGATCCTGGCCAAGTTGCTGGCCGACAACAAGGACGGCACGCTCAGCGCCGAGCAGGTGAAATATGCGCAGGCGATCCTGTCGTCCAACAACGACCTGCTGGCGCTGATCAACGACATCCTGGACCTGTCCAAGATCGAAGCCGGACACGTGGAGCTGGCGGACGAAACGGTCGTCACCGATTCGGTGCTGCAACGCCTGCGCGAAACCTTCGAACCGCTGGCGCGACAGAAGGGCCTGGCATTGGAGATCGCGGCAGCTGCCGGCGCGCCGGCACGGTTGGTCGTCGACAACCAGCGCCTGCAGCAGATCCTGAAGAACCTGTTGGCCAACGCCATCAAGTTCACCGAACACGGCAAGGTCAGCTTGACGGTCCAGGCGCATGCGCCCGGCCGTGTGCACTTTGCGGTGACCGATACCGGCATCGGCATCGCGCGCGAACAGAGCGAAGTGATCTTCGAAGCGTTCCGTCAGGCCGACGGCAGCACGCGCCGCCGTTATGGCGGTACCGGGTTGGGTCTGTCGATTTCGCGCGACCTGGCCCAACGCATGGGCGGCAGCATCAGTGTGGACAGCGAGCCCGGGCGCGGCAGCTGCTTTACGCTGGAATTGCCGACCGATGGCGCACCTGCGGAGGTGACCGGCCCTGCCGATACAGCTACGAACGCCGCCGCGGTCGCAGGCCCGGCGTCTGCTGCCCATGTGCAACAACGCAACGGCAGCGCGATGGGTGCGCAATCCGGCGCATCTGGTGGTGCGGTGGCCCACACGGTGCCGGTGCCAATCGCATCGCCCAACGCTGCACCGATCCAACGGGCCGACGACGATCGCGACCAACGCAGCCGCCCCGGCCGGCTGATCCTGGCGGTGGAAGACGACACCCGCTTTGCGCAAGCACTGGTGGAACTGGCCCACGAACTGGATTTCGATTGCGTGGTGGCCCCCAACGCAGAAGAGGCCCTGCGCCTGGCCGCCGAGATGCGCCCGAGCGGCATCCTGCTGGACATCGGCCTGCCGGATGCGTCCGGTCTGAGCGTGCTCGAACGCCTCAAGCGCGATCCGGCCACTCGCCATGTGCCTGTCCACGTGGTGTCCGCGCTGGAACGCAGCCAGATTGCGCTGGAGCTTGGTGCGGTTGGCTACCTGATCAAGCCGGCCACGCGCGAACTGCTGGCCGGTGCGATCCGCCAGCTGGAAGAAACCAATGCACGCGCAGTGCGTCGTTTGTTGATCGTCGAAGACGACAGCGCATTGCGCGCGAACCTACAATTGCTGCTGGCGCGCGACCAGCTGGACATCGTCGCGGTCGGCAGCATTGCCGAGGCGATGGATCAGCTGGCAGGCTCCACCTTCGATTGCATGGTCACCGATCTGGCCTTGCCCGACGGCAGCGGCTACGACCTGCTCGAACGCATGGCCGGCAACGATGCGGTCGCCTTCCCTCCCGTGATCGTCTACACCGGGCGCGCCCTGACCCGCGACGAAGAACAAGGCCTGCGCCGGTATTCCAAGAGCATCATCATCAAGGGCGTGCGCTCGCCGGAACGCCTGCTCGACGAGGTGACGCTGTTCCTGCACAGCGTGGAAGCCTCATTGCCCAGCGATCAGCAGCGCCTGCTGCGCGAAGCACGCCGCCGCGACGCG
Organism: Xanthomonas axonopodis pv. maculifoliigardeniae; assembly: GCF_041519315.1. Lineage (NCBI taxonomy): Bacteria > Pseudomonadati > Pseudomonadota > Gammaproteobacteria > Lysobacterales > Lysobacteraceae > Xanthomonas > Xanthomonas axonopodis. The sequence goes on along the minus strand of NZ_CP167998.1, from coordinate 1,401,394 downwards.
GTGCTGGACGGCGCCACCGTGTTGCTGGCCGAAGACGATGTGCGCAACATCTTTGCGCTCTCCAGCGTGCTCGAACCGCTGGGCGTCACGCTGCAGATCGCACGCAATGGCCGCGAGGCGCTGGAGCACCTGGCCAAGCACGAGGTGGACCTGGTCCTGATGGACATCATGATGCCGGAGATGGATGGCATCACCGCGATGCGGCAGATCCGTGCGAACCGTCAATGGCAGGATCTGCCCATCATCGCGCTGACCGCCAAGGCCATGGCCGACGACCGCGAACGCTGCCTGGAAGCCGGCGCCAACGACTACATCGCCAAGCCCATCGACGTGGACAAGCTGGTCTCGCTGTGCCGCGTGTGGTGCTCGCGGCAATGAACGCGGTAGAGCTGTTCGACCTGGAACTGCGCGTGCTGCTGGAAGCGGTCTTCCAGCGCTATCACTACGACTTCCGCGACTATGCGGTGTCGTCGTTGCGACGGCGCATGCGCCACGCGATGGCGCGTTTCGACTGCGCGCGCGTGGCCGATCTGCAGCACCGTCTGCTGCACGAGCCGGACACCTTCGCGCAGGCGATGCAGTTCTTCACCGTGCAGGTCTCGGAGATGTTCCGCGACCCGGCATATTTCCGCGTCCTGCGCGAGCATGCGGTGCCGGTCTTGCGTACCTATCCCTCGATCAAGCTCTGGGTGGCAGGCTGCAGTACCGGTGAAGAAGTCTGGTCCCTGGCCATCCTGCTGCACGAAGAAGGCCTGTTGGAAAAGGCGGTGATCTACGCCACCGACATCAACCCCGAAGCGCTGGGCATGGCCGAAGCCGGCGCCTATGGCATCGATCGTATCGCGCAGTTCAGCCGCAATTATCTGGACGCCGGTGGCCGCACCTCGCTGTCGGACTACTACACCACCGCTTACGACGGTGCGGTGTTCGACCGGCGCCTGAAACGCAATATCGTGTTCGCCGATCACAGCCTGGCCACCGACACGGTGTTTTCCGAAGTCCACTTGGTGTCGTGCCGCAACGTGCTGATCTATTTCAACCGCAGCTTGCAGGATCGCGCGGTGGGGCTGTTCTACGACGCATTGGTGCATCGCGGATTTCTCGGATTGGGCAGCAAGGAGTCGCTGCAGTTCGGCGCGCACGCGCAGGCCTTTGAAGCCTGCGCGCGTGAGCAGCGGCTGTATCGGAAGGCCGCATGAGCCGCGCGTCTGCAGCCCAGTGTTTCGATGCGATCGTGATCGGTGCCTCCGCCGGTGGCGTGATGGCCCTGCAGGCGTTGTTGTCCGGGCTGCCGGCGGATTTGCCGATGCCGGTGTTGGTCGTGCTGCATCTGCCGCGCGACCGCCCCAGCCACATCGCCGAGCTGCTGGATGCGCGCTGCGCGTTGCCGGTGCGCGAGGCCGACGACAAGCAACCGCTGCTGCCCGGCACCGTCACCATCGCCCCGCCCGACTACCACCTGCTGGTGGAAACCCGCCACAGCCTGGCGTTGTCGATGGATGCGCCGGTGTTGTTTTCGCGCCCGGCGATCGACCTGCTGTTCGAATCGGCTGCCGATGTCTTCGGCGAACGCCTGCTGGCGATCCTGCTCACCGGTGCCAGCAGCGACGGCAGCGCCGGGGTGGCCGCGGTGCGTGCGGTGGGCGGTACCGCCTGGATCCAGCGCCCCGATGACGCTGCCGCCTCGTTGATGCCCGCCTCCGCTCTCGCCCACGCCGGCGCCGATGCGGTGCTGACCTTGCAAGCCATCTGCACCCGACTGGAAGCTTTTCACGCATGAACCTCACCGCGACCGGCCTGGCTGCAAGCAGCGACGACACCGAATCGACCAAGATCCTGATCGTGGACGATGTGCCGCAGAACCTGGTGGCCATGGAAGCGCTGCTGCAACGCGACGGCATCCGCGTGCTATGCGCCGCCTCCGGTGCGCAGGCGCTGGAACTGCTGCTCGAACACGACGTGGCATTGGCGCTGCTGGACGTGCACATGCCGGAAATGGACGGCTTTTCACTAGCGGAATTGATGCGCGGTTCGCAGCGCACCCGGCATGTGCCGATCATTTTCCTGACCGCCTCGCCAAACGATCCGATGCGCGCTTTCCAGGGTTATGAAACCGGCGCCGTGGATTTTCTGCACAAGCCGATCGAGCCGCACGTGATCCTGAGCAAGGTCAACGTGTTCATCGAGTTGTACCAGCAGCGGCGGCTGCTCAAGGCGAGAAATGCCTCGCTCGAACGCGCGCTCACGCTCAACGAAACCATGATGGCCGTGCTCACCCACGACCTGCGCACGCCGCTGTCGGTGATCCTGCTGTGCGCCGACAAACTCGGCCTGGATGTCGATGCCGACAGTTCGGCGGCGCGCACGCTGGAACACCTGGAAAACAGCGCGCACCGCATGTCGCGCATGGTCGAGCAATTGCTGGATTTTTCGCGCCTGCGCACCGATGGTTTGCCGATGCAGTTCGGCCCGTGCAACCTGGGCGAGGTGGTGCACAGCGTGGTAGGCGAAGTGGCGCAGGCCAATCCGCACACTACGATCGACCTGCGCACCGAGGGCGACCTGGATGGCGATGGGGATGGCGACCGGTTGGCGCAGGTCGTGTCCAATCTGGTCGGCAACGCCGTCCTGCATGGCGGACGCCATCCGGTGCAGGTGCATCTGGATGGACGCGAACACGACACCCTGCGCCTGTCGGTGCGCAACGCCGGCAGCATCCCCGACAGCCTGATGCCGCGTCTGTTCGAACCGTTCAAGGCCAGCTTCCATGCCAGCCAAGGACTGGGACTGGGCCTGTTCATCGCCGACCAGTTCGTCAAGGCACACGGCGGCACGCTGCAGGCGCGCAACGAGGACGGCGATGTGGTCTTCGAAGCACGACTGCGCCGCCACAACCTGGCAGCCTGACCGCCGCACGTTCCCGGCGGCTGCAGTGCCGAGGCGCGCGCAGGTGTGCGACCAGCGCATCTTGGCCGATGGATTGCCGCGGCCTCCAGCAAGAGGGGCCAACAGCGCGCTGCCGTCGATCAACGCACAACAGATCCGCTGCCGCCGTGTCAGCGAGCCCGACAGCCAGCGCCTTGGCAGTGCGCCAGGCAGCCCAGGTGACAGCCAACTCAAGCAGTGCCGTTGCACCCCATGCGCCGTATGCTCGTGCGGCCAGCACGCTGGACGCACGCTCCTGCCCCACTGCTCTCCAGTTCTTGGTCGTACCAACATCCCTTGGTCATCCTCGGGTGCACACCGTGCACCCCGTCTGCGGAGGTGGTTATGTCGTATATCGATGGTTTTGTACTTGCCGTCCCCACGGCCAACAAAGAAGCATTCATCGCGCATGCCCGCATGGGCGATGCGGTCATCATGGAATACGGTGCGCTGCGTGTAGTGGAGTGTTGGGGCGACGATGTCCAGCCGGGGCAATGGACCGATTTCTATCGCGCCGTGGATGCCACCGCCGAAGAGACCGTGGTGTTTTCCTGGATCGAATGGCCGGACAAGGCCACCCGCGATGAGGGCATGCGCAAGATGATGGAAGACCCACGCATGGACCCGTCAGTCAATCCGATGCCATTCGATGGCAAGCGCATGGTCTACGGTGGCTTCGTGCCGATCGTGGCGCTGGGCCAATCGGCGTGAGCGATGTGGCGCGTGGCGGCCCGCAGGAGCTTGGCCAGGCATGCGCAGGCTGGTGCCGCCGCTGGCATTGGGCACGGAATCGCTGGTGGTGATCGCTACACTGGCCGCATGCAGCATGCGCCGCCAGCGATGGCCGGAGACAGCGCAGGCAGCGCCGCCGACTGGAGACCAACATGACCGATGCACCACTACTGATCGCCTGCCCGAGTTGCGCTGCGATGAACCGCATTGCGCCCACGCGCCTGCACGATGCGCCCAACTGCGGCAGCTGCCATCGGCCGCTGTTCCTGGGGACGCCGGTGGCTTTGTCGGCTGCAGATTTCGACAAGCATGCGGTGCGCAGTGCACTGCCGCTGGTGGTGGATTTCTGGGCACCTTGGTGCGGGCCATGCCTGAGCATGGCGCCGCAATTTGCCGCAGCCGCTGCAGCATTGGAACCGCAGGTGCGCCTGGCCAAGGTGGATACCGACCTGCATCCGGCGCTGGGCACGCGCTTTGGCATCCGCAGCATTCCCACCTTGCTGGTCATCCAGGGTGGGCAGGAACTAGGCCGTCATTCCGGCGCAGTGAGCAGCGCGCAAATCGTCAACTGGGTGCGCTCTGTTCTGAGCAAGCGTTGAAACGACACGACGGCCAGCTGCGCATACACGCAGTTGGCCCATCCACCTGCAGGAAACATCACTGCGGCGCAGTTGCCGCAGTGACTGCATCAGCCGATCAACCAGGCGATCAACCGGTTACTGCCAGTTGACATTGACCGACACCCCAACGACACGCGGCTCGTTGTAGACCGCGGCCATGTAGTTTTCGATCACACCCTTGAGGTTCTTTTCGTTGGTGATGTTGCGCGCGAACGCTGCCACTTCCCAGGCACCGTAGCCACCGGTGTAACCCAGCTTGAGGCCACCTTCGAAATTGCCGTCGGAACGGAACTCGGTGGAGTCGTACAGCACGAAGCTGGTCTGGCCCTGCTTGTTCCAGTCGGTGGACACGAAGAACGCGCCGTCGTTGCCCACCGGGATGTCGTAGCGCGCGGCCAGGTTGAGGTTGTACTTGGGCGCGTTGGGCAGCGGGTTGCCGTCGATCTGGGCGAAGGTGTTGGCACCTACGCGGATGGTCGGGTCGTTGACGGTGCACACCACCACGCCATTGAGCGCGCAGGCCTGCGCAAACACGCGCTTATCGTGAATTTCGCTGTGCAACAGGCTCAGGCCGGCGGTGATCGACAGGTTGGAGATCGGGCGCCAGTCCAGGTCCGCTTCCATGCCGTAGGCCTTGGCCTTGTCGGCATTGAACAGCACGCCATTGCCGTCCGAGTCGTTGCCGTTGAGCTGGATATCGTCGACCGTGTAGGTGAAGCCGCTGACATTCAGGCGCAGACGGTTCTCGAACAGGCTGCTCTTGATGCCGGCTTCCCACGACAGGATGGTTTCCGAATCGGCGGTGGTGAAGTCCGAATTGAACACCGCGCTGCGGCCCTGGATGGTGGGGCCACGGAAACCGCGCGCCACGCGCGCATACACGCTCAGCTGCGGGTCGATCTCATACATCGCGCTCAGATCCCAGCTGGGCTGGGTGTCGGACATGCGCACATCGCGCCGGCCGCGGTAGGTCACCACACCGGCTGCGGTATCGGCGGTCTTGAGCAGACGGGTTTCCTTGGTGTCCTTGGTCTGGCGGATGCCGGCGGTGAGCGTCAGCGCGTCGGTCGCCTTGTAGCTGATCTGCCCGAAGCCGGCCCACGAGGTATTGGTATTGCGCAGGCGCACCCAGTTATTCGGGTTGCGCGCGGCGGTCTGCAGGAAATAGGCACGTTGATAGAAATCGGTGGTGTCGCGGCCGTCGAAATAGAACGCGCCCACCTGCCACTGCAGGGCCTCGTCGCCTTCGCTGGCCAGGCGCAATTCCTGCGTGTACTGGTCCAGGTCGCGGATCTGTCCCATCGACTGGCCAAAGCCGTTCGGCACGCCATTGACCGGGTAATTGGCGGCAGCACCGCCATCGGTGTCGCCACGGCTGTAGCCGGAAGTGGTTTCGTAGGCGGTGATGGAGGTCAGCGACACGCCACCGAAGTCGTAAATCGCCTTGAGCGAGCCGCCATCGGTTTGATACGCCTGCGGGTTGTCGTGCCCCTCATCATAGGCCACACGGTCGCGCGGCACGTCCACCTTGTCGCTGCCACGCGTGATCGCGTTGCGCAGGAACAAGGTGGAAGTGCCGTCGTAATCGCGCGTGTGCACCGAGCCCAGCAGCGAAAACGCATCGTTGGGCTTGAGCAAGACCTGCAGGCGCGCATTGCGGTCGTTGTAACCGCCCATCGCGTCCTTGCGCGGGGTGCGCGTGCCATCGGCGCTGCTGCCGGCAAAGGTGTTGTCCACCCAATCGTCGCGGTGCTGGTACAACGCGGACACGCGGAAAGACAGCACGTCGTTGATGGGGCCACCGAAGCCGCCATCCAGCGAGATGGTGTTGTAGCTGCCGTAGCTGGCGTTGACGCGACCGGTGTAGGTGTCGCTGGGCTTGACGGTGTCGAACTTGACGATGCCGGCGGTGGTGTTGCGGCCGAACAGCGTGCCTTGCGGACCGCGCAGCACTTCGACCTGGTCCACGTCATAGACCGGATTGGATTTGAGCACGACATGCTCCAGCACCACATCGTCCTGGATGATGGAGACCGGCTGCGAGGCACCCAGGTAGAAATCGATATTGCCCAGGCCACGGATATAGAAGCGCGGGAAGATGCGCCCGGTGGTGGTTTCGGCATAGAAGCCCGGCACGCGGCCGGACAGCGCCAGCAGCGTGTCATCGCCACCGGCGGTGTACTCGCGCATCGCTGCGCCCTGCACCACGCCGACCGAGACCGGCACGTCCTGCAGGTTCTGCTCGCGGTGCTCGGCGGTGACGGTGACCGTGTCCAGCGCGGTCGGGCTGGCTTCGCCCTGGGTCGCCGGCGCTTGCTGCGCAGACGCGGTTGCTGCCAGCGAGGCTAGCAACAGGCCGGCGCAGGCACGTGCCAGCGGCGTGCGCTGCAAGGCGGTGCGGCGGCGCGCAGCGACCTGTGCAATAGCGGACACCGGCGACGGAAAGACAGGCGAGTACAACGACATGCGGGTTGATCCTAGGTAGTGATGCGAGGTGATGACACAGCGTCCAAGCCGTTTGGCATGGCACGCCTGTTGGCGGCGCCGCGTGGCGCCGCGCGCACGATATGTCAGCAATGTTGCAGCGAAGTGGCAGCGCCCGGTCCACACACCCCGCCACGCGCGCGGAGGCATGCCACCGCGCGGCGTTGGCATCGCAAAACGTCATGCCACGCCGCCCTGCGTGCTGTCATGCTGGTGTCGTACTGGCGTTGCGCCAGGGCATGGCACGAGGGGATCTCTTGAAACGACTCGCATGGGTGGCCGGCCTGCTGGCCGCATTGAGCTGTCAGCTGGCGCATGCCGGCACCGCGTTGATCACGCAGATCGATTACCAGGGCGACGACGGCGGCCCCGCGCCAACCGCCGCGCAGTACCGCAACCCGGTCGTGGCCGGTTTTCATCCGGACCCATCGGCGGTGCGCGTCGGCGACGATTTTTATCTGGTGAATTCCAGTTTCGGCTATTTCCCCGGCCTGCCGGTGTTCAAGAGCAGCGACCTGGTGCATTGGAACCAGATCGGCAACGCGATCGACCGTCCAACCCAGATCAACTACGGCAACGACGAACTGACCCGCGGCCTGTTTGCCGCCAGCATCAGCTACCACACTGGCACCTTCTATATCGCCAATACCTGTTTCTACTGCGATGGCGGCAATTTCCTGATCACCGCCACCGATCCGGCCGGGCCGTGGTCGGATCCGATCTGGCTGGACGCCAAGGGCATCGACCCCTCGCTGTTTTTCGATGACGATGGCAGTGCCTGGCTGGTCAACAACGACGTGCCGGCCGGCAAGCTGCGCTACGACGGGCACCGCGCCATCTGGCTGCAGCGGCTGGATCTGGCCAGCATGAAGTTGGTCGGCACTCGTCAGGTGATCGTGGATTCGGGCTTCAAGCCGGCCACCAATCCCGAACACATCGAAGGCCCGCACCTGTTCCGCCGCGATGGCTACTACTACCTCACCGCGGCCGAAGGTGGCACCGGCGAGCAGCATGCGCAGATGATCTACCGCAGCCGCCAGATCACCGGGCCATACGAAACCTGGAGCGGCAATCCGGTACTCACCCAACGCGACCTGGACCCATTGCGCAATGCGCCGATCACCTCGGCCGGGCATGCACAATTCGTCGAACTCAAGGACGGCACATGGTGGGCGGTGTTTCTCGCAACGCGCCCTTACCGCGGCAATCACTACAACCTGGGCCGGGAAACCTTCCTGTTGCCGGTGCAATGGCGCGATGGCTGGCCGGTGGTGCTGCCGCACGGCGCCGCGGTCCCTGTAGTGGCAGCGCGCCCACCCTTGCCTGCGGGCACGCAGCCCCTGCCGACCACCGGGCCAATGCAGTGGAGCGAGCGCTTCGGGGATGCGCGCGTGCCGATGCAATGGATGACCATCCACCCACCCATCAGGCCGTGGTATCAGCCCGGCGCGCAAGGCTTGCGCGTGACGCCGGCAAACATTGCGCTGGGCGATATCGGCCGTGGTCAGCCGGCCTATCTGGGTCATCGCCTGCAGCATCATCACGCCACCTTGGTCGCCAGCGTGGATGGCAGCGCGCTGGCACCAGGCGAACAGGCCGGTCTGGCGATCGTGGCCAAGGAGAGCAACTTCCTGGCAGCAATGCTGGTGCGCGAGGACAGCGGCGCTGCGGTGGTGCTGTATCGCCGCGCCGGAGCGCAACAGCCCGGCACCGGCACCGAACTGGCACGCGCGCCACTGCCCGATGCCACGCAACCGGTGAAACTGCGCTTTGCGCTGGACGCCGCACGCGTGCGCGTGGATTACGCCGTCGGCCAGGGGCAGTGGCAAACGCTGCTCGAACAAGGCGATGCAAGTGTGCTCAGTACCGAGTCGGCCGGCGGCTTTCTCGGCGCCACGTTCGGGCCGTACGCGTATGCGCGCTAAGCCAAGTGCAGGAACGTGGCTGCACGCCCGGTGCATGCGCAGGCCGCGCCCGCCCCGCAGCGACGCATGCGTGTTTGGAGCCGCTTAACGCCCTACGCCCGCGCCAGGACGCTGCTGTCGAGCATCTGCCCCACCGTGTTGAGCAGATCGTTGAGGCTGAAAGGCTTGGGCAGCAAGGCCATGCCCTCTGCCAGAAATTCTTGCCGCGTGGCCGCGTTTTCGGCATAGCCGGTAATGAACAGGATCGGCAGACCCGGGCGTAGCGTGCGTGCCACATCGGCCATGTCGCGCCCGTTCATGCCGGGCAGGCCGACATCGGAGACCACCAGATCGATGTGCGCCTCGGTGCGCAAGTGTTCCAGCGCGCCGTTGGCATCCTCGGCTTCGATGACCTGGTAGCCGGCATCGCTGAGCACTTCACTCACCATCATGCGCACCACGTCGGTGTCGTCCACCAGCAGGATGTGCTCGTTGCGCGTGCGCGGCGCGCTGGGCGCCGGTGCCGGCAGCATTTCGTTGGCCGAGAGCCCGCGCGGCAGCAGGAGCGCCACCGTGGTGCCACGACCCACATCGCTGGTGATGCGTGCGGTACCGCCGGATTGACGCGCGAACCCGTAGGTCATCGACAGGCCGAGACCGGTGCCTTCGCCGATGGGTTTGGTGGTGAAAAACGGCTCGAACACCTGGTCGAGAATGGCCGGCTCGATCCCGCTCCCGTTGTCGATCACCTTCACCGCGACATAGTCGCCGTCGTCCAGTTCCGGATCGTTGTGCGCGGTGTAGGCCGCGCTCTGGATGCGGATGGTGCCCTGCCCTTTCAAGGCATCGCGCGCATTGATGACCAGGTTGAGCACCACGTTTTCGAGCTGGTTGGCATCGGCAATGGCCACCAGCGGCGTGGACGCAAGATCCAGCTCCAGCGCGATGTTTTCGCCGATCGAGCGTTGCAGCATGTCTTCCAGCGAACGCACACGGGTGTTGACGTCGAACGGTTGCGCGTCCAGCGATTGCTTGCGTGCGAACGCCAGCATGCGCTGGGTCAGCGCGGCGGCGCGGTGCGCCGAGCCGTTAGCGATCTCGGCCAGGCGCGGCACGCGTTCGATGCGATTGGATTCCACTGCGAGCTGGATCATGTCCAAGCCGGAAATGATGCTGGTCAGCAGGTTGTTGAAGTCGTGCGCGATGCCACCGGTGAGCTTGCCCAGCGCTTCCATCTTCTGCGCCTGCAGCAGCTGGATTTCGGTGTGCTGACGCTGCGCGATCTGATGCGCGAGCTCGCTGGTGGCGGTATCCAGTTCCTGGCGCTGCTCGCGCTCGCGCAGGCGCTGCTCGGTCACGTCTTCCACCAGCAACAGCCCCAGATCCGGCTCGCGGTAGGGCGACACGCGCCATTCGGTTTCGCAGAGCTTGCCATCGCGCAGCAGCGACAAGGTGCCGCTCCAGCGCTCGCGTTGCGCCAACGCAGTGGTCAGTGCGTGCACGGCGGCGGCCTGATCCAACCCGGCGGCATGGATCGCAGCGCCGGGTGTGGCGCTACCGATCAAGCGTTGGAATGCGGCATTGGCCTCGTGCATGTGCAGGTTGGCATCCACCACCGCAATCGGCGCGCTGATGTGTTCGAAGATTTCGCGGAAACGCGCCTCGCTGACCCGCAACGCCTCCTCGGCGCGGCGTGCGCGCAACAGCGTGCGCAAGGTGGCCAGCAACACGTTGGGGTCGACCGGATGGATCAGGTAGGCGTCGGCGCCGGCATCCAGCCCGGTGATCATGTCGCCGGTGGCGATCGAGGCCGCCGAAACATGCACCACCGGCAGCAACGCGGTGCGCGGCTCGGCACGCAGCGTCCGCACGATATCGAAGCCGCTCATGTCCGGCAGGTTGACGTCCAGCACCACCGCAGAAAACGTCTGCGCGGCAAGTTTGGCAAGACCCTCGGTCCCGGTGCCGGCTTCTTCGACCGCGAACTGATGGTGTTCGAGCACGCGCCGCACCGAATAACGCGTCACCGCGTTGTCGTCGACGACCAGAATGTGGTGCTTACTGCCCACGCGTTTCCTCCGCTGCCAGTGTCACCGGCAGCACCACGTAAAATTCAGAGCCCTGCCCGACCACGCTGTTGATCCCCACCCGGCCGCCCAGCAATTCGGCGAACCGTTTGCAGATCGACAACCCCAGGCCGGTGCCGGTCAGGCGTTTTTGCAGCGGCGAGTCCACCTGTACGAAATCTTCGAACAAGGCCTCGTGAAGCTCGGCCGGAATGCCGATGCCGGTGTCGTGCACGCCAAAGCGTACATGGCTGTCGCCTTCCAGCTGCGCAAACACGCGCACCTGCCCCTGCGGGGTGAACTTGAGCGCGTTGGAAATGAAATTGCGCAGGATCTGCGCCAGCTTCTTGTCGTCGGTGTACAGCAGCGGCAGCACCGGCGGATCCTCGAAGATCAGCGTGGTCGTGCCCACATCGGTGAGCGGACGGAACATGCCCCGCAGCGCCGCGAACAGGTCCATCAGGTCGAACCAGCCCGGCGAGATGGTGATGCGCCCGGCCTCGATCTTGGCCAGGTCCAGCAGGTCGTCCACCATCTCGGTGAGCTCGCGCGCCGAACCGCTGACAAAGCGCACCTGCTTGAGCTGCTCTGCATTGAGCGGCCCGTCCATGCCATCCTCCAGCAGCCGGGTGATGCTCAGGATCGAGCCTAGCGGGGTGCGGAACTCGTGGCTCATGTACGACAGAAAGCGGCTCTTGAGTTCGGACACCTCGCGCAGCTGTTCGGCCTGTTGGTCGAGCTCGGCATACAAGGCCAGCACGCCCTGGTTGGTTTCTTCCAGCTCTTCGCGCAAGGCCTGGTTCTGCTGGCGCAAGCTTTCCAGTTCAGCCATCGCCTCGGCTGCCGGCATCTTGGTGGTTGAATTCATTGCATGCCTCCCAAGCGCATGACGAACACGCAGCAATCGTCGCGGCCGCGCGCGTAATCGCGCGCCAGCACTGCGGCAATGATGCGTGGATGGCGCGACAGCAGGCCCGGATGATCGCGCAGGGTCCAGCGCGATTGCAGGCCGTCGCTGTGCATGACCAGTAACTTGCCGGCGGCGTGTGGAAAGTCGAACGGTTGCGCCTTGCGGAACTGCACCCCGACGATGCCCGGGTGCGAGGGCATGCCGCGCACGCCGTCGCCATCGCACAACGAGGCGACGATATTGCCCACCCCGGCAAAGCGCACCTGGCCGCTGCCGGAATCGAACTGCATGACCGCCGCCGCGCCGCCGCGCGTGCCGCTCATGCCGGCATGCAGGCGCGCGATGCGTTCGCCGGGTTCGCCACGGGCCGCTGCCGCAGCGCGCGTCCCCGCATCGGCGGCATCGGCCGCGCCCGCTCCGTGGCCAAGGCCGTCGATCATGCTCACGGTCACGCCCTGCGCATCGATCGCCAGATGCCAGCCATCGCCGCAGACCGTTTCGTTCTGGAGCGGCACACGCAGCGCGCCGTAGGGCAGGTCGGGCATGCTGTCGGCGTCGGCGTACACACGCGCCAGGACCACGGCCCCCCGGGCATCGGAATAGGCGTCCAGCAACGCGGCATGTCGCTGCACCGTGCCCAGGCCATTGCCAGGCGTGCTGCCGGTGGAATACCCGTCCGGCAGACAATCGGCCAGCACGAATCCGCGCCCCTGATCGAGCGTGCACAACTCGATGCCCAGACCATCGCGGCCGGCGACGCTGCACAGCTGCATCTGCCCGCCACCGGCATGGTTGAGCAGGTTGGTGCACAACTCGGTCGCCACCAGGGCCACGCGGCCACAGCCGTCTTCATTGAAACCGCAGGCCTGTGCAAGCGCCACCGCTTCGCGGCGCACCTGCCCGACCTGGGTGCCCTCTTCGACGCGGATCACCTGGGTGAGCGCGCCGGTCATGGTTACTTCCATTTGGTGATGGTGATGCGGGTGCCCTTGCCGGCTGCGCTATCGAGCACGAAATCGTCCACCAGCCGCCGGCTGCCGGACAGTCCCAGCCCCAGGCCACTGCCAGAGGTCCAGCCGTCGGTCAGCGCAAGCTCCAGGTCTGCAATGCCCGGGCCCTGGTCGCGGAAGGTCAGCTGCACGCCCTTGCGGATGCCGCTTTCAACCAGCGCCCAGTCCATGTCGCCGCCACCGCCGTAGATCACCGTATTGCGCGCCAGTTCGCTGGCCGCGGTGACCAGCTTGGTTTGATCGACCAACCGCAGCCCGCATTGCACCACCAGCTTGCGCACGGTCTGCCGCGCCAGCACCACATCCTGCTCGGTGCGCACCGGTTGCGAGCCGACCGTCATGGAGCCGCATCGGGTTGTTGCAGCAGGCGCATGCCGCGCTCGACATCGAGCGCGGTGCGCACCGACGGCAAGGTCAGCCCCAACTCCACCAGGGTGATCGCCACCGCCGGCTGCATGCCCACCACCACGGTTTGTGCGCCCATCAGCGTCGCCAGCCCGGAAATGGTGCTGATCATGCGCCCGATGAACGAATCGACGATATCCAGCGCGGAAATGTCGATCAACACGCCACGCGCAGAAGTGGCGCTGATCTTCTCGGACAGGTCGTCCTGCAGTTGCAACGCCAGTTGGTCGTGCATGTCCACCTGGATGGTGACCAGCAACAGATGGCCCATCCGCAGGATCGGAATACGTTCCATGTCAGTCTGCCTTGCTGACGGTCACGCCGGTGCGCTTGAGCGCCAGCGCCAAGGCATCGGCCAGGTTGGCCTTGGTCACGATCCCCTGCAGGTCCAGGCCCAGATGCACGATGGTTTGCGCAATCTGCGGGCGCACGCCGCTGATGATGGCGTCGGCCCCCATCAGCCGGATCGCGGTCACGGTCTTGAGCAGATGCTGTGCCACCAGGGTGTCCACGGTGGGCACGCCGGTGATGTCGATGATGGCGATTTCCGAGCCGGTGTCGACAATGCGTTGCAACAGCGACTCCATCACCACCTGGGTGCGCTGCGAATCCAGTGTGCCGATCATCGGCAGCGCCAGCACGCCGTCCCACAGCTTCACCACCGGGGTGGACAGCTCCAGCATCTCTTCCTGCTGACGCACGATGATGTCTTCGCGGGTCTTCTGGAAGACCTTCACGGTGTACAAGCCCAGGCGGTCGAGCAATTCCGACAACGCCCACAACTGCTGGCCCAGTTCTTCCGGGGTACTGGCGTATTCGCGCTGCACCAGCGCAAACAACACGCGCTTGAGCGAAAAGATGAAGTTGGCGGTTTCCTGCGAATCGAAACCACGCGTGGCGCGGTCGCGCGAGAGATGTTCCAGGAAGCGACGCACCTCGCTCCATTCAGCACTGTCCAGGCTGCTACCGTCGTGCTTCAACGATGCCACCAGCAAGCGCAGGAATTCGCCGGCCTGCGCTTCGAATTCCTGCCGCGACAGACGCGCATCGTTGCCCAGGCTGGACTCCAACCATGCGGCCAGCAACGCATGTTCCTGGCCACCAATCGCATCGATCGAGCGCTGCTGCAATGCCACCATGAGATCACCCACCAAAAGAAAAGAGGTTGGGCATGCGGGCTGGACTGCGCCCTGACCGACGCGGCGCCCCCACGCCGATGCGCAGCAGAATAAAGCAATTCAGATTGACCAACCAGCGAGCCAACCTGTAGCAGTCATCCGGCCCACGGGCGCAGTGTGACATTGCCGCGCGCACGCCGAACGTGCGCCGGTCCACGCCTGCGGACATGCACTGCACCAGCGCCCGTGCAAGGCAACACGCCAACCGGTCGGCGTGCCATCACCCCGGGCCCTGGCGATGGCCGATCGACGGCGCGTCACTGCGTTTTGAGCCTGCGGCGATGCTCTTCCGATCGGCATTGCCACTGCCATGGCGAGCTCCATCAGGACACTGGAGACCAAACAGGACCAAACGCCGCAGAAACGGCAGTGCGTGGCGCTGCGCCCTGCGCCTGCACGCAGGGCATGCACTTGCGTCATCGCCCTGCCGACGGTGTGGCGGCACGTCCAAAGCGGGAGGGTGTGCCGGCATGAATGCCGCCGCGTTGCACAAGAGCAATGAGCGTGCTCTTGACGCCGGATGCAGCGCCGCGCATCCAGCGTGGTGCCCGAACGCACGCCACGATCGCCAATGTCCACCCACCCCGGCGACAAACGCCGTTGGATCATGCCGATCGCTACCCTATAGCCCGTAACGCTCCACCGCATCCAGATGCGGCTGCGGATCCTGGCCGCAGGCCTCGGCAAGCCGCAGCCAGCACATCGGATGCGACCAGCGCGAGGTCGTGCATCGCAGGACGCGATGCAGTTCCTGCGGGGCGACGTTTTCCGGAAGCGCCACGGTGAACAACACGCCCGGCAGTCCGGATGTTGCATCCTCCGGGTTGAACGCGTCCGGATGGTCCGGGTCGACCACGCGGTAGTCGTCGCGACTGTGCAGCCACATCTTCCAGCCGCGCATTTCCAGGTCTGCACGCATCGCCTCGATCACCTCGTCGCCAGGATGCACGCCGTCCACCAGCCAGCTATTGGCATAGCCACCCGGTTGCAGCACATGCACCTGCGCGTAGGTCGGCACGAAACGCTCGCGTTCGGCTTCGTCTTCCGGCGGCGGATACAACAGTTCCGCGTCGAACACCACCCAGTCGCCGACATGCTGGCGCCGATGCGCAGGCGCGTTTTCGACGATGCGTGCAGTGACCGGGCCGGTGCGGCGCGCGTAGTACTCGGCCACTTCGCCGTCATCCATGCAACGAATGATCACCCAGCCCCAGGTCTCTTCGACTACGCCGCTGGTGCTGCTCAGCTCCATGCCAATGGCCTGCGCAGAGGCACGCACCGCGTCCCAATCCTGCGCCGCACTGGCCGCCGTCATGTGATCCCAATGCGCAGAACGCGGTTCTTCCAGCAGCTCGGTAAGTTGCCGATAGACCGCGGCGGCCTCGGCAAACCGGCCGGTATCGAGATACATGCGCGCCAACAAGCCGCGTGCGCCGTGCGAGCCGGGCGATAGCTCCAACAGTGCCGTGCAGGCCTGCTCCAGCGCCGGCCAGTCGCCCAGCCGCTGCGCCAGCTGCGCCTCGCACCACAATGCCGCCACCGGCGCCTGTGGGCGATACAGCTGTGCCAGCCGGCGCACACCGGCTTCATCGCCGCGGCCCAGCAACAGATTCATCAGCCGGAAGGTGGGGCTGGTTTCGCGATCGGCATGCCGCTGCACGAATGACCACAGCAACGCGATCGCTTCCTCGTCGGCCGCACAGGCACTCAAGGCAGAAGCAGTGGTGTCGACAAGCTCGGCATCGTCCGGACAGTCAGTGACGGCCTGCAGCAACCACTGCGCTTCGCGCTCGGGATTGCGCACCACATCATCGCCCTGCGCGTTCAACCATTCCAGCAACTGCGCGGCAGCGACCGGTGACTCCTCGCCCACCGATACGGCTGCGATGCGCGCAGCCCAACCGTCCAGCGCCAGCGTGGCACCACGGTCCTGTCGCAACTTGGGCAGATGCGCACGTGCAAGCGCCAGATGCCTGCGCGCGGTCCACACCGCGCCGCGTTGCAGCGCCAGTCCGATCGCAAGCTCGGCCGCTTCGATCAGGATGCGATGCGCGCCAACCTGCGCGTAATGGTCGAGCATCTGCTGCACGCGGCTGCCCAGGTCCCAGCTATTGCGCTCGGGCGCGCGCGCCACCAGCACCGCCACCGCACGCAGCCAGTGCAGGCGATAACGCGGCGCAATCTCGCGCCATGGCAGCAACGCTTCCATGGCTTCGTCATCGCGCTGCAACAGCGCCAACGCGCGTGCCTTCTGCAGGCGCCGCGGCTGGCTGCAATTGGCCCACTCGGCACCTTCGCGCGCGGCGTCGCGTTCGCGCTGTTCCACCAGCGCCAGCGCTTCCTGCGCACGCCCAAGCGCAAGCAGGATCGAGATGCGCATGTCCGGCACGCCGTCGTAGATTTCGCCGCCATGGTCCAGGATGGCCTGCGACTGCTGCTCCAGGTACTGCAGCGCCGCGTCACCGCGCCCGTCGTCGAGCAATGCATCGGCTTTTTCGCAGCTCAGGCACTGGTAACACGACCAGCTCGGGTCGATGCGGCCCAGGGTTTCGTCGCACACCGCGATACGTTCTTCCACCCAACCCGGGCCATCGATGTTGGCATAACACGCGGCCAGGTCCTGGGTCACGCAGACCGATTGCGGGCACTCCACTGCGTCGGCGCGATGCGCACGCTCGAACAGCGCCACCGCATCGCCCAGCGCACGCTCGCCTTCGCACAGGTTGCCGACCCGGTTGCGCATTTCCCAATGCCCGACGAACACCTCCAGCCACGGGTTGGCCAGCGTCTTGCCCAGCGCACGTGCCTCCGGCAACAAGGCCTCGGCGCGGTCGATCTGCAGATCGCAGATGTGGTCGGTCAGCCGCGTCAGCAACTGCGCATTTTGCGGCTGCCCGGCTTCGCCCAGATCGTCCTGCAGTTTTTCTACCCAGTTCCAGATTTCCATCGTGCCGCTCCTGCGATGCGGCGCTTCAGCGCGCCAGCAATTGGGTCACGGTCTCGGCGAAATCGCCGAAGGCCTTGTTGAGATCGGAAACACCTGATTCGGTGCTGCCCGGCTGCGGCTGCGTACGCCCCTGCGCCGCGACGATCACCTTGAGCGCACGCAGCAAGCGCGCCGCCACCGCGGCCTGCGGGTTGCCTGCGCGCTGCGCGCCCAGCAAGGCCTGCAGCGCCGGATTATCCAGATTCAGATACAGCCGCTGGGTCTGCCGCGCTTGGATGCGCGCGGTGAATTGCCGCGCCAGGCGCAACGCGGCGGTAGAGACACGCTTGTCGTTTTCGTCCTGCTCCAGGCGGCGTTTGAGCTCGGCCTCGCGGTCGGGCACTACCACCAACGGCAGTTCCTGCGGGCTGAAACGCGCCGGCACCAGCGCTTCGCCATCGCCCAGGTGCTGTTCCAGCCAAACCAGTTCATCGGCCGGCAGCGTGTCCAGCTGGAACAACTGGCGGTTGCCCTGCTCGGTGCCCAGCTCGACCAGACGCACACCCTTGACCTGCGCCCAGCGCCGCAGAAACGGCACCACCGCATACCGGTTGCCGTAGGCCACCGGCACGCCCATCGCACGGAACAGCATTTCTTCGAATCCGCTGTCGCTATCGAGGATCACGTGCACCGCACCGCGCGATGGCAATTGCTGCGCCGGCAGATCGCCTTGCGACGTCGGTACCCGCACGTGTTCCAGCAGCAATTCGAACAGGCGCTCATCGCACAGTGCCGCGCCCAGCAGAGCTTCGTTATGACGCAACAGGATGCGTCGCCATGCCTCCGGTTGCTGGCGCGCCACATCGGCCAGACCCTGCACCAAGGCTTCGGACAAGGCGTGCTGCACCGCGATATAGACCGTATCGCGCTGCAGGTCTTCGCGGCTTGCGGTAGGCGTCAACCGATTGGATTCGATCACCCCACCGATGAAGCCCGCCCACGGCGGCAGCAGTTCGCGCGCGTTGTCATCCAGCAACATGCCGCGCAGGAACACCGACAGATTGCGGTTGTCGCTGGTGCCGTAGGTCGCACCGTCCTGCACCCACAACAGGCCGACCGCATCGCTGCCCTCTTCCGCACGCACCGGCATGCAGCACAACGGCTCGAAATTGCGCTCAAAGCGCGCGGCGAACTCGCGTTGCCGGCGCCAGGCCTGCACCGGATGCAACGGTACGGCGTCCTGCACGCGCCACGGCGGCGGCTCGGGATTGATCGGCTGCGTTGCGGCGCCGATCCAGATCCGCTCGCGCAACAGCGCGCAATAGCGCGACAGAATCTCGCGCAGCCGCCCTTCCTGAGCCAACGACAGATAATCGCCGTGTAGTTCCAGCACCACCTCGGTGCCCACCTGCGCATGCGCAGGAATCGGGCTGACCGTGTACTGCTCGGCGTTGCTGGAGATGTAGCAATAGCCCAGCGTGGGAGACTGGTAGGAGGTGGTGCGCACGGTCACCCGCCGCGCCAATACGAAGGCGGACAAGAAGCCCAGCCCGAACATTCCGATCAGGCCGCTGTCCTCGTGGCCGCCCTGGCGCAGCCCACGCGTATAGCCCACGCCCACGGTGGCCAGGTAGTCGTGGATTTCCTGCTGGGTCAGTCCGGCACCGGTATCGACGATGCGCACGATGCCTTGCGCGGTATCGGCATGCACCTCGATGCGCGATTGGCCGTCCCAATCGGGTTGTTCCAGACGACGACGCAGGATGGAATCGTGCGCGTTCTGCACCAGCTCGCGCAGCGCCACCACCGGGGTGGAGTACAGGTGCTTGCCGAGGACCGACATCAGTCCATTGAGATCGACGCCTGCCCGGCGGATCTGCGAGGCGTCGGTCGCCTCGGGAGTGGGATCTTGCATGATCGGTCGTCGTTTCCTTGGCGACGACGCCCATCCTCGGACGCGTCCCCCTGGGTGCCAGTGCCAGCCGGAAAGGATAGCCGGAACCCACATTGCACGCACGTCTCAGTTTGACCCCTGGCCTCCGTTGCGTACAGCGACGCGCACTGCACCGCACGCCGGGTTGACCCACCACGGATCGGTAGCGCTACCAATCCGTGGGTTGCGGAGATTACCGCTGCAGGGTCTCCATCGGCGCCTCATTGAAGTGCTGGCGATAGCCCTTGGCCAACGCCGAACGGCTGCCGACGCCCCAGCGACTGGCCGCCTGCAACACACTGCCGCAGCCGCCTTCGGCCAGCAGTTCGTCGCGGATGCTTTGCATCCGGTAGCGGCGCAGCACCTGCGTCGGCGATAGCCCGGTAGCCGACTTGAACGCTTGCTGCAGCGCGCGCCCGGTGACCCCGATCTGTGCGGCCACTTCGTTGATCGACAGATCCGAGCGATGCGCATTGGTGATCATGTAGCTGTAGGCGCGCCGATACTTGGCCGGCAACCGGGCGGAGATATCGTCGCTGACGTGCGCCGGGGTGCCGCTTTCCAGCAAGCGCGGTGCCTGCACTTCGCTGCGCAGGCACTGCACCGCGCCCAGCGCGTAGCGGTTGTAGAGCAGCAACGCTTGTTCGGTGCGCCCCATCGCCTGGCTGATCTTGGCCTGGCAGTACTCGAACTCCAGGTTCCAGCGCGGCGCATGATGTCGGCCGGCACCGGCCAGCGCACGCTCGGCCAGATCGGCACGGCCCACCGCCAATGCCGCCAGCGCCAGTTCCACCTGCGCGTCCTGACGCGCACACGGCGGGCAGCCGGTGGCTGCGGCCGGCAATGCGTCGATCTGCGCGTCGAAGCCGAAGGTGTCGCCGCCGGCAATACGCAACAGGCTGCGTACATGCCGCATGCGCTGCGCAAGCACCGGCATGCTCTCTGCCAGATCGGCGATGCAGGCGCGCAGGTCGCTGGGCTCGAAGGCATGCGTGGCATCTTCCTGGCGCAGCGTGGCTTGCCAGAACACATGGTCGCTCATGCGGTCGGAGCGACGGATACGCAGCTGCGCAATCATGTCCAGACGCAGCGCAGTGGCAATCCGCAGCCAGTCCGACGCGCCGCTCTCCAGGTCGGCCAGCACCTCGCGGGCACGCTCCAGGGTCTGTAAGGCCAACGTGCTCTGGCCCAGATGGAAGTGGGTGAGCGATTTGCCCAACAGGCTCTCGCCGCACAGGCTGGGCGGCGTTTCGCGGTCCATTGCCAACTGCGCGAAGCAATTCAACGCCGCGCTCAGGCGCCGCTGGCTCAGCATCAACCAGGCGGTGTTCCGGCACGACAGCAGGCGCAATTGGCGCTGATGCCCGCGCATGGCCTTCAAGGCCTGCCGATACGCATCTTCGGCCTCTTCCTGATATTCCAGGATCAGCAACGCATCGCCGCTGGCACCGAACAAGCTGACCTCATCGTCGGCGCCATCCGCTGCGCCCTGTCCGTCGCGTCGCTGTTGGAGATGTTGCAGTCCCTGTGGCCAAGCACCAACCAGCATCCTGCTCGTATAGGTAGGAAGACGTTCTGCGTATGACAACGCAGAGATCGCTGCAAAGTAGGTGGAAAGGATCATGCCGGTCTCTCTCTTTGGGGGGCGGAGCAAAAGACAACAGGCGCCGAACTCGCTGGCGCAAACGATTGTATGCAGCGGATCCAATAGAATTTCCCTCTGAAAGCCATTGAAAAAATCAAAAAAGCTCACTCTGTCAAACAACCATGTGATGCGTTTTCTCCCGACGCAAAGCGCATTTGCACATCGTTGGCATTGTCGTACGCCAGACATTTCGCGCCATCCGGTTGAGTATTGATATCGCCGGTCTACGCCAATCCCCAGGCACAGTCGGACAACGTCTGCGAACGCGCCGCTTCCATGCGCATTGATGGTCATCGGCGATGTTCAACACGATGCACCGTGACTGTACGGACACGTACGCCGAAGCGTTTTTGATCGCGAGAAGCGGGCATGCCACGAAGGAAAATCGCTGCTGACCTATTCCAGCCGCGCGCGATCCCACGACCAATCGCAATAGATTGGTCTAGACCTCGGCAACCGGATGCCTCTGCCCGCGCGCGTCGGTCCATGCTTACTCGCTACTGCATGACGCGCATGGCGCAATTGCATGCGTCCCAGACATGCCCGCTATGTAAGAGCTCTGTTACGTCTAAATGAGCGCGAGTTAAAGCCGATGTCGACAAATCCGAAGACGCGTACGCAAGCGTGAAACTTTTGGTCTCTGCAATGGTACATACCATTCGTCCAGCTCCACTGGACTCTCCCCCGCCAACCGACTGGTCCGACGATGCAGCGATCTTTGAAGATGGATTTTGTCCTGGCATTGGCCGACCCGCACCGGCGCCCGTCCCATGCGTGGCTTGTACGCCGACACGCGAAGGCCGCCTGAATGAACGACCACTCCCCCTCCAATGCCGGATCGGTGTTCCTGTTGACGCAGGACGCGCGCCTGACCTCGCAGGTCAACGCCAGCCTTGCACCGCTCGCACGCAACGTCTCGACGTTTTCCGATGAACTGGAGCTCCTGCGTTCGCTGCGGCACTCGCCGTGCGAGCTGCTGATCTTCGATGCCAGCTGTGTCGCCGCCGATGACAGTTCACTGCTGGCCTGGCAGCGCTGCCATAGCGGCCAGCCCACGCCGCTGATCGTGCTTGGCCGTTTCGATTGCGCCGACAACATTCTGGCCTGGTATCGCGCAGGCGCGCAGGAGGTCCTTGCGCTGCCTTTCAATTCGCATGAGTTGCACGTGCGCGCGGCCCTGGCGATATCGCCGGTGGCGCATGCCTGCCCGGAGACGCAGCACCTGAGCGTGGGTCCCTACAAGCTGATCCGCGATGAAAATACCGTCTACCTGGAAGGCAAGCCGATCGCGTTGACCGCACGCGAGTTCTCGATTGCCTGGCTGCTCTTTTCCAGCCCCGGCGTGTGCTTCCGGCGTTGCCAGCTGGCCAAGGCGGTCTGGGGCAGCCATACCGAATTCACCGACCGCACCATGGAGCAGCACATCTACAAGTTGCGCAAGAAACTGCAGCTGAGCGGTGACAGCAGCGCGGTGCGCATCAGAACCGTCTATTCGCACGGCTACAAGCTGGAGCTCGCGTTGCACGATACCGAGGCAACGACAATGAGCAAGTCCGTTAGCCCAAGTCTTGGCCCTGCACATCACGCAGCCGCCTGCTGAGCAAGCGCACCGCTGCAGATGCGACCTGCGACCTGCGACCTGCATTGCGCAGTCTCGCCTGCGTGACAGCGAAGGGTGCTTGATGACAGGACGGGCGTCGGCACGCCATCGACGACGGAGCGGCCTGCACGCGCGCACTCGGCCCGCAAGCTGTGCCGTCATTCAAGTTCTGCAGGTACCGGCCATGCGGCTGACTGCATCGTTCACTGCACAGCGTGGGATGCACGCTGATCGGCGTTGAGCGACGTCGCTGCATCTGTGAGCAGGCGTGGCAGCGACGAATGCGGCGCTGCCTGCTGCGCCGGGACTGTCCAGCGAAACACGCTTCAAGCATGTCGCTGTGTCTCCGCCGTCCATCTCTGGGGATCGGATGCGGACGCCCACTCTGCAGAGCGCAGACTTGGCAACTCTCACGCACGCAGGCCGTGACCTTGCGCCTATGCGCCACGCGCAATGGCACGATTGGCACATTCACACACGACAACGGCGCAGGGAACTCCTGCGCCGTTGTCCGCTTTCATAACGCGCGAATTACTGCTTGGGATTTTCGCCGTACTGGTTCGGGCCGGGCGTGCCTTCGATGCACATGAAGACCAGCAACACGAAAGCACCGACGTACGGCACCAGGCTGATCAGATAAAACCAGCCGGACTTGTCCTGGTCGTGCAGGCGGCGCACCGTGACTGCAATACCGGGCACGATCAACGCCAGACAAACGATCACCATGACCGCACAGATCAGCCAAGCCAGCGCACCCGGGCCGTTCTCGTTCCCCATCACCACTGCCGCGACGGCGAACAGGCCGCCAAACACGAACAGCACCAGGAGCTGCATCAGCGCGAACATCCAGTATTCCTTGCGGCGCGAGCGACCGTTGAAGTCGGCGTAACGCTTGAGCGGCAGCAACATCCATTCCATCGTGATTCTCCTGAAAACGCAGTGAGTGGTGTCTGTGGTCCGGTGCACAGTGCAACGGGCCGCGCATGTTGCCATAGCCCCACTCTTTCTGAAAACGCTTTCTCGACAACCAACTATCAAATCCCGGCGTTTGTCCGACAAACGGCTTGCGGGCGTCAGGTCGCCCCGCGACGCATGCCATGCGCGCCTCCCGCAGCACGTCTGAAAGACACGCGATGACCTCTGCACTCAGCGTTTCTTGAGGGTGGCGGCACAGCCGCACCAGTGGTGACCAAGCCGGACGATCATCGATGGTCGCCCGGCAGCCGGCCGAGACGATGGCGGCAGGCTGGCCCCGGACATGGCAAAGACTTCCGACGCATTCGCAGGTCGCCAACCCGGCCTATCGCAACATCCGCGCGGTGCGCGGCTTCAGTCGGCCGCCGCTTCCAATGCCTGGCTCAGGCGCTCCACGGCAATGATTTCCATGCCCTTGATGCTGGTGGTCTTGGGCGCATTGGCGCGGGGCACGATGGCGCGCTTGAAGCCATGCGTCGCCGCTTCCTTCAGGCGGTCCTCGCCATTGGGCACCGGGCGGATTTCGCCGGACAGGCCCACTTCGCCGAACGCGATGGTCTTTTCGGACAGCGGCCGGTCGCGCAGCGACGACAGCACCGCCAGCAGCACCGGCAAATCGGCCGCGGTTTCCTGCACGCGGATGCCGCCCACCACATTGACGAACACGTCCTGATCGCCCACCACGATGCCTCCATGGCGATGCAGTACCGCCAGCAGCATCGCCAGCCGGTTCTGCTCCAGACCCACCGCCACCCGACGCGGGTTGGACAACGGCGAGGCATCCACCAGCGCCTGCACCTCCACCATCAGCGGGCGGGTGCCTTCGCGGGTGACCATCACGCAACTGCCCGGCTGCTGGGTGCTGCCGCCGGACAGGAAGATCGCCGACGGGTTGGAGACTTCCTTGAGGCCCTTCTCGCCCATCGCGAACACGCCCAATTCGTTGACCGCACCAAAGCGGTTCTTGAACGCGCGCAACAGGCGGAACCGGCTACCGCTCTCGCCTTCGAAATACAGCACCGCATCGACCATGTGCTCGAGCACGCGTGGCCCGGCGATGCCGCCTTCCTTGGTCACATGGCCGACCAGAAACACCGCGGTACCGGTTTCCTTGGCGTAGCGCACCAGCCGCGCTGCGCTCTCGCGCACCTGGCTCACCGAGCCTGGCGCTGCGGTCAACGATTCGGTCCACAAGGTCTGTACCGAATCGGCCACGATCAGCTTCGGTCGCGCCACGCTGGCGTGCTGCAGGATGTTTTCGATGCCGGTTTCGGCCAGGGCGTTCAGGCCTTCCAGCGGCAGGTCCAGGCGCACAGCGCGCCCGGCCACCTGGGCCAGCGATTCCTCGCCGGTCACATACAACACCGGCAACGTGGAGGCCATGCTCGCCAGCGCCTGCAGCAGCAGCGTCGACTTGCCGATGCCGGGATCGCCGCCGATGAGCACCACCGCACCTTCCACCAGCCCGCCACCCAGCACCCGATCGAACTCGCCGATACCGGTGGACACACGCGCCTGCTCGGACTGCTGCACGTCCTTGAGCGCGGTGATCTTGGGCGCCTCGGCCTTGCCGGCCCAGCCGCTACGTCGCGATGCCGCTGGCGACGCCTTGCCGCCCGGCGCGGCGCTCTCGAGCACGATTTCGCTCAGCGCGTTCCAGACACCGCATTCGGTGCACTGGCCCTGCCACTTGGTGTACTCGGCACCGCACTCGCCGCAGACATAGGCCGTTTTCGCCTTCGCCATCGCTCTTGCCCATCGTTATTGAAGCAGCAGGATAGTGGCTGACGGTCTCAGTGTGCGCGACGCAGGACTTTGCGGATTCGGGATTCGGGATTCGGGATTCGGGATTCGGGATTCGGGATTCGGGATTCGGGATTCGGGATTCGGAAAAGTCGACGATTTGCTGATGCGCAGTGCAAGCGGTGATCGGCTGCGCTCACACAACGGCGGCATGACCGGTGACGACCGGCCATGCCGCTTGGATTCCACTGATCCCACGTCGGGCAACGACGTGGGCGTGCGCCACTTAGCGCGCCTTGTACAACTCGCTCAGGCGATCCGGCTTGCCGGCGATACGCTCCAGATGCGGATACAGCAGACCGCCGTGGTAGTCGATACGGACGGTTTCGTAGCGGTCGCCGCGCTTGACTAGCAGTTCGATCGGCGCAGTGGTGCCCTTGGCCGCCTTGATCGCATCCTTGATCACATCGGCGCTGAAGGCGCGGCCGTTGACGGCCACCAGGGTATTGCCGTTGATGATGCCGGCATTGAATGCCGGGCTGTCCCACAACACTTCGTTGACTTCGCCCGAGCCCTCCAGCGACAGGCCCAGCGAATAGGTCAGGCTGACGTCGTTCTCGTTGCTCTCGTAGGTCTTGATCGCCAGGTTCGGTTCGTCGTTGTAGACCAGCTTCCAGCCATTGGCTTCGATGCCGCCATTCAACGAACCGTGCCCGTCCATGCGCTCGCGCAACAGGCTGGCCCAGTCGTAGGCGGCCACGCCGTTGAGCGTGCTGACGATGTCGTCGAAGGTATACGGATTGACGTCCCAATCGCCGTTCTTCATGCCGAAGAACGCCTTGGCGAAATCGTCGATGGAACGCTTGTTGTTGGTGAGCGCGCGCAGCTTGCTATCCACTTCCAGCCACATCATCTGGCCGCCGGAGTAGTAGTCCTCGCTCATCTGGTAGCTGCGGTACGCCTTGGGACGCCGCATCGACATGGTCGGGTCGTTGGTGGTGTCCTGCACCGTGCGCCAGGCCATGCCGGGGCGGCCGCGCTCGTAGGTTGCCGCCACGCCGGCCAGCATGTCGCGTGCCTGGTCCTGCGTCCACAGGCCGGAACGTGCGGCCACCACTTCGCCCCAGAACTGGGTCTGGCCCTCGTACAGCCACAGCAGGCTGTCGCCCATCGGCACGTTGAAGTTCGGCGTCGCCAGGTCGGCGCCACGGCGGTACTTGCCGTTCCAGGAGTGGTTGAACTCGTGCGCCAGCAGGTCGCGCATGGTCCAGCTCTTGTCCCACTCGGTGAAGTAATTCGGCGGGCCGCTGTTTTCGCTGGAACGGTGATGCTCCAGGCCGATGCCGCCCAGCTTCTTGGTCAGCGCCAGCAGGAATTCGTAATGGTCGAAGTGACGCGCGCCGTACAGCTTGTCCATCTGCTGCACCAACGCGGCGTGTGCCTTGATCTGCTCGGGCTTGGCCTCCAGCGATTTGGCTTCATCGGCGAACACGTTGAGGTAGACCGGCTGCTTGCCGGTGCTCAGCTCCACGCGCTTGTAGTACTTGCCGGCGAACATCGGCGAATCGACCAGGTCGTCGAAATCGATCGGCTTGAAGCTCACCGTGTCGCCGACGCGGCGATCGGTTTCCAGTGCCGTGGCATAGCTCCAGCCGGCCGGCAGCGTGACGCTGGCCTGCGCCTTGATGTTGCGCGCGAAATAGCCGGCCGGATACAGCGCCGTGGTGTTCCACTGCAGGTTGAGCATTTCCGGGGTCATCATCACCCGGCCCTGGTTGCCGGCCTGCGGCGAGAGGAACTTGAACTCGGCCGTCAGCTCGGTGGCGCCCTGAGGCACGTCCACCTTGAACGCATAGACATCGAATTGGTCGCGTTTCCAGGGCACCACCTTGCCATCGACCTTGATCACCAGACCGGCGAGCTTGTCGATCGGTCCGGTCGGCGAATGGTTGCCGGGAATCCACTGCGGGTACAGCAGCGTCATCGGGCCCGGCTTGGCCGGCATAGTGGCCTTGACCTTGAAGATGCGGTGCGCCAGATCGGTGGCGTCCACGTCGATCTTCAAGGTGCCGTCGAACGGCACGTCCTGCGGCGGTGCGGTTTGCGCAGCCGCCGGCAGCGACAACGCCGCCAACAACGACACGGACAACAGGGTGGGCATTTTCATCGCAACTCCGCAGGTGACCTGGACAGGCAAGCCCACGATGCTAAGCGCCTGCCTGTGCTTGACCGTATGCCATTGGTCATGCTGCGGGCGATTGACGCGTAAAAAAAAGGCCGCCAGTCACTTGGCGACCTCTTCTTCAACGTTGCGGCGATTCGGCGTGTCGCCGTCTCAATGCATCATGTTGACATTCATGTTGTGCAGCACCCACAGCGAGCCGACGATCACGATGCCGATGATCAGCAGCGAGAACAGGCCCACCTGCACGTTGGAGCGCTGCTCGGGCGTGCGGTCCATATGCAGGAAGTACACCATGTGCACCAGCATCTGCACCGCGGCCATGACCGAGATCACGACGATGGTGACACCCTTGGAGAACGCGCCGCTCATCACCATCGCAAACGGGATGACGGTGAGGATCACGGCCATCACAAAGCCGATCAGGTAGGACTTCAGGCCGCCGGCATGCGCATCGGCAGCGGTATCGGTGTGGTGGTGATTGGCCATTACAGCGCTCCCAGCAGATAGACGACGGTGAACACACCGATCCAGATGATGTCCAGGAAGTGCCAGAACAGGCTCAGGCAGGCCAGACGCGTGCTGTTGCGCGCGGTCAGGCCGTTCTTGGAAATCTGGATCACCAGCACGGCCATCCACAGCAGGCCGGAGGCCACGTGCAGGCCGTGCGTGCCCACCAGTGTGAAGAATGCCGACAGGAACGCACTGCGACCCGGGCCGGCACCCTCATGGATCAGGTGGTTGAACTCCCATACTTCCATGCACAGGAAGCCGATACCCAGCAGCGCGGTGACGGCCAGCCAGCCGTATAGGCCGCCCATCTTGCGCTTGTGCGCGGCAATCATCGCAAAGCCGAAGCTCAGGCTGCTGAACAACAGCAGGAAGGTTTCCACCAGCACGAACTTCAGATCGAACAGCTCCTTGGCGGTCGGCCCGTCCACCGTGGCGCCAGAGAGCACCGCATAGGTGGCGAACAGACCGGCAAACAGCAGACAGTCGCTCATCAGATAGACCCAGAACCCGAAGACGGTGTTGCCACCGCCGTCGTGATGCTCGTGGTCGTGATCGTGGCCGCCCGCGTGGGCGGCGTGGTCAAGCGTGGTCGAGGAAGCCATGGTCATACCACCTTCGCGGCCTGCGCCGCCTGTTGCTGTTCGAGCAGGGCGAAACGTGCGTTTTCGATGCGCTCCACTTCGTCGGCCGGCACCCAGTAATCGATGTCGTCATCGAAGGTGCGCGCGATGAAGCTGCCGATCATGCCCACCAGGCCGATGATGGCCAGCCACCAGATGTGCCAGATCAGACCGAAGCCCAGCAGCACACTGAAGGCACCGATATAGACGCCGGCGCCGGTGTTACGCGGCATGTGGATCGCTTCGTACTTGGACGGACGCACCCAGCCCTTGCCATTCTGCTTGTCGGCCCAGAACTGATCGCGGTCGTCGATGTGCGGCAGCACGGCGAAGTTGTAGAACGGCGGCGGCGAGGAGGTTGCCCATTCCAGCGTACGGCCATCCCACGGGTCGCCCGTGTAGTCCATATGCTCCCTGCGCTTCCACACGCTGTAACCGATCTGCACCAGGTTCAAGAAGATGCCCATGCCGATGATGGCAGCACCCACCGCGGCCACGTACAGCCACGGCGCCCACTCGGGGTGGTTGTAGGTGTTCATGCGACGGGTCATGCCCATGAAGCCGAGCACGTACAGCGGCATGAAGGCCACGAAGAAACCGATGATCCAGCACCAGAACGAGGCTTTGCCGATCTTCTCGTTGAGCTTGAAGCCGAACGCCTTCGGGAACCAGTAGGTCAAGCCCGCCAGGTAACCGAACACCACGCCGCCGATGATCACGTTATGGAAGTGCGCGATCAGGAACAGGCTGTTGTGCAGCACGAAGTCCACGGCAGGAATCGCCAGCATCACGCCGGTCATGCCGCCGATGGTGAAGGTGATGATGAAGCCGATCGTCCACAACACCGGCGAGGTCATGTGCACGCGACCGCGGAACATGGTGAACAGCCAGTTGAAGATCTTCACGCCGGTCGGGATCGAGATGATCATCGTCGTGATGCCGAAGAAGGCATTGACGTTGGCACCCGAGCCCATGGTGAAGAAGTGGTGCAGCCACACCACGAACGACAGCACGCCGATGCACGAGGTGGCGTACACCATCGAGGTGTAGCCGAACAGGCGCTTGCGGCTGTAGGTCGCAATCAGCTCGGAGAAGATGCCGAATGCCGGCAGGATCAGGATGTAGACCTCCGGGTGACCCCAGATCCAGATCAGGTTGACGTACATCATGGCGTTGCCGCCACCGTCGTTGGTGAAGAAGTGCGTGCCCAGGTAACGGTCGGCACCCAGCAGCGCCAGCGCCACGGTCAGGATCGGGAACGCGGCGATGATCAAGATGTTGGTGATCAGCGCAGTCCAGGTGAAGATCGGCATGCGCATCAGGGTCATGCCCGGCGCGCGCATGCGCATGATCGTCACGAAGAAGTTGATGCCGGTCAGCAACGTGCCTAAACCGGACACCTGCAGCGCCCAGATGTAGTAATCGACACCGACCCCCGGGCTGTATTCCAGCCCCGACAACGGCGGGTACGCCAGCCAACCGGTCTGCGCGAACTCACCGACACCCAGCGAGATGTTGATCAGCGCCGCGCCGGCCACGAACAGCCAGAAGCTCAGCGAGTTCAGGAACGGAAAGGCCACGTCGCGCGCGCCGATCTGCAGCGGCACGATCAGGTTCAACAGGCCGGTCATGAACGGCATGGCCATGAAGAAGATCATGATCACGCCGTGCGCGGTAAAGATCTGGTCGTAGTGATGCGGAGGCAGCACGCCTTCGCCACCGCCGCCGGCCAGCGCCTGCTGGGTGCGCATCATCGCCGCGTCGGCGAAGCCGCGCAGCAGCATGACCAGCGCCACGATGATGTACATCACGCCGATGCGCTTGTGATCCACCGAGGTGAACCACTCTTTCCAGAGATAGCCCCACAGCTTGTACTTGGTGATGGCGCCCGCGATGAGCAGGCCGAGCAGGCCGGCACCACCCAGCGCGACCATGATGATCGGCTCGTGGTACGGAACTGCCTCGATGGTGAGTTTGCCTAGCATCACTTGTCTCCAGAAGTGCACATGGCGACCGGCTCCGTAGCCGATGCCTGATGGTCGCCGTGGCCCTTACTGTGGCCCGGACCATTCATGTATTTGTCGACCAGCGAGCGGAACATGCCGTCCTGCACCGACGAGTAGTAGGTGACCGGATACTGTTCCTTGTCGTTGCGATTGGCTGCCAGCACCTGGTACTCGGCAGCGTTCAACGCGGTCGGCGATGCCTTGACCTTGGCCACCCAGGCCTCGAAGCCGGCCTGATCGACGGCGTGCGCCTTGAAGCTCATCTTCGAAAAGCCGTGGCCGCTGTAGTTGGTCGACAGGCCGAAGTATTCGCCCGGCTCGTTGGCCACCAGGTGCAGCTTGGTTTCCATGCCCGCCATGGCGTAGATCATGGTGCCCAGGTGCGGGATGAAGAACGAGTTCATCACCGTGTCGGAGGTGATCTTGAAGTTCAGCGGCGTATGCACCGGGAACGCGATCTCGTTGACGGTGGCGATGTTCTGGTCGGGGTAGATGAACATCCACTTCCAGTCCAGCGACACCGCTTCGATGTTGATCGGCTTGACGTCCGAATCCAGCGGCCGGTACGGGTCCAGCGCGTGCGACGAGCGCCAGGTCAGCACCGCCAGCACCAGGATGATCACGCACGGGATCGACCACACCACCACTTCGATGGCAGTGGAGTGCGACCAGTCCGGCTCGTAGCGCGCCTTGGTGTTGGATGCGCGATATTTCCATGCGAACGCAATCGTCATCACGATCACCGGGATGACCACGATCAGCATCAGCACCACCGAGGTGATCAGCAGTTGCTTTTCGTCGTGGCCGATCTGGCCTTTCGGATTGAGGATGGCCGAGTTGCAGCCTGCCAGCAGCAGGAAGGGCAACATCAGACCTGGACGAAGTAAACGCCCGAGCTGTTTCAGCGGAATCATCGGTCGATCCAAGTGCGAAGGAACGCCAGCCTCGTTCGTCGTATCGGTCGCGGGGTGTTCCCGACGCAGCTGTCTTCCTGGGGGAGATGAACTGCGCAGACCGAAGACACGGGTTAGCGCGCTAATTTTAGTCTTTGCTGCACCTGCACGAAACCCATTGGCAATGATCTGACGCAATAAAAGCGCGCCAATTTGTGCGACATGTTGTCGCAGCGCAGCGCGAGGCAAGAATTGCGCCGTTGCGGCCGCCGAACGGGAAGCGCCTGCGCGGCTGCAACACACGCGGGCAATGCGTGAAACGCGGCACTCGACGCCTCAAAACGCAACTGGGCCGGCACAGGCCGACCCAGTCTTGAAGCGTGGTGCCGGAAATAGGAATCGAACCTACGACCTACGCATTACGAATGCGCCGCTCTACCAACTGAGCTATTCCGGCGAGCCGCCAATTGTAGGAGCGCAGCCGCCCCCGGGTCAATCGCTGCAGGCACCGCGTCGCGCCTGCACCGTCATGCAGCAAGCAATCGCGTCAGCTGACCAGACGCAAGCGCAGCTCCTTGGGAAGCGCGAAGACCATCGATTCCGGCTCGCCTTCCAGTTCGGAGACGCCGGCCGCACCCAGTTCGCGCAAGCGCGCCAGCACGCCATCGACCAGCACCTGCGGCGCAGAGGCGCCGGCGGTCAGGCCGATATGCTGCTTGCCAACGATCCAGGCCGGGTCGATCTCGCTGGCGTTGTCGATCAGGTAGGACTCCACCCCGTCGCGCCGGGCCAGTTCGCTCAGCCGGTTGGAATTGGAGCTGTTGGGCGAACCGACCACCAGCACCAGATCACACTGGCGCGCCAGATCGCGAACTGCGTCCTGGCGGTTCTGGGTGGCGTAGCAGATGTCGTCGTGGCGCGGCCCCTGCATGGCCGGATACCGGGCCCGCAGGGCTTCGATGATGCCCATGGTGTCGTCCACCGACAGCGTGGTCTGGGTGGTGTAGGCAAGGTTATCGGGTTGGCGGACATCGAGCGTGGCGACCTGTTCGATGTCTTCCACCAGGTAGATCGTGCCCGCTCCGCGCTCGCGGCTCCACTGCCCCATCGTGCCTTCCACTTCCGGGTGCCCGGCGTGGCCGATCAGCACCACGTCGCGGCCGGCCCGGCAGTGCCGCGCCACCTCGAAATGCACCTTGGTCACCAGCGGGCAGGTGGCGTCGAACACCCTCAGTCCACGCCGCTCGGCCTCCTGACGCACCGCCTGCGAGACGCCGTGCGCGCTGAAGATCACGGTGGCATCGTCGGGCACCTCGTCGAGTTCTTCGACGAAGATCGCGCCACGCTGCTTGAGGTCGTCGACCACGAAGCGGTTGTGCACGACCTCGTGCCGCACATAGATCGGCGCGCCCAGCGTCTCGATCGCACGCTTGACGATCTCGATTGCACGGTCGACACCGGCACAAAAACCACGGGGATTGGCGAGCAGGACATCCATGGCGGGCATTCTACGGGAATGAGGGATGCGGGGTCGGACCGGGCGGCATGCGCCTGCAGGCAGGCTTCAGCGCAGATTCCCGGTTCCCGGCTCCTGTTTGCCGGGTTTGTCGAACAAGCCGAACACGGCAATTCCGATCGCGCCGCCCACGATCGCCGAGTCGGCGATATTGAACGACGGCCAGGTATGGCTGCCGATGTACCACTGGATGAAATCCACCACGTGGCCGTGCATCAGCCGGTCGATCACATTGCCGATCGCCCCGCCGATCACCAGCGCATACGGCAGCGCGCTGCGCCACTGCCCGCGCGCGGTGCGCGAGAGCCAGAACGCCAGCAGGCCGCTGATGCCCACCGCCAATGCAGTGAAGAACCATAGCTGCCAGCCGCCGGCATCGCTCAGAAAGCTGAAGGCCGCGCCGGTGTTGTAGGTGCGGTACCAGTTCCAGAAGCCGTCGATCACCGGCACCGGGGTGTACTCGGGCAGGCTGGACAGCACCCAGGCCTTGCTCCACTGGTCCAGGCCGACCACCAGCACAGAGAGCAGCAGCCAGATCAGGGCCGACGGGTTGGGGCGTTGACTCATGTCGAAAGATCGCAGTTGGTGGCGCTGCTCCGATGCCGGAGAAGACGCCTGGGTGGGAGACAGTGACGGCAGCGGCGTCAGAACCAGCGCCGCTGCTCGCCCGGACCTTCGATATTGCTGACGCAACGGCTGCACAGTTCCGGGTGACGCGGGTCGCTGCCCACGCTGGCCTGGTGGTGCCAGCAGCGCACGCACTTGGCCTTGGTGGTGGGCTGCGCACTGACGAAGATGTCGTCGGTGCTGGCTGCGGTCACGGTGACATCGCCACTGATGAACAAAAAGCGCAGTTCCTCGGCCAGCGGCTGCCAGCGCGCAGCGGTCTGCGCATCGGCGGCCACGGTGATCTCCGCTTCCAGCGCCGCACCGATCGCGCCATTGGCACGCATCGGCTCCAGCACCTTGGCCACCTGCTCGCGCAGGACCAGCAACTTGTCGAAATCCGCACCGGTCAATGCAGCATCGGCCGGCAACGGCGCAAGGCCGTCGTACCAGGTGGCGAACAGCACGTTGTCGACATGCTGGCCCGGCAGGTAGCCCCACAGTTCCTCGGCGGTGAAGCTCAACACCGGCGCGATCCAGCGCACGAACGCCTCGGCCACGTGGTACATCGCGCTCTGCGCCGAACGGCGGCCGCGTGCGTCTTCGGCCATCGTGTACAGGCGGTCCTTGGTGACGTCCAGGTACAGCGAGCCCAGGTCCACGCTGCAGAAATTCAGCAGCGCCTGCACGATCTCGGCGAAGTCGTAGCGCGCGTAGGCGGCCACGATCTTTTCCTGCAGCGCGTGGGCACGATGCACGATCCAGCGGTCCAGCAGCACCATCTGGTCCAGCGCCACCAGGTGCCGCAGCGGATCGAAACCATGCAGGTTGCCGAGCAGGAAGCGCGCGGTGTTGCGCAGCCGGCGGTAGGCATCGGCGTTGCGCTTGAGGATCTCCTGCGACAGCGACATTTCGTTGCTGTAGTCGGCAGAAGCGATCCACAGGCGCAGGATGTCCGCGCCCAGCGTCTTCATGATGTCCTGCGGTTCGATGCCGTTGCCCAGCGACTTGGACATCTTGCGGCCGTGCTCGTCCACGGTGAAGCCGTGGGTGAGGCACTGTTTGTACGGCGCGGCCTTGTCCATCGCCACGCCGCTCAGCAGCGAGGACTGGAACCAACCGCGGTGCTGGTCGGAGCCCTCCAGGTACAGGTCGGCCGGCTTGGGCAGGCCACGATCCGGAAGCACCGCTTCGTGCGTCACGCCGGAGTCGAACCACACATCCAGGATGTCGGTGATCTTCTCGTAGTCGGCCGCCTCGCTACCCAGCAGCTCGGACGCGTCCAGCGTGTACCAGACATCCACACCGCCCTGCTCCACGCGGTCGGCGACCTGGCGCAGCAACTCGGTGCTGCGCGGATGCGGTTCGCCGGTTTCGCGATGCACGAACAAGGCGATCGGCACGCCCCAGGTGCGCTGCCGCGAAATGGTCCAGTCCGGGCGCCCGTCGACCATGCCGGCGATGCGCGCCTGGCCCCAGGACGGATACCAGTGCACGTTTTCGATGGCTTTCAGCGCATCGGCACGCAGGTTGGCCTGCTCCATCGAGATGAACCACTGCGGCGTGGCGCGAAACGCGATCGGCGTCTTGTGCCGCCAGCAATGCGGATAGCTGTGCTCCATCTTGCTGGCCGCCAGCAGCACGCCGGTGCCGCGCAGTGCGTCGATGATGACGTCGTTGGCCTTCCAGATATGCAGGCCGGCCAGCGCGGTATCGCCCAGCGGCGGCGTCGACGGCAGATACACACCGCGCCCGTCCACCGGATTGATCTGCGCGGCGCCATAGCGCTCCAGCAGACCGTAGTGCCTGGAGACCTGATAGTCCTCCTGGCCGTGACCCGGTGCGGTATGCACGGCGCCGGTACCGTCCTCGGCCGACACGTGATCGCCCAGCAGCAGCGGGATCTCGCGTTCGGCATAGAACGGGTGGTTCAGCAGCATCTGCTCCAGCGCGGCGCCCTTGGCATGGCCGTGCACCACGACAGCATCCACGCCGTAGCGCGCCAGCGCCTTGGCAGCCAACGCTTCGGCGATCACCAGCCAGCGCGGCTGGCCGCGATCGGCCGGGCCTTCCACCAGCACATAGTCCAGCTCCGCGCCCAGGCTCACCGCCAGCGACGCCGGTAGCGTCCACGGCGTGGTGGTCCAGATCGGCACCGCCACACCCACGCCACTCGGTAGCGTCGCGCCGAATGCGGCAGCAACTGCACCTGGATCGCGCGCCGGATAGGCGATATCCACCGTCGGCGACACCTTGTCGGCGTATTCGATCTCGGCCTCGGCCAGCGCCGATCCGCAATCGAAGCACCAGTGCACCGGCTTGACGCCGCGGGTGAGATGGCCGTTGTCGACCACCTTGGCCAGCGCGCGAATTTCGTTGGCTTCGAAGCGGAAATCCAGCGTCTTGTACGGGTTGTCCCAATCGCCGATCACGCCCAGGCGCTTGAAATCGCGCCGCTGCAGATCGATCTGCTCGGTGGCGTACTCGCGGCATTTCTGCCGGAATTGGGCCGCGTCGAGCTTGACGCCGACCTTGCCGTATTTCTTTTCGATCGCGATCTCGATCGGCAGGCCGTGGCAATCCCAGCCCGGGATGTACGGCGCGTCGAAGCCGGCCAGATACTTCGACTTGACGATGATGTCCTTGAGGATCTTGTTGACCGCATGGCCCAGATGGATCTGGCCATTGGCATACGGCGGGCCGTCGTGCAGCACGAACAACGGGCGGCCGGCGGCATTGGCACGCAGCTGCGCGTAGAAGCCCTCGCGCTCCCAGCGCTCCAGCATCGCCGGCTCGCGCTTGGGCAGGTCGCCGCGCATCGGAAATTCCGTCGCAGGCAGATGAAGAGTGGCTTTGTAGTCTTGGGTCACAGGAATCTACCGTTGCGCTGGATTGCTTGAGAAGTCCGCATATGGATGTGCGGGCTCTTGCGAGGGACTCGCATTATCTTCGGGCTCTTGCGAGGGACTGGCCGTACTCGAGGGTTGTTGCTCAGCATGCATATGCGCCGCCAGCACCTCACGTGCCTGCTCGGCATCGCGGTGCATCTGCACGGTCAGCGCCTCCAGGCCATCGAATTTTTCTTCGTCGCGCAGCTTGGCGACGAATTCCACGGCAATGTGCCGGCCATACAGATCGCATTGGAAATCGAACAAGTGCGCTTCCAGCAGCGGCTCCACGCCCGCTACCGTGGGGCGCGTGCCGAAGCTCGACACCGACGGCCACGGCCGTTCGGCCACGCCGTGCACCCAGGTCGCATAGATCCCCGACAACGCCGGCGTGCGCGGAAAGCGCAGGTTGGCGGTGGGATAGCCCAAGGTCCGGCCAAGCTGCTTGCCGCGCACGACCCGGCCACCGATGGCGTACGGGCGACCGAGCAAGTCGCCAGCGTGGGCAAATTCGCCGGCGCCGAGCAGTTCGCGAATCCGCGTCGCCGAAATCCGCTCCCCATGCAGATGCACCGGCGCAATCTCACCCGCCACAAACCCATGCTGCTCGCCAAGCGTACGCAACAGGCCGATGTCGCCGCTGCGTCGATGGCCGAAACGGAATTCCGGGCCAATCCAGACTTCGCGCGCGTGCAGCCGGCCAACCAGCGCCAGCCGCACAAAATCTTCCGCACGCATCTTGGACAGGCGACCGTCGAAACGGATCATGCCCACGCTGTCGGCGCCGAACCCGTACAAGCCTTCGATCTTGGCGCGCGCCAGGGTCAGACGCGGCGGCGGCGCGGCGGGTGCGAAGAATTCACGCGGTAGCGGCTCAAAGCTCACCGCCACTGCCGGCACACCGAGTGCGCGGGCACGCGCCACGGCGTGTTGCACCAGCGTCCGATGCCCCAGATGCAGGCCATCGAAGGCACCGATGCAGACCACGCTTCCGCGCGGGAACAGCGTCCCGCCTTCGACGTCTCTAAACAGCCTGCTCATTCCTCGATCCAAACAGATGCCGGCCCGCCGGCCGACCCTCGTTGATACATAACCTGCAAGTATAGCCGTGCCTGTCAAGCCGTATGGGCACCTTGGCGTGCCAGCGCTTCACCGCTTGCGGTGCGCGGGGATGCGCGATCTCTGGACAGTGCGGGCGGCCGGCAGCGCACGCGTTCGGCTGTCGCCTCAGCCTTCGCGCAGATGCCGCGGCCGCAGCCCCAGCGCCAGCTGCGCGACCAGATACGTCGCCCCGCCACTGCCCACCAGCACCGCCAGCCAGCCGATGCGGCTCCATTTGTCCATCTGCGTAAACGACGGCAGCCACCACAGCAGGCTCAACAGCACTGCCGCCATCGCCGCGCACGCCAACAGCAGACGCAGCGTATAGCCCCCCCAGCCCGGGCGGCGCTGGTACACGCCGGACTTGCCCAGCCAATACCACAGCAATCCCAGATTGAGATAACTCGACAATGCACTGGCGATACCCAACGCCAGATGCAGGCCCGGCTGCTTGCCCAGCGCCTGCATCACACCCTGGGCCTTGAGTTCGGGCGGCACCATGATCTGGTACACCACCGCCAGCAATGCGAAGTTGAACACCATGTTGGCGATCAGCGCCGCCACGCCCGCACGCACCGGGGTGCGGGTGTCCTGGCGCGCGTAGAAGGCCGGCAGCAGCACCTTCAGCATGGCGTAGGCCGGCAAACCGAAGCTCAGACCGTAGACCGACATCGCCGTCATGCGGGTGTCGAACGCGGTGAACTGGCGGTACTGGAACAACGTCGCCACCAACGGTTCGGCCAGCAGCAGCAGGCCGAGCATGGCCGGCATCGCGATCAGCAAGGTGGTGCGGAAGCCCCAGTCCAGCGCGCCGGAGAACGCGCTGCGATCGGTCTTGACGTGATGGCGCGCCAGCGCCGGCAGGATCACCGTGCCCAGCGCCACGCCGAACACACCCAGCGGCAGTTCCAGGAACCGGTCAGCCAGCGACAACCACGACTGCGACCCATCGGCCAGGCGCGCGGCGATCACCGTATCCAACATCAGGTTGATCTGCGCAATCGACGAGCCGAACAAGGTCGGGATCATCAAGGTCAGCACCTTGCGCACATCCGGGTGATTCCAGCCCCAGCGCGGCAGCGTCAGCAGGTCGATACCCTTCAGCGCCGGCAACTGGAACAGCAACTGCAACGCACCGGCCACCAGGACCGCCCAGCCCAGCGCCAGGATCGGGACCTCCAACCGCGGCGCCAACCACAGCGCGCCGGCAATCATGCACAGATTGAGGATGATCGGCGTCAGCGCCGGAATGGCAAAGCGCTGGAAGCTGTTGAGCGCGCCGCCGGCCAGCGCCGTCAACGAGACGAACAGCAGGAACGGAAAGGTCAGGCGCAACAGATCGACCAACAAACCGTATTTTTCAGGATTGGTGGCCGCACCATCGGAAAACACCGCGGCCAGTTGCGGGGTGAAGATCAGCCCCAGCGCGGTGATCAGCAGCAACATCCCGCCCAAGGTGCCGGACACGCGCGCCATCAGCTCGCGCAGGTCGGCATGCGGGCGGGTCTCCTTGACCTCGGTGAACACCGGCACGAACGCAGTGGCGAACGAGCCTTCGGCGAACAGCCGGCGCAGGAAATTGGGAATGCGGAAGGCCACCCAGAACGCGTCGGTCACCGCATTGGCGCCGAAGGTGGTGGAAATCGCCTGGTCGCGGATCAGGCCCAGCACCCGCGAGATCATGGTCATACTGCTGAATGAGAGCAGGCCTCTCAACATGCCGGGCTTGCTCACTCTGCATCCCTCTTGACAACTGACTTGACGTACATATCCGGGTCCATCATACTTTCGCGCTTGCTTTTTCCACCATACCGATTTTTCAGGAACCCACCACCGTGGCCAATATCAAGTCCGCCAAGAAGCGCGCCAAGCAGACCATTGTGCGCAATGAGCGCAACACCGGTCAGCGCTCGATGCTGCGCACCGCCGTCAAGAAGGTGATCAAGGCCCTTGACGCCAACGATGCTGCAGGCGCCGAAGCTGCTTTCGCCGTTGCCCAGCCCATCCTCGACCGTTTCAGCGCCCGTGGCCTGATCCACAAGAACAAGGCTGCACGCCACAAGAGCCGCCTGACCGCGCGCATCAAGGCCATCAAGGCCGCGTAAGCGATCGGTTTGCGCATTGCCGGGAGCCTGGCTTCCGGCAATACAGAAAAACCCGGCCTTGGCCGGGTTTTTTGTGTGCCTGCGCCTGCACTCAGCCTGCATTGCGTGCATCGAGCTCGTCTTCGCGCTGGCGGTCGAAGAACGCCATCACGTCCTTCATGATCGGGAACGTGCCGTCACGCCCGAGAGCGGACACCAGGTACCACGGCGCCGTCCAGCCCAACTCGGCCACGATGCTCTCTGCGGCGGCACGCGCCTCGTCTTCGAACATCAGGTCGGCCTTGTTGAGCACCAGCCAGCGTGGCTTCTTGAGCAACTCGGGATCGTGCCGTTCCAGTTCGCGTTCGATGGTGCGCACCTGATCGGCCGGCGATACGCCGTCCACACCACCCTCGCCATACACGCCCAGCGCAGGCGAAATATCCACCAGATGCAGCAGCAGGCGGGTGCGCTGCAGATGGCGCAGGAACTGCGTGCCCAGACCGGCACCGTCGGCAGCACCTTCGATCAGGCCCGGAACGTCGGCAATGACGAAACTGCGGTACGCCTCGACACTGACCACGCCCAGATTC
Organism: Xanthomonas axonopodis pv. maculifoliigardeniae; assembly: GCF_041519315.1. Taxonomy (NCBI): domain Bacteria; kingdom Pseudomonadati; phylum Pseudomonadota; class Gammaproteobacteria; order Lysobacterales; family Lysobacteraceae; genus Xanthomonas; species Xanthomonas axonopodis. Next base: position 1,361,336 of record NZ_CP167998.1, on the reverse strand, counting down.
GGGTACAGGGTCGTGAACGGGTAGTCGGCCACCTTCGGTGTGGCCGAGGACACTGCGCGGATCAGGGTGCTCTTGCCGGCATTGGGGAAACCCAGCAGGCCAACGTCGGCCAGCAGCTTCAGTTCCAGCTTGAGCAAACGCTCCTCGCCCTCCTCACCGGTGGTGGCCTGGCGTGGCGCACGGTTGACCGAACTCTTGAAATGCATGTTGCCCAGGCCGCCCTTGCCGCCCTTGGCGACCAGCAAGCGGTCGCCGTGCCGGGTCAGGTCGCCGATCACTTCGTCGGTCTGCACATTGATCACCACGGTACCGACCGGCACCACGATGATGCGGTCTTCGCCGCCCTTGCCGTAGGCCTGACGGCCCATGCCGTTCTCGCCGCGCTGCGCCTTGAAGGTGCGCTCATGGCGGAAATCGACCAGCGTGTTGACGTTCTCGTCGGCCACGATCCAGACGCTACCGCCCGCACCGCCATCGCCGCCATCGGGCCCACCCAGCGGAATGAACTTCTCGCGGCGAAAGCCGACACAGCCGTTGCCGCCATTACCGGCGGTGACCAGGATTTCTGCTTCGTCGACTAACTTCATGGGATGACAACCGGGAATGGAGAATGGGGAATCGGGAATTGGCACAGCGAGTGGCCGCCTCCTGCCAGCAAGAATGCTTGCCAGCACAGCCGTGGAATCCGGTCGGGGGGGCAGAATCGCTTTTCCGATTTCCTACTCCCCATTCCCAATTCCCGGCCGTCAAACGAAAAACCCCGCAAAAGCGGGGCTTTCCGTCTTGCCCGTAAGGCATTACCGCCTCATGGACTGGCCTGCATGGAGCGGGCGATTACGCCTCGGCAACCACGCTGACGGTACGACGCTTCTTCGGACCTTTGGTGGAAAACTCCACCTTGCCGTCGACCAGCGCAAACAGCGTGTGGTCACGACCCAGGCCGACGCCGGCGCCCGGATGGAACTGGGTGCCGCGCTGACGCACGATGATGTTGCCGGCGTCGATGGCCTGGCCACCGAAGATCTTCACGCCCAGGTACTTCGGATTCGAATCGCGACCGTTGCGCGAGGAACCTACGCCCTTTTTATGTGCCATGACTGGTTCTCCTTACTTCTTGTCGCCACCGGCAATGCCGGTGATCTCGATTTCGGTGTAGTGCTGACGGTGTCCCTGACGCTTCATGTGGTGCTTGCGGCGGCGGAACTTGATGATGCGCACCTTGTCGGCGCGGCCGTGGGCCACGACCTTGGCGGTGACCGAGGCGCCCTTCAGCGCATCGCCCAGCTTGATGCCATCGCTATCGCCCAGCATCAGGATGGTGTCGAACTTGATCTCGTTGCCAGCTTCGACTTCGAGCTTTTCCACGCGGAGCGTTTCGCCCTGCGCGACGCGGTATTGCTTACCGCCGGTTACCAGAACTGCGTACATGACCAGGTGTTCCTCTGTAGTTATTATGGTCGCCTGACTTACCCATGGGGCAGACAGGAGCGGAATTGTACTGGCCTAGCCGGTTTCGGGTCAAGTCGCAAGCGGCCTGGCCGCGACTGGCCCGCACTGGGCTGGTAGAACGCATCATCCGGCCGCCACAACGGCCCCGGCAGACTGGCATTTGGGGCAATTGCCCTCACCTAGGTCGGCGGGTAGGCTGATCGACTGCCACTCATTCCTGCTGAGCACGCTCGCACCACTGCCGGTTCGCCGGCCCGACATCGGATCCCCCATGGCGATGGATTTCATCCGCATCCGCGGCGCGCGGACGCACAACCTCAAGAACATCGACCTCGACCTGCCCCGCGACAAGTTGATCGTGATTACCGGCCTGTCCGGCTCGGGCAAGTCGTCGCTGGCGTTCGACACCATTTACGCAGAAGGCCAGCGCCGCTACGTCGAGTCGCTGTCGGCGTATGCGCGCCAGTTCCTCAGCGTGATGGAAAAGCCGGACCTGGACCACATCGAAGGCTTGTCGCCGGCGATTTCGATCGAACAGAAATCCACCTCGCACAACCCGCGCTCCACCGTCGGCACGATCACCGAGATCTACGACTACCTGCGCCTGCTGTACGCGCGCGTGGGCCAGCCGCGTTGCCCGGACCACGGCTTCCCGCTGGAAGCGCAGACCGTCAGCCAGATGGTCGACCACATGCTCACCCAGGATCAGGAGCAGCGCTACATGTTGCTGGCCCCGGTGATCCGCGACCGCAAGGGCGAGCATGCGCAGGTGTTCGAGCAACTGCGTGCGCAGGGCTTCGTGCGCGTGCGCGTGGACGGCGAGCTCTATGAAATCGATGCGGTGCCGCCGTTGGCGTTGCGCCAGAAGCACACCATCGAGGCAGTGATCGACCGCTTCCGTCCGCGCGAGGACATCAAGCAGCGTCTTGCGGAAAGTTTCGAGACCGCGCTCAAGCTCGGCGAAGGCATGGTGGCGGTGCAGTCGCTGGACGACCCGGCGGCCGCGCCGCACCTGTTCTCGTCCAAGTACAGCTGCCCGGTGTGCGACTACTCGCTGCCGGAGCTGGAACCGCGTCTGTTTTCGTTCAACGCACCGGTGGGCGCCTGCCCCAGCTGCGATGGCTTGGGCGTGGCCGAATTCTTCGACCCCGATCGTGTGGTGGTGCATCCGGAGCTATCGCTGTCGGCCGGCGCGGTGCGCGGCTGGGACCGGCGCAATGCCTATTATTTCCAGCTGATTGCCTCGCTGGCCAAGCACTACAAGTTCGACGTGGATGCGGTGTGGAATACGCTGCCGGCCAAGGTGCGCCAGGCGGTGCTGTTCGGCAGCGGCGATGAGGTGATCAGCTTCACCTACTTCACCGATGCGGGCGGGCGCACCACGCGCAAGCACCGCTTCGAGGGCATCCTGCCGAACCTGGAGCGCCGTTACCGCGAAACCGAATCGCCAGCGGTGCGCGAAGAACTGACCAAGTACGTCAGCCAGCAGCCCTGCCCCGCCTGCAACGGCACGCGCTTGAATCGCGCTGCGCGCAACGTGTTCGTGGCCGATCGCCCGCTGCCCGAGCTGGTGGTGCTGCCGGTCAATGAGGCGTTGAATTTCTTCCGCGGCCTGTCGTTGCCGGGCTGGCGTGGCGAGATCGCGGCCAAGATCGTCAAGGAGATTGCCGAGCGGCTGGGCTTCCTGGTCGACGTGGGCCTGGATTACCTCACCCTGGAGCGCAAGGCCGACACCTTGTCCGGTGGCGAGGCGCAGCGCATCCGCCTGGCCAGCCAGATCGGTGCCGGCCTGGTCGGGGTGATGTACGTGCTGGACGAGCCCTCGATCGGCCTGCACCAGCGCGACAACGAGCGCCTGCTCGGCACGCTGACGCGGCTGCGCGACCTGGGTAACACGGTGATCGTGGTCGAGCATGACGAAGATGCGATCCGCCTGGCCGACCACGTGCTGGACATCGGCCCCGGCGCCGGCGTGCATGGCGGCGAGATCTGCGCGCAAGGCACGCTGGACGACATCCTGAAATCGCCACGCTCGTTGACCGGCCAATACCTGTCGGGCAAGCGCCGCATCGAGATTCCCAAGCAGCGCCACAAGCCCAACCCGAAGATGATGCTGCATCTGCGCGGGGCCACCGGGAACAACCTGAAGAATGTCGACCTGGACATTCCCGCCGGCCTGCTGACCTGCATCACCGGCGTGTCCGGCTCGGGCAAGTCGACGCTGATCAACGATACCTTGTTCACCCTGGCGGCCAACGAGATCAATGGCGCCTCGCACACCGTGGCGCCGCATCGCGAAGTCGAAAACCTGGACCTGTTCGACAAGGTGGTGGATATCGACCAGTCGCCGATCGGGCGCACGCCGCGTTCCAATCCGGCGACCTATACCGGCATGTTCACGCCGTTGCGCGAGCTGTTCGCGCAGGTACCGGAGGCGCGTGCACGCGGTTATTCGCCGGGGCGTTTCAGTTTCAATGTGCGTGGCGGACGCTGCGAGGCCTGCCAGGGCGACGGCATGATCAAGGTGGAAATGCACTTCCTACCCGATGTCTACGTGCCCTGCGATGTCTGCCACGGCAAGCGCTACAACCGCGAAACGTTGGAGATCCGCTACAAGGGTTTCAACATCAGCGACGTGTTGCAGATGACCGTGGAAGATGCGCTGCGCCTGTTCGAACCGGTGCCGTCGATCGCGCGCAAGCTGGAAACGCTGGTCGATGTGGGATTGAGCTACATCAAGCTGGGCCAGAGCGCGACCACGCTCTCCGGCGGTGAAGCGCAGCGCGTCAAGCTATCCAAGGAACTGTCGCGTCGCGATACCGGGCGCACCTTGTACATCCTGGACGAGCCGACCACCGGCCTGCACTTCCACGATATCGAAGCGTTGCTCGGCGTGCTGCACAAGCTGCGCGACGAAGGCAACACGGTGGTGGTGATCGAACACAATCTGGACGTGATCAAGACCGCCGACTGGATCGTGGACCTGGGCCCGGAAGGCGGACATCGCGGCGGCACCATCCTGATTTCCGGTACGCCGGAAGACGTGGCCGCGCATAAGCCGTCCTATACCGGGCAGTTCCTGGCCAAGATGCTGCCATCGGTGAAGGCGCGCGAGACGCGTCCGGCGGCGATGGCCAACAAGCCCGATGCGCGCCCGCCGCGCAAGGTCAAACCGGAGAAGGTGGCCAAGGCCGCCAAATCCGCCACCAAGAAGACTGCGAAGAAGGCAAGCTGATGAGCGAACACAAGGTACTGGCACGCATTCCGATCAGCGTGCGCTGGCGCGACATGGACAGCATGGGCCATGTCAACAACGCCAAGTACATTTCCTATCTGGAAGAAGCGCGGGTGCGCTGGATGCTGGGCGTGCAAGGCGTGGCGATGACCGACCGCATCGCGCCGGTGGTGGCCGCCACCAATGTCAACTACAAGCAGCCGTTGATCTGGCCCAACGACATCACCGTCGAGTTGTTCGTCGAACGCCTGGGCACCAGCAGCGTGACCATCGGCCACCGCATCTTCGACCAGAAGGACGACAGCAAGCTGTACTCAGATGGCAACGTGGTGGTGGTGTGGATCGATACGCAGACCGGCAAGAGCGCCGCGCTGCCGGATGCGGTGCGCGCGGCCAGCAGCTGAATTCCCACCGCCTCATTCGCTGAGGCTGCAGCGCGAAAGATCGGCGGCGGCTCCGTGTGGAACCGCCGCTTTCATTTCAATGCCGGCGCAGGCGCGCAACAGCCATCAAACACTCAAGACCCGGGCGCGCGCTTGCGTGCTTCCAAGGTGGCCTTGATTTGGCGGCCGTCCTGCAGGGTGAAGCTCACCGGCACCTGCGCGCCCTCCTGCAGCGGCGCAGTGGCGTCCATCAACATCAGGTGCAGGCCGCCCGGCGCCAACGGCACCGATTTGCCGGCCGGCAATGCCAGTTCGGGCACCGCGCGCATGCGGCTGACGCCATTGACCTGGGTGGTTTCGTGCAAGGAGACATCGGCAAACACGCTGCTGTTGGCAGCGGTGATCTTCAGCGGCTGCGCACAGCCGTTATGAAATTGCCCGAACCCGGCCGCCATGCCCATGCCACCGGGCGGCGGGATGCGGATCCAGCCATTCTTGAATTCGGGCAGGCATTGCGCCGACACGCCCGCACTTGCCACCAGCGCCAACGCCGCGAGCACCACGCCGGCACACCTAACCCGCCTGCTTCGACTGCCGTCTATCATGACCTGACCTCCAGGAGCCCCGAATGAGCATCCAGATCTTAGACCATGGCCGTCTTCGCGAAATCCGTCTGGCGCGTCCGCCGGTCAATGCGCTGGACAGCGCGTTGTGCCAGGCGTTGAGCGTCGCGGTCCAGCAGGCGGGCGAGGAAGTCGATGGCATCGTGCTGTCGGGCAGCGAGCGGATTTTTTCCGGCGGCATGGATGTGCCGCATCTGCTGGCGCACGGTACCGACCGCGCCGCGCTACTGGCCAGTTGGACCGCGTTCTTCGATGCGGCGCAGGCGCTGGCCAACAGCCGCGTGCCGGTGGTGGCGGCCATCGGCGGGCATGCGCCGGCCGGCGGCTGCGTGCTGGCGCTGTGCTGCGACTACCGGGTGATGGCACGCAGTGCCGATACCGCAAGACCCTATACGATCGGCCTCAACGAGGTGCAGGTTGGCCTTGCTGCGCCAGAGGGGATCCAACGCCTGTTGCGCCGCGTGGTGGGCGCGCACCGCGCCGAACGCCTGCTGATCTCCGGGCAACTGCTGCCGGCCGAACAGGCGGTGGCGATCGGGCTGGTGGACGAACTGGTCGATGGCGAGCTGGTCACCGCGCGTGCGGTGGCGTGGCTCCAGGAGCTGCAGCAGCTCCCCCGCCAACCGATGTTGACCACGCGCGCGATTGCGCGTGCCGACCTGCGCGCGGCATTGGCGCCGGAGTTGATCCAGCTGGAGCGTTTCATCGATGGCTGGTACGCGCCGGATGCGCAGGCCGCGCTGCATGGCCTGGTGGCGCGCCTGCAAAAGGCCTGAGCCCTGCCTCGCGGCGCCCATTGGGCGGGCCGGTATACTCGCGTTCCGTCGCATGTCCAGGCCAGCCCCTTGTCCGCCACCGCCGAACCCGTCGTCTCCGAACTGATCAGCCTGCTGTCGCTGGAGCGTCTGGAAGACAACCTGTTCCGTGGCCAGAGCCGCGACATCGGCACCAAATACGTGTTCGGCGGGCAGGTGCTGGGCCAGGCGTTATCGGCAGCGCAGGCCACGGTCGAAAACGGCCGCCAGGCGCATTCGCTGCATGCGTATTTCCTGCGTGCCGGCAATATCGACCACCCCATCGTCTACGACGTCGACCGCACCCGCGATGGCGGCAGTTTCTCGGTGCGCCGGGTTACCGCGATCCAGCATGGCAAGGTGATCTTTTTCTGCGCAGCTTCGTTTCAGGAGCGCGAAGATGGCGCCGAGCATCAGTCGGCGATGCCGGTGGTGCCGCCACCGGAAGACATCGAACCGGCCGCACCGCTGGCACCGGAAGTGTTGGCCAAGCTACCGGCCAAGGTGCAGCGTTGGCTGTCGCGCGGCGGCCCGTTCGAATTTCGCCATGTCTTTCCGCGCGACGAACTCAAGCCGCCCAAGCGTCCGCCGTTCCAGCAGATGTGGCTGCGCCTGAACGATCCCATCGGCGACGATGTGGGCCTGCATCAAGCGCTGCTTGCGTACGCGTCGGATTTTCAGTTGCTCGGTACCTCGACATTTCCGCACGGCATCAGCTATTACACGCCGAACGTGCAGATGGCCTCGCTCGATCATGCCCTGTGGTTCCATCGCCCATTCCGTACCGACGACTGGCTGCTGTACTCGCTCGACAGCCCCACCGCGCAAGGGTCACGCGGCCTGGCCCGCGGGCAGTTTTTCACCCGCGACGGCGTGCTGGTGGCAAGCACCACGCAGGAAGGCCTGATCCGGGTGGTGCCTGACGGCAGCGCGATTGCCGTGCCGGCCAAGGAGTAGACCTCACGCCGCGACGGTAAGGCACGCTGCTTGATGCCAGCACGCACCCTTGGCCGGGTCGAAGGCAGCCGAGCAACGCGCCCCGCGCACTGCAGACGCCGCAAGCTGGCATGCTTGCCTGCCATGGGCATGCGCATGCGATCACCTGACCACACCACCCGCACCTTGATGTTTCATCTTGAACTGGCGCCTCAACGGTGCCATCTGTTCCGGACCCAACGGCGTTTTCCACCATGCGCAAGATCTTCAGCAGTCAACGTATCGAAACCGCCGAAGGCGTGGCCAATCTGTTGCGCGATGCGGGAATCGAGATCCGCATCAGCAACGGTCGCTCTTATCAGAGCAAGCGCGGCGGCCAGTTCAGCTACCTGGAGCAGAGCAACGCCCAGGCGCAGCCCACCGTCTGGATCGTGCATGCCAACGACCAACCGCGCGCACGCGAGCTGTTGCGCGACGCCCGCCTGCTGGACACCACCCGTCGCGACCTGCCGAATGTGGAATACACCTTCCGCGACGGCGAAAACGGCTCCAGCTCCAGTGCGCGCAGCTGGGCCTGGCGTATCCGCCTGGTGTTGCTGCTGGTGATCGGCGCCGTGGCGATGGTGGTGGTGATGCGCCATCGCAGCGCGCCGACGCAACTGGCACCAGCAGCCCAGCCGGCATCGCAACGGACGCCGACGCCAGATGGCGCACCACCGGCAGCAGAAGACGACCAAGTGCGCGTACGGATCCAGCCGACCCGCTGAACGCAGCTGGCCAGCGCGGCCATCCGCTGGTACGACAAGCATGCTCGTCGGCGCGGTCACATCCGTTGCCGGCCTGCGTCATGCTGGCACCAGGACATGGATTGCGCCGATGAACGCCGACACGCTGAATCTGATGTTGCAACGCGACCTGCCCAGCGCCGCGGCTGGCTGCCAGCAGGCTTACGGACGCATCGTGCTTGCCTGCCAGAACACGGTGACTGCGATCGCGCTGGCGATCACCCGCGACCTCGCGGCCAGCGAAGACATTGCCCAGGAGGCCTTCCTGCGTGCCTGGCAGCGGCTGGGGCAACTGCATCAGCCGGCCAGCTTCCTGCCCTGGCTTCGTCAGATCACCCGCAACCTGGCGCGCGACTGGCTGCGCGCCAACCGCCATCGTGCGCTCGGTGGTGGGGCGGCGGAGCTTGCCATCGCGATGGCAGCCGACCCGGCGCCCTCGCCCGCCGACCAGTTGCTGCAGGTGGAAGAAGAGATCGCGGCGCTCGACATCATTTCTGCACTGCCGGAAGAAAGTCGCGAAACGCTGCTGTTGTATTACCGCGAAGGCCAGCGCTCGCAACAGGTTGCCTCGCTGCTTGGACTCAGCGATGCAGCGGTGCGCAAGCGCCTGTCGCGTGCACGTGCCAGCGTACGCAGCGAGCTGCTGCGCCGGTTTGGCGAATTCGCGCGCGGCAGCGCCCCCGGCGTGGCGTTCGCCAGCGCAGTAAGCTCGGCCAGCCTGTTGGGCGCGCCGGGCAAGGCTAGCGCGGCCGTTGTGCTGACGGGCATCGGAGGCGCGGGAAAACTGGGCGCGAGCGGGTTGAGCGGCTCGGCGCTGGGTGGGGGCGGCGCCGCGGGCGCACTCAGCCTCTGGCTCGGCATGCCGGCCCTGTTCGCTGCGTGCGCAGTGCTGGTTGCCGGGATCGGCACCTACTGGTCGTACTGGTACCTGCTGCGCTTCGCACAGAGCGCCAGCGAGGCAGCGGCGATCCGTCGGTTCGTGCACGTCACCACGCTGACCTCGGTGCTGGCGTGCGGCAGCACGCTGGTGCTGAAACACCTGCAGGCGGGCGCATGGGCATCGGTTCTGGCGCTGTGCGCAGGCATGGCGGTGCTCAACTATCAATCCCTGCGCGTCCTGCCACGTGTCATGCGCCCCATGCTCAAGCGCGATGCGCGCAGACGCGGCGTCACCCGGGCACCGCTGTTATACCGCTGCATGTTCAGTCCAGGCGCGATGCTGGTGAGCACTGCGGCTGTCATTGTGCCCGTCGTGCGGCACTACATGCAGTTGGGAATGCTCTGAGCCGACCGGATATCACCGCAGGAGACGATGACACGCCGGTGCGGGCCAAGTGAGCGCAGACGGAGCAACCCTGCGTATGGCAGCCTGGTGGCATGGGCGATGAGAACCGGTTCAGTGCGATGCGCGTGCGGCGGTGAGCCCGTAGCAAGCAACGTCGCATGATCCGAAGTGATGGGTTCGTATCCGACTGTCGCCGTCATCGGGCAGCGCCCGCGCTGCTATAAGCAGGCAGGATTCAACAAGACTACGGAGTCATGAAGTGAAGGCAAGCCTGTTCACCAGTCTGCTGATGATGGTCAGCATGAGCGCGCATGCGGACGGACTCACCAAGTCCCCCGATGGCAAGACGCTATCGGTGAGTTTCGGAGCACCCACCTTCAAGCAGGTGCTTCACTACCGCAAGCTCTACGACAAGAAGCCCTTCCCCGATGCGGAAATCTATTATTTCAGCAACGGCATGTACAAGATCATTTCCCAGGGCGAAAACCATTACGGCGTTTATGTCCTGCAGGGAACATTCGACGACCAGAGCTACACCATCCGGTTCATTTCCCTGCCCTCGGAAGACTGGGGCAACAAGACCGCGTTCCATCAGCTGACCTTCGTGCGCGGCGACAAGCAGAATGTCTTTATCCAGAACGCCATCGTCGACACCGGCGAAGCGATCGCGCAGCAGAACGGCACCTACACGCTGGAGAAGAACACCGTCTCCAATCCGGTTCCCACGTCCTGGAAGCACGACTGAGCGTTGTAGCCGCGCTCAGCGTCTGCCCCAAACGCAAGCGCCCTCCCGCCAGGCGGAAGGGCGCGGTCGATCGGCGCCTTGTTATGTACTGCAAATCGCGGGGTGAACTCACCGCTCACCCAAGCGGCACTCGCCGATACGCAGCGAGCGCCGCACTCGGCGATGCCTCAGCGGTTGGCCGCAGGTGCGCTCGCCGGTGCCGGCTTGCCATCGTCGCCGTGCCTGCCCATCCCACCCGGTCCGTGCCCGCCACGCCACTTGGACGCGGCATCGAACTCGGCCTTGCTCAACTTGCCGTCCTTGTCGGTGTCGGCCTTGGCGAACCACGCATCGCGATGCTGCTGCATGCGCAATTCACGGTCGGCACGGTCGACGAAGCCGTCCTTGTTGAGATCCATCTGGTCGAAGCGCGCAGCGAACTTGGGGTCGGCCTTGGCTTCTTCGCGGCTGATACGGCCGTCCTTGTTGGTATCGAGCTTGGCCATCCATTCGCCACGTCCGCCGCGCCCCGGGCCACGATGGTGCGGGCGCTCGTCGCGCGACAGCTTGCCGTCCTTGTTGGTGTCCAACGTATCGAACTGCGCGGCCAGCGTCGGATCGGCAGCCGCTTCGCTGCGGTCGATCACGCCATCGCCGTTCTTGTCGAGCTTGGCAGGCCGCGGCGCATCGCCGGGAGCCGGCACGGTGGCGGCGAATGCGGTGCCAGCGGACAGCGCGGCCAGCACGGCCAGGGCGAGAAAGGGTTTGCGTGACGTCATGAGACACTCCTGAAAGATAGGAACCACACGCGGCACCTGCATGGGCCGCATCGCGTGGGTGGTGCGTGCGGATCATCCGTGCGCTGCCACCAACACCCCCATCAACGAGCCATCGATGCGTGCGTTGACGCCCAGGCCGGACGTATTCATCCGGCGGACAGTCGCCGCTGATGCGACGCTCAGGCGCTATCCTTCGGCCATGGCCATCCATGCCGACACCCACGACGACCTGCGCCTGTTCCAGACCGGCGAGCATGCCTGTGGCTATTGGTCCGACCGGCAGGCGCGCGATCTGGTGCTGGATCCGCACGATCCGCGCCTGGGGGCGATCTATCCGCAAGCGCTGGCATGGGGCTTCCGTCGCTCCGGCGATCTGGTCTACCGGCCGCACTGCGAACGGTGCCGTGCCTGTGTGCCGGTACGCATCGCGGTGGATGCGTTCCACCCTGACCGCAGCCAACGCCGTTGCCTGGCGCGCAACCAGGATCTGATGGTCCGCGTGGTGGCCGCCGAGCGCACCGACGAACAACTGGCGCTCTATCGCCACTACCTCAAGCACCGGCATCCCGGCGGCGGCATGGACGAACATGGCGCCACCGAGTTCGACCAGTTCCTGATCGGCGGCTGGTCGCACGGGCGCTTTCTGGAGATCCGCGAACCGGCCATCGCCCACCTGCCCGGCCGGCTGCTGGCAGTTGCAGTGACCGATGTCACCGAGCATGCGTTGTCGGCGGTCTACACCTTCTACGCGCCGGAGGCGGCAGCACGCAGCCTGGGCACGTTCGCGATCCTGCAGCAGATCCAGTGGGCGCAACGCGAGCGACGCGCGCACCTGTATCTGGGGTACTGGATCGATGGCCACGCGAAGATGAACTACAAGCGCCGCTTCAGTGCACTGGAAGCCTACGATGGTCGCCACTGGCGCGGCTTGCCCGCTCACGCATCGGTCGACTGAACCGCCGGATTGCGACATCGGCGTGTCGCATCCCGCATGCGAGAATCTCGCAATGATCAAACCTTTCCTGCTGCTGACGCTGACCGCCTTGTGCGCGGCCTGCGCCCACCCCGCGCCCTCGCCCAAGATGCAGACCGACACCCTCGCCGCCCGGCCGGCCGCGGCACAGCTGCGCATCGCCACCTACAACACCTCGCTATATTCGGACGAGGCCGGCGGCCTGATTCGCGAGCTGCAGGGCGATAGCGCACATGCGCGCAAGATCGCTGCGGTCCTGCAGCGCGTGCGCCCGGATCTGGTGCTGCTCAACGAATTCGACTTCGACCCGGAACACCGCGCTGCCGATCTGTTCCAGCAACGCTACCTGCAGGTCGCCCAGCCGGGCGGCGGCGAGGCGTTGCGTTATCCTTACCGCTATCTGGCACCGGTCAACACCGGCGTGCCGAGCGGCCTGGATCTGGACAACAACGGCAGCACCGGCGGCGAAGGCCGCGCGCGTGGCAACGACGCGTGGGGCTACGGGCTGCATCCTGGCCAGTACGGCATGCTGGTGTTGTCGCGCTACCCGATCGATGCGCAGGCGGTGCGAAGCTTCCAGCTGCTGAAGTGGAGCGCGCTACCCGGCGCACTGCGGCCGATCGATCCGGCCAGCAAGACGTCGTACTACAGCGATGCCATCTGGGCACAGCTGCGGCTTTCGTCCAAATCGCATTGGGATGTGCCGGTGCGCACGCCGCTGGGCGTCGTGCATGCGCTGGTGTCGCACCCCACCCCGCCGGTGTTCGACGGTGCCGAGAAACGCAACGCCGCGCGCAACCACGACGAACTGCAGCTGTGGCGCGCGTATCTGGACAACGCACCCGAAAGCCAACGCTGGCTCTGCGACGACAAGGGGGGCTGCGGCGGTCTGGATAGCGATGCGCGCTTCGTCATCCTGGGCGATCTGAACAACGACCCGGTCGATGGTGCCGGCCGGCATACGGCGATCCGCGCCTTGATCGACCACCCGCGCGTCCTTCACTACCCCACCCCGCGCAGCGATGGCGGCCCGGAAAAAACCGCCGAATACGCCGCACTGGGCATCGCCCACAGCGGCGACCCGCACCAGGTCACCGGCGACTTCGGCCCGCAGGCCGGCACCATGCGCCTGGACTACGTGCTGCCGTCGCGCCAGTTCACCCTGATCGGCAGCGGCATTTTCTGGCCGGCCAGCAGCGCACCAGAAGCGGCGATTGCCGATGGCAGCGACCACCATGCGGTGTGGGTGGATGTGGCTAGCAACTAAGCAATCGTACCGAGGCTCCGAGATGTCACGCTCTGGGCCTGGTGTCGACGGCTGCTTATAACAGTAAGGCCATACGCTAGAAAGGGAAGATTCAGCGCCCCGAGTCCTAACGCCATGCCGGAAGAGCAGACGACTTTCGGAGGCAACTGAGGCAGTGATCGACAAGGCTCCGAGGGCGCCCCCATTGAATCTGGTGGTCCCGATCCGATCGACAGGCTTACACTCCCTCGCAGACAGGTATCGCGAGCAAGTTGAATGAGACTGCATTTCCACGACGCGCGCGGTTTCCTGCGTACTTTTTTTCTGCCATTGGCGCTCGCGCTTCTTGCGAGCGCGTGCAGCGCAAGCAAGCCACCGTCTTCTGAAAAAGAAGACCTTCTCCTCATTCGGCCATTTCCGGTGGATGCCACCGATGCCCATGTGCGCTTCGAATTCGAAGCAACGCCGAAGAATGTAAATCTCACTCAATCCTACATCGTTGGATTGACTTTGAACCGCAAAGGCGAGCTCGATCCAGTCACTTTCTTAAATAACGGGAAATCTCCGCCACGATATGCGGTCCATGTCGAGGCCTGCAAATGGATCGGGGATCAATGCCAAAAACTACCCACTGAAGACGCGTTTCAAGCGTACATCAAGAAAGAACCAGCTAGACGTAAATTTTTTGAATGGCGGTTCGGAAACGAGGAAAAAAAATACATTGACGTCGCCGCACACACCTCAGATACGAGCAACTGGACCGTTTGCTATTTGCCAATAGACAGCTACGGCCGATACCGCGTCGACGTCTCATCTCAATCAGGAAATCCAGCACTCAAAGACCCGTCTGCGCAAATTTCCGTTCAACGGGAATGGACTTCCTCCAAATAATCAAAAATGAATTTGAATGGGGCATCTAATGGACAGGCAGCATTACACAGTAACGGTCGTCATTGCCGCGCCCGGGACGCCCCTTTATACAAAGGGAAAGCAACAATTGGTGGATGGTGAACCAGCCACCTCTGGCCCAGGGCACATGTTTTTCGTACTCGACGATGGCAAAAGCAGGCCAGCCAGCTATGGCTTTGCCCCGATCACTCATGGGCAAATGAACGGCCCAGGAAAAATCTATGACACAGATGCAAGCGAATATCACAGGCCAGCATACTCAAGAACCATCGAAATAAGCAAAGAACAATATGAAAAACTCCATAAATTTGGGGAAGAACCAGAAAAATTTGGTTTTGACACGCAATACAGGGACGTACGCAACAATTGCGTCGATTTCACCTGGGCGGCCCTCAATCATGCCGGACTCCATCGAAACAAGAGCATTGATGTAAATGGCTTACTTATTCCAGGAGCCGGGCAACTGCTTCCGGACGTTCGCATCCCTCTGCCGCTAGAAGGGCCTGGAAAAGATGCTTACCGCCCGCTACGCAATATCCACGGTGTAGAGAGCATTGAGGCACCATTTCCTGACAGTCCATTGAACAGGGAAATCCGTAACCCGCTTCCATCGCAAAGGTCTTTGTGTCGACTCCCCGTAAACTTGATCCAGCCATAACTAGAGGTCTCCGGGCACACTAGCCATCAAGGAGACCACCAATGCGCAAGAGCAAGTTCACCGATAGCCAGATCGTCGCCACGCTGAAGCAGGTCGAGGGTGGCCGCCAAGTCAAGGATGTGTGTCGTGAGCTAGGGATTTCCGATGCGACGTACTACGTCTGGAAATCCAAGTACGGCGGCATGGAGGCCGCTGATGTGCAGCGCCTTCGCGACCTGGAGACCGAGCACAACAAGCTCAAACGCATGTACGCCGAGCTGGCGATGGAAAACCATGCATTGAAGGATGTCATCGCAAAAAAACTGTAGACCCGGCGCACAAGCGCCCGCTTCTGGCCTGGCTCATCGAGCAGCATGGCTGGAGCGAGCGCCGGGCCTGTTCGGTGGTTGGCGTGGCGCGCTCGACGATGCGCTATCAGCGTCGTCCCGATCGGGATGATGAGGTTATCGCGCTGTTGTCCGAGTTGGCCGAGCGTTTTCCTGAGCGTGGATTTGGAAAACTTTTTCAAATCATCCGCCGTCGCGGACATGTGTGGAACCACAAGAGGGTCTGGCGCGTGTATTGCCTGATGAAGCTCAATCAACGTCGTCGCAGCAGGCGCCGGGTACCGACGCGTCATCCACAGCCGCTGGCCTGCGGTGATCGCCCCAATGCTGGATGGTCGATCGACTTCATGTCCGATGCGTTATGGGACGGTCGGCGTTTTCGCACGTTCAATGTCATCGACGATTTCAGTCGGGAAGCCTTGGCGATCGAAGTGGACCTGAATCTTCCGGCCGCCCGCGTCATCCGCACGTTGGAACGCATCGCAGCTTGGCGCGGCTATCCGAACAAGCTACGTTTGGACAACGGGCCGGAATTTGTCGCGCTGGCCTTGTCCGAGTGGGCCGAGCGTAAGGGCATCGCCTTGGACTTCATTGAACCGGGGCGTCCGATGCAGAACGGTTTTATCGAACGCTTCAACGGCAGCTACAGGCGCGGCGTGCTGGACATGCATCTCTTCCGCACGCTGAGCGAGGTCCGCGAACAGACCGAACACTGGCTTGCCGACTACAACCAACAGATCCCGCACGACAGCCTGGGCGGACTAACGCCCGCTGAGTTCCGTGATCAACATCAACCGCAGACCTCTAGTTTTAGCTGGCATTGAATTGCGGGGAGTCGACATTTGCAGCAGCACATTCTCAGCGAGGAGCGGCACGCGCCATCGTTAAAGGATCCCACGCATCCCGGCTACCAACTGTTTGCACAGGCAAAGGATCACATACAGATACTGGATCGCGAGCACGGACGACAAACGGACGCGCGCAGCGCCAATCTTGCGGGCTGCCTGGCGGTGCAGTCCTGCAAGATGGGAATGGACCGCATCGACGAAGTCAGGCTGAGCGACGATGCCTCGCGCGCATTTGCAGTGCAGAACAATCCTTACTCGGCCGGATCGCACGACCAGCTGCGTGCCCATGTCGATACGGTCGCCGCACTCAATACACCGCTGGAGCAGAGCAGTCAGGAATGGACAAAGGCTGCAGCCGAACGCGGGCAGGCAGAGCAGCATCGGAACTTGCAACAAGAGCAGACGCAGGCACCAGCAGCTCGGACCATGAGCTGACCGCACGAGAGTCGCCAGATGTGCACTCCTGCGCCCGACCTGTTGGCTACTAACTGACTTGTCAGAGCCAGCAACCATAGTCTACGGTGCAGCAACCTTGTCACTGCACCAATGCGAGTCGGCAGGAAACTCAGGCCTGCAGCTGGATCGTCAACGCGGCAGCGGCGACGCGCGCCTTCTCACGCGCCGCATCGATGCTGTCCGCGCGCGCCAGGGTGACGCCGACGCGGCGATGGCCGTCCACCCGGGGTTTGCCGAACAGGCGTAGTGCGGTGTCCGGGTCGCGCAGCGCCTCGGCCACGTTGTCGAACACTGGCACGCCATTGCCGTGCGCCAGCAACGCGCACGATGCCGAGGGGCCGGCCTGACGGATCACGCCGCCGTCCTGCGCGCCCACCGGCAGGCCGAGAATGGCGCGGGCATGCAGCGCGAATTCGCTCAGGTCCTGCGACACCAGCGTGACCAGACCGGTGTCGTGCGGGCGCGGCGAGACTTCGCTGAACCACACTTCGTCGCCCTTGACGAACAACTCCACGCCAAACAGGCCCCAGCCGCCGAGCTCGTCGGTGATGGCCTTGGCGATTTCCTGCGAGCGGCGCAACGCAGCGGCCGACATCGGTTGCGGCTGCCAGCTTTCGCGGTAGTCGCCGTCCTGCTGCCAGTGCCCGATGGGCTCGCAGTACGAGGTGCCACCGGCATGCCGCACGGTGAGCAAGGTAATTTCGTAATCGAAATCGATGAAGCCTTCGACGATGCAGCGACCGGCACCGGCACGGCCACCGGTCTGCGCATACGCCCACGCCGCATCGATATCGGCTTCGCTACGCAGGGTGCTCTGGCCCTTGCCCGAGGACGACATCACCGGCTTGACCACGCATGGCACCCCCACCGCGGCGATTGCATCGCGATACTCCTCGAAGGTATCGACAAAGCGATACGGCGAGGTCGGCAGGCCCAGCGTTTCGGCTGCCAGGCGGCGGATGCCTTCGCGGTCCATGGTCAGGCGCGCGGCACGCGCCGTCGGGATGACCTTCTGGCCTTGCTCGCGTTCCAGCGCCACCAGGGTTTCGGTATGGATCGCTTCGATCTCCGGCACGATCAGATGCGGCTGCTCGCTGGCGATCAGCGCGCGCAATGCTGCGGGGTCGAGCATGTCCAGCACATGCGAGCGGTGCGCCACTTGCATCGCCGGTGCATTGGCATAGCGGTCGGCTGCGATCACTTCCACACCGAAACGCTGCAGCTCGATCGCCACTTCCTTGCCCAGTTCGCCCGAGCCCAGCAACAACACGCGGGTGGCGGAAGGCGATAACGGCGTGCCGAAAGTGGTCATGAGCGCGGTCCAGAACGAGAGGGGCCGCCATTCTAACGGTTGCCCACTGCCACGCCGACGAACGGCTGTTGTTTAACTGATATCACATTGATATCTTTTTACCATTCCACAAGGACTCGCGCTCATGAAAGAGAAGCCGATCGGTTCGTTACCCGGCATTCCCGTCGTTCTCGTCGCAGGCGCCGGCCTTGTCGGTACGTCTTGGTTTGTATTGACGATGATGGCCAACAACAGCGTCACGCTGGGCGCGTTCGTCGCCGCGGTACTGGTCGCGGCGGCGTGCATTTTCATGCTGGCCGGGCTGTACACGCTGGAGCCCAACCAGGCCGCGGTACTGAGCCTGTTCGGCAAGTACGTCGGCACCGTCAAGGACGCCGGCCTGCGCTGGAATGTGCCGTTCTACGCCAAGCGTCGCGTCAGCCAGCGCGTACGCAATTTCGAAAGCGGGCGACTCAAGGTCAACGAGCTGGATGGCAGTCCGATCGAAATCGCTGCGGTCATCGTATGGCAGGTGCTCGATGCCTCCGAAGCGGTCTACAACGTCGACGACTACGAAAGCTTCGTGCATATCCAGTCCGAAGCGGCGCTGCGTGCGATGGCGACCAGCTATCCGTACGACCAGCACGAAGACGGCCAGATCTCGCTGCGCAGCCATCCGGCCGAAATCAGCGAGCAACTCAAGCGGCATCTGGACGAGCGCCTGACCCAGGCCGGCGTGGACGTGATCGAGGCGCGCATCAGCCACCTGGCCTACGCGCCGGAAATCGCCCAGGCCATGCTGCAGCGCCAGCAGGCCAATGCGGTGATTGCCGCACGCTCGCGCATCGTTGCCGGCGCAGTGGGGATGGTCGAAATGGCGCTGTCGGAGCTGCACAAGAATGGTGTGGTGCAGCTGGACGAAGAGCGCAAGGCGCATATGGTCAGCAACCTGCTTACCGTGTTGTGTTCCGATCGCGGGACCCAACCGGTGGTCAACGCCGGCTCGCTGTATTGAGGGCAGCCGATAAAACACCTGCGCTTACTGCCGCCGGGCGCAGCCACGGTTCGGCATCGGCATGCGCCACTCGTACACTGCGCTTGTGGGCGCGCCCTCCACGCCACCTGGCGAGCGCTCGCTTCCGTTGCGTCAGCCACTCCGAGATCGATCTGATGAATATCATGGTGCCCCTGGTGGTTGCGCTTTCCGGCTTGCCCGCGCTGGCCATCGCCGCGTCCATCGGCGCCGACGATGACGACCGCGCACGCGGGCTGGGCCTGCGCTGGGCATTGATCAGCCTGGTGATCCTGGTCGGCGCCGCATGCCTGTACTGGGCCGGCGACAATCGCGCCGGCATCTATGCCGTGGTGATCGGCATGCTCATCGGCGTCAACGCGTTGATCGTGTCGATGGTGATGCACCTGCGCCGTCACGGCGGCCGCAGAGACGGCAAATGAGCGAAAAAAAAGCCTACCCGCTGCGTATCAACGCCGATGTGTTGGCCGCCGTGCAGCGCTGGGCCGACGACGAATTGCGCAGCCTCAATGCGCAGATCGAATACGTGCTGCGCGATGCGTTACGCAAGGCTGGCCGGCTACCGAAGCCGCAGGGCGAAAAAGAACAATCCGAAAATTGATCACGCGCCGTCGATCATCCAGACGCGACTACGCACCGGTGTAGCGCCGGGTCGGTGCGGGTCACAGCGCCTGGCCGGACTGGCAGCGCTCACAAGGCAACCGCTAAGCTGCGTAGATGCATCATCTTCAACGTGTACTCCTCAATACCAGCGCGATCGAGCTGTGGCCGGCCGATCTGCTGCGCGCGCGCGGCAATGCGGATGCGCGTGTGCTGGCACAGGCCGACTGGCTACTGCGGCGCAAACGCGATGGGCGCTATCTGGCTGCACATCTTCCGCAGGGTCTGATGCCGCTGATCCCGCAGCTGGCACGCGAGCATGGCCTGGACGAAGCATTGGACCGTCTGCAGACCGCAACCGGCCGCATCGGCCAGGTACGCGACGACACGCTGGCGATCGACGGATTGCAGCGCCGGCTGAGCCAGCTCGGGCTCGCCGCCGACGACTATGTGCAACGGACCGGCCTGCAGTTGATTGCCGAACCGGCCGCACTGCAGTTTGCCGGACGCGATCGCTTCGGCCGCCCGCTATGGCTCAGTGCCGGCGCTGCACGCGCATGGCGACAGATGCGTGCGGCTGCGCTGCGCGCAGACATCGTGATCGATGCGATTTCAGGCTATCGCAGCCACGACTACCAACTGGGCATCTTCGAGCGCAAGTTCGCGCGCGGACTCACCCTGGAACAGGTCCTGACGGTCAACGCAGCGCCGGGTTTCAGCGAACATCACAGCGGCGACGCACTGGATCTGGGCACACCGGGCGAGCCGCCGGCCGAAGAGTCCTTCGAAGCCACGCACGCATTCGCCTGGTTGTGCAGCAACGCACACGCATTCGGCTACCGCCTGAGTTATCCACGCGACAACCCGCATGGCATCGTCTACGAACCGTGGCATTGGCGTTGGTCGGCGGGATGAGCCGGTCGAACGTCATGCGCCACGCAGCGCGGCTGGACAGGACGGCCCGTCGCGTCTGCCCCGCGTGCGTTCGCCCTACTCCTGCGAACGCGGTGTCGGCACCTTGGTCGCCACACTGAAGTCGGCAATCTTCCACAGATAGAACGCGGCATAGGTGCGGTACGGGCCCCACCGTTCGCCGCGTGCGGCCAGTTCGCTAGGGGTGGGCATCTGCTCCTGCTTGTCCACGCGCTGCGCCCCTTTGCGCACGCCCAGGTCGTCGATGGGCAGCAGATCCGGGCGGCCCAAGCGGAACATCAGCATCATTTCCACCGTCCAGCGGCCGATGCCGCGCACCGGCACCAGCGCCTGCACGATGGCGTCCTCGTCCATGAAAGCGAGCCTGCGCAGCGAGGGAATCTCGCCTTCGCGTTCGCGCCGTGCCAGATCGCGCAACGCCAGCGCCTTGTTGCCGGAAACGCCGCAGGCACGCAGCGCTGCATCGTCGATACGATCGAGGGTGTCCGCATGCAGCCGCTGCGCACCGATCGCCACTTCCACCCGCGCCACGATGGTCGACGCCGCCTTGCCGCTGAGTTGCTGGAACAGGATGGCGCGTGCCAGCGCATCGACCGGGTCGAAGGGTTTGTGCCAGCCCGGTTGCGGGGCGATCGGGCCGATGCGCTTCATCCACGCACCCAGCGCGCGATCGCGCCGGGACACATGCGCGAACGCAGCCTCCACATCGAATCCGCGGGCATGGCGCGGCATGCTCAGCGCCTCAACGCACCAATGGCCAGCACCACCCAGCCCAGCATCAGGCCCACTCCGCCGACCGGCGCCAGGGTGGTCGGCCACTGCAGCAACGCGCCCCCGACCAGGCTGCCGGCAAACAGCAACGTGCCGAGCAACAGCAGGTGCAAGCCCACCCGGCCCAGCGCACGCGTTTCGGTGGCGCCCAGCACGGTGAGGACCGCGCCATGGCCGAATGCGTACAACGACGCCAGCTGCAGCCGCGACTGCACCACCGCATCGGCAACGCCGTGCGAGGCATAGGCCGATAGACCGACGGCAGTGGCCGCCAGCAGGCCGCCGCAGCAAGCCAGCAGCGAGGGGTGTTTCTTGCGACGATCAAGCAAAGACATGCAGGCAACTTCCATGGCAGCGCCGCAGCGCAAAAAAAAACGCGCCGCAAGACTGCGGCGCGTTTTCGTCTGGATCAGCTCATCGTGGTGAGACGATTACTTGATGGCCCAGTAGACGTCGTAGGTGCCGTCCTGGGTGAACGACTTGTCCACGCCACCCTTCCACGCTTCGTACGGACGATCGGTCACGTCCATGCCGCTGGTGGCAGCCCAGGCGCGCAGCGAGTTACGCACTGCGTCCAGACCGGCCATGTGGCCTGCGTAGGTCGCAAAGGCCGAACGGTGCGCCGGAACCCGCTGGTACTTCACCGGTGCTTCGGACGGAATATTGAGCTTCAACTCGTCGCCCGTTGCAGCCACCGGGGTTGCATCGGCGGGTGCCGCGGCAGTCGCGTCTTCCTTCTTGGCGTCGGCCTTGGCGTCGGCCTTCGGAGCACCACCAGCGCGCTTGCGCACCGGCTGCACCACGTCGAAGGCGTACTTGTCCGAAGCGAAGTCGGTGGTCACGATGCGCACCGGACCAACCGCCTCAAGGCCGTTGGAATCCATCACGCGCTTGATCCACTCCTGGTTGTCCTTGATCGACTTCTTGATCGTCTCGTTGTCACGATCGATGTTGCCCGCGGTGACGACCAACAGGTCCTCGGCCGGCACATCGACGATCTTGAGGTCGCTCAACACCGGCTTGCCGTCAAGCTCGGCGCGGTAGTCGAAGTTCGGCACGGTGGCCAGCGCAGTCGCCAGACGCGACAGACCCAGCTTCAGGTCGTCGCCCACGTGGCGGCTGACGTACAGGCCGGCATAGCGACCAAACAGGTTCCAGCCGTACTTGACGCTGTAATCCTGGGTGATCTTGACGTTCTTGTTGTTCTTGCCGGTCGGCACCAGGGTGAAATTGGTGACCTTGTCGTAGCCCTTGGTGGGATCTTCGATTGCGATCTCAACACGCTCGTTCTTGACGCTGTTGGTGATCTCCCAGCTGCCGTTGCCGATATAGCCCTCGGTGGAGCTGTATTCGACGCGTGCACCCTTGCCCTCTTCCGGGCCGGCCAGCTTCAGCTGGATCTTCGGGTCACGCAGCACAAGCGGGTTCCAATCCTTGAAACGACGGAAGCTGTTCACGGTGTCGTAAACAATCGTCATCCTGCGGTTGGTCTCAACACTCTCGGACATCTGCCGCTCCGAGGGCAACACCAAGCCCACCACGACAAACAAGCCAGCCACGATCCCCAAGGCGATCAGGAACTCGATAATACGGGTCATTCAGGAGGTCTCCGGGGCCGATCCCACGGCCGGGTTGAGTGAAGCGAAGCCACCATCCTAGCAGGCTTCGAGAAAGATGTTCAGTTGTGCGACGGGTAGCGCGGTCTTGCGGTGTCATTCACCGCGCAACGCAGCGCGTGGGGGATGCGCAATCCCAACCTGCACAAGGGTTTGGGCGGTTGCGCGCCGCTATCATGCACATCACGTGCTGCGTGCGTGTGATGTTGCAGTTGCCAGGCGGCACCGGTCCGCCCGTTTCGCAGTCCGACCGGCGCCGCAGCGTCCTGAATGCGAGTCCGGTGCCTGCTGCAGGCCGGCTTGGCGTCGAGCTCGCCGGCGCAGGGCCGAGCTCACACCAGCTGCAGTTCGAATGCTTTCAGCACCGCGCGGGTGCGGTCGCGTACGCCGAGCTTGGAGAGGATGTTGGAGACGTGATTCTTGATGGTGCCTTCGGCCACACCCAGCGAGTTGGCGATTTCCTTGTTGGAAAACCCACTCGCCATCAGCCGCAGGATCTCGGTTTCGCGGTCGGTGAGCGGATCGGGGCGGTCCAGGCTGACGAACTCGTTACGCATGTGCTCCAGACCCGACAGCAGGCGCTGGGTCACCGCCGGCTGCACCAGCGAGCCGCCTTCGGCGACGGTGCGGATGGCGCCAACCAGTTGTTCCAGCGAGACGTCCTTGAGCAGATAGCCCTTGGCGCCGGCCTTGAGCCCGGCCAGCACCAATTGGTCGTCGTCGAAGGTGGTCAGGATGATCGTCGGCGGCAGGGTGCCGTTGCGCGAGAGCATCTGCAGCGCTTCCAGCCCGGACATCACCGGCATGCGCATGTCCATCAGCACCACGTCCGGCTGGATCTGCGGAATCTGCTCCACTGCCTGCTTGCCGTCGGAGGCCTCGGCCACCACCTCGATGCCGTCGTCCAGCGCCAACAGCGAGCGGATCCCCTGGCGCACCAGGGTTTGATCGTCGACCAGGCACACACGGATCATCACAACACTCCTTGGGTCACGGCCGCAGGCATCAGTGCCGGCGCGCCTGGAACAGCGATGCGCAGGCCAAAGCCCTCACCCCGCCGGGTTTGAATTTCGAGCTTCCCACCATACTGGTTCAGCCGCTCACGCATGCCGCGCAGCCCGTTGCCGGGCGCGACCGCATCGGCGCCGTGGCCGTCGTCGCGGGCGTCGATCAGCACCGTATCGGCATCGCGGCGCACCTGGATCCACAGGTTGCGCGCGCCGGCATGGCGCACCGCATTGGTGATGATTTCCTGGGTACAGCGCAGCAGCACGTGGGCGCGCTCGGGGTCGTCCAGGGTCAGCGGCTGGGCGATGTCCAGGTGGATATCCAGCGACGGCACCTGGGTGACCAGCGGGCGCAGCGCCGCTTCCAGGTCGATCGCGCCGCTGTCGCGCAGGTGGCTGACCGCCTCGCGCACATCGGTGAGCAACAATTTGGCCAGCGTGTGCGCCTGGCGCACGTGCTCCTGGGCCTGGCCCTCGGTGATGTGGCCGGCCACTTCCAGGTTGAGGCTGAGCGCGGTGAGGTGGTGGCCGAGCAGGTCGTGCAGCTCGCGCGAGATGCGGGTGCGCTCGTTGATGCGCGCACTCTCGGCCAGCAACGCGCGGGTGGCGCGCAGTTCGGCGTTGAGCCGGCGCTGCTCTTCGCGCGCATCGGTCTGCTGGCGGGCCACCAGGCTGGTGACGAAGATGAACATCGAAAAGCCGCCGTACAACAGCGACTGCATCAGCGCCGCGAACAGGGTGAAGTCCGGGCGCAGGTAGTAGAACACCGGCAGCACCGCCAGCTGGCTCAGCACCAGCCATAGCACGCCCACGCGTAGCGGCAGCAGCCACGGGATCACCCCGGCCGCCACCATCATCAGGATGCTGCCGAGCCCGGTTCCGCTCAGATAGCTCACCGCCAGCGCGCAGATGGTGAGCAGCAACAGGATCAACCGGTCGTACCAGTGCGCGTGGCCGCCGCTGTTCAAGCCGCGGGTCAACCAGAAGTAGCTGGCGCCGAAGCCGATGAAGAATGCCGACATCATCACCGCCTCGGCCACGCTGCGGTGGTCGCCTTCTTCGGCCGGCGGCCAGTAGGTGTACACCAAGGGCATGACGATCATCGCCCAGGTGAACAGGCCGGCAAAGCGCAGGACGCGCGTGTGACTGAGGTATCCCAACATGCCCGCATCTTAGGCGTAAGCGACCGCGCTGCCCTCTTGCCGGAAGTCATGCATGCCGGCAGGTGCACGGGTGGCGGATGTCGGACCCGCGCAGCGCCTGTGCTGACGCGCCGTTGCACGCCGGCACCTGCCGCGCGCCGGCCGATCGCATGCGCTGGGTCGCCGCTTCAGGCCCCGCATGTAATAATCCGACGCAGATCCGATTTCGGGTCGACGCGTTACCCCACGGAGTCCCAATGTCGATCGTCATCCGCGACGTGCGCGAGCACGAGCTCGATTCCGTCCTGGCCCTGAACAACAATGCCGGACTGGCGATCCTGCCGCTGGATTCAACCAGGCTGCAACGTTTCTACGAGCAGGCCGAGTATTTCCGCGTCGCCGAGCGCGACGGCAACCTGGCCGGGTTTCTGGTCGGTTTCGGAAGCGGCAGTGCGCACGACAGCAGCAATTTCGCCTGGTTCCGGGACCGTCACCCGGAATTCTTCTATATCGACCGCATCGTGGTCGCCAGCCGCCGCCGCGGCGGTGGCGTCGGGCGGGCGTTCTATGCCGATGTGCAGAGCTATACCGAGCTGCGTTACCCGCAGCTGGCGTGCGAGGTGTTCCTGGACCATGGCGCAGATGCGGCCTTGCTGTTCCATGGCAGCTTCGGCTTCCGCGAGGTTGGCCAGAACACCATGCCCGATGTGGAAGTGCGCGCCAGCATGCTGATGAAAGACATGTGCAGCTATCGGTGGGTCAAGGAGACCTATGGCGGCAAGTTGCCCGACCACTTGCCGTGGGTGGGCCGGCCGCGTCATGCCGCCACCACCGCTAGCCCATCGACGGGGAGCTGAGTTGTGGCAAGTGTGAATGTGGATTTTGAACAGGCCGGCGAACTGAAGATCGGCCAGGTGGGCATCGCCAACCTGCGTGTGCGGACGCTGGATGTGCCGCGGCTGGTGCAGGAAATGCGCGAGCGCGTGAGCCGCGCGCCCAAGTTGTTTGGCCGTGCGGCGGTGATCCTGGATTTCGGCGGGCTGTCGCAGGTGCCGGACCTGGCTACGGCCAAGGCGCTGCTGGACGGCCTGCGCGATGCCGGCGTGCTGCCGGTGGCGCTGGCCTACGGCACCAGCGAGATCGACCTGCTGTCCCAGCAGTTGGGCGTGCCGCTGCTGGCCAAATTTCGCGCGCAGTACGAGCCGACCGCGGTCAGTCCGCCACCGCCACCGCCGCCGCCCGCACGTGCCGAGCCGGCACCGCCGGCCGCGCGACCGGCGCCGGGCCGGATGCAGCGCACCGCGGTGCGTTCGGGTCAGCAGCTGTACGCGGAGAACTGCGACCTGACCGTACTCAGTACGGTCGGTGCCGGGGCCGAGGTCATCGCCGACGGAAGCATCCATATCTACGGTACCCTGCGTGGCCGCGCTCTGGCCGGCGCGCAGGGCAATCCCGACGCGCGCATCTTCTGCCGCGACTTCCACGCCGAACTGGTTGCCATCGCTGGCCACTACAAGGTGCTGGACGATGTTCCCATGGACCTGCGTGGCAAGGCCGTCCAGGTCTGGCTGGAGCAGGATCAGATCAAGATCGCTGCGCTTGATTGACGCGGCCCAACCACAGAAATATTCGGAGAAATCCTTTGGCTGAAATCATCGTAGTCACCTCCGGCAAGGGCGGCGTCGGCAAGACCACCACCAGCGCAAGCCTGGCTTGCGGGCTGGCCAAACGCGGCAAGAAGGTGGCGGTCATCGACTTCGACGTCGGCTTGCGCAACCTGGACCTGATCATGGGCTGCGAGCGGCGCGTGGTGTACGACTTCGTCAATGTCGTGCACGGTGAAGCCACGCTCAAGCAGTCGCTGATCAAGGACAAGCGGTTCGAGAACCTGTACGTCCTGGCCGCCTCGCAGACCCGCGACAAGGACGCGCTGACCCAGGAAGGCGTGGAAAAGGTGCTCAAGGACCTGGCCGCCGACGGCTTCGACTACATCGTCTGCGATTCTCCGGCCGGCATCGAAAAAGGCGCGTTCCTGGCGATGTATTTCGCCGACCGCGCGGTGGTGGTGGTCAATCCGGAAGTCTCTTCGGTGCGCGACTCGGACCGCATCATCGGCCTGCTCGATTCCAAGACCCGCAAGGCCGAAGAAGGCAAGGCCGTGCCGGCGTTCCTGCTGCTGACCCGCTACAGCCCGGGCCGCGTGGAAGGCGGCGAGATGCTCAGCATCACCGACGTGGAAGAAGTGCTGGGCCTGAAGGCGATCGGCGTGATTCCCGAATCCGGCGACGTGCTCAACGCCTCCAACAAGGGCGAGCCGGTGATCCTGGATGCCGAGTCCCCGGCCGGCCAGGCGTATGACGACGCAGTCGCCCGCATCATGGGCGAGGAGCGCCCGATGCGATTCACATCCGTGGAGAAGAAAGGCTTCTTCAGCAAGCTGTTCGGAGGGTAAGCATGGGCCTGCTCGATTTTCTCAAGAGCAAGAAGAACACCGCCGAGACGGCCAAGAACCGCCTGCAGATCATCATTGCGCAGGAGCGCAACCACCGCGGCGGGCCGGATTACCTGCCGCTGATGCAGCGCGAACTGCTGGAAGTGATCAAGAAGTACGTCAACATCGATGCCGATGCGGTGCGCGTGGATCTGGTCAAGGACGGCGAACACGACGTGCTGGACATCTCGGTCGCCCTTCCGGAAGACGGCGACAAGTAAGCGCCGACAACGGCACCACGTTCGCACGGTGCCGTTGTTGCATGTGACCCGACCGCGAGCCATTGCGCGTGACCACCGCCCCCACTGCCACACCCACCGCTGCCGATGTCCTGTGCGTGGCCGATATCGGCCTGGACGCACCTGCCGCCCTGCTCGCGCGCTATGGCTTGCGCCTGCATCGCGTGGACAGTGGTGCAGCGATTCCAGGCAGTTTCTGGGGCGAACCGGAGGCCGGCATCATCGGCTGCGATGTGTACGTGCGCGACGACACCCCGGTGCATTCGCTCCTGCACGAAGCCGGACATCTGATCGTGCTGCCTGCGGAAAAACGCGCCGCCGTGCATACCGACGCCACCGATTCGGTGGAGGAAGAAGACGCCACCTGTTACCTGCAGATCCTGCTGGCCGAGCAACTGCCCGGCGTGGGCAGCGCGCGCCTGATGGCGGACATGGACAGCTGGGGCTATACGTATCGGCTGGGCTCCACCCGTGCATGGTTCGAGCACGACGCGGAGAACGCGCGCAGCTGGCTGGACGCACGCGGCCTGTTGCCTGCCTGAGCTTGCGCGGCGCGTTCAAGTGGCTGCCCAACCGCAGCGAGCAGTGGTCAGCAGCGACGGGCATCAGGGCGGTGCGGCGTTCGCAGCAGCCACGGCGAACGTGTGGCACCTGCAGTACCGAGTAGCGGACGCACCGTCTGGCCTGAGCGCAGTCGGTCGAGTGATCGGCCTCAGGATCCCGTTGCCGTGGCGCCGGAGAGATCCAGCGTGGCCACCGTGCCCTGCCCTGCATTGGAATCCAGCTGCAGATGCCAGCCCAGGTGCTCGCACAACCGTCCGATCAGCTCCAGCCCGATGCCACTCCCTTGGCGTGCGTTGCCGCGCGCCAGGCGCGTGTAGATGGCGCTGATCTCTTCGGGCGTCATGCCATGGCCGGGGTCGGCAATGCGGACCACGCCGGGCGCCGACAGCGAGATGCGAATGATGCCGCGGTCGCTGTTTTCGATGGCGTTGCGCAACAGGTTGCCGATGGCCGTCTGCACGATGGCGACCGGGGCGACCAGGCTGCACGGCGGCAACGGGTCCACGACCAGTTGCAGATCCTTGTCGGCGCACAGGTGCGTGTGGTCGGCCACGATGTCCGGCAGCAACTGATCCAGCCGCAACGCATCGCTGCTGCGCACCAGCCGGCCTGGGTCCTTGGCCAGCACCAGCAGCAAGGTGATCAACTGCTCGACCGAGGCGCTGGTCTGGGCAATGCGCTGCAGCTGGTGGCGTACCGCCGGCGGCGTGCCGGGTTGCTCCAGCGCCAGCTCCACCGCATTGCCGATCACCGCGATGGGCGTGCGCAATTCGTGGCTGGCGCTGTCGATGAAGGCCCGCTCTCGGTCGACGAACTGGCTGTTGCGTTCCAGATAATCGTTGAGCGCATCGGCAATCACGTACAGTTCGGCGCTGCCCTGTGGCCCGACCGCAATCTGCTGCGCACGCTGCCCTGGACGCAACGCGCCGATGTCGCGCGCAAGTTCCACCAAAGGGCGCACCAGCCGGGCCATCGCATACGTGCCCATCAGCAAGGTGATGCCGATCAGCGCGATCCCAGCGGCCAGCATCCAGCGGGTCAGGAACTTTTCCAGCGCTTCGAAATCGGTGATGTCCAGCACCAGGGCCAGGCGGCCGGCATGCGCGGTGTCGCGCACCATCACGGCACTCTGGCGGCCGGCGATCTCCAGACCGTCGTGCAGGCCGGGATGCAGGGTGCGCAAGACCGGCGGCGTGCGCGCGACATCGTCGACGCGGTACAGCCGCAAGGTGTCCGAGTCCTGCCAGTGATACTCCGGATTCTGCACGCTGCGCTCGAGAATGCTGTCCAGTTCGGAATTGAGCAGCGAGCGCCACACGCCGTGTTCGGCGCGTTCGTGCAGGTACTGCGCGGTGCCGAACACCGCCAGGGTCATCAGCAGCGTGTAGCCGAACAACCACACCAGCACGCGGCGACCCAACGGGCGCTGTTTAGACATCGCTGCAGTCGCCAGCGCCAGGTGCATCGGCCGCATCCAGCTGTGCCAGCCGGTAGCCGAGCCGCGGCAAGGTATGGATCAGTTTTTGCGCGAACGGGCCGTCCACGCTGCGACGCAACTCATAGATATGCGAGCGCAGCATGTCGCCGTCGGGCGGATCGTCGCCCCACAACGATTGCTCCAGGCGTTGCCGCGTCACCGCGGCCGGGCTGGCCTGCATGAGCACTTCCAGCAACTTGCGGCAGGCCGGATACAGATGCAGCACCTGGCCGGCGCGCGTCGCTTCCAGCGTGGCCAGGTCCAGGCGCAGGTCGGCCACTTGCAGCAGTTTGCCGCGGCGACGGCCGTGCGCACGCGCCAGCAAGGCTTCGATGCGCACCTCCAGCTCGGGCAGTGCGAAGGGTTTGGTCAGGTAGTCGTCGGCGCCGGCGCGGAAGCCGGCGATCTTGTCCGGCAGTTCGTCGCGTGCGGTGAGCATGATCACCGGCAATTCGGACTGGTGCTGCTCGCGCAGCCGACGCAGCACTTCCGGTCCATCCATGCGCGGCATCATCCAGTCCAGGATCAATGCGTCGTAATGCTGGGTGGTCGCCAGATGCAGGCCGGTGACGCCATCGGGCGCGGCGTCCAGGGTATGCCCGCGCGCTTCGAAATAGTCGAACAGGTTGGCAACCATATTGCGGTTGTCTTCAATGACCAGCAGCCGCATGAGCGGGGTTCCAGGACGGCCCGGCAGGCACAGTGTGCGCATCCTAACCGAGGCCGGCCAAACGCGACCGCTATCGCCGGTACGGCCTTCCAACCGGTTGCGCTTCGGCAGCCGCGCATGGCGATGCCTGCGCTGCGATGCGCGATCACGCAGGCTCGGCTCCGACAAATTTCCGACCCACTTGCCAGATAGTGTCTGCCCGCATTTACTCAGGGCGTGCGCGTGTCGCCTGCCATCGCTGCCTCCTTATCCCGCCAGCGTGCACTGCTGGCCGCGCTGCTGTTGATCGTCGTCAGCTTGCTGGCCGGGCTGGGCATGCGCCAACCCAATCCGCCGGACGAGCCGCGCTTCGTGCTGGCCGCGCGCACCATGGTCGAGACCGGCCAGTGGCTGCTGCCGCACCGTGGCAGCGAGTTGTATGCAGAAAAACCGCCGGTCTTCATGTGGCTGCAGGCGGCCACCTACGAACTGGTACCGCACTGGCCGGTGGCCTTCGTGCTGCCGTCGCTGCTGGCCGCGCTGGCCACGTTGTGGCTGACCTGGGATATCGCGCGCCGGCTCTGGACGCGGCGCGTGGCGGCCCACGCGGTGCTGGCCTTGTTCACGGTGCTGCAGTTCGGCCTGATGGCCAAGCGTGCGCAGATCGATATGGTGCTGGTGGCGCTGACCACACTGTCGTTGTGGGGACTGCTGCGGCACCTGCTGCGCGGGCCGGACTGGCGCGCCTGGACGCTGGGCCTGTTTGCTGCCGGCGTCGGCACGGTGACCAAGGGCGTCGGTTTTCTGCCGCTGCTGGTTTTGCTGCCGTGGATGGCGCTGCGGCGTACGCATTGGCGCGTATTGCCGGCGCGCGCGCTGGCAGGACGCAGCTGGGCACTGGTGCTGCCGGCGTTCGTGGCCGGTACGGCGGTGTGGCTGGGGCCGCTGGGCATCGCGCTGTGGCACAGCGACGACCCGCAGCTGCATGCCTATGCGCACGAGCTGTTGTTCAAGCAGACCGGCACGCGCTACGCGCACGCCTGGCATCACGTCAAACCGTTCTGGTACTACCTGCAGGTGATCGCCACCTTGTGGCTGCCCGGATGCCTGTTGTTGCCGTGGCTGCTGCCGGCCTGGTGGCGGCGACTGCGCCGCGGCGACCCGCGCTATGTGCTGCTGCTGGCCTGGAGCGTGCTGGTGCTGCTGTTCTTCAGCGCCAGCCCGGGCAAACGCGAGGTCTATATCTTCCCGATGCTGCCGGCACTGTGCATTGCCGCGGCGCCGTTGCTGGCGGGGTTGTTGCGCCGGCGCGGCGTGCGGGCGCTGCTGACCGGGTATGTGCTGCTGCTTGCCGTCGCCGGCCTGGCGCTGGGCGGCGGCATTGCGTTGCATCTGCACTGGGCCGAGAACACCGCAGTCAAGCGCGGCATGGAGCTTGCCTCGCTGCAGCCGGTGGGTTTCTGGTTGATCGGCCTGGGCGTGGTCGGCCTGGCGGCGAGTGCATGGTCGCGCGGTAAACGCGCGGGCACCGCGTTGGTGGTGATGACCGCCGCGCTGTGGACGGTGTTCGGCCTGGGGTTGATGCCGGCGCTGGATCCTTATAGTTCGTCCTCACGTCTGATGCAGCGCGTGGGCCAGCGCATCGGCCCGGACGCGCAGCTGGGCATGCTGGCCTGGCGCGAGCAGAACCTGCTGCAGGCCGATCGCCCGGTGACCGATTTCGGCTTCAAGGCGAGCTGGCAGGACCAATGGGCCAAGGCCGGCCCGTGGCTTGCGCAAGCGCCGCACACTCGCTGGCTGTTCGTGCTCAAGCAGGCGGTGCCGGCATGTATCGATCCGGCGCAACGCATCGATATCGGCGAGTCCAATCGCAATCAATGGCAGTTGCTGCCCGGCACGGCGTGGCATGCCGGTTGCATCGCCGCTGCGTCCGACGCCGAACAAACCGGTAGCGAAGGCGATGCAGACTGAACGCTTGGTGTCGGGTTAACGGCCGGGCAACCCCGGTCCGACCGCTTTCCGACATCCGGGTTTCGAAGATGTCGGGCATTGACACAGGCCGCCATCTCGATGACAACGCTTCCCATCCGTGCGCCGACCGTGGCGCATACCGCCAGCGGCGTGGAGACGCACTTCCTCGTGCGCCATCTGTGGCTGCCCCTGGCCTGCGTCCTGTTGGCGAGCGCGCTGCTGATGGGCGCCGGTGGCGACCAATGGATCGCCGATGCGCTGTATCGGTTGGAAGGCGGCCACTGGTTACTCAAGGACCACTGGTTCACCAGCGGCGTGATCCACCGCGTGGGTAAATGGTTGAGCACGGCAGCCGGAGTCGGCGTGCTGGTGCTGGCCATCGTTGCGTGGTGCAGGCCGCGCCTGAAGGTGTTGCGCTGGCCGCTGACCTACCTGGCCGCTTCCGTCGCGCTGTCGACCTCGCTGGTGTCGCTGCTCAAGTCGTGGACGGCGATGGATTGCCCATGGGATCTGAGCCGCTATGGCGGTACGCAAGCGATGATCGGGCTATTCGAATCGCGCCACGGCATCGCCGCGTCCGGGTGTTTTCCTGCCGGCCATGCCAGTGCCGGTTATGCGTGGGTGGCACTGTATTTTTGTGCGCTGGCGCTCCGTCCTGCATGGCGGTTTGCAGGTTTGTTCATAGGCTTGGCAGCAGGTCTCATTTTCGGTGTTGCGCAACAATTGCGCGGCGCGCATTTTCTCTCGCATGACCTGTGGTCGCTGGCGGTTTGCTGGGTGAGCGCACTGGCGCTGTACTGCGTGATGCTGCAACGGCCGCGTCGCGCGCTTGGATTGGTGTTGCTCTCGGGGGATGCAGCATGAGTACCTGGTTGCCGGAACCGCGCAGGCGTGGTGGCCTGCGCGCGCTGACGTGGAGTACGCGGCCGACGGTGTCGACCGAAGCTTTGGTGCTGCTGTCGAGCCTGTTTTTTGCGTTGGTGTGCAATCAGTTGTTCTGGCGCACGGCCATGGCCACGCATCCGGGCAGCATCGGGTTTGCGATCTCGTTGATGGCGCTGTTGGTGGCTGTGCATGCGCTGCTCCTGGGCATCCTGGTCTGGCGCTGGAATGCAAAGCCGCTGCTGACGCTCTTGCTGTTCACCACCGCGCTGGCCGCGCACTACATGGACAGCTACAACGTCTATCTGGATGCGGACATGCTGCGCAACGTGCTGCATACCGATCACAAGGAATCGCGCGAGTTGCTCACGCCGGGCCTGATCCTGCCGCTGGTGTGCTACTTCCTGATTCCGACCGCATTGCTGTGGCGCACACGTTTGCGCGCACGCAGTGCGGGCAAGGCGGTGCTGGTGCGATCGGGCTTCCTGCTGGTGGTCGCAGTGGTGGGCGCTGCTGGCGCCATGCTCTCGTCGCAGGATATTTCCGCACTGATGCGCAATCACCGCGAAGTGCGTTATTTGGCCACGCCGATCAATTACATCGTGGCATTGCGGCAAAACCTCAAATCCGAATCGCCGATCAAGCGTGCTCCCAAACAGCCGATCGAACACGACGCCATGGCCACGCCGCGCGCGCCGGGCAGCCGCCCGCGCTTGTTGCTGGTGGTGCTGGGGGAAACCGCACGCGCGCAGAACTGGGGACTCAACGGCTATGCCAGACAGACCACGCCGGAGCTGGCACAGGCAGGGGTGATCAACTTCCCCGACATGCATTCGTGCGGGACCAGCACCGAAGTCTCGGTGCCCTGCATGTTCTCGCCCTACGGGCGTCGCGACTACAACGAAGACATGATTCGTGGCCATCAGTCGTTCCTGCATGTGCTGGAACATGCCGGCATTTCGACGCTGTGGCGCGACAATCAGTCCGGCTGCAAGGGCGTGTGCGACGGGTTGGAGATCCAGAAGCTGGACGATGCCACCACACCGGGCCTGTGCGCCGATGGCCGCTGCATGGACGAGATCCTGTTGAGCGACCTGGCTGCGCAGGTGCGCGCAAAGCCTGGCGACCGCGTGGTGGTGCTGCACCAACTGGGCAGCCATGGCCCGAGCTACTTCGAACGGTACCCGGCGCAGTTCGAACGCTTCAAGCCGGTGTGCAAGACCGCGGATCTGGGCAGCTGCGGCCGCCAGGACATCGTCAACGCCTACGACAATTCGATCCTGTACACCGACCATTTCCTCAATCAGGCCATCCACGCGCTGCGTGGCCTGCCGGACTACGACACGGCGATGATCTATCTCTCCGATCACGGCGAATCGCTTGGCGAAAAAGGCCTGTACCTGCATGGCGTTCCGTATGCCATCGCGCCCAAGGAGCAGACCCATGTGCCGATGGTGATGTGGTTCTCGCCGGAGTTCGCGCGCGATCGCGGCCTGGATGAAGCCTGCCTGCGCCACCGTGCAGGGCAATATACCGATCAGGATGCGCTGTTCCCGTCCGTGCTTGGGTTGATGCAGGTCAAGACCAGCGTCTATGCGCCCGAGCGCGACCTGTTCGCCAAGTGCACCGGCACCACGCTGCGCTGATCGCCAACGCCTGCGTCTGCCCGCGCCGCACATCGCATGCGTGGCGTGCGTTGCCCCTTGCCCTGAACCCCGGCGCGCTCTAGCCTTCGCCGGACTTCACTGCAAGGACCACCCGTGAATCCTCGTTTGCTGTTGCTGGCGTTGGCTGTGGCTGCCGGCACCCTGAGCTTGTCGGCCTGCCGCCGGGATGCGGCACCACCGGACACACCTGTGGCGAGCAAGACCGCGCTGGCCGAAAGCGCCGACCAGTTCGTTGCGCGCATCAGCGCCGAATACAAGGCGGCCTATCCGGAAATCACTGCGGCGCAGTGGCTGTCGTCGACCTACATCAACGGCGATTCGCAGTTGCTGGCGGCCAAGGCCAACGAACGCTCGCTGGCGCAGCTGGACCGGTGGATCGAACAATCCAAGCAGTACGCCGGCACACCGATGTCGGCCGACAGTGCGCGTGCGCTGCAATTGCTGAAATTGATGAGTGCCCTGCCCGCACCGCGCGACCCGGCCAAGCTGGCCGAACTCACCCGCATCGCCGCCAAGATGGAAGGCGATTACGGCGCGGGCAGCTACTGCGTGGGCGAAGGCGAGCAGCGCCGCTGCCGCCAGCTCGGCGAGTTGGAGCAAGTGCTGGCCAGCAGCCGCGACTACAACGAACAACTCGACGCCTGGCAGGGCTGGCACAGCACTGCGCAGCCCATGCGCAAGGACTACCAACGCTTCGTCGAACTGGCCAACGAGGGCGCACGCGGGCTGGGTTTCGCCGACGTCGGGGTGCTATGGCGCAGCGGCTACGACATGCCGCCGGCGCAACTGGCCAGCGAAACCGACCGTCTGTGGGAACAGGTCAAACCGTTGTATGCGCAGTTGCAGTGCTATGCGCGCGGCAAACTCGATACGCAATACGGCAAGGACAAGGGCGAGGTCGCCGGCGGCCTGTTGCCGGCACACCTGATGGGCAATATGTGGCAGCAGGACTGGAGCAACCTGTGGGATCTGCTGCAGCCCTACCCTGGCGCCGGCGATCTGGACATCACCTCCGCGCTGGAAAAGCAGTACCAAGGCAACCTCAGCGCAGTGCTGGCGCGCAACACCGGCGGCGATGGTGGCGCGGCCGCACGCTTCAACGCCGAACGCGAGGCGCAGCTGCGTACCGCCAAGCAGATGACCGAACGCGCGCAGGATTTCTACACATCGCTGGGCATGCCCAAGCTGCCGGACACGTACTGGCAGCGCTCGCAGTTCATCAAGCCGCTGGATCGCGATGTGGTGTGCCACGCCAGCGCCTGGGACATGAACATGGGCGGCGAGCCGAACCAGAACATCGGCGCGGACGTGCGCACCAAGATGTGCATCAAGCCGACCGAAGAAGACTTCACCACCATCTACCACGAGCTGGGCCACATCTATTACGACCTGGCTTATAACCCGTTGCCGCCGCTGTTTCAGAACGGCGCCAACGATGGCTTCCACGAAGCGATCGGCGACACCATCGTGCTGGCGATGACGCCCAAGTACCTGCAGTCGATCGGCATGGTGGGCGAGCAACAGACCGGCCGCGAGTCGTTGATCAATTCGCAGATGCGCATGGCCCTGAGCAAGGTGGCGTTCCTGCCGTTCGGTTTGATGATCGACCGCTGGCGCTGGGGCGTGTTCGACGGCTCCATCACGCCCGAGCATTACAACCAGGCCTGGTGGGAACTGAAAGCCAAGTACCAGGGCGTGGCGCCGGTCGGCACGCGCGGCGAAGAATTCTTCGACCCTGGCGCCAAGTACCACGTGCCGGGCAACACGCCGTACACGCGCTATTTCCTGGCGCATATCCTGCAATTCCAATTCTACAAAGGCCTGTGCCAGGCTGCCGGCCATCAGGGGCCGCTGTACGAATGCAGCTTCTACGGCAACAAGGACGCCGGGCAGAAGTTCTGGTCGATGCTGCAGCGTGGTTCCAGCCAACCCTGGCAGACCACACTCAAGGAACTCACCGGCAACGACAAACTCGATGCCGGCCCGATGCTGGAATACTTCGCGCCGATGAGCGAATGGCTCAAGCAGCAGAATCAAGGGCAGATGTGCGGGTGGCAGGCAACGGCCGCCGCTCCGGCAACCACGACGACTGCGCCTGCGACGGCGCGCTGATGACGCATGTCAAAGGAAAGCGTCGACCACCGGCCAACCGTCGCTTCGGCAGATTGCTCAGGCGCAGCGCTCTCTGACAGCGAGGTGTTGCGTCGATGATCGGTCAGCGTTGCACGCGGTGGTTGCTGGTCTGTATGACGGCAGGTGGGTGCATCGCAGCGTTGGCGGTGCTGTTGTCGCTGGCGTGGCACCTGACGATTGCTTATTGCTGGCAGTGACCGGGATTGATCGGCTCGCAACACAGCGCGCAGCTGCCAGCGTTTCCCGCCTGCATGGCGCGGTGGCATCCTGCCACTGATCAAACCGTGATCGCGATGAGCATGCTCATCGCTTTGGCGACCTGCGGCAGGCTGCTGCACCATCTACTTCGGCATCGTCCACCCGCTGTTGCGCGTCCAGTGACACGCCCTGACTGACACCCAACGCTGTCTTGGACAGCAGACGTGTCAGGCAGTGCGTCTAGCAGCGCTTGTTCCAGCAGGATCAGTTGAGCTTGGTGCCGCCCTGCAACCGTTCGCTCAACCTGGTCTTGAACTGCTCGAACTCCATGCCGTCGGCACGGGCTTCGGCGTGCGCGGCGTCCTTGAGGGCGTCCGAGTAGGTCAGCCGCACGGGGGTGCCCTGGCGTTCGTGCAACTCGGCCGCGCGCATGATCAGCGCCAGCACCTGGGCGGCGCTGGTGCTTTCGCCGGCGATGCGGCCATCCATGCCCAGCACCCATTCACCGTCGCGGCGGACGATGCCGGCCAACAGGGTGCGTTGCTGGTCGCGGAGTTCGGCATGCGGTTCGATCGGGGACACCGGCGCGGGATTGGCGGCGGCCTGGTTGCGCTGGCGCTCGGCGGCGCGCTTGCGGGCATCACGGCGCAACTTGGAATCGGTGGACATGCAGGCTCCTGTGAGGTCAGAGGTGGTCGGCCGGCTCCAGAGGCACTGCCTCGGTGGCCTGGCGGTGCCGTAGACGGCGGCCGCTGCGGCGCTCCCAGCGCCAGAATAGCCAGCCCAGCAAGAAAAAGCCGGTCATGCCGATCGCCAGATGCCGCGGATGCTCACTCAGCAGCGGCGACAGCACCCCGGCCACCACCGTATTGGTCATCAACTGCGTGAAGGCCTGCAGCGAAGAGGCCAGGCCGCGCTGCTGCGGGTACATGTCCAGCACCGCCAGCGCCAGGATCGGGAAGATCAGCGCCATGCCCACGCCGGCCAGGAAGATCGGCAGCACCGCCCACGGCAGCGCGATTTGCGCCACTGCAAAGGTGTAGGCCAGATTGGCCAGCGCCGCCACCCCGCAGCAGATGAAGCCGATGCGGATCTGCCGCACCGGCTGCATGCGCCCGGCCATGCGCCCGGACAGGAACGAGCCCAGCGTCATGCCGCCGATGGTGGGAATGAACAGCCAGGCGAAATCGCCTTCGCCCAGCTTCAGGTGCTGCATGATCAACACCGGCGCCGACGCGATGTACAGGAAGATGCCGGCGAAGTTGAACGAACCGGCCGCGGCCAGACGCTGGAAGCGCGGGTTGAAGCCGATGCGCACGTAATCCTGCAACAGGCGTTTGAACTGCAGCGGCGTGCGCGCCTCCACGGGGTGGGTCTCGGGAAGCCAGGTCAGGGTTGCGATGAGCAGCACCAGGCCGAACACCACCAGGAACCAGAAGATCAACGGCCAGCCGCCGCCACTGAGCAGGATCCAGCCGCCGATGATCGGCGCGATGGCCGGCGCAATCCCGAAGATCATCGACACCTGGCTCATCAGCCGTTGTGCGTCCGGGCCATGGAACAGGTCGCGGATCACCGCCCGCCCGACGATCATGCCCACGCCGGCCGACAGGCCCTGCAGCGCGCGGAATGCCAGCAGTGTGGGCAAGTCTTGCGACAGCGCACAGCCGATCGAGCCGGCGATAAACAAGGTCAGCCCGCCCAGGATCACCCGCTTGCGGCCCCAGGCATCGGACAACGGCCCGTGCGCGATGCTCATCAGGCCATAC
Source organism: Xanthomonas axonopodis pv. maculifoliigardeniae (assembly GCF_041519315.1). Classification (NCBI taxonomy): domain Bacteria; kingdom Pseudomonadati; phylum Pseudomonadota; class Gammaproteobacteria; order Lysobacterales; family Lysobacteraceae; genus Xanthomonas; species Xanthomonas axonopodis. The sequence goes on along the minus strand of NZ_CP167998.1, from coordinate 1,322,494 downwards.
GCCAGCAGATAGACGCTGATGGTCTGCTGGATCGCCACCTGGTCCACCGCCAGGCTGCGGCCAAGCTGCGAGAACGCCGGGAAGATGGTGTCGATCGAAAACGGGCCGAACATCGCCAGCCCGGCCAGCAGCAGCGCCATGCGACGGGTGGAGGGAACAGCAGAAGTCATGCGCAACGGTACCCGGAGGACTCCCCACGCGCAGGCACCGGCAGCGGTGGTCAGGCCAACGAGCGCAGCGGCAGGCATGGGGCAAAGAAGCCGACACTTTACGCCAACTGCCACCGCATGCGGCCAGCGATGGAGCGCATGCGCGGCACGCAGGCACATAAATCGCAGCCGCGTCCGCTTCGTCCTAGCACGGCATCGTCATCCTGCCCAGCCGAGCGGCTGCGCACCCGGCAATGACGGCGCCGGCAGTGCTCGGCGCCAGCGGCCAACGGCAGCGATCAGTCGGCTGCGGCGGAGCGCTCCTGCAGCCGCTGCCAATCGGCGATCGGCTGATCGCTCACCACCCGGCCCTGCTCCAGGGTAATGACGCGCGCGGCCATGGCCACGGTTTCGCACCGATGCGCCACGATGATCCGGGTGACCTGCATTGCCTGGATGGCGCGATTGACGCGCTGCTCGTTCATGACGTCCAGATGGCTGGTCGCTTCGTCCAGCACCAGGATGCGTGGCGACCTGTACAGCGCGCGTGCCAGCAAGACGCGTTGCCGCTGCCCGCCCGACAACCCGGTACCCGCCTCGCTCAACAACGAGGCGTAGCCTAGCGGCATCTGCTCCACCTCCTGGTGCACGCCGGCGATGCGCGCGCAACGTTCGACCTGCGCCTGATCCGGCTCCGGGTCGAAGAAACTGATGTTTTCGCTGACCGATCCAGTGAACAGCAGATCGTCCTGCATCACCGTGCCGACGATGGCGCGATAGGGCGTCAGCGCCGTCTCGCTCAGCGGGCGCCCGCCGATCTTCACTTGCCCGGCGCTGGGTTTCAGCAGCCCGAGGATCACTTTGACCAAGGTGGTCTTGCCGCACCCCGACGCGCCGGTGATGGCCACGCATTCCCCGCTGGCGATGCGCACGCTGACGTCTTCGAGCACGGCCGGGGTATCGTCGGCATAGCGGAAGCCGATGCCGCACAGTTCGATGGTGGTGTCGTTCCAGGCAGGCGCATCGATGCGCTGATCGGCCTCCTCGCGCGGCTGATGGACGATGTCGGCCACCCGCTCCAGATGGACGCGCAACAGACGGAACTCCACCAGCCGATCGATCAGCTCGGACAAGCGCATGGCGAACTGCTCGCGATAGGCCATGAAGGCCAGCAGCATGCCCAGCGAAAGCTCTGCGCGCAGGATCGCGAACGCGGCGAGCCAGATCACCAGCACCCGCTCGCATCCGAACAGCAGGAGCCTGATCGACGACTGCCAGACCTCGCCCTGCGCCAGGCGCAGTTGTGCATTGGTCTGTTCGGCCAGCAGATGGGTCCAGTCCATGCGCCGCACCTGCTGGCGACCGAACAGCCGCACGCCCTGGATGCCGCGCACGCTCTCCAGCAGGTGGGTGTGCTGGCGCGCGTCCCACAACAACTGCTCGGCGGCGGCTTCGCGCATCCGCCGCAGCCACAGCCAGCGTGTCGCCGCATACAGCGCTACCGCCAGCAGCGTGATCGCGCTGAGGCCGACGCTGTAGACCAGCATCAGGCCGAGGGTGCCGATCACCAGCACGCCATCGACCAGGGTCTGGGTGAATCCGGTCGTCAAGGTGCGTTGCACCTGCACGATCGAGGCGAATCGCGACTGGATTCCGCCGAGGTGACGCTTCTCGAAATACGCCAACGGCAGCGCGAGCAGGTGCGCAAACACCTGCCCCATCCATTGAAAACCCAGCTGTGCCGACACGCTGGCGATCAGCCATCCGCGCAGCAGGGCGATGCAGGATTGCAGGACCACCAGCAACAGGAACCCGGCGCCAAGGACATGGATCAACCCGATGTCGGCCGACGGCACCGCCTGATCGACGATCCACTGCAGTTGGAACGGCATTCCCAGGCTGAGCACCTCGAGCGCGAATGCCAACGCAAGCACCTGCCAGACCGCACGTCCAAGCCCGTGGACACGACCGATCAACGAGGACAACGCCACTGCCGGCGCCGCAGCTTGCGGACGGAAGTCGGCGGCCGGGCTGAGTTCCAGCGCGATCCCGGAGAAATGCCGGGCGAATTCGCCCGGCGTCAGGCTCCGCGGCCCGCTGGCCGGATCGTGGATCTGCAGACGACGGGTGCCCACCCGCTTGAGCACGACGAAATGATTGAGATCCCAATGCACGACGCAGGGCAGCTGCAACTCCGGCAGCGCGTCCATTTCCAGCCGCAACGCGCGCGCCTGCAGACCGAGCGCCTGCGCGATCGCGACCAGATTGGCCAGGTTGGTGCCCTGTCGCGATAGCAGGAAGCGGCGGCGCAGTTCGGCCAGGCCGATGTGGCAACCGTGATAGTGGGCGATCATGGCCATGGCCGCCAATCCGCATTCGCCGACTTGCCCCTGCAGGATCATCGGCAATCCACGCACGCCGGACGCTCGGCGCAACTGCGCCCACCAGCGGCTCATCGCAGCGTGCCGTGCAAACTGGACAGCGGCTCGAATGCCCACTGCGAGAAGCGCCGCCGTTCCAATGCCAGCGTGCCCTGCACGCGCATACCCGGTCGCAGGACCGCCGTGCGTCCTGCACGCAGCGCGGCATCCCCGGCCAGGCGCACCCGCACGCGGTACAACGGCTCGCTTACCGAGACCGAGTCGACACGCGGCGGTTCGGGCGCGACGGCGATCTCGACCACCTGCCCGGCGAACTGACCGTAGTGCTGGTAGGGCAAGGCATCGAAGCGCAGTTGCACCGGCATGCCGGGGCCGATCAGCCCGGCGGCCCTGGAGGGCGCATACAACACGACCTCGGTCGCCATCGACGTCGGCAGCAGATCGGCCAGGCGTTGCCCCTGCGCGACCGCCTGCCCGCGCTGCAGCGGTCGCAGCGCCACACGCCCGGCACGCGGCGCGCGCACTTCCCAACGCGATGCGGCCGCCTGCTCGATCGCCGCACGCCGGTCCTCCTGCAGGCCGGCACCGGCCATCGCCAATTGTTGGCGCAAGTTCGACGGTAACTGCTGCACCTCGGCCTGGGCCTGCGCAAGCGCATCGGCCAAGGCCATGCGCTCGCGCTGCAGCTCCAGGGTATGCGCGCGTTGGTCGAGCACGTCGGCCTGTTTCTCATCGACGAATTGCTGGCTGACCAGGCCGCGCGTCAACGCGGTACGGTAACGTTGCTCGATCGATTGGGTCAGTTGCTGCCGATGGCGCAGCAAGTCCAGCTCGGCGTCGATCTGCTGCAAGCGGTCGCGCAGGCCGGCCAGCGCCCGCGCAGCCGCCTGCTGCTGCACGCGCCCCTGGGCACGCAACTGCGCCATCGCCTCGACGGCCAGGCGCTGCTGTTCGGCCAGCACCACAGCAGCGCGCTGGGTCGGCCGCCCGCGATCGTCGCGATGTTCGGCCGACAACACGAACAGCAGCTGGCCCGCAGCGACGCGCTGGCCCTGCACGGCGCCGACCTGCACCACCACGCCCGACTGCGGTGTGGTGACGGAGATCAGTCCGCCCGCCGGGACGACCGTGCCATACAAGGTCTCGCTGCGCGCGAAGCCCAGGCGGAAGAATCCGACCAGCAGCAGGATCACGGTCGTCATCAGCAGGCCTACGCACCAACGTAGCGCGCCATGCTGGCGCAGCACCACCGGCCCGAGCCGACTGCGCTGCCGGTAGTCCACCGCCTCGCGTCGAAACAGGGTCGTCATCCGCTGGCGGCCGCCGACGCCCGCCCGTGCTGCCTGCCTGCTCGGTGCCGCCGCGTCGCCGTGCGCTGCCACGCCACGCGCCTGCTCATACCAGCAGGGCTCCATGCGAGGGCCCGCGTTCCCAGAAGGCCAGCTCCTGCAACCGCTCGAACAGCGCCGGCGGCAACACGCTGCGCCGGGGGACATACTGCACCCCGCGACGGACGCGATGCAGGCCCGGCATCTGCAACGCGGCATCGAAGCGTTCGGCCTCGGCCTGGACACCAGCATAGTCGTGCGCGAACGCCGGCAGTTGCAGGAAGGCGTAGACCTGCTCCATCGCCTGCGCCGGCCGCTGCGCCAGCGTTTCGTAGCGCAACAGCAGCAGTCGATCGGCATGTTCGCCGTAGAACGCCTGGCGCAGCCCGTCCAGTGCATAGCCCACCACGCCGCGCGGCGCGGTCAGCAGGTCCGCGCGCAACGAGACCGAATCTTCCGGGTCGTAACCGAACAACGCCGACAAGCGCAGCGGCTGGGTCTGCGCCAGGCGCTCGAAGCTATCGACGACCCAGCCAACATCGCGAACGCAACAGATGAGGCGGCTGTGCGGGAACAGCGTCGCCAGCCCTGTCAGGCGGCTGCACCAGGCGCGATTGGTGTCGAACACCGTGCCCAGCCCCTGGCGATCCTGGTAATAGGCGTCGAAGACCGAACGCAGCAGCCGCACCCGCTGTGCGTCGTCGATCTGCACGTTGGAGGGATGTTCCTCGCTCATGCCCATCAGCATCGCCGCGTACAGTCGCGCCACCGGCGAGGTGACATCGGCGTGCACATGCGGGTTCTGTCGCAGCAACGCGGCCAGCAAGGACGAGCCCGCCCGCGGCAGCCCGGAAATGAAATGGTAGTTCACCTCGCGCCTCCCCTGTCCGATGCTGGTCGGCGGCGGCATGCCGGCCAGACGCATCGCCAGCCAAGCCTGCATCGCGTGCCACTGCACACGCGGACGCGCTGCGCAAAGGCGCTGCGCTTTGCGAATGCCAGCGATCCGGCCGAGCGGTCGGGAGCGCTTGCCGTGACCGGCATCACATCGGCACATGCCGGCACGGACCTGGCGGATGCGACGTTCGTTACCGCGCACACAGCGTCGTGCGCCGGCCCTGGGTCGCAACGGCACCCGCGCACGCTGGATCGCATGGTGCTGTCCCCGGCTCTGCGGTCCAGCGACCACTGTCGCCTCACCGGCCAACGGGCAGATGGCCGAGGCGGTCACGCAGTCGTCCCTTCGGGCGGCGTGACGCTGCGTACGAAGGGAAAACCCGTGAGGACGTCAACATGAATCTGTCGAAAAAATCGCCAACCAATGGTGCGCAAGCGCTGCAGCGGCCCGCCGGGGCCAAGGGCCAGCTGGAGCCCCTGGACCAGCGTCTGTGGAAGCATGTCGGCGGTGGGGACTATCCCCCGCCGGGCGCCAATACCAAGCACGATCCGCCGCCCAAGAACGGGCACCACTGATCCGCCTGCGCGGGCAGTCGCGAGCGGGCGCTGCCGTTGCCGGACCACCCGGTAGCGGAGAACAGCAGCCGCTCAAACCCCGGAGGCCGGACGAGGCGACTCGCCCGGCCTTTGGCATTTCATGGCGCCGAAAAGCGTTTCGCCAAGCGGCTGGGCGCTGGCTATACTAGCCAGGCAACACGGTGGGAGAAGCGGCACTGCCGCTGCCGAAGGCGCAACAGCCCGTAATCGCTCAGGCCCGATACCATCCGCAGTACAACTCTGGAGAGACCGGCCGATGCCGGCGCCGAAGGGGCACGAAACGCAGGCAGGCCGCGGGCCAGGCCGCGTTTTTAAACTCTCAGGCAAAAGGACAGAGGGGCGCGAGGAAGACTGCTGCTGCGGCAGGTCGTGGTGCGCGCATGCGCGTCATACCGGCCGTGATGCGGGTCGACCATTCGTCTGCCCCTACTCCGGATGCCCGCCATGTCCCAGACCCCGTCTTCCCTGCGCGACCTCGAACACCACAGCGCGTTCGTCGAGCGCCACATCGGCCCCAACGACGCGGAAATCGCCCAGATGCTGGACGTGGTCGGCCACGCCTGCCTGGATGCGCTGACCGATGCCATCGTGCCGGGCAACATCAAGTCGCCGGCGCCGCTGGCGCTGCCCGAGGCGATCACCGAAGAAGAAGCGCTGGCCAAGATCCGCGCCATCGCCGACAAGAACACCGTGTTCCGCAACTTCATCGGCCAGGGCTACTACGGTACCCACACGCCGAAGGTCATCCTGCGCAACATCCTGGAAAACCCGGCCTGGTACACCGCCTACACACCGTACCAGGCGGAAATTTCGCAAGGCCGCATGGAAGCGCTGATCAACTTCCAGACCCTGTGCGCCGACCTCACCGGCATGCAGATTGCCAACGCCTCGCTGCTGGACGAAGCCACCGCCGCGGCCGAGGCGATGACGCTGGCCAAGCGTTCGGCCAAGTCCAGGTCCAACACGTTCTTCGTGCATGACGCAGTGCATCCGCAGACGCTGGAACTGCTGCGCACGCGCGCCGAGCCGCTGGACATCGTGCTGCGCGTCGGCACGCCGGAAGAAGCGCTGCAGGCCGAGTGCTTCGGCGTGCTGCTGCAGTACCCGGACAGCTTCGGTCATATCGGCGATCACGCCGCACTGGCAGACGCCGTGCACGCACAAGGCGGCCTGGTTGCGGTGGCCACCGATCTGCTTGCACTGACGCTGATCGCCGCCCCGGGGGAATGGGGCGCCGACATCGTGGTCGGCAATTCGCAGCGCTTCGGCGTGCCGTTCGGTTTCGGCGGCCCGCATGCCGCGTTCATGGCCTGCCGCGATGCCTACAAGCGCTCGATGCCGGGCCGTTTGATCGGCGTGTCGATCGATGCCGCCGGCAACCCGGCGTATCGCCTGACCTTGCAGACCCGCGAGCAACATATCCGCCGCGAAAAGGCCACGTCCAACATCTGCACCGCGCAGGTGCTGCTGGCGGTGATGGCGTCGATGTATGCGGTCTACCACGGCCCCGACGGCCTGACCCGCATTGCGCGCCGCACGCACCGCCTGGCGGCGATCCTGGCGGCGGCACTGCGCAGCGCCGGCATTACCGTGGGCGAGCGCTTCTTCGACACCTTGCACGTCAAGGCCATCGATGCCGATGCCATCCACGCCCGTGCGCGTGCAGCCGGCATCAACCTGCGCGCCATCGACAGCGAAGCGGTCGGCATCAGCCTGGACGAAACCAGCACGCGCGCCGATGTGGTCGCACTGGCTGCGTTGTTCGGTGCGCAGGCGGATGTGGACGCGCTGGATGCCGCCACCGCCGATGCCTTGCCGCAGGGTCTGCTGCGTACCACCCCGTTCCTGACCCACCCGGTGTTCAACACCCACCACAGCGAACACGAACTGCTGCGCTACATGCGTTCGCTGGCAGACAAGGACCTGGCGATGGATCGCACCATGATCCCGCTGGGCAGCTGCACCATGAAGCTCAACGCCACCGCCGAGATGATTCCGGTGACCTGGCCGGAGTTCGGCGCCATCCACCCGCTTGCACCGGCAGAACAATCGGCCGGCTACGCGCAGCTGATCGACGAACTGGAAGCGATGCTGGTCGAGTGCACCGGCTACGATGCGGTCAGCCTGCAACCCAATTCCGGCGCGCAAGGCGAATACGCCGGCCTGCTGGCGATCCGCGCCTATCACCGCGCACGTGGGCAAGCGCATCGCGACATCTGCCTGATTCCCGAGTCCGCGCACGGCACCAATCCGGCGTCGGCGCAGATGTGCGGTATGACCGTGGTGGTGACCAAGTGCGATGCCAACGGCAATGTGGACGTGGATGACATCCGCGCCAAGGCGGAAAAATATTCCGACCGCCTGGCGGCGCTGATGATCACCTACCCGTCCACCCACGGCGTGTTCGAAGAAGACGTGGTGGCGATCTGCGAAGCGGTGCATGCGCATGGCGGCCAGGTCTATACCGATGGCGCCAACATGAACGCGCTGGTCGGCGTGGCCAAGCCCGGCAAGTGGGGCTCGGACGTGTCGCATCTGAACCTGCACAAGACCTTCTGCATTCCTCATGGCGGCGGCGGCCCGGGCGTGGGCCCGTGTGCGGTGAAGTCCCACCTGGCCCCGTATTTGCCGAAGACGCTGGGCGGCGAAGGCGATGTCGGCATGGTGAGCGCAGCAAGTTACGGCTCGGCCTCGATCCTGCCGATCAGCTGGATGTACGTGACCATGATGGGCAGCGCCGGTCTGCGCAAGGCCACGCAAGTGGCATTGCTCAACGCCAACTACATCGCCAAGCGCCTGGCGCCGCACTACAAGACGCTGTATACCGGCCGCAACGGGCTGGTGGCGCACGAGTGCATCCTCGACGTGCGCCCGCTGGAGAAGACCAGCGGCATCGGCGCCGAGGACATCGCCAAGCGGCTGATCGACTTCGGCTTCCATGCGCCGACCTTGAGCTTCCCGGTCGCCGGCACGCTGATGGTGGAACCGACCGAAAGCGAATCGCAGCATGAACTGGACCGCTTCATCGACGCGATGATCCAGATCCGCGAAGAGATCCGCGCCATCGAAGACGGCCGCCTGGACCGCGAGGACAACCCGCTCAAGCACGCGCCACATACCGCAACGCAGGTGTCGGCCAGCGAGTGGACGCATGCCTACCCGCGCGAACTGGCCGCCTTCCCGCTGCCCAGCCTCAAGCAGCAGAAGTACTGGCCGCCGGTGGCGCGCGTGGACAACGTCTACGGCGACAAGAACGTGATGTGCGCCTGCATCCCGGTGGATGCATACAAGGAAGACGCCGAGGCCTGATCGCCGTACCCGCGATGGCCGACAAAACCCAGCCGGTGACACGGCTGGGTTTTTTATTGGGCTGCGTGTGAATGCCCGGATGCCATACACGCCCCAGCGCGCTGCCAGCCGTTTTCCTGGCCTACACGTGCCACCAGGATGATGACGGACGCTTTCATCCCACAGCAGACCCTGGCGCATGCGTGAACTGAACTTTCTTGGTGCCGTTCTGGTGGCAGCCTGCCTGCTGATTGGCTGCGCACCGCGCCGTCCCGGCGAGGTGCCGGCGCTGGTGCACGCGCCCGATGCGCGTGCCGAAGTGGTGCAGACAACGGCCGGCCCGGTGCGCGGTGTGGCCAGTGCACAGGGTCGGGCATTCCTGGGGGTGCCGTTCGCGGCGCCGCCGGTGGGTGCACTGCGCTTTCGCGCACCGCAACCGCCAGCCGCATGGACGCAGGTCCGCGATGCCACCCAGGCCGGCCCGGCCTGCCTGCCGCGCTATCGCTTCGGGCAGAAGCATGTGTCCGAAGATTGCCTCACGCTCAATGTCTACGCACCGCCCGGCCCGGCAGCAGCGCATCCACGCGCGGTGATGGTGTGGATCTATGGCGGTGCGCTGGAATTGGGCAGCAATGTCGACTACGACCTGAGCGCGTTGGCTGCGCGCCAGGATGTCATTGTGGTGGCACCCAACTATCGGCTGGGCGTGTTCGGTTTCTTCGCGCATCCAGGCCTGCGTGGCGAAGGCGAAGGCGCCTATGCATTGCTCGACCAGCAAGCGGCCTTGCGCTGGGTGCAACGCAATATCGCCGCGTTCGGCGGCGATGCGCACAACGTCACCGTGTTCGGCGAATCGGCCGGTGCGTGGAGCATCTGTTATCAGCTCGCCTCGCCCGGCGCGGCGGGGTTGTTTCAACGCGCCATCCTGCAAAGCGGCAGTTGCCTGGCGAGCGATTCCAGCGTGCCACAGCGCGAGGCAGAAAGTGGCGGCGTCCGCATGGCGCAACGCCTGGGTTGCGCACGCACGCACGATGTTGCCGCATGCCTGCGCGCACTGCCGGCCGAAACGCTGGCCGATGCAGTACCACAACGGCGCGGCCTGACCGGCAGCGATGCGTGGGCGCCGATGTCCGGCGGCCAGGCGTTGCCGCTGCCGCCGGCCGCCGCAATCGCCAGCGGTCGGCATGCGCAGGTGCCGGTACTGATGGGCACCAATCGCGATGAAGGGCGTTTGTTTGCGCAATTGCTGTCCTACATCGGCAAGCTCAACCTGCGCGGCGGATATGAAGCGCGCGTGCAACGCATGCATGCCTCTCCAGCCCCGGTGCTGACGCAATACGCAGCCGTTGCCGCGCAATCGCGCTGGGAGGCGTTCGCCGACATCGTGACCGATGGCGGCTTCGCCTGCCCCACACGCCGGCTGGGGCGGGCATTGCGCACGCATGCGCCGGTGTACGCCTACGAGTTCGACGACCCGCACGCGCCGTACGGTCTGTTACGCCTGCCGTTTTCGCCTGCATTGGGCGCGTTCCACGCCTCTGAACTGGTGTATCTGTTTCAGCGCCCGTGGGTACTCAGTGGCCGGGCGCAGTTCAGTCCGGCGCAGCAGGCGTTTGCCAACACGGTGCAGGATTATTGGGGTGCGTTCGCGCGCACCGGCGATCCCAACGGTGGCGGGCGGCCGCGGTGGCCGCTGTTTGATGGCGACACGCCACTGACGCTGTCGCCACACAGGATCGGCGCAACGCCCGACTTCGTGCAGCGTCATCGTTGTGCGTTCTGGGATGCGCGTGCAGACACTGCGACAACATCGGTGCAGCCATCGTCGCCGTGACAGGGCGATCGGTGTGATGCGACCGCCACCCTCATTCCAACGCGACAGGAACCCATCATGTCCGAATCGTCTTCCCCTTCCTGCGCACAGGTGCGCCTGCGCAACGGGCGTCGCGTGCCCGCGTTAGGTCTGGGCTCCTGGAACCTGGGCCAGGGCCGGCATGCGCCCGAGCAGGAAATTCAGGCGCTGCAACTCGGTCAGCAATTGGGGATGCAGCTGATCGACACCGCCGAGATGTACGGCAATGGCCGCTCTGAGCAACTGATCAGCCAGGCCATCGGCCGTGCGCAGCCGCCCTACGTGGTGTCCAAGGTGTTGCCCGGCAATGCCAGCGCCCGCGGAATCGCACGCGCCTGCGAAGCCAGCCTGCAACGGCTGGGGGTGCGCACCTTGGATCTGTATTTGCTGCACTGGCGTGGCGGCAGCGATCTGGCCGAAGTGGTGGATGCATTCGAAGCACTACGCGATGCCGGCAAGATCCGCGATTGGGGCGTGTCCAACTTCGATGTCGATGACATGGAGGAGCTCTGGGCAATCGATGGCGGCTCGCGTTGCCTGGTCAACCAGGTGCTGTACCACGCTGGCAGCCGCGGTATCGAATTCGACCTGTTGCCGTGGTGCGCCGCGCACGAGGTGGCCGTGATGGCCTATTCGCCGCTTGGCAGCCGCGCGTTGCTGGATCATCCGGTCTTGCACGCCATCGGCGAGCGTCGTGGCGTTGCAGCCACCGCGGTGGCGCTTGCGTGGGCGATCCGCAGCGGCAATGTCATCGCCATTCCCGAATCCGGAACGCCGGCGCATGTGCGTGCCAATGCCGCGGCCTGCACGCTGCAATTGCACGCAGACGATCTTGCCGAGATCGATCGCGCCTTCGCGCCGCCTACCCGCAAACAGCCGCTGGATCTGCTGTAAAACATGGATAGTCGCGCCCGCTTGTCTGCGCATCTGCACGGCTGCGCGTGTGCGTGCTCGTGATCGCTGCAACATGCAACTGCGACGTCGCGCAATGTTTGCTGCACATGTGAGTTTTCGTTCGCAAGCAGACACATGCAATTAACAGCGCCACTCCCAGGCTTCATTGCTCAGCCCGCATCCCAAGCCCGCCAGAGTGGAGTTCCTATGGCCAAGTCCCCCAGCAAATCCGCGCAGGTCCCTGCCCTCGCACCTGCCAACACCACCGTCGATGGGTCGCGCGGTACTGGCGATGAATTGCACCAGAAGGCAGGCGGCACGCACCCGCAGCTGACCACCAACCAGGGCATTCCGGTAGGTGACAACCAGAATTCGCTCCGCGCCACCCCGCGCGGCCCGACGTTGCTGGAAGATTTCATCCTGCGCGAAAAGATCACCCACTTCGATCACGAACGCATTCCCGAGCGCATCGTGCATGCGCGCGGCAGTGCCGCCCACGGCTATTTCGAGCTCACCAAGTCGTTGAGCCAGTACACCACCGCCAAGATCTTTACCGAGGTGGGCGAAAAGACCCCGTTATTCACCCGTTTTTCCACTGTCGCAGGCGGCGCCGGCTCGGTGGATACGCCGCGCGATGTGCGCGGGTTTGCGGTGAAGTTCTACACCAAGGAAGGCAACTGGGATCTGGTCGGCAACAACATCCCGGTGTTCTTTATCCAGGATGCGATGAAGTTCCCGGACCTGATTCATGCGGTGAAGATGGAGCCGGACCGGGGCTTCCCGCAGGCTGCCAGCGCGCATGACACGTTCTGGGATTTCATTTCGCTGACACCCGAATCGATGCACATGGTGATGTGGGCGATGAGCGACCGCACCATTCCGCGCTCGCTCCGCATGATCGAGGGTTTCGGCATCCACAGTTTCCGATTCCTCAATGACAAGGGCGAAAGCACCTTCGTCAAGTTCCATTGGCGGCCCAAGCTGGGCCTGCAATCGACGATCTGGGACGAGGCGGTCAAGATCGCCGGCGCCGATCAGGATTTCCACCGCCGCGACCTGTTCGAAGCAATCCAGAACGGCGATTTCCCCGAGTGGGAACTCGGCGTGCAGTTGTTCACCGAAGCCCAGGCAGCAACGTTCCCGTTCGATCATCTGGATTCGACCAAGGTCATTCCCGAAGAGCTTGTGCCGTTGCAAATCGTCGGCCGCATGGTGCTCGACCGCTGGCCGGACAACTTCTTTGCCGAAACGGAGCAGGTTGCCTACTGCCCGGCCAACATCGTGCCCGGCATCGACTTCAGCAACGACCCGCTGCTGCAAGGCCGCCTGTTCTCGTATCTGGATACGCAGCTGAGCCGCCTGGGCGGGCCGAACTTCCATCAGATTCCGATCAACGCACCCAAGTGCCCGTTCGCCAACAACCAGCGCGACGGTCACATGCAGATGAACGTACCCAAGGGCCGCGTCGCCTATGAGCCCAGTTCGCTGCAGGCCGATGCGCCGCGTGAAGCGCTGCGTGGCTTCCCCAGCCATGCAACTGCGGCCGAAGAAGGCACCAAGGGCCGAGTGCGTGCAGAAAGCTTTGCCGATCATTACAGCCAGGCGCGGCTGTTCTTCCGCAGCCAGACCGCACCGGAACAGGCGCATATCGCCTCGGCATTGGTGTTCGAGCTGTCGAAGGTGGAAACCGCCCACGTACGCGAGGCCATCGTGGGTCATCTGCGCCACATCGACCAGGAGCTGGCGCAACGTGTGGCCGATGGCATGGGCATGACCGCCCTGCCGCCAGCACCGCCGGCTGCAGTGGCGCCGATCGACATGCCGCTCTCGCCTGCCTTGCAGGTCATCGGCAAGATGAAGGACACCCTGAAAGGGCGCACGGTGGGCATCCTGATTCACGACGGCTCCGATGCCGCGGCGATCAAGGCCGTACGCAAGGCGGCCGAAGCTGCGGGTGCGACGGTCAAGATCGTTGCGCCCAAGCTCGGCGGCGCCAAGCTGAGCGACGGCAAGCAGTTGGCCGCCGATGGGCAGCTGGCTGGGACGCCTTCGGTGGTGTTCGACGCGGTGGCGGTATTGCTGTCCTCGGAAGCGGCCAAGCTGCTGACACGCGAATCGGCGGCGCTGGATTTTGTGAGCTTTGCCTGGGCGCATCTGAAGGCCATCGCATTCGACGAAGGCGCGCAGGTGTTGTTGAAGGCCGGCAACGTCGGCAAGGATGCGGGCGTCGTTCCCGCCGCCGATACCAAGGCATTCATTACCGCAGCAAAAACCCGCCAGTGGGCACGCGAGCCGAAGGTGCGCATGCTGGCGTAACCGCGGGAAGACCCGGTACCCGGGTTTGAAACCGAGGCACGCCACATTCGCCGCGCTGACGGCCCCCAACCCTCGGTTTTCGCCGCTCCCGCGCGTTTGCGCGGTAGCGGCAGGTTACTGCGCATTTCCACGGCAAGCGCTAGCTGTTTCGCGTTAGCCACAGCTTCGATCGCGCTACCAGCATTCGCACTGCGCGATGTTCGTTACCAGGCCGCGATGGAGCACCCTGACGCGAGCGAGGTTTACCTGTCGCTCGCGTCCAAGGTCATGTAGGTCGGGTCGATGACGACGCTCGGTCGCTATTCGCTTCCCGGATGACGATTACGCCAACTGGCGTTGCTTGGGATTGGCCGCATTGCAGAATGTGCCGCTAGTCACTGGAGCACGGTATGGAATCTCGGATCACCCCGACCTCTGGCACAGCAAACTTGCCGCTTCCTGCAGCCGATGACGCGGCGTTACCACGCAGCCCGGCGACCGACGACGATCGGCACCACCGCACTGATGCCCGATTGGCTGGACTAACGCCCCGCCGCAGCGCGGCGCGGACCAGCGCAGCCACCGCGCTCGATTGCGTAATGCCGGACGCCGCGGGCAGCAGGAGCATCGGTGCGCCTGCCTCGGCTCCCGTCGTAAACCGGCCGGATAGACCTCTATTCTCGATCATTCGGCCTATCGCGTTTCTAGCCACCAGGGCCGACATCGGCGGCCATCGCCACCCGATGAGCCTGTCCGAAAGCGCTGTTGTCTTCTCGCGCTCCAAGGCGACATTGGGAGGCAGCGATGTGGGCATGGTCGGGATGCTCGATGGCCAGGAGCATCTTGTCAAAACCGGAATTTCGCGCAGCCTGCTGGGTCAGGCAGTGAAATGTTGCGCGAAGGGGCAAGGCGCGGAGGCCAGCAAGCGCTTGGGCTACATCGTCGGCTCGGCAGCCAGGCTGCTTGAGGGCAGCATGGACAAGCAGGCCACGCAGCAATGGCTGACACTGGCCTTCCATGCCTTTCTCGATACCGAAAAAGGTAAGAGATTGACGGAAAAAGCGAAGACGGATGCGTTGGACATCGACGATGTCTGCGAGATTCACGAAAGCCTGGTTGCTGCAGATCCTCGTCTACGCAATCCGCTTGGCATCCCGGCCTTGTTTGACATCATCAACGTCGCTGCCGCGCAGGATTTGGTCAACGCGCTACAGGCACGCCATCTTCCGCGGCAACACATTCCGGACTCAACGCTGCTGACACTGCCCGACAACGCCTTCATCGCCTCGCGACTGATTCATGATGCAGAGCCGCTGGATACATTCCTGACCAAGGCGTTCCTGCCGCCTGACGTTTCGCTTGCGCAGGCCAAGCAAGCCGCTGCCCGTGTGAAAAGCGCAGCCGGCAGCGGTGCGCAGGCCGATGAACTCGCCGCAGACCACGCGCTGCTTGCGCGGATCAACGATCCGGTCAATCTTCGTTCGGGCAAACAGGCGTTGATCGATACCTTGCGCCACAGCGGTCTGGACGGGCTGTTCGCCTCGTTGCTGGCCAGGCTGACCCTGGGCGAAGCGTCTGATCTGGGCCCTGACAATATGCTGGTCATTCCCGGAGAAGATGCACGCCACAAGGTCGTCAGCATTGACGTAACCGGCTTTCGCTACGACCGGGAGAAAGATACCCCGGCAAATCCACGAGAGCCGCTTCGGTATGGTTGGGGAGACGTCGTCCAGAACCCGGCACGGGCGCTGCAAGTGCTGCTTGATGCCAGCGTGATGAGCAGCCGTTATGCGAAAGGCCTGGATGGCGTACATGCCATGGTGATTGAGGCGATACGCGAGGCGCTTGCCTGGCAAGCCACGCCTGAAGTGGAAATGGTCAAGCAGTGGTACGCCGCGCTCGATGTGGACTCCGTCACGTCCTCCTTGCACTCGCTGGGCGATCAATTGAAAGACATGTCTGGCGCGGGTTGGATGCCGGATGCCGCGCTGGTGAATCAGGTGTTGGCACGCAATTCCTCCTTCCTCAGCAATGTGATTCAAAAATCCCGGACATGACGACTGCGACCAGTACGCGCCACGGGCTGCACGTGCGCGATACCAGTACCGCCCACGGCGACGGTCAGGCGAACCACGCCTGGCCTCGCGCCAATGCCTGCGCGTGCGCGGCTCGGGCGTCGACACCGGCTTCATTCCGCACGGCGTTGGCGGGCAAAAAGACCGAGCTCCCTGCCCGCCGAATTGCCTCTATCAGATGCTCACCGTTTTCAGGTTCCTGCCTGGCCCGCTGCAACTGGCCACTCACGTTGAGCGATCCGTGGAGCTTTGAGCCGTGTGTTCGAGGATCTCTTCCTTGGTGAGGACAGGCGACGCGTCGTGATTAGCGCTCCCCACCAGCGCCAGCCACCCAAAGCTGGCCAAGCAGCTTGGAGCCGATGGTTGCCCGGTGCACCTTGGCCTCGGTATTTCCGAGGGCGCGCATCATCTCTTCCCAGCGTGCGCCCAGGTTGACTTCTCTCTCCGTCTTCAGGTGGACGGCGGCCAAGTCCTTATAGTCGAGCGCGCGCAGCGCGTCGGGGGTGACCGGTCTTTTGGCATGTACGTGGACGAACCAGGGCCGCGGGATGTTTCCATTCGACTGCGGCGTGTGCTCGATACGCACTTCGAATAGCCTGCCACGGTCGCCAATGTCGTCCTCCGAGCGAAGGCGGCGCGGCGACGTGACGCGTGCCAGTCCATTCATCGCCAACAGGCGCTCCAGATGCGGCGCACGTGGCTGCGGATCGGTCTTGAGCGCATCGGCTTCGCGCCGTTTGAAATCGTGCTCGATCCTCTGGAGAAGACGCAGCCGCGTGTCGAGGTGTTCGATGCGCGCGTCTCCTGCACCGAGCTTGCCTTTGAGCTGCAGCACACGCTCACTGGATCCGAACCAGCCCTGCATGGTGATCCTGGCAGAATCGAAGGCCGTCGCCGCGTCATATCTGGAGTCGCCGATCAGGCGCTCTACGTCGGTGGTGTCCTTGCCAAGGCGCTTGGCGAGCGCGATGAAATCACCGCCGAGTTCTGCCACCGGCAACGACTCCAGACGCGTGCCTTTCAGTATCTCGTCGGCCTGCTTTTGCGCTGCGCTGCGCTCATCCATGGCCCGCCGCGCAGGCGCTGCCGCCGAGCTGGAAGCGTCAGGCGTGCGCACGCGTGCCTTGCGCGACCGGCTCGATTTACCTGTTGCCGTCGTGGTTGTCGGCACGCTTGATGTTGTCGACGCCGGTGCTTGCCCGGGCGAGGCCGCTGCTGTGCCAATCAGCTGTCTGTCCTGGACGGCGAACTCACACATGTCAACAATCGCCTGACGTTGGTCGGCAAGTGCCTGTGCAAGATCGAGCATCGTCGGCCATAGATGATCTCTGGCATGTTCACCTGCTTCGATGAGCGCGGCGGCATCCATACACAGCTGCGTCGCCGCTCGGCCACGCAGCTCGGCGTATTCGATAAGCACTTGCTTGTACATGGCCAGCATCTGCGGCGTCAGCGAGTGCTCGGTTGATAGAAAGCGTTCAAGATGGATCTTGGTCAGCTCCGTAAACGCTTGTCCGACCTTGGCTTCCATGCATCTGTCTACTTCTTCGAGCGCGCTCAATCGATCCATCACCTGTCGCAACCCGCAACAACTGGCTTGATCGGAAAGCCTTCTTGAATATATTTCGTACAGCACTCCACGAACGGTTTGCATCCGCGTGTGACAAGATCCCATCGTGATCCTGATGATCGGCAGCTGGGCCTTCAGCACGTCGGGTGGCGCCCGATTCGTCATCGGCGACTTGATACGCCGGAAAACCTCTTCCAATGCTGCAATGACATCAAGAAGATGCGTGCGTAACGCATGCCATGATTCCGGCTGCTGCAGACGGATGGCCTGGACATTAAACCGTGCAAACTGGCTGCTTTCCGCAAGCACAGACCCCAATTCCTGGGTCAATTTGTGATCGATCATTTTTTCGCATGACAGATAGTTCATCGCTGCGGCTTGCCCGAGAGACGAAATCAATCGATCCTCATGGGCTTCGATGTCGGAGGATGACATGCGGCGTTGGATCTTGAGCTCGCTCAGCGCCTGCAAGCCTTGTCGCGCGGATGCGATCGCCGATGCGCCTGACTTGAGCCTTGCTTCAAGGGATCTTGTGTCTGCCACCCCCCTTGGCGCCACGTTTGTGACCAGGTGATTGAACAGTTGCAGCCTGGCCGAGGCCGTGTGCAATACCTCGAGCTGATCTGGTCCTGCTGAGACAGACGCCGAGGTGAAGAGCGGTCCGCGGACGCCCCTGGCGTTAGCGGATGATGATGCAGGCGCACTGGCCCTGGAAGCTCTGGCCGGTCGCGGCGTTCTGATGGCAAGCCCGCTGAGTTGCGTGGAGCGCGCCGCTACCTCGTCAGGCACGCTCGCGTTGGTTGATGCATCCTGTGGCGGCGCCGCTGGTTGAGCGGACCGCGCGGGATCCACTGGGGCTTGATTGGTCGCTCGAACTCTCGGCACGGTGCATCCTCCGACATTGCTATTCTATTGCCACGCATGGACGCCCAGATGCGCCTGTTCTCCGCAGATCCGAGACCTGGTGGTCTGGGTATGCGACGGCACCTGGACCGTTGTGGCTATCGCTGTCCACCAGAGCCAAGCGCCCAAAGCTGGCCAAGCAGCTTGGAGCCGATGGTTGCCCGGTGCACCTTGGCCTCGGTGTTTCCGAGGGCGCGCATCATCTCCTCCCAGCGTGCGCCCAGGTTGACTTCTCTCTCCGTCTTCAAGTGGACGGCGGCCAAGTCCTTATAGTCGAGCGCGCGCAGCCCGTCGGGGGTGACCGGTCTTTTGGCATGTACGTGGACGAACCAGGGCCGCGGGATGTTTCCATTCGACTGCGGCGTGTGCTCGATACGCACTTCGAATAGGCTGCCACGGTCGCCAATGTCGTCCTCCGAGCGAAGGCGGCGCGGCGACGTGACGCGTGCCAGTCCATTCATCGCCAACAGGCGCTCCAGATGCGGCGCACGTGGCTGCGGATCGGTCTTGAGCGCATCGGCTTCGCGCCGTTTGAAGTCGTGCTCGATCCTCTGGAGAAGACGCAGCCGCGTGTTGAGGTGGTCGATGCGCGCGTCTCCTGCACGGAGTTTGCCTTTGAGCTGCAGCACACGCTCACTGGATCCGAACCAGCCCTGCATGGTGATCCTGGCAGAATCGAAGGCCGTCGCCGCGTCATATCTGGAGTCGCCGATCAGCCGCTCTACGTCGGTGGTGTCCTTGCCAAGCCGCTTGGCGAGCGCGATGAAATCGCCGCCGAGTTCTGCCACCGGCAACGACTCCAGACGCGTGCCTTTCAGTATCTCGTCGGCCTGCTTTTGCGCTGCGCTGCGCTCATCCATGACCCGCCGCGCGGGCGCTGCCGCCGAGCTGGAAGCATCAGGCGTGCGCACGCGTGCCTTGCGCGACCGGCTCGATTTGCCTGCTGTCGTCGTGGTTGTCGGCACGCTTGATGTTGTCGACGCCGGTGCCTGCCCGGGCGAGGCCGCCGCTGTGCCAATCAGCTGTCTGTCCTGGACGGCGAACTCACACATGTCAACAATTGCCTGACGTTGGTCGGCAAGTGCCTGTGCAAGATCGAGCATCGTCGGCCATAGATGATCTCTGGCATGCTCACCTGCTTCGATGAGCGCGGCGGCATCCACACACAGCTGCATCCCGGCTCGGCCGCGTATCTCGGCGTATTCGACGAGTACCTTTTTGCACCGGGCCAGCCCCTCCGGGGTGAGCGAATGCTCGGTTGAGGAAAAGCGTTCGACATGGACCTGGATCACATGCTTGAGTGCTTCGCCCACCTCAGCATGGTGAAGGCTGTCGATTTCTTCGAGCTCCCTCAGTCCGTCAAGCACCTGGGGCAGGCCGCACTCGCTGGCCTCATCGGCAAGGCGCCTTGAATGTATTTCGACGAGCATTCCGCGGACGGTCTGCATCCGTTCATGGCACGATCCCATCATCGCCCTGACGACCGGGAGATGGTCCTTGAGCGAGTCGCGTGGCCCCTGACCCGTCATCGGCGACCTGATGCGCTGGCAAACCTCCTCCATCGCTGCAAGCGCATTCAGAAGATGCCCGCGTAACGCAAGCCATGGTCCCGGTTGCTGCAGACGCATGGCGTCCGCGGACAACACCACCATCTCAACCCTTTGGGTATTCACATGGCCAAATTCGCTGGCCATTTTCTGATCGATCATCTTCTCGCATGCGCCGTAGTGAAGCGATGCGGCTACTGCGAAATGCGGCACCAGGAAATTCTCGTGTTCTTCGACGTTGTCGACCGGCATGCGTTTTTGGATATTCAGCTCGGCCAGCGCCTGCAAGGCTTGTCGAGCGGATTCGATCGCAGACTTTCCGGATTCGAGTCTTGCTTCCAGCGCTCTGATATCCGCTGGTGCGTCACGTTTTTGTGCCAGGTCGTTGAAGCGTTTCAGCCTGGATGAGGCCTTGCTCAATACTTCGAAAGGATCTGGCCCTTGCGGAACTGGCGCCGCGGCAAAGAGCGCCGCCATGACGTCCTGTGCGTTGGTGGACGATGCCGCTGGAAGATTGGCTCTGGAGGCTCGGCCCAGCCGTCGCGGCCTGATGGAAAGTCCGCCGAGTTGCGCTGAGGGCGCCGCACTGGCGGCAGAGCTACTTGCGGCTGATCCCGAGCCCGATGGTGTCGGTGCAGTTTGAATCAATTGCGCGGGATCGGGTGGGGCCTGCTTGGTCGATTCAATTTTAGGCACGGTGCATCCTCCGATATCGCCATTCGATTTGCTCGCACACCGCGCCCAGTTTTCCCCGTCCCGGAATGTGCGTGGAACGTGGCGGCGCCGTACGCCAGGCCTTGCGAGCCGGCAGCGATGCGTGTTGCCACTGCGTGGCGCAGTCACCGCGTGACCCGTGCCATGGCGCTCGAACCGCCTGCCTCATCGTGTTGCATGCTGCAGCGCCTGCCTCACTCACTGCTGGCTCGACCCGGCATTGTTCATCATGCAATTGCCGATGACGTGCAGCGAAAACCGTGTTGCCGTTTCAACGCAGGAAGCGCGACCCGCTCATGTCGATGTGCGTGACATCGCTGCCTTAGTAAACCACCGAATGCGGCGCGGTTTGCATGCGGCGCGAATGCGTGGTGACTGAGACGAAGACGAGCCGGCTGCGCATGCAGTTGTTCAATGACCAGACGAGGCGGTCAAGGCATCTCCCAATAACTTGGGCACCTCTCAAGACCCGTCATCATGTCCGATGCCTTTGAATCATCGGCACAACGCTCAGGAATCAAGAAACGACGCAATGTTGCAGATCCGGTGGACGCCTATCCATGGCAAGCCCTAGTTCGGAAACCTCAGCAGGCAGTTCGAGAGAATTTTCAGGCTCAACGCACGTCTTGCGCATGCACGTTGAGATCGCCCCGCCCTCTACACTGTTTCGGCTGAAAACTGCTGCGCATTCGCCAACGCACGATATTCGCGCGGCGTCATGCCCA
Organism: Xanthomonas axonopodis pv. maculifoliigardeniae; assembly: GCF_041519315.1. Classification (NCBI taxonomy): domain Bacteria; kingdom Pseudomonadati; phylum Pseudomonadota; class Gammaproteobacteria; order Lysobacterales; family Lysobacteraceae; genus Xanthomonas; species Xanthomonas axonopodis. Next base: position 1,301,279 of record NZ_CP167998.1, on the reverse strand, counting down.
CCGCTTGCTTGAATTGCCGCGCGAACGCGCTTTGGTCGCTGAAGCCGCAAGCGTGGCCGATTTCGGTAAGGCTCTTGTTTCCGTGCAGCAGATGCATCGCCATCTGCAGACGCAGCTTGGCCAACACTTGCTGCGGCGTGAGCTGGAATACCTTGCGGAACGAGCGCTGCAGCTTGGACATGGAAAACCCGGTGATCTCCACCAGCGCCTGCATGCGGACGTTCTGCGCGTAATTGGCGTTGAGATACGCCAGCGCAAGTCGCAGCTTTTCGTACTGCGATTCGTGCCCGTCCTGCGGGCCCAGATCGCGCGAGATGCCGATGATGCCCTGCACCTTGCCATTCACCAGCAACGGACGCTTGCAGGTCAGGCACCAGCCAGGCTCACGGTTAGCGAACAGGTGGAGCTCCAGCAGGTTGTCGATCACCTCGCCGGCCAGCACCTGCTCGTCCTGATTGGCGTAATTGGCGCCCAGGCCACTGGGATAGACCTCGGCAACACGCTTGCCGATCAGGTCCTTGCGCGATTTCAGCCCCAGCCGCCGCAGCATGGTCTGGTTGACGTGGGTGTAGCGGCCCTCGCGATCCTTGACGAAGAACAACACGTCCGGCACGGCATCGAACAACGCTTCAAGATCGGCAGGATCGATGCTCTTCATGCGAGAGGGTTCATGCAGGGCAAGGTGCTCGAGACCGGGAAAGGCGCATCAAACCAGGCGCGCGATCGAAACGATTCGCCCCTGCCGCGCCATGATACGCCGCATGCGCGATCGGCCTGCGGCCGGAGGACTCAGCGCGAGGTGCTGCCTGCGTCCACTGCCGCCGGTGCAGGCTTGGCATCTCCCGCCGCAGCGGTCGGGTTACCGATGCGATCCAGCGGCACCTGTCGCGCACGCCAGCTCTGCACCACCGCCGCACCGGCCTGTGAGCCCACCTGCACGCGCAGCCGCGCGCTGCCGCCGGGCGCGATGAACTCGATCTCGCAGTCGCCCGCGGCCATGCAGCTATCGGCCGCAAGGGGATCCACCAGTTGCCAGCCTTGCTCCATCACCGCCTGCGCAAACGCGCGATACCCCATGCCGGATTTCAGCACGGCCGGCAATGGCACGCTCGTATCGCCGCCTTGCTCGGAAGACGCAACCGCCACCGGGGCGCGCGCGGGCGCAACGGCAGGCCGCGACGCGGCGCCCAGGGCGGGACTGCAGATCAGAGCGATTACCCACAATGCGGGGCGGAACGACGTGCGCATGCAAACGGTCCTTGCGGTCCTGGCAGGGAACTGGGAAGAGGAAGATGCGCTAGTTTGACATGCCTGTGATGCGCTGCGGCAATTGCATTTGGGATGCATTGGCCCGTGATCTGCACAGCGGCGCTGCAACCGGTTCACGCCAAGCGTGCTCATCCAGCGCACGGGATGTCAGTGGAACGGCCAGACGCTCCGGATCGACAATTGCCGCCGGCAGACTCATCGGTATCAGCGCGTCCACCGCCGATCCGGTCGCCATCGTCGCAAGCAAGCTGCATGATTGCGGTTTGCGCGCGGAGTTCCCGATGGCCATTGCCAACGCTTCAACCACGACGTCTTCAACCTATGCAGTCGGCCAGCTATGGCGCTGCCGCGGGCGCAGTGCCGCCGAAACGCCGCTACTGCTGATCAACCAGATCGATACGCATCCGCAGGGAGGCCAGATCCTGCACGTGACCATCAGCGACGTCCAGGTCCGTCATGCGGGAATGCCCAACGGAACGCTTGACACGCTGCCGCACATTCCGGTGATTGCACAGACGCTGGAGCGCAGCGCTGCCGAACATGTCGGCGACAGCACGCCCAATCAGGCGTATCTGCCCGGGTATGCCGAGTGGAAGGCCGCGTTCGACGCCGGGCGTGCCGGCTCGTTCGGGATTGCGGTGTCGGAAATTCTGGACATCGTGGAAGGCCAGCTGGCCAAACGCGGCTAGCACTGCGCAGGTGTCAGGTGGGCATGGACTGCCGGCAAGACTGCGGTGCACGCGCGGCAGATGCGAGGTGGAATAACCGCTGCTTGCTCTGGCGGTGCGCGAGCACTCCAGGCGCAACGGGCAGGATGCGGTTGCCAAAACGCTGACTTCGACAACGCCCATCGCCCAGGGAAAGCATTCGCTCAAGCAACCGACACGCCGCGCCTGGCGGCGTGTCGGTCGTCCGTCACTGGCCGATATGCTGCTTCAACCAGCCATTGACGGTGTCATGCCACAGGATGCTGTTGTCCGGCTTGAGTACCCAGTGGTTCTCGTCCGGGAAATACAGGAACTTGGAATCGATGCCCTTGCGCTGCAGCGCGGTGAAGGCAGCCAGGCCCTGTTCGACCGGAATGCGGAAATCCTGCTGGCCGTGGATCACCAGCATCGGCACCTTCCACTTGTCTACGTGCAGCACCGGGTTGAACTTCTCGTAGCCGGCCGGGTTCTGCCACGGCGTGCCGCCATTTTCCCACTCGCTGAACCATAGTTCCTCGGTGGCATAGCCCATGGTGCGGTTGTCGAAGACGCCGTCGTGGTCGACCAGGCACTTCCATGGTTGATTCCAGTTGCCTGCCATCCAATAGACCATGTAGCCGCCGTAGCTGGCGCCCAATGCGCAGGCCTTGTCGCCGTTGAGGAAGCCGTATTGCTTCTGCGCGGCGGCCCAGCCTTTTTGCAGATCTTCCAGCGGGCGGTCGCCCCAATGCTGGCTGATGGCGTCGGTGAATTCCTGGCCGTAGCCGGTGGAGCCGTGGAAATCGATCATCACCACCGCGTAGCCCTGGCCGGCGTAGGTCTGCGGATTCCAGCGGTTGCTCCAGCCATTGCCGAAGCTGCCCTGCGGGCCGCCGTGGATCAGGAACGCCACCGGGTAAGTCTTGCCCTGCTGGTAGTTGTACGGCTTGACCACGTAGCCGTGCACGGTGTCGTTGTTCCAGCCCTTGAACTGGAACTGCTCGTAGTCGCCGAACTGCACGTCCGGCAACAATTCGCCCGCGCTCTGGCTGATCGCGCGCAGTCCCTGGCCTTGCGTGTCGCTGACGAAGATCTGGTCACCGCTCTTGAGCGAGTTGCGGGTAAAGGCCAGCGTATTGCCGGCCAGCGTGGGGGCGTGCACGCTGCCCTCGCCCACCAGCTTGGTTGCCTCGCCGCTGGCGATATCGATCTTGAACAGTGGGTGCTCGCCGAGTTCGTCGGCACTGGTGTAGAGGCTGGCACCGTCTTCGCTCAACACGATCTCGCCCGCCGAGCGGTCCCACTTCGGCGCGATCTCGCGCGTCTTGCCGCTGGCCACATCCATCGCCATCAGGCCGAAGCGGTCGGCCTCGAAGCCCGGGCGCTTCATGGCGCGGTAGTACAGCGTCTTGCCGTCGGTGCTGAACACCGGGCCGGCATCCCAGGCCGGGTTGGCCGCGGTCAGGTTGACCGGCGCGGACTTGCCGGTCGCATCCAGGCGGTACAGATCGAAGTTGGTCTGCCACGGCTCGTCGTTGCCGGTGGGCTTGCCGCTGGCCTTGGCATTCTTGCTCGCCTCCGGGCCATGCGGCTGCGGAATGCGCACGCTGGCCACCACGCTGGCGCCATCGGGCGACCAGGTGTAATCGTCGTTGCCGCCGAACGGCTTGGACGGCGCGTCGCCGGCCAACGTGGCGCTGATCGCCGATGCCCCGACCACTGCCTTGGCACCGGCCGCAGGCAACTCGGCCACGAACAGGGTGTTGCGGCGGCCATCGTTCCAGGTGTCCCAATGACGGACGAACAACTGGTCGTACACCACGCCGCTGGCCTTGTTGTTCTTGAGCTCGCCCAGCTTCTTCTTGGTGCAGCCCAGGTCCGAGCCGCAGTCCTGGAACACGCCCGCGCTGAAGGCGATGCGCTTGCCGTCCGGCGAGAGCTTGTAGCTGTCCACGTCCACCGCAAATGCGGTGAGTTGCTGCGGCGTGCCGCCGGCCATCGGCTGCGCGTAGAGCTGCTGGCTACCGGATTTGCTGCTGAGGAAGTACACCGTCTTGCCGTCCGGCGACAACGCCGGGCTGTTGACGTTCCATCCTTCCGGGGTGAGCCGCTTGGGCGGCGCCAGATCGCGCGTGCGCAGATTGCGCACCCACAGGCTGGTGGCCGGCTTGCCATTGGCGGTCTTGGCCTGGCGCTTGGCGAACAGCACCACGCTGCCATCCGGGCTGAGCGTAGGCGAGGACACCCGGTCCAGCGCCACCATGTCGCGCACATCGAAACCGCGCGCAGCGGCAAGGCTTGGCAGGGCAGCCAGCAAACACAGGGGCAGTACGGCGTGACGCAGCTTCATCGAGATCTCCGGCAACGGCAAAACGTCGATGGTAGGCGTTGCTGCGGCGCACGCGCAAAGGCAGGAGATCCTGCGGCGCGACGCGGTGCGCCGCGCACGCATGCGCAGACCATGCCGCCTGCACGCGACACGGGCGGCTGGGCGCTTTAGAGCGGCTTACGACGTAGCGAGCAGTCGTCAGGTGGGTGCGGACGGCGCACTCAAAACCGGCGTGTACGCGTGGTACATGCCGATTCCGGGCACCGGCCGCGCCCGCCTGGCGGCTGCGCAGTCGTTTTGTTCGCTGCTCTTAGAAGCGGTGCGACAAGCCGACGTAGACCTGGGTGTCGGGCGTGCGGTCGTTGAGGCCGAAATTGGCGCCTACGTCCAGCTGCAAGAGCGGATTGAGCAGATACGACGCCGCGATATCGGCCGAGTACTGCTCCACGGTCTGCGCCGGATCGCGGTTGATGGAGGACCACACCTCCACCGCCATCGACAACCTTGGTGTCAGTGGGCGCGCCAGATTGATCACGTTGACGATGGCCACATGCTTGCCGCTGCCATCGCTGTCGGCCAACCAATCCAGTTCCGGACCGAACGTCAGCGAGAAGCTGCTGGGCAGCACGAAGTTGACCGGCAGCGCCAGGCCGCCTTCCCAGGTGTCGTTGCCCAGGCCGGTACGCGCGGTGGGTGCCTTGACGAATGGCAGCAGCGCCACGCTGGCGGTGTCGCTCTCGTACACACGCGCCTTCATGCGCAGATAGAGATCGCCGCCGCCGCTCAGGCTGCTGCGCGCGCCGGTGGCGCGGTCGGTGGTCTTGACCTGTAGCTGCGGCGCCCAGTTGAGTTGCAGATCGATGCGGTCGCTGACGCCGTACTTGAGCGTGGGATTGGTGAAGTACGCCGTCTCTGTGCGTGTGCCGGGCTGGCTGTCGCGCGTGTAATTGCCGATGTCGGTTTCCAGCTGCCACTCGCCAGCCGGCACGGTGCAGGTGGCATTGGCCTTGGTCGGCCGATCGGTGCAAAGCGCCGCGTCGGTGGCGTCTTGCGCCTGCGCCTGAACTGCGAGGCTGCTCAGTGCTGTCGTAACGATGACGGCGAGCAGTGTCTTGCGGGAAGGCGAGCGCGAGGTGATGGTGGGCATTGCGGTGATTCCAGGGCAAAGCGCGGCACGAATCGCATGACCGTGCCGCGTTGAAGAGTGGGAGGTGGTGCGTTACGACGCGCGGTATGGCGGCGCTGCGCTTGGTCAACGGTGCCGCAACTGCGGTTTTTTCGGGCGGCGTCGGTGCGGTCGCGATGCGATGCACACGCCCACTGCAGGGAAGTGCGCGGGCTTGCACTGCCAGACACTTGCCTGGCGTTGCGGCGTCATGCACAGCGCATGAGCGCACCACGGTCTACCGGGTGGTTGGGATCAGATCAGTCCAGCATGCAGCACTCGTGGCGCACCGTTGTGCGGGAGACGGCACGATAAGCAGCAGCGGCATAAAGTCGCTATGCACGGCAGTTGCGCAGGGCGTAAAGCCGGCGCAAAGACATTGAATCTGAATGGCGGGTTAGCGGGTGGCTGTGCAGGCCGCGATGCCCGCATGCGGCAGTGCTGCACGGTTGCATGCGGTGTGCAGGACGCAGTGGCAGCGATGCAATCGAAACGGCGAATCGAGCTCCATCGTGCGCAGGACCTGGCGCCATTGCAGCGCTGGCATGCCTTCGCCAGGTAAAGCCCGGCGGCCCAGACAGCTGTTTCCCGTTCCCTCACAGCTGTGCTGGATCAAGCTGCGCACGCCACCAGGCGCCGCTTGCAGATGGCGCATGCGGGGCGCATGCGCCATCTGGCATCACACTCAGGCGGCCTGTTCGCCGCGCTTGCCAACGCGATACAGCAGCCAGCCGACCAGGGCCAGAATCGCCAGGCCGACCCACTGGTTGAGCTGCAGCGCGGCCGGCAATGCCAGCACGTCGGCGCGGCTGGACAACACGATCGGCACCGCAATGGCGATGCCCATCAACGCCTCGCCGGTGATCAGGCCAGCGGCAAACAGCACGCCCGGGCGATGCACGCGGTCACGGCCGTCTTCGTCGTCGGCACGGATGTTGTGGAAGCGCTCCACCAGATGCGCGATCAGGCCGCCGAGGAAGATCGGCACCATCAGTTCCAGCGGCAGATAGATGCCGATGGCCGCGGCCAGCACCGGTACACGGAAGCGCTTGCCGTTGGCCTTCAACCATTCGTCCAGCGCGATGATGGCCGCGCCCACGCCGGCACCGATCGCGATCATGCTCCACGGCAGCTGGCCACCGAACAGGCCCTTGGCCACCGAGGCCATCAGCGTCGCCTGCGGCGCGCCCAGCGAGTTGGGATGCTGTGGCGTTGCTGGGCCGATGCCGTAGGCTTGAGCCAGCAGGTTCAGCACCGGCGCCATGATCAACGCGCACGAGAACGCGCCAATACCCAGCATCAGCTGCTGTTTCCACGGTGTGGCACCGACCAGATAACCGGCCTTGAGATCCTGCAGGTTGTCCCCGCCCACCGCCGCCGCGCAGCACACCACCGCACCGATCATGATCGCGGCCACTGCGCCCAGCGGTGCAGCGCCGATACCCACCGGCACCAGGCCGCTCTTGCCGAGCAGCAACACCAGCACCGCCGAGGCGAACAGGATGGTGGAGATGGTGATGCCCGACACCGGGTTGTTGGAAGAGCCGATCAAACCGGCCAGATAGCCCGAAACGGACACGAACAGGAAGCCGGCCACGATCATGATGATGGTCATCGGGATCGACACATGCCACTGCTGCACGATGGCCTGATACAGGCCCAGCAGCGGCAGCGTGCACAGCACCAGCGCCACCAGCATCCACTTCATCGGCAGATCGCGCTCGGTCTCTGCAACCACGCCGCCGCCACTCTTGCGCGCAGCGGCAAAGCCGCTCTTGACGCCGGAAAACAGCGATTTCCGCAGCGAGAACAAGGTCCACACGCCACCGATCAACATCGCGCCGACACCCAGGTAGCGAATCTTCGCGCCCCAGATGCCGAACGCTGCATCGGCAGCCGACGCATCGACCAGGCTCTGCGCCAGGGCCGGGTCCGAGCCCATGAAGAACTGCTGGTACAGCGGGATGGCGATGTGCCAGGACAGGATCGAGCCGGACAGCACCACGATGCCCACGTTCAACCCGACGATGTAGCCCACGCCCAGCAGCGCCGGCGACAGGTTGGTGCCGATATAGCCCACCAGCCGGCTGCTGCCCAGGTAGGTGGCCTGCGCCCAGGTGTCGGGAATCACGCGCAGGCCGCTGGCCGCAGCCAGCTTGACCAGCGCACCGATGGCGCCGGAGATGGCCAGGATCTTCAGGCCCGGCCCGGGATTTTCGCCGGCCTTGAGCACTTCGGCCGCCGCCTTGCCTTCGGGGAACGGCAGCGGGTCTTCAACGATCATCGAGCGACGCAACGGCACCGAGAACAACACGCCAAGCAGGCCGCCCATGCCGGCGATGCCGAGCACCCACCAGTACTTGAAGTCCGGCCAGTAGCCCATGATCACCAGCGCGGGGATGGTGAAGATCACCCCGGCCGCGATCGACGAGCCGGCCGACGCACCGGTCTGGACGATGTTGTTCTCCAGAATGGTGCCACCGCCCAGCAGGCGCAGCACACCCATCGACACGACGGCCGCCGGGATGGCGGTGGCGATGGTCAGGCCGGCGAACAGGCCGAGGTAGGCATTGGCGGCCGAAAGCACGACCGCCAGCACGATGGCCAGCGCGACGGCACGGAAGGTGAGCTGGCGCGGCTGCGCGTCGTGGCTCATTGGGCATTCCCCTGTAGGCAAAAAATCCGCACCACGCTAGCGCCTGCGTCCACGCGAGTCCAGCTGCGGCGCGGCGTGACAGTGTGCGTGCGATGGCGGGTGGACGTCGCAGGGGCAACCCGACGCACGCGCTGCCGGCTGGGTTGCAATCTGTCCGATCGCAGCGGTATCCGGCGCGTTGGCTGTTGAGGACGCGGGCACGTTTCGAACCACGCTCACCCCCAGCGTCGATACAGGTGCGCCGCGCCGTGCAACTGGCGTCAGCTGCTGCCGGGTGGATGTTATTGCGCTAACGCGCCTGCCGGGATCTGCGCCCGGCGCGGCGATCACTGCACGGCAACAGCCCGACACCGCGCGTGCGACGCCAGGCGCAGAAGAGTGCGCGTGCGCCGCTACGCCGGGAATGACGTAGCAGCGCATCCTGCCGAGGGTTAGTGCAGCAACTCGGCAAAGGCGCGATCGGCCTCGATGACCTCCGGCAGCGCGGCGAACAACGCGTCCAGATCCACGCCGTCCATCAGCGGGCTGCGTATCGCTTCCAATGCCGCCGCGGTGGCGCCGCCATGTGCATGCAGCGCATCGCAGACCAGTACCGCCTGGGCCACCAGCAATGGCATGCGTGCCCCGTCCGGGGCCGCGGCGGGCCGGACCTGGTACGCGATGGCTTGCTGGATCACCACGGGCAGTTGCCAGCGCCGTGCCAGCTCGGCCCCAACTTCCGGGTAGCCGAAGCCCAGTTGCAGGGTTTCTTCGGCCGCATGACCGGCAGAGGAGGTTTCGTGATTGATGCGGCTGGCGTATTCCGGCGCACCGGACTGGATCAAGAGCTCGCCGATGTTGTGCATCATCCCGCAGGTGAAGGCCGTCTCCGGGTCCAACCCCTGCTGGCGCGCCAGCAGGCGGCAGATGCCGGCCACTTCGAAGCTGTGCCGCCAGAAGGCCTTGAGGTCGAAGCCCGGGCCAGCCCGGAACGCGCCCGTCATCGCCGACGCCAGCACCAGGGTGCGCAGGGTATTGAAGCCCAGCCGCATGGCCGCGTCTTCCACGCTGGTGGAATCGCGCAGGCCATGGAAGCGCGCCGAATTGGCCAGCCGCAACACTTTGGCGGCAATCACCGGATCGCGCTCGATACTATGCGCCAGCGTATCGATATCGGTCTGCGGATCGTCGAATTGACGGATCAGGTCTTGCGCCACCTTGGGCACGGTGGGCAAGGTGTGCAACTGGTCGAACAACGCCTCCAACTTCATGATCGCCTCGTGGGTGAAAGACAAGCCAGCGCGGCTGCGCGGACCTGCATGGTGTAGCACGGACCGGTTCACTGCCAATGACCGACGGCAGGATGATTCACTCAGGCTTCTGGCTGGGTCTGTACAGCGCACTGCCTCACCGCGTGGCCCAACTGACAGGAGAGGCAAGCGAACTGGACAGTTCGACGAGGCGACCGTCTCGGTGACCCTCAGTCGGCCTTGGCGCCACCCAGCGATTTGGATAAAAACGCCAACAGCTGGGTGTAGAACGCGCGTCGATGGGGCTCGGTGTAGAAGCCGTGGCCTTCTGTGTCGAAGTACAGCGTTTCCACTTGGGTGCCGGCCTGGCGCAACGCTGCTTCCATTCGCTTGCTGTGCTGGATGGGCGCGCGCTCGTCTTCGCCCCCTGCAGCCAGAAACACCGGCACCTTGATCTGCCTGGCCAGACTGACCGGCGAACGCGCGGCCAGGGTGGCCGGATCGCCCAACCATTGCTTGAGATAGTTCTCGCCGGAACCGCGCTTCTGGATATCGCCGCTGGTGAACATCATCGGCAAGTCGTAGACGCCCACATACCCGGCCGCGCACGCATACAGGCCCGATTCCTTGGCCGCACCCATCAGGGCTGCGTACGCACCGTAACTGGCGCCAAAGATGCAGATCTTGCGTGCGTCCGCATACCCCTGGTCAATCGCCCAACGCGTTGCATCGGTCACATCGTCCTGCATGGTGCCGCCCCACTGACGCGCGCCGGCGTGCTGGAAGTGGCGCCCATAATTGCCAGAGCCGCGGAAATTGATCTGCAGCACCGCATAACCCGCTTGCGCCAGCAGTTGCGCATCGTCGTCGAACTGCCAGCTGTCGAAGATCTCGAAGGGACCGCCATGGGGCATCACCACCATTGGCAGATGTTTGTCGCCCCCGCTGCGCGGCAGCGTGAGATACCCATGCAGTGGCACCCCGTCACGTGCCTGCAGTGCAATCGGCTGCACGGTGGCCGTGCGCTCGGGGTCGAACCAGTCGCGCCGACTGATCACATGCTGGGCTTTGTTCTGTTGCGTATCGAACACGTAGAAATCGCCAGGGTTGCTGCCCGAATAGGCTTCAAGCATCACGTAGCGACCGTCTTTGGTGCTGGAGGTCACGCGCACCGCATTGCCGGCAAAGGCCGCCTCCAGGCTGTGATACATCCGCGCCTGTGCCCCATGCTCGTCGAAAAAGCGGGTGCGGGGACGGTCGGCCATGAAAATGGCGCCGACCGGGATGGTGGTGCCGTTGCGGTAGATGATCTCCAGTGGGTCGGCCACCGCGTCGCGCAATACCTGCTCACGGCGATTGGCCTGGATGTCCCAGCCGACGATCGCATCGGGGCCGTCGGCACTTTGCACGCGCAAGTACGCAATGCGCTCGTCTTGCGAAAAACCCAGCGGTGTTTCGACATGGCCACTGACCTGCTCGTCATTGATCAGCGCCCATTCGTCGCCCGCGCCCTTGCGGTAATACAGCTTGCTGACGTTGTCCGAGCCCGCCCCCTGCGCAAAGCGCACCTGCCCATGATGGTCGGTGGTGAAGCTGGCGCGCTGAATCGGCGCACGCGCCAGCGGGAGGCGGCGGCCGGTGGTGACGTCGAGCTTTTCTGCGCGCGTATAAGGATCCTGCCCCGACATCGGCCAGATCGCCACGATCACGCTGCGGTCGTCGTCGGGCAAGGGATCGGTCAGGAATGCGGCCACCGCTTCGGTCTTCTTGACCTTGATGTTGGTGCCAAGGCCGGTGCCGCGTGCGCGGTAACCCACCAGCAACTCGGCTCCGATGCCATCGGCATTGATGGCATACAGCTCGCCGGTCGGCAGCGGCTTGTCGAGCAAGCCGTACTTCTGTGCAATGGAGATCAACACGCGGGTGTCGCTGACCCAGGCGAAATCGCTCACGTAGGTGTTTTTTTCCAGCACGAAGGTGGCGCCGATGCTGTTGTCCGAACGCCGCATGATCGCAAGGGCGGTCTTGTCTTCCATCGGCACGGTCGCGGCGAAATACGCGCCGCTGGGCGATAGCTTGATGTCGGCGAACTTGTCCTTCTTGATATAGGCGCCGACATCCACCTGGGCCGTGGCAGTGCCGGCCGCCATCAGCAGCACCAAGGCCGCAGGAATGATCCATTTCCGCATGTACGACTCCGTGTTGTAGGCAAACCGATGGCGAAATCTAGCAGCAATCCATGCACCTAAAAAGCGTCAATGGAAATCGCGCGAGGGCAGCTGCATGTCGCCGAGCAGGTTGCTGAGGTCGTACAGGTCGCCGGCGATGAGATGCTCTACGCCGTCCACGCGTTCCCAGCGACCGCGCACGGCGAGCAGGCGCGATTCCAGTAGCGCACGGCGGCGACGCAGCGCAAGGTGCGACCAGACGATGACGTTGATCATGCCCTGCTCGTCTTCCAGGGTGACGAAGATGGTGCCCTTGGCGGTGGCCGGGCGCTGGCGCTGGGTAACCAGGCCGGCCACATGCACGCCGCTGCCATGGCGGCGGCCCTGCAATTCGCGCAGGCCCAGGATGCGCCGCTGGCGCATCTGCGGGCGCAGCAGCGCCATCGGGTGCTGGCGCAGACTCAGGCCGACCGAGCGGTAATCGGCAAGGATTTCTTCGCCGGCGCGCGGCGCCTCGAACGCCACCGGGCGCTCCTCCGGGCTGCCCGGCAACAGGGGGCGGCGCGCCTCCACGCCGGCCATTGCCCAGCGCGCGGCGTTGCGGTTGCCCACCATGCCGTGCAGAGCGCCGGCTTCTGCCAATGCCAGGCGTGCTTTTTCGTCGAGTGCGGCGCGCAGGCACAGATCGCCGATATCGGCGAACGCCCGCTGCGTGCGTGCGGCAACGATGCGCTGCGCCACCACTTGCGACAGTCCGGCGACCTGCCGCATGCCCAGCCGGATCGCCGGTTGTTCGCCGGGATCGGCAGCGCTGCGCCACGGCCGGCCGCCGACCAGGGTGTTGTCCCAGTCGCTGTGCAATACATCCACCGGCAGCACCTCCACACGCTCGCGCTCGGGGCTGCCGCGGCGCGCATCCTGCACGATCTGGCTGGCCGAATAGAAACCCATCGGCTGCGCGTTGAGCAGCCCGCAGGCGAAGGCGGCCGGCTCGTGGCGTTTGAGCCAGCAGCTGGCGTAGACGAGCTTGGCAAACGAGGCGGCATGGCTCTGCGGAAAACCGTAGGAACCGAAACCCTTGATCTGTTCGAAAATCTGGTCGATGAAGCTGGAGGCGTAGCCTTTGCCTTCCATCAATGCGCGAATGCGCACGCGATGCGATTCCATGTCGCCACCGCGGCGCCAGGCCGCCATCGAACGGCGTAGCTTGTCGGCCTCGTCAGGGTCGTAGCCGGCGTGGATCACCAACTCCATGACCTGCTCCTGGAACAGCGGAATCCCCAATGTCGGCCCGAGAATTTGCTCTACGCCTTCGGAGGGATAGTTGATCAGGCTCTTGTCCTTGCGACGTTGCAGGTACGGATGCACCATGTCGCCCTGGATCGGGCCAGGGCGCACGATCGCCACTTCGATGACCAGGTCGTAGAACTCTGCCGGTTTGAGCCTTGGCAGCATGGCCATCTGCGCACGCGACTCGATCTGGAACACGCCGACCGTATCGGCGCGCTGGATCATCTTGTAGGTCGCCGCATCCTCATCCGGCAAGGTCGCCAACGTGTAGTCGCGATGACGGTGGCCACGCACCAGGTCCAGCGTCTTGCGAATGCAGGTCAGCATGCCCAGGGCCAGGCAATCGACCTTGAGCAGCTTCATGGTTTCCAGATCGTCCTTGTCCCACTGGATGATGGTGCGGTCGGCCATCGCGGCATTTTCCACCGGTACCAGCAACGACAACGGCTCGTCGGAGATGACGAATCCGCCCACGTGCTGCGACAGATGCCGTGGGTGATCGCGCAGGTGGTCTGTCACGAGCAGGATCTTGTTGATCAGCGGGTTGGCCAGATCGAAGCCGGCTTCTTCGATGCGCTGTTCCATCGGTGTTTCGCCATTGCCCCAGCCATAGCAATTGGCCAGCAAGGCAATCTGGTCCGGTGGCAGACCGAAGGCCTTGGCCACGTCGCGCACCGCGCTCTTGCCGCGATAGCAGATCACCGTCGCCGCCAGCGCTGCGCGTTCGCGCCCGTATTTGGCGTAGACGTATTGCAACACCTCCTCGCGGCGTTCGTGCTCGAAATCCACGTCGATGTCCGGCGGCTCGTTACGCGCCTTGGACAAGAAGCGCGAGATCAACAATCGCGTCTTGCTCGGATCAACCGAGGTGATGCTCAGTGCATAGCAGACTGCCGAATTTGCTGAAGATCCACGCCCCTGGCACAGGATGTCTTTGGAACGCGCAAACCGCACCACATCCTGTACCGTGAGAAAGAAAGCCTCGTATTCCAGTTCGGCGATCAACGCCAATTCGTTCTCGATGTCGTCGCGTATTTTCTTCGGCACCCCATCCGGCCAGCGCTCCCGCATCCCGGCTTCAGTGAGCTGACGCAGATAACTGGCAGGCGTATGCCCCTGCGGCACCAATTCTCTGGGATAGGTGTATTGGAGCTTGGAAATGTCGAAGGTGCAGCGTTGCGCCAGCTCCACCGTGGCCTGCAACAACCCATCCGGGTAGATATTGCCCAACGCGCGCCGGGTGCGCAGATGGCGCTCGCCATTGCGGAACAGGTGTGCGCCGCATTCGGCCAGCGGCAGCGTGTGGCGGATGGCGGTCAAGGTGTCTTGCACGATGCGCTCGCGACGCTGCGCCATATGTACATCGCCGCTGGCCAACGCGGTCATGCCCAACTGCTGCGCCAGCGCTTGCAGGACCTGCAGGCGTGCGACATCGTCCTGTTCGCGATGCAATTCCACTGCCAGAAACGCCCGCTCGCCGAAGACTTGTTGCAACCAGGCACCCTGCTCTGCCTGCGGCTGCGCGCCGGGTAGCCACAGTGCAAACACGCCCGGCGCCACATCGCGAAACTGCGCTTGCACCTCGGCCCGCCCCAAGCGATAAGCGCCCTTGCTGGCCGCGCGCCGCGCGGTGGTGATCAACCCGCACAGCTGCGGGTAACCGTGCGCGTTTTCCACCAGCAGCACGAAGCGGGTGCCATCGACCAGGGCGAATTCGCTACCGACGATCAACCGCACCCCGGTGGCGCGCGACGCTTCCAGGCCACGCACGATGCCGGCCAGCGAGCATTCGTCGGTGATGGCCAAGGCGCTGTAGCCGCAGTGTTGTGCGCGCACGAACAGCTGTTCGGCGCTGGAGGCGCCACGCAGGAACGAGAAGTCCGACAGGCAGTGCAGCTCGGCATAGGCGGGCAAGCCATCGGCAACGTGCGCATGGCTGATGTCGTCGTTGGCCGCGCGCAACCGTGCGGCCACATTCCAGGCGCGCGGCATGCGCCCGCCGGGCGTGTCGCGGTCTACGCCATCGATGGCGTCATCCCAGCTCATGGACGGCTGCCTTCAACAGCGCGCTGCGCCAGACGGTTTTTGCAATGCGCAGCAGATCGCGCCGTTGCAGATGCTGCTGCTCTTGCCTGCAGCCCTGGCATCGGCCACGCGCGCCCCAGCCGCAACCACCAGACAGCCGGTACCTGCTCCGATACCGCGCGAACATACGCGCGCTCACGCGAACCATCCATGCAGCATCCAGCCGTCCACCCGACCGGGCGCGGCGAAGGCCCAACCACGCCGGCCGCGCGCAGTCTCCACCACGTAGTAATCGCGACGGGCTTCATCGTCGTCCCACCAACCGCTTTCCAGCCGTTCCGGGCCGGACACGATGCGCAGGTGCGGGTCGTGCAGCGGCACCGGCTGCGGCAGCAACCAGGTGGGGCGCGGCGGACGCGGCGGCGCAGCGGCTTCGCGCACCGCATCGCCGATGGCGCGACGCCACGCGCGCTCCGGGCGCGGGTCGTCGGCCGGCAACACGCGATAGACCGCGTCATCGCCAAGCCGTGCACGCAGGCGCTCGCGCAGTTGCGGCCACTCCACCGATTGCTGCGCGCGCTGATCGAACAGGTCGCGCATGGCCGGTACGAACGGTGGCAGCTGCCGTGCCAGCAAGCGCATCGCCACCACCGGCCGCGGAATCTCCACCCGCTCCAGCCGGTTGCGGGCCAGCTCGAACAGCAAGGTGGGCGCGCGTTCCGGCGTGAGCAGACCGATCTCCACATCGGTCGCGCCTTCTTCATGCTCCAGGCGCAATAAAAACCGCTGCACGCCGCCATCGCGAATGGACAGATACGTGCACAGGTCGCCGATCAGCCGGCGCAACGGAAACAGCAGCGCTAGATGCGTTTCCACCTCATAGCCCAGCTCCACGCGGTGGTCGAAGTGGTCTGGCGGCGCGTAGCACTCCAGTGGGTCGTCGACCTGCCCGTAGAGGCGATCCAGATGATCGAGCAGGCCCGCACCAAACCGCCGGCGCAACCCGTCACGCGGCAGGCCGCGCACCGCCGCGAGCGTGCGCACGCCCATGTGCTGCAGGCGCTCGCCGGCATCGTCAGGCAATGCAGCGCGGCGTACAGGCACCTTGTCGAGCGTGCTGTGCAGGGCCGGCAATTGCGTCACCACCATGCCGTCGCGCAGCCCAGCCAGCACGCGCGCGGCGCGCGGCGTGGGCGCCAGCGCAAGTCGGTGCTGGAAGCCCAAGGCCTGCAGCTCATCGCGCAGGCGACGCTCGAAGCGCGGCCAGGGGCCGAACAGGCGAAAGCTGGCACCGGCTTCCAGCACGATGGCGCGCGACCACTGCTGGCTGACCAGCGAACTATGCCGATACGCCCAGGCCGCAAGAAACCGCTGCGTGCGCGCTTCGTTTTGCGCGTCGTAATCGATGGTGCGTACCTGCGTCATCAAGGCATGCGCCGCCGATAGCCGCATGCCGGCCTTCAACCCAGCTGCGCCAGCGGCAGCATTGACCGAATGCAGGCTGCGCAGCTGCGCCGGGCCTTCCACCAGCGCCAGTGGCGCCTGCGGTTCTTCCAGACGCCGAAGGACGGCGTCCAGCGCCAGCTGCGGCAGCAATATGCAGGCCCACAACATGCGCGCGCCTCAATGCGCCAGCCGCAACGGCTGCGACGGCACCTGCCCGCCCCGGCATTTGCGCACCTGCCAGGCATCGCGCTCGGGCAGGAATTCCAGCCGCAAGGCCGCCGGCGATGCATTCACCGCATGACGGCGGTCGCGCAGTGCGAACGCGCAGCAATTGCCGCTATCGGCCGCCACCTGCAACCGGCGCAGCGCACGCGCATCGCCGGTCTGCGGCCAGCCCAGTACCGCAGCGCATGCGCCGCTGCGCAGGCATTGTTCGAACGCCCATAACGCTTCGCGCGGCTCGGCCTGCACCACTTCCAGATGCTCCAGCACCACCCCGCCCGCCTGCCAGGCCGGCGCGTAGGGAATGAACGGCGGTGCCACCAATACCACCCGGCTGCTGCTGGCGGTCATGCGTGCCAGCGTGGGCAGCAACAAGGCGATCTCGCCGATGCCATGCGCAGGCAACAACAATTCGGTCAAGGCACGCCGCGGCCAGCCGCCATCGGGAAGCAATGCATCCAATGCCACATGCCCGGTGGATTCACCGCCATTGGCGGTGGCCGTGCCCTGGCCTGCACGCCAGACCGTGCGCGCGGCCAGCAGGGCGTCCAACGGCAGTGCCACGGCCGCATTGCCGTCCTGTCTGATGCGCGCCGGCTCCTGGCTCATGTCAGCCCTGCCGGATCAGGCCGCAGTACAGCCCTTCGATCGCGAAGTCGGCATCGGCCGCCACCACGATCGGCGCATGCGCGCGATTGCGCGGCAGCAGGCGGATCCGTTCGGCGCCGCGCTCCAGGCGCTTGATGGTGATTTCGCCATCCACCCGCGCCACCACGATTTGTCCGTCGCGCGCCTCGTTGCTGCGATGCACGCCCACCAGGTCGCCATCCAGAATGCCGTCATCGATCATCGAATCGCCCTGCACCTGCAACAGATAATCCGGGCGCAGCGAAAACAGCGCGCGGTCCAGCCAGAGCTGACGCTCCAGGCCGATATCCGCACCGATCGGCAGACCTGCTGCCACTCGCCCCAGCACCGGCAAGGCCAGCAATGCATCGCGACCGGCGCCTCCCGGTACACGGATGCCACGTTTCTGATTGGGCAGCAGCTCGATCAATCCGGCGTCGGCCAGCGCCTGCACGTGCTTTTGTGCGGCATTGCGCGAGGCAAACCCGAAGGCCTGCGCGATCTCGGCCAGACTGGGCGAGACGCCCGCCAGGGCCTGCTCCTGCAGGAACGCCAGCACGGCGGCACGTTGGGGGGGAAGCGATGGCATCGGGGCGAGGCAGCAGGACGGGACAAGGTGTACATTTGTACACCAACCGATCGCAGCAGGCGAGACTGGCGTGCTGAGCCGCTTCAGCACGCCACTTGCGACTGGCTGACGACAGGGTTATAACCTTCGTAATAACGCGAGATGCCGCCATGAAGCTCAAGATCACCGCCATCGGCAATTCCGCCGGCATCATCCTGCCCAAGGAACTGCTGGCCCGCCTGCGGCTTGGAAAGGGCGACGAACTCTATGCACTGGAAACGCCCGACGGCATCAGGCTGACCGCATTCGACCCGACGTTGGCCGCGCAGATGGATGTGGCCGAGCAGGTGATGCGCGAGGATCGCCAAGTGCTGAACAAGCTAGCCAAGTGAACACGCGCATGCTGGTCTGGATCACGCACGCACTTGCATTGGCGATCCACGAACGTCAATTGAGCGAGCACGGCGGCGCAAGCGGAGTGCGCGACGAGGCACTCTTGGCCTCGGCACTGGCACGCCCGCAGCAACTTTTTTCCTACGGCGATCCTCCACCCGATCTTGTAGAGCTGACGGCCAGCCTGGCCTACGGGCTGGCGCGCAATCATCCGTTCGTAGATGGCAACAAACGGACTGCCCATGTGTGTTATCGGGTTTTTTTGCTACTCAACGGCGCCGAACTCATCGCTTCGCAGGAAGAGAAATACGTTGCCATGATGGGCCTAGCCGATGGCGCGTGGAGCGAAGCGACGTTTGCGCAATGGCTGCGACCTCGCGTGCGTTTGCGCGCGGACACGCATGTACACGAACCGCAGGGCCACTACGGCTGAAAACAGGACTGTGGCACGCGACGCGCTTGTCTGGCATTTGCACGCGCAGTCTTGGATCCACACGCCGCAACCAGTCAGCACTGACGTCGCTGCATGGCACAGATGCTCTTACTCGGCACGCTTGCGCGTTGCCGCGGCTTTCTTTGCGGCGGCCTTGCGTACTGCCGGGCCCTTGGTCTTGGCCGCCTTCTTTGCTGCCGTCGAACGGTCGCTGGCAGTGCGCTTTTTTGCGGCACCCGTGGTCTGTTTGGACAACGCCTTTTTGCCTACCGTCTTCTTGGCGGTAGTGCCCTTGCTGGCGGTCTTGAGGGCTTTCTTGGCACCGGCCGAGCGCGTAGGCGACACCGGCTTTTTGGAGGTTGCCGCTGCCTTGTCCTGCGCGGCTTTTTTCTTGGTGGCCCTGGACGCGGAACTGCGCGGGGCAACGTCCACGCCATCGCGGCGCGCCTTGGACAAGCCGATCGCAATGGCCTGCTTGGTACTTTTCACACCATGCGCGCCGTCGCGCACCTGGTCGATTTCTTCTTTGACATATTCGCCGGCCTGGGTGCTGGCCGATTTTCCTTCGCGCTTGTCCTTGGCAGCAGCGCGGCGTGTCTTGGCCTGTGGCATGGCACTTCCCCTGTTGTGGATGGCAACTCGATGTAACAAGCGCCGCGTCAATGCGCAGTGGGCGCGGTGCTCACCTGGCGTTGAAGCCTGCCTGCCGCTTTTTCCAGGTCATGCACCCGCGCCGTGACCGATCCACTCAACGACATGCGAAACCGCCAGCGATCACGCCCCCTCACCGGCTGGCAAGGGTTCGCCTTGGGCATCGTAGGCAGGCGGGTGATAGAAATTGACCGTCTTCAACGGTGTGCTCCCGGTATTGCGGATCTCATGGGTTTCACCGCGCTCGATGGCGATCAGGCTACCGGCCTGCAGTGCATGCGTCTGCCCCTCGATCACCGCCTCGCCGGTGCCGTCCACCACGTACAGCCATTGATCGGCACCACGGTGGCGATTGTCTGGCCCGCCCTCGCCCTGGCCCGGTGCAATCGCCATTTCGGCAGCTTGCACCTGGCGCACCGAAAACAGCACCTTGAACGCGTCGGTCAATGTCAGTTGTGCAATCTGCATAAGGCACTCCTCAGGGTTGAGGCGATGCTGAGGCGACGCACGTCAACGTGCTGGCA
Organism: Xanthomonas axonopodis pv. maculifoliigardeniae; assembly: GCF_041519315.1. NCBI lineage: Bacteria > Pseudomonadati > Pseudomonadota > Gammaproteobacteria > Lysobacterales > Lysobacteraceae > Xanthomonas > Xanthomonas axonopodis. Next base: position 1,281,598 of record NZ_CP167998.1, on the reverse strand, counting down.
ACATGCTCAGCCGTTGCGGCAATACCAGGCCCAAATATGTTCGGGCACATGTGCCTGCACGGGAAGATCCAATGCGCGGTAACCATCGAGTACATCGCGCAGCGCACGTTGTGCTGGCGTGGGGCCGACCAGGCCATCCAGTTCGTCCGCACTCAACTGCACCGCGGCCCAGTCGTAGAGGCGATCGATACGCTGGGCCATCGCCGCCTGCAGCCAGTCGCGCAACACGAACACGCGATACCCGCCCTGCTGCAGTTGCGCGACTGCACCTTGCAATGCCTCGCCCACGCCCCGAAACCATTCGGTATGCCCACCGGCCACTGCGCGGATCGCCATCGGTGCCGGTGCGTTGTGCGCAAGCAGCGGGCGCCGCAGTTGCAGTTCGAGATCGCGCGCATCGCGCTCGCGCTCGGTTTCCACCAGCAGCCCGTGCTCCAGATCGAAAAAATCGAACCAGCGCGGATGCAGGCTACCGATGCGCCCCAGCGGATCGCGCGAGAAACCGATCTTGCAATGGTCTTCCCACTGGCATGGGAACACATAGGTGAAGCAACGTCCGTCGATGGCCACTGGCGTGCTGCCAGGCGCGCGCACGCTCATCGGCGACCTGCATGCGCTTGGGTCGGCTGCACCTCGCGCGCATCCTCCGGCGCCGGTTCCCACCCGAATACGCTACGCCCGCCATAGCGATGCGAATCGCGACGTTCCTGCGCGATGTAGTCGTCCACCGTCGGCCCTTGCGCGCTGGCTTCGAGCCGACGCGCCTGCGCGTCAAGCCGCGCAATCGCCTGCAAGCGTTCGTCGTTGCCCAGTCTGGCCTGCTGCATCGCTTGCTTGAGTACGCCGATGGTGTGATCGAGCACGCGTGTGGGCACCGGGAACGGTTGCCGGTCCTTGCCGCCATGCGCAAGCGAAAAGCGTGCCGGGTCGCTGAAACGGCATGGCGTGCCGTGCATCACCTCGGCCACCATCGCCAGCGAGCGCAAGGTGCGCGCACCCACGCCGGGCACTTGCAGCAGCGCGGTGAAATCGCGCGGCCCCGCTTCGGCAGCGGCGGCCAAGCTGGCGTGCAGCCGTCGTGTGATCACGTTTTCGCTGCGCACGTCATGATGGTCGGGCATGCACAGGTGCGGTTGCTGTGCCGGGTCCCAGGCGTGCACGGCGAACAGATCGCCGGTGAGCGGACCTTGCGCCGCAGGCGCCTCCACACCCGCAATCCGTTGCCACTGCTGTGCCAGCCGGTCCGGCGCGGTGCTGCGCAGCAGTGCCACCTGCGCATCGCGCGAGGCAGCGGCGCGGTGGTCGGCGAGATTGACGATGTTGCCTTGATGCGCGCCATCGATGGCAGCATGCGGCGCATCCACAAAACTGCTCAGGCCTTCGGAGAGCCAGTGATATCGGCGTGCCTGCTTGCGCTGCCCATGCATGCCTTGCTGCACCACCACCCAGCGGCCATCGTCGCTGACGATAAAGCCGTGCAGATACAGATCGAAACCGTCCTGCACGGCGGCGCTGTCCACCTTGGCGACCAGGCGGCTGGCCTGTGCCAATGCGGCGCCGTCCAACCCGACCGCATCGCCCACGGCCAGCAACTCCGAAGGCGTGGCACGCGAATGCCGGCCGCGCCCGCCACAGACATGAATGCCCAGTTCGCCGGACAGTGGCGTCAACCCACGCTTGAGCGCGCCGATCACGCTGGTGGTAATGCCGGACGAATGCCAGTCCATGCCCATGACCGCACCGAACGACTGAAACCAGAACGGGTGCGCAAGCCGCCGCAACAATTCATCGCGCCCATAGCTGTGCACGATCGCCTCGCACATCACTGCGCCAAGCCGCGTCATCCGCTCACCCAACCAACGCGGAACGCGGCCTCCATGCAAGGGAAGATCCGCACTACCACCACGCCGGCTCACTGCTGCCACCTCGTCTTCATGCCGCCAGGATAATGGCGGCACGTCGCAACAGCTGGGACACCAGCACCACGACGCATGCGCAAAGCTGACACATTCAGCGCACCGCGTGACACTCCACACAGTGCCCGCCTGCACGCTCGCGCCATGCAGGCACGAGCGTGCAGCGATCACGATGCCGCTCCTGAATGCGTGTACGCCGCGTCGTATCGGTGCCAATCGCAGCCGTGGTCACTTTGCGTTGACCACAGCGCCGTCAAGGTGGTGGTCCTTCTCCTCAGCCATCGCCACGGGGTTCGCATGACTGCCACACCCGCCACTGCCCATGACACGGCGCCGGCCACTGCCACCACCAGTGCGCCGACCTACCCGGTCAACCTGCGCATCAACGGTCAGCCGTATCACTTGCAGCTCGAAGCCTGGGTGAGCCTGCTCGACCTGCTGCGCGACCGCCTCGACCTCACCGGCACCAAGAAAGGTTGCGACCATGGCCAATGCGGCGCTTGCACGGTGCTGGTCGATGGCCGCCGCATCAACAGCTGCCTGACCCTGGCCGTCATGCAGGACGGCGCCGACATCACCACCGTCGAAGGGCTGGCCGATGGCGACACACTGCATCCGCTGCAACGCGCCTTCATCGCCAACGACGCATTTCAGTGCGGTTACTGCACTCCGGGGCAGCTGTGCTCGGCCGTGGGCTTGATCAACGAAGGCAAGGCGCACGACCGCGACCAGGTACGTGAACTGATGAGCGGCAATATCTGCCGTTGCGGTGCCTATCCGCAGATCACCGATGCCGTGATGGAGGTGATGGGCAAGCCCAGCGACAGCAGCGACAGCGCGGCCACTCCGTGGACGCCCGGGACGGTGCCGGCATGATTCCGCTCACCTACACCCGCCCGGACACCGTCGATGCGGCGCTTGGCGCCATTGCAGTGCGCAGCGGCGACACGCAGCCGGTGCCCTCCGAGGCACCGGTACGCTTCATCGCCGGCGGCACCAATCTGACCGATTTGATGAAACTGCAGCTGATGCGCCCCAGCAGTTTGATCGACATCAATCGGCTGCCGCTGGACAGCATCAGCACCCAACCCGACGGCGGCCTGCGCCTGGGTGCGTTGGCGCGCAATGCCGACACCGCGTATCACCCGGAGGTGGAAACGCGTTACCCCTTGCTGAGCGCGGCGATTCTGGCCGGCGCTTCGCCGCAGATTCGCAACATGGCCAGCAATGGCGGCAACCTGCTGCAGCGCACGCGCTGCATGTATTTCTACGACCATGCCACCCCGTGCAACAAACGCGACCCGGGCACCGGCTGCTCGGCCATTGGCGGGCTGACCAAATACAACGCCATTCTCGGCACCAGCGCGCATTGCATCGCCACGCATCCATCGGATATGTGCGTGGCATTGGCCGCGCTGGATGCCGTGGTGCATGTGCAGGGCGCCAAGGGCGAGCGCGACATTCCGCTCGCGCAGTTCCACCGTCTGCCTGGCGATCACCCGGAACTGGATAGCACCTTGGCGCCGGACGAATTGATCGTGCATATCGATCTGCCCGATGCGCAGCGCTTCGTTGCGCATAGTGCCTACCTCAAGATCCGCGAGCGCCTCTCCTATGCGTTCGCGCTGGTGTCGGTGGCAGCGGCCCTGGATCTGGCCGACGACGGCAGCATTCGCGAAGTGCGTGTGGCACTGGGCGGCGTGGCCCACAAACCCTGGCGCAATGCCGATGCAGAGGCAACGCTGGTCGGCCAGCCGGCCACTGCCGACACCTTCGGCCGCCTGGCCGATGCGCTGCTGCAGGGTGCACAACCGCAGGGCGAGAACGCCTTCAAGCTGCCGCTGGCACGCCGCGCCATCGTGCGCGCATTGAGCGTTGCGCGCGAGGGCACCCTCGACAACCGCGGGCGCACCAGTGCGCTGGAGGAATCGCCATGAACGCACGCATCCCTGACCTGTCCGACAGCGCGCTGACCCCGCCGGTTGCCGACAGCGGCACCGGCTATCGCCCCACCGGCACCGGCGTCACGCGCATCGACGGACGCGCAAAGGTCACCGGCCAGGCGCGTTATGCCGCCGAATGGCCGGTGCCGGACCTGGCCTATGGCGTGGTGGTCAACAGCAGCATTGCCAAGGGTGAGATCGTTGCCTTCCATCTGGATGCAGCACGCGCAGTCCCCGGCGTGCTGGAGATCGTCACCCATGAAAACCGCCCGCACATGCGCGGCATGGACCTGTTCTACAAGGACATGACGGCGCCGGCCGGCTCGCCGTTCCGTCCGTTGTACGACAACAAGATCTTGTACAGCGGCCAGCCCATCGCGCTGGTGGTTGCCGAGACCTTCGAAGCAGCGCGCCATGCCGCGCATTTGGTGGAAGTGGAGCTGTTGCAGGACCCGCACGACACCAACCTGATGACCAACCTGGACCGTGCACACGCGCCCAAGCCGCTGAAGGCCGGATTTTCGCCGCCGCCCAAGGACAAGGGCGATCCGCAGAGCGCATTCGACAATGCCGCGTGCCAGGTACAGGCCGACTACTACAGCGGCGTCGAGCACCACAACCCGATGGAATTGTTCGCTTCCACCGTCATCCGCGACGCCGACGGCCATTTCACCATTTACGACAAAACCCAGGGTTCGCAGAACAGCCGCTGGTACGTGTCGCACGTGTTCGGGCTGAGCAAGCGCAAGGTGACCGTGCGCAACCCGTACGTGGGAGGCGCGTTCGGCTCCGGGCTGCGCCCGCAGTATCAGTTGCCGCTGGCGGTGATGGCGTCGATCCTGCTGGATCGCTCGGTGCGCGTGGTGCTGACGCGACAACAGATGTTCACCTTCGGCCACCGCCCGGAAACGCTGCAGCGGCTCAAGCTCGGCGCAGATCGCGACGGCACCTTGCGCTCGGTCTGGCATGAAGCCATCGCCGAAACCTCGCGCATCGAAGACTACGTGGAGGTAGTGGTCAACTGGAGCGGTCAGTTGTACGCCTGCGACAACGTGCACCTGGGCTACAAGCTGGTGAGTCTGGACCAATACAGCCCCATCGACATGCGTGCGCCCGGCGCCGCGCATGGTGTGCATGCGCTGGAAGTGGCGATGGACGAGTTGGCCTATGAGGTCGGCATCGATCCGTTGGCACTGCGCCTGAAGAACTACGCCGAGGTCAATCCGGCCGACGACAAGCCCTACTCCACCAAGGCGCTGCGCCAGTGTTACGAGCAAGGGGCTGAGCGCTTCGGTTGGGCGCAACGCCCCCTGCAGCCGCGCGCGCGCAAGGAAGGCAGCGAGTGGGTGGGCTGGGGCATGGCCACCGGGCAGTGGGATGCGATGCAGATGTTCGCGCGCGCACATGCGGCGCTGCATGCCGACGGCCGTTTAGTGGTCAGCAGCGCAGCCAGCGATATCGGCACCGGCACCTATACGGTGATGGCGATGATCGCTGCCGAAGCGCTGGGCCTGCCCCTGGAGCAGGTGACGTTTCAACTTGGCGACTCCACCTTGCCGGTTGCGCCGATCGAAGGTGGCTCCTCGCACGTCACCACGGTGGGCTCGGCAGTGGATGGCGTGTGCGCAAAGCTGCGCGGGCGTCTATTGCGCCTGGCCCAGGCCCTGCCGGACTCGCGCTTTGCCAAGGCCAAACCTGACGATGTGGTTTTTGCCGACGGCAAGCTGGCATTGCGGGCCGATGCCGGCAGCGCCATCGCCTTGACCGACCTGCTGCGCACTGCAGGGCTGGAGCAGATCGAAGATAAGTTCCTCCTGCTGCCGAACGTGCTCAAGCAACGCAAATACACCCGTGCCACGCACGGCGCGGTGTTTGTGGAGGTCCGGGTGGACGAAGAACTGGGCACGGTGCGGGTCACCCGCGTGGTCAGCGCCGTTGCCGCCGGGCGCATTCTCAATCCGATCACCGCACGCAGCCAGATTGTGGGGGGCGTGGTCTGGGGCATCGGCCAGGCGCTGCACGAGCACACCCAATCGGACCATCGCTTCGGCCGCTTCATGAATCACGACCTGGCGCTGTATCACGTCTCCGCCAACGCCGACATTCACGACATCGACGTGATCTTCGCCGACGAAGACGACCGCGTCGTCAGCAGCCTGGGTGCGAAGGGCGTGGGCGAGATCGGCCTGGTCGGCGTGTCTGCGGCGATCTGCAACGCCATCTTCCACGCCACCGGCAAGCGCATCCGCAGCACGCCGATGACGCCGGACAAGGTGATGGCGGACTGACCTGCAGCGTACGTTGCGCTTGCAGGCAATGCTTGGCGCTTTGGGTAGTGAAGTGATCCCAACAGTCGGGCCCAATGCAGCGATGCATTGGGCCCGCTGCCATGTCGGTCAGACGCATGGCCGTACGGTAGCGCGGCAAATGCGACGCATGCCACTTGCAACCCTGTCATGCGCAGCGTCTTCTGCCTTATGTGTCGATACCGCTCGTACGCACCTGCACAAGCGGTCGTGATCGACAGGCAGGCATGCGGGTGATCAGCCTGGGCAGGCAGCGGCAAGTTGACCGCGATGCCAGATACATCCCGCAACGCATCACAGCTTTCCGGCATCATCCGTTAGCGTCGTCCGTAGGCTCACGGGGGATCGCAGGCACGGCACTTCGTACGATGCGGCGCGGGCTGACCTGTTGGTTCTACTGTCCGCGCAACACCTGCGCCAGAAACGGTGCGGTGCGGCTGCCACGATGGCGCGCCACGACATCCGGCGCTCCGGCCACCACGACCTTGCCGCCCGCACCGCCCGCGCCCGGCCCCATATCCAGCACCCAGTCGCTGCTGGCGGCCACGCGCATATCGTGTTCGACCACGATCACGGTATTGCCTGCATCGACCAGCCCTTGCAACTGGGCCATCAAGGTATCCACGTCGGACGGATGCAGGCCGGTGGTGGGCTCGTCCAGCACGTAGACGGTGTCGCGCCTTTGGGCGCGTTGCAGTTCGGTCGCCAGCTTGATGCGCTGCGCTTCGCCACCGGACAGTTCGGTGGCCGGCTGGCCAAGACGCAGATAGCCCAGCCCCACTTCGCGCAACACCTGCAACGGGCGCAACACGCTGGCATCGTCGGCAAAGAAGATGGCTGCCTGATCCACCGTCATTTCCAGCACCTGCGCGATGTTGCGACCGCGTAGCGCGATCTCCAACGTCTTGGCGTTATAGCGCGCGCCGTGGCAGGTGGGACACGGTGCGTAGACGCTGGGCATGAACAGCAATTCCACATACACCGAGCCTTCGCCCTCGCAGGTGGCACAGCGGCCCTTGGCGACGTTGAAGGAGAACTGCCCTGGGTCGTAACGGCGCCGGCGTGCGGCGGGCGTGGCCGCAAACAGCTTGCGCACCGGGTCGAACAGGCCGGTGTAGGTAGCCAGATTGGAGCGCGGGGTACGGCCGATGGGTTTTTGATCCACGCGCACCAGGCGGCGCACCTGATCCAGCCCGGCAACAATCGCACCCTCCGACGGCACCTGCGTGCCGCGCTCCAGTGGATCCAGTGCTTCTTCGTCCTCTGCCTGCGCCTGCCCCAGATGGGCGGCCAGCAGTTCCACCAGCGCCTGACTCACCAACGACGATTTGCCCGAGCCGGACACACCGGTCACGGTAGTGAACACACCTAACGGCAGGTCCACATCCAGCGCGCGGACGTTGTTGCGGGTGATGCCGCGCAGCTGCAACCAACCGCGTGCCGCGCGCGCCTGGCGATGCACCTGCGGCGGCGTGCCGAACAGATAGCGCCGTGTGGAAGAGGCCTGCACCTGCTCCAATCCCGCGGGCGGCCCGCTGTAGAGCACCTGCCCGCCCTGCACGCCGGCTGCCGGGCCGACATCCACGATCCAGTCTGCATGGCGGATCACGCCCACTTCGTGTTCGACCACGAAGACCGAATTTCCGGCCGCCTTGAGTTGATCCAACGCACCCAGCAGCGCCTGCGCATCGGCGGGATGCAAGCCTGCCGATGGTTCGTCCATCACGTACACCACGCCGAACAACTGCGAGCGGATCTGCGTGGCCAGCCGCAGCCGTTGCAACTCGCCCGGCGACAAGGTGGGCGTGCTGCGCTCCAGGCTGAGGTAGCCCAGACCCAGCGCCTGTACGACGGCGATACGCGCGCGCAGATCCGCGGCGATGCGTTGCGCGGCGATCGCTTGTTCCGGATGTTGGCGCGCATCTTTACGCGTACCTTTGGATGGGGCGGCTTCGGCGGCGGGGCGCAGCAGCTCGGCCACCTCGTCCAGCGGGCGCCGCGACAGCTCCCCGATATCCAGCCCGGCAAAGGTGACCGACAAGGCCTCGCGGCGCAGGCGTTTGCCATCGCACTGTGGGCATTGCGTGCTGAGCAAATACTGCGCCACGCGCTTTTTCATCTGCGCGCTCTGGGTGGTGGCAAAGGTGTGCAGCACATAACGCCGCGCACTGGTAAAGGTGCCCATGTAGCTGGGCTCTTCCTTGCGCTTGAGCGCGCGTTTGACCTCGGCCAGGTCGTAACCGGCGTATACCGGCACCACCGGCTGTTCGTCGGTGAACAAAATCCAGTCGCGGGTCTTCTTCGGCAGCGTGTGCCATGGCACATCCACATCGATGCCCAGCGTGGTGAGGATGTCGCGCTGGTTCTGCCCATGCCATGCGCCCGGCCAGGCGGCGACCGCACGCTCGCGAATGCTCAGGCTGCGGTCCAGCACCATGGTCGCTTCGGTGGCGTCATAGATGCGCCCCAGGCCGTGACAGGTCGGGCATGCCCCCGCAGGCGTGTTCGGCGAAAAACCGTCGGCGTAGATGATCTCCTGCCCCGGCGGGTACTGGCCGGCACGCGAATACAGCATGCGCAATGAGTTGGAGATGGTGGTGACGCTGCCCACCGACGAGCGTGCACTGGGCGCGCCGCGCGCCTGCTGCAAGGCCACTGCCGGTGGCAGGCCATCGATGGAATCCACCTCCGGCACGCCTACCTGGTCGATCAGCCGCCGCGCATACGGCGAGATCGAATCCAGATAGCGCCGCTGCGCCTCGGCAAAGATGGTGCCGAACGCCAACGACGACTTTCCCGAGCCGGAAACGCCGGTGAACACCACCAGCGCATCGCGGGGGATATCCACATCCACGTTCTTGAGATTGTGCTCGCGCGCGCCGCGCACGCGCACCAGGCCAGTGGAAGACGTCGCGTTTGACATGACTACCGAAACCAGAGATCGACAAGACGCCAGCCTAGCGTGCGCGCCATGCAGCCGGTGTCAGCGATGGTGATCGAGCGCAGGCAACACCCAAGGTGCCAGGCGCTGCAGGGCGCATGCGGTGGCTGACGAGGCACGGGACGCATTCATCAGATGGAGGTCGGACAGGGCCCAGCAACACATCTGCGCGTCGTACCTGCCGCTGCCGGACGTACCGCCGTCTCCCAGCGGCGCTCAGCCCAGCGCATGTGCCGGCGTCACCTGCTCACCGGTGTCGGCCAGGGTATGCATGCGCGTCACCACGCCACTGAACCACCGCGCGGTAGCGGCATTGCGTGTACGGAAGACCTCTTCCAGCGCGGCGTAATACCACAGCGTGCCTTCGCGCCCGGCAGTGAACACATCGAAGATGCCCTGACCGACGGCAGGATTTTCCAGGTCCTGCACGATGCTGCGCGCGTTATAGAGCTTGTCGCAGCCGGACACCAACAGCGCGCGCTCGGGCGTCTTGCGCAGGTGCGCAAGATAGGCCTGCTTGCGCTCGCGCCAATCGCGTTTGCGTGCGCGCTCGCTGTTGTCCACCTCGGCCTTGTCTTCGGCAGTGGCATCGGTGCAAGCCATCACGATATCGGCCACCGCATCGCCGAACTGCGCACGGATCGAGGCCTCGTGCCCGCCACCGCAATCTTCCACCACATCGTGCAGCAGGCCCGCGATGGCTTGTTCCTCATCGCCGCCGCATTCCAGCACCAGCGTCGAGACGCCCAGCAAATGACTCAGGTAGGGCACCTGCGTGCCCTTGCGCACCTGCCCGGCGTGAGCGATGCGCGCGTAGTCCACGGCCAGGGCGTAGCGTTCGGTGAGAGCGGTCATGGGGCATCCGATGCGAGCGATGCGCCTAGTATCGCCGAGCCCGACTGCCGACAGGTGAGGATGCTGCCATGAGCGATTCAGGCTCAATCCCACGCGATTGCGGCCGATAGGTCTAGGCTGCACCTACGCTGTTCGATGACCTGACGCCATGACCACGCTTCCTGTCTGCAATGCCTGCCGCGACGGCCAGGACTTCCCCACCGCGATCACCATGGCCTTCCAGCCCATCGTGGACGTGTCCACCCGCAGCATCTACGCAGGCGAGGCGCTGGTGCGCGGCATCAACGGCGAGTCGGCCGGCAGCATCCTGGCCGCAGTGGATGAGCGCAATCGCTACGCATTCGACCAGGCCTGCCGCATCAAGGCCATCGAATGCGCTGTGCAGATTGGCTTGCCGGCGCTGCTGTCGATCAACTTCATGCCCAACGCGGTCTATAACCCCGAGCATTGCCTGCGCGCCACGCTGTCGGCCACTGCGCAATACGGTTGGCCGCTCGACGCCATCATCTTCGAGGTCAGCGAACAGGAACATCTCACCGATCCGGCGCATCTGCTCGGCATCCTGCGCACCTATCAGGCGCGCGGCATGAAAACGGCCATCGACGACTTCGGCGCCGGCTACGCCGGGCTCGGCCTGCTGGCCGAGTTCCAGCCGGATCTGCTCAAGCTGGACATCGCCCTGGTCCGCGGGATCGACACCGACCGCAGCCGCCAGGCCATCGTGCGCCACGTGACGCGCATGTGCGAAGAACTCGGCATCGCCGTCATTGCCGAAGGCATCGAACAACCCGATCAATACCGCGCCCTGCGCGACCTGGGCATCCACCTGCAGCAAGGGTATCTGTTCGCCAGACCGCAGATCGGCGAGCTGCCGAAGGTGCATTGGCCGCAGTAAGCTCACGCTTGTGCGTATGAACTAAGCAACTCAGCGCACCTAGCAGCAGGCGCCACTCGCCGTAACAGACCCACAACATCCGAACACAGCGGCAATGAAACGTGCGGAAGCCGCTCTTACGATTCCCTAATCCCGACTCCCGATTCCCGATTCCCGGCCGCCTCGCAAGCCAGCAGCGACCGCCGAACACCACGCGGCGCCGCTCACACATACCGCGGAATCGGCCCCAGCTGCGGCGTCTGATCCGGCAGCTCCACTTCCACTTCGTCCACATAGCACCAGCCCCAGCCTTCAGGCGGGTCGTAGCCTTCGATGATGGGGTGGCCGGTGGCGTGGTGATGCGCGGTGGCGTGGCGGTGGGGCGAATCGTCGCAACACCCGACATGGCCGCAGCTGCGGCACAGGCGCAGATGCACCCAGACGCCGTCGATGGCCAGGCACTCCTCGCAGCCACGCGCACTGGGAGTGACTGCATGGATTTGATCAGTATGGCGGCAGTGCCGGCTCATGCGCTGGTCGACTCCTGGGTGGCGCTGGCAAGTTCGGAGACCGGCACCGGGTTGGCCTGATGGGCGAGGTACTGATGGATCTGCGCGACCACGGCGGCGCCCTCGCCCACTGCGGCCGCCACGCGCTTGACCGAACCCGCACGCACGTCGCCGATGGCGAACACGCCAGGGCGATTGGTTTCCAGCGGCAGGCACGCCGGTACGCCGTCGCCACGCGCGGTGCCGGTCATGACAAAGCCGCGTTTGTCGGTGTCCACGCAGTCCTGCAGCCAACCGGTGTTGGGATCTGCCCCGACGAACAGGAACAGGTGCCGTAACGCCACGCGCGCGGTTGCACCGTCCTTGCGGGTGCGCAACACCGCGGCCTGCAGGCCGCGCTCGGGGTCGCCTTCCAGCGCGGCCACTTCGGTGCCGGTGTGCAGCTGCACGTTCGGCAACGCGGCGATGCGCTCGATGAGGTATTGCGACATCGAGCTCTCCAGCCCATCGCCCCGAATGATCAGGTGCAGTTCCTTGACCCGCGGCGCCAGGAACGCCACCGCCTGCCCTGCAGAATTGCCGCCGCCCACCAGCGCCACCACGCCGCCTTCGCACAGGCGCACCTCCACCGGCGAGGCCCAGTACGAGACACCGTGGCCTTCGAAGCGATCCAGGCCCTCGATCTCCGGGCGCCGGTAACGCGCGCCGGAGGCGATTACCACCGTGCTGGCCAGCAACTGCTTGCCATCGGCAAGATCCAGCTTCAGCGCGCCATCGTCGCGGCCGCATTCCAACGTGGCCGCTTCGATCGGAATCGCCAGTTCCGCGCCGAATTTCAGCGCCTGGTTGTAGGCGCGCCCGGCCAGCGCCTGCCCGGAAATGCCGGTGGGAAAGCCAAGATAATTTTCGATACGCGCCGAGGCACCCGCCTGCCCGCCGATGGCGCGTTGGTCCAGTACCAGCACCGACAAGCCTTCGGATGCGGCATACACCGCCGTCGCCAGGCCGGCAGGGCCGGCGCCGACAATCGCCACGTCGTAGCGTTTGTCCGGGTCGATGTCCGGCGTCATGCCCAGGCAATGCGCAGCTTCGGCATCGCTGGGCTGGCGCAGCACGCGCCCGCTCGGGCACACCATCACCGGTAGGTCGTGCTCCTGGATACCCAGGCGCTCCACCAACGCGCGGCCTTCGTCGTCGGAGACATCCATCACCGTGTTGGGGTAGCCGTTGCGGGTCAAAAAGCCCTGCAAACGGGTCAGATGCGGATCGTCAGGCTCGCCGATCAGCACCGAACCCGACGCATCGCCCTCGATCAGCCCAACGCGGCGCAGGATCAAGGCACGCATCACCACTTCGCCCACTTCGGCCGAACTGATCATCAGCGCGCGCAGATGCGCGGTATCGAATGGCAGCGCCAGGCAGCCGTCCGGCCCGGCACGTCCAGCCGCCAGCGACGCGCGCCCGGCCAGCTGACTCACCTCGCCGGTGAACTGGCCGGGCGTGTGCCGGGTGATCGGCTTTTCGTTGCCCAGTCCGTCGCGGCGCACCACTTCGATGGCGCCCTCCAGCACCACCCACACCGGCGCATGGGCATCGCCGACCTCGAACACGGGGTCGCCCGCGTCGAACCGTTGCGCCGGCCCGCTGGCAAAGCGCCGGGTGATCGACAATTGGCCCGCGTCCAGCTCGGGAAACATCTGATGGTGGCGGGTCTGGTCCAAAGACATGGAGGGGCGACGCGGCTAGGGGATCACATGCAAGCATGGGCAGTGGTGATGGCAATGGCAATCACCCGAAATGGTCACTGAAGGCCACGACAGCGCGCAGACGCCAGGCACGCGTAGGCGAGCGAGCGCTGCCGCCGGTCAGGCGCACGCAGCTGCTGTAAAGATCGCATGCGCCCAGCATGCGGGACATCCAGCACAAAAATAACCTAGCGAGCAGCCCTCAGGCCGGGGGCGAACCGCACATGGCAAACGCAGTGCGGTGCATCCAGCACGAAGCAACGGCCGTGCGTCTCCGGCAGCAGCACAGGCGGTTTGCAAGCTGCCAATCAATCGAGCCCAAGCCTGTGCCTTACGATCGCACAGGCTCCCAGTGTGGCCCATGTTGCCCGGCCGCCATGCGCTGGGCCGGGCGCACGCGAAACACCACACTGATGCGCTCGCCCACCGCGCGCGCGGTCTTGGCAATGCCGTGCGCGTGCGTGTGTTGCGAGGCGTGGCTCATCGCCAGCAGGCTCCCCGGCGCCAGCTCCAGCGCAACCGCCCGCGTGCTGCCGTCCTTGGCGCGCAGTTGCATCCGGCGCGGTGCACCCAGCGACAGCAGCGCGATCGGGTGCGGTGCCACCAGCGTGTGCAATGCGTCGTGATGCATTGCCACGCTGTCGCGCCCATCGCGGTACAGATTCAAACCTACCGCGTTGTATGGCGCCGGGAGCACCGCCTGCACCGCATCGAGCAAGCGCTGCAGCGGCAATCCCGCAGGCCATGCATCATCCAACCGATACGAGGCCAGCAAGCGCGGTACGTCCACGACCCGTTCGTACATTTCGCGGCGCTGGCTGCGCCAATCGGCGCCATCGCGCAATGCGTCGAACGCCTCCTGCGCAAGTGCGGGCGGCAACAGCTGCGGCCAGTAGCGCACGCCGCCTTGCTGGTCGTGCAGCACCTGCAGCGGTGCGATGGGAGCGTTGAACAGATCCATCAGCGCGATATGCGGGCGCCTGCCGCCGATTTCAGCGCCACGCTGTCATCACGCGTGGCGCCAGCCCGACAAGTTCAGCTTCACGCTACGGTACGCAAAGCGCCGCACCGTGTTCACGCACGACGATCAAGCATGCCTGCTCGTTTTCGTGGAGACATCGCATGCATCGCACCCCTCCTGCCCACGTGGTGATTTCCGGCGCGTCCAGCGGCATCGGCCAAGCCACTGCAGAAGCATTCGCCGAACAAGGCGCGCGACTGGTGTTGGCTGCACGCGGCGAAGAAGCCCTCAATGCGGTTGCCGAACGCTGTCGTGCGCGCGGTGCCGAAGTCTTGGTGGTGCCCACCGACGTCAAACAGGCCGAACAGGTCAAGGCACTGGCCACCAGCGCGCAGAGTTTTCTGGGCCGCATCGACCTGTGGTTCGGCAATGTCGGGGTGGGCACGGTCGGCAAATTCCACGAGGCACCGATGGAAGCAAGCGCGGCCGTCATCCACGCCAATCTGCTCGGTCGCATGCACGACGCCCATGCCGCCATCCCCATCTTCGTCGAACAAGGCCACGGCATCTTCGTCAACATGATCTCTTCGGGCGGCTTTGCATCCACGCCGTTTGCAGCGGCGTACGGCGCCAGCAAATTCGGCCAGCGCGGCTTTTCCGAAGCGTTACGCGCCGAGCTGAGCGACTACCCGCATATCCACGTGTGCGATGTGTACCCGTACTTCGTCGACACGCCAGGCCTGACCCATGGCGCCAATTACGTGGGCCGCCGCATCAGCGGGCCGCCGTTGATGCTGGACACCCGCACCGTCGCGGCAGCTATCGTGCGCCTGCTGGACCGGCCACGCAACACGGTGGTGTTGGGCACCGCCGTCCATGCGATGCGCCTAGGTCATGCGCTGGCACCGCAGACCCTGGCGCGCGCCATGTACCGTATTTTCAAGCGGTATTTTGCGCAAGCACCACAGGTGGCGCGATCCAGCGGCAATGTGTTCGCAGCGCCCGGCATTGCCGGCGGCATCGACGGTGGCTACCGGCGGCGCCCCACGTTGCGGGCACGCTCTGCGCGCGACAAGATGTTGATCGGTGCGGCCGCTGCAGCAGTCACGGGTTTGGCAGTGCTGGCTTTACGACGCAAGTGAGTCGCTGAAGTCTGCAATGCCGTGCCGACAATTGCGCGTTTGCCGGCGATTTCCAGACGCTGCGGCAACGCGGGAAAGTAGACCAGCCTCAATGCGACACCACCGCAGCAAGCGCGTGCGCCGCCGTGCATGCCGATCGGCACACATCGTGACGCCGTGAGTGATCAGCGAACCCAACCATGGCCGCGAGGGCCATCGCACCCTCCAAGAGTGGCTAACAAAACGTAGCGCGCAGCCGTCGGGTGGGCGCGGAAGGCGCGCTCATCACCGCAGTGTCCGCGTGGTATATGCCGATTCCGGGCACCGGCCGCGCCCGCCTGGCGGCTACGCAATGGCTTTTGTTAGCGGCTCCAGGGTGTAGCGCGCCCACGCAGCTGTGCTACGGTCCGGCGCTGCATCCGCCTGGAGCAATCTGCATGTCGCCTCGCTTGATCGCCCCGCGTCGGGCCCGTTGGCTGGCAGTGCTTGCCGCTGTCGTCGCAGTTTTCGGCAACGCTGCGCCGCGCACGCCTGCAGCTGCCTTCGACGCGGTAGACCCGTTCATCGGCACCGGCGGCGAAGGCCATACCTATCCTGGCGCCACGGTGCCATTCGGTATGGTGCAGCTGAGCCCGGATACGCAAATCAAGCCGCGCAAGGACGCCTACGGCTGGGCGGCCGGCTACCGGCACAGCGACACCACCATCGTCGGGTTCTCGCACACGCATTTTTCCGGTTCCGGGCATTCGGATCTGGGCGACATCCTGCTGATGCCGCAAGCTGGCGCCATCAAGTTGGAACGCGGCGATGCCAGCAAGCCGGGCAGCGGCTATACCGCGCAGTTCGACCACACCAGCGAACAGGCGCAGCCCGGCTATTACGCAGTGACCCTGAAGGACCGAAACATCCGCGCCGAACTCACTGCCAGCGCGCGTGTGGGCGTGCACCGCTACCAGTTTCCGAAAGGCACGCCGGCGCATGTGCTGGTCGACCTGCGCACCAGCCTGTACGACTACCCCGGCAAGGTGCAGTGGTCGCGGCTGCGGGTGCGCAGCGATGGCACGGTGACCGGCTTTCGCGAAACGCGCGGTTGGGCGCCCGGCCGGCAGCTGTATTTCGCCATGCGCTTCTCGCGCCCGCTCACTGCCACGCAACTCCACGACACCGAACAGGACATCCCCTACAAGGGGTTCCCACCGCCGGGCGAAAAGAATCCTGCACAGCGCGCGCAGATTGAAGGCCGGCAACTGGTCGGCGTATTCGATGTCACCAACGACGGCACGCCGCTGGTGGTGAAGGTGGCGCTCTCGCCAGTCAGCGAGGCCGGTGCCATCGCCAACCTCGATGCCGAAATGCCCGGCTTCGATTTCGATCGCGTACGCGCCGATGCACGCGCGCAATGGACGCAGGCGCTGTCGGCGATCGATGCACAAGGCACCACGCAACAGCGCACCCAGCTCTACACCGCGCTGTATCACACCCTGCTGGGGCCAACGCTGTTCATGGACAGCGACGGCCGCTACCGCGGGCCAGACAATGCGGTGCATCAAGCAACTGGCTGGACCAACTATTCCACCTTCTCGCTGTGGGACACCTACCGCGCCCTGCATCCGCTGCTCACCCTGGTGCAGCCGGCACAACGCAGCAGCGACGTGGTCAATTCGCTGCTCGCCTCGCGTCGCCAAAGCGCCTACGGCATCCTGCCGGTATGGGCATTCCACGGCCTGGAAACCTGGTGCATGATCGGCTACCACGCCGTCGCGGTGATTGCCGACGCGTATATGAAAGGCATCGGCGGCTTCGACGCAGAGGAAGCCTTGCAGGCCATGGTCGCCAGCGCCAACTACGGCCCGTACGATGGCATTGCGCAATACCGTGAGCTGGGCTACGTGCCCATCGACGAAGAAGGCGAAGCCGCATCCAAGACGCTGGAATACGCCTTCGACGACTGGACCATCGCGCGCATGGCCGACAAGCTCGGCAAGCCCGCCATCGCCGCAGAATTCAGCCAGCGCGCCGGCAACTGGAAGCATGCCTTTGACCCGGCCACCGGCTACATGCGCGCGCGCACCCGCGCCGGCACCTTCCGCGAGCCGTTCGACCCGTCTGCCAGTGGCTACGGCAGCGACTACACCGAAGGCAACGCGTGGCAATACTCCTGGTACGTGCCGCAGGACGTGGCCGGGCTGGCTGCCGCGCATGGCGGCGACGACACATTGCTTGCCCGGCTGGATGCGGTGTTCGATGCCAAGGTGGACCCGAAGATCTTTGAGCACATGGAAGACATCACCGGCCTGATCGGCTGGTACGCGCACGGCAACGAACCCAGCCACCACGTTGCCTATCTGTATGCGTACGCAGGCCAACCGTGGCGCACGCAGGCGCGCCTGACCCAGATCATGCGCAGCCAGTATCACGCAGGGCCCGAGGGCCTGGCCGGTAACGACGACCTCGGCCAGATGTCGGCCTGGTACGTGTTCACCACGCTGGGCTTCTATCCGGTGGCGCCCGGCAGCAACCAGTACATCATCGGCCGCCCGTTCCTGCCGCGCGCCACGCTCAACCTGCCCAATGGGAAGCGTTTCGCGGTGATTGCCGAGAGCCTGAGCGATGCACGCAGCTACATCGGTAGCGCCACGCTCAATGGCAAACCACTGACTCGCGCTTACGTTACGCACGAGGAAATCCAGGCCGGCGGTGAACTGCGTTTCCGGATGCAGGCGACACCGAATCAGCAATGGGCCACCGACCCAGCGCAGCGGCCGTATTCGATGTCGGCGCAGCTGCAATGATCCAACGCAATTGCAAGGTAGCGGCCGGATGGTCCTGTAGCGATGCAACCCCGCAGCAAATGCGCTGTCTGCGCGACCCCGAGCTAACGTTCGCTAGGTTTCGGTCGCGGCATTGGCAGTGGCACTCGCTTCCTGACTCGGTAGCAGATCCGCATGCGCAAGCCGCACGCAGCGCGTTCCACCACCGCTGCCATATCGCCAGCAGTGCCAGCGCCGTCGATTCCTGCATGACGCACGCGCTTGTCTGCCGTCAGTTTCTGAATGCGACGTTTTCAAAGCCGAGGTGATCGCACGGCGTGCACCGCCGTCACGCATTCACATGATGCACAACTTTTGTTCACTGATACGCATCGCCTCGCTTTCCACACTCCCCGTCATCGGTACGCACGACGACTGCGTGCCTGCCCTTCCCCCAATGCAGGAGAGTGTGCATGTCCGGCAGCAAGAATCAGTACGAAATGCAGAACCCGTTGACCCAGTTCCCGCAGCCGCAATTTCCGCACCAAACCCAGCAGGCTCCGGGCACCATCCACGAACTGCAGCCCAAGGCAGACCATGGCGAGCACAGCTACAAGGGCTTTGGTCGTCTGCAAGGCCGCAAGGCCCTGATCACCGGCGCAGACTCCGGCATCGGGCGCGCCACCGCCATTGCCTTTGCACGCGAAGGTGCGGATATCCTGCTCAATTACCTGCCTGAAGAAGAACAGGACGCAGCCGAAGTGGTTCAGCTGATCCAGGCAGAAGGGCGCAAAGCCATCAGCGTTCCGGGTGACCTCAAGAACGAGGCGTTTTGCACCGAACTGGTGGACCGTGCAGTGAAAGAGCTCGGCGGGCTGGATGTCCTAGTCAATATCGCGGGCAAACAGACCGCCGTGAAAGACATCGCAGACATCACGACCGAGCAGTTCGACGCCACCTACAAGACCAACGTCTATGCGATGTTCTGGCTGTGCAAGGCCGCCATCCCGCATTTGCCGCCGGGCGCATCCATCATCAACACCGGCTCGATCCAGTCGTACCAGCCCTCGCCGACGCTGCTCGACTACGCCTCCACCAAGGCGGCCATCGTCAACTTCACCAAGGGCCTGGCGCAGCAAGTTGCCGAGAAGGGGATCCGCGTCAACGCAGTCGCGCCCGGACCGGTGTGGACGCCGCTGCAGCCCAGCGGTGGTCAGCCGCCGGAAAAGATTCCCGATTTCGGCTCGGAGACGCCGCTCAAGCGCGCCGGCCAGCCGGTAGAAATGGCGCCGCTGTATGTGATTCTGGCATCGCAGGAATCGAGCTACGTCACCGGCGAAGTGTTCGGTGCCACCGGTGGCCTGCTGTTGTCTTGAGCCGTCCCGGCGCCGAGTTTCAGCGTGATGCCACCGGCACCTTGCCAATCGCCGCTTATGCGGCGATTGGCGACGGGCGCTCGGTGGCGTTATGCGGTGCCGATGGCAGCATCGATTGGTGGTGCGTGCCGAAGATGGACTCGCCGCCGTTGTTCGATCGCCTGTTGGATGCAGGCGAAGGCGGCTATTTTGCCCTCACGCCGCAACAGCTGCAGCAGGTACAGCGCCGATACCGCGATGGCAGCAATATTCTCGAAACGACCTTCAGCACCGCAACCGGCAGCGCACGTCTGACCGAGTCGCTCAACAGCGGCGAAGCCGGCCGGCTGCCGTGGTCGGAACTTGCGCGACGCATCGAAGGTCTCGAAGGCCGCGTTGTCTTCGACCTGATCTACCGCCCCGGTACACGTGCCGGAGAAGCCACTCCCTGGCAAAGCGAGACGCCGAACGGCCGTGTGCATCACGTCGGCCCGCTCATGACCATGCTGCGCTACGACACGGAGGCAGCGCAGCTGGTGCACTGCGACGACCGCGGCGTGCACGCCACGCTGGCGATCCGCGCAGGCGACACACAGGTCGTTGCGTTGCTGGCCGCCGAAGAAGATGCGCTACCGGTGCCCGCGCTGGAAGACATCGGTGGGCGCATCGAGCGCAGCGACCAGGAGTGGCGCGAGTGGAGCGGCAACCTGTCTTACGCCAATAGTTACCACGATGCGGTCGTGCGCTCTGCGCTGGCGCTCAAGTTCCTGTGGTTTTCACCTACCGGCGCCATCGCCGCTGCGGTCACCACGTCATTGCCGGAGCAAATTGGCGCAAATGGCAATTGGGATTATCGCTATGCCTGGGTCCGCGATGCCGCCTACACCACCAAGGCCTTCCTGCGCGTGGGCGCATTGGCCGATGCCAAGGCCGCGTTTAGCTGGTTGATGCGCACCATCCGCCAGCATCGGCCTGGCGTGCGCCCCTGCTACACCCTGGATGGCGCGTTGGTGCCGGACGAACGCGAGATCGACATTCCCGGTTATTGCAATACGCGCCCGGTGCGCGTTGGCAACACCGCCAACAACCAGCTGCAGCTGTGCCTGTACGGCGATATCTTCGAAATGGCCGCGCGCTTTCTTGATGCCGGGCACATCCTGGACCAGGAAACCGCACGCCAGTTGTTCGAGCTCGGCAACGAATGCGCCAACACCTGGATGCGCAAGGACGCCGGCTTCTGGGAACTGGAAACCGCCGAGCATTACACCATGTCCAAAGTGGAATGCTGGCTGGCGCTACGCCGCGCCAGCGAGCTGGCCAAGGCCGGCCATCTCTCCACCGCGATGCTGCCACGCTGGGAACGCGAACAGGCGCGGATTCTCGAGTGGATCGACATGCACTGCTGGTCCGACGCCAAGCAGGCTTACACCTTCTACGCGGGCACCGACGACCTGGACGCAAGCCTGCTGTTGGCCTCGCGCTTTGGGCTGGGCGGGCCGCGCCGCCAGCGCATGATCGCCACCCGCGATGCCATTGCCTCAGAACTTGGCAGCGACGCATTGCTGCACCGCTACAGCGGCATGCAACAACGCGAAGGCGCATTTATTGCCTGCTCGTTCTGGCTGGTGGAAGCCTATGGCCTGCTCGGCGAGCGTGCTGAAGCCAGGCGCTTGTTCGAACAGTTGCTGGAACAGCTGGGCAACGATGTCGCGCTGATGCCGCAGATGCTGGACACGAGCACGGGCGCCGCGCTGGGCAACGTCCCGCAAGGCTTGAGCCACCTTGCGCTGATCCACGCGGCGCTGGCCGTGGATGGCGAATAAGCGAAGCGCAGCATCTGTCGCCTTCACCAGGCTGTTATCGCCGCAAACTCCTTCTCCCATCGGCAGAAGGAGCACGCTCGGTGGATGCAGCTGCGCCAGAACGCAGCTCAACCAAGTGCGTCGATTCGTTTACTGCGCCAGTACCACGGTCTGGATCGCATGCGCCGGAATCTCCAACGTGCTGGATGCCTCGCCCACATACAGGTTGTAAGCAATCGCAGCGTCGCTGGCATTCATGACCACCATGGCCAGGCTGCCATCGGTGTTGAGAAACGCGGTGGTTGCCAGATTGCTACGGCTGCTGGCTGCGCTGACCCGTCGTGCACCCGGCCGGATGAATTTGGAAAAGTGGCCGATGTACCAATAGCTCGGCGTGTAGATCACCTCGCCCGTGCGCGTATCGGCATGCACCGGCGCAAAGCAATAGTTGCCCACGTGGTTCGGCCCACCGTGTTGGTCGAGCAGAATGTTCCAGTCCGTCCAGCCCACTGCGCCATGATTGAGGTCGTTGATGATGGCCGTGCCGTAGCGCTCGCCATTGGGCCAGTACTGCAACTTGGCCGGGTCGAACTTTTCCACCGCCGCTTCGGTCAACAGCAAGTGCTTGTCCGGGTACGCCTGCGCCACTGCCGCCACGTTCTCCACCATCGGCTCGAATCCGGCCCAGGTTTCATACCAATGAAAGCCCATGCCCCACGCATATTTTGCCGCCTCCGGATCGTCGAAGATCACATGCGCGCGGTGCACCATCATGTCGCGGTTGTGGTCCCACACGATGATCTTGCGATCGCCGTAGCCGGCGCTGGCCATGGTGGGCCCGAGATGATGCTTCAAAAAGTCGCGTTCTTCCTCGGCCGAAAACAGCATCGACTCCCAGGTCTGCACCGCCATCGGCTCGTTCTGCAGGCTGACGCCCCAGATCGGGATGCCCGCTTTTTCGTATGCCGCGATAAAGCGCGTGTAGTAGCTTGCCCAGGCCTGCGCGTACTCGGGCAATAGCTTGCCGCCCTTGAGCATGGTCTTGCTGTCTTTCATGAAGGCCGGCGCGCTCCATGGGCTGGCAAACGTGGTGAGCTTGCCGCCGGCCGCCGCAATCGCCTGGCGCAACATCGGGATGCGGTATTTGGCATCGTGCTTGACCGAAAAGCTCTTCAGCGTCGCATCGCCCTCCTTGATGTAGGTGTAGCTGCCGCTACTGAAATCCGAGCTATGGATGGTGGTGCGCGCCAGCGTGTAGCCGATGCCCTGTTGCCGATCGTAGTAGGCCGTGAGCAACGCACGTTGCGTACGCTTGGGCAGCTTGGCAAAGGTCTCTGCGCTGGAATCGGTGATCGCGCCACCGATACCCAGCACCTGCTGAAACTGCCGCTGCGGATTGACGAAGATGGAGTTTTCTTTTTCGGTCAATGCATGGCCGGCGACAGGAGCGGCCGCCGTGCTGGCGCGCATCTGTTGCGTGGCGCCCTGAGAGCTGGTGTAGATACGCAACGCGCCATCGTTGTTCGTCGCTGGTGGGCTGGCATCCGATGCTGCCAGAGCTGCCGCGTGTGCCATGGCCGCCGTTGCGGCGCTCGCGCTGCTCGCCGTGCCCAGCCCCATCCCCAGCATTCCCACCACCGACCACGTCATCGCTCGCTTCACCGCGCACCTTCCCAGGTAGATCGCGCAAGCCTAACCGACCAACGCACCGCAACATCGCCTTCCAAACGAGCGCAAGCGCGAATCGAGCTTCCCTTCTCCCTCCGGGACATCGTTCCCCTTGATGGGGGAGAAGGTGGCGCGCAGGGCCGGATGAGGGGACGTGCACACGTGGCGATGCCGGCAGTTTGTGATGCATCACAACCTGCAGGAAATACAAAACTTCAATCTGCACCAATCCCAGCAACAGCACCCTCACCCCAGCCCCTCTCCCGCGGGGAGAGGGGCGTGATCACCTACGCGACAAACGATCCAGGATGCCTGGCACTTCCGGCGGGATCTCGCGCGCCAAGAAGCCCACCGTGCCGATGCGCTTTGCCAGTTGCTTGCCCGCCGCCGCATGCACGAACACGCCCCATAGCGCAGCGGTCAATGCATCGCTGCCCCGTGCAGCGAACCCTGCGATCAATCCGGCCAAGGTATCGCCAGAGCCCGACGTGCCCAACCCAGGCACGCCACCGCGATGCACCCACAACGCCCCGTCCGGCCCGGCGATAAAGCTGTCCGCGCCCTTGACGATCACCACGCTGCGCATTTTCTGCGCGAAGGTCAGCGCATACTCGCCGGGCGCCGCTTCCACTGCAGCCTTGTCGTCGCCGGCGAGCGTTGCCATTTCGCCGGCATGCGGCGTCAGGACAAATGGGCGCCCGGGCGGCGCACGCAGGCTGCGCGACAACGCACCGGCGTCCAGCACCAAGGTACAGACGGCCTTTGCAGCGGCCAGCCTGACCAGCGCCGTTGTCGTTGTGGTGGACGCCATGCCCGGCCCGATCACGGCGGCGTCGCAGGCTGCCAGCGCCGCATCCAACGCACGGTGCCCGCGCGTGATCTCGCCCTGCCCGTTCTGCCCCAGCCCCAGCACCAATGCCTCGGGCACCGCCAGGGCCATGGCCGGTGCCACGCTGGCAGCGGTGGCGATCTGCAATTTGCCGGCGCCCGCGCGCAATGCAGCTTCTCCGGCCAGCAATGCCGCACCGGGCACGCGCATCGAGCCACCCACCACCAACACGCGCCCCCGCTGCTCCTTGTCGCCGCCGGGCGATGGCAGCGGCATCGCACGCAATGCAGCAGCGCTCAGCGTGCGAAGGCGTGCGGCAGCCATCAGCGCGCTCCAGCCGGGCGGTCGGATTCGGTGGTCACCGGCTCATCGGCCAGCTCTGGCGGTACGAACTTGGTGCGCACCAACTGCAGCGATTGCCCATCGGCCGCGGCCGCATATTCGGTGACGCCACAATTGGGCACGTCGCCTTCGCGGTCGATGGCCAGGATGGTGGCCTCGTCCATCCGCTCGATCAGGTAACGGAAGCAATTGACGATCACCTGGTGCCCCACGATCAGCACGCGCGCACCTACATGATTGCGCTGCAGGTCGCCCACGATGCTGCGCAAGCGAAAGATCACATCGCACCAGCTCTCGCCACCAGGCGGGCGGAAATAGAACTTGCCCACCAGCTTGCGCTGCTCGGCCAGCTCCGGAAACGTCGCCAGGATGCCGGACGTGGTGTAGCGGTCGAGCACGCCGAATTCTTTCTCGCGCAGCCGCTCGTCCACGCTGACCGCATCGGCCGGCCGGCCGAGCGCACGCGCAACCGCAGCGGCGGTCTGCCGCGCGCGCACATAGGTCGAACTCAGGATCAAGGTCGGCCGCTCGTGTTCGGGGAGCCCAGCCATCCACGCGCCCAAGGCGTCGGCCTGGCGCTCGCCCAGCGCCGAGAGCGGCACGTCCGCATCGCGGTGCTCCAGGTCGATCAGCGTCGCGCCATTGGACTCGGCCACATCGCGCGCCACGTTGCCTGCGCTTTGCCCATGCCGCACCACCCACAGGCGCGCCGGCCACTGCGCCGACACCCCTGCAACCGCACTGTCCTCACTCACATCCGTCTCCTGCATCACGTCGGCACCACGTGTCGCACAGCCGCCGTGAACGGGTGGTCGACCATGCGTGCGGCCATGCGCCGCCGCGCCACCGGTGTCATGCATGAGCCCGCACACGGTGCATGCCGCAAGGAACATGCGCCATGGCACGGACCAGCGCCGCTCCAACGGATGCATAACCCTGGCTCGGTATACTGCAGGCCCCCGCCACGCCGCTCGCCCATGTCCAACGTCCTTCAGCTGCGCACCGCAAAACAGCGCGAAGAGCTCCTGCTAGACGACGTACTGGATGCCGCCGAACGCTGCATCGACGAGATCGGCCTTTCGGCCACCAGCTTCGAACTCATCGCCGAACGCACCCGTCTGTCATGCGGCAGCCTGCTGCAGCGCTTCGAAGACAAGGACGCGCTGGTGCGCGCATTGCTCGAACGCAACTACATGCGCGCCATCCGTCAGATGTGGCTGGTGGAACGCCCGGCCAACGTGCACGTGGTGGACTTCATCGCCGGCCTGCTCGAAGACTGGCTGCTGCAGGAAATCAACATCAAGCGCACCCGCATCGACCTGGAGCTGCACCTGGCCACCCTGCGCGACCCGGTGCTGGCCGCCTTCATGCGCCGGCAGAGCGCATCGCTGATCGAACACCTCAGCGCATTGCTCAAGCGCCTGCTCCGCGGCCACACCGACACCGCCAGCAGCGAACACGAATTCCAGGCCCGCGTCTTCGCCGTCGCTGCCATGTGCGGCGGCCTGCACAGCGTGATGACCAGCGGCATGGAACTCAACCGCATGCATCTGCAGCTGATCCTGCGGGAGAGTTTGTCGGGCATCCTCAAGTCGGCGCCGGTGTAATCCTCGAGCAGCACCGGCTCGCCGATTGCGGGCCGCATGCTCCCGCCATTTGCCAGCGCTCACTCAGTCTGCCGACGACGTCGACGCTTCATCCGCTGCACGGGCTCTGGCTGCCTGCAAAAGCTGGGTGACCAACCTGTGCGCATCGTCGCCAACACCGCTGGCCGCTTGCCACAATTCCGGCGGCAAGCGAGAACGCTCCACCGTCATGAGGTGCATCAGATCCCTGGCCAAGGCCAGCCGCTCGCCTTCGTCCATGCCAGGCCCAGGAGGATCGGCGTCCAATCTGGTCACCATGTCGACCGCCTGATCCAGGCAGGCCTCGGTGGCTCCCAACTCGCTTGCGCGCTGCGCCTTGGTCGGCACTTCGTACCACCGGGTTTGCGCCTCCACGTAGCGCGCGGCCAGCACGTCGGCCAGCCCCATTCCCAGGAATGCAGCCAGCGCTCCCACTGCCTGGTAGCCACTGACTACAGCAAGATTCTTGTAATACAGGTCATCGTTGAAATAGCCGTAGGCCGCCGCTGCAGGCGCCTGGATTGCCGAAAAACCGCCCCATACTGCGGCCCCGGCGGCGCCCACGTGGGCCATCGTTCGCCCTAGATTGGCAAGGGGAACACCGCGCGGGGAGCCTGGCGCCCTCAGTTGCGCCTCGCGCACCGGCCGCCGCGGCAGGCTCTGCGCCAATTGTGTGTTGGCGTGCGGGTCGCCGGCCGGTGCAGACGGGCCGGCGTCTGCCACGGTCGCATTCTCTGGCTGCTCGCGCCTGGCGCCTCGGCGCGTGACGGATGTCAATGCTGAAGGTCGCATCGTCACCTCTCCGCTATCGATGTGCACCATTGTTCCCCAGCATGATCGAGCATGACGCATCCGGCCGAAAAACCATTGCCGAACACGAAACAAGCGGCACGGAGCTTGCCAAAGTGCGCGAGCGGTGCATGCACGCGCCACCTATCGCTGCAGGCAAACGAGCAGGGCGGCTGGCGATCGTGTTGAAAGCGCGCGTTGGCCACCACCGCCGGCGCCGATCCTCCGCGCCAGCGGCCAAGACATGCAGCACCCGCGCAACTTCGCCCACGCCTGCACTGCTTCGTGCATTGCTCCCTCCGCATGCACCACTGCCTCAATGATGATGAAAGTGACGCAGCCGGCATCGCCGCTGAGTGGCCCCTGGTGCCAGCGGCTCACTCCAGCTGCCGCGTGTTGCAAGCGAACCGCCAGAGCCACCTCCCCTGATCGTTGACCACACTGTCCTCGACCATGAAACAGATCTCCGGCAACTTCACTCTCCCTTCCACGGCGCTGCGCGCAGACGCAGAGCGCGATGCGCCCGAAACTGCACAGGCGCCCGAACCACACACCCCGCCCCATCCTGTCGCAGACCATCCGCTCAACCTGCTGGAAAAAAGAAGAAGCATCACCGGCGTACTTGCCGACGAACGTAAGCGTCTGGAAGTCGTGGTGCCCCGCCTGCAGGCAGCGTTGGCACCGCACACCTGGTCCTCATCCAGTAGCGACTCGCCAACGACGCCTGTCACCGGCCGCAGCCCCCGTCTGGGCCCGCAACCCGGCTCACCGACCTGGGCCTGTCTGCTGGAGACGCCGGCGCGCCTGTCGGCCCTTGCGGGCGCCGACAGCAGTGACGCATTCCAGAACTTGCGCAACGCACGGCGGCTGGTCAGCGATACGCGTCATGCCCGGCAGCACGTCGTGCTGAGCCCGCGCCTGGTGAAATCGCTGACCAGCCGCTCCGAACGCCCGGACTTGATCCAGAAGCTCTCCGCGTTGAAGCCCGGCGCCCTGGATGTAGACAATGGATTTCTCCACGTAACCCTGGAAACCGGGCACGCAGGCACTGCAGGAACGCTGGACGCCATGCCCACCGTCGGCACCGGCGCATCCGCCTCGACCTACGCGGTGCGGCTGGCCGAAGATCTTTGGCAGGGCGAGCAAAATTGCGGACGCGACTTCATCTTCAAGGCCTTGTTGCGCACCGACCCGCAACGGCCGATCCCGCCGACATTGTGCGACCCTGCCACCGCTGCAGACGCACCGGCGCTGCAGCAACGGGTCGCTGAGCGCAAAGCCATGATCTTCCAGGAGTATCAAATGATCAGGTCGGTGGATGCAGTGCCGTATATCGTGCGCGCCCACGGCGTGGTGCAGATCGAACACACCTTCGGAATCCTGCTGGAAAAAATCGACGGCATCAGCGTACGCAGCATGATTGGCCGCGCACGCATCGCGCTGCGGCAAGGCGCCATCACCGCAATGGAGTATCTCGGCCTGGCCCGGCAGCTGATGGCCGACGTACTGGTGGGGATCGCCTGCTGCGAAGACGCCGGCATCGTGCATCAGGACATCTCGCACAACAACGTCATGTACGACCAACCCATGAAGATCTTCCGGCTGATCGACATGGGGCTCGGCGCAGAAGAAGGCGACCCTAACCGCGGCGGCACACCGGGCTTCTACGACTTGAGCACCCCTGCCAGGCATGCGCGCGACGTCTACAGCGTGGCGCAATTGCTGGTGCATGTGCTCAAGCGCCCCGACTACAACATGGGCATGATCGGGATCAATCGCGCCAAGACCGCAGACACCTTCCCCTTCATGGATGCGTTGCAGGCTCTCCCGGCCGACCACAAGCGCATTGTGGTCCGCTTCTTCAACAGCATGCTGGACGACGGAACCGGCGAGCGCACCAAGGCAGAGAGACTGCTGCGCGACCCATTTTTCACCGAACCACCGCTCCCGCCCCGTGATCGGATGCACCGCACCTACGAAAAACTGAAGCGGCTGCCTTCTTTTTAGCAGCAATTATTTTCAGCAGCGCCCCCGGTTATAGGTGAGCGCGAGCCGATGGACCACGTAGGGTGTAGTGGCCGGGCCTAGAAGTGCGGGATTGAAAGACAAGTGAGGCAAGTGTGCAGACACGCGCGCAGTTTGAGCGCTGATTCGGGCATTCAATCGGCACCGCTGCGTGCTGCCATACCCGTGCCGGTGATGCGCCCATTCGGCGGTGATCCAGACGTCAACAAAATCCAGGTGTCGACTCCCCGTAAACTTGATCCAGCCATAACTAGAGGTCTCCGGGCACACTAGCCATCAAGGAGACCACCAATGCGCAAGAGCAAGTTCACCGATAGCCAGATCGTCGCCACGCTGAAGCAGGTCGAGGGTGGCCGCCAAGTCAAGGATGTGTGTCGTGAGCTAGGGATTTCCGATGCGACGTACTACGTCTGGAAATCCAAGTACGGCGGCATGGAGGCCGCTGATGTGCAGCGCCTTCGCGACCTGGAGACCGAGCACAACAAGCTCAAACGCATGTACGCCGAGCTGGCGATGGAAAACCATGCATTGAAGGATGTCATCGCAAAAAAACTGTAGACCCGGCGCACAAGCGCCCGCTTCTGGCCTGGCTCATCGAGCAGCATGGCTGGAGCGAGCGCCGGGCCTGTTCGGTGGTTGGCGTGGCGCGCTCGACGATGCGCTATCAGCGTCGTCCCGATCGGGATGATGAGGTTATCGCGCTGTTGTCCGAGTTGGCCGAGCGTTTTCCTGAGCGTGGATTTGGAAAACTTTTTCAAATCATCCGCCGTCGCGGACATGTGTGGAACCACAAGAGGGTCTGGCGCGTGTATTGCCTGATGAAGCTCAATCAACGTCGTCGCAGCAGGCGCCGGGTACCGACGCGTCATCCACAGCCGCTGGCCTGCGGTGATCGACCCAATGCTGGATGGTCGATCGACTTCATGTCCGATGCGTTATGGGACGGTCGGCGTTTTCGCACGTTCAATGTCATCGACGATTTCAGTCGGGAAGCCTTGGCGATCGAAGTGGACCTGAATCTTCCGGCCGCCCGCGTCATCCGCACGTTGGAACGCATCGCAGCTTGGCGCGGCTATCCGAACAAGCTACGTTTGGACAACGGGCCGGAATTTGTCGCGCTGGCCTTGTCCGAGTGGGCCGAGCGTAAGGGCATCGCCTTGGACTTCATTGAACCGGGGCGTCCGATGCAGAACGGTTTTATCGAACGCTTCAACGGCAGCTACAGGCGCGGCGTGCTGGACATGCATCTCTTCCGCACGCTGAGCGAGGTCCGCGAACAGACCGAACACTGGCTTGCCGACTACAACCAACAGATCCCGCACGACAGCCTGGGCGGACTAACGCCCGCTGAGTTCCGTGATCAACATCAACCGCAGACCTCTAGTTTTAGCTGGCATTGAATTGCGGGGAGTCGACACAGGCGGCACACCACGTCATGGCAACGGATGCGCCCCTTCGACGACAGCGCACTCCACATCGTCCAGCACCCGGCCCACCTGCTCGGCCAGTAGCTCCAGACAAAACGCCAACTCGTCCATGCAGATGGCCGGCTGCCTAGCCTGCTCTTCGGCCTGCGTGCGTGGCTGCGCCAGACGCGCCAGAAACCGCATATGGTCGCGCAGTTGCTGCAAACGGTATTGCGCGCCTTCTGGCAGGTAGTAGCCAGTGTTCATACTCAGCTGTTGATCAGCCCCGGTCATTCGATCTCTCGCATTTGTCTAAGCGACGACGCCCCCCCGATTTTGAGTAGCACCTCAGTTTGGAGTCCAATTCCCTAACTCGAGGAGATTGGACGTGAAGAAGCGTTTTTCTGAAGAACAGATCATCGGCTTCCTGCGCGAAGCTGATGCCGGTGTGGCGATCAAGGACCTGTGCCGGCGGCATGGCTTCAGCGAGGCTTCCTATTATCTGTGGCGCAGCAAGTTCGGCGGGATGAGCGTGCCCGATGCCAAGCGGCTCAAGGACCTTGAGTCCGAGAACGCGCGGCTGAAGAAGTTGCTGGCCGAGCAGCTGTTCGAGAACGACCTGATCAAGGATGCACTGCGAAAAAAGTGGTGAGCGCACCGGCGCGTCGCATGCTGGTGCGCGAGTGGATCGGGCGTGGTGCCAGCGAGCGTCGTGCGTTGGCAGTGATCGGCATGAGCGCCAGTGCGCTGCGATATTGCCCGCGCGAAGATCGCAACGTCGAACTGCGCGAACGCATCTGTGCGTTGGCGCATCGCCATCGCCGTTATGGTGTGGGGATGATCTATCTCAAATTACGACAGGAAGGACGCATCGTGAACTACAAGCGTGTGGAGCGGTTGTACCGCGAGCAGCAGCTGCAGGTCCGGCGCCGCAAGCGCAAAAAGGTGCTGATAGGAGAGCGTCAGCCGCTGCTGCGGCCATCGCAGGCCAATCAGGTGTGGTCGATGGATTTCGTGTTCGACCGCAGCGCCGAAGGCCGAGTGATCAAGTGTCTGGTGATCGTGGACGATGCAACCCACGAAGCGATCGCCATCGAGGTGGAGCGCGCAATCTCGGGCCATGGCGTGACACGCGTGCTGGATCGGCTGGCGCACAGTCGCGGCTTGCCACAGGTGATCCGCACAGATAACGGCAAGGAGTTTTGCGGCAAAGCGATGGTGGCCTGGGCACATGCGCGTGGCGTGCAGTTACGGCTGATCCAGCCTGGCAAGCCAAACCAGAACGCCTACGTCGAATCGTTCAATGGCCGGCTGCGCGACGAATGCCTCAACGAGCACTGGTTCCCAACCCTGCTGCATGCGCGTACCGAGATCGAACGCTGGCGACGCGAATACAACGAGGAGCGACCCAAGAAGGCCATTGGCGGCATGACGCCATCTGCGTATGCCCAACAGCTGGCCAACACCGATATCATCAACCCCGGACTCTAAACCCGGCCGCTACTCAGAGCGGGGGGACGTCGGCGAACCACCGATGTCGGAGGTGGCGAACCGCTGTACGAGGAGTTCCGAGGCTCCGTGAGGTGATCGTGCTACTGGCAAGGCTTGGCGTCAAGGTTAGCCGGCAATAGCGTTAGTGACCTTACCTGTATGCCGACCAGAGCGCGTGGAATCCACCAGCTCGGCGGCACCGCCACAAGACCGGCCAAATCGCGCAATCGGCGCAACGCATCAGAGTTTTCAAATCCCTTCTACGTCCATCCCATGCTCGGCAAGCCACGCCTTGCGTTGCGCATAGTCTGGCATGGCACGCTCCAACCGTAGCCAGAACGCAGGAGTGTGATGCGCCTCATGCAGATGCGCCATCTCATGCACCAGCACGTACTCGGCGATGCGGGCAGGGAGCAGGATGGTCTTCCAATGGAAGTACAACCAGTCGCCCTTGCCACACGAACCCCAGCGGTAGCCCAGGTCCTGCACCTTGACGCCCGCCGGCGCGACTTCCATCCGGGCCGCATGCTCCAACATGCGCGTGGACAGCCAGGCTTTGGCACGCGCCCCATACCATCGGATGAAATGCTCCCTGGCCTCGGGCAAGGCCTCCGACGCCAGGCAGAAACGCCCGGCGGCCAGCTTCAGCGGCGTGGTCTGATCGGACATCATCTTCAGCCGGTAGCTCCGCCCCAGGTAAAGAAAGCCCTCGCCACCCACGAACTCCTTGCGCGGTGCATGGCGTTGCAGGCGATCCTTCTCCGCCAACCGGGTGTAGATCCAGAAGCGCTTTTCCTGCACAAAGGCACGTAACCTGGACTCTGCCACGTCTGGCGGTGCAGACAGCACCAACGCGCCATCACGCTCGACGGTGATCTCCATCGTCCGGCGGCGCGCACTGTGTCGCACCGTAAACAGCAGATCGTCCACCTGCAGACTGGAGGCTGTCATGGGTGCTCGCATGGCATCACACCTGCATCAACCGCGCGTGGCTGGCACGCGCCTGTTCCATCAGCTTGTCGGTGAGCAGCCCCGCCGCAGCTTCGTCCATCAGCGGGGGACGCAGCCGCATCAGACGGTCGAACAGCAAACCATTGAGCTGTTCCTGTGCCGCGCGCTTGTGCGGGCTCCAGATATTGCGGTTGCTCTGCAGCTCCTGCACCAACAGCTCGACCAGCTCCACGGTCACGTCCATCAACCGGAGCAGTTCCGTAAGGGGCGGCTCGCGCCCGGCACAGACCACGTCCATCACCGTGCGAAGAAACGGCGCGCAGTGCTCCGGCACACCCGCCGGCGCATCGGCAGCACCGGCGCTGCCGTTGCGCACGTCGTCCACCAGTGCCTGCAGCTGAGCAACCAGCTCGCTCCATTGCTCACCCAACGCCCGCAAGATCTCGTTCAATCGCTCGGAAAGCTTGCGGTACAGCACCGGGTCCTCGTCGGCGTGCTTGCGGATATGCGAGCGCACCGCGTGTTCCATTTCCGAAGCCTTGGCGCGGTCATTCGCGGCCCGGCTCACATGTGCATCGAACTGGGCATCTGTCAGCTGGATCGGCGCAATCTTCGGGTCGATGCCCAGCGAGATCACATGATCGTCGATCAGCTTGCGCACCTTGGCGCCCACGTCCTTCCCAAGCACCGGCGTGTCCTTGTAACGATTGCGGGCGCGCGCATGGATGTAGGCCAGGCGCTTGGCATCTGCCGAGAACGGCAAACCTTCCGGACGTGGCAACACCGTGTCCAGCGATCCAAGAAACGCCTTGAGCTTGACCACGAACTCCGCTCTGAGCTTCTCGTTACCGAGTGCATCCACACATGCCTCGGTGTCCGCCAGCGAGTCGATGCCCCGCTCGCGGAACAGATCAACCACCCGCGCATACCGGTCGCGCAGCACCGGTACTTCGTCCTTCAAACTCGCCAATGCGCCAACCACATCTTCATCGGCGTAGGCAGCCAGCGCTTCCTTCAGATGCTGGGCCACACCGTAGTAATCCACCACGATGCCGCGGCGCTTGCCAAAGCCGGTGCGATTGACGCGCGCAATGGCCTGCAGCAACTCGGCCTCGCGAATGGGCCGGTCCAGGTACATCACACCGGCAATCGGCGCATCGAATCCCGTCAGCAACATCGACTTAACCACAAGGAACGCCAGCGGATCCGCTTTGGTCGCATCCGGATGGAGCAGCGGCTTCTTGAAGCGTTTGATCAGCGACTCATGAGTGGCACTGTCGGTCCAGTGCTTCCAGCCGGGATCGTCGTTGTTGCTGCCGGAGATGATCGGCGCAAACTCGATACGCGCCAGCACCTCGCGATAGCGCCAGGCCTGTACCACTGCGCGCAGTTTCGGCGGCCGCAGGCACAGGCCTTCATCATCTATCGCCTGGTCCTGTGGGCTCAGCGCATCGGCCTCCTGCAGCAGCTCGTCGCGTGCGGCTTTCAAGGCGGTGAAATAGCGGATCGCAGCCAGCCGGCTGTAGGCCACCACCTGGGCCTTGTAGCCATTGGGCAGGATGTTGGCGACGTAATGGCGCAGGATATCGCGCGCCTTGTCGGCAATCAGCGCAGGCGCATCGAAAATATGACCCTTGGTGGCGTACTTTTGCTTGATCGCTTCTAGCTCTTCGGGCGTGTGCTGGCGGAACAGATCCTCGAACAGTTCATCCAGATTCGCGCCATCCTTGATGGCGCCATTGGCAGTACGTCCTTCGTAAAGCACCGGCACCGTCGCTCCATCGGCCTCGGCCTCCTTGATGGTGTAGCGGTCGATGAACTCGCCGAAGATCTCGTGAGTTCGCTTCTTCTCGCCCATGATGATCGGCGTGCCGGTAAAACCGATGCGCGCGCAGTTGGGCAATACGGCCAGCAGGTTGGCATGCAGGTCGCCGGCCTGGGTACGATGCGCCTCGTCCACCAGCACCAGGATGGCCTCATCATCGTTGAGCACCTCGAAGTGCTCCGCAGCCGCTTCGGCCTTGCCATACAGCGCCCGCGCCTCCTTGACCGCGTGTCCAGCAGCCGGCAGATCCTCGGCCTTCAGCGGGGCATCATTGGCCGTGTCGCCATCGCGATACTTCTGGATGGTGACGAATACCAATCCCGGCCCCTTGCGCCGCGCCAGGGCTTTCAGATCTGACGTGCTGTTGCCCACCTCAACGGTTTCGCCGGTGAGCGTGGCGGTCACGGACAGCTGGCCTTGCAGGTCCTTGCGGTCGGTGACCACCACCACCTTGAAGCGTCGCAGCGCCGGCTCGGCGCGCATCTTGCGCACCAAAAACACCATGGTCAGCGACTTTCCCGAGCCCTGGGTATGCCAGATGATGCCGCCACGCTGATCGCTTTCGCCATGCTGCAGCCGGGTCTGGCCGCGCTTGAGCCTTGCGATCGCACGGTTCACCGCACGGTAC
The DNA here is from genome assembly GCF_041519315.1 of Xanthomonas axonopodis pv. maculifoliigardeniae. Lineage (NCBI taxonomy): Bacteria > Pseudomonadati > Pseudomonadota > Gammaproteobacteria > Lysobacterales > Lysobacteraceae > Xanthomonas > Xanthomonas axonopodis. The sequence goes on along the minus strand of NZ_CP167998.1, from coordinate 1,246,941 downwards.
TGCTGATAGCGGCACACCGATTTGATGGTCTGCCCGCCCACCTGCATGAACAGCAGGAAATGCTTCACCACATCCAGCAGGTTCGCTGGCGCCAGCAGGCCGGCAATCAATCGCTCCTGGGCATTGAGCGCCTGCTTGCCGAAGCGTTGCGCCGCCTCTGCCTCTGATCCTTCGCCGTCCGGCCCCACCACGGTCTTCCACTGCGCGAAGTGCTCGAAGCCCGCACCGATACTTCCCACCCGCGCCTCATCCACGCAGCTGGCCACCAACAACTGGTTGGTGGCGAACAGCGCCTCGTTGCCCTCGTTCTCGTCCACTTCCAGCGCCGCCTTGCGCTGGTTGCTGTAGCGGCGCAACTGGTCCACGGCCTCGCTCAACGGCTCGGGGATGGACGGACTCTTGCACTCCACCACCACCAGCGGGATGCCATTCACCAGCAACACCAGGTCAGGCACGATGAAGGCCTTAGCGCTGTTGAAGCCGGGCGGGCAGTCCACGCGGTACTGGCTGACCACGGTAAAACGATTGTTGCTTGGCGTGTTCCAATCGATATAGCGGATCGTCTGCCCGCGCCCACCATCCCAGCCGGCCAGCCCGTCGACCGTCAGGCCCTTGATCAGCAGCTCGGTGGCTTGCTGGTTGGCCTCCATCAACTTGTGCGCGCCCAGGCGCGTGATCGCAGCCACTGCGTCAGCGAGGCGGGCGTCGTCCAGCCAGGGCTTGCCGTCCGGCCCCGGATTCAGGGCCAACAAGTGCTCGCGCAGCCGGACTTCCTGAACGACCTCGGCGAAGCCGCTCCGTTCTGTGGCGGCGGGGTCGTCCAGGCTGCCGGCCAGATGGGCCCAGCCCACCGCCTGCAGCTGCGCCACGAAAGGCTTCTCAACGTCTTCCAACTCCCAACCCATCAACGTCTCCCTGGCTGGATGCTGGCATCCATGAACATCCCAATATTCTCACGGACCTCCAAGGAACCCCAAAGCGATCCAAAGACATCCAAAGACCTCCAAAGATGTCCAAAGACCTCCAAAGAGTCCCAAAGACCTCCGAAGAAAGAACCCCGTTCTCCTGGCGACACCCTTTCAGTCGTCAGGTTCAAGGGTGTAGTAGGCCACCCGGCGTGTCCCATGTTGGGACAGCCGCCCTTGCTCTTTCAGCCGCCACAACAGCGCCTTGGCCTGCAAGGCACCCAATCGACACAGCTCCATCACCTCGGCACGGCGGATCTGCCCGTGCTGCTGCACGTAGTTCAGCACCAACTGCTCGTTCTGCAGGCTGGTGAAGCCGGCTTGCCGGGTATAGGCGGCCTTCTCGCCCTGGCGCTGATACACGGCCGCCGACAAGGTGTAGCTGCGCCCACGGGTCTGCCCGTGCGCTTCGATCAGGCCGGCCTCGGTCAGCGCCTCCAGCGTGCGCTTGGCGCTGGCCGGGTCTCGCTGGATGCGCGCCGCCAACTCGTCGGCGGTCACGCGCTTGAGCTCGCGCAACGCGGCCAGTGCGATCAGGCTATCGATCGGCAACTCGCCATGGCTGCGCCGCTCCTGCTCCACCACCATGCGGCCGAAGTCGAGATCCGCCGCGCCGGTATCCAGCCGCACCACCACGCTGTGGCTGTCGGTGCGCGTGTAGTCCGGCGCCGAGCGGCCGAAGCGCAGCAGGCCGCGATAGATCGTATCGACCCCGCGCCCCGAGCGTTCCACCACCCCGATGCGCTTCATCGCATCGGCCAATGCCCGGTTGCGTGGGCGCGGCTCGGTGGTCAGCAGGTTATCCAGCGTCACCCCGTCGACCAGGCCGCCGGGGTTGCTGACCACCAGCGCGTCGTTCTCCAGCCGCACGTGCACCGCGCCCATGCGGTGGTAATCGCGGTGGATCAGCGCATTGGCCACCGCCTCGCGGTAGGCCCCCATATCGACCTTGGGCACCGGCACGCGGAAAAGGCCGACCTGCAGTTCTTCCTCCGGGTTGTACGGGCGGAAGTTGGTTTCCAGCCACTCGATGGCCTGCAGCAGCGGCACGCGCCGGAACTCATTGAAGCGTACCGCCTGCTCGGCCAGCACCTGGAACGCAAACTCATGCGTGGCCACATGCTGACGCAGCGCTTCGACCCGACCGATCACCAACAGGCCACACAGCGTCGGCACGCGGAGGCCGTCGGATTGGCGCGTCGTGAAGCCCAGCGCGCCGTCCAGCGCCTCGTCGTCCAGCTCCAGTAGCACGCGGTCGCCGCCGTACTGCTGCACGGCTTGGCGCAGGCGCTCGCGCTCCAGCGGATCGAAATCGGACAACTGCGCGCCGGCCACCGGCTGCGCCGACGCATCGACCAGGCCGAGCTGACCGAGACGGCTGTCGCGCTCATGCGGCAGCATCGGCACGCATTCGGGCGTGCCATCGTGTTTAAGGCGGCGACGCAGGTAGACGCCAGCGGCGGTAGCCACCACCGAGGCGGCCTTGGGTACCACGATCCGTGCCACGGGCACACCGTCAATCTCCACCGCCTCCACCTGCACCGCGATAGCGGGCGAGGTGCGCGCCGCGATCAGGCCGGGCAAGCCGACCAACTGCCGGTGATCGGCATGCAAGCCGGTCGGCCTGCCATCGTCTTCCACGCCCAGCCACAGCTCGCCACCGTCCGCGTTGGCCAGACACACCACAGCCTCGGCCAGCTCGGTGTCGGACAGCTTCCTGCGGTCGCTCTTGAACTCGACCGTCAGCGATTCGGCAGGTGGCAGGGTGTGGGTCATGCGGTGGCGGCATCCAGCAGCGGGGTGACGCGGACGCGACCGGTGAGGAGGTCGTGCATAAGACCTAACTTGGCTTCATGTAGAGCGATCATATTCCTCTCAGTGAAAGCCCGGGATTTGTCATGCTCATCGATGATCCTGTGGATGGCGTTCTGCTCTTGGGTAGACGGCGCGGGCACCCTCAGACCCTTGAGATCCTTCCAGTAAATCGCCGCTACAGACGTAGTACCAGTAGCTAGTCGACGAACACGCCGACGGCCTACTTCACTTCCCAGATAGTGGGCAAAAAAATGACCGCTCCCGATATGGCTGGGTATCCTCGCCCTAAGAATATTATTATCGAAGACGTGCTCAGCCTCTACGTCGCGCCAAGAACAGGTCTTCCCGACCAGCTCTGGGGTGTTACGTGTATTGAATAGTAGATCTCCCTCAGAGAGCAGAAGCTTATCAGCGTGTAGGACACGCGATGCCGCAACCAGTTCCACTGAACGGAGATCGATTTCGTTATTTTCCCGGAGATTACCCATCTTCAGTAGACCGTAATTCGCGGCATCTTCGCTCGCACCGCGAACACCCACACCGAGCAATGGCTGGAATTGCAGAGCAGAGAAGCACGGAGTCTCCCAATCAGTAGGAATCCAACCCAGCAACGATGACTTGTAGAGATGAGGCGCCTCAGACTGCGGCAGGCGTAGTTCGCCATTGGCGTCGATGCCCCGCGTCAGCAGGTCGTGCAGCAGGCCCTGCTTGACGGCCTTGAGCTTGACGATCAGTGCCTCGGTTTCGTGGATGGCGGTGTCGAGGACCTTCAGGACACTCCCAATAACTTCTTGCTGAGGCAGCGGAGGCAACGCGAGCCAGCACAACTTCATATCGCTAGGCTTGATGAAAGGCTGTGCGGAGCCGGACCGAGGCCAGTAGTCATCGCGATTAACTCTGTAATGCAAGAATCTGGCGCTCGCCTGCTCGGCGCTCGGCACCACTGCTTGCACATTGGCGAGCGTTGTCCAGTCCCCACTTGCCAAGAAGCAGCGTCCGCAGTTGGCGCCGATAGCTGAAAGAATAACTGCGTCGGTGTCATGGAACTCCGGGACGTCAACAAACCCGTCCTGCCCCGCTGCGCTGAACGCAGGAAATCCGCTGCTTAGATAGTTCTGCTTTGTCAGCCCTTTGCGTCCGCCTTGGATGAAATCACAAAAGCTCTTCAGTTGCAGCGCCTGCCAACCCTCCGGTAGGTCCTCTGGATGAATCGGCAATGTTCCCGGACCAAGACGGACCTCAGACATACCCCAACCCCTTCAAGAACCCTTGCAACGCTCGCGCCGCCTCATCGCGCTTGCCTTCGATATCCGCCAGCGTCACCCGGTACTTGTCCCACCACGTCTCGAACGCGGCCACGACATCCTTGCGCTGCGCGGCGACATAGCGCTCGACAATGGCGCGCATGTCGTCGTGCAGGATGGTCAGCAGCAGCGCTGCGGCTGCCGCGTCGTCCAACGCATCGACCTTGCGGTCGAGCTCATTCGTGAAGCTGTCCTTCTGGACCTTGAGCTGCTTCTTGACTGCAGCCAGGTCTTTCTTCCAGGCCTTGAGCTGTGCCTCATCGAAGGTATCTTCGTTCTCGTCCGCATCGGCCGGTTCGGTATCGCCGTCCTCGCCATCGGCGTCTTTCGATGCTTTGGGGTCGGCCGCCTTGATCTGGCTGTCCAGCTCGGCCTTCTTCGCCTCCAGTTCGGCGATGGCTTCGACGAACTCGGCCATCAGGAAACGCACCAGCTTGTGGTCCAGCGGGTTGTCCTTGCTGGCCTTGTCCTCCAGCGCGGTGACGATGCTGGTGCGCCAGGCGTCGATGACGCCGCGGGCGCCGCGCGCCATCAGGGTCTGGAATTCGTAGCGGCTCTGTACCCAGAAGCCGGCGATGATGCCGCGCACCTGGAACGGATCGAGCAGGCCAACGGCTTCCAGCGCGTCGCTGAAGCTGGCCAACAATTCGTGGCGTAGCGCGACCAGCGCAGCGGCATCGTTCTGGCGCCCGGCCAGCGCGGTGATGCGGGTGCCGTGGGCCTGCCACCATGCCTCGAACACGTCGCGCAGCGCCGCCTCCTTCGCTTGCAGGCCGGGATTGCCTTCGACGGCGGGCTTGAGCTCGGCGCGGGCGGTCAGCATCGGCGCAAAATCGAAATACGCCGCGTCACGCACGACGAATAGCTCCTGCGGGTCGAGGCCATGCGCAGCGAACAGCGCGGCCTTGGCCTGCACCTCGGCTTTCGGCACGCCGCCAACCAGATGCGCGCGCACGTCGTGCGGTTCCGGTGCCGGGGCGTTGTCGGCATACCGGCGGATGTTGAGGTTGCAGCCGTTCTCCAGCAGCGTGGCGTTATCGACGATGGCGGAAAAGCCGTCGATGGCCCGGAATTCGTCGAACGTGGTGACGATCTTCTCGATGTGCTCGGGCAACAGGTAATTCTGCGCACGCCCCTCGAAATACTCTCGGTCGGCATTGATGAAGAGCACCTTGCCCTGGCGCTGCACCGGCTTGCCGCTGACGCGGTTGCCACCATGCTGCACCTGTTGACGCAGCACCAGGATGCAGGCGGGGATGCCGGTGCCGTAGAACAGATTGGGCGCCACGCCGATCACCGCTTCCAGCAGGTCGTCGGCAATCAGCCCGGCGCGGATGCGTGCCTCATCACCACCGCGAAACAGCACGCCATGCGGCATGACCGTGGCGATCATGCCGCCATCGCGGGTCACGGCCACCATGTGCTGCAGGAACATCAGGTCGGCCTTCTTCGCGCCCAGCGGCACCTGGCCGTAGCGGAAGCGTTCGGGGAACTTCGGTGCCCAGGCCGGCGTGCCATCGGCGTTCTTGTCGGCGGTGCCCCAGTTGATCGAGAACGGTGGGTTGGTCAGCACGCGGTCGAAGCGCTGCAGCTCGCCACCGGCGACATGCTGCGGCTCGGCCAGCGTATCCTCGTTGCGCAGATCGGCGGTGCTGATGCCATGCAGCAGCATGTTCATTTGGGAGATCGACCAGACCGTGCCATTGAACTCCTGCCCGAACAGATTGGCCTTGCGGCCGTCGCCGCCATGTTCGTCAATGTAGTCCTTGGACAGGATCAACATACCGCCCGATCCGCTGCAGGGATCATAGATGTCGTGATGCTGCTCGGGCTTGAGCAGCTGCACCATCATCCGAACCACCGAGCGGGGCGTGTAGAACTCGCCGCCTTTCTTGCCGGCGGAGTCGGCGAATTCGCCGATCAGGTATTCATAGGCCGCACCCAGCAGGTCGGGAAACTCGAAATCCTCGTTGCGCAGGCGATGCAGAGCGAAGTGGGTGATCAGCTGGCGCAGCTTGATGTCGGGGAGCTTGCTCTGGCCAACCTTGCGGGTGAAGTCGATGTGCTCCAGCACGCCTTCCAGGCTGTTGTTGGTGTCTTCGATCCCGGACAGCGCCTTGTTCAGCGCGTCGCCCACGTTCTGGTGGGCATCGTTGACCAGCGTCTGGTAGCGCGAGATCCGCGGAACCCAAAACGCACCCTCGACCTTGTACCAGCGCGGATTTTCGGCAGACGCCTTGGCTTGCGCATCGCTTTCGCCAGCGCGCTTGCGCTCGGCGATGACCTGCTCGCGGCGCTGCTCGAACACATCGGAGCAACGCTTGAGGAACAACATCCCGAAGATGTATTCCTTGAATTCGGACGCATCCATCTTACCGCGCAGGATGTCGGCGGCCTTGAACAGATGGCGTTCCAGCTGGGGAGGGTCAAGGGCATGAATCAAACGTCTCTTTAAGTAATGCTTAAATTCGAGTGAAAGATTGGCATCAGTTTCGCCTCTCAACGCGGATCGACGGCGCCAGATGATGGATTTTTTACAGACAGCTCACTGAGACCACCAGCTTTCTTCGCAGGGCTTTTGTCAGCTTTCTGAAGCAAGGAACCAAACCGGCTTCAATGGCAGCTGCGTGCGGGCAGTGTCACTGAGCTGTGCGTAATGCGTAGTCCATAGCTCAACCAACTTCCGCGAATCGATCAAGCTAACGCGCCGATGCGACTGCCGCGCCTCAAAATCGGCATCCTTGGTGAAGCCAGACAGCGCGACGTACAGACCGACATCGCCCTCTCCCAGAACCGCCATAAAGCTGCGCAGGCCCGTCACATCGATCCGCGGCGAGTTGGCATTGCGCTTGACCTGCACCTTGATGCGCGGCGGGCGGGTGCCAAGCGGGTCGTTGTAGGCGATGATGTCGGTGCCACCGTCCTTGCCCGGCGGTGCGACCCAGGCAACGTGATACCCCATCGCACGCAGTAGCGACGCTACTAGTTCCTGGAAGTCATACGGCGGCATCGCGGCGAGATAAGCCTCGATCTCGGCCCATGCCATTTCTTCGGCTTCTTCCAGCGTGATGCTGGCCGATTCCTCGGTAAGTTCGCCTTCGGGATCGTCGACCTCGTCGGCAACGGGCTGGGCACTCTTCCATTTCTTGTACAGCTGCCCAACCGCACGGATGAATTGCTCCGGATCCGGGTAGGCGTGCAACGCTGCTTCACCCTCTGGCGTGAGGGTCCAGATGCCTTTGTCCTTGACCAGCCAGCCGGCCTTGACCGGCGCCACAGTGCTGAAGCGCACGATCTTCTCGAAGCGACGGCCGCCGGTTTCGTAGTCGCCCGCTTCGTACTCGGTGAGCACGACCTGCTTTTCCAGTGCGCCCAGCGCGTCTGCGGCGCGCATGCCTTCCGGTTGGGCCTTGAGGATATGGAACAGCGCACGGGTCAGTTCCCCCGTGCGGCGCCTGCTGATATTGGCCATCTACTTCCTCTGTGGCGCGACGTTGGCGCTAACGCCGTGCTTAATGATAGTCGTCTTCACGCCGATGCCTGACTGCCAAAACGGTGACGACCTGATCGCTTTCAACCTCAAACAGCAGCACATAACCGCTTGCACCGAAGCCGATCACCAGCTCCCGCAAGAACGGGTCCGCCAACCCCGCCTTGCGGCAGCTCAAAGGGGCCAGTTCAAGCACGGTGACGCCGTCGCCGACGGCCTGCAGCGCGCGCTTGGCCAGGGTGAAGTCGCCTTCGGCACGCTGTAGCGGCCAGTCGTAAAGGCGCGCGAAATCGTCGCGCGCTTCCTGAGTGAAGCGGACAGAGAATCCCACGCTGGCTTAGCCCTTGCGCGCCTGGTCCAGTTGGGACTGCAGCCCGGCCAGCACATCCTTCGCGTCGATGTACTGGTTGGATGCCTTGGCGCTGTCACGCGAGGCCAGCCCGCGTGCGATGAAGGCTTCCTGCTGCTGGCGCTGCTGCACCTGGGCGCGGACGGAGTGCTCGACAAAGCTGGACAGCGTCTCGCCCTCCTGCAACACGGCTTCGGCCGCTTCGCGCAGCGCCGGGTCTACCCGGAGCGATGGAAGAGATGCGGATTTCATGGCAGGCCCAGTGCGTTGCAATTGCGATGCATCATCGCAAGCGAGCGCCGGTGCTTCAAGGTTTTCTTTGCAGACCTAAGCCGACGGTGTCGTAGCTACGCTGACGCGATGGACCGTGAACGCTGAAACTCAACGCTTGCACGTGCCAGATGCCACCGCGCGCTTGACGCTACGACGCACCTGAGAAGCGCTCATACACAGCACTTCTCCAAGGGATGCGCAAGTCGAGGCCCGGCCCGCCTGGGCGACCTGCCTGTGTGGCACCACGAGATCTTTGGGCTTCAATGCCACAGCCGAGTCTGCCTCATTCCATATTCCGGAATATGGAATGAGGCGAACGACGTGTTTGTGCAGGAAATCTCAGCTACACGATGCCTGGAGCGGTGCTCTACAGGTCAAAAGCAAAAGCCAAAAGCTCTCACCCAATGCTTTGCGGCTTGACAGCCTCTTCCTGTAGTACCCCTCTCTCCTGCGCCTGACTGTGCACTTGCGCCAACGTACGCGCATCAAGCTCTTGCAGCTTTGCCAGCGATTGCTCCACCGGCGTACTGACGGCCACGTCAGTGGGCATGCTGGCACGCAGATCGGCCGGGTTGCTGGGTTCGCCCTGCACCACGAAAACGGTGGCACCGGCCGCTGCACGCGGCGTCCGGTTGCTCAGTAGCACGTGATGGATCCACGCAAGCCTTTGCTCCTTGGCCAAATGGCCAGGCTGGCGCTCATCCGCTCGCTGTGTGCATCGCGGCGCCTTCCCATGCTGCCCATCAATTGGCCGACCAGGGGCGTGACTTGGCACCTGCGCGCGTGCTGCACTGGCGGCGATGCTGTGCTCGGCCTGGGTGCTGACATAGCGATCCATGCTTTCTTGCACGGCCTCTGGCTGCCCCTGCCGATGCCGTTCCAGCAATGCCACCGCATCTGCAGGACGGTTTGTATTGAACAGCGCAACCACCTCGTCTGCGCGCTCTTTGGTACTGACCTCTATGACCCGAGCCATCTGCGCTCTCCCTGCATCGATTAAGGAGTGACAAAACGATCGCCCCTGTTGTCCAGTGGATCCGAACAAGCAGCCCTTCCCTCGGCGACAGGTCTGCATGGCCATCGCGCGCGATCAACCTTGTCCATCAACTCAAAGCGTTGTCCGGTCCAGACCAGAAATCCAAAGTGCAGATATGCCCAGTCGTTGTAATAGCGCGGGTCATCGGCAAGCGGGGCATCCGGATCTGACTCGATGACCCAGCGCAACACGGGAACTTGCCACAGGCGCGATACATCCAGGAAGGGAATCGGCTCCGCATAGGCCTGATAGTGCCGGACCTCGTCTTCGGACAATGCGGGCGCAGGGGGCAACACCTCTCCACTCACATCCACCAGCTGGCCTTTCTCTTCATACCGAAATGCCCGCACGCCTCTTGAGTTCTTGCAGTCCAATGCCCGTTCGGTGCACCTCACCCCGCCGACCAGGTAGACGGTATGACGTGAATCGCGCGACTCGAACGAGCGCACCCAGAATGCATCTGCGGCCAACATGAAATCGGCGCGCGTGCCCAAACCCGGAGACGCAACATACGCGGCATGCTTCAAGGCCTCGCCGCGTGCTTCGGTGGCAACGCCCAGATCAGCGGATGGAAGCGACAAGATGAACTCAGCCAGGGGACGCGGCGCAGGGCCAATGCATTCGTCAGCGGGCAACAGGACGCTGCGGCCAGAGGAGGTTCGCTGCGACCGGGTTGAACAGGCTGCCCCCATGCCTTGCTCCAGCGCGAAGCGCTTCCAAGGCTTTGGAGAGAACGAGGGCACTGCGGGATAGACATTCTCGGTGGCGGGTGAGGTCGCAGGGGAGCGTGTTGCCGAGCGGGCGCTGTCTTGGGCGCATCCAGCTACGACGCTAAGCACGGCACCCACGACCAGTCCGTTTAATTGGCGATGATGCATGCTCTGCTCCGTCTGGATGGCCTAGCTCACGATCGGCCTGATTTTTTATCAGACTGCATCAGTACTGCTCCGCCCCACGGGCCACTGTTCAGGCCTGCTGCGACCCGTGCGCAAGCCGTTCACCTTAGGCCGCACGTCATCGCTTGGCAATCGGTTGCCATGCTGTATTAACTGGAAACGAAACGGTCCTCACCATCTGGATAATCCGCACATGCCGGTTCGCCTGTGCGCTGCTGGCGACACGGCCACTGCGCTCTAGCGACTCGTTCTACCAGCTCGAAGCGTTCGCCTGTCCACCGAAGAAAACTAAAATGGGCGTAAGACCCGACGCGCTTCGGGTCATCGGTGGCCAGCGGCTGGTCAGGGTCGAATTCCATCAACCATCGCATTGTCGGCGCCAAGGGCAGCTTGTCATCGAACAGAAAAAGCTCCGAGCCGCCGTGGTCGTTTTGCCGGGCAACATCTTCTGCAGTCAGGCTAGGCGCTGGCGGAAACACCGTTGCACTGACATCGCGTGCGATACCGTCCTTGGTGACGCGATACGCCTTTCGCCCTTTGCCTGACTGGCACGCAAGGCCTGCCTCGCCCGCGCCACATTTCACCGGCCAGACCAGGTACACCGTTTTGTCGGGATCTGCACTTTCAAACGAACGGATCGTCAGTTCACCCGCAACCACCGTGAAATCCGCGCGCCGTCCCAATCCGGGCGCGGCCACGTATACGGCATCGCGCAGGCGCGCTTCGCGCGCTTGCGGCGAGGCATCGACCGCATCTGCAGGCAGGGCAAGCAATGCAGCCGCCATATGCGCAGGTGCCGGGCCTTTGCAAAACCCGTCCCTTAGCAAAGGCGCAGGTGAGGAGCCCTGTGATTGCGTACGGTCCACGCAGACGGCGCCCATCTGCCGTTCCAGTTTGAAGGACACCCAAGGTGAAGGCGTGGCAGCAGGCGACTGAGGAAAGGACGATGCTTCGTGTGCACCGCTTGAGGGTTTTGCGGCTGCCTGTTCCATCGAAAGCCGTGCACACCCAAGCGTCATGATGGGCGCCAGCGCGGTCGCCACGATGCAATGCGTCAGCTTCTTCACGGGCATCCTTGAACGAAGAGGGCGAACGCCACGGACTGTGGCCGTATGAGCAGGCTCGGTCAAGTGATTGATCGCAGACGAAAACGGTTCAGCGACACTCTCATTTCGGGACCGAAATAGACGCTGCATCCCGCAAAGACGCCATCTGGCATGGACTCAGCGCGACTGTCCGGGGGTGAGCAGCAATTCGGATGGTTCGGAACGTTCAACCAACACGCTGCGTGCGGCTCCATGTGATCGCCAGCATTGCACAAGGAGGTTGAAGTGGCCTGTGTTAAAGCCAGCCTAGAGCATGGATGACCCATAGGCGCTGCCCCGTCCATTCTTGATTTACCGCACCGATCATCCGACAACGACTTCGCCTGAGCGACGGCCGGTCACGACCATCTCGTACCACCTGCCCATTGACCGTACTGGGTAGCGGCAAGCGCACCTCGATTAGCGACCAGGTGCGCGCACGCCATCGAAAGCCCTCTGCCCGCTCGCACCTTGCCTACCCGCGCCCTGCCTAGCCGCGCAGCGCCACCCGAACCCCCTCCCCCGCCAACCGCGCACTCGCCAGCAGACGCTCCAGGCTCTGCCCATGCCGGGCGCTGGCCGACAGGCCGGCCATGGTGGTGCTGACGAAATCCGCCAGCCGGTCTGCCTCGTGCGGGCACTGCTTGGCGATGTGGGAGCGGATCAACTCTTGGGCAGCGACATGGAACCCGCAGGCCGCCTCGCGTGCCTGCGGGTCGTTGCTGCGCGTGCCTTCCAGCACCAGGCAGCCGGTGGCGGCGGGGTCTGCGGCGTAGCAGCGGGCGGCCTGCTCCAGTAGGTCGGCCAGGGCGTCGGCCAGCGGACGGTTGGCGTCCAGAATCTGCGGCAGCGGGATGGCACCGGTCTGCGCGTAGCGGTCGAGGATGCGCGCATACAGGCCGGCCTTGCTGCCGAAGGCGGCGTAGAAACTGGGCGGGTTGATGCCCAGCGCCGCGGTGAGGTCGGCCACGCTCAGTGCGTCGTAGCCACGCGCATGGAACAGCTGCTGCGCGGTGGCGATCGCTTGATCCGGGTCGAACGCCCGCGGCCGGCCGCGCGACCGAGAGATTTCTGTAGTCATTGTTACAAAACCCTTGACGGCAGACGAGATCTATTATGTATTACCCGCTACATTAATAGCGAGGTGGGTGCATGTCAGCGTTCAAGGACAAGTCCGTGTTGGTGCTCGGCGGCAGCCGGGGAATTGGGGCCGCCATCGTGCGGCGCTTCGTGGCCGACGGCGCGCGAGTGGCGTTTACCTACGCCGGCTCCGCCGAGGCGGCGCAGCGCCTGGCCGGCGAAACCGGCAGCACCGCGGTGCTGGCCGACAGCGCCGATCGCGATGCGGTCATCGACACGGTGCGACGCAGTGGGCCGCTGGATGTGCTGGTAGTCAACTCCGGCATCGCCTTGTTCGGCGATGCGCTGGACCAGGATCCGGACGCGGTGGACCGGCTGTTCCGCATCAACGTGCACGCGCCCTACCACGCCGCCGTGGAGGCCGCGCGGCAGATGCCACCTGGCGGGCGGATCATCGTGATCGGCTCGGTCAACGGCGACCGCATGCCGCTGCCCGGCATGGCCTCTTACGCGCTGAGCAAATCCGCGCTGCAAGGGCTGGCGCGCGGCCTGGCGCGCGATTTCGGGCCGCGCGGCATCACCATCAACGTGGTGCAACCGGGCCCGATCGATACCGACGCCAATCCGGAAAACGGGCCGATGAAAGACCTGATGCACAGCTTCATGGCGATCAAGCGCCACGGTCGCGCCGAGGAAGTGGCCGGCATGGTGGCCTGGCTGGCGGGCCCGGAAGCGAGCTTTGTAACCGGCGCGATGCATACCATCGATGGTGCGTTCGGGGCGTGACGCGTCGTCGCTTGGATTGATGCCACTGCAGCTCGACATGTAACGCAACGGATGGCGGCAAGCGCCCTCCGTCGACGTGCAGGGCGAGCTGCTGCATCGCCAGCATCGTGATCCACATGCATGATGCTGTTGGCCGTGATGGATCGTCTTCGCATGTCTTGCGCCGTATTGCACATGCAATCGCTGGCTTGAGCTTGCATACCCTGTTGACCCTGCATTGCCTATCGTTCGCGACGAACCCAGCAATGGATTGACCAATGCGCATGATGTCATCCGGTCGGTGCTTAACCCTGCCCACTTGCGTGCTGCCATGTCCACCGATGTGGCGGTGCGCACACCGGTTGAGCAGTCGCTGCAACAACTGGAAACCGCCAGCGTGCAGCGGCAGCAGGCGCTGACGCAGAGCCAGCAGCAAGACATGGACAATCCGGTTCGCGAGAATATGTCGATGCGCATGACGTGATGCACGCAGCCAACCGCAGCCGGTCGGCCAGCGCGCCGGAGCCAGAAACAGCTCACAAAGATGCAGCACGCCGCACCGCGCGGAATCGCTAGACACCGAAATCGGTAGTCACCACGCGCGCGTGCATTTTTCAGGCACCCAGCCGCCGGATCCCTTCGCTACTGTTGCTGGCCAATGCGCTTCACCTGCACTGGCGGCCCCTGCACCAAACAAAAAGCCCGGAAAAACCGGGCTTTTTGTTGCTCCATGCAACGCGTCAGGCTTTGCGCTTTTTCAACCAGGCCGCAATCTGCGGCACGCGCCGCTCGCGCAACGTCACCCGCGTCTGGATGGTGCTGATGGCGGTTTCGGCATCGCGGCGTGAGGTGGGGGCCAGGTAGGTGTCGGCATACGCCTTGATCTTGTCGATGGTCTCCAGCTTGTTCGAGCCTGCAGCCAGGTGCGGGTAGTAGCGGGCGCGCGAGGTGGAGTCGATCAACGTGTCCACCTGGGTGCGATGGGCCAGTGCGAAGTCGAATGCCAGCTCCGGGTGCTCGCTGGCGACATCGCCGATCATGCTGGCGCCAGTGGTGGCGCCGGGTTCGTCGGTGAGTGCAAGTTCAAGGGCGCGCTGCGCCAGCCCCGGGTCCTTGGCGTAGGCGAGCAACGCATACGACTGGTCGCGCAGCATCGAGGAAGTTTCCTTCTTCGCCATGGCATGCAATGCGTCCCAGGTGGCGGAGTCGGCGTGGCGGGCGACGATACGCAGCACCGTGCTACGCAGTTCCGGCGACAGCGTGCCCGGGTCGGCCTGGAACGCAGCGAAACGACGCTGCGCTTCGGCAATCACCTGTGCATCGTCCAGCGCGCTCAGGCTGTTGAGCAGGCTGGCACGCAGCTGCTTGGTCTGTGCACTGTCGTCCTTGCGCTCGTCCCAGCCGAGCGTGGCGAACTCGGGAGCAAGCCGCGCACGCGCGAAGCGCCGCCAGCTGGCCTGCGCCTTGAGGTCGCCCGCGAACAGGCGATCGATGTTGGAATACGTTTCGGACACCACTTTCCACAGATCCGGCGAGCCACCGACCGGCACCTTGGCGGTGAGCTCAAGCAGGTCCGCTTCGGGCTGCAGCCCCACCGGTGCCAGCGCAGCGGTATCCATCAGCACACCCAACTGATCGACCACCGGCAAGGCGTCGAACCCCTTGGTGAGCGCGGTGAATTGCGCCGGTGCATACAGCGTGCGGAAGTAGCCCTTCTGCCCGGCATTGACCACGACAGGCGCATCGCAGCCGGGTAGCTGCACCTGCGCGCTGCCATCCACCAATACGCGCACCGGCGTGCCTCTGGCGCCGCGCACCGTGACGGGCACATGCCAGCGCAATGGCTGTTTGTCGGGTCGGTCGACAGTGTATTCGCCTTGTTTCAGCTGCACGGTCGTGGTGCCGGCCGTGCAGCTGGCGCTGACCTGGATCAACGGCACACCCGGCTGCAACGTGAAGTCGTGCGCCACCTGGGTGAACTGCTTGCCCGGTGCCACTGCATCGATCTGCTGCCACAGCGCATCGGTGATGGCGTTGCCGTACTGGTGCTGCTTGAGATAGCTGCGCACGCCGCTGCGCCAATTGTCCGCGCCCACATAGTCTTCGAGCATGGCGATCACCGCTTCGCCCTTGTCGTAGGTGATCTGGTCGAATGCCTGGCTGGCCTGCTCCACCGTGGCGACGTGCTGCACCACCGGATGGGTGGTGACATACGCATCGCGCTGCATCGCCGCCCGGCTTTTGAAGGCTGCGCCGGTGTTGTCGATATCCCACTCCGGGTGCAGCTTGTGCGTGGTGCGCGCCTCCATCCAGTTGGCGAACCCTTCGTTGAGCCACAGGTCGTCCCACCACGCCATGGTCACCAGGTTGCCGAACCACTGGTGCGCGATCTCGTGCGCGGCAACGGTGAAAACGTCCTGCTTGTCGTTGATGTTGGACGTGGCCGGGTCCAGCAGCAGCGAGTACTCGAAGGTGAAGATCGCCCCCCAGTTTTCCATCGCGCTGAAGAACTGGCTTTGCCCGGGTGCGGCGATGTTGTCCAGCTTCGGCAACGGATATGGAATGCCGAAATAGGCGTTGTATTCATGCAGCACGTCGCGCCCGGAATCCAGTGCGAACTGCGCCTGGTCCACCTTGCCCTTCTGCGCGATCACGCCGATCTCGGTGCCGTTGTCGGCCTTGCGCGTCGCCCGCTCGAAGTCGCCGACACTCAGGAACAACAGGTACGTGGACATCTTGGGCGTGGTCTGGAACGCCACGCGCTTCATGCCGCCAGCAGCATTGCTGGACGAGGCAACCGGCATGTTGCTCACCGCCATCTGCGCGGCCGGCGCATTGACTGCCAGGTCGAAGGTGGCCTTGAAATCAGGCTCGTCCCACGAGGGGATGAAGCGGCGCGCATCGGAGTTTTCGAACTGGGTGAACAACGCGCGGCGCTGGCCTTGCGGGGTGGCGTAATCCAGTGCGAACAGGCCGTTGGCCTGGGTATTGATCACACCGCTGTAGTCGATGGACAACACGTAGTTGCCCGGTGCCAGCGGTTTGTCGAAGGCGAAGGTGGCGGTCTGCGCCTGCTCATCGGTGCTGACCTTGGCCGTCTGCGACTTGCCCCCCTTGCGCTGCGCCAACGTACTGCGCGCGAAGCTGAGGTTGGCCGCCTGCAACACGATGCGGTCGGTGGCTTGTAGCACCACGATGTCGATGGCCACCTTGCCGTCGAAGGTCATCTTGTCGGCATGCGGGGTGATCTCCACCGCGTAGTGGGTGGGCTTGGCCGTGCGCGGCAACTGGCTGGTGACCTGCGCGGCCGATGCGCTGACCACCTCCGGTGCAGCCACAGCAGCGTGAGCCGGCGCAACGGCGCAGGTGCTGGCCAGCGCCAGCGCAATAGCAGTCACCAGGATCTGGCGCATGACATTCCTAAAAAGAGTAATGAAGTAAACGAAGTCGTACAGCGGCCAGCATCATGGCGCCGGCCCGCAAGACCACACACGGCCGAAAGTCATGCGCCTGCCTGACAGAGGCGAAGGCACACACGTCAAAGAGAAGCCACGGCAACGACAAGGCACGCACGCATCAAACCAGGGCAAGGCAATCCCGGCTGGCGCGAGCATGCTACACGGCCATGCTGAACCCGCCCCGCATCGATCAGGCGGGGGCGGCCAGCAACACCTCACCAGCGGCCGTCAGACAGGTGCCGGGCGCGTGGCCAGGCAACGCAATGGCATTGCGCAAACAAAAGCCCCGCTTTCGCAGGGCTTTCGTCGGTTCAATCACGCATCAGCCGATCAGGCGAACGGGTCCTGCAGCACCATGGTGTGGTCGCGGTCCGGGCCGGTGGAAACGATCGAGATGGGGCAGCCGGCCAGTTCCTCCAGCGCGCGCAGGTAGGCGCGGGCGGCCGGCGGCAGGTCATCCCACACGGTGATGCCGTGGGTGTTCTCGCTCCAGCCCGGGAACTCCAGGTACACAGGGGTGCACTCTTCCCAGCCCTGCGCGTCCAGCGGCGCGTACTCGGTGCGCTTGCCGTGATATTCATAGGCGATGCAGATCTTCAGCTTCTCCATGCCGTCGAGCACGTCGAGCTTGGTGATGCACAGGCCGGAAATGCCGTTGATGGCCACTGCACGCTTGAGCGCCACGATATCCATCCAGCCGCAGCGACGCGGGCGACCGGTGGAGGCGCCGTATTCGGCACCGCGGTCGCGGATGCCCTGGCCCACTTCGTCGTCCAGTTCGGTCGGGAACGGGCCGCCGCCGACGCGCGTGGCATACGCCTTGGCAATGCCGAGTACGTAGTCGATCGCATCGGCGCCAACGCCGGTACCGGCCAGTGCGCCGCCCACGGTGGTGTTGGAGCTGGTGACGTACGGATAGGTGCCGTGGTCGATGTCCAGCAACGCACCCTGCGCGCCCTCGAACAGCACGCGCTTACCCTGCTTGCGCAGGTCGTGCAGGATGCCGGCCACGTCCGACTTCATCGGCTGCACGTACTCGCCGAAGGCCAGCGCCTCGTCGTAGGTCTTCTGGAAATCGACCGCTTCCACGCCCAGGTACTTGGTAAGCACGAAGTTGTGGTAATCCAGCGCGGTGCGCAGCAGTTCTTCCAGCTGCGGCGGGTAATGCAGGTCGGCGATGCGGATGCCGCGACGCGCCACCTTGTCTTCGTACGCCGGGCCGATACCGCGACCGGTGGTCCCGATGGCCTTGCCGCCGGCCGCCTTCTCGCGCGCCTGATCCAGGGCGATGTGGTAGGGCATGATCAACGGCGCAGCCGGAGAGATCTTCAGGCGCGAACGCACTTCCACGCCGGCGTCTTCCAGCTCGCTGATTTCCTTGATCAAGGCAGCCGGGGAGATCACCACGCCATTGCCGATCAGGCACAGCGCGTCGTCGCGCAGGATGCCGGACGGAATCAGATGCAAGACGGTCTTCTTGCCGTTGATGACAAGCGTGTGGCCGGCGTTGTGGCCGCCCTGGAAGCGGACCACCGCACCGATTTCCTCGGTGAGCAGATCGACGATCTTGCCTTTGCCTTCATCGCCCCACTGGGCACCGAGCACGACAACTGACTGACCCATGACGGGTGAACTCCTAAGTTTTGCTGCGGCCATCGGGGCCGCGGGATGGGACCGCTGCAGGGCTGGCCGCGACACCCTGCGCGCGGCTCCATCGGGGAGCGTTGCAGTGGCGCGATAGCCCTGACACGGAAAAAGCCGAACCGAGTGCTCTGGTTGGAGCGTGCCCGGCCGGCTTTTGTGCATTATCCGGGTTTCCGCTGGCCTGCACTACCCCTGGCGGACGGCGGATCGGGGGGCGGGTCAGATTGCGGCTGGCAGTCGGTTGCGTGGTGCTCCGAGCGCTGCCGGCCACCAGGGTCCCTAAGGCCCCTAGCCTGCCGGGTCACCGTAGCGACAATCCCGATTGGGTCGTAGGGACGGCAACGTAGCGAGCCTTGGCAAACCTGCAGACCGCCCAAAGCGGCCATCGCCCGATCCACGACGGGCAGCCCTAACCACCACCCCGATAAAACCACCCCGTAGGAGCGCACCCGGGCGCGACAGGCATTACCGGTGAAGCCATCGCGCCCAGGTGCGCTCCTACGGCAGATGTGTCTCACAGCCAGACTGCGTCCCAGAACGGATAGTCCCCGGCCCGCGTCACCAGCCCGGCCCGTCGCGGATTGGCAATGATGTAGCGCGCCGCAGCGGGCAGATCATCGTCCGTGCGCAATGCATGGTCGTGATAGCTGCGGCTCCAGACCGGTGCACGAGACTGACGCTGCGCATTCACTGCGCGGGCTGAGCAAGCTTTCATGCGTGAAACCGCGTCGCTCAATGCGGTGTCGCTCCCAAGTTGCAACAACCAATGGACATGATCAGGCATCAACACCCAGGCCAGCAGCCTGGCATCGCAAGGCGTCGCTTTGGTGAATGCTCGACAGGCGGTTGCCGCAATCAGAAAATCTGCGAACACGGCGCGACGCTGCCATGTCGCGGTAGTCAGCAGGTAAGCGCTGTTGGGCGAAGACTGCCTACCGCGGCGCAGCGCGCGATGCCCGGGAGAGTCGATATTGGCCATACCGCAATGCTGATGGCCTTGGACCACGCGGGATATCGGCGGTTGCCGTGTTCTGCGCTAGGAATCCATGTGGCGACTGACTGTCAGAGGCCGTCAGCGGGGTCGACCGGTGAGGCCCGTCGCGCCCAGGTGCGCTCCTACGATGGGGCGCGCGCGTCTGTCTGCCCTGCGGTGACAGGCACATACAAGAACGCCCGCATGACGCGGGCGTTCTTGGTTCAAGGCAGAGCGATGTTTCAAGACAGAGCGATCAACGGTCGCTCTTGAGGTACTGCAGGAACGGGTCGTTCTTGTCCAGCACCACCACGCCGTTGCCGTCTGCCATGGAGCTGCGGTAAGCCTCCAGGCTGCGGTAGAACGCATAGAACGACGGGTCCTTGGAACCGGCCTGGCCGTAGATGCGGGCCGCTTCGGCATCGCCTTCACCACGCAGCTTCTGCGCGTCGCGCTCGGCGTCGGCCACGATCACGGTGGACTCGCGATCGGCTTGCGCGCGGATGGTCAGGGCCTGCTCTTCGCCTTCGGCGCGCAGCTTGCTGGCTTCCTGCTTGCGCTGGGCGCGCATGCGCTCGTAGACGTCGGTGATCACCTGGCTGTCGGTCGGCAGGTCGATCTGCTTGATGCGCAGGTCGGTGATCTGCATGCCTAAGCCCTTGATGGCGCCATTGATGCCCTTGAGCTGGTTGGCGATCAGTTCGCTGCGGTCGCCGGAAACCAGCTGTTGCAGGGTGCGCGAGTTGATCTGGTTGCGCAGCGAATCGGTGATGATCGGGGCCAGGCGCGAGTTGGCCACCGATTCCTCGCCACCGGTCGCACGATAGAACGCCCGCACATCGGAGATGTAGCCGATGGCGAAGAAGTCCACGCTCACGTCTTTCTGCTCGGCAGTGAAGTAACGCGCCGGCGCGGTGTCCAGTACCTGAAAGCGGCGGTCGAACACGCGCACCGATTCCACCACCGGAATCTTGAAGTGCAGGCCGGGCTTGAGGTCGGCACGCACGACGCGGCCCAGGTTGAGCACCATGGCGGTCTGGTCTTCGCGCACGACGAATACCGAGCCCATCAGGGTCAGCAAGACGGCGATGATCAGGCCGATGACTAGCGAATTCTTCATTATTCGGTTCCCTCACGGCCGGTCGGGCGCGGGCCGCGCTCCGGGTTGCGGATGGCCTCGCTACTGGCGCTTTGCGGCGGATTCAACAGCACGTCCTGGGGCACCATCGACGGCATGCCGGCATTGCCACCGGTCGTGGCCGGCTTGCTGGCGTCGGCCGGTAGCGGCACGTAGATGACCTGGCGGCCATCGCTACCGATGACCTTGCGGTTCTCCGACAGCACCTTCTGCACGGTTTCCAGCCACAGACGCTTGCGGGTGACTTCCGGCGCGCCGGCGTACTGCGCCTGCAACAGCGTGAAACGATCGGCGTCGCCCTCGGCCTTGGAAATGGTGGCCTGCTTGTAGCCCTCGGCGCCGGTACGGGTGCGCGCACCCTGGCCGCGCGCTTCCGGCACCACCTTGGCGGCATACGCCTGGGCTTCGTTGATCAGGCGCTCGCGCACCTGTTGGGCACCGTTGACCTCATCGAAGGCCGGCTTCACTTCTTCCGGCGGACGGGCGTCGGGCAGGGTCACGCCGGTGACGGCCAGGCCGGTGTTATAGGCATCCAGCGCCGCCTGCAGACGGTCCTTGGACGCGATCGCCAGCGGGCCGCGATTGTTGAGCACGGTATTGAGGTCCGAACGCCCCACCTGCTCGCGCACGGCACTTTGCGCGGCCTGCTCCAGCACCAGATCGGCGTTGCGCGAACCGAACAGGTATTTGCGCGGGTCGCTGATCTGGTACTGCACGTTGAGCGAGACGTTGACGATGTTCTCGTCGCGCGTCAGCACAGGCACCTGGTTGCTGAAGGTCTTGATCTCGGTGGCATTGACCTTGCGCACCGACTCGATCGGCCAGGGCAGCTTGAAGTTCGGGCCGGGCTGCAGGATGCGCGAGAACTGGCCGAAGCGCAGCACCACGCCACGCTGCTGCTCGCCGATGAGCTGGAAGCTGGAGAACAGCACCATCAGCACCACCGCGACCAGGATCCAGCGCCCCACGCCGCCATCGAACAGCTCCTTCAACGGAGCGGGCAGATTGCCCCAACCGCCACCGTTGCCACCACCGCGCGGGCCCCAGGACCTGCGACGGTTGGGATCCGGGCCGTCTCCGCCCTTGTTGCCGGGTGTGTTCCAGGCCATGCACGCTCCATGATCGAGGGGCTGTGCGGGCCAGTCCCGCAGTGCCGCCATGTTGTTTGATTCGCCGATTCTACTAGATGGGGCAGACCCACCGTTTTGAAAGGCCCGGTGCGATGCATTGTTGGTTTAGCCGGCGGGGCGGATCGGGCTGACTGGGGACACACGCAGCGGCCGACCGGCAGGGGCCTTTGCGCTGAAGACCTGGAGACAAGGTTGCACGTGGCGGCGCCGGGCACCGGGTGCGCCTGCCGAGCGCTGCGTGCGCGTCCATTGGATGCAGCCGGGTACCTGATTGGTCTTGGGCGGCTGAAGACCATTTACCGGGCGCATGCCTGCTGGCAGGGATCCGGGCACGGATGGTGATGGGAGGGACGTCGCACGCGTGCGGGCCAAGCGGCGATTGCGTCCTTGGCACCCATTCTTTCAACCACACCTTGTCCCAGGCAATGACGGCTGCACCGCCTCACCCCAACTGATCTCCCCTGGCCCGTTGGCAAAAGATGGAGCTCGGCGCAGGCTGAGGGGTCCAGTTGCCAAGCGATGGTGCACGACGAGGTCGAGTTGCGCATCGCCGGGCTGCCGACCCTCACCGGCTCCCCAGCGCGCAGCAGAGGGTTGGCCCGTCTCCCGCTACTCCCACCTCTGCATTGCCGAAATCCGACTGCGATCACGGCTGGCCGGTGCACTTACGCTTTCGGCGGCTCGTCTTTCTGGTTGAACACGCGCTCCATCACTTCCAGCAGTTCGTCTTCGGAGAACGGCTTGGTGATGTAGGCGCGGGCCCCCTGGCGCATGCCCCACATGCGGTCGGTGTCCTGATCCTTGGTGGTGACCAGGATGACCGGAATATGCTGGGTGGTGGGCTCGCGCTTGAGCGTGCGCGTGGCCTGGAACCCGTTGAGGTTGGGCATCACCACGTCCATCAGCACCAGATCCGGCAGCGATTCCTTGGCCGCTTCCACGCCGGCGGCCCCATCGGTGGCGGTGATGGTTTCGTGGCCCAGCTTCTCGACGATGCGCTGAATCCCCAGCAGCTGCGACGGCGAGTCGTCGACGATCAAAATACGTGCCATGTGTTTCCCCTAGTGTGCGCGGCGAGTGTAGTGCGCCGGCCGCGCTTTCGATAGCTGGGCCAGGTGAGTTGTGTGCTGGTTCGAGGTTTGCGAGCGAGGCCAGAGGTGATGGAGCGACGCGCTGTTTTTGCGAGCCGCTGGAGCCATTACGTCCAACAGCCCAGGCTGGATTCAATACAGGGCTTACCGAGCCACCGCGTTGATTCGCTGCCCCGCCTACTCCCCTTTCGGGGGCAGGGAAAGGGGCGCGTGGCGCTGGATGGGGCGGGATCCCGATGCGCCGGGGCAGATCGAGTTGATGATCACGTTGCGGGGCAACCGAATCCCCGCCCCGCCCCGCTCGCCCAAGGGAGAGGGGCTGGCTCGCCTCTCCGGGGCCGGCTGAGGGTGCGGCCAAGACTCGACGCTGTCGGGCGACATCAACGGCCGCATCGCTGGGCGACCCTAGCCTTCCTCATCCCTCGTGCGCGCAGCTGATCTAGCCCGCGTCGACCGGCTCAGCCCACGGTCTCGCCGAATGCCTTGGCCAGATTGCGGTATGCCTTCTTCTGCGCGTCGTCGGTCGGGGCCGGGGCGAGGATTTCCAGTTCCACGATCTGGTCGCCCGGGGTGGTGCCCGGCAGGCCGCGGCCGCGCAGGCGCAGCTTGCGCCCGGCATCGGAGTCGGCCGGCACCTTCAATTCGACCGAGCCGCCCAAGGTGGGCACGCTGATGGTGGTGCCCAGCGCCGCCTGCCAGGGCATGACCTGCAAGGTGTACAGGATGTTGCGCCCGTCCACTTCGAAATGCGGATGCGCCGCGTATTCGATCTCCAGCAACAGGTTGCCGCCGCCGTTGCCCTGCCCGCTCAGGCGGATCACCTGGCCGGGCTGCACGCCCTTGGGCACGCGCACGTCCAGTTGCTTGCCATTGATGGTGATGCGCACGCTGTCGCCCGAATGCACCGCTTCCAGCGGCACCGCAAGCTTGGCGCGGGTGTCGCCGCGCGCCTGCGGGCCGGCACCTGCACCTGCACCGGGCCCGGCGCCCGGGCCGCGCGGACGGCCACCGCGCTGGCCGGCGAACAGGCTTTCGAAGAAATCGCTGAAGCCGCCACCGGCGCCGCCGTTGCCGAACACCTCTTCGAAATCGAAGCCCTGCCCGCCACCGTAATTGGGCGGGGCCTGGAACTCGTCGCCCGGCCGGAATCCCTGCGCCTTCAACTGGTCGTAGGCCTTGCGCTTGGCCGGGTCGCGCAGCGCTTCGTAGGCTTCGTTGATCGCCTTGAACTTGTCTTCGGCGCCGGCTTCCTTGCTGACGTCGGGGTGATATTTGCGCGCGAGCCGGCGGTAGGCGGTCTTGATTTCCGCATCGCCTGCACTGGGCTCCACGCCGAGCGTTGCGTAGTAATCCTTGAATTCCATCTAATCACCTCTGGAAAAAAAAACGGCCCGCAGCCGAGGCCACGAGCCAGTTCGAACGGCCAGCGCTGCGGCGGACAGCGCGAGTGCGGCGCGGCAGGCACGCACCCTGCACCGTACGGACGTACGTGCCGGGTTCGCATACCAGCCGCGTCCACAAGCGGTCACGCCATGGAGCTGTTGGCCAATCTATTCGCAGCCGGGCGGGCAACCGCGCCTATTCTACGGCGCGACTGTCGCCGGAGAGCGAAGCTGCGGCCTCGCTCCAGGTCCAGCGTCGCGCGACGGCCAGTTCCGGCATGGCATGAGGTGCCATGCGAAACTGCCGGGCGCCTGGCCAGCCTGCACGCACAGTACAGGCCGGCCCAGCGGACACCGCGCGCCTGCACAGCGCGCCGCCGCGACGTTCCTTACGCTTACTGCACCGTGCTGCCGCTGGTGCTCTGACCGTTGCCCACCTGGATACGGCGCGGCGTGGCGGCCGGGCGCTTGGGAATGCGGATTTCCAGCACGCCGTTATGGCCCGCAGCCGTGATGCCATCGGCATCGGCGCTGTCTGGCAGCGCGAAGCGGCGATGGAAGCTGCCGTGACGGCGCTCAATGCGCGAAAAGCGCTCGGTTTCGGTGCTGGATTCGCTCTTGCGCTCGCCCTTGATCGACAGGATGCCCTTGTCCATCTGCACCTCGATCTGGCTCGGGTCGATGCCCGGCAAATCGGCGTACAGCACGAAGTGATTGGGCTCTTCCTTGATGTCAACGCGCGGCACCCACTGCGCGGTCACCACGGCCGATTCGTCGGTGTCGCCGTTCTGCTCGAAGAAGCGATCGAACACATGCTTGATCTCGTTCTGCAGCGCGTGGGTGGGAAATTGGGGATAACGAACGATGTTCATTGAAAGCCTCCAAACAGGTTGATGACGGGGCCGGCGACTGCGCGGTGCGCGGTTGCGCCGGCCATGTGCGTCAGATAGGCGTGGCCGCACGGATTTCAAGCGCGTTGACGCGCTTTTCCCCTACCCCTTTCTAGAATCCGTTCAGCCACAGGAGCTAGCCGCATGACCATCCACGTTGGTGACCGCATTCCCGAAGTCGTGCTCAAGCACCTGCGCGATGGCATCGAGGCCATCGACACCCACAGCCTGTTCGCAGGCCGCAAGGTGCTGCTGTTTGCGGTACCGGGGGCCTTTACCCCCACCTGTTCGGCCAAGCACCTGCCGGGCTACGTGGAACACTTCGAGCAATTCCGCAAGCGCGGTATCGAGGTGTTGTGCACCGCGGTCAACGACCCGTTCGTGATGCAGGCCTGGGGACGCAGCCAGCTGATTCCCGACGGCCTGCACCTGTTACCCGACGGCAACGCCGAACTGGCGCGCGCCCTGGGCCTTGAAATCGACGCCAGCGGCTCGGGCATGGGCCTGCGCTCACGCCGCTACGCGCTGTATGCAGACGACGCCGTGGTCAAGGCGTTGTTTGTTGAAGAACCCGGCGAATTCAAAGTCTCTGCAGCCGATTACGTGCTGCAGCATCTGCCGGATTGAGACCCCTTTCTCCCATCACTCAGAAGGAAAACGGCCAGCCATGTCTGATCAGCCAGCCACCAAAACTCCCGCCGGTATCACCGACACTGCCACCTTGCGCGCCCGCGCGCGCCAGAGCATCGAAGACGGCGCCATCACCGAGAGCTACCACGCCGATCGCGAGAAGGTGATCGAATTGCTCAATACCGCGCTTGCCACCGAATACGTGTGCACCTTGCGCTACTACCGCCACTATTTCATGGCCAAGGGCATGCTTGCCGACGCAGTGAAGGGCGAGTTCCTGGAGCATGCGCAACAGGAGCAAGAGCACGCGCACAAGCTGGCCGAGCGCATCGTGCAGCTGGGCGGCGAACCGGATCTCAATCCGGACACCCTGACCAAGCGCTCGCATGCCGAATACAAGGAAGGCACCGACCTGCGCGACATGGTCAAGGAAAATCTCATCGCCGAACGCATCGCCATCGATAGCTACCGGGAGATGATCGACTTCATCGGCGACAAGGACACCACCACCAAGCGCATTCTCGAAAGCATCCTGGCCCAGGAAGAAGAGCATGCCGATGAATTTGCCGACATGCTGGAAGGCTGGATTGGCGAGTGAGTTGAGTTCTGCGATGTAGCGATGCGTTGCGATGGAGATCGCAGCGAGTTGAAATTGAAATCGATTCAATGATGAGACAGACAGGGCAGCGCCTCGAGCGCCCTGTCTGTCTTTTTTTGTGCCGCCAGATTGCGCGTAAACGGTCGCGTCCCGAATGAGCAACGATCGCATGAGGCGGCCAGATCCGACACGCCGCCGCCTTCGTCAACGCCTCTGTAGGAGCGCACCTGGGCGCGATGACGCATTCCCGGTAAGACCTCTTCGCGCCCAGGTGCGCTCCTACACGTTTGTCGCGCACAGCCGGTCTGCCGCCACGCACGGGGCGGTCGCACTTGGTTGGCAACCCGGTCAGCGCAACACGCGAAAGCGCAACTGCGTCCATGCGCCATCGCTGGCCATTGCGGTGAGCGTGTGCAACCCCACTTCTTCGAAATCGCGCTGAAACCCTTGTCTTCCGCTGGTTTGCGCAATCCAGCGGCCATCCAGCAGCCAATCGATTCGCGCCTCGCTGCCCAGCGCTCGTAACTGCAACCGCACCGGGCGCGCGGCGTCGTTGGCCCGCGCAAGCGTGGCGCGGTCGCTCAAGCCGTCGATGCGTAGCACCCCGCCACCGGTCATGCGCCCGTCCGGCACGCAGTCGTCAGCCAAGGGCGGCAGTTGCGCGGCGGCGCGTTCGGATGTACTGAGCCAGGGCGAGACCAACGCTGGCCAACGCGCCACCGCGCGCGGTGCACGCGCATGCGGTTGGCTGCATTCCTGCGACAACCGCTGACCGCTGCGCGCATCGGCCTCGAAGCGCACCTGCCCGCTTTGCCAAAGGCGCGCATCGCGCTCGGCAAAGGTGGGTGGCACCGCACCGTCGAGTGCATATGCATCGGCACGACGTGCGCACAGAGCCGGTGGCGTCTGATCGGCAGCGCCGCCCAGCGGCCAGCAGATGTCGATTGCCTGCACCGAGGACGGCATCGGCAATGGCGCACTGTCGCCAGCACTGCGGGGCAAAGCATCGATGACTTCGAACATCAACGGCAATGCGGTGACCGCACCGTATTGGCCCGGCAACGGGGTGCCGTCCGGCCGTCCTACCCAGACGCCGACGGTGTAACGCCGCGTTCCGCCAATGGCCCATGCATCGCGGTAGCCGTAACTGGTGCCGGTCTTCCACGCCACGCCTGGGCGTGCAGTAGTGTCGAAAGTACCGCTGCCGTATCCGGGCCGCGGATTACTTTGCAAGATTTCGCGCACGATCCACGCTGCACCCGGCGACATCAGGCGCCGATCGATGCGCGCGTCATCCGGCGTATAGCGCACACGTCCGGCAATGCCGCCGCGATTGAGCGCGGCGAACGCGCCCACCAACTCCTGCAACTGTGCGCCGGTGCCGCCCAGTATCAAGGCCAGCGACGGCGTGCTGCCGGAGGGGAAATGCAGCGCAATCCCGGCATTGGACAGTCGCGCAGCAAAGCGCGCCGGGCCAATGCGATCAAGCAGATCCACCGCCGGTACGTTCAACGACAGCCGCAACGCCGTGGCCGCGCTCACCGGGCCGTTGAACGCCGCATCGAAGTTGCCGGGCCGGTAGTCGCCAAAGCTCTGCGGCGCATCCACCAGCAGGCTTTCGGAATGGATCAGGCCATCGTCCAGCGCCATGCCATACAGGAAGGGCTTGAGCGTGGAGCCGGGCGAGCGCCATGCCTGCACCATGTCGACATGACCCAGGCGCTTGCGGTCGCCGAAACTGGCCGAGCCCACATAGGCGCGCGCCTCCATCGTGGCGTTGTCCACCACCAGCAATGCCGCGGAAGTGCGCTCCGGCAGCTGCGAAAAATACGTGGACACGCGCTCTTCCAGCGTGCGCTGTAATTCCACATCCAGCGTGGTGACGATACGCGCCGCACGCGGCTGCGCACTGTGCAGGCGCTGCGCCAGCAACGCGGCATGCAACGGTGGTTTGAGCGAGCGGGTGACCACCGGTTCGATGCGCGCATCGTCCACCTGCGCGCGCGACCACACGCCCAGCTCGACCATGCGATCGAGCACCTTGTCGCGTGCGCGCTGCGCGGCTTCGGGATGACGGTCCGGGCGCAACCGGCTGGGCGACTGCGGCAATACCGCCAGCAACGCGGCCTCGGCGTGCGACAAGGCCCTGGCCGGCTTGCCCAGATACGCCCAGCTGGCCGCCTCCACCCCTTCGATGGTGCCGCCATAGGGCGCACGCTCCAGATACAGCATCAGAATCTCGTGCTTGCTCAGGTGCGCTTCCAGCTGCAACGCGCGCAACAATTGCTTGGCCTTGCCCCACGGTGTGCGCGTATGCGGGTCCAGGATGCGCGCCACCTGCATGGTCAGCGTGGAGCCACCGGACACGATGTGGCCCTGCCCGATCCACTGCCCACCGGCACGCAGCAGACCCCAGGGATTGACGCCCGGGTGACGCCAGAACCAGCGGTCTTCGTAGTTCAGCAGCGCCTGCAAATACAGCGGCGAGACGCTCTGCGGCGTGGCGGGATAGCGCCATACGCCATTGCGGTCGGCGAATGCACGCAACGGCGTGCCGTCGCGCGCAACCACCAAGGTGGAGGTGTCGCGGGACTTGGGCAACGGCAATGGGAAAGCCAGATCGAGCAACAGCATGACGCCCAGCAAGGCCGCCGCACTCAAGCGCAGCCACCGCAGCCAGCGACGTCGGTTGCGGGCCTGATGGTTCGGCGCTTGCGGGCGCGGCTGCGTGCGGTCCATCCCTGTTGGTGCCTGCGGCTGTTCATCCATCGCGCAAAGCATGC
The DNA here is from genome assembly GCF_041519315.1 of Xanthomonas axonopodis pv. maculifoliigardeniae. Taxonomy (NCBI): domain Bacteria; kingdom Pseudomonadati; phylum Pseudomonadota; class Gammaproteobacteria; order Lysobacterales; family Lysobacteraceae; genus Xanthomonas; species Xanthomonas axonopodis. Next base: position 1,218,166 of record NZ_CP167998.1, on the reverse strand, counting down.
AGGGCAAAACGCGTTTCGGCCACTCCTACGCGGCTCGGGCCTGGCGTATCGGCAGCGCGATCAGCCGCACAGCCAGCCGGACAAGCGACGGGCGCAAGGCCAGGCACAGCCCGTGAGCCACATGCGGACCTGCCTGCGCGCAACCGTCTGATCCTACCTGTGGCCACCGCATGCAGGTGGCTGCGATGATCAGGCCACTCACACCGAAGGCGCGGCCGGCGGCCTTCGGCAGCAGCACGCATTGGCGGCAGCTGGTGGCGATGCCCACGTGCGCACTTCGGTAGACGTTATGTCTCGTCCGTCGATTTGTCTGGTGCACGGCGCGCCGTGCCAGACCTGGTTGCCGCCGCTTGGGAAGGCGGCATAGTCGCTTCCGCTCAGCGCTTTTCCAACGTGGCGCGGTAGCGCAACAAGGCTTCCGGTGCATCGGTCTGGATGATCGACACACCGTCGCGATACATCCGGCCCCAGACCCTGCCAGGGTCGCGCTCGGCGTCCGCATCGCCGCCATAGCCGGCAATGAAGCCTTCCCACAACGAATTGACCATCAGCCGCACGTTGTGCGCCTTGCTCACCGCTGCCAGGGCCGGCAATTGCGCGGCGGTCATCTTGGGCAACTCGAATGCCATCGGACGCGCATTGCGCGTCTGTGCCGTTGCAATGGCCGCAAGATCGGCATTGCCATGCGCGTTGATCAGGATCGGGAAGAAGTACACGGTGTTGAAGGGCGGCATCGCAGCCAGTGGCGCGGTAGAAATACCGGCTTCGGCCTTGACGATCACCTGATGCTGCATGCCGGCGCGTGCGACCGCCTCGATCACCTGCACGTAGATCGCGTCTTTGACATCCAGGTTGAGCAGGATGTGCCCCTTGGCCTTGGCCAGCATCTGCTCGAGCGTGACCACGCGCTGGTCGGTCAGCGGTGCCTGTGCACCGCCTTCGTCGCTGCGCAGGCGTAGCTTCTGCAGATCGGCCAGGGTCAACTCGGAGAGCTTGCCGGTGCCATCGGTGGTGCGGTCCACGGTGGCGTCATGCAGCATCACCAGGCTGCCGTCGGCGGCACGCCGCACATCGGTTTCCATCACATCGGCGCCGATGGCGATGCAGCGCTCCAACGCCGCCAGCGAATTTTCCGGCGCGGTCTCGGTGAAGCCATGCTGTGGCGCGGCGGCATGACATCCGCGGTGCGCCACCACGACGAGGCCGCCCTGCGGGTTGGTCAGGCGCGCCTGGATCGCGGCCACGCCTGTCGGTGCGGCACTTGCTGCAGTGGTCACGACTGTGCACAGCACGGCGGCGAGGACGGCAATAGGGCGTGATGTCATCGAACAACTCCAAGCAGATGTTTGCAAACGGTAGCGCGGCGGACCGGCGTTGCCGCGTCGCACACGCGGCTGAAATTAAGCGGGTGGACGGCAGGCATCGATTTCAGGATGGCAGGCTCCGCCACCTCTTGCCCGGCTGACCTCACAACGTGGGCGTGAACCGCAGACCCACCCAATAGGTGGTGGGCACCGAGTAACTGTCCTTGAGCAGATTCTGCCCGGGGCCGGTCACGCTGGTGATGCGACTGTGGGTGATATTGCTGACCTGGCCGATCAGGCTCAACTGCTTGCTCACCGCATAGGTGGCGGTGAAATCCAGTTGCGAACGCGGCGACCAATACAGGTCCTGCCAGGCGATATTGCTGACGACCGCGCGCAGCGCCTTGCCTTGTCGGTTGTAGGCCGCACGCAGTTCCAGCCCACCGGTGTTGTAGAACAGCGTCGCGTTGGCGGTGTAATCGGGCTGACCGACCAGATTGTCGAGCGTGCGCTCGCGCTGGGTCAGGCTGCTGCCGCTGCCGACGCTGTAAGGCACGTCCAGGCTGCCATCGAGCAATGCGAGGTTTGCGCTGAAACCGACGCCGCTCAACCACGGCGCGACCGGCCCTAACGTGTTGACGATGCCGTTGAACTCCACACCACGGATGCGCGCCTTGGCGGCATTGGCCGGTGTGCTGATCAACGCATTCGCATACGTGGTGCCGTCGAAGGTGAAGCTATCGGTGCGCGAGAGCGTGAAGATCTCGTCCTGGATATGTTTGTCGAAGACGGCAGCGGATGCGAACGCATCGAAATCGCCGGGAAGGCGCCATTCCAGCGACAGGTCCAGGTTGTTGGATACGCGCGGCTTGATGTCGGGGTTGCCGATGGTGACGGTGACGCCCTGCGCATTCGGGTTGCCGGCGTCTGTCGTATTGACAAAGCCGATGGAGGTGCGCGCCGCATAGGCGTCGTACGGCGGGCGGCCCAACGTGCGGCTTGCACCGGCACGCAGATCCAGCGCATCGGTCAGGTGATAGGTCATCACCGCCGAAGGCAGCAGATAGTCGTAATCCGCACTGGTCGGGTTATCGACGTACACGTAGTGATTGGTTGCCGCATCCAGCTGCCGCTGGCGGCCCACCGTGTCGAGCTTGGTGCTGTCGAAATGCACACCGGCCTGCGCGTTCAAGCGATCGCTGCGATAGCTGACCAAGCCATAGCTGCCGAAGATTTTTTCGGTATGCGTGAAATTATCCTGGTTGCTGAAGGCCTGCTGGTCGGTGCTGTTGAATGCGCTCAACGGCGTGGCCGCCAGCACGCGATTGGCCTTGTTCGGGTCGATGCTCAGCAGGTTCAAACCGGCATAGCGCATCGGCGCCCTGCCGGTGCCTACCACGTCGGCCAGGCCGAACGCCGGCGCCGTCGTATTGGGCTGATACTCGACGCGATAGATCTCATAGGACGGCTTGTCGGTGGTATACGACACGCCTGCCGCAAAACCGATGCCTTGATCGCTTTCGCCTTGGTTGAAACCGTAATCGAGCCGACCGGTGAGGATGCGGTCGGACGCGGTGCGTTTATAGTCCGGGCGCCAGTACGACAGGCTGTAATTGTCCAGGTCGCCATACGCCTGCGGCGACACGCCGAAGCGTTGATCCAGGCCGGAAGTGTCGTAATTGAACGCATAATTGGGCGTGGCATTGATGGTCACGCCACTGCCGGTCTGGCCCACCGGCACCGGTGCCGGACGCGTGATGCCGGTGGCGTACTTGATCATGCGAATCGGCTCGTCGTAGGTCGCATCCGACCACGCGCCACGCGCGGAAAGCTGTTGGCGATCGGTGGGCCGCCAGATCGTTCCCAGCTGCGCCACCTTGGTACGCGTGGTGACGATCTGGTTCGAATAGCCCACCTCGATGTCGCCACCGGGATAACTGCCGGAGGTTGCGGTTTGATTGAAGACCTGGCCACGGTTGCGCGGGTCGATGATGACCTCGTTGCGCTCCATGTCGTCCTTGAAATAGTAGTAGCCGGCCATGGCGTAGGCTTCGAGCGCCGCACTGGGCCGCATCTCGAACTTGCCAGTGAGGCCATAACGGTCGCGCTGATCTTGCACGTACCAGTATTTATCCTGCTGCGGCACCGCCCAGCCATTGCCGAGATTGTCGCCGGTCTGCAACACACCGCTGTTGTCGTAGAACCCGTAGTGCACCGTGTCGGTGGTCATATGGGTTTCGGTGTAGCTGCTCAGCGTTTGATAGTTGGCAGACACGGTGAGACCGTACTGCTGCTCGCTACCGAAGGTGCGGCTGCCGGTGGCGTTGACGCGATAGCCCGGATCGTCCTGATCGCGCGGCTTGCCCACATCGTTGGCGTGGCCTAGCGCCGCCTCGGCGCTGAAGAACGGCTTGCCGCCGTTTTCGAACGCGCTGCGGGTTTTCAGGTTGATCGCACCGCCGGTGGCGTTGGGGTCCAGGTCGGGCGTGAAGGTCTTGACCACCTGCAATTCGCTGACCATCGAGGCCGGCAACAGATCCAGGCGCACACCGCGGGTGATCGAACCGAGCGTGCCGTTCGGTGTACCGGGCGAGGCGATGGTGAGCCCGTCGATGGTGACGTTGTTGTATGACGGCCCCAGGCCACGCAATACCGGCGTGGCCGCTTCATCGCGCGGATGCTCGTTGTCGGTGGCAGGCAAGACGGACAAGCCCGGCACGCGCCGCAATGCCTCAACGATGGTGCTGTCGGGCAAGGCACGCACGTCGGTGGCGCTGATCACATCGGTGATATTGGTGGCCGCACGCTTGCTTTCCACCGCAGCCGCGTTGGCGCGGCGCACGCCGGTGACCTGCATGGCATCGAGGGTTTGTACGCCGGTTTTGGCCATGTCTGCGGCAGTTGCATCTCTGCTAGGTGCGTCGCTGTTGGGTGCGTCGCTCGGCGAGGCTGCGGTCGCGAGGCCAGAGAGTTTTTCAAAGGCTGACGCTGTCTCGACAGGTCGCTGGCTTTCGTTGGATGAAGCACCGGCTGGGCGCATCGATGACGCCAGGCGCGCGGAGTCGGATGAGGTAGCGACACTTTGAGCCTGCACGCCAGGCGAGCATGCTGCGATGGCCACAGCGAGAACGGACAGGTGCATACGGTACGGATCGAAGCGCTGCATGGAATCCCGTAAGTCGCGCAGCAATCATGCTGCGCTGATGAGAAAGCACGCCACCGTAGAGCGTAAAAATGACCTTTGCGTGTCGCTACCATCGCACCGAGAAGACAAGGCGCAGCGATATCGCTGCATGCGAAGCAAGCACTCAGCGGCTACCGGGAAACATCGCAAGCGCGCTGCAAAAGCCCCTCTACTTGCGGGAGAGGGGCTGGGGTGAGGGTACGGGCGAAGCCACTCATGCCATGCCAACGACACCAGGCTTCGCTCGTCCCCTCATCCGCCCCTGGCAGGGCCCCTTCTCCCGACGGAGAAGGGCGAACGCGTCACCTTACGGCTGCACCACCGTCATCGTGGCTGGCGTGCTGCGCCCCACACCACGCAACTCCGGCCGGTACATGTCTTCCACCAGCGAGGGCGGCACCGTGTAGGTCCCCGGGGTGACGGCACGCACCAGGTAGTACACCTGCGCCTTGCTGCCCGAAGACAGCGCCAGCGCGGCCACATAGCGGTCGTCGCGGAACTCTTCGTGCTTGACGTCGGCGGCGCTGGACCGCTCGCTGATGCCGATGCCGTCCACCACCACGTCGGCCCATTGCTTGGCATCGCCCAGATTGAAATTCTCGATTTCCAAACCGGCCGGCAACAGGTCGGTGAGCAAGGCGTCGGGCATGCTGCTGTTGGCAGTGATGCTGACGCGCACGATCAACGCTTCGCCTTCCTTGAGTGGACGCGGGGTCCACGGCTTGCCGTCGGTGGTGTACCAGCTGCGCTCCACGCTGAGATTGCGCGTGTCCGGTTCCGGTGCGCTGCGCGGAATGCCGGCCACTTCCAGGCTGGCGTACATCGGCGCCTCGCCTTGTGGCGCGAACTGCACGCCGCGCGCCAGGGCGGCACTGTCGAAACTGCGCCCGAACACGCGTGCCGGTGCGATCTGCTGTACCTGGTCGCCCACCGTCAAGCTGCCGGACACCTGTTTGCCCTGCCCGACCATCAACGCCTTGCCCAACCGCGCAAGCGCCACTTGCTCCTGCGTGCTCAGCCACAACCAACCGGTCGCGCGACGTGCATCCAGCGCGCGGCCCAGGGCCACCGCGCGGGTGTCGTACTCGGGCTTGGACAAACCGCGTTCGTGCAGCAACGCCATCATCAACGCGTCGTCGCGGATCGCGCTGCCGTAATCGCCGAAGTACGGCGGACGCTCGCTGCTGTCCTTGGCAAACCCGGCCTTGATCGCCGCATCGCCACGCTTGGTATCGCCCTGCAGCGACAAGGCGATGCCCAGATGCACCAGCGACAGGCCCGTCAGCGCCTTGTCGCGCTGGTTGTCGTACAGCGCGCGCAGCGTGCCCAGCGGCGCGCGGTTGACGCGTGCCAGTACGTAGCCGGACCAGGCCTGATTGGCGAACTTCAAGTTGTCGCGACGGTCCTGCCCATAGAACTCGTTGCCACCGGACAACAGATCTTCGCTCAGGCGATTGAGCGCCTTCTGCAGCACCGTGTCGGGCACCGCAAAACCGGCCTCCTTGGCGTCGAGCAGGAATTCGGCAATGTATGGGGTCAGGCCCGGATTGACGTGGCCATCGTCGCCCCACATCGAAAAATGCCCGCTGGCGATCTGCATCGACGCCAGACGCCCGAACGCGCCTTCCATGCGCTCGCGGCGCTTGGCCGCCTCCAGCCCCTTGGTGCCGAGCGTTCTGGCGGCGGCATCGTCGAGCAGCAGCGCCGCATAGCCCTTGCTGGTGGTCTGCTCGGCGCAGCCGTACGGATACTCCAACGCGCCCTGCAATGCGCTGGCGAACGGAATCGGCGGCAACGCGCTGACCACCATGCGCGCGGTCACCGAGCCGGCCATCAGGCCATCGGCAAAGCCGCTGTCCAGGGTGATCGGCGCCAGCGGGTCGAGCACGCGGGTCTGTGCCCGCAACACCTGTGGCCAGCCGGCGCGCACCGGCAGCTCGTAGCTGCGGTCGGCCTTGAAGCCATTGCCATCCACGCGCACGCGCACCTTGGCCACGCTATAGCCTTCGGTGGCGCTCAGCGGGAAGCTCAGCGTCTGCTTGGCGTCCACGCCGAGCTTGACGCTGCGCGACGCCTCGCCGATGGCGAGCGGGCCAATGCCCTCCACACGCACGTTGAATTCGCCCGGCTTGCCGGTGAAATTCTGCACGTCCAGCGTCACCGTGCTGCGGTCGCCCGGTGCCATCACGCGCGGCATGCTGGCTTCGGCCAGGATCGGCGCACGCACGATGGTTTCCATATCGCGGTTGCCGTAACGGGTATCCGAGTACACCAACGCCGACACGCGCAAGCTGCCATTGAAATCCGGCACCGGCAGTTGCACGCGCGCATTGCCCTTTGCGTCGAGTTTTACCGAGCCGGAAAACAGGTCAACCGTCTGCACGCGCGCGGTCGGGCGCTTGGCCTGCGGCAAGGCTTCCAGCGCCATGTCACCGCCGAACTTCAGCTTGCCGCTGGCGCCTTCGAAACTTTCGATCACCCGCCCATAGATGTCGTACGCATCGGTCCCCAGACGACGCTGCGCGAAGAACTGTGCGTTGGCATCGGGCACCGGGAAACGGGTGATGTTGAGGATGCCCACGTCCACTGCCGAAATGGTCACGTGCGCGGCCTTGCCCGCCAGTTCGGGCACGCTCACCGTCACCGGCAACGGCTGCTCGGGCCGCATCTGCTTGGGCGCGGACAAGCCCACCGCCACCCGCCGCGCCTTGCGGTCCATCGGCACATAGGCCACGCCCACCGCGCGTGCCGGGGTGATCTTGCTGGGCGCACTGCCGCCGCGGAAGACCAGTGCGGTGACATACACATCGTGGCGCTCCCACGCCTCGGTCACCGGAATCTCGAAGCTGCTGCCGGGCTTGACGTCGATGTCCTGCACGTACAACAGCTTGTCGCTTTCCACCAGCAGCACGCCCTTGCCGGCATGCGGCGGAGTCAGCGTGACCTTGAGCGTGTCGCCGGCACGGTAGCCGGTCTTGTCCAGCGCCAGCTTGACCTTGTCTGGGCGCGCATCCAGGCCACGGTTTTCATCGTTCCAGCTCCAGCCGGCGCGGAACGGGTAACGCGTGGTCAGCCCGCTCGCCGGGTCGAATACGTCCAGGCGGTACTCGCCCCATTCCACCGGGAAATCGATCTTGGCATTGACGCTACCCACATCCAGCGTGCGCGTGTCCTTGTTTTCGAAGCGACGGGTGAAGTCGTAATCCCAGTGGTTGTCGGTGTAGTTCCAGTGGTAATCGCGCAGCTCGCGCACCAGCGTGACCTTCAGGCCCTTGGCCGGCTGCGGCTTGCCGTCGGCATCCACGCGGGTCACTTCGAAGCGCGCCGTCCCATTGGCATCGGCGCCGTCGGCGTCGTCGAACAACGGGCGCACGCCGACCAGCGCCTTGGCCGGCCACAGCACGCGCTTGAGGGTGCGGGTGACCGTGCGCCCGCCGGTTTCGTACACGCTACCGGAGACGACCGCGGCAATCGTGCTGACCGGCTTGGCCTCGTCCGGCAATGCGATGTCTTCGTGCAGGATGCCGTCGCCGCCGAATTCGGTGTCGATCACGTCCCTGGCTTCGCGCGGCAGCTCCAGCGTGGGGTCGCCGAAGAACCAGCCGGGCAACGCTTCGAGCGGATGCTGCTCCACACTGACTGCCAGCTTGGCGGTGAAACGGTTGCCAGCGGCCGGTGCGCCGTACAGATACGCGGCATTGGCCACCAGCTTGAACGGCTGGCCGGCGCTCAGGGTCTTTTGCGTGCTGTCCAGGTCCAGCTTCATGCGCTCGGGCAGGAACTCTTCCACGCGCACGGTCATGCCCTGCACGGCGTCCTTGCTGGCCGGATCTGTGCGAAATTCCACCTGCCAACGGCCGGTCGGTGCATCGGCCGGAATCTGCTGGGCGAATTCGAAGTAGCCCTGCTCGCCCGGCAGCAGTTTGGTCTCGCGGAAGGTCTTGCCGTCCGGCTGCTTCAGGCGCAGGAACACCGGTTGCGGCTTGGTCGGTTTGCCGTCGTTGTCGCGCAGGATCGCCGAGACGCGCATGGTCTCGCCGGGGCGATACAGATCGCGACCGGCCCAGGCGAACACATCGAACCACGCGCCCTGGCGCCCGGCCACGGCGAACTCGCTCAGATCCAGTGCGGGCTGGTTGAACGGCAGCAGCGTAATGTCGGTCTTGCTGCGTGCGGTCAGCACATGGCCGGCGTCGAGCGTGTAGTTGAGCAGCGCATTGCCGTTACCGTCGGTCGCCCCTTTCAGGAACAACTCGCCCTTGGCATCGAGGATGCGCAGCTCCACGTTCTTGACCGGCTCGCCGCTCTGCAACGAGGCGGTGTGCACGAACAACTTGTCCTTGTAGGCGCGCGTATGCAGGCCGATGTCGCTGACGGTAAAGAACGCGGTGTCGAATTCGTTTTCGAAACTGCCGGCGCGCTTCATCACCGCGAAATACAAACCCGGTTCCTGCAGTTCCTTGATGTCCTGCGTCGGCAGGTAGGTCAGCACACGCTCGTTCTGCTTGCCGCCAAGGATGAAGCGATTGACGTAGACCGGGTCGGCCAGCTTGGACAACGGCTGATTGCCGCTGTATTCGCTCTCCAGATCCCAGCTGCCACGGCGCCCGCCACGCTGGAACTGCTGGAAGAACGCCGGCAGCGACTTCTCGCGCACGCGCAGGAACTCGACGTCCACTTCCGGCACGTTCACCGACACCACCGGCAGGCCACGGCTCTCGCGCGCCGGCAGTACGCTGCCCTGCGAAGCGAACCCGGCCACAGGCTTGAGTTCGCCGGTGTAGACCTTTTGCTTGAGCGGCTTGCCCAGGCGGCTGCCGTCGGCGGCCAGCAGGTTGGCGTCGACCAGGACGGTGTAGTCCTTGGCCGCTTCGACGTACGGGTAGCGCAGCGTCTTGCCGTCCTCGGACAGCGTCCAGCTACTGTCGCCCGTGCCGACCTTTTCTTCGAAGCGCACCAGCGCATCGAAATCCTGCGTGCCGACCAGTGGCCGCGAGAATTCCAGTGCCAGCGACAGGCCGTCGCTGGTCTGGTCGGGATAGGCACGCGCCAGCGCGAAACCGGTGATGGCCTGCTTTTCGGCCTTGATCGCCTCGCCACTGGCGGCGGGTAGCTGACCGCTTTCGTTGCGCTTGCACGCCACCGCGCCGATCGCCACGGCCAGCAACACCGCCCACAGCACAACCCGCCGCGTGCCCGACCGCATCATCCGTGATCCCTGGCTGTCCATTCGTGCTACTCGCAATGTGAGAACGCAAGTATAACGACGCTGCGCATCTGGCTGATGGCGCCGATGCGACGACGTGGCTGCTTGCCGATGGGCGGCAAGCGTGCGCTGCTGGCGAGCGATGCGATGGCAGACTGGCGGTGAGCGCAGTGGTCTGGTAACCGCGCTTGGAGCGACCGCCGAACCACGTCATGCCGCCTGGCGCAGGCAGCTGGACTGCGACTTGCCTGCAGGGCCTCGCTCGTCCTGTCTTCGCGTCCATCGAATGCCAAACAATCGATCCACGGCAGCACGCGAGCGAAGTGACCCGCTTTCAGTTGGTCAGCAGCCAACTGTCTAGCGCGGTGCCCTCACCGCCTGCGGGCCCGATGGACGGGTTCACGGCGTGTCCCGTGATCGGTGAGGGCACCGCGCTGTCGACCAACCCGGCTTTTGACTAGATCACAAAGAGCTGCAAAGAAGCACTCGCCGCGGGACTCAGGCATGACTCTTTGTGTTCCTCATTCTCCGTGCAACTCCAACAACGCACGCATGTACATCTCGATCAGCGCCGGCTTGTCCACGTGCAAACAGGCCTGCACATTGGGCGCACCAGCCCCTTCGCGGGTATAGCCTTGCGCATCCACGTCCAGATGCAAGGGCGTGGTCGGGCACAGCGCCGGGCGTAGCAACCAGGCCACCGGCACTACGTCGAACAACGTGGGCGTGGCACTGGCCCAGGGCTGGTCGGTGTTGCGCCACTGGTAGTACAGCTGCGTGAGCGCATCGGTCAGCCCGTCGCCATGCGCAAACAGTGCGATGCGCTCGGGTTCTTCCAGGCTGATCTGCGTGGCATCCAGTGGCAACAGCACGATTGGCACACCAGATGAGAACACGCGCTGCGCTGCAGGCACATCGGCCAGGATGTTGTACTCCGGCGCCGGTGCACTGGCCGGACGATACGCAGACTTGCCATAACCCACCCGCACCGATCCGCCCATCGCCACCACACGCTTGAGCTTGGCAAAGCCGACCGGGTCACGTTGCTGCGCCAGCGCCGCATCGGTCATCGGCCCCAGCACCAGCAAGGTGACCTCGCCCGGATGCTGGCGCGCCTGCTGCAGGATCATCGCGGCCGCATCCGGCAGTGCCGCCGGCAACTGCCCCTTGGCCGCCCAGCGCGCCTGGCTGAAGGCGATGGTGCTGGTGGTACGCGCGCCCGCTGCCAGCGGAATCTCGCTGCGCCCGGCCTGCTGCAACAACCGCTGCAGCAACTGCGCACGCAACGCGGTGTCGCCCCATGCCGATGCGATGCCCAGCACCTGCAACTGCGGGCGACGCAGCAATAGCCCTAAGGCGAAGGCATCGTCGATATCGTCGCCAACGTCGGTAGAGACCACCACTTTCTCGGCCTGCACCGATGCCAGCGTGGATTGCACGGCCGCGGCCGACTGCTGCGCCCCCGCGGTTGTCGCCACGCACCACATCGCCATCGCTACCCACGCGCGTTGCCAGGTCCGCTGCATCTGCCCACTCCTGCTGCCATAAAAAAAACCGCCGGCATGATCGCCGGCGGTTCGATAGTGCTCCACCAAAACGCCGATCAGAAGTTGGCGCGGAACTGCGCACCCACGATGCGCGGGTCGTTGATGAAGCCGGTGAGGTTGTTGAAGTCGATCGCACCGGTCACGCGGATCTGATTGGTGCAGTTGCGGCAGAACACCGACAACTCGTACGCACCCGCGCCCCAGTTGTAGCCGATCTTGGCGCCACCTTCGACCAGCGGCTGGCCGGTGAATTCCTTGGAGTCGTACAGGAAGAAGTTCACTTCACTGCGGTACGACCAGTCCGTGTAGAAGAACAGCTCGCCGTCGTTGCCCATCGGAATGCCGTAACGCAGGGTGGCGTTGGCCATCCACTTGGCTGCCTGCGGCAGGTCGTTGCCGTCGATCACCGCACGGCCGGCCGCGTTGATCGGGTCGGTGACCGTGCAGGTACGGCAGATGCCCACCGACAGGTTCGGGTCGTCGATGCGGGTCCAGTTGTAGGCGCCGCCGGCGGTGACGCGCAGGTTCTGGGTGAGCAAGGCTTCGAAATCGAACTCCGCGCCGCGGGCCTTGGTCTTGTCGGCATTGAGCAGGCGGATGTCGTTGGACGCGCCACCCACCGCCGTGAGCTGCTGGTTCTTCACGCGGAAATCGTAGATGTCAAAGCTCAGGCGCGCGCGGTTGTCGAACAGGTCCGACTTGATGCCGACCTCGAACGAATCCACCGTCTCCGGCTCGGCCACGGTCAGCGGCGCGGTGCCCGACGGCACGCCGAAGCTGGCGCCGCGGAAACCGCGTGCGGCACGTGCGTACACATTGACGGCGTCGTTGATGGAGAAGGTGGCCGCCAGATCGCCGGTGACCTTGGAGTTGTCGGTCTCGCCGCTGGACGGTTCGACCAGGGTGACGCGGTCCAGCGCCAGCACGTCGAAGGTCTTCTTGTCGTAGGTGTAGCGGATGCCGGCGCGCAGGTTCAAACGGTCGGTGGCCGCGTAGTTCAACGAGCCGAACGCCGCCCAGGAGGTATTGCGCTGGCGGGTCAGCTGATAGCTGGCCAGATCACCGCCGCTGAGGGTGTTGTAGGTGTAGTTTTCGCCTTCCACATCGTCGTGGAAGTAGTACAGGCCGGCCTGCCAGTTGAGCGGGCCGTCGTACTGCGATTCGGCGCGCACTTCCTGGCTGTACTGGTCCAGGCTCTTGATGCCGCCGGCGGTTTCCACCGGGAACGGAATCACGCCCGGGCCCGACGGCGGCGCAAACACCGCGCCGAAGCCACCGTCGATATCGCCACGGCTGTAGTACTTGCCGATCCCTTCGTAGGCGGTGATCGAGTGCAGCGCGATGTCGCCCAGGTCCCAGGTCAGGTTGGCGCTGCCGCCGTAGGTCTGCAGTTCCTGGCGGTTGGCACCGTCGATGAAGGATTTTTCCGCATCGAAGCCATCCACCAGCTGATTGGTACCGGGCTGGATGATGTTGGCGCGGAACAGGCGCGCGGTACCGTCCAGATGACGCGCATGCGCATTGAACAAGGCACTGAAATCGTCGCTGGCCTGGTACAGCAGCTGCAGGCGCACGGCCGAATCGGTATAGCCTTCCAGATCGCGGCCGTCGCGGTTTTCCACCCAATCGTCGCGGCGCTGGCCCAGCGTGGACAGACGCGCTGCCCAATGGTCGCCCATCGCGATGCTCAGGCCGCTTTCCAGGGTCATGGTGCCGTAGGTGCCGTACGACAGGCTGGCGTAGCCGTCATTGGCGCCGATGGTCGGCTTGACCGAATTGAACTTGACCACGCCTGCCGGCGTGTTGCGGCCGAACAGCGTGCCCTGCGGGCCGCGCAGCACTTCCAGGCCTTCCAGATCGAAGATCGGGAAGCCCTTCAGGAAGGCGTTTTCCTGCACCACGTCGTCATAGATCAACGACACCGGCTGCGAGGCGTAGGTGTTGAAGTCCGTATTGCCGTAGCCGCGGATGTACACGCGCGGGAACACACGGCCGTTGGACGATTCGATGTTCAGGCTGGGCGCCTTGCCGGCCAGCACGCGGATGTCCGAGCCGCTGGTGGAGATGGCATCCAGGAACTCCGGGCGCAATACCGAGGCGGAAACCGGCACATCCTTGGAGTCTTCCGAACGCCGCTCGACCGTGACCTTGACCGCATCCAGACGCACGACGCCGTCGTCGCCGGGCGTCTGCTGTGCAGCGGCATGGAGCGGAAGAAAGGAAGCGACGGCAACGGCAAGCGCGCTGATCTTGAGCGACCGGCTGGCGGACATGGGAAGAACTCCGGATTCTGGTGGCGGGGCGGCCCGGCCTGCGTGCCGCGGTGCAACAGAATTAACACGATTTACACAATTATGGCAGGGCGCGTGCGAAAAAGTTTCCAGAATTCGAAACAGCGTTCGAATTAATGCAACACAGCAGTGCGTTTTACACGATGGCGAAAAAGGAGGCTCGTTAGCGACGCTGGCCACGCTGCAATTTACTGCTGTGGTGGCCAGCGCCAATCGCTTGGGGCGCAACAACATCGATCAATGGCATCGGGAATGACCATCCAGGGTGGACACACGCCGGACTGAAACGCAGATGTTCTGGGTTCTACGCGCATGCCTGGAAGAGCCGATGCGGAGCAGATCCGGCTAATGCGGGCAGCGCGACGCCGGCTCCGCATCGCCACCAGGGGTGCCCGACCGACGCAATGCCGCTATCGCACACCAGCACCGATGAAGCGCCTCGCACGCCAGGCATGTGTCGCGTGCATCCACGCGCGCCAACACCCTGCGCCGGCCTATCCAACCTCGGCAACCGGCGACGGCACCCTGACCCACCCCTCCATCAACACCCGCGCACTGCGGCTCATCAGCGCCTTGGTCACCTGCCACTGGCCCTCGACCAGCTGCGCCTGCGCGCCGACCCGCAAGGTGCCGGATGGATGCCCGAAGCGCACCGCCGAGCGCGCCGCACCGCCGGCAGCCAGATTGACCAGCGTGCCCGGCACGGCTGCAGCGGTGCCGATCGCCACTGCTGCAGTGCCCATCATCGCGTGATGCAATTTGCCCATCGACATCGCACGCACCAACAGATCGATTTCGGCCGCGTGCACCGGCTTGCCGCTGGACGCGGTGTAGTCGGCCGGCGGTGCCACGAAGGCGACCTTGGGCGTGTGTTGCCGTGTCGCGGCGTCTTCCACCTTCGCAATCAAACCCATCCGCACCGCACCGTGCGCGCGCAATGTCTCGAACATGGTCAAGGCGCGCGGGTCGCCATTGATGGCGTCCTGCAGCTCGGTCCCGGTGTAGCCCAGGTCGCGCGCGTTGACGAAGATGGTGGGAATGCCCGCATTGATCAGCGTGGCATCGAGCGTGCCCAGCCCGGGAATTTCCAGTTGATCGATGACGTTGCCGGTGGGAAACATCTCCCCGCCCTCGCCTTCGGCATCGTCGGCCGGGTCGAGAAATTCCAGCTGCACTTCGGCTGCAGGAAAGGTCACGCCGTCCAGTTCGAAGTCGCCGGTTTCCTGCACCAGCCCATCGGCCATCGGCACATGCGCCACAATCGTCTTGCCGATATTGGCCTGCCAGATGCGCACCGTGGCCACGCCATCGCGTGGCACGCGTGCGGGATCGATCAAGCCGCCGGCGATGGCGAATGGTCCCACCGCCGCCGACAGATTGCCGCAGTTGCCGCTCCAATCCACGAACGCGCTATCGATGGACACCTGCCCGAACAGGTAGTCCACATCATGCCCATCGCGCGTGCTGGCCGACACGATCACGCTCTTGCTGGTGCTGGAAGTGGCACCGCCCATGCCATCGATCTGCTTGGCATACGGATCCGGACTGCCGATCACCCGCAACAACAGCGCATCGCGTGCAGCGCCCGGTTGCTGCGCGGCCGCGGGCAGATCCTGCAGACGGAAAAACACGCCTTTGCTGGTACCGCCGCGCATGTAGGTGGCGGGGATGCGGAGTTGGGGAGCGAATGCCATGCATGTTCCTTGGAAACGACGTGCGGACGTGATGTCAATGATTTTGCCTAATGCATCTGTACGGCCTGGTCAAGCGTCACCATGACAGTCGCAGGCACGCCTTGCTGCTCAGGTCATAGCGGCAGTTGCGTCTGCTCCGGCATGAGCCCCTCAGGTCGCAATGGCCAAGATCCGATGGGTCCATAGCGATACGGTCGCCCACCGCCTTCAACCAACAGCACCTCGGTGGCGTGCCAGATGATGGGCACGATTGGCTGGTTGAGCTTACCGGGCGCTGCATAGCTGATCGTTACGTGCGGCGTGTGTCCGCCCCCAACATGCAGGCCTTCCGCACGCAGGGCTGCTGCGATGGCAGCCTGCAATGCAACGAAGGCAAATGGCGTGCCCTCTGCCCGGAATGCCCAATGCACCGGGTCGGTTCCGCCACTGGTGATCCTGTTCAAGCAGAACGTCACTGCCTGAGCATCGAGACGATCGCCCGCGCGCAGCATTGCGGCACGCGCAGCCGACCCTTCAAACCGATCCGAAACCGACTGATGCCAGTTGCCTGGATCGAAGTACGCGTCCGCAAGCATTGCATCCAGGCGGTGTGCGGCCACGACACCGGCCATCGCTTCAAGCACCTGCGGTGGCGGCTTGAGCATGAAGATCAATCGCGAAGAATCGGCCATGGTGCTGCCCTATGCGGCCCTGTTTGCCTCAAGAAAGTCCTGCGCAAACCGCTGCAAGACGCCACCGGCTTCGTAAATCGACACTTCCTCTGCAGTATCCAGGCGGCAAGTCACCGGCACCTGCAGTTGCTCGCCATTGCGCCGGTGGATCGACAACGTCAGCGTGGCGCCGGGCGTGCGCTCACCCACCACGTCGAAGGTTTCGCTGCCATCGATGCCCAGGGTCTTGCGATCGGTGCCCGGTTTGAACTCCAGCGGCAGCACGCCCATGCCGATCAGGTTGGTGCGGTGAATCCGCTCGAAGCCTTCGGCGACGATCACTTCCACACCGGCCAGCCGCACGCCCTTGGCCGCCCAGTCGCGCGAAGACCCCTGCCCGTAATCGGCGCCAGCGATGACGATCAGCGGCTGCTTGCGCGTCATGTAGGTTTCGATCGCCTCCCACATGCGCAGCACCTGGCCTTCCGGCTCCAGCCGCGCCAGCGAGCCGGCCTTGACCTGCCCATCGACCACCGCCATTTCGTTGATCAATTTGGGGTTGGCGAACGTGGCGCGCTGCGCGGTGAGATGGTCGCCGCGATGGGTGGCGTAGGAATTGAAGTCCTCCTCCGGCACGCCCATCTGCGCCAGGTATTGCCCAGCCGCGCTGCCGGCCATGATCGCGTTCGACGGCGACAAGTGGTCGGTGGTGATGTTGTCGCCCAGCACGGCCAACGGGCGCATGCCGCGTAGCGTGCGCGCACCGGCCAACGCGCCTTCCCAATACGGCGGACGCCGAATATACGTACTGGTCGGGCGCCAGTCGTAAAGCGGGTTCACGCTGATCCCCTGCCCCACGCTGCGCTTGAACATCGGGTCGTACACGCTGCGGAAGTGTTCCGGCTTGACGCTGCGCGCCACCACCGCGTCGATCTCGGCATCGCTCGGCCACAGGTCCTTGAGCGTGACCGGCACGCCGGCGGCGTCGATGCCCAACACATCCTTCTCGATATCGAAGCGCACCGTGCCGGCAATGGCGTAGGCAATCACCAGCGGCGGCGAGGCGAGAAACGCCTGCTTGGCATACGGATGGATGCGCCCATCGAAATTGCGGTTGCCCGAAAGCACCGCCGTGGCATACAGATCGCGATCGATGATTTCCTGCTGGATCGCAGGATCCAGCGCCCCGCTCATGCCATTGCAGGTGGTGCAGGCAAACGCCACGATGCCGAAGCCCAACTGCTCCAGCTCGCTCAGTAAACCGGCCTCTTCCAGGTACAGCTGCACGGCCTTGGATCCGGGCGCCAGCGAGCTCTTCACCCACGGTTTGCGGGTCAATCCGCGTGCATTGGCGTTGCGCGCCAGCAAGCCGGCAGCGATGACATTGCGCGGGTTGGAGGTATTGGTGCACGAGGTGATCGCTGCGATGATCACTGCGCCATCGGGCATCTGCCCCGGCACCTGCTCCCACGCACCGGCAATCCCACGATCCGCCAGCTCGGTAGTGGCCACGCGTTTGTGCGGATTGGATGGCCCGGCCATATTGCGTACCACGCTGGCCAGATCGAACTGCAGCACGCGCTCGTACTGCGCGGTGGCCAGATCGTCTGCCCATAGGCCGGTATGCCGCGCATAGGTCTCCACCAACGCGACTTGCGCATCGTCGCGACCGGTCAAGCGCAGGTAATCGATGGTTTGCTGGTCGATGTAGAACATCGCCGCCGTCGCACCGAATTCCGGTGTCATGTTGGAAATGGTCGCGCGGTCGCCGATGGTCAGTGCGCGTGCACCATCGCCATAAAACTCGAGATACGCGCCGACCACGCGCTGCGCGCGCAGGAATTCGGTCAATGCCAGCACGATGTCGGTGGCGGTGATGCCCGGCGCCGGCCGGCCGGTCAGTTCCACGCCGACGATGTCCGGCAGGCGCATCCACGAGGCGCGCCCCAGCATGACGTTCTCCGCTTCCAACCCGCCAACGCCAACCGCGATCACGCCCAGCGCATCCACGTGCGGCGTATGGCTGTCGGTGCCCACGCACGTATCCGGAAACGCCACCCCGTCCAGCGTGTAGATCACCGGCGACATCTTCTCCAGATTGATCTGGTGCATGATCCCGTTCCCCGGCGGAATCACTTCCATATTCTCGAACGCACGCTTGGTCCATTCGATGAAGTGGAAGCGATCGGCATTACGACGATCTTCCACGCTGCGATTCTTGGCGAACGCCTGCTTGTCGAAGCCGGCGTATTCCACCGCCAGCGAGTGATCCACGATCAACTGCACCGGCACCACCGGATTGACCTGTGCCGGGTCGCCGCCCTGGTCGGCAATGGCATCGCGCAAGCCCGCAAGATCCACCAGCGCGGTCTGACCCAGGATGTCGTGACACACCACCCGTGCCGGAAACCACGGGAAATCCAGATCGCGCTTGCGCTCGATCAATTGCCGCAGGTACGCCTCCAGCAGTTGTGGCTCTGCCCGCCGCACCAGGTTCTCGGCATGCACGCGTGCGGTGTATGGCAAGGTTGCATACGCACCGGGCTGCAGCGCATCGACGGCGGCGCGTGCATCGAAGTAATCCAACGAGGTGCCCGGCAAGGGCTTGCGGTACTGGCTATTCATGGCTGGCGATATCGAAGCAGGCGGGGGGAAATCGGGGATCGGGAATCGAACTTGGCGTTGCAGAGGTTTGCAAGTCTTGCTGCTGACCTGGCTTGCGAGGTCCGATCGCCTTCATCGAAGGCGACCGAAACCCAGAAATCAGCGGCTGCGCAAAGCGTCCTCAGCTGCGCTGATCCAGCGGCACGAACACCTGATCTTCCGGCCCGGTGTAATTGGCCGAGGGGCGAATGATCTTGCCGTCCATGCGCTGCTCGATGATGTGCGCGCTCCAGCCGGCTGTGCGCGCCAGCACGAACAAGGGGGTGAACATCGCCGTCGGCACGCCCATCATGTGGTAGCTCACCGCACTGAACCAATCCAGGTTCGGGAACATCTTCTTGATGTCCCACATCACGCTCTCCAAACGCTCGGCGATGTCGTACATCTTGCGGCTGCCCTGCTCATCGGACAGCTCGCGCGCCACCTCCTTGATCACCTTGTTGCGCGGGTCCGACACCGTGTACACCGGATGTCCAAAGCCAATCACCACTTCCTTGCGTTCCACCCGCGCCTTGATATCGGCTTCTGCTTCGTCCGGGGTGTCGTAGCGCTTCTGCACTTCGAACGCCACTTCGTTGGCGCCGCCATGCTTGGGGCCACGCAGCGCACCGATGCCACCAGCGATGGCGCTGTACATATCGCTGCCGGTCCCGGCAATCACGCGGCTCGCAAAGGTAGATGCATTGAATTCGTGCTCGGCATACAGGATCAGGCTGGTATGCATCGCGCGCACCCACGAATCCTTGGGGGCAAAGCCGTGCAGCAGGTGCAGGAAATGGCCGCCGATGGAATCGTCGTCGGTCTCCACCTCGATGCGCTTGCCGTTGTGGCTGTAGTGATACCAGTACAGCAGCATCGAACCGAGCGAGGCCATCAGTTTGTCGGCGATGTCGCGCGCACCCGGGTGGTTATGGTCGTCTTTTTCCGGCTGCAGGCAGCCCAGCACCGACACGCCGGTGCGCATCACATCCATCGGATGCGCCGACGGCGGCAACTGTTCCAGCGCAGTTTTCACCGCTGCCGGCACACCGCGCAGCGAGCGCAGCTTGGCCTTGTAACCGCGCAGCTCGCCGCTGTTGGGCAGCTTGCCGTGCACCAGCAGGTACGCGATTTCTTCGAACTCGCTGGTGGTGGCCAGATCGAGAATGTCGTAACCGCGGTAATGCAGATCGTTACCACTGCGCCCCACCGTGCACAGGGCCGTGTTACCGGCGGCAGTGCCGGACAGGGCAACGGACTTTTTCGGCTTGAAACCAGCAGTAGCAGTGTCGTTCATGCGATGAGCTCCCAAACTGTGTGGTGTCGCGGTGTGGCGTGCGAGGTGGCAATGAGATGATCAGCAGCGCGCAATCATGCGCCTTTGCGCGCAAACAACGCATCCAGGCGCTGCTCGTAATCGTGATAGCCGATGCGTTCGTACAGCTCTTCGCGCGTCTGCATGCTGTCCAGCACGCCCTGCTGATGACCGTCGCGCCGAATCGCGGCATAGACCGCCTCGGCCGCCTTGTTGGCTGCGCGAAATGCCGACAGCGGAAACAGCTGGATCGCCACGCCAGCCTGCGCCAGCTGGTCGCGCGTAAACAACGGGGTCTTGCCGAACTCGGTAATGTTGGCCAGCACCGGCACGCCTACCGCATCGACGAAGCGCTTATAGGTGTCCAGGTCGTAGGCAGCTTCGGCGAAGATGCCGTCCGCACCCGCTTCCACGCAGGCGATGGCACGTTCGATCGCCGCATCCACGCCTTCCATCTGGATTGCATCGGTGCGCGCAATCAGGAAGAACGCCGCATCGGTCTTGGCATCGGCCGCGGCCTTGACCCGATCCACCATCTCGCCCTGGCTCACGATCTCCTTGCCCGGCCGGTGACCGCAGCGTTTGGCGCCCACCTGGTCTTCGATATGGCAACCGCCCGCGCCGGCCTTGATCAGCGACTTGATGGTGCGCTCGATATTGAACGCGCTCGGCCCGAAGCCGGTGTCCACGTCCACCAGCAGCGGCAGCTCGCACACGTCGGTGATGCGGCGCACGTCGATCAATACGTCTTCCAGCGTGTTGATGCCCAGGTCCGGCAACCCCAGCGACCCGGCCGCCACGCCGCCGCCGGACAGGTAGAGGGCCCGATAGCCGGCGCGCCGGGCCAGCAGCGCATGGTTGGCATTGATCGCGCCGATCACCTGCAGCGGCGATTCGGCAGCCAGTGCAGCGCGAAACCGCGTGCCAGCAGAGGGAGTGGACGAGGACGTCATGGCGGTTCCTTGGATGGGATCCACCGTACAGGCGCAAGCACCATGCCAAGTACAAGTCGTTGATTTGATGACAATCCCACACGCCAATTGTTGCAAAAATGCAACGGCTGATCCACTATGAAACATCATTGAAACGCGACACCGTCATGCGCCCCCCTGCCCCTCCGGAAACCGCAGACGTCTCCTTGCCCATCATCTGGACCGTCAGCGTCTCGCGCCTGACCGGCCTGCTGGCCGATGTCATCCCCGAGTTCGACCAGCGCGCGCGCATCGAGCAGATCAACCTCGGCTTTGCCGAAGCGGTCGAGGTCATCGGCCAGCGCCTGCGCCGCGAGCGCTGCGACGCGCTGGTGGCCGGCGGATCCAATGCGGCGTACCTGCGCAGCCGGCTCGCGCTGCCCTTGGCGCCCATCCAGGCCACCGGGTTCGATCTGATGGAAGCGCTGGCGCGTGCGCGCCGCATTGCGCCACGCATCGGCGTGGTCACCCACGCTACCGATGTGCCGTCGTTCCGCGCGTTTCAGCACAGCTTCGATCTGGAGATCGAACACCGCCGTTTCGTCACCGCCGAAGACGCACGCGACTGCATTGCCGATCTGCGCGCCAGCGGCATCCAGGTCATTGTCGGCACCGGCATGGCGATCGACTTCGCCGAGCAGGCCGGGCTGCCTGGCGTGCTGCTGTATTCGGCCGATTCGGTGCGTCATGCGCTGGAACAGGCCATCACGCTGGGCACCGCTCCAAGCATCGATCGCGTCGCCGGCCGTGCCGCCCCGCGCCGTGCACGACGCGCCGACGCCCTGCTGGGCGAAGACGGCGCAATGCTGCGCGTGCGCGAGCTGGTGCAGCTCTACGCACCGCATACCGGCACCGTGTTGATCAGCGGCGACACCGGCACCGGCAAGGAACTGGTCGCACGACAACTGCATGCCGGCAGTCGTCGCCGCGGCCGTTTCGTGGCGATCAACTGTGGCGCCATCAGCGAATCGTTGCTGGAGGCGGAACTGTTCGGCTACAGCGACGGCGCCTTCACCGGTGCACGTCGCGGCGGCCACACCGGCCTGATCGAAGCCGCGCAGGACGGCACGCTGTTCCTCGACGAAATCGGCGAATTGCCCGTGCCGTTGCAGACTCGGCTACTGCGCGTCCTGGAAGAACGTGAAGTAGTGCGTGTCGGCGCAACGGTGCCCGTTGCGATCGACGTGCGCGTGGTCGCCGCCAGCCTGCAGGACCTACAGCAGTTGGTCGAACAAGGCCGCTTCCGCCGCGACCTGTTCTATCGTCTTGCCGCGCTGCGCATCGCACTGCCTCCGTTGCGCAATCGCCGCAACGACATTGCGTTGTTGCTTGCGCATTATTTCCAGCAACTCGGCAGCATCGCATCGCCGTTATCGCCAGCGGCATTGCAACGCCTGCAACAGCACACCTGGCCCGGCAACGTGCGCGAACTGCGCAATCTGGTCGAACGCCTGTGCATTCACTGGAAATCCCAACCGCACGACAGCCTCAGCCTGGAGCAACTCGAACGCTGGGCGCCGGAATTATTCGATACGCATTTCGGCAACCACGAAGCACCGCGTGAGCTTGCCGATTTGGCAACCTCTCGCCTGCAGCTCACTGCCACCGCAGTCCGCGCAGCGCTCGACCGCGCCAACGGCAACCGCGCCCTTGCCGCGCAAGCGCTCGGCGTCTCGCGCACCACGCTGTGGCGCTGGATGCAGGCGCAGGCGGTGGCATCGCGTGCATAAGGCAAGCGCGAACTCGCGCGGCTGACCAGGCCACACATAGAGGCGCGGCCTTCCACACTCAGGCGACAATGAATGGCATGCACGCTCGGCGCATGAATGCCCGAGCCACGCTGATCGCGATATGGACGCACTCAGAACGACACGAGGCAGCGATCTGGTGAAACGATCAACTCGCCGACCGCAAACGCCGCGCGCCTTCATCGCATGTCTTTGAAAAGCGTCTCGCCGTCACTTGACCCGCGTGTACTCGGTATCGCCCGTGCTCAACTTGCCGGTCGCCTCATCGATCGCGTAGTTGACCGTGCCGACCCCGTTGGACACCTGCAGCACGCCCTTGGTCAGCAGCGCCGGATGGTTGCGGGTCTTGACGCCATTGCCGAACAGCTCCGGCTGGGTGTCGCGAATGATGAAACTCTCGCCATTGTGCTCGATGCTCAGCACATTCTTTTCCGACTTCACGTTGACCCACTTGCCCACGTACTGCTCGCCAACGTCGCGCGCGCACCCGGCCAACAGCAATGTCGCAACCAGCGCACTTCCAAGCAGCGTCTTCATCGCCACTCCATCTCGATCCGGGGCCTTGCAGGATGGCAAGTCCCTGTCGAGCTCGCAAGGCACCGGCCCTAGCGAAAAGTGCTTAAATGCAGCATCTGTCGCCAATAGTGCCGAACGCCGCTCTCAATTCAGCATGGTGATACCAGCACCGGAGCCAGTTGCTCTGGCAGTCGATAGGCCAAGCAAACTGTGCAGCGCCCAGTTCAACGATGAATCTGTGTCGTCAAAGCGCTGTCGGGATCGAGCAGATGGATCGCGTCGTTGATGAGTAACAGTTGTTCATTGAGAAAAATCATCTCGCTGACTGTCAGTCCCTGCATTCCAGCAACAAGATCCAGCTACCGCCACCGAAGCGGCAACTTTGCATTCCCGAAATTCCAGTCGTCCCTACGATGGGCATATGCGTTGCGCAAGGCGCGCAGCAAGACAACGGCGGGCTCACTTTGATAGCTCCGCTTGAGGTCTGATGCCAACGCATACTTCCACATGGCATCAGAGATTTCGACGATTGCTTGACGCGCGGTATATCGAACTACTTCCTGCGCACGCTCGCGCAACTGTTCTGGGTAGACCTTAAAGGTCCAGTTCACCCCAAGACCGGGAAATGGCTCGGTCGCAATGTCGTCGCCATCGATAATTAGCTCAAAGGGGACCCCTGCGTCCCGAGCCTCTCGCATGTAACGGAAGCCAGCGATCGCATGCCATATCGCCGAGTTGGCGGCAGTGACCGCCTGTATCGCTGCATCGAAAGGTGACTGCCGCGTAGTCATATCACCAAGCCTGGGGTTGATGCCCTGCAACTACGAAAAAACCGGCTTTCGCCGGTTTTCGTTTGACTCTGAATTCATGGTGGGCGGTACAGGGTTCGAACCTGTGACCCTTGCCGTGTGAAGGCAATGCTCTACCGCTGAGCTAACCGCCCGGTGACGCCAGCCGCACATTATAGGGCAGCGGCGGCGGTCGTCAACAACTGTTTACCTGCCCTCTTTCACGCCAGCCAGATCGCACGTTCATCGCAACGGTCTGCAGCGATGACCTAGCAGCTCCACCGCGAACCTCACTGGCGTCTTGCCGTGCCCCTGGCGCTTACATCGTATGCGTCGGCTTGTCCGAGGTGGTCAACCCGGCCAGCAGCGTCTCGATCTTGTTGCGTACCGCCTCGCCTTCCGGGCCGTCGGGGAACTGCACGCCGATGCCGGCGGCGCGGTTGCCCTGCGCGCCGGCAGGCGTCGTCCAGATGACCTTGCCGGCGACCGGCAGGCGCTCGCTGGAGTCCGGCAGGGTCAGCAGCAGGAAGACTTCGTCGCCCAGCATGTAGCGCTTGGGCGTGGGCACGAAGATGCCGCCGCCTTTCACGAACGGCATGTAGGCGCTGTAAAGCGCTGGCTTGTCTTTCAACGCCAGCGACAAAATGCCTTGGCGTGCATTCATTGCACTCATCGAGTTCCCCTAGAACGTGGCTGGCGCTCTCCCTCGCGCCAGGACAGCAATAATTCCGTCACTGCCAGGTCGGCGCGGACGGTGGTGCGCAGCAGATCGCGGGTGCGGTTGGCAGCGTCGAACCAGGTCGCCAGCTTGTGCAACCGCGATGGATCGGTCAAGCCGGCCGATGCCTGTGCCAATGCCAGATCGGCGGCATGGCGCAGGCGCTGGTCGGCCTGGCCATCGCTGGTCCAGCGCTGCGCGACATCGACTGCGCCGGCGCGGCCACTGGCGATCTGCTCCAGATCCTGCGCGACCGCACGCCGCACGGCCAGGCCGTCTTCGCGCAACCACTGCGCGGCCAGGCCGGGGTGGCCGCGCGCGGCGTCCAGCGCTTCCTGCGCGGCGCGCTCGCTCACGCCTTGCGACAGTAACCAGGCCAGTGCCTCGTGCGCAGGCGGCAGCTTGAATTCCAGGCGCTGGCAACGGCTGCGGATGGTCGCCGGCAGACGCGCCGGTTGCGCGCTGATCAACCACAGGTAGCGCCCCGGCGACGGTTCTTCCAGGGTCTTGAGCAAGGCATTGCAGGCCGAGCGATTGATCGCATCGGCCGGGTCGACGATCACCACCTGGGCGATGCCGTACTGCGGGGTCAGCGCGAGCTTCTGCGAAATCTCGCGCACCTGCTCGATGATGATCTCGGTACGCAGTTTGTCGCCGGTGCGATTGGGAATGAACGAGACCAGTTGCAGGTCCGGATGGGTACCGGCGGCAATCAGCTGGCGCGTGCGCTGCGCCAGCGTCGGGTCGGGCGAGGCGGCCAGGACGTGCTCGGCCAGGGCCAGGGCGACGGCACGCTTGCCCAACCCTTCCGGGCCGCAGATCAGCAGCCCATGTCCAAGCCGCCCCGCATCCAGCGCAGCCACGGTCTGGTCGAAGGCGCGCTGCTGCCAGGGCGAAAATGCGGCGGTCATGGCGTGGTCTCCGTCTGCGGCGTACTCGGCAGGCGGCGGCGCTGCAGATAGCGCGCCACCGCTGCGTTATGTTCGGCCAACGTGGCCGAAAACGCGTGCGCGCCGGTGCCATCGCCCACCGCCACGAAATACAGCGCCTCGCCGGGCGCCGGCCGCACCGCCGCCAGCAGCGCCTCGCGCCCCGGCATGGCGATCGGCGTCGGCGTCAGGCCGGTGCGGGTATAGGTGTTGTACGGCGTATCGGTGGTCAGGTCGCGGCGACGGATATTGCCGTCGTAGCTGCTGCCGATGCCGTAGATCACGGTGGGGTCGGTCTGCAGCTTCATACCCAGCTGCAAGCGGCGCAGGAACACCCCGGCAATGAGCGGGCGCTCGGAGGCCAGCGCCGTTTCCTTCTCGATGATCGAGGCCAGAATCAATGCCTGCTCCGGCGAGACGAGCGGCAGGTTCGGGGCGCGCTGCTCCCAGGCCTGTGCCAATGCCTTGTCCATGGCCGCATGCGCGCGCTTGAGTACATCGATGTCGCTGTCGCCACGCTGGTAGACATAGGTTTCCGGCAGGAAGCGCCCTTCCGGATGCTGCTTGGCAAATCCCAGGCGGGCCATCAGTGCCGCATCGTCCAGCGCATTGATGGAATGTTGCAGCGGCGTGGCGGTCGCCAGTGCGGCGCGCAGCTGACGGAAGTTCCAGCCTTCCACGATCGTGAAGCGGTACTGGATCACCCGTCCCTGGCGCATGCGCGTCAGCAGTTCCCGCGGCGACAGCGCTGGCGATAGCGCGTATTCGCCCACCTTGAGCTTGCCGGCCGCATCGACCTGGCGCGCCAGCAGCTGCCACTCCAGCTCGGTGCCCTGCACCAGGCCGGCAGCGCGCAGTTTGCGCAATGTGGCCTTGAGCGAATCACCGGGCGCAATCACCACGCTGGGCGCGCTCGCAGGCACGGGGGTATCGGCGAAGTGCAGGTAATGCCGCCACGCCACCACGGCGGCAATCGCCAGCAGCGCTGCAAGCAGCAATGCCGTGCCCAGCACGGCCAGACATCCGCGTTTGCCAGTCACCGCCACACCCACCTCGTCATTGCCCCTGCGCCGCGCAGGATACCGCGCGCCGGTGATGTCCCGTTGAAGCGCTCATGTCTGCTCGATCGCACGCAATACGCCCCGTGCCTTGGCGCGGGTTTCGTCCAGCTCGCGCTGCGGATCCGAATCCACCACGATCCCGGCCCCGGTGCGGAACCGCACCTGGTGACCGGCTACCTCGGCCGTGCGGATCAGGATATTCAGATCCATGTCGCCGTCGCGATTGAGCCAGCCGAATGCGCCGGTATAGGCCCCACGCGCGGTCTGTTCGAGCTCGGCGATGACCTGCATGCAGCGCACCTTCGGGCAACCGGTAATGGTGCCGCCGGGGAACACCGCGGCAATCACCTCACCGGGCGTCACTCCGGCACGCAGGCGCCCGCGCACGTTGCTGACGATGTGATGCACATGGGCATAGCTCTCCACGCACATCAACTCGTCCACCTCCACGGTGCCCGGCGCGCAGAGGCGGCCCAGGTCGTTGCGTTCCAGATCGATCAGCATCACGTGCTCGGCGCGCTCTTTCGGATGCCCGACCAGCTCACGGATACGTGCGGAATCGTCGTCGCCGGCAAACCGCGCGCGGGTGCCGGCGATCGGGCGCGTCTGCACCACATCGCCCTGTACCGACACCAGCCGCTCGGGCGAGGAACTGGCCACTGCACGCCCGGCCGCCACGAACAGGCCGGCGAACGGCGCCGGATTGGCCGCACGCAGGCGCGCATGCAACGCGGCCGGATCGACCACCGCAGCGAATGCCGCGTGCCACGCGCGCGAGATATTGGCCTGGAACACATCGCCGGCGCGCAGGTAATCGAGCACGCGCTCCACCGCCGCGGTGAAACGCTCGGGAGCATCTTCGTCCACGGCAAGCGGCCCGGCCCAGGCAGGCAGCGGCGGCAGTGCGGCGCAGGCAGCAATGTCCTCGCCGATCTGCTGCAACAACTCCTCGCGGCCCGGCTCTGCCAGCGCCACGCAGTGCCCGTGCAGGCGATCGCGCAGCACCGCTGCCGGCGCGCGCAAGGCCAGCGCAGTGGGCAAGCCATCGGCGCGCGTCGGCAGTTGCAGAATCGGTTCGACCTGCGCGGCCAGTTCGTAATCCAGCAGCACCGCCCAACCGCCGCGAAACGGCCAGGGGCTTGCAGGCGCGTGCGGCACCCGCTCGGCCTGCCAGGCGGCATCCAGCGCCGCCAGAAAGCCGCCCTCCAGCACTTGCCCAGCGCCATCGCGCGTGCATCCGTCCGGATCCAGCCGCAGGCATGGCCCCTCTGCCAGCAGCAGCACATCCCAGCGACCGTGCTCGGTGCCGGAAGCGCTGGATTCCAGCAGGGCCGGATAACGTTGCGGTGACAGCCGATGCAGCGCCAGCAGGTCGATGTCCGCGTGCAGTGATCGGGTAAGCGTCATCGGTCCGGCATGGCGTGGGATACAGACGCGCCGCTGCCGTACGCAGCGCGCGCGAGGAGTGAATCAAAGGGTGATCGCAGGAGTGAACATCAACCCGCAAGCCGGCAGTGCATGCGGCAGCCAGGCAGGTCGCGCGCCGATGACGGCCACGCGACCGATATGCAGGGTCAAACGCGCTTGAACACCAGCGTGCCGTTGGTGCCGCCAAAGCCGAAGCCGTTGGACATCACCGCATCCACCTGTACCTCGCGCGCCACGTTCGGCACGTAATCCAGGTCGCAGCCTTCGCTTGGCTCTTCCAGGTTGATGGTCGGCGGGATGATGCCGGTGTGCAGCGCCATCACCGAGAAAATCGCTTCCACACCGCCGGCCGCGCCGAGCAGATGCCCGGTCATCGACTTGGTCGAGCTCACCATGGTCTTGTAGGCATGATCGCCCAGGGCGCGCTTCATCGCCATCGTTTCGGCCAGGTCGCCCAGCGGCGTGGAGGTGCCGTGCGCGTTGAGGTAGCCGATCTGCTCGGGGTTGAGCTTGGCATCGCGCATCGCTGCCGCCATGCTGCGCGCCGCGCCCTCGCCGTCTTCGCTGGGAGCGGTCATGTGGAACGCATCGGAACTGGCGCCAAAGCCCACCAGCTCGGCATAGATGCGTGCGCCACGCGCCTTGGCGTGTTCGTACTCTTCCAGCACCAGCACGCCGGCACCGTCGCCCAGCACGAAGCCATCGCGCTGCTTGTCCCACGGCCGCGAAGCGCCGGTCGGGTCGTCGTTGCGGGTGGACATCGCCTTCATGGCGCAAAAGCCGCCCACCGAACTGGGCGACGAACCGCGCTCGGCACCGCCAGCCAGCATCACATCGGCATCGCCGTGCTGGATCATGCGCATCGCGGTACCGATCGAGTGGTTGGACGTGGCACAGGCCGATACTGCCGAGAACGTCGGGCCTTTCAGGCCTTTGATCAGGCTCACCTGGCCGGGCAGCATGTTGATGATGGTGCTGGGCACATAGAACGGCGAAATCTTGCGCGCGCCGCCCTCATGGAATTTGATGGTCTGCTCTTCGATGCCGAGCAGCCCGCCGATGCCGGAGCCGAGAATGGCGCCCACGCGTTCGGCATTGCTTTCGTCGATTTCCAGGCCGGAATCGTCCAGCGCCATGAACGAGGCGCCGACACCGTAGTGGATGAACGAATCCATCTTCTTGACGTCCTTGGCGGACACAAAAAGCGTGGGGTCGAAATTCTTGATTTCACCGGCGATCTTGGTGGTGAACTGCGAGGCATCGATCTGCGTGATCGGGCCAATGCCCGAGCGGCCGTGGACGATTCCATCCCAGCTGGTGGCCAGATCATTGCCCAGCGGCGACACCATGCCCATGCCGGTAACGACAACACGACGACTCATTGCAGATCTCCTCACCACGGAACGGACGGTGCTTGGGGTTTGCGGGTGACACTTGAAAAACACAGGGCCGCATCAGCGGCCCCATGGAATGTCTGATGCGGCAGCGGCTTGATGCACGCCGCCACGATCAGGAACAACGCATCAGCTCTTGACGTGAGCCTTGACGTAGTCGATCGCCTGCTGCACCGAGGTGATCTTCTCGGCCTCTTCGTCCGGGATCTCGCACTCGAACTCTTCTTCCAGCGCCATCACCAGCTCGACGGTGTCCAGCGAGTCGGCACCCAGATCATCGACGAACGATGCGCTGGTGGTGACTTCCTCTTCCTTGACGCCGAGTTGTTCGACGACGATTTTCTTGACGCGTTCTTCGATGGTGCTCATTGGGGATATCGCTCCAGCTGGAGTAGTGGTGGTTCGAGTTTTAGGATCCCCGCACACGGATGTGCGGTGCTCCTGTGAGGGACTCACAAAACGCCATCGCCGCTGCGATGGCCGCGTTGGATAGTGTAGTGGAAGCGACCGGGCCTTGCATTGCATCACAACTCCCGGCCGATCAGCCACTTAGCGCCTCCCGGCGCCGCACGCTTACGGCATGTACATGCCACCGTTGACGTGCAGGGTCTCACCGGTGATGTAGCGGGCCGTCGGGCCGGCCAGAAACGCCACCGCATTGGCGATGTCTTCCGGCTCGCCAAGATGGCCCAGCGCAATCTGCTGCAGCAAGGCGGTCCTGGCCTCGTCCGGCAGCGCCTTGGTCATGTCGGTATCGATGAAACCGGGCGCCACCACATTCACGGTCACCCCGCGCGAGCCGATTTCCTTGGCCAGCGATTTGGAGAACGCGATGATGCCGGCCTTGGCGGCGGCATAGTTGGTCTGGCCAGGATTACCGGTCACGCCCACCACCGAGGCGATATTGATGATGCGGCCCTTGCGCGCCTTCATCATGCCGCGCATGACCGCCTTGGAGGTGCGGAACACGCTGGTCAGGTTGGTGTCGATGATCGCCTGCCAGTCGTCGTCCTTCATCCGCATCAACAGATTGTCGCGGGTGATGCCGGCGTTGTTGACCAGGATCGAGATGGCGCCGAATTCCTTGCCGATGGCATCGATCAGGCCATCGACTGCAGTCGCGTCGGTGACGTTCAACTCACGGCCGTGTCCGCCGTGGGCGGCCAGACGCTCGCCGATCGCCGCGGCGCCGGAAGCCGAGGTGGCGGTGCCGATGACCGTGGCGCCCTGGGCGGCCAGGGTATCGGCAATGGCCGCACCGATGCCGCGACTGGCGCCGGTGACGAGGGCGATTTCGCCCTGCAGGGGCTTGCTCATGATTGCTGTTCCTCGATGGGGGACGCCGCAACCGTGGCCGCGAACGTCGAGGGATGCCGGCACGGCCGGCAGCGGCGTTGGATCAGTGCACCCACGCGTCGAGCGCGCCGGCATAGTCGGCAGGCGTTGCCAGCGGCCGCGCGTCCAGGCTCTTGTCGATACGCTTGATCAGCCCGCTCAGCACCTTGCCCGGGCCGCATTCGGCAATGCGGGTGATGCCCTGGCTGGCGAGCGCCTGCACGCAGCCGGTCCATTGCACCGGCAGGTAGAGCTGCTCCACCAAGGCCTGGCGGATGGCCGTGTTGCCCTCATGCACGCGCGCGTCCACGTTCTGCACCACCGGAATCTGCGGGGCGTGCCAGGTCAGCCCGGCCATCGCCTCGCCAAGCTGATTGGCGGCATCGCGCATCAGCGGGGTATGCGAGGGCACGCTCACTGCCAGCTTGACCGCCTTGCGCACGCCGCGCTCGGCCAGCAGCGCCAACGCGCGATCCACCGCCGCAGCGTGGCCGCCGATCACGATCTGACCGGGCGAATTGAAGTTGGCCGGCACCACCACGTCGCTACCGGACGCCTGGTCACAGACCTCCTGCACCACGGCGTCTTCGGCGCCCAGCACCGCAGCCATCGCGCCAACGCCCGCCGGTGCCGCAGCCTGCATGAACTGGCCGCGCAACCGCACCAGATGCGCACCATCGTGCAACGACAGGGCGCCAGCCGCGACCAGCGCGGTGTATTCGCCCAGGCTGTGTCCCGCCAGCAGCACCGGGCGCTGCCCGCGCTGGGCAGTCCACAGACGCCACACCGCCACGCCCGCAGCCAACAAGGCGGGCTGGGTGTATTCGGTGCGATTGAGCATTTCTTCCGGGCCGCCCTGGGACAATGCCCACAAGTCGACGCCGGCGCCCTCGGAGGCTTCGGCGAACGTTTCACGAATCTGCGGGTGCAGTTCGGACAGTTCGGCCAGCATGCCTAAGGACTGCGAGCCCTGGCCGGGAAACACGAAGGCGAGAGTGGATTCGGTCACGCGTTGCTGCCTACAAAAATCGAGCCGGGATCATACGTGCGAAATCGCCCCGGCGTCTGTACTGCCGCGTATGCAGAAGGCTCCGCGAACGTGTCGCGACGTCGCGAAACCGCACACCGGGCCTGGTCGGGCCGGGCGCGCGCAACGGCAACCGTCGCGCTGACGCGCCGCTATTCGGGTTCAATGGTGAAAGCGTTGCCGGCAAAGGCGGCGCGGCCAGCGCCCGCAAGGCCGGCGGGCGAGGAAGTGAAGGGCCAGGCGCACCCGGTGCTGCCACCTGCGCCTCGTCTACCCTGGCAATGGGAATGTTGCCGCTTGTCCACGCAGCATCCCGTCCTCATCGACGAGTTGCCAGACCACACCGTCGGCGATCCGGAAGCGGGAACCATCCTTCGCGATCCGCACACCCGCGTAGTTCCTGACGACGCCATCGCGGGTGACCGCATCGAGCAAACGCTGACGTTCCGCGCGTTCCGGCAATTCTGCCGATAGCCGCGATGGCATGCCGACGAACTCGCCCCAGCTGTAGCCGAATACGCGCTGCGCCGCCTGGTTCGCATAGACAAACCGCGGATCTGCCGCGGTATCGTGCGCAAGCAGGGCGAACGGCGCATCGCGATACAGCCAATCGGGCTCGATCTGTCGATCTGCGACCAGCGGGCGGCCTGCAAACCGCTGGTAACTGCCAGTGAGCAAGGCGACGAAAACGGGGTCGTGGGCGGGGTGCATGCGCTGACTTTACTTGCCGGCCGGCCTGTCCGACGCACCGGCCCGCAGACGGGTCGCATCCAGCGAATCAAGCCACTCACGTGACCTAAAACCGGGCGCTACCCTTCACGGAATTCAAGCGCTCCGGAAACCTACACAGGCCCCAGGCGGCAAGATTGCCACCATCGCAAGGAAAGACGAGTGTCCCGCCATGCACGCATCCGCGTGAGTGAACGTGCGCACCTGCTCGGCGCAGGACGCAGAAACGTCAGTAGCGCAGCAGCGCCGAGCCCCAGGTAAACCCGCCGCCGAAGGCTTCCAGCAACAGCAACTGGCCGCGCTGCACGCGACCGGAGCGCACTGCCTCGTCCAGCGCCAGCGGCACCGACGCAGACGACGTATTGCCATGGCGATCCACGGTGACGACCACCTGCTCCATCGGCAGCTCCAGCCGCTTGGCGGTGGCTTCGATGATGCGCAGGTTGGCCTGATGCGGAATCAGCCAATCCAGGTCGTGCTTGTCGTAGCCATTGGCCGCCAGGGTCTCATCGACCACCGAGTCCAGCGCCTTGACCGCATACTTGAAGACGTCGTTGCCCTTCATCAGCAACGCGCCGCCGCCATTCTTGCCTTCGCCGAAGCCCACCGAGACCCCAACCGGGTCCCACAGCAGTTCTTTCTTGCTGCCATCGGCGTGCAAATGGGTACTGAGGATGCCGGTTTCTTCGTCGGCCTTGAGGATCACCGCGCCGGCACCATCGCCGAACAGCACGCAGGTGGTGCGATCGGTCCAGTCGACGATGCGGGTCAGGGTTTCTGCGCCCACCACCAGCACGGTCTTGGCGTCGCCACTGCGCACGAACTTGTCGGCCACGCTGAGCGCGTAGACAAAACCCGAGCAGGCAGCGTTGACGTCCATCGCACCGCAACCGACGTTACCCAGCCGGGCCTGCAACAAGCAGGCGGTCGACGGAAAGATCAGGTCCGGGGTGGTGGTGCCGATGACGATCAGATCGATCTCGTCGGCGGTCACACCGGCCGCTTCCATCGCCTTCAGCGAGGCGAAATACGCCAGATCGCTGGTGGTCTGGTCGTCGGCAACGATGTGACGTTCACGGATGCCAGTGCGCGAGAAGATCCATTCATCGCTGGTGTCGACGATCTTCGACATGTCGTCGTTGGTCAACACCTTTTCGGGCAAATAGCTACCCGTGCCCGCGATTCTGGAATAGATCCGCTTGCTCATACTGTTCCCTGTTGCAAGAGCCGCGGTGACCGGCGGCTCCTGAAGAAGCGAGAGTCACCCGGCCGCGTCGAACGCGGCGGGCGCCACGGATCAATCTTCTTGGACGGCCGACGACTTGGTCGCGATCACCTTCTTGCCACGGTAGTAACCGTCGGCGGTGATGTGGTGGCGCAGATGGATCTCGCCGCTGGTCGGGTCGGTCGACAGCTGCTTGGCGGTCAGGGCATCGTGCGAACGACGCTGGCCGCGACGGGACGGGGTGACACGGGATTTCTGCACAGCCATGGGATTGCTCCAACTTTAGTTCGATAACTTGTCTGTTGAGTCGAACAGCACGCTCTACGCCCGCGTCGACCTGTCTTACCGCCCTTAACAGCGGCGGTTACTGTTTCTTCAACGCTACCAGCGCCGCGAACGGACTGGCCTTGTCCTGCTCTTCCTGGGTCGGAACCCATTCGGCGTCGATCGCTTCGCTGCCCGGCGCCACCGGCACCACCGGCACCGACAGCACCAGTTCGTCCTCGACCATGTCGACGGCCCGCAGCATGCCATCTTCCGGTACCAGCAACGCTTCGTACTCGGCCGGCAATGCAGCTTCGTCGGCCTCGTCACGGATCAAACCAAGACGCTGTCTGATTTGCACCGGATACAGGAAGCGTTGCAGGCTGCGCTGGCAGGCCAGCGGAAGCTCCACATCGATACTGAGTTCGACATAGGCGACCTTGAGCAGGGGATCTTGATCGAATTGAAGCGAATAGACACATTCGCCATCGGTATCGACAAGGCTTCCCTGCAGGCGGGTCATCGCAGATAGCGGGATGCGGCCATCGAAGCGCCTGCGCGCTGCGACCATCCGCCAAGCATCCAGCATTTCGGGCACGTTCGCGGACATAAGCCGCAGAATGTTAAAGACCCGCGGTAGCCCTGTCAAATGACCCCATTCATGCGATTGCCGCATGGGCCGCAGGACGG
This sequence comes from Xanthomonas axonopodis pv. maculifoliigardeniae, assembly GCF_041519315.1. Classification (NCBI taxonomy): domain Bacteria; kingdom Pseudomonadati; phylum Pseudomonadota; class Gammaproteobacteria; order Lysobacterales; family Lysobacteraceae; genus Xanthomonas; species Xanthomonas axonopodis. The sequence goes on along the minus strand of NZ_CP167998.1, from coordinate 1,183,509 downwards.
CAGACTCCCGTGACCACCCCGGTAGCGCCCCATGATGCCACGCCTGATCCTTGCGTCCACCTCTGTCTATCGGCGCGAGCTGCTTACCCGCCTGCAGCTCGACTTCGACACCGTCCGGCCGGAGGTCGACGAGCAGGCGCAGCCGGGCGAATCCCCGAGCGCACTGGCCAGCCGCCTGGCCGTGGAAAAAGCCGCCGCGGTGGCAGCCCGCTTCCCCGCCGCCTGGGTGATCGGCTCGGATCAGGTCGCCGACCTGGACGGCCAGCCGCTGGGCAAACCCGGCACGCGCGAGCGGGCCCGAATGCAGCTGACTGCCATGTCTGGCCACACCGTGCGCTTCCATACCGCCGTCAGCCTGGTCGGCCCGGAGCGCCAGCTGCACGCGCTGGACCTGACCGAGGTGCAGCTCCGCGCGCTGACGTCCGCCGAGATCGAACGCTACCTGGACGCCGAACCGGCCCTTGATTGCGCCGGCAGCTTCAAATGCGAAGGCCTCGGCATCAGCCTGTTCGACGCGATCCGCTCGCAGGACCCCACCGCCCTGGTGGGCCTGCCGTTGATCGCGCTGGCGCGGCTGCTACGGGAGGCGGAATTCGACCTGCCTTGAGTGATCGACAGCGATGACTCAGAAGGGCGCACGACCTCACCTGCCAGGCAAGCAGGGCGCCAGAACCGATTCAACCGCTTGAACCACCAGACGCGAAGGCAAGCCTAAAACCAGGCGCTCCTTCTTACCTTGAAAGCACGAAGACACGAGGGAGCAACGCTGCGTGCCGACCAACCAACCCACTGCGCCCCTCCCACACGCGTTGCCATGCCTAGCGGAGCTTCATCGCATACCAGTACCAGCCGCGATGCCGATGTCTCTGCCTTGAAATCAAATCGAACCGCCGAGGCATCTTTCAAGAGGTTACGGACAGGTGTCGCAGCAACATCGTCAATGGCAACTGGATCGGTGGGGACCTGCGTGCCCTCCAGATAGCGCGTTTCTGGCCAAGCGAAGATGGACGTATCTGCTGCCTTCAGTACCGGCAGCGCGTCGGCAACTTCCGCAAGAACCGTCTCTCCGTGGATGGCATCGACATCAATCACGCCGGCCGCTGCTGCGGTTGCCGTCATGTTGGCGGCAGTCTGCATGCGCTGCGCAAGGAGCGCCATCCATAGCGTGCTCGGCACCAGGCAACAGGCCAGCGCCAGGCCCGCCAACGCGACACGGCGCGGGTGCAAATTTCCATACCGAACGAACGACCACAACAATAGACCGCTCCAGAACAGGACCGACCAAGGCAAGTAGCGCGCCGCGAGCAATTGCTCGGGAAACGACTGAAAATACACGGCTCGCGCCAACGCGATTGCCGCTCCGACGGCAAGCGCAAACCAGGCCATCGAGATCGCCGTCAGCTCTGCAGCCGATTCGGCCCGCTGACGCCAGCGCGAGTAGGTAATGCCCATCAACCCACTTACGCCCAACAGCCCGACCACTCTGTGCGGCCAGGCCGAGATCATGACCGGGCCGAATACCGATGTGTACCCATGTGAGATTGCAACGGCCATTGCCCTCAATGATTCCACCGGCAATTTTTCTGCAACGCTCACGTCAACCAGTGGCAGCAAGGCATAGATAAACGGCGCCGACAGCCAACCCAGCACAATATCCAACTGAGAAAGTGGCGCGATGACGCGCGCATTTTGCATGTGCGCATCACCAAAGCCCACGACCAGCAGCAGGGATACAGAAAAGCCCGTTAGCACAATGCACCACTGGAGCCATGACGCCCTCCGCAGCAACAACATCACCAGCAAGGCAACGAACGTGGCAATCCCCGCACCAAAACAGAAGGTCGCTGCGAGCCCGCACAGTGCCGCAAGCACGGCACGCCACCAACCGCCACCGCGACCGAGCAAGCAACAACCGCCGACCAGAAACGTGGTAATCAGATAGACATGCACTGACTCATTTGCATGCGCCAGTGCCCGCTCGTTTCCCAGCCAGAAAACACTTAGCGTACAAACCAGCCCGGCGGCAGCGTACGCCATAGCACCCAGACGCTCAGTCCGAACCAGACGTAGCAGCATCCACACTGTCAGCAAAGCCAGCGCAACACCCGCCCAGATCTGCAGCCATTGATTTCCATCAAACCATCTGAGCTCGGCAAGACGCAGCAGATTGGGCAGGACCTCACGATGTCCGTTATCCACCGCAAGTACATTGCGCGGCCAAGGCTGGCTCAGCAGGTTGTTTGCGAATCGCCATGGATCGGCATAGAGCACCTTGGGCGACAGCGCGACCATTGCCAGCACGCCGACCGCGAGATAGAACCACTTTGCACCAAACAGCAACTGGCGCGAGAACCTGTTCCAAGCCCGGCCTGCTCCCAGCCGGTGGCCGGAGTCGCTGGATAAATCCCTATATTTGCGCTGCAATTGCTTTTCCTTTATTGCCTTGTCGGCCAGCGCCGGCCCTGTCACGACGGAGGAGCCAAGCACAAGGCCTGATGGGTGCATCTTGGCGACCGCCAGCGCGGCCAAACGTTTTCGCTCAGTATCTCTGATCGAGTTGCAACACTCCTCACCCACAGCCTACGTCTTCGGCCCGAGAAACAGGACAACGTAGAAGTTTGCTTGAACAGCGTGGCGACTCTTGCCGACCGCTCTAACGGGCGCTCGATCGGTGCAACTGGGCATCATTTCTGACAGTAATAAGTGGTTGCTCCCACCAATCTTCCACGCTGCCGTCGCGGCCGTGCAGGCGTAGCCCCAACCAATGCGTGCCGGACGGCAAGGCGTGGGTGTCGAGCGTGGCGGTGAAGCCGACGTTGGGGTGCTGTGGGTCGTTGGAGATTTTCCAGTATGGGCGCACATCGAGCGGCGTGCCGTACCTAGCCTGCGCGACCGGGCGACCGTCGAGCAGCAGCTCGACATTCGCCAGCCCGACGCCATCCTTGAAGGCCCAGCCGCGCACCTCAAACTTGCCGGACACCGAGACCTTCGGCAGCGGCGCATCGATCCAGGCCATCGCCGGGGCCACGCACGGGCCCGGCTGGCGTTGCGCAGGCAGTGCGAACAGCAGAAAGCGCTGATAGCCGTGATCGGTGGACACCACGGTGGGCGGCGGCAGCGGGCCGACCATGTCGCAGATGGCGTGGTAGCGCTTCAACAGCTCGCGATAGCGCTGATCGCTGGGTGAGAGCACCAGCAGCCGTGGTCCGGTGCGCGTGCCATCGCTGAGCAGGCCCCACTGCTGCAGCTGCGCGCTGCGCCCGTGCTTGTCGTTCAACGTGGCAGGCAGCACCTCGATCTTGGCGTCGTGCAATTGGAAGCCGAGCTCGGCGCCAACCTTGAAATTTTCTGCCAACACGCGTGTGCCTGGCGGCATCTGCGCCAATCGGGATTTGACCGCATGGGCCAGATCGTTCCAGCCGGCGAAGTTGCGCGGGTAGTACTTTTCGCCAGCGGCATGCGCGCGGATCGACGGCACCGACACCGCCAGGTAGTAGCCGTATGCGCCAAGCATGCCCAGCAGTGCGATGAGCCACGCCGCGCGGCGCTGCGGATGCGGCCAGCGCATCAAGATCACCGGCACCGCCACCAGCAACGCCAGGTAGCCGGGCAATGGCCAGTGGAAGCTGATCCGCTCGGCATCGCTGAAGAAGCCCAGCACGAAGATCGCCACGGTCGAAATGCCGCCGAGCAAACCGAAATAGCGCCACTGCGCGCGCGAGCCGCCGCCGCTGCGGGTGCCGGCCAGACCGACCTTGACCATCGCCCAGGCCAGTAGCGGCGTCACCGCCACCGTCTGGATCAGCACAAACCACAGCCCGCCGATCTGGAACCGCCACGGGTGCCGGTCGACCAATTGAAAACGCAACCCGGCTTCGTCGTGGTCGGTATTCCAGAACAGCAGCGGCAGCCAGCTCACCGCGCCGACGGTCAGTGCCATCCAGATGCGTGGGTCGCGCAACACCGCACGCCCCTGCGGGATGCACAGCAATGCGATGCAGCCCACCCCGATCACCCCGACAAAGCGGTAGTGGCTGAGCGCGCCGATGACCAGGCCGATGGCGAGCTCCAGCGCGCTGGTGGCATCGACCTCGCGCAACAAGCGCGCCCCGGCATCCATGCACAGCACCGCCGCCAATGCCATCGGCACATCCGGCACGGCCAGAATGCCCAGCGTTGCAGACAGCGGCATCAGCAAGGTCAGGCTGCCAGCTTGCCACCCCATCGTGGAGCCGAACCAGCGTGTGGCGATATGCGCGATCAACCAGGGAATCAGCGCGGAAATGGCCAGAAACGGTAGCCGCAGCGCCAGCAGATGATGTCCGCCCAGCTCCACGCCCAGTCGCGCCAGCCAGGCGGTCATGCCCGGCAGATCCGAATACGCCGCCGCCAGATGCTGGCCTTCCTGCCAGTAGAAGGCCTCGTCAACGAAGAGCGGCAAGCGTGCGGCGATCAACAGCTTGACGGCTGTCGCCAGTGTCCACAGGATCACGAAGGTGCGATGTGCGCGTTGGTCCCCCTGCATTGCCCTGTGCACTCTTCTTTTCACCTACGGAATTGTGATGTCGACACCGCTGCGTTCCACGGAAATGCTAACCGATGCGCTGCGCCAATCGCTGCGGCGCGCGCAAGACCAGGTCAATTCGCTGCTGCTGGGCAAGGCGCAGGAAGTGCGGCTGGCATTCGTGGCCTTGCTGTCCGGAGGACATTTATTGATCGAGGACCTGCCCGGCCTGGGCAAGACCACGCTCGCCCACGCGATGGCCTCCAGCCTGGGGCTGGGCTTCCAGCGCGTGCAGTTCACCTCCGACCTGCTGCCGGCCGATGTGCTGGGCGTGTCCGTTTACGACGCCGCCTCGCGGCAGTTCCAGTTCCATCCCGGACCGGTGTTCACCAACGTGCTGCTGGCCGACGAAATCAACCGGGCCCCGCCGCGTACGCAGAGCGCGCTGCTGGAAGCAATGGCCGAGCAGCAGGTGACCCTGGATGGCGTGACGCATGCATTGCCGGAGCCGTTTTTCGTGATTGCCACGCAGAACCCGGTCGATCTGTCCGGCACCTTTCCGCTGCCCGATTCGCAGCTGGACCGTTTTCTGCTGCGGCTGAGCCTGGGCTACCCCAGCGCCGATGCCGAGCGTGCGCTGCTGTCGGGTACGGATCGGCGCGAACTGATTGCCCAGGCCGCCCCGCAACTGAGCGACGCCGACGTGGTCGCGCTGCGCGGGGTGGTCAACCAGATCCATGCCAGCGATGCGCTGATCGGCTATGTGCAGGCCCTGTTGCTGCGTAGCCGCCAGCATGCTGGGGTGCGCGTAGGCCTGTCGCCACGCGCTGGGATCGCCTTGCTGCGCGCGGCCAAGGCCTACGCATTGCTGCTTGGGCGCGAGCACGTGCTGCCCGAAGACGTGCAGGCGCTGTTTGTGGCCGTGGCCGGGCACCGGCTGGTGCCGGAAGCCGAATCGTCGTCCGGGCCGGCACTGGCCAAGGCGCTGCTGCACAGCGTGCCGGTGGACTGACCTGGTGCGCGCGCACCTGCGCGGCATCGTCCGCCGACTCAGCCTGCTGGCGCGGCCGCGGGGCGCGGAGGGCTTGCCGATCGTGCTGGATCGGCGGCGCATCTATGTGTTGCCGACCCGCTTCGGGCTGTTCGTCACGGCGTTACTGCTGGCGATGCTGCTCGGCGCACTGAACTACAACAACAATCCGGCGCTGCTGCTCGCGCTGTTGCTGGCCACGGCCGGGATCGCCAGCAGCATCATGGCGCACCTGCAGCTATCGGCACTGCGTATCGAAGCGGTCTCGGCCGAACCGGTGGTCGCCGGCGAACCGCTGCGCATGCGGGTGTCGCTGGCGCGCCGCGATACCCGCTTACGACGCGGGCTGCGGCTGGATCATCTGGACAGCAGCGGCTTCTGTGCGTTGATCGAGCACGACATGGCCGAGATCGACCTGCTGGTGCCGACCGAGCGCCGCGGCTGGCAGGATATCGAGCGCATCCGCCTGTCCAGCACCCAGCCGCTGGGCCTGGTGCGCGCCTGGTCGTGGGTATGGCCGGAAACGCCGTTGCTGGCCTACCCCCGGCCCGAAGAACAGGGTCCGGCGTTGCCCGAGGGGACGGGCTCGCCCAACAAGACGCGTCTGCATGCGCAAGGCGAAGAGCTGCACCAGCTGCGCCCGTATCGCGCTGGCGACGCTCCGCGCACGATTTCCTGGAAACACTCGGCACGGCGCGACACGCTCTTGGTGCGCGAATACGAACAGCCGCTGGGAATCGACGTCACACTGGACTGGCGGGCGCTCAGCGCGCTGCCGTACGAGCGCCGCATTGCGCGCCTTGCCCGCTGGGTCAACCTGGCCGAGCGCGACGGGCGCCGGTATCGCCTGCTGTTGCCTGGCCAGCCACCGTTAGGTCCCGCGCAAGGACCTTCGCACCACCACCTGTGCCAACGCGCCCTGGCCCTGCTTCCGCATGACTGAGCCCTCGCCCCCGATCAGCCAGGCCAGCCGCGCCTGGGTACTGGCCACCAGTTGGCTGGCCTTGACCCCGCTGCTGTTGCAGTTGCCCGGCCTGCTTGCGGCCACTGTCGCGGTGGCGGCGGTGCTGGTCGGCGTGCTGAGCTGGCGCGGCACCTTGATGGCGCCGGTGCGGCTGTTGTTGGTGATCGCAATGCTGGCGGCGGTGTATTGGCAGATCGGCATGCGCTTTGGCCGCGACACCGGCTGCGCGGTGCTGGCATCGATGCTGGCGATCAAGGCCTCCGAACTGCGCACCTTGCGCGATGCCCGCAGCCTGTTGGGTTTTGCGTTGTTCGCACCGTTTGCCGCCTTTCTGCTCGACCAGGGCCCGGCAACGATGGGCCTGGCATTGTTGGCGGTGGTCAGCGCCTTGCTGAGCATGCAGCGGCTGGCCGACGAAGAACAGCACACCGCCACGCCGGCCCTGCGCCTGCAATTGCGCAGTATGGGCAAGCTGGTTGCCATCGGCGTGCCGCTGGCGCTGGCCACGTTCTGGTTGCTGCCGCGGCTGAGTGCGCCGCTGTGGGGCGTGCCCGAGCGCGCGCTATCCCGGCCTGGCCTGTCGGACAACATGTCGCCGGGCGAATGGATCGACCTGATGGCCGACGACAGCCCGGCCTTGCGCGTGCAATTTGCCGGCAAGGCGCCGCCGCCGCAACAGCGCTACTGGCGCGGCCCGGTGATGTGGGACTTCGACGGCCGCACCTGGCAGCGCGCGCACTGGACCGGCCGCGGTCAGCCCGCTTCGGTCACCGCAGGTCCGCAAACCTACCGTTATCGCCTGGATTACGAGCCCACCGATCGCCGCCAGCTGGTGTCGCTGGATCTGCCTACCCAGGGCGTGCCCAACGCCGAGTTATCGCCGGACTACGAACTGTTCGCGCAACGGCCGTTGAGCGCACTGACGCGCTGGGACCTGCAATCGGCGCCGCCAACACGCTTCGATACCGACCTGCCCGACCAGTTGCGCAAGCGTGCACTTGCCCTGCCGCCCGGTTTCAATCCGCGTACGCTGACGCTGGCACGGCAATGGCGTGGCGAGGCCGGCAACAACGACGATGCGGTGGTGCAGCGCGCACTGCAGTGGATCACCCGAGAATTCGCCTACACGCTGGACACGCCGCTGCTCGGCCGCAACAGCGTCGACGAGTTCCTGTTTCAGCAAAAGGCCGGTTTCTGCGAACACTTCAGCTCCTCGTTCGTGGTGCTGATGCGCGCGGCCGGCATCCCGGCGCGCGTGGTGACCGGGTATGCCGGCGGCACCTACAACCGGTTGGGCAATTACTGGGTGGTACGCCGCATGGACGCGCACGCCTGGGCCGAAGTCTGGCTGGCCGGGCGTGGCTGGGTTCGCGTGGACCCCACCGCCGCAGTGGCGCCGGAACGCATCTACGACACCCTCGAAGATCGCCTGCAAGCCGGCGGCGGCAACGACTTCGCCGACCTCGGCACATGGGCCAGCCTGGGCCAGGTCAGCGACTGGCTGCGGCGCGGCTGGAACGAGCTAGTGCTGTCCTTCGATGCCGACCGTCAGCAACGGCTGCTGCAACCCTTCGGCATCGATCGCCTGGACACCTCGCAGCTGGCCGCCATCTTCGGCGTGTTCGCGGTAAGCGCGCTGGCGTGGATGGGTTGGCTGCTGGCACGTGGCGAACGTGAGCGCGACCCGTTGCTGCGTGCCTGGCACCGCCTGGGCCGCCGCTACCGCAAGCTCGGCCTTGCCCGTGAACTGCACGAACCGGCCGGTGTGTGGGCGCAACGTGTCGCCCGCTCACACCCGAATACGGCACTGTTGGCACTCAGCCAACGTTTCGCTGCCGCGCGATACGCTGGCGCTGATTCGGACAGCGCCACTCTCTTGAAAGACTTGCTGCAGCATCGCCCGCGAACCGGAGCTTCCTCATGAGTACCCGTTTTCTTGTTCCTCTTATCGCTGTGCTCGGGCTCGCAGCCTGCGCCACCGCACCCAAGCCGCTGCAGGGCCAGTTCCCCGCGGTCAGTCCGAGTGATTCAACTGCCAGCGCCCAGGTCGGCACGTCCGTGCGCTGGGGTGGCAAGATCATCAAGACCACGCCTGGCCAGGGCCAGACCTGCTTCGAGCTGATCTCGCGCCCGCTCAATGCCAGCGGTCGCCCCGACCGTAATGCCGTGGATGCCAGCGATGGCCGCTTCCTGGCCTGCCGCTCGGGCTTCTATGATCCGGCGGTGTTCGAGCCGGGCCGCGAAGTGACCTTCATCGGCAAGATCGAAGGCTACGAAACCACCAAGATCGGCGAATACGACTACAAGCTGCCCAAGGTCAATGCCGACGTGGTCTACCTGTGGCCGGTCGTGCGCGACGTGGAAGTCGTGCCGGCTTACCCGTATGGCCCGTGGGGCGACCCGTGGGGCCCGCGCTGGGGCGGCGGTTGGGGCTGGGGCCGCGGCTGGTGGTAATGCGCCGCTGAGCTGGGTTACTCGCAAAAACGCCGCTCGCAGGGAGCGGCGTTTTTGTTTGTGCACGACGATCGCTGCATGACGCGGCTTGCGCGCAACGCGCGATCCGACGACGCGTCAAGGCGTGCCGAAGCGGCCCAGCGGCGCACCGGCCAGCAAATGCAGATGGAGATGGAACACCGTCTGGCCGGCATGCTCGCGGCAATTCATCACGATGCGGTAGCCGTCTTGCGCCAGCCCTTGTGCGCGCGCATAGGTCGCCGCTGCGATGGCCAGCTTGCCAACCAGCAGCGCCTGCTCCGGCGGCACATCGTCCAGGGTCGGAAAGGCATGCTGCTTGGGAATGAAGAGCACATGCACCGGCGCCTGCGGCGCGATGTCTTCGAAGCCCAGCACCTCATCGTCCTCGTAAACGATGGTGGCCGGAATTTCGCGACGAATGATTTTGCCGAAGATGGTGTCGGTCATAGACGGGATTCGGGATTCGGGATTGGCCAAAGCTTACCGCGCGCGCCGACCGGCTTTTGCGAATCCCCAATCCCGACTCCCCAATCCCGGCCCTCAAAGCACCTCACTGCGGGTGCCGAAGGCGTGCGACAGGGTGCCGCGGTCCACATACTCCAGCTCGCCACCCAGCGGCATGCCCTGGGCGAGCCGGCTTGGGCGTACTGCGTGCTGGCGCGCCAGTTGCGCCAGGTAATGGGCCGTGGCCTCGCCTTCGACCGTCGCATTGGTGGCGATGATCATTTCGGTCACTTCGCCGGCAGCCAGACGCTCGCCGAGCCGATCCAGCCCCAGTTCGCGCGGGCCGATGCCATCCAGCGGCGACAGGCGCCCCTGCAGAATGAAATACAGCCCGCGGTAGCCGGTGGCATGTTCGATCGCCAGGCGATCGGCCGGCGACTCCACCACGCATAGTTGCTGCCGGTCGCGGCTGCTGCTGGCGCAAATGCTGCAGATTTCCGATTCGGTGAAGTCGCGGCATTGCACGCAATGCCCCACCTTTTCCACCGCGTTGCCCAACGCAGCGGCCAGCCGCCGCCCGCCCTCGCGCTCGCGCTCGAGCACGTGATAGGCCATGCGCTGGGCCGACTTCTGGCCCACGCCGGGCAATACCCGGAAGGCCTCGATCAGTTGTTCGAGCAAAGTGGACATTGGGTGGCCGGGATTGGAAATTCGGGATTTGGGATTCGCAACGGCAAAGGCCTTTGCGCTTGGCTAATCCCGAATCCCCACTCCCGAATCCCCTCGCTTAGAACGGCAACTTCATGCCCGGCGGCAACTGCATGCCGGCGGTCGCAGAGCCCATGCGGTCCTTGGATTCGGCGTCGATCTTGTTGGAGGCGTCGTTGAAGGCGGCGGCGATCAGATCCTCGGCCATCTCCTGGTCGGAGAGGATGCTCGGGTCGATGCGCACCTTGCGGCACTCCTTGGCGCCGGTCAGCGTCACGCTGACCATGCCACCACCGGCAGTGCCGATGACTTCCAGCTTGGCCAGTTCTTCCTGGGCGCGCTGCAGGTTTTCCTGCATCTTCTGCGCCTGCTGCATCAGTTGGGCAATATTTCCACGCATGGGTCGTTACTCGTCGTAAGGGCGGATGGAATCGGGCACGATCCGCGCGCCTTGCTGCTGGATCAGCAACTGCACCGTCGGGTCGTTCATGAAGGCTGTTTCGGCCGCGCTCTGGCGCTCGCCTTTCTGGCGGTTGGCACGCTCGTGCAAGGTTTCGACATCGGCGCTGCCGGTTTCGATGACGATGCGCGGCGGGTTTCCCAACACCGGTGCCAGCGCCTGCGCGAGGTTGGCGATGGAGCGCTCGGAGTTCAGATATTCGAAGCCCGGCGCCAGCGCCAGCCGCAGCACGCCATCGCGATGGCCGATAAATGCGGCGTTGGCGGCCAGCTGCCGCGACGGGCCATTCAAGCCGCTGCGCGTGACCAGCTCCAGCCATTGCTCGGCATCGGCGATGCGGCCGTCATCGAGCAGGGCCGTCGCGTCGGTCGCCGAGCCTGATGCAGCCCCTGCCGTTGCCGATGGCGCGACCACCGCTGGCTCCTCAAGCGACGAGGGCTCGACAAGCGAAGACACTGCGACCGAAGCCGGAGCCTCCACCACAGCGTCGGACGCAATCGCATCGGGGTGCGCGAGCTCGACGGTGGCAGCTGGCGGAGCCATCGCCGCTTCAGGCGCAAGCACGGCCATCGTGTCGGGTGCCGGCGCGACCTGCGCACGCACCGGCGCATCGTCCACTGCCCACGGCGGGGTGTCGTCATTACGCGCACTGGCTGCAGACGCACGGCTGTCCGGAGAAGACTCTTGGGGGGCAAGCACGACAACGGGAGGCGCAGCCGAAATCGGCGTTGCCCGGGTCGCTGATGCCGGCAAGGACGCTTCCGCAGCCGGCATCGTATCCGTCACCGCAGCAGGCGAGGCCACTACGGCGGGCGCTGCCGCTGCCGGCGCAGCAGCCTGACCGCCGGCAGCGCCAGAACGCGCACCACCGCCCGCCGTGGCACCGCGACCGTCGTCCGAGCCGCCAGCCGGCACCGCCGCTACGGGGCGGAAGGCAAGCATGCGCAGCACTGCCATTTCGAAACCGGCGCGCGGGCTGGGCGCCAGATACAGGTCGCGTCGCCCGTTGAGCGCCATCTGGTACCACAGTTGCACCACTTCCGGCCGCAGCTGCGCCGCAAACGGCGTCGGGTCGATCCCGTCGCCGACAAAGGCCACCGATGGCACCAACTGCTGCACCTGCACCCGGTGCAGGGCCTCGGCCAGGGCCTCCAGCACACCGCTCCAATCGGGCGAAAATTCGGCCAGCGCGGCCACCACCTGCAACAGGCGCGCGCCATCGCCATCGGCAAGCGACTGCAGCATTGCGCCGACCTGGGTGCGATCGACCGTACCCAGCATGGTGCGCACCACATCCTCGCGCAGCGCGCCGCCGGCATAGGCGATGGCCTGGTCCAGCAGCGACAGACCATCGCGCAGCGAGCCGTCGGCCGCCTTGGAAAGCTGCACGATCGCCGAGGGATCCGACTCGATCTGTTCGGCGGCCAGGATGCGCGTCATCTGCCCCTGAATCTGGTCTTCGTCCAATCGCTTGAGGTTGAACTGCAGGCAGCGCGACAGCACCGTCACCGGCAATTTTTGCGGGTCGGTGGTGGCCAGCAGGAACTTCACGTGCTCCGGTGGCTCTTCCAGCGTCTTCAGCAGCGCGTTGAACGCCGCCTTGGACAGCATGTGCACTTCGTCGATCAGATAGACCTTGAACTTGCCGCGCGAGGGCATGTACTGCGCGTTTTCGATCACCTCGCGCACATCGTCCACGCCGGTGTTGGATGCGGCATCGATCTCCAACAGGTCGATGTAGCGCCCGGCGTCGATGTCCAGGCAGGCCGGGCACGTCCCGCAGGGATCGGCACTGGTGCCGGTCTCGCAATTGAGCGATTTGGCGAAGATGCGCGCGATGGTGGTCTTGCCCACGCCACGGGTGCCGGTGAACAGGAACGCGTGATGCACGCGCCCACTGTCGAGCGCGTTACTGAGCGCGCGGACCACGTGTTCCTGGCCTACGAGTTCGGCAAAACGCTTCGGGCGCCACTTGCGGGCGAGAACGAGATAAGACATCGGGCAACCGGCTCTGTTTGAGCCGATATTGTGCCACGCCCGGTCTCAGCGACTGCGGCTGGAAGATTCAGCTTGTGGTACGGGCCGGCGACCGCTAGAATTTGCGGCCCTGTTCGACCACGGTCGGGCAGGCACGGAGAGGTGTCCGAGTGGTTGAAGGAGCACGCCTGGAAAGTGTGTAAGCGTCTAAACCGCGCTTCGGGGGTTCGAATCCCCCTCTCTCCGCCAGTTTCATGATTTGCGCAAAGACACCCATGTCGCAAATCGCAGGGCCATGCCAATGGCCCACGTCTTATGGTGGCCCCGTCGGTCCCTCGCGACGCTAGATCGAAAATCCCGCCAGGGCCGGAAGGCAGCAACGGTATCGATTGATGCGGGCGCCGAGGTCAACCGGCGGGGACACCACCCCAACTTTCGGCAATGCCAGGCGAACTAGCTGGAACCTCTGCCTTGGGCGCGATTGATCGAACAACTGCGATCATCACGTGCAGCGCTGCGCGCATGCGCAAAGCCGAGGCGAAAAGCCGACCAGTCATTCGTATCCGCCGTGGCGACGGCGCCCCCATCCCCGCAACGTGAGCGCTTCCCACGGCGCGATGCGGGCGCCGAGGTCAACCGGCGGGGACACCACCCCAACTTCGCAAGACTCCAGGCGAGCTACCCGGAGGATCGACTTGCGCACGATTGATCCAGCGAAAAGCAGCAGTCAGCTCGTGCTGCGCCGCGCGGCTATGCAAGGCCGGCGCCGGCTCGCGCGCGGGTGCGTGCCGGACCGCATCCGCCTGCTACGGTTGCGATTGGGGATGCAACCAACCCGCATCGCCTTCCAGGTAATGCTCGTTCTTCCAGATCGGCACGCGCGCCTTGACCTCATCGATGATGTAGCGGCACGCATCGAATGCGGCGCCACGGTGCGCCGCACTGACGCCGACCCACACCGCCATGTCGCCGATGCGCAGCTCGCCCACGCGGTGCACGCAATGCGCGTGCACGATGGCGTATCGCTGCATTGCTTCGTCCAGCACACGCTGCCCTTCGGCCTGTGCGAGCGCGGCATAGGCTTCGTAGCGCAAGCCGGCCACGCCGCGGCCTTCGTTGTGATTGCGCACCCAGCCTTCGAAGCTGGCGAACGCGCCGGCATGCGGATGTTCCGCCCCCGCACGCAGCCGATCGATCGGCAACGGCACCTCGGAAAGCGCAAAGATCGCTGCAACCTGTTCGCTCACGCTCAACCTCCCGACACTGGCGGAATGAACACCACTTCGCTGCCATCGCGCAGCGCATCCTCCCAGCGCGCGAATGCGCCATCCACGGCCACACGCAACTGCGCAGGCGTCCAGCGCAGGCCATGCCGCGCATCGAGTTCCGCGTACAGGCTGCGCAGATCCTGTGCGCCGCTCTGCACGCGCTCGTCGGCAATTCCTGCGGCCTCGCGCAGGCTGGCGAAATACAGCACCGTCACCGTGGCGGTCATTATGCCGCTCCGATGTCGCGCTTGCCGCCGCGCTTGGACACCAATTTGGTCGGACCAATGCTCATGCTGTGCGACAACGCCTTGCACATGTCATAAACCGTCAACGCCGCCACGCTGGCACCGGTGAGCGCTTCCATTTCCACGCCGGTACGATGCACGCAGCGCACCGTGCAACGGATGTCCAGCAGCTGCTCGCCCGCCCAGTCGATCTCGAAACGGCAGGCATCGATCGGCAATGGATGGCAGAACGGAATCAATTCGTGCGTGCGCTTGACCGCCATGGTGCCGGCAATCACCGCCGTCTCCACGATGCCGCCCTTGGCACTACGCAAGCCGTTGGCGCGCAACTGTGCGGCCACGGCCGCCGGAAAGCGCACGCGGCTTTCCGCAGTGGCGCTACGGGCGGTAACCGCCTTGTCCGAGACATCCACCATGGTGGGGAGCCCGGCATCATCCAGATGGGTCAGGCGGGCGGAGCGGGAATTTGCAGGCATGGGAAGCGACGCGAAGACAGGCACTCAGGATGCGGCATTCTCGGTGAACAAGGTGCCTTGATGGAACAGCAGCTGCCATCCAGCAGCATTGCTGCGCCACAACGAGCTGCGCAAGGCCTGCCGCTCAACACCCTGACGGCGATCCACCGACCGATAGCGCACCTGCGCAAGATCCGGTGCCAGCCGCGCGCATTCGAAGTCTTCTGCGCAGTACTCGGCAGCGACACCGGGGGCGCGCAGGGCCGCGATCACCTCGCTCCGCGTGTACCGGCGGCCCGACGTACCGAACTCGACAAAGGCCGGATCGAGCAGCGCTTCCAACACCTGCACATCGGCACGCTGCTGCGGAACGAGCAGACGCAGCTCCAGCGTGCGCAGTTGCATCAGCAGCGCGTCCTCGCTCATCCGCCGATCAAGAACATCTCGACCGGCTTGCCGCGCCGCGGCACCGAGGCGCGCACTTCGCTGTAGCGGTCGCCACGCACGCTCCAGCGCTGGCGCAGATGCGTCGCCAGCGCAGGCTCGCCGTTGGCCAGGGCCGGCTTGAGGTCGTGGCCCTGACTGGCGAACAGGCAGGTATACAGATGCCCGTCGGCCGAGACGCGCGCACGCTGGCAATCGCCGCAGAACGGCACGCTGACCGAACTGACGAAGCCCACTTCGCCAGCGCCATCCGCAAACGCGTGGCGCTGCGCCACTTCACCGGTGTAATTGGCGTCCAGCGCCACCAACGGCCAGCGTGCATGGATGCGTTCGTGCAATTGCGCCGAGGTCACCACCGCATCCGCCGTCCAGCCATTGCAACTGCCCACATCCATGAATTCGATGAAGCGCAGCACGTGCCCGGTGCCGCGGAAGTGCTCCACCAACGGCAGCACCTGATCTTCGTTGACGCCACGCTGCACCACGCAGTTGATCTTCAGCCGCTGGAAACCGGCCTGCTCGGCGGCGGCAATGCCAGCCAGCACCTGCGCAATTTCGCCGCGATCGCCGCTCATGCGCCTGAACAACGCCGGTTCCAGCGCATCCATGCTGACGGTGATGCGGCGCAGCCCAGCCTGTCGCAGCGCGACGGCCTGGCGCCCAAGCAAGGTGCCGTTGGTGGTCAGCGCCAGATCTTCGATGCCCTCGATCGCGGCCAGCCGTGCGATCAGGCTCGGCAAGTCGCGCCGCAGCAGCGGCTCGCCGCCGGTCAGGCGCACCTTGGTCACCCCGACCGAAACGAAGGCACGCACCAGGGTTTCCAGCTGATCGAAACTCAACCGCTGCTGCGAGTCGAAGCCGTAATCGTCTGGCACGCGATCGGCCGGCATGCAATACCCGCAGCGGAAATTGCAGGCCTCGATCACCGACAGGCGCAGATCGCGCAGCGGACGGCCATAGCGGTCCTGCATCGGCGCCGTGGCAAGATCCGGCAGCAGCAAGGCGCCCATCAGGGCACCGTCGCTGCGGTCGGGTTCGCCAGCGCAAGGTATTGGCCGGGCACGGCAACGCGGTGGCCACGTGCACGCAGCACATCGCCGTCGGCGTCGCTGGCGTAGTGGTACAGCAGCATGCGGTTCAACAGGTCCTGCGGGTATTCCCGCTCCAAATCGTCCACGCCAGTATGCGACGGGTTGCCGTGAACGCCGCAGTCATGCGCGATGAGCTCGCTGTCGTCCGCATAACGCTTCAGCATCTCGGGGATCGGCCGGGTATCGCCAGTCCAGACCAGCGCCCCCTGCAAACGCAACCCGTAAGCCGTCTCGGGCCAGTGGTGGCGGACCGGGAACACTTCCAGCCGCACGCCGTCGTGCCAGAACGCATCGCCGACCGGCACCAGCTGGAATGCGTCCCAGAAGTTCGCCCCGCCCTCGGCCAGCACATTCGGGTAATCGGCGATGCGCCGCTGCAGCAGCGGCACGACCGGCGCCGGCACGTACAGGCGCGTGCGCCCGCGGCGCTCGGAAAAATAACTGTCGACGAACACCCGTTCCAGGCCACCGACATGGTCCAGATGCACGTGGGTGATGAAGATTGCCTGTGGCAGCTGGCCATAGTGAGCCTGATAGGCGGTCAGCCCCTCGCTGCCGCAATCGATGGTCAGCCAGGGCGCACCGGCGCGCTCGAGCGTGGCCATCGGCGAGCCAAGGGCCACCGCCGACGCATTGCCGACTCCCTGCACCCGCAAGCCCCAGTCCATCAGTAGCCCCGGCCCCAGGCCAGTTCGTAGGCGCGATGCAGGCGCGCATAGTCCTTGTCGACATCCTCGCGGCTGCGGTTGCCGCGCAGCTTCAACAGCGAGCGATGCAGCCGCCTGAGGTTGCGCTCGCGCCAGCGCGTGGCCGGAATGCGCAGCACGCCGCGGTCGAAATCGATCAGCCAGCCATGCCCGCCGGCATCGAACAGGATGTTGTGCGCGTTGAGATCGGCGTGATCCAGGCCAGCGCGATGGAAGCGTGCAATCAGCTGGCCGGTCGCCTCCCACGGCGCACCGCGACCGGCCACCTGGGCGTGGTCGGCCAATGAGCGCACGTTTTCCAGCCGCTCCATCAACAGCGCAGCGCGATAGCCCACGCCTTCGCGCAGATAGCAGGCGGCCAACGGGCGCGGCACCGGCAACTTGCGTTTGATCAGTTCGCGCATCAGCCGGAACTCGGCAAAACTGCGCGTGCGCCCTGCCCCTTTCCACAGGTAGCGATCGCGGCTCACGCGTGCGGCCATGCCGCCGCGCAGGTACTGCCGCAACACGCTATGGCCGAATGGCGCATCCACGAACCACGCGCCGCCACGCCCGCCCGCGTCCACCGGCCGCGCCCTGTCGCCCCACGATTGCGGCGAAAACAGGCTGGCATCGGCTTGCCGCAGCCGTTCGCGGTCGAACAGAATGGCGCCATACCCGCGACCTTCGCGGTACGGCGCCAGCGCTTCGGTGGCATCGAAAGAAACCATCTATCGAGTCTAACAACACCATGGCTGTAACGCCCGCATCGCTGTGTTTGCTGCGCTTGTCCGCCCTGGGCGATGTCACGCACGTGGTGCCGCTGGTACGCACGTTGCAGGCCGGGTTTCCTGAAACCCAACTGCATTGGGTCATCGACAAGGCCGGGCTGAAATTGCTCGAGGGTCTGCCCGGCGTGCAATTCCACGCCTACGACAAACGCAGCGGGGTGGCCGGCATGCGCGCACTACGCCGGTCGCTGGCACCGCTGGGCCGCTTCGATGCCTTGCTGCAGATGCAGGTGGCCTTTCGGGCCAATGTGCTGTCGGCCTTCGTGCCGGCGCGGCGACGCATCGGCTACGACCGCAGCCGCTCCAAGGACCTGCACGGCCTGTTCGTCAACGAGCGCATCGCCGATCGCCCCGGCATCCACGTGCTCGACGCCATCGGCAGCTTTGCCGAGCCGCTGGGCCTGCGCCAGACCCAGGTGCGCTGGGACCTGCCGGTGCCCGACCAGGCGCATGCCTGGGCACGCGCGCAATGGGACGACGATGGCCGCCCTGTACTGATGATCTCGCCCTGCTCCAGCCACCCGCGTCGCAACTGGTATCCCGATCGCCTCGCCGCGCTGGCCGATCATGCCGCCGCGCAGGGCTGGCGGATCGTGCTGTGCGGCGGCCGCAGCGACCTGGAACGCAGCACTGCCGATGCCACCGTTGCGGCCGCACGCACGCCGGTGCTGGATCTGGTTGGCAAGGACACCCTTAAGCAACTGCCTGCCCTGCTCGCGCGCGCGGACCTGGTGGTCACGCCGGATTCCGGGCCGATGCATATCGCCAACGCCATGGGCACCAAGGTGCTCGGCCTGCATGCGGCCAGCAACCCGCGACGAAGCGGCCCGTACTCGGACGTGCGCTATTGCGTGGACCGCTACGACGCCGCCGCGCGCAAATTCCTGCACAAGCCAGCCGACCAGCTACGCTGGGGAACGAAGATCGAATTCGACGAGGTGATGTCGCTGATCACCGTGGACGATGCGATCGCCGCCTTCGAGCGTTATCGCGCCGACCACCCGCGCTGACGATCGGCGATCAATCGCCGCCGGACCGCCACACGGTTGGCGCAAAAGGCGACGCAGCCAGCACTTCAGCACCGGCTCTGAAGCTGCTCGGCGATCAGGCGCCGGGCAAGTTGCAGAGGCGCCCGCACCAATGGGCGTGAGATCGAGCGAAGACGCTTCCTGCAACAACTCGCGCTGTCAGACCACCTGCGCGATCAAACCGTCAACACGCTCAGGCGCCGGTAGCGCGATAGTCCTGATAGGACTTTTCTTCCACATACGAAGAACCCAGCGCCAGGTTGATCTCCTTCTTGATGCGCGCGCGCTCGTCGTTTTCGATATACACGCTGCGCGCCAGCTGCACGAAGGCGTCATCGAAGCTCTGCGCCTGCTCCTTGAGGCGGATGTCGTCCTCGATCACCCACAGTCGCTCATTGACGGCCTTGAGCTCGGCGCGCAGGCGCACGATGTCGTGGCCGGCGGCCGGATGCGCCATCCAGCTGGTTTCCAGCGCAGACAGCTCGTTGCGCACATTGGTCAACTTGGCTGCATCGCGCATGCGCTCGGACTTGATCTGCAGGATCGCGATCTTGTCGAGCAGTTCACCAAAAGACACGGGCACCAGGATCTCGGACATGACAGGCCTCCAACGGGGATCGGGCGGATTGTAGTCATCGCCGCGGCCGGCGACTGCCACACATAAACAAAAGCCCCCTTGCGGGGGCTGATGCGAATCTGGCGGAGAGGGGGGGATTCGAACCCCCGAGGCGCTATAAACGCCTGCCTGATTTCGAGTCAGGTACATTCAACCGCTCTGCCACCTCTCCAGATGGTCCCCAGTGTCCTGGGGCCGTGCATCATACGGGCACATGGCCCGCGCCACAAGCGGCCCGGGCCGGCGCAGGCAGGTCCAGGCGTGAACCGGTGCTGCGGCACCCGTGCGTGGCGTGTTGCCGCTAACCGGCCGGGCCGCGATGATGGTGGCGCATCTTCTCCTTGGCGACCCGGCCCCATGCTCGAATTCGGACACCTCACCCATGTCGGCCTGCGCCGTGACCTCAACGAGGACACCTACTACGGCGACAGTGAGCTGGGATTGTGGCTGGTCGCCGACGGCATGGGGGGGCATGCCTGCGGGGAAGTGGCCAGCGCACTGGCCCGCGAGACCATCGTGCGGGAGATCCGCGCCGGTACCCCGCTGGCGCAGGCGGTACGCATCGCCGACGAAGAGATCATCAAGACCTCGCGCCGCTGCAACGACACCTTGCCGATGGGCACCACCGTGGTCGCCGCGCGCGTACTCGGCCAGCGTTTCGAAGTGGCCTGGGTTGGCGACAGCCGCGCCTACCTGTGGCGCGATGGCCGGCTGGCGCAGCTGAGCCAGGACCACAGCTATGTGCAGGAGCTCATCGCCCAGGGCACGCTGACCAGCGAGCAGGCACGCGCGCACCCGCATCGCAACGTGGTGACCCAGGCACTCGGCGTGACCGACCCGGCACATCTGAATGTCGCCATCATGCAAGGCGAACTCAAATCCGGCATGCAGCTGTTGCTGTGCAGCGACGGCCTGACCGAAGAGGTGGACGATGCCGCCATCGCGGCCACGTTGTCGCAGGCCGATTGCAGCGCGCAGGAATGCGTGGAATGCCTGGTCGCCGCCGCACTGGATGGCGGCGGTTCGGACAACATCACCGCGATCCTGGTGCGCAGTTACTGATGTAGCGCCGCGCGCGAGCAAAATACCTCAGGCAAGACGCCTCACCCGGCGACCGCAATCTCCTCGACCGGCGGATCCCACAACGCACGCCCTGCCTTCTTGCGCAGCTGCGCCAAGCGTGCCTCGTGGGCCTGCAATTCGGAAGCGGTCACCGCAATGCGCGGACGCGGCAACAGCAGCGCCGGGTCGAACGCAATCACGCCGCTCGCCGCATCGGTCTGCTGACCGGCGTCGGCACTGGCAAACCCGATTTCCTCCTGGCCGGAGGTCAGCGCGATATACACATCGGCCAGGATCTGGGCATCGAGCAACGCGCCGTGCAGTTGGCGATGCGAGTTGTCCACGCCCAGACGCTTGCACAAGGCATCCAGGGAATTGCGCTGCCCCGGATAGCGCTCGCGCGCCATCATCAAGGTATCGACCACCGTGGCGCGCTCGACGATGCGCCCGTAGTGATCGCCCAGCAGCGCCAGTTCGTTGTCCAGAAACCCCAGGTCGAACGCAGCGTTGTGGATGATCAGTTCCGCGCCGTCGATATAGGCGAGAAACTCATCCACCACCTCGCCGAACAGCGGTTTATCGGCCAGAAATTCCAGGGTCAGCCCGGTCACCTCCTGCGCGCCCGGCTCGAAGTCGCAGTCCGGCTTCAGGTAACGATGGAAATTGTTGCCGCTCGGGCGCCGCTCCAGCAGCTCCACCGCACCGATTTCGACGACGCGGTTGCCCTTGCGCCATTCCAGGCCGGTGGTTTCGGTATCGAGAATGATCTGACGCATGTGTCCTCTTACGATGTCGCAAGACCATCGCGCTGGGCGATGGCCTGATTGCGGGCGAGCACGTCGACGCGCTCGTTGTCCGGGTCGCCATTGTGGCCTTTCACCCAACGCCAATCGATGCGATGGCGCTGCGTGGCCGCGTGCAACCGCTCCCACAACTCGCGATTTTTGACCGGATCGCCACCGGCGGTCTTCCAGTTGCGTCGCACCCACCCCGGCATCCATTCGGTGATGCCCTGGCGCACGTACTGCGAATCGGTATGCAACACGATCTGGCACGGCTCGGTCAGCGTTTCCAGCGCCATGATCGCCGCCATCAATTCCATGCGGTTGTTCGTCGATACCGCCTCGCCGCCGGCCAGCTCCTTTTCGCGGCCGTTGTAACGTAGCAAGGCCGCCCAGCCGCCCGGGCCGGGGTTGCCGAGGCAGGAGCCATCGGTATGCACTTCAATGGATTTCATCAGGTTCCAGAGTTGAACGTAAACAGGTCAGATCGTGGCCACCGGCTGTGGCCAGCGGGCAGGCAGGGCGATCGGCGTCGGCCCTATCGCCGCGGCAGCACGCTTTTCCACTTCCAGCAGATACACCGCGCGCCATGGTGCCCGGCCGGGGTCGGTGGACTCGCCGCTGGGGCGCCAGATCGGCCCCAGGTAGCGCTCGGCCTGCACGCTATGCAGACCGGCACGCTGGGCCAGGAGGCGCCAGCGATCCGGGCGCAACGCGACCGGCCCGCGCCGCGCCCAGCGGAAGCGGTAGGGACTCATCGGATTGAGCGTGAACAGCCACAGACGGCCGCCGGGCATCAGCAGACGCTCGCATTCGGCCAGAAAGTCCGCTGCCCCGCCAACCACTGCATGTTGCGCCACGATCGCCTGCAGGCTCTCGGTCGGCAGCGGAAACGGCAGCGCGCAGCGTGCGTCACCCGCAAAGCGGCCGGCACTGCGATGCAGGCGCAAACCGCGCCCTTGCAGCAACTCGCGCGCAGGCATGTCGGCGGTCGGCGTCAGCCACAACCACGGCTGCGACGGCCGTGTCTGTAGCGCTTCCAACGCCAGACGACGCTCCAGTTGAAGCAGGCCGCGCCCCGCGCCGGTTTCAAACCAGGATGAGACGCCAGCTTGACGTGAGAATGGCGGGGCAGGCATGGTCCCAATTCTATGCGACTGATCGCCCTGCCCGCATTCGACGACAACTACATCTGGGCGCTGATCGCTGCAGATGGCCGCGCCATGATTGTCGACCCCGGTCAGGCCGAGCCGGTCCTGGCTGCCGCGCAGCACCAGGGCCTGGTGCCGAGCGCCGTCCTGCTCACCCACCATCACGGCGACCATATCGGCGGCGTTGCCGAGCTCCAGCAGCGCTGGCCGGACCTGGAGTTGTTCGGCCCGGCCGACGAACGCATCCCGGCGGACGCGCATCAGGTAGGCCACGGCGAGCGCTTGCGCCTGCTCGATGTCGAGTTCCAGGTGCTCCAGGTGCCCGGCCACACCCGCAGCCACATCGCCTTCGTCGCTGACGGCTACCTGTTCAGCGGTGATACCCTGTTCAGCCTAGGCTGTGGGCGGATGTTCGAAGGTACCGCTCCCCAGATGTTCGACTCGTTGCAGCGCCTGGCCTCCCTGCCTGGCGAAACGCTTGTGTGTTGCGGCCACGAATACACCCTGGCCAATGCGGCCTTCGCGCTGCACGTCGATCCCACCAACGCTGCCTTGCAGCGCCGTCAACAGGAAGCCCAGGCCATGCGTCATGCAGCCCGTCCTACCCTGCCGATTTCGCTCAAGAGTGAACTGGCCACCAATCCGTTCTTACGCACCGGCCGCCCCGAGATCCGCGCTGCAGTGGCACCGCGCGCAGCCGGCGAGCTTTCCTCTGAAGTCGATGTTTTCGCCGAACTTCGGCGCTGGAAAGACGAATTTCGCGCATGAGGCGCCTGGTTTTGACAGTGCTGGCCGTCTGTTCGGCCATCGCACCGGCAGCCGCATCGCCCAATGACGCAAGCTCCGCCCCCGCCAGTAGCCAGACCGCGCAAGCCAGCGCGCCAAGCCTCCGCAACGGGCGCGAGATTTTTTCGGCCTTCCTCGACGGTCGCGCCGACCCGGGTTGCGACAGCGCCCATAGCGATGCCCGCTGGGAACAGCATTTTTCGCGCGCCCCGGCACGTCTGGCAGACGATGCGCAGGATGTCCTGCCGTTATTCGGTTATGTCGTCGACGAGTTGCGCAAGGCCGACATGCCGACCGAATTTGCGCTGATCCCGTTCGTGGAAAGCGGCTACCGCCCCGGGGCCCGCAACGGCAGCGGCCCTGCCGGCCTGTGGCAGTTCATCGCGACCACCGCGCGCAACCACCAGGTGCCGGTCGGTGCGCAATACGACGGACGCCTGTCGGCAGTGGACTCCACCACTGCGGCGGTGCGCTATCTCAAAACCCTTTACGGCATGTTCGGCGGAGACTGGCGCTTGGCCCTGATGGCCTACAACGCCGGCGAGTACCGCGTGCTGCAGGCAATGCGCAGCGCCGGGATGAACGCGCAAAACGCACGCCCCTCCGAATTGCCGGGCATGTCCAAGGTCACCTACGACTATGTGGAGAAACTGCACGCACTTGCCTGCGTGCTGGATCACGCGCAACAGCAGGGCAACCTGCTGACGTCGCTGGATCGCCAGGTGCCCGTCCTCACCGAACATGCGTTGCCGGCAGGCACCAGTCTCAACGCCTGGGCCGGACAGCGCGCGATCGAGCCGCAACTGCTCGCGCGCCTGAATCCCGCCCTCGCTGGCGCGCGCGCTGCGCCGCGCGGCGTGCACGTGCTTGCGCCGCTTGCGCCGCCGCAGCCCGGTGCAAATAGCGCCATGGTCGCCTCTGCCGAGGTGGGAACTGGCGCCGCCAGCAGCACTCCCGCACCGACCGCCGTTGCCTCTGCAGCCAGCAAGGCGTCGATCTCGCCAGCACGTACCCACACCGTGCGCAATGGCGAATCGGCCTGGGCGATCGCGCGCCGCTATGGCATCACCGTGACGACGCTGCTCGCCACCAACGGCCTGGACAAAAGCGCCATTCTGAAGCCTGGCATGGTGCTGTCGTTCGACGACTCGCCCTAAAGTGACGCGCCAAGGTGCGACGCACCTTGGACGTTGTCGTGGGCACAGGCAGGCGGTAGGCGGTAGGCGGCATGATCGCGCCGATCCTGAACTTCGCTCACCAACCCAGCCTTCTCGTCAGGCCGCTTCGGTCGCGAAAGATGGATCTTGAGCGTTGCCTGGGTGCAAAGGCACAGTTAGCGCCTGCTGCGCGTCGCGCCGGGCAACCGACTTGGCGCTGTACGGGCCAGCCGAGCTCCGGCAAAACTCGAAGCTTGCAGGCCTCTCTGCAATGCGCGCCACGATGTGTGCGGGGCTCCCCGGCGAGTCAATCCCGCCTAGCCATTCAGCTGACCCGGCCACCAGAGATCATCAGCGGGACACCTGGCATGTCTGTCAGGAGCGCTCCCCGCGCGCGCCGTCGCCCAATCGAGCGTCAGCGACGACTGCCAGATCGTCAGGCGACTAGCCGACAACCGGCGATTGGCGCCCAGGAATCGCAGCTCCCGCCAGCCATGCAGGCGCGCAGACACCGCCGGCAAATCGATATGCGCCGCGGAAGATCGACGGCGACTGCGCGCCAGCCGGCCTGTGTTCTCCACGACAAACGCCCAAAGAAAAAGCCCGGTTGCCCGGGCTTTTCTCACCAATCGATTATCCAGCCTTACAGCTGGGCTTCTTCGATCTGGATCTTGTAGCGCTTGCGCATTTCCTTGACGTAAGCCTGCGCCGCGTTGTTCCCGTCGATCTGGCTCAACTGCTCGCGCAGCATCGTCTGCTGCTCGGCCGGCATCTGCTTCAGATCGCCCGGCGTCGCCTTGCTGATGACAAAGACAGCAAAGCGCCCGCCATCCAGCTCCACCTTGCCAACCGACGGCTTGCCTTCGGTCGGTCGCGGCGCGCTGAAGATCGCACGGTTCGCAGCCGGGGTCGGGATCGGTGCCGTCCGCGGTAGCCCCGGGATCGGCTGCACCTGCAGCTTCTCGCTGGCGGCCAGCGCCTGCAGCGTCTCACCCTTCTGCAAGCGTGCCAGCAAGGCATCGGCAGCAGCCGCGGCGGCCTTCTCGGCACGGTCCGCACGGATTGCCGCGGTCACCTTGTCGCGCACCTTGTCCAACGGCAAGGCCTGTTCGGCGGTGTGGTTGGTGACACGCAACACCACGCTATGGTTCGGCGCGATGGTGATGGGATCGCTCACCGTACCGTCCTGCACCAGCGTTTCTGAGAACGCCGCGCGCAGCACAGCCGGGTTGGCAGCAACACCGCTGGCATCACTGCGCGAGAACGGCCCCAAGGTCTGCACCGGCAAGCCGACCTGCTTGGCCGCCGGCTCCAGCGCGGTGGGGTTCTTGTAAACCTGGTCCACCAACTTGCCACTGACATCGGCAAAGGCCTTGTCTGCGTCAGCCTTGAGCTGCTCGGCCGCCAGTTGGTCGCGCACCTGCTCGAACGACTTGCCCTGGCCGCCCTTGACCTCACGCAGCTGGATCACGTGGTAGCCGAATTCGCTCTTGATCGGGCCGACTACCTCGCCAGCCTTCATCGAGAACAGCGCGTCCTCGAACGGCTTGACCATCGTGCCCTTCTCCACCCAGCCCAGGTCGCCGCCGGCATCCTTGGAGCCGGGGTCCTGCGAATTGGCTTTGGCCAGCGCAGCAAAGTCGGCACCCGGCTGCTTGGCCTCGGCAGCGAGCTTGGCAGCCTTTGCCTCGGCAGCCTTTTGCGCGGCGGCATCGGCGCCGGCGCTGATCAGGATGTGCGACGCAAGACGCTGCTCCGGCTCGACGAAACGTGCCTTCTCGTCTTCATAGCGCTTGCGCAGCGTGGCCTCGTCGGCCGCAGTGGCTGGCGGCATCGTGGCGGCGTTGAGCTCCACGTATTCGATCATCACGGTTTCCGGCTGACGGAAATCCTGCGCGTGCCCGTCGTACCACTGCTTGATCTGCGCATCGCTCACCGGCGCGGTATCTGCGGCCGGTGGCGGCAGCATCGCCAGCTCCACATCGCGCGTTTCGCCCATCAGCTTGAGCAGGCGCTCGAACTCGGACTTGGTGGCAAAGCCGGACTCCGCCACCGCCTGCGGGATGACCGACTGCTGCAGGCTATCGCGCACCAGCGCATCGAACTGCGCTGGCGTGCGCGGCGGCGTGCCCTGCGCGAGTGCGGCGCGGTACTGGTCGGGACTGAACTTGCCATCGACCTGGAATGCGGGAATGTTGGCGATGTAATCGCGCACGGTCGCATCACCGATGACGATTCCAGCATCTTCCGCCCCCAGTCGCACCACCTGTTCGTCGACCAGTTGGTCGAGCACCTGCAGCTTGTTTTCGCGGGACTCGAAGGTGCGCGGATCGAATTTCTCGCCCTGACGCTGACGCTCCTGCATGCGCGCCTGCTCAAAGCGCGCGCGGAAATCCTGCGTGCTGATTTCATGGTGCTGCCACAGCAAAGAGACCGGCCACCACGACGGTGCCGATTTCCACCAGGTCGGCGGCGCCTGCACCTTGGCTACGTTGTTGGCGCCAATGCCGCCGAGGTAGCTGTTGTCGATGACGAACAGGAACGGAATCATCAGCAACCCCAGGATGGCGGTAGCGATCCAGCCTGACGTCTTGTCGCGAAGTTTCTGCAGCATTGGCAAATCACGGCCTGTGGGCGAGCCGCGCAGTGTAACGCGCTTGACGCCAGGCACCCAGCCCAATGCCCGTGACGATGGCGTCGTGGCGCATTCATCGGTCCAGGGTGGACGGCGCCAGCCGGGCCAGATACCCGAGTACCTTCAGACGCAGCAGAACGCGCCGCTGCCGGATGCGCTGCAATACGCCGCACCGGCATGCCTGCATGGACCCACACCCATCAACCGACATCCAAAAAAAAAGCCCCCGGCACAGAGCCGAGGGCTTCGTATAACTGGCGGAGCGGACGGGACTCGAACCCGCGACCTCCGGCGTGACAGGCCAGCATTCTAACCAGCTGAACTACCGCTCCGCTTTAAACTTGGACATCTGCCCCCACTCCATTCGCATGACGAATTTCGTGGAGAAAACGAAGCCCCCAGTTGCTCAGGGGCTTCGCGTGTAACTGGCGGAGCGGACGGGACTCGAACCCGCGACCTCCGGCGTGACAGGCCAGCATTCTAACCAGCTGAACTACCGCTCCGCGCTTGAAACATTTGCCTGGTGCTTAATGGTGGGTGCTGAGGGTTTCGAACCCCCGACCCTCTCCGTGTAAGGGAGACGCTCTACCGCTGAGCTAAGCACCCTAGCGAGTCGATTAGTTTACTGCATCCTTCAGGGCTTTACCAGCCTTGAATGCAGGATTCTTCGAAGCAGCGATCTTGATGCTGTCGCCGGTCTTCGGATTGCGGCCGGTGCGCTCGGCGCGCTCGCGGACCTGGAAGGTACCGAAGCCAACGAGGGTGACGGCGTCGCCCTTCTTCAGTGCCTTGGTGATTTCGCTCACAACCGCGTCAACAGCACGGCCAGCTTCAGCCTTGGAGATGTCAGCGGCAGCGGCAACGCCATCGATCAATTCGGTTTTATTCATTCTTGAAACTCCCTTTGCGGCAGATGCCGCGGAATCGACAATCGGCGCTCTTGCCGTAAGCGAAGAACCCGACACAAGTGGTATCGCATGACGCATCACATTTGCCGCGCCCACGAGTCGTGCATTTATACCAGCGCCCCCAACAGCACGCAAGCCAAAACCCAATAACGACGCGGGTTTTGGCTTGTTTTGGCGAGGCTCAGACAGCCCTCGTTAGTGCTTGACGCGGGTACCCGGCGTGCTACGCGACTTGCCGCGCACGGTCACGCGCGAGGCCGCCTTGCGTGCCTTTTCCTTGCCGGCCTTCTTCGGCGCGAGCGGACGTTCCAGCGCCAGATCGAGTACCTCGTCGATCCACTTCACCGGCACGATCTTCAGATCGCGGGTCACGTTCGGCGGGATGTCGGCCAGATCCTTGCGGTTCTCGTCGGGGATCAGCACGGTGCGGATGCCGCCGCGCAGGGCCGCCAGCAACTTCTCCTTCAAGCCACCGATCGCCGATACCCGCCCACGCAGGGTGATCTCACCGGTCATCGCCACGTCGGCGCGGATCGGCACCCGGGTCAGTATCGACACCAGCGAGGTCACCATCGCGATACCTGCGCTCGGACCGTCTTTGGGCGTGGCGCCGTCGGGCACATGCACATGCACGTCCTGCTTCTGCAGGAAATCCACATCGATGCCAAGCCGCTCGGCGCGCGAACGCACCACCGACAATGCAGCCGATGCCGATTCCTTCATGACATTGCCGAGCTGGCCGGTGAGGATCAGGTTGCCCTTGCCCGGCACCAAGGTGGACTCGACCTGCAGCAGTTCGCCGCCGACTTCGGTCCATGCCAGACCCGTGACCAGACCGATCTCGTTTTCTTCTTCGGCACGGCCGAAGTCGAAGCGACGCACGCCCAGATACTTGTCGAGATTCTTCGCGTTGACGGTGACCAGTGCCTTCGGCTTGCCCTTCTTGGCTACCGCCTTTTTTGCCGCCGGCTGCGGACCTGCGAGCGCGATCTCCTTGACCACCTTGCGGCAGATCTTGGCCACTTCGCGTTCGAGATTACGCACACCCGACTCACGCGTGTAGTAGCGCACGATGTCCTGGATCGCATCGCTGGCGATTTCGATCTCTTCCGGCTTCAGGCCGTTGGCCTTGATCTGCTTGGGCACCAGGTAGCGCGTGGCGATGTTGAGCTTCTCGTCCTCGGTGTAGCCGGGGATGCGGATCACTTCCATGCGGTCCAGCAACGGACCCGGGATATTGAGCGAGTTGGAGGTGGCGACGAACATCACCTCCGACAGGTCCAGGTCGACTTCCAGATAGTGGTCGTTGAACGAGTTGTTCTGCTCCGGATCGAGCACCTCCAGCAATGCCGACGACGGGTCGCCACGGAAGTCCATCGACATCTTGTCGATCTCGTCCAGCAGGAACAGCGGGTTCTTGCTGCCGACCTTGTTGAGGTTCTGCACCAGGCGGCCCGGCATCGAACCGACATAGGTCCGGCGGTGGCCCCGAATCTCGGCCTCGTCGCGAATGCCGCCCAGGCTCATGCGCACGAACTTGCGGTTGGTCGCCTTGGCGATCGACTGCCCGAGCGAGGTCTTGCCCACGCCCGGCGGCCCGACCAGGCACAGGATCGGCCCCTTCATCTGCTTCACGCGCGACTGCACGGCCAGGTACTCAAGGATGCGTTCCTTGACCTTGTCCAGGCCGTAGTGATCGGCGTCCAGCGTGTCTTCGGCAACCTTGAGGTCCTTGCGCACCTTGGTGCGCTTTCTCCACGGCACGCCCAGCAGCCAGTCCAGGTAGTTGCGCACCACGGCCGCCTCGGCGGACATCGGCGACATCTGCTTGAGTTTGTTGAGCTCGGCCTTGGCCTTGGTTTCGACCGGCTTGGGCATGCCCGCCTCGGCGATCTTGCGCGCCAGCTCTTCCAGCTCGCCGGGCGCATCGTCCAGGTCGCCCAATTCCTTCTGGATCGCCTTCATCTGCTCGTTGAGGTAGTACTCGCGCTGGCTCTTTTCCATCTGCGACTTCACGCGGCCGCGGATGCGCTTTTCCAGCTGCTGCACGTCGATTTCGCCATCGACCAGGCCGACCAGCAATTCCAGCCGCTCGCCGATGTCGGTGATCTCCAGCAGGCGCTGCTTGTCGGCCAGACGCACACCGATGTGGGCGGCGATGGTGTCGGCCAGGCGGCCCGGCTCATCGATGCCGGCCAAGGTCTGCAGCAGCTCCGGCGGCAGCTTGCGATTGGTCTTGACGTACTGTTCGAACAGCGACATCAGCGACCGCGCAATCGCTTCCACCTCGCGCGGCTCACGCGCATCGCTGGCTTCGATTTCGGTGCCCTGCCCCTGCAACGCGCCGTCCTGCTCGACCACCTTGTCCACGGTGACCCGCGACAGACCCTCGACCAGCACCTTGATGGTGCCATCGGGGAGCTTGAGCAGTTGCAGCACCTGCGCCAGAGTGCCGACGGTATACAGATCGCCGGCAGCCGGGTCGTCGGTCTCGGCCGACTTTTGCGCAACGAGCAGGATGCGCTTGTCCGCCTCCATCGCTTTTTCCAGCGCACGCATCGACTTGTCGCGGCCGACGAACAGCGGGATCACCATGTGCGGAAACACCACCACGTCGCGCAGCGGCAACACTGGCAGATCGAGAATTTCTGGTTGGGACTGGGCCATGGGGCACTCCGCAGGAATGGGGGTTTTTGGGGCAGTAAAAAGCCGATGGCCCCGTTATGGGGCCATCGGCGAGGTGTTGCAAGTAGCGTTCGGAAAGCGGTTATCCGCCAGCGAGGCCGAGGCCTGGCGAGGCGGCCAACGGACTCAGTCTCCGGACGCAGCCTTGGCGGGCGCCGGTTGCGCCTGGTAGATCAGATACGGCTCGGATTTATGCTCGATCACCGACTCGTCCACCACGACCTTGCTGACATTTTCCTGCGACGGCAGCTCGTACATCGTGTCCAGCAGCACCGATTCGACGATGGTGCGCAGGCCGCGGGCGCCGGTCTTGCGCTTGAGCGCCTTCTTGGCGATCGCAGACAGGGCATCGGGGCGGAACTCCAGCTCCACGCCTTCCATGTCGAACAGCTTCTTGAACTGCTTGGTGATGGCGTTCTTGGGCTCGGTCAGGATCTTGATCAGCGCCGGCTCGTCCAGCTCTTCCAGCGTGGCGACCACCGGCAGACGGCCGACGAACTCGGGAATCAGGCCGAACTTGATCAGATCTTCCGGCTCGACTTCGGCCAGGATCTTGCCCACTTCCTGCTTGCGCTCGCTGCTCTTGACCTTGGCGCCGAAGCCAATGCCGCCGGCATCGTTGGAACGCTGCTGAATCACCTTGTCCAGCCCAGCGAACGCGCCGCCGCAGATGAACAGGATGTTCTTGGTGTCCACCTGCAGGAATTCCTGCTGCGGATGCTTGCGGCCACCCTGCGGCGGCACCGAGGCAACCGTGCCCTCGATCAGCTTCAACAGCGCCTGCTGCACGCCTTCGCCGGACACATCACGGGTGATCGACGGGTTCTCGCTCTTGCGCGAGATCTTGTCGATTTCGTCGATGTAGACGATACCCTGCTGCGCCTTTTCGACGTCGTAATCGCACTTCTGCAACAGCTTCTGGATGATGTTTTCCACGTCCTCGCCGACATAGCCGGCTTCGGTGAGCGTGGTGGCATCGGCGATCGTGAACGGCACATTGAGCAGGCGCGCCAGCGTTTCGGCCAGCAACGTCTTGCCCGAACCGGTCGGGCCGACCAGCAGGATGTTGGATTTCGCCAGCTCGACGTCATCGTTCTTGCTGCGGCTCTCGATACGCTTGTAGTGGTTGTACACCGCTACGGCGAGCGTGCGCTTGGCGCGCAACTGCCCGATCACGTATTGATCTAGCACCTCGAGAATCTCGCGCGGCTTGGGCAGGCTGGAACGTGCCGACTGCGCCTTCTCTTCGAGTTCCTCGCGGATGATGTCGTTGCACAGCTCAACGCACTCATCGCAGATGAATACGCTGGGACCGGCAATCAGCTTACGGACTTCATGCTGACTCTTACCGCAGAACGAGCAGTAGAGAATCTTGTTGCTGTCGCCGGAACGACCTTGGCGGTCTTCGCTCATGCTTCTGTTACCCAGTTACCCCACCCGATGCACGGGGGTTCGATTTCGAGAATAGCACAGGGTCGGGAGGACATTCGCCCCGCCCGACCCTGCCGGTTTTTCCTACAATTTCAGTGGCTTGACGATCAAGAGGGCTGGATCGACTCTTCCGGACGACGCTCGAGCACCTGATCCACCAAGCCGTAGGCCTGCGCATCGACCGCGCTCTTGAAGTTGTCGCGTTCGGTGTCGCGCGCGATGGTCTCCAGCGATTGGCCGGTGTGCTTGGCCAGGATCTCGTTCAAGCGCGAACGCAGGGTCAGGATCTCGCGCGCGTGGATGTCGATATCGGTCGCCTGGCCCTGGAAGCCACCCAGCGGCTGATGGATCATCACGCGCGAATTCGGCAGCGCATAACGCTTGCCCGCCGCACCCGACGCCAGCAGCAATGCGCCCATCGAGGCGGCCTGGCCGACGCAGATGGTGCTGACGTCCGGCTTGATGTACTGCATGGTGTCGTAGATGGCCATGCCGGCGGTGACCACGCCACCGGGCGAATTGATGTAGATGCTGATGTCCTTTTCCGGGTTGTCCGCTTCCAGGAACAGCAGCTGGGCCACGATCACGTTGGCCATATGGTCGTCGATCGGACCGACCAGGAAGATCAGACGCTCCTTCAGCAGACGCGAGTAGATGTCGTACGCACGCTCGCCACGGCTGGTCTGCTCGACCACCATGGGCACCAGGTTCAGGGCTTTGGTCACAATGCTCATCAGTCTTCCCGTTGTGGCAGCGGCCTGTGCCGCTGCCCGTGTTCGAAATCCGCACCCCAGACTGCGGGCGCGGTTCTTCTCTTACTGCCGGATCAGACGCGGATGGCGTCCTGGAACGACAGCGACTGCTCGGTGTGCTGGGCGCGCTCGGCGATCCAGTCGATCACCTGCTCTTCCATCACGCGGCTCTGCAGCCCGTTCATCAGTTGGGGGTCGTTGCGGTACATCTCAATGACCTGTTCCGGCTCTTCGTAGGTCGAAGCGATCAGACGCAGCGTTTCGCTGACGCGCTTGGATTCCAGGCGCAATTCGTTGCGGCGCGCCACCTCGCCCACGAGCAGGCCGACCAGCACGCGCTTGGCGGCGGCATCCATGAATCCTTGGTGCGCGTCCGCCGGCACCTGACCCGGATCGCGACCGCTGCGGCGGACCTGCTCGACCTGCTGGGCCAGCATCGAACGCGCTTCGTTCTCGACCAGGCGCGGCGGCATTTCGACATGCGCGTAGGCGGCAATCAGCTGCTCGCCCACTTCGCGACGCAGGCGGTTCATCAGCGCACCCTTGAGCTCACGCTCCAGGTTGGTACGGATATCGGCGCGGAACTGCTCGGCATCGCCACTCTTCACGCCAAAGCTCTTGATGAACTCCTTGTCCACTGCCGGCAACACCGGCTCGGAGACTTCGACCGCCTTGACGTGCACCTGCACGGTCTTGCCGGCCAGCTGTGGCACGCGCCATTCGGCGGGGAAATCGACGGTCAGGGTCTTTTCTTCACCCTTGGTGAGGCCTTCCAGGCCCTTTTCGATCTGGTCGAACATCACGCCCGAACCCAGCACGCTGCTGCCGGTCTCCACGCCTTCGGCGGGCAGACGCTCGTCGCCGGCCTGCGACCAGGTCTCCAGCGCCACCAGGTCGCCGACCTGCGCACCGCGCTCGACCGGATTCCAGGTGCGGCGCTGCAGGCGCAGGTTTTCGATCATCTGGTCGATGTCGGCATCGGTCACTTCAGCGGTCGCGCGCACCACCGACAGCTTGGTCACGTCGATGTCGCCGAAATCCGGCACCACTTCGAAGGTGGCGACGAAGTCGAAATCGGTCTCGCCCTGATCGATACGCGGGTTGCCGGCCAGGCGCAGCGAATGCTCGCGCACGGCCGAATCGAAGGTCTCGCGCAGCAGGCCTTCCATCGCCTCGGCACGCACCTGCTGACCGAAGCGCTGCTCGATCACCTTGGTCGGCACCTTGCCGGGACGGAAGCCCTTGATGCGCGTGGTCCGCGCAAGCTCGCGCAGGCGGCCACCAACGTGCGTCTCCAGGCGCTCCTGCGGCAGGGTGAAGGTCAGGCGGCGTTCCAGATTGCCGGTGGATTCGATCGATGCTTGCATGTTGACTCCTGCCACCGACAGCGCACAGCGTCGGCACGAGATGGAAGATGCGGGTTGACGGATGGCGAGAATGCCGCCGAGCCTTGTAGTTTCGCCGATAACGGCGGCCGCTGCCAGCGGCATGCGTGCAGCGGCCTCACGGACAGAAGCGACTGGTTTGCAGGAAATGCAGCGGCCGGAACCCACACGGCCGCGCGGCGTTGGTGCGAAAGGGGGGACTCGAACCCCCACGCCTTGCGGCGTCAGAACCTAAATCTGGTGCGTCTACCAATTCCGCCACTTTCGCAATGCCGTAGATGCCCGGCTATTGTTGCAGGGATGCCGGTAAAGAAAAAGCGCTGCGAGGCCTGGGCGCGT
Organism: Xanthomonas axonopodis pv. maculifoliigardeniae; assembly: GCF_041519315.1. Lineage (NCBI taxonomy): Bacteria > Pseudomonadati > Pseudomonadota > Gammaproteobacteria > Lysobacterales > Lysobacteraceae > Xanthomonas > Xanthomonas axonopodis. Next base: position 1,149,250 of record NZ_CP167998.1, on the reverse strand, counting down.
GATGACTGCAATGGGCATGGGCTGCTTGGCGCGATGACTTGAGGCTTCACGCAATGCAGGGGGCGGCAGCGGCCAGCCCCGCCTGAATCCAGACAAAGCCCATGTTCGCTACCGGCACATTGCAGCAACCGGATTTGCGAAAATTCCGTTAATTCCAGCCCGGGGGCAGCAATTGCAATGACAGACCGATATCGCCAGATCGTGGCACTGTCGCGCGATTGCATCAAAGAGATCGACCTGGATGGGCGAATCACGTCGGTCAACCGCAACGGACTGGTCGGACTTGGGGCCAGTTCTGCGGATCAGGTTGTTGCCCGCCCCTGGCGCGAGCTGTGGCCACCCGAGGCGGCGGCCATGGTGGATGCGGCCATGGCCGAGGCGGCCAAAGGCGCAACCCGGGAATTCGAGGCCAGCTGCGTGAACCTGGCCGGCGTACGCCAGACCTGGCAGGTCGTTACCAGCCCATTGTTCGACGAGCTGGGCAAGGTCGAGGCCATCCTGGCGGTGAGCAGGAATGTCTCCGACCGCCGCGCGCTGGAGGCAGCCTTTCACACCCTGGACAGCACCCTGTCGGCAGAACGCGCGTTTTCCACCAGTGCCCTGGTGCTGGCGCGCGCGCGCGAAACCTCGCTGTCGACCGAGCTGCACAGCCTGCGCGACTTGCACGAGCGCATCGAAGGCGACCTGGACATCGCGCGCGCCGCGCAGAACGCCGCCGAGAAGATCTCCGAGCAGGCGCAGAAAGGCGAAGCGGTAGGACAACTGCTGGCCGGCGTGGTCCACGACTTGAACAACGTGCTGCAGGCTGCCACATCGGCGATCGACCTGGTCGTGCAGCGCGCGCAGATCGACGCGCACGACGCCAAGTTGCTAAGCGTGGCCGACGCGGCGCTTCAACATGGCTCGGTGATGGCGCAGCGCCTGGTCGGCTTCTCGCGTCAGTACCCCTACAGCCCCGAAGCGGTGGACCTGGCCGAACTGGCAGAACAGCTCAGCCCGTTACTGGAACAGGTGGTCGGCGCAGACCTGCGGTTGCAGCTGCGCACCGCAGAGGGCGGATGCTGCGCGATGGTCGACCGCCACACCGTGGAGCGCGCCATCTTGAACCTGGTGATCAATGCGCGCGATGCCTGCACCAGCGGCGACTGCATCAGTGTGGAAACCGGCGAAACCTTCGTCACCGAGGAGCAGGCGCGACTGGCCAAACCGGCCGGGCACTACATGACCATCGCGGTTGCCGATACCGGGCACGGCATGGACAGCGTGGTGCAGGCGCGGTTATTCGAGGCGTACTTCACCACCAAGCACGCCAATAAGGGCGCTGGCCTGGGATTGGCGCAGGTCTATAGCGCCGTGCGCCAGGCCGGCGGTTTTATAGACGTTTTCTCGGCGCCGGGCCAGGGCGCGCGCTTCGTGCTGGCATTTCCGCGCGTGCAGCGAGGCTAGACGCCTGTTGCGGGTGTTGCACGGACGCGCTTATGAGTGACATGGCTGCTTCCTGCAACTGCTTGCAGATCGCAGAGCACGTCGCGCCAAGCGCTCAGCACAGGCAACGACGGGGTGCAGGAGTGGCGCACGGCGCTACTTCTGGCATCGCCGACGATCTCACCGGGGTTCGATCGCTGACCGCGGCTGCGGCAAGCGCGCTCCAGCCAAGGCATTCGATAGCGAGCGTTGCCCAAGGGCGTTGTAAAGCCATTGGTATCCAGCCGGATCTTGCGCGGGCGACGCCAAACTATCGCGGCCTTGATGCGTTCACAGCAGGCCAACCTGGGCGCCTCTGTTTTCAGTCCGGGAAAAAGAAAAGCACCTAGGCAGACGCCTAAGTGCTTTTATTTGGTGGGCCGTCAAGGATTCGAACCTTGGACCTATTGATTAAGAGTCAACTGCTCTACCAACTGAGCTAACGGCCCTGAAACTGGTCGCACATTGTATGTGCATTTTTGCTTCGTTGCAACACCCTGTGACACATCGGGTCAAACATTCCTGCAATCGCTTGTCATCAGTGGGGTGGCTGAGGGGACTCGAACCCCCGACATCTGGAATCACAATCCAGTACTCTAACCAGCTGAGCTACAGCCACCACTGAAAACCTGCTTCCTACCGTACCGCCGATGGCGCGCCCGACAGGACTCGAACCTGTAACCGCCGGCTTAGAAGGCCGGTGCTCTATCCGGTTGAGCTACGGGCGCCCGGACCGAACTTCGCATTCCCACGCCGTCGAAAGCTCGGAATGGTCGGGGTAGAGGGATTCGAACCCCCGACATCCTGCTCCCAAAGCAGGCGCGCTACCAGACTGCGCTATACCCCGGCGGGACCTTTCAATCCCGAAGGCTCGAAAGGTCGGCTATTTTGGGAATGATTGGCCTCGCTGTCAATCACCCTGTGTAACTTGAACGATCAGCTATCCTCACACCAACGTTCGCCAGTAGGCTGAGCACTATTTTCATGGAGAACATGCATGCGTAGCGGTAACCCTGCCCTTCGGGAATCCACATTCCTCGACTCCGGCTCCGGCTCGATCGTCACCCGCGACGGTCAGGCGATGACCCTCAACGGCACGGTCAACAAGACCGGCGCGTTGTTGCTGATGGCGGTGATCACGGCCGCCTTCGCCTGGTCGCAATCGATCGGGGCCGATGGCATGCCGCTGCCCGTCGCGCGCATCTACATGATCGCCGGCGCGATCGGCGGCCTGGTATTCGCGCTGGCCACCAGCTTCAAGCCGACCTGGGCACCGATCACGGCGCCGCTGTATGCATTGATCGAAGGCTTCTTCCTCGGCTCGATCTCTGCGGTGTACGAAGCGCGCTTCAACGGCATCGTGTTCCAGGCCGTCCTGCTCACCTTCGGCACCCTGTTCGCGCTGCTGTTCGCGTATCGCAGCGGCATGATCAAGGCCACCGAGAACTTCAAGCTGGGCGTGGTCGCAGCCACCGGCGGCATTGCACTGGTGTATCTGGCGACCATCGTGCTGGGCTTGTTCGGTGTGCGCATCCCTTTCATCCACGACTCGGGCCTGATCGGCATCGGCTTCAGCCTGTTCGTGGTGGTGGTGGCGGCACTGAACCTGGTGCTGGACTTCGACTTCATCGAGAGCGGCGTCGAACACGGTGCGCCCAAGCACATGGAGTGGTACGGCGCATTCGGCCTGATGGTGACGTTGGTGTGGCTGTACATCGAGTTCCTGCGCCTGCTGTCGAAGCTGCAGTCGCGCAATTGAGCGGGGAATTGGGAATCGGGATTGGGGAATCGTAAGAGCGTTCCCCACGATCAATGACCAAGTGTGGCTTCAGACAATTCCAAGCAAAAAGAAAGGGCGCCGAGGCGCCCATTCTTTTTGTGCGATCAACCGGTGCGCTCAGAGGCGGCTGGCGATGGCCTTGGCAAAGCCCATGGTGTTACCGGTGCCGCCCAAGTCGGGGGTCAGCGAATCCTTGGCTTCCAGGGTGGCGACGATGGCTTCGCGCAGGCGCTCGGCATTCTGCGGCTGGCCGATGTGGTCCAGCATTTGCGCCGCGCCCAGCAGCAGCGCGCACGGGTTGGCCTTGCCCTGCCCTGCGATATCCGGCGCCGAGCCGTGCACGGCTTCGAAGATCGCCGCATCCAGACCGATGTTGGCGCCCGGGGCCAGGCCCAGGCCGCCGACCAGACCGGCGCACAGGTCGGAGATGATGTCGCCGAACAGGTTGGTGGTCACGATGATGTCGAACTGCTCCGGACGCATCACCAGCTGCATGCAGGTGTTGTCGACGATCATTTCCTGGAATTCGATGTCCGGATATTGCGCGGCGACATCGCGTGCCACCTTCAGGAACAGGCCCGAGGTCGACTTGATGATGTTGGCCTTGTGCACGGCGGTGACCTTCTTGCGGCCGGTGCTCTTGGCCAGCTCGAAGGCGTAGCGCACGATGCGCTCGGAGCCCTTGCGGGTGATCCGGGTGCCGGAGAACGCGGTCTCGCCATCCTCGGACACGGTCTGGCCTTCGCTCAGGTACGCGCCTTCGGTGTTTTCGCGGACGGTGATCAGGTCCACGCCGTCGGCGAAACGCGACTTGGTGTTCGGGAACGACTTGGCCGGACGCACGTTGGCGTACAGGTCGAACTTGCGACGCATGGCGACGTTGATCGAGCTGAAACCCTCGCCGACCGGCGTGGTCAGCGGGCTTTTCAACGCCACCTTGTTCTTGCTGATCGACGCCAGAGTGGACTCGGGCAGCAGATCGCCATGCTTTTCCAGGGCGACCAGGCCGGCGTCGGCGTACTCGTAGGTCAGGCCAGCCTGCAGCGCGTCGAGCACGAACAGCGTGGCATCCATGATCTCCGGGCCGATGCCGTCGCCGCGGATGACCGTGATTGTCTGCGTCATAACGTTGGGTTTCCGAACTTGAAGGGGGGAGCGCCAGCCGCGATACCCGGCAGAGCGGCGCAAGGAGGTTTCACGGGCAATTATGCCCGATGCCGGTGAAGGCGCCCAAACCGACCTTGGTCTAAGGGTGCAGGCGCCCGAACGCAACGCGCCGCCTCGGTGGGCGGCGCGTGCGTTACTCGCTTTGACGAACCCCGACCGACACTTGCGTGCCGCAGCGACCCCTTCAGTCGTGTGCGTGCTGGGCCGGCGCCTGCGCACCGCCTTCGAGCTGGTCCAGGAAATCCACCGCGCGGCGAAGATGCGGGATGACAATGGAGCCGCCGACCACCAGGCCGACCGAGAAGGTTTCGAAGAACTCTTCCCGGGTCACGCCGGCTTCCTTGCACTGGGCCACGTGATAGCTGATGCAGTCGTCGCAGCGCAGCACCATCGAGGCGACCAGGCCGAGCAGTTCCTTGGTCTTCACGTCCAGCGCGCCGGCCTGGTAGGTCTGGGTGTCCAGCGCGAAGAACCTCCGCACCACCTGATTCGGCTCGGCCAGGATGCGCTGGTTCATGCGCTGGCGGAATTGCGTGAACTCGCGCAGGCGGTCGGCGCTGCCGTCGTCGGGACCACTCATGCCTGGCCGCCCGCGCTGCCGGCCAGCAGCGGCTCGAGCTTGCCGGCACGATGCATGGCCATCATGTCGTCGTAGCCGCCCACGTGAACGTCGCCGACGAAGATCTGCGGCACGCTGGTGCGCTTGGCCAGGGCGATCATCCTGTCGCGTTCGGCCGGATCCAGGTCGATCCGCACTTCGGTCCAGGTCTTGCCCTTGCTCTTGAGGAAGTTCTTGGCCGCCACGCAATACGGGCAGATGGCAGAGGAATACAGGGTGATCTGCGGGCCGGAGGCCGCATCCTGATCGGTATGGTCTTGGCTCACGGGAAACTCCGTGGTTGGTGTGAGGTCTGACACATGGTACCGGGCGACTGGAATTTCCATGTCGTCACCGCAACACTGTGGGTTAACCGATGATTCACGCCTCTGCGCCGGGCTGCCCGCATGCTCCGCACACCACCTGGGAGTTCCACTTGCGCCTGCTACCGCTCGCCACTGCCCTCACGCTGGCCGTCGCCATGGGCGTGGCACCTGCGCAGGAAAGCCGCCTGCCCGATATCGGTTCGTCGGCCGGCGAGTTGCTGACCCCGGCCCGCCAGGCCGAATACGGCCGGATGATGCTGGCCGAGTTGCGCAACTACGACTACGTGCTGGACGACCCGCTGATCACAGACTGGCTGCAGACCATGGGCACCCGGCTGGGCGCCAACAGCGACCAACCGCAGCAGCCGTTTACGTTTTTCATGCTGCGCGACCGCCAGATCAATGCATTCGCCACGCTGGGCGGCTACATCGCCGTCAATGCCGGGCTGGTGTTGACTGCCGAGCGCGAGGACGAAGTGGCGGCGGTGCTGTCGCACGAAATTGCCCACGTCACCCAGCAGCACGTGCTACGTGGAGTGGAGCGAGCGCAGCGCGACCAGATTCCGATCCTGCTCGGCATGCTGGCGGCGGTGGTGGCAGCGCAGCAGGCCGGTGGCAATTCCAAGGGCGACGCCACCATGGCCACCATCACCAGCGCGATGGGGCTGATGCAGCAGCGCCAGATCGACTACACCCGCTCCAACGAATCCGAAGCCGACCGGCTGGGCATCCGCACGTTGGCGCGCAGCGGCTACGACGTGGATGCGATGGCCGGCTTCTTCGAGCGCATGTCGGTGGCGATGCGCGCCAACGAGGGCGGCTACAGCGCGCCGGATTTCCTGCAGACCCATCCGGTGACCGTCACCCGTATCAGCGAGGCCAAGTCGCGCGCCGAACAGATGAAGAAGAACACCGTGGTGCTGACCACCTCGGTGCCGGGCGGGACGCGCCAGGAGCGCGTAGACCCGGCCGACCCGTCGCTGTCGGAGCCGCTCAGTCGCAATGGCAACGCGCTGCTCCCTTACGCGCTGCGGTTGCCGGTGGATGCGCTCAGCCGCGGCGGCGACCAGCAGGGTTTCGATTGGGCCAAGGAACGCCTGCGCGTGCTCAGCGCAGCCACGCCGGATGCGGCCATTCGCGAGTACGAAAACCTTCGCCGCAGCGCCAAACAAGGCTTGAGCGATCCGCAGCGCTATGGCCTGGCGCTGGCGCGGCTGCGCAACAGCGGCGGACGGCCGGGCGAGCCGGTGGCAGAGCTGACCAGTCTGCTCGAGGCGCATCCGGACAATGTGTGGCTGGCGCTGGGCCTGAGCGAGGCGCAGGCGCGCGTGGGCCCGCGCGAGGCGGCCAATGCCCGCTTCGATGCGTTGCTCAAGCAATTGCCGAACAACCGCGCGGTTGCGCTGACCTATGCCACTGCGCTCAACGAGCAGGCCAGCAAGGAATCCGGCCAGCGCGCGCGCCAGGTGCTGGAACCGTTGTTGCACCGGAGCAGCGACGACCCATTGCTGCAACAGAGCTACGCGCGGGCCTGCGAGCTGTCCGGCGACCCATTGCGCGCCAGCGAAGCGTATGCGGAGGCGGCGTTTTTGAACGGCCGCGCCGAACAGGCCCTGATCCAGCTGGAAGCACTGAAGAAGAAAGATCTCGACTATGTGACACGGGCGCGCGTGGATGCGCGCATCGCCGCGATCACCCCAACCGTGCTGGAGTTGCGTCGCCAGGGGATCCGCGACCCGGATTTGTCCACGCGCTGATCGCCGATGCATTGCCGGCCTGTTCACGACGGCACGGTATCGCGCGGCCGCCGGCCGGTAACGGAACTGCCCAGTCCGCTTCACGCCCCTGTTTCGCCACGCAGGCGCCGCCGGCGATGTCACATTAGAGTCACAAAACCGTAGTCTACTGGCGATCAACCAAAGCCAGACGGTAAGCCCCGCGTGCAGAAACGCATTCTGATCGTCGATGACGAACCCGCGATCCGCGACATGGTGGCGTTCGCGCTGCGCAAAGGCGAGTTCGAGCCCATCCATGCCGGCGATGCCCGCGAGGCGCAGACCGCCATCGCCGACCGCGTGCCGGACCTGATCCTGCTGGACTGGATGTTGCCGGGCACCAGCGGGCTGGACCTGGCAAGGCGCTGGCGCAAGGAGCAGCTGACCCGCGAGATTCCGATCATCATGCTCACCGCGCGCGGCGAAGAAAACGACCGCGTGGGCGGCCTGGAAGCCGGCGTCGACGATTACGTGGTCAAGCCGTTCTCGGCACGCGAGCTGCTGGCGCGCATCCGCGCGGTGATGCGGCGCACCCGCGAAGACGACGAAGACGGTAGCGTGGCGGTCGGCAAGCTGCGCATCGACGGCGCCGCGCACCGGGTGTTCGCCGGTGATGCGCCGGTGCCGATCGGCCCGACCGAATATCGTCTGCTGCACTTTTTCATGACACACCCCGAGCGCGTGTATACACGCACCCAGCTGCTGGACCATGTCTGGGGTGGCAGCGTGTATGTGGAAGAGCGCACCATCGACGTGCATATCCGCCGCCTGCGCAAGACGCTGGAACCGTTCGGGCTGGAAAACATGGTGCAGACCGTGCGCGGCTCGGGCTATCGTTTTTCCTCGGCGACCTGACGTGCCGCAAAGCCGCCCTGGCCGCAGTCCGGCCGGGTGGCTGCCTACCTGACGCTTCGTGGTAACGCCTTCCATGCCTCAACACATCCGTTCCGCCTGGCTCAAGACGCTCGGCACCCTCGCGCTGTTGTTGGGCGCTGCCGTCGTCGTCGGCGTGCTGATCGGGCATGTGTGGATGGCGCTGACGCTCACCGCCCTGGGCGTGCTGGCCTGGCATTACTGGCGGCTGCGCCAGGTGCTGCGGCGGCTGACTGCACGCCAGCGTGCCGAGCCTGCGGCCGGAATCGGGGCCTGGAACGAACTGGACCGGCTGCTGTATCGCAGCCAGGACGAAATGCGCGCGCGCAAGCGGCGCCTGATCGAAATGTTGCGCACCTACCGCGCCGCAGCGCAGGCGCTGCCGGATGCAGTGGTGGTCGTGGATCGCAACAGCCAGCGCGTGCAGTGGTTCAACAAGGCGGCCGGCGGTTTGCTCGGCCTGCACCATCCCGGCGACATGGGCGTGTCGATCGTGGAGCGGCTGCAGCCGTTGCCGCTGGCGCATTGGCTGGCGGCCGGGCGCAACGCCGAGCCGATGCTGGATGCCGCCTCGCCGGCAGACCCGGATCTGCGCCTGAATCTGCGCCTGATCCCCTACTCCGACGACTACTGGCTGCTGGTGGCGCGCGATGTCAGCAAGCTGCTGCGGCTGGAACAGGTGCGCCGCGATTTCGTGGCCAACGTCTCGCATGAACTGCGTACCCCGCTGACGGTGGTGCACGGTTATCTGGACATGCTCGACCCGGAAGACTTCCCCGATTCGGGTCCGATGCTGGCGGAAATGCGCAAGCAATCCCAGCGCATGGCGCAGCTGGTCGAAGACCTGCTGACGCTGTCGCGGCTGGAATCGCAGGAAGAACTCGGCGAAGAACACGTGGCGATGGCGCCGATGCTGTCGACCTTGCGCCGCGAGGCCGAGGCGCACAGCCAGGGCCGCCACACCGTGGAGGTGATCGACGAGGCCGGCGTGGATCTGCTCGGCTCCAACAAGGAGCTGCACAGTGCGTTTTCCAACCTGGTGACCAATGCGGTGCGCTACACGCCCGGCGGCGGCACGGTGACGATCCGTTTCGTGCGCGAAGGCGATGGTGCGGCGCTGGCCGTGCGCGACACCGGCTATGGCATTCCCGCCTCGCACCTGCCGCGCATCACCGAACGCTTCTACCGGGTGTCCAGCAGCCGCTCGCGCGAGAGCGGCGGCACCGGGCTGGGGCTGTCGATCGTCAAGCACATCCTGGGGCTGCATCAGGCGCGCCTGGACATCGAAAGCGAAGTGGGACGCGGCAGCGAATTCTCGTGTCATTTCGTGCCTGCGCGCGTCGTGCAGCGCGAGCAATCGGTGCCACTGTCACGCTCGGCGTGATATGTAGTCAGTGCGCGCCGCAGCGCGCTGCGATGGACGCGTCTGCCACGCGCCGCATTGCCTGCGTTGCGCGCCCCAGGCAATTACACAACCCGTCTTGACGATCGATTCCATGGGCCACGCCAAAGAACTGCACGACATCACACCCGGCGACGACATCGCCACCGATCCGTTGCGTGATCCGGCGCTGTACATCAACCGCGAGCTGTCGCAACTGGACTTCAACTTCCGGGTGCTGGCGCAGGCGCTCGACGAGCAGGTGCCATTGCTGGAACGGCTGCGCTTCCTGTGCATCTCGTGCACCAACCTGGACGAGTTCTTCGAAATCCGCGCGGCCACGGTGCGGCACGCACAGGAGTTCGGGCTGCCGCCGGCACCGGATGGGCTGAGCCCGACCGCCATCCTCAACGCCGTGCACGATCGCGCCGCAAAATTGGTCGAGCAGCAATACCACGCGTGGAACGAGGTGCTGCGGCCGGCGATGGAAGACGCAGGCGTTGCCGTACTCAGCCGCTCGGCATGGACGGCGCGGCAGAAACGCTGGCTGCGTGCGTATTTCCGCAACGAGATCATGCCGGTGCTGTCGCCGCTGGGCCTGGACCCGGCGCACCCGTTCCCGAAGATCCTCAACAAGACCTTGAACATCGTGGTGGTGCTGGAAGGCCAGGACGCGTTCGGTCGCGCCGGGCATCTGGCCATCGTGCGCGCACCACGTTCGCTGCCGCGCATCATCCAGCTGCCGGCCAGCCTGTCGCCGGAGGGCACGCAGAGCTTCGTGTTCCTGTCGTCGGTGTTGTCCGAATTCGTCGACGAGCTGTTCCCGGGCATGCAGGTGATGGGCTCATACCAGTTCCGCGTCACCCGCAATTCCGAACTGGTGGTGGACGAGGAAGAAGTCGAAAACCTGGCACTGGCGCTGCGCGATGAACTGGTCACGCGCGGCTACCGTCCGGCGGTGCGGCTGGAGATCGCGCACGATTGCCCGGCGCCGATCCTGCGCACCTTGTTGCAGAATTTCGGCCTGAACGAGAACGCGGTGTACCGCATCACCGGGCCGGTCAACCTGAGCCGCGTCACCCAGGTCTATGACCTGGTGCAGCGCCCCGAACTCAAGTATCCCTCGTTCAATCCGCGCACCTTGCGCGACAGCGAGGGCATCTTCGAGATCGTCAAAAAAGGCGATGTATTGCTGCATCACCCCTTCGATGCGTTTACCGCGGTGCTGGATGTCATCCGCCAGGCCGCGGTCGACCCGAACGTGCTGGCGATCAAGCAGACGCTGTACCGCACCGGCAAGGATTCGTTGATTGTCGATGCGCTGATTCTGGCCGCGCGCAACGGCAAGGACGTCACGGTGGTGGTGGAGTTGCGTGCGCGCTTCGATGAAGAAGCCAACCTGGGCCTGGCCGACAAACTGCAGGAAGCCGGCGTGCAGGTGGTCTACGGCGTGGTCGGCTTCAAGACCCACGCCAAGATGCTGCTGATCGTGCGCCGCGAGGGCCGCAAGCTCAAACGCTACGTGCACCTGGGCACCGGCAATTACCACAGCGGCACCGCGCGCCTGTATACCGACATCAGCCTGATCACCGCCGATGCCGAGATCGGCAACGACGTGCACATGCTGTTCCAGCAGTTGTCCGGACTTGCGCCGCGCATGAAGCTGGACCAGTTGCTGCAGTCGCCGTTTACGCTGCATGCGGGCGTATTGAAGCGAATCGATCGCGAGACACGGCTGGCCCGCAAGGGTCGCCCGGGCCGCATCATCGCCAAGATGAACGCCCTCAACGAACCGCAGGTGGTGCGTGCGTTGTACATGGCCTCGCAGGCAGGGGTGCAGATCGATCTGATCGTGCGCGGGGCCTGCACGCTGCGCCCCGGGGTGCCAGGCGTGTCCGACAACATCCGCGTGCGTTCGATCGTGGGCCGCTTTCTGGAACATAGCCGCGTGTACTGGTTCGGCAACGACGGGGCCGCCGAGTTGTACTGCGCCAGTGCCGACTGGCTGGAACGCAATCTGCTGCGGCGGGTGGAGACCTGCTTCCCGATCCTGGAACCGGACCTGGCCAAGCGCATCTACCGCGAAGTGCTGCAGAACTATCTGGACGACAACGTCAGCGCCTGGGAGCTGGACGCCGAGGGCGTGTACCACAAGCGCACGCCCGCTCCGGGCGAGCCGGCGCATTCGGCGCAGATGACCTTGCTCGAGCGGATCTGAGCGCGCACTGCCGCACGCCAGGTGCAAGCCGCTTGCGCAGGCATGCGGCATGCCCATCACGGCGATTGACCGCCCGCTTGCCGCGCTTGCGAATGCAGATCTGGTGCGCCTGCCGCTGGGCGCACGCATGGCCTCTCACGTGGCCAACAGCCCATCGGCTACCATGCGGCCATGCCAATGCCCTCCCCCACGATTCCGCCCCTGCGCGATGGCGATTTTCTTGCCGCCATCGACCTAGGCTCCAACAGTTTCCACATGGTCATTGCGCGCTACCTGATGGGTCAGCTGCGCGTCGTCGATCGCCTGCGCGAGACCGTGCGCATGGCCGATGGCCTGGATGGCAAAGGTGGGCTCTCCAATGAAGCGCGACAGCGCGCACTGGAATGCCTGGCGCGGTTCGGCCAGCGCATTCGCGACGTGCCTTCGCTGCGCGTGCGTGCGCTGGCGACCAACACGGTGCGTCAGCTGCGTTCGCCACAGGCGTTTTTGATGCCGGCCGAAACCGCGCTGGGCCATGCGATCGAAGTGGTCAGCGGGCGCGAGGAAGCGCGCCTGATCTATCTTGGTGTTGCGCATGCGCAACCGCCCAAGCCCGACCAACGCCGGCTGGTGATCGACATCGGCGGCGGCTCGACCGAGTTCATCATCGGCCGCGGGTTTCAGACACTGGAACGCGAAAGTCTGCAGGCCGGATGCATTGCCAGCACGCGGCGGTTTTTCCCCGGCGGCAAATTATCCAAGAAGAAATGGAAGGACGCGCTGACCGAGATCGGCGCCGAGTTCCAGCAATTTGCCGGCCAGTACAAGGCACTGGGCTGGCATGAGGCGATCGGCTCGTCCGGCACGCACAAGGCCATCGGCGAGATGTGCGCGGCGATGAAGCTGACCAAGGGCGCGATCACCGCGCAGGCGCTGCCGGCGCTGCGCGAGGAGTTACTCAAGGCCAAGCGCATCGAAGACATCCAGCTGCCCGGCCTGGCGGCCGAACGGCGGCCGATCATCGCCGGTGGCATCCTGGTGCTGGAGGCTGCGTTCCAGGCGCTGGGGCTGGAGAAACTGATGGTCAGCAAGGCGGCGATGCGCGAAGGCATCCTGTACGACATGCTTGGCCGCGGCGGCGAGAACGACCCGCGCGACAGTTCGGTGACCTCGCTGATGCAGCGCTACGGCATCGACGAAGTACAGGCGCAGCGCGTGGAAGCGACCGCCTGCCGCCTGTTCGACCAGGTCTGCGAATCCTGGCAACTGGATGGCGACGATGCGCAGGTGCTGCGCCGCGCCGCGCGCCTGCACGAGCTGGGGCTGATCATCGCGCACAGCCAGTACCACGTGCACGGCAGCTACATCCTGGAACATTCGGATATCGCGGGTTTTTCGCGACAGGAACAGCAGGTGCTGGCGGCGCTGGTACGCACGCACCGGCGCAATGTGCCCAAGACCGCCTTCGATGCGCTGCCCGACCGCCTGCTGCTGCCAACCCGACGCAAGGCTGCGCTGCTGCGACTGGCGGTGTTGCTGCACCGCGCGCATGAGTCCGACCCGATTCCGACCCTGGAACTCACCGCCGAAGACGCCCGGCTGTCGTTGATCCTGTCGCAAAGCTGGATCGACTCGCGCCCGCTGCTGCGCGCCGACCTGATCGGCGAAGTCGACAGCATGGCCGGGCTGGGAATTGCGTTCAAACCGTTTGTGACCTGAGGCCTGCGGCCTCAGGCGGTGCGATTCCCGATTCCCGATTCTCCATTCCCGTCACACCTGTCACCGCCACGTCTTACTAGCGCAACATCAATGCCATCGCACTCCCGGAAGCTAGTCAAAACGGGAGAACGGGCATGCGCTACGCGATCGTTACCGAAACCTATCCCCCCGAGGTCAACGGTGTTGCGTTGACCGTGCATGGTCTGGAAACCGGTCTGCGCACGCGCGGACACCAGGTGGATGTGGTGCGGCCACGCCAGAGCGCCGATACCGCCCCGACCGATGCGCTCCTGGTGCGTGGCGCCTCGTTGCCGCGCTACCCGGGATTGAAATTCGGCCTGCCGGCGACGCAACGCCTCGTCCGCCATTGGCGCAGCACGCAGCCGGACGCGATCTATGTGGCCACGGAAGGCCCCCTGGGCTGGTCGGCAATGCGCGCAGCCCGCCGGCTCGGCATCCCGGTCGCCACCGGCTTCCACACCCGCTTCGACGAATACCTGCCCGACTACGGCGCTGCCTGGCTGCAGGGCACCGCGTTGCGCTGGATGCGGCGCTTCCACAACCAGGCCGATGCCACCCTGGTGCCCACGCGCGAGCTGCAGCAGTTCCTGCGCAACGATGGCTTTGAGCGTGTGCAATTGCTGGCGCGGGCAGTGGATAGCCAGCAATTCGATCCGAGCCGTCGCGATTTCGCATTGCGCGCCGATTGGGGCATCGAAGGCGAAGGCTTTGCCGCCATCTATGTGGGGCGCATCGCCAGCGAAAAGAATCTGCCGTTGGCCGTACGCGCCTTTCGCAAACTGCAGCAGATCCGCCCGAAGGCACGCTTCGTCTGGGTGGGCGATGGCCCGGCGCGCGAGAAGCTTGCGCACGACAATCCGGACTTCATCTTCTGCGGTGTCCAGCGTGGCGATGCATTGGCCCGTCACTTCGCCAGCGGCGATCTGTTCCTGTTTCCCAGCCGCAGCGAAACCTTCGGCAACGTGACGCTGGAGGCGATGGCCAGCGGCGTGGCGACGGTCGCTTTCGATTACGGCGCGGCCCGCGAATATCTGCGCAACGGCCATACCGGCGCGGCGGTGGACACCGACGAGGCCTTTATCCAGGCCGCCGTCGCGCTCACCGAAAACGACGCCCTGCGCCAGCGCATGGGCACGGCGGCGGCGCAGGCGATGAAGAAACTGCATCCGGACAATGTGGTCTGCGACTTCGAAGCCTTGTTGCTGGGGATCAGCGCTGCACGGGGGCGTTATGTCGTCAACGCGGCTTGAGGTGTTGCGCGGTCATGAAGCGCGCTGGTGCCGACGCGCCAATCTGTGGTGCCGACGCCACCCGGTACGGCGCGTCTTCGCCACCATCAGCCGCCTGGGCGACGGCGTGTTCTGGTACGCCTTGATGGGGTTGCTGGTGGTGCTCGACGGCATGGACGGTGTACGTGCATCGGCGCACATGGCTGCCACCGGCGTGCTTGCATTGACGCTCTACAAGGCGCTCAAACGCTGGACCCGGCGTCCGCGGCCATATGCGGCGGACGTGCGTATTCGCGCATGGGTGGCACCGCTGGACGAGTTCAGCTTTCCCTCCGGCCATACCTTGCACGCGGTGTCCTTCAGCATCGTGGCGCTGGCCTATTACCCCTGGCTGGCCCCCTTGCTGGTGCCGTTTTCGGCCGGCGTGGCGCTCTCGCGGGTGGTGCTGGGGCTGCATTATCCCAGCGACGTGCTGGCCGCCACGCTGATCGGCGTGCTGCTGGCCAGCCTGTCGCTGTGGGGCTTGCCGGTGGTGTTGGGATAAGCGCTAGGGGTTGCGTGATGGCGGCTCGCTGACAGGTAAGCGTAACGGCAAACGGACAGGTACCAAGACGCTGCCCAGTCAGCAACAAGGCCTCTTCGCCTCATCTTTCTCCCTTCGGGACATTGTCCTCCTTTATGAGGGCGAAGGGCCGATGAGGGTACGTGCGAAGCCTCATGCACTCGCCGTCGATGGGTGTTTTCGCTAAAGCCGAAAAGAGCCCCAGCGCAGCAATTGCGACTCCAGCGCGTGGCTTTGCCCCGTACCCTCACCCCCCACCCCTCTCTCGCAGGGAGAGGGGATCTTGCGCTGACGGTACGCGGTGAACTGACGGCAGGTTGCCCACCCACGCGCATGTCGCACGGCGCGTGCGACCCGCAGGATGTCTGAATGGCGATCGCCAGCCTGCGGCGTCGTTGCAAGTTGGCACACCAATCGCTGCGAAGCTGCAATGCTTCTGCGATTCCCGATTCCCGATTCCCGATTCCCGCCCCGCTCTACCGCCGTACAATGGCGCAATGACGACCCTGTTCATTTCCGACCTGCATCTGGATCCGGCCCGGCCGGCAATCACCGAGTTGTTTCTGGAGTTCCTGCGCACGCAGGTTCCCGGCAGCGACGCGCTCTACATCCTGGGCGATCTGTTCGAAGCCTGGATCGGCGACGACACCCCATCCACCGCCGCCGATGCAGTGGCGGTGGCCCTGCATGCAGTGGCAGATTCCGGGGTGCCGGTGTTCTTCATGGCAGGCAACCGCGACTTCCTGGTAGGCGAAACCTATGCGCAGCGCGCGGGCTTCCGGATCCTGCCCGACCCCACCGTCATCGATCTGTACGGGCACACCACGCTGCTGATGCACGGCGATTTGCTGTGCACCGACGACACGGCCTATCAGGCATTCCGCGCGCAGACGCGCGACCCGGTGTTCCAGGCGCAGTTCCTGGCCCAGCCGCTGGCCGCACGCGTCGCGTTCGCGCAGCAGGCGCGCGCTGCCAGCCAGGCGCGGCATGCAGAACTCAAGCAGGGCGACCAGTCGCGCTTCGAAACCGTCACCGATGTCTCGCCGGCCGAAGTGGAAGCCACCTTCGTGCGTTACGGGCTGGATCGGCTGATCCACGGCCACACCCATCGCCCTGCCATCCACACCTTGCAGGCCGGCGGCAACACCTGCACGCGCATCGTGCTGGGCGACTGGTACGAGCAAGGATCGGTCCTGCGCGTGGATGCCGATGGCGTGTCGCTGGAGCAGTTGGCGTTATAGCGCGGCAGATCCACGCGCCTGCCATGGCAGGCGCAGCGACGCGGTGCTGCATTCAAGGCACGCAGCAAGATCGAAAGCGCGCCTGATGCCACAGACACGCGGCGACGCAACGATGGATCGGCAGCGCTTGCCGATTGAGGCACGCCGCATCGTCGGGCGTGCCAATCAATGACCGCACCTCATCACTGCAGGCTTCGCGCACGCTCGGCGTAGTCGACGAAATCGGCATTCACCACGTCGTACCACAGCAGCGTGCCATCGGCCTGTACGCGGAAACGGTCGCGTACCGGGCTGGTCTGCGGGTCGCCGGGGCAGCCGTCGCCATGGCGTTCGCGCACCGCAAAATCGAACGTGTCCGGCGCAGGCGCATCGCCGTCCTCGGCCATGATGCTGATGCAGTTATCCGGGTACACCTTGTCGCCCTGCAAGCGGCTTTCGAGCGCCTGCAGTGCGCGGGCCTGCGCGTCGCCGCCGGGGGGTGGCGCCGGTGCGCTCACGGCAGGTTTGGGTTGCGTGGCGACAGGGTCGGCCGGTTGCTGCTTGCATCCGGCAACCGTCAGCGCGGCCAGGAACACAAGCGCATGACGCAGAGACGTGGACATGAGGGCTCCGCTCGACAGGACAAGGCCGGCAGTCACCGGCGGTGCGCCTAGTCTGCGCGATCCATGCGCGCGGGTGTAGCCAAAACGCCCGGCACTTGCGGTGCCGGGCCGGGCTTGGATCGGTCAACAACCGCTCAACGGAAGGCCGCAATCGTGGCCTTGGTATTGACCAGCACGCGTTGGTTGTCGGCGGTGCTGGCATTGCCCATGGGCACGCCGTTGTAGCTGATGTTGGGGTTGGACCAGTAGTTCAGGCGTGGGCAACCGCTGGTGCAGTCGTAGGCCATGATGGTGCGCCAGCTGTTGCCGTAGCGGTAGCCGTGGCCATACGCATACGGGGAGGTGCTCGGGTCGTTGGTGGCGTCGTGGCGTGCGCTTTGCAGATGCCCGATTTCATGAGCGAAGCTGTAGTAGCCGGTGGCGCAATCCCAGTACACCGACGCAAATGCGCTCGCGGCGTTAGAGCCAATACCCGACGCCAGGCCGCAGTAGCTGCTGTTGTCCAGCACGATGACTCCCACATCGGCCGTGTAGGTGTTGCGGCTGGTGTGGATGCTGTCCATATAGCCGTCGTTGGTCACGCGGAAACGCTGCAGGTCGGTCGTGAAGTTGCCGGTCTCGGTGTAGCTGGTGGTCTCGTAGCGCGCCAGCTGCAAGGTGATACCCACGTTGCTGTTGATGTAGCCCTGGTTGGCTTCGGCCACCGCCAGTTGCACCAGCGACTGCATGTTGCCGCCGTAAGCGGTCACGGCCTTGTTGGTGGCCACCACGAGCACGCGAATGGTGGCCGGGCTACCTGATGAGGCAGCAGCGGCAGTCACGCGTCCGTCGCCGGGCATGTCGAACTTCGGCAGCAGGCTGTATTCGGCCGGATGCTCCTGCGGCATGCGCTGCTCATCCACCTGCACCAGCACGTGGCGGCCATCGGCCAGCGGACGCAGGCGATAGAGCTTGCCGGCGTAGCGAATCGTGCCGGTCACGGTGTCGCCGCTGCGCACCAAGATGGCCGAGTTCAGCGGGTCCACGCCCGAGAGCGTGCGTGCGCGGGTGCCGGCACGCGGCCCGAGGTTGCCGTACCAGACGCTGTCGCCACCCTCCAGGGCATCGACCTTGGCCTGGGTGGCGGTGATGGTCTGGCCATCCAGCTGTAGCTCCAGCAATTTTTCCGAGGCGGTTACCGCGCCGGCATCGAGCTGAACCACCTGCGCGTTGGCAGTGGACGGGGCGCTCAACAGGCGTTGCAGCGAAGGTTCGGCTGCAGCGGTGGCGGCGGCACTGCGGCTCAGCGCAGGGCCGGTTTGATACAACGGCTTGCCGGCAGCGGCGGCCGAGCCGGCCAGGCACATGGCAATCAGACCGACCGTGGTGCACATCGACTTCGACTTCATCGTCTTTCTCTCCTAAGACATGAAAGTTACGGATGTGAAACACCGGGCCCCTGTCCCCGGGACGCCATTAGGGCGCGTGGCACTGCACAGAATGCAAGTTGTTGCAACGGAAAATTATGTTTCTGTGATGTTTACCAATCCCTGGATGCGATTCCAGCAGCTGTCGAACGGGAACCAGCGCACAGTCGTACTGAAAGCGCGCGCGTTGAAGGCGTGCGTCAAACGAGCACAAGCGGTCTTCACGGACAATACGGTGATCCTGCGTCGCCCTACGGATCGATGCACATGGACCCGATTGCGTCCGCCCCGCGATTGGCTTCGTCGATCCTCGCCTGTGTCGTGGACACCGCGCCGCGTCGGCGTCGGTGCAGATGGCGAGTGACGCCAGGTCGTCATGCATGGCATCGCGTGCATCGATGCCCGCCTCATCGGCCATGACGTGAAGGTGCGCTCCAAGCTGTGGCGCGTGACGCGGCGTGTGTGGCGTCATCGGAATCCGCGCACGCATGCGTCAGGTAGATTCACAGGTCACGAACGCAGATTCGCGGCTCCCGTGCAGGCACGCTCAGCCAGCCTGCTCCACCAGGTCGGCCAGCTCGTCCTCGTCGAAACCGGCAAGCAGGCGCGCCTGCAGATTGAACGGCCCATGCAGATACCCGCCAGCGTATTCGCGCAGCAGCGCCTTGAAGCGTGCGCGCGGTTCGACACCGGCCTGCTCGCAATACCACCGGTACCAACGCGAGCCGGCGGCCACGTGCGCCACCTCTTCGCGCAGGATGGTTTCGAGCACCTCGGCAGTGGCAGCGTCGCCGAGCGAACGGAGTTTGACGATCATCGCCGGTGTCACGTCCAGGCCGCGCGCTTCGAGCACGCGCGGCACCAGGGCCATGCGCGCCAGGCCGTCGTGTGCAGTCTTCTCGCACATTTCCCACAGCCCGTTATGCGCGGCGAAATCGCCGTAGTCGTGGTCGTGCGCCTGCAATCGTGCGCGCAGCAGCATGAAGTGGCGCGATTCATCGTCGGCGACCGCGACCCAATCGGCATAGAACGCCGCGGGAAGCCCGCGAAAGCGATACACCGCATCCCAGGCCAGATCGATGGCGTTGAGTTCGATGTGCGCAATGGCATGGATAAACGCAGCGCGCCCTTCCGGCGTGCCCAGTCCACGGCGCGGCAAGTGGCGCGGATGCACCAGCAGTGGCGTGGCCGGACGGCCTGGCATACGGATCGGCGCAGGCGCAGGCGCTGCCGGATCGAGCGTCAAGACGCCTTCGCGAAAGGCGGCCGCGTAGTGCTGGGTCAGCGCGACTTTCTGTCGCGGGTCGGCCTGGTCCAGGCACAGGCGCGCAGCGTCGAACAGATCCGCGCTTGCGAACGGATCGCTGCTCACGCCGTTGGCCGCACGGGGCACTGGCGCGCTGCAGAAACGCACTGCGCTTGCACATGTTCGGCCGCAGGTAGCTGCCCGTTGCGCAGGCGCGCTTCATCGAGCGTGTCGATAGCTGCGGTGTTTTGTTTGCCGCACCTCGCCGACCCTCTCCGCACGCCAACCAGCGCGGCCAATCGGCCGCCCTGGTTCGGTGACTCAGGCGCGGCGACGCTTCTTGGCATCGTCCGAGCGCAGCTGCTGGATGCGTTCGAAATACCCCGGCTCGATGCCGGTGATGTATTCGCCGTTGAAGCACGAGGAATCGAACTGCTTGATGTCCGGGTTGCCCTCGCGCACTGCCACTTCCAGGTCTTCCAGATCCTGGTAGATCAGCCAGTCGCAGCCCAGAAACTCCTGGATTTCCAGCTCGCTGCGGCCATGTGCGATGAGCTCTTCGGCCGCCGGCATGTCGATGCCGTAGATGTTGGGGTAACGCACCGGCGGCGCGGCCGAGGCCAGGTACACCTTGCGCGCACCGGCATCGCGCGCCATCTGCACGATCTGCCGGCTGGTGGTGCCGCGCACGATGGAATCGTCCACCAGCAGCACCACACGGTTACGGAATTCCAGATGGATCGGATTGAGCTTGCGGCGCACCGATTTCTGCCGTTCGCCCTGCCCCGGCATGATGAAGGTGCGGCCCACGTAGCGATTCTTGACGAAGCCCTCGCGGTACTTCACGCCGAGCACGTTGGACATCTCCAGCGCCACATCGCGCGAGGTGTCCGGGATCGGAATGATGGTGTCGATGTCATGGTCCGGTCGCAGGCGCAGGATCTTTTCGCCCAGCTTCAGGCCCATGCGCATGCGCGCCTTGTGCACCGAGATGTTGTCGATCATCGAATCGGGGCGCGCGAAATACACGTACTCGAAAATGCACGGCGCGTTGTTGGTCGGCGCGGCGCAGACTTCCGAGAACAGCTCGCCGCGCGCGGTGATCACCAGCGCTTCGCCCGGGCGCACATCGCGCATCCGCTGGTAGCCGAGGATATCCAGCGCTGCCGACTCGGAGGACACGATGTATTCGGTGCCTTCGGCGTGTTCGCGCTTGCCCAGCACCAGCGGGCGGATGCCGTGCGGGTCGCGGAACGCCACCAGGCCCAGGCCCAGCACCACGCTGACCACCGCATAACCGCCCTTGCAACGGCGGTGCACGCCGGCCACCGCGCGGATCGCCGCTTCAGGGGTGAGCATGCGCTGCGCGTCCAGCTCGTAGGCGAACACGTTCAACAGCACTTCGCTGTCCGAATCGGTATTGATGTTGCGGCGGTCGGCTTCGAACACCTGCTGGCGCAAGGCCTCGGTGTTGATCAGGTTGCCGTTGTGCGCCAGCGCGATGCCGTAGGGCGAATTGACGTAGAACGGCTGCGCCTCGTCCATGCCTTCCGAGCCTGCGGTCGGGTAGCGGCAATGGGCGATGCCGACGCGCCCTTCCAGCACCGCCATCTTCTTTTCGTCGAAGACGTCGCGCACCAGGCCGTTGGCCTTCTGCACGCGCAGGCGCGTGCCATCTGCGGTCGCGATGCCCGCGGCGTCCTGCCCACGATGCTGCAGGACGGTCAGGCCGTCATATAGCTGCCCGGCGACGTTCTGGTTGCCGACAATACCGACGATGCCACACATGGTGCGCGTTCTCCGCTTCGGCTTGCGCCGTTACTGTGAAGGTGGCCGTGCCTGGCCTTGGGATTCGACCCGAGCCGGGTCGCTTTCTCCGCCGCGAACCTGCGCCGGATCGATGTTGGCCGGCATCGCCTGCGTCGGATCACGTCCGTCGCCAGCCGTCTTGCCGGGGTTGCCAAGCGCACGGGTGATGGTGTCGCTCAGCCCGGAACCGCCAAGTGCCTTGCCCAGGTCCGTATTATCGCCTGCCGAAGGCAACTTCCCCAACTCCGTGGGCAAGTTGCCGAGTTCCATTGATGGCATCTCCATCGATGGCATTCGCCAGGCCGGCAGTTGTGCCCGCATCCAGCCCGCGCCCGGCTGCAGCATGGGCAGCAGCACCGACTGGCGCCATGCCGGCTCGCGCAGCAGCGGGGTGAAGCCCATCAGCAGCACCAGCACGCTGGCCAGAAACGCACCGCGCACCACGCCCAGGCCGAACCCGAGCATGCGGTCGGTGCCGCCGAGCTTGATCGCATCCACGCCCGCGCGGATCACCATGCCAATCACCGCCACGCTGATCAGCACACCGACGAACACCATGGCGTAGCCGCCGAACGATTCGGTCGCAGACGGGTGCTTGCCATCGGCCAGCCAGCGCGCGGCCGCGCCGCCGAACATGAAGGTGGCCCAGCCGGCCAGCAACCATGACAACGTACCCACCACGATGGCCACAAAGCCGCGCAACAAGCCCAACAGGGCCGACACCAGAATGATGACGCCCAGCACCATGTCGATCATGGGCAACCTCTCCGCGTGGCGCGCGCGCCGTGAATGCAATTGGGCTCGGTCGTCATTGCCCTCCCCTCCATGGGTGCGAGGCGTTGGAAAATCCAGCAGCTGCAGGCGCGCAGTGCAGGCAGTTGGCAGACACGTGACGGTCCGCCGGCAGTGCAGTGTACGAGCGGCTGCCACCTGCGCGGCGGCCGCGTTTGCTTGCGGCCGGCATGGCGGTTACGGATGCGGACGTACCATGCCGGAGATACCGACCTTGGCTGCCAACTGGGCACGCAACTGTTCGGCATCGCTGCGATTGGCGACCGGGCCGACGCGCACGCGGTTCAACGCGCCCTTGTCGGTCCGCACCTGTTCGACGAAGGCACTGAAGCCGGCGGCGCGCACGCGGTCGCGCAAGGCATCGGCATCTTCGGCACGACCGAACGCGCCCAGCTGCACTGCAAACCCGACCGCACTGGCCGCAGGCGCTGCCGGCGCGGTGGCCACCGGCTTGGCGGGCTCAGGCTTGGCGGCAAGCTCGGGCTTGGCGGGGGCGGGCTTGGTGACCTCAGGCTTGGCCGGCACGGGCTTGGCCACCTCGGCCGGCTTGGGCGCGGCGGCCACCGGTTTGGCGGGCTCCGGCGGCAGGCTTTCGGTCTTTGTCGGTGCGGTGGTGCTGGCGGCGGCGACGCTGCTGCCGGGTTTGACGGCAGGCGCAGGCGCCGGTGCGCTGGCGACAGGCGCCGGCGCGGCGGCGTTGGCGTCCAACGTCACCACCTGGGCGTTGACGTCGCTGCGTACCTTCACTGCCTGCAGCCGGGCCGATTCGGCCTGCGCCTGGTCGGCATACGGCCCCACGCGCACGCGCCAGGCGGGGCGGCCGTTGATCTGGGTCTTTTCGCTGAAGCCGGGCAATTGCGCCTGCTTGAGCCGCGCAATCACCGCGTCGGCGTCGGCGCTGGTGGCGTATGCACCAAAATTCACTGCGTAGTTGCCGGCAGCCACTTCCGGAGCCGAGGGCGTGCTGGACGGAGCGGCCAGATCGGCGGCATTGGGGTTGTTCTGCACCGGCGCCGGTGCGCCGGCCATGCCTAGCGCCCCACCGGCCGGCGCATTGCCCGGGGTGACCAGCGGCAATTCGCGGGTTTCGAACTCGCCATTGGCGGGCGCTGCGGGCGCCTCGAGCGGTACATCGGCCACACCGCTCGACGGCGCGGGGCCCTTGACCAGCATCGGCAGGAAGATCACGGCAAGCGCCACCAGAACGATGGCGCCAATCAGTCGCTGTTTCAGAGCAGTATCCACGGAAGAGACGAGAGGCGGCGTGGCGGGGTGCCGCGGCGATTATAAGGCCGGCGCCACCCCGACGACCTCAGCGGGCTGAATGAAGTGCGTCGAGCGCGTCGGCCACGGTGTGAAACGAGCCGAACACCAGCACGCGGTCGCCGGGGCTAGCCGTGTCCAGAACCGCGCGCACTGCACTGGCAACATCGCGATGACACGGCGCCTGCGCGGCGGCACTGCCTTGCAGACGGGCCTGCAATGCCTGCGCCGACTGGCCGCGCGCGCCTTCCAGCCCCGCCAGCGCCCAGTGGTCGATCTGCCCAGCCACTGCCTCCACCACGCCCAGCACATCCTTGTCGACCAATGCGGCGTAGATCGCATAGGTGCGGCCGGCATGCGCCTGCGTACCGAGCGCGGCGGCCAGCGCGCGTGCGGCCTGCGGGTTGTGTCCGACATCCAGCAATACCTGCACGCCGTCGGCCTCAAGCCGCTGCAGTCGCCCGGCCACTTGCGCGTTGCCGATGCCCTGCGCCCAGGCCGCGTCGGGCACTTCCACCGGCAATGCCTGCAACGCGGCGATCGCGGCAGCCGCGTTGGCCAGCTGCACTGGCGCACGCAGTGCCGGCATCGGTAGTTCCAACGTCACTGCCACATCGCGCCAGCGCCAGCGCGGCGCGTCTGGTTGCGGGCTCTCGGCGTGCGGTGTGTCGATCGGCTCGAAGAAATAATCGCTGCCGGCACGGATGGCATTGGCACCCAGCTGGTAGGCGCGACGCAGCACGCTGGACGGCGGGTCGATCTCGCCCAGCACCACCGGCTTCCAGGCGCGGATAATCCCGGCCTTCTCGGCGCCGATGGCCTCGCGGTCCTCGCCCAGCCAGTCGGTGTGGTCGAGATCGACCGTGGTGATCACCGCCACATCCGAATCGACGATGTTGACCGCATCCAGGCGCCCGCCAAGGCCGATTTCCAGCACCGCCAACTCCAGCGCCGACTGCTGAAACAACCACAGCGCCGCCAGCGTACCGAACTCGAAATAGGTCAACGCGGTGTCGCCGCGTGCTGCTTCGACCGCTGCAAACGCGTCGACCAGCTGCGCGTCGCTGGCCTCTTCGCCATCGATGCGCACGCGCTCGTTGTAGCGCAGCAGATGCGGCGATGTGTAGGCCCCCACCTTCCAGCCGGCAGCACGCCCGATCGCCTCGATGAAGGCCACCGTCGAGCCCTTGCCATTGGTCCCACCCACGACGATGACATGCGTGGCCGGCGCGGCAAGCTGCAACCGCGCCGCAACCGCGCGCACACGCTCCAGGCCCATCGCAATGGCACTGGGATGCTGCTGCTCGATATAGGCGAGCCAGGCGGAGAGGGAGTCGGTTGCGTTCATGGGGAGGGCTGCGCAGAGAGGGGCACATTATCGCCATTTGCGCTTGCGCAACGCACGCCACGTCGGTGTTGGATGTATCGCGCGTGCTTGGTTAGTACGACGCAGCTCGGTTGATCGCGCATGGTGCGAACGCCGTCACCAGCGCATCCCAGGACGTTTAGCGATCACCCCAAGACGCAGCCCCGACACGGAGCGTTGACTACGCAACCGCACCGAGGCCTGTTCCACCAACTCACCCAAACCTGCAAGCGTGTATCAACGACGTTCGGCATTTTGGCACCTGCAACGACATGGCGTGTCATTGGTGATCCAGCGTCCTTGCCTCGCCTTACAACGCCCGATGCTTTGCCTCACCAAAGAACGGTGTGTGATGCGCACAGTCGTTGAGGCGCACCACTTCGAGATGCTCCACGTCATCGCCTTCGAGCAGGTTCAGCGTGGTCGGGGCCTGGCGGAAGCTCCATAGCTTGGACAACGGCAGGCCCAGGATCTTGCACAGGATCACGCGATTGACCGCATCGTGCGCAACCACCAGCAAGGTTTCGTGCGCGCCCAGCCCATCGGTGGCACGCACCAGGCCGCGCCAACTGCGATCGAGCACCTGACGCAGCGATTCGCCACCCGGCATCAACACGGTATCGGGCTCTTCGCGCCAGGCGCGCAGACGTGCGGGATCCTTGTCGTTGATCTCGCTGGCCAGCAGGCCCTCCCACTCGCCGTGCGCAATTTCCTGCAGGTCGGCATCGGTCTGCAGCAGCGCTTGACGCGACGCGCCCAGCGCGGCCTTGGCAGTGGCCTGAGCACGCGACAACGGCGATGCCACCGCGCGGTCGATCTGCAGCGTGTGCAGCCGTTCGCCCAATGCGCGCGCCTGGCCTTCGCCAACCGGCGAAAGCGGAATATCGATCTGGCCCTGGTAACGGCCTTCGGCGTTCCACGGCGTCTCGCCGTGACGAGCAAGCAGGATGCGCATGCGCTGGGAGTTCCTTGGGGGAGGGGCCCGCTCGCCGCAGCGAAAACGGGACCGCATGATAACCCCTGCCGCACCGGCGCCGCGTCAGCGCACGCCTAGCTCCTTCAACAGCTGTGGCGCCGGAGCGACCTCGGTCATGATCCAGCGCAGATAGCGGCTGTCCACGGCAATCATGCGGGTCATTGCCGGGTCGAAGATCCAGTTGCTGCTCACCGACTCCCAATTTCCGTCGAATGCCAGGCCGACCAGCTTGCCTTGCGCGTCCATCACCGGCGAACCGGAGTTGCCGCCGGTGATGTCCAGGTCAGACAGGAAATTGACCGGCACCGAGCCCAGGCGTTTGTCCTCCAGCCCGGCGTAGCGCTTGGCCTTGACCGCATCCAGCAGGGCCTTGGGCGAATCGAACGGATCGGCGCCGGTCTCCTTGGCGACCACCCCTTCCAGCGTGGTGAACGGTGTGTAGGCCACGCCATCTTTCGGGGCGTAGCCCTTGACGTTGCCGAAGGTGATGCGCAGCGACAGGTTGGCATCCGGATAGACCGATTCGCCCCGGCTCTTCCTGTAGTCGGCCAGGGCTTGCAGATACACCGGCCGCGCCTTGAGCTGCTCGCCGGTACGCAGTTTGTCCTCGCGCTCGATCTGCAACAGGGCCGGTGTCACCGCCACGGCGTACTGGATCGCCGGGTCGGTGCTGGCTTCGAAGGCGGCCCGGTCGGCGGCGAGCCACGTCAGCCGCGCTTGCGTGCTCCCCAACGCCGTGCCATCGAGCTTGCCCACGGCCGCCTGCACGGCCGCCGCATCGCGACCGCCCAACCACTGGTCCAGCGCGGCGATGCGCTGGTTGGCCTGCAGCTTCAGGTACTGGCTGAGCCAGTACTGCTGCAGCTGACGATCCATGGCCGGCACGTAACGGCGCTCCATCTGCTTCATCGTCGCTTCGATCGACGGCAGGTCGCGGTCCTGGTACCCGGATTCGCGTTGCGCATTGGGCTTGGCACGCTCCAGCGCCAGCCGGTACAGCGTCACCGCGGCACCCACCGTGCCGGTGGAGTCGAACTGGCGCAGCACGAAGTCGCGCTGTTGCGTGGCCTGGGTCTGCTTGAGCAGCTTGACCAAGGTGTCGTGCGCGGCAAGCGCATTACGCCCGCTCGCACCCCGCCCCTTGAGCCAGGCCAGCACGGCCGCTTCGTCGGCCTGCTTGGTGGCCTGCGCATTGATGCGCTTGAAACCTTCAAGTTGCCCGTCGAAGTTCTTGGCGGAGTTATTGAGGCTGGCGACGGTGCTGGCATATTTCACCTGGATGTCGGGATCCTGCTTGCCTGCCTGTTCGATCAGGCCGATCACGTCCTTCAATTGCTGGCCGACCACCGGGTAGGTCCAGCTGGCGGTGTTGTCGAATTCGGCAGCCAGCGCGTAGCGATTGGTGCGGCCCGGATAGCCGGCCACCATCACGAAGTCGCCAGCGCCCAGCGGCTGGTCGGCGAACTTCAGGAAGTGCTTGGGCTGATAGGGCACATTGTCCTTGGCGTAGGCAGCAGGCGTGCCGTCCTTGCCGACATAGGCGCGATAGAACGAGAAATCGCCGGTGTGGCGCGGCCACATCCAGTTGTCGATGTCGCCGCCGAACTTGCCCACGCTGCCGGGCGGTGCATAGACCAGGCGCACATCCTTGATCTCCAGGTTCTTGAACAACCGGTAGGCGTTGCCCCCGGCAAAACTGAAGAACTGGCAGCGGTAACCGGGCTGCGCTTCGCAGGACGCGATCTGTTGCTTGCTGAAATCCTCCAGGGCCAGCGTGCGCTTGAGCGCATCGTCGCCTGCAGTGGCCATCGCTGCCCTTGCCGGTGCCGTGACGTCGGTAATGGCATCAAGCACGTAGATACGCGCACTGGGACCTGCGCTGAGCTCGTCGGGGGGACGTACAGCGTTGAACCCGTCCTTGATCAGGTTCTTTTGCGCGGTGGAGTTGAGCTGGATCGCGCCATAGGCACAGTGGTGGTTGGTGACGACCAGACCCTGCGGCGAGACGAAGCTGGCGGTGCAACCACCCAGGGCGACCACGGCGCCCATCGGATCGCCGGTCAGGTCGGCCAGCTGCTGCGGCGAAAGCCGCAAGCCTGCTTGCTGGAGGGGCCCGGCGATCTCGGGCAGCTGTTGTGGAACCCACATCCCCTCGCCCGCCTGTGCAGACGAAACGACAGCCAGCGTGGCCAGCACGGAAACAGCGAACAGGTTCGGACGCATCGACAGCCCCAAGGGTTATTGTCGTTACAGTGTAACGCCAACGTCTGCTGGCAAACCCACGGCCGATGACAGGATCGGCGCGCGCCCTTTCCCCACGCGCGCACGTGTGCCGCGCAGCAGGCGCCCGCGGTTCGCCTGCAGCTACCGCGGCCGGGCGCCCGCCTAGGCGCGGCCGAACGCGGGGTCGCTGCGGCTGGGCCTGCCGGTTTCCAGATGCCCGGCCAGCCGGCGGCGGAACGCGCTGCCCGGCTGTTCCACCACCAGGTCGTACCAGTGATCGCTGGCGGCAAGCGCCAGGCGAATGGTCTCGCGCTGACCTGCGGCCAGCGGCAAGGTGCGCGCATCTGGGTCCGCGTAGTCCAGCGCACGCAGCTGCACGGTGCAGGCGCGCTGCCCGGCATTGCCGATTTCCAGCACCAAGGCGTCGCCCTCCTGCCGCGCCTCCACCCATGGCGCGGCCGATGGCGCAGAGGCACTTGGCACCTGCCCGGCGAACTCGCGCAAGAAGCCATTCGGCCCGTGCACGCGCAAGGCGTATGCACCCGCGTGCGTGGCCCCGACCGGCGCATCCTCCAGCTGCGTGCCGGGCAGCACCGTGTAATACCAGGGGCCGCCACTGGCCGCGCTGCTGTAGACGTTGAACGCCGCGGCCGCCGCGCCGCTGTTGACGAACTGCAACTGCACGGGGGCGCCCTCCTGCACGCGTGCATGCACCTGCAAGGCATACGGCAATGCGCGCGCTGGCCGTTGCCCCGGTTCCTGCCGCGGCATCGCTGCGGCGGCAGGCACCGACGGTAGCGGTTTGTCGCGCACGGCAGCGGTACGTGCGCGATAGTCCTCGACCGACGGCAATGCGCTCAACGCCGAATCGTCCGGTTTGCGGAAGTCGAACACGCTGGTGAGATCGCCACTGACCGCACGCCGCCATGGGCTGATGTTCGGCTCGGCCACCGCGAAGCGGCGTTCCAGCAGACGCAGGACCGAGGTGTGATCGAACACCTGCGAGTTGACCCAGCCACCACGTGTCCACGGCGAGATCACCAGCATCGGCACGCGAATGCCCAGGCCGATCGGCACGCCATCGTAGACCTCGCCACGCGTGTCGACATTGCTGCGCCCCATGCGTGCGTCCACTGCCGGCAACGGCGCGGGCACGTGATCGAAGAAGCCGTCGTTCTCGTCGTAATTGATGATCAGTGCCGTCTTGGCCCACACCTCGGGATTGGCGGTGAGCGCATCGATCAGACGCGCCACCAGCGACTCGCCATAGGCAGGCGGCGCTTCGGGATGTTCGCAGTACGCGGTGGGCGGGATGACCCACGACACCTGCGGCAGGCGATTGGCCTGCACATCGGCAGCGATCGCGGCGACCAGATGCTCGGCCTGGGTGGTGGCGGCATTGTCCGCGGTGGACCCGGGCACGCACGCACGTGCACGCCGGTACCGTTCGTCGTCGGTGCGTAGATCGCGATAGTGCGAGAAGTATGCCAGCGAGTTGCAGCCGAAGTTGTCGTATTCCTGATACACGCGCCAGTCCACGCCGGCAGCCTGCAAACGCTGCGCGTACGTGGTCCACTGCAGTGCAGCGTAGCCGGGCTTGTCGCGCGCCATGTCGGCGGTCCAGTTGCCATCGTCGGCATTGGTCACCGCCTGCGCGCCGACGTTGCCCACGCTTGGGCCGCTGGTACCGGTGAACAGATACATGCGATTGGGATTGGTCGGCCCGTGCAGCGAGCAGTAATAGCCGTCGCAGATGGTGAACGCGTCGGCCAGCGCGTGGTAGTACGGGATGTCGTGACGCTGGAAGTATCCCATCGTCAATTCCCCCTTGTACGGCACCCACGCATCGTATTCGGCCCAGCGTGCCGGGTCCTGCCCGTGACCGGCCTTCCAGGAATGATCCAGGCTCTTGATCAAGGGCGCGCAGGTATTTTGCGAATCGAACGCGAACGGCAGCAAGCGTCGTCCATCGGACGTGGGTTGACTCCATACCGGATGGCCATCGCGCAGTTGCAGCGCGCGCGGATCGCCAAAGCCACGCACGCCACGTAGCGCGCCGAAATAATGATCGAACGAGCGGTTTTCCTGCATCAGGATCACCACATGTTCGAGATCGCGCAACGTGCCGGTCCGCGCGTTGGCCGGCAGCGCGAGCGCACGGCCGATCGAAGACGGCAAGGCGCCGGCAGCAGTGAGCGCAGCGACGCGCTTGAGGAAATCGCGACGCGAAGAGGAAGAGGAAGAGGTCATGGCGGCAGAACCTGCAAAAAATGGTGCTTTTTTCACCGCGCAGCGCGGTTGGACACGACACGTATAGCGGGCGAGCGCGACAGTTTTGCGACAGCGATCGTCATCAATGTTTCATGAGCCGTTGACACCCTGCGTCGCGAAACGCCGGCTTTGCACCGTGCGTCCGCCCTCAGCCGTGGCCGAACAGGACTCCCCCATGACTTCCGCTCGTCGCTTTCATGTCACACCGCTGGCGCTTGCCCTGGCAACGCTGCTTCCCGTCGTTTCGCAGGCCGCGTCGCCGGCTGAGCCGGTTGCCGTTGCTCCGGCAGCGGAGGCAGCGACACCTGTGGCCGACGCCGCCAATGCAACGCAACTGGATGCAATCAATGTGGTGTCGCAAGGCAGCACGCGCCAGGTGCAACGCATCAGCCAGCAGGACATCGAGCAGCTGACGCCCGGCAGCAGCGCATTCAAGGCAGTGGAAAAACTGCCTGGCGTGCAGTTCCAGTCCGCCGATCCATTCGGCACCTACGAATGGTCCACGCAGGTGACCCTGCATGGCTTCGACCAAAGCCGCCTGGGTTACACGCTCGACGGCATTCCACTGGGCAACATGAGCTATGGCGTGACCAATGGCCTGCACATTACGCGCGCCATCATTTCGGAAAACCTCGGTTCGGTGGAAATTGCGCAAGGCGCCGGTGCACTAGGCACTGCGTCCAACACCAATCTCGGCGGCACCATGCAGTTCTACTCGGCCGACCCGCAGACCACGCCTGGCGCACGGTCGGTGCAGACAGTGGGCAGCGATGCAACGCGCCGCACCTTCGTGCGCGCCGACACCGGCGATCGCGATGGGTTGTCGGCGTATCTGTCGTATGCCAATGCCAGCACCGACAAATGGAAGGGCTATGGCGATCAGACATCCGAACAGGCCAATCTCAAGACGGTGTACCAGTGGGGCGACGGCAACCGCCTGAGCCTGTTCGTCGATACCTCGCGGCGCAAGGAATACGACTACATGGATCTGTCGTTGACCAGCCAGCGCGCGCTCGGCTGGGACTACGATTACCTGCAACCGGATTGGGCCACTGCCGTGCAGATGGCGCGCGCCTACCAGAACACCGGGGCCACCAGCGGCGTGGCCAACGGCTACCCGCAATCGCTTGCCGGTCTGCCCAGCGACTACAGCTGGCTCGACGCCAGCTATTACGCCGGCGGCGGACTGCGTCGCGACAACCTGGCGGGCTTGTCGGGCACGTTTGTCTTCGGCGGTGCCACGCTCGATGCCAGCGGCTATTACCACGGCAATCGTGGCGAAGGCCAATGGGTGACACCGTATGTGCCCACCTCCGCGCAGATGCCGCTGTCGATGCGCACCACCGACTACGGCCTCGATCGCTTCGGCGGGACCAGCGCACTGAAATGGTCGTGGGGCAATCACGATCTGGAAGTGGGCGCATGGGCAGAAAACGCGCGCACCACGCAGGGCCGCAATTACTTCGCGCTTGGTAACGAAGGTTACACCTCGCTGTACAACGTATACGAGGCACAGACCCCGTTCCGTCGCGACTTCCTGCAGCGCTACACCACCCAGACCCGCATGCTGTATCTACAGGACACCGTGCGCTTGCTCGACGACCGTCTGACCCTCAACTACGGCGCAAAGGCGCTCAGCACCACCACGCGCGCACAATCGCTGGTGCCGACCACCGCACTGGCGCAAGGCCGCATTCGCGCCGAAGATAATTTCCTGCCGCAAGTGGGCATCAACTACAAGCTCGACGAACGCCAAGACCTGTACGCGTCCTACAGCAAGAACATCGCGGCGTTCGGCTTCACCCCGTTCGCCACCTCGCAGGCGGCGTTCGACCGCAGCCGCTCCACGCTGGAACCGGAACAATCGCAGACCGTGCAGGTGGGTTACCGCGTGCAGGATGCGCAGTTCCAGCTCTCGGCCGACGCCTATTTCACCAAGTTCTCCAACCGCCTGCTGACCACCTCGCCGTGCACCGCGGTGCAGACCTGCGCCTCGATCCTGAGCAACGTCGGTGCGGTGCACAGCGCCGGCGCGGATCTGGCACTGATGTGGCGCCCGACCGAAGGAGTGAGCTGGTTGAACTCGTTGTCGTGGAATCGCTCGCGTTACCAGGACGATTACCTCAACAACGGCGTGGTCGCCACCTCCGGCAAGGACGTGGTGGGCATCCCGGCGTTGATGTTCTCTTCCAGCGCCAGCTACCAGATCGGCAACCTGCGCCTGGATCTGGACGGCAAGTACGTGGACAAGCGCTACATCACCTTCCTCAACGATTCGCAGGTGCCGTCCTACTGGCTGTTCAATGCCGGGGCACGTTACGACTTCGGCCGTGTCGGCGGGGTGGCCGATGTGGCGCTGGCGCTCAACATCAGCAATCTCACCGACAAGCGCTACTTCGCCAGCACCGGCACCAACGGCTATGTCGCCTCCGATCCGGATGGCTACAACCAGACCATGGTGGTCGGCGCACCGCGGCAGTACTTCATGAGCCTGGATGTGAAGTTCTAGGCGCGGCTGACAAGCATTGGAGCGGTGCTGGCGCCGATGACGCACGCCTGCCGTTTGGCCAACGCGCTAGCCCTGGCAGGCGGCGGCAGGTCTGGAGCGTGGCTCTCATCCTGCGCCTAGGTGCCAGCTTCTTCGCAACGGGCACGGGCCGGACCGGCCCTGCCCCACCCCACCGTGGATCCAGGGCGGCATCACGTCCATTCCCGCACCGCCGCATGGCATACAGGCCGCGACGCCTATAATCGCCGGCTTACTTTCACTCAGCAGGTTCCGCCAGATGGCGCAGACGATGAAGGCGCTGGTCAAGCGCGAAGCGAACAAGGGCATCTGGCTGGAACAGGTGCCAGTGCCGACGCCCGGCCCCAACGAGGTGCTGATCAAGCTGGAAAAGACCGCCATTTGCGGCACCGACCTGCACATCTACCTGTGGGACGAGTGGAGCCAGCGCACGATCAGGCCGGGCCTGACCATCGGTCATGAATTCGTCGGCCGCGTGGCCGAGCTCGGTTCGGCTGTGACCGGCTATCAGGTCGGCCAGCGGGTGTCGGCCGAAGGCCACATCGTGTGCGGCCATTGCCGCAACTGCCGTGGCGGCCGTCCGCACCTGTGCCCCAACACGGTCGGGATCGGTGTCAACGTCAACGGCGCTTTCGCCGAATACATGGTGATGCCGGCCAGCAACCTGTGGCCGATCCCGGACCAGATTCCGTCCGAGCTTGCCGCGTTCTTCGACCCCTACGGCAACGCCGCGCACTGCGCGCTGGAATTCGACGTCATCGGCGAGGACGTGCTGATCACCGGCGCCGGCCCGATCGGCATCATTGCCGCCGGCATCTGCAAGCACATCGGTGCGCGCAATGTGGTGGTCACCGACGTCAACGATTTCCGCCTCAAGCTGGCTGCCGACATGGGGGCCACGCGCGTGGTCAACGTCTCCAAGACCTCGCTCAAGGACGTCATGGCCGACCTGCACATGGAAGGCTTCGACGTGGGCCTGGAAATGAGCGGCAACCCACGTGCGTTCAACGATATGCTCGATTGCATGTACCACGGCGGCAAGATCGCCATGCTCGGCATCATGCCGCGTGGCGCCGGTTGCGACTGGGACAAGATCATCTTCAAGGGCCTCACCGTGCAGGGCATCTACGGCCGCAAGATGTACGAGACCTGGTACAAGATGACGCAGCTGGTGCTGTCGGGTTTTCCGCTGCACAAGGTGCTGACCCATCAGCTGCCGATCGACGATTTCCAGAAGGGCTTCGACCTGATGGAAGAAGGCAAGGCCGGCAAGGTCGTGCTGAGCTGGAATTGATCGGCTGACACTGCAGATCTGCGAAAGGCCCCGCGAGGCGCCTTTTGCGTTTTTAAGACATGCGCTTGCTGACAAATGCTGCGAGCGATTTTCAGGAGCTGGCGAAGCGTCTCAAGCAACGCGGGGTCGGCTAGGGTCTGGATAAACGCCTAGTGGGCCGATTGCGCGGTGCCCTCGCCGCTCGCGGGACACGCCGCAAGTACGTCCATGTAGGCGCGATGGCGGCATCCATGCCGCCAACGGTCCCGCAATCGGCAAGGACACCGCGCCGGATAGTTGCTGGTGGATTCATTGAAGAACGAACACACCGCGGCAGATCGTCTACTGAATGCCTCCTTGGAACTCGACGCACCGACCAGCTCAACTGGTCCTTGCCCGCTCACCGTCGCGGGACCCGTGGCGGCATGGACAACGCCACGGAGCTTGCACGGACGCACGTGCCGCGTGCTGCGCGATGGTGGGCGGGCAAGGACCCTGCAGACGGTCCGCCGATCGGCAGCTCCACACGTGATCGATCCACAAGCTGCAGTCATTCAAGAATCGAACCAGCCAAGCCTCGAGTCTTGACCTGGTTTGGACGCAGAGGCAGACAACCCAGTGCGTCGACGCTTCCCGCATGACGACGACTCTGCACGTTGTCAGAGTCGCTTCAATCAGTCGCCATCACGGCCAGGTGACGGTCGCCGTTGCCACCAGATGGTTCTGCGAATTCTGACGACCGAAGCCGAATTCGGCGGCTTTGCTGGTGTCGTAATAACCCACGCTCAAACCCAGCGGGCCGAACGTCTTGCCGACGTTGACGCCGAAATCGTTGTAGTCGTGGTCCACCTGACTCAGCGACGAGGTGTAGACGCTGTGCCCTGCGTGCGCGCCGAGCGTAAAGTCGTACGGCAACGTCCAGTTGGCATCGAAGGCGTAGTAATAGCCATCGGTCTTGCTGCCGTACAGATCGTCGGTGTAGGCGACCGTCACGCTATAGGTCTTCAGGAACGTGGTCTTGGTGATCAACTCGGCGTAGTTGGATGCGCCCGCTCCCAGATACTGGTAACGGTTGATCATGACGTCGAAGTTCCAGTGGGTGCCCAGGTCGGTGTTGTAGCCGACGAAACCATCCACTTCCCAATCCGGGTCGCCGGCGCCGAAATCGACGTTGGACGACCAGGTCCCCAGGTACAACCCGAATGGCGTCTTGTAGGTCAAACCGGCCTGAAACGCAGGCTCTTCATTTGTCTGCGAAATACCGCGGAACAGGTAATCGCTGGTCACCGCGAAGGTGCCGCTGAACGGCGATGTAGACGCATCTTCGTCCTGCGCCTGCGCAAGCGGTGCAACGCCCAACAGGAGTAACGAAAGACAACAAGCGAGCGGGGACGACTTCATGGGCATCTCCTGGAGCGATGAACGGTGGGATGGCGCGAAGCGAGGCTGCAAGGACTTATTAGTCCAACTGTCATTGCAGCGCAACATGAAAGTCGCGTTCGCTTGATCCAGCGCACACACTCAAGAGCCCATGCGCGAATCAGGTGTCGATGTCATCGACCGCTTGCGCCGAATCTTGATGTTCGGGGTTGAAATCGGGCGGTGGGAATTGGTCGCAGCAAAGGCGAAACGCGCCTCGCTCATCCATTCCCGCGCCCTGCGATCTCAGCCGGCGCCCGCTTACGCGGGAAATATCCCGTACTGCCGTGCTGCCAAGCGCACTTGCTGCCCTGGCTGAAAGCTACCGGCAGAGGCCGGCAGTTCCACCTCCACTTCGTTGCCCGCCGGTTCCAGCGTTGCGCGCAGCCGCAGGCGTGGGCCGCTGCGCTGCGACCACGCCACCGTCGCCGGCCAGCCCGCCTCGTCGGGCACCAGATCTTCCGGCCGCACATATACCTCCACCGGCCCTGCAGCCAGCGCGGCATTGGGCAGGGGAAGTGCGTGCCCAGCCACCTGGATCTGCCCCTGCGCCAGCACCCCGGGGATACGGTTCACCGCACCCACGAACGAATACACGAATGGCGAGGCCGGCTTGTCGTAGATCATGGCCGGCGTGTCGAGTTGCTCGATGCGGCCGCGGTTGAGGATG
The DNA here is from genome assembly GCF_041519315.1 of Xanthomonas axonopodis pv. maculifoliigardeniae. Lineage (NCBI taxonomy): Bacteria > Pseudomonadati > Pseudomonadota > Gammaproteobacteria > Lysobacterales > Lysobacteraceae > Xanthomonas > Xanthomonas axonopodis. Next base: position 1,113,074 of record NZ_CP167998.1, on the reverse strand, counting down.
GCCACGCGGTCGGCCAGTTCCAGGGCTTCTTCCTGGTCATGGGTGACGAAGACGGTGGTCAGGCCGGTACGTTCGTGCAACTCGCGCAGCCAACGGCGCAGGTCGCGGCGCACCTGCGCATCCAGCGCCCCGAATGGCTCGTCCAGCAACAGCACGCGCGGTTCGATCGCCAGCGCGCGCGCCAGCGCCACGCGCTGCCGCTGGCCGCCGGAGAGCTGGGTGGGATAACGCTGCTCCAGGCCCTGCAGCTGCACCAGCGCCAGCAATTCCTCCACGCGCGCACGGATGCGCGCTTCGGCCCAACGCGCGTTGCCGCGGCGCACGCGCAAGCCGAACGCGATGTTCTCGAACACGTCCATATGCTTGAACAATGCGTAGTGCTGGAACACGAAGCCGACCCGGCGCGATTGCACGCTCATGCGGGTGGCATCTTCATCGCCGAACAGCACCTGGCCGCCATCGGCATGCTCCAGCCCGGCCATGATCCGCAGCAGCGTGGTCTTGCCCGAGCCGGAGGGCCCAAGCAAGGCCAGCAACTCGCCCTGGCGCACTTCCAGATTGATGTCGTCCAGCGCGGTAAAGGTCTCGAACTGCTTGCGCAGGCGGTGAATGCGGATGCCCATGGTCACCTCAATGGCGGTGGTTGGCGGCCAGCGAATCGCCGTGTCGCCATTCCAGATACGTCTTCAGCGCCAACGTCAGCAGCGCGGTCAGTGCCAGCAGCGACGCGCAGGCAAATGCGGCGCTGTAGGCATATTCGTTGTAGAGAATTTCCACATGCAGCGGCAGCGTATTGGTGCGTCCACGGATATGCCCGGACACCACCGACACCGCCCCGAATTCGCCCATCGCGCGCGCCGCACACAGCAGCACGCCATACAGCAGGCCCCAACGGATATTGGGCAACGTCACCCGCCAGAACATCTGCCAGCCGTTCGCGCCCAGGCTCAGTGCCGCCAGTTCCTCGTCGCTGCCCTGCTGCTCCATCAGCGGCATCAGTTCGCGCGCGATGAAGGGGAATGTCACGAACGTGGTCGCCAGCACGATGCCCGGCAACGCGAACACGATCCGCGGCAGCTGAATTACCAACTCGCCCAGCACCGGCAGCTGCACATGCCAGCCTTCGTCGATCAGCGGCCAGGCCCAGCCGCTGCGGCCGAAGATCAGTACGAAGATCAAGCCTGCCACCACCGGCGACACCGAAAACGGCAGGTCGATCAGGCTGACCAGCAGACGTTTGCCCCAGAACTGATGCTTGCTGATGGCCCACGCCGCGGCCACGCCGAATACCAGATTCAACGGCAGCACGATCGCCGTCACCAGCAAGGTCAGCTTGATCGCCGACAACGCGTCCGGGTCGACCACCGCACGCAGGAAGGTTTCCCAACCGCCACGCAATGCCTCGGCGAACACCAGCACCAGCGGCAGCAGCAAGAACGCCAGCAGAAAGAGCACGGCCCCCAGGATCATCAGCCATTGCACCCAGCGCGGCTCATTGGTGGCCGAATCGCTGATGCGGCGCGCCTGCTTGGTCATGGCGTGGGTAGGCAACATGGAAGGCAGCGATGAAACGGCATCGTTCATACGGGCCTCCGTTGATAGCGCAGCAGCCGTGCCTGCAGCGTATTGACCACCAGCAAGATCACGAACGACAGCAACAACATGGCCGCGGCAATGGCAGTGGCGCCGGCGTAGTCGAATTCTTCCAGCCGGATGGTGATCAGCAGCGGGGCGATCTCGGTGGAATTGGGCAGGTTGCCGGCAATGAAGATCACCGAGCCGTACTCCCCCACGCCGCGCGCAAATGCCAGCGCAAACCCGGTCAGGACCGCTGGCCACAGCCCCGGCAGCACCACCCGCCATACCGTCTGCCAGCGCGAGGCACCCAACGTGGCGGCGGCAGCCTCCATTTCACGATCGCTCTCTGCCAGTACCGGCTGCACCACCCGCACCACGAAAGGCAGGCCCACAAAAACCAACGCCAGCACGATGCCCAGCTGCGTGTAAGCCACCTTGATCCCGATCGCCTCCAGCCAGCGCCCCACCCACCCGTTGCCGCCGTACAGCGCGGTCAGCGCAATGCCGGCCACCGCGGTGGGCAACGCGAACGGCAGATCGATCACCGCATCGAAAAAGCGCTTGCCCGGGAACCTGTAACGCACGAAGACCCAGGCCACCCAGGTGCCCATCACCGCGTTGAAGGCACCGGCCGCAAACGCGGTGCCGAAGCTCACCCGCAGCGCCGACAGCACGCGCGGCTCGCTCCATACACGCCACAGGCCCTCCCAGCCCAGACCGCTGGTCTTGATGAAGATGCCCAGCAGCGGGATCAACACGATCAGGCCAAGCCAGGTCAGGGTGATGCCCAGACTCAGGCCCAGCCCCGGCATCACGCGTCGGCGCGATGACGGCGCTGGGTGGGGTGCAACCGACATCGACATCGCCTACTTGTTGGCCTGGATCTGGTCGAACACGCCACCGTCGGCGAAGTGCTCCTGCTGCGCCTTCTCCCATGAGCCGAACGCCTGCTGGATGGTCACCAGCTTGATGTCCGGAAACCGCGCCATGTCGGCCGGGTCGGCAAATTCGGGATGCCGCGGGCGATAGAAATGCTTGGCTGCCAGCTTCTGCCCTTCAGGCGCATACAGATCGCGCAGGTAGGCTTCGGCCACCTCGCGGGTGCCATGCTTGTCAACGTTCTTGTCCACCAGCGCCACCGACGGCTCGGCCAGGATCGACAACTTCGGCACCACGATCTCGAACTTGTCCTTGCCCAGTTCCTCGCGCGCCAGCAGCGCTTCGTTTTCCCAGGCCAGCAGCACATCGCCGATGCCGCGCTGCACGAACGTCGTGGTGGCACCGCGTGCGCCGGTATCCAGCACCGGCACGTTGCGGAACAGCGCCTGCATGTAGCGCAGGATGCGCTGGCGGTCGCCCTTGAAGATGTGGTCGGCGTACGCCCAGGCGGCCAGATAGTTCCAGCGCGCGCCTCCGGAGGTCTTCGGGTTAGGCGTCACCACCGCCACGCCAGACCGCAGCAGGTCCGGCCAGTCGTGGATGTTCTTCGGGTTGCCCTTGCGCACCAGGAACACGATGGTCGAGGTATACGGCGCACTGTTGTCGGGCAGGCGCTTTTCCCAATCGGCATCGATCAGCTTGGCCTTCTGCGCGATGGCATCCACGTCGTAGGCCAGCGCCAGGGTCACCACGTCGGCCTCGATGCCATCGATCACCGCGCGCGCCTGCTTGCCAGAGCCGCCGTGCGAGGTTTCCACGGTCACCGTGTCCTGCGGGTGCTGCTGTTTCCACTGCGCGGCGAAGGCGGCGTTGTAGTCACGGTAGAACTCGCGGGTGGGGTCGTAGCTCACGTTGAGCAGCCCGATCTCGCGCGCGCCAGCCGGCCCGGCCAGGACCAGCAAGGCGCAAAGAAGGGAGGCAAAACGGAAACGGGGGTATGTCACGACGATCTCCTGGCCGGTTGAGCACAGCTGAACAGCAAGCATGCCATGCTGCGCAGCGGCACGCAGGCGGTGAAATGACATCAGCGCCGCCTCTTATGCCGATTTTGCATGACGTAGTGGTATGCCACCGTGATCGTTAAAATTGCGCTTCTTTCTGCCACTGCGACCGCCATGACCACCGCTCCCGCCGCGCTGACTGCCCATTACGCCGCCGAACTGGATGCCATCCAGGCCCAAGGCCTGTTCAAGTCCGAGCGCATCATCACCGGTCCGCAGTCGGCCGAGATCACCCTGGCCGATGGCCGCCGCGTGCTGAACTTCTGTGCCAACAACTATCTGGGCCTGGCCGACCACCCGGACATCATCCAGGCCGCCAAGGACGCGCTGGACAGCCACGGCTTCGGCATGGCCTCGGTACGCTTCATCTGCGGCACCCAGGACCTGCACAAGCAACTGGAACGCAGCATCGCCGAGTTCTTCGGCACCGAAGACACCATCCTCTACGCGGCCTGTTTCGATGCCAATGGCGGCCTGTTCGAACCGCTGCTGGGCGAGCACGACGCCATCATTTCCGACGCGCTCAACCATGCCTCCATCATCGATGGTGTGCGCCTGTGCAAGGCCAAGCGCTTCCGCTACGCCAACTGCGACATGGCCGATCTGGAGGCGCAGCTGCAGGCCGCCGACGCCGCCGGTTGCAAGACCAAGCTGATCACCAGCGACGGCGTGTTCTCGATGGACGGCTTCATCGCCCCGCTCGACGAAATCACTGCCCTGGCCCGCAAGTACAACGCGCTGGTGCATATCGACGAATGCCACGCCACCGGCTTCCTCGGCGCCACCGGCCGCGGCTCGGCCGAGGTCAAAGGCGTACTGGACCAGATCGATATTTTCACCGGCACCCTGGGCAAGGCCATGGGCGGCGCACTCGGCGGCTTCACCACCGCAAAGCGCGAAGTGATCGAGTTGCTGCGTCAGCGTTCGCGCCCCTACCTGTTCTCCAATTCATTGCCGCCGCACGTGGTGGCTGCCGGCATCAAGGCCTTCGACATGCTGGATGCCGCGGGCGAGCTGCGCACGCAGCTGGTCGAAAACACCACCTATTTCCGCGCCCGCATGACCGCCGCCGGTTTCGACGTCAAGCCGGGCGTGCATCCGATCAGCCCGGTGATGCTGTACGACGCACCGCTGGCGCAAAAATTCGCCGAGCGCTTGCTGGAAGAAGGCATCTACGCCATCGGCTTTTTCTTCCCGGTGGTTCCGAAAGGCCAGGCGCGCATTCGCACCCAGATCAGCGCAGCGCATACGCGCGAGCACCTGGATCAAGCGATCGAAGCGTTCATCAAGATCGGGCGCGAACTCAAGGTCATCGACGCCTGAGCATGCGCACGGTGCTGCGCCAACGGCTGCTGCTGGCGGCGCAGACCGATGCGCAGGCGCAGCTGCGCGACGGTCATTGGGAGACACGCTGCCTGCATTGCCGTCGGCATCTGCAAGTGCGCGCCGACGGCGAACCGCTTGGCCACACCACGCTGGAACACGTGGTGCCGCAGGCCTGGTTCGGTCGTCGCGCGGCGGCGGCGCTGTGCGCGCTGGTGGGCGGCGATGCCAACGATGCGCGCAATCTGGCGCTGGCCTGTGCCGGCTGCAATCACGCCAAGGGTCGCCGCCACGATGCCAACGGCGCCGGCGACGCACGCGCTTACGAAGTGGTGAGCGCCCTGCTCAGCGCGCGTCTGGCGCGCTGGCGCGCGCCGCCGGCACCAACGCCCTGACTTCCTCGGCGCTCAGCATCCGCCACGCGCCTTTGCCGAGCTCCCCCATCGCCAGCGGGCCGATCGCCACCCGCACCAGCCGCAGTACGCCGATATCGACTGCGGCCAACAGCCGGCGGATCTGCCGATTACGGCCTTCGTCCAGCACGATTTCCAGCCAGGCATTGCGCTCGCCTTCGCGCAGCACGCTGACCTGTTTGGCACGCAACAGCACACCCTCGCCCTCAGGGTCGGCATCTGCCACACCGGCCTGCAGCTGCGCCAGTTGCGCGGCACTGGGGCGGCAATCGATCTGCACGTGGTACGTCTTGTCCGGCCCTCTCGCCGGGTCGGTCACCGTCGCCGCCCATTGGGGGTCGTTGCTGAAAAGCAGCAGGCCTTCGCTGGCCTTGTCCAGGCGCCCCACCGGCGCAATCCACGGTAGGCCGGCGCCATCGAAGCAACGGTAGACCGTGTCCCTGCCCTGCTCGTCGCGCACGGTGGTGACCACGCCACGCGGCTTGTTGAGCATCAGATAGCAACGTGCCGGCCCCGCAAGCGGCTGCCCATCGACAGTGATGGACGATTGCTGATCGCCGCGGATCGGAAATTCGGGGTCGCGCACCACACGCGCCGACACGCTGACGCGGCCATCGGCAATCCAGCGCGCTGCCTCGGTGCGCGAACACACACCAAGCTTGGACAGCACACGCGCCAGCCCATGGCGTGGCGCGGCATTGGCGGATGCGGCAGCGGACGTGCGCACTGCACCGGCCGCTCCCGGACCACGCTGACGCTGCCGGGACGTTGCCGGCGCAGGTCGCCGGGGCATGCCGTCCCGACCGCAGGGCTTACTTGTTTTCGACCGACTTGGCGTCGGCTGCAGGTGCTGCGGGCGCTGCCGCGGCAGGTGCCGCGCCAGCGGCCGGGCGTGCCTTGACCACGCGCACACCGCGGGCCTTCATCCAGGCATCGAATTCTTCTGCCGTCATGCGCTTGCCGTTCTGGCTCATGTCGAAGCGCCACGGGGTGTTGTCGAACGCGGTGGTCGCCTTGTAGGCCGCCGGGTCGTTCGGGTTGACGGTGCCGCCAGGCGGAATGACCTTGGCCAGATCCTGGCAGCCTTCCACGCGCAGGCGCAGCAGCACGCGATCCACCGACTGGTCGCTGCTATAGGGCTGTGCCAGCACCCCAGTGGGCATGCCCAGCTGCACGCTACGGGTGTAGAACTCGGCAGCCGCCGGTGCAACCACGGTGGCGGGCAACGGCAGTGGCTGGGACACCATGCTGCCGGCGCAGTTCGGAGCGGCGTAGGCGGCGGGGATCAGAGCGAGACAGAGCAGTCCTGCCGTAGCGGTACGCAGCATCGGGTTCTTCCAAGTATGAGTGTGGTATTGACGCGGCGAGTGTAGGCAGCGATGAACGCTGTTTCAACAGGAACCGTGCCTGGATGGCAACACAGACAGGATCGGCAGCGCCTGAGCGCGCTTTTCCAGGGCCTGCATAGACAAAACCCGGCGCAAGGCCGGGTTTTGTATGCAGCAAAGCTAGCGGTCCAATTAGTTCTGGACGTTCAGCTCGGTACGACGGTTCTTCGCACGACCTTCCGGATTGTCCGAACCATCCGGGTTGGTGTTCGGAGCAATCGGACGGCTCTCGCCGTAGCCGATCGGGCCGACCAGACGCGACGCATCGACGCCGTTCTTGGTCAGGTAGTCGTACACGGTGGTCGCACGACGCTCGGACAGCTTCTGGTTGTACGCGTCGGTACCCTTCGAGTCGGTGTGACCGGCAACCTCGACCTTCAGATCGGGGTAACGCTTCAGGATTTCGGTCGCTTCGCTCAGGATCGAGACGGCATCCGGACGCAGGGTCGACTTGTTGAAGTCGAAGTTCACGCCCTTCAGGTCGATCGAGACAGGAACCGGGCAACCGTCCGGACCGATGGTCTGGCCAGGCTGCGAGTTCGGGCACTTGTCGTCGCAGTTGTTGACGCCGTCACCGTCGTCATCCAGATCGGCGCAGCTCGGAGCAACCGGAGCCGGAGCCGGCGGCGGAGCGGTCGACGGAGCCGGTCCCAACGGGATCACGACGCCGACCGAAGCCAGCACGTCACCGAACCAGTCTTCGCGCGGAGCGGCAACGCTCTGGTCGTTGAAGTCAGCGCGATAGGCCAACTCGGCACGCACGGCGACGCGCTTGTCGAAGGTGGTCTGCAGACCGACACCAGCCTTGGCGGCAAAGTTGCCGTCCTTCTGCTGGCCCGGCGAAACCGGGTTCGGGGTCGCGTCGAATTCTTCTTCCGAACGCTGGTAGCCCAGGCCGAACAGCAGGTAGGGGTTCCAGCCGCGGCCTTCCTGAATGAAGTGGCGACGCAGGTCGAACGAGATGCCGTACTGGCTCCAGTTCAGATCCTGGTTGGCATCGAAGTTCGGGTTCTGATAGTTCAGCTCACCGTCGATCGACCAGTTCGGGCTGACGAACTTGCCCAGACCCAGGGTGACGAACGGGGCATCATTGGTCAGGCGATCGCTGTCCTGGAAGTTGAAGCCAGCGCTACCGGTCAGGTACCAACGGTCGTCGAACTCCTGCGCGGAAGCAGCCTGGGCAACTGCCAGACCGCCGAGCAACGCGGCAGTGAGAATTTTCTTGTTCATTTATACAGCTCCTTCTTTGGGAGATAAAACCGATAGAGGCGTTGTGCTTGGTAAAGATGCTCGTCACATCCAGAGCCATCGGGGCGCAGATTAAGCCGGCCTCGGTGAAGATCGCGTTAACGGTCATATAACATGTGAAAGCAATCACCAGGTCCCGCAACGCCAAGCAATACTACGTATACAGCTTCATGAAGGAAAGGACCGCGCGCTCAATTCGGATAACGCGCCTGCATGAACCGCAGCCCAATTAAGTCACTTGAATACGCTTTCAGGCTGACTGGTTTTTAGCGTCCCAGGCGGCCTCGAAAACTACATTGGTGAACGCCAGGCCCCGTCCGAGCTGAATTGTGGGGTCGGTGGTTGCGGGCGACTTGCTCCACAACGCACCCTGAACCTCCCGCTCTGGAGCGCTCCAATGAAAGCTGTCGCCCTCACCCGCCATCTTCCGATCGACGATCCCGAATCGCTGCTTGACATGGAACTTCCGACACCTGCGGCGCCGTCGGGGTATGACTTATTGGTGCGGGTGGAAGCGATCTCGGTGAACCCGGTCGATACGAAGGTGCGCGCGCCCAAGCCGCAACCGCTGCACGCGCCGAAGATCCTGGGTTACGACGCCGCCGGGGTGATCGAGGCGGTCGGCCCGGAGGTCACCGCCTTTGCGGTCGGCGACGAGGTCTACTACGCCGGCGATATCGGGCGGCCGGGCAGCAATGCGCAGTACCAGCTGGTGGACGCCCGCATTGCCGGATGCAAACCGACCTCGCTCAGCTTCGCGCAGGCGGCCGCGTTGCCGCTGACCACCCTGACGGCATGGGAGTTGCTGTTCCAGCGCATGCCCTTTTCGTTCGACGGTGCACGCAATCGCGGCAGGCATCTGCTGATCATCGGCGGCGCTGGTGGCGTGGGCTCCATCGCGATCCAGCTGGCGCGGCATGCCGGATTCACGGTGATCGCCACCGCCTCGCGCCCGGAGAGCATCGAGTGGGTTCGCCAAATGGGCGCGCATCACGTGATCGATCATCACCAACCGCTGCAGCCGCAACTGCAGGCGCTGGGACTGGACACGGTGGACGCGGCGCTCAATCTGGCCGACACCGACCGCTACTGGCAGCCACTGGGCGAAGTGCTGGCGCCGCAGGGCCATGTGGGCCTGATCGTGGAGCCGCGCGGGCCGTTGTCGATCGGCGACCCCTACAAATCCAAGTGCATCGGCATCCATTGGGAGTTGATGTTCACGCGCGCGCGCTACGCGACCGAGGACATGGTCGAGCAGCACCGTATCCTCAACCGGGCAGCCAGCCTGATCGATGCCGGCGAACTGCGCACCACGCATACCGAGACGCTGTCGCCGATCAATGCGCAGCAGCTGCGCGAGGCGCACCGTCGGCTGGAAAGCGGCAGCACGATCGGCAAGCTGGTGCTGGCCGGCTGGTAAGGCGGCCGGCGGGCCAAGGTCGCTGCCCTGATGCCCTGGTGCGAAAGGCGCCTGCGCATCGGGGCGCGCCTGTGCGGACGGCAGCACAGGCGTGGTGCCGAACGGGCGTCTGCAGCATCGGCGCGCCGCTGCATGCACCAGGACTTGCCGCCAGACCGGTTTGCCGGCATCGTGCGCAATCCGTACGCCAGCGTATCCACATCATGTCGCCCGCCACCGGCCCCTCCGCCTTGTCTTTCCCGCACCTGTTCACCCCGCTCGATCTGGGCTTCACGCAATTGCGTAATCGGGTCCTGATGGGCTCGATGCACACGGGCCTGGAAGACCGTGCGCGCGACTTCCCCAAGTTGGCGGCGTATTTCGCCGAGCGCGCCGCCGGTGGCGTGGGCCTGATCGTGACCGGTGGGTTTTCGCCCAATGTGGTGGGCTGGCTCAAGCCATTCGGCGGCAAGTTATCGTGGCCGTGGGAAGTACGCCCGCATCGCCAGGTCACCCGCGCAGTCCACGAACACGGCGCCAAGATCTGCCTGCAGCTGCTGCACGCCGGGCGCTATGCGTACCACCCGCTGTCGGTTGCGCCGTCCAGGCTCAAGGCACCGATCAACCCGTTCACTCCACGTGCGTTGTCGGCCGGCGCGGTGGACCGGCAGATCGCCGCGTATGCGCGTGCCGCGCGGCTGGCGCGCGAGGCAGGCTACGACGGCGTCGAGGTCATGGGCTCGGAAGGCTATCTGATCAATGAATTCACCGCCGCGCGCACCAATCGGCGCAGCGACGCGTGGGGCGGCGATGCCAGCAAGCGCATGCGCTTTGCGGTGGAGATCGTGCGGCGCATCCGCGAGGCCTGCGGGCCGGATTTCATCATCATCTATCGGCTGTCGCTGGTGGATCTGGTCGAAGACGGCAACCAATGGCAGGAAATCCTGGCGCAGGCACAGGCGATCGAAGCGGCCGGCGCGACCATCATCAATTCCGGTATCGGCTGGCACGAAGCGCGCATTCCCACCATCGCCACCTCGGTGCCGCGCGCCGCGTTTGTCGGGGTCACCGCCAAGCTCAAACCGCATCTGCGCATTCCGGTGGTGGCCACCAACCGCATCAACATGCCGGAGGTGGCCGAGCGCATCCTGGCCGACGGTGCCGCAGACATGGTGTCGCTGGCGCGGCCGCTGCTGGCCGACCCGCAGTGGACCAATAAAGCGCGCGCCGGGCAGTCGCACACGATCAATACGTGTATCGCCTGTAATCAGGCCTGCCTGGATCATGTTTTCGACAACAAGCTGGCCAGCTGCCTGGTCAACCCACGTGCCGTACACGAGACCGAACTCAACTACACCCCGACTGCCACGCCCAAGCGCATCGCCGTGGTCGGGGCCGGCCCGGCCGGTATGGCCTGCGCGACAGTGGCGGCAGAACGCGGGCACCGGGTGACCTTGTTCGAAGTTAGCGATGCGATCGGGGGGCAATTCAATGTCGCCAGGCGCATTCCGGGCAAGGAAGAATTCAACGAGACCTTGCGTTACTTCGGCCATCGCATCGAAGCGACCGGCGTGCAGCTGCGTCTGAACACCCCGGTACAGGCGGCCGATCTGAAAGACTTTGACGAAGTCGTGCTGGCAACCGGCATCGAGCCGCGCAAGGTGGATTTCCCCGGTGCCGATCATCCGATGGTGGTGAGCTACCTCGACGTGGTGCTGGGCCGCCACGTGGCCGCCGACAAGGTGGCGATCATCGGTGCCGGCGGCATTGGCTTTGATGTCGGTGAGTTTCTGGTGCACACCGGCCAATCGCCTGCGCTGGATCCGCAGCGCTGGATGGCCGAATGGGGCGTTGACCCGAACTTCGAAGCGCGCGGTGCGTTGACCAAACCGCAACCCGAGCGCGCCGCCCGCCAGGTCTGGCTGTTGCAGCGCAGCCCCGGCAAGCCTGGTGCACGCCTGGGCAAGACCACCGGCTGGATCCACCGCGCGACGCTCAAGGCCAAGGGCGTCAAGATGCTCGGCGGCGTGGAATATCTGGGCGTGGACGATGCCGGCCTGCGCATTCGCGTGGAAGGCAGCGAACAGCTGCTAGATGTCGGCACGGTGGTGGTATGCGCCGGGCAGGAGCCGCGTCGCGAGTTGCTGGCTGCGCTGCAGGCCAATGGCCAGCAGCCGCATTTGATCGGCGGCGCGGACGTGGCGGCCGAACTGGATGCCAAGCGCGCGATCAACCAGGCAAGTCGGCTGGCCGCGACCCTGTAAGGGGTTTTCAAAGACGGCGTCACCACGACGCCGTCGTTGTGTTCGCGTCCTGGCTGCACGACTGACGTGCATGCGGCGTTACCGACGCCGACATGCACGCGGATGTGGCGGTCTGCGACGCCCATTCCCTCTTTTTGTCGTGCGGCTCGGCGATAAGTGCCGCATGCATCGTCACCGCGCGCACTGCCGCCTGCCATATTGCGTGCCTGCCCCGCAGCGCATTTTCGACAAGCACCTGCCTGGTAGACGGGTGGGCACTTCGCGCACCTGAAACGCGCTCGGGTCGATGCTTGTTTCTTGCGCTGTCGATTCGCAGTTACTGCGAGAGCATCAACGCGGTTATGGGATGCGAATACACCGCACGCTTTGTCACTTGGATAAAGATTTTCGAAAGCTGCATGCACGCGATGCCGACAGTGCATGCTGCACTGACTGCAGCACCTGGCGCCTCATCGCCTCCTTCGCCTTGGCGTCCATTCGTCTTGAAACTTATGTGCCTGGCACTTCTGCACTTGAGCATCTTCGTGCTCTTGCGCGCATAAGCAGGCGACCTCGGAACACATCGCAACGCAGTAGGGCGCACCCCTGGCGCATCGAATGATCGACGAGCTGTCGAAACATGGTCACGCATCCTCCGAACGTCATTCAGTGACGGAAATCGCGTCGTAATGGCAGATAGCTTTCTCTGCAACGGCTGGCGTCTGTGCTGCTTCCGATGGCGTTATCAGCAAGATGCGTCGAGACCCCGCATCTGTACGCATCCAAGATGATGCCTAAATCGCCAAGACTGCAGCACGACGATATATCTCGGACACGTAGCACTTCCGCCATCGCTGGCGTCACCGCAATGCTCTTTTTTCTCGCGCATTCGTGGTCGATGTACGAAACCCAACTGCGCAACTCCAGTGGACCACACAACAACGCGTGACGAGCGCGTGTAAGAAAAATTCGCTTATGCGGAGCGTGCTTTTTTGGCCGCCAGGCGATCTTCCAAAACCAACGCGCAATGCCGCAGCGTACGCGATGTGGCAAAAAATCCAGGCAACACAACAGGCGCTGCAACGATGCGACGCAGATGCGACGCAGATGCGATGTTGCGATGCACGCGACGCGGGTGTGCAGCGCCATGCGTTGCGGGCAGTTGCAATCGTCAACCCCTCTCATTCAGCCGCGATTGTGTGATCGACGCCTACCTTGCGCCAACTTTTTGACCCACCGCATTTGGTGGGCGCCTTCGGCAGATGGTCTTTCGCCGAAGCATTTGGCGACCGGTGGCAGGTCGCCTCCCCATGACGCCAAGCCCTCTGCACTGGTGCATCCACATTGGATGCTCTGCGGACCGGCCCATACGGAGCAAGGAGTTCTATGAAACTTGTTTGGATACTCTGGCTGTCGCATGTGTTGCCGCAGCCAGCCGCAGATTCGCTGTGTTTGAGCACGACCGTCTATCTGGAAGCGCGCGACCAGACCTTGCGTGGCCAGCAGGCCGTTGCAGAAGTTGCATTGCGTCGCCTGGATAGTGGTTTGTGGGGCGACTCGATGTGTCAGGTGGTCACTGCACGCAAGCAGTTCGCGCCGACGATCGTCGCGCCAGGCACGCAGCTGAAGAACGACGATGCCTGGAACAAGGCATTGGGCGTGGCACTGGCGGCGCAGCGCAACTGGGCATTGCCGGTTGGCCAACGCAAGGAGATCGTGCCGGGCGCCAGCCACTTTGCCGCAAGCGCAATTGCGAGCCCCAGCTGGCGTAATGCCTATCAGGTGGCCACCATCGGCGACCACACGTTCTATCGCGTGCAATCGCTGCGCCCGCGCAACGCGTCCTAAGCGCGGACTGTCGCGGTACCTCTGAGCGTCATACGTCGCTGGGATCGTTGATCATCGAGACGCAGTGCCGCTGCGTTTGACGTGTTTCAAGCGCCTATCTCAAGACGCTCATGCGTCGCATACAACGGACACACTGCACGCATGGCGATCGACCAGCGCGGCAGCAAGCCTTATCAGGCACCGACTCGCTTCCCGCGCCCGGACAGGTTGCAAAGAAGAGCCTGACCAGGCCGGAGCCGCCACGTGCGCGCTGCCAGTTCGGTGATGCCGTTCATATCGGCGCGACACCAGCGCGAGCGAGCCATGGGCCAATGAGCGGCGCCCTGCTGAAGCCCAATTCCCGCTGCGCGCTCCACACGGCATCGTCTGCCCGCTAAGCTTGGGTCTTCATTCCCGCGTGGATCGTCCATGAAGCTGTATACCAAGCCCGGCGCTTGTTCGCTGGCAGATCACATCGTGTTGCGTTGGTCGGGGCTGCCGTTCGACCTGAGTGTGGTCGATGCGGCAACGATGAAATCTCCCGAGTATCTGCGTCTGAATCCAGCAGGCTCGGTGCCATTGCTGATGGTCGACGATTGGGCACTGACCCAGAATGCAGCCATTCTCAATTACATCGCCGACATCGCACCGCTCACCGGCCTATCCGGCGATGGCACCGCGCGCAGCCGTGCCGAGATCAATCGGTGGATCGCCTTCGTCAATGCCGACGTGCACCCCACCTTCAAGCCGATCTTCGGCAGCACCGCGTATCTGCAAGACCCGGCGCTGATTGCGCGCAGCCAGGACGATGCGCGCAGCAAATTGCGCACGCTGTACGAGCGCGTCGATGCGCATCTGCAAGGTCGCACCTGGCTTGTCAGCGACAGCCACACCGGTGCCGATGCGTATTTGTTCGTCACCTTGCTGTGGGCGCAGAAAGGCGCGGTGAATCTGGATGGATTGAATGCGCTGCAGGCGTTCGTGCAACGCATGCTGGCCGATGCCGATGTGCAGGCTGCGCTCAAGGCCGAAGGCCTGGCCTGACCGCGCAGTGTCTGCCACGCGAGGCGCAATAAAAAAAACGCCGGGCAATGCCCGGCGTTTTCATGACAGCAGTGACCGAATAACTCAGCCCAGCAGATGCGCCACGCCGCTGCGCTCTTCTTCCAGCTCGGCCAGGGTCTTGTCGATGTACTTCTGGCTGAAGTCGTCGATCGGCAGATCCTTGACGATGGTGTACTTGCCATTTTCGGTGGTGACCGGGAAGCCGAACATCACGCCTTCCGGAATGCCGTAGGAGCCGTCCGACGGCACGCCCATCGTCACCCACTTGCCGTTGGTGCCCAGCACCCAGTCACGGATGTGGTCGATGGCGGCATTGGCGGCGGAGGCGGCCGAGGACAGGCCACGCGCTTCGATGATCGCTGCGCCGCGCTTGCCCACGGTCGGGATGAAGGTGGAAGCGTTCCACTCCTGGTCGTTGATCGCATCACCGACGGAGGCACCATCGGCGGTGGCGAAACGATAATCCGGGTACATGGTCGGGCTGTGGTTACCCCACACCGCCAGCTTCTCGATGCCGGCAACCGGCTTGCCGAGCTTGGCCGAGAGCTGGCTCAGCGCGCGGTTGTGGTCCAGGCGCAGCATGGCGGTGAAATTCTTCGGGTCCAGGTCCGGCGCCGACTTCATGGCGATGTAGGCGTTGGTGTTGGCCGGGTTGCCGACCACCAGCACCTTCACGTCGCGCTTGGCGACCTTGTTCAGGGCCGCGCCCTGTGCGGTGAAGATCTCCGCATTGGCCAGCAGCAGGTCCTTGCGCTCCATGCCCGGGCCGCGCGGACGCGAACCGACCAGCAGGGCGATATCAACGTCCTTGAAGGCCACTTCGGCGTCGTCGGTACCGACCATGCCGGCCAGCAGCGGAAACGCGCAGTCTTCCAGTTCCATCATCACGCCCTTGAGGGCGGCCTGGGCCTTCTCAATGGGCAGTTCAAGCAACTGCAGAATGACCGGCTGGTCCTTGCCCAGCATTTCGCCGGAAGCGATGCGGAACAGCAGGGCATAGCCGATCTGGCCGGCAGCGCCGGTCACAGCAACACGAACAGGTGCTTTCATGGGGTGTTTCCTCTGCTAAAAAACGTTGGTGGGGGTCGCACGCTGGCGGGGCGCAGGGCCTGGCGGCGCGCGTTGACAAGCGAACGGCCGCACATGGCGGCCGTTCGACGGGATGCGATCAGGCGGCGAGGATCTTGTTCCACTCCGCAACGCGGTCGGCTTTGGCGGCCAGCACGGCGTCGGTGTCGCCTTCGATGGTGAGCGTATTGATGGTGTCGCCCTGGGCAACGCTATCGACCACGTCCAGGCCCTGGGTGACCTTGCCGAATACGGTGTGCTTGCCGTCCAGCCACGGGGTGGCGGTGTGGGTAATGAAGAACTGGCTGCCGTTGGTGTTCGGGCCGGCATTGGCCATGGACAACACGCCGCGCTCGTGGCCCACGCCGTTGTTGGTCTCGTCTTCGAAACGGTAGCCCGGGCCGCCGCGGCCGGAACCTTCCGGACAACCGCCCTGGATCATGAAGTCGGCGATGACGCGATGGAAGCTCAGGCCGTTGTAGAAGCCGCGCTTGGCCAGGTTAACGAAGTTGGCAACCGTCAGCGGGGCCTTGTCCGGGTACAGCTCGACGACGATCGGGCCGCGGGAGGTGTCGAAAGTGGCGATCAGGGACATAGAAATCCTTGCAGGTTCTGGGGTGATCAATAGCCCGCTAGGATACACCCGGGTGCGTGGCCGGCCGCATGGGTACGACCATCGTTCAACGCTCCCGCCCGCCCGGCGCGCGGCCCGTCACGCTGGCTGAATGGGCGATCTGAATCGACTCCGGGCAATCGGCAACGGCAGCGCAACGAAACCGCTATAATGTCGGGCTTACCTCATCTCAAGACTGGCGCCAGACAGGGGCCCTTTCCGCATGTCTATCGAAAAACTCCGCAATATCGCCATCGTCGCGCACGTCGACCATGGCAAGACCACCCTCGTCGACTGCCTGCTGAAGCAGTCCGGCACCCTGTCCGAACGCACCGTGTTGGCTGAACGCGTGATGGACAGTAACGACCAGGAAAAGGAACGTGGCATCACGATCCTGGCCAAGAACACCGCCATCACCTGGCAGGGCAACCGCATCAACATCGTCGACACCCCCGGACACGCCGACTTCGGTGGCGAAGTCGAGCGCGTGCTGTCGATGGTGGACTCGGTGCTGATCCTGGTCGACGCGATGGACGGCCCGATGCCGCAGACCCGCTTCGTGACCCAGAAGGCCTTTGCGATGGGCTTCAAGCCGATCGTGGTGGTCAACAAGATCGACCGTCCCGGCGCACGCCCTGACTGGGTGATCGACCAGGTGTTCGACCTGTTCGACAAGCTCGGCGCCACCGACGAGCAGCTGGATTTCCCGATCGTCTACACCTCCGCACTGAACGGCTACGCCAGCCTGGATTCGGACGTGCGCGAAGGCGACATGACCCCGCTGTACGAAGCGATCATGCAGCACGTCTCGGCCCCGGACGTGGACCCGGACGGCCCGTTCCAGATGCGCATCAGCCAGCTGGACTACAACAACTTCGTCGGCGTGATCGGCATCGGCCGCATCCAGCGCGGCACGTTGAAGAAGAACATGCCGGTCAGCGTGATCGACCGCGAAGGCAAGAAGCGCCAGGGCAAGGTGCTGCAGGTGCTGGGCTTCCTGGGCCTGGAGCGTATCGAGCAGGACACCGCCGAGGCCGGCGACATCGTGGCCATCTCCGGCATCCAGGAACTGACCATCTCTGACACCGTGTGCGCGCTCGATCATCCCGAAGCGCTGCCGGCGCTGACCGTGGACGAACCGACCATCTCGATGACCTTCCAGGTCAACAACTCGCCGTTCGCCGGCAACAAGGACCTTTCCGGCGGCAAGTTCCTGACCAGCCGCCAGCTGCGCGACCGTCTGGACCGCGAGAAAGTGCACAACGTGGCGCTGAAGGTCGAGGAAGGCTCGGACGCCGACAAGTTCCTGGTCTCCGGCCGTGGCGAGCTGCACCTGTCGGTGCTGATCGAAAACATGCGTCGTGAAGGCTACGAGCTGGCCGTATCGCGCCCGGAAGTGATCATCAAGGAAATCGACGGCAAGTTGATGGAGCCGATCGAGCAGCTGGTGGTGGACATCGAAGAACAGCACCAGGGCGGCGTGATGGAAAAGCTGGGCACCCGCAAGGGCCAGCTGAAGAACATGGAGCCCGACGGCAAGGGCCGCGTGCGCCTGGATTACATGATCCCGGCGCGTGGCCTGATCGGCTTCCAGAACGAATTCCGCACCCTGACCCAGGGCTCGGGCCTGCTGTTTCACGTATTCGACCACTACGGTCCGAAGGAACAGGGCGCCATCGCCAAGCGCCAGAACGGCGTGATGATTGCCAATGCACCGGGTGCGACCCCGGCATATGCCTTGGGGCCGCTGGAAGAGCGTGGCCGCCTGTTCGCCGCCGAAGGCGACAACGTGTACGAAGGCCAGCTGGTGGGTATCCACTCCAAGGACAACGACCTGACCGTCAACGCGATCAAGACCAAGCCGCTGACCAACATGCGCGCCTCGGGCAAGGACGATGCGATCAAGCTGACCCCAGCGATCAAGTACACGCTGGAACAGGCGCTGGACTTCATCGAGGACGACGAGCTGGTGGAAGTCACCCCGAAGGAAATCCGCCTGCGCAAGAAATTCCTGACCGAAAGCGACCGCAAGCGCGCTGGCCGTTCGGGCTGAGTTGTTGAGCTGACGCGTGAGTAACAAACCCTATAGCCCGGATCCGCGCGCGCATCCGGGACTGCATGTGATCGCCTTGCTTGAGGCGGTCAAGGGGACGCTTGCGCTGTTGGCGGCGACGGGCCTGGAAATTCTGGGCCCGCTCCCGCTGCAAAACGCGGTCATCACCCTGATCCGCCGCTTCAACCTGGACCCCGACCACGGCGCACTGCCGTCGTTGCTCAAGACCATCAGCCCCGATGCGGTGCATCTGGCCGCTGCCGCCATGCTGGCCTATGGCCTGCTGCATGTGGTGGAAGCCTGGGGTCTGTGGCGTGCCAAGGCCTGGGCCTCGGTGCTGGGCTGCCTGTCGGCGGCCATCTATCTGCCTTTCGATATCTACGCCATCGTGCGGCATCCCGGCTGGACCGCCTGGGGTGTGCTGGCGATCAACCTGCTGGTGGTCGGCGTGCTGGCACGCGACCTGGTGCGACGCCGCCGTCGCTGAGCCTGCCTGCCCGTTGGCGGGCACGTCCTTACGTTGTCACCCCGACGCAGCGCCGTTAGCCTGCGACTTCTCCCCGGGGACGACCATCCATGCGATCCACCCTTTTGTCCTTCGCGCTGCTTGCCGCGCTGTGCGGCTGTGCGCATGCCGATGATCCGTCGCGTTCTGCGGCCAGCGCTGCCGACGCGTCCACCGCCCACCCTCTCGATCTGAGCGAGGCCGACGTGGCCGGCCTGCAGGCGCGCATGGCCAGCGGCCAGAGCAGCAGCCTGCAACTGACGCGCGCGTATATGCAGCGTATTGCCGGCATCGATCGCGCCGGCCCCAGGCTCAACGCGGTGATCGAACTCAATCCACAGGCCGAAGCCGACGCACGCGCCCTGGATGCCGAACGCAAAGCCGGCCACGTGCGTGGGCCGCTGCACGGCATCCCGGTGCTGCTCAAGGACAATATCGACGCGCTGCCGATGGTCAACAGCGCCGGCTCCCTCGCCCTGGCCGAGTTCCGCCCCGCTCGCGATGCGTTTATGGTGCAGCGCCTGCGCACCGCCGGCGCGGTGATCCTGGGCAAGACCAACCTCAGCGAATGGGCCAATTTCCGCTCCACCCAATCCAGTTCCGGCTGGAGCGGACGCGGAGGGCTCACGCGCAATCCATATGCGCTGGATCGTAATCCCTGCGGCTCCAGTGCCGGCACCGGTGCGGCCATCGCGGCCAGCCTGGCCACCGTCGGCATCGGGACCGAAACCGATGGCAGCATCACCTGTCCGGCATCGGTCAACGGCCTGGTCGGGCTCAAGCCGACCGTTGGCCTGGTCAGTCGCGACGGCATCATCCCAATTTCCGCCAGTCAGGACACCGCCGGCCCGATGACCCGCAGCGTCGCCGATGCGGCTGCAGTGCTGCAGGCCATCGCCGCACCCGACCCGCAGGACCCCGCCACCGCCAAGGCACCGGCGACCAGCGTCGATTATCTCGCCTACCTGAAACCCGACAGCCTGCGTGGCGCGCGCCTGGGCCTGTTGCGCAACCCGCTGCGCGAGGATCCGGCAATCGCCGCGGCGCTCGACCGCGCCGTGCGCACCCTGCGTGACGCTGGCGCCACCGTGGTCGAGACCGCCCTGGTCACCGATGGCAAGTGGGATGCTGCAGAGCAGATGGTCTTATTGGTCGAATTCAAGGCCGGCTTGAACGCGTATCTGCAGAACCACCACGCGCCTGTGGCGAACCTGGAGCAGTTGATTGCGTTCAATCGCAAGCACGCGCAGCGCGAAATGCCGTACTTCGGGCAGGAATTGTTCGAACAGGCGCAGGCAGCGCCCGGTCTCGACGATGCGGGGTATCTGAGCGCGCGCGCCAACGCCAAGCGATTGGCGGGGCCGGAAGGCATCGACGCAGCCTTGAAGGCAGATCGCCTGGATGCCTTGATCGTGCCCACGACGGGCGCGGCGTGGATCACCACACTCGGCAAGGGCGATACCTTCCCCGGCGCCGGCTATGGTGCCGCGGCGGTGGCCGGCTATCCAAGCCTGAGCGTGCCGATGGGACAGACCCAGGGCTTGCCACTGGGCCTGTTGTTCATGGGCACGGCCTGGAGCGAGCCGCGCCTGATCGAGCTGGCGTATGCATACGAGCAACACAGCCATGCGCGCTTTACGCCTGGCTATGCGCCGAGTGCGCCGGCTGCGCCAGGTGGGGCCACGTCAGGCACGATACCCGTCGCGCCTGCGCCCGGTTCGCACCAGCATGATTGACCGCCGTTATACCTGGCGCCCAAGAAGGATGCCCCGGCGGGTGCTTGTGCAACTGCCTGCCGAACACATTCGATGCCGGCAGTTGCGCAATACCACCCGATAAAAGCAGTCCCACAAACGCAACGAGCGTCGCCAGGCGGCGTGGGCGGCGCGCAAGAACCGCCTGTCCGCGGAATACATGCCGGTTTCGGGCACCGGCCGCACGCGCCTGGCAGGGATGCAGTCGTTTTCTTGGCGCGCTAGATGCTAGCCGCAGGCTCGCCGTCTTCTGCGCCCGGCGAGCGCACGCTCTCCTGTGCAATCGGCTCGGCAGGGCGTGATGGCGTTCTTTCCTGCGTTGCGATTTCGGCGCGCAGCCTCGGCAAGGCATACGCATGCTCGCGGGTCAGGAAATCGATCATGCGTTCGCGCACCAGGCAGCGCAGATCAAAGGCATCGCCGGAATTGCGCGCGCTCACCAGCAGTCGCACCTGGATGGTGTTGTCGCTGGTGTCGGTAATCTGGGTCACGCACACGCGGCCGTCCCATAGCGGTTCGCTGTGGCAGATACGCTCCAGTTCCGCACGTACCGCTGCAATCGGCGTACGGTAATCCAGCCACAGGAACGCGGTGCCGAGCAGATCGGCACTGCTGCGCGTCCAGTTCTGAAATGGGTTTTCAATCCACCAGGTCAGCGGCACCACCATGCGGCGCTCGTCCCAGATCCGCACCACCACGTACGAGCTGCCGATCTCTTCGATGCGGCCCCACTCGCCTTCCACGATCACTACGTCATCCAGGCGAATCGGCTGGGTCAGTGCAATCTGCAAACCGGCGATCAGGTTGCCGAACACCGGCTTGGCCGCGATACCGGCCACCAGCCCGATGATGCCGGCCGACGCCAGCAAGGTCTTGCCGATCTGGCGTACCTGCGGGAAGGTCAGCAGCACCACCGAAATGCCGAGCAAGATCACCGTGCCCATCAGCACGCGGCTCAGCACCCGCGTCTGGGTCTGGATGCGCCGCGCGGTGAGGTTGTCCGACACCTCGATCGGATTGCTGCGCAAGATCGCCGCCTCGCCGGCGGCCACCGCGCGTACCAGCAACCAGGTGACGCAGCCGACGATTCCCAGGTGCAGCAGATGCTGCACCGCTGCCAGCGCCTTGCCGGCCAACGGGGTCGCTTCGGTGGCAACCCCCAGAAACAACAGCGGCAAGATAAACGCCGCCGGTAGCGTGATCACGCGAATGATGCGCGCACGGCGGTAGTCGCGACCCTGCATGCGGCGAAACAGCCACAGCATCAACGACCAGGTGACGATGCCCGCCAGCAGCGAGGCACCGAGCGGAATTGCATATTCGCGGATGACGTTCCAATCGGCAGTCAAACCGTTCCTCCTGTGGGGGGAAAGAGGGATGGCTGCCAGAGCATGCCGCACGCGGCATGAGCATCACGTCATGCGCACACGTTGATCATCCGCCCAGCGGCTACGAAGCCACCTGTTGTTGCTTGCGCACGATCGCCATCGCAATTTCCAGCGACTGTTCGTAGTTCAGCCGCGGATCCACGCTGGAGCGATACGCCCGTTCCAGATCGCGCTCGGTGAGCTCGCGCGCACCGCCGGTGCATTCGGTGACATCTTCGCCGGTAAGTTCCAGATGCACGCCGCCCAGCCGCGTGCCGGCGGCCGCGTGCAGGTCGAAGGAGGTCTCCACTTCGTTGCGGATATTGTCGAAACGCCGCGTTTTATAGCCATTTCCGGTGCTTTCGGTATTGCCATGCATCGCATCGCACACCCACAGCACCCGCCGCCCGTCGCGCTTGACCGCATCCAGCAACGGCGGCAATTTGTCGGCGATCTGCGCCGCGCCCATGCGATGGATGAAGCTCAAACGCCCGGGCTCGTCCTCGGGATTGAGCACATCGATCAGGCGCAGCAGCTGGTCCGGCTGCACCGACGGACCCACCTTGATCGCGATCGGGTTACGCACGCCACGCAGGTATTCCACGTGCGCGCCATCCAGCGCGGCCGTCCGCATCCCGATCCACGGGTAGTGCGTGCTGAGATTGAACCAGCCCCACTGACGCGGCACCTGACGGGTCAGGCCTTCTTCGTACGGCAGCAACAACGCCTCGTGCGAGGTGTAGAAATCGATGCGATTGAGGTTGTACACCTCTGCCCCGGACAGCGTTTCCATGAAGCGCACGGCGTCGCCGATCGAGGCAACCATCTTCTGGTAGTCCGCCGCCAGCGGCGAATAGCCCACCCAGTCCAGATTCCAGTATTCGGGGTGATGCAGGTCGGCGAAGCCGCCGTCGATCAACGCGCGCACGAAGTTCATCGTCATCGCCGAGCGCGAATGTGCGGTGATCATGCGGCGCGGGTCGGGCACGCGCGCGGCCTCGGTGAAGGCCGGCGCATTGATCACATCGCCGCGATAGCTCGGCAAGGTCACGCCATCGCGCGTTTCGGTGTCGGCCGAGCGCGGCTTGGCGTATTGCCCGGCAAAGCGACCCACCCGCACCACTGGCAAATGCAGGCCGTGCACCAGCACCAGGCTCATTTGCAGCAGCACCTTCAAACGGTTGGAGATGGTGCCCGATTCGCAATCGCTGAAATTTTCGGCGCAATCGCCACCCTGCAGCAGGAAGCGCTTGCCTTCCTGCGCTTCGGCCAGCTGGCGCTTGAGCGCAAAGATTTCCCACGAGGTCACCAGCGGCGGCAGCCGCCCCAACTCGTGCATGGCCGCCTGCAGCGCGTTCTCATCCGGGTACACCGGCAGCTGCAATGCAGGCTTGCCGCGCCAGCTGTCCGGCGCCCACGCTGCGGCGGCCGAATCGGTAGCGGAAGTGGCAGCGGAAAGATTCATGAAAGGACTCCTAGGCAGCCTGCGATGTTGGCAGAGCCGGAACGCTACGCAAAGCGCCTGAAGGCCAATGGCACCGAATTGCCGCCGCGTCCGTCCGACGCGCGGTCGCGCGCCGGCCCTTTCGACCTGAACAGCAAACAACATCGCCCGTCGAGCCATGACTTTCGACCTACGCTAGCGCTCGCCAAAGCGCTCAACGTTACAAAATAACAACACCCTCCCCCTCACTCGCCTCGCGAAACTGCCATGACTCCTCGTCTTCTGTCTGCTGCCATCACCGCCGCCCTGCTGGCCGCCCCCATCGGTGCGGCGTTTGCCGCCGATGCCGACTCCGAACGCACGACCGATCTGGACACGGTTAACGTGATCGCCAAGCTCGAGGCGGCGCGCAATGCCCTGTCGCCGGACATCGGCAGCAGCCAATTTGCCATCACCGCTGACGATATCGATCGCCTGCCGCTCGGCGCGGCGACTCCACTCAATCAGGTCCTGCTGCAGGCGCCGGGCGTGGTACAGGATTCCTACGGCGGCATTCACGTCCGCGGCGACCACGCCAACCTGCAGTACCGCATCAACGGGGTGATGATTCCCGAATCCATCTCCGGTTTCGGCCAGAGTCTGGAGCCGCGCATCATCAAGAACCTCAAGCTGCTCGATGGTGCGCTGCCGGCGCAGTTCGGCGACCGCACCGCAGCCGTGGTCGACATCACCACCAAGAGCGGTGCCGAACTCGGCAATGGCGGCAGCGTCGGCATCACCGCCGGCTCATTCGGCACCATCAACCCCAACGCCTCGCTGTGGGGCAGCAGCGGGCGTTGGAGCTGGTTCGTCAGCGGCGATTACGACCAGAACAAGAATGGCCTGGAAAACCCGGTCGACAGCCTCAACCCCATCCACGACAAAACCCATCAGGGCAAGGGCTTCGCCGATCTGACCTACCTGGTCAACGAGAACACCCGTCTCAGCCTGCTGGTCGGCTACGCGAACAACCGCTTCCAGATCCCCAACAATCCGGGGCAGACGCCAGCCTTCGATTACCTGGGCACCACCGATTTCGACTCCTCGCGCCTGGACGAGAACCAGCGCGAAAACACCCGTTTCGGCACCCTGGCCCTGCAAGGCACGCTCGGCGACACCAACTATCAGCTCTCCGCCGGCCAGCGTTACAGCAGCGTCGCCTTCTCCCCCGACGTTGCCGGCGACCTGATCTTCAACGGCATCGCCTCGCAGGTGGACCGCAGCAACCGCGCCAATACCGTGCAGGCGGACTTCGCAACGCCATGGGGCGGCTCGCATACGCTGCGCTACGGCGTGTACGGCAATTTCGAACACGCCATCGCCAGCAACAATTCGTCTGTCTTCCCCGCCAACGACGACGGCAGCCAGAGCAGCAACGTGCCACTGTTCATTCCCGACGGCAGCCGTTTCCATGCCAGCACCTACGCGCTCTACCTGCAGGACGAGTGGAAGATCGGCGAAGATTGGACCGTCAATTACGGGTTGCGCGGCGACAAGTACAAGGCCTTCGGCACGACCGAAGGTCAACTCAGCCCGCGCCTGGGCGTCATCTGGCACGCCACCGACAGCACCACCATGCATGCCGGATACGCGCGTTACTTCACCCCGCCGGCCAGCGAGCTGATCTCCACCAGCGACATCGCGCTCTACGACGGCACCACCAACCAGCAGTCGGCCGGTGACGGTCCGACCACGCCACTGAGCGAACGTAGCGACTACTACGACCTGGGCATCTCGCAAGTGGTCACCGACCATCTGACGCTTGGCCTGGACACCTATTACCGCAAGGCCGACCGGCTGCAGGACGAAGGCCAGTTCGGTGCCGCCTATATCTATTCCACCTTCAATTACCGCTATGGCCGCATCCGCGGCGCCGAATTCAGCGCCGACTACACCAACGGGCCAGTGACGGCATATTTCAACCTCGCCTACAGCAAAGCCATGGGCAAGCGGGTCATGACCAGCCTGTACAACTTCGATCCGGATGCGCTGGCCTACACCTACGACAACTGGATCCACCTGGATCACGATCAGAAGCTGACCTCGTCCGGCGGCATCAACTACGCCTTCAGCGAAGGCAGCAAGGTCGGCCTCAACTATCTGTTCGGCAGCGGATTGCGCACCGATACCGACACCGTGCCCAACGGCGCCTCGCTTCCGTCGTACTTCCAGTTGAATGCCAGCGTCGGCCACGACTTCGACGTCAATACGCATCCGCTGCATGTGCAACTGGCCGCGGTCAATGTCCTCAACCGCAGCTACCAGTTGCGCGATGGCGGCGGTATCGGCGTCTTCGCGCCGCAGTGGGCGCCGCGCCGCGGCGTCTATGTGAGCCTGCAGCAGGACTTCTGACGCGGTGCAAGGCAGCGAATGGACCGGAACAACACCGGCCCATTCGTTGCCGAAGTCCGATGACCAAGCCTGCAGCACGGCTGGCCACGCTGCGGACCGCCTGCCCGGCTGATGCGCATCGTTTGGCAGACACGTAAATATCGGCTTATCGATTGAAGCAATGCCGCGATCCATCCGCGCTAGCCAGCGGAAAGAGCCAGGAATCAGTCACGTCTCCAATGTCGTTCTTGGCGCTCGCGGTCGACACGCCGCAGACGCATGCAAGCGGCAGCAACGGCATCCAGTATCAAGGCCAGGAAGCAGACGCGTCGAGCAAGCGCAGCGCAGGCGCCTTGCGACGAATCAAGCCGCCTGACCTGCAGCGGATCAGGCGGCCCTTCAACCGCCAACCGCGCATCAGCCTCGCCTAAGCAACGCACAGCGCCCGTTGCCCGTCACGATCCCACTGCACGCCTACAAGGCTGCCGCAGGGCTTTGCAAGGCGCTAGCCCTGCCATGCGTCAGTGATGGACCGAGCTACGCCGCGCCTTGAAGCCCGCGTACAGCGCCCACAACGCCAACCCCACGAACCACACCATGCTCCACATGGGCATGCTCAACCCGAGGAAGCGCCAATCGATATTGCCGCAATCGCCGGTGCCGGTCAGCACGGTGCGGAACACCTCGAAGGGCCCCATGGTCTCGCTCAGAAAGCTCAACGGCGGCCCGCACGAAGACATCATGTCCTTGGGCCGGATCTGCACCCACACATGCCGCGCAGCGATGCCCATGCCCACGCCCGCGGCGATGAAACTCAAGACCCCATAGACCTTGCGCCCGGCGGCGGCACGCGGCCCATGCAGCGCGCCGAGCAGAAAAAACACGGCCAGCGCCGCGAAGGCGATCCGTTGGAAGATGCACAGCGGGCAAGGCTCCAGACCCAGATGCAACTGCACATAGATCGCGTAAGCCAGCAATCCTGCGCATGCAAGAAAGCCCAGCAGAAACTGCGCCCGGAAACTCCAGCGAAATGGATTCATCGTCACTGCTTGCCTTGGGTCAAGTCGTCGATTATCAGCCATCGCCACGGCCGTGACCACGCATGACTGAGCGGGCAGTCCAATCGCGCGAGCGCCTGGTGCTTGTGCGCTGCAGCGCCGCGGCGACACGGGCTGACACGCATGCGATGTCCGAAAGACCAGGGCCCACCGCACGCCCACCCGCGAGCGGCAATCCAGAGCCCGCAAGCCGTCGTCGACCAAGCGGAAGGAGATTCCAATTGGCCGAGCAAGCGGCAGCAGCTGCACTGGATCATAGGCTTTGGCGACGTCGCCCTGCTTGCTGCGTAACGCACACATCCACGCGCACGCACGCGTGCCCGTGCAGTCGACAGCCGTCGGCAGACACGCAGTTTCAAGCATCCAACAAAAAAGCCCGGCGTCAGCCGGGCTTCTTCGAGAATCTGTGCAGCAGCGATCCGATTACTCGGCCACTTCTTCGGCAACGACCGGACGGTCGACCAGCTCGACATACGCCATCGGCGCATTGTCGCCGGCACGGAAGCCGGCCTTCAGGATGCGCAGGTAGCCGCCGGGACGGGTCGCGTAACGCGGGCCCAGTTCGACGAACAGCTTGCCCACGGCTTCCTTGTCGCGCAGGCGAGCGAACGCCAGACGACGATTGGCAACGCCATCGACCTTGCCGATGGTGATCAGCGGCTCGGCGACGCGACGCAGTTCCTTGGCCTTCGGCAAGGTGGTCTTGATCAGCTCGTGCTTGAACAGCGAGGCGGCCATATTACGGAACATGGCTTCGCGATGCGCGCTGGTGCGGTTGAACTTACGGCCGGATTTCTGGTGACGCATGAGTATGGTTTCCTAGGGAATGTTGAGACTGCTTGAGAAACGTTGTCGCCATCCTGGCGCTGTTGAATGGACTGCGGTTGGTCCGAGCCGGCCGTCCTTGAACCGGATGTCATCGCAGGCTTTAACCCGTCGATGTAGAAAACAAACATGGGCGCCCGAAGACGCCCATGCCTTGATGCATTAACCAAGCATGCCGTGCTGGGCGACACCGGCCGGCGGCCAGTTCTCCAGCTTCATGCCCAGCGCAAGGCCTCGCTGTGCCAGCACTTCCTTGATTTCTGTCAGCGACTTCTTGCCCAGATTCGGGGTCTTAAGCAGCTCGACTTCGGTCTTCTGGATCAGATCGCCGATGTAGTAGATGCTCTCGGCCTTGAGGCAGTTGGCCGAACGCACGGTCAGCTCGAGGTCGTCGATCGGACGCAGCAGCACCGGATCCACGCCGCTGGCAGCCGGCTTGGCCGCACCGCGATCGCGGTGGGTGAAATCGCCGAACACCGACAGCTGATCGCTGAGGATGTCGGCGGCGGTGCGCACGGCTTCCTCGGCATCGATCGTGCCGTTGGTTTCGATATCGATGACCAGCTTGTCGAGGTCGGTACGCTGTTCGACGCGCGCAGCTTCCACGGCGTAGGCAACGCGACGCACCGGCGAGAACGACGCATCCAGCATCAGACGACCGATGGTGCGGGTCTCTTCATCCGGGCGACGACGCGCAGCAGCCGGCTGGTAGCCAAAGCCACGCTCGATCTTCAGGCGCATGTTCAATGCGGTGTCTTTGGTCAGGTGGCAGATCACGTGGTCGCCGTTGATGATCTCAACGTTGTGATCGGTCCTGATGTCTGCCGCAGTGACCGTACCCGGACCCTGCTTGGACAACGACAGCGTGGCGCTGTCGCCACTGTGCATACGAATCGCCACGTCTTTCAGGTTCAGCAGGACGTCAAGCACGTCTTCCTG
The DNA here is from genome assembly GCF_041519315.1 of Xanthomonas axonopodis pv. maculifoliigardeniae. NCBI lineage: Bacteria > Pseudomonadati > Pseudomonadota > Gammaproteobacteria > Lysobacterales > Lysobacteraceae > Xanthomonas > Xanthomonas axonopodis. The sequence goes on along the minus strand of NZ_CP167998.1, from coordinate 1,084,654 downwards.
CAAACCTTCCACCGTGGTGTACTCGTGCAGCACGCCGTCGATCTCGACCTCGGTGATCGCAAAACCGGGGATCGACGACAACAACACACGACGCAGGGCATTGCCCAGCGTGTGCCCGTAACCGCGCTCCAAGGGTTCGATCACGACCTTGGCGCGGTTGTCGGTAAGACGTTCGATCTGCGGACCACGGGGGCGCAGAACCTGGTTGGCGGTAACCGTCATGTTGCGGGGTCTCCTGCGAACCTCCGGCAGTACCGGAGGTTCTCCAATGTGAATTACTTCGAATACAACTCGACGATCAGCGCTTCGTTGATATCCGAAGGCAGGTCAGCGCGATCCGGAACGGCCTTGAACACGCCGCTAAACTTCTTCGAATCGACTTCAACCCACGACGGCGTCATGTCGTGCTGCTCAGCCACGGTCAGGGCTTCCTGCACGCGGAGCTGCTTCTGTGCCTTTTCCGACAGCGTGATCGCATCGCCAGCCTTGATCTGGTACGAGGCCAGATTCACCGACTTGCCGTTGACCAGCACGCCACGGTGCGACACCAGCTGGCGCGCGGCCGGACGGGTGACGGCAAAGCCCATGCGGTAGCAGACGTTGTCCAGACGGGTTTCCAGCAACTGCAGCAGGTTCTCGCCGGTGTTGCCCTTCTTGGTCGAGGCCTTCTTGTAGTAGTTGCGGAACTGACGTTCCAGCAGACCGTAGATACGCTTGACCTTCTGCTTTTCGCGCAGCTGGGTGGCGTAGTCGGAGAGCTTGCCCTTGCGAGCAGCACCGTGCTGGCCGGGCTTCTGCTCAAGCTTGCACTTGGAGTCCAGCGCACGCGCCGGGCTCTTGAGGGAAAGGTCGGCGCCTTCGCGACGCGCGAGCTTACAGGTAGGACCGATATAACGAGCCATTTCTTATCGCTCCCTTTAGACGCGACGCTTCTTCGGCGGACGGCACCCGTTGTGCGGGATTGGCGTCACGTCGATGATGTTGGTGATCTTGTAGCCCACGTTGTTCAACGAACGCACGGCCGACTCACGGCCCGGACCCGGACCCTTGATACGCACTTCCAGCGACTTCACGCCGTAATCGAGCGCAGCGCGGCCAGCCTTCTCGGCGGCAACCTGCGCAGCGAACGGGGTCGACTTGCGCGAACCACGGAAACCGGCGCCGCCGGACGTAGCCCACGACAGCGCGTTGCCCTGGCGATCGGTGATGGTGACGATGGTGTTGTTGAACGAAGCGTGGACGTGAGCGACGCCGTCAGTGATGACGCGCTTGATCTTCTTCTTCGTTTTCTTTTCTGCTGGCTTGGCCATGATCTATCCCTTACTTCCTGATCGCCTTGCGCGGACCCTTACGGGTGCGGGCGTTGGTACGGGTGCGCTGACCACGCAGCGGGAGACCACGGCGATGACGCAGACCGCGATAGCAGCCCAGGTCCATCAGTCGCTTGATCGCGATACCGATTTCGCGGCGCAGGTCGCCTTCGACGACATACTTGCCGACTTCGGCGCGCAGGCGCTCGATTTCGGGTTCGGACAGATCACGAATCTTCGTGGTCGAGGTAACGCCTGCGGATTCGCAGAGCTTCTTCGAACGGGTACGGCCGATGCCGTAGATGCTTTGCAACCCGACCCAGACGTGCTTCTGGGCTGGCAGGTTGACGCCTGCAATACGCGCCATGACGCGATTCTCCAACTGAGTGATGGCCCGACAGCGCCCAGGCGCCATCCGGCAGGATGGATCAAAAGTGAACTCGGAATTATAGCAAGGCCTCGGATTGCTTTGAAGCCCGTGAAACCAGAGGTTCCATGGACCCGGCGTGGGGAGTGTGCCCTCGCTCCGGCGCCGGACGATGTTGATCCAGAAAACTGCTCCGAATCGCCTGTGCTACTCCCGCACAGGACCACCCCGTCACACCCGCGCGCGAGACGTCGCGCGAGCCGCCCTTCTGATCGGAAGATCGTGGCCCGGGAACCGGGCCGTCTTCACGCAATGAAGATCTAGTGTACCACTTAACCGCGCGCAAGACCGCCGCGCGAGCCGCCCTTGAGGTTGGCCTTCTTCAGCAAGCTCTCATACTGGTGCGACATCAGATGCGCCTGAATCTGCGCAATGAAGTCCATCACCACGACCACTGCAATCAACAGCGAGGTGCCGCCGAAGTGGAACGAGGTGCCGAGCTGCGTGCGCATGATTTCCGGCAACAGGCACACGATCACCAGGTACAGCGAACCGGCCGCGGTCAGGCGCGTCAGCACGCCATCGACGTAGTCGGCGGTGGCCTTGCCAGGACGGATGCCCGGAATCAGCGCGCCCGACTTCTTGAGGTTGTCGGCGGTTTCCTGCGAGTTGAACACCAGCGCAGTGTAGAAGAACGCAAAACCGATGATCAGCGCAGCGAAGACCAGCATGTGCACCGGCTCACCGGGCCCAAGCGCGTTGGCGATCTTCTGCAGCCAAGACCCCACCCCACCCGACGCCGCCTGGCCCGACCACATCGACAGCGTCGCCGGGAAAGCGAGGATGCTGGACGCAAAGATCGGCGGAATCACGCCGGCCATGTTGAGCTTGAGCGGCAGGAACGAGGTCTGGTTCATGTACGCATTGCGACCGCCCTGGCGGCGCGCGTAGTTGACCGTGATCCGGCGCTGCCCACGTTCGACAAATACGACGAACAGCGTGAACGCCAGGATCGTGATGACGATCAACAGCAGCGAAATGAAGCTCAGATTGCCTTCGCGGAAGGCTTCGACCGTCTGGATGGCTGCCGACGGCAGGCCAGCCACGATGCCGGCAAAGATGATCAGCGATACGCCGTTACCGATGCCGCGCTCGGTGACCTGCTCGCCTACCCACATCAGGAAGATGGTGCCAGCGGTTAATGCGATCACCGCGGTGAGCACGAAGCCCATGCCCGGCGCATACACCACCGGAGCGCCACCGGGCGCGGTCTGGTTCTGCAGTGCCAGCGCGATACTGCCGCCCTGCACCACAGCCAGCAACACCGCACCGATGCGCGAATACTGGGTGATCTTGCGTCGACCCGACTCGCCTTCCTTCTGCATCGCCTTGAGGGCGGGAAAGATATGCGTGGCCAACTGGATCACGATCGACGCCGAGATGTACGGCATCACGTTCAACGCAAAAATACTGAAACGGTGCAGGGCGCCACCCGAGAACATGTTGAACATGTCCACGATGCCGCCGCCCTGCGCCTGCATCAACGAAAGCATGGCATCGGGATTCACGCCCGGCACCGGCACATAGCAGCCGATGCGATAGACGATCAATGCCCCGAGGACGAACAGTAGCCGCTGGCGAAGTTCCGTGAACTTGCCGAGCCCGCCACCGAGGTTACCAATGCCAGCCTGCGCCATCTGCCGATTACTCCTCTACGCTGCCGCCGGCAGCTTCGATTGCCGCCTTGGCGCCTGCGGTTGCCGCAACGCCCTTCAGCACGAACTTCTTGCTCAGCTCGCCCTTCAGCACGACCTTCGCCTTCTTGGCGCGGCTCGGGACCAGATTGGCCGCACGCAGCGCTGCGAAGTCGACATCGCCGGCATCCAGCTTGTCCAGCTGGTAGGACAACACTTCTGCGGTATCGCGCGCCATCTTGGAGCGGAAACCGATCTTCGGCAGACGGCGCTGCATCGGGGTCTGGCCGCCTTCGAAGCCGGCCTTGATCTTGCCGCCGCCCTTACGAGCGAACGAACCCTTGTGACCGCGACCAGCGGTCTTGCCGAGGCCCGAACCGATACCACGACCGACGCGGGTGCGCTCGGTACGGGCGCCGTCGGCCGGCTTGAGGTCATTAAGACGCAGAGTCATGGGATTACTCCTCAACCTTGACGAGGTAATGAACCGTATTGATCAGGCCACGCACCTGCGGGCTGTCCTTCAGTTCACGCACATCGTTCAGCTTATTCAGGCCCAACGCACGCACCGACAGGCGGTGACGCGACTGGGTTCCACGCAGGCCACGCACCAGGCGCACCTTCACGGTCTTGTTGGTGTCCTTAGCCATGGTTGAGCTCCTCCACCTTCTTGCCGCGCTTGGCCGCAACGCGTGCCGGCGACTGCACTTCCGACAGACCCTTCAGGGTCGCACGGACCAGGTTGATCGGATTACGCGAACCGACAGCCTTGGCCAGCACGTTCTTGACGCCAACCGCTTCCAGCACAGCGCGCATGGCGCCGCCTGCGATGACGCCCGTACCTTCCGAAGCTGGCTGCATGTAGACGCGTGCTGCGCCATGGCCGGACTTGACGGCATGCCACAAGGTGCCGTTGTTCAGATCGACAGTGGCCAGATTCTTGCGCGCCTGTTCCATCGACTTCTGGATGGCAACCGGCACTTCGCGCGCCTTGCCGTAACCGAAACCGACCTTACCCAGACCATCGCCGACCACGGTCAGCGCGGTGAAGGTGAACTGGCGACCGCCCTTGACCGTCTTGCTGACGCGATTGACCGCGACCAGCTTTTCGATCATGCCATCGTCGACTTTCTCTTCGCGGTTACGGTCGCGATCACGACCCCGCGGTGCACGTTCTTCTGCCATCTTGATTCCTTGATTGATTGAGTATGTACGGCTCGAAGCCGCTTATGGTTGTGAAGTGAAGCGGTGTTCCCGGCACCGTTGCAAAAGAACGGGACGGTCCGGCATCTCCCTGCCGGCGGTATCGCGAAGGTGGTCGATGACCACCTCCGCAGCAGTGCTTTAGAACTGCAGGCCGCCTTCGCGCGCAGCGTCGGCAAGCGCCTTGATGCGGCCGTGGTAGCGGTAGCCCGAGCGGTCGAATGCGACCTTCTCGATGCCTGCAGCCTTGGCGCGCTCGGCGATCAGCTTGCCGACCTTAGCGGCCGCATCGCTGTTCTTGCCGTTCTTCAAGCCATCCTTGACGTCGGCCTGCAGGGTATTCGCAGCAGCGATCACCTTGGAGCCGTCGGCAGTGAAGACCTGCGCATACAGATGTTGACCGGTGCGCAGCACCGACAGACGGGCAACGCCGAGCTCACGGATGTGCGCACGGGTGGACTTGGCGCGACGCAGACGGGCGATGTTCTTGTTGATGCTCATGATATTTATCCTACGAAAGCTGAAGGAAAACAGGCTTGTACATTGAAAAGTCCGGCCATGGATGGCCAGGCTCCTCGCAGAGGGACCTGCCTTACGCCTTCTTGGCTTCCTTGCGAATGATGACTTCACCGGCGTACTTCACACCCTTGCCCTTGTAGGGCTCCGGCGGACGGAAGCCGCGAATCTTGGCGGCAACTTCGCCGACGCGCTGCTTGTCGGCGCCCTGGACCACAATTTCGGTCTGGGTAGGAGTCGACAGCGTGATGCCTTCCGGCGCCACGAACACCAGCGGGTGCGAGAAACCGAGCGCCAGGCTCAGGTCCTTGCCCTGCATGGCAGCACGGTAACCGACGCCGACCAGCTCGAGCTTGCGCTCGAAGCCTTCGGAAACGCCCTTGACCATGTTGGCCAGGATGGCGCGCACGGTGCCGGTGAGGGCGATCTGCGACGGATCGTTAGCCGACAGCGTGGCAACGTCGCCATCGATGGCGATTTCGACACCAGCCGGCTTGGGCAGGGTCAACGTGCCCTTCGGGCCCTTGACGCTGACCAGCTCAGGCTGGACCTTGAGTTCAACACCCTTCGGGAGGGAGACAGGCTTCTTGGCTACACGGGACATGTTCGATTCCTTCCCTTAGGCCACGAAGCACAGAACTTCACCACCAACGCCGGCTTCGCGAGCCTGCGCATCGGTCATGATGCCCTTCGACGTGGAGATGATGGCGATACCCAGGCCACCGAGGACCTTGGGCAGCTCGGTCTTGCCGCGGTACTGGCGCAGACCCGAGCGCGAAAAACGCTTCAGGGTCTCGATGACCGGGCGGCCTTCGAAATACTTCAGCACGATTTCCAGTTCCGCCTTGTTGTTTTCGGTCTGGGTCACGCGCAGGTCGGTGATGTAACCCTCGTCCTTCAGGACCTGGGCGATCGCAACCTTAATCTTGGACGACGGCAATTTCACCGTCTGCTTACCAACCGCGGCCGCATTCTTGATGCGAACCAGCAGGTCGGCGATGGGATCAGTCATGCTCATGTGAGTACCTTTGAGTGCACCGATATCCGCTTTCGCGAAAATCTTGTGTTTTCCTGGGGACGGGCCAGGACCCTTGACGCCATGCCAAGCCCGAACGGGCAAGACAGAAGCGGAAGTATACGACAAAAGAGCCCGACTTGCGTCGGACTCTCTTGTTGAACAGAACCATCCTGTTCAAATCCGGCCGCGAACGGCCGAAATGCTGTTACCAGCTCGCCTTACGCAGGCCCGGAACGTCGCCGTTCATCGTGGCCTTGCGCAGCATGTTGCGACCCAGACCGAACTTGCGGTAGACACCGCGCGGACGACCGGACAGCTCGCAACGGTTGCGATAGCGGCTCGGCGACGAATCGCGCGGCAGCTTCTGCAACTTGGTCGACGCTTCGATCTTCTCTTCGTAGGACGCATCCTGACTGGAGAGGATCTTCTTCAGCGCATCACGCTTGCCGGCGAATTTCTTCGCCAGCTTTGCACGCTTGATGTCGCGGTGGATCATGGAGGTCTTTGCCATTTCGGATGTCCTCGACGGTCAGTTACGGAACGGGAACTTGAACGCTGCCAGCAGCGCCTTCGCTTCCGCATCCGTCTTGGCGGTGGTGGTGATGGCGATATCCATACCGCGAATCGCGTCGACGGCGTCGAAGTCGATTTCCGGGAAGATGATCTGTTCCTTCACACCCATGTTGAAGTTGCCACGACCGTCGAAGGAGCGACCGGACACACCACGGAAGTCGCGCACGCGCGGCAACGAGATGTTGATCAGGCGATCCAGGAACTCGTACATCTTGGCGCGACGCAAGGTGGTCTTGCAGCCGATCGGCCAACCGTCACGGATCTTGAAGGATGCGACCGAAACGCGCGACTTGGTGACCACCGGCTTTTGACCGGAGATCTTGGCCATGTCGGCGACCGCATTTTCCAGGATCTTCTTGTTGGTAGCGGCTTCGCCCACGCCCATGTTGAGCGTGACCTTGACCAGCTTCGGCACTTCCATCGGATTGGTGTAGCCGAATTCCTTCATCAGGGCCGGCACCACGTTTTCCTTGTAAAACTTTTCGAGACGAGTGTTCATGATCTCATTCCTCAGGCGTCGAGCGCCTCACCGCTGGAGCGGAACACACGCAGTTTGCGTCCATCCTCCAGCACCTTGAAGCCAACGCGCTCGCCCTTGCCCGTTGCCGGGTTGACGATATTGACGTTGGAGATATGGATCGACGCTTCACGCTCGACCACGCCGCCGGCAACGCCTGCCTGCGGGTTCGGCTTGGTGTGGCGCTTGATGACGTTGGCGTTGGAGACGATCACGCGATCGCCCTCCACACGCACCACTTCACCCTGCTTACCCTTGTCCTTGCCGGTGTTGATGACGACCTGGTCGCCCTTCTTGATACGGTTAGCCATGTGTATGTCCTCCGCTCACAGCACTTCGGGAGCGAGCGAGACGATCTTCATGAACTTCTCGGAACGCAGCTCGCGCGTCACCGGCCCGAAGATGCGGGTCCCGATCGGCTCCTGCTTATTGTTCAACAGCACAGCGGCGTTGCCATCGAAGCGGATCAGCGAACCGTCGGGACGGCGCACACCCTTGCGGGTACGCACCACGACGGCGTCGTAGACTTCGCCCTTCTTGACCTTGCCACGCGGAATGGCGTCCTTGACGGTCACCTTGATGATGTCACCAATGTGTGCGTAACGGCGCTTGGAGCCGCCCAGCACCTTGATGCACATCACTTCCTTGGCACCCGAATTGTCGGCGACATCGAGGTAGCTCTGCATCTGGATCATGATTCAGATCTCCCTTATTCGGCCGAACGGGTGACGATTTCCACCACCCGCCAGTTCTTGGTCTTGGACATCGGAGCAATCTCGGTCACACGCACGACGTCGCCTTCGTTGCAGGCATTGTCGGCATCGTGTGCGTGCAGCTTGGTCGAGCGCTTGATGTACTTGCCGTACAGCGCATGCTTGACCTGGCGCTCCACCAACACGGTGACCGTCTTGTCCATCTTGTTGCTGACGACACGGCCTTCGACCGTGCGCAGCGTTTGCTTTTCGTTATTGTCGCTCATCGCGGCCGTCCTTACTTGGTGCTGCCGAGCAGGTGCTTGACGCGAGCAATCTCGCGGCGCACCCGGCGGGTTTCGTGGGTCTTCGGCAGCTGGCCGGTGACCTGCTGCATACGGAGCGAGAACTGCTCCTTACGCAGATCGGTCAGGTGGGCCTTCAATTCGTCAGCCGACTTCTCGCGGAGTTGTTTGATATCCATCAGCGCACCGTCCGGGTCACGAAAGTGGTGGTCACCGAGAGCTTGGCAGCGGCAAGGCGAAACGCCTCACGTGCGGTCTCTTCGGGGATTCCCTCGATTTCATAGATCATGCGGCCCGGCTGAATCTGCGCGACCCAGTACTCCACGTTGCCCTTACCGGAGCCCATGCGGACTTCGATCGGCTTCTTGGTGATCGGCTTGTCGGGGAACACACGGATCCACATCTTGCCGCCCTTCTTGACGTGGCGGCTGATCGTGCGGCGTGCTGCTTCAATCTGGCGTGCGGTCAGCTGACCGTGCGCCGTGGCCTTGAGGCCGTACTCGCCGAAGCTGACGGCGTTTCCGCTCCATGCCAGGCCGTCGTTACGGCCCTTGTGCATCTTGCGATATTTGGTTCGCTTGGGTTGCAACATTGCCGTTACCTCGCTTCACGAGCCGGGCGCGACGGGCGGTCACCACGGTCGCCGCGATCGTTACGATCGTTGCGCGGGCTGTCGTCCTGCTTTTCCTGGCCAACCTGAGAGAAGTCGAAGACTTCGCCCTTATAGATCCAGACCTTGATGCCGATGATGCCGTACGTCGTGGACGCCTCGGCAAAACCGTAATCAATGTCGGCACGTAGCGTGTGCAGCGGCACGCGGCCTTCGCGGTACCACTCCGAACGGGCAATTTCTGCACCGTTGAGGCGGCCAGCCACATTGACCTTGATGCCCAAGGCACCCAGGCGCATCGCGTTACCGACCGAGCGCTTCATTGCACGGCGGAACATGATGCGACGCTCAAGCTGCTGCGCGATCGACTCGGCGACCAGCTGCGCATCCAGCTCCGGCTTGCGCACTTCGGTGACGTTGATGTGCGCCGGAACGCCCATCAGCTGGCTCACTTCCTTGCGCAGCTTTTCGATGTCCTCGCCACGCTTGCCGATCACCACACCCGGACGGGCGGTGTGAATGGTCACGCGGGCGGTTTTGGCAGGGCGCTCGATCAAGATCTTGCTGACACCTGCCTGCGCGAGCTTCTTGCGCAGCATTTCACGCACTTTCAGGTCGGCTGCCAGATAGGAGGCGAACTCGGCCTTGTTTGCGTACCACTTGGAATTCCAGTCCTTGGCGATGCCGAGGCGGATTCCAGTCGGATGAACTTTATGACCCATGGTCTTTTCCTTTCCGCTTACTTGGCGGCGCCCACAACCACAGTGATGTGGCTGGTGCGCTTGAGGATGCGGGTACCGCGGCCTTTCGCCCGCGCCATGAAACGCTTCAGGGAGGGACCTTCATCAACCATGATGGCCTTGACCTTCAGCTCGTCGACATCCGCGCCCTGATTGTTCTCGGCATTGGCGATCGCCGACTCCACCACCTTTTTGATCAGGTGTGCAGCCTTCTTGTCCGAGAACTTCAGCAGATTGACCGCACGTTCGGCGGACAAACCACGCACCTGGTCAGCGACCAGGCGGGCCTTCTGCGGGGAGATGCGCGCGGTGCGCAGGATTGCTTTCGCTTCCATCGTCATCTCTCCTTACCTGCCCGACTTCTTGTCGCCACCGTGACCCTTGAAGGTCCGGGTGACGGCAAATTCGCCGAGCTTGTGGCCGACCATATTCTCGTTGACGAGCACCGGAATGTGGTTCTTGCCGTTATGCACGGCGATGGTGATGCCTACCATTTCAGGCAGGATCATCGAACGGCGCGACCAGGTCTTGATCGGCTTCTTGCTACCCGCAGCGGACTCCACCTTCTTTGCAAGGTGGTGATCGACGAACGGGCCCTTCTTAAGTGAACGTGCCATGGTCGATTAGCCCCTACGATCGCGGACGATGAACTGCTGGGTGCGCTTGTTCTTGCGCGTCTTGTAACCCTTGGTCGGAACACCCCACGGGGTGACCGGATGCGGATTACCCTGACCAGCCTTCGCTTCACCACCACCGTGCGGGTGATCGACCGGGTTCATGGCCGCACCGCGAACGGTCGGACGAACACCGCGCCAACGCTTGGCGCCGGCCTTGCCCAGCTTCTCAAGGTTGTGCTCGTCGTTGCCGACTTCGCCGATGGTGGCGCGGCACTCGACCGGCACCTTGCGCATTTCGCCCGAGCGCAGACGCAGCGTGGCATAGATGCCTTCGCGAGCGACCAGCTGGACGGCTGCACCGGCGGCACGTGCGATCTGAGCGCCCTTACCCGGCTTCAGCTCGATACCGTGAACCGTCGTACCGACCGGGATGTTGCGCAGCGGCAGCGTGTTGCCGGTCTTGATCGGTGCGTTGGCACCGGCAATGACCTGGTCGCCGGCCTTCAGGCCCTTGGGGGCGATGATGTAGCGGCGCTCGCCGTCGACGTAGCACAGCAGGGCGATATGAGCGGTACGGTTCGGATCGTATTCGATCCGCTCCACACGCGCCGGAATGCCTTCCTTGTTGCGCTTGAAGTCGATGATGCGGTAGTGCTGCTTGTGGCCACCACCGACGTGACGCACGGTGATGCGGCCGTGGTGGTTACGACCACCGGACTTGCTCTGCGAGTCGAGCAGCGCCGCGTGCGGTGCGCCCTTGTGCAGATCGGGAGTAACCACGCGCACGGCGGAACGACGGCCGGGAGAGGTGGGTTTGAACTTCATCAATGGCATGGGATGGACCTCAGGCCTTGGCCGTTACGTCGATGGACTGACCATCAACCAGGCGGACGTACGCCTTGCGCCAATTGCCGCGGCTGCCAGCACGGTTACGGAAGGACTTGCTCTTGCCCTTGACGTTGACCACGTTGACTGCCTTGACCTTGACGTCGAACAGCTGCTCAACCGCGGCCTTTACATCGGCCTTGGTGGCTTCGTTCGAAACTTCGAAGACATACTGGTTGGAAATTTCCTGCAGGCGCGCGGTCTTTTCGGAGACTCGCGGAGCACGCAGCACGCTGAAGATTTTTTCGTTGCTGCTTTTTTCGTTGCTGCTCATGCCAGCCACTCCTCGACCTTCTTGACCGCGTCGGCGGTGATCACGACCGTATCGGCCCCGACCAGAGCGACCGGATCCAGACCCTGCACGTCACGCACCTGCACATACGGCAGATTGCGAGCGGACAGATACAGGTGCTCGGAAGCCTCTTCGGTAACGATCAGCGGGCGCTTACCCACTTCCAGCCCCTTGAGCTTTTCGATCAAGCCCTTAGTCTTGGTCGCTTCGAGGTCGAACGCGTCGACGATCATCAGACGACCCTGACGGTTCAGCTCGGAGAAGATCGCGCAGATGGCCGCACGGTACATCTTGCGGTTGACCTTCTGCTCGAAGCTGCGCGGCTTGGCCGCGAAGGTCACGCCACCGCCGACGAAGATCGGAGCCGTCAGCGCGCCATGACGCGCACCGCCGCCCTTCTGCTTTTTCGACTTCTTGGTCGTGCCCGCAACTTCCGAACGCGTCTTCTGTGCCTTGGTACCGGCGCGACCGGCATTGCGATAAGCGACAACGACCTGGTGAACCAGATCTTCGCTGAATTCGCGACCGAACACGGCATCGGAGACCGAGACCTTGTTGTTGCTACCCGTGATAACGAGTTCCATCGTCATCTCTCCTTATGCCTTGCTCGCCGGACGGACGATCACATCGCCACCAGCTGCGCCAGGCACGGCGCCGCGGATAGCAATCAGACCACGCTCGACGTCGACCTTGACCACTTCCAGGTTCTGCGTGCTTTGCTGCACTGCGCCCATGTGGCCCGACATCTTCTTGCCCGGGAAAACGCGACCCGGGGTCTGGCGCTGACCCAGCGAACCCGGCGCGCGATGCGACAGCGAGTTACCGTGGGTTGCATCGCCCATACGGAAGTTGTAGCGCTTGATGGTGCCCTGGAAACCCTTACCCTTGGTGACGCCCTGGACGTCGACCTTCTGGCCGACCTCGAAGATGTCCGCCTTGATTTCGCCACCGACGGCGAAATCGCCGAGCTGGGCATCTTCAACACGGAATTCCCACAGGCCGCGACCCGCTTCCACCTTCGCCTTGGCGAAGTGGCCTGCAGCCGGCTTGTTGACCAGCGCGGCACGACGGGCGCCAACGGTGACCTGCACGGCGCTGTAGCCGTCAACTTCGACGGTCTTGATCTGCGCGATGCGGTTCGGAGTTGCTTCGATCAGCGTGACCGGTACCGAGCGGCCGTCTTCAGTGAAGACGCGGCTCATACCAGCCTTGCGGCCCACGAAGCCCAACGAATATTTCTTCGTCATGGTCGTAGTCCTCAGGTCAACTTGATCTGGACGTCGACGCCAGCCGCGAGCTCGAGCTTCATCAGCGCGTCCACGGTCTTGTCGTTCGGGTCGATGATATCGAGCACACGCTTGTGCGTGCGGGTTTCGTATTGGTCACGCGCATCTTTGTCAGCATGCGGGGATACGAGGATAGTGTAACGTTCGATCTTGGTCGGCAACGGGATCGGGCCACGCACTTGCGCGCCAGTCCGCTTAGCCGTTTCGACGATCTCGCTGGCCGAACGGTCAATCAAGCGATGATCGAACGCCTTCAGCCGGATACGGATCTTCTGATCCGCCTTCTGACCGGTCTTTTGCTCCGCCATGACGGTGGGTTCCTTCGTTAAAAGAGCGACGGGCAAGGCCTCTGGGATACCTGCCCCGATATTCCTGACGTTGATGAAATCGCCGCGCATCCTGCTGGCGAGGGCATTTCCTCCGCCCAAAAACTGAGGCAGCCCGGTGACCCGGCCTGCCCAGACGGAAAAGTATAATGCGCAACAAGAGCACGGTCAACAACGTGAGAGTTGTTGAGTGCTCCATGCAACGCGACCTTCCCGGTCTGGCGAACACGAGCGGCATCCTGCCGTTCTTTTCGCTGTAACTCAGCGCCCTACCCAGGGACACCGAGCCGCGCATTCTAGCGGCTCACCTCCGCTCCTGCAAGCGCGCGACTCTGATCCGGAGTTAGCCCGGTAGCAGCTGTGACGCATAAACCCGCCCCGGACACCACCTTTGTCGTGGCGCTAGTCCGGACTGACCAGACTCAGGGCCGGGAATCAAACACGACGGACATGGACAACGGCCGGTGTATAGCGGCCCTGGCTCCAGGCAATATCTAACCCCAGCGGCGTTGCCGGGATACTGCGGTGATCGTTGCAGGGCCCTACTTTGCCAACGCGTTTGCATCACCGGTGTGCTGGTGCAGGCAAAGCCTGCCACGACTGCAGCAATGCTGCTTCCGAAGATGGCCCTGCAGATAACACCTAAGCAGCACGCCCCCCCGATCCGCCCGGTGGCAGGGTGTCGACCACCGGCAAGAATCCGCCCACTACACTGGGAACGCCATCCATATCGAACTCACCAACGACGTCCGTATCCGCGCAAGCGGCGCGCCATTTGACGGCGCTGATGCTAGACCGTATCGCGGTGGACGCTTCCGGTCTCAGCGACATCGACGGCCCCACCGGCGCTTATCGGGTCGACCTCCGTCGCGGACCGGATTACCGACAGCTGCAAAGGCGGCATAAGGTAGACGTATCAACCAATATAAGTAACCAACCTTTCTTTCCCACCCGGCCTCGTCCTTGCAGGATTTCGCCACCGGACACCCCCTATGCCCCGGCACTCTCTCTTGTTTTGCGGCCTACTACTCTTCGGACTCGTCGCCCCGCCTTCCCGCGCTGCCAGCAACGATGGCAAAGCCTGCTCGCGCGCGTTGCACCTGACGTTTATTACCTCCGCCAGCGCGACCACGTTGCCGGCGGCATGCGCGCACATCGGTCCGCTCGCACTTGGAATGCGCAAGCAACAGGTACTGGCCGCGCTAGGGCAGCCTGACGTTACCCACACCGATGCGGTGGATCCGAACAGACTCAGCCTGCTGTATCTGTACCCGCGCGACATCAAAGCACAGCTGGCGCAGCATCCGCGTCGAGCTGTCGTGCAAGGCGAGCTGGCGGTGGGATTGCGCAATGACCGTGTCAGCAACCTGATCGCCTTCGCCGATCAGAGGGCGCCCCTGCCCTTCCATCTGCTCGGCCATCCGGTCGGCACCCACATCAACCGCATCCTCCAAACGATCGGCGGCAGCCCGCAATGGAATGCCAGCCGCGATTACGTCCAGTTCTCCGCCATGCCACTGGGCATTGACGTGGACCCGGACACTTTGGCCATCGTCGGGCTGAACATCGCAACCACCAAACAGGAGCTGGACAATTTCGACCTGCCCGGCCTGAATCTGCTCAAGAGCCCGACAAGCGGCTTGATCAACGGCATTCGCTGACTGTTGCCGGCATCTGCGCGCCATGCCGCCTCACGTCATGACAGCCGGTTTGCCAATCCGCGATCATGCCGCCGATGCGACTTGCGCACGCACCCACCGGATGCAGCGTTATGAGTGGGGCAGGCGCCTATTTTCTTCATCTTTCTCTTTGCATCGGCAAGCGCATTCCCGCGCCAGTCAGAGCCCGGCCAACACGCGGACAAAGAAAAAGGCCGGCTCTCGCCGACCTTTTCTTTTCCAGCGACACGGCAGCCGAAGCTGCCGTGCTGCAGGTGTTGCTTACTTGATGATCTTGGCAACCACGCCGGCGCCGACGGTACGACCGCCTTCACGGATGGCGAAGCGCAGACCTTCGTCCATCGCGACCGGGTTGATCAGGGTCACGACCATCTTCACGTTGTCGCCCGGCATCACCATCTCCACGCCTTCCGGCAGCTGGCAGGCGCCAGTGATGTCGGTGGTGCGGAAGTAGAACTGCGGACGGTAGCCCTTGAAGAACGGGGTATGACGGCCACCCTCGTCCTTGGACAGCACGTAGACTTCGGCTTCGAACTCGGTGTGCGGCTTGATCGAACCCGGCTTGCACAGCACCTGGCCGCGCTCGACGTCGTCACGCTTGGTGCCGCGCAGCAGCAGACCGGCGTTGTCGCCTGCCTGACCCTGGTCCAGCAGCTTGCGGAACATTTCCACGCCGGTAACGGTGGTCTTCTGCGTGTCGCGGATACCGACGATTTCGATTTCGTCGCCCACCTTGATGATGCCGCGCTCGATACGACCGGTCACCACGGTGCCGCGACCGGAGATCGAGAACACGTCTTCGACCGGCATCAGGAACGGACGATCCACGTCGCGGGTCGGCTCCGGAATGAACGAATCCAGCGCCTCGACCAGCTTCAGGATCGCCGGCACGCCGATGTCGCTCTGATCGCCGTCCAGCGCCAAACGCGCCGAACCGTGGATGATCGGGGTGTCGTCGCCCGGGAAGTCGTACTTGCTCAGCAGTTCGCGCACTTCCATTTCGACCAGCTCGAGCAGCTCGGCGTCGTCGACCATGTCGGCCTTGTTCAGGAACACCACGATGTGCGGCACACCGACCTGACGCGAGAGCAGGATGTGCTCACGGGTCTGCGGCATCGGGCCGTCAGCGGCCGAGCACACCAGGATCGCGCCGTCCATCTGCGCTGCACCGGTGATCATGTTCTTGACGTAGTCGGCGTGGCCGGGGCAGTCAACGTGCGCGTAGTGGCGGGTCGGGGATTCGTATTCGACGTGTGCGGTCGAAATCGTGATGCCGCGCGCCTTCTCTTCCGGCGCCGCGTCGATCGCGTCGTACGCCTTGAACTCACCACCGAAACGCTCGGCACCGATCTTGGTCAGCGCAGCGGTCAACGTGGTCTTGCCATGGTCAACGTGACCGATGGTGCCGACGTTCACGTGCGGCTTGGTGCGCTCGAATTTAGCTTTTGCCATGACTAACTACCTCTAATTGAAAAATTTGTGAGAAGCGGCTGAGCGAACTCAGCCCTTCTTGGTGACGGCGTCGGCGATATTGGCCGGTGCCTCTTCGTAGTGGTCGAACTCCATCGAGAACGTCGCACGGCCCTGGCTCATCGAGCGCAGCGAAGTGGCGTAACCGAACATTTCACCCAACGGGATCATCGCGTTGATGATCTTGCCCGACGGGCTGTCGTCCTGACCCTGCAACACGCCACGACGGCGGCTCACGTCGCCCATCACGTCACCCAGGTAATCCTCCGGACTGACGATTTCGACCTTCATGATCGGCTCCAGCAACACCGGGCTGGCTTTCGCGAAGCCCTGCTTGAACGCCATCGATGCAGCCAGCTTGAACGCCATTTCCGAGGAGTCGACGTCATGGTACGAGCCGAACACCAGCTTGACCTTCACGCCCACCACCGGGAAGCCGGCGATCGGACCACTGGTGATCGTTTCGCGCAGACCCTTTTCGACCGAGGGGATGAATTCCTTCGGAATGATGCCGCCGGTGATGTCGTTGATGAAGAGGAAATCGTCCTTGACGTTCTCGCTCTTGCGCTCTTCCTCGGTCATCGGCGACAGCTCGATCACGACGTGACCGTACTGACCCTTACCACCGGACTGCTTGGCGTGCTTATAGTCAGACTTGACGTCGGACTTGCGGATCGTTTCGCGGTAGGCCACCTGCGGCTTGCCGACGTTCGCCTCGACATTGAACTCGCGACGCATGCGGTCGACGATGATGTCCAGGTGCAACTCGCCCATGCCCGAGATGATGGTCTGGCCGGATTCTTCGTCGGTCTTGACGCGGAACGAGGGATCTTCCTGCGCCAGACGGCCCAGGGCCATGCCCATCTTTTCCTGGTCCGACTTGGTCTTCGGCTCCACCGCCATCGAGATCACCGGCTCCGGGAACACCATGCGCTCCAGGGTGATGATCTTGTCCTGCGCACACAGCGTGTCGCCGGTGGTGACATCCTTCAGACCCACGGCAGCGGCGATGTCGCCCGCACGCACTTCCTTGATCTCTTCGCGATTGTTGGAGTGCATCTGCAGGATGCGGCCCACGCGCTCCTTCTTCGACTTGACCGGGTTGTAGACCTGGTCGCCGGAGTTCAGCGTGCCCGAATAGACACGGAAGAACGTCAGCGAGCCCACGAACGGGTCGGTCATGATCTTGAACGCCAACGCCGAGAACGGCGCGGTATCGGTGGCAGCGCGCGTGTCTTCCTTCTCGTCTTCGTCGATACCCTGCACCGGCGGACGGTCAGCCGGCGACGGCAGCAGGTGCACGACGCCGTCGAGCATGGCCTGCACGCCCTTGTTCTTGAACGCCGAGCCGCAGAACACCGGCACGATCTCCACCTTCAAGGTGCGCTCGCGCAGACCCGACAGGATCTCCTGTTCGCTCAGGTCGCCCTCGTTGAGGTACTTGTCCATGAGGTCTTCGCTGGCTTCTGCAGCCGCTTCGACCATGAACGAGCGTGCCTCGGTCGCGACATCGACCAGGTCGGCCGGAATATCGCGGTATTCGAAGGTGGTGCCCTGCGATGCGGTATCCCAATGGATCGCCTTCATCTTCAGCAGGTCGACCACGCCCTCAAAGCCGTCTTCGGCGCCGATCGGCACCTGCATCGGCACGGCGTACGCACCCAGACGGGCCTTCAGCTGCTCAACGACCTTGTCGAAGTTGGCACCGGTACGGTCCATCTTGTTGACGAAGGCCATGCGCGGCACGGAATACTTGTTGGCCTGGCGCCACACGGTCTCGGACTGCGGCTGCACGCCACCGACGGCGCACAGCACGAACACCGCACCGTCGAGCACGCGCAAGGAGCGCTCCACTTCGATGGTGAAGTCGACGTGCCCGGGGGTGTCGATGATGTTGAAGCGGTGCTGCGGCATGGACTTGTCCATACCCGACCAGAACGCGGTGGTCGCAGCGGAGGTGATGGTGATACCACGCTCCTGCTCCTGCTCCATCCAGTCCATCACTGCAGCGCCGTCATGGACTTCGCCGATCTTGTGACTCACACCGGTGTAGAACAGGATGCGTTCGGAAGTGGTGGTCTTGCCGGCATCGATGTGGGCCATGATGCCGAAGTTGCGGTAACGCTCGATAGGGGTGGTGCGGGCCACGGGGAGCCTCTCAATTTCTTGGATTTCGGATGGCCGAACGCCGCCTTTCGGCGGCCTTCGGATTGGATGCGACGCAACATGCGTCGCAAACAGCACTCATATGGTGCTGAAGGGCCCCGTTACCAAGGCCCCCGAGGTCACCAGCGGTAATGTGCGAACGCCTTGTTCGCCTCCGCCATACGGTGGGTCTCTTCGCGCTTCTTGATCGCGCCGCCGCGGCTTTCCGAGGCGTCCAACAGTTCTGCAGCCAGCTTACGCGGCATGGTGTTCTCGCCACGCTTGCGCGCGGAATCGATCAACCAGCGCATTGCCAGCGCCATGCGACGGGAGGAACGCACTTCGACGGGCACCTGATAGGTAGCACCACCGACGCGACGCGATTTAACTTCGACAGCCGGGGCCACGTTGTCCAGTGCCTTCTGCACCAGTTCGATGGCATTCGGATTCTTTTCGCCAATGACGTCCATTGCGCCATAGACAATTTTCTCAGCAACCGACTTCTTGCCACTCTGCATCACCATATTGATGAAGCGGGCAATGGTTTCGCTGCCATGCTTTGGATCTGGCAGGACGGTGCGCTGCGGAGTAGAACCTTTACGGGACATTTGAGTATTTCCTTAGCTCTTCGGGCGCTTGGCGCCGTACTTGGAACGGCCTTGACGACGCTTGGCGACGCCGGCGGCGTCCAGCGAACCACGGACGGTGTGATAACGCACACCGGGAAGATCCTTGACGCGGCCACCGCGAATCAGGACAACGGAGTGCTCCTGCAGGTTGTGGCCTTCACCACCGATGTAGCTGATGACCTCTTCCTGGTTGGTCAGGCGCACCTTGGCGACTTTACGCAGGGCCGAGTTCGGCTTCTTCGGGGTAGTGGTGTAGACGCGTGTGCAGACGCCACGGCGCTGCGGACACTTGTCCAGTGCCGGAGAGGCACTCTTGTAGGTGGTCGCTTGCCGAGGCTTGCGGACCAGCTGGTTGATCGTCGTCATCAGTTGATTCTTCTGATTGATAGGCCGAGACGGCCTGCACGAAAACAAAGGCAGGCCGAGACCGGCCCACCGAGACAGAGAAGTATAGCTGGCAGGACGAAACTCCGTCAACTTCACGGAATCTGAACCTGCTGGCCCATCCAAGGCCGGAAAACGGAGGGCCTCCTGCCCTCCTTTTCGCCTGGCTTACGGCGGTCTTGCGACCGCCGTCGGAGCGCTTACTCCTCGTCCGCGCCAGCGTCGGCCACTGCAGCGACCGGTTCGGCGGCTGCCGGCTTGCCCGACAGCGTTTCCATTTCCGAGTCGGTCAGACCCGAGGCCTTGCGACGTCCGGCGTGATACGCCAGACCCGTACCGGCCGGGATCAGGCGACCCACGATCACGTTTTCCTTCAGACCGCGCAGGTTGTCGCGGGTACCGCGGACGGCCGCCTCGGTCAGCACGCGGGTGGTTTCCTGGAACGACGCCGCCGAGATGAACGACTCGGTGGCCAGCGACGCCTTGGTGATACCCAGCAACACCGGATCGTACTTGGCCGGCAGTTCGTTGCGCTTGACCAGGCGGGCATTTTCCTCGATGACGCGCTGGCGCTCGACCTGCTCGCCGTTGAGGAACTTGCTGTTGCCCTGGTCAACGATCTCGACCTTACGCAACATCTGGCGCGTGATCACCTCGATGTGCTTGTCGTTGATCTTCACGCCCTGCAGGCGGTACACGTCCTGGATTTCCTTGACCAGGTATGCGGCCAGCGGTTCGACACCCAGCAGGCGCAGGATGTCTTGCGGACTCGGCTCGCCGTCCACCACGGTCTCGCCCTTGGTCACGTGTTCGCCTTCGAACACGATGATCTGGCGGTACTTGGGAATCAGCTCTTCGTGTTCCGAACCATCGGTGTCCTTGATGATCAGGCGCTGCTTGCCCTTGGTGTCCTTACCGAAGCTGATGATGCCCGAGCGTTCGGCCAGGATCGCCGGATCCTTCGGCTTGCGTGCTTCGAACAAGTCCGCAACGCGCGGCAGACCACCGGTGATGTCGCGGGTCTTGGACGCTTCCTGCGGGATCTTGGCCACCACGTCGCCCACGCCGACGGCAGCGCCGTCCTGCAGGTTGACGATGGAGCGCGGCGGCAGCAGGTACTGGGCCGGCAGATCCGTGTTCGGAATCGTCAGGTCGTTACCCTTGGCATCGACGATGCGCACGATCGGGCGCAGTTCCTTGGCCTGTGCACCGCGACGCTTCGGGTCGGTGATTTCGCGCGACGCCAGACCGGTCAGCTCGTCGGTCTTCTCGATCACGGTGACGCCGTCGACGAAGTCGATGAAGCGGATGAAACCGGCCACTTCCGACACGATCGGGTGGTTATGCGGATCCCAGTTGGCAACGCTCTGCCCGGCCTTGACCGCATCGCCGTCTTTGGCGGTGATGGTCGCGCCGTACGGCAGCTTGTAACGCTCGCGCTCGCGGCCATGGCCATCGAGCACGGACAGTTCGCCAGAACGCGAGACCGCAACCAGCGAACCGCTGGCATGCGCCACCGACTTGAGGTTGTTGAACTTCACCGAACCGGTGGTCTTGACGGTGATGTTGTCCACCGCAGCCGCACGCGATGCCGCACCACCGATGTGGAACGTACGCATGGTCAGCTGGGTACCCGGCTCGCCGATCGACTGCGCGGCGATGACGCCGACCGCTTCGCCGATGTTGACCTGGTGACCACGTGCGAGGTCGCGGCCGTAGCAGCGTGCGCACACGCCGAACGAGGATTCGCAGCTGATGGTCGAACGCACCTTCACCGACTGCACGCTGGCGTCTTCGAGCTTGGCTACCCAGGCTTCGTCGAGCAGCGTGTTGCGGGTGACGATTGGCTCTTCGTCGTTGCCCGGCAGGTACACGTCCTCGGCCACCACGCGGCCCAGCACGCGCTCGCGCAACGGCTCCACCACGTCGCCGCCTTCCACGATCGGGGTCATGATTAACCCTTCGGTGGTGCCGCAATCGATTTCGGTGATTACCACGTCCTGCGCCACGTCGACCAGGCGGCGGGTCAGGTAACCGGAGTTCGCCGTCTTCAGCGCGGTATCGGCCAGACCCTTACGGGCACCGTGGGTGGAGTTGAAGTACTCCTGCACGTTCAGACCTTCGCGGAAGTTCGCCTTGATGGGCGTCTCGATGATCGAGCCGTCCGGACGCGCCATCAGGCCGCGCATGCCGGCCAGCTGACGGATCTGCGCCTGGCTACCACGGGCACCGGAGTCGGCCATGATGTACAGCGAGTTCATCGACTTCTGGTCGATGGTCTCGCCCTTGGCGTTCTCGACCTTTTCGGTACCGATGGTGTCCATCATCGCCTTGGCGATGCGCTCGCTGGTACGCGACCAGATGTCCACGACCTTGTTGTAGCGCTCGCCGGCGGTGACCAGGCCCGACTGGTACTGCTCCTGGATTTCCAGCACTTCGGCTTCTGCCTCGGTGAGGATGCCCTTCTTCTCGTCGGGGATCAGCATGTCGTCGATACCGATCGACACGCCGGCGCGGGTTGCGTAGGCGTAGCCGGTGTACATCAGCTTGTCGGCGAACACGACGGTGTCCTTCAAGCCCAGCAGACGGTAGCTGGAGTTGATCAGACGCGAGATGTTCTTCTTGGTCATCTCGGTGTTTGCCAGCTGGAACGGCAGGCCTTCAGGCAGGATTTCGCTCAGCAGCGCACGGCCGACCGTGGTGTCCACGATCGAGGTGCCGCTGCTGCGCTTGCCGCCGGCTTCCACGTCCACCTGGGTGATGCGCACCTTGACCTTGGCGTGCAGTTCGACCACGCGGTTGTCGTAGGCGCGCTTCACTTCGCTGGTGTTGGCGAACACCATGCCCTCGCCCTTCTTGTTCTCCAGGGCGCGGCTCATGTAGTACAGGCCCAACACCACGTCCTGCGACGGCACGATGATCGGCTCGCCGTTGGCCGGCGACAGGATGTTGTTGGTGGACATCATCAACGCACGCGCTTCCAGCTGGGCTTCCAGCGAGAGCGGCACGTGGACGGCCATCTGGTCGCCGTCGAAGTCGGCGTTGAAGGCAGTACACACCAGCGGATGCAGCTGGATGGCCTTGCCTTCGATCAACACCGGTTCGAACGCCTGGATGCCCAGACGGTGCAGGGTCGGCGCACGGTTCAACAGCACCGGATGCTCGCGAATCACCTCTTCCAGGATGTCCCAGACTTCGGCTTCTTCGCGCTCGACCAGCTTCTTGGCGGCCTTGATGGTGGTGGCCAGGCCACGACGCTGCAGCTTGGCGAACACGAACGGCTTGAACAGCTCGAGCGCCATCTTCTTCGGCAGGCCGCACTGGTGCAGCTTGAGGTACGGACCGACGGTGATGACCGAACGACCGGAGTAGTCCACGCGCTTGCCGAGCAGGTTCTGACGGAACCGGCCCTGCTTGCCCTTGATCATGTCGGCCAGCGACTTCAGCGGACGCTTGTTGGTGCCGGTGATGGCACGGCCGCGACGGCCGTTGTCCAGCAGCGCATCGACCGATTCCTGCAGCATGCGCTTTTCGTTGCGCACGATGATGTCCGGCGCATTGAGCTCGAGCAGGCGACGCAGACGGTTGTTGCGGTTGATCACGCGGCGGTACAGATCGTTCAGATCCGAGGTCGCGAAGCGGCCGCCATCCAGCGGCACCAGCGGACGCAGGTCCGGCGGCAGCACGGGAAGCACGGTCATGACCATCCACTCCGGACGGTTGCCCGATTCCAGGAAGGCTTCGATCAGCTTGATGCGCTTGGTCAAACGCTTGAGCTTGGTTTCCGAACCGGTGCTGGCGATTTCTTCGCGCAGGCGGGTCATTTCCGACTGCAGGTCGATCGTGCGCAGCAGCTCGTACACCGCCTCGGCGCCCATGGCGGCGTCGAAGTCGTCGTTGTACTCCTGGCGTGCGGTCAGGTACTGCTCTTCGGTCAGCAGCTGGCGGCGCTCGAGCGGGGTCAGGCCCGGCTCGGTGACGACATAGGCTTCGAAGTACAGCACGCGCTCGATGTCACGCAGGGTCATGTCCAGCATCAGGCCGATGCGCGACGGCAGCGACTTGAGGAACCAGATGTGCGCGACCGGCGAGGCCAGGTCGATGTGACCCATGCGCTCGCGACGCACCTTGGCCAGGGTGACTTCGGTGCCGCACTTTTCGCAGACCACGCCACGGTGCTTCATGCGCTTGTACTTGCCGCACAGGCACTCGTAGTCCTTGATCGGTCCGAAGATGGCGGCGCAGAACAGGCCGTCACGCTCGGGCTTGAAGGTACGGTAGTTGATGGTTTCGGGCTTCTTCACTTCGCCGTAGGACCAAGAACGGATCAGGTCCGGCGACGCCAGCGCGATCTTGATCGCGTCGAAATCCAGCGTCTGGCGCTGCTGATTGAAGAGGTTGAGCAGGTCTTTCATTTGATATCTCCGGGTCGGAGGAATTTCGTATCTGAGATGAAACCGAGGGCGTTACGTTCCGGATCCCGGCAGCGCATTGCGGCGCCGGGATCCGTCTCGATCACTCTTCCAGTTCCATGTTGATCGCCAGCGAGCGGATTTCCTTCACCAACACGTTGAAGGATTCCGGCATGCCCGCGACCATCTCGTGCTCACCATCGACGATGTTCTTGTACATCTGGTTGCGGCCCTGCACGTCGTCGGACTTCACCGTCAGCATTTCCTGCAGGGTGTAGGCCGCGCCGTAGGCTTCCAGCGCCCAGACTTCCATTTCACCGAAGCGCTGACCACCGAACTGTGCCTTGCCGCCCAGCGGCTGCTGGGTCACGAGCGAGTACGGGCCAGTCGAGCGCGCATGCATCTTGTCGTCGACCAAGTGGTTCAACTTCAGGTAGTGCATGTAGCCGACCGTGGTCTTGCGATCGAACGCTTCGCCAGTGCGACCGTCGTACAGCTGGGTCTGACCGCTCTGCGGCAGGTCGGCCAGTTCCAGCATGCGCTTGATTTCCGCTTCGCTGGCGCCGTCGAACACCGGGGTCGCCATCGGCACGCCGTCGATCAGGTTCTTGCCCAGGTTGAGCAATTCCTCATCGCTGAACTGCGACAGGTCCACGCGCTGTGCATTGATCGCGTTGTCGTGGTTGTAGATGTCGTTGAGGAACTTGCGCAGCTCGCTGACGGCGGCCTGGGCTTCCAGCATGCGCTGGATCTTGCGACCCAGGCCCTTGGCGGCCCAACCCAGATGCACTTCCAAAATCTGGCCGATGTTCATACGCGACGGCACGCCGAGCGGGTTCAACACGATGTCGACCGACTCGCCGGTGGCCATGTACGGCATGTCTTCCACGGGCACCACGTTGGAGACCACACCCTTGTTGCCGTGGCGGCCTGCCATCTTGTCGCCCGGCTGGATACGGCGCTTCACGGCCAGGAACACCTTGACCATCTTCAGCACGCCCGGTGCGAGGTCGTCGCCCTGAGTGATCTTGCCGCGCTTGTCGGCAAAACGTGCTTCGAATTCCTTCTCGTGCGCCTGGATCTGCTTCTGCGCACGCTCGATGGCGTCGGCAGCGTCTTCGTCCTTCATGCGCAGCTGGAACCAATCGGACTTCTTCAGCCCGTCCAGGTACGCGTCGGTGACGGTGTCGCCCTTCTTCAGGTTGGCGCCGCCGTTGGCGACCTTACCCACGATCTGCGAGCGCAGACGTGCGTAGATGGCCGCTTCCAGGATGCGGAACTGGTCGTCGAAGTCCTTCTTGACCCGCTTGATCTCGTTTTCCTCGATCTGGCGGGCGCGCTTGTCCTTCTCGATGCCGTCGCGGGTGAAGACCTGCACGTCGATGACGGTGCCGTCCATGCCCGGGGGCACGCGCAGCGAGCTGTCCTTCACGTCGGACGCCTTTTCGCCGAAGATCGCACGCAGCAGCTTTTCTTCCGGGGTCAGCTGGCTCTCGCCCTTCGGCGTGACCTTGCCGACCATGATGTCGCCGGCGCGCACTTCCGCACCGATGTACACCACGCCGCTTTCGTCCAGACGGTTCAAGGCCTGCTCGGACACGTTCGGGATGTCGGCGGAAATTTCCTCCGGCCCCAGCTTGGTGTCGCGCGCAACGCAGGTCAGTTCCTCGATGTGGATCGTGGTGTAACGATCCTCTTCCACCACGCGCTCGGAGAGCAGGATGGAGTCTTCGAAGTTGTAGCCGTTCCAAGGCATGAAGGCGATCAGCATGTTCTGGCCCAGCGCCAGTTCACCGATGTCGGTGGACGGGCCGTCGGCCAGCACGTCGCCGCGCGCGATCACGTCGCCCACATTCACCAGCGGGCGCTGGTTGATGCAGGTGTTCTGATTGGAGCGGGTGTACTTGATCAGGTTGTAGATATCCACGCCGGCATCGGTGCCGCCGCCGATTTCTGCCTCGTTGACCTTGACCACGATGCGGGCTGCGTCGATCTGCTCGATCACGCCACCACGCAGCGCATTGACGGTCACACCCGAGTCGCGCGCAACCGCACGCTCGATGCCGGTACCGACCAGCGGCTTCTGCGAACGCAGCGTCGGCACGGCCTGGCGCTGCATGTTGGCGCCCATCAGTGCGCGGTTGGCGTCGTCGTGCTCGAGGAACGGCACCAGCGCCGCTGCGACCGACACGGTCTGCATCGGCGAGACGTCCATGAAGTGCACTTCGGACGGCGGCTTCAACAGCGATTCGCCCTGGAACCGGCACGGCACGAACTGCTCGGTGAGCATGTTCTTGGCATCGGTCAGCGCGTTCGCCTGGGCGATCACGTACTCGTTTTCTTCGATCGCCGACAGGTATTCGACGTCGTCGGAGACCTTGCCGTCCAGCACCTTACGGTACGGCGTCTCGAGGAAGCCGTACTGGTTGGTGCGGGCGAACACGGCCAGCGAGTTGATCAGGCCGATGTTCGGACCTTCCGGCGTTTCGATGGTGCAGACGCGGCCGTAATGGGTCGGGTGCACGTCGCGCACTTCGAAGCCGGCGCGTTCGCGGGTCAGGCCGCCCGGACCCAGCGCGGAGACGCGACGCTTGTGCGTCACTTCCGACAGCGGATTGTTCTGGTCCATGAACTGCGACAGCTGCGAGGAGCCGAAGAATTCCTTGATCGCAGCAGCCACCGGCTTGGCATTGATCAGTTCCTGCGGGGTCAGGCCTTCGGACTCGGCCATCGACAGGCGTTCCTTGACCGCGCGCTCGACGCGGACCAGGCCCACGCGGAACACGTTCTCGGCCATTTCGCCCACCGAACGCACGCGACGGTTGCCCAGGTGATCGATGTCATCGACCACGCCGCGACCGTTGCGGATTTCGGTGAGCACCTTGATCACTTCCAGGATGTCGGAGGTGTCGGCGTGCTCGGCGACCAGGCGCTTGGATTCTTCGTCGTTACGCTCGGCAAAGTACTTCTTGTCGTACAGCACCGACTCGCCCAGCACGTCCTTGCGGCCGACGCGACGGTTGAACTTCATGCGGCCGACCGTGGACAGGTCGTAGCGCTCGAAGGTGAAGAACAGGTTGTGGAACAGGTTCTGCGCCGCTTCCTTGGTCGGCGGCTCGCCCGGACGCATCATGCGGTAGATTTCGACCAGCGCTTCCAGCTGCGTCTTGGTCGGATCGATGCGCAAGGTGTTGGACAGGTACGGACCACGATCCAGATCGTTCACCCACAGGGTGCCCACCGCATCGACGCCGGCCTTGCGGAAGGCAGCCAGCTGGTCTTCGTTGATCTCGTCGTTGGCATTGGCCAGCAGTTCGCCGGTGGAGCCATCGACCACGTCGTGCGACAGGATGCGACCGACCAGGTAGTCGTCCGGCACGGCCAGCGCGGCAACGCCGGCAGCTTCCAGTTGTTTGACGTGGCGCGCAGTGATGCGCTTGCCCGCTTCCACGATGACCTTGTCGCCATCGGCCAGGTCGAAGTTCAGCGTTTCACCACGCAGGCGCTCAGGCACCAGCTCCAGCTGCACGCCTTCGTCCGGGTTGATGTGGAAGGTATTGATCTCGAAGAACTCGGCCAGCATCTCTTCGTTGCTGTAGCCAAGCGCACGCAGCAGGATCGATACCGGCAACTTGCGGCGACGGTCGATACGGGTGAACAGCGCGTCCTTCGGGTCGAACTCGAAGTCCAACCACGAGCCACGGTAAGGAATGATGCGGGCGCTGTACAGCAGCTTGCCCGAGCTGTGGGTCTTGCCACGGTCGTGGTCGAAGAACACGCCCGGCGAGCGATGCAGCTGCGAAACGATCACGCGCTCGGTGCCGTTGACGATGAAGGTACCGTTGCCGGTCATCAGCGGAATCTCGCCGAGATAGACCTCCTGCTCCTTCACGTACTTGATCGCCTTGGTCGACGACTCGCGGTCGTAGATCACCAGGCGCACGGTCACGCGCAGCGGCGCGCCATAGCTCATGCCGCGCTGACGGCATTCACGCTCGTCAAACACCGGCTGACCCAACTTGTAACCGACATACTCCAGCGCAGCGTTGCCGCTGTAGCTGGAAATCGGGAACACCGACTTCAATGCCGCGTGGAGACCGAGGTCCTTACGCTTGTTCGGCTCCACGTCTTCCTGCAGGAATTCGCGGTAGGAATCCACCTGGATGGCAAGCAGGAACGGCACTTCGAGGATCGAGCGCTGCTTACCGAAGTCCTTGCGGATACGCTTTTTTTCGGTGAACGAATAAGACGTCATGAGGTCTTCACCCTAGGCTGCGGGGGCCACATCGCGGCGGCCCTGAAATAACAAAATTGTCAGTTGGAAGTCGCTGGTATTGCCGGCACCAGCACGCCTTCTCCCGCTACTTCCAACTACCAACTCGGTGAGGCCGGGAATCGGGAATCGAGAATCGGATGATCGCGCGATGTTGCACTGCGATTGTCCAATCCCGATTCCCCTCCGAAACGGCCAAAGGCCGGGAGCTTTACGCTCCCAGCCTTCAGTGCATCACCATGAAACGCTGGCGATGCAAGGTACTGCTTACTTGATTTCGACAGTCGCGCCAGCTTCGGTCAGTTCCTTCTTGATCTTCTCGGCTTCGTCCTTCGAAGCGCCTTCCTTCAGCATGCCACCGGCTTCGGTCAGATCCTTGGCTTCCTTCAGACCCAGGCCGGTCACGGCGCGCACGGCCTTAATGACGCCAACCTTGTTGGCGCCACAGTTGGTCAGCACCACGTTGAACTCGGTCTGCTCTTCAACCACGGCCGCCGGGCCAGCTGCAGCAGCAGCGACCGGGGCAGCGGCGGAGACGCCGAACTTTTCTTCGATGGCCTTGACCAGCTCCATCACTTCCATCAGGGACTTCTCGGCGATGGCGTCGACGATCTGTTCGTTGGTAAGGGACATTGTGATTACCTTTAAATGATTTTCTGGATTGGGGTTCTAGCGAACGCTAGGACATCAAGCTTCGGCAGTCTCGGCGACCGGCGCGGCGGCTTCGTCGCCACCACCCTGCTTGTCGCCAACGGCCTTGACGGCACGGGCGAACATGGCAGCCGGTTCGGACAGCACGCGGGCCAGCATGGCCAGGGCCTGGTCACGGGTCGGCAGCGAGGCCAACACGTCGACGTGACCCGCCGGGAACAATTCCCCGCCGATGGACACGACCTTGGCCTGCAGCTTGTCGTTGCTCTTGGCAAATTCCTTGATCAGGCGACCGGCTGCGCCGGGCTCCTCCATCGAAAACGCATACAGCAAAGGACCGACCAGCTTGTCAGCAGCGACAGCGAAATCAGTACCTTCAACGGCACGCGCGGCCAGGGTGTTCTTGACAACTTTCAAGAACACGCCGGTTTCGCGGGCCTGCTTACGCATCGCGGTCATCTGGGAGACCGTGGTGCCAGCGTATTCGGCGGCGATCAGGGAGTGGGCCTTGGCGGCGATGTCTGCCAGCTCGGCGACTACTTCTTGCTTCTGGGACAGATTGAGAGCCATTGCACTCCTCCGTTAAAGCCGGGATTCGGGATTGGTACTTCGGAATCCGTCACAGCAATCACGCCGTTGCCAGATCCCACATGCCGAATCGTCATCCCCGCTTCAAACTACTCCGCTCGCGGCTCCTGCCGGTTGCGGTCCAGGGCAGCCTCCTTCCTGGAAGCCGGGAACATCGACCGATGTTCCTTTGGTGGCCGTTCTAGACCTGGAGTGGACTCGATCCGGGATGTCCCAGACGCGCGTAAACCAGAAAGCTCCAGAAGGGCGACACCATCTACGCCGGCCGGTTCGACACGAACCAATTAAGCGATCCCGCTGCATCGACGGCGACTCCTTGCCAGTGCGAGCATCCGTGCCCGTCGTCGATCTGCGCTGACCGCGCCTGCGGTCTTTGACGGCTACCGCCGGACGTGCCGGCGATCGCCTTCAAAATGTCCGTTGCCCCAAAGGAGGGAACGGACTCCCAGCACACGGTGACCCGGGCCGGAAAAACAATGCTGTACTGCCAAATACGTCAGGCGCATGACGCCGGACGCATTCGCTTACTTCAACGACAGGCTCGACTGATCCACCGTCACGCCCGGACCCATGGTCGAGCTGACCGACACCTTCTGCAGGTAGGTACCCTTGGAGGTGGCCGGCTTGGCCTTGACCAGATCCAGCAACAGCGCCTGCAGGTTCGACTTCAGCGCTTCGTCGTCGAAGCTGGCCTTGCCGATCGTGCAGTGGATGATGCCGGCCTTGTCGGTGCGGTAGCGCACCTGGCCCGACTTGGCATTCTTGACCGCTTCGCCCGGATTGGCCGACACGGTGCCGACCTTCGGGTTCGGCATCAAGCCGCGCGGACCCAGCAGGGTGCCCAGCTTACCGACGACGCGCATGGCATCCGGGGTCGCGATAACCACGTCATAGTTCAGATCGCCGGCCTGCATCTTCTCGGCCAGGTCGTCCATGCCCACCGCCTCGGCGCCCGCAGCCAGGGCTTCGTCAGCCTTGGCGCCTGCCGGTGCGAACACTGCAACGCGCACGCTCTTGCCAGTACCGGCCGGCAGCACGGTGGAACCGCGCACCTGCTGGTCGGACTTCTTGGCGTCCACGCCCAGGCGCACGGCGACGTCGATCGACTCGACGAACTTGGCCTTGGTGGCAGTCTTCAGGATCTTGATTGCGTCTTCGAAGGCATAGGTCTTGCCCGGAACGACAGCGGCCGTGATGGCCTTAACGCGCTTGCTCTGTGCCATGTCTTAGCCCTCCACCGTCAAACCCATGCTGCGGGCAGAACCCGCAATCGTGCGCACCGCCGCTTCCAGCTCGGCTGCCGTCAAATCGGCTTCCTTGACCTTGGCGATTTCTTCCAGCTGCTTGCGCGTCACCTTGCCCACCTTGTCGGTGTTGGGACGCTTCGAGCCGGAGGTCACGCCTGCGGCCTTCTTGAGCAGCACGCTGGCCGGAGTGCTCTTGGTGACGAACGTGAAGGTACGGTCGGAATACGCGGTGATGATCACCGGCGTCGGCAGACCCGGCTCCAGCTTCGACGTCGCGGCGTTGAATGCCTTGCAGAATTCCATGATGTTCAGACCGCGCTGACCCAGTGCAGGGCCGACCGGCGGTGCAGGGTTGGCCTGACCGGCCTTGACCTGCAACTTGATGAAAGCAGTAATCTTCTTAGCCATTTCAATACTCTCCGGGTGCTAGCGCCTGACCTGCAGGCTCCCCATCGGACCGGGATTCACGTGTCCCGGCTTCACGTTGTTGACCACACACGCAGATGGCCGCCATGCGGCAGCCATTGGTTCCAGGCGGTTCGCCAGGACAGCGAGCCGCGCACTATAGCAGCATTTGGGGCGAGCGCCTAGCTGGCGCCCGCAGGGTCAGCCCTTCTCGACCTGACCGAATTCGAGCTCGACCGGCGTGGAGCGGCCGAAGATGAGCACGGCAACCCGCAGCCTGCTCTTTTCGTAATTGACTTCCTCGACAACGCCATTGAAGTCGTTGAACGGACCCTCGGTGACGCGCACCATCTGGCCCGGCTCGAACAACACCTTCGGACGCGGCTTTTCGACGCCATCCTGCACTCGCTGCAGGATCGCATCCGCTTCTTCGTCGCGAATCGGCAGAGGACGGTCGGCGGTACCGCCGATGAAACCCATCACCTTCGAAGTCTCCTTCACCAGGTGCCAGCTTTCGTTGTCGATGCGCGGAATACCGCCCTCTTCATGCGTTTCGATCTGCACCAGCACGTAGCCGGGGAAGAACTTGCGCTCGGACCGACGCTTCTGGCCGGCGCGCATTTCGATGACCTCTTCGGTCGGCACCAGCACGTCGCCGAAACGGTCCTCCATTTCGGCGCGCGCGATACGGTCACGCAATGCCTGCGCAACGGATTTTTCGAAGCCTGAATAGGCGTGAACGACATACCAACGCTTCACTGCTTGATTCTCCTCAACGAGCCAGGAACCACTGCGTGAGCTTCTGGATGACAAAGTCGAAGCCGCCCAACAGCAAACTCAGAATGATTACAACCACAATCACGACCCAGGTGGTGCGGATAGCTTCCTGGCGCGTCGGCCAGACAACCTTACGCAACTCGAACCTGGATTCGGACAGGAATTCGCGGGTCTCCCGGCCCTTGCCGGTACCCAAAAACACAAATGCGCCCGCCACCAACCCAACGATGACAGCCAACGCACGCAACTGCGGCGTCCACGCGCCCAGCTGGGTCGCGCGCTCGGGAGCGGAGAACCAGAACCACACAAAAAGCCCCGCAACCACCAGGGCAGCGGAGACAACGTACTTAACGACATCAGCGCTGGAGGACGCGCTCTTGGAAGGCTCGATTTTGCTATTCATCCGGCTCTAGTTACCGATCTGACCCGAATCGCTGGGCCGGAAAGAGGAGTGGCACGCCAGGAGGGACTCGAACCCCCAACCTGCGGTTTTGGAGACCGCTGCTCTGCCAATTGAGCTACTGGCGTATGTACTCGTTTACCGCAAACCCCAAGACAACGAAGGCGGACCGCGGTTCAGCCGGCCCGCCATTCGTTTGAATCCAGCCGCCCATAGGCAGCTGGATACAGGCACTTACTTGATGATCTTGGCAACCACGCCGGCGCCGACGGTACGACCGCCTTCACGGATGGCGAAGCGCAGACCTTCGTCCATCGCAACCGGGTTGATCAGGGTCACGACCATCTTCACGTTGTCGCCCGGCATCACCATCTCCACGCCTTCCGGCAGCTGGCAGGCGCCAGTGATGTCAGTGGTGCGGAAGTAGAACTGCGGACGGTAGCCCTTGAAGAACGGGGTATGACGGCCACCCTCGTCCTTGGACAGCACGTAGACTTCGGCTTCGAACTCGGTGTGCGGCTTGATCGAACCCGGCTTGCACAGCACCTGGCCGCGCTCGACGTCGTCACGCTTGGTGCCGCGCAGCAGCAGACCGGCGTTGTCGCCTGCCTGACCCTGGTCCAGCAGCTTGCGGAACATTTCCACGCCGGTGACGGTGGTCTTCTGCGTGTCGCGGATACCGACGATTTCGATTTCGTCGCCCACCTTGATAATGCCGCGCTCGATACGACCGGTCACCACGGTGCCGCGGCCGGAGATCGAGAACACGTCTTCGACCGGCATCAGGAACGGACGGTCCACGTCGCGGGTCGGCTCCGGAATGAACGAATCCAGCGCCTCGACCAGCTTCAGGATCGCCGGCACGCCGATGTCGCTCTGATCGCCGTCCAGCGCCAGACGCGCCGAACCGTGGATGATCGGGGTGTCGTCGCCCGGGAAGTCGTACTTGCTCAGCAGTTCGCGCACTTCCATTTCGACCAGCTCGAGCAGCTCGGCGTCGTCGACCATGTCGGCCTTGTTCAGGAACACCACGATATGCGGCACACCGACCTGACGCGAGAGCAGGATGTGCTCACGGGTCTGCGGCATCGGGCCGTCAGCGGCCGAGCACACCAGGATCGCGCCGTCCATCTGCGCTGCACCGGTGATCATGTTCTTGACGTAGTCGGCGTGGCCGGGGCAGTCAACGTGCGCGTAGTGACGGGTCGGGGATTCGTATTCGACGTGTGCGGTCGAAATCGTGATGCCGCGCGCCTTCTCTTCCGGCGCCGCGTCGATCGCGTCGTACGCCTTGAACTCACCACCGAAACGCTCGGCACCGATCTTGGTCAGCGCAGCGGTCAACGTGGTCTTGCCATGGTCAACGTGACCGATGGTGCCGACGTTCACGTGCGGCTTGGTGCGCTCGAATTTAGCTTTTGCCATGGGTGCGTGTCTCGGTAATCGTTTGGAGTTGAAGACGATTGAGTAATGGTGCTCACGAAAGGAATCGAACCTTCGACCTCCTCCTTACCAAGGAGGTGCTCTACCGACTGAGCTACGTGAGCGAGTTTTGCATTATGCCATGCATTTGCGTTCAATGGAGCGGGAGACGGGAATCGAACCCGCACCATCAGCTTGGAAGGCTGAGGTTCTACCGTTGAACTACTCCCGCGCCGGGAACTGCATGCCACAACGTGAAACTGGTGGAGGGAGGTGGATTCGAACCACCGAAGGCGTAAGCCAGCAGATTTACAGTCTGCCCCCGTTGGCCGCTTGGGTATCCCTCCAGCTTTTACTACCGGACCGGTGCGCCGCGAGGCATATTCGGTTCGGGGTGAAGCAGCCCGTTATTTTGTTGTGGGACGCATGCAGTGTCAACAAAAATTTTGAGCAATTCTTCACTCCCAACGATACGCGGCGTCAGGCGCCACGCACAGCCGATCACACGTTGAAGCGGAAGTGCAGCACGTCGCCTTCCTGGACGCGGTATTCCTTGCCTTCCAGGCGCAGGCGCCCGGCATCGCGGGCACCGGCTTCGCCGCGGTACTTGATGAAGTCGTCGAAACCGATCGTTTCGGCGCGAATGAAGCCCTTCTCGAAATCGGTGTGGATCACGGCTGCAGCCTGCGGCGCAGTCGAACCGGCCTTGACCGTCCAGGCACGCACTTCCTTGACGCCTGCGGTGAAATAGGTCTGCAGGCCCAACAGCGTATAGGCCGCACGGATGACGCGATTCAAGCCTGGCTCTTCCAGGCCGAGATCGGCCAGGAAGCTGTCGCGATCGGCATCGTCCAGCTGCGAGAGCTCCTCTTCGATGGCCGCCGAGACCGGCACCACTTCGGCACCTTCGACAGCCGCATGCGCACGCACCGCATCCAGGTGTGGATTGTTCTCGAAGCCGTCTTCCAGCACGTTGGCGATGTACAGCACCGGCTTGAGCGTCAGCAGGAACAGATCGCGCACCAGTGCCTTTTCTTCATCGTCCAGACCGGCGGCACGCCCCGCCTTGCCGTCGGCCAGCGCGGCCTGCAACTTGGCCAGCACCGGCTTGCGCGCCGCTGCATCCTTGTCGCCGCCCTTGGCGCTGCGTTCGGCACGGTTGAGGGCCTTTTCCACGCTATCCAGATCGGCCAGCGCCAGCTCGGTATCGATGGTTTCGATATCGGCGATCGGGTCGACCTTGTTGTTGACGTGGATGACGTCGTCGTTCTCGAAGCAACGCACCACGTGGGTGATCGCATCGACTTCGCGGATGTGCGCCAGGAACTTGTTGCCTAGGCCTTCGCCACTCGCCGCACCAGCCACCAGACCGGCGATATCGACGAACTCGACCGCAGTAGGAATCAGCTTTTGCGGCTTGACGATGTCAGCCAGCTGATTGAGACGCGGATCCGGCACCGGCACGATACCGACGTTCGGCTCGATGGTGCAGAACGGGAAGTTGGCCGCAGCGATGCCCGCCTTGGTCAGCGCGTTGAACAGGGTCGACTTGCCGACATTGGGCAGGCCGACGATGCCGCATTTGATACCCATGGGTTTTCCAGTGAATGGAGAATCGGGAATGGAGAATGGCAGGAGCAGCGCCCTGTCCATTCCCTATTCCCCATTCTCTATTTTTTTTCGGTATGCAGGCGTTTCATCGCCTCGTTGAAATTGCCTTCCATCGCCAGCGGCAGCACATCGATGGCGGCATCCACCGCAGCGCCGATCGCTGCGTCGTCCTCGCGCCCTGCCCGTCCCAGCACCCAGGGCACCACGCGGTCCTTGTGACCGGGATGACCGATGCCAACGCGTAGACGGTGAAATTTACCGTGCCCGAGCAGGCGAATGGTGTCGCGCAAGCCGTTTTGCCCGCCGTGACCGCCATCGAACTTGAGCCGCGCGATGCCCGGCGCAAGATCCAGTTCGTCGTGTGCAACGAGCAGTTGCTCCGGCTCGATCTTCCAGAATCGCAATGCGGCGGTGATCGACTTGCCGCTGAGATTCATGAAGGTGGCCGGCTTGAGCAGCCAGACCGGTTGTCCCGCGACCTGGACCTTGGCGGTCTCGCCGAACAACTTGCTATCCAATGCCCAGCGGGCGCCACTGCGCTCGATGAGGGCATCGACGAAACGAAACCCGGCGTTATGCCGGGTTTGCGCGTGTTCCGGGCCGGGGTTTCCCAGCCCGACGATCAGACGAAGTGCAGACATGCCAGTGACCGCAGCCGATCCCGCGCGCAATGCGGGGGACCGGCCAACGGATTACTTGGTCTCGGCGCCTTCGCTGCCTTCTTCGCCGGCAGCGTCGTCTTCTTCGATCCGTACGTGCTTGGCAGCCACCACGGCAACGTCGTGTTCCTTGCCCAGCTTCAGTTCCGGAATTTCAACACCGGCCGGCAGCTTGATTTCGGACAGGTGGATCACGTTGCCCACTTCCAGTGCACCGAGGTCCACTTCGATGAACTCCGGCAGATCCTTCGGCAGGCAGACCACCTGGACTTCGTTGAGTTCGTGGGTGACGACCACTTCGCTCGACTTGCCAGCCGGCGAAGACGCTTCGTTGATGAAGTGCAGCGGCACGGCAGCACTGAGCTTCTCGTTGGCGCTGACGCGCTGGAAGTCGATGTGCATGATCAGCTGCTTGAACGGATGGCGCTGCATGTCACGCAGCAGCACCTGCTGCACGTCGCCATTGAGGTTCAGGTCCAGGATGGAAGAGTAGAACCACTCGTTCTGCTGGGCGAGCCAGATCTGCTCGTGGTTGAGCTGGATGCTGACCGGCTCGAGTTCGCCACCGTAGACGATGGCCGGGATGACGCCAGCGTGACGCAGGCGGCGGCTCGCACCCTTCCCCTCGTCAGCGCGGCGCTCGACCTTGATTTCATGAGTCTTTGCCATTGGATTTCACTACCTAGTTGGAACACCGCCTCGCGGCGATGAAGCGTCTCACCCGCGACCAGGTGAGACGTGTGGCGGCACCCGGGAATCCGGGCACCGAATGGGGTATCAGTCGACGTAGAGCGAGCTGACCGATTCGCCGAAGGCGATACGGCGGATGGTCTCGGCCAGCAGTTCGGCCACGCTCAGCTGACGAATCTTGGCGCAGGTACGCGCCGCTTCGCTCAGCGGAATCGTGTCGGTGACCACCAGCTCGTCGAGCTGCGAATTGTTGATGTTGTCCACCGCCGGACCCGACAGCACCGGGTGGGTGATGTAGGCCACGACCTTGAGCGCGCCGCGCTGCTTCAGCGCTGCGGCAGCGGCGCACAAGGTACCGGCGGTGTCGACCAGGTCGTCGACCAGCACGCAGGTCTTGCCCTGCACGTCGCCGATGATGTTCATCACGGTGGCCACATTGGCGCGCGGACGGCGCTTGTCGATGATGGCCAGATCGGCGTCGTCCAGGCGCTTGGCGACGGCGCGTGCGCGCACCACGCCGCCAACGTCCGGCGACACCACGATCAGGTTGTCGGTGCCGTAGGCGCGCCAGATGTCGGCCAGCAGCAGCGGCGAGGCATAGACGTTGTCGACCGGCACATCGAAGAAGCCCTGGATCTGGTCGGCGTGCAGGTCGACCGTCAGCACGCGGTCCGCCTCCATGGCGCAGATCATCTTGGCAGCCACCTTGGCAGTGATCGGCACGCGCGAGGAGCGCATGCGACGGTCCTGGCGCGAATAACCGAAGTACGGGATCACCGCGGTCACCGACTGGGCGCTGGCGCGCTTGAGCGCATCGATCAGCACCAGC
This sequence comes from Xanthomonas axonopodis pv. maculifoliigardeniae, assembly GCF_041519315.1. Taxonomy (NCBI): domain Bacteria; kingdom Pseudomonadati; phylum Pseudomonadota; class Gammaproteobacteria; order Lysobacterales; family Lysobacteraceae; genus Xanthomonas; species Xanthomonas axonopodis. Next base: position 1,047,432 of record NZ_CP167998.1, on the reverse strand, counting down.
AGTTCCATCAGGTTCTCGGCACTGGGCGCGCAGGTGGGCTGGATGACGAACACTTCCTGCCGACGCACGCTCTCTTCGATCTCCACCTGCACTTCGCCGTCGGAAAAGCGCGTGACCAACGCCTTGCCCATGCGAACGCCGAGTTCCTTGCAGATGCTCTGGGCAAGCGGCTTGTTGGCATTGCCGGAGAACACCAGCAGATTACGTTGGTCTTGCATGAGATCTCTCGGGCGGCGGCGAAGAGCGTGCGGATCGATGGTGGAGCAGGACAAAGCCGAACCAATGCCGGGCTTTCGTTCGATTCCCGCGCAAGGATGCGCGAGGTATTGCAGAAGGATCTGCAGTGAAACCTGGTGCAGGCGGACCTGCCTTTCTCGACAAACTGGCAGGGGCGGTAGGATTCGAACCTACGAATGCCAGGATCAAAACCTGGTGCCTTGGGCCTCTTGGCGACGCCCCTGCATCAAACCTGTGTCGCGTCCAGCGCATCGAGCAATGGCGAGTGCGCTGCACCCTCCACCACCCACGCCCGCAGGCTGCCCGGCAACTGCGCCAGCGCCTGCTCTGCAGCAGCGCGCGTGGCGAACTCGACGAAACAGCCACTTCCCGACCCGGTCAAACGCGGTGTACCGACCCTGGAAAGCGCCTGGAACACGGCCTCGACGGCGGGTTCGCGGCGCCGCAGGACCGGCTCGAACGCATTGTCGAGCAGGGAACCGGAAGCGAAGTCCGCTATTTTCGCGGGCGCAGCATCCCGCGTCAATTCCTGTGATCGAAATAACGCCGGGGTCGGTACATGAACGCCGGGATCGACCAGCAGATACGCCGCTTCCGGCAGGGAAATCGGGGTCAGTTGTTCGCCCACGCCTTCGGCCCAGGCATTGCGGCCGCGCACGAAGACCGGCACGTCTGCGCCCAGCTGCAGGCCCAGCTCGGCCAGCACATCGGCCGCCAGGCCCAGGCCCCACAAGGCATTGAGCGCCACCAGCACAGTCGCCGCGTCCGAGGAGCCGCCACCGAAACCGCCGCCGGCGGGGATGCGCTTGTCGACCCGAATCTCCGCGCCCGCCTGGGTGCCGGCTGCCGATTGCAGCAGGCGCGCAGCGCGGATCACCAGGTCATCGTCTTCGGATACGCCGGGCAGACTCTCGCCGAGGCGGCGGATCTGGCCGTCACGACGCACGCGAAGATGAACGGTGTCCCCCCAGTCCAGCAGCCGGAACACGGTCTGCAGCAGGTGGTAGCCGTCGGCACGGCGCCCGGTGATCTGCAGGAACAAATTCAGCTTGGCCGGCGCAGGCCACGCCGACCAATCAGTGCCCGGCGCGTCCATCAGGGCGACACGGTCCATTGGTCGACCAACAGGCGCACCTTTGCCTCGCCGTTGCGGGCTTCGATCCGCTGCGGCAGCTCGGGCTGGTCGGCGCCGGCTGGTGTCCAGGCCAAAAATTCGATCGTCCAGCCATCCTGCTGCACGGTGCGCGGGCGCCCGGCGGCATCCAGGTCGACGCGTGCGGCACCGGCGTCGGCGATGCGCAGCGCGCGCACCCAGTCAGGCATCTGGTTGACCGGGATGGTCCAGCCGGTTGCTTCCAGCAGCACCTGCTCGGCATCAGGACCACTGCGCGGACCGCCGTCCAGCCCTTCCAGCCGGCCGGCGCCGCTGGTGGTGTCGCCGGTGAGCACCCAGCTTTGCCGGGTGACCGGCGCACTGAGTTGCACGCGGTAGCGTGGGCCATCCTGCTGCCAGTCGATGCGGCCGCTGCCGCCATTGCGGTCCTTGCTGATCGCCACCCGGCCCTGGAAGGACCAATTGGGGTGCGCCTGCAACCAGGCCTGGCGAGCGGCTTCGGCCTGGCGCGCACTGTCGGAGACGTGATCGGCCACGGCCGCCCCACTGCCCTGCCCGCGCGGCACGCTGACGCAGGCCGACAGCCCGACCAGCACCAGCCCGCCCAGGGCCAACGTTCGAACCGCCCTGCTCATAGCCCGAACTTTTCCACGGCGCGCTGCAGCGCACGGTTGTCCGGGTCGAGGCGGCGCGCTTCATCGAAGTAGCGACGCGCTTCGTCCTGCTTGCCGCTGACCCACAGCACTTCGCCCACGTGGGCCGCGATTTCCGGGTCCTTGACCAGCGCCCAGGCGCGGCGCAGCTGCACCAACGCTTCCTTGGTGCGGCCCATCCGGTACAGCACCCAGCCATAACTGTCGACAATGGCCGGGTTGTCCGGGTCGGCCGTGCGGGCACGGTCGATCAGCGCCAACGCTTCCTTGTAGCGGGTGGTGCGGTCGGCCAAGGTGTAGCCCAGCGCGTTCAGCGCGGCGACGTTTTCCGGCTCGGTCACCAGGATCTTGCGCAGATCGGCCTCGGCACGCGGGACGTCGTCGCGCCGCTCCCAGGCCAGCCCGCGGGCGTACAGCAACGCGCTATCGTCCGGGTAGGCGGCCAGGCCACGTTCGAAGGCATCCAGTTCGCCCGGCGCATCGTCGGCCCGCTGATGCAGCTCGGCTTCGAGCACGTAGGCGTCGCGGCGCGCGTCGTCGTCGGCACTGGCGTCGCCCTGCAGGGCGCGGGCTTCGGCAAGCGCTTCGGGCTTGCGGCCCAGTTCGTACAAGGCACTGGCGGTGCGCAGACGCGCCTCGCTGACCTGCGGACCACCCGGCACGCCGCGATACCACTCCACCGCCTCGTCGTAGCGCTTGAGGAATTCGGCGATCTTGCCCAGCAGCAGACGGCGGTCCGGATCGGGCTTGGTAGCGTTGCTCTTGAGCTCGGCGTACAGCGCCTCCAGCGAGCTGCGGTCTTTCTCCTTGGCCAGCATCGAGGCACGCAAGCCATAGGTCTGGGTGTCCTGCGGCCCGGTCGAAAGCACGCGTGCAGCAGCTTCGGTCTGGCCCATGGCGTCGTAGGCAAATGCCAGCGCGCCGCGCAGCTCGGAGTCCTTGACCGCCTGCGGTTCGATATTCTTCAGCAGCGCCAGCGCTTGGTCGTTCTTGCCTTCCTGCTGCAACTGGGTGGCATGCAACAAGGCCACGCGCGGCTCTTCGGGGAAGCGGCGTACCACCTCGTCGACGATGCGCTTGGCCAGCGCGGGGCGCTCCATGCGCAGCGCGAGCCGGCCGAATTCCTGCCAGGCTTCGATCTGATTCGGGATGGCGCCGGCCTTGACCAGGTCTTCGAGCACATCGGCCGAGGCTTCCGGCTCGCGGCCGCCGTTGGCCAGGGCGATCAGCGCAAAGCGCCAGCCACGCGGATCGGGCTCCTTGAGCAAGCCGAGCAAATCGCGGCGCGCGGTGCGCAGGTCGTTGCGGCGCAGCGCCAACGAGGCCTCGGTGCTGCGCATGGACATCGACGACGGCGCGCGGGCGCGCCACAACGCCAGCGCTTCGATCGCGCGCGGGTCGTCGTTGGCCAGCATGGAGATGCGGGCGGCGCGCTCGGCCAGCCCGGCATCGCCGGCTTCGGCCTTGGCGGCGTCCAGGTAGGCGCGCGCGGCATCGTCCAGCTGCCCGGCCTGCAAGGCGAATTCGCCGGCCAGCACGGGTTCCAGCGACGAGGTGCCGGCATTGCCTGGGGGCGGAGCGGGCCGTGCTTTCTTGGGTGCTGCAGTGGCGCTGGCGGAGACTGCGACCAGCAAAAGAACACTCAGGATGCGAATCGGTACAGGCATCGGGGGCAACCGGGCCGTAAAATGGGGCCCTGAATGGCCGCCAGCTTATCGCAAGCAACTGAACAATGACGTTGTGGGTGCTCGGACTGAATCACCAGACCGCACCTGTGGACCTGCGCGAACGCGCGGCGTTCGCAGGTGATGCGCTGCCGCGCGCGCTCGAATCGCTGCGTGCGCTGCCCCAGGTAAGCGAGGCCGCGCTGTTGTCCACCTGCAACCGTACCGAGTTGTATGCGATGGCCGACGAGGCGCACAGCCTGGTCAACTGGCTGGAAACGCACGCGCCCGGGCTGAGCGGTCATCTGTACCAGCACCGGGAAGCCGAGGCGGTGCGCCACCTGTTCCGCGTCGCCACCGGGCTGGATTCGATGGTGCTGGGGGAACCGCAGATCCTGGGCCAGGTGAAGGACGCCTGGGCGGTGGCGCGGGCGCACGGCGCGCTGGGCAGCGGGTTGGACCGGCTGTTCCAACAGACCTTTTCGGTGGCCAAGCGCGCGCGTACCGACACCCGTGTCGGCGCAAATCCGGTTTCGGTCGCATCCACGGCGGTGCGGCTGGCACAGGACTCCTTTGCCCGGCTCAACGAGTCGACGGTGTTGCTGATCGGTGCCGGCGAAACCATCGAACTGGCGGCCAAGCATCTGAGCGAAGGCCGCGTGCGCCGCCTGCTGATCGCCAACCGCACCCTGGCCCATGCCCAGACGCTGGCCAGCCAGCACGGCGGCTTCGCCTTGCCGCTGACCGATCTGGAACGCCACCTGGCCGAGGCGGATGTGGTGTTTTCGGCCACCGCTGCGCGTGAGCCGCTGGTGACCCGCGCACAGGTGGAACAGGCGTTGCGCACGCGCAAGCGCAAGCCGATGCTGCTGTTCGACCTGGCCGTGCCGCGCGATATCGAGGCCTCGGTGGGCGAGTTGAGCGACGCCTACCTGTACACGGTGGACGACCTGGAACGCGCGGTCGAAGACAACCGCCGTGGCCGCCGCGAAGCGGCCGACCAGGCCGAAGCCATCATCGACCTGCAAGTGGCGCGCTATGTCGAAACGCTGCAGGCCAGTGCGCGCCAGGCACCCCTCAAGCGGCTGCGCGCCTTTGGCGATAGCACCCGCGACGAGCTGCTGGCCAAGGCACGCCAGCAGTTGCACAACGGCAAGCCGGCCGACGAAGTGCTGGAACAGTTGGCGCATGCGCTGACCAACCGTTTGTTGCATCCGCCCACGGCCGCATTGCGCAATGCGGCGCTCAACAACGACCTGGAATTGACCACTGCGGCCGACCGGCTGTTTCCGGAAAAGCCGGGTTACCAACACCCCCCCATAGCTACCCCGATCGTGAGGACCGATGACGCCGACCCTGCGCCGTAAGCTCCAAGCGCTGGCCGAGCGCCGCGAAGAACTGCAGCACCTGCTCTCCGACCCCGATGTGGTGGGCAACAACGACACGTTCCGTACGCTCTCGCGCGAACTGTCGCAACTGGAGCCGGTGGCGATGGCGCTGGAAGAGGAGGCGCGTGCCAAGGCCGACCTGGCCACGGCCGAAGCGCTGCGCAACGACCCGGAGATGCGCGAACTGGCCGAAGAGGAAATCGCCGCTGCACAGGCGCGCCTGGAACAACTCGATGCACAACTTGCATCGCTGCTGGTACCGCGCGACCCGCGTGACGACGGCAACCTGTTTCTGGAAGTGCGCGCCGGCACTGGCGGTGACGAAGCGGCGATCTTTGCCGGCGACCTGTTCCGCATGTACGCACGCTACGCCGAGCGCCAGGGCTGGAAGGTGGAAATCGAATCCGACAGTCCCGGCGAGCATGGCGGCTACAAGGAAGTGGTGGCGCGGGTGGTCGGGCGCGGTGCGTATTCGCGCCTGAAATTCGAATCCGGCACCCATCGCGTGCAACGCGTGCCGGCAACCGAATCGCAAGGCCGTATCCACACCTCGGCTGCCACGGTGGCGATCATTCCCGAAGCCGACGACGTGGAAGAGATCACGATCAATCCGGCCGATCTGAAGGTGGACACGTTCCGCTCGTCCGGTGCGGGCGGCCAGCACGTCAACAAGACCGAATCGGCAATCCGCATCACCCACGTGCCCAGTGGCGTGGTGGTGGAATGCCAGACCGAGCGCAGCCAGCATGCCAATCGCGACAAGGCGATGAAGCGGTTGAAGGCGCAGCTGCTGGACGCCGAACGCAGCAAGGCGGCAGCGGCCGAAGCGCAGACGCGCAAGTTGCAGGTGGGCAGCGGCGACCGCAGCCAGCGCATCCGCACCTACAGTTTTCCGCAGGGTCGCATCACCGACCATCGCGTCGAAGGGCTGACCTTGTACGACCTGCCCAACATCATCGAAGGCGATCTGGATGCATTGATCGGCCGGCTGCTGCACGAACATCAAGCCGACGAACTGGCACGGTTGAGCGATAGTCCGTGAGTGCGCAAGTCCCGCGCGAGCTGCTGCAGCTGCGCGAGCAAGTGCGACGCCAGCCCGGCGATTTCGTCGCCTGGTTGATGCTGGCCGATGCCGAGCTGGGCATGGGCGTCACCGCTGCCGGCGAGGCGGCCGTGCAGCGCGCGCTGGCGCTGCATCCGGGTCATCCGGAAGCGGTGGCGCGGCTGGGACGGGTGCGCTGGGCGCAGCAGCGCCATGCAGAAGCGGCCACGCTGCTCCAACAGGCCTCGGACCTGGTACCGCAGCATCCGGGGATCGCCCTGTGGCTTGGGCACGCGCTCGAAGATGCACTCCAACCGGAACAGGCCGCGGCCGCCTATACGCGCGCCCACAAGCTGCTGCCCGACGAGCCCTACATCACCGCACAACTGCTCAACTGGCGACGCCGCCTATGCGATTGGCGCGAGCTGGACTCACTGGCTGCACAGGTGCGCGCCGCAGTCACACAAGGCGAGGCGGCCGTGGAGCCTTTCGCGTTCCTGAGCGAGGACGCCAGCGCCGCGGAGCAACTGGCGTGCGCCCGTACCCGTGCGCAGGCCATTGCCTCCTCGGTGCGCCCGCTGCCAGCGTCCACGCTGCGCAGCCGCGGCCCGCTGCAACTCGGGTTCGTGTCCAACGGCTTTGGCGCCCACCCGACGGGCTTACTGACGGTGGCCTTGTTCGAAGCGTTGCAGCAACGCCAACCGGATCTGCACGTGCAGCTGTTTGCAACCAGCCCGGACGATGGCAGCGACATTCGCGCGCGCCTGGCGCAGGCAACGCGCATGCACGAGGTCACTGCGCTGGGGCATCTGGCAACCGCGCAACATATCCGCGACCAGGGCATCGATCTGTTGTTCGACCTGCGCGGCTGGGGCGGTGGCGGACGGCCGGAAGTCTTCGCATTGCGGCCGGCGCCGGTGCAGCTCAACTGGCTGGCGTATCCGGGCACCTCGGGCGCGCCGTGGATGGATTATGTGCTTGGCGATACCGTTGCATTGCCGACGTCGCTTGAGCCGTTCTACAGCGAACAGGTGCTGCGCCTGCCGCGCGCCTTCCAGCCATCGGACACCTCGCGCACGGTAGCCGAACCGCCATCGCGTGCGCAGTGCGGGCTGCCTGAGCACGCTGTGGTGCTGTGCTGCTTCAACAACAGTTACAAGCTCAATCCACGCAGCATGGCGCGCATGCTGGCGGTGTTGCGCGCGGTGCCTGGCAGCGTGCTGTGGCTGCTGTCCGGCCCGGGTGAGGCGGATGCGCGATTGCGTGCAGCAGCGCAGGCACAGGGCGTGCACGCGCAGCGTTTGGTCTTCATGCCCAAACTGCCGCACCCGCAGTATCTGGCGCGCTATCGACATGCGGATCTGTTTCTGGATACGCACCCCTACAACGCGCACACCACCGCCTCCGATGCGTTATGGGCAGGTTGCCCGGTCTTGACCACACCTGGCCAGACGTTTGCCGCGCGTGTGGCCGGCAGCCTGAATCATCATCTGGGGCTGGATGAAATGAATGTGGCCGATGACGCTGCGTTCGTGGCCACGGCGGTGGCGTTGGCGAGCGATCCAGCGGCACTGGGTGCGTTGCGTGCTCGGGTGGCGGAGCGTCGGCGCGAATCGGACCTGTTCAATATGGACGGGTTTGCGGATGCGTTTGGAGAATTGGTGCGTGGGGTCGCGGGAAAGCATGGCTGGTTAGGGGTTTAGCAACGGCCGCTACGTGATGGATCGCTGTCTGCCGCCGCACCCTGCCCCCAACCTCCGCGCCCCGCCGTGGCCGGCGCTTGCAGCGCGGGCGCTCCGGGGCACGTGCACCCAGGGCGCGCAGCCGTCCTTCCCACCCCGGGCCGGAGAGGATTGAAAGGGCCATCAAGTTTCGTCGAGACCTTTTCAGGCCATGGAAGCCACGCGCCGAGTCGGCAGCGTGGCCGGGGATTGGCGGAAAGCGGCACACGGATGTGCCGCGACGGCGAGCCAGACAGGATGTGTGCCGGGCCGAGGAGCCGATCCGCGGCCGCGCTGTCGCCCTGACCGACGCCAGCAGCTGCGTTGTGCGGCTTCACGCCGTGGTGCTGTACCCGGTCGTCCCGGCTCGCTAGGCTTGTGGCATGCCTTCCACTCTCGACTTCATTCCCTTGCGCCTGTGCGTGCTGACGGTGTCCGACAGCCGCACGCTGGCCGACGATCGCTCCGGCGATTACCTGGCCGATGCCCTCACCCACGAAGGCCATGTGCTGCACGAACGTGCACTGTGCCCGGACGACCGTTACCGCATGCGTGCGATCGTGTCGCGCTGGATTGCCGATGCGCAGGTCGACGGCATCCTGATCACCGGCGGCACCGGCTTCACCGGTCGCGACAGCACCCCGGAAGCGATCACCCCGTTGCTGGACAAGGTCATGCCTGGCTTCGGCGAGATGTTCCGCGCGATCAGCGTGGAAGAAATCGGTACCTCCTCGCTGCAGTCGCGCGCCTTTGCCGGGCTGGCCAATCACAGCTTCGTGTTCTGCCTGCCCGGCTCCACCTCGGCCTGCCGCACGGCCTGGGAGAAGATCGTGCGTGCGCAGCTGGATGCGCGCACCAGGCCCTGCAATCTGGCGACATTGCGTCCACGCCTGGGGCAATAGCCTGCGCGCTCTCCACTGTTGCTGGAACGCGCATGTCGCACCTGAAACGCAAGGCCTATAAAAAGTTGCTGGCGCCGATGCAGCTGGAGCTGGTGGACATGGCGCGCTGGTTGCGCCACACCAACCAGCGCGCCCTGGTGCTGGTGGAAGGCCGCGACACCGCCGGCAAGGGCGGCGTGATCCAGACCATCGCCAGCCATCTCAACCCACGCCAGTGTCGCGTGGTGGCGCTGCCCAAGCCCAACGACCGCGAAAGCACGCAGTGGTATTTCCAGCGCTATGTGACGCACCTGCCGGCGGGCGGCGAACTGGTGCTGATGGACCGCAGCTGGTACAACCGCGCCGGCGTCGAGAAGGTGATGGGCTATTGCACCGACGCGCAATACGACCTGTTCCTGGAGCAGGCGCCACGTTTCGAACAGATGCTGGTCGACGACGGCATCCTGCTGTTCAAGTACTGGTTGTGCGTGGACCAGGCCGAGCAGGAAAAGCGCTTTGCCGAACGCCGCGAAGACCCACTCAAGGGCTGGAAGCTCTCGCCGGTGGACCTGCAGTCACGCACCAAGTACGACGACTACACCGCCGCGCGCGAACGCATGCTGGAGGCGACGCATACGCCCGATGCACCGTGGACGCTGGTGGATTTCAACGACCAGAAGCGTGGCCGCCTGAGCCTGATCCGCGATCTGCTGGACCGGCTACCGGACACCGCAGTGCCCGACGAGCTGGTGCAGCTGCCGCCATTGCCCGGCAAGCTGCACAAGGAACGCTATGGCGTGCTGGAGCCGATCGACGATTACGCCGCCCAGTCTTGAGAGATTTCGTCGCTGGCCGCGGTGGCACGCGGTAGCGGGTGCAGGCCGGCCTGACGTTCGGCCTGCTCGGCCTGCAGCACCAGCTGGCTCAGGCGCTGACTGAACAATTGCATGAAACCGCGATGCAGCGGGCGCATCGCTTCCATGTAGTCCACATCGTCGGCCTGCGCACCGAGCGGGCTGCAGGACGACAGCAGCACTTCGTCCAGGCGCAGCGCGCTGTCGGGCAGGCGCACCAGCGCGGCGCGGCGTAGCCAGTCGCGCATGCCTTCGCGGTATTCGGCGGCCAGGATGTAGGCCACTTCGACCTGGTCCAGGTCCACATCCGGATTCCATGCCAGCACCTGGATCACCTGCGAACGTTCGTCCAGCATGCGACCTTCGGCGACCAGCGCATGCAATTGCTGCAGCAGGCGCCATTGCACGCCGGCGGCCTCGCGCTGGGCGGTCGGCATGGCCTCGATGGCCAGTGCCAGGCGCCGTGCAAACAATGCCGGCACCTCGGACAGCACGATCGGGCCGGCATCGGCGCCCAGCAGGAAACGTTCGGTACGCAGCGCGGCGGTGTCGGGAAGGTAGCCGTCCTGCAGCGGGCGCATCACGCCGTGGTCGAGCAGCGACAACACCACATCCAGCCAGTAACGGCGCTCCTGCTGCAGCGTGCGGTTGGCGGCAGCGTTGTGCCAGGCCTGACGCACATCGTCCAGACGCAGGATGCAGGACTGCGCATCCAGTCCGTCCCACGGCGCACGGGTGGCGTCGTTCGGGTCGAAGGTTTCCGCGCTGAGCATGCCGCCGCCGAAGCGATGCCAGGCTGCGCCACGCTGGGCGCCGGCCGGGTCCGGCCGGGCCGCGGCCATCGGAGCTACCGTGGCCGGGCGCAGGAGTGCGGCGTAGGCATCGGCCCACGAGTCGGGCAAGCGCGCCGACAGCGGGTAGCTTGCCGAGGGCTGACCCAGCCCCTGGCGTGCCAGACGCAGGCTCCACACCACTGCGCCGATCACGATGCCGCCAAAGATCCAGGCCAGCAGCCAGCTGGTTGCCGCCTGTCCGGTTGCTAGCACGCGGGTTTGCGGGTGCAGGAACAACAACCAGCCGCTGCCCAGTAGGACACCGAGATACAACCACGGCGCCAGCTGCGCCATCTGGCGGTGGCGGCGATGCGCGGGCAGGTCGTGCCCGTCGTTGCGGTCTTGAGATGGAGCGGCCATTACATTCCCCGTGCACGCCTGATCGCGTTGACAAGGTTATCGGCGAGGCAACCCAACTCTGTTGCCCCGCTTCAGTGGCGCACGCTCACCCAGTTACAAAGTCTTCAGTCGGCGGAACCGCGCAGGCAGTGCGCGTGACCGCCGCGACCGTGGCGGCCGGCGGGCCCTGCCATAGCCATGCTTCCAAGGCGTCCAGCGCCGCCGCGCTACCGGCGGCGACCACTTCCACGCTGCCGTCGGCCTGGTTGCGGGCATGCCCGACCAGGCCGAGTGCGACTGCGCGCTGGCGGGTGGACGCGCGGTACCACACGCCCTGCACCACCCCGCTCACCACGAAACGCGCCGCCTGCATCAACCCGCCTTGCCGGTGATGCCGACGGCGGCCTCGATATCGCGTGCGGTCACCGGGCCAAGGAATTGCTTGGCGACCTTGCCGTCCGGGCCGATCAGGTAGGTCATCGGCAGGCCGCGCGGGGTGGCGAAGTCCTGTGGCGGCTGGTACGGGTCGAGGATGGCGATCGGGTACGACACCGGGTGGTCCTTCAAGAACGCCTGCATGTCGGCGCTGGTGATGTCTTCGTAGGCCAGACCCACCACCTCGACGGTGTCGCGCATGGTGTGCAGCGCCGACAGTTCGGGCATTTCCTTCAGGCACGGCGCACACCAGGTGGCCCAGAAATTCACCACCACCCATTTGCCGCGGTGCGCGGCCAGGTCGTAGGTCTCGCCGGTCACGGTCGGCAGCGAGAGCCTGGGCATCTGGACGGTCTGCTGCACCACCGAGCTATTGGGCGGTGCAGCCGGGTCGGCCGGGGTGGCTGGCGTGGCTGGCGCCTGGGGCGTGGCGGCAGGCGCAGCGCCGTTGCCGGCAGCGGGAGTGGCCTCGCTGGCCGGCTTGCAGGCGGTCAGCAACAGCAGTGGCAACAGCAGCGCACAGGCGCTGCGGACAAGACGCACGGTCATGGAGGATCTCCGGGAAGGTGGGTGTAGAGGTCGCCGACCGGCTGCGCCAGCACGCTGCGCAAGGGTTGGCGCAGCTGTTCCAGCGCGGCGGCGGCGGCCTGGCCGTAGGCATCGTCGCGGCACGGCAACGGGCGGTCTTCGATCGGCACGCGCAGCTGGCAGTTTTCGTAGAGTTCGGCCAGCGGCACCACGTCAAGATCGCGTGCCAGCAGCCACTGCCCACGCTCGTCGCGACGCAGCAGGCGGATGCGTTTGAGCTCGCACAGCAGTTCCTGCATCAGCGTGTCGGTGAGCATCGGCTCCAGCGCCAGGATGCGGTCTTCGTCCAGGCCATCGCCGTGGACGCGCGCCTGGCGGAACCGGCCGAGCAGACGCAGCAGGCCGTAAATCTCAAAGCCCGGCGGCAGCCGCATGGCCTCGGGCTGGTAGCGGAAGGCGGACATCGAGGAGGCCAGCGAGGCGCCCAGCAACACCGACACCCAGCTCAGGTAGATCCACAACAGCAGGATCGGCAGTGCCGACAGCGCGCCGTAGATGCGTTGGTAGGTCTGGAAATTACCCAGGTAAAAGCCAAACCCCCATTTGACGATTTCCATCAGGATCACCGCCAGCAGCGCGCCCGGCAGCGCATGCCGCAGCCGCACCACGTGCTGCGGCACCACCCGGTAGATCAGCACGATGCACACGAACTCCACCGCCATCGGCGCCAGCCGCCAGGCGAATTCGGCCAGCCACTGGCCCTCGGTGGTGCGGAACAGCGGCAGCGCGAACACGTAGGCCGCCATCGCCATGGAGGCGGCAGCCAGCATCGTGCCCAGCGTCAGCACCGTCCAGTAGATCAGGAAGCGCGTCACCTTGGGACGGGCGGCGGCAACCCGCCAGATGCTGTTGAAGGTTTGTTCGATGCTGTGCAGGGTGATCAGCAACGAGGCCACCAGCGCGACCATGCCGGCCACGGTGAACTTGCCCAGGTCTTCCAGCGAGCGATTGAGATAGTTCTGTACCGAGCGCGCCGCGCCTGGCACGAAATTGTTGAAGATGAAGTCGGTCAGCGCGTCCTTCCACTCGTTGAAGGCCGGAAACGCCGACAGCACGCCGAATACCACGATCGCCAATGGCACCAGCGCGAACACGGTGGTGTAGGCCAGCGAGGCGGCGGCCTGGAACAGCCGGTCGTCCAGGAAGCGGCGCCACAGAAAGCGCCCGAAACTCACCGTCCGCGCGCGGTCGCGCAGACGTTCTTTCCATTGGTGGAGTTTGTTCACGCGCGACATCGCGCAAGGGTACCCGATGCGCCGTCATCGCGGCCTTGCCGCAGCTGCGGCGTGCAGCAACAGGCTGGCTTGGCCGATACTGCGGCAACTCACACAGGCGGCAACGACACGATGGCGGAGATTCTGGTGCTGTATTACAGCCGGGGCGGTTCGGTGGCGCGGCTGGCGCGGCAGATCGCACGCGGCATCGGCGAAGTGCCCGGCATGAGCGCGCGGCTGCGCACCGTCCCACCGGTGGCTGCGGTCACCCAGACCAGCGCCCCGCCGGTCCCGGACGAGGGCGCGCCCTATGTAGACCGCGCCGATCTGGCCGACTGCAGCGGCCTGCTGCTGGGCAGCCCCACCCGCTTCGGCAACATGGCCGCACCGATGAAGCATTTCCTCGACAGCCTGGGCGCCGAATGGGCCAGTGGCACCCTGGCCGGCAAACCGGCTGGCGTGTTCACCTCTACCGCGTCGATGCATGGCGGACAGGAATCCACCTTGCTGTCGATGCACCTGCCGCTGCTGCATCACGGTTGCCTGATCGTGGGGATTCCGTTTACCGAAGCTGCGCTCAGCCATACCACCAGTGGCGGCACGCCCTATGGCGCCAGCCATGTCTCCGGCGCTGGCGGCGACCCGCAACCGAGCGAGGACGAAGCGCTGCTGGCGCGTGCGCTGGGCCGCCGGGTGGCCGATGTCGCACAGCGGCTGGCAACCCCGTGAGCGTGCGCGCCACGCACTGGCTGCTGAGCGCTGCGCTGCTGGCGCTGGCGGCGTTGTTTGCGGTGTGGTTCCACGACGACCCGCGCCCACTGGCCGCGCTCATCGTGTTCGTGCTGCCGGCCGCGCTGACCGGTGTACTGGCAGTGCGCAGCGCGCGTGCGCGCTTCTGGGCCGGTGTGTTTGCGCTGGGCTGGTTCAGCCACGGCGTCATGGCCGCCTGGAGCCAGCCGCAGGCACGTGGAATGGCGTGGATGGAACTACTGCTCGCCCTGGCCGTGGTGGGCCTGGTAGGTGGTCCCGGCATGGCGGCGCGCTTGGGCAGGAAGCGCCCGCCACGATGATCGGCGAGCCGATCAAACCGTAGGCGCAGCTGCGCGATGCAGCTGCGCATGCAGCTAGCCGAGGTGGTCAGCCGCGACTACCCCAAGGCAACCACGACACCAACTTCGATCATCGTCAGGCGAACGCGGCCGGCGATCAGGTGGCATGCACAGCCTGCACTCTGGCCCGAGCGCGCCGTCCACGCCACCTGACGAGGACGTGCGGCGTTTCGGCGGCCGCTGTCAGTTTCCGACCAGCGTGGCCACGCTCTGCGGGTCGACATACAGCGAGGTCTTGCCGTTGACCACGCTGTAGTTGCCGCCGAACCCGACATTGAGCGTGCTCGAGGTGCTGTATTTGGCGAACTGCGTGGCAGTGCCGGAGGGCAGCGTCAGGTCCAGCCGCTGGTGGCCGGTGCCGGTGTTGACCGCCACCACCACCAGCTTGTTGTCCGGCGTGCGGTAGGCGGTCACCGAGACATCGCTATACGGGTGTTCGGTGGCGCCCACGCGCACCGACCCTGGCCGCACGAAGCGTGCGAACTGCGACATCGCATAGCCGCGTTTGCTCACTGCGCCGTTTTCGCTGATGAGCCCGTAGCTGCGCCGGATGTACCACCAGATGTAGGCGTTGAAATTGGCCGCCATGCTGGCGTGCAGTTCGCTGGCCACTCCCAGTGCCGACGGCCATGCGTTGCCATCGGTGTTGTCGGTGTAATGCTCGGTCATCCACACCTGCTTGCCCTTGCTACGCGCCAAGGCATAGTCGCGCGGCTTTGCGCCATACAGATGGCCGGCCACGATGGAGGTGGCCTGATTGGCAGTGGCGTTGTTGAGGACCGGGTCGGTGATGGAGAAGTTGAACCCCACCGACTCGCCGACGATGACCTTCAGGCTGCCGAACCTGCTGCCTTGGCTCACGAGATAATTGACGAAGTCGCTGCTGCTCCAGTCGGCCGATTCGTAATCCGGGTGCCAATCCGGCTCGTTTTGCAGGGAAATCGCATACAGCGGCGCACCCTTGCCCGACATGTAATTGGCGAAATCCAGCAGGTGCTGGGTGTAGGCACCGTAATAGTTCGTCAGCAGCTTGCCGCCATTGGTCAGGCTGTTGTTGGACTTCATGTAGGCCGGTGGCGTCCAGGGGGTTGCGAACACCAGCCCGCCCAGCGCATGCACGCGCGTTGCCGTCGGCACCTGGGTGGCCCAGCCTGAGCTGGAGGGGTCGATGCGCATGCGCAGGATCGACAACCCGATCTGCCCGGTGCCGCTGCCATAAGCCAGATCCACCTGCGCCGGTGTCAGGTCGTTGATCCAGCCGGCGCCATTCATGCCGCCGAACCCGCGCACCGTCTGGTAGGTCTGCGTGGGCGTGATCGTCACCGTCTGCGCAGCGGCATGACCCGCCAGCAGCACAGCCATCGCGCAGGTAAGTGCGCGTAACATCGACAAGGACTTGTTCATGAGGCTCTCCGGGAAGGGAATGCCGACGACATGCGTACCGACGGCTCGCCGACTATCGACCGCACAAATGTCAAGTCAATTTCCGTAATGTCTCTTTATTGAGTTCGTGACGTAGCACACGCACCCGGCGCAGCGGAGCGGTGCGTGGATCACACTGCGTTTTGCGCTGCGGCATGTGGAGGCTGGGCACGGGCAACGCTGAAGCAACGCGTTCAGTGGCAACTCCAGTTGCACGCTGACTTGGCGCAAGCACGCCAGGGGCAGGGCTACGCCAGCCTGCACGACACCCGCTGCGCCTCGAACATGCAGGCACCCTTGGGCATGTCGGCGTGCGCCTGCGCCAGGCCATCTCAATCGGATGCAGCGCCGCCACATAGTCGGCAGCCAGGCGCCGGTCTCGCCCCCGCTGGTCTATCGCGATGGCTACCGTACTGCCAGCCCCCTGGCCGGGCGGTATCATGGCGGCCCGCGCGCGGCCTGCGCCGCGTTAGCCCTACAGGATCCGCAGCAATGGAAGACCTCCTGATCGTCACCACCGGTGGCACGATCGACAAGATCTACTTCGACGACAAATCGGACTACCAGATCGGCGACCCGCAGATCGGACAGATTCTGAAAGAACTGGGCGTGACGTTTCGTTTTTCGGTGATTCCGATCATCCGCAAGGATTCGCTGCACATCACCGATGCCGACCGCGAACTGATCCGCGCCACCATCGCCGCCCAGCCCACCCGCCACGTGTTGATCACCCACGGCACCGATTCGATGGTGGAAACCGGCAAGGTGCTGCAGACGATCGCCGACAAGACCATCGTGATGACCGGCGCCTTGAATCCGGCGCGCTTTCGCGGCTCGGATGCCGAATTCAATATCGGTTGCGCCGTGGGCGCAGTGCAATCGCTGCCGTCGGGTGTTTATATCGCCATGAACGGCCGCATCTGGAATCCGCAAAAAGTGCGCAAGAACGTGGCCGCCAACCGCTTCGAATCGGTCTGAGTGCATGAGCAAGGCCACCCGCGCCACCAAGGCACTGGACGCGGCCGGCGTGGGTTATGTGCTGCATCCTTACGACTACCAGGCCGATGCCGATGCGAAGGGATTGCAGGCCGCACATGCGTTGGGCCTGCCGCCGCATACCGTGTTGAAGACATTGATGGCATGGGTCGACGACAAGGCGGTGTGCGTGGTGATTCCATGCGACCGCCGGGTGTCGTTGAAAAAACTGGCCAGCGCCTACGGTGGCAAGTCGGCACGCATGATGGACGTGGCCGATGCCGAACGGCGCACCGGCTACAAGGTCGGCGGTATCAGCCCGCTCGGCCAGCAACGGCAGGCGCCGGTGCTGGTCGAAATCACCGCGCTGGACGCACCGGCGTTGTGGATCAACGCCGGCCAGCGCGGACTGCTGCTGGAATTGCCCGGCACCCAACTGGTGCATGCACTCGCCGCACGCGCTTGCGCGCTGTGCGAGTGAACGCGTAGACGCAATGCGCGCATGCCGCTTGGCATGCGCGTGACGCGTTTGGGACTTAACTCACGCGATGCCTCTCGACGGACCGCTTGCGTATTTCGATCTTCCGCCAGTGTCTTCGCACTTCAACCATGCACCACTGCCGCACCACAACACCATGTCGCGTGTTTCGGCACGGCAACGACGCCGCGCCGGCACCACTCAATACGCTGCCGTGACACTGACGCCGGAAAAGCCCAGCGTTGCCTTCAAGCGCACGTAATAGACGCCCGCGGCCGGCGCGGCCAGCGTGCAGCTGTCGCCATTGCCCGGCAACATGCTGCGGCAGTTGTACGCCGCGTCGGTCGGTAACGCACCGGCCCGTACCGAAAGGTCGGCATTGCCGCTGCCACCGGCAAGCGCGACCTTGAGCGAACGAGCGCCGGCCGGCACATTGACCTGGTAATACAGCGAGTCGGAAAGCGCTGCGCTCAGCCCGGTGCGTGCCACATTCCTGGCCAAGGTGGTCGACTCGATCACCGCCGCCACCGCGCCATCGGCATTCACCAGCCCTGCCCCGCAGCCCTGCGTGCAGGCGACCGGCATGGGCCGCGCGCTGGACTTGAGCAGGGCTTTCACCGTTGCCGGCGGCAGCGGATTCAGGGCCACCGACTGCATCAACGCCACCACGCCAGCCACATGCGGCGCCGCCATCGAGGTGCCGCTGTACACCGCATATGCCGCATTGCCCGGTGCCGTGGTGCCGGTATTGAGCGTGGACACGATGGATTGCCCGGGCGCGGCGATATCCACGCCCTTGCCGAAGTTGGAGAAGCCGGCCTTGGCGCCGGCCGAGGTGGTGGCCGCCACGGCGATCACGTTGGCGCAATTGGCCGGCACGCTGGTGGAGACGTCCATATTGCTGTTGCCGGCGGCCACGACCACCGCGCTGCCGCGCGTGACCGCTGCGGCGATGGCGTTATTCAACGTCGCCGAGCAGGTCCCCGTACCGCCCAAGGACAGATTGATCACCGTGGCCGGATTGGGGTTGGTCGGCACGCCGGAGACCTTGCCGCCGGACGCCCACACGATCGCATCGGCGATATCGGACATGTAGCCGCCGCAGCGGCCCAGCACCCGCAACGGCAGGATCCTGGCGTTGAACGCGGTACCGACCACGCCCACCGCGTTGTTGCCCACCGCCGCCACGATGCCGGCCACATGCGTGCCATGCCAACTGGAATTGGACGCCGACGCTCCGGGCCCGCATTCGTTGGCCGCGGCCCAGTCGCCCTGGTCGGCCGCGTTCGCATCGCGCGCCGTGCCATCGCGCGCCGTGGCCGGATCAACGATGAAGTCATAGCCGGGCAGCACATTGGCTGCCAGGTCCGGATGATTGGTGATGCCGGTGTCGATCACCGCCACCACGATGCCCTTGCCGGTGGAACGGTCCCAGGCCGGACGGATGTTGAGGCTGGCGGCGGTCGCGCCCATCGCCCACTGCTGCGGCACGCCGGGGTCGTTGGGAACCAGCAGTGGCCGCATCAGGATGTCCACTTCCACGCGTTTGACCGCCGGGTCGGCGGCCAGGCGCCGCATCAGGCTTTCCGAATCCACGCGGTCCAGCTTGCGGTCGGCCACCAGCAACATCGGCCCGCCACTGAGCCGGCGCGTAGCCGACAGGCCCAGCGCCTTCCCGCGCGCTTGCGGCACGGCACGCGCGATGTCGCCCCATGGCGCAGACAACCCGGTCGCCCGGCCGCTGCCGACGCTGTTCTTGTAGCTGACGATGAAGCGCTGATGGGTGCTGCTGGAATTCAATCCTTGCAGACTGACCTCGCCAGCGGCGGCATGAAACGTGCATGACAACGCACAGACGAATGCAACGCGGCGCAGTGCGCCCACTGAGTGATACGGCATGACTTCATCCCTCCCCAAGGATCTTGCAACCCGGTTGGCAACGCATTGAAGCCACTGCGCTGCGCCGTTCCCGTTGCGCGTGCATGCAGATGTTGCATGCCTCACGTGGGCTGGCTATCGGCGTGCTACCGGGCGCACTGAAGGCAGCCATGCCGTGCTGGCACGCGCTTCATTCAGCCAGCGCTGGCGGCCCTGGCCGGCGGTGCGGCCATTACCGCTTCCCGAACGCACACTGCCCCGCGTAGAGCGGGGCAGTGCAGGTTTCAAAGCACCGACACCGGCGTCGGAAAAGACCCGACGCATTGCCGGCATCGCGCCGGCATCGCGGTCGTCGGCGCAGGTTTACGGGGTCTGGCTGACCGCGCCGGCCGCGTTGACGATGCCCGCGCCGCAGCCGCCCGAGCAGGCGCCCGGCAGCGGACGTGCAGTGTTCTTCAGCAGCGTTTCCACCGCCGCAGGCGTCAGCGGACGGCTGGCGACCGACTGCACCAGCGCCACCACGCCGGCCACGTGCGGGGCCGCCATCGAGGTGCCGTTGTAGCTGGCGTAGCTGGCCGAACCCGGCGTGGTGGTGCCGCTGTTCAAGGTCGACAGGATCGCCGAACCCGGCGCGGAGATATCGATGCCGGTGCCGTAGTTGGAGAAGCTCGAACGCGCGCCGGCCGAGGTGATCGATGCCACCGAAATCACGTTGGCGCAGCTGGCCGGGGTGAAGTTGGCCACGTTGGCATTGCTGTTGCCGGCCGCCACCACCACGGTGGTGCCGCGCGACACCGCGCTGTTGATGGCGTTCTGGTAACTGCTCGAGCAGCTGCCGCTGCCGCCCAGCGACATGTTGATCACTTCGGCCGGGTTGGCATTGGCCGGCACGCCGGACACGGTGCCACCCGAGGCCCACACGATCGCATCGACGATATCGGAGGTCGCGCCGCCGCAGGCGCCCAGCGCACGAATCGGCACGATGCGCGCGTTGAACGCGGTACCGGCCACGCCGGTGCTGTTGTTGGTGACCGCCGCGATGGTACCGGCCACATGGGTGCCGTGCCAGCTGGAATTGGCGGCCGACGTACCGCTGCCGCACTGGCCGGCCGTGGTCCAGTCACCCTGGTCGGCCGGATTGCTGTCACGCCCGTTGTTGTCGCGTGCACGCGTGGCATCGCTGATGAAGTCGTAACCCGGCAGCACGTTGGCGTTGAGGTCCGGATGGCTGGTGATGCCGGTGTCGATCACGGCCACCACCACGCCGGTGCCGGTGGCGGTATCCCAGGCCGGGCGCACGTTGATGCTGGAGGAAGAGGTACCGAAGCCCCACTGCTCGGACAGGCGCGTGTCGTTCGGAGTCAGCACCGGGTACATGATCTGGTCCACTTCCACGTAGTCCACGCTGGGGTCGGCGGCGATGCGGCGCATCAGGGTTTCGGCGTCGGCGCGGTCCAGGCCACGATCGGTCTTGAGCACTTCCGAACCCAGCGCCGTGCGGCGCACGTGGTTCAGGCCCAGCGCACGGCCGGCGCGTGCCGGCATCGCACCGGCAACCGAATTGAGCGATGCGCGCATCGAGGTCGGGCTGACCGCCGCACTGGAACCGTCTTTGTATTTGACGATGAAGCGGTCCAGGGTGGGCTGCGAGTCCAACCCGGACAGATTGACCTGACCGGCAAACGCCGGCACGGCCAGCAGCGAGGTCAGCGCGGAAACACCCAGGACTACCAGCGCGCGCGTGGGCGCACGACGTTGCGACACATTGGACATCGATCGTTCCTTATTGGAGAGGTACCGCAGCTGCGGCGAGAGGGCCGGCTCGTTGCCGCACGCTGCGGTTCGGAGCCGGAACTGCACGGGCGCCAGGCCCGTCGGGGCGACTGGCCGGTGTCCATTCCGGCCAAGCGGCAACACGTCGCCTGCGCCTGCCGAAACGGCAGACCTGGGCGAGGTATCGCAGATGGGGTTGAAGCGAGGAAGGCGCGTTCCCTGGCGGTCATGCCAGGGAACGCGTGCAGCGATCCAGCGTCAGTAGCTGGCGGTCAGGGTCACGCCGGAGAACGTGCTGTAAGCCTTGATCCGCACGTAATAGGTTCCCGACGGCGAGGTGATGTTGCAGGTTTCGGCATTGCCATCGAGATACGGACGGCAGGCATAGACGGTGTCGGTGGGCGCGCTACCGGCCCGCACGTACAGGTCTGCATCGCCGCTGCCGCCGCTGGTGGTCACCGTCAGCGTGCCGCTGCCGGCCGGCACCGTGATGGTGTAGTTCAACTCCGCGCCCGTGGCTGCACCCAGGCCGGTCACCGGCGTGCCGTTGGTCAAGGTGTTGCCGGTTCCGCCACCACCACCGCCACTGCTGCCGGCGATGGCCGCCGTCACCGCCGCATCGGCATCGACGATGCCCGCACCGCAACCGCCCGAACAGGCGCCCGGCAAGGCGCGTGCGGTGTTCTTCAGCAGTGTTTCCACTGCGGCAGGCGTCAACGTGGTGGGCGCCACCGACTGCACCAGCGCAACAACGCCGGCCACATGCGGCGCCGCCATCGAGGTGCCGTTGTACGAAGCGTAGCTGGCGTTGCCCGGCGTGGTGGTACCGCTGTTGAGCGTGGACAGGATCCCCGACCCTGGCGCGGAGACGTCGATCCCGCTGCCGTAGTTGGAATAGCTGGCCTTGGCACCGGCCGAGGTCGTGGCCGCCACTGCGATCACGTTGGCGCAGTTGGCCGGCAACGAACCGGACACGTTGGCGGCACTGTTGCCGGCTGCCACCACCACCGTGGTACCGCGCGAGACGGCGCCGTTGATTGCGCTCTGCATCGTGGACGAACAGGTGCCACCGCCGCCCAGCGACATGTTGATGACTTCGGCCGCGTTGGGATTGGCCGGCACACCGCTGACGGTGCCGCCGGAAGCCCAAATGATGGCATCGGCGATGTCCGACAGCGAACCGCCGCAACGGCCCAGCACGCGGACCGGCACCACCTTGGCGTTGAACGCGGTACCGGCCACGCCGGTGGTGTTGTTGGTCACCGCCGCCACCGTGCCGGCGACATGGGTGCCGTGCCAGCTGGAATTGGACGTGGCGCACCCGCTGGTCGAGTTCCAGTCGCCTTCGTCGGCAGGATTGTTGTCGCGCCCATTGCCGTCGCGCGCGGCGGTGGCATCGCTGATGAAGTCATAGCCGGGCAGGATGTTGGCGTCCAGGTCGGGGTGGCTGACGATGCCGGTGTCGATCACCGCAACCACGACGTTGGCACCGGTGGCCTTGTCCCAGGCCGGGCGGATGTTGAGCCCGGCGTTGGTGGTGCCGAAGGCCCATTGCTCGGACAGGCGGCTGTCGTTGGGGGTCAGCGTGGGGTACAGCATCTGGTCCACTTCCACGCTTTGCACGTTGGGGTCGGCGGCCAGCTGGCGCATCAGGGTTTCGGCTTCGGCGCGATCCAGCGCGCGGTCGGCCTGAATCAGCTCCGGTCCCACGGCCAGACGACGCACGCTGTTCAGGCCCAGCGGCTTGCCGGCCTTGGCCGGCAACGCACGTGCAGCGGTGCGCAACGAGGTGGTCAACACACTGGGGCTGCTCAGGGCGCTACTGCCGTCCTTGTAGGTCACGATGAACTTCTGGTGGGTCTGCGCGGTGGCCAGGCCACCCAGGTAGACATCGCCGGCAAATGCCGGCGTTGCCAGCGACAGCGAGGTGAGTGCCGAAGCACCCAGGATGCAGAGCGCACGGTGGCGCGGACGAAACGACGCGTTAGACATCGAATTCCCTTCCAGTCAAGAGAACCGCCGAAGCGGTAGTTCCGAAACCGTCGCGATGGCGACTGGCCCAGTGCCCCGGACCGCCCCTGTTATCGATCCGTTCAGCGAACCTATCCCAAAGAAACCGAACTGGACAATACGGAGTTGGTAATTTTCGAAATCAAAATGTCATTGCGTGACTTCAATCACACTTGACTCATGCTGAATTCGACCGGTTCCCAGGCGAAAAAGGGTCTTTTTGCTGTTACGCAAACAAAAGGCCCCCGTGCTGACACACGGAGGCCCTTGTTTGACGAATATGTCTGCTTACGACAAACGCACCAACCACCCGTGGCGGTCCGGCACGCGGCCGTACTGGATATCGGTCAGTTCCTGGCGCAGCGACATGGTCACCTCGCCCGCCGGCGCGGACAGATCGCCCACCGCGAACCCCTCGCCCTTCAGCTCGCCGATGGGGGTCACCACCGCCGCGGTACCGCAGGCAAACACCTCGGTGATCTCGCCCGAGGCCACGCCCTGCTTCCATTCGTCGATGGCGACCTTGCGCTCGATCACCTGCATGCCACGGTCGCGGGCCAGTTGCAGGATGCTGTCGCGGGTGATGCCTTCCAGGATGCTGCCGGACAGTTCCGGGGTCACCAACGTGCCGTCCTTGTAGACCAGGAACACGTTCATGCCACCGAGTTCTTCGATGTACTTGCCTTCCACCGGGTCCAGGAACAACACCTGCGAGCAGCCCTGGGCATAGGCCTTCTGCTGCGGCAACAGCGAGGCGGCGTAGTTGCCGCCGCACTTGGCCGCACCGGTGCCGCCCTTGGCCGCACGTGCGTACTCGGTGGACAACCAGATCGATACCGGTGCCACGCCCTTGGCGAAATACGGGCCGGCGGGGCTGGCGATCACGTAATACGACGCCTTGTGCGCCGCACGCACGCCCAGAAAGGCCTCATCGGCAATCATGAACGGGCGGAAATACAGGCTGGTCTCCGGCGCCGACGGCACCCAACCGCTATCCACGGCGACCAGCTGGCGCAACGATTCGACGAACAGGTCCACCGGCAATTCCGGCAGCGCCAGACGGCGCGCCGACCGCTGCAGGCGCTCGCCATTGGCCTGCGGACGGAAGGTCCAGATCGAGCCGTCGGCGTGCCGGTAGGCCTTGATGCCTTCGAAGATCTCCTGGCCGTAATGCAGCACCGACGCTGCCGGATCCAGCTGCAGCGGGCCGTACGCGCGCACTTGCGCGTCGTGCCAGCCCTGCTCGTTGTTCCAGGAGATGGCGACCATGTGGTCGGTGAAATGCAGCCCGAAACCGGGTGCGGCCAGGATCACGGACAATTCGTCGGCGCTGCGCGGCGACGGAGAACGGGTGGAAGCGAAGGACACGGACACCGGGAGATTCCTGTATGGCGGGCGAAAGGACGCAGCGCCACATCGTGGACATGGCGCGTGACGATCAGAGCATGCCGGTCTCGAGACGGGCCGCTTCGGACATCATATGCCGGCCCCACGGCGGGTCGAACACCAGCTCGACGTCGGCCTCGGCGATGGTCGGGATCATCTCGACCTTGCTGCGCACATCGTCGACCAGGATTTCGCCCATCCCGCAACCGGGCGCGGTCAGGGTCATCTTGACGTCGACCCGGCGCTGGTCGTCTTCCTCGCGATGGCTGACCACCGCCTCGTAGACCAGGCCCAGATCGACGATATTGAAGGGAATTTCCGGGTCGAAACAGGTGCGCAGCTGCTGCCACACCAGCGCTTCCACCTCTTCGTCGCTGGCATTGGCGGGCAGTTCCAGCCCCGGCGGCGGCTCCTTGCCGATCGCATCGCCGTCCTTGCCGGCAATGCGGAACAGATTGCCTTCGACAAAGACGGTATAGCTGCCACCCAGCGCCTGGGTGATATAGCCGTAACTGCCTGCGGGCAGGGTCACCGAATCGCCCTGCGGCACCATGACGGCATCGCAATCGCGTTCGAACTGGACGGGTTCGCTGCTACGGGAATACATGGGCTGGATATGGGGCCGCGCAGGTCGCGCGCAAGTCGGCCATTCTAGCCGACCACGACGCCACCGCCGCCGGCCACCGCGCCAGCCGGGAACGACGCTGCATTCCATCAGCCGCACTGTCGTGGCGTGGCGTGCGTCGCAAAGGCCGGCGCGCGCTCTATCATGTGCGCACTGTCAGGAGCTCCAATGCCGCCCACCACCGCGTCCGCCAGAACGGCCCACTGGCTCTGGCCCCCGCTCCTGTTGCTGGGATGCGTCACCGCCCTCATCGCCTGGCTGCTCATCGCCCTGGCCCTGGGCAACCAGGCCGGCTGGATGGCCGTGGTCGCAGCACTGGAGATCGTCTGGATGCTGCGCCTGGGCACCCTACATGCAGGCCGCCTGCGCATCGGCGTGGCCATGGTGGCGACGGCGCTGATCATCGCGGGCGCCAACTGGGGCATCGCCTCGGCGCAACTGGGCGGACCGCTGGGCCTGGACCCGTGGACCTCGGCACAGAAGATGGGCACCGGCCTGGCCTGGACGCTGCTGCAACTGGCCAACAACGGCTTCGACTTGCTGTGCTACGCCGCCGCACTGTTGGTGGCGTGGTGGGCGGCGCGTTGAGCCAGGCGCGATTGTTTCAGTAGCCAACGTCGCACGTCGTCGAAGCTGATGCGTCAGCTGCACAGATTCGAGCGCCGGTGCTCGTCAAGCGCCATCGCTCCCATCAGAGATGCATGGGAAGCGCTGCGCGTTTGCCGCAGGACCCGTGCCCGCCCGCCATCGCGAGACACGCTGCAAGTACGTCCTTGTAAGCTCCTTGGCGGCATCCATGCCGCCAAGGGTCCCGCGACGGTGGGCGGGCAAGGACCAGTCACGTTGGTCGGGGTGCGTAGCGTTCAAAAGAGCAGCTCGCAAACTGTCCAACCCGGTGCCTTTGTTCTTGAACGAGGCAATCAGCAAACTGTCTGGCGCGGTGCCCTGGCCGATTGCGGGACCGTTGGCGGCATCGATGCCGCCATCGAGCCTCCAGGCACGGATTGACGGTGTGTCCCGCAAGCGGTGAGGGCGCCGCGCCTTCGACTAACCCTGGCGTTGATCCGCGCGTGTAAGCGTCACCTGTAACGCAACAAGACACGACCGACCGTGCGTTGCCTCAAGCATCCGAGCGCGCCTGACGACACACCAGCACTCAATGCCCGCCGCCATCCAGCGCTTTCAATTCACTCACCAGCGCACCAGCGGCTTCTGCTCCATCGCCGTACAACATGCGCGTGTTGTCGGCGTAGAACAGCGCATTCTCGATGCCTGCAAAGCCCGTCCCCTTGCCGCGCTTGATCACCACCGTGTTGCGCGAATTGACCACGTCCAGAATCGGCATGCCGTAGATCGGGCTGGCCGGATCGGTTTTGGCAACCGGATTGACCACGTCGTTGGCACCGATCACCAACGACACGTCGGTGCTGGCAAATTCCGGATTGATGTCGTCCATGTCGGCGATCAGATCGTAGGACACACCTGCCTCGGCCAGCAGCACGTTCATGTGCCCGGGCATGCGCCCGGCGACCGGATGGATCGCAAACTTCACCTTGACCCCGCGCGCCATCAAGCGCTGCGCCAGCTCCCAGATCTTGTGCTGTGCCTGCGCCACTGCCATGCCATAGCCGGGCACGATCACCACCCGCTCGGCAAAGGCCATCATCGCCGCCACATCGCCGGCCTCGATCGGCTTCTGCACACCGCTGATTTCCTGCGCCTGCCCGCCACCGCCGAAGTTGGAAAACAGCACGCCGCCGATCGGCCGATTCATCGCCTTGGCCATCAACCGCGTCAGCAAGATGCCGGCGGCGCCGACCATCATGCCGGCGATGATCAATGCCTCATTGCCGAGCACATAGCCCTCGAACGCCACCGCCAGCCCGGTAAACGCGTTGTAGAGCGAAATCACCACCGGCATGTCGGCACCGCCGATCGGTAGCGTCATCAGCACGCCCAAGGCCAACGCCACCACGAAGAACGCAATGATCGCCAACGGCTGCAGACTGCTCGCCGCCCAGACGGCCAGGGCCAGCACCGCCACGGCCACCACCAGATTGAACACCTGTTGACCGGGGAAGGTCACCCGCCGGTCCAGCCGGCCGTCGAGCTTGGCCCACGCGATGACCGACCCCGACAGCGACACCGCCCCGATCGCCGAACCGATCACCGCCAGCACCACCGTGGTGGTGTCCGGCTGCCGCGCCGCCAGCTGCGCAATCGCCTGCGCGCTCCAGTGCGCCGTGTCGCGATTGGCGAAGAACGAAAACCGCAGCAGCTCCACTGCACCGATCGCCGCCGCCGAGCCGCCGCCCATGCCGTTGTACAGCGCCACCATCTGCGGCATGTCGGTGATGGCGACCTTCCTGGCCGACCCCCACGCCACGCCGGTGCCGATCGCCAATGCCGCCAGGATCAGCGGCACGTTGTGCAGCTCGGGCAGGAAGAACGTGGCCACGGTGGCGATCAACATGCCCAGCCCGGCCCAGCGGATGCCGCTGCGCGCGCTCAATGGAGACGCCATGCGCTGCAGGCCGAGCAGGAACAAGGTCGCTGCCACCAGATAGCTCGACTTCACCAGCCACGACAGCAATTGGGCAATAGACACGTTCATGGCGCATCCCCGCCCGACGGCTTCTTGCTGGACTTGAACATCTCCAGCATTCGCTCGGTCACCACATAACCGCCCGCTGCGTTGCCCGCGCCCAGCGCCACCGCGACAAATCCCAGCGCTTTTTCCAGTGTGGTGTCGGCATGCCCCAGCACCACCATCGCCCCGATCAACACGATGCCGTGGATGAAGTTGGAACCGGACATCAGCGGCGTATGCAGGATCACCGGCACCCGCGAGATGATCACATGGCCGGCGATGGCCGCCAGCATGAAGATGTACAGCGCTACGAATCCGTCGCTCATCGTCTCTGGCTCCACTGGCCGGTGCGGCCCGCCGATCATACCCACGCCACGCCCGTGCGGGCGCCTGTCAACCGAATCCGCGCTCGCCCGTTGACGTCGTATCGTCTCCGCGGAAGCTACGCTGTGCTGGTGGGAACTCCTTTCGATCCGCAAGCTACCGCACCGGCCGCCACCACACCGGTGTCGCTGGATGCATTTCTGGCCGGCATCGGGCCGCGTGCCTTCCGTTTTGCCGAGGCCGGCTTGCGGCACCGCGAAGATGCGCTGGACGCCGTGCAGGACGCCATGGTGAAGCTGCTGGGCTATCGAGAGCGGCCAGCGGAGGAATGGACGCCGCTGTTCTGGAGCATCCTGCGCAGCCGCATCATCGACCTGCAGCGGCGACGCAGCTTTCGCCTGAAGTTCTGGGCACCGGCCGAGCGCGCCGACGACGAAGGTCCGATCGACTGGGCCGACCCCGGCACCGGACCGGTCGACGAACAACAGCATCAACAGGCCTACCAACGGCTGGTCGATGCATTGCGCACACTGCCGGCGCGCCAGCGCGAAGCCTTCACGCTGCGCGTGCTCGAAGACCTGGACGTGGCCACCACTGCCAAGGCGATGGGCTGCTCCGAAGGCTCGGTCAAAACCCACCTGTCGCGCGCGCGCGACGCGTTGCAAAAACAGTTCGAGGATTTCCTGTGAACCGCTCCCACGACCCCGCCCGGCTGGATGCGCAGCTGCGCCAGCTGCACGCCACCGCGCTGACCAGCCTACCGCCGCAAACCCTGGCGCGCCTGCGCCAGGCCCGCCACGCCGCGGCCCCGACGCGCAGCCGACGTGGCTACTGGTTGCTGGCCACCGCGTGCTCGGGCCTGCTGGCGATCGGCATCGGCCTGCAGCTGCATCCGAGCCAAAGCGTCTCCTCTGGCACCGCGCCGACCTCGCCGGTTGCCAGCACCAGCGCCACCACCGAGACAGACGACCTGCTGGCCCAGAACCCGGACCTGTATGTCTGGCTCGGCTCCGACACCGCCCTGGCCATGGAATAAGCACGATGACCCACACCACCCGCCTGCTGTTGACCCTGTTGCTGTGCACCGGGCCATGCGCCTCCACGCTGGCTCAGGACGGCCCACCCGGACCTCCTCCCCCGGGTCCGCCCATGGACGCGCCTGGCCCACGCGGCCAAGGTCCGCGTGACGAGACGCCCATGCCCGAGTGGGACCAACTGACCAAGCAGCAGCGCCAGGTCATGATCGATGCGCTGCGCGAGCGCTGGAACGACGTGCCCGAAGAACGTCCCAGGATGTACCGGCACGCCCGCCGCTGGCTGGACATGACGCCCGAGCAGCGCAAGCAGGCCAAGGCCGGCATGGACCGCTTCCGCAACATGAGTCCGGAGCAACGCCGCGAGGCCAAGGCCTTGTTCGACCGCATGCGCACGCTCAACCCGCAACAGCGCAACGAACTGCAGCAACGCTGGCAGAAGATGAGCCCGGCCGAGCGCAGCGCTTGGTTGCGCGAGCATCCGCCGGTCGAGGACTGACGTTTCCCAGCACTGCGCAGCGGTCGCAGCAGCGGATTGCGTTTGCTCAGGCGCCGCGCAGGGTTGCGATGGGCGCTGGATATGATCCAGCCGTCGCGCTTGGCATCTTGCAGCATGCCAGGGCCAGTCGCTGCAGCGACGCGCACCCTGCGCACCCCGCGCGCGCGGCCGCGTAAGTGTGTGTAGCGCACGCAGCTGCATGACGTCGCGGCAACCAGATGCATGCCAGCACCCGTGCTGGCATCGGTGGCGTCGCTGGTCGCAAGGACAACCACGAAATCCCTGACCGCGCCAAACCTCAACCTGCCCCAAAGAGCGCTCTTCAGCGCCGGACCGACGACGGCTCGCGATGCGCAGCGTGCTGCCCTTGCCGCATTGCACGCACCGAACTTTCTGCGATGCCTACGCGTTGGTCGGCGCCGGCGCCGACCAACGCGTCTTCGCCAGCAACTCATCGTCCCAGTCGAGCGTCAACGCACCGTCCTTGATCAACAAGGCGGCGAAGGCGTACACGTTGCGCGCGAACATCTCGCTGGCTTGCACTGCGCCCTGGCTGGCCAGATTGAGCGGGCCAGCGATGACCACGCCGTCGAGGTCATACGTTTCGCCCGGGCGGGTGGCCGCGCAATTGCCGCCGGTTTCCGCCGCCAGATCTACGATCACGCTGCCGGCGCGCATGCCACGCGCCATCTCGGTGGTCACGATCTTCGGCGCCGGCCGGCCCGGAACCGCTGCGGTGCACACCACCACATCCACACCTGTGAGATGTTCGGCCAAACGGCGCTGCTGTTCGGCGCGTTCGTCGTCGCTGAGCTGGCGCGCGTAGCCGCCTTCGCCGGCAGCGCTCACGCCCAGGTCCAGAAATCGCGCACCCAGCGAGGCGATCTGCTCACGCGTTTCCGGCCGCACATCGAAGCCTTCCACCTGCGCGCCCAGCCGTTTGGCCGTTGCGATCGCCTGCAGGCCGGCCACGCCCGCACCGATCACCAACACCTTGCACGGGCGCATGGTGCCGGCCGCGGTGGTCAGCATCGGAAAAAAGCGCGGCGCCAGTTGCGCGGCAATCAGCACCGCCTTGTAGCCGGCCATGCCGGCCTGCGAGCTCAACACATCCATCGATTGCGCGCGCGTGGTGCGCGGCAGGCGCTCCAGGGCAAACGCGATCAATTGCCGCGCGGCAAATGCCTGCGCGCGCGCCGGATCCGTGTCCGGCGCCAGCATGCCGATCACCACCGTGTGCGGTTTGCAGCCGAGCAAGGTCCCGGTAGAGGGCGCCTGCACGCACAGCACCATCTCGGCCTGTGCCACGGCGTCGGCGCCGGCAAGCTGCGCACCGGCCTGCAGATACGCGGCATCGTCCATGCTACTGGCCCGGCCGGCCCCCGGCTCGATCCACACGCCGGCACCGAGCGCGACCAGTTTCTTGACCGTTTCCGGCGTCGCGGCCACGCGGCGTTCGCCAGCGGCCCGTTCTTTCAGCACCAGCACCTGCACAGCCATGCGTTGCTCCGGTCTTGCGCCCAGTCGCGGCGATGCTAGCAGAGCGCGGCGCCACTGCCGGCGGTACCGGCAACGACGCCAGTGCAGCGCGCGCGTGCCACATGTCTACGGGAAGCCGCAGCGGCTACCCATGCGCGTGGACCGCTCAGTGCACCGTGCTGTTGTTCTGCAACGGATCCAGACGATCGATCACACCCTGCATGGCGCTGTCGAAAGCGCCATCGTTGATGTGCTCGCGCAGGCGGCCCAGGCGCACCATTACCGCCAGTTCTTCCGGCGAGGCGACGCAGAAACGCACGCCACGTCGATTGACGAACAGCAGGCGCTGCGAAATCGGGCTCACCCACGACAGCTTGCCGGCCTGCACCTTGCCGTCCTTGTCGACAAAATCCAGCCACGTGCCGATATCCATCGCGCGGAAACGTTCGGCGTCGGCACTGTCGATGCTCTGCGCGACCGCTTCGGCACCCAGCACCACGCTGACGCTTTCGGCAGCCGGTGGCGGCAGATTGACCTGCGGCAGTTCCGGCAGGGCTTTTTCCAGTTCCGGGCGCGCTTCGGCGATCGCCTGCAGGGTGTCGTGCAAGGCGGTGATCGCCACCACCACCGCATCCCCGTGCAGGCCTACGCTGGCGAACACGCGGTGCAGCGCCGGCTGCCACACCTGCAGCCATGGCTTGCCGACGATATGGCGGCGCGCTTCGGCCAGTTCTTCCAGCACGCCGTCGGCCAGCGCCAGGGCCTCGATGGTGCCGGGACCTTCCTCGCCGTCGCGCAGGATCGCCATGGTCAGGTGATGCAGCCATGGCTGGCGCAGGAAGTCGTCCACTGCCTTGGGCAGGCCCGCGTCTTCGGGGGCACGCTGCTCCAGTTCCGACAGCGCGCGGCTGCGTGCCAGTTCGAGCTTTTCCTGCCCGCGCTGGGTCTCGGTAGCACGACGCTCGGCAATTTCCACCCGGCGCCGGTGCTGCGACAGGAAGTCGCGGAATTCTTCCTCCAGGGTGAGAAAGATCGCCAGGTTCTCGTTGAATTCGGCCACCAGGCGGTCGACGATCTCTTCGACCTTGCCCATCAGCACGCGCTCGGCAGCGCTGTCGCCGTTGTTGCCTTCGCAGGCCTCGGCCAGCGAGTTGAGCAGGCGCCGCGCGGGGTGGGTCTTCTGCACGAACATCTTGCGGTCCAGCAGCGCGACCTTGACGAACGGCACCACCAGGCGGCCGATCATTTCGCGCGAGCGATTTTCCAGATCGCGCTCGTCCAGCATCACGTCGAACAGCATGCCGACCAGGTCGATGGCGTCTTCGTCCATCGGGTCGAGCTTTGCAGTGGCCGGGTCCACGCCCAGCCGCGTGGCGCTGGAAAGCACCTCGTTCTTCAATCGCTGCGCAAGCGATTCGGTGTCGTCGCCGATGGCCGCCTGCAGCGTCGCGCTGGGTGTGGCCTGCAACAGCGACAGCACCGACATCATTTCGCGCTGGCTCAACGGGCGTTGCTGCCCCACCGCGACGGTGGCGGCAGAAGCGGCGGTGTCGCGCACGCTGCGGGTCTGTTGCAGCAACTCGTGCAGCGCCTCGAGCAGCATGCCCTGGCTACCGCCGGGATGGTCGGCCTCACCGTCCATGCCGCCAGCCCCGCCACCATCGGCATGCCCGCGCTGCGTCGCAGCCTGCATGCGGCCGCGGCTATGCGCCCAACGGTCAAGGAAACGGTTGGCCCAGGCCGGTGCGTACTGATCACCCTGATCGTCGCCACCTACCTCGGCGTGACCGCCCTGCGCCTCGACCTGGGCGCGCTCTTCCGGCGTTTCGCCACGCGGCTGCATGCGCGGCGGCGCGCGCTTGGCCTGTGAAATTTCCGGCATCACCCCGGCCTTGGCCAGGGTTTCGTCCAGGCGTGCGTACAACTTGCCGATCGGCTCGGCCAGATCGCGCTCGCACAGCTTGATCAGCACCAGTCGCACTTCCGGCGCCAGATCGCAAGTGGCGAAGGCTTCGTGGATCGCCACACCCAGATGTTCGGGGCCAATCGGGTTGGTGTCGGCCATCAGCTCCAGCCCGCCGGCGATCCAGCCCAGGCGGCGGTCCACCCGTGCCAGCACCTGTTTGAAATCGCGCAACAGCACCGTGGCCAGATTGCGCACAGCCAGCCGCGATTCGAGCACGTGCTCGGGCACCAGGCTCAGCGGGCCGCTGCCCATGTCGCCGGCCAGCACCACTTCGGCCGACAACGGCGTGCCGAGCACCAACGCCTGCCAGCCGTCTTCCAGCTGCTGGCGGAACTGGCGGGCGACCTCTTCGCGCTTGCGGCGCAATTCGCGCATGCCATCGAGAAACAGCAACTGCGACGCGCCAGCGGATTCGGCACGGTCGAACAGCACATCGTCGAAATGCGCAACTGCAGCAGCAAAAACCTGCGCGAGCGCCGGCACGAACACGTCGTGGGCCTGCTCGAGCAAGCGTTGGTCACGGCCCGGGTGTCCCGACGGACTGGGCTGAAAAGTCATGCGCAAAGGCTCCCCGCCTCTGCAGGCGTGAAAATTTTCGAACGAGAAAAAACAGACGCGGCCCCAAATTCCGCCCGTGCATGGTAGGCGGTTCGCGCATCCGTTAAGTGTGACATGTTACTCACTTTACTCGTGACCGCCCAGGGTTTGCGTGTCAAGCGGCCATCCTAGCTCGCCACGTCGCGGTGGAGCTTGCCGGCAGTCATTCTGCGCCTGCGGGTGTTAAGCCTTCAGCTTCGCGGGCGCTTCCGGACCATCAGCCACGCCTTGCATCGCGCCGCAGCGGCAGCGGCAGCGGCATCGCAGTGCAGGCGCAGGCCGTCCAGCAACGCCGTCATCGCCAGCTCCTCCGGTGAAGCGAGGCACAGCTGCCACCACGCCGGTTGGCGAACATCAGGCGCCCGGAGATCGGGCTGATCCACGACAGCGTGCCTACTTGTCCGAGAACGTCGCGGCCAATGAAATCCAGGTGGGTGCCATTACATGAGGTCGATCGCGGCGGCCACGGCCCCCACCGGCCATGCTGCGGCGAGCGTTGGGAAGCGGCCGTCTATAATTCAATGCCTCGTTGCCCCGACCCGGATTTATGCACGCACCGTATTCGCTCCAGGCGCTGGACGCGCGCCGTTCGGTTCCCTCCAAACAACTCGGCGCGCCCGGGCCGGATGAAGACACCTTGCTGCGCATGCTCACCTCGGCGGTGCGCGTGCCCGACCACGGCAAGCTGGTGCCGTTCCGTTTTCTGCGCATCAGCGGCGCCGCGCGCGCTGCGCTGGGGGATTTCCTCGCCGAGCGCACCCTGGCCGCCGACCCGCTGGCATCGCCGGCCACCCTTGCCAAGGAACGTGGACGCTTCAGCGACGCACCGGTGGTGATCGTGGTGATCGCCTCGCTGCGCCCCGAGCACAAGGTGCCCGTGCAGGAGCAACTGCTCACCGCCGGCTGCGTCTGTTTCGCGCTGCTGCAGGCCGCGCAGGCGCACGGCTTCGGCGCGCAGTGGTTGAGCGCGTGGATGGCCTACGACCCGGCGGTGACGGGCTACCTGGGCCTGGAAGACAACGAACGCATCGCCGGCTTCATCCACATCGGCACGCCGCGCATGCAGGTGCCCGAACGCGAGCGCCCGGACCCGCGTGCCTTGCTGCGCGACTGGACCCCGTGACCACACCGACCGACCCGCTCGACGCTGCGCCGCTGGCCATCCGGCGCCCGACCCCGCTGTATCTGGTGGATGCCAGCCTGTACGTGTTCCGCGCCTGGCATTCCATCCCGGACGAATTTCAGGATGCGCAGGGCTGGCCGACCAATGCGGTGCACGGGTTTGCGCGGTTTCTGCTGGACCTGCTCGAACGCGAGGATCCGCAGCACATCACCATTGCCTTTGACGAAGCCCTGGACAGCTGCTTCCGGCATGCGATCTATCCGGCCTACAAAGGCAACCGCACGCCTGCGCCGGATGCGTTGCGCCGCCAGTTCGCGCATTGCAAGGCGCTGTGCGCAGCGCTCGGGCTGAGCGTGCTGGCCCACCGCGATTACGAGGCCGACGACCTGATCGGCAGCGCGCTGCACAGCGCGCGGGCGCACGGCTTGCGCGGAGTGATCGTGTCGGCCGACAAGGACCTGTCGCAGTTATTGCTCGAGCATGACGAGCAGTGGGACTACGCGCGCAACCAGCGCTGGGGCATCGACGGGGTGAAGGCGCGCCATGGCGTGCATGCGCACCAGATCGCCGACTACCTGGCGTTGTGCGGCGATGCCATCGACAACATCCCCGGCGTGACCGGCATCGGCGCCAAATCGGCAGCGGTGCTGCTGGCGCACTTCGGCAGCCTGGATGCGCTGCTGGAGCGCATCGACGAGATTCCCTTCCTGCGCCTGCGCGGCGCGGCGCAGATGGCGGTGCGGCTGCGCGAACAGCGCGAACACGCATTGCTGTGGCGTCAGCTCACCACCATCGCGCTCGACGCGCCGCTGGCGCTGACCGAAGCCGGCTTCACGCGTGCCCACGCCGATGCGGACATGCTCACCGGGTTGTGCGAGAGCCTGCGCTTCGGCCCGCTCACCCGGCGCCGTCTGTTGGCCGCCAGCACCGGCGCCGCCGCACCGTTTCCTCCCGTTTCCCTGGCACAAGGTCCCCGCCCATGAACCGACACGACACCCCGCCCACCGTGGTCTACGAAGGCAAGTACCAGCGCATGGTCGTGCGTGGCACCTGGGAGTATTCCGAGCGTGTGCATGCCGGCGGCCTGGCCGCGATCATCGTGGCGGTGACGCCGGACGATGCGATGTTGTTCGTCGAACAGTTCCGCGTGCCGCTGCAGGCGCGCACCATCGAAATGCCGGCCGGACTGGTAGGCGATGTGCATGCCGATGAGTCGATCGAACTGTCGGCCATTCGCGAACTGGAAGAAGAAACCGGCTGGACCGCCGAGCATGCCGAAGTGTTGATGATCGGCCCCACTTCGGCCGGCGCCAGCAGCGAGAAGATCGCCTTCGTGCGCGCCACCGGTCTGCGCAAGGTCGGCGACGGCGGCGGCGATGCTAGCGAAGACATCACCGTGCACGAAATTCCACGCGCGCAGGTCGGCGCCTGGCTGGTGCAGAAGATGGCCGAGGGCTATCAGATGGACCCCAAACTGTGGGCCGGCCTGTATCTGGCCGATCACGCATTGGACGGCACCCCGCGTGGCTGACGCAGCCATCGAACCCTTGCTCGGCGCCGACGATCCGGCGCCGTTCACCGTGCACAACGCGCAGGCCGCATCGCCGTGGCTGTTGATCGCCGACCACGCCGGCCAGC
Organism: Xanthomonas axonopodis pv. maculifoliigardeniae; assembly: GCF_041519315.1. Taxonomy (NCBI): domain Bacteria; kingdom Pseudomonadati; phylum Pseudomonadota; class Gammaproteobacteria; order Lysobacterales; family Lysobacteraceae; genus Xanthomonas; species Xanthomonas axonopodis. The sequence continues at coordinate 1,011,563 of NZ_CP167998.1, read as the reverse complement.
GCGTGCCGGCGCGGCTGGCCGACCTGGGCCTGCCGCAGGTTGAGCTGGATCGCCATATCGGCTGGGATATCGGCATTGCGCAGGTCACGCAGCGGCTGGCCGAGGCGCTGGATGCGTTGGCCATCGCGCAGACCTATTCGCGCCTGGTGATCGACTGCAACCGCCCGCACGACGCACCCAGCCTGATGCCGGCGGTCAGCGACGGCACCCTGGTTCCGGGCAACCAGCACCTGACCGACAGCGACCGGCAGCAGCGCATCGCTGCGATCTTCGCGCCGTATCACGCACGCATCGCCGCCGAACTGGATGCGCGTGCACAGCGCAATCAGCCGACAATATTGGTGTCGATGCACAGCTTCACCCCGGTCATGGCCGGCAACGCGCGGCCCTGGCATGCCGGCGTGCTCTACCACCGCGATACGCGGCTGGCGCATCGCCTGTTGCAGGCGCTGCGTGCCGAACCCGACCTGGTGGTGGGCGACAACCAGCCGTATGCGGTCAGCGATGCCACCGATTACGCCATCCCGGTGTATGGCGAGGGCCGCGGCCTGCTGCATGTGGAACTGGAAATCCGCCAGGACCTGATTGCCGACGCGGCCGGGCAACAGGCCTGGGCAGCGCGCTTGGCGCGCATCCTGCCGCCGTTGGCAGATGCCTTGCTGGCGCGTTGAGCAGCAGCGTTTGGCGCCTGCATGCAGGCACGTTGAATATCTGCAATCTGTAGGAGCGCTTGCGCGCGATGGAGCGTTACCGGTAACGCCGCAGTGTGCGCACGCGCGCTCCTACACGTCATGCGTATGTCATCGCACCTCAGCGCGTGCCGCGGAGTGATCATGCACATCGACCAAAGCGAACTCTGATCGATGTGCATGCATTCGCTCACGCAAACCCGTCGGTGGCACGCACCAAGGCATCGACGTTTTCCGGCTCGAACGCCGAATGCCCGGAAGCCGGGCTGATCTGCAACTGCGCCTTCGGCCACACCTTGTGCAGGTCCCACGCGCTTTGCAGCGGGCAGACCACATCGTAGCGGCCGTGCACGATCACGCCGGGAATGTCGGCAATGCGATGCGCGTCGCGCAGCAACTGGTCTTCGACCTCGAAGAAACCGCCGTTGACGAAGTAATGGTTTTCGATGCGTGCGAAGGCCAGGGCAAAGTGCGCGTCTTCGTGCCCGGTGACGAAGTCCTCGTCCACATGCAGGAAGCTGGTGGCGCCTTCCCACACGCTCCAGGCCTTGGCCGCGGCCAGGCGCGTGGCCTCGTCATCGCTGGTGAGGCGGCGATGGAAGGCAGCGATCAGGTCGCCGCGCTCGTCCTGCGCAATCGCGTTGATGTAGTGCTCCCAGGCATCCGGGAACAGCCGGCTGGCGCCTTCCTGGTAGAACCATTCCAGCTCGAAGCGGCGCAGCAGAAAGATGCCGCGCAGCACCAGCTCGGTGACCTGCTGCGGGTGGGTCTGCGCATAGGCCAGCGCCAGCGTGGAGCCCCAGCTGCCCCCGAACACCTGCCAGCGGTCGATGCCCAGATGCGTGCGCAGCCGTTCGATATCGGCCACCAGATCCCAGGTGGTGTTGTCCACCAGATCGGCATGCGGCGTGGACCGGCCGGAACCGCGCTGATCGAACAACACGATGCGGTACTTGGCCGGGTCGTGGAAGCGCCGCATCTTGTCGTTGCATCCGCCGCCAGGGCCGCCATGCAACATCACCACCGGCTTGCCCTGCGGATTGCCGCACTGCTCGAAATACAGCGTGTGGCGGTCGTCGACCTTCAGGCTGCCCTGCTGGTAGGGCGTGATCTCGGGATAGAGCGTGCGCATGCGTCGGTCCTGCGGGAAACCGCTAGTGTATCGGCTGCTGCGGGCGCACACGGGCAACGCCATGTGATCGAAAAGACCGGTGCGCGGTGATGGGCGAGGCGCTGAAGAGCACATCGACCTTCCGCGCTTGCCGGCAGGCGGGCGCACTCGGTGCGCGCAACCGCTCGATCGAACGCGCGTGCTCCGCTCCGGAACGTGCGGCCAGTCTGCCGACAATGACGCTGCGGCAATTGCTCAGCCGGCCTGGCCCGCAGCTGGCGACCAGCGCCCCAAGGTCACGCGATCACGCCGCTCCAGATCCTGATGCGTGGCCACCGCAGCGAAGCCGCGCGCGGCCAGCAGTTCGGCCACCGCCACTCCCTGGTCCCAGCCATGCTCCAGCAGCAACCAGCCGCCGGGCAGCAGATGCGCAGGCGCATCGGCCACGATCAGGCGAATATCGTCCAGCCCGTCGCTGCCCGAGGCCAGGGCACTGGCCGGTTCGTAGCGCAGATCGCCCTGCTGCAGGTGCGGGTCGTGGGCGGCGATATACGGCGGGTTGCTGGCGATCAGGTCGAAAGCCTCGCCAGCCAGCGGCGCAAACCAGCTCCCCTGCCGGCAGTCGACATTGCGCAGCCCATGGCTGTCTGCATTGCGCCGGGCCATCGCCAGCGCCGCGGCGCTGGCATCGGTGGCGATCACCTGCGCCTGCGGACGTTCACTGGCGATGGCCAGCGCGATCGCGCCGCTGCCGGTCCCCAGATCGGCGACACGACGGCCTGGCACGGTGTCCAGGCGCTCCAGCGCGAGCTCGACCAGCACCTCGGTATCGGCGCGTGGGATCAGCGTGGCCGGCGAGACCGCCAGGTCCAGCGTCCAGAATCCGCGCGAGCCGGTCAGATAGGCCACCGGCTCGCCGGCCTCACGGCGCTGCACCAGGGCATTGAAGGCCTGCGCGACCGATAGAGGCACCGCATCGCGCCCGTGCATGAACAACCAGGCACGATCACGGCCCAGCGCGTGCAGCAGCAGTGCTTCGGCATCGCCGCGCTCGACCCGCCCGGCGGCGCGGCGAAGCAGCTGATCGGCGGGAATGGCGGCGAGATCGTCGGACATACGGGCTGTTCACCTACACGCAACATCGGCTGACCATTATCGACCATGGCGTGCACCGCGATTGCGCTAGATGCCATCTGACGAGTCGATAGCCTAAGACTATCTATGCAATTCCATCAATCGATTTGAGGAATCTATCGATCCTGCCTACCATGGCGCCGTTCCATCCCCCGCCCCCTTTTCACCGCACGAGGAAACTCAATGTCTCTCATCAACACTCAGGTCCAGCCGTTCAAGGCGAATGCGTACCACAACGGCAACTTCATCGAAGTCACCGAAGCCAGCCTGAAGGGCAAGTGGTCGGTGCTGATCTTCATGCCGGCCGCGTTCACCTTCAACTGCCCGACCGAAGTGGAAGACGCCGCCGACAACTATGCCGCCTTCCAGAAGGCTGGCGCCGAGGTCTACATCGTCACCACCGACACGCATTTCTCGCACAAGGTGTGGCACGAAACCTCGCCGGCCGTGGGCAAGGCGCAGTTCCCGTTGATCGGCGACCCGACCCACAAGCTGACCCGCGCGTTCGGCGTGCATATCGAAGAAGAAGGCCTGGCGCTGCGCGGCACCTTCATCATCAATCCGGAAGGCGTGATCAAGACCCTGGAAATCCACGACAACTCCATCGCTCGCGACGTCACCGAGACGCTGCGCAAGCTGACCGCGGCACAGTTCGTGGCCAACAATCCTGGCCAGGTCTGCCCGGCCAAGTGGAAGGAAGGCGCCAAGACCCTGGCTCCGTCGCTGGACCTGGTCGGCAAGATCTAAGCCGGCTGTCACTTCCGGCCCGATAAGGGCCGGGGGTGAACCGGAGCCGGTGCCGGGCTGCCCGCCAGCCGCCGCCAGCACGCATCCCGACCTCGCGCCGGCTGCGGTTCACTCCCTTCCTTCCCGGCGACCTGCCTCAGCGCAGCGACGCCACGCCCTCCCCTTGCCCATTCCCAGGAGTTCTCCATGTTGGATGCCAATCTCAAGACCCAGCTGACCGCCTACCTGGAACGGGTGACGCGGCCGATTCAAATCAACGCCTCGATCGACGACAGTGCCGGCTCGCGCGAAATGCTCGACCTGCTGGAAGAGTTGGTCCTGCTCTCGGACAAGATCAGCCTGGACATCCACCGCGACGACAACCAGCGCAAGCCGTCGTTTGCACTGACCACGCCGGGCCAGGACATTTCGCTGCGCTTTGCCGGGCTGCCGATGGGCCACGAGTTCACCTCGCTGGTGCTGGCGCTGCTGCAGGTGGGCGGCCACCCGTCCAAGGCGGCAGCCGAACTGATCGAGCAGGTGCAGCACCTGGAGGGCGACTACCGGTTCGAAACCTATTTCTCGCTGTCGTGCCAGAACTGCCCGGACGTGGTGCAGGCGCTGAACCTGGCGGCCGTGCTCAACCCGCGCATCAAGCACGTGGCCATCGACGGTGCCTGGTTCCAGGACGAAGTGGAGGCCCGCCAGATCATGTCGGTGCCCACCGTGTACTTGAACGGCGAGCTGTTCGACCAGGGCCGCATGACGCTGGAGCAGATTGTCGCCAAGCTCGACACCAATGCCGCCAAGCGCGACGCAGCGAAAATCGCCGCGAAGGAAGCGTTCGACGTTTTGGTGGTGGGCGGTGGCCCGGCCGGTTCGGCGGCGGCGGTGTATGCCGCACGCAAGGGCATCCGCACCGGCGTGGCGGCCGAGCGTTTCGGTGGCCAGGTGCTGGACACCATGTCGATCGAAAACTTCATCTCCGTGCCGGAAACCGAAGGCCCGAAGATGGCCGCCGCGCTCGAGCAGCACGTGCGCCAATACGACGTTGACATCATGAACCTGCAGCGTGCCGAGCAGCTGATTCCGGCCGGTGCCGACGGCCTGATCGAAATCAAGCTGGCCAATGGTGCCTCGCTCAAGAGCAAGACCGTGATCCTGTCCACCGGCGCGCGCTGGAGGCAGATGAACGTGCCCGGCGAAGACCAGTACAAGAACAAGGGCGTGGCGTACTGCCCGCACTGCGACGGCCCGCTGTTCAAGGGCAAGCGCGTGGCGGTGATCGGCGGAGGCAACTCCGGCGTGGAAGCGGCGATCGATCTGGCCGGCATTGTGGCGCATGTCACGCTGGTGGAATTTGACGACAAGCTGCGCGCCGACGAAGTGTTGCAACGCAAGCTGCGCAGCCTGCACAACGTGCGCATCATCACCAGCGCGCAGACCACTGAGGTGCTGGGCGACGGGCAGAAGGTGACTGGCCTGGTCTACAAGGACCGCACCGGCGGCGATATCCAGCACATCGAGCTGGAAGGTGTGTTCGTGCAGATCGGCCTGCTGCCCAACACCGAGTTCCTGCGCGGCACGGTGGCGCTGTCGCCGCGCGGCGAAATCATCGTCGACGACCGCGGCCAGACCGATGTGCCCGGCGTGTTCGCCGCGGGCGACGCCACCACGGTGCCGTACAAGCAAATCGTGATCGCGATGGGCGAAGGTTCCAAGGCCGCGTTGAGCGCATTCGACCATCTGATCCGCACCAGCGCACCGGCCACTGCCGACAGCGTGGCCCAGGCGGCATAAGCGAGCGCCTGCTTAGCGCCCGGCCGACCCGGGCGCTAGGCTTGCAACACGCGCCAGTCGTTCCCCGTCACCGCAATGAAGGCTGCTGCACATGAATCTGCGTGACCTGAAATATCTGGTAGCCCTGGCCGACCACAAGCATTTCGGCCGCGCTGCGTCGGCCTGCTTTGTCAGCCAGCCGACGCTGTCCACCCAGATCAAGAAACTCGAAGACGAACTCGGCGTGTCGCTGGTGGAGCGTGCGCCGCGCAAGGTCATGCTGACCCCGGCCGGCCGCGAAGCTGCCGTGCGTGCGCGCAGCATCGTGGCCGAGGTGGAACAGATGAAGGAAGCCGCACGCCGCAGCCAGGACCCGGAAGCGGGCACGGTACGTCTGGGCATCTTTCCCACCCTGGCACCGTATTTGTTGCCGCACGTGGTACCGCGCATCCGCGAGCGTTTTCCGCGTCTGGAATTGCTGCTGATCGAAGAAAAGAGCGACCAGCTGATGCACCAGTTGCGCGAAGGCCGGCTGGATGCCGCGCTGCTTGCATTGCCATTGCAGGACGACCAACTGCATGCCGAATTCCTGTTCGAAGAACCCTTCGTGCTGGCAGTGCCGGAAGGCCACCCGCTGTCGCGACACGACAGCATGACCCTGGACGACTTGTCCGAGCAGCGCCTGTTGCTGCTGGAAGATGGCCACTGCTTGCGCGACCAAGCACTGGATGTCTGCCACCTGGCCGGGGCGATGGAAAAATCCGAATTTCAGGCCACCAGTTTGGAAACCCTGCGCCAGATGGTCGCGGCGAATGTCGGCGTGACCTTGCTGCCCCTGCTGGCGGTCAAGCCTCCGGTTGCGCGCTCGGAAAACATCCGCCTGATCCGCTTCCGTGAAGACAAGCAGCCCAGCCGCCGCATTGCGATGGCGTGGCGGCGCAGTTCGGCCATGACCGCGTTTCTGGAGCAGCTGTCGCAACTGTTCAAGGAATTGCCCGAGAGCCTGTTCACCCTGGATCAGCCTACGATGGGACCGAAGGCGGTTGCGGCTTAGGGAATCGGGAATCGGGAATCGTAAAAGCGTATCGCGGTTGCGGTCGCTTTGGCTGCGGTTGGAGGTTTGGAATTGGGCGGCGCGCGAGCGTCGCTTTTTGTTTGTGTGCAGCACTCTTGCCCAAGGTTGGCGGCGCATCAATCCGCCGCTGTCCGCGCGACGCGGCTGGCGGGCGGCACACTGCCCACGCGACCATGCGATTTATTCCCTTGCTTGAGACCGATGGCGCGGCGTTTGCGGCACGCGGTGGGCGCAGGCTCGTTTGCAGCGGCTGTATGCCTTCCCCCTCCGGTTGTCCCAACCGCAGCGCTTGCTCGCTGCACCAGGCCTGCAGCGCCTGCGTGGCGGCCCTTGCCAGGGCCTTGGGTTTGCCATCCATGCATTGCGATCAGCCGCCGGCGCCCTCATCTTGTCAGTGCTGCTTGCCATGTTGGCGAGCCGTTCTATGAGGAGACTGCCATGACTTCGCAACACCACAGCGGCTTGCCGCCATCCATCCTGGTGTCCAGCCACGACCTTGCCCGGCTTGAGGCATTGCTCGATTCGCCAGCCTTCAACAAGCATCCCGCCGCCACTGCGCTGAGCGACGAACTGGGCCGCGCCCGCGTGCTGCCGCCCGACCAGATTCCCGGCGATGTTGTCACCATGCACTCACGCATCGAATGCGAGGACCAACTGCATGGCGAACGGCATACGCTCACCCTTGTGTACCCGCATGAGGCCGATGTGCAGCACGGCCGCATCTCGGTGCTCGCGCCGGTCGGCAGCGCGTTGCTCGGCCTGTCGGTCGGCCAGAGCATCGATTGGCGTACGCCCGACGGACGCGACCTGCGCCTGCGCGTGACTGCCGTGCACGACCAACCCGCAGCGGCGGGCGACTTCCGGCGCGCGGCGCGCTAACGTAACGCGCTGCGCCATCCCCGACCCGTTCCACGATTCGAGAGAACCCGCATGACTGCATCCCCCTCCAAGCTCGCCCAGCTGCGTGAACTGTCCGTTGTCGTTGCCGATACCGGCGATTACGACGCCATCAAGCGCCTGAAGCCGGTCGACTGCACCACCAATCCCACCCTGGTCAAAAAGGCATTGGATCTGCCGGTGTATGCCGACCTGATCGAGCGCGAACTGGCCTGGGGCCGCGAACACGGTGGCGAAGACCGCACCAGCACCGTCAACGAAGTGGCCGACCGCCTCACCGTCGGCGTCGGCGTCAAGCTGGCCGAGCTGGTCCCGGGCCGTGTCTCCACCGAAGTCGATGCCGACCTGGCGTACGACACCCAGGCCACCATCGCCAAGGCGCGCAAGTTCGTTGCGATGTACGCCGAGCGCGGCGTGTCCAAGGACAAGATCCTGATCAAGATTGCAGCGACCTGGGAAGGCATCGAAGCCGCGCGCCAGCTGCAACGCGAAGGCATCGACTGCAATCTGACATTGATCTTCAACCGCGCGCAGGCGCTGGCCTGTGCGGAAGCCGGCGTGTTCCTGATCTCGCCGTTCGTCGGCCGCATCCTGGACTACTACGTCGCCCAGGGGCAGACCCCGGCCAGCATCGACGAAGACCCGGGCGTGGTCTTCGTGCGCACCGTCTACAACGAGTTCAAGCAGCGCGGCTCGTCCACCGTGGTCATGGGCGCCTCGTTCCGCTCCACCGCGCAGATCGAAGCGTTGGCAGGGTGCGACCGCCTGACTATTTCGCCGGACCTGCTGGAAAAGCTCGACGCCGAGCACGGCGAATTGCCGCGCAAGCTCTCGCCGGCCAAGGCCGACAATGCCCAGTTCACCCCGATCGACAGCGACAGCTTCGCTTCGGGCCTGGCCGCCGACCCGATGGCCACCGAGAAGCTGGCCGGCGGTATCGACACGTTCGCCAAGGACTTGCACGCACTGCGCAAGACCATCGCCGACAAGCTCGCTGGCTGATCACCCAGCGAGCCTGTTCTGCATGCAACGCCTGCAGCTGCCTGGCTGCGGGCGTTGTCGTTTTTGAGTCTGGTTTAGAGATGTGCGGCCAAGCCGGTCTGCATCGCGATAACGGGTAAGGATGCGGGCAGCTCGTGGACGTGGGCGTTACCGCTTCCGCAGCCGGCATTGCCGGGGATCGACAGCGGCCGCCTATGAGCGCCTCTGCACGACAGACAGAAGACCGCGTGGCACAGGACAGCCATGCCTGCGCCGTGTACCGCTTGGACCAACCCCCCTGCTCTCCACATATCGCTTACACCCGCTGCACGCGCACTGCCTAGAATTCGGATTCACTCAACTGGCGTAACGGACAATGGCAAACATTGCAGTGGTGATGGTCGATGGCGTGGCCGATTGGGAAATCGGCGTGGTGCTGCCGGCAGCACGCGAATGGTTCGGCGACCAGGTCGCCATTGCCAGTATCGACGGGCAACCGCTGCAGTCCATCGGCGGGGTGCGCATCACGCCGGAATTTGCCCTCTCCGATCTGGCGCCACTGCAGGCCGATCTGTGGATCCTGCCCGGCAGCGAACGCTGGCAAGCCGGCGAAATTCCCGGGCTGAGCGGCTTGCTGGTCGAGCGCGTGCAGCAGCAGCGCCCGGTCGCGGCGATTTGCGGCGCCACCCTCGCCTTCGCCTATGCCGGCCTGCTCGATGAGCGCGCGCACACCAGCAACGCGTTGGCCTTCTTGCAGGAGCACGTGGTGCCGTACGCAGGCGCCGCGCACTATCGCCACGAAAAGGTCGTCAGCGCCGATGGCGTCATCACCGCACCTGGCACCAGCCCGGTGAATTTTGCATTGGCATGCATGCGGCAATTGCATCCGGAGCGCACCGATACGCTTGCCCAGTTGCGCGGCATGTTTGCCGGAGAATTTGTTTAATCCAACGGATTTAAGCCGGTACAGCTGATGCCCGCCCTGGCTCACCGTGCTGATTGCTTGTATCGAGTCTGCATACCGTTCGCGGCCAATCACCAGGAGTATTTGCCCGCGCTGAGCAGCCTCCGATGATGTGCTGCCCGGCCCTCTGCGGCGCTCGCCGCAACAACTCACACCACCGATTCGCTGTACAGCGTCGCCGAGCCGGTTCACCTTACAGACATATCGTCCCATCGCCAGCGTGTGTTGCGATCTCCGTTAAAAAAAATGGCCGCGCCGTCTCCGACGCAGCCATTCAAGTTGCCTAGCACGCACTCCCATGCAGTGCCTGATCGTGATAACGCTGCCGGTCACTGTCGGCCATCGGCACGCTGCCACGATCATGTGGACGACAGCGTTTCAATCCGGCCCGCCTTTCCGTCAGGCATCCAGCCCGATCGGGCAGCTCACTCCCGTGCCGCCAAGCCCGCAATAACCATTGGGGTGCTTGGCCAGATATTGCTGGTGATCGTCTTCGGCGTAATAGAACGTGGGCGCCGGGAAACGGATCTCCGTGGTGATTGCGCCGTACCCAGCTGCAGTCAGTTGTTGCTGATACGCATCGCGGCTGGCAAGCGCGGCGTCGTACTGCGCCTGCGTGGTGCAGTAAATCGCCGAACGGTATTGCGTGCCGACATCGTTACCCTGCTGCATGCCCTGGGTGGGGTCGTGGCTTTCCCAGAAGGTGCGCAGCAATTGTGCGAACGACACCGCTTGTTCGTCGAACACCACCAGCACCGCTTCGGTGTGGCCGGTCTGCCCGGAACACACTTCCGAGTAGGTCGCGTTCGGCGTCTGCCCGCCGGCGTAACCCACCGCTGTGGTGTAGACCCCTGGCACGTTCCAGAACTTGCGTTCCGCGCCCCAGAAACAGCCGAGCCCGAATTGCACCTGGGCCAGACCGATGAACTCTCCGCGCAACGGATGGCCGTTGACCAGGTGCGTGTTATGCAGCGGCAGCGCTTGCTCGCGCCCGGGTAGTGCCTCGCCCGGGCGTGGCATACGTTGTTTGAAGGCGCCGATTCCCAGCATGGGGCAACTCCGCAATCGTGAGGATTGCCTGCTGGATGGCGCCGGCCAGAGCCACTTTCAAGCCTGCCCGGCCAGCGCCTGTCGCCCGCGCCGCATTACTTCGACTTGGCAACCGCCGCGCGCGTGTCCACTTCCGGCATCGCCGAGCTGTGGTGGTTGATGATCAGCCACTTGCCGTCGCGCTTTTCGTACACGAAGGTGTAGCGAGCCTGCACGTTGCTCTTGTTGCCGTGCTTGTCGGTCAGCGTGAAGGTGTACACCCCGGCATCCACGGCGCTGTCGTCATCGAGCACGCGCACGGTGCGGTAATTGACCACGCCCTGCGGCTTCTTGGTCAGGAACATCTCGAAGTAGTTTTCGATCTGCTCGCGCGAGGCGCGCACTTCGTTGGAGACCGTCGGCAGCAGCACGCCGTCCGGTGCGTACAGGTCGGCCACCTTGTGCGGTTTGCCCGTGGCCAACGCCGCGTTCCAGGTGTCGAACAGCGCAGCGACTTCGCGTTCTTCGCCGCCGGCCGGCAGCTTGGCCTTGTCGGTGTAATGCATCACGCCGCCAGCCAGCGCCGGGGTGGCAGCCAGAGCCAGAACCAGAGAGAAGAGGGTGCGACGCATGGGAAATCTCCGTGTGATTGATGGGGGTGCCTCAGCGGGCAGGCTCAGTATCGAAATCAAGCAGCCCCAACAATTCTGCCGGGTGGCATATACTCAAATATGCTGATCGGCCTAGAGCGAGCCTATGGAAACTCCCACCAATGCTGGCGATTGGCGCCTAGCCTTGCGCCGCGAGGCCTCCGATAGCGCGCGTTGGCAGGCGCTGTGGGAAGCTGCCGTTGCACTGCGCCAGGTGCACAGCCCCGAGCAGGCCTGCGATGCGGTCCTTGGCCGGGTGCTGCTGCTGCTGGGCCTGGAACACGGCGCAGTACTGGCGCAGCGCGGCCCGCGCGCGCAAGTGTTGGCCAGCCGCGGCCGTGCATTGCCGCCCGGTGCCAGCGCCGCCGGCGACGGCCAGGAAGCGGCCTGGTTGATGCCACCGCGCCCGTCCGACATCCGCGAAGCCAGGGTGCCGATCCACGCGCTGGGCACCACGCACGGCGTGCTCTGCGTGGCCTGGAGCGAAGGCCGCCCGGCCCCCGGCAATGACGACGTGCAGGCGCTGCAGGCGTTCGCGCTGCTGCTGCCGGCGATGGTGGCGGAGCCGGCCAAACCGATTGCCACGCGGCGGCGCAAACCGCTGCAGGACGACCGTCTGGGCGCGCTGAGCAAGCGCGAAAAACAGGTGTTGTCGTTGCTCCCGCGCGGACTCACCAACGCGACCCTCGCAGCTGAACTGGGGATTTCTCCCGGCACGGTCAAAGTGCACGTGGAGCGAATCCTGCAGAAACTTGAGGTAAAAGATCGCACCCAGGCCGCGGTGTACGCGGTCCAATCCGGACTTGCGCTATGAATGCATTGGCGGTGCGTTGGAACGATTGGCCGATTACCCGCAAAAGCCTGGCGGTGGTCACCCTGCCGCTGCTGTTGCTGGCCGTTGCGTTGATGGCGATCTACAGCGTGGAACGGCAGAACATTGCCGCCGAAAACGACGTGCGGCAGACCCTGGAAGTGCTCAGCGATCTGTATGAAGCGCACGCACTGTTGGCCGAAACCGCGGCCGGCGTGCGCGGATATCGTCTGGTGCGGCGCGATGAATTCCTGACCCCGTATCGCGATGCCGAGCCGCGGCTGCAGCGCGTGGCCGACCGCCTTTCGCAACGCATCACCGATCCCAGCCAAGCGCGGCGCTTTGCGCGCATCAAGCCGCTTTTTGCGGAAAAAATGCAGGGTTGGCGCCGATTGCTGGCACCGGATCTGAGCCGCGAAGAAGAGATCCGGCAACTGTGGGATGGCAAGTACAAACTCGACATCCTGCGTGCGGAACTGCGCGAGTTGCGCAACTACGAAACCGCGCAGTTGCAGGTGCGTACCGCCAAGGCGCAAGGGCTGCGCCAACGCAATCTCATCATCACCTTGAGCGCGGCGATGCTGGGCGGGCTGGGCGCGGTATTTGCGGTGGCATGGTTCGCCTCGGCATTGTCCGGGCGCCTGCGCACCCTGGCCGCCAATGCCGACCGGCTGGGCGAAGGCCTGCCGCTGGCACCGCAACCGCGTGCCGGCGACGAACTGGGCCAGGTCGGCCAGCGTCTGGCGCAAGCCAGCGAATTGTTGGCCGCACGCGCAGCCGAAGCGCAACTGGCGCGGCGCGAGGCCGAAACCGCCAACCGCGCAAAAACCGAATTTCTCTCGCGCAGCAGCCATGAACTGCGGACTCCGCTCAATGCGATCCTGGGCTATGCGCAGGTGCTGGAAATGGATCTGCCCGAGCCGGGTCATCGGCGGCATCTGCAGCACATTCTGGGTGCCGGCAGGCACTTGCTCGGGTTGATCACCGAGCTGCTGGACATCGCGCGTATCGAAGCCGATCAACTTGATCTGAGTCCGGAGCCGGTCTCGGTACGCGCGGCCGTGCACGAAGCCCTGGGACTGATCGCGCCGGATGCCGACAAGCATGGCATTGCACTGCAACCGGCATCCATCGACGGACCGTGGACAGTGCGCGCCGATGCGCAGCGGCTGCGCCAGGTGCTGCTCAATCTGCTGTCGAACGCGGTCAAGTTCAATCGTACTGGCGGGCAGGTGCAGGTGAGCGCGCAGGCCGATGGCGAACAGGTGCGTATCACCGTGGCCGACCAGGGCGCGGGGCTGACCCCGGCGCAGATCGACCGCCTGTTTACGCCGTTCGAGCGGTTGGGCGCCGAGCGCTCTGCGGTGGAAGGAACGGGGCTGGGGTTGGCGCTGAGCAAGCGCTTGATCGAGGCGATGGGTGGACAGATCGGCGTGGACAGCAGCAGCGAGGGCGCGCGGTTCTGGATTTCGCTGCCGCAGGGCGAGCATCAGCACAGTGAACCGGCGCGGCCGCTGGTACCGCCAAGCAGTGCAGGCAGCGGCGTGTGCCGGCTGTTGAGCATTGAGGACAATCCATCCAATCAGGCGTTGATCCGCACGCTCACCGAGCGTCGCCCGCAGTGGCAGCTGCTCGAGGCGGCCAGCCTGGCGCAGGCGCGTGCGCTATTGCAGCACGGCGCGCCGGATCTGATCCTGCTGGACCTGCACCTGAGCGATGGCAACGGCGAAGAGCTGTTGCGCGAATTGCAGGCGCAGCCGGCGCTGGCGGCCATCCCGGTGGTGGTGATCAGTGCCGATGCCACCACCGCCACACTGGCGCGCGTGGGCAATCAAGGCGTGCGCGCCTATCTGACCAAGCCGCTCGACGTGGCCGAATTCTTCACCGTAATCGATGGGTTGCTGGCATGACACGCGACGAAATTCTCGGTTCCCGCATCCTCATCGTCGACGACGAGCCGGCCAACGTGCGGTTGCTCGAAGACTTGCTGCAACGCGAAGGTTTCCAGCAAGTGATCGCCACCACCGATCCGCTACGGGTCATGGGCCTGGTCTCGGCATTTGCCCCGGACCTGATCCTGCTGGATCTGAAGATGCCCGAGTTGGACGGCTACGCGCTGCTGGAACAGCTGGCGCGGCTGTCAGACCCTGGCCGGTTCCTGCCGGTGATCGTGCTCACCGCCGACCCCAGCCGCAGCGCGCGCCACCGCGCTCTGGGCCTGGGCGCCAAGGACTTTTTGACCAAGCCGCTGGATACCTTCGAAGTCGCACTGCGGGTCTGGAACGTGGCCGAAACCACCGTGTTGTTCAAGCGTCTGCGCGCATTGGCCGCGCCGGATGCAGCGCCGCCGGGGTGGCGTCAGCAGGAATGACGCGCATACATCGCAGGAGCGCACCTGGGCGCGACGTGGCGTTTATCGGCAGAGCTCGTCGCGCCCGGGTGCGCTCCTACGACTGGCGCTGCGCTACAGCGCCCGCGTGACCTGCCCGCACAAGCCGATCTCCGCCAGCACCGCCTGGGCCTGAGTCAAATGCATATCTGCCACGCAGACCTGCAGCACGCCGAAGGCGGGCAGCTCGCCGGCACCGCCCAGCAGCGATTCACCGAAGACAAACGCGGTGATGCCGGCATCTTCCAGCGCGTGCTTGGCCAGATGCGCATCGATGAGGTGACTGGCGCGGTAGGCGATCTGCATCTCAGCTGCGCTCTGCACGTTCGCGCTGCGCGCCATTGCGCCAGTCGCGTAGCGCCGGCAATGCATCCAGCGCCGCCACATAATCTCCGGCCGCTTCAAACAGCGGCACGCCGTAGCTGGAAAAACGCAGCGCCACCGGCGCATACATCGCATCGACAATGCCGAACTGCCCGCACAGGAACTGCCCGGCATGGCCGTGCTCGGCGCGCAGGCTGGCCCACAGCGCCTGGATGCGCGTGATGTCGCGCTCGGCCGCGGCATCCCACTGGGCAGGGCCCGGCGCGCGGGCCAGATTCATCGGCAATTGGCTGCGCAAGGCCGCAAAGCCTGAATGCATCTCTGCCGCGGCCGCGCGCGCCTGTGCACGCACGGCCAGGTCGGCCGGCCAGCCGCGGCCGTCCAACCAGCGCTCGTTGATGTATTCGCAGATCGCCAGCGAATCCCACACATGCAGGGCGTCGTCCCACAGCACCGGCACCTGGCGGGTCGGCGAATACCCGGCAATGCGCGCCTGGAATTCGGGCGTCGCCAGCGGCAGCGCGACTTCCTCGAACGGCACCCTGAAGTGTCGCAACAGCAGCCACGGCCGCAACGACCAGGAAGACAAGGTCTTGTCGCCGATCACCAGACGGGGCAGTGGCATGGGCTCGAGCGCTCCAACGGGGTCGGCGCAGCGTACGCGTCGCGGCCGATACCCGCCAGCCATGCCCGGTCGCAGGCACGCCTGGTCCTGCAGCACGCGCGCAAGGCAGCGCGTGCGGGCCAACAACGTGAAAAGGCCAAGCGTGAGGTGAGAGCGGGCCTTGCGCCGTGGTTGCTGCGCAATGGGCACGCCGACCGCGCCTGCTCGCCAGATCCGTCGGCGCCGCCTGGCGTGCCGTGGGTTGCATCGTGAAACCGGCGACGACAGATCCACGCATCGCCGGCACGGCATGCGGGGGCTATCCGGGACCCAACCCCGCGCAAACCAACGCCCGGAAGCCGCCCCGCCGCGCCCCGCGCCTACCCCTAACCGGTGCCACCGCCTAAACTTGCGGTTTACCAATTGCTGATGCGCGCATGTCCGAGACCCTAGCCACCGACGCCACCGCCCCGGCGGAGAAGAAAGACTTCATCCGCCAGATCGTCCGCGAGGATCTGGCCAGCGGCAAGCACACGGTCATCCGCACCCGCTTCCCGCCCGAGCCCAACGGCTACCTGCATATTGGCCATGCCAAGGCGATCTGCCTGGATTTCGGCCTGGCGGCCGAGTTCGGCGGGCTGTGCAACCTGCGCCTGGACGATACCAACCCGGCCAAGGAAGACCCCGAGTTCGTGGTGGCCATCCAGGACGACGTGCGCTGGCTGGGCTATGAGTGGGCGCAACTGCGCCACGCCTCGGATTATTTCCAGGTGTATTACCTGGCCGCGCAGAAGCTGATTCGCGATGGCCATGCGTTCGTGTGCGACTTGTCCGCAGAACAGGTGCGCCAATACCGTGGCACGCTGACCGAGCCCGGCCGCAATTCGCCGTTCCGCGAGCGCAGCGTCGAAGAAAACCTGGAGCTGTTCGCGCGCATGCGTGCCGGCGAATTCCCCGACGGCGCGCGCACGCTGCGCGCCAAGATCGACATGGCCAGCGGCAACATCAACCTGCGCGACCCGGCGCTGTACCGCATCAAGCATGTGGAGCACCAGAACACCGGCACTGCGTGGCCGATCTACCCCATGTACGACTTCGCGCATTCGCTCGGCGATGCAGTCGAAGGCATCACCCATTCGCTGTGCACGCTGGAATTTGAAGACCACCGCCCGCTGTACGACTGGTGCGTGGACAAGGTGGACCTGGCCGGTCACCCGGAACTGCTGCAGCCGCTGCTGGACAAGGGCTTACCGCGCGAAGCGGCCAAGCCGCGTCAGATCGAGTTTTCGCGCCTCAACATCAACTACACGGTGATGAGCAAGCGCAAGCTCACCGCGCTGGTGGAAGAGCAGCTGGTGGACGGTTGGGACGACCCGCGCATGTACACGCTGCAGGGCCTGCGCCGGCGTGGCTATACGCCGGCGGCGATGCGGTTGTTCGTGGACCGCGTGGGCATCAGCAAGCAGAACTCGCTGATCGATTTCTCGGTGCTGGAAGGTTGCCTGCGCGAGGATCTGGACGCCGCGGCGCCGCGCCGCATGGCAGTGATCGACCCGCTCAAGCTGGTGCTGACCAACCTGCCGGAAGGCCATACCGAAACGCTGCAGTTTTCCAACCACCCCAAGCACGAGAGCTTCGGCACACGCGAAGTACCGTTTGCGCGCGAGCTGTGGATCGAGCGCGAGGATTTTGCCGAGGTGCCGCCCAAGGGCTGGAAGCGCCTGGTGCCGGGCGGCGAAATCCGCTTGCGCGGCGCAGGCATTGCGCGCGTGGACGAGGTGATCAAGAACGCTGACGGCGAGATCGTCGAACTGCGCGGCTGGCTCGATCCGGAATCGCGTCCGGGCATGGAAGGCGCCAACCGCAAGGTCAAGGGCACCATCCACTGGGTCAGCGCCGTACACGCGGTGGAAGCGGAAATCCGCCTGTACGACCGCCTGTTTTCGGTGGAAAAGCCCGACGACGAATCCGAAGGCAAGACCTACCGCGATTATCTGAACCCCGAGTCCAAGCGCAACGTGCGCGGCTACGTGGAGCCGAGCGCTGCGATGGCTGCGCCGGAGCAGGCGTTCCAGTTCGAACGCAGCGGTTACTTCGTTGCCGACCGTCGCGACCATAGCGCGGCCACGCCGGTCTTCAATCGCAGCGTGACCTTGCGCGATACCTGGGCCAAGTAACAACGCAGGACAGACAGCGGCGCTCTTGCAAGGCGGGCGTCGCTGCTCCCTAGGTTGGGCGGCGGCTGCACGGCTGCAGAGGCCGCACCTGCGTCGTCACGCACCCTTTCGGCCGCAACGCCGATGCGCAGCAAGCGGCTGCCACGCCGTGGACCGCTTCAGGCCATCACGATCGTGGCGGTGGCGCATGCGCTGCGATGGCATCCCATTGATTTGCGCAGCGCCATCGCACGCACGCGGCGCCATGCGTGTGACCGACGACATCACAGAAGCTGGAACAGCGCACTGATGCAGCGTGCGGCGTTGCATCCGTCTGCAGGGCCCGCCTTGATCAACGCCCTGCCGCACGGCACGCTGCAATGCATGCCCTGAGGAACAGCACGATGCGTGAACGCTTGATGGTGGGTGTCGCCTGCGGAATCGGTGCGGGCGCGCTGTGGGGTCTGGTGTTTCTGGCGCCGCAATTGCTGGGCGCTTTTACGCCGCTGCAATTGGCGGTGGCGCGGTATCTCTCGTATGGCGCCGTGGCGACCTTGCTGCTGGCGCCACGCGCGCGGCAGACCGCTGCCCGGCTGGGCGCTGCCGAATGGTGGGCGTTGGTGCGCTTGAGCCTGATGGGAAACCTGATGTATTACGTGCTGCTTGGCAGCGCCGTGCAGTGGGCAGGCAGCGCGGCAACGGCGTTGATCATCGGGCTGTTGCCGGTGGTGGTCACCGTGATCGGGACGCGTGCCGCCGGTGCGGTGCAATTGCGACGTCTGGCCGCGCCCTGCGTCTTGTGCGTGATCGGCGTGACATTGGTGGCAGTGGATACCGTGCAGGACGACTCCGGCCAGCAGGCAAGCGATCGCCTGACCCGGATCGCCGGCCTGCTGTGCGCGGCGGGTGCGCTGGTGTCGTGGTCGGCCTATTCGATCGCCAATGCACGCTGGTTGCGGCGGCGCCCGGATCTGTCCGGCGGCGACTGGTCGCTGCTGATCGGCGTGGTCACCGGCGCACTGGCATTGTTGCTGGCGCCGGCGGCCCTGATTGGCAGTGCCGCGCATGCACCGCTCGAGTGGGCCAGTTTCTGGGGCGTGTCGCTGTTGCTGGGCATCCTGGCCTCGATCATCGGCAATGCGCTGTGGAATCGTGCCAGCCGCGTGCTGCCGCTGACCCTGGTCGGGCAGATGATCGTGTTCGAGACGGTGTTTGCGCTGCTGTATGGCTTCGCCTGGGAAATGCGCCTGCCCACGCCATTGGAGCTGGCCGCCATCGCCTGCCTGCTGGTCGGCGTGCTGTGGTGCGCAGCACTGCATGCGGAAGCGAAATGACCCCGGTACCTGATGCACGCAGCGGCCTAGATTGCAGGCTGTATCAGCCAGCGATGCCGCCATGTGCCTCCCGCGACCATGCTTACGCCCACCTGCAAATACCTTGCGCGGCGCGGTGTTTTCGCTGTCGATCGGCCTGGCGGCCTGCTCGCCGCAGCCGCCCGTCTCCAACGCGGCCACTCCGGCCGAGGTGTTCTGTACGCTGCTTCCGGGTCGGCCGGATGACGATCTGCCCAGCGATCGCCGCGACGAAAGCATGCAGCAACTGGACCTTGCCACGCGCTGCCACCGGTCACTGCGCAGACGGCGTTGACTTCACCAAGAGCAGCTGACAACACCTAGCGGGCAGTCGTCAGGCGGATACGACGGCGCGGAGCAACCGGAGTGGACGCGTGGTACATGCCGATTCCGGGCAGCGGCCGCGCCCGCCCGGCGGCTGCACAGTCGTTTCGTTAGCTGCTCCAAGGCTGCAGGCGTGTTTCGGTCACACGCGACGCCGTCGCCAGCGTCATCAGCCACAACGCGCGCACGATCTGGCTTGCGGAATTTTCTAGCTGATCCTGCGCGTGCCACATTCCGCGCACCCGGGGCTTACCATGGCCGCTCACCTATCCTGATCGGAGCGGCCGCATGTCCCGTCTTTTGTCCCGGTGTCTGAGCACGCTGTTGCTGCTGGCCTGTCTTGGGTCGATTGGCTGCGTGGCCGCACCACCGACCGATACCGCCACGCCACCTCCGGCGACCGGCTCGACACGCGGCCCGGCAGCCGGCAAAGCGGTGGTCGTCACCACCACTTGCCGCACCGATGCCGATTGCACGGTGAAGAACGTCGGCAACTGTTGCGGTGCGTTTCCGGCCTGCGTCAACGTCAACAGCGCCACCGACCCCAACGGCGTACTGGCGCAATGCCAGGCTGGCGGCATGATGAGCGTGTGCGGCTTCCGCGAGATCAGCGCCTGCCAGTGCGTGGCCGGTCAATGTGCCGCAAAAGACGCGCAGGCCGATACACTGCGCCCCGCCACTCCCCCTACAGAAACGGTCCACTGATGCTTTACGCGCACATCCACCTCACCCTGCCCGACTGGATCCACGCGCATGTCGACGACAGCCGCGCCTATCCCAGCGATGAGGACAAGGTGGCCCTGGCGATCGAGCTGTCGCGGATGAATGTGCGCGAACGCAGCGGCGGCCCGTTCGGCGCGGTGGTGTTCGGCCCGGACCATCGCATCATCGCCGCCGCAGTGAACCGCGTGGTGCCGCAGACCACCTCGCTGGCGCATGCCGAAAACATGGCCTACATGCTGGCGCAACAGCGCCTGCAGACGCCACGCTTGAACGATGTGCTGTCGCCGGTGACGCTGGCCACCTCCGCGCAGCCGTGCTGCCAGTGCTACGGCGCGACCGTATGGGCCGGCATCGACCGCCTGCTGATCGGCGCGCGCGCCGACGACGTGATGGCGCTGACGCAATTCGACGAAGGCCCGTTGCCGGCCGACTGGGTGGGTGAACTGAGCCGCCGCGGCATCGAGGTGGTGCGCGACGTACTGCGCGACCAGGCGTGTGCAGTGCTGCGCAACTATGGCGAGGGCGGCGGTGACCATTACTGATGTCGCCGGCGCAGCGGGCGCCCTCCTGCAGGTGCAGCGATGAGCGGCCTGCTGTGTTATTGCCGGCAGGGTTTCGAACCTGAGCTGGCCGCAGAACTGAGCGCGCGCGCTGCATTCGTCGGCATCGCCGGGTATGCGCGCACCCAACGCAACGACGGCTATGTGCTGTTCGTCTGCGACGAGGCTGCGCAACTTGCAGCAAAACTGCAGTGGCGCGAGTTGATCTTCGCCCGGCAAAAGCTGGTAGTGATTGCCGAGCTGAAAGGTATCGACCCCAAGGACCGCATCACGCCGATCCTGGCCGCGTTGGACGGGCAGCAGCGGTTTGGCGATCTGTGGGTGGAACACCCGGATTCGGACGCTGGCAAGCCGCTTGCAGGCCTGGCGCGCAGCTTCGGCAATGCACTGCGACCGGCCCTGCGCAAGGCCGGCCTGCTCACCGACAAGCCGCAGCCGCGCCAACCGCGGTTGCACGTCTGTTTTCTCGACGGCGACCACGCCTTGCTGGCGGTGGCCGACAACGCCGACAGCGCGCCGTGGCCGCTGGGCATTCCACGCCTGAAATTGCTGCCGGAAGCGCCTTCGCGCTCTGCCCTCAAGCTCGACGAGGCCCTGCTGACGCTGCTCACGCCCGAAGAACGCGACGCACTGGTCAAGCCGGGCATGCGCGCGGCCGATCTGGGCGCTGCGCCCGGCGGCTGGACCTGGGTACTGACGCGGCAGCACGTGCACGTCACCAGCGTGGACAACGGCCCGCTGCGCGAGCATGTGCTGGAGACCGGGCTGGTGGAGCACCTGCGCGCCGACGGCTTCCACTGGAAGCCCGCGCAGCCGCTGGACTGGATGGTCTGCGACATGGTGGAGCAACCGCGCCGCGTGGCCGAACGCATGGCCACCTGGGTGCGCGAAGGCTGGTGCCGCAACACCATCTTCAACCTCAAGCTGCCGATGAAAAAGCGCTGGGACGAGACCCGCCTGTGCCTGGACCTGTTCGAGCAACAGGCAGAAAAATCATTGATCGTGCGCGCCAAGCAGCTGTATCACGATCGCGAGGAGATCACGGTACTGGCGATGCGGGAGTGAGGCTGGGATTCGGGATTTGGGATTCGGGAATCGGGAATCGGGAATCGGGAATCGGGAATCGGGAATCGGGAATCGTAAAAGCGGTTGGCCGGTTCGGCTGTATATGCTGTCGTCGATTCCTTCGACCACCGCGCGACGTTCACGGAGCGTTTTGAATCATTCCTGCACAGCGATGCTCTGAGCGTTTGAAGCGCGCCTGAGGCGTGCAACGGGAATCCTCGTGATGGTTGGTCCCGTGCCTTGTAGTAGAAATTGCTTCCCGACTGGCGCGACTCGCTTTTGCGAAATTGACGCTTGCTCTTCTCACTGAATCAACATTTCTGCGGCCGCTGGTTGCCGCTGGTGTGCTGCTTGCAGCTGTCGGCCATTGATTGCGGGCGTGACGCACCGCGGCCGGTTGGTCGGTTGGCCGCTTGCTCGCTCCATAGTCAGGATGTGTGTTGGCCGCTGTGTGCTGCCATGCCTGGCGGCCCTGGGCCGCTGCTTGCTATTGCGGTGGCCCCGGCGGCACTTGGCCGCCGGAACCAGCTCATTTACAGCACGATGCGCTTGCTGCCCTCGCGCGCCGAGCGGTAGATCGCATCGACGATGCGGATGTCGCGCAGGCCTTCTTCGCCCGGCGCACGTAATGGCGTGCCGTTCATGATGGCCAGCGCGTCTTCGTCCATCTGCAGCGCTTGCTGATGCGGCACCTTGGCGTCGAACACGCGGCCATCGCTGGCCTTGCCGGTCACGCCCTGGTAGCTCTGGAACGGCGACAACTCGTACCAACCGCGCTCGCATTCGGCGCGCAGCACATTCATGTTCTTGCCGAAGCTGGTCTTGCACTCGGCGCGCACCGCATTGGGAAACTCCAGGGTGAAGTCCATGTGCTCGTCGACTTCATCGAACAGATCGGGTCGGTCGGTCCAGCGCTTGGCCGTTACTGCCAGCGGCTCGGTGCCCACGGTGTAACGCGCGGCATTGAGCGGATACACGCCCATGTCGTACATCGCGCCGCCACCGAACTGCGAGCGCAACCGCCACGGGCGGTCGGCCTTGGCGGTGCCTTGATAGCCGTTGTACCCGGCCTCGGCACGCACGCGTTGCATCGCGCCGAACGGTTTTTCGCTGGCCATCGCAATCACGCGCCGCGTGTTGGGCTCATGCTGCATGCGGTAGCCGATCGTCAGCGCCACCTTGTTGCGTTTGCAGGCAGCAATCATGGCCTCGCATTCACCGGCGTGCATCGCCATCGGCTTCTCGCACCACACATGCTTGCCCGCGGCAGCCGCACGCAGGGTCAGTGGCGCATGCAGATGCGTTGGCGTGACGATGTACACCACATCGATGTCGTCGTTGTCGGCGATACGATCGAAGTTCTCGTAGTTGTAGACATTGCGGTCGGCGATGCCGTACTTGGACTGCCACTGCGGAATCTTCGACGGCGTGCCGGTGACGATCCCGGCAAGCTTGCAATGCTTGGTCAGCGCCAGGCCGGGCGCGAGCTGTTCGCTGGCATAACTACCCAACCCGACCAACGCGACATTGAGCGGTTTTCCGGGCTTTTTCTTCGGCACTGCCCACGTCGGTGCAGCCAGCAGGATGCCTGCACCGCCAAAGGCGGCAAGCAAGCGGCGACGTGTGATCGATTCCACGGACATGCAAACCTCCTTCGCGAGTGTGGGCGTACTGCTCGCGCACCTTACTTGATCGGGTGTGATCACCGCCATGGTCGCGCTGCACGTTCTGGCACACTGCTGGCGATCACATCCGGAGCATTGCGCATGACCGTCGTTGCCCATCTTCGCTATCTGCCGCTGGCGCTCCTGTTGTCCAGTTCGCTCGCCAGCGCTGCCGGCACTCCCTTCGTTGCGCGCGATCTGATCGGCGATGGCGCATTCACACACAATGCCGAAGGCCCGGCGACCGGTCCGGATGGCGCGCTGTACGCGGTGAACCTGGGCAAGGACGGCACCATCGCGCGCATCGCGCTGCAGGCCGACGGCGGCGCACGTGCCGAGGTGTTCGTCACCTTGCCCGAGGGAAGCACCGGCAATGGCATCCGCTTTCGCGACGGCACCATGTATGTCGCCGATTACACCGGCCACAAGATCCTGCAGGTCAACATGCAGACGCGTGCGGTCAGCACGTTCGCGGCATTGCCCGAGGCAGATGGCCCCAACGATCTGGCGCTGGCGCCCGATGGCAGCTTCTACGCCAGCGACCCGAACTGGAAGGACAATGGCGGGCGCTTGTGGCACATCGGCCGCGACGGCGCGGTGCGGCTGCTGGAGGCAGGGATGACCACGCCCAACGGCCTGGATGTCAGCCCCGACGGCAAACAGCTGTATGTCAATGAAAGCATGTCGCGCAAGGTGTGGGCCTACGACCGTGGCAGCGACGGCAGCCTGCGCAACAAACGGCTGCTGATCAGCTTCCCCGATTTCGGCATGGACGGCATGCGCTGCGATGCCGACGGCAATCTGTACATCGCCCGCTACGATGCCGGGCAGATTGCAGTGGTGTCGCCACAGGGCAAGCTGCTGCGTACGGTGGCATTGAAGGGGCGCAAGGCCAGCAACGTGGCCTTCGGCGGCGCCGATGGCAAGCAGGTGTTCGTCACCTTGCAGGACCGCGGCGCAGTTGAAACGTTCAGGTCCGATCGTCGCGGGCGCGAAACCGGACACTGAAACTGGCGTGTGCGTCGCATTGGTTCTCAGGCCGCGCAACAGCGTCCTGGCATGCTGCAGGTCACCTGTGGAGGACTCCCCATGCAACCGATCGAATTGAAGGACGCGGCCGCCTTCGGCAGCGAATTTCTGCGCCTGACCCTGTTGCAGGGGTTCCAGTCGCTGACCAAGCGTGACCTGGAATTGTTGATCTTCGTGCTGCTCGAACGCGATGGCGCCATCTCGCGCAACAGCTCCAACGCTGCGGTCGCATTGCAGTTGCGGGTGACTTCGGCCAAGGTCAAGGCGCTGCGGCGCGATGGCTATGCGCGTTGGCGCTCGCTGGTGCCCGAAGAGGGCGACGCCGCGATGCAGCGCATCGTTGCCAACGTGCTCACCGAAGACAATCTGCGCTCGGGTGCAAAACATGTCAGCGAACGCAGCCGCAAGGAAGGCTTTTTGGCGGTGCGCATCGAACATCCCGACGACGCGCAACAGTTCGAGCAAGCCATTCTCGATGTCGGTGCGCTGCCGGTGTACGAACGCAACCGCGAAGTGGTCGCGGTGCGCTTCGACACGCTGCTGAAAATCGCCGAGCGCTGGGGCTACCTGCAACCGGATCCGCACGCCACTGTGCGCGCATTGCAGAAGCTCACGCCCACCGCAGAAGAGGTGTCGGATCTGCTCAAGAAGGACATTGCGCAGTTGCGCTGGGACGACGTGCGCCGCGCACTCAACAGCCTGGGTGCCAAGGCGGTGACAAGCACGGCGGAGGGCGGCCTGAAGGGACTACTGAAGATCGTCTTCCCCTTCATTCCCGGCTGAGTGGCGCCAACCAGAGCACTGCGCGATGCAATGCGCAGTGCTCGCTCAGGGCAACGATGCAGCAGCGCGACAAGACCCGTTCGCCGCCTCTGACACTCCAACAGCGTATCCCCGTCGCCAAGCGGCGCGCCACCGTCACGCACAGCGCAAAAGGCCGCCAGGCTCTATGCTTGTGGGCTGTTCCGCATCAGGGGGATCTGATGACCAACCGCAGTCTTGCCACACTCGTCTCCACGCTGTCGCTATTGCTCTGCACTGCCGCACAGGCGCAGCAGGCGCCCACGCCGGCCAGCAGCATGCCGCTGATCGACGTGCCCAGTGCCATCCGCACCCAGCCGCTGTCCAGTGGCGAGGTCACCCATCAAACCGAACTGGAGCGCCCGCGCGGCGAATCCAGCGTGATCGTGCGTTCGATCCAGCCCAACAGCGTGGTCGGCAGCTACCGCATCGATTTTGAAGCCATGGATACCGATGGCGATGGCCGCATCAGCCGTGCGGAGGCGCAGGCCAACCCTGCCCTGGCCGATGAATTCGACGCGCTCGACACCCGTCACAGCGGTTACCTGACCCGCGAACAGCTCGCTGGCTGGCTGATCCGCTGATCCGCTGATCGTCGTACGGCGGGCGCGGCTGTACTACGCAGCCGCGCACTGTGCTTCGCATCACGCCATCGCCCCCTCTTGCAGGGCCCGCTTCGGTCGGCTAGATTGTATTTAACGGATACAATCTGGACGGACCGATGACTGCTCGCCTTTCACTTGCCGCCGATCTTGGCTACCAGCTGCAACTCGCCGCCCTGGCCTCCAGCCACGCCGCGCGCCAGGAATTGGCCGAGCTACAGCTCACCCCGGCGCGCGTGACCGCGTTGATCCACATCCGCGATCAACCCGGCTGCGACCAGACCGAGCTGGGCAACCGTCTGCTGGTCAACCGCGCCGCCGGCATGAAGATCGCCAATGCGCTGGCCGAGCAAGGCCTGATCGAACGCCTTGCTGGCCGCGATCGTCGCAGCAAGGGCCTGTACCTCACCGACTCGGGCGAGCGCACGCTGCTGGTTGCGCAGGGCTGCCTGGCGCGCGCGGGCGAACGCACCTGCACCGGCCTGCAGGCCAGCGAACAACAGACCCTGCTGCGGCTGCTCTGCAAGTTGAACGCCAGCGCTGCATTGGAGCGCGCCGCCGCGCCAGACACCGCGTTGGCCGAAGCACTCTGAGCCCATCAACACACCAGCACTCTCACGACTCGAAGGAGACGCCGCTTGAACGAGCATGACGTGGTATCGGTTCGCATCGAAAACCGCATCGCCTGGGTGAAGTTCGCGCGCCCCGACAAGCGCAACGCGATGAGCCCGGCGCTCAACCGCCGCATGATGGACGTGCTGGACGAGCTGGAGTTCGACGACAACGTCGGCGTGCTGGTGCTCGGCGGCGAAGGCACCGCCTGGTCGGCGGGCATGGACCTGAAGGAATATTTCCGCGAAACCGAAGCGCAGGGCCTGCGTGGCGTGCGGCGCTCGCAGCGCGAATCGTATGGCTGGTTCCGTCGCCTGCGCTGGTATCAGAAGCCGACCATCGCCATGGTCAACGGCTGGTGTTTCGGCGGCGGCTTCGGCCCGCTGTTTGCCTGCGACCTGGCGATTGCCGCCGATGAGGCGCAGTTTGGCCTGTCGGAAATCAACTGGGGCATCCTGCCCGGCGGTGGCGTCACCAAGGTCGCGGTGGAACTGCTGTCGATGCGCGATGCGATGTGGATGACGCTGACCGGCGAAATGGTGGATGGCAAGAAGGCTGCCGAATGGCGCCTGGTCAACGAAAGCGTGCCGCTGGAACGCCTGGAGGCACGCACCCGCGAAGTGGCCGAACTGTTGCTGCGCAAGAACCCGGTCGCGCTCAAGTACGCCAAGGATGCGGTGCGCCGCGTCGGCACCATGACCTACGACGAAGCCGAAGATTACCTGGTGCGCATGCAGGAAGCGGCCAATTCGTTCGACAACAACGCCCGCAAGGAAGGCATCCGTCAGTTCATCGACGAGAAGAGCTACAAGCCCGGCCTGGGCGAGTACGACCTCAGCAAACACCGAGCGTAAGCGCGTCCTACGGCGTCCGAAGCGGTGCGCGTTGTGCGTGCATCGCTGGCGCTGCCAGTGGTTTTCTGCACCGAGGAGGGAGTATGGAAGCCTTATTCGAAACGCTGCGCGGCATCGCCGCGCGAGGTCCCCTGGGTCTGTTCATCGACGGGCAATGGCGCGCAAGCACCGGCGATCGCTCGGTCGATGTGATCGCGCCGCATACCGAAGAACGGCTGCTGCGCTACACCGAACCCTCGCACGCAGATACCGAAGCGGCCATCGCAGCTGCACGCCGCGCCTTCGACCACGGCCCCTGGCCGCAGCTCTCCCCGCAAGCGCGCAGCGTGGCACTCAAGCGGGTGGCCGACCACTTGCGTGCACGCATGCCGGAATTGGCCGAAGCATGGACGGGCCAGGTCGGCGCGACCCTTGGCTTCAGCAAGCGCGCCTCGCAGCAGGCGCCGGATTTATTCGACTACTACGCCGACCTGATTGCCACCCACGCATTCGTCGAACCACGTGTGCGCCCCAACGGTGGCCGCGTGCATGTGGTGCAGGAGCCGGTCGGCGTGGTCGCCGCGATCACGCCCTGGAACGCGCCGCTGGTATTGCTGTGCTACAAGGTCGCCGCCGCGCTGGCTGCCGGCTGCACGGTGGTGGCCAAGCCCTCGCCGGAAACGCCGATCGATGCCTATATCCTGGCCGAGTGCATCAGCGCCGCCGGCGTGCCCGATGGCGTGTTCAACCTGCTCCCCGCCGGCCGCGAGGTGGGCGAGCAATTGATCCGCCACCCGCACGTGGACAAGGTCAGCTTCACCGGCTCCACCCAGGCCGGCCGCTCGATCGGCATCGCCTGCGCCGAGCGCCTGGCACGGGTTGGGCTGGAGCTGGGCGGCAAATCGGCAGCAATCGTGCTGGAGGACGCCGACATCGCCAAGGTGCTGCCCACCCTGGTGCCCTACTCCATGCCGATCGCCGGACAGGTGTGCTTCTCGTTGACGCGCGTCCTGGTGCCGGCGCAGCGCCGCGAAGAAGTCCTGCAGGCATATTGCGCGGCACTGAGCGCAGTGAAGCTGGGCGACCCGTTTGCGGCAGACACCGGGATGGGCCCGTTGGCCCTGGGCCGCCAGCTCGAGCGTGTGCAGTCCTACATCGCCAAAGGCAAGGCGCAGGGCGCACGCCTGGCCATGGGGGGAGGCCGCCCGGCACACCTGTCGCGCGGCTTCTTCGTCGAACCGACGGTGTTTGCCGAGGTGACGCCGGACATGACCATTGCGCGCGAGGAAATCTTCGGACCGGTGGTGAGCTTCATCGACTACCACGACGAAGCCGACCTCATCGCCAAGGCCAATGCCAGCGACTACGGTCTGCACGGCACCATCTACAGCGAAGACGCCGAACGCGCCTATCGCATCGCGCGCCGCGTGCGCAGCGGCAGTCATGCGATCAACGGCATGTGGGTCGATATCAGCATGCCGTTTGGTGGCTTCAAGCATTCGGGTATCGGCCGCGAAGGCGGTATCGAAGGTCTGCATGCCTTCCTCGAAACCAAAACCCTCTACCTGAGCTAGCGCACAGTCGAAACAACGCGCGCCTGCGTGCGGACTGGCATGCACACATCGCCAACCGATAGCGCATTGCGTGCCTGCCGTGCGCAGGCGCACGCGTGGGCTGCATCCGCCACGTGCGCATCACGTTCTCCGGGACGTCTAAACCTTTCGCACGCAGCACTCGCACTCACACCTAGTCACTTCCCACTCTTCCAGAAGACCGCGCCATGGCCATGCCGACCGACTCGATCGCCTTCCACGCCCGTCTCTCGCCGCAACAGTTTGCCGCACGCGACCTAGTGCTGGGCCTGAAATGGACCTATGCCGAACTGGACGCCTTGGTGGGCCGCCTGGCGGCCTTGTTGCGCCGGCGTGGCTGCGTCGATGGAGAGCGGCTCGCCGTGCTGGCGCGCAATTCGGTGTGGCAGGTGGCCTTGCACTTCGCCTGCGGGCGGGTCGGCGCGATCTATGTACCGCTCAACTGGCGGTTGAGCGCGAGCGAGCTCGATGCGCTGCTGCAACGCGCAGAGCCACGCGTATTGCTGGGCGACGATGTCGCTGCCGGTCGCACGGACATGGAAGCCTTGGCAGGCTTTATCGCGAGCGCCGATGCACTGGAGCCTGCCGACACGCCATCGATTCCGCCGGACCGTGTCAGCCTGATCCTGTTTACCTCCGGCACCTCGGGTCAGCCCAAGGGCGTGATGCTCAGCGAGCAGAACCTGCAGCATGCCGCGCATAACTTCGGCGTCACCACACGCGTGGACGCACGCAGCAGCTTTCTGTGCGAAGCGCCGATGTTCCACATCATCGGCCTGGTCACCAATGTGCGCTCGGCGCTGGCGGTGGGCGGTTCGATCCAGGTCTCCAATGGCTTCGATCCCAAACGCTCGTTGGGCTGGCTTGCCGATCCATCGCTGGGAATCACGCATTACGTCGGCGTGCCGCAGATGATGCAGGCATTTCGCAATCAGCCCGGCTTCGATGCGGCAGCGCTGCGCCACCTCACCGCATTGGTCAGCGGCGGCGCGCCGCACGCCAGCGACGATCTGCTTGGCTGGCTGGACGATGGCATCCCGATGGTCTGCGGCTTCGGCATGAGCGAAGCCGGCACGGTGTTCGGCATGTCGGTGGACTGCGATGTGATCCGCAACAAGCTGGGCGCGGCCGGCATCGCAACGCCATCGGTGCAGACGCGCGTGGTCGATGACCACGGCAACGACTGCCCGGCGGGCGTTCCCGGTGAATTGCTCTTGCGCGGTCCCAACCTCAGCCCCGGTTACTGGCGCGACCCGCACGCGAGCGCCGACGTGCTCGATGGGCAGGGCTGGTTCCGTACCGGCGATATCGTGCAGCGCGATGCCGACGGCTTCTTCTGGGTCGTCGACCGCAAGAAGGACATGTTCATTTCCGGCGGCGAGAACGTGTACCCGGCAGAGATCGAAGCGTTGCTCGCAGACCATCCGGACATCCGCGAGTGCGCAGTGGTCGGCCTGGCCGACCCGCAGTGGGGCGAGGTGGGCTATCTGGCGATCGTGCCGGCCGCTGCGGCGCCGGACCTGGAGGAGATCCGTAGCTATCTGACCGCACGGCTGGCCAAGTACAAGGTGCCCAAGCATCTGCGGTTGGTGGATGCCTTGCCACGCACGGCGACCGGCAAATTACAAAAAGCGCGCCTGAAGGACACCTTGGCCAGTGACACTTGAGGTGCCGTCGCATCGGGCGCGCATGCACACCGCCACAGCAACGGGCAGCCTGGGCTGCCCGTTGCTGTGGCGCGGCGCACGATCCACCGTGTGCAGCCGCGCGCGACAACCCGTTGCGCGCTGATACAGCTCAGCAGAAATCGCGAAGCGCCGCGCGTTGCGCCGGCCTTACGCGATCACGCAGAGGCATCCAGCAACACATCGTCTTCGCCAACACGGTCGTCCACCCACACCGCGCCCTGTTCGGCCATGAGGGCCAGCTGGTGCTCCAGCTCGCGCATCAGCAAGCGCACGCCCGGCTTGTGGATTGCGGCGCCATCGCGATAGATCACCCCGCCCGCGCGCGCCTGCGAGGGCTGCTGCAGCTGGAAGGCACGCAACTCGCCGCGTGCGATGTCGCCGGCCACCATCATGCTCGGCATCACCGCAATGCTGTCGGTGCCGAGCAGGATTTCGCGCGTGAAACTGGCCGAGCTGGAACGCAACTGGTCGCGCGTCGCAAGACCGTGCTCGCGCATGACCTGCGCCACGTCGCGTTCGACATGCTGGCTCAGGGTCGGCAGCACCTGCCGGTACGCGACCGCCTCGGCAACGCGCACCGGCCCGTTGGCGAACAGCGGGTGGTCGCTGCGCGCCACCAGCGCAATCGGGTCCTGGTACAACACCTTGCGAATCAGTGCGTCGTAGCGAGCCAGCGGATACAACCGCCCGACCACCAGATCGATCTCGTTACCGGCCAGCTTGGGCAACAGCTCATCGGTGCGGCCGTGCAGCAGGCGCACCCGCAGCGTGGGCTCGGTGCGATACAGCGCGGCCAGCACCGCCGGCAGCAGACCGCTGGCCGCCACCGGCAAGGCACCCACGGTGATCGTGAGCGCATCGTCCTGCAGCAGCCCTTCGAAGGTGTCCTGGGCGCGTCGCAGCTGCCCAAGTACCACATGCGCCGTCTGCACCAGCACCTCGCCCATCGCGTTGGGGCGAACGCCGCGCGAATGCCGCTCGAACAGCGGCGCACCGACGATCTCTTCGATCTCCTGCAAAGCGCGCGTGAGCGCAGGCTGGGTGACATTCAAGACGCGTGAGGCGCGCAACAGGCTTTTCTGTCGGTCCAGCGCCTCGATGACACGCAGGTGCCGCACCTTGATGCGGTGTTCGAAGAACACGGAGGACATGGTCATTGGGGGAGACCTTGGGTTGGGAAGTCGGGTAACGCGACGATGCGGCGCTGAGCCGATACGCCCGGCTCAGCGCGCATGGGGCACACGCCGCGTCTGCATGAAGTCTTCGAACGATTCGCCGCGCATGATGGCGTAGACCTGCAGATTGGTCATGCGCACCACGCGCGCAAATTTTTCGATGACGAAGAAGTTGGCGCCGTACTGCACTAGGCCCAGCCAGTCGCGTGCACGGATCAGCGCCTTCTCCTGCTCGGTGAGTTCGGCTTCCTGCATCAATGCTTCTGCATCCTGCAAGAAACGATCGCGCCACGGGGCGCGGATCATGTGCCAGAAAAAGCGGTTCAGGCGCAGCGCGCGATTGCTGGTGCGCAGATCGAACAGGTACGTGCCGCCGATCTGCTCCATGCCATGGGTTTGCGGATTCATCAGCACCTCCTCAGGCCGCAGCGGCAGTGCGCGCAAGCAGCTCGGCCGAACGCGGCGCGCCGGCCGCTTCTTCGCCCGGCTCGTACAGCACCACGGTCATCGCCGTGGTGGTCATCAGGTAGTAGTTCTGATGCAGCTTGCGGATCGGCCCATCTAGCGCGCCGCGCATCGCCAGCCACATGATCTGCTCCACGCTCTCCGCACCGCCCAGGCGCACGTAATCGGTGTGGGTGAGATCGGTGAGTGTCTCGGGCGCATGCTGGAACCGGTCCAGAAATTCCATGTCCCATTCGGTGTTGTTGAAGCCCGTGCGCTCGCCATGGATCTGGTGCGATAGCCCACCGGTGCCCACCACCACCACCCGAAGATCTTCCGGATACGATTCGATCGCGCGGCGCACTGCCTGGCCCAGGCGATAGCAGCGCCGCGCCGTCGGCAGCGGGTACTGCAGCACGTTGATGGCGATCGGCACCACCGTGCCCGGCCAGTCCGGCACATGCGGCCACAGCAGCGGCAGCGGCGCTGCGCAGCCGTGGTCGATCGGCTTGTCCTGGAACACGGTCAGGTCGAATTCGTCATTGACCAGGCATTCGGCGATATGCGCCTGCAACTGCACGTCGCCGCGGATCGGCGGCAGCTCGCGCAGCCCCGCGCCTTCGTCGGCAACCGGAAAGCGTTCGCCCACGCCCAGCGCGAAGGTGGGATACAGATCGAAGAAGAACGTCGTGCAGTGGTCGTTGTAGAAGAACACCAGCACGTCGGCCCGTTGCTCGGCCAGCCACGCGGCCACTGGCGTGTAGCCGTCGAACAACGGTTTCCATACCGGGTCCTGCTGCTTGCCCTTGTCGTAGGCCACCCCGATGGTGGGAACGTGCGAGGTCCCGATACCGCCGATGATGCTTGCCATGTTGTGCTCCTGCGACGCGGGCCGGGCCCGGTCGGGGCAGGCGCGCATCAGTGGGTGATTGGGATCTGCAACGCAATGGATCCCAACAAAGGACGACCAACGACTTCGGATCGCCAAAACGGTATCCTTGGGATCCAAATTGCCATCAAGCGATCTCATCCGCAAGGTTTTTATACACGTAAGTGCGAGTTTTCCCTGTCGAAGGAACGTGCGCTGCGGTATGGCGCGAGAGAATGGAGCCAATGGCGAACAACCACCGATTGCAAGCGATCCAGCAGCTACGCGAATTGATCCTGTGCGGCACCTTCGCGCCGGGCGAGCGCCTCACCGAGGCGGCACTGGCCGAGCGCCTGGCGCTTTCGCGCACGCCGATCCGCCAGGCCCTGCCGGCGTTGTGCCAGGAAGGCCTGCTGGTGCAGGCAGGCAACCGTGGTTACGCCGTGCGGCGCTTCAGCCAGCAGGAAAGCCTGGATGCACTGGCGGTGCGCGCAGTGATGGAAGGCATGGCCGCGCGCACCGTCGCCGAACGGGGCGCCCCCGCCGAGTTGCTCGCCACCTTGTACGCCTGCCTGGGCGAAGGCGACCGCATCCTGGCCAGCCGCAATCTCCGTGCCGACGACGAGCAGGCATATGGCGCAATGAATGCCCGTTTCCATCGCGCCATCGTGGAGGCGGCCAACAAGCCGATCCTGACCGAAACGGTGGAGCGCTGCACCTTGGTGCCGTTCGTCAGCCCGGTCAACGTCGTGTTCGGCCAACGCACTGCCGCGCTTGCCTACGACGATCTGTTTTACGGACACAGGCAACACGGCGCGATCGTCTCGGCCATCGAGCAACGCGATGGCGCACGCGCGGAATTGCTGTTCCGCGAACACGCCAACACGCAACGGCACAGCATGGGACTGTGAGACGAGCGCTTTGCTCGTCGATACCCCTGCGCGCCAAGCACCCGGCTTGAGCGATGAGGCCGGACCTCCCGCGCAAGCAGGTTCGCGTGACGGATCGCATCGCATCAGCATCGTCCACATGCCGGCACCGCGGCACAGGCAATGCAGGACACATGACCCGCACACGTTACAGCGAGTGCACAATCATCAGGTTGTAGCTATTGCCCGCCACCGAGTTCTCGACCTCGATGGGGAGGTAAACGTTGAAGTTGAGAAGGTTCTTTTCGTCGAACCGCCAGGACAACCCGGGACCAACGTAGAACTGCCTGCGCTTGCTGTCGGGAATGCTCTGGTCGTTGGTGCGGTTGTTCTTTAACTGCTGCAGGTAATACCCATTGATGCCCAGACGCAATTGTTCGGTGACCTTGACCGAGCTGGCGAAGTTTGCCCACAGCACATCGCCGGCCTGGCCGTTGCGAAAACGGAACCCGGGAATCGGCGGCACACCGCCGGCGCGGCTGGTGCGGAAGTTGTAGAGGTAATTCAGCCGCCCGCTGATTTCCCAGTTGTCGCTGGGTTGCACGGTGAAGGCCCAATGCGGTGCGACCGACCAGAAACCGGTGCTCTGGTTGATGGCGACATCGCGATCGAACTTGCCCACGGGCGCGAAGGCGTCGATGGCAAATCGCTGGAAGAACAGCACCCGCCCATCGCGCATCACCGGCGGCATCTGCAGCGCCGGCCCGAACGAGATATCGCCCAGACCCAAGCCATTGCTGCTCAAGCGCACCGGGCTATCGGCAGCGACGGAGGTGTCGTAATTGACCAGCGGCACGATCGCATTGAAGCTCAACGAACCGCCCTTCCAGGTGTAGGGCGTGACGTAGATGAGCTGGGTCAACGCGACGCTGACCCCGACGTTGGGGTCGCGGAACGCCGGCGAATTATCGCCGTTGGCATTTTTGATCGCATCGAAATCGTAGTACCGCAGATACTCGATGGCCGTCCATCCAGGCTTCATGGAACTGAAGCCATCTAGAAAACTGGTGCCACCCAAATTGATGCCTTGCGGTGGCGCCGCGGTTTCCGGCACGGCCTGCGCCCACGCTGCTGGCGACGCTGCGGCCAGCAAGGCAGCGATGATCAGCGCAGGTTGACGAGGCGACAGCGCATGCGGCAACACCGAACCACAACGAACAGACGAACGGACGCGTTCCACTAGGCGAATCTCCGATGCAAAGGGAATGGATGACTGCGATGCGACGCGACGGGGGAGGGGGAGAAAACAGGACTCAAAGACGGCGGCACGCGACATGCGCCATCGGGACAGCGATGGGTAACGGTGTTGTCTGCAGCCCGGATGCGCCGACTCAGCCGGTGCCGACCCGCAGCAGCAGCGACCCGAGCCGTTGCTGGAACAACCAGCGCCCCTGCTCGAGCACCAGCACATCCTCGAAGCTGCCCAGCAATGCCGGTGATTGCGCCGTCCACGGCGGCGCTGCGGAGGTATCGCCGGCGGTGTAGAGCAGGACATGGCTGTGCGCGTGCGCCAGCGTGTGCGACTGGACGCTGACCAAGGTATTGAGCATCAGGTGGCACGTGGTGCGCGGCGCACGCTCGCGAAACGACTGCAAGATGGCCTCGCGCCCCCGCACGGGCGCATCCGGTGCACTGGGACGCGCGAACACACCATCGTCGGTGAACAACGCGGCCAGGCCGGCATGATCATGGCGGTCGTTGCACAGCGCGAACCGGCGGATCGCTTGCTCGCAGGCAATGATGATCGAGACGTCGTCGTGCATGCAGCGTTCCTCAAGGCGTGACCAAGGCAATCTCGACACCCGGCGAACTGCGTGTTTCGGCAGCAGTGGCCCCGTAGTCCCATGCGTTCGGCGGGCGCGCCATCACGCGGCCTGCAACCAGTCGCGCAGCGCGTCGCTGACGGCGGCAGGTGCCTCCACCGGCGCCATGTGCCCGCAGTGTTCGAAAATCGCCAGCCGCGCCTGCGGAATGTGTCGTGCCATGTCCTGATGCCGCGCCAATGGGCTCCACGCGTCCTGTCGCCCGACTCCCAACAACGTCGGGCATGTGATGTGCGCGAGCACCGGTGCCGCATCGGGGCGTTCCAGCAGGGCATTGGTCTGCCCAGCAAAACTTTGCGCGCTTTGCCGTTGCACCATGGCCATCAAGCCATCCATCAACGCGCCATCGGCGCGGTGATCGGGGTGCAGCATCGGCGGCAACCAGCGCTGAGCCAGCGCCTGCATTCCCTGGGCATGCGCCAGTCGCACCAATGCAAGCCGCTCTTCGCGTTCGCCGTCGCGGCGCGGCGCGATGCCTGTATCGAGCAGGGCCAGCCGCAGCACGCGCGCGGGCGCCTGGCGCATGATTTCCAGCGCGACCCGCCCGCCCATCGAATGTCCCGCCAGCGCAAAGTGCGGCGGCGCAACGTCCAAGACATGCGCGGCCATCTGCGCGATGCTGTCGAAGCCGGCGAAATCCATCACCTGCACATCGGCCAGATCGCGCAGCGCGACGCGCTGCGGTTGCCAGATGGCGGCGTCGCACAGCAGGCCGCACAACAACAGCACTGCCGGCTTGGACGAAGGAGGCGCAGACGAGGTCATGGCGCGACTGTAGCCATGGCAGCCACGCACGTCGTATGGAACCTGCTGCCTTCGCTATAGCATAAAAGGCATATCAAGGCATGACAGACAGCAACCGACGCCGATTTCGGCGGCGGGTGCGATTGGCTCACGCGCCGCCGGAGGCGCGCTTCCACAGCGCATCGACCAACGGCGGCAACGTGCCGGCCAGGCCCAATACCGATCCGCGCAACAAGGTCAGGTGCATTTCGTCGTTGGAAAACACCGTATTGATCGCATCGAAGCCGTAGGCGGCCACGGTGTTCTCGCTGCGCCGGGTACGTGCCCAGCGTTGCAGGCGATGCGGCGCGGCCCAATCGGCACGTTTGGCCATCGCCTCGCGCACGCTCTGCCGCAATGCCGCCACATCGCGCAGGCCCAGGTTGACGCCCTGCCCGGCCAGCGGATGCACCACATGCGCGGCGTCGCCCAGGGTCAGCACGCGGCCGCTGACGTACTGCTGCACCAGCTGCCGTTGCAGCGGGAAGGCAGTGCGTGCCGACACCACGCGCACCTCGCCCAGGCGCGCGGCAAAGGCCTGGGTCAACTCACGCGAGAAATCGGCATCGTGCAGCGCCAGCACGCGCTCGGCGTCGGCATCCGGCAAGGTCCACACGATCGAACTGCGGCCATCGGCGAACGGCAGGAAGGCCAGCGGCCCGGTGGTCAGGAAGCGCTGCCAGGCGGTGGCCTGATGCGGGTGCTCGGTTTCCACGAAGGCAACCACGCCGCGCTGTGCGTAGGCATGCCGGGAGACCGGCAGCCCGGCGAGTTCACGCAGGGTGGAGGCTGCACCATCGGCGGCAATGGCCATTGCCGCTTCCAGCCGGCTGCCATCGTCCAGGCGCAGGCGCACGCTGGCGGCGTCCTGCTCCAGCTCGACCACGCGTGCCGGGCAATGCACTTCGATGCCGGCCGCATGCACGGCGGCCCACAAGCGGTCCACCAGCACGTCGTTTTCGATGATCCATCCCAGTTGCTCGCGTCCCAGCGTGTCGGCGTCGAAGCCCAGCTCGCCACCGCCACCGGCATCCCAGACCCGCATGCGCCGGTAAGGCTGCACACGCGCGGCACGCACCGCATTCCACACGCCCAGGCTGTCGAGCAACGCGGCGTTGTCGGCGGCGAAGGCATAGACACGCAGATCGGGTTGATCGGCGTGCCAGCGGACAGGCTCACGCCCTTCGACCAGGGCAACGCTCAGGCCGGCATCGTTCAACGCCAGCGCGCAGGCGGCGCCGACGACGCCACCGCCGACGATCACCGCATCGCGCGTGCTGCGCCGGCTCATGCGCTGCTCCGGCACAGCTGCGGCACATCGCCACGAAAGCCCATGGCACCGCCTACCAGCATCGATTGCAGCGGGGCCGCCTGCGACGTGGCAAACAAGCCCAGGCTACGCAACGGCCGCAGCAACGGCGCCGGGTTGCCGGTGAGCCGCGCCAGACCGCTGGAAAACCCGATGGTGTGCTCGCGGTCCACCCGCCGCCGCGCCAGATACTCGGCCAGCAACGCACCGGCACCGGCATCGCTGCGATCGTGCTCGATCAATTCGGCCAGCGTCAGCGCATCGCGCAGCCCCAGGTTGAAGCCCTGCGCACCGATCGGATGCAGCGTCTGCGCGGCATTGCCCAACAGCACCACGCGCTCGGCGATGAGGCTGTTGGCCAGCACCTGCACCAGCGGATAGGCACTGCGCTCGCCGGTGGCGACGAAGCGCCCGGCACGCCAGCCGGCGGCACGCTGCAGGCGCGCCAGCCAGCCGGCGTCATCGAGCGCAGCCACGGCCTCGGCCTCGGCGCGCGCCACGCAGTGGATCGCACCGTAATGGCGGTCGCCGCGTGGCAACAGCGCAGTTGGCCCATGTTCGCCAAAACGCTCCCAGGCCGTGCCATCGGGCGGTCGTGACGCACGCACGCGCGCCACGAACAGGGTCTGCAGGAAATCGTGGGCATCGGTACCGATGTGCAGCAGCTCGCGCACCGCGCTATGGCTGCCATCGGCGCCGACCACCAGTCTGGCCTGCACACGTTGCTCGCCCGCATCGGTGGCCAGGCGCACCGCGCGCACGTCGTCCTGCACCGGCTCTATGCCGATGCACCGCGCAGGCCGGTAACGCCGCAGATGGGTCAGTTCGTCCAGACGGGTCTGCAAGGCATCGCCGAAGTCGCGTGCCACCACCACCTGGCCGAAGGCGTCGCGGCCGTAATCGGCCGCGTCCAGTTGCACGCGGCCGAAGTCCCCGGCGCGGCTGACATGGATGCGCCGGATCGGCCCGGGCGGGCTGCGCAGCTTGGCCATCACCCCGAGCGCACCCAGCGCGTTCACCGTGGCCGCGGCGAAACTGAGGTTGCGTTGATCAAACACTGCCGGCGGCGTGCCGGCCGGGGTGGCCTCCACCAGCCCGACATCCAGGCCGAGGCGGTCCAGCGCAATCGCAAGGCTGGAGCCGACCAGGCCGCCGCCAACGATCAGAACGTCATGGGGATGTGTCATTCCCACATGATAAGCCTTCGCCCCCTGCGCGTTGCCGCCAAAGGGCGGGACATCTGCCGCGCCCGCTGCCCACCTGCGCCTTGCCCGGCTCGCACGCAGCGCAGCGCGTCACGCGCTCCCCAAAACGCATGCAGCGGCTGGCACAGCGTGGCGGGCAGTCGCAGGGCGGGCGCGGACGGCGCACCCGGACGCGGCGATCTAGGCGTGGTGCAGGCCGATTCCGGGCCCCGCCCACGCGCGCCTGGCACTGCGCACTCGTTCTGCAGCTGCCGTGCCCAAGCCACGGGCAGCACCACTTCCACGCTACACTCCAGGGCCTGTAATCCGGCCCGCTCCGCGCATGACTTCTCG
The DNA here is from genome assembly GCF_041519315.1 of Xanthomonas axonopodis pv. maculifoliigardeniae. Lineage (NCBI taxonomy): Bacteria > Pseudomonadati > Pseudomonadota > Gammaproteobacteria > Lysobacterales > Lysobacteraceae > Xanthomonas > Xanthomonas axonopodis. Next base: position 972,530 of record NZ_CP167998.1, on the reverse strand, counting down.
CTCGCACGACACCCTGATTCTGAGTCTGCTCGCCGTATTGATGGCGGCCACGCGGATCAATCACTTCGCGCCGGTTCCGGATGCGTCCTGGGCGGTGTTCTTCGTCGGCGGATTTCATCTGGCTGCGCGCACCAAGCTGGCATTTCCACTGCTGATGCTGCTGGCCGTGGCGGTGGACTGGCTGGTGATCACCGGCCAGGGCCTGAGCTTTTGGCAGCACTACTGCGTGTCGCCGGCCTACTGGTGCCTGATCCCGGCGTATTTCGCGCTGTGGGCCGGCGGCATGTGGCTGCGCCGGCACTATCACGGCGCACAGTGGAGCGCGCTGGCGCGGCTGGTGCCGGCCCTGCTGATCGCCGTGGCGTTGTGCCAGCTGATCGCCCAGGGCAGCTTCTACTGGATCAGCGCCAGCGTGGCCGACCCGACCGTGGCCGGCTGGTTCAAGAATTACACCGACTGGCTGGGGCCCTATCTGCGCAGTGCCGCGCTGTACGTGGCGGCCGCCGCGGTGATCCAGGTGGCTGCCGAGCGCCTGTCCGCACCGCGTCGCCAGCCCTACGCCGGCTAAGCCATGGGCAATCGACTCTCTCGTATCTATACGCGGACCGGCGACGACGGCAGCACCGGCCTGGGCGACGGCAGCCGGACCGGCAAGGATGCGTTGCGCGTCAATGCCTACGGCACCGTGGACGAAGCCAATTCGGCCATCGGCGTGCTGCTGGCCGCCCCCGGTGTGCCGGAGCCGATCGCCGCACTGCTGACCACCGTGCAGCACCAGTTGTTCGACCTGGGCGGCGAGCTCTGCATCCCCGGCCACGCGGCCATCGACGCGGCCGACATCCAGGCGCTGGAGACGCAGCTGGACGCCTTCAACCAGACGCTGCCCGCACTGCAGGAATTCATCTTGCCGGCCGGCGGTGAGGCCGCCGCGCGCTGCCATCTGGCCCGCACCATCGTGCGCCGGGCCGAGCGCGAGACCGTTGCGCTGTCGCGCCAGGAAGCGGTACGCAGCGAGGCGATCGGCTATCTCAACCGCTTGTCCGACCTGCTGTTCGTGTTGGCGCGCGTGCTGGCGCGTGCCGATGGTCGGCAGGAAGTCCTGTGGCGGCACGACCGCCGACGCGGTTGAGCATGTGCCCGGGTCGGCACAGAGGCTAGAGTTGCCCCATGTTGGTCTTTACCCATCCCGCCTGCCTCGGTCACGACGCCGGCCCTGAGCACCCGGAGAGCCCCGCCCGCCTGGAAGCGGTCGTCCAGGCCCTGCGCGGCGCATTCCCAGATCTGGACTGGCGCGAAGCGCCGTTGGCCAAGCTGGGCGACCTGTGCCGCGTGCACGAGCGCGAGCAGGTGGATGCGGTGCTGGAAACCGCCTTCGACGGCTATCGTCAGCTGGACGTGGATACACGCATGGTGCCGGCCTCGCGCGCGGCCGCCTTGCGCGCCGCAGGCGCCGGCATCGCCGCGGTCGATGCGGTGATGCAGGACCAGGCCCGCACCGCCTTCTGCGCCGTGCGTCCGCCCGGTCACCACGCCACCGCACAGGTGTCGATGGGATTTTGCCTGTTCAACAACATCGCCGTGGCCGCCGCCCACGCCCGCGACCGGCATGGGCTGGAACGCATCACCATCGTGGATTTCGACGTCCATCACGGTAACGGCACCCAGGCGATCTTCGAACGCGACCCCACCGTGCAGTACCTGAGCACCCACCAGTCCGGGCTGTATCCGCATTCGGGCAGCGTGTACGAGCGCGGCGTCGGCAATATCCACAACCTGCTGCTGCCACCGGGCAGCGACGGGCTGCGCTTCCGTAATGTCTGGGAAGACGAGATGCTGCCGCTCGTCGATGCCTTCCGCCCGCAATTGATCCTGATCTCCGCCGGCTTCGATGCGCATCTGCGCGACCCACTGGCCGACCTGATGCTGGACGACGACGATTTCGCCTGGCTCACCGGCGCGCTGCGCACACTCGCCGACCGCCATGCACGCGGCCGCGTGGTCTCGATGCTGGAAGGCGGCTACGACCTGCAGGCGCTGCGCGAAAGCAGCGTGGCGCACGTGGCAGCGCTGCGCTGAACCCCGGCCAGGGCGCCGGTCGCGTCACCGAGTGCGATGAACCTCGCCCTCCCGGCGCCGGCGCTCTTCATTGCCCCTATGCGGGGTATGCGGCAAGCTAGTCGCCATTTTATTGGTTGAACCCACGCGTGCGCCGAGCTCTCCGCCTGCTGCCCCTGCCTTTGAGCATCGCCATCTGCCTCCCGGCCATGGCTGCCGACAAGCCGTTGAACTGGGGACTGTGCCCGGCCGTAGACCCGCTACCCGGCTTCGACGGCGCCCCCGCCGCCGACCCCAAGGCCGCAGAAATGCGCCAGCAGTTGCCGACCGACATCGAAGGCGACCAACTCTCCGGCACCAGCACCACCCCGCAATACCAAGGCAATGTTGCGTTGAAGCGCGGCGACCAGTTCCTGGGTGCCGACAACCTGCGCATGGACACCGAAACCGGCAACTACATCGCCGAAGGCAATGTCCGCTACCAGGACACCTCTTTCCGCATGGTCGCCGACCGCGCCGAGGGCAATCAGGACACCGACACCCACAAGGTCACCAACATCCAGTACCAGTTGGTGGAGCGCCGCGGCAATGGCGACGCCGAATCGGTGGACCTGCAGGGCCAGGTCGGGCAGATGCATCGGTCCACGTACACCACCTGCGACCCCTCGCAGCCGATCTGGCGCGTTCGCGCGCCGGAGATCGACGTCGACAACGAGGAAGGTTTCGGTACCGCGCGCAACGCGGTGCTGCAGATCGGCAAGGTGCCGGTGCTGTACTTCCCGTGGTTCAAGTTCCCGATCGACGACCGCCGCCAGACCGGCCTGCTGTTTCCGCAATTCGGTCTGTCCGGCCGTAACGGCTTCGACTACCTGCAGCCGATCTATCTGAACCTGGCGCCGAACTACGACGCCACGTTGTTGCCGCGCTACATGAGCAAGCGCGGTTTCATGTTCGGCACCGAATTCCGGTACCTGTACGAGGGCGGTCGCGGCGAAGTCACCGGCAACTACCTGCCCAACGACAAGTTGCGCGACAAGGACCGTGGCAGCGTGTTCTACAGCGGCTACCACAACGTCAACAGCAATTGGCAGGCGCGCAGTAGCATCTCCTGGGTCAGCGACACGCGCTACGTGGAAGATTTCACCAGCCGCATCAACGGCATGGGCTCGGCCTCCAGCCTGCAGAGCACCGTGGGCATCTACGGCACCGGCGAGACCTGGACCGCGGGCCTGATGGCCGACCGTTGGCAGCTCACCGACTACACGCTGGACGAGCAGGCCCTGCCCTATAACCGGCAGCCGCGCGCGTATTTCACCTGGGAAAAGCCGCTGGGCATTTTCGAGGCCGGTATCTATGCCGAGGCAGTGCGCTTCACCCACGACGATTCGTACCAGGTGAATTTCATCCCGAACGCCAACAACAACAATGGCGACGAGTACGTCCGTACCAATATCCGCAACAAGCAATACGGCAGCGGCGCGCGCCTGGACGTCAAGCCCTACATCTCGATGCCGCTGTCGGGCGCAGCATGGTTCCTGACGCCTACCGTGGCGTGGCGCTACACCGCGTACCAGCTGGATTCCACGCTGGCCGATACCGCACCGCTGACCGGCAACCGCACGCCCACGCGCAGCCTGCCGATCGCCTCGCTGGACGCCGGCCTGTACTTCGATCGCGAAACCTCGCTGTTTGGCACCAACTATCTCAATACGTTGGAGCCGCGCATGTACTACCTGTACGTGCCGTACCGCGACCAGGACGATCTGCCGGTGTTCGACACCCGTCCGTTCACCTTCAGCTACGGGCAGCTGTTCCGCGACACCCGCTACACCGGCGCCGACCGCCAGAACGATGCCAACCAGCTGACCCTGGCAGTGACCTCGCGCTGGCTGCGCCAGGACGACGGCCGCGAAAAGCTCTCGCTGAGCGCGGGCCAGATCCTGTACTTCAGCGACTCGCTGGTCACCATCAACAACAGCAACAATTCGGCAGCCGGCAGCGAGCAGACCGTCGAACAGGGCAAGTCTGCCTGGGTGGCTGACGCCAACTACATGATCAACGACCGCTGGTCGATGGGCGCCACCTACCAGTGGAACCCGAACTCACGCAAGGAAGATCTGGCCAGCCTGCGCACGCGCTACCTGCTCAACAACGACGGCATCATCAACCTGGCGTATCGCTACCGTCGCAACCTCACCGACAACAGCGACCAGCTCAAGCAGGCCGATTTCTCCTTCCTGTACCCGATCAACCCCAGCTGGAGCGCGGTCGGTCGGTACTACTACTCGCTGCTGGACCGCAAGCCGCTGGAAATCATCGGTGGCGTGCAATGGGACAGCTGCTGCCTGGCGGTACGCGGGCTGGTGCGCCGGTTCGTGCGCAACCGCGATGGCGAGATGGACAACTCGATCCAGATTGAGTTCGTGCTGAAGGGCTTGAGCTCGTTCGGGCAGAACACGGACCGCACTTTGCGCCGTGCTATTCTCGGCTATTACCGCGACGACCTCTACCTGGTCCCGCCCAGCAACACCACGACCAATCCGGACGATTACGATCCGAACCTGATTCCATGACCAAGCCTTTCTCTGTTGTTCTTGCCTCGCTGCTGGCCATCACCAGCACGGTTTCGCCGTTGGCCTCGGCACAGCAATCCCAGCCGCTGGATCGCATCGCTGCCATCGTCGACGAAGACGTGGTGCTGCAGAGCGAGCTCGATCGCGCAGTCCGCAACGTCAAGTCGCAGTACGCCGGTCGCGAAAACCAGCTGCCGCCAGACGATGTGCTGCAGCGGCAGGTGCTTGAGCGCCTGGTGCTGGTCAAGCTGCAGGTCAGCCGTGCCGATGGCAACGGTATCCGCGTCAGCGACGAAGAACTCAACCGCGCCATCGCCAGCATCGCCCAGCAGAACGGCACGACCGTGGACGGCCTGCGCCAGAAGCTGGCAGCCGACGGGATGGGCTACGCCGATTTCCGCGCATCGGTGCGCGACGAGATCATCGTGCAGCGCCTGCGCCAGAGTTTTGCGCAAAGCCGCATCAGCGTGAGCGAAGGCGAAGTGGATACCGCACTGGCCCAACAGGCCGCCACCGGTAGCCAGTACCACCTGGCGCACATCCTGATCGGCTTGCCGGAAGGGGCAACTGCCGAGCAGATCGCCACCGGCCAGAAGAAGGTCGATGGCGTCAAAGCCTTGATCGACAAGGGCGAGCTGGATTTTTCGGCCGCTGCGGTGCGTTATTCCGATAGCCCCAATGCGCTGGAAGGCGGCGATCTGGGCTGGCGCAGCCTGGATGAAATCCCGAACGCATTTGCGCAGCTGATCCGCGACATGCAGCCCGGCCAGGTGGCCGGACCGCTGCGCGGCCCGAGCGGCTTCCAGTTGCTCAAGCTGGTGGAAATGCGCGACGCCAATGCCGGCGGCGAAAAGAAGATGGTCACCGAGTACCACGCACGCCACATCCTGGTGCGGATCGGCGAGAACCAGACCGAGGCGCAGGCCAAGGCCAAGATCGATACGATTCGCGCACGCATCGTTGGTGGTGCCGATTTCCAGGCGACGGCCAAGGAGTCTTCCGAGGACACCAACAGCCGCGGTCAGGGTGGCGATCTGGGCTGGTTCCCCGCCGATGCGTTCGGCCCGGACTTCGGCAAGCAGGTCGAAAGCCTGACCGACGGCGCAGTCTCCGAACCGTTCCGGACCCAGGCGGGCTGGCACATCGTGCAGCGCGTCGGCAGCCGCCAGACCGACGTCAGCGCCGAGAACCAGCGCGCGCAGGTGCGTGAAACCATCGGTCGCCGCAAGCTAGAAGAAGAGTACAACCGCTATCTGCAGGAACTGCGTGGCGAAGCGTACGTGAGCTACCGCACCGGCGACCGCGCCGATGACAATGCCACTGCCGCTCCGGCCAAATCGGCAGACCCGGCAGCGCCCTCGCCGCCGCCGGCAAAGCCGACGCGCTGAGACCGGGCAGCCGGATAGCATGATGGTCCCGTCGCTCGCGCTGGTGCCAGGCGAGCCGGCCGGAATCGGGCCGGAGCTATGCATCCGGCTTGCGCAGCAGCCGCGCTCGGACGCGCATCTGATTGCCTACGCCGACCCAGACACCCTGCACAGCGCCGCAACGGCGCTGTCGTTGCCTGTACGGCTGCTCGATCCCGACCAGCCGGCACGTGCGCCCGGCGACCTGCCGCTGCATCCCGTTCGCCAGGCCGTGACCACGCGTTTGGGCGCACCCGACCCGGCCAATGCGGCAGCAGTGATCGCCGGCCTGCGCAGCGCCGCGGGTGACTGCCTCGCCGGCCGCCTGCAGGGAATCGTCACTGGCCCGGTGCACAAGGCAGTGATCAACGCCGGCGGCATTGCTTACACCGGCACCACCGAACTGCTGGCCGAACAAGCCGGTTGCCCGGTGGTGATGATGCTGGCCAACAGCATCGTGCGCGTTGCGCTGGTGACAACCCATCTGCCGCTGCGTGCGGTGGCCGATGCGATCACCGCCGATGCGCTGCTGCAATGCCTGCGCATTACCCATGCAGCGATGCAGCGCGACTTCGGCCTGGAGCACCCGCGCATCGCCGTGCTCGGCCTCAACCCGCATGCCGGCGAAGACGGTCACCTGGGCCGCGAGGAACTGGATATCGTCATTCCGCTGCTGGAGCAGCTGCGCGGCGAGGGCATGCAGCTGATCGGCCCGCTGCCGGCGGACACCGCGTTCTTGCCGCAGAAACTGCGCGGTTTCGACGCGGTGGTGGCGATGTATCACGACCAGGGCCTGCCGGTGCTCAAGTACAGCGGCTTCGAGCAGGCTGTAAATATCACCCTGGGCCTGCCCTACCCGCGCGTGGCGGTGGATCACGGTACTGCGCTGGAACTGGCCGGCCGCGGAATCGCAGACCCCTCCAGCCTGATGGCAGCCACTGCGTTGTGCGCCCGATTGGCGGCGCGCCGCTAACACCACGCGTGCTTGCTCGGCGCGGGCCTGCCGCATGGCGCACGCCGCCGATCCGCCAGGCCAGGCGGGCACGCGAACGACACCGCGTGCAGGCGCGGCCTCCGTTAAACTGCGCAGATGAATTCTTCTTTCAGCGCACCGGCCAAGAAGTCGCTTGGCCAGCACTTTCTTGCCGACCGGTATTACATCGACCGCATCGTGCAGGCGGTAGACCCGCGCGCCGGCCAGCATCTGGTCGAGATCGGCCCGGGCCAGGGTGCCATCACCTTTCCGTTGCTGCGCAGGCATGGCGCGCTGACCGTGATCGAATTCGATCGCGACCTGATCGCGCCGTTGACCGAAGCGGCGGCCCCGATCGGCGCGCTGAGCATCATCCACCGCGATGTGCTCAGCGTGGATTTCACTGCACTGGCCGATGGCACGCCAATCCGCCTGGTCGGCAACCTGCCCTACAACATCTCCTCGCCGATCCTGTTCCATGCGCTGGACCATGCCGCTGCCGTGACCGACATGCATTTCATGCTGCAAAAGGAAGTGGTCGACCGCATGGCCGCCGGCCCCGGCAGCAAGGTGTACGGACGGCTCAGCGTGATGCTGCAGGCGTATTGCGAGGTGACTGCGCTGTTCGTGGTGCCGCCGGGCGCATTCCGGCCGCCGCCGAAGGTGGACTCGGCCGTGGTGCGGCTGGTGCCGCGCGACCCGGCCACGGTGCAGATCAACGACCGCCGCCGCTTCGCCGATGTGGTGCGCGCCGGGTTCGGGCAGCGCCGCAAGACCCTGCGCAATGCCTTGTCCACCATTTGCGAACCGGCCCATTTCGACGCCGCGCAGGTGCGCCCGGATGCACGCGCCGAACAACTGGAGGTCGCGGATTTCATCCGGCTGGCCAATGTCGAGCTGGCTTGAGCGCCGCTCCCACACCGTTTTATTTAGACTTTCGCCATGCAAGATGATCCGCGCTACCGCGTCGAGGTCGAGGTATCGCCCCGCTTCCTCGCCCATCAATCCACCCCGGACGAAGGCCGCTACGCCTTTGCCTACAGCATCCGCATCCAGAATGCGGGCGCGGTGCCTGCGCGCCTGATCGCGCGTCATTGGCAGATCACCGATGGCAACGGGCGCACCGAGCAGGTGGATGGCGAAGGCGTGGTCGGCGAACAGCCGTGGCTGCGACCGGGCGAAGCTTTCCATTACACCTCCGGCGTACTGCTGGAGACCGAGCAGGGACAGATGCAGGGCCACTACGACATGGTGGCCGACGATGGCACCGAATTTATCGCTCCGATCGCCGCCTTCGTGCTGAGCGTGCCCAGGACGCTGCACTGATGAATGCCGGAGTAAGGGAGCGCGCGCAATGAGCGTCTGGGCCATCGGCGACCTGCAAGGGTGCTACGACATCACCCAGCGGTTGCTGGAGAAGATCAATTTCGACCCCGCCCAGGACACGCTGTGGTTCTGCGGCGATCTGGTCAACCGCGGCGGGCAATCGCTGGAAACGCTGCGCCTGGTGCATTCCCTGCGCGCGCACAGCGTAGTGGTGCTGGGCAATCACGACCTATCGCTGCTGGCGATCGGGGCGCGTTCGGAAGAAGAGCAGCGCAAGGTCAACCCGGATCTGCTGCGCATCGTGATGGCCGAAGATCGCGATGCGTTGCTGGACTGGCTACGCATGCAGAAGCTGGCGCACGTGGACCGCACCCTGGGCTGGATGATGATCCATGCCGGGCTGGCGCCGAAGTGGACCACGCAGATGGCCGAAAAGCATGCACGCGAGGTCGAGCAGCAACTGCAGGGCGGCGGCTATCGCAAGCTGCTGCGCAATATGTACGGCGACCAGCCGGGCTGGTCGCCGGGCCTGAGCGGCTACGACCGCAGCCGGGCCATCATCAACCTATTCACCCGCATGCGCTACTGCACCCCGCGTGGGCGCATCGCCACCGACGACAAGGGCACGCCGGGGACGCAGGCACAGGGCCTGTATCCCTGGTTCGAAGTGCCGGGACGGGTCGAGCGCGACCTGAAGATCGTCTGCGGGCATTGGTCCGCACTGGGCCTGACGATCACCCAGGGTGTGCATGCGATCGATACCGGCGCGGTCTGGGGCGGCAAGCTCACGGCGTTGCAGCTGGATAGCGAGGAGCTGCGCGTGGTGCAGGTGCCCGGACGGGAAGTGACCGGGCCGGCACCGGTCGCACGCGCACCGCGGCGTCCACGTGAGCGTCAGGGGCGTCAGCGCTCGCGCGGCAACCGCGGCAATGCGGGGAACGCAGCGGCCGGCCCCAAGCCGTCAGTCGATACGCCACAGGACTGAGCGCGCGAGGCGCCCGTCGCCATCGCGGTGCCGGGCGCGACCCTGCATCGCTCAGCGGCGTTCGTAATCCACGAACGAAAACGCATGGGCATGCCGGGCGTCGGCAGCATGTAACTCGCGCCTCGCCGGCGACCACACCGCAGGGTCGATCGGCGGGAAGTGCGTATCGGCGCCATCCACCGCGGTGTCCACTTCGGTCACGGCCAGCAGATCGGCGCGTTCCATGGTCAGGCGATACACCTCCCCGCCACCGATCACGCACAGCTCCTGCGCCCCCTCCTGCACGGCGCGTTCGATCGCCTGCTCCACCGATGCGACCGCCTGCATGCCGTCGAACGGCACCTGCCCCGAGCGGGTCAGCACCAGATTCAACCGCCCCGGCAACGCACGCCCCAGCGACTGCGCCGTCTTGCGCCCCATCAGGATTGGCTTGCCCAGCGTCAGCGCCTTGAAGCGCTTGAGATCATCGGGCAGCTTCCACGGCAGCTCGTTATCGCGACCGATGGCGTTGTTGCGGTCGAAGGCCACGATCAGGGTCAGTTTCATCGGTCCGGATACAGCGTGTCGTAGATTTTCATCGCGGCGTGCCGGCCCATCATTCCAAGGCAGAAAGCCGCAAGGTACAACACGGCAATCACCGCCAGCGCCGCCGAAGACTGCCCGCCGAAGACGTTCGTCAGCTGCAGGGGTTCACCCTTGTACAAGGCAATACCGAAAAAGCCGATCGGTGCGATGAGCAGGATGCTCGTGAGATTCACAAACAGGCTGGCCTGCATTGCCATAAGCGAATCAGCCAGTTTTTCCCGTGCCTTGATCGAATGCTTGGCCATCACAGTGCTGCCGTCTCAAGTGGATACCGGCGGACAATGCCGCAACTCGCTCGTCACACCGCCACCGGCGCCTTGATCGCCGGATGCGGGTCATAACCTTCGATGGCGATGTCTTCGAAGCGGAACCCGAACAGGTCGGTGACCTCGGGATTCAAACGCAAGGTGGGCAGCGCGCGCGGCGTGCGCGTCAGTTGCTCGCGTGCCTGCTCGAAATGATTGGAATACAAGTGCGCATCGCCCAGCGTGTGCACGAAATCGCCAACGCCCAGGCCGGTGGCCTGCGCCACCATATGCGTCAGCAGCGCATAGCTGGCGATATTGAACGGCACGCCCAGGAAGATGTCGCCGCTGCGCTGATAGAGCTGGCAACTGAGCCTGCCGTTCACCACATAGAACTGGAACAGGCTGTGGCACGGCATCAGCGCCATCTGCGGCAGCTCGCCGACATTCCAGGCGCTGATCACCAGCCGACGCGAATCCGGATTGCGCTTGATTTCATCCACCAGCCACTGCATCTGGTCGATTTCGACACCGTCCGGGCCGGTCCAGCGCCGCCACTGCTTGCCGTACACCGGACCGAGATCGCCGTTGTCGTCGGCCCACTCGTCCCAGATGCGTACCTGGTTGTCGCTGAGGTAGCCGATATTGGTGTCGCCCTTCAGGAACCACAGCAACTCATGGATGATCGAGCGCAGGTGCAGTTTCTTGGTGGTCACCAACGGGAAGCCGTCGTTGAGATCGAAGCGCATCTGCCAGCCGAACACGCTGCGCGTGCCGGTACCGGTGCGGTCGGACTTTTCTGCGCCGTGTTGCAGCACGTGCTGCAACAACTCCAGGTACGGCTTCACTTGGCAGCCTCCACGCCTGCGGGCGCCGGCAGCACCGGCTGCAACACCGGCGCGCGGCGCGACATCGCCAGCAGCACCAGGCCAACCGCAATCAACGGCAGGCTCAGAATCTGGCCCATCGTCAGCCAATTGAAGGCCAGGTAGCCGATCGGCGCGTCGGGCACGCGCACGAATTCGACGATGAAACGGAACACGCCATACAGCAATGCAAACAGGCCAGAGACCGCATACCGTGAGCGCGGCTTCATGGAGAACGTCCACAACACCACGAACATCACCACGCCTTCCAGTGCAGCTTCATAGAGCTGCGATGGGTGGCGTGCGAACTGGTTCAACGCGCCGGCGGCGTACTGCGCCTGGATCTGCGCGGGCAACCGGTCCGCCAGTTCCGGCGCGTGCGGAAAGATCACGCCCCAGCCGGCCTGGGTGAATTTGCCCCACAATTCGCCGCCGACGAAATTGCCGAGCCTCCCGAAACCAAGACCCAGCGGCACCAGCGGGGCGACAAAGTCCATCACATCGAAGAAGTGCAACCGGTGCTTGCGCGCCCACAGCCAGCAGGCGATCAACACGCCAAGCAGGCCGCCGTGGAAGCTCATGCCGCCTTCCCAGACCTTGAACAGGATCAGCGGGTTGGCCAGGAAGGTCTCGAACGCATAGAACAGCATGTAGCCGATGCGCCCGCCCAACACCACGCCGAGCATGCCGTAGAACAGCAGGTCGGAAAAACCATCCATGTCTACCCCGGGCAGGCGACCGCGCAGGATGCGCGAACGGCCCAGCGCCCAGGCCGAGAAAAACGCCGCCAAATACATCAAGCCGTACCAGTGCACCTGCACCGGGCCGAGCGAGAAGGCGATGGGGTCGATGGCGTGCAGATAGATCATGCGGACCGCGTATCACAAACAAGCGAGGCCGCTATTCTGACACCTCGCACGCGCTCAGCCTAAAATCCGCGGCCGGTCAGGTAGCTCGTCTTCATGCTGCGCGCCGTCTGTGGCCGGGAAATGCTCGGCCAACAGCTCGGTCACCGCCTCGATGCCGGCCAGGACAGCCGCTTCGTGCTGGCCTTCGCGCAGGAATTGCTGCATGCGCCGGCACACCTCTGCCCAGCGCGCTTCCGGCACCCGGCTGCGCAGACCGCGGTCTGCCACCACCTCGATGGCGTGGTCGGCCAGCAGCAGGTAAATCAGCACCCCGTTGTTGGCTTCGGTATCCCAGGTCCGCAGCTGGGCGAAGGCCTGCTCGGCGCGCTGCCGCGCGCTGTGCCCGCGCCACAACGCCTCCAGCGGCAGGTCGGCCTCGACCGCGACCATGATCTGGCCGGTGTGCGAGCGCTCGCTCGCGGTCACCGCCGCCGCAATGGCGTCCATGCATGCGGCTGGAAAAGTGCGCTGCGCCGAGGGCGCGAAGATATGCCTGAGCCACCGCATTACCAGCTCCCCGAGGCGCCACCGCCTCCTGATGACCCGCCGCCACCGCCCCAGCCACCACCGCCGCCGAAACCGCCGCGGCCGCCGCCGCCAAATCCACCGAAGCCGCCGAAGCCACCGCCCCAGCCTCCGCCACCGACAAAGCGGCCGGGCGAGCCGGAGGACAGGCCGGCCAGCAGGCCGATCAGCGCCGCGCCCGCACTGGCCAACAGCAACGACGTCAACAGCAACGCCGCACCGCCGGCGGCAACGCCGGTCAGCACGGCGCGCAGCGGGCGCGGTAGCGCGCCCAGGATGCCCCGCGCCACCATGGCCACCACGAAGCCGATGAACAGCGCCATGATCCAGCCACCGCCGCCCGCGCCGTTGCCGCCCTCGGCATGCCCGCTGACCGGCGCCGGCAGGGCCTCGCCCTCGATCAGGCCGGCCAGGGTTGCGGTCGCCGCCGTGATGCCGCCAGCGTAATCGCCCTCACGGAAGCGCGGCGCCAGATACTCCTGGATGATGCGGTTGGCGGTGATGTCCGGAATGGCGCCTTCCAGGCCGTAACCCGGCTGGATGCGGACGCGGCGGTCGTCCTTGGCCACCAGCAGCAGCACGCCGTCGTCCACGCCCTTGCGACCGATCTTCCATTGGTCGAACACGCGCTGGGTGTATTGCTCGATCGCTTCCGGCTGCGTGGTCGGCACGATCAAAATCTGCAACTGCGCGCCCTTGCGCTGCTGCAAGGCCAGCGCCTGTTGCTCGAGTTGCTGGATCTGCGCCGCATCCAGGGTGCCGGTGACGTCGACCACCGGCGAGCGCAGCGGCGGGATGGCAGCCAACTCCTGCGCCAGCAGCGATGCCGGCAGCAGCAACGCCATCATCCACACCACTCGCAAACACATTCGTCGCATTGCCAACTCCTACCTGATGCGCGCCGATCGTCCATCAGCGCGGGGTTTTGCGATTGCTTCTTCCCTGCGGGAGATTGCCTCTTACAGAGAACGTGTGCGCCTGAAGCGAATCCGCGGCTGGTCGAACGACTGCAAAGCCTGGCGACCTACCCTCACCAAGCCCTTCCCCGATGGGAGAGCTAGCTCTCGCCTCGACACGGTCTGTTGGCTTGGTCGCAGATTCGGGCTGATGTGCGGCTCGGCGCGCATCACCTGGCGCGTGCCCGTGCGTTGCTCGACAGCGCGCGTACTGCGCTTGCTAGCGACCACTGCACAAGCGCCGTGCACGCACAGCAACTGATTACTGCGCAGGCTGCGGCGCGGGCTGTTGCTGCGGTGCCTGCTGCGGCGTCTGCTGATTACCGAAATCCACCTGCGGGGCGCGCGAGATCTGCGCTTCGTTTTCCACGCTGAAATTGGGCTTGGGCTGGTAGCCGAAGATCTTGGCCGTGATCACCTGCGGAAACGAGCGGATGTAGGTGTTGTAGTCCTGCACGGTCTGGATATAGCGGCCACGCGCCACGGTGATGCGGTTTTCGGTGCCTTCCAGCTGCACCTGCAGATCGCGGAACGACTGGTCCGACTTGAGCTGCGGATAGTTTTCGCTGACCACCAACAACCGCGACAGCGCGCTACCCAACTCGCCTTGCGCCTGCTGGAATTGCTTCAACGACGCTTCGTCATCGGCGTTGACCTGGATCTGGCCCACGCGCGCACGCGCATTGGTCACTTCGGTCAGGACCTGGCGTTCCTGCTGGGCGTAGCCCTGCACGGTGCGTACCAGGTTGGGAATCAGATCGGCGCGGCGCTGATACTGATTGAGCACCTCCGACCAACCGGCCTTGACGCCCTCTTCCTTCTGCTGGATCGCGTTGTAGCCGCAACCGGACAGCGACGCGGTCAGGATCAGCAACACCAAGGCGCGAATCAGGACAGGCATGCAGGCGATTCCATTGGAAGAGAGCCCGAGCATGCCACGTGCCAGGTCAAGCCCGCATGCACACGCCCCTGCCCGGCTCGCCCTGCCTGCCGCGCGTCACCACAGCCGCGGCAACAGGATCAATCCCCAGCACAGCAGCACATTGATCAGCAGCACGAACACCGCCGCCGAGCCCATGTCCTTGGCACGCCCGGCCAATACGTGATGTTCCGGGCCGTAGCGTTCGATCACCGCTTCGATGGCCGAGTTCAGCAGTTCGGCCGCCAGCACGATCAACAGTGGTGCAATCAGTGCAATGCGCTCGAGTCCCGACTGCCCGAGCCACAGACCGAGCGGCACCAGCACTGCCGCCAGACAGACCTCCAGGCGGAACGAGGATTCGTGCAGCCACGCCGCGCGCAATCCCTGCCATGACCAGATCGCCGCCTTGAGCATGCGACGCGGGCCGCGCGGGACGTGCCCCAATTGATCGGCCATGCGTCAGTGCGTCCTGCCGCATGGGCGAAGAGGGGAACAAATCAAACGCATGGCATGGTCGCTGCTGGGGAAAGTGCGAATCTTGCACCGTGGCGCCCCGCCCCGCCAGCTACCGGCAGGTTTGCCCTCAGCTTCCAGCCTGGCGCACCATGGCAGCCCGCTTCACTTTGAAGGTTCCTGCATGACCATCCATCGCCTGCGCAGCGTGCTGTGCGCCCTAGTCCTCCTGTCCGGCCATGCGTATGCCGACGCCCTGCACACCGCTCCGGCGGTGCCGGCGCAGGTTTCCAATGCCGCTTGGGAACAAGACATGCAACGCTTCGCCGAGAGCGACGCGCGTCAGCCGCCGCCCAAGCACGGCATCGTGTTCGTCGGCAGTTCATCGATCCGGTTCTGGGAGACATTGGCCCAGGATTTCCCGGGCAAACCGGTGATCAATCGCGGCTTTGGCGGCTCGGAAGTGCGCGACAGCACCTGGTACGCAGACCGCATCGTGATTCCATACGCGCCACGCCAGGTCGTGCTGTACGCCGGCGACAACGACCTCAACAGTGGCCGCACACCCGAACAGGTGCGCGATGATGTGCTGGCATTCGTGGCACGTGTACGCCGCGACCTGCCCGAGGCACGCATCAGCTATCTGTCGATCAAGCCCAGCCCGTCGCGCGCGCAACTGCTGCCGGCCGTGATCAAGGCCAACCGCCTGATCAAGGACGCGCTAGCCCCGCTGCCGCGTGTGGACTTCGTCGACATCTACACCCCGATGCTCGATGCCAGCGGCAAACCGCGCGCAGAACTGTTCCGCGCCGACAGGCTGCATATGACGGCCGATGGCTACGCGATCTGGCGCAAGGTCGTGGCACCGGTATTGGAACAACGCTAGAACGCAACCGAGCCGATCCGGCGCGCCTGTCGCCGGATCGGCCGGCCTGCAGGGGAGGCGTTGGCTGCCGCTCCATGCCAGCGCGTTTTTTCGTGGCGGCAGCCTGCCGGCCCTGTTCCCACACACAACTGACGTAGGGGTCTGCGATTTGGGCACGTGGCGACCGCATTGGCGGTGTGGGCAAGAAATACCGGCAATGCCAAGCACCTGCAACGTCGCTAAAGGCACTGCAAACGTCCACGCGCCGGTACACTGTTGGCACCACGTTGAGCGTTCCGGCTGCCGAGCGGTAAATAGGGTGATCGAAGCGGTTAGCCGAGCGCGTGCAGCAGCCGGTCGTCGTCTTCCTGCCATGCCGCGTGACTGTTGAGCGGCAGCAAGGCGTCATCAGCAAGCGCCAGGACCACAAAGTGACGCCTCAGGCGACGACCACCGCCACGGACGTGCCGACGCCGGCTTGGCTCTGCAGTTCGATACGCCAGCCGAAGCGATCGCATAGCCGACGGACGATCGACAGGCCGAGCCCAGTGCCTTGCGGGCGGGTGGGGTCGGCGCGGAAGAACGGTTCGAACGCGCGGGCACGCGCCTCTTCGCTCATGCCAATGCCGGTATCGCGGACCACGATGCGGTCGTGGGTCACCTCCACCTCGATGCTGCCGGTATCGGTGTAAGCGCAGGCGTTACGCAACAGGTTGCTGAGCACCACCCGCATGACCCTGGGCGGGGCGAACATCTGCAGGCTGCGGTCGCCGACCATGCGCAACGACACCGGTTTGTCGCCGAGCAATTCGCGCGCACTTTCCAGCTCTTCGCTGGCAAGCTCGGCCACATCGAAATTTTCGCTTTGCGGGTCGATCTCGGCTTCGCGCGCCAGGATCAGGAAGGCATCGATCACCGCTTCCATATCGTGGCCGGCGCGCTGGATGCGACGCAGGCTGCGCTGCGTGCGCGCCGACAACTCGTCGTCGGCCAAGGCCATGTCGCTGGCCACGCGGATCACCGTGAGCGGAGTGCGCAATTCATGGCTGGCATCGCGGGTGAAATTGCGTTCGCGCGCGACATGCTCGCTGACGCGCAGCCCCAGCGCATGCAGCGCGGCGGCCAGCTGGCGCGTTTCGCCCTGCAATTCGGCAGGCAGCCGCTCCGGAGCCAGTTCGTCCACATCCGGGTTGCGTGGGTCCCAATGCGAGACGCGCCGGGCCAGCCAGCTGATAGGCGAGACCAGCCGCTTGGAAACCCGATAGGTGAACCAGGACACGCCATAGATCGCCACCAACACCACGATTGCCGGCACCACACCGAACCACAGCGTCAGATGCGCCGCACGCGAGCGCGGAAACACCAGATACAGCCGCCCCTCCGGGCGTTGATCGACATACACCAGCGCATCGGCGGCAGCCACTTCGCTGAAACCCGGAGATAGATGGCGCAGTGCGGCCGGTGCAGCCTCGGCGGCGGTGCCGGCGGGCGAAAAATACCCTTGGATATTGCGAGTATTGGGCGGCCGGTTGTCCGGCACGCTCTTTTGCATCTGCCAGAAATGCACGGCCTCGTCGGCGAGCACGGTGCGCACCAGGCTGTATTTGATGACGAACGACACCAGATACCCGGCCAGCACCAGCGCCAGGCTCGCCAGCGCGACCTGCAGCAGGAAGGCGAGACGTATTTTTCTCGGAAGCCCGTGTGGCATTACTGCATCCAGGGAAGAGCGCCGGAGTATAGGCAACGCTTCCGTGAGTCCTTCGTGCAACCAGCCGGCAGCACAGGAGATCGAGCGGCGCGTGAGCGCCTATACAGCAGCCGGCCGCCAGAACGGCGGCCGGCGCGTGACATCACGCCATCGGTTGGGCGATGTCGGCGATGCGATAGCCGGCGCTCTGCACGGTGTGCAGCAGCGGACGGTCGAACGGCTTGTCGATGATCTTGCGCAGGTTGTACAGATGGCTGCGCAGGGTGTCCGAATCGGGCAAGCCGTTGCCCCAGATTTCGCGCTCGATTTCCTGGCGGGTGACCACACGCGGCGATTCGCGCATCAGGATGGTCAAAAGGCGCAGGCCGATCGGCGAGAGCTGCAGCTCGGTGCCGGCACGGGTGGCGCGCATGCTCACCGGGTCCAGCACCAGGTCGGCGACCTTGAGCACTTCCGAGCCCACCTGGCGACGCTCGCGGCGGATCAGGGCACGCAGGCGCGCCTCCAGTTCCTGAATCGCAAACGGCTTGGTCAGGTAGTCATCGGCGCCAAAGCCCAGGCCGGTGAGCTTGTCGTCCAGCGTGTCGCGGGCGGTCAGCATCAACACCGGTGTGGACTTGCGTGCGTCGTTACGCAGGCGGCGACACACTTCGATGCCGTCCAGGCGTGGCAGCATGAGATCCAGCACGACCACGTCGTAGCTGTTCTCCGCGGCAAGACGGTAGCCGTCCAGGCCGTCCTGCGCGTAGTCGACCTCGAAGCCACGGCCTTCCAGGTACTCGCCGATCATTTCGGAGATATTGCGGTTGTCTTCGACGACCAGCACGAGGCCGGACGTTTCCTTGGTCTGACGCATGGACTTTCCTCGGTCTTCAGCTTTGTGAAACATGCCGGATCGACGGTGGAAAGAGCGTGAAGACCGGATAACGTTTCGTGTTCCGCGGCATTTAGCGGCCGAGCAGCGGGCGCAATGCCGGCCATACCGTCTCCAGCACCTTCGGTTGCGCGGCGGCGGTGGGGTGCAGACCGTCCGCCTGCATCAGGCCGGGCTGCAGCGCGACCTTTTCCAGGAAGAACGGCACCAGCGCGGTCTTGTACTGTGTGGAGAGGTCCGCATAGGTCGCCTTGAGCCGCTCGCGGTAGGCTGGGCCGTAATTGGGCGGCACGTCGATCCCGAGCAGCAGCACCTTGGCGCCGGCGTGCTGGCTGAGCTGGATCATCTTTTCCAGGTTGCCCTTGAGCTGGGCCGGGGTCAGCCCGCGCAGCGCGTCGTTGCCGCCGAGCTCGATGACCACCACGCCGGGGCGGTGTTTTTCCAGCAGGCCCGGCAGCCGGGTCAGCGCGCCGGAGGTGGTTTCGCCGCTGATGCTGGCATTGACGACTGCCGGTGGCGTCGCCATGTCACGCTTCAGGCGCTGGTCCAGCAAGGTCACCCAGCCGGACTGCACCGGGATGTTGTGCGCAGCGCTCAGGCTGTCGCCCACCACCAGGACCGGCGCAGTGGCGACCGGACTTTTGGCAGAGGCAATCCCCGGCGCAAGCAGGGAGAGTGTCAGCAGCCACAGGGCCAGCACGCCATATCGCAGTGTTCTTTCACGCATTCGGAGATTCCTCATCGACAGTCTGGCCCCCCGCTCCAGCACCCGCACCGCCATCGACGTTCGCGAGGTCGGCAAGTCCGTCAGTGGCCCGGAGGGAACGCTCCACATCCTCGACAACGTGAGCTTGACGGTCAGTGAAGGCGACAGCATCGCCATCGTCGGCGCGTCCGGTTCCGGCAAGACCACTCTGCTCGGCCTGCTGGCCGGGCTGGACCTGCCCAGCCGCGGCAGCATCGCGCTGGCGGGCCAGGACCTGGGCCAGCTCGACGAAGAAGCGCGCGCTGCGCTGCGCGCCCGCGACGTCGGCTTCGTGTTCCAGAGTTTCCACCTGCTGCCGGCGCTGACTGCCGAAGAAAACATCGCACTGCCGCTGGAACTGGCCGGGCGCGAGGATCCGGCGCGGGTGCGCGAAGTGCTGGAGGCCGTGGGCCTGAGTGCACGTGCGCGGCATTACCCGCGCCAGCTGTCCGGTGGCGAGCAGCAACGCGTGGCGTTGGCGCGCGCCTTCGTGGCCCGCCCGCGCATCCTGTTCGCCGATGAGCCCACCGGCAGCCTCGACCAGGCCACCGGCGCGCAGATCAGCGACCTGTTGTTCGCGCTCAATGCCACCAGCGACACCACCCTGGTGCTGGTCACACACGACATGAGCCTGGCGCAGCGCTGCAGGCACATCTACCGCATCGACAGCGGCCGCCTGCACGCACAGACCGGTCCGGCGGCATGAACGTCGTGCGCCAAGCCGCGCGCGCCGTGCGCCGCGAATTCCTGGCCGGCGATCTGCTGACGGTGTTCGCCGCGCTGGTGCTGGGCGTGGCGGTGATGACCGCGGTGGTCACCCTGGTCGACCGGGTGACGCTCGCGCTGACCTCCAGCGCGGCCGAAGTGCTCGGCGGCGATCTGGGCGTGACCGGGCGGCAGGAGATCCCAGCCGACTTCGCCGCAGAAGCCCAGCGACGCGGCCTGCAGAGCACGCGCATGGTCAGCTTTCCCAGCGTGCTGTTCCATGGCGATGCCAGCCAGATGGCCAATATCCGCGGCGTTGGCCCCGGCTACCCGCTGCGCGGGCAGTTGCTGGTGTCCAAGGACGGCACCGGGACGGAAGGCAGCGTCGCCAGCGCACCGCCGCCGGGCCAGGCCTATGCCGATCCGCGCCTGCTCGAAGCGCTGGGCCTGCACGTGGGCGAGCAACTGGAATTCGGTGCCGGCCATCTGACCATCACCGGCGTGTTGCGCGCCGAGCCCGATGCCTCCGGGGAGCTGATGCAGCTCTCGCCGCCGCTGCTGGTCAATCGCGCCGATATCGACGGCGCCGGCCTGCTCGGCCCAGGCAGCCGCGCCTCCCATCGGTTGATGTTCGCCGGCGCACCGGATGCCATCGCCGATTTGCGCGCCTGGCTCAAGCCACGCGCCAGCGAGTATCGCCTGGTGGGTATCGAAGACACCCAACGCGGCATGCGTGCAGCGTTTGATCGCGCCGGCCGCTTCCTGGCCTTGTCGGCGTTGCTGGCGGTGCTGTTGTCCGGCGTGGCCACGGCCCTGGCAGCGAACCGGTTTGCGATGCGACGCATCGACACCGTGGCGGTCTTGCGCTGCCTGGGCGCCCGCCAGCGCGACATCCTGGCAATGCTGTCGCTGCAGTTGCTGCTGACGGCGATTCCGGCCTGCCTGGTCGGTATCGGGCTTGGCATGCTTGCGCAGGAAGGCCTGGTGCAGGCGCTGGGCAGCCTGATCCCGAACCGGTTGCCGCTGCCGCAGGCCACGCCTGCCCTGGCCGGTGCGGGCATCGGCCTGGTGCTGTTGCTGGGCTTCGGCCTGCCGCCGCTGCTGCGGCTGCGCAACGTGCCACCGATGCGCGTGCTCAACCGCAGCTTTGCCGCAGTGCCGCCCAGCTCGTTGCTGGTGTATGGCGCCGCCCTGGCCGCCACGCTGGCGCTCACCGTCTATGCCACCGGCAACCTGGTATTGGCCGGCTGGGTGCTGGGCGGCCTGGCCGCGCTGGCACTGGTGGCGATGTTGCTGGGGCTGGGCCTGCTCGCGTTGCTGCGACCGATCCAGCACCGTCTGCGCGGTGCCTGGAAACTTGGCCTGGCCTCGCTGACACGGCGCCGCGGCCTGAGCGTGGTGCAACTGGTCGGGCTGTCGCTGTCGTTGTGCGCGCTGTTGCTGCTGGCGGTGGTCGGCCCGGGCCTGCTCGGCCAATGGCGCGACCGCCTGCCGGCCGATACGCCCAACTACTTCCTGATGAACATCCAGCCCGAACAAACCCAGCCGGTGCTGCAGACGCTGCGCGGCCTGGGGGTGAAGGATGCGGCCGTGGAGCCGTTTTCCACCGGGCGCCTGGTGGCCATCAACGACAAACCGCCGGTGCGTGGCGACCGCGACCCGGCCGACGATGGCGACGGCGACAACCGCCCGGTGAATTTTTCCTGGCGTCACGCGTTCCCGCCGGCAAATACGCTGCTGCAGGGCAAGTTCTGGGCGGCCGACAGCACCGCGGCGGAAGCCTCGGTGGAAGAAGGCTGGGCGCAGCGCTACCAGCTCAAACTGGGCGATCGCATCACCCTGCTGCTGGGCGAACAGCAACGCACGTTCACCGTGACCAGCATCCGCAAGGCCGATTGGGATTCGTTCCGGGTCAACTTCTTCCTGCTGCTCAATCAAGGATCGGTCGGCGATGCGCCGTACAACCTGATTTCCGCCTTCCACCTGCCGCCGGGCAATGCGTCCAAGCTGGCGGCGCTGAGTCGCGACTATCCGAACATTTCGTTGCTGGATATCGATGCCATCCTGGGCCGCGTGCGCGAGGTCATCGACCAGGTGGCACAGGCGGTGCAACTGGTGATGGGCTTCAGCCTGCTGGCCGGCATGCTGGTGTTGCTGGCCGCATTGCAGGCCACCGCGGGCGAACGCCGTTACGACAGCGCAGTGTTGCGCACCCTGGGCGCACGCCGTGGCCAGCTACGCGGTGCGGTGCTGGTGGAATTCGGCGCGCTTGGCTTGCTGGCGGCGACGCTGGCGGTGACCGCTGCGGCCGTGATCGGCGCGGTCGTCGGGAAGCAGGCGTTCGAGATGGCGTTGACACCGGATTGGCCGCGCCTGCTGCTCGGCGGCGCATTCGGGCTGGCCTTGAGTCTGTTGGCGGGTTGGTCGGGCACGCGGCGCATCCTGTCCACGCCGCCGGCATTGGCATTGCGGAGCGAATAAGCGCGGGTAAAACGCGTCGCATGCGGGCAACGGCATGCGACGCGCGGCCCGGTGGCTGTGCTGCAGGCCAGCTCACGGACGCTGTGGCGCGCAGCGTGAGGGGCCTTGCTCTTCTGTGAGTGCTGCATATGTCTGCAGCGCATAAGCACCTTGCAAATCGTACGTTCGCAGCGGTGGCACGACTGCCTAGAGTGGTATGTCCGGCCGCCGGCCCAGGCGGCCTTTCGTTGCCGTCGAGGTGCCACGTCATGGCCAGCATCACTTCCGCAGCGCGTGTGCACACGCCGCGCGATGCGTCTTCCCCCGTGCAGAGCTCCAGCGTCAGGATCGTGCCATTCGACGCTCCGCTGGGCGCCGAAGTGATCGGGCTGGACCTTGCGCAACCGCTGGACGCCGCCACCTTCGCGCGTATCCACCGCGCGCACCTGGATTACCACGTGCTGGTGTTTCGCGATCAACGCATCACACCGGCCCAGCAGGTGGAATTCAGCCGTCGCTTCGGGCCGCTGCAGATTCACGTGCTGCGCAACTTTCAACTGCGCGGGCACCCGGAAGTGCTGGTGGTGTCCAACATCAAGGAGAACGGCGAGCCGATCGGCCTGGGCGATGCCGGGCATTACTGGCACTCGGATCTGTCGTACAAGCAAACACCGAGCCTGGGGTCGCTGCTGCATGCGCAGGAGCTGCCCGGCGAAGGCGGCGACACCCTCTTTGCCAACCAGCACCTGGCATGGCAAACGCTGCCCGAATCGCTCAAACGCGCCGTGCAGGACCTGCGTGCCGAACACAGTTATCTGGCCAAGTACGAGGAGTTGCGCGCCCGCAATCCGTGGCGGCCGGCACTGACGCCGGAGCAGATTGCCGAAGTGACACCGGTGCAGCACCCGGTGGTGCGCACGCATCCGGAGACGGGCCGCAAGGCGCTGTTCGTCAGCGAGCATTTCACCACGCGCATCGTCGGCTTGCCCGAGGACGAAAGCCGCGCGCTGTTGCAGAGGTTGTTCGAACACTCCACGCATGCTGGGCTGGTGTATCGGCATCGCTGGCAGCCGCACGACATGGTGTTCTGGGACAACCGTTCGGTGATGCATCTGGCTGCAGGCACGCCGGATCATCTGCGCCGTCGGCTCAACCGCACCACCATCGAAGGCGATGCGCCGTTCTGAGCCTGCCCCTGTTCCCTCCCCTTCCCGACTGGAGCGCCGCATGCGTTTGACCGTCACTTCCCACGCTCCTGCGCCGCGCCGGCGTTTTTCGCGGCGCATCGCGCTGCTGGTGTTGGCCGCGCTGCCGCTGTTGCACAGCGCGCATGCGCAGGCCGAAGGCAAGCTGCGGATCGCCAAGCAATTCGGCATCGTTTACCTGCTGCTGGACGTGGCGCAGGACCAGAAGTTGATCGAACAGCAGGGCAAGGCCGCCGGTGTGGACATCGACGTGCAATTCCTGCAGCTCTCCGGTGGGGCGGCAGTCAACGATGCGTTGTTGACCGGTTCGATCGATATCGCCGGTGCCGGTGTCGGGCCGTTGTTCACCATCTGGGACCGTACGCGCGGCCGCCAGAATGTCCGCGGCGTCGCATCGCTGGGCAATTTCCCGTACTACCTGATCAGCAACAATCCCCGCATCAAGTCCATCGGCGATTTCACGCCAAAGGACCGTATTGCGGTGCCGGCGACGGGTGTCTCCGTGCAATCACGTTTCTTGCAACACGCCTCGCAACAACGTTGGGGCGACAAGGGCACCCATCAGCTCGACGCGCTACAAGTCGCCTTGCCGCATCCGGATGCCGCCGCGGCGATCATCCGTGGGCGTACCGAAATCACCGCGCATTTTGCCAGCCCGCCGTTTCAGGAGCAGGAACTGGCGCGCAACCCGGCCGCGCATATCGTTACCAGTTCCTACGAGATCGAAGGCGGCCCGTCGTCGGCAACGGTGTTGTACGCCACCGAAAAATTCCGCAAGGACAATCCCAAGACCTACCGCGCGTTTGTCGCCGCACTGGACCAGGCGGCGAAGTTCGTTACGGCCCATCCGGAGCAGGCGGCCGATATCTTCCTGCGTCGTAATGGCTCGGGCATCGACCGCGCGCTGGTGCTGCAGATCCTCAAGGACCCGAAAGTGCAGTTCACCGTGGCACCGCAGAACACGCTGGGGCTGGGCAAGTTCATGCAGCACAGCGGGGCGATCAAGCAGGCGCCGGGCAAGGTGGGCGATTACTTTTTCGACGACCCGCTGATTGCGGGCGGGAGCTGAGCGATGAGCACGCCCCTGCTGCAGGTCGATCATGTCAGCCTGGAATATGCCTCGGCCCAGCGCGTGGTGCGCGCGACCCATCGCGTGCGCTTCGATGTGCACGAAGCCGACCGCTTCGTGCTGCTGGGGCCCTCAGGCTGCGGTAAATCCACATTGCTCAAGGCGGTTGCCGGTTTTGTTGCGCCGCGCGAAGGACAGATCCGCCTGCAGGGTCATGCGGTCACCGGTCCCGGGCCGGACCGGGTGGTGGTGTTCCAGGAATTCGACCAGTTGGCACCATGGAAAACCGTGCGCGAGAACGTGGTGTTCGGGCTGCGTGCGGCGCGCAAACTCGGCCGTGCCGAGGCGCGCGAGCGGGCAGACGACAGTCTGGCCCAGGTCGGGCTGAGCGGATTTGCAGATGCTTACCCGCACACCTTGTCCGGCGGCATGAAGCAGCGTGTAGCCATCGCACGCGCCCTGGCGATGCGCCCGCGTGTCCTGCTGATGGATGAACCGTTCGCGGCACTGGATGCGCTGACGCGTTCGCGCATGCAGGAGCAGGTGCTGGAATTGTGGGAACAATTGCGCTTCACGCTGTTGTTCGTCACCCATTCCATCGAAGAAGCATTGGTGGTCGGCAATCGCGTGCTGCTGTTGTCGCCGCACCCGGGCCAGGTGCGCGCCGAACTCAACGCGCATGCCTTCGGCCCGCACAGTGCCGGCAGCGTGGCCTTCCAGCAGACCGCGCAACGCATTCACCGGCTGCTGTTCGATCTGCCCGATGACACGCTGGACGACGACAAGGTGGCACCGCTGCGTCGCCCGTCCCTGCGCCAACGCCAGGCGCTGACATGAGCCGCAGCACCGCAAGCGCAGTGCCGCCGATTCCACCGGTGCGGCCCGAGTACGAAGTGGCACTGACCCCGCTGGACCCTGCCCTGGGCGCCGCGACCACGCCCACGCGTTGGCACGCACCGCCCTGGCTGCGCAAGGCATGGGTGCTGGTGGTCTTGGTCGCGGCATGGGAAATCGCCGCGCGGCTGGTCGGCGACGATCTGATGCTGCCCGGCGCAGTGCAGACCGCGCGCGCGTTCTACGACGGGCTGCTGTCGGGCGAACTGCTGCGCCGGGTCGGTGCGTCGTTGCGTGTGCTGGCGCAAGGTTATGCGCTGGGCGTGCTGCTGGCGTTCGTACTGACCGCGCTGGCCGCTTCCACGCGCTGGGGCCGCGATGTGCTCGGCACGCTGACCGCCATGTTCAACCCGCTGCCGGCCATTGCGCTGTTGCCGCTGGCCTTGCTGTGGTTCGGGCTGGGCACCGGCAGCCTAGTGTTTGTGCTGGTGCACTCGGTGCTGTGGCCGCTGGCGCTGACCACCTACGCCGGCTTCCAGGCGGTACCGGACACGCTGCGCATGGCCGGGCGCAACTACGGCCTGCGCGGCCCGCGCTATGTAGCGCAACTGCTGGTTCCGGCGGCGCTGCCGGCGATCCTGTCCGGGCTGAAGATCGGCTGGGCATTCGCCTGGCGCACCCTGATCGCCGCCGAACTGGTGTTCGGCGCCACCTCCGGCCAGGGCGGCCTGGGCTGGTACATCTTCCAGAACCGCAATGAGCTTTACACCGACAAGGTCTTCGCGGGGCTGGCGATGGTGATCGTGCTGGGGCTGCTGGTGGAGGGCGTGGTGTTCCAGGCGATCGAGCGGCTCACGGTGCGTCGCTGGGGCATGCAGCGCTAGCGCGGCCCCGGCGGCACGGTCGCGTGCGCTTAACGAAGTTGGCTTATGCTTCGGCCCCCATTCTCTGCCGCTCGCCGCCATGCCCACTGCCCCCTTCACCGCCTACCTGTACCCGGTTCTGCTGCTGATCGCCAGCAACGTGTTCATGACCTTCGCCTGGTACGGGCACCTGAAGTACAAGACCACGCCGCTGATGATCGCCATCCTGGTCAGCTGGGGCATCGCGTTCTTCGAATACTGCCTGCAGGTGCCTGGCAACCGTCTGGGCAGCGCGGTGTATTCGGCGCCGCAGCTCAAGGGCATGCAGGAAGTGATCACGCTGCTGGTCTTTGCCGGTTTCTCCACCTTCTACCTGGGGCAGTCGCTGAAGTGGAACCATTGGGCCGCGTTCGGCCTGATCCTGGTGGCCGCGTTCCTGATGTTCAAGGAATAAAGGCAAAGCACCCTCTCGCTCGTAGGAGCGCACCCGGGCGCGACCTCGCAAGAGCCCCCTGCGGTGTGATTGGCCTTACCGGGAATGCCATATCGCGCTTGGATGCGCTCCTACGGCGTCAGGGTGCCTAGTTCGCCGGTTCGACCCACCGTGCGAACACCGCATCGATTTGCGCGTCCTTGACCGGCTTGCCCTTCTGCGCTGACTCAGCCTGCTCGAACATCGGCACGATCATCGCCATGCCGTCCGGCTTGGTTTTCAGATGCAGGCCCGGTGGCGTTTGCAGGAATGCGGCCCAGCGCGCGCGCACCTTGGCCCAATACCCCTGTGTGCCTTTCCAGTACGCATAGGCCGGGGCGAAGTCCACCTCGGTGGTCTTGCGGTAATCGTTGAAGCCGAACTCGCGTGCAATCGCTTCCTGGGTGCCGTCGGGCTTGCGCAGCACCTTGGTATTGAATTGTTCGTGGGTCCAGCCGTTCGGCGTCAGCGTGTGCCGGTTGATCACCGATAGCGCATTGTAGTCGCTGCGCCTGGTGTACTCGCGCCGCGGCAACGGGCGCCAGCTGGGATCGCTGGTCCAGGTGGGGTGGCCATCGGCGTAGTCCCAGCGGCCGGTGCCGCAATAACGCGGCGCGTCGCTGACTTCGTACACACATTGCGTCCAGGTGCCGCTGGTGATGGCCGGCGCCAGCGCATGCACCGTCCAGGTCTGCTCGGCGGTGAATTCAAACCGTTGCGGTGCCTCGAAGGTCCAGTCCTGCCGCCAATGCTTGGTCACGTGCCCGGTCTTTTCGTCGACCAGCACGTGCTGCAGCACCAGCCTGCGCGGCGAATCCTCCACCACGATGACCACTTCGCTGGCGCCGCTGCGCATCGCCGAAGCGCGCTCGTAGCCGGGCTTGAGCAGCACGGTTTCGTCGAACGCGAAATCCACCGCGTATTCGCCCTGCATCGCCAGGATGCTCTGCCGATCGCGCTGAGCATCGGCGGCGGCAATCAACGGCAACAGGCTCAGTGTGGCGGCGACACAGCGGGAGAACAATCGGCTCATCGGCACTCTCGGTAGTCATTGGGGAACATCAGGGACGCGCGCGCAGCAGCGACATCGTCATGACACGGGGTCGGCACCGCGGGCATTCACCGCGGCAGTACGCAGCACTGCAGCGCGCGCGCAGCAACAATCGTCCACGACCACGCGGCCGTCGATGCCCTCGTCGCGCGCCAACCGTGCAGCAACCTCAGCGCCCAGCGCAGAGACGGTGGCCAGGCTGGCGGTGATGGGGTGATCGTGGCTGGCCGCAGGCTGCAAGCGCAGTGCGCTCAAGCGCCATGCATCGCCGCGCATGCGTCCGGCCAGGCGGCGCCATAGCCGTTCGCCGACGCCCAGTTCATGCGTGTCCATCGGCAGTGGCGGCAGCCGAGAGACCAGGCGGTCCCAGCTCAGGAAATCGCTGTCGGGCAACAGGCAGAGCCGCCAGCAGCAGTGTCCTGCCGCATCGAAGAACCAGATGCCCTCGTGCACGCCGTCGCTGTCCACCCGACGGGACGCGGCTGCAGCGACCGCGTGCTGCCAACCATCCAGTTCGTTGCCCAACGCAGGCCGATACAGGCAAAGCACCGTCCCTAGCGCCGCCAACTGCCGTGGTCGCGGCAGTGCCGCGCGGGTAGCGCGTGCATGCAGGGGCAACGGGATGGCGCAGAGGTTGGGCATGGCCGCTACCAGCTCACGGCCAGGCTGAGCGAGGCAGTGCGCCCGGCGCCAGTGAAGCGGTCCAGCACCGTGCTGCTGGCCAGCGTGCCGTTGGGCAGCGCGTTCCAGTCCACGTAACGGCGATCGGCCAGGTTAAACACGCCTGCGGTGAGCTTGGCGCCGGGCGCGAATTCCCAATGCCCCATCAGATCCAGCGTGGCGTAGCCGGCCGGCACGTAATAGCTGTCCAGCTGCGGGCGATGTTTGCGGGCCACAAAGGTACCGATCACTTCTGCGCCCCAGCGATCACTGTCGAAGGCCATGCCAAGCGTGCCGCGCAACGGGTCGACCGAATTGAGCGGCCTGCCGTCGGTGAGGTTGTCGCCTTCCGCATAGGCAACGGCACTGTTCAACGACCAGCCTTGCCAACCCGCCAGCATGCCCAGATCGATGCCCGCGCGCGCCTCTGCGCCCTTGATCACCACATCGTCCACGTTGCGCGACTGGAACAGCGCCAGCCCGTCGGCATTCACGCCAGCCGGCGCATACGATTCGATGAAGTTGCGGTAGTCGGTGTAGTACACGGCCAGCCCGAAATAGCCGACCGCATCGTTGAAACGCAGGCCCAGTTCGCCGCCGCGGCTGGTCTCCGATTTCAGATCCGGATTGGCGATGGCGGTGTAGCGCGCCTGCAGATTGGTGAAACCGATATTGACGTCGTTGTACGGCGGCGCGCGGAAGCCATGCGCGTAATTGACATACGCCGACCAGGCGTCCGAAAACCGCCACACCGCACCGAACTTGGGAGACACCTGGGTCTCGTCGATGGTCTCGGCGGCAACGCCGGGATTGTCTTCGCGGAAGATGTCGTCCACCTGCGGCGACAGCCGGAAATAATCCACGCGCACGCCCGGCGCCAGCGACAGCTGGCCATCGAGCAGGCCGATCTCGTCCTGCGCATACAACCCGAGCTTGGTGGTTTCGCTCATCGGGAAGTCGCGCACCGGAAACACGTCCTGACCGACGCGGTTGCTCACCGCGCCATTGGCCAGATTGACCGAATAGCCGTCGCGCTTGGCGCGCGTATCGGTCCAGGTGCCATCCAGCCCATAGGTGATTTCGTGGCTGAGGGTGCCGGTTTCGATGGACTTATGCGCGTTGACCAGCAGGCCGTAAACACGCTGATCGAAATTATGTTCGTTATGCCGGCGCGTGGTGTTGCCGCGCAGTTCGTTGGTGCGTTGCAGGCTCTCGCTGTCCTGGCGATACAGCTGCCACTGCAGATCGTCGGTCCACACGGAATCCAGCGCATCGACTTCATGCCGCAGCGAGACCCGCGCACGTGTCTGATGATCGCGTCCTTGCTGCGACAGGATGCGTAGCGACGCCGTCGGACTCCGCGTATCGACGCCGGTCAATGCATCGATGCTGCCGTAGTCTTCGTTGCCTTCGACCGTGAGTTTGAAGCGCTGTTGTGCGCTTGGGGCGTACACCAGTTTGGCGAGCACACTGCGCCCATCGATGCGCTGCGGATTGGCCGCAGTGCGGGTGAAATCGCGGCTGCGGTCATCGCCCTGGTTTTGCGCCTCCTGGCCCTGGCGATGACTCACCGCCACCAAGCCGCTCCAGCGTTCGCCACCGAACGCGCCGGTGGCACCGGCAAACAGGCCGTTCCAGTCGCCTTCGTAGCCGAACTTCAGGCCGACGTAGCTGTGCTTGTCTGCGCTCAGATAGTCCGACGGATCCTTGGTGACGAAAGCGACCACGCCGCCCAATGCATCCGAGCCATACAACGAGCTGGCCGGCCCGCGTACCACTTCCACGCGCTTGAGCGTTTCCAGGTCGACGAAGTTACGGTTGGCGTTGAGATAGCTGCCGAAGCTGAAGGTGTCCGACACCGGCACGTTATCCACCAGCATCGCCACGCGGTTGCCATCCAGCCCGCGGATGCGGATGCCGTTGGCACCGGTGAAGCGGCCGCTGGTGCTGGTGACCGACACGCCCGGCGTGTAGCGGAACAGATCCTTGAGTTCGCGCACCAGTTGGTTGTCGAGCTGTTCGCGGTCGATCACATCCACCGTGCTGGGCACATCCACCAGCGCGCGCTGGGTGCGCGTGGCGGTGACCTGGAGCCGGTCGAAGTCGTGCACCTCACGCGCACCCTCCGCTCCGGCATCGCGTTCGGCAGCACGGGCACACAAGGAAATAGCGGGCAGCGCCAGCGACAGCGCGACCACCAGCGGATGCAGGCGGATCATCAGGAACCTTTACGCGTCCCCCGGCGGCGCGGGCGGCATAAGCCAAACGCGGCAGGGAAGATGGAGTTGAGTGGCGGGCGGCGGCGGCAGCGCCCGCTGCGACCTTGCGCACACGCGTTGAGCGAGTACGCAAAGATGGGATGCCATGGCAATCGAGCGTTGCGCGTGGAGCAGGATCGCGCCATCGGCACTGACGGCGCATGACGATCGTTGCGGCAGCGGCTGCGCACAGTGGCTGTGCGCAGCCGAGTGGCTGGAATTACTTGGTCAGGATCAGCTTATCGTTGCTGGTGTGGCGCAGGCGATAGACGCGATCGCCGTGCTGGATCAGCACTTCACGCCGGCCCTTGAGCAGCGCTTGGCTGCTGATGAGGTCTTCGGCGGGCACGGCGCGCGGCGTGGCGCGGTCGCGCAGATTGACCGGTTCGGAGCGAAGCAGCACGGGGTGGGCGGTCATGATCTGGTTCTCCAGTCGGTTGGCCAGACAAATAATAACCATTCTCATTTAATGATCAAGAGCCATTCTCATTTGAAAGGCCGGATGTTTAAATCGCTCTCTAGTCTTCGATTGATCGCGCCAATCGAACGGACGTGTGTCGCTGCCCTCAGCTGCGGTGACTACTACAAGCATCCACCGCAGCACTCGATCGACCCAATGGCTCAGCGCGTGCTCGACTCCACCTGTGCCCACCCGGCGTCATCGACCTGATCCAGGGTGTCCAGGGCACCGAGGTTCTCTTCCAACTGTGTGACCCGGCTCGCGCCCAGGATCACGCTGGACACATGCCGGTTGCGTAGGCACCAGGCGATGGCCAACTGCGCCGGCGACTGGCCAAGCTCGGCCGCCACCGCGCAGAACGCGCGGGCGCGCTCCAGCCGGCGCGCTTCCGGCGCGCCCAGCACTTCGTCCTGCAACCATTGGTTGCCCGGCTGGCCCAGACGGCTGTCGGCCTCCACGCCCGCGTTGTACTTGCCGGTCAGCAGGCCCGAGGCCAGCGGCGACCAGATCGTGGTGCCCAGCCCGTTCTCGCACAGTGGCGCGTATTCGCGCTCCAGCCGCTCGCGATGCAGCAGGTTGTATTGCGGCTGTTCCATCGCCGGCGCATGCAGATGTTCGCGTTCGGCAATCGCGATGGCCTCGCGCAACTGCGCGGCGCTCCATTCGGATGTGCCCCAGTACAGCACCTTGCCCTGGCGGATCAGCGCATCCATGGCGCGTACGGTTTCCTGGATCGGGGTGTCCGGATCGGGCCGATGGCAGTAATAGAGGTCCAGGTACTCCACGCGCAGGCGCTTGAGCGCGGCGTGGCAGGCATCGGTGACATGCTTGCGCGAGAGCCCGCGCTGGGTCGGCCGCGGGCTGTCGACCGCACCGAAAAACACCTTGCTCGACACGCAGAAGCCATCGCGCGGCAAACGCAGATCGGCGATCACATCGCCCATCACTTCCTCGGCGCGGCCGCGCGCGTAGACCTCGGCGTTATCGAAAAAATTGATGCCGTTGTCCCAGGCGGCGGCAATCAGATTGCGCGCTTCGCTGCGCCCGATCTGTTTGCCGAAGGTGACCCAGGCCCCGAACGACAAGGCCGATAGCTGCAGCCCGGTGGAACCCAGACGTCGGTAAAGCATGGCGAACTCCCGCAACCTCCAGGGCACCTGCCCTGGACCGGCGTGCGCAGTGTAGGCCGTGGCGTCGGGCAGGCACAGCGCGCGGCGTGTGCAGCGCCGTGCATCGACCTGTTCCCGGCTCGACTGCGTGTTCGCAGCACCGCCTGCACTGCGCATGCATCGTGATCTGCCGTTGGTGGTTATCTGCACCGAATGCCTCGGCTTGCATGGGCGTTTCCACGCCTATCCACACGTGACAGACGCGAGACCTTGCTGCAGCGACTGCTTGCCGATCAACAGGCAAAATCGCCGGCGTGTGGCGTCGCAACCAGGGTGGGGCCATTGGTGGCATGCATGCGCCAACCAGCCGCATGGACGGATTGACGGCGTGCCCCGACACCGGATGCGGCACCGTGCCTGGAGACACCAGCGCATGACGCCGGCGGACATGCGTGCAACGGTCAGCAGCACTCGCGCACAAACGCCAACTGTCCCAGGCCATCTGTGCCAAAGACACCGCGCCTAATGAAGCGGATGCAGCAACGACAGCCGTAGCAGTCGCAGCAGTAGATCCAATCACGCGCTTCAGCCGCTCCAGGCTGCGCGGCAGTTTCCCGAACGCTGACGCATGACGGTGAACACCGCATCCGGGCGGGCGTCACGACCGCCACCAGCCGCGCCGCCACGCGATGAACACCGCCCACCTCGCCCATGCGAACTCCCGACTTTGCGCAAGCACGGTCCCACAGCGCGCCAGCGCGGGCCTGCCCGTGCCCGCCGCCTCTCGTCTGTGGGCCGACCGAGGCCATCTGAATGCCCCTCGCCTTGCCCCCTGTCACCCCCTGCTCTAGGCTTCCCGTTTTGCCGTCAGCAGCCCGGGGATTGGAATGGTCGAAGGTTTGGGAAGGATCGGTTTCGGCCTGTTCGGTCTGGCGGTGCTCATCGGCATCACCTGGCTGTTTTCGAGCAACCGCCGCGCGATCGACTGGAAGCTGGTCGCCACCGGTCTGGCCCTGCAGATCTCGTTCGCCGCACTGGTGTTGCTGGTGCCGGGCGGGCGCGACGTGTTCGACGCGCTGGGCAAGGGCTTCGTCAAGGTGCTGAGTTTCGTCAATGAAGGGTCCACCTTCATTTTCGGCAACCTGATGAACATCGACAGCTACGGCTTCATCTTTGCGTTCCAGGTGCTGCCCACCATCATCTTCTTCTCGGCGCTGATGGGCGTGCTTTACCACCTGGGCGTGATGCAGATGGTGGTGCGTGCGATGGCGTGGGCGATCACCAAGGTGATGCGCGTTTCCGGTGCGGAAACCACCAGCGTGTGCGCCAGCGTCTTCATCGGCCAGACCGAAGCGCCGCTGACGGTGCGCCCGTATATCCCCAAGATGACCCAGTCCGAGCTGCTGACGATGATGATCGGCGGCATGGCGCATATCGCCGGTGGCGTGCTGGCTGCATATGTCGGCATGCTCGGCGGCAGCGATCCGGCGCAACAGGCGTTCTATGCCAAGCACTTGCTGGCCGCCAGCATCATGGCCGCGCCCGCCACGCTGGTGGTCGCCAAGCTGCTGGTGCCGGAAACCGGCACCCCGCTGACCCGCGGCACCGTCAAGATGGAAGTGGAAAAAACCACCAGCAATGTCATCGATGCGGCCGCGGCCGGTGCCGGCGACGGCCTGCGCCTGGCGCTAAACATCGGCGCGATGCTGCTGGCCTTCATCGCGCTGATCGCGCTGATCAACGCACCGCTGACCTGGCTGGGCGAGGTCACCGGCGCCGCCGCGCTGCTGGGCCGCCCGACCAACCTGTCAACGATCTTCGGCTACGTGCTGGCGCCGATCGCCTGGGTGATCGGTACCCCGTGGGTGGATGCGACCACGGTCGGGTCGTTGATCGGCCAGAAGGTGGTGATCAACGAGTTCGTCGCTTACAGCGAGTTGTCGCGCATCGTCAAGGGCGAAGTGCCGGGCGTAGGCCTGAGCGCAGAGGGTCGCCTGATCGCCACCTACGCGCTGTGCGGCTTCGCCAATTTCAGCTCGATCGCGATCCAGATCGGCGGGATCGGCGGGCTGGCGCCGGAACGTCGTCACGATCTGGCCAAGTTCGGCCTGCGTGCGGTGCTCGGCGGTTCGATCGCCACCTTCATGACCGCTACCATTGCCGGTGTGCTGTCGCATTTCGGTTGAGGCGGTGAGGGTTCATCGGCGTGACGGTCTAATCACTGCGCGCCGCGTTTCATCCAATCTTTCAAGTCAGTCATTCAAGGCAAGGTATTTATGAGTTCGGTCGTCGTTGTCGGGTCCTTCAATGTCGATCACGTGTGGCGCTGCGATGCCTTGCCGGTGCCGGGCGCGACCATCGCCGGGCGCTACAGCACCGGCCCGGGCGGCAAGGGCTTCAATCAGGCGGTTGCGGCCGCACGCGCTGGCGCCAAGACGCATTTCTTGTGTGCGCTGGGCGACGACGCAGGTGGTGCGTTGGCGCGCTCGCTGGCCGCGCAGGACGGCTTTTCGCTGATCGCCGAGCCCAGTAATGAACCGACCGGTACCGGCGGCATCTATGTCGACGGGCACGGCCGCAACACCATCGTGATCGGCGCCGGCGCTAACGCCGTGTTGAGCCCCGCCTTCATCGAGAACCAACGCCCGCTGGTGGCTGCGGCAAAGGTGTTGCTGGCGCAGCTGGAATCCCCGGCCGAGACGATCGAGTCCGCACTGGCGCTGGCGCACGAATGTGGCGTGCTGACCGTGCTCAATGCCGCGCCGGCCAATGCACCGACCTCGATTGGCCTGCTCAAGCTCTCGGATGTGCTGACGCCCAACGAAACCGAATTCGCCGCACTGCTCGGTCGCCATGTCGGCGAGCGCATCAATGCCGACGACGTCGCCGCGCTGGACGGCAATACGTTGCATTCGTTGTGCCGCAAGCTGCTGCCGGGCGGTACCGTAGTGGTGACCCTGGGCGCGGTGGGCGCCTTCATTTCGCACGCCGAAGAACAGCTGCGCGGCGATAGCCAGGCGCATTACCGCGTGGGCGCGGAAAGCGCGCAGACCATCGACACCACCGGCGCGGGCGATGCCTTCAACGGTGCGCTGGTTGCCTCGCTGGCGCAGGTGCCGGCTGCGAGCTTCGCAACCCACGTGCGCTTTGCCACCCGTTATGCGGCGCGCTCCACCGAGGTGGAAGGTGCGGCGGTGTCGATGCCGCGGCTGCGCGCGGACGACTGAGACCACGGTTCACTGCCATTGGCGTGCGCCACGCGCGCATGCCCTCGACACCGCACCCACGCAGGCGCCCAGGTTTTTTCCAGGAATGCGCGTGCATGTCCCGCGCCCAATGACGATCGCGACAAGCGGTTGGCCGCGTCGCTGCGCATCGCGCCGAACGATGTGACGCTGCAACGAGCGCATGTCTGCTTTCGCCACGCTGCGCACGCTCTGCTGCCAACGTCACACCACCGGCTGCGCCATCGCGACGCCACGTGACCCAGCGCTGTTTTGGGTGCTCGAAAAACGAAAGCGCATCGCATAAAGCGTGCTGATCGGCTGCACGCGCTAGCGCGCTATCTGCGCTTGCCTACTATCGCCGCACCACACCACCGGGCGTACCACGACCATTGCCTGTTGTCATGCGAGGACGCTCCCGGCGGCGCGGCTTACCGAGATGCGTCTGCATCGTCGACTGGCGCATTACCGCCTCACGCAATGGCAGTGACGCGGTATGCCTGGCCCTGCCCCCCAAGCTCAACGGAACTACCGATGATCCTGCGTCGATCGCGCACGCCATTCCTGCTGCCCTGCGTCCTACTTCCCTGCCTGCTCAGCTCCTGTGGCGGCGACGCCGCCGATGCCGGCACCGCTGCGACCCCATCGCCGGCGGCGACGGTCACCGTGAGCGCCCCGCGCGCCATGGCGCCAACCTCTACGCAGGCGTCCACGGCAACGGCGAGCGCCAGCACCGACCCGGCATTCCGGCGCAGCCTCGCGCCCGATAAGCCGATGTTCGTGATCCATGCCGACACCTGGAACGCCGCCGATCCGCAGAAGATCATCGACCTGATTCCTGCAGACCTGCGCCCCTACACGGTTCTGCTGATCTCGCTCTCGATCAGTCACAAAGGCGCCACCGACAATCAGTGCAACTGGAACCAGGTGGCGAACGGGATCGAGACGGCACGCTCGTGGATCAAGACAGCTGCGGCCAACGGTGTCTGGGCGATGGTGCAACCGTCCAGCGGCGGCTTCAGCCACTTCCCCGACTATCCCAACGGCACCGATCTGGAATCGACGGTCTACGGTGAGTTCTTCCGCGACTACCCGAACTTCCTCGGTTTCAACTACGCCGAGCAGTTCTGGGGATTCGACGAAGCCTGCTCGGTCTCGGCAGCGCAGCGCTGGGAGCACTGGGCCAACCTGCTCAAGCTGACCAACAAGTACGGCGGCTATCTGGCGGTGAGCTTCACCGGCGGCTTCTGGGGCGCAAACATCAACCCGCTGGCAATGGTCAAGCGCAACGAGGCCTTACGCACCGCCCTGGGCAGCTATGCCAAGAATTTCATCATCCAAGAAAAGTTCACGATGAACTACGGCTACCACGACATCGAAAGCGTCAGCCTGGGCATGTTTCTGTCGGGATTTGCGGGCCATTACGGCATCCGTCCTGACAGCAGCGGCTGGTACGCCGCCGATGGCAGCGCCTATCCTCTGGCCGCGGGCGCCCCGCATCTGATCGAGCACCTGACGCTGACCGGCGAAACCTATTTCGACGGCCCGGAACTGATCTGGACCGATACCGTTCAAAGCCTGCCAAAGGGGACCACCGCCGACGGCTACAACACGCGGCGCTGGCAGTTCTTCCCGCAGTTCAAGAACATCCATATGGATGTCTACCGCAAGATTCTCGACGGCACCTTGCACATCCTCGATCGCCAGCAGGTGATCGACCGCACCAAGCTGGCAGTGGTCGACGACACCACCAGCGGCAACGATCAGAGTCTGTATGCATCGCCGGAAACGCTGTTCTCCGGCCTGTATCTGATGGACGACGACGGCACCTATCTCAACCAGCACAGCTGGTACAAGAAGACCGGGCGCTACCCCGCCATCCCGACCGTATGGCAGTTGAGCGATGACCTTGCAAAGTCCTTCCCCGTACAGGTCAAGCGCAGCGCGTACGCCACCCGCTGGCCCTCCATCGCCGCCAAGACCCAGGAACTGAATGCCTTGTTCCCGCAGGAATCCACCGGCGATCTCTATGTGGCACGTCAAGACAACACCTGGGTCACCTACAACCCCTACAAGACCAACAAGACTGCCAGCGGCGCGTTCAACCTGAAGTACAACAGTTGCGCCGCGCTCAACATGACCTACGGCCCCTACACGACGGGCGTGGTCAAGGAGTTCGCCGACGCGGTGTCGGTCTACCTGACCAATTTCGATTCGGAAACCGGCCCGCTCAAGACCGACACCATCACCATCAGCGGCGCCAGCGCCACGCCGACCTATACCTTCGCCGATCGCGGCGAGCACCAGGCCAGTACCATCACCGCCACGCCCAGCGGCGATGGTCTGACCTTGAACGTCGCCCACAACGGGCCGCTGGACATCACCATCCAGTGCTCCGGCTCGGCCACCGGACGCGCTAGCGCCGCGGCGGTCACACCACTGCAGGCACCGGCTGCGCCACCCGCCTATACCGGCGTGCGGCAATACGAAGCGGAGAACTTCGACTTCCTGCGCATCGGCAGCCTTGTCGCCAATGGCGTCTCCGGCGCAGTGCACAACTACCAGGGGCTGGGCTATGTCGACTTCGGCGGCAACCCCGGCGCGCGTTTGCGGACCACCATCAACGTGCAGCAGGCGGGAAGCTATACGCTGGCCACGCGCTATTCCGCACCGGGCACAAGCGTCGGTAGCGTAGACCTGTACGTCAATGGCCTGCGTGTCGGCACCCCGGCCTTCGCCCAGACCAGTTCGGCCAGCGACTGGGCCAGCAGTCCGCTGACGGCAACCTTGCGTGCCGGCAACAACATCGTCGAATACCGCGCCAGTGTAGGCACCCAGGCCAAGCTGTACCTGGATAATCTGGCCGTCTGGCAGTAGGCGATACCACAGCGGCGGTGCCGGCCATGCGGCCCGCCTGCTGCCGGCCCGGCCGCCGCAGGGTTGGCAGCGCGAAGGGCCGTCACCGCTGAAGTTACACTAGCGCCATGCAGATCGGCTCCTACTCCATCGCTCCCAAGGTGATCCTCGCCCCCATGGCGGGCGTTACCGACAAACCGTTCCGGCTGCTGTGCAAGCGGCTGGGCGCGGGCCTGGCGGTGTCGGAAATGACCATTTCCGACCCGCGCTTCTGGGGCACGCGCAAATCGCTGCACCGCATGGACCATGCCGGCGAGCCGGACCCGATCAGCGTGCAGATCGCCGGCACCGAGCCGCAGCAACTGGCCGAGGCGGCGCGCTACAACGTCGACCACGGTGCGCAGTTGATCGACATCAACATGGGCTGCCCGGCCAAGAAGGTCTGCAACGCGTGGGCCGGCTCGGCGCTGATGCGCGACGAAGACCTGGTGGCACGCATCCTGACCGCGGTGGTACAGGCAGTGAACGTGCCGGTGACGTTGAAGATCCGCACCGGTTGGGATTGCGACCACCGCAACGGCCCGACGATCGCGCGGATCGCGCAGGACTGCGGCATCGCCGCGCTCGCCGTACACGGACGCACCCGCGACCAGCATTACACCGGCAGCGCCGAGTACGCGACGATTGCGCAGATCAAGGCCGCGCTGCAGATCCCGGTGGTTGCCAATGGCGATATCGACTCGCCGCAGAAAGCCGCTCAGGTGCTGCGCGAAACCGGCGCCGATGCCGTGATGATCGGCCGCGCCGCACAAGGCCGCCCGTGGATCTTCGGCGAAGTGGCACATTTTTTGTCCACCGGCGAGGTATTGCCGCCGCCGTCGTTGGCGTTCGTGCGCGATACCTTGCTCGGCCACCTGGAAGCGCTGCACGCGTTTTATGGCCAACCGCAGGGCGTGCGCATCGCACGCAAGCATCTGGGTTGGTATGCCAAGGACCACCCGCAAAGCGCCGACTTCCGGGCGGTGGTCAATCGCGCCGAAACGCCCGAAGCCCAGTTGGCCCTGACGCGTGATTACTTCGATGCCTTGATCGCCGGCGTGCCGCCCGCACTATCGGACGCTGCCTGAGTTTTCCTGCCTTGCTGGAGCCGCACGCATGAGCGCACCGAGCGACACCCCCACCTATCTGCACGGCTTTTCCGCCACCGAACAGGCGCGTCTGCTCAAACAGGCGCGCTTGCTGGAAACCACGCTGTTCAATCAGATCGACTACAGCGGCGCGCGGCGCCTGCTGGAAGTGGGCAGCGGCGTCGGCGCGCAGACTGAAATCCTGTTGCGCCGTTTTCCCGAACTGCATGTCACCGGCGTGGATCTGAGCGAGGCGCAGCTGGGCGCGGCGCGGGCAAATCTCGAACGGCTGGCGTGGTGCCGCGCACGCTACACACTGCAGCAGGCCGATGCGAGCGATTTACCGTTCGAGGCGCGTCAGTTCGATGCGGCGTTTCTGTGCTGGGTGCTCGAACACGTGCCCTCGCCTGCGCGCGTGCTCAACGAAGTGCGGCGCGTGCTGCTGCCCGGCTCGCCGGTGTACGTGACCGAGGTGATGAATGCTTCGTTCCTGCTGCATCCGTATTCGCCCAACCTGTGGCGCTACTGGATGGCATTCAACGATTTCCAGCACGACCAGGGCGGCGACCCGTTCGTCGGTGCCAAGCTGGGCAACCTGCTGCTGGCCGGGGGCTTTCGCGATGTGCACACGCAGATCAAGACGCTGCATCTGGACAACCGCGAACCGGGCCGGCGCAAGACCATGATCGGGTTCTGGGAAGAAGTGCTGCTCTCGGCGGCCGATCAATTACTGCAGGCCGGCGCGGTCGAGGCCGCCACCGTGGATGGCATGCGTCGTGAACTGGCGCAGGTGCACAGCGACCCGGACGCCGTGTTCTTCTATTCGTTCGTGCAGGCGCGCGCCACGGTTTATTGAGTTGCCGATGCGGGCGCGACGACCGGAGCGCCGACAGCTTCCAGGTCGCCGGTCAGCACGGTGCTGCGGGGCTCGTGCCAGATGCGGTGCCACATCTGCCCCAGCACTGCACCGATCTGGTCGCGTGCCACCGGCGCACGATATGCCGCCTGCACCTGCCGCGGCACGATCGGCTGCCACGTCCCGTTGTCGCGATGGGCCACCACGAAGTTGAAGTTGTAGTCCGGCTCCAGGCCCATGCGCAGGTCGCTGAGCATCAGGTCATCGTCGACCAGGCGCGCGCGCATGAAGCCGCGATTGAACCAGGTCAGCCGACGCACCGAATCGAACCTGGCCACTTCGCCCAACGCCTGGGTGTTGCTGGAAAACCCACGGAAGTGCATCGGGCCGGTGTCGGCCACGAGAGAGCGCTCGCCGATGACATAGCCGTTGGGCGTCATCGCCACCACGCGCCACAGCAAGGTGTTGAGCGGCATCGGCACCGAGAACCGCGGCGCATCGGCCAGGCCCATCGCCGCCAGCGCACGATCGGCCTGGCGGTCGACCAGTTGCTTGGCAATCAACGACCAGCCCAGATACGCGGTGCTGGCCACCAACCCGATCACCAGCACGTGTTGCGCAAACGGGCGCGCGCGCGCAAACCAGGCCACCACGCAGGCGAGCAACAGCCACACCGTGTATGCCGGGTCGATGATGAACACGCTCGACCACATCGTCGGATGCGGCTGCAACGGCCACCACAGCTGGGTGCCGTAGACGGTGAACGCATCCAGCAGCGGATGCGTGATCAAGGCCAGCTGGATCGCCCAGAACCAGCGCGTGGGTGCGCTGGCCACGCGTCCATTGCCGTAGCGGCGGAACAGCCACCAGATCAACCAACCCACCAGCGGCAGCACGAACAACGAATGGCTGACGCTGCGGTGCACGGTCATCAGGGTGACCGGGTCGTCGGTGAGCGGCAGCAATGCCAGCGAGTCGAGGTCGGGCAAGGTGCCCAGTGCCGCGCCGGCCAACAAGGCGGCACGCCGCTGTCCGGGCGGCGCGATGGCGGCAGCGATGGCGCCGCCGAGAACGATCTGGGTCAATGAATCCATCGGCCGATGCTAGCAGGCCGGACATGCACGGATCGGGATGTTTGAGGCGGGGTGCGGCCGGCCGGCACCGTTGCGTCACCGGGCAGTTAATCGTCACGGGCAACGCACAGGCGCGTGCGCCCGGGCGGCGGACCGACGTCGGCTTAACCCCAAACCGATCCATTCAGGCGCACAATGCAACCGACACACGGGGCGTGTATCATCCGCACCCATCTTTTCATCCGAATCAAGGGATATAAGTCTGATGTCCAGCTACCTGTTCACCTCCGAATCGGTCTCCGAAGGCCATCCGGACAAGATCGCCGACCAGATCTCCGACGCAGTGCTGGACGCCATCCTGGCCCAGGACAAGCGCGCCCGCGTGGCTTGCGAGACGATGGTCAAGACCGGCGTTGCGATCGTGGCCGGCGAAGTGACCACCAGTGCCTGGATCGATCTGGAAGCGCTGACCCGCAAGGTCATCCTGGACATCGGCTACAACAGCTCCGACGTCGGCTTCGACGGCGAGACCTGTGGCGTGCTCAACCTGATCGGCAAGCAGTCGCCGGACATCAACCAGGGCGTGGATCGCAAGAATCCCGAGCAGCAGGGTGCGGGCGACCAGGGCCTGATGTTCGGCTATGCCACCAACGAAACCGACAGCTTTATGCCGGCGGCGATCCACCTCTCGCACCGCCTGGTCGAGCAGCAGGCCAAGATCCGCAAGAAGAAGAACTCGGCGCTGTCGTGGCTGCGTCCAGACGCCAAGTCGCAGGTCACCCTGCGCTATGAAGATGGCGTGGCGACGGCGATCGATGCAGTGGTGCTGTCGACCCAGCACGACCCGGGCGTGAAGCAGAAGGACCTGATTGAAGCGGTGCGCGAGGAAATCCTCAAGCCGGTGCTGCCGGCCAAGTGGCTGCACAAGGGCACCAAGTTCCACATCAACCCGACCGGCAAGTTCGTGATCGGCGGCCCGGTGGGCGATTGCGGCCTGACCGGCCGCAAGATCATCGTCGACACCTACGGCGGCTGGGCGCGTCACGGTGGCGGTGCGTTCTCCGGCAAGGATCCGTCCAAGGTGGACCGTTCGGCTGCCTATGCCGCGCGTTATGTTGCCAAGAACGTGGTGGCCGCCGGTCTGGCCGACCGTTGCGAAGTGCAGGTCTCCTACGCCATCGGCGTGGCCGAGCCGACCTCGATTTCGGTCACCACCTTCGGCACCGGCAAGATCGCCGACGAGCAGATCGAAAAGCTGATCCGCAAGCATTTCGACCTGCGTCCGTTCGGCATCATCCAGATGCTCGACCTGATCCACCCGATGTATCAGCAGACCGCGTCTTACGGCCACTTCGGCCGCAAGCCGAAGGACTTCACCTACACCGACGGCACCGGCGCGCAGCACAGCGCGACCTCGTTCTCGTGGGAAAAGACCGACCGCGCCGACGCACTGCGTGCCGCCGCCAAGCTGAAATAATCGCCCCGCTCCTGCGAAAGCTAGGTAGACGCATAACGACTGGGCCGCTGATGCGGCCCAGTTGCGGTTTTGGGGTCGTCGGTGGGTTGCCCACGCCAGGAAGTGGCAGGTTGCGAAGGCTTCGGCTAACGGCGGTCCCGCACGCGTACGGGCGTGACGAAATAGAGTCTCTTTCCCCGCGTGAGAGAGATTGGGGTGAGGGTAGGGGGCGAAGCCACTCACCTACCGGATAGCACGGGCTGCGCACGCACCCTCATCCGCCCCTACGGGGCACCTTCTCCCGCCTTGCGGGAGAAGGGACAACGACGCCGCCGCCGCTCAAGCCCCTCTCCCCGCGGGAGAGGGGTTGGGGTGAGGGTACGGGGCGAAGCCACATGCCATGTGGACCACCGCAGAACAGCGGTCGCGAACCTGTTGCTACCGATCGAGCTGTAACTGCTGTTCGAGCGCCATCGCAAAATCCGCCAATGGGCAGGCCATGCGTTGCTCCGGAGCGCACAAGCCCAGCGATAGTTCCTGCTGCAGCGGCGGATGGGCCAGATCCAGCGGTACCAGCGTGCGCAGTTGATCCAGCGATTGCGCCAGGTAACGGGCGCGCACGAGCTGGCGGCCGTCGCTCTCGCGCCAAAGGCCGAGCAGCAACGCGCCGCCCGGCGGTGGATCGTCGGCGCCGTAGCCGGGCAGATGAAAGTGCACGCCCAGCAAACTGCTCAACGCGGCGATATGCGTGTCACTGCCGACGAACACCGAGACCTTCGGCGCCTGCGCGTCACCGAAGCGTTGCAAGACCTCGCGCGCCAGCGGTGCGCCAGAACGCGAGGCCATGTAGTGCGGCCGTGCGTAAATATCGAACAGCAATGCATGCAGGCGTGAGACCTGGGCCAGGCGCTCGGGCGTCGCACGGCCCCAACCGACCTGCGACAGCGGCAGGCCTTCTGCGTATTGCAGCAGCAACACCTCGCCGGTGCCGGAGGTCAGGTCAATTGGCCCACCTAACTTGAGCCCGCGCCCGTTGGCCGACGGCGCCAGCGTCGAAGGCATCTGCGCGAACTCGCACGGCGTCCGCGTGCAGCCCAGAATCTGCTGCAATGCCTGCAGCTCGGCAGCATGGCCTTGCAGCAAGGCGGCAGGGCCTCCGGTCTGTTGCTGGATCGATGCGACCGCTGCCGCCGCATCGAACGGCACCGTGCCGGCCTCGATCGGTCGAAACAGCGGATCGTTGCTGCCAGCCTCCCGATGCCCGGCAAGAATGCCGCAGCCGGGTGCAAGCGCGTCGGCCAGCAGTGCGCCGCTATCGATGGTGCGTTGATCGGTATTGGCCCACACCGACACACTGCCGGTTACCGGGCAACCGTTGCTCGGCAACAACGCCTGCTGCACCAGCCACTGACGCAGGTACTCGCCACTCAAGCGCACGCCTTGGCGACCATGCGGAGTGAGCAGGCTGGCGGGCGTGGACCATTGCGGCCAGGGTTGGTCGGCATAGTGCGCGGCGGCGGCCTCGCCTTGCAGCGGTGCGCGCACGCCATGCCGGAACACCACCACCACGCGCTCCAGTTGCGCGGCCTGCGTCGATGGCGGCGCTCCGGTGCCCACCTGTTTGCCGGCGGTGCCTGTCGCTTGA
This sequence comes from Xanthomonas axonopodis pv. maculifoliigardeniae, assembly GCF_041519315.1. Classification (NCBI taxonomy): domain Bacteria; kingdom Pseudomonadati; phylum Pseudomonadota; class Gammaproteobacteria; order Lysobacterales; family Lysobacteraceae; genus Xanthomonas; species Xanthomonas axonopodis. Next base: position 928,174 of record NZ_CP167998.1, on the reverse strand, counting down.
TCGCCACCGTGCGCTGTGGAGCCGCGCGCGGTGGACACGCTCGGGATCGACGTGGTGCAGCCGCCCAACGCCAGCGCAGCCGTCAGTACCAGGCACAGCACGCTGCCGGTTGCCACTGGCGTGCTACGGGGCGTGCCAGACCTCGGTGCAATGCCGACGCACTGCCTGCGCCTGGCCTGCCGCGCAGGTGCCGCGATCCCCATCGCGGCACCTGCGCTCGCGACAACGCGGGCGGCCCATCGCGGCTCCCCACCGCTGGCCGACGGCGCGCGTTGCAATGCCCACTGCTCCGTTCCACCGCAGGCGCGTGCACGGCCTGCGCTATGCATCGCGTCCGTCATGACATCTGCATCCTGCTGCGCACCTGGAAGGTCGTCGGATGCGAATCGTGCGCGATCAGAACACATACTTGGCGGTCAACAGGCTGGTCATACCGGAATCGACGATGTCGGAAATCGCATCGGTGTCATGGCCAACGTGCGCCCAGTAGCTGTGCTGTTTGGTGAGGTTGGCCACCGACAGATCCACGCGCAGGTGATCGTTCGGTGCATAGCCCAGATGCAGGTCCACGCGGGTGATCGGCTTGATCCACAGGTTGTCCCAATTTGCGCCCTGGTTGAGATAGTCGTACACCGACACGTATTCGCCGGAGTAGTGATAGCTCAGGTTGACCGACCACGGCCCCTTTTCGTAGAACAGCTCCGCATTGGCGAGCAGGTTCGGCGCGTTCTGGATACGTTCGTGTGCGAAGCCTTCTTCTCCCAGGTCCACGCGCGTGGTCTGGCGGGTGATGTTGGCACCGATGCCGAAGCCGTCCAGCGGAGCGGGCAGGCCCTGGAAGGTTTGCCGCACGGCCGCTTCCATGCCCAGCACGCGACCGTCGCCACCGTTTTGAGGACGCACGAAGCGGATATTGCCGCTTTCGCTTTCGCCGGCATTGGCGGCATTCGAACCGCTTTCATAGATGTAATCGGTGAGGCGCTTGTAATAGCCGGCCAGCATGGCGTGGCCGCCGCTGTCGTTCTGCCATTCGCCCGACAGGTCTACGTTGAGCGACTTGATCGGTTTCAGATCCGGGTTGCCTTCGGTGATGGTGGTCTGGCCATCGCTGGAGATGTCGGTGGAGCGGCCGCCGCCCAGCTGCACGAAGGCCGGGCGCGTGTAGCTGGTCCACACCGAGCCGCGATACACCGCGCCATCGCCATCGGGCCGGTAATTGACGAACACGCTGGGCAAGGCGACGTTGTAGCGCGTTTGGTTGTTGGCGAATGCGCCGACCTGCTCGGCACCGTTGATGGCGGCCGGCTGCGCCCAGAACGTGTTGGTGATGGCGGTATGTTCGAAGCGCACGCCCGGCAGGATTTCCCAGTTGCCGGTGCGCAAGGTGGCCATTGCATAGGCAGCGCTCACCGCTTCGGTTGCGCGCATGGTGTTGCAGTTGAGATTGTTGATGGCCAACTGGCCGCAACTGTCGAAACTGGCAGGGGTGAGCGTGCGTGCGATCAGGTCGTTGAGCGCTGCATTGCTCAGGCGCACGGTGGGAAACGCGTATTGGCCTGGATAGACCGCATCATAGCGCTGCGCGATCAGGCCGGTATCGCGCAACAAGGTGCCGTCGGTGTACTTGGCATTGGTCCAATCGCGATCGGTGAAGCTGCGCGAGCTGTCGACATACTTCACGCCAAAGGCAATGCGGCTGAGCAGCCCCGCATCGAAGTCATAGGCCACGTCGAACTTGCCGCCGCCCTTGTCCTGGCCGCTGTATTGCTTGGAAATCTGCCCGGTGCGCCGTGCATACAGGCTACCCACGTCCGAGGCCTGCGCCTGCATGGCCGGGGTGAGCAAGGGAACCGGGAAACCGTCGCCGTCGTAGCTGATGAAACGGTTGGCGCCATAGGCAAAGTTGGTCGAACTGTACTGGTCGTTGCGCGCGGAGATTTCCACGTGATCCGGCCGGTCGTTATTGCCGGTGCCGTAGAAGATGTTGGGCGCGAACGTCCAATGGCCGAGCTGCTTTTCTGCGCCGAACTGCACGGTGGCAAGGTCGGCCTCTTCCGGGTTGGTTTCGTACCAGTAACGCACTGCAACGCGGTTGATCTGCGGCTGATACACGCCGCTGCTGCCGATTTGCGTGAAGCTGACATTGGCCGGCACGAACTGCGTGTAGCCGGTGTTCTGCTCGGTCTTGGCAAAGGCGTAGGTCATGCGTGCATACAGATGCAAACTGGGATCCACACGCCAGTCGAAGGCCGCGTTGCCGCCGTAGCGTCGGGTCTGCCCCTGCGAGTAGCCGATATTGATGCCGGTGCTCTGCAGGACCTCTTGCGGGTCGGCGCCTGCGGCCAGATTGCCGCTGGCGTCGGCACGTGCAAATTTCCATGCGCCATCGTTGCGTGCAGCCGAGGCAGAGGCCACTTCGCTGTTCACGAAATGGCGCTCGTCGTAATACGCACTGACCGATACACCGAACTGCCCGGCACCGCCGAAACGCGCATGCCAGTCGCCGGCTGCGCCGCTGCCCAGCCCGGAATCGCCGTAGTCGCGTGCACGGCTTTCCAGGCGTCCACTCAAGGTCACGCTGCCGCCCTGGCGATCGGGCGAATCGAATGCGCTGGGCGTGCGGTAATCGATGGTGCCGCCGATCGCATCGCCGTCCATGTCGGCGGTGGAGGTCTTGTTCAACACGATGGTCTGCAGGCCCGACGGCGGCAGCAGGCTCAATTGCACGCCGCGGCTGTACGGCATGCCTTGCGCGACGTTGATGCCGTTGATCAGGTTGACGTTGTATTCGGCATTGAGGCCGCGCACCGATGAAAACATGCCTTCGCCGCGCGCGGCCCCGTCGATGCCGCCGAAATACGATTGCCCGGTATTGATCACGTTGACGCCCGGCATCAGGCCCAGCGCTTCGGCGACGTTGTGCACGGCAGTGGTCTTGAGATCGTCGGCCGACAACACGTTGACGGTATTGGTGGCGGCCATCTGCATGTCGGTCGCGTTATAGCGCGTGGCAGCGACAGTGACCTTGTCCAGCGTGGCCATGTCGCCCTGTGCGGGCGTGGTGGCCTGCGTCTCCTGGGCCGCGGCATGGCCGCACAGGGCGCACAGGGCGCACAACGACAAACACAGCGCCTGCGACAACCGCGAAGGACGCAACAGCGAGCAACGAACGATCATGATCCAATCCGATGAATGCAGCAGCGCGCCAAGGCTGCGCCGCCGCGAATGTGGGGAAGCGAGGCAGCCCGCGCAGGCGGAACTGCATCACACCTGCAAGCAGGCGCCGCGCATGGTGGTGATGCGGTATGTCAGTTTGGTGACCGTGGTTGCGAACATGACAAATGCGCGCAACGCATGCGCAAGTCGGCACAGTCATTGCCGTATGGAGGCAAACATTGTCGACGCTGTGCGCTGCCTGCCTGGCGCATGCATCCACCGACAGCAGGGCATGCGCGCCGGCGAGGCGATGCATGGACCCTGGATGCACGGGGCCAGGTGGTGGCGCAGACACACACCTCAATCATCTGACGGTTGCGCACGCGCCAACGGCAGGTGTTGCCGACTGCCTTCGGCCGCCCGCCAGCCTGCGATCGACGCGCATTGCGGTGGCATGCGAGGCAGTCCGCACCAGCGCGCGGTCAAGCGCTCCCCCCGCCCGTCACGCTGCGTCAGGTACGCAGGAAGATCTCCACCCGTCGATTGAGCTGCCGCCCGCCCGGATTGTCCTGGCCGTTGAGAGTATTGGGCGCCACCGGCTGCGATTCGCCATAGCCCTGCGCATTGGCCGACTGCGCGGCACCACGGGCGCGCAAGGCCGCCAGCACGGCATTGGCGCGTCGCTCGGACAGCGCCTGGTTGTAATCGTCGCTGCCCTTGGCATCGGTGTGCCCGCGCACCTGCATGTCTTTTGCCGTGACCTTGGTCAGTGCGGCGCCCAGGGTGTCGAGCACGCGCGCCGCGTCGGGGCGGATGTCGGACTTATCGAAGTCGAACAGGATGCGGTCGTTCAAGGTGATCAGGTAACCGCAGGGTGCGCCGGACGGTGCGAACTTTTGCAGCGGCGGGAAGCGGCCTGCTGGCGGCACTTTCGGTAGTGGCGGCATGCGCACTTCGCGCGGCGGTGTACCGACCGTGCCGGTGCCGTCGCCGTGGTTCTGCACCAGGCCATCGGGACCGTTCCAGGTGCCCGAGCCATCGGCGTTGATGGTGACCAGCCCGCGTGGCCCGTTCCAGGTGCCGCTGCCATCGCCACGATTGTCGACAAGCCCGCTCTTTTCGCTGTTCCAGGTTCCGGCGCCCTTGCCGTCCAGACTGATCAAGCCGGCCGGGCCGTTGTAGGTGCCGCCACCATCGGACTGCACATCGATGAGCGCCCCACCGGACCCGCCTTCGCCGATCGCATTGATGGTACCGCTGCCGTCGGCATTGACGTTGACCAGCCCGCCCTCGAAGTTGGCGGTGCCACTGCCGTCGGCCTTGAGATCGAACAGACCGCCCTCGCCATTGCGCAACAGGTTGCCGTTGGCGTCGACGCTGGTGATGCCGGCATCGGTGATCAGGGTACCGCCATCGCCGCAGCGTGCCGGGGCGACGCTGACGCCTTCGATCGGGTCGAGAATGTCCTGCAGCGATGCTTCCAGTGCACGTTGCGCGGGAGTGACGCCGACGATCTCCGGCACCACGATGGTGGGGATGGCCGGAAATTCCGGTGCGGCCTGGTCGACGGCCGCTGCAGCGTTGGAGGTGCCTGCAGGCTGCATCGGCGCAGCGCCCGTGGCACTGGCAGCAGTGGTTGCATCCTTTGGAGCTTCGCCACGCCCGCATCCGACCAACAACACCGGTACCCACAACATCGCCGACAGCTTGCGCATCGCCTCTTCCCTGTTCGAGCCTGTACGAGACCCGCCTGATAGCACGGTCGCGGTCAACATGGCGCTAAGACCGGCAGCTTTCACGCTGCATGCCGGTGCCGCCAGTGGAGCACGCGAAACGGCAGCCGCCCCACCGGCAGGCTAGCGATCCGGCGCGTGCGAGGCCTGCTGCTCTGCCTGCAACTGCACATGCAGGATGCGACGAATTTCCAGAATGGCCTGCGGCGTTTCCTGCACGCTGTGCCAGGAGGTCACCACCAGCTCCGAGGCCGCGCCGTCCAGATGCGCGCTGCGATACGGCACCAGGCCGTCGTCGGAATCGGCCAGCGGCACCTGCGGTTTCTCGCGCCCGATGATGGTGTGGTACTGCACGTTTGGAGAGATCGGCAGATCCATCGTGGCACGCACGAACGGATCGGTGTCGCGCAGGTTGTCGATGCTGGTGGGCACCAACGCGCGGCCCTTGCGGCGGGGAGCGCCGCCCGGATCGTCGCGTTCGCTGTTGGCCAGGTCCTGCATCACATCGCCGAAGCGATCCAGCAACGCGCCCGGCAAACGGACCAGCTTGCTCACAAACCGCCCCAGCCCGCCCTCGGCCAACGGCGTACCGCGATGCGGCGCGGCGATGAAGATGGCGCGGTCCACTTGCGGCATCGGCGAAAAGTGCAGCAACGGCCACAATTTGGCGCGGATGCGCGCGCCGCGTTCGCCGTCCAGCCGGTAGTTCTGCAGCAGGGAATCCCACAATTGCTCGCCAGAGGACGACACCAGCAGCCGCCCGATCACCCCGCCCATGCTGTGCCCGACCAACACCATGTCGTGCGACGCGATCGCACTGCCGGACGGATCGAAGTGCTGCAGGCTGCGTTCCACCAGCGACTGGATTTCCGCACGGTTGATCGCCATCGGCGCGTTGGTCGGGTAATACACCTGCCAGATCTGGTAGCGCTGGCGCAGCGTTTCATCACCCATCACTTCATTGGCCACGTTGACCCAGGCCTCCGGGCTGCTGGCCAGACCGTGCAGCATCAGCAGCACGCGTCGGTTGGGATCGTAGGGCTGCATCAGATACAGGTGCGGACGATCGATACCGCGTGCGCTGCCCAGCATCGACCGCAGCGACTGCTCCGCAAATCCGGATTTGGCCAGCCACAATCCATACGCGGCAGTGAAGTTGCCTGCCAGCGGCACGCGTTGGCCATGCAGCACCACTTCGTTCTGGCGATACGGGTCGTACGGCACCAAGGTGACCAGGTGGCTGCGCAACACCTCAGCAAGCGTCTCGCCCTCGAAACGCAGCAAGATCGTTGCAGGCGCGTACGGCATTTCGCTGAACGTCGGTAACGGGCGATCGGGCGCCGCACCCGCCGCGACGGCCTGCTGCAATGCCAGCCCGGCGGGGTCGCCAACCACTTGCGGGTCCACTTCCGCGACCAGCTCGGCGCCGAATCCATCGCGCCGGTAGGTGCTGCGCAGGCCATTGAAGCGCAGCGCCGAGGCGGCGAAGATCGCACGTGGCGTATTGCCGTCGCCCGGCAGCCGGTAGGCGGACAGATCGACGTCGAGCTGCCAGCGCCCGACCGTGGTGGATGCCGGAGTGGTTTCGCCGGCTTGCTGCGATCGTGCGAACAGGCGCTCCACCACCTGCTGCACGGCGTAATTGTAGTAATCGCGCACCTGCGACTGACGATTCTCGAACGCCCGCGCACTGGGCGCACGCGCGGTGAAGAACAGGTACGCATACGCATGCCGCGCGGCCTCCAACCAGGCCTCCACCGCGGCATCGCTCATCGTGGTGGGGTTGCGCCCGCTCAGCGCGATGGCACGCGCGGTCCACAGTTCTGCCTGCGTGGCCAAGCGCCGCTCATCGCCGATACCGGCCTCACTGGTGAGCTGCTGCAGGCACGGCAGCGGCGCAGCGCGGCAGGCCTTGGGTTGCAGGCCGGCAACCTGCAAGGTTTCGCTGCCGGACTGACTCAATTCACCGGTGCTCAGCACATCGCCACGCGTTTGCGCGATGTAGTCGCCGCTGTTGCGCGACTGCACCGTCACCATGGCGCAGCCGCTCAACCACATAGTTGCCAGCACTCCCGCCAGGAATGCAGCGGCACGCGCTCGGTGCATGCGCGGCCTCATCGCGGCGTGGTCGCGGTTGCGCCTGGCGCCGGCGCCAGCGGCATGCCGGCACGGATGCGCGCAGAAAAATCCGCGGCCTTGTCGGCGGCGATCGCACGCGCGGTGAAATGCCCGCGCTGCTTCAAGGTGGCGAAGGGATAACCAGGCATCAGGCCGTGATGGTCGTAGGCGTATTGGTCGACATAGCCGGACAGCAGCAGGCGATGATCCAGCGGCAGTGCGGGCTGCAGTTGCCGCACCAGCGCGAACACAATGGTGGTGCAGTTGCTGGTGAGCGTGTTGTAGAACGCCGGCTTGCGATCGAGTTCGTTGGCCAGTTCCACATATCCCATGAACATGCGGCGCAGCCCGGCCTTGGGAATCGCCAGGCGATACAGGTACATGTCTTCGCCACGCACGTTGGTGCGCACGCGCAGAATGTCGCGTTCGTCGGCGGCGACCAGGGTTTCTTCGAAACTGCGAAAGAATCCGCCCAACGCGGAAAACGCTTCGCCACGTTCCTTGCGGATTTCCAGCGAGAACACCACGTGCGAACCATCGTCGAAGCCGAACGACACCAGCGTGTGCGCGATCGCCGGGCCCATCCAGTACGAGAGCGCAAGATCTGCGCTGACCAGGCGGTTCAGATCGTATTGGCGCGTCTCCCAACGCGGCACATAGTCGGTCTCGCTGCGCCAATCGAAGTTGCGCACGTTGTGCAGGGTGACGATGTCGCCGTGCACCTGCGGCTGCAGACGCTGGGCGACATCGTCGGCCCAGTCGCGGTCCTGGCTGGGCTGCATCAGCCACCACGACACCGCCAGCACCACGAACGCGGCGCTGAAGATGCCCACCAGGGCCCAGTTCTCGCGGCCACGACGTACCCCCCACAACGCTGCCACCGCCATCGCACACCACGAGGCCACCCACCCGGCGCGTACGAGGGCGTTGCCGGTCAGTGCGTAGTAGATCGCCAGGGCGCCCCATCCGGCGGCCAGCACCAGCGCAGTGCGCAGGGCCCAGCGACCGATGCGGGCGCGTGTGGCCGGTGTCATCGCGTGCCGCCTTCGGGTACCCGCATGCCCAGCGCATGCATCAACAGATCGGCCGAGCGATGCGCAAGCCGTTTGCGTTCGGCCTCATCGTTACCGCGCAGACAGCTGCCCAGCATGTCGATCACCAACAGCACCTGTTCCTCGTCGACATCGGCGCGGCACAGCCCGGCGTCGCGGGCGCGATGGACGAACGGCAGGAAGATGCCGACCGCCCGCCGATCTGCCGCCTCCACCGCCGGATGCGCGCGTTCGATCGAGCGCCAGAAATCCACCAGCGGCGAAGACTGGGCGATGTGCTCGGCGACATCGTGCAGCAGCACCGCCAGGCCATCCGGACGGTCGGCAAGGTCGGCGGCAAGGCGCTCCAGCCCATCCAGGCCACGCGCCATCAATGCAGTCATCAGTGCCAGCCGGTCGGGGAAATTGCGATACAGCGTGGCGCGCCCCAGACCGGCGCGCTCCACCACCAGCTCCAGCGGGGCATTGACGCCGTGTTCGCTGAACACCTCGTCGGCGGCATCGAGAATCTGCCGGCGGCGCAGCGCGGCATCGGGGCGGGACGTCATCATGCCGGCATTATCGGACAGATTTGTCCGGTTGCGCCAGAGTCCGCTTGCCGTTTGTGCGCGCTCTCCGACCAACGGCATGACTGCCGTTGGTTTGCGGTGGCCTGTTCCCTACCCGCCCCTGCAGCCGGCCATGCAATCAGCCGGTGTTCTGCACGCCCTGCGAGACGCCATTGACGCAGGCCACCAGCGCACGCAGCAGCGCTTCGTCTTCGCCATCGGTGGCGCGCCAGCGTTGCAGCAGATCCACCTGCAGCACGCTGATCGGGTCGATATAGGGATTGCGCAGACGGATCGACAACGCCAGCCGAGGGTCGTGCTGCAACAGCGACTGTTGTTGCAGCAGCGCCTTCACCCAGGCCTTGGTCAAGGCAAGTTCGTCGCGAATCAGCGGGAAAAACCGCGTGTGCAGGTCGCCGGACAAGCGCGAGAACAACTCGGCGATATTCAGGTCGCCCTTGGACAACACCATGGCGATGTCGTCCAGAAAGGTGCGGAAGAACGGCCAGTCCTGCGCCATTTCGCGCAAGGTGTCTTCATGCCCGGCATCCACCGCCGCCTGCAGGCCGCTGCCCACGCCGTACCAGCCGGGAATCACCGCACGCGCCTGGCTCCACGCAAACACCCAGGGAATCGCACGCAGGTTGGACAAGGCCGCGTCCTGGCCCAGCCGCCGCGACGGACGCGAGCCCAGCGTCATGCGCTCGATCACATCGATCGGCGTGGCCAGGCGGAAGTACTGCATGAACTCCGGCGCGCCGACGAAGGCGCGATACGCAACCGTGCTGCGTTCGGCCACCAGGTCCATCACCGGGCGCCAATGCGGCTCGCGCGGCTCGGGCGCACGCGGGCGCAGGCTCGAGAGCAGCACCGCGCCGGTCATCTGCTCCAGCGAGCGCAACGCCAGAGCGCGGATGCCGTACTTGCGGTGGATCACCTCGCCCTGCTCGGTGACGCGCAGGCGGCCATCCACGCTGCCGCGCGGTGCGGCATCCAGCGCGCGGCTGGTCTTGCCGCCGCCGCGCGCGATCGAGCCGCCACGGCCGTGGAAGAAGGTCAGCCGCACGCCCAATTCGGCGGCCGCTTCCAGCAACTCGACCTGCGCACGTTGCAGGCCCCAGCGCGAGGCGGCGATGCCGCCGTCCTTGCCGCTGTCCGAATAGCCCAGCATCACCATCTGCGTATCGCCGCGCGCGGCCAGATGCTGGCGATACACCGGGTCGGCCAGCAGGTCCTGCACGGTGCCGGTGCCGCCGCGCAGATCGTCCACGGTTTCGAACAGCGGCACGATATCCAGCGGCACCGCGCCGGCATCGTCGACCAAGCCACCACGCCGGGCCAGTGCCAGCACGGTCAACACGTCGGCGCGGTTATGCGCCATCGAGATGATGTAGCTGCCCAATGCATCGGCGCCATGGCGGGTGCGCGCATCGGCAAGCGCGGCGAATACCGCATCCAACCGTGCATTGCCTTCATCGTCCACGCGCGGCAAAGGTTCCTGCCCTGCGGCATACGGGCCGAGCACCGCAGCGCGCTGGGTGGCGTCCTGCGCATCCCAATCGGTCTGGCCCAAGGCATCGGCCACCGCGCGCGCATGCACGCTCGATTCCTGGCGCACGTCCAGCCGCGCCAGATGGAAACCGAAGCTGCGCACGCGCCACAGCAGACGCCGCACCGCGAACCACCCGGCATGCAGGCCCTTGTTGGCCTGCAGGCTGTCCAGGATCAATTGCAGGTCGTGCTCGAGCTCCGAAGGCGCGCTGTAAGCGCCCTCGGCATCGTCCAGTGTGGCCTGCAGGCGCGCGCGCATCAGGTCGTTGAGCAGGCGGTACGGCATGTCGCCATGGCGCGGGCGCGAACGCGCGGCAGCATCGGGGAGCAGCGCGCGGTAGCGCTCCAGCTGTGCGGTGAGTTCGGCGCTCACCTGCACCAGCGTGGTCGATTGACTGAGCAGGCTGGCCAACTGCCAGAGTTCTTTCTGATAGCGGTCCAGCACCGCGCGCCGCTGCGCGTCCAGCGTCCCGGCGATGGTCTTGGCATCCACATTGGGATTGCCGTCCATGTCGCCGCCCACCCAGGTGCCGAAGCGCAGCAAACGCGGCAATGCCGGCACGCTGCCGTAGGTTTCTTCGATGGCGTGTTCGAGCGTTTCGTACATCACCGGGATGACGCGATAGAGCACCTGGGTGAGGTAGAAGCCCACGTGCTCGCGCTCGTCGTCCACGGTGGGGCGCACCGGCGAGGAATCGGCGGTCTGCCACGACGCGGTCAGGGCCATGCGGAAGCGCGCGGCGTCGCTGGCGCGTTCGTTGGGCGTGCGCATGCCGTCCAGGTTGTCGACCAGGCTGGCGACCATCAGCTGTTCTTTTTCCAGCAGCGCGCGCCGCACCGCCTCGGTGGGATGCGCGGTGAACACCGGCTCCACATCGATGCGCGGCAACCATTGGCTGAGTTCGTCCAGGGTCACGCCCTGCGCCTTGAGGCGGCGCAATGCGTCATGCAGGCCATCGGGCTGCGGCGTATCGGTGCCGCTGCGCTGGTATTCGCGGCGGCGGCGGATGCGGTGCACGCGCTCGGCGATGTTGACCACCTGGAAATAGGTGCTGAACGCCCGGACCAACGCTTCGGCGTCACGCGGCTGCCGACCGGTGAGTTGTTCGCTCAGCGTGGAAGGTGGGGCATCGCTTTCGCGCCGCGAGATGGCGGTGGTGCGCACGCGTTCGATTTCATCGAGAAATTCCGCAGACACCTGCTCGGCGAGCAGATCACCCACCAGTGCACCCAGCCGACGCACATCGTCGCGCAAGGGAAGATCGGGGGTAGCGAACACAAGACTGCTGCGGTACTCGTTCATCGGAAACGCACACCCTCTTCAAGCGCAAAGTCGTCGAAGACTAACCCAAAAGGATTAGATGATCGCGACCGGCACGACGGTTTCAACACCAACCATCGTGTGCTGGCGCACGTGGCGATGAATCTCGTCGTGGCGCGCTCGCGCGCGATGGGGCGTTACCGGTAATGCCCCATCGCGGGCAGGCCCGCTCCTACAGGTGATCGCGGCACCCATCTATACGGCTCGGCAGCCGTTGCCGGCACCACATCGGCCACATCCTCATCCGCTGTAGGAGCGCATCCGGGCGCGACGAAGCTTCATCGGTAACGGCGCATCGCGCGCGAGCGCGCTCCTACCGTGCCAGCGCGCCACCGATCAACGCGTGCGCAGAGCGCCGGTCTCCTTTACCGGCTCGCCGACATTGGTCTTCAACCACTGCTCGCTCTCGGCCAGCATCTGCATGATCGATTGCCGCGCGCGGTAAGCATGCGATTCGTTGGGCAGCATCACCAGCCGCGCAGTGCCACCCAGGCCCTTGATCGCGGCGAACATGCGCTCGCTCTGGATCGGGAAGGTGCCGGTGTTGTTGTCGTCCTGGCCGTGGATCAGCAGCAGCGGGTCCTTGATCTTGTCGGCGTAATTGAATGGCGACATCGCCTGGTACACCGATTGCGCCTGCCAGTAATTGCGCTCTTCGGCCTGGAAACCGAACGGGGTGAGCGTGCGGTTGTAGGCGCCGCTGCGTGCGATGCCGGCCTTGAACAAGCGCGTGTGTGCGAGCAGGTTGGCGGTCATGAAGGCACCGTAGGAATGCCCGCCGATGGCGATGTGCTCGCGGTCGGTGACGCCACGCCGCACCACTTCGTCCACCGCGGCCTGCGCATCGGCGATCAGCTGCGGCACATAGGTGTCGTTGGGTTCGGCATTGCCTTCGCCCACGATCGGCATGCTCGGGTTGTTGAGCACCACATAGCCGATCGCCAGAAACGCCTGCGGCCCCCAGTAGCTGATCGCGTTGAAACGGTACGGCGAATCGGTGACCTGGCTGGCGGTGTCGGCGCTTTTGAATTCGCCCGGGTAGGCCCACATCAGCAACGGCCGTGGCCCGTCGCGCTTGGGGTCGTAACCGGGCGGCAGCAAGAGCGTGGCGGTGAGGTCCACGCCGTCGGCACGCTTGTAGCGGATCTGCTCCTTCTGCACGCCGCGCAATTGCGGCAGCGGGTGCGCGAAGTGCGTCAACGCGCGCGCCGCGGTGCCATCGCCCAGCGACTGCACGACATAGTTGGCCGGTTCTTCCGGCGATTCGCGGCTGAGCAGCAGTTGCGTGGCCTGCGCGTCCAGCAAGGCCAGCGGCGCCGAATAGGTCGGCGCCTGCGAATGGAACAGCCGCGTGGCCTGCTTGCTGCGCAGATCGAATCGATCGACGAACGGGCGGTCGCCCTCCGGCGAAGCACCTTTGCCGAACAGGAACAGGCTGTTGCCATCGCTGCTGGTCTGCAGCAGCGGGCGGCCCTTGCCGTCGGCCACCGTCGCCGGCGTGCCCGGGTCCTTGTAGCGGTCCTGCGAGGAGCGGTCCCACAACAGTTCGGGCGCGCGTTGCGGTTGATCCGGTGCGATACGCCATTGCTTGGTGCGGCGGGTCTTCCACCAGCTTTCGCTCAAGATCGCCAGATCGCCGCGGCCCCACTGGATGCCTTCGAATCGGCTGCCCAATTGCGCCAGCGTGACCGGCGCGCGGTTGAACGGCGCGGCCTGCATCCGCACCGCGTCGCGGACCTTGCTCTCGCGTGCCGGGTCGCCACCGTCCTGCGCTTCGGCCCACACCAGCGTGGCCGGTGCATCGTGCCGCCAGGCGATGTCGCGCACGCCGGTCGGCACCGCATCGTTTCCGGTCGGCAGGCCTTCCACCAATGGCAGCTGCGCGATCTGACGCACCAGTTTGCCCTGCAGGTCCAGCACCTGGATGCGGCGCGGGAAGTTGTCCACCGGCACCAGATACGAAAACGGCCGCTCGCTGCGTTCGCTCAGGATGTAACGGCCATCCGGCGACACCGACAGGTTGAGATAGATGCCTGGCGTGGCGATCGGGCGCACCTGCCCGGCCACCGTGACGATGATCGGCTGGCCGGTGGCGTAGTACTCGAACACGCGCGCATCGGCTTCGTTGCGCAGCAGGTCCTGATACGTGGGCAGCGAGCGCACCCCGGCAGCCGCACTGGTCTGCTGGGTCGCCGGCCCGGTCGGGATCGCATCGCGGGTCGGCGGTGCGCCCTGTCGTGCAACCTGTTGCTGCAACAGCAAACCACTGCCATCGGGCAACCAACGCAAGTCGTCGTTGACGCTGGTGTTCAAGCCGGCCAGCAGCCGCCGCGCTTGCCCGGCCGCCACGTCCACCAGCCACAGTTCGTTGGCGCCGCTGGCGGCATCTTCGCGGCGGAACGCCAGATGGCGTTGGTCGGGCGACCAGCTCAGATCGGCCAGCGACAACGGGGAGGGCAACCCGGCGATCTGCCGCTCGCTGCCGTCGGCCACCGACAGCAGCCACAGCTTGCTGGCGAACGAAAAGCGGCTGGCCGCAAAGGTCTTCGGATGGATGCGCAGGCCGGCCAGCTTCAGCTCCGGCTGGGCCACCTCGGCGATGTCCGGCAGTGCGGGCATTTGCAGCATCGCAGCCAGATCGCGCCTGGGCGAGAGCTGCAGCAGCGGCGCACGCGGGGCATCCACCACCGCCTGCAGCGCCTTGGACGGCAGTTGGTAACTGCTGCCTGGCGCGGGGCCTGGTGGAGCGACTGCCGCGTTGGTCGCTGCCGCGCGAGCCGTCCCGGCCATCACCGGTGCGCTCAATGCCAGCACCCCTGCCAACGCCCATGTGTGCTGCCGCCAGCCTTGCGCATGCCGTTTCGCCCGCATCGTCCGTCCCCGCTGATGATCGACTCCGGACCATAGCAGCCGCCTGTCGGCCGCTCCCCTGCCGTTGGTAGGGGGTCGGCCGCAATTCATGCCGCGCGAGGGTGCTGCCGATATAATCGGGCACTCTCGTCGAGGGGCGCTGCGACCGGTAGAGCGGACTGATCCGCTCACTGCACCACAGGTGCAGGTACACGGCCAGGCTCGACCAGCAGTTACCGTTCAACGGCGCCCGGCATTGCAGACATTCGTTTGCCTACCGGAGCCATTGCATGAACGCTGTCACAAAGATCACCCCGCATACCGACTACAAGATTGCCGACATCTCCCTGGCCGATTGGGGCCGCAAGGAGCTGGACATCGCCGAGCACGAAATGCCGGGCCTGATGTCGATCCGCCGCAAGCATGCGCAGACCAAGCCGCTGAAGAACGTCCGCATCACCGGCTCGCTGCACATGACCATCCAGACCGCCGTGCTGATCGAAACGCTCAAGGACATCGGCGCCGATGTGCGCTGGGCCTCGTGCAACATCTTCTCCACCCAGGACCACGCCGCCGCTGCGATCGCCGCGACCGGCACCCCCGTGTTCGCCTGGAAGGGCGAGACGCTGGAAGAGTACTGGGACTGCACCCTGGACGCGCTGACCTTCACCCTGCCCGACGGCACCCTTACCGGCCCGGAGCTGGTGGTGGACGACGGCGGCGACGTCACCCTGCTGATCCACAAGGGCTATGAGCTCGAGAACGGCAGCACCTGGGTGGACGAGCCGGCCTCCTCGCACGAAGAGGGCGTCATCAAGGCGTTGCTCAAGCGCGTGGCCGTCGAGCGCCCGGGCTACTGGGGCCGCGTGGTCAAGGACTGGAAGGGCGTCTCCGAAGAGACCACCACCGGCGTGCACCGCCTGTATCAGATTGCCGAAGCCGGCAAGCTGCTGATCCCGGCCATCAACGTCAACGACTCGGTCACCAAGAGCAAGTTCGACAACCTCTACGGCTGCCGCGAGTCGCTGGCCGATGGCCTCAAGCGCGCGATGGACGTGATGCTGGCCGGCAAGGTTGCCGTGGTCTGCGGCTACGGCGATGTCGGCAAGGGCAGCGCCGCCTCGCTGCGCGCCTATGGCGCCCGCGTGATCGTCACCGAAATCGACCCGATCTGCGCATTGCAGGCGTCGATGGAAGGCTTCGAAGTCAACACCATCGAATCTACCCTGGGCCGTGCCGACATCTATGTCACCACCACCGGCAACAAGGACATCATCACCGTCGAGCACCTGCAGGCGATGAAGGACCAGGCCATCGTCTGCAACATCGGCCACTTCGACAACGAGATCCAGGTCGATGCGCTCAAGGCGCTGAAGGACGTGCAGAAGATCAACATCAAGCCGCAGGTGGACAAGTACGTGTTCCCCAATGGCAACGCGATCTTCCTGCTGGCCGATGGCCGCCTAGTGAACCTGGGCTGCGCCACCGGCCACCCGAGCTTCGTGATGTCCAACTCGTTCGCCAACCAGACCCTGGCTCAGATCGACCTGTGGGAAAAGCGCGACACCTACGAGAAGAAGGTCTACATCCTGCCCAAGCACCTGGATGAAGAAGTTGCGCGTCTGCACCTGGAAAAGATCGGCGTGAAGCTGACCACCCTCACCAAGGACCAGGCCGATTACCTCGGCGTGCCGGTGGAAGGCCCGTTCAAGCCGGATCATTACCGCTACTGAGACGTGGGCGCATGTTCGCCCATCCTCGACAGTGTCGATCAACGGGCGCCGCAAGGCGCCCGTTGTGCTTCAAGGCCATGATCGGCACGACGTCGAAGCTGAATCTGCGCACGCGTTGCACTACGCGTTGTCGCCTGCGCTGTGGTCGGCCGAACGTGACAGACCGCGCGGCGGCCAGGGCCACGACACGCCGACATTTGCTGCAGCCGCTATTGACCGATCTTCGCCGATGGCACTGTCAGCCGCGTGCGCTCGCCTCGTCCGTATCCATCGCAGCAGGCTCATACACGGAGATCTGGCTACGGCTGCGCGCAGTGTAGGGCTGCCCGCTCCAATCGCCCCATCTGGCCCGCAAGCGCAAGCCGGCGATCCGTGCCATCAGATCCAACTCGGAAGGCCAGAGGTAGCGATAGCGATCGTTGAAGACGCGGGTCGCCGACTCACCGATCATCACGATGCGCTGCTGGATCAGCTGCCGGGCCGGATCGGCGCTGGAGCACATCAGCATCACCGGCACCTCGCCCTCGTCCAGGGCCGGCGCCTCCAACGACCTCACTTTGCCGTCCGCCAGCAAGGTCTCCGCCTGCGGCACCATCGTCTGCAGGACGAACACGCCGGACGTTGCCAGGCGCTCGCGCACCGCGCGCAGGCAACGCAATTGGTCGTCCTGCGTCAACAGATAGCCGAGCGAATACACCGAATAGATCAGGTCGAACGGCCCGGCGACCGGGACATCGACAAAATCGGCGCAGACCAGGGTCAGTCGCTCTGCACCGGGCTTGGCACGCAGCATGTCCAACATGCCAGGCGAGTTGTCGATGCCGCAGACCGCCGCGCCGCCAGCCGCCAGCGGCAGCGCGATACGGCCGGTGCCGATCCCCAACTCCAGCGCCGTGCCACTGCCGACCAGTGCCGCCAATGCCTGCGCACACTGCGCTGCACTGGCAGCGGCCCAGTGGTCCCTCAGGCGATCGTAGTATTGCGACACCTGATCGTAGGCGTGCGCCGACGATGCATCCATGCCCCTCTCCGCGAAAGAGTCGCTGGCCACCCTAAGCAACCATCCCGGTCGTCGCATGCGCCGCCGACGCAACATCGCCGGTGGCGAGCCAATGCGCGCACTCGGTGCCAAGCTCGGCGACAACACGCTGGCGATAGGCCGCATCGACTGCCGGTGCCAGTCGGTCACGCCACCGCCCATTGAGACCTTGATTGAAGAAGGCTCGGCCGCCGTCGCGCCAGAAACCGGCGCCCTGTGGAACGTAGCGCGCCGCGTGCGCGCGCATGTAGTCCAGACTGCAGTGCGCCAGCACGCGCTCGCAGCACTGGGCATCCAGCGGGATATCCAGGAATGCGGCAATGCGCCGCACTTGCGCAGGCAGGTCATGCAGCAACGCGGCGTAATGCACCAGCAGCACGTTGTCGTAATCGCGCAGCGCCCACCAGGAACGCACGCCCTCCCAGAACGGCCACAGCGGCGCACCATCGGCGCGCATCCAGTTCTGGAAATAGTCCTCCACCGAGCACGTGGGCGGCGGCATGACCTTCAATTTACCGTTGCTGGAGGGCTCCGCATCCAGACGCGCCTGTGCATCCGCGCTGACTGCTCGCTGATGGTCGTACAGGCTCCAGACGATGTCGCGCGCATCGCGGCCGACGTAGAGATAGCGGGCGCGTTCGGATAGCACCAGCGCATCGGCGGGCAGATGGGTTTTCACGAAGCGGCGATGGCGTTGCTCGGCGAGCAGCCGCTGCTTGGTGGCCTTGTCCGGATACACCGAGTCGAACCAGGGCGACAGCCGCGAGACCTCGATCTCCTCGGCGCCGCCGAAGATCAGTTGCGCGACGATCTGCTGCACCCAGGTCGTCCCTGCCTTGGCATAGCTGGCGATGACGACATCGTCGTCGCGAAAGGCGAAGTCGTTCCAGACTGTCGAGTCGAAAAAGCGATTGGGATATTCGCGCTGCTTGGAGGGCATGCCCACATCGGCGTCCTGTCGGTTGTCATCGCATCGGGCTCATCGGATATGCACGCGTGAACACTTCGCAACCGCATGATCCGCATCCGCGCCTGGCTCCAAGTCCCGGCAAGACGGCATAACGTCTGCCGCACATCCGCACACTGTACTTGCAGCACATCGGTAACCTGCGGCAGCGCGCATCGCCGTCGCCGACGATGCGCGTGCATGCGGGCCATCCGGCAAAGCCTGCCCTGGCATTGCAGTCACTGCGTGTAGATATACGCCACCTTGCGCGGACCAAACATTTTTAGAATCTTCGAAAACACGAGTGACAGCATGGCTTTGGCAGTTTTCATCACGCGCACCTCTTCTGGAAGTTTCAGAAATGGCGAACTCTGACATTCGCCTTATTCAGGCTAGCAATAGTCATATGGCCAATCAACATTATGGTTGGTACTTTATTTTTAAAATCAAATTATCGGGCATGTGTCGCAGAATAAGCCACGCAATGTGCGTTTATCCGAACAGATCTTCGCGCAGGTACTCCAGATATTCGCGCACATGTCGCTCGCGTGCGGCAACGTCGTCCGGCAGACGCAAGCCGCGCGTAAACCAACGCAGCCGCGGCCGTGCGTGCAAGTGTGGGTAAGGCTTGTGCGGCAGCGGTACGCCGAGGAAGCTGCATAGTGGCGCCCAGCCTTGCCGAGCCGAAAATACCAGCAGCCGTTCGGCTGGCACCGTATCGATCACCGCCTGATTCCAGCGATTGAAGTAGTCGACCATGAAGGCGCGGTCCTGACTGCGCCCGCCCATCTGCTGCTTCAAGAACGTACTGAATGTTTCGCCTTCGGGGCCGACGAAGGTGCTCTTTCTGCCCGGCATCAGGATGGTCTGGGTCACCGACTCGAACCAGCTGTCGGGATCGCGCACCGTCAGGACGACCTTGGCCTGCGGATATACCTCAATCAATTGCCGCCAGTAATAGCAACCAGGATGGTCGGTGCTCGAACGGTAGCCGGCGAAGATGGTCGACCAGTCTGCGGCACCGCGCTCGGCGGCATTCCACAGCGGCAGTGCCGTACGCATGTTCGCGGCGACCTCCGTGGCGTGATAACACGGTCCAAATCCCAAATGTTCCAGCGCGAACTTCAGCGACAGCGTCCCGGTTCGGCCTAGGCCAGCACCAAGCACTTCTAACGACATGGCGATTCTCCGATCCGTTACACGCAGGGCGGCAACCTAGCACGCAGCCGTGGCGTACGTCCCGGCATTGGCAGTCAGGATGGATGTGGCAACTACACGCGCCATGCGCGATTTAAGTGGCGGACAAGAACGCGGATCGCAACGACGCGCTCACCCGCGCCAATTGGCATTGCGCTCCCAGAACGCCACGCTACGCCGATACGCCTCGCGGTCCAGCGGCGTGCCCGAGCCGCCCTCTTCCACGCCCAGCGCATTGCGCAACATGGTGATCGGTGCCATCGGAATCTCGTCCGGCTCTGCGGTGTACAGACAACCCACCACACCCCAGTCTGCCTCGATGGGCGTGCCTTCTTTGGCCAACTGCTTACGGCTGTAGAGGATGGGCAGCAGATAGGCGGCCACCGGTGGCTCGACACCTTCGAACCACCGCACCAGCACGGCCAATTCCTGCGTGCTGCGTGCCTCGTAGCCGGAACGCAGCAGGTGCCGGTTGTCTTCGGTAATGGGAATGGTGAGGCAGCGGGTCGAGGTCCAGTTGCGGTGCACATGCAATTGGCAAAACGGCGCATAGCCCTCGATCACGCGTAGCGGCGCCTCGTCGTTGAGCCGCTGGATGAACTGCTCCGGCGTGCAGTCCTGGATGGCATTGCGACGCCCATCGCGCGGAAACAAGCGGGTGCGGGCGAACTGGGTCAGGACGATCGACATGAGTGGGGTATGCGGCGACAAAGAGCGCCAGGGTAGCGCGCAGGCGTTCGCACGACTACGTTGATCAGCATCAGCCGACCGCGCGGCGATCGGACTGACCCGAGTGCCTGGCCTGGTTCCCGACAGTCACCGAACATGCACCGACAGCATGCAGGTACGCAGCATGCAGCGATGGCGCGCCTGCGGCGGAGCGGGAACCGTCCGGCAATCACCCAACGCGGCCGTTCGCCGGCGCTACCAGATCAAATCGTCCGGCACCTTGAACTGGCTGTAGTACTCGTCATCGCTGTCGGCGGCAGCCGGCGCGCTGTTGCGTCCGTGGTCCAGCACCACCGCATTGGCATCGCGGCTGTAAACCTTGTCGGCGGCCGCGCGCGGAATCAGCTCGAAACCATCACCGTACCGCACGATCACCAGCGCGCCGCTGGCCAACTGGCTGCGCAGCGTCGTGTTGACCAGCACGCTGCGGATCACGCTGCCGTCGTTGAAGCGGTAGTCGATCTCGCCTTCGCGCTTGACCTTGTTGGTCTCCACGATCTGCCGTACCTGCGCGAGCACTTCCTGCTGGCGCACCTGCACGTTGCGCTCTTGGGCCAGCGCACGATCGCGCTCGGCACGCTCGGCCTGCAGGCGCGCCGCATCGATCTTGTCCGTCGCCGCCGGCTGCACCGCCGCGCCCTTGGCATGGCGCTGTTTGACCTGTTCGCGCGCAACCTTGTCCACCTGGGCTTTTTTCACCAGGCCGGCCTTGAGCAGCTGTTCTTGCAATGGATTGCGCATCGGGAGGCCGGGCAGTGGACTGGCGACTAGTTTAACGCGGCCAGCACCGGCCCATCGTCGTGGCCGGGCCGAGCCGTTGGGATCGCCTGCAATCCAGATTGCAGCCATGCCGCTGCCAGGCGCAGCCAGCCGCAGGTTCGGGCTTATCGCCGCTGCGGCGGGCGATCGCTGCTCGGCGCGATGCGGATGCGGCATGCAAGCCGCAAATCGGCACCTTGGCCTTGCCGCACGAGGGCAGCGCAGCGTGCAACGATGACGTGCACACTGCCGGCGGCGAACAGCGAAGCAGCTGATCTGTGTCACCCGCGACGGTCCAGCGAGATTGCAACGGCTGCGTTGCACGCGCCGCATGCTAACGATGAGCATTGCCTATCGCCAAGCCTTGATGTGACAAGGCAAGTGCAGGCGAGATCGCAACGGCCGCGTGGTTCCCTGATTTTTGCGACCAATCGCGCCGTTGGCGCCCAACCCCGCGCCCAGATTGCTGGCCCGCTGCAGTGAATACGTATGCACAACCCCCATGCTGCGCCGCGATGCGCGCTTAGCATCACCGCGCGCTGCACGCCGTGCGCGCGCTTTCCGGAACAGGGGCCGGAAGCCTTGATGCGGGCATCGCGCACTGCGCGTCGGCCTGCGCTTACCACTGGAGATCGATCCGATGCGCAACACGCCTGCTCATGCCCCACCTTCCCTGATACAACGCGGTGCACGTCTCTTACTGACCGCGTTGGTCCTGCTGCTGACCACCGCCAACGCGCAGGCCGATGTCATCCTGCATGCCTTCAACTGGCCGTATGCCACCGTCGAAGCGCGCGCCAAGCAGATTGCCGATGCCGGCTATCGCAAGGTGTTGGTCGCCCCCGCGTACCGCTCCGAAGGAAGCGCGTGGTGGGCGCGCTATCAGCCCCAGGACATTCGCCTGATCGACAACCCGCTCGGCGACACCGCTGCATTCAAGAAGATGGTCCAGGCGCTGGCCAACAACGGCGTGGAAACCTATGCCGACATCGTGTTCAACCACATGGCCAACGAAGCGGCCACGCGTTCGGATCTCAACTACCCGGGCAGCGCGGTGCTGTCGCAGTACGCTGCAAACCCCGGCCGTTACGATTCGCTGCGTCTGTTCGGCACGCTGCAGTCAAACTTCCTCAGCGCCAGCGATTTCGGCCCGGCGCAATGCATCAGCAACTACAACGACGCCTACCAGGTGCGTAATTACCGCATTTGCGGCGGCGGCAGCGATCCAGGCCTGCCGGATCTCGTGGGCAACGACTGGGTGGTGCAGCAACAGCGCGCCTATCTGCAAGCGCTCAAGAGCATTGGCGTGACCGGCTTCCGGGTGGATGCGGCCAAGCACATGACCTTCGACCATCTCAATCGCGTCTTCGATGCCGGCATCCGCTCGGGTGTGTATGTCTTCGGTGAAGTGATTACCGGCGGCGGTACTGGCAATGGCGATTACGACCAGTTCCTGGCGCCGTATCTGCAATCCACGCCGCATGCAGCCTACGACTTTCCGTTGTTCAATGCGGTGCGCAATGCGTTCGCCATCGGCGCCAGCATGCAGCAGCTGGTGGACCCCGCCGCGTCCGGACAGGCATTGCCGGGCAATCGCGCCGTGACCTTTGCAGTGACCCACGACATTCCCAACAACGCCGGCTTCCGCTACGCAATTCTCGACCCGGTGGATGAGACGCTGGCCTACGCATACCTGATCGGTCGCAACGGCGGCATGCCGATGATCTATACCGACAACAACGAAAGCGGCGACAACCGCTGGGTCAACGCCTATCTCCGCGACGACCTGCGCCGCATGATCGGCTTCCATAACGGCGTGCAGGGCACCGACATGCAGGTCTTGTCGTCCAGCTCCTGCCACATCCTGTTCCGTCGCGGCAGCCTGGGCATCGTGGGCATCAACAAGTGCGGCAACCCGGTCACCACCACGGTGGGAATGAACAACAGCGTGTTGTACTGGAATGCCGACTACGTGGACGCGTTGGGCTCGGGCAACGTGGTGCGCATTTCCAGCAGCTCGTACACCTTTACCCTGCCGGCGCGCGGGGCGCGCATGTGGCGCCGCTGAGCAGCCACCACAGCATGGCGGTGGCACTACGTTGCAGTGCTCCCATCGTTTGAAATGGTGACTGCGACGTTGGCGTGCGACGTTGCACGCCAACGCCGCAGGGCGATCAAGGCGAAGCCCCCGACGCAGCCGGCGTATGGGGGCTTCGTTGTCTTTACGTGCTGGCGCCGATCGACTGCACCAGGATGCCGCGGGGTGCAGTACAGGCCTACTCGCGTCGATGGACCGCCAATACGCCTTGCAGTCGGCCCGTTTCCTGCGCACCGCGCACCGCGGTGGGCGGACGACGCTGGCAGCGGCGCACGATTGTGTGCCCCGAACCCGCTTCCATCGATCGCAGTCGGCCGCAGGACCGCTGGCATTGACCAGCGGTGTTCACCATTGGCGAGCGGCAGAACGACTTACCAGGCGAACGCTGCGGTGACATGGCGCGCGCCGAGCATGAACGCATCTGCCACGTGCACGAACGGTGCAATATCCACTTCCGATTGGCCCGCGCGCACCAGCTGCACGAAGCGCCCGTACAAGCCGTCGTATTCGCTGGACGCTGGCAGCGCCTTAAGTTGCCCATCGATGCTCAACTTGGCCCCGCCTTCGCTGAGCATGAGCAGGCCCGCGGTGGTTTCCACTTCGATGTCCCAGCGCTGGTGGCCGGTCTGCAGGAAATCGAATTCGGCCGTTACCGGGAGTCCTGCGGTGTCGACGAATGCGAGCCTGGCATACAGCGGCGCCTGGCGGTTTTCCGGGGTATGCAGCTCGGCGTCGCGCAGCGCCAAGCTGCGCGGCAGCAGATGGGTCACGATGGAGAGCGCATTGATGCCGGGGTCGAACACCCCCATGCCGCCAGGTTCCAGAATCCAGTCCTGGCCCGGATGCCAGTGGCGAATGTCTTCCTTCCAGGTGATGTGCGCGCGCACGAGTTGCTTGTCGGCCAACCATGCACGGGCAGGCTCGACACCGGCTGCGCAACGCGAATGCCAGCTGGTGAACAGGCTACGTTGCGCACGCCGCGCCACGTCCTGCAGGTCATGAATTTCGGCGAGCGTGGCAGCCGGCGGCTTCTCCAGAAACACATGGCGGCCGGCCATCAACGCGGCCTGCGCCAAAGCGTGCCGTCCGACCGGTGGCGTGCACAAGGCCACCGCTTCGATCTGCGGCTGGGCGGCAAATGCGTCTTCCAGGGTGTGATAGGCAGGCACACCGTCGACCGTGCCATGCCGGCTCACGGTGGCCACCAGCTGCACATCGTCGCGCGCGGCGATGGTCGGCACGTGCTGGTCGCGGGCGATCTTGCCGATCCCGACAAGGGCGATACGCAATGCGTCTGGATGCTTCATCGAAACCTTCGTGCTGGTAGGGGTGGCCACCGATGCGAACGCCTGCACGCACACTGCCTGGCCAATGCTGCAGCGGCGCGATGCGGAGAGCGCACGCGACGGCGCAGTGTACGGTCAGCGTGCAGCCCACTGCGAGACATCTCTCCTGCTTGTTTTGCTATACCTGTATGCCAGCCGCTGCCTACCGGGCCTGCTCAGTTGCGCCACGAAGACAATGCGCGACGGCTGCAGATGGTGTCGGCGCGGCGGTTGGAATTGGCGGTGCTCGACCACACGCCACTAGCCTCTTTTGCAGCATGCGATTGACGCCGGCGCGCGTGCAGACAAGTATCGCTGCCGGCACGCCGATGTGCCGTCGCCATCGAAGGCTGCACCGATGTTGCATCACGTTTCGCTGGGCGTTCGTACGATCGAGATATCCGCCGAATTTTTCGACGCAACGCTGGGTGCGCCTGGCTATGTGCGGGTGTGGTCCGATCTGGAGCCAGGCACGCTCGACCAGGCGGTCGGCGATGGCAGGCCCGGTGGCGACGATTGCCTGGCGTTGAAACAACGCCAGGCAACGCAATGTGCCCCGGGGGTCGGAATCCATCTGGCATTTGCCGCCACCGACGCGTCCGCCGTGGACGCGTTTCACCGAGCCGCGCTACGGCACGGCGGTCACTGCAATGGCGCACCCGGCTTGCGACCGGATTATGGCGATGACTATTACACCGCGTTCGTCATCGACCCGGACGGCCACCACATCGAAGCGGTGGTCGACTGTACGCCGCCACGGTAACCAGCACCGCCGCTACGCAACGTTGGAATATCGGTGGGTTAATGCGCAGCGACAGCGAGCTCGCCATGCGCAGTGAAGGTCATGGCGCTGCCTGCGTCAGGAAACGGTCGAAGTCGCCGATGTTCATGCTGCCCCAACCCGACGCGAAGTCCCAACCGTAGCTCGCGTTGTATCCATCGCGATACAGGCCATTGCTGCCGACCACCACGTCATGGGCGCGCTGCGCATCGTGACGCTGGCTCGCGTACTGATAGATCTGCGGCGCGACGAAGCCCAGAGTGGGATGCGACTGCAACAGCCGGGCGATATAGCCGGCGAAGGTCGGGGTGGCGGCACTGGTCCCCCACACATACCAGGCAGCCTCGTTCCCTTGCGCATCGGTGCCGCGGATCTGCGCACTGCTGTAGAACGAGCCATTGAAGCTGACGTCGGGCACAGCGCGGTAGCCGGAGGCCGTCTGCCCCGGCAGCAGGGTGCGCTGCCACTGCGGCGCATAGGCAATCTTGCTGAGGCCGCCCTGGCTGAGGTGGCGGCCGACACCGGCATTCCAGACGCGCTCGGAGGCGTAGCTGCCGGGGTTGCCGCCCTGGGTCAGCAACTCGGTGGCGCCCACCGCAATCGCGTAGCGGTGCGAAGCCGGCCAACCGACCTGGCGCAGGTCCGGGCGCCCCGCCAGCGTGTCGTAATAAGGCGCGTTGGCGCGTGCGCTCAGCGGCAGGTAGACGCCGTCGTCGCCGCTGCAGATCAGGAAGTTCTGCCCCTGACGCACCGCCTTGGTCAGGCTGGCGTCCATGGCCTGGAAGACCGCGTCGTTGACCTGGATTTCCTGCCCATAGATCGACATGCTGACCACGCGGGCCAGGTTGTCGTCGGCCGCGCGCGCCATGCCATCGATCATGCTCTTCCAGGAAAAGTCCGGGATGTTGTAGATGATCAGGCGCTTCAACCCGCCGGCGCTGCCGACCAGCAACTGGGTATCCATGTCCCACTCGACTTCCGAATCCTTGCTGGCGGCATCGGACTGGTAACCCGGCGCGCTAGGGTCGCCCACGGTCACCACCGTGACCGGGGTGTGCAGGCCGTGCAGGTCCTGGAAGCTCTGCAGCCGCGCGAGGGTATTTTCCAGATTGCCGGCGGCAATGACCGCACCGACGATATCGCTGGCCGGTGCCAGCGTATCGGCGCCGTACGCGCTATTGAGCTCTTCGATGCTGTGGCGCACGACTTCTGCGCCGCCGCCGCTGTTGGCGGCCGTCACGGCGCTGCTGTTCAACAACGATGTGCGCGCGGCGCTCAGCGGCGCCCCGTGCGGGGTGACCTTGGCGCCGGCCGTGCCGTCCAGGCCAACCACACCTTGCACAACCGCCTGCAAGCCGGCCGGCACTGCGACCGTGCCCTGAGCAGCGGCAACGCCGAGGCGGCCATCGGCACTCACTGCCCGCAGCGGGGTGCCAAGGGCAGCCTGCAATGCCGCCGCTGTCGCGCGAACCTGCAGCAGGCGGCCATCGACGGCCGGGCGTACATCGGTGATGCCATACCGGCTCAGATAGGCCTTGACCTGTGCGATATCGCGGGTGGAAGCAGCCGATGCGCGTGCCAGTTGGCCGCGCAACACCGGATCGCCGCCATCGCGGGTCAACCACTGCTCCACCGCCGCTTGTTGCTGACGCATGGTCACCTGCGGCTTGAGCACCAACCCCACCTGCAGGATGCGTTGCGGCGCCAGCGCGCCACCGACGGCGAGTTGCGCAGGTGCCTGTTCGGCTGCCTGCGCGACACCGGTCATACCCAGTGCGACGGCGCAAGCCAGGACGGCCTGAGAGAAAGAGCGCGTCATCATTCGTGTGCCGCCATTGATCGTGAGTTAACAGGCTGCGGATTCTCACGAGGCGGCAGTGGTTTCAGGCGCAACAGTGCGAACTCTGTGTGCGTAAAACGATGCGGCCGCGAACTGACACGCGAACCTCGTGCCGAGGTAGCTGTGCAATTGCGCGGTGGCGCGGCCGGCGCTTGTCGATCGCCGGGCGCACGGCGCCTGCAGCCGCTGGCGCCGAGCTGGTTGAGGCCAGTGGCTACGTGCTACATCTCCAGCACCACCTTGCCCAGGTGACTGCCCTGCTCCAGGTAACGATGCGCCGCAGCCGCTTCGCTCAGCGGGAAGCACTTGTCGAGCAGTACGCGCAGCTTGCCCTGCTCGATCCATGGCCACACCACCCGCTCCACTTCGGCGGCCAGCCGGGCTTTTTCGTCTGCATTGCGCGGGCGTAGCGTCGAGCCGGTAATGACCGCCTGCTTGCGCATCAGCACCGGAATCGGCACCTCGATGGTGGCGCCGGCCTGCGAGGCGATGTAGACGATGCGTCCGCGCGGGTTGAGCGCTTCCAGGGTGTCGGCGAAGACCGCAGCGCCCACCATGTCGAGCGCAACATCCACGCCGCCGTGCGCCTTGGCCACCTCGACAAACGACGCAGTGGTGGAATCGATCGCCACATCGGCGCCCAACTCGCGCGCCTGTGCCGCCTTGCTGGCCGAGCGCGCGGTGGCCAGCACGTGCGCGCCCGCCGCCTTGGCCATCTGGATCGCCGTAACGCCGATGCCCGAGGTCGCACCATGCAACAGCAGCCATTGGCCCGCCGCGAGCCGACCGTGTTCGAACAGATTGGCGTAGGCAGTGAAGATGGTTTCCGGCAACGCCGCCGCGTGCACCAGATCCATGCCGGCGGGGATCGGCAGGACGTGACGCGCATCGACGGCGGCGTATTGCGCGTAACCGCCGCCACCCAGCAGTGCGCACACGCGCTCGCCCCCCTTCCAGCGACCAGCCGGCTCGACGATTTCGCCGGCGATTTCCAGCCCCAGCGTTTCCGGCGCGCCAGGTGGCGGCGGGTAGTGCCCGGTGCGTTGCAGCAGATCGGGGCGATTGATGCCGGCAGCATGCACGCGGATCAGCACCTGCCCCGGCGCAGGACGCGGGCGCGGTTGCTCGGTGGCGTACAGCGCGTCGGCGTCGCCCTTGCCGTCGCGGATGGCGATGGCGGTCATCGTGGTATCGCTCATGAAAGCGCTCCATGGAAAGTGCGCCCAGTGTAGGCGTGCAGACGTCAACGCCTGGCGCAGATGCACCCCACGGTTTCCAGCAGGCATTGCCACGGCAGCGGCAAGCCAGCGATGGTGGGTCGTCGACAACGTCGTGGTGCTCCGTCGTGTTCAGAGACCGTGCGCACTGGACAAGCGGTCATCGTCGACAGCATCGCAAGGATCAACGCGCACAATCGGGCGGCTGCAGTCAGGCCATGCACTCGCAATGCAGATGCCGTCCACCCTGTCTTCGTCGAATCGACAGCCGCCAACACCACATCGCACGCAGTGGTTGGCCGGGTTCGACGACAGGCCTGAGACGGGGTAACCGCCATGCGGCAACATCGCTCAGCAGCGTGGCGCCATCCACCCTGGATTGCTCGGCCAATGCAGGCACACGGTCGTCGACGCTGTGCGCCAACGCGCCCCCGAGCCGGCGCCAAACCCACCGCCTCTTGTTGCATGTCGCATTGCGACTAAATGAAGCGAAATGCTTGCGCTCGCCGAATGCGCCGCAGGTTTAAGCACGCAAGCGCGCGATGGCAGCACAGAAACCCCCAGAACCGGATGCGATTGCCCGCAAGCAACCCCAACCAGGCAGATGCTGCGCGGCCGCCCGCACCTCGGTGTCCAAGCCTATGCTGGTGTCTTGTTAACCACCAGGAGTCGCCGCCATGCAACTGCCATGGAACGCGCGCGTCATCGCCCTTTGCGTGTTTGCACTGTCCGCGAGCACGCAGGTCAGCGCGGCGCAGGTGCGCATTGCGCAGGAAGCAGACGGCTACCGCTTATTGGTGGATGGCGCTCCCTTCGTGATCAAGGGTGCCGGCCTGGGCAATGGCAGCACGGAAACGCTGGCCGCACGCGGCGGCAATGCATTGCGCACCTGGCGCGTGGATCCAGACCCGCAACGCCAGCGCGCCCTGCTCGATCGCGCACAACGCAACGGCCTGAAAGTGGCGGTCGGCATCGAGCTCGGCAACCAGCGACATGGCTTCGATTACGACGATGCAGCGGCCGTAAAACAGCAACTGCAGCGCGTCCTCGCGCAGGTACGGCAATCGGCGGCGCATCCGGCGGTGCTGATGTGGGTGGTCGGTAACGAACTCAATCTGGATTACACCAATCCCAAGGTCTGGAACGCGGTCGGCGAGATCGCCGAGGCGATCCATGCCATCGACCCGGATCATCCGGTCACCACCACGCTGGCCGGTTTCGACAAGCAGCTGATCGACCAACTCAAGACGCGCGCGCCGGCATTGGACCTGATCGCCGTGCAGCTTTACGGCGATATCGCAGCGCTGCCGCAGAAGCTGCACGAGAGCGGGTGGCGCGGTCCTTACGTGGTCACCGAGTGGGGCCCCACCGGGCATTGGGAATCGCCGACCACTCGCTGGGGCGCACCGATCGAAGACGACAGCACGCGCAAGGCGCTATTGCTGGAACAGCGCTACCGCAGCGACATCGCCAGCGATACCCGACAGGGGCTGGGCTCGTTCGTGTTCCTGTGGGGCGACAAGCAGGAGCGCACGCCCACCTGGTATGGCTTGTTCCTGCCTTCGGGCGAGGCCACGCCCAGCGTGGACACATTGCAATTGCTGTGGACCGGCCAATGGCCAGACACCAGGGCGCCAACGGTAGCGGCGCTCACGCTGGCTGGCCAACGCGCCACCGACAGCGTGAGCCTTCGCCCGGGCCAGGCCGTGACCGCACGCATTCGTGCCAGCGGCGCATCCGTACTGCGCTACGACTGGCACGTGCGCAGCGAAAGCACCGCGCGCAGCATCGGGGGCGACCCCGAGACGTTGCCACCGCTGGTCGATGCCGCCATTGCGCCGAACCGCATGCCCGGTGGTCGCAACGGCGCACGCGCTACGGGCGAGCAGGTGCGTTTGGTCGCACCACCGCCGGGCAATTACCGCTTGTTTGTGGAAGTGCGCGATGACGCCGGCCGCGCCGGCTATGCCAACCTGCCATTCCGCGTGCTGCCGCCCTCACCGGCCCTGCGACAGTGCGCATCGGAACCGTCGCAATCTGATATGCATTCATCGCGATGAAGCGATATTATCGCCAGACGATCCGCCGGAACCGCCGCGATGACGCATCTCAGTTTCGAGTTCTACCCGCCCAAGACCGATGATCAGCGCGCGCAACTGGACCGCACTGCAGCCAGGTTGAAGGGCTACGCGCCGGAGTACGTGTCGTGCACCTTCGGCGCCGGCGGCTCCACGCTCAGCTACACCTCCGAAACGGTACGCCACCTCAAGCAGAAGCATGGCTTCGAAGCGGCGCCGCACCTGTCCTGCGTCGGCGGCAGCCGGCAGGAAATCCGCGAGCTGCTCAAGCTGTATCGCGCCATCGGCTGCACCCGCATCGTTGCGCTGCGTGGCGACCTGCCGTCGGGCATGGGCCATCCGGGCGACCTGCGTTACGCCTCGGACCTGATCGCCTTCATCCGCGCCGAGCACGGCGCCGCGTTCCGGATCGAAGTCGGCGCCTATCCGGAAACCCATCCGCAGGCGGCCGACGCGCTCAGCGACCTGCGCTATTTCAAGGCCAAGGTCGATGCCGGCGCCGATGCGGCCATTACCCAGTATTTCTACAACGCCGATGCCTACTTTCATTTCCGCGACGCAGTGCAGCGGATGGGCGTGGAGATACCGATCATTCCCGGCATCATGCCGATCTCCAATTTCTCGCAGCTGCGGCGGTTTTCCGAGCAATGCGGCGCAGAGATTCCACGCTGGATCGGCAAGAAGATGCAGTCCTACGGCGACGACGCCGACGCAGTGCGCGCCTTCGGCGCAGAGGTCGTGGCCGCCTTGTGCCAGCGCCTGATCGCAGGTGGCGCGCCGGCATTGCATTTCTACACCCTCAATCTGGCCAAGCCGACCACGCAGGTGTTGCAGCTGCTCGGACGCTGAGCACCTGCTTCGCATTCCAGTCGTCGCCCTCGCACACCCGCGCGCATGTATGTCGCCAGCTCACGCTTACCCGGCTACGCTGCGCCGATGCATCGCCTTCTGCCCCTGTTGTTCTTGCTCTGCGCCTGTCCCGCCGCGCGCGTGCAGGCGCAGGAAATCCATCGCTGCGTCGCGCCGGACGGGCAAACCCTGTTCACCGACCGGCGCTGCGAAGACGTCGGCGCGGCCAGCCGCGCACTGCCTGCCATCCGCCCGCAGGGCAATACCGGCCTGTATCGCTACGGCTGCCCGCGGCGGCTGAGCGAACTGGTGTCGTTGCTGCAATTGGCGGTGGACAGCCGCGACGTCAACCGCCTGTCCAGCCTGTACCTGTGGAGCGGTCAATCCGATGCCGCCGCCAATCAGGTGCTGAGCCGGCTGGAAGCCATCGTGCAGCGCCCGTTGCTGGATATCGTGCCGATGTATCCGCAAAGCGACACCCCCACCTGGGACGCCGACACCACCGCGCCCACATCGTCGCTGGATGGCAGCGCCATCGACGCGCCACTGCCTACCCCGCCCAGCCGCCCGCGCCCCTGGGGACTGCGGCTGGAACAGAACCTCGCCAGCGGCACGCCGGCGCGCAGCGTGCTGCGGCTACGCAGGCAATACAACTGCTTCTGGGTGACGTTCTAGCAGCGTATGCGTGGCATCCGGCGGCGCGGGATCACCGCAGGACCGCTGCACGCCGCAACAGGGATCGAAGGCATTGCGCTGGCGGTTCGGCCGTCAGACGCTGCGGTGCGCTCATTGCGGCCAGAGCGCGCGGATCGCCGCGATACCCTGCGCACCATGCGAGCGCGCCTGACGCACATCTTCGCCCTGCATGCCGCCGAGCGCGTAGATCGGCAGCCAGACCTGTTCGCGCAAGGTCTCGAAACCGTCCCAGCCGATCGGTGTGGCGCCCGGATGCGACGCGGTCGCCTGCACCGGGCCCAGCACCGCAAAGTCGCAGCCGATCCGTTGGGCGTGGCGCAGGTCGTCCAAGCCATGGCACGACGCAGCCACGAGTCGGTCTGCAGGCAGCGGGCGTTCCTGCAGACCGGCCAGCTGCTCCGATCCCAGGTGCACGCCAATACCCAGATCCGCAGCCAGCGCGATATCGCGATTGAGCAAAAGTTGCGCACGCGCGCGACCACGCAGGCGCATCACCTGCTGCAACAACGCCTGCCAACGCGCCGGCGCAAGCTGCCGCGCACGCAGCTGGATCCGGGTGATCCCGTTGTGCAATGCGAGCTCCAGGCCCTCCAGCCAGCGCGCCTCGTCCTCCGGCTCGGGCGTGATCAGGTAACGGTCGGGCTGCCGTAGCGCGCCCACCACCGGCACGTCGGCCGGCGGCATCGAATAGCGGGCCAGCTTGTCTGCCGCCACCCAGGTCATGGCCTGGCCTTCGCGGCCGCGCGGGCTGCCTTTCCAGCTCGTGATATGACGTACTTCCAGGCGCAGCCGCTTGTCCGGATAGAGCTGCGGCACTTCCATCACCCAATCGCCCACCTGCGCCTCAATGCCGAGCTCTTCGTTGAGCTCGCGCACCAACGCTTGTTCGGAGGTCTCGCCAGGCTCGCGCTTGCCGCCCGGAAATTCCCACAGGCCAGGCATGTCGCGCGTTTCGGTGCGGCGGGTCAGCAGGATGCGCCCGCGGGGGTCGGTGATCACGCCGGCAACGACGTGAATGGATCGAAGAGAATCAGGCATGGCGGCAAGAGTGCCGCGAGTGAGCGGTACAGCGCAATGAGGCCGGGATCGGAGATTCGGGATTTGCTAACGCAGGCGTTGCACAGGCGTTGCCAATCCCCAATCCCAAATCTCCGCCTCAGAGCAGCAGATCAACGCCGCACTTACCGCTTAACCTCGTAGCTCGCAAAGCATCGCGATAGTTCCGAAAGCAAAGCCCCCCTTGGTAGGGAGGGCGCGCCGAAGGCGCAGGGGGTCGGAAGCAGCACCATGAGCCCGCTATCGGCAACGCGGATAGCGGGTGAGCAGCCCGCAAAGCGGGCTGCTCCACGGTCAACTCAGCATCAGCTGAGTTGACCGTGGCAATGCTTGTACTTCTTGCCGCTGCCGCACGGGCATGGGTCGTTGCGGCCCACCTTGGGTTCGTCGCGGGTGACCTGCGACACCGGCACAGGCGCGTTGCCGCCCTGCATCTGCTCCACTTCCTCCTCGGCGCCGTAGCCACCCACATCCTGGTGCTGGAATTGCGAGGCCATCAAGCGCGCCTGCGCCTGGAGACGTTCCTGCTCTTCCAGTTCGGCCACTTCTTCTTCGCTGCGAATGCGTACGCGCGCCAGCAGATTGATCACCTCGCGCTTGACGTTCTCCAGCATCTCGGAGAACAGCTCGAAGGCTTCCTTCTTGTATTCCTGCTTGGGCTGCTTCTGCGCGTAACCGCGCAGGTAGATGCCCTGGCGCAGGTAATCCATCTTGGCCAGATGCTCCTTCCAGCCCTGGTCGAGCACGGTCAGCATCACGTGCTTTTCAAGCGCGCGCATGGTGTCCGCGCCGATCGCAGCTTCCTTCTCGGCGAAGTGCGCATCCACCGCTGTCTGCACTTTGGCGGCGATCTGCTCGGCGTCGATTTCTTCCTGCGCACGCACCATGTCGGTCAGCGACAAGGTCATGCCCAGCTCCGACTCCAGCGTGGCTTCCAGGCCCTTCAGATCCCACTGTTCGTCGACCGAATTGGGCGGCACGAAGCGTGCGACCAGGTCGTAGATCACATCGCCGCGAATTCCGTCGACGTTGTCCTTGACCGACTCGGCGTCCAGCAATTCATCGCGCTGGGCGTAGATCACCTTGCGCTGATCGTTGTTGACGTCGTCGAAATCCAGCAGGTTCTTGCGAATGTCGAAGTTGTGCGCTTCCACCTTGCGTTGCGCCTTTTCGATCTGCCGGCTGACCAGGCGGTCTTCGATGACGTCGTCTTCCTTCATGCCCATCATGCGCATCGCCTTCTGGACCCAGTCCGAGGCGAAGATGCGCATCAGGTTGTCTTCCAGCGACAGATAGAAGCGCGACGAACCCGGGTCGCCCTGACGACCGGCACGGCCACGCAGCTGGTTGTCGATACGCCGCGACTCGTGGCGTTCGGTACCGATGATGTGCAGGCCGCCGGCCGCCTTGACCGCGTCATGACGACGCTGCCATTCGGTCTTGATCTTGAAGCGCGCATCTTCGCTGGCGTCTTCGCCGAGGGCGTGATACTCCGATTCCAACGAGCCGCCCAGCACGATATCGGTACCGCGACCGGCCATATTGGTGGCGATGGTCACCGCGCCCGGCTGGCCGGCGTTGGCCACGATGGTCGCTTCGCGCTCGTGCTGCTTGGCGTTGAGCACTTCGTGCTTGACCCCGGCCTTGCGCAGGTGCTCGGACAGCATCTCCGAGGTCTCGATCGAGGTGGTTCCCACCAGCACCGGCTGGCCGCGCTTGGCGCAATCTTCGATGTCGGCCAGCACCGCGTTGAACTTGCCCTTGCGGTTGAGGAACACCTGGTCCGGATGGTCCTTGCGCACGGTCGGGCGGTTGGTCGGAATCACCACCACTTCCAGGCCGTAGATGCTCTGGAATTCGTAGGCTTCGGTATCGGCCGTACCGGTCATGCCGGACAGCTTCTTGTACATGCGGAACAGGTTCTGGAAGGTGATGCTGGCCAGGGTCTGGTTCTCGCGCTGGACCGGCACGCCTTCCTTCGCTTCGACCGCCTGGTGCAGGCCATCCGACCAGCGACGCCCGGACAGCGTGCGGCCGGTGAATTCGTCCACGATCACCACTTCGCCATCGCGCACGATGTAATCCACATCGCGCTGATAGATGGCATGCGCGCGCAGCGCCGCGTTGAGGTGATGCACAACGCTCAGGTTCTGCGCGGCATACAGCCCGTCTTCGGCGTTTTCCAGGATGCCGGCCTGCAACAGCAACTCTTCGGCGTGGCCCATGCCCGCCTCGGACAGATGCACCTGCTTGCCCTTTTCGTCGATCCAGAAATCGCCTTCGCCTTCTTCGCTTTCCTGCCTGGTCAGCTGCGGCACGATGCGATTGACGCGGATGTACAGCTCCGGCGATTCGTCGGCCGGGCCTGAGATGATCAGCGGGGTGCGCGCTTCGTCGATCAGGATCGAGTCGACTTCGTCGACGATCGCGTAATGCAGGTTGCGCTGGTAACGGTCTGCGCGCGACAGCGCCATGTTGTCGCGCAGGTAATCGAAGCCGAATTCGTTGTTGGTGCCGTAGGTGATGTCGGCGCCGTAGGCCTCGCGCTTGTCGCTGTGCGGCATGCCCGGGTACACCACGCCCACGCTCAGGCCCAGCCAGTTGTACAGCTTGCCCATCTGCGCGGCGTCGCGGCGCGCCAGGTAGTCGTTGACCGTGACCACGTGCACGCCCTCGCCCTGCAGCGCATTGAGGTACACCGGCAGCGTGGCCACCAGGGTCTTGCCTTCGCCGGTGCGCATCTCGGCGATCTTGCCCAGGTGCAACACCATGCCGCCGATCAGCTGCACGTCGTAATGGCGCATGCCCAGCACGCGTCGGCTGGCCTCGCGGCATACCGCGAAGGCTTCGGGAAGAATCTTGTCCAGGGACTGCCCGGCGGCAAGCCGCTGCTTGAACTCCGGAGTCTTGGCTTGCAGCTCGGCGTCGGAGAGCTTCTCGATCGTCGGCTCCAGCGCATTGATCTGGGTGACGAGGCGGTTGAGCTGGCGCAGCTGGCGTTCGTTACGACTGCCAAAGACACGGGTAAGCAGACTGTTGATCATTGAAGAAACCGGTTGAAAAGGAACGGTTTGACCGACGCCGGTCCCCACAGACCCGACCGCCGTAAACGAAACAGGGCGCACTGCGCCCTGTCGATGGCAACACCCTATTGTAGCTTGGGGCGGGCCTTCACGAATCAAGCGCGGCCCGCGCCCCCGTCAACCGCGCCCCTGACGTCCCACCGGCGTGGCTTCGCCCAGGAATTTGCGCGGATTGACCACGCGCCCATCCGCCCAGACCTCGAAATGCACGTGCGCACCGGTGGAGCGGCCGCTGGAACCGGCACGCGCGACCTGCTGGCCGGCGCGCACCAGATCGCCCACCTTCACCACCAGGCGCGAGTTGTGCGCGTAGCGGGTCACATAGCCATTGCCGTGATCCACTTCGACCACGTTGCCGTAACCACCGCGTACGCCGGCGTAGCTGACCACGCCATCGGCCACCGACAGCACCGGGTCGCCCACGTTGGCATGGAAGTCCACGCCCTTGTGGAAGGCCGAACCACCGTCGAACGGATCGGCGCGGCCGCCGAAACCGGAGGTGATGTAGGTGTTGCGGATCGGCATCCGCGAGGGCACCGAATTCTGCTCCAGCTGATGATCGAACATCAGCGAGGCCAGTACGTTCAATTGCTGGCCGGAGGCGGAGAACTGCTGCTCCACTTGCCCGAGCGTCTCCTTGAGGTCTTTCACCGGCATGTCGCTGACCGGCTCATCGCCGCCACCGACGCCGACCGGCTCGTCGAAGTCGAACTCGCCGTCCTTCAACTTGCCCATTTCGGTCAGGCGCTCGCCCAACGCGTTGAGGCGGGTGGCCTGCGCCTGCAGCTCGCCCAGCCGGGCGGCCAGTGCGTTGACCTGCGCCTGCGAGGCGCGCTGCGCCTGGGCCAGCTCGGCCTGCTGCTGCGCAACCTTGGCCTGCAGCGCCAAATTGGTCACCATGCCGGTGGCGGTGCTGGCACCGACGCCGATCAACATGCCCAGGCCCAATACCGCGCCAAGCACCACCATCGGTCGATCCGCTGCAAAGTCCTGGAACTGTCGGGCCACACGCTGCGCCCGGGTCTGCCGCGATTTGATTACAACTTTTTTCAACGCCATATGAGTGTCATGTCCAAGCCCAAGTCCAACGCACGCAACCCTTCCACTCCACAACCGGCCATCGAGGCCGCGCTGGGGGAAAAGGCTGGCGACCCCTTGCGCCGAGCCTTGTGGCTCGATGCGCTGGACCGGCAGTTGCGCCCCCTGTTGCCACCTCATCTGGCGACCCGTTGCCGGTTGGCCAATGTCCGAGGCGAACAGCTCGTTTTTCTGGTGGATTCGCCGGTCTGGCATGCCAAGGTGCGGCTTGCCGAAACCCAAATCCTGGATGCCGCCCGATCCGTCGGACTGAAGGCCACCGCGGTGACCGTCAAGACCGCAACCGTGCCGCTGCATTCCCCAACGCAGCAGAACCGCGACCGTCCCAAACCTGTTTCCGAGGCGACGCACAAAGGCTTGCGCGACGCGTTGGCTTCCCTGCAGGACGTGTTGCCGACCAAACGGTGAAGCCATGCCGCCCATCCGGAGCGGCCGCCAGTGCGTGAAAGCGTTGCGAAGACCGCACACGACCCGACGCATCCTAGCGGGCATGTGGCCCGCAGGAGTTAGAGAAGTCTTAAATAAATGTTAAGAACGGGTCGGAAATTCGAGCGCGTTCACACTTTGAACGCCAACCAGGGCATTCCCTGACATCAGGCGTAGACCGGGCTGGCGTAGGTGACCGGTGGTTGTTCGGTGCCTTCCGGGAAGCTGACCCATTCCCAGGCGGTCTGGTCGGCCAGGAGCGCACGCACCAGTTTGTTGTTGAGGGCGTGGCCGGACTTGAAGCCTTCGTAGGCGCCGAGGATGGCGCCGCCAGCCAGATACAGGTCGCCGATGGCGTC
The DNA here is from genome assembly GCF_041519315.1 of Xanthomonas axonopodis pv. maculifoliigardeniae. Lineage (NCBI taxonomy): Bacteria > Pseudomonadati > Pseudomonadota > Gammaproteobacteria > Lysobacterales > Lysobacteraceae > Xanthomonas > Xanthomonas axonopodis. The sequence goes on along the minus strand of NZ_CP167998.1, from coordinate 890,536 downwards.
CAGGATCTTGTGCCGCACGAATTCGTTGGTGTAGCGCAGGCCGTCTTCGTTGAGCACGCGGAACTCGTCCAGCACGATGGCGTTGTCCATCGAACCGCCCAGGCCCAGATTGCGCTCGCGCATGTACTCAAGGTCGCGCATGAAACCGAAGGTGCGCGCGCGCGAAATTTCCTTGACGTACGCCGAGGTGGAGAACTCGATTTCCTGGCGCGACTGCTTGGCCGGAATCATCGGGTGATTGAATTCGATGGTGAAGCCGAGCTTGTAGCCCTCGTAGGGCTCAAAACGCGCCACCTTGTCGCCGTCGCGCACTTCTACCGTCTGCTTGATCCGGATGAAGCGCTTGGGCTTGCTCTGTTCGACGATGCCTGCCGACTGCAGCAGGAACACGAACGGGCCGGACGAGCCGTCCATGATCGGCAACTCGGCCGAAGACAGCTCGACGATGACGTTGTCCACACCCAGGCCCGCCAATGCGGACATCAGATGTTCGACGGTCTGGATCTTGGCGCCGTTGCAGGTCAGCCCGGTGCACAGCGTGGTCTCGGTGACCAGTTCGGCATCTGCGGGGACTTCGACGACCGGTTCCAGGTCCACCCGTCGGAACACCACGCCATGATCGACCGGAGCCGGCCGTAACGTCATGTACACCTTGTCGCCGCTGTGCAGGCCGACGCCGGTGGCGCGAATGGTGTTCTTGAGAGTGCGTTGCTGGGTCATATGCGAAGTCTGGATGAACAATGCAGACAGACGCTGAACCGACTGTCTAATCCGCTGAGATTATCCGAATTTTAACAAGTCGCGCGTGACGGCAACCGTAATCAGTCAGTCACGCGATAACAAAAGCTGCCGGATCGGCACCGATCCGGCAGGAATGACATGACATGGCAGTGCTACCCGAAGCGGGCTCCGGGCGGGACGGGCTACGTCACCGTAGCGACGCAGCCGACGATCCTCAGTCGGCCTGGCGGCGCAGGAACGCCGGGATATCCAGATAATCGTTGGGCAGGTCCGCCGCCGGCGTCGAGGAGCCGCCGCCGTTGTGGCTGCCGCTGCCGACCGAGTCGCTGCTCGGACGGCGCAGGCCCAGCCCCATGCTGCCGCCCACGGCCTTGGACACCGCATCGCCGCTGGTGGTGTCGAAGTCGCCGAATTCCGGCTGGCCGGTGGTGGCGTTGCGCACCAGCTTGATCGGCGCGCGCTGGTCCGGACGCTGGGCCTGGCGGGCAACCGCGCGGTTCAGGCCGGTGGCCACCACGGTCACGCGCACTTCGTCCTGCATGTCCGGGTCGAGCACGGTACCGACGACCACGGTGGCATCTTCCGACGCGAACGCTTCGATGGTGCGGCCGATCTCGTCGAACTCGGACATGGTGAAGTCCGGGCCGGCGGTGATGTTGACCAGGATGCCGTTGGCACCGGCCAGGTTCACGTCGTCCAGCAGCGGGTTCTGGATGGCGGCTTCGGCAGCGGCCTGCGCGCGATCGTCGCCGCGTGCCGAACCGGTGCCCATCATGGCCAGGCCCATTTCCGACATCACGGTGCGCACGTCGGCGAAGTCGACGTTGATCAGGCCCGGGCGCACGATCAGGTCGGCGATGCCCTGCACGGCGCCCTGCAGCACGTCGTTGGCAGCGCGGAACGCCTGGATCATGGTGGCGTTGCGGCCCAGCACGGTGATCAGCTTTTCATTGGGAATGGTGATCAGCGAATCGCAATGCTGGCTCAGTTCCTCGATGCCCTTCAGCGCCACCTGCATGCGGCGACGGCCTTCGAACGGGAACGGCTTGGTGACCACGGCCACGGTCAGGATGCCCATTTCCTTGGCCAGCTGCGCAACCACCGGTGCCGCACCGGTACCGGTGCCGCCGCCCATGCCGGCGGTGATGAAGACCATGTCCGCACCCTGCAGCGCGTCCATGATGCGCTCGCGATCTTCCAGCGCGGCCTGACGGCCGACTTCCGGATTCGCGCCTGCGCCCAGGCCCTTGGTGACGTTGGTGCCGAGCTGCAGCTGCAGCTTGGCGCCGCAGTTCTTGATGGCCTGCGAGTCGGTATTGGCGGTGATGAATTCCACGCCGTCGACGTTGGTGTTGACCATGTGCGCAACGGCATTGCCACCGCCGCCGCCGACGCCAACCACCTTGATGACCGCGTTGGGAGCCATTTTTTCAATCAGTTCGAAATGTGCCATGTCAGTGTCCTCTTGAGCCGGGATTGGGGAATGGGGATTGGGGATTCGCACAAGCGAGGGTCCCTGCCCACTCCGCACCACGGCGAGTGTTGTTGTTTGAAAGTCGGGATTCGTGTGCCGGGGCCGTAGATTCGCTGTTGCGCTCCACGGCTCGTGTCACCTACTCCTCGACGCAATGCCTGCAAATAATTTTATCGCCTACCTGCTCGCCGCTCTCTACTTAATCTTCGCAACCGCCGCCGCTTTGCCTTTCGCTCTTGCTCTTGCTCTTTCCAATCCCGAATCCCGGCATTCAGAATTCCCCGCGATACCAATTCTTCAATTTCTTGAACAAGCTGCCTGCGCGCCCGGTCGGAATCGATGGCCGGCGCGGGTGTTCGATCTGGCTGCCCATCAGCAGCAGGCCTACGCCGGAGGCGTGTACCGGGTTGCCGACGACTTCGCCCAGGCCGGTGACGTGCTGCGGAATGCCCACGCGCACCGGCATCTGCAACATTTCTTCGGCCAGTTCCACCACGCCTTCCATCTTCGAGGCACCGCCGGTAAGCACCATGCCGGCGCGCACCATTTCTTCGAAGCCCGAACGACGCAGTTCGGCCTGCACCATCTCGAAGATTTCCTCGTAACGGCCCTGCACCGCCTGCGCGAGTGCGTGGCGCGGCATGCGGCGCGGCGGGCGGTCGCCCACCGACGGCACCTGGATGCTTTCTTCGGCGGTGGCCAGCTGTGCCAGCGCGCAGGCGTAACGCACTTTGATCTGCTCGGCTTCCGGCGTCGGCGTGCGCAGCATGTGCGCAATGTCGTTGGTGACATGGTCACCGGCGATCGGCAACGAAGCGGTGTGGCAGATCGCGCCTTGCACGTACACCGCCAGATCGGTGGTACCGGCGCCGATGTCCACCAGCACCACGCCAAGCTCGCGTTCGTCGGCGGTCAGCACTGCGACCGACGACGCGAGCGAGGACAGCACCAGATCGTCGACCTGCAGGCCGCACTTCTGTACGCACTTGGTGATGTTGGCGGCTGCCGACTGCGCGCACACCACCAGGTGCGCATGCACCTCCAGGCGCACGCCGGTCATGCCGACCGGGTTGCGGATGCCTTCCTGCGAATCGTCCAGCACGTACTCGCGCGGAATCGCATGCAGGATGCGCTGGTCGGCCGGAATGGCCACCGCCTTGGCGGCATCGAGCACGCGCTCCAGATCGCTCCAGGTCACTTCGCCATCGCGGATCGGCACGATGCCGGGCGAGTTCTTGCACTGCACGTGGTTGCCGGAAATCGAGGCATACACCGAGCGGATCTCGCAGCCGGCCATCAGCTCGGCCTCTTCCACCGCACGCTGGATCGACTGCACGGTGGATTCGATGTCCACCACCACGCCGCGCTTGAGACCGCGCGATTCATGCGAACCGATGCCGATCACTTCGATCGGATTGCCGGGCGAGTATTCGCCGACCAGCGCAACGACCTTGGAGGTGCCGATGTCCAGTCCAACGATGAGGGATTTGTCGCCTTTGCGATTCATGTCTTAAAGCCGGGATTCGAGATTCGGGATACGGGATTGGGAAAACGCGGAAATGCCTGGGCGACGGGAGGTGCGGAAGGTGCTGCGCGATGCCGGGGCTGCGCTTTTTCCAATCCCGAATCCCCACTCTCCAATCGCTGCCGTTCGACGGTAAATCCGTTGGTGTAGCGCAGGTCGGCGCGGGCGATCGGGCGCTGTGGATCGGACAGCTGCGGCAGCACGCGGGCGAAGCGCTGCAGCCGTGCGCGTGCATCGTCGCGGCCGACCACGATCTGCACGCCATTGCTCAGCCCCAGCGACCAGCTGCCGCGCGCGTCCATTTCAAGACGCTCCACATCCAGCCCGGTCGGTGCGAACAGGGCGCGCGATTCGTTGTACAGCGCCACCACGTCCTGGGTCTTGCTGTCCGGCCCACCGAGCTGCGGCAACTTGAAATCCTTCAACAGCGGCGGGGTGCGAAACAGCCGGCCCTGCTCGGACAGCATGCGGTCGGTACCCCAGCGCGCGAACGGCTTGTGCTCGGTCACGTGCACTTCCAGCACATCCGGCCAGCGCTTGCGCACCTGCGCACTTTCCACCCACGGCAACCGCGCAATGGCGTCCTGTGCCTGCTGCAGTTTCACCGCGAAAAAGCCGGCACGCGCATACGGCAACACCACCGTACGCAACTCTTCGGCCGGCACCCGCTTGAAGTCGCCGGACACGCGCAACTTCGCCAATGGCCAGCGCTCGGCACCGACCCAGCCATTGAGCACGGCCACCACCGGCAGCGCGACCAACGCCAGCGCGAGCAACCAGGCCAGGATGCGTAGGGTGGCGTTCATTGGTGTGCTCCGCACACGGGATTCGGCATTGGGGATTGGAGATTCGTCACGGCAGCAGCAACAGCAAGGGCGCGCATCGCGTCGCTGTTGGCCAATCCCGAATCCCGAATCCCCAATCCCCGCGTCACAGCGTCTGCTCCAGCACGCGCCAGACCAGTTCTTCGAAATCGATGTCGAGTTGGCGGGCGGCCTTGGGCACCAGCGAATGGCTGGTCATGCCGGGAGCGGTGTTCACTTCGAGCAGATACAGCTGGCCGCTGCTGCCATCGCGCATCACGTCCACGCGACCCCAGCCACGGCAGCCGGCAGCGCGGAAGGCGTCCAGCGCGAGTTGGCGAATCTGCGTTTCGGCCTCGCCTTCCAGGCCAGGGCACAGGTACTGGGTGTCCTCGGCGATGTACTTGGCGTTGTAGTCGTACCACTGGCCCTTGGGCACGATGCGGATGGACGGCAACGCGGTGTCGCCGAGCACGGCCACGGTGAGTTCGTCGCCTTCGATCAACTGCTCCATCAACAGCGCACCGTCGTAGCGCGCCGCCAGGGTCACTGCTTCTTCGAGCTGCGCCTGGTCGAACACGCGGCTGACGCCGACGCTGGATCCTTCGTTTGCCGGCTTGACGATGACCGGCAACCCGATCTGCTGTGCAGCGGCATGGATTGCCTCTGCGCTGGCGCCAGCAGCCAGCCGCGCGTAGCGCGGCGTCGACAGGCCCAGCGACAGCCACACCTGTTTGGTACGGATCTTGTCCATGCTCAGCGCCGAGCCCAGCACGTCCGAGCCGGTATAGGGCACGCCGAAGGCTTCCATCAGGCCTTGCACGATGCCGTCTTCGCCGCCGCCGTTATGTCCGTGCAGCACGTTGAACACGCGATCGAACTGCTGCGCGACCAATGCCTTGGCCAACGCCGGAATGCCATCCACCGGCTGCGCATCGACACCGCGCGCGCGCAGCGCCTCCAGCACGTTGCTGCCGGAATTCAACGACACCTCGCGCTCGGACGAGGTGCCGCCGAGCAGTACGGCGACGCGTCCAAAGGCTGCCGGATCGCTGGTGCGAACGTTGCCGACCAACGCGCTCATGCCTGCTCTCCGACAAACCCGTTGCTGATGATGTGCTGGGCCACGTAACCGATATCGCCGGCGCCCATCATCAACAGCAGGTCGCCGTCCTGCAGGACGTCCGGCAACACTTCGGCAAGCCCGGCAATCTGGCCGACGACCACTGGCTCGCTGCGGCCGCGCGCACGGATGGCGCGTGCCAATGCGCGCGAATCGGCGCCCGGGATCGGCGCTTCGCCGGCCGGGTAGACCTCGCTCAGCACCAATGCGTCGACCGTGCTGAGTACCGCGGCAAAGGCGTCGAACTGGTCGCGGGTGCGGCTATAGCGGTGCGGCTGGAAGGCGACGACCAGACGCTTGTCCGGCCAGCCGCCACGCGCGGCGGCGAACACCGCTTCGAGTTCGCGCGGGTGATGGCCGTAATCGTCGACCACGCGCACACGTGCCCCGCTGCTGGTGGTGACTTCGCCCAGATCGTTGAACCGACGGCCGATGCCGGCAAAGTTTTCCAGCGCGCGCGCAATGGTGTCCGGCGCCACGCCGAGCTGCCAGCCGATTGCGGCAGCCGCCAGCGCATTGAGCACGTTGTGACGGCCCGGCAGGGCCAGCGTCACCGGCGTGGTGGTGCCTTCGGGCAGGCGCAGCGTAAAGCGCATCCGTGGCCCGTCCTGCACGACATCTTCGGCGCGCACGTCGGCGTTTTCGCTCATGCCGTAGCTCATTACGTGGCGCGGCGTCTTGCCGGCCAGTGCAGCCACTTCCGGGTCGTCGATGCACAGCAACGCCAGGCCGTAGAACGGCAGGCGCTGCAGGAATTCGGCGAATGCAGCCTGCACGCGGGCAAAATCGTTGCCGTAGTTTTCCAGGTGATCCGCATCGATGTTGGTGATCACTGCCATCAACGGATTCAGGCGCAGGAAGCTGCCATCGCTCTCGTCGGCCTCGGCGACCAGCCACTGGCCGCCACCGAGCTTTGCGTTGGCACCGGCAGCCAGCAGCTGGCCACCGATGACGAACGTCGGGTCCAACCCGCCTTCGCTCAACACCGCAGCCGCCAGGCTGGTGGTGGTGGTCTTGCCATGCGTGCCTGCCACCGCAATGCCACGACGGAAACGCATCAGCTCGGCCAGCATCGCCGCGCGCGGCATGATCGGAATGCGCTGGCTGCGCGCTTCCATCAACTCGGGGTTGTCTTCGCGGATGGCGCTGGATACCACCACGCAATCGGTGCCCAGCACGTTGGCCGCCGAATGGCCGCGCATCACGCGCGCACCCAGCTTGGCCAGCCGGCGCGTGGCCGCGTTGTCGGCGTTGTCCGAGCCGGACACTTCATAGCCCAGCGTCAGCATCACCTCGGCAATGCCGCTCATGCCGGTACCGCCGATGCCGACGAAATGCACGCGCGGGAACGCCCGCACCAAATCGCCACTGTCTTGCAGACGGCGGATCACGGGGCACCTCCTGCGGAGGCGCCGGGATTGGGGAGTCGGGATTGGGGATTGGTGGCGATCAACTGCGCCGAACGGTCGCCATTTACGGATGTCTGCATGCTGCCCTGTTTGTGCGTTTGCTTGTTGCGAATCCCCAATCCCGCTCGCTCTTGGACAGCCGGAGGCTGGCCATCTCCACTCCCGGCCTCTTGAAGAATGATGTCGGCGATACGCTCGGCGGCGTCCGGCTTGGCCAGGGTGCGTGCGGCGTTGGCCATCGAGAGGCGACGAGTCGGGTCGGCGAGCAACGTCTGCAACACCTGCTGCAAGCGCACTGCCAGGCTGTCGTCCTGCTTGAGCAGCACGGCGGCGTCGGCGCCGACCAGGTATTCGGCATTGCGGGTTTGATGGTCGTCCACGGCGGCGGCGAACGGCACCAGCACGCTGCCGACACCGGCGGCGCATAGTTCGGCCAGGGTGGATGCGCCAGCGCGGCACACCACCAGATCGGCCCAGGCATAGGCCGCGGCCATGTCGGCGATGAAGGGTTCGACGCTGGCGTTGACGCCTGCCTGCAGGTAGGCCGCTTCGGCTTCGGCGCGCAGCTTCTCGCCGCACTGATGGCGCAACTCGACCTCCGGGTGACCCAGTGCAGCCAGCGCTGTCGGCACCGCCTGGTTCAACACACGCGCGCCCTGGCTGCCGCCCAGCACCAGCACGCGTACCGGGCCGGTGCGGCCCACCAAGCGATCGGCCGGCGCCGGCAATGCAGCGATTTCTGCACGCACCGGGTTGCCTACCGCTTCTTCGCCAGCAAAGCTGCCCGGAAACCCGGTCAGCACGCGGCGCGCGAAACGCGACAACACCTTGTTGGTCATGCCGGGGGCGCGATTCTGTTCGTGCACCAGCAATGGCGCACCGAGCAGGCGCGCAGCCAGGCCGCCCGGGCCGGCCGCAAAGCCGCCAAAGCTGATCACCGCACGCGGACGGCGCTTGCGCAGCACGAAGCCGGCAGCGCGCACCGCGCGCATCACCCGCACCGGCGCACCGAGCAGCTTCACCACGCCCTTGCCGCGCAAGCCGCTGATGGCCAGCGTATCGATAGGAATATCGTGCTGTGGCACCAGGCGGGTTTCCATGGCGCCATCGGCGCCCAGCCAGGTCACCGGCACGCCGCGCGCGCGCAGCACCTTGGCCACGGCCAAGCCCGGGAAGATGTGCCCGCCGGTGCCGCCAGCCAGAATCATGACCGGCCGCATCATCGCAGACGACGGTGCGGGCATTTGCGCGGCATGGGCAGAAACGCTCACGCAATCCTCCCGAAGGTCGGTTCCACACGCGGTTGCATGCGGCTGGTGCCGCGCAGGATGGCCGACGCCGGCGCTACGTAGGCGGCAACCGGGGGAGCGGCCGGCGTGGGCGTAGCGCCAGTGTCGCGCTGCGGCTTGTGCGCAGGCGCGTACGCCGGCGGCACCGAATCGACCACCGGCTCGGCCGGCTCAGCTGGCGAGGTGGCCGCGCCCTGCGGAGACAACTTGCTGCGCAGGCGCTCGGCGCGATCGGCTTCGTAGGACACCCGCAGCAGCACACCCATCGCAAGACAGGTCATCAGCACCGATGAGCCGCCCGACGAAATCAGCGGCAGGGTCAGCCCCTTGGTCGGCAGGATGCCCAGGTTGACGCCGATCGACACGAAGCTCTGCATCGCGATCCACAGGCCGATGCCGAAGGCGATATAGCCGGAGAAATGCCGCTTCATCTCCACGCAGCGCATGCCCAGCCAGAAGGCGCGACCGACCAGCAGCGCGTAGAGCCCGATCACGCCGCACACGCCCACAAAGCCCAGCTCCTCAGCGATCACCGAGAAGATGAAGTCGGTATGCGATTCGGGTAGGTAGTTGAGCTTCTGCACCGAAGCGCCCAGGCCCACGCCGGTCCACTGGCCGCGGCCGATGGCCATCAGGGCGTTGGACAGCTGGTAACCGGAGCCCAGCTGATCCACCCACGGGTCCATGAAGGAGGTCACGCGCCGCATGCGGTACGGCTCGAAGATCACCAATGCCACCAGGGCCGGCAGCAGCAGCAGGATCGGCAGGATGATGCGCCCGATCGGCGCACCGCCCAGCACGAGCATGCAGGCGGTCACGCTCAGCAGCAGCATCGAGGAGCCGAAGTCCGGCTGCAGCAGCAACAGGCCGACCAAGAAGCCGACCACAAATACCGGTTTGAGCATCGCCTGCCAGGTCGCGTTGACCTCGTCGCGGAACCGCACCAGATAGCTCGCAAGCCAGATGATGTAGAACACCTTCACCGATTCGACCACCTGGAACCGCGACACGCCCAGGTTGATCCAGCGCTTGGCGCCATTGACGGTGCTGCCCAGGCCAGGCACGAACACCACCACGAGCAGCACAAAGCAGGCCAGCAACAGCATCTGGTTGTGCTGTTCGATGGTCTTGAGCTCGGTGCGCATCGCCCAGAACGCCAGCGCGATGCCACCACCCAGGAACAGCAGGTGGCGGGTAAGGTAATAGAACGGGCTGGCTTCCAGTTCGATCGAGCTGGACGCCACCATCACCACGCCCAGCGAGGCGAGCGTGACTGCCGCCCCGAGCAGCCACGGGTCGTAGCGGCCGCCGATGGCGTCCAGTCGTGTGGCCTGGCGGGACATGTCGTTCATCAGCGCACCTTCAACGTGGCAAGGCCGATCAGCACCAGCACCACCGAAATGATCCAGAAGCGCACGATCACGCGCGGCTCCGGCCAACCCTTGAGCTCGAAATGGTGGTGGATCGGCGCCATGCGGAACACGCGCTTGCCGGTCAGCTTGAAGCTGGCCACCTGGATCATCACCGACAGCGTTTCGATCACGAACACGCCGCCCATGATCACCAGCACCATCTCCTGACGCACGATCACCGCGATGGTGCCGAGCACTGCGCCCAGCGACAGCGCGCCGATGTCGCCCATGAACACCATCGCCGGGTAGGTGTTGAACCACAGAAAGCCCAGCCCTGCCCCGGCGATCGCCGAGCAGATGATGATCAGCTCGCCAGCACCGGGAATCAGCGGGATTTTCAGGTATTCGGCAAACACCACGTTGCCCGAGGCATACGCGAACACGCCCAGCGCGCAGGCCACCAGCACGGTCGGCATGATGGCCAAACCATCCAGGCCGTCGGTGAGGTTCACTGCATTGGAGAAGCCCACGATCCAGAAGTAGGCGATCACCACGAAGCTCACCCCGGCCAGCGGCAGCGCGATCGACTTGAACATCGGGATGTAGAAGGTGATCGCCGCCGGTACGTCGGCGGTGTAGTACAGGAACAAGCCCGCGGCCAGACCGAAGATCGACTGCAGCAGATACTTCCAGCGCGACTTCAACCCATTGGGATCGCGTTTGACGATCTTGATCCAGTCGTCGTACCAGCCGATCGCACCGAAGCAGATCATCACTGCCAGCACCAACCACACGTAGCGGTTGCGCAGATCGCCCCACAGCAGCACCGACAAGGTGACGGTGAGCAGGATCAGCGAACCGCCCATGGTCGGCGTGCCGGCCTTGGAAAAATGCGTTTGCGGGCCGTCCTGGCGGATCGGCTGGCCGCCCTTGAACTGGGCGAGCTTGCGGATCACCGCCGGGCCCATCCACAACGACAGGAACAGCGCGGTCAGCGCAGCCAGGATGCCGCGGAAGGTCAGATAGTTGAACAGCCCGAACAGGCTCTCCAGTTGCTGCAGCCAACGGGCCAACTCAAGCAGCATGGGATGCGTCCTCCGTCGATGCGAGCAGCGCGGTGACGACGCGGTCCATCGCGCTACCGCGCGAGCCCTTGATCAGGATCGTGATGGAGGCGACGCCCGGAAGCGCGTTGGTGGATGGCGATTGCTGTTGGTGAATCACTGCATGTTCCTGCGTATTTCCTGATCCGTGCTGCGGCACTTGCTGTTGCTGGCTGGTGGCATCGACCAGATCCGCCTGCAAGGCGTCGATCAACTCGGCGTGCGTGGCGAACACACGCCCGCCCTCGCCGAACGCGTGCGCGGCAGCGGCGCTCAGTTCGCCCAGCGCATACAACCGCTGCAGCTTGGCCGCACGTGCGCGACGCCCCGCGGCGGCATGCAGTGCCACGCCTTCGGCGCCGAGTTCGCGCATGTCGCCCAGCACCAGCCAGCCTTCGCCAGGTGCGGCGGCCAAGGCATCGATGGCCGCATCCAGCGAGCCCGGGTTGGCGTTGTAGCTGTCGTCGATCAGGACCGCGCCATTGGGCAAGGTCTGCGCAATCTGCCGGCCGGCTACCGCGCGCGCCTGCGCCAGACCGTCGGCGATCACCGGCAAGGCGATGCCGGCACCGAGTGCAAGCCCGGTTGCCGCCAGTGCGTTGAGCACGTTGTGGCGGCCTGGCAGCGGCAGCGCAATCGGCGCCTCGCCCTGCGGCGTGACCAGGGTGAACTGCGCGCCGCCGGTGTGCAGACGCAGCTGACGCGCAGTGATCTCGGCACTGGCCTGCAAGCCATAGCGCAACACGCGACGTCCCTGCACCGGCTGGCTCTGCAACTGCTGTTCGAACCACATGCCGAACGCGTCGTCGGCATTGATCACCGCCACGCCATCGGCGGGCAGCGCGGCGTAGATGGCGCCCTTGGTCCGTGCGACGCCAAGCAAGCTGCCCAGACGTTCCAGATGGGCGGGCGCGATGTTGTTGACCAACGCCACATGCGGCTGCGCAATCTCGGTGAGATAGGCAATATCACCCGGCTTGCCGGCGCCCATTTCGTAGATCGCAAAGTCCGCATCGTCGGGCGCGGCGATCACTGCCAGCGGCAAACCGATCTCGTTGTTGCGGTTGCCCGGCGTGGCGTACACGGTGGTGCCATCCACGCGCCCGGCTTCCTGCAGGATCGACAGCAGCAGCGCCTTGACGCTGGTCTTGCCGTTGGAGCCAGTCAGCGCAAGCACACGCGTGGCGCGGTCGCGCTGCATGCCGGCGGCGATGCGCGCCAACGCCAGCTCGGTGTTGTCCACCACCACCTGCGGCACGCTCAGCGCCGGCAGCAGGCGATCGACCAGCACACCGCTGGCACCGCGCGCGACCGCCTCGGTGGCGAAATCGTGCCCATCGAAGCGTTCGCCGCGCAGCGCCACATACAGGCTGCCGTCGGCAAGCGTGCGGGTGTCGTTACCGACCGCATCGATCATGGTGTCGTCGCCGTGCAGCTCGCCGCCCGCCCAATGTGCGATCAACGACAGTGGCGTGAGCTTCATGGGCGCACTCCCAGCACGGTGCGCGGCAGCAGCGCCTGCGCCGCCACGAGGGCGTCGTCGAAGGCGTGCCGCACACCGGCAATTTCTTGATACGGCTCGTGGCCCTTGCCGGCGATCAACACGATGTCCGATGGGCTGGCCATGCCGATGGCCTGATGGATCGCAGCGGCGCGGTCGCGCTGCACGATGGCGGCATCCGGTCGCGCGAAGCCGCGCAGGATATCGGCCACGATCGCATCGCCGTCTTCGCCACGCGGGTTGTCGTCGGTCACGATCGCCACGTCGGCCTTGAGCTCGGCAATCGCCGCCATCTGCGGGCGCTTGCCGGTGTCGCGTTCGCCACCGCAGCCGAATACGCAGATCAGGCGGTCCTGCGCATGCGAACGCAGGCTGCTCAATGCCTGTTCCAGCGCATCGGGCGTGTGTGCGTAATCGACCACCACCAACGGTGCGCCATGTGCGCCGCCGAGGCGGTTCATGCGGCCATGGATGGGCTGCAACTGGCCGAGCACACTGGCGATCTGCGCAGGCGCAAACTCCATCGCCCACAACGCGCCGGCCACGGCCAGCAGGTTGTCCACGTTGAAACGGCCCAGCAGCGGCGAATGCACCGGATGCACTTGGCCCTGGACATTCAACGCAAAGTTGATGCCGTTGTGGTCCAGCTGCAGTGCCTGCGCGCTCACGCGGGCGTCGGCATGCGCGCGCGAGCTCACACCGATCGCGCGCAGCGCGGGATCAAGCGCAGCGAACAGCGTGCGGCCGAAGCCATCGTCCAGGTTCACCACGGCCGCTTTCAACCCTGCGCGGGTGAACAGCTTGGCCTTCGCCGCGCCGTATTGCGCCATGTCGCCGTGGTAATCGAGATGGTCGCGGGTGAGATTGGTGAACACTGCCACGTCGAAATGCACCGCATCCACGCGGCCCTGATCGAGCGCGTGCGAGCTGACTTCCATTGCCACGGCCTGCGCACCCTCATCGCGCAACTGCGCCAACAGGGCGTGCGTGGGCAGCACCAGCGGGGTGGTGAAACCGGTCGGCACGGCCGCGCCATACAGACCGACGCCCAGCGTGCCGAGCGTGCCGGTGGGCGTACCAAGCAGCGTCAAGGCCTGCGCCAGCAGCTGCACGGTGGAGGTCTTGCCGTTGGTACCGGTGACGCCGACCATGCGCATCGCCTGCGATGGCCGGCCATGAAATTGATCGGCCATCACGCCAAGGCGCGTGCGCAAACCGGGCACGGCAATCGCATCGGCCGGGACCGGCAGACCATCGGGAGCCGGCGGCTCGAACAACACCGCCGCCGCGCCATTGGCGCGCGCCTGTTCGACAAAGCCCAGACCATGCGCACCGAAACCGGCGATCGCCACGAATGCATCGCCCGGGCGCACGGCGCGGCTATCCATCACCAACCCGGACACCTGCACGTCGTGCGTCAATGCCACATCCGGCAGCAACTGCGAAAGCGCCATGGAGCGGCTCACTGGCGGCTCTCCTGCAACGGCGCGGGCTGTGCTGGCGCGGCAGCCGGCGCAGGCGCCAGTGCGGTCGGAATGCCGGCAGAGACTTCATCCACCGGGTCCGGCACCAGGGCCGGATCCGGATCGGCCGATTGCGGCTTGACCACCGGCTGGCCGGTCTTGCCGGCCGCCTGTGCGGCCAGCCACGACTGGATATCGTCCGGCGGCACGTCCATCAAGCGCAGCGCGCCTTCCATCACGCGATGGAAGACCGGCGCCGACACCAGACCGCCGTAATACACCTTGCCTTGCGGATCGTTGATCACGATGACGGTGGCAAAGCGCGGGCGCGTGGCCGGCACCAGGCCGGCGAACAGGGCGTTGTAATGCCCGCGCTCGTAGCCGTTGGCGCCATTCTTGCGCGCCGTGCCGGTCTTGCCGGCCACGTGGTAGCCCAGAATCGCCGCGCCCTTGGCGCCGCCCTGGGTCACCACGGTCTCCATCATGTCGATGACCTGGCGCGCCACTTCCGGCGTGATCACCTGCCGGGTTTCGTTGTGCTGGCCACGCACGAAGGTCGGCGGAGTGAGCTTGCCGCCGTTGCCCAGCGTGGCGTACGCCTGGGCAATCTGCAGCGGCGTCACCGACAGGCCGTAACCGTAGGACATCGTGGTCTTGGACGGGCCGCTCCAGCGCGCCGGCTGCAGCACCACGCCGGCCGATTCGCCGGGGAACCCGCTATGCGGCGCGCTGCCGTAACCGAAGTTGCGGATCGACTGGTAGAAGGTCTGGTCGGGCACCTTGGCCGCGATCTTGGCCGCGCCGATGTTCGAACTGCGGGTGATCACGCCGGTGACGTTGAGCACACCGTTGTTGCGCGGCACATCGCGAATGGTGAAACGCCCCACCGACATGTAGCCGGGGTTGGTATCGATGACGGTGTCCTTGGTCACCACGCCGGCCGTCAGCGCGGTGGCCACGGTCAGCGGCTTCATCGTCGAACCCGGCTCGACCAGATCGGTGACCGCACGGTTGCGGCGCGCCGACGGATTGATGCCGGTGACCGAATTGGGGTTGTAGGTCGGCAGGTTGACCATCGCCAGCACTTCGCCGGTGGCCACGTCCATCACCACCATCGAACCGCCGGCCGCGTTGTTTTCGACCAGTGCGTTGCGCAGCTCCTTGTAGGCCAGGAACTGGATGCGGCGGTCGATGCTCAGCGTCAGATCCTTGCCCGGTTGCGCCGGACGCACCAGGTCCACGCTTTCCACGATGGCGCCGCGCGCATCGCGCACCACTTTCTTGGAACCGGGCTTGCCGCGCAGCCATTCGTCGAATGCCAGCTCCAGGCCTTCCTGGCCGCGGTCGTCGATGTTGGTGAAGCCCAGCACATGGGCCATCGCCTCGCCTTGCGGATAGAAGCGGCGGAACTCGCGCTGCGAGAACACGCCAGGAATCTTCAGGTCGACAATCGCATGCGCCTTGTCCGGATTGATCCGGCGCTGCAGGTACATGAATTCCTTGCCGGCCTTCTGTGCCAGCTTGGCGTTCAACTCGTCCAGCGGCTGCCCGAGCGCTTTTGCCAGCTCGGGAATGCGGTCCGGGTTGCGCAGCAGTTCCTGCGGATTGACCCAGATCGATTCCACCGGCGTGGACACCGCCAGCGGCTCGCCGTTGCGGTCTGTGATCATGCCGCGCGAGGTGGCGATGGGCAGTTCGCGCAGGTAACGCGCTTCGCCCTGACGCTGGTAAAAATCGCGATTGACCAGTTGCACGTAGGCCGCGCGGCCGATCAGCGTCACCGAGCACAGGCCAAGCGCGATACCGACCAGGGTCAGGCGACCACGGAGGTTGAAATTGCTACGGGGGCGGTTGCGGCCGGTTTTCATGGCGCACCTCCGTGTGCGCCACCCTGCGGGCAGCTGCGCTGTGCAAAACGGCTGTCCTGCCGTTTTGTCATGGCGGCACCTGCATAAGCGCCACCCTGCGGGCAGCTGCGCTGTGCAAAACGGCTGTCCTGCCGTTTTGTCATGGCCGCACCCACATAAGCGCCACCCTGCGGGCGGCTGCGTCGTGCAACGCGGTTGTCCTGCCGCAAGCTCATGGGCGCACCACCACGATGTCGTTGGTCTCGGGGAACTTCATCCCGATGCGCGCACGTGCGACCTGGTCGACCCGGTTGCTTTCCGCCCAGGTGGCCTGCTCCAGCTGCAGCCGGCCGAATTCGATATTCAATTCGTCGCGCGTGTGCTCGAGCTTGGACAACTGCACGAACAGCTTGCGATGCATGTGGCGCATGTACACCACACCGATCGCCGAGGCGATGCTGCAGGCAAGCAGCACGACGAGCAGCAAGCGGCTCATGCGGCGTCTCCTTGAGACGCCGGGATTGGGGATTGGGGATTTGGGATTCGCTTGGAGCGCTCTTCCAATCCCGAATTCCGAATCCCGACTCCCAGCTTTTCAGCTACCCGCAACACCGCGCTGCGGGCACGCGGATTGACGTTCAATTCGGCGTCGTCGGCCTTGATCGCGCCGCTCACCAGCTGCAGCGTGGGAACGAACGGCTGGGCTTCGGGCAAGCGGCGGTTGCTCGGCGGGGCCTTGGCATAGCGGGCCATGAATTGTTTGACGATGCGATCTTCCAGCGAATGGAAGCTGATCACCGCCAGCCGGCCGCCCGGCTTGAGCGCGTCCAGGGCGGCGTCCAGCCCGGCTTCCAGATCGGCCAGCTCGCGGTTGATGTGGATGCGGATGGCCTGGAAGCTGCGTGTGGCCGGGTGGGTCTTGCTGTCGCCGCGCGGCATCACCGACGCGATCAGGTCGGCCAGTTGTGCAGTGCGCAGCAGCGGCTGTTCGGCGCGCCGCGCCACGATGGCGCGCGCGATGCGGCGGCTCTGGCGTTCTTCGCCATAGGTCCACAGCACATCGGCGATCTCGCGCTCGCTGGCCTGCGCCAGCCACTGCGCCGCGCTCTGGCCGTTGTCCGGGTCCATGCGCATGTCCAGCGGGCCGTCCTTGCCGAAACTGAAACCGCGCCCGGCCACGTCCAGCTGCGGCGAAGACACGCCCAGGTCCAGCAGGATCCCGTCGACGGTGGCCACGGCCACCACCTGGCCGAGTCCGGCAAAACTGCCGCGATGGATGGACACGCGCGCATCGCCACCGAAGCTGTGTTCGGCCACCGCGATCGCTTCGGGGTCCTTGTCCATCACCAGCAGTCGACCTCCCGGGCCAAGGTGTTCCAGCACGCCGCGTGCGTGCCCGCCACGCCCGAACGTGCCATCCAGATACGTTCCGTTTTCGGTCACTTGCAGGCCATCCAGAACCTGCGTGTACAGCACCGGCACATGCGCCGCCGGCGGCTGCGACACCGGGTGACCGGGCTGCGCTTCACCGCGCATCCGGGCACCCCGGCTCACAACCTGAGATCGAGCAATTCATCGCCCAGATCCCCGTCAGACAATGTCTGCTGGATCAGTGCGCGATGTGCCTGCTCGCTCCAGAGTTCGAACTTGTCGCCCATGCCCAGCAGCACGGCCTTTTTTTCGATGCCCACCGCATTGCGGTGGCTGGCCGGAATGCTCAGACGGCCGTTGGCGTCCAGCTCCAGCACGGCGGATGAACCCACCAGCTTCTGTTGCAGCGTGCGGACCACGCGCTGGGTATTGGGCTTGGACATCACGTCGTCGCGCACCCGCTCCCACTCCTTTTCCGCATATAGCCACAGGCATCCGGCTTCGAAGGGGTTGTAGGTGAGGACCAGGCGATTGCCGCTGACACGCGCAACGAGGTCGCGGTATGCGGTTGGCACCGCCATACGCCCCTTGTCGTCCACCGTGATGGCAGTCTCGCCCTGAAACACCGAATGCAACCTCGAATACCCGCTGGGGGATCATTGAACCACGAAAAACCACAAAACACCTGGTTTTCCCTCCGTTGCCCACCTTAGCAGTGCGTCAAAGGTTGTCAACAGTTTTCAAGACCACAAATCGCCAGTTGCATCAATGAGTTGCGGCACTCTTTAGAGACTTGTTCAAAGGTTATCCACAAGTTGCTGTTTCGTCTCATATTTTGAGATTGAACGGAAATTCAGGGCGGTGAAGGCCATGTAAACCCGACTGCCGTCTCACTTCACATTGCGCCAGCTACGTATCCCAACTGCGCAAACAAGGTGACAATCGGCGGCATGTGTCTGGTCGCTCTTGCCTGGAAAGCCCACCCGCGCTGGCGTTTGCTGCTGGCGGGCAACCGCGACGAATTCCATGAACGTCCCACTGCGGCACTGACGCGCTGGGCGGCGCCGGCCGACAACATGCTGGCCGGCCGCGACCTACGCTCCGGTGGCAGTTGGGTTGGCCTGGGTCGGGACGGACGCGCTGCGGTGGTCACCAACGTGCGTGACCCGCTCGCCACGGCCTCGGGGCGCTCGCGCGGGCATCTGATCGCCGACTATCTGTCTGGCAGCCTGAGCGCTACTGCCTACGCCAACGCACTGGCTGGTGCCGCCCACGAGTTCCCACCTTTCAACCTGTTGCTGTGCGACGCCGACCGTTGCGAGCACCTGAGCAACCACCCGCCGCTGGCACGGCAACTGGCTGCGGGCATCCATGGCATGTCCAACGGGCCGCTGGATGCGCCGTGGCCCAAGACCGCCGCGCTGACCAGGGTGCTGCACCGCTGGTGCGCCAGCGGCGAGGAAGACCTGCAGCCGCTGTGGGCCGCCCTGGGCAACCCGGCCATCGCCCCCGACGCTGCGCTGCCGCAGACCGGCGTGGACCTGCCCACCGAACGCCTGCTCTCGGCCGCCTTCATCAGCGGCCCCAGCTACGGCACCCGCGCCAGCACCATCGTTGCGGTAGACCATCACGGCCACGGCTTCATCCACGAACGACGCTTCGGGCCGAATGGGAGTTTCCAGGGCGAGACACGCCTGGAGATCCCTGGCTCGCGTTGACAAGCCACAATCATGCGCATAGCGTGCGCATAAACCAGGAGCCAACGCATGAATCGCTATTACGACGTTTCAGCGCAGAAGAAGCCGCTGAATCTGACCATCAATGCCGACTTGGCGGCGCAAGCCCGCGCGATGACTGGCAACCTTTCGGCAAAGGTGGAAGAGTTGCTGGCCGAGTACGTCACCAAGGAACGCGACAACCACAGCGCCAGAGCGCTTGAGCTGCAACGCGCCGCGAGCGAATGGAAGGTCTTCACTGAAGCGCACGGCTCCTTCGCCGACGAGTTCTCCACGCTATGACCGGCCAGTTCGATGTCTACGCCAATGTCGGCCAGAACAAGAACATCCCGTACGTGGTGGTGGTCCAGTCGAAGATCTTCGACGCCTCTCCTCGCCGCGTCGTCGTGCCCCTGGTCATCAAGTCCGGCCACTCCCCGACCCCATCCCGTTTCACCCCGGAACTCACCGTCGCCGGCCACAGCGTCATCCTGCAGCCTCTGGAAATGACCTCCGTGCCGCTGGCCGTGCTCAACAAACCTGCCGGCACATTGAAGGACCAAGGCCAGATCATCATCGACGCCCTGGACGAGCTGCTCACCCGCTCGTTCGGTTAAGCGCAAAACAGAAAAAAACGCGTCAAGCAAGGCCGCAGCAACGCACACAGCGTTCGCCGCGAGGGCAAAGCCCAAGCCAAGCAGTAAAGATCGAAGCAGCAATCGCATTGATCGCAAACAGCCGAAAGCAACAGACAACTTACCGAGTGCAAGCCCTCTTGAATCAAGGGGGCGCGGCGACAGCCGCGGGGATGTGGCAGGCCCGGAGCGAGACCCGCGTCTTGTACCGCCTGCAGCGGTACCAAGCGTGGGCGCCTTCGAGAAGGGCGAACGCCCGAATGAAGGCGGCGACGCGTCGCGAGAGCCTCGACCAACGACCTACGCCTCGACCAACTGCCTACCTGCAAGCCCCCTTGAGTCAAGGGGGCGCGGCGACAGCCGCGGGGATGTGGAATGCCCGGAGCGGGACCCGCGTTTTGTATCGCCTGCGGCGGTACAAAGCGTGGGCGCCTTCGAGAAGGGCGAACGCCCGAACGAAGGCGGCGGAGCCGGCCGATAAGCCGGGTTCTGTCGTGGACAGTCATTCGTCTAGGCGCTACGTCACCGCAGCGCTCAAGCAACCTACCCGGATCCAGCGCGGGCCACGCCAATGGATCCCTATTTGGTCTTGCTCCAGGTGGGGTTTGCCGTGCCGGTCCGTTACCGGACTCGCGGTGCGCTCTTACCGCACCATTTCACCCTTACCGGCTCCCCGAAGGGAACGTAGGCGGTATCTTTCTGTTGCACTGTCCGTCGGCTTGCGCCGCCCAGGCGTTACCTGGCACCTTGCCCTATGGAGCCCGGACTTTCCTCGGCACTCTTGCGAGTGACGCGACTGTCTGGCCGACTCCGCCGGGGCGCATTCTACGCTATCGCTGCAGTACAAAACGGCGCGGCGATTTCACGCTGGCCATTGCCTTGTAGGAGCGCACCCGTGCGCGAAAGGGGGTACCGACCCACCACCGTCGCGTTCAGGCATGCTCCTGGGATGACCGCATTAGCCGCCATACAACGCCTTCCGCGGCGCGCCAGTCAGCTCGGCGGCGAGCTTGGCGGCGGTGGACGGGGGCAGGTGCTCGGCGAGCTTGGCGTAGACGCGGCGGCCTTCGGCGAGCTGCCCGTCGGCAGCGTCGGCGGCGCCCTGCACCATCACCACGAACTCGCCCTTGCGCTGGTTGTCGTCGGCTTCGACCTGGGCCTGCAGCTGCGCCAGGCTGCCGTCGAGCACGGTTTCGAACAGTTTGGTCAGCTCGCGGGCGATCACCGCCGGGCGGTCATCGCCGAAGGCCAGGCGCAGGTCGGCCAACGATTCGACGATGCGGTGCGAGGACTCGTAGAACACCAGGGTGCGGGTCTCGCCGGCCAGCCGCGCCAGGCGCTCGCGGCGGGCGGCGCTCTTGGCCGGCAGAAATCCCTCGAAGCCGAAACGGTCGCTGGGCAGGCCGGCCACGCTGAGCGCGGCGATCGCCGCACAGGCGCCCGGGACCGGGCTGACCTTGATGCCGGCCGCACGGGCGGCGCGCACCAGCTTGAAACCGGGGTCGCTCACCAACGGGGTGCCGGCGTCGCTGACGATGGCCAGCGACTCGCCTTCGCGCAGGCGCGCCACGATGCGTTCGGACATGGCGTCTTCGTTGTGGTCGTGCAGCGCCAGCAGCGGGCGGTCGATGCCGAAATGGCCGAGCAACTGGCGGGTATGGCGCGTGTCTTCGGCGCAGATCGCGGCCACGCCACGCAACACCTCCTGCGCGCGCGGCGACAGGTCGGCCAGGTTGCCGATCGGCGTGGCGACCACGTGCAGGGTTCCAGGGGACGTCATCAGCGGTTTTCCGGGGGCAAAGGGTAGAATCGTAGCGTTTTTAACGGTCCGCCCCGGCGGCCCCTGTCCAATGGATCTGAAATGAACAAGCGTGTTGCAAGGATCTCTGCCCTTTCGCTGATGGTGATGCTGGCCGCAGGTTGCGCCACCAGCAGCGTCACGCCGACCGCCTCGCCGACGCAGAGCGCAGCGCTGGCACTGCTGGATCAGGGCAAACCGCGCGACGCCGCGCAGCAGTTGGAAGCCGAAGCCGCCAGTGCCAGCGGCGCGCAGCGCAGCCGGTTGCTGGCGGCCGCGGCGTTCGGCTGGCACGACGCCGGTGACGATGCGCGGGCCCGCACGCTGCTGGCGCAGGTCAACCCACGCCACCTGAGCGGCGAGGAGCGGGCTCGCTTCGGGCTGCTCACCGGCGAGCTGGCGGTGCTCGACAAGCAGGGCGCGCAGGCGTTGCAGGCCCTGGGCGACAGCCCGCAGGGGCTGACCCAGCCGCTGCAGACGCGCTGGCTGGTGGCACGCGCTGCGGCGCTGGAAGCCACCGGCGACCTGTTCGGCGCCGCAGCCGACCGCGCGCGTGCCGATGCCAGCCTGACCGGCACCGTGCGCAGCGACAACCAGCGCGCGATCGTGCGCCTGCTTGCCGCGCTCGACGACGCCACCCTCAAGGGCCGCACCGCGGCACTGCCGGCCGGCGACCCGTTGTACAACTTTGCCGGGCGCGCGTTGATCAGCCGTGGCCTGGCGTTGCCGCGCGCCTTCGAGCGCGATGCGCAGTGGGGCTTCGACACCAGCAAACGCCCGCCGGCCGAGCGCGATGGCTACCGCCCGCCGGTCAAGCTGGGCGTGCTGCTGCCGATCACCGGCAACCTGGCCACCGCCGCCGCGCCGGTACGCGATGGCCTGCTGGCCGGCTACTACGCCGAAACCCGCCGCCGCCCGGAAGTGCAGTTCTTCGACACCGCCGGCACCCCGGCCGGCGCCAATGCCGCCTACGACAAGGCGGTCAACGCCGGGGTGGATTACGTGGTCGGCCCGTTGGGGCGCGACGAGGTCAGCGCGCTGTTTGCGCGCGGCCAGTTGGCGGTGCCGGTGCTGGCGCTCAACCGCCCCACCGACAACAAGGCCCCGCCCACCGGCAGCGCAGGCTTCTCGCTGGCGCCGGAAGACGACGGCATCATGGCCGCCGAATACCTGCTCTCGCGCGAACGCCGCAACGTGCTGATCGTCGGCACCAGCGACGACAACGGCAAGCGCACCATCAAGGCCTTCCGCGACCGTTTCAGCGAACGCGGCGGCACGGTGGCCGGCAGCATCAGCGTGGCCGATGCGCCGGGCGATATCGGTGCGCAGTTGCGCAATTACGGCACTGCCGATGCAGTGTTTCTGGCAGTGCGCGGCAATACTGCGCGTGCGCTGGCGCCGCAGCTGGCGTTGGCCGGGTTCGCCGGCAAATCGCGCGTGGGTACCTCGCAACTGGTGGCCGGCACCGGCAAGGTCGAAGACGATCTGGCGCTGGATGGCATCGTCTACCCGAGCGAAACCTGGACCGCCCTGGGCGTGTCCGGCCTGCCGGCGGTCAGCCAGGTGGCCAGCACCCTGCCCAGCGCACGCGGCCCGGCCGCCCGCCTGTTCGCGTTCGGCTACGACGCCTGGAAGATCACTGCGTACCTGGAAAAACTCGCCACCGGCACCGATGGCGGCCTGCGCGGCGCCACCGGCACCCTGCACCTGGATGGCTTCGGCAATGTGTTGCGCACGCCGGCCTGGTCCACCTTCAGCGGCGGCCGCCCGACGCCGATCGCCGACGGCCGCTGAGCCATGCCGGCAGCGCGTCAGCAGCGTGGTGCGGCGGTCGAAGCGGCCGCACGCGCGTTGCTGGAGCAGGCCGGGCTGCGGCTGGTGGTTGGCAATGCCAACTACCGTGGCGGCGAACTGGATCTGGTGATGCGCGACGGGCCAGCGCTGGTATTTGTGGAAGTGCGTTACCGGCGCGACGACCGCTTCGGCGGCGGTGCGGCATCGGTGGACTGGCGCAAACGTCGCAAACTGGTGCTGGCCGCGCAGTTGTTTCTTGGCGCCCACCCGGCCCTGGCCGCGCTGCCGTGCCGCTTCGATGTGGTCGATGCCAGCGGCGAACCGCCGGTATTGCACTGGATCCGCGACGCGTTCCGCGCCGACGATTGCTGACCGCCACCGACGCTCACGCCAACGTTTTTATGCCAACCGTCATGACCCACGCAGCCGTGCCATTGGCGCTGTGGTGCGCCAGTGAACGCGGCCGCATCTCGCCACGCCTGCTCGCGGCCGGCGTGGCGGCGGCGACGCTGCCCGATGCCGATGTGCTGGCGTTCGCGCTGCACATTCCCTACGCCGATGCGTTTGGTCATCGCGGTGCCAGCCACTCGCTGTTGTTCGCCGCAATCGTGGGGTTGCTCGGCGTTGCGTCACATCGCCTGTTGCGCGCGGATGCCGTGCAGGCGTCTGTGTTTTTGTTCGTCTGTGCCGCCTCTCACCCGCTGCTGGATGCGATGACTTCCGGCGGCCTGGGCGTGGCACTGGGCTGGCCGTGGAGCCAGACACGCTGGTTCGCACCATGGCGGCCGATCCGGGTGTCGCCATTTGCCACCGGCTTCTTCAATGCGCGTGGCCTGAGCACGCTGCTCTCCGAGCTGCGCTGGGTCTGGCTGCCGCTCACCGTCGCCGTGCTGGGGTGGAAATGCATCCAGCGCGCGGCACCACAGGATCGCAAGTCATGACCGATGTACTTCCCACCGCACTTGCCGAGGTATTGGCCACGCGCCTGGGTACCGATGGCTGGTTGACCGGCGACGATGCGCGCCGCCGCTATGGCGAAGACGATTCGCGCCGCTGGGCATTGCCTGCCGCAGTGGCGTTGCCGCGCGACACCGATGAGGTGGTGGCGATCGTGCAGGCGTGCCGTGCGCACGGCGTGCCGATCGTGGCGCGCGGCGCCGGCACCGGCACCACCGGCGCGGCGGTGCCGTTTTCCGGCGGCGTGGTGGTGTCGATGGCGCGCATGAACCAGATCCTGGCACTGCGTCCGCAAGACCGCTGCGCGGTGGTGCAACCGGGCGTGCTCAATGGCGACCTGCAGCAGGCGCTGCAGCCGCACGGATTGTTCTGGCCGCCGGATCCGTCCAGCGCGGAGATCTGCAGCGTCGGCGGCAATCTATCCACCAACGCCGGCGGCCCGCGCGCGGTGAAATACGGCGCCACCCGCGACAACGTGCTCGGCCTGGTGGCCGTCACTGGCACCGGCGAGGTGATCCGCTGCGGCGGTGCGTATACCAAGAATTCCACCGGTTACGACCTCACCCACTTGCTGGTGGGCAGCGAGGGCACCCTGGCGATCATCGTCGAGGCGACCTTAAAGCTGACCCCGCGCGCAATCGCGCAAGCCGGCCTGCGCGCGCTGTATCGCGATGCCTCCAGCGCCGCAGCCGCAGTGTCGCGGCTGATGGCACAACCGACCACGCCGACCATGCTGGAATTCATGGATGCCAGCGCGATTGCGCTGCTACGCCGCAATGGCAGCGACGTACCCGACGCCGGCGCCATGCTGTTGATCGAAGCCGACGGCGATCACGACACCTTGCCCTACGCGCTGCAAGCCCTGCACGAGGCGGCCGATGGCCAGGGCGTACTGGGCCTGGACGTGGCCGCCGATGGCAGCGCGCGCGACAGGTTGTGGGCCGCACGCCGTGCCTTGTCGCCGGCCTTGCGCACCATCAAGCCGGGCAAGATCAATGAGGACGTGGTGGTGCCGGTGTCGCGCATTCCCGAACTCGTCGCCGGCGTGGAAGCACTCGCTGCGGAATTCGCGCTGCCCATCGTCGCCTTCGGCCATGCCGGCAACGGCAACCTGCACGTCAACATCATGTACGACCCGGCCGATGCCGACGAAGATGCCCGCGCACACGCCGCCCTGCCACGGCTGTTTACGCTGGTGCTGGCGCTGGAGGGCACGCTCTCCGGCGAACACGGCATCGGCGTGGCCAAGCGCGATTTCATGAGCCAGGCGTTCAATCCAGCCACGCTGGCGGCCATGCGCGCGATCAAGGCCGCGCTGGATCCGGATGGCATCTTGAATCCGGGGAAGGTGTTGCCGCCCGCCTAGCGACGCGCAGGACTCACCGCGTGCCCCCGATAAACCGCAGCCCCACGCCCGGCTCGGTGACGATGTAGTGCGGGTCGGCGGCGTCGTCCTGCAGTTTCTGGCGCAGTTTGCCGACCAGGATGCGCAGGTAGTGGGTGTCTTCTTCGTGGGTGGGGCCCCACACCTCGCGCAGCAACTGCGGCTGGGTGACCACGCGGCCGGCGTGTTTGAGCAGCAGTGCGAGCAAGGCGTATTCCTTGCGGCTCAGCGGCACGGCCTCGCCATGCAGGGTAACCTCGCGCAGGCCCAGATGGATATGCAACCGGCCGTCGTCGAACACGCTTTCTTCCACCGTGCTGCCGGCGCCGGCCTGGCGCAGCAACGAGCGGATGCGGGCCATCAATTCCTGCACGCCGAAGGGCTTGGTGACGTAGTCGTTGGCGCCGGCATCGAGCGCGGCGACCTTTTCGGTTTCGCCGGCGCGCACCGTGAGCATGATCACCGGCACGTTGGACCACTGGCGGATCTCGCGCAGGACTTCATGCCCATCGCGATCGGGCAGGCCGATGTCCAGCACCACCAATTCGGCGCCCTGCCCGGCCAGCAAGGCCAGGCCTTCTTCGCCGGTGCCGGCCTGCAGCACGCGATAGCCCTGCGCACGCAGGCTGATGTCGAGAAAACGACGGATCTGCGGCTCGTCGTCGACGATCAGCACGCGGGCGGGCGGGATGGCGGTGAGGTCAGTCGGCATCGGGGCGAGGTGGCGCGGCGGGAACGAGCAACGGCAGCGTAATGCGGATTGTGGTGCCGTGACCATGCGCGCCTGCCAATGCCTCCACGCTGCCCCCGTGCGCGCCGATCATGCCCTGGCAGATGGCAAGACCCAAGCCGGTGCCGTTGCGCCCGCGGTCACCGCGCTCCACGCTGTAGAACATGTCGAAGATCCGCGCGCGCTCGTCTTCGGGAATGCCCGGCCCCTGGTCGCCGATGTCGATCTGCAGCGCGCCGGCGCGCAGCTGCGCGTGCACGGTCACCGGCACGCCGGCTGGCGAAAATTTCGCCGCATTTTCCAGCACGTTGAAGATGGCCTGTTCCACCAGCGCCGGGTGCACCCAGATCGCCGGCAGGTCGGCGGCCAGGTCCAGTTGCAGGCGCACCTCCGGCTGGTAGCGCTGCAGGCGGCGGGTGGCCGAGCCGATCAATTCATCGACGCCGATCCAGTCGCGATTCAAGGTCAGGCCTGTGTGGCCGAGCCGGGTCATGTCGAGCAGGTTCTGGATGTAGCGATCCAGTCGCTCGCCTTCGAGCTGGATGGTGTCGAGCAGGCTGTGGCGGTCGTGCGCGTCCATCGCATCGCCGTAGCTGGCCAGGCTGCTGGCCGAGCCGATCATCGAGGCCAGCGGCGAGCGCAGATCGTGCGAGACCGACGAGAGCAAGGCAGAACGCAGGCGCTCGGTTTCACCACTGACGCGTGCGCCTTCCAGATCGGCGACCAGGCGCGTGCGCAGCGCGGCCTGGCCGATGTCTTCCACCATCGCTTCGGCCAGGCGGCGTTGCTCCAGGCCGGGCCGTTGCAGGGTCTGCCGAAAGCGCAGCGCGGCCACACCCAGCGTGCCGCGCTCGTGGCGCACCGGCAGGCACCACCATTGCGCGCCGGCCAGGGTATCGGTGAAGCGGCCGGCCGGTTGGCCGTGGCGCTGGGTCCAGTCTGCGGCGCTGCGATCGAGCGCACCGAAGCTGGCGGGTGCGTCGCTTTCGCGCTGCTCCAGGCGTAGCCAGACGTCGGCATCCAGAGCAGTGGTCAGCGCGCGACGGCCGGCTTCCAGCACCTGCCCCAGATCGGCCGCGGTGCTGAGCTGGCGACCCAGTGCCTGCAAGGCGTTGGCATGCGCATTGGCCGCGCGCAAGGCCAGTACCTGGCTGCGCAGGCGCGAGGCCAGCCGGCCGGCGACCAACGCGGCGATCAAGAACATGCACACCGTCACCACGCCCTGGCGCGCGCTGATCTGCAAGGTGAAACGCGGTTCAATGAAGAAGAAGTTGTAGGCGACAAAACTCAGCAATGCGGCAACCACCGCCGCAGCCATGCGTGTGCGCGAGGCCACCAGCACCACCGCGACGATGAACACCATCGACAGGTCGTCGATATCGGTCCAGCGTTGCAGCAACCACGCCACCCCCACCGCACCGGCTGCCGCGATCGCAGCGAACGCCATGTCGTAACGCTGCAGCCATTGCCGCGGGTTGCGCCAGCGTTGGCGCGCACGTGCGCGCGCATCGGCGGAGCTGACGATGACCAATTCGTAATGCGCGCCACGTTGCAGCAATTGCTGGGTCAGCGTGTGGTTGAACATGCGCGCCAGCGGGCGCTCGCGGGTGCGCCCCAGCACCAGGGTGGAAATGCCGTTTTGCGAAGCGAAATCCAGCAAGGCATCGGCCACGTTGGTGCCGTGCAGCAGCGCGCTGTCGCCACCGAGACGATGGGCGAGCGCGAATGCGCGATCGATTTCCAGCTGCCAGGCCGCATCGGTCACGGTGCGGGTCTGGACGGTGACCACCGTCCACGGTGCATCGCGCCGCTCCGACAGGCGCCGCGCCACGCGCACCAGATAATCCGAGCTGCCACGGCCATCGATGGCTACCACCACGCGGCGTCGCAACGCAGCGGTGCCAGGCAGGCCGCGCGCGGCCTGGGTATCGCGCAGATCGCTGTCGACGCGGTCGGCAGCGGTCTGCATCGCCAGCTCGCGCAACGCGGTGAGGTTGGAAGGCGAGAAAAACGCCTGCAACGCCTGCGTGGCCTGCTCGGGCAGATACACCTTGCCCTGCTGCAGGCGCTCGATCAGTTCGCGTGGCGGCAGGTCCACCAGCACGATGTCGCGCAGGCGGTCGAACACGGCATCGGGCACGGTCTCGGACACGCGCACGCCGGTGATGCGCAGCACGATGTCGTTGAGGCTTTCCAGGTGCTGGATGTTGACCGTGGTGTAGACGTCGATGCCGGCATCGAGCAACTCCACGATGTCTTGCCAGCGCCGCTCATGGCGGCTGCCGGGCACGTTGCGGTGCGCCAGCTCGTCGATCAGGGCCAGCCGCGGTTTGCGTGCCAGCAGTGCATCCAGATCCAGTTCTTCCAGCATGCGGCCCTGGTAACTGACCCGGGCGCGCGGCAGCAGCGGCACGCCTTCCAGCAGCGCCGCGGTTTCGCTGCGCCCGTGCGTCTCCACCACGCCGGCCACCACATCCATGCCCTGGCGCAGGCGCTCGCGCGCCCGCGACAACATGGCGTAAGTCTTGCCGACTCCGGGCGCGGCGCCCAGGAACACCGTCAGCCGCCCACCATGTTCGCGCTGTAATTCGCCGATCAGGGCGTCGGCTTGCTGGGTGCGGGCATCGGACATGCGGGAATGGACAGTCGGGGATTGGGAGTGGGCGAAGCGGGACCCGGGCCCCGGGCCCCGGAAGAGCCTACCGCGCAATGCTGCATGATGACTGCGTTGGCAGGTAGCACGCTTGGCAACAAGCAAATGCGTAATCCTGCAGTTACTGCTTCGGCATTTCCCGGGTCCCCGGTCCCGGGTTCCGGCCCCCGGCCTCATCCAACGCGAGGTTCAAAGCCAACACATTCACCCGCGGCTGCCCAAGCAGCCCGAACTGGGGCGCTTCGGTCGCCGCCTGCACCAGGGCGGCAACGCGTTGCTCGGGCCAGCCGCGTGCGGCGGCCACCCGGCGGATCTGTACCCGGGCGCCGGCCGGGCTCAGGTGCGGGTCCAGGCCGCTGCCGGATTGGGTCAGCAGCTCGCCCGGTACGGCTTCAGGGGCGATGCCGTCGCGTGCGGCCACTTGTGCACGCGTGGTCGCGATACGGGCCAGCAAATCGGGATTGGAGCGGGCCTGGTTGCTGCCGGCCGCGGCGGTGAGGTCGTACTTGGCGGCCGACGGACGCGGCTGGAAATAGCGCGCATCGGTGAACGGCTGGGCCACCAAGGCCGAACCAACCACGCGCGCATCGACGCGCACCAGCGAACCGGTGGCCTGCTCGGAGAACAGCGCACCGGTGATGCCGGTGGCGATCAGCGAGTAGGCCAGGCCCAACCCGAACAAGATGAACACCGCGAGCATCAGCGAACCGCGCACAACGCCGCCGTCGCGTAATGGCAAGGAAGAAGACATGGACATGTTCCCGGAAGTAGAAAGGGGCATCACGCGTGGCTCAGGCACCGAGGACGGCAACCAGCGCCAGATCGATCACTTTGATCGCCGCGAACGGCAGCAACACGCCGCCCACGCCGTAAATCAGCATGTTCCGGCGCAGCAGCGCGGTGGCACTGGAAGGACGAAAACGCACCCCGCGCAACGCCAGCGGAATCAATGCCGGAATGATCAACGCATTGAAGATCAAGGCCGCCAGCACCGCATGACGCGGACTGGAGAGCTGCATCACGTTGAGCGCTGCCATCGACGGGATGGCGGCTGCAAACAGCGCCGGCAGGATCGCGAAGTACTTGGAAACGTCGTTGGCCAGCGAGAAGGTGGTCAACGCGCCACGCGTGATCAGCTGCTGCTTGCCCACTTCCACCACCGCCAGCAACTTGGCCGGATCCGAATCCAGATCCACCATGTTGCCGGCTTCCTTGGCCGCCTGGGTGCCGGAGTTCATTGCCAGGCCCACATCGGCCTGCGCGAGCGCCGGGGCGTCGTTGGTGCCGTCGCCGACCATCGCCACCAGCCGTCCACCCGTCTGTTCGGCACGGATGCGTGCCAGCTTGTCTTCCGGGCGTGCCTGGGCGATGTAGTCGTCCACGCCGGCTTCGGCAGCGATCGCCGCCGCGGTGAGCGGGTTGTCGCCGGTGATCATCACGGTCTTGATGCCCATCGCACGCAGCTGCGCGAATTTTTCCTTGATGCCCTGCTTGACCACGTCGCTCAACTCGACCACACCGAGCACATGACGGCCTTCGGCCACCACCAACGGCGTGGCACCGCCACGTGCGACGTCCTCGATACGGCCCTGCAATTCCGGCGAGACCGTTGCGCCCTGCGCCTGCACATACGCCACGATCGCATCGCCGGCGCCCTTGCGGATGCTGCGCCCACCGATATCCACGCCGGACATGCGCGTCTGCGCGGTGAACGCAATGAAATGCCCACCCTCGGCTTCCACTGCGACCGCACCTTGCTGACGCGCCAGCTTGACGATGGACTTGCCTTCCGGCGTGGGGTCGGCCAGCGAAGCGAGCATGGCCGCATCGCGCAGTTGCGCACGGTCGACGCCGGCCAGCGGATGGAATGCGGTGGCCTGGCGGTCGCCGTAGGTGATGGTGCCGGTCTTGTCGAGCAGCAGCACATCCACGTCGCCGGCCACTTCCACGGCCTTGCCCGATTTGGCCAGCACATTGGCCGACAGCGCGCGGTTCATGCCGGCGATACCGATCGCCGGCAACAGCCCGCCGATGGTGGTCGGGATCAGGCACACCAGCAACGCGATCAGCAGCAGCGGATCCAGCGTGACGCCGACAAAGCCCGCGATCGCCGGCAACGATGCCACCACGATCAAGAACGTCAGCGTCATCGCGGCCAGCAACAAGGTCAGCGCGATTTCGTTCGGTGTCTTTTGCCGGTTGGCACCTTCCACCAACGCGATCATGCGATCGAGGAAGCTGTGTCCCGGTTCGGCAGTGACCTTGAACACGATCTCGTCGGAGAGCACGCGCGTGCCGCCGATCACGCCGCTGCGATCGGTACCGGCCTCGCGCAGTACCGGTGCCGATTCGCCGGTCACCGCCGCTTCGTTGATGGTGGCCACACCGCGCACGATCTCGCCATCGGCCGGCACGAACTCGCCTTCGGATACCATGACGTAATCGCCCGGACGCAACTCCGCTGCCGGCACACGCGTTTCGCGGCCACCGAGTGCGGTTTCCACCCTGCGTGCCACCAGGTCCTTGCGCGCACGCCGCAGCGATGCAGCCTGGCCGCGACCGCGCGCTTCGGCGATGGCTTCGGCAAAATTGCCGAACAGCACGGTGACGAACAGGATCGCCGTCACCGCCCAGCCGAAGCCGGCATGCGAATGCCCGCTGGCGGCGGTGATCACCGCCGCCAGCAAGGTACCGCCCATCACCACCGCCATCACCGGGCTGCGCAGCAGATGCCGCGGCGCCAACTTGGCGAACGCCGCACGCATCGCCGCAACCAGCACGGCGGCATCGAACAACGCTGCGTCACCGCGCTCGCGTTTTTCAGTCGTATCGATCGTAGACATTGCTCAAAACTCTCAGGACGCCGCCAGGGCGAGGTGTTCAGCGATAGGGCCCAGCACCAGTGCCGGCATGAACTGCAGCACGGTCAGCACGATCACGATCGCCATCAGGGTCAGCGCAAAGGTGGGCGTTTCGACCTGCAGGCTGCCGGCCGATTCCGGCGCACGCCGCTTGACTGCCATGCGGGCGGCCACCATCAGCGGCAGGATCAACGCCGGATACCGTCCCAGCGCCAGCACCGCCGAACAGCTCAGGTTCCACCAGTACGTGGCATCGCCCAGGCCTTCGAAACCCGAACCGTTGTTGGCGAATGCAGAGGTGTACTCGTAGAACACCTGGCTGATGCCATGGAAGCCGGGGTTGGAATTGGCAGTCAGTGCCGGGACAGCCAGCGCCACTGCGGTAAAGCCCAGCACCACCAGCGGCTGCAGCAGGATCAACAGCGCCAGCAACTGCACTTCGCGCGATTCGATCTTGCGGCCGAACAACTCCGGCGTGCGCCCGGTCATCAAACCGGCCAGAAACACGCTCAGCAACAGATACACCACAAACTGCTGCAGACCACAGCCGATACCGCCCCAGATGGCGTTGATCAGCATGTCCACCAGCGTGACCAGGCCACTCAACGGCGCCAACGAATCGTGCATCGCATTGACCGAGCCATTGGAGGTCTGCGTGGTCAACGCCGCCCACAATGCCGAGGCATCGGCACCGATGCGCACTTCCTTGCCTTCCATCAGCGCCGGCGAGCTGGCGCTGGCCGAATGCGCTTCGGACCACAGCAATAGCGCGGTGGACGCGGCTGACATCGTGAGCATCGTGCCGAACACCAATGCCGTCAGGCGCTTGCGCCCGGTCAGGTAGCCGACCATGAACACCACGCTCATCGGCAGCAAGACCAATGCGAGCGTTTCAAGCAGATTGCTCAACGGCGTTGGGTTTTCCAGCGCCACCGAACTATTGGGGCCATACCAGCCACCGCCATTGGTGCCGAGCTGTTTCACCGCCACCATCGCCGCAACCGGGCCCACCGCAATGGTCTGCTTGGGCATGCCCGCGCTGCTATCCAATGGCGTTGCCGTCGCCGCGCCCTGTAATGTCGACGGCACGCCCTGCCAGCCGAGCAGCACGGTCCACAGCAGGCACAGCGGCAACAACACGCGCACGCTGGAGCGAATCACGTCGGCCCAGTAATTGCCGACGTCCGCTTCAGGCAGGGCTTCCAATCCCGACCCGCTGTGCTGGCGCCCCGGACGCGACGGTTCCGGCTCCGAACTCTCCGCCACGGCCGCCGTGTCCGGATTCGTTGCGGCAATCGACGCCTGTTTGGCGGCACGCCCACCGAACAATGCGCGCAGCGTTGCAACCGCCAATGCCAAGCCCATCATCGGCGTCACCACCTGCAGGCCGACGATGCCGGTCATCTGCGACAGATACGACAGCTGCGCCTGGCCAGAGTAATGCTGCTGATTGGTGTTGGTGACGAACGACACCATGGTGTGCAGGGCGGTATCCCACCGCATGTTGGGGATGGCATCCGGGTTGAACGGCAGCCATGCCTGGGTCATGAACACCACCCAGGTCAGCAAACCAACAACAAGGTTGCTGAGCAGGAATGCCATGCTGTATCCGCGCCACGACATGCCCTGCTGCGGACGCGTGCCAAGCAAGGCATACAACGGCCGTTCGATCCAGCCGAACAGCGCATCGCCGCGCATCGGTGCACCGCGCATCACCGCAGCCATGTAACGGCCCAGGGGCCACGCCAGCACGATGGCCAGCGCGTACACAAGAAAAGTTTCAGTCATTGAGGCGTGCTCGGATCAGAAGTCTTCGGGCCGCAGCACCACGTACAGCAGGTACGCAGCAACAACGAGTACGGCCACGCCGCACAACAGGGACAACCAGCCAGGCATGTCGATCACTCCCCCGAACGCGCGCACGGCGGCACGATAAGTGCGATGTGCAACGGCGTAGGAAGCGTGTGCGTGCCAACATGGCAAAGCGCAGCCGCACCGTGCGCGCAGCGCCGATGGAGCAGACAGGTCAAGGGATGCATCGGGATCGTCCACGGCGGAACCGCTCCGCCAACCTGCGCAGTCTCTGCCTGGGCCGCGTAAAGTCGCTATGGATCTGCCGCCGGCGCTGCGTAAAGTCCGCATAAAATGCGCGGGCCAGCGCTGCGCCTCAACCAGATGGCCCGCCGCGCGTTCCGACGGTTGGCTTGCCTGGCTGCGCCAGCTGCAGGCACGCAGATGGCAGCGACGCTGCGAAGTTCCATCTGCTCAAGGGTCGCGCCGGACAGGGGGGCTTCAGGCACGCGCGTCCGCTGCGTGACCAGACCACACTCAATCAATCAGTGCTCACATGTCCATATACCTGCGCGACACAGTCGCAAGCATCATGCTGGCCGTGGCGATCGCGTCGTCGCATCTGGCGATAAGTTCAGCGGCCTGGTTCGGGATCGCAACAGCCTGCGCACGGACGGCGGCAATGACCGGTATCTGCTCGCTCGGGAAGAGGCTCGCCGCCGCTGCAAGCACATCAAGGCTGCACAGGTAACGCACCGCGGCAGGCTGGTGCGGCAACGCCCCAGCCAACCGCCTCAGCACCGCAGCGCCACTCTCTGTGCTGTCCAATGCGTGCACGGCGCGCGTCAATTCCCTGAAGGCAGCCTGGCGCACTCCCGGATCGGGCAGTCTGTTCAACAAGGCCACCAGGTGGGTCAAGGCTTCGGCTCCATCGCCGGAACGCGCGAGGTGCTCGGCAAGCTGCGCATACGCTTGCTGGAATCGATGGATCGGCTCCAATCCGACAAGATGCAGCCGTAGGGTCACCTCTGCCAGCAGGCGTGGGCCGCTCTGGAGTGCAGCAGCCTCGGTGATCGCCAGGTTGACTGCCTCCTCGGGCAGATGCCTGATCGCCGATGCCAGCAAATTAAACGGAAGCGCTCCGCCGATGCCTCCGGCAGCGCCACCCTGGGCCGGAGCCGCAGCGCCTTGCGGCCCTGGCTCACCATCACCTTGCACGCCCCCTGCATCAGCCTCTGCGACTGCCCCTATGTGGCCAACGTGCGCTGCTCCGGCAGCAGCCTGCAGCGCTTGCCGGCGCGTGGCAATCAAACTGGGCAAGATTGCATGGAACGCGAGCGCGCGCAGGTCCTCGGGCAAGCATCCCAGGTCATCCGTCAAGCGCGCCACCACGCGAAATGCCATGTTCCCGGAATGGCGGGTGGCGTGATTCAACACCGCGGTAAACGCCTCAAATCGCTGCGCCTGCGGCAATGATGGAATCCGCGCTGCAAGCCTTCCGTATCCGCGCAATATCTGCTCGCTGCGCTCCTCATCGTCCGGGTAGGGGAAATGCGCCACTTCGTCCAGGGCGACACGCATGCTTTCTGCAGTATGGACGTCCCCGAACTCCAAGCTCGGGTCATAGCGCGGCCTCGCTGTCAGGAACGCTCGCACATCCCTGGTGTCTTCCGCCATCTGCCGCGAGACGCTGCCCAGGCGCACGAGGCTGCGCGGTCCACACCGCTGCGCAATCTCGCGGCGTAGATCATTCGGCAGCGCAGATAGCCCGTCGAACGTCTCGGCACGCCGGGGTGGCACTGTGCTTGAGTCGACGACTCCTTGACTCGCCGAAGCCTGCGACGTCTCCTGCGTTTGGCTGGTTGACGCCACAGCGTGCGGCAGACCGGTTCGGGTGATCGGCATCTCGGGTCTCCTGCGGTGTGCCGCAGCAGCGGCATCGAGTTAGGCTTCGTGCGTACTTTCCCGAAAGCGACCTCGTGTCCGCGCGCACAGCCAGAAATCGCGTTCGCCTGGGCGAACGCGACGTGACCGATGCAGATGCGGGTTCGGCGGCTGGCACGCCACCCGCCGCTGTTCGCCAGTCTCGCGGCGGACGATCTGGGACGATGCAGATACGGCGTGCTGCCCTACCGAAGCGGCACGTTCAACACGGAGGGCGCTGCAACTGGCGAGGTGAATGTCACCGTGCCACCGCCCTCGCTGGCATCGGTGTAGCGCGCGTCGCGGGTGTCGATCACCAACACCAGTCGCTGCCCTGCGGGAATCTCGGTTGCCGCCGCCTGCAGTGGCCAGTCCAGGGTGACTGCACGGCCCGGTGTGGAATTGCGCAACGAGTACGGCGCATGCGTGATCAGTTGCGCGACGCCCAAGCCATCCATGCGGTACAGATACGCGAACAGACTGACGTTGGACTGACTGGGCACCACTGTCACGCGTAGCGACGGGCTACCGGCCAGGCGCCGGGTGCTGGTCGATGGCGAGCCGACCCACACGGCGGCACCGGCGCGGTTGACCAGCGGAATCGAGGTGCTCACCGGCAGGCCGATGCCTTGCAGCAAACCGCT
This sequence comes from Xanthomonas axonopodis pv. maculifoliigardeniae, assembly GCF_041519315.1. Classification (NCBI taxonomy): domain Bacteria; kingdom Pseudomonadati; phylum Pseudomonadota; class Gammaproteobacteria; order Lysobacterales; family Lysobacteraceae; genus Xanthomonas; species Xanthomonas axonopodis. The sequence continues at coordinate 854,650 of NZ_CP167998.1, read as the reverse complement.
GACCAGCACCACCCCGGAATCGGCCACGGTCGGCACGTCGGTGGCGATGCGCGATTGCCACCCGCTGAACGTCCCGCCGGTCAATCCACCGGTGGGAGTCAGCAAGCTGGCTGGTGCGGACAGACCCAGCTGCGTGGTTGCCTGTTGCACCGATGCCCAGTCCGGATAGTCCAGCCATTGCCCGGCACGTGGCGACAGCCGCACCGGTGCTTCGGCATCTACGCCATTACGCACCTGCTTGAGATGGCGATCGAACCAGCGCGTGGTCGCGGTATAGATCTCATTCGGCAATCCCAATGCACCAGGCAGCTCTGCGGTGGCGTGATCGCCCTGGCTGAGCAGCAGTTGTTTGGGGCCACGCAACTGGTTGAAGAACGCGATGGTCTGGTTCGGCGGAAACAGGCCGTCGTTGAAGGCATTACCCAACAAGACCGCGGTCCCACGCGCGTTGAGCGCTGCCACATCGGTCGCAGGGCTGCGCGAGGCGGCCTGCGGCAGGAAGCCCTGCACCGCGCCATCGTAATCGCCTTGCGCCACGCGTGTGCCGATCTCCGCCAGATCCGGGCCGGCCCGGCCGGTGAGTGCGCCCGCACCCACCAGCAGGCCGACGCCCTGCTGGCTGACGGTGCGATTGGAATACAGCGCCGCTTCGAGATCGGCCCAACCGCTGAGCGCAGCCACCGCCTTGATCCGCGGGTCGCGCTCGGCCGCCAGCAGGCTGATGCCCGCACCGTACGAAATGCCCGACGCACCGATCGCATTCGGATTGGCCGGCGTATGCGCCAACGCCCAGTCGATCACCGCGCTGACGTCTTCCACCGTGTCCGGCCCGGCGATATCGATCTGCCCGGCCGAATCCCAGAATCCACGCGAGGTATAGCTGACCACCACGTAGCCGTCGCTGGCCAGTTGGGTGGCGCGCCCCAAATATTCCAGATTGGGCAACGACCAGCTGGCCGGCATCACGATCAGCGGAAACGGCCCGGCGCCCTGCCCTTGCGGCACCAACACCAATGCGCCCATCTGGGCACCGTCCCAGCCGGGAATGCGTTCATAGGTCTTGCTGAAGGCGCCTGCCACGGCCGACGCCGATGCCAACAGCAACGCCAGTGCGGCGATGCTCCCGATCCAACGCTTGCTCATGCTGCTGTCTCCCACGCAAGGCCAGGCCGGGATGGCCCAGCGGCAACTGCGATGCATCCGTGGTTCGGGGGAGAACGGGGCGAACGTACCAGACGGTACGGTATGGCTCAAGGGCCGGGATTCGGGATTCGTTGCTTGCGCAAGCGGGAGCGGCCGGGCAAACCGGTTCGCTGCCTTCTCCCGCTCGCGGGAGAAGGTGCCCGGAGGGCGGATGAGGGCTGGCAGCACCCGTTGTTTCCAATGCGCTCCACCAACTTCGCAGCAGGCGCCACCGCCGCCTCCGCTACGGCACCCAACGATCAGCGCAGCAGCATCGTCTCAGCGCAGCGCATCGGCACTGCCCGCATCCACTGCACGCTCCAACCCCACGCCTCAGCCGACGAAATGCTGGTAGCCGCGCTGCGGTGGGTGCCAGGGGTTGCCCTCGGCGTCGTGTACCACCACGCCGGGCGTGGCGACAATCTGGCCGATGCGCGTTGCAGCCACCGTTGCAAATTCCATTGCCTGCGCCACGGCATCGCGATGCTGCGGCGCGGCGGTGAAACACAACTCGTAATCGTCGCCACCGCCGAGTTGCCAGCCCAGGCACTGCACCACGTCGATTCCGGCACTGCGCGGCATCGCCGGCAAGGCCGCGAGCACCAGGCGCGCACCCACGCCGCTGCGTTCGCATAGATGCCCCAGATCGGCCAGCAGCCCGTCGGAGATGTCCACGCAGGCATGCGCAAGCCCGCGCAGGCGCAGCCCCGCCTGCACGCGGGGCTGCGGACGCAGCAGGCGGCCGCGCCAGCGCTCGTGCAACGGGTCGGCCGCCGCGCAGGTCACATCCAACTGGCCGGCCTGCCACAACGCCAACGCGGCGGCGGCTTCACCCGGCGCGCCGGTCACCCACACATCATCGCCAACGCGCGCACCATCGCGCCGCAGCGCGGCGCCCGGCGGCAGGCTGCCGATCGCAGTCACCGCGCACGACAACGGCCCGCGCGTGGTGTCGCCACCGACCAGCACAATGTCGTGTGCATCAGCCAGCGCGAAGAAGCCATCGGCAAAGCCATCCACCCATGCCGCATCGTCGTGCGGCAACGACAACGACAAGGTGCACCAACGCGGTTGCGCGCCCATCGCCGCCAGATCGGAGAGATTGACCGCCAGGGTCTTCCAGCCCAGATCGTCAGCGCGCGTCTCGTGCGGAAAATGCACGCCTGCATTGAGCGTATCGGCAGTGATCGCCAACTGTTCACCGGCCGGCGGCTGCAGCAACGCCGCATCGTCGCCAATGCCCAGCGGCACATCGGCACGCGCTGCAATGCGCGCACGCAGACGGGCAATTAGATCGAATTCGGGCATGGCGACGGGAATCGGGAAAAGGGAATCGGAAATCGCAAAAGCGCCTCAGTGAGGTATCGGAAACGGTGCTCTTACGATTGCCTATTCCCGACTCCCCAGTTCCCGCGGCGCTCAGGCGCCGCTGGCGCCCGACTCCACCTTGCGCCACTCCACCGCGGCGCGGTCCAGCACCCCGTTGACGTAGGTGTGGCCGTGCTCGGAGCCGAAGCGCTTGGCAGTTTCGATCGCTTCGTTGATCACCACGCGGTACGGCACATCCTGGCGGTACAGCAATTCGTAGGCGGCCAGGCGCAGCACGGCGCGCTCGATCGCATCGACCTCTTCCACGCTGCGATCCAGGTACGGCGTCAGCGCGGTATCCAGCTCGGCACGGTTGCTCAGCACGCCTTCAACCAGGTTCTCGAAGTACGCCAGATCGGCCACTTCGTGCGCCTGCTCGTGCGCGAACTGGGCGATCACCTGCTTGGCGAAGCCGCCGGAGATCTGCCAGGCATAGACCGCCTGCAAGGCGCGCCGACGTGCGCGCGAGCGCAGCACCGGGTCGATGCCGTCGCGACGGCCGTGGCGCGAATGCCCACCGGGCTTGCTCATGGCAACAACTCCATCAAATTCACCAGTTCCAGCGCTGCAAGCGCGCATTCCTCGCCTTTATTGCCGTGGCTGCCGCCGGCACGGGCTTCGGCATCTTCCACGCGTTCGACCGCCAGCACGCCATTGAGCACCGGCACGCCGGTCTGCAGCTGCACGCTCATCAGGCCTTCGGCACACAGGTCGGCCACGTGCTCGTAGTGGCGGGTATCGCCACGGATCACGCAGCCCAGCGCGATGATCGCGCCGTGCTGGCCGGACTGCGCCACGCGATTGGCGGCGATCGGGATCTCCCAGGCGCCCGGCACGCGGATCACGTCGATGGCGTCTTCGCCGATACCGTTGCCGGCCAGGCTCTGGCGCGCGCCGGCAACCAGCACGTCGGTGATGCGGGCATTCCAGCGGCTGGCGATGATCGCAAAGCGCGCGGTGGTGGGGCGAAGATCGCCTTCGTAGTGGGTCATGCGGGTCGGCAACTCGAGGGGGCGGGAAGTTTAACAGCTGCCGGGCCCAGGCCTGGCCGACGCGTGTGGGCCCGGTCGGCCAAAGCAGACCCGGCCATGCGTTTCAGCAACACGGGGCGTGGCAAATGGCCCACTGCGCAAACGGCCGGGGGCAGGCCACGGCTGGAACCGGTAGCCGGCCCCGGGCCACTTCAGCGCCGCCACACGCAGCGCGCAGCTGACAGCCGCGCGCCGTCAGCTAACTGACAGTCCAGACCAACGGGACCGGCCAAGTGAGCTCGCAGCCATCTCAGGGAACGGCAGACGGCGGCACCGAGCGCACGCCTTCACCGGGGTGGCATTCCAGATACTCAACCACCTCCAGCCCGAACCCGGCCAACCCCACCTGGCGCCGAGGGGTGCCCAGCACGCGCAACTTGCCCAGGCCGAGGTCGGCCAGGATCTGGGCGCCGGCGCCGTTGCGCCGCCACTGACTCACGTCCTTGGCATTGGCGGCCGCTTCGGGCTGCTGGCGCAGCCGTGCCAGCAGCGATTCGCTGTCGCGTGGCGCCGACAGCACCACCATCACGCCCTGCCCTTCGGCGGCGATCGCGCGCAAGGCGTCGGTGGCTGCCACGCCGAAGTCATCGCGCTGCCAGTGCAGCAGGTCGGCCAGCGGGTTTTCCACCTGCACGCGTACCAGCGTCGGCGTCTGCGGATCGGCGCGACCGCGCACCAGCGCAAAGTGCAGGTCGTGCGCGATGCGGTCGCGGTAGGTCACCAGCTTGAACGGACCGAATTCGGTGGTGATCTGCCGCTCGTCCACGCGCTCGACGGTGTGCTCATTGGCAAGCCGATAGGCGATCAGGTCGGCGATCGAGCCCATCTTCAGGCCATGCTCGCGCGCGAACACTTCCAATTGCGGGCGGCGCGCCATGCTGCCGTCCGGGTTGAGCACTTCCACCAGCACACCGGCCGGTTCCAGCCCGGCCAGCATCGGCAGGTCGCTGGCCGCTTCGGTGTGGCCGGCACGGGTCAGCACGCCACCGGGCTGGGAGATCAACGGGAAAATATGCCCGGGCTGGCTCAGATCCTGGGGCCGGGCATCCGGGCGTACGGCGGTACGCACGGTGTGCGCGCGGTCGTAGGCCGAAATGCCGGTGGTCACCCCTTCGGCCGCTTCGATGCTGACAGTGAAGTTGGTCTGGAACTGCGCGGTGTTGTTGCGCACCATCGGCGCCAGACCCAGCTGCGCGCAGCGCTCGCGGGTCAGCGACAGGCACACCAGCCCGCGCGCGTGGGTGACCATGAAGTTGATGTCAGACGGCTTGACCAACTCGGCGGCCATGATCAGATCGCCTTCGTTTTCGCGGTCTTCGTCATCGACGATGACCACCATGCGCCCGGCGCGCAGTTCTTCGATCAGTTCCGGAACGGGTGCGAAATTCATGCTGCCCCCCGCGTGCCGAGCAGGCGTTCCACATAGCGCGCCACCAGATCGATTTCCAGGTTCACCGCCGCACCGACCGCAGTCTGCGCAAATGCGGTGTGGGCCACGGTATGCGGAATCAAGGCGACCTCGAAGCCGTCTTCGTCTACGTCATTGACGGTGAGGCTCACGCCGTCCACGCAGATCGAGCCCTTCTTGGCCACATAGCGCAACACCGACGCCGGCGCAGCAAACCGCCAACGCTGCGCACGTGCATCGTCATGGACCGACTGCACCCGGCCCAGGCCATCCACATGTCCGCTGACCAGGTGCCCGCCAAGCCGGTCGGTGGGCCGCATCGCGCGTTCCAGATTGAGCAGTGCGCCCTCTGGCAACGCGCCCAGGGTGGTCAGCGACAGCGTCTCGGTCGAGGCATCGGCCTGAAAACTGGCCGCGTCGAACGCGATCACGGTCAGGCACACGCCATTGACCGCGATGCTTTCGCCCAACTGGACCGCTTCGAACGGCAGCGTGCCGGTGGCGAAGGTGAAGCGCACATCGCCGCCCTGCGGCTGACGCGCGGCCAGTTGGCCGACGCCTTCAATGATGCCGGTGAACATCAGCGTGCCCCCGCTTGCAGCAGCACGGCTGCCGTGACGGAGCGCTGGAAGGCCGCGGCGCAGCGCGGCAGGTGGTGCATGGACATTAGTCGTTTCTCGCAGGAGTTGAGCGAAAAACGCCGCAAGGCAAAGCAAACAGGCGCGCGCGCAGCCGCAAGGCCGCGCGTTGGCCGTCTTCTTTCATCCGGACTATACCGTCGGCTCCGGCATCGGACCGGATCTGCTGACCTTGCCCGGCAGGCGTTTGGCGTTGATCCGCTCAACCCTGGAGTGCAAGCGCTCGCGGGCTCGCACGCTTGCGCATGCCTACCGCCGGTGGGGAATCGCACCCCGCCCTGAAGACGTTCGTGAGTACCGGCGAACCGGTGCGCAAGTTTAACAGGGCACATCGACGCAATGGCCGAGCGGGGACCAAGGCTGGCAGGACACTGCGTCATGTCGGGAAATCCCCCATAGCCAGGATTGTGAAGGATCTGTTAATTTACGCGCCGCGACGGGAGACGTCGTTCTTTTCCACCTCGCAACGGGGTGGAGACACGGACATCAATTCGGAGAGAGACATCCAATGCGTAACACCCTGATTCTGGCTGCCCTGCTGGCTGCCGCACCGTTTGCCGCGTCTGCGGAAGGCTTGAGCTACAACTACGTCGAAGGCGGCTGGAACCGTACCGAAATCAGCGTCAATGGCGATTCGGACGATATCGACGGCGGCTACATTCGCGGTTCCTGGCAGATTGCCCAGCCGGTCTACCTGTTGGCCAGCTATGAGCGCGCCAACAAGGATTACAACCTCGGTGGAGGCTTTGTGCTCGAGGGCACGCTGCAGCAGGCCACGTTGGGTATCGGCTACCGCCAAGAAATGACCGAGCGCGTGGAGTTCACCGCCGACATCAGCGTATTGCGCGCCAAGGTCGAATCCGACCTGCGCCTGCGCGGCCGTTCGGTCGACGATGCGTCGGACTCGAGCAACTTGGGCTTCGCTAATCTGGGCCTGCGTGGCAAGCCTTCGCCGCGCACCGAAGCCTGGATCAAGGCCGGTTACATCGACGGTAGCGACGTGGACAAGGGTGAGTTCGTCGGCACCCTGGGTGGCCAGGTCAACTTCACCCGCACCTGGAGCCTGGTCGCCGAAGCGCAGTTCGTCGACAACGCCAACCAGTACAAGGTCGGCGTGCGCGCGAGCTTCTGATCGGCGCCTCGCAGATACACCAAGGCCCCGCATGCGGGGCCTTTTTTTATGCGCGCAACAGCACAGCCGCGCAGCATCGCACGCGCCATGCAGCTCTCACCCGGCAACAGCCGGCGCATAGCGCAGACGCAGATCCTGCCCCAGCTGGCGCACATCCAGCAGCTGCAGTGCATGTCGCCGCGCCATCGTTTCGATGCCAAGGCCAGCGACCAGCGGCCTTGCGGTGTCGCCCAGCAACACCGGCGCCATGTAGACCAGCAATTCGTCCACCAGTCCGGCCTGCAGTAGCGCACCGCTCAGCATGGCGCCGGCTTCCACGTGGACTTCGTTGATGCCGCGCTCGGCCAGCAGCGCCAGCACCGCCGCCAGATCGAAGCGTCCAGCTTGCAACGGCATCGCAAGGAACTGCGCATCGTCCAGCGAAGGTGCGGCCACATTTTCGCCATGCAGATACAGCGTTGGCGCATTGCCCTGACGAATGTTCCTGCACGCCAACGTCCGCAGCCCTGCATCGAGCACCACGCGCAGCGGTGGCACGACCGGCATGTCCTCGCCCAGCCGCACCGTCATGGATGGGTCGTCGGCCATCACCGTACCTGCACCGGTCAGGATCGCGCCAGCACGTGCGCGCCAGCGCTGCCCATCGGCACGCGCGCGACTTCCGGTAATCCATTTGGATTCACCGCTTGCCAGCGCCGTCCGTCCGTCCAGGCTGGCGCCGAGTTTGACCCGCAGCCACGGCCGCCCACGCTCCACCCGCGACAGAAATCCCTGGTTGAGCGTGCGCGCCTGCGCGTGCATCACGCCGCTCAGCACTTCGATCCCGGCCTCGCGCAGCAGCGCAAACCCGCCGCCATTGACCTGCGGAAACGGGTCGGCCATTGCTGCAACCACACGCGCAACGCCGGCATCGATCAAGGCCAGCGCACATGGCGGGGTACGCCCATAGTGCGCGCATGGCTCCAGCGTCACGTACGCGGTGGCACCGCGCGCCAACTCACCCGCTGCACGCAGCGCGAAGACTTCGGCATGCGGGCCGCCGGCACGTTGATGAAAGCCCTCGCCCACGCAGACGCCGTCGCGCACGATGACGCAGCCCACCATCGGATTGGGCCGGGTGGTGTAGGCGCCGCGCTCGGCCAGACGCAACGCCTGCGCCATCCAGCGATGGTCGTCGGCGCTGGCGGTCGTTGTGGCCTCACGCATTGCGTTGCCCTCCCGGCGCAATGCGCATCACCACGATCTGCATCGGGCCCAGCAGAAACCCGGTATGTATCTGCCATCCCAGGCGCTGGTAGAACGGCGCCAAGCCCGGCTGGCAATACAGGTATAGCAGCGGCACGCCCAGCTGCGCGGCGGCCTGCACGCAGTGTGCGACCAACGCCTCGCCGATGCCCTGCCCGCGCGCCTGCGGCTGCACGTACAACGACGCCAACCACGGCGACCATTGCCGGATGCGTGCGTCGTCGTTTTCGAGCAGGCTCACCGAGCCCAGCCACTGCGTTTGATCCAGCGCCACCCAGGTCGTGGGAATGACGCCATCGCGCGTATGGCTGCGCAGTTCGCTCAGCGCCTCATCGATGCTCCACTCCGGCAGCAGCGCGCCGAAGGCCTGTAGATGCGCTTGCGCAATCGCAGGCAGGTACTGCGGCGTTTGCGCAACGCACGCGATGCGCATCGCGCTCATCGCTTGCCGGGTTTGCCGGCGCGTTCCAATGCCGCTTCCAGCAGCGGCAGTTGTTCGCTGCCGACCGGCAGTTCGCGTTCGAGCTTTTCGATTTCCTCGCGGAAGTCGGCCACGTCCTGAAAGCTGCGATACACCGAGGCAAAGCGCACATAGCCGACATGATCGAGCTTGCGCAGCTCCACCATCACGTATTCGCCTACCCGCAGCGAACCCACTTCGCGCTCGCCGGACATGCGCAGCTGATGCACCACCGCGCGCACCGCCGCCTCGATCTGCTCTTCGGCCACCGGCCGCTTCTGCAGCGCGCGGTCGAAGCTGGTGCGCAGCTTGCGTGCATCGAACGCCTCGCGTCCACCATCGCTCTTGACCACGGTGGGCAGCTTCAGCTCGATCGTTTCCAACGTACTGAACCGCTCGCCGCACGCCTCGCACTCGCGGCGCCGACGGATCGTCGTGCCGTCTTCGGACACCCGCGAATCGATCACGCGGGTATCGTTGTGCTGGCAGAAGGGGCAATGCATCAGACGTCCGGGATTTGGGATTGGGGATTGGGGATTGGCAACAGCACAAGCAAGGACGCGCCGTTAGCGCATCCCGAATCCCGAATCACCAATCCCGGCACCTTAGCCATACACCGGATAGCGCTTGCACTGCGCGGTCACGGCATCGCGCACCTTCGCCAGCACGGCTTCGTCGGTTGGCGCGTCGAGCACGTCGGCGATCCAGTTGGCCAGGTCGATGCTGTCCTGTTCCTGGTAACCGCGCGTGGTGATCGCCGGGGTGCCCAGGCGCAGACCGGAAGTGACGAACGGCGAGCGCGGGTCGTTGGGGACCGAATTCTTGTTGACGGTGATGTGCGCCTTGCCAAGCGCAGCTTCGGCGTCTTTGCCGGAGACATCGCGACCGATCATGTCCACCAGCATCAGGTGGTTCTCGGTGCCGCCGGAGACGATCTTGTAGCCGCGCGCAATGAGGGTATTGGCCATTGCCTGGGCATTCTTGATCACCTGTTGCTGATAGGTCTTGAACGCCGGCTCCAGCGCCTCCTTGAACGCCACCGCCTTGGCCGCAATGACGTGCATCAGCGGGCCGCCCTGGATGCCGGGGAACACGATCGACTGCAGCTTTTTCTGCAGCTCTTCGCTGGCGCCCTTGGCAACGATGATGCCGCCACGCGGGCCACGCAGTGTCTTGTGCGTGGTCGAAGTGACCACGTGCGCATGTTCCATCGGGCTGGGGTACACCCCGGCGGCGACCAGCCCGGCAATGTGCGCCATGTCCACGAACAGGTAGGCGCCGACGCTGTCGGCGATGGCGCGGAAGCGGGCCCAGTCGATCTTCTGCGAATACGCGGAGAAACCGGCCACCACCATCTTCGGCTTGTGCTCGGTCGCCAGGCGCTGGACCTCGTCGTAGTCGATCAGGCCCTGCTCGTTGACGCCGTACTGCACCGCGTTGAACAGCTTGCCGGAGACGTTGACCTTTGCGCCGTGGGTCAGGTGGCCGCCATGCGCCAGGCTCATGCCCAGGATGGTGTCGCCCGGCTGCAGCAGCGCCAGATACACCGCCTGGTTGGCCTGGGAACCGCTGTGCGGCTGGACGTTCGCGTAATCGGCGCCAAACACCTGCTTGATGCGGTCGATCGCCAGTTGTTCGGCAATGTCGACGAACTCGCAGCCGCCGTAGTAGCGCTTGCCCGGATAGCCTTCGGCGTATTTGTTGGTCAGCTGGCTGCCCTGCGCTTCCATCACCAGCGGGCTGCAATAGTTTTCGCTGGCGATCAGCTCGACATGATCCTCCTGGCGGCCGGCTTCAGCAGCGATGGCCTTGGCCAGTTCGGGGTCGTAGGTTTCCAGTCGGACATCGCGCGAGAACATTCCAAGCTCCGGGGCAGCTATTGCCAGTAGGGTCGCCGATTGTAAGCCCCTGCCGCACGGGTGACCAATCGCGCAGCCGGCGCCGCCCGTGTGACCGCACTGCGCACATGACAAAGGCGCACCCGACGATGCGCCTTTGTGTGATGACCGGCTCGATTGCCGGTCGAGGCCGGGGGCGAACGGGCAGCCGCGCCGCGTTAGTTGTTGAGCACCAGGTCGGCAATGATGCCGGTGGCGATGGCCACCAACAGCAGATTGCCGCGGTCGTCGCGCTGCCAGCGGTAGCCGTACGGCGGGCGGCGCAGGTCGTAGCGGTCGTAATCGTTCACCACATAGACCGGGCCGTGGTAGCGCTGGCCACGGGCCCAATACGGACGCGGCGGCGGGCCGGCGCGGTAGTACGCGGGGCGATCGTAGACGTAGACGCGATTGCGATCGTAGCGGCGGTCCTGGTAGCGGGCATCGCGGTAACCCTCGCGATAGCCGTTGCTGTAGTAGCGGCGGTCCTGGCGCCACTCGCGACGGTCGTCACGGCGGGCGTCGCGCCAGTCTCTTCGATGATCGTGGCCATGGTGACGGTCATGGCCGCGGCGATCGTGGTCGCGGTCCCAATCCCCGGCGAACGCCGCAGGTGCGAAGGCACCGAGCGCCAGGATGGAGGAAAGCACAACGGTAACGATGCGTTTGCGGTTCATGACAGTTCCTGTTCGCGGTGTCGTAATTTCATTAAGGGGCGGGCCGCCTTAACGCATTCTTGCTGGAATCGATTACGAAAAAGCCTATTCAGGTCGAAAGTAAGGTGCGGTTTAGCTGCAAGGGTGCTGCCGCGGCTCAAGCCACTTGCCCGTATAATTGGCGCAACCCCTTTTCCGCTGCCTCCGGCCTCGGCCGGCGGGCTGCCTGCGTCCACGGAGCCCCCATGTCGCAATACATCTACACCATGAACCGCGTCAGCAAGGTGGTCCCGCCCAAGCGGCAGATCATCAAGGACATCTCGCTGAGCTTCTTTCCGGGCGCCAAGATCGGCCTGCTGGGCCTGAACGGCGCGGGCAAGTCCACGGTACTGAAGATCATGGCCGGCGTGGACACCGATTTCGAGGGCGAGGCGCGCCCACAACCGGGCATCAAGGTCGGCTACCTGGCGCAGGAACCGCAACTCAATCCCGAGCACACCGTGCGCGAGGCGGTGGAAGAAGGCGTGGGCGACGTGCTGCAGGCCCAGGCCGCGCTGGATGCGGTGTATCTGGCCTATGCCGAAGAAGGCGCCGATTTCGACGCGCTGGCCAAGGAGCAGGAGCGCCTGGAGGCGATCCTGGCCGCCGGCGATGCGCATACGCTGGAAAACCAGCTGGACGTGGCGGCCGATGCGCTGCGCCTGCCGCCCTGGGACGCCATCGTCGGCAAGCTCTCCGGCGGCGAAAAGCGTCGCGTGGCGCTGTGCCGCCTGCTGCTGCAGAAGCCGGACATGCTGCTGCTCGACGAACCCACCAACCACCTGGACGCCGAGTCGGTGGAATGGCTGGAGCAGTTCCTGGCGCGCTACACCGGCACCGTGGTGGCGGTGACCCATGATCGCTACTTCCTCGACAACGCCGCCGAGTGGATCCTGGAACTGGACCGCGGCCGCGGCATTCCGTGGAAGGGCAACTACACCGACTGGCTGACCCAGAAGGACGAGCGCCTCAAGCAGGAAGACAACCAGGAAAAGTCCCGCCAGAAGGCGATCCAGAAGGAACTGGAATGGTCGCGCCAGAACGCCAAGGGCGGCCGCACCAAGGGCAAGGCACGTCTGGCCCGCCTGGAAGAGCTGCAATCGGTCGATTACCAGAAGCGCAACGAAACCAACGAGATCTTCATCCCGCCGGGCGAGCGCCTGGGCAACGCGGTGATGGAGTTCAAGAACGTGTCCAAGAAGTTCGGCGACCGCCTGTTGATCGACAACCTGTCGATGATCGTGCCGCCGGGCGCCATCGTCGGCATCATCGGCCCCAACGGTGCCGGTAAATCGACCCTGTTCAAGATGATCACCGGCCAGGAAAAGCCGGACTCCGGCGAGATCGTGGTCGGACCGACCGTGCAGCTGTCGTACGTGGACCAGAGCCGCGACGCACTGGAGGGCAACCACAACGTATTCCAGGAAATCGCCGGCGGCCTGGACATCCTCAACATTAACGGCATCGAAATCCAGTCGCGCGCCTACATCGGCCGCTTCAACTTCAAGGGCCAGGACCAGCAGAAGATGGTCGGTTCGCTGTCCGGTGGTGAGCGCGGTCGTCTGCACATGGCCAAGACCCTGCTGCAGGGCGGCAACGTGCTGCTGCTGGACGAACCGTCCAACGACCTGGACATCGAAACCCTGCGTGCGCTGGAAGATGCGTTGCTGGAATTCCCCGGCAACACCTTCGTGATTTCGCATGACCGCTGGTTCCTGGACCGTATCGCCACGCACATCCTGGCCTTCGAAGGCGATTCGCACGTGGAGTTCTTCCAGGGCAACTACCGCGAGTACGAAGAAGACAAGCGCCGCCGCATGGGCGACGACGCCGGCCCGAAGCGTTTGCGTTTCAAGGCCTTGAAGTAAGTCGTCGTAGTTCCAAAGAAAAGGCGCCGAAAGGCGCCTTTTTTGTGTGCGGAGTCAGCGGACGGAGACTTGGCTGTTGGCTGCTGGCGCCGTCCACCTGCGCGTGTGGAGTCCCCTGCCCGCCCGTCGACGGGATGCTCACTTGCGCTGCACTACCGTGCCGGCGTCATCCATCTGAGCCTTGCATATGCCTGTCAGCTATTCGATCAGCCTGCCCGATCCCAAGCTCGCCCGTGGCAGTGCGCCCTCGGTGAGCTTCACCGCCAATGGCGCCGAGGCCTTTGCCGAGCAATTGCAGGCAGCTTTGCGCGATCCGGCGTGGTTCGACCGTTGGCGCCAGCTACAGACCGACCCCGACGAAGTGGATCCCAGCCTGGGCATCACCGACCCGGCAGCGACGGTCACCGGCAAGCAGCACGACCTGCGCATCGATCTGGTTGCAACGACGAGCATTCCCGGCGACCTTTTCAAACAGCGCATGCAGGCCCTGGCTGGCTCGCACTGGGAACTGCGCGACGTTCGCTGAACTGCAATCTGTCATGTGTCGGCGGCGCTGGCAGTGCCCAGTGCCACCGATGGCAGCGCGGGCGAGTGACGCCACTCAGCTACACGTGACGCCACGCACTGCATCGGCGTGGCCCCCACCCTCATTCACCGGACTGCATCTCCAACGGCATACGCCAACAGCTGCACTCAACCACGCAAGGCCGCAGCATGATGCGCAATGTGCTCGCCAATAAAGCTTGCGATGAAGTAGTAGCTGTGGTCGTAGCCGGGCTGCAGCCGCACCGTCACCGGGTAGCCGGCGGACCTGGCCGCATCTTCGAACAATGCGGTTTTCAGCTGGGTTTGCAGAAATTCATCGGCATCGCCCTGATCGATGAGCAGCGGCAACCGCTCCTGCGCGTCAGCAAGCAATGCAGTGGCATCGTAGGCTTTCCAGGTCGTACGGTCGTTCCCCAGATACTGGCCAAATGCTTTCTCGCCCCACGGCACCTGGCTGGGCGCCACGATTGGCGAAAACGCCGACACGCTGCGATAGCGGCCCGGATTCTTCAATGCGATGGTCAACGCGCCATGCCCCCCCATCGAATGGCCACTGATCGCACGTGCACCGGTGGTGGCAAAGGTCGCTTCAATCAAGGCCGGTAATTCGCTCACCACGTAATCGTACATGCGGTAATGCGCCGCCCATGGCGCTTGCGTGGCATCGACGTAAAAGCCCGCGCCCTTGCCGATGTCGTAACCGTCCGCATCGGCCACATCCTCGCCCCGGGGGCTGGTGTCGGGCGCAACCAGGATCACCCCATGCTCGGCCGCATAGCGCTGCGCGCCGGCCTTGCTGATGAAATTCTGTTCGGTACAGGTCAAACCGCTCAGCCAATACAGCACCGGCAACGGGCCGTCGGCGGCCTGTGGCGGCAGGTAAATGCCCACCTGCATGCTGCAGTTCAAGGTGTGCGACTGATGCCGATAGACATCCTGCCAGCCGCCGAAGCAGGCGCGGTGTTCGATACGTTCCATGAGATTCCTTACGAAGAGAAACCCTGCAGCCGGATCGCCGGCTGCAAGGTTGGACCATCAATGCAACAGACCCTTTTTGCGTGCCACATGCGCCGACAGGGCATCCATCAACGCCGGGGAAAGGCAGTCGTAGGGCGGCAAGCCCAGTTCGGTCAGGCGCGTGCGTATGCCATCCATCTGCTCCGGCGGCGTGCCGGTTTCGATGATCGACGAGACGAACGCGGCAAAGCCCGGTGCCGACCAGCCCTGTTGTTTCGACAACTCGGTGTGCACAAAATCCAGACCGTAGAATGCGTGGTCCTTGTTTTCGATCCGCCCATACAGATGCACGCCGCAACCGGTGCACGCATGGCGCTGGATCGTCGCGCTTTCGTCGACGATCTTCAGCTTTTCCCGGTGCGCGGTGACTTTGACGTTGTCGCGCGGAACCACCGCCACCACCGAGAACTTCGCGCCATCGGGTTTCCAGCATTTACTGCAACCGCAAGCATGGTTATGCGCGGTCTGCGCAGACACCTCGACGGTCACCTTGTCGCTGGCGCAGTGACATTCAAGCGTGCCGCCTTGAAAATCTTCTGCACCACCTCGCGCAACACCATCATCTACCGAAGGATGAATCGACACGTTAGTCATCACGCTCCTCCCGGAGTGTCGGGTACCACGTGCGCGGAAGCGGCCGCGCGCCGCTCCTGGCCGCCTGGTCAGAAATGGATCACGGTGCGGATCGACTTGCCCTCGTGCATCAGGTGGAAGGCCTCGTTGATCTCTTCCAACGGCATGGTGTGGGTGATGAATGGGTCCAGGTCGATCTCGCCCTTCATCGACTGCTCCACCATGCCCGGCAATTGCGTACGTCCCTTGACGCCACCGAAGGCGCTGCCGCGCCACACGCGACCAGTCACCAGCTGGAAGGGACGCGTGCTGATTTCCTGGCCGGCGCCAGCCACGCCGATGATGACGCTCTCGCCCCAGCCCTTGTGGCAGCACTCCAGCGCCGAACGCATCACATTGACGTTTCCGATGCACTCGAAGCTGAAGTCCACGCCGCCATCGGTCAACTCGACGATGACCTCCTGGATCGGCTTGTCGTAGTCCTTGGGGTTAATGCAATCGGTGGCACCCATGCTGCGCGCCAGGTCGAATTTGCCCGGATTGGTGTCGATGGCCAGGATGCGCCCGGCCTTGGCCTGCACCGCGCCCTGGATCACCGCAAGACCGATGCCGCCCAGGCCGAAAACGGCAACACTCTCGCCTGGCTTGACCTTGGCGGTGTTGTGCACCGCGCCGATACCGGTGGTGACGCCGCAGCCGAGCAGGCAGACCTTCTCCAGCGGCGCCTCCGGATTGACCACGGCCAACGAAATTTCCGGCACGACGGTGTATTCGCTGAAGGTGCTGCAGCCCATGTAGTGATAGATCGGCTCGCCGTTGTAGGAGAAGCGCGTGGTGCCATCCGGCATCAGGCCCTTGCCCTGGGTGGCGCGCACGGCCTGGCACAGGTTGGTCTTGCCGGACAGGCAGAACTTGCACTTGCGGCATTCGGCCGTGTACAGCGGAATGACGTGGTCGCCGACCTTGACGCTGGTCACGCCCTCGCCGACTGCCTCGACGATGCCGCCGCCTTCATGCCCGAGCACCGACGGGAAGATGCCTTCCGGGTCGTCGCCGGACAGCGTGAAGGCATCGGTGTGGCACACGCCGGTGTGGGTGATGCGGACCAGCACTTCCCCGGCTTTCGGCGGCGCGACGTCGATTTCGACGATTTCCAGCGGCTTGCCGGGTCCGAATGCGACTGCTGCACGGGATTTCATGGGATGACGCTCCTGACGATGAGGTTCGAGGACGGGGGCGCGACAAGCGCCGACCCGGTGGGAGATTTATTTGAGGTAGGACCGGACCAGACCGAGCAGATCCTGCACCCGCTCGGCGCGTTGCGCATCGGATGCGGCGGCGTGCCCGAAATCTTCACGGATATGCGCTTCAAGCACCTGCGACATCAGCCCGTTCACGGCGCCTCGGATCGCGGCGATCTGCTGCAAGACCGGAGCGCAGTCCGCGCCCGCCTGCAGCGCCCGCTCCAGCGCGTCGCATTGCCCGCGCAGCCGGCGCACGCGTGCTAGCGCTCGCTTTTTCTCGTGCGGCGAATGCGGCATGGCAGCTCCAGCAAAATACTGGGGGGCAGTATATGGATTGTTTCGAAAAAAGCTATGGCCAGCGGCCTGCCGACCGTGGTCTTGTCGAGCGCGATGACCGCCACGCGTTGGCACATGGCGCGATGCCCCAATGCCGCCGGTGGCACGGGGATTAAGAGCCCACCTGTTAGCCGCAGTGCAGCACGCACATTGCGCAGACGTGGCGACGCCTCGCGCGTCGCAGGCGCGCCAGGCACCCAGCGCAAGGATGGTTGCGGGCCATTGCCGCAGCATCTGACCCTTCGATCATCCCTACCGTTGCCGACCGCTAGGGTGGCGTGCCCGCATCAGCGCCGGGGCTGGAACGGCGGCGGCGGCGGCGGCGGAGCGAATCCTGCGGCATCCAGACATTGCGCCAGCAACTCGGGCGGCAGGTCCGGCGAAGGCGCCTGCGGGAACGGCGCTGCGCTGCCTTCGGCGGTCGCGCACGCCTGCAGCGCTGCGTCGAATTCGGAATCGTCTGGCGGCAGGCCAGGCGGTTCATCTGCGGCATCCGGTGCGTCGAATGGGTCGCTATCGAAGGGTGGCGGCGGTGGCGGTGCCACGCCCCTATGTACCAGGCAGCCGTCGCCGATTCCCCGATCCTGCCGCTGCGGCGCAGCGCGGTGCGCGACGTCGGCAGGCGGCGGCATTGGGATCACATCGTGTTCCGGCGCACAGGGCGGTAACGCATCGATGATTCCTGCACCCGGCGGTGGCGGTGGCGGTGGCTCGCGATGCGCGTAGGGCATAGGCGCATGGTGCCTAGCACCGCAGAAATTGGCACAACCTGCCAGGTTGAGCGCCGCGAGTATTGCAGTGGTAACGACAACGCGTGGTGGTGCGTGGACCATCGTGATCTCCCTGGCTGGATGGCACATCTGCGCACGGCCTGCAGACGGCGGACGCGGGCTGGGCCGCGCTGGTCCGGGAAGAGTTGCAGCTGACTGTGCTGCGCATTTGCCATCGCGCGCCGCGCGCCGGCGTGGATTGGCGCTTGCCGCCATCCGCAGCGCAGATGCAAGGCGCGTGCAGCACCTGCTTCGGCTTACGCGCGGGAAGATGCGTGGTTCGACAGTGGCGACGCAGGCGTTGTCGCCGTCAGTTTTCGACGGCAGCCGGCGCCGCGGCGACCGCAGCGTCCACTGCATGCTCCGGTAGCGAGGCCAGCACCGCAGCACGAAAGCGCGCGGCAAATGCCGCATCGTTGGCCTGGTAGAACGCGCGCGCGTTGGCCGACAACTGGTCCAGTTGGGCCTGTGGCAATGCCAGCGCGGTTTCCACTGCCTGCGCGATGCCTGCCGCGTTCACGTAGTAATACGATGCCAGACGACGCTGACGCACCTCGGCCACCGGCATCAGCACCCCGTGTTCGGGCCTGATCAATTCGTTCATCGGCTCGCCGTCGGTCGCCAACGTCACCGCGCCCACGCTTAGCGCTTCCATCAGGTAGTGCCCGAACCCTTCGGCCTCGGAGGGGCAGATATGGAACAGATGCGCGTTCTGCATGCGGCGCAGTTCGGCATCGTCCAGATACCCCACGCGGTGGTCGATGTTCGGGGCCACGACCGGCTTGCCGGCGGTGCGTGGGTTCTGCACCACCGTCAGCAGCGGCCACTCCGGATGCTGCTGCCAGGTGTCCAGCAAGACGCGCGTGCCCTTGGCGGTACTGCGCCCGGCCAGGTGGAAGAAAGCGCGCTGACGAAACACGCGTGGGTCATGGCGATCCGGGCTGGTGAAGCCGATGAAGCGCGTGGCGCACCCGAGGCTGCGGAAGATTCGCTCGGCATGGTGGGTCTTGCACAGCACCGCATCGAAGCGCGGCAGCAATGGCAGCCACTTGGGCAGCAGCCACTCCGGGTTGGGCACCAGCAGGTTGATCTGCCCCAGCGGCAGGCAGCGCTTGTACACGCGCTCGGAAAAGATCTGCAGCGGCACCCGCCCGAACAGCGTGCGGCTGGCCCACAGGCGTGCCTCGCGCCCAGTGTCGTGCAGGCGCTGACTGGTGAATCCCACTTCCTGCACCGGCACGCCGCCGGCGCGCAGCGTATCGGCCATCAGCACCATGTCGCGGGTCAGCCCCACGCCGTTGTCGCGACTGATCACCCGCATCATTGGAAATGCCTTGTCATGCACGCACGCGCCAGTACAACGGCATAGTGTCGATGCCGTGGCTTCCTGCGCGATGTCTTGGTCTGTCATGGTGCGTTACACGTGTGCCAATGGTTGACAAATTCGATCATTATGATGCGTGTTCCAGCCCTGCAATTGCGAGCACCATGTATCCGGCAGCCACCACCTTGCGCGGGCCAAGCTCCGCGCCACAGACGATGATCCCTATGGACCTGCAACAACCCTGCGTTCTCGTGGTCGACGACGATCCGGACCTGCGCAAGCTGATCGGCGAATTTCTGAGCGCTCACGGCTACCAGGTGGATATGGCCGAAAACGTGGCGGAGATGCGCTCTGTCATGGCGCAGCGCCGCCCGGACCTCATCGTACTCGACGTGATGATGCCAGGAGAAGATGGGCTGAGTGCAGCGCGCGCCCTGGCCAGCGAGCGCGGTTCACCTGCGGTCATCATGCTCAGCGCGCTGGGTAACGACACCGACCGCATCATCGGCCTGGAAGTCGGCGCCGACGATTACCTCGCCAAGCCCTGCAATCCGCGCGAATTGCTGGCCCGTGTGCGCGCCCTGCTGCGGCGCAGCCAGGCCAGCAACGAACAGGCCGACCAGCGCGGAAACGTCTACGAATTCGCCGGCTGGCGGCTGGACGTGGTGCGCCGCGACCTGCGCGACCCCACCGGCATCTTCATCAATCTGTCCGACGGCGAGTTCGCGCTGCTGCGCACCTTCGTCGAACACCCGCAGCGCGTGCTCAGCCGCGACCAGCTGCTGGACTACGCCCGCGGCCGCGACACCGACGTCTACGACCGCGCCATCGACAGCCAGATCAGCCGCCTGCGCCGCAAAATCAATGAGCGCGTCCATACCGAGTTGATTCGCACCGTACGCAACGAGGGCTACATGCTGCTGCCGAGCGTCTCGCGCCTGTGAGCAAACCGGCACGGCGCGGGCTGTCGATCTTTGCGCGGACCTTTGTGTTGTTGGCGGTGGCCCTGGTCACCGCCCAGGCGGTGGGCATCGCCCTGTTGATGATGCGTACCCCCGTCTACGAGCCTCCGGTCCATCCGCCGGAAGTGGTGGCGCTGCTCTCCACCCGCATGCCGGCCGGTACCCAGACCCTGAAAGTGCACGAATCGGCGCAAGCCCCGGTGCCGCCGACAGGCCAGGTGCGCGACCCCTTCGCCGAAATGCTGCTTGCGCACTGGCTGGACGTGCCCGAACGCCAGGTGCGGTTCTACCGCAACGCCAATGATCGTGAAGGCCCCCAGCCAGGCATGCTGCCGCCGCAGCGGTGGTCCAACCAGAACCACGCGGGCGGGAGCGGTGATGGGGCGCACGAACGCCCTGGCACGCAACCTCTGCCGCCGTTTCCGGACGACTGGCCGCGTGACGGCCACCCTGCTGCGCTGCCCGGCGACGGGCTGCGCCCGGACGAGTTGCCCGGCGCCTGGGAAAGCGAGCGCCTGACCCCCGGCGTACCGCTGCTGGACGGCTTCACCGCCGCCCTGCAACAACCCGATGGCCGTTGGCGTACGGTGGAATCGCCGCGTCGACGCCTCTCGGGCGAGTTCAAGACCCACGTCGTGCTGCTGTTCCTGGCCGGCCTGCTGGCCAACGTGCCGCTGGCATGGTGGTTTTCGCGCGCGCTGTCGGCACCGATCAAGCGCTTTGCCGAAGCTGCCGACCGCCTGGGCCGGAATCCCGATGCCGCCGCCCTGCAACGCAGCGGCCCGCCGGAAATCGTGCGCGCAGCCGATTCGTTCAACGCGATGCAGGCGCGCCTGAACCGCCTGATCAACGAACGCACGCACATGGTCGCAGCGATCGCGCACGACCTGCGCACGCCGCTGGCGCGGCTGTCGTTTCGTCTGGATGGCCTGCAGCCACCGCTGCGCGACAAGGCGCTGGCCGATATCAACGAAATGAAGGCGATGATTTCCGCAGCGCTGGACTTCATCCAGAACGATCGTCATCGCGGCGAGCGCGCGCCGCTGGATCTGCGCTTGCTGGTGGAGAGCGTGGTGGACAACGCCACCGATATCGGCGCCGACGCCGAGCTGCTGCCCGGCCCGGAAATCACCCTGGACGGCGACCCGCTGGCGTTGCGCCGCGCGGTCATGAATCTGCTCGAAAACGCGTTGAAGTACGGCAAGCGCGCCCGTCTGCAACTGCAGCGCGATGGCGAGGACGGCGTGTTGTGGATCGACGACGACGGCCCCGGCATCGACCCGACCCAGCGCGAACAATTGTTGCTGCCGTTCGTGCGTGGCGAGTCTTCGCGCAATCGCGACACCGGCGGCATCGGGCTGGGTTTGTCGGTGGCGCACAGCATTGTGCTGGCGCACGGCGGCGACCTGCGCCTGGACAATCGCCCGCATGGCGGCTTGCGCGTGACCGTACGACTGCCCTGCATGCCCGAGCGGCGCTGACGTGTGATGGAGTGCGGCCTGCCAGGCCGGGCAAGCGGCAGCTGTCATGATCCGAGCCCACCACCGCTGTTCCGGCCATGGCCTTGCGCGTCTGGCCACATCGGCTGACGCGACGACTCCGGCACGCAATCGCCGACGGCCAACGGCTGCCAGCGCCAGCACGCGCTGGCGACCGGCCAACCCACGCTCAGTAGGCGAACTCGCGGAACACGCGGTCGATATCGCCCTTCCATGCGCCGTGATACAGCGCCAGCTTGCGTTCGGCGGCGGTGACACCACTTTCGGCGATCTCGGCGATCACATCCAGAAAGCCGGTTTCGTCCTGCCCGTCGCGATTCAGGCGTGCGCGGCGACGCAGGCCCTCGCGTGCGATGTTGACCGCCTCCACTGCCAGATCGCGCGCGGTGCCATTGCGGAACGGCAGGCCCAACGCGTACTTGGGCACGCCGTCGCGCAGCGCATGGCGCTCGGTCGGACTGAAATCCTTGACCAGGTCCCAGGCCGCATCCAGCGCGGTCTGGTCGTACAGCAGGCCGACCCAGAACGCCGACAGCGCGCACAACCGATCCCACGGGCCGGCATCGGCACCGCGCATTTCCAGATACTTCTTCAAGCGCACTTCCGGAAACGCGGTGGTCATGTGGTCGGACCAATCGCGCAGTGTCGGCAACGCGCCCGGCAGCGCGGGCAGCTTGCCCTGCATGAAAGCGCGGAAGCTCTGCCCGCTGGCGTCGTGATACACACCGTCGCGGTAGGAAAAATACATCGGCACATCGAGCAGGTAATCGACGTAGCGGTCGTAGCCGAAGCCATCTTCGAACACGAAATCCAGCATGCCGGTGCGGTCGGCGTCGGTGTCGGTCCAGATGTGCGAGCGGTAGCTCAGGTAGCCGTTCGGTTTGCCTTCGGTGAACGGCGAATCGGCGAACAACGCGGTGGCGATCGGCTGCAACGCCAGCGACACGCGGAACTTCTTCACCATGTCCGCTTCGGTGGCGTAATCCAGGTTGACCTGCACCGTGCAGGTGCGCGTCATCATGTCCAGGCCGAGCGAGCCGACCTTGGGCATGTAGTTCTTCATGATCTGGTAGCGGCCCTTGGGCATCCACGGCATCTGGTCGCGACGCCACTTGGGCTGGAAGCCCATGCCCAGAAAGCCCAGCTGCAACTCGCCGGCGACCTGCGCCACTTCGTCCAGATGGGTGCCGGTTTCCACGCACGTATGGTGCAGGGTTTCCACTGCCGCGCCGGAGAGCTCCAGTTGCCCGGCCGGCTCCAGCGTGACCGATGCACCATCGCGCAGCAGCGCGATGGTGCGGCCGTTTTCCTGCACCGGCTCCCAGCCGAAACGGGTCAGCCCGGTCAGCAAGGCCTCGATGCCGCGTGCCCCTTCGAAGGTGGGCGCACGCAGGTCATCCAACTGAAAGCCGAACTTCTCGTGCTCGGTGCCGATCCGCCAGTCCGCACTCGGCTTCTCGCCGGAGGCCAGCACCTGGACCAGCTCCGCGCGTTCGGTGATCGGCGTTTCGGCAACGTGGCTGGGACTCGACAAGGGCAGGCTCGCAAACGAAAGGGGTGGGACGATGTGGGGATCCTCCCCTGCCACCGCAAGGCCCGCACTATACCCGCCCGACGCGAAAGGATTGGCGACACCGGCGGGGCATGACATTTCCACCGATGCATGCCCGCCATCGATCGCGGCGATGGCGTGATCTGGATCAAATGACCGGGCTGCGCGTTCTGCAGCGCCGGCATCGTCCGACACAGCGCGGTCATCACCGCAAGCGTTGCCATGCGCGCCCTACGCGATGCTCAGGCCGCGCATCGCTCCGCAGGCGACCCACCGATCACTGCCGCTGGAAACGCAAACGGCAGACCGAAGTCTGCCGTCGTGACGAGGCGCTGGGCATCCAGCCACGCCCGACACTCGTGTTGCACGGCATCATTCGGCCGCAGTGGTTTCCACATCCAGTCCCAGCCAAGCACCGACAATTGCGCGCAATTCGTCCACACCCTGGCGCGATTCGCCCGAGTAGGCCTGCACGGTCACGCTGTCGCCAAAGCGCGAGGTCACTTCCTTCTTGACCTTCTGCAGGGTCTGCATCTGCTGGCCACGGCCGAGCTTGTCGGCCTTGGTCAGCAAACCATGCGCGGGCAGGCCGCGTTCGGCGGCATAGCCGAGCATCTGCAGGTCGTAATCCTTCAGCGGGTGGCGGATATCCATCACCACCACCAGCCCGCGCAGCGCCTCGCGGGTGCGGAAATAGCGGTCGATGAAGGCCTGCCAGTGCGCCTGCAGGTCCTGCGGCACCTTGGCGTAGCCGTAACCGGGCAGATCCACCAGATAGCGCTCGGGCTGGATCTGGAAAAACACCAGCTGCTGGGTGCGGCCGGGCGTCTTGGACACGCGCGCCAGCGCGTTCTGGCGGGTCAGCGCATTGAGCGCGCTGGATTTTCCGGCGTTGGAGCGGCCGGCGAAGGCCACCTCGTAGCCGCCATCGTCGGGCAATTGCCGGGCGTTGTGGGCGGACAGGTGGTAGCGGGCTTGTTCGATAAGAAGCGACATCCGCTTAGGATCGCACGTTCGGGCCCGGCAGTTTTGCTGCACTGTTCGTTGACCCTGGCGCAAAGGCGTGTCGATAATCGAAGCACGCCTGCCACTGCCAGTACCCAACGCGCGCGGGCCGGGTCCATACGGAGCTTTAGCTGATGCGCCATGCTCGTGTGCTAGTCCTCGCCGCACTCGCCGTACCGGTCATTGCGGCCGTGGCGTTTGCGCAATCGGCAGTCACGCCGATCCCCGATCCGCCGCCGGTACGCGTTGCGCCGCTGGAGGTGGACCTGGCCAAGACCACCTGGGGAGATGCCAAGGCCGGCCAGACCAAGGCTGCTGCCTGCGCAGCCTGCCATGGACCGGACGGCAATCCGGCAGTGGCGATGTACCCGCGCATTGCCGGGCAGACCGAGCGCTACGTGGCGCATCAGGTGGCGTTGATTGCCAGCGGCGAGCGAAATACCGGGATGTCGGCGGTGATGGTGCCCTTCGTCAAGGACCTCACCGCGCAGGACATGCGCGACCTGGGCGCCTACTTCGCCACCCAGAAGGCCTCCGCCGGTGTCGCCGACGACGCGGCGATCGCCGAGGGCCCCTACCAAGGCATGAAGTTCTACGAGGTCGGCGAGAAGCTGTACCGCGGCGGCGACATCGCCCGCGGCGTGCCGGCCTGCATGGCCTGCCATGGGCCATCGGGCGGCGGCAATCCGGGCCCGGCCTATCCGCGCCTGGGCGGACAGCATGCCGAGTACGTGGCGCGGCGCCTGAAGGAATACCAGGCCGGCACCACCCAGGAGCGCAATCCGGCGCTGTTCAATATCATGGCGCAGGTGGCGCATCCGCTGACCGAGCAGGAGATCCAGGCGCTGGCCAGCTATCTGCAAGGCCTGCATGATCGTGCCGACGACGCGACAGCGGCGCAGCCACCTGCAGGAACGCCTGCACGTTCGTGAGCTGATCCCTGCCGTCGCCACGCCGCTTCACGACGCCGGTCCCGCGACCGGCGTCGTCGTTTACCGCTCTCCCCTCGCCCCCACGGAGCCCGCATGAAATTGCTTTCCCGTCTGCCCCTGCTGTTGATGTTCCTGTTGCCGCTGGTGGCCTGCGCCGCCGACAAGAAGGCCGCGCCGGTCGAAGGCGAGGACTACACCCTGATCGACGGCGGCCAGCCGTACGCCCCGCTGGCCGGCAAGGTCGAAGTGACCGAAGTCTTCGGCTACACCTGCCCGCATTGCGCACATTTCGAACCAGTGCTGGAAGCCTGGGTGGCCAAGCAGCCGGCATACGTACGCTTCACCCCGGTACCGGCCGCCTTCGGTGGCTTCTGGGACGCGTTTGCGCGCGCCTATTTCGCCGCCGACATCCTGGGCGTGGCCAAGCGCAGCCATCGCGCCATGTTCGACGCCATCCATGAAAAGCAGACCGTGCCCACCCAGAACGTGGCGCCCGAAGAATTGGCCGCGTTCTATGCCGGTTACGGAATCCCGCAGCAGCGCTTCATCGAGACCTACAAGAGCGAGGCGGTGGAGGCCAAGCTCAAGGCCGCGCGCGAGTTCGCGCTGCGCAGCAAGATTCCCGGCACGCCGGCCATCATCGTCAACGGCCGCTACCTGATCGGCGCACGCAATTACCCGGACATGTTGCGCATTGCCGACTACCTGATCGCCCGCGAGCACGCCGCGCCGGCCAAGCGCTGAACCGCATAACCGCCAGCGACGGCCGCGCGTGGCATCATGCGCCCCGCGGCCGTCCGGCCCTTTTCTCGCCCCACGCTGGAGATCCAATCCGATGAAGACACGCTTCGCCCTGACGCTGATGGCGCTGTTGCCGATCCTGGTCGCCTGCAAGGCGCAGGACGGTTCGTCCGACACCGCACCTGCCACCACCCCAGCTGCCGAAACGGCGCCCGCGCCCGCTGCCGCCACCCCGGCCGCAGACCCGGCCGCTCCGCCTGCAGTCGGCGAAAGCGCCACCACTCCGCCGCCCGCCGCGCCCAGCGCTGCCCCGCGTGCACCCAATGGCCCCGAGCCGGTCGCCGGCACCGATTATCTGGACATCGACGCTGGCCAGCCCTACCAGCAGGCCGCCGGCAAGATCGAAGTGGCCGAAGTCTTCGGCTACGTCTGCCCTGCCTGCAACGCGTTCCAGCCGCTGATCGGGCCGTGGAAGGCCGGTTTGCCGTCGGACGTGCATTTTGTCTATGTGCCGGCCATGTTCGGTGGCACCTGGGATGACTACGGCCGCGCCTTCTATGCCGCCGAAACCCTGGGCGTGCAGGAAAAGACCCACGAAGCCTTGTACAAGGCCATCCACGTCGACCAGACCCTCAAGGGCGAGCGCGGCAAGGATTCGGTGCAGGACATCGCCGCGTTCTATGCCAAGTACGGCGTGGACCAGAAGACCTTCATCGACACCATGAGCAGCTTCGGCGTCTCGGCCAAGACCAACCGCGCCAAGCAGTTCGCCACCCGCAGCAAGATCACCGGCACCCCGTCGCTGATCATCAACGGCAAGTACCTGGTCAAGGGCCAGAGCTTCCCGGACATGCTGCGCATTGCCGATCACCTGATCGCGCGCGAACGCGCCACGCTGGCCAAGTGAGTCGCGCGAACGCAACGTCGTGAACGCTTCGGACTCGCGCACCCTGCGGGTGCTGACCGCCAATATCCAGGCCGGTTCCAGCACCCGCCGTTACAGCGACTATGTGACGCGTAGCTGGTCGCACGCGTTGCCGCTGGGCAGCAAGCGCACCAGCCTGGACAGCATCGCCAAGCTGGTCGGCGAACGCGACATCGTCGGCCTGCAGGAGGCCGACCCTGGCAGCCTGCGCTCGGGTTTCACCAACCAGACCCACTATCTGGCCGAGCGCGCCGGTTTCGATTACTGGAGCCACCAACCCAACCGCCGCATGGGCGGGGTGGCCTCCAGCGCCAACGGCTTGTTGAGCAAGCTGGAACCGGTGGAAGTGCAGGACCACGCCCTGCCCGGCCGCATCGGCGGGCGCGGCATCCTGCTGGCGAAATTCGGTGAGGGCCGCGATGGCCTGGCCGTGGCGGTGGCGCATCTGTCGCTGGGCGCCAATTCGCGTATGGCGCAGTTGGCCTTCATCGCCGAACTGTTGTCCGACCATCCCAACGCGATGTTGATGGGCGATTTCAATTGCATGGCCGATCGCCCGGAGATGCAGTCGCTCTATCGCCATACCCGTCTGCAACCGCCCAGTTGCGAGGTGCACACCTTTCCCAGCTGGCGTCCGGACCGGGCGATCGACCACATCCTGGTCAGCGACAGCCTGGTGATCGAACATACCGAAGCCATTCCGGCCGCGTTTTCAGATCACCTGGCGGTGGGCATGGATATCCGCGTGCCAAGGCAATTGCTGCGTTAAGAGCAGCCAACAGAACGACTGCGCAGCCGCCAGGCGCGCGCGGCCGGTGCTCGGAATCGGCGCGTACCGCTCGTACACTCCGGTTCTGAGCGCGCCGCCCACGCCCACCTAACGACTGCTCGCCACGTTGTGTTGGCCGCTCCAAACAACCGGAAAAGTTACAACGGGTCCGCATTGGCGAACTCGACCGCTGACACCCCCTCGACACCGCCTGTGCGATAACGCAGGCGGTTTTTCGTTGGGAGCACAACACGTGATACGCAGCGTATGAGTGCGTTGCCATGAGTGCGACAGCGCCGCACACCTTGCCGGTACGCACCCTGCGCCCGGTGTTCGTGCTGGCTGCCACGGTCGTGTGCACGTTTGCCTTGCTGGTGTCGTTGTTTCCGCTGGAATCGGGGCGTGTGCTGCTGGATGCGCAGACCTGGGCGTCGCGCAATGTCGGCTGGTATTACCTGCTGGCGATGACGCTGTATCTGGTGTTCGTGCTGGCCACGGCCCTGTCCAGCTACGGCAACATCAAGCTCGGCGCCGATCACGACGAGCCGGAATTCAGTTATCTCTCCTGGGCCGGCATGCTGTTCGCCGCCGGCATCAGCATCACGCTGTTCTTCTTCTGCGTCTCCGAGCCGCTCACGCATTATCTGCAACCGCCCCAGGGCGGTACCGGCAGTGGCGAGGCGTCCGCGCGACAGGCGATGCAGGTGCTGTTCCTGCATTGGGGCCTGCATGGATGGGGCGTGTTCGCACTGGCCGCCATGGCGCTGGCATATTTCGCCTTCCGCCATAACCTGCCGCTGGCGTTACGCTCGGCGTTGTACCCGCTGATCGGCAAACGCATCAACGGGCCGATCGGCTATACCGTGGATGCGTTGGGCATCGTGGCCACCGTGTTCGGCCTGGGCGCGGACATGGGCTTTGGCGTGCTGCATCTCAACGCCGGCCTGAGTACCTTGATGGACGTGCCGCATACGCACTGGGTGCAGGTGGCGCTGATCGTGGCGATGATGGGCGCGGCCATCGTGGTGGCGGTGTCCGGCGTCGAAAAAGGCGTGCGCTGGATGTCGGACATCAACATGCTGCTGGCCATTGCGCTGCTGTTGTTCATGCTGTTCGCCGGCCCGACGCAGTACCTGCTCAATGCGCTGATGCAAAACCTGGGCGACTACCTGGGCAGCGTGGTCAACAAGAGTTTCGA
The DNA here is from genome assembly GCF_041519315.1 of Xanthomonas axonopodis pv. maculifoliigardeniae. NCBI lineage: Bacteria > Pseudomonadati > Pseudomonadota > Gammaproteobacteria > Lysobacterales > Lysobacteraceae > Xanthomonas > Xanthomonas axonopodis. The sequence goes on along the minus strand of NZ_CP167998.1, from coordinate 826,353 downwards.
CGTGTATGCCTACGGTGGCCGCGCCGATTGGCTGGGCAACTGGACGGTGTTCTATTGGGCCTGGTGGATCGGCTGGGCGCCGTTCGTCGGGCTGTTCATCGCGCGCATCTCGCGCGGCCGCACCATTCGCGAATTCGTGTTGGGGGTATTGCTGATCCCGCTCGGGTTCACCCTGGCGTGGCTGTCGATCTTCGGCAACAGCGCGCTGGATCAGCTGCTGCATCACGGCCAGGCAGCATGGGCGCAGCAGGCCATCGATGCACCGCAGACGGTGTTGTATTCCCTGCTGCAGAGTTATCCCTGGAGCCACACGGTGATCACGGTCACGGTGGCGATCAGTTTCGTGTTCTTCGTGACCTCCGCCGATTCCGGCACGGTGGTGTTGTCCACGCTCTCCTCCCACGGCGGCGAACCGCACGACGATGGCCCGCGCTGGCTGCGCGTGTTCTGGGGCGTGCTCACTGCCGTGGTCACGGCAGGCTTGTTGCTGGCCGGCAGCATGGACGCACTGAAATCGGCGGTGGTGCTGGCGTCGCTGCCATTCTCTGCAGTGCTGCTGCTGATGGCCTGGGGCCTGTCACGCGCCCTCAGCGAAGAATCGCAGCGCAAACGCGCGCAGCTTTACAGCCCCAGCCCCTTGATCGGGCAATCGCGTCATCACGGCGGCTGGCGCCAGCGGTTGGGCCAGGCGATGCACTTCCCGGCGCGCGATGAGGTGTATCGCTTCATGCACGACCAGGTGCGCCCGGCCATCGAAGCGGTCACCGCACAGCTGCAGGAGGAAGGCTGGAAGGTCAGCAGCCGCATCGACGACGGCGACATGGAAATCAGCGTCGATCATGGCGAACAGCAGGGTTTCCGCTATCAAATCGTGATGCGCGGCTATCTGACTCCGTCGTTTGCCGCGCAGCGCTTCCGCAACCAGCGCTACTACCGCGCCGAGGTCTACCTGTACGAAGGCAGCCAGGACTACGACCTGGTGGGCTACAGCCGCGAACAGATCATCAACGACATCATCGATCAATACGAACGTCACCTGCAGTTTCTGCACCTCACCCGCTGAAGGTGCGTCGCTGCGGCGACCGTCCCACAGGAGGTTTGTCATGCCACGTTTTTCCGACCAGTTGCTGTATATCGGCGGCCGTTATGTTCCCGCCCGCGGCGGCCACACGTTCGAAGTGGTCAACCCCGCCACCGGCGAGGTGCTGGCCAACGTGCATAATGCCGGTGCCGACGATCTGGACGCCGCGGTCGATAGCGCGCAGGCAGGCCAGCGACAATGGGCGGCCCTGACGACAGTGGAGCGCTCGCGCATTTTGCTGCGTGCGGTGGCGTTGCTGCGCGAGCGCAACGATGCGCTGGCGGAATTGGAAACGCTCAACACCGGCAAGCCGCTGAGCGAAACGCGTAGCGTGGATGTGGTCACCGGAGCCGACGTGCTGGAGTATTACGCTGGCGTTGCGCAGGCGCTGCAGGGTGCGCAGGTGCCCTTGCGCGAAGGCAGCTTTTTCTACACGCGCCACGAACCGCTGGGCGTTGTGGGTGCAATCGGCGCGTGGAATTACCCCATCCAGATCGCGCTGTGGAAAGCCGCGCCCGCCCTGGCCGCCGGGAACGCGATGATCTTCAAACCCAGCGAAGTTACCCCGCTCACCGCGTTGAAACTGGCCGAAATCTTTACCGAGGCCGGCCTGCCCGATGGCGTGTTCAACGTGTTGCCCGGCGATGGCGCCAGCGTGGGCACGGCGCTCACCGAACATCCGCAGATCGAAAAGATCAGCTTCACCGGCGGCACCGCCACCGGCCGCAAGGTGATGGCCAGCGCATCGAGTTCGTCGCTGAAGGAGGTGACCATGGAGCTGGGCGGCAAGTCGCCGCTGATCGTCTGCGCCGATGCCGACCTGGACCTGGCGGCCGACATCGCCATGATGGCCAACTTCTACAGCTCAGGACAGGTGTGCACCAACGGCACGCGTGTGTTCGTGCCGCGCGCCTTGCGTCACGCATTCGAAGCGCGCCTGCTGGCCCGCGTGCAACGGATTCATATCGGCGACCCGCTCGATGAGCGCACCACCTTCGGTCCGCTGGTCAGCGCCGCGCATATGCAGCGCGTGCTGGAGCATATCGAACAGGGCAAGGCCGAAGGCGCACGTCTGCTGTGCGGCGGCGAGCGCCTGCAAGACGGCGCACTGGCGCAGGGCTATTACGTGGCGCCGACCATCTTCAGCGATTGCACCGATGTAATGACCATCGTGCGCGAGGAAATCTTCGGGCCGGTCCTGAGCCTGCTCACCTACGACGACCAAGACGAAGCGGTGACGCGCGCCAACGCCACCACGTATGGGCTGGCTGCAGGCGTGGTCACGCCGGATCTGGCGCGCGCACATCGGCTGATCCATCGCCTGGAAGCGGGTATCTGCTGGGTCAACACCTGGGGCGAGTCGCCGGCGCCGATGCCGGTGGGCGGCTACAAGCAGTCGGGCGTGGGGCGCGAAAACGGCCTGGCGACCTTGCAGGCCTACACGCGCACCAAATCGGTCCAGATCGAACTGGAACGTTACGCGTCGGTGTTCTGAGGGCAGAGAGCCAGCGCACGCAAGCGCGGTGGCAGTAACGCGCCGCTATCGCCCCGGGAGCACGCTTGCGTCTGTGCCGTATGCCTTGATCGCCACCGCACCGTTACCGCATCAGGAGAACACCATGCAACGCGAATACGACTACATCATCATCGGCGCCGGCTCGGCAGGCAACGTGCTGGCGGCACGCCTGACCGAAGATCCCGGCGTGACCGTGCTGCTGCTCGAAGCGGGCGGGCCGGATTACCGCCTGGATTTCCGCACGCAGATGCCGGCAGCACTGGCCTTTCCGTTGCAGGGACGTCGCTACAACTGGGCCTATGAAACCGAGCCGGAACCCTACATGGACAACCGGCGCATGGAATGCGGTCGCGGCAAGGGCCTGGGCGGTTCGTCGCTGATCAACGGCATGTGCTACATCCGCGGCAATGCGCTGGACTTCGATCATTGGGCCAAGCGCCCCGGCCTGGAGGACTGGAGCTACCGCGATGTCCTGCCGTACTTCCGCAAGGCAGAGACGCGCGACATCGGCGCCAACGACTATCACGGCGGCGACGGTCCAGTGAGCGTGGCAACGCCGAAGAACGACAACAACGTGTTGTTCCATGCCATGGTCGAGGCAGGCGTACAGGCAGGCTACCCGCGTACCGACGATCTCAATGGCTACCAGCAGGAAGGCTTCGGACCGATGGACCGCACGGTGACGCCACGCGGGCGCCGCGCCAGCACCGCGCGCGGTTACCTGGACATGGCCAAGCCGCGCGATGGCCTGCATATCGTCACCCATGCCACCACCGACCGCATTTTGTTTGCAGGCAAGCGTGCCATCGGCGTGCATTACCTGGTGGGCAACAGCAGCGAAGGAATCGATGCGCATGCACGCCGCGAAGTACTGGTGTGCGCGGGTGCGATCGCCTCGCCGCAGCTGCTGCAACGCTCCGGCGTAGGCGCACCCGATCTGCTGCGCGCACTCGATGTGCAACTGGTGCACGACCTGCCCGGCGTCGGCCAGAACCTGCAGGACCACCTGGAGGTGTATATCCAGTACGCATGCACCAAGCCGGTGTCCTTGTATCCGGCATTGCAGTGGTGGAACCAGCCTGCGATCGGCGCGGAATGGTTATTCGCCGGTACCGGCACCGGCGCCAGCAATCAGTTCGAAGCCGGCGGCTTCATCCGCACGCGCGAGGAATTCGACTGGCCCAACATCCAGTACCACTTCCTTCCGGTGGCCATCAATTACAACGGCAGCAATGCCGTCAAGGAGCACGGCTTCCAAGCGCACGTCGGCTCGATGCGCACACCCAGCCGCGGGCGTGTGCACGCCAAATCGCGCGACCCGCGCCAGCATCCTTCGATCCTGTTCAACTACCAATCCACCGACCAGGACTGGCAGGAATTCCGCGACGCGATCCGCATCACCCGCGAGATCATCGCGCAACCGGCGCTAGACCCCTACCGCGGCCGCGAGATCAGCCCCAGTGCGGACTGCAAGACCGATGCGGAGCTGGACGCATTCGTCCGCTCTCGCGCTGAAACCGCCTATCACCCCTCCTGCTCCTGCGCGATGGGCACCGACGACATGGCGGTGGTGGACGGCCAGGGCCGCGTGCACGGCATGGAGGGCCTGCGCGTGATCGACGCCTCGATCATGCCGCGCATCATCACCGGCAACCTCAACGCCACCACCATCATGATTGCCGAGAAAATCGCCGACCGCATGCGCGGTCGCCCCCCATTGCCGCGCAGCACCGCCGATTACTACATCGCTGGCGATGCACCTGTGCGCGGGTGACCTTTTCTCCGGGTCGAGCGTGCGGTGCCCTAACCCTTTTTGCATGTACCGTGAACCCTTCCATGAGCGCGTTGGCGGCGTCCTCGCCGCCAGTGGTCCCGCAAGCAGCCGGGAGAGCGCACAGACAGGCGCATGATTGCTCGGGCATCATGCGCTGATGAAGATCTATCTCGTTGGCGGCGCAGTCCGCGATGCATTGCTTGAGCAGCCGGCTGGCGACCGCGACTGGGTGGTGGTTGGCGCCGATCAGGCGCAGATGGAAGCGCAGGGGTTCAAGCCGGTCGGCAAGGATTTCCCGGTGTTCCTGCACCCACGCAGTGGCGAGGAATACGCACTGGCGCGTACCGAGCGCAAATCCGGCCGCGGATATCGCGGCTTCGTGGTGGACGCCGACCCATCGGTGACCCTGGAAGAAGACCTGCTACGCCGCGACTTCACCATCAACGCGATCGCGCGCGATGAGGAGACGGGTGAGTTGTTCGACCCGTACAACGGTGCGCGTGATCTGCAGGCGCGCGTCTTGCGGCATGTCGGTCCGGCGTTTGTCGAAGATCCCGTGCGCGTGTTGCGTGCCGCGCGCTTCATGGCGCGGCTGGCACCGCTGGGCTTCACTGTCGCTGCTGAAACTGCGGCATTGATGCGGGACATGGCCGCCAGCGGCGAACTCGATAGCCTGGTGCCGGAGCGCGTGTGGCAGGAGCTGCGGCGCGCATTGAGCTGCGCGCAGCCCTCGGCGTTCCTGCGCACGCTGCACGACACCGATGCGCTGCGGGTCATCCTGCCGGAAGTCGATGCGCTGTACGGCGTGCCGCAGCGCGCCGAATTCCATCCGGAGGTCGACACGGGCATTCACCAGGAAATGGTCAGCGATATGGCGGCACGTCTCGCGCCCGGCGATGCGCTGGTGGGCTTTGCCGCACTGACCCACGATCTGGGCAAGGCACTCACACCACCTGAGGAATGGCCGCGCCACGTCATGCACGAACAACGCGGCGTGGCGCCATTGCAGGCGCTGTGCGAGCGGCTCAAGGTGCCGCAGGACTTTCGGCAACTTGCCATCATCGCCTGCCGCGAACATTTGAACGTGCATCGCCTGGCCGAGCTGCGCGACCGCACCCTGCACGAGCTGCTGGTGCGCTGCGATGCGTTTCGCCGCCCGGAGCGTATCGCGCAGCTGGCACTGGTCTGCGAAGCCGACAAGCGTGGCCGTCTGGGCAGTGAAGAAGCCGCGTACCCGCAGGGCGAAGCACTCAAACGGCTACATGCCGCCGCGCTGGCGATCAATGCGCGAAATCTGGCGGCTGAAGGTCTGCAAGGGCCGCAGATCGGCGAGGCACTGACAAAGGCGCGCATTGCCGCGATTGCGGCAGCGCGACGGATCGGTGCATAGCTGCATGTCGCGCACCTGTGTCCAGGTGCGACGCGATGTGGGGACGCGAGCAAGGACGGAATTGCAGCACCCCATGGACCGAAACCTGCCCATTCGAAGTCAGTGATGTATTGGAGATCTGATTTACGCCGTTAAGAGCAGCTAACAAAACTACTGCGCAGCCGCAAGGCGGGCGCGGCCGGTGCTCGGAATCCTCATGTACCACTCGTACACTGCGGTTCCTGTGCGCCGTCCGCACCCGCCTGACGACTGCTCGCGACGTTTTGTTAGCCGCTCTAAACCAAGGCGGCTACACACGAGCAGCCGCCCCGGCCGGGCATCACAGCTTGAAATTCAGGCTCAACATGAAAGAGCGACCGTTCTTGTAGATGTAGTACGGCTGGTTCTTGTTGCCGATGTAGCTGAAATAGGTTTCATCCAGCAGGTTGGTGGCTTCCAGCGCCATGCGCAGCCGCTCGGTGGCCTGGTAGCCGAATGATGCATCTACCTGCGTAAACGCGTCGGTCATCTGCTGCCCGTTGAGCCGGCCAATCTGGGTGAAGTATTCCGAGCGCCACCCCAGGTTTACCCGTGCGCTCCACTTGCCCTGCTCGTAGTACGGGCTGATGTTGTAGGCATTGCGCGAGTTGTACGGCAGGCTGTAGTCGCCGTCGGTGTTGGAATCGGAATAGGTGTAGTTGGCCACCACGCCGAAGCCATTGCCGAAATTGTGCTGCAGATTGAGCGCCACACCGCGCACCGTGGCATCGCCGGCGTTGGTGGGCACCGATGTCTGGTAGGTGCTTGAGCCGCCGGTAGCGTTGTTGAAGAACACACGGTCCTGCACGGTAGTGAGGATGTAGTTGGAGATATCGCGCGAGAAGAATTCGCCACTGAGCAAGCTGCTGTCGGAGAAATACCACTCCAGCGATGCACCGAGATTGGTCGACTCGTATGGACTCAGTCCTGGGTTCCCCGTCGAGGCCGTCAGCGTGGTGTCGTCGGTGGCCACGTACGGCGTCATGTTGGTGTAGCGCGGCCGCGCGATCACTTTGGAGGCGGCAAACCGCAGCATCAGATCGTCGCGCAGGTCGTAGGCAATATTGAACGAAGGCAGCCATTTGCCGTAGCTGCTGAGAAAGTTGACCGGTGTGTAGCCGCCGCCCGGCGCATAGCTGTAGCCATCGGTGGAATCGCGTGAGTGCACATAGCGCACGCCGATGTTGCCGCGATACCGCTCGCCGGAGAAATTGCCTTGCAGGAACCACGCACGGTTCTGCTCCTGGATGCTGTAGTTGCCCGCATAGCTGATGGGCAACCCATCATCGCCTTCCAATTCGCCGATATACCGACCGATCGCACCGCTGTTGATGGTCGACCAGCGTTGCATGTCGGTGCTGGTCGACAGCCCATCCAGATAGCCCGACGGCGTGGTACCCGGCGAGAATGCCGCCAGCGTGCTGCCATCGTTCGGGGTCCAGGTGCGGCTATAGGACGATTGCCCGGTGGCGTGATTGGTGAGCTTGATGCCGGTGAGGATCTGCGTGAATGGCCCCCACTCCACCGCATGATCGAAATCCAGCTGCAGATAGCGCTCCTTGTCGTATTGCGGGCTATGGCTGGCCGAGGCGTTGTTGAGCTGCATCGCCGCCGCATTGGTGGGATCGGTGCTGTAGTCCATCGCGGTCCGGCGCCCGTCGATGGCGTAGCTGTAGCCAGCCAGATTGCGGAACTGGATGCCGTAGATACGCTCGGCGCCGCCTTGCGAACTGGTGTAGCCCACCTGGCTGGAGGCGTTCCAACCCTCGCCATGCCAGTCGGTGCGCAAGTGGATGCTGCCGGTGCTGACCTGGCTATTGCGCAGATAGCCGTCGAGATAGGTGTTGGACTGATCGCCAAAGGTACCCGAAGTGACGATACCGTTTTCGAAGCCCAAGGCCTGCGCATCGCCGGGCGTCGAGCCCCAGTAGCCGTAGCGGCTCTGGTTGTAGTTGTCGAAGCTTTCCTTGACGTACAAACCGGTCAGGTTGAGCTCGAAATCGCTGTCCGGCTTCCATTGCAGCGCCGCGCTGACACCGTCGCGCTTGCGCGTCTGCTGGAATAACGCCGTGTTGATCGACGTCGGAAACACGCCGGTGTTGTTGCCAACCACACCGGGCGGAAACCCGGCGCCCTGCACATTGTCGTAGCCGAAAATTTCCACGCCGTCGCGGCGCAGAACGCGCTGCGAATGCATCACCGAGGCAAGCGCGCCCAACGTTTGGTCCTGATTCTTCCAGCTATACAGCGCCGATGCGTTCGGCTTGCCTTCGTCGGAACGATCGTTGTAGCCATAACTCACCGTGCCGGTGAGCGTATTGCGATCCAGATCGAGCGGTTTGCGCGTATGCACGATCACGGTGCCGCCGATGGAGCCCTCGTCGATGCGCGCTTCGGGCGTCTTATAGACCTCCATCAGGCCGACCACTTCCGGCGCCAGCGTGCTGTAGTTGAACGAGCGGCTGTCCGGGTCGTTGGGGTCGCCGCCCCAGCTGGTCGATGCAATGGTCTGACCATTGAGCAGCACGCGATTGAGCGCAGGATCGGTACCGAGGATGCTGACTTTTTCGCCCTCGCCGAATTGCCTGTCCACGGTGATGCCGGACAACCGCGACAGCGATTCGGCAACATTGGTATCGGGAAACTTGCCGATATCCTCGGCGCTGATCGCATCGACGATCGCATCGGCGTTGCGTTTGACGTTGAGCGCCTTGCCCAGGCTGGCCTGGTAACCCACCACCTTGATTTCGTCCAGGGTGGAGACCGAGGGACTGGTTTGTGGTGGTGTCTGTTGCTGCGCGGGTGCGGGCTGCTCCTGCGCAAATGCGGGAAGGCTTGCGACGCAGGCCAGGCTGGCGCCACCCATGAGCAGGCGCCTGACAGCAGCGCTCAACGATGAGCGGCGCAGTGGGTTGACGAACGCAGATACCGGAACGCAAGGGGATGACGCGAACAGACGGGAAAGCAGCATTGCGTGGACCTCATCACTGATGTCGGATGGCAACCGCCTGGTTGCACAACGGCGCGCGACGCGCGTGCCATGCCCGTGATCCGTCCCCTGTGCCGGATACGAACAACTGCCCGCATTGCATGACCACATGCGGGTAAACGCCGGACCGCTGGAACAACGGCCGGTTGTCGTCTTCTCAAACGTGGAGCAGACGTTTCTTCGCTGAGAACGTTACCAGCGAAGGTGCCTTCGGTGGGTTGCAGTGTCAACCCGCTGCTGCATACGTCTATTTTTATGCGCTAAACACCGGCTTCCCTGCAGATATCGGGATGACGGCGTGATCGCTGTCTCACTGCCCTTGGCGCCGATGCAGACCACTGCGCCTTGCGGCCTGTTCGCATAAGGGGGCGGGTAAGCAAGGCGAGGCATGCGACATGCGCCAATTCGATGTGCATGGGCCGCTGCACGCCCCTGCATTTCAAAAATCAAACACGACACGCGCGCCGCATTACGCAATGCGGCGCGCACGATGCGTAGATTGGCCAAGTCATGTTGCCAGTGCCGCCTAATCGCGCTGCCCAGCCACCCACGTGCTCAACACCTGCACATCGTCATCCACCAGTACCAGATCGGCTTGGTAGCCAGGTGCGATGCGTCCCAGGCGCTCGCCCAGGCCAATGCATTGCGCGGGATAGGTGGAGGCCATGCGCGCAGCTTCGGCCAGGTCCACGCCCAGCCAGCGCACGCTGTTGCGCACGGCGGTGGCCATGTCCAATGCAGAGCCGGCCAATGCACCATCGGCATTGCGCACCACGCCGTCCACGGCGGTGATGGTTTCGCCGTAGAGGTCGAAGCTGGCGCTGTCGCTGCCGACCATCGGCATGGCGTCGGTGACCAGCAGCAATTTACCGCGTGGCTTGGCCGCCAGCGCCACGCGCAGGCTGGCCGGATGCACGTGCACGCCGTCGACGATGACGCCGCACCACACGTTGGGGTCTTCCAGCGCTGCGCCGACTGCATTGGGTTCGCGGCCAGCCAGCTGGGACATCGCGTTGTACACGTGCGTGAAGCCGCTGACGCCGGCGGCAATGCCCTCGCACGCCTGCTCGTAGGTGGCCGCAGTGTGGCCGGCGAACACGATCGCGCCACCGGCAACGAAGGCACGGATATCGTCCAGCGGCACGCGCTCGGGTGCGAGCGTGATCAGGGTGACGCCGTTGTCCAATGAGGTATCGACGGCAATTTCGTGCGCGTCCGGCACGCGGAATTTGCCTGCGTCGTGCGTGCCCTTGCGCGCAGGACTCAGGTACGGGCCCTCCAGATGGATGCCGAGCACTCCGGGCACGCCTTGTGCGATGGCCTGGCGCGTGGCATCGATCGCCTCGGCCATCACCTGCGCGGTATCGCTGATCAAGGTCGGCAGCATGCCGGTGGTACCGAAGCGGCGATGTGCGGCCGCAATGGTGGCCAGCGCCTGCGGGTCGCGTGCGTTGTTGAACAACACGCCGCCACCGCCGTTGACCTGGATGTCGATAAAGCCCGGCAACAAGGTGGCGCCGCCCAGATCCACGCGCGTATGCGCCTGCGCAACGCGCGCATCGTCGGCCGGCACGATCGCCTGGATCTGCGTGCCAGCCAGTACCACGACCAGGCCGTCCTGCAATCCGTTGTCGGTGAGCACGCGTGCATTACACAGTGCCTGAGTCGCGAGAGCGTGCATGATCAGACGGTTTCCGTGACCTTGTTCAGATGCGGCGGAAGATCGGGATTGTTGCCGCGCTGCAGCGCCAGCGCATTGATCGCGCGATAGAAGCTCTGCACGGTCAGCAGCGGCGCGCAAGCCGGGTGCGCGGCTTCTGCCAGCGGCAGATCGCCACCGGGCGCGGCCAGCCACACTTGCGCGCCACGCGCGCGGAATTCTTCGGCCAGTGCGCGGGTGCCGGCACCGGTTTCGTCGGGCTGTGCGAAGACCAGCACCGGGAAGCCCGGCCCCACCAGGGCCATCGGGCCGTGCTTGACCTCGGCCGAACTGTAGGCTTCGGCGTGCAGGCCGCAGGTTTCCTTGAACTTCAATGCTGCTTCCTGCGCTGCGCCCAGGCCCAGGCCGCGGCCGAGCACGAACAGGTTGTGCGCAGGCACCAGGCCGGCGGTGAGCGCCGACCAATCGGCCTGCCACGCGCTGCGCAACTGTTGCGGCAATGCGTCGAGCGCGACAAGCAGGGCCGGGTCGTTTTTCCACACCGCGCCCAGATGCAGGACCGCGGCCAGCGAGGCAAGATAACTCTTGGTGGCGGCCACACTCTTTTCCGGGCCTGCGCCCAGCGGAATCACCACCTCTGCCAGTTGCGCCAACGGCGAATCTTCCACGTTGACCAGCGCGACCACGCGCGCGCCGGCCGCCTTGGCCGCTTCGGCATTGCGCAGCAGATCCGGGCTCTTGCCCGATTGCGAAATCACGATGTACAGCGCGCCACGCAGCTGCAGCGGCGCTGCATAGACCGAGCCCACCGATGGCGACGCAGATGCGGTGACGATGCCAAGCTGGGTTTCGAACAGGTACTTGGCATAGGTGGCCGCATGATCGGAGCTACCGCGCGCGCAGGTCACCACGAACGGCGGCGGCGTCTGGCGCAGCGACTGCGCAAGCGCGGCGATGGTGTCGGCATTACGCGCGAACTGTGCAGCAACCACATCGGCGGTCTGCGCCGCTTCGCGGAACATCAAGGTCTCGGTTTCGGAGGGAAGGCTCATCGTGGCTCAGGCAGATTCAGGAGGAAGGGGTTTGCCGGTGGACGCGGGCGCCGGCGCGGTGGAGCCGCGCACCACCAACTGCGGCACGAAACCACGGCTCTGCAATTGCGCCGGTTGGTCGTCGTAGGCGTCGCTGCGCAGCTGGCTGATCAACAAGCGTGCGGCGTGCCGCGCGATGTCGTCGGTGGCCTGTTTGGCGGTGGTCAATGCCGGCCACGACTGGCGCGAGAACGGGCTGTCTTCGAAGCCGGCGATCGACAATTGATACGGCACGTTCATGCCGGTGGACTTGGCTGCGGCCAGCACGCCTGCAGCGATCTCGTCGTTGCTGCCGAAAATGGCGGTGGGCGGTTCGCGCAGCGACAACAGCCGGCGTGCGCCGCGGAAGCCATCGTCGAAGGTGTAGTCGCCGGGAATCACCAGGTGCTTGTCCAGGCTGATGCCGTAATCCTTCAATGCCGCTTCATAGCCGGCGTAACGCTCGCCGCTGGAGCGATGTTGCGGGCCGCCCCACAGGAAGCCGATGCGTTGATGGCCGAGCTGGATCAGGTGCTCGGTGATTTCATAGGCGGCATCGCGGTCGTCGATGTACACGCACGGGCCGTCGCCGGGGTCGTCGGTGGAGGCGATGATGCGCACGCTCTTGATGCCGCGCGCGGCCAGACCGGCCAGCAATTCCGGGCGTTCGGACATCGGCGCGGTCAACACCACCCCGGCCAGGCGCGAGCGCTGCACCCATTCGGCCAGTTCTTCGGCCAGCAACGGCGAGGTGGAATCGCAGGGATGGATCTGCAGGCCAAAGCCGGTTTCCCGGCACGCGGCCAGCACGCCGTTCTGGATGCCGATGATGTGGTACGGGTTGGGGTTGTCGTACACCAGGCCGATCACGAACGGCGTGCCGCTGCGCAGATTGCGCGCGGACGGGTCGGGTTCGTAATCCAGGTCGGCGATGGCGCGCAGCACGCGCGCGCGCGTGGCCTGCATCACCGACGGCTCGTTGTTGATCACCCGCGACACGGTCTTCAACGAGACCTTGGCGCGTTCGGCGACATCTTTGATGGTGGGCCTGCGCATGGAGGTACCTTGTCCGTCGGAACGCATCATGCCGCCGCGATCACTTGGCCTGGGCCGGCAGGCCCACGCGATGACCGCGCAGCGAATAGAACAGAATGTACAGATAGCACGGCACCATCAGCGCAGCGAACACGACCTGGAAGTCGTAATGCTGCTTGAGGATGGCGAACAGCTGCGGAATGATCGCGCCGCCGGCGATGCCCATCACCAGCAGTGCCGAGCCGATTTCGGTGAACCGGCCCAGTCCGCGAATGGCCAGCGGAAAGATCGCCGGCCACATCATGGCGTTGGCAAAGCCAAGCGCGGCGACGAAGCCCACCGACACGTAGTTGTGGGTGAACAAGGCACCGAGCGAGAACAGCACGCCCAGCACCGCCGACACGCTCAGGTAACGCGCCTGCGAGATCACGCGCGGAATCAGTACCAGGCCGGCGATGTAGCCCAGCAACATCGCGCCCAATGTGTAGGAGGTGAAGATCTTGGTGCTGTCCAACGGGAGATTGAAGCCGTGCCCGTAGGTGCCGATGGCATCGCCGGCCATCACTTCCACGCCCACATAGACGAACAGGCACAGCACGCCCAGCCACAGGTGCGGGAACTGGAAGATGCTGGATTTCTGCACGCCACCGGTCGCGCCCGGCGTGGCGTTGGCCTCGGAGGGCTTGAGCTCGGGCAATGGCGAGAACAGCACGCCGATGGCCAGCAGCAGCAGGACGCCGGACATCACCAGATATGGCGCGTGAATCTTGGCGGCGAACGCGGTGAGCAAGGCTTCCTTGGTCGCCGCATCGGCGCTGGCCACCTGTGCGGACAGGTCGCCGATACCGTGCAGCACCAGCGAGCCGATCAGGATCGGCGCCAGGATTCCGGCGATCTTGTTGCAGATGCCCATCAAGGCAATGCGGCGCGCGGCACTTTCGATCGGCCCGAGAATGCTGATGTACGGGTTGATCGCCGTCTGCAGCAAGGCCAGGCCGCTGCCGATGACAAACAGGCCGCCGAGTGCGCCCGGATACCAGCGCTGCGTGGCGAACTGGCCGAAGCCTGCTGCGCCCACGGCCATCACCACCAGGCTCAGCGCCAGACCTTTCTTCATGCCGGTGCGTTTGAGAATCCACGACGAGGGCAAGGCCAGAAAGAAGTACGACAGGTAGAACACCATCAGCACCAGGAACGCATTGACCTCGTTGAGGTCGAACGCCAGCCGCACGAACGTGATCAGCGGCCCGTTGATCCAGGTAAAAAAGCCGATGATGAAAAACAGCACGCCGACGATGGCGATCGAGACAACGGGATTTGCGGGCCTGGCGGTAGTCATGGATCGGCTGGCTCTGAGGTTGTCGTAAGGAATGCCGTTAGCGTCAGCGGCGCAGTTCGGCGACGAAGTCGTAGAAGTCGTTGTGGCAATAGGTGTCGGTCAATTCGATCGCGCTGCCATCGCGGGCATAGCCCACGCGCACTACATGCAAAATCGCCTCGCCGGTTTTCATGCGCAGGTGTTCGGCCAACCGTGCGGGCAGATTGATGGCGCGGAAGTACTGCAGCGCGCGCACCACCGGCGTGCCCTGGGCATCGAGATAGCTGTAGAGCGAATCGCCGATCTGCTGCGGGTCGGTGACGATGCGCTGCGGCAACACCGCGTGCTCATAGGCCATCACGCGGTCGTCGGCGCTGCGTAGACGCGTCAGCGAGGCCACCGCCGCATCCGGCGACAAGCCCAGCCGCAGGATTTCTTCGCCATGCGCCGGGCGCAGCCGCCGTTCCAGCCAGCGCGTCCCGGGTTCATAGCCCTTGATGCGCAGCGTCTCGCTGAAACTGGTCAGGCCGCTGAGCTGATGCTGGATCTGGGTGGTGACAAAGGTGCCGGCGCCCTGCCGGCGCGAGACCAGGCCTTGTTCGACCAGCACATCCACCGCCTGGCGCAGGGTTACCCGCGAGATCTGCAGGCGTTCGCACAGCTGGCGCTCGGCCGGCAGCGCCTCGCCGGCCTTCCACTGCCCGCCACGGATGGCGTCGCTGAGCTTGGCGGCCAATTGCAGATACAGCGGCGTCGGCGCGGAAGCCTCCAGCGCCAGCGCATCCATCCTGGGGTCGTCGTCCGTCCTGGCATTGGTTCTCGGTTTGGCCACTGCCTGTCCTCCGGACCGACTTGGATTTGTTAGGTCCAATATAGTACCAATTTGCCCCGCGCGCATCAGACCGCGTGCAATCGCGAAAGCGCCGGATCGGCGACGCATCCGGCCGCGGCAGACCGGCTGCACTCCTTCGGCCGCCAAAGTGCAGGCGTGCCGGAGCTGCTATGCAGGTTGCGTGCGCGCTGACGTGCCGTAACCACTCGCCACCGCACCATGACGACAGGTTTGTCGGCGGATGCCCCGGCGTGTCGCTTAATCGGCCGCAATGGATGCGCCAGCGGTGCCGCGCGCACGTGCATGGTGCAGAAAACCGGCACTACGGCGCGCAGCCAGCCACATCGCCACTAGCGCAATTGACCATGGTCGTTGCGCACCATCCCGCGCTCCGGCGTGGCGGCGAAGCCCAGCAATTGCAGGCCGACGCCCAACACCGCGTCCTGCGCCGGATCGACACGCGACTGTAGCTGCCAGCGTCCGTCGGGCCACAGTTGCAGCTGTGCTTCGGCCTGCACGCCGGCGGGCAATGCGGTGTCGGGCAGCAAGGTCAGCACGGCGGTGTGATCCACGCACGCCGGCTGCCCGGACAAGCGCAGCGGCGGCAGACCGGGCAGCTCGCCCGCACCGCTTGCCAGCACTTGCAGGCTGACCCGCCCATGCGCCTGCACGCAACCGGTGGCATCGAAGAGCAGATCCACCTGCTGCAGCTGCAACGCCAGATCGATCAGCGTCACGCCACCGGGCTGGCGCACCAGCAATTGGCCCCGTGCATTGCGTATGCCGCGTTGCGCCCCATCCACCAACAGCAGGTGCAGCTGTGTGGACTGCAACTGCACCTGGCGTTCGCCACGCACCAACGGCCAGAGCCGCGGCCGCACCGCCACATCGCCGAAGGCGATGCCTTGCCATTGCACCTGCCGCAACGTGCCGGCCCAGATCGGGCCCTCCACATCCAGCACCGAGAACGGCAGTCCCTCGCGCGGCAGCACCAGGCGCAACGGGACAAACGCCAGCAGCGCGACCCCCACCATCGACACCAAGAGCAAGGCCCAGCGCATGCGTGTCACGGTTCCGATTCCGCAAACCCGCAGCGTACGCGGAGTTGGCCCTGCTCGCGTGCCACGTGCAGTTGGGTCGGCGCCAGGCCGTGCGCCTGTCGCAACCGCTCAAGCCAGCCGAACAGCGTGGCGGCACTGACGGCCTCGATCTGCACCTCCACCCCGCCCGCGGCGCTGCGCTGTTGCGAGGTGATGTTGATGCCGGCATCGCGTGCGCTGCTTGCGATGATCTCGGCCAGAGCCGCGGGTCCCGGTGCGGCGGTGCGTCTGGTCGATGCCGCCTGTGCAGATGCATCGAGCACCAGCTGCGCAGCGTGGGCGTAGCGCGCCCAAGCCCGGTCATGCCAGTGCCGCAATGGCATGTAAAGCGCATACCAGCCCACGGATGCCGCCAGTGCGGCGCACATCACACCCAGCATGCGCCGCTCACGCGGCGCCCGTGTCTGCCACCAGTACGTGCCGCGTTGCACAGATGTCTTCATCGCAATGGCTCCAGCGCCAACGGTGTCCGCATGCGACCGTCTTCGACCTGACTGCTGCCCGGATCCACGTGCCAGCCGGCATCCGCAAGCCGCGCCGAGAGCTGCTGCAGGCTGGCGTCATCGGTGTGCAGCAAGGTCGCGCGCAACGGCTGTGCGGCGTTGTAGTCCAGCTGATCCAGTTCTGCCGCTGGAAGGGTATCGACTGCGCCGAACAAGGTGCTCAGTTGCATCGCCAGGCGATCGGCCGCCGTGCCGGCCTGCCAACGCGCCTGCAATGCGGCCGGTACCGCCGCTGCATCGCGCACACCCAACTGCGTGGCGGCGCGCGCCTGCAGTACACGCGCACCGATCTCGTAGCGCAAGGTCTGCGCCAGCAACAGCATCCCCGGCGATAGCAGCACCAATGCGGCCAACACCGCCAGACGGCGCGAAGCGCGCCGTTGCTCAGCAGCGGCCTTGTTCGCGAACGGGTGCTGCAGGAGATCGATCGGCACGTGGGCAGCATTGCGCGCAAAGCAGGCAATGGACTGCGTCGGGTCGGGCACCGGCGGCACGGCCGGCACACGATCGCCCAACAGCAGACGCGCCGCCTCTGGCTCCAGGCTGCAGGCCAGCTGTGCGCCGCGGATCAGCCATCGGCCGTCCCAGTGCATCACTGCGGCCGTCGCATCGGCACCGGGCTCCAGCAGCAGGCAATCCGGCACCACCGCATCGGGAACGAAGCCCAGTTGCGTTGCGCGCGCCAGCCAGTGCTGCATCACCACGCTGTCCACTGCGGCGACCAGGCGCGTGCCATCGGCCTCAGCGCCAGCGGCGATCACCACATGCAAGGCCTGCGCGTCGACAGCCAGATGCTCGGCCAATTGCAGGCGCGCAGCGGCCCGCGATTGCGCAATGCTGCGGCCAGGCAAACTCAACCAGCGCAGATGGACATCCACACCCGGCACCACCAGGAGGTTGCGCGCGGAGGGCCCAGGCGGCGTGGCGGCCTGACCCATCGATTGCACTTGCCCCTGCGCATCCACACGCACTGCAGTGGCTTGGGCGGCTGCATCGGCTGGCAGCAACAACAACGTCGTGGTCATTGGTCAGAACTCCATTGGCGCGCGACCAGTCGGACCCGGCCGGCCGTTTCCTGTTGCAGCAACGCTTCCAGCATGACCTGCGCGCCGGCATGGTCGACCTGGCTGTAGAGAGAGAAGTAGCGGGTGCGTAGTTCGAGCTGTTCCAATACCGCATTGGACAGCTCGGCCTGCATCAGCGCCGGCTGGCTGAGAAACATCCTGACATCGCGCCATCCTCCAGCCGGCCGTGCAGCGATAACGCGTCGCGCGGCCGGCAGCTCCAGCGCTCCTCCGGTCAACGCCACCAGCACCGGTGCATCGTCCAGGCGCAGCGTGTTGATATTGATCGGCGACAAGCGCCCCTCCGGCAATGCGCAGAGATACGGCTGCAGTTGCGCGATCAATTGCGGCGTGTAACCGGCGATGGCGCGCAGTTCGCTGACGCCTGCCAGCAAGGTTGCACCGGTACGCCGCGGCGCGGCGACCTGCAGGTAGCGCTCGTCTTCGGCGCCGTGCACGCCCGGCTGTGTGTCGGAGTCGATCCAGTCCACCAATGCGTCGGTCAGCGCATGCGCCTGTTGCGGGGCGATGCCCAACACCTGGAGCAATGCGCGATATTGGCGTGCTCCCTCATCGCTACGCTGCCATTGTTCGGGCGCACCAACGACCACGCTGTTGAGGTTGAAGCAGCCGCCGCGATCGCGCAGGCGCACGCTCACCGCACCGTCGTCCAGCGGAAAGCGGACCGGCTGGTCGTTCCAGCCGCCGTCCAGCGTGGTGCGCAGCGGATCCCGCTGGGACAGCGCCTGCAAGCGCTGCCGCGCAACGGCCTCGCTGCCCAGGGCGTACCACTGCGCCTGCGTCATCGCCTGGCCATTGCCGCTGCGACGCAGACCAAAGCGCAGGTCTTCCAGCACAGCCGCCATCAGCAAGGTCATCACGGCAACCAGCAGCAATACCGTGAGCAAGGCCACGCCGCGTTGCCTGGCAGGTACGTGCAGTGCCATCACGTGCGCCCTTCCGGCAACAGGAACAGTTGGCGCACGCGCCCCCAGTGCTCCAGGTCCAGCTCCAGTGCGACCGCGTCCGGCAATGCTTCAAGCCCGCCGCTCCAGCCATCGCTCCACTGCGCCCGGTAATGGAATGCCACCGCCGCCGAACGCACGCCGCGCAACAGTACCTGCGGCGTGCCAGCTGCCGCGCCGTCGAGCGCAGAGCGTGCGCTGCGCTCCAGCCGCCCATCCACGACGCGGTACTCCACGTATTGCAGCGACGCACGCGGTGCCTGGTCCGGATTGCTCCAGCCACGTCGCACAAACCCGAACAAGGGCCCGTACGTTCCGGGCGCACTGGCGACAAATGCACTGCGTGCGGCGCTGCCCTCGCTGTTGCGGGTGCGGCGCACGGCCGCCTGCTGCAGGTCGCTGCGCAGCAGGCCATGGGCCAGTTGAAAGTCGCGAATCTGTTGCAGCCGCGCGCGCACGGCATCGCGCTGGTCGATGCTCTGCCGCATCACCACCACCGCAGCTGCGGCCACCAACGCGAACACCGCCAGGGCCACCAGCAATTCGATCAAGGTGAAGCCGCGCGTGCGTTGCTTGCCGATCATTCGGCGCTCCGCAAGACATTCAGACCGGCAACTTCCTGCGCCTGGCCTGCAGGGCGCACGCGCACCTCGATTTGCACCAAACCTGCCGCGCCGGCCGGCATCGACTGGCGCTGCCACTCCCAGCTGCGCCCGCCGAGCACCACCTGCCCGTTCGCTGGTGCGCGGATCGCGGCAGCTGGCGCCAGCGTCGCCTCGATCGCCTGATTTTCCGCCACCACCGCGGCTAACGCGCGCTCCTCCAGCACCACGGCGGTGCGGGTACTCTCGCTGGAAAGGTTCAACAGGCCGATCACCGCCATGCCGAAGATCGCCAGCGCGACGATCAGTTCGAGCAGCGAAAATCCACTTGATGCGCGTGCGTTAGCGAGATGGCGCATCGACCTGCACCACGCCTGCGGCATCTACCACGACCTGCATCTGTTGCCGGCCATCGCCCAACGCGATGCGCTGCGGTGTGGCCGCACCGGTGGGGTCGAAGCGCACACTTATGTGTCTGCTGTCGGCAGGCAGCTGCGCCTGGATGTCCTGCGGCCAGCGGACCGTGGCAAATGGCGATTGATCCAAGGCAACCCACTGCTGCTGGGCCTGACGACGGAAACCATAGCCGCCGGCATCGATGCTGACCTCCACCATGCGCAAACTCATGATCGACTCGTCGCGTGCATGCATCAGCGCGCTGGCCAGGGTGTCGGTATGATCGTGGAGATCGCGCCGCGTATCCGGCAAGGTCATCACCGCCAACGTGCTGGCCAGCGCGGCAATGACCAACACGGCAAGCACCTCGAGCAAGGTGAAGCCACGCGCGCATCGGTTCGCCACGCGCATCGGCATGCGCGAGGAACACGGCCTTGGAGGGCCCAGCATTGCAGACACGGCCGTCACTCAGCGCCAGTTGCCGATATCGGCATTGTCGGCATCGCCACCTTCGGCACCGTCTGCGCCAAACGAGTACACGTCAAAGCCGCCATGGCGGCCGGGGCGCCGGTATTGGTATGCATGGCCCCATGGGTCTTCCGGCAACCGGCGGATGTAACCGCCCTGCCGATAGCGCTCCGGCCGCGTCAATCCGACCGGCGGGTTGAGCAAGGCTTGCAGCCCTTGTTCGGTGCTTGGGTAGCTGAGGTTGTCCAGGCGATAGGTTTCCAGCGCCTGCTCCAATACCGCCACGTCGGCGCGGGCTTTTTCCACCATCGCGCGATCCTGGCTGGGCATCACATTGATCATCACTACCGTGGCGAGCAGGCCGATGATGACGATGACCACCATCAGTTCGACCAGGGTGAAACCACGGCTGCGTCGATGTGCCGTCAGCGAGCCAAGGCGTGCACGAGGGTGGATGGACTGCATGACGATCTCCATGGATAAGCGGACGCGCTCAACCAAGCGCGAGGGTGTTGAATTGCAAGATGGGCAGCAGGATCGACAACACGATCACCGCCACCACGCCGCCGAGCAGCACGATGATGGCCGGCTCCAACAGGCTCATCGCGGCGGCGGTAAAGGTCTCGAATTCGCGCTCCAGGTAGTCGGCGGCACGCTCCAGCATCGGCGCCAGGCGTCCGCTGTTTTCGCCGCTGGAGGCCATGTACAGCAGCGTTGGCGGAAACACCCCCGCGCGCTTCATGGCCGCGGCCAGGCTGCCGCCTTCGCGGATCGCGGTGACCATGCCGTCGGTGGCCAGGCGTAACGCGCGGTTGTCCACGGTGCGTGCGGCAATCATCAGCCCCTCCATCAACGGCAAGCCGCTGTTGACCATGATGGCCAGGGTGCGCGCCATGCGCGCGGCGTGCAGATCGCGGAGCAACCGGCCCAGCAGTGGCGCACGCAGTAACGCGCGGTCCGCCGTCAGGCGCAGTGCCGGGCGTTTGAGCAGCTGCAACGCCGCAACCACCGCAATCACCAGCGCGATCAGCAGCGGGATACCGGCATGCAGCAGAAAATGCGACACGCCGATCACCGCGCGCGTCAGCCACGGCAGGGCACGGCCCATCGAATCGAACTGGTCCACCACCTTGGGCACCACGAAGGTCATCAGCACGATCACCACCGCACCGGCCGTCGCTGCCAGCGCCGCCGGATAGACCAATGCAGACTGCAACTTGCTGCGCACCTGTGCCTGGCGTTCGAGCAGATCGGCCAGTCGTTCCAGCACCTGCGGCAACGCACCCGCGCTTTCGCCGGCGGCCACCATCGCCCGATACAACGCAGGGAACGCCCTGCCCTGGCGTGCCATCGCATCGGACAGGCGGAATCCTTCGACCACCAATGCATGCGTCTGGCTGGTGACCCGACGCACGCCGCGGCGTTCGGACTGGGTGCCGATGGTGCGCAAGGCCTCTTCCAGCGGCGCGGTCTCCACCAGCGTGGCAAGCTGGCGGGTGAACAGCACCAGATCCTTGCCGCTGAAGCGCGCTGCGCGCCCGGCCGTGCTGCCGGCCGCGGCCGCAACTTCCACGCGCACCGGCACCCATTGCCGCTGTTCCAGCAGCGCACGTGCGCCGTGCACGCTGTCGGCACTGATGACGCCGTGCCGGTTGCGCCCATGCAGATCGAGCACGGTGTAATCAAACTGCGGCATGCGCGTCGTCCTGTTGGCGGGTCACACGCAGCGCTTCTTCCAGCGTAGTCAGGCCTTGCAGCACGGCAGCGCGTGCGGCATCGCCCAGCCGCGGCGCGCGTGCGAAGGCCACTGCAGCCAGCGCGTCTTCGTCGGCGTTGTCGCCGATCAAACGGCGCATCGCATCGTCTACCGCAATGGCCTCGTAGATGCCCACGCGCCCTGCGTATCCGCTATGGTGGCAGACGTTGCAGCCCACGGCGGTGTAGATCACTGCATCGGCCGGCGCATCCAGCAGTTGGGCCGTTGCGGCGTCCATCGGCCGTGCACTGCGGCATTGCGTGCACAAGCGCCGCACCAGCCGCTGCGCCAGGATCAGTCGCAGACTGGAAGCCAGCAAGAACGGCTCGATCCCCATGTCACGTAACCGCGTGACCGCGCCCACCGCATCGTTGGTGTGCACGGTGGAGAGCACCAGATGGCCGGTGAGGCTGGCCTGTACCGCAATCTGCGCGGTCTCGGTATCGCGGATCTCGCCGATCATCACCACGTCCGGGTCCTGGCGCAGGATCGCGCGCAGGCCGGCGGCGAAGGTCATGCCGACACGTGCGTTGACCTGGGTCTGGCCGACGCCATCGATGGCGTATTCCACCGGATCTTCCACGGTGAGGATATTGCGCGAGCCATCGTTGAGCAGGCGCAGCGCCGCGTACAAGGTCGTGGTCTTGCCCGAACCGGTGGGCCCGGTGACCAGCACGATGCCATTGGGCACCTGCAATGCGCGCTGCACGGTGTGCATCACCACAGGTGGCATGCCCAGCTGCGCCAGCGACAGCGTGCCCTGCTCCTTATCCAGGATACGCAACACCACCCGCTCGCTGCCGCGCGTGGGCAACGTGGACACACGCACGTCCAGTGCCTTGGCCCCCATCACCAGCGACACGCGCCCATCTTGTGGGATGCGTTTTTCGGCGATATCCAGCCGCGCCATCACCTTGACGCGCGACACCAGCAGCGGTGCGATGCGTCCGGGCAGCGTGGCTGCCTCGCGCATCACGCCATCCACGCGCAGGCGCACGCGCAGGCGCGACTCGTAGGATTCCAGATGCACGTCGGATGCACCCAGCCGCGCGGCCTCGGCGATGATGCCGTTGATCAAACGAATGATCGGCGCATCGTCCTGGCTGTCGAGCAGATCGGCGGTGGGAATGTCGTCGATCAACGAATCCAGGCTGCCATGCAGATCCAGCGCTTCCACCTGCACACCTTGCTCCAGCCCGGCATCGGCGTAGATCTCCGATACCTGCCGGTCGAACACTGGCGGCGCCAGCGTGCGCACCTGCAGTGGCATGCCCAACGCGCGGCGCAACTCGATCAGGGCCTGCACATCGCCACCTTCGCGCAAACCGATCTGCGCGGTGGTGTCGCTGCCAAGCAGCACTACGCCGTGACGCTTGGCGAATGCATAGGAAATGCTGGCGCGGGCGCTGCTCATGGCATCAACGCTGCACGGGACGTGCGCCGGGCGCAGGTATTGTTGCCGGTGCCGGCGCAACCGACGATGGACCGGCCGGCAGCTGCGGCGGCTGCGCACGCAAGTAGTCGCGCACCAGCGCATCCAGCGCCGCTTCCGGATCGCCATCGGCCAGCTGACGCTCGCGCAGGTAGTTGTAGCGTGGCGCGGTCATGCGCTGGGCATCGGCTGCATCGCGAATGATGGTAGGGCGAATGAACACCATCAGATTGGTCTTGTCGCGGTTGCGCGACTTGTGCCGGAACAACGCGCCCAGGCCGGGTACATCGCCAAGTAGCGGCACTTTCTCCGCGGTCTGGCGGTCGTTCTGATCGAGCAGGCCGCCAAGCGCCACGATGGCACCGTTCTCCACCACCACGCGCGTTTCGATCTGGCGCTTGTTGAACACCAGCTCCGAGGATTGCGCGCTGACCGGCCCGGCAATGGCCGAGACTTCCTGCTTGATCGCCAGCGTGATGCCGCCGGCCGTGTTGATCTGCGGGCGCACTTCCAGCTCCACGCCCACGTCCTGGCGCTGGATGGTGCGGAATGGGTTGTCGTTGGCCGCACCGAGCACTTCGCCGGTGGTGATCGGCACTTCCTGGCCTACCAGGATGCGCGCCTGCTCGTTGTCCAGGGTCATGATCGACGGCGTGGACAACAGGTTGGAGCCGGTGTCGCTCTTGACTGCGTCGATGATCATGCCGAACACCGCGTCGTTGCTTTGCCCGGCCAGGCCGATCAGGCCACCGCTCAGGCCCAGCAGCGATTGCGCAGCCACGTTGCGTGCCTGTTCCAGCACCGAATCGTCGTCGGCATTGCCGCTGCGCGTGCCAGCCGCCGCCGCAGCCAGCGGCACGATGCCTGGCGAGGCGCCGCCGTATTGCGTGGCGATCAGCGGCACCGTGCCATTGCGGCCAGCCAACAGCAGCTGCACGCCCAGGCGCTTGGCAGCGGTGTCTGAGATCTCCACCACGATCGCTTCGACCAATACCTGCTCGCGATGCACATCCAGCTGCCGGATCACATCCATCAGGGCGCGCTGTGTTTCCGGCTCGGCATTGATGATCAACGCATTGGAGCCCGGGTAGCGCACGATCACCGGGCGCTTGCCTGCCGCCGGCGCGATCACCTGCGTCTGCGCCGCGCCGCTCGCCGCAGCCACGTCCATCGCAGTGGAACGTGTGTCCTGCCCGGCCTGCGCCTCGTTGCCGGGCGTCTGCCCGACCAGCTGCTGCAGCACCGGCAGCAATTGCTCGGCACTGGCGTGCTGCAGGCGCACCACGCTCACGTCGCCGCGGCGCTCGGCGCGCCCGTCCAGATCGACTGCGGTGCGTACCACGCGCTGCACCAGTGCGGGGTCGCCGCGCACGATCAAGGAATTGCTGCTTTCCACCGGCAATACCGACAACACATTGCTGCGCTCGCCGCCTTGCCCGAACAGCGAGGTCAGGGTGCGCGCCAGTTCCTGCGCCGAGCTGTTGCGCAGCGTCACCGTGTCGATGGCCGCACGGTCGGTGTCGATCTGCGCCACCAACGTGCGAATGCGTCGCAGGTTGTCGGCGTAGTCGGCAATCAACAGGCTGTTGCCTTGCGGCATCGCCATGATCACACCACCGCGCCCGATCAGCGGCTTGAGGATTTCTGCCGCGCTGCGTGCGTCCACGCGCTGCAGGGTGAAGACCTGCGTTGCAAATCCCAGGTTGCCGTTGGCGGCGCTACCCGGCTGCTGCGCGGCGGTGTCGTCGGGAATGATGCGATAGGTCGATGGCCCGCTGGACACCGCAATCAATCCATTGGCGCGCAACACGGCCAGCAGCATGCCCAGCAGATCGGCTTCGGACATCGCCTGCGCGCGCGCCACGTTGACCGAGCCCTGCACGCGCGTGTCCACGATGAAGGTAATGCCGGTGGCACGCGAGACGTCCTGGATGAAAGCGCGCAGGTCCACGTCCTGCAGGCGCACGGCCGGTGCATCGGCGGCATGCAACGCAGTCATCGGCACCGCGGGCAGCGCGAGCAACAACGTGGCCGAGAGCAGCCAGAGCGGGCGAACAGCAGTCATTGCGGGCGCTTCAAGGTCATGGTGTGGGTCTGGCCGTCGCGGCGGTAGGTCAGCGTGGCGCTCTGGCCATCGCGCAATTCGTCCTGCAGCTCGCGCAGATGTTCTGCATCGAGCGTGCGGCCGTTGATCTGGGTCAGCACATCGCCCGGCGCCAGACCGGCCTGACGCAGCAGTGCGCCATCGCCGCGCGGCATGATGGTGAAACCGCCACCATCGGCGCTGGCGCGCAAGCCGGCACTGGCGAGCAGCTGCTGCGCATCGACGGCGGTGGCTGCGCTCGCGCCTGCTGCCGTGGTGACATTCGATTGCACGGCTGCCGGAGCAACGGTCGGCGCGGTTGCGCTCGTTGCTGCAGGCCGGAGCGATGCACCCGCAGCAGATGCCTCGCCCAATGCAATGCGACGCACACTGGCGCCAGCGCGCAGCAGCACTTGATCGGCCGCGATCGCCTGCACCACCACGCCGGGCGCAACCGTGTCGCCGACGCGGTAGACGCCTTGCCGGCCATCGCTACCGCTGAGATAGGCGGCCGCCTGGGTGCCGCCAGCACGCACGCCATGCAGCACCATGCCATCGCGATTGGTGTCGGAGGCGCTGCGATGGAACACATCGCGACGCAATGCGGACACGTCGAGAGTAGTGACGCGACCGCGCTGCGCAGTGCCCAACGGCCCGATCGGCGTGAGCACCAGCCACAACAGGCGCACACCTTGCAGCACCAGCAACGCAACCACGCAACACGCCACCGCCGTGCGAACGCCTGGCGCCAGCAACAAGGAATTCAACGAGGGCCAGGCGCGCTGCAAAGCGGACATCCGTCTCAGGATTTCGATTGGATGACAGAATGCGGCTGCAATGTGTCAGTTCGAAGAAACCGATGACACAGACCGACACACGGCGCCATACGACTAAACGCAAACGCCCGCCATGCAACGCACAGCGGGCGCTTGCGACACTGGCAACTGCACCTCAGATCAGAAGCGCGCTGTCACACTGATGTCATAGCTGATGCCAGGCTGGTAGGTGTACAGGTCCACCCGGTTGCTCCCTACCTTCTGGTACTCCTGGTACTTGGTCTTGAGCAGGTTACGCGCGGCAAAATTCACCGACACCGTCTCGCCGGACCACGTCAGGCCCTGCTTGATCACCAGATCCAGCGAGGTGCCCGGCTTGTCGATGTAATCCGGCTGCCCGGGGCGACCACGCGCGGACACCCGCTTGCCCACGTAGTTGGCGATCAACGTCGCCTGGCTGAGCGTGCGCTCGCTTTCCACCCCGATCTGCAGGTTGGCGATGTCATCGGACTGGCCTTGCAATGCCGAACCATCGCGGATGAACAAGGTCGCCTGCACCGGTGCGCTGAAGCCGAACGGCTGCACCGTATCGCCATCGCTGGCACTAACCTCGGACGTGGTTCGGGTGTAATTGCCGGACACGAACATGCGTTTGTCGCCCCACCAGTCGGCAGCGATCGGCAACTCCAGATACTTCTTGGCCTCCAGCTCCACGCCGTACAGCGTCGCCTTGGGCGCATTGATGAAGCTCTGCACGATGCCGCCGCCGGGGGCGTCGTTGACGATGGCTTCGATCGGCTTGTCGATGTTCTTGTAGAACGCGCCGACGGTGACGTATTGGCCCGGTTCGAAGAACCATTCGTAGCGTGCGTCCAGATTGACCAGCTCGCTGTCGACCAAAAACGGGTTGCCGAAGAACTGGCGGTCGATGTCCGGGTCCAGATACTGCTGTGGCGCCATTTCGCGAAACTGCGGGCGTGCGATGGTCTTGGAAGCGCCAAAGCGCAGCTGCTGGTTCTCGGCAAAATTCCAGGTGACCGTGGCCGACGGCAGCGCATAGCTGTTGTGCAACGGTGCCACACCGTCCTGGCGCGTGCCGCTGAAGATGTCGTACGGATGCACCGCCTGGGTGGCGTCTTCGTAACGCACGCCCGCCGTGGCGCGCAGCGTCGGCATGATCTCGCCCTCTGCCTGCAGATACGCCGCCTTGACCTTCAAGGTCGCGTCGTAGGCAGCCGCACCGAAACTACCGGTGGTTTCGCGCAGACGCAGCAGATCGTTGCTGAGGTTGTAATCGGAGAACAGATAATCCACGCGCTGGTACTGGTTCAGGAACGGCAGCGGCCCGTCCAGCGCCAGGAAACGGAATTCACGACTCCACGCGCTGCGGTCGTTGTCCAGATAGGCCAGCCCGCCCTTGACGGTGAGGTCGTGCTCCATCGGCAAGCGCCAGGTGACATCCACGCCACCGCTGGCCACCTTGTCGTCGACCTTGCTGAAACGCGTGTAGTTCTGCACGCGTGAGGCATCGTGCGCCCAGTAGCCGTCCAGCCGCTCGTAACGAATCCCGGTTTCGTAAGGCACATCGCGGCTGGCGTTGGCCACTGCCGCGCGCCATTCGATCTTCAGGTCGTCGTATTCGCCGAAGGCGTGCGTGCCGCGCAGTTGGTTGTTGATCAACTGCCGCGCGTACCACTCGGTGTTGTCGTCGCGCACGTCGAAACCTGCCAGTTCGTCGCGACCGGCGCGGCTGCGCGCCACCTTCAAGGTGTCGTGCACGTAGAGCGTGGTCCAGCCGATGGTATGCCGGCCATATTCCCACCCTAGCCCCAGCATGCCGTTGCTGCGCACGTTGTTGCGGGTGGTGGCGAAGTCGTAGTTGGAATTGAACTCGACGCTGTCGCCGACGAAGATGCCGTCCTGCTGCTTGCCGGTGCGCGTGCGCCATTCGTTGTCGTAGCTGGCCACCGCGATGATGCCCAGCTTGGCCTCGCCCACATCCATGCTGTAGCCGGCGCTGCCGCCGACATTGACGTCCGGAGCGATGCTGTCCTTTTCCTGCAGCACATACAGGTTGGCATCGTTCAAGCTGCGCCCGATGCGACGGATGTCCTCGCGCGAAAAGCTGCCCAGGTCGACCCGACGACCGGTCCTGATCGCATCGCGCAAGGCGGCAGGCTGCTTGCGGGTGCCATCATCAAAACCCCACTCGTCATCGTCGGAGCCGTAATAGGTCAGGCCTTTTTCGCCGGTGCTGACGCTGTTGGCCCCACCACCCACGGTCAACGACAGGAACGGCGTGTCGGGGATTTCCATCGATTGCAGATCGATCACGCCGCCGCCGAATTCGCCCGGATAATCGGCCGAATAGGTCTTTTGCACGGTCACGCTGGCCAGCACATCGCTGGGGAACAGGTCCAGCGGCACCACGCGCTGCATCGGCTCTGGGCTGGGCAGCGGCGAACCGTTGAACAACGCAGACGAATAGCGCTCGCCCAGACCGCGCACATACACATACTTGCCGCGCGACAGGCTCAGCCCGGTGACACGCGTCAGCGCCACCGCGGCGCTGCTGTCGCCGGTGCGCTCCATGTCTTCGCGCGTCACGAACGAGGCCACTTCGGAGGTTTGCAGCATCGGCTCGGGAATGTAGTCGCCACGCACCACGACCTGGTCGAGCTGCTTGGGCACACTGGTACTGGCCGCGCTGGACGTACTGCTGCCGGCGTCGGCGTCGCTGGTGGTCGACTGCGCCATGGCGGCGCCGGACATCAGCAAGGTGGAAATGGAAAGAGACAGGCCCGTCCGCGAGAGACGGGCAACAGCAGAGGTTCGCATCGTGGGAGCCCTGGCAACAGAAAGATGAAGCTGGACGCATCGCACGGCGACCGATGGCCGCCGTGCGATGCCATGCCTCAGCAGGGACGGTCGGCGGTCAGCCCGCAGGTCCAGCCCTGCCACCACGTATCGTTGGCATCGCGCACGCCACCGATGTAGTTCACCTGCTGGAAGAAGCTGCTCACCCCGTTCAGGCCCTGGAACGCCGGTACTGCCGATTCATTGGCGCCATTGACGAAGGTGTTCTGCAAGGTGGACACGCCGTTGGCGACATTGTTGGTGCCGGCTGCGAACTGGCTGGCCGCACGCGCGTCGCTGCCGAAGGCCGTCGGGCAGGCGAAGAACACCGAGTTGAAGGTGCCGAGCGTGTCGGTATCGGCCAGGTTGAAGCATACCAGGCCATCACCAGTGCCGCCGGCTGGGCGCGTGACCACCGAGTTGTAGAACGCGGCCTGGGTGCCCTGGTTGAGCATGATCGCCGCACCGGCGCGCGCGTTGCCCACGTAGGTGAAGTTGGCCACTTTCGGGCGCGAATACGGCTGGCGACGCAGGCTGCTCCACTCGTTCATGCGGTCGCCACCACCGGCGCGCTGCACCACGATGCCGAACTGCAGTGCACCGCTCCAGCCAGCATCGGTATCCAGCGAATCGTCGTCGGCACCGGTGATGACCAGGTGGCTGCCGTTGACCGTCCCGCCGAACCATTCGATGCCGTCGTCGGAGCTGTTGTGGATCTGCACATAATCCAGCTTGGTGCCGCTTCCCACGCCCGCCAGGGTGATGCCCTGCAATTCGTTGTTGGGCGAAATTTCGAAGCCCGAATACATCACGCGCAGGTAGCGCATCGACCCGCTGTTGTCGGTAGCGTTGTTGCCGCCATAGAACGCGTTGGTCCCCTCGACCTGCGCCTGACATTCCGGCGTCCCCGACACGGTGGTGCCCGGGCAGTTGTTGATCGCCGCGCGCCCCAGCACCACGATGCCGCCCCACAGGCCGATGGTATTGGCACTGACCGTGCTCTCCAGCGCCTGACGCGCGGTGAAGACGATCGGCGCAGCCGCACTGCCTTCGGCAAAGATCTGCGAACCACGATTGACCACGATGTAGTCGCTACCGGCCGACCCGAACAGGGTCACGCCCGGCTCGATGGTCAAGACACCCTGCGTGCTGCCGGCGGCCGGTGCGGTGGCGTTGCCGCCGCGGTCGGTGCCGACATTGACGCGGCCGCTGATCGAGTAAACGGTGCCCGCGCGCGCCGGCACCACCAGGTTGCCGTTGATGGTTTCCGGCAACTGGCAGGCGCGTAGCGTGTTGTTGGCGATGGTGCCGACGTTGGAAAAACCGCTCGGGCAATCGGCGGCCGGGCCGCTCGGTGCGGGTGCCGGCGTTGGTGCAGGCGTGGGCGCTGGCGTCGGTGTGGGGGCCGGTGCCGGCGGGAATGCGCCTTCACCTGGCGAGGCAACACGGTCGGCTCCGCCACCACAGGCCGACAGCGCCAGTGCGGTACCAAAGGTCATGAGAAGTGTCTTGCTGCTGTTGCGAACGGCCATGCGGCTGATCTCCAGGTCAAAGGTCGGTATGAAGAGGAGTCGTCAAGAATTGGTGGCGTTCCGCGCACTGCAGTGGCGAGCACGTTCAAGATCCCCGTCACTTTTATAGAGGGCATCTGTTTCATTTGTCTTACCACGACACAATTGACATACCAATGCCACATGCCGACATGCACTGTAGAGCGATGACACACACCGATATCCCGACCCCGCTGGCCGACTGGATCGTGGCGCAAGCCGTGGCCGGCCATCCGCCCGAGCAAGCGCTACAGCCGCTACTGGATCAGGGCTGGAACGAACAGGACGCCATCGATGCGGTCGAGGCACTGGTCCGTGCGCACATCCGGCAACACGCGCAAGCGAACGGCTTGCCGATGCCGGTGCGCGTGCCCGCGTTGCAACAAGACGCCGATGCCTCGCTGCTTGCGTTGGGCGACCGCGATGTGCGCGTGTTGGTCAGCCTGTTGCTGCCGCGCGTGGTGGTACTCGGCGGTTTTCTTTCCGACGAGGAATGCGATGCATTGATCGCCTTGGCCCGGCCGCGCCTGGCGCGCTCGCGCACCGTGGACAATGCAAACGGAGAGCATGTGGTGCATGCAGCGCGCACCAGCGACAGCATGTGTCTGCGCCTTGGCCAGGATGCGCTGTGCCAACGTATCGAAGCGCGCATCGCGCGCCTGCTCGACTGGCCGGTCGATCACGGCGAAGGGTTGCAGGTGCTGCGCTACGCCACCGGTGCGCAATACCGGCCGCATTACGATTACTTCGATCCGGACGCAGCCGGCACCCCGGTGTTGGTGCAGGCCGGCGGGCAACGCGTCGCCTCGCTGGTGATGTACCTCAACACGCCAGAACGCGGCGGTGCGACGCGTTTTCCTGATGCGCATCTGGATGTCGCTGCGGTCAAGGGCAATGCAGTGTTTTTCAGCTACGACCGCCCGCACCCGATGACACGCAGCCTGCACGCCGGTGCGCCGGTATTGGCCGGCGACAAGTGGGTAGCCACCAAGTGGCTGCGCGAGCGCGCAGTGCGCATGCCCGGATAAGCACCGCAACACCGCGCCGGCGGGATCGACCTCGTCCGCCGCCAGCGCGGAGCGACACGGCACCTGCATCGCCTGCATGCTGTGGCTGTTGGATGCAGCGCTATTGGCTGTTGGCTGTTGGCTGTTGGCTGTTCCCCACGCCGCGAGCGGCACATCGCCAACACGCAGGCGGCCATCAGGCGTTGCAACACGATCACTTGCCGATCGTCCCCCAAGGCGGCAGCAGCGCGACGCGAATTGAATTTGTCAAAATATGTTATAACATGTCATTACTGACACGATTCCATTGGCCCGCAGGTATTGCCCGCTTCATGAAGATCCATTCCCTCGTGGCGACTGTCGCCGCTCTGCTGTTTGCGGCCGACGCACGCGCGCAGTCCTCCGATTCGGCGCTGACGCTCGGCAAGGTCGACGTCCATCAGCATCACGAAGGCCAGCTCAGTGCGCATCAGGTGCTGACGTCGGTGGATGTCCTGGGCGCCGACCAGATCGAGGACAAGAACGTGTCCTACAGCTGGGAATTGCTGGGGCAGATGCCAGGCATGCAGTTGACCGAAACCCGACAGGGCGCCGAATCGGGCAAGGTCAGCTTCCGCGCCTTCAACGGCGAGGGCTATCTCAATGCCATCAAGACCCTGATCGACGGCATTCCCAGCAACGTCAACAGCGGCAATCAGCGCTTCATCGACATGCTGTTTCCGCTGGAAATCAGCTACATCGAGGTGGTGCGTGGCACCAACGATCCGCGCTATGGGCTGCACAACATCGGCGGCAACATCAACTTCGGCACCCGCCAGGGCGGCAGTTACACCGATGCCCGCGTGGCCTACGGCAGTTACGCCAGCCGCGATGCGCAGATCGCGATAGGGCGCGAACGCGACGGGTTCGCGCAGAACTACTTCATCGGCGCACAGGCGTCGGATGGCTATCGTGCGCACGATCGCTCCAGCAAGCATGTGCTGGGCGGCAAATGGTTCTACGGCAGTCTCGACGACGGCATGCGCATCGGCCTGACGGCACGCGCGTACCGCACCCAGGCCGACGAGCCGGGCTTCATGACCGCAGCAGAGTTGCAGGAGGATCGTCGCAACTCGGACCGCCGCAACCGCAACGATGGCGACGACCGCGACATGCAGCAGCTCGGCGTGCATCTGGACCTGAAACTGACCGATACCCTGTTCCTGGGCAGCAAGCTTTACTACAACCGCTACGAGGACGATCGCCGGGTGACTTTCAGCGACCTGCCCACCGGCAATGCCCCGCGCCAGCGTCGGCGCTGGAACGAAACGCAGGTGGGCATGCTCAACACCCTGACCTGGCGCGCCAATGACCTGCTGACCTTGGAAGGCGGCATCAACTACGAACATCAGGCCAATGCCTACCGGCGCGAACGCTTCAACTATGCCGAGCCCACCGACTTTGCCGCAGTGCCAGCGCGCATCCAGAACGACGACCGCTATACCTTCGACAATTGGGGCGCCTACGTACAGGCCATCTATCAGCCGGTCGAGGCCCTGAAGCTGGTGCCGGCCTATCGCGTGGACCGCTTCGACGGCGACACACAGCTACCGGGTGCGGTGCGCGCACCGCTGCAGCGTTACGGCAGCATCGGGCAGCCCAAACTCAGCGTGATCTACGCCCTGACGCCCAGCACCAACGTGTACGCCAACTGGGGCCGTACCTTCCAGGTGTTGACCGGCTCCACCGCCCCGGCCTATCTCACCCCAGGGCAAGCCGGCATCCGCCCTTCCACCAACACCGGCGTCGAGCTGGGTATGAAATTCAGCCCATTTGCAGGCAGCCAGGCGCGTATCGCCGTCTGGCAACAGGATGCGGAAAACGAGGTGTCGAACATGCCGGCCACCGGCACCACCGTCACCTTGGGCAAGACGCGTCGCCGCGGCGTGGATGCGCAGATCAGCGCTCAGCTGGGCGATCGCTGGACGCTCTGGGCATCGCATGCCTACCAGGAAGCCAGGATCACGCGCGACGACCGTGCCGCTGCGCTTTCGCTGCAAGGCAACGAAGTCATCGCCACGCCCCGCTACATCAGCAACATCGGCGTGGACTACCGCGCGACCGAGGCGTTGCAACTGGGCCTGCAGGGACGCGCCCAGGGCAACTACTACCTCGAAGAGCGCAACGTGGCGGGCAAGTACGGCGGCTTTGCAACGCTCGACCTCACCGCGCGCTATACGATCAACCCGAACTGGAGCGTGGACGTGCAGGTCCGCAATGCCACCGGTCGCGAGTATGCCTACGTGTGGTACGACAGCTTCTTCTGGGCACAGGCGCAGCCCATGTTCTCGCCAGCGGCCGGACGGCAGCTGTATCTCGGGCTGAGAATGAAGCTGTAACGCCGCGGCAGCGGTGGCGAGGTGCGAACCACGGGTCCGCGACGCAGCGTAGCGGCTGCACAAGCCGTCATCGCCAAGCCGGCACCTGGCGCCCCGCCGCGGCTTAGGCACGCTGCTTGGCGCATGCGGTCCTGGCGTACGATGCTTCAGATCGCTGCGGATATACGCTGCCAGGTTGATCAGGATCGCGTCGCCGCCTGGCTCCGTTTACGGCAGCGGGCAGGCGCCTGGCCTGCCGAGACATCGTTCCGTCACCGTCGCCGCTGTCCAAACAGGCGCCGATCGATCCGCAACATCACACATCGCAACGGCGTCCATGCCAGACAGAGCCCGGCGAGAATGCCCAAGGTATCGGCCAATGCATCGTACGGGTCGGCGCTGCGATTGGTGGTCAGCGCGCCTTGCGCGATTTCGATGCCGATGCCCAGCAACACCAATCCGAACGCAGCGAACGCCAGCGCGCGCCGGGTCGCAAACAACTGCACCGCTCCCCAGCACAACAACGCGAACGTGATGAAGTGCTCGGCCTTGTCGCTGTTGGACGGCAACTCCGGAAACTCCGGCGGCGGCCCCAGGCACACGGCAATGACCACGACGATTGCGGCGATCCACACGCCCACCCACAACCGCGGCCGGTGAAACGGCCGGAGTGCCGAACTCACAACCGCCATGTGAGATCGCCGGACAGGAATGCCGGGGCAAAATCGACATCGCGCGAGAAGCCCATCACCTGGAAGCGCTCGCCCATCTCGCTGGGCAGCGTCAGCCGCTTGATCTGTTCGCGCAGACGCATGCGCCCCACTTCATCGGTGCGCGTATCGGCCTGCGCCAACAATGCGTCCAGCCCATTGCCGAGCAGGAAGCTTGCTTGCGTGCAATACCCGGCCAGCTCGAAACCTGCGCCGGTGCCTGCCTCGGCCAACGCGGTGAAGTCCACCGATGCGGTCAGATCCTGCAGGCCCGGCCAACGGTAGAGATCTTCGTGCATGCGATGCCGGTAAAACGCACGCAACGTGCCGTCCTCGCGCTGCGCACGATAGAACTCTCCGCGCGGGTAACCGTAGTCGACGAACAACATCGCGCCACGCTTCAAACCGCCGGCTACCGCCTGGATCCAGTACGGCAACTGCGGCAGCAACTCGGAGCGATAGCCATCGGCGAACGGCTGCTCCAGATAACGCTCCAGGTGACGCACGGCCGCGCTCAGCAACGCATCGGCCGGTTGCTCGCCGCGCGCGAAGTGCTGCTGGGCATCCAGCACCACGGTTTCTTCATACACCTGCCCATCGCGCAGTGCGAAACGCGGCGTGGGCAAGGCGTCGATGACTTCGTTGGCAAACAGCACGCCATCCCAATCGTCCGGGAACGGCGCATCCAGCCATTCCACCAGATCGAACACCGGCGGAATCAGGCTGCGCCCCAACCGCTCGCGCTGACGTTCGCGCAGGTCGGCGCTGGGCTCCAGGATCGCGTAGCGCTCGGGCAACGCGTCCAGTTCCAGCAGCCGCTTGAGCGTGACTTCGGCAAACGCGCCGCTGCCGCCCCCCACTTCCAGCACTCGCGCCTGCGGCCCGAGCTGTTGCAATACCGGCGCCAACGCGCCGGAGACGGTGGCCGCAAACAACGGCCCCAATTCCGGGGCGGTGACGAAATCGCCGGCCTCGCCGAACTTGCTGGCGCCGGCGCTGTAATAGCCCAGGCCAGGCGCATACAGCGCCAGCTCCATGAAGCGCGAGAACGGGATCGCACCGCCGGCGGCCTGGATTTCGGCGCGCACATGCGCAGCCAGCCGGTCGCTGTGGGCCAGCGCGTCCGGATCGGGTGTGGGAAGGTCGGCGTGCATGCGGGCACCGGTTGCGGGGACAATGCACAGGATAGCCGAGCCCTCCGCAACGCCGAGCGAGTACGCCATGACAGACAGTTCCAAGGTGGTGTTGATCACCGGTGCAGCCCGCCGCATCGGCGCGCAGATCGCCACCACGTTGCACGCTGCCGGCTACCGCGTTGCACTGCACGCATACCGTTCCGCCGAGGTGCTGGACGCTCGCGTGGCCGAACTGTGCGCCCAGCGTGTCGGCAGCGCACAGGCCTTGCACGCCGATCTGCGGTTGCCCGACGCACCTGCGCAGTTGGTGGCCGACTGCGTCGCCGCCTTCGGTCGCCTGGATGGGGTGGTCAACAACGCCTCGGCGTTCTACTCCACCGCCATTGGCGAGGCCACTGCAGCGCAATGGGACGAGTTGTTTGCGGTCAATGCACGCGCGCCGTTCTTCATCGCGCAAGCGGCCGCCGCACAGTTGCGCCAGCGCCGCGGGGCCATCGTCAACCTCACCGATCTGCACGCGCAGCAGCCGATGCGCAATCACCCGCTGTACGGCGCCTCCAAAAGCGCGCTGGAAATGCTGACCCGTTCGCTGGCGCTGGAACTGGCGCCGCACGTGCGTGTCAACGCGGTCGCGCCTGGCGCCATCCTGTGGCCGGAAGAAGGCAAGTCCGCCGATGCCAAGCAGGCGTTGCTCGCGCGTACGCCGCTGGCGCGCATCGGCACGCCGGAGGAAATTGCCGAAGCGGTGCGCTGGTTGCTGGACGAGGCCAGCTTCGTCACCGGCCATACCCTGCACGTCGATGGCGGCCGTCAGCTCAGTTGAACGACGCTTCCGGGGCCTGCGCACTTTCGCTGCAAAGGGACGCCCCCCGTGTCATGCACGTGCGCCCGGTTGCCACCTCGCCGAATGCGGCATTGCCGGACGGTTGCACACGTCCTTGCGCTACGTGCGCGCGTGCTCGGCCGCGCTCAACCGCGCTGCCAGAACAGCACTATTGCGTGACGCTCAACTGCGGCGCAGCCGCATCCAGCTCCACCGTGGCAAACGCGCTGCCGTACTGCGGGTGCGCCTGCCACAGGGCTGCCAACGCCTGCCCGCTCAGCGGGTCGACGAAGTCCGGCGCGATGTCGGCCAGCGGTTTGAGCACGAATGCGTGCTTGAGCTCGGGCCGCGGGATGCGCAGATGCCCGGGGCCTTCGACGATACGGTCGCCAAAGAACACCACGTCCAGATCCAGGGTGCGGTCGCTGAAACGCGGGCCGCTGCGATCGCGCCCATGCGAATCTTCCAGTGCATGCAGCCAGTGATCCAGCGCGTCCAGCTCCAGATCGGTCTGCAAGACCACCGCGTTGTTGACGAAGTCCGGCCCTTCGAAGCCCACCGCAGGCGTGCGGTACGCGGGTGACACGACGATCTGGCCAAAGCGCGCGCGCAGGGCGGCGACAGCCAGGCGCAGGTAGTGGGTCGGCTGGACGTTGCTGCCGAGGCTGAGAAGCACGGTGGTCATACGTTATTCGCGCATGCGGCCGGCACGGACGTCAACTGTTGCAATCGCGTTGCACCCATCGACGCATGCGCCGGGTGCGCGCAAACGTGGTGTCAGGCCACTTCCAGCGCATGCGAAACGGCGCGGAACACCCGGCGCATTTCCAGCGGCTTGCGCAGCACATGCACCGGCAGATCCGACGGGAAATGCGCACGCTGCAACGGCGCACCGACATCTTCCAGCACGATCGCCGGGCCCTGGTACCCCAGCTCCTGCATGCTCAGCAGCACGCTCACGGCCGAGAGCAGGATGATGTCGCTGTCGATGATCACCAGGTCCGGCATCGCGTGCTGCTGCACCAGCTGCAGCGCCGCGGCGCCATCGCTGGCCAGCTGCGGCTGATAGCCCTGGCTGGAGAGCGCATTGCCCAGCAGCGATAGGCGCGTTGCCTCGCCATCCACCAGCAAAATGCGCTGCCCATGGCCAAGCGGAAGCGGCAGTTCGGCTTCGGTCACCGCCGCCGACACCGCACGCATCGGCACGATCATGTCAAAGCGCGTCCCTTCGCCCAGCCGGCTATCGACCACGATGCTGCCACCATAGCTTTCGATGATGCGCTTGCACGAAATCAGTCCCAACCCGGTGCCATCGGCCTTGGTGGTGAAGAAAGGACTGAACAGGCGCGCGCGGGTTTCATCGCTCATGCCCACGCCGGTGTCGGCCACGCTCATGCGCACGCGCGAGGCATCGTAGCGATCGGCTGCCAGGATCAGTCTGCCGCCCTCGGGCATCGCCTGGATCGCGTTCAAGCCAAGGTTGAGCAGGCATTGCTGCAATTCGGTGTAGTTGGCCTCGATGGTCAGATCCGCAGCGATGGTGTCCATCTGCAGGTGTACCCCATCGGGCAGGCTGCTCTTGAGCAGCATCTGCACGGCCTGGAACAGGTTGGCGATGGACACCTGCTCGCGTGGCTTGTTGGAACCACGCACGAACGACAGCATCGACTCGGCCATCTCATGCCCGCGCCGGCCGCATTCGGCCACCACGTTGGCCAGCTGACGCAGCTGCGGGTCGTCGGTGCGCCCGGCCAGCAGGTCAGGCACGATCAACAACGGTTGCAGGATATTGCGCAGGTCGTGGCTCAGACCGGCCGCCAGCATCGCCAGGCTTTCCAGGCGCTGCGCGCGCATCAGTTCGCTTTCCACGCGCTGGCGTTCCAGATCCGCGCGTGCTTCGCGGATCGCGCGGATCACCGCGCTCGGCAAGCGCGTCGGGTTGTGCTTGATGATGTAGTCGTTGGCACCATCCTGCAGCGCCTTGACCGCGGTCTCCTCACCCATGGTGCCGGAGACGAAGATGAAGGGCGTGGCGCCGTTCTGGCGCACCAGGCGCAGCGCCTGGTGGCCGGAAAAGCCCGGCATGCTCAGGTCCGACAGCACGATGTCCGGCTGGAAGTCATCCAGCGCGGCGCGCAGCGACGGCTCGCTGTCCACGCGCTCGAATGCCGCATCCAGTCCGGCCTCGAGCAACTGATCGGACAACAGCTCGGCGTCTTCCGGTGAATCTTCCACCAGAAGGATCTTCAGCTGCTCCAGGTTGCCCCCCTCATGCGGCATGGTTCAGTCCAGCTCCGGTGCCTGGTTGATGACCGCCCAGAAGGTACCGAGCGTCTTGACTGCGTTGAAGAACTGATCCACGTCCACCGGCTTGACCACATAGGCATTCACGCCCAGGTCCCAGCTGCGGGCCAGATCGCTTTCTTCGCGCGAGGACGACAGGATCACCACCGGCAGGCGCTTGAGCGTTTCGTCGCTGCGCACCTGCTTGAGCACTTCCAGCCCGTCCAGGCGCGGCATCTTGATGTCCAGCAGCAGCACGGCCGGCAGGCCTTCCTCGCGGTCGGCGAACATGCCACGGCGCAACAGGTAGTCCATGGCTTCCACGCCGTCTTCGACGTGCACGATGGGATTGGCAAGGCGGGCTTCGCGCAAGGCGTCGACCGCCATCTCCGCATCGGCCGGGCTGTCTTCTGCCAGAAGAATGGTACGGATGGCGGTCATGCAATGAACTCTTGGTTGGGCGCTTCAAGCGCAGGAGGTAACACGAAATAAAACGTGGCGCCCTCGTCGACGACGCCTTCGGCCCACACCCGGCCGCCGTGACGCGTCAACACGCGCCGCACGCTGGCCAGGCCGATGCCGGTACCAGCGTATTCGCTGGCCTTGTGCAAACGTTGGAACACACCGAACAATTTTCCGCTGTATTCCATATCGAAACCGGCGCCGTTGTCGCGCACGCTGAACTGGTGGCCGCCGTCGGACATCGGCGTATAGCTGACCTCGATTTTGGCCACCTCGCGCTTGGCGCTGTACTTGACCGCATTGCCGAGCAGGTTCATCCACAGCTGGCGCATCATGTTTTCGTCGGCAACCAGTACCGGCAGCGGCGCGATATGCCATTCCACCCGATGGCCGGTGTTCTCGCTCTGCACGTTGGAATCCAGGATCGCACGCGTTTCGGCCACCAGCGATTGCATGTCCACCGCCTGCAGGCGCAGCGCACCGCGGCCCAGGCGCGAATACACCAGCAGATCGTCGATCAGCGAGGCCATGCGCCGCGCCGAGCTGCTGATCACCTCCATGTAATGGCGCGACTTCTCGTCGGCCGCATCGCCCAGATGGCGCGCCAGCTTGTCGGAGAACCCGGCCACGTGCCGCAGCGGTGCGCGCAGATCGTGCGAGACCGAGTAGCTGAAGGCTTCCAGCTCGCGATTGACTTCCGAGACCTGCTCCACCTTGCCTTCCATCTGCCGGTTGAGCTCCTGGATACGCAACTGCGCGGCCTTCTGCAGGCTGATGTCGCTCACCGTCATCAGCACCACGTCTTCGTCTGTGCTGTCGGGCAGCGGCATGCGGCGTGCATTGATCAACATGGTGCGCAGCACGCCGTCGGCGGCGCGCTGCTCGTGTTCGAAATCCCACAACTCGCGTCCACGCAACAACACGTCCGCCAGCCGTTGATGGATCTGCGCATCGCGCCAGACGCCATCGCCCACCTCTTCCAGCGGCATCAATTCGTTGCCGCGCTCTTCCAGGCCATACAGGTCGGCGAAGGCCGGGTTATGCAGCACGATGCGCTGGCTGGCATCCAGCAGCACGATCGGCTCGCGCACGGTTTGCAGCACCGAGCTGGCGCGCCCGTTGGCGCGCAGGTATTCCTGCTCGGCCGCCAGCCGGCGGCGGATCTGCCGCTGCAGCAGCCAGGTCACCGTGCCCAGCAACAGCAACTGCACCGCCAGCGCCGCCCAGCTCAGCACCGCGTAATGCATGCGCTCGGTTGCGGCGCGCGCATTGCGCAGCGCCAGCAACCGGCCTTCGGCGCTCTGCAGGTCGTCGATCAGCACACGGATCGGGTTGTTCAGGGTCATGTCGTTGATCAGCGCGCGTATCTGCTCCGGCGCAGTGGTCACCGCAATGCGCTCGGCCAACAGCAGACGCCGTTCGATGGTGCTCTGGATGCGCCCCATGCGTACTTGCTGGGCGGGGTTGTCCTTGGTCAGTTCGATCAGTCGCTGCACGGCGGCCAGCGATTCGCGCCGGCCGCGGCGCATACGCTCGTTCAGCGCCTCGCGCTCCACGCCATGCGAGCGCATCAGCGCCGCCGATTCGGTATCGCGCATCGCCGCCTCCAGGCGCTGCGCGGTCTCCTGCACTTCCTGGCTATGCGACACCCAGGACGCGGCCTGGTTGGCGTTGCGGGCCATCTGCTGCAGCAACAAGGAGGGCACCACCACAATCAGGAACACGGCGGCCGCCAACAGAGGCAGGCGCCAGCGATCCCACTTGTCTGCTTGGACCGTTGTTTGCATTGCTGGACCGAATTGCACTCGCTGCAGGGCCAAGGGCTGACCGGCATTGTCTCCGATCACGCAGCTTGCCAGATTAATGATTCAGAGAAATCAGGTCAGCCTGTGACATAGCTGAATGGGCATAGCATACGTGCAGCATGCGTGAAAATGGCGCGAGCGCCCTGCCAGCTGTCGGCTTGCCGGCCGGTTCATCAAAAACAAAAAAGGCGCACTCCGTGGAGTGCGCCTGGTGCTCGGGTCGCCGCCTCGCCTCGGCGGCCCGGCATTCGCAGCAGCTGCGCTTACTTCTTCGCAGCGGTGACCTTCAGGCCGGTCGACTTGACGCTCTTGACGCCCTCGATGCCCTTGGCAACGGCAACGGCCTTGTCATGCTCGGCCTGGGTGGCAACCGCGCCGGTCAGGGTCACGATGCCGTTCTTGGTCTCGACCTTCACGTCGGTACCCGAGACATTGTCGGTCGCCAGCAGGTCGGCCTTGACCTTGGTGGTGATCCAGGTGTCGGTGACCGGCTTCTTGGACTCGTTCATGCCGGCAGCGTGGTCCTTGTGGTCGGCATGTTCCTGCGGTGCCGCAAATGCCTGCGACGCGCCGAGGGTCAGACCGAGCGACAGCGACAGAGCCAGCAGCTTGCGTGCATGCGTCATGTTCTTCATACCAAGCACCTCCTGTTGAATGTGGGCGCAGCTTGCGGTGGCGCTCGTCGAGCAGACGTGACCGTTGCATGCAGAGGTTGTGAACCCTGCGCACACGGGCAGGTGCAATACCATGCGGGCTCCCTCCGTCGTTGCGATGAACCGTTTTCAATGCCTAAACTGTTCAATCTGGCCGTCGTCGGCTATGGCTATGTCGGCCGCACCTTTCATGCACCGCTGATCGCAAGCACCCCCGGCCTGCAGTTGCACAGCGTGGTGTCGTCCAAGCCGCAACAGCCACAGGCCGACTTTCCCGGCGTCACCGTGGTGGCCGATCTGGACAGTGCGCTGGCCGATCCGGCACTGGATGCCGTGGTGCTGGCCACCCCGAACCACACCCATGCATCCTTCGCGCTGAAAGCCCTGGCCGCCGGCAAGCATGTGCTGGTGGACAAGCCGTTTGCATTGGATGCGGCGCAAGCGCAGCAGATGGTCGATGCCGCCGATGCGGCGGGATGCATCATCAGCGTGTTCCAGAATCGCCGCTGGGATGCGGACTTTCTCACCGTGCGCCGGCTGATCGAAGAAGGCCAGCTGGGCGAGGTGGTGGAATTTCATTCGCACTTCGACCGCTATCGCCCGCAGGTGCGCGACCGTTGGCGCGAGAGCGACAGCCCCGGTGCCGGACTGTGGTACGACCTGGGCCCGCATCTGCTCGATCAGGCAATGCAGTTGTTCGGTATGCCGCAGGGCATTGGCGCGGATCTGCAACGTCAGCGCGACCAGGCGCGCAACGTGGATTATTTCCACGTCACCCTGCACTACCCTCGGCTGCGCGTGATTCTGCACGCGGGATCGCTGGTGGCCGATGGCCGCCTGCGCTTCGCCGTGCATGGCACGCGCGGCAGTTATCTCAAGCACGGCCTGGATACGCAGGAAGACCAGCTGCGCGCCGGCCGTCGCCCCGGCACGGTCGGCTGGGGCGTGGACCCGTTACCGGGCACGCTCACCCGCGTCGATGACGAAGGCCGCGTCCACACCCATCAGCCCGACAACCTGCCGGGCGACTATCGGCAGTGCTACGCCGCCTTTCGCGACGCGCTGGCAGGCACCGGCACAGCGCCGGTCAGCAGCAGCGATGCGGTGCAACTGATGCGGTTGGTGGACCTTGCGCAACGCAGCGCTGCGGACGGCCGAGTGCAGTGGCTGGATGCCGCGCGCGGTTGATCACGCTGCAACGGTTTTGCACTTCCAACAGCGCGCGCCGTAGTCCCGGCGCGCACCGTGGTTGCATCCAAGTCCTTACGCGTCCTTGCTACCGATAGTCGGCGCTGCCGGGGTGGTGGTCATCACCGCGTGGCCGCCGAATTGGTTGCGCATCGCTGCGAGCAGTTTGTCGGTAAACGAATCCTTGTCGCGCGAGCGCAGCCGTTCCATCAGCGACAACGTGATGACCGGTGCCGAGACTTCCAGATCAATCGCTTCGGCAACCGTCCAGCGGCCCTCGCCCGAATCGGCCACGAAC
Source organism: Xanthomonas axonopodis pv. maculifoliigardeniae (assembly GCF_041519315.1). Lineage (NCBI taxonomy): Bacteria > Pseudomonadati > Pseudomonadota > Gammaproteobacteria > Lysobacterales > Lysobacteraceae > Xanthomonas > Xanthomonas axonopodis. The sequence continues at coordinate 783,397 of NZ_CP167998.1, read as the reverse complement.
GGCGCGATGCCGGCCATGGTCGGGTTATGCGTCAACGCATCGGCCGTCAGGTCCAGCAACCACGAACGCACCACGCTGCCATCGCGCCAGATTTCGGCAACCTGGTGCAGATCCAGCGCAAAATCGGCCTTGTGCTGCATCAGCGCGAAGCCTTCCGCATAGGCCTGCATCATTCCGTATTCGATGCCGTTGTGGACCATCTTGGTGAAGTGGCCTGCACCGCTCGGGCCAACCCGCCCCCAGCCCTTGTCCGGCGCCGGTGCGAGCGTTGCCAGGATCGGATGCAAGGCCGTCACCGCCGCTTCGTCGCCACCCACCATCAAGCTATAGCCTTCCTGCAGACCCCAGATGCCGCCGCTGGTGCCGCAATCGACAAAGGCAATGCCGCTGTCCTGCAGCAACGCCGCGCGCCGCTGCGAATCCTTGTAGTACGAATTGCCGCCATCGATGACGATGTCGCCGGCCTGCAGCAGGGGCAGCAGCTGCGCCAGCGTGTCATCGACGATCTTGCCGGCCGGGACCATCAGCCACACCACGCGCGGGCTCGACAATGCGGACACCAGCGCTGCCAGCGCATCGGCGGTGACGATGCCCTTGGCTTGCGCGCTGGTACGCGCGTTCGCGCCCGGATCGTAGCCATGCACGCGATGCCCGCCATTGACCAGGCGCTCGGCCATGTTGGCGCCCATGCGGCCTAGTCCCACCATACCCAGTTCCATAATCGCTCCTCATGATCTGATCAGTGCAGGGTGCCACGCTCGGCGTACGCTGGCGTGGCGGAATTCTCAATGGATTGTTCCGCGACGGTGGCGGCGCTGCACTGCTGCAGCTGCCAGTCGATCCATCGCCAGTACAAGGTGGTGCGCAGATTGTGCAAGGTCAGGTCGATGGCATACGGCGTGCGCGGGTTACGGTCGAGCAGGCGTGCCACGTGGTAGCCGATCGGCTTGGTGCCCTTGGGGTGCACATAAACCCAAAAGCCTTGGTAGAACGGGTCGTCCAGCAGCGCCTGCAGCTGCTGCAGCTGGGTCTGCTGCTGCGGGTCGAGCGTGGCGCGCAGCGCTGGATCACGCTCGTAAAGCAGGCGCTCGAAGCGGCGCTTGCCTGGCCCGCGCAACTGTTTGGCCAGCTCCCAGATCTGCCGGTTGCGCGCGTCGTAGTACGCAAAGCCACCGTGCTGCGCCAGCGCCTGCGCGGCTGCATCGCTGACATCCACCACCACGAAATTCTCGGCCTGATTGTGGATGTCATCCAGGTAGGACTTATCGAACACATGCGCGATGAAGCCTGGTGCGCCCACGAACGCCTGCCGCCCGAGCTGTGAGGTTTTCACCGCCTTGCCGTCGGCAAAGAAGTCGCCGGCATGCGTACCGAGCAGGATGCTGTCGGTGTCGTGCAAGGTCAGGAACGTGCCGATCGACAATTCGCCAGGCGTAAATACTTCATCGAACCCGGCATCGCCGAACAATTCGCGCTGGGTGGCGAGCTGAGCCACTTGTCGGCCCACGCCGCACTCGGAACGCACCTGGCCGCGGTAGAACGCATCCAGCGCCCGCGCATTGCTGCCGCGCGGCTGATACCCGCGACCGAAACTGCGAAAACCGCTCCAGCCCTGCGCCGCTGCGCCACGCCAGCCGAATCCGACCCAACCCAGCTGCAGCGCCGAGAAGCGGTAGCGCGGGTTGTTCTGCAATTGCGTGACCGCGCGGCGGGTGGCTGCACCGAGTTCGAACGCGTAGGCGCAGTGCGTGGCTGCATCGTCCAGCACAGCGGTGAGCGCTGCGCCGCGCTGGTGGGTGTTCCAATCGGCTGGAAGCGTCAGCTGCAGATCGCCGGCTGCCTGCGCCTGTGCAAGCGTGCCACGCGTGCACGGCTCGCCGCGCTGTAGTACCGGCGCGCTCACCGCGGCGCGATGGATCGTCCAGCCCAACCGGCGCAGCAATGCTTCCACACACTCTGCGCTGGCTGCACGTGCGGTCTGGCTCGGTGCAGCATCGGCGACCTGCAGCAGCTGCCCCGCCAGCAAACCGCTTGCACATGCCAGCGCGGCAAGCCGGCGCAGGCGCGCATGCCGCGGCGGCATCGGCGCCGATGGTGCGCGCGATGACGAACTGCCATGCGCGTGGACAACACTCATCGATGGCATACGCAATGAATCGTCGGCACGACGCCACTCTCAAACGTAGCAAGCCCCGGCATGGCCGGGGCTTGCAGGACTCAACTCGGACCAATCGCCGCACCGAACTTCAGCGACGTTCGCAGACGCGCTCGACTTGGCGGTTGCCGTTGGCCTGCTGGCGATTGCCCTGGATGGTGCGGCCTGCCGCACCACCCGCCACGGCGCCTGCCACGGTCGCCAGCTTCTTGCCGTTACCGCCGCCGACCTGGTTGCCCAACAGGCCACCGATTGCAGCGCCGGCCAGCGTACCGCCGATGCGGTTCGGGTCGGTCGAGTTCTTTTGCACTTCGACATTGCGGCAGCGCACGCGGGTGCCGTCATTGAACCTGCGACCTTCGTCCGCTTCCGTATAGCGCTGCTGATGCGCGTAGTTTTGAGCCTGTGCGAAAGTGCTCGTCGCCATCAGGCCGATCAGGGACATACCCAGCAGGGAGGTGCGCATTTTCATCGTTGTTCTCCACGTTTCTCGCTCGCTCGGCGAGGCATGGGCGCACTCTGGCCGCTGGGTCGAGAACACAACGTGAAGCGCGCAGTCGCTATTCAGGCTTTGGAGCGGAGCGTGAACCGCGCCATCACGGCTGCGTGGCAGGCTCGGTTTGCGGCACCTTCGCCGGTGCCGGTGGGGGGTCTTGCGCTTCGACGGGTAACGGCGCAACCGGAGGCTGTGCAACCGTGGTGGGAGCCGCAGCAGGAGCTGCCGACGTCGTGGTGGTTGCGGCAGGCGCGGCCGGAGCCGCAGCTGCCGGCGCTGGTGTGGCTGCAGGTGCAGGCGCAGGCGCTGCACTCACCGCAGCAGGTGCCGCTTCGGTGACCTTGGGAAGATACGAATTCAGGCGTTCGAAAAAGCGCTTGTAGAAAGCCGCATCCTGCACCGTGGTGCTGGATACGCGCACCAGCGAATCGCCGCTGCTGCCGACCGGCAACGATAACGAGCCCAGCACGCCGACGCCCACGCTGGCCGAGGTGGAGCTCTTTTTCAGTGCGTAACGGTCCTGCAACGCACTGACGAACACCTGCGCCTTGCCGCCATCCTGGCTGGCGCAGGAAATGCGCAGATTGAGTTGTTCGCTCTGGTCTGCTTCCTTGAGCTGGAAGTTCTTGCTGCCTTCCACCGCGGCGGCATCTGCGCGCGTGACGGCGTAGCCCTGACTCAACAGCACACGCCGCGCCGCCTCGCAGGCTTGCGGCGAACTGGCCGCCACGCTGCGCGAATAGGTGTCATCGGAATTGAACGACTCGCGCATCAGCATCGTGTCGCCCTTGCTGCCGCCGCAGCCAGCCAGGGTTGCCAGCGCGCCAAGCAGTGCGCCGCGCGCGATCAGGGAAGAACAAGACATAGGGAGATTCCGGCATCCAAAACCGGCACAGAGCATAGCGGCAACCCATGTGCGCGCGGCGTCGCGCTGCCGGGTCAGGGCAACAGCGGTTCATCCACTGGCAATTGCAGGTCGACCTGCAGGCGGCGGCCATCGGCGCCGATGCGCTCGGCACGCAGGTAGTGGTGCGCACGCACCACCGCCACTGCCACCGGCGCCCGGCACGGTTCGCCCCACAGGCTCAACGCGAAGCCCTGCTGCTGCAGCCAGAGGGTGAGGCGGTCCCACAGCGCTTGTTCGCCACGCAGCATCAGGTCCAGATCGGCCGGGCCTTCGGGCACCGAGGTCGGCGACGCCAGCCAGCGCGCGTAGCTGCCATGCACCACGATCGGCAGGCCCTGTGCCTGCACCGCCTGCAGCAATTGCGCAGCCTGCTGCAGATCCAGCCGGGCACGACAATGCTGAAAAATCAATGCGTATTCGTGGCTGCGATCGCTCTGTGTCTTGGCATGCGCCAGCGCTGCGGCCGGACGCCGATAGCACAGCACCCGCTCCTCGCGCAGGGTGAACAGGCTGGCCAGGATGCGGCCCAGATCCCAGGCCTGCGGAATCACGCGGCCGCCGACCACCACGTTCTGCACCATCGCCACACCCACGCCGTCGGGCCGCATCTGCTTGCGCAGCGCATGGAAGACCGCGCGCATGCCGGTCAGATAGCTGGCGTAATCGCTGCTCGCATAAAGCTGCCCGGGCAGCACGTCGCCATGCCAGTGGCAGCCGAAATACGGCACGTTGGTCAGACACAGGTCGATCGGCCCTGCCGGGGCAGTATCGGCCAGGCTGCCGACCACCACCGGCGCCGCCACCGCATGCCGCGCCAGACGCATGCGTGCCAACTGCGCGCGTGCCGGATCGATTTCCATGCCATGCGCGTTGCGGCCTTCCAGCGCGGCCGCCAGCAAGGTGCTGCCAAAGCCGCAGAACGGGTCGAACACCTGCTCGCCCGGCCGGCTGAAATGGCGCACAAACGGGCGCATCTGATTGACCCAGCCACAATCGCGCCCGCTCAGCGGGTCGGCCGCGCGCAGATCGTCGGGCAGCGCCCAGGCAGCATCGTCCGGGGCCGGCGTCCACCAGCTGCGCTGATCGACCTCATCCATCGGTGGGCTCCCACAGCACATCGGCATCCGGATCCCAGCCCGCACAGAGACGGCCGTTGGCGAAGAACACCAGCTTGTACAGATCGCCGGTCGCGTGGCGCGCATGCATCGCGGCGTAGTCGGCGCTTTCGAAGACCATCTGCAAGCCCGTCTGATCGCGCAGCCGCACATTCCAGAAGTAATAGCCTTCGGTCAGGCCATCGGGTTGCCAGCGCGACCACCAGGGCTGCTGCATGCACTCCTCCAGCAGTGTGTCCACGCCCACGCGGTGCTCGCCGATGTAGCGCAGCGTGCCGTTGCTGCGATAGGCATCGTCCAACCGCGACAATTCCCGAAAGATCACCTGGCTGGCGCCGCAGCTGCGCGCCCACGCGATGTACTGCGCAATGGCGTCGGCATTGTCCACGCCACCGCGCTGCACGATGCAGACCAGTCGCAGCGGCAGCCGTGCTGCCAGCCGCCGTGCCGTCTGCACGAAAGTCGCCACATCGGCGATCGGCTCGTCGGGGCGGAAACGCATGATCGCGTCGTTGCGCTCCTGCAGCCGATGGTGACGCGACAGCTCGACCCACGACAGCCCGAACGCGACCAGCGCATCGATCAACCGCGTACCGTGCGCACGCGCCAGCCCGGCGCCGTTGCTGTACAGCACGCGCTGCTCGACGCGCGGGCCGTTGGGCGTGGTTGCCAGGGTCTGCAGCAAGGTCTGCAACCACGCCGCATCGTCGGTCATTTCCAGACCGGACAGCGAATACGACAACGGCACATCGCGCAGCAGCTGCAAGACAGCGCTCAACTGCTGGAAATACGCAGGCCCGGGTCGCAATGTCGCTGCCGCACGACCGCCGCCGTGCTGCCGCAGATTTTCCGAACAGAACCCGCAGCGCGCCGAACACGGCCGCACCGAGGCATACGGGGTAAAGGTGATCGGCAACGCTGCGCGATAGCTGCGCGCGCCGATGCGCAGCGCATGCCAGCGGCTGGCCTCGTCCTGCAGCGGCACGCGCCGCTGCAGGTGGGGTGCTGCGGCGCGCAGGCGCGCCAACAGCGCCGAAGCAGGCAACAAGGAGATGTCGTCGATGGAAGCGTGCATGGCGAACCCTGCGCGCCGCGCGTCAGCGACGTGCGGCGTTGGCACGCGCGCGCACCTGCTCCAGCGTCCACTCCTGTTGCGACACGCCGTTTTCCCACACCGTCACCAGCGCGTCTTCGCTGTCGGGGTAGGCGTCCATCTCATCGAGCAAGGCGCTGCGGTAGCTGCCATCGTTGCGGTTGCGCAGCAAGGTCAGGCGGCCGCGCTTGCTCTGCTTGCCTTGGTCGGTGATCGGGTCCTTGTAGACATCGACCCACCGGCCGTCCACGCGCACCGCCGAGCACTTCAACGCAAACTTCTGCGTGTCCCGGTCCACCTTCTGCAGCAACGCACCGCCCATACCGAAGGCGACATTGTCGGCGGCGTAGCCGGCGGCGGTGATGCGCTCCAAAATCGCGCGTAGCGAGGTGGGATTGATGCCATCGCCCTGGATCACCCGCACATGGTTGAGCACCTTGTAGCCCTTGCCATTGACCTGATGGCCGAACGCTTCGTCCAGCAACAGCAGGCACTGCTCGACCACATCCATCGGGTCGCCCGAATCCGGACGAATCACCACCGTTGCGCCGGAGGCGATCACTTCCTCGCGCAAGGTGGTACCCCAATGCTCGGCAATGGCGCGGTAGATGTCGTAGCTGTCCGACACCACCGCCACGATCGAACCCGGACGCGCGAACTGCCTCAGCATGTTGCGATACGCATCAACCTCGCGCTCGCGGCCCCAGCTGGTGATGGTGCTGTGCTCGGCAGCGGGAATCGAATACCCGGCCACCGGCGTGTGGTAATGCGCACGCGCCAGCAGCAACGCCGACAAGGTGTCGGTGCCGAGAAAGTTCACCAGATGCGCGGCACCGCCCAAGGCGGCCGAGCCAAGACTGGACACGCCGCGCGCGCCAAAATCGTGCAGCTTGAAAGGCAACTGCCCTTCCGGATCGTCGCTGGTGCGCTCCAGGTAGTCGCGCACGATCTGCTTCACCTGCCAGCTCACCGTGGCCACCGTCACCGGGTACCACACGCGCAGCAACAAGGTTTCCAGATACGACGGCACCCAGAACGCCTTGGCGTCGGTGGACTCGATGGTCATCAGCACGTTGTGCGTTGGCACCACCGCGCCCTCGGGCACCGCGCGGATGCGGATCGGCAACTGACCGCCAAGCCGGTCGACGATATCGCGCCAGCCGGCTTCGTTGAACGGCTCGCCATGCGCAGCCAGCAACGCTTTTGCATCGTCGATGTCGGCGTGCGTCACCGGCCGGTTGATCGCTTCCTTCAGGATCGACTGCAGGCCGAAGAACACGGTCTGCTCGTAAAGTCCGCCGCGTGATTCGACATAGAAAAACGACGCGTCGGTGCCGGGCGGATATTGCAGCCAGTGGCTGGCCTTGTAGCTATCGGTGTTGAGCAGCAGGTTATCGAGGTAATGCATGACGGAAGCTCCTTCGCGTCGAATGAACCGGCGGTCTGTCCGCCGGCGGGAGGTCACGGTTCAAACGGTCACGGCATGTGCGGCCCTGGTGGTATCGCGGCAGCACGTCGTCGTTGCGCGCGTCAGCCACGGCCCAGGAAGAATTCAAGAATATGCAGGTGGTCTTCGTACAGGCGCGGGCCCATCGCCATCACTTCGGCGATCGGAATCCAGCGCGCCTTGTCGGCATCGTCGCCGCCGCGCACCGCAGGCAACTCGCCGGCCGGAAACTCGAAATGGAACGCATGGGTAATGGTGCGTCCGCGCTGACTGCGTTCGGGATGATCGAAGACCTGCTTGCCACGCAACGAGCCCTTGAGCACCGGCACCGGCAGCTTGAGCCGGGTTTCCTCGCGCAGCTCGCGCAGGCAGCAGTCCAGCAGTCCTTCCTCCTGGCCGACGAAACCGCCGGGCAATGCCCACAAGCCCTTGCCCGGTTCGGCGCGACGCCGCACCAGCAGCACGTGGCCCGAATGCACCACCACCGCATCGGTGGTCACGAACGTCGGCGGATATGGCGCGTCTTTCCACGCAGCACGGTATTGCTCGATGAAGCGGTATTCGGCCACCAGCTGCGCGTAGCTGGGGGAATTGCGCCGGAACGCTTCCAGCATGTCGTAGACGGGCGCCGGCACATTGCCGCGCAGCATCAACAGGCCGCCGTGAAAACCGATGTCGCCGGCTTCGAACAGGTAGCGGCGCAATTCGGTGGCAGACAGCGTTGCGGTGTGTTGCACATCTTCCAGCGGCCACTGCGGAAACTCACGCAGGTAATAACTGCTGGCATCCTTGTCCATGCCGATCAGGCCGATGTTCGCATCCAGCGAGCCGCCATCGGCTTGCACCGCTTCGGCAACCTGCCGCTGCACTTCGGCGATCCACAGGCTTTCGTTGTAGAGATGGTCGCGTAGCGGGCGCACGATCAGCCGCGCAGTTTCGTCCGGCAACGCGGATTCGATCATCACCGCACGTTCGGCGACGGTCCAAGGATTGCGAATGGTGCGCGGCGTGTCGGCCGAGCCGATCAGCACGATGAGCTTTTTCGCCTTGCCCAGCGCATGGCGGGCGACGGCGGCGTGGCCGTTATGAAAGGGCTCGAAACGCCCGATGAACACAAGATAATCGTACGGTGTTGCCATGAGAATCCCTCACGGTTGAGTGGTGGGCTGGCGGTCTGTCCGCCTGCCTAGTGCAAATGCTACGCCGATGCACGATGGCGTCAAGCGGCCACTTGCCTCTGCATCGGTGGTCGTCGCCGTGACGCAGCGGTCATCATCTCTGGCTAGACTCGGCGCTCTTGTTCTTCAAGGAATTTCCCTGCATGCCACGCTCCATCGCGCAGGTGCTGCGCCGCCTTCTCGCAATCGGTGCACTGTTGTGTATCGCCTTACCCGCGCTGGCTGTCACGCCGGCCGCGCCACTGCGGGTCATGTCGTTCAACGTGCGCGTGCCGGCCGATACCGATGGCGACAAACGCTGGCAGGTGCGTCGCGCTGCCATGGTCGCGTTGATCAAACAGACGCATCCGGACGTGTTCGGCACGCAGGAACTGGTGAGCGAACAGGCTGCCTTTCTGGCCGAACAGTTGCCCGACTACCGCTGGTTCGGCCGGGGCCGGCGCGGCGATGACAGCGACGAGCACATGGGCGTGTTCTACGACGCGCGTGTACTGAAGGTGGTGGAGTCGGGCAACTTCTGGCTGTCCGACACGCCCGAACGCGCCGGCAGCATTACCTGGGGCAATGTGCTGCCACGCATGGCCACCTGGGCGCTGTTCGAGCGACGCAGCGACAAACGCCGCTTTTATCTGTTCAACACGCACTTTCCGTATCGCGATGAGGACGAGCCCGCCCGCGAGCGCAGCGCGCGCCTGATCCTGTCGCGCATCGCGCAGTTGCCCGCCACTGTCCCGGTGGTGCTGACCGGCGACTTCAACAGCGATCCGGACAAAATCACCTACCCCACGCTGACCGCGGTACTTCGCGATGCACGTGCACAGGCCAGCAAGCGCAGCGGGCCGGAAAACACCTTCCAGGACTTCACCACGCACCCGACTCGGCGCATCGACTGGATCCTGTATCGCGGATTGCGTCCTACCCGCTTCGCGACCCTGGACGATCGTCCCGGTGGCATTCTGCCGTCGGACCATTACCCGGTGATGGCCGAGTTCGACTGGCCACGCTGAGGATAAGAGCGCGCAAGAGCCAGCGGCCGGCAGCCGGCGCGCGCGCCGGCGGTGGCACGGTCCAGCCGATGCACGCAGCGCTGCGGTGATCAAGCCGGGTGAATGCCGGCGTTCGCGGCGCTGGCCTGCAGCCATTCCAGCAAGGCCTGCAGGGTGGCCGAGGGGGCGTCGCGCCAGATGATGGACAGCTCGCGCCGCGCCCAGGTCTCCTCCAGCGGTACTGCCGCCAGCTGCTGCCTGACACTGGAGCAAGCCAGCGCCGCGTGCGGCACGATGGCCACACCCACGCCGCGTGCCAGCATGCGGCACAGCGTTTCGATGCCCGGCACGCGTGCGCGGATGCGCAGCTGCACGCCGGCACGGGCCAGATGCGTCCGCAGGTGGCGCTGCAAGGCGTTGTCGGCCGATAACGCCAGCAACTGCATCGGCGCGATATCGGCCAGGCGCAGGCTGCCGGCGCCGGCAAGCCGATGGCCGGCAGCCACCGCGACCACCAGGCGATCCTGCCGAAACGGGCGCCGTTGCAGGCCGGTGAAGTCGGCATGCCCGGCCACCACGGCCAGGTCGGCACGTTCGTCGCGCACGGCATCGGCCGCCTCCTCGCTGCCCCATTCGGCCAGGGTCAGGTCCACCCGCGGATGGGCCAGCAGAAAATCCGCGACGCACTCGGGCAGCCATTCGGAGAGTGCGGCGGTGTTCGCGGCCAATCGCAGGGTGACCTGTCCACCGAGCCCGTAATCGCCAAGCTCGCTGCGCATCGCCTGTTCCTGCCGTGCCAGCACCCGTGCATGACGCAGCAGGACCTGGCCGGCGGCGGTGAGCGTCACGCCCCGCCGGCCACGCTCGAACAGGGCCGCGCCGACCTGCAGCTCCAGCGCGCGAATACGCGCACTGGTGGCCGCCAGCGATAGCGCCACGCGGTCGGCGCCGGCGGTGATGCTGCCGGTATCGGCCACCGCAACAAAGATCCGCAAGTCGGTGAATTCCACCTGCATCTGCACTTCCAGCCTTCGGTGTGGCCGAAGTCTGCCTCAAACAAAGACAGCTTGCCGGGCACCGCCACCGCGCCGATGCTGCTCCCCATGAATGAAGACGTCTCGCAGCTGGTCATGGTTGCCGCGGTATTCCTGCTCGCTGGCGCGGTCAAAGGCGTGGCCGGCATGGGGCTGCCAACGGTGGCAATGGGGTTGCTGGGGCTGTGGCTGCCGCCCAGCCAGGCCGCCGCGCTGCTGGTGCTGCCTTCGTTGGCGACGAATCTGCAACAGGCCTGGGGGCCAGCTGCGACCGAGCTGTTGCGGCGTCTGTGGCCGGTGCTGGCCATGGTAGTGGCGGGCACCTGGTTGAGCGCCGGGTTGATGATTGGCGGTCATCCGCGTTACTTGCGCGGCGCGCTTGGGGTCCTGCTGGTTGCCTATGCCCTGCTGGGGCTTGCCCGCCGGCAATGGACCCTGCCGCCACGTCACGAGCGCTGGGGCAGCCCGCTGATCGGCCTGGTCGGTGGCCTGCTCAATGGCGCCACCGGCGTGCTGGTCCTCCCGGTAGTGCCGTACCTCTCTGCACTGGGCCTGCCACGCGAGGTGTTGATCCGCGCACTGGCCGCGTGCTTCGGCACGGCAACGCTTGCGCTGGCAATCGCACTGGTCTGGCACGGTGGCGTGCCGCTCTCGGCCGGCCTGCCATCGCTGCTGGCGTTGCTGCCCACCGCGCTGGGAGTGTGGGCCGGTACGAAGCTGCGACGCCGCATCTCTGCCGAGGCATTCCGCCGGATATTTTTCGGCACCTTGCTGCTGCTCGGCCTGCAGGCCTGCTGGCAGGCCATCGCCTAAGACGCTGCCAGCGGCAACACTACTGTCCAAATGAAAACGCCACCGGCAAGCGGTGGCGCCCATGCATTGAATCGGCAGTCTGGCTCAGTCTGCCCAACGTCCCGGTGCGGTCGACTTCGGCAGCACCTGCGCCGACAACGGCTTGTCCTGCGACAGCAAGCCCAGCGCATCGGCCAGGATGGCCGCCGACTCATGCAGCAGCGGATCCGGACGCTTTTCGGCGGCCTTTTCGCGTGCAGTGTCCTTGACGATGTCGCGCTCGTTACCGGTCAGGCCGTCGTCGCTGTCTTCGGCAAGCGGATCCAGCGGCAGGCCGAGTTGCTTGCGAATCTGCTGGCGATCCTTGCGTTGCTGATCCTGCTTCTGTCGCTCGGCAACGCGCTCGGCCTCATTCAACGAAATGTACTTCTTGGCCTTTTCGTCGCGGAACTGCTTGACGTCTTCTTCCCACCACTGGAATTCCTTGTCGGTGGCGATGCGCGCAGTGTGCAGAGCCTGCAACTTGGGCAGCAGCGGTGCGAAGTTGCCGTACTGGGTGTGCGGCGCAGCGGCGATCCGCGTCCACGGCAATGCATTGTCGTAGGTGCTCTCACCGAACTCGGTGGCATCCACGCTGGCCGGGAAGGCGATATCCGGCACCACACCCTTGTGCTGGGTGCTGGAGCCGCTGACGCGGAAGAACTGCGCGATCGTCAACTTGACCTGCCCATACCGCTGTCCTTCGGCAGCAGGCCAACGGTCCAGGTCGACGATGTTCTGCACGGTGCCCTTGCCGAAGCTGGTTTCGCCGATCACCAGACCACGACCGTAGTCCTGGATGGCACCGGCAAAGATCTCCGATGCCGACGCCGAGCCGCGGTTGATCAAGACAGCCAGCGGGCCGTCCCAGGCGACCTTGGGGTCGCTGTCGCCGTTGACGGTGACGCGGCCGCCGGATTCGCGGACCTGCACGACCGGCCCCTGCTCGATGAACAAGCCGGTCAGTTCGATCGCCTCGTCGAGCGACCCACCGCCGTTGTTGCGCAAGTCGAGCACCACGCCATCGACCTTGTCGGTCTTGAAGCCGGCCAGCAGCTTGGCGACGTCGCGCGTGGCCGAGGCGTAGTCGGTTGCGTTGCGGCGACGGCCTTCGAAATCCTGGTAGAAGCCCGGCAGCTTGATGATGCCGATACGGCGCTGCGGCTCGCTGCCGGTGGCCGGCAAGGTGATGGTTTCGCCCTTGGCAGCCTGCTCGGCCAGACGCACCTTCTGACGGGTCAGGGTCACCGTGCGGTGCTTGCCGTCGATGCCCGACTCGGCCGGGATGTACTCCAGGCGCACCTGGGTATCCTTGCTGCCGCGAATCTTGGCCACCACGTCATCGATGCGCCAGCCGATCACATCTTCGATCGCGCCATTCTTGGACTGCCCAACGCCAACGATGCGATCGCCCGGCTTGAGCGTGCCGTCCACCGCCGCCGGACCGCCCGGGATCACCTCGCGGATCACCACCATGTCGTCCTGCTTCTGCAGCTGCGCGCCAATGCCTTCCAGCGACAGCGACATCTGCTGATTGAACGTCTCGGCAGTGCGCGGGGTGAAGTAATCGGTATGCGGGTCGACAGCATTGGTATAGGCGTTGACGAAGAACTGGAACACGTCTTCGCCCTTGAGCTGCTTGACCGAATCGGCCAGCGCCACATACCGCTTGTCCAGCGTCTTGCGAATGTCGTCGGGCTTCTTGCCGGCCAGTTTCAGGCGCAGCCAATCGTTCATCACCGACTGGCGCCACAGCACGTCCAACTGCTTGTCGTCTGCAGCCCACGGCACGTCCTTGCGGTCGTACTCGAACTTGTCGTTCCCGCTGAAATCGAAGTCCTGCTTGAGCAGGTCGCGCGCGTACTTGACCCGTTGATCGACGCGCTTCTTGTAGACCGAGAACACCTGGAACGCCGGCTCCAGGTTGCCGCCGCGCAACGCGTCGCCCACGCCGGCCTGGAGCGGCGCGAAGCTGTCGATATCGGCCTGGGTGAAGAACTGTTTGCCGCCATCCAGCGTTTCCAGGTAGCGCTTGAACACGTCCTTGGACATCGCCTCGTCCAGCGTGCGCGGCCGGTAGGCATAGCGGCTGTCGGAGAGCAGGCCGTAGACGAGTTTGGTGGCCGTCGCCTGGTCGGGCGTGGCAGCGGCGGGCAGCGCAGTATCGGCGCGCGCAAGCAAGGCCATCGGAGTGGTCAACACCAGCGCCAGCAGGCCGGCCTTCATGCACGAAGAAACGTTGTAGGTCATCGAATGGCTCTCGGCACGAGGCCGACGAAAGAAGGGCGGTGAACGGATCAGACAGCATGACAGTGCCGAAAGTTGCTGGCGTTGTCATCCGCTGGCTGAATCAGCCTAGCGCCGGGCCTGTAGCGGATTGTGAACGAGACCGTACCTTGCGGCTGCGCGCCGCATGGGCCAGAGACGACACAGCCCCGCGCGATGCACGGGGCTGTCGTTGATTGGCATCGCGATATGGCCGGCCGTAGCACGTCGCCACTGGTCGATCAGTGGTCTACCGACAACACGCAGGACCGGCCTGCATCGAACGCACCTGCACCGCGCGGCTGGTTCCAACATCGATCGCACACGGCCGCGGCAGTCGCCCGATTGCCTGTTACCGACTCAGGCGGCGACGCCAGCGCCTGCAGCCTGCCGATCGGCGTGGTACGACGAACGCACCATCGGGCCGGAGGCGACATGACTGAAGCCCAGCGCATTGCCGTAGTCTTCCAGCGCCTTGTATTCCTCCGGCGTCCAGTAACGCATCACCGGATGATGGTGCGGCGTGGGCTGCAGATACTGGCCGATGGTGATCATGTCCACATCGTGCGCGCGCAGGTCGCGTAGCGTGGCCTGCACCTGCTCCATCGTTTCGCCCAGGCCCAGCATGATGCCGGACTTGGTGGCGATGGACGGATGCTGCGCCTTGAAGCGCTGCAACAGCGTCAGCGACCATTGGTAGTCCGCGCCGGGGCGCACGTTCGGGTACAGGTCCGGCACGGTTTCGATATTGTGGTTGAACACGTCCGGCGGGCTCAGCGCCAGGATCTCCAGCGCGCGGTCCATGCGACCCTTGCCGCGGAAATCCGGGGTCAGGATTTCGATACGCGTGTTGGGCGAACTGGCCCGGATGGCCGAAATGCAGTCGACGAAATGCTGGGCGCCACCGTCGCGCAGGTCGTCGCGGTCCACGCTGGTTACCACCACGTACTTCAGGCCCATGTCGGCAACGGTGGCGGCCAGGCTGGCCGGCTCGCTCGCGTCGGGCGGCTTGGGCCGGCCATGCGCCACGTCGCAGAACGAGCAGCGCCGCGTGCAGACCTCGCCCAGGATCATGAAGGTCGCGGTGCCGTGGCTGAAGCACTCGTGGATGTTCGGGCAGCTGGCTTCTTCGCACACCGTGACCAGGCGGTTTTCGCGCAGCTTGGCCTTGAGGTTCTGTACCGCATTGCCGGAGGGAATCCGCACCCGGATCCACGACGGCTTGCGCAGCACCGGCGCGTCGACGAACTGCACCGGCGAGCGGTTGATCTTGTCGCCACCGATCTGCTTGACGCCGGTCTGCAGCGGCGAAGGCGCGGCGGTGTCGCCGGAGACGACCTGCAAGGGAATGGAACGGGCGATAGGCTGGGTCATGACGATACGGGGCGCTCAGGCCGGAAGCGAAAGGTCGGGCAATGCGGAAGTGGGCTGCAGCACGAGGCCGAACTGGCGCGCCAGCTGGTCGAGCAGCACCGCCTTGACGGCGTCCATCCCGGAGGGGCCGCCCAAGTCTAGCACCGAGGTCACCTGCAGACCCTGGTAGCCACACGGGTTGATGCGGTGGAACGGTTCCAGGTCCATCGCCACGTTGAACGACAACCCGTGGAAGGTGCAGCCACGCCGCACGCGAATCCCGAGCGCGGCGATCTTGGCCCCGCCCACGTACACGCCAGGAGCACCGTCGCGGCGCTCGGCCACGATGTTCCACTCCTCCAGCGTATCGATCAGCGCCTGCTCGATCTTGCACACGTAATCGCGCACACCGATCTTCAGCCGGCGCAGATCCAGCAACGGGTAAACGACCAATTGGCCCGGGCCGTGATAGGTGACCTGCCCGCCGCGATCGACCTGCAGCACCGGAATCTCGCCCGGGGCCAGCACATGCTCGGGTTTGCCGGCCTGACCCAACGTAAACACCGGCGCATGCTCGACCACCCAGACCTCATCGGCCGTGTGTTCACCACGCGCATCGGTGAAACGCTGCATTGCACGCCACACAGGCGCGTAGTCCTGCTGGCCGAGGTCGCGTAATTGCGCAGGCAAGCCAGCCGTAGAGCTGCTCACGGGCTCGGCCGCTACAGCGTCCACTTCACTTCCGGATGATCGCGTAGCGCCTGATGTGCGGCCTCGAACTGCTCGCGGCTTTCAGCACGGAAGCCAATTTTGACCGAGACATACTTTCCGCTGGAAGAATGCTTCCAGCTCACGCTCTCCTGCAGCAGCTCCACGCCGGTGGCAGCAAGCAGGCGCGGAAGCTCGGTTTCCAGTCCGCGCTCGGCCGTGCCCATGGCGCTGAGCTCGAAGGTGCCGGGAAATTGAAAACCGTGATCGGGGTTGTCGGTGCTGATATCCATCCGCCTATTATCGGGCCGACGATGGGCAAACCCAAGCTTCTGCAGCCGATCGCCGCGCCTGGCTGGTCTGTAGCGCCGACATGCGATCGGCACCGAACTTTCCAAAAACGTGACGCAGCCACGCTGATGAACCGAACGCAGCCATGGGTAGCTGGCAACGCGGTCGCGAGCCGAAGCGGCAGAGGCTGCAGTCGCGGCCACGCACTTCACACGGCGCAACAGAAGACGCAGGCATTTTTCCGATTCCAGCCCTCCTCCCCAGGTCCTCCATGCTCCGACCGCGCGCGTTGTCTGCTGCCTTGCTGCTTTCTCTCTCCGGGCTGTCGTTGCCGGCCCTGGCGGCGGATCAGTGCGATTCCAGCCGTCTTGGGCGCACGCCGCCTGCGGTGAACTTCCGTGTCGATAACGACTTGTTCGGCGGCGAGGATCAGGACCAGGGGTATTCCAACGGCGCGGTACTGACATTGGTGTCGCCGAACCTGGTCGATTACACCGACGACCCGTGCCTGCCGCGGACTGCGCGGTGGGTCAACAGCTATCTGGAGCGGCTGCACCCGGGCGAGTTCGACCAGCAGAACATGGTGTTTTCCATCGGCCAGGCGATCTTCACCCCGACCGATTACACCCGCCGCGACGTCATCCCGGACGACCGCCCCTATGCCGGCATCCTGCTGGCGAGCTTCGGCTACAACGCGCGTAACGATGCGCACCTGCGCACCACGCAGTTGCAGGTCGGCGTTGTCGGCCCGTGGGCGCTTGCGAAGGAAGCGCAGGATGCGATCCACGATGCACTCGGGGACGAGAAATTCCAGGGCTGGGACAACCAGCTGCACAACGAACCGCTGATCAACCTGGTGCACGAGCGCATGCATCGCTGGCCCGCCGATGCCAGCGGCAATGCCGGTGGGTTCGGCTGGGATTTCATTTCGCATTGGGGCGGCGCGGTCGGCAACATGGCCACGCACTTGAATGCAGGCGGCGAGGCGCGCTTCGGCTGGAAACTGCCGGACGACTTCGGCAGCACCCCGACCCGCCCCGCGGGCGAAAACACCGCCCCCAGCCGGCTCGGGCGCGCCAGCGGCTGGTCCGGCCACCTGTTCGTCACCACCGACGCGCGCTGGGTGATCCGCGACATCACCCTGGACGGCAACACCTTCCGCAACAGCCACAGCGTGGACAAGCGCCCGTTCGTCGGCGATGTGGGCTACGGCCTGGCAGTGATGTACGGCCGCTGGAAATTCGCCCTCGCCCGCTACCACCGTACCCGCGAATTCGACACCCAGCGCGAAACGCCGGTGTATGGCAGTTTTACGATTAGCCGGATGCTTTGACGGCTGGGATTCGGGATTCGGGATTGGGGATTGGGGATTCGCAAGAGCGGGCCAGCGGGATTTGGAAGAGCAGCGCGGGGCTTCGCCGCTGCCCTCGCTTTTTCGAATCCCCAATCCCCAATCCCCAATCCCGCAAACAAAAAAGCCGGCGAAAGCCGGCTTTTTTTTTTGGATCACTCCGATTCCCACCACATCCAGAACGCGTCCCAGAGGCGCTTGAAGAATCCGCCCTCTTCGACGGCGTTGATGGCGACCAGCGGGGCCTGGGCGATGACCTTGCCGTCCAGGCTGACCTTCACGGTGCCAACCTGCTGCCCCTGCTTGATCGGTGCCTGCAGGTTCTTGGGCACTTCCATGCTGGGCTTGAGGTCGTTGTAGCGGCCACGCTGCAGGCTGACCAGCAGCGGCTGTGCCACGCCGAGCTGCACTTCATCCTGCTGACCCTTCCAGACCTTCTGCTTGGTGACGACCTTGCCGGGCGCATACAGGCTGTGGGTTTCGAAGAAGCGGAAGCCCCAGTTGAGCAGCGCCAGGCTATCGGTGGCGCGCTGTTCTTCGGAGCTGTCGCCCATCACCACCGCGATCAGGCGCTGATCGCCGCGCTTGGCCGAGCTCAGCAGGCAGTAGCCGGCTTCGGAAGTGTGACCGGTCTTGATGCCGTCCACCGCCGGGTCGCGCCACAGCAGCCGGTTACGGTTGCTCTGCTTGATGGTGCCGACCTGGAATTCCTTGATCTTGTTGTAGGCGTAGGTCTCCGGGTAATCGCGCACCATCGCGCGGCCCAGCAGGGCCAGGTCGTAGGCGGTGGAGTGATGCCCTTCGGCGCTCAGTCCGTGCGCGTTGACGAAGTACGAATCCTTCATGCCGATCTTGGCGGCGTAGCTGTTCATCAGCGAGGCGAAGGCTTCTTCGCTGCCGGCCACGTGCTCGGCCAGCGCGATGGCGGCATCGTTGCCGGACTGGATCGCCATGCCCTTTTCCATGTCTTCCAGACGCGCCGTCTGGTTGACCGGGAAGCCGCTGTAGCTGCCGTCGGTGCCCGCGCCGCCTTCGCGCCAGGCGCGTTCGCTCATCATGACCTGGTCGTCGCGCTTGACCTTGCCGTTCTTGATCTCGGCGGCGACCACGTAGGAGGTCATCACCTTGGTGATGCTGGCCGGCGCCAGCTGCTGGTGGATGTTTTCACCGGCCAGCACCTGCCCGGTGGCGTAGTCCATCAGGATCCAGGACTTGGACACGGCCGGTGCGGGCGCCGGCGGTACCGGCAAGGCGGCCGGGGCGGCAGCCACGGCAGGAGTCGGCTGCGGCGCAGGTGTCTGGGCGCAGACCAGGCCGAAGGCGAACGTGGCCACGGCAGCGGCGGCGAAGCGGAATTTCATTGAAGAACGACTCCTGACGGGCCCGAAAGCCGGGCAATGCGAAATTGTAAGGCGCCGCGGCGATCAGGGCGACGCGTTGCGCGATGCGTGCGCTTGCGCAGTTCAGCGATGGCAGCCAGGCGCACGGACGCTTGCGGTGCCCGAGGCGAACTGCCGAATGCGGCGACACGCGCACGTGCGGCATTGCTTGCAGCGCATTCGACGGGCGACGCCGGTGCGCAGGCGTGAGCTGGAGGCAGACGATGCGAGGCTCCGACGTGCGCGACGTGCGCGACGTGCATATCGAAGCCGACCTTGTTCGCATCCCTTGCAGATGCGCAATGCAGATGCACAATGTTTACCCGCTGACCGGGTGGGCTCAGCCGTTCCCGATAACGCCACTGCAGCCAGCGCGCAAGCGACGGATGCGCTCACGCTCGATCGGCGTCGCAGTGGCCCACCCAGCCGCGTTAATTGGCCACGATCTGCGGGCGACCGAACCCGAGGCCGGCAATGCGCTGGGCAATCTCCGACGCATTTGCATGGTCGCGTGCATTCACGCGTAGCCGCCACAGCGTGCGCCCGCCACTGACGATGTCGCTGACGCTGGCGCCGGCAATCCCCGCCGAAGCCAGTTGCGACAGTGCGCGATTGGCGTTTTCGCGGCTGGCGAAACTGGCGACCTGCAGCAGGATGTCGCCGAGCGCAGCTTCGGCCACGCTGGGCGCCTTGGCGGGCGCTGGGTCGGCCTTGAGCGGGCGCGAGGCAGTGCTTTCGGACGGCTTGACCGCCGCAACCGCCACTGGCGGCGCCGCGGCGGGCACGGCGGCAGACGCTGACGCGGCCGGTCGCGGGGCCGCAGCGGCCGGCTTGCCGGTGGCCACACGCACGCCCTGCGCCTTCATCCAGGCATCGAAGTTGTCGGCATTGCCGGGTTGGCGCGAATCGGCGACGCGGTAGCGCCAACGCTCGCCGGCCGCAGTGACCGGTGCACCGGCAGTGGGTGCAGCGGCAGTTGTGGCAACCGCGGTGGCGGTACCGGTGGCGACCGCACGCGGCGGCACGGTGCGGGTGGGCAAGCGCTGCACCAGGCCATCGATCTGGCTGGCGCCGGCAGCCGGCCGCGCCGCGGCAACGGCGGTATTCACCGGTGTCTGGCCACTGCGGCGCTTGGCGAGCAGATTGCCGTTGTCGGCTTCGGTCAGGCCGCGGACTTCGACATTGCCGGTGCCCTTGCCGGTGATGCCCAACTTCACCGCCGCGGCGTAGCTCAGATCGATCACCCGGCCGTCGTGGAAGGGGCCGCGGTCGTTGACGCGCACCACCACCGACTGGCCGGTGTCGGTGTTGGTCACCAGCGCAAAGCTGGGCAGCGGCAAGGTCTTGTGCGCGGCGGTGAAGGCGTACATGTCGTACACCTCCTTGTTGGAGGTCAGCCGGCCATGGAACTTGTTGCCGTAGTACGAGGCGGTGCCGCGTTCGACATAGTCGCCGGGGTTGTCCATCACTACATAGCGCTTGCCCAGCACTTCGTACGGCGAACGATTGCCCACCGCCGAGCGCGGCTCGTTGGTCACCAGCGGCTCGGGGATGCAGGCCACATTGGGCACATGATCGGGCGTGGAGTCTTTCACGCCGGGCTTGTACAAGCCGCCGGCGGTGTAGTCGCCGCGCGTGGACGGATCTTCCTTGGCGGGCGCATACGGCGAGGTGGACGGGCAACCGGTGGCGACATACGCCGGGCCCTTGCCTTCGACCTTCACACCCTTGATCGCGCCGCTGCCGGTGCCGCCGGCGGTCTTCTTCGGTGCGCTGCTACAGGCCGCCAGGCCGAGCATCAGCGCCATCGGGATCAGCCACTTGGGGCCTGCAATGTTGTTCATGCCGGGGGTAACTCCTTGCCGGCGATGGCCTCGGACAGCTGGAACACGGCCATCGCATACATCTTGGAAATGTTGTAGCGGGTGATCGCGTAAAAGTTCTGGAAGCCCAGCCAGTACTGCTTGCCGTTGGCGTCGTCCAGGCTGATCGGGGTAGCGGTGCTGCCGGCCACCACCGGTGCGCTCGGGTGATAGCCGCGCGCCGACAGGTCGGACAGCGTGTACACCGGCGACCAGTCGGTGGGATTGAATTCTTCGTGCCCGGCGGCCAGCGTGGCCGGTACCGCGACCTGCCCGCCACGCACCCAGCCGCCCTTCTTGACGAAGTAATTGGCGATCGAGGCGAATACGTCGTTGTAGTCGGTGAACAGATTACGCTTGCCGTCGGCATCGCCATCCACGCCGAACTGGCGATAGCTGGACGGCATGAACTGGCCCATGCCCATTGCGCCGGCATAGCTGCCGATCAGGGTGCTGACGTCGAGTTGCTCTTCCTTGCCGAGCGCGAACAACTGGGCGAGTTCGTCGCGGAAAAACAGTTCGCGGCGCACTTCGCGTTCGAGCTTGGCCGGGTCGCCGCTGCGCGGATAGCGGAACGCCAGCGTGTACAGCGCGTCCAGCACGCGGTATTTGCCGGCGTTGCTGCCGTAGCTGGTTTCCACCCCGATGATGGCCACGATCACCTGCGCGGGCACACCGGTGGCGGCTTCGACCTTGCTCAGCTCGGCGCGATGTTCGGCGAGAAACTTGCGGCCGCCATCGATGCGCGCCTGGGTGATGAACATCGGCCGGTATTCGTTCCACGGCTTGACCCGTTCGGCCGGGCGCGACATCGCAGTGACAATGGCGTCCTTGAATTGCGCCTGCGCCAGCACCGCTTCGATCTGCGCGGCATCGATGCCGTACCTGGCCGAGGTGTCGCGCACGAAGTTGGCGCGGGCGATCTCGAACGGCACCGGAGTCAGGTCGACTGGCGGAAGCGCGGGCGCCTCGGCGGCGGCGCTGGCCGGCGGTGCTGATGCCGATGGCGCAAGCGGCGGCTTGGCCGGCGGCGCGCTGGCAGCCGGTGGCGGCGACGGAGGACTGGGCTGGGTCGCGCAGGCGACAAGGCCGAGGGTGAGCAGGCAGGTCAGGGTGCGTCGAATCATCGGCCGAGGGTAACAGACATCAGATGAACTTCTGGCAATAAGGCCATGAAAACGAAGAACTTTGGCCAATGTCAAGGCTCTCCGCAGCATGCCGCCTCCGCCAGAGCGAACCGGCCAGTGATCTGCGGCGGGCGCTGAAGGGCGCTTCAAAGGCCTGCGGCTGGCGGTGGTGGCAGCACCGCGGCTCGTGCAACCCGGATGAGGCCGCTAATGTCGCGTGGCCCTGCCGATCTGCGGGCCAAGCCCGGCGTCGGCCTCCTTCTCCGGACCACAGGCTGCATTCTGGCAACCGGCCTGCGCTGCTGCGCAGGAGCGCTCGTCAGCGACACGACCGGCGAAGGTCGCGCCGCACCGCTTATAGATCTGGAAACTGTGAAGCGCCCGGGCAGGTAGGCACCGCACCGTCGAGCTGGACTGCGGTGGTCACCACGTTGCTGCCGCTCGGCGTCAACGCGCTATTGCTCAGACCGATCCGCGCATTGCCGGTGGTATTGCCGAGGTTGTCGGACGCCACGTTCGCCAGCACCAGATCGAGCGGAGCGCTCGCATCGGCACCCTGCAGGACCCATCCCTTGCCGCCGCGCCCGTCGACGCTGCGCAAGCCATCGACCACGATCCTGCGAAAGGTCGGGACGTTGCCGCCGCGGGCGCTGCCGTAGAACGGATTGATCACCAGCGGGTTGCTCACTCCGTACAGGCAGGTGTTGCGGTAGGTCACCAGGTCGACCGCCCCTGCCTTGGCCAGGCTGGTCTTGATGCGCAGGCCATTGTTGTCGGTGCTGCGATTGCCGTTGGCATCGGTGGATACGATGACGTTGTTGTCGACCAGCACGTTGCTGACACCGGACATCAATTCGCTACCGATCGAGATGCCGTGGGTGCCATAGAAGCGCGAATTCAGCACGCTGATGTTGGCCGACCTGGACGCAATGGTCTTGATCGCCACGCCATCATCGCCGCTCATCACGTCGCTGTCCTGGATGGTGGCATTGAGCACACTGTCCAGGTCCAGCGCGTCGGTATTGGGACTGGTGGCCGGCGACTTCACGCGCACGCCCCAAATGGTCAGGCCGTCGACGATATGCGCAAAGAAATGGAAGTACGGTGCATTGACCAGGTTGATGTCGTAGAGCGTGAAAGCGCTGGCGTTCTGCAACTTGACCAGGTCCGGGCTGTTCTGCACCTGGCCGGCGCCTTTGGCGGCCTCGCCGAACTCCCACCAGGTGGTGGTCTTGCCCAGCATGGGCAGATCGCCGCGGCCATCGATGGTGCCCTGGTGGCCATTGCGGCGCACCCCCATCACGCCGGATCGAGCGCCCTTGATGGCGATCAACGGCAGGCAGCCTCCGCTTCTGGCGCCTGCCGTACCGCAACCGTTGCCGTAGTCGGCCGGGTTGCGCGAGCCGTACACGGTGACGCCTTGATCGACGACCAGTGTCACGCCAGCGGGGATCGACAACGGGCCAGTCAGGAAGGCGTCGCCGCTGCCGGTGGTCAACAACACGCTACCGTGCTTGCTGGCGCAATCGGTCAGCGCGGTCTGGATGGCCTGGGTATCGGGCGGCGCGCTTTCCAATGCCGGGTCGAATTGGCGATCGCTGGCGGTCCGGCCGGCACGCAGCAGCTTGCAGGTGGCCGGAACGACCGGCTCGGACAGCGGACGGGAATCGCCAGTGGCGAAATCGATGGCGGCGGCATGACCGGCCAGCGCCAGACAGGCACCGCCGATGGCGGTGGCGAGCAGTTTCATCGGGGAGATCACTCGAATGCGAAGGAATGTGTCGCCTGCACGTTGCGATCGACGCAGTCGCGCCAGCGTGCGGACTCTACAAGCGCCCGGCGCAGCTGGCGGCAGCGATTGCGAATCGGCCACCGTGGCACCGAACCAGTCGCCCAGGGAGCCGTTTTTTACAGGCTCCCGCAAAACTCCAGACGCCGACGCGACTTCAAGGTCGCCGGATCAAGAGCCCTCAGCAGAGTGGCGATCCTCCGTCTGAACGCCGACTGCCATCGCCGTCGATGCCGACTGAAGCAGCCATGGCGATGCACTGCATCTGCCCGACGGCGAGCGGCCGACGATCACCTGCGCTGGCTGCTGCACAGGACTGCGCTCCTAGGTGCCTTGCACGCGCGATGGCATGGGTCTTGTTGAGCCAACATTCCAGTCACCACACGCGGCCGGCTTGACCAGTTTATCCAAGGGCACCAGTGAATTTAATTCGCGTAGTTTTCAGTGGCAAATAATACCCCGGCCCACCGCTCCATTTACTCGAATTATATTAGATAAAATTCCCCGTTATATACATCCATATCCGACCCACGCGCTTTCGTGACTTTCTCCGCAATTCCATCTTATCCATTAACTTCACTATAGACAAAATGCGCGACGCTCAGGCAACAATTAAATGCGCCACTGGCGATATCCCCCGCAGCCTGCAACAGGCCGCCCTTCTCCAACCCAAATAAAATTTAAATGACCATATATTCGAACGCACGTGATTTCAGGAAAGCCGCATGCTGTGCCTTGCTCGCATTGGCAGCGGGAGTCGCCACGACGGCCAGCGCGCAGCAGGCCGTTCCCATTTTTGCGACAAATAAAAACCCCGGCGTGAAAGCAATTTTCGTACAGAACGTCAAAGTTCGCAGCGGATGGAGCTGCACCCCGGTACCTTCGAACGGCAGGACCACAACCCTTGCCTCGGTTCTTGTCGGCTCCACATTTCAAGTGGGTGGATTCAGCACGACCGACTGCAGACTCGGCACTGCGCTGCGAACCCTGAACCAGCCGACTTTCACAGTCGGCAACGTGTTTCAAGTCTTTATCGACGTTAACGGCAGCATCCGGGTTTCCCAATAAGGCCGCAACGCTCAGCCACTGACACGCGCGGCAGCCCTTCCTGCCAGGGGCTGCCGCGTCGCCAGCAAAAGGGACAATGTTCAAGGCGCACCTGCCGTACGATCCCGGCGCTGGCGGAAAGTGCCTGCCGGACAATGCGGGAATGAACGAGGTCGTGGCGCATATGATTGCCGTGCTCGGCGCGATGGCATGGACATCTTCGAGCGCCTTATTTCAGTCGCTGCGCGCATCGGTGCTTGAACGGCATATTTTCGGGACGGCTCAGTACCCGTGCACCGGGCGATGCGACTTTACTGCCATGACCAGGCCCAGGCCGGCCAGCAGCGACACCGCCGAGGTGCCGCCGTAACTCATCAGCGGCATCGGCACGCCCACCACCGGTAGCAGGCCGGAGATCATGCCGCCGTTGACCAGCACGTAGACGAAGAACGCCAGGCCGGTGGCGCCGGCAACCAGGCGCGAATAGGTGTCGCGCGCCTGCGAGGCGATCCACAGGCAGCGGCCGATGACGATCAGGTACAGGGTCAGCACGGTGGCGACACCGATCCAGCCGAATTCTTCGCTGAGCACGGAAAACGCAAAGTCGGTGGTCTGTTCGGGAATGAAGTTCAGGTGCGATTGCGAGCCCAGACCCCAGCCCTTGCCGTTCAACCCGCCCGAACCGATCGCGATCTTTGACTGGATGATGTTCCAACCCGCGCCAAGCGCGTCGTTTTCGGGGTTGAGGAACATCATGATGCGGTCCTTCTGGTACGGCCGCAGCAGCCAGAACCACGCCACCGGCGCAGCCGCGGACACACCGCCCACACCAACGGCCACCCACCACCACGGCAGGCCGGCCAGCAACAGCACGAACACGCCGCTGGCAGCAATCAACACGCCGGTGCCGAAGTCCGGCTGCAACATGATCAGCGCGGTGGGCACGCCGATAATCACGCCGGTCACCAGCACGGTGGCAATGCGCGGCGGCAGCGGCATGCGGTGGAGATACCAGGCCGCCATCATCGGCAGGCTGATCTTGAGCAGCTCTGCCGGCTGCAGGTAGAACACTTTCAGGTCCAGCCACTGCCGGCCGTACTTACCGGTGCCCAGCGCGAAGACCGCCAGCAGCGGCAGCATCGACAAGCCGTACACCCACGGTGTCCAGGCGCGCAGGCGCAGTACCGACATGCGTGAAATGCCCCACATCGCTGCTGCCCCGATAATGAAGCGGATGCCCTGCGCCAGCATCAGGTGCTCGCCATTGGCAGTGCCGCCGGCGCTCTTGAGCACCGACAGACCGATGGCCATCAGGCCGCCCAGCGCCAGGCACAGCACCCAGTCCAGGCTGCGCGTAAAGCGCGCAGCCATGTCCACCAACCAGCGCAGGATGTCGCTCAATGGTCGGTCTCCTGCACCGCGTCCGGCACATCCGGCACCACCGGTTGCGCGGGAGTGTTGGGGTCCAGCGCAACGGCGCTCTGGCCGATCACCACCGGCAGCTCGTCCAGCGTGGCAGCGGCGGCGTCGCCGGCGGCGCGCGCGTCGGTGACGCCGGCTTCGAACTGATTGACGCCCACGGCGGTCATGCCCAGCTCGCTGTCCAGCGGCTCCAGACCGGCGGGCATCTTGCCCAGCAGCCAGGCATCGAAGATCTTGCGTGCGATCGGCGCCGCCGAACTGGTGCCGAAACCGCCGCCTTCCACCGCCACCGCCACCGCGATGACCGGGTTGTCGGCCGGCGCGAAGCCGACGAACAGGCCGCGGTGACGCAGGTGCAACGGCAGGCTGCGCGGGTCCACTGCCGCCACGCCCTTGCGGCTGACCACCTGCGCGGTGCCGGTCTTGCCCGCCATCTGGTACGGCGCGCCCGGGGTGATCGCATAGCCGGTGCCGCCGGGCCGCATGGTGTCCATCATGCCTTCGCGCACCACCTGCAGATGCGCCGGGTTCTGGCTGAGCGGCTTGCCGGGCGGCTGGATCATCGGCTCCCAGGGATGATCGAAACCGGTGCGTTCTTCCAGCACCAGGTGCGGGCGCAGCAGCAGGCCACTGGCGATCGCCGAGACGCCGCGCACCAGCTGCAGCGGCGTGACCTTCCAGTCGCCCTGGCCGATGGCGATGTTGACCGTGTCGCCGGGATACCAGCGCTCCTTGCGCGTCTTGTACTTGTAGGCCGGCGACGGCAGGATGCCGCCGATTTCGCCCAGCAGGTCCACCCCGGTAGGCTGGCCGAAGCCGTACTCGGACATGTAGTGGTCGAAGCGCTCGATGCCCATATCCACCGCCAGGCGGTAGTAGTAGGTATTGACCGACTGGGCGATCGACTTGCGCAGGTCGGTCCAGCCATGCCCGCCGCGGTGCGAATCGCCCCAACCGCGGCTGACGCCGGGCAGGTAGAACATGCCGGTGGACAGCACCCGGTCTTCCGGCCGTCGCAGGCCGCTGTCCAAACCGGCCAACGCGATCAGCGGCTTGAGCGTGGAGCCCGGCGCCACGCCGCCCAGCACCAGCCGGTTGAACTGCGGCCGGGACGGGTTGTCGTTGAGCATCTTGAAATCGGTATGCGAGATGCCGTTGACGAACAGGTTGGGGTCGTAGCTGGGCAGGCTGACCATGCCCAGGATCTCGCCGGTGCGCGGGTCCATCGCAATGGCCGCCCCTTCGTGCTCGCCGAAGGCGGCCACCATCGCGCGCTGCAGGTCGGCGTCTACCGACAGGCGCAGATCCGCACCCGACTGCGGGGCGACCCGGCCGACGGTGCGGATGGCCCGCCCCTGCACATTGGTTTCGACCTGCTCGTAACCGACCTGCCCGCGCAGATCCTGCTCGTAGTAGCGCTCCAGCCCGGATTTGCCCATATGGGTGAGCGCAGCATTGCCCTCGCCCAGCACTGCCAGGTCTTTTTCGTCGATCCGGCCCACATAACCGATGATGTGCGCGAACAACGGGCCGTAGGGATAACGCCGGGTCAGATACGGCTCCAGCTCCACGCCGGGGAAGCGCCAGCGCTCCACCGCGAACCGTGCCATCTCTTCATCGCTCATGCGCAGCTTGAGCGTCACCGGCAAAAAGCTGCGGCGTGCGCGGCGCTCGCGGTTGAAGCGTTCCAGATCCTCCGGCGCGATCGGGATCACCTTGCCCAACGCGTCCAGCATGGCGTTCATGTCGGCGACCTTGTCGGGGGTCACGTCCAGACGGAAGGCCGGCACGTTTTCGGCCAGCAGCCGGCCGGTGCGGTCGTAGATCATGCCGCGCCCGGGCACCACCGGTTTGGGCTTGATGCGGTTGGCCTCCGAACGCGTGGCGTAGACCTCGTGGTCGAGCACCTGCAACTTGAAATACCAGCCGCCCAGGCCGACCAGGCAGATCACCACCATCACAAAGCCCAGCACCGCGCGACGGCGGAACTGTTCGGCCTCCGCATGCGGATTCTTGGGATGACGGCGCCCGTGCATGGCTTACTTCTTGCCCCGCTTGCCCAGCCGCACCGCATCCAGCACCACGAACAGCGGCGGCCACAGCGCCATGCCCAGCAGCGGCGCCCACCAGTAGCTCCACGGCAGGGTCGGCTCGCCCACCGCCAGATGCACCGCCGAAGATACGATGCGGTCGTTGAGCAGTAGCCCGCCGATGGCCAGCGCCTGTTGCGAGACCGGGAAAAAACGCATGCGCGCGCGGAAGCGCTGCAGGATGAAGGTCATGATCACCAGCCGCAGCGCCTGTTCGCCGAGCAGCCCGCCATACAGCAGATCAGCCAGCACGCCGGCCACGAAGGCCAGGCCCAGCCCAACCCGGTCCGGCTCCTCGATCACCCAATACGCCAGCACCAGCGCCAGCCAGTACGGCCGCAGCGGCTGCACCACCATCGGCAACGGCAGCAGGCCCAGGACCAGCGCAATGAAGATGCTCGCCGGCAGGATCCAGGTGTTGCGCATGCGGGTCATTGGTCCGTCTCCTGCGGAGAAGAACGGGATTGGGGATTGGGGATTGGGGATTGGTTAGAAGCGGCCGCCTGTGCTGGTGCGGCGTTGCCGTTGCCGTTGCCGTTGCCCCTTCCAGCGTCTCCACTCCCTGAAGCCTGTGAGCCCTGCGATGACGCTGCGCGGGAACCGCGGGTCTGGAGTTCAGGGCCGTTCGACCCAGGAGGACTGGCCGGCAGGCTGGCGTGGCCGCTGGATGCTGACGCTGATGCGCGGGCCGACTGGACACCAGGCGCGGCAGGTGTCGACACGGACTGTGTGCGCGGCGCGGGAACAGTGCCGGTGCCCGATGCCGCAGCGGCCGTCGGACGCGCGGTATCAATCATTACGTTGGAAATCCCGCCCACCGGCGTGCGTGGCGTGGCAGCCACCGGCGCGCTGGCGGCTGCCGCGCCGCCGTTGCTGTTGTCGCTGTTGCGAATCCCAACTCCCGAATCCCCAATCCCGGCCCCCGGCACCAACCGCAACGGCTTGCCGGCACGCAGCAGCAACACATCGCGGCCGCGATCGAGCTTGGCGGCCGGGGTCAGTTCGCCGACCAGGAAGGCGTGGGTATCGTCGGGATGCAGTTCGGAGACCTTGCCGACCGGGAAGCCGGCCGGGAAGCGGCCGCCCAAGCCCGAGGTGACGATTTCATCGCCCACCTGCACGCCGGCACTGAGCGGGATGTCGCGCAGTTCCAGGCGGTCGCCGCGCCCGTAGACGATCAGCCGCACGCCATTGCGCGCCACGCTGACCGGCACGGCGTGGTCGGGGTCGGTGAGCAGCAACACGGTGGAATGCAGCGGGGTGACTTCGATCACCTGTCCCATCAGGCCGCCGGCATCGATCACCGCCTGGCCCAGCACCACCCCTTCGCGGCTACCGGCGTCCAGCAGCAGGCGTTGGCGCGTCGGATCCAGATCGATGTTCAGGATCGGCGCCAGTTGCACATCCAGACCGCGGCGCTCGGCCACGTTGAGCAGTTCGCGCAGTTGCGCGTTGTCCAGGGCCGCGGTCTGCAACCGGGTCAGGCGCGCATTGGCGACCAATAGCTGATTGCGCAGATCCCGGGTCTCTTCCACCAGTTGCGCATGCGTTGCGGCGTTGTCGCGCACCTGCGAGCCGATGCGCCCCGGCAGCCCGGCCACCGCCCAGATCGGCTGGATCAGCAGATTGGCCTGCATGCGCACCTGGCTCAGCCAGCCACCGCGGCTATCGAGCGCGATCAGCACCACCGCCAGCACCAGATAAACCAGCAGCCGCAGCGTGGAGGTGACTTCGCCCGGACGGGAGGCGACGGGAGGACCGGCGTAGGAGGGCACGTTAAGGCCGGGATTCGGGATTAGGTATTGGGGATTCGAGGAGCAGTTGGCGGCCCCCGGTACGACTAAGCGTTAGACAAACAGGGCTACACCGCAATCGGTCAAGGCCGAAGGCCGGGACACGCTTTGCGAATCCCGAATGCCGACTCCCTAATCCCGAGCGCTTCACTCCGGCGCGAAGAACTCGTTGCCGTGCATGTCCACCAGCTCCAGCGCACGGCCGCCGCCGCGGGCCACGCAGGTGAGCGGATCGTCGGCCACCTGCACGTGCAGGCCGGTTTCTTCGGAGATCAGGCGGTCCAGGTCGCGCAGCAGCGCGCCGCCACCGGTAAGGACGATACCGCGCTCGGCCACGTCGGCACACAGTTCCGGCGGGGTCTGCTCCAGCGCCAGCTTCACCGCCGAGACGATGCCCGACAGCGGCTCGTGCAGCGCTTCGAGCACTTCGTTGGAGTTGATCTTGATCATCTTCGGCACGCCCTCGGCGAGGTTGCGGCCGGAGATTTCCATCTCCTGCACCTCGTCCTGCGGGTAGGCGCAGCCGATCTGCAGCTTGATGCGCTCGGCGGTGGCTTCACCGATCAGCATGCCGTGGTTACGGCGCACGTAATTGGTGATCGACTCATCGAAACGGTCGCCGCCCACACGGACCGATTGCGAGTACACGATGCCGTTGAGCGAGATCACCGCCACTTCGGTGGTGCCGCCGCCGATGTCGATGACCATCGAACCGCGCGCCTCGGTCACCGGCATGCCGGCGCCGATCGCTGCGGCCATCGGCTCTTCGATCAGATACACATCGCGCGCACCGGCCTCTTCCGCAGATTCCTTGATGGCGCGGCGCTCGACCTGCGTGGAGCCGGCCGGCACGCACACCAGCACGCGCGGGCTGGGGCGCAGGAAGCGCGATTTGTGCACCTTCTTGATGAAGTGCTTCAGCATCGCCTCGGTGTAGGTGAAGTCGGCGATGACGCCGTCCTTCATCGGGCGGATGGTGGTGATGTGGCCGGGGGTACGGCCGAGCATCTGCTTGGCCTCCGCGCCGACGGCAGCGACCGAGCGCGTGCCGCCGATTGCGCGATCCTGCCGCACCGCAACCACCGACGGCTCGTTCAGCACGATGCCCTGTCCGCGCACGTAGATCAGCGTATTGGCCGTGCCCAAATCGATGGACAGGTCGTTGGAGAACATGCCGCGGAGTTTCTTGAACATCGAGGGAGTCGTTCCTGGGTGAGTCGCGTGCCCGCCGCCAGACTGGCGAAAATTTGGGCAGAAAACGAAGTCGGCTAGCCTAGCAATCCCCCCCGGGGTGAGCAAGGAAAAATCGGCGATTTCGCCCCCGTTTTCATGTGGCGGTCACGCCGGCCATGGCATGCGGTTGTGGCCCTGATCGGCCGCAGCCGTTACCCTTTGCGCCGCGGCGCACGCGCCGTCCCGCTGCCATGCCCGGCAATTGGCGGGTTTTCCCAACGCAAAGGCCCGACTCGATGTCCGCACTGATCTGTGGTTCCCTCGCCTACGACACCATCATGGTGTTTCCGGACCAGTTCAAGAACCACATCCTGCCGGACAAGGTGCATATCCTGAATGTGTCGTTCCTGGTGCCGCGCATGCGCCGCGAGTTCGGCGGCTGCGCCGGCAACATCGCCTACAACCTGCATCTGCTCGGCGGCGCGCCGATCCCGATGGGCACCGTCGGCCAGGATTTCGGCCCGTACCGCGAACACTTCGAAACGCTGGGCATCGACCTGTCGCGGGTGAAGATCATCGACGACCTGTTCACCCCGCAGGCGTTCATCACCACCGACCACGACAACAACCAGATCACCGCCTTCCATCCGGGCGCGATGATGCGCAGCTACGAAAACCACGTGAAGGATGTGCCGGGCGTGACCCTGGGCCTGGTCGGCCCGGACGGGCGCGAAGGCATGATCCAGAACGCGGAAGAGTTCGCTGCCGGCGGCATCCCTTTCATCTTCGACCCCGGCCAGGCGATGCCGCTGTTCAACGGCCCGGAGCTGCGCCAGTTCATCGAACAGGCCCAGTACGTAGTGGTCAACGACTACGAGTCGAACCTGTTGCAGGAACGCACCGGCTGGGACGAAAAAGACATCGTCTCGCGCGTGCAGGCCTACATCACCACGCAGGGCCCGAAGGGCGCGCTGGTGCATACGCCGGAAAAGACCTACGACATTCCGCCGGCGCACGAGCGCCGCGTGGTCGACCCGACCGGCTGCGGCGATGCATTCCGCGCCGGGCTGATCTACGGCATCCAGGGCGGCTACGACTGGTTGACCATCGGCCGCATGGGCAACCTGATGGGCGCGCTGAAAGTGGAACACCCGGGCACCCAGAACCAGCGCTTCGACTTCGCCGAGTTCAACGACCAGTTCAAGCAGCAGTTCGGCTACGCGTTGTAGCCGGGAGGTGGGGATTCGGGAGTCGGGAGTCATAAAAGCTGGGTCCTGGCGCCTCGAGGCCACGAGGAACCGCGCGATGGCGCGGTTTTTTCGTTTTGGGGGCGAAAAGGCAGCCGCCCCCAGCCGAGCCGCTTTTGCCAATCCCGAATCCCGAATCCGCATCCCCGGCGTTTGCTGCACCGCGGTTTGAGCCTCGCCCCGGTTTATGCGTCACTGCCGCTCTGGCCCCGGGTAGGGACCGAGGAAGCGCCACGTGTCGGAAGTGACTGTCGCCAACCTCCTGCAGGCCACGGCCGGGCCCTTGTCCGATGCCCAGGCCGAATCGGCGCTGCTGGCGCGGATGCGCCGCTTCCGCCAGATCGAACCGCTGCCGCCGGCGCTGGCGCGCTCGTGGCAGCGCTGCCTGGACGAGTATGGGCTGAGTCCGGATGCCCCCCCGTTGCCGATGGTCCACGACGGCAGCGGGCTGCGCGAGCGCCAGCAGCGGCTCGAGGAAGTGCTGCGCATCGCCAAGGTGGAGATGGAGAACCTCTACGAGCAGATCGCCGGCGGCGGCTATGCCGTGGTGTTCGCCGACGCCGAGGCGACCTTGCTGCACAGCGTGCAGGACCCGGCACTGCTGCGCGAATTCCGCCAGACCGGGTTGTTTTGCGGCGCCAGCTGGGCCGAGCGCTACCAGGGCACCAACGGTATCGGCACCTGCGCGGTGGAGCGCAGCGCGCTAGGCGTACATCGCGGCGAGCATTATCTGGCCCGGCACCTGCCGCTGTCGTGCAGCGGTGCGCCGATCCTCGACCCGCACGGGCAATTGCTGGCGGTGCTGGATGCGTCCACGCCGGACGCGCGCGACACCAAGCTGGTACAGCGCCACACCAGCGCGTTGGTGCGCATGTCGGCGGCACAGATCGCGCGTTCGTATTTTCTGGAGCAGTATCGGCACGCGTGGATCCTGCGCTTCCACAGCCGCCCGGAGTTCGCCGGCCTGTTGCACGAGGCGCTGATGGCGATCGGCGCCGACGGCTGCGTGCTGGCCGTCAACGAAGCGGCGCTGGAACAGCTCGGCAAGGGCGACCGCAGCCTGCTGGTCGGGCGCGACATCTCGCAGGTGATGCAGCTGGACTTCGACACCGTGGAGCAGCGCGCGCGCAACGCTGCCAGCACGCTCTGGTCGATCCGCTGCGCCTGCCACGGGCGCCGTTTCTTCGCCCTGGCGCAGCCGCCGCGCCGCAACGCGGTTGCTGGCGGCGCACACGCCACCCCCGCCGACGATGGCGAGGCCGCTTACGCACGCGAGCACGTCGGCTCCGATCCGCGCATGCGCCACAACCTGGACAACGCGCTGAAGCTGGTCGCGCATCGCGTGTCGATCCTGCTGTGCGGCGCCACCGGCACCGGCAAGGAGGAGTTCGCCAAGGCGGTGCACCGCGGCTCGCCATGGGCGGCGCGGCCGTTCGTGGCGGTGAACTGTGCGGCGATTCCCGAGGCGCTGATCGAGAGCGAACTGTTCGGCTACGCGCGCGGCGCGTTCACCGACGCCGCGCGCGAAGGCCGCCACGGCAAGCTGCTGCAGGCCAGCGGTGGCACCTTGTTCCTGGACGAAATCGGCGACATGCCGCTGCCGCTGCAGACGCGGCTGCTGCGCGTGCTCGAAGAACAGAGCGTGACCCCGCTGGGCAGCGACCGGGCAATGCCGCTGGAGTTGCACGTGATCAGCGCCAGCCACCGCGACCTGGCGCAGATGGTGGCCGCCGGCGAATTCCGCGAGGACCTGTACTACCGCCTCAACGGCGTGGTGCTGCATCTGCCGCCGCTACGCGAACGCAGCGACAAGGCCGAACTGATCCGCACCCTGTTGCGCGAGGAAAACAGCGAGCGCAGCGTGCGCATCAGCGAAGATGCGCTGCACAAGCTGCTCAGCTACGCCTGGCCGGGCAACCTGCGCCAATTGCGCAATGTGCTGCGCACGGCGGCCGTGCTGTGCAGTGACGAGGTGATTCGCCTGCCGAATCTGCCGCAGGAGATCGTCGACGCGGGCAGCGCTCCTTGCCTGGTCGATGCGCGCGCGGTCGCGGCCGACGATATGCCCGGCCGCGTTGCATTGGATCAGGCCGAACGGCTGGTGCTGCAGCAACAACTCGAACGCCATCGCTGGAATGTCAGCCGCACCGCCGATGCCCTGGGCATCAGCCGTAACACCCTGTATCGCAAGTTGCGCAAGCACGGGCTGGAGACCGGGTGAATCGGGAATCGGGAATAGATAAAAGCAGCGCGCTGACGCTCTACGATTCCCGATTCCCGATTCCCGATTCCCGATTCCCGATGTCCCGCGATCAAAGCGCCCAGCGCACGCCGATCAGGTACTGCCGGGGCACCCCCGGTGCGAGAAATCGTGCCGGGCCGGTTTCCACTGGCGCATCCTGCGGGCGCGCGAGTCCGCCGTCGGGAAACACGTCTTCGGCCACGGCGGCATAGGTGGCGTAGCGGCGGTCGAAGACGTTGTCGATCCGGGCGAACAGCGACACCCGCGCGTTGATGGTCCAGCGCGCCTGCAGGTCGACCAGGGCATAGCCGGCGGTGCCGATGTCGATACGGTCGGGCGCGGCCTGGCCTTCTTCGGCATTGTCGACCTGGCCATCTTCGTTGCCGCTGGCCACCCGCCCGGAGACCGCACGCACGCCCACGCCCAGCGTCAGCGCATCGCGTTGCCACTCCACCCCGAGCTTGAGGTTGTGCCGCGGTAGCGCGGCGATCCGCAGTCCCGGCCGCAGCGCGATCACACGCTCGCCGGACAGCAATTGGCCGTCGCTGCGGTAAGTGGCATCCAGGTAGCTGTAGCCGGCCGACCACTGCCAATCGCCGCTGCGCAGATGCAGTGCCGCGTCCACGCCCTGATAGCGCGTGCGGCCGACATTGTCGAAGTAACCCAACTGCGTATCCGGTGCGCGCAAGAACAGAATGTCGTCGCGATTGTCGGCGCGGTAGACCGACAGCGTGGCGTTGCGATCGGCCGACGGCGTCCAGCGCGCGCCCAGTTCGTAGGTGCGCGAGATGATCTGCTCCAGGCGCGGATCGGCCTGCAGACCGGTCGGCAACCGACATGGCTGAGTGGGATCGGCGCAGCCCAATTCGATGGCGGTCGGTGCACGGCTGTTCTGCGCGACCGAGCCGTAGAGCGTCACCGCCGATGCGAGCCGCCGGGTCAGCCCCAGCGACGGGTTGGCTTTGGCATAAACGAAGCGCTCGCGTGGGCGGTCGCCGTCGTCGGCGGTGGAAAGAACGTTGTCCACCACCACATGATTCCAGCGCACCGCGGCGGTGAGATGGGTGGCATCGTCCAGTGCCCAGGTGTCGGCCAGGAACACGCCCAATGTCTGCGTACTGCCGCGCACGCCGGAAAAGAACGCGCGGTCTGTCGCCGGATCTGCAACGACCGAGCGGTCGGGCTGCACCCACCCGTCGCGGGCGAATTGCCGATAACGCACATGGCCGCGATCGAAAGTGGCGCCGGTGGTGAGCGCATGCGCGCCCCATTGCATGCTCAGATTGAGCGCAACGCCCTGCGCGTGCTGACGCATCTGGGTGGTGTTGAGCGCGCCGGTGTGCAGCGTGTCGGCATCGGTGCGGGCGACGTCGCAATCGGCATCCAGTGCGCTGCCATCGGTGGCGTAACCGGAAGCGCACTCTTCGACGAATTCCTCGTAGTCCTGCCCGATGTCGCCATTGACGGTGTCGCGCCGCCCCATCTTCGAATAAGCCAGCGCGTGCAGCGCAGTGTCTGCATCGAAACGATGGTCCAGCTGCACGCTCAATAGCGTAGTGCGATTGCGGGTGAGATCGGGCGATGTGTAGACCGAGCGCCGATCGGCGCGATACAAGCCGGGCTCCGGACCTTCGTCGGTGTAGCGTGTATCGGGCAGCAGACCATTGCCGATCAGACGGCTGCGCCCGTGCAGCAGCGACAGGCTCCAGTCGGTCTGCTCGCCTTGCTTACCGACCTTGCCGAACACGGTGCCAAGCCGGCCTTCGGAGGCAGCGCGCCAGCCGTTTTCGTCGAAGCCGGTCAGCGCGACAAAGCCATGCCAGCCGTCGGCGCCGGCAACGCCGTAACTGGCATCCAGCCGCTTGCGCGTGCCGCTGCCGATGCTCGCTTCCCCCTGTAATCCGGGCGCGGTCAGCCCGGAGGCGGTAGACAGCACCACCGCGCCACCCAGCGTGTTCGGCCCGAACAGCGGGTTGGAACCCGGCATCAGCGTCACGGCGCTGATTGCCGCTTCGGGCAGCATGTCCCAGCTGACGATATCGGCGAACGGTTCGTTGAAGCGCACGCCATCCAGATACACCGACACCCCCTGCGAGGCGCCCGGCAGCGCCGACGCACGAAAGCCATGGAAGGTGAGATCGTTCTGGAACGCACTGCCCTGCACGTCGTTACCGTCCACGCCCACGAAGCGGCGCTGCAGCAGATCGCTCAGGTTGTTGCTGCGCCCACGCGACAGTTCGGCATTGCTTGCCGACTGCACCATGTACGGCAATTGCGCCGCATCGATGGTGGTGCCCGGGATCGGCGTGGCGGTCACCTCGATACGGTCCAACCAGGTGACTTGCGGCGCTTCCGCTGCAACGGCCACTGCGCTGCGTGCGAGCAAGGCCATGGCGCATGCGCCTGCCAATCCCCTGCGATGCAGCGTCGCTGTCCTGCATCTGCCTGCTGCCATGTGCGTCTCCTTCAATACACCACGATGGATTTGATGCCGCGTGCCGCACGCAGGTCCGCCAACGCCTGGTTGATGTCGTCCAGCGCCAGCGTGCGCGTGATCAGCGGCGCCAGTTGAATGTCGCCGTGCAGATAGCGTTCGACATAACCAGGCAACTCGCTGCGGCCTTTGACGCCACCAAAGGCGCTGCCGCGCCACACCCGCCCGGTGACCAATTGAAACGGGCGCGTGCTGATTTCCTGCGTGTCCTCGGCCACGCCCAGGATGACGCTCTCGCCCCACCCCTTGTGGCAGCACTCCAGCGCGGCGCGCATCGCACCGACATCGCCGATGCATTCGAAGCTGTGGTCGGCGCCGCCATCGGTCAGGTCCACGATCACCTGCTGGATCGGCGCACCGTAGTCGCGCGGATCCAGGCAATCGGTGGCGCCCAGCGTGCGTGCCAGTGCGAATTTCGCAGGGTCGATGTCCACCGCGATGATGCGACCGGCCTGGGCCAGCACTGCGCCCTGTATCACCGACAATCCGATGCCGCCCAACCCGAACACCGCCACGCAATCTCCCGGCCGCACATGCGTGCTGTTGAGCACCGCACCGACGCCGGTAGTGACCGTGCAACCGAGCAGGCAGGCCTGCTCCAGCGGCGCATCCGGATGGATGCGTGCGACCGCAATCTCCGGCAACACCGTGTATTCGGAAAACGTGCTGGTGCCCATGTGATGCAGGACCGGCCGCCTGTGCAACGAGAACCGGCTGCTGCCATCGGGCATCAGGCCACGTTCCTGGCTGCTGCGAATCGCCTGGCACAGATTGGTACGGCCGGAACGGCAGAATTTGCACACGCCGCATTCGGGCATGTACAGCGGAATCACGTGATCGCCGGCCCGCACGCTGGTGACGCCGATCCCGACGTCTTCGACAACACCGGCGCCCTCCTGCCCCAGGATCGCCGGGAAGCTGCCGGCGTGGCCATGCGCCAACGCATGCGCATCGCCATGGCAAATGCCGGTAGCGACCAGGCGCACCAGCACCTCACCGGGACGCGGTGGCTGCAGGTCTACCTCTTCGATGGTCAACGGCTGGTGCGGACCCCAGGCCACCGCAGCGCGTGTCTTCATCCGGCCTCCCTGACGCGCGTCGGCCTGCCGGCCGCTCAGCGCGCGATGATCACGCCCCACGGCAGCTCGCCGACGGGGATCTGTTTGAGTTCGCGCAAGCTGGCGGTGTCGATCACGCTCACGCTGTTGGAACGCCCGTTGGCAACGTAGAGCTTGTCGCCGGTCGGCGTAAGCGCCGGATTCCACGGACGCTGCCCGACCGGGATCTCGGCCAGGGTGCGTGTGGTCTTGAGATCGATCACGCTGACCGTGCCGGCGCCCCCGTTGGAGGCATACAGCCGCGCGCCATCTCCCGACAGCGCCACGCCGGCGGTGCGCACGCCGGCCGGCAGGCTGGCGCGCCGCTGACGCGTCTGCAGGTCGATCACGTCCACCACGTTGGCGGTTTCCTGGGCGATGTACACGCTGTGCCCGTCGGGTGCGAACGCCATGCCGCGCGGATGCCCGCTGGTGGCCACCACGCCGCGCGATCGATGCGTGGCCAGCTCGATCATGTCCATGTCGTTGGAGCCTTCATTGCTGGTGAGCAACCACTTGCCATCCGGGGTGTAGGCGCAATGCTCCGGCGCCTGCCCGCGCGTGGCGATCACCTGCTGCACGACAAATTGCGCCGCGTCGATCAGCGTCACCTGATTCTGGCCTTCCACGCATACCGCGAACTGCTTGCCGTCCGGCGACAACGCGATGCCTTCGGCGTTCTCGCCGATGTCCACGCTGCGCAACACCGCATCTTTTTCGGTATCGAGTTCGACCAGCCGGTGATGCTCGGCATCGATCAGATACAGATGCCCTTGCGGGCCGGGCAATAGCTGCTGCAAGCGCTTGCCGAGCTGGCCCTGCGCGCTGAGCGTGCGCACCACGGTATCGGTGTGCGTATCGATTACCGAGACGGTACCACTGCGTTGATTGGGCACATACGCAAACACCGGCGGCGTTGCCGGCGCCGGTGCTGCAGGGCCCGTCGTCGCGGGTGCGGCGGTGGAGGCCGGCGAGGCAGCGTCGCGCTGGCAGCCGGCCAGCAGCAGCGTGGCCAGCAGCGTTGCCGCAAGCATGCATGGCCAGCGAGCAGGCGCTGGCCTCATTGCGCCTTGCCTGCAGTCTTGTTGATCGAGTGGATGAAGGCGAGCAACTTTTCGGTATCGCCGGGCTTGAGCACCGGCGCGAACGGCGGCATCTGCCCGACGACCTTTTCGTGCCCGACGCGGGTCTTGCCGTGGGTGATCATGGCCGCGGTGCCTTCATTGATCAGCGTACGCAGGGTGTCGTCGTCGCTGCCGTACACCCAGATGTCGTTGGTCAGCGGCGGGCACATGCCACCGCCACCGGTACCGCCATGACAGGCATTACAGCCGGCCGAGAAATAGATCTTCTTGCCTTCTGCGACCAGTTCGGGCGTGACCTTGACCTCGGGTCCCTTGGGAATCGGCACGATCGTGGCAGGTGGTGCGACCGGCGTCGCTGGATCCGGGGCAGGCCCGGCCGCCACATTCGGCATCCCTGCGGCCGCAGGTGCAGGTGCAGACGCTGTGCTGTCGGCGGCTGGCGCAGGCGCCGGTGCGCTGGCGGCCGCCGGGGGCGCTGGCGGCGGCGCATCGGCGGCCGGGGCCGGCGGCGCGTCCTTGCCGCATGCCGCCAACACGACGCTGAACATCAACGCGCACAGCGGTGCGCGGACGGAACGATCGAGATAACGTGTAGTGGACGTGCGCATGAACGAACCTTTTTGATCGGAGGGAACGCCGCGCACTCCGGTGCGCGCGACGAGTGAGGCAATCATTTGGGTGCCGGGCGCGGGGCCTCGGCGAGCAGCGTGGCCAGCGCGGTGTCGCCACGTGCCTGCGCCAAATCCGCAGCGCTCTTGCCGTCGCGGTTGCGCGCAGACGGGTCGGCACCTGCGGCCAGCAGGCGTCGGGCAACCGCTTCGCGCCCGGCCGCGGCAGCCAGCATCAGCGCTGTGACACCGGCCTGATTGGCGTGGTTGACCTCGGCGCCGCGTGCCAGCACAGCCTCCACAATGGCCGGGTCGTCGCGCGCCACCGCAAACATCACCGGGGTGAACCCGGTGGGGTTGGCGCGCCGCACGGTCGCGCCCTTGTCCAGCAGCGCCTGCACCACTCCCACGTCGGCATAGAACACCGCAAGATCCAGCGCGCTCCAGCCGTCGCTGGACACGGTGTCCACCGGCGCGCGCTTGGCCAGCAACCTGCCGACACTGTCGGCGTCATTGGCCCAGGCGGCTTTCATCAGTGCGGTCCAGCCGCTGGCGTCGCGCGCCTCGATGCGTGCGCCGGCATCCAGCAGCAGGCCGACCAGGTCCGTCTCCTGATTGCGGATGGCCTGGTGCAACGGCGGCTCGCCCAGCAGGTTCGCGTGATTGGCATCGGCGCCATGGCGCAGCAGCCATGCCGCACGCACGGCATCGCCCGCGTCCAGTGCATGCGCCAGTTCCTGGTTCGGGTCTGCACCGTCGGCGATGCGCAATTGCAGCTGCGCCAACTCTTGCGACGAGGCCGCCGGACTGGGTGCAGTGGATGCCGGTGTCGGCGTGACATACGGCCCGTGCGACGCCAGATCGCCGGCCACCACGCAGTCGCTACAGCGCACCAGCGGCACGTGATACCTGCGCAGGATTTGGTCGATCTTTGCCGCGCTCTGCTGCAGCGCCGTGTTCAACGCATCGCGCAGGTCTGCATTCTTGCGCGACACCGCCCAGGCCATCGAATACTCCAGCACCGCATCGTCGATGGTGTTCAAGGGCACCATTCCCAGACCGTTGCGCTGTGCGTAATACCCGGCCACCGGGCCCCAGGATTCGGCCGCATCCAGCGTGTTGGCGGCAACCCGTTCGACCAGCTTGCCGGGGTGTTCTTCCGGCGCAGTGGCCGAGTCGTAGAACAGGTATTGCACCTCACCGCTGATGCCATGCTCGTACAGCGCCTGACGCGCAGGCGAGCTCTGGAACACGCCCAGGCGCAGCTTCTTCAGCGCCGGGTCGTCCAGCGAAGCAGGCCGCACATTCAAGCCTTTGCGTGTGACCAATACATAGGTCGAGCGATAGAGCGGGCGCGTGACCACCCCTTGCTCGAAATCGCTGTTGAGATCCATCAGCACATCGCAACGGCCCGCGTTGATCGTGCTGCGTGCCAGCCCGCGCTGGTAGTAGGTGCGCCATTCGTATTGCAGGCGCCGGCCCATGGCAGCGGCCACGACCTGGGCAATCTTGTTCTGGAAGCCTTCGCCGGCCTTGTTGGACAACGGCATGTTGCCCGGGTCTGCGCACACGCGCAGCACGTGCGGGTCGGGCGCTGGCGGCGGTGTTGCCGGCGAGTTGGTTGATGCAGGTGCCGCAGCGGGCACCACATCCGAACGAGAAGCGCGAGCCGTCGATGAAGACGGCTCGCGTGTGCAACCTGCGGCGACGAGTCCGAGGCTGCACAGCACCAGCACCTGCTGCAGGTGCCGGGTGATGCCGCGCACGCCGGCAGCAAGCTGCCGAGGTGCGCGTCCAACGCCTTGCGTGCAGATCATCGTGCCGTCTTCGCTGCGGCATTGGCGGTACCGCCACCTGCGGCCGCAGTGGCGGTCGCAGTGGCAGTCACGGTCTTGCCGGCGCCATCGATACGGAAGCTGTGGACCATGCCGCCGAGCGGGATCTTGTCAAAGCCCGCACCGAACGCCAGCCCTGCCGCACCCAGCGCGCCATACGGATCGGACGGATCCAGGCCCGCAGTGACCGGCAGGCCGATCCACCCGCCGATACCGGAGAACACCGCCACGTACTGATGGCCGTTGGCTTTATAAGCGATGGGGTTACCGATGATGCCGGACGGCAGCTTGGTCTCCCACAGCTTCTTGCCGGTGTCCTTGTCCACCGCGCGGAACCAACCATCCAGCGTGCCGTAGAACACCAGCCCGCCGTCAGTGACCAGGGTGCCGCTCCACACCGGGTACTTCTCCTTGATCTCCCACTTGGACTTGCCTTCCACCACGTCGAACGCCTTGACGATGCCCAGCGCGCCCGGCTCGTTCGGCTTCATCATCACGTTGGCGAACACATACGGCAGGCCCATCATGGTGTTGCCGCGCTCCTGCGGTTCCAGCTCCATGTGCCAGTTATTGGTGCCGCAGAAGAACACCGCCGCATTGGCCGGATCCACCGAGCACGGCTGCTGGTCCTTGCCGCCCATCGCCGACGGAAACGCCTGCACTTTCTTGCCGCGTTCCAGCGGAGAATGCGCAGCCACCTTGACCGGGCGACCGGTCTTCATGTCGATGCGTTCGGCCCAGTTGGCCGGCACGAACTTGTGCGCGCGCAGCAGCGTGCCATCGCGCCGATCGAGCACGTAGGCAAAGCCGTTACGATCGAACTGCACCACCGAGGGGACTTGCTTGCCGTCGATGGTCAGGTCGACCAGGATCGGCTCGTTGATGCCGTCGTAATCCCACTGGTCGAACGGGGTCTTCTGGTAGCCCCACACCGCCTCGCCGGTATCGATCTTGCGGGCGAACAGGGTCATCGACCACTTGTTGTCAT
This sequence comes from Xanthomonas axonopodis pv. maculifoliigardeniae, assembly GCF_041519315.1. Taxonomy (NCBI): domain Bacteria; kingdom Pseudomonadati; phylum Pseudomonadota; class Gammaproteobacteria; order Lysobacterales; family Lysobacteraceae; genus Xanthomonas; species Xanthomonas axonopodis. Next base: position 740,909 of record NZ_CP167998.1, on the reverse strand, counting down.
GCTCGCCGTTGTTGCACTCCTCCTGCGAGGTCTTGCCGCAACGATACGACGGGCTCCACAGGCCGGGATTGCCGGTGCCGTAGTACACCAGCTTCAACTTCGGGTCGTAGCTGTACCAGCCCCACGCTGCACCGCCGCCGCGCTTCCATTCTTCGTTGGGAAAGGTCTTGACGCCCAGGTCGCCGAGTTGGCCATGCTGCGGATTGGCCTTGTTGAAATCCGGACCCAGGCAGATCGCCTTGTCGGTGCCGGCCGCATCGCAGGACCAGGCCTGCTTGCCATCGGCGAGGTTGTAGGCGGCCACGCGCCCGAGCACGCCGAATTCGTTGCCGCTGATGCCGGCCACCACCTTGCCGTCGGCGATGATCGGCGCCATGGTGATGGTTTCGCCCTTGTCCGGGTGGGCGAGTTTTTGCTTCCACACTTCCTTGCCGGTCTTGGCATCGAGTGCGATCACATCGCCGCTGAGGCTGCCGAAGACCAGCTTGCCATCGGCATAGGAGGCGCCGCGGTTGACCGTGTCGCAGCATGCCACGGCCACCGACCGTTCGTCCTGTTGCGGGGTGTATTTCCACAACACCTTGCCGCCGTCGTCCTGCGCCGCCAGATCGATGGCGAAGACGTTGTTCGGATACGCACTGACCATGTACATGATGCTGCCGATCACCAGCGGCTGGCCTTCGTGGCCGCGCGTGGCGTCGGTTTTCATCTCCCACGACATCTTCAGATTCTTGACGTTGTCGCGATTGATCTCGGCCAGCGGGCTATGCCGGGTGAGTGCGAAGTCGCGCCCCACACCGCCCCAGTTGTCCGCATTGCTGGCATTGGCGGTGAACTCGCTATCGGTATCGACCGCGGCGGCAGGTGCAGCGGCGGGCGCAGCGGCAGGTGTTGCAGCCGTTGCCGGCGCCGCAGTTTCGGTCGGTGTGTCTTTCTTGCAGCCAGACAGAACGGCGCTCAGCGCAAGCATGAGCAGCGCAGTGCTGCATACGCTGCGACAGGAAGATTGGTGCATGTGCGTCTACCCCTCTCGTTTGAACAACCAGTCGGTTGAAACATCCCGCAGCGCAGGCGCTGTCACCGCCGTGGCGATGCGGACGTAGGAAACGTCGGGAGAGACCTGAGCAAACGTCATGCCAGCGCACTGGTGCGCCGCACCACGTCGAGTCGGCAAGGGTTGGAGGCAATGACGGCGAGCTGGGCACTTGGCGCTGTCACGGTTTTGGCACAGTTTGCGCCGAACGTGCTGTGACACAGGTGGTGCAGATGATGGGAAATGCCCTGCCGAAGAATTGAACTTGCAATCTCTTCCATATCCCTGGGCCAACAGGGAAACCCACTCAAGCTAACCTGATGAGCTGCGTCCTTCAGCTGCCACACTGCTGTAACTGTCGTAGAGCCAGCCTATGTCAAGCCGTTATGGCGTCTTAGCTACGGCGCACCGGTATGACTTCATGCGTTCCCTTCTTTCAGCCATTCAAGACATGCGCATCTGTGGCGCGCCTTGTGACTGCGCCTGTGTTTGGTCCAATGTTTGTTGCTGAGCCAACTGCTGGGCAAGCCGCTGGTTAACTTGTTCAAGCTGGCTGAAAGACTGCTCGACCGGTGTCTGTGCTGCTTGAGCCGTTGGCATGTAAGCTCGAAGCATCGCCGGATCATTCAGGGATCCCTGCACAACAAAGACATTTTGAGCTGCTGGCAGGCTGTCCGTCTGCTTGCTCAGTAGGACATGATCAACTCTGGTCAATCCGTTGTCTTTCGCAAGCGCGAGCAAGCTCGCCGTCATCCTTTCGCTGACTGCATCGAAGGTGCGGCCGTTTTGCACGTCCAGCTCCGCGACCTTGCCTTTGATCTGCTGATGGAGCGCGAAATCTTGATGGTCTGCATCAACTGGTGTCTTCTTCTGCCCTTGCGTTTCTTGGCGAAGGCTTCGTTCAAGCTGGCGATCCTGCTGCCGTTCGAGCGGCGTTTTCCACTTCTCGATTTCGGGCTCACCCTTGATCAAGCCGGTGGCCGGATCGCGCTCAATGTTGACACGTGCCCAGTTGGATTCGATCTTGACCCTACCAGTCGTGCGATCCATGGTTTCATCAAGGATCTTTTCGGCAGTAGATTGAGCTTGTTCCTCCCACACGTTCTTTGGGGCCCAGGATCCCCGCTCGCCTTCCGCTTTCCTCAACCGATCAGTGATGAATTCTTCCGGGTTACCAAATTGCCTCCGGGCTGTGCCCTGGACAGATGCTTTGACCTCAAAACTCTCCCATTTGCCTTCCTGATTTTTGCCGACGACATCGATGCCGTGGCCTTGCTTGTTCTGGATCGCAACGAGATCGGTGTAGCCCTTCTTGGCAAGATCATGGGAGACGAAAGCCTCACCAATGTCGCCGATCTCAGGATCGGCCAGCTCAGAGAGATTTCGCTTGCCGATGTAGGCATCGACGGCCTTCTCCATGGAGACCTGGCCTTCAAATATCGAGACGTCTTTCCGAGCCAAGTGCCCAAGCTCTTTCGGCGAGAGTGCACCGCTTTGGAGTAGCCCATCCAAATTACCCGACTTACGGAAACCCTCAACAAGATCACCAAGCTCACCTTGGCTGCGCTTGACCCCAGCCAAGCCTTGAAACATGAGATCTGCGCCCTCAGCAGCAGCGCCGCCTTTGGCTTGGAGCCTCTGCGCGTCGTGCGCAAGCTCGACAAGTTCGCTCGCCAACTCTTTGCCGGCATGCGTTTGAACGCGACCAGCGATCTTCCCAGCTGCAGGTGCCAGGTCTTCGGCTACATCAGCTGCCTTGGCAACCTTGGCCAGGTTCGTAAGCTTTGTTGCAGGAACAAAGGTTGCGATGATTTCAATCGCGGCTGCACCCTTGATCCCACCTAGGTATTCCTGCTCTTTGCCTTCCTTCGTCGCTTTCTCGTATCCGGCTTCCCATTCGTTCCAGGCACCGACCGCGGCACTCTTGATGTCGCGGGGAATTTTCGCGGGATCCTCAACTGCGGAGTTCGCGTAGACCGCTGCCGCGCCCATGACCAGATTGCGGAAGTCGCGATCATTGCTGAACTGATGGGCGAATTTAGCCAGGTCAATGGTGTCGCCAATCATCCCAAGGCCACGAGATGTTGCGCCTTTCATGGCACCGTAGCTGCTCTGCGCTTCACCGGTGCCGTAGCCGCCTAATCCAGCGGCGGCGCGTTCAAGGTAGCTATTTTGCGGATTGTCTCGGGCGTCATTGGCCCACCTCCTAGCTTCTGCCAGGTTGTCGCTGATCTGCTTGTCCGTCCAGTCGAGCGCTTCACCCGTTCTGAGCTTCGCCGTCTCGTAACCAGCAACAACAGGCTCTTCGATGTAGCGCTCGTAAGTCCGTTCGGCCAAAGACTCGTTGACATTTGCAGCATCCAAAGCCGCATCTAGCCGCTTGCAATCAGCAGGCGGAAGCCTGGAGCTAATGGCATCAATCAATGATCCAAGTTGCTCACGCCCACGTTCACTGGCGTAAGCCGGCGAACTCACAATGTCATTGACAACACCCTTCGCATCCAACCCGTCCATGGACTGATGCGAGTAGATCAGTCGGTAGGCTTGATAAGCGGTGAGATCTACTTGGCTGTTTGCATCAGTGGCTTGGGCGAGGGCAGCAATGTCTGCGCTGCGCGTCTGGCGGATTGAGTCATTCATGTCAAAGTCCTTCTCTTCATGATGCATGGGTTAGCGGAACTGCGGGTAGTCCTTGATCAGACGTTCTTCAACGGCCTTGGCAAGCGGATGGACATCCACACTCTTGATCTCGCGCAGCACTTTCCAAGGCGTATCGATCAATGCGTGATCAGCCTCGAACTCTGGAAGGTGGTGCTTGCGTCGTAGTGCTTGGATGGCCAGCAGCTCTGCCGGGAAAACACGATCGATCGTGGCATCGAACTCATAGCGGGTCCGATCAGTGTTCTCTTTGCTACGTGAGATGTGGAAGTCAGCAGCCATTTGCATCAGGGCCTGGAACTTCACTTCATCTACCGTGTTCCAGGCATCGAGCACCGCTTGGTACTCAGGAATGAGTGGTTTGAGAGGTTTAAAGCATGTTGGAATATTAAAGTGTGTTGAGAAGAGTTCCACCGCAAAGACATCCGAAGTAGCGTTCTTGACCTTGCGCATCTCAGGCATCGTATTGATGCGCTGATCCTTCTCTGCCATTTCAATATAAAGCTGAGCGCAAGTCGAAGCCTGGCCCCACCACGAAAGCATCGAAGGCCCCATAGCCTTCATGCTGTCTGAGAACTCCCTGGGCCAGTTCCCAAGATCCTGACGCATGTCGGAATACATCGCATCCCAGCGAAAAACAAGAGCACGCAGCTGAACTGCGTGCTGGATCAGGCGGGAGAGATCTTCTGTGTCAGAGCGAAAAAAACCATCGCAGCTTGCTACATCGAAATAGAGCGCCAGGCGGTCTAACTGCAGGCCTGCCTTTGGGTCCAGCTCACCTGGCATGTCCAAGAATTTTTGGATCGCAGCCTCTGCTTGCTCAGCCTTGCGCTTTGCTTGGGCCTGTTCCAGCCACTCTCGGCATTCCTGAGCCAGCTTTTCGAGCGATGGATGGGTGTGCAATTTTTTCATCTTCTTCCGGTCCTTGCCTGGTGCCTTTAACTCCGATCCGCTGACCTCAACTTGTCAGGGAAAGCCATTGGCGAAAAGCATCGCACTGATACGCTGCCGCACCAACTCCTGGAACGGACCAGCGTTGTCATGGATCGCATCGCTTTGGTCGGCAAAAGCGGGCCAGAATCATCCTGGTCCGGGTTTCAACAACCATCGCTGGAAGCGCCTCTTTCAGCTCATCCAGAAACTCATCGATCCTGTCGAGCTCTATGTCACCGGCCAGACCCTCATCAAGTCAACGTGTTAAGAATTGCGGTCAGTACGTTTACTAACAGCGAGCCTATGCTTTCCTCGCTATAGAAGCTCAGCCACGCTTCGATTTGCTCTGCGCATCGGTTAGGGACGAGAAGCAATGCTCGTTCAAACACTTCTGCCGAAGCCGGCTTATTCAAGCTTTCCACCAGCGCGTTGTACGCTGGCGTCCCGCGCTTTGCTCAGGCACAAAGCACCGACTTTAGCCTTTCCAGCGTGCAAGCAACTGCGTGCAATTGTGCAGGCGCCAGTCGGCGAAACCGGGCCAGGGATCGCCGGGTGTATTGACCAGCACAGTGCACGCACCGACGGCGCGGCCGCAGGCCAGGTCATTGTGATGATCGCCGACCATGACCAGCGCGCTGCCCTGCACCGACCAGCGCTGCGCGAAATAGTGCAGCCCGTCGGGCGCAGGTTTTGGGGCCGCCTCGTCGCGGCCGACGATGTCGTCCCAGGCGAACGCATCGTCCAGACCGATCGCCTGCAACGTGATCTTTGCCAGCTCGCGTGCGTTGCGGGTGAGCATGCCAAGCCGGCAACCGGCAGCATGCAGCGCGCGCACCAGCGCCACTGCGCCCGGCGCGGCGCGTGCGCCTTGGGCAAGCGCACGCTCGTGTTCGAGCAACCAGGCATGCTTGGTCGCCGCTTCGTCGGCCGGCAGCGCGGCCAGGTGGTGCAGGATGTCCGCCTCTGGCGGGATGTCCAGCGCGCGGCGGATCAAGGCGAAATCGTGCGCAGCCTCGGTCAGGGTGCCGTCCATGTCGAAGACCCAATGGCGGTAGTCGGACAACGTGGGAGCGCGCGCGGTGAGTGTCATGCTGTCCATCCGTGCAAAGACAAGAAAGTGATCGATTCGATGCGGCATGCGGCGGTGCGGCCAACTTGCAGGGCGCCATCAGCGACTTCGCCCAACGCGGTCGACATGGCGTCTGCACGCACCGCCAAGCCGGTGCGTGTGGCGCCCGCTCGGCATGTACTTGCGCGGACACTCCAACGCGCGCGCGCCTGCCACCGAACGAATGCGCGCCAGCTTTGCCGACCGCCCCGAGCGCGCAGTGCCGACGCGCTGCAGCGCCATCACACCGGGGTACCGCACAGTCGATCAAGCCCGCTAGTGCTGCACCAGCCCGCACACACATTCGATGTACGCCGGCATGTCATCGCGAGCCGGCCTACTTCCACCCGGGCATCTGCGTGGTGTCCAGGCCGCCGACCTCGAACTCTGCGGTGCGCGTACCGCCGGCCTTGACCGGGAACGTGATGCTGATGCGCTTGGCGTTGCGTACGAGCTTCCACAACGCCTTGTCATCGTCGATGAACATGGCAATGGCTTCGTCGGTGTCCGGGCGGTGCGCCGCCATGGCACGCGGCGCGCCGCCATCGGCCGCCACCTGCACCTTGCAGCCACCGTAGCAATTGAAATCGCCGGCCTTGAGCACGAGGTAGCTGTGGCGCTTCCACTGCGGATGATCGCGAAACACCAGGCTGACCGGCTTGGGCCCGCTGCCATCCACATCCACACGTTGCTTGGCCTCGATCATCGCCGAGCGCTGCGTACCGCCCTTGGCCGGCACCTGCGAGTACTGCCACAGCGCCTGCATGCGGCGCAGCTCGCGCGCCTGCTCGCCCTTGGCCTTGATATCGGCATAGCCCGGTTCGATACGCGTGGCAGCCGCGGTGCCGGCATAACCTTCGATCAAGGCCGCACCATGCGCACGCGCCATGTCCCAGTTCTGCGCTTTCACCGCTTCGTCGTATTGCTTGGCGAGCGCATCGGCCTGGGCTTCCCTGGCCTGCGCCTGCGCGGTGGCCTGCGCCTGACGTTGCGCCTCGCGGTCGGTGCAGGCACTCAAGGCGGCAACGCACAAGGCCGCGCTCAGCAGATACTTCATCGTCGACTCCGGAGAGAATTCAATGTCAACGATACCAGCCTGCCTGCCGTACCCGCGATCAAACCGCCGGCGACCGTAGGAGCGCACCTGGGCGCGATGGAGCATTCCCGGTAAAGCCACCTCGCGCCCGGGTGCGCTCCTACGGCAGCGATGGAGGTGGCCGGAGGGCGTCTGCAACGCCCTCCGCTGCCCTTACGGCTGCGCCGGCGGTGCCGCCTTGGCCTTGGCGATCATCTCGGCCACCGATGCGGTGGTGATCGGGTGATAGCTGGGCTTGGCCTTTTCGAAGGCCTGTTCGGCGAACGCGATGCCGTCGGGCGTCTTCAACAATTCGGCGTAAATCGGCAGCACCAGCTTGCGGCGGCCGACGCGTTCGATGAACTCGCCCGCGGCAGCGCGCGCATCGGTGTAGCCACTGCGAATGGCCAGCGGATACCAGCGCATGGCGATCTCGCCATTCGGCGTGCCGGTGAAGTGGTACGCCTCATCCAGCTGCTTGAGCTGCTCGGGCTTGAGCGTGGCGCCCATGCCGCTGAGGAAGTGCACCCATTCCTGCGTGCCCCACTCGCTGGTGACCTGCTTGTTCGGCAAGGTGCCGCTGCCGCTCCAGGCGATGCGTGCGGTATCCACGATCGAAAAGCTGCGCGAGCGCGCCTTGGCGGCGAAGGCCGGAATGCCCGGCTGCTTCAGCCACGCATCCACTTCGGCTGCGCTGACCGTGTTGGGATGCTTGTCCAGCAGGTTCTTCTTCAGGTAATCGACGAACTGGTCGGTGGTGGCGCTCTGGAAGGCATGATCGTCGAACCAGCCGCGCAGGAACGGGTCGAATACTTCGCGACCGAAACGCTGCTCCAGGAACTGCAGGAACCACGCGCCCTTGACGTAGGCAACCTGGCTCAAGGCCTCGTCAGGGTCGCGCTGGGCCAGCGGCGGCAACTCCAATACCTGGTCGGCCGGCGGCATGTCTTTGACTTCGGCCAGCAAATCGCCCTGGTCGATTTCGCGCTCCATCTCGGCCATCTCGTTGCCGTACAGCGCCTCGGTGATGCGGCCCTGCACGTAGGTGGTGAACCCTTCGTTGAGCCAGATGTCCTTCCAGCTGGCATTGGTCACCAGGTTGCCCGACCAGCTATGCGCCAGTTCGTGCGCGACCAGCGAGACCAGCGACTTGTCGCCGACGATTACGGTAGGCGTGGCGAAGGTCAGGCGCGGATTTTCCATGCCGCCGAACGGAAACGACGGCGGTAGCACCAGCATGTCGTAACGGCCCCAGCGATACGGGCCATACAGTTTTTCGGCGGCACCGATCATCTTTTCGGTGTCTTCGAATTCCTTGGCGGCCTTGTCGGCCATGGCCGGCTCGGCCCACACGCCCGAGCGCGCGGAAATCGGCTTGAACACCACGTCGCCGGCGGCGATCGCCAGCAGGTAGGACGGAATCGGCTCGGGCATCTTGAAGTTGTAATCGCCGTCGCGTGCCGCCTTGGGGTCGTTGTCGGCGCTCATCAGCACCATCACGTCCGGGCGCGAGGTGACATGCGCGCTATAGGTGAAGCGCACGCTCGGGGTGTCCTGCAGCGGCACCCAGCTGCGCGCGTGAATCGCCTGCGATTGGCTGAACATGAAAGGCAGTTGCTTGCCTTCGGTCATCGACGGCTCCAGCCACTGCAGGCCCGAGGCGGTGGGTGCGGTGTGATAGGTGATCACCACCTTGCCCGGCTGATGCGGCGCTTCGATGGTGAGTTTGCTACCGAAGGTCTTGTCGGCCGGTGCCAGGGCGAACTGCAGCGGCGACAGGCCGCCCTTGCCATCGTCCGCCTGTACCTGCGCAATGCTCAACTCGCGCGTATCCAGCACCAGTTGTTTGGCGGCCTTGTCCTTCCACTCCAGCGTGTAGGTGGCAGTGCCGCCGATCTGCTTGGCATCGAAATCCAGCTTCAGGTCCAGCGCCAGGTCCTTGATGACCACCAGCTGCGGCTGGGCGTAGGAACTTTCGTCGTGGTTGCGGGCGTCTGCTTTCACGGGGGCCTTGGCAGTGGCGGCCGGCGCGGTGGGGGAGGCCGACGGCGTGGAGTCATTGGAACAGCCGGCCAGCGCGATGGACACGGCCAGGGACAGCGACAGGAACGGGAAGCGCATCGACGGCACCGCAGCAAGGAGAATGAGGCATTTTAACGCCCTGCGCCGCAGCCTGCCCGTGCCATCGGTAGCCATCCGCGCGATGGCCTGCCGCGTGCTGTCGCAATCGGCTTTCCCAGGTCAGGCCACCGGATGGCCGCGCGGGGCGTCGTGCCCGTCGCGCACCAGACGCCGGCCGCCGGAGAACTTGGCGCGGTACATCGCCGCATCGGCGCGGCGATACAGTTCGGTGGCATCCAGCCCTTGTTCGCACACCGCACTGCCGGCGCTCACATGCAGCGGCGCCTCGTCGGCATCTTCGCGCTCGAGCATCGAGAGCCATTGGTTGAGCTTGAGCGTGGCGTCGTCTTCGCTGGCATGGATGCCGATCAGGAATTCGTCGCCGCCCCAACGCCCGACCCAGTCCTGCGCGCCCAACCAGCCGTACGCCGAGTTCACCAGACGCACCAGCACGCGGTCGCCAGCCAGATGGCCGAAGCGGTCGTTGATCTGCTTGAGGTTGTCCATGTCCAGCACGAACAGCACGAACGGCCAGCCTTCGCGCTGGGAGGCGATCACCGAATCGCGCATCGCCTGTTCGCAGCCGCGCCGGTTCAGCGCTTCTGTCAACGGGTCGAACAAGGCGTGTTTCTTGAGATCGCGCATGCCGGCATCGATGCCGCGCAGGCTGCGGTTGATGCCGCGCAACAGGCGGCCCAATTCATCGTCACCCTGTTCGGGAAGCATAGGCAGGCGTTGATCGGCGTAATACGAATCCAGCGCATCGGCAGCGATGCGCAGCGGCGCCAGCAGCCGGTACAGCGCGACCAAGGTTAGCGCCGTGCCGGCCAGGGTGGCCAGCAATGCCACGATCACCACCGACCACAGCGGGCGCCCGTCCAGTTCGCTCTGCGCTGCCAACCAGGCGATCAACAACAGCAACGGCAGATGGATGCCCAGGAAGGTCACCGCCAGCAGTTTGGCGCTGAAGGAGCGGGGAAACACGCGCGAGAGCCCGGCGTACAAGCGCATCCAACACTCCGGCAAAAGAGCGTTTAGTGTCGCCGAGAGCGTGTCGAGCCAACGCGACGGAAGTCTCAGAACTTCGCTGGTGTATCCATGTGCGACACCGCTTCCACGCAACGCGCGATCCCGTGCACGCGGTGGGCGAGCGCCAGCGCACGCTACGCGCGCCGACGCCAACCGGGCTGAAACGACCTGCTTAGATCTTGTAGCCGGAGTGGATGGCCACGATGCCGCCGGTCAGGTTCTTGAAGTGGCAACGCGCAAACCCGGCCTCGCCCATCATGCCCTTGAGCGATTCCTGCGGCGGATGCTTGCGGATGCTTTCGGCCAGGTATTGGTAGCTATCGGCATCGCGTGCGAACAGCTGGCCCAGCTTGGGCAGGATCTTGAACGAGTGGAAGTCGTAGATCGGCTTGAACCACTCGGCGGTGACTTCGGAAAATTCCAGCACGCGCGCCTGGCCGCCGACCTTCAGTACGCGGTACATCTCGCGCAAGGCGGCGTCCTTGTCGGTGACGTTGCGCAGGCCGAAGGAAATGGTCACCAGGTCGAAACTCTGGTCCGGGAACGGCAGCGCTTCGGCATTGCATTGCACGTAGTCGAAACCGGACACCAGCCCGCGGTTGGTCAGCCGGTCGCGGCCCACCGACAGCATGCCGGCATTGATGTCGCCCAGCACCACCGCACCTTCATTGCCCACGCGCTCCTTGAGCAGCACGGCGATGTCGCCGGTACCGCCGGCCAGGTCCAGCACGCGGTCGCCTGGCTTCACCTGCGCGGTCGCCACGAAGTAGCGTTTCCATGCGCGGTGCACGCCCAGGCTCATCAGATCGTTCATCAGGTCGTAGTTACGCGCGACCGAGGTGAACACTTCGCCGACCAGCTTCTGCTTGTCCTTGGCAGCGACATCGCGAAAGCCGAAATGGGTGGTACCGGAGGTATAGGGGGATTCGCTCATGGCTGGATTATCGCACTGCTGACGCCGCCATGACCGCAACCGGACCACAATCGCGTTTTCACCTGCGACCGGCCCTGCGAGCACTCAGTGCGCGACAAGTACGTCCAGCGCGACTGGCAGCCCCACGAGCGGCCCACCCTGCCCGGGTCGGCCTCCACCCCCCTGCACCCTATCCGGCGGCGTATTCAGTACGGCCTGGTGGGCGCGGTGGTGGCGCTCACCGGAGGGCTGAGCAACGCCCTGGTCACTGCCAACCTCACCTACCTGCAAGGCACGCTGGGCGCCTATGCCACCGAAATGGCGTGGCTGCCGGCCGCCTATGTGATGACCAACATGTCGGCGAACCTGCTGCTGGTGAAGTTTCGCCAGCAGTTCGGGTTGCGCCGGTTCACCGAAATCTTCCTGGCGCTGTACGCGCTCATCGCCTTCGCGCACCTGTTCGTGCACAGCCTGAGCTCGGCGATCACCGTGCGTGCCGCGCATGGATTGGTCGGCGCCGCGCTCAGCTCGCTGGGTCTGTATTACGTGATCCAGGCCTTTCCCTCGAAATATCGGCTCAAGGCCGTGGTGCTGGGCCTGGGCATGACCCAGCTGGCGTTGCCGCTGGCGCGGGTGTTTTCCACCGACCTGCTGGAATTTGGCGAGTGGCAAGGCCTGTACCTGTTCGAGTGCGGGCTGGCGGTGTTCGCGCTGGCCTGCGTGCTGGCGCTCAAGTTACCGCCAAGCGACCGGTATCGCGTGTTCGAGCCGCTGGATTTCCTCACCTTCAGCCTGTTCGCCGCCGGCGCCGCCGGCCTGGCCGCGGTGCTCTCGCTCGGGCGCCTGCTGTGGTGGACCAGCACGCCGTGGCTGGGCGTGGTGCTGGCCGCGTCCATCGTGCTGCTGTGCACGGCGGCCTGGATCGAACACAACCGCCGTAATCCGATGATCAACACGCGCTGGCTGGCCAGTGCGGACATGTTGCGGCTGGGGCTGGCGATCCTGTTGATCCGCCTGGTGCTGTCGGAACAAAGCACCGGCGCCATCGGCTTCTTCCAGACGCTGGGCCTGGCCAACACGCAACTGCAGACCCTGTTTGCGCTGATGCTGCTGGGCGCGGTGGTCGGCGTGGCGGCCAGCGCGTGGCTGATCAACCCGGCGCGGGTTGCCGAACATCTGATCATCGCGGTGGCGGCCATCTGTGTGGGCTGCTTCATGGATGCCGATGCCACCAGCCTCACCCGCCCCGAACAGATGTATGTGAGCCAGTTCCTGCTCGCCTTCGGCAGCACGTTCTTCATCGGCCCGGCGATGGTGGCCGGCATCGGCCGGGTGATCGCGCAGCCGGGCAACCTGATCAGTTTCATCGTGCTGTTCGGCATGGCGCAGAACATGGGCGGCCTGCTCGGCAGCGCCCTGCTCGGCACCGTGCAGGTGGTGCGCGAGAAATACCATTCCAGCCAATTGGTGGAACATCTGGCGCTGACCGACCCGCAGGTGGCCGCGCGCGTACAGGCCTATGCAAGCCTGTATGGCCGCAGCATCGGCGACCCGGCACTGCGTCAGGCCCAAGGCGTGCGCACGCTGGGCACGGTCGCCACGCGCGAGGCCAATGTGCTGGCGTACAACGACGTGTTCCTGTTGATCGGCTGCATCGCCATCGCCACCGGCGTGTGGATCCTGTCCGTGCTGCTGTGGCGCCGCTATCTGCGCCCCTCGGTATCGCCCCCTCCTCCTCCTGCTCCCACTGCGCGCCCATGAAGACACCAGCAGATTCCTCCCCGCCTGCCGACCGGCAACGTCGTCGTCGTCTGGCCGGGGTCATCGGCTTCGGCGGGCTTGCCCTGATCGGCGTGGCGCTGGTGCTGTATGCCTGGCGCCTGCCGCCGTTCGTCAGTGCGATCGAACGCACCGAAAATGCGATGGTGCACGGTCAGATCACGGTGATTGCGCCGCAGGTGAGCGGCTATGTCACGCAGGTACCGGTGCAGGACTTTGCGCACGTCAAGCGCGGCCAGTTGCTGGCACGCATCGACGATCGCATCTATGCCCAGCAACTCGAACAGGCCAAGGCGCAAGTGCAGACCGCCCAGGCCAACCTTGCCAACTGGGATCAACAACGCCACAGCGCCGAAGCCACGATCGCCGAGCAGCGCGCGGCGCTGAGCAGCAACCAGGCACAACGCGAGCGCACCCGTTCGGCCTATGCACGGACGCAGCAGCTGGCCAGCCAGCAACTGGTCTCCGAGCAGGACCGCGACACCGCATTTGCCGCGCGCGCGCAAGCCGATGCCGGCGTGGCGCAGGCACGTGCCGCAGTGCAGGCCGCCGAAGAAAACGCCCGCAGCGTGACCGTCAACCGCGCCGCGTTGGAAGCCGCGCTCGCCAATGCGCAGGCCGCCGTGCAGCTGGCACAGATCAACCTGGACAACACGCGCATCCTGGCCCCGCGCGACGGCCAGCTCGGCCAGCTTGGCGTGCGCCAGGGCGCCTACGTCACCAACGGCACGCAGCTGATGTCGCTGGTGCCGGACACGCTGTGGATCGTGGCCAATTTCAAGGAAACCCAGATGGCCAGGATCCGCATCGGCCAGCGCGCCAGCTTCACCGTGGATGCGCTGGACAACGCGCGCCTGCATGGCCGCGTACAGGACATTTCGCCGGCTGCCGGCTCCGAATTCAGCGTGCTGCCGGCCGATAACGCCACCGGCAACTTCGTCAAGATTGCCCAACGCATTCCGCTGCGCATCAGCGTCGATCCGGACCAGCCGTTGGCGCCGCGGCTGCGGCCGGGCATGTCGGTGGTGGTGGCCGTCGATACCGACAGCGCAGTCGACTAGGCACAAACCGGTATCCGCGCGTGGGCACCAGTGTCGGCGCAGGTCAGGCAGCCAGTACCCCACACCGGCATGACGTCGCAGCTCAACGGCGGCACTGCCGCTATCATGCAGTGATGCCCACCATGCCCCTTCCTGCCCTGCACTGGCAGCACCTGCGGTTTGCGCAACTGAACACCACGCAGCTGTATGCGCTGCTGCGGCTGCGCACGGATGTGTTCGTGGTGGAGCAGCAATGCGCCTATCCGGAACTGGATGGCAAAGATACCGATCCGGCGGTGCTGCATCTGCTGGGCACCGCCAATGACGCCGCGTTGGCGGCTTACCTGCGCGTGCTGCCGCCGGGCTTGAGTTATTCCGAACCGAGCATCGGCCGTGTGGTCGTCGCCGCTGCATTTCGTGGCACTGGACTTGCGCATGCGCTGTTAGGCGAAGGCATCCGGTTGGTGCACACGCAGTGGCCGGGTCACGCGATCCAGCTCGGTGCGCAGGCGCACCTGCAATCGTTCTACGCGGCGCACGGGTTTGCACCTGCTTCCGCACCGTACCTGGAAGATGGTATTCCCCATCTCGACATGCTGCGCCCTGCCGGCGCGGCCCCTTTGGAGTTCGCATGATCACCACCCCCGACTACCGCGCGTTGCTGGACACCGCCATCACCGAAGCACGCCAGGGCCTGGCCGAAGGCGGCATCCCGATCGGCGCGGCGCTATACCACAACGACGGGCGCCTGCTCGGCTGCGGCCATAACCGCCGCGTGCAGGAAAACGACCCCTCGGTACACGGCGAGACCGACGCATTTCGCAAGGCCGGCCGCCAGCGCCGCTACAAGGACACCATCATGGTCACCACGTTGGCGCCGTGCTGGTACTGCAGCGGGCTGGTACGCCAGTTCAACATCGGCACGGTGGTGGTCGGGGAATCGGTCACGTTCCAGGGCGGCATCGCGTGGTTGCGCGAGCACGGCGTCAACGTGATCGATCTGCATAGCCAGGAATGCATCGACCTGCTTGGCGGCTATATTTCCGCCAACCCGGATGTGTGGAACGAAGATATTGGCGAGGATTGACGTCAGCGCCACTGCAGGTGCGTAGCCGTGCGCGGTGACAGATGACAGGCAATGCCACTGCGCAGTGGCGCTGCTGTTTGGCTTGCATCGCAGTGCCGATCTGCGCCAAGACCTGGCTTGTCAGCAGTGCCTTCTGCAAACAAAAAGACCCGCCAATGGCGGGTCTTTTCTAAAACCGTTCGCACGTCGCCGTGCAGCACCATCAGAGGATGTAGCGACTCAGGTCCGGATCCTGTACCAGCTCACCCAGCTGCGCATCCACATAGGCGGCGTCCACGGTCACGCTCTGCCCATCGCGATCGGGCGCTTCATAGCTCAACACATCCAGCAGACGCTCCAACACCGTGTGCAGGCGACGGGCGCCGATATTCTCCTGGCGCTCGTTGACCTGCGCGGCAATCTCGGCAAGCCGATCCACCGCGTCAGACGCAAACGTCAATGCCACGCCTTCGGTCTGCAGCAAGGCCTCGTACTGCTTGATCAAGGCGGCCTTGGGCTCGGTGAGGATGCGCACGAAATCGGCCTTGGTCAGCGCGGTCAGTTCCACGCGGATCGGGAAGCGGCCCTGCAGCTCCGGAATCAGATCGCTGGGCTTGGCCAGATGAAACGCGCCGGATGCAATGAACAGGATGTGGTCGGTCTTGACCGTGCCGTACTTGGTGGACACGTTGGAGCCTTCCACCAGCGGCAACAGATCGCGCTGCACGCCTTCGCGGCTGACATCGCCGCCGCTGGAGCCGGCTTCGCCGCGCTTGGCCACCTTGTCGATCTCATCGATGAACACGATGCCATGCTGCTCGCACGCCTCGATGGCCGCAGTGCGCACGTCGTCTTCGTTGACCAGCTTGCCGGCTTCTTCCTCGATCAACAGCGGGCGCGCCGCCTTGATGGTGAGCTTGCGCTTCTGCGACTTGCCGCTGCCCAGATTGGAGAACATCTGCCGCAATTGCTGGCCCATTTCCTCCATGCCCGGCGGGGTCATGATGTCCATGCTGGCGTTCACCGCCACGTCCAGTTCGATCTCGCGCTCGTCCAGCTCGCCGTTGCGCAGCATGCGACGGAACTTGATGCGGGTTTCGTTGTCCTGCGACGAGGGCTCGTTGCGCGCCGCTTCCGGATCAAACCCAATCCCGGCCGCGCGACGTGGCAGCAATGCGTCCAGGATGCGGTCTTCGGCACGCTCTTCGGCCTGGTTGCGCACGCGCACCTTGGCCTGCTCGCGATACAGCTTGACGGACGTATCGGCCAGGTCGCGGATGATCTGCTCCACATCCTTGCCCACATACCCCACTTCGGTAAAGCGCGTGGCTTCGACCTTGACGAAGGGCGCATTGGCCAACGTCGCCAGGCGCCGCGCAATCTCGGTCTTGCCCACGCCAGTGGGGCCGATCATCAGGATGTTCTTGGGCATCACTTCGTTGCGCAGTTCTTCCGGCAACTGCATGCGGCGCCAGCGGTTACGCAGCGCGATGGCAACCGCGCGCTTGGCATCGTGCTGGCCAACGATATGACGGTCGAGCTCCTGCACGATTTCGCGCGGAGTCATGGTGGCGGTATCGGGATTTGGCATTAGGGATTTGAGATTCGTAAAAGCGGAATGGGAACGATCGATGGATATCCGGGCGGAGGGAAAGGAGCGCTTTTGCGAATCCCCAATCCCGAATCCCGAATCACAGCTCTTCGACCACCACGTTGCGATTGGTATAGATGCAGATATCGCCGGCAATATTGATCGCTTCGGTGGCGATGGTCTTGGCATCCAGCTCGGTGTGCGCCAGCAGCGCGCGTGCGGCCGACAAGGCGTACGAGCCGCCAGAACCGATGGCGATGATGCCGTCTTCCGGTTCGATCACATCGCCGGTGCCGCTGATGATCAGCGAAGTTTCCTTGTCGGCCACGGCCAGCAGCGCTTCGAGCTTGCCCAGCCGGCGCTCGGTGCGCCAATCCTTGGCCAGTTCCACTGCAGCGCGCGTCAGCTGGCCGTGCTTGTCGAGCTTGGCTTCGAACAATTCGAACAAGGTGAACGCATCGGCTGCCGCACCGGCGAAACCGGCCAGCACCTGGCCCTCGCGCCCCAGCCGACGCACCTTGCGTGCATTGCCCTTCATGACCGTATGGCCAAGGGTGACCTGGCCATCGCCGGCGACGGCGACATGCCCACCACGTCGAACCGAAATGATGGTGGTGGCGTGAACGATATTGGGGTTCTGGCTAGGGTCCATGGATCCTCCGAGGGTTTCCAAGGAGGTGGGGACGCCCATGCCGGGTTCAAGCACGCCGCGACCAGTCGCCGCAGGCAGGGATGGTGGCGCTCACTTGCGAGACAGCAACACGGTTGCACGCGACATGCAGACCGACCTGCGGCAATGAACCGCACGAATCGATGACGCCGGCTGCCGGCTGCTTACAGCTTGGCGCTCACTCTGCAGCTTTCTTGCGCCTGGCACGCGGATGCGCGGCATCGTAGACCTTGGCCAAGTGCTGGAAATCCAGATGCGTGTAGATCTGGGTGGTGGCGATGTCCGAATGGCCCAGCAACTCCTGCACGCCGCGCAGATCGCCGGACGATTCCAGGATATGGCTGGCGAAGCTGTGGCGCAGCATATGCGGGTGCACGTCCTTGAACATGCCCTGGCGCACGGCCAGCTGCTTGATGCGGATCTGCACTGCACGTTGCGAAAGCGCACCGCCGGCACGGCCAGGGAAGACGTGGCTGTCGGCGCTTGCACCACTGTCGCGTCGCCACTCGCGCAAGGCGGCGATCGCGTGCGAGCCCACCGGCACCAGGCGCTGCTTGCTGCCTTTGCCGAGCACCATCACCAGGCCGCTGTCCAGGTCCAGGTCGCGCCAGCGCAACGCGCACAACTCGCTCAGGCGCAGCCCGGACGAGTAGAACACTTCCAGCAGCGCGCGGTCGCGCAGGCCCAATGGCGCATCGGTCGGCACTTCCACCAGACGCACGGCTTCGTCGGCGTCCAGCACCTGCGGCAACTTGCGCGGCGCCTTGGGCGCACGCAGCGCCGCCGCCGGGCTGGCCGAAATGCGGCCATGCTTGAGCAACCAGGCGTAATAACTGCGGCATGCCGACAGGCGGCGC
Source organism: Xanthomonas axonopodis pv. maculifoliigardeniae (assembly GCF_041519315.1). Classification (NCBI taxonomy): domain Bacteria; kingdom Pseudomonadati; phylum Pseudomonadota; class Gammaproteobacteria; order Lysobacterales; family Lysobacteraceae; genus Xanthomonas; species Xanthomonas axonopodis. The sequence continues at coordinate 723,036 of NZ_CP167998.1, read as the reverse complement.
TGCAGGCTCTTTGCCGACAGCCCGCGTCGATGCTCTGCCGCAACGAATTGCCGCAAGTGCGCGCTGTCGAGCTGTGCAGTCTCGCCAGGCACCGCAGCGTCCTGCACGCCAGCTTCGGTCGCCTGCTCGGCTGCCCAGACGACCAGGGCTGCAAGGTCGCGCCGATACGCGTCCAGCGTGTGCGCCGATACTTGCCGCTCGACCTGCAGGTACGTCAGGAACTCGTCGACCGATGACACCTCAGCGCTCCCGATTGCGCGGGGTGACTGCCGTCATCTGCAACACGCGCGCGACGCGCGCGCCCTGCAGGTGCAGACAACGCAGAGACTCGACTGCCAACACCTCACTCTCCCTGCTGCAGAAGCAGCGCCACCACCAGCGCCCCATGTCGCCAACGCCTGTGTGCGCAGCCATGGGCCTCACACGTCGAAGCGCTGCAACGCCACGCTCAACGATTCGCCCATCATGCGCAGGAAGAGCGTGCCCATGCCGGGATAGAACCGGTTGGCATCGCTGCTCCCCACCGCGATCAGGCCGATGCCCGGCAGCGGCAGCAACGCGGTGGAGTGCACCTGCCCCGCTTGTGCGCCGTAAAGCAGCGTGTGTTTTTCAGCTTGCAGGCGGCCGCAGATGGGCTCGCCATCGTTGAGGCAATCGCGGAACGGCGCCAGCCGTGCATCGTCGATCGCGATGGTCTGCAGCCAGTCCGCATCCAGCGCATCGACGGGCTTTAGCAACACCAGCCGCACCAGTTCGCCGTTGAAATCTTCCGCCAGCGAGGCGGCCATCGCCTTGAGCGTGTCGGCCGCGCTGGTCTGGCGCATCAACGCAAGCGTGAGTTGATGCGTGCGCACTGACAGCCGCTCGTTTTCCTGCGCGTTGCTGCCGAGCTCGTGCAGGCGGCGCGAGAGTTCGCGGTTCTTGTCGCGTAGCACTTCCAACTGGTAGGTGGCCAACGAAGCGGTGGGGCCGTCGTCGCGCGGCACCAGCAAGCTCACCGCCAGATCCGGGAACTGCTTGAGGAAGGTCGGGTGACGTCGCAACCAGGTGGCCACTTCGTGCGCGCCGAATTTGTCCGTGTTCTCGCTCATCGGTTCCATTCTCCATCGAAGACGAACACCGCCGGGCCGGACATGACCACCTGCTCCTGGTCGCCGGGCCAACGAATGCGTAACTCGCCACCGGGCAAAGACACCTGCACATCGCGCTCGACACGGCCGCGTTGCATCAACACCACCGCGGCCGCACAGGCGCCACTCCCACAGGCCAGCGTTTCGCCCACCCCGCGCTCGAACACGCGCAAGCGCACATGCGCGGGGTCGACCACCTGCACGAAACCCACATTGACCGAATCGGGAAACGCCGCGTTCTGCTGCAGCAGCGCGCCTACGCGTTCCACCGGTGCTGCATCGACGCGACCGACTTCGACCACCGCGTGCGGGTTGCCCATCGACACCGCGCCAAAGCGCACGGTCTCGCCGTGCACCGGCAGCGCATATTCGTCGCGCGCATGTGCAAACCCGGCCAGCGGAATCTGGGCGGGCTCGAACTGCGGGACACCCATCGCCACCGCGTAGCGGTCGCCGTCGAGGCGCTCGACCGCGTGCGCGGACATTGGGCTGTCGATGATGAAGCGCTCGCCCTGGGCCGTGCCGTCGCGCACCAGCCACGCGGCGACACAGCGTGCGCCGTTGCCGCATTGGCGGGCGGCCGAGCCATCGGAATTCCAGATGCCGTAGGCCGCCACGGCACCTTGGCTGCGCGGTGCCTCGATGGTCAGGATCTGATCGCAGCCCACCCCGAAGTGGCGGTCGGCCAGCTGCGCCGCCAGTGCGGCATCCGGTGGCGGCGTACCGTCGCGCAGGTCCAGCACCACGAAGTCGTTGCCGGCGCCATGCATTTTGGTGAAACGCAGACGCCCGCTGCGACCGTCAGCGCTCATTGCCGCTGCTAGCGGGCTGGTCGGTGGTGGATGCGGGCTTGGTATCGCCATCCACCGGCGCAGGCGCAGGCGTGGACTCGTCCAGCGGTTGCGACGCATCCGCCGGCTGCGGCACCGGCTGGGCTTCCACCGGCACCGGCTTCTGCGGCATCACCAGCGGGCCCTTGTTGCCGCAAGCGGCAAGCAGGAGAAAGGTCGCACCAACCAGTGCGAGACGAACAGACGGTCGGGACATGATGCTCATGGGCCGAAGTATAGCCAGAACGCCGTTATGGCCGTGCGCTCGCCGGCGCGCCGCGTTCAGTGCGCACCCGGCAGCGGGCGCGGCGGTGGCTCGGGGCGCAACCACAGCCAGATCGCCACCACGGCCATGCTGCCGATCGACAGGTACTTGACCCAGAACACCGGCACGCACCACAGCATGATCGCGGCGCAGACCGTCATGGTCAGCGTCGCCATCCACTTGGCCTTGCGGCTGACTGCCCGGTAGGTCTGCCATTCCACGATCGCCGGGCCGAAGCGCGGATGCGACAGCAGCCAGTTGTGCAGGCGCTCGGAGCCATGCGAGGCCGCCCAGGCAGAGATCAGGATGAAGACCGTCGTCGGCAGCCCCGGGACGAAGATCCCGACGATGCCGGTAACCAGGCTGGCGTAGGCCAGCAACCACCAGGCCCAGCGGAATCGAGTCGGTCGCGTCATGCGCAAATGATACGGCCAGCGCTGCGGTTTGGTGAGTCGGCCCTGCAGCGATGATTCTATCGCTGCAGAAGGGCGCGCTCTGCGCAGCGGGCGGCGTGCAGCGCGCGCTGGCCGCCAGATCTGCCGCGTCGCCCCACCGCGCTGCGGTCAGATACGCAGCCCCAGCCGCAGCGACGCCTGACTGCGATGCCCGGCTCGCTGCAGGGCGAGGCAGCGAACGCACCACGCCGATAAGGAAAAACGAAGGCGGTGAGGCGGAAGATGGAAGACGCGCAAGCCGCTCGCATCCCAGCGAGCAGCCAGCTCCCGCCCAAGCCATCCGCTGTAACGAATCCCGACTCCCGACTCCCCAATCCCGCCCGTCCAGCTACTTCACGCCCAACTGATCCAGTACGAACGCATACGATTCGGCCAGCTCGCGGTAGCGGCGGAAGCGTCCGGATTTGCCGCCATGCCCGGCTTCCATATTGGTGCGGAACACGATCGGCTGGGTGCCGGTGTTGTCGTCACGCAGCTTGGCCACCCACTTGGCCGGCTCCCAGTACTGCACCTGCGAATCCCACAGGCCGGTGCCCACGAACAGCGCCGGGTACGCCTGCTTGCGCACGTTGTCGTACGGCGAGTACGACAGCATGTACTGGTAATCGTCCTGGGTTTCCGGGTTGCCCCACTCGTCGTATTCGTTGGTGGTGAGCGGAATGCTGGCGTCGAGCATGGTGGTGACCACATCGACGAACGGCACCTGCGCGACCATCACGCGATAGTCCTGCGGCGCCATATTGGCCACCGCGCCCATCAGCAGACCGCCCGCGCTCCCACCGGATGCGGCAACCCGGTCCTTGGCGGCGTAACCTAGCGCGACCAGACCGCGGGTGACATCGATAAAGTCATTGAAGGTGTTTTGCTTGTGCAGCAGCTTGCCGTCGTCGTACCACTGGCGCCCCATTTCCTGGCCGCCGCGGATGTGCGCGATGGCATACACCACACCGCGGTCCAGCAGGCTGATCGCCGGCAGATTGAATGCCGGGTCCATCGACATGCCGTAACTGCCGTACGCATACTGAAACAGCGCCGCGCTGCCATCCTTCTTGAAGCCCTTTTTGTACACCAGCGACACCGGCACCTTGACCCCGTCGCGTGCCGTCACCCACACGCGTTCGGTCACGTACTTGCTGGCGTCGTAGCCGATCACCGGTTGCTGCTTGAGCAACCGGCGCTCGCCGGTCTGGGTGTTGAGCTCGTAGGTGGTCGCCGGCGTGGTCAGCGAGGTGTAGCTATAACGCAGCCAGACGGTATCCGGCTCGGCGTTGACAGATAGACCCATCGAATACGCCGGTTCATCGGCCTTGACGTATTCATGGCTACCATCGCGCATGAGCAAGCGCACACGCTCCAGTCCGCCCGAACGCTCTTCGATGGCGGTGAATCCATCGAACAATTCGAAGTCTTCGATGTAGACGTTGTCGTCGTGCGCCACCCAGTCGGTCCACTGCGTGCGCGTGGTCGCATCGGTGGGCGCAGTGACCAACTTGAAGTTCCTGGCGTCGTCGGCATTGGTGCGAATCACCCAGCGGCCATCGAAATGCTCGGCGTGGTATTCCACATCGCGCTCGCGCTTGGCCAGCACCGTGAAGGTGTCCGGCTTGGCGGCCAGCGCATAGCGGGTTTCCGAAGAAACCGTGCTTTCCACCGCGATGGTGATGTACTTGTCGTCGCGCGTGCGGCCGATGCCCATGTAGAAGCTGTCGTCCTTCTCTTCGTACACCAGCACATCGTCTTTGGACGGCGTGCCGAGCACATGCTTTTTCACGCGCACGGTGAGCAGCGTTTCCGGGTCGTTTTCGACATAGAACAGCGTCTTGTTGTCGTCGGCCCACACCACATTGGCCGAGACGCCTTCCACGGTGTCCGGATAGAGTTCGCCGGTGTCCAGGTTCTTGAAGCGGATGGTGTATTGACGGCGGCCAACGGCATCGTCGGCCCAGGCGAGGATGCGGTTGTCCTGGCTCACTGCGGCATCGCCCACGCTGAAGTAGCCCTTGCCCTGCGCCATCTGGTTGACGTCGAGCAGGATCTGTTCCGGCGCCTCCATGCTGCCCTTGCGACGCGCCTGGATCGGGTAATCCTTGCCGGTTTCGAACCGCGTGTAATACCAATAGCCGCGCTCGCGATACGGCACGCTGGCATCGTCCTGCTTGATGCGCCCGACGATCTCGGTGTACAGCGCTTCCTCCAACGGTTTCAGCGGTGTCATCACCTTGTCGGTGTAGGCATTCTCGGCGTCGAGATACGCCAGCACCGCCTTGTCTTCGCGCTTGTCGTCGCGCAACCAGTAATAGTCGTCGTTGCGGGTCGCACCGAACGGCGCCTTGACCACATGCGGGTGCTTGGCGGCGTCTGGCGGCGACGGAAGGGCGGCGAAGGCAGGGGATGTGGTCATCAGGCTGGCGATCAGAAGAGTGAGGACGGCTTCATCAGATTGGGGTCCATTGGATGAACGCAATGCCATCCCGGCACCGGAGTGTGGAAGAGCCCCTTGTCGGGCGCCATGTGTCCTGGGTCATGCTGGTCTATCATCGAGCCAATGGATTCCACACTTCCGTACGCAGGCGGCTATAGCCGTCGCAGCCAGGACATCGCCCCGTTTCATGTCATGTCGCTGCTGGCGCGCGCCAATGCGCTCGAGCAGGCCGGCCACGACGTGATCCACCTGGAAATCGGCGAGCCCGACTTCACCACTGCCGCGCCGATCGTCGCTGCCGGCCAGGCGGCATTGGCAGCCGGCCACACCCGCTACACCGCCGCACGCGGGCTGCCGGCGCTGCGCGAGGCGATTGCCGGCTTCTATGCGCAACGCTACGCCTGCAACCTCGATCCGGAGCGGATTCTGGTGACACCCGGGGGGTCTGGCGCATTGCTGCTGGCCAGCAGCCTGCTGGTGGATCCGGGCAAGCATTGGTTGCTCGCCGACCCGGGCTACCCGTGCAACCGGCATTTTCTGCGCCTGGTCGAAGGCGCCGCGCAATTGGTCCCGGTCGGCCCGGACAGCGATTATCAATTGACCCCTGCGCTGGTGGAGAGCGCCTGGAACGCCGACAGCGTGGGCGCCCTGGTGGCCTCACCGGCAAATCCCACCGGCAGCGTGCTGTCGCGCACGCAACTGGCTGCGCTTTCGCAGGCGCTGCATGCGCGCGGTGGCCATCTGGTGGTCGACGAGATCTATCACGGCCTGACCTACGGCCTGGACGCGCACAGCGTGCTGGAGGTGGACGATGGCGCGTTCGTGCTGAACAGTTTTTCCAAGTACTTCGGCATGACCGGCTGGCGGCTGGGCTGGCTGATCGCACCGCCCGACGCGGTGCCGGAACTGGAGAAGCTCGCGCAGAATCTCTACATCAGTGCCTCGACAATTGCCCAGCACGCCGCACTGGCCTGCTTCACGCCCGAGAGCATCGCCATCTTCGAAGCGCGCCGCGGTGAGTTTCAGCAGCGTCGCGATTACCTGCTGCCGGCCTTGCGTGCGCTGGGCTTCGAGATCGCAGTCGAACCGCAAGGCGCGTTTTACTTGTATGCCGACATCAGCGGATTTTCAGATGATGCGCAGGCGTTTTGCGCGCATTTTCTGGAAACCGAACATGTTGCGTTTACGCCCGGCATCGACTTCGGCCACTACCGCGCCAACCAGCACGTCCGCATTGCCTACACGCAAAGCCTGCCGCGTCTGCAGCAGGCGGTGGAGCGGATTGCGCGTGGGTTGAAGCGGTTGTAGCAGGCTGCGTGACCCGCAGTGCGCTGCACGGACGTTTTGCGTAAGGCGCCGACGCCTTGCGCATTGCGTAGCACGCGCGTTCTCCACTGCGCACCCGCTGACCGCCAACGCCATCGGCAAGGCCAACATCGCGCACGCTTGGGCATATTGACCCACGACAAAACCCTCTGACGACACGAGGCCGCTGCAAACTGCCAGCGGCCTCGTGTCGCGCGACGCATCATGCCGCATGTGGACGGCGCCTCAGTCGGCCAACCGCTCCCACAGGAAGCTGTACGCCAGCGCGGCCATATGCGCGGCCTGCGCGTTGTTGGCCGCACCGCCGTGGCCACCTTCGATGTTCTCGTAATAGGTCACGTCCTTGCCGGCCTCGATCATCTTGGCGGCCATCTTGCGCGCGTGGCCGGGGTGCACGCGATCGTCGCGCGTGGAGGTCAGGAAGATCACCGGCGGATAGGTCTTCTTCGCATCGAACAGGTGGTACGGCGAGAAGGTCTGGATGAACTTCCAGTCGTCGGTGTCCGGGTTGCCGTATTCGGCCATCCACGAGGCGCCGGCCAGCAGGTGGCTGTAGCGCTTCATGTCCAGCAGCGGCACCTGCACCACCACCGCACCGAACAGCTCCGGATACTGGGTGAGCATGTTGCCGGTCATCAGGCCGCCATTGCTGCCGCCCTGCACGCCCAGATGCTTGGTCGAGGTGATCTTGCGCGCCACCAGATCCTTGGCCACCGCGGCCATATCTTCATACGCCTTGTGGCGGTTCTGCTTGAGCGCGGCCTGGTGCCAGCGCGGGCCGTATTCGCCACCGCCGCGGATATTGGCCACCACGTAGACGCCGCCCTTCTCCAGCCACGCGCGCCCCAGGCCACCGGAGTAATTGGGCGTCATCGAAATCTCGAAACCGCCGTAGCCGTACAGCAGGGTCGGCGCGCTGCCGTCGAGCTTCAAGGTCTTCGGGCGTACCAGGAAATACGGCACGCGGGTGCCGTCCTTGCTGGTGGCGAAGTGCTGCTCGATGGTGTCCTTGCCGGCATCGAAGAACGCCGGCATGGTCTTGAGCGGCTGCGGCGCAGAGCCCACCTCCACCCACGACAAGGTGGTGGGGGTCAGGTAATCGGTGACGGTGAGCCACAGCGCGTCGCTGTCGTCGCTATCCACCGCGCCGACATCCACCGTGCCGAAGCTCGGCGCACCGACGAACGCGCTCTTTTTCCAGCCATCGCGCGAAGGCGTGATCACGCTCAGACGGTTCTTGACGTCTTCCAGCACGTTCAACACCAGGTGCGACTTGGTCCACGCCATGCCGGCCAGCGAGGTGGTGTCGGTGGGTTCGAACAACACATCGAAGTTGCGCTTGCCGGCCATGAAATCGTCGAAACGCGTGGCCAGCAAGGTGCCGGGTTTGTAGGTCTTGCCACCCACCGTCCACGGCTCGCGCAGTTCCAGCGTCAGCCACTGGCGCTTGACCGACTTGCTGGCCGAATTGGGCACGTCCACCTTGACCAGCTTGCCGTCGGCGCCCTTGAGATACAGCTCGTCGTTGTAGAAGGCCAGCGTGCGGCTGACGAAATCGCGCTCGAAACCGGGCGTGTCGTCATGCATAGCCGCGATGTACATATCGGTCGGCTTGCCTTCGTACACCACGGTCGCGGCAGTCAGTGGCGTGCCGCGCTTCCACTGCTTGGCGATGCGCGGGTAGCCGGAGCTGGTCATGCTGCCGGCGCCGAAATCGGTGAACACGTAGACGGTGTCCCGGTCGATCCAGCCCAGCCCGCCCTTGGACTCGGGGCGGAAGAAACCGTCCTTGACCCATTGCTTACTGCCCAGATCGAACTCGCGCGTGACATCGGCATCGGCACCGCCGCGCGACAACGCGATCAGGCAGCGCTGGTAGTCCGGGCGCAGGCAGTCGGCACCGTGCCACACCCAGTTTTCGCCTTCGGCCTTGTTGAGCGCATCCAGGTCCAGCACCGTTTCCCACTTGGGCGAAGCCTTGCGGTACTCGTCCAGCGTGGTACGCCGCCACAGGCCGCGCTCGTGCTGCTTGTCCTTCCAGAAGTTGTAGTAGAACGCGCCGATCTTCTGCACGCCGGGAATCTTGGCGTCCGAATCCAGCACTTCGCGGATGCTGGTTTCCATCTGCTTGAACGCCGGCGTGCTGGCCAGCCGCGCCTCGGTCTTGGCGTTCTGGGTCTTGACCCAGTCCAGCGGCTTGGCGCCGGTGACATCTTCCAGCCAGGCGTAGGGATCGTTGGACACGGGGGGTTCCTCTGCAGAGACGGCGCCAGCGGTGATCAGGCCGGCAACCAGGCAGATCGAGGCGAACTTGGACATGAATGTTTCCGGAAACACGAATGCCCGGAACGTAGCACAGCGCCCCGCCGGCCAACCCTGCCGAAGGTCAGGCTGCGCGCGCCTGTGTCGCCGTACGCGAAGCGCTGCGCCGGCGCTGGGCCTGCGGGCCACGCCGCCGGGGCGCAACCCGGCGCGCGCCACGCGTTGCCAACGAAGGCAGGGCAAACCGGTGCAGGCTCCACCACGCCAGCATCGGCATGCCGACCAGCCACAGCGGCAACCAGCCGATCCACTCGCTGCTGCCTCGCGCGGCCGGCCAGACCAGCACCAGGGCCAGCCCGGCCAGGGCGATCTGCCGCACCGGGCGCAGCACGCGCGGGTCGGGACGTTCGGAACGGGAAGCAGGACGATGCGACATGGCGGCACTCCGTGGCAGGAAGGATCACAACAGGCGCGCAGGATTGCCGCAGCCCATCTCACAGGCTGCGACCTTGACGCGGGCATCCTGCGGGGCGCGATTGCGGGCGCCTGCCCAGGCGCGTCACCGGCCTCCACGCGTGCTGCTGACCCCTGCAACGTCGGCGCGCGGCACCGGACCGACGCGGCGCGGCGCAGCCAGCCGGTCGCGGTGCCAGCGCCTGATCGGCGCCGCCAGCCGGCCCCAGCCGCCCGGCGTCTGCCGCGGATTGCCCGGCTGCCGATGCCAGACCCGACCGTTGACGCGAACTTGCCCCCTGCATGCGGTAGTGTGCTGCTCCGATTGCCTCTTTGTGATGTTGCGATGCGCCTGACCGTTACGATCGCCCTCGCTGTTCTGCTCGTCCTCGGCCTGCCCGTGGCACACGCCAAGGACACGTCCGCCACGGAGCCGGCAATCGACCTGTCCAAGATCATGGGCACCTGGTACGTGATTGCGCGCATGCCCAACGCGGTCGAGCGTGGCCACGTCACCAGCCGCGACGAATACACCCTGGTCGAAGACGGCAAGGTGGCGGTGCGCTATCTGTACCGCGACGGGTTCGGCGAACCGGAAAAGCAAGTCAATGCGCGCGCCTCGGTGGATGCCGACAGCGGCAACCGCGACTGGCGCGTCTGGTTCTACAAGGTCATCCCGGCCAAGCAGCGCATCCTGGAGATCGCCCCCGACGGCTCGTGGATGCTGATCTCCTACCCGGGCCGCGACCTGGCCTGGATCTTCTCGCGCAAGCCGGACATGAGCCGCGACCAGTACCGCATGCTGGTCAACAAGATGCGCGACGACTATTCCATCTATACCGACAAACTCAAGCGGGTACCGCAGCTGCGCGAACAGGTGGACCGCCTGGGCTTTGAAGTGCCGAACAAGCGCTAGCACGATCGGACGTCATCCGTTGGAGGTGTGGCTTGAAGGTTCAGTACTTGGAGATCGTTACCTGCAACACGGAGGAGGTCTGCGCCGCCTACGCGGTGCAGGGCGCTGAATTCGGCGAGCCGGTACCCGAACTGGGTAACGCCCGCACCGCACACCTGGCCGGCGGCGGCCTCGTCGGTGTTCGCGCACCTCTGCGCGAGTCGGAACGGCCCGTTGTTCGCCCCTACTGGCTCGTCGAAGACATCGAATCGGCTGTTTCGGCCATCGTGGAGGCAGGCGGCACGGTCGCAGTCCCACCGATGGAACTTCCCGGCCGGGGTCGATGTGCCATCTACCTGCTCGGCGGAAACGATCACGACCTGTGGCAGCGCTAGCTCCTGTGATCGAGCCTGTCGCGCGGCCTGGCAATTCGTCCAAGCCGACGCCGCGTCGCGGCTCGGCTAACCCAGGTATCAGGCTCCATGCCGGAGCAAACCACAACTGACAGCATCGGCCTGGTCGTTCGGGTCGGTACGCGCGTCCAGGTCACGCATCTCCGCCAGTCCACTGTCTGCCACCTGCCGCAACTGGAAAGAGACCGGCTTCTCTCGATGCTCGGCGAAACGTTCGAGGTTTACGAGGTGGATCGGTGGGGACAGGCCTGGGTAGAGCAGCAGTGGCATCAGGGTGAGGATTTGGTTGACTTCCACTGCCTGGGCTTGCAGCCGCAGCAGATGCTCGCGGTGCAAGATGGGGCCTGAGACGTCATATGGCCGAATCCGCTTCGCACCTCGGCCACTTCAGGCCTTGGGCGCCATTGATCGCATCTGCGCCTACCAGGGCTGATGCAGCTTCCAGACGCGTGCACGTGCCTGCCGCAACTGCGGCCCTGCCGTATGCGTCAACTGTCTACCACGCTCAGTCGTAATTGCTCAGCGCCAGCGACAACAACGCCTTGGCCTGCTCGCGCAGCGACATGGGCTCGACAATTTCTGCGTCCGAGCCGTAGTGCAGCACGTCCATCAGCAGTTCGCGCGAGTTGCTGTAGGGCAACTTGAGCTCGTAGCGGCCATCGGGCAGAAAGCGGCCCTGCTGCTTGGAATGCCAATGTTCGTCGGCAACCCAGCGCGCGGCCTTGGAGCTGAACACGATGGTCGCCCACCCCTTGGGCGCCCCGGAAAAAATGCCGTAGCTGGCGGCAAGCTGCTCGTCCAGTTCGCTGTCGGGCACATCGCGCGGCGCCGCATCGAGCAGACGCGCGTGGTTGATGCGGTCCACCGCAAAGCTGCGCACGCCGTCGCGACCGTGATCCCACGCGTCCAGATACCAGTTGTCGCGGTAATGGGTAATGCGCTGTGGCGACACCGTCCGCTTGGTCGATTCGTCGGTGGAACGCGCACGGTAGTCGAAGCTCAGCTGCTTGCGCTCCAGCACGCCGGAGGCCACAGTGCGGAAGCTGGCTTCGTCCAGCTTGCGGCCGCGATGTGGAATGACCCGCACCCGATCCACTGGCCACTGCGAGACGCCGGCCTGGGCAGCCAGCAGTCCTTCGATGCGCTGCTGCAGCGGTGCCAGCATCGAAGACAACACCCCGCCGCCGGTGCGCGCGAGCAGCTGTTGCGAGGCCAGCAGCGCGTGCAGTTCTTCCGAACTCAGCCACAGGCCGGGCAATTCGAAGCGGTCGCTTTCGCCGGAGAGATAGCGAAAGCCCGATTCGCCGTCGCCTTCCACCGGTGCCATCAGCGCGTCGCGCAGAAACGCCAGATCGCGGTAGACAGTCGCGCGGGAACAGCTCAGCTCATCCTGCAGCCGCGCCACCGTGACCGGGTAGCGTGCCGATTTGAGCAAGCGATGCAGGGAGTTGATGCGTTCGTAGCGGTCCATGCGTCGATTATGTCCGAGTCTTTGCGCGGCGGGGTGAGCATCGCGATGTGACGGCTGGCAGACAGCGGCAAGCGCCCGGAGGATGTGCGATGCAGCGGCCTGGTCTGTTGGGTCGGTCGCACAGCCACTGCGTGCCGGGGTCGTGCGCGCGGTCGCGCAGGCCCCGGGTTGGCAGGCATCGCCGGTAACGCTGGCACGCGACGCCCCGGGCCGCTCAGGCTCCTGCCACTGGCTGGCCAGAAGTCCTGATGACATCGCCAGGCCGCCTGCCATGCGCACGCGCACCCGGGCAGGTCGCTGCGGTTCACGCCGGGCATTCGCCCCGAACCACCATTCATTCCCCTGACAACGACCTCGCAGGTCGCTCCAGCCACTGCGACCACATCGCCTACCGCTTCCAAGATCGCCTTTCATCGCCGCGCCCGTCTGCAGGGCCGCTCCGGTCCATGCCGCCTTCGGCGTCCCAACCGGCAATGAAGCGGATATTCACTTGGCGATGACGTCACCGCACAGTCCGTTATCATGAAATCGCTTCCACCCCTCTCCCGCCTTCCAAAGCGAGCTGCCCATGTCCCGCCGTGTCCCGTTGTCTGCCCTGTTGCCGCTGTTGTTGATCACGCCCTCCGTCTGGGCCCAGGCAGTCGCACCGGCGCCGGCAGACCCGGCCGCCGTGGTACTGCCGTCGCCGTGGAGCGGCAGCAGCGGCGAGCTCGGCTACGCAGCGGCGCATGGCAACAGCACCACCGACAGCCTCAACGGCCGCGTGCGCCTGCGCTACACCGACGGTGACTGGATCCATAGCCTGGATGCCACCGCGTTGCGTTCGAGTTCGGAATACACCAACACCAACGACGACGGCAGCACCACGCGCGAGCGCCAGACCACCGCCGAGCGTTACACCGGCAGCGTCGGCAGCGCACTGCAGCTGGGCGAACACCGCCAGCTCACGGCCACCGGCCGCTACGAACACGACGACTTCGCCACCTACGACCGTCTGGCCACCTTCGGTATCGGCTACGGCACGCGCCTGATCGACGCCGACCGCTTCTACCTGGATGCGCAGGTGGGCCCGGGTGTGCGCCGCGCGCACAATAGCGACGAAGACCGTAACGAAACCGGGTTGATCGGCCGCGGCCTGTTCGACCTGAAGTACACCGTCACCGACAACACCGATCTGATCAACACGCTGCTGGTGGAATCGGGCGAGTACAACACCTATGCGCAAAACGACTTCGGCGTGCAGGTCAGCATGAACTCGCACTTTGCATTGAAGGCGGCGTGGCAGATGCGTCACAACAGCGACGTCAGCGACGGCGACAAGAAGACCGATACGCTGACCACGGTCAATCTGGTCTACACGTTCAAGTAAACAACCGCGAACGGTAGGAGCGGACCTGGCCGCGAGGGCGTTCCCGATAAAGCCTCTCGCGGCCAGGGCCGCTCCTACGAAGAGTGGGCGCTGCGTGGGGCGGCATTGCGTGTGTAGCGGCTAGGTCTGGAGCTTGCGCTTGGGCGCCGGCGTCGATGTCGGTCGCGTTACACGTTGACGCGACAGCGTGTTACAGCTCGGCCAGCAGCTGCGCGGCGCCCTTGTCGAACAGCCCTTGCGCAACGCGGCGGCCAAGCGCTTCAGTATCTTCGGCGCTGCCGTGCGCATCGGCGTGGATCAGGCGGCCGTCGCTGGCGCTGCCCACCATGCCCTGCAGGAACAGGCCCTGCCCTTCCCAGCGCGCGAAGGCGGCTACCGGCACATGGCAACTACCGTGCAGGGCACGGTTCATGGCGCGCTCGGCTTCCACGCAGGCACGCGTGCGGCCGGCATCCAGCACCGCCAGCAGACTGTGGATGCGTGCATCGTCGCCACGGCATTCCACCGCCACCGCGCCCTGCGCAGGTGCCGGCAACCATTCCGGCGCGTCCAGCCGCGCGCTGATGCGTGCTTCCAACCCAAGCCGCTGCAGGCCGGCGCAGGCCAGCACGATGGCGTCGTAGCCGCCGTTGTCGAGCTTGGCCAGCCGCGTGTTGACGTTGCCGCGCAGGTCGATCAATTCCAGATCCGGGCGCGCGGCACGCAACTGGGCCTGGCGGCGCAGCGAGGAGGTGCCCACGCGCGCGCCCAGCGGCAGCGCCTGCAGGCTGGCGTAGAGATTGGACACCAGCGCATCGGCCGGGTCGCCGCGTTCCAGGATGGCCGGCAGCACGAACGGGGCGTCCAGTTCCATCGGCACGTCCTTGAGCGAATGCACCGCGCAATCGGCCTCGCCGCGCAACATCGCCAACTCCAGCTCCTTCAGGAACAGGCCCTTGCCGCCAATGGCGGCGAGCGATCGGTCCAGCACTTCGTCGCCGCGGGTGCTCATCGGCACCAGCACCACCTCCAGGCCGGGATGGTGCTGACGCAGCGCGGCGGCGACATGTTCGCTCTGCCAGAGGGCAAGCGGGCTTTTGCGGGTGGCGATACGGAGCGTGGTCATGCCGGCATTATCGCGGAGCCGGCACCGAACTCACAGTTGGCGTAGTTGATCGCGCAGGCTGGCCACGCAGCGACGACTCACTTCCAGGGTCTGCGGCACGTTGCGCAGCACCGCGTGGACCTGGCCATCGCCGCTGCGGCGCAGTTCCACCAGTTCATCGCGGGCCACCAGACAATTGCGATGGATGCGCACCAGGCGGTCGGCAAATTCGTCTTCCAGCGATTTCAGCGACTCTTCGATCAAGTCCTCGCCACGCGTGTGATGGACGATGACGTACTTCTCTTCGGCCTGCAGATAGCGAATGTCGCCGATGGCGATCAGCCGCAGGCTGCCGCGCAGGCGCGCGCACAGATGGGTGCGCAGCGGCCTGGGCGCGGTGCCGGGCACGCGGCCGGCCAGGAAGGTGGCGACTTTCTCCAGTGCAGATGCCAGCCGTTCCGGGCGCACCGGTTTCATCAGGTAATCCAGCGCGGCCGCGTCGAACGCCGACAAGGCATGCTGGTCGTAGGCGGTGCAGAACACCACCGCCGGCGGCGGCTGGCCTTGCCGCAGCAGCCGCGCGGTTTCCAGGCCGTCCACGCCGGGCATGGCGATATCCAGCAGCACCAGGTCCGGGCGCAGCTGTTCGCACTGCTGCAGCACTTGCTGGCCGTTTTCGGCCTCGCCGATCACCTCGACCTGCGGATGCTCGCCCAGCAGCATGCGCAGGCGCTCGCGCGCCAGTGGCTCGTCATCGGCGATCAGCACCCGCACTTGCGTGGCCGTCATGGACTCCCCCTCGCTGCAGTGACTTTCCCCTCACGGCAGCGGCAATGTGATCTCACAGGCATAGTAGCCTTCAGCCCAGCTGGCCGCCATCCGTGCCCCGGCGCCGAACTGGAACGCCAACCGGTGCGAGATGCTGGCCTGGGCATGCCCGGCGCCGGCCAGCAGCGGCAACTGGGTGCCGGGCTGCGGCGCCGGATTGACGATGCGGATCTGCAGCTGGTTGCCGCGCTGACGCAGCGACAGGTATAGCGTACCGCCTTCGGGCATGCGCGAAACGCCATGCAGTACCGCATTTTCGACCAGCGGCTGCAGCACCAGGCGCGGCATCGGCAGCTCCCACGGCAACGGTTCCTGGCGGTGCCAGCGCACTTGCAGGCGCTCGCCCAGGCGCAGCGATTCGATTGCCAGATAGCGTTCGGCCAGTTCGCATTCGGCACGCAAGGTGGAGACGCCCTCGCCGGCGCCGAGGGCGGCGCGGAACAGATCCGACAGGTCCAGCACCGCCTGTTCGGCCACCACCGGATCGCGCCGCAGCAGGCTGACGATGAGGTTCATGCTGTTGAACAGGAAGTGCGGGCGAATGCGCGCCTGCAGGGCATCCGCCTCGGCGCGTGCATTGGCCTGCACCTGCGCCTCCCAGCGGTCGCTGACATAGAAGTAGCGCAGCGCCAGCGCAGTGATCAGCACCACCGTGGCCGCACTGCCGAGCGTGAACCGCCAGAAGCCGACCTGCGCGCCCAGCGGGACCTGCCCGAGCACCGCATACAGGCCGTGCACGATGCCGGCACCGAGCATCGCCACCACGGCAGCGATCAGCAAGGCGCTCAGCCCGCCCAGCCGTGGCGGCAATCGCGACAAGGTGGGCCGTAACACGCACAGCAGCACGGTGACCGCCAACGCCAGCCACAGCGCCAGGCCGCTGGCGGAGAGGAACCGCGACAACGTGATGCTGCGCGCGCCGGCGTCGGGGACCAAGGTCACCACCAGCACCACCAGCTCGGCCAGGCCCAGCATCGCGCCCAACCGCGGCAGCCGGCACAGGTCCGGCATCCAGGCGATCTGCGGTGCGCGCTGGGCCATGGGCTCAGGCAGCGGTGAAGCGCGCCTGCATCCAGTCGCGCAAGGCCTCGATCTCTTCCAGGCAGACCTGGTGGCCCATCGGGTAGGTGTGCCAATCCAGTGCGAAACCCAGCGTGCGCAAGGTCTGCATGCTGGCCTGGCCGGCCGCGAACGGCACCACCGGGTCGGCCGTGCCATGCGCCATGAACAGCGGTTGGCGCAGGGCGGCCGGCTGCAACTGGCTGGCGGCCGCGGCCGGATCCGGCAGATAGGTGGACATGGCGATCAGCCCGGCCAGCGGCACGCTGCGCTGCAGGCCAACGGCCAGGGTCACGGCGCCGCCTTGCGAGAAGCCGGCCAGCAGGATGCGCTCCGGCGCGATACCGCGGCTCTGCTCATGGGCGATCAAGGCCTCGACCTGGGTGACCGATTCGGCGATGCCGGCCTTGTCGGCGCGCTGGGCGAAATCCATGCCGACGATGTCGTACCAGCCGCGCATGCGCACGCCGTTATTGATGGTGATCGGGCGGATCGGCGCATGCGGGAACACGAAGCGCAGCGCGGGCCACTGCGGGCGTACCAGCTCGGGCACCATCGGGGCGAAGTCGCTGCCATCGGCGCCCAGGCCATGCAGCCACAGCACGCTCCATTGCGGGTTCGGTCCGGTCTCGCGTTCGATCACTTCCAGCATCATCCAGCTCCGCTTGCGGGCTGGGCATTATGCCTTGCGCGAGGGGTGGGCCAGATCAACCGGCGCCAGAGGCTTGAGGCCCGCCGATCGCCACGGGCCTCTGCATGCGACCGCGCCACAGCGCCGGCCAATGAGGCCGGCGCCGACGCACACTCAGATCAGCGACGGTTCCAGCGCAGCGGCGCGGCGCAGCTCGGAGGCACGCACCAGCACCTTGGGCGGGTCGAGTTCTTCGGGGATGCAGAAAATGCCGGCGCGGCGTAGCGCCATGCCGGTGCGACGCAGCGAGGTCAGCGCCACCACCGGAATCGACAACGCCATGCCGACGATCACAGGCCCCATCCAGGCGGCCAGCGCGGGCGAGACCGCGTAGGCCACCGCGCCCATGAACAGGCCGAACACGGTCAGACCGCCATAGCTGCGAAACAGCGCCGGCCACGACAGCTTGCCGTCGTCGCGCACCTGCGCATCCCAGCCCGAATCCTTGCCCGCCAGGACCTCGAACACACCGCGCGACTGCAGGTACATCACCACCGGCGCCATCAGGGCGGCCAGCACGGTCTCCAGCAGGATGCTCACCGCAGCGCGGAAGGCACCACCGCAGGCGCGCAGTTCGCGCGGGTTGAGCAGCAACGCGATGTAGCCGAGCAGCTTGGGCGCCAGCAACACGAACATGGTGCAGATGAAGATCCAGATCGCATTGCCCTGGCTGCTGCCGTGCCAGTAACGGGCGGGCGAGAACGGCAGGTCGCCGGCCAGATCGATACCGCCGCCGGCCAGCGGAATGCCGATGCCGATCAGCATCAACAGACCCCACATCGGCGCGGTGAAGTAATGCCCGATGCCGATCAGCATGTGCATGCGGCTGATCCAGTGCAGGCCTTTGGCGCTCACCACCTTGGCGTGCTGCAGGTTGCCCTGGCACCAGCGGCGGTCGCGGATCAGCAGGTCGGTCAGCGTGGGCGGGCCTTCTTCGTAGCTGCCCTGCAGGTACGGCACCATGTGCATGGCCCAGCCGCCGCGCCGCATCAGCGCCGCTTCGACGAAGTCGTGGCTGAGCACATGCCCGCCGAACGGCTTGCGCCCGCGCAGCGACGGCAGGCCGGCGTGGTCGGCGAAGGCCTGGGTGCGGATGATGGCGTTATGGCCCCAGTAATTGCTCTCGGCGCCGTGCCACCAGGCCACGCCGAAGGCGATGATCGGCCCGTACACGCGCCCGCCGAACTGCTGCATGCGGGCGAACAGGGTCTGCCCGTTGACCACTGCCGGCAAGGTCTGGATCAGGCCCACGTCCGGGTTGTTTTCCATGCCGGCGACCAGCCGCACGATGGTGTCGCCGGTCATCACGCTATCGGCGTCCAGGATCAGCATCTGCGGGTAGCTGCCGCCGAAGCGACGCACCCAGTCGGCCACATTGCCGGCCTTGCGCGCGGCGTTGTCGGCGCGGCGGCGGTAGAAAATGCGGCCATGCCCGTCGACGCGATCGCAAAGTTCGTTATAGACCAGCTCCTCGGCGCGGCCGATGTGCTCGCGGGTGGTGTCGCTGAGCACGAAGAAATCGAAATGCTCCAACTGGCCGGTCTCGGCGACCGATTCGTAGATGGCCTGCAGGCCGGCCAACAGCCGGCGCGGGTCTTCGTTGTAGGTGGGCATCAACAACGCGGTGCGCGAACGCAGCGTGGGCAGGGGTTGCTCCGGGTCGATGCCGAGCTTGCGGCCGGCGCGCGCCACCACGGTGACGAAACCAGCCACGGCGCTGGCGAAGGACATGGCGATCCAGGCGAACAGCAACACGAACAGGCCGAGCAGGCAGCCTTCCAGCACGCTGATGCCGTCGGGCCACAGCACGCTGAGCATCACCCACACGGCGATGGCGGTGGTGGCGAAGGTGCCGCCGATCAAATAGAAGCGGCGCACGCCGATGCCGGGCGGCGAAGTGCGCTGGTGGCGCACCTGCAAGCTACCTTCGCGCAGGTTCTGTTCGGGCATCGCCAGCGGTGCTTCCGGCGGCAGCGTGGGCGTGCCGGCATCGAGGGCGGAAACGGGGGGCATTGCAGTCGTTGTCGGGGAAGGAGTCACGGTGCCATCCATCAGGGCTGCCCGTCGCGCGAGGACGACAGTGCGGGCTGACACGGGAGGTCCATCCCCGCCATGCAGTGCGATGTTGCCTGGCACGCGGCCGAGCGGGCGAGCCCGACGGTGTACGACCAAGACGCTCTGAAACCACTCCGATGCACAAGTTCTCCTGGCTGCAATCTCACCTCGCAGCTCATCCTAAAGAATCGACCGTTAAAGGAACGAACGCCGCGTACGGTCTTCGCCCTCCCCCACGAGGACCGCGCGGCAGACTACGCCGCACCGACCGAACGCAACCCCAACAGATTGCAGCCTAGCGCAGACCCTGTCACGGACCGCTGGCCGGGCCATCCTGCCGGAGAGGTGCAATTGGTGTGCCATGGCGTGCAATCGGTTGCGGCGACGGGGCGCTGGCGTTGCGTTGTGCCGATGCGGTCAGAGGTTGGGACAAGCGATTGGTTGGTCGCTCTGCATCGCTCAAGGCGCTCTGGAATTCCAGGCATTGCGGTGGTCGAACGTTCTCAAGGCCTGCGGCAACAGCTTGATTGGTCGAGTATGCGGCGTCCTCGCCGCACCAGACAGTTGCGCGATGCCCGGGAAAGCGGCTCATCGCACGTGGTTTGTTTGCTGATGCAACCGCTTGATCGAGGCATCAATGACGTCTGCGAGCGCTCGGCGATCCTCAGGCCCGGCGTGTCGCGTGCGCAGTGCCCTCGCCGCTCGCCGGACACGCCGTGAATGCATCTGGGGCGCGATGCGGCATCCATGCCGCCAGCAGGAGGGCATTGCACCGAACGTTCGCCGTTTGCTGTGACCGACAACAGCAAGCACAAACCGCATGGCAGGCAAGGCTTATTCAAACGCGGCATATCGATATGGCACATGCGCCATCGCGCAAGGGCAGCCGCCCTGGTCCTCACGCAATGACGTTGTGAGCCGTCTTACTTGCGTGCCGCCGCGCTGGCGTCGCGGGTAGCGCGGAACTCCGAATCCTGGCTCCAGTTCGGCCACTGGCGCGAGTCGGCCAGCTGCTGGCCCAATGCATACAGCACGCCCAGGTCGCGGGCGGCGCCGGCGAAGGTCCAATCCGGCTTCCATTCGTCGCCTTGCTGGTGATAGCGCTTGGCGGTGTAGTCGTCGGCGGCCGCCTTTCCTGCCGCCACGCCGCCCACTTCCCAATCCTGGCCGGCTGCATACGACAGCGCCGGCACGCCGCGCTTGGCGAACGAGAAATGATCGGAACGGAAGAAATACCCGGCCTGCGGCTTGGGATCGGGCGTGTAACGCAGCTTGGATTGCGCGGCCACGCTCTTCAGTTGATCGAGCAGCTCGAGCTTTGCCGTGCCGTAGATGCCGAAGTCGCGCGAGGGCACGAACGGATTCATGCCGTCCATGTTGATCACCGCCACCGTGGTGTCCAGCGGGTACAGCGGCTTGGAGGCGTAGAATTCCGAGCCCAGCAGGCCCTTTTCTTCGGCGGTGACCGCCAGGAAGACCACCGAGCGCTCAGGCGTTGGCCCCTGGGCGAAGCCACGCGCCAGCTCCAGCAGCGCGGCGGTACCGCTGGCATTGTCCAATGCCCCATTGAAGATGGTGTCGCCGCGTGCATCCGGCTTGCCCACGCCGATATGGTCCCAGTGCGCGCTGTAGATCAGCGTCTCGTCCGGATGTTTGCTGCCTTCCAGCCGCGCCACCACGTTGTGCGAGGTGATCACATCGGATTTGACCTGGTAGCTGGCGCTCAAACGTTGGTCCTTGAGCTCGACCGGCTTGAACCCGCGCGTCTGCGCCTGCTTCTTCAAGGTCTCGAAATCCAGCCCGGCGTGCTTGAACAGCTCGGTGGCCAGATCGCGCTGGATCCAGCCTTCCAGCGTGGGATGCGCGCTGCGCGGGTTGTCGCGCACCACGTCGAACATGGTGTTGGTGTTGGAGCTGGCCACCGTGTCCCAGCCATACGAGGCAGGCGCGGTTTCGTGCACCACCAGCACGCCGAGTGCGCCCTGGCGCGCGCCTTCTTCGTACTTGTAGGTCCAGCGGCCGTAGTAGGTCATGCCGGTGCCGTCGAAGTCGCCCTTGCCGGTTTCGAAATCCGGGTCGTTGATCAGCACCACCGCGATCTTGCCCTTCAGGTCCACACCCTTGAAATCGTCCCAGTTGCGCTCGGGCGCCTTGACGCCGTAGCCGACGAACACCAGCGGCGCGTTGGCGATCTCCACTTTGGATGAGCCATCCAGCGCGGCACGGATGGCGATTTGCTTGCCTTGGGTCAGCGTTTGCGGCTTGCCCGCGTTCTGCACCGCAATGGTCGGCGTGCCGACGATATCGGCGCGCCGCAACGGCACCGCCTGGGTCCAGCCGCGCTTGCCGTTGGCCAGGTCGCCGCCCGGCTGCAGGCCGGCTTCGGCGAACTGCTCGCTCAGGTAGGCAATGGTCTTTTCTTCGCCGGCAGTGGCCGGGCCGCGGCCTTCATAGGCGTCGGAGGCCAGTTCCTTGACGTCGCGCGAGATGCGCGCGCCATCGAAACTCGGCGTGGCCGCCATCAGTGCGGCCGAGACCGCCATCGCCAGAAGTCCTACGGCAACTCGCTTCATTGCACACCCCGCATCATGGATAGCCCTGGAGTGTAGCCAGCATCGCGTGCAGGCCGATACCTGCGGCTGCGCCGAAGCATGCGATGCGGGTGCGATGAATACTGCAGAAGCTTCGTGTCTGCATCCACGGCCAAGAGCTCTGGCCTGTTTCAGCGCCGCGCTGGCGCCTAGAACAGATCGATGCTGCCCACTGGTTGCGCAACCTGCTGCAATTGCCCACCGGCAATCAGCTCAGCATAGACCGCCGCGCGATTGCGGCCGTTCTGCTTGGCCCAGTACAGCGCCTTGTCGGCTTCGTCCAGCATTTCGCTGATCAGCCGACCGTGCGTCAGTTCGACGATGCCGGTGCTGAGCGTGACCTGCCCCACCTGCGGGAACAGGTGCTCGGCCACCGCCAGCCGGAATCGCTCGAACAGACTCACGGCCGTGTCGCGGTCCACGCCGCGCAACACGATCACGAACTCTTCGCCGCCGAAGCGGAACAGCAGGTCGTCCTGGCGAAATGCACGCTGCATCAGCTGTGCGACCAGCAGCAGTACCTCATCGCCATACAGATGCCCGAAGGTGTCGTTGACGCGCTTGAAGTGATCGATGTCCACGATGCCCAGCCACACGCCCTGCTCTGCGGCGGAGTCGGCACCACCGGCAAACAGCCGCAGGATCACATCGTCGAAGGTCTTGCGGTTGCGCAGGCCGGTCAGCGCATCGCGCTGGGCATCGTCGAGCAGGCTGCGGTAGTTCTGGAAGAAGCGCGCAAAGCCCTGCAGCATCGCTTGCTCGGCAACGCCGGGAATACGCGTCCCGCCCACCCGCAGGCAGGTCCGGATGCCGCGCGTTTCCATCATCGGGTAGACCAGCAGGGCGCGGCCGTCTTCGTGCAGCTGCACCACATCGCCCGGCCCATGCACCTCGGCCAGCTGGATGCGCGTGCGCGCATCGTGGATCTCCGCCACCGTCAGCGCCAGCCGGCCATCGTCGCGCAGGCGCGTTTCGGCGATGCTGTTGCTGTCCGGGGCGATGCGCAGCAGCGAAAGTTCTTCGGCCGCGCAGACTTCGCGCACGGTGCGCAACAGGCTCAGATCGAGCAGGTCCGCATCGCGGATGGCGGTCAGGTCCACCATCCGCTCCAGCAACGGTGCGTTGGTCACGGCTGCGCCCTCCGGCGGGCGGACACGAACCCGTCATGCCGGGCTTGGCACGCAGGTACACATCTCGGGCTGAAACCCACTGGCATCACAGCGACGACCGGCAATGAGGATGCCGAATCATCGGCGTCGCCCGCCGGAACTTGAATTCGCTCGCAGCCGCGCTCAGCGCACGGACAGCCCGGGATGACGCGCCGCAGGCGTGCCAGGCGCATTCCATCTCAACGTGAATAACACGCTCTAAGGCAGTGCCGATTCCAGCGCGTCTTCGCCCAAGGCATGCCGCTGCATCAGGCGGCGGCTGCCGGCATTCAGGCCTTTCACCTGCACGTCCAGCCCGTGATGACGCAAACGCTGCACCACCTTGTCCAGTGCCGCCACCGCGGTGATGTCCCAGAAGTGCGCGCGGCCGACATCGATCACCACTGCGCGGCCGGGCACCTCGCGTGCGTCGAAGGCGTCGATGAACACATCGGCCGAGGCGAAGAACACCTGCCCGCGCACGCTGTAGGTGCGCACGCCATCCGCGCCATCGTGATGCGCGATCTGCAGCAACCCGGCCACCTTGAAGGTGAAGAACACCCCGCTCAGCAGCACGCCGACCGCCACACCTGCCGCCAGGTTGTGC
Source organism: Xanthomonas axonopodis pv. maculifoliigardeniae (assembly GCF_041519315.1). Taxonomy (NCBI): domain Bacteria; kingdom Pseudomonadati; phylum Pseudomonadota; class Gammaproteobacteria; order Lysobacterales; family Lysobacteraceae; genus Xanthomonas; species Xanthomonas axonopodis. Next base: position 699,682 of record NZ_CP167998.1, on the reverse strand, counting down.
GTGAACAATGTGACCGCCACGGTGGCCAGCATCACCACGCTGGAGGTGCGCGGGTGGGTCACCACGGTGCGCAGCGAGCGCCAGTCGAAGGTCTCTGCCGACACCATCACCATGATCGCCACCAGCGCCACCACCGGCACCTGCGACACCCACGGCTTGAGCAGCACCATCAGGATCAGCAGGAACACGCCGGCAAACAACGTGGACAGCCGGCCGCGGCCGCCGTATTTCACGTTGCCCACGGTCTGCCCGATCATGCCGCAGCCGGCGATGCCGCCGAACAGGCTGGCCGCCGCGTTGGCGATGCCCAGGCCGGTGCATTCGCGGTTCTTGTTGCTGGGCGTGTCGGTGAGTTCATCGACCACGCGCGCGGTCATCATCGACTCGAGCAGGCCCACCATGGCAATGGCCAGTGCCGGCAGCGCGATGATGCGCAGCGTCTCCAGCGTCAACGGCACCGCCGGCCATTGCAGGAACGGTAGCGCGTTGGGCAGCTTGCCCAGATCGGCCACCGTCTTGAGCGGCAGATGCAGCGCAGTGCCGGCCACGCTGAGCAGCAGGATGCACAGCAGGGGCGAGGGAATCGCCGACAGCCCCGGCAGGCGCAGACGCGGCAGGCCGTAGATGATGGCCAGGCCTGCGCCCAGCATGACCCAGGTGGTCAGGTTGGCCCCGAGCAGATGCGGCAGTTGCGCTGCGAAGATGAGCACGGCCAGCGCGTTGACGAAACCGGTGCGCACCGAACTGCTGACAAAGCGCATCAGCACGCCCAGGCGCAACAACCCGAACAGGATCTGCACCATGCCAGCGAGCAGGCCGGCGGCCAGCAGATAGGGCAACCCGTGCGCGGCCACCAGCGGTGCAGCCACCAGCGCCACCGAGCCGGCCGCAGCCGAAATCATTGCCGGCCGCCCCCCGCAAAACGCGATCACGATGCCGATCACGAAGGATGCGAACAGGCCCACCTGCGGATCCACCCCGGCGACGAACGCGAATGCAATCACTTCGGGAATCAGCGCAAATGTGGCGACCGCACCGGCCATGAGTTCGCGCGCGGGGGAGGCGCGCCATTGCGCCATTTCGGCACGCAACAAGGACATTGAGGGACACTCCGGGGGACAAAAAGGACAGCCTGCGGACAGCACGCAGCAGCGATAGTGTGCGGGAAAGCGACCTCGCCCGCAGCTTGCGTGTGATCGGTGCGCCACTGCGCTCTTCTGTGGCAGCGGTCACGCCACACGGCGCAGCCGAAGACCAAGATGCCCCCCTCACCGCACTCGGCCGTCGAGTTCGGTCATCCAGGGAGACCATCATGTCCATTTTCAGGACTGCAAGTACGCTCGCATTGGCAACGATGTTAGCGCTCACAGCCGCACCGGCTTTCAGCTATTCGGTCAGCAACAACAAGATCGTCGACGACAACGGCAACGTGGTTCAGCTCAAGGGCGTCAACGTGTTCGGCTTCGAGACCGGCAACCATGTCATGCATGGCCTGTGGGCACGCAACTGGAAGGAGATGATCAACCAGATGCAGGGCCTGGGCTTCAACGCGGTGCGCCTGCCGTTTTGCCCGGCCACGCTGCGTAGCGGCCAGATGCCCAGCAGCATCGACTACAGCCGCAACGCCGATCTGCAGGGCCTGACCTCGCTGCAGATCCTCGACAAGGTGATCAACGAATTCAACGCACGCGGCATGTATGTGCTGCTGGATCACCACACGCCCGATTGCGCGGCGATTTCCGAGCTGTGGTACACCAGTTCATATTCCGAAGCGCAATGGCTGGACGATCTGCGCTTTGTCGCCAACCGCTACAAGAACGTGCCGAGGGTGATCGGCGTGGATCTGAAGAACGAGCCGCACGGCGCCGCGACCTGGGGCACGGGCAACGCCGCCACCGACTGGAACAAGGCCGCCGAGCGCGGTTCTGCCGCCGTGCTTGCGGTGGCGCCGAAGTGGATCATTGCGGTGGAAGGCATCACCGACAACCCGGTGTGTTCGACCAATGGCGGCATCTTCTGGGGTGGCAGCCTGCAGCCGCTGGCCTGCACCCCATTGAACATTCCGGCCAACCGACTGTTGCTGGCACCGCATGTGTACGGCCCGGACGTGTTCGTGCAGTCGTACTTCAACGACAGCAACTTCCCCAACAACATGCCTGCGATCTGGGACCGCCATTTCGGCCAGTTTGCCGGCAATCACGCACTGCTGCTGGGCGAATTCGGCGGCAAGTACGGCGAAGGCGATGCGCGCGACAAAGTCTGGCAGGACGCGCTGGTGAAGTACCTGCGTGGCAAGGGCATCAACGAAGGGTTCTATTGGTCGTGGAACCCCAATAGCGGCGATACCGGCGGCATCCTGCGCGACGACTGGATCAGCGTGCGCGAAGACAAGATGACCTTGTTGCGGACGCTGTGGGGAACGGTAAGCAACAGCACACCGACGCCAACGCCGACCCCCACGCCGACACCGACACCGACGCCAACCCCGACGCCAAGCGCGGGCTTCAGTACCAAGGTGATCCCGGACAGTACCTGGAACGGTGGCTACTGCAACCGCGTGCAGGTCACCAATACTGGCACCGCCAGCGGCAACTGGTCGATCTCGCTGACAGTCACCGGCACCGTCAACAACGCCTGGAACGTTACCTGGTCACAGAGCGGCACCACACTCCAGGCCAGCGGCGTGGACTTCAACCGCACGCTGGCGCCCGGCGCCACTGCCGAGTTCGGCTTCTGCGCTGCAGGTTGATGCAATGCGGCGGACACGCAGTGCGTGTCCGCCGTTGCATCGATGGACCAATGCTGATGCTTCCGTAGCAGCGCGCGGGCGCGAGGAACGTTACCGATACGTCTTGTCGCGGCCGGTGCGCTCCTACATTGCATTGGCACGTTGTTGCATCGCCTGAGCGGACGCTGCCGCAGTTAGTATTCAACCTGCATGTGAATCAGCCGCTATCCATGATGTAGCGCCGTGCGCGCGTTCTGGATGTCGTTGTCATGCCTGTTGTTTCCCTCTTGCGTCGTTCTGTTGCCAATCTCCCGCTCACCCGAAAGTTCGTCCTGTTGTGCACGCTATTGACCGTGGGCGTGATCCTGCTGGCGATGGCCGCCGCGCGCCTGCAATATCTGGATCTGGTGGAGGCGCGCAAGCTCAGCGTCAAGACCGAGGTGGAGATGGGCCTGACGGTGATGCAGCACTATGCCGACAAGGTCAAAGCCGGCGAGCTGAGCCTGGAGCAAGCCAAGGAAGCCGCGCGCACCACGCTGGCCGACATGCGCACCAACGACGGGGTGGATTACTTCTTCATCGTCGACCCGCAGATGCGCATCCTGATGCATCCCAAGCGCCCGGTCGGCACCGACATGACCGACTACAAGAGCGATGCCGGGCAATACGTGTATCGCGACATCAAGACCGCCATCGATAGCGGCGACGGCTTCAGCTATTACGACGCGCCCAAGCCGGGCAAGAAGGAACAGCTACCGAAGATCAGCTATGCCAAGACCTTTCCGGCCTGGAACTGGGTGCTGGTGATGGGCGTGTATGCCGAAGACATCCAAGTGCAGGCGTGGGGTTTCACGCGCACCCTGACCTTGATCGGCGGCGCCCTGGTGGCGCTGGTGATCGGGCTGTGCTGGCTGATCGCCTCGGCCATGGCCGCGCCGCTGCGCGCTGCCTCGCGCACTGCCGAAGCCATCGCCTCGGGCCGCTTCGACAACGACATCCGCGTGGAATCGCGCGATGAAACCGGCCAGCTGATGCACAGCATGCAGCAGATGCAGACCCAGCTGCAGCGCTTCAACGGCGAGATGCAGACCATGATCCGCCTGCAGCAAGGCGAGAACATCGCGCACCGCATTCCGGAAGATTTCCCCGGCGATTACGGCACGCTGGCGCACGGCGTCAACACGGTGGTATTCGAACATCTAGATGCCATCAACGAAGCGATGGACGTGATGAGCGACTACGGCCGTGGCGATCTGCGCCGCGACATGCGTCGCCTGCCCGGCCAGCGCGCAGCCTTGCATCAGGCGCTGGATACGGTGAAAGAGAATCTGTCTGCAATCAACAGCGACATCGCGCGCCTGGCCGATGCAGCTGCGCGCGGCGATTTCTCCGCACGTGGCGACCAATCGCATTACCAGTTCGCGTTTGCGGAAATGGTGCAGGCGCTGAACCGGCTGATGCAGCAGGCCGACGCCGGGTTGGACGATGTGGGCCGCATCATGGCCGCGATCGCCGACGGCGACCTGTCGCAGCGCGTGGAGTCGCATTACGAAGGCGCGTTCGGTCGCCTGGCCGATGCAGCCAACCGCACCGCCATCCAATTGACCAGCATCGTGCAGGGCATCCAGCACTCGGCCGAGATGATCAATACCGCGGCAGGCGAGATCGCCAGCGGCAATGCCGACCTGTCCACGCGCACCGAGCATCAGGCAGCGAACCTGGAAGAAACCGCCGCTTCGATGGAAGAACTCACCTCCACCGTGCGCCAGAACGCCGACAACGCGCGCCAGGCCAACCAACTGGTCAAGGGCACCGGCGATGTGGCCGAGAGCGGCGGCCGCGTGGTGCAGGAAGTGGTGAGCACCATGCAGGCGATCACGCAATCGTCGGCGCGTATTTCCGACATCATCGGGGTGATCGACGGCATCGCCTTCCAGACCAACATCCTGGCGCTGAATGCGGCCGTGGAAGCAGCGCGCGCAGGCGAGCAAGGCCGTGGCTTTGCCGTGGTCGCCACCGAAGTGCGCGCCCTGGCGCAGCGCTCGGCCGGTGCTGCCAAGGAAATCAAGCAGCTGATTTCCGATTCGGTAGAAAAAGTGGCGCAAGGCTCGGAGCTGGTGCAACAGGCCGGCAGCACCATGACCGAGGTGGTCAGCTCGGTGAAGCGCGTGACCGACATCATGGCCGAGATCACCGCGGCCAGCACCGAACAAAGCGCCGGCATCGAACAGGTCAGCACCACGGTGATGCAACTGGACGAAATGACCCAGCAAAACGCCGCATTGGTGGAAGAAGCCACCGCGGCCGCGCGCAGCATGGAAGACCAGGCAGCAGACCTGACCCGCGCCGTGGCGGTGTTCCGGCTGACATCGGATGCCGGAACACCGCCGGTACGTGGCGCAGCGAACGCGCTTGCCGCTACGAAGCCGGCGGCCGCCAAGCACGCTGTGCACGAGCACAGGCGACGTGCGTGAGCGATATCGCCTGCCACGCACACGAGCGCTCGCGCCTGTGCGGCAGGCGATGTCGGTGGCATGTGCAGCAATCACGGCGACTGATGGTTTGGGATCGGCACAAGAAGACCGCCATCTGCCGTGCGTCCGCATCAGGGTTCGCCGCAATCGTGGGCCGACCCCACCACGGCAGCCTGCGCGAAGCGATGGTGGGGTGCTGTAAAGCGACTGACCGGGCACCTGAGCATCAACCGCGGCGCGCAACGTGCCGGGGTCGGTCTCGACGCGCTCTATCGAGCGTTCCCCAGGCACGGACGCGTATCGTTGCCTTTTTGCGACGCGGGCGCGGCGTCTTCCCGGCGAGGCTGTCCCACGCGATAGCCCGTTGGCGTGTGCCATCGGTGTGCTCTGCGTCGTCCCACTCGCTTGACGCCGCCGGCAACCGTTGGCTGCCGCGCCGATCCGATGCCCACCGTCACGCAGTCAGGCACTGGCTATTTGCGGTTTGCGTTTTGCGGTTTGGGTTTGCACCTAACAGCAGAAGTACGCAGTTTCCGGCAGTGCGCATGAGCTGCCCCGCACCCACACCACGCCACGCCTAAGATCGAGGCGCTTGCCCCTCTGGCTGCCGCGCGCGCTTGGCTGCATACATCGCCTCGTCAGCGGCATGCATCAAACTGGACGCCTCGGCTTGTGCGCCGTGTTGCCAGGCCACACCGATGCTGGGCTGGATCGGCAGATGCTCATCGCCAAACGTGGCGCCTTCTGCGGCAAGCGTGCGGATACGCTCTGCCACCGCGGCGCATTCGGCCTGCGCATCTTCCAACCCGTCCAGCAACACGACGAATTCGTCGCCGGCCAGACGCGCCACCAGATAGCGCTCGCCTGCCGCGCGTTGCAGGCAGCTGCCGAACGCCACCAGCACCGCATCGCCGGCACGGTGTCCGTGGACATCGTTGATGCGCTTGAAGCCGTCCAGATCCAGGAACATCACGGCCACCGCGCGTTGCTGCTGTTGCGCCTGCGCAACCGCCACCTGCAGCGCTTCGCACCATGCGTGCCGGTTCGGCAGGCCGGTCAAGGCATCGCGGGTGGCGCGCTCGTGCATCAGGCGGTGCAGGGTCTTGTGCGCAGTGACATCGTGGGCCATCAGGAAAAAGCCCTGCGTGGGCGTGGCAGTCTGCGTTTCGGGCACCAGGGTGACTTCCACATCGCGCGGTGTGCTGCCGCCCAGGACATGTTCGAAACTGGCGCGCTGCCCGGCCACCACCTGTGCCAGCGCAGCGCGCGCGGCGGTGCTGAGGTCTTCGCCCAGTACCTGGGTAATGTGGCGACCGACCAGGCTGGCAGGCTCCACGCCGAGCCAGTGGCGATGCGCTTCATTGGCGAACAGGTAGCGCTGCCCGGCATCGAACTGGGCCACCAGGGTGGGCGTGGCGTCGCTGATCGCGCGCAGGCGCGCTTCGCTTTCGGCCAGCCGCTCGGCGGCCACGTGGCGCTCGGTCACGTCCTGGATCTGCGAAACGAAATGCACCGGCGCACCGCTGCTATCGCGCACAAGCGACACCGACAGCTGCGCCCAGATCACCGCGCCGTGCTGGCTGATGTAGCGCTTGGCCAGGCTGTAACTGTCGCGTTTTCCGTCGATCAGGTCCTGGACCAATTGCAGGTCCATCTGCAGATCGTCGGGATGGGTGATCTGCTGGAAGGTGGTGCGCAGCAATTGCTCGCGCGAATAGCCCAGGATGCCGCACAGCGCCGGATTGACGTCGCGCCACTCACCTTCCAGCGACACGATGGCCATGCCTTGTGGCGCGGTTTCGAATGCACCGGTGAACCGTTCGGCGGCCAGCTGCGCGGCGGCTTGCGCCTGCAGTTCGGCGGTGACGTCGATGGCCATCGCCAGATACCCGGCCAGGCCCTGCTGCGCATCGTGGATCACGTTGAAACACAGGCGCACGCGACGCAGATCGCCGTCCTTGCGTACCAGCGTCCAGAGTTCTTCGGCCAGCACATCGCCAGCCGCGGCCGCAGCCAGTTTCAGGTACGAAGGGGGCGACAACGCCAGCGTCGCCATGTGCCGCTCCAGTTCGGCCGGCAGATGGAACTGCGCCGGGCAGGTGCCCAGCACCTCCTCGGCCCGGTAACCGAGCAGGCGCTCGGCGCCGGGATTGAAGAGTTCCAGACGGCCCTGCGGGTCGAATGCCATGATGGCCACGTCCTGCGAGGCGTCCACCAGAGCCTGCAGGCGCGCGCGTTCGCCGGCCAGTGCGGCCGAGGCATCCTTGAGCTGGGTGATGTCGTGCATCACGCACACCGCGCCCAACGCCGTGCCCTTTTCGCCGACCACCGGGTCCGCATTGCAGAGCACGCTGCGCGGCGGCTGGTTGGTGGCGCGAATGACCAATTCGGCATTGCGTACGTGTTCGCCACGCCAGGCACGCAGCAGCGGGATTTCCTCGGTGGGCAGCAGGCTGTTGCCATCGGCGGTGTACAGATCGAAATGCAGCGCCCATTGTTCAGGTGGCAGCAGGCGCGGATCGGTGCCATGCCATTGCCGGGCGGCGTGATTGAACTCGCGCAGCAAGCCGTCGGTGCCGCACGCCACCACGCCGTCGGGCATGGCTTCCAGCAACATGCTCAAGGTCTGCCGCTGCGCCTGCGCGTCCAGCCGGTCGCGCCGCGCTTCCAGCTGTTTGGCGGCCTGGCGGGCGAGACGGATCAGGGCCTGTTTCTGGCTGTCCTCGAGCATGCGCGGCTGGGTGCTGAGCGTGCACAAGGTGCCGTAGGCGTAGCCTTCGCGCCCGATCAACGGCACCCCGACATACGAGCGCACGCCGGGGGCAGCGATCACCAGTGGGTTGTTGACGAAGCGCGGGTCGGCTTCGGCATCGGGCACTTCCATCAACTCGGTGTCCATGATCGCGTGGGCGCAAAACGAGGCGCTGCGCGGGGTGCCTTCCAGATCGGTGCCGCAACGCGCCTTGAACCACTGGCGGTCGGTATCCAGCAGCGACACCAGCGCCATCGTGGCGCCGCTGACGTGCGCAGCCAGCCAGGCGATATCGTCGAATTCGGCCTCGGCCTCGGTATCCAGCACGCCCAGCCGGCGCACCGCCTCCACGCGCAGGGCGTCATCGACGGGCATCGGCACGGGCGGCAACAGGACGGTCATGGCGTGATCGGCAGGCGGCGTCTGGTCAGGATAGGTCGCCCCAGGTAACGGCGAGGCGACGAGCAACTTGAGTCGTGGCGCTGGCGCTCGCCTGGCCGTCGTGCCGTGGCAATGCGCCGCGCGAGCGACGCGCCGGCGCCCGGCTCCTGCCCGGCACCGAACGCGGTGAGCCGCCAGGCCGGTCCCTGCCGATCCGCATTTGCCCCGCCGCCAAGCAGCCACTACCCTCGGCCGATTGCCCTGTCCTGGAGTGTCACATGCTGCGTCCGCTGTCCCTGTTGATCGCCGGTGTGCTTGGCGTCGCTGCCGGTTCCGTTGCCCCCGCCGTTGCTGCCGCCCCGGCCAGCCTGTCCAAGAGCGCGGCCAGCAGCGCCATTCCCGATATCGCCTATACCCGCTTCACCCTGCCCAACGGCCTGACCGTGGTGGTGCACGAAGACCACAAGGCGCCGGTGGTGGCGGTGAGCATCTGGTACCACATCGGCTCCGGCGACGAGCCGGCCGGCAAGACCGGCTTTGCCCACCTGTTCGAGCACCTGATGTTCTCCGGCTCGGAAAACAACAAGGGCAGCTTCTTCGCGCCGCTGGAAAAGGTCGGCACCACCGACATGAACGGCACCACCTGGTTCGACCGCACCAACTATTTCGAGACCGTGCCGACCACCGCGCTGGATACCGCACTGTGGCTGGAATCGGACCGCATGGGCCACCTGCTCGGTGCGATCGGCCAGCAGGAACTCGATACCCAGCGCGGCGTGGTGCAGAACGAAAAGCGCCAGGGCGAGAACCGCCCGTATGGCCGCGTGGACCAGAACATCCTGTCCAACCTATTCCCGGCCAACCATCCCTACCAGCACGACACCATCGGCTCGATGGAAGACCTGGACGCGGCCTCGCTGGCCGACGTCAAACAGTGGTTCAACGACAACTACGGCGCCGCCAACACCACCCTGGTACTGGCCGGCGACATCACCGTGGCGCAGGCGCGCGCCAAGGCCTTGCAGTACTTCGGCGATATCCCGTCCGGCAAGCCGGTGGCGCGCCAGCAGCCGTGGGTGACCCCGCTGGCGGCGCAGAAGCGCGGCGTGCAGCACGACCATGTCTCGCAGCCGCGCATCTACCGCACCTGGGCCGCACCGCAACTGGGCACCGACGACCTCATCCAGCTGGATCTGGCCACCACCGTGCTCGGCGGCGGCAAGACCTCGCGGCTGTATCAGCGCCTGGTCTATCAGGACAATCTGGTGGACGACGTCTCCGCCTCGGTGCAGCCGTTCGCGCTGTCCAGCCAGGTACAGATCCAGGCCGACGTGAAGGACGGCGTGGACCCGGCCAAGGTCGAGGCAATCATCGACGAAGAACTTAAGAAATTCATCGCCCAGGGCCCCACCGCCGACGAACTGCAGCGCGCGCAGGTGGCCTACCGCGCAGGCTTCGTGCGCGGGCTGGAAAAGGTCGGCGGCTTCACCGGCAAGGCGGTGATCCTGGCCGAGGGCCAGGTCTATCGCGGCGACCCCGGCGCCTACAAGAAAGATCTGCAGCGCGCCCAGGCCGCCACCGCCGACAGCGTCAAGCAGGCCTCGGCCACCTGGTTCGGCAAGGGCGATTACCTGCTGACCGTGCTGCCGGCCGGCAAGGACTTCGACCCGGCCGCCGAAGACAAGGCGGTGGTGGCACGTGGCGAAGAACCCGGCAAGCCGGCGCCCAAGCTGCCGGCCGCGGGCACGTTCAAGGTCACCGCCTCCACGCTGGACCGCAGCAAGGGCGTGCCGCAGACCGATCGATTCCCGGACCTGAGCTTTCCGAAGCTGCAGCGCGGCAAGTTGAAGAACGGCATCGAGGTGATCCTGGCCGAACGCCACACCATCCCGGTCACCCAGGTGGAGTTGCTGTTCGACGCCGGCTACGCCGCCGACCAGGGCCACAAGCTCGGCACCGCCAGCTTCAGTGCCGCGCTGATGAACGAGAGCACCACCGCACTGGATTCGGTGGAAGTGGCGCAGCGCCGCCAGCGCCTGGGCGCGATCACGGCGGTCGGCTGCGATCTGGACAGTTGCAGCGCCTCGCTGGATGCGCTCAACGACCAGCTGCAGCCCTCGCTGCAGCTGTTCTCCGACATCGTGCGCAACCCGGCATTCAAGGCCGCCGACATCGAACGCGTCCGCGGCCAGTGGCTGTCCGGCATCGCGCAGGAAAAGACCCAGCCCAACAGCCTGGCGCTGCGGGCGCTGCCGCCGTTGCTGTTCGGCAACCAGCACCCGTACGGCATCCCGCTCACCGGCAGCGGGACCGAGGCGGCGATCAAGAGCCTCAACGCGCAGGATCTGCAGAATTTCCACAGCCAGTGGCTGCGCCCGGACAACCTGCGCATCCTGGTGGCCGGCGATACCACGCTGGCGCAGATCATCCCCCAGCTCGATGCCGTCTTCGGCGACTGGAAGGCCCCGACCACGGCATTGCCGAAGAAGAACCTGGCCAACGTCGCCGCCCAGCCCAAGCCGCGCGTGTACCTGATCAACCGCCCGGACGCACCGCAATCGGTGATCCTGGCCGGCTTGCTGGCTCCGTCCACCAAGGCGCCGGACAACCTGGCGATCGGCGTGGCCAACGGCGCCTTCGGCGGTACCTTCACCTCGCGCCTGAACATGAACCTGCGCGAGAACAAGCGCTGGGCCTATGGCGCCGGCACCCGCATGATGGACGCGCAGGGCCAGCGGCCATATCTATTCTCGGCACCGGTGCAGACCGACAAGACCGCCGAATCGGCCAACGAAATCTTCAAGGAAGCCACCGCCATCATCGGCGACAAGCCGCTGACCAGCGAGGAAATCGAGAAGATCAAGAACCAGCGCATCCGCGCCCTGCCCGGCAGCTTCGAAACCACCGGTGCGGTGCTCGGTGCGATCGAAGGCATCGTGCAGTTCGACCGACCCGACGACTACGTGCAGACGCTCAAGCCGCGCCTGGAAGCGATCGACCAGCCGGCCGCGCAAAAGGCCATCAAGGAAATCATCAAGCCGGAGGCGATGACCTGGGTGATCGTCGGCGACCTGAAGAAGATCGAAGCCCCGGTGCGTGCACTCAAGCTGGGCCAAGTGCAGGTGCTGGACGTGGACGGCAAGCCGGTCAAGCGCTGATCGCACCTGCGACACCGGCTGCGCTGCTGCATGCAGCGTGGCCGGTGCCGGCAGGGGGTATGTGTGATGCAGCGTGTGGTTGTCCGCCGCGTCAGTCGTTGCCCGAACGAGCGTCGCCACCGCGAGTGTTCCCGCGTGGCTGTGGCGCGACAGCACCAGGGGCACATGCACCGCTGCCCTGAGATCGCGGCCTGCAGGCGTGCTCGACAGCAGCAGGGATACGGCAGAGTGCCTGTCATGCGCTGTGCTGTTGAAGCAGCAATCGCATTGGCTCGCCACTGCCGGGTGGGCCCGTCTGCCGCTGTGCAATCTTGCTGCAGACGGCCCGGGCGAAACCTCGCCAGAGCGGGCGGTACACCCAGCACATGTCGAACACCTCGCCTGTAGCGAGTGCGCCATGGCAGCCCTGCCCGCTCGGCACGCAACCACGACACGTGCGGTCGTTGTCGGCATGCGGTGTTGGTGTCTCACGCTGCGCGCTCCGCGGGGCGGCATCCACGCCACGTTACCGGCGCTGCCGGTATGCTTGCGGCTTTCGCGTTCGCGCTTGCCTGGCTTATTCGATGAAAGACATGCCCGTGGCTGACGAATCCTCTCGCCAACACGTCCTGGATGGCTATCGCATCGTCGACAGCCTGCCGGAGGACACCTATCAAGACGTCGTGCAGGTTGCCGCGTCCCTGTGCGACACACCGATCGCGCTGATGTCGCTGGTGGACCGCGACCGCCAATGGTTCAAGGCGCGGCTGGGGCTGGGCCTGCAGCAGACCGAACGTAGCCAGGCAGTGTGCGACCACGCCATCCGCACCCCCGATCATTTGATGGAAGTACCCGACTTGCGCAAGGACAGCCGGTTTGCCGATATCTCGGTGGTCACCGGCGACACCGGCGCGCGGTTCTATGCCGGCATGCCGCTGGTCACCGAAGAAGGCGTTGCACTGGGCACGGTCTGCGTGCTCGACACCGAGCCACGCACGCTCACCGAGTTGCAGCGCACCGGCCTGCAGGCGCTTGCACGGGTGGCCATGCGCCTGCTCGACGAGCGCAAGCGCGAGCTGCAACTCGAGCGCGATGCCATCCTGCAGCCGGTCGTCCCGATCGCCAGCCAGGCCGTTGCCGACACGGGTTATCACCTGGTGATTCTGGAAGTGCAGGAATTGGCCGCACTGGCCGAGCGCCAGAGCGAACGTCTGCTCGGGCGCAACCTGCAGCAGCTCGACCAGGCCTTCGCGGCATTGGTGCAGGGGCCAGGCAACAGCATCGACCGCGTCACCGACAGTGCGGAATTCATCGCCGTGCTGCGCGGCCCCGACGCCGAGCGCACCTTGCAGCGCCTGCGCGAGATCGCCCAGCAACAACATGCGCTGGGTCTGACCGTCTTGTTGGGCCAAGCGCAATCCACTGCCCCGGACGAGCCGATCGGCCAGGTGTTTCTACGTGCCGAGGTCGCGCTGAGCGCAGAAAAGGACCGTTACCGGCAGAGTCTGGCCTGAGGCCTGCGAACCGGTCTGCTGCGTCGCAGACGTACCCTCACCCCAGCGCGCACTGCTTCAACTGGCGATCGGCGTACCACAGCGCGCGGCGGGCCAGGTCGTAGGCGCTGTCGGCCTGACGCGGCAACATCTGTGCGGCCATCACCGGGTCGGCGCCGTTGTTCAAGGCGTGCTCGGCGCGTTCCAGATCCGACAGGTGCGTGCGTACCGGCGACAACAGCGATGTGCGCCTGGAGGCATCGCAACGCGCACTGCGCTGTTCCAGCGCCGCCAATGCCTCGCGGATGCGACGGCTGGCTTCACCCTTGAGGTCGGGCAGCGTTTCATGCGCAATCGGCGCCGATTTATAGGCATCGCCCGTCGCCTCGCTGCCCATCTCGGCCTGATTGCCGGCAAGCGCGGGATTGAAGCGCACATCCGGCGGCGGCCGCGCCTTGGCAACCTGGGTCTGCGGCCCGTTGAGCATGTCGTTGAACTTCTTCATGCCGCGATTCATTTCCTGCACCGCCACATCGCCCAGGGTGCCATCGCTCTTCCAGTCCTTGGCGAAGCGGGTTTGCTGGTACTGCACCGGGTTGACCCGCTCCATGATCTTGCGCGCCTTGGCCTGCGCGCGTTCGTCGGCCATCCCCGGCGGCACCGCACTGCCGGTCTGCGCCATGGGGTCCACCTGCGCCATGCGCAGGCGCCCGTCACGGGTATACAGCTGGGCCGACATCGAATCGCTGGCAGTGGCGGCGGCCGGCGGCCGCGGCGGTGGCGGCGTGTGCGTGGCCGGCGGCGTCGCACGCGCGGCCGATGCAACGCGCGGTTTGCGCTCGGGCTCCTGCAGCGGTTGCTGCGGTGCCGGCGGCGTCTGTTGCGGCCGCGGCACGAAATACACCTGCAACGTGTCCTCGTGTTGCGCGGTTTCGCGCGGCGGCGGCATGTACAGCAACAGGCAGGCAAGAAAGAACAGGATGGCGCCCGTGCATGCGACAGCGGCGACATGCGGGACAAGCGCTTCCTTCCTGCGGGTAATCACAATGCGGGAGACCGATGAGATGAGAGTGCCGATGCCGCACACGGCGAACCCTGGTGTGCGACGCGCAAATCTAGCCGGCGCCGCGCCGGCGCGCGTTTGGAATTCGTTGTTTGGTCAGGCAGGGCCAGCCGCCATTCACATTGCGCCGCAGGTTGCGCAAGCGAATTGCCAGTGCGCCACGGGCCAGATAGAGGGCGCGCCGCTGTCGACACCAGCATCCGAAAACAGGCAAGGCACATCGCCGGCCATGCGATGCGCAGGCCAACCGCCAGCACCGCGAAAAACTGCACACCCGGGCGACGCCCAACCGCGCAGTGCATCTGCCCGAACGCTGTTGCACCGGTACGCCAGCGCTCCCACCGAAGACGCATCGCCATCCGCTCATTGGCAAGCCAACGACAGGCGCACGCATGTGTCGGCCAGTGCGGGCTGGTGCTGAGTGACCGCAATCCGTCGGCAGGCCTTACCCGATCCGCCCGCCGCTTTACCGGCCGCGGCGCGGCGCAGCTCAGGCCTCGTCGGCGCGGTACAGACACTGGCAGACCTCGCAGAAAAACGCGCGACGCCCGGCCTTGCCCAGATGCTTGCGGTACTGCAGCGGCGCGCCGTCGCGCGGGCAACTGGTCTTGGTGTGCACCTGATAATGCTTCTTCAGCACGAAGGCTTTTTTCCAGGTGTAGAAGTCGAAACTGTAGTCGCGTGCCTGGGTGACCAGTTCGCCCAGCTTGCGCGCCGGTAGCGCGCCCACGGTGCTTTCCGGATGCACGCGGATACGATGCAGCACCTCGTTCTTGATGATGTTGCCCACGCCGGCAAAGATGGTCTGGTCGAGCAGTGCATCGGCCGCCAGCAGTGCCGGCGCGGCGCGTAATTTGCGGCGTGCCTGCGCGGGGTCCCAGAGCGGGTTCATCACATCCGCCGTCCAGTCGTAGACCTCGTCCAGCGGGCGCTCGATGAACTGCACCGAGCAGGCATAAAAGTTCAGCCGCTGGCCATTGGAAAATTCCAGGCACAAGCGCGGCACCGCGTTGGGCTTGTCTTCGTTGATGCGGTAGCTGCCGAACAGCAGGAAATGGATGCGCACGCTGAAGTGCGCAAATTCGATCAGGAAGTGTTTGCCCCAGCTGCGCAGTGCCAGCACTTTTTGCTGGTCCAGACGGGCGATGTCCTGCTTGCTGTTGCCGGACACGCGCACGATCTTGCGACCGACAAACGCTTGGGTATCTTCGCGCAGGATGACAAGTGAGGGACCTTCTGGCATGCGCCCAGTATCGAAGCGCTGCGTGATTCGCCCGTGATCGCGATGCACACGACATCCTGACGCACGCGCATGCATAGAGTGCTGCCACCCTCCGCTTGCCTGCCATGCCAGCTCGTTCATCCGGTGCCATTGCACGTGTGCGTTGTGGTTGCGCGGGCTGGTCGATTCCTGCCGCCGACCGTGCACAGTTCGGCGAGGGCGCCAGCGTGTTGCAGCGCTACGCCACGCGTTTTGACGCGGTGGAAATCAATTCCTCGTTCTATCGCCCGCATCGCGCCAGCACCTACGCACGATGGGCCGACAGCGTACCGGAGGACTTTCGTTTTTCGGTCAAGCTGCCGCGCAGCATCAGCCACGACGCGCGCCTGCACGGCACCGGGCCGCTGCTGGATGCCTTCCTGGCGCAGGCCGGCGCGTTGGGAACACGACTGGGCTGCCTGCTGCTGCAACTGCCGCCCAGCGCGGCCTTCGATGCCGCGGTGGCCTCGCGGTTTTTCGCGATGCTGCGCCGGCGCTGGGACGGCGGCGTGGTCTGCGAACCACGCCACGCCAGTTGGTTCACTGCACCTGCGCAGGCGCTGCTGGCACGCCATCGCATTGCACGCTGCGCCGCCGACCCGGCGCCGGTGCCCGCGGCCTCCCTCCCGAGCCCGGCTGCTGCGCCGCTTTACTGGCGCTGGCATGGCGCCCCGCGTATCTACTACAGCAGCTACGCGCACACCGCACTGCAGGCGCTGGCCGCCACGGTGCGCGCCAGCCACCCGGATAGCACGCCGCCACCGCCCGAACGCTGGGTGATCTTCGACAACACCGCAGCCGGGTGCGCCACCTCCAATGCGCTGGAATTACAGCGCCTGCTGAAGAACGAGCGCTAGCGCGGCGCGGGCAGGTGGCGGTCTTCCGGCACGTCAATGGCGCGCATCTTGCAGCAGCCAGGCTGCAGGGATGCCGGCGCGCCACCATTCAAGCTGCCTGAGTGCCGCGCCGATATGCCTGGACCGACGCACGTTGCGGCACCACGCCGATCAGCTTGCTGAATCCAGTCGTCCCCGTGCGAAGCCTGTCGGCGTGCCGGCACCCCGCTCGGTCCCGCCCGCCACATCGGTCGTTTACCATGCCCTACGCCACTGCCCGTTCTGGAGATGTCATGAGTTCTGCCGCGCCCCCGTGCTGCACGTCGCTGCTTGGCCTGTCGCTGAGCATGTTTGTTGCGCCGGGCACGCTGACCGCCGCGCCGCTGGACCCTCCGGTCGTCAATGCGCCGGCGCCCACGCCGCCCACGCCCGACCTGGCCTACCCGGAACTGTTCCAGGCCGTGCAGCGCGGTGAGCTGTTCGACGACCAGAAGCACTTTGTCGACTTCCTGCCGCTGCGCGACCCGGCGCTGATCAATGCCGACTATCTGGCGCAGCACGATCACCCCGGCTTCGACCTGCGCAAGTTCGTGGATGCCAATTTCGAAGAATCGCCGCCGGTGCAGACCGACGCGATCCGCCAGGACACCGCGCTGCGCGAGCACATCGACCTGCTGTGGCCCAAGCTGGTGCGCAGCCAGAACCACGTGCCGCCGCACAGCAGCCTGCTGGCGCTGCCGCATCCGTATGTGGTGCCGGGCGGGCGCTTCCGCGAGGTGTATTACTGGGATTCCTACTTCACCATGCTGGGCCTGGTGAAGAGCGGCGAAACCACGCTCAGCCGCCAGATGCTGGACAACTTCGCCTACCTGATCGACACCTACGGGCATATTCCCAACGGCAACCGCACCTACTACCTCAGCCGCTCGCAGCCGCCGTTCTTCTCCTACATGGTGGAGCTGCAGGCCGGCGTGGAAGGCGAGGCGGTGTATCAGCGCTACCTGCCGCAGTTGCAGAAGGAATACGCCTACTGGATGCAGGGCAGCGATGACCTGCAGCCCGGCCAGGCCGCGCGCCACGTGGTGCGCCTGGCCGACGGCAGCGTGCTCAACCGCTATTGGGACGAGCGCGACACCCCGCGCCCGGAGGCCTGGCTGCACGACACCCGTACCGCCGCAGAAGTGAAAGACCGCCCGGCCGCCGAGGTCTACCGCGACCTGCGTGCCGGCGCCGAAAGCGGCTGGGACTACACCAGCCGCTGGCTGGCCGACGGCCAGAACCTGCGCACCATCCGCACCACGGCCATCCTCCCGATCGACCTCAACAGCCTGCTCTACCACCTCGAGCGCACGCTGGCGCAGGCCTGCGCGCAAGCCGGCGCAGAGTGCACCCGCGATTACGCCGCACTTGCACAACAGCGCAAGCAGGCCATCGACGCGCATCTGTGGAATGCCGCCGGCTACTACGCCGACTACGACTGGCAGACGCGCACGCTGAGCAACCAGGTCACCGCCGCCGCGCTGTACCCGCTGTTCGCCGGCCTGGCCTCGGACGATCACGCCAAGCGCACCGCCAGCACCGTGCGTAAAACGCTGCTGCGCCCCGGCGGCCTGGCGACCACCGCAGTGAAGACCGGCCAGCAATGGGACGAACCCAACGGCTGGGCGCCGCTGCAATGGGTGGCCGTGGATGGCCTGCGGCGCTACGGCGAAGACGCGCTGGCACGCACCATTGGCGAACGTTTTCTGGCCCAGGTACAGGCGCTGTTCGCACGCGAGCACAAGCTGGTCGAAAAGTACGGCCTGGAGACCGATGCGGCCGGCGGCGGCGGTGGCGAATACGCCTTGCAGGACGGCTTCGGCTGGACCAACGGCGTCACCTTGATGCTGCTGAACCTGTATCCGGGCAAGGATGCCAAAACCGCACCCGCCAAGCGCGTGCGCAAGCCCGAGGCGGCCGCGCGCTGAGGATGGTGCCGCTGCCGCGCAGTGCGTGGCAGCGGCAGGGTCGGATCATTGGCGTCGGGTCTCGGACGGTGCACGTCACCGATGCGCAGCACCGCCGTCGCGGCGACATGACGCGCTCTGCCTTTGCTGGCAACACGTTGCGAACAGGCGTGCGATGGGGCATTGCCCGCACGAGCCGTGGCAGACGGGCCACCATGGCGATCCTGCGCACCGGCGACGCGCTCTGATGGTGTGCGCAGCCGCGTGGAGCGCAGCTCTTCGATCCGCACCTGGTTCGCCCGTAAGCGTAGAGCGCGATTGCTGATCGCCACATTGCCGCTGTCATCGCGTGCGGCGATGCGCAGCACTTATGCTCCCGGCGCCGGCCCGCGACTGCACCGCAGAGGGCCGCGTATCATGCGCACTCTTTCACTCCAGGACGGACCCATGGCCGTACGCACGCTCAACGAATTTCTCGCCCATTCCAAGGAAAAGGACGTCAGCCCCGATCCGTTCGAACTGGAAAACCCGCATCTGCTGGAAGTGCGCCTCGACGGCATGGTGTGGTCCAAGGCCGGCGCCATGGTGGCGCGCACCGGCAACGTCAAGTTCACCCGCGAGGGACTGCTGGAACAGGGCCTGGGCAATCTGCTGAAAAAAGCCGTGAGCGGCGAAGGCATGCAGTTGATGAAGGCCGAAGGCCAGGGCCGCGTGTATCTGGCCGATGTCGGCAAGATGATCACGCTGCTGCGCTTGAACGGCGAGGCGATCTTCGTCAACGGCAACGACGTGCTGGCGTTCGAATCGGGCGTCGAACACAAGATCACCATGATGCGCAAAGTGGCCGGCATGCTCTCGGGCGGGCTGTTCAATGTGCGCCTGAGCGGCCACGGCATCGTGGCGATCACCTCGCACTACGAGCCACTGACCTTGCCGGTCACCGCCGCCAGCGGCCCGGTGTTCACCGACCCCAACGCCACCGTCGCCTGGTCCGGCACGCTGACCCCCGAGCTGGTCACCGACGTCTCGATCGGCACGCTGTTCGGCCGCGGCTCGGGCGAAAGCCTGCAGATGCGTTTTGCCGGCGAAGGCTGGGTGGTGGTGCAGCCGTACGAAGAAGCGAGCTTCCAGGCCAAGGGCTGACCAGGCCGCCCGACAGCAGTAAGCACTGCACATTGCCCGGTTGCACGCCATGCACCCGGGCAGTTTCCCGGCCAACCCCGTAGGAGCGCCCCTGGGCGCGAGGGCCTTCCCGGTAACCCCACATCGCGCCCGGGGGCGCTCCTACGGGTTTCCCGCATTCTGCCGCGAGCTGCAGGGCGACCGAACTGCACCAGCTCGGCATTGCCTAGTCTGGAAACCGCGCGCAACAGATGATTGCGCTAACGACACGTTGTAGGAGCGCCCCCGGGCGCGAGCGCCTTCCCGGTCACGCCATAGCGCGCCCAGCAGCGCTCCCACGGTTTACGGGCGCTGATGCGTCACACCCAGCCACGCTTGCGAAACCACGCCAGCGGCACCACTACGCTCAGCGCGATGATGCCCAGCGCCCAGAAGTAATGGTCGTGCCCCTTGAGTTCGGGCATGTAAGAAAAGTTCATGCCCCAGATGCCGACCAGCACGGTGGGCGGAATGCCGACGACCGACGCCACCGCCATCACCTTCATCACGTTGTTCTGGTCCATGTTGATCATGCCCAGCACGCTGTCGAGCAGGAACTCGATGCGGTCGTCCATGTGCTGCTGGAATTCGCTCAAGGTGGTCAGGTCCTTGTGCAGCAGGGTGATGCGTTTGGCTGCATCGGCCCCGAACCAGTCCGGGGCGGCGCCATCCAGATAGGTGACCAGGCGCAGCATGCCTTGCCCTGCGTTGTGCAGGCCGCCAAGCTGGCGGCCCATGTCGCCGACCTGGTGCAACATGCGCTCCAGGCCCTTGGTCTTGTGTGGGCTGTCGAATACCAGCCGCGTGGTTTCGGTGACCGCCGCTTCCAGTCCCTCAAGCCGGTCCGCCAGACGCCCGACCAGTTGATCGAACATGCGTAGCAGCAAATCGTCAGAGCTGTGGCAGGGCTCGTGTTCCAGCCGCGTCGTCAGGGCCTCCAATGAGCCGATGCGCTGCTCGCGCAAGGTCACCAGCATGGTGGGCGACAGCGCAAACCCCAACGGCGCCGTGGGGCCGTCCTCGTCCTGGAAACGCGGCACATTGAGAAACAACACATCGCCCTGGCGACGCACCCGGCTGCTGAATTCGATTTCGCCGATCGCCGCACGATCAGGCAAGGCAAACCCCACTTTCTCAGCGGCTTGCGCCAGCTCCTGCGGGCTTGGCTGGCACAGGTCGACCCAGCAACCTGGGGTGTGCTGGGTTCCGGCAATCGGGTGGATCGTGATCATGCATCGACGGTGAGATGAAAGAGCCCAAGCATCCTCCGCGTCCACCATGGCGTCAACGCCGGCACATGCCCATCGGCGACGGCGACGACGGCCGTCCCTGGTCACACCTGCAATTCGCCGTGCGGTTTCTGCAAGGCAGCGAAAGCGTTCGCCAAATCGCACATCGATTCTGCTGTGCGCGGTATGCAGTTTCTGGCTGTCTTACATTTTCCGCTCACGCATTCCAGGAGTACGCGCATGAAGATCTCCGGCTCGGCGTCTGGCGGGCTACACGAGCCTATCGGTCATGTGGATCCGCGACATGCCCCAGCGGTGTGCGACGACATCCAAATCGGCGTCCATTCCCAGCTTCGCGAGCTGCCCCGCCTGCGCCGAAGCGCATCAGCCAAGGGGCGATCGCCGGCGTTCGTCGCAGACAGCAGCCATCTCGATACGCTGTTCGGCAGCACCCAGCCTGCGCGCGGAAAGCTTCTAAAAGACGGTACCCACCGGACGCCGATCCAGGCTCAGGAAATAACGGAGGCTCCCGAGCACGTCAAGATCAATCCAACACGCCTGTTCGTCTCGACCGGTCCGGCACTGAAGACGCTGCATCGTCTCGATCCAGCCAAGCTATCCAACGATCTCGGGCTGAGCGAGGACGCCATCGATCGCATCAGGAGCACCCCGACGTTCCGCGGACAGACTGCAACCGACGTCCCGCCCAGTACGCCACTGGCTCTGCGCCTGCGCCTGGACGATCTGCGCGACAAGAAGGTGGAGTACAAATGGAACATCGCCAGCAATGGTAGCTTGGTCATCGGCGAAGGGCATCCTGGCGTGGTCCTGGACGAGCCGATGACAAGCAAGGACGCGCGCAAGAAGAAACAGCCATACGCGCAAGGCCATGTCACCCTCGTAGGCGGCCAACCATGGAACAAGACCCCCTGGCAGGAAAATCGCCGGATACCGGAAGCGCGCATCAGCGGTACGCTGTACTACAACCCGGACGGCGAGCTCTGCATCGATAACGATTCGGGGCGATTCAGCGAATATGCCGACCGAACGTCAGACCATCTCGAAAACGTCGCCAAGCTCTTTCAGCACTACGGTCTGCCGGTCACGCCGGAATGGAAAGCAAAGAAACAGATTCCGTTGCAGCGTGTGCCCGCCGGTGCGGCCATCGCGTCACCGAGCCCGGCAGAGAAAGGCGAAGCGGCGCATCCTGACCCAAGCGGTGAATGATCCACCGTCCACGCGCATCGTCATGACGGCTCGCAGCGTGCGGTCACCGCCGCACGCTGCACACGCGATGAGTTCGCGCCGATCGCTCAACGCTGCCGGTTCCCGCGGCGTTTGACTGCATAGCCAATGGTCAGGAGCAGGAACCACACCGGGCTGGCCAGCAATGCCTGACGCGTGTCGTCCTGCAGGGTGAGCAGCACGATGACGAAGCCGAAGAATGCCAGGCAGACGTAGCACATCAGCACGCCGCCGGGCATCTTGAACGCCGAGGCGGCGTGCTGCTCCGGGCGCTTGCGGCGGTAGGCGATGTAGGCGCACAGGATCAGCGACCACACGAACATGAAAAGCACCGCCGACAACGTGGTGACCAGCGTAAACGCAGTGACCAGGTTGGGAATCAGATACACCAGCATCGCGCCCAGCAGCAGGCACAGGCAGGAAAACAGCAGGCCGCGCGCCGGCACCGCCGCGCGCGACAGCTTGGCAAAGCCTTTGGGCGCATGCTGTTCTTCGGCCAGGCCGTAGAGCATGCGGCTGGTGGAAAAGATGCCGCTATTGGCCGAGGAGGTGGCCGAGGTCAGCACCACGAAGTTGATCAAACTCGCTGCCGCCGGCACGCCGGCCAGCACGAACAACTCCACGAACGGGCTCTTGTCGGCCACCACCTGTCGCCACGGCGTCACCGCCATGATGGCGATCAGCGCAAGCACATAGAAAATCAGGATGCGCACCGGGATCGAGTTGATCGCCTTGGGCAGGTTGCGGCGCGGATCGGCGGTTTCTGCAGCCGTGGTGCCGACCAGCTCGATACCGACGAAGGCGAACACCGCAATCTGGAAGCCGGCAAAGAACCCGCCGATGCCCATGGGGAACATGCCACCGTCGTTCCACAGATTCGACAGCGAGGCCACGTTGCCCGACGACGAACGGAAGCCCCAGGCCACCAGCCCGGCGCCGGTGATAATCAATGCGGCAATGGCGATGATCTTGATCAGCGCAAACCAGAATTCCATCTCGCCGAACAATTTCACCGTGACCAGATTCAGGCTCAGCAGCAACAACACGCACAAGATCGCGGGAATCCACGGCGCCAATCCCGGAAACCAGAACTGCGCATAGGCCGCAATGGCAATGACATCGGCAATGGCGGTGATGATCCAGCAAAACCAGTACGTCCACCCGCAGAAAAACCCGGCCCACGGCCCGAGTAGGTCGGTGGAAAAATCGATGAACGACTTGTATTCCAGGTTGGAGAGCAGCAGTTCGCCCATTGCGCGCATCACGAAGAACAGCATCGCGCCGATGATGAGATAGACGAACAGGATCGACGGCCCGGCCAGACTGATCGTCTTGCCAGAGCCCATGAACAGGCCGGTACCGATCGCCCCGCCGATGGCGATCAACTGCAGGTGGCGATTGGACAGGCTGCGTTGCAGATGATCGGGCGCGGACGGGTCAGACATGGGCACGGCACCGGCAAGTGAACAAGCCGTCAAAAATACGAGATCGCGCCGACGCATACCAGGGGTTTGCGCCGCGGCAACCGCAAGGGCATGGATGCGCCGGCGCATGGTGGGCAGGTCGCCCCATCATGGTGCGTCGGTGGTGGCGTGTAGACACCCACTGTCGAGACAAGCACCGAACGCGTGGGCGCTGTGCGCATTGGGCACCCGGGTACCCAGTCGCTGCGCATCGGACAGCTGGCTCGCGCCCGCCTGATTCGCCAACTCGTGCCGGTCGGAACTGCGCTGACGGATCGCTTGCCGCAATGCCCGTTGTCGCGAGGTCATCGCCGGGCAGCAAGGCAGTGCACGGCATTGATGACGACGCCAACAGCACCACATGCAATAGATCGAGCCTGCAGCTGCGCCTCAGATCACACCACGGCGCTGCTAGTGCTGCCCCATTGCAGCGCAGCCGCACACAGCATGCGCGTGCCATGCTCGCGCCCGCTTCCCCGACCGCGCGCGTGACAAGCAGCGTCGAGCGCACAACGTCGAGCGCACAAGACGGAGGACGAGCACGCAGAGACACGACGCCAGGCGAAAAAAATGGCCAACAGGAAGCAGGGCCAAACGC
Source organism: Xanthomonas axonopodis pv. maculifoliigardeniae (assembly GCF_041519315.1). NCBI lineage: Bacteria > Pseudomonadati > Pseudomonadota > Gammaproteobacteria > Lysobacterales > Lysobacteraceae > Xanthomonas > Xanthomonas axonopodis. Next base: position 675,915 of record NZ_CP167998.1, on the reverse strand, counting down.
GACACTGACCTACTCTTCGTTGGCGCTACTATCAAGAGAACAAAACGCGGTACAGGCGTGGACGCCCGTGTCTTGAAAGACACGCGCCGACAAGTGGGACCGGCATGCGACGTGCTGTCACGGTGACGGCAGGTAGAGCTCATACCAGCGCAGTCGCACCGTCAGTACTCAACCACCCGCAAGGCCGCCGCCTACCCGCCCCGGCAGCGCTCCGTCGTCCTCCTGCTCCGGGTCGCCCACCTCATCGTTCAGGCCACCGCGTTGCGGCGGCTGTTCTTCCAGCGGCGTGTCTTCTTCGTTGGTATCGGGATCGGGCGTGCCATGTGCCAGAACAGCGGCGTCGGCGTTGGTCATGGTGCGCGCGGTGCGTGGATTCAGATGCATGAGCAGCTCCGATGGAATTCGACAGGAGCGTTAACGCTAGGCTGCATCGCGCTACTCCGCCGTGAGCCTGCAATGAGCTTGCGTGACATGCTGTTGACGTGGCGCAGTCGGCATGGCGCGAATGATCACACTCGACATCGCACGGCGCACAAGGCCCTCTTGCGCGGTCGCGCATCCACAACCGCAGACGGCCACGTCCAAGCCGGTAAGCAAGCCTGACCTGGCGCGCATGCGACGCCTTGCAGCGCAGGCCGCCGCAGCCACCGCTATCATGCCCAGACCTCGCCGAGACCATGCCATGCGCCATCGCATCTGCCTTGCATTGTTGTTGAGCTGCGGCACGGCGCACGCCGCCACACCGGCGTCGCGCCTGGATGCGGTGCTGCAATCGGGGGTGCTGCGCGTATGCACCACCGGCGACTACCGTCCCTATTCGTTGCTGCGCGGCGACGGGCAGTTCGAAGGCAGCGACATCGACCTGGTGCAGTCGCTGGCCGCCAGCCTGGACGCACGCGTGCGCCTGGTGCGCACCAGCTGGCCGCAACTGATGCCGGACTTGCTGGCCGACCGCTGCGATATCGCGGTCGGCGGGATCTCCGTCACCTTGCAGCGGCAACGCCAGGCCAGCTTTAGCGCGGTACTGGATGTGGACGGCAAGATTCCACTGGTGCGCTGCGCCGACCAGGCGCGCTACCGCAGTCTGGAACAGCTCAACCGGCCGGAGGTGCGCCTCATCGAACCACCGGGCGGCACCAACGAGGCTTTCGCGCACCGCCAGTTACCGCAGGCCACGTTGCGGCTGTTCGCCGACAACACCACCATCTTCCAAGAACTGCTGGCGCATCGCGCAGACGTCATGATCACCGACGCCTCCGAAGCGCTGTATCAGCAGGCAAGGCTGCCAGGCCTGTGCGCCATCGCACCGGAGCAACCGCTGCAATACAGCGAAAAAGCCTTCCTGCTCCCGCGCGACGACCACGCCTGGAAAGCCTATGTGGACCAATGGCTGCACCTGAGCAAGGCCAGCGGCGACTATCAACGCATTGTTGAAGGCTGGCGGCAGCCGCGCTGAATGAGCCGGGATTAGGGATTCGAAAAGCAGCAAAGCTGCACGTCAAGTCGACTAACGCTGTTACAAATCCCAATCCCGACTCCCCAATCCCCGCCGTCAAACAATCTTGGTTCGCCGCCACCAACGCGACACCTGTTCCTCGCGCACCAGGGTGAACAGACCGGCGCCCAGGATCAGCGCGATGCCCACGACCATCGGCCAGTCCAGATGATCGTGAAACAGCAGGTAGCCGAAGGCGATGGCCCATAGCATCTGGCTGTATTGGGTCGGTGCGACAAGGCTGACCGGGGCCATGCGCGTGGCGTACATCATGCAGATGGCAGCCAGCCCGGCGAGCAAGCCGTAGCCGGCCAACAAGCCCCACTGGGACAGCGTGGGCCAGACGAAGCTCGGCAACATCATGATCCCGCCCATCACCAACGGGCCGATCACGCCAGCGCCGTACAAGGTCAATCGCTTCTCGCTATGGCCGGCCATGCGCAAGGCGATCACCGAGATGGCGCCGACCAGGCCACACACGATGGCCGCCACATGCCCATGGGTGAGATGGCGAAATCCCGGGCGCAGCACGATCAACACGCCGATGAACCCGACGATCACCGCCGACCATCGCCGCCAATGCACTTCTTCCTTGAGGAAGATCACCGACAGCACGGTGACGAAGATCGGCATCAGGAAGATCAGCGCGAATGCTTCGGCCATTGGCAAGGTAGTGAAGGCGATCACCGAGGTGAGGTTGCCGATGGCGCCGGTGAGCGCACGCAGCAGCCACAGTGCCGGCTGCTTGGCCATCACCAGCTCGCGCAACTGGTCGTTTGGCTTTTTCAGGAACGGCACCGCCAGCAACATCAGCAGCGCGCCGAGAAACAGCACTTCATAGACCGGCAGCGTGCCCTCGAGCAGCTTCACGAACGCATCGCTGATCGAATAGGCCGCATAGCAGGCGAACCCCAACAACACACCTTTCAGCATTGCCCACACTCCACGGTTGACGCCGATCCGACGAGGTGTCGATACGGACTGCATGCAGTATGCGTTGCAGCGTGTGTCAGCGAAACGGCGCGGGCAGTCGACCTCGGTGGCGAGCGCATGGTGGCGGCCCGGCAGCAGATGCCTGGCCGCAACAGGTCGGTTACGATGCCGCTCCCTCCTTGCAGCGGTGCGGCACGTGCCGCACGCCGCACACAGAGCTGTCAGCCGTGCCCCACTACTCCGGCCCCCTACTCGTTCTCGCCGATGCCCAAGCCCTGCTTGCCGCGCGCGGCAGTGGTCTGACTCACTGGACCGGCTCGCTCGACCTGGGCCGCAGTACCGATACCGCCCAGCTCGATGTGCAGACTTGGCAGTGGCGCGGCCAGGGCTACCCGTATCCGGGCAAGCTCAAGGAGCGCACGCTGTACTTCTGGGATGGCGAGGATTTCGCGCCGATCTCGCGCTACAGCGGCGCATTGATCAAGCTGGTGCCCACCGAATGGGGCGCGCCCACGTTCGAGATCGATGGCATCAAGATGCTGCCGTCCGCGCAGCTGTCCCCGTTCGAGGATGCGCGGCGCAAGGTGGCGTTGGTGGATCCGCGCGGCAAGATCGTGCTGGACACCTGCGGCGGCCTGGGCTACTTCGCCGCCTGCTGCCTGGAGGCCGGGGTCGCGCAGCTGTTCTCGTTCGAAAAGAATGCCGACGTGCTGTGGCTGCGCACGCTCAACCCGTGGTCGCCAGATCCGCAGGGCGCCGCTGCCGGCGGGCGTTTGCAGCTGACCCATGCCGATATCGCGCAGCACATCGCCACGCTGGCCGACGATTCGGTCGATGCCATCCTGCATGACCCGCCCCGCTTCGGCATTGCGGGCGAGCTGTATTCGCAGGTTTTCTACGGTCAGCTGGCACGCGTGTTGCGCCGAGGCGGGCGGCTGTTTCATTACACCGGCGCGCCGAACAAGCTCACCAGTGGGCGCGATGTGCCCAACGAAGTGAGCAAGCGCCTGGCCAAGGCCGGCTTCACCACGCAACTTGCCCTGGATGGCGTGCTGGCGAGCTTGCCTGCACGGCGCTGAGTGGTGCCTCCACGCCATTGACGCTGGCGATACGGCCCGCGCGATCATCGCGTGGCGAATGCAAGACAGCGTGCACTCGCGGCACGCATGCGCACTGCATGATCACGCGAGGCCGGCATGACGGTTACCGCGGCGGTTGCAGCGTGTCGCCGGCGGGATCTGCGATACTGCCGCGCCCTCGACACGGACGTTGCATGCGCGCCCATTTGATCATTGCCCTGCTGGCCTGGCTATTGCCGGTCACTGCGACACCAACACGCGCGCAGACGGCATCGGCAAGCGCAGCATCGCAGCCGATGTCGGAAGTGACCACGCGCTATCCGGTGACCACCGCAACGGTGGGCGGGCGTGTGATCCGCCTGGGCGAACACCAGGGCAAGTGCGCGGTGTCGCGCGACGGCGACGTCGTGGTACTGAGCATCGGCGCACCTTGCTACTTCAGCACCGATCGCCAACATGCCGCGCAGGTCCATCGCTTCCATGGCAGCGACGTCGTGCTGGTACAGCACGCGCATCCAACGTCGCGACCAGACTGGGATGTGGCCGTCTACGGGCCCATCTGCGCCTTCGAAGCGCAGGCGGTACGCGAGATCGGCGGCGTGCTGGAACCCGGCGGTGTCGCCGGTTCCTGGCATTGCGACCCGACCGCGGGGGCCGACCAGAAGCAGTTCGTCTACAGCTACGACACCTGGCCCAGGCACGGTGCGCGGCGACCTTCGCGCAAGCAAAAAGCGCATTGATGGTTGTGCGAGCGCCCCGGGGCGATGCGAATCCGGCCTGCTTTTGGTCAGCGCTGTTTGCTCGACACGCCGTTTGCGCCGCGCACCAGCATTTGCACGCTGCAGACGATTGCCTGCCGCCGCGCCTCAACCGCTGGGTATCGGATGGCAGCGACGTCGCATGATCGGCGGCCACGCACACGCCGGGTCATGCAGCACGAAGACTGCAATCGCCGCCAACCGTGCCATCACCGCACGTGACTGCGCGCGCGCCAACTTGCATATGCAAACCCGCCGACGATCAGCAACGGTACGCAGCTCAGCAGCGCATCCCAGCCAACAGCAATCCAGAAGCGATGCGGGTCGCTGTCGACCAGAAAGATCCGTGCCGGCCGGCCACGAATAACGCTGACATAGCGCCCTTCGAGGATTGCCTCGAACAATCGCCACAGACGTCCGCAACATGCGATCACCGCGATACCAACCACGCCGCGCACGAGCCAGTCGATCAGGCGTGAACTCTTGCGTTCAGAGGCCGGCGGCGGTGATGGACGAGGTGTTTTCAAGCCTGAATTTCTATCCACATGGCAGCGAAGTTTACGCGCCCCCCACTCAGAGCGACCAACCGCTGCGCAGTCGTCAGGTGGGCTTGGCCGTCATTCGTCACCGGCTGCGGCGCTCTTGCACTACTGTTTTTCGCCAGGCACAGGATTCCAATGCAGGACCTGCGTCGGTCGGGGATGCGGCGCTGAGTCGCAGCCCGCACACCGCTGGCGTGCACGCGCGTCGCTACCGGCGCAATCGTCAGCTACCCAGGCCGAAGATCAGGCTGCGATGCGTTGCGACGCCGGCCATCGCGCCGCTGCCTGCCGCCAACACCACCGATGCGGCCGGGTTTACGATATCGCCACAGGCAAATACGCCCGGCACCGTCGTTGCCTGCATGGCGTCCACAGCGAGAAGGCGACCGAAAGGCCCCTCGCTGGTGGCACATCCAAGTTGCCTCACCAACGGGCTGATCTCGGTCTGGGTGGTGATGAACACCCCGTCCAACGCGAACCTCTGGCCGTCGTGCAGCACCAGCTCCAGCGCATCGCCCTCGCCTTGCAGCGCCGCCACTGCGCCGGTCACCACATGCACCGCGCGCGTCTCCAGTTGCGCCCGCTGGGATTCGTCCGGCACCAGCGTGTCGTTCAAGAACAGCCAAGTAGGGCCCCAATCCGGCAGCATGGCGGCTTGATGCGCAGCAAGCGCAGAGGTCGCGATCACACCGATGCGCCCCTGCTGCAGTTCGTAGCCATGGCAATACGGACACACGAACACCTGCCTGCCCCAACGTTCGGCCAGACCGGCCAGCGCAGGGAGACGATCGACCACCCCCATGGCCAGAATCAGCCGGCGGGTGGCATGCACGCTGCCATCGGCAAAGACGACCTCGAACGCATCCGCCTGCCCGCGGACCTGGACCACCTCGCCGTCAGCCCACTGCACGCTGGCATACGACAGCACCTGCGCACGCGCCTCATCGGCGATGCGCGCGGGCGATGCGCCATCGCGGCCCAGCAAGCCATGCGAGGTTTCGGCAAAACGATTGCGCCGCCGGCCGCTGTCCACCAGCAAGACGCGGCGTCGCGCCCGCGCCAACTGCAGGGCGGCTGACAGCCCTGCATAACTGCCGCCAATGATGATCACCTCGTGCTGCATGGTCGCTCCTGGGTGCCGACACCGATTAATGTATCTTTCGATGTTACATTAATCGACGGCGGAGACACCACGGGTATCGCGCCGCGCATCCAGTGACCCGATTCAGCGCTGCCGCGTGCGCTTGCCCGTCGCGTTGCCGCCAGATGGCGCCCTCGCGCTGCACAAGGCATCGAACTCGCTCGCCAGTGCGGCAAGCGTCACCGTGCCCAGGCGCTGCAACAGCAGCGCTTCGGCGTGGGCCAGCGCATCGGCGATTGCCGCATTGACCACACGCTCCACCCCACATTGCGGATTCGGGTGATCGGCACCGATCGCGAACAGGTGCGGGCCGCCAACCGCGCGATGCACATCCAGCAGCGTCACCTGCGCAAGATCGCAGCCGATCTGCCAACCGCCGTTGTGCCCGCGGCTGGATTGCACATAGCCGGCACTGCGCAGCCCGGCCATGGTCCGGCGCACCACCACCGCATTGGTCGACAGCATGCTGGCGATCTGCTCGGAGGTCATCGGCTGCGGGCTTCTGGCCATGTGGAGCAACACGTGCAACATGCGGGAAAGGCGGCTATCGGTGCGCATGCGGTCCTGGGTCGTTCGATCGGTTCACGGCAACCGGCGGTCGCCATCGGCCGGCAGATTGTGCCGCAGCATCGCCTCGATGTCGCAGCGCGGGTGCGTGCACCAGGATCAGCACACCGCCCATTGATCGCGCCCAGCGGTCTTGGCGGCGTACAGCGCAAGATCGGCCTGGCTCAGCAACACATCCAGCCCGGTGTCGGCGACGATGCGCACCGCGCCCATGCAAAAGCACACCGGTTGGTCGGGCGGCAGGCCGGCGATGTCGATCGCTGCCACCGCGCTGCGCAGGCGCGTAAACACCGCGGGAATCTCCTCTTCGCCACAGCCCGGCAGCACCAGCAGGAATTCTTCGCCGCCCAGGCGGCCCAGGCGATCCTGCGCGCGCAAGGCGAGCCGGGACGCACTGGCCAGTGCCTTGAGCACCGCATCGCCGGTGGCGTGCCCATACACGTCATTGATCTGCTTGAAGTGATCCAGATCGATCAATGCCAGCATGCCCGGCGTGTGCGAGCGCAAGGCCTGCTCGATCTGCTGCTGCGCCTCGGTGCGAATGGCGCGCCGGTTGGGCAGGCCGGTGAGTTCATCGCGCATCGCCAGCCGCGACAACTGCCGGCGGTGCCGTGCGCCGAAGGCCAGCACCACCAGTGCACCGAGCAGCAACAGGCAGGCCGCGCACAACGCGATCCACAGCGTCCGCTGGCCCGCTTCGCGCGCCTGCAGCGCCAGCTGCGCGGTCTCGCTGCGGCGGCGCAGCTCGGCCGTTTCGGCGCCGCGACGTGCGTCTTCGTAGCGCGCCTGCAACCGCAACATCACCGTATCGCGCTGGCGGTCCAGGCTCTGCGCACGCAGCGCGTTGGCGCGTTGCAGTTCCTGGTAGGCCTCTGCATGGCGGCCGCGGAATGCCAGCGCCTGGGCGATCGCGTCCACCAGTTGCGCACGACGGTTCAAGGTCAGGTTGGGATCGTCCGCGGCCTTGGCGGCGACGATTTCGGCGTCCAGGCCCTCAGCCTTCAACGCGATCAAGGCCTGCAGCAAGACGGCATGACACGCCGCGACGCGCCCGATATTGCCTTGCTGCTGCATCAACGGCAGGGCTTCGCGGGCCATCGTCAATGCAGAAGCGGCATCGCCGGTTTCGATCAGGGCCTCGCTGGCGCTGGTCAGCGCTGCAGCCACGCCGGCCTGGTCGCGCAGTTCGCGGCTGAGCGCCAAGGCGCGCCTGAAATGCAGCAGCGCCGCTTCGGGTTGCCTGGTTGCCAAGGCAGTGCCGAACTCGTATTCGATCAGACTGCGCTGGAAGCGCGCCGGCTGGTCGTGCAGGCGTGCGAGCGCACGCTGCAGATAGTCTTCGGTTTCGCTGTCTTCGGCGGGCCGACCACCGACGCGGCTGGCCAATGCGCCCAGTTGCGTCAACGCATCCAGCTCCAGCCCCAGGAGTTTTTCGCGCGCCGCACATTGATAGCTGGCCTGCGCCGCACTCCAGGATTCATCGCTGCTGCCGGAGGCGAGCATGCTCCACATGTCGACCGCCTCGACTTCGCACAGCAGATCGTTGCGGCCCAGCGCGCTGGCCCGTTGGCGCAGCGCTTCCAGCCGCGCCACCATGACGCGATTGGGGTTTTCGCGCACGTCGCTGAGCGCCTGCACGATATCCAGCCACAGCTGCGCCTGCGAGGTGCTGCCGTGCAGCTGGTCGAGCTTTCCGCGCGCCTGCGTCAGCGCCACCTGGCGGCGTTCGCTGTCTTCCAGTGAAATAAGCACGCGCGCCTGCGCCAGCAAGGCCCAGAACTCGGCCTCCACGTCGTGGTCGCCGCTAGCCCGCTGCAGTGCGCCCTGTGCGATCTGCAAGGCGACCACCGGGTCGTCGATGGTCGCCGCTTCGATCGTCTTCCACGGCTGCGGCTGCGCCGACACCATGCCACTGCCCAGCAGCAAGGCAAACGCAGCGAGCCCATGTCGCCACCGGACCACGCACATGCTCATCGCGTCATCACGTCGAGGGCGGGCCGCAACGTGCACACACCAAGCCGATGCCATCTGCGCATACGTGGCGGCTTGCTGGTTGTTGCGGCATTTCAAGCACTCCCACGGTTGGAGGACGCTGGAATCCAGCGGAATTTCAGGCCAAACGCCAATCTTCCGAGTGATGCGAATGGCATGATGACCAACGCACGCGGCAGGTCACGTGATCGACGCGCAAGCGGTCGTGTTCGTTATCGGCCCAGGCGGGCCATTCTTGAATCCGGATGACGGTAGAACGCGGCACATCGCACTGGCGCGCAGACGGCAGCCAGGCCGACGTCGTCGCCTGGCTATCGCGCAATGCGCCGACGCACGGCGACAAGCGATCCACCCCATCTGCCCCGATCGCCCTGCCATCGCGATGCCTGGGCACAGCAGCCTTGCGCGCCAGCTGGTGAAGCTTCCACGGCGCGGCCGCGTAAACTGCCGCACGGCAGCTGCCACCCCTCGATCTTCCGGAGACGCCGTGATCTCACACCTGCCCCGCGCGCTCACCCTGCTCGCCATCGCCTTGCTGTCGGCCTGCGCCACACAGGCCCCGCGCGCCCCCCAACGCTCGCCCGATGTGGTCAAGGCCGATATCGCGCGGCGCCTGCCGGCAACATTGCCCGACCGCGCCGGCTGGGCCAGCGATGTGTATGTGGCGCTGTCCTCGCAGGCGTTGGACACCAGCGCCGAGCACATCTGCGCAGTGCTGGCGGTGACCGAGCAGGAATCGACTTACCAGGCCAATCCGGTCGTGCCCAACCTGGGCAACATCTCGCGTGCCGAGATCGACCGCCGCGCCAGCGCGCATCACATTCCCGGCTTCATGGTCGATGCCGCCCTGCGTCTGAGTTCGCCGGATGGGCGCAGCTATGCCACGCGCATCGCTGCCGCGCGCACCGAACAGGAACTGAGCCGCATCTTCGAAGACTTCACCGGCAGCGTGCCGCTGGGCGCGCGGCTGTTCGACGGGTTCAACCCGGTGCACACCGCCGGGCCGATGCAGGTGAGCATCGCCTTCGCCGAGCAGCATGCGCAGCGCTACCCCTACCCGCCCGGCGATTCGATCCGCCACGAAGTCTTCAGCCGCCGTGGCGGGCTGTGGTTCGGTACCCAGCATCTGCTGGGCTATCCCGCCAACTACGACGCGCTGCTGTACCGCTTCGCCGATTTCAACGCCGGCTGGTACGCCAGCCGCAATGCCGCCTTCCAGGCCGCGCTGAGCAGGGCCAGCGGCATCGCGCTAGCCCTGGACGGCGACCTGCTCACGCCGGGCGCCAGCCTGGATGCGCCCGGCAGCACCGAGCGCGCCGCACGCAGCCTGGTCAGCCAGTTGGCGATGAGCGACCGCCAGCTCCGCCGCGCACTGGAGGCCGGCAACACCGCAGATTTCGCCGACTCCGACCTGTATCGCCAGGTGTTCGCGTTGGCAGAGCGCAGCGCCGGCAAGCCGCTGCCGCGTGCCGTGTTGCCCGGCATCACCCTGGAAAGCCCAAAGATCACCCGCACGCTCACCACCGCCTGGTTTGCGCAGCGGGTGAACGAACGCTGGAAGCGCTGCATGAGCAAGTAGACGAGCGGGCCACCGCGCTGCCGGCGCTGCGCTCTGTCGCCTCATTCGGTGCTCAGGCGATTGGTCAACACATCGCCGACAACCGGGCCGTCTTCCACCTTGCCATCGCTGCCGCGTCGATACCTGATGCCGGCACGACACACAGCAGGGTCCATCTCCCATACCCAGCCAACCAGGGCGCGCCCTGTGCCTGGTGGCGAGCGTAGCGGCATGTTCATGCGCAGGCCATCGTCCTGGCCGCGGTCCAGCGAGCACATGACGGTGCCGGCGCCGTCGTCTTCAGCATCCGGGTCGATCTCGTCCACATGGGTGATGGTGGCGATGATCGCCTCGGCATTCACCTGTTGCTGCAACACGTGTGGAAGATCGGCAAGCGGTGGCGCGGTGCGCCCGCCGGATGGCTCCTGGACGAACGCATCGGTCAACCTCACCTTGCGGAAGTAGTACTCGCTGCGTCCGAGTGTTTTCGAGCCCTCCATGGCCGTTGCCATGTCTGCCAGTTCGTCGGTGCGCAGCAGGAACATCTCCGTACCCGAGCGCATGACCAGCAGTTGTGCATCGTTGGCATCGCTACCGCTCGAATCACGGCGCAAGCGGATGTCCAGGGTGAGGTAGCGATCGCCCATTTCGGTCTGCGTCACCTCAAAGCGCCCCGAATACGCACGCACATCGGTACGGGCATGGCTGCGATGATCGATCTTCCAGAACAGCAGGCGATATTGCCCGTCGGGTTCCAGTGACAGCATGCGATGCCAATCGATGTAGGACGACAGGTACAGGCCGTGCAGGTCGCCGCTCGCCTGTGGGTGCTGGAAGATGCCCTCGAACACAGGGCGCTGCTCTGCAGGCAATGCATCGGCAATGGTCGCGGGCGCGTCGGCCACGGGTGCGGGGGCATCGACAGCGTCGCGCAGCCGGGTGTGCAGCGCCAACGCATCGACCTTGTCGACCCGCAGCATCTGCATCGAGAGCAGCAGTTGGTCGATCTGGTAGACCTCGCCCGCAGCGAGTGGGCCGCACTCCTTGCGCGCGGCGGCAAGCCGGGCCGATGGAATCAGGGAATCGCAGAACGCCGCATCGCAGAGGGACTGGTTGAAGAAGTCCTCGAGGTTCCAGCTCAGATCGCCGGTGGCTTTGGAGACCGGATCCACATAGACCACGTCTTCGTCGGTGGCAGTGAGCTTGCGGTAGTACAGCAGTGCGCCGAAGGGCGTGAGCGCGATCGGAATACGCTGTACTGCGTCAGGTGGCGAGACGATCCAGCGATCCAGCACCGGCTGCCAGTGCCGGGGGTCGATCAGCGCCAATTGCATGCGTCCATAATGCCCCAGCCCTTTTTTACGCCATAGCTCGAGCAGACTGGCAGGCAGCACTGGCGCATATGCGGCAATCAGATCCATGGCGGCAGGCTGCGTCCTGCCTGGCGGATGCGCCTTGAGGAAGCGGGACAGTGCCAAGCGGCGAAACCAGGACATCAGACGGCCTCCAGTCAACATTGCGTGCGTGCAACACCCCATATCGTGCCGCATGGCCATGCCGGGGCACGGGAGAAGCGTAGTTCATCGCGCAAGGGCACGTCGTCGGTGGCTGATCGCGCAGCGGCGCACGTGCGGGCCGTGGGTGTCTTCGCCCACGATGGCGATGGCGATGGCGATCGAGCCCGCGCCGCCACGCAGCGGTGGTGCAGGGCCTGGGCGATCCGCTGGGCAACCGCTCGATTGCCGGCCCGCTTTCTCGGCCACGCGGGCACGACTTCTGGCAGAGGCGCCCAGCCCACGTGGCGGGTAGCATCGGACGGTCGCGCCGACCGCATTGCGCGCTCTTTTCATCCCGGAGAATCTTCATGCCCACCACCCCGTTGCCGCTGCGGCACCTGTGCCTTGCCGTCGCCCTGGCCGCTCTGCCGGCACTTGCCGGCGCGCAAGCCCCTGCCGTCACCGAGGCCGACTACGCGCGCGCCGAACGGCTGATCAGCTATGCCGCACAGCCACTGGTGGACCACGCCCTCACCCGCATCGACTGGCTGGATGCCACGCACGTGGCGTATGTCGATCACGATGCCAAGGGCAACCGGCTGCTGCAGCTGGACACCAGCACCGGCAAGACCACACCGCTCTTCAAACAGGCTGCGCTGGTTGCTTCGCTCAACAAGCTATTGAAGACCGGCGACAAGCCGCTCAAGGCCAACACCTTCGCACCGGTGGTCAAGGTCACCGCCGATGGTCGCTACCGCCTCAACGTGCGCGACACCGCCGTGGTCTGCGATGCGCGTGCGCGTTGCAGCAAGCTGTACGCCAAGGACAAACCGGAACCGGGCGTGCTGTCGCCGGACAAGCGCAGCGAAGCCTTCATACGCGACTGGAACCTGTGGATACGCGATCTTGCCAGCGGCCAGGAAACCCAGCTCACCCGCGATGGCGTGGAAAACTTCGGTTACGCCACCGATAACGCCGGCTGGCAGCACACCGACAATGCCATCTTGGCGTGGTCGCCGGACTCCCGCAAGATCGCCACCTTCCAGCAGGACCAGCGCAAGACCGGCGACATGTACCTGGTCAGCACCAAGCTGGGACATCCGGAACTGCAGGCGTGGAAATATCCGCTGGCCGGCGACAAGGACGTGACCATGATCGAGCGCGTCATCATCGACGTGCCCACCCGCAGCGTGCTGCGCCTGAAAACACCGCCGGATCAACATCGCTCCACGCTCTGCGACGACGTGAGTTGCTCGCCTGGCCTGTGGGACGACGTGAAGTGGGCACCGGACAGCAAGACGCTGGCATTCGCCTCCACCTCGCGCTTCCACAAGCAGACCTGGTTGCGTATCGCCGATGCCAGCACCGGCGCGGTGCGCACCGCCTTCGACGAAACCGTCAAGACCTATTACGAAAGCGGCCAGGTCGCCGCCAACTGGGCGTATCTGCCGGCCAGCAACGAGGCGGTGTGGTTCTCCGAACGCAGCGACTGGGGCCAGCTGTATCTCTACGATCTGGCCACCGGCAAACCCAAGCGCGCCATCACCACCGGCGAAGGCAACGTCACCGAATTGCTGCGCGTGGACCCGGTCACGCGCACCGCATGGTTTGTCGGCGTCGGCCGCAGCGCAGGCGTGGACCCGTACTACCAGCAGCTGTGGAAAGTCAGCCTGGATGGCGGCGATCCGGTGTTGCTCACGCCGGAACCGGCCAATCACAGCATCGCGCTGTCGCCCGACGGTGCACGTTTTGTCGACACCTATTCCACCTCGGTCACGCCGCCGGTCACGTTGCTGCGCGAAGCCGGCGACGGCCGCACCGTCAGCACGATCGCCACCGCCGATATCACCCGCCTCAAGGCGGCCGGCTGGGTACCGCCGGAACCCATCACAGTGAAGGCACGCGACGGCAAGACCACGTTGTACGGTTTGATGTTCAAACCCACCAACTTCGACCCGACGCGCAAGTACCCGGTCATCGATTACGTCTACCCCGGCCCGCAGACCGGCTCGGTGCGCGGGCGCAGCTTTCTCGCCGGCCATGGCGACAATCAATCGCTGGCCGAACTGGGCTTTATCGTCATTGCCATCGATGGCATGGGCACGCCGTGGCGCTCCAAGACCTTCCACGACACCTGGTACGCCGACATGGGCGACAACACCTTGCCCGATCAGGTCGCCGGCTTGAAGGAGCTGGGTCAACGTTATCCCTGGATCGATCTGGATCGCGTCGGCATCTGGGGCCATTCCGGCGGCGGCAACGCCTCGACCGGCGCGATGCTGCGTTATCCGGATTTCTTCAAGGTGGCCTGGTCGGAAAGCGGCAACCACGACAATCGCGGCTACGAAGACGATTGGGCCGAGAAGTATCACGGCGAGCACATCGTCAACACCGACGGCACCTCCAATTACGACGACCAGGCCAACGCCAATCACGCCAGCAAGCTCAAGGGCCGGCTGATGCTGGTGCACGGCACCCTGGACGACAACGTGCCGCCGTACCTCACCTTGCTGGTGGCCGATGCCTTGATCAAGGCCAACAAGAACTTCGACATGCTGATGCTGCCCAACGCCAAGCACGGCTACGGCGATCTCACCCCGTACGTCACCCGCCGTCGCTGGGATTACTTCGTGCAGTACCTGCTCGGTGCGACCCCGCCGGCGCAGTATCAGATGCAGCCGATGCCGGCCAATTGAGCGGCGTGCAGGCGGCGCGGTGGCCGCTGCTGCGCCATGTCCGCAGCTAACGCGTCATCGCGCCAAGGTGCCGCACCACACGTGTCATCCGGGTAGACCCGGATGACACGGCGGCCACTCGCTTGGCCGTACTGCCACCCAAGTGCTTCCTCAAAAACGCCAGCACGCGCGTGTCGTACCCGCGTCGATGCGGCTCGATGAAGAACCCGTAGCCCTCGTTGGGGAAGTACAGCGATTACGCGGGCATCCTTGAGTGCGCACTCCATCCGTTGGGTGTGTTCGACCGGCGCGCTCGTCCTTGCCACCGGCCATAAGAAGCACCGGCATCTTGATCGGATTGGCCGGTGTCAGCGGCGAACGTGCTGCCAGGGGGCTGCGCGCGCCGGGCGCGCAGCGGCTCAGTGCGAAACAGGTTGCCGCTGGCCCAGCAAGCCGAGACGCCGGAACCACATCTCCAGCGGCACCGTCACCAGCGGCGGCAACGCCGCCAGCAGACTCAAGGCCCATGCCCACCACGGCCAGCGCAGCCGCAGTGCGGCAATCACGCTGACCGCGACATAGAACAGGAACGCCGCGCCATGCAGGCGCCCGAACACCCAGACCACGAGCTCGGTGCTCTGCAGCCCGTACTTCAGAAACATGCCGACCAGCAATCCGGCCCAGGTCAGTCCTTCGAAAAATGCAGCCAACGCAAACAGCCGGCCGATCGGCGACAACGCAGAAGACACACGCATACAACACTCCAGACGGACAGGGATTGCCGCGACGCGATGGCGGCGGCGACGCCCGCTGGCAAGGCCAGTCTACAGTCCAACTCAACGACGCTGAGGTTAAATGGCCAGGCAAGCGCATGCGCCTTGCGACCGATGCGCGTGATACGTGCCCAGTGCCCACATGCGTTTGGCACCGCCGCCGCACATCCCGGCGATAATGCCGGCTCCGTCATCCTCAAGCCTCGCACCATGCGCATCGCACTGCTGTTGTTCCTGCTGGTTGCCTTATTGCCCGCCACGGCGCTGGCGCTGAAGGTGCGCGATGGCGATCTGCTGTTCGTCACTGCGGCGCACACTGGCCTCAGCGGCGCCATCGACGATGCAACTGCCACCCAGGGGCAACCCAGCTTCGACCATGTCGCGCTGGTGGCGCATGCAGGCGACGTTGCGGTGGTGCTGCATGCCGACGAATACGGTTCGCGCGAGCAGCCACTGCAGGCATTCATCGATGAGGCCACCGCCAAGCAGCGGCAGATCTTCGTGTATCGGCTCACCCCCGAACATCGTCCTGCCATCCCCGATGCCATTGCCCAGGCATGGCGCATGCTTGGCAAGCCCTACAACGACACTTACGTGCAGGACGACAACCGCTATTACTGCTCGGATTTCATCGAGCGCGCCTTCCGCGCGCATCACGTGTTCGCCCTGCAACCGATGAACTTCAAGAACCTGCAGACCGGCAAGATTTCGCCATACTGGATCGATTTCTACCGCAGCAAGGGCATGCCTGTGCCGCAGGACATGCCGGGCACCAATCCGAACGATATGGCCACGACGGCGGCGTTGACCTCGATGGGTCGGCTGAACTAAACGCCGCGTGCCGATGTCCCCAGACGATTCCGGGGTGACCCTGCAGGAGACTGCTTTGAAGAATGCGATGTTGGCAGGATTAGGGATCGCGCTGTTGGTCGGCTGCGGCAAGGCACCAGCGCCGACGCCGGCTAAAGCAGCAACGCCGCAGGCAGCGGTCGCAGTGCGCACGCCTGCCCATGCCCCGGGCAGCCAGCGTGGCGAGGGCCACCCTTATGAGCTGGCCGATACGCAGGTCTGGGACGTACCGGATCCAGTCTCGGGGCGTCGCTATCAGGTCTTCGTCGCCCTGCCACGCGCTTATGCGGAAAATCCGCAGCGGCGTTACCCGGTGCTGTATGCCACCGACGGCGACTACGCGTTTGCGCTGGTCAAACAGATCGCACGTCGCTTGAATGGCGAAGGCCCGGCCATCGAGGATTTCATCCTGGTTGGGCTGTCCTACGCCGTCGGCGAGGAACCCATGCCCAGCCGCAGGCGCGACTATACGCCGACGCCGGAAGACGGCCCTAACGCGGCGCCGGTGGCGACCCACGGCAAGAGCGCTGCCTATATCCGCTACCTGCGCGAGCAGGTCTTGCCGTTTGTGGCCAACCACTACCGAACCGACGAACAGCGGCGCCTGTATCTGGGGCATTCGTACGGCGGCCTGCTCGGCACGGACATCCTGCTCAGCAGCCCGGAGATGTTTTCTGGCTATATCCTCGGGAGCCCGTCGTACTGGTATGGCGAACATGCCATGGTGGCGCAGGAAAAGACCTTTGCAGCCACGCATCGCGATCTGCCGGCGCAGGTGTACATGTACGTCGGTGAGTACGAGCAAGTGCGTTATCACCAGACCTACGACATGGTCATCGATACCCAGAACATGGCGCGTGCGTTGCGTGCGCGTGGCTATCCGTCGTTGCATCTCACGCTTGAGGTTCTCAACGATGAGGACCACCTGAGCATCGGGCCGCGCGGCATCACCCACGGCTTGAAGGTGTTGCTCGGGAGCAAGGCTGCCGATCGGAGCGAGCGCTGACGCAAGGCATGGCCTCGGGATATTCAAGTGCCCAAGGCAATGGCATGCACCGCAGCGGTCAGCCACGGACACCACCGGTTGCTGCGCCAGCGGTTTGCGCATGGCAGCGGCCGGCATGCGAGCACAACCGATGCGTAGCGTGCACAACATCTTGCCAACTCCCACACACGCCACGCCCTAGTCTGCGCAGATCGATGACAGCGTGCCACGCGCAGGCATTCCGCCTGCGATGGTCGAGCACATGCAGAGGTGCACATGGCTTTGATCCACTCCATCCTGATGGGCGTCGTCGCCGGCATGCGGTCGATGACGCCGCTGGCGGCCGTCGCCAATGCTGCACGCACCGGCAAGCTGCCTGCCGACAATGGTGCGCCGGCACTGCTCGCCAACCCACTGGCATCGGCCGGCATGTTGGCATTGGCTGGCGGCGAGCTGGCCGGCGACAAGATGAAGACCGCGCCCGACCGCATCGTGCTGCCCGGCATGATTGCGCGCATCGCCACAGGTGTGATCGTCGGCACTGCATTGGCGCCACGCGAACAACGCGGCATCGCCGCGCTGCTCGGTGCGACGACCGCCGTTGCCGCCGCCTATCTCACCTTCAATGCACGCATGCGTGCGATCGAGCGCTATGGCCAAACCAGCACCGGCGTGGTCGAAGACGCAATCACGGTAGGCGCGGCGACGCTGATCATGCGCGATGCGGCCAAGCGATAACGCATCTCCACGGATCCATGCATGATGCTTGAAGGCCTGCCACGGGTTGTGCAGGCCGTGCTCGCATAGCGCTCCGTCGCCGCTATCAACTCAGCAAATTATGCCTGTGACAGACCGCGTAACAGACCTTGCTCACGCCGGGCGATAGATCGCACACAGCTTGTTTCCATCAGGGTCGCGCACGTACGCCAACCACGTCGGCCCCATGCTGCTCTCACGCAAACCGGGCGGTCTTTCGATGGAAATGCCGCCAGCAGCGACCGCGCTGTCATGAAAGTGCTGCACTTGCTCCGGCGAGTCGCATTTGAAGCCAACCGTTGCACCGTTACCCGGGCTGGCGGGTTCGTCGTTGATCGGCTCGCTTACACAAAAAGTGCTGCCTGCATGCCGGTAGAACAGGCGCGTGTGCCCGCTTGCTGCCTGATTGACGAACGGCGCAGGCGCACCGAAGACACCTCCTAGCACTGCATCGTAGAACGCTCGCGCACGCGCGATATCGTTCGTTCCTACCATGACATGATTGAGCATGACGTCGCCTGTTGATCGCGCGGGTGCGCAGCATACGCCACCATACCCGCTGTGCCATGTCGACCATGCGAATCAGTCGCCACGCCCATGAGGCGCATCCAGATCCAGTAGCGGCCCCATCGGGACGATACCGGTGGGGTTGATGGTGTCGTGGCTCTGGTAGTAATGCCCCTTGATGTGCTGGAAGTTCACGGTGTCGGCAATCCCCGGCATCTGGTAGAGCTCGCGCAGGAATCCAGACAGCTGCGGGTAGTCGGCAATGCGCCGGAGATTGCATTTGAAGTGCCCCACGTACACCGCATCGAACCGCACCAGTGTGGTGAACAGGCGCCAGTCGGCTTCGGTGAGCCGGTCGCCGCAGAGATAGCGTTGTGCGCTCAGGCGCGCCTCCAGCCAGTCCAGGCTTTCGAACAACGGCAACACCGCTTCGTCATAGGCCGCCTGGGTAGTCGCAAAGCCCGCCTTGTAGACCCCGTTGTTGACGGTGTCGTAGACACGCGCGTTCACAGCATCGATCTGCTCGCGCAGCGGCTCCGGATAAAAATCACCGTCTGCAGCGCCAATCGCGTCGAAGGCGCTATTGAACATGCGGATGATCTCTGCCGACTCGTTGCTGACCACGGTCTTGCGCTCGCGGTCCCACAACACCGGCACCGTGACCCGGCCCGAGTAATGCGGGTCGGCCTTGAGATACACCTCGTACAGATATTGCGCGTGATTCTCGGTGTCGCCGACCACGCCTGGCCCATCGGCGAAGGTCCAGCCGTTTTCGCGCATCAGCCAGTGCACGATGGACACGTCGATCATCGACTCCAGCCCTTTCAGGCGCCGGAAGATCAGCGTGCGGTGCGCCCATGGGCAGGCGAGCGACACATACAGGTGATAACGCCCCGAAGCCGCCTGGAACCCGCCCTGGCCATGCGGCCCGGCGCTGCCATCGCGCGTGACCCAATTGCGAAACTGCGACTGCGAGCGCTCGAACCGTCCCTCGCTCTTGCTGGTGTCATACCACCTGTCCTGCCATTTCCCATCGACCAACAGACCCATCGTGCTTTCTCCCGCCGCGACGCTCACTGGCGACCGTAGCCCAGCGATGTTGCAGGCTGCGTGAGCAGCGCGATGGTGCGCGAGCGTGGCACGCGATCACCGTGGAAGAATGCAGGCAGGCGCATCGCCCGGTGCGGGCGCCTGGCGGCCGGCAAGACGCACCTATCTTGCAATCACCGCCGTTCCCGATGGCACCATGTAGCACGCCTGCGCTTTCTTGCAGGCCTCGGCATTGAGCTCGGCGATCTGGCTGGCCAGGCACTGCTCCGGCGTCAGCCCCATGCGGTTGCGGTACGCGTTGTCGGCGTCGGCCTTGGCCTCTTGCTCCTGCTCGCGCTGCCGTTCTGCGGTGGTCGCCTCCACCAGGGTCTTGACCCGCTGTTGCTGCGCGGCGGTCAGATTCATCTGTTGCAACACATCCGGATTCGGACGTGCGCGGCCCAAGGTGATGTTCTGGATCTGGATCGGCAGGCCTTGCTCCTTGACCAAGGCACTGACGTTTTGTGTCACCGAATCGTCGATCTTCCTGGCCGTGTCCGGGTCGCTCATCATCTTGGTCATGTCGTAGCGCTTGACCTGGTCGCGCACGATGGACGCGTACTGGCTGGCCACGTTGTTCTTGAACCAATCCTGCCCAAACCTGGACAACAGCAGCGCCGGCGCAGTAATCCTGTATTGGATCTGGGTGGAGAAGTCCAACAGGATGTTGTCGCTGGAGGAAAAATCGTCGAATGCCACCTGCACGGTTTGCGGCGTCACATCCACATAGCTGGCCGACGTGGTCAGCCAGGTGTAAGTGCGCCCGGGATCGCGCACATCGTCCAGGCGGATGCCGCCCTTGCCGAAGAACAAGGGCTTATCCACCAACACGGCCTGCTGCCCCGGATCGGGCGACACAACGGTGCACGCACACAGCAAGCCGGCCAGCCCGATGGCCAGCATGGAAGTCTTCATCGATGTCCCCTTGAATGCCCCGGGCGCCAATTCGCGCCGGTGTGGCGGAAGATTACCCAAACATCCGGCCAGTCGCATCCTGCCCGCAGCTGGGGGACGTTCACCGACAGCTCGTCGCTCATGGAGCGCCCAAGGCCGCCAGCCGAGCGCGCGGCAACAGCCTGGCTGACCCGCTCAGCCGCCCGTATTGGCGCCAGCCACCCACAATCGGCGAAAATGTCCGCCTGCCGACATCCCGGCCAGCGGCCAAGCGCAGCGGCGCCCTGCCCGCCTGCTCCTGTCATCGTCTTCGCCTGCTGGCTGCCGGCCATCGTGCCTGCGTTGCCAGCCGCCCATTCCGGATCTGCCTTGAACACCAACGTCCCACCCGTGCCCAACGACGAGCTGCCCCTGACCGACCGCCTGCGCGCGGCCCTGGACGTGCTGGAGGCCATCGACGCCGACCGCAGCGTACTGGACACCCTGCCCGAAGCCGACCGCGTGCGGCTGCATCAAGTGGTTGCCAAGGTCTATCACCCCGAGCCGAAGGCGCGGCGGCAGTTGCTCAAGCAGCGCGAGCGCGAGCGCCATCAGGAAAAGGTGCGCAAGGCCGAAGCGCTGCTGGAACAACGCGGTATCCGCGCACTACGACGCAAACCGGTATTCAGCACGCCAAACTATTTCCCGCCGCATGCCGCCGGCCTGCACGATGCCCACAACGGCGAAAACGCCACTGCCGCGGCGGAGCCCACGCATTCGCCCGAGCTGCGCCATTGCTATGTCTGCAAGCAGAAGTTCACCGAGCTGCATCATTTCTACGACCAGATGTGCCCGACCTGTGCGGAGCTGAACTTCTTCAAGCGCACCGAAACCGCCGACCTGCGCGGGCGCGTCGCCTTGCTGACCGGCGGGCGCGTCAAGATCGGGTACCAGGCGGGGTTGAAGCTGCTGCGCGCCGGTGCAGAGTTGATTGTCACCACGCGCTTTCCGCGCGATTCGGCCGCGCGCTATGCGCAGGAGCCGGACTTCGCGCAGTGGGGTCATCGCCTGCAGGTGTTCGGGTTGGACCTGCGCCATACCCCCAGCGTGGAAGCGTTCTGCAATGAACTGCTGGCCACGCGCGAGCGGCTGGATTTCATCATCAACAACGCCTGCCAGACCGTGCGGCGCCCGCCGCAGTTCTACGCCCACATGATGGCCGGCGAAACTGCCGCATTGCACGAATTGCCGGAGACCGTGCGGAATCTTGTCGGTCATTACGAAGGCCTGCGCACCCCGGAGTTGCTCCGCGATGCCTCGGCCACCGCGTTACCCGCGGTGCATGGCCGTGGGCTCGACAGCGCCGACGGCCTCACCCGTGCCGCCGAACTCTCGCAGATCGCGTTGCTGGACGACGAGCTGGTAGGCCAGCAGCATCTGTTTCCTGATGGGCGACTGGATCAGGACCTGCAGCAGGTCGATCTGCGCGGCCGCAATTCCTGGCGCCTGCTGATGGCCGAAGTGCCGTCGGTGGAGCTGTTGGAAACGCAGCTGGTCAACGCCATCGCGCCCTTCATCATCAATGCGCGTCTCAAGCCGTTGATGCTGCGCACGCCCGAACGCGACAAGCACATCGTCAACGTCTCGGCGATGGAAGGCCAGTTCTATCGCAACTTCAAGACCACGCGCCACCCGCACACCAACATGGCCAAGGCCGCGTTGAACATGATGACGCGCACCTCGGCGGCTGATTACCAGAACGACGGCATCCATATGAACAGTGTGGACACCGGCTGGGTCACCGACGAAGACCCGGCAGAGATCGCCGCGCTCAAGGTGCAGCAGGAACGCTTCCACCCACCGCTGGATATCGTCGACGGCGCCGCGCGTATCGTCGACCCGATCATCCACGGCTTCAACACCGGCGAACATGTGTGGGGCCAGTTCTTGAAGGATTACGCGCCGACCGATTGGTGAGGCGCGATGACGGGGCCTGGCGATCCATACCGGCACGCGTATTCCTCACCACCAGCAAAAACGGTGTTCGATTGACGCTGTCGGCATCCGGCGCTATTGGCGCGATGCGCAGTGACACAGACTGCAAGTGCGTGCAAGAAACGTGTCGACCATATCGTCAGCACATCCTTGCAGAGGCGGCAGACAGCATCAACGACTCGTCTTCCATCTAGCCACGTCTGTCGTCAGGGATGCCATTCCTGCTTTTTTGCCCGCGTGCTGCAATCACGCAGGCCAACGTCTCGTCATTGGCCTGCATCATCGCTGGCCACATCCTGAGCTGATGCAACGCTAGAGATTATTTGCAGTCTTTGGAGACGGGCGCCACATCGACAGGAGTTACCTGTCCATCAACGGCAACCCGTTTGACCGCCCAGGTGCAGACCGAGTTGCGAAAGTCCAGGTCCAACGCAACCTCGTAATCGGCACCCGCCTCCGGAACAAAGGTGGACGCCAGCAACGGCCCGCATGTCCAACCGCTTTTGAAGCCCGGCGTGCTGGTCCAATGCGCCGGCGAACTGGCACCGGCTTCCACCACCACCGGCTTGCCGGCTTCGATCGCATATTCCTTGTAGAACGGCTTGGAACCGATCATCTTGCGCTCGTGCAGGTTGCGCGTGTTCTGGGTCTCCGGAATGCCGATCGCCTGGTTCTTCACCGACCCCATCAGCGAGCCGAACGCGCTCCCCAACGAACCGGACGCACGCACCTTCTCGCCATACGTGGCGGTACACACAGCGTCCTTGTACAACACGATTCCCACGCCGTTCTGACCAAACATCCGGATGCGCGCACCCGTGCCATCGATCTGCGCAGGCACTTTTTCGGCAGCCAGTACGGGGGCGACACACGCAGCCGCCAAGGACACAACGAGCAATCGAATCATCACGTTCAACACAGCCTCCACAGTTCCATCGAACCTTCTGGTGAGCGTGGATTTACGGCAGGTTGCGTGAAGTCTTGAACTCCGGTGCAAGTGCCACGCCCAAAGTGAGGCACATATCACCGAAGGCATCACATCTGCCTGGCCGAGCGATGCGCTTTTGCCCGCGATGTGGCCGCAACGCTCTGCATCCTTCGACACAGAAACCGGCCATGTTCGCACCGTCTCCAGACAGCCCTCGCTGTTGAGCGGCATCTGACGATGTAAAGCGGGGACAGAGGTGTTCCGAACAGCCGGGCGCGCCTGCATTGGCATCTACGCAAGAAGGAAGAAGCTTCCTTCCAGTGGCAGAGCAGATGAACCCGCGCCTTGTGCAGTTTTTGCCGCGCGGTGCTTGGCCGACTCACGCTGCAATCGTCCCGGCAGGCGTCGCGGGCTCTGCGCTATCGCCGATCCGCATCCTTGATGGCTTGCGCGCGCGCAAGCGTGTTGGTCAAGGCCAAAACCTCCGGCAATTCGTGCCGAAAGGCATCTACCTGCCCGGCTGGCACGACACCTTCGAAGTTTGACTGGTCGAAGATGGGGCGGCCTTCCATGTAGAACCCATCGCGGCCCTGCACGACGAAGTGGAAGCACGATTGCCACCGCGGATCAGGGCGCGCCGACAATTCCACATTGACTTTACTGTGCGCGCGCCCGGTGTCGCCCGAGGTGACGGTCACGGTGCGCGCCGTGATCTGGTTCCCGATATTCATGCAGGCAATGATCGGCGCTAGGCCGTCGCCGCGCTGTGATCCACGAGGCTGCGGATTCTTTCAAGAGCACGCAACCACGCACCCTTCACGTCATCACGACACACCGTTGAAGACGCGATTTCCAGCAGGTAAAGCCAATGCCTGTTAGCGGCCTTGCACAGAGCTAGCGACAACTCACATGGGCACCAGAGGCGGACTTAAGTGCACTCGCAAAATGCTGCAGGCCGGCGAAGTCGTTGATCGGTTGTCGCGAGCCGCTACGATGGTGCGTATTGTCGCGGCCCCCAGCAAGGACGTTGCCCATGTCACAGCACGCGATCGAGGACGTGATCGAACGCGCCATCCACCTGGTCGATCGCAGTACGCAAAACGCCGCGCACCAGGCCGCGCTCATCCACGCCTTGCTCCACCTGCAGGCACGCTACGACACCGGCCTGACCTGGCTGCGCATGCATGAGGTGCTGCTGCGCCACGACGTGCTGGTGCGCACGCCGGTGGAGGCCATCGACGATGCGGCGCTGCGCGCCCAAGCGAGGGCTGCCGAGACATCGTGCTGGTTGGAGAGCGATCGTGGCACGGGCTATCTACACCTGGAAGAAAACGCATCCGTGCTCTACCAGCAAACGGGAACCGGCCACGCCATGCCGGTTTCCGCCTTGTTCCGTGCCGTGCTGACGCTTGCCGATCAGGCCGACGATGGCGAGTTGTTCACCAACTTCTATGGCCTGCTGGTCAACGGCTGGCTCGACGCCACATTCACCGCCGAGGACGGCCTGGCGTCGTCGCTGGACGGTCTTGTCGCCTGCGATGACCTGCAGGCAATCCGTGGCATCGCCGCGCGGCGTGGACTCAAGCGCCGGCGCGGCGTGTCGGAAGATCTCGCGCTGCCTCACCTCAGCGAGAGCCAGGAGCCTGGCGAGATCGAGCAAAACGCCGGCTTGCGCTTCTTCTTGCAGCCCAAGCGCACGCCCACTGCCTTGCTGGCCGCACGCAACAGGACCCGGCGCCAGCTCGCACGCGTGCAGGAACTGATCCCGATGCTGGTGGAGCAGCGCCTGAGCGCCGCGCTGCAGCAGGCAGGTTGGTCGCCGGTTGCCGCGCCACCTGAGCATCCATGGTGTTGGACCCGCGACCGCGACGGCAGCCGCCAGTGTCTGTGGGCCACCCACGACGCGACGTGTGGGGAGTTGATTGTCCAGGCAGGCCTGCAGCACGCCCGGCTGCTGGACTGGCAGCAACGTTCGGCAACCACCCAACTGCACGACCTGCACATATACGATCGTGCCGCACCGCTGCTCGGCGAGCATGTGCTCAACCCCAAGGACATCGGCACGTATGGCGGCGTGAGACTGGACCCGGCTCGCAGCGATGCGCAGCTGGGCAACGCCTTCGACCGTCTGGCCGCTGCCCTCCCTGCCCTGGACGCGTACTACTTCGATGTGATCGCGCAGCAGTTGTCCGGGCCATTCTTCGATCGCGACCTCGAGATAGTCATGCGCATGATGGAGGAAGGCCACAGCACCGGGGCAATTGCCCAGGATGTGCTGCTTGCCAGTCCCGACAGCACATTACTGGCGTTTGTGTTCCACCATCTGGAACATGGGGACGACGTCGCTGCGGCAGCGGTGGTTGAGCGCCTGCGCGCACGCCATGCCGCGCGTACGCGTCTGAATGCCTGGCATCGCGCGTATCTGACCCCATTCCTGCAGCAATGGGACCACGGGCAGCGCGATATGCCGATGCCGCCAGTGCAGCACGTCCTCCTGCTCAATCACCTGCGCGCACGTGAATCCGTCTGAACATGGTCGCCGCCATGACCGCGCTTGGCACCGTTCGAATCGGTGACCTCGGCCATGGTTCAGCCCTCCTGCGTCGCCTTTTGAAACTCGATACGCCCGTGATCGCCCGAATATTTTCTCTTGACCAGGATGCGGTCGGCCGGCGTGATGCAGCTATTTTCCAGCGAATTGGCTACATGGGCTTCCTCAACGAAGAACTCTTCGTAAGGCAACGGCAGTACGGATGTCTCACCGCCCTGATCGAACGTGAGCAACAAACTGTCCTCGCGCTCGAAGCACAGCCGACTCCAGGCAACATCGGCCAGTTTCCCGGCTTCGACAACAGCCGATTCCTTACCTGCAAGCAGTGCCGCAACATTCTGCGAAAACTGCTTTTTTGAAATCGGGGGCTTGGTCATGCCGCATCCTGCAAGCGTGGCAACGGCAACGGCGGCCGCGAACGAAAGGTAACGACGGAAGATGGCCAATGGCATGGGGGCGCGGCTCCTTGCTGCGGGCTGGTAGACAGGTGGACCAGGATCAAGCGCTGCACGGCGCTTCATCAGCGCGCAGCCTGGCCCCACCTGGTGCATTGCGGCTCCGGTCGCATCTTGCCGCTGAGCCGGATCAACAAGACAGTCTCAGCGCACCCACCATTTAGCCGGCAGCGAGGGCGGTGGCAAACGGGTCGTCGCCGGCATCCTCGTTCCAGACGTACTCCGCGATGCTGGCGACTTCCTTGGCAGCGTCGTGGCCGAAGATCTTCGCAATGAGCGCCAGCGCCATGTCCGTTCCAGCGGACACGCCTGAGGATGTGAATAGATGTCCATCCTCCACCCAGCGCGCACGCTTCACCCACTCCGCCTTCGGACCCTGCGACGTCACCCAGGCGAAGGCGCGCTTGTTGGTGGTGGCGCGCCGCCCATCCAGCAGGCCGGCGCGCGCAAGCAATACGGCGCCAGTACAGATGCTGGCCACATGCGGGGCCGTGTGCGCCAGGCGCGCAATGCCAGCAACCAACGCGGCGTTGTCCACCTCGCGGCGCGTGCCCATGCCGCCCGGCACCATCAGGATGTCGACTGGAGGCGCCGAATCCAGCGCGCATTCCACCGCAACCGTTGGGCCGGCGCTACTGGCGACTGCGCCGACACGTTCGCCGAGCATCACGATCCTCACCTTGCCTTCCAGATTGCCGAACATATCCAGCGGCCCGAACACATCCAGCAACTGGAAGCCCT
Source organism: Xanthomonas axonopodis pv. maculifoliigardeniae (assembly GCF_041519315.1). Taxonomy (NCBI): domain Bacteria; kingdom Pseudomonadati; phylum Pseudomonadota; class Gammaproteobacteria; order Lysobacterales; family Lysobacteraceae; genus Xanthomonas; species Xanthomonas axonopodis. The sequence continues at coordinate 649,177 of NZ_CP167998.1, read as the reverse complement.
CTGTCGACTCCCCGTAAACTTGATCCAGCCATAACTAGAGGTCTCCGGGCACACTAGCCATCAAGGAGACCACCAATGCGCAAGAGCAAGTTCACCGATAGCCAGATCGTCGCCACGCTGAAGCAGGTCGAGGGTGGCCGCCAAGTCAAGGATGTGTGTCGTGAGCTAGGGATTTCCGATGCGACGTACTACGTCTGGAAATCCAAGTACGGCGGCATGGAGGCCGCTGATGTGCAGCGCCTTCGCGACCTGGAGACCGAGCACAACAAGCTCAAACGCATGTACGCCGAGCTGGCGATGGAAAACCATGCATTGAAGGATGTCATCGCAAAAAAACTGTAGACCCGGCGCACAAGCGCCCGCTTCTGGCCTGGCTCATCGAGCAGCATGGCTGGAGCGAGCGCCGGGCCTGTTCGGTGGTTGGCGTGGCGCGCTCGACGATGCGCTATCAGCGTCGTCCCGATCGGGATGATGAGGTTATCGCGCTGTTGTCCGAGTTGGCCGAGCGTTTTCCTGAGCGTGGATTTGGAAAACTTTTTCAAATCATCCGCCGTCGCGGACATGTGTGGAACCACAAGAGGGTCTGGCGCGTGTATTGCCTGATGAAGCTCAATCAACGTCGTCGCAGCAGGCGCCGGGTACCGACGCGTCATCCACAGCCGCTGGCCTGCGGTGATCGCCCCAATGCTGGATGGTCGATCGACTTCATGTCCGATGCGTTATGGGACGGTCGGCGTTTTCGCACGTTCAATGTCATCGACGATTTCAGTCGGGAAGCCTTGGCGATCGAAGTGGACCTGAATCTTCCGGCCGCCCGCGTCATCCGCACGTTGGAACGCATCGCAGCTTGGCGCGGCTATCCGAACAAGCTACGTTTGGACAACGGGCCGGAATTTGTCGCGCTGGCCTTGTCCGAGTGGGCCGAGCGTAAGGGCATCGCCTTGGACTTCATTGAACCGGGGCGTCCGATGCAGAACGGTTTTATCGAACGCTTCAACGGCAGCTACAGGCGCGGCGTGCTGGACATGCATCTCTTCCGCACGCTGAGCGAGGTCCGCGAACAGACCGAACACTGGCTTGCCGACTACAACCAACAGATCCCGCACGACAGCCTGGGCGGACTAACGCCCGCTGAGTTCCGTGATCAACATCAACCGCAGACCTCTAGTTTTAGCTGGCATTGAATTGCGGGGAGTCGACACGGCTACTGCTGTCCAGATTGTGGAAATTGCGGGCTATGAAATTTCCAAAAATTCGTCCGGAAATTTGGATATAATGGAAATATCTCAAAAGCTGAGCAATTTCATTTTGGCCTGGCGCGCGTCTAATGACTAAGCGAATGACTGCAATTGATCTATTTTCGGGCTGTGGCGGATTAACGCTAGGCCTCAAAATGGCTGGATTCCAGGTCTTGGCTGGCATTGAAATAGATACCAAAGCAGCTCTCACGTACAGACTAAATCACGGCGATGTCTCACTGATTGAAGGTGACATTCGTGAGACCGACCCAGTCGCACTGATGAGATCCCTCAAGATCAGGAAGGGAAAATTAGACCTCCTGGCCGCCTGCCCTCCTTGCCAGGGATTTTCGCGCATTCGCACAAAGAATGGCGCCAGAAGCAATAGCGACCCAAGAAATGATCTTGCGATGGTCTTTCTCTACTATGCCAAAGCTCTGAAACCGCGACATCTACTGCTAGAGAACGTTCCAGGATTGAGACGCCAGCCACTCTGGCAGGATTTGATACGCGGCCTTGAAAACGAAGGTTACGAAATAGTAGACGGTGTAATTGACGCCAATGATTATGGAGTTGCGCAGAGACGGAAGCGCTTGATTATGCTTGCCTCGCTCGGCCGGAAGCCCAGCCTACCTTGCATTTCCAATGAGCGTCCGACCGTTAGAGACGCCCTTCAAAATTCAAATATTTCAGATAATGACAATCTTCATCACATGCGGACATCCCACGCTCCACATGTGTTGGACATGATTAATAGAATTCCCAAAAATGGAGGCAGCCGATCAGACCTTCCGGAGGGTCTTGTGTTGCCATGCCATAAGCGAACTTCTGGTTTTAGCGATGTGTACGGCAGAATGGCATGGTCAAAGCCGGCACCGACCATCACTAGCGGCTGCCATAATCCTTCAAAGGGACGCTTTTTACACCCTGATGAAAATCGAGCGATTACGCTTAGAGAGGCAGCGCTGCTTCAGGGCTTCCCAGCCGATTATCAATTCGAAACAAGCCATGGTAAGGAAGCGATTGCGCTAATGATAGGTAATGCGCTTCCTCCCCCAATGATCTGTGCACATGCCAAAGCGCTTGTCATTGGATGATGTAAAAAAGGGCGGCCCATTGGCCGCCCTTTTTAATTCCCCTGTAGCCAGTCAAACCCCAACAGGATTCGCCTTCTCTGGATCAATCTTGTACTGCTTGATCGCCCGGGCCACATCCTTCCCCGTCATCTTCCCATCCTTCGCCAACGCCGCAATGGCGGCATGCGCGATGTAGTAGCGATCCACCTCGAAGAACCGACGCAGGTTGGCACGCGTATCCGAGCGACCGAAGCCATCCGTGCCGAGGACGGTGTAGGTCATCGGGACGAAGGCGCGGATCTGGTCGGCGAAGGCGCGCACGTAGTCGGTTGCGGCGATGGCCGGGCCCTGGCGGCCTTCCAGCAGCTGGGTGACGTACGGCTTGCGCTGTTCGGCTTCCGGGTGCAGTCGGTTCCAGCGTTCTACGGCGTAGCCGTCGCGGCGCACTTCGTTGAGGCTGGGGCAGGACCAGATGTCGGCGGTGACGCCGAAGTCCTTGTCCAGCAGCTCGGCCGCTGCAATGGCCTCGCGCAGGATGGTGCCGCTGCCCAGCAGCTGCACGCGCAGCTCGCCCTTCTTGGGCTTGCCGGCGTCCTTGAGCAGGTACATGCCCTTGATGATGCCCTCGGCTGCGCCGTCCGGCATGCCGGGGTGGGCGTAGTTCTCGTTCATCAAGGTGATGTAGTAGTACTCGTCGATCTGGTCTTCCATCATCGCCTTCATGCCGTGCTGCATGATGACGGTGACTTCGAAACCGAAGGTCGGGTCGTAGCTACGCACGTTCGGGATGGAGCCGGCGATGACCTGGCTGAAGCCGTCTTCGTGCTGCAGGCCTTCGCCGTTGAGCGTGGTGCGGCCGGCGGTGCCGCCGAGCAGGAAGCCACGCGTGCGCATGTCCGCTGCCTGCCAGGCGATGTCGCCCACGCGCTGGAAGCCGAACATGGAGTAGTAGATGTAGAACGGCAGCATCGGCACATCCGACACCGAGTAGCTGGTGCCGGCGGCCATCCAGGATGCAATCGCGCCCGGCTCGCTGATGCCCTGCTGCAGCACCTGGCCGGTCTGGTCTTCGCGGTAGTACATCAGCTGGTCGGCGTCGACCGGCTTGTACTTCTGGCCGAACGGGGCATAGATGCCGATCTGGCGGAACATGCCTTCCATGCCGAAGGTGCGCGCCTCATCGGCCACGATCGGCACGATGCGCGGGCCCAGTTCCTTGTCGCGCAGGGCGATGTTGAGGCTCTGCACGAAGGACATGGTGGTGGAATAGCTGCGCTCGCCGCTGTCCTTGAGCAGGCGCTCGAACTTGTCGAGCGTGGGCGCCACGAACGACTTGCTGGCCTTGGGACGGCGCGACGGCAGGAAGCCGCCCAGCACGTTGCGGCGCTCCTTCAGGTACTGCACTTCCGGGGAATCTTCGCCGGGGTGGTAGAACGGCACCTGGCCGTCTTCCAACTGGGCATCGGTGACCGGAATGTTGAAGCGGTCGCGGAAGTGCTTGACCGCCGCATCGTCCAGCTTCTTGGTCTGGTGGGTGGGGTTGAGCGCCTCACCGGCCGAGCCCATGCCGTAGCCCTTGACCGTCTTGGCCAGGATCACGGTGGGCATGCCGGTGGTGTTCACGGCCTGGTGGTAGGCGGCATACACCTTGTGCGGGTCGTGGCCGCCACGGTTCAGGCGCCAGATGTCGTCGTCGGACAGGCCGGCCACCATGGCCGCGGTCTCCGGGTACTTGCCGAAGAAGTTGGCGCGGGTGTAGGCGCCGCCGAAGGCCTTGCAGTTCTGGTATTCGCCGTCGACGGTTTCCATCATCAGCTTGCGCAGCACGCCGTCGCTGTCCTTGGCCAGCAGGGCATCCCAGTAACCGCCCCACAGCAGCTTGATGACGTTCCAGCCGCCGCCGCGGAACACGCCTTCCAGTTCCTGGATGATCTTGCCGTTGCCGCGCACCGGGCCGTCCAGGCGCTGCAGGTTGCAGTTGACCACGAAGATCAGGTTGTCCAGGCCTTCGCGGCCGGCCAGCGCGATGGCGCCGAGGGTTTCCGGCTCGTCGCTTTCGCCGTCGCCGATGAAGCACCACACCTTGCGGTCGGACTTCTCGATGAGGCCGCGGTTTTCCAGGTAGCGCATGAACTGCGCCTGGTAGATGGCGGCCAGCGGGCCCAGCCCCATCGACACGGTGGGGGTCTGCCAGAACTCGGGCATCAGCCACGGGTGCGGGTAGGAGGAGATGCCCTGGCCGTCCACTTCCATGCGGAAATTGTCCAGCTGGGACTGGCTGATGCGGCCTTCGAGGAAGGCGCGGGCGTAGATCCCCGGGGCGCTATGGCCCTGGATGAACAGCAGATCGCCCGGATGGTTGTCCGAAGGCGCACGCCAGAAGTGGTTGAAGCCCACGTCGTACAGCGTGGCGCTGGAGGCGAAGGAGGCGATGTGGCCGCCCAGGTCACCCGGCTTGCGGTTGGCCCGCACGACGGTGGCCATGGCGTTCCAGCGGATGATCGAGCGGATCTTCCACTCCAGCGCGGAGTCGCCGGGGTGCTTGGCCTCGTTGGCCGGTGCGATGGTGTTGACGTACTCGGTGGTGGGCGAGAACGGCAGGTAAGCGCCGGCGCGGCGGGTCTGTTCGACCATGCCTTCCAGCAGCTGATGGGCGCGCTCCGGGCCTTCGACGTCGATGACGGCCTTGATCGATTCGAGCCACTCCTGCGTCTCAAGCGGGTTCGGATCGTTGTGCAGCACTTCGTTCAACCAGTTCATTAGCGCTCCCGGGGGGACACACCCCGCGGGTGTGTCGACATCGTGAATTCGTGAACCCCCAAGTGTACCGCACGCACCTGTTGCCATTCCTCGCTACGGGTGCGTATGGAATGGGACGCTGTTGTGCGCTGCGTGGAGCCTGGGTGCCTGTTGAAACGCCGATGCGGCGCAGCGGGCGCGGCCGGTGTACGACCAAAGGATGAGGGGCAGCGGCAGGCGATGGCCGGGCGCTGCCGCATCGAGTGGGCCGCTGTGCATGCCCGCCCGTAGGAGCGCACCTGGGCGCGAGAGGCTTTCTCGGTGACGCCTCGCGCCCAGGTGCGCTCCTACGCGATGGCGGAGTCTGTGGGTTCGGCTGGGTGCCGTCGCCAGAACATCCCAGCGGCGGGCGCCGCCGATTGCAGGAGCGCACTTGAGCGCGAGCAGCTTTATCGGTGAAGCCTGTCGCGCCCGGGGGCGCTCCTACGCGATGGCGTGGTCTTTGGGTTTGCCAGGACATCGCCCCGCGGCGGGCGCCGCCCCGTGGCAGCGTGCTGGTCAGAATGCTTGCAGCGCTTCGGTCAGTTGGCCGTTGTTGTTGACTGCGCCCATGGTGTAGCCCTGCCAGCCCGGGTAGGCGTTGGGCTCCCAATAGAACACGCCGAGGACGCGCGCGCCGATGCTGCTGCTGCGGCTGAGCAGGTTGCTGAGCATGGCGCGGGTGGTGGCCGCCTGCTGCCAATCCATGCCGACCTCGGAAATCACCACATCGCTGCCGTAGCGCGCAATCATGTCGCGCATGTTGGTGTCCAGGCGGCTGTTGTAATCCTGCCAGCTGCCAACCGGCGGATAATGCGACATGCCGATCACGTCCCACTTGCCGCCGGCCGAGCGCAGGTTATCGAAGAACCAGCGGAAGTTGGCGTTGTCGTAGCCATTGGCCAGATGCACGACGACCTTGGCGTTGGGATACACCGCCTTGGTGGCGGTGTAGCCGCTGTTGATGAACTGGCCCAGGCTGGCGAAGTTGGGCGTCTTGCCCTCGTTCCACAGCATGCCGCTGTTGATCTCGTTGCCCACCTGCACCCAGCTGACGGTGATGCCGTTGTCCTTGAGGTATTTGAGGATTCCCTGGGTGTGGCTGTACACATCGGTGTTGAGCTGGGCAACGGAGTGGCCGGCCCATGCCGCAGGCTTGGTCTGCTTGCCCGGGTCGGCCCAGCTGTCGCTGTAGTGGAAGTCGATCATGATGCGCATGCCTTGCGCGGCGGCGCGCTTGGCCTTGTCCAGGGTGTCGCGGCCATCGTTCCAGCCGCCGGACGGGTTGACCCAGACGCGCAGGCGAATGGCGTTGCCGCCGACATCCTTGAACAGCTTGATGAAGTCGGTGGTGTTGCCGGCTGCATCGCGAAAGACCTGCGGCGGATTGTTGGCGGCCTGTTGATTGAGCCAGCTGACGTCCGCGCCTTTGGCGATGCCTTGCGCGCTGACGCCGGCGCTGCACAGACACAGCAGCACGATGAGCCATACACGGTGGTAGTGCCTGCAAAAGATGGTCATGAAACGCTCCCTCGATCGATGGATGTCGCGCCGGTTGGCGCCTTGCTTGATCCCCTGTCTTGCCTGGTGCGTGTGCGCGGCGTGGCATGTGCCTGGCCGTGCATCGCTGCAAATCCGTGGCGATTCAAGCACGGCCGTACAGCCCGGTTGAGGCCGCTATAGGTGCGGGGAGTTGTGGCATAGCTCGATGCAGGAAAACCTTGCATTTGCACGCCTCGCGCGGGCCGGTTGTTGTGCAGATGCAGCAGCAGCGGTGCGCATGACTGCGCGAATGAACGCAAAAACGCCGGGCAGGCCCGGCGTCTTGATGCAATGTTCGATGGTGGCGATGTGAAGTCCGGCCGGCGTGCGGCATGGGCCGCAGCGTGATGTGTCACTTCACACCCAAACGCTGCAGCGCCAAACGCCCCTCAGCCCATGGCGCGTGCGCCCTGCTGCTGTTGCTGGGTCTGGGACTGTTGCTGCTCCAATGCCACCGACTGACGCGCCGCGTTTTCGGCGACGCGTTGGCTGCTCTGTTCCAGCGGGGTATTCATTGCCGTCATGGTGTCCACGCTCACGCGCAGCTGTGCCGGGTCGTCGACACGTCCCTGCACGGCAAAGGTGCGTGCGGCATCCGGGCTCATCATCACCGCATCGATGCGCTGGCCACCGGCGGCGTGCATTTCCGATGCGAGCGAACCGGATAACTGCGCGCTGTGCTGGTCGGGCGTGCGCCCGGCACGTGCGTCCTGCGCATGCACGCCGCGCTGGGCATCCTGGAACAGGCCATTGCCCACGTGCCCGGGTTGATCGATCCGCAGGGAGGTATGGCCGTTGCCATGCTCGCGTGCGTCGCGTTTGGCCGGCTCGCCCGGCGCGAGCGGGCCGCGGATGGCATCGATGGCATCCTGGCCGAGGCCGCGCGCGCTACGCGTAAGGATAGTGGTACCGGTGCGCAGCCCATCGATATCGCTGCGGTACTCCTCGATCATGCGCTTGTTCTGCTCGGCAAGTGGGCGCGCGTTGGGGTCCCTGAGCGCAGAATGTTCGCCCAGAAAGTTGCCCAGCTTGTGCGCTCCGAGCGACCCGCCGGCAGCAACCAGCGGGTAGTCCGGAATCAGAAAGTTTGCCTTGCTATTGCTGTAGCCGGCACCACTCAAGGTGGTAATCTCATCGGGCTTGGCGTACATGCGCACCTGCCCGAAGTGCGGCGATGCCGCGCTGACCGGGTCCGATGCCATGACGTGATTGATCACGCTATTGCCACCTTCCGGAATGCGATAACTCAGACTGGCCGCGCCATACGCGTTGAAGGTTTCGCCCTTGAGGTCGTAGTGGTGTGCGGACACCTGCGCAAGCGCGCCGCCGAGCGAATGGCCGGTGACGGTCACTTCCGGTTGATGACCGGTTCGCTTGCCGACATCCTTGGCGATGTCCATCGCATGCTTGGTCAGCGCAAGCGCATCTGCAGCCTGTGGATTGGTCCGCGAGGTGACCATGGTGGCATCGGTGAGCACGTCATTGACCGCGCCCTCGGTGCCTCGATGCGCAACCACGATCTCGCCACTGGTTTCACGGCGGTAAACCGTGCCCTGGTAACCGTTGGATTGATTGTTGACGTGATCGAGAACGGCATAACGCTCTCCCTCGATCGTGACGATCTCTTCGTGCCCCGGTGCACGCCGACCGACGGCGCGATCCTTGTAGGCGTCCTCGGATAAACCGGCATATTGCGGTGACGGAATACTCATGGCGCAACTTCCTTGGCAGCCAGCGTGATGGTGAAGAGATTGTCGCGGATCTCAGGCTTGAAGTTCTCCGGGCTGAGCTCGCCGGTGTCCGGGAAACTCTTGGATTCCGAGCGCGGATAGCCGTCTTTCCAGTAGTACTTGGTCACCGCCTGCTGCGCGGTCACCGTCTTGGCTTCGATAAACGACAAGAACCGCGTGTCTTCTTCGGCACCGGTGGCCTTGAGCAACACGCTGGCGCCGCTGAATTCCCAATGGCACACGCCGCGACCGTAGTAGTCCTCGTCCTGCATCAGATCCAGATACACGGTGCCGCGGTATTCGGTCTCGGAAATCTTCTTGAGCGCGACATTTTCCTGACTGGTGATGCGGCCGGCTGTGCCGGTTTCGGGCTGGATCTTGCCGCATTCCTGCTCATTGCTGACGTCGTATTGCGCCGCAGCCTCCACCAGGCCAAACGCGCCAGGCGCCTTGTCCACGGTGAGCGTAACCTCGTAGGCCCTACGCGGACTCGGATTCACCTTGGCAAGACCGCGGCCGCCGGCCTTAACGTCGGCTGCTGCAGTTGCCTCGGTGGCGGGGGAATGGGTCTGGGTCATGCTGGTCTCCGGGGGGTGACAGGCCGTAAGCAAAAGGGCCAGCAGGCTTGGGGTCAACATCTGGCGCAAGGCCGGCCTCCGTGGCAGGTGGGCGGCCAATCTAGTCCGCTCGCGTTCGGCCGGTCAATCGAAACCTCGTGAGGATGAGGCTGCCAGGGAGAGTTGTGCGTGGCAGCAAAGCTGCCATGATCCAGCGCAGCTGCTGCCACGAAGAATGCGCCATGCGCAACCGCCCGCGATCACTGCCACCCCAGACATCGGTCGCCGCGCGCATGCCCTGGCGCCGCAGCTTGCGCATGCGTGTGCTGCTGGCGGCCACCGCAGTGCTGGTGGCCCTGCTGACGGTGCTGGGCACGGTGTTCTACCTGGGCGCACGCGCCGAGCTGGTGGAGGCGGCGCGTACCGAGGTGGATGGCCTGACCGAACAGACCGCGCGCAGCCTGGCGGCCTTGCTCGATTCGGTGCAGGTGAGCGGGCGCACGCTGGCCGCCAGCAGTAGCGGCGTGGGGCTGCAGCCGTTCAATCTGCGTGCGTTGCTGCTGGCCACGCTCACCGGCGACCCGGATATCGGGGCGGCGCGGCTGATCATCGCACCGCGTACGCAAAAGGCCGGCGACAGCGGGTTTGTGTGGTACGTGCACCGCAGCGGCACGCGCATCGCAGAAAAATCCGCGCTGGAACTGGGTTATGACTATCGCGCGATGCCCTGGTATCTGCGCACCCAGCGCGAGGGCCGCGCATGGTGGTCCGAGCCCTACCTGGATGCCAACGGCGGCGGCCTGTACACCAGCTACAACCTGCCGCTGCGCCGGCCTGGCGATGCACCGGATACGGCGCCGGTCGGCATGGTGAGCGTGGATCTGCCGCTGCAGCATCTGCGCGAGATCATCGATCAGCTGCCGCGCGATATCGGCATCCAGACGATGCTGCTGTCGCCGGAAGGCCTGCTGGTCTTCAGCCCCGACCCGGCACTGAATCTGCGCCATTCGCTCACGGCCTACGTGGCCCGGTCGCGCCCGGATCTGCGGCCATTGCAGCGCGCCGTGGCTGCCGGCCAGCCGATTTCGTTTTCGCACACCGCGCCCGATGGCGAGCGCTTTCTGACCCACAGCGCGGCGGTGGGGCGCAGCGGCTGGACCTTCGTGCTGTCGGCCTCCGAAGGCTACGTGCTGGCCGGCCTGAACTGGCTGGCGGCGTGGGTGGCGCTGGCCGCGCTGCTGGGCGCGTTGGTGTGGTGGTGGTTGATGCGGCGGATCACGCGCAAGTTGACGCGGCCGATCGAAGAACTGACGGACACCGCCGAGCACTTCCGGCGCGGCGAATTCGAATACCCGTTGCAGCACATCGAACGCGACGACGAGGTAGGCGTGATGGCACGCGCCTTCGACAGCGCACGCGATGCCATCCGCCACCACATCGCCGAGATCGGCGAGATGACCGCCGCGCGCGAACGCATGCACAGCGAGCTGCAGATTGCGCGCGAGATCCAGCAGGCGATGCTGCCTTCCGGGCGCACCTTCGACCGCGCCAGTTCGCATCTGGAAACCTGCGCATGGCTGGAGCCGGCCAAGGCGGTGGGCGGAGATTTCTACCACTTCGTGGAAACCGAACCGGGCCTGCTGTGGTTCGTGGTGGGCGATGTCTCCGACAAGGGCGTGCCGGCGGCCTTGTTCATGGCGCGCGCGGTGAGCGTGCTGGAGATTGCCGCACGGCGGTACACGCGCCCGGACGCGATTTTGATTGCCGCCTCCACGCGGTTGGCCGAAAACAACGAGACCTGCATGTTCGCCACCGTGCTGTGCGGCCTGATCAACGTGGTCAGCGGCGACTACTGGCTGGCCAGCGCCGGGCACGAGCCGCCCTTGTTGATCGATATCGATGGCAAGGCGCGCCCGTTGCCGCTGGAAACCGGTGCACCGCTGGGGATCGAGCCGCAGGAATCCTACCCGGTGCTGCAGGGCCGCATGAGCGCCGGGCAGACCTTGCTGGGCTACACCGATGGCGTGACCGAGGCGATGGACGAGCGCGGCGCCAGCTACGGACTGGAGCGGTTGCTGACGGCGCTGCACCCGCGCCGCAGCGCGGCGGCGCAGTGCAAGGCGGTGATCGCCAATATCGCCCGTTTCACCGGCACGGCCGATCCGTACGACGACATCACGCTGCTGGCGATCCGGCTGCGCCAGGAGCATGCTGGGCGGGTCGCACACGCTGGCCGGGACGCGCCCGGAAAGGCAACGACTGCATGAAGCTCGATTTGGCCATCGCGCCATCGCTGGCCCAGCTGGCGGGCGCCAACGATGCGCTGGAACAATCGCTCACGCTCGAGGGCCTGCACGCCGAGCGCATCGGCCAGGTACGGCTGATCGTGGAAGAGCTCGGCTGCAATGCGCTGACCCACGGCCAGTGCGCGGCACAGCCGCTGCGTTTGCAGCTGCAGCTGGACGCGCAGGCGCTGGTATTGGAAATGCACGATGCAGGCAGCGCTTTCGACCCCTGCGCCGCGCCCATGCCCGAGGTGACCGACGAGCTCGACGACCGCGCCATCGGCGGGCTGGGGTTGTTTCTGGTCCATCAGTTCGCCGATCACATCGACTACCGCCGCGATGGTGCATATAACGTCGTGCGCGTCACCCTGCTGCACCCGTACGCCCCTGTCCCCGAGGCCCTGTCATGACCACGCTCGCCATTCAGATCGACCCGCCGCAAGACACCCGTCAACGCGTCATTCTGACCGGGCGGCTGGACACCCACACCTACCAGGACCTGGACGCGGCACTGTCGCCGTTGCTGGGCACCCGCATCACCACGCTGGTGCTCGACCTGAGCGCACTGGAATACATTTCCAGCGCCGGCATCCGCTGCATCTTCAAGGCGCGCAAGGCGCTGGCCACGCGCCAGGGCAAGGTGCTGGTGAGCAACCCGCAACCGCAGATCCGCAAGGTCTTCGACATGGTCAAGGCGGTGCCGTTGAGCGACGTGTTCGCCTCCACCGAAGAGCTGGACGCGTACCTGGCGGCGATGCAGCGCAAGGTGATCGAACAGAGCGCGCAAAGCGATACGCCGATCGTGCCGCACTTCGCCGAAGCCTGAGCGCAGCTGTACTACCGACGGGGCCCACCGCCGGGCGCGGCAAGGCACGTTGCGGCTTGTACGCGCGCCGTGCGGTCGCTGCGGGCTTTCCATCGGGGCTGACGACTGCGCGCCACATCGATGTCGCCGCCGACGTCGCCTGCGCGCACATGTGGGGACCTGTGCGCGTGGGTGCCGGCACCACCTTGGTTAGGCTATGACGCCCTGCCCTGCGCGTTGCCATGCCCGCACTGATCATCTTCGATTTCGACGGCACGCTTGCCGATTCGTTTGGTTTTTTCCTGAGCACCCAGCGGCTGCTGGCCGAACGGCATGGCTTTCGCGCCGCGCAAGCGCATGAAGTCGACGATGCACGTCGACTAAGCACGCGCGAATTGCTCAAGGCATCGGGCCTGAGCGCGTGGCGCGTGCCATGGGTGGCGGCCGACTTCATCCGGCTCATGCGCGCCGCGCCACCGGTGGCGTTGTTTCCCGGCATTGCCCACACCGTGGGCGCGTTGCATGCCGGCGGCAGCCGGCTGGCCGTGGTGTCGTCCAACTCCGTGGAGAACGTGCAACGCGCGCTAGGCGCAGAGCTGAGCGCCACATTTGCCGTCATCGAAGGCGGCGCGCATCTGCTGGGCAAACAACGCGCCTTGCGTCGTGTGCTGCGTGCCACCGGGCACACTGCGTCGCAAGCGGTCTACGTGGGCGACCAGGTCGCCGACTGGGAAGCCGCACAGCTCGTGGGTCTGCCGTTTGCCGCAGTGGCCTGGGGCTATGCGCATCCGGACGTGTTCGCCGGGTTGGCCGGAACGCGGTTGATCGAACGCGTGGAAGACTTGCTTGCGTTGAGCGGGGATTAGGCGGCGGAACTGCGCATTGGCAAGCGCTGGGCATTGCCGGTGATGCGTGTCGACATACCCTCATCCGCCCGTCGGGCACCTTCTTGCGATGGGAGGAAGGAAGGCGGGATCTCGGGGCGCCTGGCGCTGCGCCCGGACCGTGCCAATCTCTACACCCCACCTACCCGCGGCAACGGCGCCGGTACGTTCAGCATGCCACCGGCCGCGACATACGCTGCCAGGGCCTGGCCCTGGCTCAACAGGTGCCCGTGCATGGTGCGCTCGGCGCCTTCGGCATCGCCACGTCGCACGCAGTCCATCAGTTGGCGATGTTCCGCCAGCGATTGGGCCATGCGCCCGGGCGTGAGCAACTGACGGCCGCGGTGCATCTTCAAGATGCGGTGCAGATCGTGCGTCACCCGGATCAACCATGGATTGCCGGCGTACTGCTGCACGGTTTCGTGGATCAGGTAATTGTTGCGGTAATACTCGGCCACATCGCCGGCCGCCGATGCGGCTTCCATTGCCGCGTGCAGCTCTTCCAGGCGCTGCACGCCGGCCGCATCAATGCGCTTGACCGCATCGTGCGCGCAGCGGCCTTCCAGCATCGCCATCACAGGAAACAACTGGTTGAGGTCTTCCAGCGTCAGCCGGGTGACCCGGCTGCCGCGGCCGGCATCCAGTTGCACCAGGCCTTCGGCCGCGAGCAGCTTGAGACTTTCGCGCAGCGGCGTGCGGCTGATGCCCAGCTCTTCGGCCAGGGCCGGCTCGTCGATCCACTCGCCCGGCGGCAGCGCGTAATCGTAGATCTTCTGACGCAGGCGCTCGGCCACTTCCTCGTACAGCGGCACGCGCTTTTTGGAGGCGCGCGAATCAGGAGCGAGGGTCATGGCGGGCAGGCTGTCGGCATCGGGTCGGGGCACCCATTCTACGTGGGCGCCCCGCTGCGCTGTGGCGCGCGGACCGCATCACAGCCAGCCCGGCACCACGAAGACCAGCCACGCCGCCAGCGGCCCCAGCAACACCACCAGGCCGCTGTAGATCAGGAAGCGGCGGAACAGGCCGTCGCGCTCTTCCTTGGCCGCCGAGGCCACCACCAGCGCGCCGTTGGTGGAAAACGGGCTGACGTCGACGATGGTGGAGGACACGGCCAGCGCGCAAATCACCCCGGCCGCGCCCAACTGGCCCTGCATCAGGAATGGCACCGCCAACGGAATGGTGGCGCCCAGTACCGCTGCCGAGGAGGCGAATGCAGAGACGATACCGCCGACGTAGCAGACCAGCAGCGCGCCCAGCAGCGGCATGCCGATGTGCGACACGCCGGTGCCGATGTAGTCCACCGCACCGGATTTTTCCAGCACGGCGATATAGGTCACCACGCCGCTGATCAGCAGCACCGTCGACCAACTGATGCCGTCCACCGCGCCCTTCTGTGCGTTGGGCGAGATCAGCGCCAGGGCCACCGCCACCGTGATCGAGACCAGGCCGACGTTGAGGTTGTAGATCAGCGCAGCAACGCCCAGGCCCAGCAGGCCGATCAAGGTGATCACGCGGTCGCGGGTGATGAACACCGCCTCCAATGCCAGCGGGTCGGTGGACAGGGTGCCGCCGCCCGGCGCCACCAGCGCGCCATGCCCTTCGATCGCGAAGCCGCGGTGCGATGCCTGGTCGCCGGCAACCGCCACGTACTGCGCATCGGCCAGCGACAGCTCCTGCCGGCGCATCAGCTTCAACCCACCGAAGGCGCAGAAGCAGATGATCGCCATCATCAGGTTGAAGCCCAGGCTGGTGAGGAAAACCGCCATCTCGCTGACGTCCAGCCCGGCTTTTTCGACCACCTTGTTGGTGATGCCGCCATACACGCTGATCGGCGAGAAGCCGCCGCCCTGTGCACCGTGGATCACCAGCAGGCCCATCATCAACGGGTTGATGCGGTACTGCTTGGCGAAGCGCAGCGCCACCGGCCCGATGATGGCCACCGCTGCCGGCCCCAGCGCACCGAATGCGGTCAGCAGCCCGGTGATGACGAACATCACCCAGGGGATGGCGACGATGCGCCCCCGCACCGCGCGCACTGCCCAGTGCACCAGCAAATCGATGGTGCCGTTTTTCTGCGCGATGGCGAACAGATAGGTAATGCCCACCAGGGTCAGGAACAGGTCGCCGGGAAAGCCGGCCAGCACTTCCTTGCCCTCCAGCCCCACCCACACGCCGCCAATGATGAAGGCCAGCGCGAACGCCACCGCCCCCATGTTGATGGGCAATGCGGTGGCGACGATGAACATGATCACCAAGCCAAGAATCGTTGCAATTTGCGGGGTCATGCGCCCTCCCAGACACCTGATACGCGTACAACACGGATGGCCGCCCGCCACCCTGGGGTCACACCGTGTGCAGCACCTGCCGGACCGTCATGCCGCGCGCTCGCACGCAGCCGTGACCCATTCGAGAACACCCTGAGTGCTGTGGAATTCGTCCACCGAGCGCGCTTCGCATGCCGGCAGCACCTCGCGCGCCATCCGCGCCAATGCGCTGCCGGGGCCGAGTTCGAGAAACACGCGTGCGCCGCGCTCGGCGGCTTGCACCAGCACGTCGTACCAACGCACGGTCTGCGCGATCTGCCTGGACAGCGTGTCGATCACCAGGGCGTGCGTACCGACCGCACGCGCATCGATGCCTGCCAAGACGCGCAACTTGGGCGCGACGAGGTCTGCGGTTGCCAGTTCAATGGCAAAGCCTTCGGCAGCCGCGCTCAACCACGGCGTGTGCGCCGGCACGCTGACCGGCAGCAGCGTGACGCGCGCACCTTGTGCGCTGGCAGCCTCGCCAAGCGCCTGCAATGCAGTGCGCGGGCCGCCGAGTACGGCATGATCGTCGCCGTTGATGATGGCGAGCGCTGCGCCGTGCGTCTGACACAGCGTTTCCAGGCCGCGCAAGGGCACACCGACTACCGCCATCAGCCCTGCCTGCTGCGGGCTGGCCGCATCCATCAACCGGGCGCGCGTCGCTGCCAGCTGCAGGCAGGTGTCGATGGACATGCCGCCGGCCACCGCGTGGGCGGCAAGCTCGCCAACGCTATAGCCGAGCACCAGCAGCGGCGTGGGAAGTTGCGCATGCAGCACCTGCCAGTGCGCCAGCGTACCGGCGCAGACCAGTGGCTGTGCGATGGCATTGGCGTAGCGGCCCGGATCTGCGGCCAGTGTTTGTGGTGCGGCGCCAAGCACGCGCTGTGCGCTGGCGAGGACGGCGGCTGCCGCAGGCGCATCGCCGACACGCGCGAACATCTCGGCATGTTGGCCGCCTTGGCCCGGGCAGAGCACGGCCAGGCTCATGCGGTAGCCTGACCGTGTTCGCAGAAATGCCTTGCGCGCACGCTGCCGTGTTCCGCATTGCAAGCGATGTGGCGAGACACCTGGATGCGAAGGTCGACTGAGGAGCAATGTGCGAGGTGTGTTGCGACGGCGGGCAGGCCAGCCGGCGTTGCGCCGCTGAGCAGAACGCCGCGGCAGTGCGCCTGCGCATGCACCACATGTTCTGCAGCCAGCGAGCAAACGCGGCTCATGCCAGCTCCTGCCGATGCAGGAACCATGCACAGGCCAGCAGATCCGCGCTGCCGCCAGGGCTCAGGCGACGCGCGACAAACTGCTGGCCGATGGCATGCAACTGCACGCGCCACTGAGGGTGCGCAACGCCGCCGTCGGCAAGGAAGGCTGCCGCCTGCGCCTTGGCGAATGCCAGGCCCTCCGCCCCGCCACGATGCAAAAGATTGAGATCGTCCACCTGGGCGATGAGCTGCATCAAGGTCTGCGCCAGCGCCGCTTCACGCGTGGCGCCCCCCGCAAGCGCAGTACGCAACGCAGGCAGGGCGATCTCGCGCAGCACCGGATACCCTGCCGCGGCGTGTTCGCGCACGCCACTGATGCGGTACTGCGCACGCACCCGTTGGCCGTGGCTGTGCGGATCCAACGGTGCAGCCTGCAATGCATCGCGCCAGGCGCGTACGCTATTGCAGACCTGTTCTGCAGTGGGTCGCCGCCGCTGCGCAACCCACAGGCGTGCAGCCTGCGCAGTGAGCAGGCCAAGGCTGAAAACCGCGCCGCGATGCGTATTGATGCCACAGGTGGCGCGCAACATCGCGGACTCGGCCCCGATACCCAGGTCGCGGAGCCGCTCGAATGGCGCATGGTCGATGCCGGCCTGGGCAATGGCGACAAAATAGCCACGCAAGGCGAACAGGCTACGCATGAAGGTGGCGGCATCCATGTCGGTGTGGCTGCCGCTGTCGAACGGCGTCACCAAGCCCGGCTTGGGCGCGCAGGCCAGCTCTGCATGCAGGGCGCCAACCGCCAGACGTGCGAGCTGGTAGGCAGCATCGCGCGGCGGTGCAGGCGCACCGGCAGCCCAGGTTTGCTGCAGCTGTGCGCTCATGCCGCACTCCGGATCGGAAACAGCGCAGCACGCGGCAACAACCGGCAGTCCTGGTTGGATTTCACCAACACCTGTTGCGCAGTGCCGGCGTACTCGCGCCAGTTCACCGCGTTGTCTTCGGGCAACAGCAGTTCGCCATCGGCACGCAGCCCGTGCTGCTGCTCCCAGCGCTGCAGCAGCGTGACCAGCGCGCACGCTTGCTCTGGCGTTTCGATGGGCCACAGCAGATCCAGATCCGATTGCGCGTGCACATACGTCAGGCCGGTCAGGGCTTGCCAGGCAAAGCTGCCGAAGACGTGCGGGTGCAACGCATGCGTGTGCGCTTGAGCGAGCAGGGCCTGCAGTACCGGCTGCACCGTGACAGGCGCCTGTGGCGTCACCGCATCCAGTGTCAGCGGGGCAGTGCAGCGTGCGATATCGGCCACGTGCGCCTGCAGGGCCAAACGCTGCTTGCCTTCGCTGGGCGGCAGCGGCACGCCAAGCCGAACGCTGCCGGGTGCCTGACTGCCATCGCCACGCGCCACCACCGCTGGCAGGCCCGCCGCGAACCACTGCCGCAGCCGTGGCTGCGCGCCAGGCGTGACGGCCTGCCACTGCGCATCTTCGCGCAACCACACCAGAGCGTGGCGGCCGGCCATGCTCAGGCCTCGCCCGCAGCCACGGCGCTGGCGACATCGCGCGCCAGCGTGCGCCCGCCGCGTTGCGCGCCGCGTGCACGGCGCTGGTCGCCGTCGGCCGGCGCGGCCAGTGCGTCGAGCAGCGCCTGCGCCAGATCGCCCTCCCACAGCGATTCCACCGCGCCCATGCGCACGTAATTTTCCACGCCCGGCGCAAACACCGGCGAGCTCTTGCTCAACGCCTGCAAGGTGTCGACCGATTGCTTGGTCACGCGCGCCATCGCACGCAGATCCATGACCCGGATCTGCGCATCGGGCAATGCATGGATATGGTCGGCCATCAACCCGAACGACAGGAATCCACCGCTGACCGATTCGCCATAGACCAGCGTGACCAGCCGCGCACCGCGCGTGCGTGCCAACTCCAGCGCACGCGCCAGGTGCGCGAAATACCCGTTGATGCCGAGCAGTTCGTCGCGCCGTGCCAGCCGCTGCCCGGCGGTGTCGGCCAGCATCACGATCGGGCGCTGCGGGTATGCGCGGGTACTCGCCAAGACAGTGGCAGCCAGGGCCAAGGCGTGATCGACACCGACTTCGAGCTTGTTGGCGGTACCGATCACGGTGACATCGCCGGCGGCGGTGGTTGCGCTGCCGGTCAGCACATCGTCGTTGCGCGCGATGGCGTGACCGAGCGGAAACAGCTGATCGAGCAAGTGACTCAGGTCCATGGAAGGCTCCGGTCTGCGGTCGCGGCAAGAAAGGCCTCGGTATCGAGCAGCGGCAGGCGCTGCGCATCGACGATGCCTTGACGCTTCCAGATCTCCAGCCCGTCGCGGCAATCGCCGTAGGCATCGATGCGCGCTGTCAACTGCTGCTGCGCATGCTCCAGTGCCTGCAATGCGGCCTCACCCGTCGCTTCGGTGAGTGCATCGAGCGTGGCCAGCGCTGCATCGGCGAAGGCATCGATGCGATCGGCCACCAACGTGTGGGCTTCGCCAAGCAGGTAGCGGTGTTTGCCGCCGGTGACGCGCCACACCAGCGCACGGTCGCGCGCGTCGAACTCTTCCACCCCGCGCACGGTTTCGATCACGTCCGGGCCGGACAACGACAGGCGGCCTTCTTCGGACATGATCACCGCGCTGCAGCAGCGCGCCACGATGCCCATGCCGCCGAACGCACCGTTGCCGCTGCCGATCAAGGCCAGCACCGGCACACCGGCGGCACGCGCGCTCAAGGTGGCACGCATGATTTCGGAAATGGCGATGAGCCCTGCATTGGCTTCGTGCAGACGCACGCCGCCGGTGTCCAGCAGCAATAGCACCGCTGCCGGCTGCATGGTTGCGGCGCGCTCCAGCAGGCCGGTGAGCTTGGCGCCATGCACTTCGCCCACGCCGCCGCCCATGAAGGCGCCTTGCTGCGCAGCGATCAACACGTTGCGGCCGCGCAAGGTGCCTTCGCCCACCACGATGCCGTCGTCGAAGGCGCCGGGTGTGTCCAGTTGCGCCAGGTGCGGGCTGATCAAGCGACGCCGCGGACCAACGAATTCGCGAAAGCTGCCGGCATCCAGCAGACCCTCGATACGTTCGCGGGCATCGGCTTCGTAGTAGCTGCGCTGGGCCATGGGAACGGTGCTCATGTGCAACTCCCGATGACTTGCGTAGGAGCGCGCCTGGGCGCGACCGCAGCGTTATTGGGAACGCCTGTCGCGCCCGGGTGCGCTCCTACGCAGCGGAGTGGGCGGCTCATGCGTCAGCTCCCTGCAGCACATCCAGCGCTTGTTCCAGGCGCAGGCTCACCACCGCCGGCGTGGCGCCGACATCGTTGATGCTGATGCGCACATCGCGCAGTGGATGGCGTGCAGCGAAATCGTCCAGCACTGCCTGCCAGATTGCGCCAAAGCCGCGTGCGGCAGTGAGGATCTCGATCTCCATGGCGCCCTCGAGCGGCACGCGCTCGACCAGCACTTCCAGATTGCCGGAGGCCACGACACCGACCAGCGCGTGTTCCAGCCCGGCGCGTGCACCGCGCTGTCCATCAAAGCGATATCGCAGGGTTTCCATGCTGTGCCCTTACCAATTGCGAAAACGTTTCGGCGGGTCGTACAAGCCGCCGGACCAGCGCACCAGGTCCTTGACCGTGCGCGCTGCAAGCAGGTCGCGCGTGGCATCGCGCGGGCGAATGCCCAAATCGTCCGGCCGCTTGATGACGCCGCGGTCGCGCAGGTTTTCGACCATGCGCTTGTCGCGCCCCAGGCCCACCGCGGTATAGCCGGACACGCCGCGGATTGCCTGTTCGCGTTCTTCCGGCGTGCGACACAACAGCAGGTTGGCGATGCCCTCTTCGGTCAATACGTGGCTGACATCGTCGCCGTAGATCATCACCGGCGGCAGCGGCATGTTGGCGCGCTCGGCCAGTTCCCAGGCGTCGAGTTTGTCGACGAATGCCGGCGCCATGTGTTCGCGGAAGGTCTCCACCATCTGCACCACCAGCTTGCGCCCGCGCGGCATCTCGCCCGGCGTTGCCGCTTCGCGCCCGGCCTTGAGCCAGGCAGCACTGGCATGCCGGCGACCGCGCGCATCCGAGCCCATGTTGGGCGCGCCGCCGAAACCGGCGATGCGGTCGCGCGTGGCGGTGGAGCTGTTGCCCTGCAGATCGATCTGCAAGGTGGAGCCGATGAACATGTCGCAGGCATACAGCCCGGCGGTCTGCGACAGCGCTCGGTTGGAGCGCATGCTGCCGTCGGCGCCGGTAAAGAAGATATCCGGACGCGCGGCGATGTAGTTTTCCATGCCCAGCTCGGAGCCGAACGAATGCACCGATTGCACGAAGCCCGATTCGATGGCCGGGATCAGCGCCGGATGCGGATTGAGCGCCCAATGGCGGCAGATCTTGCCCTTCAGCCCCAGCGATTGGGCGTAGGTGGGCAGCAACAGTTCGATCGCGGCGGTGTCGAAACCGATGCCGTGATTGAGCCGGTCCACACCGTATTCGGCATAGATGCCCTTGATGGCCATCATCGCCATCAACACCTGGATCTCGGAAATCTGCGCCGGGTCGCGGGTGAACAACGGTTCGATGTAATTGGGCTTGGGCGCCTGAGTCACGAAATCCACCCAATCGGCGGGAATATCCACGCGCGGCAGGGTGTCGAGAATTTCGTTGACCTGCGCAATCACGATGCCGCCCTTGAACGCGGTGGCCTCCACGATCACCGGCGTGTCTTCGGTATTCGGGCCGGTATAGAGATTGCCGTGACGATCGGCCGCCTGCGCGGTGACCAGTGCGATGCGCGGGGTCAGGTCGATGAAGTAGCGGCCGAACAATTCCAGATAGGTGTGGATGGCGCCGATCTCGATGCGACCTTCGCTCACCAGCCCGGCCAGGCGCGCGGCCTGCGGGCCGGAGAACGAAAAATCCAGGCGCTTGGCGATGCCGCGTTCGAATACGTCCAGATGCGCGGCAAGCGACAACACCGATTGCACCATGTGCAGGTCATGCACGCGCGCCGGATCCACCTCGGTAAGGCACCGCGCCAGGAAATCGGCCTGCTTCTGGTTGTTGCCCTCCAGGCACACACGGTCGCCGGGCTCGATGACCGCTTCCAGCAACGCCACGACATCCTCGGCAGCCACCACGCGACCCTGCGGCGCCAGCGCGGCGGCCCGCTGCAGACGCTGACGCCGGCTTTCGGCCTGGGTGTCCCACTGTCGACTCATGCCTCTGCCTCGCCGGGGACGAGCCCGTAATGTCAAAGTAATTACATCGTAATTATGAATTGTACGGGTGTCTAGACGCGTTGCAGCATGCGGGTCTGTCACTGGGCAGGCGGTCAGCCGCCTGCAAGCCGAGCGCTTGCGCATCAGCGCACTTCGATATATCGTTTCTCCATGCTTCGATATATCGAATGAAACAGCGCCCGCCCGTCAGGCCAACGGCCGATCTCGATGCGGCACCTGCCCGCGCGCGCGGTGCCGGCGCACGCGTGCGCCCGCTGGAGCATGGCGATCTGCGCCTGCTGCTGCTGGCGCTGATTGCCGAGCGCCCGTGCCATGGCTATGAGCTGATGCGGCAGATCGCCGCCCTCTTCAAAGGGCTGTACACGCCCAGCGCCGGGGCGATTTATCCGGCTCTGGCGCAGCTGGAGGCCGCCGGCTGGGTGCACACCGATCTGGATGCCGGCCGCAAGCGCTATCAGGTCACTGCCGCTGGCAGCGACTACGTTGCACAGCAACGCGATGCGCTCGATGCCGCACTGGCCCGCACCCATCGACGCGCGCGTGAGCTGATCAAGTCGCAAACGCCGGCCCCGATTCGCGAGGCGATTCATCGCATCAAACATGGCTTGTTCGCGCGCCATGGGCAATGGAGCGAGACAGAAACCGCGCGAATTGCTGCATTACTCAACGCCGCCGCCGACGGCATGGAGCGCGACGACGACTGAGCGGGTGTGCGGTAACGCCTGGGCTCGGCCCGACAGCGATCTGCGAACCGCGCAGGGCGATACAACGCCCCCGCTGCCCCGATTCGAGGTGAAGCGATGCAATTGCATGCAGCTTCACACGCCCCCTCATCTGCCCCTGCGGGCACTTCTCCTGCAGAGCTGAAGACCACGCCGTTGCGCTGGATGACAGCACACCAGCATGGCCGATCGCCACTCACCACGTCATTGACTGATCACGCATTGATTTCGTAACGCTCCCTCTTCCCCCGCACCGCCGCGCATCCGTGCGGCACTCCAGGAATTGCATTCCATGGCTGCACACACCAATACCCAACTCCGTCGCGACCCACGCCTGCGTTCCGTGCAGGTGCTGCGTTGCGAAGCGATCACCCCGCATATGCGCCGTATCGTGTTCGGCGGCAGCGACCTGGCCGGCTTTCAAAGCGATGCGCCGGACGATCACGTCAAACTGTTCTTTCCCAACGCCGACGGCGCCTTCGTCCTGCCGACCATGACGCCGGAAGGCCCGCGCTACGAAGAAGGCGCGCTGCCTTCGCCGGCGCGCGACTACACGCCGCGCGATTTCGATCCGCAGAGCGGCGAGTTGAGCATCGACTTCGTGTTGCACGGCGAGGGCGTGGCGTCCGGTTGGGCCGCGCGCGCACAGCCCGGCGATCCACTGAAACTGGGCGGCCCGCGCGGCTCGTTCCTGGTTGCCGATGACTACGACCACTACGTGTTGATCGGCGACGAAACCGCGCTGCCGGCGATCGGCCGCTGGCTCGAAGCGATGCCCGCCGACATGCACGCGCAAGTATTCATCGAGATCGCCGATGCCGCCGAGCGGCAGGAACTGCTCAGCGCGGCCGAGGTGCGGGTGAACTGGCTGGAGCGCAATGGCTTCGATGCCGTCAGCAGCACCCTGCTGGAAGACAGCCTGCGCGACTACGAGCCAGAGGATGGCGACACGTTCTACTGGATCGGCGCCGAATCGATGCGCGCGCGCGCCATGCGCAAATTCCTCGAAGACCACGTGGGTGTGGACAAGGAATGGGTGCGCGCAAAAGGCTATTGGAAGGCGCGCGGCGAGCACGGCGAGGAGTGATTGCCCTGCGTGCACGCAAGGCGCTTCGGCTCTCAACGCGTCACTAAGCCGCTTCTTGCGCACTCGCCGCGCATGACATGCGCTACGGTGACGCCGGCCAGGACTGCATGGCCGGCAACGCCACTTGCACCTGGGCCGGATCGATGCGCGTGCGCAGCCAGGCCAACGCAACCGGCAATGGACACAAGGCCTGACCGTGGCAACCGGGCAATACCAGGGTGGACGAGGCCAGCGCATCGCCGTCGAAGCGCCCACGGCGCAACGCCGCCAGGCTGGGCATCAAGGTCCGCACGCGCAGCAACGGCATGCCGTCGCGTTCGAACACATCCAGCACCAGCGCACCGCCGGGTGGATAGTCGTCGGGACGATCGCTGCGATGCCACTGCACGCCGAGCAGTCCACCGAGCGTGGCCAAGGTAGTGTCGTGTCCCACCAGCACCAGCAGCCGCGTGGAAGGCGGCGCCAATGCCGCTACCGACGGCGTCTGCCCGACCGCGGCCTGCACGGTGGCCAGAAGATGCGCGAGCAGGTTGGATGCCGCCGCCGTGGCAACCGGCAACGGACGCTTGCTCTGGGCGAACGAGGTGTTGTGCAGGGCAATCAATTGCGCCACTGCGGCGCGATCCACACGGCCCCAGCCCAGCTGCGCCGCATCGAAGCCTTCGATGTCTTCCAGCATCAGGTTCTCGGCCAGTCCGCCGGCCAGCTTCAGGGTGCTGGCCGCGGCCGGCGAGCCGTCGCGCGTGGCCGGCTCGTAGAGCAGGCGGGTAGGCGGCGGCGTGGCGCAGCGTCCGTGCTGGCAGGCACTCAACACCGCCTGCAAGTGCGCCAGTTGCGCGCGCGTCTCAGCTTCCAGCCGCACCGGCGGCGTGGGCGCCTTGCCGCCATCGAACAATACAGTGCGCTCGCCCTCCGGCAGGGCCTGGTAGTGCACTGCGCAGCCCGGCGCCATGCCCTGCAGCAGCGCCTGCGCGCTGGCGTGGTTGCGGGCGGTACTGTCGGCGATGGTGACGATCTGTTCGGTGCCCGCGCAGCCACTGGCCGCCAGTCCGAGCGGCGGCGCGAATAACGCGCGATAACGTGCGCCCAGCGCCTGCATGCCGGCTCGTCCGTGCGGCGTCAGCTGGCCCGTGGCCACCGGCCAGTGCGGCCATGGCTGCGCGCTGTAGCGATCCAGCTCGCTGCCGGGCTGGGTCGGTGCACGGATGCCATGCCGCACCAGCACGATGGTCAGGCGCAGGTGCGCGGTTGCAGCGGCGGTCTCTTTTGCCACGACCGGTTTTGCCATCGGCAGGCAGAGCGCCAGACCGAGCAGTGCGTGCCGCATCGTTCCGGCAAAAGAGCGATTGTGCATGGCTTGCCTCATAACGTTGCCGACAACGCGAGCACTCTCCCGCGTCCAGGCTGACCGGCATACCGCGGTGCATGGGTGGAACGCGCGCCAACGGTGCGCGTGCCGCGAGGCCGGACATCGCGGTGGCGCAATGGCTGCCCTTGCCGGAACAGCGGCAACAATCTACCCAAGCGCACGACAGACATCACCGCTCCAGAAAAATGCGCCCAGCCTGCGTGGACCGGATGACGCGTGGATGACAGCCGCAACTCCGTTGCCGCGCGTTGCGCCCGGCCGTTGATTCGCGGCGATGGCGATGGCGCGATCTATCGAGACAGTGCAGCGGCGCCAGGTTTGCCAAACGTCGCGACGGCCACCTGTTTGCCGATGCCACGGTCACGCAGTCCACGCTGCCGGCGATGCCGTGAGCGGCGGTGTTTCCCAGGATTCGCCCCGGCACGCAGGCCGCCCCAACATGACGTGACCACGCCCGACGGCATCTCACTTGGCCGTTACCCTCAACGACAAAGGCCCGCCGAAGCGGGCCTTTGCCTGGACAGCAGCCAGACCGCTTACTTGGCAGCGGCATCCTTCGCCGCAGCATCGCCCGCCTTGGCCTGCAGGGCTTCGGTGGTGATGCGGATCTTCACTTCGTCGCTGACGTTCGGGGCGTACTGGCCCAGGCCGAAATCGCTGCGCTTGATGGTGGTGGTGGCGTCGAAACCGGCGGCCGGCACCTTCTTCATCGGGTGCTCGCCGGCACCGTTGAGGGTGACGTCCAGCACGACCGGCTTGGTCTGACCCTTGATGGTCAGGTCGCCGGTGACGGTCAGCTTGTTGGTGCCGGCCGCTTCCACCTTGGTGCTCTTGAAGGTGGCGGTCGGGAACTTGGCCGCGTCGAAGAAATCACCGCTCTTGAGGTGTTCGTCGAACTTGGCGGTGAAGCTGTTCAAGCCGGACAGCGGCAGGGTGACCTGCACGGTGGACTTGGTCACGTCGGCCGCGTCGTACACCAGGGTGCCGTCGACATTGCCGAAGTGCGCGCTCGGGTTGGAGAAACCGAAATGGCTCCACTGCGCCAGCACGTCGGTGTGCGACGGGTCCAGGGTGTAGGTGCCCGACGCCACTTCCACGGCCGGGGCGGTCGAGGCGGCAGCCGCCGGTGCAGGTGCCGGCGCAGCAGCGGCGTCGGCCGGTGCGGTGGCCGCCGCCGGGGTTTCGGCGGCCGGAGCGGCAGTGTTCTCGGCCGGCTTGGAGCAGGCGGCAATGGCCAGGGTCAGGGCGAGCGGCAGCAACAGCTTGTGGGTGGTCTTCATTGGAACTCCATGGGATGAGAGACGCGTCGGATCAACGCGGGTGGGACAGATGCAGACGGACGAGGACTGCAGGAAACGCAAGACACCATGTACGTCGACACGGCGAGCCAGATCAAGCGATCGTCAGGCGAACGGCCAACTGCGTCGCTTGACGCGGCAGGCACACGCGGTGTGCCGGGCCGACGCACGCCGTCCACGGCGCTGCGCGGCAGCCGGCACGCATGCATCGCCTTACTCGAAGCGCGCCGCTTCGTCGAAGCTCAGGCGTGGCGAACGCGGGAACAGCCCGGCCGGGTCGCCATAGCCAAGATTGACCAGGAAGTTGGACTTGATCGGCGTGCCGGCAAAGAACGCCGCATCCACCTTGGCGTTGTCGAAGCCGGACATCGGGCCGGCGTCCAGTCCCAGCGCACGCGCGGCCAGGATCAGGTAGGCGCCCTGCAGCGAGCCATTGCGGAACGCCGATTCGGTGCGGCCCTCGCGCGGGCCGTCGAACCAGCTCTTGGCGTCGGCATGCGGGAACAGGTACGGCAGCTTCTCGTGGAAGTCTTCGTCGTGCGCCACGATCACCGTCACCGGCGCGGCCAGGGTCTTGGCGGCATTGCCCTCCGACAGCGCCGGCTTGAGCTTGGCCTTGCCTTCGGCGCTGGTCACGAACACAAAGCGCGCCGGGCAGCTATTAGCCGCGGTGGGCCCCCACTTCACCAGCTCATACAGCTCACGCAGCACCTCGTGGCTGACCGGCGTGTCGGCAAACGCATTTTGCGTGCGGGCGGTGCGGAACAGCTGATCCAGTGCGGCGGCATTGAGCGAGTCGGACATGAGCACTCCAGAGGAAGGGGTGGTGCGACGGTAGGCTGCGGCGTCGGCGCCAGTGTGAAGACCCGCAGTGTAGAGTGGCGCGATTGCCGCCACACGCGTTCAATCTGAAACAAATCTATGTCGGATCTGAAACGATGGGGCTGACCTGGGCACTGAGCGACGGCCGTGCCGGCAATGCGCGCCAGGCCGAGGCGCTGGCGCGTGCATTGCAGCCCGCTGCCTACCAGCCACTGCACCTGCAGACCAACGCGCCGTGGCGTTGGGCGGCGCCGCGGCGGCTCCCCGGCGCACGGCAGGCGTTTGGCGCGGCATTTGCCCGGCAACTGCAGCAGCCCCCGGCGCTGGCCATCGGCTGCGGCAGGCAGGCGGCGCTGGCCACCCGGTTGCTGCGTGCCCACGGCAGCCGCAGCGTGCAGATCCTGGATCCGCGGCTGGACCCGCGGCACTGGGACCTGCTGGTGGTGCCCGAGCACGATGCACTGCGCGGCAGCAACGTGCTCACCCTGCTCGGCAGCCTGCACCCGGTGGACGATGCGTGGCTGGCGGCCGGGCGGGCCGCCTTCCCCGCCTTGGGCGGCTTCCCGGGCCCGCGGCTGGCGCTGCTGGTCGGTGGCCCCACCGCCCAGGTGCCGTGGACGCCACAGGCGCTGGCGGCGCTGTGCACGCGCGTGAGCGCCCAACTGCGCGCGCTGGGCGGCAGCCTGCTGGTGACCACCTCGCGCCGCACACCGGGCGATGCACTCGCAACGCTGCGCGCGGCCTGCGCCGGCCTGCCGCATCTGCTGTGGTGCGATGAGCGCGATGGGCCGAACCCCTACGCTGGACTGCTCGGCTGGGCCGATGCCATCGTGGCCAGCGCCGATTCGGTCAATCTGCTCTCCGAAGCCTGTGCCACCCGCGTACCGGTCGCTGCCGCGTTCGGCGAGCAGGCACGTGGGCGCGTTGACACCTATTTGCAAGCGTTGCGGCAACGCCAGCGCTTGCACTTAGTCGATGAAGTTCTCGCCAGCGCTGTCGATATCGTTCCTGTGCGCGAAACCGAGCGCATCGCCATGCAGGTACGCGCGCGCCTGCTGCCATAACCCAACGCCCGCCAGCGGGCCAGCGAGACAAGGACGATGTGCATGACAGGGACGATCCACGCGCGATGGATGCGGCAAACCCGGCGCAAGGCAATTGCGCTGCTGGTACTGGCCGCATTACCGCTGGCGTCCAACGCAACAACACCGCGTTGCGTGCCGCGTTATCCCACGCCGCACGCCGCTGCCGCGATGTTCGACATGGCCACCTCCACCGCGCAGGCGCTGGATGCGTTGCCCGATGCCAAGGTGGTGCTGCTGGCGCGCGGCGGCCAGGATCTAAGCCGCTACGGCCTGAAACATAGCCACCTGGCATTTGCCGTGCGCGACGATGATGGCGGCTGGCGGGTGCGCCACCTGCTCAATCGCTGCAAGAGCGATGCGTCACAGCTTTACCAGGAAGGCCTGAGCAACTTCATCGGCGAAAGCGCGTTGAGCAGCGATCTGCGCGTGGGCATTCCCACCCAGGCACTGCAGCAACGTCTGTACGCGCGATTGACTGGCAGTGGCGATCTTGCGCACCGCCTGCATGAAACGCGCTACAGCATCGTGGCGTATCCGTTTTCCACCGACTATCAAAACTCCAACCAATGGGTGCTGGAAGTGCTGGCCGTCGCGCTGGCGGCCGACGCGCAACCGGCGGTCGCGATTGCCAACAGCGGTGATGCACAGGCATGGCTGCGCACCGCGCGCTATCACCCAAGCGCCCTGCATCTGGACCTGAGCCAGCGCATCGGCGCGCGCTTTGTCGCCGCCAATGCGGCGGTCACCGATCATCCTGTGAGCGAACGTGTGTCCGGTAACTATTCGGTGGTCACGGTCGAATCGGTATTCGACTTCCTGCATCAGCGCGACGCGGTGGACAAGGAACTGTCGATTGCACGCGCCGCCCCTACTCCTGGAGCAACACCATGATGCACGCCCGTTCCTTTCTCGCTGCCAGCGCATGCCTGTTCGCCGCCTTGACATTGCCCTGCGCACACGCCGGTGAAGCGACCACACCCGGCGAAAAATCCGAGTTCTATTCGGCGCTGTCGCTCGCCATGCCAGTGCTGATCGCGTCCGGTGCGGCGGGCTCTGTGTTTTCCGCACCCGTTGCTGTATCTAATGCAGTGGCCGAATCACGTCGCGAGGCACGCGCGGGCAAGCTGCCGCCAATGCGCGTGCAAGCCGTCGACACCCTGCCTGCGGGTGCACGCCAAGTGCGCCTGCAGGACCCGCAACATGCCGAGAACACCGCAGTGGTGCAATGGCAGGCACGCCAGGACGACCCCGCCGCAGGCTTCCACGTCGGCGAAATGGTGACGTTCCAACCTAGCCCCGCAGGCAGCGGCTGGACCGTGCATGCGGAACAAGGCCAGGCGTTGGCGTTCGTACCGACAGAAGCGGCCGCCGCATACGGCAGCAGCCAGACCTGGTGACGTGCACGCCCTGCGCCGCAGGCCGGGGCCACCTCTGATCGACCGCAGCGCGATCGTCGTTGCATCGGCGGCGTTGCCACGACGCCGATGCCTCCAACCGCGCTGCGTTTACGGATTGCTGGGAGAACGCGGAATGCCGGCAGGCGCCGCATCCAGCGCGCCGATCATCAGCCGCACGACCGGGGTTCCCAAGCCGGTGGTGTAGTTGTACTTGCCGGCGATCGGCACGTCGTTGCCGACGACCCCGTTGTTGCCGGGAATGCCGCGGTGATAGGCCTGCGGGCCGTTGGCGGCCAGGCGATACAGGTAATCGTTGAGATTGCCCTGCCGGCCCTGCTTCTGCACCAGCAACGCGGCCACGCTGGCGAACTCCGGCGCCGCCACGCTGGTGCCGATCACCTTGGTGATGGCACCGGCCACGTAGATGGACACCGAGCTTGTGCCCTGCTGACAGGGATGCACGGCGATTCCCGGGCAGCCGCCGACCAACATGCCGACATCGGGCAATGCGCGCATCGAGGTGCGCGTGCCGCCCAGCGCGCGCAGCTGATATGCCGGACGCTGGAACAGCGTGCTGACGCCGCCACCGGCACCCCAGTAGCCGCCGCTGAGCAGCGCGCCGACGCCATACGGGTCCTCGGCCTGCAACGGGTCGGCAAACGCGCTTTCGCTGAGGTAGCTCGAATCCAGGCTGCCCTTCTTGTAGGCAGTGAGCAGGTTGCCGCCACCGACCGCGGTGACATGCGCATCGGCGGCGGGCCAATGCACGCTGGGGACGTATCGGCCGTTCTTGCCTTCCACCAGGTATTGCGTGTCCGGGCAATCCAGGCCGGCATTGTCGCCGCTGGAGGCGACGAAGCTGATGCCCTGCGCGTTGCCTTGCTTGAAGACCGAATCGAACAGGCCAAGGATGGAAGTGGCGTCCTTGCCGTTATAGGCCGCGGTGAAGATCTGTTCGCAGAACCCGAACGAGGAGCTGACCACGTCCGCCTCATTGTCCTGCACGATCTGCCGGTAGCCGGCCAGGATGGAATCGATGGACAGATCGGGGATCACGTACAGCAGCACGTGCGCGCCCGGTGCGCCGCCGAGTGCCATGTCCACATCGAGCGTGGCCTCGCGCACCGCAGCGCGATTGCCGTCCTGCACCCCGGGCTTGGCCCCGGCCACATAGCGGCGTGCATACAGTGTCGGGTTGGCATGGTTGCCGGCATAGCGGCTGAAGCGCTCGTGGTCGAACATCGCGGCAATGTCCGTATCCAGCACGTCGCTGCCGATCAGGACGGCGATCGTGCTGCCGCTACCGTCGAGCCGCTGTTGCTTGCCTGGCGCACCGATCATCGTCTGGTAGGAAGGATAGCCGTAGGCCTGCTTGAGATCGTTGTACCAATAGCTGGTGGTGCCATCACCGGTGCGGTTGCCGGGCGTGCCGGCCAGCATGCGCGAGTCCATGCGCGCCGCCGGCAGCCCGCGGCTCAGGCCGGTGACGGTGACACCGTTGGCACGCAGCGCGGCCGGCAGCTGCAGCGGAGCGGCAGCCGCCAGGCGTACCTGCTGGCCGGCGTTCAGATCAGCCACCAGCGGCGCGGCAAACAACCGCTCCACGCTGTCGGCATTCGCGCTGACATGCAGGGTTGGCCCTTGCTGCACCACGGTCATGTGTGCGGCCTGCAGGGCGGCGCGTACCTGCGCGAGCTGCGCAGGCGCCGGACCAAAACGCCGCTGGAATTCGGCCGCCGACAGCCACTTGTGGTACTGCGGCGACAGCGGGTCCTGGATGTCGGCCAGCAGGGCGTTCAGGGCCACTTGGTCGCGTGGTGGCAGATGCACGTCGAAGGACACGGGCGCTGTGCGCAAGCTGGCCGTGATCGCGTCAATCCGGGCATCGGGGACGGTGGTGGCAGCGTTGGCGCTACCGAAGGCCAACAGCGAAGCGGACAGCACGGCAGCCAGCAGCGGCCGACAGCGGATGCGAGTAAGCATGGATCTCTCCAGGGGGCACAGCAGTGAGCGAGGCCGAATGGCATCGCAGGGACGTGCACGACCGCTCGCGACCACCGGCGCGATCATGTCGACACGGAAACAGGACACAGATGCCGGCTGCGATCGATGGCCGCGCGGGCCGCGATCCACGCGGCTGGCCGCTGACACAGACCACGGCAAGGCCGAGCGCTGCCGGTGCACCATCGCGACACTGCACATTCGGCGGCTATCTCCATCGGCATCGGCAGGTCGCGCGGCTTGCAAGGGTTGCCATCACTCAGACGGCGGGTCGGGAGCCGGGACGATACGTGCGATGTCTACCGCTGAAATGCCAGCGGGCGAGGTTGTGTCGCCATCAGCGAGGTGCGCGCGCCTGCGGCAGCAGGTGCCGCTGCGTGCCAGCTCGCCGCGCGTGGCTGCCTCAAGGTGCGCGCCGTTGCCGCGAGTACCTGCAAGCGCCCATTGCGCGCACCTGCGCCCGCTCATCACCGCAGTTCCTGCGTCGAGGCTGCCGCCTGCTTTGCGATCACCGCGTGCTGCCGATGCCGCCGGTCAGGCGTCATGTGCACGCGTCACCGATGACGACCCGATGTCGTGGCGCAGGCTTGCCCCGCTCTGCACATCGCATGCCGACGATGCTGCCGAGCGCCGCCGCCGCCACGAACGCACGCGCTTTTGTATTGCGGCCGCGATGTGCGCACGCGCTCGGTCGTCGCCGCCGATGATACAGGCACGGTCCGGCGCCAGGCGCCTGCGCGATACGGGAAGGGGTCTTCGCGCAGCGGCGCCGTGGTCGGGGCGCGCATCGCTGCGCTGGTCCAGCCCTGCCGTCGAAGCGATAATTGCGCGCCCAATCAACCGTGTCGCCATGCGTCCTGCCTCGCCACCTGCCTTTGCCCCGCTCACCTCCCGTGCATTGATCCGGGCGGTGTTGGCAATGGGCGCGGTGGTCCTGCTGTCCAACATCCTGGTGCAATACCCGATCAACGACTGGCTGACCTGGGGTGCGTTCTCCTACCCGCTGGCGTTTCTGGTCAGCAACCTGATCAACCGCCGCTTCGGTCCACGCGCTGCGCGCCACGTTGCCTGGTGCGGGTTCGCGCTGGCGGTGCTGCTGTCGATCTGGCTGGCGACGCCCCGCATCGCGGTGGCCTCGTGCAGCGCTTTCATCGCCGCGCAATTGCTGGACATCAGCGTGTTCGACCGCCTGCGCGATGGCAGCTGGTGGCGCGCGCCGATCGTGGCCACCACCTGCAGCGCCACCCTGGATACCACCATCTTCTGGAGCATTGCGTTTGCCGGCGCGAGCCTGCCGTGGGTCAGCTGGGCCGCAGGCGATCTGGCGGTAAAACTGGGCATGGGCGTGTTCCTGCTCGGCCCGTTTCGCGCCCTGCTGTGGCGGAGTGCGCCGCGTCGGTAGAACGCATGACGCGCATGGATGCGTGGCTTCCCGCCAGGGCAGCCAGGCACCGTTGCCGCCGTTTGCCGCAGCTGCATCGAAAGCGGCGCACTCACCGGGGCCGTTACAGCGCTGTTTCATCCTTGCCCAGCGGAAACGTCAGGCCCTGCCCACGTGCTGCGTTGAAGATGATGCCGCGCGCTTGCTGGATGGCCGGCGTCGGTGCGAGCAGGCGTGGGCGGCGGTCCAGCGTGCAGCTCAGGCCGGCATCGACCAGCGTTGCGTGCGCCTGATGCAGTGGTGCGCCGCTCTCGTCCGGGAGCCAGTGCGTGCGCGCCAGTGCGTCGATCAACGCTGGCGTGTCGCAGGGGTCCAGCAGCTGCGGCTGCTGCGCTGCCAGCCCGAGCACGCCGGCCTGCAGCACGAATTCCAGATCCACCAGGCCGCCAGCGCCCTGCTTGAGATCCAGCCGGCCGGCATCGCTGCGATCCAGTTCGGCGCGCATGCGCGCCCGCATCTTGCGCACGTCTTCGTGCAACTGCGCGGTGTCGCGCACCCGCATCAGCGTGTCGCGACGCACGTGGGCAAACGCGTCGCAAAGCGCCGCGTCGCCGGCCACCGCGCGTGCACGCACCAGGGCCTGATGCTCCCAGGTCCAGGCGCGATCGCGCTGGTAGTCGCGGTAACTGGCCAGCGAGGACACCAGTGCGCCCTTGCCGCCATCCGGGCGCAGTCGCACATCGATGTCGTACAGCCGGCCGGCGCCGGTCTCGGCAGCCAGCAATGCCATCACTTTCTGCGCAAGCCGCGCAAACCAGCGCCCGGCTTCCAGCGGGCGCTTGCCGTCGGAGGCGTCCACCTCGGGCGGATGATCGTACAGGAACACCAGATCCAGATCCGATCCGAACCCCAGCTCCAGCCCGCCCAGACTGCCGTAGCCGACAATGGCGAAGCTGCCGCCAGGCACGTGTCCGTGCGCGGCCAGCATGTCGCTGCGCGCCAGGTGCAGCACGGTCTGCACGACCGCTTCGGCAAGCCAGGCCAGTTGGCGGGTGCTCTCCACCGCCTGCTGGCGGCCATCCAGCGTGGCCAGCGCAATACGGAAGCTCAGTGCAAGCCGGCGCTCGTTGAGTTCACGCAGCGCCGCTTCGGTGTCGTCGATCTGCAAGGTCTCGGCGCAGGCCGCGTGCAACGCTGCGCGATCCGGTAGCGGGCCGCTGATGCGGGTGTCGAGCAATTCGTCCAGCAGCAACGGATACGCCGCCAGCCGCTCGGCCAGCAGCGCGCTGCGCGAGAGCACATCGACCAGGCGGGCAAGCGCGCTGGGTTGCTCGTCGAGCAACGCCAGATAGCTGGTGCGGCGCAAGGTGGCCTGCAGCAGGCCGAGCATGCGACGCACTGCCGCGTCGGGCTGGCTGGCGCGGGTGGCCGCGTGCAGCAGTGCCGGCATCACCCGATCCAGCCGCGCACGCGCGCTATCGGACAGCGCGCGCACGCCGGAAGACTGCGCGAAATCGGCCAGCGCCTGATGCGCGCCATCGGGATCGTGCAAGCCAATCCCCGCCAACGGCGCAGCATCGCCTTCCGGCAGCGCGCGCCAGTAATCGGCAAGCGCGTCCGGTGCGGTGGCGCGCACGCGCGGGGCCAGCAGTTCGGCGAATTCCGCGGCCACGCGTGTGCGCTGCGGTGCCAGCGCGTCCAGCAATGCCGACCAATCCGCATACCCAAGGCCCAACGCAATGCGCTCGCGATCCAGCGGCGCCTGCGGCAATGCGTGGGTCTGCGCATCGCGCAACATCTGCAGGCGATTTTCCAGCCGGCGTAGAAAACGATACGCCGTCGACAGCGCCTGGCCGTTCTCCTGGTCGATCTGGCCTGCGGCCACCAGCGCCTGAAGCGCGGGCAGCAGCCGGCGTTCGCGCAGACTCGGTTCGCGTCCACCACGAATCAGCTGCAGCGATTGGGCCAGGAACTCGATTTCGCGAATCCCGCCGGGCCCGCGTTTGATGTCGTCCAGACGATCGTGCCGCGCCACTTCGGCGGTGATGGCGGCCTTCATTTCGCGCAAGCCATCCAGTGCGGTGAAGTCCAGATACCGCCGGTAGACGAAGGGGCGCAGCGTTTCCAGCCAGGCTTCGCCGGCGTCGATATCGCCAGCCACCGCGCGCGCCTTGAGCCAGGCATAGCGCTCCCAATCGCGACCTTCGCGCTGGAAATACTGGTCCATGCCGGCGAACGACAACGCCACGCGGCCGGCGGTGCCGAATGGACGCAGGCGCAGATCCACGCGATGGCTGAAGCCGTCGGCGGTGGTTTCGTCCAGCAACCTGGCCAGCTGCTGGCCCAATCGCGCGAAATACTCTTCTGCTGCCAATGGACGCGCGCCATCGGATTGGCCGCCCTGCGGATAGGCGTACACCAGATCCACGTCCGAGGAAAAATTCAGCTCGCCACCGCCCAGCTTGCCCAGCCCGAACACCACCAGGCGCTGCACGCTGCCGTCTGCAGCAACGACCTTGCCGTGGCGGGTGTGGAACTGCTGCTCCAGCGCTTGCAGGCCGCATTGCAGGCAGTGCTCGGCCAGCCGGGTGGAGCCGGCCAGGGTGGCTTCGACGCTGTCCAGACCGAGCACATCGCGCCAGACCAGGCGCATGGACTCGGCGCTGCGATAGCGTCGCAATTGCGCAGGCCACAGCGGTGGCTGGGCCGGATCCAGCTGCGGCAGTGGCAGTGGCGGCGGATCGGGTTGGGCCAGGTGCTGCAGCAACGCCGGTTGCCGCGCCAAGGTATCGAGCGCGAACTCGCTGGCCAGTGCGACCTGCGCAAGCTGCCGATCGAACCCGCCGCCCGGCCACGCCTGCTCGGCAGGCAATGATTGACGGACACGCGCCACGGCCCGCTCGATCAGGGCGGTGAGCGCAGGAGACATGGAAACGGTCGGCATCGGCATGACCGGATTTTGGCATCCCCGCCACGCGGGGAGTACACGCATGCGCGACATCCCGCAGGGCGACTGCAACAGGGCGTGCAGCATTTCGCCGCCTTGAACATCTCGCTTACGCAGCCCTGACGACAGCCATGCTGCACTGCGGCTTTCGCACGAGGTCCCGCCATGTCGCCCACCACCTTGCCTGCTCACTTGCTGCCCTCGCAGATTCCGCTCCAGACCGATGGCAACGATCCTGCGCTGCCGCCCAGCCTGCCCTTTCTGCATCTATGGACCGGGCCGGATGGCAACAGCTGCCTCAACGCCTCGCAGCTGCCCGGCTTCGGTCGCAAGAGCGTGGGTGGCGGTGCCGCACCGCAGTGGTTGCGACCGTTTCCCGGCGAGGTGCTCGGCATCCAGTTCGCGGTGCTGCCGGTAGGCTGGGTCGGCGACTGGCATGAGAGCCCGCACCCGCAATGGGTGATTCCGTTGCGTGGCCGCTGGTTCATCGAAACCGGCGACGGCACACGCGTGGAAATGGGTCCTGGCGACATCCATTTCGGCCAGGACCAGGGCACCACCGATCAGCGCGGCCATCGCTCCGGCCAGTTGGGCGATGAACCTTGCCTGCAGATGATGGTGCAGTTTGCGCAATCGCCGGGCGCGGCCACCGCGCATCCGTTCGGCCATCCGGCGCCGCGCTGATGGACCGCCACTGCCGCGTCCGCGCGCCCGGCGCCGCCCGGCCGGCCGAGTGCCCGCCCCCCGCCACGCGCCACGCCGGGCTGGCGGCGCGCCTGGGCAACGCGCGCCTGCTGACCCTCTACGACCAGGCGACCTGGAGCGAGGGGCCAGCCTGGTGGGAGGCGCAGCGCACGCTGGTCTGGAGCGATGTGGTTGGCCGCCGCGTGCTTGGCTGGCGCGAGGACGGCGCGGTGGACGTGCTGCTGGATGCCACCGCCTTCACCAATGGCAATGCGGTGGATGCGCAACAGCGACTGGTGCACTGCGAACACGGGCGCCGCGCGATCACCCGTAGCGATGTCGATGGCCGGGCGCATCTGCTGGTCGGGCGGTTCGAGGGCAAACGGCTCAATTCGCCGAACGATCTGATCGTGGCGCACGACGGCGCGATCTGGTTCACCGACCCGCCGTTCGGGCTGCTCAAGCCCAGCCAGGGCTGCCCGGGCCCACAGGAGCTGGACCATCACGGCGTCTACCGGCTGCCGCCCGATGGCGGTGCCCTGCAGTGCATGGTCGGCCTGGATCACCCCAACGGGCTGGCGTTCTCCCCCGACGAACGCGTGCTGTACGTCTCGCAGACGCCCGAAGGTGGCCCGACCTCGCCGGAGATCACCGCCTTCGACTGGCGCGATGGCGCATTGCACAACCGGCGCCGCTTCGCGGTGGTGCCGGACGGCCTGCCGGATGGCTTTTGCGTGGACCGCCAGGGCTGGCTATGGAGCAGCTCCGGCGCGGGCGTGTGCGTCTTCGACACCGATGGCCAATACCTCGGCCTGGTGCCGACACCGGCCACGGCGTCCAACTGCAGCTTCGACCTGGAGCAAAAACGATTGTTCATCACTGGCGGCAGCACGCTGTGGCTGCTGGAGTTGCAGCAATAAGAACGGTTAACGAAAACCGCCAGGCGGACGCGGCCGCTGCCCGCGATGGCAGGGATCACGCGTACGAACGGTTGCACGCACGCCGTGCACATCCAGCAGCATGATCGCTCGCCAGGTTTTGGGCGCAGCGCCACGCCATGCAAGCCTGCTCGCCGCGATGCGCGCAGGCGGCAGCCACGGCATGAGGTGCGGCCTTCATTTGCAGCGGATCTCGCGCGGATTGGCGCTTGACCCGGCAACCTGCAGGCATAAAAAAGCCCGCTTGCAGCGAACTGCCAGCGGGCTTTGCTCCCTCCCCCACGTCGGGATGCAGGATCATAGTGCGCGCCCCGAATCGGACTTGCACGCTGCACTGCAAAACAATACCAGGCAGTACAGAACTGGTGTTTTTTCTTCACGCCTGCGCGCGCGATGCAGGCCTCAGCGCAACAGGTCAGGTTGCGCGCGATACCACTCCGGCGCACCTCGCAGATGCCATTCGGGCGTGTCGCCGCGCAAGCCCACTGCCGCGCTCAGCAATCCCCAGCGGGCCAGCAGACTGCCGCGACGTTGATTGCCCTGCAGGCGCAGGCGCGCATCGACCTGAAAGCGTTCGTTGCGCGCCTGCAAGCGATCGACGATGACCGTGTCGCCTTGCCAGTGCGCGCGTGCGGTCAGCTGCGCCTGGCCTGCATCCACCAGCCGGAGCATCCAGTTCGGAATCGAGCGGTCGCGCGCATACAACGCCACCAGAAAAGCCAGATCGCGCACCTGGATGCGCACACGCCCATCCACGCCCACCGGTTGTCGCCATTGCATGCGCGCATCGTCCAGCACGATGCGCGCCCACCAGCCATCGCGCTGTTGTCCATCCGGGCCGGTGAATCCGATATTGCGCAGCTGGATGCTGCTGGCATCGAGACTGAACTGTTCGGCGCGTAGATCGCCGCGCTGCAGGCGCAGATCCGCATCCACATCGCCGCGCAACGCCAGGCCGGCGAACTGCAGCCGCGCTGCACGCGCCCCGATGCGCACACCGCCCTTGCCGATGCGCCCACCCGGCTCGATCTGCAGATCGCCGCTGAGCACGCCGTTACCGCCGTCAAAGCGCAGTTGCTGCTGCGGCAGATAGCGGTTGTAGGCACGCAGATCCGGCACGCGGGCATTGGCGAAGACCAGATGCGCGCGCGTGGCATCGCGCAGGCTGCTCAGGTTGCGCGCATCGGCGCGTGTGCGCAGATCCAGGCGCAGATCGCGGCCTTGCACGAACGGGCGCGCGGGTGCGTCGGTATGCGCGATCGAAAACTGCTGCATCTGCAGTGCAAGCGCCGGCAGCAACTGTCCACTGGCATCGGCGTCCACGCGCAGATCTGCACTGGCCTGTCCCGTGATCGCATGCCCCATCACGCCCACCTGCGCGCGCACGTGCGGCACCTGCAGGCGGCTGCCGGCAGCAAGCTGGCCGCGATCGATCCGCAGATCGGCATCGACCAGGCCCTCGCCCTCCAGGGTCAGCCAATCCACATCCGGAAACAGCGCAGCAATCCAGCGCAACGAAGACAGCTGCCAATGCAGCCGCGCATGCCCGGACGTGCGCGGCAACAGGCTGCGCATGGATTGCACCGGCAGTTGCCTGCCTTGCACGCGCAGGTCGGCGTCCAGCGTCAGCCCGGCATCGGCCGGCTCGGGCATGCTGACCTTGAGCCGCATGTCCTGATCGACCTGTAACTGCGCCGTCAATTCGCCCAGCAATGCGGCCGGCGCGCGCGTGCTGTCGTGCAGCGGCGCGCGCCATTGCAGCTGGCTCCCGGGCTGCAACGCGCCACGTATCCAGCGCAGCTCGCCATCTGCACGCCCCTTGCCGGCACGGGTCGCCAGCGTGTGCCGGCCCTGCGCATGACGGGTGACATCCAGCGCTGCGGTGTCGCCATGCACGGCGATCAGCGCATCGGTGAGTTGCAGCACCGCCAGTCCGCTTGCCTGATCCGGTGCATGCCGTGCGATGCTGGCGTCGATACGCAGCTGCCCATTGCGCATCACTTCGTCCTGCCCCCACCGCACACGCGCCGATTCGAACACTGCATGGGAGGGGAAGATTTCCATCGGCCCGCCACGCAGTTGTTTGAACAGGCCCAGTTGCAGTTGGCCCTGGCCTTCGATGTGCAGCTGACGCAGCGACACGGCCTGCACCTGCTCGGCAACGATGCGGTTCAATTGCAGGGTCCAGGCGGTTGGCGGGGCGGGTGTACCGGCTTGCGTGTCGGCGCGCCTGGCTGATTGCGGTGTGCTGGTGGTCGGCGTTGCGGGCTTCGCGTCCGTCGTGGTCGTTGCAGTCGTCACGCGCAGATGCTGCGCGGGCGGCTGCATCGTCGCCGAGTGTTCGACATTGGGCGTTGCTGTGGGCGCCCGCTCGTTTGCTAAAGCGGCCGGCGTATCCGCGGCACCCTTCGCCGCAGCAACAGCAGCACGCGTCGCTTGCGCCGCCGCAGGGGCTTGCATCGCTCCCGTCCCGGGCGTTGCGGCTGCAGCCTGCATACCGCCACGCACACCGCGCACATGCAACTGCGGCACCAGCAGCTGGCGGTGCAGCAATGGCAGCAGCCGAATCTGCCCACTCATCCGCTGCGCGCTGACATTCCAGTTCGTGCGTGCCGAATGGCCTTGCAGGTCGACATCCCACAGCACCACACGCCCCGGCCACCAGGTCAGCGCCGGGCCCCAGTGCATCGTGAACTTGTCGGGGGAGCGATTCAGCGCAGCCGGGCCAAGCGGCGTGTTGAGCAATAGGTTGCCCAGCAGCAAATAGCTTGCGTACAGCGCAATCAGTGCCGATAGCGGCCATCGCAGTGAGCGTGGCAAGGCGCGCCAGCGGGCACGAACAGGCATCGTCATGACGGCAGGCTCCTGGAAACCGCGCACGCGGCTGGGCACAGTGTGCCAAGCCAGCCGTGAGCAGGGCGCAGCACGCTCACGCCAGCGGCCGCATCACTTGGTTTTGGAGACCGCCGGCAACAGTGCGGGCTGCGCGTCATACCAATCGCGCGCACCGGCCAGATGCCACTGACGCTGCTTGCCATCGAGTTCGATGCCGGCACCCAGCACACCCCAGCGCAGATAAAGATCGCCGCGCCGCTGCGCATCGTTCAAGGCCAGCCGCGCACGCAGCGACAGGCGCGCGTTTTCCGCATGCAGGTCGTCGATCAGCACCTGCTGCTTGCGCCAACGCAACCGACCGGTCGCATCCAGTTCGCCCGAATCCAGCAGACCCAGCACCCAGCGCGGATAGTCGGCGCGCTGGGCGAACACCGAGAGCAGTGGTGCGATATCGCGCATGCGAAGGGCTGCCTCGGCATCCACCTGGAACGGTGCCTCGGCCTGGATGGTGCCGGCACCCACTTGCAACTCGCCCCACCAATCGGCGTCTTTGCCGTCGTCGCCCACGCGCATGTTGCGCAGGCGTATGCGTGTGCCACTGAGGTCGAAGAACTTGTTCTTGAAGTCGGCGCGCTGCAGCGTTGCCTGCAACTCGGCATCGCCGCGCATCTGCACGCCAGCCAACGCCAGGTGCGCGCCCTGCCCGCGCAGATGCGCATGCCCGTTACCGACATCGCCGGAGGCATTGAGCGCCACATCGCCGGTCAGGCTGCCGCTGCCGCCGAGCAGGCGCACGTTATTGCCCGGCAGATAGCGGTTGTAGGCGGTGAGATCGGGCACACGCGCATCGCTGAAACGCAGCTGCGCCTTGAGCGTGTCGCTCAGGCGGGCCAGCTCGGCATCGCCATGCATGGCCAGTTGCAGATCGCGGCCGTCCAGCAGGAGCTGTTTGGGCGCATCGCGCGGCGCCGCCTTGAAGGTGGGAATGCTGACATCCAGATGCGCCTGCGGGGTGGCGGCATCGTCGATGCGCCCGTGCGCCTTGGCCACGCCGGCCAGGCGCGTGTCAAATACCTGCGCCACGGCCTCCACGCGCGGAATATCCAGCGTGCTGCCGGCACTCAACCGGCCCTGTGCAAGGCGCAGGTCCGCTTCGACCAGACCGCCACCTTCCAGCTGGAACCACGGCTTGCGCACGAACAGCTCGGCGATCCAGTTCAACGATTCGAACTTCCAGCGCCCACGCACCTGCCCCGACAGGCGCGGCAACAGCTGCGCAGGCCGTTCGAACGGAACGCTGCGCCCGGCGACGCGCAGATCGGCGTGCAGCTCGCTGCCGGTCTTCTCATCGCGCGGCAGCCGCGCCTGCACGCGGATGTCCTGCGCCACGTCCAGTTGCAGCGCAAGCATGCCGCGGTCGGTGGCACCAACGCCCGCAAGCAATGGCAGCCGCCACACCGCACGGCTGCCCGGCTGCAGCGCGCCGCTGGCCAGGCGGATATCGGCCTCCACGCGCGCGGCCGATGGCCCGCTGCCGATGTCCACATGCGGCGCGCCGGTGTCGATCTTCAGCGCCACGGAATTGGCTTTGAGCTGTAGCCGTGCGGCGGTGATGCCGAGCTTGCGCAAGCCCGGCGCCTGGTCGCGGTAATGGCGTGGAAACTGGAACTGCGCATCCAGCTGCGCACCGTTGAACACCTGCACTCCGTCGTAGCTGACCACCGCGTCGGTAAAGCCCGCTTCGGAAGGAAACAGTTCCGACGGCCCGCCCTTGAGTTGCTTCAGGAAACCGACCTTGCCGTGCCCTTGTCCGGCAATCAGCAATTTGCCCAGGCGGGCACTGCGAATGCTGTTGCTGGTGATTGCATCAAAGCGCAACGTCCAGCCCTGGTTGCCCCGCGGCGGTGGCGGAATCGGCGTATCGGAGGTTTCCACTTCTGCGCTCACGCCGGTGGCATGCAGCCAGGGCAGCCGCACTTCGCGCCGAAACAAGGCCAGCAGGGCGATACGCGCATGTGCGCGGTCGGCGTGGAAGACGTACACGGTGCGGTTGGCCTGCCCACGCATGCGCACGTTCCAGGCGATGACCTCGCCCGGAAACAGCGTCACTGCCGGGCCGGTCTGCATGGTGAACTTGTGCGGTTGCCGATTGGTGCTGGCGTCGAACAGCGGGGTATTGAGATACAGGTTGCCGGCCAGCAGATACAGCGCGTACAGCGCCAACACCACGCCCACTGCACGACGCCACGGCCGTGGCCAGCGCTGGAAGCGGTCGCGAAGTGAGGGCATGGGCACAGGCAGGAAAGAGTCTGCCGCCACTATCCCGGTTGCGCTGACCGCGACGCGTGAACAAGGCTGGTGCCGTTGCGGGAATCGGGAATCGGCGGCGAGCCTGGAAGTTGGCGCGCGGCCGGTGACCGGTGCTGCGCCGGCGATGCGCTGAACCGCTGCAATC
Source organism: Xanthomonas axonopodis pv. maculifoliigardeniae (assembly GCF_041519315.1). Classification (NCBI taxonomy): domain Bacteria; kingdom Pseudomonadati; phylum Pseudomonadota; class Gammaproteobacteria; order Lysobacterales; family Lysobacteraceae; genus Xanthomonas; species Xanthomonas axonopodis. Next base: position 606,518 of record NZ_CP167998.1, on the reverse strand, counting down.
GCGCAATCCCGGCGTTTAACGCTTCTCGAACTTCATTGCTGCGCACGACATGCAGCGACATCGCAGGGTCACGTGCCGGGTGGATAACGGTCCTGCCCGCTCGCTTCCTGTGCCAGGAAGGCTCTCTCCCCCTTCTGTCACTGAGCGAAACGGGCCATCACTGGGTGGTGTCCAATCCGTCGGGCCGGCTCCCTGCGCCGGCCCGACGTTCCTGGCCTGCAGCGGCCTGCCAGACGCCTGCGCTCACTGCCAAAGCCGATCGATGCAGCGATTGGTCGTCGCTGAGCGTCGTCGCCGATGGCACCGCTGCGCGTCATGTTGAACGCTGCACCTGCACGAGATCGGCGCGCCAGCGGTGCCTTCTCTCCTCGGTGAGGCGTGACGAGCGTTCGGCGCATCCACTTCATCGCCTGCGCAGTTGCCGACGCCCGCTGCACCGACGCACGTGCCAGCCGCAAGACGCTTTCCCATCGGGAGAAGGTGACGCCCAGCGCCGGATGAGGGGACGCGCGAGGCCTCACGCTCACCGCAGACCAGCCAACGCGCTGCCTGGCAATCATTCCGTGTTGGCGATGCTCCACGCAGCATCAGCACATGTTCTGCCGATGCTGCTGCGTCGCCACTCACGCAGCCTCGGCAATCCGGCGCATGCGCCGTGCGCGCACTGCGCTCGCCAGGCGTTCCAGCACCTGCACCGAACTGTCCCAGCCGATGCAGCCGTCGGTAATGCTCTGGCCGTAGGTCAGTTCGCACCCCGGCAACAGGTCCTGACGCCCACCGACCAGATGGCTTTCCACCATCACGCCGACGATGCGCGTTTCGCCGTTTTCCAGCTGATGGGCGATGTCCTCGACGACCTTGGGCTGGTTCTCGGGATTCTTGCTGCTGTTGGCGTGGCTGGCATCGATCATCAGGCGCGCAGGCAGGCCGGATGCATTGAGCACCTGGCTGGCCGCTTCCACATGGGCCGCATCGAAGTTGGGCTGCTTGCCGCCGCGCAGGATCACATGGCAATCCGGGTTGCCCGCCGTCGCTGCCACGGCGGTGTGTCCGTCCTTGGTCACGGCCAGGAAATGATGCGGATGCGAGGCCGCGCCCACCGCGTCCACCGCAATCTTGACGTCGCCGCCGGTGCCGTTCTTGAAGCCCACCGGGCATGACAGCCCGGATGCCATTTCGCGATGCACCTGGCTCTCGGTGGTGCGTGCGCCGATCGCGCCCCAGGCCACCAGGTCGGCGATGTATTGCGGCGAAATGATGTCGAGAAATTCCACGCCGGCCGGCAGGCCGAGATTGTTGATATCGCGCAGCAGGCCACGCGCTACGCGCAGACCCTTGTTGATCTGGAAGCTGCCGTCCAGGTCTGGATCGTTGATCAGGCCCTTCCAGCCGATGGTGGTGCGCGGCTTTTCGAAGTACACCCGCATCACGATCTCCAGCGCGTCGCCGAACTGGTCGCGCAACGGGCGCAGGCGCTGTGCGTACTCCATCGCCGCGACCGGGTCGTGGATCGAGCAGGGGCCGATCACCACGGCCAGGCGATCGTCGCGCCCGTGCAGGATGTCGTGCAGCGCGGCGCGCGCATTGGTGACGGTTTCGGAGGCGCGCTCATCGCAGGGCAGCAGCGACAGCAGTTGCGCAGGCGGTGCGAGGGCTTCGATCTTGCGGATACGCAGGTCATCGGTTACAGGCGGCATCACAGTGTCTCGGTGGGCGGTGTTGCATCGGGGAGCCAGGCGCGGCGGCAACAAAAAAGCCGCCAGGTGTGCGCTGGCGGCTTTTCGGGAATGCTGCTGAAGTTGCCTTCAGGGTGAGCGCAATCCTTCCTCCGCCAGCGGCATCGGAAAACCGTAGTACCAAAAATAAAACTGGCTGCGGGGTGCGTTCATGGGATGCATTGATACCACGCACTTTTGCGCGTTGCCACTGTTTCATCGGCAACGGACCGGGCACAGGTGGAAGCGAACGCCCCTCCACTGGCTCCGGCACACCCCCGCGTTGAAATGCATGCGGCCGCAGCGGTGAAGTCGGCACAGGTTCCCGCGGCGGCCGCCAATCCAACGGGTGACGATGGCGCTGCCGCCAATCGGCGCGATGCAAACAATCGATGACGCGCTGATCGAGCTGGTCGTCTCGCCAGGTTCTGCGGCCCTGCCGGAAGCAGTGCAGACACCCGACGCCCGCCGCACTCGCTCAGAACGTGAACACGTATTCGGCCGCCACTTCGCGGCCGATCGGGTTGAACAGCGTGGTGTTGTAGAAGCCGTACCCGTAGAAGCGTTCCTTGTGGTCGTAGCCCACTTCGTTGAAGACGTTGTTGACGTAGAAATTGACCTTGGCGTGGTCGGTGATCTTGTAGCCGGTGCTCAGGTTCCAGTAGATCGCCGGGCCCACGCGGCCGAAGTAACGCTTGCTGGTTTCGCCCAGATGCACGTTGGCGGTGTCGGTCACCAGGCACGCATCGGAGGCGCTGGGTTGATAGCCGTCGTCGAAGCGTTCGCAGGTGCCCCAGTTGACCGCGCGCATCGAGCCGATCCGGCGGAAATACACGGTCCAGTCCCAGGCGCCGCCGTTGTCCCAATGCACGCTGCCACGCACGCGGCTGCGCACGCGTTCGTCGCGGCGGTTTTCGTCGCTGTCGGTGCGGTAGATCTGCTCGCGGTAGGCGATCAGATTGTTGTAGTCCAGCGACAGCTGGAAGTTGCCCCAGCCTGCGGTGGCAAGGCGATACTTCAGCGACGCATCGATGCCGGAGGTTTCCATCTGCGCCAGGTTGATCGGGCCGCGCTCGATGCTAGCGATGGTGCCGTCGGCATTGCGCATCACGCGCGAGGTGATGGTGTCGCAATAGCCCGCGCCGCCGGGGTTATTCCACGTGCCGCCGCTGATGGTAGTGCCGGTACGGCAGCCGGCTTCGGCCGACAGGATCTCATCGCGGTCCAGGTCCTTGATCATTTCCTCCAGCTGGATGCGGTAGTAATCCACGCTCAACGACAGCCCTTGGGCGATGTCCCACACCACGCCACCGGTGAACGAGCGGCCGGTTTCCGAGCGCAGATCCGGGGTGCCGCGACGATTGACGTCCACCGTGTAGAAGATGTTGTTGTTCTCGTCGTTGCAGCCGCCGGTCAAATACGCGCCCGAGGAAATGCAGCGGTATTGATCGATCACCGTCTGGTTGGTGGAGCTGGGTTCGCCAAGCACGTAATGCATGTCGGGTGCGCGGAAGCTGGTGGCCACGGTGCTGCGCACCAGCAGGCTTTCCACCGGCCGCCATTCCAGGCCCGCGCTCCAGGTGGTGTCGCTCTGCGTGCCCACATCGGTGGGGATGGCGGCCGAAGAACGGTAATTGCCGTAGCGGTCGTAACGGCCGGCCACATTCGCGCTCAACGTGGAGAGCAATGGAATCTGGAATTCCAGACCGGCCGAACTGCGCATGCGTTCGCCACCGCCGCTGTCCACCACATCCACCGGGTAGCACGCGTTGGCGCAGGGGTCGGGCGAGAGTTGATAGCCTTGCTTTGCCACTTCGGCCACGGTGGCGAAGCGGATCGGCCCGGCCCAGCCCTGCACCACATCGCCGCTCACGCTGAAACTGGCTTGATTCACCCACGAATACGCCGAGTTATGCGACTTGGCGACCAGCGCGTCGTACTGGTCCGACGACAGCGGCGTGTACAGGCGCGCCTCGTTGATCGCATGGATCGGCGTGCCATCGGCGGCGGTGCCGAGGGAGCTGCCGAGGAAGTAGTCGGTGGCGCGCGCGGTGTCCACGGTGCGAATGTATTCGTCGACGGTGTAACGCGAGCGGCCCACGCTCAATTCCCAATCGAAACGGTCGGCCCAGACGCCGCGCAAGCCGGCGCTCAGATCCCAGGACTGCTCCTTGTTGTAGTTGGCAAGCCGGTCCCAGCCGCCGGCTTCGCGCCGGGTGAGCTGGCGGATCAGGTTCAACGAACGCCCGGTGGCCGCGTCCTGGAACGGGCCCAGGTACGCGTACGGCGGGTCGTAGGTCCAGCGGCCGATGCTGCGGTTGGCAGACAGCGTGGCCCAAGCCTCGGTGTGCTCGCCGAATTTCCAGGTGCCGTAGAGATATGCCGAATAATCCTCGCTGCCGGTGACCAGACCCCAGTCGCCGTAATCGCGCGCGACGCCGCAGTAATCGCCGGCATTGGTGAGCGCGCCTGTGTTCTGGTTGTAGCTCAGCCGCTGCCCGTCGATGAACTCACCGCCAAAGCGCGCGCAGGTGCCGGCCGGCGGTGCCAGGCGCTCGTTGGTATTGGCGTCGATCAGGCTCAAGCCTGTGAACGGATTGAAGCCGTACAGGCGGTTCTGGCCGGTCCAGTTGGAATAGGACATGTCGTCCGAATCGTCCATTTCAGGGCGATCGCGCCCGCTCAACGGGTCGCGCTTGGTGGCCTGCAGCGCGTAGGTCAGGCTCCAGTTCTCGCCGGTGCGCCCACCGGCCCAGGACACGTCGAAACTGTCGCGCCCACCTTCGGTGGCGGTGCCGCCGCGCAGGCGCACCTGGTCGCCCTGATAGTCGCGCTTGAGGATCACGTTGATCACGCCGGCCACTGCATCGGAGCCGTAGATCGCCGACGCGCCGCCGGTGAGGATGTCGATGCGCTCCACCGCAGCGGAAGGAATATTGCTGTAGTTGGAGAAGTTGCTCTCGCCGCCGTAGGGCAGCGGGTAATCGGCCACGCGGTGCCCGTTGACCAGCAACAGCGTCCGTCCCGGCCCGAGGTCGCGCAGATTGATCGGCGAGGCGTTGGGCGTATGCGAGCCCCACTGCGTATCGGCTTCCACCGAGCCCTGCTGATTCATGCTGTTGAGCACGTCGTAGACGGTGGCGAAGCCTTCCTGCTGGATCTGCTGCGCGCTGATGGTGACCACCGGTTGCGCACCTTCGACCTGCGCGCGCTTGATGCGCGAGCCGGTGACGCTGACCGCATCCAGCGTGGAGGTGGCGCGCGTGGCATCGGGTTCGGTTTGCTGGGCCATGAGCGGCGGCGCGCACGCGGCAGTCACGGCAAGGGAGACGGAAATCGACAAGGCAAGGCGATGACTGCGGCAGTTCATAAGATCCCCCGGGAGAGGCCGGACGTGGCCGGCGTGGCAATGCGCTGCAACGACGCCTGCCAGCGATGCGTGCACCGCTGCCCCTTGTCCGATGGCCCCCCGACCGCTCGGCGCAAACGTCTGCCCAGCGACGCTAAGGCTGCGATGACATCGGTGTCAACAGATGGTTGCGGAGTGTGACGGCGATCGACTATCCGGCAGGCTGGGGCTGCCCTCACTGCGATGATTGCGCTCCCAGCGCACTCGACCCTGCGCAGCTGGCAACAGGTCATGCGATCACAAGTTGCCATCGTCCTGCCTGGTTGGTTCTTCCTGCAACGCAGTAGTTCGCATCGCGTTAGGCCGGCCGGGCAGGCTTGTTCGAATGATGCAGGCGCGCCAGCCAGTACGCGCTGGCCGCTCCCCCTCATCAAGGAAACCCACCATGGAGATCAAGAAACAGCAAACCGCAGGCCCCTCTTCTCTGGCGCCATTGCACGACATCCATACCGACAATGCCCCCGTCGCCGACGCCACATCGCCGACGCAAACCCCGCTCCACCCCAGCCTGGCTGCGCTCACTCCGCGCAGCCGTTCGCGCGCATCCAGCGCCGACTCCGAGCACGGCGCTTCGCCGGTGCCTTCGCACGACCCCGAACCGCAGGCCCACTCACCCGAACGCGCCTCCGGCCCGTCCACCGCCGCAACACTTGCCGCACGCGCAAACGCCGCATTGGCAAGCGGCGTTCAGCAGGCTTACGCTGCGGTATCGAAGGGGGCGTCCAATCTCTGGTCGCTGGCGGACCTGCGCACCATGCTGCAGATCCATGCGGACGATCCCGCATTCCTGCAGATGGTGCGTCACACCGACCCGGAACAGAGCGCCCCGCACACTCTGGCCGCGTGCCGCCAACAGATCACGCAGCTGCGCGATGCCATCGAAGCGGCAACCGGCCTGGAAGCACGCTTCAGGCAGCAGTTGCTCGGCGACATCAAGGCCGTGGAAGACGCCCTGCAGCCGCTGGAGCACGGCACACCTGCGACCGGGCGGGCGCTCAAGTCGCTGGCCAACCTGGTCAATCTCTGGCCACTGATGGTCCCCAGTCCGTTGCTGGGCAACCAGGCCAAGACCTTCGCCTATTCCATCGCCGCGGCAACCAAGGGCGTGATGACGCTCTCGGCATCTGCACTGCGCCCCACCGCCGACGGGCTTCCGTTCCCGCTGATGGGCGGGCAGCTGGGGCGCGACGCCAACGAAATGCACTTCTATTCCGTTCTGCTCAACGGATTGTTTCTCACCACCGAACTGCCCAAGAAATTCGGCACCCCCTCCATGCGGCACCAAGCCGAAGCAGTGGAAAACAACCTGGGATTTGCCGCGGCCGCATCGACGGCATGCGCGGCGATGGTGCTGACGCCCTTCCTTTGGAACAGCCTCAACGTGCTTGGCAACCGGCTGCAGCACAAGCTGTCGCATCTGGGCGCCGGCATTGCAGAAAACGCCGGCTTTCAGAGCCAGGCGCAGCGGTTGCGTGCACGCCTGACGCCCGGTCAGGTCAGCACGCAACTGCGCACGCAACTCAACGAGATCTGCGCCGCTCTGGAGCACGGCCGGGAAGCGTTTCAACAGGCACGTCGCGACTTCACCGACCCAAGCCAAGGGCGCGAGCTGACCCGCACGCTCAATGCCCAGTGCACGCACCTGCTGGAGACGCTGGACCGATGCAGCAAGCGGCTGAGCGCTGCGCTACAAGTGGACCAGGACCAGCCAGCCACCCTCCCGCGCCAGGTGACCAACCACGACATCGCCCCCAAGTTGGCATTGGCATTGCTGGGAGCCGGAGTGACCGGGCTGACGGTCTACCTGATCCAGCCCGATCGCATCGGCACGGTGGATCTGTTGGCCGACTCGGTCGTGGTGACGGCGGTGATGATGCAATCGGCGGTCAACGCACATGCGACCCGTCAGGACGCCATGGAACGCTTCAAGGCCATGTGCTCCGGCAGCCTGGTCATGGCGCTGGCCCTGGGCGTGGAGAAATTGTCCAAGACCTTCGCAGACAAGAGCCTGATCGAAGCCTCGTCCTCATCGCCCTACTACGCCGGCGCGATCATGTCGCTGATGTCGATGACCATGCCCGGCCCCATGGCGCGTGGCGCAGAGCTGGCGATGAACTGGGGCGGCGGTCAGATCATGCGTGTCTTCAGGGGGCCCGACGGTACCGCGCTCGCAACCCGCATGCCGTCCTCGCCCGAGGAACTCATCCAGCACGTGCAGGACACCGCCAGATATGTGCAAAGCCTGTCGCCGGAACAGGCGCAGGAGTACGCGCAGACCGTTGCCGATAGCGCCCTGCAGGGGATCGAGGACGCCGGCGCGCAGACCAGGCCCGCCAGCAGCGTCACCATCACCGAGATCACCGAGGCAAACGAGGAGGAGGCGCTCGCCGCAGCCAGCGCATCGCCTGAGCAACGCTCGCCTGCGCGCACCCATCCGTCGCCGGATCAGGCCGCAGCCAGCACTGCACCTTCGTCCTGACGGTACGGCCGCCGGTCATCGGCAACTGCCGCGTGCCTGCGCAAGCGACGCGCATAAAAAAACCCCGCCGTTGGGCGGGGTTTTTTTTGCTGCAACAGCCGAAGTGGCGTGGATCAGAAATCCATGCCGCCCATGCCGCCCATGCCGCCGCCGGCCGGCATCGCCGGCTCGTCCTTCTTCGGCGCATCGGCCACCATGGCTTCGGTGGTGATCATCAGGCCGGCGATCGAGGCGGCGTTCTGCAGTGCCGAACGGGTCACCTTGGTCGGGTCCAGGATGCCGAATTCGACCATGTCGCCGAACTCGCCGTTGGCGGCGTTGTAGCCGTAGTTGCCGCTGCCTTCCTTGACCTTGTTCAGGATCACGGACGGCTCTTCGCCGGCATTGGCCACGATCTCGCGCAGCGGGGCTTCCATGGCGCGCAGGGCGATCTGGATGCCGTGGGTCTGGTCTTCGTTGGCGCCCTTGAGCTCGCCCACGGCCACCAGCGCACGCACCAGGGCCACGCCGCCGCCCGGGACCACGCCTTCTTCGACGGCTGCACGGGTGGCGTGCAGGGCGTCTTCGACGCGTGCCTTCTTTTCCTTCATTTCGATTTCGGTCGAGGCGCCGACCTTGATCACTGCAACGCCACCGGCCAGCTTGGCCACGCGCTCCTGCAGCTTCTCACGGTCGTAATCGGACGAGGTGTCTTCGATCTGGGTCTTGATCTGGCCCACGCGCGATTCGATCGCCGCGGTGTCGCCGGCGCCGTCGATGATGGTGGTGTTTTCCTTGGAGACCTGCACCTTCTTGGCGCGGCCCAGGTCCTTGATGGTCGCCTTCTCAAGCGCCAGGCCCACTTCCTCGGAGATCACGGTACCGCCGGTCAGCACGGCCATGTCTTCCAGCATCGCCTTGCGACGGTCGCCGAAGCCCGGCGCCTTGACGGCCACGACCTTGACGATGCCGCGGATGGTGTTGACCACCAGGGTCGCCAGCGCTTCGCCTTCGACTTCTTCGGCGACGATCAGCAGCGGCTTGCCGGCCTTGGCCACGCCTTCCAGCACGGGCAGCAGGTCACGCACGTTGGAGATCTTCTTGTCGTGCAGCAGGATGAACGGGTCGTCCAGGTCGGCCGACTGGCTCTGCTGGTTGTTGATGAAGTACGGGGAGAGGTAGCCGCGGTCGAACTGCATGCCCTCGACCACGTCCAGCTCGTTTTCCAGGCCCGAGCCTTCTTCAACGGTGATCACGCCTTCCTTGCCGACCTTCTTCATCGCTTCGGCAATGATGTTGCCGATCGACTCGTCCGAGTTGGCCGAGATGGTGCCGACCTGGGCAATCGCCTTGTCGTCGGTGGTGGGCTTGGAGATGTTCTTCAGCTCGACGACCGCAGCCTTGACGGCCTGGTCGATACCACGCTTGAGGTCCATCGGGTTCATGCCGGCGGCCACGGCCTTGGCGCCTTCGCGGATCAGGGCCTGGGCCAGCACGGTGGCGGTGGTGGTGCCGTCGCCGGCGTTGTCGTTGGTCTTGGACGCGACTTCCTTGACCATCTGCGCGCCCATGTTCTCGAACTTGTCGGCCAGTTCGATTTCCTTGGCGACGGAAACGCCGTCCTTGGTGATGGTCGGCGCGCCGAAGCTCTTCTCGAGCACGACGTTGCGGCCCTTCGGGCCCAGGGTGGCCTTCACGGCATTGGCAAGCACGTTGACGCCACGAACCATGCGGGTACGTGCGTCTTCACCGAAACGAATGTCTTTAGCAGCCATTGGTTGTTACTCCGGGATTTGAGATTGGGGATTGGGGATTGGCTAGAGCGGGATCCGGAGGAGAGGCGGATTGGTGCGGCAAGCCGCGGTGACCAATCCCGAATCTCGACTCCCGAATCCCGCCGGCAACGGCTATCAGCCGATGACGGCCAGGATGTCGTCTTCGCGCAGCACCTTGTACTCGACGCCTTCGGACTTGTAGCTGCTGCCGGCGTACTGGCCGTAGATGACCTTGTCGCCAACCTTGACCACCGGCGCGCGCAGGCTGCCGTTGTCCAGCGGCTTGCCGGCGCCGATCGCGACGACTTCACCCTTGGTGGACTTTTCCTTGGCGGAGTCCGGAATCACGATGCCGCCGGCGGAAACTTCGTCGGCTTCGATCGGCTTGACTACAACGCGGTCGTGAAGCGGCTTGATGCTCATAGAGAGAAGACCTCTTAAGTGTTTGATTGGCCTGGAAATTATCGGCGATGTTAGCACTCGCACATGACGACTGCCAGCACAGCGCGCGGAAAAAACCCGACAAGCGGGTGCGGGCCAGAGATTGTGCTGCGCGGGCGGCTTTCAAGGGCTGGCGGCAAAAATTTTTCGCCGACCGCTTCTCTCCGAACCGCCGAGGGCAGCCGACAAAACGGAGCGAGCGGTTGTCAGGTGGGCGCGGACGTCGCTGGGGAACCGGAATGGGGTCCATGCCCACGGGCACCGGGCGCGCCCACCTGGCAGGCGTATAGCGGTCTGGTCCAATGCTCTAGAAATGGAACCAGGTTCCATCGCCTGTCATGCGCGCGCCTTACAGTCGGGAACGCATTCCCCGATCACAAGGAGCTGTCGATGAGGTTGCCGTCCCGTTTCGTGTCCCTGCGTTGCACCCTTCCCCTGGCCTGCGCGTTCGCGCTCGGTGCCACCTCCGCCAATGCGGCGGTCTTCATCAACGAACTGCACTACGACGACGCGGGCGCCTCCGGCGACAGCGGCGAGGGTGTGGAAGTGGTGGCCACTGCCGGCGAATCGCTGAGCGGTTACCGCATCTATCTGTACAACGGCAACAGCCCCAGTGCGGCAGTGGTGTACGCCAATACGACGGTGCCGGCCGGCACGGTGGTCAGCTGCGGCAGCCAGGTGCGTATGGCCACGGTGAGCTATGCCAGCAACGGCGTGCAGAACGGCCCCAACGACGGCGTGGCGCTGGTCGACCCCAACGGGCAGCTGGTGCAGTTCCTCAGTTATGAAGGCGCCATCACCGGCAGCGGCGGCCCGGCGGCCGGCGTGACCAGCCAGAACCTGCCGGTGAGCGAGAGCAACAGCACCGCGGTCGGCAGTTCGCTGCAATTGACCGGTACCGGCAGCAGCGCGGCCAACTTCAGCTGGGCCGGCTCGGCGGCACAGACCTTCGGCGCCTGCAACCGCGGCCAGACCTTCACCGGCAGCGACGGCGGTGGAAGTACCGGTGCTCCCACCATCAGCAGCACCACACCAACGCAAGGCGCCACCGGCTTTCCGGCTGCCGGCGATCTGGCCGTGGGTTTCAGCGAAGCGGTGACGCTGGGCAGCGGTGCGTTTGCGCTGAGCTGCGCCAGCTCCGGCAACGTGGCGCTGACGTACCCGACCAGCGGCACCCGCTTCACCCTGTCCACCAACACCGCCCTGGTCGGCGGCGAGCGCTGCACGCTGGCCATCACCGCCAGCGCCATCCGCGATGCCAGCGGCCTGAGCCCGGCCGCCAACCAGTCCATCGCCTTCACCGTGGCCACCGCCAGCGGCGGCGGCACCGGGTACTACGCGCGGGTCAATACCGCCAGCGCCAGCCAGCTGCGCTGCTCGTTGCACGCCACCATCAAGGGGCACACGGTCTACCCGTACAGCGGCAGCGGCACCAGCACCTGGACCATCCTGGAAATGGCCGACGAGGATCCCAACAACAGCGGCCGCATCCTGGACGCCTACCGCAACCGCAGCTACGCCAAGGTCAGCGACCGCGCCGGCACCGGCAGCGGGCTCACCTACAACCGCGAGCACACCTGGCCCAACTCGCTGGGCTTTGGCAGCGCCACCGGCGACCGCGGCCTGCCGTACGCGCCCTATACCGACACCCACATGCTGTACCTGACCGACACCAGCTTCAACGCAGACCGCGGCAACAAGCCCTATGCCACCTGCACCAGCAGCTGCGGCGAGCGGGCGACCGAGGTCAACGACGGCAGTGGCGGCGGCAGCGGGCGATATCCGGGCAATTCCAACTGGGTCCGCACGCCCGACGGCAACAGCGGCACCTTCGAGGTGTGGGGCCGGCGCAAGGGCGACATGGCGCGCGCGGTGATGTACATGGCCATCCGCTATGAAGGCGGGCTGGATGCGGCCACCGGACAATCCGAGCCGGACCTGGAGCTGACCGACGACCGCAGCAAGATCGTGCAGACCGCGGCCTCGCCGGCCTACATGGGCCTGCTCTCCACCCTGCTGGCCTGGCATCAGGCCGACCCGCCGGACGATGCCGAGCGCGCCCGCAACGAGGTGATCTTCAGCTTCCAGGGCAACCGCAACCCGTTCGTGGATCACCCCGAATGGGCCACCGCCAGCCTGTTCAACTCGGCCAAGCCGGCCAGTTGCCAGCTGGCCAACTAAGACCGGCTCGCGCACGTCGCGCGCAGTCGCCAGGCGGGGTAAACGGCACGCTCGGAACCGCACTGTACGCATGGTACATGCCGCTTCCGGGTCCCGCCCGCACCCGCCTGGCGGCAAGCGCAACCGTGTTGCCTGTTGGCCTGGGCTGCACCGGCCGGGCGGGTGAGGCGCGGGGCCCGGAGCAGATCGCGCCGGGCGCCTTGCCCCAACCGGTGACGCCGGGCGTCTGTACAGACGGCGTGCGTTGCCGGCAGGCGCCACGGCATTGATCCCCATTGACCGAACCCGGGTAGCCGCCTTGCCGTGCACGGCAGGGCGCAAGCAAACCCGGAACCACCCAAGGCGCCGCGTGCTGACCGCAGGATCGCTTGAGCACGCCATCTCACCCGGGCCACGAAGTTAACGTCTTGTTCCGGAATCGGCGGTCGATCCCCCGCAAACAGGGGATTACACTGCCGGGTCCATGAGCGCACCTTCCCTCCATTTGTTAGTGAGCACCTGCCCGGATACAGACAGCGCCGAGCGCATTGCGCAGGCCTTGCTCGACGAACGGCTGGCCGCCTGCGTCACCCTATTGCCCGGCGTGCAATCGCTGTACCGCTGGAAGGGCGCGATCGAGCGCAGCACCGAGGTGCAGTTGCTGATCAAGACCTGGGACGACTGCCTGCCCGACGCCATCGCGCGGCTGCAGGCCTTGCATCCGTATGAACTGCCGGAGGCGGTCGCTGTCCAAGCCAGCGCCGGGCTGCCGGCGTATCTCGATTGGGTCCGGGCCGAAACCCGCAAGGAATTCTGACGTCCATGAAGTCTCTGTCCCGCTGGATCGCCCGCTGCGCGCTCTTGGCCGCCCCCTTGCTCGCCGCGCCGCTGGCGGTACTGGCGCCCGCCCCCGCGCAGGCCGCCGTAACCGAAGCCGACCTGCTGCCGGTGGACCAGGCCTTCGCGCTGAGTGCCACCGCCGACAGCCGCGACCGCATCGCGCTGCACTGGAAGATCGCACCGGGCTACTACCTGTATCGCCACCGCATCAGCGTCAAGGCCGGAAAGGGGTTTGCCGCGGGCGAACTGGCGCTGCCGGAAGGCGAGAGCAAGCACGACGAGTTCTTCGGCCAGGTGCAGACCTACCGCAAGCAACTGCAGGCCACCCTGGCCGGCAAGGCCGACCCGGCAGTGCAGACCGCCGTCCTGCAGGTGCAGTACCAGGGCTGCGCCGATGCCGGCGTGTGCTATCCACCGCAGCGGCGCGAAATCCGCCTCGACCTGCCCGCGGCCGATGCCACCGGGGCGCAGGCCACCGCTGCGCCACGCGAGAACCTGGGCGCGCTGGTGCCACGCAACGCCGCCCCGCGCCTGTTCGGCGCCCCCGGCCAGACCGCCGGGGTGGACGCGTTGCCGCTGCCGGCCGAGCAGGCGTTCAATTTCGAAGCCATCGTCGGCGACGGCAACAGCCTGCTGCTGCGCTTCACCCCGGCGCCGGGCTATTACATCTACCGCGACCGCACCTCGCTGGCCCTGGAAGGCGCCAGCGGCGTGCGCACCGGGCTGCCGCGCTGGCCGCAAGGCAAGGCGCACCGCGACGAACACTTCGGCGATGTGGTGGTGTATTTCGACCAGGCCGAAGTGACCTTGCCGCTGCTGCGCGACCACCCTGACCCGGCCCACGTGACCCTGGTGGCCACCTTCCAGGGCTGCCAGACCGACGGGATCTGCTATCCGCCGATGACCCGCCGCGTCGCCCTGGATGTACCGGCCGGCACCGTGTCGCCGCAGAACCAGGCGCAGGCCGCGCCGTTGATGATTTCGCCGCTGGCCGCCGGTCAGGCACCGGTCGAGCCGGCGCCGGCCGCCAGCACGGCCGTCCCGGTCGCCGATGCCTCGGCCGGCAACCCGGAGCGCACGCCGCCGCCGCATGCCGACAAGGGCCTGCTGGGCATGCTGGTGCTGGCCCTGCTTGGCGGGTTGGTGCTGAACCTGATGCCCTGCGTGCTGCCGATCCTGTCGCTGAAGGTGCTGGGCCTGGCGCACAGCGGCGAGAGCCGCAGCCACGCGCGCAGCCATGCCATCTGGTATTCGCTGGGCGTGCTGGTGTCCTTTGCCGCCATCGGTGGCCTGGTGATCGGCTTGCGCGCCGCCGGGCAGGCCGCCGGCTGGGGCTTCCAGCTGCAGCAGCCGTGGTTCGTCGCGGCGCTGGCGTATCTGATGTTCGCGGTGGGGCTGAGCCTGTCGGGCGTGTTCACCTTGGGCACCAACCTGGGCGGCATCGGCCAGTCGCTGGCCGCGCGCAACGGGCCGCTGGGCGACTTCTTCACCGGCGTGCTGGCCTGCGTGGTCGCCAGCCCCTGCATCGCGCCGTTCATGGGCACGGCACTGGCCTACGCCTTCACCGCGCCCGCACTGCTGGCGATGCTGGTATTCCTGGTGCTGGGCCTGGGCCTGGCGCTGCCGTTCCTGCTGATCGGCTTCGTGCCTTCGCTGGCGCGGCGCCTGCCCACCCCCGGAGCGTGGATGGAAACGCTCAAGCAGGTGCTGGCGTTCCCCATGTATCTCACCGCGATCTGGCTGCTGTGGGTCTTGGGCAAGCAGCGCGGCGTGGATGCGCTGGCCTTGATGCTGGTGGGCGCCACCCTGCTGGCCCTGGGGCTGTGGTGCTTCGAGCGCAGCCGCTGGAAGAGCCACCGCCTGGGCATGGGCCTGGCCACGACGATGCTGGTGCTGGCCCTGGTGCCGGTGGTCGCGGTCACGCGCCTGAGCCTGCCGGCGGCCACCGCGGCCGAGGGCGTGGTGGCGTTCTCGCCGCAGTTGCTGGACCGCCTGCGTGCCGACAACCGCGTGGTCTTCGTCAACATGACCGCCGATTGGTGCGTGACCTGCAAGGCCAACGAAAAGAACGTGCTGAGCAGCGCCGAATTCCGCGACGCGTTGCGCCGCGTCGATGCGGTCTACATGAAGGGCGACTGGACCAATGTCGACCCCGCCATCAGCACCTTCCTGGACCAGCACCAGGCCGTCGGCGTGCCGCTGTACGTGGTCTACGGCCCCGGCGCCCCGCCGGCGATCCTGCCGACCGTGCTGACCGGCGCGATTACCGAAGACGCCTTGCTGCGCGCTGCGCGGTAAGGCGCGCCTTCGCTGCGGCCGGTGGCCTGGGCGGCCGTCTGTTGGCGGGCCAGGCCGAAGATTTTGCGAACCGTGTAGGCCGACACCCGTGCCACAGGCGTGTTGCGACAGGTCCAAGCACGGGTTCGGCCCCTCCTGGCCGGGGTCTGCACGCCCCGCGCTGCCGGCGCCCTGCAGACCTGACCGGCCGATGTTGGCATGCGCATAGGTGGCGTCAGGTGGCGTCAGGCTGCGCGCGGCCTCGCCTGTTCGGTGCCCCTGGCACCTCCAACGCCTTGATGCATGCGATGCGCAGCAGGCGACCGTGGCCGCGGCCTGCACGGCGGGAAGCTGCAGGAAGCGAGGCAGCAGAGGGGGTCGATCGCGCTGATCGCCCTTCATCTGGCACGCCGGCCGGTCCGGCCCGACGCCACGTTGTTGGGAGCCTGCATCTCCGCACAAAACGCAGATCGCGGCCGCCGCAGCGTCACCTCCTGCGCCCTTGCCATGAACAAGCCGGGCACTCACCGAATTGCTGCCGCCGGCACAACATTCCGACGCCCGACAGGAGAGGATGCCGCCAGCAGTTGTTGCCGCGTAACCGGCCGGGACGGCTGTCTCCATCGCGTCAGGCGCAAACGCTGCGCTCCGGATGCGCACGGCCGGCTGCCGGTTCCGCTCGCAGCGGTCCGGGCGATTCAAGGCCGGCACGATGACCTCCGACACGCCATTGCCCGCCGCCATTAGCCACCGCCCAAACCATTCGAAATTTAAAACAATCGTTTTAAACAGACCTAAGTTCGTCGAACTGGACAGCATCGGCGACATCGCGCAGACTTCCGGCCTTTCCGCTCTTCCGGATCCCATGGCCCATCTGCTGCTGTTGCATGGCCCCAACCTCAACCTGCTCGGCACCCGCGAGCCGGAGGTCTACGGGCGTACCACGCTGGCGCAGATCGACGCGGCCCTGGTGGACCGCGCGCAGGCGGCCGGGCACGTGCTGCACTGCCTGCAGTCCAATGCCGAGCACGTGCTGGTGGAGCGCATCCACGCCGCGCGCGAGGACGGCACCGTCTACATCCTGATCAACCCGGCCGCCTTCACCCATACCTCGGTGGCGCTGCGCGATGCGCTGCTGGGCGTGGGGCTGCCGTTCGTGGAAATTCATCTGTCCAACCCGCACGCGCGCGAGCCGTTCCGGCACCACAGCTATCTCAGCGACAAGGCCGACGGGGTGATCTGCGGCTTCGGCGCCGACAGCTACCGGCTGGCGCTGGAAGCGGTGATCGCGCGCCTGGAGCGCGACGCATGACCCCTGCCGCATGACCTCGGCCAGCGCGCCGGCGTCCTGATCCCATTCCGCCGGCATCCGCCGGCACTCCCCACCGTTTCACTTCCAGAGGCCCTTATGGATCTCCGCAAAATCAAGAAACTGATCGACCTGCTCGAAGAATCCAATCTCGCCGAAATCGAGATCAAGGAAGGCGAAGAAAGCGTGCGCCTGGCGCGCGTACCCAAGGGCGCGGCCATGCTGAGCGCCCCGGTGCAGCAGCAGTACGCGCCGGCCCCCGTCCAGGCGCCGGCCGCCGCGGCCACCATGCCGATGCAATCGCCCACCGAAGCCTCCACCGGCGGCGCCAAGCAGGCCGCCGCACTGCCGGAAGGCCACGTGCTGCGCGCCCCGATGGTCGGCACGTTCTACACCTCGCCCTCCCCGGACAAGCCGGCGTTCGTCACCGTCGGTCAGCAGGTCAAGGTCGGCGATACCCTGGCGATCATCGAGGCAATGAAGATGTTCAACCCCATCGAAGCCGACGCCTCCGGCACCATCGTCGCCATCCTCGGCGAAACCGGCCAGCCGGTGGAATTCGACCAGCCGTTGTTTGTGATTGGCTGAAGCGCCGGGATTCGGGAATCGTGATTCGGGATTCGCAAGAGCGACCACACGAGCGCCTGACGGTGTGGCGCGACGCGATGTCGCTCGTCGAAGCGATCTATCGCCTGAGCCACGACTTTCCTGATTCCGAACGCTTTGGGCTGACGGCACAGATGCGCCGCGCCGCGATCAGCATTCCATCCAACATTGCCGAAGGAGCTGCACATCGCTCCACGGCCGAGTACCTGCGCTATCTCTCGATGGCGCGTGGCTCGTTGGCGGAGCTGGACACGCAGCTGCAGATCGCAACACGACTGCAGTTCGCATCGCCCGATGCGGCAATTGCCGACTTGCTGAATCGCACGTTTGCCAAGCTCAACGCATTGATCCGCTCGTTGGACAAGTCGCGACATCTCCGCGAACCCAGCGCCTTTTACGAATCCCCAATCCCGAATCCCCAATCCCATGCTCGATAAAGTCGTCATCGCCAACCGAGGTGAAATCGCGCTGCGCATCCTGCGCGCGTGCCACACGCTCGGCATCCGCACGGTCGCGGTGCATTCCACGGTCGACCGTAACCTCAAGCACGTGGCCATGGCCGATGAGTCGGTGTGTATCGGCCCGGCCGCCTCCAGCGACAGTTACCTCAACATTCCGGCGTTGATCGCCGCGGCCGAGGTCACCGATGCGCAGGCCATCCACCCCGGCTACGGTTTCCTGTCGGAAAACGCCGATTTCGCCGAGCGCGTGGAGCAATCCGGCTTCATCTTCATCGGCCCCAAGGCCGACACCATTCGCCTGATGGGCGACAAGGTGGAAGCGATCCGCGCCATGAAGGCCGCCGGCGTACCGTGCGTGCCCGGCTCGGGTGGCCCGCTGGGCGATGACATCGTCGCCAACACCAAGGTCGCGCGCGAAATCGGCTACCCGGTGATCATCAAGGCGGCCGGCGGCGGCGGCGGACGCGGCATGCGCGTGGTGCATTCGGAGGCTGCGCTGAAGGCTGCCATCGAAACCACCAAGTCCGAAGCCAAGGCCGCCTTCAGCAACGATCAGGTCTACATGGAGAAGTTCCTGGAAAATCCGCGCCACGTGGAAATCCAGGTGCTTGCCGACGGCCAGGGCGGTGCGATCCATCTGGGCGAACGCGATTGCTCGATGCAGCGTCGCCACCAGAAGGTGGTGGAAGAAGCGCCGGCACCGGGCATCACCGAAGAACTGCGCAACGAGATCGGCAAGGTCTGCGTGGACGCCTGCATCCGCATCGGCTACCGCGGCGCAGGCACCTTCGAATTCCTGTTCGAGAACGGGCGTTTTTACTTCATCGAAATGAACACGCGTATCCAGGTGGAGCATCCAGTCACCGAGCGCATCACCGGCATCGACCTGGTGTGCGAGCAGCTGCGCATCGCCGCCGGCCACAAGCTGAGCATCAAGCAAAGCGACATCGTGCTGCGCGGGCATGCGATCGAATGCCGCATCAACGCCGAGGATCCGGAAACCTTCATGCCCAACCCGGGCCTGATCACCGCCTTCCATCCGCCAGGCGGCCCTGGCGTGCGTGTGGATACGCACATCTACAGCGGCTACAAGGTGCCGCCGAACTACGACTCGATGATCGGCAAGCTGATCGTGCATGGCCCCGATCGCGAAACCGCGATTGCGCGCATGCGCGTGGCGCTGAGCGAGATGGTGGTGGACGGCATCAAGACCAACATCCCGCTGCAGCAGCGCATCATGCGCGACAAGGGCTTCCAGGCCGGTGGGCAGAACATCCACTACCTGGAAAAGCGCCTGGCCGAGCGCAAGAACAAGTCGATCGCGCTGACCTGATCGCACTTGCCGCGGTATCGATGAAGCAAAAAAGCCCGGGAAACCGGGCTTTTTCGTTGTTCCCCGGTGCATCGCGCCGACACTGCGTCGCGCCGCCAACCCTGTAGCCGGCCAGTCTATGCGTAGGAGCGCACCTGGGCGCGACCGGGCTTACCGATAAAGCCCTGTCGCGCCCGGGTGCGCTCCTACAGAGCCCGAGGGTTCGACGCCCGGATGGCGCAAGCCAGCGCCGGATCCGATCTGCAGACCCTAAGTAGTCTGCACACATGAGAATGACTGAAGCTGCAGCCGCACCTAGCCGCCTTCGCCGCCTGCGCTACCGGAGACGCAGCGGCTGCGGCCGTGTCGATATGTAACGCGCCGCACCCCTCACCGCCGCGGTGCAGGCGCCTGCTGGCTGCCGGGCACCGGCACGATGCCGCTGGCCGATGACGGGTCGACCACGGTCATGGTTTCGGTGGAGCCGTCCGGCCACACCACCTGGAAGGTGGAGCCGGCCGGCAAGGTGGAAAACGGCATGGCACTGCTGGCGCGGTAGACCGCAGCGACCTGGCTTGCGCCCCGCCGTCGCTGCTGTTCGTCGGCGGTGACGCTGGTGGATTTGACCGACAGCGGCTGGTACCGGTGATCGGCGGTATCGATCATCACGATGCTCACTGCCGCCGCCGAATACGCCACGAACAACGCCACCCATAACCAGAACTTGGCGCCGTGCGCCAACCGACGGTAATTCATGACTGCGCTCCCGCATCGGAGACCAATGTATCGACCATCTCATCCACCCTGTCTGCTCCCTGCCGCGGCACCGCGGCATCGAATACGAAGGACACGAAATCCTGTGCGCTGTCGCGCGAGCAGATGCCCGCGTTGGCGCAATAACTGGTGACCAAGGTGCTGCTGGCACTGCAATCGAGCCCGAGCCGGCACGCAGCCACTTGCCAGGCCAGCTCGGCGAACTGATCGCCGGCCACATAGCCTTGCAGGCTGTCATCGCCGCTGGCCCGCGCGCCCATCGCCGGGGCCAGGGCCAGGTAGGCCTCGGGATCGCGCGAGGCCAGCACGCGTTGCACCAGCGCGCGCTTGTAGCCGGGCGATGCGTGCAACGGTTCGCCCAACGCCAGCATGGCGGCCTCGGCGGCCAGGCTGCCGGCGCGCGCCGCGGCCAGGCGTTGCTGCGCAACCATGCGCGGACTCAGCCCGTCGGTGGGGGCGAAGCCGGCGCAACGCTGCGCCAGGCGCTCGCGTGCGGCATGCATCGCTGCCACTCCCGGCGTGCGTTGCGCGGCGATCCATGCGCTATCGGCGGCATAGCCGGACGGGCTGGCCGCATAGGGCGCGCAGTAATCGTAGACACGGCTCAACCGCCACCCGGCCTGTGCGTCGCCGGCACGCACCTGCTGCTGCAATTGCTGCGCGTAGCGATACAGATCCGGCTGCGCTTCCACCGCATCGCGATGCGGCAGCTGCAACGCGGCGCCGTGCTCGGCGGCCGCGTGCAGCTGCGGTGTGGCAGCGCTGACCGGCGCCGCCTCTGCAGCAACCGGCACTGCGCGGTCAACATCACGCTCGGCCGGTTGCGCGCGCACATGCCACCACGCGGCCGCCGCAAGCGCAGCGGGAGCGAGCAGCAGCCAGAGATGGCGGGCACGAGCAAGCGGCATGGATGGCGGCGACCCTGCTGCGGAACCACCCGCAGCGACGGCGCGGAGTCTAGCACCCACCCACGCGCACAGCCGCCGCCAAGCAGACGCTGCCAGTGGAGGTGGCGGGAAGGGAGCGACATGCGTCACGGCCTGAACGGACTGCACGTGAGTGGCGCGCTGCATGCGTTCGGTTGTGCGGTGTGCTGCGCTGTGGTGTTTGCCGTGCCGTGCTGCGTGTTGGGTGTTGGTGTGGTGTCGGTGTTGCTCAGCTGCGTGTGGCTTGCGGTTGAGTTGATCGGTTGCCGATTGCCGGATGCGGCATCGATCTTCGCCGGTTGGGCATCCGATAGCAGCGCATGTTGGAGAGCGCCGCTTCGAGCGAGCCTGTCCTCTGGCAACATCACTCGCCGACGCTGCGATGCCCAGCTGCAGCGCTGTTGCGTCATCGGTGGACGCAGCGTGCCGCACACATCGCGCTGCACGGTGGTACGCAACACGGCAGCACATCACGCAGCTGTCTGCGCACGCGATTGCGCGTGTTCGCAAAGATGCAACGCCTCTTCCTGGTTGCTCGACGCGGCCGTCGACCAAGCCCGTGCCCGATTGCGCAGCAGCATCATCGGTTCAGTCCCAGGCGTGGCGGCATCGGCCTACAGCCATCCGCCGGGCACCACATCCAGCCGCAGATGCGCTGTTTGGCACCGTCGCACCGGGCAGTCGTCCATTCGCCAGCAGCACGCCGTCTGCCTGGCGGCGGACGCATCTTGATCAGCAAGGCAGTTTTCACCGCACGCATGGGCAAGACACACCGCCGAAGCGACGGCGGCTGCGAACGCCGTCGCCTGCAGCGCGGCAGGCACGCCGACACGAATGGTCTAGGATGCGTGCTTTCGAATTGCCCGACCGCCACGATGCCGTTTCTTGAACTGACGCTTTCCTGTTCCGAGGTCACCCTGCCCCGTTTCCAGAACGCCCTGGACGATGTGGGCGCACTGGCGGTGACCATGCTCGACGCCGATGCCGATACCAGCAACGAGCGCGCCATTCTCGAACCGGGCGTGGGCGAAATGCCGCTGTGGGACCGGCTGACGATGACCGCGCTGTTCGATGGCGACAGCGACGCGCTGGTGGTGCTGGCAGCGCTGGAAGCCTTCGATCCGGGCCTGGACTGGAGCCAGGTGGCGTTTCGCATGGTCGAAGACAGCGACTGGGAACGCGCCTGGATGGACCTGTTCAAGCCGATGCAGTTTGGCGAACGCACCTTCATCGTGCCGTGGAATCACGCGCTGCCCGAAGCCGCCGACACCCCGGGGGCTGCCGTGGTGCGGCTGGACCCGGGCCTGGCGTTCGGCTCGGGCACCCATCAAACCACCGCGCTGTGCCTGCGCTGGCTGGACAGCCTGGCCGGCCGCGGCGAGCTGCAGGGCCGCAGCGTGCTCGATTTCGGTTGCGGCTCGGGCATCCTGGCGGTCGCCGCGCTGAAGCTGGGCGCCGCCGGCGCGGTCGGCGTGGACAACGACCCGCAGGCGCTGCTGGCGACCGCCGACAATGCACAACGCAACGGTGTGGACGCGCAGCTGACGGTCTACAGGCCGCAGGACGAACCGGTGCAGACCTACCAGGTGGTCGTGGCCAACATCCTGGCCTCGGCACTGGACGCCCTGGCCGACACCCTGGCCGCGCGCGTAGCACCGGGCGGACGGATCGCGCTGTCGGGCATCCTGCACGGCCAGGAAGACGACTTGCTCAAACGCTACGCCCCCTGGTTCGAACAGTTGCGCTGCGAACGCGACGAAGACTGGATGCGGATCGACGGCGTGCGCCGCGGCTGATCCGGCTGATCGTCCACGCCGGCTAGCGCCGTGGCCGGCCGGCGCGAATCTGCGCGGTGGTCACTGCATCGGCCACGCTGATCGCCCGCAACCGGGTCACCGGTTGCCAGCCGTCGCGTTGCAGCGCCGCCGTGCGCCACGGCCCGGCCTGCCGGGCCACCCAGACCCGCAGCAGCATCTCAGCCACCAGCAGCGCCGTCCAGGCCACCGGCGACCACGCCCATACACCTGCAAGCGCCACTGCGCCGGCAACCACAAGCATCAGCGCACTCACCGCCAGCAACGGCCAGTGCCGCTGCCGTAGCGCCCAGACCCGCGGTGCCAGCGCCGCTGACCACTGCGGACCATCGGCCACGGCCGTCCACTCGTGGCCACGCCGCCAGATCGCGTACCGGGCCGCGCCCCGAAAACGTCTCACCGCAGGGTCCAGCGGCGAATGGGCCGGCCACGGCACGTCTGCGGGCGCGGCGTGCGGGGGCGGGCTGCGCCGCTGGGGGTCGGGTTTTCGACCGGCAGGCTCGACCATGAACATCCTCCTTGAGTTCGCTGTGATGTAGCCATCATTGATCCACCGACAGTATCGCAAACATATGGCGATATGAAAGTTATACGAACTATCTCCAGGCGCTGCTAGGGCTATATCTCCCGCCCCTGCCTGCCCTCCAACGGTGCCGTGTGAGCAAGCTGTACGAACGAGTACGCGAAGCCCGCAGCCTCACCAAGCTGACCCAGGAAGCCCTGGCCGGCGAGCTGGGTGTCACCCGCAGCGCGGTGGCGCAATGGGAGATGGCCGAAGGCACCGCACCGTCGGTGGAAAACCTGATCGGCCTGGCCAGGCGCAGCGGCATGGCGTTCGAATACCTGGCCACCGGCCGCGGCGACCGCGTGTTCGGCCCGCCGGTGTCGGCCATCGCCGAAGAACCGGCGCAGTACCGCCGCCTGGATGACCAGCAACGCGTGCTGCTGACGCGCTTCGATACCCTGACGCCGCGCCAGCGCGCCGGCCTGTTGGATCTGTTGCTGGCTGAAGGGAAGACGCGGCGCAGGCGGTGAATCGGGAATCGGGAATCGGCGAGCCGACGCAACCGGCACCGAGATTTCAAGGCGATATTCCGCTGGCTGTGGCCTCCTGATCCTGGAGGCGCCCGGGCGTCCTCGTCGGCTTGCATGGGCGTGGCGGCGGCCCTTTTTCGGAGAAGGCACGCGCTGCGTGCGTTGCGTGGGCATCGACGCAGACGCCGCCATGACCACCTGGGCCGGAGACGAACACCTGCAGGCATGCGCGCGGCGGCTTGACCGCATCGCCGTCGGCACAGGTTCGCCCCTGGACGTGCGCGTGGTTGAATAGGGGTCTTCCCGCTGCACGCCTGCCGATGTCCGAGACTCCGCCACCGCGCCGCCCCCTGGCCACGTTCCTGCGTGCGACGCCGGCTGCTCCGCCGCTGGTTCCGACCCCGGTGGTTCCGCCTGCGGAGCCGGCCGAGCAGGCCACATCGGCCCCGGGCTCTGCGTTGCCGCCAGCGCCAGCGCCAGAGGTGGATGCGCAGCCGGCACCACGTGTGCCATTGCCTGCTGCCGCGGTTGCTTCGTCGCCGCAGCGCGCAACGGGCATGTCCGGGCACGATGGTCTCCAGGCGCCGGTGTCCGGCCAGACGCCACTGCCCGCGCCCGGCACCGCGACACCGTCCGCTTCGGCGAGCGCGCCCGCGGCCGGACACGTTCCTGATGCGATGCTCGATCCACCTCGCTCGGCGTCGGCCGCCACCGATACCCAGGCCGACGACGGGCTGGCCGCGACCGATGCTGACGACCTCGGGCACCCAACCGCGCGGGCGGCACCTGGCCCATCGAATTCAGCGCAGCAACGGGCACTACGCGCCTCGGCGGATGCAGATCTGGCATTTCAGAATGCGCCGGGCACGCCGAAGGCGCTGGCAGAAACGCCCGCGCGCCAGGCTTCAGTCGCAACGCCAGCAGCGTCTGCGGGATCTACCCCAGCTGTGGCAACGGCGACAGCCGCAACGCAGGCCGACACCAGCGCCAGCGAGCGGTCGGCGGGCACAGCCGACGGCCAGTCGCACCCGGGCCGCCCCTCCAGCCATCCCGACCCGGCAACCACCGAGTCCGGCGCAGCCAGCGCATTGGCAGGCGAGCACGCGCAGTCCGATGCCGGCATCGCGCAGCCCCGTACCACTGCCGTGCAACTGCAGCCCCTGCCCGCGCCCGCCTTGGCCGCACCCGCCTTCGCGCGGCGTGGCGTCACCCGCCCGCGGCTACGCGCCAGCGGGCGCCAGTGGGCGCTGCTGGTCGGGCTGGTCGGCGTGCTCGGGTTGCAGATCGTCATCGCCGACCGCGCGCACCTGGCCGCCAACGCGCGCTTGCGGCCGCTGGTCGGCGCGGCCTGCACGCTGGCGCGCTGCAGCTTGCCGGCCTGGCGCGAGCCGGAGGCGCTGACCCTGCTCAACCGCGAGGTGCGGCCGCTGCCCGGTGTGGCCGGGGTGCTGCAGATCCAGGCCAGCTTCCGCAACGACGCGCGCTGGGCACAGGCCTGGCCGTGGCTGCAGCTGTCGCTGTCCGATGCCGACGGCCGGGTGATCGGTACCCGCATCCTGTCGCCGCAGGAGTATCTGGGACCATCGCCGCCGGCGCAGGACACGCTGGCGCCGGGTCAGGCGGTGCAGGTCGCGTTCCGGGTACGCGAACCGGCCGCGAGCACCGCCGCCTTCAGTTTCGACTTCCGGTGAACGGGCGCGACCGCCACATGGGCGTGGCGAGCGATGAGGTCACGCGCTAGACTCACTCCCCCTCGCCGGCCACGCGTCCCGGCTTCGTGACACTGGGAACCTCCTTTGAACGCAGCCCCCTCTCGTCCTGACACCAGTCGTGGCGCCCCGAAGTCGCCCCTGCGCGAACACGTGGCCCAGTCCGTTCGCCGTTATCTGCGCGACCTGGACGGCAGCGACGCGGACGATGTTTACGAAATCGTGCTGCGCGAGATGGAGATCCCGTTGTTCGTCGAAGTGCTCAACCACTGCGAAGGCAACCAGAGCCGCGCCGCGGCGATGCTGGGCATTCACCGGGCAACCTTGCGCAAGAAGCTCAAAGAGTACGGGCTGACGTAGGCTTGGGAATCGGGAATCGGGAATCGGGAATCGTAAAAGCGTGCTTCTGGCAGACGGTGCGCGCACGGGTTACCGGTCACAGCGTGGTTTCGTGCGGGTCAGCTTTCCGGTTGGCCAGATGCGGCGGCCGACCGGCGCGCGCTGCGCCGATCCGATGCTGCAGATTGCCAACCGCACGCGATGCACGTGTTGCGATTTCATGACGAGCGATGTGACAAGCGGTCACGCCCATCCATAGCGGATCAGGTGGAAGAACACTGGCGCGGCGAAGCACACCGAATCCAGGCGGTCGAGCACGCCGCCGTGGCCTTCGATCATATGGCCCCAGTCCTTGATGCCGCGATCGCGCTTGATCGCCGACATCACCAGCCCGCCGAAAAATCCCATCAGGTTGGCCACCAACGCCAGGCCGAAGGCATGCCACGGCGCGAACGGGGTGATCCACCACAGCGCCATCCCGAGCAGGCTGGCCGACAACACGCCGCCGATGAATCCTTCCACCGTTTTGGACGGCGACAATTTCGGCGCGATCAAATGGCGGCCGGCAAGTTTGCCCCACACGTACTGCAGCACATCCGAAGACTGCACCACGATCACCAGGAAGGCGATCAACAGCAGATTGCGCCCGGCATAGCCGGGAATGTCCAGGTTCAACAGCGCCGGCACATGCGAAATGCAGAACACGCAGATCATCAGGCCCCACTGCACTTTGGCGGTGCGTTCCAGATAGCGCGTGGTGTCGCCGCCGATGGTGGCCAGGATGGGCAACACCAAGAACGCGTAGACCGGAATGAGCAAGGTGTACATGCCGTACCAGCCGGTCCACACCAGGCCGTATTGCCACGGCAGCACGATGTAGAACGCGGCCAACAACGCGTAGTAATCGCCGCGCCGGGTCGGGGTCAAGGTGATGAACTCGCGCAGCGCAAACAACGACACCAGCGCGAACAAGCCGATGACGCCGGCGCGGCCAAACACGAACGCAAGGCCGACCACCGCAGCCATCACCCACCACGCACGGATACGGGCGACCAGGTTGTCCAGCACTGCGCTGGGGCGTTCGCGTGCGCGCCAACGCAGGGCTTCGGAAATCAGCGTGGCGATGACCAGCACCAGCGCGATACCGCTGAACAGCCACAGCGTCTGCTGATGCATCGAAGACTGCTGCAGCTGCCCGCTGTCCACATATAGACTCATGCGCGCGCCTCCAACTGATCGGGCGACAACGCCAGCAACGCCGCACGTGCACGCGCCAGAAACGCATCCTTGGTTTCGTCCGCATCCAGGCGTAATGGCGCACCAAAGGTGGTGGTGCACAGCAGCGGCAACGGCAACCACTTGCCCTTGGGCATCACGCGCTTGAGGTTATCGATCCACACCGGCACGAACTCCAGTTCCGGGCGTTGCCGTGCCAGGTGATACAGCCCGCTCTTGAACGGCAGCACGCCGTCGTCCGGGTTGCGCGTGCCTTCGGGAAACAGGATCAACGAATCGCCGGCGTCCACCGCATCGCACAGGCATTGGATCGGGTCGCGCGTGCGCTGCGCCGGGTCGCGTTCGATCAACACGCCGTTGAAGACCGCGTGGATCAGGTAGCGCCGCAGGGCGGTACGCTGCCAGTAGTCGGCCGCCGCCACCGGGCGCACTTCATGCCGCAGGCTGGCTGGCAGCGATGACCAGATCAGCACGAAATCGCCGTGGCTTGCATGGTTGCCGTAATACACGCGACGCTCGTTGGAGGGCGCGCAACCGCGCCATAGCGCACGCGCGCCGGTCAAGGTACGAATGGCGCCGCTGCAAGCGCGCGCGATCAAACGGGCAATCATTTCTGCTCCAGGGTGCGCACGATCGTGCGCAGTCGTACTGCCACCGTCAGCAAGGCACCGGCGATCAACACCGCCAGTGCTCCGATCAGCAGCCAGGCCGCAAGACGCGGCTGGCCCATCCATTGCAGCGGCAAGGCCAGCGCGCCTGCCAGCGACAACCACTGCATGCGTTGCACGCGGCTCATCGGCCCCTGCCGCGGCTCTGGCGTGCCGCAGGCCAGGCCCAGCATGCGCACGTATGCGGTGGTCACGCAGCACAGCGCCGCCGCCCACCCCAGTTGCGCAGCCCACGGCAAACCGGCCTGCAGTCCATAGCCCAGGCCCACGCAGACCAGCACATCGGACAACCGATCGGGCGCGTCGTTGTAGACCTCACCGGCGCGCGCGACCATGCGCGCCTGGCGCGCCAGCACGCCATCCATGCGGTTGCACCACAGCCGCCCCTGCATCCCGAGCACCGCCAGCAGCAGCGGCATGGCCCCTTCGCGCGCAGGCGCGCTCAACCCGATGTAGAACATCAGCCCGGCCAACGCCGCACATGCGATGCCCACCCACGACACGCCATTGGGCGTGGCGCCACGTCCGCGCAGCACGCGCGCCCAAAGCAACTGCCGCTGTCGCTGTCCGTGTTGCATCAGTCGCCTCCTCCGCCGCAGCCGCCACAGCCGCCGCCACCATCGCTGCTACCACCATCGCCGCCGCAGTCGCCGCCACCCCCGCCGCAGCTGCTGCCACTGCCACCGGCGTGACCATGCGGCGCACGCAGGCTGTGGTAGTCGGCCCAAGCGGTTCCGATCAGTGCCGCAGTGCCGTACAGCGCCACCGCCTCGCCTGGATCACCGCCGTTGCGCGCCGCATCGCGTCGCCGCGTCTGACGCAGTGTCGCAAGGCGGGCCTCGCCGCCGAGCGTGCGCCGCACGGGCACCAGCGCAAAGCCCAGCACCAGCAATGTGGTCAGCACCATCAGACACAGCAGGTAGCCCACCGGATGGTTGCCCTGCACGCCGATGACCAGCTTGCACAGGCCAAGCCCCCATACCAGCGCCACCGGCACGGTACATGCCAGGCGCACCGCGCGTGCCTGCGCCTGGCTCAGCCACAGGCCTTTGTCGATCAAGCGCTGCTCCAGCGGTGCGGCCAGCGCGCGCAACGCGCGTAAGGCCCACACCGGGTCTTCGGTGGTGCGCACCGCTTCCAGTGCCGGCTCCAGCGCAGGCGGGACTGCAATCTGCCGGTGGCAACGTACCCAGCGACGTGCCGGTTCGGTTGCGTCGCGCTCCAGATACACCGCATTGCGCACCAGCAATTCGGTGAACCACAGGTCGGCCACGCGATCGGCACCGCCGCCCAGATATGCAAGCTCGCTGGCATCCACTGCTGCTGCGGTGCGACCGCGTCGCAGCACCCGTCGCAACCATGCCGCCATCGACCAGGCCAGACCGATCAGCGCGATGAACAGCGGCAGGAAATAGACACCGCGCCAGTGCAGCGGCGACAGCGCCCCGCCATTGGCTGAGTGACAGACCATGCCCACTGCCACCGCGATGATTGCCCACACAACCACGGCATGTGGCACACCGCGCTGCGGCCCAGCTGACCGCGGCGCTCCACGCAAGGCTTGCAAGGTCTGTTCGGCAGTGTGGCCGTGCAGCGGATCCAGCGTCGATTGCGGCGGTCGCGCCACAGGCCACCATTGCGCCGGCGGCTCGCCGAACTGCGTGCGGTAACGCTCCAGCGTCTGGCGGTACTGCGCCTGGAAACGCGCCTCTTCGCCGGCATCGCCGCGTCCGGGTTGATGATGCAGCGTGGTCTGCAGCACGTGCGGGCAGAACTGCTGCCAGTACTCGCGGGTGTCGGTCAGATGCGTGTGCCAGACCTGGTCGACCAACGGGCTGGGGGTGACGTCGACGGTGTCGGTGCAGGCAAGAAAACAGAACCGGCGGTACTCCTCCACCAACGCCTGCGCTTGTTCGGTGCTGCACTGTGCCTGCTTGGCCACGCGCCGAACGAAGGCGGCAAACGCTGCTTCGTCCTGGCCAAAACGATAGCCCTGCAGCCGTTGCCACAGCGCCCGCTGCGCTGGCGTGGCATGGCGCGGTTCGCGCCGAGCAAAATCGGGTTGGTTGCTCATCCGAATATCCTGAGAGCGAGCGCGGCAGCCACCAACAGCAGTTGCACCACCACGCTTGCCAGCTGCCAACGCAGCAGGCGGCGCATGCCGGTCCAGCGCGATGCCCAGTCGCGGGTGGGCGAAAGCTTTGG
This sequence comes from Xanthomonas axonopodis pv. maculifoliigardeniae, assembly GCF_041519315.1. Taxonomy (NCBI): domain Bacteria; kingdom Pseudomonadati; phylum Pseudomonadota; class Gammaproteobacteria; order Lysobacterales; family Lysobacteraceae; genus Xanthomonas; species Xanthomonas axonopodis. The sequence continues at coordinate 577,049 of NZ_CP167998.1, read as the reverse complement.
TATCAGGCCAATCGCATGCATCGCCGCATCGAGCTGGTGCGCGGCGTCTTGCCCGGTGCCACCGCAGCGTTCGAGATGCGCGATGGAGGCTGCCAGCAGGTCGGCATCCAGGCCCACGCGAAACGCCCAATAGCGCTGCAGCACGCCCGCAAGCATGCTGATGGCATAGCTCAACTGCATCAACGGCGGCGCCTGCGCAACACCAAGCAAGCCGATGGCCGCTGCCAGCAGCAGGAGTGAGAGGCGGTCCAATGCTGCACCTTGCCGCAGCACTGCGCGCATGGCCGCCAAGGTCAGCGGGGCGATATTCATTGCGCTCTCCGTTCGGGGATGTCGTCGCCACCGTCATGACCGTCGCATGCCGTCAGGATCGCCGCGCGATGCGCATGCCCGAGCACGATCGACGGCCGCACGGCGCGTAACTGTGCGATGGCCGCATCCACGTCCTGGGCGCGACCGCTGCGCACCAGCCAGGTGGCCACACTGGCAGCACTGCGCGAATAGCCCAATGCACAACACACCAGCACCGGCCCGATCGCCTGCGCCTGCGCGATCGCCTGCGCGGCCTCGCGCAGCTGCGCCGGCGACGGCGCGACCAGATCGAGCATCGGCACCACACGGTCCTGCGCCTGCGCGGCGTACAACGAGAGCTCTGCAGACACGTCCACCACGGCGGCACGCTTGTCGCGCTGGCCGGGCAACGGAATCCGCCCCAGCCACACGCCATCGCACACCGCGCGCGGCAACGGCGCACGCCGTGTCCAGAGCCGGGAGTTGCACCATGCCGCCAACAGATACGGCGCATACAACCAATGGGCTGCAAGACTCAGGCGCCCATCGCTGCGCTTCTGGAATCCGCCCGGCCCGAGCAGCGCGTAATTCAAGGCAACCAGCAGCAAGGCCAGGGTGATCCACAGCAACCACAGTGCTGCACCGCCGCTCCACAGCGCCAGCGCAGCGCTGACCAGCGCGCCGGCCAGATACATCGCGGCCAGGCGCCAACGGCGCAGGTCGCGTGCAAACCGTGCCTGCGCAAATGGTGCGGCGACCCGCTCCGGCCATAGCCACACGCAGAGCCAGCCCACCGCGAGTCCGGTAGGAATATCGAGAAAGTGATGCTGATACGTGGTCAGCACCGACACACCGATCAATGCGAACCAGGCATGCAGCAACCAGCGCCACACCCCGCAAAGATGCTGCCCATAGCGCACCCACAGCACCACCAGCAGCACGATGTGCAGCGACGGCGCCTGATTGAAGGGTTTGTCGAAGCCCAGCAGCACCGCGAACAACCAGCCGAACACGCCCTCGGTCTGCGGCCGTACGAAGCTGTAGCGCAGCGGCCACAACACGAAACACGCCACGCAGATCAGCTGGGCGCTGAGCAAGCGCAGTGCATGCGTGTCCAGCTCGCGGCGGTTGCGGCAGACAAAGAACGAGACCGCGTAGAACACATCGATCGACCAGTACGGCACGATGGTCCACGGCCAGAACGGCATGCCGTGTTCCCAGCCAAACACCACCGATGGCACATGCGTCGCCCGCCCGGCCAGCGTGTTGGCCAGGCCGTAGCTGAGGAAGAAAAACGGTCCCAGCAACGCCAGCCACAGCGCGGCACGGCCGGATGGGCGGGCAACGTGGCTCATGCGTCGATTCGCTGCGCCATCGAGACGGTGAAGATGCCGAACGCATCGATGCGTTGCGCCACCTTGCGAAAGCCCGCCGCTTCCACCAGGCCATCCATCTCCTGCTGGCTCCGCCGGCGCATCACCCAGGCCACGCCATCGCGGTGACTGGTCAGCGCGCGCGCAATGAATTCCAGTTGCGGATGCCAGGGCTGGCCGGTGTAAAGCAGATAACCGCCCGGCTGCACCGCCGCGGCCAGGCCGGCCAGCGAACGCGCGACCTGGTCGTTGTCGGCAAACAGCTCGTACAGGCCCGACACCACCGCCAGCGTCGGTGCCGGTTGCACTGTGGCCAGCGCTGCCGGGTCGAACGCATCGCCTTGTTCGAAGCGGGCGATATCGCCTGCGCCCAACGTCTGGATCAGCGCCGTGCCCTGGGTCACGTTGAGCGGGCTGAAGTCGCGCAGCACGATCGCATCGGCACGCTGTGCGCCGCTGCCCAGCGCTTGGAGCACATAGCGGCCGTGCCCGGCAGCGACATCCAGCACGCGCACCGGCTTGCCGGCGCCACGCAAGCGCGCCGCCGCATCGCGCAGCAATTCGCCCAGATGGCTGCCGCGGATGCGGATGCCACGCCAGCCGATCGCGTTGAGATACGTGCGGTCGATCATGCGCCCCAACGGCCCGCGACCACGCGCCTGATTGCGGTAGATGTAATCCAATGTGCTGCCGGAATCGAAACCGGTCTGCAGACCAAGCGCGATGCCCTCGGAGAGCCTGCCACCCAGGCGCAGGCCGGCACGCACGCCACGCCAGCGCAGGTCCTGCAGGCTATTGCGCTGCGGCGGCCAGGCCAGCCGTTCGGCCTCTTCGAAACTGGGCCCGGCACGGTGTGCATCGCCCAGCGCGGCGCGCACCGGCGGTTGCGCAAAACGCGCCTGGACGAACTGGCGAATGTGCGCGATGGCCATCGCGCGATCGCGCTCGCCCAAAGTGTCGTGGAAGAACCCCGGAAACCAGTGGCGCTGCTTGATCGGCGAGCGCAGGTTTTCGTAGAAGCGGTCCTGCGGGCCGCGATGCACCACAAAATCCTCACCGGAGACCAGCAACTGGGTCGGCACGGTAATGGCCTGTGCATCGTCCACCACGCGATCGGCTGCCGCATACAGACCGAGCAATACGCGCACCGAAATCGGACGGGTGATCAACGGATCGGTGCGATAGCTTTCCACGCGCGCCGGATCATGCGTCAGCCATTGCGGCTTGACGTAGCTGTTGACGAAAAAGTTGCCGCGCAGCGCATGCAGCAACGCCAACCCGGGGCGTGCAAACGGCACATACAACTTCACCTTGAACGCCGGCGATGCCAGCACCAGCGCGCGCAGCGGCGGGGCGTAATCGTGCACCCAGGTGGCGGCCACCACCGCGCCCACACTCTGCGCAATCACCACGATGTCCTGCACCGCAATGCCGTGGGTGGCGCGAAGATGCGCGATGAAGCTGTCCAGATCGCGCACCAGCGCTTCGAAGCCCGGCGCATCGCCACGCACGCCCGGCGAGCGGCCGTTGCCGCGTGCGTCCCAGGCGAAGAACTGGGCGTCGGGCATGTCGAGTTCTTCGGCCAGATGCATCACACGGCCAGAGTGCTCATGGCCGCGATGCAGCAGCACCACCGCCTTCGGCGTGCCGGTGGCAGCGGCATCGTGCAACGGCCAGTGCCGGTAGAACAGCGGCACACCATCGAAACTGACGAACTCGCGCTCTAGCACTGTGCGCATCGAAGCATCCTGAAAAGTCGAAAGGTTGAATCGCAGAGATCACCACAGCGCAGCGGCCAGCGGCGTTGCTGCGGGAATGGATCGCTAGGTGCCTGCGGGCGCCTGCGCCAGGCCGGCGCGCACCCGCCGCCACACCGTGACCGCGCAGGCCAGGCTCACGGCAATGGCGACCCAGGTGACGCCGCGCGCACCCAGCCAGCCACAAGCCAGGCCCACGCCCAGCACGCCGATGACGAAGGCGCGGTCGCTCTTGCCCATCGGCCCGTCGTAGCGGCGGCTGGCGCCGACCATCAGGCCGAGCACGCCGGCGTACTCGGTCAGCGCGGCCAGCAGCGCGAAGATCCACAGCCAGGGCGCACTCACACCGGGCACGCCAAGCAGGCTCAAGTACAAGGCCGCATCAGCCACCACGTCGCACAGCTCGTTGAGGTAAGCGCCCAGCCGCGACTGCTGGCCGAATTCGCGCGCCAGCATGCCGTCCACCGCATTGAGCGCCATGCGCAGCAGCATCCACACCGGCAGCAGCAGATACAGCAGCGGCCAGCTGGGGCCGCCGCGCAACACCACCGCCGCCACCATCAGCGACACCGCCGCTGCGCCCAGCGTGACCTGATTGGCGGTGATGCCACCGCGATACAGCGCGCCCACCATCGGCCGCAGCAGCGCCTGGAAGCGTCCCTTCAATGCGTAGATCGAGGCCATACGGGGTGTTGAGTCCATTCGAGCGCTGGCGCAGCCTACAATATCGGCTGCTCCGCAACGACATCCCCCACCGATGGCCTCTGATTTCCTGCCCGTGCGCCGGGCCCTGCTCTCCGTTTCCGACAAGACCGGCCTGATCGACCTGGCCCGCGCGCTGGTGGCGCGCAACGTCGAGCTGCTGTCCACCGGCGGCACCGCCAAGGCGATCCGCGAGGCCGGCCTGCCGGTGAAGGACGTTGCCGAGCTGACCGGTTTCCCGGAAATGATGGATGGCCGCGTCAAGACCCTGCACCCGCTGGTGCATGGCGGCCTGCTCGGGCGCGCCGGTGTCGACGAAGCGGTGATGGCCGAGCACGGCATCGTGCCGATCGACCTGCTGGTATTGAACCTGTATCCATTCGAGTCGGTCACGGTGAAAGCCGATTGCACCCTGGCCGATGCGGTGGAAAACATCGACATCGGCGGCCCGGCGATGTTGCGCAGCGCGGCCAAGAATTTCGCGCGCGTGGCCGTGGCCACCGACCCGGCGCAGTACGCCGACCTGCTGGCCGAGCTGGAAGCCAACGACGGGCAGCTGTCGGCGGCCAAGCGCTTTGCGCTGTCGGTGGCTGCGTTCAATCGCGTGGCCCAGTACGACGCGGCGATCAGTAACTATCTCTCGGCAGTGGCCGACAGCAGCGAGGCGGTGCCCACGCGCAGCCCGTTCCCGGCGCAGATCAATTCCAACTTCGTCAAGGTGATGGACCTGCGTTACGGTGAGAACCCGCACCAGTCCGGCGCGTTCTACCGCGACCTGTATCCGGTGCCGGGCACGCTGGCCACCTTCCAGCAGCTGCAAGGCAAGGAACTGAGCTACAACAACCTGGCCGATGCTGATGCAGCGTGGGAATGCGTGCGCCAGTTCGACGCGCCGGCCTGCGTGATCGTCAAGCACGCCAACCCCTGCGGCGTGGCGGTGGGCGCGGGCTGCGGCGATGCCTATGAACTGGCCTACGCCACCGACCCCACCAGCGCGTTCGGCGGCATCCTGGCGTTCAACAAGACCCTGGACGCAGCGACGGCAAAGGCCATTCTGGACCGCCAGTTCGTCGAAGTGCTGATCGCGCCCGACTACGAGGCCGGCGCGCTGGAATACGCCACCAGGAAGGCCAACGTGCGCGTGCTCAAGATTCCGCACGGCAATGGCTTGAACAACTACGACACCAAGCGGATCGGCTCGGGCCTGCTGATGCAGTCGGCCGACAACCGTAGCATGTCGCTGGGCGAGTTGAGCGTGGTCACCCAACGTGCGCCCAACGAGGCAGAACTGGGCGATTTGCTGTTTGCCTGGCGCGTGGCCAAGTACGTCAAATCCAACGCGATCGTCTATGCCAAGGACAGCCGCACCATTGGCGTGGGCGCCGGGCAGATGAGCCGCGTGGTCAGCGCCAAGATCGCCGCGCTCAAGGCCGAAGAAGCCAAGCTCACCGTGGCCGGCTCGGTGATGGCGTCCGATGCGTTCTTCCCGTTCCGCGACGGCATCGATGCGGCGGCTGCGGCCGGCATCAAGGCGGTGATCCAGCCGGGCGGTTCGATGCGCGATGGCGAGGTGATCGCCGCCGCCGACGAACACGGCATCGCGATGGTGTTCACCGGCGTGCGCCATTTCCGGCATTGATGTCACCGACACAGGGATAGGTCGATGCAGCGTCTGCGTTGTTTTGCCGCGTTTCTTGCCACCGCCGCGCTGTTGAGCGCGTGCAAGCAGGCGCCTGAGCCCGCTGCGGCGCCGGGCGCCGCGGCACCTGCCGCGCCCAGCGACGGCCCCCGTCTGAGCCGCACCGAGCGGCTGGATGGGTTCTTGCGCACGCGCTACGGCGCCAAGGCCGGCCTGGCCGCGCAGTGGAGCGGCGAAGCCGACGGCTTCAAGGCCGACAGCGCAGTCTGCGCCGAACAGCCGGTGGTGGTGGGCGACCAGGTACAGCAACTGCTGGCGGTCTGCCACAGCCTCAGCGATGCCGGCCACGGCAATCCGGGGCTCATCGATTTCTTCGTGCTGCGCGGCGATGGCGACGGTTTCAAGGTCGTGGCCGAACGGCTCGCCGACGGCTACGGCAGCGCCGGCCAGCCAGGCAGCGTGGACGTCCTGCGCCTGGGCAGCGATTTCTACGGCTTTGCCGTGCACAGTTTCTGGATGGGCCAGGGCCTGATCCTCGAATCGCAGGATCTGGTCGTGCCCGGGCCCAAGGGCCTGGTCAATGCCGGCTCGCTGCGGGCGCACATCGACAACAGCGGCGCACTGGCCTGCGACGACGACGCGCGCGAGCCGGACCAGACCCAGGCGCAATGCCTTGCCGAGGCCTTCGACGTGGATTTCGCGCTGGAGGTGGACAACAGCGCGCCGCAGGCGCGCACCTGGCCGCTGCGCATCCGCGAGCACGGCAGCGATTGCGGGGTGGCCCTGGACAAGACCCACGTCTTCGCGCTCGACACCAAGACCTGGACCTACCCGTTTCCCAATGCACTGCAGCGCGAAGGCTGCAGGTAACGCCCCTTCCCCCGTACTAGCGAGCAACTGCCTTGAAAATCCTCGTCATCGGCTCCGGCGGCCGTGAACATGCCCTGGCCTGGAAGATCGCGCAGTCCGCGCGCGTGCGCGAGGTGCTGGTGGCACCGGGCAATGCCGGCACCGCCACCGAAGCCAAATGCCGCAATGTCGCGATCAAGGTCAATGATCTGGACGGCCTGCTCGCGCTGGCGCAGCGCGAAGCCGTCGCGCTGACCGTGGTCGGCCCGGAAGTGCCGCTGGTGCTGGGCGTGGTCGACCGCTTCCATGCCGCCGGCCTGCGCATCTTCGGCCCCACCGCCAAGGCCGCGCAGCTGGAAGGCAGCAAGGCCTTCGCCAAGGATTTCCTCGCCCGCCACGGCATTCCCACCGCGTATTACGCCGTGCACACCGAAGTCGACGCCGCGCTGGCGTATGTGCGCGAGAAAGGCGCGCCGATCGTGGTCAAGGCCGATGGCCTGGCTGCCGGCAAGGGCGTGATCGTGGCGATGACCCTGGCCGAGGCCGAAGACGCGGTGCGCGACATGCTCTCGGGCAATGCGTTCGGCGATGCCGGCGCACGCGTGGTCATCGAAGAATTCCTCGACGGCGAAGAGGCCAGCTTCATCTCCATGGTCGATGGCAAACACGCCTTGCCGATGGCCACCAGCCAGGACCACAAGCGCGTCGGCGACGGCGACACCGGCCCCAATACCGGCGGCATGGGCGCCTACTCGCCGGCGCCGGTGGTCACGCCCGAGGTGCATGCGCGGGTCATGCGCGAGGTGGTCGAGCCGACCGTGCAGGGCATGATCGCCGATGGCGTGCCGTTCACCGGTTTTCTGTATGCCGGGCTGATGATCGACGCGCACGGCGCGCCGAAGGTGATCGAATTCAACGTGCGTTTCGGCGACCCGGAAACCCAGCCGGTAATGCTGCGCCTGCAGTCGGATCTGGTCGATCTGCTCGACGCGGCCATCGACGGCAGGCTCGATGGCGCGCACGCGCAGTGGGACCCGCGCCCGTCGCTGGGCGTGGTCATCGCCGCCAAGCCTTACCCGGACACCCCGGTCACCGGTGAGATCATCACCGGGCTGGACGCGGTGCCGGCCAGCGCCAAGGTCTTCCACGCCGGCACTGCGCTGAATGCTGCCGGCGAGGTCATCAGCGCCGGTGGCCGCGTGCTGTGCGTTGCGGCGCTCGGCGACAGCGTGCAGGACGCCCAGCGCAACGCCTATGCTGGCCTCGAGCCGATCCACTGGCTCAACGCCTTCCAGCGCAGCGACATCGGCTGGCGGGCCATCGCCCGCGAGCAAGCAGCGCAGGGCTAAGCGCCTCGCGCCTGCAACCACCAGGCATCCTGCCGATACCGGCGCGGGCCACCTGCGGCGCCTGGCACCGTGCGGCTACTGACAAAGAACTAGCCGCCATCCACACCGGCGGCGCGTGGCTGCGGCAATAATGCCCGGGCTCCCTGCCTTGTAGAGACTGTGGCCACTCCCTCCTTCGAAACCCGTTTAAGCCGCTTGTGGGCCCATGAAAAGGCCAGCTATGGCCTGCGTGTGTTCATCGCGCTGGCGGTGGCGATGGGCGTGTGCTGGCACTGGCAACAGCTCACTGCGGTGCCGGCGCTGTTTCTGGGCGCGATCGCCAGCGCCATTGCCGAAACCGACGACAACTGGCTGGGCCGCATCAAATCGGTGCTGCTCTCGCTGCTGTGTTTCGCCGCCGCCGCCGCCGCAGTGGTGGTGCTGTTTCCGTATCCGCTGCCGTTCGTGCTGGGCATGGCGTTGGCTACGTTCTCGCTGACCCTGCTCGGCGCACTGGGCGAGCGCTATGCCTCGATCGCGCAGGCCACGGTGGCCCTGTCGATCTACGCCATGATCGGCATGGACCAGCATGGCAGCCGCGATCCGCTGGTCGCCTGGCACGGCGCGACGCTGCTGCTGATCGGCACCACCTGGTACGGCGTGCTGTCGATCCTGTGGACCATCCTGTTCGCCAATCGCCCGGTGCGCGAGCGGCTGTCGCGGCTGTTTTTCGAATTGGGCCGCTACCTCAAGCTCAAGGCCGATCTGTTCGAACCGGTGCGCCAGAGCGACCTGCATGCACGCCGGCTGGCCTTGGCCGAACAGAACGCCAAGGTGGTCGGCGCGCTCAATGCGGCCAAGACCGCCATCATGAGCCGCTTCGGCCGCTCGGGGCGGCCGGGCGTGCAATCGGGCCTGTATTTCCGGCTGTATTACATGGCGCAGGACTTCCACGAGCGCGCCAGCTCCTCGCACTATCCCTACGAGGCGCTCACCGACGCGTTCTTCCACAGCGACGTGCTGTATCGCTGCCAGCGCCTGCTCGCCTTGCAAGGCAAGGCGTGCGCGGCGTTGGGCGAGGCGATTCGCCTGCGCCAACCGTTCGATTACGGCGACAGCAGCCGCCTGGCCACCGAAGACCTGCGCCAATCGCTGGATTATCTGCACGCGAGCGCCGACCCCGCACTGGCCCGCCTGCTCGGCGCGCTGGAGCTGCTGGTGACCAATCTGCAGAGCATCGAACGCAGGTTGTCGGAAGCGGCGCAATCCGATTCCACCAGCGACAACCTCGACACCCGGCTACGCGATTCCTCGCCGCACACCTTGCGCGAAATGGGCGCGCGGCTGGTGCAGCAACTCACGCCCGGCTCGGTGCTGTTCCGCCATGGCCTGCGCATGGCCATCGCGCTGCTGGTGGGCTACGCCATCATGCAATCCATCCACGCCGACAACGGGTACTGGATCCTGCTCACCACCGCATTCGTGTGCCGGCCCAACTACGGCGCCACGCGCCTGCGGCTGGTGCAGCGCATTGCCGGCACCTTGATCGGCCTGGTCGCCACCTGGGCGCTGATGCAGCTGTTCCCCACCACCGAAGTGCAGCTGCTGCTGGCGCTGGCCGGCGCGCTGGTGTTCTTCATCACCCGCACCGATCGCTACATGCTGGCCACCGCCGGCATCACGGTGATGGCGCTGTTCTGCTTCAACCTGCTGGGCGATGGCTTCGTGCTGATCTGGCCGCGCCTGATCGACACCCTGATCGGTTGCGCGATTGCCGCGGCCGCCTCGTTCCTGATCCTGCCCGACTGGCAGGGCCGCCGGCTGAACCAGGTGATGGCCACGGTGCTCGCCAGCTGCGCGCGTTATCTGGCCCAGGTGCTGGAGCAGTACGCCAGCGGCAAGCGCGACGACCTGCCCTACCGCATTGCGCGCCGCGACATGCACAACGCCGATGCTGCCTTGTCGGTGGCCTTATCCAACATGCTGCGCGAACCCGGCCGCTATCGGCGCAATCTAGATGCGGGCTTTCGCTTCCTGGCGCTGTCCAACACCTTGCTCGGCTATCTGTCGGCACTGGGCGCGCACCGCGCCGCACTGGAGGGCGAACACGACGCCACCATCGCGCAAGCCGGCGAATATCTGCAGCGCGCACTGAGCGAGATCGCCAGCGCCCTTGGCCAACGCCAACCGCTGCCGGCGCACGACGAAAGCGAAGAACTGGCCACCGCCGAAGCGCTGGAACACCATCCGGTGCAACTACCGCCCAAGCAACGCCTGGTGCGCGACCAACTGGCATTGACGCTGCGCCTGCTGCCCAAGCTCCGCGCTGCAGCGCTGGCGGTGACAACGGCGCCGGCGGAGAACACGCCGCGTCTGGCGGCCAGCAAGACCTAGCCGCCAGCGGTCGACAGGCATGGGCGCCGCGCCGTACATGCAGCCTCGATGCGGTAAGCGATGTCGAACACGGCCATGCCGCGTATTCGCCACTGCGTGCAACCGCTGCGTCGTCGCCCCACCGGCCACGCTCACTTCCACTGCCTGCGCGCCACGCTCAGCCCCACCCAACCCAGTGCCGCTGCAGCCAGTACCGCGCCGCCGATCACCACACCCATCCACCCGGCCTGCGCATACGCGGCCGTGCCCAACGTCGACCCCACGGCACCACCGATGAAATAGCAGGTGATGTAGGCCGAGGTGATGCGATTGCGCGCCGCCGGGTTGCGCTGATAGATCACGCTCTGGTTGGCGATATGCACGCCCTGCACTGCGATATCCAGCAGCAGCACGCCGACGATCAGCAGCCCGATCGACTGCGGCGCAAACGCGAGCAAGCCCCACGACAGCAGCAACATCGCCAGCCCGCCCCAGCTCACGCGGTCGCCATGGCCGTGATCGGACCAATGCCCGGAACGATTGGCCGCCAGTGCACCGGCCGCACCGATCAGGCCGAACAAGCCGATCACCGCAGTGCCATAGCCATAACTCGGCCCGGACAACAAAAACGCCAGCGTGGTCCAGAACATGCTGAATCCTGCAAAGATCAGCCCGCCCAGCACCGCGCGCGAACGCAGCACCGCATCGTCGCGCAGCAGCGCCAGCACCGAGCCCACCAACTGCGGATACGCCAGTTGCGCGTTGCCGGGATGGCGCGGCAGCCCGCGCCACAACAGCCCGGCGGTGAGCAACAACGCGACCGAGGCGATCCAGTACACCGTATGCCAGCCGCCGACACCGGCCAGCACGCCGGCCGCGGTGCGCGCCAGCAAGATCCCCAGCAGCAACCCGCTCATCACCGTGCCGATCACCCGGCCACGCTCGTGGGGCGCCGCCAGCGTGGCGGCGAACGGCACCAGGATCTGCGCCGCCACCGAGCTGGCGCCGGTCACGATGGTGCCGACCAGCAACATCGCAAAACTGTGCGAACTGGCGCTCACCAGCAGCCCGAGCGCGCTCAGCACGAACAGGCCCACGATCAGGCCGCGGCGCTCCAGCCGGTCGCCAAGCGGCACCAGCAACAGCAACCCTGCCGCGTAAGCCAGCTGCGCCGCGGTGACCACCGCACCGGCACTGCGCACCTGGATGCCGAACGCCTGCGCCAGCGTTTCCAGCAGAGGCTGGGCGTAGTAATTGCTCGCCACCGCCAACCCGGTGGCGGCAGCCATCAGCAGCACCAGGCGACGGGGCAAGGGCGGGTGGGAGGTGGGCTCGGTCTGCATGGCTGCTGCCTGGTCAAGGAATGTGCACAGTGTGGGCAGCCGGCACGCATCTTTCCAATGTATTGTTTTCACCGTCGCCATCTTTTTTCGAGATTGCATGCTGACCTTGCGCCAACTGGAATTTGCCATTGCCGTGGCCGAAGAAGGCGGCTTCACCGCTGCTGCGCGCCGCTGCAACACCGTGCAATCGGCGCTCAGCCACCAGGTCGCCAAGATCGAAGAGACCTTCGGCGCACGCCTGTTCGAACGCGGCATCCGCCAGGTGCGGCCCACCGCCGCCGGCGAGGTGTTCCTGCACAACGCCCGCCAGACCCTGCGCGCTGCCGAGCGCCTGCACGAGGAAATGGCGCAGGCCCTGGGTACCGTGCGCGGGCGGCTGGCGTTGGGGCAGATTTCCTCGCTCACCACCGTGCAACTGCCGGCGTTGCTGCAGCAGTTCCGCAGCGCGCATGCGCGGGTGGACGTGCATCTGCGCACCGCCATGAGCGAGGCCTTGCTGCACGATCTGGGCGAAGGCCGGCTGGATGTCGCCCTGGTGGGGGTCGGCCCGCAGCTTGCGGTGCCGGCGCAGCGCCTGCTGCTGCATGAAGAGGCCTTGGCCTTGATCGTGGCACCGGGCCACCGCTTTGCCGCACGCAAACGGGTGGCACTGGCCGAGCTTGACGACGAACCGATGGCCGGGCTGGTTCCCGGTGCCGGCGTGCGCGGCATCATCGATGCTGCGTTTGCGCACGGGGGCCTGCGGCAACGCCAGCAGTACGAAGTCACCCACGCCGATCTGGTGCGCGAACTGGTCGCCGCCAACCTGGGCGTGGGCATCGTCCCGCAGACCATGGCCGGGGCCATGCACGGCGTGGTCACGGTGGCCTTGAAGGAGCGTTACCGCTTTCTGACCTACGCGGTGTGGCGGCCCGATCCCAGCCCGGCCGCACGCGCCTTCGTGGCCTTGCTGCGCGCCCAGCTCGCGCAACGCAGGCCGCCGGCACGTAGAAGCCGCTGAACGCAGCCGCCATCCAACAGCACGCCGTGGAAGCCTGCTAGGCTGCGCGCGTTCGCAAAGGAAACTGCATGTCCGGTCACAGTCAGTTCGCCCTGCTCAGGCAGCGCCGCTTCTTGCCGTTCTTCGCTGTCCAGGCGCTGGGCGCGTTCAACGACAACGTCTATCGGCAGGCCATCATCGGCCTGTTGTTCTATCTCGGCATCGATGCCGCCCAGCGCACGCTGTATACCAACCTGGCGCCGGCATTGTTCATCCTGCCGTACTTCCTGTTCTCCGCGCTGGCCGGGCAGATCGCCGAGAAGCTGGAAAAGCAGAAGCTCATCGTGATCACCACCACGATGGAGATTGCGATCATGTCGCTGGCCGCCGTGGGCTTCATCACCGAGAACATGGTGATCCTGCTGATTGCGCTGTTCTGCACCGGCCTGCAGTCCACGCTGTTCGGGCCAGTGAAATATTCGATCCTGCCCTCGGTGCTGAAACCGGAAGAGCTCACCGGTGGGAATGGCCTGGTCGAGATGGGTACATCGATCTCGATCCTGTGCGGCATGATCTTCGGCGGACTGATCTTCCAGATCGCCGGCAGTCATGGGCCGGAGGCTGCCGCCACCGCGGTGATCGCGATTGCCGTCACTGGCAACCTGGTGGCGCGGCTGGTACCGCGCGTCGACGCCGGCGCGCCCGAGCTGAAAATCAACTGGAACCCCATCCCCGAATCGCGCGCCATCATGCGCTTGACCCGGCGCACGTTGGCGGTGCGCAACGCGGTGTTGGGCGTGTCCTGGTTCTGGTTCATCGGCACCGTGCTGACCGCGCAGCTGCCCACCTATGCGCAGCTCAACCTGGGCGGCCAGCAGGACCTGTACGTGTTCGCGCTGGCGCTGTTTTCGATCGGCACCGGCGCCGGCTCGCTGCTGTGCGAACGCCTGTCTGGCCGCACCGTGGAAATCGGCCTGGTGCCGCTGGGCGCGTTCGGCATCAGCGCCTTCCTGCTGGACCTGTACTTCGCCCGGCCTGGCGCGGCGCCGGCCACCGGCCTGTCGATCGGCCAGTTCGTGCAGCAGCCCGGCAGCGTGCGGCTGATCATCGACCTGGTCGGCATCGGCCTGTTCACCGGCCTGTTCGTGGTGCCGTTGTTTGCGCTGATCCAGAGCCGCACGCCCAAGGCCGAGCTCTCGCGCGTGATCGCCGGGCTCAATATCCAGAACTCGTTGTTCATCGTGGCCGCGGCGGTCATCGGTATCGCGCTGCAGTTGCCGCAGGTGGTGCTGTTCGGGGTGCGGATTCCGCTGCCGGGCCTGAGCATTCCGCAAGTGTTCCTGGCGCTGGCGATCGCCAACACGCTGGTGGCACTGTGGATCTTCACCCTGGTGCCCGAATTCCTGATGCGCTTCCTCAGCTGGGTGCTGGTGAGCGTGTTGTACCGCCTGCGCGCGCGCAACATCGACGCGCACGTGCCCGACGAGGGTGCCGCCCTGCTGGTGTGCAACCACGTCAGCTACATGGACGCGCTGATCCTGTCGGCGGTGATCCCGCGTCCGGTGCGCTTTGTCATGTACTACAAGATCTTCCGCATCCCGGTCATGCGCTGGATCTTCCGCACCGCCAAGGCCATCCCGATCGCCGGCGCGCGCGAAGACCCCGCATTGATGCAGCAGGCCTTCGACCGCATCGATGCCGCATTGGCCGATGGCGAGCTGGTGTGCATCTTCCCCGAGGGCGCGTTGACCAAGGATGGCGAAATCGCCCCCTTCAAATCCGGCGTGGAAAAGATTCTGCAGCGCCGCAACGTGCCGGTCATTCCGATGGCGCTGCGCGGCATGTGGTCGAGCATGTGGAGCCGGCGCGACACGCGCCTGGGCCGCATGCGGGTGCCGCGGCGGATGCGCGCGCAGATCGACGTGGTGGCAGGGGCAGCAGTGGCCGGCGATCAGGCCAGTGCCGCGCTGCTCGAACAACAGGTGCGCGCGCTGCGGCAGGATCAGCCCTGAGCCCGGCCGGTGCAGGCTTTGCGTCCATGGCGCGCCGCGAGTAGCCTGTGCGCCATTGCACGCTTTGCCGTCGCAGCCGCCAAGCGGACGCGGCCGGTCGTACCGGGGGGACGTCGTTGTGCTCAACATCATCGCGCCTGAGGCGTCTGCCGTGACCGGCGGGCGTCATGCATTCCAGCGGCTGGCTGTGCCGGCAGCGATGGGCATGCCACCGCGTTCGTTCGCTGCGCAGGCGTGGAGCGCCCGTTCGCTTGCGCGAGCAGCCCTCCGGCACCGCGCAACGCTACTCGCCGCTGCCGCGACCGACACGCCGGCCCCGGCTCACACGCGCGCCAAAGCGCGCATGAGAGTCATCCGGCCGTCGTCAGCGCACACCGGGCGCATCGCCGCCGCGCATGGCGCCCGATAATCCACCCCACTCACCCATCAGTTCGCTGTTGTTTACCACCCAAGGAGCTTCACCATGAGTGCCATGCCACCGCCGATCCATCCCTCGTCCAGCGCCGCGCCCGGCCCGGTACCGAATCACCTGATCTGGGCGATCGTTTCCACCGTGCTGGGCTTTTGCCTGTGCTGCCCGGCGCTGATCTCCGGCATCGTGGCGATCGTGTTTTCCAGCAAGGTCAACGGCCTGCTCAACCAGGGCGACATCGACGGCGCACGTCGCGCCTCCAACACCGCCAAGACCTGGTGCATCGTGACCAGCGTGCTGGCCGCGATCGGCCTGCTGATCAACATCGGCATGGTGGCCACCGGCGGCATGCAGGGCTACATGGACTACATGCAGCAGTTGCAGCACATGCAGTAATGGAACTGCGTCCACGCCACTGGCTTGGACTGGGGGCGGCCACCAGCGTGGCCGCCCTTGGCGTGTCGTTGCTGTATCGCTTCGATCCGAATGCGGGCAACAGCCCGTTCCCGCCCTGCGTGTTCCGCGCCGTCACCAGCTGCTATTGCCCCGGCTGCGGCATGACCCGCGCACTGTATGCGCTGGTCCACTTCGACCTGCCCGGCGCCTTCGCAATGAATCCGGCCGCCGTGCTCGGCCTGTTCACCCTGCCCGGCCTGATCGCCTGGAAAGCCGGCTGGCGCGCACGCTGGTTTGCCCCGGTGGTGGCCGTGATGTC
The DNA here is from genome assembly GCF_041519315.1 of Xanthomonas axonopodis pv. maculifoliigardeniae. Taxonomy (NCBI): domain Bacteria; kingdom Pseudomonadati; phylum Pseudomonadota; class Gammaproteobacteria; order Lysobacterales; family Lysobacteraceae; genus Xanthomonas; species Xanthomonas axonopodis. The sequence goes on along the minus strand of NZ_CP167998.1, from coordinate 561,276 downwards.
CGAACCGAAGTTCTGGTTATGGGCCTTGCCGATGTATTGGATCGCAAGGAATTTGCCGTGGTACCCGTTTACGCTGCTGGCGCCGGGTTAGACCGCAAACAAGCGCGATGCGCCGAGGTTCCCACGCGGACGCGCGCTACACATCCTTTCGCACGACATCATGCGCGGCGCTACCGCACCCATCCCGCAATCACCAACAACGCCAGCACCACCAACCACAGCAGCAGCACGCGCCACACCAGGCTCATCGCATCGCGGACTTCCGGCAGGCGGCGCCACACCGGTACCAGGCCCGAATCGGTGTAGTCGTGCGCTTCCTCGCGCAGCTCGGCGCTGACGCTGGCGCGCGCCACCGCGCCGAGAAAATGCGGCTCCAGCGACCAGCGATTGCCGTGCGCCTCGCGCCAGGCGCGGAACACCGTATCGAAGTTACCCACCAGCGCCATCGACATCGTCATCAACTGCGCCACCGGCCATTCCAGCACCGCCAGCAACCAGCGCGCGCCAGCCAGATTGCGGGGCGGCAGCAACACGGCCAGCGGGCTTTCCACCGCCAGCGCAGTGAGCCGATACAGCACCGCGCCGAACGGCCCCAGCAGCAAAAACCACCACAGCACCGCGAACCAACGCCGCAGGCCGTTGACCACCACCGCTTCCACCAGCGATGGCGCATCTTCATGCACGCTGCCGCCGGCGGCCTGCAGGTGCGAAATCGCTTCGCGTCGCGTGTGCGGCTCGTCGGCGTCGATGACCGCTTCCACATCGCGATCCAGATCGCGCGGGCCCCAGGTCCAGGCCAGCACCGCCACGCCGAACAGCAAGTCCAGAAAACCGTGCCAGACATCGTCCAGCAGCCACTGCACCAGCAGCACCACCAGCGCCGGCAGCACCGCCAGCAGCACGCCATAGCGCCCTTGCCACGCACCGCGCCCGGCCGCGTAACCGTCCAGCCGGCGCAGCCATTGGCCGAACCAGGCGAAATTGCGCAGCCTGGCTACCTGCGCCGGTACCAGATGGCCCAGCGTGAGCGCGACGACGACGGCAACCAAGGTGGTGAACATGGGCAGGCCTCCTCAGCCGAGTCTAGCCGAGCGGACGCGAGCGCCGCTGCAACACTGCAAAAGCCGGCCTGGCTCAGCCATGCGCACGATGCCAATGCTCGATCAACGCACGCGCAATGGAAATGCGCGGCGGCAACCCGATGTCGCCCTCGCCGGCCAGCGCAGCGCTGACCTGCGCATGGCTGACCCAGCGCGCGTCTTCCAGCTCACCGGTGACCTGCGGCACCTCGGTCGCTGCGGCACGCGCGGTGAAGCCCAGCATCAGCGCGCCCGGGAAGGGCCACGGCTGCGCGCCCAGGTAGCGGCAGTCCTGTACATGCACGCGGGTTTCCTCGAACACCTCGCGCGCCACGGTCTGCTCTAGCGACTCGCCCGGTTCGACAAACCCGGCAATCACCGAATAACGTCCTGGGGCCCAGCTAGCCTGGCGACCAAGCAGCAAGCGCGCTCCATCGCTGACCGCCACGATGATGGCCGGGTCCACGCGCGGGTAATGCTCGGTCTGGCATTGCGTGCAGTGCGCGATGAAGCCGGCGCGCCGGAACGCGATCGCACCGCCGCAGACACCGCAAAAGCGCGTGCGCGATTGCCAGTGCAACATGGCGCGTGCATAGGCGAAGGCGGTAGCGATCTCGGCAGGCCAGTCGGCGGCGGCCTGGCGCAGATCGATCCGCTGCGGCGCCTGCACCGCGACAATGTCGGCCGGCACACAAAACCAGCCCACCGCATCGCGCAGACCCAGGAAGATCGCAGCCTCCGGCCCGTCGCCCAGTTCGGCGCCATCCAGCAAAAATGGCTGGCCATCGGCATCGGCCAGCGCCGCGCCTTTGGCGTCGATCAACAGCACACGGCCCTGCGGCCACAGACGCGCCAGGGCGTCGGGATCGTCACGCAACATATCGCCGCGATCGAGCGGCGCGTGGGTGAAGGCAAAACCGGAAGATGAAAAAAGAGACTCTGACATCGGCGCAAGCCTGCCGATAATCGGCAGCGCCTGCAACCATCGTACGCACTCGACCGAGCGTGCCTGCGGTGCGTGTTCAGACGCGGGCGCCGCCCGCGCTGGCCACCGGCTTGGGACGCGGTTCACGCCTGGTCGCGCGGCCCCCATCACGGGACCGCGCGCAGGCGCGGCCATGCAAGCGCACGCACGTTCGCCAGTGGTCACGGCAGTGCACTGCACCGGCTGCAGTGAAGAACGGTGCAGGTGCGGGCTTGGGATACGCCCGCACCTGCAAACCCTTCGGCAGGGTCAAGCAACGAGCGCTGTATCAGCGCTGCTTGTCCAACAGCTGATGCCGCACCGCCACGATGCACGGCTCGTTCGTCAACAGATGGGCGAAGGCCGAGTTGTCGCTGGAGTTGCCGGTGCCGATATCCACCAACGCCACCTGGTTGCTGCCACGCCGCTTGAAGCTGGCGATGGCGGTCTGCGCGTTCTTGAGCGGAATGGTGGCATCGTTGGACGAACCGCACAGCAAGGTCGGAGTTTGCGGCGTCCACGCCAGCAGATCGTTGCGCGCCAGATCCTGGCGGAACGGGTTGGCGGGGTTGCTGGCAAAGTCGCGGTAGAAGCCAGGCTGGAAATACGCCTTGATTTGATCGATGCCTGGCAAGGTGTCGCCGAGAAACAGATCGGTCAGGCTTTGCTTGCCCGGGAACAACGGCTCCACCTTGGCAGTCCACGGCTCCTGAAACACCTGTCCGGGCTCCAGATAGATGTTCTTGTAGGTGTGCTGCATCGCGACGATGGCATAGCTGCCCAGAATGATGCCGAAGCTGCTTTCGCCTACCGCATTGCTGCCGCTCCAGCTGTCCAAAAATGTCTGCTGCAGCGCGTAAGGCCCGGAGATCGGCGCACTGGCCACCAGATGGAATTCCTTGGACAGATGCGTCTCTATCTCACGCTGGGTGGCCATCGCCGTGTGGCCGCCCTGCGAATAACCCGACAGCATCACCTTGCCCGACAGCGGCGTGTTCAAGCGCTGCAACACACTGCGCGCCGCACGCATCGCATCGATGGTCGCACTCGCCTCGGTCGCGCTGTGCAAATACGGGTGATAACCGTAGTTGGACTTCCCGAGCCCCAGATAATCACTGCTGACCACGACATACCCCTGGCTGGCCAGGCGCGTGACCAGTGGGTCGTTGCCCTTGGCATCGCGGATGTCCTTGGCCTGCTCCTCAGTGCGAACCGTTCCGGTCGGACGTCCCCAGCCGAGCAACGGATACGGCCCTACGCACCGCTCGCCATCTGGAACCAGCAGCACGCCAGATGCGGTTGCAGGTTCGCCTTCGACACCGACGGTTGCATAGGTGAATTCGGCGACACGGACGTTGCATTTGGGCTGTTCGGCCTGCGGCTCGGAGGCCAGCATCGCGCCGATCGCATCACGGCTGTAGCTGGTCAGGAAATTGCTGGTAAGCAAGGTACCGCGCGCGGGCGCGGCCTGCGCGGCGGGTGCAAGCACTGCGCTGGCGATGCCCAACATGGCCGCCAGGCCAAATGCCGATCGGGAGTTGATCTGCAACATGAAGTGATGCTCTCTTGGGGAAGGACGGAACAGACGCGCAGCAATCAGCCGACACCGGATCGGTGCCGGTGCCCGATCCAGGTGCGGAACGAGCGGGAACGGTCACTGCACCACGGCGTGGAATCGACACAAGGCATGGCCTGCGCATCAGCACGGTGTTGCACACGACTGCGGTGGATCAGCGTGGACAAGCGGCAATGCCTGGAGAAAACGCGCATATCGTGGCGCCAGCGGTAAGCACGCACGCAGTATGGTCATCCGGATCTGCGCACCATCGCGCACGCACGAAGCTGGCGCGCGCGCCGCGAAACCTGCAGCGCAGAAAGTGGCGTGGCGCGTTACGCGCGCGTGCAGATCGCCCGCCTTGCGGGCGCAGCCCAAGCAATCGGGTGCGTGCCCGGCGATCGACCGCCAGCGACTCGCTGCATTCCTGCCGTCGTGCTGAAGCACCCTGCAGCGCCGCGCAGGACGCAGGCATTTTCAACTACGCACGTGGCTCGCAACGACGCGCGCGGTTCGCTCGTCTCCACGTGGCGCACAGCGCTGTCATCGTCTTGAAGCATTGCCGCAGTCATTGGGCAACGTGGAAGCACTCACACGCATGCCTGACCAGTGGCGGCCATGTACGCACTGCGCAGCTCGGGTTGGCCGCCTCATCGTGATGGCGGCCGGCGGTCGCCGACGAACTGCAGCCGCACAACAAGCGATGCACCACCCTCATCACAGCGCGCACTGCAAGGCGAGCGAGGCATACCGGCCAGTCCCGCCACCTGCAACGCCCACCTCAGCGCGAGCCGGTCAACATCTCGCGCAAACAGCGCGCAGCCGTGCCGCGATCGATCACACGTTCGGCAATGCCTTGGCATCAACGCAGGTGCCTGCAGGAATAGGCGCTAAGCGCCAGCAATTCGCATTTGCCCAGATGCGTCGAACAATCCGCATCTATCCAGAGGCAATCAGACGCTGAAGCTGCTTCCGCACCCGCAGGTGGTCTTCGCATTGGGATTGCGGATGACAAACTGCGCGCCGGTCAGGCTTTCGGTGTAATCCACCTCGGCGCCCATCAGGTATTGCAGGCTCAGGGGATCCACCAGCAGCGTCACGCCATCGGTGGCCACAGCCAGATCGTCCTCGGCGCGGTTCTCGTCGAACTCGAAACCGTACTGGAAACCGGAACACCCTCCGCCCTGGATGTACACGCGCAATGCCAGGTCGGCGTTGCCTTCTTCCTGGATCAGCTCGCGCACCTTGGCGGCAGCGGCCACGGAGAAGTTCAGTGGCCGGTCGATGGACTGGTAGTCCGGCGCCGGGGCGACAGTAGGAAGCGAAACGAGCGTACTCATGGCGCCAGCATGGGGGCCAGACGGTCCTACTTCAAGCCAGGCCGCCGCATCGGCTGCCGCGGCATTCACCGCGCATGCCGCACTCAGGCGTCGGCGGTTTCGGCCTGCAACGCCGTGGCCGGCTCGGCACGGCCGGCTTCCGGCGCCGGCAGCGCCGCGGTTGCACCGGCCGTCGCGGCATGGATCAGCCGCCCGGTGAGCTGCGCGCCGGCGCTCATTTCCACCACCTGGTAGTGCACATTGCCCTGCACGCGCGCATTGGCGGCCAGTTCGACCCGCTCGGCCGCATGCACATCGCCGGTCAGCTGGCCGTTGATGATCACCACCGGCGCACGCACCTCGCCTTCGATGCTGCCCTGCTCGGCCACCGTGAGGGTCGCGCTGGCGCCGTCTTCGGCGATCACCTTGCCCAGGATGCGGCCTTCCACATACAGCCCGCCGCTGAACATCAGGTCGCCGCGGATGACCACCTGCGGCCCGATCAAGGTATCGACCACGGTCTGCGCACCACGGTTGGACTTGTTTCCGAACATGAGCTACTCCCCCGCGCCATTGCCGGCGACTTTCCAATCGAATGTCTGACTGACCGGCGCCCCATCGCCGCTCAGGGAGATTTTGACACGTTGCGGGGTGAAATCCTTCGGCAGGATCACGCTACCGTCCAGCTGCTGGAAATAGCGGAACGAGTACGGCTGCCCGGCGGCATCGGGCTTCTGGTGCAATTCGTTCCAGCTCACCGTCACCAGCTTGCCGGCGCGCACGCCTTCCACCGCAAAGCGCAGCTGGCCCTGGCTGATCGCGCCGCGGTTGAGGTTCTGGGTCAGCACCACGCTGTAATTCCAGGTGCCGCCGGCTTCGGCAGTGAATTGCACCGAGTGCGCGTTGAGCCCCTTGCGCTGCGCGGTGGAGCCCACCAGCCGCTCGTAGAACGCCACGTCGGCGCGCAGCGCGGCGATCTGCTCGTCGCGCTCGGCCAGCGAGGCCTGCACTTCGGTATTGGCCGCGCGGCTGATCTTGTCGGACATCGCCAGATTGACCTGGCGCTGCTGCAACTGCTCGATCTGCCGACGTTGCTGGGCCTGGCTGCGTTGCGCCTGCTGCAGCGCTGCCTCGGCCTTCACCAGCCGCGGTGCAGCCGTGCGCGTGGCCATCCACCATACCCCGCCCAGCGAAGCCAGCCACACGATGGCCAGCAGCAGCCACAACCAGCGGCGACCGGGCCGGCCGCCGCCGGAGGCACGTTGGACGATCTGCACGCGTGCGGCTGGTCTCATAGGCATCGGGTCCGGACGGGCCGGCGCAATCATGGGCGGCGTAGTGTGCCAGAGCCCAGACAATGGTCGCGCTGGCGTTGGACCGGCGGTTATCCCAAAGTTCTGCGATAGTTCTGCAATTGTTTGCAGGGAACCACGCCATGAGCGAAGCGCATCTGTTCGTGATCGGCATCCTGCTGGCCTGGCTGGCCGGCATCCGGGTCTATCTCACCGTGTTCGGCGTCGGCCTGGCCGGCCTGCTGGGCTGGATCGACTTGCCGCCGGCGCTGCATCCGGCGCAGTCGTGGTGGGTCCTGGGCACCTCCGGCGCGCTGGCAGTGGCCGAGTTCTTCGCCGACAAGATCCCGGGGGTGGATTCGGGCTGGGACCTGCTACAGACGCTGGCCCGCGTGCCCGCCGGCGCCTTCCTGGCCGCGGCAACGCTCTCGCCCGACGGCGACCTGGGCGCGGGCGCCCTGGCGGCCGGTGCCGGCGTGGCGCTGACCAGCCACACGCTCAAGGCCGGCACGCGCGCACTGCTCAACACCTCGCCCGAACCGGCCAGCAACTGGATCGCCTCGCTGGCCGAGGACACCATCGCCACCACGGCCTTGGCACTGGCACTGGCGCACCCCTGGCTGGCACTGGGTCTTGCGGTGGGTTCCAGCCTGCTGGCGGGGCTGGTGGTGTGGTGGGTCTGGCGATTGCTGTGGCGGGGCATGCGTCGGCTGGTTGCGCCGATGCGCCCCGCCGCTACGCCAACTGCACGCAGCTCCCCGCTACCGTGAAGTTCATCGCATAATCACAGCGACTGTAGGGAGTATCGATGGCCGCCCGAGATCCGGTTTCTTCCACCACACGTGACGACACCGCCACGCGTAATCGTGCACTTCGCGCCGAGACGCCGCCGGCCGACCACTGGCGTCGCTGGGCCGATGAGGTTGCGTCGCCGGTCGACACCGCTGTGCCGGTGAGCGCGGCGATCATTCCTGCGCCTGCCACTGCAGCGGTGCCCAGCCCGGCCGCGGCCGTGTCGGCGCCGCGCGCGTCGGCGGCCAGCGGCAGCGCGCGTGTTGCCGCAGCATCGGCGCCCACGGCGTTACCCACATCGGCAGCGGCCACCGCGCCGCACGACGGCGAGGACAATGTCGCTGATGCGCCGTACCGCGTCCTCATCGTCGAGGACGACCGCTCGCAGGCCTTGTTTGCGCAGAGCGTGCTGCACGGCGCCGGCATGCATGCGCAGGTCGAAATGACCGCCGCCAGCGTGCCGCAGGCGATCCAGGACTATCACCCGGATCTGATCCTGATGGATCTGCACATGCCCGAGCTGGACGGCATCCGCCTGACCACGCTGATCCGCCAGCAGCCCGGTCAGCAGTTGCTGCCGATCGTGTTCCTGACCGGCGACCCGGACCCGGAGCGCCAGTTCGAAGTGCTCGACAGCGGCGCAGACGACTTCCTCACCAAGCCGATCCGCCCGCGCCATCTGATCGCTGCGGTGTCCAACCGCATCCGGCGCGCACGCCAACAGGCGCTGCAGCAAGCCGGCGAACAGGTCAGCGCGCGCAGCAATCCGGAAACCGGCCTGCCCACCCGCGGCCACGTGATGGACCTGCTCGCCGATGCGCTGGAGCGCAAGCAGTCCGGCGGCCTGTTCTTCATCGAGATCGCCAGCGCGCTCGGCCTGCGCGAGCGCTACGGCTATGCCGCCTACGAGCGCCTGATGACCCAGGCCGGGCACCGCCTGGCCAGCGCTGCCCAGCCCTACCCGCTGGCGCGCCTGAACGACAACAGCTTCCTGCTGCTGGCCGTCGACATGCCCGAAGCCAGCCTGGAACAGCAGGCACTGGAGATCCGCCAGCGGCTGTCTGCCAACGCCTTCCCGGTGCGCGAAGAAGAATCCGTGCACGTGCGCTGCGCCATCGGCGTGGCACCGCTGGGCGTGGGCTTCGATGACACCGGCAGCGCGCTGGAAGCGGTCGAACGCACCGCGCTGCAGGCACGCCTGCGCAGCGACGGCGTGCAGACCTACCTGGCGCCCAGCCAGGCCGAACAGCAGGAACAACTGCGGCTGGTCGAAGGCCAGCTCGAACTGGCCTATCAGCCGATCGTGGCCGTGGCCGGCGGCGACACCGCGCAGTACCAGGTACTGCTGCGGCTGCGCCAGGCTGACGGCACCTTGCTCTCGGCAGGCCAGGTCATTCCTGCCGCAGAAGCCGCCGGGCGCATCGCCGATCTGGACCAGCAGGTCATGGACCACGCGCTGGGCCTGCTGCACCTGTACCAGCACGCCAGCCCGCCGCTGCGCCTGTTCGTCTCGCAATCGCCGCGCACGCTGGCCCGCGACGCCTTCGCCGACTGGCTGCTCAAGGCGCTGGTCGAACGTGGCGTGGCCGGCCAGTCGCTGATCGTGGATCTGCGCCTGGACGATGCATTGATCCATGCCGTCACCGTGCAGCAGTTCTGCGCCAAGTTGATGCCGGCCGGCGTGCAGTTCTGCCTCAGCCAGTTCGAACCCGGCGACGAGGCCAACGCACTGCTGGCCCAGCTGCCGCTGAGCTTCGTGCGCATGGCCAACCGCTTCGCCGATGCGCACGGCAACGCGGCGGTGCGCGACGAACTGCGCGGCGTCATCGACATCGCCCACCAGCGCGGCCTGCTGATCATCGGCCAACGCATCGAAGATCCGCAGGCCGCGGCTGCGATGTGGATGAGCGGCGTGGATTTCATCCAGGGCAACCTGGTGCAGACGGTCGGCAAGGAACTGGACTTCGACTTCACGAGCGCGGTGCTCTGAGTGAGAGAGCGGGCAGCAGGTCTTCGCGCCTGGGGCATCTTGGCAGTGCTGGCCGCGCTGGTCGCTGCGCTGGGTGCCGGCCTGCAGTGGTCGGCCATCGACGGGCCGTGGCGCGCAGTGACGGCGCTCTCTGCAGCACTGGCAGTGGTATTCGGTCTGGGCGCTGCCGTTGCCGGCTACCGCAGCGCGCGCGCGCAGTACGCCCTGTTGCAACGCCTGGAAGAAGCCGACCTCGCGCGTGAGCGCCTGCAGCAGGAACTGCGGCGCCACGGCGAACTCGAACAGGAACTGTTGCGCGCCAAGCAGGCCGCCGAGGCCGCCACCCTGGCCAAGGGCGAATTCCTGGCCACCATGAGCCACGAGATCCGCACCCCGCTCAACGGCATCATTCCGATGCTGGAGCTGATCTCCAGCGGCCAGCTCAGCGTTGACCAGCGCGACATGCTGCAGACCGCCACCGGCAGCTCGCTGCAGCTGCTGCGCATCGTCGACGACATCCTCGATTACTCCAAGCTCGAAGCCAACAAGCTCGAACTGGAAATCACCACCTTCAACCTGCGCGAGCTGCTCGACGGCGTCATCCAGTTGCTGCAGCGCACCGCCGAAGGCCGCCAACTGCGCCTGAGCCTGGATATCGAACCGTCGGTACGGCTACTGGTGCGCGGCGACCCGATCCGCCTGCGCCAGGTGCTGGGCAACCTGATCGGCAACGCCATCAAGTTCACCGAACGCGGCAGCGTCGACATCCAGCTGCGCCGCCTGGGCGAAACGCGCGCCCAGCACCTGCTGCGCTTCCAGGTGCGCGACACCGGCATCGGCATCGCCCCGGACCAGCAGGCACGCCTGTTCCGCTCTTTCGCACAAGCCGATGCCTCCACCACGCGGCTGTACGGCGGCACCGGCCTGGGGCTGGCGATCTGCAAGCGCATCATCGACCTGATGGGCGGCCGCATCGGGGTGGAATCCGAACCCGGGCGCGGCTCCACCTTCTGGTTCGAAATCCCGCTGCTCAAGGTCATCGGCGACCTCCAGCAGGCCACCGGCGCCGATGCCGCACGGGTGATGGTGATCAGCTCCGATGCGCGCCTGTCGCAACGCCTCAAGCGCCTGCTCGACAGCTGGGGGGTGTCGCACGTGCTCATGGAAACCACCCAGGAAGCGCTCGAACGCGTGCGCCGGCACAACGACAGCGAGGGCTTCCGCTGCGTCATCGCCGACCACGACACGTTGCGCTACAGCGCGCGCGCGGTGCACCGCGCGCTCGCCCGCCCGGAAAACGCCAACAGCGCGCGGCTGATCTGGCTGTACGGCGAAGAACCGGTACCGGCCGAACTGCAGGATCACGCCACTCTGGTGCCGCGACAGAGCCCGGACGAAACCCTGCGCGCCCTGGTGCTGCCGCCCGAACCCAAGCCCGCCCACGTCACCACGCTGGCCTCGGCGATGATCCCCGAGCCATTGCCGCCGCCGATGGCCAATGCGCGCGAGGTGCGCATCCTGCTGGTCGAAGACAACCCGGTGAACCTGCTGGTCGCGCAGAAGCTGCTGGCCGTGCTTGGCTTCGAGGCCGACACCGCCACCGACGGTGAAGCCGCACTGGCCAGCATGGAATCCACCCGCTACGACATGGTCTTCATGGATTGCCAGATGCCGGTGCTGGATGGCTATGCCGCCACCCGCCGCTGGCGCGCGATGGAAACCGAGAGCGGCGGCCGCCCGATTCCGATCGTGGCCATGACCGCCAACGCCATGGCCGGCGATCGCGAACGCTGCCTGGCCGCCGGCATGGACGACTATCTGTCCAAGCCGGTCGCACGCGAACAGCTCGACGCCTGTCTGCAGCGCTGGCTGCCGCGTCAGGCGCTGCTGCCCGGCCCAAGCAGCGCCGGCCAGGCGACCCACGACCCCGAAAGCGCCAGCGCTGCTGCCCAGGCACGCGCACTGCCGATCCTGGACAACAGCGTGATCGACGAGCTGTACGAAGTGGCGGGCGCGGACACCATCACCATCCTGCAGCTGTTCCTGGAAGACGCACCGCTGATCATCGAGCAACTGGAGGCGGCCGCCGCCAACCGCGACAGCATGCAGCTGCGCGACCTCGCCCACACCCTCAAGTCCTCCAGCGCCAACGTCGGTGCGCAGGCGGTGTCCAACGCGGCCCGGCGCATCGAACTGGCCGCCCGCACCGGCACCATCGAACGCCCCTCAGTCATGGTCGCCCTGGTCATCGCCGAATACGCCCGCGCCCGCCTGGCGCTGCTAGGCCAGGTCGCCCGCCTGCAAGCCGCTGCCAGCGCCACAAATCCGTAGTCGCATCAGCGCTGTCGAAGCAGCAGCAGACGCCTGGCGCCGCCACCTGCATCGAACTGCTGAGGGATGCCATCTCGGCCGCGAACACGCTTGGGCACAGCCGCCCTGACCACGAACGTTATTCGGCCGTTGCCCTGACAGCGCGGTGAGCGGCCCAGGATTCTGGTTCCGGAAGGACACCAGAGCCCCTCTCCTGCGGGAGAGGGTTGGGGCGAGGGGACGGGGGCGAAGCTACGCACGCTCATCCGGCAACCGATTTGTGAAGGAAAATCATCAGCGACCCATCGCTGAAACACCGACCGGCAGAACTACAGCGCACTCGTAAATTCAAGACCAAAACAAGACAACCTCGACCAAATGCGCGTTCAGTCGTCCAGCTTGGTCAGCAGGTAATTCGGCTCGCCGATGCGCGCCACCAGGTCCAGCTGGGTTTCCAGCCAGTCGATGTGCTCTTCTTCGGACTCCAGGATGTCCACCAGCAACTGGCGGCTCACGTAGTCCTTGACGGTCTCCGCATACGCCACCGCCTCGCGCAGCACGACAACCGCCTCGCGCTCCAGGGTCAGATCGCAGCGGAACATCTCGGTCGGGTTCTCGCCGATGCGCAGCTTGCCCAAGGCCTGGAAATTGGGCAGTCCTTCGAGAAACAGAATGCGGTCGGACAGCTTGTCCGCATGCTTCATTTCGTCGATGGATTCCTTGTACTCATGCTCGGCCAGTTCTTTCAGGCCCCAGTTCTTCAGCATCTTGGCGTGCAGGAAGTACTGGTTGATCGCAGTGAGTTCGTTGTAGAGCACCTTGTTGAGGTACTCGATGACCTTGGTATCGCCCTTCATGCGATGTCTCCGAGACAGTGAGCCGGCCGCACTCTAGCGCGTTGGCGCGGCACATGAAGGAACGCGAATCGTGATCAGTTGCGGGACGCGTCGCGCGCCGCGGGCAGCTGCCAGTTGCCTGGCAGCTGCCAGCTGAAATCGCGGATCAGGCGTGGAACCGCCGCAGTCTTGTGCTGGCTATCAACGGGCGACCACTTCGCCGCAGGTGGCGCCGGCGAGGCAGGAATGGAACTGGCATTCGCGGCCCGGGCCGGATGCATCTGGCATCAGGTACCGCGTGGGAATCCCGGAACAGCCATCGCCGGGACCTCGGTCCCAAGCGCCTGCCTCAGGCAGCGCTAGCCAGCCCCAGGAGCGGCAACGGCAATGCGCGGGTGGCATGTGCCTGGTTCAACAGATCGCCCGCCATCTCCAGGCATGAGCCGCAATTGGAGCCACAGCCGGTACGCATGGTCAGTTCGGCAAGGCTGGCGCAGCCATTCTCGGCCGCTTCGCGGATCTGGTGGTCGGTGACCCCATTACAGATGCAGACGTACACAGTATCGGTCGGGTGTTGGCGATCCGGAAAGGACCGGCGCTGATTGCACCGCAAACGAGAATAGGTGTCAATTCCATCCGTTAATCATTATTAATCCGCATCGCGCGAGCCCCGCTGCGCTTGCGTGGCCGCTTGCGTGGGCTGTCGTGCCCCGCCGCGCTGCTGCCCGGCAGCCACGCCTCCAGCGCACGTTGGGGCATCGCACCGACTGCCGCCGGGCCGGCCAGGCTTTGCGCAAGCGGCGCCAGATGACGCAGCGCGCGCGCATAGACGCCGCGCTTGAACATCACCACGTGCTCGACCGGATACCAGAAATCCACCCAGCGCCAGTGGTCGAACTCCGGGGTGTCGGTATGGTCGAGCTTGAGATGGGATTCATCGCCGGTGAACTGCAGCAGGAACCAGACCTGCTTCTGCCCGATACACACCTGCCGCTCATTGCGGCGCACTGCCCTGCTGGGCAGCCGATAGCGTAGCCAGCCAGGCGTGGCGCCGAGCAATTCCACATGCTCGGGCAACAACCCGGTTTCTTCGCGCAACTCGCGGTACATGGCTTCAACGGGTGTCTCATCGGTGTTCATGCCACCCTGCGGGAACTGCCAGCCGTCCCTGCGCACGCGTCGTGCCCAGAATACCTGACCGTCCTGCCGCATCAGCACAATGCCGACGTTTGGCCGGAAACCGTCCGGATCGATCACGATGCGGACTCCTGAAAATCTACTGCCACCGACTCTGCCACGGCGACGCCCGGCTCACAAGCTGAAAACGAAATGCTTGACAACAGCACGACGCATCGTGAGAATTGCCGGCTCCCTAGGCTATGTAGCTCAGCCGGTTAGAGCACAGCACTCATAATGCTGGGGTCGGTGGTTCGAGTCCACCCATAGCCACCAAGGTGTTCACGCCCTCACCGGCATGCAATAATCTTGGGCCAACGCGTTTTATTGCCCCGTCGCCAAGCGGTAAGGCACCTGACTCTGACTCAGGCATTCGGTGGTTCGAATCCATCCGGGGCAGCCAAACTCAAAAGGTCCGATCGAAAGATCGGGCCTTTTTTGTTGCCCGGCGTCCGGCGGCGACGCATGGCGCATCTGCGTTCATGCATATCGCGTTCGGCCTCCAGGGCGATCCTGGCCACGCGCTCGTACAGGGCACACACCAGGACCCAAAACGACAAAAGCCCGGCATGGCCGGGCTCTTGAAGCAGGCATCCGGCGAACCGGGATGCACCAAACGCCTTGGATCAGCGCTTGGAGAACTGGGTGGCGCGACGGGCCTTGTGCAGACCGACCTTCTTGCGCTCGACTTCGCGAGCGTCGCGGGTCATGAAGCCAGCCTTGCGCAGCTCGGACTTCAGGGTTTCGTCGTACTCGACCAGCGCACGGGCGATGCCCAGACGGATCGCACCGGCCTGGCCGGTGGTGCCGCCGCCGGAGGCAGTGACCATGATGTCGAAGCTTTCGGTGTTCTTGGTCAGTTCCAGCGGCTGGCGCACGATCATGCGCGCAGTCTCACGACCAAAGAATTCGTCCAGCGGACGATCGTTGACGGTGATGTTGCCGGTGCCCTTGCGCAGGAACACGCGAGCGGTGGAGGACTTGCGGCGGCCAGTGCCGTAGTTTTGCGTGATAGCCATGATTAGATATCCAGAACTTGCGGCTGCTGGGCGGCGTGCGGATGCTCGGCACCCGAATAGACCTTGAGCTTGCGGTACATGGTGCGACCCAGTGGGCCCTTCGGCAGCATGCCCTTGACGGCGATTTCGATCACGCGCTCCGGGTGGCGCTGCAGCGCCTGCTCCAGGCTCTCGGTCTTCAAGTTACCGATGTAGCCGGTGAAGCGGTGATACTTCTTGTCTTTCAGCTTGTTGCCCGTGACGACGATCTTCTCGGCGTTGATTACCACCAGGTAATCGCCAGTATCGACGTGAGGGGTATAAACCGGCTTGTGCTTGCCGCGCAGGCGGCGGGCCAGTTCGGTGGACAGACGGCCGAGCGTCTTGCCGGCGGCGTCAACGAGATACCAGTCGCGCTGGACGGTCTCGGACTTGGCGGTGAACGTAGTCATGAGAAAACTCTTGAGTGGTCGGGCGGATTGCAGCGGCCGATGACCACTGGAACTTTGCCACGCGTTGTGAAGGCGAAACAGAAGAGGCGGGATTGTACGGGACGTTCGGCGGCGGCGCAAGTTGCAGCAACAACCGCGCCATGGCGGTTGGCAGCACGGCGGAGCGGGGCCAGAATCGCCGTATGACCCAGATCTCCCCCACCCGCCTGCATAGCCCGCTCGACCGGCTGCTGGTCGAAGCCCAGCGCGCGCTGGACACCGTCTTCGGCAATCCGCCGGCCGAGCGTCCCAATCCCGCCGCCGACACGCCCGACGTCGTCCTGGACCCGGAGCAGCGTCGCCATGCGGCCGGCCTGATGCGCATCAACCATGTTGGCGAGGTGTGCGCGCAGGGCCTGTATTT
The DNA here is from genome assembly GCF_041519315.1 of Xanthomonas axonopodis pv. maculifoliigardeniae. Lineage (NCBI taxonomy): Bacteria > Pseudomonadati > Pseudomonadota > Gammaproteobacteria > Lysobacterales > Lysobacteraceae > Xanthomonas > Xanthomonas axonopodis. The sequence continues at coordinate 546,131 of NZ_CP167998.1, read as the reverse complement.
CGGCCAGGCCGCCGTCGCCCGCGACGCACACACCCAGCACCACCTGCTGGAAGCTGCCCAGGAAGAAACGGATCACCTGGCCTGGTGCGCCGACCGCCTGCACGAGCTGGACAGCCGCCCCAGCCTGTTCAACCCCGTGTGGTACGCCGGCAGCTACGCGCTCGGCGCGCTGGCCGGGCTGCGCGGCGACGACTGGAGCCTGGGATTCGTGGTCGAAACCGAACGCCAAGTCGAAGCGCACCTGGACGAGCATCTGGAAACCCTGCCCCAGAACGACCAACGCAGCCGCGCCATCCTGCGCGTGATGAAGATCGACGAGGCCCGCCATGCCGACCAGGCCGAGCAGGCTGGCGCCCGCCCGCTCCCGGCTCCGATCCCCAGCGCGATGGCCCTGGCCTCCAAGCTGATGAAGGCGGTTGCTTACCGCCTCTAGTTGGGAATTGGGAATTGGGAATTGGGGACTGGCAACCAGAATCTAGCCCGTACCTAAGTACACCCAACACGGCGATCAACCGCTGGCCGGCACACCACTGAAGCACAGCCCCCCCTTGTTTAGGGGGGCGCGCGCCAAAGGCGTGGGGATAGGCCTCTGAGTCGGGGTCCCAAGGTTTTGCGCCGCAAACTGGGGCTGTTCCCGCATTGCGCGTGCAGCTACGGCCGAACGGGTGGATAGGCAGCCTCCAGTCGGAGCCCAGCGTTTGCGCAGCAAACGCTGGAGGACTGACTACCCGACCAGCTTCAGCCCGATCACGCCGGCCACGATCAGACCGATGCATGCCAATCGCGACCACGAGGCGCTATCGCCAAATAGCGCGATACCGGCAATGGTCACGCCCAGGGCGCCGATGCCGGTCCAGATCGCATAGCCGGTGCCCACCGGAATGGTCTTCAGCGCCTGCGTCAGAAACCACAGGCTGATGCCGGCAAGGCCGATTGTCAGCACGGTCGGCCACAGGCGAGTGAACCCGTCGCTGTATTTCAGTCCCATGGCAAAGCCGATCTCGAACAGGCCGGCCAGCAACAGATAGATCCAGGGCATTGCAGTACTCCTCACAGAAAAAACGGACAAAAAAAAAGCGACCCAGTGTCTGCACACTGGGCCGCCGTCGGCTGTGGAACGCGAGGTCGTCGCGTGGCGGGCCGTCCCGCCTGAAGGCGTTTGCGCGCTTGCGAGCAAGCACGCGACAGGATGCGCCTGCGCTTATTCGCTCAGGTTGCGTCCGTGAAACAGTTCTTCGATTTCGCGCTTGAGCAGCGTTTCGATCTTCATGCGCTCCTTGAACGACAGGTTCTTGGCGCGCTCTTCGAACAGGTACTGATCCAGGTCGAAGTCCTTCAGGTGCATCTTCGTGTGGAAGATATTTTCCTGGTAGACGTTGACGTCGAACATCTCGTAGCGCGACTTCACGTTCTTGGCGAGAAATTGCTGGATCGAGTTGATCTTGTGATCGATGTAATGCTTCTTGCCCTTCACATCGCGCGTGAAGCCACGCACGCGGTAATCCATGATCACGATGTCCGATTCCAGACTCTCGATCAGGTAGTTGAGCGCCTTCAACGGCGAAATCACGCCGCAGGTCGCGACGTCGATGTCGGCGCGGAACGTGGCGATGCCTTCCTGCGGGTGCGTTTCCGGATATGTATGGACAGTGATATGACTCTTATCCATATGAGCAACCACGGCATCGGAGATCAACTCCTTGCCGGCCTGCTTCTTGTCGATCACCGGTTCTTCGGAGATCAGGATCGTCACCGATGCGCCCTGCGGATCGTAGTCCTGACGTGCGATATTGAGGATGTTGGCGCCAATGATCTCGGCCACATCGGTCAGGATCTGCGTCAGACGATCGGCGTCGTATTGCTCATCGATATACTCGATGTAGCGCTGACGCTCCTCTTCGGTACGCGCATAACAGACGTCGTAGATGTTGAAGCTCAACGCCTTGGTGAGGTTGTTGAACCCCTGTAGCCTCAGACGAGGCAACGGCTTGACCACGTCGGTCTGTCCTTATGGAAAGCGGGAAAGGAGTCAATTATGAGCCAAAGATCCCAGCAACGAAATGCCGATGTTAAGAGTGGTTTACCTTGCATGACTCATGCCGTTAAGCTTCAGGAATCACACGCGGAACTACCATGAGCCCAGGAAATACGACGGTTGTCACTACGACGGTACGTAACGCTACCCCTTCCCTGGCGCTGGACGCGGGCACCATCGAGCGTTTCCTGGCGCACAGCCATCGAAGGCGCTATCCGACCCGGACCGATGTGTTCCGGCCAGGAGACCCGGCCGGCACCCTCTACTACGTGATCAGCGGCTCGGTGAGCATCATCGCCGAGGAAGATGACGACCGTGAGTTGGTGCTGGGCTACTTCGGCAGCGGCGAATTCGTCGGCGAGATGGGGTTGTTCATCGAATCCGATACCCGTGAGGTGATCCTGCGCACCCGCACCCAGTGCGAGCTTGCCGAGATCAGCTACGAGCGGCTGCAGCAGCTGTTCCAGACCAGCCTGTCGCCGGATGCGCCGAAGATCCTGTATGCGATCGGTGTTCAGCTTTCAAAACGGCTGCTCGATACCACAAGGAAAGCCAGCCGCTTGGCCTTCCTCGACGTGACCGACCGCATCGTGCGCACGCTGCACGACCTGGCCAAGGAGCCGGAAGCGATGAGCCACCCGCAGGGCACCCAGCTGCGTGTCTCGCGCCAGGAGCTGGCACGCCTGGTCGGGTGCTCGCGCGAAATGGCCGGCCGCGTGCTCAAGAAGCTGCAGGCCGACGGCCTGCTGCATGCACGCGGCAAGACCGTCGTGCTGTACGGCACCCGCTGACGGCGCTGTGCAGCCAGTGCCTTGTGCACTGGCTGCATGCCGGTTTCGGCTCCGATGGATTCGATTGCGACGGTGCCAACATCGGCACTTCATGCCCTCTGCAGCGGCACTTTTGCGCGATACCTCTTATAAGAGAGTCTTCGCGCCGTCGAACCGCACGCTCTGCATCGCGACTGCGTCACGATCCTGAAGATTCGTTGCGCTACAGGTCGTATCCGTTTGCCCGCGCGACCCGCCGTGCAAGTGCGCCATCGCAAGCTGGACTGCGCAATCGTTGCGCTCCGCGCGAAACGACCTAGCTGCCTGAATGTTGCGCTCGCCTACGGCGCCTTGCCGCCGCGGTCGCGGCAACCCCAGTTGAGGATGGGCGTGCCTGTCGGCAGTACCTGGCGGAACAGCGCTTCGCGGTTGGCCTTGGGGTTGACCACCACCGGCGCGCGCGCGGCCTTCAAGAGCGGCAGATCTGCGGTGCTGTCCGAGTAGGCGATGGCGATATCGGCGTAGCCGCGCTCGCGCAGCATGCGCATCTTTTCTTCGTTATGGCAGTGACGTCGTGCAGTGACTGCGCCCAGGCGCGGGCCGACCAGGCTGCCGATGACCGGCACGTCCTGGTGGGCCACGAAACCGAGAATGGCGCGCGCCAACTCCGGCGGTGCGCCGGTGGCGACCACCACACGGTCGCCGGCGGCGCGGTGTTGGGTGAAGACCTTCAAGGCATGCGGGAGCAGGCGCTGGCGGATCTGCGTTTCATGCTTGAGCACGTATGCGTCGATGAAACGGTTGAACTCGCGCGCGCGGTGCAGGCCGAACGTGGCGATCCACACATAGCCGGACACGCCGCGCCGCCGGGTTGGCAGCATCGCCACCATCGGGCCGAGAATTGGCGAGGCCAACAGCGCAACCAGCAAGCGCAACGGGTTGCGCTTGATCAGCCAGGCAAACAGATGACTGCCGGAATCGCCGTCGTACAACGTGTGGTCGAAGTCGAAGACCACCAGCGGTGCGTCTTCGCGCGGAACGGGATACGGCTCAGTCATGCGCGAAGAATAGCTGACGCAGCGACTCGCCGGGTTCGGCCGCGCGCATGAAGGTCTCGCCGACCAGAAATGCGTTCACATCGTGACTGCGCATCAGTTGCACATCGGCCTGGGTGACGATGCCGCTCTCGGTGACCAGCACGCGATCGCGCGGCACCGCCGCGCGCATGTCCAACGTGGTCTGCAGCGTCACTTCGAAGGTGCGCAGGTTGCGATTGTTGATGCCGATCAAGGGCACCGGCACCTGCACCGCACGCTCGAGCTCGTCGATGTCGTGTACTTCCACCAGCACGTCCAGGCCCAGCTGCATGGCCAGGCCCGATAGATCGGCCAGTTGGGCGTCTTCCAGCGCGGACACGATCAGCAGGATGCAGTCGGCGCCGAGCACGCGGGCTTCGTAGACCTGATACGGGTCGACGGTGAAATCCTTGCGCAGCACCGGCAGCGTGCAGGCGTCGCGCGCCTGGCGCAGATAGGCATCCGATCCCTGGAAGAAATCCACATCGGTGAGCACCGACAGGCACGTCGCGCCACCGAATTCATAGCTGACCGCGATATCGGCCGGCTGGAAGTCCGGCCGGATGACACCCTTGGACGGGCTGGCCTTCTTCACTTCGGCAATCACGGCCGGGTCGCCTGCGGCGATGCTGGCCTGCATGGCAGCTGCAAATCCGCGCGTGAGCGGCAGGTCGGCGCTGCGCGCGATCAACTCGGCCAGCGGCAAGCGCGCACTGCGCTCGGCGATTTCGTCGGCCTTGCGGGCAAGAATGGTGTTGAGGATGTCGCTCATCGTATCGGGTCCTGGCGGGCGGGCATTATCGGTCAAGACGGGCGTACTGCAGCGCGGCTGGGCGCCATCACGCAGCTTGCCAGCGCGGCCGTGGGGACGCCGGCGGGTGATGGCCGCTGCGTGGCGGTTGCCGGCATGGCTCAGGCCTGCACGGCAAGCTGGCGGGTATAGGCGACATAGGCGTCCACCCGCGCGCGCGCCGAGCCGTCGGCGATGACCGCGCGTGCGCGCAGCACGCCATCGGCAATGCTGTGGGCCACGCCGGCCACGTACAACGCAGCACCGGCGTTGAGCGCCACGATATCCAGCGCGGGGCCGGGCACGTTGTCCAATACCTGCAGCAACATCGCGCGCGATTGCGCAGCATCGGCCACCTTGAGGTTACGGCTGGCCGACATGGCGATGCCGAAATCTTCCGGGTGCACTTCGTATTCGCGCACTTGGCCATCGCGCAATTCGCCAACCAGCGTGCCAGCGCCAAGCGAAAGTTCGTCCATGCCGTCGCGCCCCCACACCACCAACGCGCGTTCGGCGCCGAGTTCGTGCAAGACACGCGCCTGGATACCGACAAGGTCGGGGTGGAACACGCCCATCAGGATGTTCGGCGAGCCGGCCGGATTGGTCAGCGGACCCAGGATATTGAAGATGGTGCGCACCCCCATTTCGCGCCGCACCGGTGCCACCACCTTCATGGCCGGGTGATGCACTGGTGCATACATGAAGCCGATGCCGGTGTGCGCCAACGCGCTGGCAACCTGTTCGGGCTGCAGCTCGATCACCGCGCCCAATGCTTCCAGTGCATCGGCACTGCCGGATTTGGACGAGACGCTGCGATTGCCGTGCTTGGCCACCTTGGCACCGCCGGCTGCGGCGACGAACATGGCGCAGGTGGAGATGTTGAAGGTATCCGAACCGTCCCCGCCGGTACCGACGATGTCCACCATGTGCTGGCGATCGGCCACGTCCACGCGGCGCGAGAACTCGCGCATCACCGTGGCCGCACCGGCGATTTCGCCGATGGTCTCTTTCTTGACCCGTAGCCCGGTGAGGATGGCCGCGACCATCATGTCGGAGACCTCGCCGCGCATGATCTGCCGCATCAACTCGACCATTTCGTCGTGGAAGATTTCGCGGTGTTCGATGGTGCGTTGCAGGGCTTCTTGCGGCGTGATGGGCATGGAAACAACCGTGGCAGAACGTGATGGATGGAGACGCAGGCGGCTTGCGACGCGCGCGATCAATGCAGGAAAGCGCAAGCGCCAGGCGACGCGACTGCCGTGGCAGCTGCGACGATCACTGGCCTGGACGCGTCATGCGAAAACGCGCCTGCGGCTGCACTTCGTAATAATCGGCCGGCCCGCCCGCGCGCAGAATCGTCTGCACTGCGCCCGGATCATAGATGCCCTCGTGCAGCGCCGACCTGGCCAGGTGCACGCCGACCACTTCGCCCAGCACCAACCAGGTCTGGATGGCGTGACCGGCAGCGGTTTGCAGCGGCAGCAGCTGGCTGAGCCGGCATTCGAAACTGACCGGACTGGCAGCGACCCGTGGCGCAGCGATCAGCCGCGATGGCGCCACCTGCAGGCCGGCCAGACCGAATTCATCGACCTCCGCAGGCACCATCGCCGCGCTTGCGTTCATTGCTTCTGCCAACGGCCGGGTGGCCAGATTCCAGGTGAATTCGCCGGTGGCTTCGATGTTGCGCAGGCTGTCCTTGCGACCGATGCTGGCAAAGCCGACGATCGGCGGGATGTAGTTGAATGCATTGAAAAAGCTGTACGGCGCCAGATTGGCGATGCCCTCGGCGCTGCGCGAGCCGATCCAACCGATGGGACGCGGGCCGACGATGGCGTTGAACGGATCGTGCGGCAGCCCGTGACCCTGCGTCGGCTCGTAGAAATGGATGCTGTCGTCGGGTGTGCTCATCGTGATCCGAATGCAGTGGAAGGCGGCGCGGTGTTTGAACACGTAGCACAGTACGGCGCGCGTCGGGCGATGTCGCGATGTCGCATCGTCGCTGCACCGATGCCGCAATGCGATACGTCACGATGACACAGGCACATCGCAATCAACGCTGCAGAAAGTTTTTCAGCAAGGCATGTCCGTGCTGGGTCAGGATCGATTCGGGATGGAACTGCACGCCTTCGACCGGAAACTGGCGATGGCGCAGGCCCATGATCTCTTCCATCGAGCCATCCGGATTTTCGGTCCAGGCGGTGACCTCCAGTGCGTCCGGCAAGGTGGTCTTGTCCACCACCAGCGAGTGGTAGCGCGTGGCCTCGTAGCTGTCCGGAAGGCCGGCAAACACGCCCTTGCCCTGATGACGAATCGGCGAGGTCTTGCCGTGCATGATGTTGCCGGCGCGGATCACATCGCCACCGTAGACCTGGCCAATGCTTTGATGGCCCAGGCACACGCCCAGGATCGGCGTGGTCTGACCCAGCTGCTCGATCAATTGCAGCGAGATTCCGGCTTCGTTGGGCGTGCACGGACCGGGCGAGATGACGATGCGCTCGGGCTTGAGCGCGGCGATCTGGTCGACGCTCATGGCGTCGTTGCGCACCACAATAACCTCGGCGCCCAGCGCCTGCAGGTACTGCACGAGGTTGTAGGTGAAGCTGTCGTAGTTGTCGAGCATCAGCAGCATGGCAAAGGACTCATTGCGCGATCAGGAAGACCGCATAGATGTTTTCGGTATAAGTGATAGTGCCGGTCATCAGGCTCTCGCCGACTCCCTGGCCCACTGCGCTTGGCGCAGGCGACGACGGTGGAGCCGGCGGCGAAGGCGGAGACACGATCGAGCCTGGCGTTGCCGCTGTGGCGGCCGACCAGGTGCCTGCTTCGACGCCATAGGCAAAATTGGGAGCGACATCCGAAATGCTGTAAATGCCGCCGAGCCGGACGCCGTACGCAGCGGCAAGCCCCTGAGCGGACTGGCGTGACTGCGTCGCGGCTTCACGCTTGAGTTCCGCACGTAACGCGGCAGCATCGGCGTAGGCCGTTTGCATCGATAACACCTGCACATTCTCGTTGGCGTCCAAGTCGCCGAGGAAGGCACGCACATCTTTCAATGAAGTAAAGGCGCCACGAATCCTGCGCTCCACCCGGGTCCCCTCGAAGACGGATTTGCCCGCCTCATAACGCGATTGCGGAGAAATCGAGAGTGCAGAGGCGTAAAGGGAGTCCTTGAGAACGTGATCGCGCTGTAATCCATCCAGAACCAACCTGGCACGGCCTTCGACAAACTTCCGCGCCAAGTCGGGCTGTAATTCCGTCTTGCTGATCTTGAGGTCAACGATAAAGCGGTCTGGATCGACCGTGCGAAACGCCTGGCCTTTGACCAACAAATGCGGCTGCGACGGCAGGGCATTGATCTGCGCCATTCCAACAGTGGGCAGCGTCAGCACAGCGGCGAGCATCCAACCAGCGATTGTGTTCATCGTTGTCGTCCTTGAGGTCTAGTCATGGCCCTGCACTGCGGGGTGCTGCAAAAGGGCCGCCACGTCCGCACACAGCCGATCGACCGCCGTGGCCGTGGTCGCCCACGAGGTCACGAAGCGGATCACCTGACTGCCATCGGTGCGCACTTCCCAGCGCTCGAAGTCGTAGCCTTGCGCCAGCTGCGCGGCCTGCTGCGCGCTGACGGCGATGAACTGCTGGTTGGTCGGCGAGTCGCTGGTGAAATGCGCGCCTGCCGCAAGCAGGCCGGCGCGCAGGCGTTGCGCCATGGCATTGGCATGCGCGGCCAGTTCGAAGAACAGACCATCTTCGAACAACGCCGCAAATTGCGCGCCAAGCACCATGCCCTTGGCCAGTAGCGCGCCACGCTGCTTGATCAGGTAACGCAAATCGGGCTGCAGCGCCGGATTGACGATGACCAGCGCTTCGCCGAGCAGCGCACCATTCTTGGTGCCGCCGATATAGAACGCATCGGTCAGCGCGGCAATGGTGGGCAGATCCAGATCGTTGCCGTCGGCGGTCAGCGCCGCCCCCAGGCGCGCGCCATCCAGGTACAGCAGCAGATCGTTCGCGCGACAGAAGCCAGACAATTCTTCGAGTTCTGCACGTGTATAGAGGGTGCCGCTTTCGGTGCTGTTGGAAATGTAGACCAGGCGCGGCTGCACCATGTGTTCGTTGCCATGCATAGCCAGCACCGGCCGGATCAACGCAGGCGTCAGCTTGTCGTGCAGCGCCGGGACAGTGAGCACCTTGTGGCCGGTCGCTTCGATGGCGCCGGTCTCGTGCGTGGCGATATGCGCCGCGTCCACCGCGATGACGGCCTGATGCGGGCGCAAGAACGCGCTGATCGCAATCAGATTGGTCTGCGTGCCGCCGACCAGCAGATGCACGTCGGCCTGCGGCTGCGCGACGGCATGGCGGATCAAGGCAACCGCATGCGCTGTGTGCCGATCGGTGCCGTAGCCGGGGTGCTGATCGGCGCTGGCCTGCGCCAACGCCTGCAACAGCCGCGGATGCGCGCCTTCGCTGTAGTCGTTGCGAAAGCTGATGCGCGTCGTGCTGCCCTGCCCGTCCATCACAGGCCCTTGGCCGCCTGGGCAACTGCGCGAAACAGCGCGCGCCCCTTGTTCATGGTCTCCTGCCACTCCAGGTCGGGGTCGGAGTCGTAGACCACGCCGCCGCCGGCCTGCACATACAGGTAGCCGTCCTGGATGACGGCAGTGCGGATGGCGATGGCGGTGTCGGCATCGCCATGCCAGCCGATATAGCCCACCGCGCCGGAATAGACATTGCGTTTGACCGGCTCCAGCTCGCGAATGATTTCCAGCGCGCGGATCTTCGGCGCGCCGCTGACGGTGCCGGCCGGGAAGGTGGCGCGCAGCACATCGCTGTAATTCAGACCGGCCTTCAGGGTGCCGGTCACTTCGCTGACGATATGCATGACATGGCTATAGCGTTCGATCACGAACTGCTCGCCGACCTTGACCGTGCCCGGTTCGGCCACGCGGCCGACATCGTTGCGCCCCAGATCGATCAGCATCACGTGCTCGGCGCGTTCCTTCGGGTCGGCCAGCAGTTCGGCTTCCAGTGCCTTGTCCAGTTCGGGCGTGGCGCCGCGTGGGCGGGTGCCGGCGATCGGGCGCACAGTGACCACGCCATCGCGCAGGCGCGCCAGAATTTCCGGCGACGAACCAACCACCTGGGTACCGCCGACATCGAGAAAATACATGTACGGCGACGGGTTCAACGCACGCAACGCGCGATACACGTCCACCGGGCGCGCGCGGAACGGCACGCGCAAGCGTTGCGATGGCACCACCTGGAAGATGTCGCCGGCGCGCACGTATTCCTGCGCCTTGCGCACCACGGCGTGGTACTCCTCGCGGGTGAACGAGGAATGGAAGTCCGCTTCGTCGATCGCATCGGAAATCTGCGCCCGCGGATAACCGGCGCCGCCCTGACGCAGGCGATGCGCCAGCTCGTCCAGGCGCCGATTGGCGCGCACATAGGCTTGCGGCTGGCGCGGGTCGGCATGCACGATCAGGTACAGACGGCCCTTGAGGTTGTCGAACACCGCCAGCTCTTCGGAGAGCATCAGCAGGATGTCGGGCGTGCCGAGTTCGTCGGGTTTGTCGCCACTGCCCAGGCGCGGTTCGATGTATTGGATGCATTCGAAACCGAACCAGCCGACCAGCCCGCCGGTGAAGCCGGGCAGGCCATCGAGTTGCGGCACCGAATGTTCGGCGCGCAACGCATCGACTTCAGCCAACGGGTCGGCGACCTCACGGGTCTCGACGACTTCGCCGTGTTCGCTGACCTCCAGCGTGTGGCGCCGAAAGCTGTACACGCGCCGCGCCGGCAGGCCGATGATGGAGTAGCGCCCGAAGCGCTCCCCGCCTTCGACCGATTCGAACAGATAGGTGTAGGCGCCGTCGGCGAGCTTCAGATAGACCGACAGTGGCGTGTCCAGGTCGGACAGCACTTCGCGGACAACGGGAATACGGGTGTGGCCTTCAGCGGCCTGGCGCTGGAACTGCTCTGCAGTGATCAAGACGACTTTCCTTCCGGGACTCTGTGGCGGGGCGGACGACGGCAACGGGCCACCATCGCCACCAGCGGCGAGCGAAAGAGAAGGAGCGTGGGGTCGTCAGGCGGGACACGCGGCTACTGTAGCGCAACTGCTGGCCCAGGGCAGCAGCCGGGGGCGAACGTCGTTCAACAACGGCGAAGGTGGGCTGTGGCGATTGCCTGGCCCACCCGAAACGCATGCGAAGCTTTCCCGATCCCCCCATCCCCGATTCCCGATTCTCACCGGCCAAGCAAAGGGCACTCACCCGGCAAGTGCATTCGCAGACGCGCCGGGACGCATTCGATGCGGAAGTGCCGCGAGGTTTCCGGTTCGCCGTCCAGGTTCAAAGTCAGCGGTTGCTGGGAAACGATTTCCAGCCACGGCACGCGGGCGCGCACGGCCACGCGTTCGAGCGCGGCCTGTTTGCCGCCAGTGACCAGGGTGCCGAGCGTGGCGGCCACTTCCCCGTCGAGGTCAGGGACGATGGTGACATCCAGCAGGCCGTCGTCGATCAGTGCCTCCGGGCACAGCGCCTGGCCGCCACCGGCCTGGCGCCCGTTCCCCAGGCCAAGTGCGATGAATTCGCCTTCCCAGCTGAACTCCGGGCCGCTGAAGCGGGCGCTGATCGGGTCGATGCGGCCCAGCCGCGACATGCCGGTGATGAGATAGGCCAGGCCACCGAGCATCTTCTTCAGGCCTTCGTCGGTTTCCACCGTGACCTGGGTGCCGAAGCCGCCGCTGGCCACGTTGGCGCACCAGTGTGGGCCGTGGTCGGCGTCGATCCGCAACAGGTCGACCGGCTGCGCGACGCGCTCGGCGATCAGGGTCAACGCCTCCAGCGGGGCGATCGGCAGATTGGCGGCGGTGGCGAAGTCGTTGGCGGTGCCCAGCGGCACCAGGCCCAGCGACGGCAGCGAGGCCGCATCGCCCTCGTGGTGCGCCAGGGCGGCGGCCACTTCGCTCAGGGTGCCGTCGCCACCGGCGGCCACCACCGTGTGCACGCCATCGGCCACCGCCTCGCCCACGTAACGCTCGGCATCGCCGTCTTCCCAGGTGACCCGCACATCGAGCTGGATGCCGCGCTTGCGCAGCGTTCCCACCGCCTCACGCAGGTCCATGTTGTCGGTGGACTTGCCGTTGAGGATCACACGCCAGTGGGACGGGGCCATGCGCGCTGCCGATGCTGTGAGGGTAATGGCCGCAGGCTAGCAGCGGGCCAATGGGCAGATCGTGAATAGGCGCTGGCTGCGCACTGTCATTGCGGTGTCATCGATGACCCGGAGAGTGGAAGGCCATAGCAGGGACGACGGGCGGAGGCAGGATCAGCCTCCAATTTTCTTGAAGGCCGCCCCGATAGGAGCGGCCTTCCTTTTGCATGAGGCTGGATTGCGCGGCGTGCCTGGCTCAGGCGCCTGCCGCAAATGCGGCCAACCGTTCGCCGTCGAGCCGGTACACGGTCCAGCCGTCCATCGGGTGCGCACCGACTGCCTTGTAGAAGTCGATGGCCGGCTGGTTCCAGTCCAGCACCGACCATTCGAACCGCCCGCAGCCGCGCTGCACGGCCAGCTGCGCCAGGTGCCGCAACAGCGCAAGGCCCGCACCCTTGCCGCGCGCTTCCGGCCGGACGAACAGGTCTTCCAGGTACAGGCCGTTGCGGCCCAGCCAGGTGGAGTAGTTGAAGAAATACACCGCAAAGCCCAGCGCCTGACCGTCCTGCTCGCAGATCAGCGCATGCGCGGTGGCGCCGTCGCCGAACAGACTGGCGCGCAACTCCTCCAGGCCGGCCTTGACTGCGTCCGGCTCGCGCTCGTACACCGCCAGCGCGGTGATGAGTTCATGCAGCAGCGGCACATCCTCAGGCGTGGCGCTGCGGATCTGCGGTGCGGGCCGGCTCATCGCACCGCATCCACCGCCGCGCGCATCTGCGCAATCACCTGCGCATAGTCGGGCGCATTGAAAATGGCCGAGCCGGCGACGAAGGTGTCGGCGCCGGCCGCGGCAATCGCACCGATGTTGTCGGCCTTGACCCCGCCATCGATCTCCAGCCGGATCGGCTTGCCCGTCGCGTCGATCTTGCGGCGGATGGCGCGCAGCTTGTCCAGTGCGGACGGAATGAAGGCCTGCCCGCCAAAGCCCGGGTTGACCGACATCACCAATACCAGGTCCAGCTCGGGTAGCACCCAATCCAGGATGTCCACCGGCGTGGCCGGGTTGAGCACCAGTCCGGCCTGGCAGCCGTGCGACTTGATCAGCTGGATCGTGCGGTGCACGTGGCGGCTGGCTTCGGGGTGGAAGCTGATGGTGGTGGCACCGGCGTCGGCGAAATCCGGCACGATGCGGTCCACCGGCTCGACCATCAGGTGCACGTCGATCGGCGCGGTGATGCCGTGCTTGCGCAGCGCCTGGCACACCATGGGGCCGATGGTGAGGTTGGGCACGTAGTGGTTGTCCATCACGTCGAAGTGCACCCAGTCGGCACCAGCCTTGAGGACGTTGTTCACTTCCTCGCCCAGACGGGCGAAATCGGCGGACAGGATGGACGGGGCGATCGCCGTCGGTTGCATGGGCAGCTCGGAAAAATGCAGGAGCGCCATTGTCGCAACCGTGGCCCGGCGAGGAAAGCCGGATGCCGCTGGGCGCTGGGGCTTTCGATGTACAGCGCGCTGCGTCGACGCCCGGCACTGCGTAACACAGCGGTTTTCGGCGTGCAGCCTTGGCTTCAGTGCTTGCGCTGCCGTTGAATCCGGTCGTAGGCGGCGTTGATCTGGCTGGCCTTCTTTTCGGCCTGGCGGCGGGCTTCCGGGTCGGCGTTGGCGACCTTGTCCGGGTGGTAGCGGGACATCAGCCGGCGATAGGCCAGGTCGATCTCGGCAGTGGTGGCGTCCGGCTCCAGGCCCAGCGCCTCGTACGGATTTTCCGCGCGCCGTTTGAACCAGCCGGCGTCGACCGCGTGGCCGATCGCCAGCCCGATCAGCAGCCCCACCACCGGCGCCCCGCGAAACAGCAAGGCACCGGCCAATGCGCCGAGCAGTTTTCCGTACCAGGACATGGGGGCGATCGGGGGCGGGAGGCGGGCTGGCGATCTTACCCGAACGCCCGCCCGGCCTGGCTGACGGCTCCTGCACAAGCCCCACCGCGCGGGCTTCCAATAAATTCTGCGGGAGGCGGCGAAGCGCCGTACACTACGCGGCCCGCTGCCTACCCGCGGGCCCGCCGGGTCCCGGGGACAGCGTCATAGCGACGTCCTTAGGAGTGCCTGTGTCGACCACGCTGTTGCAATCCGATCTGCCCGGCCTGCCGTTGCGTCACCGTGGCAAGGTCCGCGATGTCTTCGATCTTCCCCGCGACCGCCTGCCCGCCGATGCGCCCCCAGGCGACTATCTGTTGATGGTGGCCACCGACCGCCTGTCTGCGTTCGACGTGGTGCTGCCCGACCCGATTCCCGGCAAGGGCGAGATGCTGTGCCAGGTATCCAACTTCTGGTTCCACAAGACCGAACACCTGATGCCCAACCACCTGGTGGACATCCGCGTGGAGCAGGTATTGCCCGAGGGTGTCGATCCGGCCTTGTACGCCAAACGCGCCGTGGTCACGCGCAAGCTCAAGCCGGTGCCGGTGGAAGCCATCGCCCGCGGCTATGTGATCGGCAGCGGCTGGAAGGATTACCAGCGCACCGGCAAGATCAGCGGTATCGAATTGCCCGACGGCCTGCGTCAGGCCGAGAAACTGCCCGAGCCGATTTTCACTCCTTCGACCAAGGCAGCGGTTGGCGACCACGACGAAAACATCGACTTCGATGCAATGGTCAAGACGGTCGGCGCCGAGCTGGCCGAACGCGTGCGCGATGCCACCTTGCGCATCTACCGGTTCGCAGCCGATTTTGCTGCCGAACGCGGCATATTACTGGCCGATACCAAGTTCGAATTCGGTACCGATGCCGATGGCCGCCTGTACATCATGGACGAGATGCTGACTCCGGATTCCTCGCGTTATTGGCCGGCCGACCAATACGAACCGGGCACCAGCCCGCCGAGCTACGACAAGCAGTTCGTGCGCGATTATCTGGAAACCCTGGACTGGGGCAAGACCGCGCCCGGCCCGCGCCTGCCGGCCGACGTCATCGATCGCACGCGTGCGAAATATGCCGAAGCGCTGCAGCGGCTGGCGGATATTTCGGTGGATTGATTGCACGCGCCCGGTGAAAGGGCGAGGCGGCGCAGTACGCAGACGCCTATGCCTGCGAGCGCCGACATTCTCGGCGCGTCGATTTCTCGACTACCGACTGAAGGCCAGGTTGGTGATCAAGCGTGAAGCTTCATGACGGCTATCGCACACACTCGCCCACCAGCATCCCCACCGCGCCCACTGCGATGGTGTGTTCTCTTGCCCAGCAAGGCCGCAATGACCATGTCAAGTCACTTGTGTCGCGTGCTGCCTGCCTTGCGCAGCGCACTAATTCCCGGTCTAGCGCTCGCACTGAGCGCCTGCACTGCCGGCGAATCTGCACCCCACGCCGTTCCCTCATCAGCACCGGCAGCACCTGCGAAGAACAACGCACCCGCAGCATTGCAGGTCAACGCCAGACTTGGCGCGCTGATACAGGCCGCTGGCGCAACCTGCACGGATGCAATGACTGCAACAGGATGCACAGCAGGCAATGTCGACACGGGTGATTTTTACGATGTGGAGTTTTTGCCCGATTGTGGCGATAAGGGCTTCTTCGCCGGCGTCGCCCAGGCGAACGGAGCAGATCTGTTGGATGCCGTTCCCGTCACCGGCAGCAGCGCAACGGCTACAGCCAATCTTGCCCAAGGCCAGCTCGTCTGCGTCCAGGCGATCGGCCGCGCCGGACAGAACCCGCGGTATTACTACGTCGCCGCAATTCCAGCGAGCACCGTTGCAAGGTGCGAGAACACCGCATTGTGCAAAACCTACGGCGACAGGCCGATCAAGCAGATCAAGCCTGCAAGTGGCGAGCACTGCCACGCCGCAGCACCAGGACAATCCACTGGCAATTGCGCGCAAGGATGGGTGAGTGCGGACGCACTCGAAGTATTTTCCAACGGAATCTAGTTGCGCGCACCAAACGGGTGATTTGCAGGCAACCCATCCATCACTGCATGACGATTGCTGCAATGGATCCAGATGAGGTACCCGGCCCGTGTTGAGGACACTCACCGGCCTTGGCATCGTTTGAGCAATCGGCCACCGTCATTCCGGTCACGCTCCCAGGGTGCGGGCCTGCTGCGTCCGGCCGGCTCGCCGCACTCTGGCCCCACAAGCCTTCACGCATTTGCACACAGCGCGCAGATACCATCCTGCGCGCTCGCACATCGCCCGATACGATCAGGAGGATCCGTTGGCCCTTTTACGAACATCTCTGCATGCCCTCGCACTGAGCCTGGCGCTGGTTGCCTGCAAACCGCAAGCAGAGCCAGCAGGCGCAGCAATGCCCGCGGCGACAGCAGAGGCAGCGGGTACCGCGCCTGCCGCCTCAACCCCTGCTACGGCGTCGGCCACGCCCGCTCAGCCGACGACCTGCCCGACCGCCGACTTCTCTGCATTTCTAAAAAGCTTCAGTGCAGACATCGCGGCCCAGGAGAAAGCCACGGCCGACCCGCTGACCATGATCCGGATCGATCCGGATGCGCAGCCGGAACCGGCGCCAGTCACTCGCGAGGTTGCGCTGGCCGACGTCAAATGGCCGGTTATCCCGAACCTGGACGTGGCCCGCTCCGCGGGCCGCGAGGTCGTGGTGTCCGAGAACGCAGGCGGTCGCCAGGTGCTGGTGCGTACACCTGACAGCGGCGACCAACAGGTCTACCACTTCGCCCAGCGCCCATGCTGGACCTTGGTCAAGGTCGACGACCAGTCGCTGTAACGGCGCGGGCAAGTAACGGCGCGGCCAACACCGCGCCACGCAAAAACCCAAATCAGGAGACGGCCGTGCCCCCCTTCAGAGTGCTCATCCCCGTGCTGGCAGTAGCGCTTGCCGCGTGTAACGGTCCGCAGGCAGCCGATGCGCCTGAAACGCCGGCCAATGCACCCGCAGCCGCGGCTGGCCCACCCGCACCGGCCGCGACACCTCCTGCCACACCGACACAAGGGACTGTACCCATGGCAACGATCGACTCCTTCGTTCCAGCAGGATCGAAGGCGCTGGATACCCAACGCGGCGACCTGACTGGCGCCGGACATTCGGACGCACTTGTCGTGATTTCTCCGCCGGCAACCGGCAACGAAAAGCTCGGCGAAGGGCAGCCACGTCGCGTCCTGCTGCTGACCCAGAACGCCGATGGCAGCCTGCAAAAGGCCGCTGAAAATAATCGCATCGTGCCCTGTGCCCGCTGCGGCGGTCTGGCAGGCGACCCGTATGCGTTTTCGCGCGTCCAGCCCGGGCAATTCACCATCTCCATCTCAGGCGGCTCGCGCGAGCGCTGGGCCGACGACTTCACGTTCAAGTATTCGGCAGACAAGCAGACCTGGTTGCTGGACAAGGTCGTGCGCGATCTTTCCGATACCGAGACCGAACAACACAACACCCTGGAATTAACCGACAAGGATTTTGGGACGGTGACGTTCCAGGACTTCGACCCCGCCACGCTCAAGAAAGTCGCGGCGCTGGATGAGGCTGGAGCCCAGAAACAAAATTAAAGGGAAGTAATGGCTGACGCGGACAAGGATGGGTCCGTCTTTTCATGTTGCTGAGAAATGAGGAGTTACACCATGGCAACCGATCGCGAAACTGGGCTGCTGCAGGCAGCCTATGCAGCGGGAATCACCCGGCCCAACGAATTGGCGAATTTCATGGCCCAGGTAGGCCACGAATCGGGCGGACTCAATCGCCTGGAAGAAGGGTTCCGCTATACCCGCGGCCTCTCGCAAGTGAGCTCGAAAGTGCGTTCTGCACTGCGCGAAGGACCGGAGGCGCTGGAAGAAGCGCGCCTTGAGGCATTGCGCGGCCAGCCGGAGAAACTCGCCGAATTGATGTATGGCGGGCGCATGGGCAACAACGAGCCCGGCGATGGCTATCTTTACCGTGGTCGCGGCTACATCCAGCTCACCGGCAAAGATCAGTATCGCGAGGCCGGCGAAGCGCTGAAACTCGACCTGGTCGCGCACCCCGAACTGGCCGCGCAACCGGAAAACGCGTCGCGGATCGCAACCTGGTACTGGCAGCACAATGTGCCGCAAGCGGCCAGGCAGGATGCGCATGCAGCAGGCGTTGCGATCAACGGCGGCGATCCGCCCAATGGACTGGCTGACCGCGAAAGCCGCTTCGCGCGCTGGCAGCGCGACCTCACGCCCGATGTGATGCACAAGCTCGAACACGGTCAACTCGGACAGACCGTCGCGCCCGCGCAGCATTCGGCACCGACGCAAGCACCGCATGCCGGTTCGAACGCGCATTCGTTCCAGGCCACCATGGAGCGCATGCTTCCGCCGCAGAACGGCACCGCGCCGCATATCACCGGACATTACGGCGAGCACCGCAGCGCGCGCGACCACGGCGGCACCGACTTCAATTATCAGGGCGGTCAGGCAGGACGCAATTTGCAGCATCCAACCGTGCATTCGCCGGTCGCCGGAACGGTGACCTTTGCCGGCGGAAGCTACGGCACCGTCAAGATTCGCGATGCACAAGGCAACTCGCACGAGATCCTGCATCTGGATGGCGTCAAGGTCAAAGAAGGGCAAACGCTGTCGGCAGGCGACGCGATCGGCACGATGGGGGGACGTGGGCCCAATGGCGCAAGCCAATATGCGCAGCATGTGCATTACCAATTGCGCGATGCCAACGGCAAATTGACCAGCCCCGAGACCTTCTGGAATCAGGGTCACCAACACGAAGCGGGTGCGCGCCACACCCAGGCAGCAGCGGCAAGCGGCACAGGTGCCCTGCGGCATGGCGACAACAGTCAGGATGTGGGCAAGCTGCAGCAGGACCTCAACCGTCTCGGTGTACGCGATGCACAAGGCAACCGCCTGGCCGAAGACGGGCGCTTCGGCGACAACACGCGTGAGGCGGTAATGGCGTTCCAGAAGCAGCATGGGCTGCAGCAGGACGGTGTTGTCGGCCGCGATACGCGTGCAGCATTGGCTGCACAACCGGCGCAGACCCGCGAGGCGCAGGTTGCTGGGCCGAAAGGGCCTTCGCTCAACGATGCATCGCATCCCGACCACGCGCTACATAACGCAATCCGCAGCAAGCTGCCAAGCATGATCTCCAACGAGACGGCGGCACATGTCACGCTGCAGGCGAAGCAGAATGGGATCGACAGCGCGGACAAGTTGCAGAACGTGACAGTGCAGGACGGCAAGGCATTCGTCATGGGCACCACGCCGGGCTTCCGTGCGGCGGTGGACCTGAACCAACCTGCTCCGACACTTGAGCAAACCAGCGCGCAGTTGCTGGCTGGTCACTCGCAGCAGCAACAGGCCCAGCAAGAACAGCAGAAGGTTGCGATGGGAGGTCGCTGATCTTTCAGCGATAGATCAAGAAGACGCCGGCCAGGAGATTGGCCGGCGTTCTTGTTTCCACATGCACCGTGGGAGTCACGACACATCGCGCAAGCTGATCGTCATTCAACGGCCAGCGCGCGTGGTGATGGGACACCGCAACACCCCGCGCTGGCGCAACGATACGGCGCAACCCTGCCTGACACCACTGCATTGCGCGCATGCTTGGCCGCAGCGGCCAATGACACCATGCATCCGCTGCGCCTCTGCGATGTGCGCCACAGCGGAAAGTGGCCGGGCGCACAGAACGCAACACATCCGTAATTTTTACTACTGTCCAGTTCGTGACTGTGCAAGCGTAACTGCCGGCACCCAAGGTGCCATCGGCGATCGGCTGTCGGGGGGCTGCCGGTCTTTGCATTGCACGTTTTCTGGAGAGAGTCGTCATGCAATTCCATGTCCTGGGCGCGGCAATCTGCTGCGCGCTCTCGTTTTCTGCTGCCGCGAATGCTGCCGATGTGTCGGCAAATGCCGCTGTTTCGCGCGCGCAATCGTTATTGGGGAACAACGCGTCTGCATTGGCCAATCGCGCGCCGGCCGACGCCTTCATCGCACGCGACAGCATCGTCGATGCCGACGGTACCGAACATGTGCGTTTCGATCGTACCTATCAGGGCCTGCCGGTGATCGGCGGCGACGTGGTGGTGCACTCGCGTCGCGGGGTGATGCGTGAATTGAGCCAGACCATGGACACCACGGTGCGTCCGAGCCTGGTGCCGGGAATCGATGCGGCAAGCGCGTTGCGTGTGGCCGGTTCGCACTTCGATGTGGCGCAGGATGCCGCGCCGCGTGCGAGTCTGGCGCTGTATGCACGCCAGGGCGCGCCGCGCCTGGTGTACGAGGTAATTTACAGCGGCGTCAAACCCGACCAGACACCGACCGAGATGCATTACATCGTCGATGCGGTGAACCAGCGCATCCTCGAATCCTGGGATACCGTGCATACCGCATGTAGCGGCGGCACCAGCGCCGCTGGCACAGGACGTTCGTTGTATGCGGGCAGCGTGACGGTGAACACGACGCGCTGCAGCAGCACCAGCTACGAAATGACCGATCTCAGTCGCGGCAGCGGTGCGACCTACAACATGCGCAACAGCACCTCCGGCAATGGCACGCTGGTCACCGATGCCGACAATGCCTGGGGCAGCGGCACCACCGGCGATACGGTCACCGCAGCGGTCGATGCGCATTACGGCGTGGCGTTGACCTGGGACTATTACCGCACCACGCATTCGCGCACAGGCATTGCAAACGATGGCGCCGGTGCACGGAGCCGGGTGCATTACGGTAGTCGCTACAACAACGCCTTCTGGCAGGACAGCTGTTTCTGCATGACCTTCGGCGATGGCGACGGCAGCACGTTCACGCCGTTGGTGTCGGTGGATGTGGCCGGCCACGAGATGACCCACGGTGTGACCAGCCGCACCGCCGCGCTGACCTACTCGGGCGAATCGGGCGGTTTGAATGAAGCCACGTCCGACATCATGGGCACCATGGTGGAGTACTCCGCTGCCAACAGCGCCGAGCCGGGCAATTATCTGATTGGCGAGAAGATCATCCCCAACAACAGCACCGGCACACTGGCGTTGCGTTACATGTTCAAGCCAAGCCTGGATGGCAAATCGCCCGATTGCTACAGCAGCAGCCTGGGCTCGCTCAATGTGCACTACAGCTCGGGCGTGGCCAATCACTTCTACTATCTGCTGGCCGAAGGGGCGGTGGTGCCGAGCGGGTTCGGCTCGGGCACCAGCTACAACCTGACCCCGACCAGTCTGGTCTGCAGCGGCTCCACGGCGCTCACCGCGATCGGCCGCGCCGCGGCCAGCCGCATCTGGTATCGCGCACTGACGGTCTACATGACCTCGTCCACCAACTACGCGGCGGCCCGTCGGGCCACGCTGAGCGCAGCCACCGATCTGTACGGCAGCACGTCCACGCAATACCGCGCAGTAGCGGCGGCGTGGAGCGCGGTCTCGGTGAACTGACGGTGCGTCCCTCGCCACGCCACCAAGGCGTGGCGAGGGCACATCTGCCATGGCGCCATCCGCGCGCGTATGCTTGGATCATTCCTGGGAGGGAACATGAGCCAAAGCACCACGACCGCGCGACCGATCGAGCGCTATTTCGCCAGCTATTCCGACGATCATCAAAACGCGACCAATCAGCAGATCCACGTGCTGGCGGTGCCTGCCATCCTGTGGTCGGTGGTGGCGCTGTTGTGGTGCATCCCGGTCGGCGGTAGCTGGTTCAGCAGCGGCGTGTGGGCCGCGCTGTCGATGTTTGCGGCGTGGTCGTACTACAACCGGCTGTCGCGCCCGCTGGGGCTGGGCATGCTGGGGATCTTTTTCTTCTTCGGCTGTCTGTGCCGGTTGATCGAAGGCCGCATCGGGCTTGGCGGCCTGTTCACCACCGCGCTGACGGTGTTCGTGCTGGCGTGGATTGCGCAGTTCGTCGGCCACAAGATCGAAGGCCGCAAACCGAGCTTCCTGACCGATCTGACCTATCTGCTGATCGGGCCGATCTGGGTGCTGGCCAAGGCGTATCGCCAGCTGGGTTGGCGTTACTGAACGTCGCCGACAGACCAGCCAGGCCTCACGCGCCGATCCCGAGCTCTTCGGGCAGTGGGCGAAATGCACGCGGCGCATAGCCGAAATCGCGGCGTGCCGGCTCCAGATCGAATACCAGGTCCTCGCGCATGCGCTGTAGCGCGGCGGCATTCAAGCCCCGCAGGCGGCCCAGGCGTTGCGCTGCGGTGAGTGCAAGACCGAACAGGCTCGGCGGCACCTGGTACAGACGTGCAGGCCGTGGCAGCGCTTCCAGTACGCGCTCTACCATCTGCGTGTACGCCAGCACTTCGCCGCCGCCCACGGCATAACTGCGCTGCTGGGTGGCCGGCTGGCCAACCACCGCCAGAGCGGCGCTGGCCAGATCTTCCACATGCACGGGCTGGCGAAGGCCAGTGGCGTTGGCGGGCAGTACGAACGCGCCGGTGCGCTGCGCCAGCCCGGCGATCTGGGTCAAGGTTTTGTCGCGTCCCGCGCCGTAGACCAGGGTCGGCCGCAGCACGGTGGCACTAGCGCCACGCGCACGCGCGGCGGAAAACAGCGCCTGTTCGGCAGTGGCCAGACGCTGGGCCACGTCGCGCTCAGCCGCGTCGATGGAGTGTTCCTTGACCTCAACGCTGGTGGAACCGAACGCCACGATACGCGGCGCTACCATCGGGTTTTCGGCATACCAGCGTGCGAAGTGGTCCAGCGGACCACAGCTGAAGATCACCTCGAACGCCTCGCCGGCAGCTGCCGGCACAGCCAGATCGCCCTGCCGCCAGATCAGACCGGAGCGCGCTGCGCGCGGCTGGCGCGACCACGCTGTCACCTGCCATCGGCCGCTCAGCAGGCGGGTCAGCAAGCGCTCGCCGATTTGCCCGCTGCCGCCGAAGACCAGGGCGCGCGGCGCAGATGCAGCGGTGGACGGAGCGGGATTGGCGGCAGTCACAGGGCATTATCGATGCATGAATGCCTGCAGCATAGCGAGTGCGGCATTGCAATGTGCAGCCAGTGGGGCCGATGGCAGGCCATGTGCGCTGGCGGCGTTGACGCGGACGTCAGTCAAGGGTTTGTTAAGCTCTCGGGCCTGCTCGCGAATCTTGTGTTCCCTGCATGCCTTTCTCGCTGGAAATTCTGCTGGCGCTGCCATTTGTCATGGCCGCTGCCGCTGCGCTGCTCTGGCGCGCCTCCCGTTCGATCACTGCGTGGTTGGCTGCGGCCGCGCCGTTGGCCGGGCTGCTGGTGCTGGCGCTGTTGACGCCCGCGGTGCTGCGCGGCGAGGTGATTGCCAGCGAGCACGCGTGGCTGCCGCAGATTGGCCTGATGTTTTCGCTGCGGCTCGATGGCCTGGCCTGGATGTTCGCACTGCTGGTGCTGGGCATCGGTGCGCTGGTGGTGCTGTACGCGCATTACTATTTGAGCCCACGCGATAGCGCGTCGCGTTTTTTTGCCTATCTCTTGCTGTTCATGGGCGCGATGCTCGGCATGGTGTTGTCGGGCAACCTGCTCTTGCTGATGGTGTTCTGGGAACTCACCAGCATCAGCTCGTTCCTGTTGATCGGTTTCTGGTCGCACCGCAAGGACGCGCGCGAAGGCGCACGCATGGCCTTTGTGCTGACTGCCGGCGGCGGCCTGGCGTTATTGGGCGGCGTGTTGATGATCGGCCGCATCGTGGGCAGTTTTCAGCTCGATGCCGTCCTGGCCGCCGGCGATGTGATCCGCGCCAGCCCGCTGTATCCGTACGCGCTGGGCCTGGTGTTGCTGGGCATCTTCACCAAGAGCGCGCAGTTCCCGTTCCACTTCTGGTTGCCGCACGCAATGGCGGCGCCCACGCCGGTGTCGGCGTATCTGCATTCGGCCACGATGGTGAAGGCCGGCGTATTTTTGCTGGCGCGTTTGCATCCGGCGCTGGCCGGTACCGATCTGTTTTTCTATACGGTGACCAGCATCGGCGCGATCACGGTGCTGTTGGGCGCCTGGCACGCCATCTTTCAGCACGATCTCAAGGGCGTGCTGGCGTACTCGACCATTTCGCATCTGGGCCTGATCACGATGCTGTTCGGCCTGTCCACGCCGATGGCGGTGGTGGCCGGCGTGTTTCACCTCATCAACCATGCGGTCTTCAAAGCGTCGTTGTTCATGGCCGCCGGCATCATCGACCATGAGACCGGCACGCGCGACATGCGCAAGCTGGGCAATCTGCGCCGGTTGATGCCGGTGACCAGCGCGCTGGCCATCACCGCTTCGCTGGCCATGGCCGGCATTCCGCTGCTCAACGGCTTCTTGTCAAAGGAAATGTTCTTCGCGGTTGCGCTGGATACCGAAGCGCCGCAACTGATGCGCATCCTGGCCAGCACCGCTGCGCTGCTGGCCGGCCTGCTGGGCGTGGCGTACAGCCTGCGCTTCGTGCACGACACGTTCTTCGGCGAAGGCCCGCGCGCGCTGGACACCACGCCGCACGAGCCGCCGCGCTGGATGCGGATTCCGGTCGACGTGCTGGTACTTACCTGCGTGGCGGTGGGCATCGTGCCGGCATGGACAGTGGCGCCCGTATTGCGCGCCGGTGCCACCGCGATCTTGGGCGACCGGCTGCCCGACTACAGCCTGGCGCTGTGGCATGGCGTCAATTTGCCGCTGGCGATGAGCGTTGCCGGCATCGTCGGCGGTGCGTTGTTGTACGTGGCGCTGCGCCGCACGCTGGATCTGTATGCAATCCAGAACCGTTCGCCGGGAAAGGCACTGTTCCAATGGAACCTGCGTGCCTTGTTCAGTGCCACCGCACGCATGACCGACGCCGTCACCAACGGCAACCTGCAGCGCATGTTGATGCTGCTGGTGCTAAGCGCGGTCGTGGTGGCGCTGGTGCCGTTCCTGCAAGGCGGTGCATTGCCGCAATGGCCTGCACCCATGCCAATGCCGGCGCTGGGGTGGATGGTGTGGCTGTTGATGATCGCATGCGCCCTGGGCAGCCTGTTCCTGTACAAGCAGCGCCTGTTGGCGGTGCTGGTGCTCGGCGGCACCGGGCTGGCGGTCAGCCTGACGTTCGTGTTCTTGTCGGCGCCGGATCTGGCGCTGACGCAGTTGCTGGTGGAAATGGTCACGCTGGTGCTGATGCTGCTGGCGATGAACTACCTGCCCGAGCGCTCGTTGCCCGAACGTGCGCGGCTGCGCAAGATGCGTGATGCCGCAATTGCCATTGCCGGCGGTGCCGGTCTTGCGGCGTTGGCGTATACCTTGATGACGCAACCCAGCCATTCGGTCGCCGGCGAACTGCTGCAGCGCGCCTTGCCCGAAGCGTATGGGCGCAATGTGGTCAACGTAATTTTGGTGGATTTCCGGGGCTTCGATACCTTTGGCGAGATCACCGTCTTCGCCATCGCCGGGCTGGTGGTGCACGCCTTGCTGCGCCGCGCGCGCATGGCACCGGAGCGCACCATGCCGGGGCCGCCGATCAAGTTGCCGGTGCCGGCCGATCTGGCGCAGATCATGTTCCCGCTGACATTGACGGTGTCGCTGTTCCTGTTCCTGCGCGGGCACAATGCGCCGGGCGGCGGCTTCATTGCCGGGCTGGTGTTGGCGGTGCCATTGCTGATGCAGTACGTGATTCAGGGGACGGCCTCGGTGGAGTCGCGCTTTGGTTTCGACTACATCCGCCTGATCGGCATCGGCTTGTTGTGCGCGCTGGTCAGCGGCGCCGGCTCGCTGGTGTTCGGGCTGCCGTTCCTGAGCAGCGGACATCTGGAAATTCCGCTGCCGCTATTGGGCGAGCTGGAACTGGCCAGTGCGCTGGGCTTCGATACCGGCGTGTACCTGGTGGTGTTCGGTGCGGCGATGTTGATGCTGTCGATGATGGGCACCATCAAGCCCTCGCGTACGCGCAGTTCGCAGCGCGGCGAGATCGACCCCACCCAACGTTCGACACGCACCGCGGAGCAGCATTGATGGAATTGGCAATGGCAAGCGCGATCGGCGTCCTCACCGCACTGGCGATCTATCTGCTGCTGCGCGCGCGCAGCTTCGATGTGATCCTGGGCATGACCTTCCTGTCGTATGCGACCAATCTGCTGATCTTTGCCGGTGGGCGCCTGCGCAGTGGCCAGGCGCCGGTGTTGCGCGACGGCGTGCCGGCCGAGCTGATGCATCACACCGATCCGCTCCCGCAGGCCCTGGTGCTGACCGCCATCGTGATCGCGTTTGCGATGACCGCGGTGAGCCTGGTGCTGGCGATCCGCAGCCGTAGCGACAATGGCAGCGACCATGTGGATGCGCACGAAGATGCCGCGACCGGCACGGATACGCGGCAGGCCCGGCGATGAACCATCTGCTGATCCTGCCCATCCTGATCCCGATGCTGGGCGCGTCGGCATCGTTGTTCGTCGAGCACCGCCGCTATGGGCCGCGCGTGCAGCGCAGCGTGGCGTGGGTCAGCATCGCCTTGTTGGCTGCGGCGGTCATCGCCCTGTTCGCACGCGCGGCCGACGGCCAGATCCTGGTCTATCTGCTCGGCGACTGGCCGGCGCGCATCGGCATCGTGCTGATGGGCGACCGCTTGTCGGCATGGATGCTGCTGACGACCTTGATCCTGGGCTCTGCGTGCCTGCTACATGCATGCGCAGGCTGGGACCGGCGCGCACCGCATTTCCATGCATTGTTCCAGTTCCAGTTGATGGGCTTGAACGGCGCATTCCTGACCGGCGACATCTTCAACCTGTTCGTGTTCTTCGAGGTGATGCTCATCGCCTCCTACGGCCTGCTGCTCAGCGGCGGGCGCGGGTTGCAGATGCGGGTGGGCCTGCATTACGTGGTGTTCAACGTGTGTGCGTCGACGTTGTTCCTGATTGCGCTGGGCCTGCTGTTCGGTGTGTTCGGCACGCTCAACATGGCCGAGCTGTCGCAGCGCATTGCCGATCTGCCGGCGCAGGACGTGCCGTTGGCAAAGGCCACGCTGGGCTTGTTGCTGCTGGTGTTCTGCAGCAAGGCCGCGCTGCTGCCGCTGTATCTGTGGCTACCGGAAACCTATTCGCGTGCGCCGGCGGCGGTGGCTGCATTGTTCGCCATCATGACCAAGGTGGGGTTGTACGCAGCGCTGCGGGTATCGTCGTTGTGGTTCGGCGCCGGTGCCGGCGCGCTGCACGGCTTCGGTAGCCACGCGCTGTTGTGGCTGGGCATCGCGACGCTGCTGATGGCCGCGTTCGGGGTGATGGCCGCATCGCGGCTGCGGGTGATGGTGTCGTACCTGGTGGTGTTTTCGGCAGCGACCTTGTTCATCGCGTTTTCGCTGGACGATGCCGGCGCACTGGGCGCGGGGCTGTATTACCTGCCGCACAGCAGCTTTGTCGCCGCTGCGTTGTTCATGGTCTCTGACCTGATCCGCCGTCGCCGCGGCAGTGCCAGCGACCGCAAGGAAGTAGTGGCGCCGCTGCCGGGGCGGGCCATTCCGGGCACGATGTTCATGATTGCCGCGGTGGCGGTGGCCGGGTTGCCGCCACTCTCCGGATTTCTGGCCAAGGCCGCATTGCTGCAACACGTGCCTGAAGGGCTGGTCGGGCCGGTGTGGATCGCGGTGCTCGGCAGTAGCCTGCTGATCGTGATCGGCCTCACCCGCGCCGGCGTACGCTTGTTCTGGCGGGTGCCGGCGGCGGCGGAAAATGCGCCGGAACTGCAGCCGCCGCGGCGTGGCCGCATGCGTCCGGTGGAGACCGCCGCCACGGTGCTGTTGCTGAGCGGGCTGGTTGCGATGACCGGCGCCGCAGGTCCCCTGATGCATTACACCGATGCGGCCGCTGCGCAGTTGCGCGACCCCGGCGCGTATGTTGACCAGGTCCGCGCCACCACGCCGCAACGGAGGCAGCCATGAACACGCGTCTGCCACTGCGTCGCCGCCTGTTTCCCTCGCCGCCCTTGAGCGTGACGGTCTTCGTGTTCTGGCTGCTGCTCAGCGATAGCTTCGGCCCGCAGCAATGGGTCTTGGGCATGCTGCTGGGCGTGGTGGTACCGATCTTTGCAGCGCGGCTGGACCGCGAGTTCGCACAGATCGGCTCGCTGCGCTCGGTGCCACGCATGCTGCTGGTGGCCGCGGGCGACATCGTGCGCTCCAACATCAAGGTCGCTGCGCAGGTGCTCGGGCCAGAATCGCGTATCCATCCCGGTTTCATCTGGGTGCCGCTGGACATCGCCAACATCCACGGCATTGCCGCCTTGACCAGCATGATCACGCTGACCCCGGGGACCGTCTCGGCCGCGCTGTCGGACGACCGCAAATATCTGCTGGTGCACGTACTGCATCTGGACGATCCGCAGGCCTTGATTGCCGAGATCAAGACCCGCTACGAAAAGCCCCTGATGGAGATCTTTCCATGACCGGCCACATGTTCATCGAATCAACCATCGTGATCTGCATGCACGCGGTGGGCCTGGCCATCCTGATGGCCTTATGGCGGCTGCTGCGCGGGCCGACCGTGCCAGACCGCATCCTGGCGCTGGACACGCTCTCGGTCACCGCCATTGCCGAATTGATGCTGCTGGGCATGTGCCTGGATTCGCCGATCTACTTCGAGGCGGCCCTGGTCATTGCGATGCTCGGCTTCGGCAGCACCGTGGTACTGAGCAAGTACGTGTTGCGGCGGAGTATCGTCGAATGATCGCCCTCACCGAATACTTGCTCAGCGCCTTGCTGCTGGCGGGCACGTTTTTCATCCTGATCGGCGCTTTCGGCCTGGTGAAGCTGTCGGACTTTTTCAAGCGCCTGCATGCACCGACCAAGGCCAGCACGCTGGGCGTGGGCTGCGTGTTGCTGGCCTCAGTGGGATACCACCTGTTTCTCGGCGTGGACCCGCAGCCGCGCGAATTGCTGATCACCGTATTCCTGTTCATCACCGCACCGATCAGCGCGCACTTGATGGCCAAGGCAGCGCTGTCGCTGATGATGGAAAACCGCCCGGAAGTACCGAACCACGGCGACGCGCAGCAGGAAGGATTGCCGCAGGTCAAAGGCGATCTTGGCGAGAACGAAGAAACCGAGAAGCAGCATCCGGGGCCTGCGTCCGAGGGTGGCTGAGGCGTTGCTGCCCGGCGTGGATTGTTTGCCGATCAGGTCCGGTTGCTGCCCAGAACCTTCTCAACGGCGCAACTGGCTGAGCCGGTCGCCGGCACATGGGGTATCGACTCACGAGCGCTCACTTCGTGCGTTCGCCAACCACAGATGGGCATGCAACTGCAGTGTGGCGCGACTCAACAACCACGCGCAGCGCTGTGCCACCGTTGCGCAGAGCGATTCTGCGACCGCCCACCATCGCCCACCGGCGCGACGCATGGGCCGCAGCAGGAATGACACACCCTCCGCTAGCGCAGGATACAAACGCCTGCGCAAGACGACACCGCCATCGCACCTTGCATGTCAGCCGCAGCCTTCGACGTAATCCACCTGCGGCGGCTTGCCCACGCGCCAGCTGGTGACTTTGCCGTCTGCATCGGTCTCGAATACCAGCGCGGTCTGCGTGGCAGCGTCGGGGAGACGCAGCGTCAGCGCGCCTGGAATGTACTTATGCGGCTGCTCGGTCAGGCCGTCGGGGTACAACGCATGCAGCTGCGCCAATGTCATGCCGACCTTGCCGCCGCCCGGCGCCGTCTCTTTCGCTTCGTTGGTCTGCAAGCGCACCAATTGCCCGCCTTCGAACATGAAGCCCAAGCGACGCGCATCGCTGGCCCACCGTGGGCGCAGCAGGTAACAGCCATTATCGGGTGCCGCCTCGCCCTGCAAATCGCCACCCCAGGCAGCCCGCGCCTGGCCGGCATCCATCCCAAAGCGCAAGTCGCCATAGCCATCCATGCGCGCAAGCGCAGCGGGGTCCTGCTGGGTGCGCGGAGGAAATGTGCCAGCTGGCGCCGTGGCCGGCGGGACAGTGGCCGCCGGTTGATCGTCAGCGGCCGCAACCGGTACGTGCTCGGCGTTGGCGGGCGCGGCCGGCGCGGGCGATTGGTCGGCGCGGTTGCAGCTGGTCAGTACGAGCAATGCGCTCATCAGGCCCAATAGTCTGTATGTCATCTGCGCGTTTCCTAGAGTTGCAGTACAGCGTACACAGCCACCATCGCGACCATGTGCAGAGCGTGGCCACACACCGTCGCCGCCATGTCATCGGCGCTTCATTGGCGGGCGTCACGCTATTGGCTTCGCAGGACCGCCGCCATGATCCCACGCAAGACCGAGCTCGCCCTAACCACGTTGCAATCGCACCGCAGCCCGCTGACGCTGCTGCAACGGCGCGCGTTGATCCTGGCCGACGGCCAGCGCGATCTGGCCACGCTCGCCATGCTGCTGGGCGGCGACGGCACCGGCTTGGTGCAGAGCCTGTGCGCGATGGGGTATCTGGATCTTGGACCCGCTGCAGGCGGTGCTGCGGGTCAAACGCGCACGGCAGCCACTGCCGCGCTGCCCGATGTGCACGAAGCACCCGTGGCCCTACCGGACGCAGGGCCCAGCGAAGAAGAGCTGCGGCGCCTGCGTCGCCGTGCAGCGACCAATGCACGCCTGTATTTGCTCGATATCCTGCAGTTGCAACGCAATGCCCTTGCCGCTGCGCTGCATCGGCAACTGCACGCCGCGCGCGACGACGATCAGATCCGCACGACCATCGCCGAGGCGTTGCACGCGCTGCCGCAGATCACCTCGGCGAGCTACGCCGAACGTGTCCGTACACGGATCGGCGAGCTGCTGCCGGAGACCTTGCAAGCCGCGTGATACATCCGCGTGATCTGGCAGTGGTGGCCAGCGCGCGCCGACCGGCTCGTGCCGAGTCGCTCAACATGCGCAGGGGCTGGAGCCGAGCGCCGCATCACCGCAACGGCCGCGCTCGCGCACCCACCGCTCGCATCACATCGCTGGCGCGCTGACAGAGCAGCTGCAGTCCGGCTTGAGAGCGTCGGACAACCTGCCGCTCAGCCGCCAGGTGCAGCCGGCTGGTACTCGGGGCAGGCATCTGGCCGTCATCCACTCCAGGCACCGTGTGCCTGAGCATCGTCCGCACCATCTGCCAATTGCTTGCGAGGTCTTGACCACGCGCTAGGTTGCGTCTTCCGTTGTCGGCGGTTGAAACGCAGCGCGCAATCCGGACCAGCACTGCTGGTAATCGGCTTGCCGATGGGCGGCGTTCAATGCCTGCTGCGTAGGGCGCAACACCGCGCGCGTTTCGAACATGAAGGCCATGGTGTCGGCGATCACGTCCGGGCGCGTGAGATCTGCCTGTGACGCCTTGTCGAAGGTGGCCGCATCCGGGCCGTGCCCGCTCATGCAGTTATGCAACGAGGCGCCACCGGGCGCGAAGCCTTCGGCCTTGGCATCGTAGACGCCATGCACCAGGCCCATGAATTCGCTGGCGACGTTGCGATGGAACCACGGCGGGCGGAAGGTGTGCTGTGCCACCAGCCAACGCGGCGGGAAAATCGCAAAATCCATGTTTGCCGTCCCGTGCGTGTCGCTGGGCGAGGTCAGCACGGTGAAGATGCTGGGATCGGGATGATCGAAACTGATCGAGCCGATGGTGTTGAAGCGACGCAGGTCGTAACGATAAGGCGCGTAATTGCCGTGCCAGGCGACGACATCCAGCGGCGAGTGACCGATGTCGGCACGCCAGAGATGGCCCTGGAATTTGGCCACCAGTTCGAACCTGCCTTCGCGTTGTTCGAAGGCGGCGCGAGGGGTCTGGAAATCGCGCGGATTGGCCAGGCCATTGGCGCCGATCGGCCCCAGGTCCGGCAGGCGCAGCAGGCCGCCGAAGTTTTCGCAGACGTAGCCACGCGCTTCACTATCGAGCAGTTCCACCCGGAAACGCACACCGCGCGGTATCACGCCGATCTGTTGCGGCTCCAGTTCAAGCACGCCCAGTTCGGTGCAGACCCGCAACCGGCCAAGCTGCGGCACCAGCAGCAGCTCGCCGTCGGCGTCGTAGAAGAAACGATCGCGCATGGAGGCGTTGGCCGCATACAGATGCACGGCCACGCCGGTCATCGCCTCCGGGCTGCCATTGCCGGCCATGGTGTACAGGCCATCGACGAAATCGGTGCGCGTGGCCGGCAACGGCAACGGCAACGGACTCCAGCGCAGCTGATCCGGCGGCACCGGGCCGCCGCCGAAGTCGTTGTGGAGCCGAGACTGCTCGATCAGCGAGAAACGCCCATGCACCGCTGCCGGACGAATGCGGTACAGCCAGCTGCGCCGGTTCTCGCCGCGTGGCGCGGTGAAGGCGGTGCCGGACAACTGCTCGGCGTACAGGCCATGCGCCACGCGCTGCGGTGAGTTCTGCCCGACCGGCAGACTGCCGGCCACCGCCTCGGTTGCGAACTCATTGCCGAAGCCGGTCATGTAGGAAGTCTGGTCATGCATGGGCGTGGGCTCTTTGGTTGCGGCACCACCGTTGCAGGGAGGTGCGATGATTGCAGGGAGGTGCGATGTTAGAGAAACGCAATGTTCAAGCCCCTCTCCCACCGGGAGAGGGGTTGGGGTGAGGGTACGGCGTCGCGACTATCGTGAAGATCGCCTCAACCACAGCATCGAGTGAAAGCAGCACATCGTTGTTCCAAAAGCGCAGCACGATCCAGCCTTTCGATTGAAGCCACCGCGTCCTTGCCTGATCGAAGGATGCCTGATGCTGCGATCCGTCCAACTCAACAATCACCTTAGCTTCAATGCAACAAAAGTCTGCGATGTACGGTGGAATCGGATGCTGCCTTCGGAACTTGAAGCCTTGGAGCTGATTCCCACGCGGACGGCGCCAAAGTGCACGCTCTGCCTCGGTCATGTGGCGACGCGATGCACGGGCGTGGGCACGGGTGACGGTAGGCAATGGCGGTTTGATTTTCATCGCTCCACCGTACCCTCACCCCAACCCCTCTCCCGTGGGGAGAGGGGCTTCAAGCACGTCCGTTTTCATGGGCTTTTCTTATCAGACAGCCTGGTCTTGCTGAGGTGGCGCTCGAGGGTCTTGCTCCAAGCGAATCCCGAATCCCGAATCCCGAATCACCAATACCCAATCCCCGCCCTCAAAGCACCCCGCGCTTGATCTGATCGCGCTCGATGCTTTCGAACAACGCCTGGAAATTGCCTTCGCCAAAGCCTTCGTTGCCCTTGCGCTGGATGATCTCGAAGAAGATCGGGCCGATGCAGTTGGTGGTGAAGATCTGCAGCAGCTTGCGCTGCTTGGTATCGGGGTCGGCGTCGATCAGGATCTTGTTGCGGCGCAGGCGTTCGACATCTTCGCCATGCGCGGGGATGCGCAGGTCCACCACATCGAAATACGTGTCCGGCGTATCCAGGAAACTCACGCCGGCGGCGCGCATCTTTTCCACGCTGGTGTAGATGTCGTCGGTAAAGCAGGCGATGTGCTGGATGCCTTCGCCCTGATACGCGTCCAGATACTCGTTGATCTGGCTCTTGGGGTCGGAGGATTCGTTGAGCGGGATGCGCACGATGCCGTCCGGCGCGGTCATCGCCTTGGACACCAGGCCGGTCTTGGCGCCCTTGATGTCGAAATAGCGGATCTCGCGGAAGTTGAACAGGCGCTCGTAATAGTCCGACCAGCGCTGCATGTTGCCGAAATACAGGTTGTGGGTCAGGTGGTCGATGAAGGTCAGTCCGAAGCCGGCCGGGTGCTGGTCGGCACCGTCGATCGGCTCGAAATCGGCGTCGTAGATACTGCCGGCCTCACCGTAACGGTCCACCAGGTACAGCATGCAATCGCCGATTCCCTTGACCACCGGCGCCGGAACCGCGCGGGTGTCGGGCTTGTTCTGCACGGCTTCACCGCCGTTGCCCAGCACCGTCTGCAGCACGGTCTCGGACGGGGTGCGGAAGCGGATGGCAAAGCCGCAGGCGCAGGGGCCGTGCGCGGCGGCGAAATCGGCAGCGAACGAATCGGGATCTTCGTTGAGCAGGAAGTTGACCCCGCCCTGGCGATAGACGGTAATGGGGCGGCTGCGGTGACGCAGCACCGCGCTGAAGCCCATCTTGCGGAAATAATCGTGCAGCTGTTCCCCCTGGCCGGCCGGTGCGGCGAATTCGACGAACTCGAAGCCGTCGATGCCCATCGGATTGTCGAAGGTGGTGACCTGCATGCCAGGATCGGGGCGGGTTGCGGTGGTGTTCGGTTGTGCGCTCATCTTCGTTTCTCCACGCTTGGGGGGCCGCAGGGCTATGCGGAGTAGCAGAAGACCCGCGAGAATGCGCAGGCCACCCTCGGTTTGTAGTTGCAAATGAAACCAAAATCAAGACACAGTGCAACATGAGCGATCTCGACAGCCCCCACCCGCCGCAATATCCCGTGCTGCTCAACCTCGAGCAGTTCCTGCCGTATCGCCTGAGCGTGCTGTCCAACCGGATCAGCAGCAACATCGCCAAGGTATACGGCGATCGTTACGGCATGGCGATTCCCGAGTGGCGGGTGATCACGATCCTGGCGCTGTATCCGGGTTCCTCGGCCAGCGAGGTCTCCGACCGCACGGCGATGGACAAGGTGGCAGTCAGCCGCGCCGTGGCGCGCCTGCTGGAGCGCGGCTTCATCCGCCGCGAGACCCATGGCGACGATCGCCGCCGCTCGATGCTGGCGTTGTCGCCGGCCGGGCGGCAGGTCTACGAGACCGTCGCGCCGCTGGTCAACGAGATGGAACAACGGCTGATGTCGGTGTTCAGCGCCGAAGAACAGCAGGTCCTGGAAACGCTGATCGACCGGCTGGCCAAGGACGGGCTGCCGCGCATGGCCAGCAAGGACTGAGCAGCGCTACGCCGGGAGCCAATGCGTGGTGCCTTGGCGCCGCACAGGATCGGATCCGGTTGCAATCGGCGCTGGCGCAGCACTGGCCTGGATGCCGTGCCGCGGCGCCCTCGCGTGATTTCGATAGATTGTCGGCGCGCTCGGAAACGACTGTTCGCTGGCTCGCAAATCACGCATTGACGCAGCGCATCGCATGCCGGTGTGGCTGCCGTCGCCAGCAAGGCCTCATCACATCGCGCCAGGGCTGCGCGCGTGGAAGTCACAGGCTGAGTTCGCGCCGGGCGATAGCCATCGGCACGATGCAAATAAAAACCCCCGCAGCAATGCGGGGGTTTTTGTGTGACGCGTTCGCGCAACGTCAGGCCTGCGGTGGCGCCCACTGCTTGAGGAAATCGAACAGCTTCTTGCGGTCGAAACCCTCGCCCTTGCGCAACTCCGGGCCGGACTGCGTGGTCAGCAGCTTGCCGTCGCTGTCCAGCACCAGCAGCGACGGGGCGTCGTTGAGCTGGGCGAACGCCGACAGGAAGGCAGCGTTCTCGTTGGCTGCATCGCGATTGACCTTGACCACCACGAAGTGCGCGTCGCGGAAGCTGCGCAGCTCCGCATCGCCGCCCATCAACTCGTCCAGCGCCTTGCAGGGCTCACAGGCGGCATTGCCGACATTGAGCACGATGCGCTTGCCGCCGCGCTTGGCCTCGACCTTGGCCGTCTCCAGATCGGCCGCCGGATCGCGCGAGGGATCGTATTGCGCATTGAGCGCAGCGGCCGCGGCGATGTCGGCCGCGGTCGGCGTGTTGCCCGAAGACACCGGCTGGCTGGGATCGGCGCTGGGCGGCTTCTGCATCGAGGTATCCAACGGCTTGGGCGCCTCCTGCGGGCTGCTGGTCTGCCCGCA
The DNA here is from genome assembly GCF_041519315.1 of Xanthomonas axonopodis pv. maculifoliigardeniae. Classification (NCBI taxonomy): domain Bacteria; kingdom Pseudomonadati; phylum Pseudomonadota; class Gammaproteobacteria; order Lysobacterales; family Lysobacteraceae; genus Xanthomonas; species Xanthomonas axonopodis. The sequence goes on along the minus strand of NZ_CP167998.1, from coordinate 510,728 downwards.
GGCGCTCAACAGACCGGTCAGCAGCAGGCCACAGACAAGGGGTTTGATCGGCATCGCTGTTCTCCTCACTTCACACCATGCATCAATTTATTGATCAGCGGCGCGATCAGGAACAGCAACGCGCCGGCGCCCACCAGCGCCCAGAACCCGAACGTATACCCACCCAGCGCCGAGGACACGCTCATGCCTTCGTTTCCGCTGACATGGCCGGCGAAAATGCCCGACAGGTTGTTGCCGATGCCGGTGGACAAAAACCAGCCACCCATGCCGAAACCGACCAGGCGTACCGGGGCCAGCTTGGTCACCATCGACAGGCCGATCGGCGACAGGCACAGCTCGCCGACCGACTGGATGACGTAGACCATGAACAGGGTCCAGAACGGAATCTTGCCGGCGTCGTTGACCAGGCTGGACAGCGCAAACATCAGCAGCAGGAAGGCCAGGCCGTTGAACAGCAGGCCCAGGCCGAACTTGCGCGGAATCGACGGATTGAAGCGGCCGGACTTGACCCAGATCCACGCGATGACCGGTGCCAGCGCAATGATGGCGATGGAGTTCACCGACTGGAACCAGGCGGTAGGGAAGGTCCAGCTGCCGAAATTGCGGTTGACGATGTTGTCGGCCAGGAAGGTAAACGAGCTGCCGGCCTGTTCGAAGAACATCCAGAACAGCACGTTGAAAGCGAAGATGATCAGCATCGCGATCACCTTGTCGCGCTGTACCTTGCCTTCACGGATGCCTTCCACCAGCAGCATCACCGACAGGCCGATGAACAGCACCGTCAGCACGATCTGCAACACGTCCGCACCGACGGCGAGCAGGAAGTACACGCCCGGAATCGCCAGCAAGCAGCCCACCAGCACCATCAGCACGCGGCCCATGCCCTGCGCGTTGGGCGCCGGGGCGCCGATGCCCTTGAGCTGGACGCGGCCGAACCAGAACCACACCAGGCTGATCAGCATGCCCACGCCGGAAGCCATGAACACCATCTTGTAGGACGGCATGACTTCAGTGCCGAACACCTTTTCGGCCAGCAACTGGGTCAACACCGGCGAGATCATCGCGCCCAGGTTGATGCCCATGTAGAAGATGGTGAAGCCGCTGTCGCGGCGCGGATCGGCCACCGAATACAGCTTGCCGACCATGGTGGAAATGTTCGGTTTGAACAGCCCGTTGCCGACCACCACGGTGGCCAGGCCGATCTCGAACATGGTGTGGTCGGGAATGGCGATCAGGAACAGGCCGGTCGCCATGACGGCCGCCCCGACCAGGATGGAGCGCTGGTAACCGAGCACGCGGTCGGCCACGTAGCCGCCGAAGATCGCCGCCGCGTACACCAGCGCCAGGTAGGCGCCATAGGTCCGCCCCGCCGGCGCCTGGCCGGTGGCATCGCCATTGAAGAACTGCGCCACGATGTACAACACCAGCGCCCAGCGAATGCCGTAGAACGCGAAGCGTTCCCAGAATTCGGTCATGAACAGCAGCCACAACGGCCGGGGGTGGCCGAGCAACGTGGGGAACTCGGGAGGCGCCGGCGGCTGCGGCGGTGTGGAGGCGGATGTCGGCGCGGTCGCGTCAACGCTCATAGAGGTCCCTTGCGTATTCAGTGATGGCTGGGTGCACCGAGGCGAGCCCGGGCGACGCGCGAGGATCACTTAGACGTCATGTACGCGTCAAATTCGCCGGAGTCAGCTGCCTGATGGCCGTGGGTGGAGTTGGCGGAATTTGGCCGCGTGCTGGGGCACCAGGGGCCGGCGTGAGATCGCGCCGGCCCTGTTCCGAAAGCACAAGCGCTTGCGTGCGCTTGCCTTGCCCTTGCGCATGCCTGGCCTTGCTCAGCCCTGCGCGGCGTCCGGGGCGCCTTGCGGGGGGCGGCCGTCCACGCCCACCGAGGTGCGCACGTCGAACAGTTCCGGGAAGAACGTCAGCGCCAGCGCCTGCTGCAGGAAGCCGACGCCGCTGGAGCCGCCGGTGCCGCGCTTGAAGCCGATCACCCGCATCACCGTGCGCATGTGGCGGAAGCGCCACAGCTGGAACTGGGTTTCCACATCCACCAGGTCCTCGCACAGCGCGTACTCGCGCCAGTAGCGGTCGGTGTTTTCGTAGATGCGCTCGAAGACCGGCCGCAGGCTGTCGTCGGCCACGTGTGCGGCGGTCCAGTCGCGGGCCTGGTAGTGCTGCGGAATCGCGTGACCGAAGCGCGCCAGATAGCGCAGGAACTCCTCGTACAGGCTGGGTGCTTCCAGCGCCTCGCGCAGCCGCGCCTGGCCGTGCGGGTCGTAGGCGAACACCTGCAGCATCTGCGGGTTCTTGTTGCCGAGCAGGAACTCGATGTAGCGGTATTGCAGCGACTGGAAGCCCGACGACGGCCCCAGCACGTCGCGAAACCCCATGTACTCGCTCGGGGTGAGCGTTTCCAGCACCGACCACTGCTCGGTCAGTTGCCGCAGGACCTGCTTGCTGCGCGCCAGCACCTTGCGGCATTGCCAGACTTCGTCGCGCTGCAGATGCACGATGGCCGCGCGCAACTCGTGCGCCAGCAGCTTCAGCCACAGCTCGGAGGTCTGGTGCTGGATGATGAACAGCATTTCATCATGATGCGCCGGCTCGGACAGGGGCTGCTGCGCAGACAGCAGTTGATCCAGCCGCAGATACCCGCCGTAGGTCAGCCGCCCCTCCAGGTCGGTGTGGATGCCAGGTTCCAGGTCACGCAGGTTCTTGTCGACGGGCATGGCATCGCGCTGAAGATCGGGCCACGCAGGGTAACGCAGCGGCCGGGATTCGGGATTCGGGATTCGGGATTGGCGGATGGCGGATGGCGGATGGCGGATGGCGAAGCGTATTGGGCCACGGCTATCCCCGGCCCTGGCTGGCTGCTTGCAGCCCTGGCGGGATTGCCTGAGGGGATCGGGGCCAGCGAGATACGTGCGCAGGTGCCTCGTAGAAAATCCGTATGCACGATTGGCACGCCCGGGCCTCAGCGTCGAGCCCGCTTCCTTCAGCTTTGAACCACTTGGCAGGCGCCCGGTGCGGTCTCAGCCACTGCGCCGCTGTCACCATATCGTCAACCTAGGTCTGCAAATTCATGCAGAATCGAACGGCGCTGCCGGCCAGGGACGTGGCCGGACCAGGGGAGCGTTTCACGTCTCAAGGATCAGGGGACTCTCATCTCATGCATGTGTTGCAGCGTCGTGCAGCCGTATTTCTGTGTGCGCTGGCCGTGGCCGGCCACGCCAATGCCCAGGTCGTCATCAGCCAGGTCTACGGCGGTGGCGGCAATAGCGGCGCCACCCTCCGCAGCGATTTCATCGAGCTGCACAACATCGGCAGTGCCCCGGTCAGCCTGGACGGCTGGTCGGTGCAGTACGCCTCCGCGGCCGGCAGCAGCTGGCAGGTCACCCCGCTGGCGGGCACTGTCCCGGCCGGCGGCTATTACCTGATCAAGCAGGCCGACGGCAGCGGCGGCAGCGTGGCGCTGCCCACGCCCGATGCCACCGGCACGCTGGCCATGAGCGGCACCGCCGGCAAGGTGGCGCTGAGCAATAGCGCCTCCGCGTTGAGCGGCACCTGCCCCACCGGCAATGCCGATCTGGTCGGCTACGGCAGCACCGCCAGCTGCGCCGAAGGCAATGCGCCCACGCCGGCCCCCAGCAACACGCTGGCGGTGCTGCGCGGCAACGACGGTTGCACCGATACCGACACCAACGCCGCCGACTTCGCCACCGGCGCGCCTGCCCCGCGCAATGCCGCCAGCCCCGCGCGCCTGTGCAGCGGCGGCGGCCAGCCGGTCGCCACGCTGGCCGATGTCAGCCAGGCCGAAGGCAATGCCGGCACCCGCAGCTTGGTGTTCACCCTGAGCCTGAGCCAGCCGGCCGGTGCGAGCGGGGTGAGCTTCACCGCCGCCACCGTCGATGGCACCGCCACTGCCGGCAGCGACTATGTCGCCCTGCCCGCCACCACCCTGCGCATCGCCGCTGGCGAACGCAGCGCCACCATTTCCGTCGATGTCCTGGGCGACACCACGCCGGAGCCGGATGAAAGCTTCCGGCTGCAGATCAGCGGCCTCACCGGCGCGCTGCCGGCCACGCTGAGCGCCACCGGCACCATCCTCAACGACGACTTCAGCCTGTTGCCGATCCACGCCATCCAGGGCAAGGGGGCGCGCTCGCCGCTGGAGGGCCAGGTGGTGGCCACCTCGGGCATCGTGACGGCACGCCGCAGCGCCGGGTTCTTCCTGCAGGCGCCCGATAGCGAAGCCGACGCCGACCCGTCCACCTCCGAAGGCGTGTACGTCTACACCGGCAGCGCACCGCCGGAGGCGGCCGCCATCGGCAACCGGGTGCGCGTGCAGGGCACGGTGATCGAATACGTGCCCACCGCCGACCCCACCCAGCCACCGCTCACCGAGATCGGCGGCAGCCTGACCGTGCTGGCCGATTCCACCGGCAACCCGTTGCCGATGCCGGTGGCGTTGAGCGCGAACTTCCCCAACCCCAACGGTGCCTTCGATCAGCTCGAAGCGCTGGAAGGCATGCGCGTGGCCGCCGCCAGCCTCACCGTCAATACCCCCACCGGCGGCAGCGTCAACGAGACCAACGCCACGGCGACCAGCAATGGCGTCTTCCATGCCGTGGTCACCGGCGTGCCGCGCGCCTACCGCGAGCCGGGCGTGCAGTTGCCCGACCCGCTGCCGGCCGGCTCGCCTGCCGGCGTGCCGCGCTGGAATACCAATCCCGAAGTGATCGCGGTCGGCAGTGCCGGCGTCGGCGCCGAGCGGCTGGATCTGGCCTCCGGCTGCCAGGTGCTCGATGTCGTCGGCCCGCTGGATTACAGCTTCCGCCGCTACACGCTGTACCCGGAACGCACCCCGCAGGTGAACTGCAACGGTGCCGACCAACCGCGCCCGGCACCGGTACCGCAGGCCGACGACGTGGCCGTGGCGACCTACAACATGGAGCGCTTCTTCGACGACCAGAACGACCCGGCGATCGGCGAACCGGTGCTCACGCCGGCCGCCTTCCAGGCCCGCCTCAACAAGGCCTCGCTGGCGATCCGCAACTACCTGCACACGCCCGACATCCTGGGCACGGTGGAAGTGGAAAACCTCAGCGTGCTGCAGACCCTGGCCGCGCGCGTCAACGCCGATGCGGTGGCCGCCGGCCAGCAGGATCCCAAGTACGTGGCGTACCTGCAGGAAGGCAACGACGTGGGCGGCATCGACGTCGGTTTCCTGGTCAAGACCGCACAGATCGCCGGCGGCGTGGCGCGCGTGGAAGTTCTCTCGATCGCTCAGGAAGGCAAGACCACCACCTGGACCGAGCCGGGTGGCGGCGTGAGCCTGCTCAACGACCGCCCGCCGCTGGTGCTCACCGCCAACGTGCACCAGGCCGACGGCCGCGTGCTGCCGCTGACCGCCATCGTGGTGCATCAGCGTTCGCTCAACGGCGCCGAAACCGACGATGCGGCCGGCATGCGCATCCGCGCCAAGCGCCAGGCGCAGGCCGAGTATCTGGCGCGCCTGCTGCAGACGCGTCAGCAATTGAACCCTGACGAAAAAGTGCTGGTCATGGGCGACTTCAACGCCTTCGAATTCAACGACGGCTATGTGGATGCGATGGGCACCGTCACCGGCAAACCGGCGCCGGATGCGCAGACCGTGGTGGGCGGCGATGGCACCGATCTGGTCAACCCGGATTACACCGACCTGACCTGGTTCAACACGCCCGACCAGAGCTACTCGTACGCCTTCGACGGCAACGTGCAGTCGCTGGATCACATCCTGGCCAACGATGCGCTGATGCGCGCGCCGCAGATCGCCTCGCTGTCGGTGGGCCACGCGCGCATCAATGCCGACTTCCCCGGCACCGCGCGTAACGATGCCAATACGCCGACGCGGCTGTCCGATCACGATCCCACCGTGGTGCTGTTGCGCATGACCAAACAGGTCAATGCGGACCTGGGCGTGGCGGTCACTGCTGCGCGCGATCAGGTCACCGAAGGCGAGCGCATCGATTTCAGTGTGGACGTCGAAAACCGCGGCCCCGACAGTGCGGCGTTCGCTGCGGTTGCCTTGGCGTTCGATGCCGCAGTGAGCCCACGCGTCACCGCCGCACCTGGCTGGGTGTGCCAACCGCCGCAGACCGGCACCCAGACGGTGGTCACCTGCACCATTGCAGCGTTGGCAGCCGGTAACGCGCAGAACTTCTCGGTGCAGGTGGAGGCGGGTGCGGCATTGGCCGGACGGACGTTGACCCTGGCTGCATCGGCGGCTTCGCAAACCCCCGATCCGCAGTCGGGCAACGACACCGATGCGGCCAGCGTGACGGTACAGGCGCAACCCCGCAGCGACCTGGCGGTACGTTTCGACGGCCCAAGCAGCCTGCCGACCACCGCCTTCAGCGCCACCTACCGCGTGCTGGTGAGCAATGTCGGCGCCGCACCGGCGCAAGGCTCCGGCCTGGTGATCGAAGGCAACACGGTGTCGGCGTTGTCGCAATTGGTACCGCCGCAAGGCTGGCGTTGCGACAAGCAGACCCAATCGCTGCGTCGGGCCCGCTTCGTCTGCAGCACCGCCGCGGTGGTACTGCCCGGCGCGCAGGCAACGTTCCAGCTGACCGTCGCTGCCAGGCCCATCCCGGCCGACGGCGCGGTGCGGGTGCAGGCCACGGCCACCTCGCGTTCGCCCGATGCCAACCCAGCCGACAACACTGCGCTGATCGTGACGCCGATCGGCGGAGGTGATGGGCGCCGCTGATCGCAGTGCAACACGTCGCAGTTCTCTACTGCGACAAAGGGCGCGGCCTGGTCCGCGCCCTTTTTTTTGTGCAAGCCAGCATGATTGTCTGCTGCGGTGCAGGACAGCGTTTTGCTTCGCCGTCCTTAACATGGCAACTCATATCATTTGAAACTTCTTGATGAAGGTGTCGTCGCAATGAGCGTAGCCGCGCAGTTCCAGATCGACTATCTGCAATACATGGACGCGGACGGCCAATGGGTCCGCGACGACCTTCCGGCCGACGCCGCCAACCCGCAACAACTGCTCGCCCTGTTCAAGCGCATGTTGTTCGTGCGCACCTTCGACACCAAGTCGGTGGCCTTGCAGCGCACCGGCAAGCTGGGCACCTACGCGGCCTGCATCGGCCACGAGGCCACGCATGTGGGCATCGGCGCTTCGATGCGCAGCGGCGATGTGTTCGCGCCCAGCTACCGCGAATACGGCACCATGTTCGAACGCGGCGTGCGCCCGCGCGATGTGCTGCTGTACTGGGGCGGCGACGAGCGCGGCAGCGACTATCCGCGCGATGCCGATGCGGCGATCGACTTCCCGATCTGCGTGCCCATTTCCACCCAGTGCCTGCACGCGGCCGGTTCGGCGCTGTCGTTCAAGCTGCAGGGCAAACCGCAGGTTGCGGTGGCCTGCTGCGGCGACGGTGGCAGCTCCAAGACCGACTTCTATGCCGCACTCAATTCGGCCGGCGCCTACAAGCTGCCGCTGATCCTGTGCGTGATCAACAACGGCTGGGCGATCTCGGTGCCGCGCTCGGCGCAGACCGGCGCGCAGACGCTTGCGCAGAAGGGCCTGGCCGGCGGCCTGCAGTGCCTGCAGGTGGACGGCAACGATCTGGTTGCCGTGCTCGAAGCCATGCGTCAGGCACGCGTGCGCGCACTGGCCGGCGATGGCGGCACGGTGATCGAGTTTTTGACCTATCGCCTGTCCGACCACACCACCGCCGACGACGCGCGGCGCTATCGCGGCGAAGAAGAGGTCAAGCAGGGCTGGGCGCGCGAACCGCTGCTGCGCCTGCGCCGCTACCTCACCGCGCAAGGCCTGTGGGACGCCGCCCAGGAAGACGCCTGGAAGGCCGAATGCAGCGCGCGCGTGGACGAAGAGGTCAACGCCTATCTCAACACGCCGGTGCAGCCGGTCGAAGCGATGTTCGATTACCTCTACGGCGACCCGCCGGCCGAGTTGCTGGCACAGCGCGCCGAGGTGATGGCGCTGGAGTCGCGCCATGGATGAGCTCACCCATGTGCCTGCCGACACCTCCCAGCACGCCAGTGCCCCCTACAACGCTGCGGCAACGCGCGGAGAGATCGCCATGAGTTCGCCCATCACCCTGATCGAAGCCATCACCCAGGCGCTAGCCTGGGAGCTGGAACACGACCCCGCGGTACTGGTGCTGGGCGAGGATGTCGGCGTCAACGGTGGCGTGTTTCGTGCCACCGCCGGCCTGCAGCAACGCTTCGGCAGCGACCGCGTGCTGGACACGCCGCTGGACGAAACCACCATCGCCGGGCTGAGCGTCGGGCTGGCCGCGCAAGGCATGAAGCCGGTGGCCGAAGCGCAGTTCGACGGCTTCGTGTATCCGATGGTCGACCATCTGATCTGCCACGCCGCCCGCCTGCGCAACCGCACCCGTGGCCGCCTGCATTGCCCGATGGTGCTGCGCGTGCCGTGGGGCGGTGGCATCCGCGCGCCGGAACATCACAGCGAAGCCAACGAAGCCATCTTCACCAACGTACCGGGCCTGCGCGTGGTGCTGCCGTCCTCGCCGCAGCGCGCCTATGGCCTGCTGCTGGCCGCCATCCGCGACCCGGATCCGGTCATCTACATGGAGCCCAAGCGCATCTATCGCCAGTACAAGGAAGTGGTGGCCAACGACGGGCAAGCGCTGCCGCTGGATGTGTGCTTCGTGCTGCGCGACGGCACCGATGTCACCCTGGTGACCTGGGGCGCGCAGGTGAAAGAGGCACTGGAGGCGGCCGACAAACTCGCTGGCGAAGGCATCAGCGCCGAAGTTATCGACGTGGCCACGTTGCGCCCGCTGGACTTCGACACCATCGCCGAATCGGTGGCCAAGACCGGCCGCTGCGTGATCGTGCAGGAAGCCCCGCGCAGCGCCGGTTTCGGTGCGGAAATCGCCGCGCGCCTGGCCGAACAGTCGATGTACGACCTGGTGGCGCCGGTGGAACGCGTCACCGGTTACGACACGCATATCCCGCTGTTCCGGCTGGAAATGAAGTTCCTGCCGAGCGTGGAGCGCATCGTCGCCGCGGCACGTCGCGCGGTGGCTGCCGGCTGATATGCGCGCCCGTCTGCTTTGCGACCATCGCGCCGCCTACGCCAACCCGGTCCGCTTCCAGGCAGGCCAGCAGGTTGGCGTGGGCGTGCGCGACGAAGAATGGCCGGCGTTTGCCTGGGTCACGACCGATAGCGGACGCGCCGGTTGGGCGCCGCTGGCCTGGTTGCGCCCGCTGGGGGACGGCCGGGCCGAAGCCCTGCGCGATTACGACGCACGCGAACTCGATGCCCAGACAGGCGAGGACGTGTTGCTGCATCACGAACACGGTGGCTGGTGGTGGTCCGAACGTGCCGACGGCACGCAGGGCTGGCTGCCGGCCGCCGACCTTGAACTCCTCGACGACACCACGCCGCAGCTGCCGGCCGCGCAAGAGAACCTGCCATGAGCGACAACAAGAATTTCCACCTGCCCGACCTGGGCGAAGGCCTGCCCGACGCCACCATCGTGGAATGGTTCGTCAAGGAGGGCGACACCGTGCGCCTGGACGACCCGTTGGTGTCGATGGAAACCGCCAAGGCGGTGGTCGAGGTGCCCTCGCCGTTTTCCGGGACCGTGGTCAAGCTCGCCGGCGCCGCCGGCGATGTGATCGTGACCGGCTCGGTGCTGGCGCAGTTCGCGCTGGATGCCTCGCAGCCGCAACGCGCCGACGGCCAGGACACCGGCCATTCGCATGGCCCGGCGCCGACGCACGCACCCACGCCCAGCACCGGCGACAGCGCGACTGGGCACACCACGCGCGTGGTGGCCTCCGATAACGGCGGCGAAATTGCCGATGCCGATGCTGGCGATGGCAGCAGCGATCGCGACGATGCCGGCACCGTGGTCGGCGCGATGCAGAGCTCCAACGCCGTGCAGAGCGAGCAGGCCATTACCGTCGGCGGCGTGCGCGCCATGCCGGTGGTGCGCGCGCTGGCGCGCAAGCTGCGTGTGGACCTGGCACAGGTGCGCGCTACCGGCCCGGACGGCACGGTCACGCTGGCAGACGTAAAGCAGGCAGCGGCCGCCGGTACCGCGCAGCCCTCACCCGGCGCGCACGGCGCGCCGACCTCTCCTGCCCGCGGGCGAGGTGGTCCGATCGATGACGGTGGGAGAGCTGCTGGGATCGCTGCCGACGGCAGGGATCGACCCGCAACAGCACCCCTTCTTCCGCCTGCGGGAGAAGGTGCCCGCAGGGCGGACGAGGGCAACGCCCGCTCCACGCTGTCGGCCAGCGGCAAGCCGATGCGCACCCAGTCGCCCGGCATCAGCGCCAAGGGCCAACCCGAGCAACTCAAGGGCGTGCGCCGCAACATGGCACGTGTGATGGCCGATGCACACACCAAGGTGGTGCCGACCACGCTCAACGACGATGCCGATCTGCACGCCTGGCAGCCCGGTAACGATGTCACCGTGCGTCTGGTGCGCGGCATCGTGCGCGCCTGCCAGGCGGTGCCCGCACTCAATGCCTGGTTCGACGGCGACGCACTCAGCCGCACCCTGCACCACCAAGTCGACATCGGCATTGCCGTGGATACCGAAGAAGGCTTGTTCGTGCCGGCGTTGCGCAACGCCGACATGCTGGATGCGCATGGCATTCGCGAAGGCGTCAACCGGCTGCGCCAGCAGGTGGAAAGCCGCAGCATCGCCGCGTCCGAACTGAGCGGCTACACCATCTCGCTGTCCAACTTCGGCATGTTTGCCGGCCGCTACGCCACGCCGGTGGTGGTGCCGCCCTGCGTGGCGATCGTGGCCGCCGGCCGCGCGCGCTACCAACTCACCCCGGTGATGGGCGGAGTGGAAACGCACAAGGTGATGCCGCTGTCGCTGACCTTCGATCACCGCGCCGCCACCGGCGGTGAAGCGGCGCGCTTCCTGCGCGCCTTGCTGGACGATCTGGCGTTGACCAACTGAGCACTGTCTTTTTTGCCATGTAGCACGATGTGCGTCACCGTGACAGCGGCAACATTGGCCGCTGTCCGATGCACATGCTGCACCGGCCCGGAACACTCATTCACGCCGATGTGCGCCTTCATCCCGAGATACCACACTTGCCCTCTCGGCGTGATGCATCTCAGGGTCGCGCGCGTGATCGGCACTTTTGGTCGAACCGGGCGTAGCGATCCGCGTCGCATCGACGATCGTCCGGGGACGTAGACTCTGGCCCTTGCGCGTCAGAGGCGCGTTGACCGCTTCCAGCAACACCATGGGCCTCCAGCAAGCGTCGATGTCGACTCCCCGTAAACTTGATCCAGCCATAACTAGAGGTCTCCGGGCACACTAGCCATCAAGGAGACCACCAATGCGCAAGAGCAAGTTCACCGATAGCCAGATCGTCGCCACGCTGAAGCAGGTCGAGGGTGGCCGCCAAGTCAAGGATGTGTGTCGTGAGCTAGGGATTTCCGATGCGACGTACTACGTCTGGAAATCCAAGTACGGCGGCATGGAGGCCGCTGATGTGCAGCGCCTTCGCGACCTGGAGACCGAGCACAACAAGCTCAAACGCATGTACGCCGAGCTGGCGATGGAAAACCATGCATTGAAGGATGTCATCGCAAAAAAACTGTAGACCCGGCGCACAAGCGCCCGCTTCTGGCCTGGCTCATCGAGCAGCATGGCTGGAGCGAGCGCCGGGCCTGTTCGGTGGTTGGCGTGGCGCGCTCGACGATGCGCTATCAGCGTCGTCCCGATCGGGATGATGAGGTTATCGCGCTGTTGTCCGAGTTGGCCGAGCGTTTTCCTGAGCGTGGATTTGGAAAACTTTTTCAAATCATCCGCCGTCGCGGACATGTGTGGAACCACAAGAGGGTCTGGCGCGTGTATTGCCTGATGAAGCTCAATCAACGTCGTCGCAGCAGGCGCCGGGTACCGACGCGTCATCCACAGCCGCTGGCCTGCGGTGATCGACCCAATGCTGGATGGTCGATCGACTTCATGTCCGATGCGTTATGGGACGGTCGGCGTTTTCGCACGTTCAATGTCATCGACGATTTCAGTCGGGAAGCCTTGGCGATCGAAGTGGACCTGAATCTTCCGGCCGCCCGCGTCATCCGCACGTTGGAACGCATCGCAGCTTGGCGCGGCTATCCGAACAAGCTACGTTTGGACAACGGGCCGGAATTTGTCGCGCTGGCCTTGTCCGAGTGGGCCGAGCGTAAGGGCATCGCCTTGGACTTCATTGAACCGGGGCGTCCGATGCAGAACGGTTTTATCGAACGCTTCAACGGCAGCTACAGGCGCGGCGTGCTGGACATGCATCTCTTCCGCACGCTGAGCGAGGTCCGCGAACAGACCGAACACTGGCTTGCCGACTACAACCAACAGATCCCGCACGACAGCCTGGGCGGACTAACGCCCGCTGAGTTCCGTGATCAACATCAACCGCAGACCTCTAGTTTTAGCTGGCATTGAATTGCGGGGAGTCGACAACAGGCGCAGCTCCCCATAGCCTGACCCACCCCGGGAGACCGGGCCACGGCCAAGGCGAAGTCGCATTGGACGCAGCAGACCTCGGGTCGACACACCGGTTGTTGCCACTGCCGCTTGGCGGCGCCACGCGCGGCTAGCGCACCTGCACTTCGTTTCGGCATGCACGCCGTCGACAATGCGCGGATAATCGCGCGATGTCACTGAAAGCAGATTTGCTGTCGCTACAGCTACAGCCCGTGTTCGAGTCCGCGCTCGCCAGGGCCGGTGTGCGTGCGCTCACGCCGATCCAGGTCGCGATGATTCCGCCGATGCTGGCCGCACGCGACCTGATCGCCACCGCGCAGACCGGCTCGGGCAAGACCCTGGCATATGCCTTGCCGCTGCTGCAGCAGCGCCTGCAGGCGCCGGAACAGGCCCCGCGCGTGCTGGGCGGGCTGATCCTGGTACCGACGCGTGAGCTGGTCGCGCAGGTCGCGCAGACCCTGCTGTCGCTAGCCGCCGCCTTGCCGCGACGGCTGAAGATCGTCGCCGCCACCGGCGGTGAAGCCATCAATCCGCAGCTGATGGCCTTGCGCGGTGGCGCCGACATCGTCATCGCCACCCCGGGGCGGCTGCTGGACCTGGTGACGCACAATGCGCTGCGCCTCTCGCAGGTAAGCACGCTGGTGCTGGACGAAGCCGATCGCCTGCTCGACCTGGGCTTTGGCGCCGAGCTCGATCGCATCCTGGCCTTGCTGCCGGCGCAGCGGCAAAGCGTGCTGGTCTCGGCCACCTTCCCAGCCGCCATCGCGTCGCTGGCCAAGCGTCGCCTGCGCGATCCGTTGCGCATCACCCTCGACGCCACGCCCGAACAGGCACCGGCGATCGCGCAACGCGCCATCGCAGTGGATGCCGGCCAACGTACGCAGCTGCTGCGTCACCTGCTGCTGGAATACGGATGGCCGCAACTGCTGGTCTTCGTCGCCAGCCGCCACAGCGCCGACAAGGTTGCCGAGAAACTGAGCAAGACCGGCATCGCCGCCTTGCCGCTGCACGGCGAATTGAGCCAGGGCCGCCGCGAACGCACGCTGCGCGCCTTCAAACAGGCGGACGTGCAGGTGCTGGTGGCCACCGACCTGGCCGGGCGCGGCATCGACATCGACGCCTTGCCGGCCGTGCTTAATTACGACCTGCCCCGCTCCACTGTCGACTACACCCACCGCATCGGCCGCACCGCACGCGCCGGTGCCAGCGGCGTGGCGATCAGCTTCGTCACGGCAGACAGCGCCCAGCAGTGGCGGCTGATCGAAAAACGCCAGGGCCTGCGCGTGCCGACCAGCGTGATCGAAGGGTTCGAGCCAACTCCGGTCCAGGCGCCTGCCCCCGACCATGCGCCCGGCGCAGCGGTGCGTGCAGCGGATGACAACGGCGGCATCAAGGGCAAGCGGCCGAGCAAGAAGGACAAATTACGTGCCGCGGCGCAGGCGCAGGCTGGCAAGCCGGGCTGAGAGTAGCGAACGCATCGTCGCGAGCAGTCCTAGCACCGGCGCGTGATGACTGCGCCCACACCGCCGCACTGCAGCGCGGGCTGGCCTGGCAACCGCCCGCCTCGGCAGCCGAACGCGCTCAGCATGCCTAAGCCGCAACCGCCCAGCAAAACGCGCTGGCGCAACAGCGTCGGCCAGCCACGGCCCGCTCGAACCGCTGCGTCCGAGCGGCAAGTGCCCGCTACCAAGCACCAGCAGGGTTGGCCGATGGCAGCGTCCCCGTCGCTCCGCCAACAAGGGCGCTCGCCAGCGTTAAGGCACCGCAGGCCTCCTGCACCCCTGCCAGTTGCCATCCGCAACGCACGAGGCCTGGCTCGTCCATGCGATGCGGTCGACAATCCGCCAGCAACTGCTCGTCCCGTAGCGGTGCGCCGCCGACGGGACGACGATCAAACCTCAGTCCTGCTCGAAATCCAGTTCGCCATCACCGAACGCATGATCGCTCTGCGCGCGCGGCGTGCGCTTGCCCGGCTTGCGCAGGATTTCGACGAAGAACTGCTCGCCACCGTCGGCGACGAGTGCGTTGATCGAGCGGATCAGCTCGGCCGGCGGCAGTGCCACGGCACTGGCTTCATCCACACCGAAGCGCATATCGAAGTCCCAGTAGTCCGCGCCAGCCGGCAGCTCCTTGCGGCGCTCGCGGCGGATGTACTTGCGGATATCGTGCTTGCTGGATTCCAGCAGACGATCGCGGTTCTTGCCTTCGAGGTTGAGCTGGTAGGTCTTGCGCATGGCGACATCGGTGGTGGGGACTGGCCGCCTATTGTGAGGCCAAGGCGGCATCCTCGGTGAATCCAGCATCAAGTGGCGCTGCAGAACCGCCAAATGGCGGCATGCGCGCCTGGACTGACGCAATCGCGCCGTACGGCCCAACCCCTGCGTTCCCGGCCGCATCGACGCCCTGACGCATCTCACCGCAGCCCGAGCTGTTTGCGCAGGCTGCCGTCCACCGCGCTGGCGGGCAGGAACCGGCGCAGCTTGCTCAGCAGCGATGCCTGCCCGGCGGGTGTGCGGCGCATGCGCCACCTGCCCAGGGCCGCCTCCACCACGTTGGCGGCCACGCCATGCGGTTCCGGCGCGGTGTCGATACTGTGCGTGACTGCCCGCGCCACCACGCCACGCTCGCGGTCGTAATCGGCAATGGTGGCCTGCACCACCGGCGAATTGCTGCCCAGGCTGGTTTTCGTATACGCAGGCTCCACCAGCGTCACGCGAATGCCGAATTGACGCAGCTCGTGATCCAGCGTTTCCGACAGCCCTTCCACCGCATGTTTGGAGGCGGCATACACACCCATGTACGGCGCCGGCAGGAACCCCAGCACCGAGCTGACATTGACGATGCGGCCCTGGCCGCGTGCGCGCATGTGCGGCAGCACGGCCTGCACGGTGCGCAGGATGCCGAGTAGGTTGATGTCGAATAATGCGGCCGCTTCGTCGACGCTGGTTTCTTCAATGGCACCGACAAGATTGGTGCCTGCGTTGTTGACCAGTACATCGATGCGGCCCGCGCGGGCGATGATGCCATCGGCCGCACGCTGCACCGAAGCGGCATCGCGGATATCCATTTCCACCAGCTCCACGGCCGTCAACGGTGTGGCACCGGCCAGGTGACGCACGCTGCCGTAAACGAGGCAGCCGGCTCGGGCGAAGTGTTCTGCGGCGGCACGGCCAATGCCGGACGACACGCCCGTGATCAGCACAACGGTCTGCTGTTGCATTGCGGTTCCTTCAATCAAGAGAAAGACATCGGCGATACGCGTGCGGCCTGCAGGGCATGCGTTCGGAAGGTGGTGACGATGGCGCACGACATTGCGCTGCGACGGCACCGTGGCCACCGTCGCAGAAGTGCTTCATGCAGGCCGGGCAATGTCCGGTGCGTTATTCCCTTTGCCGGGATCGGGCCGGATCTTGAACCAGATCGAATACATCGCCGGCAGGAACACCAGGGTCAACACGGTGCCGGCCAACGTGCCGCCGATCAGCGTGTAGGCCAAGGTGCCCCAGAACACGGAATGGGTGAGTGGAATGAATGCCAGGATCGCCGCCAGTGCCGTCAGAATCACCGGACGCGCACGCTGCACGGTGGCTTCCACCAACGCATGGAACGGATCCAGACCCTCGGCTTCGTTGTGATGGATCTGTCCGATCAGGATCAGCGTGTTGCGCATCAGGATGCCCGACAGCGCAATCAATCCCACCAGCGCATTGATGCCGAACGGCTGCTGGAACAGGATCAAGGTCGGCACCACGCCGATCAGGCCGAGCGGGCTGGTGAGAAACACCATCACCATCGCCGAGATCGAGCGCACCTGCAGGATGATGATGAGCAACGTGGCCGCCAGCATGATGGGGAACAGCGGCAGCATCGCGGCGGTGGCCTTGCCGGACTCCTCGATGGAGCCGGCCTCCTTGATCTGATATCCGCTGGGCAGTTTGTCGATGATCGGCTGCAGCTGCCTGGTGATCGCAGCCGAGACATCCGGCGGCTGCAGCGTGTCGTCGACATCGCCGCCCACCGTGATGGTCGGCACGCGATCGCGGCGCCGCATCACCGGCTCTTCCATCCGCACATCCACCTTACCTACCTGCGACAGCGGGACGCGTTGGCCGTTGCCGCCGGCCAGGGTGAAGTCGGCGATGCGTGCCGGATCCAGACGGGTATCGCCGGCCGACCGCGCCACCACCTGCACGCTGCGGATATCCTCGCGCACCAGCGTGGTCGGCACGCCGCTGAGCAGGAACTGCAACTGCTGGGCGACCGCGGCCGAGGTCAGCCCCACCGCCTGCAGGCGATCCTGGTCCAGGCTGAAATGCAGGGTCGGTGTGCGCACGCCCCAGTCGGTATTGACGGTGCGCAGCATCGGGCTGTCCTGCATCACCTGCATGACCTGCGCAGCGATGCCGCGCAGCACCGTCGGGTCCGGACCGCTCACCCGGTAGGCGACCGGAAACTTCGAATACGGGCCGAAGGTCAATTGCGTCACGCGCACGCGCGCTTCCGGTGCCAGGCCTTGCGCGATCGCCTCACGCAAGCGCAGCTTCAGCGCATCGCGCTCGTGCTGGTCGTCGGTGCGCACCACGATCTTGGAGAACGAGGGGTCCGGCAGTTCCGGACCCATCGCCAGGAAAAAGCGCGGCGCGCCCTGACCGATGTAGGCGGTCACGATCTTTGCTTCCTTCTGCTTGGACAGCCAGGCTTCCACCTTGGCGGCCGCCGTGCTGGTCTGGTTGATCGAGGTGCCGTACGGCAGCTGCACTTCCACCAGCACTTCGGGCCGGTCGGAGATCGGGAAGAACTGCTTCTTGACCATGCCCATGCCCACGACCGCCAGCACGAACAGCCCCACCACGGACCCTGCGACCAGCCACTTGCGGGCAATGACGCGACCCAGCGCCTGGCGGAAGCGGTTGTAGCGCGGCGTGTTGTAGATCGCTGCGTGGCCGCCTTCGACCTTCTTCAGGTCGGGAAGCATCTTCACGCCCAGATACGGCGTGAACACGACCGCCACCACCCACGACACGATCAACGCAATGCCCACGATCCAGAACATGTTGCTGGTGTATTCGCCGGCAGTGGAAGCAGCAAATCCGTTCGGCATGAAGCCCACCGCGGTGACCAGGGTGCCGGACAACATCGGTGCGGCGGTGTGGCTCCAGGCATACGCCGAGGCGGCAACGCGGCTATAGCCTTCTTCCATCTTCACCACCATCATCTCGATGGCGATGATGGCATCGTCGACCAGCAAGCCCAGCCCCAGGATCAACGAGCCCAGCGTGATTCGGTCGAAATTCTTGCCCGTCGCCAGCATCACCACGAACACTGCTGCCAGCGTCAGCGGCACGGCTGCCGCCACCACGATGCCCACGCGCCAGCCCATGCTGACGAAGCACACCAGCATCACCACCAGCAACGCGACGAAAAACTTGGTCATGAACTCGCCGACCGACGCATCGATGTTGACGGCCTGGTCGGTGACCTTGCTCAGACGCATGCCCAGCGGCAGTTCGGCATTGATCGCCCCCACTTCGGCGTCGAGCGATTTGCCCAGATCCAGGCCATTCCAGCCATCGCGCATGATGATGCCCAGCAACAATGCCGGTTCGCCGCCGCTGCGGATCATGAAGGTGGACGGATCTTCGTAGCCGCGTTTAACGGTGGCGATATCGGACAATTTCAGCGTGCGGCCCTGCACGACCAACGGGGTGTCGCGGATCTTCTGCAGGCTGTCGAGCGCACCATCCAGGCGAATGAACACCTGTGGCCCGCGCGTTTCCACCGAGCCGGCCGCATTCAACGCGTTTTGCGCGTTGAGTGCGGCAAACACGTCCTGCGGACTGACCCCCAGCGTGGCCAGACGCTCATGCGAGAACTCGACAAAGATGCGCTCGGGTTGCTCGCCGATGATGTTGACCTTCTTGACGCCCGGCACGTGCAGGATGCGCTGGCGCAGGGTCTCGGCATCGCGTGCCAGCAAGCGCTGCGGCTCGCCCTTTGCCTTGAGCGCGAACAGCGCAAAGGTGACGTCGGCATATTCGTCGTTGATCAGCGGCCCGATCACGCCGGCCGGCAAGTTGGCCACTTCATCGCCGGCCTTCTTGCGCGCCTGATAGAACTGCTCCTGCACCTCCCCAGGCGGGGTACTGTCCATCAAGGTCAGCGTCGTAAACGCAAGACCCGGACGCGTGTAGGTTTCGGTACGGTCGTACCAGCGCAATTCCTGCATGCGCTTTTCGAGTTTCTCGGCCACCTGGTCCTGCATTTCCTGCGGCGTGGCACCGGGCCAGGCGGTCACGATCGTCATCACCTTGATGGTGAATGCCGGGTCTTCGGCACGACCGAGCTTGAGAAACGCCACCAGGCCGGCCAGCGAGATCAGGAAGATCAGAAACAGCGTGATGGAGCGCTCGCGCACGGCAAGCGCCGAGAGATTGAACCGGCCCTCGCTCACGGCTGCGCTCCTGCCGCCTTGGCGGTGCTGCCAGCAGTGGCCGCGCTGCTACCGGCCACGCCTTCGCCGGCAATGCGTACCTGCTCGCCTTCGCGCAACAGATGCGCCCCCAACGCCACGATGCGCTCGCCGCGTGCCAGCTTGCCGGCCACGTTGGCGTGGTCATCGTCCAGGCCCAGCACCGTCACCGGCCGCCAGCTCACCCTGGTCGGGTTGCCGGCAATCACCCACACGCCCGGCCCCTTGCCGGCGTCGAACAGCGCGGCCAGCGGTACCTGCAGGCCGGCCTGGTTCCCGGAGGCGGTGCCGCCGGGGACGCGCACGCTGACCGTGGTGCCGAGCGGTGCCTGTGCGAGCGCGCCGTCCAGCACGTAGCGTGCCTCGAAGGTGCGGGTGAGCCGGTCGGCGCTCTCGGACAGCTGGCGCAAGGTGGCCGGCACGGTGACGGCGGCGTTGCCGAACAGCGTGGCTTGGGCCACCGAGCCGACCTGCGGGCGCAGAGTTTCCGGCAGCTGGATCACCGCTTCGCGCGGGCCGGCGTGCGCCAGCCGCACCACCGGCTGCCCGGCCGCAACCACCTGGCCCGGCTCGACCAGCGTTTCCATCACCACGCCGTCGGCGTCGGCCGCCAGGTCGGTGTAGCGGTTGGCGTTGCGCGCCACGTCAGCCTGGGCCTGGGCGGCGCTCAGCTGCGCCCTGGCCGCATCGGCGGCGGCCTTGATCTGGTCGTAGGCCGAAGCCGAGATGGCGCCGGTACCGCGCAGGTCGCGGTACCGGGCTTCATCTTCGGCGGTCTGCTGCGCCCGGGCGCGCGCGGCGGCCACCGTGTCCTGCTGCGCACGCGCAGCCAGTTGCAGATCCACCGGGTCGATACGCATCAGCGGTTGCCCGCGCTTGACGCTCTGCCCGGCATCGACCAGCCGCTCGGACACCTTGCCGGCCACCCGGAACCCCAGGTCGCTCTGCACGCGCGCCGCTACCGTGCCGGAGAAGGTGCGCACCGCAGCGCTGGCATCCCCAGCCGTGGCAACCCGCACCCGCGGCGCGGCGGTCCGTGGATCGGGCTGCGCCTTGCCGCCGCAGGCGCTCAGCGCCAGCGGCAAGACACAGAGGAAGGTAAAGGCGACAAGGCGGCGGCGACGCATGGCAATCCCGGAGCGATCGGATGAAGGCTCGCATCCTGATACTTGTGACTAAATCAGTCAATAGTCACAAACATTTTTTACGGCGACAGGCTTCGCAATACCAGGCTGGACAACAGCAGCGGCACATCGCCGGCATGATCCAGGCTGTGCTGCAGCAGCACCGGATTGATGTATGGGCGCATCACCAGATAGGTGGCCTGGGTCAGTTCGTCCAGCGGCGTCTTGCGCTCGAAGTCACCGTTCTGGCGCCCTTGCACCAGAATGTCCTGCAGCAGTGCCTGGATGTGGCCCTCGTACGCAATGACGGGCGGCCAGCGCTCGGTCGCGGCCGACGTGGCGATCTCGTACAACTTGCGCTCGCGCGAGTACAGCCGCAGGCTCGCCTCGATAATCGCCTTGAAAAGGCTACGCAATTTCTCTGGCGGCGACGCCGCGGCAGACACCGCAGCCAGCACCTCGGCCTCGATCTCCCCCAGGCAATGCGAGCAGATCATCTCGCCGATGGCCTGCTTGGATTCGAAGAACTTGTAGATGTAGGCCTTGGAAAAACCGATCTCCCTTGCCAGGTCGGACACGGCCGTCTTTTCGTAGCCGTAGCGGCTGAAATGCTCGGTGGCGGCCACCACGATCTGGTCGCGAACGTCATGGTCGGCCGGGCCGCGGCCCGACACGGGATAGTTGGATGCTTTGCTCATCGCGACAGCTTAGCGCCGTCGTTGCCGACTTACAAAAGTGACTATTTCGTATTATAGTCACTTACCACTCGTCATTCCGGCCCCGCCCATGTCGTCACTCCGCACCCTCGCAGTGTTCGTTGCCGCCAGCCTCGTCACAGGTTGCGCGGTTGGTCCCGACTACGCCCGGCCGGAGGTGCCGCTGCCGGACCGCTACATCGGCCAAGCGGATATCGCGCAGCGCCAGGCCGCAGTGCCAGCCGACCTGTCGACCTGGTGGGACGGCTTCAACGATCCCGACCTGAGCCGCTACGTCAATGCGGCGCTGGCGCAAAACCTGGACCTGGCCCAGGCCGGCGCACGCGTGGCCCAGGCGCGCGCCGGGCTGAGTGCCGCCACCGCGGCGCTACTGCCGGCCGGCAACATCAGCGGCAGCGCCACGCGTGCCTACCAATCGCTGGAAACCCCATTGGGCCAGGTGCTCAGCAGCACGCCCAGCTTCGACCGCCATGCCAGCGTGTACGAAGCCAACCTGGGCGCCAGCTGGGAGCTGGATCTGTTCGGGGGCCTGCGCCGCGGCCGTCAGGCGGCATTGGCCGATTACCAGGCCACCGAAGCCGGCGCCGCGGCCACCCGTCTGGCGGTGGCCGCGCAGACCGCCGATATCTACATCAGCGTCCGCGGCTTGCAGGCGCGGCTGGACGTGGCGCAGCGCCAGGTCGCCACCCAGCAAGGGCTGGTTTCGATGGTGACGCTGCTGCACGGCAAAGGCCTTGCCGCCGAACTGCAGTTGCAGCAGGCCCAGGGCGCGCTCGCGCAGGCGCAGGCCGGCGTACCCGGCCTGGAAGCAGGCCTGGTTGCGGCAATGAACGCGCTGGACGTGATGCTTGGCGTGCCGCCCGGCACGCACCGTGCCGAGCTGTCGGCGACCAAACCCATTCCGCCAGCCCCCCAGATCGCCGACAGCGGCACCCCCGGCGACCTGCTACGGCGCCGGCCCGACCTGATCGTGGCCGAGCGTCGGCTGGCCGCCTCCAATGCGCGTATCGGCGTGGCGATGGCCGAGTACTACCCCAAGTTTTCGCTGAGCGGCCTGCTTGGCAGCGCCACCGCCATCTCCGGTGCGAACCTGTTTACCGGCGACGCCGCGCAGTCGTCCGGCGTACTCGGCCTGCGCTGGCGGCTGTTCGACTTCGGCCGCATCAACGCACAGATCGCACAGGCCAAAGGCCAGCAAGCCGAACAATTGGCGGCTTATCGCCTTGCGGTATTGCGCGCCACCGAAGACGTCGAAAACGCATTCACCGCACTGATCAAACGTGAGCAGCAGGCAGCGGTGCTGACGCAGGGCGTGGATGCACTCGGCAAGGCACGCGGCGCCTCTGCGCTGGCCTACGAAAAAGGCACGGTGAGCCTGATCGAAGTGCTCAACGCCGACGACAGCCTGCTACGCGCCTCCGACGCGCAGGTGCAGGCGCGTACCGACGCGGCGCGCAGCGCGGTTGCGACCTTCAAGGCGCTGGGCGGCGGTTGGCAGGCCGGCGGTGCGGGTCCTGCTGCGATCGCTGTCGCCGTGGACAGCAACCGTCACCGAGACGACACGACAGCAACTAAGTGAATGACACGCCACGCTGACGTTGATGGGCGTCTGCGCAGGTGGCACGCCACCGCTACCGATGTCGCCGGCTACACGCAACCGCAAGAGCTGGCCGACAGGGTCAGCAAACGGCTTGTCAGCCGTGCTCAATCGGCATGGAAGCGCACGCCTGCATTAATCTTGCATTGATACGCCAGCACCGGCCCGCGTTGCTGCAGGCCCGGCAAGTCGTACATGTAGGTGGTGAAGCGCAGCGTGTCATCCGGGCGCAGCTGGTAGCGCATGAATTGCTGGATCGGCTTGCCGTCGTTGGCCACGGTAAAATGCGCATCGGAAAAGGCCACGGTACCGTCGGCGGTGATGCGATAGGCGTCGATGTGGCGGCCGCCGCGGGTCTGCGTGGCCGGCGTGCCTTCTTCGGGCGTGCAACGTGCAAGGTCGGTGCTCACACTGACGTCGTAGCCGGCGTCCAGGGCAGCGAGAACTTCGGCGCGGTTGTTCAGCGATTCGGTGGCCAGGGCAGGCAGCGCACACGCGCACAGCGTGGCGAACAGCGCGGCAGGAACAAGACGTGGCATGGCGGACTCCAGGCGGGGAAATGGATGCGACGGCCTGGGCTTGCATGCGCCCAGGACCGCCAACATGACCCAGTTCGGCCTGCATGAGCGCGCGGCACTACGCATCGCGCGGCATGAGTGCGCTCGCCGGCGGACGCCGCGCACAGATCCAGAGGCCGGCCATCACTGCGCATGCGCGGGCGGCGCGATGCGCAGGTCGAGATCGTCAAAGATCTCGTCAATTGCCACATCTACAACCGCGCGTTGACCTCGCGCGGCACGTGCTCGGGCATGGGCTGTAACGCCGGCGTTGCGCCCAGCAACAAGCGGTCGGCCAATGCACGCGTGGCCACGCGCAACTCGGGCACGGCGGTGATTTCCCAATAACGCCCCCGCAAGAGCGGCCCGACGCAATACAGTCCCGGCACGATCTGACCGGCGCTGTCGCGGACGCGCAACTGCGCATCGGTGTCCACGCCCAGGCCCAAGGGATCGGCCCGCAACAGACCGGCTTCGCGCATGCCGGCGATCAGGGGATCGCTGGTGCGATCGATGTCGGTATCCAGCCCGGTAGCGCGAATTACCGCATCGTAATGACCGGTCTGCGCGTCGGCAGCACCACGCGGGCGGATCACCGCCTCTACGCCATCTGGCACCCAGCGCGCCCGCAGCAAGCGCGCAGAGACGATCTGCAACTGGCCAGATGCCTGCAATTGCGCCAGCTGTTCGGCCGCACCGGGCGCCACGCGATGGCGGGCCACTTCCCAGTACGGGCGCAGGTGCCGCAAAAAGCGTGCACGCTGGGGAAGTTCCAGGCGCTGCCACAGCGGCTGCAGATGCGGGCGCAGCGCGTCCACCACGCGACGCCAATCGTCGACCACCGCACTGAGCTGACGCACTCCGCGCAGCAGGCCACGCAGGTCGGCGTCCTTGAGCGCACGCTGCAGATGCGGCGGCAATTCCAATGGCGCGCCGGGCTGGCGCAGATGCGCCTGCGGTGCCAGTCCGCGCCGCGAAATCGCCAGCAGGCGGCCGCGATGCCCTCGTGTGTGCAAGGTCAGCGCCACGTCCACCATGGTCAACCCGGTACCGACGATCAGCACATCGTCGTCCGGCGACAGCCGCGCCAATGCGTCGCCCTGCCACGGCCACCCGATGTAACGCGGATGCACGCTCAAGCGCGGGCCGATACCCGCCAGCGCCTGCGGTTGCAGTGCGCCGACCGCCAGCACCACGCGATCGCTCTGGAAGGCATCGCCATTGGCCAGAAACACGCGGAACCCCTTGCGCACGCGCTCCACCGCCACCGCTTCCTGCGACAGCCGCATGACCGACGCCTGCGCACTGCTCACTGCTGCATCCAGTTCGCTGCGCAGATAGTCGCCGTACGCCAGCCGCGGCAGGAATTCCAGCCGCCCGCTCTCGCCCAGGTGCAGGGTGTCGGCGAACGCGCCGGGGGCCTGCGCGTCGATGCCCAGATCCTTGGCACGCACGTTGAGCAGATGCTCTGGTCGCGCTGCGCCGTAGGCGATCCCGCTGCCAAAGGTGTCGGCCACGCCGACCAGGGTGATGCGTACCTGCGCATCGGCCGTCTGCGCCAGTGCACGGACCAGCGCGGTGCCGCAGAAGCCGGCGCCGATCACGGTGATATGGGTTTCCATGTGCAAATCCCGCTGAATGACCCGCACGTTGTGCCCGCAGCGCGCCGCCGATGTGTAAACGTTTGGTTAGCGCCGAGCAAGCAAAAACGCATGAGCTGATCGCCGGCAGTGATGAGGCAGGCGGGGCATGCAGCGCCGATCGTCCATGGCAGCGATATGACAGCGGTCGCCACCGTACGTGGTGATGCCGCGTGCGTTGCGCATGGCTGTTTTCTGCGGCGCTGCGCAATGCGGCGATGCAAACGGCTGAGGCCAATGGTCCGGTGCAGCGCAAACATGCAGGGCGATCGTCGTCCGTGCCGCACTTGCGATACGCGTGGCGACCCCGTGGCCCGCGGCTATCGGATAATACGACCATCCAAACCGAGCAGCCGCCATGTCAAACACCGCAGTTCGTCCGCAACGCGTGCTGATCGCTGGCGGCAGCCGTGGCATTGGCCTGGCGATCGCAGAAGGCTTCGTGCGTCATGGCGCGCAGGTTTCGATCTGCGCACGCAATGCCGCCGGTCTTGCACACGCTGCAGACGCACTGGCAGCGCATGGCACCCCGGTGCATACACTGCCTTGCGACCTGGCAGACGCCACGCAGATCGATGCCTACGTGCACGCTGCAGCACAAGCGCTGGGCGGTCTGGACGTAGTCATCAACAACGCCTCCGGCTTTGGCCATGGCAACGACGATGCAAGCTGGCAGGCGGGCCTGGATGTCGACCTGATGGCCGCAGTGCGCTGCAACCGCGCCGCGTTGCCGTATCTGCGCCGCAGCGCGGCTGCGGTGATCCTCAACATCAGTTCGATCAATGCGCAACGCCCCACCCCGCGCGCGATCGCCTACTCCACCGCCAAGGCCGCGCTCGATTACTACACCACCACCCTGGCTGCAGAGCTGGCGCGCGAGCGCATCCGCGTCAATGCCATCTCGCCTGGCTCAATCGAATTTCCAGGTGGTCTGTGGGACAAACGCAGCCGCGAGGAGCCGGAGCTCTACGCACGCATCCGCGACAGCATCCCGTTCGGCGGCTTCGGACAGGTGCAGCATGTTGCCGATGCCGCGTTGTTTCTGGCATCGCCACAGGCGAGTTGGATCACCGGGCAAGTGTTGGCCGTGGATGGCGGGCAGTCGCTGGGCGTGTAAGCACCATCTCTGCTGACGGAGATACCGATCGGCTGCTCGCGGACTCGTAGGAGCGTGCCTGCGCGCGACCCAGCTGCATCGGTAACGCGTCCTCGCGCGCAGTCACGCTCGACGACACGGTGGCGTTTCGCCTGTATCCGATGTCCCCACGCCGAAGCGACGAGATCCCGTTAGCCAGCCAACTCCGCCGCCTCGATGCTGTGCTCACCCCGTGCCGGTGCCAGCGCAGCTGACACCATCGCCGCGGCAATCCGTTCGGCCGGATTGATGCGAAAACGACGTGGCAGGAGCGGGCCGAGCGCGCCAAGGACGACGCTGCCGATGTGCTCGCCGGTGCGGCGCTCTTCGCGTTCGCCGCCGATCAGGCCGGGGCGTACGAAGGTGAGCGAGGGGAAACCGATCTGGCGCAGATCGCGCTCCAGTTCGCCCTTGACGCGGCTGTAGAAGATGCGCGACTGCGCGTTGGCGCCGGCCGCCGAGTTCAGCACGAACACCGAGGTACCTTGTGCGCAGGCGGCGCGCGCGATGGCAAGCGGGTAATCGTGGTCGATACGATAGAACGCATCGCGCGAGCCGGCCTGTTTCATCGTGCTCCCCAACGCACAGATGGCCGCTTCCATGCGCGGTGCCGTCCAGTGCTCGAGCCGTTCGAAGTCGATCACCTGATTGCGCAACTTGGGATGGATCTGCGCCAGCGGCCGCCGCGTCATCGCGACCACGCCGGTGCACCGCGTATCGCCCAGCAATTGCTGCAGCACGTGCCTGCCGACCAGGCCGGTCGCCCCTGCCAACAAGACATCCATCAGGCCATCCTCGCCATCAGCGCGCGCCTTCGGAGACGATCCGCGCACTGCTGACGATGCGATCGCGCTCCACTGCCAATAGCGTCAGCGAATGCGCCGGGGCCTTCCATTCGCTGCCACCGGCCACCACACGGCCGCCGTGGCGCGCGGTGTCCACCAGCACGCGCCAATGTTCGTCATGCATGGCCGGCAGCGTAAACGACACCGCGGTAGAGGCGGCATTGATCAGCATCAGCAAGGTCACGTTGGCGGCAATCTCGCGCAGGCCGGTGGTCGGCGAGCGGCCATCCAGACGCAGCATCAACGCGCGCGCTTCCGGGTCGTGCCAGGCGGCTTCATCCATCTCGGTGCCGTTGGGCGCCAGCCAGGTCAGATCCTTCAGGCCCAGCGCTTCGTCGAACTTGCCGTCGAAGAAACGCGCGCGATGCAACAGCGGATAGCGCTGCCGAATACGAATCAATCGGCGCACGAATGCGGCCTGGTCGGCGGCGGCAGCCTTGGTGGCAGCGGTCCAGTCGATCCAGGTCAACTCGTTATCCTGGCAATACGCGTTGTTGTTGCCGTTCTGGCTGTGGCCGAACTCATCGCCGGCCAGCAGCATCGGCGTGCCCTGCGACAACAGCAAGGTGGCGAGCAGGTTGCGCATCTGCTGGCGACGCAGCTGCTTGATCGCCGGGTCGTTGGTCTCGCCTTCCACGCCATAGTTAGAAGAGATGTTGTGGTCGCTGCCGTCCCTGCCGTCTTCGCCATTGGCGAGGTTGTGCTTGGTTTCGTAGCTGACCAGATCGCGCAGGGTGAAGCCGTCATGCGCGGTGACGAAATTGACCGATGCGGTGGGGCGGCGGCCGCTGTGATTGAACAGGTCCGCAGAGCCGGTGAGGCGCGTGGCCAACTCGGCCAGCTGGCCGCTGTCGCCGCGCCAGAACGCGCGCACGTTGTCGCGGAACTTGTCGTTCCATTCCACCCAGCCGGGCGGGAAATTGCCCACCTGATAACCGCCGGGGCCGATATCCCACGGCTCGGCGATCAGCTTGGTCTGGCTGAGCACCGGATCCTGGCGCACCGCATCCAGGAAACTGCCGGACGGATCGAAGCCATAGCGTTCGCGGCCCAGGATGCTGGCCAGATCGAAACGGAAGCCGTCCACGTGCATCTCCTGCACCCAGTAACGCAGCGAATCCATCACCATGCGCAGCGCGCCGACATTGGTGAGGTCGAAGGTGTTACCGGTGCCGGTGTCGTTGATGTAGAAGCGGCGATCGTCGGCCAGGCGATAATAGCTGGCGTTGTCGATGCCCTTGAACGAGAGCGTGGGCCCGAGCTCGTTGCCTTCGGCAGTGTGGTTGTAGACCACGTCCAGCAGCACTTCCAGGCCGGCGTGATGCAGGCGCGCCACCATCTGCTTGAACTCGGCCACCGTGCGCGTGGACATGTAACGCGCCTGCGGGGCAAAAAAGCCCAGCGTGTTGTAGCCCCAGTAATTGCGCAGGCCTTTTTCCAGCAGATATTGATCGTCCACGAACGCATGCACCGGCAGCAATTCCACGGCGGTGACGCCGAGCGAACTGATGTGGTCGATCAATTCGTCGGTCTTCAGCGCCGAAAAGGTGCCGCGCTCTTCCGGCGGCACCGCCGGATGCAGCATGCTCAGCCCGCGCACGTGCGCTTCGTAGATCACCGTGCGGTTCCAGGGCGTCTGCGGCGGGCGGTCCTGGCCCCAGGTGAAGGCCGGGTCGATCACGGCGGATTTGGGCATGAACGCGGCGCTGTCGCGGCGGTCGAAGCTCAGGTCCTTGTCGCGATGGCCGATGATGTAGCCGAACAGGTGCGGCGCCCATTTGAGTTCGCCAACGATCTGCTTGGCGTACGGGTCCAGCAGCAATTTGTTGTGGTTGAAGCGGTGCCCGGCATCGGGCGCATATGGCCCGTGCACGCGGTAGCCATACAACTGGCCGGGCCGTGCGTCGGGCAGATAACCGTGCCAGACCTCGTCGGTGTATTCGGGGAGCGCAATGCGCTCCTGTTCGCGGCCACGTTCGTCGAACAGACACAGCTCCACCCGGGTGGCATTGCGCGAATACAGCGCGAAGTTGACGCCCAACCCATCCCAGGTGGCACCGAGCGGGTTGGGACGGCCTTCGCGAATGCGCGAGCGCTGGGTGAACTTGCGAGTGGCCATCGGTGACTCCTTAGAACGGTGAACGCAAACGGTGCGCGATTTTGCACTGGCGGCGCAGTCCGCAGCACACGGGCCGGCGCGCAGCAGGCCGGCCCATGCACGCTGCCAGACGCGCCGTTACTGGCGTGCAGCGATCGGGGTGGCCGCGTATTCGGCGGCCTGTTCGGCGGCGCGCTCCTCGGCCTCCACCAACCGCTCGGCCATGGCCCAATGGCGGTCCGCGTGCCCGTCCGGGCGGCCCTCCGCCTCCCAAATCTCCCGTGCCAACTGGGCAAGCCGCGCCTGCCGTTCCATGTCATTCATTGCGTACGTTTCTCTCAGGGGTCAATTTTCTTGGGACAACAACACTGCCACCGGCGCACGTGCAAACAGCGTGGATAGCGCCACGCGGCCGCGCTGCGACTGCAGCGTGCTGCCATCGAGCACATTACGGTATGTGCCCTCGCCCAATGCCAACGACGCCTGACCCCAGGTGGCAGGCGCCACCAGCAACGGCAGATCGCCATCGCCTTCGACGCCGGCGCCCAGCCGCGTGACGGCCACCACCAGCGACTGACCGCGATACTGGCGACGGAATGCCAGCGCCTGTGCATCGCCGCCGACCGCCACGTTCAAGGGTTGGTAGTCGCCCTTCGCAAATAGCGCTGGAAATTCGCGGCGCAACTGCAGCAACAGCGCCGTCAGGCGCGCCTTGACCGCGCCATCGCGCCAGCTGCGCAGCAACCCGGAGAAGTCGCGCGCCTGCTGCAGCCACTGCTGGCGCTGGACGTAATCCACCGGACGGCGGTTGTCCGGATCCACCAGCGACAGATCCCAGCCTTCGGTCCCCTGGTACAGGTCGGGCACGCCGGGCACGGTCAGGCGCAAGGTGGTTTGCACCAGGCTGTTGCGCGCGCCGGCGGCGGCGATGTAGTTGCTTGCGCGCAGCAGCGCGCGCCGCAGCGGCAGCCCGGCGCGGCTGCACAGCACCTGCTCCACGGTGGCCTGCACGGCGTGCTCATAGGCCGGCGAGCCGTCGGTCCAGCTGGTGTGCAGCTTGGCTTCGCGCACCGCCTTGAGCAGCCATTGCGCGATGCGCTCGGCGTAGCCGGCAAGCGGCTCGGTCTGGTCGGCGCCCAGGCCGATCGGCCAGGCCGCCACCAGGGTCTGCCACAGCATCTGCTGGTCGCCCCCGGACAGGGCCGGCGATTCCAGCGCGTCGACCAGCGCATCGAACTGGGCGCTCTGCTCGATCCACCAGCGCGGTTGCTCGGACAGTACCGCCAGCCGCATGCGCAGGTCTTCGCCACGCTTGTGGTCGTGGGTGGCGGTAGCCAGCAACGCGCGCGGGTAATGCTTGGCGCGCTCGAGATTCTGCGCGTGGAACTCGGCCGCTTCGTTGGCGAAATGGGTCGGGTGGCTGCCGACCTCGTTGCGCGACAGCAGCACGCCGTGCCGGTAGAACGCGGTGTCCTCCACCGACTTGGCATTGAGCGGTGCGGACAGCTGCTCCACGCGACGGCGCAGGATGCGCCGCAAGGCGATCTGCGCACGGTCTGCGCCGGCATCGTCGAGCAACCACCGCTCGATCGCATCCACGGCCGCCACGATCGATTCCGGCATCCCCTCGCGCGCCTTTACGGCGGTAGCGCGCAAACGCTCCGCTTCGCTGCCGGTGATGCCCTTGGCGCCGGCATAGGTGCGATACACCGGGAACCAGCGCAGCAGCACGCACAAGCCGCGCGCCAGCATCTGCGGGCTGAACTCGCGCGTGGGCGGATCCAGCCGCGCCAACGCCGACAACGCCCCCACGGCGCGATTGAATTCGCTCTGCAGCGGGCCACGCAGGATTTCGTCGCGGGCGGTGCGTTCTTCCTGCGCGAAATCGCCGCTGCGCCCGCTCACCTTCTGCCAGGCACGCGCCAATGGCCGGAAGCCGGCCGCATCGTGCAGCACGCCGCCCACCTGGTCCATGAAGTCGTAACCGGTGGTGCCATCGCACGGCCAGTCGGCTGGCAGGTGCTCGCCCGGTGCGAGGATCTTTTCCAGGTACAGGCCCAGCGTGCCGGGCTTGAGCCCACGCGTGCGGCCGGCCGCATCCAGCCGGCTGCGCAGCTTGCGCACATAGCCGGTGGGGTCGGTCAGCCCGTCCACGTGGTCGATGCGCAAGCCGTCCAGATGGCCTTCGGCCACCAGCCGCAGCGGCAACGCGTGCACCGCGTCGAACACCGCCGGCAATTCCACCCGCAAGGCCACCAGCGAGGTGATATCGAAGAAGCGGCGGTAGTTGAGCATGTCGTTGCCCACGCGCCACCAGTTCAGGCGATACGGCTGGCGTTCGATCAACTTGTGCAGGCGGCCGTCGCCGCGTTTGGCGCCGTCGTTGTAGTCGCGCAGCCATTGCGCACGTGCGGCTTTCTCGGGGATGTCCAGCGTCTGCGGACGAATCGGGTAACGCTGGTCATAATGCGCCAACGCCGCGCTGCCGTCGTCTTCGATCACCAGCGTGATCAGGCCTTCGGCCAGCGCTGTCGCATAGGGGCGGTCCAGGACTGCCAGCCACAGCTTGCCGTCGCGCCCGGGCGCGCGCCAGTCGATGTCGAACCAGTCGGCGTGCCTGGCACTGCGGCCATTGCGCAGCACATCCCACCACCACGCATTCTGCGCATGCGTGGCCATGTGGTTGGGCACGATGTCGGCGATCAGACCCATGCCGTGTTCGCGCGCGGCCTGCGAGAGCGCCACCAGGGCGTCTTCGCCGCCGAGTTCGGGATTGACCACGGTGGGGTCGATATTGTCGTAGCCGTGCGTGGAGCCCGGCACGGCCGTGCCGATCGGCGACAGGTACAGGTGACTGATACCCAGGCCTGCGTAGTACGGCACCTGCGCGAGCGCATCGTGCAGGGTGAAGCCGGCATGCAGCTGCAGGCGGGCGGTAGCGCGAAGATCGATCATGGATGCGGTTCCGAAACGGCCGCGACGCGACGCGCCTCGGCAAAGCCGTGCAGCGCCGAACTCAGGCGCGCATGCGGCAAGGGATCGGGCAGGCGTCGACGCCAGTTGGGATGCACTTCGACGGTGCCCGGCAGGTTGGGTTGTTCGTCCAGGGCCAGCGCGTCTTCCACCGGCAACAAGGCCAGCGGCGAGACACTGGTGGCGGTGAAGCGCAATGCGCCCAGCAGCGGGTCGCGCGCACTGCTCAGGCCGGCAAGTTCGACAGCGGCATCCAGCCGTGCCACGTCCTTGTTGCGCGCGGCCGCATCGTCGCTGGCCTGCGCGGGCTGGATCAGTTCCAGCTTGCGCCGCCAGTCGATATCGCGGCCGGTGCGCCAGCCGGTGAGCGTGGGCAGATCGTGCGTGGTAGTGGTGGCGATCGCATCCGGCCGCCACAGCGCCGGCGAGACGAATGCGCCGTCGTCGTTGCGCGTGAACATCAACACATCGATGCCCATCACTCCACGCTGCGAGAGTTCTTCGCGGATGCCCGGCGGCACCACGCCCAGGTCCTCGCCGATGACGATCGCCCGGTGCCGCCACGATTCCAGCGCCAGCAGGTTGAGCAGATCGTGCAACGGGTAGGCCAGATACGCACCTTCATTGGAACTGGCGCCATCGGGGACCACCCATAGCCGCATCAGGCCCAGGATGTGGTCGATGCGGATGCCGCCGCGGTCGCGCAGCACCGCACGCAGCAGCGCGATATACGGCGCGTAGCCGCTGCGCCGCAGCGCCGTGGGCGAATACGCCCCGATGCCCCAATGCTGGCCATCGGCATTGAAGGCATCCGGCGGCGCGCCCAGCACCAGCCCGCGCAATACGGTGTCGGCCGCCGCTGCGGCTTCGGCGCCGTTGGGGTCGAAGCCCACCGCCAGATCGGCGATCAAACCGATCTTCATGCCGCGCTCGTGCGCCTCGCGCTGCGCATCGGACCAGCTGCGCGCCGCCAGCCATTGCGTGAACACATGCAGCTGCGGATCGTTGTCGCCGAAATCCTGCGCAGCAAAGCGTGCAAAGCCCTCCAGCGCCGCGCCGCCTGCGTTGCGGAAGGCGACCAGATCGGCATGATCGGGCGAAACGCGCGTGTACAACTGGCGCAGCAATTCCCACTTGGCGTGCGCCGAGGCCTGCCAATCGATCAATGCAGCGTTATGCAAGCCATCGAAACGTTCGCGCAGGCCGGGCACCGCGTTGATGGCATCCAGCGCCAGTTCGCCCAGGATGCGCACCGGCGCGGCATGCAAGGGATCGAGAAAGCGCCGATCGCTGGGCGAATACGGGCTGTAGCCGCCGCTCACCGGGCGCGCGGCGTGCACCGGACTCAATGCCAGGGCGTCGGCGCCGGCCAAGGCCGCGTGCCGCAACCATTCCACCGTGCCGGCGGCATCGCCGATACCGCCGTCATCCAGGCTGCGTGCCGAATACACCTGCAGCGCCATGCCCCAGGCACGCGGCGATGGCTGGCCACAGGCATCGGCCACACTGAAGCAACGTGGCGGCGCCACGGCCACCTGCTGGGTAATCGCGCCGATCTGCAGCGTCCAGTAACCGAAACGCTGCGGCGCGCGCAGGCGCCCTTGCGCATCGGCACGCACGTCTTCGCTGGCGCCGCTGTCGTCGCTCCAGCGGCCACTGGCGTGTGCCGCCACGCGCAACGGCAGCGGCTGACCCACCTGCACCGTCAGCAGCGGCGCCGGCTCGTCGACCTGCGCCTGGCAGCGGCGCAGGCTGTCGGCGCGCTGCGCCGCGGTGGCGGCCGGCAGTTCCAGCGCGCTGAGCACCGCATGCACCGATTGCTCGGAGACCTGCCGCGGCTGGTCGCTGGCATCCACCCAATCCACCATCACCCCGGCCGCGGCGGCCAGGGTGTTGAGATCATCCCCGCCCGGATCGCGCGTACTCATGCCTGCGCCTCGTGCCAGGCGATGAAGCCGTCGACCGGTAGTTCCCGCGCATCGGCAGCCACGTTTTCGACATGCGCCACGCGTCCGCGCAGCGGCGGCAACGGCACCGGCTGGGTGCCGACATTGAAGGCGATATGCCACAGCCCGCCCGGCAGCTCCCAGGTGGCGGCCACCGCGCCATCGGCAAGCACGCTGGCACGCACGGCGCGCGCCTGCGCCAGGCCCGGCACCAGCCACTGACGACGCACGTCCAGCAGCGCCGTGAACCAGCTTGCCCACTGCGCGCCGTCGCCATGCGCGGCATCGGCGATCGGCGCACGCGATGCCGCGAACGTGGCATGGCTGTTCGGATCGGGAATGGTGGCGCGCTGGGCCTCATCGGCAAACGCGGCGAAGTGCGCGAACTCCTTGCGGCGGCCTTCGCGCACCGCATCGTCCAACGGTGGGCCGAAGTCGGTGAAGAACAGGAACGGTTGCTTGGCGCCCCACGGTTCGCCCATGAAAAACAGCGGAATCATCGGCGTCAATGCGGTCAGCGCCAACGCCGCGCGCAAGCGTTGCGGCGACACCAGCACGCTCAGCCGCTCGCCGCGGGCGCGGTTGCCGATCTGGTCGTGATTCTGCGCAAACACCACGAATTTGTGCGGCGGCAAGGCGCCACTGGGTTCGCCCCGCACATGCCCGCGCGGGTCCGGCTCGCCCTGATAGGCGAACCCTTCGCCCAGCACGCGCGCCAGGTGCTCGGTCGGCTTGTCGGCGAACGCGGCGTAATAGCCTTCCTCTTCGCCAGTGAGCAGCACATGCAGTGCGTTATGGAAGTCGTCGTCCCACTGCGCGGTATAGCCACGCTGCAGTTGCGAGGCCTGATTGGCCTCGTTTTCCAGCACCAGATGCACATGCCGCCCGGCCGGCAGGCTGGCCTCGACGGTCTCGCGCAAGGTATCCAGGAACGCGTTGGGCGATATCGCATGCACCGCATCCAGGCGCAGGCCGTCGAAACCGTATTCGTGCAGCCACATCAGCGCGTTGTCGAGAAAATACCGCTGCACCGGCGGCTTGCGGAAATCGATCGCCGCGCCCCACGGGGTGGGCTTGTCCTCGTTGAAGAATGGCGCGGCATAGCTGTGCAGGTAATTGCCGTCCGGGCCGAAGTGGTTGTAGACCACATCCAGCAACACCATCAGGCCATGCCCGTGCGCGGCATCGATCAGCGCCTTCAGTTCGTCCGGTGTGCCATACGCCTCCACCGGTGCATACGGCAGCACGCCGTCGTAGCCCCAGTTATGCGCGCCGGGAAACGCGCTCAACGGCATCAGTTCGATGGCGGTGATGCCCATCGCCGCCAGCTGCGGCAGTTGCGCCTGCACACCGGCATAGCCGCCGCAGGTGCCGACATGCACTTCGTAGATCACTGCCTCGTCCCACGGCCGTCCCTGCCACTGGGCGTTTTGCCAGGCATAGCCGTCGGTCGGCTGTACCGCGCTGGGGCCGTGCACGCCTTCGGGCTGCCAGCGCGAGGCCGGGTCCGGGACCGGCTCAGCGCCGTCGACGCTATAGCGGTAACGCGCATTGGCAGCGCAGTCGATGACGGCGCTGAAAAAACCGTCCTGTCCCGCCTGCAGCGCGCGGCGCGCGCCGTCGTCGAAGACCACGTCCACGCTCTTGGCTGCTGGAGCCCAGAGCGCAAAGCGCACCTGTCCCTCACCCGCCGGCCAGGCGCCCCAGGCCGGTGTGATTGCATTGCGCTGGTTCATCGTTATTTCTCCGCTTGCAGATAGATCGTGGCCAGCGGCGGTAGGGTCAGGCGCAGACGTTGCGCATGCCCATGCATGCCCACCGGCTCGGTCGCCAGGCGACCGCTGTTGCCGAGGTTGCTGCCGCCGTAATGGGCACTGTCGGTGTTGAGGATCTCGCGCCAGAGGCCAGCACGCGGCACCCCCACGTGATAGTCGTGATGCGGTTGCGGGGTGAGGTTGCTCACTGCCAGCAACGGTGCGCCGCCGGCAGGATCGTGGCGGACGAACGCCAGCACGCTGTTGCGCGCATCGTCGGCCACGCTCCAGTCGAAGCCGTCGGCGCGATGGCTGCCGCGATACAGCGCCGGCGTGCGGCGCAGTGCGGCGTTGAGATCGCCCACCAGTTGCTGCATGCCACGATGGCGCGCGCCGTCCAGCAGATGCCAGTCCAGCGACTGGTCGTGATTCCAGTCGGCCCATTGGCCGAACTCGGCGCCCATGAACAGCAGTTTGTCGCCCGGGTG
The DNA here is from genome assembly GCF_041519315.1 of Xanthomonas axonopodis pv. maculifoliigardeniae. Taxonomy (NCBI): domain Bacteria; kingdom Pseudomonadati; phylum Pseudomonadota; class Gammaproteobacteria; order Lysobacterales; family Lysobacteraceae; genus Xanthomonas; species Xanthomonas axonopodis. The sequence continues at coordinate 474,874 of NZ_CP167998.1, read as the reverse complement.
CGCCCACATCAGCGCCAGGTAGGCGCGCAGGTTGGCGAAGCGGCGCCAGTCATCGCCCGGCATCTGCCCGAGCAGGCCCCCGGTGCCGTGCACCACTTCATCGTGCGAGAGCGGCAACACGAAGCGTTCGTCGAAGGCGTACACCAGCCCGAAGGTGAGCTGGCTATGGTGCTGCGCACGTTCGGCCGGATCGCGCTGCATGTAGCCCAGCGTGTCGTGCATCCAGCCCATGTTCCATTTGTGGGTGAAGCCCAGGCCGCCATCGCTGATCGCGGCGGTCACGCCCGGCCAGGCGGTGGATTCTTCGGCAATGGTGAGCACGCCGGGGAACTGGGTGGCGATTTCGCGGTTGAGCTGGCGCAGGAACGCGACCGCCTCCAGGTTCTCGCGGCCGCCATGCGCATTGGGCACCCACTCGCCTTCGGCGCGGCCGTAGTCGCGATACAGCATCGAGGCCACCGCATCCACGCGCAGGCCGTCGAGGTGGTAATGCTCGATCCATTCCAGCGCGCTGCCCAGCAGGTAAGCGGTCACTTCCGGCCGACCGTAGTTGTAGATCAGCGTATTCCAGTCGCGATGCATGCCTTCGCGCGGGTCGGCATGCTCGTACAGCGCGGCGCCGTCGAACTGGGCCAGGCCGTGCGCGTCATCGGGAAAGTGCGCGCTGACCCAATCCAGGATCACGCCGATCCCGGCGCGGTGACAGGCATCGACGAACTGCGCAAAGCCGTCCGGGCTGCCATGGCGCGCGGTGGGCGCATACAGGCCCAGCGGCTGATAGCCCCAGGAACCGCCGAACGGGTGTTCGGTGATCGGCAGCAATTCGATATGCGTGAAGCCGAGCTGCTGTACGTAAGGAATCAACTGCTCGGCCAGCGTTGGCCAGTCCAGCGGTTGGTTGTGTCCGTCGCGGCGCCAGGAGGCGGCATGCACCTCGTAGATCGACAGCGGCGCCGGCACGGCGCCGGGGTCGCGGTTGGCCATCCAGGCCGCATCGGTCCAGGCGAATGCGGCGGCGCTGGGCACCACCGAAGCGGTTGCCGGCGGCAATTCGGTTTGCCGGGCCACCGGGTCGGCCTTGAGCAGCACCCGCCCATCGGCTGCGGTGACGGCATATTTGTACCGGGCGCCGGCTTCCACGCGCGGCAGGAAGAGTTCCCAAAAGCCACCGATGCGCTGCCGCATCGGATGCCGCCGCACGTCCCAGCCGTTGAAGTCGCCAACCACCGCCACGCGTTGGGCATGGGGTGCCCACACCGCAAAGCGCACGCCCGGCACATCGCCACAGTGGACATGCTGCGCGCCCAGCGCACGACGCACGGCCTGGCCATCGCCGGCAGCGATCTGCAGCAACAGCGATTCGTCCAACGTGGCCGCGAACGCGTACGGGTCTTCGACCTCCTGCACCCTGTCTGGCCACACGATGCGCAGCCGGTACGGCCCATCGGCCGCCAGGATGCCTTCGAAGACGCCATCGATGGCGCTGGCCTGCATGCGCGCGAGCAGCTTGCCGCGCGGGTCGATCAAGCCCATCGCCTCGGCGCCCGGTGCCAACACGCGCACCTGACGGCGGCCATCGGCCAGCGGTTTCGGTCCAAGCACCGCAAAGGCATCGGCCGGCAAGCCGTTGGCCAGGGCTTGCAGGGTCTGCGACGTTTCCGAGATCCCTTCCGTGGTCATGCCGTCTGCTTCCGTGCGCTGCTCCTGCCCGCCCTGCCGTTCGCTCATGACACCGTCGCGAGCGCGGGCGCGGTTGCGGCGGTGTGTTCGTAGAGCGAGAGGTATTTTTTGCCTGCCACGTCCCAACCGCTGGGACGCAGCATGGCCGCGCGCCGCATCGCAGACAGCAGGCTGGGCAGGCGGAAGGTGCGGAAGGCGCGCTCCAGGCAGCGGCGCAGCGCTTCGACGCTGGCGTGCTGGAACAGGAAGCCGGTCACGCCATCGTCCACGGTGTCGATCAGCCCGCCGGTCGCATGCGCGATCGGCAGGCAGCCGAAGCGCTGCGCATACATCTGGCTCAGGCCGCAGGGCTCGAAGCGCGAGGGCATCAGCAGGAAGTCGGCACCGGCGAACATGCGCCGCGCCAGGCCTTCCTCGAAGCCGATGAAGGCGCCCACCTGACCGGGATAGCGCCTGGTCAGCTCGGCCACCTGCCGTTCGATCTCCGGCTCGCCGCCGCCGATCACCGCGATCTGGCCACCAGCGGCCACGATCTGCGGGGCCACCTCGCAAATCAGGTCCAGGCCTTTCTGATGCACCAGCCGCGACACCACCGCAAACAGCGGGCCGGTGCTCTCGCGCAGCCCGAATGCCTTGCGCACCTGCGCTGCATTGGCCTGCCGGCCCTGCCACTGGTTCACGCTGAAGTGCGAATCCAGGTATTCATCGGTGCGCGGATCCCAGCTGGCGTCGATGCCGTTGACGATGCCGGTGAGCGCGCCCTTGGCAGCGCGACCGGCCAACAGCCGGTCCAGGCCGCAGCCCTGTGCCGGGCCGGTGATCTGCTTGGCGTAGCTGACGCTGACCGTGTTGACGTGGTCGGCATTGACGATGCCGCCGCGCAGGAACGACATCTGCCCATAGAACTCCAGCTCGGCCACTCGCTCGGCAGGGATGCCCAGCGCGGCAGCCATCGAATACGGCACCAGGCCCTGGTAGGCCAGGTTATGGATGGTCAGCAGGCACGGCGTGGTGCCGCCGGACCAGCGCACATAGCCGGCCGCCAGCGCGCAGGGCCAGTCGTTGAGATGCAGCAGGCGCGGTTTCCAGCCCAGGCCGGCGTGGCCGGCCGCAATCTGCGCGGCGGCATGCGACAAGGTGGCAAAGCGGATCGCGTTGTCCTCGAACTCCGAACCGCTGGTGCTCACATAGGGCGAGCCGTCGCGTTCGAACAACTCCTTGGACAGCAGGATATAGATCGGCAGCCCGTCCGATTGCACGATGCGGCCGATGTCGCAGGCCGGCAGCGCGGCATGCGCCAACACGCGGCCCACGATCTCCACCTTGCCCGCACGCTCGAGCACGGCGCGGTAGCCAGGGATCAGCACACGTACGTCGTAGCGGTGGCGCAGCGCGCGCGGCAACGCGGCCGCCACATCGCCCAACCCGCCGGCCTTGATGAAGTCCGCCATTTCCGACACCACGAACAAGGCACCGCGCGTGTCTGCCAACGAGACCGGCAAGCGCTCGTGGTGACGGATGAAGCGGCCACGCGCATCGCGCGGGCGCCCGCTCTTTTTCAGAGTCGGGAGCAGCGTGCTGCGCTCTAAGCGTGCGGTAGTAGCGTGAAGCGGCATCATGGCAACCATCGAAACATCCGTCGTAATGTGGGTGGAGACGGAAAAACGGCGAAGCGAAAACCGCCGTCTGCCGATTCAGCCAGACGACTTGCTACGAGTGAGGAGCGTGGGCAACGCGCGTACTCCACGTCGCCCTTGCAGAGGAATCTACACCCCGACCAAATAAAATATGCGTGAACACGTGCTGACTTTTCTGCGACAGCCCACATTCCTTTACGCGCAGTTGCGCACGCCTCAAGGCATAAGCGCCACATTGCAGTGCGATGACATCCCCGTCTCGGTGCGTTGGCCGTGACATGCACCGAATGCGGGAACTTCCGGCCGCGTTCGCCCTCATCCGGGTAACCGGTTCATCAATGCCTTGTTTCGGGCCTGGCGACCATGCTTCGCGCCCGGCCTGCATGCCGTTGCCGCGCGCTACGGCCCGGCTTGCTCAAGCGCCCCCTCCATGGGCCGATATCGAGCGTTAGCACAAGACCTCTCGAGACCCTGGCGCATGGCAGACCAGCCCGAACACCCAAGCCGCCCCCGTGGCGGGCTGCGCCGCCTGTTGCCCTGGGGCGGCACGGACACCGCGCGCCCTGCCGCTGCCCTGCCGACGGTGATCAATGGCGAGCGCAGCGGTCATGGCCTGGCCGCGCACCAGCTGGTGCCGGCCAAGGCCAAGTCCGGCGCACACGATCCGGCCGCTGCCACTGCATTGCTGATACGGCTGTTCTCACATGCCGCGCATCCCGAAGCGCTGCTGCTCGCGTTCGCTGAAGGCATCGCCAGCCTGCATGGCGAGCTCGGCGACATGGGCGTGCGCCTGAGCGCGGCGTACGCGGCCGGCGATTGGCCCGGCTATGGCCGTGCCTTGCGCCAGCTCATCGACAAATACATCCGCACCATCGATATCGGCGATTCGCTGGCCGAAGGCCGCACGGAAGCCGAGCAGCTGCGCGATCTGCTGCGCCACGCGCTGGGCAATGCCCTGGCCACGCTGTTGCAACGCAGCCCGGAGCTGGCCGAAGAGGCGCAAACGCTGGCATCGGCGCTGCGCCACTGGCGCCCCGGACACGAGCTGATCACGCTGGAACAACGCCTGCGCGAACTCAGCCACCAGATCGGCCTGCGCGCCGAAGATGCCAGCGAACAACAGAACCTGTTACTGGGCCTGTTCGACCTATTGCTGGAGAACGTCGGCGAACTCCTGGACGATCGCAGCTGGTTGCAGGGCCAGATCTCGGTGGTGCGGCAACTGATTTCCGGCCCGCTGGATGTCAGTTCCATCGAACAGGCACGCGGCACCCTGCGCGAGGTGACCTACAAGCAGGGTCTGCTCAAGCAGGGCATCGCCGAGTCCAAGACCGCCATGCGCGAAATGATGGTGTCCTTCGTCGACCGGCTGGACGGCATGGCCACCAGCACCGGGCAATACCACGACCGCGTTGCCGGCTATTCGCAGGCGATCGGCGAGGCGCGCGGCATCCCCGACCTCAACCGGCTGCTGCAGGACCTGCTGCAGGACACCGCCGGCGTACAGGCACAGGCCCTGGCAGCGCGCGACGAACTGCTCGCGGCACGCCGGCAGGTGGAAGATTCCGAACAGCGCATCGCCTTGCTCGAACAGGAGCTCAAGGACGTCGCCGGCCTGGTGCGCGAAGACCAACTGACCGGCGCGCTCAACCGGCGCGGCTTCGAAGAATTGTTCCAGCGTGAAGCCGTGCGCACCCAGCGCAGTGGCCAGCCCCTATGCGTGGCAATGCTGGACCTGGACGACTTCCGCCGCCTCAACGAGACCCACGGCCACGCCGGCGGCGACGCCGCGCTGCGCCACACGGTGGAGGTGGCCAAGGCGGTGCTGCGCACCACCGATGCCATCGCCCGCTTCGGCGGCGAGGAATTCGTGCTGCTGCTGCCGGACTCGACCATCTTCGAAGCCAGCGCGGCAGTGATCCGCCTGCAACGCGCACTGTCGCAGCGCTCGCTGCTGCATGACGACGTGCGCGTGTTCATCAGCTTCAGCGCCGGCGTGGCGCTACGCGGGACCGACGAGACCCAGGACGAGGTCATCCGCCGCGCCGACCGCGCCATGTACGACGCCAAGGCGGCTGGCAAGAACCGGGTGATCAACGCCGATTAGCGGCGATCGTCGGCGAACGCACGGTGCACCCGGGCGATCGCTAAGCGGCGTGTACCGTGCTGGCTGGCCTGGCGCCGCGCCGTGCATCAATGCGCGGGCTTGGCTCCGCGCAGCTTCTGAAACAGCATCACCGCGCCGAGCACGAGCGCGCCGGCGACCACGCCCACCAGCATGTTGCCCAGCGCCTCGACCAGCCAGCCCATGCTGCCGGACGACTCGGCCAGATCCACCACCAGGTGATGCAGCGCCGGGATGTTGTGCACCAGGATGCCGCCGCCGACCAGGAACATCGCCAGCGTGCCGGCCACCGACAGGAACTTCATCAACCACGGCGCCGCCACCAGGATGCCGCGACCCAGGGCCGCCAGCGCGGCGCCCTTCCTGGTCAGGTACAGGCCCAGGTCGTCCAGCTTCACGATCGCGGCGACCACGCCGTAGACGCCGATGGTCATCGCCAGCGCAATGGCCACCAGCACCGCCACCTGCTGCCCGAAGGACACCTCCGAGACCACGCCCAGCGAGAGCACGATGATCTCGGCCGAGAGGATGAAATCGGTGCGGATCGCGCCCTTCACCTTGTCCTTTTCCAGCGCCACCACGTCCACGTTCTGGTCGGCCAGCGCGCGGGTGCGTTCGGCATGCCGCTGTGCTTCTTGCTCATCGTTGTGCAGAAACTTGTGCGCCAGCTTTTCCACGCCCTCGAAGCACAGGTAGGCGCCACCGATCATCATCAGCGGCATCACCAACGGCACGTTGTAGCCGCGCCCGCGCAGCCACGCTTCCAGCGCGCTGATCCCCAACGCCGCCGGCACCAGGATCATCTTGTTGACCAGCGAGCCCTTGGCTACCGCCCACACCACCGGCAATTCGCGGTCGGCCGTGACGCCGGTGACCTGCTGCGCATTGAGCGCCAGATCGTCGCCCAACACGCCTGCGGTCTTCTTGGCCGCAACCTTGGTCAGGATGGAAACGTCGTCCAGCAGTGTGGCGATGTCGTCGAGCAGGGTGAACAGGCTGGCACCGGCCATGCGCAAGGTCCTTCTGGGGTGGTCGCGAATTCTCGCCGATCCCGCACCCGCGTGGGGTGATGAGCGGCCATTGCGCGGTCGTTGCACGCTGTTGGCAGAGCGATGCAGGCACCGCAGCGCCTGCGCTTGCGGCCGTTCGTACTCGCCTTGGGCAGGTTTGCCTGCGGTGTGCGGGAGCGCGCGGATTCACCACGCGACGACCCGTCGCTGGCCACACTCGCCGCCTGCATGACGCCCCGGAGATGGCCTTGAGTCACAACGACCCGCACCGCGCCCCGGCTGCAAGCCCGGCTGATCATGCCGTGATTGGCGGCATGAGCCGGCGCACGCAGATCCTGCGCTTGCTGTTGCGCTACCGCGGCTCGGGCGTGTTCGCTGGCATGAACCTGGACCCGGCGGCCATCAACGAATACGAAGTGCCCGCAGAAGGCACCCCGGACCAGTTCGTCTCCGACCTGGAATCGCTCGGGCCCACCTTCGTCAAACTGGGCCAGATGCTGTCGACCCGGCCGGACATCGTGCCGCCGGAATTTGCCACCGCGCTGGAGCGCATGCAGGAGAACACCAGCTCGGTGCCGGTGGAGCGCATCCGCCAGATCATCGAGGAAGAGCTCGGGGTCTCGGTCAACAAGGCGTTCTCGTTCTTCGACCCGGCCCCGTTGGGCTGCGCCTCGCTGGCGCAGGTGCACCGCGCTGCGCTGCGCGACGGCACGCCGGTGGCGATCAAGGTGCAGAAGCCCGAAGTGGCCGCGCAGGTGCGTTCGGATCTGGACGTGCTCAAGAGCTTCGCCACTGCCGCCGACCGTCTCACCGGCATTGGCCGGCGTGTGCGCTTTGCCGACTGGCTGGGCGAATTCGGCAAGACCCTGCGCGCCGAGCTCAACTACGAAGACGAAGCCGAAACCCTGGCGCGCTTCGGCAAGCACCTCAAGCCGTTCCCCTTGCTGTGGGTGCCGCAACCGGTGTGGGACCTGAGCAGCCGCAAGGTGCTGACCATGCAGCTGGCCGAAGGCGTGCGCGTGGACAAGATCTCCGGTCTTCGCCGCACCGAACAGCCGATGGACGAGCTGGCCGCGGAACTGGTCAAGGGGTATCTGGACCAGATGTTCGTGCATGGCGAAATCCATGCCGACCCGCATCCGGGCAATTTGCGGGTGCTGCAGGACGGGCGTCTGGCCATCTTCGACCTGGGCATGGTGGCGCATGTGCCGCCGCGCCTGCGCGAGCGCCTGCTCAAGTTGCTGTTTGCCGCGGTCGATGGGCGCGGCGAGGAAGTGGCCGAAGAGACCATTGCGCTGAGCACGCGGCTGGAGGATTACGACGAAGAACGCTACCAGCGCGAAACCGGGCAGATGATCGCGCGCTACGCAGCGCACGATGCCACCTCCGAAGGCCGGGTGGTGCTGGATCTGGTGCGCATCGCCACCTCGACCGGCTTGCGGACGCCGCCGGAGTTGAGCCTGCTCGGCAAGACCTTGCTGAATCTGGAAGGCGTGTGCCGCGCGTTGTCGCCCACGCTGGATACCCGCCGCATCGTCGAGCGCCATCTGCAGCACGTGATGCGCGCGCGCCTGAAGAAATCCCTGTCCGCGGCCAACCTGGCCAGCGAGGCGATGGAACTGCAGCACCTGGTGCGCGAAGGACCGCGCCGCATGTCCGAGATCCTGTCGCTGGCTGCGGAAAACCGCCTGCAGATGCGCGTCACCGGGCTGGAAGAATCGCACCTGATGGAAAGCCTGCAGAAGATCGCCAACCGCGTGGCGGCGGGCATCGTCACGGCTGCGCTGATCATGGCGTCGGCGCAGATGATGCGCATCGAAACCGGCTTGAAGTTATGGGGCTACCCGGCTATTGCGATGGTGCTGTTCCTGCTCGGGGTCGTGCTGGGGCTGGGCATCGTGGTCAGTGCGCTGCTGTTCGACCGCCGCGTGCGTGCGCGCGAAGAGCGTGGGCACCGCTAGCCGTTAGGGCTGGTTGCCGCAGGTGGGCGCCTTGGTGCCCTGCGGGCAGGCATTGGGTCTGCGTCAGTCACCAGCCTGCGAACAAGTGCCCCTGACAAGACCGCGCCGCACGCACCCGGCGGGCGCGGCCGGAACCGGCATGTGACGTGTAAGCGACGGTTGCTGCGCGCTGTCCACGTTCAGTGACGACTGCTTCTTATCGTGTCGACAGTCCGTTCAACCGCGCAGGCAGGTGTGAGCGATTGCGCGTCAGGGGTAGCGCCTGTGATCTCCGCATTGCATGCGTGCACGACACGCAGCGAACGGTGCAAGAAAAGCGCCAGTTCCGTTCGTGCGTCTTGCAACGTGCTCGATGCAGCGGATTGCAGGCGTCCTGCGCACACCACGGTGTCCCCACCCCTGCTCGCTGCGTGCAGCAGCGCTGCAGCGAGCACAACCACTATCACGCGTGGGCGCAAGGCATCTGACGCCACCAGCGTTTCAGCATCTTCGCGCTGGTTGGTGCGCACGGATGCGTCGCCGCTGTCCGGCGATGCTGGCCGGAGGTCAGGCCGGATCTGTCTCCAACAAACATTTCAGTCAGCTTCGGCGCGGCATAGTCCGTCATCCGGGTGTCACATTGCAGGTGGCGCACAGGACATGGCGAGCAAGGCGTCCGGTACGCGCTCGCATCATTCCCCACGGACGCTGCGCATGCATTGGATGTTGTTGGTTTCGTTGTTGCTATTGCTGTGGCTGTTGGTCGCTTCTCCGCGTCTGGCATGGCTCAAGGCTGGCCTGTTGTCGCTCTTTCTGCTGCTGCTCAGCGCCTGGGGATTGGTCGACCGGCTCAGCGGCGACGGTATCAATGCAGCCACGCTGTATCACCTGCGCGCCGACATGGACGGCGCCGGCGTCAGCGACTTTTCCGGCTATATCGCGGTTTTCGTCGGCATGCTGTTGCTCTCGCTGAGCCCGCTGTTGCTGGTGCGGGTACGCCGCTTCCAGCGTCCGCGTGGTGGCGGCGCCGTGTTCGCAGGCTTTGTGGGCATGTTGTTGGTCGGCATCGCCGCAAGCCCGCTGTATCGCGATGGCAAGCGCCTGTACTACCAGCTGCGCCCGGTCGATTACGCCACCGTGGTGCCGGAATACCAGGTGCCGCAGCAACCGCTGCACAAGCGCAAGAACATCGTCTGGATCTATGGCGAAAGCCTGGAGCGCACCTACTTCGACGAACAGGTGTTTCCGGGCCTGATGCCCAATCTGCGCGCGCTTGCGACCGAAGCGGTGGACGTACGCAATCTCGCCTCCACCGAAGGCAGCGGCTGGACCATCGCCGGCATGGTCGCCTCGATGTGTGGCGTGCCGCTCACCACCGCGCCAGGCGACGAGAACAGCATGGACCGCATGGGCATGTTCCTGCCCGAAGCGCGCTGCCTGGGCGATTACCTCAAGGATCAGGGCTACCGCAATCATTACGTGGGCGGTGCCGATGCCAGCTTTGCCGGCAAGGGCCGTTTCCTGTCCAGCCATGGCTTCGACGTGGTGCATGACGTGCACCATTTCCACGACCAGGGTGTCGCGCCAAAGCATTTTTCTGCATGGGGCGTGCACGACGATGTCCTGCTGGACGACGCCTGGGATACCTTCCAGACGCTGTCGCGTGCCGGCCAACCCTTCATGCTGACCACGCTGACCATGGACACCCACCATCCGGCCGGCCACCTGCCACTGGCGTGCAAGGGCCAGCAGTACGACAGCGCACTGGGCGATATCGGTCTGCTGCATGCAATCAAATGCAGCGACCGTTTGATCGGCGAACTGGTCGCGCGCATCCGCAGCAGCCGGTATGGCAAAAACACCATCATCGTCATCGCCTCCGATCATCTGGCCATGCCCAACGACCTGAGCGACGTGCTGGCCAAGCAGAAGCGCGAGAACCTGCTGTTGTTCCTGGGCAAGGACATCGCGCCACAACAGGTCCTCACGCGCGCAGGTAGCACGCTCGATTCGGGCGCTACGCTGCTGCAGTTGCTGGAACCAGGCATGCGCACGCTGGGCTTTGGCCGCTCGTTGCTGGCCCGCGATGCCCCACCCAGTGCCAGCGCGGCCGCCAGCCGCGACAGCGGCAAGGACTATCCGCGCTACCTGGCCTACGCGCGCACGCTGTGGACCGGGCGCAGTACGCGCATGCTGCGCATCAATGGCAATGGCGATGTGGTGGTCGGCGTGCAACAGGTGCGCCCACCGGTGCTGCTGGAATACGACAAGGACACCAACCTGAAAACGGTGTACCTGGAAAACACCTCGCGCCAGTTCGACCGCACGCATTCCAAGGGCACGCTGGCCTATGTGGACCGCTGCACGGCGTTCGAAGACGGCTCGGCCGATGGCCACTGGTGTGCGCTGGTGGTGGACCGCCACCAGAGCATGAAGCTGTATCGCGACCCGGACCTTACCCGCGGCATCGCCGTCGACGCGCCGCTGGAAGCCACCCAGCAGGGCCCGCGTCCGCGCGTGCGTCAGCCGATCATGCTCACCCAGGCGGCGCGTAAGACCGATGCCGGCCGCTACATGCTCGAGCTCTACGCCAAGCGCCGGCCCACGCGCGCGTTCTGGGTGGAAGCGGTGTCCTCCGAACGTAAGGTCGTGCTGGCACAGCAATGGGTCGTGCCCGACGCCGCCGGGCGCATCCGCATGCCGGTGGGCCTGGAACATGCGGTGGAAGACCTGGAGATTCGTGCCTGGCTTGATTACACCGAAGACGTCAGCGTGGACGACCTGGCCTTGGTCAAGGACATCCCGGTGGCGGATCGCTCCTGATGTGCCGACATGCGTCCATCGATGGTCGGGCATGGTTGTGCAATCAGCGCAAGCCGACCGACTTGCCGCTGCGCAGCCCTCGCCGACCTCGCCAGCTCAGTCATCCGACGCAGGCGCACCATCTCCGGCCTCGCGTGCCACGGCGGCCCCTGCACGACTGAAGCGGATCTCCTGCGGCGACTGCAACGCAATGCCCACCGTCGCCATGCGCTGCAGCAGCGCGAAGAACAGCTGGCTGCGCACGCCATACGAATCGCGCGGACTGCTCACGTAGGCGAACGAGTTGAAATTGACGTGCCCGCCGGCCAGCGAATCGATGAACACCGATGGCGCCGGTTCGGCCAGCACCTTCTCGTGCTCGGCGAACAAGGCCAGCAACATGTCGCGCACCCTGGCCACGTCGGTTTCCAGCGGCACCGAGAACTGCAACTGCACACGGCCCATCGGATTGGACAGCGTCATGTTGCGCACGCTCTTGGTGATCAACTCCGAGTTGGGCACGATCAACGTGGAGCGGTCGCCCACCTGGATTTCGGTCGCTCGCACGCTGATCTTGCGCACGTCGCCTTCCTGATCGCCGATACGCACCCAATCGCCGATCTTCACCGGACGCTCGGCCAGCAAGATCAACCCGGACACGAAGTTCTGCGTAATCGCCTGCAGACCAAAACCAATGCCCACCGACAGTGCGCTCAACACCAGCGCCAACCGCTTCAAATCCAGACCCAGCGCCGTGAGCCCCCACACCACCACGATCAACCAGCCCAGATAGCGCGCCACCGTGCTGATCGAATTCCGCGCTCCCGCATCCAGTTCGGTCTTGGGCAGATAGGTGTTGAGCAGCCACTTCTGCACCACATGGACCAGACCCATGCCGAGCAGGAACACACACAGCGCCCTGGCCACGTCGCCGGGCGTGATGACAAGTTCCTTGCCAATTGCAATACCGTGCGAAACGTTTTCCAACCAGCCGGTCACTGCGGCGAGGTTGGCGCCGTACGGCGTCACCAGCGCGGCAATGCCTAGTAGCACCAGCAGCACGCGTACTGCCGCAGAGATCAGTAACCCTACCTGCACCAACCGCCCGCTGCCGACATTCAGTGCATGCGACAGCGCTCGGCTGAAACGGCTCTCCGGCTTGAACACCCAGGTCGTCAGGTCGTCGGCAAACATCACCAGTAGCGCGAGCACGCTGCACACCAGGGTGATCCAGATGATCTGCTGCTCGACGAACAGTGCCAGATTGATGTAGCCGAACAAGGCCGCCACTAACGCGAAGATCACCGCCAGATGGCCCAGCAGACGGATCAGCACGATGTAACCGCCGCCACGCGACACCACCGGCGGTGGTGCGCTGCTGTCCGCATCGGCCGCGCCCACGTTTGCGGCATGAGCGCGCAACGACAGGGTCAGGCCAGCCAGTGCCGACAGGATCAACCCCGCATACAACAGCGCGGCAACTGCATCGGTAGCGATGGTTAATGCGCTGCTGCTGCGCGCCACGTCGTTGATTCTGATCGCCATACCGCTAAACCAGCTCACCGCGGCCGTGGCAAGACAATGCACACGCAAACGATCGACAGTGGCATCGTCCAACGGGAACAGACGCCAGGTGGGCTGGTGCTTCATCAATAGGCTGGCGCTGAGCGAACCGACGAAGGCCGCCACGCAACTGATCACCACAAATGCACTCAGCAGCTGCTCCAGATCGGTCGGCAGCTCGCTGAGTGCGCGGACGCTCTCGGCCAACGCCCATGCCGCCATGCCCAGCGTCAGGGTGCCCACCAACAAAAACCACAGTGCAAGGCCGGAGCGCCGCAAGCGGCCACCGGGCGCGCGCGAGGCCGCATACCGCCGCCCCAGGTGACGCAGGAAGATGCGCAACGGAAATGCCAGCATCAATGCCGCCAGCGTTCCGATCATCAGACCGGCGACGCCATTGGTCGCTGTGCCGGTGCGCACCGCCTGTACGGCCTTGTCGGACAGCGCCTGCAGGCGCGCTCGGTCGTCGGGCCATTCCCGCGCGATCTCATTCCACAACGCGGGCGACAGCGGCGAGGCAGCGCGCGCGGAGAGCTTCTCGCTGAAGCGCTGGGCGCGCTCGCCTTCGAGCCGGTCGGCGAGATCCTTGGCATCCAGTGCCAGCAGGTTCGCCCGCTTGAGCTCGGCATCTAGCCCGTTGCGCTCTCGCGTGAGCGCGCGGCGTTGGTCGCGTAGATCTGGTGGGTCGGTCTTCTGCTCTTCGCCAAGCCCGGCCAGCCGGACAGACAGCTCCTTCAACGGAGGCTCCAGCGAGCGCGCCAGATCCTGGGCCTGGCGCTGTGCGCCGGTGACATCGTCAGCCAGCTTGCGCAACTGGTCGGTGTCGGACTTTTCCATCCCCGCTTCGGCTTGGGTCAGCACCTTTTGCATGCTGTCCAGTTGGGTCTGCGCGGTCTCCAGCACCGTGTCCTCGTCCTGGGCCACAGCCGTGCCAACACAGACCATCCCCAGCGCGGCAAGCAACAACAGACGCCGCAACAAGCCCTGACGGGCACCACAGGTAAATCGGAATTCGGACACAGGCAGGCATCGAACAGGCGCGGGCGACCGCGGGTGCCGGCATCTTAAGGCACCGCCCCTGATCGAGCCGATTGCCCGGGACCGGTGATTCAGCCGCGGCAGGTCTGGGTCCGCGAACCGATCGGACGATCTCGTTGCACCGCGGCGATGGCGGCAGAGGACCCTGCTAGCGCATGAATGGGCCTACCGCGTTGTCACTTTGCGACAACACGCCGCTGACGCAGAATCGAGCCACCGCTGCGGCAGACGCAGCGGATGACCGCGAAGGAGATCCTCTATGCAGATTCAGATCCAGACCGACAAGCACGTGCCACACGATCCGTCCGTTGTGGCGCATGTCGAAAAGACCTGCACCGCCCAGCTGGCCCATTTCGCCAGCGACATCACCCGTGTGGAAGTGCATTTGCGTGATGAGAACGGCCAGCGCGGCGGCGCGGCGGATCGAACCTGCAGCATCGAGGCGCACGTCGCCGGCCTGCCGCCGATCGCGGCTACCAACAGCGCCGAAACGACGGCCTCTGCCGTGACCGGAGCTGCGCGCAAACTGCGCACTGCCATCGAACATGCACGCGGCAAGCAGCACTCCAAGGCCACCGCCCCGCCGCCGGACATGCTTTGATCTGATCTGGAGGTTGGCATCTGCCTCGGCGGCTGCCAACCTTTGCGGCGATGGCATCGCGGCACGTCATCTAGCGATGCGCGAAGCGCCCCTCCAAAACCTGTGACCATTAAACGGCATTCGGCCCGTCGCACTCATCTTGCGGCGGGCCGAATGCTTTGAATCTCTTGGTGCTTACGGAAAGAGCCCAATCCCAAGCACACGGCGCCGATTTTAAGGATTGTCGAGCTGATCTCTGGCTTTTACGCCAGCAGCGTCCAGGCAACTGGGCTCATGACCAGCGACGCGGATAACCCGCGTAGCGACAGGCTGAGCCGCACCAATCGGGTGCAACGTTGCCTGGATCCTTTCGCCCATTGCACGGCACTGCTGAAGGTATACGTATGGTTTGCTTCCCACAGCAGCACGGGATTATGTCTTGAGTCCGGCAGCAAACCGATCAAACTCGCCTTGCGCAGTTCGGCTTTCGATCTCCATGACTTACCGGCAGATTCGTAAGTCAGCCCGTTCGAGTTCCCGGCAACTCCCAGGCGCGTTACCGTAATTGCATGGCCTGGAAAAGATAGCCAACCGCTGCTGCAATTTTCCATGATCGCAGCAATGCAATCGCTCGACCGCGGACTGGCCACGGACCGACGCAGCCACTCGATTCCCTCCTCCAGCCCGGCTCGCCCCGGTCCGCAGGGTTCGGCAGCGTGTGGCTGGCATGCGAATCAGGGTATGCGCAGAAACAGATAGGTCGCAGTGGTGTTGGGGAAAATGCGGCTTAAAGGCCGGCTGCAGCCTTGGTGCGGTTGCACCTTGTTGGCTTCGCGATCTTGGTGCTCGGAAATGCTGCCATCTGCTCTCCAAGCCACACCACGCGTCCTGGGCGATCGCTCGAACGCTCTAACCAGTCATTGCGCCATCGATCCGCACGGGCACCGACGCCCATCAACCAACACATGTCGCAGCGCTGGCACACGCGCACGTCTTCGTCCCTGCAAGGACGGCCGCGGCAGCAAACATATTTGGCCAGCACAGACGAATTGGTTGTTCGGATGTGGAATGATCGTTT
Organism: Xanthomonas axonopodis pv. maculifoliigardeniae; assembly: GCF_041519315.1. Taxonomy (NCBI): domain Bacteria; kingdom Pseudomonadati; phylum Pseudomonadota; class Gammaproteobacteria; order Lysobacterales; family Lysobacteraceae; genus Xanthomonas; species Xanthomonas axonopodis. The sequence continues at coordinate 459,421 of NZ_CP167998.1, read as the reverse complement.
CGCCAAGCGCGCGTCAAGATTCTGTGGATTCATGCGAACTTCAAGCTCGCCGACGACGATGACACATACCACGCAAGGTGGCCGTGGATAGCAGGGACGCCTGGGCGCATCGATTGCGAGCGAAGAAGTCACGCTCTGGTTGCACGGGCAGCTGAGCGCAGCATATGCACCTTGCCGGGTCGGCGTGCCGCACGTCACGCATGATTGTCCGGTCCACGCGTCTGGCTGCCGATCGCGATCCCCACGCTGCAATCAAGCCCCTCGCCGCCATGCCCTTCTTGATGAGGTACCCATCGTCCGGCGCTATCGATCAATCGCCCCGCAAGCCTGGGCGAGAGCATGCCGATATCCCCCCAACGCGAGGACAAGCCGTGACGAAGATCTCTTCAGCCAGTACCTCCCAGCAACCGCAAGCCACAAGCGGCGATATTGTGATCGAGATACCGGCACAACGACGCGACGATACATCGACGCCCAGGATCGATTCTCCCCTCTCCGCCCTGCCGCCCAGACCTTCGGGACGACGCAATAGCACAGGAAGCGACAGCGGATATGAAACCGCCAACGACGCAGATCTGTCCCCCTATGGAAGTCCGCAGCCGCATGCTCCGCTGCGGGGGGAAGAGAGCAGCAGCGAGCAGTTCTACGACGCTGAAGACTCCTTGGAACCATCGGCTCTGCCATCACTTTCCCAGGAACACGCTGCACAACATGGCTCCCAAGCGCATGCATCCACCACTGCGACAGGCACTGCGCGCTTGGGCGCACTGGCGGCGTCGGTCCGCGCAGGTGCAACACATGGAGTCACCACCCTCCTTGGACCCGCCGCGACAGCGGTCGCAGCTGCGGCGCGCGGTGTCATACCGATCAGCTTCGACAAACAATACCTGGGCGCTGCGCTGGGACATCTCGTGCACCAGACCACTTCCGTGGGACCGACCACGTTCGTGCGCGAGTTGATCGGCGAAGCGCTGTTTGCCGCGTTTCGCCAGCTCCCACCCGAAGCGGTCGTTGCCATGCAGGCGGTGTCGGGCACGCTGCATCTGGCCCTGCATACGCTGCGGCGCAACCGCGAAAACCGCAATCCGGATGCCGCCGCCCGAGGTTTTCACAACCTGAATCTTGAACAGTGGGAAGCGCTGTCCGAAGACGAACGTCATCACAAGAGGAGCGAGCAGCAACATTACTCGAATCTGGTCACCCGGCTCGCGCTGACCGGCATCTTGAGCAATATCGCCATCGGCGCTGCGGGCAAGGCTTCTGGCCGACCGGAGATGGCGGCCAGGCTGCTGGCCAGTGAGCTCAAGGTCGCCCCTTATGCTGCGGCCCGCGACGCCATCCAGGCGACATTCCGCATGGTGGGAATGCGGTCACCGACCAACGGTGGCGTCAGCGATCCCCACGTCACCAGTGCAGGCAGGTTTTACGGCATGGCCAACGTCCTGACCAACCTGGCGTCGAACGAGCTGGAGGCACCAGACTTTGCATCGGCCAGGCAGCGCTGGGCAGGACTGATGTCGCCCTTCAATATGGGAGAGGCGACCAGGGTCGTCTTTCAGCAAGCGGCGGTGAACGCGGCCTTGAATGTCGGTCTGGAGACAGCCGACTGGCTCAATGTCACCCAACACGAAGCCGACGAAGCCGGGACGCAGCAGATCTGGGAACCAACCTGGAAGGCCAAGCGCGAGGATTATGAGCGGGTCATGGATCATTCTGTCGCGCGCACGGCCGCCATCAACTCCAACATCGCATTCGGTACAGCAGTCAACATGATTGGCACCTGGCTCGGTTTGTCGCCAGCACGCAGCGCATTGCTCTCCAATACGTTGGCGGGCATGGCTGCCGGCATGCAGTACAAGGTCATCGCCGGCACCTGGCAGGCTGCAGCGGCGGTGCGCGAAGCCGAGGCCGCTCGCACGCGAACTGAGTGAGCGTGGCCGCGCCTGGCGACGGCTATCGCGCAGCCCTCGGCGAGTGCAGCACCTGGTGGTCGCACACGCACTGCCGGTTCAACGGCAGTGCGTGTGCAACAGCTGTGTGGTGGCCCCATGCGCAGCCTCCAGCACGTCCTAACAAACCGACCGGCGGCGGACAGCAGGGATTGATCGAAAGCTAGGCTGCGTATGCCAATTCTCAGCTCAGGTCGCGGCTAGCGGGTCTCTGCACCACAGGTCTCCAGCCGCGCTATGCACCTTGTCGACCCATGATGACGGATGCTGCTGTGGCGATCGCCATTTCAGCCACCGTATGCGCGACAGCATGGTCACCGCGCTATTTTCTGCGGATGACTCCGTCGCGGGGCGCCGCCGCTTTGTACGGTCGTACGTTATCACCCCAGGGAATCCCCGCGCACATCGGGCTGCGCCTACGCCCTCCTGCAGTGGCACACCCGCTATTCATCAATCACACCGCGCCTTAGCAGAATCGAATGAATGGCATGCGCATATTTATCGCGCTCTCCCGGCGTTTCGGAATGGTAGGCGCCTACTGCAGCCCAGGTATTTCCATATTTATTGGTCATCTCGCGCAACCTCCAAGCTGCCACATACACGCTGACGCACGGCTGCATCAACGCGTCCTTGGAGATTCCATAGCCGGATAGCCGCCGCAGGTGGATGGAGTTGATCTGCATCTTTCCGTAATCCACCGTACCGTTGTTGTTGCGATGGATCGCGTCGGCGCGACCTCGCGATTCCTGCCAGGCAATGGCCCGCAGCACCCAAGGGTTGACATGCTGATATCCGGCAGCTTCTTCGAAGCAATCCGCACGTGCGAAAGGCGCCGCGCATGCCAGCGCTGCCGCAAACAAAATGCGCTGCGGACCAGCCCCTGCCCGACGACCACGTCCGGACCATTGCGCGCGCATGCGCCGCTTTGGCGAAAGCCCGGACGAGGCCTCCCACTGCCAATTGGATGCTTTATCGACATACTTGCATGCGATCGTTGAATTGATCATGTGTCGTTACCTCGATCTCGATTGAATACAGGTCTCCAGGTGAGTAGAGCGCCGGCACACAACGACCCACGACGCTCGACGGCGGCAACATAACGCCACCTGTACGCGATTTACTCAGGACCGACGAAACACTTAACAGGCAAGCGAAAAAACCTTTTTCCAACAATGCCGCGCGGATTTACTTATCGATCCTAGAACATTTTTTCACTTGCGCTCTTCGCGCGGACAAGCGCGATTTCGCAAACTTTCTGACAATAATGGGTTGCCGCTTCTACTGTTCGATCGGGGCGCAAAACCCGCCCCGCAGCCACCGCCGTCTAGGCACGGCGGTTGATACAAAGACAAATCCCAGTTAATCAGAGAGGAATCGTCATGATGAATTCTTTGAACACACAGATCGGCGCCAACTCGTCCTTCTTGCAGGTCGATCCCAGCCAGAACTCGCAACCCGGTTCGAACCAGGGCAACCAAGGCATCTCGGAAAAGCAGCTGGACCAGCTGCTGACCCAGCTCATCATGGCCCTGCTTCAGCAGAGCAACAATGCCGACCAGGGTCAGGGCCAGGGTGGTGACTCTGGTGGTCAAGGCGGCAATTCGCAGCAGGCCGGGCAGCCCAATGGTTCCCCCTCGCCATACACCCAGATGCTCATGAATATCGTCGGAGACATTCTCCAGTCGCAGAATGGCGGTGGCTTCGGCGGCGGGTTCGGCGGTGGCTTTGGTGGCGGCCTCGGCACCAGCCTGGCCAGCGACACCGGATCGATGCAGTAAAAAACTGCTGGTCGCCCCTACCGGCCACGGCCTGCAGGTTGCCGCTTCATGCGTCAGCCTGCAGGTGCCTTGGTTGCTGTCACCGCAAACATTCGCTACCCACTTCAGGCGCGCTTGTCAGCTTTCGCGCCGCAGGTGCCTGACATATAGCCATCGGCATGCGAGCAGAGCCGTTCCGGCTTCAACGCAGACGAAATATCCGGATTTTCTTCCGGCACACGCCTTCTCAACTGGGTCTCCACTGCCGGCGTGACGTTGGTTGGATGTTCAACCGCACACCATCACGCCACGTCGCTCCACTAGAGCCTGCCGCGCCCACGTACCGGCCATGCACACTGCTGCCGGCCCAGCACTTCTTGACACGATTGCGCGCAACCGCCGCCCGCTGAAGGCTTGGATGCCGCTTCGCCCTCTTAGCGTCTACCGCAGATACCGAGCTGACTGCAAAAAACTTGTCTTTCGCACGCGACAAGCCTGCCATGTGATCGCCAGGTCAGGCTCCGGCAACGCATAAGAACCAGCATGTGCGAGTGACACATGCTGATTCCGGGCACCGCCCGATGATCATCCAGGCGGTGGCGTCAGGCGCTCCGGGTCAATACGCATACGCGCCAATTGCATTGCCCTTCTAATGAATTCCCAGGCAATCCCGGCAGTACTCGGCCGATGATATGCACCGAATGTCAGGCAATCGCAGCAAACCCTCTCATCGCCTAGCGATGGCGTTCGCGAACCATCAGGGCGACACCACATGCGGGGTCAGCAGAAACAGCCGTTGCATGCGGGTCCCGCTTTTTTGGCGGTGCTTGAACAGATTACCGACCAATGGAATCTTCGACAGGCCCGGTACCGCATTCAGATCGGTCTCGTCGGCATCGTAGGCGTATCCTGCAATCAGCAGGCTTTGGCCTTCATTGACGAATGCCTGGGTCGTGATCTCGCTGGAGGTAATGACCGGAATGCCGTCCACGGTGTTGGATCCGAGCTGGCCATCCTCGATACGCACATCCAGACGCATCTGACCGTTCGGCGAGCCCGGCACCACGCTGGGGAGGACCCGCAACGACACCCCGGCGGAGAGGTTATAAAGATCGGCCGATGCGTATCCGCTGACCCGGACAAATGCCTGTTGCTTGTGATCCATGACCGCTTCGACGTTGTCCAGCGTCGCAACCTGGGGCGAAGACACGATCTTGGCCTTGTTGGTCGTCTCCAACGCCGACACGCGCGTCATCAGGTAGCGTCCGGCGTCTCCCAGCACGGCCGTCAAGGTGCCCCCAGCCGGCGTGGTCGCGCCATCGGTGGCAGCGCCACTCAATGCGCCGTTGAAGCCCAACTGACTGCCACTGCCGTTGCCGGTCTGTATGTCCGTGTGCTGGCTGTGGAAGCGCCAGTCGACACCGAGATCCTGCATGGCGCCATCGCGGACCTCGATGATGGTGGCATCGATCTGCAGCAACTTGGGCCGGTTGTCCAGCTGTTGAATCAGGGTGCCATAGCTCTGCATCCGCTCCGGTCGATCGCGGATCAGGATGGCATTGGTACGCGGATCGGCTTCGATCACCGGCGCATCGGAGGCCAGCTCTGCGCCACCACCGACGTCGATCGGAGTGGACTCGTCGCGCCGTGCCTTGCTGAGCTCCGGCCATACGCTGGCCGGCGACCCCACAGCCGCAGCAGCTCCACTGCCGGGCAACGGCGGGCTGACCGGCACGCGATCGGACGACGAGGCGCCCCCGAACCAGGACGAAGGCAGCCCGAGGATGCCGCTGGCTCCGCCACCTTGACCCTGTGCGGCATTGCCGAATGTGTTGGAGGACCCACCGCCGATGGGCTGTACCCGGCCAAAGTTGGCGCTAGGCCCGGGTATCGCCGCGACCGGCGCGCCGCGTGCGCCGTACATGCTGCGCAACAGGCTGGCCATGCCGGGAATCTGCACATCCTGGCCGCCGATGCGCGTCGTGTGGTCGGCCGCTTGCGCATAATGCAGCTGGAACACCTGCACTTCGGTGGCATCGCGCTGACGCGCGCCCTGCTCGACCTGCTTGGCAATCGCCGAAACGGTATCCACATACCCTGGCGGCCCGGAGACCACCGCCACATGCGCGGCCTCGTCGTAACGCACCGGGAAGCGCGGATCGTCCAGGCGCATGCGTGCAAGTGCGTCGCGCAGTGACTTCGTCGATGCAGTCCCCAGGCTCAAGGTCGCGCTCTTGGATTCGTTCGCACCCCAGATCCTGAGCACGGCACCGTCGTAGTACCAGACGAAGCCGTAGGTGGCCGCCAGATCGTCGAGGAATTTCTGCGGGGAGGTTTCGAATTTGCCGCTCAGGGTGCCGGTCACCTCTGGCGAGATCCAGGTGGCGATGGACTGGCTGGCGGACAAATCACGCAGCACTTCTTTGAGATCCTTGTTGTCGGCGACGTATTTGAACGTGCGCGAATGCCACGGGACCTGGGCGGCGTCGGCATGTGGCGACAACAGCGGCAGCAGGCTGAGCATCAGTACGGCGGCCAATGGAGCACGTCGGCGGTGGGCGGTGGTACAGGCAGGAGCCATGGCGTTCCCTCTGCTAGGCAAGTGAAAAAGTCGGTAGCGACCAGTGTAGGAAGTGCAAAGCCGGGAATGTCTCAATAAAGATCAGTGCGTCGCGCCTCCCTTGCCAGCCAGGTTGGCGGCATCGTGCAATTGCTGCTGGAAATGCAGGAAACCGAGTGCTTCGCCGAATTGCGCGATGAAGACGCTGGTCAGCAAGGCGAGCAGCAACAACGCCAGCACCCCACGGATTGGCTGACTCAAGTTCGACGGTTCGAGTTTGTCGGCCGCTCGCGCCACCAGGCCGATCGCAAGATCCACCAGCACAAGCACCAGCATCACCGGTGCGGACAGTTTGACGACGGCGGCCATCATGCTGTCGGATTGCTGGATCACGAACGATTCGGCAACCGCCCCCATGTTCGGCCCAAGCTGGGTCAGCGGCCACCAGCGAAACGATTCGAACAGCGCGCCGAGCAACATCAGCATGCCGCCCAATGCGTAGAACGACACGATGGCCAGTTGCAGCAGCACCGTGGACACCGGCGTGCTTTGCTGGCCGCTGAGCGGGTTGGTCATCTGCACGTTGTTGTAACCGGCAAGGTCGTCGATCAGCAGGCCAACGCTCTCGGCGATCCAGAACACCGTCGATGCGGCAAACCCGATCAGCAGACCGACGAACGCCTCCTTCAACGCCACCCCGACCAGGCCCGCCGCCTGGATCTTCGCCAGCGCATCGGCCGGCTGCCCATAGGCGATGAACGAGCTCAGGACGTAGATGACGCCATTGCGCGCGATTCCGGGAAGACTGTCCTGCGCCGTTGCCGGTAGCACGATGAACATCACGAACACGCGCACCCCGCACAGTGCCAGCAGGGTCAACAGCGACACGCCCTGCGAGGAAATGGCCAGCAAGGCATCGGTGGCGTCGTTCATCGGGCGCCCCCATGTGCGGCGCGGTGCGAACGCAGCGCGACCAGTGCCTCGATCGCGTCCTCTTCCTCCGCTGCGTCGCGTTGCGCCTGTCGGGCGCGGCGCGCACTGGCGGCCTTGTCTGCGTATACCTGCGCCTGTGCCTGCAGCTTGCTCAGTGCCTGCTGCACGGACGCGAGCTCATCGCGGGCGCTCTGCAACGACTGATCCGCCGCTGCCTGCGCCTGCTCGGCAGCACGACAGGCCTCCAGCAGCACGGTGCGGAAGCGTTCGTGCTGCAGGATCGTATCGATATCGATCGAACCCCCCACGCCGGTTTTGTCCATCAGTGCCGCATCGCAGTTGGCCAAGCGTGTGGTGCAGGCCTCTGCCTCCTGTCTGCACCTGGCAAGTTCGCGGTCGCAGTGTTCCAACGCACGCCTGCAGTCACTCAGGCGTTCCTGCGTGCGCTCGCAGCGGCGTGCCTTGAGCTGGTGCAGCACCGACCAGGTGTAAGCAGGCTCACGCATCGTCGGTCACGCTGGCTAGCAGTTCCAGCGTACTTTCGTAGGCGCTGAGCTGGTCGGTCGGTTGGCTGAGAAAGTCGCGAATCGCATCGATCCTGTCGATCGCTTCGTCGGCAACGGCATCGCTTCCCTGACGGTATTCGCCCACCTGCACCAGGGTTTCCACCTCGTTGTACTTGGCGAGCAGGCGCCGCAACCGGCCGGCGGCCTGGGAGTGGTCGGACGGGACGATCTGGCTCATCACCCGGCTCAGGCTGGCCAGCACGTCGATTGCCGGGTACTGGTTCTTGGCCGCGATCTCGCGAGAGAGAATCAGGTGCCCATCGAGGATGCCGCGCACTTCTTCGGCGATCGGATCGCTGCCGGTATCGTCCTCGGCCAGCACGGTGTAGAACGCGGTGATCGACCCGCTCTCGCCCATGCCCGCGCGTTCGAGCAGGCGCGGCAACTCGGCAAACACCGATGGCGGAAAGCCGCGGCGCGTGGGCGGCTCGCCGGCCGCCAGACCGATCTCGCGTTGCGCGCGGGCAAAGCGCGTCAGCGAGTCCATCATCAGCAGCACGCGCAGGCCCCGATCCCGGAAATACTCGGCGATGGCGGTGCCGACGTAGGCGGCCTTCGCGCGCTCGATCGATGAGCGATCGGAGGTTGCGCAGACCACGACGCTGCGTGCCAGACCATCGGCGCCGAGAATCAGCTCGATGAACTCCCGCACCTCGCGCCCGCGCTCGCCGATCAGCACGATCACGTTGACATCGCACTGCGTCCCGCGCGCGAACATTCCCATCAAGGTGCTCTTGCCGACGCCTGCTGCGGCGAAGATGCCCATGCGCTGGCCCTCGCCCAGCGTCATCAGGCCATCCACGATCCGCACGCCGGTCGGCATGGGGTGTTCGATCAGCCGCCGACGCATCGGGTCCGGTGCCTGCGCCTGGATCGGCACCCAGGTGTCGCAGGCGATGGCTCCTTGCCCGTCCGATGGCTCGCCCAGGCCGTCGAGCACGCGCCCCAGCAAGGCCGGTCCCACAGGCACCGCCAACGGGCGCCCCAATCCGATCACGCGCGTCTCGCGCGACAGCCCGATCAGTTCCCCGAACGGCGCCAGCAACGCCAGATCGCGACTGAAGCCCACCACTTCGGCCCGCTGCAACAAGCTGCCATCGCGTTGGCGCAACTCGCACACCTCGCCCAGGCTGACCTGCACGCCGGCCACCTTGAGCATGGTGCCGACGACTTCGACCACCTTGCCATAACGACGACCGACCGCGAGCGTGGCCAGTTCGCGTTCGAGCGTTGTCTCCAGCAGGGGCGTCTCAGCCAGCATCCGCCGGCTCCTGGGGTGCGGCCAACACGCGGCGAATGACGCGCCGCAGACTGCGCAGCTGATCGCGCAGATCGGTCTCGAACACGCCCGTATCCCATTCGCACACGCAGGCGCCCACGGCCAGGTCGGCATCGCCGCATAGCTCGACCTGCAGGGTCCAGCCCGCCTCGGTGGCGGCCGCATCGAAGGCGCGCCGCGCAGCGTCCACCGCGTCGGGGTGCACGCTCACCCGCAGGGCTTTGGCCTCGTCCAGGGCACCTTCCAAGGCCTGCGCCGCACGCGCATACAGCGCCGCGGGATCGTGTCCGAGGATGATGTGCTCGCAGGTGCGCGCCACAATCTCGGCCAGACGCTCGCGTGACCGCTGCGCGGCCGCTTCGGCGGCAAAGGCATGGCGCAGGCCCGATTCGTTCCACTCATCGAGCTGACGTCGCAGGCCGGCTGCATATCCCAGGCGTGCGCTGCGCTCGGCCTTCTGGCGCGCATCGTGCAGGATCGCCTCGGCCTGCTGCTGGGCCTCGTCGACCAGCGTCTGTGCACGTGTCTGCGCCTGGCTCAGGGCCTGTTCGCAGCGTGCGTGCACCTCGGCAGTGGCAGCGTCCAGCGCCAACACCGAGGCCAGCGCCTCGCGCGGAATGACATCGCAATCCAGACCGATCGCATCGGGCGTTGACCTCAACCACAGACGCATGACGCCTCCGGTATCAGGGTGGGAAGCGCGGTCAGGAAGGCATCGCTCGCACCGTCTGCTGCGACGGTGGCCACCTGCGCGGCGCCCAACGGCAAGGACAGCGCCAGCAGCTTGGCAACAACCGGGTTGGACCAGACGCCATCGGCCTGCATCCGACGCCAACCGTCGCCGACCCACGCCGCCTGATCGGCATCGCGTGGCAACAGGGGCACGGGGAGGCCGGCCGACGCGTTCTGGCGCACATGCTCAAGCACGGCCGGCCCCACACACTGTTCGAGCCAGTCCAGACGTTCGCGCTCGATACAACGACGCACCGCCAACCCGCGCGAGAACAACGCCCGCGCGATCAGGACCTTGGCCAATCGCGCGGGCATCAGCAGGGCAAGTTGGTTCGCATGCAGGCCGAGTGCAGACGGCGACAATTCCGACCATCCAGACCACGCCTGGATTACCCGCATACGACGGTGGACGGGCGCCGCTGCCCAGCCCGACGCTGCCACCGGGCCAAGCCAATGCGCCACCCGTGCGGCGTCCAAGGACTCTGCCAGTTGCGCCAACGCGTCCGTCCAGCGCTGAACACAGCGTGCCGCATTGTCGATCCGCGTGTCGTCCATCCCGCGCTCACCCGGCTTTGCCTTTCGTCAACTCGCGCAGGCGCTGCCAGCCGCCCCACCGGCCCGCCTGTGGGTTTGGCCACCAGTACAGCGCCGCCGCGCCCGCCAGGCACAACGCCAACGCACACCCGGCCAGCCACGGCCATGGCGAAGGTCTCGGCGGTGCCGATGCGGTGAACTGCGCATCGCTCTCCGCTCCGCCCGGCACCAGCGTGACGCTGACGTTTTCGTAGGTGAGTCCCTCCACGCTGTGCATGACCAACGTCTTGATGTTGGGCACCAGGCTGGTCAGATCGCTACCGACGCGGAACTTGATGAACACCGCAGCGCTGGACGGTTTTACCGAGGTGGACAGCGGGTCGTTGTTGGGCAGCACGATTTCCACATCGGCCGAGATCACCCCATCGATATTCGACAAGGTCTGCGATAGCTGCTGCGACACACCATAGATGAAACGTACGCGCTCTTCGGTGGGTGTCGAGATCAGCCCGTCCTTCTTGAACATCTCGCCGAGATTGGCGTGCCGCTCATGCGGCAAACCATGCGCGCGCAGCACCTCCAGCGAATAGGACACCTGATCGTGCGGTGCGTTCACCGCCCAGGTCTTGCCGTCGTCTGGCGTGACCTTGGACGCATCCACGCCCGCATGCAGCAACACCTCGAGCATGTCGTTGGCATCATTTTCGGTGAGCCCGGAGTACAGCTGCTGACTGCACGCAGACAGCAGCAGCGCCACCAGCAGCACCACCAGGCATCTCGGCGCGCGCATGCTACTGGTTCTTCACCAGCGTCTGCACGGCGTTCTTTCCCGATTGCGCCACGCCCACGCTGACATTGAGGTTGAAGCCGACCATGGTCAGCTCGTGCATCAACTTGATCTGCTGCGCTGCCATTTCCTGCAGCCCCATGGTCGGTGCCTGCATGCTGAAGGCATCGATATGCTCGGCGATGGTACGCACGCCATCGTTCTGCACATCGACCACCCGGCTCATCATGCTCGGGTTGCCTACGCGCTGCATGGCGGGCGGCAAGGGGCTGGAGGATTGCATCAGCGCTTGAAAGCGATTCACCAGCGCTTGGTTGGGCGTCGCTACCGGCGACAGCGCTTGGGTCGCGGCAGCACTGGTGCCGGCAATCGCTTGGACAGGAGGAATGAGCGTCATCGCATACTCCTATGGGGTCGGGACTGGCGTCACTCAGGCGCGCAGGTACTGCGAATTCGGAACTTCCATCGGTGCTGAAGCTTCGACCGGTACTTCCGCCGGCGCGGACGTTGGGGTGCTTCGCCCGGACAGCGCCTTGACCAGGGCCACCGCATCGGCATCGGCGTCTTCTTCGATCAGCCCGTCTGCAACGCCATGCCACGACGGGTCCCCCATCGCGAACAGGCAGCAGGCGTACAAGGCCCTGCACAGCGGCTTGGAGCCGGCGTCGCTCTCCAGTTCGCGCAACAGGCGCGCACCTTCCACGTAATTGCCGCGCTTGATCGAAATCCATGCATCGAAGGTATCCAGCGCCTTCAGCTCCGGCCGCAGGACACGGACTGCGGCCAGCACAGCGGCAGCGTCCTGAATCTTTTCATGGGTGAGTCCGACCGTGATCAGTTCGATGAGCCCACTCACGACCGACCCGGGACATTGAATCTTCTCCACACTGCACCTCGTTTTTAATGGCATGCGGACCGTACACGTGGGGAACGCTACGCGCGCCACGCCGGCCGGATCCTTTCGGAAGCGAATATCGGAATTCGCTGGCGAACAAATCATTCCGGCTTCGCCAGGCCATCCACACATTCGCCTGGAAAACGGATCGCTCCACCACAGCTGCCCACAATCGGGGGCGCAGCGATCGCGGAAGGAGAAGGCAATGTCGGAAGAAAAAACCGAGAAGCCGACCGAGAAGAAACTGCGGGATGCGCGCAAGGACGGGGAAGTTCCGGTCAGCCCGGACGTCACTGCAGCGGCGGTGCTCTTCGGCGCGTTATTGGTGATGAAATCGGCCGGCGATTACTTCTCCGATCACATGCGCGCATTGATGACGATCGGCTTCGATTTTTCAGAACATACACGCGATGCAGCGGCCATCAACCGCGCACTCGGCCATATCGGCATCCAGGGATTGCTGTTGATGCTGCCGTTCCTGGCTGCCTGCCTGTTGGCTGGTATGGCGGGCGGTGCGTTCCAGACTGGCCTGAATGCCTCGCTCAAGCCGGTGGCGCCCAAGTTCGATTCCCTCAATCCCGCAACCGGGGTCAAGAAACTCTTTTCGTTGCGAAGCCTCATCAACTTGCTGAAGTTGATCATCAAGGCCATCTTGATCGGCGTAGTGCTGTGGGTCGGTATCCGCGCCCTCATGCCGATGATCATTGGGCTTGCCTACGAGACACCGCTTGATGTTGCGCAAATTGCCTGGCGCACCCTGGGCATGCTCTTCGCACTGGGCGTGCTGCTGTTCGTCCTGGTCGGCGCTGCAGACTGGAGCGTGCAGCGCTGGCTGTTCATCCGCGACAAGCGAATGAGCAAGGACGAGCAGAAGCGCGAATTCAAGGAAAGCGAGGGCGACCCCGAAATCAAGGGCAAGCGCAAGGAATTCGCCAAGGAGCTGGTCTTCGGCGACCCGCGCGAGCGCGTGGCCAAGGCCAAGGTGATGGTGGTCAACCCGACCCATTACGCAGTGGCGCTGGCCTACGAGCCCGACGACTTCGGCTTGCCGCAGGTCGTTGCCAAGGGCGTGGACGACGGCGCACTGGAACTGCGCGCCTTCGCGCATAACCAGGGCATTCCGATCGTTGCCAATCCGCCACTGGCGCGTGCGCTGTATCAGGTTGAATTGGGCGATGCAATCCCCGAGCCACTGTTCGAAACGGTTGCGGTGGTGTTGCGCTGGGTCGATGAACTCGGTCGCGACCACGGCGACGGCGATGGAGCCCTGCCATGCTAGGAGACCGCGTGCGAGCGACAAGGTATTTCGCTTATAGCGGCGAAGTGGCGATCGCCGCCCTGGTGGTGGCGGTCATCGGGCTGATGATCCTGCCGCTGCCAACGCCCATGATCGATACGTTGCTGGGCATCAACATCACCCTGAGCGTGGTGCTGTTGATGGTCACGATGTATGTGCCCGACTCGATCTCGCTCTCGTCGTTTCCTTCCCTGCTGCTGTTCACCACGCTACTGCGGCTGTCCTTGAATATCGCCTCGACGAAGTCGATCCTGCTGCATGCCGAGGCGGGCCATATCATCGAGAGCTTCGGCGAGCTGGTGGTCGGCGGCAATCTGGTGGTGGGCCTGGTGGTTTTCTTGATCATCACCACCGTGCAGTTCATCGTGATCGCAAAGGGTTCCGAACGCGTTGCCGAGGTCGGTGCGCGCTTCACGTTGGACGCAATGCCCGGCAAGCAGATGAGTATCGATGCCGACCTGCGTGGCGGCAACCTGACCGCAGATGAGGCACGCCGCAAACGCGCGCGGCTGGCCATGGAAAGCCAACTGCACGGCGGCATGGATGGCGCCATGAAATTCGTCAAGGGTGATGCGATCGCCGGCCTGGTGATTACCATGGTCAACATCCTGGCCGGTATCGTGGTCGGCGTGACGTACCACGGCATGACGGCCGGCGACGCCGCCAACCGCTTTGCGATCCTGTCGGTAGGCGATGCGATGGTGTCGCAGATCGCCTCACTGCTGATATCGGTGGCCGCCGGCGTCATGATCACCCGCGTGGCCAACGAGAACGAGACCAGGCTCAGCTCGCTCGGGCTCGATATCGGCCGTCAGCTCACCAGCAATGCGCGGGCCCTGATGGCAGCGAGCGTGCTGCTGGCCTGCTTTGCGTTCGTCCCCGGCTTTCCCGCCGTGCTGTTCCTGCTGCTGGCAGCGGCCGTCGGCGCCGGCGGCTATACGATCTGGCGCAAGCAACGCGACATCAGCGGCACCGATCAGCGCAAGTTGCCTTCGGCGAGCCGTAAAGGTGCCAAAGGCGAGGCGCCACATATCCGCAAAAACGCCCCGGATTTCGCCTCCCCTTTGTCGATGCGGCTGTCGCCGCAGCTGGCCGCTCTGCTCGACCCCGCGCGGCTGGATCAGGCGATCGAAAGTGAGCGGCGGCAATTGGTCGAATTGCTGGGCTTGCCGTTTCCCGGGATCGCGATATGGCAGACCGAGTCGCTGCAAGGCATGCAATACGAAGTGTTGATTCACGATGTCCCCGAGACACGCGCCGAACTGGAGAACACCGACGACATGCAGGCCGCACTGGCCCGGCAGGCCATCGCGCCCCTGCATGCACGGGCGCACTTGTTCGTCGGCATCCAGGAGACGCAGTGGATGCTGGAGCAGGTGGCCGTGGACTACCCCGGGCTGGTTGCGGAAGTCAACAAGGCGATGCCCGCCCAGCGCATAGCCGATGTGTTGCGGCGCCTTCTGGAAGAAAGGATTCCGGTGCGCAATATCAAGAGCATTCTGGAAAGTCTGGTGGTCTGGGGGCCGAAGGAAAAGGATCTTCTGATGTTGACCGAGTATGTGCGCTGCGACCTGGGCCGTTATCTGGCGCATACCGCAACCGCAGGCACCGGGCAGCTGCCAGCGGTAATGCTCGACCATGCTGTCGAACAACTGATCAGGCAATCGATTCGCGCGACCGCGGCCGGCAATTTCCTGGCACTTCCGCCCGAGCAGGCGAACCAGCTTGTCGAACAGGTGGAACGCATCGTCGGCGACCATGAGCAGCATCCGCTGGCGGTGGTCGCGTCGATGGACGTGCGCAGATATGTGCGCCGCATGATCGAAGCACGGCTGACCTGGCTGCAGGTCTATTCGTTCCAGGAGCTGGGTTCGGAGGTGCAGCTGCAGCCGATCGGTAGAGTGGTGGTGTGATGCGCAAGCCGCCCCTCCGCCATGTGCGCATCCTGCCGGTCAGCGGCGCACTGCAGCGGCCGGCGGCTCCAGCCACGCCGGCCCGGTCGGCGCTGCGCTCCAGCTTCCTGCAACTGCGCCAGCGCTTGCGCAGCGCACAGCTCGCGCTTCCCTGCATGGTGTTGCCACCGCAGTGCGACGAGGATCGGCCCCAGCCTGATGCCGAGGAGGGCTTCACCGACGCGCATGACAGCGTGCCCGTGCAAACCGACCCGCCCTTACGTATCGAGGTGACGAAACACCAAGAGCCGTCCCAAGGCAACGACGATGGCGCAGTGGGGCGACAGATTGCGACCGAGTGGATACGCACGCAACGCGCCCAAATGGCGATCGACCGTATCGCGCTGCGGGTGGCCGAGTTCTGCAATGCCCAACCGGTGCGCAGCGCAGGGAGCTGGGAAGCGTGGCTGGATATCGACCAAGAGGTCGTCGCACAAACGACGTTGTTTTTGCGGCTTTCGCCGGACCAGCTATCGCTTCGCTTCAATACCAGTTCGCCAGATGCGCGCGAGGTACTTTGGTGCGGAAGGCAGCGCCTGGAGGCTGCACTGACGTCCACGCTGAGTAGCACGCTCCAGATCAGCATCGAGGTTGTCTAACGCGGCACTGGCGACAGAAAGCCATTTGGAGGAACTCCATCTTGCTAACCGAGCAGAGCCAGACTCCACCGGCACGTGCACTCTCTCAGGCGTTGACGCGCGTTGCTGCCGAGCGCGCCCAGCTGGGCAGAGTGTTCGGCGACCCACGCGCAGCACGCCAATGCGGCTTTGCCACGCATTGCCGTCGCATCTCGCCCAACGATGCGGCCCGCCTGCGCCTGCAGCTGGATGCCGGCCAGATGGATTTGCGGATTGCCGCGCGCGACGGCCTGGCCCTGCTATTGAACGAGGACGACGACGCACTACGCGTTTCGATCGCGGGAATGCTGCTGGCCGATCGCCTGGGCGCATTTGCGCCGCTCGGCCTGGGCGCTGCCGAGGTGATTGCCTTCGAGCGCGATGCAGAGCCAGACGACTGCCACGGCATCGGCATGACACTGGGCGATCTCGATGCCGTTGCGCTGACGGCGAGCGCGTCGCTGCTGGCCACGTTGCAGGCCGCAGTCGGCGGACTTGCGCCGCCCGCGCAGCTGCCAGCCTGGCTGGCTGCACTGCGCGTCAACACGCGCCTGCGCATCGGCGGGCGCACCGCATCGGCGGCATTGCTGCAGTCGCTGCGGCCTGGCGATGTCTTGCTGCATTGCACGGCCTCGGCTGCGGTGACCAGCGGCGATGTGCTCTGGGGTATCGCCGGAGGCGCGGTATTGCGCGCGCCGGTGCGCTTGAACCTGCAACAGATGATCCTGGAGGCCAGCCCCACCATGCAGCACGATACGTTTGAGCCGGAAGTCGCGCCGTCCACCAGCAACGTGGCAGAACTGGAACTGCCGGTGCAGCTGGAAGTGGATCAACTTGCGCTGTCTCTATCGACCTTGTCGGGTTTACAGCCCGGGCAGATCCTGGAGTTGTCGGTGCCGGTCGATCAAGCCGACATCCGCCTGGTCGTTTACGGCCAGACCATCGGCACCGGCAGGCTGCTGGCAGTTGGCGAACATCTGGGTGTGCAGATCCTCAGCATGTCGGAGAGCACGCATGCAGATGCCTGACGTCGGCTCGCTGCTGCTGGTGGTCATCATGCTGGGCTTGCTGCCCTTCGCAGCGATGGTGGTCACCTCCTACACCAAGATCGTGGTCGTGCTCGGCCTGCTGCGCAATGCGATCGGGGTACAGCAGGTGCCGCCCAACATGGTCCTCAATGGCGTTGCATTGCTGGTGTCGTGCTTTGTGATGGCCCCGGTGGGCATGGAGGCGTTCAAGGCCGCACAGAACTACGGCGCCGGGTCGGATAACAGCCGCGTGGTGGTGCTGCTCGACGCCTGCCGCGAGCCGTTTCGGCAGTTCCTCCTCAAACACACACGCGAGCGCGAAAAGGCGTTTTTCATGCGTTCTGCACAGCAGATCTGGCCCAAGGACAAAGCCGCCACGCTCAAGTCGGACGACTTGCTGGTCTTGGCACCGGCATTCACGCTCAGCGAATTGACCGAAGCCTTCCGTATCGGGTTTCTGTTGTATCTGGTGTTTATCGTCATCGACCTGGTGGTGGCCAACGCGCTGATGGCGATGGGCCTTTCACAGGTCACACCGACCAATGTGGCGATCCCGTTCAAGCTGCTGTTGTTTGTCGCCATGGACGGCTGGTCGATGCTGATTCACGGCCTGGTTCTGAGCTATCGGTGACGCCATGGACCATGACGATCTAGTGCGATTCACCTCCGAAGCCTTGCTGCTCTGCCTCAAGGTGTCCTTGCCGGTGGTCGGTGTCGCCGCGTTGGCCGGGCTGCTGATCGCCTTCGTCCAGGCGGTGATGTCGCTGCAGGATGCATCGATCTCGTTCGCGCTCAAGCTGGTGGTGGTGGTGGCCGCCATTGCCGTGACGGCGCCGTGGGGTGCCTCGGCCATCATGCAGTTCGGCCAGGCATTGATGCAGGCGGCGTTCCCATGATCCGTCGCATCTCGCCCGGCACCTTGCGGCCCTCGGTTTCCATCGAGCATGGCGGCTCGCATCACCATGGCGATCATCATGCCGATGCGGCAGGCACCAGCGCGGGGTCGCCTACCGACATTGCGGCACGAGCACCGCGTCTGCGCCCTGCTCCACCGCGCAGGCGACGCCGCGGGATCCGGTCGCTGGACGGCCAGGAGGATGAATTCGACGCCAACGAGCAGGAAGAGATCGAAGCCAAACGCGAGTGCGCACTGCGCGGACGGGTGAGCGTGGCGATCACGCCGGCCCAGAGCCGGGAGCATGGCCAGGGCGACCAGCACGGCGGTGACCGCAGCACGCATACCGACGATCCGCAGGCCGGTCCATGGCACAGCGCCGCTCCAGCGCAATTGAGCGACAGCATCCGCACGTGCATCGACGCGATTGTCGATCGCTACGTGACCAGGCGCGACGCCGATCCAGTGGCCAAGCGCCACGCGCTGGCTGCTGCGCTTGTCGAGCTGCGCGCCGTCGGCGTTTCGCATCCTGCCGTCGCCCCCTTGACCGCAACGATCTGGAGATTGATGCGCGAGCATCTACGCGCGTACGACAAGGCCACTGCGGCGGAAAACCTGCTGGCCTTGCGGACCCGATTACTGGAGTTGATGCCATCGGAGTTGGAGCCGGTGCCAGCGCTACGCAATTTTCATCTCCTGCTTCCACTGATCCTGCTGAATGCGGAAAAACCGCGCAGACGCATCGACCGTACACATGCCATCACACGTCTGAACACACTGCTGATTGAGCAACCACAACCGGCGGCTCAGGAGGTTCGCCCATGACCATGCAGCTTCGCGTACTGACAGGAACCCACGCAGGCGCACGATTAGATTTGGCGCAAGGTCGCTACACCCTGGGGAGCGATCCACAAACCGATATCCGAATAGACGATTGGCCTGGTTGCTCACTCATTATCGAGGTAGACCAAGATGGTCAGATCCGCTATAGCAGCGACACGGTGCAAGAAACGTTCTTTGTTGCATTTCAGCCGGTCCGCTTCGGCCCGCTGGTGCTATGCGTTGGCGATGCTGCTGCCGATTGGCCGGACGATGTGGCGCTGCTGGAGCGGCTGCTTTCCCCAGCACCGCCGCCGGCGCCGCGCACGTCCAGGCGCAAAGTCTTGCGTACTGCGGTGGGCGCCGTGCTAGCGCTTGCCGCCGCAGCGTTGCTCCCCTCGTTGCAGCCGGCGTTTCTGTCCGATGCGGCCACCCGGCAGCATCCGGAAAATACCCTCAATCAGGCCAAAGCCTTATTGAAGCAGCTGGGCTTCCGCGAAGCGCACGCAGAACAGGTCGGCACGCGCGTGCTGATCGAAGGCCTGGTCCCCAGCAGCGCCGATGCCGCACGCTTGCGTGCGCAGGTGCATCGCTATCACCCAGGCGTTGCCGTCAACGTGGCGGTGGTGGACGAGGTCGTGGCGACGCTGCGCGACACCCTGGCCGACCCCGCCCTCACCGTCCGTTACGAGGGCAATGGCGTTTTCTCGGTTTCCGGCAGCAGCGACTACGCAGAACGCGCAAGCCGCCGGATTGCCGACGTCCGCAGCGACCTGGGCCCGGAGGTCCGCGCGCTGCACGTAGAGATCAGCCAGCAAGACCCGTCCATCAAACCACCGGACAATTACGACGCGGCATTGCTCGCCGATGGCCTGCACTATGTCGAAACGCCGGATGGCACCAAGCACATGACATCCCTGCCGCAGCAAGCGGCGCAATGAGAGATCACACCATGTTCGATGCAATGACCGATGCGGTCACTCAGGATATGAGCAAGATTCTGCAGACCAAGGCGATGGATCTGTCCGGCGAGCGGCTGCGCAACGTGGAGACGGCGCTGGATGCCACTGCGCAACAGATTCGCGTGCACTGGTCTGCAGCGAGCGACCAGGTCGCGCGCAACGACTTCAACGTCTTGTATGACGGCATCACGGCCGCGCGCAACATCGTCGCGCACATCGCAAGCATGCCGTAAATCGATTTCTTGGTCGCTCGGACCAAGTAAAACGCGCCGATAGGCGCACCATTACATGCTCACTACGAAGGAGTACTGGTATGCAAATTTTTCCTGAAGTAAGCTCGTGGAGGTCCCGTGTTGGCCAAGGCATGGATGGCTTCACCGGTGGTTTGTCCAATGGAATTTCCGGCGCTGCTGCACTCTCTGGTGCAAACGGCCAGATGGATTCGCTACTCGGCGACATGGCAGCCTCGGACGAGGCTCAGAAGTCCATGAACAACAAGATCACGATGCTCAAAAACGATCTGGACTTCAACGTGGCACTCAACAAGTTCATCGGCAAGGCGGGCGACAACGCTAAGCAGCTCGTTGGCCAGTAATGGGCTCGGGCATGCGCAGGGCTTGTAGGGGGTCCTGTGCATGTCTCTCCAGAGATGAGCAGCGCGCGATTCGAAACCATCGTTCGACAGATGTGCGAGGCACTGGACTTGCCGGATGTGGAGTCGGTGCTGAATCGGCGTGTGCTTTGGGTGGAGGGCTTTGAGGTCTATCTGCACCTGCCGACCCCACAGCCCGAAGACGACGTAAAGGAAGAAGCACTGTATCTGCGCATCGCCTACGGGTTACCACCTGCCGGGCGGACATTGACCGTTTTCAGGCTTCTGCTCGAAGCCAATCTCTCGGTGTATGCGCAGGACCAAGCACAGCTTGGACTGAACGATGACGGCGTTATCGTGCTGATTGTGCGGGTACCGCTGGACGACGACGTGGATGGGGCGTGGATCTGCGATCTGCTTGCCCACTACGCCGAGCATGGCCGCTACTGGAACAACAATATCTTCGTGGCGCACGACGAGATGTTCGAAGGAATCGCGACGGGCAACTATCTGTGGTTACGCGCCTGATACAGGCTTGTTGGCAGCTTGCCGAAGCCTCAATCACGGCCGCAGCGGCGCCCATTCGCCATGGCACAGCAACCTAGCTTGCCGGCCAACTCCACCGGCCTGGCACTCCTCTGCCCGATGGCGCCGGTGGCGCTGAGTGAAACCCACTTGCCATGTCGAAGCCTGACACGCCTGCATCTGCGCTGGCTTGCTCCCCGATATAGGTTTGGCGGGAGATCGCAGGTCTGTCGTGCCGGCTCACCGCGATGGCCTACACTGCACAGAACAAAGGCAGGCGCAGACGCATGGTCTACACCGTGCACATCCGCGACGGCAGCTGTTGCACCGGTGCTGTTGGCGCTGACGAGGGACACGACCACTTTGCCGGCGAGTTCTTTCCGGTGTTTGACGTGCGCGTCAAGTTCGACGCGTTCCGGAGCGACGGCGCCATCGAGTCGCAGATGCAATGCCTGCCTCGTGCAGTGAGCGACCTGCGCAGGTCGAGGCATGAGGCCGTGGTGTTCCATCATTGCTGGTAATGGCTAAGCTGCCAGACACCACCAAGCCACAGACGCGACGACAGCGACGTCTGTGGCGGCGGTGTACAACACTCCTGAGTATCAACGCGGCAGCTGAGCGCTCATGCTCGCCCGCTCTGCCACTGGCGAAGTGCTTCGCTGTCATGCAGTGCACGCTTGAGCGTTTGCAGCTGGCCATCCAGCGCCTGCGTGGCCGCGTCGCGGGGGACGCCGCTAAAGGTTTGACTCCACCCCTCGCGCAGTGCAGTGCGTACCGCATCGATGGTCGCGATCGAAACGGACTGCGTGCCGATCTCCGTACGCAATGTCTGCAGCGCAGTACGCAGTGTCTGGCCAAGCGGCCCAGGGCCAGGCGCGGCGCGCATCCCCTCCTCCATGGCACGCTCTGCCTCGGCAGGTGTCGGCCCCGAGAGCCTGGCGATCGCCTGGTCCACGGGCTCGGCCAGGGCCTCGAGGGTTCGTTCGATGGTGCGTTGATGCTCGGCTGCAAGCGCGGCACGCTCGTTGTCCAGGCGCGCCGCCTGGGAGGTATTGGCGCCGTTCTTGGCCTTGAGCGCATTCCAGAACGTATCGTTGAACACGGTTTGCACGGCCTGCTGCACGACCACAGCCGTGGAATTGACGGCTTCGCCAGCAACACGGATGTGGCTCCCCCCACGCAACGGCGCTGTGATGATGCGCCCGGCCCCCATCGAGCCGAAGCTGGCCATGACGTTGCTCAGCATGTGGCGGGTCAACAGGTCGCGTGCCGTGGTGGCGACGGCGTTTGCGCTGTTGAAGCCCTGCCTTGCCAACGCCAACGCTTCCTTTCCGGTGTCCAGCAAATAGCTAGGCGGGAAATGCACGGCGTCGGACCATTGTGCAGGCCGGCGCGCTTTGTCGGGCAACGCCAACGCAAACAGGTTCAGCCGTTGCTCTCCGCCAACCAGATCCGGGACACGCATTTGGCCGGTCCGTGCCACGGCTTTGCCTGTTTCCAGCAGTGCCTTCTGCACGACCCCGGCGCCGCCAATGGCCAGCGCGCTCAACCCCCACTGGCCGACAGGCGTCAGTAAGCCCGGTTCACCACCAGTCCGGCGCGCGGCGTTGAACCCTGCGTTGATCACTGGCTTGAGCAACAAGGTATCCAGTGACTTGTCGTCCAGGGTCGATTGGCGCTGCGTGATGCCCAGGCGGCGGTCGTAGGTCTGCGCCTTGAGGTCGGCAAGCGTCGGCGCATTGTTCTCGCCCGGACGCGTGAAGCGCTTGCCCTCGGCAGTGATTTCCAGAATGACCGGTGGTGGATCGGGCACCAGGATTTTGGGGTCGATGGCCTGAAACCTCGGCAGGTTGGAAACGCGCGCGCGCCGGTCCATTGCCGGGATCAACAACGTATCGCTGGTATAGGACGCAGACCCCGCCGCGACACCTGCAACCATCGCCGTACTCAGCTCCTCCGCGTCGGCCGGGCGCCGGGACGCATAGGCCGCACCCGTGGCAAGACCGACCGGATTACGCATCGCACCGATAATGAACGACCGTAGGCATTCGTAGGCAATCGGCAATGCCGCTTTCGTGCCCGCTGTCTTCATGTCACCGACAGCCTGGTATCCGGCATCCGGCCCAAAGGCATTGATGCGTTCCTGCACGCGCGCGTCAGCCCATTCCAGATAGCTGGCCTGCAGGGCCGTCTGCTCTTCCGAGGGCGCAGCAAATGGCAGAGCGTCCAGACGGGCACGTAGCTGCGCTTTCACCTCGGCGGCCGCCGCCGTGCTGCGTTCGGCATAGGTCGCCGCGGCGGCAGGCACATCCGGTGTGTCGATTTCCCGGGCAGGGGACACGACCTGCGCGGTGTAAAACGTTGCGTCCGACGCTTGCGACGACTGCGACGAGTCGGACCGATGCGAGCCGCCGAGCATGGCCCCTTCTTCATCTGCATGAGGACTGGCGCGACCGGCCAATGATGCGCGACGACCACGCAGCGCCGCGCTGGAAGAGGCCAGGCCCGCAAGCGGGCCAGTGGGTGCGCGTTCTTCCCGCGGGGCAGCAACGTCTTCGGCCTGCGTTGGTTGGACGGGAGGATGCGAGGCTGCGCCGCGACTGGCAGCGGTGCCGATATCGCTGGAGAGTTTCATGAGGCCACCTCCTTGGCCGTATCGACCTGCGTCGCCAGCGCGTCCAGCACGACGCGGGCAACCACCTGCCCACGGTCCAGTGCAGCGGCCACCTCTTCAGGCGTGCGCACCAGCAACAGCGGGCAAACGCAGAGCAAGCCGAGATCCGACAGCGTGAGCCGCCAGCCATACTCGGTCAGCAGTTGCTCCTGCAGCGACAGCAGCATCACCACCTCCTCGCCTCCAAGCTCGCGTGCCGCCAGGGGCAAGATCACTTCCGGGAAGGCCATCAATGCGTCTGGCTGCCCCTGCGTGTGGACGCGGCACAGCATGCCGGCAGGGCCCAGAATGGTCTCGCCTTCGCCGAGCCGCTGCGCAAGCTCACCAGGTAGCCCAAGGCATGCGCTCAGGCCGATAAAAAAAGCGGTATTCGCTGTTTGTTGATTGTGCGATTCCAACGTCATCTGAAGTACTCCGTGAGGAAATTCGATGGGTTGCTACGCGCCAGCAGCGCGCGGCACATTGTCTTGCCCACAAATGCGCGCCCAAGCGAAGTGGGGCGAACCACCTGCGCCATACACGAAGTGGGGTGCCGGTAAATTGCCCAACCAAAACCTGCGCCACACCTTAATAAAACGGACACAATCGGATGACAGCGCCCCTGACCTGGCGAAGGAACCAAGACTGATAAGTGCGCCTGCAGGCACCGCCGGCAATTTCGCGTCCAGGCGGGTCTACTGACGCAAGCGAATTACCGAGATATTAACTAACTGCGCACTTCATCCTGCGCACTTCATCCGTGTCAGCTCCAGCGTTGGCCAGCGCGTTGATTCGGTGCAAGCCCCACTTGGCGACCCAGATGATCCCAACACGTTTCATGGCCGTGATTCTAGGCTCCAGCCGGGCAATAAAAGAAATGTCATGCAACCAGGTTCCATGACATTCCCTGGTTTCTCAGCAAATCCAGGGCTGCAGTCAGAACAGCCCTCACAATTCCAAAACTGAGGGGTTCGGCCGCCGCGTGACGGAACGCTGGTGATCGCTGCACACGCCGCCGGAACACCGCGATGATCTGCATCTCCAAGCACGTATCGTAGCGATGTACATGAGTGCGCCGGCCCACAGCAGGAACGATCGCCGCTCAACTATCGGCGCCAAGCAGCACCGGCAGGCAACGCATCGACGGGCCGATTTTTGCGCTTTTTTCGCCAAAATAGTTCGTCGGCCAGGGTGCACCTTGCGCAGATTGGCAACATACGTCTACACCGCATGGGCGCATCCGTGCGGCCGTATAAGAATCAACTTATACGAAGGTGCTCTGCCAATTCTGTCATTCGCGAGGCCGCCTCTATGTCGCTCAACACGCTTTCTACCGGGAGCAACCCCAGCCAACTGCTGGGCACCTCTTTCAACGAGTCGTCTTCATCGGAGCTGCTTGGGTCCGATTCGTCCAAGGACGGCTCGGATCTGCCATCGACGATGGACGACATCTTCCTGCTGATCTACCAGTTGCTGGCAGCCCTCCAAACCAACACGCCAACGAGTACATCAAGCAATGCGTCGGCCGATGCACCGGCAAACACGCCAAGCGGCGATGCCAGCACCCCGTCCTCCGCATCGGACGATCAAGCCACCCAGCCGATCGAAAAGCGCACCTCCTGGCCATCGCTGGGCTACGACTTCGACCCCAAGCACATCAAGGGGAAGGATGCGCCGCCGGCGCTGGAAGGTTCGACGGTGACCTGGAACGATGGGACGCTGACCAAGTCGGAGCTTCAGATCGTTTCGACGCTGAATGCGCACAAGGACCAGATGCCGCTCGAGTACAAGAATCTCGACGACAAGATCAACGACCCTTCCACGCCCGCCGACCTGAAGGCTGCATTGCAGGGCCTGAAACAGGACCCGCGCTTGTTCTTTGCGATCGGTTCCCAGGGAGACGGCAAGTGCGGCGGCAAGATCAGCGCGCAGGATCTTTGGGACTTCTCTGATTCACATCCGCAGGTCAAGGAACTGGGCGGGAAGAACGACGAGTTCAACCCCAAGAATATCAAGGGATCCAACCCGCCGCCGCCGGCGGAGGGCTCGACGGTCACCTGGAACGAGGGCCAGCTCAATCAATCCGAACTGGAGATTGTTTCGGTTCTGGATCGGCACAAGGACCAGGTCGACTCGCTGTCCTTCGATCAGCTGGACGCCAAGATCAACGACCCGTCGACGCAGCCTGACTTGAAGAAAGCGCTGCAAGGATTGCAGAAGGATCCGCGGTTGTTCTTTGCCATCGGCTCGCAGAAGGACGGCAAGTGCGGCGGCAAGATCAAGGCGCAGGACCTCACAGACTTCTCGTACTACCATCCGCAGATTGCCGAATACAACGACAAGCAGGCAAAGAGCTACACGCAGAACTACATCGCATCCGATAGCCCCGACAAAACCAAGGCGTCGGTCATGACCAAAAGCGATGCCCTGCGCGAGTTGTATCGCTATTCCGACTATCTGCCCGGCAACCTGAGCGAGGACGAATTCGCCAAGATCGTCGATGGCGACAGCAAGACCGGCAAGTGCCCGCCGCAGGTGATCGCGGCTGCTCAATATTTTCGCGATCATCCGGACGAGTGGAAGGAATTTGCAGGGGATTCGGGCTCGATGAGCACGCCGGATTTCCTGCAGAAATCCACCTCCGAGATGCACCTGACCGCGGACGAGCAGAAGACGCTGGACACCATCAACAGTCATCAGGACGCGTTCTACGGCGACGGCAAGGAAATCACGCGCGACAAGCTCGACGCGATCTCCAAGGACGACAAGGCCGACCCGGCCGTCAAGCAGGCCGCGACGCAGTTGTTGGCCGACCCGCTGCTGTTCGGCTTGTTGAACAACTCCATCACCGGCTACAAGAAGCCCCATCACTTCTTCGGCGGCGGCCATGTCGTCGATTCGGGCAAGATCAGCCAGGACGATTTCCGGCAGTTCTATGACCACATGAGTGCAGCCAACAAGACCGTGGACACGCCGGCCACGCACGAGGCGAGCTCGCCCGATCAGCAAAAGGCTGTCGCGGACATGCTGGTGGGCAAGGACGATCCGCCGGCGATCAAGAAGCCCAAAAAGGATGTCGGCACGTTCCAACAGGGCCTGCACGAGTTCCTCAAGTGGGACAGCAAGATCCTGGACTGGATGTCCGTGGGGCTCAGCGCATTGAACGGGATCCCCATCATCGGCGAAATTGCCGATGCGGCGTCGATTGCATTGGAGAGCGAGGCGCAGGCAGCGCAGGTGGTCGACACCGCGATTCAAGGTGGCGACATGTCGCTGGCCTTGAAGCTGGCCGGCATCAATATGGCCGGGGCGGTGGTTGGAGCGGTCGGCGGCCCCACGGCCAGAATCGGGGCCAAGGGCGTGGCCAAGGGCGTGGCCAAGGGAGTGGCCGAAGCCGCGGCCAAGGGAGCAGCCGAGGGCGCGGCCAAGGGAACTGCAAAGGGAACGGCAAAGGGCGTCGCCAAAGGTGGCGGTAAAACCGCCGCCGAACGGCCGAGCGCCGCTGAGTTCGCGAAAGGCTACGTGGGCGGCACCGCCATCAGTAAATCGGTTGAAATTCTCAAGACGCCCGTCCTGGCGGGCTTGCACTACGAAGAATATCAACTGGACAAGCAGAAAGACGGACAGATCCACCAGAAGCTGGAAAACGCCGGCGGTGTCCCGGTGGGTAAGCAGATTATCCCCAAAGGCATCGCCGACAACTTCGAGGGAGACCTGCGGCAGAATCTGCGCAATATCCGGATCCGTCGCAGATAATGCGCATGCCACAGCGAGGTTTCGTTTCGGCGTCTTGCCGCCGGCGTTGGTGCTCGAAGGCAAGCGTTGAGGCAACGCCGGTCGATGGGCCACGACGTGCGGCAGCATCGCGCTGATGCGTTGCGGTATCGCTCGGCGACCTTCGTATGAACGTGCCTCCAGGTGCCTGGAGGCACGTTCCGGCGCCGCTGCGCCATGCGCCTTGGCGAACAGGTGGCGGGATACCGGAAGCTCTCCCGCGAGCATCGACATCCTGGCAATGAAGACCGGCGATACACGTGGAGACTGCGTCGCAAACGATGCGGCGCGTCACCAGATCGATCGCCGGTTGCCATCGTGTGCATCGCGCCGACAGCCGATGACATCGAATGCCGAACAATCACCGCTGTCGGTGAGCAGGGATGCAGCACCGGCGCGCTTCTACAAAAACCGATTCGCCAGGCGATGCAGCCTCTTCGCGTTGATGCGGCGATGGCAGTCGCATCGCAGTAGCCTGCACGCTTGAACGCCGCAGCCAGCCGACCAAGCAGGGTGTATCTCCATGTTCAATGTCAATCGCCTACTCCGCTCTCGCCCGCGAACGGACAACGCCGATCAAGCGCCCGCGCAAGACAGTCCTTCACGGCAACCTTCGAACGCAGAGGGCTTGTTGAGCCCCCTGCTCGCGCGGCCGCGACGGCGCGAAAGCACGTCAGCGGCCGGCACGTCGACGCCTGGAAACCCAGTGCACAGGAGCCCTTTCCGTTCACCTCTGCGTCCGTCGGGCCAGCCGGCTGCACTTGCGGGTGCCTCTTCTGCGCCACCGCGCAGCATCGAGCACGACATCGATGATTGGCTTGCGCAAAGCCTACCGATGGCAGAGCGGGTTCGAACGGGCTACAACCTGCACGACGGGTCGAGAGATATGTCGCGGGAAGTACTGCAAAACGCCGCAGACGCCATCCGCCGTGCAGCGAGCCGCCGCAGCACCGAACTTGTCGTCGATTGCCTGCCTGCCACGACGCTACCTGACGCGATCGGCCGGCTCGACGCGCTACAGAAATTGACGCTGCTCCATACCGGGCTTCAGTCGCTGCCAGACAGCCTGGGGCAGCTGCGCCGGCTCCGCCATTTGCAGATCACTGGCGCGCCGGACCTGAAGACGCTGCCGCCCTCGTTGACGCGCCTGTCCAATCTCAGAACCCTTCAATTGGCGATGGTCCCGTTAGACGAATTACCCGCAGACCTTGGGCGCATGCAGGGTCTGCGCGGCCTCGCGCTAGGCCGCGGGCACTATGCGCGCCTGCCGGACAGCATCGTCGAACTGAGCCGGTTGAGCGAGTTGCGCGTGTCGCACTCGTCGCATTTTCGCCAGTTGCCTGAAAACATCGGCCTCATGCAGGGGCTCAGGTCACTGGAGGTGGCATCGAATTCCAAGCTGGAGCAGCTGCCAGGCAGCCTCACGCAGCTGCATCTGCTGGAAAAACTCGACCTGTCATCCAACCGCCGGCTGGCGCACTTGCCTGAGGACATCGGGCAACTGCGCGGCTTGACGGAACTGTCGCTGAGAAGTTGCGCTGCGCTGCAGCAGCTGCCGGACAGCGTGGGGGATCTGGCCCAGCTGCAACTGCTGGACCTGCGCGACACGGGCCTGCAGACTCTTCCACAGTCGCTGGCACGACTGCCCGCTCAATGCGATATCAAGGTGCCGGATCATCTGGCAGACCGATTGCTGCAGATCCGCGACCCGGAGCGGGCGCAGCGCCAGGCACAGCGCGCGGCACAGCGGCTGGCCGAGCGGAGACGACGCGCGCCCGTGCCGGCGGCGCAACAGGCCGGGTCGTCGTGGAACCGCGTCCCCGAGTTCACGCGCGTGTTGCGCAGTGTCGATGCCGACCTGGGCGAGCGTTTCGAGAAATGGACGCAAGGCCTGATGCAAAATGCCAGGATCTTCGGCGCATCCATCACATCGGCCGACATGCCCCTGCTGGACCAGGTGGTAGCCGAGGCCATTCGGTCACCCGAATTCCGCAGCAGCTTCGGCCAATTCTTGAGCGACCACACCATCAAGACGCTCAACCTGGATGGCATGACGCAAGTGGGTGGGCGCGGGCCCGCCGTGCGAGGAGACGCCAAAACCGCGTTTGCCGAGATGCTCAAGCACAAGCTCATGCACACGCAGGACCACCAGACCGCACTGGGCCTGCTGCTGGAAGCACTGAGGAATTCCGACCTGGGGCTGTCCAGGGAGACGCTGCTGCGCAGCAGGAATGAACTCACCGGGCGTGTGGAAATGTGGCCGCCACTGAAGGCCTACATCTCCATGCACGATGTGGAAGGAAAAGCGGCGCAGGATGCGGCGATCACGTGGGCGATGGCTCAGTTTGACGAAGCGCATGAGGGTGTCATCGGGGAAGCGGAGGCCAAGCAGGAGTCCGAGCAGGCGCAGGCCAACGCGAACCGCTTCATCGAGCGGCGGGCGCGTGTACTGCTCCAGGAATGGCACATCCATTAGACCCTGGCGCCCGGCGATGCCACTCCCGCAGTTGAGAATGGACAGGCATGCTGATGATGTTGATCGCAGAACCCGGCGGGTGTTTGCCCGCCGCGTCCATGCAGTCGTTATCGGCTGTGTGCAACCAGCCAAGCGGCAGCGGTCTGTTTGCTCGCGTCGCTCAAACTGCGGAAGCCACGCATATCCAGGACGCCGCGTTGGTCGCTGCCGTTGCAGCGTTCCATGAAGCCGCTTGACTGCATGGGGCATCCATCTTCTGCGTTGAGGGCAGGTGCGCCCATCTATGCCCGATCAGTGTGGATGCCAATGGCTCCGGGTGGACCGTTCGCTGTACAGGCAACAAAAAACCCCCGATCTCTCGAGGGTTTTTTTAAATCCCAGCACAAGCTCTGGAACTGAACTGGTGCGCCCGGAGGGATTCGAACCCCCGACCAATGGCTTCGGAAGCCACTACTCTATCCGGCTGAGCTACGAGCGCCTGGCCGCGCATTATGCCAGAACAGCCGGCGTGCGCGTGATGGGGCTGGGCGACACGCGACCTGGCCAGCCACTACGTCACTCCAGATGTGATGACACCGGCCTCTCGGCCCGGGCAGTCGCCGGGCGGCACCGGACGCCCAGGTTCAAGCGCACAGGGTCCAGACGTGCAGCGGTGTGGCCATCTCAAGCGGCCGTCGCAGAGGCAGCCTGCTCAACGTCCCACCTGACCGTCAGCTTGGGCACGCGCCTGAGCGCGGTCACTGCCGAGCCTGCGTGGCAGGCCGTATCACCTGCCGCAGCCCACCCGCACCAGCGCCCGGCCCTGGCCGCTCGCAACCTTGATCGCTGCGGCCAGCCGCACCCCATGACAGCCGGCCATCATGGATGGCAGGGCATTGCCAGGATTGCCGCCCGCACAGCGCCCACCCCGCGCCCACATGACCACGGCCGAGCCGCGCTGCTACCCTTTGCCGCATGAGCAAGCATGGTGTCGAACAACTGCCCGCAGCGCGCGCGCTGACGTGGCCGCAGCGATTGGGCCAGTACTGGAAGCTGGTCCGTGGCGA
This sequence comes from Xanthomonas axonopodis pv. maculifoliigardeniae, assembly GCF_041519315.1. Lineage (NCBI taxonomy): Bacteria > Pseudomonadati > Pseudomonadota > Gammaproteobacteria > Lysobacterales > Lysobacteraceae > Xanthomonas > Xanthomonas axonopodis. The sequence goes on along the minus strand of NZ_CP167998.1, from coordinate 428,793 downwards.
CCGCCCGATCGGGAGCCTGCTGCTGCTCTGGCCCACCTGGTGGGCGTTGTGGCTGGCTGCCGATGGCCTGCCGCCGCTGTGGACGTTGTTCGTGTTCACTGCCGGGGTGTGGCTGACCCGCTCGGCCGGCTGCGTGATCAACGATTACGCCGACCGCTGGCTGGATCCGCACGTGGAGCGCACCAAATCGCGTCCGCTGGCCACCGGCGCGGTCTCCGGGCACGAGGCGCTGTGGGTCTTCGTGGTGCTGATGCTGGTGGCCTTCGCGCTGGTGCTCACGCTCAACTGGCTCACCGTGGCGCTGAGCGTGCCCGGCGTGTTCCTGGCCGCCAGCTACCCCTATCTCAAGCGCCATACCCACCTGCCGCAGGTCTATCTGGGCATGGCGTTCGGCTGGGGCATCCCGATGGCCTTCGCCGCCGTGCAAGGCCGCGTGCCGTTGCTGGGCTGGCTGCTGTATGCCGCCAACATCCTGTGGGCCACCGCCTACGACACCTGGTACGCCATGGTCGACCGCGACGACGATATCCGCATGGGCAGCAAATCCACCGCCATCCTGTTCGGCAGATTCGATCTGATTGCACAAGGCATCTTGTATGCGCTGATGGCCGCGACGCTGGTGCTGGTCGGCCTGCGCGCCGATCTCGGTGTGGCGTACTGGGCCGGTCTGGCCGTTGCGGCGCTGCTGGTCGCCTACGAATTCCGCATCGCCCGCCACCGCGAGCGTGGCCCCTGCTTCCGCGCCTTCCTGCACAACAACTGGGTCGGCCTGGCGATCTTCGTCGGCATCGCCGTGGCGGTGGCGGGGCGTTAGATTCGGGATTCGGGATTCGGGATTCGGGATTCGGGAATCGGGAATCGGGAATCGGGAATCCGTCGATTACAGACCAGATGTTGGGATGACGGGTTAGGGTTCGAAGCATGCGCGCATCTTTGACGGCTCTACTCCTCGTCTCGTCCTCCGCCGTCCACCCACCGAAGCCGCATCGCCATCCACCGCGCTGTCCTGTCAGGCAGCGAGCCCCTCTCCTGCGGGGGCGAAAAGACACGGCTTGCGCGCCACTGGCGCGCGTGTCTTGGAGCGCCCGCGCCGCAAGCGTGGGCCGGGGCGCAGAGCGGGGGTTGGGGTGAGGGTAAGGGCGAAGCCTCGCGCACCTGACGCCGGCAGGCCAGATCACGGCACCCGCGCGCAGACCCACGCATCCACCCGTTGAACACCCGCCTTGCGCAAGGCCTTCGCCGCGGCGTGGAGTGTCGCGCCGGTCGTCATCACGTCGTCCACCAAGGCCACATGCGCCGGCAAGGCGCCGCGGGCCTCGAAGGCATCGCGCAGATTGCGCTGCCGCTCGACCGCGTCCAGTTCGGATTGCGGTGCGGTTGCGCGAACGCGTCGCAGCAACGGCAGGCACGGCAGCTGCAGCGCGCGGCCCAGCGGTCGGGCCAGCTCCAGCGCCTGATCGTAACCGCGCTGGCGCAGGCGCTGCCGGTGCAGGCTTACCGGCACCAACGCCTGCGGGCGCGGCAGCCCCACGCAGCGCCGGGCCATCAGTTCGCTGAGCAGGCGGCCTGCCGCCAGGTCCTGATGGAACTTGAACCGCCGCAGCAGCCCATCCACCGGCCAGCGATAGGTAAAACAGGCATGCACCCGCTGCAGCGGTGATGGGTGCTGCAGGCACTGCCCGCATAGCGCCACCGCGTCGGAGACGAACAGTTGCGTGGCGCAGCACAGGCAGGCATGGCCGTGATCGGGCAAGGCGGCGCGGCATGCGGGGCATAGATCGCCATCGGGCGTGCCGGCCTCCGCGCAGACCAGGCACAGGCTCGGCAGCAACAGCCGCAGCACCCGCTGCGGCCATCTGTAAACCGATCGAACCTGATTGAAGTTGACAGCCTCTTCCATGCTCACCAGACTGCCTGGCTTCCAAGCCGCTGACTGTCAGGAAACTCCGATGTCTGTTGTCGTCCGCCATGACTGGGATCGCAAAGAGCTGCAGGCGCTGTTCGATTTGCCGTTCCCGGAGCTGCTGCACCGCGCGGCCAGCGTGCATCGCGCGCACTTCGACCCGGCGCAAGTGCAGGTGTCCACCCTGCTCTCGGTCAAGACCGGCGGTTGCCCGGAAGACTGTGCGTACTGCCCGCAGGCGCAGCGTTACGACACCGGCGTGAGCGCGCAGAAGCTCATGGAGACCGAAGAGGTCGTGGCCAAGGCGCGCCAGGCCAAGGCCGCCGGCGCCTCGCGCTTCTGCATGGGCGCGGCCTGGCGCTCGCCCAAGGAGCGCGACATCCCCAAGGTCGCGGCGATGATCCGCGAGGTCAAGGCCATGGGCCTGGAAACCTGCGCCACGCTCGGCATGCTCGACGCCGGCCAGGCGCGTGCGCTCAAGGATGCCGGGCTGGACTACTACAACCACAATCTGGACACCGCGCCGGATTATTACGACTCGATCATCCACACCCGCCAGTACCAGGACCGCCTGAACACGCTCGAGCATGTGCGCGATGTCGGCCTGAAGACCTGCTGCGGCGGCATCGTCGGCATGGGCGAAACCCGCGAACACCGCATTGGCCTGCTGCTGGCGCTGGCCACGCTGCCGGCGCATCCGGATTCGGTGCCGATCAACCAACTGGTGCAGGTACCCGGTACGCCGCTGCACGGCACCCAGCAGCTGGATCCGTTCGAGTTCGTGCGCATGATCGCCGTCGCCCGGATCGCCATGCCGAAATCGATGGTGCGCCTGTCCGCCGGCCGCGAGGCGATGAGCGACGAACTGCAGGCACTGTGCTTCCTGGCCGGTGCCAACTCGATTTTCTACGGCGAAAAACTGCTCACCACCGGCAACCCGGACACCGAGCGCGACCAGGCCCTGTTCCAGCGCCTGGGCCTGCGCCCGATGCAGATCACCGTGGATGCGGCCGAGCACGATCATCCCGGCACCGTCCATGCGGAGATCACCCGCAGCGCGGCCTGCGAGCACGCCGCCTGACCCGGCGCCGGGCGCCGGTCGTCGGTGGCGGCTGGGCGCCCCGAGCCCGGCACGCTACGCTAGCGGGCCTTCCCTGCCGTTGAACGCCCCCATGGCTCGCCCCGATCTGCACGAACGGATTTCGTCGCTGCGTAAATTGCGTGTGGCCCAGGAACGGGTGCGGGTGCGGCGACAGGTGGGGCGGCGCGATGGCGTGCGGCTGGAGATCGATGGCCGTTGGCTGACCGGTTTCTGTTCCAACGACTACCTGGGTCTGTCGCAACAGTTCGAAGTGGTCGCCGCGCTGCAGGATGCCGCTGCCCGCGATGGTGCCGGCGCCACCGCCTCGCATCTGATCTGCGGCCACCACACCGCGCACGAAACGCTCGAACGCGAAATCGCCGACTGGTTGGGTTATCCGTCGGCGTTGCTGTTCGGCAGCGGCTTCATCGCCAATCTGGCCGTGCAGCAAGCGTTACTCAGCGAAGAAGACGACGTCTGCGTGCAGGACCGGCTCAATCACGCCAGCCTGCTCGATGCCACGCGGCTGGCCGGTTGCCGGCTGCGGCGCTATCCGCACCTGGACGTGGAAGGCGCGATGCGCCAGCTCAAGGGCGCGCCCGAAGGCGCGGCGATGCTGGCCACCGACGGCGTTTTCAGCATGGATGGCGATGTCGCGCCGCTGCGCGCCTTGAGCCTGGTGGCACGCATGCAGCACGCGCTGTTCTATGTGGACGACGCGCACGGTGTCGGCGTGCTCGGTCCGCAGGGGCGCGGTTGCGTGGCCGATGCCGGGTTGGGCGTGGCCGAAGTGCCGTTGCAGTTGGTCACCCTGGGCAAGGCGCTCGGTGGCTACGGCGCGGTGGTGGTGGGCGAAGAGGCGTTGGTGCGCCATCTGGCCGAAACTGCGCGCCCCTACATCTACACCACTGCACTGCCGCCGGCGCAAGTGGCGGCCACCCTGGCGGCCGTGCGCCTGGCGCGTCGCGACGATTGGCGGCGTACGCGCCTGGTCGAATTGATCGGTGCGTTCCGCGATGGCGCGCGCAAGCACGGCTTCGAACTGATGGCCTCCGACACGCCGATCCAGCCGCTGCTATGCGGCGAGGAAGCAACCGTGATGGCGATGTCGGCTGCGCTCGAACACGCAGGTTTCATGGTTGGCGCCATTCGTCCGCCCACCGTGCCCGAAGGCAAGGCGCGCTTGCGCGTCACCTTGTCTGCGCTGCATACGCCGCAGCAGGTGCAGGCATTGATCGAGGCCATCGTGCAGGCGTGCGACGTGGTCAGTCGGCAGCCGCTGCGTGCCTCTGCCTGAGACACGCGGCAGTGCGTGGCTGGCCTGCATGCGAGCACGCGTTGGCCACTCAGCCAATGCAGCGATTGCACGACGCAGCTGCATGGCAGGCGACAACGGCGCGCTGACCGTGCATTGCGGGATGGATCGCCTGCATTGGACCCGCCGTGCAACCGGTGCGCGCCTGCATCCAATCGCACCCGGCCACTGACATGCCACTGGCGACACCTGGCACGGATACGGTGGCGCAACGTCGCGTGTGGGAAGCGTTGTCGCGGCTGTACCTGGACAGCGACAGTTGCGACGACGACGGCATCGCGCGCGTCCTGGCTGCCTCGCCCTTCACCCTGGACCAGTTGCGCACGATGTTGTTGTACGAAGTGCACCCGGTGCTGATCGGCAATCTGCGCAGCGTGGCCGGCGTCTGGGACGGCTTCGATCCCGACTGGCTGGCTGCGGCGATCCAGGCGCGGCGCGCACGGCGCCGACACTGGCCGGCGCGCTGGCACTGGTGCGGCCATGCGCGCGCGCAATGGGCACTGCTGGCTCCAAAGATCGTCGCACTGCGTGCAGCCGCCACGCATTGACGCCTGGGCGCTGCACCCACCATCGGATCTGCGTGCCTCCAATGACCAGCGCGCATCCCACCATGCGTGCCGGCACGCCACAATCGGCGACAATGCGCGCATGCATATCGATGTCATCGGCCACGGGCCTGCGCTGGTTCTCCTGCACGGTTGGGCACTGCACGGCGGCGTGTTCGCACCGCTGGTGGAGCGCCTGGCGCCGCACTATCAATTGCATCTGGTCGACCTGCCCGGGCACGGCTTCAGTCGCGACGACAGCACGCCGCTGGCATTGCCGTATGTGGTTGCAGAAATTGCGGCCGCCACACCGCCGGCGGTCTGGCTCGGCTGGTCGCTGGGCGGGCTGTTTGCGCTGCATGCGGCCGCCACCCTGCCGCAGGTGCGTGGGTTGGCGATGATTGCCGCCACGCCGCGTTTCGTGCGTGGCAACGATTGGCCCAGTGCCGTCCAGCGCGAGGTGTTCGTGCAATTCGGGATCGAGTTGTCGCGCGACTACCGCGGCACGCTGGAGCGTTTTCTTGCGCTGGACACACTGGGCTCGGCGCATGCACGCAGCGAACTGCGCAGCCTGCGCGAGACGCTCACCGCGCGCGGCGAACCGGCACCGGAGGCGTTGCAGCAAGGGCTCGCCCTGCTCGAACGCACCGATCTGCGCCGCGCCGTGCCGCAACTCGCACGCCCCAGCCTTTGGATCGCCGGGCAACGCGATCGCCTGGTGCCTGCCGCCGGCATGCATGCCGCCGCCGCGCTCAGCCCACACGCGCAGGCGCTCACCATTGCCGGCGGTGGTCACGCGCCGTTTCTGGGTCATGCAGATCAGGTGAGCGAGGCGCTGCAACGCTTCGTTGCGTCCGTACCATGAGCCGATCGTCGATCATGCGACATCGCTGATCGAGGACACCTCGCATGGATCTGGGAATCGCTGGCCGCTGGGCGTTGGTCTGCGCCGCAAGCAAAGGGCTGGGTTTGGGCTGCGCACGTGCATTGGCCGGCGAAGGCGCCAATGTGGTGATCGCCGCGCGCGGCCGTGAGGCACTGGAGCACGCCGCCGACGCCTTGCGCGCACTGCCCGGCGCTGGCCAGGTGCGCAGCGTGGTTGCCGATATCGCCACGCCGGAAGGACGCAGCGCCGCACTTGTGGCCTGTCCGCAGGTCGACATCCTGATCAACAACGCGGGCGGCCCGCCGCCGGGCGATTTCCGCCAGTGGGAACGCGCCGACTGGTTGCGCGCGCTGGACGCCAACATGCTGGCGCCGATCGAACTGATCCGCGCCACCGTCGATGGCATGCGCGCACGCCGCTTCGGCCGCATCGTCAACATCACCTCCAGCGCGGTGAAGGCGCCGATCGACATCCTCGGCCTGTCCAATGGCGCGCGCGCCGGCCTGACCGGTTTCGTCGCCGGGCTCGCGCGCAGCACCGTGGCCGACAACGTCACCATCAACAACCTGCTGCCTGGGCAGTTCGTCACCGACCGCTTGCGCGGCAACTTCGCCGCCATCGCGCAGCAACAGGGCAGCAGCGCCGACGAGGTCGCCGAACGCAAGCGTGCGGGCATTCCGGCGGCGCGTTTTGGCGAGCCGGACGAGTTCGGCGCGGCCTGCGCCTTTCTGTGCAGCGCGCAGGCCGGCTATATCACCGGACAGAATCTGTTGATCGATGGCGGCAGCTATCCCGGCACGTTCTAGCGCGGCGCCTTGCACGCCCGATCGATTCCCTCCGCCCCTGCCAGGGGCGACAATAGCCTTGCCATGACCAGTACTTTCGATCCCCGCCACGTCCGGCGCGCCTTTGCGCGTGCCGCCAACACCTATACCGCCGCCGCCGCGCTTCAACGCGAAGCGGAAGCCCGCCTGCTCGAATCGCTCGACTACCTGGGCGAGCAGGTGCCCAAGGTGGTGCTGGATGTCGGCGCCGGCCCCGGCCATGCCAGCGCTGCAATCAAGAAGCGCTGGCCCAAGGCACAGGTGATCGCGCTGGATCAGGCCATGCCGATGCTGCGCCAGGCGCGCAAGGCCGCAGGCTGGTGGAAGCCGTTCACGCAGGTATGCGCCGATGCGCGCGCGCTACCGGTCGCCGACGGCAGCGTGGATGTGATCTTCAGCAATCTGTGCCTGCAGTGGGTGGAAGACCTGCCGGCCGTGTTCGCCGGTTTCCGTCGCGCGCTGCGCCCGGGCGGGTTGCTGCTGTGCTCCACCTTCGGCCCGGAAACGCTGATCGAATTGCGCGAGGCCTTTGCGCAGACCGACCCGGCCCCCCACGTCAGCCGCTTTCCGCCGATCGCCCAATTCGGCGATGCCCTGCTGATGTCCGGGTTCCGCGACCCGGTGCTGGACCGCGACCTGTTCACCCTGACCTACAACGACCTGCCCGCACTGATGCGCGAGCTGCGTGCGATGGGAGCAACCAATGCGCTCAGCAACCGCCGCGCCACCCTGACCGGACGCGGTCGCTTCGCGGCCGCCAGCGCGGCCTACGAACCGCTGCGGCGACCGGACGGCACCCTGCCCAGCTCCTGGGAAGTGATCTACGCCCATGCCTGGGCACCGGCGCCGGGCGCGCCCATCCGCGAACACGGGCATGAGGTCGCCAGCGTGCCGGTCAGCGCCATCCCGATCCGCCGCCGCATCGACTGAACGGCGGTGCAGAACGCCGGTCCGCGCGCATCCACTGCCGGTGAGACACAGCGTATTGCGCCCATGCCACTGCTCAGCGGTCAGGCTCGGCGGTGACAGTTGCTAGAATTCTGAAGTGACCGGCCGCACTTCCTTCGTTGCGGCTTACCTTGTTCGATGGTGGCTACCGGCACGACGCAGCAGTGCTGCGTGCGTTTCTTGGCAGCCACTCTCACGTTTGCGGCCCCCCGCCCCCAATCGGCCTCCCTCATGTTGAAGTGGCTCCTCATCGCGCTGTTCATCGCATCGGCGCTCTACATCCATTATCGCGGTCGCGTGCGGCACCGGCTCAGCCGGCAGTTGCTGGACCATTCCACCTTCATGGCCCCCATCAACACACTGATGTACCTGTGTTCGCGGGTGCCGACCACCCCGTTCATCGACCCGGGCAAGGAATTTCCCGAGCTGGCGCCGCTGCGCGCGAGCTGGCCACTGATCCGCGACGAAGCGGTGGCGTTGCAGCAGATGCAGAAGATCCGCGCTGCCGAAGGCTATACCGACATCGGCTTCAATTCGTTCTTCCGGCGTGGCTGGAAGCGCTTCTATCTGAAGTGGTACGGCACCGCGCATCCGTCTGCCGCCGAATTGTGTCCGCAGACCACCGCCTTGCTGAAATCCATTCCCACGGTCAAGGCCGCGATGTTCGCCGAGCTGCCGCCGGGCAGCGAACTTCGCCCGCACCGCGACCCGTTCGCCGGCTCCATGCGCCTGCACCTGGGCCTGGCCACACCGAACGACGACCGTTGCTTCATCGACGTCGACGGCCAGCGCCACAGCTGGCGCGATGGCGAGTGGACCATGTTCGACGAGACCTATATCCATTACGCGCGCAACGACACCGACCAGGACCGCATCATCCTGTTCTGCGATATCGAACGCCCGATGCGTTGGCGCTGGGCGGCGGCGGTGAACCGCTTCGTCGGCCGCAGCCTGCTCTCGGCCGGCGCCTCGCCCAATCAGGAAGGCGACAAGACCGGCGGCATCAATCGCGTGTTCCGCTATTTCTACGCCGCCCGCCTCAAGGCCAAGGCGCTGAAGGAACGCAACAACCCGCTGTACCAGGTGCTCAAGTGGAGCATCTTCATCCTGGTGGTGGTCGGGATCGTGTTGCTGTAATTCCCGCCTACCCGCGTAGAAGCGCACCCGGGCGCGAGCGTCGTCGTCGATAACGCTTCATCGCACCCAGGTGCGCTGTTACGCAGCGCTGGTCGATGCGCTCAGCGCGATACCTGCGCAATCCATTCCTGCAGGTTGTAGTAGTTGGTCACGCGGGTGATCTTGTCGCCGCGCACGTCGAAGAACGCACCGCCCACCAGCACATAGGTCTGCCCGTTGGCCTCCGGCAGGCCTTCGTCGGTGGTGTGATAGACGCCATGCACCACGTACTCGGCACCGACCCGGGTGCCATCGTCGTTGGCGATGACGACCACATCGCGCAATTGCTCGCGGTAGCTGTCGTTCATGCGCTGCAGGAACGCGGCGAATGCGTTGCGGCCGATTTCGCGCGGACCTTGATTGAGGTCGTGGGCGACGTCCTCGGCCAGAAACGCCAACATGCCGTCCCAATCGCCACGGTTGAATGCTGCGTAGTAGGCCTGCACCAGGCCAATGGCGTGTTGCCGATGGGTCTCGCTCATGCTCGAACCTGCCCGCTGGGAAAGCCGCATCATAGGCCTGCGGTCACGGCCCTTGCACCACCAGATCGCGGTGGAAGTAGTACACCTCCTGTAACAGGAAGCGCCAGCTGGTGTGGAAGCTGCGAAACCGCGTGCTCGGCGTGGACGAAGCCAGCGCGTCGATACCCAGTTCCTGGCTCAGCCGCAGCGCGCGCGCCATGTGCAGTGGGTCGCTGACGATGATCGCCCGATGCAGGCCGTGCCGCTCCATCAGCGTGCGCGCCTGTTCCAGGTTCTGCCGGGTGGTGCGCGAGGTGGTTTCGATCACGATGGCCTCCGGCGGAATGCCGTGGCGCAGCGCGTAGCGTCGGGCCACCTGCGATTCGGCAAAGCGTGCGCCGTTGCCGAAGCCACCGGTGAACAACAGCCGCGGCGCGTAGCCCTGCGCGTACAGGTCCAATGCGTGCCGGATGCGTTCTTCGAACACCGGCGAAGGGCGCGCATCGTAGGCGGCCGCACCCAGCACGATGATCACATCGGCCGGTGCGGCCTGATCGCGGTCGCCGATCCACACGATCCAGCCTGCCACGGCCACCAGCCAGATCAGCGCCAGCATGCACAACCGCCAGCCCCAGCCCCACAGGCCGAGCCCGCGTGAGCGCCTGCTCACGCCGCGGCCCAAGGCAAGGCATCCAGATCGACATTGCCGCCGGACAGGATCAGCCCCACCCGCCGCCCGGCAAACCGTGCCGGCTGGGCCAGGACCGCGGCCAGGGCGATCGCCGAAGACGGCTCGACCACTTGCTTGAGCAACTGCCAGACCAGCCGCATCGCCTGGACGACCGCCGCATCGTCCACCGTGATCACCTGTGCCCCGGCGCGCTGCAGCACTGCGAAGTTGGGCGCGCCCAAGGTGCCGCGCAGGCCATCGCAAATGGTGTCCGGCACGAAATCGACCAGCCGCTGCCCGGCCGCCAGCGAACGCGCGGTGTCGGCTGCGCCGGCCGGCTCGGCCAGTACCAGCTCGCAGTCCGGCGAGGATTGCAGCGCCAGTGCGGCGCCGGCCGCCAGCCCACCACCGCCGACCGGCGCCACCAGCACATCCAGCCCGCCGCTTTGGTGCAGCAGCTCCAGCGTGGCGGTGCCCTGCCCGGCGATCACTGCACGATCGGTATACGGGTGCACCAGCGTGGCGCCGCTGCCGGCCTGCACCTCGGCGCACATCTGTTCCCGCGCCGCGATGGTCGGCGCGCAACGCCACAACGTGGCGCCGTTCCGGGAGATATTGGCCAGCTTGGCCGCCACCGCGCCCTCGGGCACCACCACATGGCAGCCGATGCCGCGCGTGCGTGCGGCAAGCGCCAGCGCCGCGCCGTGGTTGCCGGAGGAATGCGTGACCACACCATGCGCAGCCAGCTCATCCGGCAGCGACCACACGGCATTGCAGGCACCGCGGAACTTGAATGCGCCGCTGCGCTGCAAATGCTCGGCCTTGAAGAACAACTGCGCACTGCTGAGCGCGTCCAGACTGTGCGATGTCAGCAACGGTGTCGGCGCGCAGTGCGGCGCAATCCGCGCAGCGGCCTGCAGGACGTCGGAATGGGCAAGGGGGACCGTCTCGATCATGCCTGCAAGATTAACGTATCGCCTCCTCTTCACGGGTCGCACGCAGTGCCGCCGCGCATGCTGGATCGATGACAAAGCGTCGCAATGCCGCACAATTAAGGACCGATTCAATGCATCGGTTCGACAGTGGCATCATGGTTGCAGGAGGGCACCATCCATGAAATTCCGTCTGATCTTCGCCGCCGGGCTCTTGGCCCTGGGCGGCTGCGCAACCTACGACTACACCGGCGGTGGGTCGGGCGGCTATTACCGTGGTGCGCCTGCCGTGCAGTATCGCTATCCGCCCGGCTACTCCCCGTACTTCTACGGCAATCCGTATGGTTTGCCATATGGGTATGGCGCCGGGTCGATCGGCCTGTACGACTACCCTGTGTATCCGGTCTATCGCGGTGGTGGCGGCTACTACTACCGGCAGTACGATCGCCGTCCGCAGTACCGTCCGCCGCGCCCGAACGGCTCGTTCAACAACGGGCAGCGCCCCGGCGGCTCGCGGCCGCAGCAACCCAATCGCCCGCCGGCAACCGGCGCGCCGCCGTCGCGGCCGCCACCGCGTATCGGCGCACCGCCGCGCGTCATTCGCGAGATCCAGCGGCAAACCGCGCCGCGCAACACACGCGAACAGATTCCGTGAGAGGCTGACTGCGACCTGGCCCACACTTGGCGATATTGGGGGCTTGCGTTCAGCTGACGATTGGCCGCAAGCTAGGTGCTCTGTGTGACCCGCCACGTCATTTTTTGACCGGGCCAGCCCCACTGACGACTTATGTCGATGTCCGACAGGGAAATCTGGATCCCCCCTGTTCCGGCCCTGTCGGATATCGGCGCCTACAACACAGAAAGCCCCGGCATGCCGGGGCTTTCTGTTTTTGTTTCGATGGTTGCCAAGCAGGCTGCAGCGGAACGGGCGCGTGCTCCATTTCGCAGAAATCTTAAAAAATAAGGGTCGGCAGTCCCCCGACTACCGACCCTTACGCTACCCCATCGCACGCGCGGCTGGCCCCTGTTCCAATTCCAGCCTTTGCGCCCATGTCGCAATGCCACGACGGGTGCAGTAGAGATATCCGCACGAAACATGCCAACTTGAGGGTCACTTACGTAAATTGTGATTTTCATCACAATTCATAGCGAACGAGTGACCTCGCCCGCCCTTCAGCCGATACTTTCGCGGCCGTTTTCCTTTTCCCGCTCCTGGTCCACGCCCATGTCCGACTCCTTCTATCGCTACGACGTCATCGTGATCGGTGGCGGTCATGCCGGCACCGAGGCCGCCCTGGCGTCTGCACGCACAGGGGCGCACACCTTGTTGCTCACCCACAACATCGAGACGGTGGGCGCGATGAGCTGTAACCCCGCCATCGGCGGAATCGGCAAGGGCCACCTGGTCAAGGAGATCGACGCACTCGGCGGGGCGATGGCACGCGCCGCGGATCTGGCCGGCATCCAGTGGCGCACGCTCAACGCCTCCAAGGGGCCGGCAGTGCGTGCCACGCGCTGCCAGGCCGATCGCAACCTGTACCGCACTGCGATCCGCTGCATCGTCGAGGCCCAGCCCAACCTGACCGTCTTCCAGGCGGCAGTGGACGACCTGATCATCCACAACGGCACGTCCGAAGCCGACAGCGTGCGCGGCGTCATCACCCAGACCGGGCTGCGTTTCCAAGCGCCTTCGGTGGTGCTGACCGCCGGTACGTTCCTGGCCGGCAAGATCCATGTCGGCGAAACCCAGTACGCGGCCGGGCGCATGGGCGACCCGCCGGCCACCACGCTGGCCGCGCGCCTGCGCGAGCGCCCGTTCGCGATCGACCGGCTCAAGACCGGCACCCCGCCGCGGATCGACGGGCGCACCCTCGATTACGGCGTGATGGCCGAGCAACCCGGCGACGACCCATTGCCGGTGATGTCGTTCATGGGCCAGGTCAGCGACCATCCGCGCCAGGTCAGCTGCTGGATCACCCAGACCACCGAACAGACCCACGAGATCATTCGCAACGCGCTGCACCGCTCGCCGCTGTATTCGGGGCAGATCGAAGGCATCGGCCCGCGCTACTGCCCGTCGATCGAAGACAAGGTGGTGCGTTTTGCCGAGAAGACCAGCCACCAGATCTTCGTCGAACCCGAAGGGCTGGAGGTGGCCGAGATCTATCCCAACGGTATTTCCACCTCGCTGCCGTTCGATGTGCAGCTGGCGCTGGTGCGCTCGATCCACGGCTTTGCGAACGCGCACATCACCCGCCCCGGCTACGCCATCGAATACGACTTCTTCGACCCGCGCGGGCTCAAGGCCTCGCTGGAGACCAAGACGGTGGGCGGGCTGTTCTTCGCCGGGCAGATCAACGGCACGACCGGTTACGAAGAGGCGGCCGCCCAGGGTCTGCTGGCCGGACTCAACGCAGCGCGCCACGTGCAGGGGCTGCCGGCGTGGTCGCCGCGCCGCGACGAGGCCTACCTGGGCGTGCTGGTGGACGATCTCATTACCCACGGCACCACCGAGCCGTATCGCATGTTCACCAGCCGCGCCGAATACCGCTTGCAGCTTCGCGAGGACAATGCCGATGCGCGGCTGACCGGCGTCGGGCGTGCGATGGGCCTGGTGGACGACGCGCGCTGGGCGCGCTTTGCGGCCAAGCAGGAGGCCGTGCAACGCGAAACGACGCGGTTGTCGGCGCTTTGGGCGACACCGGGCAATGCGCTGGGCCGCGAGGTGGCAGACGCGCTGGGCGTGACGGTCAGCCGCGAAACCAACGTGCTGGATCTGATCAAGCGCCCGGAGCTCACCTACGCCACCTTGATGCGGGTGCCGACCCTGGGCCCGGGCGTGGATGATGCGCAGGTGGCCGAGCAGGTCGAGATCAGCGTCAAGTACGCCGGTTATCTGGATCGCCAGCGCGACGATATCGCGCGTCAGCAACGTCACGAAACCACGCCGATCCCGGACGGTTTCGATTACGCCAGCGTGCGTGGTCTGTCGATCGAGGTGCAACAGAAACTCGAACGCGTGCGTCCCCAGCACATCGGCCAGGCACAACGGATTCCCGGCATGACGCCGGCGGCGATCTCGCTGCTGCTGGTGCATCTGGAGCGCGCGCGACGCAGCCAGGTGGCGTGATCGACGCGACGATCGCTGCCCGTCGGCAGCGATCGCCGGGCCATCCATCCCTCTGAAGGCAGCCGTGAGCGCGCCAGTCATCGCGAAACGATGGCGTGTGCCGATTAGCGAACATGCGGGCGAGCAAAGGCGACCTGAGCCGACCGAACGGTCGAAGCGGACTCAAGCGTTATTGCTATGATTTGCCAACGACGACACATTTCGACACATGAACGCATCTCGCACGTTATTGCCGGCGATGTTTCGCAGCGCCTGCGCCCTGCTGCTGTTGACCCTGGCATGCAGTTGGCCGGCGCATGCCAGGACCGAAGAAGACGGGCGTTACTGGCTGAGCGTCTACGCGCAAGGCAAGCTGCCGGTCGAAAACCTGTACTGGAGCATGGATGTGCATCCGCGCTGGCGCGAGGAAGGCGAACAGTTCGATCAACTGATCTTGCGCCCTGCCGTGTTCTATCGGCTCAATCCCAAGGCCAGTGTCTGGATGGGTTACGACACCATCATCAGCCATCCGGCCGGGCAGCCATCCAACCGCGAGAATCGCTGGTGGGGGCAATTTCAATATCAATTCGATCCGATCGCCGAGATCACCGTTACCAGCCGCACGCGCCTGGAACAGCGTCACCGCGAAGGCTTCAGCGATGAAGGGTATCGCGTGCGGCAGATGATCCGCGCGGTGCGCCCCAGCGGGTTCAGTCCGCAATTGTCGTGGGTGGCGTTCAACGAAGTGTTCGTCAATCTGGATCAGACCCGATGGGGCGCACAACGCGGTCTCGATCAGAACCGGGTGTTTGTCGGCATCAACTGGAAATTCAATGCCATTGCCAACGCCGATGTCGGTTACCTGAATCAGTTCGTCAACACGCGTACGGTGGATCGGGAAAACCACGTCCTGATGACCACGTTCCGCTTCAATTTTTGAGCATCACGTGCGCGTGGGCCAATGCAGGGCGAAGTTGAAAGCGCTGCGTTCAATCGACCCCGGCGCCATGCTGACTGGTTTCGATAGGACCTGCGGGTTGCCGACGAGCCACCGATGACGACCGTGACGGTTCGCGTGGTGCACAGCGCCCTTGGCGCCCACACAGCTGCCGGCGCACGGCTGCACCCAGGTGTTCTTTTTGCGAGGCGAGCCCGCACGCGGTGACACATGCCCCGACGCTGCAGTGACACCGCCACAGGTGCGGCAGCGCGTGCCTCGGCACGGCTGCCGCAGGCTGTCAGGCGGCCCTGCGTTCGATCGCGGGCAGCAGGCGCTGGCGTAGCGTCAACGCCGCCAGGTCCAGCGTTTCACCGGCGGCACGCAAGACGCTGCCCATGTTGATGAAGCCGTGGATCATGCCCGGGAAACTATGCAGGGTGACCTCCACTCCCGCCGCACGCAGGCGCTCGGCATAGGCGCGGCCTTCGTCGTACAGCATGTCGCGGTCGCAGACCACGACCAGCGCAGGCGCAACGCCGGCGACATCCGGCGCCAGCATCGGCGAGACACGCCAGTCGTTGGCCACCGCCATGTCGGGCAGCAGATGGCGGTTGAAGAATTCCACCGCTGCCGCAGTCAACGGTGGCAGGCCGGCATTGAGCGAGCGCGATGGATACACGCCGCTGTCCTGGCGCGCGTCGGTCAGCGGATAGACCAGCAGCTGGCAACGCAAGGCGATGCCGGCATCGCGCGCGGCCAGTGCGGCAACCGCGGCCATGGCGCCGCCGATACTGTCGCCGCAGACAGCAAGGCGCTGCACATCGGCGCCGACCATGTCCGGGTGCGCAGCCAGCCAATGCAACGTCGCGATGACATCTTCCACGCCGGCCGGCGCCGGATGCTCGGGGGCCAGACGGTAATGGATCGCCAGCACCTGACAGCCAGCACGCGCCGCCAGTTGCCGGCACACATCGTCATGCGATTCCAGATCGCCCACCAGACCGCCGCCGCCGTGCACGAACAGGCAGGTCGGGGCCGGGCCGGCCGCGACCCCCGTGGGGCGATACAAGCGCAAAGGCACTGCACCGGTGGCGGCCTCGGCCTGCAGATCGCGTACCTCGGCCATCTCGATGCGCGGGAAACCGAACTGCGCGCCCACCGCGCGCATCATCGCGCGCGCGCCTTCGATCGGCAGGGTTTCCATGGGCGGCTGCGCCGCCTCTTGAAGCTGGGCGAACAGACGCACGACATCAGGATCAAACGACATGACGAACTCTCCGATAAGCGATGGTCGAGCTTGCCAGATTGTTATGAACCATCACTATTCAAATCGTTAATCAGTACCGACAAAAAGGCCGGTGGTCCGGGCACGTACGCAAAAAAGCCCAAAATTGCTGAAAAAAGTGGCCGCACACGCGCAGATTGGCCGCTCGGCGATGTCGCAATGACTGCAGCGTGCGCGCTGAATTTGCTGCGCTGCATCGCAACCAATGCGCTGCTGCTGCGGCCTGTTGGCGCTTCCTAGTCGTTGTCTTCGGCAGCCGCTTCGCGGCCTTGCTGGCGAATGAGGTTTTCCTGGCGCGCATCTTCGATCGAGGCACGGACGGCGCGTACATCGGCGCGGCGGGTGTCGAATTTGAACCGCCCGGTGAGCACGCTGTCCGGGCGCAGTTCGCCCTTTTCGAACAGCGCCCACATCTCTTCGCCGTAATGGGTGTCCAGCAGCTCGGGCGCGAAACGGCCCAGGCAGTCGCGCAGGTTGTGCACATCGCGCAGCAGCATGTCGCGCGCGGCATTGTTGCCAGCGGCACTGACCACCTGCGGAAAGTCGATCACCACCGGGCCATCGGGCGAAACCAGCACGTTGTATTCGGACAGATCGCCGTGCACCAGGCCCAGCGACAGCATCTTGACCACATCGCCGATCAGGCTGGTGTGGAAGGCGCGCGCCTGCTCGGGTTCCAGGTCCACCTCGCCCAGCCGCGGTGCGCTGTGACCGGCGTCATCGGTGACCAGATCCATCAGCAGCACGCCATGGAAGTAACCGCGCGGTTTGGGCACATGCACCCCGGCATCCACCAGTTGATAGAGCGCGTCGGCTTCGGTGTTCTTCCAGGCGGTTTCGGCTTCCTTGCGGCCGAACTTGGTGGCCTTGCCCATCGCGCGGGCCTGACGGCTGCCACGCACCTTGCGGCCTTCCTGGTACTGCACGCGCGCCTGGAAACTGCGTTGCGCCATGTCCTTGTAGACCTTGGCGCACAGGATCTCGGCGCCTGCGCTCACGACGTAGACGGATGCTTCCTTGCCGCTCTTCAGTGGTCGCAACACTTCGTCGATGACGCCGTCGTCGATCAGCGGCTGCAGGCCGTTGGGGGTTTTCATGGACTAAGCGCACCGATCCGTCACAAACCAGCGGCGATTATGCGGCAAGCAGGGTGAAGCGCTTACATGCCCACGCACAGAGTGTGAGCCGGGGCATGCCATGGCGCGAGCGCTTACCATGCACGGACCTGTCCGCTGCCGCACTCCTATGCCCGAGCCCGCCTCCAGCCGCCGCAAACGTCCCGCCGCCGTGGTTGCGGCCGGCAGCGATCGCGGCCTGCCGCATGAGCTGATGCAGCAGATCGCCGCCGCCCAGGGCGATCCGGACTTCATGACCTCGCTGGGGCGCGGGCTGGTGGTGCTGAGCGTGTTCGCACAGCATGCGCGCGAAGTGACGATGTCGCAGATCAGCCTGGAAACCGGCATCTCGCGCGCAGCCGTCCGGCGCGTGCTGCATACGCTGGCCAAGCTGGGCTATGTGGGCGAGCAAGGACGTGGCTACGTGTTGCTGCCGCGCGTGCTGGGCATCGGCGGCGCGTACGCGGCGTCTTCATCGATGACCGCGGCCGCACAGCCGGTCCTGGACGGGCTGCGCGACCAACTGCACGAATCGTGTTCGCTGGGCGTGCTGGATGGCGACGATCTGCTGTACGTGGCGCGCTCGGAAACGGTGCGCATCATGTCGATCGGGCTGCGCCCGGGGACGCGGCTGCCGGCCTACTGCACCTCGATGGGGCGGGTGTTGCTGGCCGCCCTGCCCGGCGACACCTTGCAGGCGTATCTGGAACGCACCACCTTGCGTCCGCGGACCGACCGTACGGTGACCCAGGCCTCGGCGCTGCTGGAGGTGCTGGCGCGCACGCGCCGCGAAGGCATGTGCCTGACCGATCAGGAACTGGAAATCGGCCTGCGCTCGATCGCCGTGCCGGTGCGCAACCTGCGCGGCGAGGTGATCGCCGCGCTCAACATTGGCGCCCAGGCCGGGCGGGTGAGCCTGCAGACGATGCAAACGCAGTTGCTGGAACCGCTGAAGCAGGCGGCGCAGCGGCTGGGAACCTTGCTGAGTTAGTGCAGCACCTTGCGTTGGCGCGGGCGTCGCCCGCGGGGCATCTGACCTGCCCCTGTGCTGCATAAGCGCTAGTGGCGCAGCGGTGGCTGGCAGAGGTCAAAAGCAATCGCGTCCACACATTGCGCGTGTGCCCGACGTGCATGCGAGGCTGCACATCGCAAAGTGCCAGGCTAGACCTGTTCGGATTGATCGCCACTTGCTGTTGCACGCGTCCCGACTCAGAGCGGCAAACACGACATAGCGAGCAGTCGGCAGATGGGTGCGGATGACGCATAGGAACCGCAATGCACGAGGTTGCAATGACGCACCGGGCACCGGCCACGCCCGCCTGACGGCCGGGCAGTCTTTTGTTGACGGCTCCTAGCGCGGCCGGCGCAGAAAGCTCACCAGCGCGTCCACCCACGCCGCGTGGCTGTCTTCGACCTGGGCCACGTGGTCGGCGTGCGGTAGGGTCACCCAGCTGCGATCTTCGCTGCGCAGGCGTGCGTAGAGATGCGCGTTGTCTGCCTGGGTGGCGATCGGGTCGTCGACGCCGCGCAACAGCAAGACCGGCACCGTCGCGACTTGCTCGGGGTGGAAGGCGAACTGCTCCATGGCGCGCCAGTCGGTGCGGACCGGGTCCGCTGCCAGCGCCTGGGCGACGTAAGCCGCACGCACACCCGGTGGTGCCGCATTGGCGGTGATGAAGTCCTCACCGGCCGCAGCGGCCGTGGTGGGTGCGCGCAAGGGCCGATCTGCCGGAACCGCCGGCGCGGGCGCTGCATCCACGTCATCAGGGAAGCCAAACAACACCAGGGCAGACATCGCCTGCGGTTGCTGCTGCGCGAGCAGCAACGCCACCCGCGCCCCGTTGGAATAGCCCAGCAATGCCGGCGGCGGCAGGCCGGGATGGGTCTGCGCGACCCAGGCCAGCACATTGCGGACATCGGCCACTGCACGGGCGGGCGTATTCCAGCCCGTGCGGTCGCGTGGGCTGCCACCGTAGCCGCGCAGATCCACCGCATACGCGGCAAACCCGGCTTGCGCGAGCGCTGCAAGGACAGAGCGCGCGTCACGCGGCTCGCCAGGCACCTGCAAATCGAAGTTGGGCAATGCGCTCCAGGTGCGGCCGTGCACCAGCACGATCGTGCCACGTGGCTGCGCGGGCACGCGCGACCACACGGTCAGCGTCTGGCCATCGTCGGTACGCACCCGCGCCGACACGGTGCCGGGGCCGGGCTGCGGTTGTGCGTGCAGCGCCGCGGTTGCCAATGACACCACCAGCAGGCAGACCAATCGATGCAGCATGCAATGTCTCCGGTTGCGGTGGGTTGAGCGCCGCCAATACGCGTGTGCGCGCAATCGGCAGGCGATTTTGGACGGCGCACCAGGCGCCGCAGTGTACGAGTGGTCCCCGCCGCACCGGGTACCGAACACGCGCGCCGGACGCTGAGCGCAGTCGGTTTGCCCGCCGCCCGGAGACCACTCTTACCGCGGTTGCGCCGCCGAGGCTGCGCCGGCGTCGGCCGCTTGTTCTTCCAGGATCGGCCTGGCCAGCGCGAACGCGTGGTTGGCGGCCGGCACGCCGCAGTAGATCGCCGCCTGCAGCAGCACTTCCTTGATCTGCGCAGGCGTGACGCCGTTGTTGCGCGCCGCACGCACGTGCAGCTTGAATTCTTCGTCGTGGCCTAGCGCGATCATCATCGACAGGGTGATCAGCGAACGGGTGTGGGCCGGCAGGCCGTCGCGGGTCCAGATGCTGCCCCAGGCGTAGCGGGTGATCAGGTCCTGAAATTCTTCGGTGAATTCGCTACGCGCGGCCAGCGCACGGTCGACGTGCGCATCGCCAAGGACGCGTCGGCGTTCGCGCATGCCGGCTTGATAACGTTCGTCTTCGTGCATGGGGTGTCCTTGCAAGGTGGGAAAGCTCACTGGCCCTGAAGAAAGCCGAGCACCGCCTGGTTGAACGCGGCCGGCGATTCCAGGTTGCAGATGTGGCGGCCGGGTACCTGGGCGTAATGCCCATCCGGCGCGGCATAGGCGATCTCGCGCAGGTCAGGCGGCGGGCACACCGGGTCGTCGTCGCCGGCCAGCGCCAGCAGCGGCAGGCTTAGCCCGTCCAATGCGCCGCGGAAGTCCGCATCGGCCACCGCCTGGCAGCAGGCGATGTAGCCGGCAGGCGAAGTGGATACGAAGGCAGCAGCGATCATGTCCAGGCGCTGCGCATGGCTGATGGCAAATTCGGGGGTAAACCAGCGCTGCAGCGTGGCATCGATCAGCGTCGGAAGGCCTTCGCTGCGCACCTGTTCGATGCGGGTTTCCCAGGCGGCGGCACTGCCGATCTTCTGCGCGGTGGCGCACACCACCAGCCGGCGCAAGCGCTGCGGTGCATGCAGGCCCAGCCACTGGCCGGTGAGCCCGCCGATCGACAGGCCGCAGAAATCGCTTTGCGCGATCTCCAGGGCGTCCCACAGTGCCAGCACGTCCTGACCCAGGTCGGCGACGCTGTACGGGCCGGGCGGCGTCTCCGAATACCCATGGCCGCGGCGGTCGTAGCGCAGGATGCGGTAGTGCGGAGCGAAGGCTTCGAGCTGCACGTCCCACATGTGCAGATCGGTGCCCAGCGAATTGCAGAAAGTCAGCCAGGGGCGTCCTTCGGTGCCGTCCAGGCGGTAGTGCAGGCGATGCGTGGGCAACTGGAGATAAGCCATCGAGGCACCGTCAACAGGAAGAAGATCCAGCCAGCACGCGGTCGATCCACACCGAGGACATGCCGCGCCAACTTGCGCTATCGAACACTGCCTGCAGTTGCGCGTGCGTGAGCACCGCGCTCACCTGCGCGTGCTCGCCAAGCACCTCGCGCAAATGCCGTTGCTGCGCCTGCGCGCGCAGCGCGGCCTGTTCCACCAGGGCGTGCGCCTGCGGCTTGCCCAGGTGTGGCGCAAGCGCGAACACGGCCGCCTCGGCGTAGAGCAGCCCGCCGTGGCTGTCCAGATGCGCCTGCATGCGTGGGCGATCCAGTTCCAGACCCGACAGGCACAGCTGCATCTGCGCCAGGCTACCGGCGGTGAGGCAGACGATCTGCGGCAAGGTGTCCCACTCGGCATGCCATTGCCCGGCTGCGCGCTCGTGCGGCTGCGCCATGGCGCTGAACAAGGTGGCGACCAGGCCCGGTACGCGTGTGGCCGCAGCCACGGCTGCCACGCTGGAGACCGGATTGCGCTTGTGCGGCATCGCCGAGGAGCCACCTTTGCCGGCGGCGGCCGGCTCGAACGCTTCGCCCACCTCCGTTTGCATCAGCAACACCACATCGCCGCCGATCTTGCCCAGCGTGCCGGCCAGCAGACCGAAGGCGCAGCCGACCTCGACGATGCGGTCGCGCGCGGTATGCCAGGGCAGCGCGGGCAGCGGCAACGCCAGGGCGCTCGCCAGCGCCTGCGCCACTTCCAGGCCACGGCCCTGCAACGAGGCCAGGGTGCCGGCCGCGCCGCCGAACTGCAGCACCAAGGCATCGTGCCGCAAGGCGTGCAGGCGCCGCTGCGCACGCTGCAGGGCGTCCAGCCAACCGGCGACCTTGAGCCCGAAGGTGACCGGCACGGCCTGCTGCAGCAGGGTGCGACCGGGCAGGCCGGTGTTGCGCTCGCGTTCGGCCAGCACCGCCAGATCGGCGCACAGGGCGTGCAGACGCGGCAGCAGCAGATCCAGTGCGGCGCGCAGCTGCAGCACCATGCCGGTATCGATGACGTCCTGGCTGGTGGCACCCCAGTGCACCCAGCGCGCGGCGGCGTTGTCGTGCGCGGCCACCTGCGCGGTCAGCGCCTTGACCAGCGGAATGGCGGGATTGCCGGCCAGCGCCGTGGCCTGCGCCAACGCGGCCAGATCGTAGTGCTGCACATCGCAGGCAGCGGCAATGGCCTGCGCGGCCTCGGCGGGAATCACCCCGCACTGCGCCTGGGCGCGCGCCAGCGCCGATTCGAACTGCAGCATCGCCTGCACGCGCGCGGCATCGTCGAACAAGGCCTCGCACGCAGGCTCGCCGAACAAGGATCCCAACAACGAAGATGTCGCACTCATGCATTGCATCTCTAGGCGAGCCGGCAGCATCGCACCGATGTACCAAGGTGCCAACTAGACCAAAGGGCAATGCATCGGGCGCGCCTGGCACTGCCGGGATGAGGTGGATGAGGCCATGCGTGCTTGCGCTGCGTGCACGCGAGTGCACGTGTGCACCTGCCTGCCACGATGCGCGCTGCCCCGGATGCATGTGCGTGAGGCGTCACGGCGCATTGCTTGTCGCCGGAGATACCCTGGCGATGTTTCGGCAGCAGGCGCTCGTGCAGCGGCGCCTATGGCCCTGTGGACGTGGCCGCGTGCCGGCAGGATGCAGCGCTGCCCCTGTACGCATACGGCGTTTCAACATCGGCATGCGGATCAATAGCGGAAGAACACCGTTTCCGCGTCGCCCTGCATGTGGATGTCCCACGTGTACGCACTGCCTGGATGCGGCTGGGCCAGCAAGGTGGCGCGCCGCTCGGCCGGCACCAGCGCCAGGATCGGGTCGCTGCCCAGCTGTGGGTCGTCGGCGAAATACAGCCGCGTCGACACCCCGCGCAAGAGGCCGCGCATGAAGACCAGCACCGTCAGATGCGCCGCCTGCTGCTTGCCGTCCGGGCCCGCCACCCTGCCCGGCTTGATGGTGCTGAAGGTAAAACGCCCGTTGGCATCGGTGGGCACGCGGCCCCAGCCGTCGAAGCTGGGGTCGTGGGCCTCGCAGCGACCGTCGGCCACATGCGCATAGATGCCCGCAGCATCGGCTTGCCACACTTCCAGCACCGCATCGGCCACTGGCGCGCCGGCGCCATCGAAGATGCAACCGCTGATCTGCACATGCGTGCCCGCGGCCTGCGCAGGTGCGATCTGTTGGCGATACAGCGGCTCCAATCCCAGCCGGTAATACGGCCCGACGGTCTGCGACGGCGTTGCATGCAGGCTCATTGTGTCACTCCCAGACCGTTTGCTTGCGACCGCGCAAGACGATGTCGAAGCGGTAGGCCAACGCGTACTCGCTGACCGCGTTTTCCCAGTCGAAACTGGACACCATGCGTTCGCGCGCCAGCGCATCGTCGACACAGTTGAAGATGGGGTCGTGCGCCAGCAGCGGGTCGCCGGGGAAATACATCTGGGTGACCAGCCGCTGCCCGATGCCATCGCCGTGCAACGAAAAATGGATGTGCGCCGGCCGCCAGGCGTTGTAGTGATTGCGCCACGGATACGCGCCCGGCTTGATGGTCTTGAAACTGTAGCGGCCGTGCTCATCGGTCAGCACCTGGCCGGTGCCGCGGAAGTTGGGGTCCAGCGGTGCATCGTGCTGATCGCCAGCGTGCTGGTAGCGACCAGCCGCGTTGCATTGCCACACTTCCACCACGCTGTGGCGGACCGGCCTGCCGTTTTCGTCGAGCACGCGGCCGGAGACGATGATGCGCTCGCCCAGCGGCGCGCCACTGAACCCCGCAGTGAGATCGGCCGCGTGCGCGCCCAGCGTGAGCCGATCCAGCCGCGGGCCGGTGACTTCCGACAGCGTGACCGGCAGGTCGATCGGATCACGCGTAGGCCCTCGCAATGTGGTGGAAGCGTATGCCGGATGCAGGTAGGCCGGCTGTGTCCCGGGCCGGCTGCGGCGGTAGCCGAGCAGCGGGTCGGCGATGGCAGGTTGGTCAGCGGTGGGATCGCGCATCTTGAATCTCCGTCGGCAACAAGACGACCAGAACAACATGGGTGCAAGGGAAGGAGGAGGGAGGTTGCAACAGCCGGTTCACAGGCGCTCGATCGCCAACGCCACGCCCTGCCCCACTCCGATGCACATGCTGGCCAGCCCGAGTCGCCCGTTGCCCGCCTCCAGCTGCCGCAGCAAGGTCAGCGCCAGCCGCGCGCCGCTCATGCCGAGCGGATGCCCGAGCGCAATGGCGCCACCGTTGGCATTGACGTGTGCGGCATCGTCGGCCAGGCCCAATGCACGCGTGCAGGCCAGCGCCTGCGCAGCGAAGGCTTCATTGAATTCGATCGCATCGAACTGCGCGATGCGCAGGTGCAAGCGCGCCAGCAGGCGCTGGGTGGCCGGCACCGGGCCGATGCCCATGTACGCCGGCTCCACGCCCGCCGAGGCGAACCCCAGCACGCGCGCACGCGGCGTCAGCCGGTGAGCCTGCACGGCCTGCGCCGAGGCCAGCAGCAAGGCAGCGGCGCCATCGTTGAGACCGGAGGCATTGCCGGCCGTCACGGTGCCGGGCTGGCGGAACACCGGTTTGAGCTTGGCCAGCATGTCGGCGGTGGTGTTGGGTCGCGGCGCTTCATCGTGTTCGACCGTGGAGGCATCGCCGCCCTTGCGCGCTGCCACGGCCACCGGGGTGATTTCCGCATCGAAGAAACCGGCTGCCTGCGCCGCCGCCACGCGTTGCTGGCTGCGCAGTGCGAACGCATCCTGGTCTTCGCGCGCGATGGCGTACCGCTGCGCCACGTTTTCCGCCGTTTCCCCCATCAGTTCGGTGCCATAGACCGCCTGCAGGCGCGGATTGATGAAGCGCCAGCCCATGGTGGTGTCTTCCAGCTGCTGGGTGCGGGCGAAGGCGCTGTCGGCCTTGCCCATCACCCACGGCGCGCGCGACATCGATTCGACGCCGCCGGCAATGGCAAGATCCAGTTCGCCGGCACGGATGCCGCGCGCTACCGTGCCGATCGCGTCCAGGCCCGAGCCGCACAGGCGATTGAGCGTGCTGCCCGGCACCGAAGACGGCAGGCCGGCCAGCAACAGACTCATACGCGCGACATTGCGATTGTCTTCGCCGGCCTGGTTGGCGCAGCCCAGGTACACATCGTCGATTGCGGCCGGCTCCAGCTGCGACTGCCGCGCCAGCAATGCGGCGATGGGCACTGCGCCCAGATCGTCGGCGCGCACGCTGGACAAGGCGCCACCGTAACGGCCGATCGGCGTGCGGATGCCATCGATCAGGTACACCTCACTCATGCCTGGGCTCCCATTGCCTGCACACCATGCGCTGCATCGGTGCGTGCCTGCAGCGCGCGCAAGGCATCCAGCTCGGCGGTACTGGGCGGCGTGGTTTGTGCAAGGTCGGCGGCGAACCGGATCGGCCACCCGGTCGCCGCGCTGACCTGCTCGCGCGTGGCGCCGGGATGCAGCGAGGTCACGGTGAGTTCGCGGGTCACGGGGTCGGGTTCCATCACGCACAGGTCGGTGACGACCACGGTCGGGCCGGCGCCGGGGAGGCCGGCGCGCGCGCGCGCATCGCCACCGTCCAGATGCCCGACCGTGGTGATGAAGTCCAACCGCGACACGAAGCTGCGTTCGGATTGGCGCATGATGATGAACACCTGCTTGGCGCTGGCGGCAATTTCCGGCGCGCCACCGGCGCCTGGCAGGCGCGTTTTCGGCGCAGCGTAGGAACCAATCACGGTGGTGTTGAGGTTGGCGTACCGATCGATCTGCGCCGCCCCCAGAAAGCCCACATCCACGCGCCCGCCCTGCAGCCAGTAGCGGAAGATCTCCGGCGTGGAGACCACGGTGGCGGCGGTTTCGGCCAGCTCGCCGTCGCCGATCGAGAGTGGCAACACCTGCGGGCGCGCACCGATCGGTCCGGATTCGTAGATCAAGGTGACGTCCGGTGCATGCGTCAGCCGAGCCAGGTTGGCGGCAGTGGACGGCAAGCCGATGCCGACAAAACACACTGCGCCATCGGGAAGGCGACGCGCGGCAGCCACCGTCATCATCTCGTTGGTGCTGTAGGCGCTCATGCGGCCACCTGCTGCTGGGACTGTGCATACACGCGCTGAAAACCGGCGAAATCGTCGGTGTCGAGAATATGCGTCTGGATCCAGGCCTGGAACGTCGCACGGTCGCGCGCGATCGCATCCCAGGCCAGATAGAACCGATTGTCGCGCGCGTAGTAGCCATGCGCATACGAGGGCGCCGCGCCACCAGGGACAACGCAGACCGCATCGACAACCCAACGCGGCAGGATGCAGGCATTGGGCGGCGCGTCCAGGCTGTCGACGATCTCTTCCACCGTCACGATCACCTTGCGCGCTGCCAGCACCGCTTCCTTCTGCACGCCCAGAATGCCCCAGAGCAACACGTTGCCGCGGCGGTCGGCCCGCTGGGCGTGGATCACCGTGACATCGGGGTTGACGGCCGGCGAGGTGGCCAGCGTTTGGCCGGTATACGGGCACTGCAGGAACTTGATGCTGTCGTTGACGCGCGGCAGATCCGAACCGACATACCCGCGCAGCACTGCAAACGGCAGCCCCGACGCACCGGCCACATAGGCATTGGCCATATCGGCGTGGCTGTGTTCGCGAATCTGCAGCGGCTGCGGCCAGGCGTGTTCCACTGCATCGCGCAGCCGGTGCAACGAACCGACGCCGGGATTGCCGCCCCAGGAAAACCGCAGCGCTGCCGCGCAACCGGCGCCGATCAGCTGGTCGTAGATCAGGTCGGGGGTCATGCGCACCAGCCGCAGCGCGCGCTTGTGCTGACGGATCACCTCGTGCCCGGCCGCATGCGGAATCAGATGGGTGAAGCCTTCCATCGCCACGCAATCGCCATCGGCGATCAGCTGCGACACCGCTTCCGCGAGAGCGACGATTTCGGCCATTGCGTTCCCTTCCAGCACAGCGAGCGTGGGCTCACGGTAGGCGCAGCCGGCAGGGTGGTCAATCCGATAATCGGTGATTCAAATCGATATTCGCACAATTTCGGCAGACCCGTAACGCGCCCACATTGTCTCCGGTGTATACATAACTTCGCGCGCAAGCAGACGCCAGCGTTGCATTGCGCGCCAACTAGCTGCAGGCCGGCGCACGCCGCGTCGCATCCAGGTTGCCTACACACCCAGGAGTCACGGTCATGTCGCAGTCCAAGCCGCTGTTTCCCCTCAATGCGTGGTACGCCGTTGCCTGGGACCATGAGATCAAGCACGTGCTCAGCCCGCGCAAGCTCTGCAACCTGGACGTGGTGGTCTACCGCACCACCGCCGGTACGGTCGTCGCGCTCGAAGACGCCTGCTGGCATCGGCTGGTGCCCTTGTCGATGGGCAAGCTGCGCGGCGACGACGTGGTCTGCGGCTATCACGGGCTGGTCTACAACACGCAGGGGCGCTGCGTGCACATGCCCTCGCAGGACACCATCAATCCCTCGGCCTGCGTGCGCAGCTTTCCGGTGGCCGAAAAACACCGCTACGTATGGATCTGGCCGGGCGACCCGGCCAAGGCCGATACGCGCCTGATTCCCGACCTGCACTGGTCGCACGATCCGGCCTGGGCCGGCGATGGCCGCACCATCCATGCCAAGTGCGACTATCGGCTGGTGCTGGACAACCTGATGGACCTGACCCACGAGACCTTCGTGCACGGCTCCAGCATCGGCCAGGACGAAGTGGCCGAAGCGCCATTCGATGTGGTGCACGGCGATCGCGGCGTCATCGTGTCGCGCTGGATGCGCAACATCGACCCGCCGCCGTTCTGGGCCAGCCAGATCGCCCGCCATCTGGACTATCGCGGCAAGGTCGATCGTTGGCAGATCATCCGTTTCGAGGCACCCTCCACCATCGCCATCGATGTCGGCGTGGCCATCGCCGGCACCGGCGCGCCGGAAGGCGATCGCAGCCAGGGCGTCAACGGCTACGTGCTCAACACCATCACGCCCGAAACCGACACCACCTGCCATTACTTCTGGGCATTCATGCGCAACTACGCGCTGCACGACCAGTCGCTGACCACGCTCACCCGCGACGGCGTGACAGGCGTGTTCGGCGAAGACGAAGCAGTGCTGGAAGCGCAGCAACGCGCCATCGATGCGCATCCGGATCACACTTTCTACAACCTCAACGTCGATGCCGGCGGGATGTGGGCGCGACGCGTGATCGACCGCCTGATCGCACAGGAACAACGCGCGCAGGATCTGTCGCTGCGCATGGTGGGCTAAGCACTTCGCATGCGGCCAGCCATCTCATCGCTCACAGCGCCGCATTGCGGCGCCGTCACAGCCGGCGCCGGCCGGCAGACCTCATTGCCCGGAGCCCTCCATGCGTAAAGACACCCAGTGGCATCGTGCCCGCGTCGTCAGCATTGCCGACGCCTGCCCGGGCGTGCGCGAAATCGTGCTCGATCCCGGCACCGCTGCGCGTAGCTTCGAGGTGGGCAGCCATGTGGATTTTCGTGTGCAGCTGCATGGTCGCGACGATGTGCGCTCGTATTCGTTGGTGGGCGAACCGCGTGCCGATGGGTACTACCAGATCGCAGTGCGGCAAATGCCCGACAGCCGCGGCGGCTCGCTGCATATGTGGACGCTTGCGCCGGGCGATGTGGTGGAGATGTCGCCGCCCAGCAACAACTTCGCGCTGGATGAAAGCGGCGAGGAAATCCTGCTGATTGCCGGCGGCATCGGCATCACCCCGATCGTCGGCATGGCGCAGCGGCTGGCGCGTGGCCACCGCGCGTTTCGTCTGCTGTACGCCGGCCGCTCGCGCAGCGCAATGGCGTATGTCGACACGCTGGAAGCACTGCTGGGCGAACGTTTGCAACTGCAATGCGACGACAGCGCCGGCCCGCCGGATCTGGCTGCCGAACTGGCGCGCCTGTCGCCCAATGCCGAGGTGTATGTGTGCGGGCCGCTGGGCATGCTCGAGGCGGTACGCCAGCACTGGCACGCCGCCGGCCGGCCGCGTGCGCGCCTGCACTTCGAAACCTTCGGCAATAGCGGGCGGGTGCCGGCGCAGGCGTTCGTGGTGAAATTGCCGGGGCTGGGCCTGGAAGTGCCGGTCGCTGAAAACGAATCGATGCTGGACGCACTGGCCGACGCCGGGGTGGAGCTGATCGCCGAGTGCCGCCGTGGCGAATGCGGCCTGTGCGCGGTGGACGTGCTGGACAGCTCCGCCGATATCGATCACCGCGACGTGTTCTTCAGCGACGAGCAGCGCCGGGAGAATCGCAAGCTCTGTGCCTGCGTGTCGCGTGCGGTAGGCGGCAGCATCAGCATCGACACCGGCTATCGCAGCGAGCTGGGCTGAGCCGGCATCCGGCCGGCTGCGCACCGTCTGGCGGTTGCGGTCGATACCGGGCTTAGCGAGCAACGCGTTTGCGGCGCCCGCGTTTCATCGGCACGACCCACTGCGTGTCCGCGCGTTGCTGGCCACCTGCTCGTTGGCGCTTCAGCACGCACACACCGAAGGCGGCGATCTTTACCGAGCCCTGGCCGAGCCTGCCGGGTAATCGTATGCCTCCAGAACCGTGCAGCCTCAGCGCAGCGCGTCCGGCATGTCGCCACGCGTGCACCGCTTCAGGCCGATGTTCGCCGGCAAGCCCCTGTCGCGCTCAGCGTGCACCCCGCCGTGTTTGCATCCTCACGCGTATGCGCGATCATCTGCGCATGGAGTCGACTCACTACAGGACGGTCCCGGCGCCGGCGTTGAACCCGCGCCAGGAGCAATTGGTGGCGCTGGTGCGGCAGCAGGGCTTTGCCGAGGTCGAAGGTTTGGCCACACGCTTTGAGGTGACGCCGCAGACCATCCGCCGCGATCTGACCTTGCTCTGCGATGCCGGCGTGCTGCGCCGCTATCACGGCGGCGTCAGCATGCCCTCCAGCGTGGAGAATCTGGCCTACACCGCACGCAAGGCGCTGCAGGCCCGCGAAAAGCAGCACATCGCCGCACGTGTGGCGCGTTTCATTCCCGACGATGCCTCGCTGTTCATCAACTTGGGTACCACCAACGAAGAAGTCGCACGCGCGTTGCTGCAGCACCGCGGGCTGCGCGTGATCACCAAC
This sequence comes from Xanthomonas axonopodis pv. maculifoliigardeniae, assembly GCF_041519315.1. Lineage (NCBI taxonomy): Bacteria > Pseudomonadati > Pseudomonadota > Gammaproteobacteria > Lysobacterales > Lysobacteraceae > Xanthomonas > Xanthomonas axonopodis. The sequence goes on along the minus strand of NZ_CP167998.1, from coordinate 398,800 downwards.
AACCTCAACGTGGCGGTGATGCTCAGCGCCAACCCCAGTTTCGAGGTGATCGTGGCCGGCGGTGTGGTGCGCGGGCGCGACCAGGGCGTGACCGGCGAGGCGACGGTGGAGCTGATCCGCCAGTTCAAGGTGGACTTCGGGGTGATCGGCATTTCCGGTATCGATCTGGACGGCACCCTGCTGGATTTCGATTACCAGGAAGTGCGCGTGGCGCAGGCCATCATCGAGCACTCGCGGCACGTGCTGCTGGCCGCCGATCACAGCAAATTCGGTCGCAACGCCATGGTGCGGCTGGGCGCCCTCGCCCAGGTGCACGACTGGTTCACCGACCGGCCGCCGCCGCAGGAGTTGGCGAGCGTCCTGGCCGAGGCCGGTACCCGGGTGCACCTGGCGGACGCGGACGGAACCGCCTGAGTTCGATGTTCGTTTTTGATCGTTTTTACGTGATAGCCGCCGAAAACCATTGGGCCTGATAGGTACGCCATCTCTTAATCCGCTCTTTCATAGCCGATTCGCGCGTACGTCACTGCTGATACTAAAGCTGTCCATCTTCACGCCCCCGCAAGGTTCGATGTTCGAATATGTTCGAACATGACAACTTGGGTTCGCTCATCAGCGCGCCCGGACGGAGGCACCGATGGGCGAGATATACGATCTTCTGGTAATCGGCGGCGGCATCAACGGGGTCGGCATTGCCCGTGATGCGGCCGGGCGCGGTCTGTCGGTGTGCCTGTGCGAGCAGGACGACCTGGCCGCGCATACCAGCAGCGCCAGTACCAAACTCATTCACGGCGGCCTGCGCTATCTGGAGCAATACGAATTCGCGCTGGTCGGCAAGGCACTGGCCGAGCGCGAAGTGTTGCTGCGGCTGGCCCCGCACATCATCTGGCCGTTGCGCTTCCTGCTGCCCCACCAACCGCACCTGCGCCCGGCATGGATGATCCGCGCCGGGCTGTTCCTGTACGACCATCTGGGCGGCAGCAAGCGCAGCCTGCCGCGCTCGCGGCGGCTGTCGCTGCGGACGCACCCGGTCGGTGCGCCGCTGCAGGAATCGCTGCGCACCGGCTTCGTGTATTCGGATGCCTGGGTGCAGGACGCGCGGCTGGTGGTGCTCAACGCGATGGACGCCGCCAGGCGCGGCGCCAAGATCCACACCCGCACGCGCTGTGTCGGCGCCTGGCGCGATGCCGGCTTCTGGTATGCCGAGCTCGAAGACCGCGAGGGCCGACGCCGCACGGTGCAGGCGCGCGCGCTCGCCAATGCGGCCGGCCCCTGGGCAGTGGCGTTCCTGGACACCGTGGCCTCGGTGCCGCACGAACACGCATTGCGGCTGGTCAAGGGCAGCCATATCGTGGTGCCCAAGCTGTTCGATCACGACCATGCGTACATCTTCCAGCAACCGGACCGGCGCATCGTGTTCGCCATCCCCTACGAGCACGACTTCACCTTGATCGGCACCACCGACGTGGACTACGAAGCCGACCCCGCCGCGCCGAAGATCGATGCTGCCGAGGTGCAGTACCTGTGCGATGCGGTGAACCTGTATTTCCAGCAGCAGATCTCCCCCGCCGATGTGGTGTGGAATTACAGTGGCGTGCGCCCGTTGCTGGACGATGCCGAAGACAACGCAGCCGAAGTGACCCGCGATTACCAGCTGGAAGTGGTCACCGAGGGTGCGCCGTTGCTCAACGTATTCGGCGGCAAGCTGACCACCTATCGCAAGCTCGCCGAAGAGGCAGTGGACCGGCTCACCCACGCGCTGGGCGCACGCAAGCCGGCGTGGACCGCACATGGGGAGGCATTACCAGGCGGCGAGCAGCGCGATATCGCCAGCCTGCTGGAACGCGTCGGCCGCGCGCGCCCCTGGCTGCCGGCGGCGACTGCGCAGCGGCTGGTGCGCAACTACGGCACCTGCGCCGAACAACTGCTTGGCGATGCGCAGAGCCTGGCCGATCTGGGCACGCACTTCGGTGCGGACCTGTACCAGGCCGAGGTGGATTACCTGCGTCAACATGAATGGGCGGTGGCTGCCGACGATATCCTGTGGCGGCGCAGCAAGCTCGGCCTGCGGATCGATGCGGCCGGGCGGCAGCGCCTGGAAGACTATCTGCAGACGCAGCCGATCCGGCAACGCGATGCCGTTTCTGCTTGAACACACCGCGTTGCCGGCGAGGACGGGTCGCCCGGCAACGTATTCCGGCGCTTCAGCCAGCGTCACCCAAGTCACGTGGAGGGCACCCCAGATGAGCATCACCGACCACCGCTGCGCGGGAGCAAGCGCGCTGCACGCTGTTTTCTGCATCTTCGACCTTGCGGGCATGCACGCATGAGCCGGCAACTCGTAGGTGAGTTGATCTCCGAGGCGGTCGCGATGTTCATCATCATCGCGCTCGGCGATTCGGTGGCGGCGATGTACATCCTGTACGACCCCAGCCCTTATCAAAACGCCTATTGGGGCGTGTGTATCGCCTGGGGCCTGGCGGTGACACTGGCGATCTACGTGACCGGCTCGGTGTCCGGGACGCACGCCAATCCGGCGGTCACGCTGGCGCTGGCACTGTTCCGCGGTTTTTCCTGGAAGAAGGTACTGCCCTACTGGTTTGCGCAGGTGGTCGGTGCATTCCTGGGCGCGGCCATCGTCTATCAGTTGTACGGGCCGGTGATCGATCACTTCAACCAGGTGCAGCAGCTCACCCGCGAAGCCGGCGGCGCAGCCGGGGTGTTCTTCACCGCACCGGGGCTGGCGGTCACGCCGATGCATGCGCTGGTCGACCAGATCATCATCACGGCGTTCCTGATCTTCGGCATCTTCGCCATCACCGAGCAGTTCAACGAGGCCGCACCCACTGCCAACTCCGGCGCGTTGATGATCGGCTTGCTGGTCGCCACGCTGGGCGCGTCGATGGGCTATCTGGAGGCCTGGGCGATGAACCCGGCGCGCGACTTCGGCCCGCGCCTGTTCGCGTATTTCGCCGGCTGGGGCGAGGCCGCGTTGCCGGCCAAGGACAACTATTGGTGGATCCCGATCGTTGGCCCGTTGATCGGCGGGCCGATCGGCGCGCTGGCCTATCAGTGGCTGATCCTGCCATTCCTGCCGGCGCGGGTGCGCCATCTGCAAGGCGGCAGCAAACCGCTCGATCCACTGTGATGGTGCTGCGCCAAGCCAACAATCACGCTGACGACGCGTGAGGTTACCTGTGGCCAAACCCTGATGGCCACGCGGCGTCATCGCCTGCACCGACCTTTCTCGCCGTGCGCCAATGCCGGCATTGTTCGAGGAATTTTCGATGGAAAAGCAGTACGTCCTTGCGATCGATCAAGGCACCACCAGCTCACGCGCGATGTTGTTCGACCGCCAGGGCAAGGTGGCCGGCGTGGCGCAGCGCGAATTCGGCCAGATCTTTCCGCAGCCGGGTTGGGTGGAACACAACCCGCGCGAGATCATGACCAGCGTCTATACCACCATCACCGAGCTGCTCAACAACGCGCAGATCGATGCGCGCGCGATCGCCGGGATCGGCATCACCAACCAGCGCGAGACCGCGGTGGTGTGGGACAAGGCCACCGGCCAGCCGATCTACAACGCCATCGTGTGGCAATCGCGGCAGACCAAGGACATCTGCACCCAGCTCAAGGAGGCCGGGCATGAGCAGATGGTGCGCGAGAAGACCGGCCTGCTGATCGATGCGTATTTTTCCGGGACCAAGGTCAAGTGGATTCTCGACCACGTCGAAGGCGCGCGCGAACGCGCGCAGAAAGGCGAACTGGCGTTCGGCACCATCGACAGTTGGCTGATCTGGAATCTCACCGGCGGCAAGGTGCACGTCACCGACTACACCAATGCCTCGCGCACCATGATGTTCAACATCCATACGCTTGAGTGGGATGCTGAACTGCTGGCCATGTTGGACGTGCCCGCGCAGATGCTGCCGGACGTGCGTTCGTCCAGCGAGGTCTATGGCATGACCCAGACCCAGTACTTCTATGGCGAACAGGTGCCCATCGCCGGCATCGCCGGCGACCAGCAGGCCGCGTTGTTCGGCCAGGCCTGCTTCGAACCGGGCATGGCGAAAAACACCTATGGCACCGGCTGTTTCATGCTGATGAATACCGGCGACAAGGCGGTGGCGTCCAAGGCCGGTTTGCTGACCACGATTGCCTGGGGCATCGACGGCAAGGTCGAATACGCGCTGGAAGGCGCGATCTTCGTTGCCGGCTCGGTGGTGCAGTGGCTGCGCGATGGCTTGCGCATGCTGGGCAAGGCCAGCGACTCGCAAGCCTATGCCGAGCGTGCCGGCGACAACGATGGCGTGTACATCGTGCCGGCCTTCGTCGGCCTGGGCGCGCCGTACTGGCGCAGCGACATCCGCGGCGCGGTGTTCGGGCTGACGCGTGGTACCACCAAGGAACACTTCGTGCGTGCAGCAGTCGAATCGATGGCCTATCAGACCCGCGACGTGCTCACCGCGATGCAAAGCGATTCCGGCATCGAGCTGAAAGAACTGCGTGCCGACGGCGGTGCCATCGCCAACGACTTCATGGCGCAGTTCCAGAGTGACATTCTCAATGTGCCGGTACTCCGCCCGGAAGTGGCGGAAACCACTGCGCTGGGTGCGGCGTATCTGGCAGGGCTGGCAACTGGATTCTGGGGCAGCCGCGAAGAAATCGCCAAACAGTGGGCCGTGGATCGCCGCTTCGAACCGGCCATGGCCGACGACAAGCGCCAAGCGCTCTACGCCGGCTGGCAGCAAGCAGTGGAAGCGACGATGGGATTCCGCATCAGCTGACACTGGGGCCGCAACACGACAGCGCCCACTGTGAGGTGGGCGCTGTGATGAGCTCATCTTCGAGCGTCGAGGACACACGCAGGGCCACACAACGCAGCCTGGTGTGCAGCGGTGGTTACTGGCCGCCGGTGCTGGCACGTCCGGCGATGGTGTCCGGGTCCCAATGTTCCTTGATCAGGCCCTTCTCGATCCGGAACATGTCGAACCAGGTGGTGGTGTACGTGGTGCCGGGCTTATTGGGGTTGGGTAAGGTGCGCACCGACACCAGGGTGACCAGATCGCCATCGGCGGTGATGGCGACCAAGGGCAATCGCACCCGCGGCTGCACCGGCGTCGGCTTCACGAATGCCGTCAGGAAGGCGATAAACGCATCGCGCCCATTGGCCACGTTCGGATTGTGCTGGATGTAGTTCTTGTCCATGTACATCGGCGCGTACTGCACCTGGCCAGCTTCGAACACGGTGCGCCAGAAATCGTAGACCAGCCGCTTGTTGGCAGTTTCATACCAGGTGCTGCCGAGCAGCATCTTCTGATGATCGGGATTGGCCGTTACCGCGGTCTGCGCGAACGCAGCCATTGGTGCGATGAGCATGACCAGCAACAAGGCACGGGAGAGCAATTTCTTCATGGAGTACTCCTGGGTGGAGAGCGGCAGTGCGCTCATCGGGGATGCCAGCAACGTGTCCGTTGAGCGGGGGGAAGACGCGCGTGCGCACAGCTGCATTAACGCGTCATCGCCACCCTACCGGTGCCGTTCACCGGCCCGCTAGCCGCCTGAGCATGCACCTGGGCACTTGTGCAACCGTTGGTGAGAAAAACATCACCCATGTGGTGAGCGCCAGCGTGCTGCTGCACCGTGTACAGAATGGACCCGGGGTGTGGCGGTCGAGCGGGCGATGACCGCAGTGGAAGCAATGCATGTGCGCTGACGCGCATCATTCATGCCGGTTTGGGGAAGCGCTGTGTGCGCACGCATCGCACTTGCGCAGCCAAGGCGACATCGAACCAGGATATCCACCTAGAAATCCGCTCCGCGGCGGCTGCTAGTTCGCGATCACCAATGCGCCATCAGTCCGATAGCGCGGCCAACGGGAGACCTGCATAATTTTCCGCCAGCGTCGCGCGGCCCGCCTCGCTACCGAGCAGATAGTCCAGCTCCGCTCCGTGCAGCCGCGCAGTGAATGCGTCTTCGTCATCGAAGCGGTGCAACAGGGTGGTCATCCACCACGAGAACCGTTCGGCCTTCCACACCCGCTGCAAGGCCAAGGTCGAATACTGTTCCAGCACACCGGCATCGCCGCTTGTCTTCCAACGCTCGAACAGCTGCGCCAACAGGCCGACATCGCCAAGCGCCAGATTCAGGCCCTTGGCGCCGGTGGGCGGCACGATATGCGCAGCATCGCCAGCCAGGAACAAGCGGCCATACTGCATCGGCTCGGCGACGAAACTGCGCAGCGGTGCGATGCTCTTCTCGATCGATGCGCCGGTGACCAGTTGCGCCGCCAACGCAGGCGGGAGCCGTGCACGCAACTCGTCCCAGAACGCCTGATCGCTCCAGGCCTCCACCTGCGCGCTGGCCGGCACCTGGATGTAATAGCGCGTACGGGTGGGCGAGCGCATCGAACATAGTGCAAACCCGCGCCGGTGACGTGCGTAGACCAGTTCTTCGTGCACGGGTGGCGTATCGGCCAGCACCCCAAGCCAACCGAACGGGTACACGCGCTCGAACAGGCGCAGCCGCTCGGCGGGGATGCTGGCACGGCTGACGCCGTGATACCCATCGCAGCCGACGATGTAGTCGCAGTCAAGACGCCTGCGCTGGCCGTCCTGCGTGAACTCCAGAGCAGGCGTGGTGCCTTCCACATCGCACAGGGCCACGTCCTGCGCGTTGTAATGGGTAGGTGCCCCGCTGCGCTGGCGCGCATGCATCAGATCGGCGGTGACCTCGGTCTGCCCATAAACGGTGACGCCGCGGCCGCAGCCGCGCAGCAGGTCGATACGCTCGCGCTGCCCGTCCAGGGACAATTCGAAGCCGTGATGCAGCAAGCCTTCGCGCTGCAACCGCTCGCCGACGCCGGCGCGCTGCAGCAGTTCCACACTGCCCTGCTCCAATACCCCGGCGCGGATGCGCGCCAGCACATGCTGGGGCGTCTGCCGCTCGACGATGACGCAATCGATGCCGGCGAGCCGCAACAGTTCGCCCAGCAACAGGCCCGATGGCCCGGCGCCGATGATCGCAACCTGCGTTCGCATGCACTGCTCCTGGCTTGGATGGCGATGCGTGCAGTGTCGGTAGCCAAAGCGCTGCGTTGAAGGGATGATTGCGTGCAGTCCTTGGACTTTTCGACGATGGCCACATCCGTGCCCGACACTGCCGCAGTCCCTGCCTTCGGCTTGTACGGCGAGCAACACGCCGATGCCGCCGAATTGCTGCATTGGGAATCGATTGCCGCACGCAGCCGACTGCACGACTGGCAGATCGTGCCGCACCGACACGAGGATTTGGCGCAACTGGTCTATGTGCAGCGCGGACCGGCCACGCTGCAGCTGGATGGGCGCACCCAACGCCTGCGCGGTGCCAGCGTGGTGTGGCTTCCGCCGCTCTGCGTGCATGGCTTTGCCTTCGACCCGGCAGTGCGTGGCCACGTCATCACCATGTGCATGCCGCTGGTCAGGACGGCGCTGAACGCTGCGCCGTTACTGCAACAGGTCATGGCCGCGCCAGCCGTTGTGCACGCCCAGCATGCGCGCAAATGGCTGGATGTGTTGTTTGGCAGCATTGCGCAGGACCACGCACGCCGGTCGATCGGCGATGACCTCGCAGCGCAGGCCGCAGCGGCGCAGCTGGTCATCTGGATGGCGCGTACGGCACTGGAGCGGGCCCGGCATGCCGCAGCGATCAGCCCGCAGGCAGACCCGGCGCTGCGCCACCTGCGCGCCTATCAAGGCTTGATCGACCAGCACTACCGCGCCCACTGGCCGATTTCCCGCTACGCCGATCAACTCGGGTTGACGCCCGGTCACCTAAACGCGTTATGCCAGCGCCTGGCTGGCGCCTCCGCACTGCAGTTGTTGCAGCGCAGGATCATGCTGGAAGCACGCCGCACCCTGCGTTACACCAGCCTGAGCGTGCAACAGATTGCCGCCAGCCTTGGATTTTTCGACGCCGCCTATTTCAGTCGCTACTTCGCACGGCACGCCGGTTGCTCGCCGACGCGCTTTCGGGCCGGTCAGTAGGAGCGACCAGCAGAACGACTTCGCTCACTCGCTGCGCGCGTAGCAGGGAGAACGTTCTGCAGACCAGCTGCAGGGTCCTTGCCCGCCCACCATCGCAGGACACGCTGCACGTGGCGAGGGCACCGCGCGCTCGACCAGTGAAGCCTTTGCCTGCATCCAGAACTGATGCAACGCCGCACCAAAAATCCAAGGCAATGGCCGGGCACGTGACCGCCATCCATACAGCGATGGAGAGGCCGAGCCAGCCGCCCCATTCCCAAGCCATTGCGATCAGAACGGATACTGCGGCACTTCGCTCTTGATCGTCAGCCATTGCCAGTGCGTGTACTGCTCCCAATCGGCGGGGCCGCCGACGCTGGTGCCGTTGCCCGACGCACCGGTGCCGCCGAATGGATTGACGACTTCGTCGGCCACCGTCTGGTCGTTGATATGCAGCAGGCCGGTGTGCAACTTCTCGCCCAGGGCCAGCGCGCGCGAGACCGATGCCGACAGGATGCCGGCCGCCAGCCCGTACTCGCCCTGGTTGGCCAACTCGGCAGCGTCGTCGTCGGTGTCGAACACGGTGATGTTGATCACCGGGCCGAACACTTCTTCGTCGAACGCGCGCATGCCAGGACGCACGTTGGACAATACGGTCGGCGCATAGAACAGGCCTTCATGGGTGGCGCCGGCCTCCACGACCGCGCCGGCTGCGACGCTATCGTTGACGATGTCGACGACGCGCTGCAGCTGGCGTTGATCGATGATCGGGCCCAATGCCACGGTGCCGCTGACCGGGTCGCCCACCGGCAAATGGCGGGCTTTTTCGGCCAGCCGTTGGGTCAGTGCCTGCGCCACGCTGCGGTGCACCAGCACACGCCCGGTCGCCATGCAGATCTGGCCCTGGTGCATGTAGGCGCCGAACGCGACCGCCGAGGCGGCCTTGTCCAGATCCGCGTCGTCGAGCACGATCACCGCGTTGTTGCCACCCAATTCCAGCGAGACTTTCTTCAGATGGCGGCCGGCAATTTCGCCGATGCGGCGGCCGGCGGCCGTGGAGCCGGTGAACGCAATCATCGGGACATCCGGCGATTCCACCAGCGCCTGGCCAATCTGCGCATCGCCATGCAACACGTGCAGCAGGCCCTTGGGCAGGCCGGCTTCTTCGAGCACCTGCGCGATGATCACGCCACCGGTGTAGGGCGTGCGCGGGTCGGGTTTGAGAATGACCGCATTGCCCATCGCCAGCGCCGGCGCCACCGAGCGCAGCGACAGAATCAATGGGAAATTGAACGGCGAAATCACCCCGATCACGCCCAATGGCAGGCGGCGCGCAAGGCTGAGTTGGCCGGATGCGGTCGGCAACATCTGGCCGCTGGCTTGCAACGGCATTGCGGCAGCCTGCTGGTAGAACACCACCGATTCGTCCACCTCGCGCTGGGCCTTGGGCAGGATGCCGCCGGTTTCGCGCGCAATCAGCAACGTGGCTTCGGCACTGCGTGCCTGCATCGCCTGCGCAGCACGATGAAAGACGGCTGCGCGTTCGCGCGGCGGTGTCGCGGCCCAGGCACGCTGCGCCTGCTTGGCCTGTGCGATGGCAGCGGCGACATCGGCCAGGTCGGCCTTGCCCACTTCATGCAGCAAGGCGCCGGTTGCCGGCTCATGGATGGGCACGCTGCCACCGCGACCGGGCACCCAGTCGCCATTGAAGATGCAGCCATGCCACGCGGGCGAGTCGGTCGCAGCGGCGGTTGCGCTGGTAAGGGCATTCATGGTCTAGCCTCCTGCTAAAAACGTGTGGGGATTACAGCGTGGTGGAAGCCAGCCCGCCATCGATCGGCAGGGTGATGCCGTTGATCCAGCGGGCTGCGTCGGATGCCAGAAACACGATACCCTCGGCCACTTCATCGGCATAGGCCGGGCGGGTCATGCGCTTGGCGTCTGCCTTGACACGTTCCTCGCCGAGCATGGCAGCAAAATCGCCCAGGATCGGGGTGAACACCGGGCCCGGAGAGACGTTGTTCACGCGCACGCCGTGGTCGGCGAACCAGGGCCGCGATTGCAGCAAGGTCCACACGATCAAGGCCTCTTTGAAGTATTGGTAGCAGGTGTCGTGCGCCACCGGATGCGCCGCCAGCCACGCGCGGCCGCTTTCGAAGCTGTCGGTTGCCGCCAGCTGCTTGTGCAGGTCCAGACGCTGCGGCCATTCGGCGCCCAGGATCGAGGCGACATTGATGATGGAACCGCCCGGCACGATGCGTGGCAGCAACCCCTGGGTCAGATGGCGCAAGCCCAGATAGTTCACCCGCGCCACCACATCCAGCGGCGCGGTGCCCGGCACGCCGGCAATGTTCGCCAGGGCATCGATGTGGTCCGGCAACGCCTTCACCAGGGCATCGATGGATGCCGGGTCGCCGAGATCGGCCTGGTGAAAGCCGTGCAGGGTCATCTGCACGGGCGTGCGATCGACCCCGATCACCTTGGCACCATGAAACCGCGCCAGCCGTGCGACCTCCGCGCCAATGCCCGACGCCACGCCGGTCACCACGATCGTCTTGTTCTGCAAATTCATCGCCATCCTCCAAAGGAGCCAGCCGTGCCGGCGCTAGAACACATGGACATACTCGAAATTGACATTGTTGCCGGACGCGGCATTGCGCACCTCCACCGGTAGATAGACGTTGGCGAACAGGATGTTGTTTGCATCAAAGCGCCACACGCCACCCGGCCCTGCATAGAACGCGCGTTGACGGCTGTCCGGCACGCGCTGGTCGTTGGTGCGGTTGTCGCGGAACTGGGTCAGGTAATACGCATTGATGCCCAGCCGCAGCTTCGGTGCCACCTCCCAGGAGGTGGCGAAGTTGATCCATCCCGCATCGCCTGCCTGACCATTGCGGAAGTCGAAGCCTGGCGGCAAGTTCGGACGGCGCTCGCTGCGAAAGTTATAGATGTAGTTGATGCGTGCGCTAAGTTCCCAATTGGGCGTGGGCAGTACCGTGAATGCGTAGCTTGGAATGAGCGACCAGTAACCGGAGCTCTGGTTGAGATCGCGATTGCCGTCGTACTTGCCAATCGGTGCCACGGCGTCGAATTCGAACCGCTGCGAGAACACCGGTCGCCCGTTGCGGATCACAGGTGGCATTTGCAGATACGGCCCGAACGTCACATCACCCACGCCGGCGCCATTGTCACGCAGCGTGGCAATGCTGTTGCGGCCGAAGGAGGCATCCAGATTGACCAGCGGCACCAGCGCAGTGATGCCGAGCGCGCCGCCGAATACGTGATAGGGCGTGACGTAAGCGAACTGGGTCAGCAACACGGTGGAATCGATCCGCGGGTTGTCGAACACCGGGATATCGTTGCCACGTGCGTCCTTGATGGCATCCAGCGCGTTGTGCCGCAGATAGGTGACCACCGCCAAGCCGGGCGTGGTGCTGGTAAAGCCATCCAGGAAACTGGTGCCCCCGGTATTGATGCCATTGGTCAGCGCCGCGCTCTGTGGCGCACTTTGCGCAGGCGCCGCACCCGCTGCCAGGCATGCCGCCAGGCCGAGCAACGCGCGCAGCCGCCAGCCTGCTGCCACACCCGCACCACGCATCACCGATGATCGAATCACTGCAGATATCTCCAGCGTTGGGAAGCAACAGCGGTGCGTGCCACATCAGCGACGGCAGGCAAGCGCGCGCGCCGCGCGACGCACAGCACGTGCAGTGGAAACGTTCGTTGGGAATGGCTGCCGGGCGGCAGGCCGCCGACCGAGGCGGGTTACGGCGTGTCCAGACGGTCCAGACGGTCCAGGGCGCGCAACAACGGTGCTTCGCTGGAACCGAGCACGGCACTGAGCTGCTGTTCCATGCGCAGCACTTCGGCCTCGGCGGCGGCCAGGAGCGCGGCACCGGCCGCGGTCAGCGAAAGGTGCTGCATGCGCCGGTCCTGCCGCCCACGCACCTGCCGCAGCAGGCGACGCTTGACCAGCCTGGCCACCACGATCGCCAGATTCGGCGGCGACACGTGCAGCACATCGCCGATCTGGCGCTGGTTGATGCCGGGGTTGCCATCCACCAGCATCAGCAGCGAGAAGTCGACCGGCTTGAGGTCGAAGGCGGCCACGCACTCCTGGAACATCCGCCGCACCATCAACTCGGTGCGGGTGATGCGATACCCCAGCAACCGCAGCAGCCGCGCCTGATCCACCGAGGTGACGGCGTCGGGCAAGGGTGCAGCAAGAGCGGTGACGGGCATGGCGGTTCTCGCGACGGGGGCAGCGGGCGGACCGGTACGCGCAATGCGCCGCATCCGCAACGCCGATCCACGGCGTGCACCGCATTGTAGACGCCACCGGGCCTGCCGATGTGGACAGGCACGCCGCGGGTGCACGCGCCGCGGGTGCGTCAGCCCCGACGCCCTGCCACGCACGCAGCCTGCAGCGTCGGGCCGGCGCTGCGGCTGACGGGGGGCGACGGTGATCCGGGCAAGGCTGAGACATGGTTCCGGCCGGCAAGTGATTGCGTTCCGGAATAGTTATTGATCATAACTACATTGCCAAGCTGCAGCGCAGCATGGTCGCGTTCGCTAGCGGGGTGGCGCTTCTGTGCAAGGAGTGTCGCAGTGATCGGCGCGCATGACGCACCGCGCGCATTGCCGCGGCGGCTGCCGATTCAACGCCTGTATAGCCCGTCTAGGGCAGCCAGAGCTTTTCCAGATCGCGGAAGCCCCATTCGGCAGGGCTTTCCATCTGCGCAATGCGGTCATGGCAGTCCGGACGCGACAGGTCGATGTCCTGCACCAACACGTGGCTGCGCAACTTGGCCGAATAGAACACGCGCACCTTGGGCTTGAGCAGCGCATCGGGCGTCTGTTCGATCACCACCGCAAGTTTTTGCGACTCCAGCCGCACCAGCGAGCCGACCGGATAAATCCCCAGCCGGCGCACGAAAGCCTGGAACACCACCGGGTCGAAATGGCCCTTCCAGGACGCCATTTGCTTGAGCGATTCGGCCGGATCCCAACCGCGTTTGTAAGGGCGGTCCGAGCTGATGGCGTCGTAGACATCGCAGACCGCACCCATGCGCGACATCAACGAAATATTCTCGCCCACCAATTGATTCGGATAGCCGCTGCCATCCATCTTTTCGTGATGATGCAGCGCGATTTCCAGCACCACCGCGTTCTGCACGCCGCCGGCCACCAGCAGCCGATGGCCATCCAGCGGATGCTGGCGCATGATCTCCATTTCGTCGTTGGTGAGCCGGCCGGGCTTGTTGAGAATTTCCAACGGTGTCACCGCCTTGCCCATGTCGTGCAGCAGGCCGCCCATCGCTGCTTCCACCACCTGCGATTCGGGCAGGCCGAGCTGGCGCGCCAACCCGCTCATCAGCCCGGCCACGGCCATCGAATGCAGATAGGTGTAGTCGTCGGCGGTCTTGAGCCGCGCCACGCTGATCAAGGCCTGCGGATGCCGCAGCACCGAGTCGTTGATGGCTTCCACCAGCGGCATGGCCGCTTCTGTGTCGACGGTGCGCCCCAGCCGCACATCGCGGAACATCGCCTCGACCATGTCGCGGCCGTCTTCGAAGATGCGGCGTGCGCGTACCACCTCCGCTTCGATGCCGACCTGGGCGGTCACGCTGTTGGTGCGCACGCTACGCGGCGCGGCGGCAGGCTCCGGCGGTTCGGGCGCAGCAGGTGCCGGGCTCGGCGGCGCGGCTGGTTCGGCGGACACGCCAGGGGGCGTGGGCGCCTCCACATCCAGCCCGCGCGCGGTATCGATCACCAACTGCTCGATGCGGCTGTCATGGATCTTCTCCACATCGTCGGAATCGACCAGAAACGACGTCTTCCAGAACGGATGGTGCACCCACGCGCCCAGCAGCTTGTAGACGTACATGCCGGGGCGGAGTTGATCTGAGTCGATGGTTCTGAGCATGCCGGCGCTGGTCTGCACAATGTCCAGGAAAAGTTCGCCACGACTTGGCGGTCTGCGGTGTTATCGGCACATGGCACGATTTCTTTGGCCCGCGGCCGGGTCGGGGAACGGCCCGGATGTGATGCCGGACGCGGCTGTAGGCGGGCCGCTCAGCGGTTGGGCAACCGCATCGCCAGCACGGCGACGATGGCCAACAGCAACGGCACGCTGCAGGCCAGATACAACATGGCCGGTGACCATCCGGCGTCCAGCAACACCCCGGCGCAGAACGGCGACAAGATCGCACCCAAGCGCCCCACCCCGATCGCCCAGCCCAGCGCAGTCGAACGCACCGCAGCGTTGAAGACGATCGGAACAATGGCGTACATGCCGCCCACCGCAGCAAACATCGCTGCCCCGGTGAGCAAGGCGACGGCGAACGCCCAGCTCAACTGCGTACTGCACAGGCCGGAGGCCAGCATCGCCAGGCCCATCAGCAACAGGGACCCGATCGTCAGGCGCGCCAGCCGCACGCACGATGCCAACCCGCTGAACAGCAAGCCGCCGCCGATGCCACCAAGATTCAACAGCACCCCGCCCGTGACGCCGTCCGTGGCCGACGCGCCGGCGGTCACCAGCAGCTTCGGCGTCCAGCTGATCACGAAGTAGAACGCAAACATCAGCGAGAAAAAGCCAAGCGCGATCAGCAGCGTGTGCCGCCGCATGGCAGCGTCAAACAGGGCCCGATAGCCTTGTGCCTGCGTGGCAGATTGCGGCGGCAGCGGCGGCAATGCGTCGTGCGGCGGCATTCCCATCCGCGCCAGCACGGCGTTGAAGCGCGCGACGGCATCGGGTGGCCGGCGCATGATCAGGAACTCCAGCGACTCGGGCAGGAATGCAAGCACCAACGGCACGCACAGCAACGATGCCACCGCCCCGAGTACGAACACCGCGGGCCACGACCACTGTTGCATCAACAGTTCGGCAATCATGCCACCCAGCGTGGCACCGACCGGGTAGCCGGTCACCTGCAGCACGATGGCAGTGTTGCGCCAACGGGGGCTGGAAAACTCCCCTGCCGTGACTGCAACGCAGGCCAACATACCGCCGATACCCAGACCGGTCAGCAGCCGCAGCGCCCCGAGCTGCCATGCAGTGCTGGCCACTGCCGACATGCCCATGCCGACGGTCAGGATGGCCAGACATGCCAGCGTCAGCGCGCGACGACCGATGCGGTCGGCCAGCGGCGCCAACCCCAGTGCGCCAAGCGCCATGCCGATCAGGCCCGCGCTGAACAGCATGCCCAGCAGCTTGCCCGACAGCTGCCAGTCTGCCGACACGTGCGGTGCGGTGAACGCCATCGCCATCACGTCGAAGCCGTCGAGCATCGTCAGCAACACGCACACCGCAACGGCTCTCCACTGAAACGGCGTCATGCGCTCCAGCACGAAATGCCCAAACGATGCAGTGTGCTGAGGCATTGGCATGTCCTGTGGTGAGAGAGGGTTGAGGCGAAGGCACTGCAGTGGCCGTTGAACGGCGCAGTGTGCGAGACCGGCTAAACCGCGGTGCAGCGATGCGTGCAATCGCCGATGCGCAGTGGCTTGCGACCGCCTGCACACGCTAGCCCATTGCGCTGCCGGTTCAAGGCCGATGACCGCAACGCTGTGCGCTTATCGGAAATGCGCCAACACACTTGGCCAGCGCTGCGATGCCTTCGGATGCACCGCGTCACGTGCTGCCCGCGGCTTTGGAATCTCTGGCGACGCGACACACTCCATTGCACGTCGGCCCACCCGGCCACCTCTGCCAGCCACCTCGCACACATTGCATCCGTGCGTTGGTGACTGCAGCCCGGTGCGCTGCCGCAGCGGCAACCGCAGCGCAGGTATCATCCGCGGCGTGTCCGCAGTGGGCGGCACGCTGACCTGACGGAGATGCCGTGACCCCGATTCGCTCCTTTTTGCACCACACCCCGCAACTGGGCGCCCGCGTCTACGTCGATCCTGCCTGCACCATCATCGGCGAGGTGAGCCTGGGCGATGACGTCTCGGTCTGGCCGGGCACCGTGATTCGCGGCGACGTCAATCATGTGCAGATCGGCGCGCGCACCAACGTGCAGGACGGCACCATCATCCACGTCAGCCACCACAGCCCGTTCAACAAGGCCGGCTACCCCACCGTGATCGGCGAGGACGTCACCGTCGGCCACGGCACCATCCTGCATGCCTGCACCATCGAAGACCTGTGCCTGATCGGCATGGGCGCCTGCGTGCTCGATGGCGCAACGGTCAAGCGCTATGGCTTTGTCGGCGCCGGCGCAGTGGTGGGCCCGGGCAAGGTGGTGGGCGAAGCCGAGTTGTGGCTGGGCAATCCTGCACGCCCGGCGCGCACGCTCAGCGACAAGGAAATCGAAAGCCTGCATTACTCCGCGCAACATTACGTGCGGCTCAAGGATCAGTACCTGGGCGGCTCACCCGCCGGCTGAGCCGCAGCACCGGCGCACCTGTCTGGCGCGGGCGCGACGGTACCAGGTGCGCGCGGCTACGGCTGCGTGGCGTGCTCCAGTGCCGTCAACATCGCCAGCGCCTGGGCGCGCGATGCACCGCACATGTCCTGGGACGGACGCAGGCTGGTGCAGACCGCCGGCCGCGTCGGCAGGCCGAACAGGCGGCAGCGGCCCTGCCCGTCCAGTTGCACGCACGGCACCCCCGCCGGCTTGCCGTGCGGCATGCCGGGAATCGCCGAACTGATGGATGGAGCGATACAGCAGGCCGCGCAGCCAGCGCGGCAGGGGATGTCCATGTGCATGCCGCAGTGTAAACCGCCGCCACCTCCCCGTAGCGGCGGCGATGCCCGCTAGCGGGGCGGAACGTAGCTGGACAGGCGCACGTCGAAGAACGCCTGCACGGCCGCCAGGTTGGCCTTGGCCTGGATGTCCGCACCCACGTCGCGGCTCATGCCAAGCACGTCGTCGTCCGGCCACCCGGGGCCGAAGCACCACTGCGTGCTGGGAATGTTGTAGGCCTGCAAGTGCGCCAGCATGCGCGTGGTGGCGATCTCCGCGCTGCGATTGCCGGCCGGATAGCCGTGCTCGCCCAGATAACCGCGCTTGCCGGCCTGCTGCAGCGCTTCGATGAACGGGCTGACCATGTCGATGCCGGTATCCGGCTTGATCACCTCGTTGCGTCCACCGGGCCCGATCCAGTTACCGCCCCCGCTGCCATTGCTGTCGAGATAGTTGTGCGCCTCGTACACGATGCAATCGTATGGGTCCGGGATGTCGAACAGGTCCATCGAATCGTCCTGCCAGCGCCGGGCGCTGGCATAGCCGTTGCCGCACACGAAAACGAAATGGTTTCGATCGCGGTCGATGATGGTCTTGGAGCAGGCGGTGGCGGTCTTCTGCCAATGTGCGGCCATCGACAGCACCGTGCCATCCGCATTGCGCTCGGCGCCCTGGTACGGCTCGTTCATGACGCCCCAGCCGAACACCGCCGGATGCTGCTTGAACCGGTTGACGATACGCGCCCACAGATCCGGCAGGCCGGCGTCGTTGTAGAGCGTGCACCCCGGCGTGCCGATCACCCGGTATTCGTAGAGCTTGAGCAGTTGGTCGCGACCGTCCAGATAGCCCACGTAATTGAAGTTGCGCAGCGGATAGGTATCGGCCCACAGCTCGGCCGCCGCCAGATCGCCCACACGATTGCCGCGCGCATCGACGACTGCACCGCTGGCATCGCGCCGGTATCCGCTCTTGGCCGCCACCCGCTGCGGCAGCCGCATGTAATCGTGCAGCTCCACGATGGCGCGCTTGCCGCGCGCAGCGATATTGTCCAACGCGTCCTGCACCTGCTTGCAGTAGCTCTCGTTCAACGGCGCGCCCTGCCCACGCGTGAAGCGCGCGGCGGTGGTCGGCAGACGGAAGAGCGGGCAGCTTCCTGCCGCGGCCACATGCTGCGCAGTGATGGCGCGGTAATGCGTGCCGATCTCGGCGTTTTCCACATAACTATTGGAGGCCAGACCGGACAGGTTGAGGCCAGCGAACGGCAGGCTGGCGCTTTGCGCGGCCGCATGGCCTGCCCAACCGGTGGTGGCCACGACCGCGGCGCCGGCCGCCCCTTGCAGCACGCGACGGCGGGTGATGCCGCCGGCGACCGGTGGCGTGGTGGAGTGGGGCGGTGCCGCTGGTGCACGGCGTGGAGATGGATGGTCGGACATAGGGGCGCCTCCTGCGGTGCCGTTGGAAAGATCCTCGCCGGCGCAGCTCCCCCTCGGCCGCACCGACCGCTCTCGATAGTGGCCGCGCCCCAGCGCCCGGATCTGCGCGCCGGTTCGCACTCCTGCCACTGCATGCCCGGGCGCATACGTTTACATCGCATTACATGACAGGCCAACGGCGCTGCGCCGGTGCAGGCCCGTGAGCCGATGGCGCCGGAGCGGCAACTGCGCGGCATGCCGGCAACGCCCGCCGCTGCACTGCGAGTGCACGCCGGCGTGCGTGCTAACGTGCGGACCCTGCGCGTGCGGTGACGGTTGCAGCAGCAACAGTCACGACGCGCTCTAATTGCCAGCCACCGCTCGCCAATCAGCCGTCGAATTCGCCATGCCCGAGTACCGTTCCAAAACCTCCACCCACGGCCGCAACATGGCCGGCGCCCGCGCCCTGTGGCGTGCCACCGGCATGCGCGATGGCGACTTCCACAAGCCCATCATCGCCATCGCCAACTCGTTCACGCAGTTCGTGCCCGGGCATGTGCACCTGAAGGATCTTGGTCAGCTGGTCGCGCGCGAGATCGAACGCGTCGGCGGCGTGGCCAAAGAGTTCGACACCATCGCCGTGGATGACGGCATCGCGATGGGCCATGACGGCATGCTGTATTCGCTGCCCAGCCGCGAGATCATCGCCGACTCGGTCGAATACATGGTCAACGCGCATTGCGCCGACGCGCTGGTGTGCATTTCCAATTGCGACAAGATCACCCCCGGCATGTTGATGGCCGCGCTACGGCTCAACATCCCCACCGTGTTCGTTTCCGGCGGCCCGATGGAAGCCGGCAAGACCAAGCTGGCCGAGCACAAGCTCGACCTGATCGACGCGATGGTGATCGCCGCCGACGACAGCGCCTCCGACGAAAAGGTGGCAGAGTTCGAGCGCAGCGCCTGCCCCACCTGCGGCTCGTGCTCGGGCATGTTCACCGCCAACTCGATGAACTGCCTGACCGAAGCGCTGGGCCTGTCGCTGCCCGGCAACGGCACGGTCGTCGCCACGCACGCCGACCGCGAACAACTGTTCCTGCGCGCCGGACGCGTGGCGGTGGAACTGTGTCACCGCTGGTACGGCGGCGAAGATCCCACTGCCCTGCCGCGCGGCATCGCCACCTTCGAAGCCTTCGAAAATGCGATGACGCTGGATATCGCCATGGGTGGCTCGACCAACACCATCCTGCATCTGCTCGCTGCCGCACAGGAGGGCGAGGTTGCATTCGGCATGCACGATATCGACCGCCTGTCCAAGCGCGTGCCGCAGCTGTGCAAGGTCGCGCCGAATACGCCCAAGTACCACATCGAAGACGTGCATCGCGCCGGCGGCATCATGGCCATTCTCGGCGAGCTGGCACGTGGTGGCCTGCTGCATACCAACGCCGCCACCGTGCACGCACGCACGCTGGCTGAGGCCATCGCGCAATGGGATGTCACCCAGACCGACGATGAAACAGTACACACGTTCTACAAAGCCGGCCCGGCCGGCATTCCCACGCAGATCGCCTTCAGCCAGGCCACGCGCTGGGACAGCCTGGATACCGACCGCAGCGAGGGCTGCATCCGCGATGTCGCACACGCGTTCTCGCAAGAAGGCGGCCTGGCCGTGCTGTACGGCAATATCGCCCGCGACGGCTGCGTGGTGAAAACTGCAGGCGTGGACGAATCCATCCACGTATTCGAAGGCACGGCCCGCGTGTTCGAGAGCCAGGATGCGGCAGTCAAGGGCATCCTTGCCGATGAGGTGGTTGCGGGGGACGTGGTGGTCATCCGCTACGAGGGCCCCAAGGGCGGCCCCGGCATGCAGGAAATGCTCTACCCCACCAGCTATCTCAAATCCAAGGGCCTGGGCAAACAATGCGCCCTGCTCACCGACGGCCGCTTCTCCGGCGGCACCTCGGGGTTATCGATCGGCCACGCATCGCCGGAAGCCGCCGCAGGCGGCGCGATCGGCCTGGTGCGCGACGGCGACAGGATCCTGATCGACATTCCCCAGCGCTCGATCAACCTGCTGATCTCGGACGAGGAACTCGCCCTTCGTCGTGCCGAGCAAGATGCCAAGGGCTGGAAGCCGGTGGAAGTGCGCCCCCGCAAGGTCACTACTGCATTGAAGGCGTACGCGTTGCTGGCGACCAGTGCGGACAAGGGTGCGGTGCGGGACAAGGCATTGTTGGACGGCTAGGGACAGCGAGCGCAGCGTGGCGAGCTGGCTTCGGATGGCCAGCGCGGTGCAACGCATTCGGTGGATTTTCCTTGTCCGTAACAAGGTTGTTGGGCACCAGTCCCTAGGGCAGAGCGCTGCAGAGGTCCATCGCCTTGCTGGGATTACAATCCTTGAGCTGGAAGAGTTCGTACAGGATGCGCAGCACCTTCTAAAGTGCACGCAATCGTTCGACAACTTGGTCAACGACCTCCGCGATAACAATTCATTCAAGCCGAACCCGCTTCGTGGATTGGCTTAACTCGGGCGTTAGTCCGCAAGGGAGATCGCGTGGAAGGCCCAACCAACAAGCTTCTCATCGTCGGCGGCGCACTGAGTGGCGTTGCAGCACTGGCACATCTTGCATGCTTGGTAGTGGGCGAACCACTCTTCCGCCTCTTGGGCGCCGGAGAGCAGATGGCGCAACGTCACGCTGAAGGCAGCTGGTACCCGACAGTGGTCACACTAGCAATCGCCACCATCTTGGCCATCTGGGGTGCATACGCACTCTCGGCTGCAGGTGTATTCCGGCCGTTTCCGCTACGTCGAACAGTCCTTACGGCGGTCACAGGTATTTACATCGTTCGCGGTGTGGCGTTTGTCCCGGTCATGGCCTACTTCCCTGGCAACAGCCTCACGTTCTGGGTCGTGAGCTCGGCGACCTGTCTCGCCATTGGTCTAGTGCACCTTGTGGGGCTTCGCCAGTCGTGGGGAAGACTGCGTCGGCTTGCCGCCTGACAATTCATTCAAGCCGAGCCCGCTTCGGGATGCGGCTTAACTCAGGCGTCAGGCGGCATAGCAACTCGGTGATTACAGCTGCGGAAGGGATGGCGGCAGAACTACAAGGCGCATCCTTAGAAGAGAGGAGGACTTTTGTTCGGGTATGCGAACAGGAGGCGGTCGCCATCAAATCAGCATCACGCGACCAGCGCGTCGCGCATTTCGTTGCAGGACTTCCTTACAGCATAGGCCTAATAGATGATGAGGCCTAACAATTCATTCAAGCCGAATCCGCTTCGCGGCTCGGCTTAAGTCAGGTGTTAAGTGCCATGGACAATCTCTGGGGTCGTGTAGAAAAAGCCTGCTGGTCGTCCGTTCCCCACATGGCTCGCCGCCCCGCAACCGAGGCCGATGTGATAGAGGGTAGAGCCGTGTTCTACATCCCTGGCGGGTCCGAGCCCGTGGACTTCGCGCTTCCGTGCTGCGCTCTCCAGCGCCTTGAGTCTGGTGAGTCCGAGCCCGTCGTCGTAGTCCAAGCTGAGCACGGCCCCTCCGGTGTCATCCTTGGCGTCAGGCCGCTGTGTGGCGGCAATGGCATTTGCATGCTCTCGGAGGTTGAATTGCTTCCGGACGGCTTTCCGTTGCAGGATGGCACATAACAATTCATTCAAGTCGAACCCGCTTCGCGGATCGGCTTAATTCAGGCGTTAGGCCTCGGGGGAAAGTTCAATGCTCACCTACGCAGACGGATCACCAATTCAAGTAGGAGACTCGGTGCTGCTGGAACATGGCCAGACTCCTGGCACCGTTGAGCTTGTCATTCTGACGGCAGCCGAGATGGAGACCATCGGCACTGAAGAACCTGGCGTTATGCTTTTGTCACCCCCATTTGGCCGCGTCTACCTACCAAAATGGTTCCTGCAGCGAGAGCCTTTGCAATATGTTCCTCACCGGCCATCAGCCTAACAATTCATTCCCGCCGAAGTTGTTTCGCAACTCGATTTAATTCCAGCGTTAGGCCGCTATGTCACCTCTATTCGCTGCCGAGATTCATCTGCTACCGACAGACGCCGGCGGATGCACTGGCCACCTGGTGCACGGCGAGTGGCGCGCAGTCCTTGGCATCAACAACGAGTATTGGTCGGCTCGCCTGCTCTTCTCGGGCAATCCTTTGCCTGGAGAGACTTTCCCGGCTACGGTACAACTGCTCATGCCAGAGGCTGTTCGATACTTCCCGGTCGGTACCGAGTTCACGGTCTGGGAGGGTGATACAAAAGCTACTGGCCGCGTGCTGTCAGGCGCGGCCTAACAATCCATTCAAGCCGAAACCGCTTAGTGGGTCTGCTTAATTTGGGCGTTAGCCACGTGAGACCTACTCTTTTCTTGTTTCTGGTTTCGGCTCCTCTTGGCGGATGCCAAGTCCAAGATGTCAGCACATCCTACGGCGCAGTCAATCCTAAGACCGCAATCCCATCGCCTCCTCAAGACTTTGGCGACATCAGCCACTTCAATGCCTGCGACGCCCCCCCGATTTTGAGTAGCACCTCAGTTTGGAGTCCAATTCCCTAACTCGAGGAGATTGGACGTGAAGAAGCGTTTTTCTGAAGAACAGATCATCGGCTTCCTGCGCGAAGCTGATGCCGGTGTGGCGATCAAGGACCTGTGCCGGCGGCATGGCTTCAGCGAGGCTTCCTATTATCTGTGGCGCAGCAAGTTCGGCGGGATGAGCGTGCCCGATGCCAAGCGGCTCAAGGACCTTGAGTCCGAGAACGCGCGGCTGAAGAAGTTGCTGGCCGAGCAGCTGTTCGAGAACGACCTGATCAAGGATGCACTGCGAAAAAAGTGGTGAGCGCACCGGCGCGTCGCATGCTGGTGCGCGAGTGGATCGGGCGTGGTGCCAGCGAGCGTCGTGCGTTGGCAGTGATCGGCATGAGCGCCAGTGCGCTGCGATATTGCCCGCGCGAAGATCGCAACGTCGAACTGCGCGAACGCATCTGTGCGTTGGCGCATCGCCATCGCCGTTATGGTGTGGGGATGATCTATCTCAAATTACGACAGGAAGGACGCATCGTGAACTACAAGCGTGTGGAGCGGTTGTACCGCGAGCAGCAGCTGCAGGTCCGGCGCCGCAAGCGCAAAAAGGTGCTGATAGGAGAGCGTCAGCCGCTGCTGCGGCCATCGCAGGCCAATCAGGTGTGGTCGATGGATTTCGTGTTCGACCGCAGCGCCGAAGGCCGAGTGATCAAGTGTCTGGTGATCGTGGACGATGCAACCCACGAAGCGATCGCCATCGAGGTGGAGCGCGCAATCTCGGGCCATGGCGTGACACGCGTGCTGGATCGGCTGGCGCACAGTCGCGGCTTGCCACAGGTGATCCGCACAGATAACGGCAAGGAGTTTTGCGGCAAAGCGATGGTGGCCTGGGCACATGCGCGTGGCGTGCAGTTACGGCTGATCCAGCCTGGCAAGCCAAACCAGAACGCCTACGTCGAATCGTTCAATGGCCGGCTGCGCGACGAATGCCTCAACGAGCACTGGTTCCCAACCCTGCTGCATGCGCGTACCGAGATCGAACGCTGGCGACGCGAATACAACGAGGAGCGACCCAAGAAGGCCATTGGCGGCATGACGCCATCTGCGTATGCCCAACAGCTGGCCAACACCGATATCATCAACCCCGGACTCTAAACCCGGCCGCTACTCAGAGCGGGGGGACGTCGGCGGCTCGGCTTACCTCAAGCGTCAGGCCGTATGACCAGTTGCCCCATGCTCACTTCAACTGCAAGAGATTGATGTCGCCCCGTGCTTCGACTGCGGGCATGCGCCTGGCGAGCTAGACGAGTGCATTCGCGGAAAGCACGAGTACCACGCCTTTGAAATTTGGGGCCAAGAGATTGTCCTCTGCGACTTCTGTGATGCAGATTTTGGGTCGTACTTTCCGGATTACTGGGGCCTGCCGGAGGGGCCACTGCCAGATTACCCGCTGCATCTTGTTCGCAAGGTTGAGCGCCCCGGCATCGGACGGGACCTATACTGCGCCAACTGCAATCACCGCCTGGAGTTTCTACTGTTCCGGTCGCGTGTGGCGGCGCAGAATGCGGCCTAACAACTCTTTCAAGCCAAGTCCGTCTCGCGGGCAGGCGGCAGCGTAATTCAAGCGCTGGCGCTCTTCAGGAATCGGTGCATGGATCAGTCACAAGCAGACGCAATCGCGCAGGCCATACTTCAGCCGGATCTGGAAGCACGAGAAAAGATTCGTCGCAGGCGTGCCGCGAAAGATCGGGCCGTGGCGGGCCGTCGGATGGTTGGCTGGTTCTCGCTTTCCGGCTTCGTTATCGGTGCCGGTGTGGCACACCTTACTGGCTATCGCTTCACCGATGGCATCATTTGGGGTGGCATCGCTGGCGGCGGGGTTGGCTGGGCTGCACTGACGCTGTGTCGTCGCCGGTTGGCGCCCTGACACTTCATTCCATCCGACAGCACTTCACAGCGCGGACTGACTCACGCATCAGACCGCACATGAGAGAGATGCAAGCAGGGACACCACGAGTGCCTTCTGCAGTCACGGCCGACAGCTCAGCCGATGCGCACGCGGGAGCGCCGCTGCACCACCTCAGCGCATTGGCTTGAATCGCGGTGACGCAGCACTGCGCCTATGCCATCGCTTCGTCGGGATCCAACGCCACTGCCGCCTGCTGCGCGCGATCGAATCGCTCACGCGCGGCGCGGATGCTGCCGTGGTTTTCGCCCGCCCACGTGAGCAGTTGCGAGACCGGGCCGAGGAGGGAAATTCCCAGCTTGGAGAGCGCGTATTCCACGCTCGGCGGCTTGGTGGCGTAGACCTTGCGGGTGATCATGCCGTTGCGCTCAAGATTGCGCAGCGTCTGGGTCAGCATGCGCTTGGAGATGTCCGGCACGGCGCGCTGGATGGCACTGAAGCGGGATGGGCCGGGGATCAGCGTCAGCAGGATCAGCAGGGTCCACTTGTCGCCGATCTGGTCGAGTACATCGCGCACCGGGCACTTGGTGGCGTCGAAGGGTCCTTCCAGGGACGGCGGCAGCGGGAACAGGGCAATCGCATTCACGTGGGGTATCTCACGGTAACCAGGGGGAGCGAAACTGCCTCCTTGCGGAGGCCGGGGCGGGGCTGACACTATGCGGGCGACCAATGAGGTCTAGATAGTAGACCAAATCTCTTATGCGAACCTACCGGAGCCCGTCATGACATCTACATCCCCCCTGATTCTTGTCACCGGCGCCAGCGGGCAGTTGGGTGCGCTGGTTGTCCAAGCGCTGCTTGGCCATCTGCCTGCCAACCGCATCGTAGCAACGGCCCGGGATACCGCGTCACTTGCCGAGTTCGCAAAACGCGACATCGCGGTACGTCAGGCCGACTATGCGAACCCGCAAAGCCTGGACACCGCCTTCGCCGGCGTGGGCCGCGTGTTGCTGGTCTCGTCCAATGCGGTCGGCCAGCGCGTGCCGCAACACCGCAACGTGATCGAGGCTGCAAGGCGCGCCGGGGTGGAACTGCTGGCGTATACGAGCATCCTGCATGCCGATACCAGCACGCTGTCGCTGGCCGCCGAGCATGTGGCCACCGAGGCGCTGCTGCGCGAGAGCGGCGTGCCGCACGCGTTGTTGCGCAATGGCTGGTACACCGAGAACTACACCGGCTCGATCGCCGCAGAAGTCGCCCACGGCGCGGTGATCGGCAGTGCGGGCGACGGCAAAATCAGCGCCGCCACGCGCGCCGACTATGCTGCGGCGGCGGCTGCAGTACTGGCTTCGGACGCCCCACAGGCCAGCCAGGTGTACGAGCTGGCAGGCGATACCGCTTTCACGATGGCCGAGTACGCCGCCGAGGTGGCGCAGCAGTCGGGCAAGCCGGTGGCCTATCACGACCTGCCGGAAGCCGATTACGCGGCAGCGCTGGTGCAGATCGGCCTGCCAGCCGGCTTTGCGCAGGTGCTGGCGCAGTGCTCGGCCGCCTCGCGCGACGGCGCCCTGTTCGATGAGAGCCAGACTCTGGGCCGGTTGATCGGCCGCCCCACCACGCCGTTGCGCGACGCGGTGGCGGCGGCACTCGCGGCGCGCTGAGTCACGGCGCGACCACTGCGCTGCCCAGCCGTTCGGCACGCAGTGGTTCGCGCAGCGTTGAGCAAGTGCGACGTGACCCCTTGGAACCCGGCGAACTTCGTGGCGCTTCACCGCATGCAACCAGCGGCGATGGCCGGCTGGTCGGCGTGGCTGCGTGTGTCGGGATGATCTCCAGTGCGTTGGACCAGTGGCACTGGTTCAGGCGATCGGGTGTGGCGCTGCTCTGAACGGCCGATCAGCAGCCGTGCGCGTCTCGGTTGGTCAACGCGTGGCGCGGTGAGCGCGCCGATGCGGCACTGGGTCGCTGCCAGCGCTGGAGACCTGCACAGCCTGGCGCTGCGCGACATATCCCCCCGCGCAGCAGACGGCCGCGTGACCGGGCCGATGTCGCCGCCGGTGACACGTGCCTGCGGCTACCCAATGGTGGCGCAGACGCTGCGCACGCTGGCGAATCCAGCAGGTCTCATGCCGCGCAGCCATCGGCGATGGGCCACGTCGAAAGCTTGGACGGCCCGTGCGCAATCTCCGCCATGCCCACGACCGCACCTTCCGAATCCAGTTCTGTACGAGCGTCTGCACCCCATCGCGCGCAGCTGGGCCCGCCTCACGTTGGTCGCAGAACTGCCATCGCCCCGACACGACCGTGACACAAGGGCCACGGCAGCGAGGTCCGCCAGTGTCACCAAACTGACATCAAATCTAAATATAACTGCTGCCATTGCCGCTACGTCAGGACGACCGGCGCCTGGCAGGCGCTTCCACGCCGTGCAGCCGCCTTCTTGGCAGCACCGGATCGACGCAGCCGCCGACCCGTTTCCCTTGCACGAGCCGGACCGATGAAAAAACGCAATTTCGCCACTGTTCTGTGCGCCCTCAGCGCGACCGCCAGCGGCAGCACGCTGGCCGCCGAGCTGGAGCTGTACGTCGACCGCAAGACCAAGCAGATCTTCGCCGAGCCGGCGCCAGGGCGCGACAAGCTGGGCACCTTCGTGCAGGTGGACGAAAACGGCAAGCTGCCGGCGTCGGCGATGCCGGCAACGCCTGCGCAACCGCTCCCGCCCGCGCCGGGCGCCGCCACGCCCGCCGACACTGCCGTTGCCCAGGCCGCGCCTGCGCCGGCGCCCGCTGCAACGCCAGCGCCGGCCAAGTCCGGCGACGCCGGCAAAAAGTGGTACGACAAACTCAGCCTGCGCGGCTACACCCAGATCCGCTACAACCAGGGCATCGGCGGCGATGCGCAGGACCTGCGCGCGCCGGGCGACCGCTTTATCGGCAACGACCAGAGCCTGGGCATCCGCCGTGCGCGCCTGGTGCTGAGCGGCGATCTCAACGAGCACGTGTCGCTGTATTTCCAGCCGGATTTCGCCAGCACGCCCACCGGCTCCACCACCTCCAACTTTGCGCAGCTGCGCGATGCCTACGCCGATATCTTCTTCGACAAGAAGCGCGAATATCGCGTGCGTGTGGGTCAGTCGAAAATGCCGTACGGCTGGGAAAATCTGCAGTCCAGCCAGAACCGGCTCTCGCTGGATCGTGCCGATGCACTCAACTCCGGCCTGCGCGACGAACGCGATATCGGTGCGGTGTTTTATTACAGCCCCACCGTGGCCAAGGGCCGCTTCCAGGACCTGGTCAAGTCGGGATTGAAGGGGTCCGGCGATTACGGCGTAATCGGTGCCGGTGTGTACAACGGCCAGGGCGCCAACCGCGCCGAGCGCAACGACAGCATGCACGCGGTGGTGCACGCCACCTACCCGTTCAAGTTCGCCAACGGCCAGTACCTGGAAGTGGGCGCCGACGCCTACGCCGGCCGCTTCGTGCCGACTGCGGCGGCAGTGAATATCGGCGGCCGCAGCTTTACCCCGGCCATCACCGAGCCCAATGGCTATACCGACCAGCGCGTGGCCGCGCACATCATCTACTACCCGCAGCCGTTCGGACTGCAGGCGGAGTGGACGGTGGGCCGTGGCCCGGAACTGGATGTGGCCCAACGCCGCATCCGCACCCGCTCGTTGAGCGGCGGCTACGTGCAGGCCATGTTCAAGCACGACTTCAACTACGGCACCTTGCTGCCCTACCTGAAATGGCAGACCTACCGCGGCGGCTCCAAGTTCGACACCAATGCCCCGCGCATGCGTCTGGACGAAGTGGAAGCCGGTGTCGAATGGCAGCCGATGGATGCGCTGGAACTGGTGTTCGCCTATTCGAAGATGAAGCGCACCGACGTCAGCACCGCGCCGTATCCGGTGGTGGAAGGCGATTTGCTGCGCCTGCAGTTGCAGGTCAATTACTGAGCAAGGTCGGCAGCGCCGGTCATGGCCGCTGTGGCGATCATGGCCGGCGCATTCGTGTGCGGCTGCGCGCGTTCGCGCCGGGATCTGCATGCACGCAGGTGCCTGCGCGATGCTGCCAGCCCCGCGCGTGGTGACGCGCTCACTGGAACGCAGATGCACATCAAGGCCACGGTGGAGCGACTTCCCGGCGGGATGATGCTGGTCCCCCTGTTGCTCGGGGCGGTTTGCCACACGCTCTGGCCGCAGGCCGGCAGCACCTTGGGATCTTTCAGCAACGGGCTGATCAGCGGCACCGTTCCGATCCTGGCGGTGTGGTTTTTCTGCATGGGGGCAACCATCCAGCTGCGCGCCTCCGGACGAGTGCTGCGCCGTTCGGGCAGCCTGGTGCTGACCAAGATCGCAGTGGCCTGGCTGGTGGCAGTCCTGTGCGCACCGCTGCTTCCCATCGGCGGCGTGCCGAGCGGGCCGCTGGCCGGGCTGTCGGTCCTGGCGCTGGTGGCTGCGATGGACATGACCAACGGCGGGCTGTACGCCGCGTTGATGCAGCAATACGGCAGCAGCGAAGACGCAGGGGCGGTGGTGCTGATGTCGCTGGAATCGGGACCGCTGATCTCCATGCTGATCCTGGGTGCCAGCGGCCTGGCCAGCTTCGACCCACTGCTGTTCGTCGGTGCGGTGCTGCCGCTGTTGCTGGGCTTTGCGCTCGGCAACCTCGATGCGCAATTGCGGCAGTTCTTCGCGCAGGCGACCACGACGCTGGTGCCCTTCTTCGGCTTCGCGCTCGGCAACACGCTGGATCTGTCCACCATCGCCCACACCGGCGCAAGCGGGGTGCTGCTGGGCGTGGCAGTCATCGTGATCACCGGGCTACCCCTGCTGCTGGCCGACCGCTGGATCGGCGGCGGCAACGGCACGGCCGGGGTGGCGGCCTCCAGCACCGCCGGTGCCGCCGTGGCCACTCCGGCGCTGATCGCCGGCATGGCACCGCAGTTCGCACCCGCCGCGCCGGCCGCGACGGCGCTGGTGGCCAGCGCGGTCATCGTCACCTCGTTGCTGGTGCCGTTGCTGACGGCCTTGTATGCACGCCGTGGGGTTGCACGCAGCGGCTGAGAGCCGGGCCGGTGTCATGCGGCCTGCGATGGGATGCGTGGGCCATGCGCGTTGCGCCATGCATGGCGCCGGCGCGATCAAGCGCCGGCGACGCCCGTGCGCAGCCGCTGGCGATGATATGGACGATGTCCACGAATCGGCATCTGCCGCGTTTGCGCGCACCCCGGGCCCGCCCGACGGCACGGGGCACACTGCTGTGGCAATGAGACTAGGAGCGGCTGACAAAACGTAGCGAGCGGCCGTGAGGTGGGCGCGGACGGCGCGCTCAGAACCGCAATGTACAAGCGGTACATGAGAATTCCGAGCACCGGCCGCGCCCGCCTGACGGCTGCGTAGGAGTGTTGTTAGTTGCCCTAAGCCGACAGCTCGTCACGCACGATCTGCGCGCCTGCACTGAGCGCACCGAGCTTGCCGCGCGCCACGTGCCGGGCGAGCGGCGCCATGCCGCAGTTGGTGGAGGGATAGAGTTTGTCGGCATCGACGAAGCGCAGCGCCTTTCGCAGTGTCTCGGCCACTTCCTGCGGTGTTTCGATGGTGGTGCTTGCCACGTCGATGGCACCGACCATCACCTTCTTGCCGCGAACGAGTTCGATCAGATCGATCGGCACGTGCGAGTTGTGGCATTCCAGCGAAATGATGTCGAGCGAGGATGTTTGCAGCTTGGGAAACGACTCTTCGTACTGGCGCCACTCCGAGCCCAGCGTCTGCTTCCAGTCGGTATTGGCCTTGATGCCGTAGCCATAGCAGATGTGGACGGCGGTCTCGCACTTCAGCCCTTCCACCGCGCGCTCCAGGGTGGCAACGCCCCAGTCGTTGACCTCGTCGAAGAAGACATTGAAGGCCGGTTCGTCGAACTGGATGATGTCCACGCCGGCCGCTTCGAGTTCCCTGGCTTCCTGATTGAGGATCTTGGCAAACTCCCATGCCAGTTTTTCGCGGCTTTTGTAGTGCGCATCGAAGAGGGTGTCGATCATCGTCATCGGGCCGGGCAGCGCCCACTTGATCGGCTGGCGGGTCTGCTGGCGCAGGAACCTGGCGTCGTCCACGAACACCGACTTTGGGCGGCTGACCGCGCCGACGACGGTCGGCACGCTGGCGTCGTAGCGGTCGCGAATCCTGACCGTCTGCCGCTTTTCGAAATCGACACCGCTGAGATGTTCGATAAACGTGGTGACGAAATGCTGACGGGTCTGTTCGCCGTCGCTAACGATATCGATGCCGGCGTGCTGCTGTTCCTGCAGCGACAAACGCAGCGCGTCCTGCTTGCCTTCGATCAATTCGGCGCCCTGCAATTTCCAGGGCGACCAGAGCGTTTCGGGCTGGGCAAGCCAGGACGGCTTGGGCAGGCTACCGGCGGTTGAGGTGGGAAGCAGCTTTGTCATGATGAGTAATGGGATGGGTTCTGGTTGATTAGGAAGCGTGGCTGGACGCCCACTGCGCAAGAAGGTTGCCGTAGGGCCGGATGAAGTGCTCTTCGGTGAACTTTCCCTGCGTCACGGCGAGCTGGCTGCGCTCTTGGCGGTCGTAGACGATCTGGGTGGACGAATAGTCCTGATGCTTCAGGCTCGGCCGATAGGTCGGCCCTGCTGCAGCGTTGGCGTTGTAGATCTCTGGCCGGTAGATCTTCTGAAATGTCTCCATCGTGGCGATGGTGCCGATCAGCTCCAGGTTGGTGTAGTCGCCGAGCAGGTCGCCGAAGAAGTAGAACGCCAAGGGCGCAACGCTGTTGGGTGGCATGAAATAGCGCACCTGCAGGCCCATCTTTTCGAAATACTGGTCGGTCAACGAAAACGCGTCCTGGCGGTATTCGATGCCCAGGATGGGGTGCCGGTTCCCGGTGCGGTGATAGGTTCTGCTGGTGGAGACGCTGATGCAGATGACCGGCGGCTTCCGGAAGTGCGCGCAATATGCGGGCGAATGCACGAAGTGCTTGAACAGCTTGCCGTGCAGGTCACCAAAATCGTCCGGGACTTTGAAGCCGGACGCATCCTGGTTGTGCGCGGGCAGCAGCACGCTGAAATCGTAGTCGCGCACGTAGGAGGAGAAATTATTGCCGGCAATGCCGTCGATACGCGCGCCGGTGTGGCGATCGACGATGGTGGGCTTCAATATCTCGATCAACGGAAACGCATCGTCCAGCGCGCGTTCGCCGATGTGCATTTCGACGGAGATAATGTCCAGCTCCACCGCATAACGGTCGCGGTCGGGGTTATCCCAGTGCGCCAGCTCGTTGCAGCGGTTGTCGATCATCGCCAGCGTGTTACGCAGGTTTTCCTGACGTCGCTGACCCCTGGCCAGGTTGGCGAAATTGGTCGTGTTGCGCGTCGTGGCCGAGGGACGGTAGTCCTCATCGAAGCGCAGGCTCTTGATGGTGAAATTCAATGCGTGAGTCATTGCGAACCGATGCCTTGTTTCTAAGATGGGAACGCGCGCATGCGCTGCGTAACGGGTCATGCCGGCGGCATGCAAGCCGGGAAGTGGATCAGCGCGCGCTTGCCGACCGATCCGGTTCCCTGGCTACCGCGAGCTGGACCCTCAGGCCGCAGCCACACCCGGCGCGGCAATGGACCGTGCATGCCCGGTCAGCTCGATCAACGGCAATGCCCGCTGCACCGCCAGCATGGCCCGTTCGGCCAGCGCGTCGTTGTGCACGCGGTAGTCCAGAAAGTCGCGGTCGGTTGCGTAAACGCCCAGCGGCAGGGTGCGTGCCTGGAAGAAGCTGAAAAGCGGACGTAGCTGATGGTCGATCACCAACGCATGGCGGTCGCTGCCCCCGGTTGCGGCGAGCAGCACGGGCGTGTCGATCAAGGCGTCCTGATCGATGAAATCGAAGAAATGCTTGAACAGTCCGGTGAAGGAGCCGCGGTAGACCGGTGTTGCCACCACCAGCACGTCGGCCTGCTCCACCAGGCAGAGCGCCTGCTCCACCGTGTCGGGCACTTGGGTACGCCAGAGCGCGCCCGCGAAGTGCGGAGCCAACGCTCCAAGTTCGACCAAATGGCGCTCGCACGGCACCTGATCGGCGATTAACTCCAGCAGGTGTTCTGCCAGGGCGACGGCCTTGGAGGGGCGTTGCATCCCGCCGGAGACCGCAACGACGCGGAGTGGGTGTTTGACAGTCATGCTGGGCAACCTTACGCAGTGGGAACGTCGTGCAGTGCGCCAGGACGCTTGCGGCCCGACCCATCGGCCGCGCCTTGGTCCGAACCCGTTCACACGGCAGCGGCTGAACGACGAGTCCCGATGCTAGGGCTCGCATTCGATGAAGTAAAATGGTGTTATTTCAACATTCCATGAATTCGGATCATTGAATGCTCGAGCGCATCCATCTCACCATCGTCCAGCAGGTCGAGCAGCAAGGCTCGCTGACTGCCGCCGCAGGCGTGCTGAATCTGACCCAGTCGGCGCTGAGCCACAGCATGAAGAAGCTGGAACAGCAACTGGGCACCGACATCTGGTTGCGCGAGGGGCGCAGCCTGCGCCTGACCCAGGCCGGCCAGTACCTGCTGGCGGTGGCGAACCGGGTGCTGCCGCAACTGGATCTGGCCGAAGAGCGGCTGGGGCAGTTTGCCCAGGGCGAGCGCGGTGCGCTACGCATCGGCATGGAATGCCATCCCTGCTACCAGTGGCTGCTCAAGCTGGTGGCGCCGTATCTGGCCACCTGGCCGGATGTGGATGTGGATGTGAAGCAGAAGTTCCAGTTCGGCGGCATCGGCGCGTTGTTCGGCTACGAGATCGATCTGCTGGTCACGCCCGACCCGCTGTTCAAGCCAGGGCTCAGGTTCGAGCCGGTGTTCGACTACGAGCAGGTGCTGGTCGTGGCCAAGCGCCATGCGCTGGCGTCGGCGGCCTACGTCAAGCCACAGCAGCTCACACGCGAAGTGCTGATCAGCTACCCGGTGGATCTTGAGCGCCTGGATATCTACAGCCAGTTCCTGTTGCCGGCCGGCGTCACGCCGCGGCGCCACAAGGCCATCGAAACCACCGACATCATGATGCAGATGGTGGCCAGCGGCCGCGGCGTGGCCGCCATGCCGCGCTGGCTGGTGGAGGAATATGCGGCCAGGATGGACGTGGTGCCGGTGCGGCTGGGTGCGCGCGGCATCCCCAAGCAGATCTATCTGGGCGCGCGCGAGGCGGACATCGCGATCGATTACCTGCGCGCCTTCATCGAACTGGCGCGCGCGCCCGCCAATGCCACTGCCTACACGCAAGGACCCCACTGATGGATTCCACTGCCCAACGCATGCCACTTCCACTGCCTGATGGCCACGCCAAGGTCTTGCTGCATTCGTGCTGCGCGCCGTGCTCTGGCGAGGTCATGGAGGCGATGTTGGCCTCCGGCATCGACTACACCATCTTTTTCTACAACCCCAACATTCATCCGCGCAAGGAATACGAGTTGCGCAAGGATGAGAACGTGCGTTTTGCCGAACAGTTCGGCGTGCCCTTCATCGATGCCGACTACGATCGGGACAACTGGTTCGAGCGGGCGCGCGGGATGGAAAACGAACCTGAGCGCGGCGTGCGTTGCACCATGTGCTTTGACATGCGCTTCGAACGCACCGCGCTGTATGCCCACGAGCACGGCTTTCCGGTGATCACCAGTTCGCTGGGCATCTCGCGCTGGAAAAACATGCAGCAGATCAACGACTGCGGCATTCGCGCCGCGTCCAGGTATCCCGGCTTGATGTATTGGGAGTACAACTGGCGCAAGGGCGGTGGCGCCTCGCGCATGATTCAGATCAGCAAGCGCGAGAACTTCTATCAACAGGAATACTGCGGCTGCGTCTATTCCCTGCGCGACACCAATCGGCATCGTGTGGACAGCGGCCGCAAGCGCATTCAACTCGGTGTGAAGTTCTACGGCGATGACGCGCCGGAAGACTGAGCCTTTCGCCAGTCCAGCGGAGACCACATGGGGATTTTGGCTCCTTTCCGCTGGATCAGTGCGTCGTGGCGATGCCACCCGATCATCATGACAAGACGGCAAGACCCGTGATTTCTACCGACACGCCGAACTTCGCGAGCACCGTGACCGAGGCCTATTCGCTGGAGGTCAGCGCCAAGGACGTCGGCGCGCTGACCAATGCGGCCCCACGCATCCTGCCTGGCTGCGCCATGTTCATCCCCTACCTGCCAGGCCAAAACCAGGCGGTGCGGCTGGCCGCAGCACAGATGGTGCGTAGCCTTGGTTTCGAACCTGTGCCCCATCTTTCCGCGCGTCGCATCGGCTCGCTCGGGGAACTGCAGGCATGTATCGCGCGCCTGGTCGATGAGGCCGGCGTCACACGCTGCCTGGTGATTGCGGGCGATCCCTCCACTCCGAAGGGACCGTTTCCCGACAGCGTGTCGCTGATCGAGACGGGTTTGTTTGAACGCTCAGGCATCCGCACCATCGCCGTGGCGGGTCACCCGGAGGGGCATCCGATCCTGCGCACGACAGAACAATGGGAAGTGCTGGAACGCAAGTGTCGCAGCATCCAGGAGCGTGGCATGGCGCCCCTGATCGTGACGCAGTTCGGGTTCGACGCCGACATCGTGGTGACATGGCTGGAAGCGTTGCGCGCGCGTGGCATGACGCATCCGGTGCGGGTGGGCGTGCCTGGTCCTGCCAGTGTCGCCGTTCTCGCACGCTATGCGGCAAGCTGCGGTGTCGGCGCCTGCGCGTCGGTGCTCTCAAACTATGGCATTTCCATTGGCAAGTTATTCGGCAACGCGGGACCGGATCGCTTTGTCGATCGCCTCGCCAGCCGCCTGACAGAAGCCCATGGAGATGTCCGCCTGCACCTGTTTCCGTTCGGCGGCATCGCCCAGTCTGTGGAGTGGGTTGCGCACTATCGCTCGCGTGCTTCGCAGCAAGATCGCATGCGTTCCGTGCGCGCCGATCAGGCCTGACAGCAACCTGTCCGTGTGCCAATCGGCGCGGGCTTGAGACGGTCACACCGCTGCTGATCTGGCTATCCATCCGTGGCAAGGCCGACGAGGATGAGAACAGCTGAATGCGCTGTATGTGTCATGGGTCAAGGCCATCTGGCAGCTCCAGCTAAATCGCAAGAGGTTGAAGAGAGAATTGCGTGTTCCTGCGCTGCACGCGTTTCTCTAAACAACACCGCGTCCGCGACCCCGATCACCATCAGCATTGCTTGATTTCTAACGACTTGCGCGCGGCACCGCGAGTGTTGCAGCGCACAGCAGACCTGTCACAAGAGCGCGGTATAACCGTCTACGAATCGCGGCGAGGGGGCGCTGCATCCGATGTCGTTGCCGTGCGCGATGGCATCGCTTCTGCAATGCTCACGGAGATGCCATGCCGAAGCCGTCGCCGTTGTCGCTGTTGTGCTCCCTCTCATTGCTCTGCGCGCCGCTTGCGGCAGCCGAGTTGCAGCCCAAACAATTGGCTGGCCCACCGGAAGAGTTCGCGCAGATGCGTGCGCCAGATCCGGCCGAGTCGGCGATTCTGTCCAAGAGTGCATTGCTGCCGGTGGAACTGGCACCGGCCGGTCAATCCGCGCGCTGGCAAGGCAGCTTGCCGGTGGAAAACGGGCACCTGCGCTTCATGGTGCTGGCCGGCGATCAGGCCTGGGAGGCGGCAGTGGCTGCACCTCAGCTTGCCGGCGCGCGCACCGCCGCCGTGGCGACGCCGCTGCAAGCGCAGCGCACGCTGCTGGGCACCGCCGAGCACGGCACCAGCGGCGTGCGCTACGCCGTGGAGTCGGCGCGCAACGGCGCCTGGTCATTGACGCTGCAGTCGTCCTCGCCGGTGACGCAGCGTGGCTACGTGCTGATGGAAGGCGATGCGCGCACGCAGCTTGCTTCGTACCTGCGCACGCGTCAGCAGCGGGTTGGCCAGTCGCTCACGCTCAACGCGTTGCTGAGCGGCAACGATGTACGCGGCGCCACGCTGCTGACGGCACAAGCCGGAACGATCGACGAAGCAAGCCTGCGTGTGATCGATCCGCAAGGCGGTGTGCGCAGCCTGCCGATGGCCGACGACGGCAAGCACGACGATGGCGCCGCTGGCGATGGCGTGTACGGCGGCACATTCCAACCGACCAGCGAGGGTACCTGGATTGCCCAGGTCGTCGTGCATGGGCATGACCAGGCCGGCCAGCCGTTCGTGCGGACCAGCGAGCATGTGGTGCCGGTGGTGGATACGTCGCTACGTCTGCTCGGCAATGCCCTGGGCGCACGTGCTGCAGCGGGCACGCGGCTGACGATCGCGCTGCCAGTGGCTGCGCGAGGCAACGCGCCGTCGCATTACCGCGTGTTCGGCCAGGTCTGGGGCACCGATGCCAAGGGCAAGGACATCCCGGTGGCCTGGATCGGCGGCATGCTGACGCCGCAACAAGGCCAGCTCCCGCTAAGCCTGGACGAACGCTGGATTGCGCGCGCCGGTGCGCGTGCGCCGTTTACGCTGCGCAGCCTGCGCATCGAAGACCCGGACCATTACATCCCGCTGGTGCAGGCCGCCACGCTACCGTTGCAGGTGCCCGCGTTGCGACGCGCCAGCATCGCGCGCGCCAGCACGGCAATCGATGAAAGCATGCGCATGGGCCCGCGCCCGACTGCGTTGGCGTCTGCGATGACAACGGCACAGCCTCAGGCCGCCGGTTCGCAACTGGTGCTGGTGCACGGCTATTGCTCCAACGGCGTATGGCCACAGGCGCAATTCACCAACGCCTCGACCTTCCTGGATGCCAAGCAGAACCGCAGCAACGATCAGTTCGCGCAGCGAATCGCGCAGTTCGCCAGCCAATGGTCGTCGTTCTCCACGGTCGCGCACAGCCAGGGCGGCATGGCGGCGCTGCACCTGTATGCCTACTACTGGAGCGGGCTGGATAACGCCACCGGTGGGCGAGTGATGCAATCGGTGGGCACGCCGTATCAAGGCACCAATCTGTCTGGGGTGCTGGCCGCTGTGGGTTCGTGGTTCGGCGTGGGCTGCGGCACCAATAGCGACATGACCTACGACGGCGCCAAGGCCTGGCTGGCCGGCATCCCGGCCGATGCACGCGCCAAGGTCAACTACTACACCACCTCGTTCGCCAAGACCAACTGGTACACCAACGACTACTGCAACGCTGCCTCGGACCTGGTGTTGAACGACCCGGAAGACGGCACGGTGGAGCAGGTCAATGCGCAGCTGCCGGGTGGCGTGAATCGCGGCCACACCACCGGCCAATGCCACACCACCGGCATGCGCGACCCGGCGCAGTATCTGGATGCCAATCGCAACGCGGTGATGAATGCGAATGCGGCGCGTTGAGGGCCGGGATGATCAGCCATTCGGCTACTGAAAAGCCAGGGAATCGGGATCAGGGATTGGGCAAGGCGCTGTCCCGGGCACGTCCCCGGTGCAGCGCCGATTTGACCAGGTGCCTAAGCTGACGCTGGTGCAGTTTGATCGGAATATGTTTGTTGTAGGAGCGGCTTCAGCCGCGACAGGCATGACCGACAATGTCTGTCGCGGCTGCGCCGCTCCTACGAGCGTGCGGGCAATACGCTAACGCGCCGCACCCGCCACAGACGCGCCGCTCTGCGCATCGGCGCCACCGCCGAGCACCTTGTACAAGGTCACCCGATTGCTCGCCTCGGTCAGCCGCAAGCTGATCAATGTCTGTTGCGCGCTGTAGAGCGTGCGCTGCGCATCCAGCGTCACCAGGTAACTGTCCACGCCATGGCGATAGCGCGCATCCGACAGGCTGAAGCTGCGTTGTGCGGCGTCCACCATCGCCTGCTGCGCATGCATGCGTTCTTCGAGCTGCGTGCGTTCGGCCAGTGCATCGGCCACTTCACTGAAGGCGGTCTGGATCGCCAATTCGTATTGCGCAATGGTGATGTCCTTTTCCAACGTGGCCACATCCAGTTCGGCCTTCAACGCGCCGGCACGGAAGATCGGCAAGCTCACGCTGGGCGAGAACGACCATGTATGGTCGCCATCGAACAGGCTGGATAACGCATCGCTGCCGCGCCCGGCATTGGCGGTCAACGAGATGGTGGGGAAGAAGGCCGCACGTGCCGCGCCGATATCTGCATTGGCGGCCTTGAGCGTGTGCTCGGCCGACAGCACGTCCGGGCGCTGCAACAACACCCGCGATTCCAGCTGGGCAGGCAACGGCGCCAGCGCCACGCCCGTCTCGATCGCATCGCTGGCAGGCAACAACGCAGCCGGCACCGGCGTGCCCACGACCAGATTCAAGGCGTTGCGCGACTGCGCCAGCTGGGTGGTGTAGTTGGCCACATCAGCGCGCGCGCTTTCCACACTGGTCTGGATCTGCGCCAGATCCAGACCGGAGGCGATGCCGTTGTCGTGCTGCAGCTCGGTCAGACGCAAGGTCTTGCGTTGGCTGTCCAGGGTCTGCTGCGCGAGCGCCAGGCGCTGCTGATCGGCGGCAACGGTCAACCAGTCGTTGGCCACTTCAGCGACCAGACTCAGACGCGTGCTGCGCTGGGTTTGCTCGCTGGCAAGATAGGTTTCCAGGGCCTGGTTCTTGAGGCTGCGGATGCGGCCGAACAGGTCAAGCTCCCAGCTGCTGATGCCCACCTCACCGCTGGCGCTGCGGATGATCTGCGGGGCGCCGGTGAAACTGGTCGCTGCCGCAGCGCGCTGTGCGGTATGCGAGACGGTGGCATCGACGGCGGGAAACAGGCTCGCACGTTGGATGCGGTACTGCGCGCGTGCCTGCTCGATATTGAGCACTGCCACGCGCAGGTCGCGGTTGTTGTCCAACGCCAGCGCGACCACCTGCTGCAGACGCGCATCGGTCACCACCTGCCGCCAATCCACAGCGGCTGCATTCGGCATGCCGGTGCCTGCGTTGCCGGTGCTGCCGGTGTCGCCGATCACCCCGGGCACCGGCGCATCCGGGCGCGCGTAATGCGGTGCCATGCTGACGCAACCACTCAAGGCGATGGCGCAGGCCGCTGCCACACTTGCAAAGCTAAAGCGCATCACGGGGCCACCTCGGACGTCTCAGCGGCTGTCGCGTGATCAGACGCCTTGCCCGGAAACACGCTGCGCACCATCACGTAGAACAACGGCACGAAGAAGATGCCCAGCAGCGTAGAGACCAGCGTGCCACCGAGCACGCCGGTGCCCAGCGAATGGCGTCCACCGGAGCCGGCGCCGCTGCTGACCACCATCGGCAGCACGCCGAGCAGGAACGCCAGCGAGGTCATCACGATCGGGCGCAAGCGCATGCGCGCGGCATGCAAGGTCGCTTCGATCAGCGGCTGGCCCTTTTCTTCCAGTTCCTTGGCGAACTCCACGATCAGGATGCCGTTCTTGGCCGCCAGGCCCATCGTCGCCAGCAGGCCGACCTGGAAATAGATGTCGTTGGAGAGCCCGCGCAGCCACGTTGCCAGCAGTGCGCCGACGATGCCCACCGGCACCGCCAGCATCACCGAGATCGGGATCGACCAGCTCTCGTACAGCGCGGCCAGGCACAGGAACACGAATACCAGCGACACCGCGTACAGCATCCAGGTCTGCGCGCCGGCAGCCTGCTCCTGGTAGGACATGCCCGACCAGGCGTAACCCACGTCCTTGCCGATCTTGCCCACCAGCCCGGCGATGCCGTTCATCGCTTCGCCGGAACTGATGCCACTGGCAGCGCTGCCGGTGATCTCCATCGACTCCACGCCGTTGAAGCGGCTCAGCACCTGCGGCGCATACGCCCACGCGCTGCTGGAAAACGCCGAGAACGGCACCATCTCCGAACTGCTGTTGCGCACGTACCAGCGGCCGATGTCGGCAGGCAGCATGCGCGCGCTCGGCTCGCCCTGCACGTACACGCGCTTGACCCGGTTGTTGTTGAGGAAATCGTTGACGTAGCTGCCGCCCATCACCGTGGCCAGCGTGGTGTTGATGTCCGCCGCATCCAGGCCGAGCGCGCCAGCCTTGGCGTCGTCGATCTGCACGCGGTAGGTGGGCGCATCCTCCAGGCCGTTGAAGCGCACGGCGGTCAGGTCCTTGTCGGCGTTGGCCAGTTGCAGCAGTTGCTGCCTGGCGGTGACCAGCGCGTCGTGGCCCTTGCCGGCCACGTCCTGCAACTGCAGGGTGAAACCGGAACTGGTACCCAGGCCGTTGATCGCCGGCGGCGACAGTGCGAACACCTGCGCATCGGGCAGCGCGCCCATCATCGCGCCGGTGATGCGGTTGGCGATCTCCTGCGCAGGCGCATCGCGCTGCGCCCAATCCTTGAGCTTGATGAAACCCATGCCCGAGTTCTGGCTGCTGCCGGCAAAGCTGAAGCCGGAGATGGTCATCATCCCCGCCACTTCCGGTTGCTTGAGGATGAAGTCGGTGGCCCGATCGATCGACTGCTGCGTGCGCTGCTGCGTGGCGCCGGCCGGTGTGGTGAACATCACCATCAGCATGCCCTGGTCTTCGTCGGGCAGGAACGAACTGGGCAGGCGCCAGAACAGCAGCGCCATCACCGCGAGCAGCACCAGATAGACCAGCCCGCCGAGCTTGCGGTGGCCGATCAACTTGTCCACGCCGCGGCCGTAGCGATCGGCGCCGCGGTCGAAGCGGTCGTTGAACCAGCCGAAGAAACGTCCGAGCGGCCCCTTGCGCGACACGTGGCCGCCCTGCTCGATCGGCTTGAGCAGGCTGGCGCACAGCGCCGGGCTCAGGGTCAGCGCCACCAGCAGCGACAGCAGCATCGCCGCGGCGATGGTCACCGAGAACTGGCGGTAGATCTCGCCGGTGGCGCCGCCGAAGAACGCCATCGGCAGGAACACCGCGGTCAGCACCAGGGCGATGCCGACCAGCGCGCCGGAGATCTGCCCCATCGAGGTATAGGTCGCTTGCCGCGGCGACATGCCCTGCTCGCTCATCAGGCGCTCGACGTTCTCCACCACCACGATGGCGTCGTCGACCAGCAAACCGATCGCCAGCACCATCGCGAACATGGTCAGCGTG
Source organism: Xanthomonas axonopodis pv. maculifoliigardeniae (assembly GCF_041519315.1). Classification (NCBI taxonomy): domain Bacteria; kingdom Pseudomonadati; phylum Pseudomonadota; class Gammaproteobacteria; order Lysobacterales; family Lysobacteraceae; genus Xanthomonas; species Xanthomonas axonopodis. Next base: position 357,276 of record NZ_CP167998.1, on the reverse strand, counting down.
TTGATCGAATAGCCGAGCAACGCGAGCACGCCGAAGGTGCCCAGCAGCACCACCGGCACCGCGATCACCGGCACCAGCGTGGCGCGCCAGTTCTGCAGGAACAGGTACATCACCAGCACCACCAGCACGATCGCCTCGAGCAGGGTCTTGACCACCTCCTCGATGGAAATGCGCACGAACGGCGTGGTGTCGTAGGCGATCTCGTACTTCAGCCCGGTGGGAAAGTACGGCTTGAGCTGTTCGAGCTTGTCTTCCACCGCCTTGGCCGCATCCAGCGCATTGGCGCCGGTCGCCAGCTCCAGTCCCATGCCCGAGGCTGACTTGCCGTTGTACTTGGAACTGGATGCATACGACTTGGAACCCAGCTCCACTCGCGCCACGTCGCGTAGATACACGGTGGCGCCGCCGGGCTGCGACTTCAGCACGATCGCCTCGAATTGCGCCGGGGTCTTGAGCTTGCTGCGCGAGGTGACCGTGGCGTTGAGCTGCTGACCCTGCACCGCCGGCAACGCGCCCAGCGCGCCGGAGGAGACGTCGGCGTTCTGCGCCGAAATCGCGTTGCTCACGTCCGCGGGCATCAGCGCATAGGTGCGCAGCTTGTCCGGATCCAGCCACACCCGCATCGAGTATTCAGAGCCGAACACGTTGACCCCGCCGACACCGTTGAGCCGGCTGATCGGGTCCTGCAGCGTGGACACCATGTAGTCGCCGATGTCGGTGCTGTCCATGCTGCCGTCTTCGGAGGTGAAGGCCAGCACCATGAACATACTGCTGCTGGTGGACTTGGTGACGGTCACGCCATTGCTCTGCACCGCCTCCGGCAGCATCGCCTCGCCTTGCGACACCTTGTTCTGCACCTGCACCTGGGCGGTGTCCGGGTCGGTGCCGGAATCGAAGGTCAGGGTGATCGAGGCGGTGCCGGCGGAACTGCTGCTGGAAGACATGTACAGCAGATGGTCCAACCCGGTCATCTGCTGCTCGAGGATCTGCGTGACCGAGTTTTGCACGGTCTGCGCCGAGGCACCGGTGTAGGTGGCGCTGACGTTGATCGTCGGCGGGGCGATGTTGGGATACTGCTCCAGCGGCAATGACAGGATCGAGAGCGCGCCGGCCAGGGTGATCACGATGGCGATGACCCAGGCGAAGATGGGACGGTCGATGAAGAAGCGGGCCATGGCGGTTCCTCAGTCGGCCTTGGGCGCCGCCGCGGCGGTGCCCTGCGTGGATGGCGACGCGTTGGCGGCCGAGTCGGCCGCAGCGGTCTGGCTCACTTCCACGGCCCTGACCTCGGCGCCGACCGACGCCTTCTGCAGGCCCTGCACGATGACCTTGTCGCCAGCCTTCAATCCCTGGCGCACCACCCACTTGTCGCCGATCGCATCGCCGGTGGTCAGCACCCGCTGCGCGACCTTGTTGTCGGTGCCGACCACCATCGCCACCGCCTGGCCCTTGCTGTTGCGGCTGATCGCCTGCTGCGGCGCCAGGATGGCCTGCTCGTCCACGGCCATCGAGAGCTTCGCGGTGACATACATGCCCGGCAGCAACACCCGCTCGGGATTGGGCACCACCGCGCGCAGCTTCACCGTGCCGGTGGCGGTATCGACCGCGGCATCCACCACCTCCAACGTGCCGCTATGTGCGTAGGTGCTGCCGTCCTCCAGTTGCAGCGTCACCTCGGCCTTGCCATCCACTGCCTTGAGCTGGCCGGCGTCGAGCTGGCGGCGCAACTGCAGCAGCTGGGCGCTGGACTGGGTCACGTCCACATAGATCGGGTCGAGTTGGTTGATGGTGGCCAGCACCTCGCTCTGGCCGGCACTGACCAGCGCGCCCGGCGTGTAGCTGGAGGTGCCGATGCGGCCGGACACCGGCGCGGTGATGCGGGTGTAGTCGAGATTGATGCGCGCGGTCTGCAACGACGCCTTGGCCGCGACCACCGCCGCCTGGTTCGAGCGCAGCGTGGCCAACGCATCGTCGCCGTCCTGCTTGCTGACCGCATCCAGCCCGACCAGGGTCTGGTAGCGCTGCGCCTTGGGCCTGGCCGACAACACCGCCGCCTCGGCTTGCGCCAGATCGCCCTTGGCCGTGTCGTACGCGGCCTGGTAACTGGCCGGATCGATTTCATACAGCACCTGCCCGGCCTGGACGTCCTGGCCTTCGGTGAACAGCCGCTTGCGCAAAATGCCGCCGACCTGCGGGCGCACGTCCGAGGTGACGTAGGCCACGGTGCGACCGGACAAGGTCTGGTCCACGGCCAGCCGCTGCACCTTCAAGGTCTGCACGCCGACCTGCGTCTGCGGCATCTGCGGCGGCTGCCTGGAAGAACACGCGGCCATGAGCGTGGTCGCGGCGGCGAGCAGCAGCAAGCGCACGGACGCAGTGCGAAAACGATGGGTAGCGACGGGCAACATGCGACGAACTCACGGTTTATCCGAATGTGGCCACGCTACGGCGCGAATGTGCAGCAAATTTGGAGATTGCCGGCCGCGGCGTCGATTCGCTTGATTTCCCCTGGCCCGACCCGGCTAATACGCAGCAGCTGCGGTTACCGCGCTTCGCATCACCTCTTCGATGAAACTGGGTATCACCGCCAAGCTGTTTCTCGCCATCCTCGCCGCGTGCGTGGCAGTGCTGCTGATCAACGGCATCGCGGTGCAGGCCTTCGTCAAACGCCAGTTCCTGGACTACCTCAACGAACAGGGCGTGGAGCGCATGCAAGAGACCTTGCCGCGGGTCAGGGCCGAATACGCGCGGCACGGCAGCTGGGAGTTCGTGCGCGACAATCCCGATGCCTGGTTCGTCCTGATGCGCCCGGAGCGTGGCCCCGGCCCGCCGCGCGAGGCACCGCCGATTTCCGACCAGACCGGCGCGGTGTTTCGCTTCGCGCTGCTCGACCAGGACTACACGCCGGTGATCGGCAATCCGGATGTCGGCCGCCACGACATCCTGCGCCCGGTGGTGGTTGGCGGCCGCACCGTCGGCTGGATGGCGATGCTGCCGTTCCAGAAGGCGCTGGCAGCGGCGGATGCGCGCTTCTACGCCGCCCAGCAACGCGCGTGGTGGGCGATCGGCGGCGCCTGCCTGCTGGTCGCCGCGCTGCTCGGCTGGCTGTTGTCGCGCACCTTGCTGCGGCGCCTGCGTGGCCTGACCCAGGCCACCCACCTGCTCGCTGCGGGCGACTACGCCACCCGCATCGACGCCGCGGCGCGCGACGAACTGGGCCAGCTGGCGCGCGATTTCAACCTGCTGGCGCAAGCGTTGGAGCACAACGAACGCGCGCGGCGCGACTTCATGGCCGACATCTCGCACGAGCTGCGCACGCCGCTGGCGGTCCTGCGCGCCGAACTGGAAGCACTGCAGGACGGCATCCGGCCGATGACACCCAACTCGCTGGGGTCGCTGCACCAGCAGGTCGGCCAGTTGGGCAAGCTGATCGAGGACCTGTACGACGTGTCGCTGACCGATGTCGGTGCGCTGGCGTATCGGCGCGCTCCCGTCGATCTGGCGGTCATCCTGGCAACCGTGCTGGACGGCTTGCACGCGCGCTTTGCCGCCGCGCAGCTGCAGGTGCAGGCGCAGATCGATGCCGGCCCGCTGCAGCTGGACGGCGACGAGCGCCGTCTGCAGCAACTGCTGGGCAACCTGCTGGAAAACACGCTGCGCTACACCGACGCCGGTGGCACGGTGCAGGTGCGCTGCGTGCGCCGCGGCGCGGTGCTGGAGCTGGTGGTCGAAGACAGCGCGCCAGGCGTGGATGCAGACAAGCGCGCGCGGTTGTTCGAACGCTTCTACCGCACCGAGGCCTCACGCAATCGTGCCAGCGGCGGCAGCGGCCTGGGCCTGGCGATCTGCCGCAACATCGCCGAGGCACACGGCGGCTCGATCCACGCCGAGGCTTCCGCACTGGGCGGGCTGCGCATGGTGCTGCGCTTGCCGGCGCTGGCCGCATGAGCAGCGCGTCCCCGATCGGGCATGTGCTGATCGTCGAGGACGAACCGCGCCTGGCCGCGGTGTTGGGCGAGTACCTGCACGCGGCGGGCTATTCGCACGACTGGATCGCCGATGGCGCGCAAGCGTTGGGCGCATTCCGCGCGCAGCAGCCGGACCTGGTGTTGCTGGACCTGATGCTGCCCAACCGTGGCGGCCTGGACATCTGCCGCGACCTGCGCAAGGAAAGCGCGGTGCCGGTCATCATGGTCACCGCACGCGTGGAGGAAATCGACCGCCTGCTGGGCCTGGAGATCGGCGCGGACGACTACATCTGCAAGCCGTTCAGCCCGCGCGAAGTGGTGGCGCGTGTCCAGGCAGTGTTGCGCCGTCATCGCTACGACCCCCACGGCGCACCGGCACCGGGCCTGCATATCGACGAGGATGCCTGTCGCGCCAGCGTGGACGGCCGCGCCCTGGACCTGACCCAGGTCGAATTCCGCCTGCTGCGCACCCTCGCCGCCGCCCCGGGGCGGGTGTACTCGCGCGAGCAACTGATGGGCCGGCTCTACGCCGACCACCGCATCGTCACCGACCGCACTGTCGACAGCCACGTCAAGAATCTACGCCGCAAGCTCGCCGACGCCGGCGGCGAGGACTGGGTCCGCTCGGTCTATGGCGCGGGGTATCGCTTCGAGCCGTGATTCGGGATTGGGGATTCGGGATTCGGGATTGGCAAGAGCGGTAGCGCCATGGCTGAAACGCAATCGGTCAAGCCGCTTTCGCGAATCCCCAATCCCGAATCCCGACTCCCCGCCTCAACGAAACACCACCGTGCGATGTCCATTGAGCACGATGCGGTGTTCGACGTGGCGGCGTACTGCGCGCGCCAGCACCAGCGATTCGGTGTCGCTGCCCAGGCGGATCAGGTCGCGCGGGGTCATGGCGTGGTCCACGCGGGCGACGTCCTGCTCGATGATCGGGCCTTCGTCCAGATCTTCGGTGACGTAGTGCGCGGTGGCGCCGATGATCTTGACCCCGCGCGCGTGCGCCTGGTGATACGGCTGCGCGCCCTTGAAACTGGGCAGGAAACTGTGATGGATATTGATCGCGCGCCCGGCCAGTGCCCGGCACAGCTGCGGCGACAGGATCTGCATGTAGCGCGCCAGCACCACCAGATCGATCTGCAGATCATCGACCAGGGCGAGCAGCTGCGCTTCCTGCGCGGCGCGCGTGTCGGCGCTCACGGGCAGATGGTGGAAGGCGATGCCGTAGGAGGCTGCCAACGGCGCGAAGTCGGTGTGGTTGGAGACCACCGCAGCGATGTCCACCGGCAATTGCCGGCTGTGCATGCGGAACAACAGGTCGTTGAGGCAATGGCCCTGCTTGCTCACCAGCACCAGCAGGCGCGCGCGGCGGCGTGCGTCATGCAGTTGCCATGTCATCTGAAATTCGCCAGCGAGCACGGCAAAGCGCTGCTCCAGCGCGGCAATGTCGGTCTTTGCCGGTTTGTGGAAATGCACGCGCAGAAAGAATCGCCCGCTTTCGTCGTCGCCGAATTGCTGTGCGTCGAGGATGTTGCAGGCCAGGTCGAACAGCAGCCCGGTCACGCGATAGACGATACCGGTGCGGTCGGGACAGGACAGGGTGAGGATGTAGTCGGAGCGCATCGGCGCAATGATAGCCAATGCGCGACATCACCGACGCAGTGCTTGCGTCGGTAACTTTTGCAGTGCGAACGGGTGCAAAAACCGGCGTGCCGTCCAGCCGATGTTTGACGCTCTGCAAGATGACGTGCAGCCAACATCACGTGTCGCCCGGCAGGGCCATGCGTGCACCGATGCGGATGCGCGGCACCGCCACGCACGTCCGGCATCGGCACTCAGCGCGGCGGCAAACGCAGCATCAGCCGCCGGTTGATCTCCTCCAGCTGCGCAAGCGATGCGTCCACCGATGTTTCCATGGCTTCCTGCGTGGTGATGTGTGCACGCAGATGCGCGGGGTCGGACAGCTCGCCACGCACCAGGAACACGTTCTCGCCGACTTCGCCCAGATGGCGGCTGAGCACCACGTAGTCCACCTGGTCGAAGCCATGCTGCTTGGCCAGCGGCAGCAGGCGCGCGGCCATGCGTTCGCTTGCCTGGTCCACGGGCTTGCCTAACTCGGCGTCCAGCACGCTGACCGCTTCGCGGATCTGTGCGAACAGGTAGTGGTCCGGGTGCTCGGGATGGTCGGGGCCCACCGGGCCCTGGTGGATGACCGGTGCGTCGGTCATCGCGTGCCACCGGCGCAAGCCCGTGCGCTCGGCGCGCGCACGGGCAAGCCGAGCGTGATCTGCAGGTGTCGCATCGCATCCTCCCTGGAGCGGCGGCTGTAACGAGCCGGCATTTTAGAAGGTCCGCTGCATGTTTGGGTGAGCAAGCGGTGGGCCGTCGTGGCATGAAGCCAAGTGCCTTGCGCAGGGCTCAATCCGCGTTGCGCAAGGTGATCAGGCCACCTGCCCTGCCCGCCGCGCCGAGACGTCCGCCAGGACCGCCCAGTCTGCGTTGCCGTCGCCATGCGCAATGGCCTCGTCCAGCCCTGCGCGCAGCAGTTCGCCCAACGGCATCGGCACCTGCTTGTCGGCGCCGGCCTGGATGGCCAGGTCCACATCCTTGCGGCCCAGCGTGGCGGTGAAACCCGCCGGCAGGTATTGGCGCTGCATGATCAGCCGGCCATAGCCCTGGTAGGCGGGCGCGGCGAACAAGGTGCTGGTGAGCATGCCCAAAAATTGCGTGGCATCCACACCGTGACCGCGTGCCAGCGCACTGGCTTCGGCCATGGCGCCGATGGCGCTGGCCAGGCAGAAGTTGGCGGCCAGCTTCACTGCATTGGCCTGCTCCGGTGCGCGACCGATGTACCAGGTCTTCTGCCCCAGCGCATCGAACATCGGCTGCACCCGAGCCACGGCCGCTTCATCGCCGGCGGCCAGGATATTGAGCTTGCCGGCTTCGGCTACATCCACACGCCCAAGCACCGGCGCGGCCACGTAGGCCACGCCACGTTCGGCATGCAGCGCGGTCAACTCGTGTGCCAGCGCCACCGAAATGGTGGCCATGTTGACGTGCACGCTGCCCGCCGGCAGCGCGTCCAGTACGCCACGCTCCAGCACGGTCTGGCGCACTGCATTGTCGTCGGCCAGCATCGAAAACAGCAGCGGGCCATGCGCGGCATCGTGCGGTCGCTCCACCACCGTGGCGCCAGCGTCGTGCAGCGGCTGGGCGCGTTCGGGCGAACGGTTCCACACGCTCAACGCGAACCCGCCACGCAGCAGGTTGTGCGCCATCGGCAGGCCCATCGTGCCCAAGCCCAGAAATCCTATCGGCATGCGGTGTCCTTGTTCGGTATGACGTCAGGTGCAGTCAGTTGGCGAACACGCCCCGCGCATCGCGCGGTTCGCAACGCAGGTATTGCGGTGCCGGCGTGACCGATGCGCCCAGTGCCGCGGCGGCATGCCACGGCCAGCGTGGGTCGTACAGGATGCCACGCGCCAGCGCGATCGCGTCGGCCTGGCCTTCCTGCAAAATTGCCTCGGCCTGCGCCGGCTCGGTGATCAAGCCTACGCCAATCACCGGCGTGTTCACCTGCGCGCGAATCTCCTGTGCGAACGGAATCTGATAGCCCGCCTGCAACGGAATCTGCTGGCGTGGATCAAGCCCGCCGCTGGAGACGTGGATGTAATGCGCGCCGCGTGCATCCAGCGCCTGCGACAAGGCGATGCTCTGCTGCACATCCCAACCGCCTTGGACCCAATCGGTGGCCGAGATGCGCACGCCAACGGCGATTTTTTCGGACACTGCCGCACGCACCGCATCGAAGATGCGTAGCGTCAGCCGCATGCGGTTTTCCAGCGACCCGCCATACGCATCGCTGCGCTGGTTGCTCAGCGGCGACAGGAACTGATGCATCAGATAACCATGTGCGGCGTGCAGTTCGATCAACTCCAGGCCCAGCCGTTCGGCACGTTTTGCCGATGCGACAAAGGCGTCCACCACGGCATCGATCCCCGCCTCGTCCAATGCCTGCGGCACCGGCTGTCCCTGCCGGAACGGCAGCGCCGATGCAGACACGGTCTGCCAGCCATGCGCATGATCGGGTGCGATGGCCTCGCCGCCTTTCCACGGCAGATCGGTCGACGCCTTGCGGCCGGCGTGCGCCAGCTGGATGCCGATCGGCATCGGCGACCAGCGTCGTACCGATTGCAACACCTCGGCCAGGGCCTGCTCGGTCGCATCGTCGTACAAACCAAGATCGGCGTAACTGATGCGCCCTTCCGGCACCACCGCCGCCGCTTCGAGAATCAGCAAGCCGGCGCCCGATTGCGACAAGGTGCCCAGGTGGATGCGGTGCCAATCGCTGGCGCGGCCGTCCTGTGCCGAGTACTGGCACATCGGCGCAATGACAATCCGGTTGGCGAGCGCGAGCGGACCGAAGGTGATGGGGGAGAACAACTGGCTCAAGGCGGCATCCACAGCTGACATGGGGTGCTTATTGCACTGCGCCGCGCGCGCCGGCACAACCGCTGCGATGGATCACTGCGTCATGCAGAGCGCGCACCGGCGTCATTGACGCTACGTACACGCGGCAGGTCCGTCGGCCCGTGCAGGAACGCCAGCGCCTGCGCACACGACTGCTCCACCTTCAACGTCAGCAGCGCGTCCGCACGCGTGCGCCCGAAGTTGAGCGCGGCGATCGGCAAGCCGTTGCGCGCGGCGGTCTGCACGAAGCGAAAGCCCGAGTACACCATCAACGACGAACCCACCACCAGCACTGCATCGGCAGCGTGCAGATGCGCAAAGGCGCGCTCCACCCGCTCGCGCGGCACGTTCTCGCCGAAGAACACCACATCCGGCTTGAGCACGCCACCGCACACCGGGCACGGCGGCACCACGAAATGCTCGAAGGCCACATCGTCCAGATCGGCGTCGCCATCGGGCGCCTGCGCGGCCTCAAGCGCTGCCCAGCCCGGATTGGCCTGCTCAAGCAACAGTTGAAATTCGCTGCGTGGCATGCGGCGCTCGCAGCCCATGCAGCGCACCACATCGAGCCGGCCATGCAGATCGATCACCGCCTGGCTGCCAGCGGCCTGATGCAGGCGGTCCACGTTCTGGGTGAGCAGCACTTCCAACTGGCCGCGCGCTTCCAGCGCAGCGAGCGCGTGATGGGTGGCATTGGGTTGTGCCTGGCCGAAGCGCGGCCAGCCGACCAGGCTGCGCGCCCAGTAGCGCTGCCGCGTGGATAGCTCGCCCATGAACGCCTGGAACGTCACCGGCTGTGGACGCTTCCAGCCGCCTTGCAGGTCCCGGTAATCGGGAATGCCCGAATCGGTGCTGCAGCCGGCACCGGTGAGCACGAACAGGCGCCGATGGCGCGCGATGAAGTCCTGCAGCGGGTGATCGTCGTGGGCAGGGACAGCGGTCATGTGGTAGTTCCGGAAAGCCATGGGAGCACGTTGCGCCAGCGCCACGTGCCCGGCCCGCCGCGGCGCCGTGTCGGCCGCCAGACCGGCGCGCTTGTTCGCGCATAGCTGTGCACATCACACCGTCGTCGTCGAGTGAAGATGTACACCGAATACGCGCAACGCGCCGTCCTGGATGCAGGCACGCAGACGGTACAGCATCACGCCATGGCCGCGCGGGTGGTTTCGAGCCGTCCGCGGTGGGGCATGTTGTGGCTGCCGGTGCTCAATGCGCGGCGCGTTCAGTGTTCGACAAAGCGCAGCAGATCCTGATTGAAACGCGCACTGTCCTCCAGGAACGGCGCATGCCCGGCATCCGGATACAGCACGGTCTGCGCGCGCGGCTGGAGCTGGCGCGCACGCGCCACGGTCGGCTCGGTGGCGACCAGGGCATCGCGCGCGCCGTACATCAGCAGCACCGGCAGGCGCGTGCGCTGCAGGCCGGCGATATCGATCGACATGCCTTGCACGGCACGCTGCATGTCCCACGAGGCCAGCGATGCGTTGGCCAGCAAGGTCTCGAACACCGGCACCGGCGGTTGGGTGGCAAAGCACAGCCGCAGGAAATCCCGCACCGCCTGCAGATGCGTACGCAGATCGGGCGAAACCAGATCGCGATAGACCGCCGGATGCGCGCCCAGCTGCTCTGCGCGCAGTTCGATCACACCGTCGACGTACACCACGCCGGCAAGCCCGGTATCGCCATATCGGCTCAGGTAGTTGCTGATCACCGCGCCGCCCAGGGACCAGCCCACCAGGACCGCCTGGCGCGCGTTTGCGGCCTTCAACACGGCAGCCAGGTCGTCAGCCCAACGCATGCCGTCTTGATACGCCGATGCGGCAGCCGGCCTGCCGGAAGCGCCATGCCCGCGCAAATCGTACGTAATCAGCCGATACCGCTGCAGGCGCACATCGGCCAGTTGTGCATCCCAATTGATGCGACTCCCGAGCAGGCCATGCACGAAGACGATGGCCGTGCCATCGGTGGCGCCGTGCTCCTGCACCGCCAGGCGCACGCCATCGGGTGCGGTGACGGTATAGCTGCGTGCGGTCGCAATGTCGCTCGGGCTGGCTGTCGCCCACATCGAACATATCAACAACACACACGCCAACAGGTAGCGCAGCGGCAGCATGCGGCTGCCGGGCAACAGGCGAACAGACATCGGGTGAGCTCCAGACGAATAAGAGCCGTGATCGTGCAGCCTCACACCAATGTGAGGGTCAAAGCCGTGCGCGCAGCGTATGCTTGGCGCATGGCCGCTTGCTCTGAACCCTTGCTGCGCATTGGTGCGCTGGCGCAACAGACCGGCGCCAGCGTGCGTTCGATCCGTCATTACGATGCGCACGGGTTGCTGACATCCTCGCGCAGCGCCAACGGCTACCGGGTCTTTCCTCATGCATGCATTGCACAGGTGCGCCAGATACAGCGCCTGATTGCAACAGGTTTCAACCTGGATGAGATTGTCGGCTTTCCTGAGTGCATGCGCCTGGTGGAAGGCGCGCAGATGTGCCCGGAAACCGCGCAGGCGCATCGCGCGCGCCTGCAGCTGATCGAGCGCCAGCTGGCCGATCTGGAGCGGCGGCGTGCGCATCTGTTGGCAACCTTGGCGCAGGCAGCCGGGGATGCAACGGCCGCCACGTCTTCAGCCGCGCAAGCCACACGGCGCCAGCGGGCGCGCTAGAAGCGTCGGGCGCGCTGCATCACTCGCCCCGCGCAGGATGCGGGGCAAACCGGCCATAGGGGCGTGCATCGTCGGCACGTTGGCGCAGCACGTATGCCGACGCAAGCGCCAGCATCAACAATGTCAGGCACATGCCGACCAACGCGGCCCAGCCGCCGTGTTGCCAGAACCAGCCGCCGAGCGCGCCGATCACGCTGGAGCCGGCGTAATACGCCAGCAGATACAGCGACGCGGCATGGCTGCGATGCGCACCACCGAGCCGGCTCACCCATGCGCTGGCGGCCGAATGCGCGATGAAGAACCCGATCGTCACCACCACGATGCCGGCCACCACCAACGCCAGCACGTGCGCCAGGGTCAGCGCCACGCCGAGCCCGCACAGCACGATGCCGATCGTGACCACTGGCCCGCGCCCGAACCGGTCCGATGCCGCACCGGCCACCGAGGAACTGACGATGCCGAACACATAGGCGCTGAAGATCATCCCGATCTGGCTCTGGCTCAAGCCGAATTCCGGCCCGCCCAGGCGAAAGCCGGCGTAGTTGTACAGGCACACAAACACACCCATCAACAGGAACGGCAGCGCGAACAGAAACGGCAGATTGCGATCGCGCAGGTGCCCGGCCCAGGCGCGCAGATGGAAGCGCAGGTTGATGCCGTGCCGGCGCACGAAATTGCGCGACGGCGGCAGCAGCCAGAAGAACGCCAGCGCGCACAGCAGGTCGAACACGCTCAACACCGCCAATGCGGTGCGCCAATCGGTGTGGTCGGTCAGCACGCTCATCACGATGCGCCCGCTCATGCCGCCAAAGGCATTGCCGGCCACGTACAGGCCGGTGGCCGCCCCCATCTTGCTGGCCGGCAATTCTTCGCCCAGGTACACCATCGCCACCGCCGGCACCCCGCCCAGCGCGATGCCGGACAAGGTACGCATCACCACCAGCGCGCCCCAGTGCGGCAGGAACGCAGCAATCAGATTGAGTCCTGCTGCCAATGCGATCGACACGAACATCAATCCGCGCCGGCCCAGGTTTTCCGACACTGCGCCAGCACCAAAAATCGCCAGCGCCAGCGCACCGGTCGCCAGCGACAACGGCAGCGAGGCGGTCGCTGGGTCCACCTTGAAGGCACGCGCAAATTCCGGCAGCAGCGGCTGCACGCTGTACAGCAGCGAAAAGGTCGCAAAGCCGGCCAGAAACAGCGCCAGGCGAATGCGCACCGCTGCAGGTGCGTCGGCGTCGGCGTCGGGGCCGGAACGGGTGGGTGGGTCAGGCAACAAACCCGGGCGATGATCGGAGGAAGACACGGCAGTGCACGTGTGACGTGGGAAGGGGAGTATTCGCCTGCCGCCACCCCCTGTCCAATATATGATGCCGGCAGTTGCCATATCTGGAACAGATGGATGGAGCTGCGCCACCTGCGCTATTTCCTCGCGGTTGCCGAAGAAGGCAACTTCACCCGCGCCGCCGCGCGCGTGGGCATTGGCCAACCGCCGCTCAGCCAGCAGATCCAGACCCTGGAACGCGAGCTGGGCACGCCGTTGTTTCGGCGCACCCACAGCGGCGCCGAGCTCACTCCGGCTGGCGAGGCGTTTGTGGGCGAGGTGCGGCGCGTGCTTGCCGATGTGGAACGCGCCGCCGAAACCGCACGCCGGGTGGCGCGTGGCGAATCCGGACGGTTGCGCCTGGGCTTCACCGCCTCTGCCGCCTTCAGCCCGGTGGTGCCGCGCTTGATTCGCGACTTCCGCCGCAAGTGGCCGCAGGTGGAGTTGCTGCTGGAAGAAACCAATACCGCCAGCCTGCTGGTCGGGCTGGCCGATGGCCGTCTGGATGCGGCGTTCGTGCGCTACGGGCTGAGCACGCCACCGGATCTGCAATTGCTGCGCTTTGCCGACGAGCCGATGAAGATCGCCGTCCCCGCCGCGCACCCCCTGGCCACGCGCAACAGCGCGCCGTTGGCCGCACTGGCCGGGGAACCTTTCATTCTGTTTCCGCGCAGTTTCGGCTCGAGCCTGTACGACGAAATCCTCGCCGCCTGCCGCGACTCCGGCGTGACCTTGCGCATCACCCAGGAAGCGCCACAGATGTCGTCCATCATCAATCTGGTGGCCGCCGAGCTGGGCGTTTCGGTGGTGCCCGCCTCCACCGCGCAGCTGCAGCGGCCCGGCGTGCGCTATCTGGATATCGAAGGCCATATGCCGCTGGCGCGACTGGCCCTGGCCGCCGCGCCGGGTGGACTGGAAACCACACCGTTGGTGCGGCATTTGTGGGCGCTGGCCAAGTTGATCTAGCGCTGGCCACACGACCTACGATACAGCGACGTTCCTGCTTGATGCCGTTGGAACGATGTTGACCCTGGGCCCTGATCATTGACGAGAGCATGCACCGACCGCGAGGGGCCGGCGCTCACTGCAGACATCGTTCGAGTAGCAACCCATCGTTTCCCAGATCATCGACGTCGGGGAAGTGCCGGGTTGTTACTCGCACAGGGAACACCGAGGCAGACGTTACGTGGCTGCGCTTTGGAAGACCAATCGCCGTCCTATGGAGACCATTGAGACTCTGCGGGCTGGCTCTTCAAGAAATGCCATCGCTGGCGCCACCGCGCACCCCAGCATCGCTTACCGCCTTCCGCCTGCTTGGTGAGTAACCATCCTGTAGGACATTGGCCAGCGCAGGCCGCAGATAATCAGAATAGCCTGGATCATGGCTTCGAAGCATCGCTTCAAGCGATATAGTGACACTATCGAAGTACGCGATGGCACCCCCACGGCAGCCGTCGTATTCGATGCCGGCACCATTGGCATCAATCCTCGTCAGTTCATTCAAGATGCCTTCCAAGTCTTTTATATTTAAATCGATATCATTCAAGATGCCCTTGTTTTCGCCTCGGCTTGAGAGCTCGTCTTTCAGCAGCTTCAGCCGGGCCAGGAAATCGTTCGCTTTTGCAAGATGCGATTCCAGTTTTTTTTGATTGCTGATTTTTTTCTCAAAATCCAGCAGTGTGCGTTCGATTCGGTGAAGGTGGCGCTCAGCGATATAGCTACCTTCACCGCCCATGCGCTCCAACGCCTGTTTGTCCCGGTCAATGATTCCCTTGAGAATATCGAGATTGAATGCTTGCCGGCCGCCGACACTTGTTCTCGCGCAGCGTTCCTGAAGACTCCGCCACTGGTCTTCCAGAATGATCGCGCGCTGTAGCATCGATTGGCGTTGCTCGGTCAACTTCTCCAACTTCGATTGGGGGCGCAACCGGGCAGTGGATTGGCTCCTACTCCCGGAGGGTCTGCGGGCCGGTCGCTCCAGGGATGACAGCCACATATCGGCAATCTGGCGTCCTGCGCAACCCTCGACGGCAGTGTGCTCCTGCGGCCCAGCCGTCATGTTTCCTGCATGCGGCATGGGGTTGCTGGTGGACGCTTCGGCGGTGCCATGCTCCGGCAACGCGGGCGCCATGTTTGCAGAGGGTATGCGTAGGCAGTTTCCCATTTGTACATCTCCCATGCTTTCCTAAAGCATAGGCAATGATGCGCACGCCGCGTCCACGTCGATGGAAATCCCGCTTGCGTATGCGAAGGCCCGGCCTGCGAAGCAGCGAACTGTCGGGCAACTAACGAGTGGCTGTGAACATTGAAATTGATCGATGCCAGCAATTGCAGGCAAAACTCAGCCAGGTCAGCCCGCAGGCCGGCACTTACTCACCACCGGTTACGACGCGCAGAGTGAAACGCTTGACCTCAACTGCGCTTGAGGTCGTTCAATGCCGGTTTTCCAACGACATTGCCGCCATGCATCTGCGTCATCTGGTACTGCCCTGCCTGGACCCCGACCTGACCCTGCGCTTCTACCGCGATGTACTGCAGTTGCCCATCCATGGCAACGCGGTGCGCATCGGCTGGAGCACACTGGAATGCGTGCAGGCGCAGCGGCCGGTGGGCAGCGTGCATCTAGCCTTCAACGTGGCCCCGTCGCGCTTCCAAGCCGCTGCGCAGTGGATTGGCGCACGCGCCACCTTGCTGAGCGATGCACACGGTCGCGAGCATTTCGCCCTGGACGGCGTGTGGCAGTCGCACTCGGTGTACTTCGCCGGGCCCGATGGCGCAGTGCTGGAGTTGATCGCGCGCAATGCCTTGCAGGATGCACCGGTCGGTAAAGGCCAGTTCGGCGGCGAAGAACTGCGGTGCCTGAGCGAAATCGGCCTGCCTAGCAACAATGTCGAGGTGGTGACGCGCAGCCTGGCGCATCACTTCGGCCTGCAACCCTTCGCCCCGCCGCTGGAGGGCTTTGCGGCCTTGGGCGATGACCACGGCCTGTTGATCGTGGTCGACCAGCGCCGGCGGTGGTTTCCGCAACAACGGCAACTGCCCTGGGCCGACGGCCTGCGCATCAGCGTGGACGCGCCAGAACCCGGCCTGCGCCTGCGCGATGCGCAGGGGTGGGAATTGCTGGCCGCGTAAACTTCCGCGCGCAGCTCGATCCACTCAGCGCCGTGCACAGCAGCACTGCGCTCACCGCCGGCAGGTGGCCGGCTCGGTGCGGCATGCGGCACGCGTGCACTGCGGTAACAGCGCGCCAATGCGGCACGATTGCGAGATGCTGTCAGCCGCTCGTGGCGCTGGCAGGCTCCGGCAAGCGGAAGAACGCACGCGCCGCGGCCGTGCTGTTGGCGGCGGTCACCGCGACATCTTCGCCACGATCGCGCGCCAGCTCTTGGACGATATGCGACAGGAACATCGGCTCGTTGCGGCGGTCCTTGGGCATCGGCTTGAGCGTGCGCGGCAGCAGGTACGGCGCATCGGTTTCGATCATCAACCGGTTGGCCGGAATGTTGCGCACTAGCTCGCGCAGGTGCGCACCGCGGCGCTCATCGCACAGCCATCCGGTGATGCCGATGTAGTAGTCGCGGTCCAGATACGCGAACAGTTCGTCGCGCGTGCCGGTGAAGCAGTGCACCACCGCCGCACCCAGGCGGCCTTCGAAGCTGCGCATGATGGCGATGAAATCCTCATGCGCATCGCGCTGGTGCAGGAACAGCGGCTTGCCGTTGTCGGCGGCCAACTGCAGCTGGCGTTCGAAGGCCTTGTGCTGCGCAGGGCGCGGCGCAAAATCGCGGAAGTAATCCAGCCCACACTCGCCCACTGCCACCACCTGCGGATGCGCCTGCAGGGTGCGCATTTCCGCTTCGCATTCGGCAGTGAATTCCACTGCGTGATGCGGATGCACGCCGGCGGTGGCGTACAGGAATCCGGGGTGTTGCTGCGCCAGTTGCAGGGCCAGCGGCGAATGCTCGCGGCTGGCGCCGGTAATTACCAGCTGCGCCACCCCGGCATCGCGTGCGCGTTGCAGCACCGCATCGCGATCGCGATCGCGATCGAACGCGTCATGGGTGAGGTTGGCGCCGATATCGATCAATTGCATGCTGCGGTGTCGCCTGAAAGAACAGGGGTGATTGTACTGGGTGAGGTTGCTCATCCGCCCTGCGGGCACCTGCTCCGGCAGGCGGGGGAAAGAGCATCCGTAACGGGATCTGCATGCGGTCAGCGGTGCCTCAGCCACAAGCCTGCACGAACGCGCGATCCTTCCCCCTGTGTGACAAGGGCAGGGATGAGGGCCGCCTGCGCGACACACTCACCCCACCGCCGGCACCGCCATCGCATCGATCTTTGCCGCCAGCGCCTGGATCGCCAGCTGCGCCGAACGCGAGAGCTGCCGCTGCGGGGCCACGCACAGCGCCAGCGTCATCGGTTTGGTCAGGTGCTGACGAAACGGCACGAAGGCCAGGCGCCCGTCGGCCACGTCCGGGGCGGCGTCCAGCCACGACATCAGCCCCACGCCGGCGCCGGCACGCACCAGGCCGCGCAGGGTGCGCACGTCGTTGCAGTGGGTGAGCCGCTTCACATCGATGTGCTGGCGCTGGTACAGCACCTTGGCGTGCTCGCCGACGATCAACGGCGCGGCCGGCAGCAACAGACGGTGCTCCAGCGTCTCGCTCAGCTGCAGCTCGGTACGGGTGCTCAACGGGTGCCCCACCGGCATCGCAATGCCGAGCGGAATGTCCGCAAACGCGCGCACCTCCAGGTCCACGCTGCTGACCGGGTCCAGCAGCAGGCCGATATCCACATCGGCCGAGGTCACCATTTCCATCACCCGCTGGTTGTGCGCGGTGGACAGGTTGAAGGTGATGCCCGGGTGCTCCTGCACCAGCGCGGCCACCGCCGCGGGCACCACGCCTTCGCTGAGCGCGTCGATCATGGCGATCTCCACATGCCCCCGGCGCAGGCCCTTGAGCTCGTCGAAGCGCTCCAGGGTGCGTGCGTAGGCCTTCTCCCAGCCGCGCACGTCCACCAGCAACAGCTCGCCGGCAGCGGTCAGCCGCAGCCGGCCGGGCAGGCGTTCGAACAGCTGGGCGCCCAGTTCTTCTTCGGCCTTGAGGATCTGCCGGTCGATCGCCGACGCCGACACGTGCAACACCTCGGAGGCCTTGCGGATGCTGCCGCAGCGGGCCACTTCGATGAAATACCGGGTAAAGCGCGAAAAGGTCAGCATGCGGCGGGGCTCGGTTGGCGTTGCATTTTTTGCAATGGCTGGGCTGAAAATCGATGTTTGATCACACACCCCCGGCTTCCTAGAGTCAATCCGGCACCGCTCCCGCCCCACGCCAGAGACCGCCCATGGATGTCGCCGTCCCCGCCCTGCCGCTGCACTGCACCTTCGAGGCCGCCGATTGGCAGCGCCTGGCCCGGCACTGGCATGCGGTGGCGCTGAGCAGCGAGGTGAGCGAAGCGCCGTTCAAGGCCACCCTGCTGGACGAGCCGCTGGTGTTGTACCGGCTGGGCAGCGAGTTGGTGGCCGCGCGCGACGTCTGCCCGCACCGCGGGGTGCCGCTGAGCATGGGCACGGCCGATGGCGGCGGCGTGGTGTGCGCCTATCACGGCCTGCGCTTCGGCGCGGGCGGGCGCTGCAACCATATCCCGGCCAGCCCCAGCCAGAACATCCCGGCCAGGATGCGTCTGCACACCTATGCGGTGGCCGAACGCTACGGGCTGATCTGGGTGTGCCTGGCCAAGCCGGCCGGGGTGAGCGATGCGGACATCCAGATTCCACCGATGCCGGGCTGGGACGAAGACGGCTTCCAGCAGATCGTCTGCCCGGCCTTCGACATCGGCGGCAGCGCCGCGCGGCAGCTGGAAGGATTCATCGACGTGGCGCATTTCGCCTTCGTGCACACCGCCACGTTCGCACAGCCGGACAAGCGCGAAGTGCCGGCCTACACCACCACCGAAACGCCGACCGGCTTCAACGCCGATTACCTGAGCACCGTGGCCAACTATTCGGTGGACATGCCGCTGCCCGACGTGGCGCCGGACTTCCAGTGGCTACGCCACTTCGAAGTGCATCTGCCCTTCACCGCCACGCTCACCATCCACTTCCCGGTACCGGGCAAGCGGTTGGTGATCATGAATGCCGCCAGCCCGGTGTCCAAGCACGCCACCCGGCTGCTGGTGCCGATCGCGCGCAATTTCGACACCCATCTGCCGGTGGAAGACGTGCACGCCTTCAACCTGCGCGTGTTCGAAGAAGACCGCGCCATGGTGGAAGCGCAGCGGCCGGAGTATTTGCCGCTGGACCCGCTGCTGGAAGTGCACATTCCCGCCGATCGCAGTTCCATCGCCTATCGCCGCGGGCTGCGCAGCCAGGGCTATAGCGACTTCTTCCTGCGCTGACGGCCGAGGACACCCGCATGAGCCTGCATGAAGTGCGCGTTGCCGACGTCGTCGATCAGGGCCACCGCCAGCGCGCGATCCGGCTGGAACCGGTGGGCGCCCAGTTGCCGGCATTCGAGGCCGGCGCGCATGTCGACCTGCATCTGCCGGATGGCTTGATTCGCCAATACTCGATCGCCAGCGCGCCGCATGTGCGCGACCACTATCTGCTGTGCGTCAAGCTGGCAGACGCCTCGCGTGGCGGCTCGCGGCATCTGTGCGAACAGCTCGCGCCCGGCGACCGCCTGCGCATCTCCACACCGCGCAATCTGTTTCCGCTGCACCCCGGCGAGCGCCATGTGCTGCTGGCGGCCGGCATCGGCATCACCCCGCTGCTGTCGATGGCCCAAGCACTGGAAGCGCGCGGCGAGCCCTTCGTGCTGCACTACTACGCACGCCGGCATGCGGATGTGGCGTTTTCGCAGCGGCTGCAACAAGGCTTTACGCATGGGCAGGTGTACCTGCACCTGAGCGATGGCGGGCAGAGTCCACGCGTGCATGTGCCCGAGGAACTGCGCCAGGCACGTGCGCGCGACCAGCTGTATCTGTGCGGGCCGGCGGCGTTCATGGACCACTTCACCGTGCTGGCAAAGGCGCATGGCTGGACGGCGGCGCAACTGCATCGCGAACACTTCGCCGCCGCGCCCAGCCTCGCCCACGATGCCGACAGCGCGTTCGAGGTGGAACTGGCTGCCAGCGGCCGCGTGGTGCAGGTGCCGGCCGATTGCAGCATCGCCAGCGCCTTGCGCGATGCCGGTATCGAGGTGCCGCTGTCGTGCGAACAAGGCATGTGCGGCGCCTGCCTGACCGGCGTGCTGGCTGGCACGCCAGATCATCGCGACAGCGTGCTCAGCGACGCCGAACGCGCCGCCAACCGGCAGATCACCGTGTGCTGTTCGCGCAGCCGCTCGCCACGGTTGGTGCTGGATCTGTGAATGCCGCCTACGCCGTGCGATCGCGCTTGTTCCGTCACGTCGCGCTCTCGGAGGATTCGCTTGCGGACACCAATGGCACGTAACGTACCGTGCCATCCGTTACCGCATCGGCGCTGCGATGCGCACGTGGCCGAGGCACAGGCAGGGCGACAATGCGCGATATCGCCGCAGCACGACGCCACGCTACGGTTTGTGAGTTCCCCTCGCACCGCAATCCCTGCCCGATGCCCGTGGCAAGCGCAGCGCAACAGGGCAAGATGGGCCGCCCGCGTGCGCGCCCTGCCACGCACCCCGCCCCATATCGATGAGATCTCTGCCGATGTTCGTTTGTCCTGCCGTCAACCGGCTGTACGCCCCGAGCGCATGCTGATGCGCTGGCCCGGTTTTGCGCTCGCCGCCAACGGCAGCAGCGTGCGCACCGAACTGCTGGCCGGTGCCACCACCTTCCTGACGATGGCGTACATCGTCTTCGTCAATCCCGACATCCTGGCCACCACCGGCATGGATCACGGCGCGGTGTTCGTGGCCACCTGCCTGGCTGCAGCACTGGGTTCGCTGCTGATGGGCGTGCTGGCCAACTACCCCATCGGCATGGCGCCCGGCATGGGCCTGAACGCATTCTTCGCCTTCAGCGTGGTCGCCACATTGGGCTACAGCTGGCAGCAGACCCTGGGGCTGGTGTTCGTTTCCGGCTGCCTCTTTCTGCTGCTCACCGTCACCGGCGCGCGGCGCTGGTTGGTAGATGGCATTCCGCCCACCTTGCGCAGCGCCATTGCGGCGGGCATTGGCTTGTTCCTGGCCCTGATCGGGCTGCAGAAGGCCGGGCTGGTGGTGGCGCATCCACAGACCTTGCTGACCTTGGGCGATCTGCACCGGCCCGAGCCACTGCTTGCGCTGGCCGGGCTGCTGCTGATCGGCGTGCTGGAAGTGCGCCGCGTGCGGGGTGCCATGTTGCTGGGCATTCTTGCGGTGACCGGCGCGGCGCTGGCGTTGGGGCTGGTGCGCTACCAAGGCGTCCTGGCGCTGCCGCCAAGCCTGGCGCCCACCTTGCTGCAGCTGGATATCGTCGGCGCCTTGCACGGCCATGGCGGCGGCGGTGCGCTCGCTGCGGTGCTGCATGTGGTGCTGGTGTTCGTGCTGGTGGAAATGTTCGACGCCACCGGCACGCTGATGGGTGTGGCGCAACGCGCCGGCCTGCTGCACACGCCCGCGCAGCGCCGCCAGTTCGACCGCGCGCTGCTTGCCGACAGTACCGCCATCCTGGCCGGCTCGCTGCTCGGCACCTCCAGCACCACTGCCTATGTGGAAAGCGCCGCCGGCGTGCAGGTGGGCGGGCGCACCGGCCTCACCGCGCTGGTGGTTGCCGCCTTGTTCTTGCTTGCCCTGCTGTTCTCGCCGCTGGCCGCGATGGTGCCGGCCTACGCCACCGCACCCGCGCTGATCTACCTGGCCTCGGTGATGCTGCGCGAATGCACGCAGATCCAGTGGGACGATGTGGGCGACGCCTTGCCGGCCGCCATCTGCATGCTCGCCATGCCGCTGACCTATTCCATTGCGACGGGGCTTGCGTTCGGCTTCGTCACCTATGCCGCGCTCAGGCTCGGCAGCGGCCGCTGGCGTGGGGTGCACCCGGCCACCTGGGCCATCGCGTGCTTGTTCGTGCTGCGCTATGCGCTGGAATGATGCGCGCCTCCACGTGTTCCAGGTCTGCTTGCCGGCGCGTACGTGGGTGGCTTCGGATCGCGCTGGTGGGCACGCTATGGGGCCGCCGGCCGTCGCACGCCACCGTCTCTCAAAACGAGTCTCCTGCATGCCATTTGTTTGCCGCTGTCTGATCCTGAGCGTGTGGGCGTGCTTGCCCGTTGCCGTGCACGCACGGCCAACACCAGCACCGGCGCCTGCGCAACAACGCCAACTGCAGGTGTCGCAGTTGTTCCGTGAGGCGGCCGCGCAGCCGGCACAGCTACGCACTTGGCTGCAGGCCATGCCGAAAGGTGGCGACCTGCATAACCACCTCTCCGGTTCGGTGTATGCGGAAGACTATCTGCAGTGGGCCAGCGACGATGGCGCCTGCGTGCAACTGGACGACCTGAGCCTGCGCGCGCCGCCCTGCGGGGCCGGCCAGGAGCCGGCGGGCGGCCTGGCGACCCGCAATGCCGCGCTGTACGGGCGGATAGTGAATTCGCTGTCGATGCGCAACTTCCTGCCAGGCCCAACGCACCCCAGCGGCCACGATCAGTTCTTCAGCACCTTCGGCAAGTTCGATGCGGTGGTCCGCACCCGTGTCGCCGACACCGTCGCCGCAGTGCTGGAGCAGGCCGCACGCGACCGCGTGCCGTATGTGGAAATCATCGCCAACCCGCCGCAGATGGATCAGGCTGCCAAGCGCATGCAGTTACTGCCGTGGAAGGGCGAGGACGACGCAGCCAACCTGCGTGCGTTGCAGCCCGACCTGGCGCCGCTGGTGCAGGCCGCGCAACGCGATCTTGCCGACATCGACGCGCAGGTCCGGCGCGTACTGCGTTGCGACCAGGCCGATGCACGCCCCGGCTGCACGGTCGAGTACCGCTATGTTCCGTATGTGCTGCGCGTGCTGCCGCAGCCGATGGTGTTCGGGCAGATGGCGCTGGCGCATGCGCTGATCGCGGCCGGCGGCAGCCGCGCGGTGGCGCTGAACATCGTCGCGCCGGAAGACAATCCAGTGGCGCTGGCCGATTACGCGCGGCACATGGCGATGTTCCGCTTCTTCGCAACGCGTTATCCCGGTGTGCCGCTGTCGCTGCATGCCGGCGAGCTGGCGCTGGGGCTGGTGCCGCCGGCGCAGCTGCGCTCGCATATTCGGCAGGCGGTGGATGCCGGTGCACGCCGCATCGGTCATGGCGTGGACCTGCCCTACGAGGACGATGCCGAAGCACTGCTGCAACGCATGCGACGCGAACAGGTTGCGGTGGAGATCAACCTCACCAGCAACGATGTGATCCTGGGCGTCAAGGGCATGGCGCATCCGCTGGCGCTGTATCTGCGTGCCGGCGTGCCGGTGGTGTTGTCCACCGACGATGCCGGCGTCTCGCGTGCGGACATGACCCACGAGTACCAACGCGCGATGCAGGAACAAGGCCTCGACTACCCCACGCTCAAACAGCTGGCCCGCAATGGCCTCACCTACAGCTTCCTGCCGGGCACCAGCCTGTGGGATGCCGACGGTAAAGTTGCGCAGGCCTGCGCCACGGCGTTGCAGCGCGAAACCGATGACGCTGCCTGTCGCGCATTCCGCCAGAGCAGCGAAAAGGCGCGGTTGCAATGGCAGCTGGAAACCGACCTGGCCCAGTACGAGCGCACGCTATTGCTGCAGCACAGATAGCACCGACAACGACATGACATATGCAACGTAGGAGCGCGCCCGAGCACGAACGGGCTTAACCGGTAACGCACCGTCGCGCGCAGGCACGCTCCTACAAATGCCTCTCTCCATCGCCGTTGCAACGCCTTCAATCTTCCACGACAAGAACGCAATGACCGATCCGCACCGCCCCTCATCCAGACGCCGCGTCATTCTCGAAGACGACATCGACGGCTTCACGCCCGCACAGCTGCTGCTGTTGCAATCGCCCGACGTGCAGGTGCTGGGCATCAGTGCCGTCAGCGGCAATATCTGGCGCGATGAGGCGCTGGCGCATACCTGCCGCCTGCTGGAACTGGCTGGCCATCCGCAGATTCCAGTGCTTCCCGGCCCGGTGCATCCGCTGCTCAACAGCGAGTTGGCCACCGAGCGCTGGGAAGCGCTGTACGGCAAACTCGTCTGGAAAGGCGCATGGACCAGGCACTGGGTGGACGGGGACACCATGCAAAGCGCGCCGCGCTATCACGCCCACGATGTGGTGCCCGAGCTGGCATTGGGCAATCCCAGCGTGGTGCGCCCCGCAGACGAGCCGGCCGCGTTGTTCATGCTGCGCATGGTGCGTCAATACCCGGGCGAGGTGAGCATCATCGCAACCGGCCCGTTGACCAATCTGGCACTGGCGCAATCGCTGGACCCGTCCTTTGCCACGTTGGCGCGCGAGCTGGTCTATATGGGTGGCAGCCTCAATCCACGGCAGCAACGCAATAGCGTGAGTGCGCAGCAATTCGCACGCGAGTTCGTCAATTCGCCGCGACGCGAATTCAATATCCGCTGGGACCCGGAAGCGGCCAGCATCGTCATGCGCGCGCCGTGGCGGCAGATCACCATGGTGCCGGTCGACCCCTCCACCGCCACCGAACTCACCGCCGAGTTGCTGGCGCGCATGAGTGCGGCCGACACCACGATTGGCCATGCACTGCGCCGCCGCGAGCCGGGCTTTCCGATGTGGGACGAACTGGCCACGGCCGTGTGGCTGCGCCCCGACTTGGCCACCCGCACCGAAACGCTGTACGTCGACACCAACACCGCCTTCGATGCCGGGTACGGCGACATCTTGTCGTGGGCACCGGGGTATCAGCCCGGGCTGGGCGAGCAGGCGCAGACGGTGGTGCATGCGGTGGACGTGCCGGCATTCGAACAGCTGCTGGTCGACCGCCTCACCGCGCCGCAACCACCGGCAGTGGGGTTACCACTTCCCCTTTTCCCATCGGACCTCGGTCCCCTTGATGGAACAAGGTGCCCGCAGGGCGAATGAAGGTTCGATATGCGGATGACAGTGCTGCATCGGTAGAGTCGCTGGTGAGGAATGTGGAAACAAATGCCTGGCACATCTCCAACTGCCGTGACAGCCTCGCCCAACGCCGCCAGCGCCCCAGCCCGCGTTTGCGATGCGAACGCTCCCATGCACGCGCACCGGTGGCGCGCAAACCTTGCCTTCTCGCTCCGCGAGAGAGCCGTTCGATCAGGACGTGAGACAGAAAGACGCGCGATGACGCTGCTGCATGATTAGATCCAATGCCGGAAGCTGCACGTCTGCGGTCTTTGCGGTCACAACGACCGCGTAACGGTGACGCGCAATCCCGACAGCCTCGTGTCGGCTCTCAACGCATCAGCCAGCACGTTTGCACGACCCGCACGCCAAGCAGACAAGCAGACAAGCAGACAAGCAGACAAGCGAATCTCAACTCCCCAATCCCCGCTTTCCAACAGGTGATCCATGCAACTCCCCGCGCAATGGCAGGCAGGCGTCGATCGCAATACCGAAGTGCTGCGTGGGCACGCGCAGCTGCTGGCCAGCTTCCATGCGCCGCCTGCAACGGCACACGAGGGCGGCGGTGCGCGCGGCCAGATTGCCTCCATCGTCAGCACCACGCGCAGCCAGCCCACGCTGGCCGCGCGACTGGCCACCCAGACGCTGACGCGCATCAACCAGGCCAACGACCGCCTGTGCGCCATCACCCGCCTGCTGCCGGCGCGTGCCGCGGCTGATGCCGCGCGCGTGCAGGCCGCGCTTGCCGGGGGCAGCGACGGGGGCGCGTTGGCCGGCGTGCCATTCGTGGTCAAGGACCTGTTCGACGTAGCCGGGCAGGTCACCACCGCCGGCGCCGCGGTGCGTGCGCACTGCCCGCCGGCCAGCCGCGATGCGGCGGTGGTGCAACGGCTCAGCGACGCCGGGGCCGTGCTGGTGGGTACCGCCAACATGGACGAATTCGCGTACGGTTTTGCCACCGTCAACGCGCATTACGGCACCACCGCCAATCCGCACGATCTCCAGCATCTGGCGGGCGGCTCGTCGGGCGGCTCGGCGGCTGCGGTGGCGGCCGGGCTGGTGCCGTTCGCGCTTGGCTCGGACACCAATGGTTCCATCCGCGTGCCGGCCGCGCTGTGCGGCATCTACGGCCTGCGCCCCACGCACGGCGCCGTGCCCCTGGATGGCGTGTTCCCGTTTGTCGACGCACTGGACGTGGCCGGCCCATTCGCCACCTCGGTGGCCGACCTGCGCCGCGTCCATGAGGTACTGCGCGGGCAGCCGCTGCCTTCGTGCCATGCCGGCAACCTGCGTGTCGCGCGGTTGGGCGGCTGGTTTGAACGCAATCTGGATCCGGATCTGGAGGCCGGGCTGCAGGCCCTGCTCACCGCCTGCAACAGCCTTTCGTCGATCGACCTGCCGGAGGCCGAACGCGCACGCGCCGCTGCCTTCGTCCTGACCGCTGCCGAAGGCGGGCATCGTCACCGCAGCGCACTCACCGCGCACGGCGCGCAGTTCGACCCGGCCACCCGCGACCGCCTGCTCGCCGGCTTGCAGCTGCCCGCCAGCGCGGTGGCCGATGCGCACCGCTTCGCACAATGGTTTGCCGATGCCATGCACGCGCTGTGGGACCAGGTGGAGGTGCTCATCGCGCCGGCCACCCCGTGCGTGGCGCCACGCATCGACCAGGACACCATCCAGATCGACGGTTTGCCCGTCTCCGCACGCGCGAACCTGGGCATTTTTACCCAGCCACTCGGCCTGGCCGCCTGCCCGGTGCTGGCCGCACCGTTGCCGCGTCCCGGGCGCCTGCCACTGGGCGTGCAACTGATCGCCGCGCCCGGCCGTGAAGACCGCCTGTTTGCGCTGGCCGCGCAACTCGAACGCGACGGCCTGCTCGCCTTCAGCCCGCCGCCGGAGTCACGCTGATGGTGCATACCCTGCGCGCGCGCCGCGGCATGGTGGTCGCACCGCACCACTTGGCCGCACAGGCCGGGCGCGATGTCTTGCGCGACGGCGGCAATGCCGTCGAAGCGGTCGTGGCCACCGCCGCCTGCCTGGCGGTGGTCTACCCGCACATGACCGGCATCGGCGGCGATGGCTTCTGGCTCATCCACGAACCCGATGGCCGCGTGCATGCCATCGATGCCTGCGGCCGCGCGGCGCAGGCGGCAACACTGGATTTCTATCGCGGCCACGCCCACGTTCCGTGGCGCGGGCCAGGCGCGGCCAATACCGTGGCCGGCACCGTCTCCGGCTGGGCGCTGGCCCTGCAGCAGGCAAACGGCAGCGTGTCGCTGCAACGCCTGTTGAGCGATGCGATCCATCACGCCAGCGCCGGCGTGCCGGTCACGCTGGGCGGGGCGCAGATCGCCGCCAGCAAGGGCGCAGAACTGCGTCTGCAACCCGGCGCCTATGCCGAGATCTTTGAGCCGCACGGCGTCCCGCTGGGCGAAGGCGCGCTGCTGCACCAGGCGCAGCTCGCGCGCACCCTGCAGCGGCTCGCCGATGAAGGGCTGGAGAGTTTCTATCGTGGCGCGATCGCACACGATATCGCCGCAGACCTGCAGGCATTGGACAGCCCGCTCAGCGCACACGACCTGGCGATCCATCGCGCCGACGTCAGCGTGCCGTTATCGGTTGTCATCCAGGGCGCGCGCCTCTACAACCACGCGCCCCCCACGCAGGGGCTCGCCTCGCTGTTGATCCTGGCGCTCTTCGATCGCCTGAAGGTGGAAGACGCAGACAGCTACGCACACCTGCACGGGCTGATCGAAGCCAGCAAGCAGGCGTTCCTGATCCGCGACGCACACCTGGGCGACCCCGCCTGGATGACGCTCGACGCGCAAGCCCTGCTCGACGACAGCACCGCACTCGATGCGCTCGCCGCACGCATCGACATGAGCGCCGCACTGCCGTGGCCACAGCCCTCGCAAGCAGGCGACACCGTCTGGTTCGGCGCCATCGACGCGCACGGCCGCGCGGTCAGCTGCATCCAGTCCACCTACTTCGAATTCGGCTCCGGCCTGGTGCTGCCGCGCACTGGCATCACCTGGCAGAACCGAGGCTGCAGCTTTCGCCTCGCCCCCGATGGCTGGAACGCCCTTGCCCCAGGCCGCAAACCCTTCCACACCCTCAACCCGGCACTGGCCACCTTCGACGATGGCCGCGTGATGGCCTACGGCACCATGGGCGGCGAAGGCCAACCGCAAACCCAGGCCGCCGTGTTCTCCCGCTACGCCCGCTTCGGCATGCCGCTGCAGCAGGCGGTCAGCGCACCGCGCTGGCTGCTCGGCCGCACCTGGGGCGAAGACAGCACGGCGTTGAAGCTGGAAGACCGCTTCGACCCGGCCGTCGTGCAAGCCCTGCGCAACGCCGGGCATGCGGTGGAACTGCTGCCGGCGTACAGCGCGGTGATGGGGCATGCCGGTGCCTTGGTGCGTGAGGTCGATGGCGTGATCAGCGGCGCCAGTGATCCGCGCTCCGATGGGGTGGTGGCGGGGTGGTGACTAGGGCGGTCGTTCCGCTGCGGTCGCTCGCCCCATGCGCGCCATGGGCATGCACCGGGTGAAAGTGTCCATGTGTCGCAAGACCGTCGTGCCGGAGCCTTCGTAGCGAACCCAACCACGGCAACCTTGGCGATCCGTGTGCCATGCTTAGGCACGCCAAGGGCGCGCCATCCACATCTGCGTTACGGCTAACGCGTCGTCCAATCCACTCAAGGAGAGCAACATGACAGACCAAGATCAACATCAACCGTCGCTGGAAGACGTCAAGTTGGCGTTCGATGGCCAGAGCGTGGATTGGTATCTGCAGAAGCTGGTCGGCATTGCCAACACCTCGGACGTGCAGTTCGGCGTCACGCTGTTTGTCGAAGGCATCGTCATTTCCGGCCAGTTGGTCAGCGGCAAGCGGTATTTCGAGGCATTTGCGCAGGAGTTCTCTGCGGCCTACCCCGGCGCGGCCGATGAAAAAGAAGATATCCGTCGCGCGTTTGCCAGCCACGCCAGCATCTACGATTCCGAAGACGATGCGCAGCAGAGCAGCACGCCGCCGCAGTTCATCCACCTGATCGATGCGCGTTGCTTCTCACCGGGCGGCCAGCCGCTGCCAAGCAACCGTGGCGTGTTGTGGCGTGGCAAGGTCAATGCGGTTTCCGGCTTCACCCTTGGGTCGCTGTCGGCAGACTGAGCGCGGCCAACAGCACGTCGCGCGCCGCCGTCAGGTGGGCGCGGAAGGCGCGCTCAGAACCGCAGTGTACGTGTGGTACATGCCGATTCCGGGCACCGGCCGCGCCCGCCTGGCGGCGGCGCAGTCGTTTTTGTTAGGTGCTTCAAGCCCCGTACCGTCTGCTCCAGTGTGAGTGCGCGCCATCTCACACTGGACTACCAACCACATCTCGAAGCAGTGCAAGGCCGCTCCAGAACGGCAGCATTTGGCGATCCTGTGTCAGGCAGCGCCGTTGGACCTCAGCGCACGTTGGCGATGCAGTGGCATCAACACGGCCACGCGTCATACAGACGGCGCGAGCGTACGCGACAAGAACTCACTGATGGAGTGCGCAATCTCCACCGCATGCGTCTCCAGTGCAAAGTGCCCCGTGTCCAGCAGGTGCACTTCGGCCTTTGGCAGATCCTTGCGGTAGGCCTGTGCGCCGGCCGGGATAAAGGCTGGGTCGTGCTTGCCCCACACGGCCAGCAATGGCGGCTGATGGGTACGAAAATACGCTTGGAATGCCGGGTACGCTGCCACGTTGCTGCGGTAATCCAGGATCAGGTCGAGCTGGATCTCTTCGGCGCCCGGGCGCGCCATGTAGGCGATATCCAGCATGTAGCCGTCCGGCGACAGTGCCCCGGGCGCGACACCGGTACCGTACTGCCACTCACGAATGGTCTGCGGCGACAACGATGCACGGCAGGCCTCGCGATTGGCGGCGCTTGGCTCACGCCAGTAGGCTTGCCAGGCGTCCCATTGGTCGCTGAAGCCCTCCAGGTAGGCATTGCCGTTCTGGCTGATGATGGCGCTCACCCGTTCCGGATGCGCGGCCGCAAGGCGGAAGCCGACCGGTGCACCGTAGTCGAACAGGTACAGGCCATAACGCGTCAGCCCCAAGGCGTCGGTAAAGCCTTCGATCACCTTGTAGAGCGCCTCGAAGGTGTAATCGAACTGCCCACGCGGCGGTGCCTTGGTCATGCCGAAGCCGGGGAGATCCGGGGCGATCAGACGGTATTGGCTTGCCAGCAGCGGCATCAGGTCGCGGAACATGTGGCTGGCACTGGGAAACCCATGCAACAGCAACAGGACCGGTGCGTCCTTGCGCCCTGCCTCGCGATAGAACACCTGGACATCGCCAACCTGCTGGGTGCGATACCTGATGCGCTGGGTGGAGTCGTGGGACATGCTGCCTCCGTCAAGTGGTGGGGTGTATGCGCCGGAAGTGTCGGCTGCACGCAATCTGCCGGCCCCCAGGGCCAGTGCCGTGCCAATCCACCCCAGGCGCAGGATGGAGCGGCGCCCGTGTAACGCCGGCGCATGTTGCCGGTGGGAATTGATGCGTGGGTCGGCGTGCATGCTGGTGCGGCAAAGCGTGTGGAAAGGCGGCCATGCTAGGTGCGCCGGTCCAGCACGAGAACCACCCTGGGATTCAATTGAGCATTGCATCGCACGCAATGCCGCGGCCACTGTTGCGTTTGCATGCGCTGCATGGCGCATGCGGCATCCAGGGGTTGCTCACATCGGGCTGCTAGGCTGCGTGCCCGGTCGAAGGTGATTGTCGAAGTCGAGGCGCAGGTGGACCGCATCCAGGAAATGACGCTGTTTGCCGCGCTGGCCGAGCACACCAGCTTTGCGGGTGTCGCACGCCATCTCGGCATTTCCACCGCCACGGTCACGCGCACCATCGCGCAGCTGGAAGCGCGGCTGGGCGTGCTGCTGGTGGTGCGCAGCACACGCACCATGCGGTTCACCGCAGCAGGCCAGCAGTATGCAAGCGACTGCCGGCGCCTGTTGGCCGAGTTGGAGGATGTCGAAAGCCGCGCCGCTGGCCTGCATACGCTCCCCAGCGGCTTGCTCACCGTGACTGCCCCGCAGATGTTCGGTGCACTGCATGTCACACCTGTCGTGGCGCACTTCCTCAGCCGCTACCCGGCGATGCGCGCACGGACACTGCTGGTGGACCGCGTCGTGCCGCTGCTGGAGGAAGGCATCGATGTGGCGATCCGGATCGGCACGTTGCCCGATTCGTCGCTGACTGCCATCCCGGTCGGCAGCGTCCGTCGCATGGTCTGTGCCTCGCCCGGCTATCTTGCAGAACACGGCATACCGCAGCACCCGGACAGGCTGCCGCAGCATGCAACGATTTCCACCTCCGCGGCCGAACGCGCGCCCAAGTGGGCGTTTCGTCTGGATGGCCGTGCGCATGAGGTGGACGTTGCCTCGCGCCTGAGCGTCAGCGCATTCAACGCCGCCATCGTTGCCGCAGTGGATGGGTGGGGCCTCACGCAAGTGCCGTCCTACCAGGTCCGCCAACACCTGCAAAACGGAACGCTGGTCAGCGTGCTGGATGCCTTCGAAATCGCGCCCGAACCGGTGCACGTGGTCCATGTCGAAGGCCGCCGCGGCTCGTCGAAGGTGCGCACCTTCGTGGACGAGTGCGTGGCTGCGTTACGGCACGACCTTGGATGTGCGGACGGCGGTTGAGCGGCGCCAGGCAGCCCCGCCATGCCGTTGGCTGCCGCACGCGCGCGAAGGCGCGCCTGACCGCAGCAGCGCCATGCAGTCGATCGGCCGATGCAGTTGCAGCGCGATCCTCCCGAACTGTATGAACAGCCGCCCCCGCCCCATGAGCACGTTCCGAGGTTTTCCTTCGCGCGGCGTGTGGCGCATGGGCTGCGCGTGACGCAGCACCCACGGCGTTGCGGTGCATTCGCGGCGTTGCCGCCAACCGGTGCGGGCACGACCGTGGCCGAGGTGCCGCTGGCACGCGCACGCGTTCGCCGGATGAGGTTCTCGCAAGGGCACGCCTGCCGCCGGCAGCCCCATGCCATCGGGCCAGGCACCGCGTTGCATTTTTTGCAGCACAAGCCCGCGAAAAAACTCTTTGATGGCGACAGGACTGCCTCCCTATAGTCCAAGCGTCACCTCTCCCGCCTGCTCCTGGACCGCTGTTGAAGGCTCCGCGAGCCCCGTTGGTCCTGTCGATGCCCGCTGCCCTGCCGTCCCGCCAAGCGACCGCCGACCTCACCGCTCCTGGCGGTGCGCGTGCGGTGGCACGCTGCGACGCGCTGGGCGTTGCGCCCTACAGCGATAGCGATACCGGGCTATTCCGCGGCTGGCTTGGTCCTGCCCACCGCGCCACGGTGGAACAGGTGGGCACCTGGATGAGGGCGGCCGGCATGCAGGTGCGCATCGATCCCCTCGGCACATTGGTGGGCCGGTACGCCGGCACGCGGCCAGACACGCCGGCGCTGCTGATCGGCAGCCACCTGGACAGCGTGCGCGATGCCGGGCGCTACGACGGCCCGCTCGGCATCCTGCTCGGGATCGAATGCGTCGCTGCGCTGCATGCACAGGGGCGCAGGCTACCGTTCGCCATCGAGGTCATCGCCTTCGGCGACGAGGAAGGCTCGCGCTTTCCCGCGTCCATGTTCTGCAGCCGCGCGGTGGCCGGCACGCTCGACCCCGCCAGGCTGGCGGTCACCGACGCCGCCGGCGTCACGGTGGCCAGCGCCCTGGCCGCGTGGAACCTGGACATCGCCCACGTGCAGCGCGCCGCCCGCGCGCCGGGCAGCGTGCTGGCGTATCTGGAAACGCATATCGAACAAGGCCCGGTACTGGAAGTCGAAGGATTGCCGCTCGGCATCGTCAGCGCCATCGCCGCCCAGCGGCGCTTCGCGCTGCGCTTCGAGGGCCGCGCCGGGCATGCCGGCACCACCAGCATGGCACTGCGCCGCGACGCGTTGAGCGCCGCCGCCGAAGCGCTGCTGGCCATCGAGCGCATCGCGCGCGTAGGCAGCAGCGATCTGGTTGCCACCGTCGGCACGCTGCAGGTGGCACCCGGCGCCACCAATGTGGTGCCGGGGCGTGTGGACTGCACGCTGGACGTGCGCGCCGGCAGCGACGCGAGCCGCGATGCCGCCGTGCATCTGATCGAACAGGCACTGGCGCAGATCGCCATCCACCGCGGCATCGCCATCGCCATCGAGCCGCTGCAGACACTGGCTGCCAGCCCCTGCGCGCCGGCACTGATCACGCGGCTGGAACATGCGGTTGCCGCGCAAGGCATCGCACCGCGCCAGCTGGTCTCCGGTGCGGGCCACGATGCCATGGTGATGGCAGCGCTGTGTCCTACGGCGATGCTGTTCGTGCGCTGCGCCGGCGGGATCAGCCATCATCCGGACGAGCATGTCGATCCGGCCGATGCCGAGATTGCACTGGCGGTCATGCGCCATTTCATCGAACACCTGGGAGAACCCCTTGTCACCTGATCTGCGTCAGCTGCACACCTTTGGCGAACTCGATCCCCCGCAGCGCCTGTTGATGGGCCCGGGCCCGGTCAATGCGCATCCGCGCGTGCTGCGTGCGATGGCCGCCGATCTGCTGGGGCAGTTCGATCCGGAAATGACCAACTACATGAACGAGGTGATGGCGCTGTACCGGCCATTGTTCGGCACCGAGAATCGCTGGACGTTCCTGGTCGATGGCACCGCGCGCGCCGGCATCGAAGCGGCGCTGGTGTCGCTGGTCAGCCCCGGCGAGCGCGTGCTGGTGCTCAACTTCGGCCGCTTCGGGTTGCTGCTCACCGAAATCCTGGGCCGTCTCGGCGCCGATGTGCACACGGTGGATGCGCCGTGGGGCGAGGTACTGCCGCTGAGCGCGATTGCCGAGGCGATCGCGCGCGTGGCGCCCAGGCTGGTGGCCACCGTGCACGGCGACACCTCCACCACCATGGCCCAGCCGCTCGATGGCGTCGGTGCGTTGTGCCGCGCAGCTGGCGCGCTGAGTTATGTGGACGCCACCGCCACCATCGGCGGCATGCCCGTCGCCAGCGACCGCTGGGAGGTGGACGTGGTTACCGGCGGTTTGCAGAAATGCCTGGGCGGGCCGTCCGGCTCGGCGCCGATCACCGTGTCCGAGCGCGCGGCCGAGGCCATCTTCGCGCGTCGCCATGTCGAACGCGGCATCGTGCGCGCCGACATCGCCAACGGCAGCGGCCCGCGCATCGCCTCGAACTATTTCGACCTGGCGATGATCATGGATTACTGGTCGGACAAGCGCCTCAATCACCACACCGAAGCCACCACCATGCTGTACGGCGCCCGCGAATGCGCACGCGTGGCCCTGCAGGAAGGCCTGGATGCACGCTTCGCGCGCCACGCGGCGGCCGGGCGCGCGGTCAGTGCAGGTATCCGCGCGTTGGGGCTGGAAGTGTTCGGCGACGATGCGCATCGCATGACCAACGTCACCGGCGTGGTGATTCCGCCCGGCATCGACGGCGAGGCGGTGCGCCGCCGCATGCGTGAGGATTTCGAGATCGAGATCGGCACCGCGTTCGGGCCGCTGCAGGGCAAGATCTGGCGCATCGGCGCGATGGGCTACAACGCGATGAAGCACAAGGTGCTGATCACCCTGGCCGCACTGGAAGCGGTACTGCGCGCCGAAGGTGATGCCTGCACGCACGGCCTGGCGGTGGAAGCGGCACTGGCCGCCTGGCACGCGGAAGCGCAGGCATGAACGCTGCGCGCGACCTGCTCGGCTATGGCGCCACGCCGCCCGCGGCGCAATGGCCGGGCGGCGCGCGCATCGCAGTGCAGTTCGTGATCAATTACGAAGAAGGCGCGGAAAATTGCGTGCTCAATGGCGATGCCGGTTCCGAAGCGTTCCTGTCCGAAATGGTCGGTGCGCACGCGCACCCCGGCGCACGCGCCATGGCCATGGAAAGCCTGTACGAATACGGCAGCCGCGCCGGCTTCTGGCGGCTGCATCGCTTGTTCACTGCACGCAACGTGCCGGTGACGGTGTTCGGGGTGGCGCAGGCCTTGGCATCCAATCCGGACGCGGTGGCCGCGATGCAGGCGGCCCGGTGGGAAATCGCCAGCCACGGTCTGCGCTGGATCGATTATCAACACGTGGACGAGGCCACCGAACGCGCGCATATCGCGCAGGCCATCGCCGTGCATACGCGCGTCACCGGCAGCCGGCCGCTGGGCTGGTATCAGGGCCGCACCAGCCCCAACACCGCCCGCCTGATTGCCGAAGAAGGTGGCTTTGTCTACGACGCCGACAGCTACGCCGACGATGTGCCGTACTACGACCACCGCCACGGCCGTGCGCAGTTGATCGTGCCGTACACGCTGGATGCCAACGATATGAAATTCGTCGCCTATAACGGCTTTGCCGATGGCGAGCCGTTCTTCCGCTATCTGCGCGACAGCTTCGAACAATTGCGCAGCGAAGGCGGGCGCATGCTTTCGATCGGCCTGCACGGGCGCATCGTGGGCAAGCCGGCACGCGCGGCGGCGCTGGCGCGCTTTGTCGATCATGTACTGGCCAGCGGCGATGCCTGGATTGCGCGCCGCATCGATATTGCGCGCCATTGGCTGCAGGTGCACCCGGCATGAGCATTGCCGCCTCCCGGATCGATCTGCCCGAGGTGATCGCGCAAGTGACGGCCGCCTTCCATGCCTACGAAACCGCGCTGATGCGCGACGACATCGCGGCGATGGATGCGCTGTTTCATGCAGCGCCCAGCACGGTGCGCTATGGCGTGGGCGAAGTGTTGTACGGCATCGATGCGATCCGCGCATTTCGCAGCGGCCGCGGTGGTTCGCCGCAACGCCAGCTCGCACATGTGCAGGTACACGGCTTCGGGCATGACTTTGCCACTACGCACGCGGAGTTCATTCGCGAGGGCAGCAGCGCACGCGGGCGGCAAAGCCAGAGCTGGGTGCGCTTTGCCGACGGCTGGAAAGTGGTGGCTGCGCATGTCTCGTTGCAAGGCACGCACGCATGAGCGTGGTCGACGACCCCGCGCTGGACGATGCCGCCTTCCTGGCGCGCTACCGCGACCTGTTCGAGCACTCGCCGTGGGTGGTTGAACGTGCGCTGCGGCGGCGGCCGTTGGCCGATGTGCATCACGGCCTGATGCAGGTCGTCTACGACGCATCGCCGCAAGATCAGGTCGCACTGATCCGCGCCCACCCAGAGCTGGCCGGCAAGGCCGCGATCGACCGCACGCTCACCGAAGCATCGGCCGCGGAGCAGGCTTCGGCCGGGCTGGACCGGCTCAGCGAGGACGAATTCAAGCGCTTCCACGCGCTCAATCAGGCTTATCGCCACCGTTTCGGATTTCCGTTCGTGATCTGCGTGCGGCTGCACGACAAGGCCGGCATTCTGGCCGCGCTGGCGCAGCGGCTGGAGGCCGCGCGCAATGCAGAGATCGCCACCGCCATCGCCGAAATCGGCAAGATCGTTCACCTGCGCCTGGAGGCACTGCCATGAGCCTGGCCCACCTCGAACGTACCCTCGCCCACGACCTGCAATGCCTGGCCCACGGCGGCGATGCCTGGGTGCAACCGCGCGTGCATCCGAGCGGGCACGTCTACGACGTCATCATCGTCGGCGCCGGGCAGAGCGGCCTGGGGGCGGCGTTCGCGCTGCAACGCGAGCGTGTGCACAACCTGCTGGTGATCGACGAAAACCCGGCGGGCCAGGAAGGTCCGTGGGTGACCTACGCGCGCATGCAGACCTTGCGCACGCCCAAGCACATCACCTCGATCGATCTGGGCGTGCCATCGCTCACCTTCCGCGCGTGGTGGGAGGCGCAGTACGGCAGCGCCGCATGGGATGCGCTGGACAAGATTCCGCGCGCGCGCTGGATGGATTATCTGCGCTGGTATCGCACAACGCTGCGCTTGCCGGTGCGCAACGCCACCCGCCTGGTCCGCGTGGAGCCGGACTTCGCACCGGGTATCCATCGCCTGCATCTGGCGATGGGCGCCCCCCTGCTCACGCGCAAACTGATTCTGGCCACCGGCATCCAGGGCGGGGGCCAGTGGGTGGTGCCCGAGTGGATCAGCCGCGCCCTGCCCGCGCACCGCTACGCGCACACGTCCGGCCAGATCGATTTCGCCGCACTGGCCGGCAAGCGTGTGGGCATTCTGGGCGGCGGCGCCTCGGCCTTCGACAATGCCTGCTTTGCGCTCGAACAGGGCCTGGCCAGTGCCGAGGTGTTCGTGCGGCGTAGCGAATTGCCGCGCATCAATCCGTTCCGGCACATGGAACAGGCCGGCATCATTCCGCGTTTTCTGGCGCTGCCGGATGCAGACAAGTATCGGATGATGGCCAGCTTCTTCGCGCACAACCAACCGCCCACCAACGACACCTTCCAGCGCGCCTGTGCGCATGCCGGCTTCGCGCTGCATCTTGGCGCGCCGTGGCTGGACGTGGCCGAACGCGATGACGAGATCGTCGTGCGCACGCCGCAGCGCGAACACCGCTTTGATTTCCTTGCCATCGCCACCGGCCTGGTCACCGATCCGCAGCTGCGTCCGGAACTGGCTGCGCTGTCCGGGCGCATCGCCTGCTGGGGCGACCGCTATCGGCCACCGCCGGGCCAGGCCAATCCGGTGCTGGACGCACACCCCTATCTGGGCCCCGGTTTCGAACTGCTGCCACGCACGCCTGACGATGCCGCGCTGCTGCATGGGCTGTTCGCCTTCAACTATTCGGCGCTGATCAATCACGGCCCATCGGCCGCCGCGCTGTCCGGGCTGAAGGTAGCACTGCCGCGGCTGGCCCGCGCAGTGGCCGACCAATTGTTCCTGGACGACCGCCAGGCCGTCGTCGACCAGTACTTGGCCTACGACCAACCCGAATTCGTCGGCCAATGGCCGCAGCCCACCCAGGCGGTGGCATGAGCACGCTGTCCACGCACGTGCTGGACACCGCCAGCGGCCGCCCCGCCGCGGGCGTGCCGCTGCGGCTGTTCGCCGGCGAGACGCTGCACTTCGAGGGCGTGACCAATCCCGACGGCCGCTGCCCGGACCTGGCCGCGCTCGCGCTGCAACCCGGCCGCTACCGGCTGGAATTCGACCTCGCCCGCTATTGGCAGGCAACCGGCATGGCGCTGGCCGATCCACCGTTCCTGGACTGCATCCCGATCGCCTTCGGCATCGCCGACGACGGCCACTACCATGTCCCGCTGCTGCTGTCCCCGTACGGGTACTCCACCTATCGCGGCAGCTGAGCGCTGCGTCGTGCCGCAGTGCAGGCAATTCGGGCCCGTCTGCACGACGGCCTGCGCTTCCATCGCTGCCGGTGCGCATGACCCCCTGCGCACGGTGTCAGACCGGTTTCACTCAAGCCCCGTAGAATGGCCGCTTTCCGGCGACAGGCCGGGGCACCGGAACTGTCATGATCCACAACGATGTACTGCGCAGCATCCGCTATATGCTCGACCTCAGCGACGACAAGGTGGTGGACATCACCCACCTGGCCGACCCCGAGTTCGCGCTCGACAAGCCGCAGGTACAGGCCTGGCTGAAGAAGGAAGACGAGCCGGGCTTTGAGCCCTGCACCGATGCGATGCTGGCGCGTTTTCTCGACGGCCTGGTGCTGCGCTTCCGCGGCCGCGACGAGAGCCAGCCGCCACGCCCGCTGGAAACCCGCGTCGGCAACAACCTGGTGTTGAAGAAGCTGCGCGTGGCCTTCGAATTGAAGGACGTCGACATGCACGCCATCTTCGCCAGCGCCGGTTTCCCGCTGTCCAAGCCGGAACTCTCCGCACTGTTTCGCCAACCCGGCCACAAGAATTTCCGCCCCTGCGGCGACCAGCTGCTGCGCGCCTTCCTCAAGGGCCTGACCGCCCGGATGCGCGAAGCGGGATGATCTTCAGCGCACACGCTTGGCCGCTGGCGCTTGTCCAGCGGATGCCCTTTTTCGGTGCAAGAGCATCATTGAGAACCGCACGCACGCTCTAAATCGCCACCACGGTACGAATGACCATGCGCCATCCGTACCGTCGTCGTCAGATCACGCGTGACGGCGCCCAAAACGCAGCAGGTGCGATCAGCTGAAACGTCTGTTGCGGATCTGCTCGCGTTCTTGTTCGGTCATATCATCCATGTGGATGTAGTGGACGCCTTGTCCGCGCGGGGCACTGAGAAGCTGCGACTCGATGTCCTCCTGGTCGCCGTCGGGCGAGGAGATCAGACCCACGATGGTACCGTGCGGGGCAACCCGCCATAGCGCCACACGTTGGAAGACGCGCACCTGGTCGGTATCGGTCACTTGGGGATAGGTAGCGTACCAACCATCGGCAGGCAGGTAGCGATAAGAACCGTAGTCGTTCATAGCGTCTCTGGATTGGCGGAGTGGCCTGCCGATTGTGGAAAGACCTTGACCAAGTGGGATACGGGGATTTCCGATTTAGCGCTGCGATTACGTCTCTCGCACCCAATGTTTCGCTGCAGCGTGGAGCGTTTCGTGCGCTGTATTGTGGTGAGCCGGAACGCAGCGGGCTGCCGGCAGTTGCGCACAGGTCTCTGTCGCACTCTATGCAGCACAAACGTATCCTTCCCGCGCATGACCGACCCTGCTTTTCCGATCTCCCCGTTGTTGCCGCAAATTCGCGACAGTCTCGCTGCGCATCCGCGGCTGGTGCTGGAAGCCCCGCCCGGCGCCGGCAAGACCACCCAGGTGCCGCTGGCGTTGCTGGACGCGCCGTGGCTGGCCGGCCGCAGAATCGTGATGCTCGAACCGCGCCGCGTGGCGGCCCGCAGCGCGGCGCAGTTCATGGCGCGCCAGCTCGGCGAGCCGGTCGGCGAAACGGTGGGGTACCGCATCCGCTTCGAGAACAAGACCTCCGCGCGCACCCGCATCGAAGTCGTCACCGAAGGCATCCTGACCCGGCTGATCCAGGACGACCCCATGCTGGAAAGCGTCGGCGCGCTGCTGTTCGACGAATTCCACGAACGCCATCTGGCCGGCGACCTGGGTCTGGCGCTGGCGCTGGATGTGCAGGCGCAGGTGCGCGATGACCTGCGCATCGTGGCGATGTCGGCCACGCTGGATGGCGAACGCCTGGCCGGCTTTCTGGAAGCGCCGCGGCTGAGCAGTGCCGGGCGCAGTTTCCCGGTGGAGATTGCGCACTTTCCGGCGCGCCGCGACGAAGCGCTGGAGCCGCAGACGCGGCGCGCGGTGGAGCACGCGTTGTCCACGCATCCCGGCGACGTGCTGGTGTTTTTGCCCGGCCAGCGCGAGATCGCGCGGGTGCATCGCGCACTGCAGGATGCGCTGGATCCGGCGGTGCAGGTGCTGCCGCTGCACGGCGAGCTGTCGGTGGAGGCGCAAAGCCAGGTACTGCAGCCCGACCCGCAAGGCCGCCGCCGCGTGGTGCTGGCCACCAACGTGGCCGAATCTTCGGTCACCTTGCCCGGCGTGCGCGTGGTGATCGACAGCGGGCTGGCGCTCGAGCCGCATTACGACCCCAACAGCGGGTTTTCGCGGCTGGACGTGGCCGCCATTGCGCAGGCTTCGGCCGACCAGCGCGCCGGCCGCGCCGGGCGTGTCGCCAGCGGCTGGGCCTACCGGCTGTGGCCGCAGTCGCAACGGCTGGAACCGCAGCGCCGTGCCGAGATCACCCAGGTGGAACTGGCCGGCCTGGCGCTGGAACTGGCCGCCTGGGGCAGCAGCGCGCTGCGCTTTGTCGATGCGCCGCCCAGTGGCGCACTGGCCGCCGCGCGCGAGCTGCTGCGGCGGCTGGGCGCGCTCACCGCAAGCGGCGGCATCACCACGCTCGGCCGGCGCATGCTCGCGCTGGGCACGCATCCACGCCTGGCGGCGATGCTGGCGCAGGCCGGCGATGCGCCGCGTGTGGCGCTGGCCTGCGACCTGGCCGCGTTGCTGGAAGCGCGCGATCCGCTGCGCCAGGGTGGCGATGGGCTGGCCGCGCGTTGGCGGGCGCTGGCGGCATTTCGTCAGGGCCGCAGCGCGGCCGACGCCGATCGTGGCGGCCTGGCTGCCATCGACAGCGCTGCCAAACAATGGCGGCGCCGGCTGCGCTGCGACAGCGCCCCGCCATCCAGCGTGGAGGCGCACGCGCTCGGCGACCTGCTGTCGCACGCATTTCCCGATCGCATCGCCGTACGCCACCCCGCCGACCCGCTGCGCTACCTGCTCGCCAACGGCCGCAGCGCGCGCCTGTTCGACCATAGCGATCTGCGCGGCGAACCGTGGCTGGTGGCCAGCGAACTGCGCTATGAAGCCAAGGATGCGCTGTTGCTGCGCGCCGCGCCGGTGGATGAAGCCTACCTGCGTCGCAGCCTGCCCGAGCGCTTCGTGCAGCAGGACGTGGTGCAATGGGACGCGGACAAACGGGCCCTGGTCGCCCGCCGCCAATCCAGCTTCGACCGCATCGTGCTCGACAGCCGCCCGGCCGGCCGCGTCGACCCGGCACACGCCGCAGCCGCGCTCACCGACGCAGTGCGTCAACTCGGCCTGGACGCCCTGCCGTGGACAGAAAACCTGCAGCAGTGGCGCGCCCGCGTGCAGTCGCTGCAGAGATGGATGCCAGAGCTGGCGCTGCCCGATCTCTCCGATGCCACACTGCTGGAGACGCTGGACACCTGGCTACGCCCGGCCTTCGCCGGCAAGACCCGCCTGGACGCGCTGGATGAGGCCAGCCTGGGCGAAGCACTGAAGAGCGCGCTGCCCTGGGAGCGCCGCCAGTGGATCGACCGCCATGCGCCGACCCGCATCAGCGTGCCCTCCGGCATGGAGCGCCCCATCAGCTATGCCCTCGACCACGCCGGCCAACCGCTACCGCCGGTGCTGGCGGTCAAACTGCAGGAACTGTTCGGCCTGGCCGAAACCCCACGCATCGCCGACGGCCGCATCCCGTTGACCTTGCACCTGCTGTCGCCCGGCGGGCGGCCGTTGCAGGTGACCCAGGACTTGAAGAGTTTCTGGGCGAATACGTATCCGGACGTTAAAAAAGAGATGAAGGGGCGGTATCCGAGGCATCCGTGGCCGGATGATCCCTGGACAGCTGCAGCAACCCACAGAGCAAAGCCACGCGGCACCTGAAACGCATGGACCCGCGGCGGCGGTGAAACAGACAGGCGCTCGCAATCTCCTGCGGCGCGGACAGCTGCAGCAACCCACAGAGCAAAGCCACGCGGCACCTGAAACGCACGGACCCGCGGCGGCGGTGAAACAGACGGGCGCTCGGAATCCACCGCGGCGCACTACCTAACCGTAAGCCAAACGGCACCCGGTCCCGCTAACGCCGCCTATACGCATCAGCGCACAGACTGCAGATCACGTACTCAGAAAGGAAACGCCTCCGATGAGCAAGCTGACTGTGATCACCGAACGCGCCCTGGAGCGTGCCCTGGAACTGGCCGGCACTGCGGGCGACCAGCTGCGTCATGCCGCGTCCAACGCGGGCGACCAGGCACGCCACGCCGGCAGCAGCCTGCGTCATTTCGGACCGAGCGCAAGCGAATGGCTCAAGACCGGCGCCGCACTCGGCGCAGTGCGCACCGGTGGCAAGGCCGCCAGCAAACTGGTCAAGCGCAACCCGGCCGTGACGGTTGCTGCCGCGGTCGCAGGCCTGGGCCTGATCGGCTATGCGGTGTACCGCAAGCGTCAGCGTGACCAGCAGGTGCTCGGCGGCAATGTGCATCGTCTGGATCGCGAACATGCCAGCAATGCCAACGCACGCCGTGCCGCCTACCAGCGCCGCGGTGCAGTGACCCCGAGTGACGGCATCGAATAAGCCAACGCGCGAAGTCATGCAAAAACGCCACGGCACCAAGCCGTGGCGTTTTCGTTTGTGGCATGCATGTCTGCGTGCAGCGCAATGCATCGATGTCAGCGATTGAGGGGCCCACGCTGCGTGCCGTCTGCGTCAGATGATGGGACGACCATCGAACCCATCGAATAACGGTCGGCCATACGTGGCTCAGGCGAAGCGGGAGACAAGAACAGGATCTCCCCGCTCACACGCTCCGGTCATTGCGCCCGCCGGCGACGCGAACGTCTTGTCAGCGGCTAAACGCCTTGCCGCCCTGCCACGCGTACCGCGCCCGTCACAGACGCCACACCTCAGCGCCGGCTTCGGCTCGGGCGCGCGCTGGCGGTGTCTTCAGCGCGCCACTGCCCAGGTGCAAGCGCGTCCAGCCGCCAATCGCCGATGGCCACGCGCACCAGGCGCAAGGTCGGCAAGCCCACCGCCGCGGTCATGCGCCGCACCTGACGGTTGCGGCCTTCGGTGATCTGCAGCTCCAGCCAGGCATCGGGCACGGTCTTGCGCACGCGCACCGGAGGATCGCGCGGCCACAGCTGCGGTGCCGGGTCGAGCATGCGCACCTGTGCCGGCCGGGTGGGTCCATCGTTGAGCACCACCCCGTCGCGCAACGCCTGCAGTTGTTCGGGCTGTGGCGCGCCCTCCACCTGGACCCAGTACGTCTTGGGCTGTTTGTGGCGCGGATCGGTCAGCCGATGCGCCAATGCACCGTCGTCGGTCAGCAACAGCAAGCCTTCGCTGTCATGGTCCAGACGGCCTGCGGCATACACATCGGGCGGCAAGCCGAATTCGGCCAGCGTGCGCTTGGGCGGCTGCGAGCGGTCGCTGAATTGCGAGAGCACACCGTAGGGTTTGTTCAACAACACCAACATTGCCAATCCTGTTGCGCGACGCGCTGCACATGCCCTGATGACGTCAAACATCTGCATGCCGACACGCGCAACGCGCCGGCATGCAGCCGGGCGTCAGCGCTTGACGAACTTCAAGGTCATGCGGTCGCTCTCGCCGATGGCCTGGTACTTGGCATCGTCGGCCTTGTCATGGCTGTTGCTGGGCGGCAGCGTCCACACACCGCCCGGGTAATCCTTGGTGTCGCGCGGGTTGGCGTTGACCTCGCTCTTGCCAACCAGGGTGAAACCGGCGGCTTCGGCCATTGCAATCACCTGTGCCTGGCCAACGTAGCCGCTCTTGTCGTCGGCCGGCACATCGGCCTTGGCGCGATGTTCGACCACGCCAAGCACGCCGCCGGGCTTAAGCACCTTGTAGAAGCCGGCGAACATCGCCTCGGCAGTGCCGGCCATGCGCCAGTTGTGCACGTTGCGAAAGGTCAGCACCAGGTCGGCGGAGTTGTCCACGCCAAAGGAAGGCGACTTGGGCACATACGACACGAGCGAGGGCTTGCCATACACCTCCGGCTTGGCATGGAACTTCTTCTCCAGCTCGTCGCGCGCACGCTGCGCATATTCGCGGCTGCGGCCTTCCGGTGCCGACGCCGGGTCGACCACCGCGGCCACGTACTTGCCCTTTTCGCGCAGGTACGGCGCCAGGATTTCCGAATACCAGCCGCCGCCGGGAGTAATTTCGATGACGGTCTGGGTCGGCTTGATGCCGAAGAACGCCAACGTCTGACCGGGATGGCGATACTGATCGCGCTGCACGTACACGCGGTCGCGCCAGTTGCCGTTGATGGCCGCCTGCAATGCGGCGTCGGGCGCGGGCAAGCTCGCGCTATCGGCAGGCTTCACCGCCATCGCCAGCGGCGCGCTCATCGCCACCACCACACCCATCACACATGCACAGGCCAGCTTGTTGCCGATCATCGCAGCACCCTCATCCGGGGAAAAAGTAGCGCGAGCCTAGCATGCGCTCCAGGGCCTGCCA
The DNA here is from genome assembly GCF_041519315.1 of Xanthomonas axonopodis pv. maculifoliigardeniae. Taxonomy (NCBI): domain Bacteria; kingdom Pseudomonadati; phylum Pseudomonadota; class Gammaproteobacteria; order Lysobacterales; family Lysobacteraceae; genus Xanthomonas; species Xanthomonas axonopodis. Next base: position 313,137 of record NZ_CP167998.1, on the reverse strand, counting down.
TGTGCCCGTCGTGCATTCGCACAAGGCCTGTTGCCGCGTCCCCCGTCGCCGACATGTTCAGATCCTGTGAGCTGCTGGGGACGATCGGCGGAACGCTGAATCCACGCAGATGTCACACGCAACATCGGTGTGCGTGACTATCCTGTTGCCAGTTCGAATCAGGAGCATCCACGATGACCCAACCCCGCGCACTCGGCCGCTCCGGCCTGCAGGTTCAACCGATCGTCTTCGGCGGCAATGTGTTCGGCTGGAGCGCGGACGAGGCGACCTCGTTTGCCTTGCTCGATGCATTCGTGGATGCCGGCTTCAATCTCATCGATACGGCCGATGCTTACTCCGGCTGGGTGCCGGGCAATCGCGGCGGCGAATCGGAAACCATCATCGGGCGCTGGCTTGCGCGCAGCGGCAAGCGCGACAAGGTGCTGATCGCCACCAAGGTCGCCAAGTGGAGCGAGCATCCCGGCCTGTCGCCGGACAACATCGCAGCAGCGGTGGAAGATTCGCTGACGCGTCTGCAGACCGATGTGATCGATCTGTACCAGGCGCACGAAGACGACGAATCGATTCCGCTGGAAGCAACGCTGGCGGCATTCGGCCGACTGATTGAGCAAGGCAAGGTGCGTGCGATCGGCGCGTCCAACTACAGTGCTGCGCGCCTGCGCGATGCGCTGGATATTTCCGAGCAGTACAAACTGCCGCGCTACGAAAGCCTGCAGCCGGAATACAACCTGTACGACCGCGCCGGTTACGAAGCCGAGCTGGAGCCCCTCGTGCGCGAACGCGAGCTGGGCGTGATCAGCTATTACTCGCTGGCCAGCGGCTTTCTCACCGGCAAATATCGCAGCGCCGACGACGCCGGCAAGAGCAGCGCACGCGGTGCATCGGTGGTCAAGCAGTACGTCAACCCGCGTGGCCTGCGCATCCTGCAGGCGCTGGACGATCTGGCCGTGACGCACAATGCAACGCCTGCGCAGATTGCGCTGGCCTGGCTGATCGCACGCCCCGGCCTGACCGCGCCGATCGTCAGCGCCACCAGCGTGACCCAGTTGCACGATGTGCTTGCAGCCGCACGCGTGGCGCTCAGCGCCGATCAGATCGCGCAACTGGACAGCGCCAGCGCGCCGGAGTCATCGGCAACGCGCTAGTGCATCAGGGGGCATGTCGCGTTGTGTGCCGACCATGCACCCTGCTGCGCCTGTGACAGTACTCTCCCGCGCAGCCGCACAGCGGCCGTGCTCACCCGACCGCCCACGCGCGGACTGCCTACGAGCCATTCCCCATGACGTCCATCATCAACCGCCGCATCGTGCTGGCATCGCGCCCGCACGGAGAACCCAGCGCCGACAATTTCCGCATCGAAGAGGTCGCCGTCGCACCGACCGGCCACGACCAGATTCTGGTCCGCAATCGCTTCCTGTCGCTGGACCCGTATATGCGTGGCCGCATGGACGAAGGTCCCTCTTACGCCGCGCCAGTGGCCATCGATGCCGTGATGGAAGGCGGCACCGTCGGCGAAGTCATTGCGTCCAATCACGCCGACTATCAGCCTGGCGATCTGCTGGTGCTGCCCGGCGGCTGGCAGACGCATAGCCTGTTGACCCCCACGACACCCCTGCGCAAGCTGCCCAAGGACGACAGCCTGCCACTGAGCACCGCGCTCGGCGTCTATGGCATGCCCGGGTTTACCGCGTATGCGGGCCTGCATGAAATCGGCAAGCCACAGCCCGGCGAAACGCTGGTGGTCGCTGCCGCCAGCGGCCCGGTCGGCGCCACGGTGGCGCAGCTGGCACGCCTGCAGGGCCTGCGCGTGGTCGCCATTGCCGGTGGCGAAGAAAAAGTACGTTACCTGCGTGACACACTGCAGGTGGACGTGGCGCTGGACCACCGCGCCGACGACTTTGCAGAGCAGTTGCGCACTGCAACGCCGGACGGCATCGACATCTATTTCGAAAACGTTGGCGGCAAGGTGTTCGATGCGGTGCTGCCGCAGCTCAACGACTTTGCACGCGTCCCGGTCTGCGGCGTGATCGCGACCTACAACAGCCGCGGGCAAGCCCACCCCGGCCCGGATCGCCTGCCCGACTTCATGGGCCAGGTGCTGCGCAAACGCCTGACGGTGCGCGGCTTCATCCAGCACGATTTCATCCGCCTGATGCCTGCCTTCCTGCGCGAAATGGGCCAGTGGCTGCGCGAAGACAAAATTCAGTACCGCGAGCACGTGCTGCACGGCCTGGACAGCGCCCCGCAGGGCCTGATCGACGTGTTGCGCGGCAAGAACTTCGGCAAGGCCGTGGTCGCTCTGGACTAACGGCATTCGTCGTGCCTCTCTACACCCTTCGCGCTTGCGATTTTCCATTCCCAAGCAACCCAATGCGCGGCGGCGCCAGCGCCAATCATTCGTGATCCCACACACGACTTCGGCGAACCAGCAACGTTCGCCGAGCACCTTGCCACACTGGGTGCGGGGTTCATGATCGGAGAGCGACATGGGACTATGCATTTCAAAGCCGGCGATGTCTGGGTCGAGCGTGGCAGCGTCACCTGAGCATCCCGAAAGCTCTGCCTCAGAGCAGGTCACCGCCCCCGCGCCTTTACCCGAGCCATCGGTGCCGCCTAGCCTGCAGGGCTTGGCGAGACTCGGCGCTGCCCGTGCGAGGCGGAGGCGCTCCGGGAAACCGACCCTGCAGCCGCACGAAGTCCAGCAGGCCGCCTACCAACTCGGAATGCGCCTCAGCGGCAGGCCCATTGAAGACGTTCGCGACCGTCAACGCCTGGCCGACGCTACGGCAACGGTGCACGAGACACGGCTGGCCTTGCATCATGGACGAGGCAATATCGAGAGCGATTTTCGGCTCAGCAATGGGCGCAGCTCCACCTGTAGTTACCTGTCTTACAGTTTCCTGTCTTACTGGCCCGGGAAACATGACATCAATTTGATGGCAGGTTGCGCGCTGGCTGTCAGCGCAGGCAATTGTGACCAAAACGCAGCGATCAACACACGCCGGCATGCGGCCCGCATGGAGGGTGGCGGGCAGATAACCAACGTCTGTGACCAAGCGTGCGCCCACATGTACGCGCTGTACCAGCCTCCAGGCTCGGCAGAGGCCCAAGACTCGGCCGTCGTTCTCGACTCGTGGTCCGATGGTCCGGCGGTTCTACTCAGGGATTCGCGCTGGGCCGGAACATACCACCGCACATCCACCTATCCGATTGAGCGCTTCGACAAGCCGGGTGCAATCGATGCGCTGGCCAGGACCCGCGCATTGCAAGCCGAAATCGAGGATCCGCAAACCGAGTTCCATGCACATCTGCGCGGCGTGGAGAGCGTCGTTCGCACCCCGCCCGTACCTCGCAAGATCTATGCCTCAACTCCGGTCATCGCCCCCGACCTGGTCCAAAGTACGCGCCAGAGGCTGCAAGAGTTATCGCCGCGGACGCGTAAGGCGCTGGCCGCCGATGCGGCGCGGCAAGCCTACGGACTGGATGACGCACAGCCCATCTCGCCGCGCACGACGACAGCGATCCTGAAAGATGCAGCGCGCCTGGATGCCTTGGGTCGCCCTCCCTTGAGTTGGGCGCCAACTTCTCACACACGGCTGAAGCGTTTTGTCACCAATGCCCGGACCAATGCAAGGCAGGCTTTCTGGTATCGACGCGGGTGGCGCCCGCCTGTCACGGTGGCGAGATGAACGCCCCTTCGATCAGGCGAACAGCTGCCTGATCGTTCAGCGGTACCCCGTCATCGGCCTGATGGGCTGATGGCGGCCCGCCGAACACCTTTGCTGCGCAATACGTTGTTGGTAGACGGTGGAATTCAGCTGCGCGGCACCGGCAGCCTGTGCGCAAGACCGTGTCGTGATGCACGGCCCGTGCAGAAACCTCGGGTTGAAGATGATCCGGTAATGCTGCCGGGTGAGATGCGCCTTTGAACGGACGCGCAAGCGTCAGCTGTTAGCCACGTGCACGACACATAACCGCGAGGTGCGGCCCGATCGCCGCTAGTTCAACGGCCCGATTGCCATCGCCTGGCGGTCGATGCGGTGCTTTTCGGCAAGCGCCTGCATGCCTTGCAGGGTCGAGGCGATCAGGCTCGCGTAACGCAATCGCCACAGGGTGGCGCGGTCGTTGTCGTCGCGCGTGCTGCCCAGGCCGTCGAGCACCTGCGGCAGACGGCGGTCGGCAAGCGCCGACGCGGCCAGGTAGGGCTTTGCGGGAGCGATGACATCCACCGGCTCGCGCCAGTCGTTGGCCACCTGCCGGGCGATGCCGGCCAGATGCGAAAGCTGGTGCATGCCGATCAGCGTCTCGTGCAGCATCTCGCGGCATGCCCATTGCCACAGCGCCACCTTTTCCGACGGGTCCTGGGCAATCTCGGTAAGCGCCAGGTCTACCTTTTCGATGCGTGGGTCGAGCATTGCGTGGCTCCGATGCTGCTGTGCAACATAATTCACACCATCAGCCGTGAGAATCAAGTGAGCGCGTCGTTTGAATGCCGTCAGTGCGCCGATGCTCGACCGGGTTCACGCTTCGCTGCAACCGCCTGTCGACGCGCACCGGCGGCACCCTGACTTCCTTCCCATGGCGGCGCCCTGCACCGTGCGCAATGCTGAAGGCCCGATTCCCAAGGCCACCGCATGCGCAGCACCGTGTTCTTCGCACCGTTGTGGCTGCTGGTGGCCTGCGCCGCACAGGCCCAGACCGCAACGCCGCGGCTGTCCTCGCAGCAATGCACGGTCAGCACCTCCTACGACGTGCTCGCAGATACCGGCGGTATCTGGCTGCGCCGCAAACAGGGCCTGCCGCGCGAGATCTTTTTCCACGGTGGCGAGCTCAACGTGGACCGCCAACCACAGCCGGTCAGCGCCGCCGACGCGCAACGCCTGCGCGAGCTGGAGCAAGGCACGCGCGCGTTGATGCCGGCGGTGGCGTCGGTTGCCCAGTCGGTGGTCGACATCACGTTCGATGCGCTCAATGGCGTGGTGCACGTGCTGTCCGGCAGCGCGCGCCAGCGGCGCAAGGTGGAGCAATTGCGCACGGCAGCACGGGCGCAGGTCGATGGCAGCCTCGGGCGTGGACGGTGGGAGCAAGCGTTGTTCGACGAACGCTTTGAAGCCAACGTCGAACATGCCGCCGAGGAGCTGGCCGGCAGCCTCACCCGCAGCATGATGTGGACGGTGATGAGCGGACGCGCTGCGGAGTTGGAGCGCCGCGGCGAGCAATTGGATGCGCAGATGCAGCAGCAGATGCAGGGCCGCAGCGACGCGCTCCAAGCGCAGGCCCGCACCCTGTGCGTGCGGGCGCAAGCGCTCTACGCCGTGCAGCAAGCGCTGGAGTACCGCTTCAACGGCGAGCGCTTGCAGATGCTGGAACTCAACGCGCACCCGCAGCCGGCGGATGTCGTGGCCTCCACTGGCGTGGCGGCTACGGCGAGGCGCTAAGCAGCGTGTCGCCTTGCGCGCGTCTGCTCGATGCGCTTGCCGTGCGTCACGGTGCGTACGCCGCGCGGCGCATGCCATGACAGGCGACGCCGAAGTGCCCGCTGGCGCGTCATCGCCGGGCAATGCGTGCGCTAACCTGCAATCTTCTCAAGCCACAACGCACAACGGCCCGACGCATGCGCCGGGCCGTCGTTGAAACCGTGACACGCACTGCGCATCGCGGCCTGGCCTGCATTACGCCAGGGTCAGGGTGACGTCGATATTGCCGCGGGTCGCATTGGAGTACGGGCAGACCTGATGGGCCTTGTCGACCAGCGTCTGCAGTTCGGCCTTGTCCATGCCCGGCACGGCGATACGCAGTTCCACGACGATGCCGAAGCCGCCCGGGATCTGGCCGATGCCCACGCTGCTGTCGATGCTCACTTCGCCCGGCAGCTTGAGCTTGTCCTGTGCGGCGACGGCCTTCATCGCACCGATGAAACAGGCAGCGTAACCGGCTGCGAACAGCTGCTCCGGATTGGTACCGTCGCCGCCGGCGCCGCCGAGCTCGCGCGGGGTGGACAACTTGGCGTCCAGCGCCTTGTCCGAGGACACGGCACGGCCTTCGCGGCCGCCGGTGGCAGTGGCGTGGGCGGTGTAGAGGACTTTTTCAGGTGAGGCCATGGTGGTTCTCCAGGGTGAGCGCGAGGGGCGCATGAGGGTTCAATAGGTTCAATAGTTGACGATTGAATCGTGTACGACGCGTTGCAAAACAGTGCACATGCCGGAAGCTCACCCGGCGCCAAGGCTGGAGCGTAGCTTCTCCAGTTCCTGCTTGAGTTGACGCAGTTCGTCCAACGAACAGGCCGACGCACAAAACACCTGTTCCGGTACCGCGCCCGCCTTGCTGCGCAACGCACGGCCGGTCTCGGTCAACGCGATGATGACTTGGCGCTCGTCGTTGGCCGCACGCGTGCGGGTCACCAGCCCGGCCGCCTGCAGACGCTTGAGCAACGGCGTGAGCGTGGCCGAATCCAGGTACAGGCGCTCGCCGATCTCCGACACGCTGCGTTCATCGGTCTCCCACAGCACCAGCATGACCAGGTACTGCGGGTAGGTCAGGTCCAGCGCCTTCAGCAAGCCGCGGTAGAGCTTGTGCATCGCCAGGTTGGCCGAATACAACGCAAAGCACAGCTGGTTGTCGAGCTGCAGCAGCGCATCGGTGCGGGCAGTGGTGGCCGTGGCGGTGTCCATGGGGCGCAATTTAAATAGTGCGCGATCTAATTGCAAGCGATTTATCAGGGTGTCCTCTGCGGCTTGGCTCCGTGAGGGACCATCGGCCATTGCGACCAGAACTTCGGACGCTGGCTGGGAGCTGGGGCCTTCGCAGTAGCGCTGCAGGATCAGGCGCTGTGGCAGGGATGCCACAGCCGCGCGTGACATGGCGGCGGCACGTATCACGATCGCCGGATGCGCACGGCATCACCTGGGGCGCCTCATCGGCTCCACGAAGGAATTGAAGGACGTACCAGCAACAACCCGACTATCGTCGTCAACCGCAGTTGAGCGGTCACGCTGCCGGCAGTGCAGTGCCACCACCGCACATGCACGGCAGTGGCAATCGCACAGGTCATCGCCTATCCGATGACCGACTCACGCGCGATGCGCCGTTGCCAGATACTCCGCGCTCTGCATTTCGATCAGGCGCGAAGCGGTGCGCTCGAATGCACCGGCCAGGCGCTGGCCGCTGTATAGGGCCGGCGGTGCGTCTTGCGCGGTGCAGACCAGATTGACATGGCGGTCGTACAGCTCGTCGATCAGGTTGACGAAGCGGCGCGCGGCGTCTTCGTTCATGCGGTCGAAGTGCGGAATACCGCCCAGCAACACGGTGGTGAACTCGCGCGCAATCTCGATGTAGTCGCTGGGTCCGCGCGGGCCTTCGCACAGCGCAGCAAAATCGAACCAGGCGATGCTCTTGCCGCGTGCGCGCACCGGAATCTTGCGCGCCTCGATTTCGATATTGCCGGCACGCGCCTCGGCGTTGCCGCTCAACTCGGCCCACCGCTGCGCAAGCCAATCGTCGGCCTGCGCATCCAACGGCGCGCGATACACCGGCGAACGCGTCAGCGCGCGCATGCGGTAATCCTCGGTGCCTTCGGCGTAGAGCTCCACGCAGAACTTCTGCAGCAACCCGATCGCCGGCATGAAACTGTCGCGCTGCAAGCCGTTGGCATAGAGGTTTTCCGGCGCGGTGTTGGACGTGGTCACCAGCGTCACGCCTTCGGCGAACAGGCGTTCGAGCAAACGTGCCAGCAGCATCGCATCGCCGATATCGGTAACGAAGAATTCGTCCAGCACCAGCACGCGCAGGTTCTCGCGCCACTGCTGGGCGATGCGTGCCAGCGGATCGCTTTGCCCGGCGTGCTCGCGCAACTGCTCGTGCACGCCGCGCATGAAGCGGTGGAAGTGGGTGCGGTATTTCTGCTTGATCGGCAGGCCGTCGTAGAACAGATCGACCAGAAAGGTCTTGCCGCGCCCGACACCGCCCCAGAAGTACAAGCCGCGTACCGGCTCGGGCTTTTTCCAGAACGCCGACAGCCGGTCCAGCCAACCATCTTGCGCGCTGTCCACCAGCGCCTCGTGGATGCGGTCCAGCTCGGCCAAGGCCGCCTGCTGCGCAGGGTCGGCGCGCCAGTCGCCGCGTTGTACGCCGGCGGCGTAGCGCTGCGACGGGGTCATCTCACTCATTGCATTCTCCGCGGGCCGCCGGCTGTTGCGCGGACCGCTCAACAGCGCATCGCCTGGCGATACGCGTGGGCCGTGCCGCGGTCAGGCTGCGGCCGGCAACCAGCGCCGGACACCATGCTGGATCGCACCGCGCAGGTCGATCAATTTGCGGTGGAAGAAATGGCTGGTGTCGGGCATGCGCACCAGCTCGGGTTGCTGCTCCAGCGTTTCCAACCAGTCGTAGACCGCCTGCGGGTCGACGATCTCGTCGGCATCGCCCTGGATCACCAACCATTGCGCCGGCGGCTGGATGTCGCTGAAATCCCAGCGCCCGGCCGGCGGCGCGATCGAGATCAGCACCTGCGGTTCGAGCGAGCCGGCGGCGCGCAACGAGACATACGCGCCGAAGCTGAAACCGCCCAACCACAACGTGTGGCCTGGCCGCTGCGCACGCACCCACTCGGCAACCGCACGCAGGTCGTCCTGCTCGCCATCGCCATGGTCGAACGCGCCGGCCGAATTGCCGACGCTGCGAAAATTGAAGCGCACCACGGTGATGCCCAGCTCGCGCAGCGCGCGCGCGGCCATGGTGACGACCTTGTTGTGCATGCTGCCGCCCTCGGTGGAGAGCGGATGGCAGAAGATGGCGGTGACCGCGTGTGCGGCAACATCCGGCTCGGGCAGATCGACCGCGACATCCAGCGGGCCGACCGGCCCGTCCAAGGTCAACGCAGCCGATTCGGTGGGGAATGAGGGATTGGACATGCCTGCATAATAGCCGCCCCGCCGGCCGCGTTCATCGCCCTGCCTGCACACTTCGTTGCGTTGCCCATGCATTTTCTGCTGTTTGCCGTTGTCTGCAGTGTCCTGGTGTCGGTGCTGTTGAAGCTTGCGCCACGCCACCAGATCGACGTGTTTCAGGCCATTACCTGGAACTACGCCACCGCTGCACTCCTGGCCTGGCTGATCCTGCATCCGGCGCTGGACACGCTAAGCGCCACGACCACTCCCTGGTTGGCGTTGCTGCTGTTGGCCGTGGCGCTGCCTTCCATCTTCCTGGTGCTGGCGCGGTCGGTCGCGGTGGCCGGCGTCGTGCGCACCGATGTCGCGCAACGCTTGTCGCTGGTGCTCTCGTTGGCCGCCGCCTTCACCGTTTTCGGCGAACCGGTCAATGGCTGGAAACTGGCAGGGCTTGCGCTGGGCATGGCGGCCATCGTGTGCATCGTGCGACGCCCCCGTCAGCACCTAGCGACCGATCCGCTGCCGAGCACAACCGGCCTGCCCTGGCTGATTGGCGTCTGGATGGGCTTTGCGCTCATCGACCTGCTGCTCAAGCACATCGCGCAGGCCGGGACACCATCGCTGACCTCGTTGACCTTGTGCTTTGCGCTGGCCTTCTTGCTGATGCTTGGCGTGCAGAGCGTGCGTTGGGCACGTGGCGCACGCCTGAGCACCCGCAGCATGCTTGCCGGCGTGCTGTTGGGTGCGCTCAATTTCGGCAACATCCTGTGTTACGTACGTGCCCACCAGCTGCTGCCGCACAGCCCGGCGACCGTGTTTGCCAGCATGAATCTGGGTGTGGTCGTGCTGGGGGCACTGGTGGGCACATTGGGATTTGCCGAACGCCTGGGCCTGCGCGGCTGGTTGGGGCTGGCACTGGCCGCACCGGCCATCGCGGCGATCGCCTGGGGAATACGTCTGGGTTGACGCCCGCTTTCGGCCTGCGCGACGTCGGTTCGCCATCCGCCTTCCGCGCCGGTTGGCGGTCGCTAGCATGAGCGTGCATTCCCGCGGGAGTTTGTGATGCGCCTGACTTCGTTCTTTCGCAGCACTCATCCGGTTGCCCCGGAGCCGTTCAATCCGGCAGCCACCGATACGGCAGCGACAGCAGGTGCGACGCCGTCGCCGCACCTGCTGTCTCACGCGCCCAAGGCCGGCACCGCGCAGGGCGCGGCCAAATCGCGGCAAGGCATGCTGGCTTCGGCACGCAAGTCGCTGGCCATGCTACGCAAACAGCTGCCGTCGATGTGCATGGGAGCGCCAGCCACGAAAACGGCGCAGAGCCAGCCTACGCTGGCCACATCGGCACCGAACGCTGCCAGGCAAGGCACGCACCCGCGTCCACCGGCACTGCAGGCTGGCGTCGATGCGCGATGGAAGGCGCCCGAGGCGATGCCTCAGCCGCGCAATCGTGCGCCGATATACACAGCAGCGCCACCGCAGCAACCGCCGTCGCCGCCACGCGCGTCAGAACGCTTTCAGCAACGTCAACGCGCTCCCGAGCAACAGCGGCAGCAGCAGGTTCCAAACGTGGCCAGGCGCGAACCGCTACGGCCGCCGCAGCAGCCGACGTTCCCCGTGCGGCCGGCACCGGCTGCTTCCCCGAAAGCGGCGACACCGGCTCCGCCCTCGCCGTCCAGGCGGCTACGCCCGGTGCGCAACATGAATCTGGAATTGGCCGCGCTCAACGAGCAGTGCCATAACATCGGCCGGCGCCTCTACAAGGAGCGCCGGGCGCCTAGCCCGCAGGAAAGGTCGGTGTTCGAGATGCGAGCGGCCCTGATCGCCGAGCGCGACGCCGTGCGCGATCGGCAGCTCGATGGGATGTTGGCGGCGCTGGCGCCATTGGAGAAGATCGCTGCGCCGAGGACCACCAGCAGTCGGCTGGCCATGGTCCAATATGACGTGATGCAGTCCAATCGCCGTGCGTTGCTTGCGGTCCGCGAAAATATCGACATGACCAAGATGGCACGGTATTACACGCGCGCGCAGCGGCGCCTGCAATCCTTGAAGGAGAGCGATGCTCCGCCCGACAAGATCCGACGCCTGGAACGCATGATGCAGGGCTATACCAACGTGCTGGCGCTGGAAGACATGGTCAAGCGCACCGACGACCAGTTGCATCGGATGGGTGCGCCACGCTTGATGGACAGCATCCCCACCACGCCGCAGGAGCGTGCGCTGTCCGAGCAGAACGAACGCGACGACCATCAGGAGGCGATCAACAACGGCTATTGAGCGCGTCGTCGTTGCGCGCAAAGCGTCCGCGGACCGCCAGCGCCCACGCACGCCCTGGCGTCAGCCACGACACAGCGTGCCGTTGACCAAAACTGCGATCTCGCCAGTGCAATGGGACTGGCGATGTCCGCGGCTCGCCTGTCGGGCGGCAGCAGTGCTGCCTTCAACGCGCCCAGTGCGGAAATGGGTCGTCCAGCAGTTGCCATTGCGCCGGCCCCTGCCGTAGTTCCTGGTCGCTGAGCAGGCACGCGTCCAGCGCGGCGCGTGTGCGCGGTGCATCCATGTCCACGCCGATCACCGCCAGCTCCTGGCGGCGGTCGCCCCAGAGCGGATGCCACAACCGCTGCATCGCGGCGTATTCGTTGGCATCGCCCACCTCGTGCGGTTGCGGCAGTGGCGCGGTCCAGCACTGCGTCTGTTGCCGCTGCCAGCCGATATCGGTGTATGGCAGTGGCGTGACGCTGGTCTGCAGCGGCTGGCCGACCGACTGCGCATCCACACGGTGGCGCGCAGCGAACCAGAACCCGGCCGCGCTGGTCTGGGTGGCACCGCCCACGCTGGACAGTTCACCCACCCAATCCATGCGACTGGCCAGCCAGAAGAAGCCCTTGCTGCGGATCACCTGCGGCAAGCCGCTGTGCACCATGCGCGCGAAGCGCTGCGGATGGAATGGCCGGCGTGCGCGGTACACGAAGCTGCTGATGCCGTATTCCTCGGTCTCGGGCGTGTGCTGGCCGCGCAGCTCCTGCATCCAGCCCGGCGCCAGCTGCGCACGGGTGAAATCGAAACGCCCGGTGTCCAGCAGCTGCTGCAGCGGCACTTCGCCGTGCGCGGCATCCACAATTGCCGCGTCGCGGTTGAGCGCGCGCAACACGGCGCGAAGGCGTTGCAGCTGCTGCGCGTCGATGCGGTCGCACTTGCTGATCACCAGCACATCGGCGAACTCCACCTGTTCGCCCAGCAACTGCACCAGCCCGCGCGTGTCGTCCGGGCCGGCTTGCTGGCCCAGGTCGGCCAGCGTGGCAGCCGAGCCGAAGTCTTCCAGGAAATGGCTGCCGTCCACCACCGTCACCATGGTGTCCAGCCGGGCGATGTCCGACAGGCTGAAACCATCGGCATCGCGCACCGCGAAGGTGGCTGCCACCGGCATCGGCTCAGCAATACCGGTCGATTCGATCAGCAGATAGTCGTAGCGACCCTGCTCGGCCAGCCGCCGCACTTCCTGCAGCAGATCGTCGCGCAGCGTGCAGCAAATGCAGCCGTTACTGAATTCCACCAGCGTCTCTTCGGTGCGCCGCAACGCCGCGCCGCCCTCGCGAACCAGCTGCGCGTCGATGTTGACCTCGCTCATGTCGTTGACGATGACCGCCACCCGCAAGCCGTCGCGGTTGTGCAGGATGCGGTTGAGCAAGGTGGTCTTGCCCGCACCCAGAAAGCCGGACAACACGGTGACGGGAAGGCGCGCATCGCGCTGGGGGGACAGAGACATCCTGAGAACCTGGCGGGAAAGGAGTGTTACTATATAACACTTACTGGACCGGATGCTTCTGATGCGCGCCACCGCCTCCCTGCTGGACAGCTCGGCCATCGCCTTGTCCGGGTTATGCCTGTTGCATTGCCTCGCCCTGCCGCTGCTGGCCGCCACGCTCCCGCTACTGGGCGCCTGGAGCCGGGCCGAGTGGATACATGTGATGTTCGCCACGGCGGCGGTGCCGCTGAGCGGCTACGCGCTATGGAGCACGCATCGCCGGCACGCCCTGCCGGCGCCGGTCTGGGTGCTGGCGCTGTGCGGACTGGCCGGGCTGGTGATTGGAGCGAGCGGTCTGGTCGGCGATGCGCTGGAAACACCGGTCACGGTCGCCGGCAGCCTGCTGCTGGCCAGCACGCATCTGCTCAATCTGCGGCTGCGTCGCCGACATGGGACATGCGCGAACTAGCGACCGATCGGCGTACGGCACCATCGCCAGAGCGGTCGCCAGGCGGGAAGGGAGGTGGGGCACGCATCGGTGGTCGATGCGCGCCCTGCTGGGCTCGACCACCTCAACGCATGCCGCGCGTCGGCGTCGGCGTCAGTGCTGCCGCCGTGATCACCTTCGCGTCATCGTCCGCCGCGTCCGCTTGGCTTGACGACGGCCTACGCAATCCTCGATGACCGCCCGGTTTGCAGCAGCACGCGCGTCCCCAATTCGCCTTGGCACGCGTGCAGCGTGCACAGCCACGATCGGCAGCGCTACAACGAAAAACCCAGCAACACCGGGTCGTGATCGGAGCTGCGCCACGGCCCCGGCAGGTTGCGCTTGGCGTAGCCGGCGTCGTCCATGACATCGGCATTGATATGCCATTCGGCCGCGCCACGCAGCTGCTTGGCCATCGCCGGGCTGAGCAACGCATGGTCCAGGCGCCCGCTCAGGCCGTCGTAAACGTAGCTGTAGGGCTGCTTCACACCGGCCACTGCAAACGCGTCCTGCCAGCCGCTGGCGCGCAGGCTGCGCATCGGCATTTCCATCGCATAGGCATTGAAGTCGCCCAGCAGCACGGCGAGCTTGGTCTGCGCGCCAGTGGGGTCGGTCTGCAACCACTGGTGCAACCGCTTGGCCGATTCGGTCCGGGTGGCATTCCAGCAGGCCTGGCCGTCCTGCTGATCGGCGTCGGCACCGCTGGCGTTGCCGCAGCCTTTGGACTTGAAGTGATTGGCGACCACCACGAAGGTGGCTCCGCGCGCACTGCGAAACGCCTGCGCCAGCGGCACGCGACTGTGGTTCTCGAACGGCCCGCCGGTCAGCGTGGCCGGCTCGCCGACCGGGGTGACCTGCGAGCTGCGATAGAGGATGCCGACCCGGATCGCATCGTCGCCCGGGCCGCTGCCGGTATCGACGAACTGCCAATCCTTGTCCTTGCCGGCAGCGTTGAGCGCGGCCACCAGTTGCGATACCGCCGCATCGGCGCCGTTGCCGTCGTTTTCCACTTCCATCAACGCAGCCACGTCGGCGTCCAATGGCACGATGGTGGCGACCAGCTTGGCCAGCTGCGCCTGGAACTGTTCGTGCGTGCGTGCGCCACGCTTGGTCGGGAAGCCACCGCCACGGCCATTGCCGTTGAAGAAATTCTCCAGGTTGAACGAGGCAATACGCAGATCGCCGCCCACCTGCGGCGCAACGGCTGTGGGCATCGCCGGCAAGGTCAGTGGGCTCAGCACCTGGATGCGATAGTTGCCGTCGTAGCGTTGATCGACGATGCCATCGACCGATTTGAGCAGGCTGCCGCTGCGCAACACCGGATCGGCCGGCAGATACGACACCGTCTTGGGGCTGCGGCCGTTGCGCGCATCGTCCAGCAACACGCGACGACGTGCGTTATCGGCCTGCACCTGCGCGAACGCCGGCGTGCCGGCAGCGGCGACCTCGCTCGGCTGCCACAGGCGTCCGCCGAACGCGGCGACCAGCTCGCCGTACGTATCCAGGCGGTCGCTGCCATTGAGCGTGAGCGAGGCGATGCGCACGTGCTCGCCTTCCAGCGCTTCCCAGTTGGCCGGCGGGCCGCTGAGCATGCGCACCGGCACCGGCTGGCCACTGGCAAGCCGCTCGATGCTGCTGGCGTCCACGGTGGTCAGGCTCGCCTCGCCACCTGCCGAAACCTCGCGCACGGTGCCGACGATGCGCACGCGGTCGCCCACCGCCAGCTCGGCATTGCCGGCCCCGGTGACGAACAGGCCATGCGAGCGCCGCGGTTCGAACCCGGGCTGCTGCACGAACAGGCCGGCCAGCCCCGCGCGCGTATCGGCGGTGACGATTGCTTCCACCTCCACCACGCGACCGTCGTACGGGCTGCGGCTGTCTTCGCCCTGCACGTCGGCAATCGAGAGCCGCTGCGCGGCACCATCGGCGGCGCTGCACAGCAACGGGGCCAACAGACCAACCAAACCGAGCACAACCAGCGGGCGAGGCGACATCGAACGACTCCAGTGAGTGGATCAAACGCAAACGCCGCCCGGAAAGGCGGCGCGTGATAACGAAAAAGCGCGGAAACAGGCTAGCAAACGATGGTCAATGACCGCCAGGCACATACGCTGCGCAACCGTGATGCGGCTAACGCGTGCACTGATGCAGTGCTGCAGCGCCTAGGTCACCTCTGCACGCGAGGCGTTCGATCGGGCGCGCAACACAGCCAATGCGCGGTACCAGGCGGGAATCGCAGACCCATCCTCCTCCGCCGACTTGCCGAGCCCTTACTTGAGGTTGCCCAGCATCCAATCGACAGTGGCGCGCACCTGCTCTTCGGTCAGCGCCGGGTTGCCGCCCTTGGGAGGCATGATGCCGCCATCCGGACCGGTGTAGCCCTCGATCGCGTGCTTGTACAAGGTGTCCTTGCCCTGTGCGATGCGTGCATCCCAATGCGAATGGTCCAGCGTGGGCGCCTTGCCGACACCGGTGGTGTGGCAGGCGGTGCACAGGTTGTTGAAGATGGTCTTGCCGTCGGTCGTACCGCCGTAAGCAGACTGCGAGGCGGCCTTGGCCAGCGCCGCGGCCTGGGCTGCGGCCTGCGCGGACGCGCCAGTGGCGCCGGCATACACCGCACCGGCAGGCGCAATGCGTTGCTGCACACGTTTTGCGGCGGTGGGCGAGACTTCGTCGGGGATAGCGCGTTGCAAATACGCTGCCAGGGCGATCAGGCCCAGGGTGATCACCACGAGTAAACCGATCACCATCGAGAATTTTTTCAGGAACTCGAGGTCGTAATTCCGCACGCGCTCACCCCTGGCTGTTGGTCGAAGACCTCTGCTAGCGCCGGAGTATAGAGCACACTTTGCGCCAGTCTGACCAGCCTGTATGACAGTTTTCGCAGCGATGGGCGCTGCGCGCCCGGTGGGCGGATGCTTCTGTCCACGGGCACGCCCGCCCGGCTGGCCAATTGCCGCAGCGCCGCATGCCGCGCATTGGTCTCCGTTGTGGGAATTGCGTATCATTCCCAACAACCACGGTGGCGCGGTTCTCGCCTCGCCAGTCCCGTCCTTGAGGAGTCGCCGCGATGAAATCCTTTCTGCTGTCCTGCCTGGCCTTGGCCAGCATCAGCCTGTCTGCCCAGGCCCACGAAATCTGGATCGAGCGCGACGGCAGCGGCCCGGTGCGCATCTTCTTCGGCGAACCGGCGCAGGACGCGCTGGACCATGGCGAAGACGAGATCAAGCGCGTGGTCAAGCCGAACGTGTTCGGCACTGCCGGCAAAGCCGGCCCGCTGCAGCGCGGGACCGAGTTCCTGACCGCGCCGCTGGCCGGCAGCGGCGATGCGTGGTTGAGCGACGACAGCGTGTTCGAGCCGTGGAAGGGGGAAGCCGGCGGCTTCGAGACGGTGAGCTATTACGCACGCGCCGGCCGTGCCACACCGGCTGCAAAGCTCGATTTCGAGCTGGTTCCCACCGCTGCCAATCGCAATACGCTGACCGTGCTTTATCGCAACAAGCCGCTGCCCAAGGTGGAAGTGACGGTGATCGACCCGCAAAAGTGGCAGAAGACGCTGACCTCCGATGCCAAGGGCCAGGTGAGGCTGCCCACGCTGCGCGCCGGCCGTCACATCCTGGTGGCCACCCACAAGGAACCGGTGAAGCGCGAGATCGCTGGCAAGCAGGTGTCGATGGTGCATCACATCAGCACGCTGACGTTCCTGGCCGAGTAGCGTGGTCGGCACATCTCCCGCGCACTCATGGAACGGGCGCTGCCGCTGCGCGGCCGCGACGCCGGGCTTGCGCGTCCGATGCCACACGCGGGAACCACTAGCGGTTGCCGGCCCACCCGGCTGGGCAACGGTGTGCTGCGGTATGGCGGTTGCCCCACGTCCATCGCGCGCGGTGGCGTGATGTCCAGCGCCTCGCCCCTGCCGCTTGCCTGGTTCAGGCGCCCCTGGCTGGGCGTGCTTGCGCGCACGCTGGCAGCCATCTTCGGTGGCTACGCGCTGGCCAGCGCCACCAATCTGTTGCTGGCACTGGTGCTGCCGATGCCGCGCAGTGAAGCGGTATTGACCAGCATGCTGATCGGAATCGTGGTGTGCGCGTGTGCGCCGTTGTGGGCCTTCGCCACCGCCAGCGTGTGGCGTGCCTGGGCCGGCATCGCGGTGCCGGCGGCGTTGATGTTTGCGTTGGCCACGTGGCTGCAACGGAGCGCGGCATGAAGCAGGGCTTTCGCCAATCGATGGCGTGGCTGCACACCTGGACCGGGCTGCTGGTCGGCTGGGTCTTGCTGCTGATCTTCATGGGCGGCACGGCCAGTTATTACCGCGACGAAATCAGCCGCTGGATGCGCCCGGAACTGCCCACCACCACCGTGAGCACCGCCACCGCGCTGCGCAGTGCCGAGCAGTATCTGCAGACACACGCAGCCGATGCAGTGAGCTGGAACATCACCTTGCCGGATCCGCGCACTCCGGTGGTGAGCATGTACTGGCAGAATCCCGCGCCCGCCGACGGCAAACCGGCAGAGCGCCGGCAGATGTACGGCACCGCCATCATCGACCCGGCCACCGGCAAGGACATCGCCGCACGCGACACGCTGGGCGGCGAGTTCTTCTACCGGCTGCATTTCGACCTGCATTACGTACCGGTGATGTGGGCGCGCTACATCGTGGGATTCTGCGCGATGTTCATGCTGGTGGCGATCATCAGCGGGGTGATCACGCATAAGAAAATCTTCAAGGATTTCTTCACCTTCCGCCCCGGCAAGGGGCTACGGTCGTGGCTGGATTTCCACAACGTCAGCGCGGTGACCGCGCTTCCGTACCACGCGATGATTACCTACACCGGCATCGTGACCTTGATGTTCATGTACCTGCCGTGGGGCATCAAGGCGCGCTATGCCGGCGATGAGATGCGCTTCTACGACGAGGCGGCCAACCGGGTGGCCGATACGCGCAAGGCCGCCGGTGTACCGGCGCACATGCTGCCGCTGGAGCAGTTCGTGGCACGTGCGCGCAGCGACTGGCGTGGTGGCCAGGTGAGCAATGTGGCGGTGTCACTGCCCAACGATGCGCACGCTGCCGTCGGGGTGAGCCAGTTGGCCGACAACCTTTCCACCGACGTGCCCTCCATCCTGTTCGATGCAGTGAGCGGCGAGCGCCTGCTACGCAGCGGGCCGCCGGGCGGTGCCAGCCAAACGCGCGGGGTGATGGTGGGCCTGCATCTGGCCCATTTCGCCGGGCCATGGCTGCGCGCGCTGTTTTTCGGCTCCGGCTTGCTGGGCTGCCTGATGGTGGCCAGCGGCGTGGTGATGTGGGCAGTGAAAGAACGCCCCAAGCATCTGAAAGCCGGGCGAATCGGTTTCGGGCTGCGCCTGGTGGATGCACTCAATATCGGCACCGTGGCCGGTTTGCCGATCGCCTTTGCAAGCTTCTTCTGGGCCAACCGCGTGTTGCCGGTCGGCCTGGATGCGCGTGCAGCGATGGAGGCCAATGTGTTTTTTGCTGCGTGGGCCACGGCATTGCTGGCCGCATTCGTGTGGCCGCGGCGTGCGATGTGGAGCTGGCAGCTCTATCTGGGCGCGGCGTTGTTCGCGCTGGTGCCGGTGCTCAACGCGATCACCACCGATGCGCATCTGGGCGTGACGCTGCCGGCCGGGCAATGGGCACTGGCCGGTGTGGATCTGGTGTGCCTGTTCCTGGGCCTTAGCCTAGGCATTGCCGCCTTTCGCCTGCAGCGTTGGAAAGCGCCGCAGCCGGCTTCGGCACGACGCGCGCGCGCTGCGGCTGCCGCAACGCCCGTGCCGCACACCGCGCCGATCCAGGAAAGCGCATGAGCGTGTTGCTGTTGCTGGCGCTGAATTTTTCCGGCTTTGCTGCGCTATGCCTGGCGATGGACAAGCATCAACTGGAACTTCGCGGCCGCCTGCTGGGCACTGCACGGTCGCGCCAACTGCGTGTGCTGGGTTGGTTGCTGCTGTGTGTCACCTTCGCGTTGGCGGTGCATGCGCAGGGCTGGGGCATCGGCGCAGTGCTGTGGCTGGGCACGTTGACCGCCAGTGCGGCGGTGTTGTCGCTGTGGCTGCTGCCGTACCGGCGCGGCGCGATCGTGCCGGCCGCAGTGGCTGCACCGGTGCTGGCGGGTGTGGTGCAGGTGCTGAGTGGTTGAAGGTGGTTCGCGGCTGATCAGAGGTCTACTGCGTGCGTTTGCATGCCGACGCGGCGGCAACGAGCAGCATGAAGCACACGCGTGACCGGCCGACGGAATCGCCGAGCTAAACAGTCGGCGGGTCGCCCCAACTGCGGCCATCGCGCGGCAGGCGGCCATCGTCAAGCACCTGCAGCACGCGCTCGGGCTGCAGCATGTCCAGAAACAGCACCACGTTGACGCCTTCCGGCCGCGCCATGCTGGGGAAGATCGCGCCGGGAATCTCTGCTTCGCGCAACAGGTCGCCGAGCACCCAGCTCACCGGTTCGATCTTGTTGACCAGCGCCTTGCGCCAGTCGTCGGCCCAGTCGGCCCACACCGCATCCCAGCTGGCATCGAGCAGACGCAGATCGGCCAGCGCCGGAAGATCGGCGGCGTAGCTGACCAGCGTCAACGGTGGCAGGAACGGGGCGGCCTGGGCATATTCGGCCGCGGCGGTTTCCAGTTGCAGCGACAGATAGAGCGCCGGCTGGCCGAAGCGATTGAAACGCCCACCCGAGCGCGCCGCACCGGCACCGCTCAGCGGTTCGGCGGCCCAGCGCGGGGTAAAGGCGCGATAGAGCGTGCAGTGCGCCGGGGCGCTCAGCTTCAACCGGCGGCCCCTGCGGCGACCGTGCGCAGATAGGTCAGCGCATCGTCGGTGCGTCCCTGCTTGACCACTTCCAGCAAGGTGGCGAACTCGAACGCGGGGATCGGCGTGTTCTTGAGGTGGAACACCACCTGGCGCTCGTCCGGTTGCACCTGCGCCATCGCCACCAGCAGCCGCGACAGATTGCGCAGCAGGTCCTGCACGCGCGGGCTTTCAGGGTGCACGCGCAGGCTGTTGCGATGCACGCCGGCCAGGTCGGCCAGTTCCTGTTGCGAAAGATCCAGCAGACCGGCCATGGCCGACGGCGACAGGATGGTTCGGTCCGGCACGCGCAGGCGTTCGGTCAAGGTCAGGGGATTGAGAACGGCGACCATCGCACGGCTCCGGCAAGGTAGGTGCACAGTATATGCACAGTCAGCTGCATCCGGGAGGCACATCCATGCGCTCGGTCAGTGCACTGTCAGCTGCGCGCTTGCGCTGCCCCCACCGCGCGCAGACAGAAGCCGCAGATCGCTTCGACCAGTTGCTCGCCCTGTTGCGGGTCGCTACGGCTGGGGGCGATCGGCCCCACCAGGGCCTCGGTAAACGCGCCAACGATGCAGGCAGCCGCGGCATCCAGCGACTGCTGCGGAAACTCCCCGGCCGCCACGCCTTCGGCAAGCAGCTGGCGAAACACCTCGCCGAACAGGCGGCGGCCGCGGATGCGCTCGGCGTCGACCTCGCTCTCCACCGGCTCGGCGATGAAGGCGTATGCCAATGCCGGGCCGGCCAGCGCCCGCCGAACGAAAGTGGCGATCGCGCTACGCAGGCGCTCGGCTGCGCTGGCCTGGGTGGCCGCAATGGCACGCAGGATGGCCATCTCGCGCTGTACCGCTTCGTTTAGAACTTCTACGAAAAGTTCGGCTTTCGACGGGAAATGTCGATAAATCTGCCCGGTTGATACGCCCGCCGCCGCGGCCACCGCGGTGACCGGTGCATTGCGGTAACCGCCTTCGGCGATCAGGACGCGGGCGGCGTGCAGGATCCGTTCGCGATTGCCGGCCAGGCGTTCTTCCATCAGGGCGGAGCGTCGATAAGCCATGGTGTGATTCTTGGTTCAATAGTTGAATTTTAGTTCACTTTTTTGTTGCGGACCGCTAGTCTGGCCGCATCCGCCGCGCGGTCCGCCCGCTCCCACCCGGCACATCCCGATCCCTGTGGAGTTGTTGCATGCATGTGCCGTCCTTGAACTTCGAGCTTGGCGAAGAGATCGACCTGCTGCGCGAAAGCGTGGCCGCCTTCGCCAGCCACCATATCGCTCCGCTGGCCGCGGCAGCCGACCACGATAACGTGTTCCCCGCCCAGCTATGGCGCCTGCTCGGCGAACAAGGGCTGCTCGGTCTGACCGTAGAAGACGCGTACGGCGGCAGCGGCATGGGCTATCTGGCGCATGTGGTGGCGATGGAAGAGATCTCCCGCGCTGGCGGTGCGATCGGGCTGTCGTATGGCGCGCATTCGAATCTGTGCCTGAACCAGCTGCGCAAGAACGCCAGCCACGAGCAGAAGCAACGCTACCTGCCCAAGCTGTGCAGTGGCGAGCATGTGGGCGCGCTGGCGATGAGCGAAGCCGGCTCCGGTTCGGACGTGGTGTCGATGAAGCTGCGCGCCGATGCGCGCGGCGACCGCTTTGTGCTCAACGGCAGCAAGATGTGGATCACCAACGGCCCGGATGCCGACGTGTTGGTGGTGTACGCCAAGACCGACCCGGACGCCGGCGCGCGCGGCATCACCGCCTTTATCGTGGAGAAGGGCATGCCGGGCTTTTCCACGGCGCAGAAGCTCGACAAGCTGGGCATGCGCGGCTCCAACACCTGCGAGCTGGTGTTCACCGATTGCGAAGTACCGGCGGAAAACGTGCTGGGCACGCTCAACGGCGGCGTGCGTGTGCTGATGTCCGGGCTGGATTACGAACGCGTGGTGCTGGCCGGCGGGCCGCTCGGGCTGATGGCCGCAGCAATGGACGTGGTGCTGCCGTACGTGCACGAGCGCAAGCAGTTCGGCGAGCCGATCGGCACCTTCCAGTTGATGCAGGCCAAGCTGGCCGACATGTATGTGGGGCTCAATGCCTGCCGCGCGTATGTGTATGCAGTGGCGCGCGCCTGCGATGCCGGGCGTACCACCCGCCAGGACGCAGCCGGCGCCATCCTGTATGCCGCCGAGAAGGCAACCTGGCTGACCGGCCAGGCCATCCAGGTGCTGGGTGGCAATGGCTACATCAACGAGTACCCCACCGGACGCCTGTGGCGCGATGCCAAGTTGTACGAGATTGGCGCGGGCACCTCGGAAATCCGGCGCATGCTGATCGGCCGCGAGTTGTTCGAACGCACCGCCTGACGGAGCCACCATGAGCGTGATCGATAGCCAGCTGCAGGTCAGCGGCGAGAGTTTTCAACACAATGCCGCCGCGATGCGCGCGGTGATCGACGACCTGCGCCACACCCTCGCCCGGACCGCGCGTGGCGGCAGCGACGCCGCACGCGCCAAGCACACCGCACGCGGCAAGCTGTTGGCGCGCGAGCGCATCGATGCCTTGCTGGATCCGGGCAGCCCATTGCTGGAACTCGCCCCCCTGGCCGCCCATGGCATGTACGACGACCAGGTCCCGTGCGCGGGCGTGGTGGCCGGCATTGGCCGCGTGTCCGGCGTGGAATGCGTGATCGTGGCCAACGACGCCACCGTCAAGGGCGGCACCTATTACCCGATGACGGTGAAAAAGCACTTACGTGCGCAGGAGATCGCGCAGCAAAACCGGTTGCCGTGCATCTATCTGGTCGATTCCGGCGGCGCATTCCTGCCGTTGCAGGACGAAGTGTTTCCGGACCGCGACCACTTCGGGCGCATCTTCTACAACCAGGCCAACCTGTCGGCCAACGGCATCCCGCAGATTGCCTGCGTAATGGGCTCGTGCACCGCTGGCGGCGCCTATGTGCCGGCAATGAGCGATGAAACGGTGATCGTGCGCGAGCAAGGCACCATCTTCCTGGGTGGCCCGCCGCTGGTGAAGGCCGCCACCGGCGAAGAAGTCAGTGCCGAAGACCTGGGCGGCGCCGATGTGCATACGCGCATCTCCGGCGTGGCCGATCACTTTGCCGACAACGATCTGCAGGCGCTGGCGCGCGTGCGCGCCATCATCGCGCAGCTCAACTGGCGCAAACCTGCCGCATCGCTGGCGCTGCAGGCACCGTTGCCGCCACGCTATGCCGCCGACGAACTATATGGCGTGATTCCTGCAGATACGCGCAAGCCGTTCGATGTGCGCGAAGTGATCGCGCGCATCGTCGACGATTCGCGCCTGGATGAATTCAAACCGCGCTATGGCAGCACGCTGGTGACAGGGTTTGCGCACCTGCATGGCTACCCGGTCGGCATCATTGCCAACAACGGCATCCTGTTTTCCGAGTCCGCGCTCAAGGGCGCGCACTTCATCGAGCTGTGCACGCAGCGCGGCATTCCGCTGGTCTTCCTGCAGAACATCACCGGCTTCATGGTCGGGCGCAAATACGAACATGGCGGCATCGCCAAGGACGGCGCCAAGCTAGTGATGGCGGTGGCCTGCGCCAAGGTGCCCAAGTTCACCGTGGTGATCGGCGGCTCGTTCGGTGCGGGCAACTACGGCATGTGTGGGCGCGCGTATTCGCCGAACTTCTTGTGGATGTGGCCGAATGCGCGTATCGGCGTGATGGGTGGCGAGCAGGCGGCCAGCGTGCTGGCCACGGTGCGTCGCGACGGTATCGAGGCCAAGGGCGGTGCATGGTCGGGCGAAGACGAGGATGCGTTCAAGGCGCCGATCCGCGCCCAGTTCGAGCAGCAAGGCCATCCGTATTACGCCAGTGCTCGGCTCTGGGACGATGGCATCATCGATCCGGCCGATACGCGCCGCGTGCTGGGCCTGGGATTGTCGGCGGCCTTGAACGCGCCGATCGAACCCACGCGCTTTGGCGTGTTTCGCATGTGAGTGAGGGGGAGCATTGCAGCCGCGGTTCTGCGTGCTGCGGCACCCGATGCTGGTGTGCAGGCTGGGAGTGAGGTTGTGTATATGCGTGCCGGCAATCGTCGACGTTTGCGCAGGTGGCTTGCAGCAACACAGCGCCGTGTGACAACAAACCTGCTTGCGCTCGATGTCGGTGTGCAACAGGCAAGCCGTTTATCTTCGTAAGACGACCCGCCGCTACGGCGACGTGCAGAGACTGATCCGATGACCCAGCGCGACCCTATCGCCGCAGCAACGCAAGCGCCCTTCGACAAGATCCTGATCGCCAATCGCGGCGAGATCGCCTGCCGGGTCATCGCCACCTGCCGCACCCTGGGCATTGCGACGGTGGCGGTGTATTCGGATGCAGACCGCAATGCACGACATGTGCGCATGGCGGACGAAGCGGTGCACATCGGCGCCGCGCCCGCGCAGCAAAGCTATCTGCGGGGCGAAGCAATCCTGCAAGCGGCACGCGCCACCGGTGCGCAGGCGATCCATCCCGGTTATGGGTTCCTGTCGGAAAACGCGGCATTTGCCGAGGCTTGCGCACACGCTGGCATCGTCTTCATCGGCCCACCGGCGGCGGCGATCCGCGCGATGGGCGACAAGAGTGCGGCCAAGGCACTGATGCAACGGGCCGGCGTGCCGCTGACACCGGGCTACCACGGCGACGAGCAGGCACCGGCATTCCTGCGTGCGCAAGCCGACGCCATCGGCTACCCGGTGTTGATCAAGGCCAGTGCCGGCGGCGGCGGCAAGGGCATGCGTCGGGTGGATACCAGCGCAGCGTTCGAAGACGCGTTGGCGAGCTGCCAGCGTGAAGCGCAGTCGGCATTCGGCAATGCGCACGTGCTGGTGGAGAAATATGTCCAGCGGCCGCGGCATATCGAAATCCAGGTGTTCGGCGATACGCATGGCGAGGTGGTGTACCTGTTCGAACGCGACTGCTCGGTGCAGCGCCGCCACCAGAAGGTGCTGGAAGAAGCGCCCGCACCGGGCATGAGCGAAGCCAGGCGCGCGGCGATGGGCAAGGCGGCGGTAGATGCGGCACAGGCGGTGGGCTACGTCGGTGCCGGCACGGTGGAATTCATCGCCGGCCCGGACGGCGATTTCTATTTCATGGAAATGAATACCCGTCTGCAGGTGGAGCACCCGGTGACCGAATTGATCACCGGCACCGATCTGGTCGAGTGGCAATTGCGGGTTGCCGCTGGCGCACGCTTGCCGCGCAGGCAGCACGAGCTACGCATCCACGGGCATGCGCTGGAAGCGCGCCTGTACGCCGAAGATGCCGAGCGCGGTTTCCTGCCGTCCACCGGCACGCTGCGTCAGTTGCAGATGCCTGCTGCCAGCGCGCATGTGCGCGTCGATGCAGGCGTGGGGCAAGGCGACACCATCAGCCCGTACTACGACCCGATGATCGCCAAGCTGATCGTCTGGGATACCGATCGCACGGCTGCATTGGCCCGCATGCGCGCGGCATTGGCGCAATTCCACGCGGTAGGGGTCACCACCAACAGTGCATTTCTGTCGCGCCTGATCGCGACCGATTCGTTCGCATCGGCGAATCTGGACACCGCCTTGATCGAGCGCGAACACGCCGTGCTGTTTCCAGAGGCGCGCAGCCCCGACAACGCCTGGTGGTGTTTGGCAGCGGTGTTGATTGCCGATGCATTGCCGCCAGCGGCCGTTGATCCAGCCGATCCGCATTCGCCGTGGCAGCACGCGGACGGCTGGCGCATCGGTGCGCATGCAGCGCAGCACATCGTCCTGGAAGCAAACGGCGAGCGCCGCCAACTCGCTGTGCGCCCGGATGCCGATGGCTGGCAAGTCACCGACGCAGGCCAGACGCATGCCGTGCGCTACCACCGGCACGAGACGGACGTGCGCGTGGAGATGGACGGCCGGCAATGGCGTGCACAGGTGTTGCGCGACGGCGCCACGCTGACCCTGATCGGGGCCACGCAGCGGGCCGCCTTCCGTCACCACGATGCACTGGCAGAAGCCGACCAGCCCACCCAGGACACCGGCGGACTGACCGCACCGATGCCCGGCCGCATCGTGTCCCTGCCCGCAGCAGTGGGCCAGCCGGTCGCCCGTGGGCAGGCACTGGTGGTGCTGGAAGCGATGAAAATGGAGCACACCCTGCACGCGCCCAGCGATGGCACCGTGCAGGCGTACCTGGTGGCCGAAGGCGATCTGGTGAACGACGGTGCCGCGCTGGTGGAATTTGTGT
Organism: Xanthomonas axonopodis pv. maculifoliigardeniae; assembly: GCF_041519315.1. NCBI lineage: Bacteria > Pseudomonadati > Pseudomonadota > Gammaproteobacteria > Lysobacterales > Lysobacteraceae > Xanthomonas > Xanthomonas axonopodis. The sequence continues at coordinate 286,989 of NZ_CP167998.1, read as the reverse complement.
CCGCGTCTGCGTAGCGGCGCATGGCAGGGTGACCAACGGCACGTTCGCCTGCACGCACGCTGCCGCTAGCGTGGCAAATCGGCCGGCCCGGCCGCCTTGCCACCGGAGTTCCCATGCAACGCCTGCTTCTTGTTTCCAGCATGCTGCTCGCGCTGTCTGCGTGCAGCGACAAACCTGCGCCCGCTCCCGAGAAAGCGGCAGCACCTGCACCGGCGGCAGCAGCGCCCGCAGCGCCGCCTGCGTTAATCACCCGCGATGCGCTGTTCGGCAATCCCGAGCGGGCCAATGTCAGCATCAGTCCGGACGGCAAGTACCTCAGCTGGGTGGCGCCGCTGGAGGGTGTGCTCAATGTCTGGGTGGCGCCGGTGGATGCGCCCGACCAGGCGCGTGCGATCACCAAGGACACCGCACGCGGCATTCGCAATTACTTCTGGACCTATCAACCCAATACCTTGCTGTATCTGCGCGACAACGGCGGCGATGAAGATTTCCACCTGTTTTCGGTCAATTTGGCTGACGGCAGCAGCAAGGATCTCACTCCGTTCAAGAAAACCAATGCCGAGGTGTATCGGGTCAGCGCACAACATCCCGAATCGATCATGGTCGGCATGAACGACCGCGACGCCAAGTGGCACGACCTGTACCGCGTGGACCTGGCCTCCGGCAAGCGCACGCTGGTGCAGAAGAACACCGACAGCCTGGATGCGTACCTGCTCGATGGCGACTACCAGCTGCGCTACGCCACGCGCGCGACAGACGATGCCGGCAGGGAGTTGCTGGTGCCCGATGGCAACCGCTGGAAGAGCGTAGACCGCATTCCGTTCGAGGACGTCACCAATACCGCGCCGGAGGGCCTGACCGAGGATGGCAAGACGCTGTACATGCAGGATTCGCGCAACCGCGACACCGCAGCGCTGTATGCCATCGACACGACCAGCAACACACGTACGCTGTTGTTCGAAAATCCGCGCGCCGACGTCGGCGCCACCTTGAACGACCCCAAGACCGGGGCGGTGCAGGCGGTGTCCACCGACTACCTGCGCGAAGAATGGAAGCCGCTGGACAACGGCATTGCCGCGGATCTGCAGAAACTCAAATCCCTTGGCGGCGGCGATGCCAGCGTGGCCGCGCGCACGCTCGACGACCGCATCTGGATCGTGGGCTATTCCGCGGCAGAAACCCCGCTCACGTACTACCGCTACGATCGCGCCGATGGCGGCAAGCTGACCAAACTGTTCTCCGCACGACCCGCGCTGGAGGGCAAGCCACTGGTGCCGATGTGGCCACAGGAGCTGACCGCACGCGACGGCCTCAAACTGATCAGCTACCTCACCCTGCCGGCCGAAGCCGATGCCAACCACGACGGCAAGGCCGACAAGCCGGTGCCGTTGGTGCTGTTCGTGCACGGCGGCCCGTGGGCGCGCGACAGCTACGGCTACGGGCCGTACGAGCAATGGTTGGCCAACCGCGGCTATGCGGTGTTGTCGGTGAACTTCCGTGGCTCCACCGGGTTCGGCAAGGCATTCACCAACGCCGGCAATGGCGAGTGGGCCGGCAAGATGCACGAGGACCTGCTCGACGCGGTGCAATGGGCGGTCAAGCAAGGCGTCACCAAACCGGACGAGGTCGCCATCATGGGCGGCAGCTACGGCGGCTATGCCACGCTGGTCGGCATGACGTTTACCCCGGACGCCTTCAAATGCGGCGTGGATATCGTGGGCCCGGCCAATCTCAACACCTTGCTCGGCACCGTGCCGCCCTACTGGGCCAGCTTCTACAAGCAGCTGACCCGGCGCATGGGCGACCCCGCCACCGAAGCCGGCAAGCAGTGGCTGACCGACCGTTCTCCGCTGACCCATGTCGACAAGATCAGCAAGCCGCTGTTGATCGGCCAGGGCGCCAACGACCCGCGCGTCAAGCAGGCCGAAAGCGACCAGATCGTCAACGCAATGAAGGCCAAGAACATTCCGGTCACCTACGTGCTGTTCCCCGACGAAGGCCACGGCTTCCGCCGCCCGGAAAACAGCAAGGCCTTCAACGCCGTGACCGAAAGCTTCCTGAGCCAGTGCCTGGGCGGCCGCGTGCAACCGATCGGTGCGGACCTGGAAGGCTCCAGCATCACCGTCCCGGAAGGCGCCGACAAGATCAACGGCCTGAGCGAGGCCTTGAAGACGCATACGCAGGCGATTCGGAAGTAAGCCTGCGCGGGACTTGCTTTAGCCGGGAAACGAAAGCCGACGGCACTCTGCCGTCGGCCTTCGCAGGTGCTACGAAACACCGGAGCGCGGCTCGGATTGTCAGTAAGCGGCGCCAGATACCGGCGGGTAAACCGGGTGTATCAAGGGCAGCTACCAATACGTCAACGGCACACGCTCGGACATAGCGAGAAAGCGAGCAAACTGACCTCACGCGATTGTCCGATACGTCTCAAGTCGCTGCGGACCAAATCGCACCCATAGGATCCAGCTCTGCCGTCACCATGGTCGTGGCGCGCCAGCCAAAGCCGCATACGGCGAGAACGCCTTGCGAAGTCGGGTCCAAACCAAGCGCGCGCTCAAGATGTTTTTCGTTCACCGCACCGGTGATAAACGCCCCCAAACCGAGGTCGGTTGCCGCCAGATACAGCGTCTGCGACAAGTGCCCGGCTTCCAACGCAACCACGCGATACCCTTTGGCATGCTGCCTGTATTTCCAGAAGGTTCGATCAAAGCGCGGCACCAAGGCAACCAGTACATGCGCGTCTGCGAACCAGTGTTGCTGTCCTACAGCCTGCATGACGAAGTCATCGGAGCACTCAAGACCTGACATACGCTCTAAGGCGTGACTATCTGCACGATAGTGGTAGACGCCAGATTCCAGATCTTGGACGTTCCTCACCAAAATGTATGCCTCGATAGGATGCAAGCCACCACCGGAAGGCACATTCTTTTTAAGAAAAACCAGGTCATCGCCCACCTTTACCTTGGCATGAGCAGCGAACACCCGCTGCAACATGTGGGCGAACGTCGGTAGAGGAACGGGTCTGCTCTGATCGAAATTACGACAAGTGACACGCCGTCCCAGCAGGTCATCGAAATCGTTTGCGACCATGGGCGGCAGGCCGATGAGTGTTCGACGGTCATTTGCCGGCAACACTTCCGGGGGCGCAGGCCCCAAGACACGCCGCATTGCCACCGCTGTATCGGTGCCAGAATCCCGGGTGTTCTTGACCGCATCTACCCCATCCCATCGCGTAAATGCGTGCAGCACCGCGGCAAGCGGATGCCAGTGCGAGGCCCTCAGACGCGAATCGGCTTTAGCAAACCTGCTGCCTTGCGTTTGTTCCTCCAGCACCAGGCCCTGCGCGATCAAGCCGTCAAGCGCTTCACTCTCGTATGGCAAGCGGGTCGTCCAGTGCGAGGGACTAAGCTCACCCAGCAACGCCCGCTGAGCTTCTGACACGGCCACCGGGGCATCGAGATGCGGCGCGAGCGCAAACCACTGCATCGAATGGTCCAGCCCATTGCCGCCTCGTAGAAGACTGTCCAATGTGTAAGACACGGTCTCACGTGGCTCCAGCACGACAATTGCGCAACGCTTGACCAGCATCATCTTCTCCAGCGATCTGAGGTACACCGTGTGCAGATATTTCTGCTCCAGGAATAACGCCCCGCCGTTGCCTAACTTGAGCCAATGCCTGATACCGCTCAAGCCAGCCCCGTTAGAGCCGCTATGTGTTACTTCATCCCACTGAAGTGCCAGCGATGCCAATGCTGAAGCTTGAACCTGCTGTTGCAAGCAACCTGATCGATCTACTATCTACCGATGATGCCTTTCGTGCATTATTCGTCTCAGACACATTAGAGGCACTACGACAGGTTGGGCACATCGCCGCACCTGGCGACGACATCGAGGCATTCGTTCGCGATTGCGCATGCAATATCCAGTTGGCAGATAAGGATGTAATCGCAGGTGCGCGTGAGCAGATCAACACCATGCTGACGTCTGGGACCTCACACATCGTCCCTCAGCTGGATGCCGGTTACAACGGCGATAGGACGCTCAAATAAAGAACAGCTTTTTGGCACGCTGCAGGTTTACCCCTGCGTCTCTGCTATCCACGAATCTTCTGCTGTTCTCAGATCCACCAGATTGAGCGGCTGCAGACAGTATCCGCATTCGATCTCCGCGTAAGCCAAACCTCGATGCTGGCGGATCCAGTCGTGTTGAATCCGCGCATCTGCGTTACGCTGTCCAAGTTGGGCAGCGCGCATTGCCGTTGCCCTTGTCTGAAATCGCGACATCGAATCCAGATAGGGACTGAGCATGCGGAATGCATCGTCTGGCCGCTGCTCGGCTAATAGAATTTCCGCATCGACAACCGCACCCAGTTCCACCACCAAGCGGTTGGCGTAGGCCAGTGGCGCCACCTTGACCTGCTGCCGGACCCTAGCGGCACCTTGGGTATCGCCGGCGCGGGCCATGATGAGCGCGGCAGCCAATGCGGTGGACAGGTTGTCGATCCTATCGATTGGGACATCTGCGCCTAAATCCCGCAATGCCAACCTTGCCCCCTCTTCGGCGACCTCCGCGGCTTTTGGTCGCTGCCCGGAGGCAAGCAACGCAGTTGCTAGCGGGACGTAATAGTTGATCCGATCAGTTCCTCTCCTGTTCAATCCTGCGCTCAGTCCGACTTGGGCATGCGCGACCGCCGCGTGCAGATCCCCTTCATCAAGAGCGATAGTGGTTCGCGTGATATCGGCATGGAAATTCGTCTTGTCGACTCGAGCAAGCGCATCGCGTGCGCCCGAGTAGTCACGCTTCGCAGCCGCGACAGCAGCCTGACGCAGCAGCGCGCCATTCCATCCTGATCCGACCGCCTTTCTCACTGCCTGATCGGCTTGGTCGTATTGACCAAGAGCCAGCAAGATACGCCCATACATATCGAGCGATACGCTGGAAAGATCGTACTTCCCCTGCGCCGAAGCACGCGCGTACGGCAGAGCGTCAGCGAACCGATTAGCGACGAACAAGTCCATCGCTGCGTTCGCTTGGGCAGGTGCATAGTCGGGATACAACTCCGCCATCTGTATCCAGGAATCGGCCGCCTGCGCTGGATCGAGAATCTGCACGCCCCAGCTTTTTACGTAAAGCGCCTCGCGCGGGGGGAGCCTGGACTTGAATTGCTCAGCAACCCTAAGCGTTTCGGTCGCCTTCTTGTAATCGACATTGGCAAAATGGGCGCGCACTTGACCAAGCCAGGCCAGCGCAAAGTGCGGATCGATATCGACTGCTTTCTGGAAGAAATCCAAAGCAGCACCGTATTTCCCTTCCGAGTATCGTTGTTGTCCCAATGCATAAGCGCGCAACGCATCGAGACTAGATGTGGTGACATCCGGCAAGGCAGGACTGTTTTGTCGAATACTGTCACGGTTTTCGCCGAGCTGCGTCCTCAGTTCGCCCGTCACTGTATCAACAGCAGAAAGAATCGACGGATTTGAGCCGAATGCGGTACTTACAGCAACAGTCTGCTGAGTTTTCGGGTCGACCACTTCCACGACGAAACGTGTGCGCCCCCCAACGTAACCCACGGAAGGAAGTAACACCGCTCTCGCACCGGTGCGTAATGCGACATCCGACGCGTTCTTGCGGTCCAGCGGATCTTTGGTGGGATCTTTGCGCATCAGTGCTAACAGTTTCAGTGTTCTGTCTTCACTGAGAACGTTGACGTATCGCGACTGCTCCAGGCTGATCCGAAATGCCTGATCGAGTGCTCCGTCCAGCATCACGTCATTGGTGAGGTTGCGGACCGTCCCGACAACCACCCAGTCGCGTTCTGCAAACGCGAGCGCTGGTTGCGGCCGTGCAAAGAGCCAGATTGCGAAACCAATCCCCAGCACCACCCCCACCTCAGCCACCAACGCGGCCGGCCTGCGCCACAGCGGCACATCGCGCCAGGCTTTTGCCGAATTCTTCGGCATGCGCAGGGGAGTCAGGCCGACTTCGCCGACTTCGTAGATCTCCATCGCGGTGGGCATGCCTTTGAAGCGCCAGCGCCCGTGCGATTTCCACAATAACCGGTCGGCCCGGTTTCCGAGTTCGCGTGCGGCGCGATGGGTCAACGACTCGGCCACGGCCGAGAGCAAGATCTGCCCCGGCCGTGCCATCGACATCAGGCGTGCGGCGGTGGGCTTGGCCAGCCCTTCGACTTCCAGCGGCTTGGCGCCGATGCTGATCGCTTCGTCGCTATTGCGCCAGGTCAGCACTTCGCCCACATGCAGGCCCTGGCGTGCGCAGAGCGTGAGCGCATGCGCATCGCCCATCGTCTTGAGCCCGCGCGCGTAATCCAGCGCGAAACCCAGGCCATCGATGGGGCGGTCGAACAGCAGCAGCAGCCCGTCGGAACGATCGATCAGGCGGCCGCGCCAGTGCTGCTGCAGCTTGACCACCAGGCGGTCGTGCTCGCGGAACAAGGCGGCTGCGGCGTTATCGCCGATACGTTCGACCAGCGCGGTCGAATCGCAGAGATCGGTCAACAGCAAGGTGCGCAGCCGCGGCGCCTGGATCGCTTCCGACGACGCGTCCTTGCGTGCGTGGGTACGGCTGCTCATCGCTCAGCGGTGACCGGTGGCAGGCGGTTGATCCAGGGCCAGCGTCTCCTGCATGCACAGCACATTGCCGCCCTGCCGCTTGGCCTCGTACAAGGCGCTGTCGGCGAGCGTGTACCAGTCGTTCCAGGCCGCGTCCGCGTCGATCATGCACGAGCCTACGCTGACCGAGCAGCCTTGTTCGCCCTGGCCGTTGCACAGCCGCGCTTCCACCGCGCGCACGATGCATTCGCCGATGTGGTGCACCAGCTCGCTGGTGCCTTGCGCGACGAGCACGCAGAATTCATCGCCGCCGAGACGGCAGGCCAGGTCGCCTTCGGCGATCACCGAACGCAGGGCATGGGCCACGTTCTGCAGCACGCGGTCGCCTGCCAGGTGACCGAACTCGTCGTTGATGCGCTTGAAACGGTCGCAGTCGATCAGGATCAGGCCCACACCCGGCACGTGGCCGGCCCGCCGGCATTCCTGCAGGTGCAACGCCAGCCCGCGCCGGTTGTGCAGGCCGGTGAGCTCGTCGGTCCGGCTCAGTTCTTCGGTGTGGTTGAGCTGGTGCGAGGTGACGTAGAGGTTGTCCAGCGCCGCTTCCAGATCGTGGTTGCGGCGGCGCAGCTGGCGGATCAGCAATTGTTCGTTGTTGACCACCCGCACGATGGAGCGGCGCAGGAAGTGCGCCACCATCGAGGGGTCCTGGTCGACCAGACGCTGGAAATCCTCGTGTGCCAGCTCGATCAGACGGCTGTCGGTGGAGGCGCTGGCGCCGGCGCTGCGCGCGTGATCGCCGATCAGCAGGCCGAGCTCGCCGAAGAATTCTCCCGGGCCCAGATGCTTGAGCATCAGGTCCTCGCCGAAATCCAGGTCGATCTGGCCGCTGACAACGATGTACATCTGCGTGCCCACCGCACCGCGCTCGAACAGCGACTGGCCCGCGGACACCTCACGCGAACGGCCGAAACGGGCGAAAAACGCCAGTTCCTCGGCAGTCATCAGCGCATGCAGCCCATCGGGGACCGTTTTGGCAACGTTCCCTGTCGGCTCGAGTGCGCCTGCGGTGTTGTGGCACGTCATCGGTTTTCCCTTAGGCCAGCCTGCACCATTAGCCCATGGACAAATCCTACAGGACCCCCTTGTTCAGCACCAGATCACACTATTTCTCACCAAGAAAGAGACGAATTGACGGGTATCGGACGTAAAAAAAGGGCTCGGTTCTCCGAGCCCTTCCCCCTCCCAGGGTGGCGCAATGTGGCGCCGGTTGAATCTGCCTTGGTCGGCTATTGCTGTAGCAACAGCTGCATCAACTCAGCGCCAGGTGTCGCTGCGCTGCATTGCCTCATGTACAGCCGCTGCCGTTGCGGTGCCGCCAGCCATCAGGCCGCCTTGTCGCTATGGAATTGCGCTTCTTCGGTGGAGCCACGCAAGGCGGTGGTGGACGATTGCCCCTGCTGGATCGCCTGCGTCACTGCATCGAAATAGCCGGTGCCTACTTCGCGCTGGTGCTTGACTGCGGTAAATCCCCTCTCCGCCGCCTCGAACTCGGCCTGCTGCAATTCGACGAACGCACTCATCTGCCGGCGCGCATAGCCGTGCGCCAGATGGAACATGCCGTAGTTCAAGGCGTGGAAGCCAGCCAGGGTGATGAACTGGAACTTGTAGCCATAGCTCGCCAGTTCGGTCTGGAATTTGGCGATGGTGGCATCGTCCAGATTCTTCTTCCAATTGAAACTCGGCGAGCAGTTGTAGGCCAGCAATTTGCCGGGGAACCTGGCATGGATGGCCTGCGCAAACGCACGCGCAAATTCCAGGTCCGGCTTGCCGGTTTCGCACCAGATCAGGTCGGCGTACGGGGCATAGGCCAAGCCGCGGCTGATCGCCTGGTCCAGGCCATTGCGGGTCTTAAAGAAGCCTTCGACCGTGCGCTGCCCGGTGGTGAACGGTTGGTCGTTGGCATCCACGTCGCTGGTGATCAGGTCGGCGGCTTCGGCGTCGGTGCGTGCGATCAGCACCGTCGGCACGCCCAGCACGTCGGCAGCCAGGCGCGCGGCATTCAATTTTTCGATCGCCTCACGCGTGGGTACCAGCACCTTGCCGCCCATGTGGCCGCACTTCTTGACCGAGGCCAGTTGGTCTTCGAAATGCACGCCAGCCGCGCCGGCTTCGATCATCGCCTTCATCAGTTCGAAGGCGTTGAGCACGCCACCGAAGCCGGCTTCGGCGTCGGCCACGATCGGCTGCAGGAAGTCGATGGCATCGTTGCCTTCGGCGTGATGCAACTGGTCGGCGCGCAGCAAGGTGTTGTTGATGCGCTTGACCACCGCCGGCACCGAATCGGCCGGGTACAGCGATTGGTCCGGATACATCTGCCCGGCCAGATTGGCGTCGGCGGCAACCTGCCAGCCGCTCAGGTAAATCGCCTTCAAGCCGGCCTTGACCTGCTGCATGGCCTGGTTGCCGGTCAATGCGCCCAGCGCATTGACGAACGGCGTGGCATGCAATGAGGCCCACAATTTTTCCGCGCCCAACCGCGCCAGCGAATGCTCGACATGCACGGTGCCGCGCAGGCGCACCACATCGGCAGCGCTGTAATTGCGGGTGATGCCGCTCCAGCGCGGGTTGTTGGCCCAGTCCTGCTGCAGTTGTTCGGCGCTTTGCAGTGTAGTGCTCATCTTGCGTTCTCCTGAGAGGTACGACGGATGGAACGAGGAAGAATGGTGGGCATGCGGCATGGCAAGGCCGTCGTTGCGCGCGTGTGCGCAACGGGCGTTGGAATGCGTTGAAGTGGAAACTGCGCGACGCCGGTGGCAGGCGTCGCCGCAGGGTGAAATCAATCGATCAGGCGGTACGCCGGTACGGTAAGGAAGTCCGCCAGTTCGTCGGCGCGGCTCAACTCTTCGAGCAAGGCAATCGCTTCATCGATCCGTGCAGCGCCGGGCAGCGCGGTGGCGGTTCCCAACCGTGCAGGCAGTGCGCGCAAGGTGGCCTGCAGCAGGTGTTGATCGATGGCGGTGCCATCATCCAGGTGCTGGCCGTGATGCAACCACTGCCACAGCTGCGCGCGGCTGATTTCGGCCGTGGCGGCGTCTTCCATCAGGTGGTGGATCGGCACGCAGCCATTGCCGTCCAGCCAGGCCGCCAGGTAGCGCACGCACACTTCGACATTGCCTTCGAACCCGGCGCGGGTGACATTGCCCGGCGAGGGCGCGATCAACATGTCGCGCGTCACCTGCACGTCATTGCGCACTACATGCTGCTGATGCGCGGTGGGCATGTGTTCGTCGAACAGTTTCATCGCCACCGGAATCAGCGCCGGATGCGCCACCCAGGTGCCATCGTGGCCGGCGGTCACTTCGCGCAACTTGTCGGCACGCACGCGGGCCATGGCCTGTTCGTTGGCGGCTTCATCGTGATTGATCGGAATCTGCGCGGCCATGCCGCCCATCGCATGCGCACCGCGGCGGTGGCAGGTCTTGATCAGCAGCTCCGAATAGGCCTTCAAAAATGGCTGGGTCATGGTGACCTGGCCGCGTTCGGGCAGCACGCGGTCGCGGTGCGCCCGAAAGGTTTTCAGGTAGGAAAAGATATAGTCCCAACGCCCGCAGTTCAGGCCCACGATGCGCTCGCGCAGCGCATGGAGAATTTCGTCCATCTCGAACACCGCCGGCAGCGTTTCGATCAGCACGGTGACCTTGATCTGCCCATGCGGCAGGCCCAGCATCGCTTCGATATGCGCCAGCGCGGTGTCCCACAGTGCGGCTTCTTCCATGCTCTGCAGCTTGGGCAGGTACAGGTACGGGCCGCGGTCCTTGGCCAGCAACGCACGGCCATTGTGGAAGGCAAACAGCGCCGCATCGAACAGGCCGCCGGCCAGCGGCTGGCCGTCGATCAACACGTGCTTTTCGTCCAGGTGCCAGCCGCGCGGGCGCACGATCAGCACTGCACGTTCGGCCTCCGGGCGCAGGGCGTAGTGCTTGCCGTTGGGCGCATCGAAGCTGAGGTCACCGCGCACCGCCGCGGCCAGGGTGCGCTGGCCGGCCAGCAGGTTGCGCCAGGTCGGCGCGGTGGAATCTTCGAAGTCGGCCATGAACACCTTGGCGCCGGAGTTCAGCGCATTGATGACCATCTTCGGGTCGGTCGGGCCGGTGATTTCGACACGGCGGTCCTGCAGTGCCGCCGGCAGGGGAGCCACGCGCCAATCGCCGGCGCGGATGGCCTGGGTATCGGTACGGAAGTCTGGCAGCTGACCGGCATCGAAAGCGGCCTGGCGCTGGCGCCGCTGGGCCAGACGCTGCTGGCGGCCGGGCTCGATCGCCCGGTGCAGCGAAACCAGCAGGGCCAGCGCGGCGGCCGGCAGCAGCTCTGCCTGGCCGGCGATCTGGGTGGTCAGCGCAATGCCGGGCGTGGCGTGGTCGGTGGGACGGGGAGCAAACGCGGTGGCAGCCATGTGGGGGTCCTTGTGCATCCGGACCTGCACCGTGCGCCCGATACAATTATTTGACAAAGCAGTTTTATCAATGCTGTAAATAAGCTCGACTTATATTAGACCAGCGCAACGCACGCTCATGGCGCCAACCCCGCGATTTTCCTACAAATCTGATCGCCTCAAGCCGCTGCGCGCATTCTGCCAGACAGTGCGGCTGGGCTCTGTCTCACGGGCCGCTGAGGCGCTCTATGTCAGCCAGCCGGCCGTGACCCTGCAGCTGCAGGCACTGGAGCGTGATCTGGGCGTGCCGTTGTTCGAACGCTCCGGTCGACGCATGGCACCCAGCCGCGAAGGCCAGTTGCTGTACGACATGGCGCAACCGCTGGTGGAAAGCCTGGATGGGCTGGAAGCGAGCTTTCGCGAAAAGGTGCGCGGGCTGGATGCCGGCGAGCTCAATATCGCCGCCAACAGTTCCACCATCCTGTACCTGCTGCCGCGCATCGTGGCCAACTTCCGCGCGCGCCACCCGGACGTGCGGCTGACCCTGCACAACGCCATCAGCGCCGATGGCACCGACCTGCTGCGCGAAGATGAAGTGGATCTGGCGGTTGGCTCGATGCTGGATGTGCCGGCCGACCTCAACTACGCGCCGGTCTACCGTTTCGAGCAATTGCTGATCACCCCGCCCGATCATCCATTGGCCGGCAAGGCCGAGGTCTCGCTGCAGGATCTGTCGCCATATCCATTGATCCTGCCGCCGCGCCGGCAGGTGACCTACCGCCTGGTCGATCTGGTCTTTCAGCAGGCGCGCGTGCCCTACACCGTGGCACTGGAGGTGGGCGGCTGGGAGGTGATCAAGCAATACGTGGCGATGGGCATGGGTATTTCCATCGTCACCGCGATCTGCCTCACCGATGCCGACCGCGACAAGCTGGCCACGCGCTCGCTGAAGGATTTTTTCCCGACCCGCAGCTACGGCGTGGTGGTGCGCAAGGGCAAGTATCTGTCGCCGCAAGCACGCGCGTTTATCGAGCTGATTCAGCCGGATCTGTTCACGCCGCGTGGCTATGACGAGAGCGGCGATTCGGAGCGTTGAGTCGTTCGCGATGGCCCGGCGTCATCGTCTGGCATCGCGGCCATGCGAGCACGCGTCGCGCCATCCATCACGCACATCCGCCGGAAGATGCTGGATCAAGCGCGCCAAACGTGTGTGCCCTGCAGCAATGCGAGCGAACGCGACAAGATGCGTGACCTGCATTCGACCATCTATCCCTTACGTCAGGACGCATTGCCTGCGCGCGTTGATCACCAACCTGATCGCAGCGCGTCGCCATGCATACACTAAGCGCCGGCATGCCGCGCATCGCCGTGTCGTCGGTTGGGGGGGAACTTGCCGATGCCCTGCAGGACGCGCGGCTGAGCCGACTCAACCACTGGAATGCTCACGCGATGAATCCGACCACGTTGTTGCTGGTGCAGTTGGCAGTGATCCTGGGCGCTGCGCGCCTGTGCGGTGCGTTGTTGCAACGCATTGGGCAGCCGCCGGTCATCGGCGAAATGGCGGCCGGGTTGTTGCTCGGTCCGATCGCATTCGGTGCCTGGCTGCCCGACCTGCACATGGCGTTGTTCGCCGCCAGAAGCCTGCCGCCGCTGTCCGGCCTGGCCACGATGGGCGTGGTGCTTTTCATGTTCGTGGTCGGTGTCGAATTGCGTGCGCCGGAAGGCACCAAGGCGCAAGTGCGCGCCTCGATCCTGGTGGGCGTGTCCGGCATCGTGTTGCCGCTGCTGCTCGGACTGGCTGCCGCGCCGTGGCTGTTCCCGCGCTTCGCACCGCAAGGCGTCAGCTTCTGGCCATTCGCGCTGTTCATTGCCGCGGCGATGTCGGTAACGGCATTTCCGGTGCTGGCGCGCATCCTCAAGGACCGCAACATGACGCGGACGCCCGCCGGCCGCCTGGCGCTGGGCGCGGCCGTGATCGACGACGCCACGGTATGGATCTTCCTGGCGATCGTGCTGACCCTGACCGGCAACAACGCGCATGGCGGCGTGGCGTTCACGGCCATCGGTGCGTTGGTCTTGATCGCCGCCGTGTTCGGTGTGCTCAGGCCTGCCTATGCGCGCGTGCTGCGGCCACATGCGCATGACGGCCGGTATGCACCGAGCGCGCTGGTATGGGTCTTGATCGGTCTGCTGGCGTGCGCCGCGCTGGCGGAGTGGATCGGGCTGCATGCGATCTTTGGCGCCTTCCTGTTCGGCATTTGCCTGCCGCGCGATGACCGCCTGCTGGAACATCTGGCCGGGCGTATCGAGCCGCTGGCCATCACCCTGCTGATGCCGGTGCTGTTTGCGGTTGCCGGTCAAGCCACCAGCCCTGGTGCATTCGCCGGCGCCGGCCTGAGCGGACTTGTGCTGGTGATCGGGGTGGCGGTGGGCGGCAAGTTGCTCGGCTGCACGCTGGGTGCGCGCCTGAGCGGCCATCACTGGCGCGACAGTCTTACCGTGGGCTCGCTGATGAACGCACGCGGGCTGATGGAGTTGGTGGTGATCAAGATCGGCCTGGATAGCGGCGTGATCGGGCCGGATCTGTTTACGCTGTTGTTCGGCATGACGCTGGTGACCACGGTCATGGCCTCGCCGATGGTGGCCTGGTTCCAGCGCAAACGGCACGCAGCAGCCGATGCGCTGGCCGCAAGCAATTCACCTCACGGATGAGGGCGCGATGGTGCTGCGGTGCCGCGTCAGGCCCGATACCGTGCATGCAACTGGGCTGCCGTGCAGCGCACGGCATTGAATCATGGCGCGCTCCACGTTGCGGCACTGCACGCGCCCGCATCCGCTCCCACGCAGAGTGCCGTCATGTCCGACCCAGCTGAGCCGTGTTATGCCGAAAGCGCGGCACCGCCTGCGTTACGCGCGCAGCTGCAGTGCAGCTGACAATTTCGCCAGGGCGATTGCGCGCCGCAACCGGTGCTGGTGTTGCCCGATGGCAGCGTCGATCTGATCTGGAACGGCAGCGAAGTATTCGTTGCCGGGCCGGATCGCATTGCCAATCCCGCATCGGTGGCGGCAGGCACGACGTTGACCGGTGTCCGCCTGGCAGCGGGCGTGGCAGCCGGTCTGCTGCAGCTGCCGTTACACGCCATTGCCGACCAACGCGTTGCGCTGGAAACGCTGTGGGGCGAGCGGGGCCGCACATGGCAGCATCGCCTGGAAGACGGCGCCGACCCGTTACAGACCTTGCAGGCACTGTGCCAACAGCACGCCGCAGCGCGCGATCCGCAGATGGCTTGGCTGTTCGAACAACTGACCGTCGGCGCGCCGACCCGGCTAAGCGCGTTGACCGACGCGTTGGGAATCAGCGAGCGCTCGCTGCGCCGCCGCTGTCAGGACGCGTTCGGCTACGGCAGCAAGACGCTGGAGCGCGTTCTGCGCCTGCAGCGCTTCCTGCGGATCGTGCGACGGCACCGCAACTTGACCGAGGCCGCGCTGCATGCCGGCTACGGCGATGCGCCGCATCTGGTGCGCGATGCACGTCAACTCACCGGGCTGAGTCCGCGCGCCCTGGTGCAGCAGCATGCACGCTGAGTTGGCCGTTTTCGCCAAGCCACCGGCGTGCGCCATCTGCATGCTGTGCGCTCGCTCAGGAGCACGCCATGACCGACACCACGCAGCACCGCATCGATTATCTGGAATTTGCCGTCGACTCGATCGCCGTCGCCAAAGCCTTTTACGGGCAGGCCTTCGGCTGGACATTTCAGGACTACGGCCCTGACTACTGCGAATTCCGCGACGGCCGCCTGAGCGGCGGTTTCTTCCATGGCACGCCGCAGCCGGGTGGCGCGCTGGTGGTGCTCGCCTCCGATGATCTGGCGCGCAGCCAGGCGCGTATCGAAGCGGCAGGTGGACGCATCACCCAACCGGTGTTCGCGTTCCCGGGCGGGCGCCGTTTTCACTTTGCCGACCCGCACGGCTATCCCTTGGCAGTGTGGTCAAAAGACTAAGCGCAGCTGGCAAAACGCCTACGCGCGCCGCCAGGCGGCGCGGCCGGTGCGCGAAATCGGGGCACGTCCCACTCGTCCGCTGCGCCTGTGAGTGCGCCGGCTGCGCTCACCTGACGACTACTCGCTACGCCTTGTTAGCAAATGAACGGGCTGCCCGCGCTTATTTGCGCGCGTACAGCCCCAGGAACATCGCCACCGCCGATTCGGCCACCTGCGTCTGTTGCTGCGGCGACAGCGGCGGCTGGCCCATGGTGATCTGCGGCCAGAACGCAAAGCCCTTCACCAGCGCCTGCAACTGCTGCGCGGCGAATTCAGGCTCTACGCCTGCCAGCCGGCCATCGGCCAGTGCGGCACGCAGCCAGGCGGTGGTGCCCTCTTCCTTGCTGCCCAGCTGCGACAACAATTCGCGCGCACGCGCCGGCGAGTGGATGCCTTCGGCGATGGCCACGCGCGACAGATCGATGAACGCCGGGTCGTCCAACAGCCGCAGTTTCTGTTGCAGCAGGGCGATCAACTGCAGGTGCAGCGGTTGGTCGGGCCGATAGGCCAGGTTCACCGCCTCGGCGCTGCGTTGCCACAGTCCGCGCAAGATCTCGCCAAACAAGGCGTCCTTGCTGGGGAAGTGGTTGTAGACCGTGCGTTTGGAAACGCCGGCGGTGGCGGCCACGCGGTCCATGCTGGTCGCTTCGAAGCCGTGCTGCCGGAATTGGGCAATGGCGGCCTCGACGATGGCGTTGCGCTTGCGGTCGGTCAGGCGCTGGGGCGTGGCCGGAGAGGAAGATGCGGTCGACATCGGGCGATTTTACACCGGGTAGTTTACTTTCACTAAAATAAAACTACACTGTGTAGTGTAATCAGTGCTGGTGCGCTGTGTTGTTGTCACCCCGCCGCCGTTGGTCTGTAGGAAGCTGCCTGTACGCCCGTCCATGCCGATCCTGACGCCAGGTCCACCCAGTGCTTGCTGCATCGCCGTTGCCTGATCGCTCGTCCTTCTGTTCTCCCACGTCTTGCCCGGACTTCCTATGGCTTCCCCACGCCCTTCCCCGTATGTCGATTCGCCGCAGTTTCGCGCTGGCCGCTTCCGTAATGCGATGCCGTTGCCGACCACCGTCATGACCCTGCGCGAGCAGCTCGGCCTGATGTGGGCCATGGTATTCGGCAAGCCCCGCACCACGGTGCCCTCCGCGCCCTTGCCGGTGCAGCCGCTGACACGCGCGCAACTGCTGGCCGCACCGGATCGCAGCCTGTACCGGCTGGGCCATTCCACCCTGCTGATGAAGCTGGCGGGCGGGCTGTGGCTGACCGACCCGGTGTTTTCCAAACGCGCCTCGCCGGTGCCGTTCGCCGGACCCAAGCGCTTCCACGCCCCGCCGATTGCGCTGGACGCGCTGCCGCCGCTGGCTGGGGTGATCCTGTCGCATGACCACTACGACCATCTCGACCGCGCCACCATCGCTGCGCTGGCCGACCGTGTCGGCGTGTTTGTGGCCCCGTTGGGCGTGGGCGACCTGCTGGTGCGCTGGGGCGTGGACCCGGCCAAGGTGCGGCAGCTGGATTGGTGGGAGTCGATCAGCATTGCCGGCCTGCAGCTCACCGCCACCCCGTCGCAACATTTTTCCGGCCGCGGGCTGTTCGACAATGGACGCACGCTGTGGTGTTCCTGGGTGATCCAGTCAGGTGACCTGCGTTTGTTCTTCAGCGGCGACGGCGGCTATGGCCCGCACTTCAAGACCATCGGCGAGCAGCTCGGGCCGTTCGATGTCGCATTGATCGAAAACGGCGCCTACGACCACATGTGGCCGCACGTGCATATGCAGCCGGAGCAGACCTTGCAGGCGTTCATCGACGTCGGCGGCCGTAGCCTGCTGCCGATCCACAACGGCACCTTCGATCTGGCCATGCACGCGTGGCAGGAGCCGCTGGACCGGATCGTGGCGCTGGCCGACGCTGCTGGTGTCGCACTGATCACCCCGTGCATGGGCGAGCGTGTGGACTTGAATGCCCCCGGCAACCGCGTGCGTTGGTGGCGGCAGGACGCTGCGGCCACTGCGTCGGATGGAGTGGTGGCAACGCCGTAAATGGCCGGCTGCGCGGCCGGCGTGGGTGGCGGGTGTGGCTACGCCATGGTGCGCGTGATGCTTGTCGACGCCCTGGTGACCGCGTGCACAGCGTGACGCAAAGATCGGCAAGGTCGGTCTCTTCGACATCGCGAGCACCACTGCCACGTGTCTCGATCTGCGCGGCGCGCACTGCAGCGGCAGGCATGCGGATACGACCGGCATGATGTGGCTTGTACCCGCGCACGGTGCGTTAAAAACTGAATGCTGATCCTGAAAGTGGCAATGCCGTCATGTAGCGCGTACATGCGCACAAACAAAAAACGGGATGGCACGTGGCCATCCCGTCTTGATTGCTCAGCACTGGCCAGGCATGCATGCCTTCGCATGCAAACATCGCCTACGCACGCACACGCTTACTCGGTCAATCCTCGGTTTTCCAGCAGCGCCTTGACGCTGGGGTCCTTGCCGCGGAAATCGCGATACAGCGTGGCCAGATCGACGGTGTTGCCGCGCGAGAGGATCTTGGCGCGGAAGGTGTCGCCGTTCTTGCGGGTCAGGCCGCCGTTTTCCTTGAACCATTCGAACGCATCGTCGTCGAGCACTTCCGACCAGAAGTACGCGTAGTACCCGGCCGAATAACCGCCGCCCCAGATGTGGTCGAAGTAGCTGCTGCGATAACGCGGCGGCACTTCGGACAGATCCACCTTGAAGCGCTTCAGGGCGTCGGCTTCGAACTTGCTCACGTCCTGCAGCGGCGCGTCGGCCGGCTGGGTGTGCCAGGCCAGATCCAGCAGCGCTGCCGACAGGTATTCGGTGGTGGCGTAGCCGCTGTTGAAGGTCTTGGCCTTCTTGATCTTTTCCACCAGCTCGGCCGGCATCGGCGCGCCGGTCTGGTAGTGCTTGGCGTAGTGGGCGAAGACCTTCGGATCGGAGGCCCAGTGCTCGTTGAACTGCGAGGGGAATTCCACGAAGTCGCGCGAGGTGCTGGTGCCGGCAATCGAGGGGTACTTCACCTTGGAGAACATGCCGTGCAGCGCATGGCCGAACTCATGGAACAAGGTGGTGACGTCGTCAAAGCTCAGCAACGCCGGCTGGCCGGCGGCCGGCTTGGTGAAGTTGCACACGTTGTAGACCACCGGCTTGGCACCGGTAAGGCCGTCCTGCTCGACGAACACGTCCATCCACGCGCCACCGGACTTGCTGTCGCGCTTGAAGTAGTCGGTGTAGAACAGCGCCATGGAAGTGCCGTCGGCATCGAACACCTCATACACCTTCATATCCGCGTGATAGGTCGGGATGTCGGTGCGTTGCTTGAAGGTGATGCCATACAGCTGAGTGGCGGCGTAGAAGACGCCGTTCTGCAGCACGTTGTCCAGCTCGAAATACGGCTTGATCTGCGCCTCGTCCAGGTCGTACTTGGCCTTGCGCACCTGCTCGGCGTAGAAGTCCCAATCGGACGCGGCGAGCTTGAAATCGCCGGTCTTTGCATCAGCACGTTGCGCGTCGATCACCTTCTGCATCTCGGCCACTTCGCGGCGCGCCTTGGCGGTGGCGGCCGGCACGGTGTCGGTCAGCAGCTTGAGCGCAGCATCCGGCGTCTTGGCCATCTGGTCGCCCAGGCTGTAGGCGGCGTAGTTGTCGAAGCCGAGCAACTTGGCCTTTTGCGCGCGCAGCTGCGCCAAGCGCTGGATGGTCTGGCGGGTGTCGTTGGCATCGCCCTTTTCTGCGCGTGTTTCAGAGGCCTTCAACACCTCGGCACGCAGCTGGCGATCCTTCAGCGAGGCCAGCACCGGCTGCTGGGTAGTGTTCTGCAGGGTGAGCAGATACTTGCCATCGAGCTTGCGGGCCTTGGCGGCATCGGCCGCGGCGGCGATATCGCCTTCGCTCAGGCCATCGAGCTTGGCCTTGTCGTCCACCACCACCGCGCCGGCGGCCGAGGCGGCGACCAGGCGGGTATGGAACTGCGTGGAGAGGGTGGTTTCTTCCACGTTGAGCTTGCGCAGGCTGTCCTTGTCGGCATCGGACAGCTGCGCGCCGGCGCGTACCAGCTCTTCGTAGTCGCGCTCGACCAGACGCTTCTGCTCCGGGTCCAGATTCAGCGTGTCGCGCTGGTCGTAAATGGTTTTGACGCGTGCGAAGAGTTTGGGGTCCAGATTGATCTCGTCCTGATGCGCGGCCAGCTTGGGCGCGATCTCTTCCTGGATTTTCTGGCGTGCGTCGCTGGTATCGGCCTGCACCAGCCCGAAGAAGATGCGCGACACGCGCGTGAGCGTTTCGCCACCACGCTCCATCGCTTCGATGGTGTTGTCGAAGGTGGGCGCTTGGGGGTTATCGGCGATCTTGCGGATGTCGGCCAGATGCTGGCGCATGCCTTCTTCGAACGCCGGCAGGTAATCGGCGTCCTTGATCTTGTCGAACGGCGGCGCCTGGAACGGCAGCGTGCTGGCAGTCAGCAAGGGGTTGGATGCAGCATCCGCGGCCGGGGCCGGGGCGGTTTTCTCGGGCACGGTGGTGGACTCCTGGCCGGACGACTCTTTTCCAGAACAAGCAGCCAGTGCCAAGGTGATGGCAGCGGCCAGAACGACGGTACGCGACATGGCGTGTGATTCCTGAGTGGGTAGTGCAGCCGGCCACGCTAGCGGGTTTCGCGCCCGCTGGCATGTGCCGTTGGATTGGGTCGACGGACGCGGTTGGGGATGGCGGCGCTACAGCGTCTCGTCCTTGAAAATCGCCACATGCGGGGTGCCGTCGGCACCGATCCAGCCGCGGTACATGCCCTCGGTATTGAAGGGAAACGCCAGGTTGCCCTGTGCATCCAGCGCGATGGCGCCGCCGTCGCCGCCGGCCTTTGGGATCTGCTGGTCGATCACGGTCTCGGCCGCCTGCTGCAGCGATTGTCCGGCGTATTTCATGCGCGCGCAGATGTCGTAGGCCGCCACGGCGCGGATGTAGAACTCGCCCCAGCCGGTGCCCGACACCGCGCATTGGCTGTTGGCATAGGTGCCGGCGCCGATGATCGGCGCATCGCCCACGCGGCCGTAGCGCTTGTTGGTCATGCCGCCGGTGGAGGTGCCAGCGGCCAGATGGCCGTCGCGGTCCAGCGCCAGCGCACCGACCGTGCCGAAATGCTTGGCGGTTTCCAGGTCCAGCTGCGCCTGCGCCTGCCGATCGCCGGCCTCGGCCTTGAGCGCCTTCTGCAGCTGCTGCCAGCGCTTGTCGGTGCGGAAATAGCTCGGGTCGACCAGGGCGACGCCCTGCTCGCGCGCGAATTGCTCGGCGCCGTCGCCGACCAGCATGACGTGCCTGGAGTGGTCCATGACGCGGCGTGCCAGCTGGATCGGGTTCTTGACCGTGTGCACGCCGGCAATCGCGCCGGCCTTGCCGCTGGCGCCGTCCATGATGGCCGCGTCCAGTTCGTTCCTGCCGTCGTGGGTGAACACCGCACCGCGCCCGGCGTTGAACTGCGGCGCGTCCTCCAGCACGGTGATGGTGGCGGCCACTGCATCCACCGCACTGCCACCGCGGTTCAACACCGCGTGCCCGGCGCGCAGTGCGCGTTGCATCGCCTCGCGCGCCTGCGCCTGCTCGTCCTTGGAAAGGCTGGATTTCTCCACGCCCGCACCACCGTGGATCACCAGCATCGGCGTGGCTGCGAGCGCCGGGCCGGCGATGAGCAGCAGAGAAAGCGACAGACACAACGCGCGTGCGCACCTAGCGATCATGAAGTGCCTCGATGGAATGCATATTCGACGACAGGCGCACCGGTTCACCAACCAACGCCGACGATCCTTCAACCGCGCGCCACGCCACTCACAACGTATCGCGATGCTTGCCGCGCCACGGCCGGTACCAGGTGCGGATGGCGGCGATATCGGCGGCCATGTCGTTACCGGTCCAGAACGGCTCGCCGATGCCAACGGTCTTGCTGGGGTAGTCAAAATACACCGGCAGGATCGGCACCTTGGCATCGGAGGCGATCTTCCAGAAGCCGGCCTTCCACTGTTCCACCCGCTTGCGCGTGCCTTCGGGGGTGATCACGTACCACATCTGCTCGGAGTTACGGATCAGCCGCACCGCCTGGCCGATGGTGCCCTGTGGCGAGCTGCGGTCCAGCGGAATGCCGCCGAGCTTGCGCAGCAGCGGGCCCAGCGGCCACCAGAACAGCTGCGCCTTGCCCAGCACGCGCACTTCAAAACCCAGCGCGAACTTGGCCGCAAAGCCCAAAAAGCCGTCCCAGTTGGACGAATGCGGGGCCACGATCATGACCAGCTTGGGCTCGTCGGGCAGCCGCCCGAGCAGGCGCCAGCCGGTCACGCGCAAGGCGGTACGGCCCAGCCAACGGATGAAGCGGCCATGGGCACGCGGCATCCGGGGCGGAGATGGCTGCAGCAGGATGTTGGCCTGTGTTACCGGTGGCAACGACGGGTCGGGTTGACTCACGCTTACTCCCAGTGGGACGCAGAGCGTCCACGCTTGATTTGGCTGCGTTCCCGCTTGGCATCCAGCCGCCGCAGCTTGGCACCATGACTCGGTTTGGTGGCGACCCGGCGCTTGGGCACCGACAGGCACGCACTGATGATTTCGACCAGCCGCTCGCGCGCATCGTCGCGGTTGCGGTCTTGGGTGCGGAAGCGCTGCGCGTCGATCACCAGCACGCCGTCGGCCGTCATGCGGCGGTCGCGCCGCGACAGCAGCCGCGCCCGCAGCGGCTCGGGCAGCGACGGCGACCCAGCCACGTCGAAACGCAGCTCCACCGCGGTGGAGACCTTGTTGACGTTCTGCCCGCCGGCGCCGCTGGCACGCACGAAGCGTTCGACGAGTTCGCTGGGCGGAATCGTCAGGCTGGGGGTGATCTGGATCGGGTCGCTGGCCATGTGCGCCGATTGTATCGGCAGCGGCGTGGACGCGCGCGCGAACGCCGGCTCCCGTATGCTGCGGCCGGTCCCCCGTTTGCAGGATGCTCCGATGACACCTACCCATTCGCTCACTGCCACGCGCCGCCTCGGACGCCGGCTGCTGCTGTCGGCCCTGCTGGCCGTGGCTGCCCCGGCGGCATTGGCGCAGGCGCCCAGCGATGCCGACATCAACCGCCTGCTGGCCGCCTCGCGCGCGCAGACCATGCTGGATACGATGCTGCCGCAGATCGAAGCACTGCAGCAGCAGCAATTCGCCCAGCTCACCGCACAGCGCCAGCTCGACCCCGACCAACAGGCGCAGCTGCAACGCATCCAGGAACGCACCCGCCAGACCGTGCGCAAGGCGCTGTCGTGGTCGGAACTGCGCCCGATGTATGTGGATATCTACAAGCGCTCGTTCTCGCGCGAGGACGTGCTGGCCATGGCCGAGTTCTACGAGAGCTCGGCCGGCCAGAGCCTGCTCGACAAGACCCCCGCCCTGACCCAGAACCTGATGGGCGCCATCCAGCAAAGGATGCTGCCGCTGTTTGCCGACCTGCAGAAGGACCTGGAGAAGATCGTCAACGAACCTGCGCCGGCCAAGAAGCCCTGAAAGGCGGGGAATGGGGAATGGGGAATCGTCAGAGCTTGCTTTGCTGGGGCCTTGAGTTAGCGGAGAGTGGCACGCGCGTTGACCAGGCGGGCTGAGCGCGCGCCCTCATCCGCCTCTGCGGCGCCCCTCCCCCGTAGGACGATCAGGGCGCTCCCGCGCGACAGCGGTGGCGCCACCTACAACTGCGCCACGTCCCAACCAAACAACGCACACGCCTTGGTGAACTCCGCATCCAGCGGCGCGGTGATGCTGATGCGCCGGCCACCGCCCGGATGCGGAAATCCCAGGCGTTCGGCGTGCAGCAACATGCGGTGGATGCCGAGCATGCGGAAACTGCGGTTGTGGCGGCCGTCGCCGTGGCTGGTGTCGCCGATCATGTGATGGGACAGGTGCTTCATATGCCGGCGAATCTGCCGGAAGCGGCCGGTCTGCGGCTGACAGCGCAGCAGTGCGTAGCGCGAGGTGGTGAACCCGGTGGAAGGAATCTCCAGCTCGCCGGTGGCCAGACGCTGGAAATGCGTCACGGCCGGCTTCTTGACCGGCTTGCCCGGCCCGCCGTCCAGGTCATGGTCGACGATGAAGCGCTCCTCGGCCGGCCAGCCGCGACAGACGGTGAGATAATCTTTCTCCACCTCGCCCGCCATCAAGGCCTTGCCCAGCGCACTGGCGCTGTCGCGATCGAAGGCCAGCAGCAGGCAGCCGCTGGTGGCGCGGTCGAGCCGGTGCACCAGAAAGATCGGCTTGCCCAGCTGCTCGCGCAGACGGTCGGCCAGGAAGTCGTCCTCCCCACGCGCCAGCTTGCTGTCATGGACCATCAGGCCGGCGGGTTTGTCGACGACGGCCAGGACATCGTCCTGGTAGAGAATCTGCAGATGCTTGGGGGATATGCTCACCGGCGGATTATCCGCATCGCCGACACCGCATGCCACTGCATCGCCGCTGCCGAGCGGCGAACACCGCAACTGTTCTGTCACCAGGCCACGCGCACGGCAATGGCTGCGGCCTGGACCGCTCGCACGGTGCAACTGCTGCGCGCTCCTCACGCAGCTGATGCCTGACCGCCGCATGGGTGGCTGCTTCACGTCTCACTTGCCCCAACCACGCCAGCGTCAGGGCAGCAGACGGATGCGCGTATCGCGGTGTATTGCGCCATCGTGCAACGCCAACAGATGGACCACCACCGGCGCGCTCAGTAGGGCGTGCCGTCCTTGTGCCGGTACGCGCGCTGCCCGTCCGCCACGGGGACCAGCATCAGGTCATCGTCCGGATAGGTCACGCAATCGCCGGCACTGCGGTCGCCCACTTCCAGGTACGTCACCACCGCCTGGCTGCGATTGATCAGGCAATGCGCATCGCCATCGCCGGCGCGGAAGCCAACGCACATGCCCGGCTGCAGCAACTGCTCGCCGGCGTTGGTGATCAGGCTGGGCGCGCCGCTGACGATGTAGACGAACTCGTCCTGCTGCGAATGCCCGTGCCGCAGCGCCGAACGTGCACCCGGCGCCAGCGTGGTCAGGTTGACGCCGAAGTTGCGCAGCCCGAACACCTCGCCCAGTGCGCGCTTCTGGCGGCCGCCCATCTGCGCGGCGAACACCGGCGGATAGCTGGATTCTTGCGTGCGCGGTGGCGCATCCAGCGCCGCAATCGCCGCTACGGGTGTGCTTGCGTCCAAGGTATCGGTTGCGTCGGGCATGGTCGTCCCCTATCGCCGCAACCAGGCGACCAGCAGCGCGGCCGAACCGGCGCCGCCGCTGATCCAGCTCCACACCGGCACCGTACCCAGGTACCAACCATCCGGATGCAGTCCATAGAGCACGGCCGCGACCACCAGTAACCCGCTGCCGGTGATGGCGGTCACCACGCGGGTCTGCAGCTTGCGTAGGCTCAGGTCCAGGGCGAGCAGTTCGGGCGAGCGGATGTCGATCTGATGGCGGCCTTCCACCTGCTGCTTCAGCCAGCTGTGCACCAGGCGCGGCATGTCCGGCGCATGGGTCATGATCTCCGGCAACCGCTTGCCCAGTTCGCGCAGCACGCGGCGCGGGCTGTAACGCTCGCGCAGGATGCGTTCGAGCACCGGTCGCGCCACCGCCCAGATATCCAGCTCGGGGTCCAGCTGCCGGCCCACGCCTTCGATATTGAGCAGCGTTTTTTGCAGCAAGATCAGCTGCGGCTGCAGGGTCAACTCATAGCGCTGCGCCACGCGGAACAATTTGATCAGCACCTGCGCCAGCGAAATCTCCGACAACGGCCGGGTGAAATACGGCTCGCATACCGAGCGCGCGGCCGCTTCCAGTTCGTCGATGCGCACGTTGCTGGGCATCCAGCCGGCCTCCACGTGCAACTCGGCCATGCGGCGGTAATCCTTGTGGAAGATCGCCATGAAGTTCTCGGCCAGGTAGTACTGATCTTCCTGCGAGAGCTGGCCCATGATGCCGAAATCCAGCGCAATGAAGCGCGGATTGAGCCGGCGTTCCGGGTCCGAATCGACCCAGATGTTGCCGGCGTGCGCATCGGCATGGAAGAAGTTGTCGCGAAATACCTGGGTGTAGAACACGCGCACGCCCTTGGCCGCGAGCGCCTTGCGATCGATGCCCGCCGCATCGAGCTTGGCGATGTCGTCGGATGGAATGCCGTACACGCGCTCCAGCGTGAGCGCGCGCTCGGCGGTGTGCGACCAGATCACTTCCGGCACGTACAGATCGTCCGAGCCTTCCCAGAACCGGCGCAATACGCTGGCGTTGGCGCCTTCGCGCTGCAGGTCCAGTTCGGCGGCCAGCGTGCCTTCGATCTCGGCCACCACTTCGCGCGGACGGATCTTGTCGGCACGCGGGTGGGTGCGCTCGACCAAAGTGGCCAGCGAGTGCAGCAACGCGATATCGGCATCGATCTGGCGTTCGATGTCCGGACGCAGCACCTTGACCACCACTTCGCGGCGCACGCCGTTGGCATCGGGCGGCAACGTGGCCGCATGCACCTGCGCGATCGACGCCGAGGCCAGCGGCACGGTATCGAAGCTGGCAAACGCCACGCTGACCGGCAGGCCGAGTGCGGCTTCGACGATCAGGCGCGCGGCCTGGCCATCGAACGGCTTGACCCGGTCCTGCAGCAAGGTGAGTTCTTCGGCCACGTCGGCCGGAATCAGATCGCGCCGGGTGGACAGAATCTGCCCGAACTTGACGAAGATCGGCCCCAGTTCCTGTAGCGCCAGGCGCAGCCGCGCACCGCGCGATTGCGCGGCGATTTCGGCGCTGGCACGCGGCACGAAGGGCTTGGCCAAACGCAACCAGCGCTCGGCCGGGGTGCCTTCCAGCAAGGCATCCAGGCGATAGCGCAGGATCACCCGGCCGATGCGGCTTGCCCGCAGGATCGCCTTCATGCTGTGCCTCCGCTCGCACGCAGGCGGCGCACGCGCGCGGCCAGCCGTTCGACGTCATCGCGTAGCTCGTCCACGTCGTCATGGAAAGCCTCGAGCTCGGCGCGTGGCACCACATCGCGCGATTCTTCGGTGACGAATTCGGCCGCGCTCTGCGCCAGATTCACCGCACTGCGACGTGCCTGCTGCAGCGCTGCGCGCACCGCGCCGGCGATCTGCACGCCCAGGATGTCGCCGAACACCGTAACGAACGGCAACTGCCAATCCGGGTCGAAGCGGCCGGCCAGTTGCTGCAGCTGGCGCGCCAGTTCGGCGTCGCCGGAAACCTTGAGCCGACCGGCCGGCGCGCCGGTGCGACGTGCGTTGGCCAGCAGCGGCAGTTGCCCGAGCAAGCCGGCCAGGCTGCTGCGCACCGCCAGGTCAGGTTCCTGTGCCTGATCGACCGGGCCGACCAGCAACCGGCGCTCGTGCACGCGGATCTGCAGGGCCAGCGCGGGCGCCTCCAGGGTCAGCGCGATGCGCTGGCCTTCCAGCGGCAGCAGGGCGTCGCGGGTATCCGGGTCCAGCGCCAGCGCACGGTTGAGCGCTGCCTGCAGGGCCTGGCCGGCGAGCGGCTTGAGGGAATTGAAGAGTGATCCGGGCATGCCCGCATTCTACCGCCCCTGCATGTCGCAGCTGCCCGACGGCGGTGTGGCACGTGCGCCGGCTGTCGGTACGGCGGTCGTGCGGTCGTTGCGACGGCAGGTTGCCGGGCACCGCGGCGCATGGTCAGGCGCATCGGGCACGCCGGCGTTGTTCGCCATGGTTGGCTGCAGCACGACTTCCTTCAGCGCATACGCCACAGGCATCCTGTCCACTTCCAATGGCAGGAGCAGGCAATGCGCATGATTCGGGTCGGCCTCATCTTCGGTGGCAAATCGGCCGAGCACGAGGTCTCGTTGCAATCGGCGCGCAATATCCTGGATGCGCTGGACCCGCAACGCTTCGAGCCGGTGCTGATCGGTATCGACAAGCAAGGCCAGTGGCACGTCAACGACCCCGACAGCTTCCTGCTGCATGCCGACGACCCGGCGCGCATTGCGCTGCATCGTAGCGGGCGCGGCGTAGCGCTGCTGCCGGGCGCGCAACAGCAGCAGGTGCGGCCGATCCAGCCGGAGCAGGCGCTGGCGCAGATCGATGTGGTGTTCCCTATCGTGCACGGCACCCTGGGCGAGGACGGCTCGCTGCAGGGGCTGCTGCGCATGGCCAACCTGCCCTTCGTGGGCTCCGGCGTACTGGGCTCGGCGGTCGCGATGGACAAGGACATGGCCAAGCGCGTGTTGCGCGATGCCGGGCTGGCGGTGGCGCCGTTCGTCTGCTTCAACCGCCACACCGCCGCGATGGCCGATGTAGAGGCGTTGATCGCGCAGTTTGGCTTGCCGCTGTTCGTCAAACCGGCCAACCAGGGCTCGTCGGTCGGCGTCAGCCAGGTGCGCAGCGCCGATCAGTTCGCCGCTGCACTCGCCTTGGCCTTGGCCTACGACCACAAGGTGTTGGTGGAAGCGGCCATTGCCGGGCGCGAAATCGAATGTGCCGTGCTGGGCAATGCCACACCCCAGGCCAGCGTCTGCGGCGAGGTGGTGGTGCACGACGCGTTCTATTCGTACCAGACCAAATACATCAGCGAACACGGCGCCGAGATCGTGATTCCGGCCGACATCGATGCGCGGACCCAGCAGCGCATCCAGCAAATCGCGGTGCAGGCTTACCAGGCGCTGGACTGTGCAGGCCTGGCACGGGTGGATGTCTTCCTGTGCGCCGATGGACGCATCGTGATCAACGAGGTCAACACGCTGCCGGGCTTCACCCGCATCAGCATGTATCCGAAATTATGGCAGGCAAGCGGGCTGGACTATCGCAGCCTGATCACGCGGTTGATCGAGCTTGCACTAGAACGGCATGCCGGCGATCAATTACTGCGCAGTGCGGTCCAATTGCCTTGATAGCGCTGCCGCCGTTACATCGCATACAAGCGCGCGACCACGACCACGACGCCGCGCTTGTAACCACCATTGCACATTCAAAATGCGCGCATCTCCGGCCACAACGCACAGGGCCCGCATCCTTGCGGAAGCGGGCCCTGTGAGCGCCAACCGGCAGCGCCGCTGCCGTGACGTATCGCAGCTAAGCGTTATACCTTGCCGCGACGGAACATCGAGATCACTGCCAGGATCAGGAACACCACGAACAGGATCCAGGCGATGTTGGTCGCCGCACCGGCGATACCGCTAAAGCCCAGCACAGCAGCGATGATGGCGATGACGAAAAAGATGATGGCGTAATGCAGCATGGCAAGGTATCCAGAAGTTGTCGTGCCGAATCGGCGCAGACGTATCTTGTGGATATGCCGGTCTTTATCCGGTGATGGCGATGTCGTTGGAAGATGAGGATCGCAGCCGTTGCAGGCCTTCTTCGATGCTGATGCGCGGTACATAGCCGAAGTCGCGACGTGCCGGCTCCATGCTGTACCAATGCGGCGTACACAGCTGTTCCACCAGAAAACGCGTCAACGGCACCTCGCCTGGCAGACGCAACAGTGGCCATAGCGTTTCGCACACGGCGCCGATGCGGTAGGCGGTGTTGAATGACAGCGAGCGCGTGACTGCCGGCGCGTCCACCGCAGCCAGCAAACGATTGAGCAACTCGCGCATCGGCAGCGGTTCGCCATTGGAAATGAAGTACGCCTTGCCTGCGCAGGCAGCGCCTACGGCAAGGTGCTCGAACGCATCGAAATGCGCCTGCGCGGCGTTGTCGATGTACGTGCTGTCGACCAGATTGCTGCCATCGCCGACCATGCGCAGCCGCCCGGCACGCGCACGCGCGGCCAGGCGCGGCAACAAGTGATTGTCGCCCGGACCCCAGATCAGGCGCGGTCGCAGCGCCACTGTCGCCAACTGGGCATCGTTGGCCGCCAGCACTGCACGCTCGGCAATGGCCTTGGTTGCCGCGTAGGCGGCGCGCAGATTCTCGCCATACGGCACTTCGTCGGCACCGAGTCCTTCCACCGGGTTGGTGGCGCGATGGGTGACGCTGGGCGTGGAGGTATAGATCAACCGCGGCACGCCATTGGCGCGACAGGCCTCGATCACGTTCTGCGTGCCCACCACATTGGCCTGGTGATAGCTGTCGTAACTGCCCCATGCGCCGGCCTTGGCGGCATTGTGGAACACCGCATCGATACCGGCGAAGGCATGCCGCACCGCCTGCGGGTCGGCCAGGTCGCCGCGGATCTGGCCCACGCCCAGGCGTTGCAGCACCGGGTAATCGCCGCGCTGGAAGCTCACCACCTCGTGCCCACGCGCGCGCAGGCCGCGGCACAACGCCTGGCCAAGAAAGCCGCCACCACCGGTCACCAATACCTTCATCGCACCACACCTCGCCTCTGAGGGACGACACCATAGCCGGCCACACCCGACTTGGCGATCTTGCGTCGACGCGCGGCCGTGCAGGCTGCCGTCAAGGGCCGCAGCGACCAACAAACACTGCGCCTAATCCCTGGCGGGCGGGTGCGGTGATCGGAATCGACCACTTGCGCGCTGCAATTTACGAGTGCGCCATCCATACCCGCCTGACCACTAGGCGCTCCCTGTTGTCATCCGTTCTTGTGCAGCTGCTGCGCTGTCCACACCGCCAGCGTTTCGCGGCCGATCTTGGCGTTGTGGCGGATGTCGACCGGAAAACCGGAGTGGCGCAGGAAACGCGCGATACCTGCGGTGTGAGGGTGGGCAGCGCCCAGCGCGCGCAGGTCGCTTTCCACCTGTGCGAACGCGGGAGCAGACACCCCCGGCTGCAACTCCACGCACAGCACCGGTTGCTGCTGTCCGGGCGCACCCACGCCCACCAGCGCGGTGCGCCGCACCTGCGGATGCACGTTGAACACCGGCTCCACCTGTTCGGTGTACAGCGGGCCGCTGGCGGTTTCCACGCGCTGGGTCTTGCGCCCACAGAACCACAAGCGTCCTTCGGCGTCGAAATATCCGACATCGCCCATGCGGTGCACGACGCGCTCGCTGCCATCGCTGCGGCGTTCGCGAATTTTGGCGATGCGCGTGGCCGCATCGCGGTTGAAATAGGTGTCGGTGGCGGTGGGGCCGGCAACGGTGATCTCGCCGACCTCACCGGTCGCCAGCACGCGCACGCCACTCCAATCGGCAATGGCCGCATCGTCAATCGCAATAATGCGCACCTCATTCGGCGCGACCACCTGGCCCACACAGGTGCCGGCACCAGCCTCGGTGGCGGCGCGCGTGGCATCCAGGGTGCGCCCTTCGATCGCGGCCACCGGCAGGCATTCGGTGGCGCCGTACGGGGTCCAGAACTGCGCATCGTCCGGCAGCAGCGCGCGGATCTTCGCCACCACATCCGGCGGCACCGGTGCACCGGCCGACGTGGCCAGGCGCACGTTGGGAAGCGGCTGCCCATAATCGGCCAGCACGCGCATCAGGGCCGGCGAACCGAACAACTGGGTGACACCGAAGCGCGCGATCGCATCATGCAACTTGCGCGGGTCGGCACTGCCCGGGCGGGTCGGATCCATGTCCGGAATCACCGAGGTCAGCCCCAGCGCCGGATCGAACAAGGCGAACGGCGGAAACGTCGGCAGATCCACCCCGCCCGGCTGCATGCCGAACGCATTGCGCAGCAATTCGATCTGCCCAACGAAGTGCCGGTGGCGATACACCACGCCCTTGGGCACGCCGGTCGAGCCGCTGGTGAACAGGATCGCCGCCACATCGTCGGGCGCGGTGTCGGCCAGTTGGCTGCCTGCGCCGGCACCATCGCGCTCCACCCGCGCCAGCGTGACTCCCCCCCAGCCGTAACGTCCGCCGACGGTAACGATCTGCTTTGCCGAGCGCGCCCAGCGCAACAGGCGACGCGCCAGCTGCGCCAGCGCAATGCCGATAAATGCCTGCGGCTGCGCTTCGTCCAGGCACTGCTTGAGCGCACGTTTGTCGATGCCGGGGTCCACCAGCACCGGCACCGCGCCAGCCTTGAACAAGGCGAACATCAGCAGGAAGAATTCCGGCGACGGCCGCACCATCACCACCGCACGCGCGCCGCGCCCGATGCCGTGGCGTGCCAGCCCGGCGGCGATCGCATCGCTGCGCGCATCCAGCTCGGCATAGCTCAAGGTCAGATCGTAGGCGGCAAACCCGTTGGCACCGCGAGCGCCCGGGCAACGGATGGCGATCTGGTCGGGGCGCTCGCGCGCCAGTTGCGGAAGGGTGGCCGCGATATTGCAGAGGGTCGTCATCTGCGCATTATCACCCATGCGCCAATGACGCCGGCCGCTGCAGGCTGCCTGAAGGCGACGCGCGGCGCGGGCGCAAGCGCGGCTCATCATCACCTGACGCCATGACGCATCGCTGCGCGACAGTACCCGACCCAATCGCCGCAACGCGTTCGCAGCGCATGCCTGGGTGCGCGGCACGCGTGGAGCGCCGCCCACCCAGGCATGGCGGCGCGCATCTGAATCGCTAACCGGTCACCGCGGCACGCTACTTGTATCGCGGCGCGGTTCGGTCAAAATGCCGCGCTTCCCACGCGATTTCGCCGCGCCAGGCTCGGCATTCCATGGCACACCCCTGCCTTACCTGCGGCGCCTGCTGCGCCTATTTCCGCGTCAGTTTCCATTGGAGCGAAGCCGATCCTGCATTGGGCGGCAGGGTGCCGATCGAGCTGACCGACGCCCTACGCACGCATGAGCGGGTGATGCGCGGCACCTCGCAGTCGCAGCCGCGCTGCATCGCGCTGGACGCGGACATCGGGCGCTACAGCCGCTGCAGCATCCACGACCGCCGCCCCTCGTCCTGCGCGGCCGTGCCGGCCTCGCTGGAATTCGGGCAGCGCAGTGCGCAATGCGATAAATCGCGTTTGGCGCACGGCCTGCACGCACTGACCGATGCCGATTGGGTTGGCGTGGACGACGCACAACGCAACCCGCTGCCGCCGGTGTAATGCCGTAGCGCAGCACCTGGTGTCGTGCTCGCAATCGCGTCGGCAGGCATCTGGCCGGGATGACCGATGCGCTGCATCGGATTTGGATGCAGTCATTCCAGTCATTGCGTGCAGTGAGCTGACGCGTGGCCGCACGCTGCTGCCGGCGCAATGCGCTAGAGCGGATTGCGCTCCAGAAACGCGCGAATCGCCGGCACCAACACCTCATGCTTGTCTTCCAGCACATAGTGATTGGCATCGTCGAATGCTGTCACTTCGGCCTGCGGCAGTGCCTTGCGAAAGCCGGCCAGGAAGTGTTTGTCGAAGCAAATGTCGCGCAGGCCCCAGGCAATGAAGACCGGACGATCGGCGAACGCAGGCAGCGCCTGCGCCGAGCGCTCCAGCAGCGACCAACCCTTGTCGGCGGGCGACAGCGGAATATCCTGCATGAAGCGGATGGTGGAGATGCGATTGCGCCAGTTGTTGTACGGCGCCACATACGCACGGCGTACATCCGACGGCATCGGCCGCGACACGCCCAACCATGAAGCGCCGGACGAGAACGCATTGAACGTGCGGATGAACCACTCGCCCAGCCGCCAGTGCCGGCCCATCGCAATCTGCCACGGCATCGGCTTTTCCGCCGGCAGCGGGAACGCTGCGGTGTTGGTGATGACCAGCCGCTTGACCTGGGCGTGATGCGACAACGCCCAGCCGAACCCGATCATGCCGCCCCAATCGTGCACCGCCAGCGTCACCGGCCCGGTGATGCCCAGATGCCGCAACAACGTATCCAGATCGTCCACGCGCGATTGCAGCGTGTAGTCATAACGCGGCTGCGCGTCGGGCGCATCGTCCGGCTTGTCGGACAGCCCCATGCCGATGTGATCGGGCACGATGCAGCGGTAGCGATCGGACAGGCCGCTCACCAGATGCCGCCACAAATAACTCCACGACGGATTGCCGTGCAGCATGACAACCACCTCGCCATCGCGCGGGCCTTCGTCCAGATACGACATCGCAACGCCGGGGCGCACTTCAAGGCGCTTGGGGGTAAAGGGGTAGCCGGGGTAATTCATGCAAAAACGCGTCCGATTCAGTTCGAGTAATTTCGCGCGGTGCAGGTGCTGCCCTGTACCGCACACAAGTGCAGATTACGTTGATTGTCACGATGCGTCCGGGCCAAGGCACGCCAACCGTAGCGGAGATTCGAGTAGATCCCAAGCGTCACTCGGCTTGCCTGGCATGCCCCCGATACGGCGGCAGTTGATGCTCGTCGCTGGACAGCAGCTGTAGAAATGCCGGATGTAGGAACAGTTTTTCTTTGCCTAAACGCTGCTCTTTCAAGACACCGATATCTACCAGTTCCTTGAGGTGACGTGCAGCGGTTTGCCTGGTCACGCCTAGCACCTCTACAACATTTTGGATGCGGCAATACGGCTGGTTGAAGATCACATCGACAAGCTCGCGGCTGTAGGCCTTCGGTGCGAGGCTGCGGACGTGATCTTGCGCCTGTGCCTCCAAGCCGCGAATCGCCTGGATTTTGGCTGTTGTCCATGCAGCAGTCTCAGCGACGGCAGCGAGCATGTAATGAATCCACTCGGCCCAGTGCCCATGCCGCGTCACGTCCAGCAGCAAGCGGTAGTAGTCGCTGCGATGTCGAATGATGTAGCGCGACAGATACAGCACCGGTACATCGAGTAATCCTTGTTCGATCAGCATCAGCAGATTCAACACCCGCCCTGTGCGACCGTTACCATCGGTAAATGGGTGGATCGCTTCGAATTGATAATGCGCAACCGCCATCCGGATCAATGGATCGACATCGGTGTGTTCGTGGATAAAGCGCTCCCAGTTCGCGAGTTTGTCGCGTAGCAGCGTTTCACCCACTGGCGGGGTATAAATGATCTGCTGGATCTGATCGTTAGCCAGCGCAGTACCAGGCACGCGACGAACCTGCATCTGTACCGCGTTGATACGACTGCACACGACAATTGCGGTTTCGGTACACAGCGGCCGCTGTCTGAGCGATTGAAAGCCTTCGTACAGCGCACTGCGGTAACGCAGGGCTTCTTTGGTCGCGGGATTTTGGGCGCGCTCTTGGTCGTCTGCGTAGCGAAATAAATCGTCAGTGGTCGTGACGATGTTTTCGATCTCCGA
Source organism: Xanthomonas axonopodis pv. maculifoliigardeniae (assembly GCF_041519315.1). Taxonomy (NCBI): domain Bacteria; kingdom Pseudomonadati; phylum Pseudomonadota; class Gammaproteobacteria; order Lysobacterales; family Lysobacteraceae; genus Xanthomonas; species Xanthomonas axonopodis. The sequence continues at coordinate 252,910 of NZ_CP167998.1, read as the reverse complement.
GCTGGCCTGCGCCTCCAGGACCGGAATCGTATTGATCAACACGGCCGGGCTGGGTAACAACGCGGTGGCCTGTTTCAGTTCGGCCAGGGCGGTGCGTGCGACGATGCAAGCCTTGAGCAGGCTGCGGGTTTCTATATCTCCCGCCGGCGGTAGCGGCGGGAGAGCATTGTGGGGTTGACCAGGGTCGAAAGCGGGTGGTTCATCCATGGCACCTGCTCATGTTGCGAGAACGAACATGATGCAAGAACGCGTTCTAAAAATCCATTTTTTTTAACGCGTCTTTCCGTGCATCACCAAACCACTTCGGCCATCGAGCAATTCAAGCCCGAGCCAATGCCCAGCAGCGCGATGCGGTCGCCCTTCTTCAGGCGGCCCAGCTCCTTGAGCTTGCTCAGCACGATCGGCACCGAGGCCGGGCCGATGTTGCCGTGCTCGCCGAAGATGGTCATGACCTTGGCCGGGTCGATGCCGAACGACTTCACGAAGGCGGCGGTGTGCGGGCGGCTGACCTGGTGGATGACGAACTGGTCCAGCTCCTCCACCGCCCAGCCCAGCACCTGCCTGGCGGCCATGAAGGTCTTCTGGGCCAGCTTGATCCCTTCGATCAGCAACAGCCGGGTGTCGGTGACCATGCGGTCCAGGTTGCCCCGGCACAGCTTGTTCCACTCGGTGGCCGAACGGGTCACGCCGCCCTTGTAGCGCGGCGCGTCGGGCACCAACTCGGTGCGCGCCATCACCATGGCTGCTGCACCGCAGCCCAGGGTCAGCGCGGCAAGTTCGTTGCGGAACTCCTCCTCGGTGACATCCGGCGAGGTCATGCGCTCAAGGGTCTTTTCGTACACCAGGTTGGCAGTCTCGCCATCCACCACCAACGCATAGTCGATCTCGCCGCGCTCGAGCATGCGTGCGGCGATGTCCATGCCATTGATGAAGGCCAGGCAGGCGTTGGCCACGTCGAAGGTGACGCAGTGGTCGCCCACGCCCAGGTTGCCGGACACGATGGACGCCGTGGACGGCTCCAGGTAATCGCGGCTCACCGAGGTATTGACCAGCAGGCCGATCTTCTCGATGCCGATACCGGCATCGATCAGCGCCTTGCGCGCGGCCTGGGTGGCGGCGTCCGATGCCTGGACATCCTGGTCCCACAAGCGCCGTGCATGGATACCGGCAACGTCGCCCAACACGTCGGTCTTGATTCCGAGGCGGTCGTAGGTCGGTTGCAGGCGTTCGTTGATTTCCTTGGAAGTCAGCGTGTGCGGCGCATCAACATGCGCCAGTCCCGCGATGGAGACATTCTGGAAGAGCATCGAAGTAGCGCCATGGCGTCAGGCGAGGGGGCGCTAGTCTAGCCGCTGGCTGGTTTTACCGCATCTTTACAATTGAATCGCCTGCGCCCCAACCCAACGGTTCAGCGCGGGGGGCAGCGGAAGGCGTTGAAACGCTGGCTGCCGTCGGCCGGCTGGCCTTGCGCCTGCACCGCATTGGCGTTGGCGCCGGGGGCCTCGTTGCGCGCCAGCGTTTCCAGCTCTTCCTGCACGCGCAGCGGGTTGCGGTTGTAGAAGCCGACCTTGCTCTTGACCGTCACCACCACTTCGCCCTGCTGCTGACACCCCGCTGGCACAGGGCCTGCGGGCAGCACCCGCACACTTTTGCCGCTTTGTTCGATCGGCACCCAGGTGCACGCCGCAGTGGTGGTGGCAACCAGAACAGACAGCATCAGCACGCGCATAAGTCATCACACCTGTGGGGAAAGCCGGATTGTGCCGCAGTTGCCTGCTGGCGATCCGGCGCGCGGTGGCACCCGCCATCCACCCATTCAGCGCACCGAACCGCCTTGCCTTGAGCGTGCATACCCGTTTAGCCGCGGTGTCCGCCGTCCTGCAGCGCGTCCGGGTGTCCGGACGCGGACACTCTTACGCGGCTGAAATCCCTTTAAAAACAATGGCCTTTTGTTGGCACACCGTTTGCTCCCCTGTATCTCGCAACCGCCGACAGCCGCTGAAACTGACTTTTCGCTGAACAAAATAAAAAGCCACGCGAAAGTTCTTGTGCGTACCGAGACGGTGTACTACCTTACTACCACACCACTGATTAACAACACCAAGAGACCCCGCCATGAAGACCCAGACCCTGCGCATCGCCCTCTCCACCGCCCTGTTCGCTGGCGCCACCCTGGCCGGGTTTGCCCAGGCCGCGAGCCTGACCACCCTGGACACCGTCCAGGTTCGCCCGGCCGCCGACCAGATCGCCCAGCAGACACTGGAGCGCAACAGCGCCATTCGCACCCTGACCGCCGTGCAAGTGCGTCCCTCGGCCGAGCAAGTGGCCGCACTGGCCGCCGAACAGGCCGGCCCGCGCATCGTCACCTTGGCGGCGGTGCAGGTGCACCCTTCGGCTGAACAGCGTGCCGACCTGGTGGTGCGCAGCGCCGCCTCCAGCGCGCAGAGCGCCTCCAGCCAGGCAGCTGGCGCCATCGGTGCACTGATGGGCCAGGTCATCGTGAACCTGCCGACGCCGCAGCTGCAGCCCTCGCCGGCCGAACTGGAAGCGCTGGTCAACGCCGCCATCAGCCTTTAAGCACGCGCGCAGCTACACTTGCGCGCATGCCAGCACCTGTCCTCGACGTCATCCTGTTTCAGCCTGAAATTCCGCCCAATACGGGCAATGTGATTCGCTTGTGCGCCAATACCGGCGCGCGCCTGCACCTGATCGAGCCGCTCGGCTTCGACCTCAGCGACAAGCAGCTCAAGCGCGCCGGCCTGGACTACCACGAATACGCGCCGTTGCAGGTGCACACCGACCTGCCCAGCGCCCTGGCCGCGATCGCGCCCAAGCGCGTCTTCGCGCTGAGCACCCGCAGTACGGTGCGCTACGACACACCGCAGTTCGCCGATGGCGATGCGTTTTTATTTGGTCCGGAAACCCGCGGCCTGCCGGCCGAGGTGCTGGAGTCAATTCCGCCGCAGCACCGGCTCCGTTTGCCGATGCGCCCGGACAACCGCAGCCTCAACCTGTCCAACACCGTTGCGGTGATGGTGTTCGAAGCCTGGCGGCAATGGAATTTCGCTGGCGGCCAGTAACCAGGCGATAGCCGGGACTGTACGCAACGGCATGCGCCTGCGTGCCTGCTGGCAAGACCGCATCGACGGACGCGCGATGAGATGGTGGCTACCGCACCTGATCTCTCACCAGGACGCGGCATCTGTGGTGGTGGCTATCGTTGGACAGCGACAGACACTGCATCGATCCGGACCAACGAGGTGATGATGTGCGCCGCGTCATCTGCGCGACTGCCAGGCCTGCCGGCCGACAGGACACGCCCCGGTCAGATCGCACTTGCTCGTCCCTACCAGCGCAGCGCGATCGATAACGCGCAAGCCGCGACGGACAGCGATCGGTCGCTCCGCTTGCGCGCGCCCTGCGCACCGGTCACAGCACTGTCTCGGCCTGCATGGAAGCCGCTGCCTGCAACATGCCGCGACAGCCGGCCCATAACGCCACTGCCAGCAGCGCGATCGCACCCAAGGTCAGAAACGCGATGCGGTAACCGAAGGCATGCGCCAACCAGCCACCAAAGGCCGGACTCAGTGCCGCACCGACGCCCTGCACGGTCATCACCGCGCCCTGGCCGACATTCACGCGCCCGGTGCCTTGCAACAACCGCGCGACCAGTGCCGGCACCACCACGCTTTGCAAGCCGGCGCCGAGCCCATCGAGGATCTGCACCGGAAACACGCCCCAGCCGTGAATCACCGAGGCCGCCACCAAGGCGCGCAACGGCAGGGCCATGAACGCCACCAGCAGCACCCACCAGTGCCCATGCACGCGTATCCAGCGCATCGCCAGCAGCGCGACCACCACCATCGTGGCCTGTGCCACCACGATGGTGGTGGCCGTCAATGCACTCGGGTCGCCGGCGTGCGCCGCCACGATCGCCATGCCGTACAGCGGCAGCATCGCCGCATTGCCCAGATGGAACAGCCCCAGCGTCACCGCCAGCAGCGCCAGCGGGCGGCAGGTCAGCAGCACACGCCAACCGCTCAACGCATCCCCACCGTTGTTGCTTGCCAGACCGCGTGCTGCGCGGTGGTCGATGGCCGCAGCCGGAATCGCCAGCACCGCCACCAGCGCCAGGGCGCCGAAAAAGGCGGTCAGCAGGAACACGGCGGCGAAGCCATAGCGCCATCCCAACCAGCCGGCCAGCACCGCGGCCAGCACGTTGCCGGCATGGTTGGCCACCTGATTGCGCGCCAGCTGATGGTCGAAACCGTGCGCGTGCACCAGCCCCAACGTAATGCCCGTCAATGCCGGGCCAATGCCGGCCGCTGCCAACGCCGAGGCGATCTGGGCGGCGACCACGCCCGAAGAGGTGGGCTGCAGCCAGATCAAGGCGGTGGCAAGCAGGATCGCCAGGCAACCGATGACCACCACGGCGCGTTTGCGCCGGGTGGCATCGACCAGCGCGCCGGCCGGTGTGGTGGCGAGCATGCCGGCAATGCCGCCCACGCTCATCACCGTGCCGATCGCCGCCACCGACCAGCCTTTGGATTGCAAAAACACGCTGAGGAACGGCCCCAGCCCGTCCTGCACATCGGCCACGCTGAAATGCAGGGCTTCCAACGCGCGTGTCCCACGGGGCCTGGCCTTGGTCATCGGCATGGCACCGCTCCGCTGCGAGCGCGCACGAAGGCGCACGTGGCAGACCACGGGGCGGGCATCTCAGTGGCGCGCGGTGGCCGCATGTCAGGCTCCTAGTGTTTGGGCTTGGGCTTGGGTTTATGCGCAGGGCCGTGCGGTGGATGCTCGATCTGCTTCAGCGTCGCCGCCTTGCCACCCAAGGCATGGGCATGGATCAGCACACCGTGCGGCGTGGCCTTGGTCTCGCCTTCGGCCACCAGTGGCTTGCCGACCACTAGCTGCTTGGCGAAGTCGCCACCGGCATGCGGCGGAAACCGCACCGTGACCGCATCGTCCAGCAGCACGCCATGCACCTGCCCATGCGGACCGTGCAGCAACCGGGTGATGGTGCCGCTGTGCTGGGCCACTTCCGGCTTGGGCGGTTTGCCGGGCGGTTTGGGCTTGGGCTTGGCGTGCGGCCCATGCGGGCCTTCATCGAGGATGCGCTTGCCGCCTTCCGGATCGATTGCCAGCGCCACCAGCATCTCCACGTCGCGCGGCTTGAGGCCACGTACGGTGAGCGCGCTACCAGGCTTGAGCGCCTTCAGCAGCGCCTCGGACAGATGCGGCGGGGTGTGCACTTCGGTGCCATCGGTGAGCAGCAGGCCGTCGATATCGGCCTTGGGGTTGAGCAGGAAACGCGCCAGGGTGCCGCGGGTGGCGGGGAGGAAATCAGGGTCGACCCAATGCATGGTGTTACTCCGAAAAAGGACCGGCATTGCCGGTCAAGCCGCTGGCCACGCGGCTGCGTGACCAGCGGAGGAAACCAACGAACAAAACAGGAGCGGTACGACTCAACGGCCGGCCGGCGGAACCGGCGCGCCCGGCGGCGGTGGCGGCAGCGGGCCGTCCGGACGCGGCGCGGTGAACAGCGCACGCAGCGAGGAGCGATCACGCCCCAGCTGGGTCGCCTCGATCGCACGGCCGTCCGGGGTGGCCACACCGAAGCCGCTAGCGCTCAGCGGCTCGCCCACGCGCAGCAGATCGGCAAACTGCAGCGCCAGATGCGGTGGCATCCGCACCACCGTGCCATCGCTGACCAGCGCACCATTGACCTCGCCGGCAGGCCCATAGACCAGGCGCTGGATCGTGCCATCGGACTGCAACGGGGTCAGCTGGCCGGGGGTCGGCGGCGGCGGCGGGGCGGCGCCGAAGGTGGGCGGACGGTCGACCACCTCGCGGCCGCTACGGCCGGAGCGGATCGAACTGACCTGCAGCACCGGCAGATTGCCCAGACGGAAGCCCTTGACGACGACATTGTCGCCGGCCCGTACGGCTGCCTTCACCTCGCTGGACAGATGCGGTGGAAACCCGACCTGGGTGCCGTCGCGCAGCCACAGTCCGTCGACCTCGCCATTGGGGTTGAGCAGGAAGCGCTCGACGGTACCGCTCACGCTCACCGGTGTGGCGGCGACCGGGGTCGGCGGGGCTGGCGGACCGCCGATCGGGCCGTTGGGCGCCGGCGGCGGCGGCGGGGCGGCCACCTGTGCGGCGGCGGCGCCGATGGTGCAGGCCAGGGCAATTGCAAGAACAGTCTGACGCATCATGGGGATGTCTCCTGCGCGGCGGGAAGGGGCCGCGTACCAGAGACAAAGCAGCAATCGTGCCAACCAATAACTGATTGTTTTGAAAGAGCTTTATTTGCTCTGCAACCGGACGGAGACGTCTGCATTTCATCCACCCTGTCCGGTTTTGGGACACCTGTCCCGCAGCCTGTGATCGATGTGCGCACAAGTGTCACAGGCCGTATTCCTCCAGCTTGCGATAGAGCAGCTGCCGATGGATCCCCAGCCGGCGCGCGGCCTCGGCGCGATTGCCCTGGCTGTGTTCCAGCGCCGACCGGATCATCTGCGTTTCCAGCCGCGCCACGGCCTCGGGCAGGGTCCCGGTCACCACCGATGGCTCCTGCGGCGGCAACTCGCCCGCCTCGCCCAGCGCTTCATCCAGATCCGCCGCATCGATGCTGGCGCCACGCACCAAGACCTGGCTGCGCTGCATGACATTGCGCAATTCGCGCACGTTGCCAGGCCAGCGGTGCGCGAGCAGGCGCTCCTGCGCGGCCGGCGACAGGCTCTGCGCACGCGCTGAATCGGCGCTCAGGAAGTGCTGCGCCAGCAGCAGGATGTCCTGGCCACGCTCGCGCAATGGCGGCAGTTCGATCGGCACCACATTGAGGCGGTAACGCAGGTCGCTCCGAAAGCGTCCGTCGGCCACGCAGGCCGCCAGGTCGCGATGGGTGGCGGCCAGCACCCGCACATCCACCTTCTGCGGGCCGCTGCCACCCAGTGGCGTCACCTCGCCTTCCTGCAGGAAACGCAGCAGCTTGGCCTGCATCGGCAATGGCATGTCGCCGATTTCGTCCAGAAACAACGTGCCGCCATCGGCTTCGCGAATCAGCCCGCGTCGGTCGCTGCTGGCGCCGGAAAACGCCCCCTTGCGATGGCCGAACAGCTCACTCTCCATCAAGTCCAGCGGAATGGCCGCGCAGTTGACTGCGACAAATGGCGCATTGGCGCGCGGGCTGGCGCGATGCAGCGCGCGTGCGGCCAATTCCTTGCCGGTGCCGGTTTCCCCGGTGATCAGCACCGGCAGATCGGACGCCGCTGCCAGCCCGATGCGCTTGTGCACGGTGCGCATCGCCGGGCTGTGGCCGACCAGTGCATCCTCATCTTCGACCGGCGCAGGCGAGCTGTCTGTCGCTGCAGCCTGCGCATCGGCACGACTGAGCAGCGCGCGCTCCACCACCTCCACGATATCGGCACGGCCGACCGGCTTGACCAGATGATCGAAGGCGCCCAGCGTCATCGCCTCGATCGTGTTGCCACTGGACACATGGGCGGTCAGCATCACCAGCGGCACCTGACGCGCCTGCGCATCGTCCAGGCGCGCACGCAGCACCGCGATGCCATCCATGCCCGGCATGCGGAAATCCACGAACGCCATGTCGATGCCGCCTTCGCTCAGCCGCGCCAGCCCGTCCGGCCCGTTCCCGGCGGCGACCACCGTATGCCCGAGCGAGCGCAAGGTGGCCTGCAAGGTGGTGCGAAACGCCGCGTCGTCGTCGATGATCAGGATGCGCGCCATGGCAACTCCAGGATGAAATGGGTCAGCCCGTCGGCATGTGCGTAGCGCGCGTGCCCGCCATGCGCACGCGCGATCTCGCGCACCAGCGCCAGCCCCAGGCCATTGCCGTCGGCGCGGCCACTGACGAACGGTTCGAACAGGTGCGCAGCGATCGGTTCTGCGATCGGCGCGCCACGGTTGCAGACCTGCAGCTGCAACATGCCCTCCACTGCTGCCGCCTGCAGCGTGACCTCGCTGCCTGGATCGGCGTGCTGCGCAGCATTGCGCAGCAGGTTGTGCACGGCGCGCCCCAGCTGCTGCGGATCCAGGGTCCAGCGCAACGGCGCGGCCGGAAGCAGCAGGCGGGGCGGCGGCGTGCCCGGCGGTAACGGGCTGTGTTCCAGCAGCGTCGCCAGCCAGTCCTGCACGACCACCGTCTCCAGTTGCAGACGAATCGGCTGCACCATGCCGAGCAGACTCTCGACCACGCCATCCAGGCGACGAATCTGCGCCAGCATCAACTCGCCATGCGCCGCATCGTCCGGCGTCGCATCGCGGCGCGCGATCTCGTTTTCCAGCGCCAACCGCATCGTGGCGATCGGGTTGCGGATCTCATGCGCCACCGTGGCCGTCATGCGCCCCAGTGCGGCAAGCCGTTCGTGCCGCGACAGCTCGTCGGCCAGCCGGCGCGTCTGCGCCAGCGCCTGCGCGTTGCGCTGCGCATAGTCGTTGACCGCCGCGCCCAGGCGGTCCAGTTCCGGCGCACCGGTCGGCGGAATGTGCGGCGTCTGGGTGTCGGCGGCCAGCGCCTGCTGGATCCGCTGCAGGCGCTGGCTCCAGCGCCGTACCACCACGCCCAGCGCAATGGCCGATATCGCCACCATCGCGAAGATCAGCAGCATGCCAACGACCAATGGCCGCCATGCGTCGGCCTTGCTGGCCGGCACCCGCGTCATCGTCCATGCCGCGCTGCCGGATGCCAACGGACAAGCGCTGATCAGCAGCACCTCGCGGCGACCGTCGCGACGGTATTGCGCCGCCTGCCTTGTCGTCACGCTCTGCTGCGCCGTGTTGACGATGTTGGCCCACTCCGCGGCGGGAATATCGGTCTTGTGATCGCTGCCGTCGTAGGTCGGGTAGGCATAGGCAACAAAGCCCTTGTGCAGGTCCCAGACACCGCCTTCGACGCCTGGCGCATCGGCCAGCACCAACTGCACCACCACCGCTGCCAGGCCTGCGCCATCGTCGCCGCGACGCGCCGCCTCGCTTGCCCCGGCATAGCGTTGCACGATGCGCGCGCATTGCCCGCCCAATTGCTGGCGCGCCTCTTCCAGCCGCACACCCTCGGTCTGCCGATACAGGCCGTACAACATCGTGGCCACGCCCACACAGGCGGCCACGATCACCATCCAGATCAGCAACAGTTGCCGGAGCAGCGAACGGGGCATGGACGAAGCGGCCTGAAGAGGACAGCCAGTGTGCGCGAGTACAACTGAATTAACGCAGGTTGGTCTTCACCAACTCGATGACCTCATCGCCACGCCCGCTCATCACCGCCTTGAGCAGATACAGGCCCATGCCCTTGGCCTGTTCGAGCTTGATCGCCGGCGGCACCGCCAGCTCCTGCGTGGCGATGCGCACATCTACCAGCGCCGGACCCGAATGCGCGAAGGCTTGGCGCAATGCACGCTCCAGTTGCGACGACTCATCGACACGGATGCCGAGGATGCCCATCGCGTTGCTCATCGCCGCGAAATCCGGATTGTGCAGCTCGGTACCGGTATCCAGGTAACCGGCAGCCTTCATCTCCATCGCCACAAATCCCAGCGAAGCGTTGTTAAACACCACCACCTTTACCGGCAGGTTCAATTGCGCCAGCGAGATGAAATCGCCCATCAGCATCGCAAAGCCACCATCGCCCGATAGCGAAATGACTTGCCGACCGGGAAATGCTGCTTGCGCACCAAGCGCCTGCGGCATTGCGTTGGCCATCGAGCCGTGATTGAACGACCCCAGCAAGCGACGCTTGCCGTTCATGCGCAGGTAGCGGGCGGCCCACACCGTGGGCGTGCCGACATCGCAGGTGAACACTGCATCCTGATCGGCAATCTGGCTGATCAGCCGGGTCACGAACTGCGGGTGCAGCGGCTGCCCGGGATCTGCCGGTACCGCCAGATCGTCCAGCCCTTCGCGCGCCTTGCGGTAGTGCGCAAGCGACTTTTCCAGAAAGCCACGTTCTTCGCGGCGCTGCAGCTGCGGCAGCAACGCCGCAATGGTTTCACCCACATCGGCGGCAATGCCCAGCTGCAACGGCGTGCGCCGACCGAGCGCGCTCGGGTCGCGATCCACCTGCACGATGGTCGCGTCCTTCGGGTAGAACTGCCGGTACGGAAAATCCGTGCCCAGCATGAGCAAGGTGTCGCAATTGAGCATGGCGTGATAACCGGAACTGAAACCGATCAGGCCGGTCATGCCGACATCGAACGGGTTGTCCCACTCCACGTATTCCTTGCCGCGCAGCGCATGCACCACCGGCGCACCCAACGTGTCGGCCAACGCCACGACTGCGTCATGCGCGCCGGCACAGCCACTGCCGCACAACAGCGTCACTGCCTTGCTCTGCTGCAGCAGCTCGGCCAATTGCCGCACGTCCTCGGCGGCGGGCAGCACCCGCGGCTGACGCAGCGCCGGCCACGCACTGGAGACATGCTTGTCCACCTCCAGCAGCGCGATATCGCCGGGAATCACCACCACCGCCACGCCTTGCTGCAGGATGGCCGTGCGCATCGCCCGATGCAGCACTTCCGGCAATTGCGCCGGGTTGGTCACCAACTCCACGAAGTGACTGCACTCGCGAAACAGCTCCTGCGGGTGGGTCTCCTGAAAATAGCTCAGCCCGATCTCGGACGATGGAATATGCGCGGCAATCGCCAGTACCGGCTGGCGGCTGCGATGGCAATCGAACAGCCCGTTGATCAGGTGCAGATTGCCCGGCCCGCAACTGCCGGCACACACCGCTAGCTGGCCGGTCACCGCCGCCTCGGCACCTGCGGCGAACGCGGCCACTTCTTCGTGCCGCACATGCATCCACGCGATGGTCTGCATCTCGCGCAAGGCATCGGTCAAGCCGTTGAGGCTGTCGCCGGTCACGCCCCAGATCCGCTCGACCCCGGCGCTCTGCAGCGTCTCGGCCAGAAAGCGCGCCAACGTTTTTTTCTTCGCCACGATGCAGCTCCACAGGTGTGTTCAACAGGCGTGCAATGCTCCCAGCGGCGGTGTCAGTGCAATGTGCTGGTGGAGCGAGCGCGCGTAAAACGTTGGAAGCCCGGCGATCTGCCGCGTTTGTGTACACATGCCCACGTCGGCGCCACGTAAGCGCTAGAGCATCACGTTTTGCACGTGCTGTACGCGCATCTGCACGCGACACAAGAAAGCGCAGCTGAATCTGGCGCGATGATTCATCAACTGGTCAGTCCAAAATTCATGTCGCGTTCCATCGAATAACGGAGAATTTACATCTCGGCAGCGAACGGCATCCGCCTCAGCGCCGGTCCAATCAAATAAGTACAGGTATCCCGATCATGAAGACTTCTTTGCTGGCCCTCGGCCTTCTCGCAGCTCTGCCGTTTGCGGCTTCGGCTGCTGAAAACCTCTCCTACAACTTCGTCGAAGGCGACTACGTGCGCACGCCGACCGAAGGTCGCGATGCGGACGGCTGGGGCGTGAAGGCCTCCTACGCCATCGCTCCGAACTTCCACGTGTTCGGCGATTACAGCAAGCAGAATGCTGACGACAACAACAACGTGTTCGAGAACACCGACTCGGACTTCCAGCAGTGGGGCGTCGGCGTGGGCTTCAACCACGAAATCGCCACGAGCACCGACTTCGTTGCGCGCGTTGCCTACCGCAAGCTGGACCTGGACACCCCGAACATCAATTTCGACGGCTACAGCGTTGAAGCCGGTCTGCGTAACGCCTTCGGCGAGCACTTCGAAGTCTATGCCCTGGCTGGCTACGAAGATTTCTCCAAGAAGCGTGGCATCGACATCGGCGACAACTTCTACGGCCGCCTTGGCGCCCAGGTGAAGTTGAACCAGAACTGGGGCATCAATGGCGACATCCGTATGGATGGCGACGGCAACAAGGAATGGTCGGTCGGCCCGCGCTTCAGCTGGTAAGCCGCACGTTTGACTGCAACGCGCTCTCTCTCCCGCGTTGCACTGGAAGCCCGGTCCCCCGACCGGGCTTCTTTCTTTTGGGCGATCGGTTGGCGGTTTGGACATGCACGTCACGATGCGCGTCACTTCGCACAGGGAACCTCGCCAACGATGCATCTGCGTCACGAGGGTGGGCCGCGCTCGCGTTGGGTGCCCCAACGACCTGGCGCCCGATCCGCCAAAGCGGTGCTTGCGCCGCGCGGCAAGCGGCCAAACAAAAAAAACGCCCGGTACTGCCGGGCGTTGTGTTGTGCATTTTCGCATCGGATGCCGAGGCGCTACCGGTCTTGGCGCGGCGAACAAGACGGAGCGAGCAATCATCCGGTGGCGTGGACAGCGCGCGGAACCGTCATGCAAGGGTGGCGCACGAGGATTCTAAGCACCGGCCACGCACGACTGGCAGTAAGCGCAGCGGTTTGTCGGCTGTTCTCAGGTAAACAAGGTCTGCGGGTACTCTGGCTTGCGCTCGCGTGCCAGCAGTTCCTTCAGGCCTGCTTCCGGAGTGATTTCACCGTGCAATACCGCGCGCACGGCATTGGAGATCGGCAGTTCGATGCCGTGGTGTTCGGCCTGACGCATGACCTCATCGGCCGTCTGCACTGATTCGACCACCTGGCCGATCTCGCGGATCGCATCGTCCAAGCTCTGGCCGCGCCCCAGGGCCAGACCCAGGCGCCGGTTGCGCGACAGATCGCCGGTGCAGGTAAGCACCAGATCGCCCAACCCGGCCAGGCCCATCAGGGTCTCCGGACGTGCGCCGATCACCGCCGCCAGACGCAGCATCTCGTTCAAGCCACGCGTGATCAGACCGGCCCGTGCATTGAGACCAAGCTGCATGCCGTCGGCCACGCCGGTGGCCACCGCCAGCACGTTCTTCATCGCCCCGCCCAGCTCGGCGCCCACCATGTCGTCGCCGGTGTAGGCGCGGAAGGTGGGGCCGTGCATCGCATCGGCCACCACTTGTGCGAACGCCGCATCGTCGCCGTGCACGGTGATGGCGGTCGGCAGGCCGAGCGTGACTTCCTTGGCGAAGGAGGGCCCGGTCACCACGGCCAGCGGAACGCTGGGGCCGAGGATGTCGCGTGCCACTTCATGCAGGAACCGCCCGGAACCGGGTTCGAAGCCCTTGGTCGCCCAGGCAACGCCGGCACCGGCCGGACGCAGCGGTGCGATCAGCCGGATGGTCTCGGTGAACGCATGCGAGGGCACCACCACCAGGATCCAGGTGGCGTCAGCCACCGCCGCCTGCAGGTCGGTGGTGGCACGCAGACTGTCGGGCAGCGCAATACCCGGCAGATAGCGCGCGTTCTCGTGGGTGCGGTCGATGGTATCCACCATCGCCGCATCGCGCCCCCAGAGCACGGTCGGATGACCATGCCTGGCGAGCAGCGCGGCCAGGGCCGTGCCCCAGGAGCCGGCGCCGAGAACGGCGATCTTGTGGGTCCAATCGCTCATCGGCGCAATCAACGCTTAGGCGTTGCCAGCCGGCTCGGAATCGGCCAGCGAAGTGCCTTCGTTCTGACGCTGACGCAGGGTTTCTGCGTACAGGGCTTCGAAATTGATCGGCTGCAGGTAGAACGGCGGGAAGCCGCCGGCCTGGATCAGGTCGCTGACCAGGGTGCGCACGTACGGGAACAGGATGTTTGGGCACTGGGTGCCGAGCAGCACGTCGATCGCCTGCGGGTCCAGGCCGACCAGGCCGAACACGCCGGCCTGCTGCACTTCGGCCACATAGGCCGTCTTGCCACCGGCGGTGCAGGTCAGAGTCACGGCCAACACCACTTCGAAGGCGTTGTCGTTGAGGCGCTGCACCTTCTGGTTGAGGTTCAGCTGCAGCTCGGGCTGGTTGGCGTCATTGAAGACGGCCGGTGCGTTCGGAGATTCGAAGGACACGTCCTTGACGTAAATCTTTTCGATGGTGAAGGCGGGACCAGCAGCGGCGTCGGCCGGCGCAGCGGCGCCGTTGAGGATTTCGTCGGACATTCCTAACTCCAGAAACGGTTCGGTGGATGCAGCGTTGAGTGATGCGAACGTGAAAGCGCAAGTCTCTCACGCCAGCAATGGGGGCGTGCCGGTTGCCGCACAAGGCGGATCAGCGGCCCTTGATCAGTGGCAGCTCGGCCATCTGCCAGGCGGCCACGCCGCCTTCGAGCCAGTACACCTGTTCGAAACCAGCTTTCTTCAGCGTCTTGGCTGCACCGGCGGAGGTGGTGCCGCTGCGGCACACCACCACCACCGGCGAGGCCTTGGCGTTGGCCAATAGCTTGCCGGCCGGGTCGAACTTGGCCAGCGCCACGTTCCGGCTGCCGGCGATGTGGCCTTTTTCGAAGTCGGCAGTGGGCGACAGGTCGATCACCAGCGCATTTTCGCTGTTGATCAGACGGGTCAGCTCGGCCGGCTTGAGCGCGCGATAGCCGCGGAACAGGCGCGCGACCTCGGTGACGATCAGGGCGATGGTCAGGCCCACCAGGGCCAGCGACAACATGGGGTTGCGGCCGACAAAGGCCTGCAGCTCTTCGAAATTCACGGGGTCAGGGTCAGTCGAGCGGGCGGGAATTGTCGCACAGCTGGCGCACGCGACGCCCGGCGCGCAGGGGCCAGGCTACTGGCCCTTCCACAGGTCGGGCAGGCCGCTGGCCAGCCACCAGCGCTTCTGCTCGGGATTCCAGCGCCAGATCTCGATGCTGCGCACCAGCCGTTCGGCCTGGGTATTGCGGTTGATCACCCGCAACTCGACCTCGCGCCGCAGGTCGCCATTGGGGTCTTGGCCCACGCGCACCTCGCGGTAGCCGGAAATCTGCACCTGCTCGTAGCGCGAACGTTCCAGGTCGCTGAGCGGATGCGCCTGGGCATAGGCCGGCTCGACGAAGCCCTGCGCGGCATCGAAATCGTTCCAGCGCACGGCGGCCGTGTAGGCGGCCTGGATGGTTTCCAGCGCCCGCGCCTGGGCACGGCTGCCGGCATTGGCCACCCCGCTCAGCAGTGCCAGCCCAAGCAGCACGATCGTTGTAATGACTGCACGCATGCGTATTCCCCCGGATCCAGCCGGCATCCTACCGTTTTGGAAACGCCACGAAGCGCCCGCTCAACGTGGCCGCGGCGGCACCGGAGCCCAGTGCGATCTGCGCGCGCATGCCGATGCGCGCCTTGCCACGCTGCCGGAACGTCGCCAGAAAGGCCTCCCAGCTTCCCAACTCGGACGGCTCGGCATTGGCGACCAGGTCTTCGTACACCGGCGCGACATAGCGCAGCTGGCTGTCTGCAACGTAGACATCGGCGTGGTGCCCAGCCAATTGCAGCTGCAGGGTCAGCCACCCCCAGCTGGCCAGCGTCATCAGCGAGGCCAGGCTGCCGCCGAACGCATTGGCCTTGTCGTTGACGTTGGCCTGCAGCGGCGCCCGCAGGCGCAACGCACCATCGTGCAGACCGTCCACGGCAATGCCCATCGACAGGACCGGCGGCATGGCGATGAACTGCTGCTGCAGCGACTGCAGGGCGGATGCGAGCGTGCACGAAGGAGTCATCGGCAAAGACTGAAAGACGGCGAAGGGCGGCATCATGCCGCAATGTTCTGCGAGCGTCTTGTGCACCTGCATGACATGCGGTACCGCATGGTGAATGCAGTCATCGCCACGTGCGATGTGTGGGCCGGCATCGCGCTGGCCGCATGCAACAACCTTTTCGATGCCTTGGCCCAGCCCGGATCACGCGCTCGGTCAGCACGCGGTATCCGCCACGATGCCTGCCGGTGGCGTTGCAGATAGCGCGCCATGCATCAAACCGCCCGGCACGACCGACGCCTGCGCGCGAGTGCTTGTTTGCCACGCTAAGGTGCAAAGACCACCTTTCGATAGCCCTGCGCCACCCGCAACAGCGCGGTGGCCTTGGCTTTCCAATGCGTGCTGCGCTGCTTCTGTGCGCGCGTCAGCGGCGCATCGATGGTGCTGGTAAACACGATGTTTTCCGCAGCTGCATGGAAGAATTTGTCCTGGATGCACGCAGCCGGCGAGAGCTGATAGGTGGACAACTGGTGCGCCACCGGCGACTCGTTCCAGCCGAACAAAAAGATATCGGCCATGGTGTGCCAGCGCGCCTTCGCAGCCAGCAGCAATCGCGCCGCATCCCTGCTGATGATCAGCGCGCCGGCGCATACCGGCCAGCAATGCTGATACGTCGATGGCCGCACCAGGCGCAGTTGGCGTCCGGCGACATCCGCCACCTTGGCATCGAGTTTGATGCGGTTGTAGGACGGCTCCAGCCGCACGATGCTGCGGCCACCCGGTAGCCAATCGGTGCTGCCCAGCAACGCCGGCAGCGCATCGGACAGATGCATGTCGTCTTCGAAAATCGCCGTGTAGGCGTCGTCGGAATCGGCCGCAATGCGCCACGCTGCCTGGTGACTGAGAAAGCAGCCGATGTTGGACGCCGTCCACTTGCGCGGGCCGGCGCTGAAGGCATCGCCCGACCCTTCCAACGGGCGCTCGCGTACGAAGTGGGCGATCTGCTCGTCCGTCAACGTGGCGCCATCGATGGCAGCAATGCGCTCGAACGGCAGGCCCAGCGCATCGAAGCGCGCCGACATGGCCTGCAACCGGTCGCCGCTGCGCTGCATGTTGATAAGGTAGGACTTGATCACTTCGCCGCTCCAGCACGGTTGTCGGCCAGGATCGTGACCGGATTCCCAGCGGTTGCAAGAGGTTCCGGATCGAGTCGAAGGGCGTCAGTCAGGCTGCCGAACCATCGCTCCGGCTGCCGGCATTGCGCCATCGATTCGTACTGGCATCCCCGGATGCGGCGACAGTGGGCCGCAGGTGACCCACGCTCTCGCATAATCACCTCATGACCGGCCTTGCCCATCCCGACGCTGCCTGGACCCTGATCTCGCTGCGCCCCAGCGGTGAACATGCGCCGTTGCGGCGGGCAGTTGCGCGGCATGGCGGACGGGTACTTGCGCTGTCGCCATGGCGCCTGCAGACCCATGACACCGCACAGGCGCGAGACGCGCTGCGGCAGGCGCTGGCAGCGCCGATTGCGATTTTCACCAGCCCGGCCGCGGTGCAGGCAGCGCATCGTCTGGCGCCGCTGCAGCGCCCGGCGCAGGCGCACTGGGTCAGCGTGGGCGACGGCACTGCGCGCGCATTGCACGCCTGCGGCATCGACAGCGTGGTGCGGCCGGCGCGCATGGACAGCGAAGGCCTGCTTGCGCTGCCGCTGCTGCAGGCACCGTTACAGGCCGTCGGGCTGATCACTGCCCCCGGCGGGCGCGGCATGCTGGCGCCAACGTTGCAGCAGCGCGGTGCACGCATCGTGCGTGCCGATGTCTATCGACGCGTCCCGCTGCGCTTGCGCGCCTCGTCCATCCAGGCGTTGTCGCTTGCACTGCCGCGCAGCGTGCTGGCGCTCAGTAGCGCCGAAGCGCTGACGCTGGTTCTGCAACAGCTGCCTGCCGAACTGGTCGCTGCGTGGCAACAGCGTCCGGTAGTGGCATCCAGCGATCGCATGCTCGACGCCGCACGTGCAGCCGGTTTCGTGCATGGCATGCGCGCAGCAGGCCCGTTGCCGCAGCAGCTCGCCGCTGCTGCTGAGGCGGCAATCATGACACCACCACGACCTTGCTGAACTGCGAACTCAAGCACAGCTTGCCGCCGTCCGGCGCTGCACGCCATGCTGTGTGCGATGACTGCGGCGCCTGCGCCGGTCGTGACTGCCCGAGGATGTCCGAATGACCGAAATGCCCGCTCCTGCGCGACGCTTTCCCTTGGCATGGCTGCTGCTTGTCGTCGCCGTGGCGGCCGTGGGCGTGGCGCTGTTCCTGGGCTGGCGCGCGTGGCAGAACTATCAGGCAACGCAGCTGCAGGCCGCGCAGGCGCAGCAGCAACGCTGGGACGGCACCCAGCAGATGCTGGAGACGCTGCGCCGCGATCAGCGCCTGGCCAACGAGCGTCTGCAGGACGCGGCGGCCACCAACCGCGTCCTGCGCGACGAGATGCTGGGCTTGAGTCAGCGCAGCGCGTTGCTCGAAGACACCGTGCAAAAGCTGGCCGACCCCAACCGTCATGGCGCACAGGCGCTGCGCCTGGATGAAGTGGAGCTGCTGCTGCGGCTTGGCCAGCAGCGCCTGAGTATCGCCGGCGATGCCGATGGCGCGCGGCGCGCCTATGCGCTGGCCAACGGCGCACTCAACGGCATCGACGACCCCGGTTACCTCAATCTGCGTCAGGCATTGGTGCAGGAACGCGATGCGCTGGAGCGTCTGGGGGCCGGCCCGCAGGCGGAGGCGGGCAAGAATCTGGACACCTTGGCCGCCGAGTTGCAGCGCCTGCCGGAACAGACCGCACAGGCCAGCGCCGCGGCGCAACCGTGGTGGCAAAAAGCGCTGGCGCCGCTGGTGGACATCCGCCCCAGCCGCGGCGACGCCTTGCTGACCGGCGGCGACCGGCGTGCTGCGCGCGATGCAGTGCAGATCGAAATCAGCCTGGCCCGCGCCGCCGCGGAACGTGGCGATGCCGCCGGTTTTGTGCAATCGCTGCGCCGCGTGGAGACCTGGACCACCCGGCTCTGGCCGGATTCGCCGCAACGTCGTCAGCTGCGTGCACGCTTGCGCAGCCTGCAACAAGCGCCACTGCGTCCGCGCCTGCCGGAACTGGGCACCACCCTGCTGCAACTGCAGGCCATGCGTGAAGGGAGATCCACCCAATGAAAGTGTTGCGTACCGTCTTGATCCTGCTGATTGCCGTGGCGCTGGGCGTGCTTGGCGCACAGTGGCTGTCGCATCAGAACAGTTACGACCTGGGCAACGTCGTTGTCAGTGTGGGGGGCAACGACTATCACGCCGCGATGCCGCAGGCGGTGCTGATCCTGCTGATCGCATTGCTGGTGCTGTGGCTGCTCTGGACGTTGATCAGCCTGCCGTTCCGCGTGTGGGGCAAGTACCGCCGCAACAAGGGCCGTGCGCGTTTGATCGAAGGCCTGCGCGCTGCCGATCATGGCCAATGGCAGCGCGCCGAGCGGCTGCTGGTCAGTGCCAGCGAAGACGATGAGGTCAGCGGCATTGCCCTGGCCAGCGCGGTGCGCGTGGCCGATGCGCGCGGCGACGAGGCGGCGGCCACGGCACTGGCAAAGCAACTGGCCGAGCGCGACCCGACAGGCTATGCGCTGTTGCAGGGCGAGCGGCACCTGGCGCGCCAGCGCCCGGTCGATGCGATCAATGCACTGGATAGCGCCAACGCGCAGCCGTTGCCGGCACGCGGCCTGCTGTTGCGCACCCACGCCCTGGCGCAGATCGGTCGCGCCGACGAAGCCTATGGCCAGCTCGGTGCCCTGCGTCAGCAGGCGGTCTTGGCGCCCGATGCCTACAGCACGCTGGAAGCGACGCTGGCCGAGCAGACCCTGTTGCAGGCCAGCGACGCCAATGCACTGGCCGAGCGCTGGGAAGCATTGCCCAAGACATTACGCACCGCTCCGGCAGTGGTTGGCGCCTACGCGCAACGTGCGGCCGTGCTGCATTGGGACGATGCCGCCGTGCACAGCCTGGAGCAGGCGCTGGACGCGCAATGGGACGAATCGCTGGTACGCCTGTACGGCGTGCTGCCGCTGGAAAAATACGATTCGCGCCGCGCCAGCGCGCAACGCTGGCTGACCCAATATCCCGACAGCCCAGGGCTGTTGCTGACACTGGCGCGGCTCGCGCGTCATCAACAGCAGTGGTCGCAGGCCGAGGAATTCCTGCATCGCGCCATCGCAAGCGGCGCCGGCAGCGAGGCCTGGGAAGAGCTGGGACACGGGTTTGCCGCCTCCGGCGACCTGCTGTCGGCACAGCATTGCTACGCCAACGCCTTGCGCGCCGCACGCGGCGAACCGGTACGCGACGGCATGCCACAGCAGTCGTTGCGCGGGCCGATCGTCACTACGTACGACCCGGCGCCAGTCGATCCGCACGCAGCGGACGATCGCATTCTGTAGTCGGGACAGCGGCGGTATGCGATGTGCTTACCGCCGCACTGCACTCCCGCGAACGGGGCCAATGCGCGCCAAGCGGCCATCTGCTTCATCGAAGAAGCTGACGTCGCATTGTTAGCCATACAGCGATGGAATTAAGGATGGCGGACCCGCAACGGCAGAATTCAACTGCCGCTTCTGCAAATCCCCAATCCCGAATGCGCAATCCCGTACCGCACCACGGCATCAGCGCTCGACGATCGCCACCACGCCCATGCCGCCGGCGGTGCAGATCGAAATCAATGCACGGCCGCCGCCGCGCTCTTCCAGCTGTTTGGCGGCCGTGGCCACCACGCGTGCGCCAGTGGCGGCGAACGGATGGCCGGTGGCCAGCGACGAGCCCAGCGGATTGATCTTGTCCGGGTCGATGCGTCCCAGCGGCGCATCCAGCCCGAGGCGATTGCGGCAGTAATCCTCGCTCTCCCAGGCACGCAACGTGCACAGCACCTGCGCGGCGAAGGCCTCGTGGATTTCGTAGATGTCGAAATCCTGCAGGGTCAGGCCCTGACGCGCCAGCATCTGCGGCACCGCGATGGTGGGCGCCATCAGCAGGCCTTCGCCATGCACGAAGTCGACTGCCGCCACCTGTGCATCGCGCAGGTAGGCCATCGGCGTGTGGCCATGCGCCAGCGCCCAGGCTTCGCTGGAGAGCAGCACCGCGGCGGCGCCATCGGTGAGCGGGGTGGAATTGGCGGCGGTCAACGTGCCGCGGCCAGAGGTCTTGTCGAAGGCCGGGCGTAGCGTGGCGAGTTTTTCCAGCGAGGTGTCCGCGCGCAGGATGTTGTCGCGCGAGATGCCGCGGAACGGCGCAATCAGCGAGTCGAAGAAACCGCGCTCATAGGCAGCGGCCAGCTTGTGGTGCGAAGCCACCGCCCATTCGTCCTGCGAATCGCGCGAGATGTTCCATTCCTTGGCCATGTCTTCGCAGTGGTCGCCCATGCTCTTGCCGGTGCGCGGCTCGGCCACGCCGGGGAATTCGGGCTTGAGCTCGGCCAGCTTGAAGCCGCGCAGCAGCGCCCTGAGCTTGTCGCCGGTGGCCTTGGCACGGTTGGCGGCCAGCAGCCGTGCGCGCAACTTCTTGCCGTACACGATCGGCACTTCGGAGGTGGTGTCAGAGCCGCCGCCGATGCCCGAGTCGATCTGCCCCAGCGCGATCTTGTTGGCGATGGTGATCACCGAATCCAGGCTGGTGCCGCAGGCGCGCTGCAGGGTGATGCCCGGCGTCAGCGGCGACAGACCCGACGACAGCGCCGCCTCGCGCGCCAGGTTCCAGTCAGCGGAATGCTTGATCACCGCGCCCATCGCCACTTCGCCCAATTGCTGCCCATGCAACCCGAAGCGCTCGACCAACGCGCCCAGCGTGCGCACCGACATGCCCAGGTTGCCCACATCCGCGTACGCGGTGTTCTGACGACAGAACGGGATACGAACGCCGCCCAAAATGGCGACGGGACGGGCTGCGGGCATCGGTTGACCTGGCATGGAGGACTCGGGGACATGGCCTGCACAGGGCCGGCAGGCATAATGGCCGCAGTGTAGCTTCGACCCCGTGATGGGCCAACCGCGAATCATGAGCAAGACCGAACACGGCGTAACCGCCATGGGTGTGCTGGCGCTGGAATTGACCGGCGGAAGCGCCCCCGAGCGCGGCGCCTTGGCGCCGGCGCAGGCCGGCATGCTGGCCGAACGCATCGGCCGCGACCTGGCGCAATGGATCCCGGAAGTCCGCGATCTGGAATTGAGCGTGGCGTTGGCGCATTTCGATCCGTCCGAAGTGTTGCGGCCGGGCTGGCCGCTGCATCGGCGCCTGGAAGAGCTGCAGGCGCGTGCACCGGGGCGCGACCAGGGCCCGCGGGTGCTGGCCTTCGGTGCCGACGCGCAAGGCGAGATCCCGCTGCCGTTCCAGGCCGATGCGCAACTGGCCGGCGGTGGGTTGCGCGTGTTGCCGTTCCTGCTGTCGGGCGACCCGCACACGGTTGCCGGCGTGGCCGACGCCATGGAGGAAGTGCTGCTGGCCCAGGGAATGGCGCAGGCCGATACCGCGTTGCTGGCGCAGGAAAGCTTCGGCGCCCGCATCGAGCATGCGCGGTATCTCACCGCCAACGATCTGGCGGCGATGATGTCGATGCAGTACGACAATCAGGGCCTGGCGCCGCTGTGGCCGCTGATCGAAGCCGCACTGCTGGCGCCGCACACCGAAGAGTGGCTGGAGCAGCCCCCCGAGCCGGTGTTGCGCTACATCGATGGCGAAGTGCGTATCGCCTTGTTCGATCCCGCAGGCTGGTGCGATTACTACGCGCACGACCGCGAAGATTGCGAACGCCTGCGCGGCGTCTATGAGCACTATCTGGCACGCCAGCGGCAGATGGCCGCCGTGCTGGAAGCGCATGGGCTGCCCGTGCTGTACGTGCATATCGAGCCGGGCCAGGATCCGCGGCAGGCGCTGGCGGCGTGAGCCAGACGCCGGCGGCCTTGCCCCCCGCGCTGCAGGGCGTGCTGGAGACCGGCGTGTATGTTGCGGACCTGGAGCGCGCATGCGCCTTCTACGCGCGCGTGCTGGGGTTGCAACCGATGCACCGCGATACGCGCATGGCCGCCTACGCCATCGCGCCTGGGCAGGTCTTGTTGCTGTTCCTGCAAGGCAGCACCTCGGCGACGGTCACGCTGCCAGGCGGCACGATTCCGCCGCATGACGGCAACGGGCGCCAGCATTTCGCACTGGCGGTCGCAAGCGATGCCCTGACCGGCTGGGAAAATCACCTGCATGCCTGCGGGGTCGCCATCGAAGGCCGTACGCAATGGCCGGGCGGCGGGCAAAGCATTTACTTCCGCGATCCCGATGCGCATTTGCTGGAATTGGCGACACCGGGGTTGTGGGCGAATTATTGAGTGATCGCTGCGCGGTGAGCCGCATTTGCCGTGATCGATCAACACCTGAGGTTGTCGCGCGATTGGCGGGCTGGATGCCACCGGTTCGATCTCCTCGAACAGCGTGCACTGCCCCAAGCGAACTGTTCGCGTGCCCGATTGGGCCTGGCCCGAGCGGCTTTTGACAAGCACCGCGTCTGCCTACGCACAATGACCGCTGGCAAGCGCATCACCGGGTGATCGCAAGGGGCAGTGGAAGACGGCGTTTGCGGCGTTCGTTCGACAATGGCTGCGTTGGATGCGCACGGCTCGCGCTTACGGCATCGGCAAGCTGCCGCATCCAGGCGCATGCACCCATGTGTGCGCCATATCGCGATCGGAGCGAAGGTTGGACGCTGCACCTCGCGCCTACGCAAACGCCGCGGCGCTGTCGCCGCGGCGTTGGTGTGTGAGCTGCAGCGCTGCCTGCATGTCCACCGGCCGGTCGGCCGACATCGCCCGCAACGTCGTCGTATTCAACCGTTGCCGTGCATCGACAACGGTCGCGGAGCGCTTACTTGGTCGCCGCCTGCGCGTTGTCGGTGGTGATCACGCCGCAAGCCAGGCGGCCGCCCGCGTTGCCGGTGGGCTGGGTTTTGTAGTCGTCTGCGTCGGCATGCACGATCACCGCGTGGCCGGCGATATCGAACTGGTCGGCCTTGCCGAGGTTGACGTTGCTGGAGACCGGGCCGTCGATGCTGGCATTACCCTGCGCGTCGGCGGTGATGTTGGGCATGTCGCCACCATGGTGCGGCTCGGTGCTGACGTTGCCATGATCGGACTGGGACGGGTTGAAGTGACCGCCGGCGCTGCTGCCGTCCGGCGCGCTGCAATCGCCCTTTTCGTGGATGTGGAAGCCGTGCTCGGTATTGGGCTTGAGGCCGCTGAGCTGGCCGGTGACGCGGAGCGCACCGTCGACGGTCTTGAACGTCACCGTGCCTTTGACGTCATTGCCCTTGGTCGGCTTGAGCTCGGCGGTTGCGGTGGTGGTGGCCGCCGCCTCGGTGACCATGGAGGCGGCATGTTCGCCACCGTGCGCCGCTTCGGCCGGCGTGCTGGCCTGCGGTGCGGGTGCCGGCTCGGCCGGCGCTGGTTCCTCGCGCTTGCACGCGGTCAGCACCAGGGCGGTGGCCAGAAACAAGGTGGTCGGAACAATGCGCATGGAGTACTCCTGAAGAAAGGCCGCAACTGCAGCCGTTGACGCCCCGACTCAGGGCTGCGAAGGGGGCGTGCCCCATTGGGTGACGCGAATGACGCCGCAGGCCAGGCGCGCACCGGCATTGCCGCTGGGCTGGCTGCGATAGTCGTCGGGGTCGGCATGCACGATCAGCGACTTGCCGACCACGTCGGTCGGGGCGCCATCGCCCAGACTGATGCCGGACAGAATCATGTCCAGATGCACCACGCCTTCGGCGTCTGCACGCAGATTGTCCATGTCGCCCAGATGATGCGCGCCGCCACCGGCACGCCCGTGCGGCGCGCCACCCGGGTTGAAATGCGCGCCTGCGCTGCTGGCATCGGCCGCGCTGCAATCGCCGCGTTCGTGCACATGGAATCCGGACACACCGCCCGGACGCAGGCCGCCGATGGTGCCGGTGAGGCGGATGCCCTGCAGCGCCGGCACCAGCACCACCCGGCCGCTGACCAGGCTGCCCGAGGCCGAAGCCAGCGCGGCCTCGGCTTGCTGCACCGGTCGCGCAGGCACGATCCGCGCCGCTGGCGGCGGAGGCGCCTTGGGCGGCGGTGGCGTGCTGCTGCAGGCGGCCAGCGCCAGCGCGGTGAGGGCAACGATCGTGGGCGACCGGTAACGCATCGAGCAGTTCTCCTGATCAGGCTGGAAACCTATGCGGGCGCATGTTCACGTGTCATGAAATGGGCCTGCTGGCGGCACAGGAGTGTACGGGGTCGGTGTGCCGGGTCGGCCTGTCGGATGGTGTGCGAGGCGCCGGGCACGCTGCGTGACTGCCCGGACGACGGCGTCGGCACGGCAGGGTTGCGGTGGCGTCATCGACAGCGCCGCATGCGGCGGCGTACCACGCATCAATGCTTGCCGCGGGCACTGTCGGGCAGCCTCGGCTCGATCAAGGCATCGTTGGATAGGTGCGCGTGCACTCGCGCTTTCATCGGCACAGGCACCCTCGCCCCAACCCCGTCCCCATCGGCGAGGGGCGTTGGCCCCAGATCAGCGGCGTTTGCGCCCCGGGCCGAGTTTGCGGGTGACCGTGTTGCGGCCCAGTCCCAGGCGGGCAGCAGCTTCGGCGCGACGGCCCTGGGTGAGTTGCAGGGCCGCTTCGAGCAAGGTCCTGTCCAGGCGCTCGCGCGCTTCGGCGTGCAGGCCCTGGGCACCTTCGCTCAGGCGTTGCGCGGCCCAGCTGGAAAGCATGTCGTCCCACTGCCCGTCGCTGCGGCCGCTGCGGTGACGCCGGCCGCCGCGCGCCAATGCGGCGTCCACGTCGACCACGTCGATGATGTCCGAGGTCGCCAGCGCCGCCAAGCGCCAGCACACGTTTTCCAGTTCGCGCACGTTGCCGGGCCAGTCGTACTGGCGCAGGTCTTCCAGCGCGGCCGACGAGAGCCGCTTGGGCAGCATGTCGAGCTTGCGCCCGGCCATGGCCAGGAAATTTTCGGCCAGTTGCGCGATGTCGCCGCGCCGTTCGCGCAGCGGCGGCAATTGCAGGCGCACCACATCCAGGCGGTGCAGCAGATCGGCGCGAAAGCGGCCTTGTTCGACCAGCGCTTCCAGGTCCTGGTGGGTGGCGGCAATCACGCGCACATCGACGCGGATCAATTCGCGCCCACCGACGCGGAAGAATTCGTTCTCTGCCAACACGCGCAGCAGGCGGGTCTGCAGCGGCAACGGCATGTCGCCGATTTCGTCCAGAAACAGCGTGCCGCCATCGGCCTGTTCGAAGCGGCCGATATGCCGTTTGGTCGCCCCGGTAAAGGCGCCGGTTTCGTGGCCGAACAATTCGCTTTCCAGCAATTCGGCCGGGATGGCGGCGGTGTTGAGCGCGACGAAGGGTTTGCGCGCGCGCGGGGATTCGTTGTGCAGCGCGCGCGCGACCAGCTCCTTGCCGGTACCGGTTTCGCCATTGATCAGCACCGACAGCGGCGCCTGCGCCAGGCGCCCGATCGCGCGGAACAAGGCCTGCATCGCGGGCGTGTCGCCGATCAGCGAAGCCGAGCCCTCGGCCAGCCGCGTGGCGACGATTTCTTCGACGCCGGCATCGGCGTCCGGCAGCGCGCGTGCGGCCAGTGCCACCGCGTCGTCCAGGTCGAACGGCTTGGACAGGAACTCGTGCGCGCCGCCGCGGAAGGCGCCGGCGGTGCTGGCAACGTCGGTATAGGCCGACATCACGATCACCGGCAAGTGCGGGTGTTTGGATTTGAGTTTGTCGAGCAGGGTCAGGCCGTCTTCGCCGGGCATGCGCACGTCGGTGAACAGCAAATCCGGCGTGGGCCGCATGGCGAGCGCCTGCAGCGCGGCGGCGGCGCTGTCGAAGCCGTCTACGGCATAGCCGGCATCGCGCAAGGCGGTGGACAGCACGAAACGGACCGACCGGTCGTCGTCGACCACCCAGATATGGGATACGGCGGCGGCCTCAGCCATGCGGTTGCTCCTTGTCGTGATCGCCGGCCAGCTCGGGCAGCAGCAGGGTGAAAACGGTATGGCCCGGACGCGAGCGATAGGTCAGCGTGCCGTGGTGCTCGCGCGAAACCTGCTGGGCCAGCGCCAGGCCCAGACCGCTGCCTTCGGCACGGCCACTGACCAGTGGCAGAAACAGGTGCTCGGCCAGTTCTTCCGGCACGCCGCCGCCGTCGTCGATGATTTCCAGCCGCAGCGACATCGCATGCACGCGGTCGCGGATGCGCTGGCCATGCTCCACGCGGGTGCGCAGCGTCACGCGTGTGGCGCCGGCCTGGAAGGCGTTGCGCACCAGGTTCCACACCGCCTGGGTCAGGCGGTCGCCATCGCCCAGAATGTCGGGAATGCTGGGGTCGTAGTCGCGCTGCACCTGCACCGACCAGCCGCCTTCAGCTTCGGCCAGGCGTAGCACGCGTTCGAGCACGACATGGATGTTGAGGCGGTCGTGCGGGCGCGCCGGGGTGGGCGAGAGCAGCCGTTCGAGCAGGGTGTTGAGGCGCTCGATCTCGGTGCCGATCAGCTCGATCAGCTCGCGCTCGTCTTCGTCGCGCCCGGCCGCGCGGCGCGCCAGCAGCTGCGCGGCGCCCTTGAGCCCGGCCAGCGGGTTACGCAGCTCGTGCGCCAACCCTTTCAGCGCAGCGCTCAAGGCATTGGGCAGGGCGTGGGTGGGATCGAGCGCGGGAAATTCGTCGACCGGGTGGGTTTCCAGCAGCCAGCCGCCATCGTCCAGCCGCGACAGCCAGCCTTCGGCAAAACGCGGCGCATCGTTGGGCAGGCCCAGCGCCAGCCGGTGCAGGCGCAGTACGTCGCGTTCGTCATTGAGCAGGAAGCGCGCCAACGCGTCGCCCTGCACTTCCAGCGCGGCCAATGGCTGTTCGACCAATCGCCGTGCACTGACCCCGAGCCAGCGCGCGAACGCCGGGTTGACGCCCAGCACGCGGCCCTCGCGGTCGGCCCAGGCGACCGGTGTGCCCAGGCTGTCCAGTGATGGCATGGAAGAGGACGTCACCATTGCACCAATTTAGTGCAAACGGCAGCGCCTTGCATCGATGTCGCGCGAAGCGAAGCGTACGGAGACACCATGGAGGCCGGACGGCGGCGGGTCGCACCGATCCAGCGTGCATCCGCGCCGGCAGTCACGGGCGTGGGGCTGGTCATGCAGGCACCTCGGCAGTGGTTCCGCGCCCAACGGGCGGCGGGGGAAAACGGACCCGGCTGGGCGGTCCCGGCCGGGTCAGGGCGCCACCCGCGGCAGCGCGGCCGCGGGTGTGCATGCTCAGGACTCGTACGCAGCTTCACCGTGGGAGGTGATGTCCAGGCCCTCGCGCTCGGCTTCTTCGCTGACGCGCAGGCCGAACACCAGCTTGGCCACCAGGAACCCGACCACCGACACCACGCCGATCCAGCCCACGGTGATGCCTACGCCCAGGGCCTGGATACCGACTTGGTGCACGATGTCGTAATCGCCACCCTTCTGGCCGCCAAGCGAGGCCGCCGAGAACACGCCGGTGAGGATGGCACCGATGATGCCGCCCAGGCCATGCACGCCGAACACGTCCAGGCTGTCGTCGGCGCCCAGCAGGCGCTTCAGGCCGGTGACGCCCCAGACGCACAGCACGCCGGCGGCAAGACCAATGACGATCGCGCCGAACGGACCCACGGTGCCGCAAGCCGGAGTGATGCCGACCAGGCCGGCCACCATGCCCGAGGCCACGCCCAGGGCGGACGACTTGCCCTTGATGATCTTCTCGGTCAGCGACCAGCCCAGGATGGCGGCGGCGGTAGCCAGCAAGGTGTTGAGGAAGGCCAGCGCCGCACCGGCATTGGCTTCCAGGTTGGAACCGGCATTGAAGCCGAACCACCCCACCCACAGCAGCGAGGCGCCGACGAAGGTCAGGGTCACGTTGTGCGGCTTAATCGCCTCACGCCCCAGCCCGGCACGCTTGCCGACGAAGTAGGCGCCGACCAGGCCGGCAACACCGGCATTGATATGCACGACCGTGCCACCGGCGAAATCCAGCGCGCCCAGTCCGAACAGGTACCCGCCGGTGGCCCAGACCATGTGCGCTAGCGGCAGGTAGCCGAAGGTGAACCAGATCACCGAGAACAGCAGCACCGCAGCGAACTTGGCGCGTTCGGCGAAGGCGCCGACGATCAGCGCACCGGTGATGCCGGCAAAGGTCGCCTGGAACGCGACGAACACGTATTCCGGCAGGCTCACGCCCTTGGTGAAGGTCGCCGCCAGGGTTTCGATGGTGACGCCCTTGAGCAGCGCCTTGTCCAGATTGCCGATCCACGCGCCTTCGCCGGAGAACGCCAGGCTATAGCCGTACAGCACCCACAGGACGGTCAGCAGCGAGAACACCACCGCCACCTGGATCAGCACCGACAACACGTTCTTGGCGCGCACCATGCCGCCGTAGAACAGCGCCAGGCCCGGCACCACCATCAGCAGCACCAGCAAGGTGGAGGTCAGCATCCAGGCGACATCGCCCTTTTCCACCACCGGTGCGGCTTCGGCGACGGCGGCCGGCGGGGCGGCCGGCTGCGCCGACGGCAGCGGTTCGGTGGTGACCGGCTCGGTCGGCAACGGGGTGACCTGCGCACCGGACTGCGCCTGCGCGCTGCCCATGCCGCCCACCATCAGCGCGCTGAACAGCATCAGCATGCACACGCTGTAGAACCGGGCTTTCCACCCGGCAAAAAGAGCTGTCTTCATACGAACTCCGGGGCTGGTGGGGTCAGAGCGCATCGGCGCCGATCTCGCCGGTGCGGATGCGCACCACCTGCTCGATCGCGGTCACGAAGATCTTGCCGTCGCCGATCTTGCCGGTGCCGGCGGCGTTCTGGATCGCTTCGACCACCGCGTCCAGACGGTCGTCGGTGACCACCGTTTCGATCTTGATCTTGGGCAGGAAGTCGACGACGTACTCGGCGCCGCGGTACAGCTCGGTGTGGCCTTTCTGGCGCCCGAAGCCCTTGACCTCGGTCACGGTGATGCCCGACACGCCTGCTGCAGACAAGGCCTCGCGGACCTCGTCGAGCTTGAACGGCCGGATGATGGCGGTGATCAATTTCATGCGCATACCCCGAATGGAGGAAAGAACCGGCCGGCATTGCGCCGCCCGGCGGTGTCAGTCACCTGGATGCCACCCCGGCATCCGATCGTTCGCGATTGCGCGGACCCCAGCAGATGCCATGCATCCGCCTCGTGGGAGAGGTCAGGCCCGCGCGCCGCGAACGATGTGCTCTCTCGTTACCCCTGCGATCCACGGCCGGAGCCCTGGATCGATCGAACATGTGCGGCGATGGCGGAGGTGGGAGGGGGGCCTCCGCCATCACCGCGGTGGAACTCAGTTGCCGTAGTACAGCTGGTACTCCAACGGGTGGGTCGCAGCACGGAACTTGGTGACTTCCTGCATCTTCAGCGCGATATAGCCGTCGATGAAGTCGTCGCTCATCACGCCGCCGGCCTTGAGGAACTCGCGGTCCTTGTCCAGCGCTTCCAGGGCCTGGTCCAGGCTGGAGCACACCTGCGGGATCAGCTTCTCTTCTTCCGGCGGCAGGTCGTACAGGTCCTTGTCGCTCGGGGCGCCCGGGTCGATCTGGTTCTTGATGCCGTCCAGGCCGGCCATCATCAGCGCGGTGAAGGTCAGGTAGCCGGACTGCAACGGATCGGGGAAGCGCATTTCGATGCGGCGCGCCTTCGGGTTGGTGACCCACGGAATGCGGCACGAGGCCGAACGGTTACGCGCCGAATAGGCCAGCATCACCGGCGCCTCGAAGCCCGGAACCAGGCGCTTGTAGCTGTTGGTGCCGGAGTTGGCGAAGGCGTTGATCGCGCGGGCATGCTTGAAGATGCCGCCGATGTACCACAGCGCCAGCTGCGACAGGCCGCCGTAGCCGTCGCCGGTGAACAGGTTGACGCCGCCCTTGGCCAGCGACTGGTGCACGTGCATGCCCGAGCCGTTGTCGCCCACGATGGGCTTGGGCATGAAGGTGGCGGTCTTGCCGTTGCGGTAGGCGACGTTCTTGATGATGTACTTCATCGTCAGCAGTTCGTCGGCCTTCTGCACCAGCGAGCTGAACTTGGTGCCGATCTCGCACTGGCCGGCAGTGGCCACTTCGTGGTGGTGCACCTCGGTTTCGATGCCGACCTGTTCCAGCGTCTTGATCATTTCCGCGCGCAGGTCGTGCAGGCTGTCGGTCGGCGGAACCGGGAAGTAGCCGCCCTTCACGCCCGGGCGGTAACCACTGTTGCCGCCGTCGTACTTTTCGCCGGTGTTCCAGGCCGCCTCTTCCGAACCCACCTGGAAGAAGGTGTGGCCCATGTCGTTGGCAAAGCGCACCGAATCGAAGATGAAGAATTCCGGCTCCGGGCCGAAGAACGCCTGGTCTGCGGTGCCGGAGGACTTCAGGTAGGCCTCGGCGCGCTTGGCGATGCCGCGCGGGTCGCGCTCATAGCTCTGCATGGTGGCCGGGTCGAGGATGTCGCAGGTCAGCACGATGGTCGGATCGGCGAAGAACGGATCCAGATACGCGGTGCCCGCGTCCGGCAGCAACACCATGTCCGACTCGTTGATGCCCTTCCAGCCCGCGATCGAACTGCCGTCGAACATCTTGCCTTCTTCAAACAGCGCCGGCTCGATGATATTGACCGGAAAGGTGATGTGCTGCTGTACACCACGCATATCGACGAAGCGCAGGTCGACGAACTCGACCTTGTTGTCCTTGATCAGCTTTTCAACATTTTCCACGGACATCGGAAGAAACCTCAGGCAGGAGTTAAGTGGCTCGTGGGCGGTACTACAGCAGGGACCGTGCCAAGCCTGTGCGCTTCACAAGCCCTTGATTTTGCTTACATCGCTCGCGACTGTACCGCCAGCATCGCACCGTAAAAGTGCAAAGAGCAAACTAGAACGCACCGATATGGTGCATGCCGCAATGCACTATCCTGGCGCTTCCCTCACCCCTGCCCAGTCCGATGTCCGATCTGATTTCCGCC
Organism: Xanthomonas axonopodis pv. maculifoliigardeniae; assembly: GCF_041519315.1. NCBI lineage: Bacteria > Pseudomonadati > Pseudomonadota > Gammaproteobacteria > Lysobacterales > Lysobacteraceae > Xanthomonas > Xanthomonas axonopodis. Next base: position 221,397 of record NZ_CP167998.1, on the reverse strand, counting down.
CTGTTGTTGGGCATTCTCGAAGGCCTCACCGAATTCCTGCCGATCTCCAGCACCGGCCACCTGTTGATCGCCGAACAATGGCTCGGACGCCGTTCTGACTTCTTCAATATCGTCATCCAGGCCGGCGCGATCCTGGCGATCTGCCTGGCGCTGCGGCAGCGCCTGTGGAGCCTGGCCACCGGCCTGGGCGAGCGCGCCAACCGCGACTACGTGCTCAAGGTCGGCGTCGCCTTCCTGGTCACCGCGGTGGTCGGGCTGATCGTGCGCAAGGCCGGCTGGCAATTGCCCGAAACGCTCCAACCGGTCGCCTGGGCGTTGCTGATCGGCGGGGTATGGATGCTGGTGGCCGAACACTTCGCCGGCAAGCTGCCCGAGCGCGATATGGTGACCTGGAAGGTGGCCATCGCCGTAGGCCTGGCGCAGGTCGTGGCCGGTGTTTTTCCCGGTACGTCGCGCTCGGCCTCGACGATCTTCATCGCGATGCTGCTGGGCCTGAGCAAGCGCTCGGCAGCGGCGGATTTCGTGTTCATGGTGGGCATTCCGACCATGTTTGCGGCCAGCGGCTACGCGCTGCTGGAGATGTACAAGGAAGGCGGTTTCGGCACCGAAAACTGGACCGACGTGGCGGTGGCCTTCGTGGCGGCGACCATCACCGGCTTTGTGGTGGTGAAGTGGCTGCTGGGCTATATCAAGAAGCACCGTTTCACGGTGTTTGCGGTGTATCGCATGCTGCTGGGCGCCGCCCTGCTGCTGTGGCTGCCGGCGGCGGCGGGCTGACATTCCACCGCCCCGGCCTGCACGTCGTGATGGCTGCGACGTGCAGGCCGGGCGCACACAAACGCGCTGGGCACTGCCGCGTCCGCGCGCTGCCAGCCGATTGCGGGCAACCGCCGCCCCGCCGGATATCGGACGCAGTCGCTTGGTTGGCGGCTCTGATGCGTCCACGTCGTGACGCCGGTCATTGCCCCGGGCGCACGCTGGCGGTATCACTGACGCATCGACCACCGGGAGCTGCGCATGCGTGCCGTGTTCTTCGCCCCTGCATTGCTGGCGGCGGGCGTGACGTCCTGCGGGTCGGGTGCATCGCCGGACCCACCCGGCTCCGGCCACGCTGCTGCGCGGGCACCGGTCACCGCTCCCCCCGACACGGACAATGTCCCGTTGCGCGCTGCCCTGCGTGCGCAGCACTGGCACTTGCAGCAGGCCAGCGATGCGCATGGCACGGCCTTGCGCAGTCTGTTCGTCGACGGCGTGTCGCCAGTGCAACTGGACTTCGACGATCAGCGCATCCAGGTCAGCCAGACCTGCAACGCGCTGGGCGCCAACTACAGCGTGGCCCAGGCGCACGTGCAGATTGGCCGGGTGGTCTCGAGCAAGCGGATGTGCGCCGATGCACGCCGGATGGCGCAGGAACGCGCGGCCAGCGACCTGTTGTCCGGGCGCTTTGCAGTGGTCATGGACAACGCGGCAGCCGTGCCTGGCCTGACCCTGACCCGCAGCGACGGCACCGTGCTGATCTTCGGCGGTACGCCCACCGCGGACACCCGGTATGGTGGGCCGGGGCAGACGCTGTTGATCGAGGTGGCCGCAGAGACCGTGCCCTGCGTTTTGGACCCTGCGCGCCGCTGCCTGGAAGTGCGCGAGCACGAGCCGGGCGCGGCCGCCGCGACAGAGGCCGCCACGTCGTGGCAGCCCTACGATGGCACGATCGAGGGTTTCGACCATGAAGAGGGCATCCGCACGCTGCTGCGCGTGACCCGCTACCCGGCCGTCAGCGCGCCTGACGCCAAACCGGTCTACGTGCTCGACCAGATGATCGAAGCCGGCGGCTAGCGCAGCCGCAGTAGGGGTCCGGCAACGGCATGGCACGCTGCGCCGCCGCCCCGCATCACAACTGGATGAGCACCTTGCCCACGTGTTGCGCCTTGGCGAAATAGTCCAAGGCCTGGGGCGCCTCATCGAACCGGAACGTCTTGCTGTGCAGGGTCTTGATGCGGTGCTGCTCGATCGCCCGCAGCAGGTCCACGAACATCGCCCGGCTGCCGTTGGCGATTCCGCGAATGGTCACGTTCTTGCGGATCAACGCCACGTAATCGGGAATGGGCGAAGACGCCCCGGGGGTGACGCCGATCACCACGATGGTCGCGTTCGCGGCCGCCGCCTTGATCGACTGCCCCAAGGTGTCCTGCCCGCCGGTCTCGATGATGACGTCCGCGCCGCCGCCGGACAGCTGTACGACTGCCTCGGCCCAGTCGGGGTGGGTGCGGTAGTTGACGGTGATGTCGGCGCCCAGGCGGCGTGCGAGCTCGAGCTTGTCGTCGCTGGACGAGGTGATGGCGACGCGGGCCCCGTGCAGCTTGGCCAGCTGGAGCGCGGCCATCGAGACGCCACCGGTTCCCAGACACAGCACCAGGTCGCCGGCCTTGATCCTGGCCACGTCCACCAGGGCGTTCCAGGCGGTCACCGCGGCCGATGCCAGCGCCGCGACATCCTCGTCCTCCAGCGACGCAGGCACCTTGATCAGGGCACTGGCAGGCAGCGACACCTTTTCGGCCAGCCAGCCGTCGTGGGTCACGCCCAGGTCGTGGGCGAACATCTCGGCATCGAACCTGCCCTCCAGCCAGGTGGGAAAGTGCCCGCTGACGACACGGTCGCCTGGCGCGACCTGGCTGACACCAGCACCGACGGAGGTCACGATGCCCACGCCCTCGGCAACCGGAACGCGCGTGGGCGCAAGCTTGCCGCCGTAGGTGCCTTTCAGGATCTGCAGGTCGCGGTTGATCAGGCCGACCAGCCGCGGAGCGACGATGACCTCACCTGGCCCTGCGACTGGCTCAGGCATCTGGACCGCGACCAGGCTGTCAAGGCCGGTTTGATTGCCAATCTGGAATGCTTTCAAGGGGATTACCTGTGCTGCGACGCCGGCCGGACGTGGCTGGCGTCAAGGGATGGGCGATCGACGCCATCGGCGCGATCACTCAGCGCAGCGACGGGTTCAACGTGTAGGTGCCGTGCAACGCCGCTTCGGCCAGCACATGCCCCTGCATCGCCAACAGCACATCGGCGGCGGTAAAGCTGTCGGGCAGGCTGAGTTTGGCCACGTCCAGCGCGAACACGCGGAAGAAATACCGGTGCACGCGCAGGTCGTTGAACGGCGGGTACGGGCCGTCGTAGCCACGGTAGTGGCCGGCCATGTCGGCATTGCCGGCGAACCACTGGGTGTAGGAATTCAGGCCCTGCCGGGCACCGGCCGGGCCGGCTGGCTGCTGCTTGCCCTTGACCACGAAGCCGTCGCTGCAGCTGCCCGCCGCAATCTCATGCACATCGGCGGGGATATCGGCCATGGCCCAATGCACGAAATCGGTGCGTGGCTGCTCGACGGGAATCTGCACGTCGTCACGGCCGACGGTGTCGGGCACGGTCGGCACGTCCGGGTCCAGGCACAGCAGCGCAAACGACTGTGTACCGGCCGGCACCTCGCTCCAGGCCAGGTGCGGATTGCGGTTGGGCGCAAAGCCCTCCGGCGTGCCGGCGGCAAATTCCACCGCGATGGGCTTGCCGTTTTCGATGCTGTTGCTGGTCAGACGCATGGCGGGTCTCCGAGGGAAGCGATACGGATCAGGGTGCCTGGGTCCGCGCCACAGCGGAAGACGTCGCGATGGAACCTTCTGATGCGCTCGGCCGGGTTTACCGCCGCGTACGTACCGCGCCTGCACACGATGCGACGAAGCGACTGCGGCCACGCCCAACTGCCGTAGGCGCGACCGCGTTGATGGCGCCTCAGTCCTGCGGGTAGCCGAAGCGCACCGCGATCAGGGTGAGCAGATCGAACTGCGCGCCGAGCACGCCGCGGTAATCGCGCCAGCGGCCGGAGGCCAACCGTGCCGGGCCACGCGGTTCGACCAGCGGGAAGCTCAGCCCGAACGCCTGCTCCAGGGCCGTCGAAATACCCTGCGGGTCGTTTTCGATCCCGTCCAGCCGGATGATGCGGTGGGGGTACAGGTCGCGCTCGTGCAGCGTGGCCAGCTGTTCCAGCGCGATCAGCAACCAGTCGGTGGCCTGCTGCGGCGATTGCAATGCCAGCGGCGCAGAAGCCCCGGCCGAGAGCCAGTCCAGCAACATGTCGCGCGGGTCGCGCAACGCGATCGCCAGCCGGCCCTCGGGCAGATGCGGGCGCAGCGCGGTCAGCAAGGTGTTGTCCCACCACAGCAACCAGTCGATGACATTGCCATCGTCGATGCCGCGGCGCGGCAGTTGCGCCTTCCAGCCTTCCACCAGCGCCGTCGGTGCCAATTCGCCAGAGGCCAACTGTTCGAGGGTGCGGTAGCTCTGCAGCGCATCCGATGGCGGCGTGGTGCCATAGCGGTCGCCACGCACCAGTGGGGTGGCCGCGCCCATCACCGCGACCAGGCGTTCGACATGCGAGCCGGGCGTGCCCCACACGAACAGCGGGCGCGCGGTGACCGTGTCGGGAATGCTGCCCAGCGCAGGCCACTGCGTCGGCTGCCTGGCTGCCTGCGGCGGCAGCGGCAACCGATGCTGGGCCTGTTCGCGGTGGAACTGCATCCAGGTACCCACGGCGGCATCGGGCTGGCCGGCGCGGTCCTGCACATTGCCCAACCATGGCCGCAGCACGGTCTGCTGCGGTGCAGGCAGCGACTCGATCAACGATTCGACGCAGGCGATCGCCGCCGGCGGGTCGCGTTGCAGCAAGGCTTCGACGATGCGCTGCTCGCCGCTGATGCGGCCCGGCTCCACCGCCACGATCTGGCGCGCCACCATTTCCGCCTCGTCGGCCTGGCCCTGCATGTCGTGCACGCGCATCAGCGCTTCCAGCGCCGGCAGGTGTTCGGGCATGGCCAGCAGCCAGCGCTCGATCACCGCCTGCGCCTGCGGCCCACCGACCGGCTCCACTGCCAGGCGCGCCAGCCACAGGTCGTGCGCCGTGGCCGAGGTGGCCAGTGCCGCATCCAGGGTGTCGCGCGCATCGTCCACCGCGCCCAGCCGCTCCCAGGCGGTGAGCAGCGCGTGCAACGTGCGGCGGTCGGCCGGCCAGTGCGCCAGTGCCAGGCGCAGGTGCGCGGCGGCCTGATCGGGACGACCGGCCTGCAGCTCCATCTCGCCGGCCAGCCGGCGCATGGCCGGCAGATCGCCGCCGGGCTGCTCGAGCACGCCCTGCATCGCCGCCAGTGCATCGTCCAGGCGGCCCTGGCGTTGGGCCAGTTGCGCAATGAAGGCGCGCAGCGCAGTGCCCGGCGGATTGAGCTCGATCACGCGCTCGAAGGCGCGCTCGGCGAACGCAAAATGCTCCTTCTGCAGATACGCAAAACCCAGCGAAAACAGCACGCGGGCATCGTCGGGCAGCTGCTCGGCAGCGCGGGTCAACAGCGCCAGCGCGCGGTCGCTGTGGCCGCGGCGCATTTCCACCACGCCATCGACCGCCAGCAATTGCGGGTGTTCCGGCGCCAGGCGCGCAGCGGTGCGGCTCAGCCGCTCGGCCTCGTCCAGATCGCCGCGTGCCACCGCCAGATGCGCCTGCATCACGTAGGCATTGAACTGGTTGGGATCCAGCGCGGTACTGCGCGACAGCGCGGCATCGGCGGCGGACAGATCGCGCGTGGCCAGCAATGCGCCGGCGCGCAGCAGGTGCAGGTCGGCATCTTCGGGCGTCAGCGTCAGCGCGGTATCGATGCTGTCCAGTGCCAGCACCGGCTGCCCTTGCTGCTGCAGCGCAAGCGCCAGCCAGCGGTGGGCGCCGGCATGATCGGGCGCGTTGGTGACCCACTCGCGGGCCAGCGCCACCGCATCGTCGGCCGCATTGCGGCGCAGGGCTTGAAGGATGGCGTCTTGCATGGCGGTGGCGGGTCCCGGACAAACCGCTATTGTAACGATGCGCGCTGCGGCGGCTTGCATGGGCGACGCACGCTGCTGCCTGGCGCTGTGCCGGCGCCGTGTGCAGGATGGGCGTTATCGGCGGTGCGAACCCACATCGATCGTTCGCGCCGGCCAGAGGTTCAAACGCTTGCCGACGTCCGACGCGGCACGCTCGCGCCGCAGGCCACGCAGAGCGCCCCAAACATCAACTGGCCCAGATGCCAGAGCGCAGCCTGCGCGTGAGCGGAACAGGATCTGCCCGGTCTGCGGCCAGGTGTAGAGGCTGATCGCGCTGAAGTAGACCCTCACGCAACCGACGATCACTGGCAAAGCGGCGATCACTGCATCCACGGACGGATGTCGTCTCAGCGTCATTCGCGCGCGGTGGTCAGCCGCTCGGCCACCCAGCGTTCGGCAAAGCCGTCGCCGCGGGCGTTTTCCAGAAAGCCGCAATGCCCGCCCCAGCGTGCGATTTCCAGCTTTGCATGCGCCGGCAACTGCCAGGCGGCGAAATCGGCGAACGGAATCACCGGGTCGTCTTCGGCCATCAGGATGTCGACCGGCACCTGCAGGTTGGCCAGGCGTTGGCCGGCAATCGAGTAGCTGTCGAAATACGCTTCCAGCGAGCCGTGTCCGGTGTGTTTCACCGCCAGCCAGGCCATCAGCCCGCGCATGTCCAGCGCCAGGGTGGCGTCGTCGTACCCGTGCTGCTCGGGGAACAGCTTGCGCTTGCGCAGCAGCGATTCGCGCCATTTACGGCGGAAGTACCAGTCGTAGAACTGCGGGCCCTTCTCCAGCTGGGTCATGGTGGCGGCCGGGTCCAGCAACGGGCACACCGCCGCCACGCGCGCCAGCGGCAGGCCGGCGGCGGGCGCACGCAGCGCCAGCCGCAGCGCGAAATTCCCGCCCAGCGAATACCCTGCAGCCAGCAACTGCGGCGCAGGAAAACGCCGCCACAGATCGCCTGCGGCATTGACCACTTCTTCGATGCGGTCGGAGTGGAACAGGTCCACATTGAGATGATGGGTACCGCCGTGGTCGCGGAAGTTCAGCCGGAACACCTGGTAGCCCAGACCGAGCAGGCGCGCGGCGGTCAGGCGCATGTAGTTGGAATCGGCGCTGCCCTCCCAACCATGCAGCAACAGCACGGTGCCGCGCGGTGGCGCATCGCCGGGCGGGATGCTCATCCAACCCTGCAGGCGCACACCGTCGCCGCCATCGAGGATATGTTCGCTGGTGACCGCACCGCTGGCGGCCAGCAACTGGCGACTGCGGATGCGCCGCAAGGCGCTGCTGCCCAGCACCGATTGCACGTGCGGATTGCGCAGCCAGCGCGGCGGCAAGTAATCGGAGGCGTTCATGCGCGCATCGCACCGGCGTTGCGGCTGGCCGCAGGGGAGAGGCGCGTGCGCATCGTCGGCTAGGATTCCATCGCTGCGACGATCCGTTGGCGCGAGGTCTCGGCCATGCGACGGCGGCCTTCGATGTCCAGCGCGCGAATCGGCTCGAGAAAATGCACTTCGGCCAGCCGCGACGGTTCGCCCAGAAGGCGCACGATATTGGCGAAGAAACTCTCGCGCTCACCGAAGGCCACCACCGCCTGCGCGTTGCCGCGCAGCCCGTACCGCAGCGCCACCGGCTGTACCGGCACCCCGGCTTCCACCGCCGCCTGGAAGATGCGCGCATGGAACGGGCCCACTTCGGTACCGCCACGGGTACGGCCTTCCGGGAACACCCCCACCGGCTTGCCGCTTTGCAGGCGCAGCAGCATTTCCTGCAGCACCCCGCCCAGCGATTCGGTATTGCCGCGCTGGTGGAAGATGGTCTGGCCCTTGGTTGCCAGCCAGCCCACCAGCGGCCAGCCGGCGATTTCGCGCTTGGCCACAAACCCCATCACGCGCTGGCTGTGCAGGATGGAGATATCCACCCAGCTGACGTGGTTGGCCACGAACAGGGTCGCGCCCGGTAGCGGCGTTCCGAAGCGGCGCAGGCGGAAGCCGAACACGCGCATCAAGGTGCCCTGCCACCAGCGGATCATCCGCTCCTCCAGGGTGTCGTCGTGCCCGATCCGGATCCGCGCCAGCGCCGGCACCACCACGCACAGCATGGTGACCGGCAGGCCGAGACACAGATGCAGCAACAACAGTGGCACCCGGTAGAGGTACCGGAACCAACGCAACGCGCCGCCAGCGTCGCGCGTGGCGTCCAGGGATGACTCGCTCATTCGACGAACGGAACCGGTAACGGGGGAAGGAGGCGCAACCATTGTGACAGCAGCGTGGCCGCCGCGCAGTGCCGGCAGCGGATGACGCTGTTCCATGCATGCCGCTGCCGGGCGAGCTCAGCCATTGCTGCGCGCGACCACCGCCAGGGTCAATCGCGACACACAGACGCGTTTGCCGGCCGGGTTTTCGATGGTGATGTCCCAGACATGCGTGCTACGCCCCACATGTACCGCCCGTGCAGTGCCGGTCACCAGCCCCTGGGTGGCGGCGCGCAGGTGATTGGCATTGATCTCCAGCCCCACGCAGATCTGGGTCGACATATCCACGCACAGGTTGCCGGCGCTGCTGCCCAGCGTTTCGGCCAGCACCACCGAGGCGCCACCGTGCAGCAGGCCGTAGGGCTGCCTGGTGCGCGCATCCACCGGCATGGTGGCGCGCAGCCAATCGTCACCGGCTTCGGTAAAGACGATGCCCAGATGCTCGATCAAGGTATCGCGGCTGGCGGCATTGAGGGCGGCTAAATCGACGGGTTCGCGGAAGGTCATGGGCTGGGAATGGGGAATGGGGAATGGGGAATGGGGAATGGGAAGCGGGAAGCGGGAAGCGGGAAGCGGGAAGCGGGAAGCGGGAAGCGCTAGAGCATCCCGGCGCCTGGGACGCGATGCAACTGGGCAGTGCTGCCGTCACCTGACCGCATTCGTCGGTGGCACCAATGCACTACGCGACCTTCGCCCGTGACAACTGCAGCCGCTTCGGCGATTTCCGGCGTCCAGGGGCCGATCCGCAGCCAACTGCGTGCATCCAACCACAACGCGCTGCGCCGCGGGCACCGGCTGCTGCGACCCGCGCGGCACGCCAGCCGATCAGAGAATCGGTACCAGCCCGGCGCCGAAGGCGGTCAGCATGCGCACCAGCAGCCACTTCGGGCCGACATTGACCTCCGGAAAATCGCCCACCGCCACATAGCACTGGCGGAACTGAGGGTCCTGCCGCTTGAGCGGGAACGGGCAATCCGGGCCGGGCTGGAACTCGTAGTTGGTGGCGTAGCGCCATGGCCAGAAGTCCAGCACCGGCAAGGCTTCGGAGACCTTGCCCACGCTGTAGTTCAACCCGCTCAGCACCGGCGGCTTTTCGCGCGGCGCCACCGTCCAGGCATTTTCCGGGGCGATGTCGCGTTCGATGCTGGCAGCCAACGCCTGCGCAAAGCGCGCATCGTCGATCACCACGGCCGCTTCGGTGTTGTAGTTCTCGCTGCGCGGGTCGAAGTTGTGCGTACCGATCACGCCGATGCGGCGATCCACCACCAACGACTTGGCGTGCAAGCCCATGCGCGCACCGGCGCGGGTCACCGGCAGCGGCTTGTTGACCGCGCGCGTGCCCAGGAACGAGGGCCGCGTTTCGGTACGCAACACGCGCCGATCGACCTCGCTCCCGCCCGGCGCACGGCCGCCGCCACTGCCACGCAGCACGCTGCCGGCGCTCGCGCTGGCGTTGCCTTCCGGGCCGCTGCTGCCGCGCATCGCATTGCCCGCAGCGCTGCCGCCGATCAGGCGATTGTTGCGGCTGTCCTGATTGACCTCGGAAGCGGGGTTGAGCGGGTCCGGCACCAGGTTGGCGTAATCCACCGGGGCGTCGAGCGGAAACGGCTTGAACTCGTACACGTTGAAGCCCAGCTCGCGCATGTTGCGGCGTTTGAACTTGTACGAGAGCGCATACACGATGGGGTTGTCGGTGGCGGCCAGGCTATTGGTCGACACCACGATGCGCGGCGGCTGCGGGTGTTTGCGCAACGTGCGGAAGATCGCCTGCGCCTGGTCGGACAACACCAGGTACGGGGTCTGCAGCAGCACTTCCTGCTGCGCGCCGGCAATCAGGCCATCCAGTTCCGGCGCCGTGGACACCGCCTTGGCCGCATGTTCCCGGCGGTGCTTTTGCGGCAGATCGGCCACGTACAGCACACGTTGCACCGGCATGGCCGGAGTCACGAAGGCGTCGCGCACGAATTGCGGGTCGCGCGCTTCGCGGTCCACCCGTGCCACCCGGTCGGGCCGGCGGAACTCGGCCGGCGGCATCGTCGGCACGCCCTGCTCCAGCAGCAGGCGCCCGACATCGTTCAGACGCTCGGCCGGGACGCTGCGCCGGGCGCGCCAGAACGCATCGAAATTGGCGGCCATGGCGCGCACTTCCGGCCCGGCCAGAATCACGTCACGGTCGCGGAAGTTGTACTCGCTGTCCCAGTCGTAATAGTCGTCCTGGTAATTGCGCCCACCGACCACGCCCAGCACGTCGTCCACCACCAGCAGCTTGTTGTGCATGCGCTGGTTGAAGCGGCGGAAGCAACACAGCACGCTGCCGGCATAGTCGAAGTAATTGAGTTTGACCTTGCCGAAGGTGGGGTTGTAGATGCGCAGCTGCAGGTTTTCATGACTGCTGACCAGCGCACCGAGAATCTGCAGATCGGCGATCGCCGACAACTGATCGATCAGGATGCGCACCTTGACCCCGCGTTGGGCGGCGTCCACCAGTGCGTCCAGCACCATGCGCGCGCTGTCGTCCTTGTCGAAGATGTAGGTCTGCAGATCGATGCTGCGGGTGGCGCTGCGGATCAGGTTGAGCCGGGCCACCAGCGATTCTTCGCCGTGGTCGACGATGGTGGCGTAATGCCGCGGCGCCGCCGGTGTGGAGGCGGTCATCGCCTCCCCGCCCAGCGCGCGCAATGGCGAGGGTTGCGCACAGCGATCGGCCTGGCTGCAATTGACTACAGTGCTGCGCGCCGCGGCAGCGACACCGGCGGCAAGGTTGCGTTCGGTTTGTGACAGGCTGGCGCATCCGGTGCCGAGCAACAACGTTGCCAGCACGCACACCCTCAACAGGTACTTCACGGGCGCCGCGCCTCCTGCAGGCGCCCACGCAGAATGAACGTCACCCTGTCGCCCAGGGCCATCTGCCACGCATTCATTCCGTAACGTCCACGCAGGACCGTCCCTCGACTGATCACGTCGCAATCATAGCCCGGCCGCGTGCATTCGGCCGGCACCACATGCAGCGTTTCCAGATGGGTGATTCCGCGGATGGTCAGGTTGCCGACGATGTCGCCCCCCTGCTTCACCACTTCGTCGACATACGGCAGCGACTCGAATTCGACGACCGGGTACTGCGCAACGTCGAAAAAATCTTCCCCGCGCATCCAGCTGGTGTAGCGGTCCTTGCCGGGGATCTCCACCTGAGTGGCGTCCAGCCGGAAGCGCACCTGCTGACGCCCGTCGGCCAAGGTCACCACGTCACCGCGAAAACGCGGGAAAAACCCCTCGATCTTCATTCCGAAGCGCGTCTTGATCTCGAACCCGAAGCGCGATTGCGCCGGGTCGATGGACTGCACCTTCTGCTGCGCCATGCAGGGGAACACGACCCAGAGCGCGAGCCAGGCGTACCAGCGCAGCGACGATGACACGGATCAGGGCCACCAGAAGGCGGTCAGGCGGGCGATGCCCGGCTCGATGGTGGCGTCCAGCGGCAAGGCCAGCAACGCGATCGAGGCGGTGGGCATGCCGCGGTAATCGCCGGTCTGGCCGCTGTGCATCAGCGCTGCCAGCCGTTCCAGGCCAGGGTTGTGGCCCACCAGCAGCAGGCGCTCGGCCTCGCGATGTTCGTCCACCAGGCTGGCCAGGGTGCCGGGCGTGGCCTCATAGATGCGTTCGTCCAGCCGTTGTTCGATGTAGCCGGTGAGCTCGAGCACCGCCTCCAGGGTTTCGCGGGCGCGGCGGGCCGGGGAGCACAGCACCCGGTCGGGCACCAGCCGCTGCTCGCGCAGCCAACGCCCGGCCGCCTCGGCCTCGGCGATGCCGTGCGGCGACAGCGGGCGATCGAAATCGGCCTGGCCGGTATCGGCCGGTTCGGCGTGGGCATGTCGCAACAAGATCAATTCGCGCATAGGAACTTTCCGGTTCTAGGACTTCTTGAGCCACTTGAACAGCGGCTCCCAGTCCTGTTGATGGTCGCGCACCTGCGCCGAGCGGTAGTCGAACAAGCTGCGTCCCAGCCCGGCCATCACCACATAGGCCTGGGTGTCGCGCAGTTGGGTCACCAGCGGATACGGCCAGTTGCCGATCATGTCGGCGGCCTGTTGCGAGGTCTGGGTCCAGGGACGGGCACGATTGAGCACCAGGCCCACCGGCAGTTTGCGCTGATGCACGCGCGGCACCTTGGCCAGCGTGTTGAGAAAGCCGACCACCGCTTCGATATCCAGCGCCGAGGACAACACCGGTACCACGATGGCATCGACGTGGTCGAGAAATCCGCTCAGGTCGTCGGCCATGGCACCGGCCGGCGCATCGACGATCAGGGCATCGGTGCCGTCCGGCACGGCGCTCTGCCAGCTGCGGCGCTTGGTGGCGTCGATCGGCAAGACCGCACTTTCCAGGCTGGCGCGGCGCTCTGCCCAGCGGGTGGACGAGCCTTGCGGATCGGCATCTGCCAGCACGGTGCGCTGGCCTTGCAACGCCGCATGTGCGGCCAGATTGGTGGCGATCGTGGTCTTGCCGACGCCGCCTTTGGAGGCGGCCACCAGGACTGTCTTCATGCACGCCTCGCTTCCGGGAGCAAGCCGGCAGCGTACACCGCGGCAAGGTGAGGAAGTAGTCGAAACGCGTTAAACGCACTGCTGCGGGACAGGCAACGACAGCGCAGACCTTCAGCCGATGCGCGCAAGGCCTTGCGCCGCAGCTGTGCGTGGCAACGATGGAAGCCTGGCACGGCGCAAGATCGTCCACGCGTATCGCTCAGCCGCGGCGTCGCAATGCAGCATGGCGCCGATGTTGCAGGTGTTGGCGTACCACAGCCCGAACAAGCGCAAGCGTGTGCCTGCGGCGCCAGCGCGCTCTGGCTGCTGCGAGCGTTACGGTTTCACGCCACCAGCCGCGCCAGCAGCCAGGCCCACGCAGGCAGCGTCAGCAACGACAGCAGGATGCTGTAGCCGACCATCGCTGCAGCCAGGCGCGGGGCCAGCCGGTGCGAAATGGCCAGCGCGGCGGCGGTGATCATGGTGGGCATGGCCGATTCGAGCACGTTGGTCTGCAGCATCTGCCCATGCAGGCCCAGCCCCCAGGACAACGGCAAGGCCAGGACCGGCATCAGCAGCAGCTTGAACACCAGGCCCACCGCCAAGGGCTTGAGTTCGTCGGCAGGCAGGCGCAGCTGCAGCGAAAAGCCCACCGACAGCATCACCAGCGGCAACATCGCATCGGCCAGGTTCTTCAGGCCCGAGCCAATCCAGGCCGGCGGTTGCTCGGGCATCAGGGTCAAGGCGAACAGCAGCGCCCACAACGGCGGGAACTGCAGCACGCGCATCGCGATCAGCCGTGCGGTCGGCGGGGTGTCGCCGCTGTACCGGGCCAGCACATACAGCCCGAACGTGGACAGCAACACGAAGGTGCCGAACTGGTCGTAGACCACTGCATACGGCAGCGCGTGATCGCCGATCAGCGCGCGCACCATCGGAAAGCCGATGAAGCTTGAATTGGTAAACACCACACACATCAGCAGCGCGGCGTATTCGGCGCGGCCCAAGCGCAACAGGCGGCTGCAACCCCACAGCAACGGCACGATGATGGCGGTCAGCAGCCATGGCGTGGCAATCACCCCACCGAGCGAAGCATCCAGATGCAGGCGCGGGACATAGGTCAGCACCGACGCCGGCAGGCAGATGTACAGCACGATGCGGTTGAGCACATCGGCGCTGTTGTCCGGCAACACCCGCAGGCGGGCGAACAGCAGGCCCAGCCCCAACATGGCCAGAATCAAGGCAAATGCATCTACCGCCATGCGCGATCGTGTCCGTTGGAAAGCGATGCACAGGATCGCATAGCGCGCGGTGCGCGCATCGGTGGATGCGTTGGCCTGGCTGGGGTGCAAGGTGCACGCCACCCGAGCTCCGGTCACCGCGGAGCTGCCACGACCGCATCGTTTCCCTATGCGGAAGCCAGCGTATCGAACACGCGGCGCCCTCGCCGCTCCGGACAATGCGTTGGTCAAACACGTCCTTGCACCGTGTTCCGCGATGGTGGGCGGACCAGGCCGTGGAGCAAGCTTGCAGCGCCGAGTGCGCGACACGCCGTGAACCCGTCCGTGGAGGCTCGATGGCGGGATCCATGCCGCCAACGGTCCCGCGATCGGCAAGCACAGCGCATCAGACAGTTCGTTGGTGACTCGATTGAAGGAGCGAGGACGCCGCGCCAGCCAGGCGACCTGCTGCTGTCTTAGCTCTGCGCATCGACCATCTCAACTGGTCCTTGCGCCCGCCGTCGCGGGACCTTACGCGGCACGGCTGCCGCGCAAGCGCTTACAAAAACGTACTTGCAGCGTGTCCTGCGATGGTGGGCGGACAAGGACCCCGCAGCCACGCCACAGACCAACGCGTTGCTCTCCCGCATCGACTTCGCAACGTCGGCACGCCAAAGTTTTGAGTCGTGACTGCGATCAGGCGCAGACCTGCTCAGCCTTTCACCGAACTCGCGGAATCAACGTTAGACGTCTTCGTTTCAAGTAGGCGGCAGGCCGACGCGCCAGATGGCGCCTGGCGTATCGGCAAATGGCGGCAACCGGTCGATTCACTGCACAAGCCGCGCTGCAGGAACTCCCGCAGCGCGGCGAAGCGCTTACGGAAACGCTGGCGGGTTGGCCTGCCAGGCCGCAAAGACCTCGGCCAGGCTGGCGCGCTCTGCCTCGCGCCATTCCGGCAACAGGCTGGCGTAGTTGGCGGTACTGCTCCAACGGTCCGGCCAGGTGCGCACGGCTGCGGCATACCACTCGACCGCCTCCTGCTTGCGTCCGGCGCGCCAGAGCGCCAGTGCAGCCGTGGTCGGCAGCCATTCCGGCGTGGCCGGACGGCCATTGGCCAGGTTGGCCCATTGCTGCAGCGCCTTGTCGGGCTGGTCGGCACGCAGCAGGTCCCATCCATAGTTCCAGGTGATGGCCCGGTACTGCTGGCTGCCGTTGGAGACCAGCGCCAGCGCGCCCTGATACAACTCATCGCCCAACTGGGTGCGCCCACCGGCGTAGGCCAGCGCCGCCAACTGCGCGCGCGGGTCGGCCGCGCGGGCGTCACGTTGCACCATCGCCGCCAGCCGGTCGACCACTGCATCGCCCTGGCCCTGTACGGCCACCACGGCCTTGGTGGTACCGCGGTCTTCGTCGAAATAGAACTCCTTGGGCTTGGGCAAGCTCTGCGCCTGCGCCAACGACCACACCCCTCCGAGCAGGGCCAGAGCGGCCCACGCGTATTTCCTTTTCACTGTGTTTTCCCCTGACAGCAAACGACCCCTTCCCGTCCCCATCCTACCCGCAGCGCGTCGGCTGCGCATCCGCACAGGGACGGGCGCGGAAAAGCTGACTGTTACACTTTGCACCGCCGTTTTGGAATCCGTCGGGTGCGTCAGATAGTTTCAGATGACATGCACCGGGGCCCAGCCACCCTTTCCGGGCACGCCATGACCAGTACCGCTGCGCTTTCTTCTCCCGACTCTGCCAACACGCCGGAGCTCGGCCGGGTGGATGCGGACTACACGCTGGACCACAAGTACACGCGCACCGATGGGCGCATCTACCTGTCCGGTGTGCAGGCGCTGGTGCGGCTGCCGCTGCTGCAGCGCCTGCGCGATGACGCTGCCGGGCTGGAGACCGCCGGCTTCATCAGCGGCTACCGCGGCAGCCCGCTGGGCGGGCTGGACCTGGAACTGTGGCGGGCGCGCAAACACCTGGACGCGGCCAAGGTCACCTTCACTCCAGGTCTGAACGAGGACCTTGCCGCCACCATGGTGTGGGGCACCCAGCAAACCAACCTGTTCCCCGGCGCGAACGTGCAGGGCGTCTACGGCATGTGGTACGGCAAAGGGCCGGGCGTGGACCGCAGCGGCGACGTCTTCAAGCACGGCAATGCCGCCGGCACCTCGCCGTTTGGCGGCGTGCTGGCGCTGGCCGCCGACGACCATGCCTGCCGCAGCTCGACCCTGCCGCACGGGTCCGAAGACGAATTCGTCAGCGCGATGATGCCCATCCTCAATCCGGCCGGAGTACAGGACATCCTGGACATGGGCCTGCTTGGCTGGGCGATGAGCCGCTACACCGGGCGCTGGATCGGCTTCAAGACGATTGCCGAAACGGTGGAATCGTCCGCCTCGGTGGACGTGGACCCGTTCGCGCGCACCATCGTGCTGCCGGAGGATTTCGCACTGCCGCCGGGCGGCTTGAGCATCCGCTGGCCGGACCCGCCGGTGGACCAGGAGATGCGCCTGCACCGGTATGCGATCGCCGCCGCGCAAGCCTTTGCGCGCGCAAACCACATCGACAAGGTGGTGCTGGATTCACCAAATGCGCGACTGGGTATCGTCACCACCGGCAAGAGCTACCTGGACGTGCTGCAGGCGCTGGAATACCTGGGCCTGGACGCGCAGGCCTGCGCGCAGATCGGCATCCGCGTTTACAAGGTCGGCATGACCTGGCCGCTGGAGCCGGCAGGGATCAGCGCGTTTGCGCAGGGGCTTGAAGACATCGTGGTGGTGGAAGAGAAAAAGGCCTTCATCGAGCGCCAGATGAAGGAACTGTTCTACAACTGGCCGGCCAGCGCCGGCGCGCGGCCGAGCATTGTCGGCAAGTACGATGAGCAGGGCGCGTGGATCCTGCCGTCCACCGGCGAACTGACGCCGGCCACCATCGCGGCGGTGATCGGCAGGCGCATCCTGCGCCTGCTGCAATCGAGCACGATCAATACCGATTCGATCCAGCAGCGGCTGCGCTGGATGGACGCCAAGGAAGCGGAAATGGCTTTGCCGCGCGCGCAATTCCCGCGCGTGCCGCATTACTGCTCCGGCTGCCCTCACAACACCTCCACCGCCGTGCCGGAAGGCTCGCGCGCGCTGGGCGGTATCGGTTGCCACTACATGGTGACCTGGATGAACCGAGCCACCGACACCTTCACCCACATGGGCGGCGAAGGTGTCACGTGGTCCGGGCAGGCGCCGTTTACCGACACCCCGCACGTGTTCCAGAACCTGGGCGATGGCACGTATTTCCATAGCGGCTCGCTGGCGATCCGGCAGTCGGTCGCCACCGGCGTCAACATCACCTACAAGATTCTCTACAACGATGCGGTGGCGATGACCGGCGGGCAGCCGGTGGACGGCACGCTCACCGTGCCGGACATCGCCCACCAGCTGCGCGCCGAAGGCATCCATGAGATTGCGGTGGTCAGCGACGACATCGGCAAGTGGACGCGGCGGCGCGAGCTGTTTCCGCCTGAGGTCGCGTTTCACGATCGTGGCGAACTGGATGCCGTGCAGCAGCATCTGCGCACCGTCAAGGGCGTGTCGATCCTGATCTTCGACCAGACCTGCGCCACCGAGAAACGCCGCCGTCGCAAGCGCGGCAAGCTGGTCGATCCGCCAAAGCGGGTGATGATCAATTCGCTGGTGTGCGAAGGCTGCGGCGATTGCGGCGAGAAAAGCTTTTGCGTGTCGGTGTTGCCGAAGGAAACCGAATTCGGGCGCAAGCGCCAGATCGACCAGTCCAACTGCAACAAGGATTATTCGTGCGTCGCGGGCTTTTGCCCGAGCTTTGTCACCGTGCATGGCGGTGCCCCGCGCAAGGGCAAGCGGCGCGACGCCAGCACGCTGCTGGACACGCTTCCCTCACCGCCCAAGCGCACCGCGCTGGAACGGCCCTGGAACATCCTGATCACCGGCGTCGGCGGCACCGGCGTGGTGACCATCGGCGCGCTGCTCGGCATGGCCGGGCACCTGGAAGGCAAGGGCGCCACGGTGCTGGACCAGACCGGCCTGGCACAGAAAGGCGGCGCGGTGACCACGCATATCCGCATCGCACGCCAGCCCGCCGACATCCACGCCGTGCGCATCGCCGCCGGCGAAGCAGACCTGGTGCTGGGCTGCGACATGGTGGTGGTCAACGATTATTGGGCGCTCTCCAAGGTGCGCGATGGCCGCACCCAGGTGGTGCTCAACACCTACGAAGCAATGCCGGGCACGTTCACCACGCAACCGGACCTGCAGTTTCCCGCTGCCGAGATCATCGCCGGTGTGCGCACTGCGCTCGGTGGCCAGGAGCCGTTGTTGCTGGATGCCACGCAGCTGGCAACGGCGTTGCTGGGCGACGCCATCGCCAGCAATCTGTTCGTGCTTGGCTACGCGTGGCAGCACGGGTTGGTGCCGCTATCGCATGCGGCGCTGATGCGCGCGATCGAACTCAATGGTGCAGCCGTTGCGATGAATCAGCAGGCGTTCGCCTGGGGGCGCCTGGCGGCGATCGATCTGCCGGCGGTGCAACGCGCTGCGGGTCTGGCCGGTGCCGACGCGCCTGCACATCTGCATGGCGATACACCGCATGCACGCGGACCAGGCAGCTGGGAAGAGCACGATCTCAGCGGCCAGAGCGCACCGCGTGCGCTGGCACAGACCGACGGCAGCACGTTGCATGGCGAGGTCGCTGCACCGGCCGCGCCGCTCGACGACGAGCAGTTGGCGCATTCGCTGGACGAGGCCATCGCGCGTCGCGTCGCGTTCCTGACCGACTACCAGGATGCGGCCTACGCGCAGCGTTATCGCAGCCTGGTCGAGCGCGTACGCACGCACGAGCTGCAGCGCGTGCCCGGCAGCAGCGCACTGACCGAGGCGGTGGCCCGGTACGCCTTCAAGCTGATGGCCTACAAGGACGAGTACGAGGTGGCGCGGCTGTATACGCGTGGCGATTTCCAGCGCCGGTTGCAACAACAGTTCGAGGGCGACTACACGCTGCGCTTCCACCTGGCGCCGCCGTTGCTGGCAAAGAAAGACGCACACGGCAACCTGATCAAACGCGAGTACGGGCCGTGGATGTTCACCGCCTTCAAGCTGCTGGCGCGGTTGAAGTTCCTGCGTGGCGGCAAGTTCGACGTCTTCGGCTACAGCGAAGAACGGCGTGGCGAGCGTCGGCTGATTGCCGATTACAGCGCAACCGTGGACATGCTGCTGGAACGGCTGGATGCCGATAACGTGGGCTTGGCCGCGCAGATCGCCAGCATTCCGGAACACATTCGCGGCTATGGCCACGTCAAGCATGCGCATCTGCAGGAAGCCAGGGCGCGCGAAGCCGCGCTGCTGGCGCAGTGGCGTAATCCCAAGGCGTTGCACGTGGTGCAGGCGGCCTGATGTCACCGAACGATTACATCCTTTTGATGTAGTCGCTCGGCGACATTCGGTTTAATCCCGCTACATACGGCAGCTGGCGCATCCACTCAATGGGGCTTCAGTCGAAATGCGGCCCACGCATCAGTCGAATCGGTCCGCGTGCGGTGGCAGGGTCCACAGTTCGACCCTGCTGGGTGATCCGTACCAGGCCTCTGCCTGCGGCAGCTGCGGCCACCGCACGCACCTGGGGCATCAGGCTTCGCCACACCGCCGCGTCATCGCTCAAGGCACGCGCGACTTCCGAGGGACAGATCGATTGCTCGGGCCGACGTTGCGCAAGCAGGTGCCGGATCAACGCGGCCACCTGCGCATCATCGGGCGACTGCACGCCCGCCCCGCGGGATCACAATGGGCGCAGCAGGCGCAGGCCGAACCAATCCTTGGCATCGTTCCAGCCGTGGGTGACCTTGAGCCCGGCTGCGGCAGCCAGTTCGGCAAAGCGCGCGTCGGTGTATTTGCAGCTGTATTCGACCTGCATCGCTTCGCCTTCGGCAAACGCGATGTCCTTGCCGCCAACCTGCACGCGCTGCGCGCGTTGGCTGATCAGGAAGGTTTCGATGCGGCCGCGCTCACGGACATACACCGCGTGGTGACGGAAACCGTCCAGATCGAAATCGCTCCCGATCTCGCGATTGAGCCGCGCCAGCAGGTTCAAGGTGAACTCGGCGGTGATACCGGCTGCGTCGTTGTAGGCCGCTTCGATCAGCCCGGCGTCCTTGTCCAGATCGATGCCGATCAGGGCGCAACCGTCGCTGCCCATGGTCTGGCGCATCGCGTCCAGCAGTTCGATCGCCGCCGCATCGGCGAAATTGCCGAGCGTGGAGCCGGGGAAGAACACCACGTGCCGCCGCGCCGGGCGCTGCGCATCGGGCAGGCGCAGCGGCTTGGTGAAGTCGGTGCACACCGGCAACATCTGGATCTGCGGAAATTGCTGGGCCAGCCGCGCAGTGCTTTCCAGCAGCGCGGTGCGCGAGATTTCCAGCGGCGTGTAGGCCACCACATCGCGCAGGCCCTGCAGCAGCAATTCGGTCTTGCGGCCGCTGCCGCTGCCGTATTCGACCACATGCACGCCGGCGCCGATCGCCTGTGCGATCGAGCCCATGCTGGCTTCCAGCAAACCCAGCTCGGTCCTGGTGAGGTAATACTCCGGCTGCTGCGTAATGGCTTCGAACAGTTGCGAGCCGCGCGCATCGTAGAAATATTTCGACGGCAGCGTCTTGGGCGTTTGCGACAACCCCGCCAGTGCATCGGCGGTGATGTCGTCCGGCTGCGGGCGCAGGTCGGTCAGCGCGGCGTGCGCGCGTTGCAGGGCATGGGCGGCGGCGTTCAAGGCAGATCCTTGGCAAGGCGCACGCCGGCAAACTGCCAACGCGCATCGGAGGGGAAAAAGTTGCGGTAACTGGCACGCAGATGGCTGGCCGGGCTGGCGCAACTGCCACCACGCAAGACCCATTGCGCATTCATGAATTTGCCGTTGTATTCGCCCAGCGACCCGGGCCACGGGGTAAAGCCTGGATACGGCAGGTACGCACTACCGGTCCACTCCCAGACATCGCCGAACAGCTGCTGGATGCCGGTGTCCACTGCTTCGGCGCCACGCGGATGCAACGCATCGGTGTCGACGAAATTGCCCTGTACCGGCACGCCGGTCGCTGCCTGCTCCCACTCGGCTTCGGTGGGAAGGCGCGCACCGGCCCAGCGCGCGAACGCATCGGCTTCGAACAGGCTCAGGTGACAGACCGGCGCGTGTGGATCGCGCGTGCGCCAGCCGTCCAGCGTGAACTCGCGGCCATCGGCATCCCAATACAAGGGATGTTGCCAACCCTGCGCCTGCACCATCGCCCAGCCATCGCTGAGCCAGGCACCGGCACTGCGGTAGCCGCCGTCATCGATGAATTGCTGGAACTCGGCGTTGGTGACCACACGGCTGGCCAGCGCATGCGCACCGACCAGCACGCGATGGCGTGGCGATTCGTTGTCGTAGGCGAAGCTGTCGGCCTGTGGCCATGCAGCGGCGCCGATCTGGACGATCTGCTCGTCGCGCGCATGCCAGCGCAGCGGGCTGGCAACGGCCGCAGGCGGTGTGGGCAGGTCACGGTAGGCCGGCTGCAACGGGTTGCTCCACAGCGCATGCTTGATATCGGTCAGCAGCAACTCCTGGTGTTGCTGCTCGTGCTGGATGCCGAGCTGCACGACGGTGCAAGCCTGGGCATCGAGCAGGCCCTCGCGCAAGCGCTGCTGCATCTGCCTATCGACCGCAGCACGGTAGTCGCGTACCTGCTGCAACGAGGGGCGCGAAAGCACGCCGCGGCGGGCCCGCGCATGCATCGGCCCCACGCTCTGGTAGTAGCTGTTGAACAGGAAATCCCAGGCCGGGTCGAACACGCGGTACGCCGGATCGGCCTGCAGCACGAAGCGTTCGAAAAACCAGGTGGTGTGGGCCAGATGCCATTTGCTCGGGCTCGCGTCCGGCATGCTCTGCACCATCGCGTCTTCGGCGCTCAAGGGTGCGGCGAGACGGTCGCTCAGCGCGCGGGTCTGCGCGTAGCGTTCCAGCAGCGTCAACTGCTGTTGCTGGAGGTGGCCCAGCAGAGGTGAGAGTGCAGACATCGCCCTATGCTTGGGGAGCGCCCGTGAACGTGCCGTGTGGGCAGCGTGGCAGCCAGCGGTAAGCTGTGGGCATGTCATCGCCATCTCTGTCCAGTACGCTTGCTGGGCCCCTCGCGTGGGCCCAGCGTCAGCAGGCGTTCGCGCTGCCTTCCGGGGTCATCCATCTGGATGCGGCGTCGCGTGGTCCGTTGTTGCGCGCCATGCAGACCGTTGCGCACCAGGCGGTCGATGCAATGGCCACACCATGGCGGTTGCCGTTCGATACCTGGTTACAGCAGATCGAGCAGGTGCGCGGACTTGCGGCCGCGCTATTGGACGGCGATGCCGATGCGGTGGCCATGGTGCCCTCGGCCGCGCACGGCCTGGCCACGGCCGCACGCAATCTGCCCGTGCAAGCCGGCGACGCGGTGCTGGTGCTGGAAGGACAATTTCCGTCCAATCTGTTGATCTGGCAGCGCCGCTGCGCAGAGACCGGCGCGCATCTGGTGGCGGTGCCCACCACCGCTGGCGGCAGCTTGACCGATGCAGTGCTGCAGACCATTGCCGACACGCCTGCGCTGCGGATTGCCAGCTTGCCGCATGCGTACTGGCTGGACGGGCGAATGCTGGATCTGGACCGCATCAGTGCCGCCGTGCAGGCACGCGGCGCTGCCCTGGTGCTGGACCTGAGCCAGAGCCTGGGGGTGTTGCCACCGGATCTGCCGCGCTGGCAACCGGATTTCGTAGTCAGCGTCGGGCACAAATGGTTGCTCGGGCCGATGGGATTGGCGTGGCTGTGGGTCGCACCGCAGTGGCGCACGGACGGGCTGCCGATCGAAGAACACTGGATCGGCCGCGATGCGGGCAGCAGTTGGGAATTTCCGGTGGCCAGCGCGCCGCGGTATCGCAGCGGTGCACGCCGATTCGATGCGGGCGGGGTTGCCGACCCATTGCGGGTCGCAATGGCCACGGTGGCCCTGCAACAACTCACCGCGTGGCAGCCGGCGCGCATCGCAGCGGCGTTGGGCGAGTTGACTGCGCATTGGGACGCCGCCCTGCAGGCGCGCGGCGTGGGCAGCTGGTGCACGCCCGGACATGCGCCGCATCTCACCGCACTGCAGCCGCCGGCAGCGGCATTGGATGCGGTGGCAACGGCGCTCGGCGCGAGTGGCGTGATCTGCACGCGTCGGCATGGACGTCTGCGCATCGCGCCACATTTGAGCGTCACCGACCACGCGTTGTCACAGGTCATTGCAGCGCTGCCGGATGGGTGAGGCGGTGCGCAGGCATCGCGGGCCAGGCATCTGCAGCGGTACTGGTTGCAATACATGTACGCAGGCCAACGCGTCGTCAGGCAGCACCGGCAAGGCTCCATCGCAGGCCAGCGCGCTCTACGAACGACAATTGGCGCAAGGATCAGCGGCAGCGAAGCGGCGCGCTCGGTTTTCAGCGATTGAACGCCGCGTCACTGCCGCTGGCTGATCCGCAACCCACGCGGCGTTACCCATCGCTCGGCGCCTTCGAACACCGCCTGCACCAGCAGCGCAAGCACGGCAGCGGGAATGGCGCCTTCCAAAATCAGGCCGATATCGTCCAGGCGGATGCCGGTGAGAATCGGTTGGCCATAGCCGCCCGCACCGATCAGCGCACCCAGCGTGGCGGTGCCCACATTGATCACCGCCGCGGTCTGGATGCCGGCCACGATCGTGCGGCGGGCCAGCGGCAGTTCCACCCGCCACAGGCGTGTCCACGCGGGCAATCCGATGGCGTGCGCAGTCTGGCGCAGTTCGCGTGGGATCGAGGTCAGCCCTGCATGGGTGTTGCGCACGATCGGCAGCAGGCTATACAAGAACAGCGCGGCAATCGCCGGCTTGGCGCCGATGCCGAACAGCGGAATCATGAAGACGAATACCGCCAACGACGGCAGCGTCTGCAGCACACCGGTCAACGACAACACCACCTGCCCCAGACGTGGACGCCGCGCCGCCAGCACGCCCAACGGCAGCGCAAGCAGCAACGCCAGACCCAAAGAAATACCCACCAACGCCAGATGCTCGCGCGTATGCCGCAGCAGCCGCGTCAAACGCGAGTCCGTTTCAGAGGCCGGCGTGACGCCCAGCCAACGCGCGGCAACCGCCGCTTCGGACTGCCGCTCCAGTTTGACCTGTGCATTGAGCCGTTGCATGGTCGCTTCATCGATGCGTCCTTGCACCCCCCGCAAGGCCTGCAGCATCGCCGGCGAGCGGTGCGCCAGATCCTTGCGATACACAAAAATCGCCTGGTAGTCCGGGAAATAATGGCGGTCGTCGCGTAGCACCTGCAGCTGGTAATACGGAATTTCCGCATCGGTGCTGTACAGATCGGTGACCTCGATGGCGCCGCTCTGCAACGCGCGATAGGCCAGGTCGTGATCCAGCCCGGTCGCGGCCTGCGGCAGCGCGTACGCCGCGCGCACGCCCGGCCAGCCATCGGCGCGCTGCATGAACTCATTGCTCAGACCGATCTTGAGGGTGGGATGTCGTGCAAGATCCGACAACGAGGCGATACCCAATGCCTGCGCACGTTCGCGCTTCATACCGAAGGCATAGGTGTTCTGGAAACCCAGCGAATCGGTCATCGCCAGCCCGCGTGCGTCGAGTGCGGCACGCAGCTCGGCCTGGCTGGCGTTGGGCAGTTGCAGCAGCTCCTGTGCCAGCGTGCCGGTGTATTCGGCATACGCGTCGATCTGCCCGGTCTCCAGCGCCCGCCACAGGATGCGCGTGCCACCGAGTTGTGCGCGGTGCTGCACGTCTACACCATCACGTTTGCCGGCGGCGGTGGCGATTTCGCCAAGAATCACCGCTTCGGTGAAATTCTTCGAACCAATGGTGACCTGCGCGGCCTGCGCGCTAACACTGCAGATCAGCCACACCACGGCGATGAGCGCACGCGCCATCATGCGGCATCGCCAATGCTGCGCTGGGCGGTGAGAAAGCGCTGCACGAACGCATCGGCCGGCTGCTCCAGCAGATCGCGCGCACGGCCTTGCTGCACGATGCGGCCGGCGCGCATCAGCACCAGGTTGTCGGCCAGATAGGCGGCTTCGGCCACGTCATGCGTCACCAGCACCACGGTCTTGCCCAGCTGCGCGAACAGTTCGCGCATCTGCGCCTGCAGGTCGTAGCGCACGATGGGATCGAGCGCGCCGAGTGGTTCGTCCAGCAACAAGGCCGGCGGGTCCAGCATCAATGCACGAATCAGCCCTACCCGCTGGCGTTGACCACCGGAGAGTTCGGCCGGGTAGCGCGCCAGCAACTGCGTTGGCAATTGGCACAGGGCGCACAAGACATCCAGACGCGCCTCGATGCGTTCCCGCGCCCAGCCCAGCGTCTGTGCCAGCAAGGTCACGTTGCTGCGTGCATCCAGATGCGGAAACAAGCCGCCTTCCTGGATGACGTAGCCGATGCGTTGCCGTTGCGCCTGCAGGTTGGCGCGCTGCAACGGGGTGCCGTCGAAAGCGACCGTGCCGCTGTCCGGCCACTCCAGCCCGACCAGCATGCGCAGCACGGTGGATTTGCCGGCGCCGCTCGGGCCGATCAATGCGGTCGTGATGCCGCTGGCAAACGTCAGCGAGACAGCATCGAGTGCGATGGCCTGGCCGTAGCGGCGGCTGACCCGGTCGAGAGTGAACATGCGGCCGAGCTTGCCGAACGCAGCGTCAGCCACGCGCGAAGGTGCGCATCAGCGGGGCGGCGCCAGCAGTTCGCGTGCACTCAGGTAGCCGTCGCCATCGGCATCCTGCCGCGCGAAGCGCGCGATCAAGGTGGCACGATGCGCCGCACGGGTGATCGGCTTGCCGCGACGGCCCGGCAGTTCATCGCCTTGCAGCACGCCATCGTGATCGGTATCGCGTTGATCGAAGGCGTAGCTCATCCAGGCCAGATATTCGTCCAGGCTCACCCGCCCATCGCCATCGGTATCCATGCGCTGCAGATATTGCTGGCTGTCCTGGACCTGGGCCTGCGCGGCAATCGCCGGCACACAGGCACACCACACGACCAGCAAGGCACGCACGATCACGCCACGCGCCCGGTGTACACGCACCACAGCGCGCCTGCCGCCCGGGTTACGCACCACTCAGCGCATACCCCTTGAGCCGCGCCGCATACGCCTGCAACGCGGCATTGCCGCTGGCCTCGGCCTCATGGCACCACTGCTGCAATTGCCGGAGCCGTTCGGACGCATCGTGGCTGCGCGCTTCCAGTACCGCGGTCAGCCGCGCACGGTACTCGACCAGCGTGCGCATGCGCGGACGCTGCGCCACCCATGCCCGCAACTGTGCACGCGCGTCCGGCTTGAGCCAGCGCCCGTCGTCGACCAGGCCCTTGCGCAGGCGACGCGGCAGCAACTCGCGCAGCTTGGCGCCAGTGACGGCCGCCTCTTCGCGCAACGCCGGCTTGAGCACATTGCGCTGGTAGTCGGTCATGGCCTGGAACCGGTGCGAGAGCAGCGCCTTGAGCGTGTCGGCATCGGGCACGGCGATATTGGGGCGGATATCCAGCGACGGCGCCACCCGCAACACCTTGGCAAGGCCCAGTGCCTGCAAGCCGCGAATGGCGACCCAACCGATATCCAGCTCCCAACGCCGCATCGAAAACCGCGCCGAGCTCGGGAAGGCATGATGGTTGTTATGCAATTCTTCGCCACCGATCCACAGCGCCCAGGGCGTGAGGTTGGTGGAGGTGTCGGCCGATTCGAAATTGCGATAGCCCCACCAGTGGCCCAGGCCGTTGACCACACCGGCGGCCCAGAACGGAATCCACGCCATCTGGATTGCCCACAACGCAATTCCCGGCAATCCGAACAACACCGAGTTGATCACCAGCAACGCCATCGGGCCGGCGTTGGCATGCGGCGTGTACAGATGCCGTTCGATCCAGTCGCTGGGCGCGCCCTTGCCGTATTGCTCGATGTCGGCACGCTCGGCACGCGCCTGCCGATACAGCTCCACACCGCGCCAGAAAACCTGGCCGATGCCCTTGGTCTGCGGGCTGTGCGGGTCTTCCTCGGTCTCGACCTTGGCGTGATGCTTGCGATGGATCGCCACCCATTCGCGGGTGATCATCGAGGTGGTCAACCAGGTCCAGAAGCGGAAGAAATGCGCGATGGCCGGATGGAAATCTACACCGCGATGCGCCTGGCTGCGATGCAGGTACAAGGTCACTGCAAAGATGGTGAGCTGGGTGAAGACTAGCAGCACCGCCAGCATGCCCCACACGCCCAGCCCTGCCACGCCGGAAGTCAGAACGTCGATGATCGGATCGGACAACATCGGCATCTCCACAGCAGCGCTCTCCATTTGATGCAGACATGATGGGGGCGATCGCGGCAAACTTCACCCTTCGGATGCGTAGGGTTGCACCTACATTTCTAAAGCGGTTCAGACCCCCCTTCCCCACTTCCGTCTGCTGTCACCCGTATGACTGTTGCCACCGAACATGCTGCCGATTCCACTGTCGTTACTAACGCCGCCCAGCTGATCGAACTCGACCAGGCCAGCGTGATGCGCGGCCAGGTCCGGGTCCTGCATGCGCTGAGCCTGCGCATCGCGCTGGGGCAGCACACCGCGATCCTGGGGCCCAATGGCTGCGGCAAATCGTCCTTCATCAAATTGATCACGCGCGAGTTGTACCCGCTGGCGCGCGCCGACGGCCAGCCCGCAGTGAAGGTGATGGGACAAACGCGCTGGCAGGTGGATCGCCTGCGCTCGCAATTGGGCATCGTCACCGGCGATCTGAGCGTCAATCTGGCCGACATGCCCGGGCTGGATGTGGAAAGCGCGGTGCTCTCCGGATTCTTCGCCAGCTACGTGGTGCCGCCGCATCGCGAGATCAGCGACGACATGCGTGCACGCGCGCGCGAAGCGCTGGCGCTGGCGCGCGCATTGCCGCTGGTGGACCGGCAATTTGCGCAATTGTCGGCCGGCGAAACGCGCCGTGTGCTGATTGCGCGTGCGCTGGTCAATCGCCCGCAGGCGTTGCTGCTGGACGAGCCGTCCACCGGGCTGGATCTGGTGGCACGCCAGCACCTGCTCGAGACGATGCGGCACCTCGCCCGGCAAGGCATCACGCTGGTGCTGGTGACCCATCACATCGAAGAAATCGTGCCGGAGATCGAACGGGTGATCCTGCTGCGCGCCGGCAAGGTGGTGGCCGACGGCACGCGTGAGGCGCTGCTCACCGATGCCAGCCTGTCGGCCGTGTTCGATGGCCCGGTGCGGGTGCAGCGTGATGGCGCGCGCTGTTGGGCAACGGTGGGCGAGTAAGGGCCACCCATCCCGCAGCTCGCGCAGGCCGTGTCCTTGCACGAGCTGCCGGCGATGCTCCGCATCGCGATGGCGAAGCGCTCCGGACGGGCGCACAACCGCGTCACAACCACGCTCTGCAGACATGACCTTGGACACGGGACGCCGCCGCGGCGCTTGCGCTTAGACTCGCCGCACACACAGACAGGAGTCGTCCGATGGCCCAGTGGTATTTCCATAACCCCGGACAGGCCGACCGTATCGGCCCGCTCGACGATGCCAGCGCCCGCGCGCATGCGCAGCGCCAACCCGATGCGCTGGCCTGGCGCGACGGGCTCGATGGCTGGACGCCGGCCCGTCAGCTGGCCGAGCTGCAGGGGGGCGGTAGCGTGCCGCCGCCGTTGACCGGCATGAGCGGGCGCGCAGATGAGATCGACTACCGCATCGTCGGCAACGACATGCAGTTCGTCGAAGTCGAGCTGGACCCCGGCGAAAGCGCCATCGCCGAGGCCGGTGCGCTGATGTACAAGGACGCGGCGGTGCAGATGGACACCGTGTTCGGCGACGGCTCGCATGCCGGTCAAAGTGGCGGCGGGCTGATGGGCAAGCTGCTGTCGGCCGGCAAACGCGTGGTCACCGGCGAAAGCATGTTCACCACCGTGTTCACCCACGCCGGCAGCGGCAAGGCCAAGGTCGCTTTCGCCGCGCCCTACCCGGGCACGGTGCTGGCGCTGCGCCTGTCCGAGCATGGCGGCCAGCTGATCTGCCAGAAGGACAGCTTTTTGGCCGGCGCGCGCGGGGTGTCGCTGGGCATCGCCTTCCAGCGCAAGATCCTCACCGGCCTGTTCGGCGGCGAGGGCTTCATCATGCAGAAGCTCGAAGGCGACGGCTGGGTGTTCGTACATGCCGGCGGCACGGTCGTCGAACGCGAGCTGGGCCCGGGCGAGCGTATCGACGTGGACACCGGCTGCGTGGTGGCCTACCACGCCGGCGTGGACATGGACGTGCGCCGCGTTGCGGGCCTGAAGAGCATGTTCTTCGGCGGCGAAGGCGTGTTCCTGGCCACCCTCACCGGCCCGGGCAAGGTCTGGCTGCAATCGCTGCCGTTCTCGCGCATGGCCGGCCGCATGCTGCAGGCCGCCCCGCAAGCCGGCGGCCAACAGCGCGGCGAAGGCTCGGTGCTGGGCGGCCTGGGGCGGTTGCTGGATGGCGATAACCGCTTCTGACCTACATCCCGGCGCGGCCGCGCCCATCTCAGGAGGGCGGCGGCATCACGTTCATCACCGCCAGTGTCATCGCTTCCACGCCGGTCCGGATGCTTGGCTGCGGCACCGGCGCGAAGTCCGGCGAATGGTTCACCGGAATGCGCTCGCCCGTTTGCCGGGCCTGCTGCAGCCACTGCGGATCGAGTCCACCGATGCCGAAGTAGAACGACGGCACGCCGGCAGCGACGAAGGCCGAATAGTCTTCGCTGGCGGCACTCGGTTCGCGCTGGCGCTCGGCATCGACCCCGAACGCCTGCGCGAAAACCGCCCCGGTACGCTCGGCCAGCGCTGCATCGTTGATCACCGCCCTGGACCCGCGCTCGCCCAGGGCGATCTGCGGTACCGGCGCGCCGGCCATCTGCGCACTGGCCAGCGCGGTACGTCGCACGCCGTCGAGCAGCTTGTCGCGCACCTGAGGGTCGTGGCTGCGGATGGTGCCGCGCAGCTGCGCGCGGTCGGGGATGACGTTGCCGGCCGTGCCGGCGTTGAACGCTCCAATGCTGACCACGCCAAACGCAGCCGGGTCTTTTTCGCGACTGATCACGCTCTGCACATCGACAACGAAGCGCGCCGCGATCAGGATCGGATCGATCGTCGCGGCGGGCATCGCCCCATGCCCGCCCTTGCCTTGGAACACCACCTCCAGCGCATCGGAGTTGGAGGTCACCGCCCCGGCCTTGTAGAACACATGGCCGTAGGCATCCGGACCGACATGCAGGGCAAAGCCGTAGTCCGGCTTGCCGAACCGGGCAAACAGGCCATCGTCAAGCATCGCCTGCGCACCGCGACCCTTTTCCTCCGCTGGTTGGGCGATGAACATCAGCGTGCCGCGCCATTGGGCGCGCAGCTGCACCAAGGTTGCGGCCGTGCCGACCCAGGCCGCCATGTGAATGTCGTGACCGCAGGTATGCGCCACATAGGTATCGCGGTCACTGGACTGCAGATGGACGTCGCTGGCGTACGCCAGCCCCGTGGTTTCCCGCATCGGCAACGCATCCAGTTCAGTGCGCACCATGATCGTGGGGCCGGGGCCATTGTGATACATCGCCACCAGCCCGGTCCGGCCAATACCCGCGCTGACCTGAAACCCCAGCGCGCGCATTTCCTTGGCCAGCCGTTGCGCAGTCGCGGTTTCCTCGAAGCCCAGTTCGGGGTGCTGGTGCACGGTCCGGTATAGCGCCTCCCAACGTGGATAGTCCCGATCCAGAATGCCATCGACCTGCCGCTTGACCGCTACCGCGTCCAGCGCATGACAGGGCAATGCGGCTAGCAGCAGTGACAGCGCCAGTCCACGCAGCGGACACCGCGCAGACGCGTGATCGAAGATGCTGCTGCTGCAGACTGTGCGTTTGGCC
This sequence comes from Xanthomonas axonopodis pv. maculifoliigardeniae, assembly GCF_041519315.1. NCBI lineage: Bacteria > Pseudomonadati > Pseudomonadota > Gammaproteobacteria > Lysobacterales > Lysobacteraceae > Xanthomonas > Xanthomonas axonopodis. The sequence continues at coordinate 190,575 of NZ_CP167998.1, read as the reverse complement.
GAGTCCATGCCCTACGGTACCAACGCAAGGACGCCCGATACCATCAGGGCAGGCGAGGTGTGCGCGCAGCGCGCAATATCTGCGCATGACGCCCTGCCGCCCGCCGCCAATGCAGACCGGCGGCCAGGGCTGCGGCGTGTATGCTGCGCCGCTGTCCACATCGCGCCCTGTGCACGCTCGCCATGACCGCCTTTCCTAGCAAGTGCCTCCTGTTGTCCCTGTCCCTGTCACTGGCCGGGCTGCTCAGCGCCTGCGGGGGCGAGCCACGCCAGGCGACACCGGCGCCGGTGGTGCAGGCACCTTCGGCCGCAGCCCCCAAGCCCATCAAGATCGGCGTCGCGCTCGGTGGCGGTGCGGCCAAGGGCTTTGCGCATATCGGGGTGATCAAGATGCTCGAGGCCAACGGCTTCGCACCGGTGGTGGTGTCTGGCACCAGCGCCGGCAGCGTGGTGGGCGCGTTGTATGCCAGCGGCATGGATGCGTTCCAAATGCAGGAAAAGGCCGTCGCGCTCGACCAGACCAGCATCCGCGATGTGCGGCTGTTTTCCGGTGGGCTGGTGCAGGGCCAGAAACTGCAGGACTACGTCAACGAACAGCTCGGCGGCAAGCCGATCGAAAAACTGCGCAAGCCGTTCGCGGCGGTCGCCACGCGACTGGAAGATGGCGAACGCACCGTGTTCGTGCGCGGTAATGCCGGCCAGGCGGTGCGCGCGTCCAGCAGCATCCCGGGCGTGTTCGAGCCGGTGACCATCGGTCAATATCACTTCGTCGATGGCGGCGTGGTCAGCCCGGTGCCGGTGGATGCAGCGCGCCAGTTGGGTGCCGAATTTGTGGTGGCGGTGGATATCTCCAGCAAGGCCAGCGGCAAGAATCCGGGTGACCTGCTGGGCACGGTGAACCAGTCGATTTCGATCATGGGCCAGCGCCTGGGCGAGGCCGAACTCAAACGTGCCGACGTGGTCATTCGCCCGAAGGTCAACGAGATCGGCTCGGCCGATTTCAACCAACGTGCTGCGGCGATCCTCGAAGGCGAGCGCGCCGCAATGGCGGTGATGCCGCAGATTCGCGCCAAGATTGCGCAACTGCAGGCCGCGCGCAGCAGCGCAGTCCGGACCGCCGCCGACCAGGCCAAAGCGGCCAAGCAACAGGCGTACGAGCGCTGCCTGGAACAACGCTCGCGTTGGGAAAAATTGCGTGGCAAGGACCAGGCCTGCGTGGCACCGTGATGCGGCTGCGGTGCGAGGCGATCCGCAGTTGATGCCGGTGCCGCGCGAGCTCATGCGGAACTGAGCGGGCGTGGGCGCCTGGTTCGAGACGCGCGCATTTAGACCAGATGCGTGGGGCGACTGCGTTATTGATGCCTTGTGCTGATGTCCTGAGGGTGGCCGGACAAGGTCGCGGCCTGAGCCGCTTCGACGACGGCGTGGCGGTTCTTTCGGGTGCGCTGAGACGTGTCGGATGGGCGCGCGGCCGGGGCCGCTCCGACCGGGGCGGGGGTCTTTGGGTGTATCGGCGACGTCGGCACGGCCGGCACCGCGCTTGTAGGAGCGGCCCTGGCCGCGAGGCCTTATCGGTAGCAACGCCTGGACTTGATGGGCAATGTCTCAAGCCCAGACGTCATCGGCAATGCCTCAATACCGCCAACGCAGCGACACGCTGACAAAGCGCGGTTCGCCGTAGTTCTGATAATCCAGATTCGCCCAATAGGTCTTGTCGAACGCATTGCGCACCGCCAGCGTGGCGGTCCATTGGTCGCTGATGCGGTAGTTGGCGTTGAAATGCACCAGCGCGTACGGGTTCTGCACCACCGTGACCGGGGTGGTGGCGCCAGTGCCGTCGCCGGTGGGGCGCGCGATATTGAAGCCGCGCACCGCGCTCTGCCAGCTCACGCCGCCGCCGATGCTCAAGCGGTCCCACGTCCCCGGCAGGCGCCACTGGGTGGAGAGCTGCAGATAATCTTCGGGCAGGTTGGCGTAGATCGCATCGGTCGGCGCGCGGGTGACCTTGACGTGGGTATAGCCAGCGTTGATGGTCCAGCCGGGCAGCACTTCGCCATTGAAGTCCACTTCCCATCCGCGGCTCTTGGTGCCGTCCACGCCGATGTACGCAGAGCTGCCATCCGGCAGCGAGGCTTCCGGCTGGGTCATGTCGCGCACCGCGTAGTTGTCCTGCTTGGCCTCGAACACGGCAGCAGTGGCCATCGCATGACCATCGAACAACTGCGCCTTGATGCCGGCTTCCAGGTTGGAGCCTTCCACCGGTGCGAGCAGGTTGTTGTCCTTGTCGCGGTAGTTCTGCGGATTGAAGATTTCGGTGTAGCTGGCGTACACCGACACATCCGGCACGATGTCGTAGACCAGACCCACGTACGGGGTGACTTCGTCGCTGACGTCATAACGGCCGCTGGTGCCGGTGTAGCTGCCGCTGGCATTGAACGCCTGGGTGCGGGTCTCCCACGAACTCAGTCGCGCGCCGGCAATCAACGACAGCGGGTCGGCCAGCCGCAAGCGCGTGGAGGCATACACGCCGCGCTGGGTGGTGCGTGCCTGGCGACGCGCACCGGTGCGCGTATAGGTCACTTCCGAAGCGTCGCCATTCCAATGGCGGATGTTGGGAATGAAATAGCAACGTTCGCTGCCGCAGGTGGCCCAGTCGTCGGGATAGGTCTGCGCCAGGGTATAGGTGGTCGATTGCAGGTCCTGCCAGCTGCCGCCGATCACCACATCGTGCTGGCGGCCGAACAGGGCGAATCCGCCGGACAGATACACGTCCACGCTATCGCGCGTGTCCTGCGTTTCGCCAGCGTTGGCGCGCAGAAACACGCCGCTGCCATCGGCGGCCGGGTAACCGGTGCCGTAGACGCGCAGGCTCTGCACGGCGCCCTTGGTGTGGGCGGCGTTGACGCGCAGTAACCAGTCCTGCCCGAAGCGTTGTTCCAGGTTGGCAAACGCGGTGCTGGTTTCGCGCTGCCAGCGGGTCCATTCCGGCGCCATGTTGGTCGAGCGCGACAGGTTGGCGAAGGAGCCGTCGGCCGCGAAGAACGGCACCGTGCCCCAGGTCGAGCCGACGGGGGTGTTGTCCTGGCGCTGATAGCCGACGGTGAGCGTGGTGCTGTCGGTCAGATCGCCTTCCAGCACTGCCATGCCCGACATCTTGTTGTCGTGGTACCGGTCGTAGTAGTAATCGCGGTCTTGCCAGGCCGCGACCACTCGGCTGCGCCAGCGCCCGTCTTCGGTCAGCGGCGCATTGACGTCGGCCTGCATGCGGCGGAAATCCCAGGTGCCGGCACTGACTGCAAACGAGGCATCGAAGTCCTTGCCCGGGCGCTTGCGCAGCAGGTTGACCGTGGCCGAGGGAATGCCGGCGCCGGTGAGCAGGCCGTTGGCGCCGCGGATCACCTCGATGCGGTCGTAGAAGACCGTGTCGTATTCCTGGTTGGTCGCACCGCTGTAGGTGGGCAGGCCATCGACCTGGAAGTCGGTGATCTGGAAACCGCGCGCGAAATACAGCGGGCGCTGGGTGTCGTAGAAGGACACGTTGACGCCGGTGACGTTGCGCATCACATCGTCGATGCTGAACAGCGATTGCTCTTCCAGGCGCTGCAGCCCGATCACGCTCACCGATTGCGGCGTTTCCTGCAAGGTCAGCGGCAGGCGTGTGGTGGTGGCCGGCTGCGCGCGGCTCACCGTGCCGTTGACGCTGACCTGGTCGAGCGTCGTGGCGTTGGTCGCGTCGGCGGATTCGGCGGCATGGGCGGCGGGAGCCAAGGTCGACAGCGCGCACAGCAGCGCGGCAGGCAACAAGCCAAGGGGAGCGATGGCAGCAGACATGGGGCGTTCTCGTCGATCGCTGCGGACGCAGCGCGTCACGCAACAGGGAAAGGCACAGGCACACGCGGGCGTCCACTCGAACCGGCTGGCTGACCCTGCATGGGCTGGCGATGCGACACGAACGACATGGCCGGACGCGGCCAGGATGTGAGGTAAATGTAAATCGTTATCGTTTATGTGGCAAGCAGCACGTTTCTTGCGTCCGCCTGGAAACCGGCGCAACGCCGGTGCGTCTTGCCGGCTGCGGCATGCGAGCGCGCCCTACCCTACCGGCACGCGGCTGGTTTGCACCTCAGGCCAGATGCGACAGCGGCAGACCTTCCGGCGCCTTCACCGTGCGCAGCACGAAGCTGGAATTCACATCCGACACGCCGGTGGCATTGAGCAGGCGATCGAGCAGAAACCGCGAGAAGTGTTCCAGGTCGCGGACCTGTACCTGCAGCAGGTAATCCATGTCGCCGGTCAGCGCCCAGCACGCCACCACCTCGTCCCAGCCGCGCACGCCCTCGGCGAAATGTTCGATGTCGGCCTGCCCGTGCTGCTCCAGCTGCACGCGCACGAACGCCTGCAAGCCCAGTCCCAGCGCGCGCGCGTCCAGGCGCGCGCCATAGCCGGCGATGATGCCGGCCGCCTCCAGCCGCTGGGTGCGGCGCAGGCACGCCGACGCCGACAGATTGACCTGCACGGCCAGCTCCGCATTACTGCTGCGCCCCTGCGTCTGCAGCAGGGCGAGCAGACGCAAATCGGTGCGGTCCAGGGCGATGGGTTGATCCATATGTTGCGCAGCAGCAGACGATGACGCACGAATCTTGCGCCAATCCGCTTGCACCGCGCAAGATTCGCAATCCCGTTGCGCGCACATCCGGCTAAGGTGACGGCTGATCACCGGGAAGAGCCGCTGCATGAATACCGCCCCGCAACGCGTCGAAAACCAGCTCACCGACAAAGGCTATGTGCCGGTCTACACCACCGCGGTGGTGGAGCAGCCGTGGGACAGCTACAGCGCCGACGACCACGCCACCTGGGGCACCTTGTATCGGCGCCAGCGCGAGCTGCTGGTGGGCCGCGCCTGCGACGAGTTCCTGCAGGCGCAGGACGCGATGGGCATGGGCGAAACGCACATCCCGCGCTTCGATGCGCTCAATCGCGTGCTGCAGGCGGCCACCGGCTGGACCCTGGTCGGCGTGCAGGGCCTGCTGCCGGAACTGGACTTTTTCGAACATCTGGCCAACAAACGCTTTCCGGTGACGTGGTGGATCCGCCGGCCCGATCAGATCGATTACATCGCCGAACCCGATCTGTTCCATGACCTGTTCGGCCACGTGCCGTTGTTGATGAACCCGCTGTTTGCCGACTTCATGCAGGCCTATGGCCGCGGCGGGGTCAAGGCGCACGGCATCGGCCCGGACGCGCTGCAGAACCTCACCCGGCTGTACTGGTACACGGTGGAATTCGGTCTGATCGACACGCCACAGGGCCTGCGCATCTACGGTGCCGGCATCGTGTCGTCCAAGGGCGAATCGCTGTATTCGCTGGAATCGCCGGCACCCAACCGCATCGGGTTCGACCTGCAACGCATCATGCGCACGCGCTACCGCATCGACAGCTTCCAGAAGACCTATTTCGTCATCGACAGCTTTGCGCAGCTGATGGAGGCCACCGCGCCGGACTTCACCCCGATCTATGCCGAGCTTGCGCAGCAACCGCAGGTGCCGGCGGGTGACGTGCTGCCGGGCGATCGGGTGATCCAACGCGGCAGCGGCGAGGGTTGGAGCCGCGACGGCGACGTGTGAGGCTGCTGCCGAGGTCACGCCGACCAACCGCTGCGCGGCGGCGCGGCGCGGTCACGATGCCGCGATGTGACCTGCATCGACTCGACACCACCGCCGACGCGCACTAAGGTCAAACCTCCCTACATCGCCTTCGCTCAATGGACCTGACGCATCTGCGCATCCGGCGCTTGGAGCTGGACGACACCCGCCTGCTGTTCACCCTGGCCAACGGCATCCGCATCGACGAGCCCATCCAGGCGCATCGGCTCCTGCTCAAGGCATCGCCGCCGCAACGCACGCAATGGCAGATCACCGAGGACGGCTTCGGGGTGAACTGGCCCGCGGTGGCGCCTCCCACCGCGGAGGGCCTGCTCAACATGCCCGAGTTGCTGTGGCGCCGCCGCGCTGCCCGCGCCCAGGCCAAGCTCGCCCAGTTGCGCGGGCGCATGGATGCGCTGTCGCCGGGCGAACGCGAACTGATCGCGCTGGCGCGGCTGGATGCGGACATGAACGAGAGCGGCTACGCCCGCTATTTCGACCGCTGGGATGCGGCGACCCGCAGCGATGCTTTGCGGGGGCTGGCCGCCATGGGCGCGGCGCAAGCGCGTCAAGCCATCGAGGGCCTGGGCGCGGTGTTCGAGCGCCTGGAAGAAGATCCGAATCTGCTCAGCATCGAAGACATTCTCGATGCCATGAGCGACACCGACCGCCAACGCGTGGACGGGTGGGAAGAGGTCTACTACCGCCGCTCGGCCGAACTGGCGCGCCTGGGGCTGACGCACTACGGGGTGGATAAGGCCTGACGGTGCTGGAAAGCTTGCATCGCTGGATGTCGGCCGCGACCACCCCTGACATGGTTTGTGCGCCGGCGTGATCGGCTGTCTGCCGTCGCTGGCTCCTGCCGCTGATCCGCTGCAGCCATCTGCACGTGGAAGCAGGCGACTCGCACGCTGGCCGTGCCTGATAACAACTCAGCCCATTTGAAAAACGCGGCGCTTCGTTGCAGCTGCGCTGTCTGGGGCGCGAGGGCTACTTGGATGCGGTGTACGCCAGCAACAGCACCAGCGGTTCTTCGCCGGTTTGCTGCAAGGCGTGCGTGCTGCCCGGCCGCGTCAACAACGCATCGCCAGCGGCGACATCGTATTGCTTTCCGTCCAGCGCATATAAACCGCGCCCACTGACGATGTAATAAATCTCATCCTTGTCGTGCAGATGCAGGCCGATGCCGGCGCCCTTGTGCAGCACGCGTTTGCGCAGCACGAATTTCAGCGCCGGTGCATCTGCGAAGAACGGATACGCCGTGGTCGGGCCGGCGCCGCCATGCGGGCCGGGCTGTTCGCGGGCGAGATCGCGCTCGTGCACCACCAGCGAGGGATGCGCCTGCGCGGCGCGTTGCGCGCTGGTGTCGGGCGCAGCACCGCAATCGGCGTCGCGCTGCAGCTGCGCCTTGAGCGCCGGCTGCAGCTGCAACCAACCGTGCACCACCAGGCAGGCGATGGCGGTCGCGCCGGCGCGGCTGAAGTGGGTACCGTCGGCCTTGCCCTGTTCGGGCACGAACAGGAAATACGGTTTGGCCGCCTGCTCGCCGAGTGCGCGAATCCAGTCGCTGGAACTGGCGTTGAGATCGATCAAGCCAACGTGTTCCTGCGCGGCGAGTTGCTGCATCGCCAAGGTGTAGCGACCGTGGGTGTCGAGCAACGCGCCGAAGTCGTACAACAGCCGGGCGGCCGGCGTAATCAGGATGGGCGTCGCGCCTTTGTCGCGCGCAGTGGCGACATAGCGGCGCAGGAACTGCACGTAGTCGGTCGTGGGGTCGGTATAGCGCGTGGGGTCTTCGCGTTTGGCGTCGTTGTGGCCGAACTGGATCAGCAAGACATCGCCGCGTTGCAATTCTTTTGCGATGGCATCCAGCCGCCCTTCGGCGATGAAACTGCGCGTGCTGCGGCCGCCCTTGGCGTGATTGCGCACCTGCCATTGCGCCGGGTCGAACCAGTCCTGCAGCAGTTGGCCCCAACCGGCTTGCGGCGCGCGCTCGGCGCCGTATTCGGCGGCGGTGGAATCGCCGGCGATGAAGATGCGGTGGGGTTCGGCGCGGGCGCTATTTGCGCAGAGCAGCAGCAATGCGAACAGCAGCAGACGCATGATGGGCTCCGGGAACAATGCTAAGGACGCGACGCTGTTTCCTTCTCCCATCGGGAGAAGGTGCCCGAAGGGCGGATGAGGGTGCGGCGGCAAGGAAATGTTGGACGGCCGTCCTGTCTTCTCAAGCCTTTCAAGCCTCCCCGTTCAGGCCAGCTGTCTTCGCCTTACCCTCACCCCAACCCCTCTCCCGGCGGGAGAGGGGCTAAAACGCACTGACTAATTACGCAGCTGCAGCAGCAGCTTCGGTCTTGCCCAGCAGGCCGGCAACGAAGTTGCGGATTTCAGCATCCTGGGCGTTGTCGAAGAAGCACTGCTGGAAGCGCTCGCCGCCGATGGCCTGCTTGATCAGTTCCGGGTCGATGGCGCGCAGGCCGTCCAGGTACGACTTGGCGGTGGCCTGCTTGAGCTGGGTCAGGATGCCGGCGTTGGCCTGCTGCGATTCGCGACGCTCGGCCGGGTAACCCATGCCACGCTCGCCGCTGAAGGCCTTTTCGAAGATGTAGCGCACGTTGATTTCCGCGCCCCAGCCGTAGCCCTTGGCAAACGCCAGCGACAGCGCGTTGCCGTTGTTGACCTGGGCAAACAGGTAGGCGTCGGTCGGCTCGATGCAGTAGCCGCAAAACACGCCCGGATGGGCGTTGAGCGACATCATCGCGCCCTGGCCGGTGCCGCAACCGGCAACCACGAAGTCCACCGCCTTGGAGTTCAGCAGCAAGCTGGCGACGATGCCCAGGTGGATGTAGGTCAGGCGGTGGTCGTTGTCGCCGTCCATGCCGACGTTGAACACGCTGTGGCCCTGCTCGCTGGCGACCTCGTTGAGCTGCTGCAGGATCACCGGGTTCTTGGCGGCCTGGCTAAACTCATTCATGAGTGCGATTTTCATGGGGATGCTCCGATTGGTTTGGGGAAGTTGTGTCGACTGTGGAGTCGGTTGGTGTGCGCGCCTGGGTGCGGTCTTGATTCGCTTTTCAGGTGCGTTGTCGGTGAGCGATCAGGTTCTGAAGAACGTGTCGGAGCTGCGGGACGCGTCTGGTCATGTGCGTGCACCCCGACCCTCATCCGCCCTTCGGGCACCTTCTCCCACTGGGAGAAGGAGAGCCGTACAGAGGCGAGCGCTTAGCGCGCCAGCCAACCACCGTCGACCGGAATGATGGCGCCGTTGACGTAGTCCGACGCGCTGCTGGCCAGGAACACCGCGGTGCCGCCCAGGTCGGCCGGCACGCCCCAGCGCGCGGCCGGAATGCGGTCCAGGATGGCCTTGTTGCGGTCTTCGTCGGCACGCAGCTGCGCGGTGTTGTCGGTGGCCATATAGCCCGGTGCGATGGCATTGGTGGTCACGCCCTTGCTGGCCCATTCGTTGGCAAGCAGGCGGGTGATGCCGGCGATGCCGGACTTGCTGGCAGTGTAGGACGGCACGCGGATACCGCCCTGGAACGACAGCATCGAGGCGATGTTGATGATCTTGCCGCGGCCTTGCGCGATGAAGTGACGGCCTGCGGCCTGCGCCATGAAGAAGGCCGATTTCAGGTTGACGTTGAGCACGTCGTCCCAGTCCTGCTCGCTGAAATCCACCGCATCGGTGCGACGGATCAGGCCGGCGTTGTTGACCAGAATATCCAGCCCGCCGAGGCCGGCGATGGTCTCCTCGATGATGCGCTGCACCGGCTCGATGCTGATCAGGTTGGCTTCGATGGCGATGAAGCGGCGGCCCAACGCCTTGACCTTGGCTTCGGTCTCGGTGGGCGCCTGGATGCCGGCGGCAGCGATGTCGGCACCTGCCTCGGCCAAGGCCAATGCGATGCCCTGGCCCAGGCCGGTATTGGCACCGGTGACCAGTGCGACCTTGCCTTCGAGACTGAACGGATTGCTCATTACCTTATCGCTCCTGCTGGATGTGCCGTGGTGTGATGAGTAAGCCGCGCAGCGCGCGGCCGGGTTGTACGAACTGCTGCAACGCCGGCGCCCAACTGGGTCGCGCCAGCGTTGTTGGCGCTCGCCTCGCACAAGGCGGCGTCATGTCTGGCCTGGTGGGTGCCGGCGCGTCGACGCAGGCCTTACTTGAGCTGGCAGATGTCCAGCACGTGCATGTCGGTGTAATCCAGGTTTTCGCCGCCCATTGCCCAGATGAAGGCGTAATTGCTGGTGCCGGCGCCCATGTGGATGGACCACGGCGGCGACACCACCGCTTCGTTGTTCTGGATCACGATGTGGCGCTGCGCATCGGGTTCGCCCATGAAGTGGTAGACGCGGTCGTTGGCGCCCAGGTCGAAATAGAAATACACCTCGCTGCGGCGGTCGTGCAGATGCGGCGGCATGGTGTTCCAGACGCTGCCGGGCTTGAGCACGGTCAGGCCGAGCAACAGCTGCGAGGACTGGCAGGTGGCCGGCACGATGTACTGGTAGATGGTGCGCTCGTTGCTGGTTTCCAGCGCACCGCGCTCCAGTGCCACCGCATCCTTGATCGAGAGCTGCTTGGTCTCAAAGCGCGCATGCGCCGGCGTGGAGGCGAGATAGAACCTGGCCGGGTTGGCCGCGTCTTCGGAAGCAAAACTGACATCGGTGCTGCCCATCGCCACGTACAGGCCGTCCTTGGGCCCCAGCGTGTAGGCGGTGCCGTCCACGGTCACCGTGCCGGTGCCTGCGCCGACATTGAGAACGCCCAGCTCGCGACGCTCCAGGAACGGATGCCCCGCGGCCGAGGCGGGCTCGGTCTGCCTGGGCAGTTCCAGCGTCTTGCCCAACGGCGCGGCGCCACCGAGCACGAAGCGCTCGTAGTGGGTGTACTTGAGCGTCACCGCGTCATCCACGAACAGCCCATCGAGCAGATACAGCTCGCGCAGCGCGTCGTTGCTGGCGCCCTTGATGGCGTCGGGATGGGTGGCGTAGTGCGTTTTGCAGTACAGGGACATGGCACTTCTCCGAGGCAAGCGAGGGGGAACGTGGGCTTGCACGGGGCTAGTCTACCGACTCTGGTTAACCGGTGTCATTGCGCAGTGCACGAAAGACGGTGTCGGTGGACGCACGGACTACCAACTCCCTTCTCCCATCGGGAGAAGGTGCCCCGCAGGGGCGGATGAGGGTACGAGGCTGCGCGCTGTGTTGAAGAGCACAGCTTGCTTTGTGGGTGGTGGCCTATTGCCTTCCGGCGCAAGCCTGAGCTTTCTAAATTGGCTGCCTGCCGCCTTACCCTCACCCCAACCCCCGCTCCGCGCCCCGGCCCGCGCCAGCGGCGCGGGCGCTCCAAGGCACGCGCGGCGATGCCGCGCAAGCTGTGCCTTCTCGCCCCGGCGGGAGAGGGGCTTTGTTCCTCTTCCGCCATGACCAAGTAGCTCAATCTTCCGGCGGCTGGCAGGAGTCGCGCACGATCAGGTGCGGCCGCACGCTGGCGGTGGGCAGCTGCGGCGCGTTGTCGGGCTGGATCAGCATCGCCGCGGCGGTGCGGCCGGTGTCGCGGGTGTGGCGGCGCACCGAGGTCAACGGCGGCCACAGCCGCGAGGCCAGCGAGCTGTCGTCGTAGCCGATCACCGAGAGCTGGCGCGGGATACTGATGCCGGCGCGCAGGGCGACCTTGTAGATACCGGCGGCCATTTCGTCGTTACCGGTGAAGATGGCGGTGGGGCGCTTCTTGCCCAGCAGCAGCTTTTCGGCCGCCGCCACGCCCGATTCGAAGGTGTAACCGGCTTCGACGATGCGCTCGGGCGGCAGTTCGATGCCGCGCCGGGTCAGCGCGTCGGCAAAGCCGGAGGTGCGTTCGATCGAGGAGCGGTAGGCGCTGGGGCCGGTGACCAGGGCGATGTCGCGGTGGCCCAGCGAAAGCAGGTAATCGGCCGCCTCCGCTGCCCCGTCGCGGTCGTGGGTGATCACCGTCTGCGAGGTGGTGTCCAGCGCGATCGAGGCGATGCGGGTGTAGCGGCAACCGATCTCGGCCAGCATGTCGGCCAGCGCCTGGTCTTCGGAGGCGCGTGGCACCAGGATCACGCCGTGCAGCTTCTGCGCCTGCGCAAAGCGGCGCACGCCTTCGATATAGCCGGGACTGCGGCTGTCGCAGGGGTGCACCACCAGTTCGAAGCTGGAACCGCGCAGCGCGTCCAGCGCGCCGTACTGCATGTCCACGATGTATTGCGCGGTGGGGTTGTCGTAGACCATGCCGATCAGGAACGAACGGCGGAACGCCAGCCCGCGCGCGAGCGGATCCGGCGCATAGCCGACCTCGCGCATCAGCGCCTCGACCTTCTCGCGCGTGTCCTGCCGCACCAGCGGCGAATTGTTGATGATCCGCGAGACGGTCTTCTTGGACACGCCCGACATCCGCGCGATGTCGTTGATCGTTGCGACCCGACCCTTCGGCAGGCCAGGCATTCCCTCTTCAGGCATCTTGCGGGCGGGCATAGCGGTCAACCAGTAAAGTTGATTGGATTCTACCGGCCCGACGGCCGGCAGACCTGAGCGAAGCCTGCCGCTGCACCGGGTCCGCCGTGACGGGCCCGCCACAGCAGGCAGCGCCACGACATGCCCGCCGATGCAGAACGGTCAGTCCAGGGCGCGGTAGCGGAAATTGCGAAATTCCACCTGGCCGGGGCCTGCGGCATACAGCGCCGGCTTCAGGGCCAGGAACTTGCCGGCCACGTTGTGGTGGTAACCGGACACTTCCATCTGCACCGGGTACTTGGTCCAGGCCTTGCCATCGGTGCTGCTGTGAATGGTGACGATGTGGCGGTTGTTGGTGACGCGCAGCCATAGCGTGCCGCCGTTGGTGCTGGGCGCCAGCGTGGCCGGGCGTTCCTCGCCGTAGCGATGCATGACGAACTGTTGCCCATTGCTGCCGACGCCGGCATAGAGCTTGTCGCTGTAGAACAGCAACGCCCCGCCCTGTCCGCCCGGTGACACGGTCATCTGCACTTCGAACTGGTAGGCCGGGTCGGTGGCGATCACCGTCAGCGGCGAAGCGTCGCGCGGCGCGCTGCCCTTGCCCTGCAGCCGCAACACGCCATTGCCCACCTGCAGGCGCTTGGCCTCGTCGGCGGCCGGATTGAAGAACGCCCACTGCGGGCCGAGCGTGCTGGCGCGGAAATCGTCCGACAACGCCAACCCGTGCGGCAGGGCCTGCCCACTGGGCTTTTTCAGCGGCGTGCCCAGGTCCCCACCCTTGGCGACGAACCAGCCATCGGGCGTCCATTCGATCGGGTCCAGCAGCGCCTGCCGGCCTAGCGTCCAGTAGCCGTTTTCGTAGCCGTGGTAGAGCATCCACCAGCGCTTGTCGGTGCCCTCCACCAGGGTGGCGTGGCCGCGCGACCACCACGGCTCCTGCGCGCTCCTGGTGCGGGTGATCGGGTTGTTGGGCGCGTTCTGCCAGGGGCCGTGGATCGAGCGCGAACGCGCAGTGATCACCATGTGCCCGGTCGGCGGGCCGGCGGTTCCGCCCACGGCGGTGGTCATGTAGTACCAGCCGTTGTGGCGGGTGATCTTGGGGCCTTCCTGGGCGTAGCCTTCCACGTCCCAGCTTTCCGGATATTTCCAGCCGTCGTAGACGTGCTTGGGGGTGCCGACCACCTTCAGGCCGTCATCGGACAGCTGCACGTAATCGCCGCCGCTCAGGAACAGGTAACGCTTGCCGTCCTCGCCCACTGCATGGCCGGGGTCGATGTATTTGCCCAGGCCGATGTCGATCGGCGCGCTCCACGGGCCTTTGATGTCGTCGGCCCAGACCACAAAATTGCTGCGCTCGCCCTGGTCGCCGCGCCGCGCCGGGAAGTAGATGTAGTAGCGCTTGCCGTGCTTGATCAGGTCCGGTGCCCAGATCGCGCCCACGTTCTGGGTGATGGCGTGGCCCAGCGGCTGCCAGTTGACCAGATCGCGCGAGTGCCAGATCGGCAGGCCCGGGTAGGCATCGAACGAAGACAGCGTGAGGTAGTAATCATCGCCATCCTTGAGCACCGACGGGTCGGGATGGTCGCCGGCCAGCACCGGATTGAGAAAGCTGCCATCGCCCTGGTCGGCGATGCGCTGGTGCTCGATACCGCGCTTCCAGTCCGCCGCAGCGCTCAGGCCGGCGCACAGCAGCAAGCCGCCGGCCATCAGCCAACGCCATCGGGATGAAATGGGACGCACACGCATGCTCTCTCCTAGTCCCGGATGCCGGGCTTTACCACGATGGCGCGCAATGCCACCGGTTAACCAGATGCGACAGAGCCTCCCGCCGGCAGCGACGCCTGACGCGCCTGCGTGTGGATGGCAGGCGCTCGTTACCACGCGAACAAGCCGTACCGACCGCCCGTTTGCCGTTACGCAATCACGCAATCGCCCCAGCTCAGGCGCGCAGGGCGCGCGGCAGCCACAGCGACAACTCAGGGAAAAAGGCAACGATCAACAGCACGCACAACGCCGCCAGCCAGAACGGCCAGATGGTGCGCATGCTTTGCGCGATGGTGATCTGCCCGATGGAAGTACCGATGAACAACACCGAGCCGATCGGCGGCGTGATCAGGCCGATACCGCCGGCCAGCACCATCACCAGGCCGAAGTGGATCGGGTCGATGCCGTAGGCCTTCACCACCGGCAGGAAGATCGGCGTGCAGATCAGGATCTTCGGCGCCAGGTCCATGAACATGCCCAGCAACAGCAGCATCACCACGATCATCAACAGCACCATGTTCTTGCTGTCGGCAATGGCCTGCAGGAACTTCACCGCTGCCGCAGGCACCTGCAAATAGGCCAGCAACCAGCCGAACACCGCAGCGGTGGCGATCACGAACAGGATCACGCCGGTGGTGCGCGCCGCATGCGTCACCGCCGCGAAGAACTCGGCCCAACGCAATTGGCGATACAGCAATGCGGTGACGATCAATGCGTACACCACGGCAATGGCGGCGCTTTCCACCGCGGTGAAGATGCCGGCGCGAATCCCGATGAAGATCAATCCGACCAACCCCAGGCCGGGCAGCGCACCGATCAGGCGCAGGGCCACCGCACGCCAACCGGGAAAGGCTTCGGTGCCGTAGCCGCGATGACGCGCCACTGCATAGCCGGTCACCATCATCGCGGCGGTCATCAACAACGCCGGAAAGATGCCGGCCGCGAACAGATCGGCAATCGACAAGCCGCCGCCGGCTGCGGCCGAGAACAGGATCAGGTTATGCGAAGGCGGCACCAGCAAGGCCACCAGCGCAGCGGTCATGCTCACGTTCACCGCGTAATCGCGGTCGTAACCGCGTTTGATCATCTGCGGAATCATGGTGCCGCCCACCGCCGAGACATCGGCAATCGCCGAGCCGGAGACGCCGCCGAAGAACAGCGACGACAGCACGCTGACCTGGCCCAGACCGCCGCGCACACGCCCGACCAACGACGAGGCCAAGGCGATCAGGCGTTCGGAAATGCCACCGCGCAACATCAACTCGCCGGCGAAGATAAACAGCGGGATCGCAATCAACGACGCCGAGCCGCTACCGGCAGAAATCTGCTGCACCAGCACTACCGTGGGCAGGTCCAGATACAGCAGCGTGGCCAGTGCCGCCGCGCCCAGGGCGTAGGCCACCGGCACGCCGATCAACAGCAGCACCACGAAGGTGCCCAACAACATGGCGATGCCCATCAGCGCACTCCTCCAGCATGGACCGGGCGCAGCACACGCCACAACTTGAACACGGCAAACAGCACCATCAGCGCACCGCCGATCGACAGCGGCAGGTAGTTGATGCTCTGCGGCATCTGCGCACCGGCCATCTTGATATCCAGCCCGTCCAACAGCAGCGCCGCGCTCCACCACGCCAGCACCGCGCCAATGGACATGATCATCAGCGGGCGGATCACTTCGAACATCTTGCGCACCAGCGGCGGCACGTGTTCGCCCAGCAGGTAGAAGCCGAAGTGGCGGTTGGTATGCACGCCGGCCGCCGCGCCCAGGCTCAGGGCGGTGCTCAGCAGCAACAGGGTTACCGGCTCGGTCCAGCTGGGCGAGTCGTTGAGCACGTAGCGGGTAAACACCTGCCAGCCCTGCACGACCACCAGGCCCAGCAGCGCCAAGGAGGCCACGCCCACGGCGATATCGGAAACGCGGTCCAGCGCGCGCTGCAACGGCGCGACCGGGACGGCAACAGTCTCGGGTTCGGTCATCGGGTCACCTCTATGCGAAATCGCGGATGCGGCGGTACAGCGCTTCGATCTCCGGCTGCTTGCGGTATTCGGCCAGCAGCGGGGCAGCGGCGGCGCGGAACGCCGGCATGTCGACCTGGTTGAGCTTCACGCCGTAGTCGATCACCTGCTTGCGCGCCACCGTCTCGGAGGCATCCCACAAGTTGCGCATCACCGGCACCGAGGCACGCGCCAGTTCCACCACCAGGCCGCGGTCGGCCGCGCTCAGCGATTGGAAACTCTGGCGCGACATCACCAGGATGTCCGGCGCGTAGGAGTGTTCGCTCTGCGACCAGTAATGCGCGGCTTCGAAATGCCGGCTGGACTGGAAGCTGCGCATGTTGTTTTCCGCACCGTCGATCATGTGCGTTTCCATCGCCGAGAACGTCTCGCCCAGCGACATCGGCGTGGGGTTGGCGCCCAGCATGCGCATCAGCTTGAGGAAGATGTCCGACGACGCCACCCGTAATTTCAGGCCCTTGAGATCTTCCGGGCGGTGCAGCGGATGCTTGGTGTTGTAGAAGCAACGCGCGCCCGAATCGTAGATGGCAAGACCGACCAGATCGCGCTGCTCGAAGCTGCGCAGCACGCTGTCGCCGACATGCCCGTCGATGGCCCGGCGCAGATGCGGTACCGAATCGAACACATACGGCAGGCATAGCGCCTGCGTGAGCGGGAAGGTGTTGTTCAACGCGCCCGAATACACACGGGTGATGTCGATGGCGCCAAAGCGCGCCATGTCGATCGCCTCCGACTCGCGGCCCAGTTGGCCGGAGTGGTACTGGCGCAGCTTGAGCCGGCCATGGGTGCGTTCTTCCAGCTGCTTGCCGAACCAGCGCACCGCTTCCACGGTGGGGTAATCGCCGACGTGCACATCGGTGGCGGTGAGCAACTGCCCGCCGGGAATCGGCGTGGTGGCGCCGGCACCCAACCAGGGGGCGGCAGCCGCGGCGCCGAGCCCGGCACCAAGAAAATGTCTGCGTGTGATCATTGGCGCCCTCCCAAGCGTCTGGTCACGGGGGCCGCCGTCAACTGGCGGACACAGCCGTACAGGAAATATCGCCGATGCCGGCGAAGCGAATCAGGGCACGCTGCCCCACTTCGATGTCGTGGATACCGGTGGCATTGCCGGTGGCAATCAGATCACCGCGCTTGAGCGGACGCCCGCGCTGTGCCGAACGGCTGAGCGCAAATGCGTAGGCCGCGCGCAGGCCGCCGGGCAAGGTGGTGGCGCCGCCGGTGCCGACCACCTGGTCGTCGATCAGCGTCTGCGCAGTGAGCGCAGCCTCGTCGCGCGCCAGCCAATCGGTCACTTCCGGGCCCAGAATCAGGCCGTTGTTGTTGCCGAAGTCCGAAATCACCACCCGCGGGCCCAACTGGTTGATGGTGGCCAGCGGGCTGCTGGCGATTTCCACCCCGATGAACAAGGTGGCCGGCACCTGCGCGGCCTGCTCCGGGGTAAAGTGGGTCTGCTCGGCCGGGGCATCGGCGCCGAGCACGAGCACATATTCGGCTTCCACCGCGCCGAAGCCGCCGACAAAGATCGGGAACTCGGTTGTTCCACCGGTAGCATTCCAGACCTTCTGCGAGAAGATCGGGCCAAGCAGGCGCTCGTCGCCGGATGCATCGCGGCGCTCGGCGGCGATATACCCCACCTTCCAGCCCACGACATGGTCGTGCCATTGGCTGATGGCGATGTCCTGCACCTGGTAGGCGGTGACCAGATCGTCGGGGATTTGCCCCGGAAAGTCAGGCAGCGATGCCCCTGCACGGCGTGCTTCCACAAAGCGCTGGGCGATGGCGGACAGCGTGGATGTGGACGGTGGCGGAGTGGCGGCGTCGTTGCTCAAGGGTGTCTCCCCGATAGGTGTCTTGTTGCACTGCCAATCGACAGCGGCACGGTGTGCTGTATATGGTAAACCGGTGTCATTGGCAATGTGCACTGCGGCATTGTGGTCGCGGTGACGAAGTGGCCCTGGGAGGGGTGAATGGAACAGACACGCCAAACGCGGGCTTTGACCGCGCTTTCGCGCGCCACGCGGCATGGCCTGGCGCTCGTTGTGCTGGGCGTGCTGCTGGCGCGCCCCGCGCCGGCGGCCGAGCGACCGAGCGCCGACACTGCCGCCGAACAGGCCAGCCGGATCGCGCTGTGGCCAACGCCGCTGGCACCGGGGGATACGGCGCTGCCGCAACCGCAGCGCATCGTCGAGCGCAGCAGCGACCCGGCGCAGCCGGATCGCTACATCCAGCAGGTCAGTAGGCCGTACCTGGTGGTCTACCGGCCCAAACAGCCCAATGGCACCGCCCTGCTGGTTGCGCCTGGCGGCGGCTATCAACGCATCGTGCTGGACAACGAGGGCAGCGCGCTGGTGCCCGGTTTCGTCGACACCGCCGGCATCACCCTGTTCGTGCTGCGCTACCGGCTGCCGGGCGAAGGCCACCCGAACGGCGCCGACGTGCCGCTGGCCGATGCGCAACGTGCCTTGCGGCTGATCCGCGCCAATGCGGCGCGCTATGGCATCGAGGCGCAGCGCGTGGGCGTGATGGGCTTTTCGGCCGGCGGCCATGTCGCCGCCAGCCTGGGCACGCGTTACGCCGCGCAGGTGTATCCGCCCATCGACGCGGCCGATGCACTGAGCGCACGACCGGACTTCCAGTTGCTGATCTACCCGGTGATCGATATGGATAGCGCCAACGCGCACAAAGGCTCACGCGAACGCCTGATCGGCAGCGCCCCGAGCCAGGCGCGGGTGCAGGCCTATTCGCCGCAGCTGCACGTGGACGCGCACACGCCACCCACTTTTTTGCTGCATGCGCAGGACGACAACGTGGTGCCGGTGCGCAACAGCCTGCTGATGCACGCTGCGCTGCTGCGCGCCGGGGTGCCCAGCGAGCTGCACGTATTCCCGCAGGGAGGCCATGGTTTCGGTGCCGCCAGCGGCAGCGGTCTTACCGTGTCCGCATGGCCGCAGCTGGCGCAAGCCTGGATCGCGCATGTCACCAAGCTGCGGCCACCTGTAGCCAAGCCTGCACCACCTTCACCGGCGAAGGAGATGGCGCGATGACAACCCAAGCCACCCCCGACACGCGACGCCGCACGCTGCTGCGTGGTGGCCTGCTCGCGACTGCGGCAGCAACGCTTCCCGGCTTCGCTGCCGCGGCCGTACTTGCGCCGCCACGCGACGATGGCGCGCCGCTGGCACGCGTGCGTGGCGGCGCGCTGCGCGGCTACCGCGACCAGGGCGTCTGCGTGTTCAAGGGCATTCCGTATGGCGGCGACACTGCCCCGCGGCGCTTCCAGGCGCCGCTGCCGGAAACGCCGTGGCACCACGTGCGCGATGCCAGCGGATTCGGTGCAGCGGCGCCGCAGCTCAAGGCCAACGAGCCCACCAGTGAGGACTGCCTGTTCCTCAATGTGTGGACACCTGGCCTGCGCGATGGCGGCAAGCGGCCGGTGTTGTTCTATATCCACGGCGGCGGCTACACCACCGGCTCCGGCAGCGACCCGCTCTACGACGGCGTGCGCCTGTGCAAGCGCGGCGATGTGGTGGTGGTCACCGTCAATCACCGGCTCAATCTGTTTGGCTACCTGTCGCTGGCGCAGCTGGGCGATGCCGGTTTTGCCGACTCCGGCAATGCCGGGCAGCTGGACCTGATCCAGGCCCTGCAATGGGTGCGCCAGCATGCGGCCGAATTCGGCGGCGACGCCAACAATGTCACGGTGTTTGGGCAATCGGGCGGTGGCGCCAAGATCGCCACGCTGATGGCGATGCCGGCCGCGCGCGGGCTCTTTCATCGCGCCTGGACCATGAGCGGGCAACAGGTCACCGTGGCCGGGCCGCGTGCGGCCACCCAGCGCGCGCAACTGTTGCTCGATGCGTTAAAGATTGCGCCAGGCGAGATCGCGCGCATGCGCACGCCACCTGTGGCCCAGCTGCTGGCCGCCGCACGTGTGCGCGACCCTTCGCGGGTGGAAAACACCGCGCTGTATTTCGGCCCGGTGCTGGACGCGCGCAACGTGCCGGTGCATCCGTTCTGGCCAACTGCGCCGGTGCAGTCGGCCCGCATCCCGATGGTGATCGGCAATACGCGCGATGAAACACGCGGCTTTCTCGGTAACGATGCGAAGAATTTCGCGCTGAGCTGGGACGAGCTGCCGGCCAGGCTGGAGGCGCAGCAATACGTGGACCTGTTGCCGCAGGTGGTCATTGCCGAATATCGGCGGCTCTATCCGCAGTACACGCCGTCGCAGGTGTTCTTCGCAGCCACCACCGCCGGCCGCTCGTGGCGCGGCGCTGTCGAAGAAGCCGAGGCGCGTGCCCGTCAGGGCGCGCCCACCTGGGTCTATCAACTGGATTGGGGTTCGCCGCTGGATGGCGGCAAGTTCGGCGCCTTCCATACCCTGGATATTCCGCTGGTGTTCGACAACGTGCGCCAGCCGGGCTCGCGCACCGGCGATGGTGCCGATGCGCAGCGCATGGCCGAGCAAATGAGCGAAGCGCTGATTGCGTTTGCCCGGCATGGCGAACCCA
Organism: Xanthomonas axonopodis pv. maculifoliigardeniae; assembly: GCF_041519315.1. Classification (NCBI taxonomy): domain Bacteria; kingdom Pseudomonadati; phylum Pseudomonadota; class Gammaproteobacteria; order Lysobacterales; family Lysobacteraceae; genus Xanthomonas; species Xanthomonas axonopodis. Next base: position 170,169 of record NZ_CP167998.1, on the reverse strand, counting down.
ACCGCCGCGGTGCGCCGCACTGGCGGCCCTACTCCTTGAAACGGCGCGAAACGCTGGTGTTCGATACGCCGAGCCGGTTGGAACTGGATCCACGTGGTGGCGAGCGCGTGTTGTATCAACAAGCGCCGTTCATTCAACGCGGGACGTTTTAATTGCCATGCAGCGCAAACACCATGCGCTGCGCGCGGGCCCGGCCCTCAACGCGCCGCGGGCACCGGCGCGTCTGCCTCCATCACGCCTTCGCGCTTGAGCGCTTCCCACAGTGCCGGCGGAATCGCCACCTGCATCGAGGTTGCATTGGCGCGGGCCTGCTCGGCCGTGCGCGCACCGGGAATCACCGCCGACACCACCTGCGGAGCTGCAGCAAATTGCAGCGCAACGGTGCGTAGATCCACGCCATGCCGGTCGCAGATGGCCAGCGCTTTCTGCCGCTTGGCAGGCGCCCATGGCGGAATGGTGCCGTCGTAGAGATACCGCTCGCGCCCGGCCAGATAGCCAGCCAACAATGGCGCACCGACCACCACCGAGGCCCCATGCTTTGCGATCTTCGGGAAGGTGTCATGCAAGGCCTGCGCATGGTCGAGCAGCGAGTACTGGCAGGCGAGCAGGAAGATGTCGGGGTCGGCTTCTTCGATTGCGCGCAAGGCCGGCTCAGGACGATTGACGCCAAAGCCCCAGGCCTTGATCAAGCCCTCCTTGCGCATCTTGGTCAGCTCCGGCATCGCGCCCTTCACCGCCTCGGCGAACCGCTGCTCCCATGGCATGCCCAGGTCTTTTTCGTTCTCCGGCGAGAGATCGTGGATATACGCGATGTCGATCTGCGACACCCCCAGACGCTGCAGGCTGTCTTCGATCGAGCGCCGCACACCGGACGCGCTGTAGTCATAGCGATAGTCGAACGGCGAAGGTTGCTGCCACATCGTCTTGGGCGGCGTGTCGGTCGCGGTGAGCAGGCGCCCGACCTTGGTCGACACCACGTAATCGTCGGCCGGATGGTTGTGCAGATGATGGCCGGTACGTCGCTCCGACAAGCCCAGCCCGTACCAAGGCGAGGTATCGAAATACCGCACGCCCGATTCCCATACCGCTGCCAGCGTTTGCTCGCTCTGGGCGTCGGTGGCAGGCGCAAAGCCATTGCCGATGGCCACGCCACCGAAGCCGAGACGACTGCGAGGCCGGTAGCGTGCGCCCTGGACGCGCGGATTGGTCGGCAATGCGCCCGCATCGGTTTTCCCGCGCGTGGGCATCACGCTGCCGGGCGCCGACGATTGCGCCATCAACGGTGCAGCGGCCAATGCCGCAGTACCGGCCGCGGCAGCAGAAAGGAATTGGCGACGTGTATTCATGGGGAATCCCTTGCAACAACGTGGCCCACGAGCATGGCCCCGCCGGTGTGCATGCCAAGTCAGCGGACTCAGCCAAGGGCCAATGGCTGCACGTGCGCGCGCAGCGCGCCATCGCCCAGCCAGAGCATGGCCACGCTGATCGGCAGACTGAAGCGACGCGGCCCGGCGCTGCCCGGATTGAGGTACAGCACCCCATCGTGCATGTGCACCGACGGCTTGTGCGAATGGCCGCTGATGACCACATCCGCCTGCACCTGCGGTGCCAGCGTCTTCAGATCGTGCAGCACGTGGATACGCACACCAGCGATGTGCAGATCCAGCGTCTGCGGTAAGCCGTTCGCCCACGGCTTGTCGTCGATATTGCCTGCGATGGCATGCAGCGGTGCCAGTGCCCGCAACGCCTCAAGCACCTGCGGCTTGCCCACATCGCCGGCGTGGATGATCTGCGAGCAGCCCTTAAGCGCGGCAAGCGCTTCGGGCCGAAGCAGGCCATGCGTATCGGAGATCACGCCGATGCGCGTGCCGGTGCCCGTCTCGCCATCACCGTGTTTGCGCGTGATCATCGGGATGACCTGCTGCTGGATGACTTGCTGCGCAAGCGTCCGCCTGCACAGACCCATGCCATCACAGTCGAGTGGGAGCGCAGCAATGCAAGCGATGCCAGCACATGGCCCACCCTGTCGATGAAAGCTGGATGCATGACGCAGCTGCCGCCTACCACCAGGCCAGGTGCCCGGTGGTAGGCGCAGGAAGCATCAGCCATACGGCGTCAGCACGATGGCGCCCAGCGGTGGCAACAGCAGCGGCAGCGATTGCGCGTGCCCATGCATGGATTGCTGCTCGGCCGTCACGCTGCCGCCATTGCCCAGGTTGCTGCCGCCGTAGATGCCGGCGTCGCTGTTGAACACCTCGCGCCACTGGCCGCCTTGTGGCACGCCGATGCGATAGCCGTGCTGCACGACCGGAGTGAAGTTGATCACCACCAGCACCGGTGCGTCGCCACGTTTGCCCTTGCGCAGGAACGCCACCACGCTATTGCCGGCATCGTCGCCCACCACCCAGGCGAATCCGGACGGATCGTCGTCGTGCGCATGCAGCGCCGGGTATTGCACATACAGCCGGTTCAAATCGCGCACCAACGTCTGCACACCACGATGGCGAGGGTCGTCGAGCAAATGCCACGGAAGGCCGGCGTCGTGGTTCCACTCGGTCGGTTGACCGAATTCGCAGCCCATGAACAGCAACTTGCGCCCCGGGTGGGTGAACATGAAACCCAGGTAAGCACGCAGATTCGCGAAGCGCTGCCAATCGTCGCCCGGCATGCGGCCCAGCAACGAACCCTTGCCGTGCACCACTTCGTCGTGCGAGATCGGCAGCACGAAGCGCTCCGAATACGCATAGACCATGCTGAAAGTCAGCTCACCGTGGTGGTAGCGGCGATAGATCGGATCCAGCCCGGCGTAATGCAGGGTGTCGTGCATCCAGCCCATGTTCCACTTGTAGTGAAAGCCCAGGCCGCCGTGCGCCACGTCGGCGGTGACACCGGGAAACGCAGTGGATTCCTCGGCAATCATCACCGCGCCCGGCGTGTGCTCGCGCACCACCTCGTTGAGCCGGCGCAGGAACGCGATGGTCTCGTAGTTCTCGCGCCCGCCGTGGATGTTGGGTATCCACTCGCCGGCGTTGCGGCTGTAATCGCGATACAGCATCGAGGCCACCGCATCCACGCGCAGGCCATCGACGTGATAGCGCTGCAGAAATTCCATCGCACTGGCAATCAGGAACCCGGATACCTCGCGGCGGCCGTGGTTGTAGATCAGCGTATTCCAGTCGCGGTGGAAGCCTTCGCGTGGGTCGGCATGCTCGTACAGCGCGGTGCCGTCGAAATGCGCCAGTCCGTGCGCATCGGTGGGAAAGTGCGCCGGCACCCAATCGACGATCACGCCGATGCCTTCGCGGTGGCAGCGGTCGACAAAGCGCGCAAATCCATCGGGTGTTCCGAAGCGCGCGGTCGGCGCGAACAGACCCAATGGCTGGTAGCCCCAGGAGCCGCCGAACGGATGCTCGCTCACCGGCATCAACTCGACATGGGTAAAGCCCATATCGGCCACGTACGGAATCAGGCGATCGGCCAGCCCGTCCCAATCCAGATCCAGCCCTGCTTCGCGCAACCACGAGCCGGCGTGGATCTCGTAGATGCTCATCGGCGCGTCGTGGGCCTGGCGGCGCGCACGCGTGGCCATCCAGCCGTCGTCGCTCCACTGATGCGGCGTGGGATCGGCCACGATGGACGCAGTGCCCGGCGCAAGCTCCGCGCGGCGTGCCACCGGGTCGGCCTTGGCCGGCAGTTCGTGCCCGTGCGGACCGCGCAGCTGGTACTTGTAATGCGCGCCGGGGCCGACGTCGGGCACGAACAACTCCCACACGCCGGCCTGGTGACGCAGCCGCATCGGATGCCGGCGCGCGTCCCAGCTGTTGAAGTCGCCCACCACCGCCACGCGCGAGGCATTCGGTGCCCAGACGGCAAAGCGCGTGCCGCGCACGCCGTCCACTTCGACCACGTTGGCGCCCAACGCGTCGGCCAATTGCAAGTGGTGGCCTTCGCTGATCAGGTGCAGGTCGAAGTCACTGAGCTGCGGGCCGAACGCGTACGGGTCGGCGGTCTCCTGCTCGCCACCGGGCCAGCCGATGCGCAGGCGATACCCACCGTGCGCCGGCAACTCGCCGGCGAACAGGCCCGGCTCCGGGCCGGCGTCCAGCGCCACCACCTGCCCATCGTCGAGCACCGCGCTGACCCGGTCGGCGCCGGGTAGATAGGTGCGCAACAAGCGCCCGTTGTCGGACGGGTGTGCGCCCAATACCGCGAACGCGTCGCCATGGCGCGCCTCTGCCAGGGCGCGTACCGCGCCGGGATCCCATCGATTGCTCACTGCTGTCATTACTCCACTCATCATGTGTCTCCTGCACCGGCGCGTGCGCGTTGCAGGATGCGTCGCAAGCCTTCGATCGGCACCATCAACCAGCCAGGGCGATTGGCCGCTTCATAACGCACTTCGTAGCAAGCCTTCTCCACCAGGAACAACAAGGTGGCTGCATTGAACGCCGCCGGCGCAATCCACGGATGGGCGCTGGCGTCGAGCACGGCATGGTAAGCGTCCAGGAAGGCTTGTGTGGAGCGGCGGCGGAATTGCACCAGAAATTCGTCCAGGTGCGTGTCCACGCCAACACCCGCGCGGGCGGCGGTGCCTTCCTCGCCACGTGCCGACACTTCGCTGGCGTAATCGAGCGAGCGCAGGAAGCCAGCCACGTCGCGCAGCGGGCTGGCCTTGGCGCGGCGTTCGGCCAGCGGCTTGGCCGGCTCGCCTTCGAAGTCGATCAGCACCACATCGTCGAAGGCCACCAGGATCTGGCCCAGGTGGAAATCGCCATGAACGCGCGTGAGCAAGGAATCGGCCAGCACGCTCGGCGCCCTGGCGAGCAAGGCATCCAGCTGCGGGCGCTCGGCGAGCACCGCCTCCAGCGCCTCGCGTTCGGCGCTGTCTTCGCTGCCGGCCAGGCGTGCGTTGACGGTGTCCCACATCTCTTCGACCTGGCGTCCCACGCCGGCCACCACATCGTTGGCGGTGGGCAGGTCGATGCGTTGCGGCGCGAAGTCGGCATCGTCGGTGGCGCGCGACAGCGCTTCGTGCAACTCGGCCAGGCGCTTGCCCACCACGGCGGCGAAGGCATCGTAGCCGGCGACCGCTTCGGCGCGCGCCTCGTCGGTCTGCGCGGTGGCGTATTCGTCGAAGCTGCGCGCCAGATGGTCCAGCGTCCAGCGCCAGGCATCGCCCTGGTTGCGGATGAAGCCCTGCAACAACGCGATGGTGGTGACGGTGCCCTGCGCGTCGATGCGGCTGACGCTGCCCAGCAGTGGCGCGGCATTGGCATAGCCCATCTCGGTCAAGCGGCGGCCGATCTCGATCTCCGGGTTCGCGCCTACGGCCACATGCCGCAGCAGCTTGAACACGGCCTTGTCGGCGACCACCAGCGAGCTGTTGCTCTGTTCGGCCGACAACCAGCGGATCTCCGGATCTTGCGGGATATCCAGCGTTGCCAGTGCCGGGGTGGCTTCGAAACAGACCTGCCCCTGTTGCGAGGCATCGTCGCCGTCGCAGAAGTCCAGCGCTGCATTGCTGCGCAGCGCATCGATCACACCGCGCACCATGGGCTTGAGCGCAAACGCATCGGTGAGATAGCCCACCTCGCGGCCCTGGCGCACGCGCGCCAGCGCCAGCTGCTCGGCCAATGTGCTCGGCTGCTCGCGCTCCCACACGATGCCCACCGGCAGCATGTAGCGCTCGTGGCGGCCGTCTTCCAGCTCTACCTCCAGTTCCAGCAGCGTCATCGGCTCATCGCCCGGCAACGGCGTGCGGCGCGCGATGCGCACGCTGCGCAGCGCCTGGTCCTTGGCCGAGAACCAGCGTCGCGCCGATAGCCACGCCGGCAGGATTTCGCCTTCCAGGGTGGGCAGATGCGGCAGCAGTGCGGCGCTTTCGTCGGCATCGCTGCGCAGCACCAGCGTGCGGTAATCCGGCAGCGGCACCGGGCTGGGGACATGCCAATCGGGCAATGTGCCTTCGCTGACCAGCTGGAAGGCGTAGAAGCCGAACGGCGGCACCGTCAGCAGATAGGTCAACCGGCCGATCGGCGGGAAGCTGCCGCCACCGATGATGTCCACCGGCACCCGGCCTTCGAACTCGGACAGATCCAGCTCCACCGCCTGCAACGTATGCGAGAGGTTGGCCACGCACAACACGGTTTCATCCTGATAGCAGCGCAGGTACGCCAGCATGCGGCGGTTGCCCGGGTACAGGAAGCGCAAGCTGCCGCGGCCGAAGGCCTGGTAGCGCTTGCGCACGCTGAGCACGCGGCGGGTCCAGGTCAGCAGCGAATGCTGGTCGCGCATCTGCGCTTCCACATTCACCGCCTGGAAGCCATACAGCGGGTCCATCACCGGCGGCAGCACCAGCTGCGCCGGGTCGGCGCGCGAGAAGCCGCCGTTGCGGTCGATCGACCACTGCATCGGCGTGCGCACGCCGTCGCGATCGCCCAGGTGGATGTTGTCGCCCATGCCGATCTCGTCGCCGTAATACAGCACCGGCGTGCCGGGCATGGTCAGCAGCAACGAGGTCATCAATTCGATGCGGCGGCGGTCGCGCTCCAGCAGTGGCGCCAGGCGGCGGCGAATCCCCAGGTTGATGCGGGCGCGGCGGTCGGCGGCATAGGTCTGCCACAGATAATCGCGCTCCGAATCGGTCACCATTTCCAGCGTCAACTCATCGTGGTTGCGCAGGAAGATCGCCCACTGGCAGCTTTCCGGAATCTCCGGGGTCTGGCGCATGATGTCGGTGATGGGGAAGCGGTCTTCGCGCGCGATGGCCATGTACATGCGCGGCATCAGCGGGAAGTGGAACGCCATATGGCATTCGTCGGCATTCTGGCCGAAATACTGCTGGGTATCTTCCGGCCACATGTTGGCTTCTGCCAGCAGCATGCGGTCCGGGTATTCCGCGTCCAGGGTGGCGCGGATCTTGCGCAGGATCGCGTGGGTTTCGGGCAGGTTTTCGTTGGAGGTGCCCGGGCGCTCGATCAGGTACGGCACCGCATCCAGACGCAGGCCATCCACGCCGCGATCCAGCCAGAAACGCATCACTTCCAGCACCGCTTCCAGCACCGCCGGATTGTCGAAGTTCAGATCCGGCTGGTGCGAGTAGAAGCGATGCCAGAAGTATTGCCCGGCCACCGGATCCCAGGTCCAGTTGGATTTCTCGGTATCGCAGAAGATGATCCGCGTACCTTCGTATTCCTGGTCGGTGTCCGACCATACGTAGAAGTCGCGCTCTGGCGAGCCAGCGGGCGCATGACGCGCGCGCTGGAACCAGGGGTGCTGGTCGGAGGTGTGGTTGATCACCAGCTCGGTGACGATACGGATGCCGCGCGCATGCGCCTGCGCCACCAGCTGCTCGAAATCCTCGATGCTGCCGTAGTCCGGATGCACCGCCATGTATTCGGCGATATCGTAACCATCGTCGCGGCGCGGGCTGGGATAGAACGGCAGCAGCCAGATGGTGTCTACGCCGAGTTCGGCGATGTAGTCCAGCTTGGAAATCAGCCCCGGAAAATCGCCGATGCCGTCGTCGTTGGAGTCGAAGAACGACTTGACATGCACCTGGTAGATGATCGCGTCCTTGTACCAACGCTGGTCGGCAACCACGGCCGACTGCTCTGCGTCGGCTTGTAACGATGCCACTGCATTCATGCGACCTCTCCTGCGCGGATGCGCCATAACGCGAACGGTCGCGTTGCCTCTAGACGGATGTGTTGGTATTTGCCGTGCCACGCGAAACGATGGCCATCCCACAGATCGTCCACGGCGACGCTGGCGTGATCGGGCAGGCCCAGTTCCCACAACGGAATCTCGATATCGGCGTCCTGCCCGGCGTGCGGATCCAGATTGATCGCCACCAGCACCATGCTGCGGCTGCGCGACAGGTAGCCGGCATCCAGGAATTTGCCGTAGTACAGCACCTGGTCGTTATGCGCCTGGTAGAAGCGCGTGCCCAGGTGCGACTGCAGTTCCGGATGCATGCGGCGCAGCTGGTTGAAGCGGGTGATCTCCTCGATGATGTCGCCGGGCGCACGTTCGGGCCAGGCGCGCAGCTGGAATTTTTCCGAGTCCAGATACTCTTCCTTGCCCGGCGCCAGCGGGGTGGCTTCGCAGAGTTCGAAGCCCTGGTACATGCCCCATAAGCCTGAGAGCGTGGTGGCCAGCGCGGCGCGGATCAGATGGCCGTTGCGCCCACTGGTCTGCAGGAACAGCGGATTGATATCCGGCGTATTGACGAAGAAATGCGGGCGGAAGCATTCGCGCGGCACGCCCTCGTTCAACTCTTCCACATAGGCCTGCAGCTCGTGCTTGTGGTTGCGCCAGGTGAAGTAGGTGTAGGACTGCGAGAAACCGCATTTGGCCAGGCGGTACATCATCTTTGGCCGCGTGAAGGCTTCGGAGAGAAACACCACATCCGGGCGCCGGCCGCGCACATCGGCAATCAGCCATTCCCAGAACGGGAACGGCTTGGTGTGCGGGTTGTCGACACGGAACAGCGTGACGCCTTCGTTGACCCAGAACAGCACCGCGTCGCGCAGCGTATTCCACAGGTCCGGCACCGCGCCGCTGGCGTAGAAATCGACGTTGACGATGTCCTGGTATTTCTTGGGCGGGTTCTCCGCGTACGGAATCGAGCCATCGGCGCGCCAGGTGAACCAGTCCTTGTGCTCCTTCAACCACGGGTGATCCGGCGCGCACTGGATGGCAAAATCCAGCGCCACTTCCAAGCCCTGCGCACGCGCGGCCTGGATCAGACGGCGAAAGCCTTCCAGTCCACCGAGTTCGGCGTGAACTTCGGTATGCCCACCATCGGTCGCACCGATCGCATATGGGCTGCCGGGTTCGCCTTCCACCGCCGTCACCGAGTTATTGCGGCCCTTGCGGTTGTTCAGGCCGATTGGATGGATCGGCGGCATGTACAGCACGTCGAAGTTCATCGCACGGATGTGCGGCAAGCGCTTGATGACGTCATCGAAGGTGCCATGCCGGCTCGCATCGCCACTTTGCGAACGCGGGAACAGTTCGTACCAACTGGCGAAGTGCGCCGCGCGGCGCTCGGATTCCACCCGGAAGGTGACCGGATATTCCGAGCGGAATGGCTTGTCGTCGGCCAGCGCCATCGCCTGCGCGGTGTCCGGCTCCAGCACGATGGCCAGCTGCTGCAGGGGTTCGCTCTGCGCACCGATGCGGGTGAGCACTGCCTGCAGGCGCTCGGCCAGTGCACCGTCGCTGCGCGCCTGTGCGGCCTGCACTGCCGCAATCGCCTCCTGCACATCAACCGGCAGCACCGTACTGGCAGCACGTTTCTTTTCCAGATCCGCATGCAAGGTGGCGAAGACGTCGCGCCAGGCTTCCACGCGAAATTCGTAGGTGCCGATGCGTTCCAACGGAAACTCGGCCCGCCAGCGGTCATTGCCCAACGCACGCATTGGCGCGCTGGCCCAGGTCTTGGCGTCGGCCGGACGCCACAGCACCGCCACCGCGATGCGGTCATGCCCATCGCAGAACGCGTCGGCCTCCACGCAAATGCGGTCGCCCACCGTGCGCTTGACCGGAAAACGGCCGTTATCCACCGACGGCGTCACCGACTCGATGCACACGCGTGGCCAGGTACCGGCCGTCTGCGCACGCGGGCGCATGCGCGGCACAGCCAGCACATGACGCGCCGGCACGCTGCGATACACGCGCACTTCGCCCGGCTCCAGCGCCTCCAGCGTGGCCCCGGACAAGGTGCGGCCATCTTCGGCCACCAAGGCCTCGGCGTCGCCGAGCAGGCGCAACAGGTCTGAGGCCGGCACCGGCACCACATGCCGGGTGTCGCCGTTGATCAGTAACAAGGAGGGCAAGCCGCCCAGCGGCTCGATCGCCACCGCGGTGAGCCCGGTCGCCTCACGCAGCAGCGGGCGCAACCGCATGCCTGCATTGCTGGTTGGCAGGCCGTCGGTGATGCGGATCGACGATGGCAATGCCGCCAGGTGCGCATCGTCCAGCAGCCATGCCCCGCCCAACGCCAGCGCCAGTTGCCAATGCTGCTCGGGCGCCGCGGCGCGCTTGCCATCGGGCGCGTCCAGCACGGCAACGACCTGCGCGGCCAACGCACGCAGTGCGCTGTCTTCGTCGAAGAACCAGCTGCCGCGGCCATCCCACCAGGCAAGCGACGAAAACGCCACATCGAACCCGGCACCGGCCAGCTGCTGCAAGGCCTCCAACCCCAGACCCGGCGTCCACGCCGCAAACACCACCTCCGGCGCCTGCGCGTGCACGCGCGCGATCAACTCGCGCCAGCGCTGTACTGGCACCTGCTGCGGCTGCAGCAGCCGGAAGCCACCCACGCCCTGGCCCACCCACTCCAGCAGGCGCGCACTCCACCATTCCACCAGCGCCGCACCTTCCTGTGCGTAGGCAAAGCGGGCTTCGGCCACTTCCGGCGTCGCACGCGGCTGACGCGGGTCCGGAACCGCGGTGCTGCGCGCGCGGAACCACTGTGGGTTATCGCGCACCACCGCACTGGCACCGCCCACTTCGTCCAGGCGCACATCGATCAACAGCTTTACCCCCGCACGGCGCGCCGCCTGCACCGACTCGTGCAGGCGCTGCATTTGCGTCGGGGCACCGGCCGCCGGCTCGATCAAACGGCCTTCGGCATCGCGCTCGAAGGGCGCGGCCATCACCACGTAATCGCAGCCAGCCTCGCGTGCCGCCACGCAGCGCTGCTCCAGCCCGGTCGGGTCCTTCAGTGCGTCATTGAGAACACAGATGCGCATGGCGCCCCCTCAGCGAACAACGGCGCGCAGGGGCGCCATTACGAGTGAAGCCAGCGCCTGCTTGCCGTTTGGCAGTGATGCGAGCCTTTGCTCACTGCACGCCGCACCATCACCTACACGTACCGAACCTTGCCGTACTGACACATGCCGGCACGCTGCCCGACCGACCCTGCCACCCGTGACTGCACTCATGCGCGACTCCGCAACGATTCTTGACCCATGCAGTCAAGCACCCCCACTGCGAATTTCATGTGTCGGTGGAATTGACGAAAATCAAACAAGCGCGGCTGTGGTGTGTCAGTGGAGCGCCTACCATTACCGTGGCGATCGCGTGCGCTTCTTGGTGACAGGGGCCACGTAAGGAAGCCTGACCCACGCACTGCAGGCCAACATCTCGACCAACTGAGGAGTACATCAGCTGGGTCGCTGCCACCAAGACAAGCGCGTCTCTCAACGCTGTTCGTCTCGCTGGCCAATGGCATCGGATCGAGCAAGTACCTTCAGGATCAGACCTTGCGCATCAGTGGGCCTGACGTCCATGTGACATAACGCTTGAGCGCTACCACGAGAACGGCATGCTCTGCTGCATTCACGCTACGTGTTCGTCCAATGACAATGGACCGCTAAAACCATTCCATTGATTATTTTTCAATTGATTTGCAGGCAAGTCTCTCTGCATTCGACACCAAGCATGCTCGGCCGGTCTGCGTCGATTGCATAGATGCGCTCGCAAGACGAAGTACCCGAGCGGCCCGCTTTTCATTCGTAGCGAGCCATGTCTCGTAACCAGACCTTACGCTACACAATCACACGCAGCTCACTTTTCAATTGACAACATGTTGTCGACTTGAGAAAGAGCCTTCGTATGCAGACCGACAACGAGCATGTCCGCGAGTTGGCGCTAGCAGTGTTCGCGGCCAATGGCCGCTTGGTCAGCGCTGGCAACGAGCTGGTTGCCCACCTGGGGCTCACCAGTGCGTGGTGGCAGGTGCTAGCCGCGCTGCGTTACGCACCAGCGCCGCTGCCCGCTGCTTCCATTGCACGCAACATGGGCCTCACCCGGCAGGCAGTGCAGCGCATCGTGGATGTACTTGCCGAGCAGGGGCTGGTCGAGTTCCAGCCGAATCCCCATCACCTACGCGCCAAGCTCGTTGTCCTTACCCGCGCAGGCATCAAGGCCGTCAACGGCGCTGAAAACGCCGTTGCCCCCGTCGATCAAGCAATCGCGGACAAGATCGGCATCGATCGCATCCGCGATGCCGTCCGCACGCTTGAGCAGATGAGCGCTGTCATCTCGGAGTATCTGGGTGAAGTGCCCAGCGCTTCCAGTTCCATCGTCAAACTGCAGGAGTAATGCAATCATGATTCTGGTATCAGGTGCCACGGGTGGTATCGGCGGCGAACTGTGTAGGCAGTTACAGCAAGCGGGCACGCCATTCCGCGCGATGTGCCGCAAGCAGGAGCAGGTGGACAACCTGCAGCAGAAGGGCATGGATGCCGTACTGGGCGACTTCGACACACCCGAGACGCTGCAAGGCGCAATGCAGGGCTGCCACACGCTGTTTCTCATCACCCCGCCCACTCCCGAGCAAGTCGCTCAGGAGACGGCCGCCATCGATGCAGCCAAGCGCGCCGGCATCGGTCGGATCGTGAAAGTGTCGGCATCCGATTGCAACGTGCGTTCGCCGGTGCCGTGGGCGAAATCGCATGCCCTGATCGACCACCACCTGCGCGCCTCAGGCATCGCGTGGACCATCCTCAAGCCTACCGCGTATATGCAGAATTTCCTGTGGTTCAAGGATCCGATCGCCAAGGGCGTGTTCCCGATGGCAGCCGGCCGGGGCAGCGTGTCGTGGATCGACACCCGCGACATCGCACGCGTGGCGGCCACGGTACTGACCGAAGAAGGGCACGCAGGTGCAACCTATTTCCTCACTGGTCCCGAGACGCTCGACATGCAGGCAGCAACCTCGCGCCTATCGAAAATCATCGGGCGCAAGGTGCGTTATCTCGACCTGCCAACGCCGGTGTTTCGCGTCTTGATGCGTGCGACCGGCAACTCGCCGTGGATGGCCAAGGGCCTGACCGTGCAATTCGCAGATGTGGTGGCAGGCCATCATGACATCGATCCCACGTTCGAGATCGAGCGGCTCACCGGGAAGCGGCCGCATACATTCGATGACTTTGTTCGCGATCATCGGCAGGCGTTTGTGGGCTAGTCCCCCTGGCAACTGGGTTGAGCTGACTACGTAGCAGGCCAACCCTGTTCTTACCGCCGGCAGCTGGAACACTGAGAGACGGGCTCTTCATTGAACCGTATCGCCGATTTGTCGACTCCCCGCAATTCAATGCCAGCTAAAACTAGAGGTCTGCGGTTGATGTTGATCACGGAACTCAGCGGGCGTTAGTCCGCCCAGGCTGTCGTGCGGGATCTGTTGGTTGTAGTCGGCAAGCCAGTGTTCGGTCTGTTCGCGGACCTCGCTCAGCGTGCGGAAGAGATGCATGTCCAGCACGCCGCGCCTGTAGCTGCCGTTGAAGCGTTCGATAAAACCGTTCTGCATCGGACGCCCCGGTTCAATGAAGTCCAAGGCGATGCCCTTACGCTCGGCCCACTCGGACAAGGCCAGCGCGACAAATTCCGGCCCGTTGTCCAAACGTAGCTTGTTCGGATAGCCGCGCCAAGCTGCGATGCGTTCCAACGTGCGGATGACGCGGGCGGCCGGAAGATTCAGGTCCACTTCGATCGCCAAGGCTTCCCGACTGAAATCGTCGATGACATTGAACGTGCGAAAACGCCGACCGTCCCATAACGCATCGGACATGAAGTCGATCGACCATCCAGCATTGGGTCGATCACCGCAGGCCAGCGGCTGTGGATGACGCGTCGGTACCCGGCGCCTGCTGCGACGACGTTGATTGAGCTTCATCAGGCAATACACGCGCCAGACCCTCTTGTGGTTCCACACATGTCCGCGACGGCGGATGATTTGAAAAAGTTTTCCAAATCCACGCTCAGGAAAACGCTCGGCCAACTCGGACAACAGCGCGATAACCTCATCATCCCGATCGGGACGACGCTGATAGCGCATCGTCGAGCGCGCCACGCCAACCACCGAACAGGCCCGGCGCTCGCTCCAGCCATGCTGCTCGATGAGCCAGGCCAGAAGCGGGCGCTTGTGCGCCGGGTCTACAGTTTTTTTGCGATGACATCCTTCAATGCATGGTTTTCCATCGCCAGCTCGGCGTACATGCGTTTGAGCTTGTTGTGCTCGGTCTCCAGGTCGCGAAGGCGCTGCACATCAGCGGCCTCCATGCCGCCGTACTTGGATTTCCAGACGTAGTACGTCGCATCGGAAATCCCTAGCTCACGACACACATCCTTGACTTGGCGGCCACCCTCGACCTGCTTCAGCGTGGCGACGATCTGGCTATCGGTGAACTTGCTCTTGCGCATTGGTGGTCTCCTTGATGGCTAGTGTGCCCGGAGACCTCTAGTTATGGCTGGATCAAGTTTACGGGGAGTCGACATCCGAGCGGCTACTACGCGTGGCGCGGACGTCGTCCTGGAACGCGTGTGCAAGAGAACGCGCGGCTATTGGAGCGGATCAAAGACATGCACCTGCAGACGTATCAAGCCTATGGTGCCCTGCGCATGTGGCAAGCCCTGCGCCAGCAAGGTGAAACCTGTGGCCGGCATCGGGTAGAGCGACTGCGTCGAGCGCACGGCATCCGCAGCAAGCGCCGTCAGCGCTATCTGCGCACGCGTAGCACCTACCAACGCGCCATCGTGGCGCCGAACCGCTTGGCATGGCCCTTCGTCAGCCCTGGACGTGATCGGGTCTGGGTCGCCGATATCACCTTCGTGCCCACCCGCGGCGGTTGGCTGTACCTGCCAGCGATACTGGACATGCACAGCCGTCACCTTGCGGGCTGGGCGATGGGCGCTCGTGCCGACCAAGCCCTGGCCAGTGCGGCGTTGGAGATGGCACTACAACGCCGTCGACCATCAAAGGGCACCATCCATCACAGCGATCAGGGCTCGCAGTACACCAGCGGCGCGTATCAGCGGCAGTTGCAGGCGGCGGGCTTGGTGGCAAGCATGAGCCGCAAAGGCATGCCGTACGACAACGCAGTGATGGAAAGCTTCTTCAGTTCGCTCAAGCAGGAGCTGACGCACCACGAGCAGTTTGTAAGCCTCGACGAGGCACGCGCAAAGCTATTCACATACATCGAGGTGTTCTACAACCGCCAGCGCCTGCACAGTGCTTTGGGCTATCGCTCGCCGGTCGAGTTTGAAAGGACGGATGTTCCTTAATTAAACGGTCCGAGAAATCGGGGATGGTCCAGGTTGACTTTATATGTGAACCTGACCCCGTTACTCTGCCCCGTTACTCTTTACGATCCGCACCAAACGGCGGCAACGCTATCTGCGCACGCGCAGCACATACCAGCGAGTAGCGGTGGCGCCTAACCGGCTGGCATGGCCGTTTGACAGTCCGGGGCCAGATCGGGTGTGGGTGGCGGACATCACCTTCGTGCCGACCCGGATGGGCTGGTTGTACCTGGCGGCGGTGCTGGACATGCATAGCCGGCAGATCGCGGGCTGGGCGATGGGCCAGCGGGCCGATCAGGCATTGGCCAGCGCTGCACTGGCCATGGCGCTCCAACGCCGGCGGCCAGTGAAGGACGCAATCCACCATAGCGACCAGGGCACGCAATACAACAGCGGTGCGTATCAGCGGCAATTGCAGGAAGCCGGGCTAGTCGCGAGCATGAGTCGCAAGGGCATGCCTTACGACAATGCAGTGATGGAAAGCTTCTTCAGTTCGCTCAAGCAGGAACTGACGCACCACGAGCGCTTCGCCAGTCTCGACGAAGCGCGCGGGAAGGTGTTCGAGTACATCGAAGTGTTCTATAACCGGCAGCGGTTGCACAGTGCGCTGGGCTACCGCTCGCCTGCCGAGTTCGAGAAGATGGTTGTTGTTCCCTAATTAACCTGTCCGAGAAATCGGGGGTAGCTCAACCTGGGCCCATTATCTTTTACGTCTTTCATTATGCCTAACGCCCAAATTAATTCGCGCCGCGAAGCGGCTTCGATCTTAATTAAATACTAGCCCGCCTGCCGGATCCAATCACGGATGTTCATGCCGATACGTTCTACGTCCTCCTTGGCAAGCGACCCCCCGTGCATCACTATGTTTCGGCTTTTTTCAAGTGCTGTGAGTGTGGCCTTAGCCCATTCCATGTTGCCGAGCAGGTCATCAAACACTTCCCAGTTCGTAACTATAATCGAAGAAAGGTCACTGAAGTCGCAGTAGTTTATCTCTTGCACGCCTCTCGCCCCGTGCCAGCGATGCTTTGCATCCTCCTCCATCCTAGTTTTCGAAGTTCTTCGAATTCGCTCAGGAACCTTGGTCCACCAAGCTTCACCGTTCTCCTCCGCCATAGCTTTCGTTACCAATAGACGAACGGCGTTCTCGAATGCATGAATTGCAGCGTAAACAACCGACATTCGCTGCGCCTCGTTCAAGAGGTCAGGGTCAAGGAAATCATAAGAAAGAGTCCGCTGCACACTTCGTGCTTCCTCCTGGCCGAAGTGGCCGCGGCGCTGGCGCCCATTCCTGTCTAAAGCTTCCTCAGTGAGAACCGCTCTATAGACAAATGAGTAAAGGTCCAAGTGGCTCATCCAAGATGCTCGCGCATTGACTTGAATATTGCATCAAACACCGCCTGATCCCGTGTTTCAGGCAGCACGATGTTGATGTGGTACTGCAAACCCGACACTTGAATTTTGCCTACCGACTGCCGTTGCTCCTGATCCTTCTTTTCAGCTTGGGCAGCGGGCTTTGGAGTCACCTGCTGCTCTCCATCGATTTGGGATTCTTTTTTAAGTGGCGCTGGGGCAGTAAAGTCACCATAGTCACATAACGCTTTAAACGTCTTTGCAATATTAGATATCACAAGCTCTGTCTTCTTGCCAGCGAAAAGCGTGCGCAGCTTATTCTTCGCATCCTCAACGGAGAACGCGTTGGCTTTGGTATTTATTGCAAAAAGTTCTGAGTAGCCATCCCGAATTCCATCCGCCACAATCTTCTTCGACTGGCTTTTATCTAAAAATTCGAAGTATCGAGCCTGCGGCGCACCATCGCGATTCAGAAACCCCAAATCTTTAAGAATGCCAATAAACAACCGGTCATTGGTCGAGGTGAATCCAAGATTCTCAAGAAATTTTAGTGAAAAGCGCTCCGGGGGCTGTGCATCCAGCATTGCATCGAAGTACGCAGGTATAGCGCTAGGCTTCAATGTGTAGCTTTCTGGT
Source organism: Xanthomonas axonopodis pv. maculifoliigardeniae (assembly GCF_041519315.1). Lineage (NCBI taxonomy): Bacteria > Pseudomonadati > Pseudomonadota > Gammaproteobacteria > Lysobacterales > Lysobacteraceae > Xanthomonas > Xanthomonas axonopodis. The sequence goes on along the minus strand of NZ_CP167998.1, from coordinate 153,090 downwards.
AGGGCCATCAGGGATCTCCGTATCGTGATTGCGGGCTAACTTCTAATGGGTCGTCAAGGCGCGACATGACCTGATTCTCGCTGACTCCCTGATCGTGGTAAATCGCCACGGGCTTGAAGTTCACTACTTTTCAGCTATGTCCCTCTGACACCACGTGTTCCGCCGCATCCCCAGCGCAGCCACAGTCAGTGCCACGATGCTCCATGCCTTGCTCAACATTGTTTCTTCCCCCTGAAGAAATGTGTGGCTTTGCGGCTGCATTAATATTTCACACCTTGATCCTCGCCGAGTTTTTGGATTGCGTCAATGCGCTTACGCGACTGATCGCTGGCTTTATCGGCTTTGCCCTCATCCGCCCTTCGGGCACCTTCTCCCGCGTGCGGGAGAAGGGCTTGGTGTGTTGGGTTATTGGCTATTTTCTGCGGTTGCCGGCTTGGCTGGGGTGGGTAGAGCGAGACTATTGTTGAGGCCGGTAATCTCTGGGGCGTTGCCTTCGGTCATCACACGCAGGTGCGCGGATTTTAGATTCGCGGCGTTGGTTAGCGGCAGGCGTACCTGGGTGGTGATTGGCTGCAGGTCGCGTGGTGCGGCAAGCGCCGGGAACGCGGCTCTTGCCAACTCCTTCCCACGCCCATCCTCCAACACCACAAACCCCGCCGGTGCATCGGCGTGGCCAAGGCTATGCACGGTCACTTCAATGGCATCTGCGGTTACGCGCACGTCGCCATGGCCGATGCCCAGGTCTGGGCGCAGTTCGACCGGGGTGGTGGCTGCGATGCGTTCGAGCTGCAGGATGGTGGTGCGGCCTGCGGGGAAGTCGATGTCGATGGCCGCACTTTTCTCGAAGGCCACCTCGCGCGTGGTGCCGGTGCCGTCGATCTTGCCGTCGCCGTCGCTGTCCACGCCTTGGGTGATGCGCCATTGGCCCGGGGCGACGTTCCAGCCGGTCATGCTGGCGCGCTGAGTTTTATTGGAGGTGTTATAGGCGATGACAGTGAAGCGGTCTTGCTTTGGTGCGGGGATGGCGATGGCCACTTGGGTGGCGGCTTCTGGATCGGCGAAGCGCCAGCTGACGGTGTGGCCGGGGTAGGTTTGGTTGCGCTTGAGGGCCACGCCGCCAAGGCGTGCGCGTTGCAGGTTGACCGTGGGGGATTCCACGCGGTCGCTCCACCAGTGGCCTTCGGTGTTCATGTAGAAGTTCTGCAGTTTCTCTCTTGCCTCGCTGCGGTAAATGGCGGCGAGATAATCCAGGTTGCCGGTTTGCTCCCAGGCCACATGGTGCGGGAAGTCCGGGGCGCTGCCGTCGTCTTTGTTTGCGGCGTCGATCAACTTGCTGGCCCAGTCATTGCGCTTGCCCATGACGTCGAGAAAGTTTTCGTTGAGCAGCGATAAACCGTTCGGGCCGCTGTTGGCGACGCGGTAGTTAATGGGTTTGAGATAGCGATCTTCGCCGGTGAAGCGGTAGGCGGCCCAGAAAGTGTGCAGCGTGTCGGCGCCGCCGCTGCCTTCGAACAGCTCGCCGCCGCGGGTCTTGCCGGTTTGCCAGTTGATCTCGTTGGGCAGGGCCCAGTTGCCCTTGGCGTTGGTGTAGGCGTGGGCGAGATAGCCGTCGGCCAGGCCGGTGACGATGCGGCGGCTGTTGGGGTCGGCGTTATAGCCGCCCATCAGGATGGCCGGGTGCACGATGGGGAAGGAGTACGGTTTTTGCCATTGCCAGTTGGGTTCGCGGTAGACCTTGCGGCCGCCGAACCAGTTGCTGGCAAACAACAGGTGGCCCTGCGGGTTGACCTGGATGATGCTGTCGAAGGCTTTGACGGTTTGCATCAGGCGCTCGACGGTGCGCGGGTCGCCCCAGTTGAGGTACAGCAGGGCGCTGTTGAGGTTGATGCCCTCCTCGTACGAGTGCAGCTCGTCGGTTTCGATGGTGGACAGGCCGTTGGTGAACATGCCGTTGCGGTAGTTGGCATCGGACAGCGCCAGCATGGAGGCGTTGAGCATGTCCGGGTCCACACCCATCAGCGCGACGCCGGGCCATTGCTGCACCAGGTCCGAGTCGTCGGAGATGCCGCCGCCGAAATCGCCGTAGGCCACCTGGCGCTGCTCGATCCACCAGCGGATGTAGCGGCGGGTGGCGCTGAGGTCCTGCAGCTGCCAGAACGCCCAGGCGGGCACGCCCTTGGGCACGGCCGGCATCTCGACCGGCAATTCGCTCTGGTTGGCGTAGCTGATGTCGTTCCAGTACTGGCGGCCGAGGGCATGGTCCGGGTCGACGCGCAAGAGATCGGTGATGTCGGCATCCAGCCGTTTGTAGAGCAGCTGGCGCTTGGAGGTGGTGTGTTCTTCGACCAAAAAGCCCCAGTTGTCCTTGACCTGGTTGAAGCGGTCGGCAACGTGCTCTTTGATGGCCTCGGCGCGCGGTTTGAACACCAACTGCAGCTGGGTGCCGTCGAGCGCGTTGGCGTCGAAGCCGGGTGCGGCGGCGGCGATGCTGAGCATGAGGCTGTCGTTGCTGAGGATTCTGTCGCGCAGATCCAGCCATAGCGTGCGCGCTTGACCAGGGACGACTGCGACCGAGACATCGATCATGTCGCGCGCGGGCCAGATGGGGTCCTTGATGCGGATGTTGAGCGGGATGCTGCCGTTGTGGGTGGCTGGCAGGTTCAGCGCCGGCAAGGTGATGGCGATGCCGTCCAGGCCGTCGTGCATGTTTTCCCAGCCGTAGGACCAGCTGCGCATCAGCGGCTGATCCGGCGGCGGGTCGCCCAGGCTGGAGGGCACCAGGATGTGCACGATGGGGTGCTGATTCGTTACTGCGGTCTTGTCGCTGGGGCGCTTGCGTGCCGGCGCCTTGGTGGGCAACGCGATGACGGTCTGGCGCTCGCCCGGCGGGTAGCGGCCGGCGATGACACCGCGCAGTTCGGCGAGGTTGTCGTAGTCGGGCTGGATGTCGCTGCGCACGGTGTAGCTGAGTTGCGCGCTGCCTTTGGGCACCTCGCCCGGCTGTACGTTGTAGGCCCAGATTTCCTGGATGGGCGTTTCTTGCGCGGTGTTGGCAAAGCGCAGGGTGCCGCCGCGGTGTTCTTCGAACTGATCCAGGCTGCGCACCACGCCTTGTTGACGTGCGAACAGGGGTTGCGGCTGTGCATTAGGTGCAGCGTAGGTGGCCTGGCCGTAGGCGGCGCCGCGTAGTTCGATACGGTTGAAGGGTTCGTCCGGCAGGGAAAGGTCGAGCGCTTTTCCGCCTTCGACATAGGTGTTCCAGTCGGGCAGCTGGAAGTAGTCGTTGCGTCCCGGCAGCCGCGAGCGGTTGTAGACGCCGGGCCAGGTGGTTTCGGCGATGCCGTCGGTGGCCTTCCACATCCATTGTTTGAGGTCGCGCGCGTCGGTGAATTCCACCTTGCGGATGCGCGTGACCGGTGCGGTCAATGCGGGCGGTGCATGGCCGTTGTCCCAGCCGTAGCGATGCAGGAAGGCGGCGTATTGCGCGTCCGCAGCGATGGCGGGTGCGGTGGTGGGTTCCTGCAGGCGCGCGAGTGCGGCCGCGCCGCCGGCGTCGAGCATGCGGTCGTAGATGCGGATCTCGTCGAAGTCGCTGCCGCGCAGGAAGTTATAGCGGCTCTGCACCTGGTGCGGCGACATCACGCGGCCGGCGAGGCCGAACTGGTCGAGCGCGGCGTCGTAATCGAGCGAACCGCCATTGGCGCAAGGCGCGCCGCAGTCTGCGCGTGCGGCTTCCTTGCCATCGACATATAGGCGCACGCCGCGGGTTTCGTCCCAGGCAAACGCAATGTGGGTCCAGTCGCTGGCGGCCGGATTCCTGTCGAGCTTGAACGAGACGCGGGTGCGCGCGAGATTGGCATCGGTGACGAAGGCATCGAAGCCGTGGCCGTTCCAGTCGATGCGCAGCCAGGCCATGTCCCAGCTGGTGTGATCGGCGTAGCCGACGCGGAAGATCACGAACGGCGCTTCGCCGACCGGGTAACGCGAACGCCAGAAGAAGCTGAGGGTGCCGCGCTGGGTGTAGAGGTTGCCGGGCGCATTCCACGACAGCACGCCGTCGTCGGCCCACTCGATGGCGTTGCCGCGTTTGCCGGTGGGCACCAGCGCGATCTTGTCGCGGAAATTGGGCACGCCATCGCCACGGGCGACATCGGCTTGCAGGCTCTGGTCGGCCGAGACGCGGAACAACAATTCCGGTGCATCGGCGGCGGCCGCACGCATCGGCAGCGCAATCAACAACAGCACACTCGTCCACCACTTCTGCACGCTCACTGCCTGACTCCTCAAAAAGCATCGCCGCACGGGGTCACCGCGCGGCGAATATTCGAAACTGCATGGGGATGACAGCCCCACGCCGGCACGGGTCTGCCACATGTCTTGCCCGGCGCCGCGATGGCCTGCATAGACTACGCGGTGCCAGCCTGCGCGTGCATCGCACCTTGGTCGCCACTGGACGCACGCCGATGACCAGGGCGGTGCGTTGTGCGCGGCGTGGGCGGGTTGCAATCACCACTGCATTGCGTGCAGCGGTATGCGGCCAGCGGTGCGTCGTACAGATGCGTTGCACCGTCGATCTCGCGCCCGCTACGCGATGTACGTAGCGGACGGAGATCTCTTGGCGCGACTTGGCTGCACTTAGAACTTGTAGCGCAGGCCCAGCAAGTACTGGCGGCCGGTTTCGGTGTACTGCAGCGGCAACTCGCCGGTCTGCGGCGACCACACCCATTCGTCGGACGCTTCGTTGGTGAGGTTGATGCCCTCCAGGCTCAACTCAAGCTGCTTGCTGATCTTGTAGCGCAGCGAGGCGTCGATCATGGTGGTGCCGGTCATGCCGTGCACGCCATCCACGTTGAACCCCGCTTCCGTGCCGGGGGCCTGGGTCAGGTAATCGTCGCGATTGGTGGCCGAGATGCGGCCGGCGAAGGACTCGCCCTCGTAGAACAAGGTTGCATTCCACGACGAGCGCGACAGCCCGGTCAGGTCGTTCTTCATCACCGGTGCGCCGGTGCTGGACAGGTACTGGATCTGCGAATCCACCCAGGTGTAGTTCAGTTGCACGCCCAGGTTGGCCCACTTGCCCGGCAGGAACGTAAATGGCTGGACATAGTTCGCTTCCACGCCCTTCAACTCGCCACCGGGCGTGTTCAACGGAATGCTGAAGGTGAAGTCGTCGTTGATGCTGGCGCCGGTGCCATCCAGCAAGGAGGCCGGCAGGCCACTGCTGGAATAGGGGCGCACTTCGCGTGCGGTCTGGATGAAGCTTTCGATGTCCTTGTAGAACACGCCGACGCCCAGCATCGCGCCTTCGTTGAAGTACCACTCCAGGCCAAGATCGACATTGGTGGCTTCGATCGGATCCAGATCCGGGTTGCCGCCTGACACGGTGCGTGCGCCGCCGGCCACGGCCACGGTCACACCGGGCGTGAGGCTGCCCAGGCCGGGACGCGACATCACCTTGGCCGCGCCCAGACGCAGCAGCAGGTCGGGCGCGAGCTCGGCCACCAGGTTGAACGAGGGCAGCGTGTTGTTGTACTTGCGGCCCACCGTGGTCAGCGCCGGCGCGTTGTTGATCAACGCATAGCCGGTGGACTCCTGCTCGGTGCGCACATAGCGCACGCCGAAATTCCCCGACAGCGGGATGGAGCCCAGGTCGGTGGAGAACTCGCCCATCAACCAGACGCCGCGGTCTTTTTCTTCGACGCTGCGGGTGTTGTTGGCACGCGGCGCCACGGCGTAGGTGCCGGTGTTGCTGTAGATGCCGAGCTGGTTGGCCACGGCATCCAGATTGGGAACGACCCAGTTGGACGGGCTGCCGTTGATGCCCTTCAGGCCTGCCTGCTCGGTCAGGTCCGTCGGCACGATGCGGGTGCCATTGGCAAAGGTCGGCACCGACACTTCGCTGGCGCGACGCAGCTCAACCGTGCTGAAGGTGTAGTCCTTGGCCAGCACGCCACCCTTGAGGCGGAAGCCGGGGCTGATGTTCCAGTTGAAGTCGATCTGCGCCGTATCGAAATCGTTGTCGACCGTCTGCGGACGCAGGCGGATTTCGGCCAGCTCCCACCCGGCAGGATTGGTCGGGTCGATGCCGTAGTTCAGCACCGGCGCGCGGTTGTTGCCGCGATAGTCGTAGCTGTACCCGTCGACGTCGTACTTGTCCATGATGATGGTGGTCTGCACCGGGTTCTCGTGCGCCGAGCGCGAGGTACCGACACGGCCGGACACGGAGAAGGCATCGCTGAAGCGGTGCTCCAGATCCAGGCTGACCTGCTTGAACTCGGTGTTCCACTCGTCGTGGCGGTTTTCCGAGCGGATATCGACGTTGTCGAATTCGCCGTACACCAGCGCGTTGTTGCGGATCTCGCCATTGCGCACGATGGTGGCCGGCTTGCCGTCGCGGTCGGCGCGGCGCGGCGTGCCGCTGTCGCGACCGCGGCTGAAGGAGATGGCCTCGATGTAATGCTCATCGCGCGTGGCGTCGATCTTGGAGTACAGCGCGTCCAGCGAGATGGTGGTGCGGTCGGTGGGCTTCCACTGCAACGACCCGGTCACGCCCAGGCGCTGCTGGTCGTGTTCCATCTGCACATAACGCGGGAAGCGCGGGTGGTACACGTCGGCCGAGCGTGCGGCCGCAAATGGCGATGCCGCACTGAAGTTGCCGTTGCTCGTCCCGTTGGCCCAGCGGCCGGTGTTGGAGCCTTCTTCCAGTACCTGTCGCTCGGTGTAGGCCACTGACAGCAAGGCGCCGAAGGTGTTGTCGGCCCAGGTATTGGCGATCAACGCAGCCACACGCGGGTTGGCCTTCTCGGCCATGGCGTTGTAGGCCGCCTGGCCACTGGCGGCAAACGTAAAGCCGCTGTAGTCGAACGGGCGCGCGGTGCGCAGGTCGACGGTGGCCCCCAGCGAGCCCTCTTCCACATCGGCCGAGGCCGTCTTGCGTGCGATCAGCTGCGAGAACAGGTCCGAGGCGAAGACGTTGAAATCGAAGCCACGGCCGCGGTTGGTGCCGCCGCTCTGGTCGCCGGCGCCCACGGTGGTGAGCGCTTCCATGCCGTTGATGCGCACGCGGGTGAATTCCGGGCCCAGGCCACGCACCGTGATGGCGCGGCCTTCGCCAGCGTCGCGGGTGATCACCACGCCAGGAATGCGCTGCAGCGACTCGGCCAGGTTGAGGTCGGGGAACTTGCCGATGTCCTCGGCCACGATGGCATCGACCACGCCGGCTTCGCCGCGCTTGATGTCCAGGGCCTTCTCGACGCTGGCGCGGTAACCGGTCACCGTGACAGTGTCCAGGTCGACGGCGGGCTCGGCGGGCGATTGGGCGGCGTCTTGTGCGGCAGCCTGGCCGCTCAGCGCCAGGCCGATCGACAGCGCAAGCAAGGTAACCGGTGTCTTCCGGCTGGTGGTCCGAAATTGCATGTCCTCCCCTCCCAAGGGTCCATGAACAATGTGAAATAGCGGGTTGAGAGCGGCAATGACACCGCTGGTCAAAACGACGTTACCAGCTGAATCGTCCCGTAACATCTTGCAGCGCAGCAGAAAACGCCACCAAATTTCCGAAAAACGGGTGCAAGCGGTCACTTCACGTCGCATCATGGCCGTAGCAGCCGGCATTTCGTGCCGGCTAGAATGACACCGATGGTCATCTCAGTGTGCGCCGGCGCCCCCGCCCGTCACGCACCACCCAGCCGAGGTAATTGCCGCATGAGCCGTGCCCGTATCCTGTGTTTTGGTGAGTTGTTGCTGCGCCTGGGGGCGCCTGGTCATGCGCTGCTGCTGCAGCAGCCTCGGCTGGATGTGCACTGCGGCGGTGCGGAGGCCAACGTCGGCGTTTCGCTGGCGCATTTCGGCCACGAGGTGGCGATGGTCAGCACGGTGGCGGACAACCCGTTGGGCGCCGCGGTGCTGGGCGAACTGCGCCGGCATGAGGTGGATACCCGCCATGTGCGGCGCGTGGACGGCCGCATGGGCCTGTATTTCTTGACCACCGGGGCGATCCATCGCCCCAGCGAAGTGATCTACGACCGCGCCGACTCGGCCTTTGCGCTGGCACCGGCCGACGCCTACGACTGGCCGCGTCTGCTGGAAGGCGCGCAGTGGCTGCATCTGTCCGGGGTGAGCCCGGCATTGGGCGCGGAGGTGGCGCAGGCCACGCTGGCGGCGGCACGTGCCGCGCGTGCGGCCGGGGTGAAGGTGTCGTTCGATGGCAACTACCGGCCCAAGCTGTGGCAACGCTGGCAGGGCGATGCGCGCGGCATCCTGCATCAGCTGTTTGCCTGCGCGGATGTGGTGTTTGCCGACTACCGCGACATCGGCGTGGTGCTGGGCGGCGAGTTTGCGCAGGACACGCTGGAAGCGCGCGTGGAAGCGGCCGCGCAGCAAGCCTTCGCTGCCTTCCCGCAGCTGCAGTTGATGGCGTGCACGCAGCGCGTGGCGCACAACGTGGACCACCACAGCCTGGGCGCGATGCTGGTGCCGCGCGATGGCGCGGTGGCACGCGCGCCCAGCGAGGAACTCACCCCCATCATCGACCGCATCGGCGGTGGCGATGCGTTTGCGGCCGGCGTGCTGCACGGCCTGATCGAAGGCTGGTCGTTGGAGGACACGGCGCGCTTCGGCCTGGCCGCCGGTTGCCTGAAGCATTCGATTCCCGGCGATTTCAATCCGCTGTCGGTGGCCGATGTGCAGGCCTGCGTGGGCGATGCGCGGTTTGATGTGAAGCGGTGAATCGGGAGTGGGGAATTGGGAATCGTAAGAGCACTGGCGTTTGTGTCCTGGCGGTTGCGATCGGGTATGCCGCACCCAGCACCGCCCGCATAGCCATTTCGTTGATTGCTCCAAGGGTGCTCGACATGCGTCTGAACGCCTTTGGTGTGATCACCGCATAGCAGCTGCAGTGCGCAGGTTAATCGCTCTGTATTGCCGCTGTTTGCCGTAACGCGGCCCATTCTTCTCGAAGGTGGCGCAGAGCCGGTCTTCGCCACATGGAGCTAGGTCGGCACGGGACACGCGATCCAGGTAGTCGATGGACGCTCGAAGCTGTGCGAGTTCGGTTCGCTTTTCGGTGATCATGCCAACCGAGTAGGCCACCGCACCCAGGCCCAACACGCCGGCCACGAGCATCGTGGCGGATGCAATGCCCATGCGTCGCGTGATCTTTGTTTCCAAGGACTGCTGGGCCTGCGCGTAACGTCGAGTGGCTTGCTGCAATGTCTCATCCGCAGTGGCCATCTCTTTGTTGAACCGCTTGGCGGCCGGCTCCAATGTCTGCGTCAACGCTTGATTGGTCAGCTGCGTCAACCGCGGCAACGCATTCTCCAGCACCCGATTGACCTTGGCATCGGCGCTGCTGGCCGCGTGTTGGACTACCTGAAGTTGCTCGGCGACCACCTCGCGCAGCCGTTGTTCGCGCTGCTGCATGGATGCCACCAACGTCGTCAGCACTTTGACCGTTTCCTGCAGCGAGGCGTTCGACGCGTTCAACATCGCCATCATTTCCGCCATTGCGGCGGCGTCTTGCCTGTCCATGGGGTCTCCTGAGCTCGGCTGGTCACGGAAGCGATTTTGACTAACCGCCACCCCCTCCACCACCACCACCGCCTCCTCCCCCGCCGCCACCGCCGCCACCGCCGTCTCCACCCCCACCGCCGTCTCCTTGGGGACCGCTCTGCATCGGCCCCTTGGCGAACTCCGGCAAGGTCATCACCATCACCGGCCCGCGGCTGGTGTTGATTTCCGCTGAGACATCCATCCCCAGCGCCTGGCGTGTGGTGGCGAGCTCCTGGGCCTCCTGCTGGGCCTGCGCCTCCAGGAACTCGTTGCCTCTTTTGATGAGCGCCTGCGTCGCTGCGCTGTTGGCCACCCGGTTCAGCGCTTGCTCGATCGCCAACTCGTTCTTGCTGTCGAGCGCGTAGAGGACCTCGTCTACGTCCGGGTCGCCCGTGATGGATTTGCGCTCAGCTTTCGGCGACTCGTTTGGTGCATCTCCTACCCCTGGCTCGGTGGAACGCTGAGCTAGAAGCGGAAAGGACTCGGCTTGCTCAGCCGCTTCACTGGGCGAGCGGCCACTTGGTTGGTGCGCGCTGAACGCATCAATGCCGCCACCCTCCTGGTCTAGCGCCCTCTTTTGAGCGAAGGGATAAGGTTCTCCGCGCTCGCGATACTTCCTCCATTCCTGGTGGAAGCGTTCGTCTTCCCGATCCGCCGCCTCAATCTCCTGTTGCAGTTGACGCAGCGAGCGCATGGTCTCTTCCAGGAAGATTGCACCACCCGGGTCTGCGGCGCTGCGGTCATGTGTCGGGGTCGATTGAGTGCGTTGGCTTTCCGCGTCTGCTGCCCCCACGGAGGAACGACTCACCGCACTGGCTTCCAGGAACTGCTCGTGTGCTTGGGCGAGGTGTGCTGCTGGCAGCAAAGCCGCTTCCTGATAGGAATGCGGCGCGTCTGAAGGACGGGGCTGATCTGCCCCCGCATCTCGTTCAGAAGTGGAATACCGCGCGGACTGCGATGCAATCATCGGTTCTTCTGACGCAGGCGTTGTTGCGGATATGACGCGAACCGGCTCCACCTCCCGCTCACGTGCCACGTCTTGCTCACGGACCGACGCTGGCTCCATCTCTGCTTGCTGCGTTTGCACCTGGGGATGCAGTGCTGGCGGCACCGCATCGGCCTCCGCGTTTTGTGAGGGCTGGCTGCCGAATTCCTGGCCACCAGAGGGAGGCACTTGGAGGTGCGCAGCGTCGTGACTCTCCAACGCATGCCTTTCCAGCGCGCGTGACGGTTCTTGTGCTTGATGCGGCTGCGCGTCGCCTGGATCAGGTGCCTGCATCCGTGAGTCAGGTGTGGTGTGAGCCGGGTGTTCGCCTGCCCATTGGTTATGCGCTTCTAGCTGCTGGTAGGCGTCTGCCTGCTGCAACTCGGGCTGCGGCGTTTGCTGAGCCAGCGCCGCAGTCGGAGCGTGCGGCTGAGGATCGGCTTGTTGCGAGGCGTGCTGGCTGGGGTCTTGCTGCTGCGCTTGCTGAGCTTGACGTTCCTGGACTTCAACCCGCGTGGCTTCTTGAGCCTGGCGCTCTTGCTGCTCCCGCTGCTGGTTGTCTTGGGCTTGGCGCTCCTGCGCCTGACGTTCCTGGACATCCCTTTCCTCACGCTCCTGCAGCTCGCGTTGCTGGCTGGTCTGTGCCTGCCTCTCTTGTAGTTGGCGTTCTTGCTGTTCGCGCTGCTGCTCGACTTGGCGTTGGCCTTCCAACACCGCGTGGGCCTGGAGCACTTGCTCGCTCTGCGGCCGATCTTCGCGCTCCGGCTGTGCCTGCTGGAGGTGCTCGCGCACCTGCGCGGCGTGCTGCTCTTGCGCAAGACGATCTTGCTGTTCGCGTTCTTGCCGCGCCTGCGCCGCGACAGAGGCTTGCATGCGCGCCTGGATATCCAGCACCTGCTGCGGATTGGACGACTCGGAGGCCGAGGTGTCCGCCTCTGCCGTTCCCTCAGGCACGCGCCCTAGGCTTGGCGACTGTAGCCGATTGCCTTGCGCCTCGCTCAACGCCTGCCGGATGTCCTCGCTGCTGGTCACGGCCACCACACGAGTGATTCCATCGCTGCCGCGCTGTAGGTGCGCGATGGGACTGTCATAGCCGTATTGACCGGACTCATTGCGTTGTAGCTGCTGCATGGTCGGCCCGGTGATGCCATTGGCGTCCCTAGTCCGCTGCGCGGCCAGCGCCACTGCCTGCTGAGTCTGAGGGTTCACGTTCAAATCGACGCCTGCGGCCCGGTAACGGTGCAGCAGCTCGTTGTGCTCTATCTGCGCAGCCGTAGGGGCGGGAAGCGCCTGGATCGCTGCCAGGGTCTCCTGGGCACGCTCCACCGACGGCTGGCGCACCTGGTTCGTCAACTCCAGTTCCACCGCCAGGTTTCCAGTAGCCACCCCATCCTTCCCAGCCCACTGTCCAGCGTCGTTTCGCTGGTAGACCTGCCCGTCGTGTCCCTGCACCTGACCTTGCTTGGCGAGGACACTTTCCACGGCTGCCGGCACTTCCACTCCATAGGCATGGGCCCGTTGCGCGGCATGGTTTTCCAGATAAGCGGCGGCGATGGCTTCGCGTCCGGTGGCGATGTTGCTTTCGATGCGACTGAGGGCTTCTTGGTTGAGCTGTTGCGCGCGCTCCGGGGAGGCGGTTTGGTGCTCGTAGCTGCCCTGGTCGTTGGCACCGGACACGGAGGTTTTGACTTGGCGCTCCCATGCCTGGCTCTCGGGATTGCGGTGCCAGTTCTGGTTGTCTAGTCCAATCTGGTCGCTGGCCCGTGCAGGGAGGTTAAACGGGTCCTGGGGCGGCGGGGCTTTGCCCAGCGCCAACTCCACTGCCTTGGCGTTGGCAAGCGCGCCCAGTTCTTGCGATTTCTCGTAGCTGGCGACCACGGGCTGCTCGCCGCTCGTGCGCCGGCCATCCGGAGCGAGGTCGATGGCCGCTTCGCGCTGCCAATTGCGACCGTTGAACTGCCACTCCACGCCAGCCTTGTCGGTCTGGTGGTAGATGGCGCGGTTGTCCAGCAGATCGGCGCCTTTGTCGAACGCCTTGCTCATCAACAACGCATCGCCCACCACCAATGCCGCAGGCACAAAGCCGCTTCCTCCCACGGCTGCTGCCGTGGACGCTCCACCTGCCCAACCGCCGACGTTACGTGCCAGTGCATGTGTAACCTCAGACTGCGCGGCCGTGGCATTGCCTTGTTCCAGCAGCTCGGCCGATCGGCGGGCGGTTTGCACTGCATCAGCACCTGTCGCCAACAAGCCGCCCGAACGCACCAAAGTGCTGGCCGACGCGTTACCCAGCAATACTTCCATGGACGCAGCGCCGTTTTGACCGCGAGGAACGCGCAAAGGTCTGGCGGCTTCCTCGCCCAAGGTGTTCTCAACTACCGCCACGCCAGTCGGTGATACGGTCAAGCGTCCGCCGTGATAAGCCTCGGAGATGGCTACGGATAGCCCGTGGCGTTGAAGATCAATGTTGCCGCCTCGGGTCAACGGTCGCCCTGAGCTTTGAAAGTGGTTGAGTGTGGAGACGATGCGACCTTCGTTGTGCGTGACCAAGTGCCACTGTCTGTTTATGGCGCTAGCCTGACCATGTGCATCCACCTGACTGGCATTCTTGATTGCGTAGCCGTTGGGATCGTCGAAGAATGTCTTTGTTTGCGTTCGCGCCTGATCAGTAGTTTGCCCAATCCCGGTGTTGGTACGCAGGTCACCATTGATGAGCCCAACTTGCATGGTGTCAGACATTCGCTGCACTTTGACCGCGATGCGATCCAGGGCCTCCGGATCGCCTGCCAGTGCCGCTTGTCCATCTTTGCTGAGTTCCAAACGTTCAAGGCGTGCTTGTAGGCCATAACGGTAATCGCCAAGAGGACCTCCACTATGAGGCGAGACCCCCAAGGAATCAGCTAAGGCCTTGTCGTTGGGCATGTTGATCAAATTGGACGAAGCATCCATGTCGAAGCGACCGGTATCCCTAAGCGCTTTCAGCAGCCGGCTATACCCCATCGTTTGTCGCTCGATGGTGTGGTGTCCTTGAAACAGGGGCTTGCTCGGCATGGTTCAGTCATTCCGTGCTGACGTGCTGCGTCAAAGATCGGATGCATCAATGAAGGAAATGCCGCTCAGTTCTGGATCTTCTGGCACTCCAGCGCGGTGAACCGCGGCCTTGAACACTTGGTCGCAGACAACGAACAAGCTATATGGCGTCAAAAATACATGCGCGCCCCCAAGTACCTCACGCTTGAACGCTAAGCTAGCCCCCCCTCCAGTCGCGTAATACTTTCCATTCACGAAGTCATCGTCGATTTCGATTTTGAGTATCGAGTTATCTTCATCCACAGCGTCTAGGACGCGCACGACATCACAGAGGAAATACCTTGAGCCTTGTGCACCGTTGCCCAACCGAACGTCGCATTCGGCGAAAGCGAACGCTTCGTTATCCACCGAAACCATGGCCTCGCGCAGTCGTTCCGAGACGAGCCAGTAGCCGCTGAACCCTCCCTCCAGATCACGTGGCTCTGGGCCCTGGGAAGGATCGAGAACAAGCTTTGGCTTTTCGCGCAGATGAGGGAATCCACCGCCTGGGGGACGCAAGATTAGGCGCGGCGGCGTTATTAGCTTCTGGACGTTTTCAAAGACCGCTCCCCTAAAGGGCCTATTGCTTTCCAAGTCGGGGCCAAACACAAAGAATTCGCCTGCATTGGGTTGATTGGCTGTTTTCGTTTCCATGCGTCGCGTCCCGTTCTTGAATCATGTCACCAGAGTCATTGCGAAAAATCCTAGCGTCGCCAGCGTATATCTTGGCAGACACTGCAACGGTAGCGCCTTATCCGCTAATTTGCATTGTTTGACTTGGCGCTCCCATGCCTGGCTCTCGGGATTGCGGTGCCAGTTCTGGTTGTCCAATCCCACTTGGTCGCTGGCCCGTGCAGGGATGTTGAACGGGTCCTGGGGCTGCGGCGCTTTGCCCAGCGCCAGCTCCACTGCCTTGGCGTTGGCCAGCGCGCCCAGTTCCTGTGATTTCTCATAGCTCGCCACCACGGGCTGCTCGCCCGACGTGCGCCGGCCATCCTGGGCAAGTTCGATGGCCGCTTCGCGCTGCCAGTCGCGGCCGTTGAACTGCCACTCCACGCCCGCCTTGTCGGTCAGGTGGTAGATGGCGCGGTTGTCCAGCAAGTCGGCGCCTTTGTCGAACGCCTTACTCATCAACAACGCATCGCCAACCACTAGGGCAGCAGGTATAAAGCCGCTGCCACCAATCGCGGCGGCGGTGGACGCGCCACCGGCCCAGCCGCCGACGTTGCGCGCTAATGCATGGGTGACTTCGGACTGCGCGGCCGTTGCATTGCCTTGTTCCAGCAACTCGGCCGAGCGGCGCGCGGTTAGCACTGCGTCTGCACCTGTCGCCAACAAGCCACCCGAGCGCACCAAGGTACTGGCCGACGCATTGCCCAGCAGCACTTCCATGGACGCGGCACCGCTTTGACCGCGAGGAATTCGCAGAGGTCTGGCGGCTTCTTCGCCCAAGGTGTTCTCAACAACAGCACCCCCCCCCGGCGATATGGTCAAGCGTCCACCGTGGTAAGCGTTTGAAATAGCCTGAGACAAACTATGCCGCTGGAGTTCGACTGCACCACCGCGGGTCAGAGGATTGGGGACGCTCTGGATATGTTGGAGTGTGCCCACCACACGGCCTTCGGTATGTGTCACCGCCGCCCAGCCGTTATCCACCGCCGCATAGCCCTTCAGGCTCTGGAGTTGCGCAACATGGGCCTGTCCATAACCGACTTCGTTGCGAAAGAAATTCTGGACGTTTGGGCGAATATCGTCGGCGCGAAGGCCAAGTGGCGCATTAGTGTGCAAATCGCCATTAATGAGACCCACACGAACCGTGTCGCGGAGGGTCTCTACGCGTGCTGCAATCCGATCCAGGGCTTCTGGGTCGCCGCTCCGTGCGTCAATGTAGTCGGTGCTTCGTTGCAAACGCCGCAAGTTTTGCTGGAGCCCGATCTGGTAATCCGAGATAGGACCACCGCTATGCGGTGTGATGCCCAGTGTTTGTGCGAATGCAGGATCGGCTGGCAGGAATATCCGGTTTTCCGGGGCATGAATATTGAATTCCCCCTTTTCTGCCAGCATCTCCAAAAGTGGGCTTCGTTCAAGCGTCCTTTGCTCGATGGCATGGTGGTCTTGAAAAACAGGTCCGTTGCGAGGCATGAAGCAGGCTCCTTACTTCTCAGCGTTACCGCGCTGCTAGATGTCCGAGGCGTCGATAAACCACAGGCCGTCGGCATCGGTGTCGGTAGCAATACCTGCGGCAGCAGCCGCATCCTTGAAGAACCGATCGCAGAAGACCGTGTCGTTATAAGGGGTCTTGAAAACATGTGCGGCACCTAGCCGGTCATGCTTAAACGTGACGCTTGTGCCACCAGTCAAATCGTAAAACTTACCGTTGATGAACTCTTCGCCAGTCTCGATGGAGAGTATGGAAGTCGATTCGTCCAATGCGTCAATCTCTTGGACCACGTCACAGAGATAGTAGCGCGGCCCCTCCGCTCCATCGGCGAGGCGGTAGTCTACTTCCGCAAAAGCAAAGGCTTTGGGATCGACCGAGAGCATGACTCGATGAAGCCTCTCAGACACAAGCCAGTAGCCACTAAAACCAGCTTCCAAATCCCGCGGGGGAACACCTTTGCTTGGACTGTAGATCAATTGAGGCTTCTCCCGTAGCTCAGGAAAGCCCCCCCCTTCTGGCAAAAGAATCAAGCGCGGCGGCGTCAGCAATCTATCTAAGTTCACAAAGACGACGCCATGCCCGGGACCGTTGATCGTGCCCGCTTCGAGGATAAAGAACTCACCCCCTTTGGGCTGATTGGCTGTCGTCGTTTCCATTGATGGTATCCGTCATTAGATTTATGTCGCTAGGATCATTGCGTCAGAGTCTAGCGCCGCAGTCGCACTTCCGGGCACACAGTGCAACGGTAGTACTATGTCCGTTGTCTTGCATTTCTGACCTGGCACCCCCGGGTCTGACGCTCGGGATTGCGCCGCCAATTCTGGTTGTCTAGTCCTAGTTGGTCGCTGGCCCGTGCAGGGATGTTGAACGGGTCCTGCGGTGGAGGAACTCTGCCCAGCGCCAACTCCACGGCCTTGGCGTTGGCAAGCGCGCCCAGTTCCTGCGATTTCTCGTAGCTGGCGACCACGGGCTGCTCGCCGCTCGTGCGCCGGCCATCCGGAGCGAGGTCGATGGCCGCTTTGCGCTGCCAGTTGCGACCGTTGAACTGCCACTCCACCCCGGCCTTGTCGGTCTGGTGATAGATGGCGCGGTTGTCCAGCAAATCGGCGCCCTTGTCGAACGCCTTGCTCATCAACAGCGCGTCGCCGACCACCAAGGCCGCAGGCACGAAACCGCTGCCGCCCAATGCTGTCGCAGTAGACACGCCGCAGGCCCCCCAGTCGCCAACGTGGCGGGCCACTGCATTACGCAGAGTCGCGATTCCGAGTTGCGACTCTGGGTAATCACCCCAACTCGATGCAATCGAAGGTGACGTCCGTCGCCACATCGGCGTCGTAATCCACGTCGGTGCGCTCGAAGCCGAACAGCTTGAGGAATTCGTGCTTGTAACCGGCGTAGTCGGTGAGCTCGAACAGGTTCTCGGTAGTGACCTGCGGCCACAATGCCTTGCAGGCGTCCTGCACGTCGTCGCGCAATTCCCAGTCGTCCAGGCGCAGGCGGTTTGCGTCGTCCACCTGCGCCGGCTGGCCGTCTTCGCGGTACAGGCGCTCGCGGAACAGGCGGTCGAGCTGCTCGATGGTGCCTTCGTGCAAGCCCTTTTCTTTCATGATCTTGTAGACCATGGAGATGTACAGCGGCATCACCGGAATGGCCGCGCTGGCCTGGGTGACCACCGACTTGAGCACCGCCACATTGGCGCCGCCACCGCGCTTGGCCAGGCGTGCATTCAAGCGCTGCGCGGTGTGGTCCAGATCGACCTTGGCCTTGCCGAGTGCGCCATGCCAGTAGATCGGCCAGGTGATTTCGGTGCCGATATAGCTGAAGGCCACGCTGCGCGCGCCATCGGCGAGCACACCGGCGCCTTCCAGCGCGTCGATCCACAATTCCCAATCCTGCCCGCCCATCACGGTGACGGTATCTTCGATCTCCTGCGCGCTGGCCGGCTCGATCGAGGCCTGGATGATGGTGTCCTTGTTGGTGTCGATGGCGGTGGCGGTGTAGGTCTGCCCGATCGGCTTGAGCGCCGAGCGCTTCACTTCGCCGCTGCCCGGCAGCTTGCGCACCGGGGAGGCCAGCGAATACACCACCAGGTCGACCTGGCCGCCCATCTCGGTCTTGATCAGCTCGATCACCTGCGCGCGTGCGGCATCGGAAAACGCATCGCCATTGATCGACTTGCTATACAGCCCGGCCGCCTTGGCATGCTTGTCGAATGCGGCCGAGTTGTACCAGCCGGCCGTGCCGGCCTTGCTGGCGGTGCCGGGCTTTTCGAAGAACACGCCCAGCGTGTCCGCACCGAACCCGAAGGCAGCGGTGATGCGCGAGGCCAGGCCGTAGCCGCTGGACGCGCCGATCACCAGCACTTTCCTGGGGCCGTCAGTGCGCACGCCACGCGCACGCGTTGCGGCAATCTGCTCGAGCACATTGCGCTCGCAGCCAAGCGGATGCGTGGTGGTGCAGATGAAGCCGCGCACTTTGGGATGGATGATCAACGTGGACTCCTGGTCAGCAAGATGCTGGCGGCATCTTAGTGCGTGTGGCGCGCGCGAAACAGCCTGATGCGTAACACACGCCGCTGTATGGAAGCACGTGAGGGCCACCGCGGGGCAGCCTGACGCCAGCACCTGCGCGCGCGCCGCAACGAACAGCGACCGCAATCGACTTACCCGGCAGCGGGCTGTGCTACGTTTCGGCCCTGCCGTGCCGTGCCTGGCCGCGCCTGAGGGCGATTGTCGAGGCCCCTTCCAGTTGTGCGACCGGTTATTTGAGCGATGTCTCTTCGAAGCGAGCGCGTCACGCAGCTGGGCTCCGTTCCGCGGTTCCGTCTTGGGCCATTGCTGGTCGAGCCCGAGCGGCTGACGCTGATCGACGACGGCCAGACCATCACGCTGGAACCGCGCATGATGGAAGTGCTGATCGCGCTGGCCGAGCGCGCCGGCGAGGTCATCAGCGCCGAACAGTTGTTGATCGAGGTCTGGCACGGCAGCTTCTACGGCGATAACCCGGTGCACAAGACCATCGCCCAGCTGCGCCGCAAGCTGGGCGACGACAGCCGCCAGCCGCGCTTTATCGAAACCATCCGCAAGCGTGGCTACCGGCTGCTGCCGAAGGTGGTGTTTCCCGACGATTACCGCGGTGCGGTGATCGGTCCGCAGGCGTGGGGGCACGGCAACCCGTACATGGGGCTGCAGGCATTCGACCCGGCACATGCAGACGTGTTCTTCGGCCGCAGCCATGCGATTGCGCAGGTGCTGGGCGCGTTGCGCGCGCAATTGCACAGCCAGCGTGGCCTGGTGCTGGTGAGCGGCGCCAGCGGCTGCGGCAAGACCTCGTTGCTGCGCGCCGGCGTGGTGCCGTTGCTGTGCCAGCCCGGCGGCCTGGATGGGCTGGAGGCCACCGCGGTGGCGTACTGCAACCTGGCGCAATGCCGCGGCGGCGATGTGCTGGATACGCTCGCACGCGCATTAAGCGAGTGGGCACCAGGCGGGCGCACGGTGTTGTCGCCGGCGCAGACGGCACGCCTGCCCGAATGGCTGCAGCAACCTGCGCCGCTGCATGCGGCCATCGACGAGGCGATGCGCCAAACCGGCCCGGCGCGCGAGAACGTGCACACCCGGCGCCATCTGCTGCTGGTCATCGACCATGCCGAAGCGATGGTGGCCACGCCCGGCATCACGGCCGCCGATCGCGCTGCACTGGCGGCCGCCTTGCACGCGCTGTGCGCCAGCGCGCACGTGGCCGTGCTGATGCTCACCCGCAGCGATTTTTATCCGCGCCTGATCGATGCGCTGCCGGACATCGTCGAGCTCAAACGCGGCGATGGGCACGTGGATCTGCTGCCGCCACGCGATGGCGAGATTGGCCAGATCATCCGCGTGCCGGCAGCGATGGCCGGGCTGCGCTTCGAAGAAGACCACAGCGGCGCCGGCCGCCTGGACGATGTGCTGCGCGATGCCACCACGCGCCAGCCCGATGCGTTGCCGTTGCTGCAACATCTGCTGCATGCCCTGCATGCGCAGCGCAGCGACGACGGCTTGCTGACATTTGCCGCGTATCGCGCCCTGGGCGGCCTGGAAGGCGCGCTGGCGCATCATGCCGAGCAGACGTTTCGCGCATTGCCCTCCAATGCGCAGGCCGCGTTGGGCGAAGTGCTGACGCTGCTGAGCGTGATCCACCCCGACAGCGATGCCGTCACCGCACGGCGTGCGCTGTGGTCGGCATTGCCGGCGAGTGGCACAGCGCGCGTGCTGGTGGATGCGTTCGTGCATGCGCGCCTGTTCGTCAGCGAGCTGGTGGCCGGCGAACCGGGCTTTGCGGTCGCGCACGAAGCCTTGTTGCGACAGTGGCCGCGTGCGGCCGAGTGGATCCATGAAAACCGCCGCCTGCTGCAGGCGCGCAAGCGGCTGCAACTGGCGGCACAACGCTGGGCCGCCGAAGGCCGGCGCAGCGATCACTTGCTCAACAGCGGCCGCCCGCTGAGCGAAGCACGCGAGGCTGCGCGACGCATGCCGCAGGATCTGGACGCCCTGGATCATGCCTTCCTGCGCGCCTGCGAACGCTCGCAACGCCAGCGCCGCAGCGTATACGCCGCCGCCGCCGCACTGCTGGCGGTGCTGGCCAGCGCCTCGCTGCTGCTCGGCTGGCAGGCGCGCCAGGCCCAGCAAGTGGCCGAACAACGCCGCGATCAAGCGCAGCAACTGGTGGGCTACATGCTGGGCGATCTGGCCGAGCAGTTGCGCACCGTGGGCAACCTCAAACTGCTCGATAGCGTCGGCAGCCGTGCGCTGCGGTATTTGGAGGATCTGCCCGAGTCGGGCATGGCAACCGGTGATCTGATCAACCACGCACGTGCGCTGCGTACCACCGGCGAAGTGCTGATGAATCAGGGCAAGCTGGAAGAGGCGCAGGCCGCATTCACGCGTGCCGCGTCCACTGCCGAGCAGGCTCGTACCCAGGCGCCGGACGCAGTGGAGGCGCATGCGGAAATAGGTCAGACGGCGTATTGGCTGGGCAACATGGCCTATCGCAGCAAACAGTTTCCGTTGGCGCGCACCCATTGGTCGCAGTATCTGGCCGCCAGCGAATGGTTGGTGCGCACCGCGCCGGATGATCCACACTGGCAACTGGAGTTGTCGTACGCGCTCAACAATCTTGGCACGCTGGCGCGTAGCGAAGGGCAGGCCAACACGGCGATCGGCTTGTTCGCCCGCTCGATCGCGCTCAAACGCCAAGTATTGGCGCGTACCCCAGACAACGCGTCCGTGCGCTATGAGCTTGTCGACAGCCTTTCCTGGCTGAGTCTGGCGCAGGAAACCCAGGGCCTGCTGGCACCGGCCGAACAGGGCTATCGCGAACAGATCGAAACACTGCGCCTGCTAGTGCAGCACGATCCCGATGCCAACGCCTGGCGACGGCGCATGGCCACCTCGTTGGTGCGCACCTCCAATCTGGCGCTGGCACGCGGTCACCTGGCGCAGGCGCAAGCCGACGCGCAAGCCAGCGTGGGGATGCTGGAACCACTGGTCGCGCAACAGCCGGACAACCGCACCTGGCGCCGCGATCTGGCGCATGCCTATGCGCAGGCCGGCTGGGTGGCCGCGCTGGACGGGCACGCCGCTGCTGCCACACGCCAACTCACCCAGGCGCGGCAAACGCTGGCAGGCGTGCTGGCGCACCAGCCGCTGCCGGAATGGGAATGGCTGGACGCTATCATCGCACTGCGCTTGAATCGGGTGCAGGGACTGCACGGCGACCGTCAGACGGCCAGTCTGGCGGCGATCGTGGCGCGGCTGGATGCCTTGCATCAGGCCAAACCGGCCGACCTGATCGGCGTGTCGGCGCTGGCGACTGCATTGGTCTGGTATGGCGAACAGCTGGACGCCAGCGGCGATCACGTCGGTGCACGCGCCGCCTGGCAACGTGCCGTGGCAGTGCTCGGCGCCGATATCGGCAATAGTCGCGACAAGACCTTGCTCGACCCCTGGATTCGCGCACAGATTCATCTGGGTCGGCGCGCTGCCGTGACGCAACAGCTCGGATGGCTGTATCAAGCGGGCTACCGCCACCCGGGATTCGTTTCCCTCTATGCCCCGCTCTTCAAGGAATCACCAACGTCATGACCGATCCCAAGATCATCCCCATCACACTGACCGTGGCGCACGTTGAGTTCGGCGGCAATACCGGCAGGGGCGCCTACTTCTACAGCTTCTCGCCGGACCTGCTCATCTGTGGCAAAGGCGAACAGGGCGTGACCCTGCGCTACGCGTTCTGCAAATCGGTGCCCCACCGCTTCAAGATCATCAGCCTGCTGAATTCCGATTCGACGGGGCAGATCGGCCCGGCGGAAATTGCCTCCGACGGCAGTTGGGTGCAGGTGGTCAATGCCAATAAAGACCGGACACTGATCTTTTTCAGCGTGGTGGTGAAAGATACCCACACCGGCAAGCATTTCAGCTGCGACCCCCAGGTCGGCAACGATCCGGAAATTTCGCCGACCGAATTCGGGCGTCACTGATCCTTGGGTCCATCTCCGTCCGACGGTTCGCCGCCGGACGGGAGCCGCCGCGCGATCGAGCGATGGCTCAGTTGCACACAATAAGAGACCCGACCGCCGCGGAGCGCCTGCATGCAGGTGCTCAGTTGGTGTCCCGAACGTAGGTATCGATTGCCTTGGGCGTCAGGGCAATCACGCGACCTGCAGGAAAACTGGATATCACATAGTTGTCTGGCGCATCGCTTTTGAAAGGCACGTCGAACGTGGACGCTAGAGTGCGCGCCCACCCTTCCGGGTAGGTGCTGCCGCTGACATGGACAACACTCATCGAAGGCCAATGCACTTGGCGTTTTGTCTGCGGATCCGTCAGGTCGGCCTGGCCGATCAGCACCCGACGCGATTGGAGAGGACGTGTTTTGGCACGTGCTGCCGGCTGCAGCTTGAAGCTATAGGTTCCGCTTTCAGGGTAATGCAGCTCGATGATCGATGCCGGCGAGGCAACGGTGACTTGAAATTCTTTCTCGTACCCGGCTTTGGTTGACCTGGCGCCCTCAAGCAGGCGCCACTGGTGATCGGCAATCGGACGCGCCGATACGATGACCGCGCCCCCTTGTTCCAGTATCGGCGCGTCGAGGGTCACGATCAGTCGCGACGATAACCTCGGCTGCTTTGCACAGCCGGTGGCGGCCATGAGCAAACATGCGATAGCCAAAACGGCGCAGCCAATCCGATACCTGCCCATCGTGTCACTTCCTCAACGCTGCACACCAGCATGGCCGCTCCTTGCGGCCTTGCGTCTTTATACGTTCCTTCGTATCGACCGTGTTGCTGCGCGTCTAGCGCGTGTCGCCCGATCCTGCAGGATGACGGCGTGCTGCTGCCAGCCCGCGGCATCGATCTGGCGCCGCATGCACTGCGTGGCGCCTGCTCCTTGCCGCCGCTGCGGGCGTGGTGCATCCCAGGTAACCCTAGGAGCGTGGCTAGATGTCGCCAACCTGCGCAGACGCTCGTCGGGCTCGGTTCCGTTGCTGAAAGCCGGCTTGATCTGGCCACGGCTCGACCACGTGCCGGCCGTGCCCGTGCCGATGCCCGCGCATTCAGGGTCATCGGTTTGGCCGACCTGGCGTGGGCGACTCGCCAGACCTTGCCGGCAACCTTCTCCATCGAAGCGCCTGATCAGTCGATCGCAGGCATGGGCAGCAGTTCCCTGCACTGCCGACGCGCATCCCACGACGACCCGCATGTCGCGTTCGGCGACCGTTTGGATCGGCAGGGCTGCGCGGGGCCAACTGACCGGCAATTCGGCCTGGGTCGACGCCCCCCAGGCGCTGGTGAACAGCACGACGATCAACACGAACCACGACCGGACCAGGCGCATGACGGACTCCGCAGCAGACCGGAGCGCGGCGCGTCCCCGGGCGGCGTCGCTGGCCGCCGGATCACCCTTCATGCGCGGCCCCGCGCCAGACCTGACGGCAACCTTACGGTTGCCGGCCGACGCTGACGGTTGCCCATAAACACTTATGGAACAGTCACATAGAAGTGCAGGCCTGAACGAGCTCGGCACTCGGGACAGCGTGTCTGGGGGGGCGAAACGGCAGCAAGTGGTATTGGCCGTACCCTCACCCCAACCCCTCTCCCGAGGGGAGAGGGGCTTGCTTCGTATCGGGCAGCGAGCAGACTTCGGTCCCCTCTCCGTTCGGAGAAGGTGGCGCGTCGTTGCAGATGGCGATGCGCGCTGGATGCAAGGCGGGATCGGCCGGTGAGGCCGACTGCAAGTTAAGGCCACGGCTGAGCTTGTCCGAGGTGGCTGTCTTCCGCCGTACCCTCACCCCAACCCCTCTCCCGGAGGGAGAGGGGCTTAGGTTCTCTTTAGCTCTAGGGCTTTCCGATCCGGTCCCCACCTGCCCGCTTTTCCGAATCCCAAATCCCGATTCCCATTCCCCATTCCCGATTCCCCGCCCTCAAATCACCCGCAACGTGATCGCCTTCAACACCGCCCGGGTGCGGTCGCGGGTGCCCAGCTTTTCCAGGATGGTGGAGACGTAGTTCTTCACCGTGCCTTCGGCCAGGAACAGGGTGCGGGCGATTTCCTTGTTCGAATAGCCGCCGGCCAGCAGGCGCAGGATCGCCACCTCGCGTTCGTTGAAGGTCTCCCGCGGGGCCTGCTGGTCGCGGAACTGGTAGCGGGCGCGCACCGGGTCGGTGCTGACCGGCTGCAGCAGGGTGTCGCCTGCGGCAACGCGCTCGATCGCCTCGCGCAGGTCTTCCGGGGCGGCGTCCTTGAGCAGGAAGCCCTGCGCGCCGGCCTCGCTGGCGCGTAGTAGCAGGTCGCTGTCGTCGAAGGTGGTGAGCAGCAGCACGGGGGTGCGGTCGCCGCGGGCGCGCAGCTGCTCCAGTGCCTGGATGCCGTCCAGGCCGGGCATGCGGATGTCGCTGAGCACCACGTCCACCGTATGGATGGTCAGCGCATCCAGCAGGCCCTGGCCGTCGTCGGCCTCGCACACCACCTCCACGCCCTGCTGCTGCAACAACGCGCGCAGACCGGCGCGCACCAGGATCTGGTCGTCGGCCAGGGCAATACGACGTGAACTCATACCGGTAGTCTCGCAATCAGGTGCATGCCGCCTGTGGGTGTGCGGCCAAGGTCCAGCTGGCCATGCAATGCGGCCAGGCGTTCGCGCATGCCGGTAATGCCGTTGCCTTCGCGGATGCGCTCGGCGCGGCGGCCATCGTCGCAGATGTCCACGTGCAACTGTGCGCCTACGCAATGCAGGTGCACGGCCACTTCATCGGCGTCGGCATGCCGCACGGCATTGGTCAGCGCTTCCTGCACCAGCCGCAGCAGCAGCTCGGCCACGCGCGCATCGGTGACACGCACGTCGGCATCGATCTGCAGGCGCAGCGTCGGGCGCGGGAACGGGGCGGCCAGCGCGCGCAAGGCGGTCTGCAGGTCCAGGCCCTGGTCGTCGCGCAGCGATTGCACCACGTTGCGGATGTCCGACAGCAGTTCAGCCGATAACTGCTCCACCACCGCCACCTCGTTGCGCTGCGCCAGGGCCGGGTCGGCGCTGAGCAGGCGCAGGTTGATGCGCATGGCGGTGAGCTTGTGCCCGGCCACATCGTGCAACTCGCGCGCCAGCCGCAAACGCTCGGCATCGCGCGCACTGTCGGCCAGCAGCGCGCGGGTGGCCAGCAGATCGGCGTTGACGTAGGCCAAGGTGTCGCGCGCCCGCTCGGCACTGCGGGCGTAATGCGCGGTGAGTGCGGCAAAGGCCTGGAAGCCGGCATAGATGCTCACGATCAACAAGGCCCGATCGAAGCCGGCGTGCACTAGCACCGCGTACATGCCCGCGTTCAACACCAGCGCCAGCAGCAGCACGCGCAACGGCGGCCAGGTCATGCCCGCCTGCGCCACCAGCATCACCAGCAGGACCGGCGCGGTGCCGGCATGCGGCTCCATCCAGACCAGCAGCAAAGCCAACGCCGCTTGCAGCAGAGTGGCCACCGTGCGCAATGCATGCGTTTGCGGCAACACGGTGTGCACCACGAACAATGCGGTAAAGCCGGCCAGCGCGCCCCAGCGCCAGGCACCGTAGGCAGACGCATCGGGCATGAACGACAGCGCGACCGCGGCAATGGTGAACGCAGCGGCCAGGCGCAGGGGGTGCAACAGGTGGCGGAAGGAAGAGTTCATGCGGCGATGCTGACCGCCATGCAGGCGCTCGGCAATGGTGCGCAGGCAGAAGGTGACTTCTGGCAGGTGGGATCGATGACCTGCGGCCCCTGGTATGGGTGCAGTGCGCGCGCAGACTGGCCTCATCCACTCACCGCGTTGCCAAGGAGTCACACCATGTCCGCTTCCAGTCTGTTCATCGCGCTCAATCTGGTCTGGGGTGGCTATGAGCTGCTGCTCAGCCGCCGTCGCCGCGCCGGCGATGGTGGCGCGCACGATCAAGGCACCCTGAAATACCTGTGGCGCGTGTTGTCTGCGGCGGTGGCCGTTGCAGTGATGCTGGCCTACAGCGGCCTGGCGCACTGGCCGCAGGGTTGGGCGGGGGCGCTGCAGTGGGCCGGCTGCGCCTTGATCGGCAGCGGGCTGGCGTTGCGCGTGTGGGCCATCCAGGTGCTGGCGCGCTGGTTCACGGTGGACGTGACCATCCAGCCCGATCACCAGTTGGTGCGTCGCGGTCCGTATCGCTGGCTGCGGCACCCGTCGTACACCGGCGCGTTGCTGGCGTTTTACGGGCTGGCGCTGGGCATGGGCAATGCGTTGTCGGTGATGGCGATCGTGGTGCCGGTGACCTGGGTCTTCCTGCACCGCATTCGCATCGAAGAGGCCGCGTTGCAGCGCGCCTTCCCGGTGGCTTACCCGGCGTATGCGAAGCAGAGCCGGCGCCTGCTGCCGCTGGTGTGGTGACGGCGCAGACAGCAGCGGCGTCGCATGGATGCCAGGCAGTGCTTCGTCTGCTTGCACCCAGGTTCGGCCCACACGACATGCAACCTGGCGTGCTGCTGCAAGTATGGGCGACCCCTCACGGTCCGATCTGCGACGGCCGCCAGTGCAGCAAGGTGGATACGCTGCGTACGATCGGTCTCACCGCGTCGCATCCCTATCGTTGCCAGGAGAGTTGCATGCTCGCCCGTCCCTATCCCGTTGTTGCGCTCGCATGGCTGCTCGGCAGCGCCGGCGTGCACGCCGCCGACCTGAACGTGGACGTCAGCGGCTTGCGTTCGCAACAAGGCAAGCTGCGCGTCGCGGTGATCGCCTCGGCCGCACAACTGGACAGTGCACAGCCGCCGGTGCAGGCGCAGACGCTGCCGATCACCAGCAGCACACCGCACATCCAGTTCAAGAATCTTCCGCCCGGCCGTTATGCCGTGATGATCAATCACGACGAAAACGCCAACGGCAAGCTGGACACCAACCTGATCGGCATGCCGGTGGAAGGATACGGCTTCAGCAACAACCCCACCGGCATGCGCAAGCCTGGCTTGGACGAGATCGTCTTCGACCTGCCGGCCAGCGGGAAGCGCATCAGCGTGCAAATGCGCTGACACCGGCACGCGATAGGAGCGCTGCCATGCACCGTCGTCGCTTTCTGCAATCCCTGTTGGCCGCCGGCGGCAGCGCTGCGCTCGGCAGCTGGATGTTACGCAGTCTGCCTGCACACGCCGCAGAAGCGGCAGCGTTTCATACACAGTTGCAGCGCACATCGTGGCTGCTGGGCTGGCGCAGCGTGACCAGCCCCACCTTCGGGCCGACCACCACGGCAGTGCAGGGCAAGCTTCCCGAAGGACTGGCAGGCAGCCTGTATCGCAATGGCCCGGCCTGGACCGAGCGCGCCGGGTTCCGCTACGAACACTGGTTCGATGGCGATGGCATGGTGCATCGCTGGCAGCTGGGCGGCACCCAGGTGCAGCACGTCGGGCGCATGGTGGCGACGCATAAATTCACCCAGGAACAGCAGGCCGGACGTTTTCTGTATCGCGCCGCTGGCACCTCCGTGCCCGACATGCAGCCGGTCCGCAATAACGACGACGTCAACACCGCCAATACCTCGGTGGCGATGCTCAATGGCCGGTTGTTCGCATTATGGGAAGCGGGATCGGCGATCGAGCTGGATCCGGATGCGTTGCGCACGCTCGGCCCGGTGACCTGGCGCGACGATCTGGCTGCGATGCCGTTTTCCGCACACCCATTGATCGACCGCGACGGCAGCGCATGGAACTTCGGCTCAATCAATGCGGCAGGCGCCAGCGGCGTGGTGCTCTGGCACCTGGGCGCAGATGCCACGTTGCGTCACGTGCAGCTGCTGCACACCGACGCCCCCGGCTATATGCACAGCTTTGCCATGACAGATCGGCATTTGATTCTGGTCATGGCGCCGTACCGCCGGCTGGACGGCGAGGGCGCGTTCTTCGAAAGACTGCGCTTTACGCCCGAAGCGCCATCGCGGATTGCGGTGGTGCCCAAGGATGCGTTGGACCAACCACGCTGGTTTGAAGCCGACTTTGCGGTGGCATACCACTTTGCCGACGCCTATGCGCATCGCGACCGCATCGTGGTGCGCGCCATCGTGTACGACGATCCGGAGCAGGCGCGCTCGCCAATGCGTGCGGCCATGCACGGCGACCCGGCGGCCGCACCATCACAGGTGCAACTGCGCAGCCTGCATCTGGACCTGAGCAACGGCCGCGCGCACTGGCAGCCGCATCCGGTGGATAACCTGGAATTGCCGTTGTACGACCGCCGCACCCCGACCACCACCGGCGCACGCCTGTATGCGCCATGCATCGATGGGCCCAACAACTCGCCGTTCCTCAATGCCGTGGCCGGCTATGACCTGGAACGCGACCGCCGCCAGGTGCATCGCTACGGGCCGGACGTGCTGGCCGAGGAACATGTGTTCGTCCCCAGGCCCGGCAGCGACCGCCCAGACGATGGCTGGCTGGTCGGCACCGTGCTGGACACCCGCCGCGGCCGCACCGGGCTGATGGTGCTGGACGCACGACATATCGATGCCGGGCCGGTGGCCCAGGCATGGCTTCCGTACGCGCTACCGCTAGGGTTTCACGGGCATTTTGCGCCCGCCTAAGCGGGCGCACTGCAACGGGCATGGCACTGTCTCGAGCCGCATCCAGACCTAGAGTGCCGACTCGCTGCCCCGGTGCCGTGCCGTCTTGGATGGATCGTCTTACACTCGGCCGCTCCCCGCCGCTGCCGTCCCGTCTTCGATGATCATTTCCGCCGCTTCCGACTACCGCGCCGCTGCGCAAGCACGCCTGCCGCCCTTCCTGTTCCATTACATCGATGGCGGCGCGTATGCCGAGCACACCTTGCGGCGCAATGTCTCGGACCTGGCCGATGTAGCGCTGCGCCAGCGGGTGCTGCGCAATATGTCGGATCTGCGCCTGAGCACCGAGCTGTTCGGCGAAACGCTGGCGATGCCGGTGGCATTGGCGCCGGTCGGCCTCACCGGCATGTATGCACGCCGCGGCGAAGTGCAGGCCGCGCGTGCGGCGGCCGCGCGCGGCATTCCCTTCACCCTGTCCACGGTGTCGGTGTGCCCGATCGAAGAAGTGGCGCCGGCCATCGAACGGCCGATGTGGTTCCAGCTCTATGTGCTCAAGGACCGTGGCTTCATGCGCAATGCGCTGGAACGGGCCAAGGCCGCGGGCGTGACCACGCTGGTGTTCACCGTGGACATGCCCACGCCGGGCGCGCGCTACCGCGATGCGCACTCGGGCATGAGCGGGCCCAATGCCTCGCTGCGGCGCATGCTGCAGGCAGTGACGCACCCCCGCTGGGCGTGGGACGTGGGCTTGCTCGGCAGGCCGCACGATCTGGGCAACATCTCCGCCTACCGCGGCAGCCCCACCGGCCTGCAGGATTACATCGGCTGGCTGGGCGCCAACTTCGACCCGTCCATTGCCTGGAAAGACCTGGAATGGATCCGCGAATTCTGGACCGGGCCGATGGTGATCAAGGGCATCCTGGACCCGGAGGACGCGCGCGATGCGGTGCGCTTCGGCGCCGACGGCATCGTGGTCTCCAACCACGGCGGCCGTCAGCTCGACGGCGTGCTGTCCAGCGCACGCGCGCTGCCGGCCATTGCCGATGCGGTAAAGGGCGAACTGAAGATTCTGGCCGATTCGGGCATCCGCAGCGGGCTGGATGTGGTGCGCATGCTCGCGCTCGGTGCCGATGCGGTATTGCTGGGCCGCGCGTTCGTCTACGCGCTGGCGGCCGCCGGGCAGGCCGGCGTGGAAAACCTGCTGACCCTGATCGAAAAGGAAATGCGCGTGGCGATGACGCTGACCGGCACGCATTCCATCGCCGAGATCAGCGCCGACGCGTTGAGCCGGGTGACGCGCGAGCGGGCCGATGCGATCTCGCCTTGACGCCGCAAGACCGTCGCGCGTGATCGAGCGCTGTGAGCGGCCCGCCAGGCAGCGGACCAAGAGTGCCTCACCATTCGCGGCCAAGCGCGCGCCGACAGGCGGGCATGCCGCCCATACCGTCCGTGCTGCGACCCCGCCTACCCCGCCTTGCGCCTGGGCGCGGCCGTCTTGGCGGCAGTCTTCTTGGCCGCCTTGCCTGCGGTCTTCCTGGCAGCTTTCTTCGCCGCTTTCTTGGTCGCCGTTTTCTTTGCAGGTGCGCTTGCCGTTTCGGCCGTGCTGGATTTCTTGGCTGGCGTGCGCGTATTGGCCTGCAGGCTCTTCTGCAGCAACGACATGAAGTCCACCACGTTGGTGGTGGCGTCTTCGTGCTGAGGGGGTTCCACGTCCACGGTGGTCGTGCCGCCCTTTTCCTGGATGCGCTTGCGCAAGATCTTTTCCAGCTTGCCGCGGAATTCGTCGTGGTAATCCTCCGGCTGCCAGGTGCCGGACATCGACTCGATCAGCTGCTTTGCCATCTCCTGTTCCTTGGGCGTGATGCGGTACTCGCCCACCGCACCGGCCGGCAGCTTGAAGTCCTGCGGGTCCACCACCTCCTGCTGATAACGCAGCAACAACAGGATCAATGCATCGCCCTGCGGCATCACCGCCGCCAGATACTCGCGGGTGCGGATCACCACCTTGGCAATGCCTACCTTGCCGGTGTCGCGCAAGGTTTCGCGCAACAGCACGTACCCCTTTTCGGCCTTCTTGCCCGGCACCAGGATGTAGGGCTTTTCGAAATAGCGTGGGTCGATGTCGGCTGCATCGACAAAGGTTTCCACCTCGACCGTTTCATGGCTTTCCGGCGCCGCAGAGCGGATATCCTGTTCTTCGACGATGACGTAGCTGCCCTTGTCGTATTCGAATGCCTTGACGATCTCCTTCCACGGCACCTCATCGCCGGTGTCGGCATTGACGCGTTCGAAGCGGATCGGTTTTTTGTCGCGCGAATCCAGCATCCGGAAATGCAGATCCACCTTGCGCTCGCCCGACATCAACGACACCGGCACGTTGAGCAAGCCGAAGGAAAGGGTGCCGGTCCAGATCGGTCGTGCCATCAGTGCGCTGCTCCATGAATTGCGGCTTCGGGAATGTGGTCCAGGGCCAGCCAGGCATCTTCGACAATGTCGCGCACATGCGGCCAGTCCAGTCGCGAGGCTCCACGCATGCTGTCCCACTGCGCAGCCAGGGCCTGCTCGCAATCGATATCGGCCCCGCGCGGCCAATCGGCAGCGTGGGTGATCCGCGCAAACGCATAGGCCGGCGATAAATCGCGCCAGGTGGGCCCGCCACGCCGGCGGCGGCGCTGGTAGTCGGCCAGGCTGTAGCAATGGAAATCCTGCGCCACGCCAGCCGTATCCGGCATGCATGACTTGCGCGGCGCGCGCCTGGGCGGAGCGGGCTCGACATGGGCACTGAACAGGCGACGGTCGGGACGGCGATCCTGGGGGCGCATGGGCGGCTCCACGGTGCGGCATGGGGGCTGACATCAGTAACGCCGCTGCCGTGAGCCATGCGTGAGAAATTCGCTTGCATTGCGCGATTTGCGTGCCCTTCACCGCAGGCGCGGTGAACTGCTCGCCCATCTTGCTGTCAGGAGTCCACCATGTCCCGCGACCCGTTACGCGACCAACCCACCCAGCCGGGCGAACAACACGGCAAGCGCGACGCCGAACACTATGAAGACCGCGGCGCCGGCGATGCGCCCGGGCGCCTGATTCCTGCCGATGACCAGACGCCGGCCAAGAAGCCGGGAAGCGCGCCATCGACGGGGACCGATGACTGAAGAGGTGTTCCTGGCGGGTCTCTGGCTGAAAGCGTGGGTTGAAAGACAAACCAACCTGCACCAGGCCGATCCGTGATCACGGGGCAAATCTCACCGCGTGGCTCACGCCCGGCCGGCCTGCTGCAACCGTGCGAATTCATCATCATCAAACAGCCGCGACCGCACCAGGAAGCGCACACCTTCCCCATTTTCCAGCGAAAACATGCCACCGCGCCCCGGCACCACATCGATGATGAGCTGGGTGTGCTTCCAGTATTCAAATTGCGGCGCGCTGATGTAGAACGGCGCGCCGCCAATCTCGCCCAGCAAGACGTCGCGGTCGCCGACGATGAATTCGCCGACCGCAAAACACATTGGCGAAGACCCATCGCAGCAGCCGCCGGATTGGTGGAACAACACATCGCCATGCTGGGCACGCAGCTTGTCGATCAGCTGCAGTGCCGCCAGCGTGGCCGTTACCTGGGCCGGCAGCTCAGTGCGCGTGGTGCTGTCTTGCATCGGCTAACTCCTGCGGCCGCTCCGGCCGCCTTGTCGAGCACCATACCCTGCCGCTATGTGCGGGCGTGCATGCACGCGGACACCGTGTGCATGCCTTTGCATCGATGGTGCAGCAGAACAAGCCCGGCTGGCTTTCGTGTGCGCAAACATCGAGGCGGTCAGCCACGCAGCTGCCGTTAGAAAAGCCCCAGCGCCTTCGGCGAATAGCTCACCAACAGGTTCTTGGTCTGTTGATAGTGGTCGAGCATCATCTTGTGGTTTTCGCGGCCGATGCCCGACTGCTTGTACCCGCCAAATGCAGCATGCGCCGGGTAGGCGTGATAGCAGTTGGTCCACACGCGGCCAGCCTGGATCGCGCGGCCCATCCGATACAGGCGCGAAGCGTCGCGACTCCAGAGGCCGGCACCCAGGCCGTATAGCGTGTCGTTGGCGATCGCCAGCGCGTCGGCTTCGTCCTTGAAGGTGGTGACCGAGACCACCGGGCCGAAGATCTCCTCCTGGAACACGCGCATCTTGTTGTGCCCCTTGAACACCGTGGGCTTGACGTAAAAGCCCCCGGCCAGGTCGCCCTCGAGCGTGTTGCGCTCGCCGCCGATCAGCACTTGCGCACCTTCCTGCTTGCCGATATCGATGTAGGAGAGAATTTTTTCCAGCTGCTCACTGGACGCCTGCGCACCGACCATGGTGTTGGGATCGAGCGGATTGCCCTGCTTGATCGCCGCCACGCGCGCAAGCGCCTTTTCCATGAAGCTGTCGTAGATGGATTCCTGGATCAGCGCGCGCGACGGGCAGGTACACACTTCGCCTTGATTGAAGGCGAACAGCACGAAGCCTTCCACCGCCTTGTCGAGAAAATCGTCGTCTTCGGCCATCACATCGGCGAAGAAGATGTTGGGCGATTTGCCACCCAGCTCCAGCGTCACCGGAATCAGGTTCTGGCTGGCGTACTGCATGATCAGCCGGCCGGTGGTGGTTTCGCCGGTGAATGCAATCTTGGCGATGCGCGGGTTGCTGGCCAGCGGCTTGCCGGCCTCCAGGCCGAAGCCGTTGACCACGTTCAACACGCCAGGCGGCAGCAGGTCGCCGATGAGTTCCATCAACACCAAAATCGAAGCCGGCGTCTGCTCTGCCGGCTTCATCACCACGCAGTTGCCGGCGGCAAGCGCCGGCGCGAGTTTCCAGCACGCCATCAGCAGCGGGAAATTCCACGGAATGATCTGCCCCACCACGCCCAACGGTTCGTGGAAGTGATACGCGATGGTGTCGCTGTCGATCTCGGAAATACCGCCTTCCTGCGCGCGGATGGCACCGGCGAAATAGCGGAAGTGGTCCACGCACAATGGCACGTCGGCATTGAGCGTTTCGCGCACCGGCTTGCCGTTGTCCCAGGTCTCGGCGTACGCGAGCAGTTCGAGATTCTGTTCGATGCGGTCGGCGATCTTGAGCAGTACGTTAGAGCGCTCGGTGGTGGAGGTCTTGCCCCACGCGTCCTTGGCCGCGTGCGCAGCATCCAGCGCCGCTTCGATATCCGGAGCGGTGGAGCGCGCGATCGAGGTAAAGACCTTGCCGTTGATCGGCGTGGTGTTGTCGAAATACTGACCACCCTTCGGCGCGACCCACTTGCCGCCGATGAAGTTGTCGTAGCGCGGTTTGAAGATCGACTGCGGATCGGTGTTGAGCGGCTTGGTGGCAGGTTGCGCGTTCATCGTGATCTCCTGGCAAGTGGTCTGATGCGAACGTGTATACCCGCGCAAGTGCTAGCGCAATGTCATGTGCGATGCTGTTGCGCTGCGTCATCGTGGAACCGGAATTGACCCTGCCATTCCCGCGAAAAATACGCTGCAGCGCGTCATCGGCCTGACGTCGATGGCACTGCAGCAGAATGGCGTATGCCGCGCCGTTTCGTCTGGCCGCCGGCTTGCGGCATCTGTCGCAACGCAGGTTCGCCAGTGAGGCACTGACACACTGAACATCGGCGAGGAGAGCAAGGCGTGTAGCGCACGCGGCAAGCACGTCGAGTCAATCAACGCAACGCGGGCGGTGACACGACTGCCAGGCTTGTGCATTCACCGAGCTGACGCTGCCAACCGCGCTAAGGTTTGCCAGTTACCGTCACACCGTGCTCTGCTGCCGTGCCGATGGCCATGGATTGCTCCGGTGGCACTTGGCAGTCGGTTGCCGTTTGTAGCCGGTAAGAGCGCAGCTGCCATGCGGCACTCCGACCGGACTGCTCCCAGAAATAGACCCAGCGATGGCGTTGGCCGGCAGTACAGGCGTCGATCGTGATTTCGTCGCGCGGCTGGCCGCGTGCGGGCAGCGGCGCGGCGTTGCTGATGTCATCGGCGCGCGTATTCAACGGACGATCGAAGATGGCGGTGCTGATGCGCACCGCGCCCAGCGCTGCGGCATCGGCCGGCGGCGGCGTTTGCCTGGGCTGCGTCCCCAGCCTGGATTGCTGCTGCAACCACGCGTGGATTTGTGCAATGGCCGGGGTGCCGGCCGGATAGTCGCGCACGATGCGCATATCCACGTGGTCTGCCCACGCGGCGTGGCAGACCAGCAGGCCGGCCGCCATCGCCGCCACCATGACCGTTCGCTTGCAGATCATCATCGTTGCGCTCCATGCCGTGAATGCGCGGCAGAGGCTAGCATGCCGATCTGACGGTGCCTGGCTCGGCGCCGACTTGCTCGGACTCGCGCAGGAGGCTGTCTACCAGAGCGCAACGCGCTGCGAGCACGTACAGGCAGCAGCGCAACCTTCAGTCTCGCCATCGGCTAGTCCCATCGGCACCGCGCAATAGCGCACTAGCCGGCCGCGGTACTTCCTCTCGCACGCCATTGCCGCACTGCCGCAAGCACGCGCTTGCCGTCGGTCGCGCTGCTGTCGCGTGCAGCGTAGTCGTGTGGCCTGGCTTGAACGTGGGCCGCCAACGTTGCGCAGGCGGCATGCTGGCCTGCCAGCACGGCGGCACGCTCGGTGGCGTCCAACAGCAGCAGG
The DNA here is from genome assembly GCF_041519315.1 of Xanthomonas axonopodis pv. maculifoliigardeniae. NCBI lineage: Bacteria > Pseudomonadati > Pseudomonadota > Gammaproteobacteria > Lysobacterales > Lysobacteraceae > Xanthomonas > Xanthomonas axonopodis. Next base: position 117,610 of record NZ_CP167998.1, on the reverse strand, counting down.
ATCGAAAAGCCGGCGGCCGAGATCGCGCAGTTGATATCCAGCCAAGAGCGATCACCCTCGGAGAGAAGAAACCAGTCGGCAGGGGCGTGGTCGATGACGATCATGCTGGTGCGGTATGGCGTAGGGATTGGTCTGATCGGGACAGGCTCGTCGCGCCCGGGGGCGCTCCTACAAGGCCACGGTGCATAGTGGCGTGCGGTGCGTGGAATGTTTCTCAGCCGCCAAAATCCCACTGCAATCCCACCGTGTAGGTGCGGTCCGGGCCGGGCTCGTAGTAGCGGCCGTTGCCATCGTTGACGATGACCGAGCCCACGTACTGCCGGTCCAGCACATTGTCGATACGTGCGAAGGCGCGCAATGCGCCCTGCGCGGTGGTCCAGCGCCGGGAGGCTTCCAGGTTCACCAAGGCGTAGCCGGGTGCACGTTCGGTGGCCAGGTCGTTGACCACGGTGGCGCCGGAGGCCACCGATTCGGCAGCCAACTGCCATTGCGCCGGCTGCCATTGCCAGCGCGCAAACAGTTGCTGGCGCGGCACGCCCGGCAGGCGCGAACCACTGGCCACCAGTGCGGTGGGCGTGGCGCAGCCGCTGCTGGCACAGGTGAGGTAGCCGTCGCGCACGGTGGCATCGACGAAGGTATAGGCCAGCTGCAGCTGCTGGGCGGCACCGATCGGCTGTTGCCAGCTGAGCTCCGCGCCCTGGCGCCGGGTGGCGCCGATGTTGCGATAGGTGCTGCGCCCGTTGGTATTGCTGGCCACCGCCAGCTCGTCGTCGGTGTCGGCGCGGAAGACCGCAAATTCCAGCGCCGCGCCGCTTTGCGCGCGCCACTTGCTGCCCACTTCGTAGTTGCGGCTGGTGGCCGCGCCCAGGTCCAGCGCCAGGCCGGCGCCGCCATCGCTGCGGTAACCCAGTTCGTTGAAGGTGGGCGTTTCGAAACCGCGCCCGACCGACGCGTAAAACCGCAGATCCTCGTCGGCGCGGAACACGATGCCGGCCACCGGCGTGGTCGCCGAATAAGCGCGCTTGCCGCTGTCGTCGGGATTGCGGCCCACGATGTAGTGGTCGTCCGATTCGAAGCGCACGTCGCTATGGCGCACGCCCAGCAGCGCCGACCAGCGCTCGCTCCACTGCCACCACAGCTGCGCGAACTGGTCCACGTTCTGGACCTCATCGCGCTGGTTGCGGCGCAATGCGCCCTTGATGCCGAGTGTGTCGCCGACGAAATTCTCGTAACCGGTGCGGTGCTGGCGCTGGCGGTCGACATTGGTGCCCACTGTCAGCTGCAGCGGCCGGCCCAGCGCTTCGCCCTGCCAGGCCCAGCGCGCATCGGCACCTTCGTAATTGCTGTCCAGATCGATCACCCCGCCCGAATGCAGCGGGTTGCGCTGCACCGCCACCGGAATGGCCAGGAACTGCTCCACGCTGCGCTGGCCGCCATAGGCCATCAGGCGCAGCGTCTGGTTATCCAATTGCTGGGTGAAAATGGCGCCTGCCTGCGACTGGCGCACCGACTTGCGGGTATCGAACTGGGTGGCCACCGACGTGGCCTGTGCCGGGTCGGCAGTGAACTGGGCGCGGGTCAGACCGAGCGGGTCCTGGGCATCGGGTGCGTCCAGATAGTTGAGCACCAGGTCCAGCCGGCGGCCCTCGGCCAGATCGAAGCCGAGCTTGGCATTGACCGAGTCGCGCCTGGCGCGGCTATGCGCACGGAAGCCATCGGTGTCGAAACGATTGGCCGCCACGTTGTAGTGCACCGCACCCTGCTGGCCGAGCAATTGCGCACCGACGTTGACGGTGGCGTTGCTGCCATAGGTGGCGCGCAGACGCCACGGGTCGTCCGGCTGGCCATCGGCGCTCCACAGCTGCAGCACGCCGCCGGAAGAGTTGCCGTACAGCGCCGAAAACGGCCCGCGCAGCACTTCCACCCGTTGCGCGCCCAGCACGTTGAAGTGCGACAGCTGGCCCTGGCCGTCGGGCATGCTGGCCGGGATGCCGTCCACCAACAGCCGCACGCCGCGCACGCCGAAGGTGGAGCGCGCGCCGAAGCCGCGGATTGACAGCTGGGTGTCCTGCGCGTAGTTCTGGCGGTCGCGCGCCACCAGGCCGGGGATGCCGTCCAGCAGCTCGGACACCTGCGCGCCACGGCGGTTGTCGTCATCGGCCGCCACCACGGTGAACGAGGCCGGCAGGTCGAAGTCGTCCACCCCGCGCACGCGCGCTGCGTCCACCTGCACGGCGGGCAGGCGCTGGATCGGCGTGGAGGCGGGCGGCGCCGGATCGGCGGCCAGGACGGGCGATGTGGCGCCCGTGGCGAACAGGCCGCAGGCGGCGGCCAACAAGGTGAGTCTGGACATGCAGGTAGTGTCCCTCATCCGTACTGGCAGTGCATTGTTGCGTACGGAACGAAGCATGCTACGCCGGCCATGGGCTGCTACGATGAAGTGGTTTGGCCCAGCAGCGGTCAACGATCCGGAAGTACCCCACTCTTTCGTCCTTCAGCGAGTCATGCCGTGTCCTTCTTTGCAAACGTGGAACAGGTTCCAGGCGACCCCATCCTGGGCCTGACCGAGGCCTACAACGCCGACAGCCGCCCCAACAAGGTCAACCTGGGCGTGGGCATCTATTACGACGAAAACGGACGCATCCCGCTGTTGCGCGCCGTGCACCAGATCGAGCAGCAGCTCGCGCAGGACGCCAAACCGCGCGGTTACCTGCCCATCGACGGCCTGGCCGCGTACGACAAGGCCACCCAGGAGCTGCTGTTCGGCGCCGACTCTGCGCTGGTGACCTCCGGCCGCGTGGCGACCTCGCAGACCGTCGGCGGCAGCGGTGCATTGCGCGTGGGCGCGGACCTGCTCAAGAAGCTGCTGCCCACCGCCACCATCGCCATCAGCAACCCCAGCTGGGAAAACCATCGCGCGGTGTTCGGCGCGGCCGGCTTCGAGGTTGTCGATTACACCTATTTCGATGCCGCCAGCCATGGCCTGAACTTCGACGGCATGCTCGCCGACCTGGCCAAGCTGGAGCCGGGCACCGTGGTGCTGCTGCACGCCTGCTGCCACAACCCCACCGGCGCAGACCTGAGCCGCGAACAGTGGAAGCAGGTGGCGGGGCTGTTGAAGGAACGCAACCTGTTCCCGTTCGTCGACATCGCCTACCAGGGCTTCGACCAGGGCATCGAGGCCGATGCCTATGCGGTGCGCCTGCTGGCTGCCGAAGGCATCGACAGCTACGTGGTCGCCAGCTCCTACTCCAAGTCGTTCTCGCTGTATGGCGAGCGCGTGGGCGCGCTGTCGGTGGTCTCGGCCACCGCCGCCGAAGCCAAGGCCGTGCAGTCGCAGGTCAAGCGCATCATCCGCACGATCTACTCCAGCCCGTCCACGCACGGCGCCGCGCTGGTGGCCGGCGTGCTGACCAGCCCGGAGCTGCGCGATCTGTGGGAGCAGGAACTGACCGAAATGCGCGAGCGCATCCATTCCCTGCGCGCCGGGCTGGTGGAAAAACTCGCCACGCTGGGCGCGCCGGAGTTCGACTTCATCCAGCGCCAGGCCGGCATGTTCTCGTACTCGGGCCTGACCCGGACCCAGGTGGACCGCCTGCGCGACGAGTTCGCGATCTACGCCGTCGGCACCGGCCGCATCTGCGTGGCCGCACTGAGCCAGCGCAACCTGGACTACGTGGCCCAGGCCGTGGCCACTGTCAGCCGGGTGTAATGCAGCGCGGAGCGCCATCGGCGACAGCGGCTGAAGTCATAAGCCGGGAGCGCGCAAGCCTCCCGGCTTTTTCGTGCTTGCTGCTGCTCCCTCGCCCCGACGACGCACGGCGTGCTGGATGCGATGGCGCGGGACAACCCCCCGCTTATCACACGCCATCCGCACATATTCGATCACCGGCGATGCAAACCGCGCATCAAGTGATCGAAATCTAACGCGGCAATGGCGACAATGGCGGCCCACTTCCTACACAGGCTGCCCGTTCCCATGTCGCGTCCCTCGCTGACCCGCTTCCTGATCGAAGAGCAACACGCCGGCCGTATCGATGCGGAATTGCGCCAGCTGATCACCATCGTCTCGCGCGCCTGCAAGCGCATTTCCATCGCCGTGAGCAAGGGCGCCCTGGGCGGCGTGCTCGGCGATGCCGGCACCGGCAACGTACAGGGCGAAGCACAGAAAAAGCTCGATGTGCTCAGCAACGACATCCTGCTCGAAGCCAACGCCTGGGGCGGCCATCTGGCCGCGTGCGCGTCCGAAGAAATGGACCACAGCCAGCCGGTGCCCGACCAATACCCCAGCGGCGATTTCCTGCTGTTGTTCGATCCTTTGGACGGCAGTTCCAACATCGACGTCAATGTCTCGGTCGGCACCATCTTCTCGGTGCTGCGCGCACCCAAGGGCACCGAAAAGCCGGGCGATGAGCACTTCCTGCAGCCGGGCACCCAACAGGTCGCCGCCGGCTACTGTATCTACGGCCCCAGCACCATGCTGGTGCTCACGCTGGGCCACGGTACCCACGCCTTCACCCTGGAGCGCGAAGAAGGCAGCTTCCTGCTGACCCAGGCCAACATGCGCGTGCCCGAAGACACCGCCGAATACGCCATCAACATGTCCAACCAGCGCCACTGGGAACCGGCGATGCAGGCCTACGTGGGCGACCTGCTGGCCGGCAAGGACGGCGCACGCGGCAAGGATTTCAACATGCGCTGGATCGCCAGCATGGTGGCCGACGTGCACCGCATCCTCACCCGCGGCGGCATCTTCATCTACCCCTGGGACAAGAAGGATCCGGGCAAGCCGGGCAAGCTGCGCCTGATGTACGAAGCCAACCCGATGAGCATGCTGGTGGAACAGGCCGGCGGCGCCGCCACCACCGGACGCGAACGCATTCTGGACATCCAGCCGACACAACTGCACCAGCGCGTACCGGTGTTCCTGGGCTCGAAGAACGAAGTGGCCGAAGCGACGCGATATCACCTGGATGCCGATAAGGCGTAAGGCAGCGGGTGCAGCTTGCAAGGCACGCAAACTGGATTCCACAAGACACCCGCCTAGTGCGGGTGTCTTGGTTCATGGCGCCCGCTGATTGCAGCGCTCATTAGACGATGGCAAACGAGGGCCGCCGGCGCGACATGTCTTCATGGGTCGTCATTTGACTCCACGTGTGGCAGCAGTGAGTATCGCCCTCGGGCCGGAGCCGGAGTGGGACGGTCTACGCGAAGTCGATTCCAATCGCACTGCCTTGCACCAGTCGGCCGACTGACCGCAAGGATCACGTCTGGATCAGGGAGTTCTCATGAAGACCGCACGCGTTGCACTGGTGGCTGCCGTCCTGTTGCAGGCCACCCCCGCCTTCTCCGCATCAACCACGCCATCGCCACTGGTCGGAACCTGGCTGCTGGACACCAGCAGCCTGCCGATGCCGGAAGCTGTACGCCCCAAACGTGTCGTCCTGCAGTTCAAGCAGGTTCCGGGTAACAAATGGGCAACCACTGCCGAAATCGTCGAACACGACGACACGAAGTTGCAGGCGCAATCCACGCTACTGCTGGACGGCACACCGGGTCAGGCGTCGGGCACCTACCTGGTGGACCGTGCCGCGGTCAAAATGCCCGAGCCCGGCGTGTTGGTGATGCAGTTGATGTATCAAGGCGTCCCGGCCTCCACCCGCACCTATACGGTCAGTGCCGACGGCAAGGTCATGACCGAAATCGAAGCGTATTTCAAGGACGGCAACCCGATGATGCGCACGGCCTATTTCAAGCGCGCGGCAAGTCAGTCCAAGTAAGCACAATCGAGCCGACGCCGCATCGCGGCGCGGCGCGGCTCGATTTACTTGAGGAGCAACGGCAATTTGAAGGCAGGGAGCCCGTATGCGACATCTTTTGCCGATCGATATTCCAGCCACATTAGGGCGCAGCACGTCGGTCGAGCAATTTCTCGGAAAAAGCCCAGTCGATGCAGCATACGTTCGCCATGTCGAGCTACGGCCGGCAAACGATTGCATCGAGGTATGGATGTATGACGTCGAGGACATTGGCAGCGAAGACTATTCGGATCTGCATGACTTCGCATATTTCGAGCCAGACGGGCCTTGTGCCCCTGCCGCCATCTTTGCGGACGCTGCCGCTGCCGTGAAGTATGCCAGCACATTCCTGGCGGCGGACCCTACTCGCTGGACTAACCTCGGGATTGCCGAGTCCGAATACCTTGACTACATTCGGGCAGGGCGGCCTTCCCGCTGGCCGGTTGCCATCTGACCCTTCATCTCGATGCCGACCAGCAAGTGATTGGGTTCAACCGCCGGCAATCGCCCCAAGTTGCCGGTGTGGCAACGCAAATCGCCCCGATACCGTGGTTGAGCCAACCAGAGCATCCATGACCGAGATCAAATTCAGCGAAGGCGAGTGGGCGGCATCACGCGCAAGATCCAGCTGTATTTCACCGAGGAACTGAAGCAGCAGATAGGACGCTTCGATGCGGAGTTTCTGCTGGATTTCTTCACCGAAGAGGTGGGAGCCTATTTCTACAATCGGGGTATCTGCGATGCGCAGGCCATCGTTGCCAAGAAGCTGGACGACTTGGGCGAATCGATATTCCAGCTGGAACGACCCACCGATTTCATAAGGTAGGACCCTCTCCGGTTCACGCGCATGCGCTAGCGTTTCCTCTTGAACGACAGATAGGGAAGACTGCAATGACTTTAGCGAGTGCCCGCTTCCTGCTCGTGATCGCCGGCGTGGTGCTGCCGTATGCGGCACGCCTGCCATTCGGACTGGGGTGGTTGCGCCAGTACACGGATGTCGGCCTCGGTGGTTGGCTGTTGTTGGGTGGATTCAATGCGATCGCCTGGGGTGCGCTGCTGTGCATCAGCTTTTTGTACCGGCGTCCGATTGCATTGTTGGTGCCGTGCCTGCTTGGCTTTGGTGTGCTCGCCTGGGCGCATGCAACCCTCGATTTACGCGCCGATGCACAGTCGGCATTGGCGCTGATCTTCATTCCGATTTACGCGTTGCTACCGATCACATTGGGCGGCGTACTCGGCTATGTACTGGACCGAAAGCTCCGCCGTAGCGGGACGCCCTGAGACTGCGCTGAAGTGCCGGCTTCAACATCCCGTCCGACACTGTCCGACACTGTCCGGTAGTGCGCCTGCGCCCAGATGCAGTGCAGTGCAGTGATTCGAGGGTGTCGTCGAATTTCCCTGCGTACGATAGACAGCGCACGCCCCGCTGGAGCGCTGGTACATCCGCAGCCGAGTCAAGGTTGCGTCGTCGCGGCCCACCGCCATGCGCACGATTCACGCTTGCTCGCGTTCGCTTATGCGGGCCACGTTCGGTTTGCATTGCAGGGAACTGTTTGGATCGAACACCGCTAGCACTTGACCAAATCGGTGTACGCGGTAACGCTCGGATGCCGGTGTGCGCCTCTCGCGCTGCACGCATCGATTGGAGAGACCGCACGTGGACCGTCGTACCTTCCTCACCCTGTCCGGCATCGGCGCCGCCGGGCTGCTACTCCCCAACACGCGGCTAATCGCCGCCGAGCAGCTGCTTGCCCCAGTGGATGCAGCACGCAACCGGCGCCTTTCAGATGCCGCGCTCACCACCGCCAAGGCGGCCGGTGCCAGCTATTGCGACGTACGCGTGGGGCGCTATCTGCGTCAATTCGTGATCACCCGCGAGGCGCAGGTGGAAAACGTGGTCAATGCCGAATCCATCGGGGTGGGCGTGCGCGTGCTGGCCGATGGCGCCTGGGGGTTTGCGGCCACCAATACGTTGACCAGCGATGGCGTGGCCACCGCCACGCGGCAGGCGGTGGCCATTGCCAAGGCGAATGCGCGCTTGGGCGGCACGCCGGTGCAGCTGGCGCCGGTGACGCCGGCCGGACAGGTCAGCTGGAAGACGCCGATCAGGAAGAACGCCATGGAAGTGCCGCTGCAGGACAAGGTGGCACTGCTGATGGACGTCAATGCAGCTGCGCTCAATGCCGGGGCCACCTTCGTGACCTCGCGCATGTTTGCGATCAATGAGCAAAAATATTTCGCCAGCAGCGATGGCTCCTACATCGATCAGGACGTGCACCGGTTGTGGCTGCCCTTCACCGTCACTGCAGTGGACAAGGCCAGCGGCAAGTTCCGCACCCGCGATGGGCTGTCCTCGCCCATGGGCATGGGCTACGAATACCTGGATGGCGATGCCGGCCAGAAGCACCAGCTGCCAGGCGGGCTGATCGGTTACGGGCACAGCTACGATGCGCGCGAAGATGCGATCGCCGCGGCCAGGCAGGCGCGCGCCAAACTCACCGCGCCGTCGGTGAAGGCAGGCAAGTACGATCTGGTGATCGACCCGAGCAATCTGTTCCTCACCATCCATGAGTCGGTCGGGCACCCGCTGGAGCTCGATCGCGTGCTGGGTTACGAGGCCAACTACGCCGGCACCAGTTTCGCCACCCTGGACAAGCGCGATGCAGGTTACCGCTGGGGCAGCGATGCGGTGACCTTCGTCGCCGACAAGACCCAGCCGGGCAGCCTGGGTGCGGTGGGGTACGACGATGAGGGCGTCAAGACCAAACAATGGGAGCTGGTGAAGGACGGCATCCTGGTCGACTACCAATGCACGCGCGATCAGGCGCACCTGCTCGGCAAGACTGCGTCCGATGGCTGTAGCTACGCCGATTCGTGGTCGAACGTGCAATTCCAGCGCATGCCCAATGTGTCGTTGGCGCCAGGCAGGACGCCGTTGGCGGTTGCCGACATGATCAGGAACGTGGAGCACGGCTTGTACATCCATGGGCGCGGTTCGTATTCGATCGACCAGCAGCGCTACAACGCGCAGTTCGGCGGGCAGCTGTTCTACGAGATCGAAAACGGCCAGGTCACCCGCTTGGTGGAAGACGGCGCCTACCAGATCCGCACGCCGGAATTCTGGAATGCCTGTAGCGCCGTGTGCGACCAGCGCGACTTCCGCCTGGGTGGCTCGTTCTTCGATGGCAAGGGCCAGCCGAGCCAGGTCTCGGCGGTGTCGCATGGCGCGTCCACCGCGCGCTTCGATGGCATCAACGTGATCAATACCGCGCGTTCGTTGGGTTGAGGGTTGGTGGATCGACTGCGTGGTGATTGAGTTGTCTGCGTTGGCTCAGCACATTTAGGCACTGAGATTGTGTTTGTTGCGGTCGCTTAACTATCTTCAAGCTTGGTCAGTCGAGCGCGCGGTGCCCTCACCGCTCGCGGGACACGCCGTGAACCCGTCCATGGGGGCTCGATGGCGGCATCCATGCCGCCAACGGTCCCGCAATCGGCGAGGACACTGCACCAGAAAGTCCGCTGGTTGCTTGTTGAAGAACAGAGAGCACCGCGCGAGACCATTGCTGTTTGCTTGCTGAAAACTTTGCACACCGACCAACTTGACTGGTCCTTGCCTGCTCACCGTCGCGGGACCCTTGGCGGCATGGATGCCGCCACGGAGCTTACAGGGACGTACTTGCAGCGTGTGCTGCGATGGTGGGCGGGCAAGGACCCTGCAGTGAGCGCGCAGAGCATGCGCTCTGCACCTGATTTAAGGAATGGATCTGCGCATCCAACGTACAGCGATAGTCATCGCACACCGCCAGCCGCGCTCGCCATCCACTCGATGCACGCCGGTTGTGCCACGCCATCGGCCTGCGCACAACGTTTGCACACGCACCCCTGCCGAAAGTCATTTGACGCAGCATTCATCGCCCGGCAAGAATCGGCCGATACCGCGCGCAGAGCCATGTGCGTGTCACCACACCACCTGCGCGCCGCGCGGGACTATTGGGGAGTTGCCCGTGCAGCGACGTGATTTCCTGGCCCTCACCGGGCTGACCATGGGCGGGCTGATCGTGCCTGCCTACTTCGGCAAGGCCATTGCCGCCGAGCAGTTGCTCACGCCCTTCGATGTGGGCCGCAAGAAGCGTCTGGCCGATGCCGGCTTGAACGCGGCGCGCCAGGCCGGAGCGAGCTATTGCGATGTGCGCATCGGCCGCTACCTGCGCCAGTTCGTGATCACCCGCGAAGACAAGGTGCAGAACGTGGTCAACACCGAGTCCATCGGCGCCGGCATCCGCGTCATCGTGGGCGGCGCGTGGGGCTTTGCCGCCACCAACGAGCTCACCGAGCAGGGCGTGGCCAAGGCCGCCGCGCAGGCGGCGGCGATCGCCAAGGCCAATGCCAAGGTGCAGGGCACGCCTGTGCAACTGGCGCCGACGCCGGGCGTGGGCGAGGTGAGCTGGAAGACGCCGATCAAGAAAAACGCCATGGAAGTGCCGATCAAGGACAAGGTGGACCTGCTGCTCGGCGTCAATGCCGCCGCCACGGCCGCCGGGGCCAATTTCGTCAACTCGATGCTGTTCGTGGTCAATGAGCAGAAGTATTTCGCCAGCACCGACGGCTCCTACATCGACCAGGACGTGCACCGCATCTGGGCGCCGATGAGCGTGACGGCCATCGACAAGGCCAGCGGCAAGTTCCGCACCCGCGATGGGTTGTCCGCGCCGATGGGGCTGGGCTATGAATATCTCGATGGCGCCGCCTCCGGCAAGTTCGTCTCGCCCAACGGCGTGGTCAATTACGGCCTGTCCTACGACATGAAGGAAGATGCGATTGCGGCAGCCAAGCAGGCGCAGGAAAAGCTCAAGGCGCCGTCGGTCAAACCGGGCAAGTACGACCTGGTGCTGGATCCCTCGCACACCTGGCTCACCATCCACGAGTCGGTGGGCCACCCGCTGGAGCTGGACCGCGTGCTTGGCTACGAAGCCAACTACGCAGGCACCAGTTTCGCCACGCTGGACAAGCTCAAGGCCGGTTTCCAGTACGGCAGCGACAAGGTGCATATCCTCGCCGACAAGACCCAACCCGGTAGCCTCGGTGCGGTGGGCTACGACGATGAAGGCGTCAAGACCAAGCAGTGGGACCTGATCCGCGACGGCAAGCTGGTGGACTACCAGGCCATCCGCGATCAGGCGCATATCCTGGGCAAGACCGCCTCCGATGGCTGCTGCTATGCAGACTCGTGGTCGAGCGTGCAGTTCCAGCGCATGGCCAATGTGTCGCTGGCCGCCGGCAAGACGCCGCTGAGCGTGAGCGATCTGATCAAGAACGTGGAAAACGGCATCTACATCATCGGCGACGGCTCGTTCTCCATCGACCAGCAGCGTTACAACGCGCAGTTCGGTGGCCAGCTGTTCTACGAAATCAAGAACGGCGCCATCACCCGCATGCTCGAGGACGTGGCCTACCAGATCCGCACCCCGGAGTTCTGGAATGCCTGCAGCGCCGTGGCCGATCAACGCGACTACCGGCTGGGCGGCTCGTTCTTCGACGGCAAGGGCCAGCCGAGCCAGGTCTCGGCGGTCTCGCACGGTTCGTCCACCGCCCGCTTCGATGGCATCAACGTCATCAGCACCGCCCGCTCGCTCGGCTGACAGGAGAAACCCACATGAGCATCCTTACCGAAGCGCAGGCCAAGGCCATCCTGGACAAGGTCATCAAGCTGTCCAAGGCCGACGAGTGCACCGCCACGCTCACCGGCTCGATCGACGGCAATATCCGTTTTGCGCTCAACAACGTGTCCACCAGCGGCATCGTCGACAACACCGACCTGCAGGTGCAGGTGGCGTTCGGCAAGCGCGTGGGCGTTGCCACCATCAACGCGTTCGACGACGCCTCGCTGGAGCGCGTGGTGCGCCGTGCCGAAGACCTCGCACGGCTGGCGCCGGAAAACCCGGAATTCATGCCGGCGGTCGACAAGCAGACCTACAGGCCCAGCCCGACCTTCAGCGAATCCACGGCAGCGGTTGATCCGGCGTTCCGCGCGCAGGTGGCGGCCGACTCGATCGCCCCATGCAAGGGCAAGGGGCTGATCGCCGCAGGCTTCCTCGAAGACGGCCAGAGCTTTACCGCATTCGCCAACAGCAAGGGCAACTTCGGCTATCAGCGCGGTGCGCGCTTCGACTACACCTGCACCGTGCGCACCGAAGATGGTCGCGGCTCGGGCTGGGTGGGCCGCAATCTGAAGGATGCAGCCGACTTCAAGGCCGAGCAGGACATCCGCATCGCGATGCGCAAGGCCAGCGATTCGGCCGAAGCCAAGGCGCTGGAGCCGGGCAAATACACGGTGATCCTGGAGCCGGCGGCGGCCGCAGGACTGATCTCGTTCATGATGAATTTCTTCGACGCGCGCATGGCCGATGAGGGGCGCAGCTTCCTGTCCAAGAAAGGTGGCGGCAACAAGCTCGGCGAACAGGTCTACGACCCGCGCGTGAACATCACCGCCGACCCGTGGGACCCGCGTGCGGCAGTGATGCCGTGGGACGAGGAAGGCCTGCCGCGCGAGAAGATGTCCATCGTGGAGAACGGCAAGATCGCCAACCTGCAGTATTCGCGCTTCTGGGCGCAGAAAAACGGCAAGCGTGCGGTCGGCGAGCCGGGCAACCTGCTGATGGCCGGCGGCGACAAGAACATCGCCGAGCTGGTGCGTGGTACCGAGAAGGGCATCCTGGTCACGCGCACCTGGTATATCCGCATGGTCGACCCGCAGACCGTGCTGCTGACCGGGCTCACCCGCGACGGCACGTTCTACATCGAGAACGGCCAGATCAAATACCCGGTGAAGAATTTCCGCTTCAACGAATCGCCGGTGATCATGCTCAACAACATCGACGAGCTGGGCAAGCCGGTGCGCGTGGCTGGCGATGAATCCAACTTCGTGATGATGATTCCGCCGATGCGGCTGCGGGACTTTACGTTTACTTCGTTATCGGATGCGGTGTGAGTAGGAGCCGGGAATCGGGAGTCGGGATTCGAGAATGGGAGAGCACAGCAGGCTCTCTGCATCCTGATACTTTTCCTGCACCTCCCGTTTCCGGTCTATGTCACTTGGCGGCGCCTGCGACGCGCCGCCACTTTCTCGGCCTGTTGCTCGGTAGCGTCGCTGCGTTGGCGCTGCCGCAGCGCGTGCGGGCGGCCGGCAATTACGATTTCTGGTTCACCCGGTTGCGCTACGACTCCGGCGATTGGGATGTGGACGCGCGCATGCCGTCCAATCTGATTACCTCGCTGATCGACTACACCCAGCTGCGGGTGGACCCGCAGGAACATGTGCTGGATCTGGCCGACCCGCGCATGTTGCAGGCGCCGTTCTGCTATCTGTCCGGTCACAAGCTGGTGGAGTTCAACCCGGCCGAGCGGCGCAACTTCGAGCGCTATGTGCGTAACGGCGGCTTCGTGTTCGTGGACGATTGCAACCACGATATCGACGGTTTGTTCGCCACCTCGTTCGAAGCGCAGATGACCTCGATCTTCGGCAAGACGGCGTTGCAGAAACTGCCAAAGAACCATCGACTCTACAGCGCCTTCTTCACCTTCCCCGACGGCCCGCCGGCCACCGGTTTCGAACTCAATGGCTGGGGCGACGACCTGGTGCACGATTATCTCAAAGGCATCAGCATCGATGGCCGGCTCGGGGTGCTCTACAGCAACAAGGATTACGGTTGCGAATGGGATTACGACTGGCGCAACAAGCGTTTTCTGGCCGAAGACAACACCAAGTTCGGCGTCAACATCGTGATGTATGCATTGACCAATTGATCGCCGCAGGGTGCTCGCCATGTCGAACCAGGCTTGCGCAATCAAGAATCACCGCTGAGGCCTCGTGCGCAAGCGCGCCGCGCATCAGCAACCATCCAACGAGAATTCGCGCATGACCTCCCCCAACGACGACATCCTCACCGCGCAGCTCTCCCAGCTGGGCACGTTGCGCGCCGCCCTGGCCCGGGCCGTGGTGGGCCAGGACGCGGTGGTGGAGCAATTGCTGATCGGCCTGCTCGCCGGCGGCCATTGCCTGCTGGAAGGCGCGCCGGGCCTGGGCAAGACGCTGCTGGTGCGCTCGCTGGGGCAGGCGCTGGAACTGCAGTTTCGCCGCGTGCAATTCACCCCCGACCTGATGCCTAGCGACATCCTGGGGACCGAGTTGCTGGAAGAAGACCACGGCACCGGGCATCGGCATTTTCGCTTTCAGCAAGGGCCGATCTTTACCAATCTGCTGCTGGCCGACGAACTCAATCGCACCCCGCCCAAGACCCAGGCCGCATTACTGGAAGCGATGAGCGAACGCACGGTGAGTTATGCCGGCACCACCTATGCGCTGCCGGCGCCGTTCTTCGTGCTGGCCACGCAAAACCCGATCGAACAGGCCGGCACCTACCCGTTGCCCGAGGCGCAGCTGGATCGCTTCCTGCTGCATGTGCGGGTGGATTATCCCAGCGAGCAGGAAGAGCGCGACATCCTTAGCCAGACCACCGGCAGCGCAATCGCGCAGGTACCCAAGGTGATGGACGCGGCCAGCGTGCAGGCGCTGCAACAGCATGTGCGGCAGGTGCATGTGGGCGCGGAGTTGCTGACCTGGATCAACCGTCTGGTGCGTGCCAGCCGTCCTGGCCCGCAGGCCAGCGACGAGGTGCGTCAGTGGATCAAATGGGGCGCCGGCCCGCGCGCCGGGCAGTCGCTGGTGCTGGCGTCCAAGGCGCGCGCACTGCTGCATGGACGCTTTGCAGCCACCCGCGAAGACGTGGTGGCGCTTGCGGCGCCGGTGATGCGCCACCGCCTGTTGCTCTCGTTCGCGGCCGAGGCCGAACAACGCACAGCCGACGACGTGGTCGCCGCATTGCTGCGCGCCGTGCCATTCCCTACCTGAGGCGTCGCGCGGCGTGAGTGTGGACGTGCCGGCATTGATTCCCAGCGACGTACGCAGCCGCCTGCGTGGCCTGCAGCTGCGTGCGCGTCACGCACAGGGTGCGCACGGCATCGGCCAACATGCCAGCCGTAGCCGCGGCGCTGGACTGGAATTTGCGCAATACCGCGCCTACGAACCGGGCGATGCGCTGCGCCAGATCGACTGGAAACTCTACGCGCGCTCGGACCGCTTCTTCGTGCGCGAAGCCGAGCGCGAAAGCCCGCTGACGCTGTGGCTGTTGCTCGATGCCACCGCCTCTGCCGGCCAGGCCGATCACGCGCGGCCCGGCAGTACGCGCCTGCAGGCGATGGCAACCCTGGCCGCCTGCGCTGCAGAAATCGCGCTGCAGCAGGGCGATCAGGTCGGTCTGTTCGCCGTGCATGGCGGCGGGTTGGTGGCAGTGCCGGCCGGCGCCGGGCCGCGGCAACGCGACCGGCTATGGCTGGCCCTGCATGGACTGCGCGCCGGTGGGCGTTGGCCGGGCATGGCCGCCGTGCGCCCGTTGTGGGAACGCATCGCCACACATGCGCTGGTGCTGTCGATCGGCGATGGCTTCGACGAAGACCTCAACGCTGCACTGGAAAAACTCGCCGCCGCACGCCGCCAGGTCATGCAACTGCAGGTGCTGACCTGCGACGAACGCGATTTCAGTTTCAGCGGCGGGCACCGGTTTCGCGACCCGGAAACCGGCGAACAATTGCTGGGCGATGGCGCGGCGATGCGCGCCGATTATCTGCAACGCTTCGGCGCGGCACAGCGCGCGCAGCAGGCGCGCTGGCAGGCCGCCGGCATCGCGCACGCAGTGCAGTATCTGGACGCAGCGCCCGAGGTGGCATTACGCCAGTTGTTCGGGCAAGGCGCGCGGCGATGAGCTGGCAGGTCGGCTGCGCGCATGTCGCCAGGCGGGTACCGCGATGAACCTGCTGTTGCTTTTCCCTGCGGGACTGGCCGCGTTGGCCGCGTTGCTGCTGCCGCTGCTGATCCATCTGGCCCGGCGCAGCGAACACCGGCCGACCGACTTCGCCGCGTTGCGCTGGTTGCGTGCGCTGCCGCGCCCACGCCACCGCGTGCGTCTGGACGAATGGCCGCTGCTGCTGGCGCGCTTGTTGCTGCTGGTTGCGGTGGCGCTGCTGCTGGCCGAACCGGCCGTGCGCGATCACGACGATGCACGCCCACGCATTGCGCTCAGCCCGGGAGTCGATGTGGCCGCCGCACGCCAGCTGCGCCACGTCGCGGACGCGCGGTGGGTATGGCTGGCGCCGGGCTTCCCGCCGGTCGATGCCGATGCCAATGCCAAGACCCCCAAGACTCTCGCCACGCCTGCGGGCGCGACGCAACCGGTCTCCAGCCTGTTGCGCGAGCTCGATGCCAGCCTGCCGCCAGATGCGGCGCTCAGCGTGATCGTGCCGGCCCAGTGGGGCCCGCTGGATGCGCAACGGCTGCAGTTGTCGCATCAGGTGCGCTGGCAGGTCGTGCCCGGTCAGTCGCCGCTTGCGGCGCCCGTTGCTGCCGCGCCGCTACGACTGCAGGCGATTGCCGACGACAGCACCACGCCGGCCCTGCGCTATCTGCGCGCCGTACATGCCGCCTGGGCGCTGCCGGGCAGCTTGCCGATAAGCACGCCGGCCAACGCACAGCCTTCGCGCTGGGGTCCCGGCACCGTGGTGGCGTGGCTGTCGCGCAGTGCCCCGCCGGCGCCGGTGATGGCCTGGGTCGCAGCCGGTGGGCAGTTGCTGGTGGATGCGCAGACACCTCTCCCGCCCAACCTCGCCGCGACGCTGCAGCCCGTGCATCAGACCGCCTCTGGCGCGCCATGGCTCGATGCCGCAGCGCTCGGCCGCGGACGCGTGCTGCGCTGGGCCGCACCATTGCAACCGCAGCAACTGCCGGCACTGCTGGATGCCGGCTTCCCCACCCGTTTGCACGACGCTCTGCAACCAGCACCCACACCGCAGCGCGCACTGGCGCAGACCCAGCACCCGCAGCGCGGTGCCGCCGCCCGCCTGACGACCACCCCGCGACCGCTGGCGCCGTGGCTGATCGGCCTGGTGCTGCTGCTGTTCGCGCTCGAACGCTGGCTGGCCACCGCGCTGCGCCGGGCCACTCCCGCATGAGCACGCCGGCACTGCAGCGGGCGTGGCAGGCGGCACGGCGGCGACAGGCCGCAGGCGTGCTGTTGTTCGGGCTGCCGTGGGCAGCTCTGCCGGCGGCGCTGGCGTGGCGCGCCGGTGCGCAGGTCGCCATCGTGGTGCTGCTGCTTCTGGGCCTGCTGGCACTGGGCGGCGTGGCGCTGCTGGCCGCGCGGCGTCTTGACCAGGCCTGGCTGATCCGCCGGCTGGACCGCGATGCAGATCTGGAGGACAGCAGCGACTTACTGTTCGCGCCGATCGCTCAACTCGGTCCGCTGCAGACCCTGCAACGGCAACGACTGGAGCAGCGCCTGCGCAGCACCTCGCGCGATCTGCGCCCGGCCTGGCCGTGGCGCCGCGCCTGGCCCTGGAGCGTGCTGGGTGCGCTCGCCTGCGGTGCGCTGCTGCTGTGGCCGCAACCGGCCACCCAACGCACTCCGCCAACCGACCGCGTTGCCGCCGCGCGTGCCAGCAGTGGCGCCCCCACGCTGCGGCAGGCGCAGCTACGCAGCAGCCCGCCGGCCTACACCGGTCTGCCGGCCGCGCGCCTGCCCGGCCTGGATGCGAAGGTGCCGGCCGGCACCCGGCTGGACTGGCAACTGCAGGTCAGCCCGGCGCCGCGCAGCGTGGCCCTGCGGCTTACCGACGGCCGCACCGTCGCGCTGGCGCGAGAAGGCAGCAGCGAGACGTGGCAAGGCCATTGGGTCGCCGAGCGCGCCACCCTGTACCGCATCCTCATCGACGGCGCGCCGGCCGACCGCCAGCTGCATCGGCTGGACGTGCTGCCCGACCGCCCACCGCAGGTGCGTGTGCTTGCCCCCGAACAGAGCCTGGTGCTGTGGTCCCCGGCCAACCGCAGCTGGACGCTACGTTTCGAAGCCAGCGACGACTACGCCGTGGCCGCCAGCGCCGAGCTGCGCCTGACCCTGGCCCAGGGCAGCGGCGAGAACATCACCTTCAGCACCCAGCGCCGCACGCTCACCGGCAGCGGCCCGGCCCGGCAACGCGGCTTCGCCGCCACCGTGCAGCCGCAGGCGCTGGGCATGGCCGCGGGCGACGACCTGATTGCCCAGCTCATCGTCCACGACACCCGCCAGCCCGGCCCGCAGGAAGGCCGCAGCGCCAGTGTGATCCTGCGCTGGCCGCCGCCCGAACAGACCATGGCCGCCGGCCTGGAAGCCAGCGTCAAGCAGACCTTGCCGGCCTACTTCCGCAGCCAGCGCCAGATCATCATCGACGCGCAGGCACTGCTGAAGGAGAAACCGCGCCTGGACGCGGCCAGCTTCCTCAAGCGCTCCGATGCCATCGGCGTGGACCAGCGCCTGTTGCGGCTGCGCTATGGCCAATTCCTCGGCGAAGAGAGCGAAGGCGCGCCGCAAGGTCCGCCGACTGCCGACGCGCCACCCACCAGCGACGCCCCGGCCGACGATTTACCCACCGCCGACATGCCCACCGCCGATGCGCCAAGCGCGCCGGCCGCTGCTTCGGACACGCACGCCGCGCATGACCACGACGCTCACGATCACGCTCACGACGCCCACGCCAGCGAGCCCGGCGCCGCCGCACTGGACGACCACGACCATGGCGGCAGCAACGGCCGGCCCGAGCGCAGCAGCTTCGGCCAGGCAGAGAACGTGCTGGCCGAATTCGGCCATACCCACGACCACGCCGAAGCCGCCACCCTGCTCGACCCGCAAACCCGCGCCCTGCTGCGCGCCGCGCTGGACCAGATGTGGCAATCCGAAGGCGAGCTGCGCCAGGGCCACCCCGAGCGCGCGCTGCCGTACGCCAACAAGGCGCTGGGTTTCATCAAACAGGTGCAGCAAGCCGAACGCATCTACCTGGCGCGCGTGGGCACGCAGTTGCCGCCGATCGACCCCGGCCGGCGGCTGAGCGGCGATCGCGCCGGCCTGGGCGACCGTGCCGCCGGGTTGGACACCCGCCCGGCCCCGGACCCGTCCGCGCTGCAGCTGTGGGACGCGTTGGGCGAGGCAGCCCCAGTGCCCGACGCCACCCTGGCCCGCTACGCGCAGTGGCTGCAGACCCAGCACGACCGCCTGCACGACCCGCTGGGCCTGGCCGCCGCCGTGGAAACCCTGCGCGCCGAACCCGATTGCGCCCGCTGCCGCACCCAGCTGCGCGCCCAGGTCTGGCGCACCCTGCTCGCCCCGCCGGCAGCACCGCATCGCCGCGCCGCGCCCGACCCGCGCGGCCAGCGCTACCTGGATGCGCTGCGGCAGGAGATGCAGCCGTGAGTCCCGCCCTGATCCGCCTGCTCCCGGTGCACCGCTCGATCGGACCGAGGTGGTCTGTAGACCTGGCAGCAGGCTGTCCGCCGTCGTGGGCGCGGACCGCATCGACAAGGCTGTACGGCGGGCGCTTTCAGGATGCATCGCGCCCGGAGCACCAACCATGACACCCTCCTTGCCCTGGTTGGTCGGTGCGGCATTGCTGCTGATCGCCGTCATCGGCTGCGTGCGCCTGCTGCGGGCGCACCACCGGCAGCCGTATGCGCGCACCCGGCTCTGGCTGCTGTTCGCCGCCCAACCGTTGCTCGCGGCACTGCTCTATCCGGTGCTGCTGCCCCCGCCGCGCGCCGGTACCGGTGGGGAACTGCATGTCGCCACCGCCGGCACCGCCGCCGGGCAGATCTCCACCGGCGACCTCGCGCGCTGGGTCGCCCTGCCCGAGGCGCCCGCATTACCCGGCGTGATGCGCGTGCCGGACCTGGCCACCGCACTGCGGCGCGCACCCGGCACCACGGCGCTGGTGGTGCATGGCAGCGGCCTGCCCGCGCGCGACCGTGAGGGCCTGAACATTCCGCTGCGGCTGAAGCTCAGCCCCGCCCCACGCGGCGTGGTCGCGGTCTCGCCCCCACCGCCAGTCGCCCCGGGCGACACCATTGCGGTGTCTGCGCAGGTGCAGGGCCTTCCCGACGCGCGCGTGGAACTGCTCGATCCGGCCGGGCAGGTGGTGGACAGCGCCGTGGCCGACCGCGCCGGCCGCGTGCGCCTGCGCGGCCTGGCGCGCGCGCCGGGCCAGGTGCTGTTCGCCGTGCGTGCACGCGATGCCGCCGGTGCAGAACGCAGCCGCGTGGAGGTACCGGTGCTGATCGCTGCCATGGCGCCGATGCGCGTGCTGCTCCTGGCCGGCGCGCCGCAGCCGGAGCTGAAATACCTGCGCCGCTGGGCCAGCGATGCCGGGCTGGACGTGCGTAGCCAGATCGCGGTCGGCGCTGGCGTGCAACTCGGCGAGGGCGCCGCGCTGGATGCGGCCAGCCTGGACCGGCTGGACCTGCTGATCGTCGACCCGCGCCGCCTGGTCGCACTGGGTGCTGCGCAGCGCCAGACCTTACGCGCCGCGATCCAGCGCGGCCTGGGTGTCTTGGTGCGCACCGACGGGCCGCTGGACGCCAACACCCGCGCTGCGCTGGCCGCGCTCGGCCTCGGCGTCAGCGGCGGCAGCACCAGCAGCCCGGTGCCCGCACCGCAGCGACTCTCGCCGCCGGCCGCGCCCGCGAATCCTGCCGGCGGCCCCGGCGACGCCCTGACGCTGGCACCGCTGCAACGTCGCGACCTGCAACCGCAAGCCACCGACGCCCTGGTCACCGCACGCGCCGACGATGGCAGCGCCCTGGGCTGGTGGCGCGCCCAGGGCCGCGGGCGCATCGGCATCGGCCTGGTGGAAGACAGCTTCGCGCTGGTGCTGGCCGGCCGCAGCGATCTGCACGCCGCGCTCTGGGCGCAGTTGTCCGGCGCCGTCGCCCGCCCAGGCGGCGCGCTGCCCACCCCGGTGCAAGAAGGCTGGTCGCAACACCGCATGCCGCTGTGCGACCTGCACGCCGACGCCTTGGTGACCGACCCTGACCGGGCTCGCCACCCACTACTGCCGGAACGCAACGGCAATGGGCCGCGTTGCGCCGGCTACTGGCCGGCAACCCCCGGCTGGCATCGCCTGGAGAGCGGCAACACGCAACGCTGGCTCCATGTCCGCGCGCCCAATGAAGCGCCGGCCCTGTACGCACAGCAAAGCCGCCTCGCCACCATCGCCCTGGCGACCGGCGCTGCCTCCGCACCCGTTGCACACCCTGCTACCCAACCCGGCGCGCGCTGGCCGTGGCTGCTGGTCTGGCTCGGCGCGGCCGCCGCGTTGTGGTGGTTTGAGCGAAAGCGACCTTCGCAACGGGTGCCGTAACAAGCGCTTGAACGACCTAGGAAAGGCGGCGTTGCAGATCGACGTTGCCAAGGGCGGAATGGCCCGCTGCACAGAGTCGCGCGTGGTCTTGAATCCCGCGGTGCGATTCGCAGCAGACGGCTCACCGGTGCGTCATTTGCGCCTCGCGACGCAGCACGCGTTGGATTCCACACGCAAATGCGCAGGCTTGTCGCTACACGGTGAGACTTCGCGCCGAACCAACAACATGCCCATCAAGTCCGCCCAGCAGTGCCGGTGATTAACTCGCCGCCGTCAGGCGCCGCCACACCCGGCAATGATTGTTCGCCGGCAAGGCCACGTCATCGATCAACTGCAACCCCACCGATGCCGCCAACGCATCCACCGCTTCGGCATCGCGAATACCCGAGGCAGGGTCGCGCTCGCGCAGCATGGTGTCGAAGGCGCGATTGCTGTCGCTGGTGAATTGCCCATCGCGGTTGAACGGCCCGTAGATCGCCAGCACCACATCGGGCGCCATCACCGCGGGCAATCCGGCGAACAAGGCCTGCACCTGCAGCCAGCCCATGATGTGCAAGGTATTGGCGCTGTAGATCGCATCGAAGCCGCGCTGGCCGCCACGCAGCACCGGCAGGCTGGGCGGCGGTGCGAGCCCGGGCGTGGGCGTGGGCACGGCCTGCAGTGCAATCGGTGGCGGCGTGTTCGGCAGCGCCGCCTCGTCCAGCCATTGCCGCATGCCGGCAAGATGATCGAGGTGATCGCTGGCCTGCCACTGCAACCATGGCATCGCCGCAGCGAAATGCACTGCGTGTTGCCCGGTGCCCGCACCGATTTCCAGCACCTGCTGCCGGTCGGCGAAATGCGTGCGCAGTACCTCGAGAATGGGGTCGCGGTTGCGTGCGGACGCTGGCGAAAACGGTTTGGGCATCATCGGCATCTGTCGTGGTTGCGGCGATTATCGCGCCCAAGCATCGCTTGGCGGCAACCGTTCGGTGAACCGGATGCCGCGGCCCTTCGCCCGCAGCGCGTTTCGTTGCGTTGCGTTGGGCCAGCGTCACCCGTGGCTGCGACACCTACTGCACGATGACCTTGCAGTCATCTGCGACCTTCGCATGCAGCGGCACGCATCACCGCGGCGGCGGCAATGCCTCGTACGCGCGCCGCACCGCATCTTCGCCGAAGCGACGCTCCAGCCGACGCACGATGAAATGTCCGCGCGCCATCGCCTGGAAGTGGCGCATGAACACGGTATTGAGCGTGGCGCCGCTGACTGCGCCGACCAGCGGCACTGCCTGCACGGCGAGTTTTTCGCCCACGTTGACCGAAAATTTCGCCGCGATGCGCGAGACCAGCGAGACCAACGCCGGTGCGCCCTTGCTGGCAAAACCGTGTGCGGCCACGTAGCTGGCCGCCGCACTCAATTGCTGCGCCATCGCCGCACGTACTGCGAAGTAGCCGGATTCGGCGCCGTCGTCGCTGGCGCTGCGCCCGCCATGCGCCAGCACTTCCAGGCACGCCAGCGCGGTGTCGGGGTCGTGCAGCGATTCACCTTCGGCACGGGCGATATCGGCGATGGAGCGCAGCATCACCGTGGTGGTCACCGGCAGCTCCACCATCAAGCCCGGCAGGCCGAAAAACCCGCCTGCACCGCCGGAAACCGCCACCGCCAGCGTATGCCGCGTCGTG
The DNA here is from genome assembly GCF_041519315.1 of Xanthomonas axonopodis pv. maculifoliigardeniae. Classification (NCBI taxonomy): domain Bacteria; kingdom Pseudomonadati; phylum Pseudomonadota; class Gammaproteobacteria; order Lysobacterales; family Lysobacteraceae; genus Xanthomonas; species Xanthomonas axonopodis. The sequence continues at coordinate 94,877 of NZ_CP167998.1, read as the reverse complement.
GATGCCGGTTGCTGCGCATCGGCCTTGCCGCGCAGGCTCAGCAACGCCGATTTCATCGCCACCTGAAGTGCGCGACGGGTCACGCCGTCGATGCTGCGGGTCACTACTTTGGGAAGCCGTTTGGTGATCAGGCTCTCGATCGGCGCGCCCAGCGCATTGGCCAGTTGCGCTGCCACGCCGGGGTTTTCCAGCAATGCGTGGGCCGTGGCCAGATCGCGCTGCGCGGCAGCGTCCATCACCGGTATCGGAAGCGTCGTCATGCCTGCTCATCATGGTTGGGACCTGGCCGATGGTACCCAGCGCGATGTGAGTGCCGCACAAGCGAACCGGACCCTGTTGGGCCTGCAGCGCAATTGGCTGTTAAAATGCGGCAATCATCGGCGTCCAAGCAGCGAATGCTCACCAGATGAATTGCGAGATCCGCCACAGCATCGTCATTGCCGCCGCGCCGGAAGTGGTCTGCGCCGCGTTGTCCGAGCCCAGGCAGCTTGCGCGTTGGTGGACCCGTGAAGTGAGCCTGGCCGACGATCTGGTGCGCCTGGACTGGAGCCGGCAGGGCTGGCGTGTGGAACTGAGCATCGACGAAGGCGCCGATCACCAACTGGTGTGCTGGCGCTGCCACGACTCCAACATGCTCGACACCGACGCCTGGAAAGGCACGGTGATGCGCTTTGAGCTGCGCTCCATCAGCCAGGGCACGCAGGTGGATTTCGTGCAGTCCGGGTATCGCGATTCGCCGTGCAAGGAGGCCTGCGCGCGTGGCTGGCGCTTCTTTCTCGGCAGCAGCCTCAAACGCTATGTGGAAACCGGCGAAGGCGCGCCATCGGCCGATATGCGCATGCCCGTGTTGCCAGAGCACAACCCGTACACCGCACGCTAAAGGCAGCAGCGGCGAACTGCAGCATCGTGCAACGCGCTGCGTCGATCACGGGCAACAGCATGTGGACCTGAAACTTGGCGAAGCGAAGTTTCCACCCATCCTGTGCGTGACGAACAAGCACAGCCAACACCGCTACTACGCAAACCGCCAAGCGGTTGCTGGCGACGGTTTGCTAGCCCGCCGACCGTCACCTTCGAAGGTTCCGGCCGTCGCCTGCCTTCACATTGGCGGCGATGCGCAGCGTCATCGCCCGCATCGCCTCTGGCGTGATCTCACCGGTTGCTGCAACAGCACCACATGCGCCTGAAGCCACAAATGCATGCCATGCGAATCGCCGACAACTCACGCCGTGCGCGGTTGGCCCATCGACGCTGTGGTGGTGACCGGCAATTGCGCATCCACCGTCACCGGGCTGTCGGCCTGCAGCAAGGCGCGCGCTTCGGCATCGCTGGCCACCGCCGGCGGCGAGCCGCGTAGCGGCAATCCCGCGGTTTCGCGCACGAACAGCATCGTCAGCAAGCCGATCGCCGCTGCGCCCATCAGGTAGTACGCCGGCACCAGCGGGTCGCCGGTACGCTCCACCAGCCAGGCGGTGACCAGCGGCGTGGTGCCGCCAAACAACGACACCGACACGTTGAAGGCAATCGACAACGCGCTGTAGCGCACCGGCGTGTAGAACAGCGCCGGCAAGGTGGACGGCATCGAGCTGGTGAAGCACACCAGGGCCAGGCCAAGCAGCATCAGCCCGGCGAAAATCAGCCCGTCGTTGCCGCTACCGACCAGCAACAGGCACGGGATCGCCAACGCAAACAACGCGATGCAGGCACCGATGATCATCGGCCGCCGGCCCAGTTTGTCGCTGAACATGCCGCCGACGATGTTGAGCGGCATCATCACCAGCATCACCAGGATGATCAGCAACAAGCCCTTGCTCTCGGCGTAACCCATCGTGACGCTGAGATAGCTGGGCATGTAGGTCAGCAGCATGTAGTCGGTGACGTTGAACACCAGCACCAGGCCCACGCACTTGAGCAGTTGCGGCCAATGCAGGCGCAGCAGCGTGGTCAGGCCCTGCGCGGCGGTCTGCCGTTCGCGCTGCTCGGATTGTTCGGTATAGGCGCGAAATGCCGGGGTCTCTTCCAGCTTCATGCGCATGTACAGGCCCAGCAACCCCAACGGCCCGGCGATCAGGAAGGGCACGCGCCAGCCCCAATCGAGCATCTGCGCCGGAGTCACGCTCATGTGCAAGGCGGTCACGGTGGCGGCGCCGGCGATGTAGCCACCCAGCGTGCCGAACTCCAGCCAGCTGCCCATCAGGCCGCGATTGCGGTCGGTGGCGTATTCGGCAATGAAGGTGGCCGCGCCGCCGTATTCGCCGCCGGTGGAAAATCCCTGCAGCAAACGCGCCAGCAACAGCAGTGCAGGCGCCCATAAGCCAATGCGCTCGTAAGCCGGAATCAGGCCGATACTGAAGGTGCCCAGCGCCATCAGGATCATCGTGGCGGCCAGGACTTTCTGGCGCCCGTAACGGTCGCCGAGCGGTCCGAAGACCATGCCGCCGATCGGCCGCACCAGAAAGGCCACGGTGAAGGTGGCGAAGGTCGCGATCAATTGTGCGGTGGGGTTGCTTGCCGGGAAGAACACCTGGCCCAGCGTCACCGCCAAATAGCCGTATACGCCGAAGTCGAACCACTCCATTGCATTACCGAGCGCCGCAGCGCCGACGGCCTTGCGCAGCATGCTGCGGTCCACCACGGTGACGTCATCCAGTTGCAGCTGGCGGCGGCGTTTGAACCAGCCAAAGTGCGAACGCATCGCGCGGGCATCGTGCATTTATGGTCTCCGTAAGTTGCGCCCGGGATATCTCGTCGGGCGCAGGCCGTCGCTACCCACACGCCCTGGCAACGCACAGGACACGGCACATCACGCAAGTACGGCAACGCATTGCACTTAGATGACACCGGAGGCATTCCCGGACGGCCGCGTGGATTCAACGACGCTGCGGGACAGACGACCAAGGGATGGGCATTGCCCAAGGGCTTGATCAGTGCGCTATGTTACTACAGCCGGCCGATCGATGCAGGCGCGACGGCGCCAGGCGCGCAAAACACCTTGTTTTCTGGCCGATTCATCTGCACTGGTGCGCGATGCGTACGCGCCCGTCCGCTGTGTACGCATCCGCTGCGACGATGTCGCGCACGCCCTGCGTGACGCAGCACCTGCAGCAGCACGATGCATCGCAAGCCCGCTTTTTACAGAGAATGAAAACCTGCTGCGCCTGCGTCAGGCGACCGCACGCCAACGTTCGTCAGCGATGCTCAGCGCCGTGCAAGCGCATCTCAAGGCGATGCGATGTTGCGTGCAATCAGGCTGCATCCAGCAGCGACAACAGGTCTTGCAGGTCCTCACGCGTTTGCGGTCTGACTGCGCGTGCCAGTTCCTGCCCGTCGCGCAGCAGGATAATGGTGGGCCACAGTTTGACGCGAAAAGAGCGGCCCAGCGGCCGCCCTTTCCCGTCTTCGATCTTGCGGTAGTCGATCGCTTCGTATCCGCCCAACAGCTTTTGCAGCAGCGGCTGCGCGGCAATGCAGTGGCCGCACCAGTCGGTACCGAATTCCAGAACCTGCAAACCGGTCTGTGCCTCCACTGCGCTGCGTTCCGGGGCCTGGGAGGCGTACTGGCGAACGAAGCCCATCGTCTGGATGCTCCGCTTGATTACGACAAGGCGCGCTGGATATCTTCCAGCGGCAGGTTGGTCAGATCCTTGGCCAGGTCGCCCACCAGGCGCTGCTGGGTTTCCTTGTGCAGCAACGGGCGCACGCGGCCCAAGGTGGTCGGGTCGGCCACCAGCACCAGGTGCGTGTACTCGTGCTTCAAGGCGCCATCGTTCAAGGCGTGCGAGAGCTGCTTGGCGAATGTCATTTCGTCCAGGTCTGTTTCGGTGAGATCTTGCGGCGCCTTGCCGGCCGGGCCGTCGTCATCGACGTTCTGCACGTCGGTGCGCGCGTGCTGGCGCAACACCACCTTGGATTCGTTGCCGGTGTTGGTGAACCAGCGGGCTTCGCCGCCGTCGGCCACCACTACCAAGGCGCCCTGAGGAATTTGCAGACTCATCCCATTTCTCCTGATCGATGTTGACACTGCCACTGCAGCGCCAGTCGGTCTCAACCTAGGCGAGAAGATGTAAGGATTGCGCCTAGCCGGTGTCAGCAGCGCGTTAGGGCTGCGCGTCGAACTTCGGCAACGGCAGCTGCGCTGCCTGCTGAAAAAAACGCGCGATGGCGCGTAGCGCCTGCTGGCTTTTTCCGTGGGGCGTGGGAAATGGAAGCTGTGCCGCGGCCGGCCCGCACCCGCACGGCGGCGAGCGCAGGTGTTGTTCGTTGCTGGGCATCCGCTCGGCAACGCGGCGTCATCGCGTGCGCTACGCCGGCAGTGTCCGAGCGAGGGACGTGGCGCCCTCACCTGAGCGATTGCATCGTCGTACACCGGGCACTGCATCAGCCCAGATAGGGGCGCTCGCTGGCAAACAACAGCTGCTGGGCGCCACGCCGCCATGCATCCGGGCAGCGCTGGCCCAGTAGGACCGCCGCCATCGTGTAGGCCAGGCCGCGGCCGACCAGGCTCACGCCGCCCAACGCCGCTTCGGCCTGCTGCTGGCTGCCGCCGGCCTGTACCGCGTCGAAGAACCGGGCGATGTAGGCGCCATCTTCGCCGGTCCCTTGCAGGGTTGCCGCACGCAACGCATCCGTCTGCCAGCCCTCGCGCGCGGCCAGTGCCCAGGCGCTCGGTGCAGTGATCGGGTCGAGCCCGGCGCTTTCGGGTAGCACGCGTGCCTGCTGCAGCAATGCGGCGCTGGCGCCATGGGACGCGGCCGCGAGCCGGACGATGCGCGCCTGCACGTCGGCATCGGCGGCCGCCTCTGTCACTGCCGTGTCCAGTTGCCCGTGGGCCAGGGCGTAATAGCTGTGGTACGGCGTGCCCTGGGTGCGCTCACCGCCCTCCAGTGCCACGATCGATGCCAGTGATGGCGACTGCTGCGCCATGCCTGGCAGGTCCGTCGCCAGGCCGCGGTAGCGCTGCAAACGCGCCAGCAGCGGCAGCACTTCATCGGCCAGTGCCGGCGCGCGCGCTGCCTGTTCGTACAGCGCCTGGGCTTGCGGCAGATGCAGCTGACCGACCTGCACGGCCGCTGCAGCGCGCTGCAGCCACGGGTCATTCGGCCAGCGCGCCTGTGCGGCGACAAACGCCTGGTCGCGTTCGGGGGTATCGCTGCGGCAGCGGATCGCCGCGTACTGCAATGCAGGCGCATCCGGATGCGCCTGCGCAGCGGTAGTCTGCTGGCCGCACACCTGCGCCCGTTGCTCGGGCGTGGCGATGTCCTGCTGCATCCGCAGCGCCACCACGTCTTGCCGGTTGCGCTGCAGGCGCTCGGTCAAAATGGCGGGCAAGGCCTGTGGCGCTGCGCTGCGCAATTGCTCCATCCACTGCTCCAGATACGCCGAGTCCGCAGCGTCCCAGCGCGCATGCGCGGTGATCAGCGCCAGATCGCGCTCCGGTCCCAGCTCGCCCAACAGCTCGTGGGGCGAACGCCCGGACACGGCCGTGAGCACGTCGCGGTACTGGCCGCCCTTGCCGCTGACCTTCTGCGGCGGCTCGCTGAAGATGTCCTGCGCCTGGGTGCGTTGCCAGCGTGTGGTGCTCAGGCTGCGCGTGGTGTCTTCGCTGGCCGAGCCGTAGCTGGCACGCCAGTTCAGCAGCAGCGCGGCACCGGCCACGTTGTAGGCGAACTGGCCGCCGTGGCCGCCGCTGGGCGCATCGAAACGTTCGATCGCCGCGCCGTTGGCGGTGCGGGTTTCCACATGATGGGTCGAACGCTCTGACAGGCGAAACACATGGCGCTCATTGGCCGGGATGGTGGCCGACTGCCCGTCGATAGCCACCGTCACGGTCTGCTGCAAACCGTTGTAGGCGACCACTTCGGCCATGCCCACCGCGCCGCCGGCCCACAACACGCCAGCCACGATCGATGCGGCCACCGCCACCCGCGCCACCGACGGAAACACGCCGTCGGCGGCCAGAAAGCGCTGCCACAGGTTCTGCCGCAGATCGCGTTGGCGCATCTCGCCCGGCAGGCGGATCGGGTAGTCGGTCGGTGCCGCCGGAGGGGTGGCGTCGGTTGGCGAGGTGTCGCCGCTGCGCAGTCGCTCGGCCACGGCGTTTTCTGCACGCAGCAACTCTTCCAGGCTGGCATCGCGCAATGTGCCCAGGGCGTCCAGGGTGACTTGCACCCAGCTGCCGGCGGCCTTCATCCAGGCATTGATGTTGTTCTCGTCGGCCTCGACCAGACCAAATTCCGGCAGGCACTGCGACCACTGCGGCTTGCCCAGGGCCTGCGCCAGCGGCGCGTTCATCTGCACCTGGCCGGCTTGCGCATACACCTGGCCGGCTTGCGCATACACCTGACCCAGCGCGCGTTGCACCTGATTGCAGGCCGCCACCAGCTTGCGCAATTCCTTGGACGAGACGCGGCCATCGGCGATCACGCTCTGGAAGGTCTGCAGGTACAGCAGATTGGCGTCTTCCAGATCGGCGATGGTGTGGTCGGTGTAATGCAGCACGGCCAGATAGCCACGCAGCAGCGCCGGCCAGCCGCCGCCGATACGGTTGGCTGCCGCCAGGTGCACGCTGCGGCAACGTTGATCATGGCCGCTGACGCGCGCACGCAGCACCCGCAGCTCGTCGTCCAGCTCGGCGATCACCGCCGGCAGCTGCGTGCGCGACAACGTGGTGCCCTTCCAGGTCACCACCCCGCCGGCGGCGCGCAACCCGCCATCCATCAGGCCTTGCAAGGTGGCGCGTTGGCGCTCGCGCTCGCGCAGTTGTTCGATCGCCTGGCCATCGTCGGGCAGGTACAGGCCGTCCAGCGCCTGCAGCAGGTCGCCGGACGGCAGCGGCGTGGCATACAGCTCGTCCAGGGTGCGCGCGGTACGCGTGCACGAGCGCCCCAGGTACAGCCCTTGGTAGCGCCGCGACAACGACAACGCGGCGAAGTCGCGTTCCAACTGCTCCAGCGAAACGGCAGTGTCCACGCAGGTGGGCGCCTGGCCGTTGAACATGCCCAGCGAGACGCGTTCACGCAGCGCCTGGGCGTCATGCAGCAGCTCCATGGCCGGGCGCGCATCGATGGGGCAGGCGATGTAGCGGCGCTTGAGATTCTCCTCGCGTGCGGCGCTGGGCGGATGCGTGGCCCACATCTGCGAGGGCTGTGCGATTTCGCCATGAAACAGCCGGTGCATCGGCGCTGTCTCGGTCGGTACCGCCGGCACCGCCCCATGGCCGGGGTCGTTCAACACCACGCGCATGTGTTCGATGATGCGCGACTGGATGGCGAACAGATCCTTGACCGGGCGGTCCTGGGCGAATTCGCGCGCGGCAAAGCGCAGCGCGCGCTGGAAGCCGTCATCGGCCGCTTCCAGCTTGTGCAGTGCATGCACCAGCGCATCGCTGCCGGTGAGCGATGCGGCGACCAGGTCGGCCTGGTATTCCATCTCGCGCGAAAGTGCGCGCTGTGCCAGCACCACGCCGCGGAAGGTGATTTCGACCAGCGAGCGGATCGACCACACGATCAACGACAGCCCCCAGCCAATCCACGCCACGCGCAGGTCGATGCGCGACAGCGTGGCCAGTATGCGGTCCAGCGCATCGCGCTTGCCCACGATGTGCGCGGCGATCTGCTGGGCGATATACACCCAACGGCCGACCGCCATGGTGCGCTGGGCGAAATGCCCGAATTCATGGGCCAGCACCGCCTTCAATTCGCCCAGGTTGAGCACATTGACCAGGCCCAGCCCGATATCCAGATTCTTGCGCGAGGGCAGCAGCAGATTGATCAGCGACAGGTCGTAGAACACCCCGGCGTTGACCTGCGCCGACAGGTACACCTTGTGCGGGCGCGGTGCCCCGGCATCGTCGGCCAGCCGGTACAGGAAGGCGAACAGCGCCGGCTGCTCGGCGGGGGTGAGTTCCAGCGCGCGGGTGTCGCGTTCGGCGCGCTTGTTGAACACCAGCGCCTTGGCCATGAACACCGCCAGAAACGCCGCGCCGGCGGCCACCACCCATTGCCAGAATGCCTGCTCGCCACCGGAGCCCTGCAGCAAGCCGGCGACCAGCCGGTAGGCGGTCCAGCCGAACCACACCAGCAAGCCCAGGTACACGGCGATGAAACCGCCCAGGCCGAGCATGGCCAGCCAGGCGTTGCGACGATAGTTGCTGCTGGGCGCAGTGAGCTGTTCCGGCACCACGGCCGGGCCTTGCGGATAGAGCGATTCCATTCGTGTCCCCTGATGAGTGGCCGGGCGCCACGCAGTCGTTCGGCATCCCGGCCGTGCGATTCGATCCGCCGGGCGCGCTGTCCCCTCGCCCCGGCAGCGCAGAAAATAGCCGAGCGCGGCGACAAAATCCATGTGACCTGCGCGGCGCAGCACATGCCCGCCGCACGAGAGCCGCAGCGCGGCTGTCAGGCAGTCATGCCCGGGCTGCGGCGTGCTCGGCCTGCACCTGCTGCACCGCCTGCATGGCCGAGCGGGTCAGTGGCGTGGGCAGGGCATCGAGTGCGAACCAGCCGAGTTCCAGCAGCACCTGCGGTTCGCGCAGCACCGCCTGTTCCGGGCCCTGGATGCTGGCCAGATACACCGGCGCCACCCAATGCTGCGGCGGGTCCATGTCCGGCTCGAAGTGGCTGACCACGCAGAGCACGCGCTGCGGGTGCACCTGCAGGCCGGTCTCTTCGAGCACTTCGCGCACCACCGTGGCTTCCACGGTTTCCATCCAGTCCACCTTGCCGCCGGGCAGCCCCCAATGGCCTTGCTCGGGCGCACGCCCGCGCAGCACCAGCAACAGGCGGCCATCGGCGCGCTGGATGAAGGCACCGCAGCCAACGCGCGGGCGTAACTCGGAAGACATCGGCATCAGCAACTCTCGCAGACTCTGGCCCGTCAGTGTCCTAGATGTGGTGGCTGCGGGGAATGCTGGCCGGAATGTTCGATCGCCACGCCTTGGCACTGAGGAGCACCACCCAGGAAGCAACAGCGGCGGCGAGCAACTGCGGAAGGCATGCGCTTATCGCGGTATGGCAGGGCCGGTGCGCGATTACACCGCCTTAGCACCGCGTTGGCGAGGATGGCCGCCTTTCCGCGCCATGTCGGCGCGCAGCTGTTGGAGAGGTACATGTCTCGAATTCTCGTCATCGGTGGCCACGGCAAGGTGGCGCGCCTGCTCACGCCGCTGTTGGTGCAAGGCGGGCATCAGGTCACCGCGCTGTTCCGCAACCCTGCACACGAAGACGACGTGATGGCCGATGGCGCCACGCCGGTGGTGTTCGATATCGAACACGCACAGACCGATGCCATCGCCGCGCAACTGGCCGGTCACGATGCGGTGGTGTGGTCGGCCGGGGCGGGCGGCGGCGATGCGGCGCGCACCTACGCGGTGGATCGCGATGCGGCCATTCGCTCCATGCATGCGGCCGAGCAGGCGCGCGTGCGTCGCTATGTGATGGTGTCCTATCTCGGCGCCGGGCTGGAACACGGCATCGGGCCGGACGATGCCTTCTTCGCCTATGCGCAGGCCAAGGCCGCTGCCGATGCGCACCTGCGCAGTACCACGCTGGACTGGACCGTGCTCGGCCCCGGCCGGCTCACGCTGGACCCACCCTCGGGCCGCATCACCCGCGACCCGGGCAGCGATGCCGAAGGCGGCGTCTCGCGTGCCAACGTGGCGCAGGTGATCGCCGCCGCACTGGCAACGCCGGGCAGCATCGGCAAAACGATCGGCTTCATCGACGGGCAGACCCCCATTGCGCAGGCGCTGTCGCAGCTGGAATGAACGCAACACCCCATGCGATCCGCACTGCACGCGGCCACCGGCGCCGGCTAACGAATTCCTAAAGCCGGCGCCCGCATAGTCGCTGGCGCAGCCATTGTGGAGGTCGCTTATGTCCGCGTTTGTCAGCGCGCGCCGCGCCGGGATCCTGCCGCCGTATCTGCTCGAACATGTGGCGCAGGCTGCGCCCGCACACGCGCGCCAGTGCGCGCTGCTGTCGCGGCAAATCACCGCCCAGCTACGGCAGCAGCGCGCACTGGGGCTGCTGGCACGCGCCGATGCGCCGGCGGCAGATGCCAAGGCGCAACAGACCGCCCCGGCGGTGCAGCGGCGCATCTACGATGCCCAGCAAGGCACCGCCCTGCCCGGCACCCTGGTGCGTGACGAAGGTGCCGCCGCCACCCAGGACGTGGCGGTGACCGAAGCCTACGACTACCTGGGCGCGACCCACGATTTTTTCCAGACCGTGTACGGGCGCAATTCGATCGACGCGGCGGGCATGCCGCTGATCGGCAGCGTGCATTACGAGCGCGGCTACGACAACGCGTTCTGGAACGGCGAGCAGATGGTGTTCGGCGACGGCGACGGCGAGGTGTTCAACCGCTTCACCATCGCCCTGGATGTGGTCGGGCACGAGCTCACCCACGGCGTCACCGAGCGCACCGCCAACCTGATCTATCAAGGCCAGTCCGGTGCCTTGAACGAATCGATTTCGGACGTGTTCGGCGTGCTGATCAAGCAGTACACGCTGCGCCAGAGCGCCGACCAGGCCGACTGGATCATCGGCGCCGGCTTGCTGATGCCCGGCATCAAGGGCGTGGGCCTGCGCTCGATGCAGGCGCCCGGCAGCGCGTACGATGACCCGGCCCTGGGCAAGGACCCGCAGCCGGCGACCATGGCCGGCTATGTCGACACGCAAGAGGACGATGGCGGCGTGCACTACAACTCCGGCATTCCCAATCACGCGTTCTATCGGGCCGCCGTCGCGATCGGTGGGGCGGCGTGGGAGAAGACCGGGCGCATCTGGTATCGCGCGCTCACCGGTGGCGAGCTGGCCGCCGGCGCGGACTTCGCCACCTTCGCCGCGCTGACCGTCGAGGTGGCCAGCGCCGACTACGGCGCCAACAGCAGCGAAACCGCAGCAGTGCAGCAAGCCTGGCGCGACGTGGGTGTGCTCGCATGAGCCCACAACGGCCACCGGTGGAAACCGGCGTGACCTTGCGGCTGGCGCGCGAAGGCGGGGTGGCGGCGTTTCCGGCCATGCGCCGCGAGCGCCAGTTGGCGATGGATGCGCTTGACGATGCGCAGCGGGTGCGACTGCGCAGCGTGCTGGATCAGTGCATGGCGCACGCGTTGCCGGCGCCGCAGGCCGGCGGTGGCGATCGCCGCTATTTCAGCATCGTCTGGGATGGCGCCAGCGAGCCGCTGCGCATCCCCGAAGAACATGCACCTGCGGAAATCGTGCAGCTGTGGAAGCAGGGCACGCTGTAGCGCAGGTCGATGGCCGCAGTGTGACCTGGAAGGCACCGCCTTACAGCGGCGCGTGCGACGCGCGGCATTGGCTTCTTACCCAAACGAAGACACCGCGCGGTGCGCGGTGTCTGTCGGTGAGCGAATGTGGTCCAACTGCGGATGCCTGCACCCTTTAAGCTGCCTAGATGCTCTAGGGCTGCACAGCTGGTGATGCATAGTGGCGCGCACCGCGTTAGCGCGACGTGCAGCGCAGCGGTCAGTCTGAAGACATGCCCCTCATCGCTGCACTGCACCAAGCACGCGGTGCGCGGCAGCCGATCAATTCTCCGGATGCGCTTCCACCAGATGCGCCAACAGCATCAACGAATCCTGCCAACCCAGGTAGCAGGCGTGTAGCGGAATCTGCTCGGGAATGCCTTCCTGCACCACGTGCAGATCGGTACCGCACGGCAGCGTGTGCAACTGCACCGTGGTGACCATGGTGCCAGGCAGCGAGGGGTCGTCGAACGCATCGTCGTAGCGCAACAGCACGTTGGGTTGCAGCTCGCGGTAGGTGCCGCCGAACGCGTGGCGCTGGCCATTGGCGAAATTGGTGAACGCCATGCGGAAGGTGCCGCCGACATGCGCATGCAAATGCTCCACGGTGCAGGTGAAGCCATTGGGCGGCAGCCACTTGGCCACCGCATCGGCTTGGAGGAAGGCGCGATAGATCCGCTCGGGGCTGGCACGTATGACGCGGTGGAGCGTGACGGTGGACATGGGCACTCGCTTGGGCAGAGAACGTCTCTGCATGCTAGCCATGAACCGGCCGTTGCACATCATCGGCAGGCCATGGCCCGCGTGCGCCACTATCGCGCACGGGCGGCGGCGGCTCGGCGGGGTATGAGCTGCTGCCTGCTGCACGCACTGCGTTGCCCCAGCCCGCAACGACGCGACGGTGGCCTGCTGCATGTGCGCGCCAGCTTGCCCGACCGTCCGACGGCAATGCCCAGCGACACACGCTCGCATTGCCGCCGCGACCGGCTTCGCGGATAGTCGCCGCACTGATCAGACGATTTTTCCATGATGCTCGTCACTGTGTTGCTGCTCGCCGCCGGACTGCTAGGTGCCGTTGTGCTCGCCGGAGGTCTGTGGTGGTTGCTGGCGCGACGCCGCGACGCCAAGGCCGATGACATCGCGACGCCGTCGGCAAGCAATGCGTCCACAGCACATGCGTCGCCCTCGCCGATTGCACCGGCACCATCGCCTGCCGCGCCGCTGCAGCAGCCCGTGCCGCCGCCGGCTGCGCAGACATTGCAGATCGAACCACCGCCGATGCGCCCGCTGTTGCGGCGCATGTATGCGGCGGTGATGGCCACGCCATCGCTGGCCGAGGGCACGCTGCCCGGCGACCCAGCCCAGGCCGAGGTGTTGGCCGCCGTCGCCGCCGCGCTCGAACAAGTCGACCTGCGGCCGCAATTGCTGCCGCGTCGCCCGCACCTGTTGCCGCAGCTGATGCGTGCGGTGAACGATCCCGATGCCTCCGGCCGCGGCATCGCCGCGATCATCGCGCAGGACCCCGCGTTGGCAGCCAACCTGCTGCGCATCGCCAACAGTGCGCTGTACCGCCCGCAAGGCGGCCCGCTGGAAAGCCTGGAGCGCGCGGTCGTGCATATCGGCACCGAAGGCGTGCGCCAGATCGTCGCCGCGGCCGTCATGCAGCCGGTGCTGAGCCTGGATGGCGGGCTGTACTCACGCCTGCCTGCCGCCGTGTGGGATTACGCCCTGCGCACCGCCACCGCCGCTGCCGCCTATCTGCGCGAACGCGGCGGCGACACCTTGTCCGGTCAACTCGCCGGCTTGCTGCAGGGCCTGGGCGCGATCGTGATCCTGCGCGTCCTGCGCGACACCTACGCCGAGCGCCGCGGCGTGCCCTACAACCTGGAGGTAGCCGCCGCCCTGGTCGAACGCCATACCGCCGCCGTGGCCAAGACCATTGCCACCGCCTGGGACCTGCCGCCACAGCTCGGCACCGCGCTGGACGAACAGCGCCCCGAACACGACACCAGCCTGCTCGCCACCCCGCTCGGCCTGGCATTGCGCTACGGCCGCCTCGCCGCCGCCCTGGCCATGCTCGCCCGCCACGGTGCCGAGCACGAAGACCACGCGCTCGGGATCCTGGCCACCCTGCAGCCGGACAGCGACGCCAACGCCGCACTGTGGCAGCGGCTGGTGGCCGCGAGCGTGGAGTGAGTTGCAGTAACGCTACGGCCGTTGCTTACCGCAGCATCCCAGCGTCAATCAGCCGATGACCATGTCCACTGCATGCCTTGAAGATTCGGCTCAGCCAGGCCCTGCTAGCTGCAGCTGGCGCAAATGCACTAACGCAATTAGTGCATTCGCAACTGCGGCATCCGGATGCAAGCGCACATCATGCTCACGCCGGCACGCACAGACTGGACGGGTTCCCCAAACGACGAGAAACATCCATGGATAAGAATCGTATCGACGGTGCCGCCAAGCAGGTCAAGGGCTCGGTCAAGGAAGCCATCGGCCGCGTCACTGGCGACAAGAGCACCGAACTGGAAGGCGCCGCCGAAAAGAATGTTGGCAAGGTGCAGCGCAAGGCCGGCGAAGTTGCCGATGACGTGCGCGACGCTGTCAAATCGAATAAGTAAATCGGGTGCATGATCGGTAGGCGGATGCCTGCCGTGCTGTAAACCGCATCAGGACTATGCGTCGCGTACATCGCACGCAGTGATGTAGCGCAAGCAGCGCTCGATCACCAACGCCCCGACCTGGTCGGGGCGTTGGCGTTTTGGCACGCGGCGCTGACGCTGTATCGCGCGTATAGAACAGCAGGCTGGCGTGCATACCGAACCGGGTCTGAAGGTGGGTATGCATATTGGCGAGCGCCTTGCCAGCACCGGGACTATGGGGGCTACTCACTGATGGCAGCGCCTGGCGTGACGGATGCGAGACGGAAGGTAACCATCTCATCACCCGCGGCCGCAGCTTCGCTGCCTCACGCCAGCTGCTACACGGTGCAGCACGCGGCAATGCGAACCGCACCAATGCAGCAGCCTGGGCGAAGGCTTCCGCATTGCAGAAGACATCGGCACCTGCACCTACAAGCCCATGTACCGATGCCGATGCAGGATTCGTGGCGGCGCTGGAAGCGGCGCAGCGGCATGAGCGCGACAGGCATGCCGTCGAGGCGACGCGATGAGTGGTGACGTCGGCTGCTTTGAAGGGCATGAGTTAGAGCAAGCGATACCGTTTGGAAGCCACGCTTTTCGAAGAATCTGCCTGTTGACAACAAGAGTTAGTATCCCTAACTTCACCAGCATCCGAAAGACATCGGAGCTGTGGTTGATGGAAGACAGCAGAGAGGAACGCGTAGTGTTCCCGCAGGTGACGTGGCTGCTCAAGATCATCGCGACTTCGACCCGGGCCGATGACGTTATGTCAGGACGGATTCGAGATGGTATGCGTGCACCGATCTGCCGCTGAGTCACATGCTCAGTGGAGCAGCGATGCTATGAGTGAATCCTTTGCGCGGAAGTGATCCCGCGACCTGCCTTGCTCAAGTACGATGACCTGCCTACGTGTACGGATCGCGTATGAGACCCACCAAGGTTGCAATGTTCTCAGTTGCCATCCTCTGCGTAACTTCGCTATGTGCATGCGCACATACACTTGGTAAACCTACTTCGCCACTTCCAAAAGAGCCGCGTGCAATGACGACGCCTGATACTTCAATGGTCAACCCTACGCTCAGCGCTGTTGAGATTGGCGAAAGATTTTTGAAACTGCTGGGCGGGTTGGACTCCAGGAAAGATCTGACAGTCGATCGGGTCCGCGAAGTCACTGGCATTTCTCTGAAAAAAGTTTCCTTCCCCTCTGAGGCTCTTGAGTCGTATATCCACGGCCAAGCGCTTAGTAATGGCTGGAGCTACTTATTGGAGCTTACTCCCGAGTCTCGTGCTCTCAAGCAGGGCATTGGTCTGTCTTTTGTCAACGAGGATGAAGGATCTTCAAGTCTTCAAGATAACTGCGTCGATTTTGAGGAATACAAAAGTTCGCTTATTGAGTTGGGATTTGTGGATTCGCCCGTGCATGGTGAGATCGGCCAACTACAAAGCTGGCGGTTTGCTAATTTCGCGAAAGACGGAAGCGGAAACGATATTGTGATTTCGCTCGTTCCTCAAAATGAAGTGCCTGTTTCTCCCGGCAGGCTATGTGTCAAATCAATTGGAACACTGAACTAACCAAGGACGGAAGCTGATGGCAACGCCTAGCCCGCAACTCGAAGCAGCTCTCGCCAGCTTTTCTACGTATGAATTCACACATTGTATGCTGCGTCTGTCACCCCTTAGGATCTGCCAATGCGCTTCCCCCGAGCAGCCCTGCTCTTCCTAACCGCACTCTGCGCACCTGCACTAAGTGCTTGTGCCCATGGACCACTGAAGCCGCTTCCGAAGGAGCACGCTGACATGACTTTGCCAGAGGCTGTCACCGCCAACAAAATTACGCTTAGCGCTGAAGAAATAGGCAATCGGTTCTTGAAACTGATCGAGGGGCTAGAGTCCCGTGATGACCTGAGTCCCGAACGTATTCGGGAAGTTATGGGGATCACTCTTAAGAAACCAGATCCAGCAGAGCTGTCAGTGGCGTACTGGAGCATCGATCTGCAAGATGGGTGGCGCTATGCATTTACCTATGTTCCAGAATCGCCCTCGCTTTTAAAAGGCGTGGACTTGACTTTTCAAAACGATAAAGACGATTGGTCTAATATGTCTGCTGTCTGCGGGCTTGATTTTGATCATTATGACAAGGCACTTAAAGCAATGGGCTTTAATGCCTCACCTACTTACGGACCGATTGGTCAGCTTGAGGATTGGCGTTACACAAAATTTGCAAAAGATGGAGTTGGTGGGGATATCGTTATTTCCGTTGTCCCGAGGAACATTGTGGTCCGTGAGCCTGGTCGACTTTGCGTCAAATCTATCGGTACGTTGAACTAATCAACAAGGAACGAAAGATGGCAGCCGTCAGCCCCCAACTCGAAGCAGCGCTTGCCCGTTTCTCAACTGATCCAAGTGTGACGCGGGATCAAGCACAGCAACTGCGCACGGCAATTATCTCCAACACAACGCTTCTTAAAGAGTTCGAGAAAGAGGCTAAACAAGGGCATTTGCAGGGATTTTCCTTACAGTCATCAGCTAATAGAGCCCCAAATTTAGTGGGCAGTTACGACATGCAAAGCGGAGTTATCACGCTCCCGACGGCAAGCTTTCAGCCAGCAGGCACAACTCCTAGTAGTGATTTAAAGGCTACGCTGCAAGTCCAACATATGACTCTGGTGTTTGCTCGGAGCACGTATCAAGATGTGGCCAGAGTCAGTCATCCTGTGACGCAGGATATGGTGGACAACTTGCAGTCCACGCTAAACAGATCACCGTTCCTTGCTGATCGGCTTAAGAAAGCGGCAACCACCGTCGATCCTTCGGATACATCAAGCCCGAAACGTGCACAACTTGAGAGCTTTGGATTTGTTGGACCGGGTGTCTCCGCCAGCGGGACCTATGATGGCAACAACAAGGTTATGAATTTGCCGCCGATTGGCTTGCAGACAGCATCTGCCAACAACCCTCAGGGCAGATTCTCTGAGAAAGATATGGTGTTCGTACTTGGGCATGAAATTCAACACAGCTTTAATCATGCGGATAAAACAAAAGCTACCGCCAACTTTCTGAATGATGTAAGGAGTCAGGCAATCGCCAAGACTCCTGTGCACGACTACACCAACGAGCTGCGTTCATATATCCAGTCGGGACGCGAGGACGAAGCGAAAGCAGAAATCGCGGGTTGGAATGCGTTAATCAGCCACGAAAGACAGTCTAATCCGACTGCCAATGGCCTTGATCTCATGTTAAACACCAAGAATGCGAGGACGCTAGATTTCGTACACAGGGATCCGCTTACCACTAAGGCAGTGGCAAATCCTGGCCTCGGCTTCAATCAGGATGGCAGTTTGTCTCCAACGGTCAGCAACATCGCCGCAATGGGCCAGCATTACTTCGACCGTCCATCTCCCCTCTACGCGCAGCCAGGCCAGCACCCGGTAGGCCTCGGCGAGCACCGCAATCAAGCTGGCCAGCTGCAGCCCACTGCGGATTACACCAATTACTACGGCACCTGGGCTGTCGAGCAGATCCTGCAGGCCGAAGATCGCGCGAACGTGATGTATCAAGGTGCCCGGCCGCAAGTGACCATCGATATGGCAGCGCTGGGGCTCAAAGAACATTTGATCGAGAACGAAGGGCTGGACCGAGGCGTCAACAAGTCACCGTTTCCGTATCAGGACACAAGTACCCGGCCGCCCACGCTGCATCATTTCGACCATACCCAGGATGGAAGCGTGAATCCCGCGCACGACCATACCTATGTTCCGGTTGTGCCCAGTGCGCCTGCTGCAACGGGCTCGCTCGGGCCGGACGATCCTGCGCACCCGGATCACCGCATGCTGGAGCAGATTCGCAGTGGCGTCCGCAAGATCGACGAAAGCGTGGGCAAGCCGTACGACGACATGAGCGAGCGCGTCAGCCGTAGCCTGCTGGCGGTGTGCAAAGACAACCGCGAGGCCTACCCGGCTGCGGGGGATCGCTCGCTGGCAGACAATGCGTTGAGCCGCGTGGACCATGTTGTGATGGGCAAGACCGGCAACGTGTTTGCGGTAGAAGGGCGGCTGGATGATCCTGCGCACAAGCGTGTGCACGTGGAGATCGACCAGGCAATCCGCACCCCGGTGGAACAGTCGGACCAGAAACTCCTGGCGGCCAACCAAGCCATTGCGCAGGAAAGGGCGCTGACGCAGCAGCAAGAGCTGGCGCGTGGAATGAACGAGCCTAGCCAGGGCAGCCTGTCCCGCTAGATCGCACGCTTGCGGAGCGCTATGACACCATCGGAGCCCGATGGCGGTCTGCGTTGCATTACCTCACACCGCTCGATACACGCCCAACACGCGGTACGCATATGCCGTTGCGCACCCGCGCTGGGCGAGCGCTGTAACTTGACCCTAGCCACCACCGCCCGCACACTCCCGCTCGGAGCCTAGAAACTCCACACAGACAGCGGCACCCACCTCCGAGAATTTGGTGGGTTTTTTGTGTCTGGCCGAAAGGCCTGGCACGGCTCGGCGTTCTTGCGCCGGGAGGGCGGCGAATACAACACCCGCAAGGGGAATAAGCCCGCCGGCTGTCTGCGGTTTCTAGCCTCCCGGCATCCCGCTGCGTTGTGCAGCGGGAGCCAGCCCATGGCAAGGAGAGCGGCATGCACGACGAACCCGGCTACTGGATGTCCGAAGGCACGCAATACCGCCTGCTATGCGTATGCGACCAGCTGCGCCTGCTCGCTACCTTGGCCACACCGCGTTCGTGCGACGAAAGCACCATGGGCGTGCCGGCCATTCCACTACGGCAGTGGGCGCATTGCATGCAGCAGTTGGCTAAGCAGGTGGACGACGTATTGGACGCCTTGGGCACTGCTGGATAGTGCGCCTCCTTCGACGCACGCGAGGCGCCATGTGAGCGTGGTCGGGCGACGTCGCTGGCTTTGCTCGCTGACTGACCACATAACCTTTCGTGTTGACAGCGCTTTTGCAACGGGTCGTTAGCATTCTGTCGCGTTGATGCGGCTGCAGGTAAAGCCGTGCTTGTCTTCTCCCTGGAGTGATTACCTACATGCATGCCCTGATTGTTGTTGCACATCCCGAGCCGCGCTCGCTGACGCACGCCATTGCCGCGCAGGTGAGCGCTGGGCTGGAGGCGGCCGGCGGCGGCCACACGGTCGAGGTTGCTGACCTGGCGCAGGAAGGTTTCGACCCGCGCTTCAACCAGGCTGACATCGCGCTCTTTCAGCAGCGCGCGGCACCTGCGCCAGATGTAGCGGCCGAACACGCGCGGCTGGACCGGGCCAATGCGCTGGTGCTGGTGTTCCCGATTTACTGGTGGTCGTTTCCGGCGCTGCTGAAAGGTTGGATCGACCGGGTGTTTACGCTGGGCTGGGCGTTCGACGAAAGCGCCGACGGCAAGATCATGAAGAAGCTGCAGCACCTGGACGTCCACATGCTGGCCATCGGCGGCGCAGACGAGCGCACCTACGCGCGGCACGGCTACTTCGGTGCGATGAAGACACAGATCAATCACGGCATCTTCGATTTCTGCGGTGCGCCGGTACGCACCTCGGAACTGCTGACAGTGCCGGATGCGGGCTTTCCGCAATCGCACTTCGACACAGCGCGCGCAATTGGTGCGCGGTTGTTTGCCGCAAAAGCAGCTGCATGTAGATGACCCGGCGCACTCCAGGCTACGGCTGCCGCGTCATTGTGATTGGCAGGTCTGCAAGCTGCCTGCGTGCCTGCGTGCCTGCGTGCCGATGATGCGCGCGCGTCATGACCTCGCTTGCATGATGCCGCGCTGGTCATGACGTGCAACCGCACCAGCGTTTGCTGGCCGCGCATGCACCCTGCGCGGCCGCGCGTCCGGGGTCGTGCAGCAACCTGTCGCCCGCCATCACGCATCACTCAAACGGCCGCGGAGACGGGCGCGAGGAGTTGACAAAGGTCTGGTACAGCGCTGCCGCACGCTCATCTGCAACGACGCTTTCGATACCGCTCAAACCTCTTTGTGCGATGGCCGCCGATGCCTTGCGATCGCCGAGCAGATAGGCGAGCCGCAGATACGCTGCGCTCTCGACCAGGCTCTTTTGCAGGGTGTCGCCGTTGTAGACCTCGGACAGCCCATAGTAGGCGTAGATATTTCCGGTGGCTGCGGCCTTGCGCAATGTGGCCACGCCGCTCTCGAAACGGCCGCCAAGTGCGGTCTTGCTGCCGTAGAGCACAGTGGCCGCCGGATTGCCCGCCTGCGATTCGGCCTGCAACTGGGCCAGATCCAGCTTGCTCAAGCGTGCGTGCTCGGTCGGCGACGGGTAGCCGTGGGCAATCAGCCAGTGCGCTTCTGCCTGCGAGCTGGCCAGCAATGGGCCGCCAGCGATGCAGGCGCCTGAGCCGGGATTGCAGAGATACGGCGTTGTGGCGGCATGGGTCTGCGCTACACGCGTAGCCGGTGACCGCGAGACGTTGTTCGGTGCGGCACTGGCGGTGCGCGCGTGGGCCGTGGGCGCGATGGCCCGGGGGTGTGTGCACTGGCGGCGGCGCGTCGGTGCAGCTGCTGAGTGCCACGACGGGGAGCGCGATCAGTGCGGTGCTAACGACGTTCATAGGGCTGTCCTGATGCATGCAAGATGTGCGGGGTGCACATGCCGCAGCTGCGTTGCTCCTTGAGCCTGCACCTTGCGCGGCAGCGATGGCGCGGTCAAGTCCGCTGCACGCTGCTGCCGCTTTTTATCTCAGCCATGCCATTGACCCGCTGCGCGTGGCGAAGGCGCAGCAAATACATGCCTGCATAGCAGCGTTCGCTGGCGGCGAGGCGGGCTGGCAGCAGACGGGCGCATGGCATTGCACTGGCAGGCGTTTGGACTTTGGCCGCGCGCAATGCATGGCTCATGGCTTTGGGTCTGATCGACCGCCGGTGGATGTCCCCAGGTTTTGGCGGTGGCGCCTGCACCTGCTTCCGCAACGCATCAAAGCAGACCCAACAGCCGGCAATTTCGGCATTTCTGGACCGAAAACACAGCGATGTTTGCGTAATTGGGCTGCTTGAGACAATGCGTGACGTTTGTCGTTCTTTTCTCGTATACCGTGGCTAACAACACACAAAAGTGTGATAGGTGTCTCATATTCGAGGAGGGAGCTGGCCATGGGCGAGAACGGAACGGGGCTGCACACGCGGCCGGTGGGTGCAGAGCGGGCGTCGGCCCAGCCATGGGCTGCACTGCTGCCGGGGTTGGCACGGCCAGCAGGGATTGGCCCCCCGGCCGCGCCGACGCGCACCACGGCAGACGCAGCCAACCTCAAGCGTCTGCTACGCAAGGGCGCGCGCAGCCTTGTACGCACCTTGCCCTGGCGGCACCAGGACCGGCTGTACTTCCTGCATACGTTTGGACGCCTGCCCGATCTGTACGCACCGAAATGCTTCAACGAGAAGATCCTCTACCGCAAGTGTGTGCACGGTGATTACCCGCAATACCAGCGGCTGGCCGACAAGTTCGCGGTGCGGCCGTATGTGGCGGCCAGGATCGGCCAGGCGCATTTGATCCCGCTATTGCTGGATACCACCGACCCGCAAGATTTGCTGCGCTTGCCGCAGTGGCAGCAGACGGTGATCAAGGCCAACCACGGCGCGGCCATGGTGGAGGTAGTGCGCGATGAGCCGGACGCGCAGCAGAAACGCCGCATCATCGCGCGTTGCGGCCAATGGATGCGCACCGATTTTTCCGACATGGTGCGCGAGATCCATTACCGCGATATTCCGCCGCGCATTCTGGTGGAAAAATATATCGGCGATGCGCAGCAGGTGCCGGTGGACTACAAGTTCCACATGTTTGGCCAGGCCGATGGCACGTTCAAATACGTGTTGCAGGTGATCTACGGCCGCTTCGACACGCCGAAATTGTCGATGACGTTTTTCGTCGGCAACTTGCACGATGCGTTCCATCGCATCCGCGACGACGGCCGCGCACCGCCATGTGCGCCGGAGTTGCTTGAGCAAGCGCTGGAACTGAGCAAGGTGCTGGCCAGCGACTTCGATTACGTGCGGGTGGATTGGTATATCCAGCACGGGCAGGTGTATTTCGGCGAACTCACCTTTACCCCAGGCGCCGGGTTGGTGACCGGATTGGGCCGCGGGCTGGACCGCATGATGGGCGATATGTGGGTGCAGCGGCGCGCGCCTGAAGAGCCGGGTCTGCCGATGCAGGGGTTTGGTGTGGGTGTGCGCGTGCCACAGCGGTGAAGCGTCAACGCAGGTGCCCTGCCCAGCCCATGCCGATGCAGCGCTCCAGCGCGACTACCCGACTGGCTGCGCCACGCCGGCCTGTTTGGCAAATTCGCCAGCGGCCCAGTCCAGAAACACGCGCACGCGTGGCGACAGCTGGCGGGCGCGGGAATACAGCAGCGACACCGGGTTGGACGGCGGCGGGGTATCGCGCAGGATCTCCACCAGCGTGCCTTGCTGCAGGTCGTGCGCCACATGGAAGCGCGGCACCTGCGCGATGCCCAGGCCAAGCCGGATGCCGGCCAGATAGCTTTCGGTCCCGGTGACGCTGAGCGGGCTGGGCAATGCGAAGGTGCGCAGCCCCTGGGCGGTCTGGAATTCCAGCGGTGTGACCACACCGGTGGTGATCGAACGCAAGCCAACCATGCGGTGGTGGTCCAGCGCTTCCAGCTGCGCAGGCATGCCGAAACGTTGCAGGTATTGCGGCGTGGCGCAGGTGAGGCGTTCGAGCATGGCCACGCGGCGTGCAACCAGTTCGCTGTCGCGCAGCGGGCCATAGCGCAGTACGCAGTCGATGCCTTCTTCCACCAGATCCACCCAGCGGTCGCTCTCGCTCATCACCAGCTGGATCTGCGGGTAGTGCGCAAAAAACGCCGGCAATCCGGGCAGCAGGAAGTGCCGCGCCAGCGTGCCCTGCACTTCCACCCGCAGCAGCCCCTTGGGTGCCACGCCACGGAAGCTGCCTTCGGCATCGTCCACGTCGTCGAGGATGCGCATGCAGCGTTGATGGAAGAGCTCGCCATCGAGCGTGGGCCGCACCACGCGCGTGGTGCGCTGTAACAGGCGCACGCCCAGGCGCGCTTCCATCTCGGCGATGACCTTGGTGGCGGTGGAGCGCGGAATTTCCACGTCGTTGGCCGCTGCAGTGAAGCTACGCCGCTCCACGATCCGCACGAACAACCGCATGGCGTCGAACCGATCCATGACACTCCTTGCCCACTGTTCGGGCGCTGGAAACAGTGCTGTGCAGTTTAGTGTGATGATTATCCTGTCATTGCATTGGATAGTTTCCGCAACGCCGCAGCCCGCGGCATAACGGAAGAACATGCATGACTCAGCAGCACACTGTTGCAGTGATTACCGGGGCCTCTCGCGGTATTGGCGCTGCCATCGCGCAGCGATTGGCCGGCGATGGCTTTGCCGTCGTGCTCAACTACGCCGGCCATGCGGATGAGGCCGATCAACTGGTGCGCAGCATCGAAGCGGCCGGTGGCCGCGCGATCAGCGTGCAGGCCGATGTCAGCGACCCGGTCGCCGTCGAGCGCCTGTTTGCCGCGGCCGAGACTGCGTTCGGCGGCGTGGATGTGCTGGTCAACAACGCCGGCATCATGCAGCTGGCCACGCTGGCCGACAGCGACGATGCCTTGTTCGACAAACACATCGCGATCAATCTGAAAGGCACCTTCAACACGCTGCGCCAGGCCGCACGACGGCTGCGCGACGGCGGCCGCATCGTCAACCTGTCCACCAGCGTGGTCGGCCTGAAGCTGGAAACCTACGGGGTGTATGCGGCCACCAAGGCGGCGGTGGAAACACTGACGGCGATCCTGTCCAAGGAATTGCGCGGGCGTGCCATCACCGTCAATGCGGTGGCGCCTGGCCCGACCGGCACGGCGCTGTTCCTGGACGGCAAGTCGCCGGAATTGATCGAACGCTTGTCCAAGGCCAACCCGCTGGAACGTCTTGGCTGCCCGGACGACATCGCGGCAGCGGTGGCGTTCCTGGTCGGCCCGGATGGCGGCTGGATCAACGGCCAGGTCCTGCGCGCCAACGGCGGCATGGTCTGACCCGCTGCGGCGCGCGGCAGTGCGCACGCTGCTGGTTTCCCCCTCGAGGAGCAATGACATGCGCAAACGCATTCTGGTGACTGGCGCGTCCAGCGGCTTTGGCCGATTGGCCGCGCAAGCGCTGGCCGCCGCCGGCCACACCGTCTACGCCTCCATGCGCGATACCGCCGGCCGCAATGCCGGCGTGGCGCAGGAGATGGCCGACTTGGCGGGCAAGCAGCAGCTGGCCTTGCACGCGCTAGAGCTGGACGTGCAATCGCAGGCCTCGGCCGACGCGGCGGTGGCATCCATCGTGGCGCAGGCCGGTGGGCTGGACGTGGTGGTGCACAACGCCGGGCACATGGTGTTCGGCCCGGCCGAGGCGTTCACCGCCGAACAGCTGGCGCAGGTCTACGACATCAACGTGCTGGGCACCCAGCGGGTCAACCGCGCGGCATTGCCGCACTTGCGGGCACAGCAGCAGGGCCTGTTGGTGTGGGTGTCCAGCAGCAGCTCGGCAGGCGGCACCCCGCCGTATCTGGGCCCTTACTTCGCGGCCAAGGCGGCGATGGATGCCTTGGCGGTGCAGTACGCACGCGAGTTGGCACGCTGGGGCGTCGAGACCTCGATCGTCGTGCCCGGCGCCTTCACCAAGGGCACCAACCACTTTGCCCATGCCGGTATGCCCGACGCCGCCGCGCGCGCCGCTGCGTACGAGGCCGGCCCGTATGCGGGCTTTGGCGAACAGGTGCAGCAGGCATTTGCGCGCCTGGTGCCCGAAGACGCCGACGTGGCCGAGGTGGCGCAGGCGATCGTGCAGGTGGTGAACGCACCGTTCGGCAAGCGGCCGTTCCGGGTGCATATCGACCCGGCGGGCGATGGCGCGGACGTGGGCTTTGCGGTCCTCGATCGCCTGCGCGCAGAGATGCTGCACCGTGTGGGATTGGATGATCTGTTGGCACCGCGCGTGGTGGAATGATGGGATGCGGCAGTCGCTTGGAGTGCCTGCCGGCCGTAGAGCGGCTAACAGACGGTGGCGAGCAGTCGTCAGCTGGATGTGGACGGCGCACTCACAACCGACGTGTCGGCGCGGTGCATGCCGCACCGAGCACCGGCCGCGCCCGCCTGGTGGCTGTGCCGTGGTTTTGTGGCCGCTCTTAGCGTGAAAGACGGTTCCTGCGAAGCGCGCGCTCCCACCGCATGACGTGCACCAGCACGATGCGCTGCCCATCCACGCGGTAGAACACGCGGCAAGGTGGTTCGACAATCTGGCGATAGCGCGAGCGCTTGAGTTCCTGTGGCCGGCTTCCGCTATCAGGGTGTTCAATCAATCGCTCGACCTGCGGCAACACCCATTTGACCAGCGCCGCCGCTGCAGCGGGTGCGTCATCGATTGCGATGTCGTCGGCAATCGCGTCCAGATCAGCCAATGCCGGCACCGACCAGATTATTTCAGCCATCGCGCCATGCGTTGCTGTGCCTGTTCATGGCGCAGCGTACGGCCTTGCGCGACTGCCATTTCTCCACGGGCGATTCCTTCCAGGAGCGCAATGCGCTGCTGCATGCGCTCATCGCTGGCAACATCCACCAGATAGGCATTGGATAAACCGTGCTGTGTGATCAGGATTGGCTCCTTGTCGCGCTCTGCAGCTGCAAGGGGTTCGGTCGCCTGACGCTTGAGCGTGGTGACAAGTTCGGTGCGCATGCAGTGACATTAAGTATCACTTCGGGCGGGGCAAGCGGCCGGCCCGAGGACGCCACACTGCGTGGTCACCCCTCGCCCAACGGCCGCAGGCACAGCCAGATGGCGCACCAGTGCGACAGCGCGCCGCCCAGCACATGGGCGTGCCAGATGGCGCGGTTGTAGACCATGGATTTGCGCACGTAGAACGCCACGCCCACGGTGTAGAAGGCGCCGCCGGCAACGATGAGCCACAGCACCGCGCTGTCCAGCCCGGCGATCATCTGGTTGATCACCACGATGCCGGCCCAGCCCAGCAGCAGATAGATCGCCACCCAGAAGCCCTTGGCGATGCCGGGCAGGCACAACTTGGCGAACACGCCGAACAGGGCCACGCACCAGACGCTGAGGATCATCACCCAGCGCCAGGTGCCGTCCAGCGCCACCAGGAAAAACGGCGTGTAGGAGCCGGCAATCATGACGAAGATGCCGGCGTGGTCGAACTTGCGCAGCATCGGCTGGCGCTGCGGCGGTGCGAAGTTGTAGGCCGCCGAACAGGCGAACATCACCAGCAGCCCCAGCGCGTAGATGCAGGTGGCCAGCAGCATGGTCTGGTTGGCGTGCGCGCGCACCACCATCCAGGCGCCGCCGACGATGGCCAGCAACAGGCCGGCAGCATGCACCGCGATATCGGCGCGGCGGGCAGAAACGGACTTGTAATGCGGAGCAGTGACGTTGGCAGGCACGGGCACGGCGTTTCTTCGGTGTGGGGGATCCCACAGCGTGCAAGGCAGCCGTGACGCTGTGGGGGCGACAGGATACCCGGCTTGCTGAATCCGCTCAGTGAGGCAGGCTGGGCGCGGGCGCGCCGGTCTCATACCCTGAGACATCCTTTTCGTTTGATCTCCCTCTTTGGGAGCCCTTGCCGTATGCCTCCGTTTGCCCTCGCTCCCCGCACCGAAACCGCCGAACGCGCGCTGGCCACCACCGACGGCCGGCCCAGCCGCGACGGCGCGTTGCTCACGCAGCGCCTGGAACGGCGTTACCACGACCGCATCACCGGCAGCTTCACCATCCCCGGGCGCGACGGCAGTTACGCGCCGATCCCGGAGGATGTGCCGGCCGCATTGGCAGATGCGCTGCAGGCGCGCGGCATCAGCCAGCTCTACAGCCACCAGGCCGATGCCTGGGCAGCGACACAGCGCGGCGAGCATGTGGCGATCGTGACGCCCACCGCCTCGGGCAAATCGCTGTGCTACACGCTGCCGGTGGTGAGCGCGGCGATGACCAGCGGCGCCAAGGCCTTGTACCTGTTCCCGACCAAGGCGCTGGCGCAGGACCAGGTGGCCGAGCTGCTGGAGTTGAACCGCGCCGGCGAGCTGGGGGTCAAGGCCTTCACCTTCGACGGCGACACGCCCGGCGATGCGCGCCAGGCGATCCGGCTGCATGGCGACATCGTGGTGAGCAACCCGGACATGCTGCATCAGGCGATCCTGCCGCATCACACCAAGTGGGCGCAGTTCTTCGAGAACCTGCGCTATGTGGTGATCGACGAGATCCACACCTATCGCGGCGTGTTCGGCAGCCACGTCACCAATGTGCTGCGCCGGCTCAAGCGCATCTGCGCGTTCTATGGCGCCACCCCGCGATTCATCCTGTGCTCGGCCACCATCGGCAACCCGCATGCGCACGCGCAGGCCTTGATCGAAGAGCAAGTGCATGCCATCACCGAATCGGGCGCGCCCACCGGCGACAAGCACGTGCTGCTGTGGAACCCGCCGGTGGTCAATGCGGATCTGGGCCTGCGCGCCTCGGCGCGTTCGCAGAGCAACCGCATCGCGCGCATTGCCATCAAGAGCGGCCTGAAGACGCTGGTGTTCGCGCAGACGCGCCTGATGGTGGAAGTGCTGACCAAGTATCTGAAGGACATCTTCGACCACGACCCGCGCAAGCCGGCACGCATTCGCGCCTACCGCGGCGGCTATCTGCCCACCGAGCGGCGCGAGGTGGAGCGTGCGATGCGTGCCGGCACGATCGACGGCATCATTTCCACCTCGGCGCTGGAACTGGGCGTGGATATCGGCGCACTGGACGTGGTGATCCTCAACGGCTACCCCGGCAGCGTGGCGGCCACCTGGCAGCGCTTCGGCCGTGCCGGGCGTCGCCAGCAACCGGCGCTGGGCGTGCTGGTGGCCAGCTCGCAACCGCTGGACCAATACGTGGTGCGACACCCGGATTTCTTTGCCGATGCCTCGCCCGAACATGCGCGTATCGCGCCGGACCAACCGCTGATCCTGTTCGATCACATCCGTTGCGCGGCCTTCGAGCTGCCGTTCATTGCCGACGAGCCATTCGGCCCGATCGACCCGGTGGTGTTCCTGGAAGCGCTGGCCGAAAGCGAGGTGATCCACCAGGAAGGCGACCGCTGGGAATGGATCGCCGACAGCTACCCGGCCAATGCGGTGAGCCTGCGCTCGGTGGCCGACGGCAACTTCGTGGTGGTGGACAAAAGCGACGGCAAGCAGCAGATCATCGCCGAGGTGGATTATTCCGCCGCCGCGCTCACCCTGTACGAAGGCGCCATCCACATGGTGCAGAGCACGCCCTACCAGGTGGAGCGGCTGGACTGGGAAGGCCGCAAGGCCTACGTGACGCGCACGCACGTGGACTACTACACCGACAGCATCGACTACACCAAGTTGAAGGTGCTGGACCGTTTCGACGGCGGCGTGGCCGGCCGTGGCGACTCGCATCATGGCGAGGTGCATGTGGTGCGGCGCGTGTCCGGCTACAAGAAGATCCGCTACTACACGCATGAAAACATCGGCTACGGCCCGGTCAATCTGCCCGACCAGGAGCTGCACACCACCGCGGTGTGGTGGCAGCTGCCGCAGGCCACCCTGGGCAAGGCGTTCGCGTCCAAGCAGGATGCGCTGGATGGATTTTTAGGCGCCGCCTACGCGCTGCACGTGGTGGCCACGGTGGCGGTGATGGCCGATGCGCGCGACCTGCAGAAGGCGGTAGGCAATGGCGACGGCGCCTGGTTTGCGGTGGCCGACCAGACCGGGCGTGGGCAACTGCGCGGCGTGGAAGAAGGCGAGCACGACGCGGTGGAACTGCAGCAGGCCTTCGTGCCCACGGTGTATCTGTACGACAACTTCCCCGGCGGCGTGGGCTTGAGCGAGCCGCTGTGGCTGCGGCAGGCCGAGCTGCTGCAGCGCGCGGACGAGCTGGTGCGGCGGTGCGACTGCATGGCTGGCTGCCCGGCCTGCGTCGGCCCCGTACTGGCCGCGCATGAGGAAGGCAAGGGCGAGTCGCCCAAGTCGCTGGCGTTGACCGTGCTGGCGCTATTGTTCGATGCGGATGCGCCGTTGCGGCATGCCACGCAGGTGGATGACGACCTGGCGCTGGACGTGCTTGCATGAGTGTGAGTGCGGACCGGCTGCGCTTGCTGCGGCGTCAGGCCGGGCATGCGGATGTGCGTGCGCCGGCAACGGGTGCGCATGACGGTGCAGTGGATGATGCGAATGGGTTAGCTGCAGTAAATGCACAGGCCGATGCGCGCCAGCTGCACGCGGCAGTGGTCAGGCGAACGGCTGGTGATGCAGTTGGTCCGGGCGGTGTAGTTGATGCGGCAGGCGATGCGCACCGGCGTGCCACAGGTGACATGCCTGCAACGGCGCAACCGGCACGTGCGCCGACAGCACCGGTGCCTGGCAGCGACCCTGGAGTGAGCGCAGAACGTTTGCGCCTGCTACGCCGTCAGGTGGGCGGGCTGACGCCCACGACACGCAAGGACGATGCGATGATGCTGACGCGTGCGCAACGCCAGCCTGCACCGGGTCCCGCTGGGTCTGCGTCGCACACGTTGCCGCGCGAGGCTGTTGCGCGAAGCGCGCAGCCCGGCAGCGCAGATGCTGTCAGTGCGCTGCGTACCCCGCACACCACACCGGCCATGACGCGCCGCGCCTTGCAGGCGCCGGTTGCCACAGCGCCTGCGCGCGATAGCTCGGCGTTTGCCTGGGTGGACCACGATGTGCGCCACAAGCCGGCAGGTGCGGCGGCCGATGCGCCAGCGCGCGCGGTGGCTGTGCGCGCGACACCTGCTGTGCCCACGTCCAACCCGGCACCGCCGCGAGGTACCGACATCGCCGGCCTGCGCAGGATGATCGGCCTGCGCGAGCGCGCGGTGCTGGCGCATACGCCGGTCCGTGCGCCATCCACCGACCGTCATCTCCCTGGCAACGAGATCGCACCCGGCCTGCATCTGATCGAAGCGTTCCTTCCGCAAGCGATTCCCTCCCAGGCGCTCTCGCTGGCCTTCGCCAAGCGCGAGGATGCGGTCGACCCGCTGGACCTGCTGTTCTTCGACACCGAAACCACGGGCCTGGCCGGCGGTACCGGTACCCGCGCCTTCATGATCGGCGTGGCCGATTGGTGTGTCGATGCCGTGCAAGGCAGCGGCCTGCGCGTGCGTCAATTGATGATGTCGACGATGGCGGCCGAAAGCGCGATGCTCGATCTGTTCCGCACCTGGCTGACACCGCGCACCGTCCTGTCCAGCTACAACGGCCGCTGCTACGACGCGCCGCTGCTGAAGACGCGCTACCGCCTGGCCCGACGCGGCGACCCGATTTCCGCGCTGGACCATGTGGATCTGCTGTTCCCCACCCGCCGCCGCTATCGCGGCACCTGGGAGAACTGCAAGCTGTCCACCATCGAGCGGCAGCTGCTGCGCGTGGTGCGCGAAGACGACCTGCCCGGCTCCGAGGCCCCGGCCGCCTGGTTGAGTTACCTGCGCGGCGGCAGCGCGCGCAACCTGCGCCGCGTGGCCGAGCACAATCACCAGGACGTGGTGACCTTGTCGCTGCTGATGCAACGGCTGGTGGCGGCGGACGCGCAGGAGCGGGAGGTGATTCCACTGCTAGAAGCGCCGTAGCGCGACAGGACGCAAAGGTGCAGGCGGGCAGTGGGCGGCGCGACGAACGCCACAGTCGTTGCGCACGACCAAGCACACCGCAACAGCGGGACTGCCAAGCGATGGCAACCCACTGGACCACCGGCTCCCGCGCATCGGCATTGCAATGCGCGTCGGCGCGGATGTCGCGGTTGTTGCTGGACGGGCGCCCAAGAGAAAGCGTCGCATTTGCAGCTGTCGGTGACGCCGCCTTCTCCGCCGCCACGGCTGCCTTTTGTATCCGGTCTGCCGCCCGGGCGAAGCCAGCGACGGGACCGCACGTGTCAGCAACGCATCATTGCGCCGCCATCATTCCTCCGGCTTGGCATCCTTGTCATGCTCGTTGAGGTAATGACTCACGGGCGCACCGCGATAGCGCTCGGTGAGCATGCCGAGCGATTCCGCACGCGTGTCGATGGCCGCGCGTGCTTCCGGCGTCAGCTGCGCAGCGGCACCGCGATCCAGGCGCGCACCCTCGCGCACTGCATCGACGCTCTGCTTGTCCAGCGTCCGCTTCCTCGCGGCGAACTCCTGGCGACGCAAGTTTGCAATCGCCGCATCGCGCTTTGTGTCGATGGTCGTTCCGGGCAGAGCATTCAACTCCACGCCGGTGTGTCCGCGTGGCAACGTGCGGTCTTCGCGCAATGCCAGCACTTCTTCGTTCGGCTCATCGGTGAGCACGCTCTCGCCCTGGTCCCGAAATGTCCCGGCGGTGCCGCGTTTCGGCTCGAATCCGTCTTCGGTCACCGGATTGATCTCGCCGAACATCCCCCACGTGAAGTATTGCCGCCCTCCATCAGACTTCGCCACCGAAAAGTCTTCGAAACGGTAGGCAGCACTGAACGCGGCCTCCTCGTAGCCGGAGCCCGGCTGCCGCAGACGTGCGCGGGCTTCCTGCATGGCCTTGCCGGCGTTGCTGTCCGGGTGAGCAACCATGGCCTCTGCGATCACCGGATGCATGCCGTTCCAGCTTTGCATCCAGCCGGTCGCG
This sequence comes from Xanthomonas axonopodis pv. maculifoliigardeniae, assembly GCF_041519315.1. Taxonomy (NCBI): domain Bacteria; kingdom Pseudomonadati; phylum Pseudomonadota; class Gammaproteobacteria; order Lysobacterales; family Lysobacteraceae; genus Xanthomonas; species Xanthomonas axonopodis. The sequence goes on along the minus strand of NZ_CP167998.1, from coordinate 63,312 downwards.
GTATCGGCCAAGCCGCTGACGCTGTCGCCGCCGGGGAAGGCAGCGCGCATCTGCGGGTTCTCGATGTGGGACTGGTCCAGGATCGGCACAACCTTGACCTTGCTGAGATCGTTTCTGAGCTTGCGCCGCCGCGGTTCGTCGCTGGAATGCAGCGGGTTGATCTGCAGACGCTTGCAGAGATTGGCAAACAGTTGATCGAATCCGCCCTTGTAGGCGCTCGAATACACCTTGATTGCCGTGAACGGAAGAACCTGCGGTTGACTCAACAGCATCAAGGCGACGTCTTCGGGCGTGTTCTCCTTGCAGTCCAGCACGACCGACATGCCAGGTTTGGTCCCGCTCACATGGCGCAGCACCTGATCGATGCTGGCCAGACGTTGATCGGTCTTGACGAAATTACCGTCCACGGGATTACGAATCACGATGGGTTGATCGCGTAGTTCGGCGTACGGCATGTCGGCGACCAGGCGATTATCGGGCTGATCCAGCGTTCGCCCCACCGTGAAGTCGTGGAGCAGCATCGGTACGCCGTCGGCGCTCACCTCGACATCCAGCTCCACGGTACGGTAGCCCTTCGCATACGCGTTATCGATCGCAGAAAGCGAATTTTCCGGAATGCCATGGTGAAAGTCGTACAACCCACGATGCACCATGACGTCTTTGCCGATCGCCTTGGTGCTGTCGGCACTCAGATAGTTCGCGTGCACGATGGTCTTGAGGTGCTCCTGCATTTCCTTGGTCTTGCCTTCAAGCAGACGATGATCGTCTGGCTTGTAGAACCCGGCGCCACCTTCCTGGGCGGGGATCTGGTGGCCCCGATACTGCGGAACCGCCAAGGGTTTGCGTCGCGTCGGCGTACGTGCGGCAGGCTGCAGCCAGTTCGGCGTCGCCAGCCCGTGGCCGGCAAGATTCAGCTGTTTGCCGAGTGCGGCAAGCGCTGCGTCGCTGAAGGTGTCGCCAGGCGCAAACGCGCGTTGCAGGTTGAAGATGATGCGCCCTTGTTGCGCATCGATCAGCACGGGGCCTGCGGCCGCACGTGCGCGTGCGGGCAGCCCGCGCGACATGGCAGTGAATGCGGCGGTATCCAGATACACCGGCTCCAGTGTCCCGGCGGCGAAGCGTGCCGCAATGCTGTCGGATTTGAGCGCCGTGCCGGCCTGCGCAAGATGCGTGGCAAGCTTGCCTTGCAGTGTCTGCACGGTGATCTGCCGCGCCTGCACTTCGGCCAGACGCTGCTCGGAGAATTCGCTGTCGAGCGCCACCAAGGCCGGCTTGCCTGTCATCGCGCTGTCGTTCAGCGGCACGAGCGGAGGTGCAGTGCCGGCGCGGCGACGCGGCCTTTCTCGCAGTGGCGGGGTGTCGCCCGGCATGTGCGGCACCTGCATCGGGCTGTTCGCACTGGTGTGCGTCGGTAGTGCCGGCACAGCAGTGTGCGCGACAGAAGGTTGCAGAGGACCGATACGCATGATGACCTCGAAAACGCGGCGGGCGGCCAGTAAAGCGCGTGGCATATGACAATTCGCAAATTTGGCGAAAAGTACCGCCGGGATGCGAAACGATGCCTGCGTTGTGCGGGTGTCCAGCGCATGCTTTGTCTGGATGCGTTGCACAGCACTTGGCGCGCACATCGCCGCGCATGACGCACGCTAGAACAGCGTTTCCTTGAACGGCAGCATGGCCGCGCCCAGCACGGTGGCATGCGCCGTCACCTGCCCGACCTGCAGCGTGGGATACGGCAATGCAACGCCACGCCGCGGCGCAGGTTCGAAGGCGATGCGGGCGATCAGCCGTTGCGCAAGATCGGTGGGCAGGCGCGCGCCAAAAACAATCACACGCGGATCGATCAACGCAATGATCGCCGCCACCGCAAGCGTCACGGTCGGCTCCACTGCATCCAGCCACGCGTCGATCTGCGGCCAGGCCGCATCGTAGTGCTGCAGCATGGTGTGCAGGTCCGGCAGCGCGTGGCCATCGGCGGCCAGCGCCTGGCGCAGGCTTTCCAGGGTTGGCCGGGCCATGCCGGTGATGGCCGAGATGCGCCCCAGTTCGCCCACATTGCCGTGCGCGCCGCGGCGCACGTTGCCGGCCGCAATCACGCCGGCAGCAAAGCCGTCGGAGATCGACAGATACACCAGGTCCGGCGATTGGCGGCCAATGCCGTACACGGCCTCGGCCAGGGCGGCGCAATGGGCGTCGTTGTCCATCCACACCGGTAGCTGCAGGCAATCGGCGACAAACCGATCCAGCTCCACCTGCATCCATTCCGCTGCCAGCGACAATGGCGGATTGACCCGGGTGCCATCGCCGATGCGCGGGCCGGTCATGCTCAGGCCGACGCCGAACACATGCTGCCGATCCACGCCGGCCGCCGTTAGCAGCGCCTCCACCAGGGTCGGCAGTTGTGCACGCACCACCGCCAGCGTCAGCGGGAAGGCCGTGAGCTGGCGCATGCCGCGGACCTGGCCGGCGAAGTCGATCAGCACCACCGCAAAGCCATCGACCATCACCGACACCCCCACGCTGTATGCATACCCCGGCACCAGGCTCACCTGCGCGCTCGGTTGGCCACGGCCACGCCGCAGCGAGGGCCGCAGCTGCAGCAGGCCGTGCGCCACCAGCGGGTCGACGATGCCCTTGATGCCGGGCACGCTGAGCCCGCTGGCGCGCGGCAGATCCGCACGCTCGAATTGCCCTTCCCTGCGGATCAGATCCAGCAGCAGGCGCTCGCTGGAACCGGCGGCCTGCCCATCGCTGCGACGACGGTAATGCGAACGAATGGCTGCGTTTGCGAACAAAGAGGGCATGCAGGGCGAAACGTTCGTCGTTGTCATAATTGCTTTAATTAAGCAGCTTAATTTAATCCGTCCGCGGCCCTGCGCTGGGGCCACCGACGTTGATATCGTGCCATGCGCCTGTTGCATCCCCCTTCCCGCCCCACTCGCATTGCCCCGTCTTGGCCACAGCCTCCGCATGCGCTGTCGCTTGCGCTGGGGCTGGCCTTGATCGGCTGGCTTCCCTCGCACGCCACCGCCGCCGACATGTCCGGCGGAGGCGACGCGCTGACCATGGACGCGGTGCAGGTGCGCAACCCGTTCCAGTCGCAGAACACGCGCGCCATCGCCACCAAGCAGGCGGCGCCCACCATCGTCGATTCGGTTGCCGCCGACAGCATCGGGCAATTGCCGGACTTCAATGTGGGCGATGCGCTGCGCCGGGTCACCGGCGTGAGCACGGTCGAGTACCAGGGCGAACCACGCTATGTGACGGTGCGCGGCCTCAACGGCAACTACAACAGCATGTTGATCGACGGCTTTGCCTTCGCCAGCAACGACATCGGTAGCCGCCAGGCGCTGATGGATGTGCTGCCGGCCAACTTCGTGGACCGCATCGATGTGGTGAAGTCGCTGCTGCCGGAGAACGATGGCGGCGCGATCGGTGGTGTCACCAATCTGGTCACCGCCACCGGCTTTGCCCGGCCCGATGGCCTGCTGACCGCCTCGGCCAAGGGCGGCGCCAATCTCATGGGAAGCCGCTATGGCGGCCGCACGCCGGTGGGCGAAGGCGAGCTGAAATGGGGCAAGCGCTTCGGGCGTGACGGCCAGTTCGCGTTTTTGGGGGCGGCCAGCGTCTGGCGCCGTGAGATTTCGGTGCCGCAGCAGGAAAATGGCGGCGCCCTCAATTGGTACAACGCCGACGGCACGCGCGCGGCGTCGGCCTATGGCGGCACCGGCGCGGCGGTGCCCAGCGAACGGCGCTGGTACAACTACGACAACACCCGCGAACGGCGCGGCGTCACCGCACGCGTGGATTGGCAGCCGGATGGTCCGCTCAGCGGCCATGTGTCCGGCTACACGTTCAACCAGCACGAATCTTCCGACCGCAATGCCCAGGTCGCCCAGGTGCAGAACAGCGCGCGCCTGACCCGCAGCGGCCCGCAAAGCGGCACGCTGGACAATCTCAACCAGCTCGTCGAGTTGGGGCAGCTGCGCTGGAAGCGCGGGCTGTCCGGCATCAACGGCGAATTGCTGGCCGAGCTGCCTGACCAGTGGCGCGGCGCGCTGCGCGCAAGCACCTCGCGCGCCACGGTGGACAACCCGCAGACCTGGGACCGCTTCCAGCAGAATGGCCTGGCTTACGGCTTCGATTGGAATGGCACCCTGCCGGCATTCACGGCCCTGGACCCGGCCCTGGCCGAGGACCCGACCCGTTACGCCAACCTCAACCACCAGCAGGAGCGCACGACCTACGCCGAACGGGTGAGCGACCTGCAACTGGAGCTCCGTCGCAACATGGACGAAGACAGCCAGGGGCTGGGACTGGCCTTTGGCCTGCGACAGGTGCGCACGCACATGCAGACCGCGTTCCAGCGCACGACCTGGAGCGGGTTGCCTTATTCGCTGGCCGATGTGCTGGGCAACCCCACCTGCGCCCTGGGTTGCAATGGGCCCATGTTGATCATCGACCCGGACCTGGCCGACGCGCGCTGGGATGCGGTGTCCGGCCAGGCGCGCGGCGTGGCGGACATCACCGCGCAGAACAGCGGCACCTACAGCGTGGATGAGCAGGTGCGCGCCGGCTTTGCACAAGCACAGTGGCGCGGCGAGCGCTGGCGGTTGGCCGGCGGCGTGCGCCTGGAGCAGACCCGCTTCGGCAGCAGCGGCCAGCAATTGAGCGGCACCGTCTGGGCGCCTGTCAGTGCGCAACGCACCTACCGCAACTGGTTGCCATCGCTGGCCGGCCAGGTGCAGACCAGTGCCAACGGCACGTTACGCTTCGGCGCCTCGCGCTCGATCGGGCGACCGCGCCTGGACCAGATGGCGTTGAACGGCGGCGTGCTCACGCTGGGCAGCAACCCGCCCACGCTCAACCAGGGCAACCCGGACCTGCAGCCGCGTCGCTCGCAGAATCTGGACCTTGGCCACGACTGGACGTTCGACGACGGTGGCAGCCTGCTGTCGATCGCGCTGTTCCACAAGACCATCGACAACGAGATTTTCCGTTACGGCCAGCTGCAGAGCATCGACGGCGAGCAGGTGCTGGTCACCCAACCGCGCAATACCGACCGGCCGGTCCGCATGCGCGGCGCCGAACTCGGCGCGATCAAGGAACTGGGCCCGTGGCTGCCCGCGCTGGCCGGACTGTCGGTCGGTGCCAATGTCACCTTCCTGGACGTGGACTACCCGGTGGTGCTCGGCGATGGCAGCCGCACCACCTTGTCGGTGCTGCCGCAGCAGCCCAAGCAGCTGTGGAATCTGACCCTGAACTACGCCCGTGGGCCGCTGCGCAGCACCCTGGCCTGGAGCCGTACCGGCGAGCTGTGGGACGACCGCTACCCCAACTACAGCAACCAGCAGGAGTTCTATCGCAACCGCTACCAACAACCGCTGGACCGTCTCGACCTGAAACTGGCCTGGGATGTCTCGCCGGCAGTGGCAGTGAGCCTGGATGTGCTCAACCTGACCGGCCAGGGCTACGAATACCGCATCGGCCGCCATCAGGAATACGTGCAATCGGCCTGGAAAATGGCACCCACCGTGATGCTCGGCGTCAACGTCAAACTCTGAGGGTTTTCCCATGTCGTCGTTTCTGGACACACGCATCAGCCGCCGTCGCCTGATGGCTGCCGCCGGCACCTCGCTGCTGGCCACCAGTCTCGCCACACCGGCCATGACGCCACCGCCCTCGGATGTGGGCCGCAAGTTTCTGCGCTCGCGACGGCCGATGCCGTTTGCCGGCAATACCTTCGTGGGTCATCTGGAACAACAGGGCGATGGCTACGACAGCTTCGACCGCGTGCTGAACATCTACCGCCAATTCCCCGAGCAGCGCTTTGCCCACAAGTTCGCCGTGCTGCCGCCGAGCAGCTACCACGTGACCTTGCTGGGCGGGGTCAACGAGATCGATCGTGCGCGTGGGCCCTGGCCGAGCGATCTGCCGCGCGACCATGCCTTGGCAGATATCAACGCGGCCTATCTGGCGCGGTTGAAGGAGCGCGCCGCACCGCCGCTGGGCGCTTGCCGCTTCCTGGTCAACCCCACCGCAGCCAGGACCGGCAATAACGACAATCTGCTGATTCCGTTGAAGCCGGCCGACACGCAAACCGCGCAGCGCCTGGAAGCTGCGCGCCAGGCGCTGATGCAACTGACACGCTTGCAGCGCCCCGACTACACCAACTTCCAGTTTCATATTTCGCTGGCCTACCTGTGCGACACGCTGGATGCGGCAGAACAGACGGCGTATCGCTCCGCGGTGCGCGGCTGGCTCACACAGCTGGCAGCCGCGGGGCCGATCACGGTGCCACGCTTTCATTTTTGTACGTTCAACGACATGGACGCGTTTCGCACGGTGCAAGAGGTCTGAGGTTGCGTGGAGTCGGCGACGCAGCGATGTGCGCCGGCCACGTGGTTTCAGAACTCCCCGCCGCGCGCGCAGAGCGCTTGGTTTTCCGCCTGGCGTGCTCGGCAAAGGCCTGGCGCTGCGCTCGTCTTGCGCATCGCCCGCTACCGGTGCGCTTGCGTCACCGCCGTGGTCATCTGCCACGCGGCACACTCCTGCTCGAACTCGGCCAGCGTCAGCAGCCCCATGCAGGCATGCGCACCGATCGGCAACCGATGCCCGGCGGCAAGTTTGCGTATCAGCAAGACCGCGGCGAAACACGGAATTTCCGGGCCGTGCAGCATCGCGGCGGTGAGGTCCCAGTGCAGCACCAGCGGGCGGCTTGCCCCGTCCGTGCCATCGCAGGTGCCGCGCAGCTCCACGCGCATGCCGCCCAGATCGGTGCCGAAGCGGTCGAACCAGCGCCCGGCGTTGGCAAACACATCGGCCAGGCGCTGCATCGGTAGCGGCACGCCGCGTCGACGTAGCCAGGCGACGCCGGCCAGGCAGCGCTGCAGGAACGGCACTTCCAGCGCCGCACGAAATTGCACGGTCTGCACGCCGGGATAGCGCTGCGGCAAGAGGTCGTGATCGGGCACATCGCACGGCGAGGCCAGGCGTGGGGCGAGCTGCGCGAAGCGCACGCGCGTGGGGCGCGCCCAGCCCACCACCTGCTGCCAGCGGCCGGCCTGCCACCAGTGGAAGGGCGTGCCGCAATACGACAGCACCGCACGCACCGTGGCCAGGCCCAATGGCGTGCCCTGTGCGGGCGCGATGACGATGCCGATCTCGTGCAATGCCGAAAAGCGCGGCAACAGCGCATCGATCACCGCGCTGGACAACGCCGGCAAGGTACTGGCGCCGCTGATCGCCACGCGCTGGGCCTGCCGCGCGGCGGCATCCATCGCCGCGGGGAAATCGCGGACGAAGGCGCGGCCATCGGCCAGATCGATGTAGTGCATGCCGGCCTGCAGGCAGCAGCGGGCCACCGCGTACTCCTGTCCCTGGAACGGCCCGGCGGTATGCACCACCGCATCGGCACCGGTGGCCGCCAGCTGCGCAGGGAAGTCGCTGGCATCGATATCCAGGCGACAGGTGGAGATGCGACCGGGTGCGGCACCCGGCCATTTGGTCGCGACATCGCCCGGATGCCGCCCTGCCGCGATGACATGGATCTGCGCCGTTGCCGCCAGCGCACGCACGATGCGTGCGCCGAAATGACCGAAGCCGCCCAACACCACTACCCGATACGTCATGGCCTGCCCGCCGCCTGTGTCTGTGCACAGTATCGGCGCGCGCACCGTCATCTGCGCTTGTGCTGTTGCGCGGCCGGCACTCTGCCACTAACCGTCGATACGCGTCGCGCGCCCGCTTCTCAGTGCTTCGCGCAATACCTTCAATGCCTGCTGCGTGGCCAGGCGGGATGCACCGGCCTGCTTGCTCGCCAACTCGGCCTGCCGTTGCGCCAGTGCCTGTTGCTGCCTGGACAACGCCTGCAGCGCATCCGGGGTTGCAGGCGGCTGCGCCGAGGTGGAGGTCGTGGCCGATGCGGTGCGTGTCGAGGCCTGCAGCAGGCGCGGCGCGGCATGCGCAGACAGCTGCGCGGCGAGTGCGGCCTGCCGTTCGCTCAAGGCCTGCTGACGTGCGGCCAACCCGGCTTGCGCGTCGGCCAATTGCCGGCTGCGCAGATGCGCCACGGCCAGCTGATGGAGCAAGGTCGGGTCGCGCACCAGGTACTGCTTGCCATCGGCGCGAAACCACAACACCCGTCTTCCATCGCCAGCGTAGCGGCGCGCCGTCTGCAGATCATCGGGCGTGCCGTGCATCACTTCGCGATCGCCATGTATCAGCACGTAGGCATCGCCTTGGCTCTGCGTGTTTGCAATGGCATGGCCGCAGGATGTCGGCATGCCCATGCGCGGCCGTGCCGGCACAGTAACTGCAGTCGGTGCAGCGGGAGCGACCGGTGGCGCTGGAGAAATGGCAGGCGCAGCGGGCGCTGCTGGTGCCGTCCGGGCACCGGCGACGGCAAGCGCAGGCGTCATCGAGACGGCCGGCGCTAGCGGAGCGATCGCAGGCGCGCGCGGTGCAGCGACAACCGGCGCTATTCGCGCAACGGTACTCTCCGGTGTGACTGGCGCAACCGTTGCGATGCCACCCACAGGCAACACATCGGCAATGGATGCAAGCTGCGTTGTTGCTGACGCAGCAGAACCAGCAAATACCGGTGCAGCAGGTGAGCTGCGCACACCGGCAACTGCAGGCACGGCAGAGGCGTGTGCGATGGCCGCGCCGCCGGCAACTGCGGCAAGGGCCAACAGCAACGCCGAGCGCAGGCACAGCACGGGGGAAGTGGTCTGGATCATGTGAGATCTCCACGAAAGGCACAGCGAGTTGAGTGCCGCCTGCGCAGGGCACGCAGGCGGATGGAAACAGCGATCACGCGGCCACGGCGTTGCCGACGCTGCAGGCGTCGTGACGCAGGAGTGCCGGGCTGTGGCGGGCCCGTGGTGATGCAGGTGCTGCCGTTACCCAGGCGATGCCAATGCAGTGCGCCGGCCGCTGCTTGGCGTCGGGACCTGCGCCGAAAAGCAGCGAAAGGTGACTCCACTCACCGCCCGGTGGGTGCCGGGCGGTGCTCTGAAACGGCATGTACCGCGCCTACACTGCGATTCCGATCGCGCTGGCCACGCCCACCCGACGACTGCTCGCGACGCTCTGTTCTCCGCTGTTACTGCGGCCGCGCGTGTGCCGGCCGTGCACGGCCGGATGTGCAGCGGGCTGCATGCCATGCGTTGCTGCTCCGTGGCCAACGGAACCCCATCGCCGCGGTAACGTGCGGTCTACCGCGAGCCGCGCTGGTTCTCCTTACTGGACTGCTGCGGCAGCCGGCAAACCGGTGCGAACAGCTGTCGGCGATGGCGATCGGCTGGCGTAATGCGCGCGCCAAGAAGCGATGCGTTCCCGAACCTGCACGTGGTGCATGCCAACTGCTGGTACCGACCATGCGCCCCTGACGGTGAGCGCAGCCGTCTGGTCGATCGCGCCTAGTTGTTCTTCGCCCGCTCTGCTTCTGCTTGCGCTTGGTCTGCCTCTGCTTGCGCTTTTTCGGCCTCGACCTGCGCTTGCGCTGCCTCGCGTTGCGCTTGCGCCGCTTCCCGTTGCCCACGTTCGGCCTCGGCGCGGCCCTGAAGAGCGGCCTGCTTGGCCATTTCGACCTGGTGCCGCGACAGCGCGTCCGCCTGGCGCACCGCGGCCGCATACGCGTATTGCGCCTGACGATGCTGTTGCGTCATTTCGCGAATCTGCTGCTCGGCTTGCCGCGCTTGCTGTTGCGCTTCCTGTTTGGCCTGCGCCAGTTCTGGGCCTAGCGAGGCCAGTTGTTCGCGTGCGTCCTGCAATGCGTCCTGCGCGGCCTGCATGCGGTCTTGCTGCAGTTCAAGGTCGTGGTTGTCGGCAGCGAGCGCATCGTGCACGGCGGCTTGCGCGTCACGGCTGGCATCGCGGCGGATGCGGTCCAGGTCGAGATTCCAGCCGCTGTCTATCGGGTCTGCGTCCTCGTCATGCAGCGGTTCGGCGCCCAGCACATCGGCGATGACACCGTGCGTGGCAGGGGCGGCCACTTGCGCCGGCGCAGCTGGCAGCGCCGGCAACGCGCGCATCGGCGCTGCGACGTCGGCAGGCTCCGCCGTGCTGCTGACCTGTGCACGCGGCGCTGCCGGGGCCGTCACCACGACCGGCTGCATGCCGGCAGACGTCACCGGTGCCGGCACCGGCATGGCCACCAGGCGCAGCGGCAGCACACCGCAGACCGCCACCGCGGCCAGAATCATCGCGGCAGCCAGCCGCGGAAACGCGTGGGTGTCCTGCAACATCGACAGCCTGCGCTTCAAGCTGATGAACGAAGGCGAGGCACTTGCCACGCCACCGCGCGGGCGCGGCGCCACACCCAGTTGCAGCAACAAGCGGCCGTAGTCGTGGCGGCAATGGCGGTGCCCGGCGACCACGGCGGCATCGCAGGCGGCTTCGCGGGCGATTGCATATTCGCGCGCGGCCAGATGCACCAGCGGGTGGAAGAAGAACAGGTGCTGCGCCAGCGCCGGCAGCAAGCCCCACCACAGATCGCCACGACGCAGATGGATCAGCTCATGGGTCAGCGCCATGTCCAGATCGTCATCGGCCATGTGCGGCAAGCGTGCAGCGGGCAACAGCAACACCGGTTGCCACGGGCCGATCAACTGGGGCGAATCGATCTGCGCCGACAGCCGCAGCGCCGGCGGGCGCGACAAGCCATGCGCTTCAGCAGCCATCTGCAACGCCTGCACCAGGGCGCGGTCGTTGCAGGGCTGCGCGGTGCGCACCAATGCACGGCTGCGCAGATAGGCGCGCGCCGTGCCGGCAGCCAGCACCAGCACGCCGGCCGCCCACAGTGCCAGCAATGCCACCGGCCAGGTCGACCAGGCGCCAACCTGCATGGCCTGCGCGGTGACGCCTGCATGCGCGGCCGTGGATGCCGCGGCGGTGGCGTTTGCCAGTGGCGCCAGGCTGTCGGCCGAGCCCAGCGCCGTGGTCACGCTGTGCGCCGGCAGCACCGGCAACTGCACCGGGTTGCTCCACACCAGGCCCACCACCGCCTGCACGCCCACCAGCCACCACAACCAGGTCTGCGTGGCTGCCGGCAGGCGGCGCACGCCGCGGCACAGCGCCCACACCACCAACACCAGCACCGCGGTCTGCACGCTGGTGGCGCCAAGCTTCCATAACACCGCTTCGATTAGGGGCGACATGACTCAATCCTCCTTGCGCTGCGATTGCAGCTTGGCAACCAATGCTTCGAGTTCGGCCAGTTCGGTATCGCTGACTTCGGCGCGTTGCGACATCCACGCCACGAACGGCGACACCGAGCCCTGCAGGGTCTTCTCGACGAACTGCCCCACCGCCCCGCGCACCACATCGTCCTGGCCGGCGGTGGCGCTGTAGCGGTACACACCCTCGACCTGCTTGCGGCGCAGGAAGCCCTTGGCCCGCAGCCGCTCCATCATGGTCAGCACGGTGGAGCGGGCGAGCCCGCGCGGCTCGCCGAACGCCCCCGCCACTTCGCCCACGCTGGCATGCCGCTGTTCTTCGATGTATTGCAGCAGGGCCAGCTCCTGGTCCCCGATGGTCTTGCCGCGCATGGCGCTCTCCATGACTACAGTTGTCGCTACCGTAGGCCTGACGACAGCTGTAGTCAATAGGTCGGATGGCAGGGGGGCGTGTGGGTGGCCGTGGTGTCTGTGTGCCTTTGCCAAGGCCCGATGGCACGGCAACCGCTTGCGCGCAGAAGTTCGCCACGCGCTGGCGGACCTGGCGCACGTTCAACAGAACGGCGCCACCGCCCTACCCCTTCAACACCAACGACGCGTCCGGATAGCGGGCGCAGATGAAATCCACGAAGGCGCGTACCTTCGGCGCTGCCAGGCGCCGGGAGGTGTGCAATACCCACAATGCCGGCGCCACGCCGGAGATCGTTCCCCACTGCAGCAATTGGCCGCGTGCGAGTTGCTGCCACGCGATCGACTGCGGAATCAACGCAACGCCGCCACCGGCAATCACCGCATCGCGCACCATCAGGAACGAGGAAAACCGCATCCGCGGAATCGGCTCCAGGACCAGGCGCCCACCATCCAGCGTCCAGGTCGTGGGCTCGAAGCTGGACATCACCACGCCCGGCACCGGATGCACCGCATCGCCAGACGGCATGGCGATGGACGGTGCGGCCACCACCACCAACCGGTCCTTGGCAAAGCAACGCCCGACCAGGCGGCTGTCCGGGCTTGGGTTGATGCGGATGGCGACATCGAACTGCTCTTCCATCAGATCGACAGTGCGGTCCTCGGCCACCACCTCCAGCGTGATCTCCGGATAGGCCGCACAGAAGTCGGCGCCGATGTGCCCCATCGCCAGTTGGGAGAACAACACCGGGGACGCCACGCGCAAGCGGCCGCGCGGCGATGACAACCCCTCGCGCGCGGCTGTCATCGCCTCGGCCACCTCGCTCAGCGGCACCTGGGTGCGCTCCATCAACTGCTGTCCTGCCTCGGTGAGCTTGAGTCCACGGGCACTGCGCTCGACCAGGCGCACCCCCAGCTGTTCCTCCAGCTCGGTGATGCGCCGCGACAAGGTCGCCTTCGATCTGCCGCTCGCGCGGCTGGCCTTGCCCAGCCCCTGGTTGGCGGCCACCAGCGAGAAATCGATCAGGGCATTGAGGTCCATGCTGTTGCACATCTGAAACGGGATGTCTACATCCTGGCGTCTTCGTACTGGCAGTGCAACGGCATATCGTTGCCCCACCCACCAAGCGGCCGCACCGGCAGCAGCACCACCGCACCGGCCGCTTCGCTCCGATCCAACCGTCCATCCAACGCAGGAGATTCACCATGAGCATTCTCGTCACCGGTGCCACCGGCACCGTCGGTTCCCTGGTCACCCAAGGCCTTGCCGACGCCGGCGCGCAGGTCAAGGCGCTGGTCCGCCAGCAAGGCAAACGCTCCTTTCCGGCAGGTGTCACCGAAGTGGTGGCCGACCTCACCGACGTCGCATCGATGCGCGCCGCACTGGCATCGGTGCGCACGCTGTTCCTGTTGAATGCGGTCACCCCCGACGAAGTGACCCAGGCGCTGATCGCATTGAATCTGGCCAAGGAAGCCGGCATCGAGCGCATCGTGTATCTGTCGGTGATCCATGCCGACACGTACACCAACGTGCCGCACTTCACCGGCAAGCACACCGTCGAGCGCATGATCGAAAGCCTGGAAATTCCGGCAACGATCCTGCGGCCGGCGTACTTCATGCAGAACGAAGGCATGGTGCAGCAGACGATCACCGAATACGGCCTGTACCCGATGCCGATCGGCGCACAGGGCATCGCGATGATCGATGCGCGCGACATCGCCGATATCGCGGTCGTCGAGCTGCTGCGCCGCGACCGTGCGGACGGTCCGTTGCCACCCGTCACGCTCGACTTGGTCGGCCCGCAGGCACTGACCGGGGTGGATGCGGCCAAGGTCTGGAGCGCAGCGCTTGGGCGCGAGATCGCCTACGCCGGCGATGACGTGGCCGCCTTCGAAGCACAGCTGGCGACGTACGGCCCGTCGTGGCTGGCCTATGACATGCGCCTGATGATGGCCGGCATCCAGCGCCTGGGCATGCACGCGGCAGAGGGCACGGTGGCGCAGTTGCAGGCGCTGCTGGGACGTCCGCTGCGCACCTATGAAGCCTTCGTGCGCGAGGCGACTGCGCCGGCGTGAGCGCAGGCGGCGTAGCAAACGCCGGGATTCTCGCGCTTGCTACGCGATGTGCGCGGCGTCAGGTCGGTTCGCGGTTGCGTTAGTGCGCCTGCGCAGGCACCAGGTCGAAGATCTGTTCGGTTGCCGCATCTACCGCAGCGCGCGTGTACAGCAGCGGGAAATAGCGTCCCTTGAGCCATAGCGGTGCGAGGTCGCGGTAATGCGGGCTGGCCGGGTCGCCGGACTGGCCGGGGTAATTCATGGCGCGAGAGTTATCCCAATTGCCCAGGTCGATGATCAATCGTGCAGAAGGACCGATCGTCTGGCGAAAATCGGCAGGGTCGTAGCTGGACTGATTCGGCGTATAAGGGCTGCCGCCCTTGGCGAACGGACCGACATCAAGCAGCGCGCGATCGGCCCCGGCCACCGCGCTCATCGCATGCGAGATCTTGTTGGTATGCAGCTTGCCCCATTGCCACTGCGAGGCATCGGGGCCTTGCAGCGAGACAAGCGCCTGGTACGCACTGCGCAACGACTGCAGCAGCAACTGGTCGCGGCGTGCGGCCGGCGCTGCGCCGAACGCGGCGCCAGGATGTTCCAGCGCATCCAGCATGGCCGCGGCATCGGGCGCGCCGAAGCTGTCGGCCTCCGACGGCTGTAATCGCAACGCTTTGTATGCATTGCCCAGATAGCGACTGAACCAGACCTCTTCCAGCGCTGCGGCGGGGGACGTAGCGCTGACCTCGCCATTCCATGGCCGCAGCAACGTCAGTGCGGCGCTGATATCAGGGTCCTGCGAACGCAGCGGTCGCAACAATGCGGCCAGGCGTTGCGCGGGCAACGAGACCTGATCGTTCTGCAGTTTTTCCGAGTCCTCCAGCGTCACCTTGGGCAGCTGCGAGAGCACCTGGGTGATACGGGCATGGCGAGCCTCATTGGCCCACTCGAAGCCGAGTTTGCGCTGCGCAACCGGGTAGCCGGCGGGCAGGTTCATCTCGTTGGAGGTGGTGATGAAGCCGGCTTTGGGATTCTTCGACCAGGGCAACACCGTGCCGTCCCAGAAGCCGTTCCATTCGTAGCGGCCATCGCCGGGCACGGGCAGCAATCCATCGCCGTGATCGCGGCGCGGGGTCATGCCGGCGGTGGCCCAGCCGATGGTTCCGCCGACATCTGCATAGACCTGGTTGACCGACGGCGCTCCCCAATGGGCGAGTGCGGCCTTGAACTGCACGAACGCGTTGCTGCGCAGGTAGCGTAGCGAGCCCAGATAGGGCGCCGCGCCGGGCTGGCTCCATACCGACCGCAGCGCATACGCCACATGTTTTTCGACATCGACATAGATCACCGGCCCGTGACGGGTGAATTGCAGCTCTGTTGTCACCGGCGCGGCGCCGCGCACGGCGATCTGTTCGTGCTCGCTGCGCAGCGGCTCCCATTTGCCCTGGTACCAGTACGCCGCGTTGTCGTCTGGACGCAACCGATACACGTATAAATCTTCCTGATCGATGTTGAAGATGGTCAGGCCGAACGCGCTGGTTCGGTTATGCCCGATCGCGATGCCAGGCGCGGTGGGCTCGCCGGCACCGATGATGTCCAGACCAGGGCTGTTGAGATGCACGAAGTAGCGAAGACTGGGCACGTTGTAGGCCCGATGCGGGTCGTCCGCCAGCACCGCGTGACCGGTGGCGGATTTCTGCGACGCGATGACCCAGTTGTTGCTGCCTTCGGCAGAGGCGTCATCGTCAATGGCCGATAACGTCGATGCGATTGCCGCAAGTTGCGTGCTTGCGCTCAGCTTGGGGCTTTGCGTCGCCAGCTCGTAGACCTTCAGCACGTCTTTCGGCAGACACGGGTCCAGCCCGTCCGGCAGCGTGGTGGTCCAGGCCGGCTGCAGTCTCAGGCGTATCGCATCGACAGCCAGCGAGGCCTTGCAGGCGACGTTCGCACGCGCGACTTCGCTTTTGACATTGCGGCTCAGGCCGGTGGTGCGGATGCGCAGCACATCCTCCGGCGCCCAGCGTTCGGGGCGATACCCCAGCTTGTCGAATTCGTAGGGCAGTGCCTGCGGGTGACTGTCCAGCCATGCGATATACGCATTGATGCCGGCGACGAATCGGCCCACGTCGCGCCGGGCAGTGGGCCCGTAACTGCTCCATTCCTGTGCCATGTCGCCGCGATACAGAAACAGCCGCGCGGCACGGTCCTGTTCCACATAGGTTGGCCCGAACGCATCGGAGAGATGGCCCAGCCCTTTGCGGCGAAGTAGATCCAGCTGAAACAAACGGTCTCGCGCCACATTGAAACCCTGCACGAAGAACGCGTCGTCGTCGGTCTGCGCGTAGATATGTGCCAGGCCCCACCTGTCCACGCGGATCTGCGCCGGCCGTTGGAGACCTGCCACCGTCATGGTGGCCTGGCTGGGCGCGGGCGCTGCACGTGCAACCGAAGGCGGCAGCGCCGCGCAGGCAACCAATGCAAGCAGCAGCGGTTTGATGGTCATGCTACTGATCGTCTGGGTTGGAAGCAGGAGTCTGCACCTCTCGCGCTGCTGGGCGAGGCGCTGTCCGGAAACACTGGATTGGCAAGCGAATCCAGGTAGCCCAGCGTTGGCGCAGCGTGTCCGGCGCGCTGACGATCACCGGCAGACACGGGTGAGGCCCGTCTCTGACACGGTGCCGCGCAGCATCTTCATGCCATCCCGACAACGCCACCTTCACGCTTGCGGCATTCTTGCCCTGGAGCTT
The DNA here is from genome assembly GCF_041519315.1 of Xanthomonas axonopodis pv. maculifoliigardeniae. NCBI lineage: Bacteria > Pseudomonadati > Pseudomonadota > Gammaproteobacteria > Lysobacterales > Lysobacteraceae > Xanthomonas > Xanthomonas axonopodis. The sequence continues at coordinate 46,925 of NZ_CP167998.1, read as the reverse complement.
CCCGATGATCCGTATCCTCGCCCCACTCGCTGCCGCTGCGTTGTTGTCGGCCTGTGCCTCCAACCAGGTGGCGCAGGTGCAGCCCATCGACGGCGCCATCTCCGGCCAGTGCCATAGCGACAAGGTGCGTGGTGCGGTGGGTCTGGCGGCGGCCGCGCAGACCATCGAACGTGCACGCGTGGATAGCGACAGCCAGCGCGTCATCGTGCGCCGCGGCGAGCGCGCCAGCGGCGGCACCACCGCCAGCGGCCTGGCCGACCCGGCCCAGGGCGCCAGCGAAAGCGGCGGCGATCAGCTCACCATCGAAACCGGCCCGAACAACAGCATCACGGCCATCTATTGCGGCTGAGGATTCGGGATTCGGGAATCGAAATTCGGGATTCGGTACGGCACTCGCTGCTGTCTGCGTCCCGAGGCGGCCACCTGGAATGGTTGACACCGCGTCGCTGATCGTCGCCAGGCGGACATGAGCGACGCGCAGGAACCGGCGTGCGCGCGGTACGTGATGCCCGCACACGCCGACACCCTGGCTGTGGCGAATGCCGTGGGTGTCAGCCTCGGGCGCTTAGGCCGACTTGCGCCTTGCCGCAGACGTCGACTGCGTCTTGAGCCTGCTGCGCGAAGCGCTCAAAAACTTCAGCGTGGCCGCTTCCCACTGGCGCTCGCCACGCACACCGGTTGCCATGGCCTGCAGCTGGCCCGCACGCCAGCCTTCGAAGACGCATGGGTCGATGTAGGCCTTGCGACACACCGAGGGCGTGTTGCCCAAGGCATCGGCCACTTCGCGGATGACATCGTTCTGCACTTGCTTGAGCGCACGTTCGCTGCTGCGCTCCGGCAGCGGCAGCCGGGCCAGGCGTTGCAGCGCGGCCAATGTGCCGCCCCAGGTGCGGAAATCCTTGGCGGTGAAGTCTTCGCCCATGGCCTCGCGCAGATAGTCGTTGACCTGCCCCGAATCCACCGGCTGCAATTGGCCATCGTCGTCGCGGTACTGGAACAGCGACTGCCCCGGCAGCTGCTGGCATTGCCGGATCAGTTTGACCAGTTGCTTGTCGTCCACTTCGATATCGTGGTCCTGGCCGCTCTTGCCACGGAATTTCAGCCGCGCGCGTCCGCCCTTCAGAAATTCCATGTGCCGGTTGCGCAGCGTGGTCAGCCCGTACGAGCGATTGCTGCGCGCGTATTCGGCATTGCCGACGCGTACCAGGGTGTCGGCCAGCAACGCCACCACGATCGCCAGCACCTTTTCGCGCGGGAATCCCGGCAGCACCAGATCGCGACGCAACCGCCGCCGCAACTTGGGCAGCGCAGTACCGAAGGCGATCACGCGTTCGAACTTGCCTTCGCCGCGGACCTGCGCCCAGTCGGCGTGATAACGGTATTGCTTGCGCCGCCGCGCATCGCGCCCGGTCGCCTGCAGGTGGCCATTGGGCTTGGCGCAGATCCACACATCGGTATAGGCCGGCGGAATCGCCAGCGAACGGATGCGCTGCAAGGTGTCGGCATCGGCGATGCGTTGCCCGTCGGCATCGCGGTAACTGAAGCTCTTGCCGGCCTTGCGGCGACTGATGCCGGGCTGTTGGTCGTTGACATAGGTCAGCCCGGCCGCACGCGCGGTCGCCTTGGCCTGCGCCACAGCGGCTGCGCTTGCCACAGCGGCCGTGGCGACGGCGGCGCCGGTGGCGACCGCCGCGAGCTTGCCGGCCGTACTGACGGCGACTGCGGCATTGCGAACAACACGTTTGGCTTTCATTGCGCACAGGTCGAGGGACTGGCCGCGATTGTTGGCCGCAGCAAGACTAGGCTGCGTCAACGCTACGACAACGCCGTGTGCGCAAGCCATGCCCGTCGCGTGACTTTGTGCTTATGCTTGGGCATCCCCCTTTGCTGGAGTGATCGATGCGCGCTGTTCTACCTGTTGCTCGCCTGACCTGCACCCTGGTGATGCTGGCTGCATTGACTGCCTGCAACAAACCGCAACCCGATGAGCAGGAAGCCGTCACCGCCAAGGCCCAGCACGCGGCCGAACAAGCCGCTGCGCCCGCACCGGATGCAGCGCCGGAAGCGCCGCCGATCGGCACTTGCGATGCCACCCAGGTGCAATCGCTGGTGGGCCAGCCGTTGACCGATGCGGTGGGCGAACAGGCACGCAGCGATGCCGGCGCCAAGTCGGTGCGTGTGCTCAAACCCGGCCAGATGACCACCATGGAATTCAATGGCGAACGGCTCAATCTGGAAGTGGACGCCAAGAACGTGATCACCTCGGTGCGCTGCGGCTGAGACGGCCTTGGCGCCTGTCGCAAGACCGGCGCCAAGCCTGCTGGCACAAGGGGTTGCAGCGGTTCTCGTTGCAGCTGTAACGGTGTATTGCGGCACCGCATCAACTGTGGTCTAGTCGATCATCCGGTGACCTCTTCGAACGCTCCACGGATCGAGCGCTGCGACGTCGTCGCCGCTCTCCTAAGATCGCAAAGAGGCAGACATGGCCCCCCGCACTCGCCAAGGGCTCAACGACTACGGTCTCTACAACAGCGTGCGCGACGAGCGCGACGCGTGTGGTTTTGGCATGGTCGCCCAGTTGGACGACCAACCCTCCCGCGCGCTGGTGGATACCGCGATTGCGGCGCTCTCGCGCATGACCCACCGCGGCGGTGTCGCCGCCGACGGGCTCACCGGCGATGGCTGCGGCCTGCTGATTCGCAAACCCGATGCATTCCTGCGCGGGCTCGCGCGCGATGCCGGCATCCCCCTGGGCACGCGCTACGCGGCCGGTGTGGTGTTCCTGCCGCTGGACGAAAGTGAGGCCGCGCGATGTCGCGCCGAACTGGAAGCGCAGCTGCAGGCCGCCGGCGTGCAGCTGCGCGGCTGGCGCGTGGTGCCCACCGACGACAGCGTGTGCGGCCAGCTGGCGCGCGACACCTTGCCGCGCATCGAGCAGGTATTCGTCGATGCCGGTGCGGAGCAGACCGAAGACGGCTTTACCCTGGCGCTGTTCCTGGCACGCCGTCGCGCCGAGCAGCAGCTGCAGGGCGTGCCGGACTTCTACGTCACCACCCTCTCGCCCAACGGCATCAGCTACAAGGGCATGGTGCTGCCGGACAAGCTGAGCACGTTCTACCCGGACCTGCAGCGCAGCGACCTGTCCTCCAGCGCAATTGTCTTTCACCAGCGTTTTTCCACCAACACGCTGCCGCGCTGGCCGTTGGCGCACCCGTTCCGGCTGCTCGCGCACAACGGGGAAATCAACACCATCGAAGGCAACCGGCGCTGGGCGCAGGCGCGCAGCAAGGTGTGGCAGACCCCGCGCTTCGACATTGCCGAATTCGATCCGGTGATCTCCATGCACGGCTCCGATTCGCAGAGCCTGGACAACATGCTGGAGCTGCTGATCGCCGGTGGCATGGACCTGCTGCAGGCGCTGCGCATCCTGGTGCCGCCGGCGACCCAGTCGCTGGAGTTCAAGGACGCCGACCTGGCCGCGTTCTACGAGTTCTACGGCCTCAATACCGAACCCTGGGACGGCCCGGCCGGCATCGTGGCCTGCGACAGCCGCTACGCGGCCTGCATGCTCGACCGCAACGGCCTGCGCCCGGCGCGCTGGATGCTGACCTCCGACCGCCACTTCCTGGTCGCTTCCGAAGCCGGCGTGTGGGAATTGCCGGCCGAGCGCATCACCCGCAAGGGCAAGCTGGGCCCGGGCGAGATGATGGCCATCGACCTCAAGCGCGGCGACCTGCTCGATTCCGATGCCATCGACCGCATCAACCGCGCGCGCGCCCCGTACAAGCAATGGCTGCAGCAGGGCGTGACCTACCTGCAGACCGAGTTGATCGACCCCTCGCTGGTGGAAGAACCCTTCAGCGAGCAGACCCTGCGCAGCTATCACAAGCTGTTCCAGCTCAGCACCGAGGAAGTGGAACAGGTGCTGCGCCCGCTGGCCGAGACCGAGCAGGAAGCCACCGGCTCGATGGGCGACGACACCCCGATGGCGGTGCTCAGCCGCCAGACCCGGCCACTGTACGACTACTTCCGCCAGGCGTTCGCGCAGGTCACCAACCCGCCGATCGACCCGCTGCGCGAAGGCATCGCGATGTCGCTCACCACCCAGCTCGGCAGGGAGACCAATATCTTCCACGCCGGTGCGGAGACGGTGAACCACGTCATCCTCAATTCGCCGGTGCTCAGCCAGCGCAAGCTGCGCCAGCTGCTGAAGATGGAGCAGTACGTCGAGCGCAACCGCCTGATCGACCTGTCCTACAGCCTGGAAGAAGGCCTCAAGGCCGGGCTGGAGCGCATCTGCCAGGAGGTGGAAGCCGCCGCGCGCGACGGCGCGGTGATGCTGCTGCTGTCGGACCGTTACCCGGTGCCGGACCGGCCGATGGCGCATGCGCTGCTGGCCACCGGCGCGGTGCATCACCACCTGTGCAAGGTGGGCCTGCGCTGCGACGTCAACCTGATCATCGAGACCGGCACCGCGCGCGACCCGCACCACATGGCCTGCCTGCTCGGCGTCGGCGCCACCGCGGTGTATCCGTACCTGGCTTACCAGACGCTGTTCGACCTGGGCCGGCGCGGCATCCTGCAACTGAGCAAGGGTGGCGAGCAGTCGCAGATCGGCCGCCGCTACCGCAAAGGCATCTACAAGGGCCTGTCCAAGATCATCTCCAAGATGGGTATCTGCACCATCGCCAGCTATCGCGGTGCGCAGCTGTTCGAGATCGTCGGGCTGGACCCGGACGTGGTGGACCTGTGCTTTGCCGACACCCCGGCGCGTATCGGCGGCGTGGATCTGGCACGGCTGGACACCGAGGCGCGCGAGCTGACCGTGCGCGCCTGGAACGACCAGCTCAAGCCGGAAGTGGGCGGGCTGCTGAAGTACGTGCACGGCGGCGAGTACCACATGTACAACCCCGACGTGGTCATGACGCTGCAGCGTGCCACCCGCACCGGCGATGCCGGCGACTGGCAGAAGTACGTGGACGCGGTGCATGCGCGCCCGGCCTCCACGCTGCGCGACCTGGTGCAGCTCAAGCGTGCCGACACCCCGACGCCACTGGATCAGGTGGCCCCGGCCGAAGATGTGCTGCGGCGCTTCGACAGCGCCGCAATCAGCCTGGGCGCGTTGTCGCCCGAGGCGCACGAAGCGCTGGCCATTGCGATGAACCGCCTGGGCGGGCGCAGCAACTCCGGCGAAGGCGGCGAAGATCCGGCCCGCTACGGCACCGAGAAGCGCTCCAAGATCAAGCAGGTGGCCTCCGGCCGCTTCGGCGTCACCCCGGAATACCTGGTCAATGCCGAGGTGCTGCAGATCAAGGTCGCCCAGGGCGCCAAGCCCGGCGAGGGCGGCCAGCTGCCCGGCCACAAGGTCAACGAACTGATCGCCCGGCTGCGCTACGCCAAGCCCGGCATCGGCCTGATCAGCCCGCCGCCGCATCACGACATCTATTCCATCGAAGACCTGGCGCAGCTGATCTACGACCTCAAGCAGGTCAACCCGACCGCGCTGGTCTCGGTGAAGCTGGTGGCGCATGCCGGCGTCGGCACGATTGCCGCCGGCGTGGTCAAGGCCGGCGCCGACCTGATCACCGTGTCCGGCCATGACGGCGGCACCGGTGCCAGCCCGGTCAGTTCGATCCGCTATGCCGGCGTGCCGTGGGAACTGGGCGTGGCCGAGTCGCACCAGGCGCTGGTGGCCAACGATCTGCGCGAGCGCACCATTCTGCAGACCGATGGCGGCCTGAAGACCGGCCTGGACGTGGTCAAGGCCGCGCTGCTCGGCGCCGACAGCTTCGGCTTCGGCACCGCGCCGATGATCGTGCTGGGCTGCAAGTACCTGCGCATCTGCCACCTCAACAACTGCGCCACCGGCGTGGCCACCCAGGACGAGCGCCTGCGCGCCGGCTACTTCACCGGCCTGCCGGAGCGGGTGGAGCACTTCTTCCGCCTGCTGGCCGAAGAAGTGCGCCAGTGGCTGTCGTACCTGGGCGTGCGCTCGCTGGACGAGATCGTCGGCCGCACCGACCTGCTGGAACAGCTGGAGGTTTCGCCGCGCCCCGGCGTCAAGGTCGACCTCTCGCGCCTGCTGACGCATGCCCGCTACGACGGCAGCCACTGCGCCGCCCAGCGCCTGTACGAATCGCCCGACAGCCTGGCCACGCAGATGGATGGCCTGCTCGCCGGTGCGATCGCGCACAAGAGCGGTGGCGACCATCGCTTCCTGATCCACAACACCGACCGCTCGATCGGCGCACGCCTGTCCGGCGCCATCGCGCGCGCGCACGGCAACCACGGCATGAGCGATGCGCCCTTGAACCTGCGCTTCCGCGGCACCGCCGGGCAGAGCTTCGGCGCGTTCAACGCCGGTGGCCTGCAGCTGGAGCTGGAAGGCGAAGCCAACGACTACGTCGGCAAGGGCATGGCCGGCGGGCGATTGGTGGTGCGTCCGCCGCGCGGCGCGCGCTTCGAGGCACGCAACACGCCGATCGTCGGCAACACCTGCCTGTACGGCGCCACCGGCGGCGAGCTGTTCGCGGCCGGGCGGGCGGGCGAGCGCTTTGCGGTGCGCAACTCCGGCGCGCTGGCGGTGGTGGAAGGCGCCGGCGACCACTGCTGCGAATACATGACCGATGGCATCGTGCTGGTGCTGGGCAAGGTGGGCCTGAACTTCGGCGCCGGCTTCACCGGTGGCCTGGCCTACGTGCTGGATATCGAACGCGACTTCGTGGACCGCTACAACCACGAGCTGATCGACATCCACCGCGTCTCGGCCGAAGGCTTCGAGAACCATCGCCAGCATCTGCATACGCTGATCAGCCGCCACCGCGAGCTGACCGGCAGCATCTGGGCGCAGCAGATCCTGGACGAGTTCCGCGACTACATCGGCAAGTTCTGGCTGGTCAAACCCAAGGCCGCCAGCATCGAGTCGCTGACGGAGTCGCTCAGGCGTGCCGCCTGAGTGACGGGATTGGGGATTCGCTCAAGCCATGCGACCTGTCGTCGCCTTGGCAAATCCCGATGTCCGAATCTCCACTCCCTGCTCTCACGCATCGAGATTGCCTGTTCGAGATTCGCACTGCGTCAGACCCATGTCGCCCGCTGTTGCGAATCCCCAATCCCAACTCCCGAATCCCCCCCCTATGAGCCGCAAGCAAGCCTTCCAATTCCTCGACCTGCCCCGGACCATGCCCACGCGCATTCCGGTGGAACTGCGCACCTCCGGCGACTGGGGCGAGTTGTACGGCAAGTTCGACAAGGCCGATGCGCAATACCAAGCCGGCCGTTGCCTGGACTGCGGTAACCCGTATTGCAGCTGGAAATGCCCGGTACACAACGCCATCCCGCAGTGGCTGCAGCTGGTGCAGGAAAACCGCATCGAGGAAGCCGCCGCGCTATGCCATTCCACCAACCCGCTGCCGGAAGTGTGCGGGCGGGTGTGTCCGCAGGACCGCCTGTGCGAAGGCAGCTGCACGCTGGAGGAATTCGGCGCAGTCACCATCGGCGCGGTGGAGAAGTACATCGTCGACACCGCCTTCAAGATGGGCTGGCGCCCGGACCTGGGCAACGTGCAGCCGACCGGCCACCGCGTGGCGGTGATCGGCGCCGGCCCGGCTGGGCTGGCGTGTGCGGACCGGCTGGCGCGTGCCGGCATCGAGGCGGTGGTCTACGACCGCTATGAGCAGATCGGCGGGCTGCTGCAGTTCGGCATCCCCAGCTTCAAGCTGGACAAGTCGGTGATCGGCAAGCGCCGCGAGATCCTCGAAGGCATGGGCGTGCAGTTCCGCCTGGGCGTGGAGATCGGTAAGGACGTCAGCATCGAGCAGTTGCTGGGCGAATACGATGCGGTGTTCTTAGGGACCGGCGCCTATCGCTACACCGACGGCGGCCTGCCCGGGCAAGACCTGAAGAACGTGCTGCCGGCGCTGCCGTTCCTGGTGCAGAACAGCCGCATCGTCAGCGGCAACGACCCGCACGGCCGGCCGATCGCCGGCTGGGAAGACCAGCTCGCCCTGCCCGACCTCAGCGGCAAGCGCGTGGTGGTGCTGGGCGGCGGCGATACCGGCATGGACTGCGTGCGCAGCGCCATTCGCCTGGGCGCGGCCAAGGTCACCTGCGCCTACCGCCGCGACGAAGCCAGCATGCCCGGCTCGGCGCGCGAGGTGGCCAACGCGCGCGAAGAAGGCGTGCGCTTTTTGTTCAACCGCCAGCCGCTGTCGATCGAATCCGGCGCCGACGACGAAGCCATCGGCGTGACCGTGGTGGAAACCAGATTAGGTGAGCCCGATGCCAGCGGCCGCCGCAATGCCGTGCCGGTGGAAGGCAGCGAATCGCTGCTGGAAGCGGACGTGGTGATCATCGCCTTCGGCTTCTCGCCCACCCTGCCCGATTGGTTGGCCTCGCAAGGCGTGGAAGCCGGCAGCAACGGCCGCATTGTCGCCCCGGCCGACTGCAACGGCCGCCTGCCCTACCAGACCAGCAACCCCCGCCTGTTCGCCGGCGGCGACTGCGTGCGCGGTGCGGACCTGGTGGTCACCGCAGTGGCCGAAGGCCGCGATGCGGCGGGAAGCATCGTGCAGCTGCTGGGGGTGAACGCGCAGGTCAAGGAGCCGGCTGCGGCATGAGGGTGATGAGGAGCATATGGATCGCGCCTAGCTCAGCAAGGCGAAGAATCTTTCCTACAGAGACCCCGAAGTCGCGCCTCAAGAGCTACGTGAGATAGAACTAGCAATACCTGAGCTGGACGTTGCGCCTCGCATTCGACATCTAAAGATCAACGAACTCAATGATGCCCGAGGGTACAGGCAAGCTGCGCTCTTAGCTTGGGCATGTCACATAACCTTGCGCTGCCCGTACGCTTCTCTCCGTCGAAGCGTGTGGCAGCCTGGTGAGAGAGAAGTGCACGGCACTTTGCATCGATTCATCTGAAGGAACTCGTTTCGGAATCACTCAACAGCCCGACCACTATTCAGGCGATTATTGCTGGTTTTGCGAAATCAACGTCTTGTTTTGCCGGGTTCTACACGTTCGGCTTCAACGAGAATCACTACAAGCCAAACCGAGACTCGGGTCGATTAGACGTAGACATGAAGAAATTAACCTTGCGGAGCCTGCCTAGCTCAGTTTTACCTGAGTACACATCAGTTTCGAAAATCGTTTATGAAAAAAACTGCTGCGTCGTACACTTGACCGCCCATGCCTCTAATAGGACTGTCCAAATCATTTTTAGCGATGTGGTCGGCGTAAAGATACTGGACGAACGCGATTTCTCTGAATTCTGGCGCTGCAATATGGAATCATTTGATGAGATAGAGGGAGCAACCGTCTCACAGGTTCTCTTTGGCGGTTGGAGCCAGCACGATGAAGTACTTGAGTCGTATATTCCAACAGGATTCTACGGCGAAGTTATGGAGTTTTTCATCGCTGACCACTCTGAGTGCATCAACGTTCTATGCACAAAGGAACCCTCTATCCACATCGTTGATTAGCTCGCCAGCAGAGTAGCGAGGTGTATTACCGTCCGCATCGACAGCGACGCAGACGGCAACATTACAGCGTGACGTAACAACTACTCAGGCCGCCTTATCCAGCGTGGCCATATCGATCACAAAGCGGTACTTCACGTCGCTCTTGAGCATGCGCTCGTAGGCCTCGTTGATCTGGTCGGCGCGGATGGTTTCGATGTCCGAGACGATGTTGTGCTTGGCGCAGAAATCCAGCATTTCCTGGGTCTGGCGGATGCCGCCAATCAGCGAGCCGGCCAGGGTGCGGCGCTTCATCACCAGGTTGAACACCGCCGGCGACGGGTGCGACTGCTCGGGCACGCCCACCAGCACCATGGCGCCGTCGCGCTTGAGCGCGTTGAGGAACGGGTCCAGGTTGTGCGGCGCGGCCACGGTGTTGAGGATGAAGTCCAGGGTGTTGTACTGCGCGGCCATCTGCGCTTCGTCCTTGGAGATCACCACTTCGCTGGCGCCCAGGCGCATCGCATCGGCGCGCTTGCTCTCGGAGGTGGTGAACAACACCACGGTGGCGCCCATCGCCTTGGCGATCTTCACCGCCATGTGGCCCAGGCCGCCCAGGCCGACCACGCCCACCTTCTGGCCCGGACCCACCTTCCAGTGTGCCAGCGGCGAATAGGTGGTGATGCCGGCGCACAGCAACGGTGCCACCGCGGCCAGGTTGTCGCTGTGGGTGATGCGCAGCACGTATTTCTGGTCGACCACGATATGGTCGGAATAGCCGCCGTAGGTGTTCTCGCCGCCGCCGAACATCGGCCCGTTGTAGGTGCCGGTGAACCCCTGTTCGCAATACTGTTCTTCGCCTTCCTGGCAGGAGGCGCAGCTGCGGCAGCTGTCGACCATGCAGCCGACACCGGCCAGGTCGCCGACCTTGAAGCCGGTGACCGCATTGCCGACGGCGGTCACGCGGCCGACGATCTCGTGGCCGGGCACCGAGGGGTACAGCGTGTTGTGCCATTCGTTGCGTGCGGTATGCAGGTCCGAGTGACACACGCCGCAGTAGGCGATGTCGATCTGCACGTCGTTGGGGCCGGGCGCGCGGCGTTCGAACACGAACGGGGCAAGTGGTTGATCGGCGGCCTGGGCAGCGTAGGCGTGGGCTGTGCTCATGGGAAAACTCCGGGGGGTGTTGCGTCGTCGGCAAGGCGCGCCAACAACGGGAAGAAAGGGTCGGTAGCTTAAAACGCGCAGATGTCGCACTCCTGCGACAGTGCGTCTTACCTGGTCTCTTGCGAACGCGAGCGCAGCGGCATGATGCGCCTTGCGCGTGTTCGCAGGCGGTCAAATCCGCGCCATGCGCGTGAATGGCGCACTAACGTGCGAGCTCCCAGACTCACGCAGCAGCAGATGGCGCTGCACCATCTGCGCTGGCCGTGCCCTCCCCCGCGGCCGCCCACGTCGATGCCGAAGGAGACTTCCATGTTCCGCACTCCCCCGCACTTTCCCCGCTTGCGCATCGCCGCGCTCGCGTTGACCTTGCTCGCCGCCGCCCCACTGGTCCAGGCCAAGGAGCCGCCCGGCCCGAAGAAGGACACCGCTGGCCTGAAGTATGTCGGCGTCAATCTGTCCGGCGCCGAGTTCAACTCGCGCAAGAAGCCCGGCACCTTGTTCAAGGATTACACCTACCCTGCCGCCTCGGATTTCAGCTATTTCGCCGGCAAGGGCATGAATACGATCCGCCTGCCGTTCCTGTGGGAACGCGTGCAGCCCGAGCTCAATGGCCCGCTGGACCAGGCCCAATTGGGGCTGATCAAGAAGTCGCTTGAAGCAGCCAAGGCCAACAAGCAGTCCCTGATCCTGGATCTGCACAACTACGCCACGTACAACGGCAAGCGCATCGGCACCAGCGATGTGCCGGCCGGCGCGTTGGCCGATCTGTGGCGCCGGCTGGCGCTGGAGTTCAAGGACGACAAGGCGGTGATCTTCGGGCTGATGAACGAGCCCAATGGCATTTCCGCACCCGACTGGGCCAATGCCGCGCAGGGGGCGATCAACGCGATCCGCAAGACCGGCGCGAATAACCTGATCCTGGTGCCGGGCACCGCCTACACCGGCGCACACAGCTGGCGCAGCACCAGCTACGGCGTCTCCAACGCAAAGGCGCTGGAAATCCTCAAGGACCCGGGCAACAACCTGGCCTTCGAAGCGCATCAGTACCTGGACAAGGACTACAGCGGCACCAAGCCGGTGTGCACCAGCGACTCGGTAGGCCAAGAAAAGCTGCAGGGCTTCACTTCGTGGTTGCGCGAGAACAAGCAGAAGGGCTTTCTGGGCGAATTCGCCACGGCCAACAATCCGGTCTGCGACAAGGCGCTGGAAGGCATGCTGACCTACATGGAAAAGAACAGCGACGTGTGGCTGGGCTGGACCTGGTGGGCGGCGGGCGCGTGGTGGAAGCCGGACTATCCCTTCAACGTGCAACCGGGCAAGGACGGCAGCGACAAGCCGCAGATGGCGATCCTGAGCAAGTACGCACGCCGCGCCGGCAAGTAAGCAGCGGCGCAGCCAGAGGTGGTCGCAACCAGTGTTGCGGCCACTTTTTTGTCATTGCCGCAGCGCGTGGGGCCGCCTGCTTCGGAGAAGGGCAGACCGCCGCTGGCTCGCTGCGGGCAGCAGAAGGCAGAGGCAATCGCGCGCCAGCTCACGCGCTGCGTGTTGCCGATGTGCGCTGTTCGATGGCATGCAACAGCCCGGTATCGAGCGCTGGCCATATCGTCCATGCGCTGGTGCAACTTGCAGTGCGAGGCTGCCGTCTCGGCGACGCCCTGATGCGACGCCTGCGCGCCACGATGCATGGACGACGCGCGAGCGATCTCATCCAATCCGCGCTATCGCGTCGACGTCCGCACTACACCTGCGCACTGTCTGCCGCTGTGGCTGGCATTGCCCGGCGACAGCATCGCCAATCAGGCAACCCATCGTGATGGACAGATAGGCGCTGCAGCGCAGAGGCATTGCACGAATGCAGCTGCATTCGCCCGCGATGTACAGCACGCCATCGCGCAGGCGATGCGCGCCACTGTTCGAAGCGTGTGCAAACGGTGCGGTACGTTCGCGCCATGCGTGCGCGCTCTAACACAAGAACTGCGGGTCACTGCACAGCTTGGCCGATTGATCCCTCTCAACCGTGGTTTGTGCGGGCGTATACGCCTAGTCTGGTGATGGACGCGTTGCTGTCTTACATCGAACGAGCTCATACCCGCATCAGCGCGCCGTCCTTGCACAGGTCTTTCGCACGCAGAAGTCTCAGGAGTTCCCCCATGAAATCCCTCACCACGCGTACGCGCCGGCCGCGTTGCCGCGCGCTGTCTTTGCTATTGCTTGCCGTCATGCCGCTCGCGCAGGCGCAAAGCACTTCCGGCCTGAAGTATGCAGGCATCAATCTATCCGGCGCCGAGATCAAATCCTCACAAAAACCCGGCGTGCTCAACATCGATTATCACTATCCGGCGGCCGACGAATACGCCTACTTCGCCGGCAAGCACATGAACACGGTTCGCCTGCCGATCCTGTGGGAACGGCTGCAGCCAAAAGCGGGCGGCGAGCTGGATCCGGCGCAGCTGGCGTTGATCCGGCAGGCGGTCGCCAACGCCAAGGCGGCCAACATGTACGTGATCGTGGATGTGCACAACTACGCCAAGTATTACGGCCACACCATCGGCAGCACGAAAGTGCCGATCAGCACCTTCAACGATCTATGGCGACGGCTGGCGATCGCCTTCAAGAGCGACAACGCCGTGATCTTCGGGCTGATGAACGAGCCTTACGACATCGATCCGCAAGCGTGGGCAAGAGCCGCGCAGGCGTCGATCGACACCATTCGTAAAACCGGTGCAAACAATCTGATTCTGGTGCCGGGTGCGTTATGGACAGGCGCGCATAGCTGGTACTCCACAGTGGCCGGGCAATCCAATGCAGTGGCGATGGCATCCATTCGCGACCCGCTCAATCGGTATGCCATCGAAGCGCATCAATATCTGGATGCCGATTCCAGCGGCACCAGCGGCGGGTGCGTCAGTGCCACGATCGGAGTCGAGCGCCTGCGCAGTTTCACCGAATGGCTGCGCCTGAACAAAAAACGCGGGTTTCTTGCCGAGTTCGGTACCGGCAACACGGTCACCTGCAATCTCGCGCTCAACGGCATGCTGGGCTACATGGAATCCAACAGCGATGTGTGGATGGGCTGGTCCTGGTGGGCGGCAGGCGCGTGGTGGAGCAGGGCGTATCCGTTCAACGTGCAACCGGATGCGCAGGGGCGCGACAAGCCGCAAATGTCGATATTGAGCCCACGTGCGCGCCGGATTACCGATTAAGCGCGACCAACGCGCCCAGCAAATAGTCGTCAGCTGGGCGCGGATGGCACGCAAACCACACCGTAGGTGATCCACGCCAAGCGCCTGCCGCGCCCGCCTGACGCCTGCACGCGGGTGCTGTCGCTGCTGTTGGCAACGATAGCGCCAGTGCAGGCACGTGCGGGCGCCGCAGGCAATCGTCATCACACGTCGCTCTTCCATCCGGTAGCGAGCGCGCTTTCTACCGGGCTGAGCATTATCGCGATCGGACACTTTTCCTGGTCTTTTCGCGGAAAGATCGAGGCAGCCTATGCCTGCAACCTCGGTTGCACTTCAATGCGGCATGGCGTCATGGACATGACGTCATGCCACTGACGGCAGGCGCTTCTATACGACGCAAAGTCGACAGCACGGACGAACCCACGCCGCACTTGCGCAAATACCGGCCCATATCTGGCGCTTTTGTGCGGCCTATCAATCTCGACAACGCACTTTGCAGAGTGTGACTGCGATGCAGTTCGCATATTGGCGCTGAACTGGCCACCGGCAGCAATTGGGCACGGCTGATGCATTGACTTAGACCGATGCAGTGCATCGCACGTAACGCGCATGCACTTACCCGCATCGCCCCCGTCTGAGGAGTTGTGTCATGTCTGCTGTCTGCTTTTCGTTGCGCGCGCTACTGCGCTCTACGCTGCTTTTCATCGTGTTCGGTAGCCTGTCGCTGGCCCACGCGCAGACGCGCGCGCTCACCTATGCCGGCGTCAATCTTTCAGGTGCCGAGTACGCATCGTCCAAGAAGCCTGGAGTCCTCAACAAGGACTATATGTACCCCGCGACCAACGATTACACCTATTTCGCCGGTGTCGGCATGAATACCATCCGCCTGCCGATCCTGTGGGAGCGGCTGCAGCCCACCGCGAACGGCGAACTGGACCCGGCACAGCTCGCGTTGCTGCAGCAGGCGGTGGCACGCGCCAAGGCAGCCGGTATGTATCTGCTCATCGATATCCACAACTACGCCAAGTATTACGGCTACAAGATCGGCGGCCCGGAAGTACCGGTGGCCACGTTTACCGATCTCTGGCGTCGTCTGGCACTGGCATTCAACAGCGACAACGCGGTGATGTTCGGGCTGATGAATGAGCCCAACAATATTTCGGCCAGCGAATGGGCCGGCGCAGCGCAGGCCGCCATCGATGCCATCCGCAGGACCGGTGCCAATAACCTGATTCTGGTGCCCGGCGCATTGTGGACCGGCGCGCACAGTTGGTATTCCCCCACGAGCGATGGCTATTCCAACGCCACCGCGCTGACCGCCATCTACGACCCGCTCAATCGCTACGCCTTCGAAGTGCACCAGTATCTGGATGCCGATTCCAGCGGCACCAGCAGCACCTGTGTCAGCAGCACCATCGGCGCCGAGCGCCTGCGCAACTTCACGCAGTGGCTGCGCACCAACCGCAAGCGCGGCTTTCTGGGCGAATTCGGCACCGCCAACAATGCGGTGTGCAACCAGGCGCTGCAAGGCATGTTGGCACACATGGAAACCAATGCAGACGTGTGGCTGGGCTGGACCTGGTGGGCGGCCGGTTCGTGGTGGAACCTCAGCTACGCGTACAACGTGCACCCCAACAAGGACGGCACCGACAAGCCGCAGATGGCGATCCTGTCGCCACAGGCCGCACTCGCCACGCGTGCGCCGGTTGCGACTGCCGCAGCGCGCAGCTCCGCTGCATCGACCTCGGCAACAAGCACATCCGCTGCACGCACGACACGCTGATGCCAAGCAAAGCCGCCGCAAGGCGGCTTTTCCAGCGCACGCAGCGCGCGGGCACACGGCGTTGGCAAGGTGAGAAGCACACGCACGTTGCTGCGATTGCGATCGTGGATAACACACGATGCGTGCTCAGCCGCGACATCCGCGTCGATGTAAACATCGCGTGCATCGCAGGTGAGCAAGCACCTCGGCGTTTCAGCTAACTGAACTTTCGTTGCGGCCGCTTGCCCGTTTTTCACCTGATGGCGATAGGCCGCCCTCCAGCATGAGCGCACTTCACTGCAGGAGCATTCCCATGACACAGCCATTGATGAAGACCGCACTCATCGGCGCCCTTGCCTTGCTGTCGCAGGGTGCGTTGGCACAGGCGGCCGACAAGCCGGCCAAGGCGCTTACCTCCGGTGAGGTCACCAGCATGCTCACCGCAAAGGGCTACACCAAGGTGCACGACGTCAAGTTCGAGCATGGCGTCTGGACGGCAGACGCGCGTAGCGGCGACGGCAAGGACGTGGACGTGCACATCGATCCGGTGACCGGCCGCGTCTATGGCGACCAGACCACCTCCAAGCTCAGCGAAGCCGACGTGCGCGCGTCGCTCTCCACCGGCGGCTATGCCGATGTGCACGACCTCAAGTTCAAGGATGGCCTGTGGAAGGCCGATGCCAAGCGCAACGGGCAAAAAGTCGAACTGCACGTGGATCCGGAAGACGGTCACGTGGTGAGCGTGGAGAACGATTGAGTGGCGCACGTCTCGTTCGCCTGCCAGGCGGGTAGGGTAGATCGAGCGTCGCAGAGCATGCGCGATTGCCGCATGGCCATGCGTCCCATCCATGGGCTGAGATGTAAGGTCAGTGCAGCAGGCCCCTGATCGCGCAAGATCGCAGCTGCACGATGTGGCGTGGCTGATCGCCAGAGGCCTCACATGAGGCAACAATGCAAAAGGCCTCCGGTGGGAGGCCTTTTGCGTAACAGCTGGTTTCCGGCGATGGTCGCGCAAGGCAGGTCGCTGATGCAGTCGTGCCACACCGTGCGGCAGTGACGGCGCGGCGGCCTCAGCGTGGAGATTGGGCCTTGTGCGTTTGCGTGGCCGCGCTGTCAGCGTCGGCCGGCTGCGCGCTCGCCGCGCTCGCGCCAGGCTTGCCGGCCATCATGCGATCGCGCGCGGCCTTGAACGGGTTGCCGGGGTACCAGTTGGGCCAACGTTCGCCGGCAGCGACCTCCTTGCCCACGCCATAGACCACCTGCAGGTCTTCGATGGTGCCATCGAGCTTCCAGGTGGCGGCGTCGTATTCGTCGCCCGGGGCGTGATAACGATGGCGTCCGTAGTCCTCGGCCGCGGCACGTCCGGCGGCAGTGCCGCCCTCGCGCAGGTCTTCGCCGCCATCGGCATACAACGCCGGCACGCCGGCCTTGGCGAAGTTGAAGTGATCCGAGCGGAAGTACGAGCCGCTTTGCGGGGTGGCTTCTGCGTGCAGGGTGCGCCCCTGCATGGCGGCGATCGGCTTGAGGATGTCCTCCAGCTCCGAGCTGCCCATGCCCACCACGGTGACATCGCGTGCGCGCCCGGCCACCGACATCGCATCCAGATTGATCACCGCCGCGATCTTGTCCAGCGGGAAGCTCGGGTTGGCCACGTAATACTTGGAACCGAGCAGGCCCGATTCTTCCAGCGTGACCGCCAGGAACACCACCGAGCGCGCCGGCTTGGGATCCTGGTGCGCGAATGCATCGGCAATTTCCAGGATGCCGGCCACGCCGGTGGCGTTGTCCACCGCGCCGTTGTAGATGTTGTCGCCGCGTTCGCCCGGATGCTTGCCCAGGTGGTCCCAGTGCGCCATGTACAGCACCGCCTCGTCGGCGTGGCTGGTGCCCGGCAGCACGCCGACCACATTACGCGAGGTCTTGGCCGCGATGGTGCTCTTGAGATCGACCGACCAGCTGGCCTTCAACGGCACCGGCTTGAAGCCGCGCTTGCTGGCGTCCTTGTAGGCCTGCGCCAGGTCCAACCCGGCGTTGGCGAACAATTGCTTGGCGGTTTCGGCGCTGATCCAGCCCTGCACCGGCAGGCGCGGGTCGGGGTCGTCCTTGGCCGGCAAGTCGTATTGCGGGCCGGACCAGGAATTTTTCACTACGTCCCAGCCGTAGCTGGCGCCGGGCGTGTCGTGCACGATCAACGCCGCAGCCGCGCCCTTGCGTGCGGCTTCTTCGAACTTGTAGGTCCAGCGCCCGTAGTAGGTCATGCGCTTGCCATCGAACAACTTGGCATCGTCGGTGTGGAAGCCCGGGTCGTTGACGAACATCACCACCGTCTTGCCCTTCCACTCCTGGCCGGCATAGTCGTTCCACTGCTGCTCGGGTGCGTCCACGCCATATCCGACGAACACCAGCTCGCTGTTGTCCAGCTTGACCTCGGCCTGGCCGGTGCGCGTGCCGACCACGATGTCGGTGCCGAAGGCGAGGGTGCGGGTCTGCTCGCCGCTGCGCAGGCTGGGCGCGGTGGATGCATCGGCGGTGGTTTCCACCATCGGCACTTCCTGGAACCAGCTGTCGCCATTGCCCGGCTGCAGCCCGATGCGCTGCATCTGGTCGCGGATGTAGGTCACGGTCTTTTCTTCGCCCGGCGTCCCCGGGCCGCGGCCTTCGAAGTCGTCCGACGCCAGTGTCTTGACCAGTTCGGCGAAGTCGCCCGTGGTCATTTCCGGGGAGAAGGTGTGGCGGCTGACCGGCGCGGTGGGCGCGCTCTCGGTCGGCGTCTGCGCGGCAGGCGCACCGGGCGCAGCGGCGGGTTCGCGTTTGCAGCCGGCCAGGGCCAGCGTCGCGGCCAGGCACAACAGGATCTTGCGGGGCATCGGAACTCCTCGTGCGGCGGAATCCCGATCTTAGAGCGTGCGTCGGACGGCGGGGTGAGCGCGCGGCTGCGTGTGCTGCGGTTGCATGGCGGGCCGGGCAGGGCGCCTGGAGCGGGCGCCCTGGATCCGGCGCACGCACCGGCAGGTGCGTGCTGCGTCGGTCAGTCCTTCGGTGCGACGTCGCTATCGAAGCTGCGCGCGGTGGCGCCGCTCACCGCGCCGATCTTGGCGCTGCGGTGCACGTACAGGTTGACCTCGCGCTCGAAGTGCAACGGCCCATCGACCACCGCATCCGGGCCGATCACCACGCGCGGCTTGCGCGAGGGCTGGAACGAAAAACCGAAGCTCGGCTTGCTCACTTCGATGCCGCCGCGCACGTGCGAGCCCACCCCGACAGTGATGTCGCCGTTGACCGTTTCGATGCCCTTGCCGAGCTCGGTTCCCACCAGCCCGATGCTGCCATTGACCGTTTCCACGCCGCCGCTGATCTGGCTGCCACGCTCGGCCAGGATGCTGCCGTTGACCGTCTCCAGCCCGCCGGACACGGTGACTTTCTGGCCCAGCGTGATCGAGCCATTGACCGTTTCCACGCCACCGGTGCGCGCGTTGTCGCCGATGCGGATGCCGCCATTGACGGTTTCCACGTTCTTGGTCTGCGCACCGGCACCGATCTCGATGGAGCCGTTGACCGTTTCCAGGGCGCCGTAGGTCTTGCCGGCATCTGCGCTGATCTTGCCGTTGACCTTGCTGACGTCCTCCTCGGCCCAGGCGCTCGTGCAGACCAGGGACAGTGCCAGGAGGAGAATTTGGGGCTTCATGCTGAACCTCGCGCGGCGGCGGTAGTCTGGGGCGTGGCGGCGATCACATCATGCTTGGCTACAATCGCGCACCTGCCTGAAGTCACTGGATCTTTCGTTGCCCCCTTCGTCCGCACCGCTGCCGCGCCTGCCGCTCGCTCCCGCCACCGGCCGTGGGCGGATGTGGCTGGCGGCGGGTGTGCTGGCCTGCACGTTGCTGGGCAGCGTGGGCGCAAGCGCGCAGAGCCAGCGCGAGACCGAGCGCAAACTGCAGCAGCTGCGCGATGAGCTCAAGACCATCAGCGCCGATCGGCGCGAACTGGAAGGCAAACGCGGCACTGCTGCGCAACAGCTACGCCAGGCCGACGAGAAAGTGGCCAAGACCGCACGCGCCTTGAGCGAAACCGAAGCGGCGATGCGCGCGCAGGAACAGCATCTGTCCACCCTGCAGCAGGAACGCGCGCAGTTGCAGCGCGGCCTGCAGAGCCAGCGCACGCAGCTGGCGGCATTGTTGCGCGCTGCCGATCAGGTGGGCCGCAATGCACCGTTGAAGGTGCTGCTGTCGCAGGACACGGTGGGCGATGCCACGCGCATGCTGGCCGATCACCGCTATGTGCAAAACGCACGTGCGCAACGCATCCACGCCCTGACCACGCAACTGGATGCCCTGGCGAAAGTGGAACAGGACATCGTCACCCGGCGCCAGGCGCTGGATGCCGCACGCGCGCAGCAGAAGGCGCAGGCGGCCACGCTACAGAAGGACCGCTCGCAACAGGCGGCCACCGTCGCGCAGCTGGACGATCGCTACAAGCAGCGCGCCGAGCGCGAAAAGGCAATCGGCCAGGACGCCAAGGCGCTGGAACAACTGCTCGCCAATCTGCGCGCGGCGGCCGCCAAGGCCGAAGCCGAACGGCGCGCTGCCGCCGAAGCCGCCGCGCAGGCCAAACGCAGCAAAACCGAGCGTTCCGATCGCCCCGGCAAGACCCCGCCCAAGGTGGTCGCCAACGCACCGGCCCCCAAGGTCGGTGGGCTCAGCTGGCCAGTGGCGGGCAACCTGCTGGCGCGCTTCAACGCCACCTTGCCCGATGGCCACACCAGCAAGGGCGTGCTGATCGGCGCGCCCAAGGGCACCACCGTGACCGCAGTGGCCGATGGCACGGTGGTGTTTTCCGACTGGATGACCGGCTACGGCATGATCCTGATCGTGGACCACGGCAACGGCTACATGAGCCTGTACGCGCATAACGACACCTTGCTGCGCGATGCCGGCGCATCGATCAAACGTGGCGACGCGGTCGCCAAGGTCGGCAGTTCGGGCGGGCAGGGCGTGCCGGCGCTGTACTTCGAATTGCGACGCAACGGGCAGCCGGTGGATCCATCGAGCTGGCTGCAACGCCGCTGAGCGCCGCGCACCGCCCGCGATTCAACGCGGATTTACCGCTGCTTCGCGCATAATCCGGTCAGCTCCGCGCTGCGGGGCGCCTTATCTCTTTGTCGGAGTGCTTCATGCGCGTAGCCGTCCTGTCCGTTGCCCTGTCGCTGGCCCTGTTCGCGTCGCCTGGTTGGGCGCAGAAGGCCGGCCCCGCCGCCGCCCAGGCCAGCGCGGACGATCCGGAAGCCAATGAAGCCGCTGTTTCCAAGGTGCCGCTGGATGAGATCCGCCGTTTCGTGGCGGTCTACAACGCGGTCAAGCAGGCCTACGTCGACCCGGTCGAAGACAAGAAGCTGATGCACTCCGCCGTGCGCGGCCTGCTCTCGGACCTGGACCCGCACAGCACCTATTTCGACAAGGAAGATGCCGAAGCCTTCGACGAACAGGCCACCGGCGCCTACGACGGCATCGGCGTGGAATTGCTACAGCAGCAGGACAACACCCTCAAGGTGATCGCGCCGATCGACGACACCCCGGCCGCGCGCGCCGGCATCCGCGCCGGCGATGTGATCGTGGCCATCGACGGCAAGCCGATCGATGCCAGCAAGGCGATGGAGCCGCTGCGCGGCGAATCCGGCA
The DNA here is from genome assembly GCF_041519315.1 of Xanthomonas axonopodis pv. maculifoliigardeniae. Taxonomy (NCBI): domain Bacteria; kingdom Pseudomonadati; phylum Pseudomonadota; class Gammaproteobacteria; order Lysobacterales; family Lysobacteraceae; genus Xanthomonas; species Xanthomonas axonopodis. The sequence goes on along the minus strand of NZ_CP167998.1, from coordinate 25,681 downwards.
GCAAGGTCGTGTTGACCATCATGCGCGACAAGACGCCCAAGCCGTTCGATGTGACCCTTCAGCGCGAAACCATCCGCGTGGCCAGCGTGCGCAGCAAGCTGCTGGAGCCGGGCTACGGCTACATCCGCATCAGCACCTTCCAGGCCGACACCGGTGCCGATTTCCAGAAGAACCTCAAGCAGCTGCAGGCCGGCGGCAAGTTGCGCGGGCTGGTGCTGGACCTGCGCAGCAACCCCGGCGGTCTGCTGACCTCGGCGGTGCAGGTGGCCGACGATCTGCTGGACAAGGGCAATATCGTCAGCACGCGCGGGCGCATCTCGATCAGCGATGCCAAGTTCGACGCCACTCCGGGCGATCTGCTGAGCGGCGCACCGGTCGTGGTGCTGGTGGATGCCGGTTCGGCCAGTGCGTCGGAAGTGCTGGCCGGCGCGCTGCGCGACAACAAGCGCGCACGCATCATCGGTAGCCGCACCTTCGGCAAGGGCTCGGTGCAGACCGTGCTGCCGCTGGATAACGGCGACTCGGTCAAGCTCACCACCGCGCGCTATTACACGCCCAGCGGCAAGTCGATCCAGGCCAGCGGCATCGTGCCGGACGTACTGCTCACCCCCGAACCGCAGCCCGGCGATGCCGATGTGCCGGCCAGCCTGACCGACTACAGCGAAGCCACCTTGCCGGGCCACCTGCGCGGCGACGACGAAGGCGAAGAGGGCTACAGCGCCGGCGACGTGCTGCCGGGCGACGGCCCGATCGCCGAAGCCCTGGCCGAACTCAAGCAACCCGGCTCCGTCGCCAAGGCGCAGGCTGCACGCAAAGCCAAGGCGCAGGCCGCGCAGAAGGCCAAGCCAGCCAAGACCGGTGCCGATCCCAAGCCCGCCGCAGCGCGCCCGGCGACCACGGACAAGCCCACATCGGCCGAACCGGCAGGCAAGGCCAAGCCGGCCACTGCACCCGCAGCGCCAGCCGAACCGGTGCAGCCGGCGCCGCCAAAGGACACGCCAGCGTCCACCGAACCGGGCAACTAAGAGCGGCCCATGCAACGTCGTGGCCCGTCGTCAGGCGGCGGGTTGGGTCGTCTCGCAGAGGATTGGTGTGGGAGCGGTGCATGCGGCACCCAACATCAATCGCCGCTCACCTGGCAGCAGCGCGCGCGGCTGGTCGGCTGCTTCCAGGCCGCGCTCACCCAGCGGGGAATCACACCCGCTGCGTTGTGGCCAACACCTCAGGATTGACCAGGTTGCGCGGTGTGCCCGCCGCGAACGCCAGCACGTTGTCGAACGCCGCGGCGAAATACAGCGCGTAGCTGTCGCGCTCCACGTACCCCAGATGCGGTGTCGCCAGCACGCGCGCATGCCGCAGCAGCGGATCGCGCGGGTCCAGCACCGGCTCGTGCTCGAACACATCCAGCGCGGCCTGCGCCGGCCGGCCCGCGTCCAACGCAGCGAGCAGGGCGCCAGGGGCGATCAACTCGGCACGACTGGTGTTGACCAGCAACGCGTCGGCGCGCATGCGCGCCAGATCCTGTGCGGTGATGTCATGACGTGTCTGCGCAGTCAGGCGCCGATGCAGCGACAGCACGTCGCTGCGTTCGAACAGTTCCTCGCGGCTGCCCGCAACCGCGAACCCATCGCGCGCTGCCTGCGCACAGGATGCCGGCCCGCCCCACACCAGCACCTGCATGCCGAACGCGCGCCCGAAGCTGGCCACGCGTTGGCCAATCCGCCCATAACTCCAGATCCCCAGCGTGCGCCCATGCAGCACGCGGCCCAGGCCGGGATCGCCAAGCGCCTGCCAGCGTCCCTGCTGCAATGCATGCTGGTAGTCGGTCAGCCGACGGCTGGCCGACAGGATCAGCGCCCAGGTCAGCTCGGCCGGCGCCACCGGCGAGCCGACGCCTTCGGCCACCGCCACACCCGATGCGGTGCACGCCGCCACATCCACATGCGCGCCAACGCGCCCGGTCTGGCTGATCAGTTTCAACCGCGGCAGCCGTTGCAGCAGCGCCGCATCCACGCGCGTGCGTTCGCGGATCAATACCAATGCGTCGGCGTCGGCCAGAGATGCGGCACGCGCGTCGAGCTCCGCGCCCAACGCGCCCAGCACCTGCACCGGGTGGCCCTGCATCTGCTGCAGGCAGGGCAGCTGAGCGACGGCGCCCTGGTAGTCGTCGGGCACCACAATGCGCATCAGCGTGGCTTGATCGGCGAGGGGAACGGGGTGACCACCTTGTCGCCGGTGGTGGCATCGCGAATCACCGACTGGCCTTTTTTCTCCACTTCTTCGATCCGCACGATGCTCTGCATCGGCAGGTGCAAGGTCTTGGTATTGCCGAATTCCTCGCGCAGGCGTTCTTCGGTGGGGTCCACCACCAGCCCGTCGTGCACGTCGAACACTAGCTCGCCGATCTGGTTGAAGCCCCACAGATGGCTGCCGGTGACCTCACGCGCGTAGAGCTCGTACACCTTGCCGTGATTGAGGAAGGTGACTTTGTACAGAGACTTGGACATGCACACGATTATAGGCGCGCGCCTGGACAGCGACGTGCGCGGCATCGTGCCGGTACCTCGGCCACGCATGGGGTGCGGCCTGCCGCTACAGCCCGGATGCTGCGCGGCTCAGAAACCGTGGCGCTTGCGCAGCCGCCGCGCGATCGCCGCGCGCACGTACAGGCCGTACACGATGCCGAACACGAAGCCGGCGATGTGTGCCGACCACGCCACCATGCCGAACGCCGGGCCGATATAGGCGAACACCACCTGCAGCAGTGCCCAGGCGCCGATCAATAGCGGCGCCGGCACACGAATGAATTCCAGAAACACGCCCAGCGGCAGCACCACGCCCAGCTTGGCGCCCGGAAACAGCGCCAGGTACGTGCCGATCAACGCCGACACCGCACCCGAGGCGCCGATGATCACCCGGTCCGGCGTGCCGATGGCAAAGATCGCCGCCAGGTTGGAGGCCGCGCCGCCGACCAGAAACAGCAGCAACAACCGCCACGGGCCCAGGATGCGTTCGGCCGGCAGCCCGAAGATCAGCAGGAACACCAGGTTGCCGAGCAGATGCGACCAGTCCGCGTGCAGGAACAGCGCCGTGAACAGGCGCAGCACGCTGCCGTCGCGCAAGGTGGCCCACCAGTCGCCCAGATTGGAGACCCCGCTGGAGAGCGCGCCCCAGTCCAGCCACAACGTATTGCGCGCCTCGCCCGGCCGGCTGATCGACCACAGATACGCCAGCCACACCGTGGCGAACAGCAACGGCACTGCCCAGCGCGGGGTGGGTTTCTTGCGGGAAGGAAGAGAGACGAACATCGGACGGCGACAATAGCCGGTCCACGCTGCTGAACCCAGCCCTAACCTGACGGCACGTTCAGCGCGCGCCTCGTTATTGTTCGGTTAATCGTCATGGGTATACTGCGTACGGCGTCGTATGTCGGGGGGGGGTCTCCGGCGCGCTCCGTGCACTGGATTGGTGCTGGACGCGGGCGCTGAACCGACCATTGCAGTCCTTATCCGGAGAGCTACAACTTATGTCTACCGCTTCCACTCTCAGCCGCGCCACCCTGTTGGCCGTCGGTATCGCTGGCGTGCTGGCCGTTGGTCAGGCGCACGGCGCCGCGTTCCAGCTGAAGGAAAACAGCGCCAAGGGCCTTGGCCGCGCATTCGCAGGTTCGGGCAGCGCCCCGGATGATGCCTCCATCATCGCCAACAACCCGGCAGGCATGCGCCAGCTGGACGGTCGCCTGTTCCAGGCCGACGTCAGCGCCATCAGCTTCTCGGCCAAGTTCCAGCCCGACACCGCGGCCTACGCCAACGGCGCTCCGGTCTCCGGCGGCAACGGCGGCGACGCCGGCATGATCGCGCCGGTCCCGGCGATGTACTTCCACGTGCCGTTCGGCGAGAACGACAACATGCACCTGGGCACCTCGCTGACCGTGCCGTTCGGCTTCAAGACCGAATACGACCGCGACTGGGTCGGCCGCTACCACGGCACCAAGACCGAGCTGCAGGCGATCGACTTCAACGTCGCGTTCTCCTATGACGTGAACCCGTACGTGTCCTTCGGTGCCTCGGTGTTCGCCGAGCGTCTGGATATCGACCTGGCCAACGCCGTGGATTTCGGCAGCGTGCTGGCTGCGCGCCGCGTGCCGGGCTTCGCGCCGGGCAGCGCCGATGGCTACTCGCGCATCAAGGGCGACAGCACCGAAGTGGGCTTCACCCTGGGCGGCTTGTTCAGCATCGACGAGAACACCCACATCGGCTTCAGCTACCGCTCGCAGGTGGAACACAAGATCACCGACGGCACCGCCGACTTCACCGTGCCGGGCAGTGCTGCCGCCGTGCTGGGCGTAGCCGCGCCGGGTACCTTCGTCGACACCAAGGGCCGCGCCACCGTCAAGCTGCCGGCCAGCGCCACCGCCAGCTTCACGCATAACGTGAACGAGCAGTGGTCGATCATGGCCGACGTCACCCGCACCGCCTGGAGCAAGTTCGACCAGGTGACCGTGGACTTCGCCTCCAACCAGCCCGACAGCGTGCTGGACTTCTCCTACCGCGACACCACCTTCGCCTCGATCGGTGCCGACTACCGCATGAGCGACACGGTGACCCTGCGCGGCGGCCTGGCGTACGACCAGACCCCGACCACGGCCGAACACCGCGACGTGCGCGTGCCGGACGCGAGCCGCAAGTGGGTTTCGCTGGGCATGAGCTGGCGTCCGTCGGCGCAGACCGAGTACAACTTCGGCTACACCCACCTGTTCACCAGCGACCCGACCAGCGACACCCGCAGCGCCACCGGCGACCGTCTGGCCGGCAGCTACGACGTGAAGGGCGACGTGCTGGCCGCTTCGATCAACTACAAGTTCTGATCGCCGCAGCACGCGTTGCGTGACGAAAAACCCCGCTTCGGCGGGGTTTTTCTTTGGCGCCTTGCATGCTCCACCCACGATACGGGCAACGGGCAACAAGCAACAAGCAAAGCAGGCAGGACACATCGCCTCGGCACCGCGCTTGCCCACCGTGCGCGGTGGCGCCACCTGGCCACGCACGGGTGATCCCGACAACCTCGCGTGCTGATCCCGCCGGCACGCACCGCCTGTCGAACGCTGCAGCCGGCGCGCCAGATTGCTATGGTCAGGCGCATGAGCCAACCCGACTTCATCCAGATCACCGACAACGCCATCGCGCGCGAAGAGTGCGTGGCCATCGTGCAGCGCATGCGCCAGAGCCAGCAGCTGCATCCCGGCCGCATCGGTGGCGGCGTCTTTCCCGACCTCAAACACAGCCGCGACCTGCGCATCAGTGGGATGGCCGAATGGGCGGAAGTGGAAAACCGCCTGCAACAGGCCGTGTTCGATGGCGTGCTCACGTATCTGCGGCAGTATCCGCAGGCGTTGATTTCACCGCTGATGCTGCAGGTCACCACCGCCGATGGCACAGCGCATCGCCTGGTGGCCGAGGATATCGTGCAGATGAGCGACCAGGCGCTGGGCGATCTGGCACGCACCTGCCTGCGCCCGGGTGCGATCAATCTGCAGTGGTATACCGCCGACCAGGGCGGCTACCCGTACTGGCATTGCGAGCTGTATCCGCGCGATGCCAATGCCGACACGCTGCATCGGCATCTGCTGTGGACGCTGTATCTCAACGAGGAATTCGAGCAGGGCGAAACCGAATTCCTGTTCCAGCAACGCAAGGCGCGCCCACGCACCGGCAGCCTGCTGATCGCTCCCACCGCCTTCACCCACACCCACCGCGGCAACCGCCCGGTCGGCGGCGACAAGTTCATTGCCACCAGCTGGATTCTGTTTCAGTCGGCGCAGGCGCTTTACGGCGGGGATTAGGGAATCGGGAATAGGGAATGGGGAATCGCAACGGCGGCGCTTTCTGCTGTTGCTGTTGCTGTTGCTTTCCCGTTTCCGTTTCCCGTTTCCCGATTCTCCATTCCCCCGCTGCGACTGCGCCCTGCACTGCGTCGTAGCGGTTGTGCTCGTTCCTCGGACCGGTGCACGTCGCTTGCACCAGGCTTCGTTAGTAAGAATACTAACGGCATGCAGAAGAACTCTTTCCCCGGCACGAGCGCGGCAGCTGAGCGCGATGTCCGCAGCTCGCGTACGGTCATCAAGGGGCGCGGCACCACCGCCTACGTGCCCGGCCGCTTCGCGGTCACCACCGCCGTCGAGATAGACGATGGCTGGGGCGCGCTCGATGCCGACGGCGAGGCCGCCATGCGTCCCAAGACCGTGGTGGCCGAGGAAATCGCGCGCAGCATCATCAGCCGCAACAACTCGCCCGACATCGGCTTCTCGCAGTCGGTGAACCCGTACCGGGGATGTGAGCACGGCTGCGTGTACTGCTTTGCCAGGCCCTCGCACGCGTATCTGGATCTGTCGCCAGGGCTGGATTTCGAAACGCGGATCTTCGCCAAGCCGAATGCGGCAGCGCTGCTGCGCGCAGAGATCGCACGCCCGTCCTACCAGTGCTCGCCGATCGCGTTGGGGATCAATACCGACGCCTACCAGCCCACCGAGCGGCGCCTGCACATTTCCCGTCAATGCCTGCAAGTGCTTGCGCAGGCCCGTCACCCGGTCAGCTTCGTGACCAAGGCAGCGTTGATCGAACGCGACATCGATGTGCTGGCCGAGATGGCGCAGCACAACCTGGTGTCGGTGTATTTCTCGGTCACCACGCTCGACAATCGCCTCGCGGCCAAGATGGAGCCGCGCGCCGCCGCGCCGCACGCGCGACTGCGCGCGATGCAGGCGCTGCACGCTGCCGGCGTACCGGTGGGCGTGCTGGTCGCTCCGGTCATCCCGATGATCAACGACAAGGAACTGGAGCGCATCCTGGACGCAGCCGCAGCCCACGGCGCACGTTCGGCCGGCTACGTGTTGCTGCGCCTGCCGCACGAGCTCACCCAGTTATGGCGCGAGTGGCTCGAGCTGCACTATCCCGATCGTGCCAAGCATGTCATGAGCCTGATCCAGCAGATGCGCGGCGGCAAGGACTACGACAGCCGCTTCGGCAAGCGCATGGTCGGCGAAGGCCCGTTTGCAGAACTGATCGCGCAGCGGTTTTCCATCGCGTATCGGCGCCTTGGATTCGGGCGGCTGCCCAGGCTCGATACCACGCAGTTCCGTCCACCCAGACCGGACACGCCGCAGCTGGACTTGTTTTGATCCTGCCGGGTCCGCGCTGCCTGCAGTGGCCCTGGCCCCGACGCGCAGGCAACGCGTTCGGCAGCAGGACCAATGCGCCAGCGCCGGCAAACGCGCTGCAACGCGTCCAGCAGAGGGCTACAGCGTGATGCCGTGGAAGGGTTGCAGCACGATCTCGGCAATTGCCGAACGTCCCACCTCGAAGGCGTGCTGATACTCCGCATCGGCAATCATCTGCTTGAAGGCGGATCGACCCGGATACTGCACCAGCGTGACCGCATCCCACGGCTGTGCCTGGCCCGCGGTCAGCACCGGCAGGCCATCGCCACTGAAGACAATGTGCGCGCCGAACCGGGCCAGGATGGGTGTGGCCAACCGCAGATACTGGTGATAGCGCTCGCGGCCACCATCGGCCTGGAAGCGAATCAGGTTCAACATGACGATTGCCGAGGTGTCCTCGTCATCCAGGAACGCACCGAGCGCATCGGGTAAAAACGCAACCATGTCAGTCTCCTTGGTCTGGCTTCCTCGCAGTGGAAGCGGCCAACACACGCTAGCGTTGCGGCCTGTCAGAAACTGTCAGTAGCGAACGCCAGTCGCGGTCCTGCTCTCGCCATTGCTTCACCAACGCCTGGCGCGACTGCGGGTAACGCGTTTGCAGCAGTGCCTGCACCTGCAACCGATCGACACGAAAATGCCGGAACGCGCAGCGGCGCTCGCACCAGGCCGCCAGGACGCGTACGTCGTCGAAATACACCAGGGCGATCGGCCAGACGATGCGCTCGGAGGGCGTGTCGTGCGCATCGACATAGCCGATCGCCAGTTTGCATTGCCGCCGAATGGCCTCGCGCAACACGGCGGTCTGCGGATGATCGACCGACTCGGATGTGGAAGCGGCGGTCAGAATCGCCGCTGGCGCCATGTCTGTGCCGACGCCATCGCCGTGCCTTCTGGCAGACAAGATCTTCGCCAGGGCGCTTTCACCACATCTGGCCAAGGCAGGATCGGCGCGTTGTTTGACCCAATCCAGGCCCAGCATGACCGCATCCAGTTCCTCCTGCGAAAACGCCAGCGATGGCAGGAAGAATCCCGGCTTCAGGTAATAGCCAACGCCGGCTTGGCCCTCCAACGGCGCACCGAGCGCGCGCAAGGTGTCGATATCCCGGTAGACGCTTCGCTGCGATACCCCCAACTCGGACGCCAGCGCAGCTGCCGACACCGGCCGTCTGTGCGCGCGCAGCAGGCCAAGCAGTTCAAACAGGCGGGTTGTCCTGGACATCCATCAGCCTTCGCGCGACAGCCTTGCATTCCGGCGCTCATCCTAGAGCGTGTCATGTACTTTGAGGTGAGTGCGAAGCGTCCGATGGCGCGTGGAGACACCGCGTGCGCTGCGGCCCAGGCTTGCCGCCTGGGGCACGGCGCGCAACGTGGTATCGGCGCCCACACAGCGCGCTTCCCCGGCAGGTTGGCCGCCAGCGCTGCAGCGCGCTCTGGCGAATGCCATCCAGGGCTGGAAGCGCCCGGGCACGCGACCGACGCCTGCAGAGCGGGCAGGTCTTGCCGGCTCGAGGGCACCGGCGCGTGCAGGCCGGTATCGGCAGCGTTTGCGTAACGCCGCCGCCATCGCCACTTCGCTCACGCGGGCAGTGATCATCGCAACACCGCATGCGCCCCGTAGAATCCGCGCATGCTCGCACTTGCACAGGGCGCGTGGGAGTGGCTGGCCACCATTCCCCACCTCGAAGCGCTCCTCCTGGCCGCCTATGTGCTGTATCTGCTGTGGATCGCCGGCTGGATCGTGCTGCAGAAGCGCGAACCGGTGGCCACGCTGAGCTGGGTGTTGTCGCTGGCGGCGCTGCCGTACCTGGGGCTGCTGATCTACTACTGGCTGGGCCCGCAAAAGGTCAAACGGCAGCGGCTGCGGCGCGGGCGCTCGCGCTCGGGCATGGAGAGCTACAGCAGCGTCTGCCCGCCGGATGCCGACTGTACCGAGCTGGCCAAGATCGCCCAGTCCACCACCGGGCTGGCGCCCAGCAGCGCCACCGAAGTGCACTGGCTGGTGGATGGCGCTGCCACGTATGCCGCCATCATCGAAGCGATCCGGGGCGCACGCGACCATATCCATCTGGAGTACTACATCTTCCAGCCCGACCACAGCGGTACCGCGATCTGCGCTGCGCTGATGGAACGTGCCCGTGCCGGAGTCAAGGTGCGGCTGCTGATGGATGCGATCGGCTCATCGGCAATGACCCGACGCGCCCTGCGCACGCTGCGCGAGGCCGGGGTGGAAACCGCCTGGTTCCATCCCTCGCAATTGCTCAAGCCATTCAAGCGGCCGTGGTTGAACCTGCGCACCCACCGCAAGGTGATCGTCATCGATGGCCGCGTGGGTTTCACCGGCGGCATCAACGTCACCGACGACGAGAACGAGCAGGTGCGCAAGCAGGCGTATCGCGATCTGCACGTGCGCCTGCAAGGCCATGTGGTGCGCAGTCTGCAGCTGGTGTTCCTGGAGGACTGGCTCTATGCCACCGGCCAGGGCCGCGCGGCCTTCCACGGCCAGCAGCTGTGGCCGGACGATGTGCCCACCCGCGCGCAAGGCACGGTGGATGCGCAGGTGCTGGTGTCCGGCCCGGATTCGTCGTGGGAAGCGATCCACCGCCTGATGGTCGCCGCCATCCATGAAGCCAAGCACCGCGTGTGGCTGGTCACTCCGTACTTCGTGCCCGGCGAAGCAGCGCGCATGGCGCTGACCTCGGCCGCGCTCGGCGGGCTGGACGTGCGCCTGCTGGTGCCGCGGGTCAGCGATTCGCGCCTGGTCACCTACGCGGCACGCTCGTATTTCGACGAGTTGCTGGAAGCCGGTGTCCGCATCTACGAGTACGGCCCGCGCATGCTGCACACCAAGGCGCTGCTGGCCGACGACGATGTCTGCATCGTCGGCAGCGCCAATTTCGACAGCCGCAGCTTCCGGCTGAATTTCGAGTTGTCGATGCTGTTCCGCGACCAGGCCGTGGCAGCAGAGATGGCCGGGCTGATCGGCACCGATCTGCAGCAGGCGCAGGAAGTGCAATTCGCGCGGCATCGGCCGTTATGGCGCTCGCGCCTGCCGGAGGCCTTCGCCCGGCTGTTGTCGCCGCTGCTCTGACCAACGGTGAGGCGCCCACGTGGAACCGCGCCGGGCGCGGCGCTACACTGCCGCCACTCAACGGGGGAGCGCGTCATGCACTGGCTGTTTCTGCTTATGGCACTGGGTGCGCTGGTGCTGGCTTTCAGCACGCCGCACGTGTGGTTGCTGGTGGTCTCGCTGCTGGTGGCGTTGGTGCTGCTGCTGTTGTGGACGCGCGGTTGGTTCGCCTCGCGCATGGGCGACACCCAACGCGATACCAGCAGCATGATCGACCCGGCCGAGCTGCGCCGCCTGCGCGAGCTGGCAGAAGCACGCAAGTCGGCCGCCCTGGCCGCCGCACGCGACAGCGAGCCGCAGGCCTGATCACCGCATGACCACCCAGCTCAGCGTCAACGTCAACAAGATTGCAGTCCTGCGCAACTCGCGCGGCGGCACCGACCCGGACGTGGTGCAGGCCGCACGCGCCTGCATTGCCGCCGGCGCGCATGGCATCACCGTGCATCCGCGCCCGGACCAGCGGCATATCCGCGCCGACGACGTGCTGGCGCTCAGTGCATTCACGCGCGCGCAGGCGGTGGAATTCAATATCGAAGGCAACCCCTTCGCGCCGCCGCGCGCAGGCTACCCGGGGTTGCTGGAATTGTGCCGTGCCACGCGCCCGCAACAGATCACCCTGGTGCCGGACGGCGACGGGCAGCTGACCTCCGATCACGGCTTCGATTTTGCGCAGGACACCGCGCAGCTCGCCGAGCTGATCACCGCGTTCAAGCAGCTGGGCAGCCGGGTCAGCCTGTTCGTCGATGCGGGTAACCCGGACATCGCCCGCGCAGCCGCGCTCGGTGCGGACCGTATCGAGTTGTACACCGGCCCCTATGCGCACGCGCACGCCAGCGGCCAGGCCGATGCCACGTTGGCGCTGTTCGCCGATGCCGCGCAGCGCGCCAGTGCCGCAGGCCTGGGCATCAATGCCGGGCACGATTTGTCGCAAGCCAACCTGGGCGATTTTCTCGCCGCTGTGCCGGGGGTGCTGGAAGTATCCATCGGCCACGCCTTGATCAGCGAGGCCTTGTACCAGGGATTGGATGCAAGCGTGCGCGCGTACGTCGACATCCTGCGTGGCAGCCACGTTAGCGCTTGAGTCCATGCGCTAACGTCGGCATCGATGATCGATGCCCGGGTTGGCGACAACCACGTTCGCGTGGTGGATGCTACGCAGGAACATCACGACGAGCGCCTGGTTAGCGACGGCCAGCTGCTGCCGGTGAGAAACAACCTCGATTAACTCCCCATACCTGTCGCGTCCGAAGCCGCGATGCGGCGCCTGGGCGACCGCATCGTGCGTTGTTGCATGCACTGCACGTGGCCAAGCGCAATACGCGCTTGCAGAAACACTACTGCACAAAGGCGATGCGCTGCACTTACGCGTTCTTCGCTGCCGCCAGCACGCTGGCCATCACGGCATACTCGGCGTCCACACTGGCGGCGATGCGCAGTTCCGGCTGATGTCCTGCAGTTGCCTGCATCTGCTCGATCAACCTGGACTGGAGTTGCTGCAAGGTCACCGGGTTGGCGTTCCAGAACAGCTGTGCGTCGGCATCCACACGCAAGGCGATTGGTGCAGGCGGCTCCGGCCGTGTGGTCACTTGCGAAATGTGCTGCGGCAGATCCACCGCGATTGTCCGCGTCACCATCGGTGCGGTGACGATGAAGATAATCAACAACACCAACATGACATCCACCAGCGGCGTGACATTGATCTCCGCCAGCGGTCCCCGATCCCCTGTCGTACTGAAAGCCATGACTGCCTCCCGTGCTGTGATCGTGGGTGCTGCACGGCCGAGCACACACCTGCGACCTGCACCGGCAACTCGACGCGGGTACGGGCGCGCTGGCGGCACGGCATCGGCTCGGCAATGGGTGCTTGACGCTGAAGGGTCTACAAGCGCTGCCATTAACGCGCTTGGGTCGAAGCACACATAAAAAAACGCCACCGTTTCCGGTGGCGTTGCAGTCGCGTCATGACTGTTGTGTTGCGGTCTTGCAGATACGTTTACTGCTGCATGAAGCCGATTTTCTTCATCTGCGAGTTCTTCGCAGCGGCCAGCACCTTGGCCATCACCTCGTACTCCGCATCCGGATTTGCATCGATGCGCAGTTCCGGCTGATTGGTCGGATCGGCCTGCACCACTTCTTCCATCTTCTGTTGCAACACATCGACCGGAGTCGGGCTGTTGTTCCAGAACACCTGGTTGCTGGCGTCGATACGCAACTCGATCGGCGGCGGCGGTTCGGTCGTCTGCGGTGGCGGGTTGAGCACCCGCTGCGGCAGATCCACGGCGATCGGGTAGGTCATGATCGGCGCGGTGACGATGAAGATGATCAGCAGCACCAGCATCACGTCCACGAGGGGCGTGACGTTGATGTCGGCCATCGGCCCACGGCTTCCACCAGTACTAAATGCCATGGCTTACTGCCCCTTCACTTTGGTTGCAACGAAACCGACGTCCAGCATGCCCTGACCTTGCGCGATCTTGGTGATCTCGTTGATCGTACGCATCTTGGTCGTGCGGTCGCCACGCAGGTTGAGCGGCGGCTGCGGTGTCTGCTGTGCAGCGGTGGACAGGCGCGACTCCAGGGCTTCCTTGGAAATCGGCTCGTCGTTCCAGTACAGCGACCCATCTTCCTTGACGGCCAGAGTGATCGGCGCGGCGCGTTTCTCCGCATCTTCCTTCTGGATCAAGTTGGCCTCTGGCAGCTCCACCTTGACCTTATGGGACATCAGCGGTGCCGTAATGATGAAGATGATCAGCAGCACCAGCATGACGTCCACGAGGGGCGTCACGTTGATGTCGGCCATCGGGCCACCGCTGTTTCCACTACTGAAGGCCATAACGGGCTCCGTCTAAATCGTTGCGAAGGCGTTCTTGACGACCGGATTAGCGAACGCGCGAACCGGTGGCGAAGAAGTCGTGCAGGTCGTGGGCAAAGGTGTCGAACTTGGCGATCACCGAGCTGTTGACCTTGGAGAAGAAGTTGAACGCGAACACGGCCGGGATTGCGACGAACAGGCCGATCGCGGTCATGATCAGCGCTTCACCCACCGGACCGGCAACGGCGTCGATGGAGGCCGAACCGGTCGCACCGATCTTGATCAGCGCACCGTAGATGCCCCACACGGTACCGAGCAGACCGACGAACGGCGCGGTCGCACCGACGGTGGCTAGCAGGGTCATGCCCGACTGCAGCTTGGTGCTTTCGCGGGTCACGGCCTGACGCAGGGCGCGGTCGACGAACTCCGAACGGCTCAGGCTCTCGCCCAGGCCACCGGTGCTGCCTTCGGCACGCTGGTGGTGCGCAGCAGCCTGGGCCGCGTCCAGCGCGATCTTCGAGAACGGCTCGGAAGCCGGCTGTTCTTCCATGGCGCGGATGGCGTCCTGTGCATTCGGGGCATCCCAGAACGCGGTGGTGACGCGGTCAGCCGCGCTCTTCAGGCGGGTGGCACGGAAGATGTTGATGACAGTCCAGTACCAGGAGGCAGCGGACATGGCGATCAGGGTGATCAACACGACCCAGGACACGGCGAAGTCGCCGGGGCTGGAGGTCATTTCGGTGATCAAGTGCTCGAAGCCCATCTGCGACAGAGCGGCCGACGGATTGGAGCCCCCTGCAGCGGCGGCGATAAAGAATTCCTGCAGCATGACGCTTACCTTTGTTGTGTGTGGTGATGAAGGGTGGAGCGAAAGGAAGACAGGATCCTGGGCCGACCGTAGCCGGCCCGTGGGATCAGTTCAGAGCAAAGTTGACCGGGACGCGGACACGTCCGGCGGCTTTCTGCCCGTTGACGGTGGAGGCGTTGAACTTCCACTTGCGTGCTGCGTCCATCGCGGCACGGTCAAGGTCGCGGTTGCGGCTGGACTTTTCGACCGACACGTTGGTCACGTTGCCGCTAGCATCCACATCCACGATCAGGATGACCTCACCTTGGACACCGGCACGGAATGCAGCCGGCGGGTACTTCGGCGGGTTCATGTTCTTGGACGAGATATCGACGCTGGCGCCAATGTCACTCGGCGGAGCCGGCGGGCTCGGCGGGCTCGGCGGCGTGACGATATCGCTCGGACGCGGTTCGGGAACGTCGACCACCGGAGCTTCCGGCGGCGGCGGAACCGGTGACGGCTTCGGCGGCGACAGATTCTTGACCGGCGGCGGCGGCTTGTCTTCCGGCGGCGGCGGCGGCGGCGGCGGCGGGGGAGGAGGCGGTGCATCCACCAAGGTGACCATGGTGGTGCGCTCCTTCTCTGCCGGAGCCTTCGGCGCCACTGCAGGGATCAGCAACATCATCAGTGCAGTGAGGTGCAAAGCAATTACAAAAGCAATGCCGATAATGCGGGCCCAGCTCAGACCCTGGTTCCCGGCATCGTAGTCATGCCTGTGGATAACGAGTTGTTCCGTCATGCGCCAATGGCTCTTTCAGTGGGGGCCCGGATCACTGTGATGATCCCCAGGTTTTCGGACGGCTTTGACACCGCAGGAACTCCCAAGCTTATACCAATCCCGAGTCCTGTAACCACTAAAAACACAGGGATTTCGGGGGTTTATTTTCTTTTTTTACTTCAGGTTGATGATCTTCTTGGCGTCTTCGGGTTTTTTAACACCCTTGGCGATCGCCTGCTGTGCGGCCTGCTTGGCCTCGGGGATGCGACCTTCCGAATGCAGCACCTTGGCCAGATTCAAATAGGTCTCGCCATCCTTGGAAAGCGGTGCGGCCTTCTGCCAGTTTTCGATCGCCTTCGGGACATCGTCGCTGTAGTAATACGACTGGGCCAGGGCAAGGTATGTCTGATAATCGGGCTTGAGGATGCCTTTTTGCATACCCTCATTGATGACGGCAATGACGTCCTTTTCTTTGTTCTCGGTGTTGGCGTAGATGGAATACAACTGCTTGTATTCCTTTTCTTCGGTCAACTGGCCGGAGGCACGCAGCTTGTCCATCACGCCTGCGGCCTTGTCCATCTGGTCGGCCTGCATGTACATGTTGGCCAGGTTGAGCTGCGCCTTTTTGTCGTTGGGCGTCTTGGCGGCCAGCGCCTCGGCGGCCGCAACGGCCTCACCGGTCTGGCCAGCTTCGGCGTAGGACGCCATCAGCAGCTGGTTCCAGCTGTCCTTGGGCTCGGGCGAGGCAGCGATGGCCTGCTTCAACACCGGAATGGCTTCCTTGTAGCGCTCGGTCTGGTACAGCGCCTGGCCCTTGAGGATCAGGTCTTCCGGACGCTGCGACTTGCTCTCTTCCAGATATTTGTCCAGCGTGGCCAGACCCTCGGCCTGCTGGTCGTCCTGCATCTGCAACTGCGCCAGCATCAGCATCGACTGGAACTGGCCGTTGTTGTCCAGCGCGTTCAGGCCGATGGCCTGCTGCAGGTACTTCTTGGCAGCGGCGGTGTCGTCCAGGTTGTAGGCAGCCTGCGCGGCCAGCTGGGCCGCCAGCGCCTTGTCGGCGTCGTTGGCAGCGCTGTTGGCCAGGATCTCATCGGCCTGGGTGCGCACGCCTTGGTAGTCCTCGCCCTTGTTGAAGGTTTCGATCAGCTTCTGCAGCTTGCTGCTCAACTTGGAGGACGGCTTGCTCGTCGGTGCCTGGCGGGTCGACTGCGGGTACAGCTCCTCGGCCTTGCCGCTTTTGGATTTGCGGCTGGCGCGTTCGGAGGAACGGTCCGACTGCGCGACCGCATCGGTGACGACAGCCCCACCCAGCGACGCGGCGATGAACAGGGACAACAGGGCTTGCTTGCGGTTGAGCAGTTTCATGTTTCACCTCGGACGATCCGCCGTCGGGCGGTACGAAAAGCGGAATGGGCGCTGTACGAAAAATCTGAGCCGGCAAACTTAGCAGAAAGTCTCAGTTCCCGAAAACGGTTTCCATGTTGTGTTGCGGCAATCAGAAGCAGGGAACCGATGTCTTAGCGTCGCTAACAGACCTTGACCGGTGTAGCGGCGCGTACGCCACCAGGGGAGGCAAGCAAGCGTCGCATCGAATCGGTGTTCGTCCAGGTTGACGGCGGCCGCACGGATGTCGTTAGCAGCACTAGCCACAACGCGGCACGCGCCCGCTCTGCCTGGCCTGCTGGTACACCGGTTCGAGCTGGGCAACGTCGGCCTGCAGTTCGCGGATGCGGTTGGCAGGGTCGGGGTGGGTCGACAGCCACTGCGGTTGGCGATTGCCGCTGGCGGCCATCATGTTCTGCCACAGCGTCACCGCCTGCGCCGGATCGAAGCCGGCCTGGGCCATCAGACGTTGGCCGACCACATCGGCTTCGCTTTCCTGGGTACGCGAGCCGGGCAGCAGGAACACTGTCTGGGCAGTCATACCGCCGACCTGATTGACTGCGCTGGCCGCCCCGTCGCCATAGGCAGCGCCGGCGAGTGCGCCGATGATGCCCAGGCCCGTCTGCGCGCCGAGCTGACGGGTGATGCGCTCTTCGTGATGGCGCGAAATGACATGGCCGATCTCATGCCCGAGCACGGCGGCGAGTTGATCCTGGGTCTTGGCGACAGTGAAAATGCCCGTGTTGACACCGACCTTGCCGCCGGGCAGGGCGAAGGCATTGGCTTCGTTGTCCACGAACAGCGCGGTTTCCCACTTAGTTTCGCGCCATTGCGGCGGCAGTTGTGCCACCAGCGCATTGACCACGCACTGCACGTAGGCGTTCTGCTTGCCATCGGTGCTGACTTTTTCCTTGGCCTTGGTCTGCGCAAAGGATTGCGCGCCCAACTGGTCCAATTGCTGTTGCGATACCCCGCCCACCACCTGTCGGCGGCCGGTTGGCGAAGTTGTGGTGGCACACGCCGTCAGTGCAAGCACGGCAACAACGATCAACAGCCTAGCTTTCATTCGATCCCCCTAGAACCATGGGGGCATTCTGGCAGGCTCGTCTTAACTTTTCGTCAAACGGTTCCGTGCGGCCGATGACGCGTGCCCAGCCGGGGCGATCGGCTGTCCAAAGCGTGCGGATCCATTCGGTGCCCAGGCGCCGCGCCGCTGCGGCTGGGTTCTCGCATGTGACCGCTTGTGGACTCAGCCAAGCCCGAAAAAGTACAGCGCTGCCAGGGCCGTGGTGTTGTTGATGCCATGCGCGGCAATGGGCGCCCATAACGTACCGGTGCGCCAGTACAGCCATGCGAACGCCGCGCCCATGCTGCCGTACACCAGCCACAGCTGCGCGATCGCGGCCGGGCCGTTGCCGCTGATGCCGGGTACTTCGTGCACCAGCGCGAAAATCGCCCCGCTCAGCACGATGCCCAGCCAGGGGCGGCCGGCAGCGAGCAGGCGCCCGAACAGCACGCGACGAAACAGCAGTTCTTCGTAAGCCGGCGCGATGACCACCGCAAACAGCGTCAGTGCCAGCGGCCACTGCTGGAGCGCGTCTTCCATCAACGGCAGGTTGGTGGGCACCGGCTTGATGCCTAACGCCGAAGCCGCCACGCTGACCAGGTTGCTGAGCAGGAACACTGCGGCGGCGACCAGCGCGGTCCAGCCCCAGGTGGAGGCGCGACGCGCGGCAGCCCGCGAGGCGGTCTGTTCGGCAGCGGTGGCGCGGCGGCGCCAGTAGTACAACAGCAGCGCCGGCGTGGCCGTGCTGACCAAGGCGGTGAGCAGCTGCACCATCACGCCGGGTTGGCCAATGGCGGCCATGACCTCGGTGGGCGAGGGGGTCAGCCCCTGCGCCTTGGCCGCCTGTACGTGGCCAAAGCCACGCACTGCGCCCCACAACGCAAAGCCGGCCACGCTGAGGGTCAACAGCAGGCCGGCGGCGATGAGCACGTCGACCCAGAAACCCACGAGCACGGGCAGCAGCGGCGGCTTGCCGGCAACCGTGCGTGGTGCCGGGGGCGGTGGAAGATCGGTGCGCATCATCAATCCTGCGAACACCGCACCGGCCACCACGCCGCGGTTGCGACGTGCCGGCCGATGCGGGTGCCTCAGATATCCAGGTTGGACACCTTCAGCGCGTTGTCCTCGATGAAGTCGCGGCGTGGCTCGACCACATCGCCCATCAAGGTGCTGAAGATCTGGTCGGCGGCCACCGCGTCCTCGATGCGCACCTGCAACAGGCGACGCGTATCGGGGTTGACCGTGGTTTCCCACAGCTGCTCGGCATTCATTTCGCCCAGGCCCTTGAAGCGCTGCACCTGGCGGCCCTTCTTGGCCTCGTCCAGCAACCAGGCATGGGCCTGCGCGAAGCTGGTGATCGGGTGGCTCTTGTTGCCGCGCACGATCTGGGCACCTTCGCGCACCAGGTCGTGCAAGGCCAGCGAGACCTCACGCAGCGGACGCAGCTCGCCGCTTTCGAACGCACCCATCGGCAGCACCTGGGTGAACTCTTCGCCCATGTGGCGGCGGATGGCCACCAGGGTGGCAGGCGCGTTCTCGCTGCCGGGGTCGAAGCGCAACTGGTAGCGCGCGGTACCCAGGGTGCCGCGGTTGAGCACTGCCTGCAGTGCATCCAGGGTCGGATGCTGGTCGCCTTCTGCCTGCAGTTTTTCCACATCCAGTGGCGGCAGGTCGATCAGCGCGGTGAGCAGGGCCGGGTCGTAGCGGTGTGCGTTGCGCGCGATCGCTTCGTTGGCGCTGGTGAACAGCATCAACAATTTCTCCAGCGCTTCGCCGGTGATCGGCGGTTCGTCGGTAGCCGGAATCAGCGCCGCGCCCTCGACCGCATTGCTGGCCAGGTAGGCGTTGAGCGCCGCGTCGTCCTTCAGATACAGCTCGCTCTTGCCCTGCTTGAGCTTGTACAGCGGCGGCAGGCCGATGTAGATGTAGCCGCGCTCGATCAACTCCGGCATCTGCCGGTAGAAGAAGGTCAGCAGCAGGGTGCGGATGTGCGAGCCGTCCACGTCGGCGTCGGTCATCAGGATGATGCGGTGGTAGCGCAGCTTGTCCGGGTTGTACTCGTCGCGGCCGATGCCGGTGCCCAGCGCAGTGATCAGCGTGCCGACCTGGTCGGAGGCCAGCATGCGGTCGAAGCGGGCGCGTTCGACATTGAGGATCTTGCCGCGCAGCGGCAGCACGGCCTGGTTCTTGCGGTTGCGTCCCTGCTTGGCCGAACCGCCCGCCGAGTCACCCTCGACGATGAACAGTTCCGACAGCGCCGGGTCCTTTTCCTGGCAGTCGGCCAGCTTGCCCGGCAGGCCGGCGATGTCCAGCGCACCCTTGCGGCGGGTCAGGTCGCGCGCCTTGCGGGCGGCTTCGCGCGCGCGCGCGGCATCGACGATCTTGCCGGTGATGGCCTTGGCTTCGTTCGGGTTCTCCTGCAGGAACTCCTGCAGGCGCGCGCCGAAGGCGTTCTCCACTGCCGGGCGCACATCCGAGCTGACCAGCTTTTCCTTGGTCTGCGAAGAGAAGCTGGGGTCGGGCACCTTGACCGAAAGCACCGCGATCATGCCTTCGCGCATGTCGTCGCCGGTCAGCGCGACCTTGGCCTGCTTGGCGATGCCGTTCTGTTCGATGTAGGTGCTGAGCACGCGCGTCAGCGCCGCACGGAAACCGGCCAGGTGGGTGCCGCCGTCCTTCTGCGGAATATTGTTGGTGAAGCAGTACATGGTTTCCTGGTAGGCGTCGGTCCATTGCAGGGCCACGTCCACCATGATGCCGTTGTGCTCGCCGGTCACCGAGATCACATTCGGGTGCAGCGGCGACTTCAACTGCGCCAGATGCTCCACGAAGCTGCGGATGCCGCCTTCGTAATGGAAATCGTCGCGACGGCCTTCGCCGCGCTCGTCGATCAAGGTGATCTTGACGCCGGAATTGAGGAAGGACAGCTCGCGCAGGCGCCGCGCCAGGATGTCGTAATGGAACTCGACGTCGCTGAAGATGGCCACGGACGGCTTGAAGCGCAGCGTGGTGCCGCGCTTGGTCGAGGCTTCCAGCTGCTTGAGCGGGTACTGCGGCTCACCCAGCGCGTACTCCTGCTGGTAGTGGAAGCCGTCGCGCCAGATATCCAGCCACAAGTGCTCGGACAATGCATTGACCACCGAGACGCCCACGCCGTGCAGGCCGCCGGAGACCTTGTAGCTGTTGTCGTCGAACTTGCCGCCGGCGTGCAGCACGGTGAGGATCACCTCGGCCGCCGAGACGCCTTCTTCCTTGTGGATGTCGACCGGCACGCCGCGCCCGTTGTCGGAGACCGCCACCGAGCCATCGGCCAGGATCTTCACCACGATGTCGTCCGCATGCCCGGCCAGGGCTTCGTCGACCGAGTTGTCGACCACCTCGAACACCATGTGATGCAGACCGGTGCCGTCATGGACGTCGCCGATATACATGCCGGGGCGCTTGCGGACGGCCTCCAGGCCACGCAGCACGGTGATCTTGCTGGAGTCGTAGGTGCCGTTGGGTGTTGGCGGGGTGTTTTGTTCGTCGGTCATGCGCGTGCCGTTGGCTCCACAACACGGGCGAAGGCGGCGATAGCCGCTCCGCACCGTGGGAAAAGGGGGATAGCGAGCAAATTATACCAGCCGGCACGAGCCGGCCGTCGCGGCTCAGTGGGCCGCTGCCTGTCGCGTAATGTGGCCGTGTTCCACGTGGAACTGCTGCAATCGTGCGCCGGCATCTGCAAGGCCAGGCGGGGTTTCGGTTGCCGTGATGAGCACCTGCGCGGGCGCGGACGCGAGCCGCTGCAGCACACGCCCCTGATGGTGCCGGTCCAGCTCCGAGCCCAGATCATCCAGGGCGATGACCGGCCACTCGCCGCGTTCGTAGGCGAAGTCCTCCGCCTGTGCGAGCAGGCAGGCGAGGGCGGTGAGCTTGGCCTGTCCCCGGGAAAGCGCGTCCCGTCCAGGGAGTGCCTGAAAGCTGGGCACCCAATCTGCCCGGTGCGGGCCTTGCGAGGTGTAGCCATTCTGGCGATCGCGTTCGCGCGCAAGCAGCAGGGCGTCTGCCAGCGAGACCTCGTGGCGCTTCCAGCCGGGAGCGAACATCAGCGCAGACAGTTCCAGCGCGGGCGCGATCGCGTCTGCCACGGGAACCAGCCGCTCCTGCAGGCGTTCCAGGTAGCGCGTGCGCCGAGACGTCAGGCTCTCGCCGGATTCGGCGAGTTCGTGGTCCCAGGCGTCCAACATGCGTGGCTGCGCGCCCTGCTTCAGCAACGCATTACGTTGCTTGAGCGCCCGGGCGTAGCGGCGCCACATGGTGAGGAAATCGGGTTCCACGTGGAACAGGCCCCAATCCAGGAAGCGGCGGCGAGGTTCGCCACCGCCACTGATCAGCACGTGGCTGCCGGGCTCGAACGTCACCACTGCCAGCGCAGCGCAAAGCGCGCCAAGCTGCGCCACGTCTTCACCATCCAGACGTCCCGTCCATTCCTGCCCGCTATGACGCAGGCCGGCTCGACGCGTCCGTTCGCCCGCAGCGCCGTTGCCTTCTTTCCATTCCACGAAAACTTCAAGGTCGTTGGCGCCTTGTTGGATCAAGCCGTCACGGACGCGCCCGCGGAAGCTGCGGCCGTAGGCCATCAGATGCAGCGCTTCGAGCACGCTGGTCTTCCCCGCACCGTTGTCGCCGGTCAGCAGATTCAAGGTACTGGAGGGATGAAGCTCGACCGTGTGAAACCGGCGAAGCCGATGAATGGACAACCGCACTACATGCATCGATCGGTGTGCTCTGGGCTGTAATCCGGCATGCCGGTCGGGTCGAAGGATACGGGATCGGCACGAAACGCGCGCAGTCGTGGCCGGCGACAATGGCGGGACAGGCGGGGGATAACATGTGGATAAAAAGGGGGCGGAGGGCGGTATCCTTGCTTATCCACAGCTTGTAAGCCGGAAAACAGGCCGATAAGCACAGGGTTTCGACCCGCTAATTCCCTTCATAAACAATTACTTGAGGTGTTTTTACGCGAAATCTGCGTCTACCATCACCACAAAGCTCTTAAGTTATTTATAGATTTAAAAGCAAAGCGCTATGTGCATAAGTCAAAAATCGTGGGGAGCTGAACAGCTGAACGCTAGGTCTCGCCGGCAAGGGGCGGTAGCAAAGCAGTTGATTCACCTTTAGCTGAATTTGTTCAGTTTGAACGAACGTAGTTTCAAACCCGACGGCGCATGAGAAAGGAGACGTCTTGTTCTCTGCTTGCTTTCGCTGTGTCTCGGACCAGGCCAGCTCGACGGCCAAAGACAGGGCGCATGAATCAGGCTCGGCTCCGGCCACGTTGAGACTTTCGAACCTCGCTGAGTCGCCAGGTGCCAGGCCCGTCCAAATTTTCGGGACACTGCAGACGTAACGCGAAGATGCGTGGCGACGGTAATAGTCCGTAGAGGTCCTACTTACGCGCCGTGGTGAATCTTGTCCTGACGTTTGACCGAGTCGGAGCTGGGTCCGCAGCCGCTCATGTAGATTTTGAAACTCGATGTGTACCGCGTCTCAACCCTGGCGCCGATGTCCAGCCAACACAGCAGCGCGGTGGCAAGCGCGTGGAGCGCGTTTGGTCGATCGATCGGATCGAAGGCATAGCTCCCACGCTTACGTCAGGGCTTATCCCTTCAGATCATGCACAGGCGCCATAGCTCGGCCCACGTCCCATTTGGTCGCCACAGACGACTTGGCCACGATGCTTAGCTAGAAACAACAAGCCCCCGAATGGCGCAAACAAAAAGCCCGGCAGATGCCGAGCTTAGCGTGTTCCACGTGGAACGGAGCGTTAGAGACGCAACGGCATCACCACATGGCGCGACTTTTCGCTGCTGGCCTCACGCACCAATGCAGACGAATTGGCATCACGCAGCTGGATCACCACGTGCTCATCGCGCAATGCCGACAGCGCGTCGAGCAAATAGTTGACGTTGAAGCCGATAGCCAGGTCGTCGACCTTGGTATCGGCCTCGATCTCTTCCTGCGCCTCTTCCTGCTCGGGGTTATGCGCGCTGATCTTCAGCTGACCCGGCGACACTTCCACACGGACGCCGCGGTACTTCTCGTTGGACAGGATGGCGGCACGCTGTAGCGACGCGCGCAGCGCTTCACGATCCACCTTGACCTCACGATCGGCACCGATCGGAATCACTGCCTCGTAATCCGGGAACCGCCCGTCGATCAGCTTCGACGTAAAGGTCACGTCGCCGCGCTTGACGCGGATATGGCTACGTCCCACTTCCAGCTCGACCTCGCGATCGACACCTTCCAGCAGACGCTGCAGCTCGGTCACGCCCTTGCGCGGCACGATGATCTGGCGCTTGGCGCCGCCGGCTTTCTCCAGCTCCATCTCGCACAGCGCCAGACGATGACCGTCGGTGGCCACGCAGCGCAGCAAGCCGTCGCGCAGGTCGAACAACAGGCCATTGAGGTAGTAGCGCACGTCCTGCTGGGCCATGGCGAACGCGGTGCGCTCGATCAGCTCCTTGAGGCCGGCTTCGGGCACCACGACGCGCTCGGTCGCCTCGACCTCGTCCACGGACGGGAAGTCATTGGACGGCAACGTCGCCAGGGTGAAGCGGCTTCGCCCGGCCTGCACGGTGACCTTGTCGCCGGTCTGCGAAATGGTGACGCGGCTGCCGTCGGGCAGGGCGCGCAGGATGTCGAACAGCTTGCGCGCCGGAATCGTGGTTTCGCCGTCCTGCGCGTCCTCCACCAGCGTGCGCGAGATCATTTCCACTTCCAGGTCGGTGCCGGTCAACGAGACCTGTCCGTCCTTGACCTGGACCAGCAAGTTGGCCAGGACGGGCAGGGTTTGACGGCGTTCGACCACATTGACCACTTGTGCCAATGGTTTGAGGAAGGCTTCGCGCTGCAGTGTAAAACGCATGTGGTTCCGTGCCCCTATGCTTTAAAAGATATGGAATAAATCAAAAGCTTGGTGGTGATGGTAGGGCCGTTTTCAGCGGATAACCACCGTAACTATTTGTTTCCAAAGACATTTCAGCATCTGAAACGCGTTGGACTAGTGCGCCTGAGCTGGTCGGAAAACCTGTGGATAGTTTCCCAGCCGGACTGCGGTGCAACGTTATCCACAGATTCTCCCGCATTTGACCCCAACGTTTCCACGCTTTTTTCCAGCCTGGCGCCGATGGCAGCCGATGGCCTACTCGCTGAGCTTGCGAATCAGCTTTTCCCAGTCCTCGCGGAGCTTGCCGTCGGCCTCCATCAACGTGCGGATCTGCCGGCAGGCATGCAGCACGGTGGTGTGGTCGCGGCCGGCGAACGCGTCGCCGATCTCCGGCAGGCTGTGCTCGGTGAGCTCCTTGGCCAACGCCATTGCCACCTGGCGCGGGCGCGCCAGCGAGCGGGTGCGCCGCTTGGACAGCAGGTCCTTCATCTGCAGGCCGTAGTAATCGGCCACGGTCTTCTGGATATTGGGAATGCCGATCGCCTGTTGCTGGGCGCGCAGCAAATCGCGCAGCGTCTCCTGGGCAAATTCCACCGTGATCGAGCGGCCGGTGAAGTTGGCACGCGCCACCAGGGTGTTGAGCGCGCCTTCCAGGTCGCGCACGTTGGAGCGCATCTTCTTGGCGATCAGGAATGCCACGTCGTCGGGAATTTCGGCGCCGCGCTCGCGTGCCTTGGCCAGCACGATGGCCGCGCGGGTTTCAAAGTCCGGCGGATCGATCGCCACCGACAGGCCCCAGGCCAGGCGCGACTTCAGGCGCGGCTCCAGGCCTTCCACTTCGCGCGGGTAGCGGTCGCAGGTCAGGATGATCTGCTGGCGGCCATCGAACAGCGCGTTGAAGGTGTGGAAGAACTCTTCCTGGGTGCGGTCCTTGCCGGCGAAGAACTGGATGTCGTCGATCAGCAGCGCATCGATCTGCTGGAACTGGCGCTTGAACTGGTCCATCGCCTTGTCCTGCAGCGCCCGGATCATCGCGCTGAAGAACTGTTCCGAACGCAGGTACATCACCTTGGCGGCCGGATTGGCCTGACGCAGCGCATTGCCGGCCGCGAACATCAGGTGGGTCTTGCCCAGACCGGTGCTGCCGTACAGCAGCAACGGGTTGTGCGCACGGTCGCCGGGCTTCTGCGCCGCCTGGATCGCGGCGGCCAGACCCAGCTGGTTGCTGCGGCCTTCGACGAAGTTGGCGAAGGTGTAATGCGAATCCAGGTTGCCGGCGAACGGCACCATCGGTGCAGACTGCGGCGCACTTGGCACCGCCGCCGCTGCGGGGGCCGGCTCGGGTGCACGTGGACGCGAACCGACCGCCAGCGCGACTTCGCCGTTGCCGGCGAAATACGCCAGCAATTCGCGGATGCGCGGCAGGTACCGTTCGCGAACCTGGTCGACGATGAAGGCGTTCGGGGCGTACAGCACGATGCTGTCGCCGCGATCTTCGGCTTGCAGGGGTTTCAACCAGGTGTGGACATCTTCGGGCGGGAATTCGGCTTCGAGACGTTCCAGACAGCGGGGCCAAGCATCCAT